>NZ_FONW01000026.1 GCF_900113005.1 Sunxiuqinia elliptica
TGGAGTTGCTACATTTGATCGGACAATAAGTTAAGGTATGATTGGCCTTAAATTTTATCTTAGTATGATGAACAAGGCAAGAAGGACTTTTACAAGAGAATTTAAGCTTAACGCAGTTGAACTTAGTTACGAAAGAGGCAACATAGTAGAGCTAGCTAATGAGCTGAAGATCCGTCCAGAGTTAATTTATCGATGGCGTAGTGAGCTAGCCAGTTGTGAGGGAGCAAGTTTCCCGGGAAACGGTAATCCTAAATTAACAGAAGAACAAAGAGAGATTGCTCGTCTTCAAAAGGAATTGGCAGACATGAAAATGGAACGGGACATCTTAAAAAAGGCGGTAAGCATCTTTTCCAAGAGCGATGGAAAGTTTTCCGGTTTATAACCGACAATAGCTCCATGTTTTCCATTGAAATGATGTGTAAAGTATTAGGCGTAAGCAGAAGTGGGTTTTATTCCTGGTTAAAAAGGAAACCTTCAAAACGAGCACTTGAAAATGAAGAATTAATGGTTCAGATACGATCGGTACATAAAAAGAGCAAAGAAACTTATGGCAGTCCACGCATCTGTGAAGAATTAAAGAAAGAATATATTCATGTGTCGCGACAACGTGTCGCCAGACTGATGAAAAAAGCCAATATCCACAGCAAAACAAAGAGACGTTTTAAATGTACCACCGAATCGAAGCATCAGCTTCAGGTGGCACCAAACCTGTTGAATCGGGAGTTTAAAGTGGATGAGTTAGGTAAAGTTTGGGTTTCTGATATTACGTATATACACACTTCAGCAAGCTGGTTGTACCTGACTGTTATTATCGATTTGTGCGACCGAAAAGTAGTTGGATGGTCAACAAGTAGTACGCTTAAAACCATTGACACAGTTGTTCCTGCATGGAAAATGGCAGTTGCGAACCGTCCGGTAAATGATGATCTTATTTTTCATTCTGACAGGGGGATACAATACGCCTGTACCGAGTTTAAAGAGCTGCTGGCGTCAAATCCATTTGTAACACAAAGCATGAGCAGAAAAGGAGATTGTTGGGACAATGCCGTTGCTGAAAGCTTTTTCAAGACCTTAAAAACAGAATGGATCTACAGAAACAAGTATGCCACAAAAAAGCAAGCGAGAGTTTCTGTTTTTGAATATATAGAAACTTGGTACAATACCCAGAGAACCCATTCTGCTTTAAATTATTTGTCGCCAGTGGAATTTGCTGAATTAATAAATAAACAAAAATTGGCAGCGTAGCTTAACTCAATGTCCACTTTTTTGTTGCAAGTTCA
>NZ_FONW01000023.1 GCF_900113005.1 Sunxiuqinia elliptica
CAGCGCCGATGGTACTGCAGAAATGTGGGAGAGTAGGTCGTCGCCCTTCTTTTTAAACCCTGTGTTCTTCCAGAGCTCAGGGTTTTTTTATGCCTAATTTCAACATAATATGTAATTTTTAGGAGCTATTAGAAGCCCTATAAATGCTTTTCTCATCATACTTGATCAATTCTACCTTTTCAATTCGATTCTTTCTAAAAAGGGCTATTTTACGCAGATATTAACAAGATTATGTTGATATCTCTCCTCAAAATAACAATTTTTTAACTCTTAGCTATCGATTTTAATCGATGAAACTAGGGATTAGATATCTCAACCTTCCTCTTTGATTAATAAAAACGGTTTTCCTTTTTAACATATTGACTTTCACTTTCGTATTGCCGTAACTTGATTCTATCAGAATAGATTATTCCTGGTGCTATAGGGCAATTTTAAATACGATTGGAGATTTTTTATCCGGCATTTAAAAATCTGAAAGTTATGAAACAAAATATTAGTCAGTCGGTATCTTTTCTAATTCAACTGATGGTAGAAAAGTTGAAAGAAAATAAGCTGTTGAAGTATGTCTTTCTATTGTTGTTTATGTCTGGAGTGTTTGTAAATCAGATTTATGGACAGACTGTCGGGATTTTAGGTAACCCTATCATCGATGGTAATAAGTGTGACAGTGACGGCTATTTAGATCCTAATATTACTAATGACTTTAGTGTTGGTGTCAACGATAAGTGTGACATTGGTGAGATTTGGTATTCGAGTGGGGTATATGGGAACAGCGAGTTTTATTTCTCGTTTACCCGGGAAGCTTCCGGACAGGCAGGTTTTGCCATTTATTTTGATGTTGATGGTAATGCAACTAACGGTGCAGATGTTGATGGCGATGGCGTAAAAGATGGTGCTGATATCGCTATTTTTACCGGGCTTTCTCCTAGTGATGGAATTACTAATAAGATGGTTTATCGTTATGATTATGATAAGGCAGTTTTTGTAGATAATGAAACAAGCTTTACAGGCGAGCTCGGAAGTGCTACTTGTACTGGAACGGACGAAGGCTTTATTGAAATTGCGGTGTCTTATGGGGATATAAATTTTGATGTTTGTTCGGGATATAAATTGCGTTTGGTAGCGATTACGAGCTGGACCGCTGATTTTGAACAAGGAAATGTAATTGAAAAAATAATGTTTTCAAATGCAACTTTTACAATTAATACCTCTCCAACCTTATCTGATTTAGTGGTTGTCCCCAACGGAGATATTTGTAGAGGAGAGGAAATAACTTTTAGCACAATATTGTCTGATGTGGATGGAATTGATGACTTGAGTGTTTTTTCCATTGATATAGATACAAATTACATAGCCCCTTATACAAATTTTGAGCCGCTTGCTTCTGCTTATACAATGAGTTCAGAACAAATAGATGCTAATTCATGGGAGCTTAGTTTTACTTTTAACTATCCTACCACCGGAACTCGAAATTTTGCTGTTCGAGCAATGGATCCCTGGGATTGCGATTTGGATGTCATTAAATTTGCTTCGGTTACTATTGTAGAAAATACAAGCTCCCCTGTTATTTCCTGCCCTGTTACAAGTACTCAGGATTTTGATACTGATGCAGGAGAGTGTTCTTATACGCATTCCGGGACTGATTGGGATGCTTCAGCAACCGACATAGATCCATGTGGAGATCCAACGGTGAGGTATGAATTAACAGGAGCGACTTCTGGATCGGGAACTAGCCTGAGCGGGGTGGCTTTTAATAAGGGCACAACAACGGTTACTTGGTATGCCGAAGATGGTGTTCCAGAACATACTGCTACCTGTAGTTTTGATGTTGTTGTCAGTGATACAGAAGATCCGACAATCAGCTGTGCAGTTCCCTCAGCGAGCTATGCATCGGACAACGGAGAATGCAGCTATACTGTTCCAGGTACGGGTCTTGATCCTTTATCTACAGGAGACAACTGTGGTGTTGCGACAGTAACCAATGATTTTAACAGTCAGAGTAGTTTGTCCGGGGCCGTTTTTCCGATAGGAACGACGACAGTTAAGTGGACCGTGACAGACGATAGCGGGAATACGGCAGAGTGCAGTTTCGATGTAACGGTTACCGATGATGAAGCACCGGTTCTTAGCGGTTGTCCTTCCAATATCAGCCAGAGCAATGA
>NZ_FONW01000010.1 GCF_900113005.1 Sunxiuqinia elliptica
AATACCAAATCGGGCTTCGGTGTACCAACTTGGAAACTCATATTGATCCCTTAATTCTTCCCAGGAACGTTCCTGCTCTTGCGAAAAACACGGAATACTTAAATAGGAAACCAATAATAAAATCAAAATCAACTTACGTTTCTTCATAGTATTCGTCTTATCTTTTTAGTTTCTTCCAGGATAAGCAAAACGCTTATTACTTCGTTTATCCACAGGGACCGTGGCCTGTACCTTCTTCAGATACTCTCCGAGCCTGCTTTTTAAATCAGCGGCTATCTGTGGTTTAATCTCAGCCAAATCATTTTGTTCTCCGATATCGTCTGGAATATTGTACAATTCAGACTTCCCATTTTTATACCAATAAATCAGTTTCCAATCGCCCCTGCGAATAACACTGTATGGCTCAAAATCGTAATTGTGTGGGAAATGCCATACAAAATCACGCTTCATAGCATTTACATTCTTCTGTTTCAGGAGAGGCACAAAACTTTTTCCATCCACTTTTCCGCCGGCTTGTCCATATTTTCTCACCCCAGCCATTTCCAAAATTGAAGGGAAAAAATCTTCAATGATAACAGGGACATTGGTCGCACTTCCCGGCTGTACTGTTCCCGGCCATCTCACAATCATCGGATCACGAATTCCCCCTTCATACGGACTTACTTTATGACCGCGCAGCGGCAAGTTTTGCGGACACTGTGAAGGCGAACCGTTGTCGGACATGAAAATAACAATGGTGTTCTCTTCAATTCCCAGCTGCTCCACTTTATTTAGAATATCTCCCAACGATTGATCCATACTCTCAAGCATGGAGGCTAAGGTTGCCTCAAAATCGGTCAGTCCCTGATCGATATACTTTTGATAGAAACGCTTGTCCTTTTCCCAGGGAGCATGCACCGCATAGTGAGACATGTATAAATAGAATGGCTCATTTTTAGCGACACTGCCCTCCATCTCTGTCAATGCTTCACGAGTCAACGCTTCGGTGAGGTTGATGTCCTTTCCATGATATTTTTCGAGTCCCGGCACATCCCAAATACGAGCTCCATTGCGCCAAACGGCACTATAATTCTTCTCGCCATGATAAGACCCGGGACCACCGGCTGCATGCCCGGCAATATTTACATCAAACCCTAGTTTCAAAGGATCTTCTCCAGGAGTATCCATGGCTCCCCAGTGGGCCTTCCCAACGTGGATGGTTCGGTAGCCAGCCTCCTGTAAGAAGCTCGGCAGCGTATTGGCAACGCAAGTATTTTCGATTCCTTCAACCGGACTTAGTCCATTTAGGTTCCAATCCGGAGCTCCAAAAATCTCATGCTGTTGATCGGGTGATTTTCCTTTGCGCAAGGTCCAATTTGTAACACCATGCCTGGCGGCGTTCATACCAGTCATTAAACTAACCCGCGATGGCGAGCACAATGGGCAGGCATAAGCTTGCGTAAATTTCATTCCTTGACTGGCCAAACGCTCCATATTTGGCGTCTGGTAGCGTTCATTCAACTTGGTCTTCTTAGTCCAAAATGGCACTGAAGTTTCCTGCCATCCCATATCATCCACTAAAAAGAAGATGATATTGGGCTTTTCCTGTTTGTTCTTACTACTGGCAGGCTGCCAAAAGAAAACAAAAGGAAGTAATGCGAGTAATTTATTCATAGTTCTTTTCCCAATTCACGCTTTAATAATCTATTCTACATACTTCAAGACATAGCTAACCGTGCAATCATCGCCATAAATGTTGGTTCCTGACGGCAGATACACATAAGCTGGCTTCCCGTCTTTCAGCAGCACTTGCGGCCGTTCAAACTTGGCATAGTTCTGCCCCCCAGGTCTATAGATTCGATTTACTTTTGACATCTCAACCGTTGTATAATCATTGATGTGATGAAAGCCTTTTTCAAACTCCGTAAAACGAATACCATTTTCCGAAGTCCACAAAATACCCCCTCCTTCTTCAATCATTCCATGGTTGTCGGTGGTAAGCAGCGCAAACTTTCCCTCATACATAAAAGCATAACCATCCTCAATATTCCGATCATTGGCGGTTACCGGAAAAGGAAGTTGGACATAAGGGCCCTCCAGGTTTTCGGCAACTGCCAATCCCATACGAGCTTTTTCTGACTTGAAATAGAGAAAATATCCCCCATCGGGATGCTGTAAAAATGCCGGATTATTAACGCCATTGCTGGCCTTGTAAGTCCAGTAATCAGGATTCTTTGAAGTCCTAAGAATCACCCCGTCATCACCGGCTTTTTTCCAAGGGCCAAATAAACTTTCTGAGGTCGCCATGCATATGTATTGGTTCGAAGGATGTTTTTCAATACCATCGTTAACAATATAAAGCAAAGCATACAAGCTGTCGACTTTATGAATGGCAGGATTATGCGGTGCATAAACTTTATGAATGGCGGGATTACAAGGAGCCTTGTCGTTGATATCTCCTTTTACCGCTACTTCTGAAAAGACAAACGGTCCTTCGGGCGAATCGCCAACATAATGGGCAATTTCGCTGTGTGTGCGCCATCCCGGGTCTACTTTTAGTTCTCCGGGCCAGCGAGCTACAAAAAGGTGCACTTTCCCATCATCTCCCCAAATAGGCGAAGTGCCCCAAATGGTATATCCCGGCTCTTCTACCGCAGTTCCGACAAATTCCAACTGATCAGCAAAACTTGTCTTCTCTCCAACAGATTGACATTTAGCATCACTAAAAACCATGGTCCCAGCAATAAGCAGCAAACCTGCAAAGAGCAAGGGATTAAACATTTTTCTTATCATTGTCTTTCTTTATTATCCTAAACTTATTTTTACACTATTGAGTAGAATCCAAGCGAATTAATGACTCTCACCCTCTAAAGATACCGCACAACTTCTACATCATTATCCTGCACTTCCCCGGGTGTACTTCGACCGCGCACAATCAGCTCTTCCAGCAACTTTTTCATCTCCTCCGCCTTTTCTGGATACTCCAATACCAAATTGGTTGTTTCGCCCGGATCGGTCGTAAGATTATAAAGCTGGATTTCCTGATCACTCTCACCTTTGGTCCAACCACCCGAGCCTGAATCCAGAATCAGTTTCCATTCTCCCTGACGTACTGAAGGCACTCCACGGATAGAGCTATTTACTGCATTATCTCTTACAGGCCGATCATTTCCTTTCAATAAAGACATCAAACTGAAACTATCTTCGCCTGCATTATCCGGCAGTTTCACACCAATAACATCCGCCAGCGTAGCCATAATGTCGACCTGTTGAACGAGCTGATCACTAGTACTTCCGGCTTTTACCACGCCCGGCCACTTCACTATAAATGGCACGCGATGTCCTCCTTCCCATACATCCGACTTATAGCCACGCCACGGACCACTGGGGAAATGGCCTTTAGCTTCCAATTCTTTCGCTCCAATATAAGGGGCACAGCCATTATCGCTTGTAAAAATAATCAGGGTATTGTCACTTTCGCCACTTTTCTCAATTGCATCCAACACTCGCCCAATCTGGGCATCCGTTTCCATTACAAAATCAGCATAGCGGTTCAGCTTGCTTTTACCATCCCAAGCTTCATTTACAGCCAAAGGCGTATGTGGAGAAGTCAAGGGTAGATAAAGCAAAAATGGCTCGTCTTTTTGAGCGGATTTGGTAATATACTTCGCCGCACGAGAACATAATTCAGGTAAAATATTTTCCAGTTTCCAATCGCTAACCGCGGGCCCAGCCATACTTGCCATATTATTCCCCAGCAGTTCTTTAGGAAGAAATTCGCTCGGAATTCCAATGGTACGATCATCCTCAATAAAGCAGTAAGGTGGCCAGTTAGGAACATCCGTTCCAAAATAGTGATCAAACCCAACGGCTGTAGGGCCACCATCAATCGAGTTAGCGTATACACTCTGCCAAGCCTCTTTTTGTTCGTCCGTAGCGACAAAGGACTCATCATCTTCGCCTTCGACTGTTTTATTCACTTTCCAAAGCGGACGCATCGCGTCATCAATTGGCCAGTCCCAGCCAAGATGCCATTTTCCAATACATGCCGTTTGATACCCCTGCTGCTTGACTAAACCGGCCACCGTAAGTCGATCAGGCGTAATCAGAGGATCATCGAAAAGCCCGACAATTCCTTTCTGGAGCCGCGAGCGCCAATGATAACGACCGGTGAGCAAGGAGTAACGCGAAGGTGAGCAAACAGCTGAAGATGAATGCGCATCCGTAAAACTCATTCCCTGTGCTGCCAGCCGATCAAGATTCGGTGTTGGGATTTTTCCACGTTCCGTATTGTAGTGTTGAAGATCTCCATATCCGAGATCATCAGCCAGGATAATAACAATATTGGGATCCTGAACAGCATCTGGTGCCTTTTCAGTGTTACATGCAACAGCTAAAGCGCCAATTGCCAACGTATAAATATTTCGTCTTCTCATTCTTTAAAGATTTTTGTAGCTATTCGTGTTTACTTCACGATACCTCCGGTACCGACCAAACTAATGGATTTTTAACACATTTTCCTAAAAAGCCCAATCAACGAACTCTCTGTTTTATTCATCTGACCTGTAAACGCAGTCTTTCATTGCACATAACGAACATTGATAATCCTGAAACTCCACATTTCGACCAATCCCAATTACTCCACTAACCGATTTCACCGGATTCATCAAGGCGGACTCCGTCAAAGAAACACCACATGGGTTCTCGTCGAACAGTGAAAATAGTTTATGCTGATCACTTACATTCCAATGACAATATCCCGGGCTATATCGGTTCGTTACTTTCGCTCCCAAGGGTAACATTTGTTGTTCAATATGGTGCTGAACTTCGTCAGCAACCGCTTCGGCAATGGCGCTTCCCATAATATCATAAACGTAACCCAACACCGGATCCTCGCCTTTTAGCAATGAGGAAGCTTTTTCACTGATTGTTTTTCCTGCCGTGCAAACAAAGAAAGCCATTTTATCAGCTTTCCGCAGTTTTTGAGCTATTGTTCTTCCAACTTTAAACTCTGTTCCACCTGCGAAAAACGAGCGTTTATTAGCTGCAAACTGAAGATCCTGACAAATGTAAAAAGCGCCGCAAATGTCATTTAGCTCCCGGCAATCTTCCTTTACTTTTTCCAAATAGTCGATAAAAAGCTCTGGAATTGGCTCTTCGGAATACCCTAAGCCTTTCCGAAGTCGATCCATGTCAATGACAAGTTCCTCATACTGATAAGTAAATTCAACCTTCATATTCCAACATATTCATCAAACACAATTTGAAGATTCTTCGTTCTGTCAAAATTACCGATCATCACCAGTTCCGCCGGACCTACAAAATGACGATGTTCTTCAATTCTAAATTCATCAAAAACGCCCTGTACAAATACCATTCTTCCACCCTCAATTTTTACAAAGCCCTTTGTTCGAATACAATCTTTTTTCATTTCCTGTAAAAACTGTTTGAGTCGAACTAAACTAATTTCCCGACTACTGCGGATAACTCCCGAAGCAATATCCGGACGTCCTAAGCTCTTATCCTCGGCAAGGTAAAAGCTTAAGGCTTTTTTTAATCCGTCTAAGCTTACCTTACCATATTCCCCCTGTAATAGGCGAGCAAAAGGGTTTATTTCTTGCACCTGAGTAATCACCTCATCTAATTTAAGCTTAGCCAAATCAACCTTATTAATAATGATCGTATCGGCCGTTCGTAACTGATGGTTCATTCGGAGTTTCAAGGCCGGTATTCTGTTATAGTTACAAGCATCAACTAAACACCAAACATGCTCCAGAAAAACCGTTCCTTTCAACTTTTGCGCCTGAAAAATTTGTCCTACACCAATAGGGTCAGAGAGTCCTGATGCCTCCATGATAATAAGATCCGGCTGTTTATTCTTTATAAAATCAGCCAGCGAATCGATAAATGCCCCCAGCAGGCAAACACAAAACACCGAACCATTATTAATCTCCAACAGATCGTAAGACACTGTTTCCCTTAGCTCCGGCCCATCCACATTAACTTCAGAAAATTCATTCTGAATCACTGCAATTTTCCCTTTGCCTTCAAAGCTTTTAAGAAAATGCTTGAGAAAGGATGTTTTTCCACTTCCCAGAAAACCAGTTACCAAATGCAATGGAATACTCATTCGGTCAATTCGTTCTTAATGGCCTCCTCAATTTCTACTTTAGGCGGAATTTGGCTAATAAACTTTACTTTGCCATTGATACAGGTCGTTGGCACATTTTGAACACCTAAGGCCAGCATCATCCTGATACCATCTACGTCTTTTATTTTGTGTTCGTTCACCATCACCCTATCGCCAAAACTCTGCGAAGCCTTTTTTACGGCCTCCACCATGTACTGGCAAGGAGCACAGGAGGCAGAATCCAGGGTAATGATATCAATCACCACTTTGCCTGTTTCAAAATGACCATTCAAATCAGCCGGCTCCAAAGTCGACTGATGATCCATCTTTTTAGCCACCTGACGGGCATAGTCATCATAAACAATTTCGGCTACCGCCTGTAAGTTTGCAACTGGAGTGTCCATCGGCAGGTCACATCCCGGAGCCAGCACAAATCCTTTATTTCCCCCTTGTTCAAGACAGGCTACCGTTTCTTTTTTTGCATCCATTTCATTACCCAACAAAAGGACACTGGTTAGTTTCATATTCCCCCCAAAGCTGATGCCTTTAGCAAGTGCCACATTCTTGACATAGTCCAAAGGAATATTTTCATCGATCGACACATTATCTGGCTTGCAATCACACATCACCTCAATGTTCTGCTGAGCATGGCCACACACGAAAAAAGAACTGTACTTATTTTGAGAGCGAACAAATTCAAAAATATTCGTTGCAAACGGGCTTACAAATGTTTCAAATGATAACGGATCGATTTGGCTGGTCATAGGATCAACAACTGCAATAACATCACAACCAGCATTCATCAACATTTCGGCGTGTTTACTTCCAACCTGGCTGCAAAATTCCATCAGCTCATTTACGTATTCCGGATCCTCAAACAGTTTCATGAATATGTCGGTCCCCAACAAGTGCAAAGCCAAGGTAAAAGGGCCTGTTATCAAGCCATATAGTGCCAGATCCGGAAATTTTTTACGCAAAGTCATAGCAGCATCCAAAACAACAGGAATGCGCCCGTCAGTCTCTTTGGGCAGCTGAAGTGAACTAAGCTCCACCCCTTCGCTTAACGGATGAGAGACCACAGCTGGAGGGTTATCTTTACTCCACACTAACTTGCAGCCCAATACTTCTGCCTCAATTTGTAGGTCGAAAGCAACAGGAATGCCATCAGGATGATACAATTCCACGGCCTTACTGATACCAGCAACAAGCTTTTCTGCATCCTTCAAATAGCTTTCTGCATCAACCCCAATTAATTTGCCTCCATGAACTCCCACAAAAGGGACCCAAGGCACTCTCTCAAGTTCTTCTAAATGAAATGCCTTCTCAAGCAACTTAAATCCTTCCATGATAACTATGCTATTTTAGTGTTCAAGAAATCGACCACTCCCTGAGGATCAGCCGAGTAATTATCAGCTCCTATTTTCAAGCAAAAATCATCATTAACAGGAGCTCCTCCAATGGTTACCAGTGTTTCCGGAAAGACAGCCTTAATATCCTTTGTTATCTGCTCCATGTTTACCATCGTTGTCGTTAACAAAGCTGATAGGCCAACTGCAGCACCCGGATTTTCCTTTATCGCAGCAATGTATTTCTCAGCCAGACAATCAGTCCCCAGGTCAATGACTTTGTACCCACTTCCTTCAACCATCATGGCCACCAGGTTTTTGCCAATATCGTGCAAGTCGCCTTGAACAGTTCCAATAATAAACGTTCCTTTTTGCTTGGCTGCCCCTGATGTGAAGAATGGTTTTAAATGAACCATCGACATACCCATGGCCTTTGCCGACATCAATACCTGAGGTACAAAAATTTTATTCTCCCGAAACTTAATTCCAACTTTCTCCATTCCTGGCATCAAGCCTTCCGTTAATATCTCTTGTGCGCCAACGCCTACATCAAGCAATTGGCTGGTAATTTCATCCGCTCCATCCTCGCCTTTCATTTGCGGTGGATAAAGCGCGGCCTTGTTCGTCTTTCCAAACTCAACACAAGCCGATAGTTTCTTCAATAGTTCATCTTTCATTAGGTATTCAATTTAGATGTTAGATTTTAGATGATCTGAATTGTCAAAGAGACGATATCGCCTGTAAACGATTAGTCTAAATGAAAAACCTCTTCCATATTGGCCCACCATTCACCCTCCGAGCGATTTTTCACAGGTTTTTGCATCGGTTCCATGATGGCCCACCATTCTTGTGTTTTTGCATCTGCAGCCATTTTCTTCATGTCCGCTTCAAAATCATCGCCCGTATATTCGAAGTAGGCAAACAGCTGATTATCCTTGTGGAAAATAGAATAGTTTGAAATATTACACTCTTTGATTTTTTCAAGCACTTCGGGCCATACCTCTGCATGGTATTCACAATATTTTTTGAAGTGCTCGGGCTTTATTCCTATTACTTGTCCAAAACGTTTCATCTCTAAATATTTATAAATTTATCAATCACCGACTGTCCGAAATTTTCATTGTGCAAGTCCTACTTATCCTGCTGTCAATGCTAAAATTATTCTCCGTGCTATCGGTTGTTAAACTCTTGAATAGCATCAAACATAGCAACAATGTTCTGCGGAGGAACATCGGGTAAAATATTATGCACCGTATTAAATACAAAGCCCCCTCCATTGGAGAAGGTTTCCAATCGCTCAAGAACCTGCTCCCTGACTTTCTCCGGTGTTTCAACATTCAACACTCCAGCCGTTTCAATTCCACCACCCCAAAACGTACAGTCTTTACCAAATTCCTTTTTCAGAAATTCAGGCTCCATTTGCCAGGCATTGGTTTGTATGGGGTTAAAAATCTCGATTCCCGCCTCAATCAGATCCGGCATTAACGATGAGATGGAACCACATGAATGAATGAAGGTGTGCATCTGGCTGTGTTCTTTCACATAATCGCACAATATTTTATGACGTGGTTTAAAAAGCAACCGGTAAGTATCAGCATCCATAAACGGACCGGAAGTCATTCCCAAATCATCGCCAAAACGGATGATATCCACTAGATCTCCTACGGCATTGCATACTTTCTCTAAGGTTGCTAAATGACGCTTCAATAATTCATCCAACAATCTTTCGACATTTGCCGGATCGCACAGTAAATCCATTAGGAAGTTATCCATACGCCTGAGAAAAGTTCCCCATTCAAACAGGTTGCAGCCGCAAACCACCAACAAAGCCTTATCCGTTGTTTCGCGTAAACGCAAGGTTCGCTCTCGCAGTTGTTCCCAAAAACGATCTTCTCCTGCATGATCCCAGGGGCTATGAGCATCACGCGCCCACATGATCCGTCCCATTTCAGCATCGAGGTTCTCATAGCTATCCGGATAACCGTCGACATACGGAAAATAAGTTTGATCAAAAAAGGTTGCTCCCACAGGCATTCTTGAAAGCATTGTTTCACCGTCATCATCAAACGTTACGTACGAACCATCTTCCCTTTTTACGGGCTTAAACCATTTGGGGTAAAAAGCAGGCGCTCCGTTAGCCAAAATCGTAGGTTCCCAATCCGTCGGTTTTTCATTAAATGTTCGGCCAATATCCAAAACATCAACACTAAACCGATCAAGAATCGTCCTATCCGGTTGCGCCAGCTGTTGCACTACGTCGTATATTTGCACAGGCAATTCGGTGTTCCCGATATGGTTTACCAGATTACTGTACGCAATCGCAGAAATACCAGAACTGGGAGTGGCCCCCAAGTCCACCGGAATCCTATCGGGAGTTTGGTGGTTGATTGCTGCCAACACTCTTTCCCTTGATGTCATTGATTTTTTATTGCTCATCATATCATTTACTTTATTATTCTGAACCACTAATTCCGATCATAAATGAGGCTGCTATAAGGATTAACAGCGAACAGGCCATCAATACATATACTTTTACTGAAGCTCCCTTCCATTCTTTTCGGATAAGCCCCCAAACCGTAGCAAAGGCAATTGTAAGCGCCATTAAAATTCCCCACGAGGTAAAGGTAAACGGCCCCATCTTGCTCTTTCCCATACTGAAAAATATGAATTGACTGAACCACAAAAATCCTGCGAGTAGGCCAAAAGCATAGTTCAGCGTTAATATCCGTTTGTTTTTAGGCCTTACATAGTTTTGGAGCGATTTATTTTTCACGCCAAGAAAAACACACCAAATAAGGGTCGTAATCAATGTGCCAACAAGAAAAACAACGTAGACGGGCATCATCGAAAAAAGAGGATCAATCCCAGATTCTTCAGCAATGGTAGCGATTGGCATACCTTCTTCAAACCCAAGAGCCATAGCCGAACCGGCAAAGCCAACCAGCAGAGCTGACAAGATTCCTTTTACAAGGTTAAACTCTCCAATGTTTTCCTGCTTCTTTTCGGCAGACAACGTTTTGTCTTTTAATATTCCGGCCCAGGCCGAAAAAATAATCCCCACTACAGCAACCACCACACCAGCGATAAGCAAAGTGCCTCCCGAAGATTGAAGCATTAACTGTAAGCGGCCATCTAAAAGAGGAGGAATTAAGGTTCCAATAGCCAGCATTAATCCGAGCGAAAGCGCATAGCCCAATGAAAGCCCCAGGTAGCGCAAAGCCAATCCAAAAGACAGGTTTCCAACTCCGTAAACAGCTCCTAATAGAAAGACTGAGAGTAAAACTCCGGATCCGGTTTTAGCAAATACCGAAAACATTCCCGGTGCAAAAATGCAGCAGGCAATCCAAGGGAAGATAATATACCCTCCGAAGCTGAAGATCATCCAATAAGTTTCCCAGTTCCAGCTTTTTATTTTGCTAAACGGAACGGCAAAGCTTCCAGATGAAAAAGCGCCGATAGCAATCAGCAAAATTCCAAATACCACGCTAATACTCATCAAGTTTGGTTTTAATTAGTTAGTTGACTAAAGTTTTTTCTTTGCTCTATGGTTTGAACTCCTTCATTCTGTTGCTAGTTTCCTTTCGAAACGGGTGATTAAAAGCTTCGAAAGGAACACGTTCACAAGAAGTCAGCTCCATGGAACTGAGTTTTTTAACTTTAGTTCATAAAATTAAGAACGCAACCAATGATATTACTGCATTAACCCGTCGCTTTATTGCACAAATGCGACTTTCACAATCCCACATAAATTCTGTAATTTTGAAACTCGAGGCTATAACTATTTTATTTTAACAGGAAATGCACATAGAGAAGATTGGGCAATCGATAAATTTTCAACTAAGAAATATTGCATTATTGAAGTTTAGTACAGATTCGCACTATAACAATATTGTGAGTCCGTTTACTCGGTTGTATCTTATTACCAAAGGGACAGGGCTGCTAGTTTTGGATAGTAAAAAATATGAATTAACAGCAGGGCACATGTACCTGGTTCCGAGCTTTGCCCCTTGCTCCTATTTTTTCCATAAAGACCTTGCTCATTACTACATTCATTTTAGCATGGAAATGCCTTCCGGACTAACACCTTACAATTTGTATTCGATATCGAAACAGGTTGAAGCAACTGCTTTAGATGAAGTGTTATTTCAACGTTGCGTTGAGTTGAATCCGGGGTCTGAGTTACCGCATCACGACCCAAATGTTTACCAAAGTAAACCGTGGGTAAACAAGCAAATGCGTTTTAATTCGATGGGACACTATCTGGAAACAACCGGAATTATCAGGCAGCTCTTTTCCCGCTTTATCTGCGACGAACTAAATACCGACATCAGTCAATTGACAAACCACAACATGCAGGTTATTCTTAAGTACATACAGGAAAATATAGCCAATGAGATCCCCGTAATTAAGTTGGCTGAAATAGCTTGCTTGTCAAAAGATCACTTTACCCGTTTATTCAAATCGATTACGGGATTACCCCCCAGTGAATTTATCATTCTTAAACGGATTGAGAAGGCTAAGTTATTATTATTGACAACCGACTACCCTCTTGATGAAATCATCACGCAAACGGGATTCAAAACATCGGCCTATTTTTGCCGCATATTTAAGCAATGGACCTCATACACGCCCATGGCCTTTCGAAAAAACAGGGAATAAGAATCAAGATGATAGACATTAGATTTTCGGATTCTCAGATTTTCAGAACCAAGAGTCAAGGACCAAGACTTTGAAACTTTAAACTGTGGCCTGTGCACTCCGGACAACAGAGACAACAGAAATCTGAAATTCCAAGCCCTCCAAACTATTTCAAATAACCTCAAACAATATCAAACTTGAAACTTGAAACTTTGAACTTCGAACTTTAATCCAACTTCCCTGTTTGGCACTGACTTGTCCGGCTTAGAAACTAACTGTTAGATCTTTTGCTTGCTGATTACGCATCATGTTGATGGTGCAGTTCTTTTTGGATTGTAGTCCTTGAAATAACTGCAACAATTGCTCGAAAGTTTTTACTTCCTGTTTGTTCACCCCAACAATCACATCGCTGGTATTAAACCCTCTTTGGCCTAACTCGGAATTGGCTGGAACATCCAGCAACAAGACACCACTCATGGATGAAAGTCCATTAGCCGACTGCTCGCCAAGAGTCTCAACATTTTTCACTTTAGCTCCTAACCAAGTGTAAACTTTGCCGGTAACGGTATTTCCTGATACGATTTTCTGTGGGATATTCGGCGTTTTAGCAATTTTTCTCAGCTTTTCAGAAACAACCCCAAATTGGGTCATATCGAAGTTTTTAAATCCAATCTTTAAGGCCGGAGAATCCTCTTTCACCGCGAAGTTTCCTTCTTTCGGATTAATAAACATCGGATCGCCAACCATAGAGTTTTGATCACATCCATTAACTTGGAACTTCTCCCTATCTTCCTGGTTGGTTGCAAACAGGTTGTAATCCAATTCCTGTCCCCATTTGCCATCAGCGGCAATTGCCCGCTGCATAACTGCTGGTCGGTATGCGCCAAAAACAATGTTATGCATAAACACATCGCCACTTTCAGGATACCAAACATGAGGATGCAAACTGTTATTTATAATGATGTTATTGGTAGCTGTGCGATGATAGCCTTCGCGCATTTTCAAGCCACCATTCAACAACAGGTTATTGTAAATCGTGTACCACGATGAGCCATCATCCAAGTCAATATCCCAGCCATGATCACAACGCCAGCGACTGTTTCGGATCGTATTTGGAGCAAGCATATCGAGCTTGAAAAGATTCGGATCCTTTTTCATTTCTGCATCAGTTTCCCGGATATCCGGTGTCCAAAAACGGTCGCGCCCCCATGAGTTAAAGCTCCCATGATCTCCGGTTTCCAACACCGTATTGAACACATCGCAGTATTCAATAACATGCCCACCAAAGGTTCCTTCACTAATGTTTATTCCGGCACGCGGAACATCATAAATAGAGCAATGGCGAACGGTAATTTTATGCGCCATCGAAATCTGCACAGGTGATGTTTGCTTTTCATCGCGTCCGGTCATGGTTATCAGGCAATCTTCCACCAGACAATCTTCTGGATAGTTGTCTCCTTTTGGTCCAGGCGTACGATCAATCTTTTCAAAATCCTGCTTTCCATAGCGGAACAACGGACTGCGTACCATAGCCGGATCACCAACAAATGCGATTCCGTTAGCACCTCCATGATGAATGTAGCACGACTTAAACGAAAGCCGGCGGTTGTAGTTATTCACGAAAATGCTGTTCCCACCCAATTGATCAAACTCACAATCCGTCACAGAACAGTCCTCAGCTCCATAATAGACAATGGCTCCTCCACGATAAACAGTCCAATCGCTTCGTAGCAGCTGCTCTTTATTCTCCATAAAACTACGGGCAGCATGCTTAAATACCAACCCCTGCAGATTAATAAAACGTACAGGTTTTTCTTTAGTCCCACGAAATTCAATCAAGTGTTTTAGCCGAACAATTTCAACCTTTGCTGAAGCAAGATTCATTTCTTTTGAAGGATAGTAATAAAGCATTCCTTCTGCTTGATTGAAAAACCACTCGCCCGGAACGTCCAGCTCTTCAAATACATTTTCAACCATCCGGTAGCGTGGATGCATTGGCGAGGGACGGTTGTTTTGCCAGCCACCTTCCAGGTCAAGCGAACCATCTTCATTCTTTCCGTTGACCAACCAATGCATGTCGCCCCACAAAGCACTATGCATCGCATGGACATAAGCTCCCTCTGGATTGCTCCAAGAGGCAATACGTTCCGGATTTAAAGGATCGTTTTTAGGATCTGGTTCTTTGGTGTGAACCAACTCCCAAGTGTCAAACACATTTTTCCCTTCAACGGCATTAGGAAAACGAGCCATCCGCTGACGCTGCCCATTGATGTAGAGCTGGTCAATATTGATATCACCATTTACCTTCGCTTGGTATATTCCATTCTGGTATGATTGCCAGCTCAGGTTTAGCTCTTTTCCTCCGCTTACAACTGCTTCTCCTTCATGAGCCGCTCGAAAGTTTATGGGGAATTCCTCAGTCCCGGAATCCTTAAAATCAAATACCAATGTTTCATCCAGGTAATAAGTCCCATCTTCCAAAATGATGTTTACCTTTTGTTTCCCAGCATAGCTTGATGCAAGGTCTTTGGCCTTTTGTAAGGTTTTTATTGGCTTCTCTGCCGAGCCATTCTGATCATCATTCCCTTGAGGAGAAACGTAAATGTCTAGAGTTTTTGGTTGGCAAGCCACCAGGCCAATCAAAAAAAGAAAAGAGAGAAAACGAAAGTTTAGTCGCATGAGTTAGTAGTTTTAATAGGTCACACAAGATAAGCAGAAGTGTAGAACTTCTATAAAAAAAATGTTTCGAAAAAGTTTCTGATATGCATTGCAATCAAAAACTTCTTCGAAACAAAAGAGTAGTTTACCATTCGTTATTAATGAACGTTCAATTGTCCTTTAGAGTTAGCATCTTTCAGGTTACGAACTCCCGTTGTGCCACCACCGTTTAAGGTGATATCTAAAGGTTTATTCGTTTTCCATGCACCGCGAGTAAAGTCAGGAATATCAATTGGTTTCGAACCATTGGCAATTGACCATTCACTCAATGGAGTAATACAGCTCCAAGCCGCAGCGTCGTATACATCCATATCCATTGGCAGACCATTACGCAAACAGTCGATCAAACGCCAATCCATCATGAAGTCCATTCCTCCGTGGCCACCCACTTGTTTTGCCATTTCTCCTACTCGACTTACGATTTCTGGTTGGTATTTTTCCTGCAGTTCTTTCATTTTTGCTTCATCAGCTACATTGTGACCGAATGCAATGTGTTGCAAAGGCCATTTTTGAGCAAAACACTTGGTTCCGCTTAGCATGTGAATACGTGAGTAAGGACGAGGAGAACTAATGTCATGCTGAATCATGATCGTCCGCCCTTTTACGGTACGAATCATCTGCATATCCATATTTCCACGCATCTCTTTACCAAGGAACTGTTTTAAATCTGGACGCTCTGGAGCCAATTCTTTAATCCGTCTTTCCAAGGTAAAATCATCCGACATCATAGCGGTCAGGTAGTCCAAACGGTCACCACGGTTGATGTCCATCGCTTGACAAATTGGACCTAAACCGTGTGTTGGATATACGTTGGCTTTACGGGTATTTTCGTGCAAACGCCACAATTTATCGTAAGCACCATCACCACCTGGCTTATCATCTTTTGGCTTATTGAAATGCCAGTAATCCAAATCGTGAATGTAAGCACCTTCACCATGAATCAAATCACCAAAAGCCCCTTGGCGAACCATGTTCAAAGTCAACAGTTCGAAAAAGTCGTAGCAACAGTTCTCCAAAATAACACAGTGCTTACGTGTACGTTCTGAAGTTTCCACCATTTCCCAGCATTCATCCATGGTTTTAGCGGTTGATACTTCGATGGCCGTGTGAGCACCTCCATTCATAGCAGCCAACCCAACAGGTACGTGCCATTCCCAAGGAGTAGCCGTGTACACTAAGTCTACCAATCCACTCTCACACAGGTCTTTGAAAGCCGTGTCGCTACCGGTAAATTCCTTTGCTTTAGGCAAACCTGCTTTTACTAATTTAGCTTGAGCTCCGTCCAAAGCAGCTTGACGTGTGTCACAAATTGCTGTTATCTCAACACCTTCGATATAAGTCATGCGCTCCACAGCGCCGATACCACGGTCTCCAATACCAACAAAGCCAACGCGTACTTTATCTAATTTTGGAGCAGCATAACCGCACATGTTAAAACTCATAGAAGGTACACGTTCCGCAGATTTACGGATGAATTTCATTTCTTCTTTTCCTGCCGGAGCAGATGCAGACATTAGAGAAGTTGCAGCTACGGCCCCTGAACCCAGCGCAATATTCTTTAAAAAATCTCTCCTGTTGTTGCTCATAATTTCTATTTTAAAGGTTGATTATTTTTAATTGCTATTTTAGCGTTTTCCGCCATTTTCATGATCTTCTTTACCACTCCCGGATGTTCAGAAGCCACATTGGTTGCTTCTCCCATATCCGCTGTTAGATCATATAATTGAGGTGAATCAAAATTTCCAGTCCAATGTTTTCCGCTCAAAATCAATTTCCAATTCTGATAACGAACACTCATCAATCGACCTGTTGCCGTGAAACCATAAACTGCCTCGTGTGGAGATTTAGCACCTTCCTTTCCGAACATTAAGTCCCGGATATCTTTACCGTCGATGACACGATCGGTCGGGATTTCGGCCCCTCCAATGTGTGCAAACGTCGTGAACAAGTCCATTCCGGTAATCGGCTCATCCGACTCAGTTGCAGCCGGAATATGCCCCGGCCATTTCATGATACACGAAACTTTTATCCCTCCTTCAAATCGCTCTTGATACTTTCCTTCGCGAAGCACATGCTCCCGATCAGGATCAGTAAATCCGAATCGGCCATAGCAGTTTTCAAGCTCCTCATCTTTATGGACCAACGGGCCATTATCCGAAGTAAAAACAATAATGGTATTGTCCTCTATTTTCAAGCGTTTCAAAGTATTCAGAATGATCCCCACGGAGGTATCCAGGTATTCAACCGCATCGCCATAAGCAGCCGCCTTGCTCCTGCCTTCAAATCCTTTGGGTACAAACCAAGGCGTGTGCGTTTCAATATTTGCATACTGCAGATAAAACGGTTGGTCTTCCTTCGCGGAGCGGTAGATAAACTTACAGGCTTCGCGCGTAAAAAGTGCCGGCAGCTCAGCTAAATCATTGTTATCGCATCGTTTGATTACCTGCGCCTGTTCAATTAATGGAATCGCCGGATCGCTGATTCCATTGGGACGCCAACCGGAATTACCGATACGTTCAGGCCCGTGATCATTCGGATAAGGGATTCCAAGGAACTCATCAAAGCCATGCACACAAGGCAGGTATTGAGGCAAATGCCCCAGATGCCACTTTCCATACAGGCCAGTCCGATAGCCCTGCTCCTTCAACAGCTCTGTAATCGAAACTTCCAACTCATCTTCCAAACCATGTTTTGAATGAGGGAAAAGCACATACAAGCCAGTGTTGTTGTTAACACGTGGCGCATAACGCCCCGTCAGAAGCGCCGCCCGAGAAGGCGTACAAGTTCCATGCGGTGCGTAAAAACTGGTAAATTTAATTCCACTTTCAGCCAACGCATCCAGATTAGGCGTGTGGATATCTTTTGAGCCAAAACAGCTCAAATCATCATAACCAACATCGTCGGCCACAATGTGGACAATATTAGGTTTTGATTGATTCTGGGCAATTCCAGAGAACGCAATTGCAGTCAATGCAAAAACACTTAAAGAAGTCTTTGGTAGTAGTAGGGTTTTGTTCATTTTGTTCTATTTGTATCGTTCATTTTCTATTGTTACAGCTTCTACCCAAAAATATTGCTCAATTACCATTTTTCGGAACCTGCACCCAACAGTTCGATGTATTGGGCTAACTTCTTCCGATAGGTCAACATATCTTTCGGGTTTTTAGAATAGGTTTGTTCATCTGTTATAATTGAGGCCGGAAGCGTTAATAGCTGTGCAGCTTCTTTCGCTAATTCTTTATCTTTTCCTGAGGCTTTTTTAATGGCATTTTGCAGCAAAATCAGATAGTCATAATCTTCCAATCCGTCTCGCAGGATTTCAAGTCTCAGGGATGGAATAGGACCAGCAATCCACGGTTTGCTTTTTTCATTGGGCTGTTTATTGGGTGGATAAAAGAACCGGCCATCTCCATTTCCCCAAATCGTTTGCTTTCCCTGTGGCCAGCCGTAACCGGTCACAAAAGACATCGGTTCTTCCCATGGATTCTGGAGGTAATCTTTAGGCGATGCAGAGCGAGAATTCCAATAGTTGGTTGACCAAATCAGGATCCCTTTAAATTGAAACTTCCACGAAGCCCAAACCCACATTCTGAGATTTACGGCGTCATGATCAATAAACTCTGAAATCCATGGAGACTTTGGCCAACAACAGAGGTAAGTCCAATACTCCAACCCGCGTTCGTTAAGTTTTCGAGCTTTCTCGTGATCCAGCTTATGCCAGATTGTACAGCTAATATCGGTTACATCCGAAAGGTCCTGTCCCTCCACATGTTCCGTTAGAAAAGTCGTTAGCTTGGGCGCATACTTTTTGATCGTCTCGTTGCCTTCCCTCACAAAAGGGTAATCTTTAGCATTGGGTTCATCAAACCAATAAATATACTCTTTACCCAACCAGCCTTTTTCTTCGAGGTGCTGTTCTATTTGCACCAAGTAGCGCTGCATGAGCTTCTCATATTCTTCTGTTCCTTGCTCAAAGCCTTCAAAAACACCCGGTGTCCGGTCGTAGTAGGTTCCACTTCCCATGCCCTTCAGTGCCAAACGAAAGCCATTAAATCCAAAATCGTCTAAATAACGCTCGCCTGCCCGATCAAAGTCACTAAAGTCCAGTTCAATATTAATCTGATCCAAATCGACTTCGAAATTGCCGGCCGTTAACTGATTCTTCTGTGTTTCATCCTTCAACGTTACTTCATCAAACCAGCTCACTCCGGTATGTTCTCCGGTGTAAGAATGAAAAACTGGGTATAAAAAGACTTTCACATATCTAATTTCGTCAGCCAATTTGCCCAAGTTGAGCGAATACGCTTTCCAAGCTTCATTCCCTGTGAAAACTTCCATCCGGTTTTCGTAAACCAACAACTTCTTCTCCGCATTATAACAGGCTACTTTCACACAAAACTGCTGTTCTTCTTCCTGTGTCTTAGTCCACCACGATAAGTCATATTTATCACGGTTAACCTCAATAAAGTCTGATTCGGCATAGGTATCCTCGCTTCGATTTTCGTCTTCAACTTTAAACGCATATTTTCCGGCTTGTTTTTCCTGACTATCGTAAAAACCGCCCTGCCAGAAAACACCAGAGATACTTTCTCTTATAGGAGCAAATTCGAAGGGATTGTATGGAGCAACCTTGTAATTCTTAAATGCTTGCATGTACCGATCAAATACCTGTTTTGAATCGGCTGGATTGGTTAATTGATGATACTCATTAACCGTATTCATGTTTAAGCCAAAGCCCGACCGCATGCTCGTTACTTTGGGAAGTGTAAAATCCCACACATTCAATTGGATAGGAATACTTAGGTTCCACCCTTCAGCACCTAGATGCAAACTTCCATGATAAGTCCCTGCGGGGGTTCCCTCCGGCGTTTTGATGGTCACCCAAAAAGGCTGATTCTCGGCACCAAAAAGAATTGCCGGTTCATCATACAACGGCAAGGGATCAGGCCACCACCCTTTAAAACTGTAATCATCCGTTGGCTTAGTCACCTTCACATAGTCCACCTTTCGAATACTAGCCTGCTCGGCCTCGACCCGACTTCCATCTTCATTTGTTAAGGAAGAAACGGTCAATCGAAAGTTCTCTAACCGTTGATTAGGCTTAATAACCACCAGAAATGATTCATACTCATTCTTCGCAGACCAAATTTTAATGGTATCACCATCTTGATCTGGAACAGGCGTATTCCGCATCACCTTATAAGCACCTTCAGCCCACCAAACGGCACACTGCTCATTGTTTTCAATTAAATATCCATAGCCACCAACATCACGATGATAAGGATCAACTAAGGTATTTTCTTGTGCCAAGCCCGAAGATGAGTAAGCTACTAAACTTAGCACGAAGCATAAAATATTTAGGTTTTTGAAGATTAGCATGGTGTTTATTCTTTTCTGAAATTGAATTGCTGGCCAGACAAATAGTGCCGGCCAACATCAAAAAACAGTACTCCCGAAACCTTAAAGAGCTCTGGCCTCATCAGGCCATGGCACTATCTTTCCGGTAGCTTTCAGAGTCGGACGCTGAGCATCTACACTTCTTAGGTAGTCGCTCAACTTTTGAGCCAGTTCATTGACTTTCTCAGGATTTGATTCCACTAGATTTTGCTTTTCACCAATATCCTGAGGAATATTAAACAGTTCAAAATGCTGATCGCGATAGTAATAAATCAACTTCCAATCGCCACTTCGAATGGTACTTGTTGCTCCAATTCCAGGACCAGTTGGGCCCCAATTGTTTGGGAAATGCCAGAAAAGATCGCGGCCATCTGCCGTAGTTCCCTCATTCAGTAGCATGGGCACAAAACTTTTTCCATCAACAGTTTGTACTGTTTGGTAATCGTTTACTCCAGCCATTTCTAAAATAGAGGGGAAAAAATCTTCAATCAGCAGGTAGTCATCACAGCTTGATTTTGGCTGCACTTTTCCGGGCCATTTAACAATCATTGGCTCCCGGATACCCCCTTCGTAAGCAGAGCCTTTACCGCTTTGCAAAGGGCTGTTATGGGTAAATAATTCTCCGGCTCGTGGACGAAGACTAAAACCACCATTATCGGACATAAACAGTACGATCGTATTATCGGCAATCCCTTTTTCATCCAGATAGTCCATCAAATCGACCAAGCTCTTGTCCATCGCTTCAACCATGGAAGCGTACTTTGCCTCAGACTCCGGCAAGCCCAGATCCAGGTATTTCTGATAAAAACGTTGATCAGCATTCAACGGAATATGCACAGCATAATGAGCCATGTAAAGGTAGAAAGGCTTTTCTACCGACAATGCTTGATCCATCGCCTTCTTGGCCTCTATTGTCAAAGCTTCGGTTATAAAAATCGAATCGCCATGGTATTTCTCCAATCCGGGAACTCCCCATGGCTCGGTATGAACACCTTTTTCTTTATTGCCAAAATTCTGCTCACCTAAATAACTTCCTAAGCCTCCGGCAGCATGTCCTGCAATATTTACATCAAACCCACAGGTTAGCGGATTGGCTGATGGTGTTGTCATAGCTCCAAAATGTGCCTTCCCACAATGAATGGTAAAGTACCCGTTGTCCTTCAATATTTGTGGCAGCATAGTTGCCTGAATCGAATTTTCGATACTATCAACCGGTTGCACCCCATTGACATTCCATTCAGGATACTCCAACAGCTTGTGTTGTGCATCAACAGAGGCATTTAGGCGCAATGTCCAGTTGGTTACCCGGTGCCTTGCAGCGTTCATTCCACTCATCAAACTTACGCGCGTGGGCGAACACACCGATGAAGCATAAGCTTGTGTAAAAAGCATTCCTTCCGATGCCAAACGCTCCATTCCTGGCGTATGATAACGTTCATTAAATGCTGTTTTTTCTTTCCAAAAAGGCACTGAGGTATCTTGCCACCCCATGTCATCAACTAAGAATAAGATGATATTTGGTTTTTGAACTTCCGGCTCGGAACATCCTGCCAACAGTGAGGCTGCTGCCAAACAAGCTCCAGAATAGGCTTTAAGTAGTTTCATTTTGAGTAGTTATTTTGGGTTTAATTCAGTTCAAAGGTAGCTAAAACTGCTTTATGATCTGTTGCCCAAATACCTTTTGGTACCATTATTGGGTCTTCTGTTTTATCAGGCACCCGCTCATTTCGCTCAATAGATCCCTTGGGTCCCACAATAATAACACGTTTCAATTTTATTTTAGCATTCGGTTTATAAAAGATAAAATCGATCCGATCCCGATCATCCGCATCCGGGCTCCAAGCCAATTTGCGAATGTCCACCAACGGGTTATCTGCCGGAAAGGTAAATCCAGGATGCGTAACCGGATTGGGATAGACTTCCCGATAAACATCCTTAAAACCTGCGCGTTCCAGAGCTTTGGTATTGTGCCACTCCATGACCACACCATGATGGTCAAACAAGTCTTTTGTCGCTTCTGTCCAGTCGAGATGAGAAGGTTCATTAAAGTCGCCTCCCAGCATAGCCAGGCGTCCATTTCTTTGTTCCTTTTCAGCATCTTCAATGACCGCCCGAATCGCTTCATCACGCATTGATTTCAGGTTGTATTCAGCAATCACCGCCGTATCGGTAACAATTGCATCCAACTTTTTCCAGGTTGATCCATCATATCCACGGGGTAGGTAAAGGCTACAATGCCTGTAATCGAGATGGGCACTGTAAAACGCGATTTCAGTACCCTCCACATCAATGATTGCCTTGGTTACTGATCCCTGATCATTTTTAACCGGAAATAAAGCCTCTTGCTTAACAATTGGATAGCGCGATAAAATACCCGTGTCCTGGCTTCTCTGAGAATAAAAGGTATAACCACGATCTTTCAAATCCTTGACTAGCCGTCCTGCTAAACTGATGTCGTCATAGTTTCGAACCTCACTTAGTGCAATCAGATCAGCATCCAGTCGAATCACTTCATCTAAAATGGCAGGGTAACCATTTTCGACCACAGTACCTTCCTGCCAAATATTAAATTGCAAGACTTTCAGTTCTCGTCCTTGAGCGGTATTTAAATAACCGCTCAAGGCAAAGAACAATAACAAAAAGAATGTTTTTATATTATGAGAAGCAAACCATTGTTTTCTCCTCGAAGAATCTATTTTTTCGAACATCTCCCAAACAATTACTTCGTTTTCAAAAAGTCAATTTCGGCAATCGCTGCAGCTTTATTTCCTCCGGCAATAACCCGAGATTCAATCCGGAAAAAACGTGTAGATACGGACGCATTAAAATAATGAGTCCTGGGAGTCGGATCATTGATCAAGTTCCCAAACTTGAAGGTTTCAAGCGTTCTCCAGCTTTTACCGTCCGTGCTTGTTTTAATCAGCCCTTCTTCAATCATTCCATCAGCATTGGCTGTTTGAGGCGTATAAACGAAACCTGTCAGGGTTTGTTCCTGTCCCAAGTCAATAGCTAAAAAGTGAGCTCCATTTCGTGTCGAAGTCCAGTAGGTTTGGCTATTTTCATCGAAAGCCATTGTTCCGGCATGTCCGTCAGCTTCCTGATCGGCACCAACCAGTTTCCAGTCTTTCTTGATAATACCGAAGGTTTTTTCGGCCACACTACCTGACTGGTCTTTGGTGAATGAGCGGGCTTTTACTTGTCCTGACTCATGTAAGAATGGAGCGGTATACAATTTTGAAGTGTTGGTCGGCTCACTTCCATCCAGAGTATAACGAATTTCCAGGTCACTATTGATATTTTTTGAAATGTCCTCACCATGAGGTTTCCACCCAAAATCATGTTTCTTCGGCTCAATGGTCAACTGACCATCAATGCTTCGGGTGAAAGCGAGTTGTGGTGGACGGTTTTTATAATAATGAACAGAAACTTTGGCAATAGCTGGGACCATACGCGATTCTAAGATTCGCAAACGCCATTTTGAAGTGGTCACTGTAGGGAAACGTAAAATACGTTTGTAGCCCACATTGGTCGCCGATGCAACTTCTTGCCACTGATTATCAATCCAAGCATCCAACGCGTGTTTCTCAATACGCTCGCTATGGCTGGCTATAGCCTCCTGAATAACAAAGCGGTTAGCTTCCACTTCCGAAGTCATGGTAATTTCAATGGCCTTTTCATCATCTGCAAGCAGTTCGTATGAGTTTGGATCATCATCCAACACCTCTGCAGGACCTTTAGCTCCTTTTAGCAGATCGGTGCCATAGGTTTGCTCAATGCGTTTCCCCACTTCTTCCAAAACCTGAACATCCTCGTCAGAAAAACGACCTTGACGATTCGGTGGAATGTTAAGTAAGAAAATGGAGTTTCCACCAACTGAACGCTCGTACATGTCAAACACATCATCGGCACTGCGCACTTTTTGCTTGGTGTCATCGCGATAGAACCAACCTTCGCGAATAGACGTATTGGTTTCTGCTGGTTGATAATGCAAAAATTTGCCTTTGACCAGATCATCACGGCTACCCAATGACTTTGCAGTAAGATCGCCAAAACGCCCCATCTTATTAGGATCTTCTTGATAAGGAATCACGTTCCATTCAGTATCGCGCGTTTGTCCGGCTTCGTTACCACACCACCGAATATCTTCACGGCCAAAAATAACCGCTTCTGGAGCCAATTTATGAATTAGCTCTTTCCAAGCCATATAATCGTAGGTTTGACCGCCTTTACGCTTTGGGTGTGCCCCATCAAACCACACTTCATGCACTGGACCATATTCAGTCAGCAACTCAAACAATTGGTTCAGGAAATATTCATTGTAATCGTCCACCGTGAATTTAAAGGTGGTTTTATTGTCGAACGGACGTCCTTCTACCGGGCGAGGAATGACACGCTCCGTCTTTTTACTCAAGTTTCCATACAATCCTTCCGAGTTTTCAATCTGGAACAAATCGGCAGGAGAAAGGTAAACCCCCAGTTTTAAATCATGCTTTTTACATGATTCAGCCAAACTCTTTAACACATCGCCTTTACCATTTTCAAATGGAGAAGACATGATTCCATGCTCGGTATATCGGCTTTGCCACAGGCAAAAACCATCATGGTGCTTGGCCGTAAAGATCACTTTGGTCATTCCGGCTGCTTTCATCGCATTACACCATTGGTCGGTATCCAGTTCCCGAAGATCAAAAATCTTAGGATCCTCCATCCCATTTCCCCACTCCATTCGGGTAAAGGTATTGGGACCAAAATGAATAAAAGCAATGAATTCATCGCTCAGAGCATCCATTTGGTTGGGCGTAGGCACCACATGTGCAGCTTTAGCAATGATTGAATCTTTGGTATCGTTGGTTTCAATTGGAATGGTACTAGCGGTCTTCATCGTAAGCCCCGAAGGCTTCGAACAGCCTATAACAAGGGCTAGAAGAAAAAGAGGAATTATTCTTTTCATTGAGTAGTTATTTGTTGAGTAGTTTGAGCCTATAAAACTATCTTTCTATTTTCAATTTTCAAAAATAAAATCAGGGACTTTACCTATCTTTAGTCCGAGATGCTTATAATCAAATTAGTATACACTAATTCGAAGTGAATTTTTGATGCTGTTCGAAGCTTTCTCTTTGCTGCAAGACAAATAAAACTCCACTAATCTATTCAAATGCATCTTCAGCGATTTCGCCAATCCAGGCAGCAGGTAAATCGCATTGAAACAAGTAGGCAATGGTTGCAGCAGTATTCACGGTATTGTTGGGAGCTGTCATTTGTGCACCTCGCTTGATTCCCGGACCAGCAATACACCAAGGGACTTCCATCTCTGTCGGACTTACGCCACCATGGCCATTTCCTCTACCACCATGATCAGAAACAAACAGAAAGTGAGTATCCTCATACAAGCCTTTGGCTTTGAGCTCGTCCAGAAATTCCCCAATATGTACATCTGCCTCTTCAATAGATTGAATGTATTCAGGCGACATCCAGCCATGTCGATGTCCGGCATGGTCAGTATGGACCGAGTATAAAAACACGCAGGTTGGCAACTCCTTATTGGCATCAATGAAATCCAACGCTTTCTGATAGTTCTCCACATAACCATCGTTTTCTAAAAAGCTAACTTCATCAATATAGTCTTGATTATAGGGAAATACCAGCGGCCCCCAGTTGTAGTAAAAAGCCGTTTTGGCTTCGGGAAGCTGCTTTTTCAAAACTTCAAAAATTGAAGGGTAATAACCCGCATTGTCCTTCTGAACGGCAGGCAGTTTAATATTTTCAAGCGTCCAGTCATTTCCAACAACTCCGTGTTGTTCAGGGCCACTGCCCGTTAAATGGCTGGTCCAGTTTGGAAGTGTTACCGACGGCATGACAACACGTGTAGCGAGAGACAATACGCCCTCTTTGGCTAAACGGTCAACATTAGGATGTTTAGCCGTTTGGTAGCCTTCAACGCTAATGCCATCCAAAGCAATCATCACCACCCGCTTTGCTGTGGGCTGTTTCGTACAAGAAGTCAGTATTGCGATACCAACCAGTAGTCGTAAAATAGTTTTTGTTCGCATTTGATTTATCGTTTTAGTACTTAATTTTTCGATTAGATATTACCGGCACTACGGGACTGTTTTTCGCCTGCTCGGGAAAGCCCAACTCGTTCGGACCTGGACCAACAAACTGGCTCTTAGCCCCTTCAATTTGAATATTTCTTTTGTCAAGTTCAACAAAAGCAAACAAAGGTTTCTCGTATGGTACCGTATACTTTATCCAAGGATATTTTTCATCAATCTCCTTGCTGTAGCGGATCGTTTGATAATCGCCTCCCAACCAACTGTACGACATGCTGTTTATCTGGATGTAGTATATCCCATTGATGGAGCATGCATAGTCGGTATGGTGATGCCCACTGAAACAAGCCACCACTTTATTCGCTTTTTCCAGAATAGCCCGAACTTGCACTTGATTTTCAATGCCCGAATCTTCGTTCTCAAAACTTTGATGTGAAAATACGACACAAGGCAAATTGGTTGCACCCAAATCGTTTTCCAACCACTGAAGTTGTTCTTTCCCCACAAAACGGGCATAGCCTTTCGCCTTATCAGGAGATGGATTTTGATCATTTCCATCCAGTACAATGAAGTGAAAGCCGTTATGGTCAAACGAATAATATTTGGAGTCTGCTCCCCAAAAATCCAGCACCTGCTCTCTGGAGAAGCCACCGTCCATATCATGGTTGCCAATTACATGATATTTTGCTCCCTGATACCCGTTAAAAATATCAAGAAACTCTTTGTTGTGCTGATAAGGCCGGCAAAAATCACCCAACTGAATGATAAAATCCAGGTTTTGTTTGGAGGCTTCGTCGATAAAAGTTTGCAAGCGCTCATCCGTGTCATGCATGATGTCTTTATGGACATCAGCACACACCCCAAATCGAACCCGTTTTTTGGAACCACTTGTCAATGCATTTACTCCAAGAGGCAGCATCAGAATACTTGCCCCTCCAAAACTATATCGTATAAATTCTCTTCTTTTCATATTTTTTATAAGTCTGTAGATTTTGGGACTTTAAAGATCTGACACCTAGCACATCAATCAACCCCAAATTTTTATTAGTATTCATCCAACTAGTCCAACTCAAAGACCGTCAACACCGCTGCATGATCGGAAGGGAACATGATTGGGTGGTAGTCGATCACGTTGGATTCAATTGGGCTTAAATTACCTTGATAATAGATGTAGTCGATACGATCACGTAAACCATATCGATCAGAGGATGTGGCAGCACGTGGCGTCCACGTAAAGCCAGGATCCAACAAAGGGTTAATGTGAAGTTCACGGTAACTGTCTTTAAATCCGGCTTTCAACATTTCCTGACTAACCGGCCATTCAACCGTGTAATCGTAGTGCAGCTTTTTAGTGGCTTCTGTCCAATCGAGATGAGAGCCACTATTAAAATCGCCCAACATGATCACCGGCCGTTTTGATGCTTCAGAATATATTGGCTTAATTTCCTTCAGAATACTTTTTACTTCAGCATGCCGCGTTTTCCCCTCAGCCTGAATTAACGCTTGAGAAGACAGCTCCATTTTAGCTACATCAGCACAATAATCGGGAAGATAATGCAACCAGGTATCCAGAACAGTTAACTCTCGGTTACCGCCAAGATGAAGGATGGCACCCCCGAAATTAAATGGACGAAAAGCTTTCACCGTTTCTTTGATCGGAAAGCGGCTCATAATGCTCAGGTTAGAACTAATCAGGTAAAAATAATACCCCAGCGAATCAGCAATCGCCTCCCCAGACCCGTAAGTCTCAATCAAGCCAACCACATCGGGTTGAGCCTCTTTTATTGTTTCAATGACCCGCTCCAAGCCAACATGCTTACCATAGCGTCGTCCGCCATGCCAAATATTCCAAACCATCACCCGAAGTGGAGCGATGAGTTCTTCTGGACGTTCTAAAGTTTTAAAGCGATCATAATCTGCCTGAATCATCTCAGCAGTCATCAATTCATTATCGATCACTACTTCATCCAAGAGCCCATTAAAAGCCGTCCACTGGCCAAAGGAACCATACTCCCAATACTCATCGGTTCCTCCAACCACTGTCCTGTTTGTATTTTCCAGGCTTCCAATTCCCGGACTATTGTAAATGGCTACATTCTGCCCATCCATATAAAACCAAAGCTCCCCTTTTTCCCTATTCAAAACGAAAGCTAGTTGGTGCCATTCGCCATTGTTAATCGCCTGACGAGGAATATTGGGCTGATAAGTGTAGCTGTTCTTTCCATCAGAAATTACAGCACCCCACGCACCTGTTGGCTGGGTAAAAATACTCCAGCCTACTCCTTTTAAATCTCCATCTGTCTTATTGCCAATAATTGCTGTTCCCTGCTTGGCGCCGGGCAAAGTCTTCACCCACACACAAACAGACAAATCAACTGATGCGCTGTAATCCGGTGTCTCCAAACTATCGATAACCAACGGCTGACGAAGCACTGCATTTTCAGACAAATCGAGCGCACGCCCCGATACGCCATCAGCCCATGTTGGTCGCTGCAATTCGGTGACATATGCAGCCGCTTCCTTTTCAACTTTGGGATAGTACTTTTCGGCATCACCTTCAAACCCCGTGTAAAAACGTGTTTGAGCAGAACAATATAGGGCCAACGCAAACAGAATCGTTGTAAAAAGTAGCTTTTTCATTTTAAATTATATTTGAAAATCAGGATGTTAGATCCTATAAATTAGAAACATATACTTTAGTCAGCTCATTCTATCTTTTTTAGTTTGCTTGGAAGCAATATACATTTCCGGCAAAGTCGCAGATATAAAACCGTTTTCCATCTACGGCAGCCGATGTTACCACCGGTGCTCCCAATTCTGTTTTCCACAACAGCGTCCCGTTGGTCGCATCCAAGGCATAAACCCGGCCATCCATCGCTCCAAAAACCAGTTTATCGCCAATCAACAAGGGCGTTGATTCAATACTTTGTTGGCGATCGGCATAATATGAAGGCGTGTAGAGCAAAGCCGGCTCCACTTCAAACCGCCAAAGCTGTTCTCCTGTTTCGCGGTTAAGAGCAGCAACTCCCGGGTGAGAACCAGCAACAATAAAACGATCCTTCAAAATAATTGGTGCCGATGTTCCACTTTGCTGCATGCCTGTTTCATAGGTCTGAATTGTTTTTCCGGTTTTCAGTTCCAACTGGTGCAAAATGCCTGGAACTGCTTTCTCCGTTCCCTTTCCGGTTACCCAAAACGAACCATCTTTATAGCTTAAAACGCCATCGCGAAACCGCAAGCCCGCATCGCCTCGTTTCCACAATAATTCGCCCGTGTGCCGGTTATGGGCGTAAATAGCCCCCCATTGGCTTGATGCAATCAACACATCATCGGCAATGGTCATGGTTGGCGTTGTTCCGTTACCACCACCCCAGGCTTTATTTCGCCACAGCTCATCTCCCGATTCCACATCCAACGCACAAAGAGCTTTTCCAAAGCCGGAGTAAACCAGTTGTCCATCAGTTACGATGCCATTGACAATCCCCGGCAAACGATCATGGTTCAAATCTCGCTTCCAACGCAGTTTTCCGGTTAAAACATCAACTGCATAAGTAACTCCCAGCATATCTACCGCAATGGCAATTCCCTGTGCCACGACTAGCTGATTTTTTACACTATTTTGAGTCTGGTAGCGCCACCGCTCAACTCCGGTTGTTGCATCCATTCCGACCAGGTAACAATTTTGAGCATCGCCATCATCAAAGCTTGCCATAACCAGCATGTTTTCATACAATACCGGTGAACTCATGAAAATGTTACTTCCGATATTGCTTGTCCACAGCAATTGGTAAGGCATTTCATGTTCCTCATCAACCACCGCATGATGAGCCGGATTTCCAGCCAGGTTAAACCATTCGCCATTTACATTGGTCTTTTTCGGTTGTTTAGCCGAAAAAGAATGTTTGGCATTGAGTATTTCACCACTGTGTAAAAAAGCGTTGACCACCAAGGTATAACTGTCGCTTTCTTCGGGTTTTAATGTTGTTCCCCACGTCCAGTCAGATTTCTGAACCATCTTTTGCCATTTGCTCTGATCCAGTGCTGAATTCCAATTAAGTCCTTCATCGCCATAAAGCGCATAATGTACGCTGTCAACAGCCGATCCGGTATGATAAACATTCACCGCAAGCTGAATTTCTCCCGCTGCATTCTGAATTGCCACGTTCTTTTGTGGACTCACAATTTTAATTTCTCGATTGAGGTTGGTCCACTTAAGATGAGAGGACGTATTTCCTTGCTTATCCACATCAACCACCCGGAATCCCGAGGGAGAATGATCAATCCCTCCCGCAGCCAAGGTTGATGTACCATATGACATGACACCCGACGAACCGTGTTCTTTAGCCATGTTGTTATGCCAATGCCCATACAACCAAGCTTTCAAGTTAGACTCATTCAAGCTGATTACTTCGTGTTCATTCACCTTAAAATCGAAAGCTTCGCCATTGGTTAGTAAATCATGATTGAAGAAAATTTTGGGTTGCTCTGCAGGATAAGCTTTCAGCAGGTTCTTCAACCAAGTACCAATATCTTCCCGATTAAAAGAAGGCTTATAATCTCCTCCCATCATAGGCGTAACAATGAACAAGGTATTAGCCTCCTCAAAGGCATACCATGCGGGGCCGAAACACTGTTCAAAAAACTGTTCGCCATAATCACCTTTAATCAGATCGTGATTCCCCAAACAGTAATAGACCGGCACCCCAAACTTCTGGGTCGTGATGTTTTCTGCATGCCAGGCCATCCCACTTTGGTAGCAAATATCACCGGTATGAATAATAAAATCAGGCTGATGTACCTGCGTATACTGCTTCAACTGATCGGCCCAGTCCCGGTATTCATAAGTTTCTGTATCGGAAATCTGCACAAAGCGAACTTCCTTTTTTCGCTCTTTTGGAGTAATGGCAAAAACATACTCCTTTTGCGACTCAACGATTGGATAAAATGATTGAGTGCAATTAAAATCAGCACTCGGATATAAGGTCACAAAGCGTTGTTTATCCCATCCGGGCAAACTGAAGTTTCCCTTTTTATCTGTTTTTACAATATGGAGACCATCCGACACGACACAATCCACTGCGCTACGCTCGCCAGCATCCATTTTCCCGTTATTGTTGGTATCGACAAACACGCGTCCGTTGAGTTGTGCCCACGATACGGACACACTCAATAAGACAAATAAAACTGCTAGTCGTACTCCTATAAGTTTATTCATGATCAATTTCTTTATTCGGTTTTTAATTTATCAGACAAATTTTCCCGTAGGAAATGACTGAAAACTACTTTGAAAGATCTTTTAAGGTTTGTTTTCCTTCATTCATCAATTCATTGAAATGAGCTGGTTTTTGAGTTACATTAAATCGAGCAACAAGCTCATTCAACCTCCGCAGTTTGTCCTTGGATTCAGCTGATGAATCATCCTGAAACTCTTCTCGCAACAGGCGAATCTTTTCAGCATCTTGAATTCCTTCACGCAAACGTTCAAAGCGAATCGAACTTCTTGCATCAGGATAAACGATGTAGGTATCTCCAGCAGGCCAAGCCCGGAACCGCGAATCTAGTAGAGGATCTTTTACCCAACTGTTGTATGCCCAACGTAAAAAGCCATCGAAGTCAGCCGCCAGGGTGTACCAGCCAACAAACGCAGCTTCGGCAGGCTCAGAGAAGGTAAATACGTTTGGAAACTTGTCGGTGCAACATACATACCAAGTTGAGATATAGCCGCGATCTTTACGATATTGTCTAATTTCCGGTTCAATTTCTGCTCCAAAAGCGATGCTCAAATCAGTTAATTGATCCGGGAATTTTTGGTAATTGCGATGGTTGTCTGCAAAGCCAACTCCTAACTCCGGTGCTTGCTCTTTAAGCAACTTCATGGTGGCGCTCATTTCGGCGGGTGAACGTTCATCCATTGACATGCAAGTAATGTCCATCCATCCCTTTTGTTCCAAGTGATTAAGAAAGTCCTTCAGAAAAGGAGTCCAGACTTCTTCAAACTCTTTGGTTCCGGCCTTTGCCACCATTTTTACTTCTTCACCACTGGCAACATCATAGTAGTAAAGCTCATTTCCCCATGGAACCATTGAATAGCAACTAATTTGTTTGTCAATTCCCAAATCCATCATGAATTGTACCCACTGGTCAAAGATGGAGTAGTCATATGTCCAGCTTCCATCGGCCTGCTTATTCCAGGCAATCATAGAGCCAAAAGCATCTTCGGTTTGTCCACCCCAAGGACGGTTATTTAAGGTTGCCGTGATCACTTTCTGCCCGGCATCGGCCAACATCTTCATCAGAGGCTTTAGCAAGTCCCAGTGTGCTTCCGACCACAGCTCCACCTTGTGCACCCGAGCCACAGCATAAGGGTTTTGCCATAAATCCAAGTGGAATTTCCACTCCGACGTTTCCGGCAGTAGGCGATCTGAAATTTCAATGGTGAAGGTAAACTGACTATGTTTCTTTCCATTTAACTTCAATTGCATGGTTGATGTATACGTTCCAGGGGCAGCATCAGCAGGAATGTCAAACGTAAGCCAAACTGGCCGGGTTGATTGAGCTTCCATTTCAAAAGCAGGAAGCAGATCAAGTGCATCCGGACTAATTCGGGCAATAAAATCTTCAGGTTTGCGATAGCCACATCCGGGCCCAAACTCATCGGTTAAAACATAACGAACATAACGTGCCTGAGCAATCTCTGCAGGCAAAGTATTTCCATCTGTTGATTTGAAATCAGCAAATTGGCACTCCACAATTCCTGCTGATTCATTATTCCACAGAACCAGTTGTGCCGAAATTACTTCGTTACGCCAGGCAAATCCACTCCATGCGGATTCCGAAGCCAAGTTTGGAATGGAGCTCTTTTCGTAACGAGAATCGATTGATCCGATGGAAGCATGCAAACCTGCTTTCACGTCATTCCAATTGGCTAAAGTGTCCGGAGCCGGGTCAAGTGCCTCGGCATATGTCTGGGGGCGTTCAACCTTTGTGTTTGTTGAACATCCCAATAAAAAGACAAAAAATACAGCTAGTAGTAATACGTTCTTCATTTTATTTCGGGTTAAATTTATTATCAATCAATTGCAGGAAACGGATGAACTTCGGAGCGTTCATGCTCTTGCTTCATAATCTTCTCAATCTGTGCTACAATTTCCGGGTGTTCAGAAGCAAGGTCCTGCTGTTCCTGCGGATCTGTTTTCAGGTTGAACAGCTGAGTCGTCAGGTTACCATCATTCATTTGAGAGCGATAGCCTTTCCAATCTCCCATTCGTACCGCTTGTTGTCCGCCATAAGCTTTCATCGGAAATTCCCAGTAAAGAAACTCTTTTTCGCATTGTGTCTCTCCTTTTAGTGTTGGTAAAAAACTAGTGCCATCCGTTTCTGTCTCAGTCTGGAGACCAGCAATTTCATTCAAGGTCGGCATCACATCCCAAAAAGCAAATGGACTGTTGGTTTCTGATCCGGGGGCTACCACTCCGGGCCATGAAACAATTAAAGGAACCCGGATTCCGCCTTCCCTCAGAAAGCCTTTTCCCCAGCCCCATTCACTTTTAAAAGGCTTGGCACTATCGAAAAACGGAGAGTCTGTTCCCCCGTTAAAAGTTGGGCCATTATCGCTGGTAAACATGATTACCGTATTTTCATAAAGTCCTTCTTTCGTCAGTTTGTCAATCAGTTTTCCAACCTGCATATCCAGGTAACTAACCATGGCAGCGTAAGTTGCATGTGGTGTCCGGTTGGGAAAATATCCTTTTTGCCCCAAGTAAGGCTCTTCGTCACCGAACTGCTCCTGGTAGTAACTTAGGAATTCAGAATCAGCTGGCACTTGCAGCGGTGCATGTGGCAAGATTGGAGCAAAATACAGGAAAAACGGATTGGCTTTGTTCTGCTCAATAAACCGAAGGGACTCATCCAGCATCAGGTCAGGAGCATATTCTTTGGAAGTATACTTTTTATAGCTCGCCGGATCAAGTGGGTCACTCCCTTTGTCTAATGAAGTCCAAACTGGCGTGTACTCATTATCTAACAAAACTTGCTGATCATTCTTCCACAAATGTAGGTTGTAATAATTATGCCCTTGCCGCTGACACATGTCTCCATAGAAAAGATCAAAGCCCTGCTTATTCGGATGTCCTTCTGTTAACGGGCCTCCCAATCCCCATTTTCCAACACAGGCTGTACGGTAACCAGCTTGTTGCATTAATTCTCCAACAGTCACAATCGTATCCGGAATTGGACGTTGTCCTTCCAACCTGGGATCTGTGATCACTTCCCGAAAATCCCAGTTTTTCTTTGTGGCTCCCATCTCATCGTTGTTCCTTACATACGCATGACCGGAGTGTTTGCCCGTAAGCAGCACACCCCGTGATGGTGCACAAACCGGGCTTCCGCAGTAAAAGTCAGTGAAGCGAATTCCCTGAGAAGCCAACTGGTCAATATTGGGTGTTTTAATTTTTTGCTGACCATAGGCACCGAGTTCGGCATAGCCTAAATCATCAGCCAAAATAAATATGATATTGGGTTTAGTCTGCTCCTTTTCCTGCACTGCACATGAGTTGGCAGCCAGAGCTATGGGCATCATCAAAAAACCGAATGAACTTGCTTTTCCTAATCTCATTTCTTTTTGTTTTATATAGTCCAAGGCAAATCGCTGCAAAGAAAACTTCTTTCCTCGAAAAACTATATTATTTGTTATTCCCAGCTATAATCAGCTCCAATTTCGTCTTTCATGCCAGGACCAATATCAATTCCTTTTTCCCTTAACACGGGATATTTTTCTTTTACAATACGATAGAACGCATCAAAGGGCAATCGCTCCCCGCTGTTCCACATTTGTAATGCCAATGCAAATACGCGGGGAAAAACCCGTCGATCAATCATGTGTTCGTACACATACCAATCAGTCCACAAAGCACATCCCATGCCAAGAACCAAAGGATCAGGATCATCCAGATCCGATGGATTATTTTCATAAACGGTGCGCATATCAAATGTTCGGTCAGCAAAATACTTGGACCATGGACTTACCGGAAAGTTTAAATAACTATAATAATTGGTGTTCGCGATAACTTGGTAACCGTGTTGAATGGCATTCTTTAACGCCAGATCTTTGTGTCCTCGCCAATTCCACCAGTGAATAATCACATTATCCGGTAACTGGATATCATCTTGGTAAATAATATCGCCCCAAAAGATAGCTTTTTTATTTTTCGTTTTTAAATAGCTAGCTAATCGAGCTGAAAAATACATTTGAAGCTCATGGCTATTGGCCAAACCTTCCTCTTTAATTTTCCCCTGACAATGAGGACATCGGTTCCATCTTCCCTTTGGTGCTTCATCGCCTCCTAAATGGATGTATGATGACGGGAAAAGCTCACAAACTTCATCCAACACGTTTTCTAAAAAGGTATATGTTTCTTCTCTTCCCCCGCAAAACAAAACGTCTGAAAAGCTCATCACTGTTTTTGGAGTTTCTCTAAAACAACTTAACTCTGGATATGCTGTCAATGCTGCCTCTGAATGTCCCGGAACATCAATTTCCGGCACAACGGTTATGTGTAACTTTCGGGCATATTCAACAATCTCTTTAATCTCTTTCTGGGTATAAAATCCTTGCTGTTCTTTTCCTTCAGCCACCTTCGAACCAATCTCGGTTAGCTTTGGGTATTTCTTTATTTCAATACGCCAGCCTTGTCCCTCGGTCAGGTGCCAGTGAAAAACATTCATTTTCAGCATGGCCATGTGGTCCAGGTAACGCTTGATAAATTCAGGCGTTTGGTACTGCCGGCCAGAATCCAGCATAAAACTGCGCCAGGCATATTTGGGAGCATCAGAGATGAGGACTCCCGGAATCTGATAGCCAAGCAAGGAGTATTCATTTCCTGCCTGAACTTCTGCGGGCAAAAGCTGAAGCAAACTCTGTACCCCATAAAATAGTCCGGCCTCCGTGTTGGCTTTAAGCTGAATGGCTTTTTCATCAATTTTTAACTGATAGCCTTCCTTTCCAAATTCCTGCGGCAACTCGGTTAGTTGCAACTGAATGTCGCAAGAGGTACCCGATGTTCTTTTAATAGTTACATAGGCTTTCAAGCGTTCTGTCAGGTATTTTGCTACTTCTTTTTCTTTACCAGTGTAACCAATTGACAACTTTTCGCCAAACTGGTAAGCACTGGACGACATTTCAGTTTTTAAAGGGGTAGGTAGCACATGCTGCCCAAGAGCTGCAAAAGAACTAGTTATCATTAAAGCTCCAAGAAATAACCATTTTCCAAAACTCTTTGGTAAACTCAAGAAACGACTACCCCCATCATTGTATTGATGTAGATACAGTAGTCTATCAATAAAAATAATCAACCTTTTCATAATAGATTTAACAAACAGAAAGGACGAGCTCCAAACTCCTCCTTCATTTTTTACAATATCTTTTCTAACACAAGACTATGCTTGCCTTTTCTCCCCAATAACAGTTGACATCAACCTAACAGTCGATGCCTTTTATTTACAAGTTTAGGAGAGCTAAAAGCCCTCCCAAACTTTGAAGATTTACTATTCCCAACCGGGATTCTGTCCCAATTCAGGATTAAGCGTCAATTCGTTAGTAGGAATTGGTATAAGATAGTCACGTCCTGGTTTAAATTGATAACCAGACGGTAATACTTTCAGATAAGGATCGATGTAACCATCGCCATCAACCAACAAGGTTTCACCAATCACAATATCATATTCATTTTCCAAGTTACTTCCGATAAATTTAAAACCTTTCAGGCGTTTTCCCACAAAAAGATCGTGTGCACGCCAACGCATCAAGTCGTCAAAACGAAAACCTTCGCAAGCCAACTCAACTCTCCGCTCTCTTCTAATCTCATTGATAATTGGACTCAGACTTGGGAATTGCCAGTTTGAGTCGTTCGCAATATTATCCAATTGCAGGTGAGGCATGTTAACGCGGTCACGAAGCAGATTGACAGTCATGTCTAGATCTGCTTGAGTCAAGGTTCCCAACTCGGCCTTAGCTTCAGCATAAATCAACAGAATCTCGGCGTAACGATAAATGATCGAAGCTGTGGTTCCAACGCCTCCGGCTTTTTGTTGCTCATAATCAGGGCTACCTCCTTTGCGCAGTTGGAAACCGCTTGTATTACGGGCACTTCCTGTTTTTTCCAGGTCAGGCTTTTCAAAAACGACAGTCAATTCACCATTTTTAATTTCTTTAGCTGCTCCTGGCAAGTAAAGCGTTTGAGACAAACGAGGATCACGATCAGCAGTGATATCTTCCAGGCTTCCTTCACCTTGATATAAACTACTTGAAGCGATTGGTTGTCCGTCCGTATCCAAATAACTATCGACTAGCGACTTTGATAAGCCAGTATTTCCACCAATACGAGGGATATAGCGATGAACATTATGCGTGACGCCCAAATCGACATCATACTTTTTCCAGAAAATAACTTCACTATTTCCGGACAGGTCAACTTGATTGAAAAGCGTGTAGTAAGTATCATCTACATTCCCTGTGTTGTATAATGAATAATGACCATCATCAATGATCTTCTTAGCAGTTTCTGCAGCCAATTCCAAGTAATTTGTTCCATCAGATCCACTAACACCATAGTCCGTCCCGGCATGGTATTTCTCCCATGTTCCTTCAAAAAGGCAAATTCTGGCTTTCAAAGCCAAAGCAACATCTTTGTTTACCCGAAAAGCTTCCGCCTTATCTACAGCCGGTAGTTTTGCAATCGCTACATCCAAGTCAGCGATAATTGAATCTACAACAGCTTTCCTTGGTGTTCGCGCATCATATAATTCTTCTGAATCCGTTGACAAAGCTTTACTATCAAAAGGAACATCGCCGAACTTCTTAACCATTTTAAAATAAAGCAGAGCTCTAAAGAAATGGCCTTCACCAACGTAATTGTCAATGAGCGTTTGATCTCCTTCTACCGTAGCTGCACTTGTCAAGTAATAGTTTACCGAACGAATGTCTCCCCACTTCCAATCATCATCAGAGGTTGAAATATTCCAGTTGCCCGCCAAGCGGCTGTTGTAGGTTCCCGGAATCATGTTATCACTATTATTATCGAACCAGAAAACGCCACCACTCCAGCCACTATGAACCGGAAAGGCTCCATAAAAGCTATTGGCATACAACTTTAAATCGTTGGGTGTTTTCCAGAATGTCTGCGGAGCAATCTCATCCAACGGATAGCGATCTAAATAATCTTCAGTACAAGCAGACAAAACCGCCATAAATGCAATAGCTAAACCGATATATATTCGTAATTTCTTCATAATTATCAAGTTTTATAGATTAAAAGGATACATTCATTCCAAATGCTACACTTTTCTGTAAAGGATAGATTTTACCTGCTCCCCAAGAACCTCCCGTTGTTTCAGGATCAAAAACATCGCTCAGATCGGTGATTGTAAACAGGTTTTCGCCTGTGACATAAAAGCGAACTTTCGATAGCTTCAACTTCTGAACAAACATCTTAGGCAAGGTGTATCCCAATTGAATATTTTTTAGACGAACGTATGCTCCATTTTGCAAATAACGGGTTTGCTTATTTTGGTTTTTTCCACCGTTGGTTAAGTATGGACGAGAATAATAAGCATCTGGGTTATCTTCTGACCAGTAATCCAAGTGTGATTTGAAACCAGCTGACTGCCATACACCGCCGGTACCTCCCCAGAAATATGGGCCAGTAATCCAAAGATCACGTTTAGCAACTCCGGTCCAAAGCATTGAGAAATCAATCCCTTTCCAGTTTCCACCTGCTGACAGTGCATACTGGTATTGAGGCGTGCTATTACCAATGACCTTTTTATCACCAGGATTACCAACGGTATCATCCCCCCAATCAATCACACCATCGTCATTCAGGTCTTTGTACATGATATCTCCAGCTCTCCACTCTTGTCCACTAAGCTTTGACTGATCATGCCAATTATCAAAATCACTATCCTTTTGGGCGATACCTTCAGTTTCGTATCCCCAAATATCGCCTAACTCCTGACCTTCGTAGTAGGTAGTAAGAATACCAGTTGGGTTGCGGTATTTAGCGACTTTGGTTTTCGCGTTTGACAATGTTGCTTTTACGTAGTATGAGAACTCACGAATCTGATCTTTCCAACCCAATACCAACTCGAATCCACGTCCTTTCAACTCAGTGTTGTTTACCAAAGGAGCACTTGTTCCTAGTACTCCAGGCAAAGCTTCGGCTGGTCCAGGTAAGTCGCTAATGTAACGTTCAAACACATCTAACGAACCAGTTAAACGGTTATTTAACATTCCCCAATCCAAACCTACGTTAGTTGTTTTAACTTTCGTCCAAGTTAGGGTTGGGCTAATCAAACCAGGTAAAGAAGCATAGTTTGGTCGGCTATCTCCCATAATCCACCAGTTGTTAGTCTTAACAGGAATTGTTGGCACATACAGGTAAAGGAACTGGCTTTTATTGCCCAGTTGATCACCAAGCGATCCCCATGAACCTCTTATTTTCAGAATATCAATTGGTTCAACATTAAAAAAATCTTCTTTAGCCAGGTTATAACCTACCGATACAGAAGGGAACAATCCCCAACGTTCATCTCCTGGGAACTTAGAAGAGCCATCATAACGAGCATTCACTTCCAGCAGATACTTCTCTTTGTAGTTGTAATTGATCCGGCCAAAGAAACCACGGGTAGCCCAATGCCATTTGCTGTCGTTTACATCATCTTGCTCACTTGTTGCAGTGCTAATTGATGGTACTTCATCCGTAATCAAGCCTTGCTTTGAAGCAGACACCCACTCGTATTGTTCCAGTTCTTGTTGGAAACCAGCCAAAACACTAAAAGCATGTCCTGAGTCAAATTCTTTATCGTAAGTTGTAAAGATGTTTGGAGAAGAATAGGTCTTTTTACTGGCACTAGCTGAATAACTCGTATTTGTTCGACCAGTATACGTCAAATCGTTAGGACCATGCAGAATAACTGATCCATAGTGATTGTTGCCCATGTTCGACCTTACTGACCAGTTGTAGTCCAAGTTAATTTTCCAGTCCTTAATAGGCTCCAAAACAGCACCTGTTGAAATCAAAAAGTTATCTGTTGAGCTTTTACTCCGTCCTGACAAAAGGAAGGGAATCTCAGAACTTTGATGGTAATCCCCATCAGGCGTGTATAATGGGTTGGTTGGCCAGCGACGGGCAATATTGTGATAAAATAGAAACCGGTCATAGCTCGGACGATCGGTTACACTCCGTGTGTATTTTACATTGGCACGCAATGACAAAAAGCTATTCACATCACTCGTGATTTTTGAGTTCATCGTGTAGCGTTTGTACTCATCATCGCCATACTTCAACAGTCCTTTCTCATCATAGTAACCTCCGGATACATAGTAATTTACTTTATCCTTTTTCCCTGAAACACTCAAGGTATGGTTTTGGCGAGGGCTCGAATCTTTATAAAATACATCAAACCAATTGGTATTGGCATTGGCCGTCATGTAAGCTCCCCAACGATCAGGGTTTCCTGGTTCAGGGAATGTTCCATCAATGCTTGACGGATCCTTTGCGTATTGCTTAATGCGGTCAAGTACTTCATCGGAAAAAACCGGAGCAGAATCGCCGTCATTTAAACTAGCTTCGTTAAAATACCCTGCAAACTCCAAAGAGTTCATCATCTCTGGCAGTTTTAGCGGAGATGAAAAAGTAAAGGTGTTTGAATAGCTTACCTTAACGCCTTCTTTTCCTTCTTTTGTTGTAATAAGCACAACCCCATAAGCGGCGCGAGCACCATAGATTGCGGCAGAGGCAGCATCTTTCAAAACAGAGATGCTTTCAATATCATCAGGACTGATATCGTTGATGTTGTCAACAGGAACACCATCAACCAAAACATATGGGGCATCGGTTCCTTCAAGTGATCCAACCCCACGAATGCTCATTCCCATAGACGAACCGGGCTCTCCACCACCATCACCTACGCTAAAGTTCATACTTGGCAAAGCCCCCTGAATCGCCTGCTGCACGTTAGCAACCGGGCGGTTTTCCAAGGTCTCAGAAGTAACTTGTTCTACAGCTCCTGTTAAGTTCACCTTCTTCTGCACACCATAACCAACAGCAACCACTTCCTCAATGCCAATGGTTTCCTCTTCCATAACCACATTGATAACAGAATTACCTGACACAATGGTTTCGTAACTTCTCATTCCTACAAACGAGAATAATAAGGTAACGCCCTGTTTTACATCTTTCAAGACGTATTCTCCGGCATCGTTGGTGATTGTTCCCGAGGTCGTTCCTTTTACCATAACGGTTACACCAGGCAAAGGCAAACCAGAACCATCGGTAACTACCCCTGATATTGTTTTAGGTTGTTGGGTTGCTAACCATGCCTTTTCAGTGCTCAAGGCAATTTGGCGGTTGTTAATGATGTAAATGACATCAGAGTCTGTAAATAATTGATCCAGGACTTCATCAACAGTCCTGTCCTGTACGGAAATATGCACCTTCTTATTGACATCAATCTTACTTGCTTCATACATGAAGTAATATTCCGTTTGATTCTCAATTTCACTCAATACATTTTTGATGGTTACATCAGACATCTTAAGACTCAATCGGCTGTTTTGCGAATACGAGTCGATGGCGAATGTTTGACCAATAAAGATGCAAAGCATTATCAGCGTTATTCTCATTACCATAAACGGTTTAGAATCCCAGAAACTTCGTCGTTCTGAGATCGATAAAAAATCTTTTTTTTTCATAAATTTGTTTCGATTTGGAATTATTATTCAAATTGAATTATGCCTTCTGTTCGTCCAAAAGCTGAAGGCATGATGAAATCAAAGGGAGATGTTGTCGCATCTCCTTTTTAGTTGTTTTTGTGTTTTTTCACATAGGCAATCACGTTTTACACTTGTTAATACATGGTTATTTTAATGGGTGTATCTGGGTCTTGACTTAAAACGATGTTATAATTGATCGAGCAACTAAACCGAATTAGTTCCAGAATCTCTTCCACATCTTCGTGTAGAATTGTAGCAGTAAATATCAGTTCATAGATCTCTGGATTTCTAACATCAATTGAAACATTATACCAACGCTCTAGCTTTTTAACGACTTCCCTCATCGTCTCACCTTTAAAAATGAGCAAGCCTTTTTTCCATGAAGTAAATTGGTAAGTATCAACTTTCCGAATTGTCAAATCTTGTGTTTTCCGATTGTAATCTGCTTTTTCGCCAGGCTTCAAGTCATACTTTTGCGACTTGAGTTCCGGGCTTAGCTCAACAGCTCCCTGCTCCAGCACAACGCTTATGGTTTCATCATCAGCATAATTGCTAACATTAAAACTAGTTCCTAAAACGCGCACTTTTAGACCGTCGCAGTCAACCACAAAAGGAAGTTTCCGATTCTTGGCTACCTGAAAATAAGCCTCTCCATCAAGCGAAATCTCCCGGTTATCAGCAGAAAAATCGGTACTATATTGGATTGATGTTCCTCCGTTCAGCCAAATTGTAGATTGATCAGGCAAAGTTATTTTGGAGCTCTCACCATTGATTGTCGATACGGTTGTAAAATTGGAGGGCGTATCTTCGAAAGATGCGTCAATAATGGCATTTCCAATAAGGCCCCCGATCCCGATGATAAAGAACAGAATGGCAGCAATTCGCCACCTGAAAAGGCTTTTCTCAAGCTTGTACTGCCTAATTCGCTCTCGATACTTGTTCCAAGCCCTTGAAGTATTCACCGAATCATACTGTTCTAGCTGAGTGGCAATTTCAGAATGACTCGTTAGCTTTTTAAAAAGCTCTTTGTTGGCAGAACCAGCTTCTGTCCAACTCTTCAGTTCTTGGTGCTCTTCCCTTGTTTCCTTTCCAGTAATGTACTTTCCGAGAAACAGTCCTTTCCTTATCGCATCCTGTAGTTTCATTCCTTCTTTAAAAAAGTGTATCAATCCTAATTTTGTATGTACAACGACATCAAGAATGAAAAGGACTACAAGTGAAGAAAAAAAATTCTTTTTTTTAGAAAAGATGTTATTTCCCTCTAATCCAAGAGATAAAAAGCAACAATAAGTTATCCAATCGTTCGCGAAGAATTTTCATTGCGCGGGCTTTATGTGTTTTCACAGTGCTAATGGCAATCCCAATTTTATCAGCTATTTCTTTGGTTGAATAGTCTTTCAAAACCAATAGTAGCACCTGTTTCATTACTTTTGGAAGTTTATTGACTTCCTCATAAACAATATTAAAGGCTTCAACCCGCACCATCTCCCCAAAGAAGAAATCTACTTCTGCCTCCCCTTTCAGCTGATAGTCTTTATATTTGTTAGTTACTTTCTGATGTTTTATATGATCCAAACAATGATTACGAATGGAAGTGTAGAAAAAAGATTTGACCTGATACAGATTTTCAAAGATTCTTGGCTTCTCATAAAATGCCAGGAACACATCCTGAACAATGTCCTCGCATACAGCAAGGTCAGGAATGTATTTTGAAGCAAATGATGTAAACCCGGCATAAGTAGAATGGAAAAAGTCATGGATATCGACCTGTTCTCCCCCCTTTAACCGGATCCTGTTACTACTAATCATGTCAACACGTTCTAACTGAATTCATGTTCTACCTTAAGCAAGAATAAGCAAAGCTTCAAATATAATTCACTTTTCCTATTCTACCACAAAAGGGCCTCACTCTTCTCCAAATCAGTCACCACCTTTCATCTACAGCTAGTTTGACTAGCAGGTCTTTAAAACTGAATTTTAAAAACTTGCGCCATATCATCAACCACAGGAAAACCTCTTTCAATTTGCAAACCTTCAGTGGTCATTTTCCAAACAACATCCTGCTCTGAACCTAAAACAGACACATTTTTGATTTTCAAATTTGTTTTGGCAAACGCTTTCATCAGCAAGGATTCTTCAGCATTTGGACTTCCCAAAGTAGTTGCATAAACAACATCATTTTTCATTGTATAGCGAATGTCTTTTTCCGAATACTTCACATTCAAAAAATCCTGGTGATTATTGAAATGCCCTTCCGGTTGCACCGTTGGTCCTTCGCCATACGAAATCCAAAGACGGGTGTCATAAATAGCTTCACCATATTTTTTAAGCCAATCTCCCATTGATAGCAAAATTTGCTGTTGTCCATTGGGAATGGTTCCATCCGATTTTGGAGAAATATTAAGTAGCAATACACCATTCTTACTAACGATATCGATTAGCACATGAAGCACATCCGCAGCAGGCTTCAGAACCAAGTCTTCGGTGTAGCACCAGCTTCCTGTGCTCAATGTCTCATCAGTCATCCAAACCTTCTCACCCATCTTGTTTTTGCGCGACTTTTCCAGATCATCAACACTAACGGTCAGCGGCAAATCATCCTGCTTCCGGACAATGACAACTTCCTTATCCTGCTTTTGCGCTTCATTCAAGTAATAAGCGCAAAACTTTTGGCGATAGCTTTCCGGGATTTGGTCTAACCACGAATCAAACCAAATAATATCGGGTTGATACTTATCGATGACTTCTTTCAACTTTCCAAACCATACTTCTTCCAGCCACTTCTCTTCCGGAATGTTGCCATACAAATAATCCAGCTCTGGATCATGTTTGGATTGAGGCATTCCTTCAATCAGCGGATAATGGCTATTCTCAAAGTTCTTCTCTCCTTCCTTTCCCCAATAACGTTGAAGATTTCGGGCATGATGGAAGGTTGTAATAAACTTCATCCCCCGCGCTTTAATCTCCTTTCCCAACTCCCCGGTTATATCTTGATGCGGTCCTTTATTCATCGCATTCCAGGGAGTAATTTCGCTATCCCACATCGAAAAGCCATCATGATGCTCGGCTACCGGACCAGCAAAACGAGCGCCCGCCTTTTCAAACAGATCAGCCCATTGGCTAGCATCAAAATGCTCGGCTTTAAACATGGGAACAAAGTCGTGATAGCCAAATTCGGATGGATGTCCATACGTTTTTAGATGATGCTTATAAACGAGTCCATCAGACCAACCATGTTCAAAATGCATGTGTCGCGGATACCACTCCGTTTTAAAGGCTGGCACCGAATAAACACCCCAATGAAAATAGATGCCAAATTTGGCATTTTTAAACCAGTCAGGCTCCTCATTGTGCTTAGCCAATGATTCCCAGCTATCCTCATAACTTGAGGTTTGTTCCGATGAGGTTGTTCCACAACCAAAGAGAACAACCAGCATTATCAATAGAAAACTATTTCGTTTCATTTATCAATATATCTAGAATTGCACTAAAATCTTCAATAGTGAGCCGGGGCTTTCTGCCCATGTTTTCATCATCAATCCAGCTTTTTGCACCGTCACCACTTTCGACACTAACAGATCCAAGTTGGGTGACGTTTTGCTCAGGTATTTAATGACCGCTTCAAAGTCAGCCGGATTAGCATTGCGTGAGCCCATAATCTCCAATTCTTTCTGCACCCACAGTTTGGTCGGAATGGGCACATCGGTTCCGGCATAGCCAATACATACCACTCGACCAGCGAAAGCAACTTCTTCAATGGCACTTCGATAAGTATGTGGATCTCCTGCAGCCTCCACTGCTACGGAAGGGCCATCGCCATGAGTCATTGACTGAACTTCGTCGTGCAAATCTTGTGTCCGAGAGTTGATTGTAAAGTCAGCTCCCAACTGTTTTGCAACGGTCAGTTTCTCATCGTCAATATCAACGGCAATTACTATTGCGCCTCTACGTGCAGCCCGAACAATTGCACCGGCCCCAATCATCCCACATCCAAAAACCATGACTGTATCCGAATCTGTCACCCGGGCATTGTCAATGGCGTGAAAGCCCACTGTCAAAGGCTCCACTAGGGCTAATTGAATTGCATTCAATGCATTAGCGACCAATACCTTCTCCCAAGGAACAGCAATAAATTCAGACATGGCACCATCGCGCTGTACTCCAAGCGTTTGGTTATACCGACAAGCATTATATCGTTTCTGCTTACACGATGTACATTGCCCACAATGAGTGTATGGAACGACCGTTACATTTTGCCCAATAGCTAATGAATCTGGCACCTGATTCCCAAGAGTAACAATCTCAGCAGAAATCTCATGGCCAGGAATCCGGGGGTAAGTCACCATTGGATTCTTTCCTAAAAATGTACTCAAATCTGATCCACAGAATCCAACGTATTTCACTTTCAATAAAACATCCCCGCTTCCAACTTCCGGCAATGGACGTTCAACGATCTTTATTTCACCAGCTTTCGCTATTTCTATTGCTTTCATTTATTTATTAAGACATTAGATGTTAGAATTTAGCTATTAGATGCGCTATCCATACTCCGAAACCCAAAGCCCAAGCTTCAACCTTTCAAGAAACTATTGCCCTCCAGAATGAGCTTTGCTTCTGGGTATTTCCGGACTTATCATGAGGCCGACAACTGATAAATCTTCACGGCATTTTCATAAAAAATCTGATGCTGTTCCTCGCTGGTTAACTGCTTCATCGCTTTGTTAACTACTTGAATCCAACAAGCATATCGAGTAGCTACCAAGCATACCGGCCAGTCAGAACCGAACATCAAGCGTGAAGGTCCAAATGCCTCCAATACCATATCAAAATATGGCTGTAGCTGGGCTTCGGTCCAGTGCCAGTAATCTGCTTCGGTAACCATCCCACTGAGTTTACAGGCAACATTAGGGCGAAGTGCCAACTCCCTCAGATTTTTACTCCAGTTTTCAATTTCATTATTTCGAATATTGGGTTTGGCTATGTGATCCACGACAAACTGCTGCTCTGGATGTTGATCGACAAACCGGATTGTTTGTGGTAACTGATGTTCAAAAATCAGGATATCATACACCAAACCATAGTTCTTCAATAAGGCCACCCCTCGATTAAACGCTTTCCCCAAGATAAACTCAGGATCAGGTTCTCCCTGTACCACATGCCGTACCCCTTTTAACCAAGGATTGTGCGAATACTTTTCCAGAAGAGATTCAATTGCGGCATCACGCAAAGGCATCCACCCAACAACTCCTTTCATGAATTTATTTTCGATCGCCAGTTGCAGCAACCAAGCTGTCTCTTCCATGCTTTGCCTGGCCTGAACGGTAACAACACCTTCAACACTGTTCTCATCCAATTCAATTGCCAGATCTTCTGGAAAGTAGTTTCTCCGAATCGTTGCCATGTCGTCATCAATCCATCCAAATTCTTCGGAATTATAGGACCAAAAATGATGATGTGAATCAATTATCATAGTCTCAGTTTTATACGAAAGGATACGTAGGATCAATCACTCCTCGTGTTTTAAGCTCGTCCCAAAAAGCCCGCGGCAATTCAGTTTCCAACACTCGCTTATTATTGGCCATTCGCTTGGGCTTACTCGGATTAAGAGCTACGGCCTTAATCTGAGGTGCAGACAAGGCAAACTTCAAGCAGGCATCGCCAGGCTTCACCTGATACTTTTGGCAAACCTTGAAAAAGTTTTCTCGCCATTTAAAAAGTTTTTGGTCAGCAAGATTCGTTGGATTCGGAATGCGGTAATCGAAATAGGCTCCTCCAGTTAGAAATCCGGCATTAAAAATTGCCGAATTAATCACACAGGTTCCATTGTCATCCAGTTGCCGAATAAAATCAACGATAGCCTGAGGATGATGATAAAGCGTAAATTTATTGGCAAACATCACCCAGTCAAAATTGACGTACTGGTACAGCTCCAAAATAACAGACCAATCCTTTGCACCAATTCCAACGGCCTTAACTTCTCCCTTTTCCTTTAGCTCAAACAAAGCCCGATAAGCACCTAAAATATCGGTCATCCGTTGCTGACGGTCATTTTCATTTTTGGCGGCCGCTAAGTACTCATCCGGATCATGAACAGATACCACTTGCTGTTTATACTTCGGCCCCAGTAGTTGAGCTCCTTGCTGCCAACATTCCAGGATACCATCGTAACTGATCTTCTGAACAGCATCGTATTTCAAATTAGCCCACGCCCCCGGCTCGAATGTTGGTTCAGTGGTTTTCAAGGGTACCCGATACCAAGCTAACTTATTACTAATGGTAATCTGCCGGGGATCAATTCCCAATTCATCCAATCCTTGACCAATGACTTCCAAAGCCAATCCAGCTCCGTATTTCCCTGCACTATCAATCATCACAGGGCCATCCGCTACCTTGAACCATTCCTTCATCAGGGCTAGTTTCTCACTCTTACTTAACGCTCGATACAAATTACCTAAATAGCTTGTCCCATAAATTATTCGCGGGAAATTCAATTGGCAATTAGCCTTTGTATTTATCTTACTCATGGGCTTGTTTTTGCCGGCCATCAATCGCATCAAAAGTCTGCCGTTGATCCATCTCATAAATACGTTCCATCAACACCCACTTTTCGCCAGCGGTTGCCTCAGAACTGGTGCGTTGAAACTGAGAAACGTAAGCCTCCCATTCCGCTTGTCTTGGTTTCTCCGCCAAGGCCTTCATTGCCGCGTCATGATCAAAATCCGCAACTGTATCCATAATCATAAACAGCCTGTTTTCGTGGATGTAGATTTCCATATCGAGGATTCCAATCTCCTTCATCCCTTGGCTTATTTCGGGCCAAGACGCTTCAGGCTGATGCACTTTTTTATAGGCTTCAATCAATGCTGGATCATTTTCCAGTTGAATTGTTTTACAGTATCTCTTAAACTTCATTGCAACCTGTTTTATCAACTTCAAATTTTCAATAAAGAATTCATTGATTCCAAACGACATATCCAGATATTATCATGCAAAGCTTTGCGCTAAGCTTTGCAATTTAAAAAAACTACTAAAGAACATATGCAGTTGCTTTTCAACACCTCTTCATTGAAAGAAAAAACTATTTTTGTGAAAAGAGGATGACTATGACGAGCAGGCACATTTCATTAAAAGACCTGGCTAAAGAACTAAATGTATCCATCTCCACGGTTTCGAGAGCGCTGAGAGATCATCCCGACATTAGTTCTGAAGTGAAAGAGAAAGTAAAGCAATTAGCTCTCTCCAAAAACTACACGCCCAACCCGCTAGCAATGGGTTTACTAAAACAGGAAACCCGCATGATTGGTGTGATTGTTCCTGATTTGGTTACTCATTTTTATGCTTCCATTATTTCAGGGATTGAGCAAGTAGCCAATGAGATGGGCTATTTTATTTTACTCGCCAGCTCAAATGAATCGGTTGAAAAAGAGAAACAAGCCATTGAGAATTTGTTAAAAGCCAGGGTTGAAGGTTTTATTATTTGTCAGACACAGGAAACCCAGAGCACAGAGCATTTCGAAGCCTTGATCGAACGGAGTATTCCCTTGGTCTTTTTTGATCGTATTTGCCTTTCCGATCGGGTTCCTACGGTGACTGTTGACAACAAAGCCGCAGCCCAGAAAATTACGCAGCATTTTTATCAGCAGGGCTATCGCCGAATTGCCTTTATATCAGGACCCGACCAGCTAAATATTACGAAGGAGCGTATGGCTGGCTACCTGGAAGGGCTAAAACAATCTGGTCTTCCCGAAGATCCAGAACTAATTGAGCACTGCAACCTATCATTTGAATCAGCCAAACAAGCAATGGCCCGACTGCTGGATACTGCCAATCCTCCTGATGCTGTATTTGGCATTAACGACACAGTAGCTTTTGCAGCGATGCAAAAAATTAAAGAACGGGGATTAAAAATTCCCGATAACGTTGGCTTAGTTGGGTTTACAGACGATTTTCATGCGATGGTGGTTGATCCTCCCTTAACCTCAATCACTCACCCTACTTATGCTATTGGGCAAGAAGCAGCTCGCCTGTTCTTCCAAAGCAAGGACAACAAGCAGTATTCCACACCCGTTGTATTACAAACCCAATTGATCATTCGGAAATCTTCTCAAAAGACATGTCATGGAGATCATGATGATGCAGAAACGGCTTGGTGATAATAGAGAACTAAACACAACGATATGACTACAACTACTAACGACAATGAAAAACGGTTAAAGTGGCATAAAGCTTACGAAACCGGAATTGAAAGAATTGACTTTGAACACAAAGTTTTTCTGGAGTTGATTAACTCCTTTTGTTACGCCATCAATAATCAACTAGCGGCTAAAGATTTGAGCCGACTCATCTCTGAAATAGAAAAATATGCTGAGTTTCATTTCATCAGCGAAGAGAATTTCATGAGACGTATCAATTATCCCGATTACAATAAACACCAGAAAGACCATTTTGAGCTGCTGGAATACCTCAATCTTTATAAACACAAAGCAGAGGATTTTGGTCAATATGCCCGTTTCCTGCACCAATGGTTTGTGAACCACACCATTCATGAGGATATTAAAATAAAAACCTTCATTCAGGAAAACAACATTGATGTCGATCAATATTATTATAACCTAAACATTAGCAAGTGAAAGACTTTAGGCAACCCAAACTTCTAATCGTTGATGATAAACAGGAGAATACCGAGCTAATTACCAAATTACTCCATCCACTGGATTTTGAGGTACTCCAAGCGACATCGTGTAAACAAACACTTGACCTATGCGAACAAATTGAATTTGAACTAGTCTTACTCGATGTCAGAATGCCAGTCAATAGTTTTGAAACATGCCATAAGATAAAATCATCAAAAAAGAATCAGGAAACGCCAGTGATTTTCCTGGCCGAGAAGACCGATTTCGAAAACATTTCTGAAGCCTTTAAACACAGTTGCAGGGATATTATTTTGAAACCTTTTCAAGCCGAAGAACTTCTTTCGAAAGTAACGATCCATACATTGATTCAGCAGCAACAAAAGCAACTTAACCAGCTGATTGAAACGCGCAATCAAATCTATTCGTTGATTGCCCATGATCTTCGCAATCCATTCAATGCATTAATCGGTCTATCTGATCTAATTTTGAAAGACCTGAATGATTCAGATCCACACAAGCAAAACGTTAAGCTAATCAACGGGATTTCGAACCAGACGTTAAACTTACTGGATGAGCTTTTAAGTTATTCCCGAAACATACAAACAGGACAAATAGCAAGCAGTCAAAAGATTTTAGCCAAACAAATCATTGAGGAAGCAATCAATACAATTTCTTGTTCTGCGGCATTAAAGAAGATCACCATCACCTTTTCCTGCGAACCAGAGGTGAAAATTTCTGGCGATCGAAATATCTTGCTTAGCGCCATTAGGAACCTATTGAGTAACGCCATCAAATTCACGCGTATTAATGGGCACATAGCAATTGACACCAAGGCAACCAATGACTGTCTGGAAATTGCTATTTCGGACAACGGCATTGGCATGGATGAAACAACAATCAATAACCTGTTCAACTTAAAAAATCGTGTTAGCCTGAAAGGGACAGCCGGAGAAGCAGGAACAGGCTTTGGACTTATATTAACCAAAGAACTAATCAACTTACATCAAGGGGAGATTGAAGTCAACAGCAAGCTGAATGAGGGCTCTACCTTTACGCTCAAATTACCAATTCAAGAAAGTAACTAGCCGAAAAAAGGGTAACAGCTCATTCGCAATTACCCTTTCCCAATTGAGATTCTCCCAATATTATTCAGCCTTAATCGATAGTTCGGCTGCTTTCAGGCCTTTTCCTTTTACTTTGAGTGAGATCTCACCGGCTTCATCTTTTAAGGATTGCAGGGTAACCACCAGCTTACCACTAAAAGCCTGCATAGTTGGCTTGTGAAACAACTCCAGCGAAGTGGCATCGCCATTGCAAACAGCCCGGAACTTCCCTGCTCCACTCACACTAAAATTCAGCTGATTCGTGGCATTCGGACAAGGATTTCCGTTTCGGTCAACAACCGTCACTGTTACATAGCTCAGGTCTTTTCCATCGGCGTCAATCACCGTTCGGTCAGCTTCCAACTCGAGATGATGCGGTTTTCCAGCCGTATGAATCTCCTTTTCGGCTACCGGATTGCCAGCCTTGTCAAAAGCAACTACTTTCAGGCTTCCGGGCTCATAACGAACATCCATCCACATCAACCGGTAACGGTGCTGGTTGCTCTCCCGGCTCTTGTGCTGAATCCCCTGGCTCACCCCGTTAACAAACAGTTCTGCACTGTCGTAGTTGGTGTAAACAAACACAGGAGTTACTTGGCCTTTGCGACCTTCCCAGTTCCAGTGCGGAAGTACATGTAGAGTTTCATCCTTTGTGTTCCAGCGGCTCCGGTAAAGGTAATAGCGGTCTTTGGGAAGTCCGGCCAGGTCGCAGATGCCAAAGTAGGAACTGCGCGAAGGCCAGGCTTCATCATAAGGAGTGGGCTCCCCCAGGTAATCAAATCCAGTCCAGACAAACTCGCCAATCACCCAGGGCTTATCATCCTGCAGTACAAAATCATCATCCGGGACATTGGACCAACTACAGGCTTCCAGATCATAGGAGGAACACTGCAGGTCATCATAGGTCTTGTTTTTACCAGGCTCCACTGGAAATTTGTAAATTCCACGGGAGCTGACTGTTGATGCCGTTTCCGATCCCAGGATAAACCCCTGCGGAAAGCGCTCATAAGCTTCCTCATACAAATGCACCCGGTAATTCAGTCCGGGGATGTCCATTATTGCTCCAAAGCCACTTTTCATCGTGGCATTCACCTGGTCCATCCCAACTGTTACCGGTCGGGTCGGGTCTTCCCGGTGAAAGATCTCCTGCAGCCACTTGGCTCTTTTCACGCCCACACTGCCATGTTGGTCCGGCACTTCATTACCCGAACTCCACATCACAATACTGGGGTGATTGCGGGTTGCATGAACCAGGTTCACCACATCCTTTTCGGCCCACACATCAAAAAAGCGGTTATAGCCATTCTTCACCTTGGGCTTAGCCCATTCGTCAAAGCTTTCGGCCAAAAACAAAAAGCCCATCTCATCACAAAGCTCCAGTTGTTCCATCGAAGGCATGTTGTGTGAAGAACGGATGGCATTGCAACCCATATCTTTCAAGATCGTTAACTGCCGACGCAAGGCAGCCGTATTCACGGCAGCTCCCAAAGGCCCCAGGTCGTGATGCAGACACACTCCTCTAAACTTGGTGGACTCTCCATTCAGCAAAAAGCCATGTTCAGCCGTGTAGCTGATTTCGCGTACACCAAAGCGAATCGTTTCTTCATCTTTTAGTTCATTGCCCTGGTAAAGCTTAAGTTCGGCATAGTATAAATTCGGGTGCTCCGGCCCCCATAATTGCGGAGACGAAATCCCCAGGTTCAGTTCAATTTCATCGCCAAACTGCTGCGAAGAAGCGTTGGAGGCAATTAGCTTACCGGCTGCATCTTTAATCTGCGCTTCAACCCGAACGTCCTTTCCATTCACCCGCGATTGAATCTGAACCTTAGCCTGATCGTCAGAAATAAACGGAGTAGTAATAAAAGTTCCCCAGTGCTTAAAGCTCACTTGATCCTTTACAATCAACTGAACTTTCCGGTATAAGCCGGCTCCGGGATACCAACGCGAAGCAAAAGACTGGTTTTCCAGGCGAACAGCCAACAGGTTCTCTCCTTCTTTATTCAGGTAGTTGGTAATATCGAAATAGAAGTAGCTGTAGCCGTAGGGGCGCTCCCCTACTTTCTGACCATTGACATACACCTGAGCTTCGCTCATGGCGCCATCAAAAACCAGCAAAGCCTTTTTATCCGAAGTTAAATCAGGCACGGCAAATGTTTTTCGGTACCAGCCCACGCCAATATGCGGCAACGCACCGGTTCTTCCGGTCTTTTCAGTAGCTACCTTTTCCTTGTTTTGGGTAATCAAAACGGTTTGTTTATCCACCTCCGGGTCAAACGGACCGTAAATCGCCCAGTCGTGCGGAACCGATACCGTCTCCCAGCCTGCTGTTGACAGGCCTGGCTGTTCTGCGCCGGAAACATCTTCCCGCGTAAACTGCCAGTTAGCATCTAATTGGGAAACCTGCCTCGGAGGAGGAGAAGCAGAGCAAAGCATAAGCCAAATGCTCAAAATAATAGTTAAATGAGTTAGTAGTTTCATCTTCTAATTTTTAATGACTCAGCTAAATTAAAATGAAACGGGGGCTTTCCAAAAAGAAGCCCCCGTTTCTTAAATCTTGCACTTATTCAATCGGTCGAATTGTAAACTCAAATGAATAATCTTTTACCTCCACCTCGTATTGGGGCAGTACGCCCGGACCACAAGTTGCGGTTCCAACACCGGTTTGTTCGGCATCCAAATGAATGGTCACCTTTCCGGTGCGGTACAATTCGTTGATATGTTTGGCCTTTTCGATTACCTCATCGGAATAAGGACGAACACTAAACTGAAACAGTTTCTCCGAGTCAAAAGCCAAACCTTTTCCGGCTTTGTTTGTCAGGTTCATCCAACGGGTATCGGTTCGGTTACCTGTAGCCTGTGGAACCACATAATAGTGGAACATACGCTCGGCAGTTGTTTGGTAAATACCAATGCGTCCCGACTGCTTCCTGTCAGCTTGTGTTTCATGGTCACCACGGCCCAAGTAGCTCACTTGGTTGTAGCTATCCTGCATTTCAAAAGTCAATCCCACACGAGCAAAGGTTTTCACCAGGGTATCCACCGGAGTCAATTGTGTTTCAATGCTGAGTTTTCCAGCTTTATCCAAGGAGTAAACAAAAGTTACATCACCCACCTTTTGATCTTTTGCATTGGTCAATTCCACAACGGCAGTTCCGCCTTTCGAGTTCGTTTTTACTGAACGGGCAGTCTGCTTCAACTGATTGATTCCAGCCGCTTTCCATAAGCGCGCACTTTTCCTGTCCCGGTTGTCGTTTTCCGTAATCGGACGATACAAACTTAAAACAACAGGTGATGCCAGCATCTCTTCGCCATTCACTGTGTATGATTTTAAGGCACCGGTTTCCTCATCAATTTGAATCGCCACTTTTGCATCACTTTTCACAGTGCTTTTCTTTTTGAATGACTCTTCAGCGATTACAAATTGATCGTAAGCCACCTCTGGCAATTCGTCGCTCCAGCTTGGCTGCTCATTGGGTGTCCAGCTTAAGTCCAGGTAAGCCTCACCAGTCTGTTTTGGAAGCTTCACTTTTCCCAAGGTAACTGTAACCAGTTCCTGAGGAGCAGCGTCAATCACCTGGCTTCCTGTCTCAATGACTTGTCCATCATCACCCGTAACTTTCCAGTTCAGCGTGTAGGCATTCAGGTTCGTAAAATCAAACCAGTTTTTAACCGAGATGGTCAGGTTTTCCGGATCAACCAAGGAACTTTTGATATTCTGATACACCTTCTTCACTTCATACAAGTGCGGATGTGGCTCACGGGCTGCATTAATCAAACCGTTGGCACAGAAACTTCCGAAACTGGGAACATTCTCGGGACCATAGTCGCCGCCGTAAGACCAGTACCATTTACCATTTTCATCCACTTCGCTGAAGGTTTGATCCACCCAATCCCAGATACAACCTCCCTGAGCCATTGGCTCACTTTCGAACACATCCCAGTAGTCCTGCAAACCACCAACGCTGTTACCCATGGCGTGAACATACTCACACAAAATAAACGGACGGTAGATATCGTCACGCGAAACATATTTTTTAATGTCATCCACGCTGCGGTACATGCGGCAATAAATGTCGGTATTGTAGTTTTCCTCGGCCCGTTCATACTGAACCAAGCGCGAAGGATCAGCAGCTTTTAGCCAGTCGTAAGTGCGCTCAAAGTTGATGCCATTTCCGGCTTCATTTCCCAACGACCAAATAACAATGGCCGGATGGTTTTTAGACCGATGAAACATACGCTGAACACGATCCATGTGAGCAGGCAACCAGGTAGAATCCTTCGCCAATGAAGCTGGTCCGTAGCCCATTCCGTGTGACTCAATATTGGCTTCATCAATCATGTAAAGACCATACTGATTACACAGCTCGTACCAATACGGATGCGTTGGATAGTGCGAATTTCGTACCGTGTTAATGTTGTGCTGTTTCATCAACAGAACGTCCTGCAACATTAGTTCCTTGCTCACCGTACGTCCTTTTTGTGAGTGCTCATGACGGTTCACCCCTTTCACCAAAATCGGTTTCCCGTTCACACAAAACTGTCCGTTCTTAATTTCCGATGTGCGGAAACCAATCTGGCGTCCTGTCAGGTGCTCGTCCCCTTTCGCAGTTTCCAGTTCCAGTACCAATTGGTACAAGTAGGGATTTTCAGCACTCCAGGCATTCACCTTCGAAATCACCTGATCGTTCAACTGGTAACTTCCGGTTCCTTCAGCAAAGTTGCCGGCAACTTTTCCGGAGAATACCGTTTTGTTTTGCTGATCCAGTAGCTGGTACTTCAGCACGGGTTGATCTTCTGAAAAGCCTTCAACCAACACATCCAGACCGAAAATACCATCCTGATAGTTCTCCTTCTCCAACGAAGCCGTTACGGTATAGTCTGCAATATGTGCTTTTGGCGTGCTGTACAGATACACGTCCCGCTCAATACCACTCAGGCGCCAAAAGTCCTGACACTCCAGGTACGATCCAGCGCTCCAGCGATAAACTTCAACCGCCAAAGTATTGTCTCCTTCAGTCAGGTAGTCCGTAATGTCCCATTCTGAAGGCGTTTTTGAGCCTTGGTTGTAACCCACCAGCTCGCCATTCACCCAGACATAATAAAAGGAAATTACCCCTTCCAAACACAGCACCACACGGCGTCCATCCCAGTTTTCAGGCACAGTAAACGTCCGTCGGTATGAACCCACTTCGTTTTCGGCATAAGGCACCAAGGGAGGATTCTTCTTAAAATTGAACAGCTCGTGATCAAATTCGTAGTTCTCATTCACATAAATTGCCGTACCATATCCTTGACGTTCCCAGTTTCCGGGCACCTGAATATCTGCCCATCCGCCGGTATAAAAATCAGGTTGGAAAAAGTCTTTGGGCCGGGTATCCGGATTTTTCACCCAATGAAACTTCCAGGTTCCGTTCAAACTTTGGAAGTAAGGCGAGGTTTCATACTCACCCGACAAAACAGACTCTTTGTTTTGATAAGGCCACACGTAACTGTGTGGTGCCAATTTATTGAGTCCAACAGCGTACTGACTTTGCCACTCCGGCAATTCCTGCGCTGCAAGCGGGAACAAAGCCATTCCCAGCAAACATCCCAATAATAAAAAGCTTAGTTTCTTCATTCTTTATTCTCTGGTTATTAATTACAATTTGAATGACACAATGCTTCCCTCTAAAAAAGCTTTTCCCGGGATGAAGCCCATCGAATGAGTTTTCATCTCGGGAAAAACATGAAGAACAAAGCAGGTGCCTACTCGGCAAGAATATCTAGTTCTGCAATTCCAAGGACTTCCTGTCCATCAGCAGCAGTGTTTGTCGCAAATTTTAAAAAACGGGTGGTTACTTTCTTTCCAAACTGAATGGTTTGGGTAATCGGATTATTCCGAATATTTGAAAAGTCGCCTGCTGTCAGTCTCGTCCAATCTTCTCCATTGTCACTGGTATAAATCTGGTAATTGAGTGCGATACCTCGGGACCAACGCGCCTGATCAGGTAAGTAAGTTAATCCAGAGAAGGCAATTGCTTCTCCAAAATCAATCACCACTTCCATCTCCTTCTTCGGACTTACCCAACTGGTATTCGGCTTACCATCAAACAAGTTTAAGTTGGAAGAGCTGGACTCTTTTAGCGTCCATTTTTCTTTCGACAGTCCAAATGTTTGGGTTCCCACTTCTCCGTGGTTTTCACCACTATAAACAACTGCTTTAATCGTTCCTTTTCCATCGAAAGAAAATGGTGCCGTATATTTTTTCGATTGACGAGATGGGCTTGAGCCATCAATGGTATAAAAAACTTCGCCAAATTTTTCGGGAGACAAGATGCTCACCATGCCTTGCTGGTCGCGACGAATAGTTGGTTCAGCCAAAAGGACTGGTGCATTGTAAGCAGCTACTTTCGTAATCATTACCGGAGCCAGGGTTTCTTCAAAACTTATCCGTACTTTTTGCGTGGTAATCGGAAGAAAGCGCAAAATCCGTTTGTAACCGATTGTGGTTTCTTTAGCTAATTCAACCCACTCGTTGTCGTTCAAATAATCTACCCGGAAACTTTTTACTCGCTGTCCTTCAGGAATGTATTCTTGGATAAGCAGACGGTTCATTGTTACCGGCTTTTGAAAATCAATCTCCAGAAAGCTATTCTCCTCATTGCCCTTCCAGTATGAATCGTAGTTATTGTCAAAAGCCTTTTTAAGTTTCTTCTTATTGTTTGACGAGAAACGGCACTTTGATGTCACTAAGTTTTCTTTGAAATCCAAATCCAATTGGCGCTTCCACTCCAACAAGCGCAAGGAGTCAATTGGATAAACCAATCCTCGCTTATCAGGCGTAAGGTTAAGTAACAGCAAACTGTTTCGTCCGACACTTTCATAGTAAATATCCATCAATCGAGGCAATGACTTCATCTGGTGATCTTCTGATGCATGGTAATACCATCCGGGTCTTACCGAAACATCCGTCTCTGAAGGCAACCAACGGGTTCCGTTTTCATGGCCTTCATTCAATTGCGCAGGCAAACTTTTGTCTTTGCTAAACTGATCTTTCGGCAACAAGGTACTCCAGTGTTTTTTCCCAGCGTGTCCTTCTTCATTGCCAACCCAGCGGATATCAGGCAAGCCGCCACCATGCACAATACAATTGGGCTGCAACTCTCTCACAATATCAATAAAACCTTGCCAGTCGTAATAGTCTTTGTCGATTTTCCGTGTATGTAGCGAATCTGTTCCATAGTATCCCCTTCCGCCATTGGCTCCATCAAACCAGATTTCGAACAACTCGCCATAATTGGAAAGGAGTTCTGTCAATTGATTTTTAAAGTACTGATTGTATTCTGGCTTGCCATAATCCGGATGATTACAGTCCCATGGGGAAAGATACAAGCCCATTTTTAGACCATGTTTTTTACAAGCTTCAGCAAATTCACGGACAACATCTCCCTGCCCGTTTTTCCATGGTGAATTCTTCACACTATGTTCGGTATAAGCGGAGGGCCACAAACAAAATCCATCATGATGTTTGGCCGTTAAAATGACACCTTTCAGTCCAGCATCCTTGCAGATCTTTACCCACTGTTCGCAATTGAGCGCAGTCGGGTTAAAAAGTTGTGGAGACTCATTTCCATAGCCCCACTCCATGTCGGTAAACGTGTTGACACTAAAATGGACAAATGCAATCGTTTCCATCTTTTGCCAACGCATCTGTAGATCCGTAGGCTTTGGAAGCTTTTCCTGAGCGGTCGCTCCAGCTATTGAGGAGAAGAGGAGTATCGACCATAAAAATCGTAATAATTTCATGCGATTGTTTTTAGGACGCACAAAACTCCTGTTGAGATCCAAAGCCCCAGCTTATTTGTCGCCAGAAACAATAGATCTCACAGTAGTTTTATGAGTAGTAAGTAGTCGTAAAAGTTATAAAAATGATTAATTCAATATTGGATCCTGATATTGTTGCTGCAGCTCTTTCAACTTTGCTTTAAGTCCAGCAGCCAGTTCTTTGTATTCAGCCTGACCATACAGGTTATTCATTTCTGCCGGGTCATTCTTCAAATCATACAGTTCCCACTCATCAATATCATTGTAAAAATGAATGAGTTTGTAGCGATCCGTGCGAACACCATAATGCCGTTTTACAGCATGCTCGCCAGGATATTCATAATAGTGGTAGTATAAAGCATCGCGCCATTCAGCTGACTTTCCATCTTCAACTAAAGGCAATATTGATTTTCCCTGAATATCGGCAGGAACAGGAACTCCGGCTAAATCCAAAAAGGTTGGTGCATAGTCGATGTTCTGAACCAGTTGATCAATCTCTCCATGCGCATCATAACCTTTAGGGAAACGCATCAGCAAAGGAGTGCGGAACGACTCTTCATACATGAAGCGCTTATCAAACCAACCATGTTCTCCCATGTAAAACCCTTGATCAGAAGTATAAACAACCAAGGTATTTTCAGCCAAACCATTATCATCCAAGTATTTTAACAAGCGTCCCACATTGTCGTCCAATGATTTTACGCTGGCCAAATAATCTTGCATATAACGGTTGTATTTCCACTCTGCCAATTCTTTACCTTTCAAATCGGCTGCTTTAAAATCAGCAATAATGGGGTCATAAACAGCATCCCAAGCTTTGCGCTGCTCATCAGTCATGCGGGCATACTCTCCGTTTTCATAAGCTTTTCGATACTTGGTTTTGATCTCCCCTTCTTTATCCAACATTTTCAGGTCGTACACCAAATCCATATCTTCAATAATGCTCATCTCTTGCTCCGCAGCTGCCGTCCGTCCCTCATAATCATCGTAGAAAGTCTCAGGAATTGGGAATTGCTGATCTTTGAAAGCCGTCAAATTTTCAACGGAAGGCATCCAAACCCGGTGCACTGCTTTGTGGTGTACCAACAAACAGAAAGGCTTCTCCTTGTCACGTTTGTCCAGCCAATCGGTACTGAAATCGGTAATGATATCAGTCACATAGCCTTCGTAATGTTGCCGCCCATTGGCATCAATAAAATCAGGATTGTAATAGCTTCCCTGTCCTGGCAAAATATTCCAATGGTCAAAGCCTGTTGGATTACTTCTCAAATGCCACTTTCCGATCAAAGCCGTTTGATAACCCGCTTGCTGTAATAATTTTGGGAAGGTTTGTTGGTTGCCATCAAAGGTATCTGAATTATCTCGCTGTCCGTTGGCATGACTGTGTTTACCGGTTAGCATAACCGCACGACTTGGTGCACAAATTGAATTAGCCACAAAACTATTGGTGAAGGTTACCCCTTCGTTTGCCAAACGATCCAAACCTGGGGTTTGAATAAACCGATTGTCGTACGCACTCAGAGTTTGGTACGAATGATCATCGGTCATGATAAAAATAATGTTTGGTTTTTCAGGTTTAGCCTCTTTGGGTGCCGATGAGGTACATCCGCCTCCTAAAGCAGCCATTCCAAAGAGTAGTAATAAATTTTGGTTCATAGTATGTAAATTGTTAGTTCCTATTTGTCGTTCAACAAAACTAAAAAAAACAATCATTGGCTTTAGCCTCTAACTGAAACTAAAGCCAATAAAAAGTCTCTTATTCGACGATAATTTCATCGACAAACAACCAAGCTGGCTTTCCTTCGCCGTTGTGTCCCTTCGGACAAGCATTAGTCTTCGCACTTACACGAAGGTACCTGGCGTCTTTGCCATAGGTCGTTTTAAAGTCATGAATCACTTCTTCTGCATTTTCGTCAATTGGATTGCTAATTGTTTCAATAACCTCATAGACAACCCCATCCGCAGAAGCTTCAAAGGTAACTTCCTTCGGCATAAAAATCCAGCCTTTGTATTTTTGAAAACAGCCTAATGTGATATTCTTAACCACTTTGCTTTTGCCCAAGTCAATTGTAGCAACCATATCATTGCCATTGAATCCATGCCAGAATTTGCCAACAGTTGCTGTTCCACGCACCCCATCAGTCAATGAATTTGGGCCATCTGCCAAGTAGTAAGGGCTAACTGGATAAGTGTAGTTCACATCGCGACCAATCGCTTGATGCATCACAAATTGTTGTTGGGCTGGCACAGCTCCTCTAATTTGACCATGTAACACCACAGACGCTTTCAATAGCACCGTTGATTCAATTTCAATCGGTTGGGTGTATTTTTTACTTTCCAGAGTTGGTTCTGTTCCATCTAAGGTATACACAATCTCACCATTCAGAATCTCGGTAGATAGTGCCACCAACAATTTCCCGTCCTGAGAAACTGGTTGAATTGCTACCGTGAAGTTTCCTGGGCAATACCGTAATCCTTTCAATTCATATGCCCGGTATTCTTCCTGAATACGCGTGTTAAAGCTCTCCCAATCCTTCTGTTCTTTTGGCGTCCAAACCACTTCTGCCAAGGCTGCCATACGCGGCAATACCATGTATTCCAAGTGTTCAACGGTAGAGATATGTTCCGTCCACACATTGGCCTGAGCTCCGAGTACATAATGGGCATTCTCAGCGGGTAGTTCTTCGGGAATTGGTTTATAGTGATAGACTTTTTTCAGGTTGTTTAAACCACTAAAAGCCAAAGGCTCTCCTGCTGGTCCAGCCTGATAAAAGTCGAAATAACAGGGATTAACCGGAGTCATTACCACATCATGATTCATTTTCGCAGCTTCAATACCGCCAGCTTCACCCCGCCAGCTCATAACTGTTGCTTCCGGCGCCAATCCGCCTTCCAGTATCTCGTCCCATCCGATCATCTTCCGGTTTTTGCTAATCAAGAATTTCTCAATTCGTTTGATAAAATAACTTTGCAGTTCGTTCTCGTCTTTCAAACCTTCCTCTTTAATACGGGCTTGGCAGCGATCACACTTTTTCCAAGAATCTTTGTTTACCTCATCGCCACCAATATGAATGTATTCAGAAGGAAACAGATCAATCACCTCTGTTAATACATTCTCCAAAAATTCGAATACGGCATCGTTGCCCGCACAATAGTTTGAAGAGGTATTGGAGTAGTCGCCTCCGGTTAAAGGCAATTGAGGTTGCTGAGCACAGCTAAACTCCGGATAGGAAGCGATTGCTGAAGCAACGTGTCCAGGCATTTCAATCTCAGGAACAACGGTAATATTCCGCTCCGCAGCATAAGCAATAATTTCTTTGATTTGCTCTTGTGTGTAATAGCCTCCATAGGTTGGTTCCTCTCCTGCTTTAGCTTGTGGACGATCGCCCCAAGGAAATTGAGTTTGGTCAACTCGCCAGGCACCAACATCAGTCACCTTTGGATATTGCTTGATTTCAATACGCCATCCCTGATCATCAATCAAGTGCCAGTGAAAAACATTCAATTTATACGAAGCCATGAGGTCAATATATTCTTTCACGACCTCTGGCCCGAAGAAATGACGGCTCACATCAAGATGCATTCCACGCCATTTAAAACGAGGGTAATCTTCAATTTCGAGACAAGGAAGCTCCAACTTCGCGTTGGTTCTGATGGGGGGCAACAGTTGCAGTAACGATTGCATTCCGTAAATAATCCCTGCCTTTGTATTTGCTTTTATTTCGATGTGATCAGAAGTTACCTGTAACTGATAGCCCTCTTTGCCAATGGTATTAATTGGGTCGAGGCTCAAGCGTATGGTCTGAGCTTTTTTCTTATTGAAAGGTAATTCGTAACCGGAAATCTCGCGAATCGCTTTGCCGAAAAACGCAGCAGCTTCTTTCAATTCTGTCTGGCTTTTTTTGAATTCGATTGCGGTATTCTCCGTAATAACAAACTTTCCCGAATGCACCTGCATGGACACAGGCTGTGGAATAATTCCTGTTTTTTGCTTTGCCGACAACAACAAAGGAAAAAACAGGACTAAAAAGACTAAATTTTGAATTTTCATTTTCAAAATGATTTAAGGTTATACAATTTTATTCTTCACGATTTCAATCTTCTCAATGTCCTCCAGCACCATCAACTTCTGGTTAACCTTGCATCCATTCAAATGCATTCCGCGGGTATCAGTCTTTATTTCGTTGATAAACCCGTACCCAATCCACCTGCATCTCAACAGGTAAATCTTCAGCATTTACCGGTCCGGGCCAATTGCCACCCAGTGCCTGATTTAAAATGATATAGAAATTTTGATCAAAAGGCCACTGAACTGCATCTTGCCCCTCCACTTTGGGGTAAGTAAACGTTTTCTTGCCGTTAATCAAAAAATCCAACCGATCAGGATACCATTCCAATCCAAAAACATTAAACTCACCTTCCTTAAACGAAGCTTTTGCAAAATAAATTGGATTGTCTTTTTGCTTCAGCTCATCGACATGCGATGAATGTATTGTTTGGTAAAAATAAGGATCAAAATTTAAATGCTCCATCACATCAATCTCACCACTCTTCGGCCAACCGCCATAAACGCCTTCAGCAGGCATCATCCAAATAGCAGGCCAAGACCCCTGTCCTTTGCTTAATTTAGCTCTTACTTCAAGCTTTCCGTATTTAAAATCGAATTTTCCTTTGGTTTGAATACAACCAGTCTGAAATTGTGCGGTATCCTCCGGATTCTCATTAACGGTACCTCTCAGGTGAAGTACACCATTAAAAACCTCAGCATTTTCCAATTGGTCCGTGCAATAACAGGCCCAGTCCGGACTTCTTCGACCACTAAAACTCCATTTGGTCGCATCCGGAGCTCCATCGGTTTCGAATTCATCATTCCAAATCATTTGCCAATCCTTGTTATCGGCTTCCAATTTCGAACATGAACAAAGCATCAGTATTACGAACAAGTTCAAATAAATAATTTGTCTTTTCATTTGCTCAATCTGTTTATTTCCTACGTTCTATTTCGTCGTTAAATTTCGTAAAACAGGAAACAGAGGCCACAAATGTATAAATACATTTTGAGTGGCCTCTATTTCTTGTTCTAACTTAGTTTAAGCTTAATCTAAAGCACCGCTGTTAGCCTCTAAAGGCCAACCCGGATTTTGATAAATTACGGAAGTCGATAAATCGCTTGAATTTTCTGCAGTAATAATGAAATGCTGAATGGCAATGGGTTCTAAATAGTGAGCAGCAGTCCAACGGTAACCATCCCGTACCAAGTTGGAATTATTCATGTTGATCCGGTATGGACGCAAATATTGACTATCATCAGCCCCCGACACGTTGGGAGTTTGATCCGGAGTTCCGGCCCCAATCAATCTTGAAACACCATCTTCATCGTTGTACCAATCTTTCATTGGTCCCCAAAGTTTAAATCCTTCCACGATGTATGGATTTGTTTTTAGCTGATCTAAAGCACGCCAGCGTTTCAAGTCAAACATACGCATCCCTTCTGCTATTAGCTCACAACGACGCTCCCTACGAATGTTGTACAGAGTTTTATCGGTTAACAACTGGCCTGCCGAATAAGCTGCAAAGTCATTCTTCGCCTCTTCACTCATCTCTGTGGCGTTAACCGTAATGTTGTAGTCGGTGTTAACGCCTGCTCTGGCACGAATAGCTTTCCAATACTGATCTGCTTTTCCGTTGATATGGCCTTCCTTCAAATAAGAAGCTTCAATGTAGTTCAAATAAGCTTCAGTTGCCCGGAAAACAATGCTTCCAATTGATCCGGCACTTCCTTCTGATTGTGCTTCTAGATATGAAAAACCTTTTTTAATTGCGTATCCTGTTACATAACGCACTTCATTAATCCCTAAAATATCAGGATAACCTTCCAAAACAGGCGTTCCATCAACATTGGTTTTATCAATGTATCGTAAATCGCCTGGGCTTTTCATGAATAATTGCAAGCGGTTATCACGATCTGTTTTAACTATTTGAATGGAGTCGTCGCCTGCAAAGCCAGACTGGGCTGCATAAATTGGCAGTCCGTTGCTCATCAGGAAGTTATCGACAAAACCACGAGTGTAACCAGTATTTCCTCCATTTTGATTGATGTAGTGATTTACATTGTGATTAATCCCTTGACTTGGGTCATAGGCACGCCACAAAAGCACCTCGCTGTAGCCACTCATATCCTCATTCGCAAACATGGCGGCATATGGATTTTCAGAAGAATTGTAACCATCATCCATTGTATTCTCAACCAATGGCACATTGTCGGCTACCGTTTCTGCCGCTTCCATAGCCTCTCCAAGGAAATACTCAATTTCCGAATCAATATTGATGCTGAAATTATCCACCTTGCCATTACCTGGCCAACCAGACCCTCCTGGTACCTGAGCTGTTCCTTTGTGGTATTTTAGCCAAGTAGCTTCGTGAAGCGCTACCCTGGATTTAAACAACAAGGCTGCATTCTTTGAAATCCGATTTGTTCCATAAGGTGAGTTTTCCTTCAGCAGCACAATGGCCGAATCTAAATCAGAAATAATAAAACGAGCAACCTCATTCCGTGGTCGACGTTTCGACGCTAAGACGAGCTCATCAATCTGGTCTGTTAAGGTGTTTTTCACAATAGGGAAATCACCGAATGCTTGCACTTTATTGAAGTATTCATAGGCACGCAAGAAGTACATTTCGCCAATATAATGTTTTACATTATCGGCATTTCCTCCAATTTCTCCTGCTTTCCAACGAGGCAATACGGTTTCAAGAAAGTAATTGTATTGGCGAATGTTAGAAAATCCCCAACTACCTCCTGACTGAGGAACCCGGTATTCGCCTGGCACCCATCGGTTGTTATATTCACTGGTTACCTGGTTGTCAGTATGATTATCACGAGAAAATGTTCCAGGTCCCCAACCTCCATGAGTTGGGAAGTTGTACCGATTAATAGTATAAGCTGCCAAGTCAGCTTCATGCCATAAATAATCATTGGGAGTTACATTCGATAATGGCTCACGGTCTAAGTATTCATTGCAAGAAGTAAACGCGACTGCAAGCAACAAAATAACCGCATAAATTGAATATGTTGTTTTTCTATTCATCGTTTCAATCAATTAAAAGTTAACACTTAAACCACAAGAGAATACCTTAGCCAGAGGATACGTTTTTCCATCATTCCATCCTCCTAACCCAACTGTTTCCGGATCGAATGTATCGATCATATCTGTCAGGGTCAACAGGTTATCTCCAGAGATATAGAAACGCACTTTATTCATTCCCAATTTACTTGTTACGATCTTAGGAATAGTATATCCCAACTGCAGGTTTTTTAAACGTACATAAGCAGCACTTTGCAAGTAACGGGTTTGTGTTTGTTGATTTTTCTTAGTTCCGAAATAGGGTTTTGGGAAATAAGCATCTGTGTTGACGTCAGCATGTCCAGCCTGAACCATCACTGAGTTTTCATCGCGGAAATAATCCATATGAGTTGTAAATCCGGCCGATTGCCACATACCTCCACTAGCACCCCAGAAATAAGGACCGTTAGGCATCCAATCTCTTTTGCCAACACCTTGGAAAAGTGCTCTAAAGTCAAAGCCTTTCCAATTCGCAGATAAATCAAGACTAAACCGATAACGCGGAGTTGAGTTTCCAATGATTCTCCGATCACCTGTATCTCCTAATAAGCCAGATCCACCGTCAATCTTACCATCATTATTTAAGTCAGCATACATGATATCTCCAGCTCCCCATTTACTTGATAAGTTACTTTGACTAACATTAGTCAAATAAGTATCCATTTCGTCCTGGGTTTTTGCTATGCCAACCGTTGTATACCCCCAGATTTCGCCAACTTTCTTACCATTATACCATGTGCTAATTTTATTGGTTGGATTTGGATAGTTGGTAATTTCTTGCTGGTCATCAGAAAGAACTCCACGTACTGAATAGCTGAAATCGCGAATGCGGTCTTTCCAGACCACTTCCAGTTCAAAACCGTAGGATTCCATGTCGGCATTATTGATCTTTGGAACACTTGTTCCTAAAATGACGGGAAGTTCAGGAGCTGGCCCGACCATATCAAATGTTTTCCGTTTGAAATAATCAGCATTCAACATCAAACGATTATTTAGCATCGCTAAATCCAGACCAATATTCCAGCTTGTAACACGTTCCCAAGTTAGCAAGGTACTAATCAAACCGGGAGCGCTTGCAGTGTTTGGTTTTTCCCCACCTAATAGCCACGAACCATTATTGATTCCTACTGGCATCTGTGCAAAAAACGGATACCAATTTGATGTATTTTGGTTTCCAAGTTCACCGTATGAACCTCTCAGTTTAAATGTCTGAATCAAATTATCGAAGGTCCAAAAGTTCTCTTTAGCCACATTCCAGCCTAAAGAAAAGGAAGGAAATAAATTCCAACGTTTATCATCCAGGAAGCGTGATGTACCGTCGTAGCGAGCATTCACCTCCAACAAATAACGTTCTTTGTAATTGTAATTCAAACGACCAAAGAAACCGGCAGTTGCCCAATGTTGATATTGGCCTTCTTCAGCTTTGCTATTATCGGTTGCCGTATTAATGGTTGGTAAAGAAGGCGAAATCAAGCCACTTCGTGAAGCAGCCAAGGTTCGATACTTCATCAATTCCGAGTTGAAACCGCCCATCAGCTTAAAGTTATGTTCCTCGTTAATATCAAACTCGTAATCAGAATAGATATTTGAAGTAAAAAAGTTATCAGCACGGTCATACTCATACACAGAACTATAACCAGCCGAGTTCCATACAACACCTACAGGATAGGGATTTTCTTCCACATCATAGGCATAAGCCGGAGTTACATCCTGGTGCTTAGTATAGTACTTTACCCGATAGTTGCCGTCAACATAAATGTTCCAATTTTCAAGCGGGTTAATCACCAACTGTCCTTGCAGATACACCCAGTCAGAACGATCGTTCGTACGCCCACCATCACGAAGCTGTATAATTTCAGTTGGCATCGCATAATAACCATTAGGATCTTTCACCGGTACGGTTGGCCAGCGCCGTGCAATGTTATGAAAAAATAAGCCTGACTGCTGCGTGGCCTTTTCATAATCTTCACGAATCAACTTTGAGTTGTAGTTAAAGCGAACGTGCTTGCTCAATTTGGCATTTAGCTTAGCCGTAATAGCATAACGACTAAATTGGTCATCAGAGTGACGCGCTAATCCTTCCTGATCTAGAAAATTTCCAGAGACGTAATAACGAATATCGTCATTTCCACCGTTGATGCTTACTGAATGTTCCTGTGCAAATGCAGCATCGCGATAGTGTTCTTTAAACCAATCGGTATTGGCATTCGAACCTGTAAAATACTGCCAGCGATCGCCATTCTTATTGGCAATGGTTCCATAGTCAATCTCCCCTCTTTGATATTGCAAAATACGATCAATAACTTCTTGAGAGAATTTAGCACCTTGTCCATCGTTTGCCGATGCTTCATTCCAATACAAAGCAAATGTATAAGAGTCCAACATCTCAGGAAGTCCCAGAGGTGTTGTTAATCTGAAGTTGTTGTTGTAGTTGATGGTTGTTCGCCCTTCTTTCCCGGTTTTTGTTGTAATCAGTACAACACCGAAAGCTGCACGAGATCCGTAAATTGATGCCGCAGCAGCATCTTTCAGTACCGAAATATTTTCGATATCCTGTGGATTAATGGAATTCATATCTCCTTCCATTCCGTCAATCAATACCAAAGGCGATGCGTTGGAGCCATCACCAATTGTTCCGGCACCACGAATGTTAAAACTAAGGCTTTGATTTAATTCGCCCCCTAAGCCAGAAGTTTGAAAGTTCAATCCAGGAACAAGGCCTTGCAACGCTTGACCTACATTTTGTACCGGGCGAGATTCCAGCACCTCGGAAGTTACATTGGACACCGAACCAGTAAGGTTCACTTTCTTTTGAGTACCATAGCCAATCGCCACTACTTCCTCAATGCCAATTGTCTCTTCTTCCAGTGTCACATCGATTGCAGCTTGACCTTCAACAACAATTTCTTTACTTCTCATCCCCACAAAAGAGTACACCAGGGTTGCTCCATTAGGCACATCATGCAAGGTATAAACTCCGTCAAAGTCAGTAATCGTTCCGTTTGTTGTTCCTTTTACAATGACGGTAACCCCCGGTAAAGGAGCGCCATCCATATCAACAACCTTCCCCTTTAGCTCATCGATTTGAGCCATTACTCCAGTTTTATCATCCGCACGTGGAGTAATCAGGATCAAATTGTTGGTCATCACTTTGTAGGAAATCTCCATGCCACTAAATACGCCATCCAAGATTTCTTCCACACTCTTTTGTTCCTGCCTTACAGAAACCGTGCGATCCAAGTCGATGAACTTTTCATTGTAGAAAAAACGGAATTCTGTTTGTTCTTCAATTTGTTCCAGAACATCTTTTACGGTACAGTTATTCAGATTAATCGACAAGGTTGTGTTCTGCGAATACACCGTTGCCGATAACTGCGTCACTCCCAACACAATTAACAAAAATGTAAGTTTCATAGTCAAAACAAATTTCCTGGAAAGGCGCACAAGATTACCTTCCCGGCATTTCAGTTTTTTTTTCATAAATTTGAAATGTTAATGGTTTTTGATTTGTTACTGACAGGTTGAAATTTGACAGTAACATGATTTAACTTATACAAAGAGAGATCTGGCAGGATCTCTCTTTTTCTATTTTAGTAGTTTCTCATATTTCTTCAATTCTTCTGGGTTTATGGTTAGCAATACTTCGTTTTCATTCAATTTATAGTTAATCGGAGCCAGGTAAGTGATGGCAGTCAGCACCTGTTCCAGTGTTTCATCAGTAATTGTCAGGCGAAGTTCATACGTTTTAAGACGATCATCGGTAAACTCGAATTCAACATCATAACGGCGCTCCAAAAGTTTGGCGATCCCTTCCAAGTTGATCTTCTCAATCACCCATTCATCTTTAAACCAACTAACTTCAGAGCCACCATCAGTCGTTAGAACACTTAATTTTCCGTCATCTGAATTATAGACTGCTTTCTCTCCCGGTGTCAAGATCACTTGGCGATTTTCTCCAAACGCGATACCTTTGTTAACCGCAACAGAACCTTCCATCAAAATCGTTTCAACATGAATTTCTTCGGGGTAAGCTTTTACATTGAATTCAGTCCCTAAAGCCTCGACTGAAACTGAACGGGCGTTGACCACAAAGGGAAGCTGCTTATTCTTTGCCACATGGAAAAAAGCTTCGCCACTGAGCTTTATATTCCGATTCATTCGTCCGTAGTCTTCATTGTATCGAATCGTAGTCCCCGCATTGAGCCAAATCTGAGTTCCATCAGCAAGCTTTAGGTTGGTTTGAGAACCGTAGGGTGTGGAGTATTCAATCCAGTTGCTTGCCATTGAACTCCATTGCATTTGCCGATGTAGCAATTGGTATCCAACCGCACCAAACAACACTGCCAATACGATTACAGCTGCATAACGAACTGCAGGAGATAAGCGTTTTACACGCCCGGCAAGCCAATTGCGCTTATCCATCTGCTGCTCCATCTTTTCCCAAGCACGATCAACATCAATGCTTTTCTCTCGCTGCAGCATATGATCCACTTCCCAGATATCAACTAACCGGGAAAACAAATCGCTATTTTGCTCATCCTCTTCCAGCCATACATTCAAGTCTGATGCATCACAAGTATCCCATTGTCCGCTTAAATAGCTAACAATAGCAACTTTTATTCGATCTGGTATTTTTTGATTCTGTGTCATTAATCCCGTTTATATAGACAGGACACAAAATCAGGAGACAGGTATTACAACGCGATTAAAAAAAGTCAGGAAATTTTAATAAAAGTAATGGCAAGTAGTCTTTTAGGCCTTTTCGCAACTTCACCAAAGCTCTGTATATCTGAACTTTTACCGTATTTTCAGAAATATTCAGCTTTTCTGCAATTTCTTTGTGAGTCATCTCTTCAAATCGACTCAGGTAGAAAATTTCACGGCATTGCGGCGGAAGTTGTTCGATCTCGTATTTAATCTTTTCCTCAAGCTCTTTGCTCAACAAGTCATTAAGTGGATACTTATCCGAAATGGTATAAGTCATTTTCAAATCAAGCAATTGAACCTCATTCTCAGAAACCGTCTTTTTCTTGCTCTTTTCCCGGCTTAGATAGTTTAAACACGAATTTTTGACTGCCTTGAACAGGTAAGAAGAAACAGAGCCAGTTATCTGAATCGATTTTCTCCTCTCCCACAACTTTAAAAATATTTCCGAGACAATATCTTCCGCAATTTCTTCTTGCGAAACAAAACTAATAGCATAAGCACATAGTCTGGCGTATTGTGTCCGGAAAAGTATTTCAAAGCTTTTCCTATTCCCATTAAAAATTGATCTTAATAGCTCCTGCTCCAGATTCATTCATCCCTAATTTGCTACGAATATAAAGATGATTTTGGTATATATGAGCAACTTAGTCCAAAGTTATTCAAGTGGGATCTATTGTTGTAGGCGATTTGCGCTACAAATAAGTTCCAGAACCAATCAACCGAGAAGCCTGATTTTATCCGAACTAAAGACCAACAAATGGGATCTCTAACAGCCAATCAAACGGTTTTTCTATTTTTGCAGTCTTGTTTTATAGAAATAGATCGTCAGATTTTTAGGTTTCAGCATGGAAGCCATTTGTAATACCTAATTTTGAATGGATTAACAGAAATGCTAAACTAAGAATCGAACGACTACGGAGTTTCAACATACTATTGTCAATACATATCTTGAATTTAAATTTCCACCATATTAATCTGCCGGTAGTAACGATCCTTGATGAGATTCAGGAGAAACTACAAGCGACCAATACACTAATTGTAAACGCTCCTCCCGGAGCCGGGAAAAGTACCTTGGTGCCCTTGGCTTTACTGCAACAGGCAAAAGCCAGCAATCAGAAAATCATTCTGCTGGAACCTCGTCGCTTGGCCGCAAGAGGCATTGCCGAACGAATGGCTTCTCTACTCAACGAAGAAGTTGGCGAAACCATCGGATACCGCATTCGATTCGAAAACCGGATTAGTTCCAAAACGCGCATTGAGGTTGTCACCGAAGGCATTCTAACGAGAATGCTGCAATCCGACAATTCGTTGGAAGGTGTCGGCACAGTAATCTTCGATGAATTTCACGAGCGAAGTATTCATGCCGATTTGGCCCTTGCCCTTTGCCGGGAAGCACAGCAGGTTTTAAGGCCCGATTTACGAATCGTGATCATGTCGGCCACCTTGAACCTGCCTCAATTATCAAGCTTATTAAAAGCCCCGGTTGTGCAGTGTTCCGGGAAGCTTTTCCCAGTTGACATGATCTACACCGGAGAAAACGACATCCGGCTCATTGCAGAGCTAACGGCTCAAACAGTACTTCGCGCCATCAAAGAAAAAGAAGGTGACGTGCTGGTATTTTTGCCTGGCGAAGGCGAAATCAAAAAATGTGAGCGTTTGCTTCGGAACGAACGCCTAAATCTAGAAGTTCATCCACTTTACGGAGCACTTCCAAAGCATAAGCAACTGGCTGCAATCTTTCCAAGTCCGCAAGGCAAACGCAAAGTTATTTTGGCTACTTCAATTGCTGAAACCAGCCTCACAATTGAAGGCGTGCAGGTAGTTATTGATTCGGGCTATGCACGTGTTTCCCGTTTCAATCCCCGAACCGGCTTATCACATCTTGAAACCGTTCAGGTCCCCAAAGATTCGGCCGATCAGCGAGCTGGACGGGCCGGCAGACTTGGCCCCGGCAGCTGCTACCGCATGTGGACCAAAGCCACCCACGAACAACTTGCAGAACAACGTACGCCGGAGATCCTGGAAGCGGATTTAGCCAGCCTGGTTCTGGATTTGGCTCAATGGGGAGTGACCGCACCGGAACAACTCTGCTGGCTCAATGAACCGCCCCGTGGAACCTTTAAACAAGCCTCAGAATTATTGCATGAGCTGGAAGCGCTGGACGATGGAAAAATCACGGCATTGGGCAAGCAATTACACCGCCTTCCCTGTCATCCCCGCATAGCTCACATGCTGATTATGGCACAGGATAACGGCCATGTTTCACTGGCAACTGACCTGGCTGCTATTCTGGAAGAACGGGATCCGCTAGGCCGGGAAGCAGGCATTGATATTAACCTTCGCATTGAAGCTCTACGCAAGCAGCGCTCCTCTCAACGCATCAGTAAAAAGATGAAACGGATTGAGAAAGTTGCGGAGTCGTACCGAAACGTTATCGGTTGCGAACCAAGTAACGAAATGGTCAATCCTTACGAAACAGGTCTGTTACTAGTTTATGCCTACCCCGAACGTATTGCTTTTGCTCGTCCCGGAAACAATGCGCAGTTTCAATTATCGAATGGCAACATTGCCATGGCCGGACATAAAGACGAACTTGCCCACGAAGCCTGGTTAGCAGTTGCCCATTTGAACGCCCGCGAAGGCATGGGATCCATTTTTCTGGCATCACCCCTCAACCCAACTGATTTAGCCCCTTTGGTGAAAGAGCGGGAAGTAATTGCCTGGGACAGTAAGAAAGGCGGATTGATTGCAACAAAAGAACTCCGAATTGGGGGCATTGTTTTACAATCAAAACCACTCCCAAATCCAGATAGCGATCAAGTCTTAACGGTCCTTACAGAAGCCATATCCAAAGAAGGTAAACACCTGTTAAACTTTGACGAACGCGTTACCCAATGGCAAAACCGGGTGATAAGTTTGCGACACTGGAATCCAGAAGCGCAATGGCCGGATGTTTCAACTGAAAATTTGCTACAAACCAATCCGAATTGGTTAACGCCTTACCTTCAAAATATACGCAAGCCAGAAGATCTAAAAAAGATTGATCTCGAAAGTGCCTTGCATTATCATTTAAGTCAGGAGCAACAACAAATGCTTGATAAATTAGCTCCACAAAAACTGAAAGTACCCAGTGGCTCGGCCATTAAGCTGTCTTATCAGTCCAATGGCGAAGCCCCCGTTCTGGCGGTGCGCTTACAGGAAGTATTTGGCATGGAGGATACTCCCAAAGTCAACAACGGGCAAGTCAATGTTTTAATGCACCTGCTTTCCCCGGGATTTAAACCGGTGCAGATTACTTCAGACCTAAGAAGCTTCTGGAACAATGCCTATTTCGAAGTAAAGAAAGAACTGAAAAGGCGTTATCCGAAACACGCTTGGCCAGATGATCCATGGACCGCCGAGGCCCTGCGAGGTGTAAAACGGAGGCAATCGTGACAGGTACAGGAACAGGAAAAGGCGAAGGCACAGGAAAAGGCGAAGAGCGAAGAGGAAAACTACAGTTCAAAAATCTAACGATCGATCATCATGACTAGCAATATAAAAATAGTTGCTCCCGGAAAAAACGGACAATTAATTGGCGAACAGGGTGAGTTGGTCACTCCTCCCGCAGGCTGGAGCTTCCTTCCTGCGGGCGATGCAGGAGTTACCCGCAAAGTAACGGCACAAGGAAACTATTGGCGCGTTCAGTATAAAAAAGGAAGAAAGACCATCTCCAAAGGAGTTTGGGCTCCAACTGATACCATAGCAACAGCCAAACAGCAAGTTGCCGCCGTAAGAAGCACGGAAGGTTACCAAAAGAAAAGAGCTGCAGATATTCAGCGACGGGGAAAAAAGCAACAGTTGTATGAAGGCGAGTTTTTACAGGCAGTTGTGAACTACTTGAACTTTCATGCGTCTTATGCAGCATTTGCCCAGCAAATGGCTCAGGCAATTACCCGGCATGCCATTCCGGTGGGAAGTGGCACGGTTGCGCGCACACAACTCATTCCATTGGAAGAAAGAGCGGCCAAAGCAGTTATTGCCTGGATGCGACACCAGACCACCGCCTACGATAACCTAAAAATAGCGCGTATCAAAGGCGAACGAAGAGCTGTCCGTCGACAACTAGCCCAACAATCCGTCCAGCTGCTAAGCCGATACCGAAAGGGCGAAGCAATTCTCCCCAATTGTCCGCTCATGAAAGCCATTCAGAAACAAACAAAATTGAATCATCATGAATAAACTATGCCCTTGTGGCTCACAGCAAATGGCAGCCGACTGCTGCTTAGCGATCATCTCAGGAAAACGTCAGGCAGCCACCGCACAGGAACTGATGCGATCCCGCTACGTTGCGTTTACCCAAGCAAACGGAGCTTACCTCATGCGAAGCCACCACCCCAAAACCAGACCGATAAAAGAACAAAAAGCCATTGAAAACTGGGCTAAATCCGTTCAATGGATGGGCTTACAAATTCTGAACACCCAAGGAGGTCAAGCCAACGATTCAAGCGGCTATGTGGAGTTTAAGGCACTCTACCTGGAAAACGGGCAACTGCAACAGATCCACGAGAACTCCTTTTTCAAAAAAGAACAAGGCCAGTGGCTTTATTATTCAGGGATACACAAAGGGTAAGCCCCATTCTGACTCTAACCCAAATTACTTGACAACAAAAAACGGATTGAGCAAATTTTGCTTATTGTATTCGAGGGGAGTTCCGGTGTTAAGCTGATAAATGTTTTTCCCAGTCGCTTTAACGATAGCATGTCCGGCAGCGGTGTCCCATTCCATGGTTGGCCCAAAGCGCGGATAAATATCCGCTTTTCCTTCAGCAATCATACAAATTTTCAAAGAGCTCCCCCGGCTCAGCACCTCAATATTTGGATAGTCCTTCCTTAAGGTGTCAATAAAGTCCTTCGTTTCCTGATTCATAAAAGACCGGCTGCCAACAACCGTATAAACAGACTGATCTTTAGCAATGGGCAACTTCAAACCCTGCTCTTTCATTTCAACAAAGCTGATGTCCGTCTTGTCTGTCTCCATTTTGTAGGCTCCCTCTCCCTGAACGCCCACATACAACTCTTGGGTAACCGGAACATAAATAACCCCGACAACAGGTGTTTGATTTTGCATCAAAGCAATGTTAACCGTGAATTCCCCATTCCGATTTACAAACTCTTTAGTCCCATCAACAGGATCGACCAACCAAAAACAATCCCAATCTTTCCGCAACGGGTATTCGGGTTGCTGGTCTTCTTCACTCAACACAGGCACTCCGCTTTGTGTTAAAAGTTCCAAAATAATCCGATGCGAAGCTTTATCGGCCAGCGTTAACAGGCTACGATCAGCTTTTAACTCTACCCCAAACTCTCCTGACTTGTATATTCTCATAATTTCATGCCCCGCTTTAACTGCGGCATGAAGCGCTAGATCCATTCTTTCGACCAACTGGAGTCGACTTTTATGATCGTTTCCTTCAATATTCATCTTCAAACCCACTCTTTTAGTGTTCTATTTAATCACGAATATCTTTTAAAAGATGCTCCATGCACCCTTGTGTAGCTTCTTCGAGACTTAACGTTCCACAATCAATTGCCAATGCCATATTCCGTGGCTCCTCAAAAGGTGAGGTAATTCCTGTAAAGTTTGCAAGTTCACCAGCCTGCGCTTTTTTGTAATGTCCTTTGGTATCTCTCGCTGAGCACACCTCCAAGGGAGTTGACACAAACACCATCGTTAAGGCATGACCAATAATTTGATGCACCATTTCGCGTATTGCCTCAGTTGGAGTCACAAACGAACAAACAACCCAATACCCTTTACGCGCAAATAAGGCAGCTAATTCCGCTGCTCGCCTGATATTTTCCTGTCGGTCTGCAATTGAGAAGCCCAAATCTTTATTAATTCCCTTTCTTAACTCATCTCCATCAAATGAAATTGTTTTGACTCCCAGAGCCAACAGCTCATTTTTAACGCTATTCGCTAAGCTTGTTTTTCCTGCACACGGTCTTCCAAAAAACCAAATAACCTTTCCTTCCATCTGTTTAAAATTAGAAACAAGACACTAGATTTTAGATATTAGTAGATGATCGGATATTCGGATGCTCGGAATTATGTGTACCCTTCATTATGAATGTAATGAAGTTTGCCCTACTGGCAATAGGCCTTTTTTTAATGTTTCGAATCTCCATTTTTCCGTTCTCCAATTTAATCATTATCCTAGGAGTCAAAAAATCTTTGTCTTTGTTATTTTACATTTCCTATTCGTTAACAATAGTTCGTTGAGTTCCTTTTTTACAATCTTCTTATTTGCTAAACCATACAGTCCTACAACCCATTTTGACAAACCGTTTTTATCCAAGGTACTACAAATGTCTAACAGTCTAAAATCTGAAAATCTAACGATCTATTAAGTTAAAACAAACTGAATAAAAGTATCCCTATCAATCCCGACAACGGAATAAGGTAGGCAACATTAACCTTTAATTTGATTGATAAAAACAACACTCCAATGAAAATTAACCAAGTTGCCCAATGCATTTCCATTCCTTTTCCTATGGTATAAGCTGCGGAAAAAATCATCCCGATAACCGCGGGACGCAATCCTTTAAAAATAGCTGAAATTATTCTAGATTGCTTGATTTGATCCATAAATCCGGAACAAAAAATCATCAGAATAGCCGGGGGAAAGAAGATAGCAATGGTCGCTACCAAGGCACCCCAAAAGTTCGCAACCTTATAGCCAATAAAGGTTGCACTGATAAAAATTGGCCCCGGCGTAATTTGCCCCATCGCAATTGCATCGGTAAACTCCTTTGCTGTTACCCAATTAAGTCCTTCGACAACGATTTCATGAATAGCAGGAATAATCACGTACCCACCGCCAAATAAGGTGAGACTCATCCCCGAGAAAGTCATCGCAATATCGCGAAGCAACAAGACCTGCGTAAAAGTAGCCTCCTTATGAAACAGCAAGGGAAATCCCCATACGAGTCCAACCAAAACGATTAGAACAACGACCACAGGCAAAAACGATCGGATGTTTTGCTTACTGGTCTTTTGGACCAATTCCGGCTCAGCTTTCTCCTCAACACCTTTCCCATAAAACAAAAGCCCCAGAATTGCGCCACCAGCCATAATCAACACGGTCGTGTAAAACGAACGGAAAAAAATCAACGCTAAACCCGAAAGTATAAGAATAACCAGCTGCAGCACGTCTTTCATATTCTTCCGGGCCATGTTGAGGGCTACGCTAATAATGATTGCAGCTACGGCTGGCAACACGCCTAAAAAGAAATTGGTAAAAGCAGGAACTTCCTCATAAATCGAATAGATGTAGGTTAGTCCCAAAATCAAGCTAAAAGCAGGCAGCAAAATGGCCACCATACTCACCAATGCTCCTTTTATTCCCCGCAAGTGAAATCCCAGGTAGGCAACCACATTGAAAGCCACGGGCCCCGGCAAAACCGATGCCAGCGAGATGCTGTCCAGAATCACTTCATCAGCCACCTTTTTATCTTTCTCAACCAGTTGTTTTTGCACCACTGATATCAGCGCCATAAATCCGCCCCATGAGATCGCTCCAATTTTCAGGAAGGTGAGAAAAAGGTATTTTAACGAGGTCTCCTGATCTTTCTCCATATGCTATTCGTTCAATATTCAAGTTTAAAATTTCAAAGAGTCAACCCTTTGCCTAGTCCTGTTTCTTTGCCTGAGCCTGCGCCTTATTCCCTACTTCTCCACCTTAAAATAAATGTGCTCAATTTTTCGAGGCCAGTAATTGTTATTGGTATCAACATCGGCCGTTTCAAGGTATGGATCCAAGGTAACACTTTTAATTTTCTTAGTACACGTAAAAATCTTCGTTACTTCCTGATGGTTCTTTGTCCAAATTTCAACAGGGATACGCTGAATCTCCGTTGAGCCATCTTCATATTCAAACTGAATAATTAAAGGCATCAACATACCTCCCAATGCTGAAAACGTAATCTCATAAAACTTTTGTTCCTGATTGAGCAACTCCCGTTCTTCAGCTGTCAGTCTCTCATTTAAGTTCCGGACCTCTGCCTGTAACTGGTCAGCCTCCGAAGAAGAAATACTGTCATAACGGTCTTTTAGCGCTTCGTCCAACTCAATGGCTGGCACATACTGCCCTTTATCCCGAATAGTTGCAATATGCCCCTGCTGCGAAGCTTTCTTCTCTTCAGCCAGCTTTCGGGCCTGCTCTTCGCCAACCAGAGGTTCATACAGCTTGACATTTTTTATCGCCAGGTCAACATGCTCAGTTGAAAAATACCATCCCCGCCAAAACCAATCAAGATCTACACCTGATGCTGTTTCCATTATTCGAAAAAAATCGGCTGGTTGCGGATGTTTAAACTTCCACGTTTGTGCATACTCTTTAAAAGCCTGATCAAAAAGATCGCGGCCTAAGATTGTTTCGCGTAGGATGGTAAGTGCAACTGCAGGTTTTCGGTAACTATTCATGCCCGGCTGCAACAAAGCGTCAGCCTGAGTCATTATTGGTGTCAAAGTTCTTTTATCATCGTCCATGTAGCCAATCATTTCAACCGGCTGTCCCGACCACTTCCATTTCGGATTCCAATCACGCTCGGCAATTCCCTGTAGGAAAATGTTAAACCCCTCATCCATCCAAGCCCACTGTCGTTCGTCAGAATTGATAATCATTGGAAAATAATTGTGACCAACTTCATGATGCACCACCCCAATCACTCCCCTTTTCATTTGAGCAGTATAAGATTTATCCGCTTTAGGCTGTCCTTGATTAAAGCAAATCATCGGGTATTCCATTCCAGCAATTCCCTGTACATTCACTGAACTTGCCGTGGGATAGGGAAAATCAAACGTATAGTTAGAATAAATTTTAAGTGTGTGCGCAATTGACTTTGTCGAATATTTCTCCCAAAGCGGATTTGCCTCTTTGGGATAGAAGGACATGGCCAACACATCATTTTCAGAAAACTGAACAGCCATCGCGTCCCAAATAAACTTACGGGAACATGCAAAAGCAAAATCCCGTACATTTTGCGCGCTAAACTGCCATGTTTTAGTAGTCGAAGAATGGCTTTTTTCATTTGCCGATGCTTCCTCTTCGGTAATGATGAAAACTGGCGAACCGGATTTCCGAGCCTGTTGTAAGCGTTGTTGTTGTTCTGAGGTCAATACCTCTTTTTCATTTTTCAACTCTCCGGTTGCAGCAACAACAAAATCCGCAGGAACCGTAATTGCCACCTTGAAATCGCCAAACTCCAAGGCAAATTCAGAACCAACAAACTGTTTAATCTGCCATCCTAAATCATTAAAGACACACAGTCGTGGATAAAATTGAGCTATTGCAAAAACATCCCCACTCCCATTTTCTGCTTCATTGTAGCCTGAACGCCCCCACATCTTCTGAATATTATTTAATTGATAGTGCCATGTCATTCGAAGTTTAGTTGATTTTCCGGGAAGCAAGGGTTTGCTCAGTATCACTTTCAGAATCGTATGATTCTTTACGATCTGTAAATCATGACCATTTTCATCCTGCACGGTATTGATTTTAAAACCACCATCAAAGTCCTGACTCAAGCGTTCTATTGTTTTCAGGTTGACGCTTTCAGACAGTTTCCCCCGCTCAATTTTACTTCGGAATGAATTTGGTTCACGAATATTCTGATCAAGTTGCAACCACAAGTAATTCAATACTTCGGGAGAGTTATTGTGATAATGAATGATTGCCTCACCAGCCAAAGATTTAGCCTCTTCATCCAAGCTAACCGCCATGTCATAATCAACTTGTTGCTGAAAATAGGCTGGCCCCGGATGCCCAGTAGCTGTTCGAAACTGGTTGGGAGTGGGTAACTCCTCAACCAGTTGTCTGAACCTATTTTCATTGGTATGCTGCTGTGCCAACACATTCAGCCCAAAAGCCAAAATGAAGGCACTTCCTAATAACCACTTTTGTATCATCAACTATTCCTTTTCGCGAACGACAATTAAAAAGCCTTTTCCCTGAGGCACCACAATCCGGTCGTTAGGCATCCAGCTTTTCTCCTGCTGAAAACCATCAATTGCCGGTGCATACAGCTCTGCATTCGCCTGATCGATCCCAATTGCGTCCCAGTCAATTTTCAGTTTAACAGCGTCATCCTTTTTAGCCCATGTTGCCAAAGCAATAAGCATTTGTTTTCCTTTGCGTACATAAGCTGTTGCATAAGTATCTTTGCTATTCACTTTCACGGGGTTGTTGGAATCCCAATAACCAATCATTTCACTCTCTTCAATTTTGAAATCATCCCACGCGTTCCAAAGCGGCGTAACATTAACTCTTGGCGCCCGGCCTGTCATTCCAAAGACCATTCCCCGCCACGGATTGCCTCCATCCTGCAACATTTCACCCATCAAACCATAGGGAATCCCCGAGGTTTCAATCAGCCAAAAGTCGGGGGGCAAATTATAGTCGAAGTACTCGCCAAACCATAGCCTGTCGATGAATGGGAAATGTTCCAGGTATAAGTTTGCACTATTGGCAAATCCATCGCGCGGATTAAACTGATTAGCCGAGTGCAGATCGATAAGTGCCCCAGGATTTCCCCGCTCCAACACTTTTCGAATGCGCTTCATGGAAGTCCGGTCAAAAGCCAAGTCATCAATATAAACCCCATCGATGCCAACATTGGTTACCAGCCAGTTTAAACCTTCGATGTAGAAGTTGTGCCAACGCGAAATGCCTGTATTCACCAAAGCAGCATCTTTTATTGACGGAACAAACCAAGCGGCAATGTAATTGGAATCCAGGTGTTCCTGCAACCAGGAAAAACCGCCTCCATTACCGTTGGAGAAAATTTCATCGCCCAAACTTCGAAGCATAAACAATTCCGGGGCTTTGTTAGTCAATTCCCTTACGGTATAGTAAATCTTCACTTTCGCATCTTTATCGTGCGCTTCATCAATGTAAGCTTTCATTCTTTCAGGAATGAAGAATGGGTAGTTGATAAACGAATTGATTTTATTCGCGTGATGAAGGTTGATGGTATTTGCACCATGAGCCAAAGCTGTATCAACAGGCTGAGAGCTGTGATAGTAACGATTATGCCAATGTTTATTGGTATCAATCGGGCGGAATGGCGTAATCAATAAGTTGAAGTAGTAATGCAATTGGTCTCCTTTTTTCACCTTGCGCTTTCCTGAATATGAATTTAGCAGTACTGATCCACTTTTTTCAGAGGTGATGTTGATTCCTCCTTTTCCCTCATTATACCACGAATCGGGCATGTACAGCGGCTTATCCTGATAAAAATTGGTATTCAAAGGGCGTGCATAATGATTATCCGTAAAACGGGCCTGAAGTCCAGCATTGACAGTTCCAATCCATGGGCCATCCTGATTTTTCTCCACAGCCCACTTCCATTTGATGTTTTCGTCTCGAAAGCCACCTTTATAGCCCAAACCCATCATGTATTTGGCTGCTGCTTGCTGATAAGGGATCTCCAACCGAATATCATTCAGCTCCATATCTTTTGTTGCTGTCAGCACCAGTTGATAATTGATGTTTCCATCAAACTCCATCTGCGCCTTACCTTCCAGTTCAAATCCGGGCATCTCATTTTGTAGTTCCCAGGCTATAGCTCCCTCTTTTTGTTTGATCAGCTTAAATGATGGCTTGGTCCATTTTGAAGTTCCCTCAGCAGTTTCTACAACCAGCTTTACGGGAGCTGCCAGCAGTTCTTTTCCTGAACCCTGAATTTTGGTAACACTTTCAGAAAAATAGCTCTGAATACTTTCAGGAAAACCATCTTCACCAAAGGCCACTTGACGTCCCAAACATTTTACCGTATTCCCATCGAGTTCGAGAGCTGAATATGGAGCTACAATTCCGTCATCCTCTGCAATTCTTGAATTTAACCAGCGCAAACGAGACAAACGTTCCGGCTCATTATCGCCCGCAGCCAATACTGCAACCTCCGAAATAGCCAACTTAAGCGTCACTTGTTGTTCAGCCATTTGCTTTGGCTTTACCGTAATCACGGCTTCATACTCTCCGGCTTCAATCTCCAAAGGAATCTGCAGGCCAATCCACAAAGCTTGAACCTGTCCTTTCGCAACCGAGCATACTTTTGCAAATGGCTTTCCTTCCCAATCAATTCCTTCCGTATTAAAACAGGTAAATTCACCTGCCTCAACAACTGGTGTCCCACGATGATTGAGACTGGAAAACTCCACTTTTATATCCTCAATTGCGTTCTGCGCTGCAAAACATCCAAGTTGAAAGGTAAAATATTCCCCTTTTAAGGCTTTTGCTGAGAACTGATTGCTTACACCATCCTGAATCCATTTAAAGGGCAAATCCTTCGTCATTCGAATGGAGTTTTCCCTTGTTTCAGGGAAAAGCAGGTAATCGGTATCACCATGCTCCTTCAGAAGTTGGCTTACTTCATTTTGAGTAGCAATTACTTCCATCGGATAAAACGAATTAAAAGGATCAATCGACTGAAACTGCACCAACTCAGCTTTCGGTTGTGCCCCCAAGTCTTTCGATGTCGCTTTTGCTTCTTTCAACCAAGTCGGTTCTGCCTCATTTGAAAGCTTAGGGTAAGTCACTTTCGGGTAGTTACTCCTCCCGTGTTGCTGATATTTTAAGTAGTAGATGTAGTACTCACCTGGTACTGTTTGAGGCTGAAAAAGAATATCCCCAAATTCACGGTTAACCGCTACGGGATAGTTATTCTTCACCATCTTATTGGTGGTCGCATCAACAACAATGATCGATTTATTTTCTGGTTGAGCATCCCTCCTTCGCCAAGGAATATGCGCCCAAACCAAGTCCGTATTGTCGTAAACTTTTACAACGACCCGATGATTTCCGAGCGAGTCTGCGTCCCAATCTCCAACTCCGTATAAATCTGGGCTTGGGACTATATTGTCTTGTGTCCTTCCTACAAATAAGAAAAGACACACTATTGAAAGTGTCAAAATCAATTGTTTCATCTCATTAAAATTGTTTATTTCATTTGCATTCGATGTAACTCACGATGAATTTTAATATGCTTGTTTGTGAATTTTCACATCTTAAAATTCATGTTCGTTTCATAATGTATTTGTTTAGTCCGATTGTGTTATAAATGATGTTCCATTCCGGATCATCTGATCATGCAAAAAGCGCTATTAAAGACCTTTCATTTCTGAAATGGCCACAATTAATCCAAATTCCGGATTCTTACTTCTGGGGTTAAACAATGTTCCTCCACGCTCCTGTACAATCTCTTGCAGAATGTGCTCAGCTTCGGTCGATTGATCATTTAGCATGGCGTAAGACCAAGTAATCAATTTGTTGTCTGGCTCTTTGGTGCTCCAGGTTTGAAGAAAACTTGCAGCGTCCTGATCTTTCCCTTGTTTTTTTAGAAGCAGCGCCCCTAAATAATGGCTGGGAGAAAATTTGCTTGCGTTTAATGAATAGTCAATAACCTTCGCTTCCAATTCGCTCGCTTTATTCTTATCGCCATTTACTGTCCAATAGATGCTTTCCAAGAAGTCTTCAATCCGCTCATCGGTATCGTAAGGTTTACCAACGCCCAAGTTTTCGGGCCATTCCCGGGCTTGCTCCAAACGCGAAAGGGCTCGTTTGTTTATTTTACTTTCCATCAGCTTTAGCGCATCCATAATACAAGCCTGGCGGTAGGTAATTCGTCCTGCACTGGCCCCCTCATTTGGAAGAATGGTTGTTTTTGCCAGTACATCTAAGGATTTCTCATACGCTCCGTTAATCAACAGGTCTTTTGCCTTTTGAAACGCCAGCACATAGCTATCCGGAAACTTCTTAGCGCCGTCAACAGCCCAATCCAATGCTTTTTCGAACTGCTGTTGCGATTCGTAATAGTTTGATAAGGCCAGGTAGCAACGCCACTCTTCTTTATTTAACTCCCAGGCTTTCAACAAATCTTGTTCACTGTTATAAGCAGAGTCGCTATTAAGCAGGTTAAAACGGGTCAGGTAAAAAGCAAAATAATCGGGCTGGTTGCCACATTCAATAAATCGTTGCCGGGCACTCGTTTCATTTCCTTTAAACCATTCAATTAGACCCAAATAATATTGTGTTTTCCAACCTTCCTGCTGCGTCAAAGCCCATTTCAAAACTTCAGCAGTCTCGCTTCGGAAAGGATAAACCAAGTAGGGAGAAGCTTCAATCGCCCGGTCAAGAATGCCAGTATCACCGGATAACCATGCCAACCAATAATTCCCGACAGCATTGGGTTCAACTTTTTGTAGGATGTGGATTGCCTTATCGTTCAAGCCCAAATTAGCATAAGCAATCGCTTGCTCCAAACAGATTTCCTGCGGCATTTCATAATTCAAAGCTTTCTCCAGCCCAGCTCCTTTTTCAAAAAGGGCAAATGCACTGAATGGATCAATGGTAAGGATATCATCCAATACGGCATTCCGCTTTGCCTGGTCTCCTTTTTCATTTAGGCAGAGCGCCTTCAACTCTAAAGCATTGATGTTATTTCGATTATAAACCAATGCTTCGTTGGCGTATCTCAACGACTTGTTGATTTCTCCATCTTTGAAAAATATTGCAGCTAAATGGGTATAAGCTACCGAGCGATATTCCATAGACCGGGCCGCTAAACTAAAAGCATCCAAAGCATCATACTTTTGATTCAACTTCAAACTCGTTAAACCGAAAATATAATTGGCTTCTGCGTGGTAGGTATCATTCGATAAGGCTTTCAAGGCATAATTAGCAGCAGTTTCATAATCCATTTTCCGATACTGCAGGCCAGCCATTTTCACCAATGCACCTGTATGAAACGGATTTTGCAGAAGTACCTCCCGGTATTTATTTTCCGCTCCTTTGTAATCTCGTTGTTTCTCCACTTCCACAGCTGCCGTATAAATAGCATCTGGAGTATTCCAGTCAAATTCATCTGCTATTTTCACTGGTTTCGATAGTACCCGCTCCTTACCTTCCAGGGTGCTATAACTCATTAAGCCGCCAATTTTCACTTCAATATTGGCCGCTCCTGTTTCAAACGACAAGATAGTAGCCTCCGTTGGTTGCAGGTCAATTTTCTTCCGGCCAATTTCCTTGCCATCTCCCAACACAACTAATTCTTCGGAAACGGATTGGTTGGCACAAAAACCGATTTTTACGGCACCTGACTTTTGCTCAACATTCAGCGATCCATATTCATTGGCTTTCACCATTCCGCCAATTTGCTTGACCGGAAACCACAGCTCTGTAAATTGATGTTCAGCACCAGCTTCAAAGAATAAATGCTTGTAGGGCGTTTCAGCACTTTTTGCCGCAGCCTGGTTAAACAACAAGCCCGTTTGAATTTCTGAATACTGAATATTCCCTGGATCGGTTAGCAGATCTGTCCAGATAGCTCCTTCACGGGAAAGTGCCCACATCCAGATCTTCTGTCCCGGTTTTTCATCGTATGGCGACCAATGTCCCAAGCCAAAGTCCTTATCACGGAAATAACACAGAAAGTGTTCAGCATACTCACCTAAAACATGGTAAGATTTGGGACCACCAAAGTTGTTGTTTTTATACTTCGAGATATCGATGCCCTTGTCACTGACTGGCCAGGGAGTCACTTCTCCCCCATGCCCAATTTCAACGTTCCCTGGGAAATAGTACTCCAAATCCTCCGAAGCATCTACCGAGGCAGTCATCCAATTATAAAGTGAGGTGTTTTGATCGGATGGATTGTACCAAATAGCTTTGGTTTCAAAGTAGGATTTATCAGGAGCCAAACGAATCTCAACCCGCCATTCGGTGCGAGAGGTAATATCAGGAGCACCGACAAAGCAACTCACGCTCCCATCTTCATTTTCCTTCAAAAGATAGTTTACCGGAGAAGCTGTGGTGGGTGCATGTCCAATCGATCCGAAGTTAAATTCTATCCCGCCGGAAGTCCAGGCTCCACGCATGGCAATATCCCGAAACTTAACAACTTTATTGAAATAGATGAATTCCTCGCCTGTCGATTTATCAATCGCTCCAAGCACTTTACCTCCAATTTCCGGAGCAACCAACACTTTAATGTACTTATTTTCGAGCGTAACTAGCTTCCACTGCTGTGTTTGTGGCGTATTGGTAAACCCGTCAAAACGATAATATGGATAGTATCTTGTAGGCTGTGCAACCGGATCCGGATCAGCGTACGGGTAGGTTTTGAAACTTACCATTTCCTCGGATATGGAGGCTTTTTGAGCCCAAACAGACTGCCAGCACAAGAACATAATCACAAGAAAAATAGGTCTTATTTGTAATTTCATAGTAGGTCGTTTAGTTAGTTTATAAATGAAGTAGTCGTTACAAGTAATCAAGATTGCTGCCGCGAAACGCTGTTCGCTCCAAGCAGCAAATCAGCCTTACAAGGCAACAAGCTCTTGCTTTCGGATACTTCTGAGTAGCTCTTCCTGTGGTTGTCTCAATTTCATCCCCTCAGGATCAACAGCCAAAGAAGCTTCCTGTTTCAGGCGGTTATTTTCCAAATTAAACTTGCTCAACTCGGCCTTTGAAAAAGGAGCACTACCAAATATTCCATTATTCTCCAATGCGTAATTCAGTGCAAGAAGCATGTTTCCTGCTTGCTTTTCAAAAATGGCAATGTCCAACGCTGAAAGCTCTTTCTGGTATTTTTTGGAATTCCCTTTCAAAATAGGTTTAGAGACATTCGCCCACATCTGGCCAGCACCAGCGGTATTTTTTGATTCTTCAGATTTGTAAAAGTCAAAAACTGCCGGATTAAACGGAAGCCCCAAGAATGAACTTATCCGCTTCATCTCTTTTTCAGGCGACTCAATCAAGTCTTCGTAACTGACTTGAATAAAGCGCTCTGCTCCAACCTGGCTTTTCAATGCCAGGCATGCCTCTTGATTTCGAGCCCATTGTTTGGCGATATGATAAACGTGCTTTTCACCGACGATGGCCTTTCTAAATGAGCAGGCGACATCTCGCCCATCCCGGAACAGGTGAATGTATCGAGGGCGAATACCTGCCACTTCCAACTCTTCGGCATATTGAATATTGGCCATGCTCTTACAGGCCCAAAAAGAAGCCTGATCATTCCCTGCTTTCAAATCATAAATAACACGAAAGAGCTCAAACAAGCTGTTGCTTTTACACTGCGCAATCAATTGTCCCCGGTTCAACTCAATCCCTGTCCAAACAACAGGATTTCGCTCTACCAAGGTACACACATCATTCGTCAGCCGCCAAAAATTTGCCTCTTCTTGCAAGTTCCCATAAAAAGGTAATAAAGGCATGAGCCGTTGCAGAATATGAGGTGGATGTGGAGCTGTTATTTCTTCAAATTGATTAAGCATCAACCGCAACAGGTTTGAACCTGAACGTTGAGTTCCTATAATTTGTATGGGTTGAATTCGTGCCATTTTGCAATCTCTTTATTCGTTTATTCTTGGGTAAAATAATTGTTCCAACACGAGGCAGGGAGATACTCCATCCGATATGGAACATAGGGAGAATCCAGTTCCCACAAAATTTCACCCGCTCTGTCTGTAATGAGTACTGAACCTGTCTTTGAGCTTGTCTGCAATAGGTTACCATTGTCAAGCAAGTAAGCATTGCCCATCCGAGAAGTATATTTCTCAGTGGGCAATGGAGCATTTATTTTAGTGGTAGCAGTCATCGTTAGCGTATCGAGTTTAAAGGAAAGAGCACGCGACTCCTCTCGGAACAGGTTATTATCAAACAACATATAGTCGCCTTCAGCATTTACATGGATGGCATGTTGAAAAGAAAACAAAGCGGATGGATCCATCTTGAAGTCACCATTCTTCCCAAATTTCCACATGACTTCTCCTGTTTGGGCATTCACTTTCCAAATTTGATCTTCCATAGCTACTGAGAGTAAATAGTTTCCATCCCGATCAAAGTTCAGTGCATTCATATGAAAGCGGTCATAACCAAACTCATCCAGTAAGCTGTCTTTTTCCAAATCCCAATGATCCCAAACGGACCACTTCCAGATTTCATTTCCCAATGTATCCAGCACGACAATACCATCTCCGACAAGAGTATCCCTAACACTTTGGCCGTCCACTTCGTGCGAATAAAGTTTTTCAGTACGATATAAGGTGTGGATATTGTTGTTCTCATCCATGCGAATATCATGATGAATCAAATCTTTCTCAACCTTACCTTGTAACGATGTTCGCCAGCGGATTTTTCCGGTCAGGTCGATTTCTGCCATTGCCGTTCCTCCGGCAAAGCCAATCTTCCCTCGTCGCATAGGCTTTTGTATTTCTTCCAGAATTTTTCGATGCTCTTTCGGTTTGTCGTCAATAACATCCTTTTTGGGCGGCCGAAGCATCGCTAAAATAGTTCCTCGTGGCGTTAATGTTGCGGCACGAACACCGATGTCATCGACCTGCCAATGCCAGCGAATGGCTCCCTGATGATCAACCAGCGCAATATATCCCGGCATGCGGGCATAGCAAATCATTAACAGGCCATCGCCAAAAGCTTCGGGATCATGCGGGCGGCTATCCAACATCCAGTTAATATCCAACCATGGCGATTGCTCACGTGTTTGAAAAGAAAGAACTTTCGAATTTGAATTGATGTAACGATCAATAACAACCTGATATTCATATTCCGAATTTGTATCGAGCAGCAATAAATCCACACTATGCTTAATGGCTTTTGCTGTTGGTTTAGTTCGATATTTCTCTTGCTCTCCTTTTTTCCAATAACGCACATAAAGGCTAGCTGGCCTACTCAACTCAACATCTACTTTCTCTTGAAAAGCATAATTATGAGGAGACGTAAGCTTGATGCTCTTAATTGAAATGCTTTGTACGTACCAGATCCTAAAAGCCCCAATAAGAATTACCAGAAAAACAACTCCAGCGCCAATCCAAATTCTATTTTTTCGTTTCATCCAACTATATTGTCAATAAATACTCGTTTCAGTGTTTCCAAGAATAACCGTCGAAATCGTTATTCCGACAGCTATTCTATGCTAAACTTAACTCTCTCAATCGCTATTAACCTATGGTAGCCTGTTCAAATTTTCAGATGCCATATTGCTATTAAGCTGTGCATCAACCAGTGGGTATGGGAATAATCTCATACTTTCTCTCACAACTGGCGACATCCCTCTATATTCCAAGTAAGTGTTACAGATCTCTTCGTATTTTCCAAAACGGATTAAGTCTGGACGCCTTTTGTACTCAAAAACGAGTTCATAACCGCGCTCGGCCAAGATTTTGTCTGCCATTTCTTCCTTATCCGTTGGTTCTGGGAATCCAGGATCGCCATACTCCGGAGCACCTGCTCTAGCCCGCACTTCATTCAAATAAGGAAGTGCTGCTTGTGGTCCGCTCAACTCATTCTCAATCTCAGCTTTACAAAGGATTGCATCAGCCAAACGGAAAACCGGAATTGTTCGTCCATCGTAGTAGGAAGGATCAACCATTTCGTAAGAGTACTTTTTGGTGGCCACATTCTGCAACAATTTTATCGTATCGCTTGGAGGCACGGTTTGTCCTTCATCTGGCATCATATAGTAAAAACCATTTGTCGTTGACTGATCCCGAGGCGAACGTCCTTCGTAATTGTAGTAGAAGAATTCTTTTCGAGGATCGGCATCATCGTAATTTCTCCAGAAATAAAGCGAAACAGCATAGTACTGCCACTTAGCCATATCCGGATGGTCACGAGGGCCAAAGTGGTTGGTGATTTCACCTCCGTTTTGTGAAGCCTCATGCAAAATACAGAAGATCATTCCTCCATCCTTTTTATTGCTTTCCGACCAAACATCTTTAAAATCCGGATTCAATTGATACACTCCTTCGCTTCTTAGCTGAAGCACCATATCGATGTATGTTTTTGCATTGGCATAGTCATGAGCACGCATATAGACTTTTCCTAAAAGCATGGCTGCAGCACCTTTCGTTGCTCTTGACAATCCTTCTTCCAAGGTCCAGCTTTTAGGTAGATTATCAATCGCGTATTTACAATCCTCAATAATCTGTTCATCCACAACACTCACTGGCGACAGCGGCATATCATAAGTTTCTGAAGGATTGATGACCTCTACAATTAAAGGAACTGGTCCCCAAGCGTCCGTTGCATCGCGATAAGCCAATGCTCTTAAAAAGCGAGCCTGAGCAATCACCTGTTTCTTTTTTGTCTCATCCATTTCTACCGCTTCAATCTTATTGATCAGCATATTGGCATTACTAATGACCTCAAACATGTAGCGCCAATTGTATTTAAAATAGCGGTTATTGGCATCATAAGTAAAGTTACTAAGCTTGGTGGGGTCTCCCGCCGCTGTTGAAAAACCAATATCAGTCGTATAGTCAGTAGTCATGATCAAATAGCCGTTGTAATACATCCAGCCATCACCCGGGAAGGGAGCCAGGTCAGCATACACTCCAACCAAAGCTGCATTAATGTCGCTTTCGGTAGAATAAGCATTCGATGTTGTTAAGTCGCTATACATTTCCGGTTCCAAGTCTGTACAACTCGCGACAAAAACCAGAGCTAATAGTATTATTATATTTCTCATTTCTTTTAGATTTTTGTATTGAATAATTTATTAGCTGTCTTAAAAAGAAACATTTAACCCTACAGTAAACGATCTCATGCTAGGATAAGAGTTGAAATCCAATCCCGTTCCAGCATTTGCATTTTGAGATCCTTTCGACTCATAACCTTTGGTATCAACTTCAGGATCCCATCCAGAATAGTTGGTTATCGTAAAGAGGTTCTCTGCCGCAACGTACAATCTCATTGAGCTCAGGAACTTTATATTAGCTGGAAGCGTGTATCCCAAGGTTACGTTCTTCAGGCGCACAAATGAGGCTTTCTCAATAAAATGGCTATTGATGTAACCTCCAGACTTTGAATAGTAGAATCCATTACGAGGAATGTCCGTGTCGGTGTTTGATGGTGTCCAACGATCCAATGCTTCCGTGGTTCGTTTCCACTCCAGGTTCATGCGAGTCATGTTTAACAAGTCATTTCCCACTGATCCATGGATGAAGACGGATAAATCGAAATTTTTGTAAGCGAAGTCATTGGTCAAACCGAAAATAAAATCAGGCTGAGCGCTTCCGATAATCGTACGATCGTCGGAAGTAATCGTACCATCAGGAATGCCTTCAGGACCTGAAATATCACGGAATTTTGGATCACCTGGCTTGGCGTTGGGCTGTGGTGCATAAGTTTCACCTTCTTGTAAAACACCCTCGTAAACATAGCCAAATAACGATCCCAATGGTTCTCCTTCACGAATAACTGCAAACTGCTCTTCAGAAACATTTCCCACTGGTTTTGATGAAGTAATGTAAATCTCACTTTCACCACCTAAACTGACCACCTCATTCCGGTTAACAGCAAAATTGAAACGTGTTGTCCATTCCAAATCCCGGTTGGTATTGATTGAGTTTAACTCCAACTCAAACCCTTTGTTTTCAATTTCACCAACATTCGACTGAACGATAAAGAAACCGGAGTAAGTTGGCAAATTCTTCTGAATCAGAAGATCGGATGTATTCTTTTTGTAAGCGTCAATTGAAACGCCCAGTCTTGAGTTGAAGAAGCCCATATCCAATCCCAAGTTGTACTGCGAAGTCGTTTCCCATTTCAAGGTAGGATTTTCCGGAGTATTGGGGTTCAAGTGTGTACCTGCCGTATTGGTAGCAGCATCAAAAGTCAAGTGAGTATTACTCATCAATGCGTAAGAAGCATATTCTCCAACCTGGTCATTACCTGTTTTTCCGTAACCCGCCCTAAACTTCAGGTTCGAAAATACATTCATATCTTGAATGAATGGCTCCTGATCCAAACGCCAGGCTAATGATCCGGAAGGGAAAGTTCCCCAGCGGTTTTCTTCTCCAAACCTGGAAGAACCATCTGTTCTCAAAGTAAAAGTTGCTAAGTACTTATCTTTAAAGGAGTAGTTAAAACGGCCAAAGAATGATACTAAAAGACTTTCTTTTCGATAAGATGAAACACCTGTTATCGTTGAAGCAGCCCCAACATTGTGATAAGAGAATAAATCCGTAGAAAAGCCCTTTACTCCAATGGATTCGCTTTGATATCCAAATTTTTGATAAGAATAACCACCCATCGCACTTAATGAATGATCTTTATTGATGGTCGTCCGGTAGTTTACAACGGCATCAAAAAGTTGGTTGAGTGAAGAATACTCATTTCTACCTGCAACACCATCATCAATACTTCCCTGGTAAGTTGAACGTGGAAGGTATCTTCCCTGGAAAGTGTGAATCAACTCAACACCGCCGTTCATTCTCAATGAAAGATTTTTGATTGGCTCAATTTCCAAAAATACATTTCCATTGAACTTATCTTTAGTCATATCATTAACACGCTCCACCAAGTTGGCCAATGGGTTATCTCCACGTCCACCCGGAGGTCGGCCATAACTTCCATCTTCAAGCACTGCAGGAACGGTAGGATCATAGGTCAGAATCCCTAACAGAACGTTTTGATTCAAAATGTTTCCGGCATAAAGCTGGAAGTTTGAGCTTTCGCGTTGAGCAAAAACAGTTGCACCAGCCTTAATGTAATCATTCACTTTCTGGTCAACATTGATCCGACCTGAGAACCTGGAGAAATCCGTATTTTTCATCACCCCTTTTTGGTCGAAATAGCCTAAGCTAGCCAACACTTGTGTGTTGTCGCTTCCTCCTTTAAACTGAATGCTGTGGTCCTGAACAATCCCTTGGCGAGTAGCCTCTTCAACCCAATCGGTATTGACATTGGATTGCAGCTGAGATTGCGTGTAAACAGCATATTCCTGATTTTCCTGACCTTCAATCTCCTGGTAAAGAGCATTGGACAGTTCCATGTACTCTTTTCCGTTGATCATATCAAACGGATTCACAACCTTTTGGGTTCCCAGATAACCATTGTAAGTAATTTGGCTCTCCCCTTTCTTTCCGCGCTTAGTTGTAATCAGGATAACTCCGTTAGCACCACGCGCACCATAAATCGCTGTTGCCGATGCATCTTTCAAAATTTGCATGGATTCGATATCATTTGGGTTGATATCTGCGCCATTCGAGGTTGGAAAACCATCGACCACATACAAAGGCTCGTTGTTACTACTTATTGAGTTTGAACCACGGATACGAATAGAAATACTACCGCCAGGAGCTTTTGAGTTTTGGGTTACAAGCACCCCTGCTGTACGTCCTTGCAAGGCTTGAGCAGCATTGCTCACCGTACCTCCAAGGTTAATATCTTCACTGGAAACAGAAACAACAGCTCCTGTTAAATCACTCTTTTTCTGATAGCCGTACCCAATGGCCACGACTTCCTCGATTCCCACAGCATCAACGCTCAATACCACATTGATTACGGATTGATTTCCAACAACAATCTCCTGGGATCTCATTCCTACAAAAGAAAAAACAAGCGTAGCGCCTGCTGGAACTCCTGAAATCGTATAGTTACCATCTAAATCTGTTACCGTTCCGGTAGTCGATCCTTTAACCAAAACAGTCACTCCGGGTAAGGATTCGTTGGAAGTGTCAGTAACGCGGCCCGATACCTTGGAAGGTTGCTGGGCCAGTAAGTTTTCATCTCCTGCTTTCGAAAGCGCAATCAAATGTCCCTTAATCTTGTACGAAATTTCCGTATTTCTAAAAACATCATCTAAAATTTCAGGAACAACTTTATTGCTTGCTTCCACATCTACAGTTCTCTTTACATCAACATTCACTGCGCTATACATGAAGTAATAATCGGTCTGTTCTTCAATCATTCGCATCACATTCTCAACACTGATGTTCTTTTGGTTAATGCTTAACCTATAGTTTTGCGAGAAAGAGCTAATTGCAAATGATTGCAAGGCGCAAAGCAAAAGTATTGCGAAGGTTAATCTCATGATAAATACCATTTTACTTTTCCATACCCACGACAGGAGGAAAATCATTGAATACTCATTTTTTTTCATAATTTTGTAATGATTTGAATTAATGGTTCAGATTATTTATGTCTTTCGCTGACTGGCAATTAGAGAAGACATGAACTACTAGAAGGGAGGTGTTTTTACATCTCCTTTTTTTAGGTCTCTTTCATTGGCATTTTTTTAGTTCGGTTACTAGCTATTTTTCATAATCATAAGTTTAGTTCCATCATCGGTTTTTAGTTTTGAATATTTGAAGGGGGTTGAAAATTCAAGAAGATCAATAATTTGGTCAAGATTTTCGTTTTTAATGGTAGCAGTAAACGGAAAATCAACCACCGAGGGGTCGTTGATTTCAATCTCGACATTGTACCAACGTCCAAGCTTTTTAAGCACCTCTGCCAGTGGATCGTTTCGAAAAACCAAAGTTCCATCAATCCATGAGGTGTATTTCACAACTTCAACTTTTTCGATATGAAATTGGGACTCTTTCTTTTGGTAATCAGCCAGCTCGCCAGGCTTAATGCGTACCAGCTGTTTGTTTTGTCTAAAATCGCCTTTAAATAAATCGACCTGTCCGCTTTTGAGCACCACACTCACATGATCCTCATCTTCGAAATTCATGACATTAAAGCTTGTACCAACAACCTTCAAGCCGATCTCTCCCAGGTCCAAAATAAACGGGCGTAGCGAATCTTTAGCCACATCAAAGAAAGCCTCTCCTTTTACGTTGACTTTTCGGTATTTACTCTTCGTAAAATCGGAAGGATAAGTAATTTCGCTCCCCGACAACAGCCAAACAGCCGTTCCATCCGGTAACGACATCTTGCGAACTTTCTCATTCGATAAAGATTCTTTCAAGTAGACCACTTGCTGATTTGAATTTTGTGGATTTAGAAGAGTGAAATAGGTCAATGGCAGTACAAGGCCCAGTATGAAGATAGCTACAGCCTTTCTCAGGCTGATCATTAGCGGCTTTCTACCGGCCAACTGCTTTGCCTGAAGCCGTGCCGAAATTTTAGAATAGAGCTTCGCAGAATCAACTTTTTCAATCGCATCAAATTGTCCAGAAGTCCAGATCGCATCAGCTAGTTTTTCATACTCCTGATTACCTTGTTCGCTATTGAGCCAAACAAAAAGACTTTTCAATTCCGAATCTGAGATGCTGCCGCTAAAAAACTTTTCAAGCAGCTTTATTTTCGTTTCAGTTTGCATAGATCGTGTTTAATATCACTAGTAAATACACGCGACCTTAAAAAAACTGCCACTCCGAATTAAAAAAAATCAAAAAAAGTTTAAAATTGCTTACAAATAGAAGATATTTAGCACCATGAAGCTATATTTCCTAAATTCTTCTTTTAGGTACTTATTGGCTTTAAATAACTGATGATCAACCGTAATCACAGATATTCCCAGACGCTTTGCAATTTCATTTCTTGAAAGCCCTTCAACTTTTTGAAGGAGAAAAATTTCTTTTCGTTTTGGTGGTAAACCGTCCAAAATAGTTTCAATAATGCGTTGAGTTTCTTTAAACAGGACATACTGATCAGCCGACTCCTCGGAAAGATCAACAACCAGATCAAAACGACTCTCAAACACCTGGCGGTTCACTTTCTTCCGGCTATAATTCAACGAAGTATTCTTGGCGATTTTAAATAGAAGCGCTTCAAAAGGGTAATCTTCCAGAAAATAAGCTCGACTCTCCCATATTTTTATAAAGGTTTCCTGGACAATTTCTTCGGCATCCTCTTTCGATCTCAACATGGAAAACAAAAAGGCATACAACCGCTCATGGTACTGATCAAAAAGCAGCTTAAAAGCCTCCGCATCCCCTTTCTTAAAAGCCTTGATAAGATGTATATCCGATTCTATTGCGCCCAACTTCCCTTGAAAATAAATTTTTCTATTGCCCTAAATATCGGATATAATTCTTGAAAATCATTTTTCTAGAATAATTTATTTTAGACAAGATTAAAGTTACGAATAATCATAATTAAACGTCATAATGTTTAATATTATCCTCAAAACTATGACTAGCAACAAAAAAATAAAATACAAATATTTGCGATCCAATAAGTTAATCGTTACAAACAATGATTGTCTTAGCGAAGATTATGCAATAAAAACAGCTTCTGAACTCCAACAATTTGCAATAAAATATTTGCAACTACTGCGCTTAATTAAAAGTGATTGCTTGCGGCAATAATAAGAACGGCACCAATTAGAACAAGAATTCCGAGGTTAAGTGTTTTACGGGCTTTTTGAGGAGCACCTGTCCATTCTCCCCGAAATATCCCCCACAGATTTCCAATGACAATGGAAAGTGAGACCAACAGTGGCCATCCAACAACCAAGCCTAAATCGCCTAAAACGACAGCACCATAGCCATAAGCATAGAAACTTCCAATCCACATGGCTGACATGCCCAGGATCAGGCCCCAATTCATCGTTTTGTGCTCATTAAGAAATGCTTTCAATTCTTTTCCTTTAATAAGAACAAACAAGCAATATCCCATATTCACCAGAGATCCTGCCGTAAAAAACAAAGACCAAATTACATTTCCGGCCATCGCCTGCCCTACGCCATGCTCAACTGCAATTCGGGTAATATCCTGACTAAAAGCAGCTCCCAAATTAGGCAAACACGATGTGAAGCCTGAAATGATTGCCAGAACTAATCCTGCCGAAGTGTATTTAGAAAGGTTTGTACCCTCCTCTTTTTTTGCCGAGGCTCTTGCGCAAAAAATGATTCCCACAACAGAGATAACCGCTCCAAAGAGAATCAGCAGTCCTTTTAATTGCAAAAAGACCGAGGCTGAAAAAACCAAGGCAGGAACTAAAGTCCCCGTTATGGCATTAATGCCCATAATAACCGGATAGCCGATAGCCATCCCCAATAGATCCATCGCCTTTCCGAAAAGAATAGCACCAAGTCCCCACAACAAGCCAAAAAATAAGACCAAGAGTAACAATTTAACCGGAACTGCTGCCACAATAGCTCCAATGCCCGGAATTGTCAACCAGGCAATTCCCCAATTTAAGAGCAACATGGCCAAGAGCGAAAAAGCAAACCAACTATGGGCCCATTGCCATTTTTTGGTGTAAGTCATTGGCAGAAAAAAGGATCCCTGCAACACGCCTGCAAGCGCAACAATAAACAGTCCGGTAAGAAGATTCATAATACGTCAATTTTAGTTTAGTTCGTAGCAATAAAAGTAGGCTGCACCTAAGTCAACAGCAGGTGCAGCCCAAATATCCTAATTATACCCTGGATTCTGGGTCATGTTTGGATTTAAATCGATTTCCGATTGAGGAATTGGCAACAAGTACTTTCTGTCAGCATTAAAATGCCGCTCTTCAACAACAATGCGGTCACCTTCCCAACTCACTTCGCCAGTGGTATGATCAACAGTTCCCAAGCGAGTGCCTAATACCTGTCCACCCAAAGCTTCACTTCCAATGTCCCAACGCTTTATATCGAAATAACGTAAGCCTTCAAAAGCCAACTCAATCCGACGCTCATTTCGCACAACAGCCTCTGTCAAGTTCTCTTTAGGCGGCATATTCACGCCATTACGAGCGCGAATCAAATTAATGTAGTCCAACGCTTTATCGGTATCCTCCCCTGTGTAAAGGGCACATTCTGCAAAAATTAAATACATCTCGGCTAATCTAAAAATCATGAAGTCACCTGATTGGTTCCAAGCATCATCGTAAGGCTCAACGTATTTACGCACAGGCATACGAGTTGGGCAATTAATTGGGTCACCGCTTTTATCGGGGCCATTAAATGGATCGAAAAAGTCACCATAATAAGGAGCCCCCGGATACAAGACAGTCATTGCCAAGCGAGGATCTTTATTCTCAAACGGTTTATCCTCATTAAAAGGGCTACCATCCGTCGATTCATAGGCTTGTATCAAATCCCATGATGCTTGTAATGCAGCCCAGCCTCCTTGCGAGTTAGGCAGACATGTTAATGAGGCAATGTTGTTGTACTTGTCAGGCACAAACTGAAGACTCAAAATAGCTTCTTTATTATCGGATTCTGCAGCAGGTAAAAACAATTTGTCGTAACCATTTTGATACAACTCAAAGCAAGGCATTTCGATAACTTGTGCAGCTGCATTTTGAGCCGCAGCATACTCTCCCAAATACAATTTAAACCGGGCTTTTAGGGCCAATGCAGCGCCTTTGGTAACATGTCCGGAAGCTTCAATCACATTTTGCGTAGGAAGTGCTCCTCCAGCGATAATTGCATCCAACTCGTCAAACACAAATTTAGCTACCTGATCCTGAGGAGTCCGTGGTAGTGCAGCCTCATTAATATCAGTAATCACCTCTGTAACCAACGGCATATCACCATAGTGAATCACCTTATTGAAATAATCATAAGCTCTCAAAAAGCGAACTTCAGCTTTGTAGCGCTCTTTCTTTGCTTCATCCATTTCAACCTGATCAATCCGCTCCAGAAAATCATTGTACTTCCTTACTCTCGAATAAGTAAACCATTTCCCTGAGTTACCATCCGTCCAGGTAGTTGTCCCGTCAGTTGGCGTTAATGATCCATTGCCTAACTTTTTTGCACCATAATCATATTGCTCATAACCATTGTCTGAGGCACCATCAAAAAACAAAATATTACTCCATCCTTCCCATCCCCGATAACACCCGGTTAGAGCAAGGTCAGCGTCTTTTTCCGACTTCCAGAATGTAGCTTCGGACATCGCACCATTTGGTGCCAAATCCAGGTAATCATCATTGCACGCTACCCCAAACAATGAAATGGTTAGTATATATAAAAACTTCTTCATCATTTATTTCTTTTTTAGTACTTGATAAAATTTAACTATTGGTATGAGCGACTTAAAACGTAATGTCTATTCCGAACAAAAACGTTTTTACCTGAGGATAAGCATAACTAGCATAGCCACTACTCACCTCTGGGTCAGCATCATCAGAGAAATTAGTCAATGTAAACAAGTTCTGTCCATTAAAGTAGATTCGAGCGCGTTCCACCTTGTTCTTGGTTATGGTTGCAGGAATGGTATATCCTAACGTGATGTTCTTTAAACGTAGGTAGTCCGAGCGCATCACACTAAAAGTGCTTAGTGCTGAATTAATTGCATAGTTATTTGGTAAAACCCGGGGGAAGTAGCCATCTTTCACAACTGTTCCATTCTCAACAATTGTACGATCCAAATGCTTTTCCTGAGCATTGGCGCCGTCAATAAATCCCCACATTAACTCACGGTTGAAAGTACGATATACATCCGCTGCCCCTTGGAAAAAGGCTGAAAAATCAAACTGTTTATAATCAGCTTGCAGAGTAAACCCGTAAGTGTACTTCGGCTGTGTTGTACCAATTACAACCTTGTCTTTTGAATCGATAACACCATCGTTGTTCTGATCTTTATACCTCAAGTCACCGGCTTGTTCCAGCCCTGTTCTATGAGGAAGTGTCGATGCTTCTTCATCGGTTTGGAACTTTCCAATGCATTCGTAGCCATAAAAAGCTTCCCAAGGATCACCTTCCCTTCTCAGCAAGTCACCCGTTGAAGGATTGGGATAGGTGACGACTTCATTCTTGTTGTAAGTTCCATAAGCCGACACGGCATAGTTCAACGCTCCTACTTTTCCCTGGTGACCCAATTGTAATTCAACTCCTTTATTGCTCATCGCTCCAATATTAGACACGGGTGCTTCCAGTCCATACGCCGCAGATACCGGAATCTTCGTCAAAATGTCTTCGGTCAAGCGATCGTAATAATCAAATCCTAAGCTAAAGAGGCCATCAAAAACGGCTGCATCCACACCAACGTTCCACTCGGTTGTTGTTTCCCACGAAATGCTTGGATTATTTGCCGTTGTTTGGCTGGCTCCATCCTGCATCACGTTGCCAAAAGGATATCCCTGCCCGGCACTAATTGTACTCAAATATTGATAGCTATCTGTTCGGTGATTCCCCAGTTGTCCCCAAGAACCGCGAAGTTTAAGGTTATCAAGCCATTCCTTTTGCTTCAGGAAAGTCTCTTCAGAAATCCGCCAACCGGCACTAAATGATGGGAAAAAAGCTTCCCGAACATCCGGTGCGAATTTGGAAGAAGCATCACGACGGAGCGTTGATTCAAAAAGGTATTTTCCTTTATAATCGTAGTTAATACGGCCAAAGTACGATCCCAAAGCCGTTTCGTCAGATGAACCTTCTGCTTTCATTCCTTCAGAAGACCCTGCATTTAAATCAGTTAATGCGTTTGACGGAAAATTTTTCCGGTAAGCTTTTGTTACATGCGAGGCATACTTCTCCTTCGATGCTCCCAGCAATGCTTTTATGGCATGATTTCCAAACGTTTTCTCGTAAGTTAAGGTTGCCTGAAGTGTTGTGGTTATGGTACGTCCCAGATAGTCCTCTTTCGAATTTGGACCTTGTTCAATACCGCCAGCATAGGTAATCGTTTTGATATGTGTTCTTCCATCATCAATCGTATAATCAACACCAGCCAAAGTCTTTAATGATAGTCCGTCGGCTAAAAACATTTCAAGAAATGTACTTCCTAAAGCATGCGAATACATTGAAGTTCCTTGTCCGCCTGCTTCAATCCAGGCAATTGGGTTACCATCAACGTGCGATTTGATAAATTGTCCTCCTTCATTCTTATTGGCAATTGCATTGGGAATCCGGTTTGCCTGACGGAAAAACTGGTCAACTCCAATTCCGACAAAAGGATTGGTAGGCTGAACGATTTCGCGGCGTGATAAGCTTGAATTAATTCCAAACTTCAACCAATGAGCAAGATCGCTATCAAAATTAATACGTGCTGTGTACCGATCTTGATTGGTATTTTTCACCAACCCTTTTTGGTTATAGTAAGCCAACGAAATCATATAACGCGAAGTATTACTTCCTCCGGTAATGCTCAGATTATGATTGTGGGTAAAGCCTGACCCCTGAAGCAATAAATCCAACCAATCGGTGTTAGGAGCTTGCCCGTTTTTAAACGCTTCCAGCTCCTGATCAGAGTATTGAGGCGATTTTCCCTCGTTGGCTAAACCTTCATTCAGCAGCTTTGCATATTCGTAGGATGAAAGATGGCTGGGTAAGTTTAATGGATTCTGAAAACCAGCATAGCCACTGTAATTGAGTTTCGGCTCTCCTTTTTTTCCGCGCTTGGTGGTTATTAAAATGACCCCGTTCGCAGCTCTTGTTCCATAAATCGAAGCAGCAGATGCATCCTTCAAAGTCGTAATGCTTTCAATATCGGCCGGATTTACATCATTCATGCTTGCCTCTAATCCATCAACTAAAACCATCGGGTCTGAATTATTCATCGTTCCCACCCCTCTGATTCGGATTGTGATCCCTTCTTTTCCGGGTTGACCTGAATTTTGAGTGATCGTTACTCCCGGCATACGCCCTTGTAACAGGCTAGCCACATTATTGGCAGGCTGGCCTTTAAGCTCATCTTCAGCCACCGAACTTAAAGCTCCCGTTAAATTCAATTTCTTTTGAGAACCATAACCAACAGCAACCACTTCGTCTAATCCAATTGCATCATTTTCCAAACTAACGTTAAATTCCTTGTTGTTTCCGATTGCTATCTCCTGGGTTTTCATACCCACAAAAGAGAACACAATGATTTTAGCCTGGGGATTCACCTGCAAGGCAAATGCCCCATCAACATCGGTAATGGTTCCAATTGTTGTTCCTTTAACAAACACCGAAACACCCGGCAATGGCGTGCCGGTATCTGCCTCGGAAACAGTTCCGGTAAGATTAACCGGTTGTGCTTTCAAAAAGCTTGTTCCTACAAAAAGGACCAGGAAGGCTAGCAGTAGTTTTCGCCCCACCCTGTTCTTAAAGTCATGATTTTTTTTCATAAGTTTGAATGTTTTAAGTTTTATAATAGCCACTTCGGTGGCTGTTAACTTATCAGCATGATGTTAGAGCATCATGTAATCCACCGGCAAGTGTTTCCGCATTTGCCGGTTTTTATTTTAGTTCATCGGTCTTTTCAGTTTATACCTCTTAAATGCTTATTGAAGTCCTCTGTTTTTAATTTCGTTAGCCAGTTTATTTACTTGTAGCTGATAAAAAAGAACCAGTTTTCAATAGTAAGCGCATATCGAGTTTCTGTCTTAAATCAACTTTTGTTTAAAATGGATATCAACTCATATTCTCCTCTAAAAATAAGCGTTTTACCTCGCGGAATTGATGAACTCTATTTCCACATTTATGAACTATATTATCCAAAAAAGAATGTCAAATAGAATATATACTTTAACTCCGAAGACAATTAGCTCAGCTTCCAATAATTAGATGATCGACTCCATATCAAGAATCAGAAAGATTGCCTTACTCCTCTCACAATGACGTAAAGTGACAACGGTAAGTAAAAACTACCGATAGACTCCTGCGGGTAGTCCTTGCACATCAAGGGCAATTTGAAAAAGCGAGCCGCTTAAGGGGTATGCTTGCAATTGCTCTTCAGACAAGCCTTCTTTAGCTGTTGAGATAAACAAGGTGTTAAGATCAGCTCCACCAAAAGCGCAGGAAGTTACATGAGGGGCGGGAACATCGATTACCCGCAGTTGTTCCCCCGTATTTGGATTCCACTGAATAACGGCATGACCGCCCCAGTGGGCAACCCACAACATTCCCTCCGAATCAATGGTCATACCATCCGGAGCTCCAAGCTCATCCGGTACATTTATGGCGATCCTACGATTAGACAATTCTCCGGTCGCCTGCTTGAAGTCGTAGGCAAAAATGCACTGTTCAGCGGTGTCAATGTAATACATCGTTTGTCCATCAGAAGACCAAACAATTCCATTGGAAATCGTTACTCCTGCTTGTTTCACAGTCAAAGCCTGCCCATCAAAAACATAGAGATTGCCGGCTTCTTTAACAACTTTCTTGTTCATTGTTCCGACCCAAAAACGACCGGCCGAATCGCATTTCCCATCGTTAAACCGGTTCCCTTGCAATTCGTTCGGATAGTCGGTCAATGGATGCAAAACACCATCCACTGCCATTCCATAAATACCCGTTTCCAATGCGAGCAAAACAGTAAACTCGCCAGCGGCAGGAACGACAGTCCCAATCATACTTCCCGTTGGGTAGGTTTTATTTTCCTTCTTTACCGGATCGTAACGATGAAGTTTTTCTCCGGTAATATCCACCCAATACAATACCTTTTCAAAGGGGTGCCACACCGTGCCTTCTCCTAAAATTGCCACTGGCGTATTTTCAACAAGCTCGACTTTTTGTCCCATAAGTAAATTCGTAATCAACAATGTTGAGAGTAATAACAAAAGTTTCATAAATGCCAGATGTTAGACTTTGAGATGTTCGGATATTCAGACTTTCGGATATCCAAACAACCTGAAACTCACAAGCTGGACTCCCAAGGTCTATCTCTATCCGCAAATCAGAAATAATAAGTCATCAATTCTAACTGTCCTGCATTAAAGCCGACCGGCCTCCATCCAAAAGATAGGTTGTACCCGTAGCGAAAGCTGCAAAATCACTTGCCAGAAAAGCACACCATGCTCCAACTTCTTCTGGGGTACCAAGTTTTCCTGCCGGATGCAAATCAATTGTTCGTTGACGTTCAGCGGCTGCGTCCGGGAACGAGTTAAACCATTTATCGTTTCCGGGAGTATCGATAAATCCAGGAGCGACTCCCACAACCCGCACAGAGGGTCCCCATTCAATTGCCATGGCACGAACCAAACCAGTAAGTGCCGTTTTGGTCACATTGTATGGAAAACAACCAGGAATTGACGAGTAAGCATGATTGGAAGTCATAACGACAAAAACTCCTGAAGAACTTGCTTCTAAATGTTTCCGGCTTGCTTTTGCCAAGCGCCAATGCGAAGCCAGGTTTAGTTCATGATTGTATGTCCAATCTTCTTCGGAACACTGCGAAGCTCCTTTGAATACGTTTACCCCGGCATTGGAAACCACTAGATCGATCTGCTTAAATTCACGGGCAACACTTTCAACAAAAGAGGCAATCTGCTCTTTTGAGGTAACATCAACCGCTTGGTAAAAAGCTTTCTTCCCAAAAGCTTCAACACTCTTGATAAAATCTTTGACACTATCCTGATCTTCAGATGTCCTTGCACAACCAGCCACATGACAGCCAGCTTCAGCCAGCACTTTTGCGACTCCTGCACCAATACCACTGGAAACACCTGTTACAATAGCTACTTTATCGGTTAGATTAATCCCTAACATTTTTATTGGTTTTATCTGTTTATATTTTTTAAAGACACTTTTGTTAGAGCCAAGACAATAGATTCTTAGACTACTTCGAACTAACTTAAGGCTCACAAACTCTGTCAATATACTTTAGTCACTTCGTACTTTCCTATTGCTAAATATAAAAACCTTTTTTAGCAATACGGATACCCGGATGCTTCTCCATTTCTTGCTCAACCAAATCGACACCTAAACCCGGACGATCAGACAATACCAGGTAACCTTGATCGACCTCAATGGCATGATCAATTACTTCATCTCGCCAAGGGACATCGCAATAAATATATTCCTGCCGGAAGAAATTGGGAACAGCCGCACACACATGGGCACTTGCCAATGTTGACAGGGGCCCATTTGGATTATGCGGTGCCAACAACACATTGTAGGTTTCGGCCATGGTTGCCATGCGCTTCATTTCCGAAGGGCCACCACAACGGGTGATATCCGGCATAATAACATCAACCACCTGTTTCTCCAGCAGATCCCGAATTCCGTGACGTGTATAATGACGCTCTCCCACGCAAATCGACACTTTGGGATCGATGCGTTCGCGAAAGGCTTTCAAAGTATTGGCATTTTCAGGGCCTGCAGGCTCTTCATACCAAGTAATGTTCAACTGAGCCAATCGTTCAGCCATGGTCACTGCTGTTTTGAAATTGAGCATTGCATGTGTTTCGATCATCAAGTCAGCATCGGGACCAATCGCTTCGCGAACGGCCTTGCTCACCTCAAAAGCCCGGTTTTGCTGCTCCTGGCTCAAGCCCAAATCGGTGTTTAAGTCTTCACCATACAAATAGTTGACATGCGCAAAAGGATCAAACTTAACCCCCTTAAAGCCAGCGTCCATTACCTTTCGAGCCTGCATCGCATAATCCTCGGCATTGTGTCCACCTCCAGTGAACCAGTAGTTGGCGTACAACCTGATTTTTGTCCGAAACGCCCCTCCCAGCAACTCATACATTGGGACTCCCAGTTTCTTTGCCTTCAAATCGAGTAAGGCCATGTCAATACCCGAAATTGCACACATACTAACACCAAAAGGACCAACCCAATTCAAATCGCGATACAATTTGGTCCAGATAAAGTCAGTTCGCATCGGATCCAATCCGATAATACGTTTTCCTGCTTCAATTGCAGCAGCTTCGATCATTTGACTTCCGGGCCAGTTTGTCGCTTCGCCAACCCCTGTAATTCCTTCGTCGGTATATATTTTAAGTAAAGTCCAATTGTACTTTACACCTTCAACCAACCATACTTTTACATCTGTAATTTTCATTCATTTCAAATTAGAGCCAAGATACAAGAACCAGGAACCAGAATTTTCAGACGACCATATCCGAACCACTGATTTTCAAATCCTTTACTCATGGCTATTTCTTATTTATACATTGCCTTACATGATTCCGTATTTGTCCCAGGCTTCAACAGCACTCATCCCTTCCTGAATGGCTTTTAATACCGTTTTCTCCCCTCGAGCCTTTTCCAAAGAGCGCGCAAATACTTCCTTCTCAACCGACTGAGGGACCACACAAACGCCATCAATATCACCAACAATAATATCACCTGGATTGATACGAACCCCGTTCATTTCGATAGGCACCCGAAAGTCAATCACTTTACCACGAGGTGCCTGATCCTGAGAATAGGGTCCATAAGAAAACACCGGTAAATCAACATCATAAATCCCCTTGGTATCGCGCGAATAACCATTGACAACAGCTCCAGTGCCACCACACATTTTGATGCGGGTAAGCATCAGTTCGCCAACTAAAGCATAGGCAGGAGAAGAACCAGAGCAGATGTAAACCTCGCCCGGCTTGATATCATCCAAAGCTTCCAACATCAAGCCAAATGGTTTATCCATTAAGGGGTTTTGTGATCCGGGGCTCAATTCTTCGAAACAGTCAGCTTCCAAAACAGTCATCGCCCGTCCAACCAGCATCATCTCCTCTTTCAGCGGCCTGATTTGAGGAGGTAAAAACTGATGCTGAAGCCCCATCTTGTCCATAATGTCGCCAATTACAGCTGTATAGAGTTCCTTACGGATAAAACCGAAAAGCTCTTCGTCGTCTTTCCAATCGTTTGCAGTCATCTTATTTATTCGTTAGTAATTAATAGTTTTATTTGTCCACTTAGCTTTTGTCCTCTGGTTAATGGAATGTCATACAAAGCTGCATGAGAACTAAATCCCCGCAGGAACCGTTCTGACCCCGGATTATCGTACCCCGCCACCAGCCAATGAATGTTGCCATTCTCAAGCCAACTACGTACATGCTGGCTACCGTCCGATTTTAGCTGAATGGTACTTGCACCTTTAGCAGCTAAGGCAGCTTGAAATACATTGCGCTTGGTTGAGCGGAAATCGTTACTTCCATAGCGCGTTTGATCCTGATGATAAGCCCAGAAAGGCTTTTTCGAAGGGCCTGCTAATCCACAGCGCTCATCGTTGTAAAAAAGTTTCGCTTCACCTTTCAGCCGTCCAATATGATCTTCGGGGTAAACGGTCCACAGTCCTTTTTTCTCCCAACTCAGGGTATTGAATGTTTCAGGCAATGAAAATGCCACACCCCATTGACGGAAATTCTCATTTTTCAGCATGCTGTAATCGTACGAAACAGCTATGGAGCCATTAGCCTGAACAGTGATTCCCATCGCTCCTGTTGCCTCATCGTATCCTTCAGTCAGAACAATTTTAAGCTGCTTCTCTCCTTCTTCTACGTCCACAGAATGAATGCTACGATTTGATGCAGCGGGAGAATACAGCGTATAGTCCGGCGTTTCTTTGGTCATCTGTGTATCGCCTTTATTATTGGCAGAAACCAGCATTAGTATTGGCCAATCATTTAACACATCGTGTCCTTTTGAATCTGAAATACGGAATCCTTCAGGGCCAAACTCAACCTTCAGCTTTTTACTTTCTGCAATTTTTTGTTTCCCTTTTCGGCTCCATTGAAAACGATCCTCATTCGCTTTAATAATCTCCATTTCAGGCATCGAAAAATCAAAAGCATATTCATCAACAGCCACTTTGCTGTCTTTGTAAACAGTCAACTTCAATTTTCCTAGTTCTTTGTAAGTGAAAGGAAGCATTGCTTCGACTGATTCTCCGGGCTTGGCCTCAACTCGTAGTTGTCCTTTGGCTTGATTATTATTCCAAGTAATCCGGCATTCATCCAAATTTGAAAAGAAGTAGCGATTCTCCAGTGTAAGCTTTACAGGCTCATCATTCAGTCCACTTTCAAGTTTGATTTTTACCGGTGAATAGATTTTCTTCATATGCCAATATTCTGGTTTTGGCCTTCTCCAGCCATCGACAGGCCCCCAGGTTCCATAGCCAACAGCATGTCCCGACGGTAAAAAGAAGGTATCATCAATACCAGCCCATAGAGCGCCGCCCAGTACGCCTTTTGCAGCATACATTTTCTCCCACATATGATACAAAATATCTCCCCAGAAATCACGAATTCCAGGATCAGTCATCAACTCGAACCGGTTGTAGGCATTCAAGTGTACGTATTCATCAAAAGTAATTGGACGCTTGTGGTTGCGGTACTTATCAGGACCTCCAGGCCCTGGATAGTGATGATTGGCAAGCTCCAGGTATCCGCCATCTCCATCAGGTCCGTATTGACTAAAAATACGAGGTCGTGAAGGATCAGCAGCCTTTACTAAGTCAGCGGCTTCTTTAAAAAGTTCATCAAAATCATACGACTCATTCGCAATTGACCAATGCAAAACCGATGGATGCGATTTATTCAATTCAACCATTTCGAGGATGGGCTGCACGATGGCTTCAAAGTAGTTTGAATTGTTAACAGGCTTTTTGCCAGCCCAGCAAAATGGGCCTTCCACCTCAACAAACATTCCCAGCTCATCGCATGCATCCAACAATTTTTGATTTGGAGGATAGTGCGAAGTTCGGATGTAATTGACATTTCCTTCTCTAAACAGTTTAACATCCTCAAACCATTGGTTTCCATTTAACGAACGTCCCCGCAAAGGATCAACTTCGTGGCGACAAACCCCTCGAAGTTTTATGGGATGATTGTTTACAAAAACCTGGTTATCACGAACTTCAACTTGCCGAAAACCAAATCGTCGTGACACTTTTGTTTGCTCTACGCCATCCACAAGCAGTGAACAATGCAGCACATAAAGGTTGGGATGTTCCGGATCCCATTTTTCAGGTTTCCGAACATCCACGCTTGTTTCAATCTTTTTTGTTCCTGCTTCCAGCAAAACAGCCAGTTGCTTGTCGCCCTCAAAAGCAATTTGCTTTCCAGACAGATCGGTAAGTTCAAACTTTAGAACGGCATTCTTACTGCTGTTGCTTTCATTAGACAATAAAACCTGGGTTTCAAGAAGAGCATTTTCATATGTCTCATCAAATGTTGTTTGGACATGCAAGGATGCCACATTCACTTCGGGAAGGGCCATCAAATAAATTGGACGGGAAATGCCTCCCAAAGGATGAACAGCATATTGAGAACCAGAGGACAGACTATCGGCCACACTTTCGCTACGAACAGCCAACGCAATTGTATTGTTCCCTTTCTTAACTGCGTCGGTAACATCCAACTCAAAAGGGGTAAATCCGCCTAAGTGTCCACCAACTTCTTTTCCATTCATCCAAATGGTACATTCACTGTAAACAGCTTCACATTTTAGCTTAATACGAGCTTTTTTCCACGATTCAGGAAGCTGAAACTCCCGATAGTAACCGGCATACTGTCCGGCATCTACTTCAAAGCCTTGCATCCCCCATTCGCCCGGGACCTCAATATTTTCCCAGTTTGTGCTGCCTATATTTTTCCAAAACGAGTCCGCTGGACTTGGATTAAAGTTCCAGGTTCCATTCAGGTCAAGTTGTACCCCATCAATCCCCTTAACTTTCTCGGGAATGGGGCTCCAACGGATAGTTTCCAACTTTTGATGATCAAAAGTAAATTGAGCCTGGATATTTACTGCAAACACCAGGATTATCATTAATAGACTTAGTTTTTTCATTATTCTAGAGTTTTCAATACCTGTTTAACAGAGCCTGTGCCTTTTTTATCCTTGTCTCTGCGCTTCCTACTTCTTCACCAATTGCAGTTTTACGGAGGATTTGATCACACTTCCTTCTTCCAAAGGTTTACGCTCATCATTATAATGCCCGCTAAAGAACATGTCGCCGCCACCGGTTGAATAACCAGCCACCAAGAAGCTGATGTTTTCGTTAGCATCAACAAAAGCCCTAAAAGCCTGCTGGCCATCGCCAACAACCGTTACCCCATAACCATCGGCATTGGATAAAGCAGCCCAGTAAATATTCTCACGCGTTGCTCTAAAATCATTTGTTCCCAACGAAATAGCATCAAAACGCCAATCATTGACAGGCTTTTGCCCAAACGATTCAATTCGAAAAGCTTTGTCGCCAAAAGGTACCACTTCTCCATTCGTACGTCCAATATGATTCTCAGGATACCAACTCCAAAGTCCTTTCCGGTACCACTGCAAATTTTGGGAGCTTTCGGGAACTGAGAAAACCAATCCCCATTGACGTGGATTCATTTTGATCGTTGCCTTCATCTGGTAATTGACGACCACATCACCTCCGGCTGTGAACGCGTAGTTGATCTCCCCCTCGGCCATCGTGTAACTAAGCAAAACTTTAACTTTTACCGTATCGTTTACTTGCTCCCAGCTAACATCCTGCACCTTCTTCCCGGTACAAAGCGAGTTATGAAGAGGAATTTCGAGGCTATGTTCCGTATTGCAAGGGCCTGTTCTTAACTCGAGCATCATCAGTTCAGCTCCGCCATTGAGAACTTTTTCATGATTGATCTGAGCTCCATTAATCACTCCTTCTTTCAAGCCAAACTCCCATTCAAATCCGTCTCCTGCTATTTGCAAATGATCATCAGCTTGTGACACTGCTAACTGGCGAGCCAACACTTTTTGGAAGGGAAAATCATCGCGTTTTACCTGGCCTATTTCGATAGCACAGGCTTCTACTTCAATATTCTGAGGAGAGACCACACGAACTGTCAAAATTTCTCCATCCAACTGCGTGTTTGTCGGCCAAATATCCAGGATGCCTGTTTTTTGTGGAGGTAAATCCATGTTTACCGTACCTGACTTATTTCCAACTTGCCAGGAGATACGGCACTCACTTAAGTTTGTAAAATCAAAGCGATTCTCTATTTGAAGACGAATAGGCTTTCCTTTTTCAGGAACTTCAACATGCTGATTATGTATTTTTACCGGAGAATAGCTCTTTTTCATGTGATAGTACTCCGGTTTTTCGCGTCGCCAGCCATCAATTGGCCCCCACTCGCCATAACCAACAGCACGTCCGTCGGGCAAATAAAAGACATCGTCAATTCCTGACCAGATAGCCCCTCCAAGGCATCCCCGGCTTTTATACATGCCTTCCCACATTTTTCGGAATCCCCGTCCCCAGGCATCACGCACGCCAGGGTCAGTTACAATCTCTTCGCGGTTGTAGGTATTCAGATGAGCGTACTCGCCAAATAACAACGGACGTTTAAAATCCTCCACCACCTGAGGCCCATTAGGACCCGGATAGTGCATGTTGGCCACCGGCATTTTCGTACTGCCGTAGTTGTTAAATCCGCCGTAAGCCTGATCATGAAAGGTAGCAGGTCGAGTCGGGTCTTGCTGCGCATAAAAATCGGCCAACCGCGACCAATTCGCTGTCCACATGGATTCATTGACCATTGACCAAATCAGGATACTTGGATGATTCCGGAAGAAAGCCAGATCGGCACGAGCAATTTGCTCAAAATAGTTGTACATGGCCGGATCCTTGGGATCATTGTCGTTCCAGTGCTCATTAGCTCCATGGCCCACCCAGCAAATTGGATTCTCCAGTTCGACATACAAGCCAAGACTATCACACAAAGCGATAAACTCTTCAGCTGGCGGGTAATGGGAAGTCCTGATGTAGTTCACGTTTCCCTGCTTAAACAATTCAGCATCCTGCTTCCAAAGCTCAGGAGTTAAACTCCTGCCTCGCAATGGATGAACTTCGTGGCGGTTCACCCCCTTCATTTTAATCGGAGTTCCGTTCACGAAAAGCTGATTGCCAACGACCTCAATTTGCCGAAAGCCTATTTTCTTCACGATCGTTTCAACGCCAGCATCAGTTAAAACATCAAGCTCAAGCCGATATAAATTTGGATGTTCAGCATCCCATTTATCAGGCTTAGCTACCGGAAATGAAAGGCTGATTGGCAACTCCTTTTCACCCTTCAGTTGGACGGTTTTACGAGAGTTTGCCAGTTCCACTTGCCTCCCATTGGGAGCGAACAGACGAACATTTACATCCGCACGTTCAGCAGCAACAGCATTTTTTAATGTTGCATTAATTGCTAAATCAGCATGCTCATAATTTTGATCCAAAGGAGTGGTTACAACCAAGTCGGCAAGGTATACTTCAGGAACGGCATACAAGTAAATCTTTCGTAGAATTCCTCCCAGTTGATGGGCAGCATATTGCGTTCCCGACATCAAGGTATCAGCCATTGTTTCTGCTGTAACAGCAATTGTCAGGCGATTTTCCTTTCCACGCTTGAGCAAAGAACTAACCTCTTTTTCAAACGCAACCATCGGGCCGGTATGGGAACCTGCACTTTGCCCATTAACAAATAAATCAGCCTTGCTAAAAACGGCATCGCAACGTAAAAAGATCTTGCAGTTTGTCCATGTCTTTGGAACAGCAAAAGATCGGGAATAAACTCCGGCCTTTCCAGGTTCTACCTCAAATCCCTGCATGGCCCATTCTCCAGGGACTTCAATCTGAGGCCATTTTTTTGCTCGATTGCCCACCTCAGCAAGGTTTCCGGAAAAGGAATCATTGAAATTCCATCGCCCGTTCAAGTCAACTTTCACAGGACTTACCGAGGAGTTTCGAGGAACAACAGCTAATTGTCCGTAACCCGACGGAGCAATTAGCAAGAACATGAATAAACAAATTAAAAAGTGTAGATTCTTCATCTCATTATATATTATTAGTTGTAGTAGTAATCATCACATCTCATTGTACTTTTTATCTGAATCTTACCGGAAATCGCTTATCCCTTTTGTTGAAAAGAAATAGTGCTTTCCTGCACAGTTCAAAATTACACTGTTCAGCTTTAAAGTAGTTGAATCATTTTACCTGTAACTTGAACTATATTTTCAACAGATCAATAAATCCAGTAAATTTGCTTCAATTTGTGATTCGGTATTCGCACAAAATGACATTTTATGCAGGCACAATATTTTAAACTGACCAAACAGGTTCATCAATCCATTTCAATTCGGAAAGATACCCGTACTGCCTTTTACGACCACTGGCACTATCACTCTGAATTGGAACTCGTGTATATTATTCAAGGTGAAGGGACCCGTTTTATTGGTGATGATATATCACGCTTTGGCAGTGGAGATTTGGTGCTTTTGGGAGTTGGATTACCCCATGTTTGGAAGAGCGATGACAGCTACTTCGACCACAACTCAAGAAAAAAAGTTAGTGCGATTGTACTGCATTTTGGACAAGACTTTTTAGGGCCTGGTCTTTGGGAATTGCCTGAGATGGCTCCTATAAAAAAGCTTTTGGAGCTTTCTCCTCGCGGAATCAGTTACCATTTACCCGAGGGACATCCGGTAAAACGGAAGCTCCGAAAAATGATAGACCAACAGCCCTTTGACCGACTCACACACTTGCTCACAATGCTACACAAACTAGCTCAAGTGGAAAATCAGACCATTCTATCAGGTATTCCGTTTGCCGATCATTATCAAAAACACCATTCCAAGCGAATTGACAAAATCTATGATTATATCCTCACCAATTTTGAAAAAGAAATTAAACTGGAAGAGCTCGCTCTGCTTGCCAATATGACTCCTGCATCCTTGTGTCGTTTCTTTCGTCAAAAGACACGAAAATCGGTCAGTGAATTTATCAATGAAGTGCGGGTAGGTTTTGCCTGCAAGCTTTTAATTGAAGGGAATCTTTCGATTTCTGAAATTTGTTTCCGATGTGGCTACAATAATCTGTCCTATTTTAACCGGCAATTCAAAAAAATAATCGGGCTAACTCCCGGCAATTATCAAAAAAAGAAAAGTCTGTTTGAGGAAGAAAAACAAGCGTAAGTTTTCCATCCTTAAACAGACTCATGTCCCGTTAGAATTCATCCTAATCCACAACAGGAACCTTTCTACTGAACAAGCTCAAGGACTATTTCTTCTTTAGTTTCTTTCCTACTTCTTTTAGGATTTGAACACTTTCTTCAGGAACATTACCTTCCCCATCGGGCCCAATGTTTAGCAAGAGATTTCCTCCTCTTTCGTTGATTTCCATGAGCTGGGTATAAACTTTATCAGCGCTTTTCCAGTTATGATCCTCTTTTTTAAATCCCCATGAATCATTCATGGTATAGCATGCCTCCCAGTAGTGCTCCAATGCATCTCCAGGGTGTTCCTGTTCCGGTGTTCCAAAGTCTCGTTTAAACTGGGCTCGTTTGGCCACTCGATTATTGATGATAATCGACGGTTTTAACGTACGAATGTATTGGTACAAGTCCTCGCCACTCTCCATGTCCCACCAATTCACCCAATCGCCATCAAACCACAAAATCTCAGTATCATACTTTTCAACCAATTCACGGATTTGATTTTTCATATAAGCGATGTACTCTTGTTTCTTCTCAGGAATCATAGCCACCTGGCCCCAACGATTCCATCCATCTTTTCCAGAATCATTGCGATGTTGTGAAGGGTGATGCCAATCAATAATACTGTAGTACGTTCCGAATTTGATTCCTTGCTTTTTACAGGCATCAGATAGTTCCTGAATCAGATCACGTCCTTTCATCGGAGAACTGGCAATATCAAAATCGGTATACTCAGAATTCCACAAGCAAAAACCTTCATGGTGTTTTGTGGTAATCACCAAGTATTTCATGCCGGCCTTTTTAGCTAAACGTGCTATTTTATCCGCGTCAAAATGCTGTGGGTTCCAGGTATCAATTAACCGGGCATACTCTTCCCGTGAAATATCAGCCGATGATTGAATCCATTCGGCATATCCCTTAACTGTTTTTCCATCATAAATTCCCCCAAGCTGACTGTACAAGCCAAAATGAATGAACATGCCATACTTAGCATTGGTAAACCATTCCATACGTTTTTGAAAATCAGCATCCGATTCTTTCAGGTAATTCACCTGCGCCCAAAGTTTACCCGATAAAGAACCGAGCACGAGCGCTACAAGGAGTAGTCGTTTTTTCATCTGTCTATTTTTTTTGAGTAGTATTTGTCGTCAGACAGGTAAAGAAAGTATTTAATTTATAAATCCCCAACACTTGCTCTTCATTCAGCTTAGTGTGAGACTCGCTAGCACAATGTCTGCAAACACCTCTAGCAATTACTGACTAATTCGTTCCGGCTTAGCAAAATCGCCTTCCATGGTATAAGGCAATTTGTATATCGTGCCATTAAAATTGCCAAAGTAAAGCTCGGACTTACTGAAGTCATGCGAATGACCATCTGCCCAGAAAAAACAAAAAGGAGCTTTAAAGTTTAGCGGTCTGCGCACATAGGAATGAGCCCGTTTACTATGTTTCGTCACATCCAGCTTCTTCTGCCATGTTGCTCCCTGATCACTTGATTGCCAAATGGCCAACTCACCACCGACACCCCAGGCTTGTGTCCCTTGCTCGGTTGGACCAACAATGCTCCAATTATCCTCCGCAATGAAAAGACTCCCCATGTCGTAATTATGGTCCGACTCAGTCACCACGGTTGTTTGCCAGGCTTTTCCATCCCAAAAAGTTACGCACCATTCATAAGGAGTGCTTTCCGGTCCGGGCTTATACCCATTGCTACGAATATACAGCACAACCGGATTCCCTTTTGAATCAAAGTCCATATCTTTCATGTACACATTCTTTTTTTGCTTGTGATAACCTGGGAGGCTAATATTAAACGTATGACTGAAAAATCCAACAAGTTCTTTTATCGAAATCTTTCCGTTATTAATACTCATAGTGAGAAACAAAGCATAGATCAATTCCAGTAAAGCACGTTTACTGCCTGTCCAGGTAAGGAGTGTTCCTTTGTATATATTTAATTTGACTGGTTTACCACTCTCTATCCGACGAAATCTTGTACATTCAATTTCTATTTCTACATAATGAACTAAGTGGTCTAAAAACGCCAGCAAATCAGGTGCAGACTTTTTCTTTCAATGACTAGAGTTTCTTTAACCCATTCGATAGATAGCTTAAGATGGTGCCAATTCCTATATTCCTCAGCTTGGCTTCCCCCCCTTGTCTGTATCTTCTTTATCATTTTTTTCCATTTTTCAATCAGCCGTTCCATTTCCTGCATACGAACCTCCTCTTTCTGATCCGCCAATTCTGTAAACTCATTTAGAAAAGCTTTTAAAGATTTGTTTTTCATCTTTCCTCTTTTTTTGGTTATTATTTTTACTTGGTTCAGGTGATATATTCACAAATTGATTAAAATATTCCTTTTTGTGTGCACAAAAACCAAGCTAAAGTATTAGATCATCGAATTTTGATGAAATAAAGGAGCATCAATAAATGTAAAAGCTACTATGTAGCTATAGACAAATAAAGACAAGACTAGACACATTAACTGATAATAATCAATCTTCAATTTTCCGAAATAGATTTGCCCAGAATTGCCACAAAACCGATCATATAGCTTATGCAGAAAACAAAAAGCAGAAATATTGAAGAAGCCACCCAAAGAGTCAGGGATAGAATCCCCTTGGAGGAACTCCGCCATACTGCTAAATACAATGATTTGTCTCCCGAAAATTACAAGCGGCTTATCAAAAGTGCAGAAACCATTGCCTTACTGATACTCAGCGCTTATATTTCAAAGAAATAGCCCAATTGGGTTCGGTATTTGCATTACCTTAACGTTGATTTTATTCAAAATCCTTACTTCTATGAACGATTTAAACCTCTTTAAACAATTTGCGCCACAAGCGCCAAAGCAATTCCAGGAGGGCAATAATGCAGTTATATATACCCGAGTATCATCTGCAGACCAAGAAGATAACACCAGCCTAACGTCTCAAAAGAAACACTGTGAAATCTTCGCAAAAAGCCGAGGTTTAAACATTGTTGGATATTTTGGCGGGACATACGAATCCGCCAAAACAGACGACCGTAAAGAGTTTAACAGCATGCTGACCTTTGTGAAACGCTCCAAAAAAGTCAACTATGTAATTGTTTACTCTTATGAACGCTTTTCCCGCTCCGGTATTAACGGGGCTTCTATTGCCGATGATCTGCTGAAAAGATACGGAGTTATAACACTAGCAACCACGCAGGAACTTGACCCTACAACTCCGGCGGGATCCTTCCAGCAAAAAATACTATTCCTCTTTGGGCAGATGGACAATGAATTAAGGCGCGACAAAGTGGTTACGGGAATGAAAGAGTTGTTGATGAAAGGCTATTGGTTGTGGGGAGTTCCACGCGGTTATAAAGATTTGAATAAAGGAAAGGCTGAACGTAAGCTGGTCATCAATAAAGAAGGTAAGCTTTTAAAAAAAGCCTTTGAATTGAAGGCATATAAACAGTTATCCAACATTGAAATTGTACGTCGGCTAAATAAAATAGGGGTAAATATATCTGAAAAGAGGCTAAACAACTTGTTCAGTAATCCATTTTATTGCGGATTAATAACTAGTAAAATGCTTCCAGGACAGGTAATTTAGGGAAGGCACGAGCCTTTGGTTTCTAAAGAGCTATTTCTAATGGTTCACAACATTCGGCAAGAAAAAAGGGTACATGGATTTGTACATGAGAAGGACAATGACAATTTACCCCTTAAAGTATTTGCAAGATGCGACAAATGCGGCACCTTTTTAACAGGCTATTTAGTAAGAAAAAAAAGGTTTGTACTACTATAAATGTCCTACAAAAGGGTGTAATGTAAACCGAAGCGCCAAAGCAATGCATGAGATGTTTAGGGAAATGTTGAAAACGTTAAAAATAGAGAAAGAAGAGTTTGAAATCGTCAAATTGCAAATAGAGGAACAAATGGCCACTTTTTTTCAGTCGCAGATTGAAGATGCTAAATGTCTAAAAAATAAGGTTGCCGAAATAAGAGGTAAACTGGAAACGATTGAGGAACGTTTTGCTACAGGAAAAATTGACCATAATCTTTATCAAAAGTTCAAACCGAAATACGAAAAAGAGTGTTTTAAAATTGAACAAGAATTAAGCAAGACCGGCGAATATAGTTCGAACCTCAAAAAAGCAATAAATTTTACAGCTAAAATGTGTACCAACCCCCTATCTTTGTGGGAAAAGTTAGAGTTAGAGGAAAAAAGAGTGTTTCAAAATCTACTATTTCCGGAAGGAATTACCTACAACCGAGAACTAGACAAAGTTCGAACTTCTCGCATGAATATCTTCTTTTCTATAATCCCTGAATTGACGGGCTTTTCAGAAGGATATAAAAAAAGGGATTCCATCAAAAATGATGAAATCCCCCCCTTGGTACCCCGGACGGGATTCGAACCCATGACCTACTGCTTAGAAGGCAGTTGCTCTATCCAACTGAGCTACCGAGGCATCCTTAAAGCGGTTGCAAAGATATAAAAATATCAAAAACTTCAACCGCCTATAGGCTATTTTTTACAATCGAATAGTTCAAATTACTTATTATACCAAGTGTATGTTATTGGCTCGACATTGCTTATACATTTCATCAGGCCAAATACTTGCCTGAATTTCACCAATGTGCGCTTTACGCAAGAAGTACATGCAAATACGAGACTGCCCAATTCCGCCTCCTATCGACAAAGGAAATTCATCATTCAACAAACGCTTATGCCACAACAATTCTTTGCGATCCTCCGTTCCAGTGATCTTCAATTGATGTAGCAAGGCTTCTTTGTCAACGCGAATTCCCATCGATGAAATCTCAAAAGAACTTTGCAAAACCGGATTCCAGATTAAGATATCACCATTCAGCCCTTTGAAGCCGTTAACCGTTTCAGTTGTCCAATCATCATAATCAGGAGCTCGTCCATCATGCTTTTCGCCACTAGGAAGTTCGGCTCCGATACCAATGATAAAAACAGCACCAAACTCTTTAGCAATGGCATTTTCACGCTCTTTAGGACTTAAGCTTGGATATTTTGCCTCTAACTCTTCAGCATGAATGAAGGTAATTTCTTCTGGCAAAATAGGCGTGATTTGAGGGTAATGCTCATAAACGAAAAACTCAGTGCGCAATAGTACCGAATAAATTTTCCGAACAATCTTTTTCAGAAAATCCAGGTTACGTTCTTCTGGGATAATTACCCGTTCCCAGTCCCATTGGTCAACATATAATGAATGGATGTTTGTCAATTCTTCATCAGGGCGAATCGCATTCATGTCCGTATACAAACCGTAGCCCGAAGCAAAGTCCAGATCAGCCAAACTCATTCGCTTCCATTTGGCCAACGAATGTACAACTTCCGCTACATGGTCATTCAACTCCTTTACCGGGAAGGTAACCGGACGTTCAATTCCATTTAAATCATCATTGATTCCGGTGCCTTTCATCACGAATAAAGGAGCTGTCACGCGACTTAATTTCAACTCCGACGATAAATCCTGCTGAAAAAAGTCTTTGACCAATTTGATGGCCTTCTCTGTTTGTTTTAAGTCCAGGTGCGACTTGTAGTTTTCTGGAAAATATAGTTTCATATCATAAAAATAAAACTGCCTGGTAGCAGCAGTTATACATGTATTAATTTCTCAAGCGTCAAAAGTAGCAAAAATCTCCCCAAAAGCGCCAACAAATATCATATTAAAAAGAAATCGACCTATTTTTGATCAAAATTACTAACATTCATTCAGCTTACTTTCTCTAAAAGTATTGATTAAAGTTTCTATTTTTGCATCGTCATGTTTTATGGACACCGCTCTAATATCATCAATCTTTACCTGATTAAGTTCGCCAAATGGTTTAACCTGATCATGCCCATTGTCGTCCTGTTTTATCAAGACAACGGGCTAAACATGCAGGAAATTTTTTGGCTTAAGTCGATTTACTCCATTGCCATCGTAGCGATGGAACTTCCTTCGGGCTATTTTGCTGACGTGTGGGGACGCAAAAAAACGCTACTTGCAGGAGCTATCCTCGGAGCTGGAGGCTTTGCGATGTATAGTTTTTCGCATGGATTTTGGGCCTTTGCAGTTGCTGAAATTGTTCTTGGGCTTGGTCACAGCTTCGTTTCCGGGGCCGACTCAGCCATGCTTTATGACACTTTAAAAGCATCGAAACAAGAACGAACTTACATCAAGCAAGAGGGATGGATTACTTCGGCCGGGAATTTTGCAGAAGCCATTGCCGGCGTATGTGGTGGGCTACTAGCAACTGTCAGCCTACGACTTCCCTTTTATTTTCAGTTTGGAGTTGCAGCAATTGCTATACCTGCTGCCATTTTATTGCGCGAGCCCAAAATACACCTGCATGAAAAAGCTCCAAATTTCAAGAGTATTCTCCAAACAGTTAAACAAACTTTCACTCATCAATACTTACGATCTGCCTTATTGGTTTCAGCTTTTACAGGAACAGCCTCGCTTACTTTTGCTTGGTTTGTTCAGCCCTTTTTTCAGGAAGCCGGTTTACCTCTTACCCTTTTTGGAGTGATGTGGACCCTACTCAACCTATCGGTAGGTGTTTCATCGATGTTTTCTTATAAAGTAGAAAATCGCTTGGGACAACGCTATGCACTACTCACCATTATTTTGGGTTTGAGCATAGGCTATTTACTTGCTGCCTGGAAAATCAGTCTGGCTGGTATTGCCATTCTTTTTTGGTTTTATTTGATTCGGGGAATTGCCCATCCAATTCTGAAAGACTACATCAACCGCTACACCCAATCAGAAGTTAGAGCAACAATTCTGTCGGTGCGCAATTTTGTTATTCGAATCAATTTCGCAATTATCGGCCCCCTATTGGGTTACCTTACCGACCATTTCAGTTTATCCTCGGCGCTGTTGGTTACAGGCATTAGCTATGCCATTGTTGCCTTAATCAGTGCTATTCCGTTGCTGCGAGAAAAACGTTGACAATTTGAAGGTGCGATAATCGATAAGTTGAAATTTCAACGATTGAACTCCAAATCTACAACCCTCAATCGTTTTCAATCGAGAGTTTTAAACCATCATAAGCCAAGAATACATTTTCGGGTAAAAGCTTTTCAATCTTGCTGTGCAAGCCCATTAGATGAGAAATATGGGTTAAGTAAGCCTTGCGCGGTTTTACCTGCTCAATTAGAGCCAATGCTTCTTCCAAATTGAAATGCGAAATATGCTTTTCAATGCGCAGCGCATTCACAATCAAAACATCCAAGTTCTGAAGTTTTGCAATCTCTTCCTCTGGCAAATGATTAATGTCAGTGAGGTAGGCCATTTTTCCAATTCGATAACCAAATACAGGCAACTTATGATGAAAGCCACGAACGGGTAATATCTCAACCGGACCAATATTGAAAGGCTTATTTTCAACCAAGTGTAAGTTCATTTGAGGAATTCCCGGATACTTATTTTTCTCAAATACGTAGTCAAACACTCTTTTTATAGCAGTTTGCACTCTTTTTTCGGCGTAAATGTCAGTCGGGTGTTTCTGCACCCAATTAAAAGCTCGAATATCATCCAAGCCAAACAGATGGTCGGTATGCTCGTGGGTTAACAAAATAGCATCCAGCTTTCGCAATCCAATTCGTAGCATCTGCTGGCGAAAATCAGGACCTGCGTCAATAACCAGCTTTAAGCCATTAAGCTCAACAAACAAAGCCGACCGTAAACGTTGGTCTTTAGGGTCAGTCGATTGACAAACCTCACAATCACAAGCAACAACCGGAACCCCTTGCGAAGTACCGGTCCCTAAAAGTTCAACAGCTATTTTTTCAGTCTTTTCCATGTATTCAGGCAAAACTACAAAAAATAGATTTTCTTATGCCGACCGTGTAAATTAATTAATTTTGAAAAAATTTTGACTCATGGCTCAATTATACCTCATACCTGTCACGCTAGGAGAAAGTGACCTTCAAACAGTGATTCCAGATAATCATAGGAATATTATCTTATCCATATCTCATTTCATCGTTGAGAATGTGCGTACAGCACGTCGTTTCTTAAAGAAGGTGGATAAAAATATTGATATTGATTCGCTTCATTTTTATGAATTAAATAAGCACACCGATCAAAACCGTATCAGTTCCTATCTTCAGCCAATAAAAGCAGACCAAGCCGTTGGCATCATGTCTGAGGCAGGATGTCCGGGAGTGGCTGACCCTGGTGCTGAAGTTGTGCGAATAGCCCACCAAAAAGGCATTCAAGTTGTACCAATGGTTGGTCCCTCTTCCATTTTACTGGCTATGATGGCTTCTGGAATGAATGGTCAAAACTTTGCTTTCAATGGCTACCTACCAATAAAGAAGGGCGAAAAAGGCAAGCAAATTAAGCTGCTCGAAAACCGGATTTATAGCGAAAATCAAAGCCAGCTATTCATTGAAGCCCCATATCGTAATTTGCAGTTATTGGATGATTTACTCAACAATTGTCAACCTCACACCAAACTTTGCATTGCCTGCGATCTGACTTTAGAAACCGAGTTTATAAAAACAAAAAGTATCTCGGAGTGGAGAAAGTCGAAACCCGCAATCCAAAAGAGGCCGGCGATTTTCATTCTGGGGAAATAGACGAACTGGTATTCTGCTGATCTGTTTATACGTAAGAGAAAGTGCTAAGGCCTCCTATTTTGAGTTAAAGAAGGTGCTAAACTCGTGTTCAAAATTGGGGGTAAATAGGCCTTTCCCTAGATTTTGAGCAATCTGCTTGGGGGTCCAAAATTTGCCCTCTTCCACCTCATCGGAATGCAAGTGGATGCTTTGAAAATCATGGGTTGTAAAAACATAAACCAACTCCCTTTCCACATCGCTCTCCCAAACGTACTGCTTTAAAAGTCGCGCGGAGAAGTTTTTTAATCCGATTTCTTCCCACGCTTCGCGCTGTAAAGCAGTTTGTAAATCCTCACCAAAAGCAATGTGACCACCAACAGCAGTATCCCACTTTCCCGGTTGAACAAGCTTGTTTAAAGGTCGTTTTTGTAGATAAATTGCTCCCTTCTTATTGAAAACATGCAGATGAACTACCGGGTGCAACAACTTTCCGCCACCATGACAAACCGAACGAGGAGCTTTTCCAATCACTTCCCCACTTTCATTGACAATCGGTAACTGTTCTTCCTCTGCCAAACTTTTCTGTGTTCGCTTTTGCTTCCAGAGTTCGAAAATAAAAATCACTCCAAACAGGATGTAAAACAAGCCCCCACTAATAAAAGCCCAAGCTTCGTTTGACAACCAGAAGGCGGCATAGAACACCAGCGCAGTATGAGCCGAAAAAACAAAAAACATCAATTTTAGACTCTTCCGCATTTGAGTCATTTGCTGTTCTGACAGCTCGATATCTTTCATGTACCGACGGCTCATTAAAGCAACCACATTGACCTTAGAAAAAGCTGACAATGCAAGAACAGCGCATAAGATCAACTCAACCAGAGCCGGTTTGAGTTTAAAAAAGATATCATTATGCAATAACAAGGACACACCCCCTAAAGCCAACAACAACAAAGTGTCGAACAGCACAAAACGATCAAAGCGCTTTTCGCGATAACCGATCCAAGCCAGTTCCAACACTCCAATAGCCAATGCGGCGATTAAGCCAGCCTTTGTTCCCCAGATTTCATCGATCGTAATGAAAACAAACAGCGGAATAAAGCCGGGGAGCAGTTTCTTTAAAAGTTCTATTCGTTGTGGTTGCATATAAAAAAGAAACCCGCAATTGCGGGTTTTGTATTATTCTTCAGTGTCTTCAGTACTAAGCTTATAGTGGTTTTTTATTTCAATATCAAAGATTAGTGTTGAAAACCGAGGTAACCCTTGACTGGAACTTGCTCCATAGGCCAATTCAGAAGGAATAATCAACGTTCCTTTGCCTCCCTGTCTCATGTGAGTTACACCCTCACTCATACCTGCAATCACTCCACTGCCTCCTACAATAAAATCAAAAGGTTCATAGGTGCCTGACATGTCGAATACTGTGCTGTCAATTAGCATTCCGGTGTAAAATATTTTTACCCGGTCGCCATTTTTGATCGTGTCTCCGGTTCCTTTTTCACGCTCAATGTAATATAGGCCGGAAGCTGTTGGCTCCTCTTGAATATCATTTTTCTCAATAAATTCCTCTAATTTTTGTATCTCTTCAGCTCGCAGTTTTTCTAAATCTAAGCCATTATCTTTACATGAAACTGATATGGCAATAATTGCAACAACTGAAACGATCAGGAAAAAAGTCTTCTTCATTTTTGTATTTTTTATCGTAATCCCGAATATTCTTGAAAATTATATGATTCTAAAGTACCTTGAAATTCCATTTTCAATAGCACTCCTCTTTATTTCTCTATTCTTCGTATATGTCAACCAGTTTAATACTAAACCCCAGTGTTGTATAAGGAGGAATCGTTGCATATCCTGCGGAACCATAGGCTAATTCCGAAGGAATAACAAACCAGCCCTCAGCTCCTTTATTTAAATGCATCAAGGCCTCTTCAAAGCCATCAATCAAATTACCTTCTTTGAACGTGAACCTCCAAACGCCACCTTCCATAAATTGAGATGAATCGAAAACCGAGCCATTATCAATTCTCATTCCCGTATATTCAATACCTATGGAATCACCATATTGAATATACTCTCCTTCGCCCTCTTCTTCAAGAATATAATAAACCCCCATTGAGGTTGTATCAATATCATATCCTCGTTCGATTAAAGTGTCTAAATACACTGACAGAAGTTCTGCCTCACGCTGTGGCGTATAGTTAATTGGTTCTTCCTCTATTGGGTCATCTAAACAAGAATAAACGCTGACCAAAAGCAATGCGATGGCTAAAAACTTTAATACTTTAATTGATTTCATAGGTTATATTGTATACAATTATCTGCTATCTAGTTTAATTCGTTTAATAGGCAATCTCTGAAAATACTGATATAGAAACAATTATTCCGATTTTGTTCTTATCAACTCTGCCTGATAGTCGGGCAATAACTCCCGGTATTTATCAAGCGTGTCTGATAATGATGCAAAAACCTCCCCTCCGGCTGCGTTGCAATGGCCTCCTCCATTAAAGTTTTTTGCAGCGAACTCATTTACAGCGAATTCCCCTTTCGACCGAAATGAAGCTTTCACCATGTCGTCCTTCTCGGTAAACAAGGTGCTGAAATGAATTCCTTTGATTGAAAGCGGGTAATTTACAAAGCCTTCGCTGTCACCGCGCACAAAGTTAAATTTTTTCTGGGTTTCTTTCGACAAAAACATCACTGCGGCATGATATTCAGGAAATACTTCCATGCACTCGTTCAAACAATAGCCCAACAAGCGCATCCTATCGGCAGAGTAATTGTCAAAAACCTGCGAATGAATGTACTCCTGGTCAATTCCATATTTCAACAATTCGCCTACTGTTTGGAACGTTTGCGGATCCGAAACATTGTAGTCAAACGAACCGGTGTCAGTCATGATTCCGCAAAAAAGCGCCTCTGCAGCTTCTTTATCAACATGCTCCTTAAATCCTGCTGCAGTCAACACATGAAATACCAATTCGGCCGTTGACGAACATTCAGGATGAGAAATTAGAACTGAAGGAAAATCCTGTGGATATGGATGATGGTCAATCAAAATGCTTGGCTTCGTATAATTCTCAATCAGCGACTTCATATCTCCCGTACGAGATAAATGATTAAAGTCAAGACAAACCAATAAATCTGATTCATCCAACAATTGAGCAGCTTTTTTCGAACTTTTTGAGTAATAGCTGACCTCATTGTGCCCGGTCATCCAGCGATAAAAACCAGGGTAGTCATTAACGCTCAAAACATTTACCCAGTGTCCTGCGTTTTTTAGCACACGAGCCATTCCCAAAGCAGAGCCAACGGCATCTCCATCGGGATTAACATGAGGCACAATAACAATACGCTTGGCTGATGTTCCAAGAAGTTCTTTAAAAGCTTTAATCGTCTCTATATTAAGTTCTTTCAAGATGTCTACTTTTTGATTCGAGTACAAATATAAAAATAATGCACCCCGGATTTAATTTTGGTTAATTTATTTTCTAAATTCGTTAAACCTATATTTACCCCTTAACAAACAACTCAAACATGAATGGTAATCAAACACTTACAATGATCAAGCCAATTGCTGTTGAACGCAACTACGTTGGCCCTATCATTCAAAAAATTACAGATGCGGGCTTCATAATTCGCGCCATGAAATTACTTCAATTATCTAAGAATCAAGCTGGTGATTTTTACGGAGAACACCGAGGTAAGTATTTTTATGAAGATTTAACAACTTTTATGAGTTCAGGCCCTATTGTGGCCATGATTCTTGAAAAAGAAAATGCGGTTGCTGATTTCAGAAAGTTGATTGGAGCAACCGACCCCGTTGAAGCAGAAGAAGGAACCATTCGTAAGCTATATGCAGAATCGAAATCGCATAACGCGGTGCATGGTTCTGATAGCGATGAAAGTGCAAAGCGCGAAAGTGATTTTTTCTTTTCGGCTGTAGAACGCTTCTAAGTACTACCGAAAAATAATTTCCTTAATAAGTTGCTCGCCCGCCTGTTCATTGAGTCGGGCTTTCAATTGTTCTTTCATCATAACCAACTCACTACGTAATGCTGGCGAGCTTGTTTTTACAAACAAAGTTCCATTACTGATTCGTAATGATTCGGTATAACGGGCAATCGTTTTACCGACAACCTGTTCCCACGAAGCAATTAGATCAACCTCAGTAAGCTTTTTTTGTAGCTTATTCTCTTCAATATAGTCTCGCAAGACTTCGCTTAATTTTTGTGTATTGCTTCGTCTCATTTTATGTCCTCATTTACGGAGCCTTCAACGACCTGAAAAATTTTGTAATCGGCCTCAATTTCCGTAATTATTTGATCTAGATGTTCTCTGTTTGTATCGGTTATAAAAATTTGTCCAAAATGATCATTAGCCACCAACTTCACAATTTGCTCCACCCGATTCTTATCTAATTTATCAAAAATATCATCCAACAACAAGATTGGCGTCATCCCTGAAAGCTCTTTAATAAAATCAAACTGAGCTAATTTCAAAGCCACCAGATAAGTCTTCTTTTGCCCTTGCGAGCCAAGCTTCTTAATCGGGTAATCTCCCAAGTTGAATAGAATATCATCTTTATGGATACCGACTGAAGTATACTGTAAAATGCGGTCTTTAGCGATTGACTCTTTCAGTAAACTTCCTAAATCATTTTCGTTCAATTTTGACTCATGGATCATTTCGATCCGCTCCTTCCCTGAGGAAATTAGTTCATAATACTGCTGAAAAATCGGCTGTAGTTTCTGCAGGTATTCTACCCGTTTTTCATGAATCAATTGTCCGTAATGCACTAACTGATCGCTCCAAACTTCCAGGCTTTCCTCGCTAAAAAATCGTTCGCTGGCAAACTGCTTCAACAATTTATTGCGCTGCAATAAGGCCCGGTTGTACCGAATCAAGTTATCAAGATAAACCTGATCGTATTGCGAAATGAGTCCGTCTAAGAAACGTCGACGCTCATCACTTCCCCCCATAATTAAGTTTATATCGGACGGGGTAATAATGATCAATGGCAACAATCCAATGTGTTCCGAAAGCTTCTTGTATTCCTTTTTATTCCGTTTGAAGTGCTTTTTCTGTCCTCGCTTTAAGCCACAGTAAATATGCTCATCTTGCTCCAGACGCTGATATTTCCCTTGAACAACAAAAAACTCTTCTTCATGGCGAATATTCAACCCATCGATAGCACTGGAAAAACTTTTACAGAACGATAAATAATAAATTGCATCCATCAAATTTGTTTTCCCGGCCCCATTATTTCCAATAAAGCAGTTCAAGTTTGACGAAAACTTTAAATCAGCTTCCTCAAAATTCTTAAAATTAACCAATGCCAAGTGTTGAATATGCATGTACAATTATTCTAAATATCAAGAAGCAAAACTAAGAAAATTACAAATCATGCCGGAATGCTTTTTGCCCCGAATGTCAACATCGCACCACTTTTTATTAACCAAAACGCCGATACCCCCTGTAATACAAGCAAAAACAGTACCTGTAATTTATCTAAAAGAAGCTAATAACAGCAACATGTTGATTAATATTAAATTTTATAAACTATTCCTGCTTTTTATTTTATAAAAAAGCATATTTTTGCGTCACAAATTTGGAATAACCTTTTTTAAGATGGTAAAGAATAAAGACAAAAAAGAACACGACAGCTTTTCGGAAGTAGAAAATACTTTGACAAAAACTGAGCAGTTAATTGAGGAAAATCAGAAAACTCTGACAATCGTTGTTGGTGTTATAGTTGCTATTGTTGTAGCTTATCTCGGATTTACCCGGTTATATATTCATCCACGCGAAACTGATGCTCAAGAGCAAATGTTCATGGCTGAACAATATTTTGAAAAAGATTCTTTCAATTTGGCCATCAATGGCGATGGAAACTATTTAGGTTTTCTGGATATCATTGATGAGTATGGAATGACTGATGCTGGAAATTTAGCAAATTACTATACCGGTATTTCTTACCTGAGATTGGGTGAATACGATTCAGCAATCGATTATTTAAGTTCATTCGACACAGAAGACCTACTTTTAGTTCCGATTGTAGAGGGAGCAAAAGGAGATGCTTATCTTGAGCTAGGAGAAACAGACAAGGCTTTAGCTGCATACAAAAAGGCTTTTAAAAGCACCGAGAATGAATTGACCAGTCCTGTTTACATGATGAAAGCAGCGAACCTGATGGAATCAGAAGGTCAACTAAGCGATGCGCTAAAATTGTACCAAGACATTAAAGAAAACTACCCATCAAGTGCCGAAGGCCGCAATGTCGCAAAATACATTGCCCGGGTTGAAATTAAACAAAGCAAATAATTTCTTGTTGAAATAATAGTACAAAGAATCCCCTCTTCAGGGGATTTTTTATTTTTGTAAAAAAAGAAGAAATATGGCAACAAAAAATCTATCAGCTTACGATATCGATTCAGTACCATCAGCTAAAGGATATAAATTTGGCCTAGTGGTAGCTGAATGGAACTATGAAATAACAGGAGCTTTAGCACAAGGTGCAATTGACACGTTAACCAAACATGGCACTGCAGAAGAAGATATTCAGGTGAAACATGTGCCAGGCACTTTTGAACTTCCACTGGGTGGGCAGTTTTTTGCTGAGTACACTGACGTGGATGCAATAATTTTAATTGGCTGCGTTATTCAGGGCGATACACGTCACTTCGACTTTATTTGCGATGGTGTAACTCAAGGAACAACAGATCTTAATCTGAAGTACAACAAACCATTCATCTTTGGTGTATTAACAACCAACAATGAACAACAAGCACTGGATCGCGCAGGCGGCAAGCTTGGAAATAAAGGTGATGAGGCTGCTGTAACGGCCATCAAAATGGTTGCTCTTCAAAATGAAATGAAAGCATAATTTGCACCCAAGCAAATAGGTACAAACAAACGACTAGCCAGAGGTAACTGCCTCTGGCTTTTTTATTCTCCCCGGTAAACCTCTGCTTCAATCTCAACAAGCAGCTCCCTACGACAAATATCAGCCACCACAAAGCTCATTGGAACATCATTAAAGTTTCGCAAACAAACGTCCCTTACCACAGGGATATCAGCTTGATGTTTGACATAGCAACGCAAATATGCAATGTATTCCTTCTCAAATTCATTAGCTTCATAATAACTCGAACTAGTATAGATCAATTCTTTCAGATGGTTAATAATCACTTTTGTTTGAGCGACAACATCGTTAAGATCCACTGTATCTTGTCCTATAATGGCTGCAGTTCCCGAAATAAATAAGCGTCCTTTCTGCTGAACCCGCATCAGTTTTGCTCGCTCAAATTGAGGAACTTGCTTTCTAGATCCAGTTCGAATTGAATCGCCAACTAAAACCTGCTGACTATAGCAATAGGCATCCTCCTGGCTTTGGTTTTTTACACTAAAAACAGAGCAGCCCTCACAACCATCCACCAGCATGCATTCAACGATCACTCCCCCAAACAGCTGCCCGATACCTGTTGCAGCCGGAAAACCATCAACCTTTCGGAACTGCTTGTAATATGTCGCACGCACATCATTAAACTGCTGATAGTTTTGGCGTTTTTTGGCTCCAACCTCTTGCAATCCGCAAATATCCTCAATATAATTCCATTGCCGAACGATAGCATCAAAGCTAAGCCCTATGGAGGCAAATGCTCTTTGCAACTGTTCAAATGCTTCCTTTGAGTTCTCTTCCGTCGTATTTCCTCCTTGTCCAATAGCTCCTCCAAACCAATACTCCGTATGACTTTTATATTGAATCTGAGTATAGCGTAGATTCTCCATCTCTCCGTACTTCAATTCAACATCTGTAGTATTGATCATTCCCACCTCAAACTCAACATAGCTTGGCATCTCTGGAGCCTCAGCAATAATTGTACATGGACCGTTAAATCGCTCTAGCGTCTTTTTAACTTCTCCAATATACCGCTCCAATTGCGCTTTGGTATTTACTCTAACAAAAACCCGTAGCATAAAGACCTGTTCATCTTCATGCTTTTCCAGATACCGCTGTAAAGCATTGATGCAATTCGCCAATTGCACTATAAAATCCCCGACAACAGTTGGTTTTAAATACCAATAATAGGGCTTGGGCTTAAATTGCTTCAGATTCTCAGGATGAGAAGCAAGTAGAACATCATTTTTCAAAATCAGGTTTGTTAGTTTATTCTCACCTTAAAAATACGAACTATTGGTCAAAAACAACATCTCATTTTGCGAATTAGCTCACGTAAAAAAATAAAAAGAGGAGGCCAATACGGCCTCCTCACCTTTTCTGCTAACTAAACTAAAACCTCAGTCACGAATATCATTTTCCTGGTCGCTTATCTCCTCCCCGTTTGTGGGGCATCCTCCGTTTTTCCATTCGATCTTCACGTTGCTTTTGCATTTCACCAAACTTCTTGGCTTGCTCCGGAGTCAACAGCGCCCGAATCTCTTGGTTTCGCTTGTCCATGTTTGTTTTCATCTTCTCCCGCAACTCCTTTCTATTATCTGCGGCAGCTTGCATTTCTTTGCGCAACTCCGTAAACGATTCCCAGTAATTCTCATTAATCGCTTTTAATTTGGCTTGCTGAGTTTCATCAAGAGCCAAAGCTTCAACCATTTTATTTTCGCGTTCTTCCGGGCTCATCCGTTGTCCCCTTTCTCCAGGCTGTGCCAAGCTAGTTCCAATGCTGGTAACTAAAAAAAACAATAATAACTGTATCCTCTTCATGTTCTCAAAGTTTTGATTTACATGCTTTAGACTTCAAAAAAAACAGATCGTTTAACTCCGGTCGTTTTCGTTCAAAGAAAGTTTCCACTATTTTTGCCGCAAAACGATTAGCATGCAAGCAATGATATTTGCCGCCGGACTGGGAACACGGCTGCAACCACTTACCAATAATACCCCCAAAGCACTCGTTAAATTGAACGGAAAAACGCTTCTACAACGAAGTATTGAAAACCTTCAACAACAAGGCTGTACTCGACTTGTAATTAATGTTCATCATTTCTCCGATCAAGTCATTCAGTTTCTTCGAGAACACCAAAACTTTGGCATCGAGATTTCAGTCTCTGATGAAAGTGGAGAATTGCTAGATACTGGCGGGGGACTTTGGAAAGCACAATCCCTTTTTAAGACTGACGAGCCCATCCTGCTAATCAATGTAGATGTGCTGACTAATCTTTCCTTTAAGGAGCTCATCAACTATCACGAAGTTAATCAATCAATGGCGACTCTGGTTGTTCGTAAGCGCAGAACCTCACGCTACCTTCTTTTTGATGGACAACAACAACTTTGTGGCTGGAAAAACATTAAAAATGGAGCGACCAAAGTGTCACGTCCCGACTCGTTTGAAGCTGCTACGCCCTATGCGTTTAGTGGAATCCATATTGTTCAGCCCAGTATCTTCCAACAGATTGAGGCAAGTGGCAAATTTTCAATTATTGACCTCTACTTAAAACTGGCCCAAACGCAAAGAGTAAAAGCTTTTATTGATTCTCAGTCCTTGTGGATGGATTTAGGGAAGTTTGAGCAAGTAACAGAAGCAGAAGAACTCATCAAAGCAATTGATAACAATAAAAGCTCCAAAGCCTAAAATAAACCACAGAACCTTCAATTCTTTTGACCCAACATTGGAATAATGCAGCATAAAAAAGCCGCTCCGGAAATCCGAAGCGGCTTGCATATCTTTAAGCAAAAACTACTCTGTTTTCGCAGGCTTTAATGTCACACTAAAATAACTATTAAAGTCGAAATACTCTTGAGCAGCCTGTTTGACAGTTGCAACATCAATTTCATTGACCAGCTCATCAAACTCGTCAAAGTTGCTAAAATCACCATCTTTATACATATAACCACTACTCAAAACGCTTAGCCAATAACCATTTTCGCGCAAATTAACTTCGCGTTCGCGATGCAATTTTTCTTTGGCTTTCACAAGATCATCATCCGTTGGACCATCAGTGCTGATTTTTTTGATTTCATCGAAAACGGCTTGCTGCAATTCGCTTACTTTCTCCGGAGCCGTTCCGTAATAAATCATAATTTCATATTTGGGTTCTGGCCATTTATCAACCGAAGGACGAGCTCCGATAGAATAAACACTGCTCTTATCTTCGCGAATAACTTCCAATAATCGAGTGCTTAATACTTTTCCTAAAGCATCAATCACAATTCGGTTCTTTCGCGAGTAGTCAAAATCGCCATGGAAAACGGTATAGTGAATACTCTTTTCTTCCTGTCCGCGATAAACTGTCTTTTCAACCACTCCTTCAGGTGCTGAAACATGCAGATCTTTCCAATGCTCATTTTTACTGGCAGTTGGAATGGAACCAATATATTTTTCTACCAATGGCTTAAACTGATCGAGGTCGATATTTCCGACAAAGAAGAATTTATAATCGCTGGCATCAGCAAAACGCTCCTTTGCAATTTCATAAATTCGTTTGGGATCAGCCTCTTTCAGGTAATCAACTTCCATGGTTCTTCTTCGTGGATGGTAGTTGTTTGCAACCACTTTGAACGTGTCACGGAAAGCAGCTTCAGGAGATGCCTTTTTATTCTCTAAAACCGCAGCCATGCGACTCATATAACTACCATATGCAGTCTCATCAACCCGTAAATCAGTGAAGTACAGGTAAAGCATTTTAAACAGCATTTCAATATCTTTCTTCGAAGAGCTTCCTTTAAAACCTTCGGTTAACTCGCCAATATAGGGAGAGATATTAAAGACCTTTCCTGCTAATAACTTGTCCAATGCAATTTGATCAAAATCACCGATACCACTCATGGCAACAATGGTTGACGCCAAGTCTGCAGAAATATCATCAGCTTGTCCGTAAAGCGAGTTTCCTCCCAAACTGTATGCAGAAAAGAGAATCTCATCATCTTTAAACTCTGTTGATTTGACAACTACCGTTGCTCCGTTTTGCAATTTCCACTCCACCGCGTCAATATCGTCCAGTTGCTTTGTTGCCGCGATTGAAGATCCGGGCAATTCTCCTTCGATCAAAGGCTTATCAACAACGTTGTCCTGATAGGGCTCAACCGCTATCGTTTCTACTTCATCAAGCAATGCAGAGATTGCCTCTTCGCTAGGAACTTCGACGCCTTCAATTTCAGGTGCTGTTACAATAACCACCCGATTTTCATCGATAATCCACTTGTTTGCTAACGCATTCACCTCCTCAAGTGTTATCGAAGGCAATAACTGCTTGTAATAGTTAAACTCATTTTCAATGCCGGGGAAAGGCTCCTGTGTCATCAAAAAGTTTCGCTTATACTCATTCGCATAATTGATTGACTTTTGCTTATCCCGTTCGTTGTACGCTTTTTCAATCGACGCCAGCATGGCTGTTTTTTGCCGCCCGAATTCTGTTGCGGTAAAACCATATTTTTTTACTCGCTCATTTTCAACCAATACTGCTTTTATGCCGGTATCAATTTTTCCGTTTTGAGCAACAGCAACCGACGCATAAACACTTGTCGGGCCAAACAACTCATCGTAACTGGAAGAAGCAAAAACAAACGGAGGATTTTCCTTTTGAGTTAGCTCCTGCAAACGGTTATTGATAATACCATTGAAAATAGATGCTTTGATGGACTCGCGATAATCGCCAATTGTTTTATTAACCACCAACGGATGCTTATAAAACACCTGTGCAATAGGATACTGTGCTTCCTTGTCAGTAACCACTTTCACAAAAGTCTCTTTATGCCCCGGTATGTCATAATACTTCTTCTCTCGGGCATTCTCAGGTGCTGGAATTTGAGAAAACAATTCCTTCACTTTGTTGGTCATTGCCTGCTGATCAAAATCACCCACCACAATAACAGCTTGCAAGTCGGGACGATACCAATCAGCACGATAACGGCGTAAAACTTCCGGTTCGAAGTTGTCGATAATATCAATTTTACCGATTGGCAATCGCTCTGCATAACGGCTGTTATGCAAGAACACTGGCAACCATTCTTTCATCATCCGTTCGCTGGCACCACGACCACCACGCCATTCTTCATGAATAACACCGCGTTCTTTATTGATTTCTTCATCGGAATCGGTTATCTGGCTAGCCCAATCATACAGCACCATCAAGCCTTTATCCATATACTCAGTACTATCCAACGGAACCTTGATCATGTAAACCGTTTCATCAAAACTTGTATAGGCATTGATTTCCGGACCAAACTCCATCCCGATTGACTCTAAATAACTGATTAGCTCATTTTTGGGAAAGTTCTTTGTACCGTTAAAAGCCATGTGCTCCGCAAAGTGAGCCAATCCTTGTTGATCATTGTCTTCATCAATTGATCCGGCTCGAACAACAAGAAACAAATCTGCTCTATTCTTCGGATTACTGTTGGCCCGAACATAATAGGTCATGCCATTTTCCAAAACTCCTTTGCTAACTGCAGGATCTTCGGGAAGTGGACTCGTGAGATCCAATCCCGTTTGAGCCGTACTAATCAGCGTAAATAACACCAATAAAATACTGAGTAATTTTCTCATGTTTGTTACATTTATTTTTGTAGAATTTGTAGCTTTTTTCTCGCTTACATTACAACCAGAGGGGTTGATTCTTAATTAACTGCTGACTAAAATACAAAATAATTTTACAATAAATTATTACTTTCGATGTTGTTTAAATTATTTTTCAAAGCTCGCCCCCATCCTTTCAATCTTTGCAATCATTCTTATTTTCAATTTATTTATAACAAAAAAGGCACCCGAACCGGATGCCTTTCATAATGCTTGATGTATATCTTAGTTTACCATGCAAACAATGGTAAATCGTTCATCATTTTATTAACTTTTTCGCGTACTGCGGCAATTGTTGCTTCATTCTCAACATCACTCAATACTTCATCAATCAAGTCAACAATAACGGGCATTTGATCTTCCTTCAATCCACGAGTCGTAATTGCAGGAGTTCCAACACGCAATCCTGAAGTTGTGAATGGTGAACGGCTATCAAATGGCACCATGTTTTTGTTAATGGTAATATCGGCCTTAACCAAAGTATTTTCAGCGACCTTACCAGTCAATTCAGGGAATTTTGTACGTAAGTCAATCAACATACTGTGATTATCCGTTCCTCCTGAAATCACTTTGTACCCCTTATCAACAAACGCCTGCGCCATCACCGCTGCGTTCTTTTTAACCTGAGCTTGGTACTCTTTGTACGAAGGATCCAAAGCTTCGCCAAAAGCAATTGCCTTAGAGGCAATAACATGTTCCAGCGGTCCACCTTGCTGACCTGGGAAAACGGCAAAATCAATAACTGCCGACATCATTTTAGTAACACCTTTTGGGGTTTTGTATCCAAACGGATTTTCAAAATCCTCTCCCATCAGAATGATCCCTCCGCGTGGTCCGCGCAGTGTTTTATGGGTTGTTGAAGTTACAATGTGCGCATGTTTTACTGGATTTTCCAGCAAACCTGCTGCAATTAAACCTGCAGGGTGAGCCATATCTACCATAAACATAGCACCCACTTCATCAGCAATTTTACGCATGCGAGCATAATCCCACTCACGAGAGTATGCCGAAGCCCCACCGATGATCAGTTTTGGTTTGTGCTCGCGAGCCAAAGCTTCCATTTCGTCATAATCAACCAAGCCGGTTTCTTCTTTTACATGGTAAGCAATCGGTTCGTATAAAATACCCGATGAATTAACAGGTGAGCCATGAGAAAGGTGTCCTCCGTGCGAGAGATCAAGTCCAAGGAATTTATCTCCAGGATTCAAAATAACGCTTAAAACGGCAGCATTGGCCTGAGCTCCTGAGTGTGGCTGCACGTTCGCATAAACTGCTCCAAATAATTCTTTTAAACGATCAATAGCCAATTGCTCAGTTTGGTCAACACACTGGCAACCGCCATAATAGCGTTTCCCAGGATAACCTTCGGCATATTTGTTAGTCATTACAGAACCCATTGCTTCCATTACTTGCTCACTTACAAAGTTTTCCGAAGCAATTAATTCGATTCCGCTCAACTGTCGTTGGCGTTCTTTTTCAATAATGTCAAATACAAGTTGATCTCTTTTCATTTGTGTATAAATGTTGGATGTTATAACAAAACTAATCATTGCCATTGCGGCATTTTGGTCAGATTAACCTCTGTGTTCTCTCATTAATCTGAATTTTCCTTTTCCAATTGAAAAGAAAGCGTAAAGGTATAACTTTTTACTGCGATCAAAAACGAATAAAAATCAACAAATCGGCATTTTTGTTAACTCTTAACATTAAAAAAGGTCTTTTTCTCTAATTCTTTTCCTTCTCCAATTTCAGAGCATTTCTCAAGCTATGCAGAAACAAAACACCGCTTAAAACAGTATCACCAATTAAAAGGGACACAAAATTTAGCGTTTTAATTACAGAGCCTCTCAACGACTCAACCTATAACGAGGAAGATTTACTCCCAAAATAGGAAAGAGTACTATGCACCTACTTAGTCAGTATTGTCTTGATAAAAACTGTATGTTATGCCAATCAAAAAACTGAAAAACTACCTGGACGAAAACAACATTGAGTACATTACCATTAGGCACTCATTAGCGTTTAATGCCCAACGTGTAGCAGCTACAACACACATTCCCGGGAAAGAGCTTGCCAAAACAGTCATGATAAAATTGGATGGGAAAATGGCTATGGCTGTATTACCCGCTTCTTATCGCGTAAGGCTGGATGTGTTGAAAGAACTGACCGGAGCAAAAACAATTGAACTTGCCAATGAAATGGAATTCAAATATTTGTTCCCTGAGTGCGAAATTGGAGCCATGCCTCCTTTTGGCAACCTATACGACATGGAAGTATTTGTTGCAGAAAGCTTAGCAGAAGATACTGAAATTGCTTTTAATGCCGGCACCCATGTGGAATTAATAAGAATGGCCTATGCCGATTTTGAACGCTTGGTACAACCCGTTGTACTGGCCTTTTCAACGGCACTTACAAGTTAAACTCGTAAGAAAAGAAACCCAACAATTCTTTCTATTTTCAGAAGCCTTCAGATTTGGAGGTTTCTTTTTTTTATGTGACTTTAGCAGCCTAGAAAAAATATGTAGAATGGATAGTTCAGAACGCCCATTACTTTTAAGTTCAGCAATAGCATTAAGTAAACTTGGCAGCGGTTTAGCGACAATCGCCTACCTGGGAGCTTTTATCTTTTATCAGCGTGCCCTTCTTTGGATTGAAAAATTAACCAATTCTCAAACGCCTGAGATGCTTGACCAGTTTTACATCCTGGCAATGGCTGCCATCAGCTTTGTTTCACTTTTAGGCGTTATCAAGATGGGGAAAAGCAAAAAATCAGGTTTTTTCTTTTATCTAGCAGCACAAATAAGCCTTATCGTTGTTCCGGTAATTCACATTGGGACAAACGCTTTTTCAACAACAAATCTTATTTTCACGCTCATTTTCATCGCTATTTACTCTTCTTTTTATAAATCTTTTAGCTCATAAAAACAAGTTCTTTTAAAGGCAATAGTTCACCTGGATTTTCGACAAGCTTTACGCTCTAAAAATCCCAGCTTAATGCACAGGCATTGTCAATCAACACATATGTTTAGTGTGCCATCTACACTATTTTCTGAAACATTTTGCGACTACTTGAATGACTCTGTTCCGGCTACCGAAAAAAAAGAGCTGGAACGTAAATTTAACCCCAAAGGTAGCTGACGCAACATTCGCTACCTTTTGCTATTCATCATTTTCCTGTTAGCCTCTTTTGTCTTTATTTCGCAAGGCATATCCATTGAGAAAGTTATTGGAATATTAGCCGGCATTTTGGCTCTTTTCACTGGAATGATGCGTGTTTTTGATTACAACGCCTTCAAACCAAGCTCTGGGTAAACACCTCTAATCATAAGAGAATGTCCTTACCGTATTTCGATAAATTGAGAATACTTTTGCCCGAGAAATAAATCCGATGTATTTTCCTTGGTCAATCACTGCCAAGTTAAAGCGGCCACTGGTTTCAAACTTCTCAGCAACCACATGCATCGAGTCTTTTGGCGAGATATAGTATTCAGGCATGTACATTAAATCTTTAACATGAATCTTATCATATAATTCCTGTTTAAAGATCAAATTCCGAATGTCATTCATTTTAACCATTCCCTTCAGCATACCATTATGATCTACAACAGGAAACAAGTCGCGCTTCGATTTCGAAATCGATTTCACTAAGTCGCCCAGCGTTGCTTCCGGATCAATAATTTTAAGGTCAGTTTCAATCAATTCACCAACCTCCATGAAGTGCAATACTGCGCGGTCTTTGTTATGCGTAACCAGTTTACCATCTTCAGCCAATCGTTTGGTATAGATTGAATGTGGTTCAAAGCGCATAATCGTTATATAGGCTGCCAGGGCCGCAATAATTAAGGGGAACAACAACTCATAGCCCCCGGTTAACTCTGCGGTCAGGAAAATTCCGAGTAGCGGAGCATGCATTACACCTGCCATCATCGCCCCCATGCCTGCCAACGCAAAATTATCCAAGGGTAAGTGTAAGCCAAATACCAAATTTAGCGTATAAGCCAGAAAATAACCACCAACTGCTCCGACAAACAAAGTTGGTGCAAAAATACCTCCAATTCCTCCACTTGCCGTGGTAATTGCCATAGCCACTACTTTTACCAGCAATAGTGCCATTAGAAAAGAGGCAAAAAACCAAGGATTATCACCAAAGTCATAGAACAAGGAATTATCAAGTAAGTTATGTCCCATATCATTGAACACCTTATTGATTGATGAATAACCTTCTCCCCAAAGTGGCGGAAACAAAAAGATCAGCACTCCTAAGGCAATACCTCCATAAATCAACCGAACAGACTGCTTTTTGATACTCTTCATCTTCTTTTCAACTGACATGGCAACCCGAGTAAAGTACAAGGATAAAAAACCAGCAAATACTCCGGCTAAAATGTAATAAGGAATCTGCACCGCCTCAAAGGTATGAATGACACTAAATTTGAATAAAACAGCATCACCCATAAAGTAATAAGCAATCACTGCAGAAGTGATACCCGAAATCAGAAGTGGTACCAACGAAGCCATGGTCAAATCGAGCATCAATACTTCCAAAGTAAAAACGACTCCGGCTATTGGAGCTTTAAAAATTCCAGCTATAGCTCCTGTTGCCCCACACCCAATCATAAGCATTATCTCAGCCTGATCAAGTTTGAAAAAACGAGCCAGATTCGACCCAATTGATGCTCCCGTCAATACAACCGGTGCCTCCGCTCCAACTGATCCACCAAAGCCAATGGTAAAGCTACTGGTTATCATTGACGAGAAGGAGTTATGTGGTTTGATTTTCCCTTTGTTCAACGATATTGCCGCCAAAATTTTCGAGACACCATGACTTAAATCGTCCTTTACCAAATAACGAATAATTAGAACCGTAATCAGGATGCCAATCAACGGGAAGGCTAAAAACCAGTAATTCCCACTCGAAATTACAAAGTACCCCACTAATCGCTCTCCAATAAAGTGAATCAGATTTTTCAAGATTAGTGCAGCAATCCCACTAACTACACCAATAATGAAACTAATCCAATACAGCTTTTTCTTACCCATCAGCTGTTTCGCCAATGAACTCAAATTCAACTTATCAATCCCCAACATTGTATTTTTTGCTTAATCGTGTGAAAAATGTGCCATTTTCTTTCGGTAGTACGAGAAAACACGGGCTCTGGATATAAAGCCAATGTATTTTCCCTGGTCGATAACAGCCAGGTTATATCTGCCGCTTGATTCAAACTTCTCAACAACCTGTTCCATCGAGTCTGTCGTTGAAATGGAATGCTCCGGCAAATACATTAAGTGGCTCACATGAACTTTATCGTAAAGCTCCTGCCTGAAAATCAAATGCCGTATATCATCCATTTTAACCATACCTTTCAAATATCCATCCTCATCGACTATCGGAAATAAGTTTCGGTGAGCTTTGGAAATTGCCTCCGTCAAATCTCCTAGAGTTGAATCAGGACGAAGAACAACAAAATCTGTTTCTATCAGTTTTTTAACCTCCATCATACGAATGACATACAAATCCTTGTCATGCGTCATCAGCTCTTTTCGTTTCGCTAACTGAATATGGTAAACCGAATTCGAAGTAAAAGCTTTTACAGTGAGGTATGCAAAGGTAGCCACAATCATTAAAGGAACAAAGAGTTTATAGCCTCCAGAAATATCTGCGATGAGGAAAATGCCTGTCAAAGGAGCATGTAAAACACCTGCAATCAAGCCTGACATCCCAATCAAGGCAAAATTATTTGTGCTAAGCTGCTTCAATCCAAACATATTGAAGAATTGTGCAAACAACATCCCTGCATTAACTCCCATAAAAAGTGTTGGAGCAAAAATTCCGCCGATCCCACCACTTCCAAAGGTCAGCGATGTTGCAACAATTTTTAGCATGATAACTGCTCCAAGCAATAAATAAATACTCCAATAATGCTCTTGCAGCCCATAAAAAACTGAATTATCATACAAATAACTCAAGTCTCCTTCCAAACACATATTAATCGCCTCATATCCCTCGCCATAAAGTGATGGGAAGAAAAATAGCAGTACTCCCAACCCAAGGCCACCTATAGCCAGACGAACTCGTTTACGCTTAACTCCCTCAAATAGCTTTTCAATGGACAAATACATTTTGGTGAAGTAAGCAGAAACCAACCCAGCAAAAATACCAAGCAAAATATAGTATGGAAGGTCATTCAGTTCGAATGTTGTTTCTACGGTAAATGGATACAAAACATCCTGTCCCATGAAAAAATAGGAAGTTAACACAGCAGACGATGAGGCCAGTAACAATGGAACCAGACTAAAGGTAGTTAGGTCAATCATGATTACCTCAACGGCAAAAACAATAGCCGCAATGGGCGCTTTAAAAATAGCAGCCATTGCTCCGGCCGAAGCACATGCCAACATCAGAATGGTATTACGATAACTCAAGCGAAGAGCTCTTGATATGCGGGATCCATAGGCAGCACCAGTGGCTACTGTAGGTCCCTCTAAGCCCACTGAGCCACCAAAACCAACTGTAAAAGCAGAGGTTAAAACTGAAGAAAATAAATTGTGACTACTTAATTCGCCCTGACGCATCGAAAGACTGTGAAGAACATTGGGGATACCATGCCGTACCGGGCTTTTTATAATGTAAGTGATAATAAGTACTGTTATAAGAATTCCAATGGTTGGAAGAATAAAATAGATGTAGTTTTCTACATCCTCTGCCCGTGTAGCTGTTTGTACCAGTTTTTGGGTCAGCCATACCGCATTTTTAATAAGCGTTGCAGCAATTCCCGCGATTATGCCAACAACAACACTCAAAATCACCACAAACCGGCGTTCGCTCAAATGCCGTAAACGCCAGCGGTGAAAACGAACAATTAACGGCAGTTTATTTTCCATTTGCAGGCAAAAGTAATAAAAGGCTACCGAAATCTAGATTGAAACTATTTTTTCTTTTTAAAAATACCTTTTATCGTTTCCCATATCTTCTTTTTCTCCTTTCTCTTTTCTGGATCTCGCATTTCTTCAAGCTTCTTATCTTTTGATTTTCCGGCAAATATGCGCTCAATTAAGTTATCTTCTTTATCCAATTCAAACAGCTCACGATAAGGCGGAATGTTTAAATCAGCAAGTAATTGGTTATTCAATGCGGGGAAGTCAGCATATTGCATTTTCCGATAACGAGAATCTCGATATAATTTGTGAAAAAACTTACCCACGATAGGAAGAGCCATATAAGCTCCCTGTCCATAACGAATAGAACGGAAGTGTACGCCTGGATCAGCTGCACCAACCCAACATCCGGTAACTAACTGAGGTGTTAATCCGACGAACCAACCATCTGAATGATTCTGTGTTGTTCCAGTTTTACCTGCAAAGTCTCCTTGGACTTTGTAAACCGACCGAATAGATCGACCAGTTCCATCGTTGATTACCGATTCCATCATATGGGTTATAATGTTACAGTTTAACTCATTCAAGCCTGTTAAATGAGCTGCTTCCCTCGTGAAAGTTTCGAGCACATTACCCTGACTATCAGTTATAGATACCAAGTAATTTGGTTCTAGCCGAATTCCTCCATTAATCATGGTAGCATAAGCCATCAATAAATCTTTCAAGCTCATTGAAGCAACCCCTAAAGCCAGTGATGGAAATTCCGGCAAGTCTGCTTCAATTCCTAAACGACGACAAGTTTCAATAGTTTCGTCAATTCCAGTTTGTACCATCACGTCAACAGCAACAGTATTTAGCGACTGAGCCAAAGCTCCTTCCATCGAATAAAAGCCTTTGTACTCGCCATGTGAGTTACTGGGCGACCAGTCCTGATAATCCTCGTAAACTTTTTTCTCGTTTGGATAATAATCAAAAGGACTCAAGCCATTTTCCAGAGCAGCCAAGTACACAAATGGTTTAAATGTTGATCCAACCTGTCGGGCTGAAAGAACATGGTCGTATTTGAAAAAACGAAAGTCGATTCCCCCAACCCAAGCTTTCAGAGCACCCGATGATGGTTCAACAGCAAGGAAACCAGCATTTAGAAACCGTAAGTAGTGTTTCACAGAATCCAGCGGAGTTGTTTCAACCTGTTTTAGCCCTTCTCTTGTCAACCAAGTCGTTTTTATTGACTGTTTAAAGGCAGCATCAATCTGTTCAGGAGTCTTTCCAGCCTTGCGCATCTTTTGGTATCGCTCTGACCGCTTGATCGCCCGATCCAAAATAGAAGCATCCCTTCGCCAAGGATCAGCGTTCTTCCAATGATCATCGAAGACCTTTTGCAAATTATTCATGTATTCTTTGACCGATTGCTGGGCAAAGAACTGCATATCATAGTTAATCGTTGTCTTAACCTTCAATCCGTCCGTATATAAATTATAGGGTTCGCCATCTTCTTTTGTGTGATGGGCGCACCACTCCATCAGCTCTGGCTTTAACATCTCCAGGAAGTATGGAGCTGGACCTTCATTGTAAGAAATCTTCCGATATTTGAGTCCAAGCGGCTTTGCCTGAAAAACATCGCCCTCAGCTTCAGTCATGAAATTATTAGCCACCATCTGACCAATAACCACATTCCGTCGTTGCTTCGATTTTTCAGGATTTATCCTTGGATTGTAAGTATAGTTTGCTTTTAGCATCCCAACTAAAACGGCTGCTTCATCAACCGTCAAATCACGCGGACTTTTACTAAAAAAACGCTCTGACGCAACCTCGATTCCAAAAATATTTTCACCAAAAGGAACAGTATTCAAATACAATGTCAGAATTTCCTCCTTCGTATAAATTCGCTCTAAACGGTAGGCAATAATTGCCTCACGAAGTTTATTCACCGGCATACTGAATACCCATAAATCATTTCGAGGAAAAAGATTTTTAGCAATTTGCTGGCTCAAGGTACTTCCACCGCCAGCGCTCCGATCTTGCATCAAAATCGTTTTAAACAGAACACGCATCAATGCTATTTCATCAATTCCCCGATGTTCGTAGAAACGAGCATCCTCTGTTGCAATCAACGCATTAATAACATTGGGAGAAATCTCATCAAATTGCACATTGCTTCTATTCTCAATATAATATCGCCCAAGTAACTTTCCATCTTCAGAGAACACCTCACTTGCCAAAGGATTCTTGATTTCATTAAGTTGCTTTGAACTTGGAACATGCCCCGTGAATCCCAGATAAACAGCCATGAAAAACAAAAAGAACAAGATTAATCCAACAGCTGACAACTGCAGAAGAATCATCCAAATGCTACGTTGCTTCCCGGTTTTCTTGCGTTTCTTCTTCTTACTTACCGGTTTCTTTTTGGCTGGTTTGCTCTTTACTTTATTGATTGGGGCAGTTCTTTTTGTTGGCATTCAATTATATTTTAATGCAAAATTAGATAAATAAAACGATACAAATACCTCAATACATATATCCATTAAAAAACTTTTTAGTTCATAAGTTTGTCTTAAAATTAGAACGGCTATAAACAAAAATTGAGCTGGAGTTTAATTGAATTTGAATCAAATTAGAAAAAGAATGAAAGTTGGATTAACAGGGGCTAATGGCTACATTGGACAAAACATCAACCATGCACTTCGTCTCATGGGAGTTGAAGTTATTGCGATTGACCGTCACTTGCTGTATGGCCATCACCTAAAACTAGCTAAGGAGCTTGCCAATACACATACAATAATTAATTTAGCTGGAGCGCCGATCTTAAAACGTTGGACTAAGAAAAATAAAACAATCATTTATAATAGCCGAGTTTCAACCACACGAAACCTTTGCAAAGCTATAAATGCCTTACCTCGCGAGAAGCGGCCAACAAATTTCATTTCAGCATCTGCCATTGGCATATACCGACCAGCCATTCGCCACGACGAAACCAGCTCTAAATATGCCAATCATTTTGCAGCTCGGGTTATTGATGACTGGGAAGATACATTAGCAGAGTTGCCAGATACTGTCCGGAAAACAATCTTTCGAATTGGCGTTGTGCTTGGTAAAGATTCACAGTTCATTCAGCAAGTGCTCCCCGTCTTTAAATTAGGACTAGGAGGAAAGTTAGGGTCTGGATCGCAAGCCTTTCCCTTCATCCACATCGACGACTTGGTAAGCGCTTTCACCCAAGCAATAACCGATGATTCATTTTTTGGAATTTACAATTTAGTTGCCCCGCAACAAATTAATAATAAAGACCTAACAAAAGCATTAGGAAAACAGCTTAATCGTCCGACACTAATTCCTGTTCCCGGGTTCTTGCTCCATTTCATTTTTGGGCAGGCATCAACGCTCATTTTAGAAAATCCGGTGGTCATTCCCCGAAGGCTAAAAAATAAAGGGTTTAATTTTCAACACCCAACAATTGAAAACTGTCTTGAGAATATTCTTTCAAACAACTGACAAACAGCTACAAATAAATCAAAATGCAATGAGCAATAAAACTTAAACAGTTTCTTACTTTTGATTCAAAATATTTAGTTACTTCGGGCACTCAATTTTTACTCTTAAATCAGAAACTATGAACTACATAAAAGCTTCATTCAAAATATCATCAGATAACGAAACCAATCGTGAAATTTTGATGGCATATCTTGCTCAACTTGACTTTGAAAGCTTTGATGATTCTGGCGACGAATTTTTAGCCTTTTTCAGAACCGGAGCAGTCTCCGAACAAGATATTGAACAATCACTGGCAGCTCTCCCTTTCCAGGCCAAATTCTCATTGGAAGAAATGCCTGACGTCAATTGGAATGAAGAATGGGAGAAAAACTATTTTCAGCCTTTACTGATCAATAACCAGGTTCTTATTAGAGCGCCATTTCATAAAGAATTTCCAGAAGCCCAATACGAAATTGTGATTGAGCCCAATATGGCTTTCGGAACGGGAAACCATGAAACAACAAGCCTAATGATGCAACATCTGTCAGACCTCAACCTCAAAGATTGTGATATTCTGGATATGGGCTGTGGCACTGGAATTTTAGGGATTTACGCGTCAATGCTCGGAGCCAAAACGGTTACAGCAATTGATATTGACAGTTGGTCTTTTGAAGCAACCATCGAAAATTCGAGGTTAAATCAAGTAAATAACCTTGAAGCTTTTATTGGAGACGCACAGCTTTTAGGAAATAAGCAGTTTGATATTGTTTTAGCCAATATCCAAAAAAACATCATTTTACAAGATATAGAAAAGTATATCTCGGTTTTAAATGATGAAGGGATGCTCATTGTAAGTGGCTTTTATCAACAAGACTTGGAAGACATTATGGGTAAAGCAGCTGAATTGGGGCTAAGAAAACTGGAAATAAAAGAACAAAACAAATGGATAGCATGTGCATTCCAGAAATAAACTTTTTAAAGAAAGAGGTTAGCAACTAACCCCACGAGAATAGCGATCGTAAAACTGATGAATGTGCCAATCAAAACATATTCGGAAAGAATGCGGGCGCTATTTTCAGTTTTAACCGATATACGGAGAATTGACTTTGCAGCAATTAAAAACCCAATAGCCTGAAACTGCGCAGCCAATACAAAAGTTAAAACCAAGATACGTTCCAAAATACCAATCCACTTACCTGCATTCTGCAAACTTGGCCCCATCTCATCACTTATTTGATTTTGCCACCCTTGTGTAGCTAAGTTAATAATGATCATTGAAGGCCAAATAATAAAGCAGTAAGCCGACGCAACAACCAGTACTTCTTTACTAGAAAGCAATTCACCTAAACCCTCAATCCATTGGTTAGCTCCTCCCCCAACCAACATGGCAACCCCAATAATTGAAATAATATGTAAAAATTGGTCAGCTATAAACCACAGTAAGTTGTTCGCTTTCAGAGATCGGAAATAAATTTTCAGTAAATCAATCAGATAATGAAGAACGAAAATAAAAACGGGGATTTGCCAAACAAAAAAATCAATTGTAAGAATTGTCGATACTCCAGTAACAACTAAAATATGAAGTAGTAGTTTAAAAGACCGAATTCCTTTCTCATTTTTATCTTTCACCCAAGAGTTAGGCTGCAACAAAAAATCAGCAATCAAATGAGCGAGTAAAAGTCGAAGAACTAATATCATTCGTTTTATAGTTTGCTTAATACATCAATAAAACGGGTATTTACCTTTTCAATTAACGACCAATTGGCCAACTGAATACGATTACTTACCGAAGGCTGAGATAATCCTAAGCTTTCTGCAATTTCAATTTGCTTATACCCCTGAACAAGATAATAAATAACTTCGGCCTGCGCCAAGGTCCAGTGTTTAAAAAGATGGTCAAGGAAAGCACAGGTTAACGCAAACTCCTGATTGTAGTTATCATTTGGGGTTGTAATAATAAAAGTTTGTTTTTTTTGCTTCATCTGATCTAAGGCTCTTCCTGAAAGAACAAAGGGTTCTTCCATCGTTTTTCCAATATTGGATGGAATATTCTGGACAGAACCAACGGCTAATGAAATGCGAGCATCAATAGAGGCCTGGCCTTCACCATCTTTCAACCCCAGTTCCATTCTCTTAAAATAGGCTTTCAGATAAACTGCTCTCAAAAACGAATCCTCTACCTCTTCCGTCATAATCTGGAAACTATCTCCTCGACTAGCAAGCAAAGGCTCTCCTTTACGTACAAGGTAGTTTGCCGCAGGCTCCTCTAACACATGCATTGTATTCAGAAATGCTGCCTCTTCAAACTTAGAAGAGTTAATGATGTCTGCCGATATAACTGCAATCTTTCTCACACTCAAATATAGTTATTTTAATCTATTTAAACAACAAATAGATCAAATAATCTATAAATTAATAACATTGACTATTTAAACTATTAAATTTAGTTCTTTCAAACTCTAGTACTTCCAAGTCCTTTACCTGATCACCATTAACAACAAACCGCACTGCTGTACACACTTTGTGAAATCCCTTATTCCCTGCTGCTCCCGGATTTATATGAAGGCATTTTATTTTTTTGTCATAAATCACTTTCAAAATATGAGAATGTCCCGAAATAAAAAGCTGCGGCGGATTGCTATAAAGGCGTTTGCGAATACGGGCTTCATAGCGGCCTGGATATCCTCCAATATGAGTCATCAAAATATCTACTCCTTCGCATGAAAATCTTAAATCCTCGGGAAACATGGTGCGCAACATATGATCATCAATATTGCCATAAACCGCTTTTAATGGTTTTATTGCCGATAGTTCATCTGCTAACTCTACAGTTCCAATATCTCCTGCATGCCATATTTCATCAACATTTTCAAAAAAACGAATGACTCGCTTACTTAGGGTTCCGTGGGTATCAGATAACAATCCAATTTTCTTCATCAACGAATTTTTATTAGTATCTAATGCTCAAAAATAGGGTAATTTTAACTGAATAATTGTTTCTTTATACCGAACTTTTAAAATCATTGAAGGTTTTAAATTATTGACCTAAATAGAAATTTATCTGAAGGAATTTTCCATAGAGATGAAATTCAATCGTGGAAAAAAATAGAGATTGAATCTCACAATAATCTCTCAACATGAAAATCTCTTCGGAAGTATTTGAAAATCTACAATTAAATCAAATGAAACGAGTTGTAATTGTTCGCCATGCGAAAGCTGTGCCCTATGGCTATGACGAGGATTTTAACAGAAAGCTCAGAGATCGGGGAAAAAACGATGCCAATCAGATCAGTTCCAAATTGGTAGAAGATGGCATCAAAGCTGACCTCATTATTTCGAGTCCAGCCAAAAGGGCTTTTAAAACAGCAAAAATATATGCCAAGAATTTTAAATATCCGGTAAACACAATCCAAACAGAAGAAGAATTGTACGAAGGAATGACCACCCAGGAGTTTGTTGATCTCCTGCGTGAAATACCTGAAGAGATTCAAACGGTTTTTGTGTTTGGGCACAATCCGTTGGTTTATCACCTAACCAATAACTTGGTAAAACTCTTCAACAGCGATATGCCAACATGTTCTACTGTTGGACTCGACTTTGATGTTAGCAGCTGGAAAGACGTATCAGCCCGAGGCGGAGATTTAGCCTTCCACCTGATGCCGAGAATGTTTAAATAGGCAAAAAACTTTTCAAATTAGATAGAATCCCCGTTATTTGAATTTGAATCACGGGGATTCTTATATTTACAGCACTAAAGCTCAAATAGAAAAAACATGCAGCTCTTTTTTACTCCTGATATTACAGGAACTCAATATACTTTGAATGAAACTGAATCAAAACATGCCATTCGGGTTTTGAGGTTGAGTATTGATGATCAAATACAACTTGTTGATGGAAAAGGCAATTTTTTTGAGGCCAAAATTATTGATGCTCATCCCAAAAGGTGCACCATCGAAGTAATCTCTAAGCAAACAGCTTTTAATCAGCGAAACCACTATTTACACATCGCTGTGGCTCCTACCAAAAATATCGATCGTTTTGAATGGTTTTTAGAGAAGGCTACGGAAATTGGAATTGACGAGATAACTCCCATTCTATGTGACCATTCAGAACGGAAGGTCATCAAAAATGAGAGGCTCGAGAAAGTGATCGTTTCAGCCATGAAACAGTCCATAAAGGCTTATCTCCCCAAGTTAAATCCACTCACTCCTTTTCAAACAGTTGTTAGTGCTGCGACCGAAAAAGCAAAGTTCATTGCACATTGCTACGAACAAGACAAACGAGAACTTAAGAATGAACTAGCAAACAGTGACTCCCATCTAATCTTAATTGGGCCTGAAGGTGATTTTTCTCCTGAAGAGGTAAAGGCAGCAATAGCAAACCAATTTACCCCCGTAAGTCTCGGAGAAAGCCGGCTTCGTACTGAAACTGCGGCCGTCGTTGCCTGTCATACCGTCAATTTACTCAAGGCTGAATAAAACATATTTTATTTAGATTAAATCCAGATAAATTATTTCCCGAAGTCTTTCTTTTTCATCAAGACTCATCTATTTTTGCTTTCTTTCAAAAAAACAGAAAACATGAACCGTACATTAAAAGAATATTTACTAGTTACTTTAAAAGGAATGGGAATGGGAGCTGCCGATGTCGTTCCTGGAGTTTCAGGGGGTACAATAGCCTTCATCACCGGAATTTACAAGGAACTAATCGACTCGATCAAATCTGTAAATCTTCATTCAATAAAGCTTCTACTGACAGGAAAATTAAAAGAGTTTTGGAGTGCAGTAAATGGCAATTTTCTTCTTGCAGTTGTTCTAGGAATCGGTATTAGTGTTCTTTCACTTGCTAAAGGGCTCGAGTACCTGCTAAACCACCACCCAATCCTCATTTGGTCTTTTTTCTTTGGGTTGATTGTAGCCTCTGCAATTTATGTCGGGAAAGATATTTCGAGCTGGAAGATCGGCACAATTTTATCGATGATTGCCGGAATCGTCATTGCCTACTTCATCACGACAATTACACCAGCCGAAGCTCACAGCAGCTATCTTTTTGTTTTTCTATCAGGCTCAATTGCCATTTGTGCAATGATTCTTCCAGGCATCTCCGGAAGCTTCATCCTCGTACTTTTAGGCATGTACAAATTTATACTGGGAGCTATTTCAAGCTTTAACCTACCTGTTATAGGAACTTTCTTGATAGGAGCAGCCATCGGCATTGTATTATTCTCTAATTTGCTAAGCTGGCTCTTAAAGCGCTTTTACAATCTAACCATTGCCTTACTAGCCGGCTTCATGATTGGATCATTAAACAAAGTGTGGCCATGGAAAGAAACCGTTGAAACTTTTGTTGATCGCCATGGTGAAGTAAAGCCACTTATCGAGGAAAATATTTTACCTACGACCTACCAAGCGCTTACCGGCCATGAGCCTTACATATTAGCCGCTGCAGGCCTTGCAGTACTTGGTTTTGCATTAATTTTCATTATTGAAGGACTTTCAAAGAAACTAAGCTAACCATTCTCAATGCAACTAAAACACATCATCATATGAAAACATTTGGATTAATCGGATATCGGTTGGGATACTCATTCTCAAAAGGTTTTTTTACAGATAAGTTTGAGAAAGAAGGATTAACCGATTATGAATATGTAAACTTCGAACTCGATTCCATCAGTGAATTTCCTGAAATATTTAAGAAGAACAATCACATTGCAGGACTCAACTGTACCATCCCATATAAACAGCAAATCATGTCTTACCTAGATGAGATTGATGAAGAAGCGAAGCAAGTTGGAGCCATCAATACGGTAAAGGTCATTCGCACAGGCGAACAAGTGCAGTTAAAAGGATTCAATACGGATATTTATGGTTTTGAGAACTCCCTAATGCCCATGCTTACTGAAAAGCACAAAAAAGCACTGATCCTGGGAACAGGGGGAGCATCAAAGGCAATCAAACACATCCTAAACAAAAACGGAATTAGTTATTTATCTGCTTCGATTGAAGAAGAATTAGCAGATCAAGAAATTAGATACGAACAAATTGATGAGTCCGTTTTAAAAGAGCATCTTATCATCATCAATGCGACACCACTAGGAACTTTTCCGAAGGTAGACACCTGCCCTTCGATTCCTTACGAATCGATTACAGCCGACCATGTTCTATTCGATCTGGTTTATAATCCAGAACAAACCCTGTTTTTAAAGAAAGGACATGAGCAAGGGGCCGCAACTAAAAACGGGTTGGAAATGCTCCACCTACAAGCTATTAAAGCTTGGGAAATTTGGAACTCGTAATTCCAAATTTCTCAAGCTCTAAGCTTCCTCTCCAGTATTAAACGGAGAGCTTATCTCAATAATTTCAAGCTAATTTCTACGTAGATTAATCCAGAACAAATCGATAAGTGATTGTTCCTTGTTGAAATGCCGGAGCTGATTCGTCTAAATTAAACCGAGCTTTTAAGGCTGCTTGCTTTGCTGCATTCAACAGTTGCGAGTTGTAAGTTGTAGATCCCCGAACTCCGGGTTCGGCAGTAGTCACCTTTCCGTATTTATCAACGGTCACTTTTACAACAACAACACCTTCTTCATTGCCCGGGTAATAAGGCTTCGGCAATGATTGAGCAGAGCGACCTGCCAAGCTAAACGAAATCCCGTTTCCCTGACCACCACCATCTCCATAATTTGAAGAATTAGCTGATCCATTAGGCGATCCTTGGTTGCCTCCCGGGAAAGTAACTCCTTCTCCAGTACTTTTTGAATCAGAAGCACCTGCACCTCCGCTGCCAAAAGCATTGGAAACACGAGAATTTATCTCAGCAATTTTTTGTTGTTCGGCTTCTATACGCTTACGTTCCTCCTCTGCCTTCCGTTGGCGTTCCGCTTCTTCAGCGGCTAAACGTTGTCGCTCGAGCTCTTCCGCTCTTTTCCGCTCAAGCTCTTTCTGACGTTCGGCCTCTAACTTCTGTTGCCGTTGTCGTTCAATTTCTTCTTGCTTTTTCTTCCGAGCTAATTCCTCCTGTTGCTTCTTGCGTTCCTCTTCCTTTTTCTTCTTAGCGGCCTCTATTGCAACAGTTTTCTCGTAATCCTGGGTCATTACCTCCTCTTTTGCTTCTGTCTTAGCAGGAAGAGTAACTTGTTTAGGAGGGTTTGAAGGAGGTGGGGTTGTTACTTGCTTTTTTTCTTCCCGAACAACAGGTGGCGTAACTTTTTTGCTAGGGGCGGGCTCTCTCTTCCCACTCCCTTGTTCCGAATTTCCAAAATTAACAAGAATACCTTCTTCGCCTGGCAATGGAAGCGGAGTAAAAAAACCAAATAGCAATAATAAAATCAGAACAATACCATGAAAGATAATTGTTCCAATAAAACCTCTTTTATGTTTCGAAAAATAACTCATTAACGTCCTTCCGGCGCTGTCGCCAAAATCATTTTGTATTTATTGCGTTTGGCAATATTCATCACTTTTACAACTTGCTCTATAGGCACTGATTTATCAGCATGAAGAGAAACATAAGCTTCCGGACTGTCACCTACTGCACTTTGCAAAGCAGGCTCAATTTCATGAAATGCAACCCGTTCAACATCGCCTCCTGTGTTCACGTAATATTTCAGATCCTTTGTAATAGATACGGTTGTAATTGGTTTCGCTGCAGTCTGGTTATTACTTTCTGGCAACAACAGCTTCAAAGCATTTGGAGCAATCAATGTTGATGTTACCATAAAAAAGATCAACAGCAAAAATACAATATCAGTCATAGATGACATGCTAAAGCTGGCATCTACTTTATTTCTTCGTTTTAATGCCATTGCAGTTATTTTGCAGGTTCATTTAAAAGATCCAGAAACTCAGAAGTTGCTGCTTCCATTTTAAAAATTACCTTTTCAACACTTGCTACTAAAATATTGTAGGCGAAGTAGGCAATAATCCCAACAGTTAAACCGGCAACAGTCGTAACCATCGCTTGGTAAATCCCGGAAGAAAGAAGCGTTACATCAATGTTATTTCCGGCGTTTGCCATATCGTAGAATGCCTGAATCATACCAATTACAGTTCCAAGGAATCCAATCATGGGAGCACCACCAGCCACACTGGCTAAAACAGGAAGACCTTTTTCCAGCTTTGCAATTTCCAGGTTACCCACTGTTTCAATAGCAGAATTCACATCAGACATCGGACGTCCAATCCGGCTAATTCCTTTTTCAATCATCCGAGCTGTTGGCGTATCCTGCGAACGAGCTAAAGCCAAAGCAGCATCAATTTTCCCTTGCGTAATATTGTCTTTTACCCGATCCAATAAAGTACCATCGACTTTACCAGCTTTCTTTACGGCAAAATAACGATCAAAAAAGATAAATACAGCGATAAGAGAAAGTGCTAAAATAGGAATCATAATCCAACCACCCTTTAAAGCCAAGTCAAAGAAATGAGTCACAATTCCATCTTGCTGAGCTGCATTAGCTACAGCTTCCGCACCTTCTTCTGCTGCACCTGAAACTTGTAAAAAAATATATCCAAACATAAGTTATTATTTAGAGGAACACATAAAAAACGAGGTATAATAGCAATTATTATACCCCGCAAAAATAATGATTATTTATAAAGTATCTACTTATAAACCGAACAACAAGAAATACACTGCAGCTCCCGATATATAACCAGCAATAGCGAGTAGCGAAATCTTTTTCATATACCATATGAAATCAATCTTTTCCAGGCCCATAGCAGCTACTCCTGCAGCAGAACCAATGATAAGAATACTACCACCTGTTCCTGCCGTATAAGCTAAAAAGTCCCAGAAAACACCATCCTGAACAAAGTTTGCCAAATATCCGGTAGCACCAGGATCTGCAATTGGGTACATTCCCATAGCCCCAGCAACTAACGGCACGTTGTCAACAACCGATGATAACACACCTACAGCCAAATCAATTAAATAAACATTTCCGAGCTTCTCATCCAGAAATTGAGACAATAAATTTAGATGCCCGGCAGACTGCAAAGCTGCTACTGCCGAAAGAATTCCTAAAAAGAATAGAACAGTAGGTACATCAACCTTTTTTAATACCGCAGTAACCCGCAACCGATGTCTTATCTCATCTGGTTTATCCTTGTGCATTAGTTCTGAAACAACCCAGATAATACCAAGAGATAGAAGCATTCCCATATAAGGGGGCAAATAAGTTACTCCTTTAAAAACCGGGACAAACAATAATCCAGAAATTCCTAAGATAAGCATTGCTCCTCGCTCAAACTCTGTTGTTAAGCCGTTTGTGCCAGCTTCTATCGCTGGACGCTGAACCTCCCCTTTTAACTTGAATGACAATATAACTAAGGGCACTAACATTGATACCAAACTAGGAACAATTACGTTGACTGCAATATTAGCAGCGGTAACTTGTCCTCCAATCCATAGCATGATCGTTGTTACATCTCCAATTGGAGACCATGCTCCTCCGGCATTAGCTGCCAAAACAACCATACTGGAGAAAAATAAGCGGGTTTCCCGATCATCAATTAGTTTTCGCAATAAAGCGACCAAAACAATCGTTGTCGTTAAATTATCCAACAATGCTGACATAAAAAATGTAAGGAAACTCAAAACCCACAACAACTTCACTTTATTCGTCGTTTTTATTCGATCTGTAATCACCTTAAATCCATCATGTTGATCGACAACCTCAACAATAGTCATTGCTCCAAGTAGAAAAAACAGAATCTCACTAATTTCGCCTAGATGATGAACAATCTCTCGCTCTACAATAAACTCATGAATCGATTCAAACGATAAGCCTTTCCCCCCACTCGAGAAGTGTTCCCACGATGGGCTAAACCCAAGCGCTAAAATATCTTCCGCACCTATGGCAAAAATAACCCAACAAAGGGTGCCAATAATCAAAGCTGAAGCAGTCTTATCTACTCTCAGCGGATGTTCTAATGCAATAGCCAAATAGCCAAGCACAAAAACAGTAACCATCAAAATAAACATATGGAACAAATTTTTGGATTAGTTTTTTTAAAACGGGCGCAAATTTAGATTTTCACTACCAATCCAAGCAATAATCTGCAAAAAAGATAAGGATGAACTCAATAAATTAAGATTACTCTCTTCTGCTTTTCATAAAAAGATTTTTAAACTTTTCCCACAGCTCACCAAAAGTGTCGTAGTTCTCTCGAAATGACAATCCAATTCCCTGAGTATAAGGAGAAGTTTCGTAAATCAGGTTGTCATTTGAGCGATTGTAAGCTTTCAGTTGTAATTTACCATTGTTCGTTAACTTTACATTCAGATCAAAATCACCAACAATGTTGCTGTTGTTCGAGCTACTTGTAGCTGCTGTCCCATTGTTACCAATATTACCATTTAAGATCACCCGATCATTAAAAATCTGGGTACTCAAAGCCAACTCAATTTCATCATTCGAAATTTGGTTTCCCGGTCGGTAATTCACGCCAATGTCGAAATCGTTGCTAATTTGGGACAACCAGTTACTCAATTGATTTGAGAACAACTCACTGGCGGTGGTTCCAACCAAGTTTGGATTGGCTGCTCCGTATGATCCTTTCAGGTATTCAGGTGTATAAAAACGTCCCAATACTAAAAGCGACAGAATTTGCTTATTCATCTCTTCCTCCGTGCTGAATACCTGCTGAACCAAGTCCTTGATTGGATCGTCAGCCGTTGGGAAGTCAATGCCAAATGCAATTTCAGGGTTATTTAGATTCTCGGTTAAGAAAATCTGACAAGCTACCGGAATGCGCTGTGAATAATCCACTCGATCTCCCATGTCTGGGGGAGCTAATTCTGAAAGCGAAGCCTTTAGCCGATAGATTGCATCAATATCAATTGTTGCATCATAAGGATCTCCATTCCACAAAATGGTTCCTCCCTGTGCAATTTCAAACTTCTTATTAAAGACATTCTGAAGGGTAAATAAATAATCTCCACGATCAACCCGATACTCTCCAAACATGGTAATGTTAAAATCAGGATCAATACGAACTTGCAGATTACCGTTTCCGCGCGAACGAATAATATCACCAATCTGAGAATTATAGATTAACTGTACCTGAGCTTCTGGTGTAACATCAATATCAAAGTTCATATTCAAGCTCGACTTTTCAATCGGCAAACGTCGTACTTCCTGATGTCCATGTTCTTCCTCTTCATCTACAAAATGAATGAAGTCATACTCTTGGGCTTCTTCTTCATAATCCAGCGATATATTAATTGATGTTCCGTAGAGGCTTGTTGCCGCCGCAGTAAGTTCAACGTCTTTACCATGTCCTCCAACCTGTAAAACGCCACTTCCGTATGCCTCACCGTAAAAACGCTCGTTATCCCGAATGGTCGTATTCATCACCAAGATTCGAGGAGAACGCAAGGACAAGTTGTAATCCATATTACTAAAATTATCATGCCGAATGGAACCATCAAAAATTCCCTTGTTCCCTTGATAATCGCTTATTTCAATTTGATCAAAAATGATTGAGTCAGACCGGAAATATACGGTATCACTGAAATAGTAGTTTACCTGCAAAGCGCGCATAGCCAAGCCGGCATCCAAGCCAAGCACGTCGCCATCCATCAATATCTTTTCTGGCGTACCATGAATCCATACTTCTCCAGTTCCTCGCCCGCGAACATCTTTGAAACTTCTTTCCAATACAGGCTGTAAAATAGCCAACGAAAAATCATTCAACCGAGCAGTGAAATCCAATGAATCTGTCCCCGGCTTATATTCTCCAAAAGCGTGCAAGGATTGATTTCCTTTTTTATTTACTTTCAATTCAGAATGAATCGCTTCAGAAATACGATCCCATTTACTAACGGTGCTCACATCGCCGATTTCATGCTCTCTAAATTGTAAGCCTTTAATCCGCAAGTCTGATAAGAAAAGAGCTCGCTCATAAACATCAAACACACTGGCGGTTCCATTCAATACCCCTTTAATGCCTAAATCCCTTTTCATCAAAATATTTAAATTTGACAGGTCAATTCCGTTGACCTTCATATTTAAACGGTCATTTTTATCCTTTGAAACGACCCCATCTATCGCAAGCTGTTGCTCGTAATTCGATAATTTTACCCCTTCGACTTCTACACGCGAAGAATCAATTGTTATTGTGGCCGGATGAACCTGCCAAAGTGTATCGGCAATATAGATTTTAGAAGGAATAACGTCCACTTTTACATGCGAACGTTTGTACCCCGACTTTTTAAAATCAATTTGGGTTTCAAGTTCTCCGCTGTAGGTCTTTTCATGAAAGTTGTTCCACACCAACTTTGAATTAACCCGATCCTCTTCGGCATCAGCCAAAACTGCGACATTATAAATACGCTGATTGTTGTTTAACTGTATTTCCTCCAAACGGTTCTTAAACTCCAGTTTTTCATTTGCGCGAATAGACAGCCAATAACCATTAAATACCATGTTTTTATACTCCATATGGGGTATAGAAACATTTAAATAGAGCTCGGGCAACTGATCATCAAAACGGCCTTCCATGTGGGTAGGTGCAACATACCAACTGGGAGAAAAAGTACGGGTAAGAGGTTCGGCATCTTTGATGGTCAAATCAAAATCAAACTGATTCGGGCTGAGGTTATCTCGAAATTTAATTCCCGCAGAAGGTAAATATTGATGCAAAAGCTTCTTTAAGCTCTCGCCAAATGTCCGAAATGAATAGCGTCCGGAAATATTCGCATCTGCAAAGTCAGAGCGAATTAGCAAATGAGTCAACGAATCGGCATACGTATTGATACTCAAACTTGTCAGCTCCAAGGTGTCATTCTCATTATAATATTGTCCAGATTCAAGCCAAATTCCACCATCTAAGTTATCAATGCTGTTTCCTTTAAACTCAGCTTTCAATCCCATCGCCAACATCGATGTTTCATGCTCTTGATCCAAGTTCAAGGCTGTTAGGTCAGCCTTTTCCAATAACATGTCAAAATCAAACTCCGGAATGGTTGGGTTAAAGTCCATCTTTCCTTTAAAGCTAGCATTCAACGCCGGATCTTCAACACCAAACTCCCCTTCAAATTTCTGATTCTGAATCGCTCCATTCAATCTCAGATTTTCAAACTGATAATCATTAAAAATTAAGCTATCGACTAACCCATCTATTGTTATATCAAACCGGCGAGTGGTTTTATTTAAGGCGCCATCAACCTGCCCGTTAAAAGTTAAATCTCCTAATCGCTTAGATTGTGTAAACTCACCCAAAGCAAAATTTACGGTTTTAACATGCCCATTTACTTTTAACAAGTCACCTTTGGTAGGGACAAAAGAAAGGTCGGTTTTAATTTGTCCAAAGTTCGAGCGAACCGTACCATAAGCTACAAAGTCACTCAAAAAGCCGGTAAAGTTCCCTTCATAATGCACTATTCCGGCATCATAAAGCATATCTGAAAAACTCAGGTAATCAGATTTTGCAGCATAAGGCAGCCTTATCTTTCCAAGATCTTTGAAGTCGGCTGTCGACTTTTTCAAATCAAGCAGAATATAGGTTTGATCCAAATCAGGTAAGCCGTTAGAATAAAAATCACAAACTAATTTTGTGTTTTGCCCCAAACTCATCTGCAAGTTTTTGGCTTTCAAATCCCCTATCGTTCCATAAACATGCCCGGATAAGTTGATCTTTAAGTCCATTCCGCGCAAAGAAGGGACCAATTGACTTACATCCTGAAAATTAACCGCCGACTCCTTCAGGTTTACATCCAATTTCAGATGAGAAAAATCCTTTCCTTCGTGAATCTCCGTTTGATCAAATGCAATATCGGCATCAGCAATTGAGGAGTATGGAGTAGCCACCTTCAGGTTATTTAGCTTAACAACATGGTTGTACGAAACCAGCCGAGTACTTAGCGAACTCAATCGGAAATCCTTATGATCATCCAAACTTAGATTATTGATCTGAAAGGATAAGGAATCATGATTCAATATAAAATCGGTCACATCCAAATCAATATCATGCAGATCAATGGTACGTGGTTTCTCCATGGTAAAATAGCTGTATCCTAGGCGGGTATCGCTAAATAAGAAGTTCTCACAAGAAAAGCTCCAGCTTCCGCTCTCCGAACGCCTCGTACGCAATGCATCCAGAATGAACTTGTAATTGGGGACCTGCTCTTCGGTCAAGGCTGCAAAAAGCTTGGTTTTATTCATCTCTAACGAAGCCAACTCAATGGTTTGGTCATCCCAACTAAACTGATCAATTGAAGCAACCATCTCATCCACAAAAAACAAAGTATCTTGCTGCTGATCCTCGATTAAAAATTTATTCAAAATAATTTTGTTGAAGAAACGGATGTCCACCCGCTCCAACGTAATTCGAGTATCCAAGCGCTCAGAAAGCCGATCAGCAATCTGACGCACCAGAAAAGTCTGTACAGCGCTGGTTTGAAAAGCCAGATAACCAGCTAACAACAGGACTAATAGGATCCCGAAAAACCACAATGCTATTTTGAGTATTTTTTTAATAATTTTGAGCCTTTAAAAATCGCAAACAAAATAAACTAAATTCCGCGTAAATCGTTAGGTTCAACAGTTAAAATAATTGAAATCCCTTTTGAATTTATTTCATGGACAATAAAAAAGATATCATCATTCTAGGAATTGAGTCATCATGTGATGACACTTCAGCCGCTGTAATTAAAAACGGTGTCTTATTATCCAATATTATTGCAAGCCAAAAAGTTCACGAAGCCTATGGCGGTGTCGTCCCTGAATTGGCTTCTCGGGCTCATCAGCAAAATATTGTTCCAGTGGTCGATCAGGCGCTCAAGCAAGCCGGAATTGACCGCAATGAACTCTCAGCCGTTGCCTTTACTCGTGGTCCGGGCTTACTTGGATCGTTGTTGGTAGGAACCTCTTTTGCAAAGGGATTCTCTTTAGCAGCAGGCATTCCTATGGTTGAGATCAACCATTTACAAGGACATGTGCTGGCTCATTATATTCAGGAGAAAGAGGTAGAATTCAATCCGCCAAAGTTTCCTCACCTAAGCTTATTGGTATCTGGTGGAAACTCGCAAATCATTCTGGTTAAAGATCACCTTGAAATGGAAGTGATTGGTCAAACCATTGATGATGCGGCTGGTGAAGCTTTTGACAAATGCGCCAAAGTGATGGGCATGCCCTACCCCGGAGGTCCACTAATTGACCGCTTAGCGAAAGAAGGAAATCCAAATGCTTTTGAGTTTGCCAAGCCACGCATTAAAGACCTTGATTACAGTTTTAGCGGGCTAAAAACCAGCTTCCTCTATTTTTTGCGCGATCAGCTTAAGGAAAATGAAAACTTTATTGAGGAAAATCAGGCAGACCTATGTGCATCTCTGCAAAAAACCATTATCGATATTTTGCTGAATAAATTAATTAAAGCTGCAAAAGAAACCGGAATTAAAGAAATTACGGTTGGCGGAGGAGTTTCAGCTAATTCGGGCCTACAAAATGCCTTACGCGCTGAAGCCAAGAAACGCCATTGGAACATGTACATTCCCAAATTTGCCTTTACCATGGATAATGCTGCAATGATTGCCATCACAGGCTATTTCAAATACCAGAATAAGCAGTTTGCCAGGCAAGATGCTGTTCCTTTTGCACGAATGAGCATTAATGATTAGGGCCTCTTGCGTCTCTATTGTTGTAACATTGTTTGTAACCTAAAAACACGAGCGATTTGAAACGAAAGATTCCTGCAGTTTTAGTTACCGGCTTCTTAGGGGCTGGAAAAACAACTTTTCTCAACGAAGTAATTCGCGAACACCAACACCTAAAAATGGCCTTGGTTGAAAATGAGTTTGGCCAACAATCGATTGATCAGGACTTAATTGTTGGGATGCAAAGTGAAAATGTTTTCGACTTAAGCAATGGTTGCATTTGCTGTTCTATCTCGAATGAATTTTCGCTCACCCTTCTAGAGCTGGCAAGTAAAACTGGAGAAATTGATTTTCTTTTGGTTGAGACTACCGGGATTGCAGACTTGGCCAATGTGATTAAACCGTTTTACGAAGACCGAGAATTAAAAGAGCAATACACCTTGGCCGGAAGCGTTTGCTTGGTCGATGCGGCCAATTTTGATCAGCAGATGAGTGAGCGGGAGCAACAAATGCAAGTGATTTTAAGCGATTTGCTCATCATCAACAAAACAGAGCTGGTTTCTGACGAAGAGCTAAAAGCAATTGAAAAGAAACTAACGGCCTGGAATGGAACGGCCAAAATCATTCATTCATCCTATGGGAAAGTCGCTAATTTCAGACTAGAAGCGTTTAGCGAATCGGTGCAAGGCAAACTTGAGAAAAAAATGGCTGAGCCTGTCATGTTCCGGCTCGTTAAATCGAAGAAATACACCACCTTTACTCATGAGTTTCCGGGTACCATTTCCATCAGCCGATTTAAGTATTGGTTTGACTATTTTGCGGCCATTAACCAGCGTGAAATCTATCGGATTAAAGGAATTCTGTTTAGCGAAGATAGCCCCAACAAAGTTGTTGTGCAGTCGGTTGGTGGAGCCACCAGTTATTCCGAAGGTAGCCTTATTGTTCCAGGCGAAACACCCAACAACCGATTGGTTTTCATCGGGAAAGAAATTGATTTTGAGCGCATCGGTTACGAACTTGACCGCTACCTCACAAAGAACTAAAAAGCCATTACACTCAGCAACTTCGAACTCAGGCACTCATGAACTAAGGAACTTTTCCCTAATACCACTGGAAGAACTGAAGAATAATAACCACCAACACGGTTGTTAGGGCGGCAACACCAATAGCCAAGCTACTCATTGCACCTTCCTGTTCTCCCATTTCAATCGCTTTTGTTGTTCCAATAGCATGCGCTGTTGTTCCTAAACCAATGCCTTTCGCCACTGGATGAACAATCCGAAGCAAGCGGTAAAGCGTGGGTGCGATGATCACCCCAAAAATTCCGGTGATCATGATGGAAAGAACCGTGATCCCCTCGTTTGCTCCAAGGCTATCACTAATTCCAATCCCAATTGGAGTTGTCACCGAATGGGCCAGGATTGAACGCTCCAAGATCTCATTCAAATTAAACAAGCGACCAAGTAAAATAACGGAAATAATTGCTGCAAACACGCCAGAAGAAATGCCCCCCAGGATGGAGTATTTATGAGCAACCAGCAGTTTCCAATTTCGATACAAAGGCAAAGCCAAAACAACGGTAACCGGCCCCAAAAAAGCATGAATAACACTTCCTCCCTTCATGTAATGATCAAACGGAATGTTGAGCAGCAACAGAATCCCGATAATTAAACCGATGGAAGCCATTAGCGGATTCAGCCAATTGACCTTCAGTTTATCTCGAAAATAAGCAATGCCATAAAAAGATGCCACCGATAGTAAAATACCAAACAAGTGCGTATTAGTCAGAAATTCCATTTCTCTTCTCCCTTTGTTTAATCAAAAATTGAGTTACTAAGCTGGTTACTGCCATGACGATTAAGGTCGAAGCCAAAATGGCTACAATGGTTTGCACGTAACGTCCTTCCAAAGCCTGATACGAAACCATAACCCCAACTCCTGCCGGGATGAAAAAGAAACCCATGTTTTTTAAAAAGAAATCAGCTGTTTCTGCAATTTGCTTCTCCTTAATCACTCCTGTCAACAACAACACCAACAACAAAATCATTCCGGTGATACTCCCCGGAATTGGCAATTGTAAGTAATGACTAATCAATTCTCCCGCAAAGTTAATCCCCAGCAGAATCAACAGCTGTTTAAATACTTTCATCCAGTTATCCTTTTTTAGATGTTAGACAATAGACGTTAGATTTTTAGATACTCAGATGTTCAGATAAGGTTGAATGGAAATGGCAAGATGAAACAGTAGCATGATTTAATCTCACAACCATACAATCACCTAAAATAGCTTAAGCTTTGTTTAAATACTATAGGAACTCCGAACTCTTGTCGTCTGTTTGCTTAAGCCGCTTCTAATTTTCAAGGTAAGGACGAACATCCGTTAAAAACATCCCAGCCGTTTTTGCAGCCTGCATACCTAAAATCCCATCTTCGTAAACATGACACAGCGTAGGATCAATATTCACCAGCTCGGCACATCTCAGAAAAGTTTGAGGTTCTGGCTTATGCTCGTTTACATCATCTGCAGTTACAATAGCATCAAACTTGTCGAATATGTTCAAGGTCTTCAACTGTAACTCAGCACTTTTACGACTGGCACCTGTTCCAACAGCCAAGGGAATCTTACCATGATAATCATGGACCAACTGAACGACTTTTTCGTGGGGCCGAAGTTGATGCACACTATCCCAAAATGTTTCCTGCTTCATGCGAACCATCTCTTCTGCATCAACACCTTCCAGTTGATTATCTTTAATAATCCGGTAAGCAAATTGAATGGTTGGCATTCCGGTCAGCTCCTCCACCATACTTTCGTCGAAATGGCAATTGTAATGTTCACAGACTTTATGCCAAGTGGCAATATGCACCGGCAACGAGTCAGACAAAGTACCATCTAAATCAAATATTAACGCTTTGGCTTCAGGGTGTTTATCAAGTTTCATATCTTTTAAATTCTAGTTTTCAATGCAAAATTAGCCTTTTTTTTACCCTCCCACCTTCGTTTTCACTTTCCATCCTCAATTCTAATAGAATTTAATCTTCAATTAAGTTTCAAAGCTCAAACGTCAAGTCTATTTAACACCCCAAGGGGGTACTTCGGAAGTACCCTCCCCCCACTTCAAAGGTCCTCGGTTGCATATTCGAACTCCAAGCTTGATACTTGGAACTGCTCGCTTGCAGGTAAAAGCTTCAAGCGAGCATATTTTTGATCCAAGCTTGCACCTCCAGGAGTCAAGCACGGATCTAAAACATGCAACGATGAAGGAAAATTACGCAACGGTTCACCAAAAACATGCAAGCTTTCAGCTTCGGACAGATCATTTGAAGGTAAAAGGTGGTCGGTTGCGTCTTAAAGATGCATCGCCTCATTCCTGGGACAACTCGTTCCGCTGTTTTACTCGCGATGACGGTTTAAAATGATAAAGAGACTTTCTGGACAGCCTCTCATTTTCTTCCTTCAGAACCAAGGGCTATAAGGGAAGAGCATCCCAATTTATCAAGAGTCTTATCGATCCTTGATTCGCATAACTTTTACGCTTCTTTAATTGTTATAAAGCCAAGTATCAGAAAATCATTCATTACCTGTAATTCATTCCAGGAAATGATACCTATAGAATATTATTGATAATAGATCGTTAGATTTCATACTATCAGACGCCAATTAATACACTGACTTCAGACAAATTGCCCAGTGTACACAAAAGGATAAAGCACGAAGGAGCAAACGGCTGTAAAAACTTATACGAATTAATTTATTGAATAACATTGCATATTTCTACAGAAAATTAAAACCAAAAAGTATGTTTAAAATTTATCTCTCATTTATCATTACCTTTTTATTGGGAGTAAATCTTACTTCGGCCAAAGAAACCGAAGCCAGACTCTTACGCTTCCCTGCCATTTCAGGCAACCAGATTGTATTTACCTATGCTGGAGATCTATACTCCGTTCCATCTGATGGAGGAACAGCAAGAAAACTCACCAATGATATTGGTTTTGAAATGTTTGCCAAGTTTTCTCCTGATGGCAGTCAACTAGCCTTTACAGGACAGTACGATGGAAACACCGAAGTTTTTGTTATGCCTGCAGAAGGAGGTTCTCCACGACGACTAACCTACACAGCAACATTGAGTCGTGATTTGGTTTCGGACCGAATGGGGCCAAACAATATTGTGATGAGCTGGACTCCGGATGGTAAAAACATTATTTATCGTTCGCGCAAGCAAAGCTTCAATGCCTTCAAAGGACAACTTTTCCAGGTTCCTGCAGACGGAGGATTATCGACTGAGCTTCCGCTTTCGGAAGGTGGCTTTTGTAGTTTTTCTTCGGACGGTAAACAACTGGCTTTCAATCGGGTTTTCCGCGAATTCCGGACCTGGAAATACTATAAAGGTGGAATGGCCGATGATATCTGGATGTTTGATTTTAACAGCAAACAAGTCAAGCAGCTTACGCACAATGATGCTCAAGACCTTTTCCCAATGTGGGCGGGCGAAGAAATTTTCTTCTTGTCGGACCGTGACCGAACCATGAACTTGTTTGTGTACAACACCAAAACTGAAGCGGTTGAAAAGGTAACGAACTTTACGGAGTACGACATCAAGTTTCCCTCAATTGGAGACGACTACATTGTTTTTGAAAACGGAGGAAACATTTACAAACTGAATGTCAAGGATAAAAAACCAGTGAAAGTTCCTGTTTTCATTAATAATGACTTTGTATATGCTCGTAACGAATGGAAAGACGCCTCCAAAAACATTACAGATGGTGACGTTTCTCCGAATGGAGAACGCGTCATCTTTTCAGCTCGTGGCGAATTGTTTAACACTCCGGTTAACAAAGGAATCACCTATAACCTGACTCAAACATCGGGCGTGCATGAGCGAAGTGCTGTTTGGTCTCCTGATGGAAAATACATTGCTTATTTATCCGATCAATCCGGTGAGTTTGAAGTTTATATTCAGGATCAGCAAGGCAAAGAAAAGCCAATCCAGTTAACTAAAGGGGCTGACACGTATAAATTTAGCCTGGAGTGGTCTCCTGATAGTAAAAAGTTGCTGTGGTCAGACCGTAAATTACGCTTGCGTTATGTCGATATTGATAGCAAAAAGACCACCACTGTCCACCAAGCAGAATATGGTCTTATTCGAGCTTACAACTGGTCGCCCGACAGCAAGTGGATTAGCTTCAGCTTAACCACTGATAACCAATTCTCAAAAATTGTACTGTACCATGTTGCCGACAAAAAACTACACGATGTAACCGACAATTGGTACGATTCAGGATCTCCTACCTTCTCCACTGATGGAAAATATCTACTTTTTGTATCAGATCGTGACTTCAATCCAACATACAGTCGCACGGAGTGGAATCATGCTTACACCAAGATGTCACGTATTTATATGGCGATCTTGTCAAAAGACACCCCTTCTCCTTTTGCTCCTGAAAACGACACGGTAAAAATTGCCAATGAAGAGGCTTCAAACGGTGATAAAACAGACTCCCAAAAGGATAAAGAAGAAGATAAAGCGATTCAAGTTGATTTGGATGGGATCAGCAAACGCATCGTTTCATTACCCATTGCCGCATCAAACTATTATAATTTAGCCTGCGTCGACAATAAGGTTTATTATTACGATTATGGCAGCGAACGCAATACCAAGTTGTTTGATCTGGATAAAAAGAAAGAAACAACACTGGGGAACTTCCACTATGGCTTAGCGGCCAACAAGAAAAAAATGATTGTTGTTCAAGGCAAGAAGTGGGCTGTTATTGATCTGCCAAGCTCGAAGGTTAAACTTGATGAAACCATTGATGTATCCAACCTAAAAGCCTGGGTTGATTATCAAGCAGAGTGGAAACAAATATATGATGAAAGCTGGCGTCAAATGCGCGACTTCTTCTACGTTGAGAACATGCACGGAGTAGATTGGCAAGCCATGCACGACAAATATGCCAAGCTTGTGCCTTACGCCCGCCATCGCGACGATTTAACCTACTTAATTGGTGAATTAATTGGCGAGTTAAATGTTGGACACGCCTACGTACAAAGTGGCGATCGTCCCGAGCCCAAACGGATAAAAACAGGCCTTTTGGGAGCTAAAATCAGTACTGATCCATCAGGCTATTATCAAATTGAGCAAATCCTTGAAGGTGCCAACTGGAGCAACCAATTGCGATCACCGCTGGAAGAAGTTGGAGTCCATGCCAAAGCTGGTGACTACATCATTGCCGTAAATGGTATTTCAACAAAGACAACCACCGATCTTTACTCTTTGCTTGTTGATAAAGCAGACAAAGAAGTTGAGTTGACTATAAACAGCCAACCATCAGCAACAGGTGCTCGAAACGTTATCATCAAACCAATTGCTGATGAAGCCGACCTTTATTACTACAATTGGGTTCAGAATAACATTCGTAAAGTTAGTGAAGCTACGAATGGCGAAATTGGCTACATCCACGTTCCTGATATGGGAGCAAATGGACTAAATCATTTCTCACGCTTGTTCTACCCGCAACTCAATAAAAAAGGCTTGATTATTGACGATCGAGGCAATGGTGGCGGCAATGTTTCACCCATGTTGATTGAGCGCCTACAACGTGTTGCCCAACGAGCTAACATCCGTCGTAATTACAAGCATCCATCTCCTGTTCCAAGCCAAATGGTGCTTGGGCCCAAAGTGCTGCTTATCGACCGCTACTCCGCCTCCGATGGCGATCTTTTCCCTTATGCATTCAAGCATTACAAGCTGGGAACAGTGATTGGTACCCGCAGTTGGGGAGGTGTTGTCGGAATTAGTGGTTCTTTACCTTTTATTGATGGAGGCCAATTAAACAAACCAGAGTTTGCGTCCTACTCAGCCGATAAAAGCGAATGGATTATTGAAGGGTATGGTGTAGATCCGGATATTGTTTTAGACAACGATCCGCACCAGGAATACCTTGGCAAAGATGCTCAGTTGCAAAAAGCCATTGAGCTGATCAAACAGAAAGTAAAAACCGAATACAAACCGCTGCCACCTGTTCCGCGAGCACCGGATAAGTCAAAATAAAAAAATTCGAATTGTAAAGGAGGCCTTAAACGCCTCCTTTCTTTTTGTCTAAAAATTAATGCTCGCCGAATAACGAAACAGGAAAAAAACCGTTTACATCAGTAAATGACTCTCATTACAGAGAGTCTAAAACAGCAATCATGAAAATACTAAGCATTCTCTGCATAGGCCTCCTGTTTCTTGTTCATGGAGCAATCGCCCAAGAAAACAGTCCCATTAAACGGTTTGAAGGACGTGGGCAAATGAATTCGGGGCAACGAATATTGGATCTGAGTTACCAGAACCTGGACAAAGTTCCTATATCAGCCAACGATGCCACCATCGAAATTCTAATCCTGGATAACAACAAGCTTACGCAACTCCCAAACTGGATTGGGCAATTGAGCAACCTTCGTGTTTTATCGGTACGAAACAATAACCTACAAGATATCAGTTCGGCCCTCGGACAATGCACCAAACTTGAACAGCTTTACTTAAGTGGCAATTCTTCCCTATTTCAACTCCCCAACTTAAGCAGCTGTCGCAATTTAATGTTCGTTGATGTTGTTGACACAAAAATCCAGGATATTCCAGTTAGCATCAGAACTATGGATCACCTGTATTACTTCAAATACTCAACACCTTAAAGAAAGATAAGCAAAGTCTGCAAGCCTCCTAAAACTCTATTTTCTTTGATTTTGAATATTTAACTTACCTTTGCGGCCATTCAGAATAAAATAATTACCAACATTCAATACAAATTACAACAATGAGTCTTGAACAAGAATTGCTTAACCGCAGTGGATCAGTCTGTGAGTTATGCCAATCAACAACTGATTTAAAAGCCTATCCTGTAGCGCCAAAAACAGGAGCAACTGCTGATGAAAATGTGTTGCTTTGCCAACATTGCCTTGGACAAGTAGAAAACCCGGAAACAATAGAGGTAAACCACTGGCACTGCCTGAACGATAGCATGTGGAGCCAAATCCCCGCAGTTCAGGTTATGGCTTGGAGAATGCTTAATCATCTTCGTAATGAAGGATGGGCACAAAACCTACTCGATATGCTTTACCTGGAAGAAGATGTTCTGGCATGGGCAAAAGAAGGGCAAACTTCGGACTCGGAAGAAGAAGGCGCCGTAAAACATATTGACAGCAACGGGGCAACCTTAGAAGCCGGAGATACTGTTGTGCTGATAAAAGACCTGAATGTAAAGGGAACCAGTTTCACAGCAAAAAGAGGAACTGCCGTCAGAGGTATTTCTCTGGTACACGACAACCCCGAACAAATTGAAGGACGCGTAAACGGTCAGCAAATTGTCATTTTGTCAAAATTTGTAAAGAAAAACAGCTAAAATAAAAAGGAAGTGACCGAACTTACCGAGTCACTTCCTAATAAAAAACGAGCTTCTCCCAAAAAATTTTTGTCCTCCTATCTTCAAACTATCTTTATCAGTTCATCCAATGAGGGCTTAGACTAAGCGATTTCATAAAAGTTTAAATGGGGAACAAAAAAATTCCATCCTCACGTTCAAGCATTCATCTTAGTCTTTTTTAACAGTCACCCTTTCAAAAAACAGCTACCTTTGCTGTAAACTCAGTTAATATAAAATGAAACAAATAGTCCTAATTCTTCTGCTGACAGGATTTTTGGCCTCGTGTAGCATGCAATCGAAACTTAGCAGACAATTCAACGGCGAACCAATAGAACAAGTTAAAGAGTCATTTAAATCAATCCCTGTTACCGAGATTCCTCAACGCAACGGCAATACTAAAGTTATCTTCACCAAAGAAGCGAAACTCCCTGGTACCGTGATTAACCAAGGAGAAAAAAGCCTTGATCCGATAACAACACCTCCAGTAACCAAAATTGAACAGTTTATTTTTGAGGTTGACAAAAATGGCGTTGTGATCAATAGTGAATATTCCAACACCTATAAAAAGTTGTAATCACTGCAATATTTTCAAGCGAACAACCTTGTTGTTTTCAATTTTTTTATAGTTTTGCACTCACGTTTTAGCGACATCGCTAAAATGCCCAGTTGGCGGAATTGGTAGACGCGCTAGTTTCAGGGACTAGTGTCCTTTTGGACGTGAAGGTTCGAGTCCTTTACTGGGCACCAGGAGAAATCCAAACAAAACTAAAAGCACTTAAAATCAATATTTTAAGTGCTTTTTTGTTTTCCACGAGAATCAAAAAAGCACAAAAAAAGTCATTCTAAACGAGACTTTACCGAGAACAAACATTTTTTGAAAATCTGTTCTCGATATAGTCTCGGCAGTTCTCATAAGTCTCTCTATTTCAGAATTTAAATTAACATTAATTGACTCGATTTGATCTTGAAAACGAGCCCCTAAAAGGGTATTTTTAAGCAACAATCGAGACCAATTTTTTCTTTAACCTTAAAATGAAAAAAGATGAGATTGACTATTAACTTTATTGTGAAAAAAGCAAGACAGAAAATTAATGGAGAAATTCCTGTTTATGTAAGATTTACGCTAGATTCCAAACGCGTTGAGCTTTCTACAGGTATTTATTGTCATCCTGATAAATGGGATGAATCTGGACAACATTTCAACGGAAGAAATGAAAGAGCCCAAATCCTAAATAACAGATTGAGCAAAATTCAAAATGAGATTCAGGATCATTACAATTTACTTAAATCTTCAGGAGAAGATTTCGATGTAATTACCATTAAAAATAGGATACGAAACATCGATGACAGCGAAGGTATTCTAAAAGTATTTGACTACTACTTAAGGAATATGTCCGAAAAACTTGGTAAAGGATACTCAAAAGAAACTTATAAGCATTACAAGTCATCAAGAAAACGGCTTGGTGAATTCGTTAGGAAATTTAGCATGAGAAAGGACTACCCTGTTGAGAAAGTTGATTATAAATTTCTTGAAGCTTTTGATGTCTACCTCAAGAAGGAATATAAGGTTCATCAGAACACTGCATGGAACTATCATAAACATACAAGACGTGTTCTTAATTTAGCTGTGTCAATGGACCTAATTGAAAAGAATCCCTACAAAAAATACAAGATACCTCTTGCCGAAACAAATAGAGACTTTTTGACAGCAACAGAACTTAGCACCATTCAGGATAAAGAGATTAAAGTTCAACGTCTGGATACCATCCGGGATATATTCGTGTTTGCTTGTTACACGGGTCTCTCCTACTCCGACATCGCGAAACTACACAAAGATCATCTTCGCAAAGGGATAGACGAAAATGACTGGATATTTATTAATAGAACTAAAACGAATAATCGTTGCAGAATACCAGTACTTCCCGAAGCAAATATCATCTTGAAAAAATATCAAAATACACCTCATTACCAGGTAAAAGGTTTGTTATTACCGGTTCTTACCAATCAGAAGATGAATAGTTACCTAAAAGAGCTAGCCGATATCTGTGGAATCAATAAAGAACTCACCATGCATATGGCTAGACACACCTTTGCAACAACTGTTACTTTGAGCAACGGTGTTCCTCTAGAAACTGTATCTAAAATACTCGGACATACCAATCTTAAAACGACTCAAATTTATGCTAAGATCCTGGATCAAAAGATTTCCGACGACATCAAACAACTCCAAATAAAACTGGAGTCGAATAAGAAAGCACGTATTTAAATATTCACAACAATAGTTTCCTTTTGTGAAACTATTGCTAACTTTGTAAAGTTGAACCATGAAAGTTCATTTAATAAAAGTACAATCAATCGAGAACTATGTACGTGATAATGTCCAAAGTAAAAAGGCATTTGAAATCTGGCTATCGATTGTAAAAAGAGCTGACTGGAAAAATCCCCAGGATATTGTGAGAACGCTTAATTCTGCCGATATATTGGGGAAAGGATCAAACAGAGTTGTTTTTAATATTGGTGGCAACAAATACCGGATAATCTGCCAGTATTATTTTGGAAAGCAGAAAGTACATCTGTTTGTAAAATGGATTGGAACGCATGCTTTCTACACCAAGCTCTGTAATAATGAAGAACAGTATTCGGTAGATATCTATTAATCAGAGAGACATGGAAGCTTTAAAATATACCGTAATAAAAACTGAAGAACAGTACAACAACTATTGTAATATCCTTGAGAATCTAATTTCAGAGGCTTCTCCTGCCCTTGATGATGAAATCGAGTTGTTGACGCTTCTAATTGAGAAATGGGATTCGGAACACAGTACCTTTAAAGATCTGGATCCTGTTCAACTCATTAAGTCATTAATGGAAGAGAACAGCCTTAAAGCAGTTGGATTGGCAAAACTCCTTGGGTTGTCGAAAGGAACAGTTTCAAAGATTCTGAATTACCAGAAAGGTCTATCGAAAGAAACGATTCGCAAACTATCCGAGAATTTTCAGGTTTCACAGGAAGCTTTTAACCGTCCATACAGACTAAAAAATGAAATTAACAGGCAATTTCGTGATGCGAGCTTAATGAATACTAAAAAGGATCTGGGGGCTTCATTAGCCATATAATCGGAAATTCATTGAAAGAGAAGCTGCTTTACTTTTCTTCTTTCTCAACAAGACGTTCCAGAGCTTTAAAGATGGTTTTGTAGTTCCCAAAACGTAGAAAATCCTCTACAAAAAATAGCGCCCCCCTCTCGCTTTTTTATTTTTACTAAAACCTGTGTTTCAGCATTTTCGGCCAATTATTTCATTGTTTTTCGTCGCAAATCTAGTAAATAATTACGACAAGAATACATGGTGTCTATAATTATTTACCTCCTTCGCTCCTGTTAGCGGAAGTCTTAATGTGTGACTTCAAAAAGCTTCTACCGGAATTTATGTAGGTAAAGTCTTTTTGGAATTGGTATGGCGCGCCGGGAAAAATCAACTTTCCCAATTTTGGAATGAATGGCTTTATGCCGGAAGCTTTTGAAAACCCAGAGGGGCTCGTCTTTCGGAAATGTAGTTGTTTTGTGGTAGGGCTTGAGAACTTAGGGTTTTGGGACCTTGCCCGTCATCCTAATTTCTTCTGGATTAATTTCTCCAGTCGTTCCATCATCTCCTCTTTCTCTTTCAGCATGCGTTCGTAAAGGGCAATCTTTTCTTCGTGAAGCTTCACTATTTGCTCAATGGGATGAAAGGTGGGATAATAACTGAATAATGAATTCCCATTTGCATTATCATGGTTATTGACGGTATTGGAAATGATATTGATAGCCTTTTCCTCGTCAAAATTCTGAAAAGCTTCTACCGGTATTTTCAGAGTACTAGAGATCTGTTGCAATAGTGGAAGTTCAATGGTTTCCTTCTGCTCCAATAGCGAAATCTTCTTCTGGGTCCAGCCTTCACCCAATTCATAGGCTAGGGCATCCTGTTTAATTCCCAGCATTTCACGAAACCTTTTCACATTGCGACCTTCATGTACTTTAGCTTCCATAGTTCTTTTTTGTTTTTTGACCAACTCAAAGATAAAAACAATTTTGGTTAACGAAAAGAGCAGACAGAGATAACACCGCGGTATAAAATATCCCTTCAATGCGTTGGCGATTTCTATGCTTTAAATCGATAGGTTATTAGAAAACGAGAACGTTTAGAGTATTCTTTCATCGCTCGATGCTTGATTCGTATGACTATTTTATGCTCATTTTGAATTGAATATGCTTCAAGGCTTTCAGAATTTTGGATTCTAATCCCTAAATCCACAATCGATGAAAGCAACGATAGAACCTGGTTTTTCTGAAATGAAGGACAGAGCATTAAGCGAGAAATTAACACAGCTAACCCGTGAATTTCCGATTGCCTTTATTTTTTATTACCCAAGGCAAGAAACGTCCTCTGCACATGTTCTTATTATTCCGCTGGAAGGCAAGCATGCCCGGTTGATTGAATCGAGAAAATGGATTCGTAACAAAGGGGATAAAAACAAGCCTCTGCTTCATGTTATTTCCCTCGGCAAAATGGCATTTGAATACCGGGCTGGTAATCCTTTTATAGCTTGTTATTGCCAAAAATCAGCCATCATCTATCAAAGTCCACAAGCCGGTGATTGTCCGGATACAGAATGGCATTCCGTTAAAAAGAAGTTCAAAAAATACACAGAGCGCTATTATCATGACCGCGAGCTCCTGCTCTCTGAAGCAACCCATTTTCAGCAGATGGGTTCTCTTACCGGCACACACCTGACCTACCTGTCGGCTTTTAAACATACCATCCGCTACCTTGAGACACTTTACGCAGGACACTCCTTTGATTCCAGCAACCTACACCGGCGAATAAAGTACCTGTCATATTTTATTCCGGCCATCGAAAAGGGCTTTGTAAAAAAGAACAGCAACGAATATTACCTGGTTTCAGAACTTGAGCGGGGAAAGGAAGCCGCAGAATACGGAGATGAAGTCCGGCTTAATGAGAATTTGTTTGATAGCATTGCTGCGACCGAGTTCAAACTGTACCAATTTGTATCAGACCGGTTTTCTGCGCTCAAAAGACAAATTAAATCCGGTGGTCATTTACAAGCTATCGTCTCTAAACCTAAGTTTTCTCCAGAGGGTAAAGAGCTCGCCCGACTAATAACACTTTTACAGAAAATGCATCCGGTTGAAGAGGTATATTTGTTTCATCAAAGCCAACATGACCGTACGACGACCTACTTCCTGTTAGTTATTGGCGAGGGACTGGGTACAGCAATTCTAAACCGGGTTCAGCAATCGGTAAAAGCAAAGACAGGTGGTCAGCATGCTGTTGTACTTATAGGACACAGTCTTACCTGGATACAGACCAACCTGTTTTATCACCAGGCTTTCTTTCAGAAAATCATGCTTCCTGTTAACCGGAAGTTTCAATCCCACCCCAACCATCCATCCATTCACTGGGAGATTCCCTACACTCCGAATTATCCTGACCTGGAGTACTATTACAGTTCATCAATTAAAATGGCGAAACAGTATTTTGTATTAAGAACTAATGCAACAGAAAACAACACCGAAGGACTCAGCAATTTGTTTGGGCAATCGGTATTAGGCCTGTTTAGGACATACATTTTTGCAAAACTAAGCTACCTGCCAAATTACTTACCGGCTTACAGCCTTTGGAAGCTGTGTGTTTATGCTGAGGCAAGACTTGAAAAAGTGGAATTTCTATTTGAAAAATGTTGTGGAGAAAGCTTCTTCAAAACAGTAGACAAAGCCAATAAGTTTCATCATCGAATCTCAAGCTTAGCAGAGGAAAAGCTCCTGGTCATGGATGAAATTTTAAACCTGCTATTAGAGGAATTAGAGACGGCTTGTAAAAGCGTGAAGGGTGAGAGCATCAGAGACGTACTTCTCCGTTCTGACACCCCAGCTCCACAAGAGGAGTAACCATCCTTAAAAAAGTAAAAGCGGGAAAATCCCGCTTTTTTATATTCACCTCAAATTAATTCAACGTTTCATCCAGCGCCTTTCCGGGTTTAAACTTCACAACATTTTTGGCAGCAATTTGCATTTCTTTTCCGGTTTGCGGATTTCTACCTGTTCTTGCAGGACGTTCGGAAACAGACAGAGTGCCAAATCCAATTAGCTGAATACTCTCTCCTTTACCTAATACTTCTTTTGCCGTTTCTTCAAAGGCTTTTACAAATTTCTCATTATCAGCTTTACTCAAACCTGACTTATCGGCCATAGCCGCTACTAATTCTTGTTTATTCATTTTATTATCAATAATTGTTTGCCTGCAATAATAATGTTTTTCCACCAATTAACGCCCTTTGAATGCTTTCAGCCAAAATGCCAATTGTTGAGAATATATAAAAATATTGCCAATTCTTAGCCTCAAATAGCTATAATTGAGAATGATGCAAAATTGAGAACCTTTTCTTAAAACAATCCAAAATGAAAAAGCTTCCTGGTAGCTTATTACACCTAATAAACTTATAAAAGACTTGCAACAGTCGTACTTCCAAGCTCTATTTTTCTTCTTCTATTATAGCGTAAATATCAAGGCTTAGGTATTTTCCATCTTTTATTTCACAATCTTTCATTCTTCCTTCATAGTTAAAATCAAGTTTTGCTAGTCCATTTTTACAATTTTTGTTTTCAGAATCAACAAAACCTTCAATTCTATGAAGTCCTAGCTTTTCAAATCCATATTCACATATTCGAGGCATGACCTCCTTCATAATTCCTTTTCCCCAAAAATCAGGAAGAAGCCAAAAACCAATTTCTGCTTTTTTGTTAGTTCTTTCTATATCATTTAGGCCACCAGCCCCGTAAAACTCCTTTTCATCCTTTGAACATATTGCCCACCAGATTCCAGTTTTATTTTCTTCCAAATTTCTAAACCAAATAATCTGCTCTTTTGTGGCTTCAAGACTATCAAAGCTGATTCCATAATACGCTATAACTTCAGGGTGAGAAAGTCCGTTGTATACGTTTTCGAGATCATTTTCTGTAAATTGTCTTAATTTAAACCGTTCTGTTTCTATTTTCGGAAAATTATAATTCATAGTTTCATTTTTAATCTGTTTATATGTTACAATAGGAGATTTTTTGCCGGACACACAGGGGTTTTGTGTTACTCGCTCTTCTTCCTTAGCATATCTTGTGTCTCTATAGCAAACTTATTTTCAGGATTTAATTGCAATGCAATTTTATTAAAGGTCATGGCATTTTCAAAATCATCAATCATATAATATGTGCGAGCTAAATAAGCATCTGCCATCAGTGCTTTAGGATAGTATTCTTTGCACTTTTTTAAAACTGAAATCTTTTCATTGGTATTATTCCGTGTAAAAAGCAGATAAGTCAGCAAGTAGAAATCATTTTCAGGAGGAGTTATTGAAATACCAGTAGTATTTGACAAATTTTTATAGTGTTCAACTAAAAGCTCAGTTGCATGATCTGTTTGTGAGTCCGTCAACTCGAATCTCCAGTCTTCAAACATGAATAATAGTGCATCGGTTATCGTCGAAGGAAATATTGAATGATGATCGGCATTTTCTAATTCAATATTTCTAAATGAAAAATTCTCATTACTTATTTTCGACAGTTCATCAATTAACTCTTTATTCTCTATAAATGGAATTTCTTTATCATTTTTACCACAAGCCAAAATCAATCTTTTCTTACTTGTAGGAATTATATCATTTTGTGAAAAACCCTCTTTTATTAATGCAACCAAATATTTTGACTCAGTTGGTGCTGTACAATAATAAGCATTGAAATCGACTGAGCCGCTAAACATAGATTTTAACACAAACCCTCCACCAACTGAATGTCCTATCAAAGTTTTATATCCATTGGTTCGATATTTTTTACTTATATAAGTGATTAATTCTTGCGATATGAATTTACTGATACCCTTCCAATCATCTTCATAACGAAGTTCCCGACCACCGTTAAGAGTCCTAAAACCAATTACAATTGTTTCTGGAATTGTATGTAAAATACCATTTTCCACATGATATGGTTCTCCTAAATAATTAGACAAGGCATAATACATACTACTTCTCTGTTTATGCCCAATAATAATTTGAATAGCACATCTGTCATTTGTATTAAAATAATTAGCTGGGAGATAGATATCAATAATTCTATCTTGATCTAATATCTTAGATGATATTGTGTCTGTAATTATAAATTCATTGCATGGAACTTGACCTACGGAATTACTATTCTGCAATAATATTGATATAAGAAAAAATAGCGTACTAAAGTATCTACTCATAATAATAAAGTAATTTGCAATGGTTTTCAATGCTAGGTAATGATCATGTGCAAGTTGTCGCTGCGTCCCGATAACTATCGGAATTGAAGAACATTTGTGAGTAGAAACAACACTCCACAAGCCCCCCGAAATTCAAATTGCAATTTTTGTGTGCTCAGCACAAGTATGTGTACACTTTATTGTAAGCTCTGAAAAAATGTTTAAAATACAAATTTTTATTGTTAAAAGTAAAAGTGTAGCATGAGATTATTCCAGAAAGTGTCCCGCCAGGCTGACTCCGGTCGGACGGGAAGTCCCTTATGCGCCAAGGTAACGCTTGGAAGCATTTGCAAGAGGCAAGCTGGGTTACCGTAAGGTAAGCAGTGAAGGTTATTTCTGATTGATTAATGAGCAAATAAATTCCCGGTACTAACGAACAGGAACCTTATATGAGGCCAGATAAGCAAGCACATCATTGTGACGTCCAAAACATTCCGCAAGGGATGAGCGCCAAAATAGTAGACCAGGCAGGAATTAGGAACAGCCAGTCTGACGACAGGTAGGAAAGATGCTCTTACTTGGGGAGCCTTTGATGTCAGCGAAATGGTGGATCGTCAGAGAGTCAGCAGAGGCCATAGCAGGCTTTGGAAACGAGCCGTCATTGAAACCCTACGCCTTATTCACAAATGACTCCGATCCCCGCTACAGATAGACGGGAAGCTGGTCAAGCGCCAGAAGGGCATGCCGCAGAGAGGCCCTATAAGTCCGATATTATCGAACATCATGCTACATGAACTAGACCGGGAATTGGAATAGCAGGGTTTGCATTTTGTCCGCTATGCCGATGATTTTAGCATTTACGTTAAAACGAAAGTTACAGCACGAAAGGTAGGCAACAAGATTTTTAAGTTTCTTAAGAAGAAGTTAAAGTTGCAATAGCAACTGGAAGAAAAGAGGCATTCGCCGACCGGTACATTTTACCTGTTTAGGATTTGTTTTTGCGCCAACCTACCGGAAAGGAGAACGCAGCAAATAGCAACTGGTTGTTTCGGAAAAGAGCTGCCACAAATTGAAGCAAAAGCTAAAAACCCACCCCAAAAGCCACTCCCATGAGTTTTGATGAACGTATCGAGAAACCGGGAGAACTGAAACGGGGCTGGGCTGGATTAATGCTTTCCGTATGGCAAGCATCCAAAACAAACTCGTTGAACTGGACGATTGGTTACGAAACAGACTCCGTTATTGCATTTGGCACCACTGGAAAAAACCGGAACGGAAAAGGAAAAACCTGATTCGTTTGGAGGTTGAACAGGGACAAGCTTATCAATGGAGCCGGTCGAGAATGGGTGGTTGTCGTATTGCTCAAAGTCCGATTCTTGGTACTACAATTACTGTTGACCGATTGAAAATGCGGGGTTACGTTCCTTTGCTGGATCTCTACAACGAGGTTAAACCAAAATCACTGTTGTTCCCGATGACTTAGCGAACCGCCGTATACGAGACCCGTACGTACGGTGGTGTGAGAGCCTCTCCCTGCTAGCGTTTGCTAGTGGGGCAGGCTACTCGATTGGCGTTTCGTTGTTTTTCGCTTCTATCTTCCTGTGCGCATAGAGTGCATGCTCTTTAAGCAAATTTGGATGTGCGGATGATATGTGCGTTTGATTAATGTGCATGACCTAAGGGGTGTAATCTGAATAAAAATCAATTGACTTAGTGTCTTTATAAGAAGGGTCTAGTTTATTGTCTTGATAGACACCGAATTCACCATATTTAGCAATGAATTTATTCCATACTAAATCAAGACTATTATCACTCATGTATTTCTCTAAAACTTGGCGATCTATAAAAAGAAATTCTGAGTTATCAGTTTTGTAGTACTTTGTAATAAACTTTCCATTCTTATTAATATGTGATAATTCGTCAACATTGAAAACCAACTCCATTTTGTTCGCAATAATTGAATCTAAAAATACAAAGCTTGGATTCTGAAATCTGTCTCGTGTCCATGAAGACCAGGAATATTTATTTACTAAAGGGTAATAACAATCTGAGCTAAGTAAAATTGCTGCTTGATTATTTGTTTTATTTGGGCTTTCGAAATTATCATCAAAATCATCATCACCTTCATACTCAAATCCATCTTCGTCCTCAAAATCTTCAATCTCTTCATCATTTTCAACGTGACTTCTCCAAGGTATTTCACCCCCAAAAATTTGACTAAAACCATCTGATTCGTGAACATAACTAGATTGAAATGTTTCTGATATATCTTTTTTTAGCTTTGATTCAAATAGATATGTATTTATATGAACCGTGATATATGTTTTACTATCATCATCCTTTTGATTTAAAGAGGCGTAAATAAGCACCATTTCAGAATTCTCAAAATATGGAATCGTTATGTATAATCTGTGTAGTAGTGGTGACGGATCTTTGAGTACCCAATTCTGAATATCTTCGTTAAAAGCTGGCAAAAAGCAGTCATTGATTACTTGCGTTCTATTCTTTACAACAGGAAATGTTGGATCAAAGAAAACGTAGGAAAAGCGGAGCGTGTTTTTGTATTCAGGTTTGATTTGATTATTTAACATGAGAAAACCAGCTAGCTCTAAATATGTATAATAAAGGTATTTTTCACCATATTTTATTACTTGTTCAGAGGCTTCTTCTCTGCGGTACTTATTGTCTTCAGCTATTTTCTCTTCTAATGGATTGTACAAATCCTTATCATAGCCATTCTGCTTAATTCTCTCAGATATAAAACTAATGATTTCAGCTCTTGAATATTTACTTATGCTGCCATATGAATGTTCTGAAAGTGAGACAATTTGGAATTTTATGAAATCATAATCCATCATTTCATAAGACCAAAAAAAGTCGTCTCCTTTATCTTTGCGAATTAGTTCTTTGTTAAGAACCCATACTTCATCTTTATTCCTATTGATAATATTTTTATCGTACTCAATCCCATAATATGAAAAGCCAAATTCAAATATTGTTTGTAAATAATCCAAGATAGCAATATGATTTGTGCTGTTTTTTACAAGAAAATCCCTTTGAAGGAAGTTTACCACATTTTTAGTAAAGTGTTTTTCTTTTAGTCTTAAAACCACTCCTGTTAAAGCGCAAATAAGTGATTCAAGAATAAAGATGTCGTTTGCAAGAATAAAGGTTTGGGCGAGTCTCAAAATGCAATTTGGATATATCACACCCAAATGCATTAAGACTTTTGTAGCTTCATTTCTTAATTTCTTATCTGTACTTCCGGTTAGAAGTAGTACGAATAGTAAAACATTATCTTTGGAGTATCTTGTATTTTGACTGTTCTTTATTATCGATTTTAATATTGATTGCAACTTATAAGAATCCTTTCTTATTAGCTCATTCCAAAACATGTCTATCTCATACGGACTAAGTTTCAAGAAAACTGTTGTGATAATATCAAACGAATTGAACGTATTTCGTTGAGCAATATCATCATATAGTCTCTGAAATAAGCTGTTAACTAATTCAGAACTTAAACTTAAGCTGTCTAGAAATTTTACAAACTTAATTTTATCATTTTCATTAGATGTAAGCAATTCAATATTACCTATGCTTTCTAAAAGAATTGATTCTTCAGGTAGCACTTCATAAATCTGCTTTCTTGTTTTTAATGGAAGAAGATAAGAGATCGATTTCAAAATATCTTCATGTAGAGGATGGCGCTTTGTTTTGTCATCACAAAATAGTTTCTCTTTTGTCTCTGCCGATTGTAATTGCTCAATTATTAATGGGATGGACTTATTTTTGAAAAAAACAGATTTTGCGATTTGATATCCTCCAACTAAATCATAAGTAAATTGAATCAGTTCATCTTCATTGTTTATATCACGTTGAAAACAAAGTCCTTCATCAATCAGGTTAAAAGATAGTTCTTCTTCAAAAAGAGGATAAAAATCTGAGAATTGAATTTCCCTTTTATTATTATTCCAAAGTATTTCACCAATTTCTTGCAGTCCTTTTTCTAATTTTGATTTTCGTATTGCATTGACAGCATGTTCTTTTGTTGATATTTTTTTAATCAAATTTAGAATATAGCTTTCTATGCTCTCAATAATAGAATAAAGGTTTATATCTAAATTACTCCTGTCTTTATTTACTTCACAAAATATCTTTAACCTTAACGGATTTTCAAACAAAGTAATATCATAAGGCTTTGAACTCGGTTTAATTGAGTATTTTTCAAAATACTTTTCTACGGCGCTATTAATATTCTTATCCGTGAAACCCTTTAAATAGACAAAATTATCAACTTCTTTATAAGATTCTTTGTTAAAGATTTGCTGAATATAATCTCTTTTTTCTCTACAAGTTGTGATTAAGAGAATGTTCGAATACTTTCTTACGTCATTAATAATTGAATATAATTCACTATGCCAGATTTCACCTGCAGAAGGATAGCTTTCATTTAGACCATCAATTATTATAGGAACTTTACATTTATATATTTCTCCCAAAATATCTATAGCTCCAAGGAAATCTTTAAAGGAATATGAACCGTCTAAGTCAAGTAATTGAATTATTCTTTCTTTTGGGGTCACAGAGTTGCGGAATGAACTACCTAATAGTAGTAAGGCAGGATACTCATTTTTTAAAAGGTTATAACTGATTGAACAAGCAAAATGAGTCTTACCGTACCCAGCTGCTCCAAATACATGAACATCATTAGATAGAATTCTTAATATGATTTTTAATAGTGAATTATCCTTTCTTCTCCCAATTAATAAATCAGAAATATTATTGACATTTTGAATCATAAACTCTAGCCAATCAACGTCCTGATAGTTTATATCGTTATTATCTGATTTCTTGAAGATTTCTTTTAAATGTTTATTTAGTTGATCTCTTTCTATTTCACTATTTTGAATAAAATTATCTATTGCTGTTTTACTTTTCTTAGCAAAAACATAGATGTCAATCGTTTCTTTATAGATAGAATTAATTTCATTGAGTATCTCGATATGTTTCGAGTAGAAATCTCTTGTTAATTTGACAAATTCACTAGTTAAATCATTAAATTGATCTGTCTTTATCCTATAATCACGATTAATATCATCAATAACATCATCAAGAAGTTTAATATATATGTTAACGTCAGCTCTGGCTTTATCAGGATAAATTGAATTAAGAAGGTTTAATTCTCCATCTTCTTTTATATGTAAATCAACATCAAACTTCCTTTCCAACTGTCTTAGATTAGCTCTTGTCAAACTGTTTAGAAATTCTTTGCCAATAAGCTTTGTGTTAAAATACAAGTTAAAGATCGAACTAAATCCTTCAGGATTAGAATGAAAAATTGCTTCAAATATGTCTTTATGCCAATGCGATAGATTTACGCTTTTTTTTATTTGATTACATTCTTTTACTAATAAATCCCATGGTTTTCCAGCTTTAGTTTTTGTGTTAGAAAATTTCCCTGGTGTGCAGATAATCCAATGAGTAAGATTATTCTTATACTCCAATGACTTTTTTAGTCCTTGAACTAGTTCGTTCCTATGTGTTACATCCAGTGGAGAATTATCGTCATCCTTTTTATTCAACCAAAATTTAGCTTGCCATCCGATTATATCACCTGCCTTTGCATTTAATTCATTACAATCTTTAGACAATTCCAAATAGAATTCAGAACCTGGAGTATTATAAAATGATTCAAATGTTCCGTAATCCTTATATTTTTTTGTTGCTATTTGAAAGCAAAATGATTCAAAACTTAATTCTTTAGATGAACTATTTTGTTCTAATTGATGCCAAGATATACTCTTCATATTAATTCTTAAAACAGGTTGTTATTTCAGGGAAATAAGGACAACTCCCTTTACAATTAATTTTAGCATTACAATCCTGATTGCAAGTGTTTATCACACGAGTTCTGAAATTGTTAAACTTATTAAGCCAAATATCATAAAAGTCAAATTCCTTAAGACTATAACTATCCCTATTATTTGAAAAAGAACATGGTGAAACCATGAGATTTTCGTCAATATATACAGAAAAATATCCTACTTCACATGAATCTATAAAGTCAATATTTGTCTTTGTGAATCTCATTAACATTGGAACAAAACATGCATCAAATCCGATGTTACAACAAGCTTTATTATTGTCGATAAGTTTAAGGAAATCTTTTAATTCAGAGTTGTTTACTAAAACATTTTCAGAGCTTGCTCTACCAGAAGGTTTAAATGTTAGAAATATTATTGCATTGATTCCTTTTAGTTCCTTGTTAAAGTCTCCTTTTAATATCTGAATAGCTTGTTTAATATTATTCCTATCTAATACATAGTGAATATTTGTCCGAATACTTCCCTTTACTAAAAGCTCAATTTTTGAATTGCCAATATCTTTCATGTCATTGAATGAAACAGCAACTGCACCAACTTTTCCCTTTATATTATTAACTATTGATTGAGTAATATTTTCACCATTCGTTGTGAAATTTGGAACGATATTGAACTGCTTTGTAATATCAAGTATTTCAAGTATATCTGGATGTTCTAAAGGTTCACCACCTCCTAATGCAACTTGAAAGACATTTCCATATCTCTGATGATTAAGGTTTGACAACACAAACTTGTAGTCATTTAGTGACATAAAAGAATGATTCGGCTTACTATCTCGATAACAATAATCACATCCCTTACTACAATGATTGGAAATTGAAATATCAACAAGTTCAGGTACGGGGGCAAAGTTTGGGTTATCTTTTAGAGTTTTACCCCACCGAAAAGTCATTCCTGATTCTTGATCAGCAATGAAATTATACTCACCTATATGTCTCCTAATTTTCATTTAATACTGATCAACCTGAGTAACACCAAATCCCCTAATTTCACTTAATTTTCCGTTTAATATATATTCTCCTCGAATGTAATTCCATAGCTCATCTTCTTCTATATTGCTAAAATCAAGTTCTTTATTTTCCTGTTTTAATAGCTCTTTATCTATTGTAACTCCATCATCATCGTTGAATTGTATTTTCTTAACATATATTTCCTCTGCTTCAAGAAAAGTTCTTGTTCCCTTATCAAGCATATAGTTTTTAAGTGCATCTCTTATCGTTTTATACTCAATTGCAGTTGATTCTCCATACCATCTTTCAAAGACTTCAACAATCTTTTTATGCATAGTAATGATGAAACTTACAGAGCTACTATTAGTTACAAAGTCAGTTCGTATTTTCATAATATTAAATTTATAATGAGGTATCAACTTTTGTAACGCCAAAACCTTCTACTTCACTTATCCTATTTCTCGCAATAAATTCACCAAAGATTAATGCCCATATATCTTTTTCTTCAAAAGCAGAAAAGTCTATTTCTTCGTAAGGCTTATCGTATGAATCTGCAAACATGCAATCTCCACCATCATCGAACTTAAAGTGTTTAGTATATATCTCTACTCCTTCTAACATTACCCTTGTGCCATTTTCTACTAGTTCTTCTTTCAGTATTTTAACTGCTCTTTTTTTTCCTGTGTCAAATTTTTCTTCAAAAGTATGCAAGAATCTATCTAGCATGCTTAAGTTCATTGTAACAATGAAACTTACAGAACTACTATTAGTCACAAAATCTGTTCGAATTTTCATAATATCAAATTTCTATTTCGTCTATGAGCGTCGGCAAAAATTTGGCTCTTTTGCAAGTTGAAATATCAGCTTGTGGGTTTGGACTTGCAAATGTGCCAAATGTGCATTGGCTGTCTTTTTTTTTACAATGAACGCCAACGGCTGGTGGTAAGAAATCGTTGCGCTTTTAGAAGCGTTTAGGTATCAGGTCGCTGAACCATTTATTAAATGAAATATTATTCAAATTAGCACTTCCTGCGCAATGTTTTTTACCGCGTGTTGTGGCACGTTATTATTTTTTTTAGGTGGAGTCCATTTAACAACATAAGTCATTCCCACAACAGGTCTACTAACATTTAATACCAAAGAAACGTAGTCATTACTGTTATTTATAAATTTGAAGGAATCATTTTCTTTAATATAATTATACTCACTTTCAGAACGCTCATACGAAGTACCTGGAAAAACATCAAAATACTCACAATCCGTAATTTGATACTTTCTTGGCAAATTCATTTTAACAACAAGATTTGATATTGGGGTTTTAGTAATTAAACCATGACACTCCATAGGTATATTGCAAAAATGTGTCCCATCCTTTATGCCATCTACAACATCTTCAAAGTATAGTTTGTATAACCCTTTTGATTTTGTTGTGATTTTATATTCTGCAATTTCTCCTTTCTTTAATGAAGGAGAGAAATTTACTTTAACTGAAACAATATTCTTTTCAGATTTTTCCATTTCGTAATTAATTTTTCTAATGGAGTCATTTGAATTTGCTGAAAATATAATTTCAACATCTTCAATCGAATGGTCACAGTAAGTTGATACTAGGTGTGATTGAGATTTTACTTCTCCGACTATACATTTAATTTTCACATCAGCTACACTTATGCTTGTACCATCCAGATAGAGAGTATCCTCTAGCGTATAATCTAGGTATTCATACCCAAAGGCTTTATATTCTCTTTTCCTAATCGCAGTTTTATTATCAGTAAAGAAATCTGTCTTTTTAAATAAAAATATTACTGCAGAAACCAAAGAGATTATTAAAGAGTAAAATAATTTATCTAAATATTTATCATTTATCTGCGGAATTATTCCTACAATTCCTGATAAAGTAGTTAAGGTTATAATTAAAAAAAGAATAAGGATTGTATAAAAAAAGACTTTTTTCATTTTTAAGTATTTATAATTACTACTTCAGTATAAATATCACAAACCATTTTTATTAAGTGTAATTTGTAGAAAATATCAGTTTACAAATCACATCCTTTATTACGTTTCCCACCTCCGATTAATGTGCCACAACGGTTACTTGGTCGAGTAGGCAAAGGGAGTTTCACCCTAAGCCTCTCACAGAACCGGACTTGACAGTCTCCCGTCATCCGGCTCTTGTTATACAAATCTA
>NZ_FONW01000024.1 GCF_900113005.1 Sunxiuqinia elliptica
ATAACAAGAGCCGGATGACGGGAGACTGTCAAGTCCGGTTCTGTGAGAGGCTTAGGGTGAAACTCCCTTTGCCTACTCGACCAAGTGACCGTTAGGCAATATTAGAAAAAACGAACCAACATAGATATGAATGTATTTTTAGACACAAACATTTTATATGAAGATTATTTCTTTGATAATAAATCTCCTAAAAAGATTCTTGAATACGCTAGAAATGGTGTAATCAATTTATATATGTCTGAAATTGTTAGGCTTGAACTAAGATGGCAATTTCAGAAAGAAATAGAAGCTAAGAATAGAGAATTGAGTAAAGTTATTAAGGACTCTAAAAGATTAAAAATTGAAACTGAAATAACTCTTTTAGACTTAAACTCCCAGCTAGAAAAATTTGACCGATTTTATTCTCGACTTGAACATATTGACAATTTTACAATAGTTCACTATAAAAATGAATATCTTCCAGATATAGTTGACAGAGCCATATACAGAAAGAAACCATTTACTGAAGAGAAAACAGAACTTAAAGATGCTTTGATTTGGAAATCGTATTCCGATTTTGTTGAAAGTAACCAGCTTGAAGATTGTATTCTATTAACAAATAATACAAGTGACTTCTGTCCCAAAAAAGACAAGTCTAAAATTCACCCTGACCTTTTAGCTGACACAGAAAAATTTAGCGTAATAAATAGTTCGTTTGAATTTTTGAAAACTAAATCGCCGATTCTTGAAAGTCCAATAGTTCAATTTCAAGCATATATGAATCAGTTGGATTTTAATGATGATTTAGTTAAAGAGCTGATTATTGAAAACTTTGATAAGGAAATTGAAAAGGAAGTTCATAAGAAGATTGAAAATCTAAGTCCTAATGATATTTTAAATTCAGATTATTGGTATGATGGTTACGTATCTGGAAGCGATGTGGAAATTTTAGATTGTGAAGATGTAGAATATGAAATATTAGCTGATAATGCCCTTGTATCAGGAAAAGTTTATGTAGCGTGCGAAACTGAATGTTATCAATATAATGCAGCAAGAGACCACGGAGAAGAAACATTTACATACATAAACGACCAGACTATTATTTTTGAGATATTCTTCAACTTTGATATGAGAGAAAATGAAGAGTGTTCTGAATTTGAGATTACAGATTTAGATATAAATGAAGTAAATTGATAATAACATTGCCTAACATTTTGTATAAGTAATGGCAGGCGAAGTGCTAAATATCAAGGTTTGTAGCCCGCTCAAACTGCATAACGGTTTGACAGGGAATTACCACGCAATCTGCCACTACTCATAGTGTGCCGAGAAGCAGAACATCGGCCTAATTATCGTTCTGCATGCTGTAAATAAGATGGAGGAATCCGGCAGTA
>NZ_FONW01000008.1 GCF_900113005.1 Sunxiuqinia elliptica
GGCAGCATCTTTAAGCCAAGCCATAACCCTTAAGGGTAGTCAATCGCGAATCGGAGTTCGCGACACCAGACTGACAGCCCTCCGATGCAGCTTATCCATCAATCTAGTGAGGGCTTTACTTTGAGTGAAACCCTTACTTGCAAGCAACACATCACTGCCGAAGACGACGAGATAAACCGTCTTTTTTTTGATTTGAAATGCTGGCAATTGTACATTTGTAAGCAGACATTAAATCTCGGCTTATGGTTCTTCAAATACTGCTGGTTATTACCATCATCCTGCAATTTTTTGCTGTGGGAGTTGCAATAAAATTAACACGGGTAACGAAATATAACTTCTCATGGATCCTGTTAACCATTGGATTCATCTTTATGGGAATCCGTAGGCTTGTCGAGTTTTTACCCTTTATTAGTGACTTTGAACCCCAGGATTTAGGGGAAGTTTTTGTGTGGTTTGGAGTGGTTATTTCGGTTTCATTCGCCATTGGGGTATTCATGATTCAACGCATATTCAAGTACATGAAACGCGTGGAAGATTCCCGCCGACTGACAGAGAAAATGTTTCTGAACGCCATCATTCAAACGGAAGAAAAAGAGCGTAAACGATTTGCCAAGGACTTGCATGACGGACTCGGACCTTTGCTCTCAACCGTTAAGATGTCGGTCTCATCGCTGGCTCAGCTCGAACACGATAAAGCATCGCAAGAGATTGTTGCCAATACTGAAATGGTCATTAATGAAGCCATCAAATCCTTAAAAGAAATTTCGGACAATTTAAGCCCACATGTCTTGAATAATTTTGGTTTATTGCGGGCATTGCGCAACTTTACCAACAAAATCAATGCGACAAAAGCAATCCGGATTCAACTCAAATCAAACTTAGCCGATGAGCGGTTTAGCAATAATATTGAAGTAGTTTTATACCGGGTCGTGTGCGAGCTGATCAATAATACCATTAAGCATGCTTCGGCCAAAAACATAAGCATTGACTTACAACACCAGGAAGGCGTTTTAAGCATTGACTACCGGGATAACGGGAAAGGTTTTAATAAAGAAAAGCTGGAAGAGTTACCCATGATGGGCGGCATGGGATTTTCGAACATCTATTCGCGAATCAATTCGTTGAAAGGAGATATTCAAATTGAAAGTGAACCCAAGAAAGGGACACACGTTTACATTCAAGTAAATACTGAAAATGAATAACAGACAATATCAAATTATACTGGTCGATGACCACACCCTATTTCGTAACGGGCTTCGGATTTTACTGAATAATCAGCAGGAATATACCATTTGTGCCGAAGCAGCCAATGGCGAAGAGTTTCTGGAACTACTCGATAAGCAAAGACCAGACTTGGTGTTACTGGATATTGATATGCCTGTTATGGACGGTATTGAAGCGGCTAACCGGGCATTGAAGAAGTACCCGGAATTGAAGATCATTACCCTGTCGATGTACGGCGAAGAGGACTATTATTACAAAATGGTGGATGCCGGCGTCAAAGGCTTTTTATTAAAGAACTCGGATATCAACGAAGTCAAAGCAGCCATGCAAACTGTTTTGGAGGGCGGAAGCTATTTTTCATCGGAATTGCTACAAAACTTGGTGAGCAGCTTAAGATCGAAATCGCAACAGCACGAAAAACAGAATGTTTTATCAGAAAGAGAAACCGAAATTCTCATTTTGATTTGTCAGGGCTTCTCCAACCAGGAAATTGCCGACCAACTATTCATCTCAAAACGGACCGTGGATAAACATCGCTCGAATATTCTTGAAAAGAGCGAAAGCAAAAATACCGCTCAATTGGTGATGTATGCCATCAAAAACCAATTGGTCGAAATCTAAGACGAAAATTACCTCTCCCTCGTCTTAGCATCAGCGGTGACGAGGGGTAAAGCGATAGGTCGTTTGTAACGACTATTAAAAAGCCTGGATGAAAATGCAAACAGGCTTTGCAGGTTTGCCACCAAACTATCCTTCTACAAATACCGTTGAGCTACGCGAAGGGCTTGATTTCCGTAGGATCCACCAAACAGGTAATAGTGATTCAGAATATGGTAAAGTTGGTAAAGCTGCACACGTTCTTCCCATCCCGGGGCCAGTGGGTATTCGTTTTGATAAGCTTTCCAGGTCGTCGTTGAAAAACCGCCAAACATGGTCATCATGGAAAGTTCCATTTCCCGGTCGGCATAATAAGCTGCCGGATCAATCAAGGCCGGACCATGGGTGGTGTACAGATAGTTTCCCGACCACAAATCTCCATGAATCAAGGCTGGTTTCGAGTCGGAGGGAATCAACACAGGCAATCGCTCAACCAGCTTCAGGTAAGTGTTCTTTTCAGCCACAGAGAGTGAACGAACCTGCTCTATCTTTTCAATCAAAAACAAGATACGCTGATGGCCAAAGAACTCAATCCAATCCGTATTCCAACGGTTGTTTTGCAAGGTGGCTCCGCAATAGTTAGCCTGCTGAAATCCGAAAGCAGCAGCCGTCTTTTGATGCAACTGGGCCAAGCCAATCCCCAGGCGTTCGTCTTCCGCAGCTGTATGTCCCTCTTCCAGGTTTTCCAAAAGCAAATAGCCCGGAAGTTCATTGGCTTCGCTGGCCAAAATAACCTTGGGAATCGTTAGCTCCGATTGATCTGCTTCTCCCAACTCCTGAAGCGATTCTGCTTCGCGAATAAACAAATCATCAGGCGTTGAGCTGTTCCATTTCAGAAAGTAGCTTCCTTGATTGGTTTCAAGTTTCAGGCTATGACTGATGCAGCCCCCACCAACAGCAGACTTACGGCTTATCTGAAGTTCTGCTCCAAACTTCTCGGCGTAATCACGACTTATTTGACTGAGCAATTGTTCTTCCATAGCAACAAATTTCAGCATAATAAAAAAAAGTAGCAAACCCGCATTTTCATGCACGATTTGCTACTTTCTATATGCTTTAAAAGAAACCGAGAATTAGGCTTCCTCTTCTTCGCTTGCTTGATCTTCCGTGTTATTTTCGTCTTCTTCAAAGTTCAGCAAGTCTTTTCCTTGAAGGAGGTTATACCACTGAATAACTTTCTTCATATCAGACACATAAACACGATCTTCGTCGTATTCCGGAAGCACTTCTCCAAAATAAGCTTTCAGCTCTTCACCAGAACCTTTTTTGGCTACTTCTCCCCCGTCTTCTTTCTCACTAATGTTTTTGAATACTTCTTTCAAAGCAACTTCGCCAGTTTCTGTGAAAATTGCGATGTCCTCCAGTGCACTGATTTTAGAAGTGGAATACGCTGGCATGCGCTTGCCGGTAATCAATGACTCAACGATAATGCTATTCTTTGCTTCTGCAACCAGTTTAAAAAGTCCTGGCTGGCCTGCTATCGACATAATTCCCTTTAACATACAATTTGAATTTTATAACCTCGGCGAAGATAATATTTTCCGAGAATTAGTTCCAATATTTTAGAAAATTCCAATGGGTCAGCAACAAATTTATTTGCCGACTACTTCAAAAACTTCCGGTAATAATCGGACGTTTTCTTATCATCAAACCGATTATAAATGTTTACCAAATAAGTTGCATATTTTGAATCCTGCTCTTGTTCCCAAAGGGTTTTAAAGTATTCGGCCGACTTCCGAAAATCAGCAGTAACCTCTTTCAATGCCTGAGTTAATTTAATATGCTGAACCCGGGTATGATTCTTTTCATACGCCTTCATTTCCTTTTGATAACGGTCTTCGGCCTGGTTATAATACTTAGCGCCTAACCACTCCAAAGCTTTGGTATGATTGGGATTTACATTCAACAAAGCTGAGGCAACAGAATCAGCAACTTCTTCATTTTTCAATTGCTTTTGCAAGCTAAAGTACTCTTCCAAATATCGTTCTTCCTGTTGGCTTTCCGCACTCATTGCATTCCACAACTCGACTGCTTTTTCCCGAGCGTTAATTTCGGTATAAATTTCAAAAAGCCTGTTCGTCACTTTTTCCTGATCCGCTGTTGGGTAGCTCGCGCGGAAAAATTCCAAACTCTCTAATTCTTTCGAAAGGTTATTTTCTTGTTTATACAACTCAGCTAAGGCTACATACATCTCTGCATTGTCATAATTTGACGCCTGTGCTTGCTTTAACCAGTTCAAAGCTAATTCAGTCTTATTGGCTTTAAAGGCCATTTGCCCGGCCTCTGCAAAAAGCTCAGGAGCAATTGGTTCATTGTCCAACATTTGCTGATCAAAGTATAATTTCCAGTTTTCTGTTGCCGCTTCATAATTTCCCGCTGCAACAGCCTGTTCTGCAATGTTTCGGTATGATGTTGTTACTTTGGGAGCACTACATCCTACAAAAAACAACAGCGCAGCTCCCATTAAATGTCCAAATTTAAATCTCATAGTTCCCTTTTTTAAATCTACAGTTTTTGTCCTTTACAAATCTTGTACCAGTCATTCAAGCCATTCACAATTTGCCTGAAGTTTTTGCGTTACCATTTCCTCCTTTGCAGCCCGGATGAAAAATGCTCATTTCATAAGAAGCAATACAAAAAGGGCACTCCAAACACTTGGAATGCCCTTTAATAGATCGTATTAGTTATTAAATAACTTCAGTTTCAATCTTTTTAAATTTGTTTGAAAAAGTCGTTTCCTTTATCATCAACAATGATAAAAGCTGGGAAATTTTCTACACGGATTTTACGAATAGCCTCCATGCCTAACTCCTCAAAATCGACCACCTCTACCGATTTGATACTACTTTTCGCAAGAATTGCAGCTGGACCACCAATTGATCCCAGGTAGAAACCACCGTATTTTTGACAAGCATCAGTTACTTGCTGTGAGCGGTTTCCTTTAGCCAGCATAATCATTGAACCACCTAAACTTTGGAACAGATCAACATAAGGGTCCATCCGTCCGGCTGTTGTTGGGCCAAAACTACCTGAAGCCATTCCATTTGGAGTTTTTGCAGGTCCAGCGTAATAAACCGGGTGTTTTTTGAAGTATTCAGGCATTTCTTGCCCCTCATCAACCATTTGCTTCAAGCGGGCATGAGCCATATCGCGAGCGACAATCAAGGTCCCTTTCAAGTTCAAACGTGTTTTGATTGGGTATTTGCTCAACTCAGCCAACACTTCTTCCATTGGGCGATCCAAATCAATATCCACTGCAGGAGCTAATTCAGGAGCTTGTTCTGGTAAATATTTAGCTGGATTCTTTTCCAGTTCTTCTACAAAAATACCTTCTTCAGTAATTTTTGCTTTAATGTTACGGTCAGCACTACAGCTAACGCCCAATCCTACCGGACAAGATGCTGCGTGACGTGGTAAACGAATAACGCGAACATCGTGCACAAAGTACTTACCTCCGAACTGAGCACCCACTTCGCTTTCCTGGCAAATCTTTTGCACCTTGGCTTCCCACTCCAAATCACGGAATGCCTGACCACCTTCATTACCTTCAGTTGGCAGGTGATCGTAATAACCAGCAGATGCTTTCTTAACTGTTGCCAAAGTTGCTTCGGCAGAAGTTCCACCAATCACCAATGCTAAGTGATAAGGAGGACATGCTGAGGTTCCAAGATCTTTAATCTTTTCCTTGACAAAGCTGGTCAGGTTCTCTTCGTTCAACAAGGATTTTGTTTGCTGATAAAGGAAGGTCTTATTACCTGAACCACCACCTTTGGTAATGAAAAGGAATTCATATTTATTCCCTTGCTCAGCATAGATATCAACTTGTGCAGGCAGGTTATTTCCGGTATTCTTTTCTTCGAACATCGAAAATGGAACCACCTGAGAGTAGCGCAAGTTTCGTTCCTGGTAGGTATTAAAAATTCCCCGAGAAAGGAAATCTGCATCTTCAGCTCCTGTATATACGTTTTCACCTTTTTTCCCGAGAACAATAGCCGTTCCGGTATCCTGGCAGGTTGGAAGTTCGCCTTCAGCTGAAACCACTTGGTTCATCAGCATGGTATGCGCAACAAAACGGTCGTTATCTGATGCTTCTTCGTCACCCAAAATATTCTGAAGTTTTTCCAGGTGTGTTGGACGCAAATAAAAGGAAACATCTGCAAAAGCTTCTTTTGCCAAGTATTCCAATCCTTTAGGATCTACTTTAAGGATTTTACGGCCATCAACTTCAACAGTTGACACATAGTCCTTGGTCAATATACGGTAAGGAGTGGTATCTTTTAGAATTGGAAACGGTTTTTGATACTTAAATTCAGACATAACTTACGCTATTCAAAAGATTATTAATTATTTGGTTCTATGTATTATCCCTTTTTGTAAAAGGTCAATTTCAAAGGGTAACAAAGATAACACATTCGGATGAACGAGGGGCGAATATCCACCCCATTTTTACCGATATTCGAATTTCTTCAGATTCTGGTTTGGATTCTATCTGCTTAAAACTTCTCGCAAATAAGCAGCCACAAGCTCATCATAAGCAAGCATTAGCTCGCGTAAAGGTTTATGATCAACATTAAAGGAGTGCTTTCCTATTTTGGCTACAGGGAGAATTTTAGGCGAAGTGCCGGTAAAGAAAACCGCATCAAAATCAGCTATCGATTCACAGTCGATTTCCTTCTCAAAACATGAGTACCCTAACTCATGCAAGCAGGCCATCACTTTTTCACGGGTAATCCCACTTAAAACATGCTTCGCTGGCGAAGTATAAAACTCCTTCCCTCTCACCAGAAAGACATTGGTACGACTACCTTCCAGCACTTGATTAAGCGAATTCACTAAAATGGCATCATATAAACCATTTTCCTGAATAAACTGATTAGCCTTATTTCGAAGGTTTTCCTGAACAATTTTCACCTGAGGTTCCAAACGTTCTGCTTTTAAAAAAGCAGCTTTTACACCATGCTTATAGTCATCCGCTGATGGATAACTGTGCGGGATGAAATAAAAATAAACGACTTGTGTCCCGTTATGGTATTGCAGCAAAATCTTGACATTTCCTTCTTGACAATTATTTGCCTCAATCAACTGTTGAAGGTCTGATCGAAACTCTCTTTCTGAAATATTCAGCTGAATTCCAGCTAATTTTGAAGAAAATTTCAGCCGATTAAAATGCTCTTGGCAAAACAAACAAGCAGCGTCGACAATTCGTACAACTTCGTAAATGAGAAGGCTTTCAGCGGGTATTTTCGTTTCTTCTGAAGCAGAGATCAACTGATGATCTTGTATCAAAAATGCTCCTTGAGGATCTAACATGCTTTGAATCTTTATTTAAAGGCCATAAATTTAAGGTGGAACTCGGTAGAATAAAAGCATAAATCTTATTTATTAAATGCTTTTTACCAATTATTAATGTTTTTGCAAAAAAACAGGTATGGAACGGTATTTTGCTCTAAAAATTGCAGTAGCTTATTTCATCTTGGGCTTTCTATGGATTCTGTTTTCAGATTACTTGCTGACGTTTTTCATTGTCGATTTAGATATGCTTACCAAATGGCAAAATTACAAGGGATGGTTTTACATTGCCGTGACTGCCTTGATGCTCTATTGGTTAATCAGACGGCAAATGAAAAGAAAAAACAGGTTACTCGATGAGCTGGAAGCAGCCCGTTTAAAAGCAGAAGAATCAGACCGTTTGAAAACAGCCTTCCTTTCGAACATGTCGCATGAAATCCGCACCCCGCTTAACGGAATCTTGGGATTCAGTAATTTAATTTCGGAAGAAGATGTTCCGGTAGAACAAAAACAACTCTACCTAAAACAAATTAACAGCAACGGGAAACTACTGCTCAAAATCATCAACGACATTATTGAAGTTTCTAAAATTCAAGAAGATCAATTGGCTATTAGCTATGAACAAGTCGATCTCTCCTTAATGCTTGATAATTTTATCAAGGCTTATACGCTAAACGGAAATGTCTTTAAAAAGAAAGGACTTGAACTTCGTGTCTTGAATCGACTGGAATCAGAGTCTTTGATCATTGAAACAGATCCTTCCCGACTCCTGCAAGTGTTGGTCAACCTCATGGATAATGCAATTAAATATACTGCTGAAGGGTGGATTGCCATTGGCTACCGGCTCGAGAATTCGGAAGTGCAAATCTGGATTGAAGATACCGGCTCGGGAATTGCTCCCGAAAATCAGGAAATCATTTTTGAACGTTTTAAACAGACCTCCACCTCAAAAAAGACCGGAGCGGGCTTTGGCCTGGGCTTATCCATCAGTAAAGGAATTGTAGAAGCGCTGCATGGTACGATTGAATTGGAATCGGCTCCTGGAAGAGGAAGCCGTTTCTTAATTAAGCTGCCGACTAAAACTGCCCTCCAGACATAATCCCCTCAAAATTCAGAACATTCATTACCGTATTCTTATAACTTCTCCCAATCGGTAAATCCGTTCCGTTAATTTCTACATTGCTCGAAGTATAGGCTTGTACCTTTGTTAAAGAAATGAGGTAGGACTTATGAATCCGAAGAAAAAAGCGAGAAGGAAGTTTCTCTTCAATCTGGCTCATTCCCATTTTGGTGACGATCTTCCGATTCTGGGTATGAATTTGAATATACTCTCCCAGCCCTTCTACATATTGAATTTCGCACAATGGAATTTTAACCACCTTTTTATTTTCGCGCACAAACAAACATGGCACTCCAGCATTAAAATCAAGCTGGAAAGAACTGGTTAAATGTTGGAATTTATGAACTGCCCGCATAAATCGTTCAAACGTAATTGGCTTAAGCAAAAAGTCAACAACATCCATCTCAAAACACTCCCAGGCATACTCTCGGTGTGCGGAGGTTACAATTACATGCGGAGGACTAGCTAACGATTTCAGGAAATCAATTCCTGAAGTTAAGGGCAGATGGACATCCAGAAATATCAAGTCGATAGGAACTTCGCTCAATACCTGAGCAGCATGCTCTGTATCCATACATTGAGCGACAACATTCAATGTTTCAAATTTCTGCGTATGCCGATAAGTTATATTACGTGCCAAAGGGTCATCATCCAAAATCAGACACCTGGTTTTCATGCTTTTGTCTTTAAGGCTATTAAGAATTCTAGTAAGTCGTTTTCTTTCATTGGGCATTTTTCAATTTTGACAAAATGCCAAAAAGAAATCCAATGTTTCACTATTAAAAGACTATTAGCTCTTAAAAATGTTACACTTTTTTAGAAAAAAATGACATTAAGAATACTTTTGCAAACCTGATGTTCTGATTTTGTGAGGAATAGAATTACTATTTTACAGCGATAGTTTCTATTTCAACCAGCACGCTCAACGGAAGTTCCTTGACCGCAAAAGCAGCTCTCGCTGGAGGATTTTCCTGATAGTATTTTCCGTAAACTTCGTTCATTGCCTTAAAGTTTCCCATGTCGCTTAACAAGCAAGTTGACTTTACAACATCAGCATACGAATATCCAGCCGCTTCAAGAATGGCTCCAATGTTTTTCATGACTTGCTCGGTTTGTACGGTAATGTCTCCTTCAACTACCTGAGCTGTTTGAGAGTCGATTGGAACTTGCCCTGAAATATAAAGCGTTCCGTTTACTTCAATGGCCTGGCTGTAAGGTCCGATAGCTGCAGGTGCATTGGGTGTTGAAATAACTCGTTTCATCTTTTATTCTAATTTTAAAGTTTAATAGCAAACATTGTGTTGCTTTTTAAAACAACATTTCTACAAATAAAGTAATTTTCTTACGGACTTGATTTCGTATTTTTAGCCCAAATTTTAGATTATGACGACAACAAACATCGAACAAAAGATATTACAACTTCGACAAGAACTTGAAGATCACAACTATAAGTACTACGTATTGTCTGCCCCAACAATCAGCGACTTCGATTATGACATGAAGTTGAAAGAATTGGAAAAGCTGGAGCAAGATCATCCGGAATATCAGGATTCCAATTCCCCAACGCAACGTGTTGGAAGCGACATCAACCAAGAATTCAAGCAAATTAAGCATCAATACCCCATGCTTTCGTTGAGTAATTCGTACTCCAAAACAGAATTACAGGACTTTGACACGCGCATCCGCAAATTAATTGGAGATGATTTTGATTACGTGTGTGAACTCAAATTTGATGGGGCCTCATTAAGCTTATTGTATGAAAATGGGCAATTGGTGCGAGCAGTCACTCGTGGTGATGGCGAAAAGGGAGATGATGTAACCGCCAATGCCCGAACCATCCGGAGTGTTCCTTTAAAATTGAAAGGAACAAACTATCCTGATTTATTTGAAATTCGAGGTGAAGTTTTATTGCCTTTCGAAGTGTTTGCAGAACTTAATAAAGCTCGGGAAGAGGCCGGAGAGCCCCTATATGCCAATCCTCGAAACACGGCTTCCGGCTCATTGAAAATGCAAAACTCGGCCGAGGTTGCCAAACGCAAGTTGGATGCCTACTTCTACTATGTCTTGGGTGAAAACCTCCCAGAAGATGGGCACTACGAAACCATTCAGGAAGCTGGGAAATGGGGCTTTAAAACATCTGAGCACACCAAAAAGTGCGCCTCAATCGAAGAAGTGTTAGAATACATTACCTACTGGGATGCGGCCCGTTTTGACCTTCCCGTTGCAACTGACGGAATTGTGATCAAGGTCAATTCACGCCGTTTACAAAACAACTTGGGATACACCGCAAAATCCCCACGGTGGGCCATTGCCTATAAATTCATGGCCGAGCAGGTGAGCACAAAACTGGAGTCTGTCAGCTACCAGGTTGGCCGAACCGGAGCCGTAACTCCCGTTGCAAACCTGAGTCCTGTGCTCCTCGCAGGCACAACAGTAAAACGTGCTTCGCTGCATAATGCCGACATTATCGAAAAGCTAAACTTACATTTAGAAGATGTCGTCTTCGTCGAAAAAGGTGGTGAAATCATTCCCAAAATTGTTCGGGTTGATGAATCGGCGCGCAAAGCCGATGCGCCCAAAGTTGAATTTATTCACCACTGTCCGGAATGCGGCACAGCACTACAGCGGAACGAAGGAGAAGCCGCCCACTACTGCCCCAACGAAACAGGCTGTGCCCCCCAAATAAAAGGGAGAATAGAACACTTCATCAGTCGCAAGGCGATGGATATTGATGGTTTGGGACAGGAAACCATTGAACTGCTTTTCAACGAAGGATTGATTAAGAATAGTGCTGACTTGTACGAATTAAAAGCAGAACAGCTTATTGGACTAGAGCGCATGGGCGAAAAATCGGCAGATCGGATTCTTAAAAGTCTGGAACAATCGAAAGAAGTTCCTTTCGAACGGGTACTGTTTGCTCTTGGCATTCGCTTTGTCGGTGAGACTGTTGCCAAAAAGCTTGCAAACAAACTTATTACCATCAATGCCCTTCAAGAATCAACCTACGACCAATTAATTGAAATCGATGAAATTGGTGGACGAATTGCCGAAAGCATCGGGCAGTATTTCGATAATGAAGACAATCTTCGCTTAATTGACTCGTTAAAAAAACATGGGCTGCAGTTCACCCTAAATGAAAGTCGTCTTGAAGGAAGAAGCAATAAGCTGGAGGGATTGAGCATTGTAATATCCGGCACTTTTGAGAAACACTCGCGCGATGAGCTAAAACAACTGATTGAGAAACATGGCGGAAAGAACGTGGGCTCTATCTCGAAAAAAACATCTTATTTGCTCGGAGGAAGCAACATCGGCCCCTCAAAAATCGAAAAAGTAACAAAATTAGGTGTTCCTGTTATTTCTGAAGATGAGTTTTTAAAAATGATCGAATAGAAGTTTAAAGCGGCTCTATTCAGCTGCTAATATCTTTTATTTCAGGAGAAGTCTGCTTTTATCGAATGACTTTTTGCTTTTGGTTACACCAGACTATTCAGATCACAAACAATTTATTATTTTTGCCCTTTATCTATGAGTTTAAAAGATCAATTCCTAAGCTGGGTTTTAAATCGTAAGCAAAACGAACAAAACAGGCAAGTTCGGGCTGTCAATCTGAATAAAATAAAAACAGCTGGAATACTCTGGAAAATGGAAGATCAAAAAGTCTTCAAACTTTTGGTCAGCCAGCTGAAGAAACAGGGCATTTCGGTGCACGCTCTCTGTTTCTCCGAGCAACGAGGATCCGTTCAGGGAGAGGCTATTTTTAGTCCAGCTGATTTTTCTCTTTTCGGAAAGATTAAGAATTCGGAAATTCAACAATTCATAGATGAAAAATCAGATATTCTGATTGATATTAGCTTGAGTTCCGGGATTGAAATGCAATACATTCGGGGGCTATCAAAAGCAGCTTTTAAGGTAGGCTGGTCAAATGCCGAACCAAATTTTTTTGATATGACCATTGATGTAAGCAGTCAGAAAGAGCCAGGTTACCTGGTGGAACAATTGCTTTACTATTTAGCTGAACTAAACAAGCAGCAAGTGGTTAATGAAATAGAATAACGTAATTCATAATAATTTAAATATGACACACCCGTTTAAAGGAGCCGGAGTTGCTTTAGCAACTCCATTTAAAGAAGATTTTTCAATTGATTTTAATGCACTGGAAGACCTGGTGGAAGATCAAATTAGCAATGGCATGGATTACTTGGTTGCGCTTGGCACTACCGCTGAGACACCTACTTTGTCGTTGGAAGAGCAAAAGGAAGTAGTTGCATGTATCAAATCTAAAATCAATAAACGGGTTCCACTGGTTTTGGGTATGGGCGGTAATGACCCATACAAAATCATCAAAAGCATCGAAGAAACTGATTTTACAGATGTGGATGGAATCTTATCTGTTACTCCATATTACAACAAACCCTCACAAAAAGGATTGGTGGAGCACTACAAATTAGTTTGTAAAGCCAGCCCTGTGCCGGTTATTTTATACAATGTTCCTTCGCGAACAGGCGTAAACATGAAAGGAAGAACTTCAGTGGAAATTGCAGAGGCTTGTCCGAATGCCGTGGCAATTAAAGAAGCTTCGGGCATTTCATCTCAAGTTGCCCGTATGGCCAAACACGGGCCTGATCACTTTGCTGTAATTTCTGGAGACGATCTGCTTGCCTTGCCAGTCATTGCGGTAGGTGGAATTGGTGTGATTTCGGTAGCGGCCAATGCCCTTCCAGGCAAATTGAGCCAACTGATTCACTTGGCCAATGATGGAAAATTTATTGAAGCGCGCGAATTGCACCTGCAAATGATTGACTTCTTCAAATTGCTTTTCCGAGAAGGAAATCCTGGAGGAATAAAAGCAGCCATGGAAATCGCTGGAAAGGCGAAAAACGTTGTTCGTTTACCAATTTATCCTATTAGCCAAAAACTGTATGCCGATCTTGAAAAAGAAATGGCAACTTTGCTATAGACAAAATACCAAAAGATAAAAGAGAGGGGTAAATTTCGATTTGCCCCTTTTTTCATGCTCTTAAAAGTGTATTGGAACAAGCTAACATTTAGAATTAGGAGAAACATCCTTCCTTAAAATTGTTTATTTTGCGAGTAGAATTCAACAGCTCTATTGCTGTGTGCATTCTTGTTTTTTAAACCATGTTTTAAAGTAGATAATGACAAAAACTTCTCAAATTCCATCACCATGTTTTGTTTTGGAAGAAGACTTGCTTCGTAAGAATTTACAGTTAATTCAATCGGTTTCGCAGGCCGCTGACATTGAAATCATTCTGGCTTTTAAGGGATTTGCCATGTGGAGTGCTTTTCCGATCGTACGCGAATATTTCAAAGGTGCGACAGCCAGCTCACTCAACGAAGCAACTCTTTGTAAGCAGGAAATGGGCCGATTAGCCCATACCTATGCGCCGGTTTACGATCCGGCTGAGTTTGCAGAATTAATGGACTGCTCCAGTCACATTACCTTCAACTCGCTGAGCCAATATCAACGTTTTGACAAAGAATTGCAGCAGGCTGATCATCAAGTTTCGGCCGGGTTACGGATTAATCCTGAGTTTTCAGAAGTTGAAACAGAGTTGTACAACCCTTGTGCTCCCGGATCAAGGCTTGGAATCGTTGCAGAGCAATTGCCAGAAACACTGCCTGCAGGAATTGAAGGGCTTCACTTTCATACCTTGTGTGAATCGGGCTCTGAAGATTTGGAGAAAACCCTAGCTGCTGTTGAACAACGATTTTCAAACTACTTGCAGCAGGTTAAATGGCTCAATATGGGCGGTGGTCACCTCATGACTCGCAAAGGGTATGATATCGACCGGCTCATTCGTATTTTAAAAGCGTTTAAAAACCGTTATCCTCACCTTCATATTATTCTGGAACCAGGGAGTGCCTTTGCTTGGGAAACAGGTTTTCTGAAAGCAAGCATTTTGGATATTGTTGAAAATAAAGGCATCAAAACAGCCATGTTGAATGTCTCGTTTGCAGCCCATATGCCCGATTGTTTAGAGATGCCTTACCAACCTCGAATTCGGGGAGCACAATCAGAAGCAATTACAGGAAAGCTGACCTACCGCATGGGTGGAAACAGCTGTTTGAGCGGAGATTATATGGGATATTGGTCATTTGACAAGGAACTGGAGGTGGGCGATGAAATCATCTTTGAAGATATGATTCATTACACGATGGTAAAAACCACTTTTTTCAATGGCGTCCAACATCCATCCATTGGCATGCTTGACTCCAATGGCCAGTTTAAACTGATTCGAAAATTTACTTATGAAGACTATAAGAATAAGCTGAGCTAATTCTTCAATCATAAAAAAAGGAAGCTTGTTAGGGCTTCCTTTTTCATTCAATTATTATTGATACATTCGATTTCGTTGTTCTTTGATTTCATCACTACTGATGTAATCGTCATATTCCATTTGCTTGTCAATAATTCCATTCGGAGTCAATTCAATAATCCGGTTACAAACCGTATGAATAAACTCGTGGTCATGAGATGACATCAGAATATTTCCTTTAAACTGGGTTAAGCGGTTATTAAAAGCCTGGATAGACTCCAAATCCAAGTGGTTGGTTGGGGTATCCAATAACATCAGGTTGGCATTGGCCAACATCATTTTGGCAATCATACAACGCATCTTCTCCCCTCCCGAAAGGACTTTCGTATTCTTAAAGATTTCCTCTCCCGAGAACAGCATTTTTCCTAAATAACCACGCAAAAACTGCTCGCTAGTATCTGAGCTGTATTGCCCCAGCCAATCAACCAAGGATAAGTCTTTTTCGAAGAATCCGGAATTATCCAGAGGTAGGTATGCTTTCGTGATGGTCACTCCCCAATCAAAATCCCCCGTATCGGCTTCCGTATTTCCATATAATACTTCAAATAAAGCCGTCATCGCACGAGGATCACGCGAAAGGAAAACGATCTTATCATTCTTCTCAACCGTAAAGTTAACATCTTTGAAAAGCAAGTCGCCAGCAACCGTTTTACTCAAATTACGCACTTCCAAAATCGAGTTTCCAGGTTCGCGTTCAGGGGTAAAAATAATTCCAGGATATTTACGTGTTGATGGTTGGATTTCTTCCACATTCAGCTTTTCCAACATCTTCTTACGGCTGGTCGTTTGCTTTGACTTAGCTACGTTGGCTGAAAATCGAGCGATAAACTCCAACAGCTCTTTCTTCTTCTCTTCAGCTTTCTTATTCTGGGCGGCCTGCTGTCTTAAAGCCAATTGGCTTGACTCATACCAAAAACTGTAGTTTCCGGCAAACTGCTGTACTTTCCCAAAATCGATATCGACTGTATGTGTACAGATAGCGTCCAAAAAGTGACGGTCGTGAGAAACAACCAAAACAGTCTGATCAATATTCGATAGGTAGTTCTCTAACCAGGACACGGTTTCCAAGTCAAGGTCGTTCGTTGGCTCATCCAGTAATAAATTATCTGGTTTTCCAAACAAAGCCTGTGCTAACAGTACTTTCACCTTTTCTTTTCCACTTAACTCCTTCATCAACTTATAATGAAGATCTTCTTGAATTCCTAATCCGCTGAGCAAACTGGCAGCATCACTTTCAGCATTCCAGCCATCCATTTCAGCAAACTGATCTTCCAATTCAGATGCTTTTATTCCGTCAGCTTCGGTAAAATCCTCTTTCATGTAAAGTTGATCCTTTTCAACTTTAATCTTCCAAAGCTGGTCGTGTCCCATCATTACGGTATCCAATACCGGAGCATCATCAAACTCTTGGTGATCTTGCTTTAACACCGAAAGACGTTCTCCTGAGGCAATACTAACATGGCCAAAAGTTGGGTCCTGAGCACCATACAACATTTTTAGAAATGTTGACTTCCCTGCCCCATTGGCACCAATAATACCATAGCAATTGCCCGCTGTAAATTTCAGGTTCACATCCTGAAATAACACTCGTTTTCCGAATTGAATTCCTAGATTTGATACTGTAATCATTTGATCGATCCTTGTTTTCTTTATTACAAGGCGGCAAATGTACACTTAAAATTAAGAGCAAGCTTGTATCATGTGCGAACTTGACCGTAATTTAACCTTAGCGTCAAAAGAAAACTTGAGTTTTAGGGCTACGCATTATGAAAAAGCGCTATCGCCCGGCTGTCGCATCCGGAAGAAAACGAATGAAACCTCCCGAGGGTACTTCTACCTCAACGGTATTTTTTCGTTTCGTTTTGAGGTGGTCTTGTGCAACAAGTTGCCCCATGTGATTATACATTTCATAATCATAGCCACTTCCATCATGATTAACAACAAAAGAAATTAGTAAAGATTCCTTGGCATTGATTACGTCAATGGGCTGCTTGACAACCAAGGGAAGGCTTAGGTTGTAATCGGCATAGAGGCCATAAATGATTTTTGCTTCGTTCGCCACTTTAATGATCGGATACAGATTAGCAACCTGCATCGGTTCAAACTCTGACTCCATAAGTATCTTCCGATTCTCCTTCCAATAGTCAAGCCAAAAGCGAATGGTTTCTTTTGTATCTTCCGGCAGAGTCGTCGTGAAGAAAGACAGATGTGGATTCCCAAAGAGAATTGCCTGTAGTTTACGTGCAACCTCTTCACTTTTATCACGCGGATGTACTCCCATTATTTCCATGAATGGCGTATGTTGCCCATACAAAAGTCGATTATTGACCATTTTTTCGCGAACAACAGCAGCACTATTGATGCCAACAAAACCAGCTAAAAAGCTTTGCCCTGCTGCTTGGTCAGGACCTGCAGAAGCAAACTCCTGCCCCATAAAAATACCCGGATTAATTTTTTGTAAACGTTGATTCATCCCCTCCATTAATTGATCTACAGCAAGCTGGGTATCGATAAAATCACGGCCAAGATCATCACAAATAATGGTTGGCGCATTGGGATAAAACTCATTCAAAAAATCAAACCAAAACCCATCGGAAGGCCAGCTTTCATAAAAATTGGCATAGGTACTTACCAGGTGATTCCTGACTTCCGGATAACGCGGATCTAAAACATGAATTTGCATCGGTGCTTTATACCGAATATACCTCGGAGCAAATTTTTTAGTAATAACCGGATTTCCACCCATAAAGGGAAGCGAATACCATAGGTACAGCTTCAAACCCATTTCTTTCCGTTTCTCATTAAAAAGATGCATGGTTTGTAGGCTATTCTCATCATAATCATACATCGTATCAACCTTCATCTTAACCAATGAGCGCCATCCGTCATCAACTAAAATTGATTTGAATCCAAATGTTTTTAGAGAGTCCAGTTCACGTGCGATGTTTTCCAAAGGAATATTTCGGTGCATTGGATACCAAGTTGAGTACACCGGATAGTCATCGTTTTGTTTTTTGATGGCTGCTTGCTGGAATAAATCATTCAAGCGCCATTTAGAAGCATCAGAAACGGCTTCGGCAAAAGGAATATTCCGAAGGTCAACCAAAATGCGGACTTCGTATTCCTGCATTTGTGATATAGGAGGGTTGTCTGCAAAAAAGCCCAGACCAAAAATCAACGTATCATTCTTTTCCTGAACGAATGTACTAATGTAACGTGAATCAAATCGATCATCGGATGTAAAGGTGATTTGATTCTGATCATTCAGAGTTAAGCCAGAAACGATAGAAAAATCAGCAGCAGCCCGATCATATGATGGTAACGAGAAAAAGGAACGGTTCGACCATGTCTGAGAATTCCACAATTGATTCACTTTATCTTTTGGAAAACGAAATGTCAGAGCAAACTCGGGTGGTATGCTTGGGGCAGATGCATGCAGCCGAAAAAATACCTGGTAGCGATCAACTGAAAGCCTTTCGATTTCCAGATCAGACTTAAAAGGCCTTGTTCCTCCTATTAATTCAATTTTTTCAGCATCAATTTGAAAATTGGATTGCGCTATTGAGCTCGCGGAATGCACACAAAGAGAGATTATGGCTATAAAAATACCCAGTACTCTCACGCTGATATTTTTTGTAGTTTTCACGAAACGAATCGATTATGAAAATTTGTTCATTTCTAGCAGAAGATGGACTTCTATGCTACAAGTTAAGCCATCGCTTTTAGAAATCAAACACTAATTTGTTGCTGCTTGGCATAATTATCAGCAATAACAACAAAATATCTCCTCGTTTGATCACTCAAAAGCATGTTTTGATAGACAAAATGCCTCACTCCTATCATATTTCAAAAAGTACTCCAGAGCTAAACTTAACAAAATATTACAAATTCATTAAAAGAACACAAATCAAATTGACATAAAAAATCCCAAAATGAATAGCACTATTCACTTTGGGATTCGTTAATATTCTTAAAAGGCTATTTTAAACAAGCGTTCTACAATTGTTTAAATCGCCGATAAGCCTTATCCCAATTTAACTGAGCCTGAGGTTGAAATTCTTCAACTGGAAACGAGTTTCGAACAACCTTCCGCATTTCCCTTAAAGAGGCTAAAGCGCCCAATGCTTTGGCTTGGACGAGAATATTCCCGGTGGCCGTCGCCTCTGCAGGCCCCGCAATTACCTTCATTCCTGTTGCATCGGCTGTTAGTTGGTTCAAAAACCGATTATTGGCACCTCCTCCAATGATATGAATACAACTAATCGGCTTCTGGCTAATCTTCCGAAGCTGCTCCAAGGTAAAGCGATATTTTAAAGCCAAGCTGTCGTACACACAACGGATAATCGCTGCATGAGATTCAGGCTCTTCCTGTCCCGTTTTACGACAAAATGCTTTGATTGCCTCCGGCATATTCCCCGGATTCAGAAACGATGAATCGTCAGGATTGATGAGGTATTTGAATGGTTCTGCTTCTTGAGCCAGTTGAACCATTTCATCCCAGCTGTAGTCTTTCTCATCCATCCATGCCCGACGGCACTCTTGAATGAGCCACATACCCATAATATTTTTCAGAAAGCGAGTTGTTCCTTCCACTCCCCCTTCATTGGTGTAATTCATTTCCAAACTTTGCGCAGACACAAATGGCTGTGGACTCTCAATTCCCATCAACGACCAGGTACCTGAACTAATGTAAGCAAAGTCGTCTCCCTCTGCAGGTACTGAAGCAATCGCCGAAGCAGTATCATGTCCGGCAACAGCGATTACAGGAACAGCTTTACTTCCTGTTTCTTTTCCAATCTCCTCTTTTAACGATCCGATGATCGTTCCCGGCTCCACCAAATCGGTCAAAATTGACGCCGGAATACCTGCTTTCTCAATTAAAGGATGCTGCCACTTCATTTCCCCGGGGACCAAAAGCTGACTTGTACTGGCAATGGTACGCTCAGTTACTGCTTTCCCTGAAAACAAATAATTTAACGCGTCAGGCATGAACAATACCTTATCGGTAATATCCAAAAGTGAAGACTTTTCCTTCACCATCGAAAATAATTGAAACAGGCTGTTAAACTGCATAAACTGAATGCCTGTTTGCGAATAGACTTCCTCTGCCGGAATTTCCTTGAACAAGTCTTCCATAGCCGTATCGGTTCTGGAATCACGATAAGCAAAAGGAAGTGAAATAATCATGCCCTCCCGGTTCAGATGAACAAAATCAACGCCCCAAGTATCCACTCCGATAGAATCGGGTTGTATGCCATGCTCCTGTATACATTTCTTCAGTCCAGTTTTAAGCTCGCTAAACAAGCTAAAAATATTCCAAAAAAAATGACCATTTATCTGTTGCATCTGGTTTTCGAACCGATGTATTTCTGTTAGCTCTAGTTTTTCGTTTTGTAGTGTTCCAAGTATTGCTCTTCCGCTTGAAGCCCCAAGGTCGAAAGCCAAAAAATGTTTTCCTTGCATATGAATAGCTTTAGGCTGTTATAATTTGTTCATTACTCAAAATAAAGGATAAATTCATTGCTAGCTGTCCTGCTCAATCCTGAATGTGTGCATCACTAGCTTTAAGCAACGACAATCTTCTTTAATGTATTGAAATTCCGAGTCGTTACATTTTTACCTAAAAACGTTTCCAATACTTTCATCGCCTCTGTTGTCTTCCCTTTATCTAAATCAATGAAGCTATAAACAGTCGATTTTTGCTGCTGGATAATATGAAATGAACCATCAACAGAACTCCAGGGCAAAGGCTCCGGGATGCTAACACCATCTACTGAAAAAGTGACATAGTGCTTGATCTTTTTCCCTGCTTCGACCGTATCGAAAGGTGCACTTTCAACAAGTTTTCTGAGCTCTTCAAAAGGAATGATAAAACAGGGAATAGAAAAGCTAAAATGCTGTTCCAAGCGTTCCTGAATTGTCAAGACGATCTCTTCGCTGCCTTCCAAAACAATGTTGCCACTAGCCAAAAATGTTTTAACACCGGAGAATCCCATTGATTTTAGCAGAGTTTTTAATTCTGTCACCGGAACCTTATGATGTCCCCCAACATTAATTCCTCTTAAAAAAACAGCAAACTTCATTGAATTGATTTTAGCACGAGATGAGTTTATTCTATTGCAATGACAGGTGCAAAATGCTTTTCAGCGAAACGGATGAACTGTTTCCAGTCATAAGCAGTAATATTGTGCTTTCCCTTGCGAATATGGTAGCCAATAGTTCCCATTACCGGGGAATTAGGTTCAGGCATTTCGGCCACAGGTAAACCTTCTTTTTCATATAAGGCATACACTTTCCCAGCTTCTGAAGCAGAGAGAAATTCACCTTTCGGATCCGCCCACAAGTCAGCCGTTGCACTTGTTACATACAACGGACGCGGAGCAATTAACCCCAAAAGCATGTGCTGATCAACAGGGAGCAATTCTTCCCTTGCCGAATACTTATTCAGATTTTCGCAAAACCAATGCGGAAAAGTTGATGTGATTTTCCCAATGGTCTCCCCAAACTGGCGCCGTGACAATGCGGCTCCAAGGCAGCCTGAATTATTGGAAATACACATGGCAAACCGCTGGTCCTTTGCAGCTGCCCACAGTGCTGTTTTTCCTAAACGCGAATGTCCAAACACAACGACTTTAGAGGCATCAATTGTGGGAACTGTTTCCAAATAATCCATAATACGGGACAAGCCCCATGCCCAAGCACTAACGGCTCCCCATTCATCATTTCCAGGCCGAAATTGCCCCAAACGATAAGTAAATGGATGAATCCCATCCTGGAAATTATCCCTGTCCGGATCAACATCTCCGTAGTAAGCTGTCACAATACCATAGCCAGACTTCAGTATCTCTTCAATTGGCCATCGCTCGTTTGAAACCCCTCGTGACTGTTCAGTTACTTGATTGTGTACAATCCCAAGCGACGGGTTGTCTGGCACCCACGAATCTGTTAAAAGGATATCGGGATCATCATTTATAGCGTGGTTTCCTTTGAAATTATAACCAACAAAAACCGGCACTTTGGCCGTATCTTTTGGTAGGTAAAGCAATACATTCACGCCCAACTCCTGATCGTCTTTACGAAAAACGAGCTCAACCTGTGTACGAGTTGCCAATCCATCAAAAATATCCGTAGTCTCTTCATGTACATTTACCTCCGAAATACTAATTGTTTGCGGAACTTTCCCATAAATTTCCTGCTCAAAAAGCTTCAAAATCTCCGGCCGGCGAATTTTCTCCCAACGTTTTGTATTTTTTATTTTCCGACCAGACTTCGAAATCAATAATTCGGGTAATTTATACTCAGGAACCTCTTTCTCATCATAGTTAACCTGATTTAATTGAGCCGATACATTAATACTGATAAGAAGAGATAAGAAGATTAATAGGAAGTTGTCCATCGTTTAGTAGTTTTTTCAGTTTTTTATTCTCTCTTTCCCTATAAAAATAGGTGTTTTCTTTTGATCTTGGCAAATATCGTCAGCTGTTTCTGATGATTTTAAATGATAACAACAACACGCAATACTTGTTGGCTAGTGGCTCTTTTAAGTTATCAACTCAAGATCCGATTGAGTTACCACCATCGACAATCTCGTTATTGGACTTTTTATTGGTACTCTCAGAAATTAAAGACCAAGCCATGATTAAGCTGGAGCATATGATAATCACTAACAGAGCGCCACTTTCAAATTCAGGGACTTTAAAATCGTCTGGAATCGCAAAGAATAATAAAATCGAAATCAAGCCTCGGGGAGCAAGAAATATCTGAGGGAAAATATCGCGACGTTCTACGGCATAAAACATGATGTACCGAGTCACATATAGAATGACCAAGAAGAGCCCACTCATAAGCCAAACTTTCCAGTTTTCCAATGTACTAAGCGACAAGCTAATTCCGAAAACAACAAAGAAAAAGGTTCTAACCAAAAAAGAACTCTCAACGGTAATCATCTTGAAATTTTCGAACAAGCCATCAATGGCTTCATCATCAAGCCAACGTTCCAGTTTTCCCCACAGCAACACCTTATGATTTCGAAGTAGAAGTCCGAACATCAAAATAATTAGCAGCGATGATAAATGGAACAGCTTTGCCACAGCATACAGCAAAACCAATACAGCCAAGAATAAGAAAAACCGTGCTTCGGTTCTGATATTCTGAATCAAGTAAATCAGCGCATAACTTAATACCACTGAAATCACCAAAGTTAAAAAGATGTTCCCTCCCAGAGCAAAAGCCACTTCTCCAGCCCCATTTGCATTGATATTTTCGATTAGCGAATAAAAAAACAAGATTCCCAAAATATCAGAAAAAGTACTTTCGTAGATCATAAACTCCCGTTTTTCTTTCGATAAGTTTGAGACACTGGGAATGATGATTGCACTACTCATTATTGAAAAGGGAATGGCATAAATTAAAGCCGACAAAAAATCCAGGTTTTGAATAAAAAGTTGAATAACAAAGGTGATTAATACACTAGAAAGTACCAACGAAACAAATGCGATAACAAAAGATTTCCAGATAATCGGCCACTTCTCTCGTTTCAATTCCAAATCAAGAGCTGCTTCCAACACAATCATGATCAACCCAACAATTCCCAACACCTCCAACGTGTTAAAATACTCCGGCTTTATTCCGAAATAGTTTAAAACCTGCTGAATGCCCAGTCCCAATAGAATCAACATTAAGACACTTGGGATATTCGTTTTTTTGGCTAGTAGATTGAAGAAAAAAGATATGATAACTACAACGCAAAGGTTGATCACAAAAAGGTACGCACTCATGCTGCAAACTTACCTTTTTATGCCCCAAGATACAAATAAGCTCGCCACTGACACGCTCAATTTTTTTATTCAATTCGCATCAAAATGCTAGTCCTCTGATACCGAAAAAACAGGAACTATTTTTCCTCCGTTGATTCCTTTGCTCCCATGTAAAGGTCAAACATTTGCTTAATCGATTTTGGCTCTCCGATGATAGTTAAAACATCATTTTCCATCATGGTTGTATAACCATGGGGCGCAAATGATCGTCCATCGCGTTCAACCAACGCTACAAGTACCTCGGCCGGCAATTTGATATCTTTTAATTGCTTCCTGATCATTTCGGACTGCACTGTATTTCGAAGTAGTTTAACGGTAATGAAACGCTCATTATGCAGCAGGTATTCTTTTATTTCCCGCTCATTATTTTGTTTCAATATATTTGTCACAAAGTCATCCCGTTCGACAATATCCATTAAACGGGAAAGCATTCTCAACTGCAAGCGAAATTCTTTGGCTGGGTTTACTAAAAAGAAAAAGATTTTGATGAGGTCTTCCGACTTTATCTCCCCCTTGCCCACAGGCTTTAAAATACCCTGTTTAGCAAGAACAATATGAAGCGTCGGTTCCGTTACTTCTTCGCTACGAGCATACTGAACTGATATTTCCGGAGTCACCAGTGTGGAATCAATTGTCCCCTGAGTGTTAAATTCGGTCACCAGCATGTCTTTATCAACCTGCAATTTCTTTGCTAACATGCCAGAAACATGATCAACCAAACCATCGAAATTCATTTGCTTGTCAGCAACAATCACTTTCGCCTTGATAATGGTCGCATCAAAAGGATCTCCATGTCGCAAACCTTTCTCTTTCAAAATGGTCATAAACTCATTCTCCAATTCGACATGCTGATTTTTTCCCAATAAGGCAAACCAATGGAAAATGGCTCCCTCTCGGCGAACTTTCCCCTTTGCATAATAGTTAAACCACAAAATAGATAACAGGATAATGATGCCACTAAACAAAATAGACATCCATCCCATGTAAATAATCAAAATGAAGGAAATGAGAATTCCGGCCCATTGAACCCAAGGATATAGTGGTGATTTAAAGCCTGGATCATAAGATTCGATGTTACTTTTACGAAAGACAATAACTGCGAAATTAATCAGCATGAAGATAATTAAGTTGAAGGTACTCGCCAGTTTCGCAATTCCCTCCTCTGAAAAAACCAGGATAAACGTGATTACCAAGCCGGTTGTCAATAAGATTGAAGTGACCGGAGCACCACTTTTTCCAACAGTTGAAAAAACGCGCGGAAGTAATTTATCTCGTCCCATGGCAAACGGATAACGAGAAGATGAAAGCAAGCCAGCATTTCCCGTTGAGGCAAACGCAGCCATTGCAGCACCAATCATCAGGTAAGTTCCTGTTTCGCCAGGCAGCCAGCCAAAAAGATGCTCGGCTGCTGTTGCTGCAGGTGCAAGATCGTTTGCAAAAGCACTCGGATCAATCAACGAAACCATAATAAAGACGCCAAGAACATAGACGGAACCGGTAACAACCAAAGACAAAAGCATTCCCATCGGAATATTTCGTTCCGGATTTTTTATCTCTTCTGCAACACTGGCAATTTTAGTTAAGCCCAAGTACGATACGAACACAAAGCCAGCAGTGGTTATAATTCCTTCAAAGCCATTGGTAAAAAATGGCTCAAAATGATTATTCGCCCCTGGCATATTAATTCCCTCTGTAAAGAAGATTCGATAAAGCCCTTCAACCACAAAAGTTCCGAGAACGATTAAAAGGAAAACCACAAAAAAGTTTTGAAGCCGAGAAGTCTTCTTGGCTCCAACCAAGTTCAATCCCATAAATGCAAAAGTGGCAGCGATCGCAATTGTTTTAACCGGTACATCCCAGAAAAATGCAGCATATGCACCAATACCAACAATGGCAAAGGCTGTTTTAAATACCAAAGCGAGGTAAGTTCCCAGCCCCCCAATGGTACCAATAAGGGGGCCTAAACTTCGATCCAAAAAGAAATAAGCCCCTCCGGAACGTGGTAACGCTGTTGAAATCTCAGCCATACTAAACATGGCAGGCAAGATCAATAAACCAGCAATTAGATAACCAACAAAAACAGAAGGTCCTGTAAATTGGGAAGCAAGTCCAGGTAACAAGAAAAATCCGGAACTGAACATCGCACCAGTACTAATGGAGAAAACATCGAATAATCCTAGTTCCTTTCTTAACTTCTCTTTTTTGGCCATAACTCCTCCTTCTTTGTTTGAATCATCTTGTTAGTAATAAACAATATCAATTTCTATTTAAAATAGATACATCCCTAGAACTTTTATTTCATCGGCAGCACGAGTAGCTTAAAACTCTATCTATATCGTCCAACTTTTCGCATAGTTAATATCGAAAACTTCATTCAAGCAATCTCACCGGTCTTTATTATGAAAAACCTTTCCCTAATATAAGTCAAAAAAAGAAAGAAAGGTTTAAGTGCACTATTCATTATGAATGGAAAAGTGTTGTAAAAATGCTTCAGCGACAAGAATCAGAAATAGACAGCCTTCTTCAAGTACAAAAAAAGCCACATTTGCACTTCAACTTATACCGCTGAATGCACAAATGTGGCTCACTTTCGATCAAAAAAACAGAGACTAAACCTCCTGCTCTATCATTTTAGGACTATATTCTTTCGCCTGCGTTTCGCTACGTGCTACACGGAGGGCATTTTGAGCCAATGCTTCCAGTTCATCTTCTCCTGGATAAACAAAGACAGGGGCTATAAAGCTCACCTTCTTTTCGATGTAGCTCGTTAAATATTCGTTGTAAGCTACACCTCCAGTAAGCACAATGCCATCAACTGCTCCATCCATTACCACGGCCATTTCGCCAATTGACTTGGCAATTTGATAGGCCATTGCATCCTGAACTAAACCAGCCTCAGCATCTCCTGCCTGAGCCCTTTCTTTTACTTCTTTGGCACTGTTTGTTTTTAGATAAGCCACATAACCTCCTTCGCCAACCACCATCCGACGGATTTCCTCTTTTGACATTTTGCCTTCAAAGCACCAATCAATAATTTGTCCGGTAGGAAGGCCTCCACTTCGCTCAGGACTAAAAGGACCATCACCATCAAGCCCATTGTTTACATCAACAACGCGTCCTTTTTTATGGGCACCAACAGAAATTCCGCCTCCCAAATGGGCAACAACCAAGTTTAGGGCTTCATAATCCTTCCCTACCTTTTTGGCGTGTAAACGTGCGGTAGCTTTTTGATTTAAAGCATGAAAAATCGAACGCTTCTTAAACTTGGGATGTCCAGTAAGCCGAGCTATTTCATCAATTTCATCGGTTACCACCGGATCGGCAATAAAAGCCTTCGCCCCGGGAATTTGGTTCGCAATAAAATCAGCAATAAGCGGTCCTAAATTACTGGCATGCTGTCCGTAGACTCCTTCACTGGCATGCGCCAGCATTTTATTATTAACCAAGTAAACACCAGACTCTAATGGATAAGTCAGTCCTCCTCGTCCGATGATGTATTTTATGCTGTCCACATCAAAGCCTTCTTCAACCAACGCATCAATGATCATTCCCTTACGGTAATCAAATTGATGAAGAATACTTTTATAACGAGAAAGCTCGGTAATTGAGTGACGCAAGGTCTTTGTCAATTTGCATTCTTCATTGTAGTAAACAGCAAACTTTGTAGATGTTGATCCTGGATTAATTGCTAAAATTCGGTACTCATTCATAATATGCTAATGACTCATTAATGCCGCCAAAACGATGGAATTTAGTTTTGTTTCAGAACTATCGCCTCGCGATGATAGAACTACCGGAACTTTTGCACCATAGACCAGCGCTGCTTGTTTGGCATAACAAAACTTTGAATTCACTTTATAAAACACGTTCCCAGCATCAATATTTGGGAATAATAAACAATCGGCATCGCCTGCGGTTTTCGCTTCGATATTTTTTATTTGAGCTGACTCCTTATCCAAGGCAACATCCAAGGCCATTGGACCATCAACAATTCCCTCTGGGAAAGCTCCTTCAGAAGCCATCTTAGTCAGTTGGGCGGCATCAACACATGCCGGTATCGATTCGATAATTTGTTCAGTTGGAGCAATTAGTGCCAACTTTGGACACTCAACACCAAGCTTAATAGCAACCTGCATCAAGTATCGAATCATGATTTGCTTTTGCTTTAAGTTCGGATATGGAATAATAGCCACATCGCTCACCGTTAGCAATTTATGATAGGCAGGATTTTCAATCACTGTCACATGGGTTAACAAGGCCCCTGGTTCAACCAAGCCAAATTCTTTATTTAAAATGGCTCGCATGTACTTGTCTGTACTTATCAGCCCTTTCATAATAAAATCAGCCGCTCCTTCATGAATCATTTTTACGGCCTCGTGCGCAGCACTTTCTTCGGTGTCAGCCGCAACAACCTTGAAAGCAGAAGCTTCAACCCCCAATTTTTTACATGTTGCTTCAATTTGAGCTGGATCTCCTGTTAAAATAACGTCTACAACTCCCAATTTGCGGGCTTCTTCGGCGGCTTCAATGCTATGTGTATCAATTCCATTTACTACCACCATCTTTTGACGAGCTTTTCCTTTGACTAAAAGGAATAGATCAGCAAGTATTTTTATCTTCATATTTTCGGTTTGATAGCGTGAAAATACAATAAGAACAATCTAAATTACAGAACAAAAATCAGTCTAAAAAATGTTTTAAAATCCTTGTAAAACAAAACATCCGGAGCTGAAGAGCTCCGGATGTTAAAAGACAAATATTTGATAGAATAAAGTTTTAGATTTGTTCTTTGCAAGTCCAAGAACTTACAATTTCACATGCTCCTTAACTTTCTTTTCTGTATCCAATGCAATCATTAATTCTTCGTTGGTTGGCACCACAACAACTTTCACCGGCGAATCATCCGTGCTGATAACGCCTTCACTTCTGAAACCATTATTTTTCGATTCATCCAATTTAACTCCCAGGTAGTCCAGTTCACTGGCTACTCCAGCTCTTGTTGTGTCAGCATTCTCTCCAATACCACCAGTAAAAATCAATACATCAAGTCCATTCATGCCTGCAATGTATGAGCCAATGTACTTGCGAACATGGTAATTGTAGATATCCAATGCCATTTTTGCACGCTCATTGCCACTGTCTTTGGCGTCTTCAATCTCGCGCATATCAGAAGAAACTCCAGACAAGCCTAGCATTCCACTGTGCTTATTAAACAGCGTATTGGCCGACTTCAATCCTAATTCTTCTTTTTCCATGATGTAGGTTACCACACCGATGTCCAAATCTCCCGAGCGTGTTCCCATCACCAATCCTTCGATTGGGGTGAAGCCCATACTGGTGTCAAATGACTTTCCATCTTTTACTGCAGCAATTGAAGCCCCGTTACCCAAGTGGCATGAAATAATCTTCTGGTTTTCGTATTCTACTCCCAGTAATTCGCAGGCTCGTTTGGTAACATAGCGATGGCTGGTTCCGTGGAAACCATAGCGACGAATGCCATACTTTTCGTAAAGCACATAGGGGATTCCATACATGTACGATTGAGCCTCCATGGTTTGGTGGAAAGCTGTATCAAAAACCCCCACCTGAGGAATGCCTGGAATAAGTTCTTCCATTGCGTAAATCCCTTTCAGGTTTGGAGGGTTATGCAGTGGGGCCAAGTCGGTACATTTTACCAATGCATCAATAACCTCATCATTAATCAATTCGCTGGAAGCAAAATACTCACCACCATGAACCACACGGTGCCCGACAGCATCAATTTCCTCCAAGCTCTCTAAACATCCATATTTGGAGCTGGTTAACACTCCCAGAATGTATTCAATCCCGCTTTTATGATCGAGAATTTCGCCTTCAAAAACGATTTGACGACCATCAGCATGTTTGTGTTTTAAGAAGGAACCTTTCATTCCTAATTTTTCAACTCCCCCTTTGGCAATCACCGACTGATCGTCCATATTAAAGAGTTGATATTTGATCGAACTGCTACCGCAGTTTAGTACCAGAATTTTCATCTGTTTTAAATTAAAACCAAGATACAAACACGAAAAGAATACGATGTGCTTCTATCAAGGCTGTTTCTTGTGATTAAATTATCTGTATTATCGAAATCAATTGACCTTAACAGTTGGTGTTAGTTGTCGTCAGGCGATTTCCATCTTCATCATATTCATAAAATCCTTTCCCTGTAGAAACGCCCAATTGCTTGGCTCTCACCAGACGTTTGATAAATGGAGATGGTTTATAATGGACGTCACCAAATTCGGCATAGATATTTTCCATCCATCGAACAATTTTATCCAATCCCATTTTATCAGCTACTTCAAATGGTCCTAAGCGCATACCCAAACCGATTTTCATGGTTGCGTCAATATCTTCCATCGAAGCCACTCCTTCCAGCAAGGTTTCACAAGCTTCATTCAACAACACAACAAACAGCCGCACACTCACTAAGCCTGCTGACTCTTCAACCGGAATAATTTTTCGATTGATGAGTTTAACAAATTGGCAAACCTTTTCATAAGCCTCCTCGGAGGTGTAAAGACCTTTGACTACTTCCATGATACGAGCTTCGCGTGACGAAACTGAGAAATGGAAGCTTACGCAACGATCCTTGTATTTCATTTCGGAAGAAAGCTCGGTGATAATAATGGTTGTTGAGTTGGTTCCAATGATACAATCACGGGAAACAACCTCTTCGATCTTTCTAAATATTTTCTTCCGCTCTTTAATTTTCCCACCACGATCAACGGCACGGATCGCCTCAACAACAAAGTCGCAGCCGGCTAAATCTTTATAATCCAGGCTTCCTTTGATGCGCGCTAAGATTGCTCTTTTCTCGCCTTGAGTTAATCCCCAATGCTCGATGCGGTGATCAAGAATTTTACCGATGTTCCGGTAAGCTTCTCTGATTTTTTCTTCACTAACTTCAATAAAAACAACCTCGATACCATAGAAACTAGCTACGCGAGCAATATTCTGCCCCACAAGTCCACATCCTACGATACCGATCTTCGAAAAAAGGGCTTTAGAAACCTTTTTCTTAATTAAACCAAACTCTTCGATTGGTTCATAAATAACTTCACTAGCCATTTTAAACTTTAATTTATTCAAATAAAGCAGCCGCCTGGTTTGAGGTAATTGCTGCCATATTTACAATGTCACTTACAGAACACCCTCTTGAAAGGTCGTTAATTGGAGCTGCCATTCCTTGCAGAACGGGACCAATTGCTTCGGCCTTTGCCAAACGCTGTACCAGCTTATAACCAATGTTAGCTGCTTCCAGTCCGGGGAACACCAACACATTCGCACGGCCAGCTACTTCGCTGTCCGGAGCTTTCAACTTGGCTACTTCAGGAATCAATGCTGCATCCAATTGCAATTCACCATCAATTTTCACAGTGCTGTCCAATTCCTTTGCAATGCGAGTGGCATTTTCAACTTTGCTCACGCGCTCATGTTGAGCACTTCCTTTGGTTGAGAAGCTTAACATGGCAACCCGAGGTTCCATACCAACAATAGATTTAGCAGTTTTAGCTGTTGTTATAGCAATTTCAGCCAACTGGCGTTCGTCTGGGTCTGGCATAACAGCACAGTCAGCAAAAACAAGAATTCCGTCGTGTCCAAAATGAGGATCATTCACGAACATTAAGAAGGCTCCGGAAACAACACTTACTCCCGGCAAGGTTTTTACAAACTGGAAAGCTGGACGCAACACATCACCAGTAGCATTGATTGCTCCTGCAATTTCCCCATCCGCATCACCATTTTTAATCATCATTGGAGCGAATACCAAAGGGTCATTCAGCATTTCCAACGCTTCTTCTTTTGTCAGTCCTTTTGACTTTCTGATTTCAACCATCAGATCAGCATAGTGTGACCGACGTTCATCCGTTTTGGGATCAACCAATACAGCGCCTTTAATGTTTACACCACATTCTTCGGCAGCTTGCATAATTTCTACCGGATTCCCTAATAAAATGATCCGGGCGATATTTTCATTTAAAATGATTTCAGTGGCTCTAAGAGTCCTGGGTTCGTTCCCTTCGGGAAGAACAATACGCTTTTGATAACTTTGTGCGTTTTTTATAACACGTTCAAGTAATTTCATTCGAAAAAAACTTATCTAATTTAGTAACTATCAATCCTCTTATCTGAACCTTACAAAACTGCTTGATTTTACACGATCTTTCAATCTAAACCCCCACAATTCCATCTATTTTCAAGCAATTTGATTTTCACATTTGTTTGTTTCTTACAAAAGTCTCAGAATTTAAACTTTCGAGCAAAAGATTCAAAAGGCAAAAGTAGCGAAAATAACGTGTCAATGTCCCTGAGAAGGCTAATTAATTGTTAATCCTGACAAAAATTAGGATTTTAAAACCAACTGGTTAGCCTCAGTAAAAGACCACACGACAATCGATTGCATAAATAAGATCCTTCGTTCTAGAAAAACCTGACACTGATCAATTTCTGTTTTTTTAAAATAAGTCCAAATAAATAATGCTTCAACCACCCAAAATAAATTGATACTTTTGTTTTCCGATCAAACCAATTAACATGAACAAAGAAGACCTATTTTTTCCACTAAAACAGCAATTAGAAGGCGATGTGTACACGAGTAATGTTCAACGCATTATTTATGCAACTGATGCATCATCTTACCGGGAAATCCCTCAAGCTGTCTGTAAACCTAAATCCAAAGAAGATATTCGGCAAATCATAACATTTGCTCATCAAAATAAAACCTCAGTCATTCCCCGCGCCGGAGGGACCTCCTTAGCCGGTCAAGTTGTTGGAAAAGGAGTTGTCGTTGATGTATCGAAATACATGAACCGGATACTGGAACTCAATGTAGACGAAAATTGGGTTATTGTTGAGCCCGGCGTTAATTTGGCGGAGTTGAACCAATACCTTGCTCCACATGGGCTGCAATACGGGCCGGAAACTTCAACAGCTAACCGCTGCTGCATTGGAGGTATGGTTGGAAATAACTCTTGTGGCTTGCACTCCTTAATCTATGGCAGCGCCCGCGAACACATTCTCGAAGCAGATTGCATTTTATCTGATGGATCCAACGTCCTTTTTAAAGCCCTTAGTAAAGATGAGTTTGAGGCCAAATGCCAAAGGGACGCAAGAAGTCTTGAAACCAAGATCTATCAAAACATCAAGAAAATCTTAAGCGATCCGGAAAATCAAGCCAGTATCCGAGCTGAATTTCCTGATCCGAAAGTTCGACGCAGAAACAATGGTTACGCCATTGACATCTTGCTGGAAACGGAACCATTTACCGAACAAGGTGAGCAGATCAATGTCTGCAAACTTTTAGCCGGAAGTGAAGGGACTCTGGCTTTTTCAACCAGTTTCAAGTTAAACCTCATCCCTCTCCCTCCAAAACACAAGGGATTGGTTTGTGCCCACTTCAATAGCTTGCAAGAAGCTTACCTCGGTAATTTAATTGCATTAAAACACCAGCCCGGAGCAATTGAATTGATGGATGACATCATCATGAATTGCACCAAAGAAAATATTGAACAACGGAAAAACCGCTTTTTCATTCAGGGTGATCCCAAAGCCATGTTGATGATTGAATTTGCACGGGACACCCAAGAAGAAATTGAAGCCATTGCCCAACAATTGGAAGCCGATTTTCGTGCTGCAAATTTGGGGTATCATTTCCCATTGGTGCAAGGCGATGCAAAAATCAAACAGGTTTGGGCACTTCGTACAGCCGGTTTAGGCTTGTTATCTAATATCCCCGGAGACCGAAGAAGTGTGACGGTTATTGAGGACACGGCTGTGGCTCCGGAATACTTGCCAGACTACATGGGTGAGTTTGACGATATTTTAGCAGGTTACGGACTCAGTTGTGTTAAATATGCACACATTGCAACTGGCGAAATTCATTTACGCCCGCTGTTAAATCTGAAGGATGAAAAAGATATTGAGCTTTACCACACCATTGCCAAAGAAATTGCGGCCTTGGTAAAAAAATACAAAGGTTCGTTAAGTGGAGAACATGGCGATGGCCGTTTGCGGGGAGAGTTCATTCCCTTTATGCTCGGCGAACGGAACTACCAATTGATAAAAGACCTGAAGAGAACCTGGGATCCTGACAACATTCTAAACCCAGGAAAGATCATCGATACACCACCAATTACTGAGAAACTTCGTTTTCTGGTTGGTGCCACTAAAGAGTTTGAAACGACCTTCGATTTTTCAGATCAAAAAGGTTATTTGCGCGCCATTGAGAAATGTAACGGATCTGGCGATTGCCGAAAAAGTGCGGCCATTGGCGGAAGCATGTGTCCAACTTACATGGCCACTAAAGATGAAGATAAAACGACCCGCGGCCGGGCCAATATTTTACGTGAGTTTTTAACCCGGTCAGAAAAAGCAAATCCATTCGACCACCAGGAAATTTACGAAGTACTTGACCTTTGCCTGTCGTGTAAAGCTTGTAAAGCTGAGTGCCCTTCCAATGTTGATATGGCCAAGTTTAAGGCTGAGTTCTTGCAACATTATTACGAAATTCACGGAGTTCCTTTTAGGGCTAAGCTTATCGCCTATCTGCCGCAGTTGAATAAACTAGGGCGCTTGGTTCGTCCTTTAACCAACTACATAACGAACACCGCTCTGTTCAAACGTTCGGTAGGTTTTGCCGTGGAACGTCAGGTCCCGAAAATGTCGAAACTGAGTTTGCGCCAGTGGTATAAAAAGCCCATCGAACTGGATGGTAAGCGCAAAGGGAAAGTTTACCTGTTTGCTGATGAATTTACCAACGACAATGAAAGCCATATTGGGGTTAAGGCCATTCTTCTGCTGAATAAACTAGGCTATGAAGTGGCCATTCCAAAACACCGGGAAAGTGGCCGAACCTATCTATCGAAAGGACTGGTAAAAACAGCCAAGGAAATTGCGACCCAAAACGTCAAGTGGCTTCAGCCACTTGTAACTGCTGAAACCCCTTTGCTTGGCATTGAGCCATCAGCAATTTTGGCTTTCCGCGATGAATACCCCGAATTGGTGCACGATCCGCAAAAGGAGGCTGCCAAGGAGCTTGCACAAAATACCTTCATGCTTGATGAGTTTATTGCTGCTGAATTTGAAAAAGGAAACATTGATTCTTCCCTATTCATTACAGAAAGTAAAGAAATCAAACTGCATGGGCACTGTCAGCAAAAGGCTATTGCGTCAACAGCTCCTACGAAAAAGATGCTGGAAATTCCAAAAAACTATTCAGTCTCGGAAATTCCCAGTGGCTGTTGCGGAATGGCTGGGTCCTTTGGCTACGAGAAAGAGCATTACGAACTGAGCCAGAAGATTGGAGAGCTAGTCTTGTTCCCTGCAGTACGGCAGGCCACAGCGGAAATGCTTGTTTCAGCTCCGGGGACTTCTTGTCGTCACCATATAAAGGAAGGAACAGGCCGCGAAGCCTTGCATCCGATTGAAGTTCTTTATGAAGCGTTGGCTTAACCAAACAATAACAATACAAAGCAACCCACAGTGCAAACATAAGCCACTGTGGGTTGTTTCCTTCTTAAAAATTGAAAGCCATGAAAAATTTTTGGGATGAACGATTTGCTGGTTCCAACTATGTTTACGGAACCGCACCAAATACTTTTTTTAAACAAGAGTTGGATAAATTAACTCCAGGCAAGCTTTTATTACCAGGAGAAGGAGAAGGAAGAAATGCTGTTTATGCAGCGCAACAAGGCTGGCAGGTGCTTGCCTTCGACTCCAGTTATGAAGGGCAAAAAAAAGCCCTGCAGTTAGCCTCAAATCATCAGGTTGAGTTGGATTATCAGCTGGCCTCGTATGAATCCATGCCAATTCCAGAGGAAGCATTCGACTGTATTGGTCTTGTTTATACCCATCTGCCTCCAATTCCCCGGCAAGCACTTCATCAAAAGCTAGCTGCTGGACTAAAGCCTGGCGGCACCTTGATTATGGAAACATTTTCAAAAGCCCAGATCAATAACAATACAGGAGGACCTCGCGACATCAATATGCTTTTTTCGAAAAAAGAACTGGCTGCTGATTTCTCATCGTTTAGCCACCTTCAATTTGAAGAACTGGAAATGGAACTGGATGAAGGAGATTTTCATCAAGGACATTCAGCCCTTATTCGGCTTATTGGCGTAAAATAAAAACAGAACACAAGAGTTCATTCAATAGCAAATAAACATTTTCTTAAATAGAACGTCTCATGACAACATTATTCTGGATCATATTAGGCATCTTAGTTTTTGACTTTATTTTGGAACGATGGCTTGACTACCTGAACACCACCAAGTGGAGCACCAGTCTTCCTGATGAAGTGAAGGGCATTTATGACGAAGAAAAATACCGAAAGCAACAAGCCTATTCAAAAACCAATCATCGGTTTGGTATGCTGACCAGTTCTTACAGCTTTCTTTTAATTGTATTGATGCTTTTCTTCGAAGGATTTGCATTAATCAATGGATGGGCAACCAACATAAGCACCAGCCCAATTTGGAGCGCTCTATTGTTCTTCGGCATCCTGTTTTTTGCCTCTGATCTTCTCAATACGCCTTTTGATTGGTATGCAACCTTTGTTATTGAAGAGAAGTACGGATTCAATAAAACCACCATCAAAACCTACCTGGCTGACAAACTAAAAGGTTGGTTATTGGGAGCAATTATTGGAGGTGGTTTGCTGGCTTTAATTATTTTCATCTACCTGAAAACCGGGGAATGGTTTTGGCTGTATGTTTGGGCCGTAATCAGTGGTTTTTCCATTTTTATGGCCATGTTTTATTCGTCGCTGATCGTTCCCTTATTCAACAAACAAACCCCTTTGGAAGATGGTGAATTGAAACAAGCCATTCAGGCTTTTGCCAGCAAAGTTGGCTTTAAACTGGATAATATTTTTGTCATTGACGGCAGCAAACGCTCCACAAAGGCAAACGCCTATTTTACAGGTTTGGGAAGCAAAAAACGCATCGTTCTTTACGACACCCTAATTAAAGATATGAGTACAGAAGAGCTCGTAGCAGTGCTGGCTCACGAAATTGGACACTACAAAAAGAAACACATCGTTTGGAGCCTTCTATTAGGAATTATCCAAACCGGTCTTATGCTGTTCATTTTTTCACTGTTTATTGATAGTCCAGCCTTATCAGAAGCCTTGGGGGTTAAAACACCAAGCTTTCATATTGGACTTATCGCCTTTGGGATCCTCTACTCTCCCCTGTCCTCATTGATTGGAATTGGTATGAATATTTTCTCGCGAAAAAATGAATACGAAGCTGATGCCTTTGCTGCAAGCCACTATTCAGGAACAGCTTTAGCCAACGCACTGAAAAAGCTATCGGTACAAAACCTGAGCAATTTGAGGCCACACCCAGCTTATGTATTTGTTCATTATTCGCACCCTACCTTATTGCAGCGTTTATCAGCACTCAGTAAGGTACAAGCAAATTCCTAAATTCGCAGATTACATATTTAGATAGATCATGAAAGCAGAAATTATTACAATAGGCGACGAAATACTCATTGGCCAGGTTGTAGATACCAATTCAGCATGGATTGGCGAACAACTGAACCGATACGGCATTGAAGTCTTTCAGATTACATCGGTGCATGACGATGCACTTCAAATCAAGGAAGCAATAAGCCAAGCAGCTCAGCATGCCGATTTGGTGCTGATTACCGGAGGGCTTGGACCAACAAAAGACGACATCACCAAAAAAGTACTGTGTGACTACTTTGACTGCAAGCTGGTTTTAAACGAGCAAGTGCTGGAGCATGTTACCACCATGCTGTCACGGCGAAATATCGACATCAACCAACTTAACAAGGATCAGGCATTGGTGCCCGAAAAATGTGATGTGCTCCACAATCCCAATGGCACAGCTCCCGGAATGTGGTTCGAACAAAACGATACCATTTATATCTCTATGCCCGGAGTTCCTTTTGAAATGATCGGCTTAATGGAGCAAGCAATTCTTCCACGATTGCAAAAAAATGGTAAAGTAAAATCCATCTACCATCAAACCGTCTTGGTTTATGGCGTTCCAGAGTCCATGCTTGCTGAAAAAATTGAGCCGTGGGAAAATGCACTTCCTGACTTCATCAAACTGGCTTATTTGCCCAATCAACTTATGATTCGGCTGCGCTTAAGTGCTTATGGCTCCAATAAAGAAGTATTGGAAACAGAGGTCAGCCAACAAATTGACTTACTGAGAACCTATTTACCCGAGCAAATCTTTGGATACAACAACGATTCGCTAGCCGGAGTTACCGGCCAATTACTTGCAAAAGGAAAACTTACCCTCGGAATAGCAGAGAGTTGTACCGGAGGAAATATCGCCCATATGTTTACTGAGAACCCAGGAAGTTCGGTTTACCTAAAGGGAGGTATTGTTGCCTATTCCAACGAAGTGAAAGAAGCCCTGTTGCATGTTCAAGCAACAACTCTTGAAGCACATGGAGCAGTTAGTCGTGAAGTGGCTTTAGAAATGGCACAAGGAGCTTTGGATGCCCTCCAAACCGATTATGCAATTGCCACAACTGGCATTGCCGGGCCTGATGGAGGAAGTGAAGAAAAACCGGTGGGTACAGTCTGGATTGCTGTGGTCAGTAAAAAGAATCAAACAGTCCATTGCTACAACTTTGCACACAACCGCGAACGAAATATCCTAAGGTCATCACAAGCGGCAATCAATCAGCTTCGTCAGTTGATTTTGAAAGAAAATCCAGTTTTAGCATGATTCTTTTAGCAATTCATTCGTTTATAAGTTACAAGAGGAGTTTTAACCCCGGAATTTTGTTATTTTAATACACTCAATGAAATGAGATTAGCTAGGCAGGCTAATCATCAAAAACAATAAATAGATAGAAAAATGAAGAAAGTAGTTATTACCATAGCAGTCATTGTTTTTGTGCTAATCGCTGCATTAATCATTGTTCCGGTCCTATTTAAAGGGCCTTTATTGAAAAAGGTAAAAACAACCATCAATGAACAAGTTAATGCCGAAGTAGAATTCACTGATTTCAACCTCAGTTTGCTGAGAAGTTTCCCCAATGTAATGGTTGAACTGGAAGGCTTAACAGTTATTGGCCGTGATCAGTTTGCAGGCGACACCTTAGTTGCCATACAATCCCTTGCAACCGACATTTCGCTTAGTGATCTGTTTGGTGGCGAGGATTTCACCATTCAAAGCCTACGGCTAACTGATGCTCATGTGCACCTAAAGGCCAATGCGTCCGGTCAGGTCAACTGGGATATTGCAAAATCGTCTTCCGTTGAAGAAGAAACAGCAAGTTCTGAGGAGTCAGGAATGGCCATCTCCTTGCAAGAAATTAAAGTACGGGATTTAAGCATGACTTATGCTGACGAAGCTTCAGCGATGGTACTCGGATTGCTGAATACCAACCTGGATGCCAGCGGGAAGTTGGACGGAACAATAACTCACTTTGACCTGGACGGAGAAGTTGGTGAGTTCAAATTCACCTATGACTCGGTTGATTACGTAGCCAACACCGTTTTAAAAGTTCGTAGCCAATTAATGGCCGACTACGATAAAATGAATTTTGAATTTGGCGAAACCACCCTACATCTGAATGAACTGCCTTTGGACTTAAGCGGACGTTTTGAGATGCCTTCTGACAGCATGTATTTTGACTTGCAGTTTAAACAACCACAAAGCGATTTTGAAACCTTGCTGGCCATGGTTCCTCAAAGCTACCAAAGCTATCTTGAAGATATCAAAACAACAGGACAGGCCGGTTTTGAAGGAAGCGTAAAAGGATGGTTTTATGACGAGCTTTATCCTGCCATTAGCACACATATTTATGTCAACAATGCGACCTTAAATTACGCTGGATCACCAGAAAAAGTTGAAAAGATTACGTTGGATGGAAAAATTGAGAAACCAGAAGGTGGATTGGATCTGCTGACGGTAAATGTTTCTAAAGCGCATGCGCAAATTCGGGAAAACCCCGTGGACGCTCGTTTCTCTCTTTCGCACCCCATGAGTGACCCAGCCTTTGATGCCTCGTTCAGTGGAAAAATCGACTTTACACGTTTGGCTGAAATCATTCCAATGGACAGCATCCAATTGCAAGGATTGCTGGATGGAAAGCTAAGCGTTAAAGGAAGAATGTCGGCTATCGAAAAGGAGAATTACGAACAAATCAGTTCGGATGGAGCTTTCAACTTTAAAGATTTTAAAGTGAAAACACCGGCTATGACCCAAGTTTTTGAAATTAACTCAGGCCAGTTAAAAGTCAACAATAAAGCCATCACATTAAGCTCTTTGGATGCGAAAACCGGACAGAGTGACTTCCATCTAAACGGTCAACTATCCAATTATCTGCCTTACTTTTTGATGGATAAGACCTTGAAAGGGACCTTCAAATTACAGTCTGATTACATGGATTTCAACGAGCTTGCCAACCTAATGGTCACTGAAGATACTGTTACTACTACAGTTGCCAACGATACCGTTTATGCTTTCCAGGTGCCAGCAAAATTGGATTTGGTGTTCAGCTCAGCAATCAAACGAGCCACTTTCGACCGGATGGATATCCGAAACATCGAAGGAACAATTGAAGTTAAAGATCAGATGTTAGCCCTTAAAAAGCTTAATATGGACATGCTGCAAGGACAATTAACTGTTGACGGCTCCTACAAAAGTACCGAGGAAAATAAACCATTCTTCGATTTCAACATGCGGATCAATAAAGTTCAAATTCCGGCAGCTTACCAATCGTTTGGCATGGTTCAGCGCTATGTGCCAATCGCTGCCCGAAGCCAAGGGCTACTTTCAACCGAGCTCAAATTTAATGGTCAGTTGACCGAGCAGCTTAAAATCATTCCATCCAGCCTTGATGGCCGTGGATTCTTTAACACACAGGACCTGCAAATTTTGGATTCTCCAACCTTCGATCAAATCAAAAATTTCATCAAGAAGGAGAAACTTAAGAATGTTCGGATTGATGACTTTACAGCTTACTTCAACTTTGAAGATGGCAACATCAAATTGAAACCGTTTAAAACCAAGATTGCCGATCAGGACGTGTCTATTCATGGGAACCTGACTGTAGAACAAATGTTGGATCTAAAAATGGATTTCCAAGTGAATAGAGAAGACTTGACCACAGACATCAACAATGCACTTGGATTTTTACCTGGATCACAAAACATTCAAATCATTCCTATTACCGTTGATATTGCTGGGAACCTGACAAGCCCGAAAGTTTCTTTGGACCTAAGCGATGCAAAAAAACAAGTTCAGGAAGAGGTTAAAAAGTCGACAAAAAAAGAACTAGAAAACGCGGTGAAAAATGTAGGCGATCAACTAAAAAAATTATTCAACTAAGCAAACTCTTTTGAACTATGAGACACACCTGCTTTTTGATCCTTTGCGGACTTTGGTTTTCCGTTTCAACACAAGCCCAAAAGGCTACCGATAAAACCTCCGGGAACCCAATTTTCAACGATTGGTATGCCGATCCAGAGGTAGCCGTCTTAAACGATAGCTACTGGATTTTTCCAACTTACTCAGCAAAGTACGAAGAGCAGGTGTTTTTTGATGCTTTTTCATCCAATGATTTAGTGCATTGGGAAAAGCATGAACACGTATTGGATACCGCAATTGTTCCATGGGTTCACAAAGCCATGTGGGCGCCGTCAATTATCGAGAAAGATGGTAAGTATTACCTGTTTTTTGCAGGTAACGACATTCAAAATGAAAGCGGTCCGTATTACGATGCCTCACAAGGCGATAAAAACAAACAAGGCGGCATCGGTATTGCTGTTGCCGATCATCCGGGAGGCCCCTACCGCGACTACCTGGGCAAACCATTGATTCAGGATTTTTACCACGGAGCCCAACCGATTGATCAATATGTTTTCAAAGCACTGGATGGCCAATATTACATCGTTTATGGCGGATGGGGACATTGCAACATTGGACGCTTAAGCGATGATTTCAAACGCTTAGTCCCTTTTGATGACGGCCAACTGGTGAAAGAAATTACTCCCGAAGGTTATGTAGAAGGACCAACCTTCTTTATCAAAAACAACACCTATTATTTTATGTGGTCTGAAGGTAATTGGGGAGATTCCAGCTATCGGGTCGCCTTTGCCATGGCTGACAGTCCATTTGGCCCGTTTGAGCGCGCGGGGACCATCCTGGAGCAAGATCCTGAAATTGCCACAGGAGCAGGGCACCATTCCATTTTGCATGTACCAAACTCCAACGATTGGTACATCGTCTATCATCGTCGGCCAATTCCGAACCAAGGACGAGATCACCGGGTTGTTTGCGTTGATCGCCTATTCTTCAACGAAGACCAATCCATCAAGCCTGTGCACATGACCTTTGAGGGTGTTCAGGCTAATCCAATCAACCAATAAACAGGCAAAAACTCTTACCGGCCTTGCTTTTCCGAAGGAAGGCCATATCCTCCACACCCCCAGGATACTGTAACTTTTTATTCGAATTATCCCTAAAAAACTTCTTTTTAGCAAATAGTTTTGACTAGCTTTGCAGCGCAAAATAAAAATAGACGATTTCATGGACGAAGGCCCTGGTCATCATAAATATGAATTATTAACCTCGCTGTAAGGGGGCCTAATGCCTCCTACAGACAAATCAAAAGGAGGCACATCATGCTTAAGATTTTTAAGAGCTTTGGGGGGTATAGTGAGATACCACAAGCTGAGAAAGGATGCTGGATTAATGTTGTTCAGCCAACCCAAGCTGAGCTAAACCAACTTCAAGAGGAATTTCAGGTTCCTGCTGATATTGTGCAGGATATTATGGACGTTGACGAACGTCCCCGGTATGAAGTGGATGAAGATTGGTCACTAATCATTTTACGTATTCCAGTAGAAAGTCCGAACAACGGTGTACCCTATTACACCCTACCTCTTGGCATTTTCCGATCGAATGAAATAACCATCACGCTTTGTTCAACGGTCAATCAAGTGCTTCCTTTAGAGAAGCCGGCTCTGTACCGAGGACAAACCTTATTGGTTCATGATGAGCTCAATTTTATCATCAGGCTCTTTTTACGCTCAGGAAGTTCCTACTTACAGTACCTGAAACAGATTAATCATCAAACAACTCAAATAGAAACCGAGCTTGAAAAATCTGTTCGAAATAAGGAGCTCAACAAGCTACTAAAAATGGAGAAGTGCTTGGTCTTCTTCATCACTTCGTTGAAAGCGAACGAAATTGTATTGGCCAAGCTTCGGAATGCGCTCAAGAAAAATATGACGGAGCTGAATGAAGATCTGTTGGAAGATGCCATTATTGAAAATAAACAGGCTTTAGAGATGTCACAGATTTATTCGGACATCCAAAGTGGCATGATGGATGCTTTTGCCTCAGTTATTTCAAATAATTTGAACGTGCGCATGAAGCAGCTCGCATCTATTTCCATCATCCTGATGATCCCAACCTTAGTGGCTAGTCTTTACGGAATGAATGTCCCCAACCATCTGGAAAGCAACACTTGGGCATTCCCTGTAATCATTATCTTTTCCGTTGCCTTAGCAACCCTCGGAATCATTATTTTCAGAAAAAAAGAATTGTTTTAGAGTTTTGGATATATAAGGATTGAAAACACCCGGCTACTCATCTGTAGTACCGGGTGTTTCATTATTGTAGAATGCTCAATTTCTAGCCCTTAAACGCCTGATCAATATCTTCCATCAAATCTTCCGCTCCTTCAATTCCAACCGATAACCGCATCATGGTTGGACGAATCTTCATGCTCAAGCGCTCTTCTTCCGGAAAATCGACATAAATGGTTGACCAAGGGTGAATAATCAGCGATTTGTTATCATTCAAATTGGTTGCCCGACGAATCAATTGTAAGCGATTCATAAACTCAAAACAAGCTTTTTCTGACTCCAAATCAAAAGTCAAAATAGTACCAGGCTTACCTGCAAACTGTTTTTTAGCCAGTTCATAATCGCTGGCATCAGGCATGCCCGGATAAGTTACCTGCTTTACCTTTTCATGCTTTGCCAAAAAATTGCCTAACTGCATGCAGTTGCTATATGAACGTTCGAAGCGCAGCTCCAACAAATCAAGCCCAATACTCTGAATATGGGCCGTATGAGCAGTCATCGCACTTCCCATGTTCCGGTAATAGTTTTTGCGTAAGCGGGCGATAAATGTATCCTTCCCAAATTTTGCAGTCAGCGGACTCAAGTTCGGATTCAAATTCCAATCGTACGTTCCATGATCCAGAATAACGCCACCAAACGAAGTTGCTCCTCCAGAGATGTGCTTGGTCGTTGACATCACCTCGATATCAATTCCAAGCTCTTTCCCCTGGCAAACGATGGGTGGAGTCACCGTGCTGTCGGCAATCAATAACACCTTGTGTTTTTTCGCAATGCTTGCCAACTTTTCAACATTGGCAATTTCCAGCTGCGGATTGGTTACTGTTTCAAAGTAAATCGCCCGGGTATTCTCATCAATAAGCTGCTCCACAGCCTCCGCATCGGTGGTATCCACAAAGCGCGTTTCCAAACCATAATTTCGCAAGCTTTCATCTAACAAAGCGTGCGAATGCGCAAATAAATGCTTTCCCGAAATAATATTGTCCCCGCTTTTCCCAATCGCCAAAAAACTGGCCGATATAGCTGCCATACCCGAAGGAACCGCCAACACCTGATGAGCTCCGGTTAGCGCTTTCATTTTCATTTCAAAATACTCGACAGTTGGGTTGCTGGTTCTGGAGTACACGTGCGCTGGTAGCTCACCCCTAAAATTCGCGGCAATGTCTTCTGATGAACCAAAATCGTAGGCAACAGTCTCGTAGATAGGCATGTCGAGTGCATTGTAAGCATCATCTTTAGGAAATGGCACATGCAATGATCGGGTTGTAAAATTCTTTTTCATGCGGGTTAGTTTGAAAATATTCATCAAAGATAACAGCTCTTATTTAAAACGGTTCTAAAATGCCTGCTTTCTCCCTAACTTTTAGAATGATTTAATCTTTTTGCTTTTCTCCTCTCAAGTAGCAAAATTGCTCATTCTTATTATCTTTGTTCGTTCAATTTTACGCCATGAAAAGACTGTTTTTAACCTTTCTTTTGCTTCTCCCGGCAAGTTTTCTATTCAGCCAAAATCCAAATCTGAAATTGGCACTTATCAAATACAAAGGAGGTGGTGACTGGTATGCAGATCCTACGGCTTTACCCAATCTTATCCGTTTTTGCAACCAGGAATTGAAAACCAATATTGATCCGCAGCCAGCAACGGTTGAACCGGGTAGCATCGAGCTTTTCAACTACCCTTTTGTGCACATTACCGGGCATGGCAACATCATTTTTTCAGAAGTAGAAAGTGAGAACCTTCGACTTTACCTTGAAGCAGGAGGGTTTCTGTATATCGATGACAACTACGGTCTCGACCAATACATCCGTCGGGAAATGAAAAAAGTATTTCCGGAGCAGGAATTTGTTGAGCTTCCGCCAGATCACCCGATTTATCGGCAGAAGTTCGAATTCGTGAGAGGCCTTCCTAAAATCCATGAGCACGACAACAAGCGTCCCCAGGGATTTGGCCTTTTTGTTGGAGATCGCCTCGTTTGTTTTTACACCTACGAAGCAGATATCAGCGATGGCTGGGAAGATCCTTCGGTACACAACGATCCTCCGGAGGTCAGACGCAAAGCCCTTGAAATGGGGGCCAACCTCATTCAATACGTTTTTAGCAAATAACCAAAAATCGACATTGTGAAAGTATTAGCAATAAATGGAAGCCCGCGCAAAAACGGGAATACCAAACTCATTATTGAGCGTGTTTTTCACCCCCTGCAGGAAGCAGGTATCGAAACCGAGTTCTTCCAGTTGGGAGGAAAACCGGTTCATGGCTGTACGGCCTGTGGAAAATGCCGGCAGGTCAAAGATGGACGCTGCCACATAAAAAACGACACCATCAATTTAGCAATCGAAAAAATGCTTGAAGCCGATGCCATCATCCTGGGATCGCCAGTCTATTTTGCCGACGTAAGTGCGGAAATGAAGGCCCTGATTGATGTTGCAGGCTACGTCACCCGTGGCAACGGACATTTATTAAAACGAAAAATTGGAGCCGGAGTACTTGCTGTGAGAAGAGGCGGCCAATTGCATGCCTTTGAAACACTCAACAACTTCTTCCTGATTAGCCAAATGATTGTTCCTGGCTCCAGCTACTGGAACTTTGCTGTTGGAGGCCCCGAAGGGGCAGTTTTGCTTGACGAAGAAGGCATGCAAATCATGCAAACATTGGGTGAAAACATGGCTTGGTTGTTAAAAAAAATCAACGCCTAACAGGAATTGAACCATGTTTCAATCCACTTGTTTTCAAGTAGTAAAACAAGTGTTATGTATTGGAATAAGGAAGAAGAAAAAATAAGCAAAGAGTTTACGTTCAAAAATTTTAAGGAAGCACTGAACTTTGTCAATCAGGTTGGTGAACTAGCAGAGGCAATGAATCACCATCCAGATATTCTGTTGCATGACTATAAAAAGGTTACCATCAGCTTAACCAGTCATGATAAAGGACATGTTACAGACCGGGATCATCAGTTGGCTTCAAAGATTGACGCATTAGTTTAGGAACATTTTGCCCCATCGTTTCGAATTGCAGCTAAAGCATGGAGCAAAAGATTCCTGGCAACGATCCGGCCTAACGGACACAAATTTCGACAATAGATGAAATTACGGGTAAAGTTTAAGTTCCTTATTGAAAATATGCTGAAAGGGCTGCTTTGGATGGCAATTCTGGCAGCGCTGTACCTTCTTGCCAAAGAATATGTTATTGATGAAAACCAGGAAGTATGGCTAGAGCGCTTTTACAGCCAGCCTTTGATCATTTATGGAATCTACATCGGGTCCGAAGTGTTCTTCGGCTTATTTCCGCCCGAGTTTTTTATGCTCTGGGCTTATTATAAAGGCGATGTTTGGCATTATGTAGGTAACCTGTTCTTTTTCGCAGGCGTATCGTATGCTGCCGGCTACCTAGCATTCTTAATTGGGCGCTACTTGCGCAGGGTGGTCCTGTTCCGCTATTTAGGTCGGAAGTTTTTCAGCAAATACTGGCCTCTATTTCGCAAGTATGGCTCTTTTCTGATCATCGCTGCGGCCTTAACTCCCTTGCCTTGGTCAGCCATCAGCATGTTGGTCGGAACCACAGAATACCCCATGAAACGTTACCTCTATTTTGGCTTGTTTCGTTTGTTACGGTTTGCAGTTTACGGCTACATCATTTACCAAACGCATCAAATTGCCTAAGAATAAAGATACAAGTAAGCATGGCAGGTTCAATGGTTTAAACCTTCCTGCTCCTCAATAGCAACACATTTTACACAAAGCGCATTCAACCATTCTTTCGACAGCTTGTTAAGGTAGATATTATTCAAAATAATGGAACTATGTTTAAACAGTTGAAGGAAAAATGGGAGGTTGAGTCCAACCTGCAATTAATCCTCATCTTTATTGTTTTCTCAATTTCTGGCTCGGGAGCATTATTGGTTCGCAAGCTTGTTTTTCATTTGGTTGATTACACGCCAGACTGGCCTTTTTGGCTTACGGCTATTGTGTATATCCTGACCATTGTACCGGCCTACCAGATCATGTTAATGATTTTTGGGACCCTGTTCGGACAGTTTACCTTTTTCTGGAAATTTGAGAAAAAACTACTGCGGCGATTCGGAATAAAACTAGATGATTAAACAAACGATGCATTGGCTTGTTTTCTTTATGCTGATAAGCCTTTCTTCAGGATCCACTCAAAAAGGCAAAACAATGGAATTAGCAACATTTGGAAACGGTTGTTTTTGGTGTACCGAAGCTGTTTTTAAAGAGCTGAATGGCGTAATTGAAGTGACTTCAGGCTTTTCGGGAGGCGAAATTATAAATCCCTCGTACCGGGAAGTGACTACTGGTAGAACCGGACATGCTGAGGTCATCGAAATTGAATTTGATCCGGCGATTATTAGCTTTCAAGAACTGCTTGAAGTGTTTTGGAGTACCCATGATCCAACAACCTTAAACCGGCAAGGAGCCGATGTTGGGACTCAATACCGCTCTGCAGTTTTCTACCACAACGAGCATCAGAGACAGTTGGCCGAAGAATTCAAACAGCAGCTCAATGAGCAAAATGTGTTCGGCAAACCCGTTGTTACAGAAATAAGTCCTTGGAAAAACTTTTTTAAAGCTGAGGACTACCACCAAGATTACTATGAAAACAATCCGAATCAAGGTTATTGCCAATTCGTTATTGTGCCTAAGCTCGACAAATTCCGGAAAATATTCAAAGCGAAACTGAAATAAGAATTCATCGTGCTCAAAAGTTTTTATTGGGGGGGAGCAAAAGGCACCAAACTTCCCTAAAAATTCACTAGTTTTATTCAACTTAATTTTATTGAATACGAACAAAACGAAAAGCCATGATTTCTACAGAAATTTATGATGAACGACCTCAGGAAGAGGGAGTCAAAAAACAATCCGTAAAAAATCAAATTGAAACGAATTTTCTCAAGCAACGCCAGGTTTTCCTGTGGGGCGTGGTTGATGATGAATCGGCCGAAGATATCGTCAGCAAGCTCCTGTATTTAGAGTCTGTTGATCCCGGAAAACCAATTACGTTCTTTATCAATAGCCCTGGAGGCATGGTCACTTCTGGTTTCTCAATCATGGATACCATGAACCTGATTTCCTCTCCTGTTTCTACAGTATGCATGGGCTTAGCGGCTTCCATGGGTTCCATTCTGTTAAGCGCCGGTGAAAAAGGAAAACGTTTTATCTATCCGCATGGTGAGGTGATGATTCACCAACCCAGCATTGGAGCTTTGCGTGGAAAAGCCAGCGACCTGGAAATTCATGCTCGGCAAATCCTAAAGTCAAAAAAACTAGCAGCTGAGCTTTTGGCTGCCAATTGCGGACAAACCGTTGATCAGGTAATGGCTGACTTTGACCGGGACTACTGGATGGACGCCAATGAATCCATCGAGTATGGCATTGTTGATCAGGTTTATTCTTTTTAATAAAAAATACATTCAAAAGGGAGTTTAAAAGCGAAAAAGAATGTCGTTTTTGAACTCCCAATAGTCACTTTCCCTTCTTTTAAAGCATAAAAAACCCGGTATTTTTCAATACCGGGTAGTAAATTTTATGCTGTCCGTTTATTCTGCAATAGAAATTGCGTCAACCGGGCAAACTTCAGCACATGAGCCACAATCGGTGCAAAGGTCAGCATCAATTGAATAGATGTCACCTTCTGAAATTGCATCCACAGGACATTCATCAATACATGTTCCGCATGCAATGCACTCATCTGAAATTACATAAGCCATAACACTTCATTTTTAAGTTAGAGATTAGGAGCAAAAGTACAAAGTTTGGCAAAAAATCAAAGCAATTGATACATAAATTTATTCCAACAAAATCAACACTTAAATTGGAGTTAATATTTCCCTTAATCAATCTTGACTTTAACGATAAGAACAATGCCTGCCCTTTTACTTTGCGGCTTTGGACTGTTTCTTTTTCTCGAGTTGCTGGTAATATTTGCAACAGTCTGTTAATCCGCATTTAGCACATTTCGGGGTCCGTGCCAAACACGTGTAACGGCCATGCAGAATCAGCCAGTGATGCGCCAAAGGAACAATCTCGTCCGGAAAATACTTCATCAATTCCTTTTCTGTTTCCAAAGGAGTTTTTGAGTTGTTCGTCAGCCCAATTCGGTTAGCCACGCGAAATACGTGCGTATCCACCGCAAAAGCCGGCTTTTCATAAACTACCGAAGCAATCACATTGGCTGTCTTACGCCCCACCCCAGGGAGCTTCTGCAGTTCAACAATATCATCCGGTACAACGCCTTTAAAATCGTTAACCAGCATACGGGCCATTCCCACCAAATGCTTGGCTTTGTTGTTCGGATAAGAACACGAACGAATGTACTCAAACACCTCGGCAGCCTCTACCTCAGCCATCATTTCGGGCTTTGGGAAGCGTTGAAACAGCTCTGGCGTAATTTGATTCACCCGCTTATCGGTACATTGAGCCGATAAAATGACAGCCACAAGCAACTCATATGGATTATTGTATTCCAGCTCCGTTTCGGCAACGGGCATGGCTTGCTGAAAATATTCAATGACTCGTTGGTAACGTTCTTTCTTTAACATGTTCATTTATTATTCAAGGTTGAAAGACAAAAATAAGGTTTTCAAAATAGAACAAGCTTTAAGCCTCGGGGTTTAATTTATCTGGCAAGAAAATGCAGAACCTGCCCATTGCCAATTATAATTTCTATTTTTGCACAAAATTAGTGCTATGATCCCCTACCTACAGGCTGAGTCTATTTCGAAACGATACGGCGAACAAATGTTGTTCGAAGGTATTTCGTTTACCATTTTTAAAGATCAAAAAGTTGCTTTAATTGCCAAAAATGGGGCTGGTAAAACCACCCTGATGGATATTATTGCAGGAATAGATACGCCTGATGAAGGACAGGTGACTGTAACCAATGACATTAAAATTGGCTATCTGAAACAAGATCCGGAACTGAATGACAACCTTACGGTACTTCAGGAAGCACTGCGCTCAGAAAATCCGGCGCTGGACGTTATTGCCCAGTTTGAAGCAGCTGTCAACCATAACGACCAGAAAGCCATTGAAAGCCTGACGATCAAAATGGAAGAGCTGGGAGCTTGGGATTTTGATGTTCGGGTGAAGCAGGTTTTGAGCCAGCTAAAGATTACGGACTTTGACCAGCCCGTTCGCGAGCTTTCTGGAGGACAGCGCAAGCGATTGGCCTTAGCCAACGTTTTGGTCAATGAACCCGACCTCCTGTTGTTGGATGAGCCTACCAACCACTTGGACCTCGACATGATTGAATGGCTGGAGGCCTACCTCGAAAAAACAAACTGTACCTTGTTCATGGTTACTCACGACCGTTATTTCCTGGATCGGGTCTGTAACGAAATCATTGAGATTGATCAAAATCAAACCTACGACTACCGGGGCAACTACAGTTACTACCTCCAAAAGCGACAGGAACGTATTGAGCAGGAACAAGCATCGACCGAGAAAGCCAGAAACCTGCTACGTACCGAGCAAGAATGGATGCGACGAATGCCCAAGGCCCGCAGCCATAAAGCCAAGTACCGGATCGACCAGTTTCACGAGTTGAAAGATAAAGCCAGTCAACGCCGTCAGGAGGACAACCTGGAGCTGAACATGGCTTCATCACGATTGGGGAAAAAGATTTTGGAGCTGGAACATATATCCAAAGGCTACGGCGACTTAAAGCTCATTACCGATTTTAGCTATAAATTCTCACGTTTTGAGAAAGTTGGCATTGTTGGTAAAAACGGAACGGGGAAATCAACCTTCCTGAATGTCATTACCAAAGCAATAGCTCCCGACTCGGGTACGATTGACTGGGGCCAAACCATTCAAATTGGTTATTACCGGCAGGAAGGAATTAACTTTAAGCCCGATGAAAAGGTCATTGACATTGTAAAAAACATCGCGGAGGTTATTGTTTTTGAAGATGGCCAACGTATGACTGCCAGCCAATTGCTAACCCGTTTTCTGTTTCCTCCGGAGGTTCAGTATAACTTTGTGGAGAAACTGAGTGGTGGTGAACGACGTCGCCTGTACCTATGCACCATCTTGATGCAAAACCCCAACTTTCTGATTCTGGATGAGCCAACCAATGACTTGGACATCATGACCCTGAATGTTCTGGAAGATTATTTGGCGGCTTTTGGTGGTTGTGTCGTCATTGTATCGCACGACCGCTATTTCATGGATAAAATTGTAGACCACTTGTTTGTTTTTGATGGGAACGGTACCATTCGCGATTTTCCGGGGAATTACACCATTTACCGCAACCAGGTAGAAGAGGAAGAAGAGCAGAAAAAGAAACAGCAGCAAGCCATCAACCAAGCGAAACCAGCAGCAGAAAAGCCGAAGAAGAAATCGCCATTGAAAATGAGTTTCAATGAAAAACGCGAATTCGAGCAATTGGAGCAAGACATTGCACAGCTGGAAGAAGAAAAAAGCCAATTGGAAGAAGCCCTTAATTCCGGAGAGCTTACACCAGACGAGTTGACCGAGAAATCAAAACGATTTGGGGTGTTAACCGATGAATTGGACGAAAAGGAAATGCGCTGGCTCGAACTTAGCGAGAAAGCTTAAAAGCTGTTTTTATGAATATTTCCTCCTCCTTTTCACTTAGAAAATGGACAGCTGGGATTTGGTCGTAAATTCCTCCAGAAACTTCATGCCTTTGTACGAATTGCCTTTGTGATTCAAGCGGGGACTCCAAACTGCAATGGCATATTGTTTCGGATGAACGGCCACAATTCCTCCTCCCACTCCACTTTTGCCGGGGAGGCCAACTTTAAAGGAGAACTCTCCTGACTCATCATAAAAGCCACAAGTCTGCATCAAAGCTTTCACCCTTTTAGCCTGACTTTGTCCCAACACCCTTCGACCTGACAAGGTGCAGCCATCATTCGCCAGAAACAGAAACAAGTTGGAAAGCTCCTGGCAATTGACTTCCAATGAGCAAAGGTTAAAGTAAAAATCAAGCACATCGGCTGGTTCGTTTTCAATATTGCCAAACGATTTGATCAGGTTACACAAGGCCACATTGCGATACCCAACATTCTTCTCAGAAGTTGCAATTCGAGGCGAATAGTCAATCTTCGAATTGTTGGAAAGCGAACGAATAAAAGCCAGAAAATCTTCTTTGGGATGATCCAGTTTGGTGAGCAAAATATCGGAAATAACCAGTGCGCCGGCATTGATGAATGGGTTCCGCGGAATTCCGTTTTCCACTTCAAGCTGAACCAGTGAGTTGAAAGCTGTTCCTGAAGGCTCAACCCCCAAACGCTCCCATATTTTTTCGCCAAGCATACGATAAGCCAAGCTCAGTGACAGAACTTTGGCGATACTCTGAATCGAAAAAGCTTCATAACAATCACCAATGCCAAAGCCGGAGTTGTCAATGGTTGAAAGGTAAACACCAAACTTTTCAGGATCAACTTTCCGCAATTCAGGGATGTAAGAAGCCACTTCCCCTCTCCCTTCAAGTGAATTGATTTCCTGGAAGACATCTTTTACGATTTCGTCGAAATACATCTTTTATCGATTAAAATGAACGACTGGAGTCAGCCTTTGCAACGACTCAAAATATCATTCTAAAAATAGAAAAACTGCGTATACAATCGCTAACTCCAGCAGCTCCGAAAAGATGATTTTTCTACATATTTTGCCTGTTTTTGAAGCTTTTATTCCGCTTTCTCACCAAAACCGAGTAGGTAACCATTCAAGTCTTTCAGGTAAAATTCACGCATCCCGTACCAAGCCATTTTAAGTTCTGTCACCTCCAAGCCCTGACTTGACAATTCTGCATGCAGCTCCTTTATTCCTTCCATTTCCATGTAAAAGGAAACACTGGCGCCAATTGGCAAGCCTTTGGCAAAAACAACATCTTCTTTAAACGAATCGGAGCGTTGAAACATCAATTCTACCTGATCTTTTTGCATCAAAGCATAAACGTAAGCTTTGTCATTTGCCAATTCCTGATCAATACCATCCTGACTTTCGGGAACAGCCATCACCAGTTTAAATCCAAGCTTTGTCGTATAAAATTCGACCGTCTTTTTGATATCACGAACCTCTAAGTTCGGAGTCAATTTGTTTGCTTTCATTGGTTTTTACTTTTATGATTTCAGCACAAACTTACGCTTGCTCCCGCGAGGATAATTGTAAAAATCGGTCGTTTGTATTCTTATGAAGTTCTTTGGGAGTTGTTCCGGTGTATTTCTTCACCTCTTTAATGAAATGAGCCTGATCGAAATAGGATTTTTGCGGAAATAAGACGCCCTCGGCAATATCTTTATAGCTCGACCGGCAACGCACAATTTTCAGAAACTCTTTTAGCGGAAAACCAAACTGATTATTGAAATAACGGTTCATTTGCCTGCTCGACCAGTGAACCTCCTGTGATAGATCGGCAACAGAATTCAGTTTGCCCTCATAAATCAGTTCAAAGAGCTCTAGCTTTCGCTGATCAATTTCCTTTAAGTGCCGGATTGACTCTTTTAAATGCTGGATCGTATCAGCAACAAATACCTCAAATTGATTACTCTCATAGCGCTCCAGGTTCCAAAACTTACCGGGCAACTGTTTGGTTGTATCCAGAATCGACTTGATTTCCTGTTGAAACAAATATTCGGTGGCCAACAGTTTAAAACGAATTGCAAACATTTTTGAGTGCTTTGGAATACTCACGTCAATCGGCTTTGTCCACGATCCGGTGAGTTGAACGGACATCAATTTCCTTTCTTCAAAGGTCATGATCAAATCGAAATAGCCATCAGGCAAAATGGTATGCACAATGGGCTGCTTTCCATTTTCGTATTCCCAAAAACACTGAACGAAATGGTGTAAAAAGCCATCAACTGCTATTTCGCGATATTTCATTTAGCTATTCAATTTTAGGTATTTGAATTGTTTGATTTCATCACTACTTACAAACGATATTTTAAGCCTACCGATAGTGAAAATCCATAATGCCTTAGTTTATCGCCATCAAGTTTGTTTTTAGCTAAGATATCGTTTTGTATCCAGTTTTTAATTATTCAGCTTGCTTAACAGCAGGTCGCTAAGTGATTCTTCATGATAGCCAACAGTTTCTGAATATGTTCATGGCTGATTCCTGGATTGTAATAACTGGCGCAAACCGTCAAAACATCCTCGTAAGTGCTAACTCCAATCATAAAAGCAGGGGCGTAAAATGCCGGAGACACCAAATACAAATCGCTGATTGTTATCCCACCAAAACTCATTGGGCTTGTATCCAAACGTCCCAAGTTTGAAATCATAGGCGTGCATTTTCCGGTTTCAAGAATGTTTGTCCAATCCGCTTTGAAAAAGTCTGCAGTAGCCTGAAAACCGAATGTTCCGGCTAAATCTCCACCAATTGTTCCGTGCACCAGGCCATCCGAAACCAAAGCCGCTTTCACCGCTTTTTCAACGAGGCCCACCATCACTGAAAAATCGGCATTTGGGGTTGGCAAGTCTGCATTTAAAATTGCCGACAGGTTGCAAATTGTTTGCTCGATATCCGCAGGTAAATAACTGCGAAGATCAACGGAAAACTGAAGTTCATTGGCCCTTTCAGCTGGGGTTAACACCCCTCGCAATGCCAGGTAATAGGCAACCATCAACACCGAGTTAATCGAATACCCATGTTCTTTCGCAAACTGCCGTATTCGCAGAAAATCGGTTTTTCCAAGTCGCAACAACTGGTGAGAAAACACAGGAGTCGCTGTTTCCCCATCTTCAACTGGGAAACCCCAAGAGGAGGACAACTCAGCCTTCTTCGGATCAAAATAGCTTTGAGGTTCTTGAATACCTAAAGCCTCGTAAAAGGCCTGCATGTCTCGTGGCAACTTGTTTTCTGCCGGAATAACAGCCTCCTTCCGGCATAATCGCGTATAGCTTTTAGCCAAAAGCTTTAGGAAATACTTCGAGCCTGCACCATCGCAAACCGCATGGTTAAGTTTTACAACAATTACGTTCTGCTTGTTATTCTTGATCAAGCTCAGCTTGATGGGTGGTTCTTGGGCTGCATCCAGCTCTTGGCCCAAAAAACGATCAATTTCCTTTTGAATATCATTTGTCTCAACCAGCAGACAAAGGCTTTTGGCTTCAAGTGCGACAGGCGTCCAAACGAGTTGTTGTTCTTCTTCCCGAACCCTACAACCCAAAACAGGCTCTACCAGAATGGAGCGTAAAACGGCTTGGGAAAGTAACGCATAATCAATCTCGCCATCCAGCCGGATAACATATTGAATTAACGCATTTGAGCTAAGTCCGCGCGCGATGTAGTTGAACCAATCTTGTGGTGTCGATGCAATTGTTTCCATGTTTAAAAGTTATCTGTCAATTTGGTATTAAAATCTACGAAAAAAGAGAGTCAGCCTCTCCTATTGAAAATAATAAGCAAGAGCCTTCTTTTCCCGGAGCAAAAGTAAAAACGTTGTAATGATTAATGCTGATAGAATTTATAGACCAAAGAAATCTTCCTTCTATTTATCGTAACTTCAACAAGCAAAGATAGCTCTTTCAGCTTCATTCAACTCACCAATTCCACTGAACCGGCAAATTGGATGAAAATCACAGTAGAACCGTCAGTAACATTGCTCTTGGCTGCCATTCTCAAAAGCAAAGTAAATACCATCGGCAAAAAAGTGGGCATCATCCGAAGTAGTTGAAATGTGGATTTGGAAACACTACCATTTTAAGATGAATTTTATTTATTTGGGCAACTATTACCACTTATAAGTATACGAAACCGACGGAATAATCGGGAACAAACTGATTTGCCTTAACCGATTCCCTTTTTTGTAATAGTACCACGGATTTAAACGGTCATAAACATTGTACACCGAGAAATTCCAAATCACGGTTTTATCTGCTTTCTTTCTCTTCAGTTGATAGGACAAATGGAGGTTGTGAAAAGCGGGCATTCGGTAATTATTGATGCGCTCAATCAAACTTAGTTGGCTCAACCAATTGGCATCGTACCGTGATCCGTCCATGTAAGGTAAAGGAATTCCTTGATATTCCCGCTCGGCCAGGGTAATGTAGTTGCCCGATGCAAAGTTGAAATTGGCTGAAAGACTTTTTCGGATGGCGATGCCTTTTTTCTGTTTTTCTCCCAGAAATAAATCGCCAACGACATGCACTTGGTGTCTTCGATCGTATGCAAACGGGAATGACTCACCAAAATTAATATCAGCAAACTGGCGAGTGCTTTTCGAAAGGGTGTAAGAGAGCAAGCCGGTCAATCTCCCGGTTTTCTTTTTAGCCATGAGTTCCAACCCGTAAGATTTTCCTTTGCCCGTTGTCACATAATCTTCCCAGCTTTCTCCCCTGTTTTTGAAAGCCATGGTGCTTGGTTTATACTGAATGGCATGATGTAAATTCGACAAATAAATTTCAGCTGAAAAATCATAAGCCGGCGATGGCTGATAAAAAGCACCTGCTGAAAATAAGTCGGATGTTCCGGGAATCACCCGTTTGGTGGAAGCAACCCAAAGTTCGGTGGGGATACCCAAGGTGGTGTTCTGCAGTTGATGCAAATATTGCGTCATTCTTGAATAGGCCAGTTTTCCTGATAGCTTGTCCGAAAAAAGGTATCGCAACGAAAGTCGCGGACGAAAACTAAAATAATTTTTCCCTGAAGTTGACATCATTCCTGTTCGAAAACCGACGTTGCTTTTCAGTCGATCTGTCAACTGAATATTTCCTTCAAAATAAACTTCTGAAAGCAGATTTTCCGTAAAGATATCTTTATTCAACTCAATAGAAGTACTGTCATCCTTGATAGAAATAATTTCGGGACTGAATTTTTTATACGAAAGTTGATAACCAAATTGAAATGACTGATGTTCCGAATTAAACCAGTCAAAGTCGCCTTTTAGGCTAACGTCATTCAAATTGTTAAAGCCCTTGTAATGGTTGTTCCCTTGCACATTGTATTTAATCAAATAAGTCTGTTTGTAACGGCTGTTGTAGACAGAAAAATTGGCAAACAGATCAGGGGAAAAAACATGATTCCACCGTAAAACACCAGTCAGGTTTTGCCAATTGTAGCTAAACTTGACATAGTTGCTGTCGTCCTTCTCGCCTTCTCTCATCTGGTACGCATCCCTGCCGGTATAAAAGCTCAGAAACAGGCGATTGTTTCGATTGATGATCCAGTTGGCTTTGGCATTAATATCCCAGAACCCGTATGTGAGAAATTGTTCACTGTTTCCCACTTGCTTTTGAGCTTCCATAAAAAGGACATCAATCCAGCTTCGGCGCGCAGAAACCATGTACGACGCTTTGTTTTTCACAATGGGGCCTTCCATCGTATATCGTCCAGCAATCGGACTCAAAGAAAAAGTGCCAGCTTGCTTTTCCAGGTTTCCTTCTTTCATACTGATGTCCAACACCGAACTCAAGCGGCCTCCGAACCGGGCAGGCAAACTACCTTTGTAAAGTTTTGAATCATTGATTGCATCGTTATTGAACAGGGACAAAAAGCCCAGGAGATGGTTAACGTTGTACACTGGCACACCGTCAAGCATAATCAGTGTTTGATCAGGACTGCCTCCGCGGACACTAAATCCCGACGTTCCTTCGCTAGCAAAAGAAACACCTGGAAGCAGTTTGATGGCCTTCAAAATATCTGGTTCTCCTAAAACAGTTGGGATTTTCTCGACTTCATTCCCCGTCAATCGATTCACTCCTAACGCTGTCGATCGTATAAAGTTTTCATTCGAATTTGCTTGTACCTTTACTTCCCCCAGCTGGTTGTTGGTCGACAAACGGAAGTCCAGAACTGTATCATTTTTCAACTGTAATTGTTGAACTTGCGTTTCGTAACCCACAAAACGGACAAGCAGAGTCACCCGACCGTCAGGAACCTTCAAACTAAAAAAACCATAATTGTTACACGCAGTGCCCGACTTTGACTCTGAATTAAAAACCGTTGCACCGGCCAATCGTTCACCTGTTGCCCGGTCTGAAACAAACCCGCTAACGGTGAATTTATTTTGTCCCGATAAAAGCAGGACAAATAATAAGTTAAAAAGGAGCGTAGCAAAAATCCGCTTTAGTAGGCTTTTATTCATGATTAACCTGTCTGAAAACTTTTGAGGTGCTGTTTACCGAACCGAAAATGCCGGTTCCGCCATGAATATTGGAATAGATGGGAAAAGGGGAATAAGCAATGGGTATTTCACCGGATAAATCCTCCCGGTTCTTTTGCAATAAGCTTGACTTCATATACTTATCAAGACTCGTATCAACCGAAAGAATAAAAATCGTTATAGGCCTGTTAATACATTGAGGCATGAAATTAATATCGACTGTTTTCCCTTGAATTTCATGGTCGTTGAACCGCATATAATACTCATGCTCCCACCCATACATTGAGATATCTCCATGGGTTTGGTTGAAATCATCTGCGTAAACAAAGCTTGAATAAACAGCACAGGCAATATTTCTATTCCCCGCTTCCTCCGAGCCTTCATACCCGATGGCCGATACCCAATAAAAATTTGTTTCTTCCTTCGAATCAGACAACTGGATTTGGTAAAAGCTGATATATCTGGATTGTGCGACCCGGATGTTGGCTACCGGGCTTGAAGGAACTGTAGTTTCTGCCCACACCAACTCATCGTCAACATGAGCTTCAACCCGGTATGATTTTCCGGGTTGTGGCCGATAATTCAATAGATAGGCACTGCTGTCACTTCGGGTAAACTCTCCCACCTTTTGATCATTCTCCAAAAGGGAGATTTGTGCATCTTCAACTACTTCAAACGCTATATCTGAAGCCAATGGCCTTGATTTGGTTAACCAGACTGTCACGGTTTCCTGGCTGGCATCGAGAGTTCCATTCAAAACATAGGTTTGATCCTTGTCTGCGAAATTAACATCCACATCCTGAATACAGCCATTCAATGCAAAGACAATAGCCAGATAAAAAAGACAGCTAACACATTGCTTAATCATGATCTCAAATTTGACATTATCTTAATCGCCACAATGGAACCTGTGCTTTTAGCTGCAAATACTCTGTACGCACAGTATTTCGAAAAGGCACTGAAGGGTCAAGCACATGGCTTTGGTCTCTCAGACCATAAGCATATTCCAGAATCACATGCGTCTTTTTCAACTTCAATCCCAGTCCCAGTTTTACCCGGTAGTCGATTTTATTGTTGTACATGTCTTGATTTAATGATCTGGCCACTACAAAAGCCGGATAGGCAAATAGTTTTTTTGTTAGATAATATTTTGTTCCCCAAGAAGCTGATAGAGAAGGAAACGATGTATTCCTAAATTCTGCACGAGTAGAATATGGTTGATCATCACCAACGCCCCCTCCCCCTGTCCCTTCCGACACTTTTAGCATAGTAATATCACTAGATAAGGAAACATAGTTGATTTCAATGATTTGCTGGACTTTTGGGGTCAGGTAACGTTGTATAAACGCACCAGCCGTCCATCCGGCACCTTTGTCCATTTGGTCGATCGAAGTGTAAATGCTGTAATGGATCATCTCCGGATTAAATCGAGCAACTCCCGCTGTAATACCGATTTCAGTTTTTCCTTGTGCGTTTGCAAACTTAGCACCCAAAAGGAAAAGCATAAAAAGAACGATTGTAATATTTCTGTTTTTCATAGCTATGATTTTTGAAATAAGACCAGCTACGCTGGCCTTACCTACTGTTTCTGTTCATTGTTGTCAATTAATTATAAATAATGCTATTATGAATCCGAACGTAGTCTGACCAGAATTCAGCATTAAGGTTGTAAACGTTAAGAGTAGTTGTAATCTCCTCCAATGCCTTACCCTCAGTATCATAAATAAGATGATAGCCAACTGATTTTTGGGATTAGTCCCATAGTCAGAACCATTCAAGTTTTTTGCAACGCTATCTATTGTTTCATAATCTTTGAAGGCCAGATAGCCATTTCCCATACAAACATCAGCCTTTCCATGACCCCAAGGCTCAGCTTGAAGTTGCTCCACGACAGGCTCATCCTACTTACAGGCACCAAGAGTTGTTAACACGAGCCAGCATGGCAAAAAATTTGATCTTTTTCATAATTTTATATGGTTTATGGGATGGGTAGCTCCAACTCCCCACCCGTTTAATACAAATTTGACTAAGCCGGTTTCTTTTTCAAAGGGCCGGTTTTTTCCCTTTTAAAAATAGATATCGGTTCCACTTTGCCTTCTAGGCAATTTTTTCTTTTAAGTCCCTTAAGATTTTTCTCTTCACTCCCCAGAACGGGGGTCTCACTCTATGGAAGAAGCAGATGCAAATATAAATTTTTTATTAAAGAAACTGTTTAAATCTTATGTAAAAATAAGTTAAATCATAGCTCGACTGATAGATGTATGATATACAAAATCTTTACTTAATTTTCTCGAGTTTTCTATGCTCACCAATGTTCTTTATACATCCATCTTTGGGGAATAACAACCTCTCCCCCCTGCTGGCGCGGAGTTATAATCCGTGTCATTGCTGAAGGCAATTCATTTTTTCGACAATCACATTCAATAAACCATGTTCTTCTGCACAATCAAATGAACTGCAATCCAATTTGCAAAATAGATGATGACTAAACCATACAATACGATTATACAGTAGCAAGGGGATGTTGCCTTTTATATGCATCCGTGTTTCTCCATTGGCTATTTCAACTCCCCTTGTTCTCTGAGAAATTCAAATATCTTTTTATCGACCTCCGAAATACGGTCAAGATCGCTGTAGTTTAGCCATTTCACTTCTTCGATTTCGCTGGTTGGCTTTGGAACGCCCTGGTACTTTGCCTTGTAGCAAGTCATTTTAACCACCACGCCCTTCGCCGCGCCGTCAGATTGCGCTTTAAAAGTACCAACATACTCAATCGTTGTTCTATCGATGTTAACGCTTAGCTCTTCTGCAATCTCCCGAACCAAGGTCTGTTCGTCCGTTTCGCCGGGCTCTCTCTTTCCTCCGGGAATGTAGTATTTGGTCTTCCCTTTCGATTTCGTACTTAAGATTTGTCCGTTTTGAGTATCAATGAGGGCTATTTTATCAACTTCATTCATTTTTAAATCATTTTCTGTTCCTTCAAAATCTGGTGTAAATTTAAGTATTACACCTTAAAATTCATCTTCGTTAAATACCGTGCGATTAGTTAATTCAATACTTCCAGGATTTCCAACATCAGAAAATGACTAACGCCATCAATCTCATGATACTCCGCCCTATATACAAGCTACATTCCCAAAGCAAAGATTGATAAGCCTCAATAAACGACATTGCATGGTTTCATAAGATCTTCTTTTCAGAAAGACAGAAGCCAATCACTTCTTTAACTATCGAAAGGAAGAAGCTTATCGCTAGTTATACTTCAACACCTCTAGATGTTCGACTTGCTCTAAATATTTTTCAATAAATGCACCATGTGAAGCACCAATGATAACGAGTATTTTTCTTTCAGGATAACGAGCAACCACATTCATAATATTAGCCGTAATTTGAAGGTTTCTCATTTCCCATAAAGCATACCTTGCACGGTCAGCCCCTGATGGGAAATTGGTTTTAAGCCAGATCTCCCACTGTCCACTGTAATCTTGCTGCTTATATTCATTACTATTAAAGAACGCATACAAATTTGATAAGTCATTGGCTTGAACTCCTTCTTGACTTAGCTGGTTAATTTTTTGATACACTGGCAACTCATTGATCTGATCTAAGGGACCATCCTGGTCTTTATACTCTTGAACAAAATCAGGATAATACATAAATAAAAGCGCTTCATCCTGCAAGTTATCAATTGACTCCAATTGATTAATATTTTCTCGTTTGGCCAATGAAGCTGCCAAGCTATAATATTCATTCTGGCTGGCAATCTTCTTTTCAATAATATTGGCTATGTATTTTTCAAAATCAGTTGCAAATACTGTTTTATTGTTGATGTATTCATATTGCAAAGCCGCAGAGGGTAAATCGGTTGTTGCCAGAAGATTAAACAACAACTCTTTTCGTTCGTTTATCGTAAGCTTTTCCTCACTCACTTGTTTCAGAACATTCTTTTTAGCTTCTAAAAAAGCAACTCCGTTAATCGCTTGTACGGTATCAGCTAATGAAAGAAATTCAGCACCAAAACGCCCTTTTGTAATCCCATCAAAAGCCGAATCTTGTCTTGATTGAATATCATACAAAAGTTCTCCTGACATTTTTTCGATGCAAATGACATCGAAATCAAAGGAATCTAATTTTGTAATGACCTTATCCAGCATAGGCGCTTCAACACCATCTATTTGCTGTAAGTGAGGTGTTCCCAAAATAAGAATTTGTGTTTTATTCGACTGAGACTTAGCTATAAATGGAACTAAACAAATAAGGAAAACAATACATTTAAATTTTCTTTTCATTAAGTTTCAATTTTTTGAGTATACCTATTGATTATTAGTTCACAATGAAAATCACATACAATAATTGAATTTTCTACGAACGTACTGCATGTGTATTCAAATTGTTTTGAGTATGATCGGGATAATCATCCGATTTCCATTACTCCTTGCTATATGACAATTTATTAGGGCTAGTTGTTCTTTCTTTTTATTCAATCGAAATCAATTTCTCAAACTTTGTTCTTCTCTTCGGGAACATCGTATTTAGCCGTCCCGACACCTCAAAATTCATCTTCGTTAAATACCGTGCGATTAGTTGATTCAATACTTCCGGGATTTCCAACATCATAAAATGACTAACGCCACCAATTCAGTTTACGTATCACCACCTCTTCAGTCATTGCGCTCTGCTCTGAACTGACGCTTAATGTTTCCAATAACTTTAGCTTCCTTTGATAATCTTTCTATTCTCTAATTCATTCAACATCAATTCTAATTCATCACGACTTATAAATTCACTTTCAAATAACCACCGAAAAGTATACTCTTGATTTTCTTTATTATTCAGATCGTCAATTTTCATATACCTTTTTCGAATGTATTCTCTTTGCTTACTTCTTAGTGACTCAACAAATTTATCTACTTCATCTTCATGCTTTTTATCATATAAAAAGAACAATTTTTCAATCCCCTCCAAGGTTAGCTCCTTTTTCCGTTTAAAAAGTCCAATTGCCCAAACCGTTAGGCCTGCTGAAATTCCCATCCCTAATGTAGAAGTAATGATTTCATCATTAGTCAATTTTACTAACCAGTCTGAGAGCAATAGTAGAACTAGCATTAGATTAAAAAATACAGAAATAAAAAGTCCCAGTTCAAATGGATTGATTTCTTTGCTTGTAATAATTTTATTAAATCCTATTTTTTCAAAAGGCATAATAAAAGATTTAAATCTTCCGTCAATTTGCCATTCAATAAGAAGCCCATCCTTTTTGATTTTATAGCTTCTTAGTTCTTTTCTTTCTTTCTGATATAAAGAATTCATTGTCAGGGTCGCTTAAATTATTGGCATCGGACAAATATATGGGGAACAAGCAATTATGAGCTTAAAGGCAAAACACAAGCGTTAATTCTGCTACGACCTTACCTGCTTTACATATACAACACCCTGTTGCACTATTCCATGTTAGTAAAACTAATCATATATTATTGATAAATCAATAAATATATAGAGCTTTGAACTATAAAATGTATAACCCAAAATTTCTAAGATTGCGACATCATCTAAAGCTCGCAGATCCCTTTATGATCCGCGAGCTTTAGAATCAATTAATGCATTGAATGGAACCGCATCCGATTCCCTTCGGAATCGATAAACTCTGCAATGAACATGACTTCAAGTGGCGTTTTTGGCATCGTGACCTTTCCACCTGCAGCTTCAACTCGCGACAATGGAATGTTCAAATCATCTCCCCCATTCAGGTAAAGTATTGGTCCCTCTGTAGTCGGTGTAAAACCTTTCATTTCTACAATTCCGCCGCTAACAGCAGATCCATCCTCCTCATACGGAAAGCACCCGTATCTCATCTTTCCGTCAGGAGAAGGCATTTCAGACATCTCTACTTGCAATACTTCGGAATAGAATTTCATTGCTCTTGCGAAATCTACTGCTGGGATTTCAAACCAGTTAATTACGTTTGTCATTTTGATGTGTTTTAGAAATTAATATGCACAAACGTATATCGGGCAAGTGACAACCTTATGTCAAGAGGTCGTGAAACAAATTGGAAAAATTAGCAGCGATTGGTATTGGAGCCGGGTTGAGATGGGAAATTGGCAATGCACTAAAATTTATGGTGTTGTGCAACGGCTACCAGTATTGTCAATCTGGCTTTTCTTTCTATTTGTTTTGGTTCGTGATTTTCATTCCGTTTTAATTGGTGTACAAATTTCAATTAGAAATCCATTATTATCTCTTAAATATCCTACTTTTTGTCCCCAAGGCTTTTCGGTCAGCGGTTCAAACTCAGTTGCACCTGATTTTATTGCGTTTTCAAAATCCGTTTCTATATTTTCGGTCGTAAAAGCTAGTTCTACACCAAATGGTTTTCCTGACTTATTAATTCTCTCAAATCCATTTTTAAAATTCGAATTTCCCAATTCTGTTGAAGCAAATGCGATTGTCGTTTCTCCTGTAATTAATTCTCCGTAATCGTTTTCAGGTGTTATAAATTTTCGACTAAATCCAAATGCTTTTTCATAGAATTCAATCGTTTCCGCCACATTTTCGACATAAAATATTGTGTATGTATATTTCATATTTTCAATTGAGTTATCTCTTTTTAATTGGCTTAGCGCCATCGTCTTCGTATTTCATCCCTTATCAATACAAGGCATTAAATTAGCAATAATAATTGATATTGTTATCTTGTTTTTGAGCCATTTATCAAATCGATTTGTTTTAATGATCCCATACGCTTTAAACCACCTCGTCACCGATTAATCGTTCCCCAAGCCCGCTTCGCGGGCTTGGGGAAAGTTTTGAAACAATTTCAGGAAGACGCTCACCCCGATGAAGACACGAATTCGAATTCCAATTAGCGCTAAAAGCATCGTCAGCCTTGATTCTTTTGGTTCCTTTTCTCCCTGGATGAGAAAAGGAATTATCTTAAAAAACGTTTATTTATTTGGCGCATGCTTGCCTAAGCTCAATTCAAAAACTTCGCAATTGCGCCAGTAATCATTTTTACCTTAATATCCTCAAGGCGTTGCCTCAAGCTAATGCTTTGGCCCCGTTGGGGCAAAGAAAAGAGCAGAGAGCAGAGCGCAAAGAGGAAAACGGAGACAGGGTGGGCAGTGTTTCAGATGAAAGCTTAGCAAGACGCTGACAGATCCTGAAACGAGTTCAGGAAGACGCGTTACTAAGCGTCCTGATGGCAAAATGTCTTCTTCGGATCTGCAATAAAGTCAGCGCTTGGGTTTCCTTCCCTTTTTCAAGGGAAGGTGGTTCCGATCATCGGAACCGGAAGGGTTAATAATTGAGCGATCTTCTATTCGTTTGACAGGAAAGCGAACCACCTCGACATCAGTAAACAGATGCCACTCCTCCTTGGGAAGGAAGAGAAAAGATGGTATTTGCAGGCTTTTTTGCAAGCTAACTGCTATGAGCAGAGAGCATGGAGCAAAGAGCAGAGAAGAATTGGGATAGCTGAGTAAAACAGGGAACAGAGACCGGGAGACCGGTTTTATTTCAATCGAACTCTCCCCGGAGTCGTAAAGCGGGCTTGGGGAGAGTTTCGAAACAAGTTCAGGAAGACACAAAACCCGATGAAGTCACTAATTCAAAGACTAATGATCACAGAAAGGATTGGCCTACGAGGGTTTTGAACCAGAAAACAAGGGAAGGAATTTGCCCAGGCACTCGCTAAGAAAACCCTGTTTGACGACCAGCGGGAGGAGTTGGGTTTCGGGGAGTGACTGATCCGTTGTTTTCATTCAAAAGCATCGTCAGCGCTGATCTTTTCGTTCTTTTTCTCATCCAAGGAGAAAAGGAATTGTCTTTAAAAAACGTTTATTTATTTGGCGCATGCTTGCCTAAGCTCAATTCAAAAACTTCGCAATTGCGCCAATAATCATTTTTTACCTTAATATCCTCAAGGCGTTGCCTCGAGCTAATGCTTTAGCCCCGTTGGGGCGTTGATTGGGCTGACAAAGAGCAGAGAGGAATCGGAGACCGGAAGACGAAAACAGGATGGGCAGTTTTTCAAATAGAAGTGTAGCATGGTGGAAGTAGATCCTGAAACAAGTTCAGGAAGACGCTCAACTCAATGAAGGCACGAATTCAAATTCGAATTATCGGTAAAAGGAAGGGCCTACGAGGGTTTTGAACCAGAAAACAAGGGAGGGAATTTGCGCAAGCACTCGCTAAGAAAAACCTGTTTGACGACCAGCGGGAGGAGTTGGTTTTCGGGGAGTGACTGATCCGTAGTTTTCATTCAAAAGCATCGTCAGCCTTGATTCTTTTGGTTCCTTTTCTCATCCAAGGAGAAAAGGAATTGTCTTTAAAAAACGTTTATTTATTTGGCGCATGCTTGCCTAAGCTCAATTCAAAGACTTCGCAATTGCGCCAATAATCATTTTTACCTTAATATCCTCAAGGCGTTGCCTCGAGCTAATGCTTTAGCCCCGTTGGGGCGTTGATTGGGCTGACAAAGAGCAGAGAGGAAAACGGAGACAGGATGGACCGTGTTTCAAATGAAACAGCAAGCTAGCGGCTAACAGATCCTGGTGATCAAACCTTTTCCAAGCAATAACAAAAGAGGCTGTCCCCGTGGAGACAGCCTTTTGTTGTTTATCTTCGTTTGGCTGGGTGACTGCCCTGGCCATGTTGTTTACTCTTTTTCCGAGCAGCAAAAAAAGCTTCGCGGCGTAAGCGCTTTTCCTTTTCAAAGGCCTTCTTTTCCTTCTCCGTCATTGGCTTGTCGGTTTGTGGAAACGGGTTGTCCTCCACGCGATCAATTTTCAGCTTAATCAGCCGTTCAATATCACGGATGTAAGCATTTTCTTCCGGCTCGCACAGCGAAATGGAAACACCCTCTTCTCCTGCCCTTCCCGAGCGACCGATCCGGTGCACATAGGTTTCTGCCACATTCGGAATGTCAAAATTAATCACATACCGCAACTTGTCAATATCGATTCCGCGGGCAGCAATGTCGGTTGCCACCAACACCCTAATCTCCTTGCGTTTGAATTTATCCAAAGCTTTTTGACGCTGATTCTGCGCTTTATCGCCATGAATAGCCGCCGAAGTAATGTTTTTCTTCTTCAGGTAGCGGACAATCTTATCAGCCCCATGTTTGGTCCGGGTAAACAGCAAAACCGGGTCAATATCCTGGTCTTTCAGGATGTGAATTAACAGCTCTTTTTTGGTCTCGCGGTTGGTCAGATACAAGTACTGCTGAATGGTTTCGGCAGTTGACGACACCGGGCTAATCGCGATTTTGGCAGGCTTCCGTAAAATCTTATTCGACAGCTCCACTATGTTTGGAGGCATGGTAGCCGAAAAGAACAACGACTGCCGTTCTTTTGGCAATCGGGCAATCAGCTTACGAATTTCGTGAACAAAGCCCATATCCAACATCCGATCAGCTTCATCCAATACAAAGTACTCCAAACGATCCAAGGCAATAAATCCCTGATCCATCAAATCGAGCAAACGCCCGGGAGTAGCTACTAAAATGTCAACACCTTGACTCAGCACCTTTGTTTGAGCTGCTTGCTTCACTCCTCCAAAAATAACCGTGTTCGTTAGTCCGGTATATTTGCCATAAGTCGAAAAGCTATCACCAATCTGGATCGCTAACTCCCGCGTTGGCGTAACAATCAAAGCCTTAATTGCTCGATGGTGGCGCCGTTGCCGCTGATCGTTAAACAGATGCTGTAAAATAGGAATGGCAAAAGCGGCCGTTTTTCCGGTTCCGGTTTGCGCACTTCCCAGCACATCTCTTCGGTTCAATATCAATGGTATTGCTTGTTCTTGTATGGAGGTTGGTTCTTCGTATTTCTCTTCTTTCAGAGCCTTTAGTATTGGCTCAACAATTTCTAATTCTTCAAATTTCATATAATTAAAATCCTTTATTTACTTGCGAACCAAGGGCATAGTTTACGAAATTTCACCTTCATACTTGATCAAGGCGGCTAATCAAATTCGATGTTGAGCGCATGGTTCAAATTGTTCCCATCTGAAAATTGGCGAGAACCTTTCAGGGAGGTCAATAACGGACACAAAGGTAGTATTTAAATTGAATGTAGCATTTCATACGTAATTTTTGACATAATTGATAACCAAGATTTGACTTAGACACGCTGACCGGTTACCATTCAGAAGAATCTTCTCCGAAATTCACAATAACTAAGCATGCTAGTCAGTCAGTTTGTATTTCCCAATATGGCCAGCCATATCACCTCCCAGGTACAGGTGCCCCTGGTGTTCTTCAACGGAACTGGCTTCAGCCACTTTCTCCCCCGTCGTATCGTAGTAGGTTTTTAGTATTTCTCCTTCCTGACTCAGATGCATAAGCATTCCATAGGCCTCTTGTTTGGGTTGTAGCCAAGGCATGCCAACCAACATCTTCTTGATTGCAGGCTTTCCTTGAATTTTATCCAACAAATCATTCCTTCGGGTTGAAAACCCAATCCAGAAACTACCATCTGCGCGTCTGGAAATGCCGTTGGGCAATCCGGGCAAATTCTGTACAAATACCTCAGTTTGTCCCCGCTGTTCTCCCTTCAACCAATGCCGTAGAATACGATATTTCGTTAAATCAGCCATTAATACAAAATCACTGTGCAGAGACACCGCCACTCCATTCCCAAAGAACGAGCTGTCGATCAAGCTTGTCACTTGCCTGGTCGCCGGGTTATAGCGATACAAGCCACCATCTGGTTTAACTTCCAACAGCACTTTTCGGATGTTACTTCTGCTGAATCGGTATTTTGATGAAGTATTCGAAAAGTAAATCATCCCATCACTGGCAATATCAACATCATTGGGAATTAAAAACTTGTTGCCTTGTTCATCTTCACTTGCCAAAATGGTGATCTTTCCTTGTTGATCAACACGAATCAATCCTCGCTTTTGATCGCAGGCAACCAGGTTTCCTTGTCGATCAAAATGAAGCCCTGCCACCCAAGATCCGGTATTGCAATAGGTGGAAATAACTCCCAAAGTGTCAATTTTCAATATCCGCCCATCCGAAAAATCCTTTTTTGAAACGTGCACCCCACAATACAGGTTTCCAACAGAATCAATGGCAATGTCCTCCGGACCATACCATCCTCCGAGGTCAATCCATTCGGTCGTCCTCAATAATTCATTTTCGGCAATCGCCCCAATCAGTTCCGGCTTGGCTGGCGGAGACCAAGCAACCGGAGAGAAGGAGCAGGATTGAAAAGAAAAAAACAGAATACAAAATACGACGATTGTACTAGCCAGTGTTTTAATTTGAGTATGCATAATTTTACCTTTAAATGATTAAATAAAAAGGCCAAATTAGCTGGGGCACCAAACATCTGCATTGACATTTGTTAAGAAGTAACCAATTGCCTTCTGATACGACTCAGGGATTCAGGAGCTATTCCCAGAAAGCTGGCAATCATGTGTTGTGGAACTCGTTGAACAATTTTGGCATCATACTTTTCGAGGAAATAGATATACTTTTCTTTGGCTGTTTTTGTTTGCATTGCAAATGTACGGTCGAGCACACAGAGGTAGTTTTCCTCGGCTAAAATCCGCCCCAACTTCTCGAATTTTGAATTTTCGCGGTATAAACCAGTTAACGCTTTATAAGACAACGAATAGACTTGACTATCTTCAATCGTCTCTAAAAATTCAGATGATGCCCGTTGGGTGATGAAGCTTTCGAATGTTGAAATAAACTGATTATCGCTCGAAAAGTACGTATTAACTTCCTTTCCATCCTGAATATAGTAGGTACGGGCAAGCCCTCGCTCAATAAAGTATAATCGATGAGCTACGGTCCCTGCTCTAACAATCACTGATTTAGCAGCATAATGTTCTGGAACCAATTCTTTCTGAAAAGAGCGCCACTCCTGCTCATCTATTCCAATCAATTGAATCAATAGTTTACGTATTTCGTCCATATTTCACTGCCTTTGAAAGCTCATTAGCTTATTCTTCTCAAACAGTTACTAAAACACCAATCAGCTGACTTAGTTCTAGGTTAGGACATCAACTTGAACATTACGCCCCAACCGGCTACAAGCAAGGGAAGGAAAAAATCGGGCATTTTCAGGCGATACAAACTGCCTACAAACAAAAAGCGGCTCTCTCCCCTAAGGAAAAGAGCCGCTCACCTAAAAAATCTATCCACTAATCTTTCTCCGTGCTACAAGGAATTTCTTAAGATCAACCTTGGAGGCAGCACTTCGAAAATCTTTTGTTTGTTTTCTACAAAATGGGCAGCCTTCTCGCCCATCTCTTCAAAATCGACCGAAATAACGGTGATACCTTCACCAACAACTTCTTTCATCGGCGAATCATTGTATGAAATAATACCAACATCCTCGCCCAACTTCAGTCCTTGCTCGCGACAAGCTTTGATGATATACACCAAGTCATCGTCTTTAATAACCAAAAAAACTTGCCCCTTTTGAATAGGCTGGTCCTTCAGATGATGAATAACAGTCCCCTTCAGTTGGTGCTGCTCGCAAAACTGATTGAAAGCAACAATGGCCATTTTAGGATGCGGGGTTGAAGCCGGAAACACCAGGTTAAATTCCTGGTATTGCTCAATCCGTTCCAAACCTTGCTCCAGGCAGGACTTAAAAGCTTCATCAAAATCCTGAATAATGTAGGCCATTTCATCCACTCCAGGACTGCCCATATCCAAAATCAAAAGCTTGTTGGGATCAATCTTTCGCACCACCTTTTCAATACGTTCATCCCGAATATTCATCACCACATACATGCTGTATCGTCCCAAACCATTTAAAATGAGTTGCTCAAACACATCCGGATTGTAATGGTGAAAAAGCAAGTCAACCGTATAATTTTCAGGTAAAGCATTGCGAAAGCTTCCATACAATTGTTCCTTAAACGCACTAAAGTCATCTAGCAGCACCATCACTTTAAACGATTCATTGCTTACAAAATACCCCTTGGTTGGCGTACTGGCAATCACACTGCGATGCTTCAAGGTGGTGTAAGCTTTAAAAATCGTATCGCGCGATAAGCCACTTTCGCGACTCAATTTATTTACAGAAGGGAGAAAATCGCCTTCGTGTAAAGCTCCATTACTGATGGCCTCGGTAATGGCATGAATCAACTGCTGCATTTTAGTCTGCGCTGAGCTTTCGTCGAGTTTAAAAGTAAATGCTGCTTCCTTCATATCTTCTCTGCTAAATCAGGCAAAAGTAAGGATTATCCTTCGTTTAAGTGAAATTTCACAGTACGGTATCCGTACACTGCAATTATCAAGAAACAAATCAACGGAACGACAAAAGACACATTGACGGCCGGTAAGTTAAATACGACTTCCTGATCGATAATGAATGCCTGCAATTTTGGAAGAAAAGTTCCTCCCACAATTGACATGATCAGTCCAGCTGCTCCAAACTTGGCATCTTCGCCCATGCCTCGCAAGGCAATTCCGTAAATGGTTGGGAACATCAACGACATACAAGCCGAAATTCCCACCAAGCAATACAAGCCATTAATATCTTGTAAGAAGATGGTTCCAAATGCCAGTCCGATACCTCCCATAGCCAAAATCATCAATAATTTACCCGGTTGAATGTATTTCAACAAGAAGGTACATACAAAACGGGCAACCAAGAAGATAGACATGGCGATGATGTTATAGTACTGCGCTTTCTGTGCCCCTTCGCCGGGAGTCATGCCAAATTGCTCTACAAAAATCCGTTGTCCATACTGTACAATAAAGGTCCAGCACATAATTTGAGCTCCAACATAAAAAAGCTGGGCTACGACCCCTTCGCGGTACCGTTTCACTCGCAACAGGTTTCGAACTGCTCCAATGAAGTTGATCTTGTGATTTGAATCATCATTCTTCGGCATTTTCACGAAAAGAATAATCAAAAACATCACAATGATTACGCCACCGATCGCAATGTAAGGCGAACTCAGAATCTCCAGATCCGACATTTTTACTTTCTCAAACTCAGCAGCCGACAAATCCATACGCTCGGCAGCACCACGTGGGTCCAGCCGTGCCTGAATCAGGTTTTTGGCCACAAACATTCCAGTTAACGATCCCATCGGGTTAAACGCCTGAGCAAAGTTCAAACGTCGTGTAGCCGTGCTGTCGGGCCCCATAAACAAGATGTAAGGATTAGCACTGGTTTCGAGAAAGGATAGACCGCAAGTCATCACAAAGTAGGCGATCAAAAACGGGTAGTATAACCCAATTGCGCTGGCCGGAATAAATAACAAGGCTCCTGTAGCATACAAGCCAAGCCCAACCAAGATTCCAGCTTTGTAGGTATAGCGTTTGATGAAAAAAGCTGCAGGAAAAGCCATGGCACCATAGCCACCGTAAAACACCACCTGCACCCAGGTTCCACCTCCAACTCCCATGTTGAAGATTCGCGAGAATGCTTCCACCATCGGGTTGGTAATATCATTGGCAAAGCCCCAAAGGGCAAAGCAACTTGTAATCAGAATGAAGGGAATCAGGTATTCCCCAGGGATTACTTTATCTTTTTGTTTCACTGTTTAGTTTTTTAGTTGTTTGGTTTGGTTTGAAAATCAGGCTATCCGTCGTCGCTTAAAGCCTGCTTAATTTGATCAATAGAAACGCCCAGCAATTGTCGTGCAATTGGGTCAAGCTTCTCCTCAGCCCCTTCGAAGTGAAAGGTTCGCTGGAAATGCATCTTCACTTCGCCGCTAGCCAAAGCAGCAACCGATGACGAAGATTCCAGCTCGTAGAATGGTCCCAATTGTCCTCCATCAGCCAGTGGCCCATCGTTATAGGCATTAATGGCATCACCTTTAAAAGGTTTGTCCTGCTTTTCCTCCCAGGCTGAATTAACAAATTCAGTAGTTAACGTATCCAAAGAACACATCAGGATTGTCAGGCAAGCATTTTCAGCATCATAACTTCCCATAATCGGCACTGCTCTCTCTGGCGAAATCCCCAGCTTACTCCGATACTTACCATCAGCTTTAAAATAGATGACTCCATCATCAACTTTTAAACGCTCCGAAGGGACCTCTCCAAAGTAATCATCGGTAACCACGGGGCCTTCGCCATCTTTTTTGAAAGGAAGAACCATGGTCACTTCCGGAGAAGGACGATACATGGACAGCATCCAAATGGAGGGCATTCCCGTTGTTTTGTCCCATGCGAAGTCGCCTGCATTCTTAAGTTGATTTAAGGATTCGTAAGCAACCACACGCACAGATGTATCCGGTTTTAATGGTAAGTACTCATCCAGTTCAATGGGATCGATAATGGAAACCCGACGTGTTGCTTCAATCTTAAAACGAACACCCGAATAGTTATCCAACTCGAACGTTTTGCGAAAAGTAGCTGTTTCAGGATTGGCTTCAATCACATCCCAAGGCATGGAGTCAATAGCCGATGGTACCCGCCAATTTTCCATGGTCATGGGCTTACCCTGGTCAAAATAGAAGGAAAATTGCCCACCTTCTGGTCCAATCCAAAAGCGTTCTTCTCCACCAAAGGCATTGAATTGCTCCGAAAGCTGATCGGTTTCCAGCAACTCATGATTCACCCAGCCAAAAGAAAATCCTTCCGAACCATCTGTTGTGCTGGTCATCACTCTCCCCTGAAATTCGGGGACCACCACTAAACGTGATGGTCCCGCAACTAATTCTATTGTACTGTAATGCTGTTGTAGCTTCTCCAGGTCATAGCCATACTGGCCTTTTGTAAAATCCATAGATTGATCTTTTTCACTTGTACAGGCCAGTAAACTTGCCACAACGGCAACGGCCAGCCAATTTATTGTTATGGTGATGATTGATGTATTTCTAAGCATCAAATCATTTTTTTCAAGCCATTAAAGATAATAAACTAGCCGTAAATTGGGCCGTAGTTTTCACAGGCCTTATAATCTGCCGACTCTTTATGAGTTCCAAATGAGCCCCATGCACTAGGACGGAAAATATCTTTTTCGTCAACATTATGCATTGAAACCGGAATCCGTAGAATGGAAGCCAGTGTAATCAAGTCAGCTCCAATATGACCATAGCTGATTGCACCGTGGTTGGCTCCCCAGTTGGCCATTACACTATATACGTCTTTAAAGGCATCGCAATCATTCAAACGTGGTACAAACCAAGTTGTTGGCCATGTTGGGTCGGTCCGCTCGTCCAATACTTTATGGATATCTTCAGGTAACTCAACGGTCCAACCTTCAGCAATTTGAAGAACAGGTCCCAAGCCTTTCACCAAGTTAACGCGTGACATGGTCACTGGCATTTTTCCAGCCGTTTTGAACTGCGAAGAATAACCGCCACCACGGAAATATCCCAGACTTGCAGGGCACCAACGAGTATTATCCAAGCAAGCTTGTGCTTCGTCTTCTGTTACATCCCAGTAAGGTTTCATCACCGAATTGCCTTCTGCGTCTTTTTGCTGAGCCGTAGCATCCAATGTTGTTGATCCGGAATTGATCAGGTGAATAATACCATCACGAGCCAATCCGGTTAGCTCTTTACCACTAACGCGTTTAACGGCTTCAGGACTCCAGAATGTACGAACATCAGAGAAAATTTGGGCTGTATTGGTCAATAAATGGCCAAATAACATAGGAACGGCATTCAAGCTATCGTTCTCTGTCGCAAACACAAATGCTTCGCGTAAACCATTCCAGTCAAACGATGAATTCAGAATCGCTTCAGTGAAGTCAGCATTTGGATAGTAGTCCGTCCACTGGCGCTGTCCTTGGAAACCTCCCGCGATGGCATTGTGCCCGCGAGCTTCTTCTCCAAAGCCAAGTTCAGCCAATTTCGGATTGCCAATCATCAAGTCACGACAAATCAAGGTCATTTTAACCACTGTTTCCCATTCCCACTCTTTGCGCTCAGGATCGCGTTGTTTATCCGGTTCATTACGGTCCTCACCTTCCTTGCAATTCTCTTTCACCCAAGCCAAAGCTTTTTCAAACTCTTCATGGTCGTAAATACCTTCTTCCATGCGACGAATCACTTCAACTGATTCCACAAACTCTGTTCGCATCCCCAGGTAGTCCTGAAAGAAGTTTGAATCAACCATCGAGCCAGCAATTCCCATTGAAGTGTATCCCAACGACAGGTATGACTTTCCTTTCATTTGAGCTGCTGCAATGGCTGCGCGAACGAAACGCAAAATCTTTTCGCTCACATCCTCTGGAATACTGGTATCATCTGAATCTTGTACATCACGTCCGTAAATACCGAAGGCAGGCAAGCCTTTTTGGGTGTAACTAGCTAATGCTGCGGCCAAATACACTGCTCCCGGACGCTCAGTTCCATTAAATCCCCAAACAGCTTTCGGAACAAGTGTATCAGTATCCATCACTTCTGTTCCATAGCACCAACAAGGGGTTACTGTTAATGAAACACCAACTCCTTCACGTGAAAATTTGTCGGCACAACGAGCGGCATCTGCTACACCACCAATGGTTGTGTCTGCAATCACACATTCCACTTTTTCGCCTGATGGAAAGCGAAGATTTTCTTCAATTAATTGAGCGGCTGCTTTAGCCATATTCATGGTTTGTGTTTCCAATGATTCGCGAACTCCGCGTTCACGACCATCAATAACAGGACGAATTCCTACTTTAGGCAAACGACCAATTAGACGAGTTTTCATTTTTTTAAAATTTATTTTTAGGTTATTGTATTGTGCTGTACTGTGCTGCTAAAATAATAAGATTTTGATTCAAAAATGATGTTGGACAGCATGCTATAAAAAGTTAGATTTGTAGAATTATCACTATCATCATATGAAACTATTTAGATTACAACTGCACTGGCAGATTCTAATTGCACTGATACTAGCAATAGTATATGGTCTTTTATTTCCTACAACATACAACATCAGTCCTGAAGCAATTCAATCCTTGCAGAAGGCACAAGTTTCAAATGAGCTCCTCGAGCAACTCAACCAGCATTCCGGAAAGGAATTCACCACCCTCCAAGAATTTCAACAAGCCTTAAAAACAAGCTTAAGTCCTCAGGAATACGAGGCTTACCAATATAACATCCGGCAAGCGAGCTATAGTAATTCGCAGGTCAATGCTGTCAGTTGGATGGGTGATTTATTTTTACGCTCGTTAAAAATGCTGATTATCCCCCTGATTCTAAGCTCACTGATATCAGGAATCACGAATATTGGAACGGGTAAAAATCTCGGACGCTTGGGCCTGAAAACCATGGGCTATTACTTGATTACTTCTGTTTTGGCAATTGGTACGGGCCTTTTATTTGTCAACCTTTTTAAACCAGGGATTGGAGCCGATCTGAATTTTCAGGAGAAAGTTGCAGGACTGGTTGAAAAACAACGCTCATTAAGAGATATTTTAATTGAAATTGTCCCCGATAATATTTTCCGGGCATTTAATGAAAGCGATATGCTTTCCATCATCTTCTTTGCGGTTTTATTTGGCTTTTTCGTGACTAAAGTTGATTTGGTTAGCCGTGAGGTTCTCAAGAAAGCGTTTAACGCCATTTTCGATGTGATGATGAAAATAACCCTGTTCATCATCCGTTTCACTCCGCTGGGGATCTTTGGTATTGTCGCTAAAGTTATTGCGGATCAGGATGACCTGGCAAGTTTGATGTCGAGAATGGGAATTTATATGGGAACTGTTATTGCTGCTTTATCGGTTCACTTCTTTATAACGCTCCCATTGTTGATGAAATTTCTTAGTAAATCGAATGCTTGGAAGCATTTCAGAAACATGACCACTCCCCTGCTTACCGCTTTTTCAACCTCTTCTTCTGGTGCAACCTTACCCCTGACCATTGAAGCCGTTGAATCCAAGTCGGGAGTTTCAAATAAAATCAGCAGTTTTACATTGCCCCTCGGAGCTACAATCAATATGGATGGTACCGCCCTCTATGAGTGTGTTGCAGCCATCTTTATTGCCCAAGCTTATGGATACGATTTAACGATTGTTCAGCAAATGATTATTGTAACAACAGCCTTATTAGCGTCGATTGGCGCTGCTGCTATCCCGATGGCTGGATTGGTGATGATTAGTGTAATATTAACAGCCATAGGACTTCCCCTGGAAGGAATTGGGTTAATCCTGGCTGTCGATCGTATTTTAGATATGTTCCGAACAGCTACCAACGTGTGGAGCGATAGCTGTGGAGCAGTAATTATCGCTAAAAGCGAGGGAGAAGACTTGCCTGTTTAGTTGGTGCTGCTTGCTTGAAAAAAAGCATTCAGCGAAACAATCTCACTGGAATTACAAACAGGACAGTCTTTGTCTTCTGCCGCCATATTGAAGCGGGCTTTACAGTCGCTACAGCAGTACCAATTCTCATCGAATTGGAAGTTGCCACCGCGTATTAAAAGGTCTTTTCCTTCAACCATGGCTTGCGCCACTTTATTTCGGGCAGACTCATATATCCGCGTAAGCGTTGGACGAGAAACTTCCATGCAAACCGCAGCCTCTTCCTGTGTCAGATTATCGTAATCCAACAGTTTTATCGCTTCATACTCTTCAAAAAACAATACAACCTGTTCGGCCCTGTTCTTTGGTCCAAAAACGGAAAATCCTTTCACTGAGGGGGGTGCCAATAAACGGCGTTGTCTTTTTTTACGTGGCATCTAACTTTGATTTACTTGTTTCAACAAATAATGATCAGCAATCACCAGCGCCGCCATTGCTTCAACAATTGGCACTGCGCGTGGTAACACACAAGGGTCGTGACGTCCTTTGGGATTGATTGTCACTTCGTTCTCTTCTTTATCAACCGTCTGTTGCTCTTTCAATAATGTTGCTATCGGCTTAAAAGCCACATTAAAATAAATATCTTCTCCGTTGGAAATTCCTCCTTGAATACCGCCAGAGTTATTGGTTTTAGTGCGTACACCGGCTTCTGTCTTGATAAACACATCATTGTGCTCCGAACCACTAAGCTTCGTTCCGTCAAAGCCTGAACCATATTCAAAGCCTTTAACGGCGTTGATGCCTAACATGGCATGTCCCAAGTCCGCATGCAGCTTATTGAATACCGGTTCACCCAATCCTACAGGAACTCCTTGAATGACCCCTTGTATAACACCGCCAACCGTATCATGGTTCTCACCAGCGGCTACAATTCGTTCAATCATTTTTTCTGCAGTTTCCGGATCGGGACAGCGAACGATATTACTTTCGGTAAGATTTAAATCCAACTCTCGGTAACTCTTGGTGAGCTCAACTTCGCCCACTCTTTTAACAAAAGCCTGGATACTAACTCCGTAGTGTTTCAGCATCAACTTAGCGATGGAACCGGCAACGACCCGAGCAATGGTTTCTCTCGCCGAAGAGCGGCCACCTCCACGATGATCGCGGCTTCCATACTTTTTCAGATAAGTATAGTCTGCATGCGATGGCCGAAAAATATCCTTCAGGTTGTTGTAATCGTTCGAGTGTTGATCCTTATTTCGAATGAGAAATCCAATAGGAGTTCCCTGGGTTTTGCCCTCAAAAATACCGGATAAAAACTCAACCTGATCGGTTTCTTTTCGCTGTGTTGTTATTTTAGATTGGCCTGGCTTACGACGATCTAACTCTTGCTGAATGAATTCTAAATCGATTTCAATACCTGCAGGGCAACCATCGATAATTCCACCTATACCCACGCCATGTGATTCTCCAAAAGAAGTTAATCTGAAAATTTGTCCGAAGCTATTCATGCTTATCGTTTAAAAAAATATTGCTCCTGATTACTCAGAAGCAACATCAAAAAATACGTTTATTTAGCAGCCACATCCGCAACCGCCACCGTTAGCGCCTTCTGTTTCGCAGCTTGTTTCTTCACAACCACAACCGCCACTATCGCAACCACATCCCGATTGTAATGTCGCAGCAATTTCCTCGTCCGTTGCATCGCGAACTTCAAGTACTTTTCCACTAAAGAATAAATCTTCACCAGCCAGTGGGTGATTGAAGTCCATTTTTACATGCTCTTCAGTGATTTCAAGCACCAAACCATTCATGCGTTGGCCACCAGCACTCATCATTGGAACAATATTTCCAACTTTAATAATTTCTTCGTCAAATTTTCCTTCCACCATAAACAGGTGTTTTGGAAGATCTACAATTGCATTTTCATCAACTTGCCCATAGGCATCTTCACAAGGAAGATTTATATTGAAGTCATTACCTTGCTCAAGCCCTTCAATAAGTGCTTCAAACTTAGGCAACATCAGTCCTGCACCATAAACAAAGGTTAATGGTTTCTCTGCTGTAGCTTGTTCAATCAATTCTCCGTTTGCTCCTTCGATTTTTAGATCGTAAGTCAAAGAAACCATCGTGTTTTTAGTAATTGCCATCTTTAATTATTTAGATTGATTTTGAATAATTAATGCAAAGAAATAAAAAACATTGATATAATAAAAAGCCTCAAAGCTCCGAAAATATCACATTTAATGATAACATCATAAAGTTCGGTTGGTTTAACCTTGGTTCATATTCTTTGCATATTTTCCTTCTATCATGTGTTTTAAGTTCTACCTTATTAAACAAAAGAAAGGCTCCTCTGTTTTCGAGAAGCCTTTTGCGTATTTTTAATAAACTTATAAAGATCATTAGTTATTGTCAAACCAGCTTCGTTTTTTATCAACTTTCAAGTCTTTTAGCATGGCTGACGAAGCATTAATGGTGAAACTGTAGCTCTTCCGTTGCCCAAATGGCACAAAGTTAAAGCTCATATTCCAACAGTGTAGTTTCCGGTTGATATTAAAGGTTGTGAAAGAAAACTCCCCTGCCTCAATATCAAAGTTTGTCGTTAACGAGAGGTTCCATTCTCTTGTCAAATTCATTCGTCCCCTGAAGTTCAAACTCTGATTAATCCGAGCTTTCTTATAAGGGTTAGTCCTTGAGTAATTGAAACTATAGTCAAATCGGAAATCCCAAGGAACGTCAAAATCATAATATTCAAACTGACCTGCTGTAGGCATGATCATATCTTCCGGGTGAGTTCCTTCATCGCCCTCTGCCCCTTTCTTCTTGTCTTTCGATTTAAATGACATTCCAAAAGAAAGGTTGGCATTGGTTAATCGACCAAGCTTCGATAAGCCCGAGGCTTCATTCCACATATACCGATCAACAAGAGCCCCAGTTGTATCTGTTGCATAAGGATTAATCGTACCTCCAAAGTTCAGGTTCACCCCTTTAATGGTTGTCCGCCCATTAACTCGAATCGGACTCAAATTCAATGAATCTGCAATTAAGTTATAGGAAGTCGATAAACTCAAGTTATCTATGATCTTAATCTTTTCAAACTTATCCTCGTTACCCGTTGTGTCATTTTTAGCAGCCACCTTAGCCTCCAAGTTGTTGGCTAAGCTAAAGTTAATTGAACCACTTTCCCCGCGTCCTGCACCGCCAAAAATTCCATACTCAAAGCGATTGTAATAAATCGTCTTCCCATTAACATCCCGGTATCGATCCCAGAAATTATATTTATCTGCTCCGAAATCGGGACGGTAACTAAAGCTGATTGATGGAGACATTTTATGACGAATAGCTTTAATACGGCTATTGGGATTTTTCATATTGTACATCCCATAAATATTGGTCTGTGTGCTCAAGCTAAATGCGTAGTCATAATTACGTCTAAAACGATAGATAGTATCTTCAAATATCGTAGCCTCCTGCGCAACATGATCAAACGCATATTCACGGTTGATGTAACTGGTATACCAACGCTCGTTGTAACTCACACTTGGGCTTACATTAATATGTTTAAGGATATTGAAATTAGGAAGCGTAATTGGAATCGAGTGCTTCCATCCATTCTTCCAATCACCTATCAATGATTTCTCAAATAACTCATATTCCTTAGTTGATATTGAATTTCGAATATTACCAGTGTAGCTAATCCCAATTTTCTCATACCATTTTGGCTTACCAACACGATCTTTCTGCTTAAATGGATAAATTTTGGACATCGAAAAAGTCAGCTCTGGCACTGTCAATGAAATCGTTGTATCCTGTGAGTTTTGAGAATGTCGAAAACTGGCAGACATATTGAACGGGCTATTCTCCCATTTTTTTGAATAAGAAATACTTGACGATTTGGTTGTCGACAAATAGTTCTGAATCGTATTCGCATTTTCTTTTTCAAAACTACTTGTACTCAAGTTTACACTGGCTGAAAACGTTTGAAAAGGATTCGCTTTAGGATCCTGAGAATGTCTCCAACGGACCGAAAAACCAGGGCTTCGACTAAAATCGGGCAATCCCGGCTCACTAAAGCGGTTTACATTATAGCTAAAATCCAACGCTCCCGAAAATTTATAACGCTTTTTATAGTTCGTATTCATTTTGGTTGCCCACGATCCTTTTGAGTAAATATCCCCTTTAACAGTCAAATCAAAAAACTCGCTTGCTGCCCAATAATAACCTCCTTCTTTCAGGAAAAAGCCTCTTCGTTGCTCCTCTCCATATGAAGGAATAATTATTCCTGACGAGTAACTCGGGGAATTTGGGAAGAAACCAAAAGGAATCATCGGAAAATAAATTGGAAAATCTTCCAACACCAAGTATGCCGGACCGGTGATAATTTTCTTATTCGATATTACTTTTGCTTTGGTCATCCGCAAATAGAAGTGTGGATGATCCGCATCACAAGTTGTATATTTTCCTTTCTTCAAAATGAAAGACTCAGCATCAATCTTCTTTGTTCGCTCACTATGCACATACCCTTCTCCCTGTTCTGTTTTAACGTCGGTGATAATCCCTTTCTCACTTTCGAAGTTGTAGCGCATGGTTTTGCTTTCAAACTCTTCTTCGCCATCTCTAAAGATCGGATTTCCTTGCACTACATCAGCAGAATCAGGAACCCCTTCTGCATAAACCTCCTTATTTTGAAGGTCCAATTCGATATAGTCTGCTTTTAACTCAATCGATTGGTAGGTCACGACTGCATCATTATACAGATATACTTTCTGTCCATCCAACGAAACAACGATTGAATCCAAGGCATTGTATGCAATCTTGGCATCCAATACAGTTGATCTGGACGAATCGGCTACTGCCACAGAATCCTGAATGACAACAGGCTCATCATCGAACATAATTGAATCAGCAGGAAACTCGGTCTCTAACTCTTTAAGTTGACTGATTTCAGGTCCATCTTGTGCATAGGTTGAGATGCACAAGAGAACGAACAGGTATGGTACTAGTTTTCTTATCAAATCCGGTAAAATGTTAGCCATTGCGGTTACATTGGATTGCAAAAATATAAATTCAACCCAGACAAAGGGCTGAACAAATGCAAAATAATTTTAATATTTCTATTTTTGTTTCGTTCAATAAACATGAATATGAATACCAGCCTCAAAATATACTTGACTAGTTTTCTCATTTTAATCTTGTTTGCGCCTGTTGCCCATGCAAAAAACACGCCAGACAAACCGTTCACTGTAATTATCGATCCGGGACACGGCGGTAAAGATCCGGGAGCAGTATTTAAACAGATTAAAGAAAAAGATATTGTGCTTAATATTGGACTAAAATTAGGACAATATATAAAAGAAAACCTTCCCGACGTAAAAGTTGTGTATACACGAGACAAGGATGTATTTGTCCCGTTGCACCGTCGAGCTGACATTGCCAATAAAAGCAAGGCAGACTTATTCATCTCGTTACATGCCAACTATTGCGGCACTCCGGCCATTACCGGAACCGAAACTTTTGTCCTGGGTTTACACCGAACCGAAGAGAACCTGGAAGTTGCCAAAAAGGAAAATGCGGTAATTTTGATGGAGGATGATTATTCTTCGACCTACCAAGGGTTTGATCCCAATTCTTCTGAGTCCTACATCATGTTTGAAATGGTACAGGATGAACACCTAACTCAAAGCATTGATGTTGCCGCTGCTATTCAAGGACAGTTTAAGAATCGCGCAGGCCGGAAAGATCGCGGCGTAAAACAAGCTGGTTTCTTGGTACTCAGGCGAACCAGCATGCCCAGTGTCCTGGTCGAAGCAGGATTTCTGAGCAACAATGGAGAAGCGAATTACATGAAAAGTTCGACGGGACAGAGTCATCTGGCATCTGCAATTTATCGTGCCGTTAGAGATTATAAAAAAGCCATTGACAACAAAAGCAATTATAAACTGGTTGCACAAACAACTCAGGAATTAGCACAGGAAACCATTAAGCAACCGGAAACGCCCCCTACTCCAACTGTTAAAACATCCAATACTGACATCTTCTTTAGTATTCAACTTGCTGCATCGGGTAAAAAACTAGCAACTGCTCCCTACAATTTCAAAGGGTTGAAAGAAGTGCAACGCAAGCAAGTGCAATCTATCTACAAATATTACTACGGAAAGACCAGTTCTTTTGAATCCATCAAGCAATTAAGAAACCAGGTCAAATCACTTTATCCGGATGCATTCATTGTTGCCTTTGAAGGCGAAAAACCAATTTCAATAAATAAAGCGTTGCGGAAATTAAAACCATAGTTACATCCACAATGTTTGTATTCTATGCGAATGCTTCTTAATATTGTATAAACAAGCAGAAAACACTATGAGACTCTCTAAGTACGCCAAACTAGGCATTCTAATTGTATTTAGTTTTGCTATTTTCATTTGGGGAATGAACTACCTGAAAGGCATTGATTTTTTCAAACAAAATACTAGCTATAAAGTTATTTATGAACGAATTGACGGCTTACTTGAATCAAGCGCCGTCATGATGAACGGCTACCAGGTAGGCCAAGTGAAAACCATTGAATTCACCGATCGAAATGATGGCAGCTTAATGGTTACATTTTCACTTGAGGGGGATTTTAAAATACCCAAAGGATCAGTTGCACGTATTGTCTCGTCAGATTTGATGGGAACCAAATCGATCAAATTACAGATCGTTCCCTCAAACGCTTATTATGCATCCGGAGATACCATTAAAGGAAGTATTGAGGAAGATCTGAAAGAGCAGGTTAGCATGCAAGTACTCCCGCTAAAAAATAAGGCAGAACAGCTACTGGCGTCCTTAGATTCGGCCATTACTGTTGTAACCTATGTATTTAATGCCGAAGCCCGCAAAAACTTATCAGAAAGCTTCGCGCATATCAATCAAACCATTTTGAACCTGGAAAAAGCTTCTAGCGAATTGAGTGAACTATTGACCGCAGAAAAAGGCAACCTACAAGGGATTATTCAAAATGTGAATGAGATTAGCGCTACCTTAAATGAAAGTTCAGATGACTTTTCGAACATGATGGGCAACTTCTCTTCCATCAGCGATAGCTTAGCTGCCGCTGATTTAGCTCTGCTGGTTACCGAACTCCAATCATCTGCAAAAGGAATTAACAGCATCTTGGGCAAAATAGAGCAAGGCAAAGGCTCTGTTGGTAAACTAATGAATGATGATCAACTCTACGCCAACTTGACTGAAATGAGTCAAAGCCTCGATTTCTTATTGAAAGACATTCGTAATAATCCTAAACGCTATGTCCATTTCTCAGCCTTCGATCTCGGAAAGGACGTTTATATCTCTCCTCGTAATAATAGTCTGAAGAAAAACAGTGAAGCCTATACATTCAAGGTTCACCTTATATCAAGCCCTACTCGACTGGCAAAGGATAATACCCTTTTTGACGACTTTGACCAAGTTGAAGAAATTGAAGTTTCGGGAGTTTACAACTATATGACAGGAAATACAAGCGACATCGCAAAAATTATGAAAACTCACACGCAGGCAAAAGTTATTTTTCCTGACGCAAGTATCATTGCCTTTAAGAATGGCCGAAAAGTAAGGCTGGAAAAGGCTCTTCGCAGATTAGGAAATTAGTATCTTAATTTTTCTTAAAAAATATCATAATCTGCAAGTCCCTCTAAATACAGGAGTTTCAGAAAGGTCCCCATGTAAAAGTCTGTTTTTCTGATTGTTATAAAGCATAAAAAAATGAAAATCTTTAACTAGCTGACTGCTAAAGTGGTTATATTCGTTTTGTAAAAGTCAAGCGGAAATTGATTTTTTTAATACTTTTTTTTTCACAAAATTTGCTCTTGGGAAATCGAAATAGGGAAAAAATTTGTCGAATATATATTAATCCTGCTGTTCAAAATGAGTAACAATCATCTTGGTGTATGGAATCGTTGTCTTTCCGTTATTAAAGATAATGTTCCTGCAATTAGTTTTAAAACCTGGTTTGAACCAATTGTTCCAATCAAAATTAACAATCAAGTATTGACCATACAGGTCCCCAGCCCTTTCTTTTATGAATATCTGGAAGAGCAATACATTGACTTGTTAAGGAAGACACTTCGCAAAGAAGTGGGCAACGATGCCAAATTGGAATATGTAGTGGTGATGGGCAACAATCAAAGCGACGCCCAACCCTACACGGTCAAATATCCAACAACTAACAATAGTAAACTTCAAAACAAACCACTTAACGTACCATTAAAGACAGAGGGAAAACCGTCTATTAAAAACCCGTTTATCATTCCGGGTATCCAAAAGTTGCAAGTTGATCCACAACTGAAGGCTGACAACACTTTCGAAAACTTTGTTGAAGGTGAATGTAACCGCTTAGCCAGAAGTGCAGGCTTTGCCGTAGCTCAAAATCCAGGGGGAACCGCATTTAACCCGCTGATGATTTATGGAGCTTCGGGACTTGGAAAAACTCACTTAGGACAAGCCATTGGTATTGAGGTTAAAGAACGTTTTCCAGATAAAATTGTGCTTTACGTCAATGCAAACAAGTTTCAGACTCAGTTTACTGAAGCAGTCCGGAACAATAACCGCAATGACTTTTTGCACTTCTATCAAATGATCGACGTATTAATTCTTGATGATGTTCAAGAATTTGCGGGGAAAGAAAAGACACAAGAAACTTTCTTCCACATTTTCAACCATTTGCACCAAAGCGGAAAACAATTGATTCTAACATCAGATAAACCGCCAATCGAGTTGAAAGGAATGGAACAGCGTCTGCTCTCTCGATTTAAATGGGGATTAACCGCTGACCTTCAGGTGCCAGATTTTGAAACCCGTATGGAAATTCTGAAAAGAAAAACCTACAAAGATGGTATCGAAATCAGCGAAGAAGTACTGGAATACGTTGCATCCCACATTGGTAATAATGTCCGTGAACTCGAAGGAGCTTTAGTTTCCTTGTTAGCACAGTCAACCTTGAACCGCAAAGAGGTGACGATTGAGTTGGCAAGCGAAATGGTTAACAAACTGGTAAAAAGCTCGAAAAGAGAACTCTCCATTGATTACATTTCAAAAGTGGTTTGCGATTATTTCAATATGCCGGTTGACACGCTTCAGGCACGAACCCGCAAACGAGAAATTGTACAGGCTCGTCAGTTGGCGATGTACTTCTCCAAAAGTCTGACAAAATCGTCACTCGCCTCTATTGGGGCTCAAATTGGGAAGAAAGACCACGCAACGGTCCTCCACGCCTGCAAGACAGTCAATAACCTCAAAGACACCGATAAAAATTTCAGGGTGTTTGTTGACGAGATAGAAAAGAAACTTAATATGTAATTGGAACTGGCAGATCTACTTGATCTGCCTTTTTTTTAAATAACTATGACCGATTCATTTCTAACGATTGCAAAAGCAGAAGAAGGCTTGTTTAAAGATAAAGGCAGCAAGTTTATTGCTTATGCGTTTCCTGTAGAGACTGAAGAGGAAATCAAAGAACACATTGACCAACTTAAAAAGTCTCATCATTCGGCACGACACCATTGTTATGCCTGGCGACTAGGGGCTTCCATGAAGCATTTTCGAGCCAACGACGATGGCGAACCTTCATCAACAGCCGGAAAGCCAATACTGGGCCAAATAAGACGCTTAAACTTAACCAACGTATTAGTGGTCGTTGTCCGTTACTTCGGAGGAACACTTTTGGGAGTTAGCGGCCTAATCAATGCATATAAAGAGTCTGCAGCCGATGTGCTCGAACGGGCAACAATCGTAGAAAAGCTGGTTGAAACGAAGTTTCAGGTGTATTTTGATTACCCCAATATGAATCCGGTGATGCGTCTTTTCAAAGAAGAAGGATTAAAACAACATGAAAATCAGTTTGAATTACGCTGTAAAATCACCTCTTCGGTAAGAAAAAGTGAGGCAGAAAGAATCATCGAAAAGTTAAAAAAAATCGAAGGCGTTGAAATAGTGGTCGTTGAATAATGCCGATTTGTTAATAAGTTGGTGATAAATCCTGTCTTTCGTCATAAATTTAAATCAGAGGGAATACCTATTTTTGAGCTTTGATGAGACGTTTAATCATTCAATATGATTTTCCCAACGGTGATCAGGATCGCCTGACAAATTTTTTCCCATTTGTTAAACGTATCATCAGCCTTTTTAAAAGGCATTTATTTACTAAGCATTTTAGTAGTTTATTACCGGCATATTATCCGGCTATTGAAAAACCAACAGTGATTATTTCTAATCCTGTTGGTTTTTTTTTGAAACCTTAATGAAACAGATCGCATGAAGAAAAAAGATTTAATTTCCATCACGGATTACTCCAAGGATGAGTACCTGAAAATTATGGAACTGGCTGCTGACTTCGAGAAAAATCCCAACCAGAATCTTCTGGAAGGAAAAGTGGTAGCCTCGTTGTTCTTTGAGCCATCAACCCGCACCCGCTTAAGTTTTGAAACGGCGATTAGCCGAATGGGAGGACGAATCGTTGGATTTACAGATGCCGGTTCATCCAGTGTTACCAAAGGAGAAACGCTGCATGATACCATACGAATGGTATCTCAATACGCAGACCTCATTGTTATGCGCCATCCTTTGGAAGGTAGTGCTCGCTACGCCGCCGAAGTTTCTTCGGTTCCAGTTATTAATGCGGGCGACGGTGCCAACCAGCACCCGACCCAAACCTTGCTGGATATGTATTCAATTTTGAAAACCCAGCAAACCTTTGACAATCTGAACATTTTCATGATTGGTGACCTGCGCTATGGACGCACAGTTCATTCTTTGCTTATGGCCATGTCTGAATTTGAAAATCCTATTTTCAACTTCATTGCTCCGGACGAACTCCAAATGCCCGAGGAATACAAAATGTTTCTGCGCGACCGAAACATCCGTTACTTCGAACATCGTGAATTCACCGACATCATCTCCGAAGCAGACATCATGTACATGACCCGGGTTCAGAAAGAACGTTTTTCAGACCCAATGGAATACGAAGAAGTTAAAAACGTATACATCCTGAAAAACAGCATGCTAGCAAATACCAAGTCAAACATGCGGATTCTTCATCCACTTCCACGAGTAAATGAAATTGCAACCGATGTTGACAAAAACGAAAAAGCTTACTACTTCCAGCAGGCACTGAATGGTATGTATACCCGTGAAGCAATCATTGCACATGCCCTTAACTTAAAGTAATCATCATGAAAGAGCAGAAAAAGAAATTAAAACTAAAAGTAAGTGCCATTAGTCAAGGTACCGTGATCGATCATATTCCATCCGAAAATCTGTTTGATGTCATCTCGATTCTGGAATTGGACAAAACTCCAAACATGATTACTTTTGGAGCTAATCTGGACAGCGATAAGTTGGTCAATAAAGCAATTATTAAGGTCTCTAACCAGTTCTTTGAAAACGATGAGATTAATAAAATTGCCCTAATTGCCCCTCATGCAAAGCTCAACATCATCAAGGATTACGAAGTTGTTGAGAAAAAAGTGGTTGAGATTCCGGACCAGGTTGTTGGCATCGTAAAATGCTTTAATCCCAAATGCATCACCAATGCCGAGCCCATTACAACCTCGTTTTCAGTCATTTCAAAATCACCGGTTGCATTGAAATGCAAGTATTGTGAAAAGATTACGAATGAAAGCCAAATGGTTATTAAGTAAACGACTAATTGAGAAGTAAGAAAATGGATATTAAAGCTGATTTCGAAGGTGTTTTAGCCGAGATCAAAGAGTTGGTAGCACAAAAACCATCTGATCTGCATCTACAAGTTTGCCAAATATTAAAAGCGAAGATTTACCACTACGACTGGGTGGGTTTTTACCTTTTAAAAGATGGCTTATTACAATTAGGTGACTATGTAGGTAAGCCTACCGATCATACCCAAATTGCAATTGGCAAAGGTGTGTGTGGTCAAGTTGCCGAGAAAAAAGCCACCATCATTGTTCAGGATGTAAGCCAAGAAGACAACTACATTGCTTGCAGCCTCGATGTGCAGTCAGAAATTGTAGTTCCCGTTCTGAAAAATGGTGATTTTATTGCCGAACTAGATATCGACAGCCACTCGCCTGCTCCATTTACCCCAAACGACCAAAGCTTTCTAGAGGAAGTTTGTGAGCTATTGGCACCAACTTTTTAAATAGTAATTTTGGCAAGAAAGAGCTGTAGGCATTATTTCAATGATGCTTTCAGCTCTTTTTTATTTTTACCCTACAAGCTGCAATCTAATCCTTTCGCCCCTCTTCTTGTTTATTTTCAACTGGTTCAAACAAAAGGGCTGTCTCAATCGTTTTCTATACAACAATAATTGAACATTTGACCGATTTCATTCAAAAAATAGAAATCAAGAAAATCACAACACAAGTATAAATCAATAAAAATCTCCAACGATGAAGTATTATATTGAGAAAAAGACAAGCTATTCATTTGATGAGGCCATTCAAAAAGTAACTGAAGAGCTAAAAAAGGAAGGCTTTGGCGTACTAACCGAGATTAATATCCACGAGAAGTTGAAAGAAAAAATGGATGTTGATTTTAGAAAGTACCGCATACTGGGAGCTTGCAATCCTCCCGCTGCCTACAAGGCCTTGCAAGCTGAAGATAAAATAGGAACCATGCTTCCTTGTAATGTTATTGTACAGCAACTTAATGAAAGTGAAGTCGAGGTGGCTGCAGTCAACCCAATTGCATCCATGATGGCTGTTGAAAACGAAAATTTAGGAGCGATTGCCAGCGATATTACAGAACGACTGGAACGAGTAATTGCTGCAGTCTAACAAATAGAAGATATCTTTTTAGAGAGGCACTTTCGATTATGAATGGGCCTCTTTTTATTTTACCTCCACTTTCAGCAGCTCTTATTCTGAATATGAACTTAGCTCCCGGACATATTTGTTACGATAATCAACTGGCGACATTCCTGCAAACCGCCTAAAAACATCACGAAATGCTTTCGTATCTGCATACCCAACATGATACATGGTTTCGCTTACGGTTGTTGTTCCCAACTCCAATTCTTTCTTTGCAGCCTCAATCTTCACGCGTTGAGCATATTCTACAATAGTATTGGAAGTAGCCCGTTTAAAGCGTCGTTCCAATGTGCGACGGCCAATATTAAACTCACGAGCTAGTTCATCAATGGAGATCTTTGTTTCAAAATGCTGCTCAATAAACTCCTGGACATCCAGCACCAACTGATCCTGATGAGCCTTTTGTCCTGAAAAAATGATAAATGGCGACTGGCTACTTCTGTCTATATCAATCATAAATGCTTTAGATGCGAGCACGGCCAAATCTCTCCCACCATATTTTTCAACCAGGTAAATCAATAAATTCGTAAACGAATAAGCGCCTCCACTGGTGTATATTCCATCGGACTCGGTCATAATTTTATGATCCATCAGATGTACTTTTGGAAATAGCTCGCGAAATTTATTGGCAAATTGCCAATGTGTTGAGCACGGTTTGCCATCCAATAATCCGATGGCTGCCAAAAAAAAAGCCCCAATACACAAACCAACCACCTCTGCTCCCCCTTCATGATGTTTTAGAACCCAAGGGACCAGATCCGAGTTATTCTTCAAATTTTCATCCAAATCTCCATGAATGGCAGGAACAACAATCAGATCCGTTGCTGAAACATCATCCAATAACACATCAGGAGTTATGGTAAATAAGCCATTGGTTTGGGTCACTTTTTGACTTTGTCCAACTAAGTGCAATTCAAAAAGTGGCTCTTGATTCGTTTGGCTTAAATAGTCATTCACCCAAGAGAATATCTGATAGGTTCCTTCTACATTTACCAAACTATAATGTCCGTTGGGAATAAGGATTGAAACATGTTTCATAAGATCAGTTTTTGGGGGTTGTCGTATTTTGCCCTGGCAATTGTCGGCATTACACAGTATAAACAAGTTAAACATTCATTAAGTTTGCTAAAGGTTAAACCAAAATCTAACAGCACCTTACACCTTTCACCCAGTAGAATAAGATTATTCAGTAATGATTAAAACATTGGAAAATGAAAGCAAATCAATCCCCCATCACCCCCTTTTTATGGTTTAACAACCAAGCAGCAGAAGCTATCAATTTTTACACCCAGATTTTTCAGCCTTCTGCAATCGGAAGCTCTACGTTATACTCTGAGGAAGGACAGGAAATGCATGGACAGCAACCCGGTAGCTTAATGACTCAATCATTCAAACTACTAAACCAACCATTCATCGCACTAAACGGAGGCGATCTTTTTCAATTTAACCCGACCATCTCATTTTACGTAAGTTGTCTTACCACAGATGAAATTGATCGACTATGGAAAGAGCTTGCCAAAGAAGGGCAAGTTATGATGCCGCTCGACTCCTACCCGTTCAGTTCAAAATACGGTTGGGTCATGGATCGGTTCGGGGTCTCCTGGCAGCTAATTCATGCACCCGATGAGTATGCGATACGACCATGCCTGATGTTTACTGGTGAGCAACACGGGAAAGCGGCTCAAGCCATAGAGTTTTATACATCAATTTTCGAACAGAGCAACATTGGTGAAGTGCATCCATACGAGCCTAATGATCAAGGAATCCCTGGTACGATAAAACATGCCAAATTCAGCATTCACAATACCGGTTTTGTCGCTATGGACAGTCATCTTAATCATCAGGCTAGCTTCAACGAAGCCACGTCATTTCTTATTGAAACTCATTCTCAACAGGAAACCGATTTCTATTGGGATAAGCTTCGTGTTGGCGGAAATCCACAAGCTCAACAGTGCGGCTGGTTGAAAGATCAATTTGGAGTATCCTGGCAGATTGTTCCCAAAATGCTCAACCAACTACTTTCCAGCTCAGACAGTCAAAAGTCAAAACAAGTTTTAAAAGCATTCTTTCAGATGAAAAAAATTAACATAGCAGAATTGGAGCAGGCATACCACTCAATTTGAGCAAACTAAATACGTTTAATAACCTCCTGATAGCTCAATAAAACATGCAATTCACCATTTTGGACTTAAAGCTGAAACAACAATTCCTATTTTTGCCAGTTGTAATTAAACAGCAAAAAAAGCAATTCAAGGATGGCAAAACGAAAGAGCAAAAGATTGGTTCGGGCGGAAGAGATTGCCAATACAGTATCGCATGGTATTGGGATTGCTCTGGCTGTTGCCGGAGTTACACTTCTAACGGTGTTTGGCGCCCTCTATGGCAATGCCTGGCACATTGTTAGCTTTGCTGTTTTTGGCGCAAGCATGGTATTATTGTATTTGGCATCGACACTCTACCATAGTGCCACCAACCCGAGGTTAAAAATAAAGTTGAACAAGTTTGACCATTCGGCAATTTACATTCTAATTGCCGGCTCATACACTCCAATTTCATTGATATCATTACGTGGCTGGGTTGGATGGACAATTTTTGGGTTAATCTGGGCCTTAGCTATCGCCGGAATCATTTTTAAAATTTGGTTCTATTCATCCAAATGGAGAAACCTGTCCGCTTGGCTTTATGTTGCCATGGGCTGGCTTATAATTCTTGCGATTGTACCTGTCATCAGGCAAGTTCCGAACACTTCGCTTTGGTTCTTACTGGCAGGTGGAATTAGCTACACGGCCGGTGCCATTTTTTACCTTTTCCCCAAGGTTCCGTTTTTTCACTTGGTCTTCCACCTGTTTATACTCGGTGGCTCTGTTTGTCACTTTTTTGCCTTTCTGTACCTATTACCCATTTAGTCCTTGTAAGCAAACTATTTGTTTCCTGAAGTTTTCTTCCAAAGACTATTTAGGAGCTACTGCTTGAAGCAAAGCCTCAAACTCATCAGGAAGGTTTGTTTCAAACAACAAGTTCTCTTCTGTCTCAGGATGTTTAAAGCCAAGCTTCCGTGCGTGAAGCATCAATCGGTTGAAGCCCCATTCTGCGCGGATCAGCTTATTCAATGTAAAGTCCCCATGATGAGAATCCCCAACAATATCATGCCTGTTCTTTGCAAAATGCTGGCGAATCTGGTGCCATCGCCCCGTTTCAGGCATAACCCGGGCTAAACTTAGGAAAACCTCATCTTGTTCCTTGTAAGAAATAGAAGTGGGCACCAGCTTCTCCCTTTCGAAATGAGTAACTGCGGGCTTTTTAAACTTACTTTTCTTTTTAACCAACACTTTCTCGTCAAACACCCCTTTTTCTGGAAGCTCTCCAACCACAATCGCAGCATATTCTTTAAGAATCTCTTTCCGCTCAAACTGTAAAGTCAGCTCATGAGCAACCTCCGATGAAAAAGCCAAAACAATAAGACCAGAGGTCTTGGAATCCAACCGATGAACATTATAGATCCACTTTCCATATTGGTCACCAATGAGCTTTGTTAAGTAGGGTGCATCATGCGGCATAAAATCATTTTTATGGACCGGAAGGTCGACGGGCTTATCGACAACGACTAAATATTCGTCTTGAAAAATTACAGGAATATCCATTCAATGAGGGTGTTTTGATTTAAAATCAAAAGTACTATTTTTAGTAGCATATAAAGACTAAACCCGTGAAACGAATTGAATTATTAGCTAACATTTTACACACCAAGAATTTAAGATGTCATACATCTTACATATTAACACTAATTTCTTTGGTAACAGCATGTCAAAGTCCACTAAAAAACGCGTCAATGGATGATATGAACCGACGAATAAGTCTTGATTTTTCAAAAGATGAAAAGACCATTCGAGCCGAACTGGCTGCTTACTTTCCTGACTTGGATGAAGAACAGTTCCTGCAATGGCAACAATCTCAGAAACTGGAGAATCGTCTAATTAATGGAGAAAGGCGTTTTTTTAGAAATGCTGTTCCAAACTTGTTTCGGGTGGATTCTGTAGCTCATCAAGCCAAGTTAAAAGTTGATGGCCCCGACTCCTCCACCTTACCTGCATTTCGCTTACAGCACACTCAAAATTTACTAAACGAGCTAAAAGCAACAGGAAGATTTGAACCAAAACAATTTGAAATAACATTTACGCTCACAGTTGACGCCGATGCAGTTCCTGCTGGAGAAACCCTCCGTTGTTGGCTTCCATTTCCACGTGTTGCTCCGCCACGACAAACCAATGTGGAACTGCATAAAACGAGTCAAGACAATTACCAATTGGCAGATAACCAACAGTTACAGCGAAGTCTGTACATGGAGCAAAAAGCGCTAGCGAAAACACCAACAAAATTTAGCTACACCGCTTCATTTGAAACACTTCCAGCATATTTCAACCTCAACCAACTATCAGTGGAATCTTATCATACCAATGATTCCCTCTTTCAACATTACATCTCCGAACGTCCACCACACATTGTCTTTAGTCAACGCATGAAGGATTTAGCTGACTCCATAGTTGGAGACAGTAAAGATCCAATTGAAAAGGTCCAAAAAATCTATTATTGGATTAATCGTCATATCCCTTGGGCATCCGCATTAGAGTATTCAACATTTGAATGCATCCCAGCTTATGTTTTGGACCATCAAAAAGGTGATTGTGGTATGCAAACCTTGCTTTTCATGACCTTAGCAAGAATTAAAGGGATCCCCTGCAAATGGCAAAGCGGCTGGATGCTTCATCCAGGAAACAAAAACCTACACGATTGGTGTGAGGTTTACTACGAAGGGATTGGCTGGGTACCTCTTGACCAGTCCTTCGGCTTACAAAACACCCAAAATCAACAATTACGTGACTTCTATATCAACGGGATGGATCGTTACCGCCTGATTTTCAATGACGATTTCAGCCAGGAATTCAATCCCCAGAAAGCATATCCCAGAAGCGAACCCATTGATTTCCAGCGTGGCGAAGTGGAGTGGAAAAATGGTAATCTATACTTTGACCAATGGACTTACTCGCTGGTTGTAAAAGAATTAAACTAACGTATCATGACCAAACAAAAAAACTTCAGTTTCTTACTCCTTTTGCTGTTCATCAGCTTAATTGGCTGTCAAAATTCGGCTCCCACAATTCCCTCTGAATTAGTAGAACACGTCAATACCATTCAGCAAACGTATGCTCCGGATAAACGTGAAGCATTGTTTCAAATCGCAATTGAACAACAAGGAAAAAGCTTCTTGTTAACCGGCGAAACCAACCTCAAAGAAGCGCATGAAGCGCTCTTCGCAAAAGAATTCTCCTTTCCACTGATTGATCAGGTAGCTGTGCTTCCCTCCACAGATCAAAAACCTTGGGGCTTAACCATACTTCCGGTTTCAAACCTCAGAAGTAAGCCCGCATACAGCGCCGAATTAGTAACTCAAGCTCTGGCAGGCACTCCCGTAATGGTATTAAAAAAGGAGGATGGCTGGTTGCTGATACAAACACCTGACAACTATATTTCCTGGGTTTTAAGCGGTTCTGTCAACCAAATGGATGACCAACAAATCAGCCAATGGAAAGCTAGTGACAGATTAATACTAACTGCTGATCAAGCCTATGTTTTAAGTGAAGCGAAGTCGGAAGCACCTCGTATTTCAACGCTTTATAAAGGAAGCCTTTTAGTCAACCGAGGAACCAAGGGCAACTTTTTTGAAGTTGAACTACCCAACAAACAAGTTGGCTACCTTCCACAAACGGCAGCAACCGATTACCGAGAATGGAGCTTAAACAGTAGTGTGAATACCAACTTGCTTCAGGAATTAGCATTCCAGCTACTAGGTCGCTCCTACCTTTGGGGAGGCACCTCTCCTGTCGGGATGGACTGCTCGGGTTTTATAAAAACACTGTATTGGTCTCAAGGAATTATTCTTGCCCGTGATGCTTCTCTTCAAGTACGGCATGGCGAGGCCGTTTCGTTGGAAAATGGCTTCCAAAACCTACAAGAAGGAGACTTGCTCTATTTTGGCAGAAATGCAACTGAGTCATCGCCTGAACGTGTTACCCATGTGGCATTTTCATTGGGCGGAGCAAATTACGTTCATGCTTCGGGAACAATCAAAATTAACAGTCTTGACCCAGCAAGTGAGCGCTATAGCGAATACCGAAAAAGTAGCTTGTTGCATGCACGTCGCATAAAAAGCCAGCTAAATACTCCGGGTATTCAAACCGCAAAGCAACACCCTTGGTATAATTAACAGCAATCCAATAACGAACAAATCAAAACCTATGAATAATTCACGCAGACAATTCATCAAAAAAGCAACAATAATAAGCACAACCAGTATGTTATACCCTTCATTTCCGGCATTCTCATCCTCGTCCAACAAGGGATTGAAGCTACGATTCAGACCTTATGATCTGCAGCTAAAACATGTATTCACCCTAGCCAACAGCTCGCGCACAACAACTCCCGTTATGCTAACAGAGCTCGAATGCGATGGAGTAATTGGGTATGGAGAAGCATCCATGCCTCCGTATTTGGGAGAAAGCCACCAAACAGCTACCGCTTTTCTTTCTAAATTGGATTTGAGTCAATTTAAAGATCCGTTTAAGATGGAAGAAATTTTAGCCTACGTGGATGAGCTAGCGCCCGGAAACGCTGCGGCCAAAGCATCAGTTGACATTGCACTTCACGACTTGGTTGGGAAGCTGGTCAAGCAACCTTGGTACAAACTCTGGGGACTAAATCCGGACAAAACTCCCAACACCTCTTTTACGATTGGCATTGACAAACCTGAAGTTGTACGACAAAAAGTAAAAGAAGCTGCCCATTTCAAAATCCTTAAGGTTAAACTAGGTGCAGGAAACGACAAGGAAATGATCGAAACAATTCGTTCAGTCTCTGATGTTCCCCTATGTGTGGATGTCAATCAAGGATGGACAGACAAAAAAGAAGCACTGGAAATGATTCATTGGCTGAAAGAAAAAGGAATTGTTTTTGTCGAACAGCCCATGCCCAAAACAGCGATTGATGATATGGCCTGGCTAACACAACACAGTCCGCTTCCGACGATTGCCGATGAAGCCTTGCAACGTTTTCCGGACGTTTTAAAGGCTCACCAAGTTTATTCGGGCATCAATGTGAAACTAATGAAATGTACCGGAATGCGTGAAGCTTACAAAATGATATCGCTGGCTAAATCGCTTGGCATGAAGGTAATGATTGGCTGCATGACCGAGACGTCCTGTGCCGTATCTGCTGCTGCACAAATTGCCCCGCTAACCAATTGGGCCGACCTGGATGGGAATCTATTGATAAGCAACGACGTTTACGATGGTATTAAGATCATTGACGGAAAAGTAACGTTAAATGATCGGCCAGGAATCGGAATTCGGCCTCGATAATATCATTCCATTTTCAGTCTTTCATCAAACCAACTGGCGTCTTCATCTGTCTTAGTGTAAAAGAGAATTGTTTGTGTGTAAATTCTTGCCTTTACGGCAAGTTAAAAGAGTGAAGTATGAAATACAATGAACTGAGTCCATTTGAAGAATACGTGCTTATAAACAAAGGAACTGAGCCCGCTTTTACTGGGAAGTACTATAAAAATAAAGCTGAAGGAACTTATTGTTGCAGACGTTGTGATGCTCCCCTCTTCCGTTCCTCGGATAAATTTGATTCGGGCTGCGGCTGGCCAAGTTTTGATGATGAAATAGCCGGAGCAATCACAAAATCAGTCGATGCCGACGGCAGGAGAACAGAAATCACCTGCACCAACTGCGGCGGCCACTTGGGACATGTTTTTTACGGAGAACGGTTTACCGACAAAAACACCCGGCATTGCGTGAACTCTGCATCGCTTAACTTTATAAACAAAAAAGAAGAGTAAGCCCTTTCTTTTCGCAGTTGTCAATTAGCCTGAGCCAATATGATAGATTTTGATGTTATCCTTGAAACGAAAAAAGTCCGATTGAGGCCATTGCAAAAAGAGGACTTGAGTCAGTACCGTCAAACAACCAATACGCCTTCGTTGTGGACTTATTTCACCAGTGATTTATCTATTGACAATGAATTAGAAAAATGGATTGACACTGCCTGCCAACAAATATTAAAACAACAAAGGCTTGCCTTTACAATCGAAAACAAGGCAAACGCTGAAATAATTGGGTCTACAAGCCTTGGGAATATTTCATACAATAACAAAAGGGTTGAGATTGGTTGGACCTGGATTGCAAAAGAATTCCAAGGAAAAGGAATAAATGACCAAATTAAGTACTTGATGCTAAAGTATTGTTTTGAAAACATCGGTTTTGAACGGGTCGAATCCAAAACTGATGTTTTAAATCTTCCTGCAAGAAAAGCATTAGCCAGAATTGGAATGACTGAAGAAGGAATATTGAGAAGCCATACCCTAATGACTCATAACCGAAGAAGAGATACGATTTACTATAGTATTTTACGCTCTGAATGGAACGATATTAAAAAGAAAAACAACTGGAAATAGCAGCCACTCTAACAATTTATAGCGTAATCCCATCTAGCAACAATCCCTTTATTGCTCCACTTCCAATCACCACTTCCTCAACATCATCCCTTTCGAGTGTTTTCCAACACGATATGGATCTAAATCTTGCATTTTATTCAAATATTCGCTAAAATCGAAAACACAAACTCAAACAACCAATTATCGATGACTACCAATCAGCCTGACGAAAAAGCTCAAGCTACCACCAAATCTTATCCTTCAATAAAACAAAGCTGGGGAATCTTTGGGATTGCCATTTTAGCCATGCTTGTGCTGGCTCCGGTCAATTTAATTCTGAATGAATCTGCAGGTAAAGAAGTTAGCTTTCTAGTTTACTACCTGCTTTCAATGGGAGGAACATTTTTCATCGTCAATCGCATCAGACAAGACAAAACCCGCCAGACTAGCTATCCATTCAGCTTCACGACGACAAAAATAACCTTATTAGCGGCTCTTGGTATCTTCGGCATTCAGATAGGTGTAGTTGCTCCAATTACAGAGCTTATTCCCATGTCTGATTTTATCAAACAGATTTTCATGGAGTTTGCGGGCCAAAAGGGTTTTCTTTCCTTTATAGCAATTGTTATTGCAGCGCCAATTCTGGAAGAACTGATCTTTCGGGGAATTATTTTGGATGGACTGCTCAAACGATACTCTCCAGTTAAAGCGATCCTGTTTTCCAGTTTTCTTTTCGGGTTGGTCCATCTCAACCCATGGCAATTCGTAGCAGCCATGGTTATTGGGATGTTCTCCGGGTGGATCTATTATCGAACAAAAAATCTGTGGTTGCCAATTCTAATTCACCTGACCAATAATGGAATTGCGTTCATCCAACTTCACTTGGTAGGGCCCGATGAAGTGATGACTCCAGCGGCAGAATATTACGGAGGCATGCTAAATATGATCCTGATTACAGCCTGTGGAGTGATCGTAGCAATCGGATGTATTTTACTGCTTCGAAAAGAATTCAATCTAAATCAGAACGAAGAAGCTATAAATCAAGAAAATCCAGAGTTTCAAGTTCAAGAAACGGAATAAGCCAATCTTACTTTTTCTTGACCTTCAGTTCCAGATCATTAAAATCAGAGTCCGTCCAATCTTCTGAACGTAACGTATATTCTCCCGCACTTTCTTTCACATTGCGAAGTTCTGAGTTTTTCCAGCCAGAGCCATCGTTATGCTGGATGCGAATACGCCATTTCCCAGCTTTTGGTCCTTCAATGCTCTTTGTAAATGCAGTTCCATCAACTTCGTAAGTTCCATTTCCTTTGGCAGCTCCCGATACAATGTACCTTTGTTTGTAGCTGGCATTCTTTCCAACCAAGGAGATTGTCCAGTTTCCAGGCCCATACTGCGCATTCAGCACACTGGGTGCATCGCTAACCGAATCAATGTCAACCCCATAAGTTGCTTCCTCAAAATCCTGTCCTTCTTCTCCGGCGCGGTCAGTACTATCCTGATCATCCAGAAAGTGAGTAAACTCGTGCAGAATTGTTGACTCTAAAAACAATTTATGGGCCGGCAAATCGGTTTTTGCCTTTTCATAAGCATTCACGATGGTATCATCAATTCGTAATTCCTGCGACCCGATGCCTGGCGAAAACTCGCCATTGGCGCCAGAGAGTGCCGTAACATTAATAATTGGCCCTTTCCCCCACTTCATTTCCTCGGCAATATCTTTTTTGGTGGCTCCCGTGTTAGTGCCATACTTATTGAGTGCTGCAAGTGCACGAGGATCGTTGTGCTTCTTGGGCATCTCACTTTTTACAAACGATGAAAAACGGATGTATTTCTTTTCATCTGTGGCGCCTATTTTAAATCGCTGTACCGGAGCCTGAGCCTCAGAAGCAACACGGCCCGAAGCCCTCTTCTGTCCATTGTTCCCAGCGATGAAACGACTCGAGGAATTAGCCAACTCCTGCCCTTTTTGATTGGCTTCAGCTTCCAAGCCTTGATTGTCATTCAACAGAGTTTGCCCAAACCGGTGTGTCGGTTTCACTCTCCCTTGGCGCTGTTGCTGTACATGCGCAAGCTCGTGCCCCAGCAGCTTTTGTCCTTCTGTTGTATTCGGTTTAAATTGCCCCGGCGCAAAGTGAATATTTTCTCCTCGAGTAAAAGCCTTCGCATTGAGCTGCCCCGCCTGCTTTGACTCTGGATGAATATTGACAGACGAAAGATCTTCGCCCAGTGACGACTCAGCCCGGTTTTGCAGGTCTTCGGAGAAGTGCTTGTTTTTCTTCTTCTGCCCGGTTTGTATTTGATTAGCCAAGGCCCGACCTTCTTCTTTTTCTTTTGTTTGTTTTTCAGTTCGCATAGCTGCCATTTTTTAACATCAAACAGTTCGCCCTTCCTTCTGAAACTCTTTATGAACACCAGCAAGAAGGTCATTTTTAGCAATCTCTTTCGAGTTTTTCTTCAGAGTCATCAGTGAGGCATAGCCAACAGCATTCATTATTGCCCCACCCGACAGTTCGTAGTTTTTGGCCAATTCATTTAAAGAAACATCTGGAGCCAAGGACGATTTTTCAGCAAAAGCTTGCTCCCAGATTTTGAGTCGTTGCCCCGGTTTCGGAAGTGCAAAATTGATCATGTTATCAAAACGACGCGTAAAAGCATCATCCATATTATCTTTTTGATTGGATGCCAGCACTACCAGTCCATTGTAGTCTTCAATTCGCTGCAACAAGTAAGAAACTTCCTGATTTGCAAAGCGATCATGAGCATCAGAAACATTTGTTCGCTTTCCGAACAAGGCATCGGCCTCATCAAAAAACAAAATCCAGTTTTTATGCTCTGCCTGATCAAAAACAGCAGACAAATTCTTCTCGGTTTCTCCAATATACTTGGACACCACCAAGGACAGATCAACCCGATACACATCCCGATTGGTATCTTTTCCCAACAAACAGGCGATCATCGTTTTCCCAGTTCCGGATGGCCCATAAAACAGGCAGCGGTAGCCTTTGCGAAGTTTCTTACTCATCCCCCAATCATAAAGCAAGGCATTTCCATACTCCAACCAGGTTTTTATTTCATCAATCTGAATACGCGTTTTATCATCAACGACCAAATCACTCCAATCCCGTTCGGTGGTAATTCGCTTAGCTGGAAAACGTGAGCTCATCACCGGCTGATGATATTCGCCCATCGTCAGGTAATCCAACATATCGCGCGACAATTGAATTACTCCAGACAAAAACGGCTCCCCATCCGGAGCTGGATCAAGTTTTAAAATATGATGACGCGCAAAAATATGTTCTCCTTGAAAAAGTTTGGTCAGCCAAAAACGCTGCTCCAGGTGATTGCCCGCCATTAGAAACAAAAAGGTCTCTCCTGTTGGCAAAACACCACTGTGATTCTTCCCAAGGATACCTCCAAACTCTGTCCATCCTCGATTTGTCATCTTATTTTCGATCATTAACGGATCGAGCAACTGAGGACGAATATGCGGAATGAAAGCCAACATCAACAAAAGGCGCTCTGCAAAATCCAATTGGTAATAATTGATAAAAGCGGCATAAATCGAATCTTTTCCCTGATGCTTTGGCGCCTCAACCTCTTCAATGGATTGATACGAACACTCCTGCCCCATGTGCAATTTCAAACGGGTATCGAGTACCTTTGAAAACCAATTCAACTCCTGCTCCATTGAAACAGCATTTTTATGTGCATTATCGGCTACCATTCAACAACAAGTTTTTCAGCCATCCATGGCAATTGAATAATACTTAAGGTATAAGGCAAAGCTTCGAGCAGCAAGTCCATACTTTTACGTTCCACCCGTAAGTGCCAATGAGACTCCCGGTAAGACAATACCCCTTCGCGCTGCAAAAAGGAGTAGCGATAACCTTCTATTGAAGTATTTTTTAGAACCGACCAATGCTGAATGGCAGATTCCAGCAAACTATCAGCTTCCTTTCGATGCTGCTCTTCTATGCTCAGCAAAGGATCAATACTTTGTTGCGGCAATAAACCACAAAGCAGCTTATTTAACACCAAGTCATGCTCAGCAACAATTGCTTTATCGCCATAAACAAGATAATCCGTTAACAACACAGCATGCTGGGCCGATCTGGCATTGGAGAAAGTATTAGCCGACATCCACTCCATACGCTCAAACAGTGTCTTCAGATAGGGATACACTAAAACTAAGCCCGCATTTTTTATTGGGAAAATCATTTCTTTTGGCTCAAGAGACTCTGCATCCTTTGCAGTTTCTTCTTTTGAGCTCTCTTCATTTGACCCTGTTACAAACACCTGTTTATCTTCTTCACTCAAATCAAGTTCATTCTCCTTCTTTAAGCTATTTTTCAAATCGGCATATTGCTTTAAAAAGTCATCATTCTTCCTGAACTTGGCAAAATACTTCACGTATTGCCTCTTCTCTACGGAATCGACCTGCAAGAAATTCATTAAATCGTGAAAGATACTTGCCACTGTTTTCCCTGAGAATATCACCTGATTACGAATAGCCCTCCCTAGTGCCTGACGATACACCGCTCGCTCCACCTGCTGACGAGACAGCTCAATTGACTGCTCATGGGTGAAACGACACAACGCCCCAATAAGCAACATAGCCTGAGTGGCAGCGTCACCAAAAGCCATCTCTGCCAACAACAAATCCATCGTATCTGTCTTTAAGGATCTGACTAAGCGATTCAATATAACAGGCTGATCGAGTAAAGATTTCAGCTCTTTCAACAGCTGTTTTTTGTTACACTCCAACAGAACAACCAGCATCTCATCCGGGGTCTGAGTAAGCTCCCGATGCACTTGCCAGGAAAAACGACCAAACTTCAAATAAGCAATAAACTCCTCTAACAGGGCCTTCTCCTGAGCCACTTTCTTCACCTGCTTCTTTTTAGGACTGCTTCTCGAAAAAAGTTCACTCAAACTATCCCGTATCCGTTTTTCAAATACATCAGGCATCGAACTCACAAAACTTTCCAAAGGCATGGTTCCCAAATCAATCTCCAAGCGATCCAACTTAATCCGTGTATTGTCCTCATCCCATTCATCCAGCACTTTTTCTGTAATTGGAACAATCTTGCTTTTGACAATATCACCAGCCATTTGCAAAACCTCATCGCCAGCAGAACGATCATCTACCCTAAAGTCCACCTGCATCCCCTGAATAATATGTGAATGCTTTTTTGTCATCTTCTAAATGAGCTTACAGTTTAAACAAGTTTAGAGCAGCCAAATAATTGGTCTTACTTCCAGAACTTGTCTTAGCACTTTCAATCGTATTCTTAACCTTTGAAACAGCACTGTCATTGGTTAAGTTTTTAGTCATATCTACCATCATTTCAAGTGATTTTGCTTCCTCACTACCAGCTTGAATATCCACGGTTGATTTTGAAGTCTTCTCAATTGTATCTTCCACAATTCCTGCCATCACCAATTCCATATCATTGTAAACCGCCTTTTCTGACTCTGTTGCTGCACCCGATTTTATTTGATTATCCAGATACATTTTGTAATTATTCATCTCGGTCAGCAAACCAACATTTTTAGCAAGGTCTGGATTGACGAATTCTCCAACTGTTCCGATATTTCCATAGTCAATCTGGTAATTCGGAATTGTTTGAATCAGTGTATTAATGCTTCCCTGATAGGTGTTTAAGTTTGTTTTTTGCGATGCTAAATCAAACTTCACCTGATCCAACTGCAGGTTAAGCTCTGCCAGATTTTCTTTCAATTTTTTATTCTGATTGGTGTAAACAAAAATGTCGTTGTTGAATTTCCAATCCAGCACCAAATTATCGTCTGAAATATCCGTTTCCTCAGGAACTTCCTGGATAGGCTGATCAATATACCAATAGGGCAAACTCATATCGGCAACAACCCGCTTTGAGGTTGAACTGTAGAGCAGCACAAATGTACCTCCAGGCTGTACGCCTCCGGTATGCTCCAAGCCTGGATTTTCCTCAATAAAAGTTTGCAACATCGACTTCTCTTTGCTCTTTTCCTCCCGCTTGCGAATTAAATCAGCTAAGCCTTTCAACTTGCTAAAATTAATGTTGTTTACCGTTTTCTCAAGTGGCGTGTAAGAAGAAGCAAAGGTCACTCCTTTAATCCCTTTATTCAGCATTGCACCCTGGGCCACCACTTCTTTGTAGTTATTTTCAAATGCATCATGATCAAAATCAACGATCGACTTCGCCAGAAACATTTTCGTATCGCCAATCTTTTGATTAACCAATTGGGTTTGCTGTGCCGTAAAAGCTTTTATTGACAACGCATTAGCTTCAATATTCAATGGCGGCAGTTCATCATCGGCAGCAGCCTGAACTTTCGTATTCAGCTCCTGATTAAAACGCTTCAGTTCGTTGAGATTATTTACCAGCTCATCACGATAAAGCTTGTGCAGAATCTCCATGCCATAGTATTTCAGTCCCGGCCAAACCCAAGCCCGGGTAAAATCAGTTTCAATCATAATTGGAAGCACCTTAATCGGAAGATTATGTGACCTGATAAGCTGTTGAATTTCCTCCAACGCACTCTTAAATGGTTGTCCCAAATGTCCTTCAACTCGGAAATGATTGAAGGGAGACAAGTTATAGGCTAGTGGATTGCGAATGTCATCACGCGAAGAGTACTGCGCAGCATGATAGGAACCAATCTGATCAGTTTCTTCCTTTTCAGTGCGATCAAAATCCCAATGCTCAGAGAGCTTTTGAGCCCCACTTACCGTGTAATAAGCAGGAATTGCCTTTTTCCCTAGATAACCGTCAAATTGTGAAGGCGTAATTCGAATCGCAGCAAGATTCGCAAATCCGGCAGACTGTATCAGTGCTCCAATCCGCTGAAAATTAAAAATACAACGTTTCAATTTCTGCTCCTCTTGCTGCCCTTTGGCTATTGCCACAAAGTGCTGGCGATAGGGATCTTTTCGATCGTTAATTTGCGCGGCTGCATCTCCCAAAAATGCATGTTTGGGACTAAGGTCCACATCGGGTAAACAAGCAACATCTATCTGGTAACAAGAATCAACAAACTCATTGTAGGCATCAATTAAATCCTGCATAAATGCATAAACATACTGCTTCCCAGCTGTTGTTGTTGTTCCACTAATGCTAGCCAGCTGTTGCGCCCAGGCAGCTGTTGGGTCAATATTATTAAAAGCATCAGCCAATAAGAATTGAAACTGCGCATAAGATTTGCGAATGGCCCCTTGCAAAGATTTACTTGTACTTGCAATGATGGACTGGTAAGCATTAGCCAATTTGGAATAACTGTCGAAAGCACCGGGGGTTAACGGCAAACGCTTGATGGAAAGTTTTTGAAGATTGAAAAAAGCTTTACTTGAAGTTTGCAAGGATGGCTGCCTGGAAGCTAACTTTTTAGGAACTAGTAAAACCCGAAGTTTGTTGATTTGCTTTTGCCCCTTATTGTCACAATCACCACCGGTGCACAAATCCGGATCGAAAAGGTAACTCTCTAAATACAGCAAAACAGCAAAATCACTCAACTTCTTATTCGTATGCTGATTTAGCTGACTGAACGGCAACTGCCCCTCTTCCTTCACCCCCTGAGGGATTAGCTCATAAACAGCAAGCTCCTTAAACAAAGGATAGTCAGCATTTGAATCCTCAAACAACCTAAAATTTGGAAATGCGACGGTTTTCGGCCATTCCAATAAATCACCATCCGTTGTTAAAGCACATCCCTTGGAAAGCTGCAACCGCCTATTTACCAAACTCAATTTCAGGCCGCACACCACGCCATAGCCATGCAGATTGCGACGATTCAAACGGGTTTGTTGGTCGAGGTAAGTTACCACCTCATTGAGATGCTCCTCGGTAAGCACCTGATTTTCTTCGAACACCGGATAACGATCCAGTCTGTTTTTCAATTCTAAAAAATTACTTTCCATGATGCTGTTTCTTAAAAGTTGCTGCAATGTGCGTATAGGCAATTGTATCTTTTCTTAGTCCACCTAGTCCTTCTGCTTTTTCATAGTCCCCAGGCTCGTCAAGTTCAAAACCATTGGATTATCGACTTGACCGTCAACACAATCGTGTAAAGTCCCCTCCGGATAAACCGTGTTCAATTTCTCCAGACTCCGAAGCAAGCAATCCAGTATTTCTTTGTATTTGGAAGCTTTCTTCGGATAAACAGAACGAGCCAACAACCAATCTTTATAGCAGTCTTCAAACTCCGAGAGCTGCAATTCATTCACCCAGCATATTTTAGGAAATATGTGAGCCGGAGTTTCCATACGTATAGTCTTTTCCGCAAACTTTCGGAAATCCATATTCTGAAAACGTTTCTCCCAGGCCGGCAGAATAACTGACACCTGAAAGGAATAAGGATCACGCTGAACGCAGTCATTTTCACTGCCCTCGCAAACCCGAAAGACCGGATAACCAGCAGCTAGCGGCCGGAGCAAAATATGCTCAACCACAAAAAATCCCTCACTGCTGTAGTTTGTTTTCAAAAAGCGCCGGAGGTAGTCGATCGCTTCTTTGCGTTCTTCCGGGGTATCAAAATATTCGATACGACGTCCAATGACCTCACTCGTTTCATCAATCAAATTGAAGTAAAAGCGTCCATCAGTCGTTTCTTTCAGCTCATAACTTGCCAATTCCGTTCCCAACTCAACACATCGCTTCATTTCAGCAATTGCATCATCTTCATCCAAATAACGCGTACTGCTGCTGATCAAAATTTTATCGGTTTGGCTATCGATCACCCGAAAGCGGTATTCCTCCAGGTCATCATCATCTTCTTCATTATAAATATCATATTGAATGTAGGCCAGGTTTCGGCGCCTGTAATTTCGAAATCCCAACAAATGTGCCACACGATGCTGAAGCCCGGAAACATTATCGGTATCCCATAATTCATCAATCAAGCTGTAGTCAAAGCCAGCGGAGCGATGTCTGGAAATCCATTCATAATTTTCCAGAAAATGAGCTTTTTCTTCCAACATGGCCTGCCGCTCATCCAGCTCTCCCGACATGGAATACATCAGCCAAACATACTCATTGAACTGTTCGTTGAAACGACTCAAAAGATGATCCAGGAATTGGTGACGGCGCTCAAAAAACAGCGCTTTCGTCTCTCCGATCTCCTTAAGTTTCTCTGGGAAATGCTCTCCATCGGCAAGTAGATACTCCAAGCCATTCATTCCAGAAACAAGTTGGCTAAAATAGGTTTGTTTGATTTCACTATCGTTTGAGAACAACTGCTTAACACTAGCCAGCTGTGCAAAGAAATTCGCCATCAACTGGTCGTAAAATAACAGATAAGCTTTTAACTGTTTGGCTTTCGCGTGCTCCTGTTTACTTGCCCGTGGAGAAAGACCGTGCTCACCAATCCCATAATTCAACGGAAATTCGGTCGTGATTGATTCGTAATGCTCCGGATCAACAAACTCTCCCTGCACCATCGGCAAGTCTGAAATCTGAATCGATTCACGTTCCTGGCGAGCTGCTAAGTTCAGCTCGTCCAGATTCTCTTGTACCAATTCATCATTCGCTCTAAAGGCCAAAACGTCTTTATAAAATACAAAACGAGATTGCTCAGAATCGATAATGGCCTGACATCCGGCCTCAACCGGCACCACCCATTTGTCCCAATTGGCCGGTAGCTTTGCCGTATTGGGCTGAATCACCAAGTCGCGAACGGCCTCGACTCCATCAATAGCCATGATTCGCTGAATAATGTCTGACAAATAGATTGTCGAGCGCAATTCCGAGGCTTCCAAATCTTCATTTGTAATAAAGCCTCCCGAGAACCGTTGCTCGCGATCCTGATACAATGGTCCTTCAAAAATCTCCTCGGGCGTTTTGCCCAAGTCAAGCATTTCCTGCAAAGAATAAGCCTTCACAGCAGGCGTCAGATAAGACTGAACCTCAAACAAGATCCTGGCTTGAACCTGCTCTACTGAAGCATTGGGACTCAAGCTTATTTCACCGCACAGAATAAAATCCTGCGAACCAATTGGTTTTGGATCCTGAAAAACTTCGCACAGGTTCCGATTTGCTTGCAAACGCCTTTTAACCTCGGCACTCACCTTAGCTTGCTCCTGCTTGCCAAGGTCTTCATCCAACTCGAGCCAAACCTTATAAATTCCTCGTAAATGAATGGATTCAATATTTTTAGCTTGCCCTTTCAAGGTGGAAAGCTCTTTTTCATCCGGCTTAAAATAGATTGGAGCCTCTTGCTTACCTTCCCCCAACCAGGCATTTCGAACACCAGGAATATCAATTAGCAACCGCCGGTAATCAGCAATACTAACCGGACGAGAAGGCAACGCACGAATAGCCGACAAAAACTGCTTATGCATCGCTTGCTCATTGTCTTTTTCTTCGGCCAATAGATCCGCTATCGGAAAGTTTGTCCGATAATCCAAGTCAGTCAATGCAAAACAAAGTGTTTCAAGAATGGTCACTCCCGGATCATGTGTGTTGTAATCCGTCCAGATTCGGCCCGACAACTCCTGAATATAGTTCAATCCTTCGGAGCGTAACCAATAATAATTTCCGGCATCGGCCTTCTTTTTATCAATTTTAGGTATGACGGGACTTACTCTCATAGCTTAATTATTTCTGGTGTAACGATGAATGAGATGTTCGCGGTGAGACACTAAAATAGCTTTTGGGCTGCTTGCAATAGCGGACTCCTGATCGGTTCCGCCTTCGTGATACATCTTGAAATGCGAAACAAAATCAACATAGTGACGCGTTTCAACAAACTTCAATAACACAGATTTTTCAATTCGACCACCAAACGAAAACTCGGTTTGTTTCCCAATCGACCACGGCGATAAGAATTCAACCAACTCTCGATTGAGTTCTTTCTGATAATACCCAAATTCATAATCCCTTAGAAAACTTACTTCAAATTCTAGTTGAACTTCTTCATAAAATGGATTACTAACATGAAGCTCGACAAAAATAGAACTCAGCCTACCAACAAAACGCCGAATTTGATCCAACAAATCTTTACTAACACGAGGTTGAAGGCGATTAACTGCATTCTTATTTTGAAGATTAGGAACAACAATCAAATGCACATGTCCCGGGGCCAGATTCTTAGATGGGCAACTATGATTCAGGCATTTTACCTGGCTCAAGTCCGGAAACTCCTGTAAAACCAAGCGTTCGTAATCCCACAGGTTTATCGCACGATTCTTATGCCGCAGACGTTCGCTCACCCGGGTGTAATAGGCAGTATCTGCCTCAACAGCCCTTCCTCCAAAGCTTGCATATGGTTGCATCACCCTTTTGATGGCCGGATTGGGCCGCTGCAACTTACTAATGGTTTCAGCCGGCAAGGGCTGCTTCAAATGAGCCGGATGTTTTTGTGGGCTGACAACCGAAGCAATCCCTGCTTGGGCATGAACTCCAATCAGTTGGCATACCGCATCTGGATTAGCCTGAACAGAAGCCCGAAGCCAAACCAAACCGACCGGCATCCATCCACTTTCAGTTACTTTTCCCTCCGGTAAGTTCACTTTTACAATTCCACTTCGCAACAAGCCATTTGTCCCATCTGCCAATAAATACTCGGTAGTCAGAGGGCGCCAAGCATCACTCATCAACAACGACCATTGAACAAGCTCTTTATCCTTTTCAGGGTTTGCACTTCCTTCAGCCACTTGAATAAGCAATTGCAGTGTTTGTCCAGCTACCCAGTTTTTCACCCCAACGAACAACTCCCCCTGCTGCGAATAGTCCGCCAACAGGGTGGTTTCGTCATTGGTAGTCCATGCTGCCTGCCGCTGCAAATAAGCATGAACTTCGCGTTGTCCGAACGCTCCTAACTGGAAAAACTCAATGTCGCGTTGCAGAAAAGCCGATTCGCTATCCTCCTTCAGATTTGCTTGAGATGCTACCGCTTTGTAGTTCAAACGAAGCTTCTTTATTTTCGGGCTATAAGGTTCTTTGGGTAAAAACAAGTCACCACCACTTTGATGCTCAACTGTTGCCTTAACGTACTTCTGTCGATATTGGCGATGGAAAAAATCATCCAGCAGTTCCAAACTCACATAACCTTTATCCGGAGCTTCAACACGTAAGTCCCGAATGATTGACTTTCGCCCTAAACGTTTATTACCAGGCAGCAAGCGGTATTTTTGCTGAGCCAATCCCAACATTCGATTCTCAGTCATACCGGCCAACAATACAGCTGGCATTAAAGGAACAATCTTCCCAATGAAAGCAGTATTATCAACGTCATAGGTTACTTGAGACTGATTGTTGGAAGAGTAAAAAAGATCGACCGTCTTTCTTGTTGGCTGATCACGCTTATTCCGGTAGCTTAATAAGGCTTTAAACTGATTGGATGAGATGTAATAATTCAAGCCCGCCTGATTGCCACCATATGAACTCCCATAATGAGTTCGCATATTTGTTGACGGGACATCCAGCCAATCCACTTCCAGCGAAAAGCTGTTCAGCTTTTTAGTAAAGGCCTCTTCGCACCCCACTTCAAAGGATGCACCTCGCACAGGCTCAGCGCCAAACGGGAAAAAAGCTTTGGAAGCATCCAGTTTGCCTTGATCATTTTTTAAATCGAAGTTTTCGATCCCTTTTACATCAACTTCAATGCGTACATCTTCAAGCACTGCTCCTTGTAAAAAGGCATTGAGGTAACTAAATGAAGCGGTATCCGGAACAACTTTCATCACCGGAAAGACGGTCTGAAAATCACCTGTTAAAACACTGCTATTAAAGAAAGACACCGGCTTTTCCGTTTCAGGCAGTTGCAGCTCGAAACGAAGCTGATAGCGTCCGGATACCTCTTTTTGAGAAGGAGTAGCAAAGTATGGCCCCAACCATTCCTCTTCTCCGCTTAACCATACCTTAAGCGAATTATTAAGTGCATCGTCAGGAATCTCCAAGCTTTCGTCTCCACGCAAAAAGAGCGTAACAACGATTTTCCGGGTTCCTTCCTGCAACCACAATACCGGACTCGCAAAAGCAAAGCCCAAATCGGCTGGAGCAAAATTTCGTTTTCCAAAAGCTGGCCACTTCGGATTCTCTTCGGGTAGCTTTGCTTCTACGCCATCGGCCGTATTAGCAGCCTCTCCTTTATGAACCAGCTGGTTATTTGTTGTATCAACCAATACAGACCGGATCGACTCCACGATCGCATGATTAACAATGATATCTTCATTCAATTCATAAGAAAGCTCCAAACCATCGCTGTCCTTACCAGCTTTAAACAAGCTCCCTTTTGCAATTTTGGCTGGCGGCAATTTCCCCGAAAGCTCAAATAGCAGATGAACCTGGTCACCTTCAGCTTGTTTGGGCTTTATTTTTAGGATGTCCCGAAAAAATAAGTCAAGGTGCTTTTTAGTCAGTCCATTTAGCTGATCTTGCTGCTTTTTGAAAAGACGTAAAAAGGCCAGGAACAAGCCAGCTTGCGGGGATAGTTGACCATCCAAGGTCTCCAAGGGAGCCGCCTTCAACTGTTCAAAGAACGGACGCCAATCTCCATTGGCAAGATTATCGAGCGTGTAAAAATTCAACTGCTCAGCAAACTCAAGGGCATAGTCAATCAGGTCAGCTTCAGTTCTTCCGTCAATCTTCAACTGTTCTGGATCTAACGACTCAGGAAACCGCTGAGATTGACTGGTCCCATTGCGCTGTAAAACAGAAATATGTTTCTTGCCAACTTTCATACCTTACTCCTTAATGTTACTGCCTTCGTTGATATAAAATGGATAGACGTAGTTTTTTCGTGAGTTGGTAGCACTAATGGTATAAGAAATAATAATCCGAATCAGTCCCTCGTTTTCCTCTCCTGCTACCATGGTCACATCATCCAGCAAAATGCGAGGTTCGTGATACAGAATGGCTGTTTCAATCAAGTTCGAGATGTAAGTCTTTACAGAAACACTAAGTGGCTCAAACACCAGGTACGACAAGTCACATCCATAATCAGGATGCATTAACCGCTCGCCCAACTTGGTAGCCAACAGAATTTGCAGACTTTCTTCAATGTCTTGCTCATCGCTCGACATACGCACAGAGCCTGACTTACGCGAAAACTCGGGTGGAAAACTCCAGCCAGTTCCTAAAAAAGAGGTTAAAAAGTTATTCTTTCCCATTTTTAAAGCCTTTCTACCTAATGTATTTAGCCACCAATCATTACCGTTCCAGCACCAATCACAATAGTACCGCCGTGTGCTGTAGAATCACCCATTCGTGCAGCGGGCATCCCTCCAATCATTACTGTTCCAGAGCCAGTAACAATACTATCTGGCGGGCCTGTACAAATCGCCATATCGCCTACCCGAGCGGCAGGTATCCCCTCAATAAGAACCGTTGGGCAACCAGGCGGAGCAACCGGGCCTCCAACATGAGGAACCGTTCCTGTAACCATTGGACAAGTGTGCATATCTCCTACTCGTGCGGCTAATGTCATTCGTTTAATTTTTTAGTTGATCTGAACCAAAGAACCTTCAATTTTCAATACTCCTGATGAGTTTAGCTCGGTGGAAGCGGCCCCACTCAACACTAACTGAGCATTCGATTTCAGTTCCAGATTTGTTCCTTCAAATTCAATATTACCGTTGGCTTTAAAAACCATATCGGACGATGAAGCCACTTCGATTCCGGAATCGCTCATCGAGAAGCTATTCCCGTGCTCATCTTCAAGCAACACTTGCCCGCTATCTTCGCTCAGCTGCATCGTCTTTCCTTCCGGGGTCGCAATCGTGATACTTTTTTCGTCATCGTTAAACACAACTTTCAACCCTTCGCGACTCACATAGCCCTTTTCTGGATTCTCATCGCTGGCATCAAAAGCAGCTGGTTTTGAACTACTATTCAGCATGCCTAGTACAATGGCATCCCGCGGATCATTATTCAAAAAGCCAACAATAACCTCATCGCCAATCTCCGGTAGAAAGAATGTTCCCCGGTTTTCGCCAGCATCCAGCGTAGCAATACGACTCCAGATACCTTCATCATCGGCAGACACCAAAGGCAAGCGAACCTGCACCCGGAATTCTCCTTCCGGATCATCCTGCAAGGCCGAAACAATGCCCACCTGCAAACCCTGAATTGGAGGAATAACATTGGCAGCAAAACCTTTCTGGCTATCATTATTCCACTTTTCCAACCAATCGTCTTCCATTCCAAATTGCAGGTGAGTTGTCCAGTTTCCTTGCGAAACATCGTGCCTCACAGCAGACACCCATACCAATCCATTAAACCGATCACCCAGGCCTTGCAGTTCAACCAAATCACCTGGTTTAACTTCCGAAAAACCATGAAAACTCGCTTGCCCCCGTAGTTTAGAAAGCTTACTCTTTAGCCATTCTGTATCAATCCAGGATTGAAGCTCTTCGGCCGGCAGCTGTCCTGCATGCTTAAAAAGTTGTTCTTCCAATCCGGCCAGATCTGCCAGATCTGCACTTGACAGGTTGCCGGATTCAGTCACTGGATTATCGGCAGCTTCCTGTGAAAGCAATTCCTGAGAAGCCCCATCCCACGATTCTCCAACAACACGCCCCCACTGCGTCCGCGCATCCAGTTCAGCTTCAAACGAAAGTATGTTAGCACCATACGTTAAACTCAGAACGGGCTCGCTCGTCAAATCAGGAGCTTTAAAATGCACCGCGCCATCATCCGTAAACAGCATCTTGCCACAAGCATTTGCCCGTGCCAACAAGAAGTCCCAATCTGAACTGTGAACCTGAACCAGGCGGGCATGTGTAAAATCCGTACTTTCAATAGTTCCTATTTCCAAAGGATAGGCAGCTATCAACTCTTCACAAAGTTCACTGTCAGTCAGCTCATGAAAGTACCTACTCTTCTTCTTTAAAGTCATTTGATAAGCTTTATCGCGGCATTCCACCTTCAAAACAGAGGATCGATTTCGACGGGTTTTCAAGCCATGCTTTACAACTACGCCTTTAAAAAGCGAATGCTCATCGGAACTGTATCCAAGCTGAATTTCTATTTCATTTCCCGGCACAAACCATTCGCCACTGCTAATTGCAAAATCTTCATCGGCTGCTGATCCATCACGAATAATGATGCTGGCTGCCGAAATGTGATTAACGCTTTTCACCAGCTGAATGCTTGAAATGCCAATGGTGCCCGGTATTGGTTCGCCATTGATCAGAATGGTTGAAGTGACCACTTCAGCCGGAGAGCCAATCGGTATGTTACGCTCGTTAGTCATCCTTTATTTTTTTCGATTGGGGGGAAATAAAGCGTCGTTCCCACCGGAATTCGACGTAAACTTTTCAGCTTATTCGCTTGGGCAACCTCACAGTAATAGCCCGGGTCCTTGTAAATACGATGAGCCATCAAAGGCAGTGTTTCTTCTTCCTTTTGAATGCGAATATGCGTTAGATCCGGTGATTCGGAACGCTCTTGGGCAGCACGCAACGAATCAGCAATGGAAGCGACAAAAACACACTTCGCTTTTGCTCTGAGTGGAGTTCCATCCGGCTTAAACAAGGTATAAGTCAACGTCAGGTCCTTCAGCTTTCCGCGAAACAAAAAACTTCCCCACTGAACTTGCAACAAGTTCGGGGCATGAGTATCGCCGTTGTACTTGAAGACAATTGCCTTAAACCGTTCAATTTGGGCATCAACCGATTCAACTTGCTTTGTTCCCAACAGGTTCGACCCCGGCAATAAATCGTTGGCAATCACTCCTGTCCCATCAAATACCAACTCAGTTTCGAAACTTTGAGGCTTCTGCACCCGAAAGCGCAACTCAGCCCCCGTCGTTCCATCGGGCTGATCGTCATCAAAAACAGTTGAAAACTTCTGCTTGATTTGTTCCGGGTTAACTAAAACCTGAAATTCATAATCTTCCCCTTGCCGGGGATTAAACGGCTCAGTCGTCTCACAAACGTTGATCTTCATCTTGGTCAACTGACCTTCCAATCCTGTAAACAAGTCCATGGTTAGCGCTCTGTTTTTTGTTTCAGAATTTCAATTACCTGCTCAACGCATTCCTGAATAAGCTCAGCCCGTTTTTTCCCGGTGTTCTCCAACTCCGGGCGAGCGTCTGATTCAGCGTGTTCAGAAACGGTTGCACGTATAATAAGCTCACGTATCTCAATAGGCATTCGCTACACTTTTAATATTTTGAAATAGTTGTACTGCAGCTTGATCGATTCAACAACCAATTTATTCTCCATCGCATTGAGGTCGGACACTGACCAAGTCACCGGATAGGCATTGACAACATACCATGCCGCAACCGGAATGTGCTCCTCATTCAAAAGTGTAATGGTCAAATTGGTTGGCTGAAAGTTGAAGTTCTCAATAGCATTACGACACCACAATAAAATTCCGGATCCCGTAAACAGTCCACGCTTGAGTTCGAGATTATGGTACTTGGTTCGTGTTGGAAGCTGGTGAACAAAGCGGTTTTCTCCACCTTCTTTCAACGATTCAGTTTCAACATCAACCGTTAAGCCCGTTACTTCCTGAAAACGAAAATCATTAGGAAGCTGTGGGAATAACTCAAATGCCACCAAAAAATGAAAACCAACCGGAGGGTACGTAAAGCTCATGATAACCTGTTTAACTCATTTCCATTGATAAACCCTCATGGGCTAGCTCAAGTGTTTCGATCGCCACTTCGTTGCCATCCGATTTTAGATCGGTGCCCTGAACCTTGACTGGCCAGGCATTTTTTATCTTCCAGGTCAATACCGGATCATGCTCTTCATTCAACAAACTGATGACCACATCACGCCGTTCAATGGTATTCAACTTCACCGAATTCCACCATTCAAAAAACTCGTTATCTTTCTGAAAGACACCTCGCTTCAGCGTAATATTGGAGAATTTTTGCATGCCTGGCATTTTCAGCTTGCTGTATTCGCGCATTGCACCATCACGGTATTCAATGACTTCGGTCTCGACATCCAGGCCTGAGACTTCGGAGAAACCAACTTTCGTTCCGCCCCAATCAACCTGAAAATGAAATTTTGGAATTGGATATTCTGCCATAATGTTTTGATTTTAATTCAGTAAATACAGGTTAATGCAATTAGGATTCTTGCAGTTTATGTGAAAATTTGAGAATGATAAATTCTGCCGGACGAACAGCAGCCATCCCAATTTCGATATTCATTCGTCCTTCCAAGATATCGAGGGAAGTCATGGTCTCACCCAATCCAACCTTCACAAAAAAAGCATCCTCGGCCTTTGCTCCGGCCAACGCTCCAGCACGCCACTCCTGTGTAAGAAAATTCTCAATCATTGCCTTTACCCGCACCCAGGTATTGGCATCGTTAGGTTCAAAAACAACCCATTGCGTCCCTTTCTTAATGGACTCTTCAGCATAATTGAAAAAGCGACGAACAGGAACATAGCGCCATTCATTGTCGTTTCCTGCCAAAGTTCGGGCTCCCCAAACCAAAGTTCCCCGCCCTACAAAAGAGCGAATAACATTAATTGACTTTCCAGAAGGATCAACATTCAATCCGTCCTGCTCTTCGTTGCCAACTCTTTTGTCCGGACCAATCACTTCAGTCAGTCCTACATTAGCAGGAGCTTTCCATACCCCACGGGTACTATCTACCCGGGCATATACACCGGCAACAGCCGCAGATGGAGGCAAAGTCACACTCAACTTACTTAACTCCACTTTAATCAAATTGTAAAGCGCTGTATTGGCCGCAAGATCGCTTAACTTGTCACCATCATAATTGGTTGTTCCTCCCGGCGCATCATTCTCAACATGAGCAATTGCCACATCTGACTCATTGAAAACATAAGGGAGCTTGGTTTTCAACCACGGATAATAAGCCGCACCATACTTGAGGAAATCAGTTCCCAAGCTAAGGTTGTTTCGAAGTGTATCGGCAAATCCGGAAGCCTGATTGTAGGTATCCAGAATCGTAAACCGGTCCTGCAACTTTTGGCACTGTTTTAACGCATCCTCAAAGAGACCATAAAAATTCCCTACGGTTGATACTCCTGAAGCATCGGGAAATACGATCAAGGTCGGCTCATCTTCTTTGGCGACTTCACCCAAACCACCGTTGGCTCCCAAATCACTTTTACTAATGGTTGCTGTATAATCGCCTACAGATACGATATAGCAAGGGCCGCCACCATTGGCAAAATACATTTGAAGCGAATAATACATCAAAAACTTAGACTTTGTGGCTGGATGTGGCGCATCAATAACCCGGCTCAAATTTCCCGAGGTATCGTATGTATCGGTGATTGTTACCGTCAGGGTCGTTTCCGGATCGGCACCACCAAAATAAGTTTGATATTCCAACATCGAGGAAATTCGGGTTGGAACATTGGTCAGGTTTTCATTGTTCTTTTTGGCTTTTTGGGTATAGCCAATAAACGCTGGAATTGCTGTTTCTACAGCGGCAATTGAAGGAGGTAACAACGAAACTTCTTCGATATATACTCCTGGTGTTTTGTACGTTTTTGCCATAATTTTCTTGATTTTAAGGGTCAGAGATAGACGTAAATGTCAGAATAAATCGTTGCCGGATTGGCTGGATCAGGCTTAATGAGCGCCGGTCCGGGGTTAGGCAGATCGGTGATCAAAACAGAGGCAGCATCGTTCTGATCACTTCTTAAAGTAATTCCCGTAATCGGAACTTCTTTTAAGGGCATAGGGCTATTGGAAACAAAAACACTGTTTCCGGTATGCGTAAAATCCCACGGATTTTCTTGTTCTTTCACCCCGGGATCATCGAATTCAAGTCCATTACGATTGATCACCTTGTAGCGCCAAAGCGTTTTTCGGTGTTCAAACGCAATAGTATAGGTCTTTTTAGAAACCTTATCTTCATCAGTATACCACCGGTAATCCTCATCCACCTCAGCAAAAATTTCAAGGACTCCGAAGTAGCTCCCACTCCGAAACGCTGGAGCATAGTAAAAGCTCTCCAATTCACCACCATCCACCTCAAGACGATAGCGTCCTGAAGGGAAATCATCCATCTTAAATTGGAAGTTGTAATCCCCAGCAACCGGGTTCAACTCCTGCGTTTCCAAAATCAACTCCCGATCTTCGAAAATCAGGCTTGCTGTTTTGACGCCATCACCGTCCGCTAGCGAATACCGATAGTTTCCGCCACACACTTTCAATTGATCAGCCAAGGAAGTATGCTCATTTTGATTGAGCAAAAGCTGATCACTTCCCAAGTTGAACACCTCTCGTTTATTCTCGGCCTTATTGGAGAAATAGTAAATAAACTGGCCATTTTGCTCTAAAGGCAAATTTGAAAAATTCATAAACGATGGATTGGCTAACTGCATCAGGAAAACAAGCTTGAAAGATTGCTCAGCTGGAGGAAAACTCAACACACCGATGGAATCGACCGAAGCAAAAAGCTTCACTCCTCCTGAATCAGCCTTATATCTCATTCCCAAGCCATTCAAAAATTTTGCAGTGCGACTCTCTGGAATAAAATTGAAATCAGACGACCGAAGTGACTGGTAATAGTCATTCAAAACCTGTAGGTCAATTATCTGCTTGTAATTAAACAACTGCATACCCTAACTTTTTAAGTTTGCTTCGAGCACAGGCGGTGCATCCATCTTGATGTTGTCATCGTAAATAGCCAACAATTTCACCTTATACATCACCGAGCTCATCAGCTTCGCTCCCAACGAAGCCCAAAGGTTATTCTGTTGCTCAAACGAGAGAGAGAAAAGTTCAACAGTCAATTTATCAATCTGCTCTCCCAATTCAGGGTAAGCAGTTGGAGTAAACAAACTATGCGATTGGAAAAAATGAATAACGTAAGCAATAAACTTGAGTGACTCCCGGTAGGCAAACTCATCATCGCCAAAATTAGAAGAGAACAAAACATACAAATTAACCATCACTTTAGGGTCAGTCTTGGCAATTGTTCCTTGAGGAGTCTCCCGATACAGGTTTTGGTTTTTCATAATCCGCTCCTCTTCAATATTCACCAGTGTCATGGCCAGTTTGCTCACCTGAAGTTTCCCATGCTTATCCAATACGGGAATCAATTCCACCTTGTCTTCCAAGCCTGTCCTTAGTTTCAGATAATTATTAAGCTGAGATTTTAAAAAGAAAAGCGTTTGTTCGATCATCATAAAACAGATTAAATGAGTGTATCGATATCGCAAATAGAAAAATCTAATTAAGATTTTAATAAATAAAGAGCAACTAATATCTATTGATTAACAAAATAGAGGAGAGATTAAAAAATAGGTTGAATCCTCCTTTTTTATGTTAGCTTATTCGAGAATCTGAGCAGACAAAGAAAAGACGACTCAACCCCACACTCATTTCACACTAAACGATCTTTTTCTGATTTTATCTACATTTATTAATCCCCTAACACGACAAAAGGTAACCAGTAAATCATGACTTTTTACCATGTTTCACATGATACTTATCAAAACAATACAAGTTGCTTAAAATCGTCTAAAGGCATAATCAGAAAGTAAGTTCAAAACATGAACTATGACATCAATCAATGTTGTAAAGCATAAGTCAGAAAGTAAGCATTTTAGTGAATAAAAAAACTCAGCTACAACTGCCCTAAATCTGCCAAAAGTCACCTTTCAACAAACAGAATAAGACAACATAATATTAAAATGATTTTTTTCTATTTCTTCCAATAAAAACGTGTATTATGTAATAGTTCAGTGCTTTTCTGACAAAAAATGGGGTCAAAAAAGAATCCAAAAAATCGATAAAATTGAATGAATTTTGAGTGATATTCTATTTTGTTAAACATTTGTTTTCTATTAACGTTAACTTTACAAAAAAGCCCTCCTAACGTAGACCCCTTTTAAATAAGTTTTATTCCCTTTTTATTGATAGATAAATTTTTATATTTGCCGGCAAATTTTCAGAGCGCAATCTATTCTAATTCACAATTATGAAGCAAATCAAATACGTTACTCCCGAAGAGGCAGTAAAAGTTATAAAATCCGGCGATCGTGTTCATTTAAGTAGTGTGGCTGTTACCCCACATACACTGATCAACCCTATGGTTGAGCGCGGACGCGCTGGAGAACTCTATGATGTAAAAATTCAGCACATTCATGTCGAAGGAGACGTTGAGTATGCCAATCCTGAATTTGAAGGAATTTTCGTACCAGAACAATTCTTCGTTGGCGGCAACTTGCGTAAGCAAACTCAAGCTGGTTACGCTGACTACATTCCGGTATTCCTAAGCGAAACTCAAAAGCTGATTCGCGAAGGCTACCTAAAAGTTAATGTTGCCTTGGTTATGGTTTCTACTCCCGACAAACATGGATTTGTTTCTCTGGGAACATCAGTTGATGCAACTAAAGCAGCCATTGAGTGTGCAGATGTTGTTATCGCTGCTGTTAACCCTAATGTGCCTAGAGCATGGGGTGATGCCATTATCCATGTCGACGAAATCGACCTGTTCGTAGAAGACAACATTGAGCTTTATGCTCACGACATGGCTCCTCTTACTGAAACTGACATTGCCATTGGTAAGAATGTTGCCGAGTTGGTTGAAGACGGAGCTTGCTTGCAAATGGGTATCGGAGGTATTCCAAATGCAGTATTGGCTCAGCTGGGTAACCACAAAGACCTTGGTGTACATACCGAAATGTTTGCTGATGGATTGCTTCCTTTGGTTGAAAAAGGAGTCGTTACCGGAAAACACAAAGCAATTGACAAGGGTAAATTAGTTGCTTCATTCTTGATGGGAACTAAAGACCTGTATGATTTTGTCGATGATAATCCAATGGTTGCGATGATGGATGTTGCACATACGAATAACGTACATGTCATCCGTCGAAACGATAAAGTAACTGCTATTAACTCTGCATTGGCAATTGACTTGACCGGTCAGGTTTGTGCCGACTCAATCGGGATCAAGCATTATTCAGGCGTTGGTGGACAGATTGACTTTATTCGTGGAGCAGGCCACTCAAAAGGAGGTAAGCCAATCATTGCTCTACCTTCAGTAACTGCTAAAGGAGTTTCTAAAATTAGCCCAACTCTTTTACCAGGATCAGGTGTTGTAAGTACTCGTGCCAACATGCACTGGGTCGTAACCGAATATGGAGCCGTTAACCTGTATGGAAAAACAATGCAAGAAAGAGCTCGTCTATTGACTTCCATCGCTCATCCCGAGCACCGAGACGCATTAGACAAAGCTGCATTTGAACGATTTGGCTCTCACTACCACTTTGTCCAACAAGCTACAAAAGCATAAACTACGAGACAGGCAGGCATGAGACCTGCCTGTTTCATATTTTAAACATGTTATAGCCGAAAAGGAAGATCTTATTTTTTTGAACAGTTTTCGAATTTTTGAGCATTCTGTTTTAAAAAACTTCCTCGTGGCACTTTATAAACTGAATTCGATAATATCAACCATATTAAATTAAACCACATGGGAGTAACACATATTGAACACATCGGAATTGCAGTAAACAGCTTGGAAGAAGCAATTCCTTACTATGAAAAAGTATTAGGTCTGAAATGCTACGCCATTGAGGAGGTAGTTGACCAAAAAGTAAAAACTGCTTTCTTCAAAGTAGGCGACACCAAAATTGAATTATTAGAGTCAACTGATCCTGAAGGCCCAATTGGCAAATTCATTGAGAAGAAAGGTCAAGGAATTCATCACTTAGCTTTTGCTGTTGACAATGTAAATGAGTCATTAAAACAAGCAGAAGAAGATGGCGTCCGTTTGATTGACAAAACTTCAAGAAAAGGAGCTGAAGGCTTAAATATCGGTTTCCTTCACCCTAAATCAACCTTAGGTGTACTGACTGAATTTTGCAGCGAAAAATAACCTGAAATCATTTATTCAATAACGAAATGAGCAATCAAGATAAAATTAACAAACTAATTGAGCTGCGTGCACAAGCGAAATTAGGAGGTGGCATTAAGCGAATTGAAGCCCAACATGCCAAAGGCAAACTTACAGCACGCGAACGTATTGAAATGCTACTTGATGAAGGTAGCTTCGAAGAATTTGACATGTTTGTCACTCACCGTTGTACCAACTTTGGCTTGGAAAAAACCAAAGTTATGGGTGATGGTGTTGTTACCGGACACGGAACCATTGACGGACGTGTTGTTTATATTTTCTCACAGGACTTTACTGTTTTTGGAGGGTCGTTGTCTGAGACATTCGCTCAAAAAATCTGTAAAGTAATGGACATGGCGATGAAAGTTGGTGCGCCTGTAATTGGAATCAACGATAGTGGTGGTGCCCGTATTCAGGAAGGTGTTACCAGTTTGGCCGGCTATGCCGAAATTTTTGAACGTAACATTCTGGCTTCAGGAGTTGTTCCTCAAATTTCTGCCATTTTTGGTCCATGTGCTGGTGGTGCAGTATACTCCCCTGCCCTTACCGACTTCATCATGATGACCGAAGATAACTCTTACATGTTTGTTACCGGTCCTAAAGTAGTTAAAACCGTTACAGGCGAAGACATTTCAGTTGAAGACCTTGGTGGCGGTAAAGTTCATGCATCAAAATCAGGGGTTTCTCACTTCTTGGTAGAAAACGAAGAAGAAGGTGTATTGCTTATCCGTAAGCTATTATCTTACCTTCCTCAAAACAACCTTGAAGAAGCACCAATCTCTGAATGCGATGATCCAATCGATCGTTTAGAAGATTCATTGAATGAGATCATCCCGGATAATCCAAACCAACCTTACGATGTGAAAGATGTCATTCACTCGTTGGTTGACTACGGTGAATTCCTGGAAGTACACCGTAACTACGCCAAGAATATCGTTGTCGGATTTGCTAAGTTTGATGGTCAGCCTGTAGGTATCGTGGCTAACCAGCCAAACTACCTTGCCGGAGTACTTGATATCGAAGCTTCGCGTAAAGCAGCCCGTTTTGTTCGTTTCCTAGACTGTTTCAACATTCCAATCATTACTTTGGTTGATGTTCCAGGATTCTTACCTGGTAGCGGACAAGAATATGGTGGTATCATTACGCACGGAGCCAAACTAATGTTTGCCTACGGAGAAGCGACTGTTCCTAAAATTACCATCACCCTGCGTAAATCTTATGGAGGAGCTCATGATGTGATGTCATGTAAACAATTACGTGGTGACCTGAACTACGCATGGCCATCAGCAGAAATTGCGGTTATGGGGGCTGCCGGTGCTGTTGAAGTATTGGAAGGTCGTAACTTGCGTAAAATTGAAGATGCGAACGAACGCGCCGAATTCATTGCTAAGCACGAAGAAGAATACAAAGAGAAATTTGCCAACCCATACCAGGCTGCTTCTTACGGCTACATCGATGATGTTATCGAACCGAGAAACACCAGGATTCGGATTATCCGTGGATTACAAAGTTTAGCAACCAAAAAACTGGTTAATCCACCTAAAAAACATTCAAACATTCCATTATAATCGATTAATAACCTATGGATAATTTAGCAATTATATTGGCTTCCCAAATGGATTTCGGTTGGACAGTCGCTCTGGTTGGTTTCTTAATCGTTTTTACTGCATTAACATTATTGGTAATCGTTTTTTTAAGACTACCAAAGTTGATAAACATGAACTTTAAACGCAGTAAAAAACCAGAGAAAAAGTCACACTGCAAAGACGAAGAAGAATGCCACATTGAAGGGAATGTGACTGCCGCAATCGGAATGGCTTTGCATCTTTACTTTAAAGAACAACATGACGAAGAAAGTAACATTGTTACGATCAAGAAAGTGAAAAAAGCTTACTCTCCATGGAGTTCAAAAATTTATAGTGTGACCAATAATTGGCCGCGATAACCATTTATTGCCTAATAATATTACGAAATGAAAAAATATAAATTTACCATAAGCGGTGATGAATACGACGTTAACATCAAAGATTTTGAAGATAACGTTGCCCAGATTGAAGTAAACGGCACCCAGTATTCAGTAGAATTAAAAGGAGAGGTTAAAGCTTCTAAAACACCAAAACTTGTCCGTAAACCTGTAGTACAACAACCAGGTGAAGGTCAAATTAAGAAGAAACAATCCAGTGGTGGTATGCAGGTAAAAGCACCACTTCCAGGCACAATCTTCAAAATGCATGTGGCGGTTGGCGACCAAGTAAAAGAAGGCGATACCTTACTTATTATGGAAGCCATGAAAATGGAGAACCAAGTACTTGCCGAAAAAGCAGGACAAATTTCAGCTGTCAAAGTCAAAGAAGGCGATGCCGTATTGCAGGATGACGTATTAATTGAAATTAGCTAAAAAACTCTGCAGGTAATGAAAAATCTATTCATATTATTAGCTGCATTGCTGTTGATTCTACCTGGCTTTTCGCGAGCTGATGGGAACAGCGATTTAGCTGAGACAATAACAAGCGGGAAATGGATTAACCGAAGCGATGGTTACGTTGCTTCACCAACATTCAATCCCGAAGTAGATAAAAAAGAAGATTTCGAATCGGCCAAACGCTATAAAACGTTTTCATTTGCTGAAGATCACTCTTTCACAATGGACTCGCTAAAGCAGCGTTACTCAGGAAAGTGGCGTATTGAAAATGGACTGATCCACTTGGTGTTTAAACCTAAAGTGGTTACCCATTTGAATAAGAACATGGATCCAAACTCGCAGTCAAACGAATACGTTACAACTGACGAATTACTGGATCTTGGGACACGCACACTGGAAGTAAAAGCAGGAAAACTAACAGGCGACGGTTACGAGTATAAAAACTACTCAGGAGCTGTTTCCGGGCTATTCAACTTCTATGAGTTTTCTGGTTTTGCCAACGTAAGCTGGAAGCATATTTTGATGATGTTTATTGGCTTTATTTTCATCTTTCTGGCCATTAAATACGATTTCGAGCCCTTGCTTCTTGTACCGATCGGTTTTGGTATTCTGATTGGTAACATTCCCATGTTCCAAGCAGTTGACTTCAACCTAAAACTGGGTATTTACGAACCAGGTTCAGTCATGAACATCTTGTACCAAGGGGTTGTGCAGGGATGGTATCCCCCACTTATCTTCTTAGGAATTGGTGCGATGACTGACTTCTCATCATTGATTTCGAATCCAAAATTGATGTTGTTGGGAGCTGCCGCTCAAATCGGTATTTTCCTGACTTTCCTAGGTGCTTTATGGATGGGCTTTGCCCCACCCGAAGCAGGTGCGATTGGTATCATTGGTGGTGCCGATGGTCCTACTGCGATCTTTATTTCATCGAAGCTGGCCAACGGATTGAACGTTATGGCGAATGGTGAAACAGTGAAGAACCTGATTGGACCAATTGCGATTGCAGCCTACTCATACATGGCTTTGGTACCGGTAATTCAACCACCAGTAATCAAACTGTTAACGTCTAAAAGAGAACGTTTGATCCGCATGAAGCCACCAAGAGCTGTTTCTAAATTGGAGAAAATTTTATTCCCAATTGTTGGACTGATTCTGACTGCTTACATCGCTCCTTCAGCATTGCCTCTTTTAGGTATGTTGTTCTTCGGAAACTTACTAAAAGAATCAACAGTAACGAAGCGTTTAGCTGATACTGCAAACTTTGCATTAATCAACACCATCACCATTCTGTTGGGGATTACCGTAGGTGCCTCAACTCAGGCTGATGTATTTTTAACACCATCTTCTATTAAGATCTTCTTATTGGGAGCCCTGTCGTTTGTGATTGCAACTGCCGGTGGTGTGATCAGTGCTAAAGTGATGAACCTATTCTTCAAAAAAGAGAATAAAATCAACCCAATGATTGGCGCTGCTGGTGTATCGGCAGTTCCTGACAGTGCCCGTGTGGTACAAACCATGGGAGTAAAAGAAGACCCAACCAACCACCTTCTAATGCACGCTATGGCTCCAAACGTATCTGGAGTTATTGGTTCTGCTATTGGTGCTGGTATTTTATTAAGCTTCTTAATGTAATACATATACTTTGTACTTTTTAAAAAGGTTGTTCTCTCCGGGGAACAACCTTTTTTTGTATACTTGTACTCGTTAACCTAAATACAACGTAATCATGAAGAAATTACTACTTCTCAGCATCTGCGTCTGTTTTTTATTTTCGGTGCAAGCACAGCGCCCAGACGCCTTTCCAGAAAAGACATTGAATGTCTTGGTATTCTCAAAAACATCAGGTTGGAAACACCGCTCCATATCCAGCGGATTAAAGATGTTTAGCGACTTAGCAACAACAGAAGGATGGAACCTCACAGCAACAGAAGATGCCAACTTGTTTACGATGGACTTTTTGGTCAACTTCGATGTTGTTGTCTTTCTAAATCCTACCTATGATGTTTTGAACGCCAAACAGCAAATTGCCTTTAAAACCTTTATGGAAACAGGAAAAGGCTTTGTTGGGGTACACGCAGCAACCGATTGTGAGTATGAGTGGGAATGGTTTGGTAAACTTAGTGGAGCTTATTTTAAGACTCACCCACCAACACAAAAAGCCAAGGTTATTTTTGAAGATCTGAATCACCCTGCGATGGCTCCTTTCGAAGGGATGGATAGCTACACGACTGTGGACGAATGGTACAGTTTTACAGAAAACCCTCGCGAACGTGTTCATGTTTTGGCTAGCCTGGACGAGTCGACAATCAAGAAAGCGGCCAATGATGAGTGGAAGATGGGCGACCACCCGTTAATTTGGTGGCAGGAGTTCGATGGTATTCGGTCATTCTATTCCGTCTTTGGACACACGCACGAAGCTTTTGAAGATCCAAAAATTCAAGCTCATTATGCTGGAGCTGTAAACTGGGCAGGACGAAGAGAATAAAAATTGCCAATAAAAAATACAAAAGAGCCGGAACATCATGTTTCCGGCTCTTTTGCTTTAGTTACAAATCTAGCTTTTGCTGCGGATCAACCACAGCTTTCAGTTCGTACTCTTCCACCAGTTGATCAATTGTCATTAAACATTTTCCACAACTGGTACCAGCACGTGTTAAATACTGAATATCTTCGGTAGAGCGAGCCCCTTTCTTTAAAGCAGCTTCAATCTCTTTTTCTGAAACCATGTTGCACAAACATACCAATCGGTCTCCCATCTTATCAATCCTCCATAATTGTTACCACGATGCTTCGCTCCTTTTAAGGTTCATCAAACCATCCCAAAATGAACAAACCTGCTTTACCAGTGCTAGCTCACGAACTTGTTCTCGATATAAAGTCTGATTTCCCGATAGGCATCAATTACCGTATCTTTCTTGGGTAGCGAATCATAAAGTTTCTTTATCAATTGCTTTTCATTTAACAACTGAAAACTGACGCGAAAGTTCAAATCAAAAACCATTGACATCAACATCAATTTAAAATCATTAACCGACTTCAAATCCTGTTTTCGGGCCTGTTTCTGGTTCTTTATCGATTTTACAATTTCCTCATTAACAAGTCCTGTTACGGGCAGGCTCAAACTAATTGCATCAATCTTAAAGCTTCCGTCACGATTCAGGTGATTAACACAAGTTTCCCAAATATCAAACTTGTCTGCATCGCGTAAAATCTGGCTATAAGTCATTACCATCTTATCATCTTTCAGCGAAATCGCATCTTTATTGTGATTTAGGATAGCTCTTGAAATTAACTGCTGTTTCTCTTCGGCAAACTCGTTAAAGAAAGCTTGCTCCTTCAATACCTTCACTCCTAACTCAGCGTGGTTCTCCGATTTCTGATCATCAAAAGTTTGATATTGTATAAACTGCTCAAAACGGCCAATATCGTGAAGTAGGCCAATCAACTCAGCCAAAATAATATCTTCTTCCTCCAGCATCAAATTGGTTGCGACCAAGCCGCTCACTTTCGATACGCGCAATGAGTGTTCTCTTTTTAAAGTAAGCGCATCCACAATATCCCTGTCTGGATGCTTTAATAAGGCAGTGGTGTATTTTTCAAAAAAATCATGTGCTGCCTTTATGTTTTCTTTTACAATCGCTAATTCTTCCATGGTGCTGCAAAATTAGTTCTTTTGTCTAATCAAAAAATGAGAAAGACCTTTTCTTTATCAACAAAAGATTTTAATGAATCTTCTTTTGAAGTTTTTGCTCGAAATGCTATTAAAAAAGGATTGTTTTACTATTTTTGCATCGCTTTTGGCCCCATAGTTCAATGGATAGAATACAAGATTCCGGTTCTTGCGATCTGAGTTCGAATCTCGGTGGGGTCACCAAAAAAGGGGATTTTATCAATTTTTGATAGAATCCCCTTTTTCATTTTCTCGAGGCTACGGAATAATCAGGAGGCAAAAGAAACGCAAACTAAAAACAGCTGCCTCATTCTAGGGTACTTGTACTTCTCCAAGCTACTACTCCCCTCCTGCTTTATTGAATTGATCCAGATAAAGAAGGGTATTAAGCTTAAGTTTCGGATCTGATAGAGCCGGATAAGTATCAACATAAGGATATCCATTGATCAGATAGTCCCTGTTTTGAATTATTTCTTCAGACACAGAAGTCAAACAAATCCCTGGCTTGATGCGACCACCCATGATATAGTTATCGCTTTCGATGTAAACTGAATAGTCCAAGCTTATCTCATTTCCACACTTCTCTTTTAGCTTTATTAACTCATATTGTAGCTTATCGTACGACACTTCAAGCTGGTAGCTTATTTCGTTCTCCGATTTTGCAAACTGACTCATCGATTCAGAAAACAGTGTATTTTCATAAAGTAAGCCATTCTCATTGTTTTCATGGACAAAAGCAAGCAAACTAACGTCGTAGTCCGTAATCAAAGAATCGTTTTTAAAGGTGATCTCGATACTTATTGAATTTATGCTATCCGCCGAGTCTCTATTTGGAACTACAACAAATTTCTTAATCAAATCTTCCTGTTTATAACAATTTATTTGCTTTTTGTAGAAAGCTTCAATCGCAGCTCTCCTTTTCTCACTCTTTCTTTTATCAAGCTTATTATAACCCCAAATTAAGCAGCCAAATAAAACAACTCCTGCAAAGAAACTTATAACTCCCACCCCGGAACTAATCGGTAGAATTTTTTTAAAGATCGCCGCCCCGCCCCAAATAAATAGCCAAGCAATGGTTATCAATACCATAAGATAACGAGGAGATGGAGAAAATGCCCCTGCTTTACCTGTACTTATAAACGTAAGCACCACTAGTATAATAGAAACAATTAAAAAGAATCTGTGCATAGTAATTAACTTATTATCGTCACTACAAAAAGTATAACACGCCTATGTAACTAAAAAACTAATCTGCATACTATAACAATAACGAACGAAATAGTTTTTACGATATTCAAAAAAAATAGGCTACAAAATGAATTCAGATACAATACAAAATCTAACAGGAAAGACACCACAACCAATATCCAAAGGGGTTGTTTGCCCGCATCCCCTTGTTTTTAAAACTAAAAAGGTAGGCGCATAAAAATAAGAAGTCCTACCCGCTAAGCAGATAGGACTTCTGTTATTATTAATGATGAGAGCACTGTTTTCAGTTCCTTCGTAGTTATTTTTCTTGACGCTAGTCAACCTTCTTAAATTTCATCAATTGATTTCCCGCTTCGTCTGTCAAAATTAAATTCAAACCAACAAGCTGATATCCTTTTACCTGCAGCATGCTTTTCCCAAATTGATCAGGAATAGCCATGTTTTGACACATCTTTCGGGTTCCGGCTAAAACGCCAAATTCCAGATTCTTGCCATCCACTTTTTTGATTCCGCCCATGAAATTATTGCAGCCATCGGTTCCCATAGCTCGCATTTCGGTGAGGTTAATTTCAAGAACCGGACGATTTTCCAGATCAATTACTGATTTACCATCGATGGTTTCCAACGCCCAGATGTCATTCAACCTCAAATTAGCCTGTTCTTTTTCCTGTTGTCTGATAAAAACCAATACTTCTTCCCCATTTTCATCCAGGAGAACAAATTCAGTCTGATCGGCTTTATAGCTCTTTACCTGGCTCAAGGTCTTTAAGTACGTTGCCTCAATATTCCGGTTAATACATGCTTTACGCGTACTAACAACATTTCCCAATTCAATCACCTCTTGCGACAATTCCAGAATGGGACCTGAATAAGTATTGCATCCCCCGGAACCAAAGATGCGATTGTTGTCTAAATCAATTTCCAAAGTAGGAAGGACGATTGAACGGTTGATTGGACCTCCATTAATGCGAGCCAACAACCATTTCCCATTTGCAAAAGCTCTATTGTCCATTTGCTTGTCCAACACTTTAACAAGCGTGTATTTTATTGACGAAGCATCAGCTGGCACCTCATCTTTAGGAAGACGCTTTTCCTTTACCTGCAATTTATAGATGTAGCCCGGTTCATAGTCAAAACCATCAATCGATGAATAAAAATTCTGCCATTGCGCTTCCTCTATAGTGTTTCCTTTCTGTACTTGCATGCATGACATTGGGCCAACGCCCACGCAATCAACCTTACTACTATTCACCCAGTAGACATTCTTCTGTGTGCTGCACGAAAACAGCGTAGCAACTAGTAATAAGCTAAAAATACCTTTCATCATAACCTTTTATCCTTAATTAATTAAAACAAGCACTAAAACACCCAATCGAAACTTATCATCCAAAAAACTTCAATCGGTGTTTTAGCACTCCTCATTTTCTGAATCTATTAAACTAAACAATATCCTAGATGCAAATCTAAAGGAAAAGGTTGCTTACAATTAACTTCAACCTAAATAAAAAGAATCACTCTAAGCTCTTAAATCCTTATAGAGAACGGGATAAGCTGAAAAGATAATTCAAAAAATGAGTGCGAATATCAGTAATTCTTACTCATCATTTAAAGAAGGGTTACGCTGAAAGAAAAGATCAAGGTCTTTTTTTGCTGCTTGATAGCCAATAGCTACGATTTCCTCAAACTTGTCAAAGTCCCAAATTGAATATTGTTCCAACTCAAGGGGCTCTATGCACAAATCGCAATAGACCTTACTGTTTCGTTGATTTTGAATGGCGCACAAATCAATTACCCGCTCCGCAATATCTCTGGAACCATGAATCGAATCAACTTTCTGGTCGCCAATCACATTCGAACCAATAACCACATCGCAATCGAAGTTTAAGGCCTCAACCGGTAAGTTCATAAACAAGCCTCCATCAACAAAGACAGAACCATTCAGATGAACTGGGGCAAATGCAACAGGAATGCTTGCACTGGCAATGACCCAATCGATCAGTTGATCCCCTTCTCCCGTCACTTTCACTCTCCCGGTATTTAAGTTGGTGGCCGTTACAAAAAAACGCTTTTGAAGCAAGTCAAACCGATCGTGCTGGATGTACTTTTCCAGCCGTTTCTTTACCCCATTCAGGTTGACTAAACCTCCATTTCGGAAATCAATTTTAAACCAAGTCCAAATTTTCTCTTTATGAAGCATGGCTACAATTTCATCCGCTCCAAATCCTGCGCAATACAAAACGCCAATAATTGCCCCCATACTTGTTCCGGCAAGTTTATCGACACCGATACCTGCTTCATCAATGGCCTTTAATACGCCAATATGAGCAAAGCCTTTCGCTCCGCCTCCGCCCAGTGCTAAACCTATTTTGCTGTCCTGCTTTCTATTCATTCTTTTCTTGTGTTAAAACTGATGATCATTAATCTCTAAAACGAAATTTAAAAATAACTTTTTTAACAATAGCTCATTCGGTTTTCGGATATTCAGGCTAGTAGACAATATTTAACTAATTCAAAGCAAACTACCTGGTTCGTTATTGTCAACCTTACATTTCATCATGATTTTCAACACGATTGGCACTGCAACTGAACCTCTTTAGTTTCAAGCTGAATCGTTGTATGCGACAAATGAAACTTCTCGGCCAACAAACCCCTGATTTCCCCCAACAACTTGGGAGAGCTCTGAGCCTCAACAGTAATGTGGGCCGACATAGCATTTTCAGAGGTACTCATCGCCCAAATGTGCAAATCATGCACCTCCACAACATCCTCATGAGCCAGCAGCGTTTGACTGACTTCATCAAGCTGAATTCCCTCAGGCGTAGCATCCAGCGCAAGATTGACTGAATCGACAAACAAACGCCAGGTTCCACCAATGATGATCAAAGCAATCAGGATGCTCATGACCGGATCAAGCCAGTTGGCGCCAGTAGAACGAATCAGTAAACCAGCAATAACAACACCTAAAGAAACAGCCGCATCTGCTGCCATGTGCAGGAAAGCTCCCTTAATATTCAAATCATTCTTTTGTCCTTTGACAAACATCAGTGCAGTCAGCGTATTGATAACAACGCCAATACTTGCAACAATCATCACCTGCGTTCCACCTACAGGCGCCGGATTTACAAACTTGCCGATGGCATCCCAAAGAATAAAGCCAACCGCAACAAACAGAATGATAGCATTCAGTACAGAAATCAGAATGGTGCTCTTTTTATACCCATAGCTATACCGACCTTTGGGTGATTGGCCTGCCAGCCAAATGGCAATCCAGGCAAATACCAAGCCCAACACATCGCCTGTATTATGGCCTGCATCAGCAATTAGCGCCGACGAGTTTGCCAGAAAGCCGTAGAAAAGCTCAACAGCAATAAACGTGATGTTTAAGCCAATTCCAATTGCAAACGATTTATGATATCCTGATACATCAACGCCATGGTTGTGATTATGATTGTGTGTGTGACCGTGTCCCATTGCAACTATTTTTAAATATTTATACCACAAAAATAGCCGTCTCGCGGTGCAACCCGGTTGCAAAGGTGACTACAATTCCTTTAAGCAAGATGCGAAAAAAACTGGTTATCAAAGAGAAAGTTGGTATGCGATTGATGTTAAAAGTATCAACCGACTCTGGTTAACGACAAGCATGACAAACACCTTTTACAATTAAGTTTATAGCCTCTGGCGTAAAGCCACTGGGAAGTTTGATTGCAGGAACTTCAACATCGTACAGACAATACGTTTGATGACACTTTTCGCACAGAAAATGGACATGGAAATCTTCGTGATCCACTTCGCAAGCATCCAGACAGACAGCATACTTTTGCGAACCAGTTCCATCCTCAATGCAATGAATCAGCTTATGCTTTTCAAATGTTTTCAGGGTGCGAAAAAGCGTTGATCGGTCGGCATAATCAAACTTGTCTTCCAAATCAGCCAGGCTGACAGCATTCCTTGATTCCATCAAATACTCCAGAATCAGTTGCCGCATCGCAGTTGGCTTAATGCTTTTTGCTTCCAGTTTCCTATCGATTTTTTCCTTCATAAACGCAAGTTATATAAAAAATCAAATGCTAGCGCAAGCGATCTTGCCCCTTGTTCATGCTTGAACAAATCAAAAGCGCCTCAACAAACTCAGGCCAAACAACTTCCTCTAACGACTCTGTTAAATATCATCAATCCGCCGTAAAAAAAGGGATTAACGAATGAAAACACTGCATTATATTGGTGTTAAATTATAGGAAACGATGAAGCTAAGTTCGTTAAATCAATTTTATATTGCCCTCATCAGGTCAAACCAGTAAAGATTATTTTTAGTTTTACAATCCAAACAGGGGATACATTGCATTTTACAAAATGGTGCTAACAATGTTGTTTCGCCAACTAAAAGGAATGCAATATCCTTTCTAGTGTAGCTAAAAGTGAGTGAGAGAAGCGGAAATAAAGAGCAGGTTCAGTTATTAAAGGTTGGACAAGAATCAACCTTTCGAGCTATTTTTATAACCTATTTTGAATCATTGGAGTTATTTGCTAAAGCCTATGTCCTGGACCAGCAAATAGCCAAGGATATCGTACAGGAGGTTTTCACCAATTTATGGAGCAAAAAAACAAGCATTCCTACCGATGTCAACATCAAGTCCTACTTATACCAAGCTACCAGAAATACCTGCTTAAATTACCTCAAGAAGCAGCAAGTACGGGCTAATTACGAAAAACATACCCGCGACAAATACAACGAACTGCTGCTTAACTACGAAGCCCTGCTTCAACTTAACTTTGATGAATTTTCGTATTCCGAGCTATTAAATGCCCTGAATGAAGCCGTGCTTCAACTTCCCGAAAAATGCCGCGAGGTATTTGAACTGAGTCGCTTTGAAGGCTTAAAAAACCGAGAAATTGCAGAGCAATTAGGAATATCAGTTAAAGCCGTTGAAGGGCATATTACCAAAGCTCTCAAACACATTAAAGTGCAACTAAAACCACATTTTCCTTCCAAACTCATTCTGTTTCTGCTTTCAGGCCTTAATCGATACGGATCAAAACATACCCAGAAACAACGCCCAACGCTCGTTCATTAAAAAAATTGAAAAATTTTCATTTTCTGAACTAGGGTAAAAGCACTTAAGCTTGTTTTAGGTTTAGGAAGGAAACAAAATGAATCAGGAAAAATTAATTAAATACATTACAGGCAACCTTACCAATCCAAAAGAACGGGAAGAAATCGTTAGTTGGATCAATGACAGTAAGGAAAACAAGCAAACTTTTTCAGAGCTAAAAAACATTCATGCTTTAAGCCGAAAACCGCAAGGAAAAACGGATGTAGAGCTGGAATACCTCCAATTCCAAAAGCAACTCCCGCAGCAAAACAAAACACGCATACTGCATCTCCTTAAATATGCAGCCGTCTTTTTGCTGGCCTTTGCATCCAGCTGGTTCATTCAGTATAACTTAAATAACAAGGATATTGGCGAAGTTGCCATGAATGAACTCACCGCTCCATCGGGACAAATTTGCGAACTAAAACTATCAGATGGAACAAAAGTTTGGCTCAACTCAGAGTCCACCATTAGCTATCCGGCAAACTTTGACAAAAGCCAGCGTAGCGTGCATTTAACTGGTGAAGCTTTTTTTGAAGTAAACAAACAAAATCGCCCCTTTGTCGTGAGCACTCAAACCATGCATGTCAAGGTTTTGGGAACCAGCTTCAACCTGGAAGCTTATCCGGAGAATCGTTTTGTAAAAACCGTTTTGATTGAAGGACGTGTTGAAATTCAAAGTCAGGATCAAGAGAAATTGACTGAAATTAAGCCGGGAGAACTTGCACTGCTTGATACCCAAACCCACGAGTTAAGCACAAGTCCAGTCAACACGCAAGCCTATTCTTCCTGGAAAGAAGGCGTTCTGAGTTTTAGCAAAGAACCACTTGAAACAATTATCCCCAAGCTTGAACGCTGGTACAATGTTCAGTTCGTATTTAAAGATCAAGCTATTAAAAAGGATGAATTTACCATTACCGTTTTGAAACAGACCCCGATCGAACAAATACTTCAGTTTCTCCAATTCTCAGGAGATATCACTTACGAAGTAGTTGAAAATCCGACCGGCAAAAATAAAATTGAACTGTCAAAAAAGAAGAGCCTATGATAAAACCCCTGAATTAGAAAAATCGGTATTAGCGCCAACTAATACCGATTAAAATTTTGGTTCCAGCGATCAGATTGCAAGCCGTCGCTGGGACTGATTAACAACCCCTTTAATCAAGGTTATTATTATCAACCAAAATTCAAATTTATGAAAAAATGCTTAATGAATGGTATTCATGATGTTGGATACCAAGAATTATTTAGAGTAATGAAACTAACTGTCTTTTTCATGCTGCTGGGATTCATGGCTGTGAGCGCAGAAAGCTATTCCCAGGCACAGCGCCTAAACTTAAAAATGCAAGATGCTCCTATCGTCGATGTACTGTATGAGATCGAGCAACAAAGTGAATTCTACTTCTTTTTCAAAAACAATGAAATTGAAGAAATTGAAAAAGTAGATATCGACTTTCAAAATGCAACTATTGACAATATTCTATCTCAAATACTGGACAACACAGGACTGAGCTATAAAATTGTTGACAAATACATTGTTATCACTCCTGAAACACAGCTGGACGCAGATTTTCAAATCGGGAAAAAGGATGTTACAGGAAAGGTAACTGATTCCTCAGGAGCTCCCCTGCCGGGAGTTACCGTAATCATCAAAGGAACCACCAACGGAACCGTAACGGATTTTGAAGGCAACTTCAAATTAACAGACCTAAACCCGGAAACGATCTTGCAATTTTCGTTTGTAGGAATGCGACTTCAGGAAGTTGCAATTACCGGAAAAAGCATCATCAATATCACCATGAGCGAAGATGCTATTGGCATTGAGGAGGTCGTTGCCGTAGGTTACGGAACCATGAAAAAAGTCAACCTGAGTGGAGCCATTAATCAGATTAATGCCGAAGAATTGGAAGACCGGCCAGTAACTACAATTTCTTCAGCTATTCAAGGAACGATTCCTAACCTGAATATTTCGTTTGCCGGAGGAGCTCCCGGACAAATGGGTTCCCTAAACATTCGGGGAACAACTTCACTTAACGGAGGCTCTCCGCTGGTGTTGATTGATGGGATTCCGGGAACACTGGACCGACTTTCCCCCGAAGAAGTGCAAAGCATTACCGTGCTGAAAGATGCTGCATCGGCCGCTATTTACGGAGCGCGAGGAGCATACGGGGTTGTGCTGATCACCACCAAAAGTGGCAAATCGGGTAAAACCAGCATCCGCTACAACAACTCATTTGGTTTCTCTACACCAACAGTAAGCACCGACTTTCTGACAACTGGCTACGATTGGATGAAACTAAACGACGATGCTTTGGCTCATGTTGGTGGTTACTCAGGTTATACCGAAGAAGATTACCAAGCACTTTACGAACGGAGAAACGACAAAACAGAACATCCTGATCGCCCCTGGATCACCATCCAAAACCGAAATGGACGTGACCAATACGTTTACTACGGAAACTTTGACTGGTGGAAATTCATGTTCAACAAATGGCAGCCATCTCAAAGCCACAACATTAACATTACCCGTGGCACCGACAAAATCACCTTCATGTTGAACGGAAACATGAAAATGCAGGATGGCATTATGCGTGTTGCAACCGACAAGTACAAAGCATATTCCTTGCGATCAAAAGTAACTGCTGAGTTGTATCCTTGGTTGAGCGTTTCGAACAACACCAACTTTTACAACTCAAACTATGATTACTACGGTCGTTCTGGTGGAGGAAACTCAAACTTCGTTCATATCAACGTTCACGCATCGCCGGCCTATGCGCCAATGAACCCCGATGGAACAGCCACCTATGTCAGTGGGCTGAATCGCTACGACATTGGAGATGGTATTTTTGCCATGTTGCTTAGCGGCAATACCAAAGGGGCCAAGCAAAAGTATGAACTGACATCGACTTCAGAGGCCATCATTACTCCGATTAAGGATATGAAAATTGTGGCCAACTATTCGTACAGTTTATACACCGATCCGACATTCTACCGTCAGGTGCCAGCCACTTACTCGCTTTATCCTGGCGAAGTATCGGTTGCCACCAAATACAGCGTTGACCGCTTGAGCGAGTCTCAACAATTCAACCAGGTGCATGTGGTAAACGTGTATGCTGACTATACTAAAACCTTGGCAGATCATCATAACCTGAAAGGGTTGATCGGTTTTAACCAGGAATTGCATCAAGCAAAAAAGATCAGTGCCGGGCGCTATGATTTACTGTCAGAAACACTGAATGACCTGAACCTGGCAACTGGTGATCCCTATGTTGGAGGAGGATCGAGTGCTTATGCTTTACGAGGTGTTTTCTATCGTCTGAATTACGATTACAAAGGAAAGTATCTGCTAGAGACCAATGGTCGCTACGATGGAACTTCCCGTTTCCCCAAAGGAGATCGTTTCGGTTTCTTCCCTTCCGTATCAGCAGCCTGGCGTGTTAGCGAAGAAGGATTCTTCTCGCCCATTCAGCACACCATTAGCAACCTGAAACTTCGGGCATCTTACGGTAGCTTAGGGAATCAAACAGTAAATACTCCCTACCCGTACATTTCTACTTTAGACCCTGGAACCATGTCCTACATATTTGACGGGGATCGAGCACAATACATGAACAGCCCAGCTCCGGTGGCGGGGAACCTAACCTGGGAAGAGGTCACTTCATTCAACCTTGGAATTGACCTTTCTCTTTTCAACAACCGGTTAAATACCAGTTTTGACCGTTACGTCAGAAATACATCGGGCATGCTCAATCAAGGTGAAAAAATTCCAAATGTATTTGGGGCCAGCCAACCGCGTGAAAACATCGCTAGCCTGCGCACCAAAGGCTTTGAATTATCTATTGAGTGGCGGGATGATTTCAACTTGGCCAATAAGCCTTTCCGGTACTCAACCCGTTTTATCCTGAGTGACAACTATGCTTACATTACCAAAATCAACAACCCAACCAAGCTGGTTTACTCCGATTACGAAGGAAAACGCTTGGGTGAAATCTGGGGGTATGTTACCGATGGCTTTTTCCAAACAGATGCTGAAGCTAAAACCTACCCAGTCAACCAAGAATGGCTCAACAAAATCCGCAATGAATACAACATTCCGCTACGGGCAGGAGATTTGCGCTGGGTTGATTTAAATGGAGACAACATCATCGACTCCGGAGAAAATACCGTCGAAAATCCAGGCGATCAACGGGTTATTGGAAACAGTACTCCTCGCTACTCGTACGGTATGAGTGCCAATGCAAACTGGAATAACTTTGACTTTTCTGTCTTCTTCCAGGGAGTAGGAAAAAGAGATTGGTACCCGGGAAATAATGCTGACCGCTTTTGGGGTCCCTATTCAAGACCTTATTACTCTTTTATTCCAAATGATTTTCCATCAAAAGTTTGGAGTGAGGATAATCCCAATGCTTATTTTCCAAACCTCTTAGCCTACATTGCTCTTAATGGAAACAATGAATTACGCGCGACCAATAACCGCTATTTGCAAGACTTAGCTTACCTGCGTTTGAAAAGCATGACGATCGGCTATAGCCTGCCAAAGTCGTTGACAAAACGCTTGAAAATCGAGCGTCTGAGAGTTTTTGCAACCGGAGAAAACCTTTTCACCTGGACCAAGCTTGAAAGCGATTACATTGATCCGGAACAGGCCATGGCTGATAAAAATGGCCGGGTTTATCCGTTCAGCAAAACATATTCATTTGGTTTCGACATTACATTCTAAAAAATTTGACACATGAAAAATAAGAATACGATCCTGTTACTACTTGCAGCATTGATTATTTCAAGTTGCAACGACAGCTTTCTGGAGCGTTATCCAACCGATGAACTCTCTCCGCAAACGGTCTTTTCATCTGAAAACGATTTGAAAACCTATACCAACAGCTACTATTCACTACTTCAAGAAGGTTCTGAGATTTATGGCGAATCAACCGATAACATTGTCAAAAGCTCATTGCCCCGCGAAATTCAGGGAACACGTTTGGTGCCAACAACCGACTCCAAATGGGGATGGTCAGGATTACGGCATATCAACTTCTTTCTAACCAATGAGAATGTCCTCAATTTTCCGAATGAAGAAGTAAAGAATCACTATTTGGGATTATCCCGCTTTTTTAGAGCTTTCTTCTATTTCGAAAAAGTCAGGTACTACGGCGATGTCCCTTGGTACAATCAAGTGATTGAATCGAATGATGATGAACTCTTACAAAAAGCGCGTGATCCAAGAAGCTTGGTAATGGATTCCGTTTTAACTGATTTGAACTTTGCAATTGCTCACCTGGATGACACCAAAAGTCTTGAACGGGTTAGTAAATGGACTGCATTAGCACTCAAATCCAGAATCTGTTTGTACGAAGGAACGTTCCGGAAATACCATCCGGAGTTTAATGTGGCCGATGCCGATAAATTCTTAACAGAAGCTGCAGAAGCAGCCCAGGAACTGATAAACAGTGGTCAGTACTCCATTTACAATAAAACTTCAGGACCAACCGGGAAACCTTATTTAGATGTTTTTAGCCACTTGAAGTCGGATGATGTAATGGATGAAATCATTCTCACACGTCGATATGATGCTGACCTTGGACTAAAACACAATGTTCAATTTTATCTGACATCGAGAACCTATGGCAAGCCGGGTTTGGAGAAAAACCTGGTAAACAGCTACCTGATGAGTGATGGCTCACGTTTTACGGACGTCGCCGGTTATGATACCCTTCAGTTCTTTGATGAAATTCAGAACCGCGACCCACGTTTGTCACAAACCATTGTTACTCCAGGGTACACCAGAATTAATTCCAGTCAACCGGTGTCTCCAAACTTCGAGAATACCACGACCGGCTACCAGCCCATCAAGTACTTGAATGATCCAAGTATGGACCTCAGCAGCCAATCGGCTCAGGATCTTCCTCTTTTCCGCTATGCCGAAGTTTTAGTGAATTTCGCTGAAGCAAAAGCAGAACTAGGAACATTGACACAGGCAGATCTTGACTTGTCAATCAATCAGCTTCGGGACCGCGTAGGCATGCCGCATTTGGTGTTAGTTGATGCCAATGCCAATCCAGATCCTTTCCTGGAAAACATGTATAAAAATGTTTCAGCCACCAACAAAGGAGTCATTCTTGAAATCAGAAGAGAAAGACAGATTGAATTGGTCATGGAGCTTAACTTCCGCTGGGATGACTTGATGCGTTGGAAAGAAGGCCACTTGGTTGCACTCCCATTTCAAGGAATGTATTTCCCAGGACCTGGGAAATATGATCTTGATCGTGATGGCAAAATCGATGTTGAAATCTACATGGGAGAAAAACCTCCCTCAACAGGAGCTTTCCAACTTCCGCTATCAGATCTTTCAGGAAATGGCAAAGGCTATGTGCTTCCAAACAAGGGAGTAAATAAGGTTTTCGATGAGGAGAAAGACTATTTCTGGCCGCTTCCAATCGAAGACTTGACACTGAATCCAAACTTAACACAAAACCCCGGTTGGGGCAAATAAGCTGGTAAAAGGGTGATGGAACTAAGGGATTTAAAATCCAAGTTCTATCACTTAGAAATAGAAAATCAACCAGCAATTGAAAAAATGAAAGAACACATGAAAAATTTATTAATCTCTTTTCTTGCGTTAATTGCTCTACAGGCGTGTAACGACGAAGCACCTTCGATTCCGGATCACGCCCAGGATTTAACCAATAAAGAAGAAAACACCTACGGATTGGACAACGATAGTCAAGATAAACTTGAAAGCCTGAAGGTGATGACTTATAACATCCACGCTTGCAACCCGCCTTCCCAACCGGGAATAGCCGACCTTGATGCCATTGCAAATGCCATCAATGAAGCTGATCCGGATATTGTATTGCTTCAGGAAGTCGATAAAAACACCGGAAGGAATGGTTTTACTGGCAACCAAAGTAAAGAGCTAGGGAAATTAACCCAAATGAACTATCGCTTCTTCTCTGCTATCCTATACATGAAAGGGTACTACGGAGTGGCTGTTTTAAGTAAGTATCCGTTAAAGGACTCTCAAAAGTACATGCTCCCCAAACAATCGGGCACGGAACAACGAGTTCTGGGAACTGCTATTGTTGACCTTCCTGGCGTTGATTCGGTCATGGTAGCCTGTACGCACTTGGAAGCCAAAAGCGCCAATAACCGCATCGAACAAGTTCGGGAGCTAGTACAACAACTGGGAACAACGCAAGTTCCGGTGATCCTTGGTGGCGACTTAAACGAACGTCCGGATACAGATGCCTTCTTTTCAATCTTTGATCAGACATTTACACGCACATGTCCGGGAACTGATTGTCCAGCAACCTTCAGCACCAACGATCCCAAAATTACCATCGATTACCTGGCCTATAGGCCTCAAGCAGCATTTGAAGTAAGCAACCACCAGATTGTTCAGGAAAATTATGCTTCTGATCACTTTCCGGTGATGGCAACGTTCAAATTTAACCGATAACTTAAAGTTGATTTAAATGAAACGAAATACATTATATTCAATTTTTCTGGCACTCCTTGTTTTAGCCCTTGGGTGCGAAGAGGACGACATTCGATCTGAAATTGGACCAGACATTCAGGTTCAAGAAGAATACCTGGCCTTTGATGGCCTGAATGTTGGAGAAACAGTTAGCATTCCCGTCAATGTCAAATCAGAAAATGGCATAAAACGCCTCTCCTACTTCTTTATCACAGAAACCGCTAACGGAACCGAAACAAGCGATGCCGTACATTTTGATGATCCGGCACAACCGACAAGCATTCAAAAGGAAATTTCCTTTGAAGCTGTTCCAAAAACACTGGAGATGGTTCTTGTTGCCTTTGACAGCTACAACAAAAGCTCAGAGATCCATATTCCATTCGAGAACATTCGCGAGCTCCCATCGCTTTCATTTACCGACAATGTAGACTACCGCGAAACAGTATTCGAAAATAAACTGCTTAATATTAGTGGAACCATCTCCTCGGAACATGAAGTTAAGAAGATTAGCTACGCCACGATTGTCAACAATGAATCTTCTTCGGAGCAAGCCATCGATTTTTCAAATGGCGAGAGCATTAGCTTTTCTGCACAAGTAAAAGTTGTAAAAGGCTTGCAAGAAATCATCATCAAAGCCGAAAATGTTTATGAAGGGTCAGTGGTTGATACCTTCCGAATTGGTGCTGTTGTTGATGATGCAGTAGCCATTACCATGGAGAACGGAATTACAGAAATTAGCAATTTGTATGCCGGACAAACCAATAGCCTGAAAGGAACAATCGCTTCTGGCTCCGACCTTGTTTCATTTTCTTATGCCATTAAACAAGACGGCAGCTATGGCGAAGAAACAGCTATTCCGCTTGGGACACCAATTGACGAATTTCCTTTTGAAATTAGCATTGAAGGCGAAACAGGAATGCAAGCAGTACGTTTTTCCGGAGAAAACGCCAATAGCAACAAGCTGGAGTTGGAATTGGCCATTCAACGAGTCAATCTGCCGTTGGTTTACTTGAAAGATGTTGAATTAACAACTGAAATCGGAGCTGGAAAGCCCAACTGGTTTGCAGCTTACCAAGCACCTCATGTCTTTGACCAGTCCTCTGCAGCACAGCATCAGGAAATGATGGATGTAGCATTGGTCGTTCGTGGCTCTGCCCTACGCTTCTTATCTGCAACGGTATACGAAGCAGGTTCCTATTTGCCACTCATCAGTCCTTACCTCGAAGGCTTCACTCAAGCCACTTACTCCGTTGTTACCAGTAACCGGGGAAGTATTACGCCTGAATCATTTTCAAGCCTGGCCTTTGATGAAGATTTGGAAAACTTCATTCAGGATAAAGTGATCGCATCCAATGCTGATGGCGGTGAGAACTACAATGTGGCAGGTACCAACCGGCGTACCAGTAGTGATTTGGAAGCCAACAAGGGCTTAATCATTGGTTGGGGAAGCTACCAGGACGGCAAAGCAAACAATGAGCAATTTGCTTTAATCTATGTCAAAGAGGTCAGTTTAACCGACGGAATTGGTCGTGTGAAATTTGATATCAAGTATCCACAGCCCGACTACCGAACCGAGTACAATCCGGTATCCATTAAACCTTACCGATAGCATTTAACCAGTTTCCTCTCCTAAAATTATTGCCAAAGGAGGGGAAACTTTTTTATAAAGCTTATTTTTACCGTAAAGTAACCACTTTAAGTTTTTTATCAATTAATCAGAATTTGGTTCTTTTTAAGATTAAATTGGAAACTTAAAATTCGAGACCACTGTCTTGAATATCTGACTATCTAAAAATTTGTTATCTGATATCTAATGTCTTATAAAATATAAACGAATGAAAAACAGTATTTATCTTTTTAGCCTGCTTATGATTTTCCAATTGGGCTTCAGCTCATGCGGACAAAAAGCCAACTCCTCCAATTCAACTTCTAAAAATACTCCAGAATCAATCCGAGTGATGACTTATAATGTCCATCATGCCAATCCTCCTGAAGAAGATGACGTCATTGACTTGGACGCCATCGCCCAGGTTATCCGCGAATCAAAAGCTGATTTGGTTGCCGTTCAGGAATTGGATAGCGTTGCTAAACGCTCATTGAATGTATTTCAGTTGGAAAGCCTGGCTCAAAAGTTGGATATGAACTATCATTATTTTAGCGCCATTCCTTTTCAGGGAGGAGCTTATGGCGTTGGTATTTTATCTCGCTTCCCCATTAGCAGCCCACAAAGAATAGCCTTGCCCGAATATGAAGACAAGGATGTTGAAGATCGCGTTTTAGGGGTTGTCAGTGTTAAACTGCCCAACCAGAAATCAATTTATTTTGCCTGTACGCACTGGGATGTTGTTCATGAAGAAAACCGCCTGCTTCAAGCTGAGTCCACCATTCAGCTGGCAGAACAACTGGATGCGCCAATTATTATTGGCGGTGATTTCAATGCAAGAACAGATTCTAAGCCTATGAAAATGCTGCGCCAGGTGTTTACCGATGCCAGTAAAGAATTTGCGCCAACCATTCCTACAATCAACCCCAATCGGAAGATTGATCACATTTTATACGCCCCGGAAAAAGCATTTCAGCTAAAAACCGAAGAAGTAATTGAAGATGAGTTAGCCCAAAAAGCATCCGACCACCTACCATTCATTGTTGAGTTGCAAGTAGCGAACTAAGCATAAAATCGGCATGCAAATAAATCGTTAATTCGAGAACGGAGGCGTGCCAAAATTCTTTTTTCCTGCTAACTTTGCAAGCTAAATAAGAAATCACAAGAGGGTTAATGGTTAACCCTCTTTTAATAGCTTATTTATATCGATGTATTTAGCTATCTAAATTATGCAAGTTTTAGTTGGAATTATAGTTACCCTGTTCATTCTGGTCATTGCCGGAACCTGGTTATCGAATCGTTTTGGAAAAAAGAATGTTGAGTCGGCCGAAGAAGAAGGTCCCAATATTGCCTTGGACTGCTGTGGAGCCCATGAGATTTGCGAATTTGAAGAAATGCTCAGCAATCCTGAAGAGATCGTTTATTTCGAAGATGAAGAGTTAGATCGTTTCCAAGGCGTCTCATCCGACGATTACCAAGATGATCAAATTGAAGAATTCCGGGATGTTCTCTATACGCTGGATAGTGAAGAAATCAGAAAATGGTTACTCAGCATTGAACGGCGCAAAATTCAACTTCCTTCTGTTCTAAAACAAGAAGCAATCCAACTTCTGGCCGAAGCTCGATAAAATAAATTTCAAGTTCCTGGTTGCAGTTATTGCAAACGCAGCGAAGCAATCGACTTCTAAAAGATCACTTCGCTTCGCTCGTGCTGATATTGGCTTGTAAAGCTACTCATCAAAGAACAGATCTTCTTTCAGCAGTTTAACTCGATCCAAAGCATAGTTGGCATTTTCGGCTCGTTCTCCTGCTTCTTTCAAATAATTCTGATAGTAATTTAAAGCCAGAGTTTTGTTGAAATTATATTCCTCATAGGTCGTTGCAATTTCAAACAACACTTCAACCTTACGCGAATCTAGTTCATAAGCCTTTTTATAAGCCGCAATTGATTTTTCGAACTCTCGTAATGCACCATAAACCTGTGCTAAATGATGATACATTTCAGGATGAAATTCAGGAATAGAAATATGGATTGCAAAATCGAGGTAACGGGCAGCTAGCTCTTGGTGTTTTAACCGTTTATGACATACGCCCAGGTAGAAATTGACGTAAACATCATTGGGATTACCACTATAACATAGCTCCAAAACTTCTAAAGCCACTTCAGTGTGCTTGTTGTGATACATGCAAATTCCCTGGTTTAACAAAGTTGGGAAGGTGGTATCATACTTTAGCAAAAAAGCATCGTAAATCTTTTGCGCCAGTTCGTAGTTTTTACCAACAAAAGCCGTATTCGCATAAGTTAAGTGCGCAGCCCGATTATCGGGGAAACGATTATGAGCAATTCGAAGTGTTTCCAAACATTTATCGAGCCTTCTACTTTTTTCATAACTCGTACTCAAGTTCATGTAAGCACTTAAATCATTTGGATTTTGAAGCAAGTATTTTTCATACCAAGCCATGGCAGTCTTGTATTTCCCTGCTTTAAAAGCAGCCAAGGCACTGTATTTATTAAACATGAGATTGGTTGAATCAGCCGCCTGCAGCTTCTCGAACTCCTTATAGGCTTTGCTGTAATCATTCACCCACAAATAGGCTTTTCCCAATTCATACTGCAACAGCAGATCATTGGGCTTTAGCGATAAAGCCCGGCTGAAATCAGCAACCGCCTTCTGGCTACTGCCAATACTTTGGTAAAGATCTGCCCGGTTGGTGAGGTAGGTAATATTGGTTGGATCCACCGACAAGGCCGCATTTAAATTCTCAATAGCAGCTGGATAATTAACCAATTGCCGATAAGCCATACTTCGCTTAAAATATAATTCGGCGGAAGGTTCTGTCTGAACTTTTTGATTGATCAACTCAATGGCTTGCTCATACTTTTGATTAAGAAGAAGTAGGTCGATTTCCTGCGAGAAGCCCAAAAGAGGCATAATTCCCAACAGGATCGTAGTTAGTTTTCTGAACATGGCTTATCGTTTATCTAGACAGAGGCCCCAGCTTTACCAGAGCCTCTGACTTTGGTTATTGCAATACAAAGCTGATGGGCACCGTATACGAAACAGCAACCGGTTTGCCGTCCTGTTTCCCCGGAGTCCATTTAGGTAATTGATTCATCACGCGTAAAGCCTCATAATCCAAGGCCGTATCGACACCTCTTGCTATTTTAGTGCGTCCAACTGAACCATCTTTTTCAACAACAAAAGTGACATACACTTTACCCTGAATTCGATTTTCCTGAGCTGAAACAGGATACTTAATGCTCCGTGCAATAAACTTACGCAAAGCCAAGTCTCCTCCCGGAAATTCAGGCATTTCATCAACAAGAGTATGAACAGGATCAGACGATTCTGACGATGAAACACCAAGCCCTGTAACAACAATGCCCTCTGTATCCGTATTTTGAGCATCTATCGCTCCTGATTTCATCGTAATATTGATTACGCCATTTTTAGCTTTTTCACCATGGCTTTCAATGAAAGGATTATCGGCTCCTTTTAACACCTCAATGGTTTCAATTTCTGCTGGGACAATTTTATTCATTGTCTCAATATCCGATACTTCCCCGTCAATCAGGATTAGCTGATCACCCATTGGTGCTGATTTCAATTCTGTTTCCTCTTTGAAAGCTTCAGCAGAAGACTCTTTCTTCTCGCAAGCAAACACAACGAGCAAAGCAGCAACAGCCAATATTCCGATTAAATAACGGAAATTCGATTTTTTTGAAGATTTTATTTTAGTCATCATTTTTAGTCTTGATTTAATTAAAGAAGAGTTGAAATTATTGGCCACTGAAAACTGTGAACCAATAAACTGGGTGACCAAAACTTCCTTGTATTGTTGGACAGCCACCCCTTTATTTAATACTGCCTGATCGGCCATGTATTCGTGATTCTCCTTAATCACCCTTCGCAGTAACCAGAAGAATGGATTGAACCACTGAACAATAGCCAGGAACTCCAGTATTAAGATATCCACCGTATGTTTTTGGCGAATATGCTCGCTTTCGTGAGCCAGCATTTTTTCCCACCCGGAAGTGCTTTTCAAATACTTGCCCAAAAACAAGTAGTTCAGGAATGAATATGGGCTTGAGTTATCATTCAGATAGACAAAATTGATTCCGTCTTTGTACTCTTGCTGATGTCGAAAAATCAATCGAACTAACAATGAAATACGCCACAGCGTAAGCATTAACAAACTAGCTCCTACAATAAAATAAAATGTTATTAATGCCTCACTGCTGGTTAACCAACGAATCAGCGAATTGGAAACACCAGTGCTGGTTACGGTTATTGTCTCCAACACCTGCGAAGTGCCCTCTAAAGCAAGAGCAGTACCTCTTTGGCTTTCCCAAACATTGAACTGCAACAGCGGTAAAACACTTGAAAAAACAATGGCAAAGAGCAGAAACCACCGATTGGCTTTGAAGAAAGTCTGATTCCGTAGAAACACAAAATAAACCAAGGCAAGTACACCTAAACTTACGCCCGATTCAAGAATATAATTTACGAAACTATTCATTCGTTTATAATTATTTAGTTTTTATGGAACTCGCGTATAGTCATCTTCCTATGCACAGGATAATCTACCTGCTCGTTTCATCATCCTTACTTTGATTGTTTTCTAAATCTTCACCAACTTCTTTCAAAAGTTCCTCCAGATCGGCAATGCTCATCTTGTCCTCGCGGGCAAAAAACGAAACCATCTCTTTAAACGAATTGCTGAAATAGCCTTTCATAAAAGATTTCATATACCGCCGGGTATATTCCTTCTTACTAATTAGCGGAAAGTAACGATGCGTTTTTCCAAAAGCTTCATAGGCTACAAAACCTTTTTTCTCCAAAATTCGAACAATGGTAGAAACCGTATTGTATGCCGGCTTGGGCTCGGGCATCATTTCGATTAGTTCTTTTACAAAGGCTTTTTCCTTTTTCCAAAGCAACTGCATCACCTGTTCTTCCGCTTTCGTCAATTCCTTCATTCGTCTAATTTTTAGATTATCAGCTAACAAATATCAAGCCAAATATAACTAATTTCATAGTTTTTAAACTAAACTATTAGTTATTAAACTCAAAAAAAATAGTCATCCCTCGATAATGGAAGGAGTAAAAACTGTGTAAACACCTCTCCTCCTCTCACCAAACCGAGTTCCTTCGGCGTTTAGCACAAAAGGAATTAGAAAGGTGAGCAACAAAAAATTGATCCTTGTTCTCATAAGTCTAATTTTTAATGGTTATTGATACGAAACAAACATATAACTAAAAAATTAGTTTTCAAACTAAAGGATTAGTTATTACTTCAAATCAAAAATTATACCACTTATAATCAATTAGATAAAATTGACTATTCTTTTGATTTTCTTTAAGGCAAGAATAAGTAGTCAAAAAAAGGGGATTACGAAAAGAAGTGAGGACTAAAGCTCCAAATCAAAATCATCCGCATCAGGTAAAACAGGAAAGCTTTTTCTAAAACGATCCAACGGGCCTTTCGCCAAACGAAAAGAGACGCACTCTTCCTTCCCTTCGCTAGCCACCTTTATCGTTTTTCCTTTGGGATCGATCAGGGAGGTATCGCCGAGGTATTTTATTCCATTATCATCAGTACCAATCCGGTTCACTCCCGCAACGTAAGCCTGATTTTCAATGGCACGAGCTTTTAAAAGCGTCTGCCAAACTTCGCGGCGTGTAGCTGGCCAATTAGCGATATTAATAAGCAAATCGTAATCCTGACGGTTACGGCTAAACACCGGGAAACGCATATCATAACAAACCAAAGGAAGAATCCGAAATGACTTAATCTGGATGATTTTTCGCTGTTGTCCCGGCTTGAAATGGGCGTGCTCCTCTCCCATCGAAAATAAGTGGCGTTTGTCGTAATAATCGAGCCTCCCATCAGGGTGCACAAAAACAAACCGATTAAAAAAGCTTTCACCCTCCCGAATCATTAAGCTTCCTGCTATACAGGCCTGATACTCGTCAGCCTGCTGCTTCATCCAGCTAACTGTTTCACCGTCCATCGGCTCTGCCCAATGCTCCACATGCATGCTAAAACCAGTGGCAAACATTTCTGGGAAAACCACCAAATCAGTCTCAGCGGGAAGCTGCCTGATCAGATCACTCAAATGCTGGCGATTTTTATCCGGCTGCTCCCAGGTTAAATTGCACTGCACCAACGTTATATTCAAGTAGCTTTCAGACATTTCAATAATAAGTTATGCTTCAGTCAATACTTACGTTCTTCTACAAAAACAGTTCACCCATTTCAGAATAATCAAACATGATAAAGCCGTTCAAGGACTTGTGGCAAACGTACACATCTGCATTCATCAAGAGCGTTCTCTTTTTTAGTCCTCAGCAGAAAACAACTCCGGATATTTTCCGACCACCCCTCGCTTACGATAGTAGGCTTTCATTCGCTTCAGATCCTCTTTCGGATCATCGGTAAGTTCCAGCGTTTCAATCCAACCAATTTCCTTGCGCCCAAAATCGAAAAAGCCCAAGTAAACAGTCGCTCCGGTTTCCCGCGCAATCGTATGAAAGCCTGCTTTCCATCGCTTATTTAGCTGGCGTGTACCCTCCGGTGTAATCGCCAAGTGTACAAGCTCGCGGTTATTCATTTCATGAATAATTTGCTTAACCACCGAGGCCCCCCGCGATCGGTCAATCGGGATAGCTCCCATCTTTTTGAGGAAAAAGCCCAAAGGCCAGAAAAAGAACTCCTTCTTGATCATGACATTGGCCACACCTCCTACTGAAGTATAGTACAAATATGAAATAACAAAATCCCAGGCACTGGTGTGAGGGACTCCAATAATAATAGCCTTCTTATGGGGCATTACACCATTGACTGCTTTCCAGCCCCACAACTTCATTAAAAATCGACAAAGATGTTTCATGCTAAAAATCTATCCGACTGGTTTTAATGTTCTGAGCTTCGGCAAAGTTCGTTAACAACTCCACCGCCAAACGAGAAGCTTCATCCAGCGATTGATCTGCCTGATAAGCCACAATAACCATCAAAAAACGAACAGTCTGGTCGGTCACGCCTGTTCGAACTGAATCCGACGTTGACGTTCCGAAAGCCCCTTGCTGATCTCGAAAAACAGGCATTCCTTCAATATTCAGTTCACCACGCCCCAAGCCCTCATAAGGTTCGTTAGCCTTTCCAATTCCCATTTGAATGGGCAGGCTCAGTTGATCGGCATCGTAACCACCAATTGAAAATCCGGTTTTTATTGAAACCAAATTCAGCAGATCCACAACATTATTAATCGTGTAGAGTCCTTTGCCCGACACAACTCGACGCAAAAGTGCTTCGGCAGATAAACGATAACGTGCCGGATCTTTTCCGCAGGCCTTATAGGCCTCTCGTGCCGCAGCAATGGGTGCGATGTGACGGATCTTATCCGTTTGCAATTCGGTAGCAATCGAATCACAAGTTTGATCGATCAACTTCCACAGCAATTCATTTTTAGGCTGAATGGAAACATCAGCAAGAATACAAGCCAACTGAATATTGGGACAAGCTCTTTTCAGTTCGTCATCAATCGTTATGCTAATCATGATTATTTCTCGATTGGGTTCAAGAACTACAAAAATAACAAATCGCGGTCAGTTCGGCTCCAAATCGCCTAAAAACTATACCAATAGATTTTTGTAAAACAGTTGCTGTCGATTAAAAGAATACTTCGGTCCGAATATTCTCAGGAGCAATCCCCTGGTTTTCAAGAATCCCCGTCACCTCCTCAATCATATCCGAGTTGCCACACAAATAGCAAATCGTTTCGGTAGCAATTGTATGTTCCTTCAGGTAATAGCTAACGCGTCCAAAATAATTGCCTTCTTCTTCGCGTGAGGTGCACAAACAAAAACGACTAGCGTCAAACACTGGTTGTCCGTATGCTTCATCTGCAAAATGAACGCCATGCAAAACCTGATAGTTCAAACCGGGATGGCTAAGCACAAACGAATGGAACGGACTGATTCCGGTTCCTGTAGCCACAAACAACAAAGGTTTACCGTTCAGTGACTGTTCATCCAAAATGAAAAAGCCACGCGGGCCATCAAGCTCAATCGGACTTCCCGGCGTTAAATGCTTCAGGTATCTTGAAAACTCGCCGTCTTCAATTTCGCGAACTAGAAATGACAGACGGTCATCATTGACTGCACTATAGATTGAATACTCCCGGCCCTCCCCAGTTTCAGGGTTTCTCAAAATGGCATATTGGCCGGACTGAAAACTAAAATCCTGGCGATCCAGGTGAATCACAAAAGTTTCTGGAGTCAGTGCTTCAACTTCCAGAACTTGGTGTCGTCTTTTTTCCATAAACTTCAATTTCAGGCATTCACATGCCTCTCTGCGTGATACGAAGAACGAACCAACGGGCTGCTCTCCACATATCGAAAACCTCGTTTATAAGCTTCTTTTCTATAAATTTCAAATTGCTCGGGCGTAATGTATTCTACTACCTTCATTAGGTTGGGGGAAGGTTGCAGGTATTGTCCCAATGTAAGCACTTTACATCCTGCCTCTTTCAAATCATCCATCGCCTCCAGTACTTCCTCAGGGGTTTCTCCCAAACCAAGCATAATTCCAGATTTCGCAACCAAACCAGCTTCAGCGATATACGAAATCACTTTTAAACTCCGATCATAGCGAGCCGTGCTTCGAATCTTCGGAGTTAATCGTTTCACCGTTTCCAGGTTGTGCGAGATAACCTCTGGCTTGGCATCAATCACCTCTTGCACCAACTCCTTTTTAGCATGAAAATCGGGAATCAGCGTTTCAATGGTGGTCTCCGGGCTCATTTCTTTTATGGCCCGAATGGTTGTTGCCCAAAACTTAGCTCCGCCGTCAGGCAAATCATCGCGATCCACCGAAGTAATAACACAGTGTTTCAGCTCCAGCGTTTTAATTGTCTCAGCCAAACGTTGGGGTTCCTCCCAATCCACCGGATCCGGGATTAGATTCTTAACGTAGCAAAAACGACAATTTCGAGTACATTTATCTCCCAAAATCATAAAACTGGCCGTTCCGGCATTCCAACACTCCCCTTTATTCGGACAGTTACCGCTGGTACATATAGTGTTTAGCTTGTGTTCAGCTATTAATCGTTTCACTTTTGAGTAGTTCTCGCCACTAGGCAACGGCGATTTCATCCATCTTGGCAGCCGTTCTCTTTTCTCCTTGATATCTGTCATCTCAAACTTGTTTTGTCCTATAAACATGAAAAGCCTTGGCTTGTTCACAAAAGATTTTGCAAGCGATAAGACGGAGTTCAAGTATTATTTTTTACCAAAGGGAGAAAAGCTGTATTGAAAGCTGAATTGGATGTCGGGCGCATTATTGACCGAGAACAGATCCTCACCACAGGTAATGTTGAATTGATGGCCGTTTTTATGGAAACCCATAACAAAATAAGTCTTTACTGAAAAGTAATACACCGAAGCCGGGGTTAGTTTAGCCAAGTAAAATTCCTTCGAAATTGGTTCACCTTCCCAGTAATCACCTTCCTGCAGAAACTCAACACCAAGCTCATGGTAACCGGTTTGATCCCAGGTAAAATAATACCCATTCATCAGCGGATCCTGGTAATTTACAAGTAAGCCCAAAACAAAAACATTCTTTTTAGCCGATATCAAATTCAACGCCAAATAACTCTTTGCATGCTTTCGGTATTGCCAATCAATGGCCTTGATGCCTGTTCCCAAGCGAGCAAAAGTCTGATCGGTAATTGCGCCATCCAAAGCATAGGTCAGTGAACTTTTTGCTCCCAACCGTAAGTCTGTGCGCAGTCCCAATGAAACGCCAGGAATTAAATAAGGATGAAAGTTGTTTAATGGAATAGAAAGGTGTCCTCCCAACTGAGACTCAAAGTGCCATTTTGAATTTTTATGGTCGATCAGCTGCCGATAATAATGTGCATCAATAACACTGGTGAAAATATCTCCCTTTTCTTTTCGGAATGAATTTCCATCTTCATCATCAAATTGAATAGAGGCCTTATTAAAAGGAAACAGTCGTCTTCCAAAGTTGTCTTCAATTGCAAAATTTGAGTGGAAAGCCTCGATAAAACTGTCGCTAACTAAAAAATTGTGCAGCGATTGCCCCCCTGAAAGCTGGTGCAAATTCAAATTGATAATCAAGTTATTTTTTTCTTTCCAGCCCGTTAAGTAAGTCAATTTTAAATGCTGTAAAACGCCATCCGACTGAAATAGCTTGTCCTTGGTTGCAATATCCATCACCTCAAAATACTCCGGACGCCACGCCATGTAAATATCCTTTAACTCCATTCGCTGTTCAGCTGTTAAGTTTTGCGGATACAAAAAGCGAGCTCGCGGATGCCAGGTATTGGCCATGGTGAAAGCCGCCGAGAATCGGTGCTTAATCGAATTCTGAGCCGGAAAGAAGAAAGGCAAATCCAGCGAAAAAATCCCCACTGGGCTTTCCGGATTGACTTCAGAATAATGTAATGGGAGACTCAGAATTTCATCATAATCGGTGCTTGATTGAGCAAAAATCGGTGCTATCCAACTGTTCAAAAAAAACAACACACTAATAGTAAGCACCCGAATCATGATTATATATTAAAAATTGATCGACTAATTTAGAATTTTAGTCAGAAAGAGCCAACCAAAAACCAGCAATTCATCGTTCGTTTTTCATATACTGCCTTTTAAAAGTGAAGACAAAAAAATATAACGTTGAATTCAAACAGAATTCCTTTTTTTTCGTCAACTTTGAGAATGATGACAAGAAATGAACGCTATCAAAACGACCATATCGTACACAGTTGGGAAGAATTGTGCGAAGAAGTTTACCATGAATCGTGGAAACCCCATTTAAGTCGCTACCGATCGGACTATGCTTTCAGGGGATTGTCAGATGCCAGTTATGAACTTAAAAACAGTTTCCTGAGGAATTGCGACATGCGTCCTGAATTGGAATACCACTTGCTGCGAAACTTCCGAAAATACAGCATTTCCAAAGATGCTCAGCTCAGTGCTTCATTTTGGCGTTCGCTGGTTATGGCGCAGCACCACGGCCTCCCTACCCGACTTTTGGATTGGACCTACTCCCCGTTTATCGCTATGCATTTTGCCACGGCCAACACCGAGAAGTTTGATTTGGATGGCGTGATCTGGAAAGTGGACTTTGTGAAAGTTAACAAACTTGTTTCGGAGCCGCTTAACCACCTGCTTTGCGAAGAAAAGTGCAATGCCTTTACTGTTGAGATGCTGGAAGAAAGTATTGTGTCCTTGAATGATTTCGATAAGAAACTGGACAAAAACCAACTTATCTTTTTTGAGCCACCATCGCTCGATGAACGTATTGTCAACCAGTATGCTTTCTTTTCAGTCATGACTCAATCCACCAGCATCATGGACGACTGGTTGGTCAACCATCCGGAATTGTATCGACGAATCATCATACCGAAAGAATTGAAATGGGAAGTGCGTGATAAGCTGGATCAAGCGAATATTACCGAACGAGTGCTTTTCCCTGGACTTGATGGATTGGCTCGTTGGCTAAAAAGGCACTACAAACCTGTAAACAACGGCACCGAAGACGATCTTTAAGCAAGCTGTTACAGCACTAAAAAATAGTTAAAGAAAACATCTAAAAACAAAAAAGCTGCTCCATCAGGAACAGCTTTTTGTTTGCGGTGACGACGAGACTCGAACTCGCGACCTCCGGCGTGACAGGCCGGCATTCTAACCAACTGAACTACGCCACCAAATTTCTTTAGAACCCTTGTGAAACGCTGCTTTCAAAAGGCTCTGCAAATATATACTTTCTTTTTTTCTCTGCAATAGGAAAAGTAACGATCTCCTATTTTTTTCAATCTTTTTATGGAGTTACCTCCTCCATAAAAACAAAAAAGCCGCTCCATTAGAAACAGCTTTTTGCTTGCGGTGACGACGAGACTCGAACTCGCGACCTCCGGCGTGACAGGCCGGCATTCTAACCAACTGAACTACGCCACCTTTTTTCGATTATCAAGCATCAAGTTTCTTGATAAAAGAACAACTTTTTAATTACTTTTAGAACTTCTTCTGAGCGGTGACGACGAGACTCGAACTCGCGACCTCCGGCGTGACAGGCCGGCATTCTAACCAACTGAACTACGCCACCATTCTTCTCTAGAACCCTCGTGAAATGCTATTTTCAAAAGGCTCTGCAAATATATACTTTCTTTTTTTCTCTGCAATAGGAAACGAGAAAAAAAACGTCACTTTTTTCGCTGTAAAATCCCCTCTATTTCTTGGTTCAATTTTAGAATACTTATTTTCAAAATGATAAACAATAAAGCAAGTTTACTTGACAATATTTTCGGCAAGTAATTTTTTCTCGCCAGACCACCGATAAGCCGCTAACTTCCCATTTCGGCTGACACAGGAATCCAAACAACAAAGGTTCGGAGCCAAAATATTTGCGCCATTTCTTAAACAATAATGACCAAAAAATACAATTGGCTCATCTTCCCCATAAGGTTCCCTTGTTATATTTAGCTCATCAGGGATGGTATAATTGGGTAAGTCGAACCGACTCTCAAAAGCAAGTTCTTTAAAAGTTAGTCCCTGTGGATTGACCCACCACTTCGACCGAAAACTCCTGCGAGCTTGTCCTCTATTGTCAAAAACCAACAAATCTTTAGGTAACTGGAAGTCGATTCCCTTGCAAGTTTGCCAGAAAGCGGTTGACAACTCGGAGTTATTTTTACTCACTTTCTTTAAAAAGCTCCTTCGCAACTTACCTTCAGTCAAGCTTTCTTTTAATAAGGCGATGTTCTCATCTTTCCAACAAGCATGCACCACCCGGATGCCATCCAATTCCAGAAACATCGGTAAGGTGCGCAACCATTTAATATGACTTCGATATTCATCAGGAATGTGCAGAAACTCTTCCAAGGTTTGATTTAACGGTAAACGGTATTTTAATAAGCGCTTAGCAATTGGCTTGCCTGTTTTATCTTTTAACTCATAAATTATGGCGTTCAGTTCGTGATTTCCTAAAACGGCCAAGGCATTTCCAGCTTCCACCATTCGCCTTACCAAAATCAGGGTATCACGTATTTCCGGCCCCCGATTGATAAAGTCCCCCAGAAACACCGCTTTACGACTTTCATGCGAAAATACCCCATTTTCTTTTTTATATCCCATCGACTTGAGTAAGCTCTTTAGCATACTGGCCTGTCCGTGGATATCACCTATAATATCGTACATAGATTGCTCTTGGATTCGGGGAGCAATTTAAAACTTTTCAAAGCAAATCGAAATCATATGGAAAAAAATATGGACACTTTTTTTTACCCAAAACGATCACTGTATTATAGATATTAGATACCATATTACAGGAATACCTAACCTACTCAAAAAAAGTGCCGATCAGCAAAAGCTAACCGGCACTTTCAAATCAACTAGAAAAATAATCGCTATGTTCTTATTTTTGAACTTTTCGTTTAATACAGCTGTCGCCAGCTTCATTCGCTACCTATCGATGTTCACATCAATGCAAACCGATAGTCAATTAAAGGTCAAGCTTCGATGCTCCTTTCGAGCGAATAAATAAGGTATGGCATTTTCCTTCGCCATACACATGCTCCAGTGTCTTCACGTATTCCTCGAGTTTTTCCTGAGGAACAAACGCTTGGATGGTTCCACCGAATCCACCGCCGTGCACACGCCATGCTCCATGTCCTTTCAAAACCATTTCGCTTAAGGCCAAGCCAAGTGACACCACTTGTTCGTCTTTATGTACAATGTCGTAGATATTCTGGTTGTACATGTAGGAACTGTAGCCTGACTCAACAACCATTTTTAGGAAAGACTGGAAGTCATTGTTTTCAAGGGCTGCAACTTGCTCAACCACCCGCTGGTTATCTCCTTGGAAGTGGTACGCACGTAAAATTGCACGGTCACCTGTTTTCGTTCTGATTTCAGGAATTTTATCAACGATTTGCTCCAACGTTACTTCGCGCAGCACTTTGGCGTCTAATTCTGCAGCAACCGATTTCATTTCGGTTGGAAGTGATGCATATTCTGCCTGTGAAGCCGGATCATCATGCCCACCACCCACATCGGTAATCACCAATGAAAAACCGGTCGACACAAAGTCAAAATCAACTTCTTTAACAATTGGCTTAGCCGGATCTTCAAAATCGATGGTAATTAAACCACCAACCGAACAAGCAGTTTGATCCATCAAACCACAAGGCTTACCAAAGTAGTTGTTTTCGGCCCATTGACCAATGATCGCATTTTCAACGGCACTCATTTTCCCATCGTTGAACAGCGCATTGACAATTGCTCCAATCAATACTTCGAATGAGGCTGAAGAGCTTAAACCGGATCCTTTGGGGACACGACCTTCAATGCAGGCGTCAAAGCCGCCAATGGTGTACCCTACTTCTTTCATTCGGGCACAAATACCTTTTACCAAGGAAGAGGAAGTGAAAAACTGAGACTCATCAATTTCCAGTGAAGAAAGATCCACTTGAAACTCAGGATAGCCAACTGATTTAATTCGAATGATATTGCTATCGTTCTTAGCTGCAACAGCAATGTTATCCAGGTTCACTGCTCCAGCCAATACCCGTCCGTGGTTATGGTCGGTGTGGTTTCCACCAATCTCAGTTCGTCCTGGAGAACTAAAAAGCTGAACATCATCGCCACCGAATGTCTTTTCAAATTCGCCCATTAAATCGGCATAGCGTTCAGCCTGTGCTTTCAATGTTCCTGCTTCAGTTCCATATAGTTCATGAAAAAGAGCATTCTCTCCTCCATTAATCTTTTCCAGTAATACGTTAATTTTAGTCATAATCTTTCGTAGGCTATTAAAATATTATTGATTCGTTTTCTTATAATGAACCGGAGACAAATCGCGCAACCGTTGAGCTGCTTGTTCCGGAGTGATATCACGCTGCGGTGTGGCCAACATTTCGTATCCCACCATAAACTTTTTCACTGTTGCTGAGCGTAATAGTGGTGGATAAAAATGCATGTGCAAATGCCATTCAGGATAATCCTTTCCATCGGTTGGCGCTTGGTGCAAACCTGCCGAGTAAGCAAAAGAAGTTTCGAACAAATTATCGTAGCGAACCGTCAACTGCTTATAAATATCGGCTAAGCCATCCCGCTCTTCATCGGTCAATTCCAACAGGTTTTGAACCGGCCGGCGGCTAATAATCATGGTTTCGAAAGGCCAAACAGCCCAGTAAGGAACCAAAGCAACAAAATGCTCGTTGCTAACCACCAAACGTTCTTCCTTGTCCAATTCGGCTTTCAGGTAATCTCCCAGCAAAGTGCTTCCATTTTTTTCAAAATAAGCTTTCTGAGTAACAGTTTCACGAGCTGGCTCTACCGGTACCGATGACGAGGACCAGATTTGTCCGTGCGGATGCGGATTGGAACAACCCATAATCGCACCTTTATTCTCAAAAATCTGCACATATTCAATCTGATCGTTGCGTCCCAATTCATTGAACTGCTCGCACCACACATCTACGACATTACGGATCGCAGAAACGTCCATCTCTGGAACTGTCAGGCTGTGATCTTCGCTAAAGCAAATTACCTTACAAATTCCACTCTCGCTTTTGGCCTGAAATAAGCTTCCTTCATCGGTTCCACCATCAGGCGTGTCTGTTAGCAAAGCACTGAAATCATTGGTAAATACGTAAGTGCCTTTATAATCAGGGTTGTGCTTTCCGCCAGCCCGTTCATTTCCCGCACACAAATAACAGGATGGATCATAAGCCGGACGCTCATCAACTATTGCTTTCTCTACTTGTCCTTGCCACGGACGTTTTGCCCGGTGTGGCGATACCAAAACCCAATCGCTTGTCAAGGGATTCAGTCGTTTGTGGGGGTGATCTTTTGTATTAAAATTCGTCATTGTTTATTCTTTAACCAACTGGTAGGTACTGGTTGGCAAATCTACCCATTATTGCCAGCTTTACTCGGAATCAGTTTTATGCTATACAACATATTAGAGTGAACTTCGTCGGATTAAGCGCGATGGATTGCGCAATTGCTTTTTGCTTCGTTCTGAGACCATTTCCGCTAAGGTAGTTCCCATCAGTTCAAAGTCGGTAGAGATTGTCGTAATTCCGCCTGCAACCACTTCCTTCAACATGGTATCATTAAACGAAACAATGCCAAGATCCTCTCCTAGCTTAAGCTGATTGGCATCGGCTGTTTTCACCAGTTTCACCAAGTTGCGATCGGACGGAACAAAGTAGGCCTCCCCTTTTTGAATATTCCGATTGATCAGGCTTCGGACCACTTCATGTTCAATACCATGTTCCTCGCAAAACTTCTGAAAGCCTAACATCCGTCCTTCTGGCTCTTTTCCTCCCGGAAACACCATAATTAGCTTGTCATATTTCTCTAGCAAGTCTTTCCCTTCCTCCAAAGCAGAATACACATCAGCTTCAAAGTCCTGGTATACCACAGGGTAATCCTTCAAGTCCTCTTTCAATCGGTCCAGAATGTACACATTCTCTTTCGGTAATGCCGAAAGAATATCGGAAGTATAATCAAAAGTAGCCGGCATAATGACATACGTGGTGTAGCTTCCGGCTGCCTCAACAACAAGATCCTTAAATAACTGATAATTAAAATGATGAAAATAAATGTCGACATTCGACTTGATATCGAGGCTATTAATAAATGAAGTATAAAGATCTTCTTTAAAGGCATTTAACTCATCAAACAGCAAAAAAATACGCTGATCAACATTTACTTCTGTACTATTAATGTAATAGCCTTTCCCTGGAATTGAATTAATAATTCCCTTGGCTTTTAACTCATTAAAAGCAACCATCACCGTATCACGCGACAAATCAAACTCTGCACATATTTGGTTTAGCGAAGGTATTTTATCTCCTACTTTTAGTTTTCCATTAATAATCCCCTGATAAATCGAGTTAATAATCTGCCGGTATTTCGGAACTCCCAACGTATCGTCAATCTGAATATTTTTCACGAACTCTCTCTTTTTATTTGGTTAAGATTCTCAAAAATAGAAATTTTTATCGACCAGTACCTACCAGTACGAATCATTTAGTACATTTGTACGACAATTTCTTTATTGACGGCCGATACAAACGGACTGAACAATCCTCACCATCAGCCATCAGTAACAATCATCCGGAATTGGCACATGCCAAATTTGTCTGTATGCCAATTGGATGGAAAGTTAAGACAATAAAATAGAAAGAAAATAATCTTTTATGAAACGAGCAGGAATTTTCTTCATTCAACATTCTTCAATAAGAATAACCAAGGTTGATGAGAATTCCGGAATTGCCTAAAATAAAGAATCACAAACAGATGAAATAATAGAGATATGGAAATAACCAGTAAAACTTTTGGCACACTGCCTAACGGACAACAAGCTGATTTATTCACCTTAACCAACGATAATCAGCTTGCTGTAAAAATCACAAATTACGGAGCCATCATTACTTCGGTTGAAGCACCTGATAAAGCAGGAGAAACAGCGAATGTCGTTTGTGGCTTCGACAAATTGGAAGACTACCTGAGTAAAGAGTACTTGGACAATTATCCTTACCTGGGAGCCATCATTGGCCGCTATGGAAACCGCATTGCCAATGGCAAATATTCCATTGATGGCGTGGATTACACGGGAGCTGTAAACAATGGGCCCAACCATCTACACGGAGGCTTGGAAGGCTTTGACAAAAAATTATGGGCTGGCGAAACCTTTCAAACAGATCAAGAAGTCGGGGTTAAGCTCAGTTACACCAGCGTTGATGGTGAGGAAGGCTATCCAGGCACATTGATTGTCAGCTGTACCTACACCCTGAATAACAACAATGAGCTAAGCATTCGCTACGAAGCAGAGACCGATAAAAAGACCATTGTTAACCTGACCAATCACAGCTATTTCAACCTAACAGCTGGACAAGAAGACATCAAAGGTCATGAATTGGAATTGACCGCCACTCATTATACAGACAGCATTGAACAGATTCCAACAGGGAAAATTGTTCCGGTGGCCGATACAGTTTTTGATTTTACAACCAACAAAAAATTGGGCAAGGATATCGACAGCCTGCCCGATGGGTACGACCTCAACTTTGTGTTGAACAATGAAACCGGGGAATTGCGTTTTGCCGGCCGACTCCAGGAAGCATCAAGCGGACGCCAGATTGAAGTGTTTACCACTCAGCCCGGAATTCAGGTTTACACTGGCTTTTGGATTCCAGAATTGACCATTGACGGACAAAAACGTTTAGGCAAGTATGCCGGCGTAGCGTTGGAAACACAACACTATCCAGACTCGCCCAACCATCCGGAGTTTCCAACAACCGAATTGGCTCCCGGCGAAAAATACCAGGAACAAACCATTTACAAATTTGGCTTGACAAACTAATTCGAATCGAATTATACGATTCAAGAACGACCTGCTTAACGAATAAAGCAGGTCGTTTTTTTAGTCGCCTATCCTATCCAGATCTAGCGCCCCGACGGTATTTCAAGCCCTTTTCATCGAAATTTAAAAAAAATTGTATTTTTGGTAACTGTCAAAAACTGGACGGAAAGAGCATCAGCATGAACACACATCAACAACAAACATGTTATCCAAAAATCCGAAGGCCAGAAAATACCTTAGGAGAATTGGACTTCCGCCACACTTAATTTTAACGCTAAAAAACAAGCATGGTAAGATCATCACAAAGGGGATGACGATATTGTGCGAGTTCTCCTGATGTTTGAAAGGAGAACCACTGAAAATAAAAAAGATAAACAAATGAAAACGATCATTGAGCTCTTTGAAACGAGTGTACAAAAGTACCCCGAAAACATTTACCTGTGGGAAAAAGCCAATGGAAAATACCAAGGTACCACCTACCGTCAAACCCGGGATGAAGTCCTCCAGTTAGGAGCTGGCTTCCTGGCTTTGGGAATTGAAAAAGGCGACCGTATCGGGCTGGTTTCAGAAGGGCGCAACCGTTGGATCATTAGCGAGCTGGGCATGCTTTATGCAGGAGGTGTCAATGTTCCGCTATCCGTCAAACTGGACGAATCCAGCGAACTCAAGTTTCGTCTCTCCCACTCTGGGGCACGAATGGTGATTGTCTCCAAAGGACAAGCTGCCAAAATTGAGGCCATCCGCGACGAACTTCCGGGATTAGAAAAGGTGATTTACCTGGACCCAAAAGAAAACCCCGGTCCCGACGACCTGCTATACGATGACATTATTGCCCAAGGGAAGCAATTCATCAAAGATCATCCCGGGAAAATTGAATCCAGCTACCAAGCGATTCAGCCCAATGATTTGGCCAATATTTCCTACACCAGTGGCACAACAGCTGATCCCAAAGGAATTATGCTGACGCACTTGAATTATGCAGCCAACACCATTCAGTCAAACACCCTCATGGACATTACCTCTGAATGGAAAACGCTGGCTTTTCTTCCGTGGGACCACTCATTTGCCCACACGGCTTGTCTTTACTGCCTCATGTACAACGGAGCCAGCATTGCCTCGCTGGAAACCGGTGCCACCCCCATGGAAACCTTGAAAAACATTCCGAAGAATATTAAAGAAATTCAGCCAACCATATTAATGAGTGTGCCAGCTGTCGCTAAAAACTTCCGAAAAGGAATCGAGTCAAGCATTCGGCAGCAAGGAAAAACGGCAGAGAAACTGTTTAATCATGCACTGAAAATCGCTTACCGATACAACAGCTATGGACACGACCGTGGCAAAGGCTTACGATTTATTTACAAGCCATTACTCGCCTTCTACGATAAAATTCTGTTTTCGAAAATACGTGAAGGATTTGGAGGCAAACTTCAATTCTTTATCGGCGGTGGAGCCTTGCTCGACATTGAGTTGCAACGCTTTTTCTATGCTATAGGGATGCCCATGTGTCAAGGCTATGGCTTGTCTGAAGCCTCGCCTGTCATTTCATCCAACGCGCTGCACGCCATCAAATTTGGATCGTCGGGAAAACCCGTAAAACACATGGAGTTGAAGATTGTCGATGCAGAAGGACGTGAATTGCCAACCGGCGAAAAAGGTGAGATTATTATTAAAGGTGATAATGTGATGCTTGGCTACTGGAACAACCCAACAGCAACCGAAGAAACCATTCAGGATGGCTGGCTGCACACCGGCGACATGGGTTACGTTGATCCGGATGGATTCCTGTATGTCCTCGGACGTTTCAAAAGTTTGCTAATTGGAAATGATGGCGAGAAATTCAGTCCTGAGGGAATTGAAGAGGCCATTGTGGACCAATCGAAACTGATTGACCAATGCATGCTTTATAATAACCAGAATCCTTATACCAGCGGAATGATTGTTCCAAACATTGCAGCGATCAATCAAGAATTAAAGCTAAAAGGACTGACTCCGGGAACCGATGAAGGTAATGAAGAGAGTGTTCGCCTGTTACAAGCCGAATTGAATAAATACCGCAGCGGTGGTGAATACGAAGCCATGTTCCCGCAACGATGGCTGCCAGCAACTGTGGTTGTGCTTCCTGAAGCCTTTACGGAGAAGAATCACCTGCTGAATTCACTCATGAAAATGGTACGCGGCAAAATCAACGATTATTTTGCTGATGAGCTGAGCTTTTTATACACCCCTGAATCCAAGAACATGGTTAATCCACGTAACCTGGAGGCCATAAAAAAATGGAACAGCTAAGCCCATCCCATTAAACTGTCTGCTACTTTGCGCAAGACTTTCTGTGATAGGAAAGTCTTGCGTAAAGTTTGGCAACAGGCCCCCCTCCCCCATAACTTCAGTTTCGCCGGCACGATCGCCCGTTTCCTAGCCAATTACACCCCTTCACCAATCGCGCTAGAACATCAAAGCATCACTCAACTTATCATTTTATTTTGCTAAATTGGGCTTCCTTTTTAGAGAATAAATATTAAAAGAATGACTAAAGTTGAAAAGGTTTTAATAATACTAACAGCCATTTCTCTGATCCTAAAACTTAACTTACTACCTTATGGTGGCTTATTTTTATTCTTTACATTGGGAGGATTGGGATTCTACTATCTCCTATTTGGGAAAGCACTTTTCAATAAAATTAAACCAAAAAATTCTTTACGAGAAAGCTCATATAAAGAAATACCCAAGCCACTAATCGTACTATCTAGAGCGACCGGATTTAGTTTGTCTTTGATTTGTACGGGAACCTTGTTTAAACTTAACCACTGGACATATTCTTCTATACTAATCATTATTGGGCTAGTACTAACTTTTCTTGTTTCAGTAATTACTCTAAACAAACAAAAGACCTCCCAACTCAAAATATATAAACGAATATTGAAACGTACTACGCTGGGCATGATTGGAGCAATAGTAGTATTATCAACTAAAGTATTATTTCCTAACTCGCAAGCTCTAAATCATTCAAAAGACATAAAAGAAAGCTCATATCAAACGGACCAAATTAACCACTGGACCTTTCAATACAAATTATCTAACAGGAAGCTCGTAGATACTCTGAAAGTTATCAATCCAGATAATAACCTTGTTCTATTTCAAAATTGGGACGAAGGGAAATTAAAAAAAACTTTTAGTGTTGATCAATATGGAAAAATAAGAGAGCTCTCATTCTATTCTCTTCAAGACTCAAATTCTACAATACAATATTATTACGACATAAATGATCTCAGCTTTAGAACATTTCCCTTCAACAAAACTATTTTTGATTTTTACGAAAACCATTGTTTCCTTTCATTGGACTCCGTAAAAAATAACGCCGTTAATGAAATAAACATTTTTAATTATCCGATTAAACACGCAAGACTCGCAGTAACCAAAGGACATATTTCATTCGGAAATGATATTTTTCACATAGTTCCAAAAGCTCAAAAAGGAGATACTCTAAAAGTATTGTTAAACCATCCATTGGAAGGGAAATTTACTCCCAAATTTGACTTAATCATAAAATAACTCATAGTCATTCATACAATATTGAAAATGAATAACACCATTTTAAATCAAATTGAGGTTTCGGTTTACGAAGCCTGCAAACTACAAATTTCCAACCTAAGCCATGAACAGGAAGGCAAAGCGTATGCAGCTTGCCAATTTCGACTAAACGAATTGAAAATAATTTGCAGAACAGCTAAAATCACACCCAAAAAAACAGGTCAATTTGTGACTTGCTGGAAACGCAATGAAGCGGGAATTACCGAACCATTTTCGGAAAATGATCAATTCGATTTTCTGGTAATCAACGTGAGTAAAGAAAATAGCATCGGGCAATTTGTCTTCCCCAAATCAATACTAAAAGCTCAAGGGATTCTGAGCACAGATAAAAAGGATGGGAAAAGAGGTTTTCGTGTATATCCGGCTTGGGACAAGGCAACAAGCACGCAAGCTGGAAAGACTCAAAGTTGGCAACTTAACTATTTCTTTCTGCTGGACGAAGACACTGACTTTAACCAAGTCAAAACACTTTACCAGTTGCCCAAATAACAGCTCTAACAACAAAATATTCTGAATAGGTTGATCGTTTAATCAATGTTAATCTAGATTTTTAACGAATTATATTCAAACTTTTTCAGATAAACCTAACTCATTTCAAATGCCACCTTCCTATTTGAAATAAAAACACAGCAAACAAATGACTCCCAAAACAGTATTCTTTTCACTATTCTTTTCTTTTGCCTCTATTTTTTCACAAGCTCAAACGATTGAACCTTTACGTGACGAAATCAACCAGATCTTAAAAGATAAGTCAGCAACGGTTGCCGTTGCCATCGAAGGGACTGCAATGCATGACACACTTTCCATTAATGCCGACAGACACATGCCTATGCAAAGTGTATTCAAATTTCACTTGGCTCTGGCTGTACTCGAGCAGATTGACCAGGGGAAGTTCAGCTTGGATCATCAACTTTCCTTCGATAAAAACAAGGTGGATCGCTATCAGCATCTGTATAGCCCGCTGCGTGAAAAATATCCTCAGGGAGCGAATGTTTCTGTTGCGGAGCTCCTCAAATATACGGTCTCTCTAAGCGACAATTTGGGTTGCGACTTGCTTTTTCAGCTTGTTGGGGGCCCCGAAGTGGTCCAATCGTACCTCCACCAAATCGGAATCAAAGACATTGCCATTGTTTACAACGAGCTGCTTATGCAGTCGGATTGGAGCCACCAGTACCAGAACTGGACCACAGCACATGCGACCAATCAATTGTTACAGCTGTTTTTTGAAAACCGCTCCCAGCTTTTAAGTACGGAGAATCATCAATTTCTATTGGATATATTGAAAGGGACAACAACCGGAAAGAAAAGTATCAGAGGCCTTTTGCCTAAGGATGCGGTTGTTGCACACAAAACAGGTCATTCCGGGAAAAACGAACAAGGCTTAACTGGTGCTTTAAATGACATTGGAATTGTTTTTTTGCCCAATGGCTCCTATTTTTATCTAAGCATCCTGGTCAGCGACTCGATGGAGGATAATAAAACCAATCAACAGCTTATCGCTCAAATTTCGAAATTGGCCTGGGATTACTTCCTTAATAAAGAAGAACAATAATTGATCTTTTAAGCGAATTCAACGACGATGGCGACAATAAAAATCTTAATTGAAGGATATGCCCGGGAGCTGCCAACAGGATGGCAAGCCAGCTCTACCAGCTGCTTAATCACGACTGATAACTATAAAATCATCACCGATCCCGGTTGTAACCGACAAGCTTTGCTCGCTGCTTTAGACCGCGAAGATCTATCAACCGATGCCATTGACTACGTTTTTTTATCACACCGACATCCGGATCATACCCTGCTAGCTTGTCTTTTCGAGCGAGCAAAGTATGTCACCTTTGACGCCCACCTACTCTATGATAACGATGTTATGCTTGAGTTCGATACGCATCTGTTTGGTGAAGACATTGAAATCATCGATACGCCCGGACATGTGCAGGAACACCTTTCACTACTGGTCGATACTCAGGAAGGGAAGATAGCCATTGCTGGCGATGTATTTTGGTGGCTGGATGGTGAAGCACAGCTTCCCGACCTTAACCAGGAAGATCCCAGCCAAGCCCCAGACATGGATCATCAAGCACTGATGGCCAGCCGAAAGAAACTCTTAGCTTGGGCAGATTACATCATCCCCGGGCACGGCAAGCGTTTTAAAGTGGATCGTTAAAAGCCGAATGATGCTTTAGGACAAGACAAACAAGATGATCAAAAACAAATAACCACAACTCAACCATGCAAACAGAAACACCCAAACAACTCCTAAAAGATCCGGAACAAACACCCAGTGCTGATTTGTTCAAAGCAATCATGAGTGCCCAACTGTATCAAACGTTCGAAGAGCAACAAGCCATTCTTGCGGAACTGGGACTCGCTACGGAATGGCGATTTTACAAGGATGGCAAAGCCTGGCTCTGCAAGGTAACTCGCAAGAAAAAAACCATTGTCTGGATTTCGCTCTGGGAAGGTATCATCAAATCGGGCTTCTATTTCACAGAGAAAACCAGCCCCGGCCTCCTGGAACTAGCCATCGATGAAAATATAAAATCAACATTTCTGGCCCAAAAGCCCATTGGGAGACTACTACCTGTTATCCTGGATATTCAGGAGGCTGATCAATTGGCAGACTTCAAGAAAATCGCAGCCTATAAAAGCAGCTTAAAGTAAAAGCCCCACAGAACGGTGCGTTGAGGAATAAGCTAAAAGCGAGGAAACTCAGGGGTAAAGCTCCAGCGCAGCACGATTATTCCCTGGATCAGCAAGACAATTCCCTTTGGAATGATTGCAATTCGCTATCGAATGGGCTTACGGCGCTAAGGCATAGCAATTATTCGATGTAGCAAAAGAATCATTCCCTATCGAACCATAGATGTTCTCGATGGAATATACTTCATAACTTCGAGAATATCTATTATCCGATAACGCAGCATGCCTCAGCAATAGCGCAGCATGACCTATTCCATAGTTACCAAACATTATAAAAACCAAGATTGATCAGACCATGAATTTTAGAAAACTGATTTTATTAATTGTAATTTTTATCGGACTCTCATCATGCAAAGCACAAAAAAGTGACTATGCTAATTCAGTGCTCTGGGAAATCAAAAAACCAGGAGATGCTAATGTAGCATATATTCTCGGGACGATTCACGTTTTAGATACAACACAGTTAAATTTCCCTATTGAAACAATAAAAACTCTTATTGACAAATGTAAAAATCTATGTTTAGAAATAATTCCCGGACAAGTAAATCAATTGAAGAAAATCAATAAATACTTGTATTTAAAGGATGAAGATTTGAAAATTTCAACCCGGCTTGAAAAGAAATATTATGAAAATTTGATGCAAATTGCAGATTCCTCGGACTATTTCTTAAAAAGATTTAAACCCTACCTTAACTCTATGAGACCAACAATTTTAAGCACTTATATTGAAGCAGAAAGGGAATTAATAAAAACTCAGAATTTTGTTTCTGTTAATTATAGACCTGAATCTGACTTATTTAATTATGCCAACAAAAAAGGATATAAAACAATTCCTTTAGAAACAGGACAACAACAAATTGATTGGCTTATTAGACTTGACCTTTCATATGAAAAATCTTTAGAGCTACTAAAAAAATCAATTGACAAGTATAATGACAATGATTCGGGTATTGATATTTTCCAAAAATATTCAGAACAAGATTTGGCTTTATATCCACCGGATGTATTTTCCGACTCAATTATGATTTTAAGAAATACTGGAATGGCAGAAAAAATAGACAGCTTGATAAATATTAAAAGTTTATTTGTTGCCATTGGAGCAGCACATTTACCATATGAAAACGGAGTCTTAAATCTTTTAGAGCAAAAGGGATGTATAATAAGACCGTATAAAATTGACTTAAAAAACAAATAACGTTTGGTAGCAAAGTACATATTGTAGGTCCGGCGTCGAAATCCGCCCCAGCAACATCTATCAACCGAACAGAATCCCTGTTCCTCCTAGCTTAATCATGATGAAAAGCTCCTGAGTGATCACAAGCAAAGTCATCTCTCTAAAGCATAAAAACCAGGTTCACATGCTGGTTTTGTTTTTGTAAATTGCTCCAACTAGTTAACCGCTTATGAAAATTTTGAATCTCATCCTTCTGTTTGGCTGTTTCACTCTACTTTATGCTTCCTGCCAAACTCCGAAAACATCGGATAAACCAATCGTACAGGTATTATGGAGCCAAGCCGACAGCAGCCACAACAACTATCGTATTCCTTCGCTTTTAGTGACTCCCCAACACACCCTTTTGGCTTTTGCCGAAGGACGTGAAGGCGGAGATTCCGGCGATATCGACATCTTGCTGCGTCGCTCAACCGACCAGGGACGTAGCTGGGAAGAGCAGATTGTAGTCTGGGACGACGGCCCCAATACCTGTGGAAATCCGTGTCCGGTTGTTGACCAAACCAGCGGACGTATTTACCTGTTCATGACATGGAATTTAGGAAGTGATTCGGAAGATGCCATCATTCGCAAGCAAAGCCAGCAGACACGTATTCCTTACCTGTGCTATTCGGATGACGACGGGCAAACTTGGTCCGAACCGATTTCCCTGAAAACCACTTGCAAAGATCCAGATTGGGGATGGTATGCCACCGGCCCCGGAGTTGGGATCCAGCTACAAGCAGCAGCTTACAAAAATCGCTTGGTTATTCCGTGCAATAACAGCTACACCGTTGAGCAGGACGCTGAAGCCGTCAAGGGAACTTTCGGCTATGGTGCGCACGTCCTGTTGAGTGATGATGGCGGAGCCAGCTGGCGAATGAGCGAATTAATCCATCCCAAGGTCAACGAAAGCCAGGTCGTTGAACTGATCGATGGTACTTTGATGATGAATATGCGATCCTATCATGGTAAATCCTGTCGTGCCGTATCCTACAGCCACGATGGTGGCGAGAGCTGGTCAGCGCCGGAGCTTGCTCCTCACTTGGTTGAATCTGTTTGCCAAGCCAGCACCATTCGCTTAAGCAATCACGCCGGACGCCCTTTGCTCTTTGCCAATCCCGCGGTTCCCCAAGGACGCACTCACATGAGCATTCAATGTAGTTTTGATGAGGCCAAGAGTTGGTCCAATTCAAAATTGATTTATGCAGGCCCTTCGGCTTATTCATCCCTGGCCGAACTGCCCAACGGTCAAATTGGCCTGTTCTTCGAAGCTGGCCAAGATCATCCTTATGAAAAGATGGTCTTTGTTTCGTTCAATCCCAATGAGTTGATCCAGCCCGGAACTTTGCTTAGCAAGCAACTCCCCTAACTTGGGACTCGTTCAAAAAGCAGGTAAAACATTTCAAAACATAAAAAACGTCAGTCAATTGATCCTTTTCTTTTCGTAAATTGCTCAACTGAAAAAAGGATGAGTCGTTGCAAAAACACATAAGTAGACCACAAAAATCGTTTTTGTAATAAACAGATTTAAGGGCACCCGTTAACCAACGACCAAAGCTATTCAACATACTATCAACGAGAATTCCCTGATAGCCAACAAACAGCAGGTACCTCATCCAAAATGACAGTTCTATGAACGAAAAGAAAACAGACCAACTCCTACAAACACTTTTAGCCGGATCGGCCCTGATCGTCCTGGCCGGCGCAATTATGCAGCTTCAACATTACCCGTATGGAGAGCTTATTTTTGTACTTGGCGTAGCCGCCTGGTTTATTCTCACAGCCATTAAAGTACACATCCGCCGCCGCCGAAAAAGAACGAACAACCAACAAGTAGAAAACACCAATGAACGTAATTAGTGTACGCGAACAGCCAGCCTACAAAGACATGGCAATTGCCTATTTCCAGAAGAATTGGAAAGGGGTATTACCAGTCATTTACGAAGATTGCATCAATCATAGCATCGAAGCATCGGCGCCTTTGCCCCAATGGTATCTGCTCATGAATGAAGACAAAATCATCGGCTGCGCCGGACTAATTACCAACGATTTCATCAGTCGGATGGATCTGTATCCGTGGGTGTGTGCCTTATTTATCGAAGAGCAGCACCGCGGAAATAGCTATGGATCTATTCTGTTGGAACAGGTAAAAAAAGACTCGGCAAAAGCCGGATTTCAATCCCTCTACCTGTGTACCGACCACATTGGTTATTACGAAAAATACGGGTTTAACTACCTCGCACAAGGCTACCATCCCTGGGGCGAAAAATCCCGAATTTATCAAGCCCAATTATAACCAGCGCCAATCATTGAATCAATTGAAGTCAGCAAGCATGGAAATCAAATCGCTCCGTCACGTCCCATTCGACCAAATCTATGAAGCGTTCAGCCAAGCGTTCGTCGATTACGAAATGCAATTGAGCAAGCAGCAATTACAAAGCATGCTGAACCGGCGTGGTTTTGTTCCTGAATTATCGGTTGCTGCTTTCGAAAAGGGCTCCATCGTTGCGTTTACTTTCAATGGCATTGGGAATTTCAAGGAACGGTCAACTGCGTACGACACCGGAACCGGCACCATCAAGGCTTTCCGTGGACAAGGATTGGCCACCAAACTGTTCAAACACGCCATTCCAATCCTTAAAGCAGCCGGAATTGAGCAATACCTGCTCGAAGTGTTGCAACACAACAGCCCGGCAGTATCCGTCTATCAGAAGTTAGGCTTCGAAATTAGCCGGGAGTTTAATTACTTCATTCAAGAGAACGAACAGCTCAATCTTAAGCGATCAACATCCGACGCTTCTTATCGCATTCAGCCCATTAGTTTAGCGACTTGCAGACAGCTGAGCAAGTTTGGAGACTTCTCCCCCTCCTGGCAAAACACATTCGATGCGATTGAGCGAAAGCCAGACGCTTTTAAAATCTTTGCGGCCCAGCTTAACCAGGAAATTGTTGGCTATGTCATCCTCGAAGTAAGCTCGGGCGACCTTCCTCAATTGGCCGTTGCCAAAAATCACCGTAGAAAAGGAGTTGGCAGCTTGCTTCTTCAGGAAGCACTAAACTGGAATCAAAACGATTCAATTAAAATCATCAATGCTGAAGTATCTTGCGATTCACTTAATCGTTTTTTAGAGTCGAAAAACATTCTTGTTACAGGCAAACAATTTGAAATGACCAGGCAACTCTGAACCTCATTTCATAATCACCAATCACGGACAACCTCTTCTTATTTGCCCAAAAACACACAAAACTTGCTTACTTCTTGAACCGACTGTCTTATTCTTCAAAAAAACCCTGACAATCAGCGACTTTTTAACGTTTTTTATGATTTTCGACAAGTATCCACACTGTAAAGTGCTAATTCAATGACATACTAGCCATCAATACATTAAGCCTATCTCTGTTTTAAGTATATCAATCAATGAACAATAAAAGGTTCGGAAATCACGTATTGATTTCCCCTATTCAACTATCGTTTATTTGCCCCGTTGCTGGCAACAATAAAAGATCTGCAGGTCTTAAAAGCAATCGACCCTTTGAGTAAAACAAGAATAAAACCTCTTGCCTTGCTCATCCAATACTCTTCCTGTATACTTTCTTATCAATTTTAGCACAATAGCCCGTCATCAACACACACAAGCATTATGAAAACGAGAATAACACTTTTCTTAATCAGCATCCTCTTTGCAGGCCTAGCTGAAGCTCAAAACAAGCAGATTCCTCTTATTGGCTCCAAAGCTCCTTCATTTACTGCCCAATCAACTGTCGGCGAATTTACATTTCCAGATGACTTCGGCTCCAGCTGGAAAATCCTCTTTAGCCATCCCAAAGACTTCACGCCTGTTTGCTCTTCGGAACTACTTGAACTTGCTTACCTTTATGAGAAACTTGCCAAAATGAATGTCAAGTTTGCCGTTATCTCTACCGATGAGGTTAATCAACACCGCATGTGGAAAGCCCACTTGGAGGAACTCGACTATAAAAACCGAGGAAAACAACAGATTCATTTTCCATTAATCGAAGACCCAAACATGCAATCGTCCATAAAATACGGAATGTTGCATTCTCCGGCCAGTACCAGCCGCGATATTCGAGGGGTTTATATTCTGGATCCCAACAACATGGTACGTTCGATCAACTTCTATCCCATCGAGGTGGGACGAAACATGTTGGAGATTGAGCGAACCATTGCCGCCTTGCAAACAGCCGATGCCACTCAATTGCTAACACCTGCCAATTGGGAGCTGGGAGATGATATGCTTGTTCCCTACTATCCATACACTTCAAAAGACTTGGCCGAAAATCCAAGCCTGCAAAACGACTATTATAATGTAGGAGATCGGATGTGGTTTAAGAAATCAACAGCAAGTTTAACTTCAAGATAATAACATTGCGATTCATCTATAATAATGCAATGAATTAAACAGCAGGAAAAAGGGAGGAAGCTCCCTTTTTCTATTTCAGATTCGGCAACAACATCCGATCAAATCCACTATCTTTATTTTGAGAATCAAAAAAAACTCAATCATCGAATCTGATCTGCTATTTCAATGACCAAACACATCCAGCACATGCAAATCATCCTGTACGTCGACAAGCAGGAAACAAGTACTCATTTTTATCAAAAGCTTTTCAGGTGTGAGCCGGGCTTGAATGTGCAGGGCATGACTGAATTTTCGCTAAGCGATAACTGTAAACTTGGACTGATGCCCAATAAAGGGATTGCCAAAATACTAGCTAAGCAGACTCCTCACCCCAACTTAGGAAATGGGATTCCACGCTGTGAACTCTACTTGTATGTTGACGACCTTCAATTCGAATTTGAGCATGCCAGCAGACTTGGAGTAAAACAAATTAGTCCCATAGCAAACCGAGATTGGGGAGATCGGGCATGCTACTTTGCCGATCCCGATGGACACATCATTGCCTTTGCCGAAAAAATTATCGAATAAGCAACTCAGCTCCACCCCAAAAAGTAATTACCTATTCTCTACTAATCAAGCTTTAAAAGAGCAGGCCCTCTTCATCCAAAAAAAATTGCAAAAAAACATAACAAATTGCAACCTCCAATGAAAAAGCTTGTCTCTATCTTTGAAGCTGCTCTGCTAAGCCTGCAGGGCTGCGCCTTTTTTGGACTAGAACACGTACAATGATCAGAAAAAATTACTTAACCAAATGAAGACATTTTTAGTTACCACCCTTGTTTGGCTTTTAGCCATCAATCAACTTAGTGCCCAAAGCTATGGCAACTACGACAAAGTTCCTTTTGCTTTTGGCATTTTTCCACCTCTCAGCACCAACGGTACCAATGCAGGGAATTGCATCAATCAAGTATCACTAAACCTCATCTCCGGCTATTCGGCAGGGCTCTCAGGAATTGAGTTTGCCGGCTTTAGCAATACCGAGCGTGACTTTGTTCGAGGAGCCCAGTTCGCTGGTTTTGGAAACTTTGTAAATGGCGATTTTACCGGATTTCAGTTTGCCGGCTTTAGCAACTTTAACCGTGCTGTTTCCCGGGGTTTCCAGTTTGCTGGTTTTGCCAACTTCAACTACAGCGAAGCACACGGCGTTTTGGCATCGGGATTTGCCAATTTCACCAATGGAAAATCAATGGCTATTCAGCTTGCAGGCTTTGCCAACTTTTGTGAAGATGTGGATGGCATGCAAGCATCAGGATTTGCCAATGTCGTCAAAGGAAATGGCCGAGCAGTGCAGCTTGCTGGTTTTGCCAACATCACCATGGGAGAAGTCCACGGTGTTCAGGCAGCAGGTTTCTTAAATATTAGCAAGAACAAAATGGAAAAGGTTCAAGCTGCTGGCTTTATGAATGCGGCTGCCGGTGACGTGGAAGGACTTCAGTTAGCCGGTTTTGGTAACTTTTCTCGAGGCCATGTTGACGGAGCCCAGATCTCAGGTTTTATCAACGTCGCCAAACAGCTGGACGGGTTCCAGCTTGGATTTATCAATATCACAGATTCATTGGAGAATGGCGTTCCTGTGGGCTTTCTCAGCTTTGTCCGGAAAAACGGATTCCGCGAATTCGAATTCTCAGCCAGCGAAGCCTTTAATGCACAACTAGCCTTCAAGACAGGAGTTAAACAGTTCTACAATATTTTTGCCATTGGCAGTCAGTTTGTTGGAAATGATTTTGCCTGGGGCCTTGGGTATGGATTAGGAACCCACCTGATTGCAACCGATAAGTTCCGCACCCAACTGGAATTGATGTCTTTCCATGTCAACGAAAATGATAACTGGACAAGCACTTACAATAGCCTTCAGCAGATAAAACTGAATTTCTCAAAAGCAATAAATGAAAACCTTTCGCTTTTTGCCGGACCAACAGTGAACCTGATGCTTTCGGATAACACCCGCAAAGATGGGCAAGCTTTTGAGAGTCATTTTGCTCCTTACCATTTATTTAGCCACAAAGGTGATAAACATAGCCTAAAAGGCTGGATTGGATTAAATATTGGCCTTCGCATCAGCTAAGAACCAATCTAGATAAAGACATAAATTAGCTCATATTGAAAAAATAATCCAAAGAATAGCTTTTTAACGCAACCTTCAAGACTTATTTTCATCATAGAAGAAACAATTATTATGAAAATATATTCTTACCTAGTTTTAGCTCTTTTACTTTTTGCAAGTTGTGAAAAAGAGGAGCTACGAGAACCATCATCACTGCAAGGAAGCTATATCGGAACTTTTCAGCGTGAGGTTGTATGGAGCGAAAGTGACACCGCAAATATCACATTGACGTTTGAGGAAAATCGTTGGACTGGCTCTAGCGATAAAAACAAGTATCCGGCACTTTGTAATGGAACCTTTTCAATAGACGGAGACACCATCATCTTTGAAAACGATTGTGCATGGACCGCAGAATTTGACGGGACATTAATTCTTGACGGCAAATACCTTTTAACTGAGACAGCCAAAACAATTGAATTTTCGAGAGACTATCGATCTGAAACAAAAGATACCTACGTAGATAAATACACGCTGCTGAAGCATGATATAACGATTAATCAATAAGCTGCTTCAGCAAAGAGTTAGCCAAAACAACAAATACAAAAAACCCGAGGCAGATGATTGTCTCGGGCTTTTTGTATATTCTTCTGAAATTATCTTTACAAACCATCCACTTCAGGTCCTTGCTCAAAAACAATATCGACCGGAATTCCTGCTTCACTGATACGATCCAAGTCAAGTTGTAGCTCTTCGCGAATAAAACCTTTTTCTTCCAATAACGATTTAGATTGCTCGTAATCGCCATCACCTTGAATTGTCAAGACCAAATCAGACAAGTCAATCATCGCTTGCTTCATCTTTTCGAAGTTCACACGATACATACCCGTTTCGGCATCACGCTCAAAAGCGCCTTTCTCCTGAAAATAGTAAAAACGGATCATATTGGCTTTACCATGAGCGCTGGCTGCACCAAAACGCACAGAACGGAAGATTCCGGCCATGAAGGTGACAAAATTATCCATTAAGTCTTTGTCGGTAAATTCGCCCATTTCATGCAATTTGTACACAACCCAAAGGCCCAAAATGTCAGCTTTACTCTCTTCCAGTGAGGTGTAAGTTTCTTTCAAGGCTTCGCGCACCGTTTGGCTACCGTCTACAGTATTTCCCATTCCCAAGCCATGAGCCACCTCGTGAAACATCGTGTTTTCGAAGAAAGCATCGAACTTCACATGACCACGCTGTTCTTTCACAATCAGCAAGTCAGTAATTGGCATCAGGATTTGATCAAACTTGGCTTGCATGGAGTTTTTCAGTTGCAACTTACGACTTCCCTTGTTTGCTCGAACCTGCTCGTCATTGGGCAAGTTAATCGCAATGGTTTTACTTCCGGCATTGCAATCACCGGCGTAATAAATCACATCGTAAGCATTCAAATCGGAATCAGAACCTGGCATTTCACTCTTGTATTGATCGGCTGTTGGAAGAGCTTTCTGCAGGTCTGGAAGCAAAGCGGCATACTTCTCCAGCTTTTTACTCCAAGCCTTATCTTTCACCAAAATAAATGCTTCATGTGCTGCTTTATATCCAAACAACTGGTCTTCGTAATTTTCAATCGGTCCAACAACAAAGTCAATCGTGTTGGTTTTCATATCCATCCATGCCACATCGCTCTCGTAATACTCATCAGTCAACAAAGCTTCAGCTCTTAGCTCCAGGTACTTTTTCAAACCTTCATCTTCAGCCAACTCTGCCGCTTGACGTAAGTGTCCAACAGCCTCTTGAATTTGTTTACTGAAAGCCTCATGATAAGGAATGGCCTTCAATTTACCATCTTCATCCCGACGAATGAGTGTATATAAACTTGTTTTAGATGGTTCCTCCCACGCCTCAAATTCCGCTTTGGTCATATCAACCGGATAGAAATTGGCTCCGGCAGGTTTTTCCCCATAACCTTCAATGAATGGCTCATTGGCACTCAAACGTTCCCAAGGTCCATAATTGATTCGGATAAACTTCTCCATTGCCGGACTTGTTGCTTTAGCCAACACCTCCTCTTTATCGCCAAATGCTTCCATCCAGAATATCTCATTCATAATTTGAGCTGCCTGAAATAAATGTGGAAGCATCTGTTTTTCTTTCTCCGTCAGCACTGATAAATCAGTTGTCAACTTGAAAGACACAAACTCATCAGCTTTCTTTTCAATCTCAGTTTTCATACGATTATTTTCTTTAGGCTTACTGGTGCAAGCCCCAAGGAGCAAGCCTGCCCCAATTGTCATCAAACAGATAAGGTTCTTCATATTGTACTAGTTGTTTTGAATTGTCAACAGAACCACAAAAATAAAGCTATTCCGCAGTTTTTGGTAGTCAATCTGCTGTTGATTTTAACAGTCCCGGTACTTGTTTAGCTTTTCACACCAAAATCGTAATCACGTTCTACGCGGGCAACACGAACTTTATAAGATTGGTACCAACGCTCCTTCCCCATTTTCTGTGCCAAACGATGTTCAAGCTGTGCTTTCCAGTTCCGAATTGCCTCTTCGCTATCCCAGTAGGAGACTGTTATTCCCAAATCATTCCGGGCCGATTCAATTCCTAAATACCCCGGCTGTAACTTGGCTATCTCTTCCATTTTCTGAGCCATTTGCCCATATTCTGTTGGCTCTAGTGCTGTTCTTACTGAAGTGAAAATAACCGAATAGTACGGCGGCTGAGGTGTTTTTGCAATCATCAGTTTCGTTTTATTCTGAAACAACAATTCGTTTACAGTGGAACCAACTCGGTTATAAGAAGTATGGTTCAGCTAATCCTTTCGCCAGCAGCAAATCATTCAAACAGAAAAAGTCTCCAATAGCCCTTATTTGTCCTTGTCCTTCCATGAGCTCTTCAGGGATTCGAATGTATAGAACCGCTAAATAACGCCCATATTTGCCCTTCTCATCCTTCATTGTTTCCACAATTGCCGGCGTTCCTTTTTTGATCAGAGACTTGGCAAATGCTGAAGCTTTTTGTCCCTTCTGGTATTCCTCGGAGTCCTTCTTTACTCCATAAATTTCAGGCGTATCTACTCCGTATAAACGGATCCGCTCACCGCGCACCCAAACTGATAATCCTAAATCAATATCGATGACGTAGGTATCGCCATCAATTACTTTTTGTATTTCGGCTTGATATTGAAACATCGTTTATAATTTTAAAATTACAGACGATAATTTACAAAAAAAATGCTGTCAGTTTTGACAGCATTTTCAAATATTATTTTGGAAGTTGCATTCCCCGTTCTTTAGCCATTTTTTCCAGTCGCTTCTGGAAGTTCGACTTTTTAACTGGTCCTGACTTCTTTTTATTTACCTGAAGCTGCATCCTAATTTTATCTTCATCAATCATGGTACGGAATAAGTACATCTGACCAATGGTGATTAAGTTAGCCAAGAAGTAGTAGTAACTCAATCCTGAAGAGTAGTTATTCAGGATAAACAAGAACATGACAGGCATAATGTACATCATGGTCTGCATTCCCGGCATTTGTTGACTGCTAGCAGCCTGTGAGTTCATCTTCGTAGAGAAAATAGTCGTCACAGTCATTAGCAAACAGAACAAACTCACATGATCGCCATAAAATGGAATCGTGAATGGTAAGTTCAAAATGGAGTCATAAGATGACAAATCCGTTGCCCATAAGAAACTCTCCTGCCGCAACTCAATAGATGTTGGGAAGAAGAAGAACATCGCAATCAGAATTGGAAACTGTAACAACATCGGCAAGCAACCTCCCATCGGATTCACGCCAGCCTTCTTATACAAAGCCATAGTCGCCTGCTGTTTCTCCATCGCCTTGTCTTTGCCAAACTTCTCGTTAAGCTCATCAATCTCGGGCTTCAAAGCACGCATTTTGGCCTGCGAGATATAAGACTTATAGGTGAATGGGAAAACAATCATTTTGATGAAAATCGTTAACAACAGAATGATGATTCCAAAGTTATCGATGTATTTACGCAAAAAGTTAAACACCGGAATAATCAGCCACTTATTAACCGGACGAACAATTGCATAGCCCAAGTCAATCAAGCGCTCCAGCGACAAATCATACTGTTTTAACGTGTTGTAATGGTTGGGGCCAAAGTAGAACTCCAGGTGATGATTTTCTTGCTGGTTGCCATCGTAAGGCAATGCAATATCTGTAAAATAACGACCTACATAATCTGGATCGTCTTCCAAATATTCATAGCGTACATCAGCCGTCGGAAAGGCTTCATCGGCAATAATCGTCGAGTTGAAAAATAATTGCTTCAAGCTAACCCACTTCACTTTGGTCTTCAGTGTTTCTTCGCTGGTCTTTGCTGTTTTCAGCTTTTCAACATCGTCTTCAAAGTACTTGTAGCTAATGGTCGTATACCGATCCTCTCCATACTGCGATTTACGCTCTTGGCGAGGTGCTGCAAATGCCCAGTTGAAATTCAAATAGTTAGTGTTCTGCGACAACAACTGGTTCATCCCAACACTGTTTACATCAAATCCGACCAAGTAAGAGTTATGCTTCAACGTATAGTTGTATTCAACATAGCGTCCTTCACCCGCATTCAGGCGCATCGCCAGACTCTTTGATTCGCCACCATTTTCTTCGTTGTACTTTTCACGTCCCAATTTCCCCACTTTAACTTCAGGGCCTGAAACAACAAGCTGCTTCTGACTTACTGAAGGCGTAAAGAAAAGATCGTCAGTACGAATGCTACGATTTTGGGCAAAAAAGTTAAAGCCAAATAGATTATCGTCTCCTTCAAACAAGATCAAAGGAAGCGAATCGTATGTTTGATACCCTTTCAACTCAACGGAATAGATCTTTCCACCTTTGGTTGAAATGGTTAACTTCATCAGGTTATTTTCAAGGGTGATGAATTCCTCGTCGCCAGAGGCAGCCTCTGCAAAAGCCCCAAATTTGTCGCGCACATCACTCGCAACGACTCCCGAATCAGCTTGCTGATTATTCTCGGCAGCCAAGCTCTTCTCCATTTCGTTCATTTGAGCTTGCGCCGCTAGCTCTTGAGCTCGTATCGCTTCGACCTGAGCAATGGAATCCTGTTGTCTTTTAGCTGCTTCAATCTCTTCTTGCGAAGGACTGTTTAAGTAGGTAAAACCAATCAGGATGGCAAAGATCAGTACAATCCCGATAACCGTGTTTCTATCCATAGTATTCTTTTTTCTTGATTAGCTTATCGTAGCCTTAACAAAGGCTACAAATAACGGATGAGGGTTTAAAACAGTACTCTTGTACTCGGGGTGAAATTGAACCCCCACAAACCACTTGTGATTCTGGATTTCCATCACCTCTACCAAGTCTGTATCCGGGTTTACACCAACCGGTTTCATATCCGACTGTTTAAATGCTTCCAGGTAGTCGTTATTAAATTCATAACGATGGCGATGTCTCTCCTTAATCTCCGTTTTTCCGTAAGCTTTATAGAAGTTTGACTTTTTATTTGTTACATGACAGGCATAAGCTCCCAAACGCATGGTACCGCCTTTTTCTGTAATTCCTTTCTGATCTTCCATCAGGGCAATTACCGGAGCCGTTGTCTTGTCATTCATTTCAGTTGAATCTGCCCCAGTCATTCCCAAAACATTACGTGCATACTCAATCACAGCGATTTGCATTCCTAAGCAAATACCCAAAAATGGAATATTATTTTCACGAACGTATTGAGTTGCTTTAATTTTACCTTCAATTCCCCGGTGACCAAATCCTGGAGCAATAATCACCCCTGACAGGCCTTTTAAATGTTCCTCCACATTATCCGGAGTTAGTTCTTCGGAATGAATCCAGCGCAAATTGACTTTGGTCCGATTGGCTGCACCAGCATGCACCAAGGCCTCTGAAATCGATTTATAAGCATCTTGCAGCTCAACATATTTCCCAACCAAGCCAATTTCGACTTCTTCCTGAGGATTTTTATGCTTCCTCAAAAACTCATTCCATTCCTTCAATTCAGGCTCTTTCCCGTAAGGAAGTTTTAGCTTTTTCAGAACAGTCAGGTCGAGTTTCTCTTCCAACATTTTATTAGGAACCTCGTAAATGGTTGAAACGTCAATCGACTGAATCACCGCATCAATATCAACATTACAGAATAGTGCCACTTTCTTGCGAATGCTAATTCCTAAATCATGCTCGGTACGCAACACCAATACATCTGGCTGTACTCCATTTTCGAGCAAGGCTTTTACCGAATGCTGAGTTGGCTTTGTTTTGAGCTCACCAGAGGCAGCTAAAAACGGCACTAAAGTCAGGTGAATAACTAAAGCGTTCGATCCAAGTTCCCACTTCAACTGTCGAACAGCCTCAACGTAGGGCAATGACTCAATGTCACCTACCGTTCCACCAATTTCAGTGATTACAATGTCGTAATTACGCTTGTTTCCTAAAAATTTAATTTTACGCTTAATTTCATCAGTTATGTGAGGAATAATCTGAACCGTCTTCCCCAAATAGTCTCCACGACGTTCTTTGTTGATTACCGACTGGTAAATCCGCCCAGTAGTTACGTTGTTCGCCTGCGAAGTTGAAACATTCAAAAACCGCTCGTAGTGACCTAAATCCAAATCGGTTTCAGCCCCATCGTCGGTAACAAAACATTCCCCGTGTTCATAGGGGTTCAGTGTTCCTGGATCAACATTAATGTAGGGATCCAACTTTTGAATGGTGACAGAATATCCTCTGGCTTGCAATAATTTAGCCAATGAACTGGCTAAAATTCCTTTTCCTAATGAGGAGGTCACACCTCCTGTGACAAAGATGTACTTCGTTGCTGACAAAATTGTATAATTTTATAAGTTCCTAAAAACGCACAAAGTTAAGCAATAAAAATTATTGGGCTTTCAATTCAACCCATTATAATTTGAATTAATCATTAAAAAACCCGCTAAATTTAGCGGGTCAGTTATTTGAGAAAGGTTAATCTTCTTCTTCCATTGAATCGATGATGCGAATCTTTTCTTTCAGAAACTCGATCTTTTCTTGAGTTTCTTGTATTTTTCGATTGACATCATCAATGAGTGATTCGGCATTCTTGGTATTGGCAAAAAAGCCAACATTGTTATTTAATAGAATCAAATCATTCTCAAGCTGCTTGAGCTTATTGACATACTTGTCACGCTCATAGCGCATCTTATTATTTCCACGAGTGCTTCCTGAGATATTCGACATTTTCGTTTTGAAGCGAAGCAAATTACGCTTTTGTTCATCAATCTTCAAACTGTCAAAATGGTTGTTAATCGCATCTCTAAACTCATTCTGAATGGCATCCTTTTCTTTAAATGGGACATAACCAATATCGGTCCACCGTCGTTGAAACTCTTTGATTTGTTGCAAATCAGCGTCATCATCTTTGCTCGGTTCAAAATTCTTCACCTCTTCAATCAAATCTTTTTTCAACTGCAAGTTCTCCACCTGCTCCTCATCAACATGATGAAAATGCTCCGATTTATTATCAAAAAAGAAATCGCATGCTGCACGGAAGCGTTTCCAAATGGCATCGGAATGCTTTCTTGGCACGGGCCCAATTTCTTTCCATTTTTTCTGAATATGAATAAATTCTTCGGTTGTCTTCCGCCAGTCCGTACTATCTTTCAAAGCCTCTGCCTGCACACACAAATCGGTTTTCATCTGCAAGTTATTCATCTGCAACTCTTTGTTTTGCGCATAAAACTCGCGTTTGGCATCAAAAAACTTATCACAGGCACTCCGAAAACGCTCGTAAATTCGATTATTGTCTTTTTTGGGAGCAAAACCAATGGTTCGCCATACTTTTTGAAGCTCAATCAGCTCGCGTGATTTTTTATCCCAGTCTTTATGATTCTTTATTTCGTGATTGGCAATTTCTTCTGCCTTTTCGCACAAAACGGTTTTCGCTTCCAAGTTTTTCTTTTGTTCCTGCTTGCGTCCTTCAAAATAAGCTTGGTGTTTCTTATTTATTTTAGAAGTTGCCGCTTTAAAACGCTCCCACAATTCTTCCTTCTTATCGCGCGGTACGGGACCAATTTCCCGCCACTGTTCGTGGTACTTCTGTAAAATATTAAAAGCCTTAATTACAGATGGTTCAACCAATAATTCCTCTGCTTTTTCACAAAGGTTTATTTTAGCCTCCATGTTTTTCTTCAGATCTAAATCACGCAACTCCCGGTTAATCTTGATGTAGTCGTAGAAATTTTCAACATGGTGATGATAGGTTTCCCACAGGTCTTTTAATTTTGACTGTGGCACCAAGCCAATATCACGCCACTCTTGCTGTAGCTCTCTAAATTCCTGGAAAGTCTTATTAATGGACTCCTTGCGATTGACAAGGTTCTTAATTTCTTCAATGATTTCATATTTCCGTTGCAGGTTCTCTTCCTTTTCATCCTCCAACTCGCGATGTTGTTTATTCCGAATCTGCCGGAATTCTTTCAGCAAATTTCGCAGGTCATCTTCGTAAGGCGCATTCGATGCTTCAAAATCTTCTTCAGCACCACCATCCTCCACAAACTTTTTCTTTTCCTCATCAGCCTGTGCGCGGTGCTTTTTATAAAAGTTAAGCTTAATGATATCAATATCAGCTTTAATATCTTCTTCGGCGTGGTTCTCCAATAAATCTCGCATGGCATTAATCAACTCAACCTCTGTTAATGTCGAATAATCCATAGGGGCACGCTCTTCTTTTTCTTTGGGTTGTTCTTCAGCCACTGGTTCAGTTGCCGCTGGCTCCTCTTTGGGCTCTTCACTCTCCTCCACTGGAGTTTCAGGCTCTTCAGCCACGATCTCCTCCTCAGCTTCTGGAGCTTTTTCCTCTTCTGTTGTTTCGTCTTTTGCTTCGGGCTCTGCCTCATTCTCCACTGTCTGTTCCTCTGCGGGAGCAGTTTCAGCTTTACTTTCTTCTACAACCGGATCATCACTCGTTTCTGTTTTTTCTTCCGTGTGATTCTCCGGGTTCAGTTCCGGCGCATTAGCAGCATCCCCTTCTTGGGGTGTCGCTTTCAACTCATCATTTGAGTTTTTCAGGTCTTCAGATTTCATGCGATAAAGTTTTAAATTACCAAGTAATTTTCAGAGAATTAGGCTCCCCTTTCGATTACGAAAATATAATATAATGTACGAATACTCAAGGAAAACGCCAATAAAGTAAGAAAAACATCAGCATAGAAACAACAAATGCCATCGAAATTGATGGCATTTGCAAACGATATCCTGATAATCAAGCTTATCCAATCTCTATTTCACGTTTAACTGGAATGGCTTCTTTCTTCTTCGCTAGCGTAATTCGAAGAATTCCGTTCTTCACCTCGGCCTGAATTTGTTCCTGATCCAGTTTGTCTGATAACCGGAAGCGCTTTTCAAGCTTCACCTTTTCAAACTCAACACGTGAGTACTTATATTCCGGTGCTTCTTTTTGGTCCTCAGACTCATTTTCAAGCGATTCGCTTTTCACAATCAATTGGTTATTTTCAACTTGTAGTTTTATTTCTTCTTTTGAATAGCCAGGAACCAATAATTCCAACACGACGCTCGTTTCTGTTTCGAACAAATTGGTTGAAGGTTGATTAACCAACTCCTCTTTGTCATAACGATCATTCACCCCATTGGTATTGAAAAAATCTTTCAATAAAGCATCTACTGGGTTCACGCGATATACCGGACGATTTACATTAACTAGTTTCATAATTTGTTTCCTCCTAATTGTTTTTTCGTTATTGTTTGTTTCAAATTTATTTTTTCGTTTCTGTTGGCTTATTTTCAAGTTCTATTCCACAATTCAAATGATGTCATTTTTTGAAAAACCAGAATAAAAAGCATGTCATATTTTCCGAAAACAATAAAAACAGCAAGACAATTAGGCATCTTATATAAATACACACATATCTTCATCTGAGAATTGATAAGGCAAATTGCAATTTTTACCTACTTTTGTAGCAAAATTTAACACCATGCGCATTGACATCTTAACGGTTGTTCCTGAATTACTGGAAAGTCCCTTCAATCATTCCATCATTAAACGAGGCAAAGAGAAGGGCTTGGTTGAAATACACGTTCATAACATTCGTGATTTTTCAACCGACAAGCACAAGCGTACGGATGATTATGCGTTTAGTGGAGGAGCTGGTATGGTGATGACCATTCAACCTATTGAGGCAGCCATTGAACATCTAAAGGCTCAACGCACCTACGATGAGATTATTTACACGAGTCCGGATGGGGAGCAGTTTTCGCAGGGAACAGCAAACCAACTTTCACTCAAAAAGAACATCATGATTTTGTGTGGGCACTACAAAGGAGTCGACCAACGCGTGCGCGAGCATTTCATCACTCGTGAAATTTCGATTGGTGATTATGTCCTCACCGGAGGCGAATTGGCTGCGGCAGTAATGACCGACAGCATTGTTCGTCTTATTCCCGGTGTTATTTCGGATGAAACCTCAGCACTTACTGACTCGTTTCAGGATAACTTGCTAAGCCCACCCGTCTACACGCGACCCGCTGACTATAAAGGCTGGAAAGTCCCCGACGTTCTTTTATGCGGAGATGAAAAGCGCATTGAAAGTTGGAAAGAAAAGCAAGCCTACGAACGAACCAAGCAGCTTCGTCCGGACCTGTTAGAGAAGCACGACTAGCCCCGACGACAAATTACATTGTAAGGACAAGTCCGACATTTACGTTCATCTTCTGTCTGCTCGTATTCGTTGGTCGAGCTGAACACTTCGGTTAATAGTTCGTCTAAGCTTTCCTGGAAAGCCTGAGCCACCTGCTCGTAATAAAGACGCTCACCATTTCGAATGACTTCCGGATGGAATTCATCTCCAAAGAAGTCATCAATCTTGTAAATTGTTGGCAACAGGCTATTCGTTCCTGTCGAACGTCTAAAAATTTCAGAATAAATAAGCGTCTGGAAAATTTCCTTGGGACGTCCATGCTTATCCCGCTCATAAAACTGAGCAATCTCCCGGAAGTTCAACTTCAAGCTTCGCCCCGTTTTGTAATCGATAATCCGGGTTCCCGAAGCTGATTCATCAATCCGGTCAATGGTTCCACCCAAAATAATCCGCTCTTTCCCTTCCGGCAAATTCAATTCGAACGGAGCTTCATACTGTCCCTCTAAAGCCACAACGGTAAATGGCGCAAAAGCCAAATCATTCTTTAATAATTGAACCAGGTAAGTTTCCAGGTGATCTTTTACCAGAATGTTCTTTCCTGATATTTTCACATCATTCAGATTTTTATCCTTGTAATACTCCTTAGCAAAAGCAGCACGGACAACTTGCTCTATTTTGTGCTTATTTACCAGCAAAGCTTTCAAGTGATCCTTTTGCACCTCGCGCCCAATAAAATCCTGATACAGCAACTCCATCGCATAGTGAAACAGGTTTCCAAATAAACGAGGATCAACATCTTCCAGTAATTCATCGGCTTCGCGTATCAAAGCAATGTGCCGAAAATAAAACTTCAACTTACAATCAAGATATGTATTAAGAGCACTCGGACTCAATTTGCGGGATGCGTAATTACGAAGCAATTTTTGCTGATGCTCAGGCGTTGCTGAAACTTTAATTGGTGCATTCCCAGCAGACTTAAAGTTGAAGTCGAAATAATACTCGTCCGGTTTTTCCGCTGAATCGTATTTCAACTGAAACAGGTAACGACTCATTTCGCCGGAATTAAATCCGTCTGTCGCTGAATTATAAACCAGAACCACTTCTTCGGCACGATGCAACAAGCGATAAAAATAATACGCATACATGGCATCATGCTCTTCGTAGGCAGGAAGTCCAAACGCCTTACGCAAATGATAAGGAATAAATGAATGAACCGGAGTTGACTTGGGCATTTTCCCTTCATTCACCGAAAACAAAACCACTTTTTTGAAATCAAGAATACGGGTTTCCAAAAAGCCCATAACCTGCAAGCCGATGAGCGGTTCCCCTTCAAACGGAATGGACACCCGCTGCAAATACTGATTCAGCAAGCGAAAAAACAACGCAATCGACACTCTCCCCTTACTGTATTCTTTCAAGGTATCGGCCAAGCGCTGAATGGACAGGTAAGCCTGATATAAATACTCTCCCTCCAAGTTAACCGGAGCTTCTTCTTCGCTGGAAAAGCGCAGGCCTAAATAACGCAATACTTCCATCAAATAAACAGCACATTGCTCCCAACCCGACTGATGTTGAAATACCAAGTTCAACAAGGGTGTGTGGATTAAATCTTTTTGGCGAACATAAATCTTGTTTTTTGTTCTGATGTCAGCAATAAGCTGTTTCGTTTCCGGTGAGGCAATCAACTGATGTTTCAATAAAGCCATCACCGGGCGATGATAGAAGCGCTGTTCCCCATCCACTTTCCGACTGTTCTTTTGCAAATCAACCAACAGCATCAATAAACTGTAAACCGGTGTATCTTGCAAACCATACCCCATGGTAATATTAATTTGCCTAAACCGGGCGCCAGCCGCAGAAATAACCGGAACCAACATTCCTTCATCCGACAATACCAAAGCCGTTTCATCAAATCGATCAGCCTTAATTTCGGACTTGAATAAAGCCGGATAATGAATTACCTGCGCTTGCGCAACATGCCCCGGAACTGAAACCAAGGTAATTTTCTGTTCTTTCTTTTCGCCAGCATCCAACTCAAAGTCATCAGGCATTGGAAATTCAAGGCGGTTGCGGCGAATGAACAAACCAGCTTCCTGGGCCGGATCATTCAAAAAAGCTTCATCATAATCCCAAAAGAATAAGGCTTTTTCAGCTGACTGAAATGCCTTAAACAATTTATTTTCACATCGATTCAGGGCATTGAAACCAACAAAAACAAAACAGTCAGATTCCAATTGACTGACCTGCAATTTGTCCAGTTTTTCAATTAAGTCGCGATACACCAAGCCGGTATATCCAGCATTTTTATCCAATAACTCCTTTCTAAAGCGGGCATAAATTGCCGGCAGCTTATTCCAAACAGCCATGAATTTCTCCCTGTTCACCGAACCTTCAGCCCGGCCTAAATTTCCCCAAAAAGCTTCAATGGCTTGTTTCTGCTCCGCACTCAAATACTCGAACCGACTTTCGACCTCCTTGATATCTTTTATATTCTGAAATAAATCACTGGCATTCAGCTGATATTTATCAATATCATTAAAGTCGTTGAGTAAAATCTCCCCCCAGAAAAAGAAATCATCCAGTGTTTCGTCATGCCCTGTTTCCTGCACGTACACTTGGTGTAAATGCAGGATTAAAGAAATCTGGTCTGATATTTGCATGCCCGACAATCGTGACACCAACCCGTCAATCGTAATGGTTTCGGGACCGATCAAAGGGGCTTCAACCAATTCGTTCAAATAAGCGTTAAAGAAAACGCTGGCACGTCGACTTGGAAAAACGAGTGAGACCCGATGCAGGTCATTTCCGAAAGTACGATATAAATAGCGGGCAACTTGAGTTAAAAAAGGAGTCATTTAAAAATATTTTTGCTAAAGATAATACTAATTAATTCACGCCCGAATCAAGCACAATTAACGGTATTATTTTGACTGCACAAAACAAACAGTTAACCCTTTTATAATTACAAATATGAAAACAATTAAAATTCTTTTTATTCTGATCCTATTTTCGGTCAGCAGCTTTGCTCAAAACGAGCTTAATCCACTTACGTCAACCCCATACATTGAGGTTACCGGTGAAGGAGAAATGGAGATCGTTCCAAATCAAATTTTCCTTCATTTTACGTTAAAAGAGCGGTATGTTAAAAACAAAAAGATTGACATTGAAGACTTGGAAAAGAAAATGAAGCAACATTTAAAAGCCAACAAATTTGACCTAAAGAAATTGTCACTGGCCGATGCTGATGCTGATTTTGTAACCATTAAACGTAAAAATAAAGACGTATTGGCCTCGAAAGATTATTTGCTTGAGGTTAAAACCACCGATGAACTATCTGACGTTTGGCAAATTTTAGATGAGATTGATGTAGCAAACGCCTACATCCAGCGAGTGGACCATAGCCAAATGGAGGATTTCAAAAAAGAAGTAAAAATCAAAGCAATCCAAGCAGCTAAAGAAAAAGCGAACTACCTACTTGAAGCTGTGGATCAAAAAGCCGGGAAACCGCTGTTCATTCAGGAACGTGAAAGCTATCATCAACCTTATGCCGCCAATATGAGGCTCGAAAAAATGCATGTAATGGCTGACGGAGCAGTGGCCGCTCCAAAAGAGCCTAGCATCTCTTTTAAGAAGATTAAGCTGAACTACAAAGTTTTTGCGCGCTTCGCCATTCAATAAACAACAATTCGATCAACAATAAATTAGAAAAGGGTGAATCCATCGAATTAAAATCGATGTTGATTCACCCTTCCTATTTTTAAACGCTTTTCGTCACTTACGAGCAGCCGCGACTTCCTCTTTGGTCACAGCCTCCAAGTCATTCCCAAAGTTAGATCGCACATACGAAATGACATCCGCCAATTCCTGATCGGACAAATAATCATGTGGCGGCATCAGATTATTATAAGTTTCCCCGTTTACTTCAATCTCGCCACTTTGCCCATTCAGTGCAACGTGAATCATTTTGTCTTTATCGGCAATCCACTCATTTGGTGTCAACGGAGGATACATGCCCGGCACCCCACTTCCATCAGCCTGATGACACACCAAGCAATACTTATCATACACTGCCTTGCCTGGGTGCGCCACCTGACTTCCGGCTGATGCTTGCTCCGAAGCCTCCATCTGCTTTTGCGACACTATTGGTTTGTTCTCCTGCTCACTGGAAGAGTTCCCTGAGCAAGCAGCAAAAAATAAGCTTGCAACCAGGCTCAAATAGATCGTTGTTTGTTTCACTGTTTCTTCGTTTTTATTGTTCGACTTTATATTCTTCTAAACTCAATTTTATATGTTTTAGCTATTTCAACCCGAAAGTCTTTGACCTATCGAAATGCCCCATATACTTCTATAACCAACAGATGATTGTTTTGTTATTTATTGATACATTATTCGCCAGACTCTCCCCTGCACATCATCGGTCACATACAAAGAGCCATCAGGCCCCTGTGCTAATCCACACGGACGATAGTTGGCATCCCGGGGACTTTTCACCTCATCCTGCCCGGAAAAACCGTCAGCAAAAACCTCCCAATCTCCCGATGGAATTTTCCCTTCAAACGGGACGAAGGCCACAAAATATCCCTGCTGAGGCTCCGGAGCCCGATTCCACGAGCCATGAAAAGCAATAAAAGCTCCGTTCCGGTATTTTTCAGGAAACATATCGCCCGTATAAAACAACACATCATTGGGAGCCAAATGCCCTGGAAAGCCCATAATTGGATCGTCCTTAGCACTGCAACGCCCCACAATCTCTCCATCACCGCCATATTCAGGCCCAAGCACCTTTTTAGTCTGCAAATGGTCGTAATAACAATAGGGCCATCCAAAATCAGAACCTGGCTCTACCAGCAAAAACTCTTCGGAAGGAAGCTCAGAACTCTCTTGCGGACTATATAAATCAGGAAAAAATTGATTCAATTGGTCTCGTCCATGCTGAACCGCATAAAGCGTACGCTCTTTCTTATTCCAGTCGATAGCTACCGCATGCCTGATCCCGGTCGCATAACGTTCTCCATCTTTTACTTGATCCTGATTTACCGCTTCCGCTTGAAACCGCCAAATGCCGCCGTGTCGCTCCAGTAACGGACATGGATCCATTCCCAGGGAACCTTTTGTTCTAGACTGCTCCATACAAGCATTGGACGGAGCACCAATTGTCACATACAAATGACCATCCTCATCAAACGTGATGGGCTTCGCCGCATGCTGCGTATTATGCGGAAAGCCTTTTACAACGACCTCTTCGCGCTCATTTGGCAAGAGCTGTCCATAAATCATTGGATAGCGAACAATCAGCGTGTCCGACCCGAAATAAAGATAGTCATTATGCAATGCGATTCCTGTCCCATGATGATTTCCAAAGTACGCAATCTCATCTGCCCGTCCATCGTTAGTTGTATCTCTCAAACAAACAATTCCCCCATCATTCTTTAAGCGAGCCAACGAGATGTAAATATCTCCCTGTTCATTCACTTCAATATGTCTTGCATTCCCCAAACTATCTGCCACAACCAAAGCAGAAAAACCTTCGGGCAAGCTCAATCCTCCATTATCTGCATCAGCTTGCAACAAGTTTAATCTTGGAGCTTCTGTTCGACAAGCCACCGACGCCATTATTATTATCAAGAAAACTAAGAATTTCATACGCCAATTTTTGCTGACAACACTCAATTATATCAAGCCTAAAAAAAACTTAATTGAACCTGTCTTGATTAAATTAATCACCATTTTTAATCTCAACTAAAAAGAACAAGCCATCGCATTGTTTGTTTACTACCTTTTGTCCAAAAAAGATCCATTAAACGTCAATGAATTAAGACTTTTCGATTAAAAGCAAAAGTCAAATAAGCTGATTATTTATTGCTGATTTTCGACGAAGTCCATTCTTTATGACCTTCGAAGAAAGCTGCGCAGTAAAAAAACGCCATCCTTTATAGAATAAATACGCCAGTGTTTAATCGGAGAGACTTCGAGATGAATGCATTAGCCACGACATCCTCAGATCCTTCAGAAAAAGCAAAACTTATCCTTGTTTTTTCTTTGAATACGGCAGTTTTTTTCCCAATATTAATCATCCGAACGAAGACCAGTCGGACGAAGTTGTTTTGTATGAATAAAAAGTCAACCACCAGAAGGAAACGTATTACCAAAGGCATTTTATTGGCTGTTTTGGGAATTCTCTTATTGGCTGTTTTGATCCTTAGCCTTTTTGCAAACAGATGGATAGAACAAGAACTTAACGCACAAATCAAACAACAATCAAAAGGCAAATATTCGCTGACATTTAGCGACCTTTCAGTAAAAATCATCAGTCGCAGCATTCAACTGGAGGATTTGGTTATAACAAAAAACCACCAAGAAAAAAATCAGGAGGTTTTTAAAACCAAATCGATCGCCGCTAAGCGCATCAATGTATACCAACTTTTACGCAAGCGTATTCTTCATATCCATAAACTTGTAATTGATGCTCCTGTGTGGTCTGCATCTGCCGACGAGCTATTGCAGTCGCCATCAGGGAATCCCTTCGCATTCATGCGTCAACTGCAACCGATCTTCGATAAACAACTGACAGCCATCTCGATTGATCAGATTGATTTACAACACGCGGGATTCGTTGCACAACAAATTGGCAAAAAACAAACACCGCAAGCTCCCAAGCTTAATTTCAACGTAGGTATTGCCAATTTTTATACGGATTCAAAATGCTTAAATCGTCACAAAAACTTTTTTAATGCAGATGACATTTATCTAAGGATCGACGATTTTCAACATGAGCTAGCCGACAGCCTCCACCTCCTTTCGGTTAGTGAAATCCAATACTCCTTAAAAAATCAGGATATTCTGGGAAAACAAATCACGCTGGAACCTCAAGCAAATAGTAAAATTAATAAAACCCGGTATTTTGTAGATATTCCAGAAATCACCATTAAGTCGAAACGCTTAAGAGAAATGCTCCAAAGTGACAGCATTCATATTGATTCTCTCTTCTTAAAAGATGCAGCGATTCGAGTCATCCCTCAAGCAGATGCTCCTGAATTTAACTTTCGGAAGATAAAAGCATACGACCTCTATGAGCTCATTGAAGGAGATATTGGACAACTCCAGATCGACTACCTGGGCATGAACGCTCAAAACCTAAAGATTGAACGCAATGACGATCAGAAAAAAAGCCTCCAGGAATTTTTCGATTTGGATATCGAGCTTCATGACTTTCTGATGAATAACAACTCGTACAATGACATAGAACGAGTACTGTATGCCAAAAATGTCTTCTTGCAAATCGGGAACTACTACCTGCTCATGAATGATCAAATCCACCGGTTTGATGCCACCAATATTACTGCATCAAGCGAAAATAACTCCATTAGTGCCGATCATTTAAAGTTAAAGCCGAGTCAAAACCCAGCCACCCGCCAAACTGCAGTTGACTTGGACTGCGATAGTATTCGCCTTCAGGAAGTTGACCTAAAACGACTCTTTCACAACCGGGAAATGCCCCTTCAAGCCATTCAGGCTTTTGCTCCTAACCTAACGATTGATCAAGGAGATTTAAAGCGTAAGAAAAAACTTGAAACCAACAGTTTGCTCTATTATTTTATTCGCAACTACATCAAAGGAGTTTACGCCAATGTGGTTGAGTTTAACGAGGGGAAAGTGGTTGTTACTGCCGGTAAACCCGGAGAGCAAGCCGGACGTATTGCCTCCGACTTTTCGTTTCGCCTGACCGACTTTTCGCTTGATTCAATCAGCGCTGAAAGAACCGACAAGCTCTTTTTCGCCACCAACATCGACCTTGTATTCTCCAACTACGACATGAAACTGGTTGACGAAATCCACCGTCTAAAAGTAGATGAGTTAACTGTTTCGAGCTATAATAACCGGGCAAGTATCAAACATTTACATCTTTTCCCAGATACCCCTCGCAAAAATGCTCGGCTATTAAAAAAATACCACCGTTCACAAATTTATGACATTGAAATTCCCCAGTTGGTCCTTAGCAATACCAATATCCATCAGGCCTTTTTCCGAAAACAACTAGCCATCAATAATTTTTCGATTATTGAACCCAAGATTTACTTTGAAGTTTTCTCAAGACCCGAAAAACGAAGCAAAAGCAGCACCCCAAGGGAATTTTATGAATTACTCAGCAATTACATTGAACACATTTCAATCGGAAAAATAACGGCTCCGAACGGGCACTTAGAGATGGTCACTCATAGCAGAAAGGGAAAAACAACCTCCTTTAACAATACGTTTAGTGTTGAACTCGAGAACTTCGTCCTGAATGATGAAGAACTGGATAAAAAACGGCTTCTGTTTGCTGATGATTTTGAACTTCAAATTGACAATCAACTATTTCAACTGTCTGATGATGTCCATTATCTTCAAGCCAGCAATATGAAGATTTCATCAAAAGAGTCAGCAATAGCCATTCAAAATTCCATTCTCTACCCTGATATTACCAGTAAAATAAGGGGAGAACTACCAACTTATTTCCATGTCAATATTCCCGAGATAAAACTTCAGGGGGTTAATCTTGAAGAAGCCTATTTTGACAAAAAACTAACGGTTGACCATTTTTCTATTCAAGAACCAACCATCAACTTATACCGAACAAAAGGCCAACGGAAGCCTGTAAACCTGCAAAAAATTGCTTTTCCACTCCCCAAGGGAATGCAACGACTCAGCATCAATCACTTCCACTTAAACGACGGGCAATTCAAGCTATACAACACCAGGAAGATGCAGGAGACCGAAGTATTAAGTTCTTTGATTACGATGGAAGGACAAAACAACAGCTTAGTCAGCCAAGGATTAAAACAGCCTGCTACTTTTAAGTCAGATAATATTTCGACCACCCTAAGCCAACTGGAAGTCAATCCTGAGCAGAGCACAGTAATTTTCACAGCGGATCAGGTACACTTCTCCAGTCAAACCAAGGACCTATCAATTGACAACCTGCTCCTTTTTAATACTTCTCAGGCAAGCGAACAAAGCTTCCGTCAATTGAGAATCCCCAGGCTAAGCTTTAACGAATCTGTTCTACAGGAATTCATCAATAATAAATGCTTAAAATTTGAATCTATCCAAGTCGAAAAACCAACACTTACATTGCAAGCAAATCCTGATGAATCGAATAAGGTTAACCTATATCAGCTAAAAATACCCATCGCACTATCTCCCTTAATCAGCAAAATAGAAGCCAATAAGATAAGTGTCAACCAAGGACAATTTCAAACCATTCAGCCGAAGCAAACAGAAGTGATAAGCAATATCGACCTGGAACTTAACCAATTCGCAATAGACACCTCCTCTTCGGATCGACTATTGGGAGCCCAATCAGTTGATTTAAGACTTAAAAACTACGCTTTTTCAGATAAAAACAATTGGTATAATTTCCACTTAGGAGATATTCAGTTTAAAAACCACGAAAACCAATTAACAATATCCAATATTACCGTCACCCCTCGCTACAGCAAAACCCAGTTCCAAAAGATTATTCCCTTCCAATCCGACCACTATCGGGCAACAATTGACCAACTCAGGATTGATCAATTAGACTTAAAACGGTGGTATAACAGCAACGAATTTACCGCATCAGAAATTGAAGTCGCGGGAGGCTCGCTGGATATTTACCGAGACAAAAGAACAGCAGATAATCCACAAAAGCGAACGAAGCTTCCTCAAACCATCGTCAAGCAATTCGCTTTTCCTGTTTATTTCGACACCGTTCGCTTAAGCAACTACCAAATAACCTATGAAGAGCAAACTTCGGACCTACCAGATCCAGGCCTGGTTCATTTCTCCAAGCTTAACCTCAGAGCTTACCCGGTAACTAATCTCCCCTACTTATTGCCAAGTAAACCGACACTAACACTAAAAGGAGACGGCCTGCTCATGAACCAAGCCAACCTTAAAACAACCATGGTTTACGACATGCTATCAGCTGATGAGCAATTCCATGTATCGGGACAACTAAATCCCTTTCAACTAGATTTGCTAAATCCTGTCGTTGAGAATACTGCAGGAATTTCAGTACGATCCGGAGAACTTAACCGCTTTGACTTTGAGTTTGATGCAAACCAACTTAGTTCATCAGGGAAACTTCGCTTTGCCTACGACAACCTGCGTATTTCCATCCTTGAACATAAAAATGGAGACATCAAAGAGAACAAATTAGCCAGTTTTTTAGCCAATAGCTTAGTTTTAAAATCCAAGCATCCGCGGACCCGCATCTTACTTCCTTCTGAGATTCACTTCGAGCGTGATCCTCAAAAATCAGTGATCAATTATTGGTGGAAATCTGTTTTTAGTGGAGCAAAAAATACTTTTGGTATTAAAGAAAAAGAGGAATAAAAAACCAGTGCCACAAGTTTTTAGTTTTATGAAAAAAGACTATTTTTACCAGCCACTTGACTAAATAATTTTACCATAAACTTGCTTTTTGAGGACTATTCTCACATATCTCGCTTTAGTGATTTTGATGACAACAGAAGGGTTCGCCATCAACAGGTCAACAACTAAGCGAATTTTGGTAATCTATTCCTACGATGCGACTTTTCATGTTTATCAAAAATCAGAGAAAGCCCTACGCGATGTGTTCTCTCCCAAAGACTACCTGATAGACATCGAATTTCTAGACTCCAAGCGTTATCCCGAGCGACAATTGAACCAGAACGTTTACGATCGGATCCAGATTAAACAACATGGACAATCTCATTACGATCTGATTATTGCCTGCAATGACAATGCGCTGAATTTCTGCATTGCTCACCAGCAAGCGTTGTTTTTCCAAACTCCCATCATCTTTTGGGGAGCCAATGATTTGGAAGTTGCATTCGCCCAAGATCAAAATGAATGGATATCGGGTATTGCCGAGAATATTGCACTGGAAAACACCTTGGATCTAATTACACATCTCCACCCGGAAAACAGGACATTACAAGTCATTACCGACCAAACAACGACAGGAGTTGCCGACTATAAGGTTTTTAAACAGAAGATATCTGGATTTCCTAACTTCAACTACAAAATAACCGATGTAAGTAACCTAACGCTATCGGAGTTAACACAACAACTGAATCAGTTTCCAAAGCAAGATATCATCTTACTGTTATCTGCTTTTCGCCTAAAAAACACGTATCTGGGGCTTGATCAAATTATTGATTTGCTGACAAGAAACACGGACAACCCCATCTACAATGCTTACGACAAAGGAATTGGGAAGGGATATCTTGCAGGCACAGAGGTCAATTATTACGACAACATGTATGCTGCTTGCCTGATGGCCAAACAGGTACTCACTGGCACTTCGCCCAAGCATCTAAATGTGCTTATGAATGTTGCTCCGGAGAATGTAGCAGACTACAAGCAGTTGCAGAAATACAATATTGATTTAAGCCAAGTTCCTGAACGCGTAAAACTGGTCAATCAGCCACGCCGCGAAATTGCTATCGGACGTATGGACTTGATTAAAATTGTTGCTTTTGTTGCTTTCCTCTTCGTTCTTCTTTTCTTGGTTATATACCTGATTGAAGCCAAACGAAAGCGCGAAAAGCATTATCGCGTGTTTGCTGAAAACTATTTGAATATTTTTAATGAGAACCATTCCATGATGTTGCTAATTGATTCCCACACCCAGCAAATCACCGATGGCAACAAAGCGGCAGCTAAGTTTTATGGATACTCACAAGAAAAGTTGAAAAATTTGTTATTTAGCGATCTATGCCTACTTCCTCAAATTGATATTGATGCTTTTTTCACGCAATCACAGAAACAAAACAGCCATTTCGAGCAAAAACATCAAACACAGGAAGGCCATATTAAAGATGTTGAGCTTCACAGCGGAAAAATCATCATCGATAAGCAAAGCTATATCTACGCTATCATACACGATATTTCAAAGCGGATACAAGCCGAACATCAGCTGCTTGAAGCCAAGAAAAGAGCCGAAGAAAGCGACCGTTTAAAATCAGCATTCCTCGCCAATATGAGTCACGAAATTAGAACGCCTATGAATAGCATTCTTGGCTTCTCCTCTCTTTTAGAAGAGCAGGATATTGATCACCATATGCGCAAAGAATTTATTCGACACATTCAAAATAGCGGAGAACACCTGCTCACACTGATTAATGACATTATCGACCTGAGTAAGATCGAAGCCAACCAATTAAAAATCAGCAAGGGAAATTGCGATTTAAATCAGCTGCTTGACGACATTTTTGTCTTATTCCAGAACCAAATCAACAACAGCGAAAAGCAACACATAAGATTGTCACTAAAAAAAGGGATAACAACTCCAAACTTCATCGTAAAAACAGATGCTATTCGCTTAAAACAGATATTCATCAATCTGCTTAGCAATGCCTTGAAGTTTACCGACCAAGGAAGTATTGAGTTTGGCTATAAATATCGCGAAGACAGTGTTGTTCAGTTCTTTGTAAAAGATACCGGAATTGGTATTCCACAGAATAAACAAAAGGACATTTTTTCGGCCTTTCAGCAGATTGAGGAGTATGCTTCACGAAATCATGGAGGAACGGGCTTAGGCCTTTCCATTACCCGTTCTCTCGTTGAAAAGCTGGGCGGACACATTTGGGTCATGTCCACGCCAGGAGAAGGAGCCCGGTTCTATTTCACCCATCCGGGAGAAAGCAACCGGCTCGAACTATAATGAAAATTTAAGCTTCTTTCGTCGAAGTGATCCGACGAACACGATAGGGCTTTTTGTTTTGACCTTCATAGTAAGTTCTCATTAACATTTCAGCAACAATACCAATTGTAATCAACTGAATACCTCCCATGACCAGGATCATTCCCAAAATCAAAATAGGCTTGCCCCAAATGTCGTGGCCAAAAACTTTCAATATCAACAGGTAGAAATTAATCAGCACACCTAAGCCTAAGGTGACAATGCCAATTCCTCCAAAAAAGTGCATCGGACGCTGCATGTATTTTTTGAAGAAAACCATCAAAATCAAGTCACTGAAAACCCGAGTTGTCCGGCTTAAATTGTATTTTGATTTTCCGAACTCACGTGCCCGGTGATTAACATCAACCTGAGTCATGCGAGTTGAACCTTCCAACGCTAGCAAAGCAGGAATAAAACGATGTAGCTCGCCATAAATATGGATACTTTTAATGGCTTCTTTGGTAAACACTTTTAGCGTACATCCCAAATCTTTCATCCGAATTCCGGTAGCTTCTCGAATAAGATAGTTCGCAATTTTACTTGGAATCTTTCTCAAAAATGCTCCGTCTTGCCTGTTGGCTCTCACGCCTGCAACCATATCCCACTCCCCTTCTTTGGCCATCTTTATCATCATGGGGATATCTGCCGGGTCGTTCTGAAGATCGCCATCAATCAAAGCTACATATTCTCCGCTTGCAGCATCAATTCCAGCTTGTAAGGCTGAGCTTTGACCATAATTCTTCTTCAATTCCAACAAAAGGAAATGATCGTCATTAATTGCTCTTACTTCTTCACGAGTTCGATCTGTTGAACCATCGTCAACAAAAATAGCTTCATAATCAAAGTCTTTCAGAGCATTCTTTATTTGTTCACTAAGTGGCTTAATGTTCAACTCTTCATTGTAAACACAAATAACCAAACTTAATTGTTTCATGATTTTCTGTTTATGGCTGTTAAAGGATATCTTTGCGCAAAATTTTGTTATTTAGCGATGCGAAATTAAGAAAAACGCGGTAAGTAATCTAGTACAAACAATAAATATTATCAATTTCAGCTCATGTTCAAGCAATTAAATCAATCAAATTATTATCCATGGTTCATCTTCGGTATCGCCCTGTTTTTATACCTAGCCAATCTGGGAGGTAACAGCATTTATATTCTGGACGAAGCCAAAAATGCAACTTGCGCTGCAGAAATGCTTGAACGAGGCGACTGGGTCGTCCCCACTTTCAACCAAGAGCTAAGAACAGATAAACCTCCACTACATTACTTTTTTATGATGGTGAGCTATTCTGTTTTTGGAGTGACCCCCTTTGCAGCTCGCTTCTTCTCGGCAATTTTTGGAGCCTTGACGATCCTGATAAGCTTTTTGTTTGTTCGCCGTTTTCATTCTGAAAAAGCAGCGCTTTGGACCAGCTTTATTCTGCTTTCGTCCATTCATTTGAGTATTCAATTTCACCTGTCGGTTCCCGACCCCTACTTGATTTTCTTTTTCACCGCCAGCGTTTTTTCGTTTTATGCTGCAGTTAAAGAAAAGAAACTGATTTACTTGCTCGCGCTCTATCTTTCCGTAGGCTTGGGGACCTTGTCTAAAGGGCCTGTTGCCATCGGACTTCCCGGATTAATCTTTCTGCTTTTTCTGATCTTCAGCAAACGATTAAACTGGAAAGAGCTCAAACAACTTCACCCATTTTCCGGAGCTGTTTTAGTGTTGCTTATTGCCCTTCCCTGGTATATTTTGGTCCATTTAAAAACCAATGGACAATGGACTGATGGTTTCTTCTTTAAACACAATTTAGGGCGTTTCTCAAGTGAAATGGAAGGACACGGAGGTATCTTCCTACTGACAATCCTATTTGTTTTACTTGGCCTATTTCCTTTTGCTGTTTTCATCGTGCAAGCCTTAAAACATGCCTGGAAGAATCGCAAAAGTGATTTTATTTTACTCAACCTGGTTGCGGGATTAGCAATTGTGATCTTTTTCTCTATTTCGCGTACAAAACTCCCTAATTATACGGTGCCTGCCTATCCTTACTTTGCTGCACTTTTGGGCGTATGGCTATCACAGCTATCTTTTAAAACAGCGAAGCCAAAAGCCAGTATGATTACACTCCTCGTTGTGGGGCTAATCTTGGTTCCGGCACTTTATATCGGAATTACCTTTGATCCGGCGCTTGACCATTTGCGAAACCAGGCATTCTTCTTTTTGCCTATTCCGGTTGGGTTTATTCTAGCTTACTTTCTTTTCACTAAGAATCAGCTGCAAAAAGCACTTAGAGTGGCCGGAATAAGCTGCATGCTGGCAGCCATGAGCTTTGCTTTTATTGTATTTCCCAAAATTGATCAGGAAAACCCTGTTGCAAAAAGTCTCCATTTAGTGAAAGGCAAAGAAGTGCGGTACTACGGAAAGTTTAACCCTTCCTACTCGTTTTATCTGCAACACGAACTTGTTGAAGTTGAACCAAATTCCTTCTCTGAGTTTTTTGAGAACTATCCTGATGGGGTTATCATCTCTACAAAACGACGAATTGAAAAAGTCGATCTGCCCGCCAATTGCGAGATCTCCTTTTCAGCGAGAGATATTTTGGAAACACCTACAACCGTATTAATCACAAAGAAGTAAGCTTCGCTCAGATATCAAATTGCAACTTGCTTGTCTGGCTTTTCTTGCTAGACAATTGCCCGAATCTTTCTCTTTAGATTTAACTCAGAAGAACGGTTGTACTTATAATCATTCGATTGAGAAAAGAAGCTAGATTCCAATTATTGGCGCTTAAAACGAATCTTATAGATCGGTTGATCAAACCAAGAAAAACGCTGTAGCCGCAATACTCCATTCAGCAATAAAACAGCCAATATGGTGCAAAAAACGCCTACGATTGCCCCCACATACACATCCAAGAAGAAATGCTGTAGCAGATAAATACGCGTAAACCCGATAATCAGAGCCGCGAAAAAGAAAAAGATTCCTGCCGAACGTTTACCAACAAAAAAAGCAATTAAGCTCATTGCTGAAAAAATGGTCATTGTATGTCCAGACGGAAAACTGTAGTGATAATTCAATTCGGCATGATATAAAAAACGATGAAAATCGTCGTAATAGAAATAGTTAAACGGACGGGGACGATTAGAGAAGATTACCTTTTTACCCAAGTTTGTAAAAATACCTACCAAGCCCAAATTAATCAGGCCGGTCAGTCCGTAGCGAACTTTCCAAAATAACAAAAGAGCCATGAGCCCAGCCACAAAAGTTCCCAAACCCAAGTCGGTCAAGAAAGTAGCAATTGGATCCCAAGCCTCTCTGGAATACCGATTGATAAATAATACCACGTCGCCATGCTTTGTCGTCAAAAATACGACTATTCCAGCGACAGCAAATACCATCATTCCAACTAAAAAGCTTTTAAGTCCTCGGTTTCCGAATATTTTCTGAAAAGTCTCTTTTATTTCCATTGCCATATATAAGCCAATTTTAAAGATTGGTATTCCCAATCGCGTAAGCCAACGATATACTGTAACTGAATTGCATCCTTCTTTAATGAGCGCTCAAGAGACAAGGTATAAACCATCGGACAGTCCCGTTCATCTTTGTAGCCAGAATAACCGCTCACAGAATTTGTAATATTCCAGTCCGACTGATCCAATTCGATGCCCGCACCATACATGAATGCATCATTCTGAAGGTTCTCCATATCATTGGTCTGCCATGAGTAAAACCCGGATGATACAAAAGGACGCAACAACCAGTTGCCAGCAACCGATTTTAGTTCTTTTGAAAAAGTAATATCAAAAAAGTAGCCTGGACTATCAGCGTAACGAGCAGCATCTAAACGTCCTCCCGAAGCTGTTTTTCCAACCATCCGCAACAGCGTATTGGGAAATTTTCGCCCCTTTACCAGCTGAATCCAAGTTGCAAAATACAAATCGCCAATAGCAAGCCCCTCTCCATCCCGGTCGCGCGCAGCACGCTCGTCTCTAATTTGATCAGACATGGAATAGTGCTCGAGCATGACTCCATAAACGCTCACCGCAATCCGATCAGAAAAAGGATAATAAAACTGCCCGGCAATATTCTGCGTCTGGTCGCCAGTCCGGAAATGAAAGTCGGTACTAACTTTTAAACTTTTGCTTTGCTCCAGTACGCCGTTATTCATATCCGGAACAGGCAGCGCATTCGGCCCTAAATACCCCGGACTAATCGTAATATAACTTCGCCATCCTGGCATTCCCGGCTCCCAGCCATGCAGTTCATTCCACCAACCCCATTCCTGGGCATTGACACTGGTAACCGCTAAACAAAAACTAACTAAAAATAGAATTCGCTTCATCTGCTAAAACTCCGGGTTCTGACTATTTCTTTGATTCTTTCGCTCATTCGCGTTGTCACGACTTCAAATACAAACAAAGCCTCAACTCGCTATAAGAACGAGAGCGCAAAGATACACATCACAAAACAAAAGGCATAAAAAAACTCCCAACGGATTGGGAGCTTTTCTGATTATAAATTTAATTTCTTCTGTATACTTTTCGGAATCGCATCCTTGTGAACCATAACACTCATTGTTTTATACTTCACATAGGGCTTGGAGGCATAAAAGAAGCCGTCGTAATTATTGTAGTCGCCCCACGAGTTTTTCACCTTGTAATAGATGCTGCCATTTTGGTCTTTTGCTGTTCCTACAATCAACATTCCATGATCGTCTGTTGTCGTGTAGTTATCAAACGCCTCTTGGCGCATTTCCTGGGTAATTACTTTCTCAGCTCCTGGTTTCTCCAGTTTATACAGCTCATCATTCTTTTCTTTATCCGACAGTTCTTCCCATCGAGCAATTTCAGCATCGCTCATTTCCTGCTTATCTGCATCAGGGATAACAGCCACTCCTTTTTTAGAAGTGCTAAAACCTTTTTCGCTCACATCAGCAGCCCAAGCTACGGTGTATCCATTTTCAATTGAGTTGTCTACAATTGCTTCCATATCTTCCAATGGCACATTGTAAACTTGTCCCCACATCCAGTTATCAGGAACTTCAATAATAAATTTTGAATAAAACGGATGGTGTGTATAAGAGCTTATCTGAACATAGTCGTCCATATCTAATCCTACATAATCCGATGCAAAGCTCATTGGCGTGTAAGTCTGTCCTTTGTACTCAAATGTTTCTGGAATTTCACCCAAGTATGAATCCAATGTTCCTCGTAATGACTCACGCCATGCCGGACTCAATTTTTTATTTGGATTTTCGATCACTGCTTCTACTTGCTTCTTCAGTACCCGATCCATTTCCCCGTGCACGTGCTTTGTTTCGCCGTAATTCAAGCCTGTGTATGCTTCCTCAGGAACAATTCCATATCGTTTAATAATATTGGTTACATCATGAAAAGCACCCCCTGCTGAAAAATTGAGGTTTCCATGCAAGCGCACATACTTTGATGCTTTTTCATCATAGGTATGCCAAACGATAAACATTTCAGCCAAGTCAACCTCTGACTTTCCCTTACGTAACATTTCAGCTTCTAGAAAACCTAGTCCTGAAAATGACCAACAAGTACCCGAGCGATACTGATCTTTTACCGGGGTGTTCGGAATTTCCTTAATCGATGTAAAATGGTAGCCGTTCTTCGTCTCATCCTGTGCACTGACCATCCCTACGGAAAATGCGGCAACCGTTGCCAGCACCAGGTACTTCTTTAATTTATTCATAAGTAAATGTCAAATATCATCCATAAAAGCTGCCAAATATACTAAAATATTAAGGTAATGTTAAGTGAGATAGCTCACAATCCAATGTTAATAATCGTTAATTTTTGCGTATTGAAGATGACGTAAAGCAACCAATTTCGCTCATCCTCATCTGCTCAATTTACTAAATTAAAAAATGATCAATTATGTTTGGCCCGCTAATTACGACCTACAAACAACAATGATCCACCTTTTAACACTATATAATTATGAAGATAAGTAAATTGAATGGGCTATTCCTCCTTGCGCTTTTTACCCAAGCCTGTAGCTCTAGTAAAATGATCACTCCCTCGGGGGAATATTCTGGTGTAATTCCCTGTGCCGACTGCCTAGGAATTGACTATACCTTGAAATTGAATGGGGATTACACCTATGCCGAAAGCTTAGATTACCAGGAACGTGATAGTCCGACACTCAACAATACGGGAACCTATAAAGTAAAAAACGACACATTGATTTACTTAAAAAGTAAACCTGACAACTCTGCCATGCAACTATTTCGTTTAAAAAACGACCAACTCGTCATGCTTGATATCTATGGTAAGCCCATTCAGTCTAGTTTTGCGGATGCTTATATCCTACGAAAAGATTACCAAAACTGGGTGACCGAGCAAATTAACGGACAATGGGAACTTCAATCCATTAACCAAAAGGAAATTGATGCAGGAGCATCTTCACCAAACATTGAATTTATGTTGAAGGACAAAAATTTCAGGGGATTTGCTGGCTGTAACCGCATCAACGGGAAGGTAGAACAAGTTGGCAATACGCTGCAATTTGGAATGCCCATGTCCACCAAAATGGCCTGCCCTCAGCTAAAGCTTGAAAGTCAATTTTTACGCTTAATAACAAACCGTAGCTGGACATTTAGTGTCACAAAAGATCAACTGCAACTATCTGATGCCACGGGAACAATCACCTTTATTCGAGCAAACTAAAATAGAAGAAGGCTGAAATCTCAATTAGACTCAGCCTTCTTCTTGAATTAAGAAGAATATTAGGCAGTGAGCTTAGTTAATCATTCTTTCTCGAAGCGGATATTGCCAAAATAATAAATAATATCTTCTGAAGGAGTTACTCCTGGCTCTCCCCCAATATTTAGAATAATGACTCTATTATGTTTATCCAATGCTTCTGTCATATCAATTGTGACATCTGTCCATTTTTGTAGTTGATCATCCTCAATGGAAAACTTATCAAGTGCCCAGTACTGCTGTCCAAAGCTTGAATTCCCTCCAAAAGACCACATTCTATTCATAAAACGCGGCCAAAGACGTTGAAATGGCGCATAGGTACCGCTAAACACATCCTTAGATGGCGCATAAACTTTAAACTTCAAGTATCGATAATCTTCAATATTAAATTCATACTCTTTAGGTAGAGCAAAGACCAAGGAGGCACTTTTTGCCTTACAAGCAACCTTGTAAGCATTCTCAATTCCCTCCTCAACCGGAGAACCAGCATAAGGATAAGTTATATCAATATTAAAATTACTGGATTGTACATTCCCATCTAATAAAAATTGCTTATCTATTAACACGGAGGAAGCGCCTTGGATAACTTCAACAACACCTTGATTAATATAAGGTTTCAACATCTCATCTAAGCCCATCGAATTTGAGTAATAAGTCACTTTTTCAAGAATACCCGATTCTAATAAGTCAATCAGTGACTGAGCATTTGCTTCAGCCATTCCTCCTGTCTTTTTCATAAATGGACTATAAGAGCCTCCTCCAACAATGTCAACAACTCCATTACGATCATAAGTTAATTCTGGCAATGTAAATAAGTCTCCTCCCGTCAAATCCAGCTCCTTCAGATTCGGAAAATAAAAAATATCTTGCAAAGAATTAGCATGAATAGGAAACACCAACTTCTCGATTGCCGAAACTCCATCTGATGTAAAAGTCTCCACGCCGTTAGCAAGTAATACTTCTCGTTCAGCAACAGAGAATTCTGTGGAACCAGTCGGCATGTCTATCATTAACTCATCACTCAAAATAACTGTATCTAAAATAGCTTTTCCATTAACCAGAGGAACGATCTTATAGTCGACCTTTATTTTGGTGTCTTCCCCTGCGGCAACATTACCCACAAAAAATCGGGCATTCTCCCCTCGTTCACCTAGCCGAACAATGCCATCTTTATCTTCATACTCAAATGATAACCCATAATAATCTAATAAAACAGAAGACAGTCCATTTGGCCAGTCCACAACAGCAGCTGTTGGGGATTTCAAAATACGCGGAGTACTAACCTCCATTGACGCTAAAGCATCTGAAGTAAAAGGAATTAGTGCAATTTCCTGAGGAACAGACTTATTCCCATATTCATCAATCGTGTATACTTTAAAACGATAAAGTTTTCGCGATGTTAGTCCTGTTATATTCACGTAAGATACCAATGAATCAATAGTAACTACCTTATCATCATACTCCACAATTGTTTTCTGAGCCTTTCCCAAGTTTATTTGTTTAGAAGGAATACGTCCAGCCTTCATCAATTCAAGTTCAACACGCTCATAACCAACCAGTCCAATAATCGTATCAAAACGTGCTGGATATACGATCTCGCCTTCGTATTTCTCTTGGTATTCATACATATCAGTGCATGCAAAAAGAGAAACAGTTATAATTATTAATAATGCTATGTATTTCATAAGATAAAAAGCTTTAATCTAGTTTTTATTGAACTGCTTTTCGCCCATAAAGTGTAAGCTCTGACAAGCAGTTAGCATCTTCTCTTGTATAGTTTGAGGTAAACCCTTTCATCGCTCGATACCTAAACCACCGGGTAGGCTTTGTGTATTTAGGATCATCTGGATACATATAGGCCATATCTCCAGCTTCTCCCTTTTTAACAAACTCTAGCTCACTCAAGCCTTTAGGAACTGGAATTTGATGCTCGGAAATTATAGACCATTTTGCAGAGTCCTCATCCCAATAATACATTTCATAGACCCCCACATTCTCTGATCGGTAGTACTGGCCTCTATTTATATTGTCTAATCCACCAGAATGTCTTTGAACCGTCACAATTCTACTTAACTCATAATAATCACCTAAGTCTATGATAAAATTCCAAGGCATATTTCCATCATCTTCCTCTCCTGTACGCCCTCTTCCATGCGTATGCATAAAATTCAGGTTATCGCCTCGATCAATAATCCCATCAATAACATAGCGAAGTCGCCCTTCTAAACCGTCTCCAAAACATTGAGGGACTCCCCCTATTGAATCATTAGTTGCTGGAAGCACCCAACTATCTTTAGGAATCTCCATATCTTCGTATAGCGTCAATGTTCCCTTATCCATTGGCTCTGTGATATTTCCATAGATATCTTCAACACGCAATTTAACGGAAACGGGTTGCTCTGGCCCTAAATCAAGATTCTCGATAAAACGTCTCTCTTCTTTTAAATTTGAAGAAAATACTGAAGTTAGTTCCCTGTCAACACCATCCTCATTAAAACTAAAATCGACATAGATATTAATACTTTGCTCCAAGTCATTTTCCCAGTCAAGAAAGAAAGAACTAAATCCTGGTTTTACCTCAATAGATTCTGCTACTCGAGCGATCGCAGGCTTTAATGGCTTCACCATTATTTGTGCTGGCTCTGATCTATTTCCAGCACGATCAATCGCATATAAGTCAACTTGGTATTCTATTGTATCACCAAATCCATACACATCCAGTGAATCTTTATAATAGCTTGAAGAAAATGAAAAAGTTTTCCCATCGTTGTTCGTGTAAACAGCATCAATACTCAATAAATCTTCATCTCCGGGAATCTCATAAAAAAAACGAGCACCACCATACAAGGGTTTATAAGTAATTCCAATTGGTTGATTAGGAGGAACAGAATCTTCTGAGTCCCCGATGCGTCTTTCTTCCTCTTTACATGAGACAACAACACCAAGCAATGCAACAAAAAATATGATTGTAAATATTCTTATTGTCTTCATAAGTTGATTTAATTTAAATAGTTCAAAATACAGCGATTTACCATCCTGGATTTTGGATTAGCTTAGAATTAGTATTCATTTCATTCAAGTCAATAGGCCACAAACAATTGTTAATCGTAAACTGACGCGATTGTTTTGCCTCTAGAATAAAAAAGTCAGTTCCTGTTTCACCGGTATATGTCCATCCCCAAACAGGAGAAGAAAATTCGGCGGTTGCCTTACGATGCCTTAGCATATCCCAGAATCGGCTACCTTCAAAAGCTAGCTCAATACTTCTTTCCTGAAGAATTATATCTCTCATTCCTTCTTTGCTCTTGTGCTTATTGGCTGTTCGAACAATACTAGCATCAGACCAAACATCCTCAACCTTTGGAATACCAGCTCTTTCGCGAACTAAATTTATCGCATCATAAACCTCCTGATTTGGAGCATCATAGTACTCGTTCAGTGCTTCTGCCTTCATTAAGTACAAGTCAGCTAGTCGAATTATTGGATACGGGAACTTTATGGTACGCTGCCACGCACCTGATTTGGACTCTGGATGTACAAATTTTTTGATCGCAATTCCAGTCTCGAAAAAGTCTGTTGTATGCTGCGAAGAGTTATAACCGCCATCCTCTCCGGCGTACATCATTGTATTAATGCGCACACCATGAGTACGCCAATAACCTCCTGTGATTCCCAGGTTGGCATAAAAACGAGGCTCCCGGTTTAAATAAAGCTTAATGGTTTCAGCTCCAGGCTGCATAATACCTCTCATTTCAGCATATTCATCCTCTTCCACACCCGGTGTTTGAACAATTTCTAGCTTCGCATCATTCTCGAAGGTCAAATCTTCATCAATCGGCACCCCATTCTTGGTGTAGTAACGTTCTACCATACGGTAAGTAGCACTCATCCACTGCCATGAAAAAGATGCAGTATTTGTAGTCCCATCTCCATAACCTTCCGGAAGGCGCATATTCGTTGAATGAGCAAGCTCCCCCTGGCCATAAACATTGATATTTGAATATCCCCAGATAAGCTCTCGATTCCATGGATCTGTAATAACCATGCGCAGATCATATAGCTTTTTTAAGTGTTCTTTATTCTGCGAAAAATCCACCCGATCAAATAGATAGGGTTCCTTTTCGTATGAATATAAAGCAATACCATTTGCTTCGCATGCTTCTATTGCACTATCAATTGCATCAATGGCTTCTTTCCATTTCTCTTTATCATACTCTAAAGGGAAAAAAGCCTCTCCATCATAATCAACAAAATCCCCAAAATATTCGATATTGCCATTAAAAAAAGGACTCGCACGAAATAACAACACCCGTGCTTTAATCGCTTTGGCAATAACCTGATCGACTTGTCCATAGAGAATAGCAGGTGCTCTTTCTTTCAAATCAGGAATTGCCTCATTCATTAAGTTCAGAATGTAATCAAAACAATCTTCAACTTTTGATCGCTCCAAAAACAACTGGTCTGAAGTAGCATCTGCGGTAACCAATTCGTCAGAGATAACAATAGGACCATATCTTTGAACCAGAATAAAATTATAATAGGCTTTCAGGAATTTCACCTGGGCTTTCCAGTCTGCTTTCTCCTGTTCCGTCATATCCGGAACACGATCGATATTGGTTAAAAACACATTCGCCTGTCTAATCCCCTCATACAAAGGTTGTCCTCCTCCAGTTCCAGACCAACTTCCAAGTAACGGGTAATTCGCCGATTGTAGTCCTCTCATAATTCGCATTGCTCGCAGATGACCTGTATTTTCGCTGAGATCCAATCGACCAAGCCACTCATCTCCTAAAGTCCATGTTGTATTATGAGTTTCGTCATCCTCAGGCATGTAGCTATACACTTTTGCTAACGCATTCCAAGCTTCTTCCTTTTGCTTAAACAAATCTTCCAAGGTTAGAGTGTTATCAGGAACAACATCCAAGTAATCCGTACAAGCAGACAGTGTAAACAAAAAGCAAATGAGGCAAATAATTCTTTTATCTAATACTTTCATTTTCTCTAATTTTTGTATTAAAATGATAATTGCACACCCAAATTAAAACGCTGGTTGGGAGGATATCCTAAACCATTTCGTCCCATCTCTGGATCCCACAACTTGAATGGACTCAATACGAACAAGTTTTCTGCACTGAAATAAATTCGGCTGCTTTTTAAGCCAGCCTTATTAAACAAGTTCTTTGGGAGATTGTAGCCCATTTCAACTGTCTTCAAACGAAGGAAAGAACCATTTCGGAGCCACCATGAAGAAGTTTGAATATTATTTACCAATGGGGTTACTGACAGCCGAGGCCAGAACGCATGCACATCAGGATTCGTCTCACTCCAATGGTCTTTAGCAATTAGCGCCAATGCATTTCGTCGTCCTGCAAAAGGTGCAATTCCTCCATTTGTCGAAGGATTAATAAAAATTGAAACTCTTGAGTTCCCTTGAAAGAAAAAAGACAAATCAAATTCTTTGTATCCTGCAGAAAGACCAAATCCATACTGGATTTCTGGAACTGTCGGGAAACCCAAGGGCACCCGGTCATTACTGTTAACGATTCCATCTCCGTTAACATCTTTATATTTGATATCCCCTGCCATATAAGTACCAAAATCCTGTTTAGGAGAATTCTCTATCTCTACTTCATCTACAAACAACCGTTCGGCAATCAATCCCCACCATTGATTTGTGTGATGTCCTTTTCTTTTCAAATACTCGTCGGGATAATCCTTTTCATCTAATTCAACAAATTCATTGGTAGCGTAAGTAAAATTGGCTCTTCCAGTCAACCAAAAATCATTATTGAAAATATGCTGGTAGTCAATAGAACCTTCCATCCCATTTGACTTCACTTTGCCAACGTTTCCACTTATCTGAGCCTCAAGACCTGCTGTCGATGGAAAATTCTGGCGAGTCATGTATATTTGATCCCGATTATCCCAGAAAACATCCCATTGCACTTTCAGAGATTCGTTTAAAAAACCGAGCTCTACGCCTGCATTATATTTTGTAGATACTTCCCAGGTAATATCAGGATTAGCATAACGATTAATAGTATAACCAGCATAGCTATTCATAAACGTAGCCCCCCAACGATAGGCACCACCATACTTAGAAATATCAGACAAGTAAAAAAAGCGACCTGAGCGACCTGAAATTGCATCATTCCCCACTTTACCCCAAGTAAATTTCAATTTCATCGTATTAATAACCTTCTCCAAAGGCGACCAGAAAGACTCATTTGACACGAGCCAACCTCCCCCAAACGAGGGGAAAAAGCCGTACCGTTTGGATCCACTAAATTTTTCAGAGCCATTGTATCCGTAGGCAAACTCAAGAAAGTAACGACTATCATAGTCGTAAGTAGCACGTCCGGAATTCCCCATATTCTTTTCGGGAAGCGTCTCATATATTGAAGTGCTATTACCTCCGGTTAAAAGGTATTCTTCCATCATTCCCACACTCATTAAGCCAAAATTGTGCTTCCCGAATTGGCGTTCCCAATTCAATCTAGCCTCAAAATAATAGTGTCCACTAGCATCCCTTCCAGGATAAACATCTCCTAAGTAGGCTTGTCCTCCCGTCGGATTTAAAGCAAAAAGAGTATATTCTCCTGTCACCTGATTATAGGTTTCCAAATCATAGTAGAAAGGGCTATAAGAACGTGTACTCGAATACTTACTCCAGGTGTTTACTGATGCCTTTGCTTGCAACTTCAATCCTTTGGTTACAAACTCTAAATCTTGAGATAAAGTAGCCATAGCAGTAATCGAACTTTCATTCCGATCTTGGTAACCACGTACCATTTCGGCATATGGATTAGCCTTTAAAGCTCCAGCCACATAGGTATTGCCAAATAGAATATGATCGGCATACTCATGTTTAACATCGGGTTCATATACCGCAGGGAAATCTACGGGGTTAGAGTCCATTACCATTGCAAAAATAGAACTGGCAGACCTGTATGGTCCAGTATAACGCTCAAAGCGTCCTTGAATTCTCGTATCTAAAGTTGTGGTTGGCGTTAATTTAAAAACAACATTACTTCTCAACTGCACCCTATTGATATCAATGTTATTATTAAAATTATTCATATCAGCGACTTTCAATAAGCCTGTCTCATTCTCGTATCCACCCGACACATAATAGGTTGCCACTTGTCCCCCTCCCGAGACATTCATGTTCACCTTTTTATTCACTGTTGATTTTTCAAACAACTCATCGTACCAGTTTATATTCGGGAAAAGCATTGGGTTATCGCCATCCAGCGTAGATTGGATTTTTTGCTGGCTATAGTAGGCCCCCAGAATAGGGTCTCGTGATATCCTTGCCTGATTATATAAATTCATATAATCAACACCATCCAACAACTCATTCATTTTGGTGGGCCTGGCTAAATGCATATCAACTCTTACATTGACTTTTGCTGGCCCTTTCCTTCCCGATTTTGTAACAACCAATATTATCCCATTTGCACCTCGTGCTCCATAGAGTACCGTTGCAGATGCATCCTTTAGAATTGAAAAGCTTTCAATGTTATCCGGTTCCAAACGAGCAAGATCATTTGCATTGGCCTCAAATCCATCAATCAAGATTAGCGGAGAGGTTTTATAGCCAAAGGTGGTCACTCCTCGAACAAAAAACTGGGCATTATCCTGCCCCGGCTCACCGGTTGATTGATAGGAAATTATCCCAGGAATCTTTCCAGCCAAGGCGCTTGTTAGATTCGACGCGGGTTGTTTCAACTCAGATGGTTTTACTGTTTCTATAGAAGCGATTACACTTTCCTTCTTTTGTGTTCCAAAGGCAACAACCTGTATCTCTTCAAGCTCTGTATCATCATCATACAATACAACTTCAAATATATTCCGCTCATCAACAACCCTCTCCTCTGGATTTTTTCCTATAAAAGAAAATAGGAGTGTATCTCCTACTGCTGCTTGCAATGTAAATTCACCATTGCCATCAGACACAGTTCCACTTGTTGTTCCTTTGACTACAATAGAGACACCAGGCAATCCCAGTCCAACATCGTCTTTAACCAAGCCAGAAATATTCTTTTTACCTTGATCAACGAGTTCAATCCCTACTCTTTTTACAATCTTTTCTTCCGAGAAAATGATCACCTGCCGATCAGAAATATGATACGCCAGGTCTGTACCATTCAATAACTGAGTCAGGATATTATCAATGCTTGATTGATTTGCCTTTATATTAACTCTTCTGCTTAAATCAACCTGATTGTCGTTATAAAAAATAATAAACTCACTTTGATTTTGGATTTCTTCAAAAACTTCTCTGATTGTACTTTGTTCCAGCCGAAAAGATAGAGTCGTACTCTGCGAATAGGTCTCATTCGCTAATACAACACTGATTCCCATAAAAAGAAGAAATACAGTAAGTTTCATAACTCTTAAGAAATGTGCACAACAATCCTTCCAATGGAAAAAATGTGCACAAGTGCCACTTTTTTTCATAAATTTGGTCATCTTTTAGTTTTATTAATATCGCCTGATGCGATGTTACACTTATTTGAAGCCTGTGGATGTTGCACCATCTGCAGGCTTATTTCATTGTAGGTTTAGTAGATAATGATCTGTTCACCCTCCTTTCTGTAATTAAATTTGGTTGTCTTTTTTATTAGGTTTAGTACTTCTTCAATTGAATTTTTCAGCTCAACGCCTCCTGTAAATGTTTCTTTCATCAACGCCCTATCCTTCAGCTGTATGTCAACGTTGTAATATCGCGACAACTTCTTTAAAATTCCTCCTAACTGTTCGCTACGAAAAGAATAATATCCTTCAACCCAAGACATATAATCCTCTGGATTTACCTTCTTCGTTTCAACAGCTTTCTCTTTTAAATTAAGAATAGCCATATCGCCGGGTAACATTTCTTGAGTTTTGGTCGCAAATAAACCGTTTGGATTATAGTCCAGCCGAATGCTCCCCTCTTTCAAAACAGCACTCGAAAACTTATCATCCGAATAGACACTAATATTGAAGACAGTGCCCGTAACTTCTACGTCAAAGCTCCCTGATTTAACAATAAAAGGCTTAGTCAAGTCTTTTTGAACCTTAAAAACCCCCTCGCCATCAATGTAAACTTCTCTTTTCTTAGATCTAAAGCTGGCGGGGTATATCAATTTGGAACCAGAATTAAGCCAAACCATTGAGCCATCAGATAAAGTAAGCTGTGCTCTCTTTCCGTAGGGGACTACAACTGTATTAAAGCTAGGCTTTACCTGTTTCAATTCTTGCTTAATTTCTTGTTGATTTGTTCCAATTTCAATCTTTTCTCCTTGACTATGATACTGAATATGAGAAACCTTTTCTCTGATATGTACTTCTCGCCCTTCGCTCAAGACTAAACGAGTCGTTGAATCATTTTCAAAATCAGGTAATGATTGTGCATATTCGGTGAGCTGATACTCTAGTTTTAGCTGATGATAAAATAATAATCCAGCAAGAATTGCGACAAAAATGGATGCCGCAGCTAGTAAGTGGAATTTCCTCTTAAAAAAAGATTTACGCTGAATCGATGCTCTAATTTCAGATTTTATTTGGATTTTCTCTTGCTCTGTTAAGTGATATTTGGATTCACTTAAAAAACTTAAAATATCATTTGATATTCTGTATTCATCGGTATCAGAAGCAAAAGCTCTTGCGATATCTTCTTTCGAAACTCCCTCTTTCTTTAGAATGTCTTCAGTTTTCTGTCTCACAATAATTCTTTAATACTTTCTATTAGAATAAAGAAAGCATTGCAAGTAACATAGACAGTTTTGAAGAACTTTCTTTTAAATCAAGATGCTATTTCCGAAACTCATCGACTTATAATAAACTATTAATAAGGCCGTTGTAGCCATGTTTTTTTTAGACATTTTTTTTCGCAATGACTTCAATGCTCTATAAATATTTGTTCTCGCTGACTCAACGGATATATTTAATAGGGAGGCTATTTCTGAATACGACAAATTCTGCTCAAACTTCATTGCCAGAGCTCTTTGTTGTTGCTTTGTAAGTTGTTTTAGAGCCTGTTCTAAAATATGAAGGTTCTCTTTCTCACTCTCATATCCAATTATTTTCTTTTCACTATCTGAAACTTGCAAATCAAGTCTTACTTCAACTTCTTCATCCAAAGAAACAAATTGATTTTTTGAAATTTCTTTATGAAGCTTTCGCCGAAGAGATCGAAACAAATAGAATTTTATAGAGTCTGTATCTGACAAACTCTTACGATAACGGTACAGATCAATAAAAAGGTCTTGAATACAGTCTTTCACAATCTCCTTATCAGTACAAAACTGAATTCCAAAACTGAATAAAACATCAACATATTGGTCATACAAATCGAAAAAAGCCCTATCATTCCCTTCTCGAAAATTTTTCCACAACTTACCTTCATTTTGATCGGAACTCCGCATATAGATTAGGGGGATATCGTCAATACAAAACACTTCCTCTCAAATGTAGAACTATTTTTTAAAAAAAATAAACGATATATCATTCTTCCAAGTTATGTTTTAAGCATTCAAAACCGCATGCAAATAACGAAACAACTTACGCTTAGGACTGGCTAATCAGAATATAAAATTAGGAAATGAATAATTTTCAACAGGTCTATTCATACAATTTTGTCATGCTTAATTTTTGTATTACAAACTTCAATATGATGGTTGTTTAAGAATATCAGGCAAAATTATCGGCATGAATGAAGCAAGAGCATAGCAAACCTGTAATAATGAACTTGCAACAAAAAAGTGGACATTGAGTTAAGCTACGCTGCCAATTTTTGTTTATTTATTAATTCAGCAAATTCCACTGGCGACAAATAATTTAAAGCAGAATGGGTTCTCTGGGTATTGTACCAAGTTTCTATATATTCAAAAACAGAAACTCTCGCTTGCTTTTTTGTGGCATACTTGTTTCTGTAGATCCATTCTGTTTTTAAGGTCTTGAAAAAGCTTTCAGCAACGGCATTGTCCCAACAATCTCCTTTTCTGCTCATGCTTTGTGTTACAAATGGATTTGACGCCAGCAGCTCTTTAAACTCGGTACAGGCGTATTGTA
>NZ_FONW01000007.1:0-177810 GCF_900113005.1 Sunxiuqinia elliptica
GATACAATACGCCTGTACCGAGTTTAAAGAGCTGCTGGCGTCAAATCCATTTGTAACACAAAGCATGAGCAGAAAAGGAGATTGTTGGGACAATGCCGTTGCTGAAAGCTTTTTCAAGACCTTAAAAACAGAATGGATCTACAGAAACAAGTATGCCACAAAAAAGCAAGCGAGAGTTTCTGTTTTTGAATATATAGAAACTTGGTACAATACCCAGAGAACCCATTCTGCTTTAAATTATTTGTCGCCAGTGGAATTTGCTGAATTAATAAATAAACAAAAATTGGCAGCGTAGCTTAACTCAATGTCCACTTTTTTGTTGCAAGTTCAGCTTGGGGAGAGTTTCCAAACTAAAAAAACAATTCGAGTCAGTGCAAGCTCAAGTCCGGATCAACAAACAAAACAGAACCACCTCGTCACCGATAAATCGGCGCCACTCCTCCTCGAAAAGGAGGAGAACCAACTGAGCTATTCTCAGTGATGGGTGGAAACAGTGATGGGCGGTGATTGAACAGTGGTGAGTAAGCAATAATATAAGTGATTAAGTGAGGAATAAATAGTGGTCTGTGACCAGTGATGGGTAATTAGTGATAAGTGGTTAAGTGATTAGGTGAAAAAGTGATTAAGTAATCAGTCATGGTACAATCGTTTAAAGACTTAGCAGTTTGGGAAAAATCAATGGAATTATGCGAAAGAATTTATTCGCTTTCGGATCATTTCCCAGCATCAGAAAAATATGGACTAACCAGTCAAATTAGGAGAGCTGCGATTTCAATCCCTTCAAATATTGCAGAAGGTTCCTACAGACAGACCACCAAAGAATTTATCCAGTTTCTTTACATTTCAAATGGGTCAATCTCAGAAGTTGAAACCCAACTAGAGCTGGCAAAGCGATTTAATTATATCAACAATAGTGATATTCCAATCGATCTGATTAAACAAATTAGAAAAATGATTACGAATTTAATTAAAGCTCTAAAAGCCAAAACCACCTAATCATTCAATCACATAACCACATAAACACTTAACCCCCAATTTTAAAAACGACATGACACAAAATACAACAACAAAAAAACGCATTCTCTTGGTCTTCGGAACAAGACCCGAGGCAATTAAAATGGCGCCATTAGTCAAAGAATTTGAGAAGCATCCCGAGCAGTTTGAAACCTTGGTGTGCGTTACGGGGCAACACCGCGAAATGCTTGACCAAGTGTTGCAATTATTTGAGATCAAGCCACAATACGACTTGAACATTATGAAAGCCGGACAGGATCTCTATGATGTAACCTCCCGGGTATTGTTGGGTATGCGCGATGTATTAAAAGAAGCCCAGCCAGACTTGGTTCTGGTTCATGGTGATACCGCCACTTCAACGACAGCTGCCTTGGCTGCTTTCTACCAACAAATACCGGTAGGCCATATTGAGGCTGGCTTGCGGACGCATAATATTTACAGCCCTTGGCCAGAGGAGATGAACCGACAACTTACCGGTCGTTTGGCGAGTTACCACTTCTCCCCTACACCACTCAGCAAACAAAACCTGTTGAATGAAGGCGTAAAAGAAGAAAACATCCATATAACCGGAAACACCGTGATTGATGCCCTTTTCTGGGTTGTTGACAAGATGAAAAAAGATGAAACGCTGGAGAAAGCCATTACTGAAAAGCTGGTAAGCTTTGGCTTACCCTCCGATAAGCTCCAAGCGTGGAATACCCACTCTTCCTCTCAATCACATAACCACCTAACCACCAACAAGCGCAAGCTTGTCCTCATCACCGGCCACCGTCGTGAAAATTTCGGACAAGGTTTTATCAATATGTGCGAGGCCATCAAAGAATTGGCAGAACAACATCCTGATGTTGACTTTGTGTACCCCATGCACCTCAACCCCAATGTCCGCAAGGCCATCACGAATGTATTTGGTCAGTCCACTCAACCACCTAAGCACTTAGGCACTGCGAACGACAGTGAGCTCTCACTGCGAGCCACCGCGAGCAACACCTATTTCATCGAGCCCCTCGATTACCTTCCCTTTGTTCACCTGATGTCCAAAGCCTACCTGGTACTCACCGACTCCGGCGGCATCCAGGAAGAAGCACCAGGCTTAGGTAAACCCGTACTGGTGATGCGGGATACCACGGAACGCCCCGAAGCTATTCAAGCTGGAACCGTTAAACTGGTAGGAACCGATAAAGCCATCATCATTAGCGAAGTTTCTGAATTAATCAATAAGGATAACCAATACGAAGCTATGAGTAAAGCGAATAATCCATATGGGGATGGAAAGGCCTGCGAACGAGTTGTCGAAGCTTTGAAAAAATAACAACAAAGACTTCCCTTTAATTGCACCATTATAAAATGGCATGAAACCATATTATATGGTTCACTCAATAAGCTAAATCAAGATCATTTCTATGAAAACAATACTCATTACCGGAGGAGCCGGTTTTATTGGCTCCCATGTTGTTCGGCTTTTTGTAAACAAGTATCCCAACTACCACATTGTCAACCTCGACAAATTGACCTATGCCGGGAACTTGGCCAATCTGAAAGATGTGGAGGGAAAACCCAATTACGAGTTTGTCAAAGCAGATATTGTCGATGGAGAAGCGATCCAAAAGCTGTTTTTGGAGAAACAATTTGATGGGGTTATTCACTTGGCAGCCGAATCACATGTTGACCGGTCAATTTCAAACCCTACCGAATTTGTTTTCACCAACCTTATTGGAACAGTCAACCTGCTGAATGCGGCACGGGCAACCTGGAAAAATCAAGCTGCTGATAAGCTGTTTTACCATATTTCAACCGATGAGGTTTATGGTTCATTAGGAAATGAAGGCCTGTTTACCGAGCAAACAGCTTACGATCCACACAGTCCTTACTCGGCATCCAAAGCAAGCTCCGACCATTTTGTCAGGGCCTATCATGATACGTTTGGTTTGCCAACGCTGGTTTCCAACTGTTCCAACAATTATGGATCATTCCAATTTCCCGAGAAGCTAATTCCGTTGTTTATTAACAACATTCGGAACAACCGCCCGCTTCCGGTTTACGGAAAGGGCGAGAACATCCGGGATTGGCTGTGGGTGGAAGACCACGCCCGTGCAATTGATGTTATTTTTCATCAAGGGAAAACCGGTGAAACCTATAACATTGGCGGACACAATGAATGGAAAAACATCGATTTGATTCGCCTGATGTGTGCAATCATGGATCGGAAACTGGGACGTGAAAACGGCACCTCGGAACAGCTGATTAGCTATGTAAAAGACCGTGCGGGCCATGACTTACGCTATGCCATCGACTCAACCAAGCTACAAAAAGAGTTGGGCTGGGTCCCTAGTCTGCAATTTGAAGAAGGACTGGAAAAAACTATTGATTGGTACCTCGAGAATGAAGAGTGGCTGAAAAACGTAACCAGCGGTGATTACCAAAACTATTACGAGGAGCAATATCAAAAACGATAGTCCCCAAGTATTAAAATTTTAGCATTGAAATCATGAAAGGAATAATTCTTGCCGGGGGCTCCGGTACGCGTTTACACCCAATAACACAAGTTGTGTCCAAGCAACTTCTCCCCGTATATGATAAACCGATGATTTACTATCCACTATCTGTTTTAATGTTAGCTGGAATAAGGGAGATTTTAATCATCTCAACCCCATATGATCTTCCTAATTTCCAACAACTATTTGGAAACGGAAATCAACTCGGTCTTAAATTGAGTTATGCAGAACAACCATCACCTGATGGATTAGCACAAGCTTTTGTAATCGGAGAAGAGTTCATCGGAAACGACGATGTTTGCCTTATTTTAGGAGACAACATTTTCTACGGTGCCGGGCTCCAGAATTTATTAACCAAGTCAGTAAAGCTGACAGCCGAAGAACACAAAGCCGTGGTGTTTGGCTATTACGTCGAAGATCCAGAAAGGTATGGAGTTGCCGAATTCGATCAGCAAAATAACGTGTTGAGTATCGAGGAAAAGCCGGCAAGTCCCAAATCAAATTATGCCGTTGTGGGTCTGTATTTCTACCCCAACAGCGTGGTGAAGGTGGCAAAAAATGTAAAACCCTCGGCACGTGGCGAACTCGAGATTACATCCGTAAACCAGCATTACTTGCAACAACAGACACTAAAACTGCAGATTTTAAGCAGAGGGTATGCCTGGCTCGATACCGGTACGCATGAGGCCTTAACCGAAGCTACCGAATTTGTGAAAGCCGTTGAAAAAAGGACAAGCCTCAAAATTGCTTGTTTGGAAGAAATTTCACTAAAAATGAATCTCATTTCGAAGGAAGAATTACATGCCCGTATTTCAACGATGAAAGGTGATTATTTTGAGTATCTGAAAAGACTAATTAACGGTTAAATGAGCCTGAAGCAAAAAACTATAAACGGACTTTTTTGGAGCTTTATCGACAGTTTTGCCAACCAAGGTGTACAATTTATTGTAGGGATTATTTTAGCGCGTATTCTTTCACCACGCGAATTCGGGTTAATTGGGATGTTAACCATATTTATTGCCATCTCGCAGTCTTTTGTCGATAGTGGTTTTAGTAATGCCCTGATACGAAAAAAGAATTGCACCCAGGAAGATTATTCAACCGTATTTTATTTTAACCTGCTGGTTGGCCTTGTTTTTTACCTCTTGCTTTTTGTTTCGGCAGGTAGCATCAGTAACTTTTTTAACGAACCACAATTAAGCCCGCTGCTAAAGGTACTCGGGATAGGTGTGGTGTTAAATGCCATCGGTATCATTCAACGCACCATTCTTACCAAGGAAATAAACTTTAAACTGCAAACCCGTGTATCACTTGTTGCTTCTATCAGTTCGGGTACCATTGCTGTAACAATGGCCTTACTAAATTATGGTGTATGGAGCCTTGTGGCACTAACCTTAAGCCGTTTTAGCCTGAACACCTTGTTTTTATGGCTTTGGTCGAAATGGAAACCTTTACGCACATTTAATAAAGAATCGTTTAACGAACTTTTTGCGTTTGGAAGCAAACTTTTAATCAGCGGATTAATCGATACCATCTATCAGAATATTTACTACTTAATCATTGGTAAATATTTCTCAGCTCAGGAACTCGGATTTTATACCCGCGCCGATCAATTTAAAGCGTTTCCGTCTCAAAATCTGAATAGCATTATTGGGAGAGTTAGTTACCCTGTTTTGTCAAGCATACAAGACGATAAAGAAAAGCTCAAACAAGCCTACCGAAAAATAATTCGAACAACCATGTTTGTTACCTTTTGCCTGATGCTGGGAATGGCTGCTGTAGCCAAGCCAATGATATTAACACTTATTGGCGAAAAGTGGTTACCCTCGGAAATTTATTTGCAAATGCTCTGTTTTGTAGGTATGTTTTATCCCTTACATGCCCTCAACCTAAACATGCTACAGGTACAAGGGAGAAGCGATCTTTTTTTGCGCCTTGAAATAATAAAGAAAACACTGGCCATACCGACAATTGTCATCGGTATTTTTTTCGGAATAAAACTGATGATTGCCGGCATGATGGTAAATACTCTGATTGCCTATTATTTAAACAGCTTTTGGTCTGGAAAAATGATTGGCTATTCGTTTCGCCAGCAGGTAAAAGATATATTTCCATCACTCCTGCTTGCCCTGATAATGGCGGCCACCGTTTTTATTCTCGGAAACTTTCTGGTGCTTGCCCCAATAACGAAACTAATTGTTCAGGTGCTTTTCGGAATCGTATTTATTTTTGCCGTTGGTGAAATAAGCCGCTTTAACGACTATATCTATTTGAAATCTTTAGTTTTTGAAAAAATATCAACCTTCAGAAGAAAATGAAAAAGTTAGAGAATCCTATTTACGTAACCCAACCTTCGCTGCCCGAATTGGAAGAGTTCATTCCCTATCTCCAGCAAATTTGGGACAATAAAATCCTGACCAACAACGGACCTTTCCACCAGCAACTGGAAAAAGAACTGGCCAATTTTTTGGGTGTACCCTATATTTCACTGTTTGCCAACGGAACACTGGCATTAGTTACGGCCTTACAGGTATTGCGAATTACCGGTGAGGTAATCACCACCCCCTATAGTTTTGTGGCTACAACCCATAGTTTGTGGTGGAATAACATTAAACCCGTTTTTGTAGATATTGAGCCTGAATTTGGAAATATCAACCCTGAGAAAATAGAAGCAGCTATTACCCCAAAAACAACAGCTATTCTTCCTGTTCATGTTTATGGTAATCCCTGCAACGTTGAACGTATTCAGGAAATCGCAGACATATATGGACTCAAGGTTATTTATGATGCAGCTCACTGTTTCGGGGTAAACTATAAAGGAAAAGGGATTTGCAACTTTGGTGATCTTTCCATTCTCAGTTTTCACGCCACCAAAGTATTTAATACCATGGAGGGGGGAGCAATCATCTGTCATGATAAGGCAACAAAAAAACGAATTGACTACTTAAAGAACTTTGGTTTTGCAGGAGAAACAACCATTATGGCTCCCGGAATCAATTCAAAAATGAACGAAATGCAGGCCGCTTTGGGCCTAGTACAATTAAAGCATTACCAAGAAAATATTGCTAAACGAAAAGCAATTGTAGATATATACAGAAAAGAACTTACCACAATAAACGGGATCACTATTCTACCAATACCTGAAAACACCGATTTAAACCATGCCTATTTCCCAATTTTTGTGGATGAGAAAAACTATGGGATAACTCGTGATCAACTTTATGAAAGACTCAAGCAAAACAACATCTTTGGACGACGTTATTTCTACCCATTGATTAGTGAGTTCCCAATGTATAAGGGACTAGACTCTGCCGTCCCAAGCAACTTAAAGACCGCTAAGCAATTAGCTGAAAGAGTAATTTGTTTACCAATTTACCCTGATTTAGACATCGAATTGGCAAAATATATTTGTAAAAACATAAAGAATTAGATATATATCATGCAACCATCTGTATTAGGTCACTATTATGAAGAATTTGAAGTTGGAGAAACAATCAATCACTCGCTTTCAAAAACAATTTTCGAAAGCGACAATAATTTGTTTTCTCTTCTAACAATGAATCATCATCCGGTTCACACGAACTTGGACTACGCTAAAAACAATCACCATGGAAAAGTTTTGGTAGTTGGGACACTAGTCTTTTCTCTAGTCGTTGGAATCTCTGTTCCTGATATCAGTGGAAAAGCAATTGCGAACCTCGGCTATGAAAGCGTTGAACATTTAGCTCCCGTATTTATTGAAGATACTCTTTATGCAAAAACTGTAGTTCTCTCTAAAAAAGATTCTCAATCAAAATCCGATAGAGGAATTGTTTACGTAGAAACAATTGCATACAATCAAAATAATGTCGAGGTTCTAAAATTTAGAAGGAAAGTACTATTAAAAAAGCAAAACTTATGAAAGAGGAATCTAAATACTTAATGCGTAGTCTGATGTTTGTCCCTGCTCATAATGAGCGCCTAATGAATAGTGCATCTAGGAGTAATGCTGATGTATTATTACTTGACATCGAGGACTCTGTACAACCAGTAAAGAATAAAGAAATTGCCCGAAGTAATGTCATCAAATATGTAACTCAAGGAAGTTTTAACAAACATCTCGTTTTCCCACGAATTAACGATAGGGAAAGTGGTCAACTATTAAAAGATTTAACAAAACTTACAATACCTGGAGTCACCGGATTCATGTATCCTAAATCATATACAGGACAAGACATCTATTTTATAGATAAACTCCTTGACACCATCGAATATGAGAAAGGCCTACCAGTGGGTACCTTTAAGTTAATCCCCCTCATTGAAACAACAGCCGCTGTATTAAATGCTCAAGCTATTTGCCAAGCATCAAAAAGAGTTGTGGCTATTGCCTTTGGATGCGAAGATTTTGTTACTGACCTACAGGGAGTTCACGACTCTTCTGGCCAAAGTATTTTCTCTGCCAGAGCAATGATAGCAATGGCCGCGAGAGCGAATAAAGTTATTCCTGTTGATACAGTACACATCAAAGTCCACGACCTTGAAGACCTTGAGAAAAACCTAATTGTTGCAAAAAATTTAGGGTATGAAGGAATGCTTGTGTTAAACCCCAAAGAATTGCCTCTCGCCCATCAATACTTTTCACCGACAGAAAAAGAGGTACAAGATGCTAAAGAAATGCTCCAGCTAGCTGAAGAAGCCCAAAAAGAGGGAAAAGGTGTAGCCGTTGTCAATAATAAATTTATTGGACCTCCCATGGTCATAGCAGCTCAAAAAACATTGGATAAACATAACAACATATCAAATAAAAAATGAAAAAACTAGTTATACTTGGAGGTAGAGGAATTGGAATGATCGCAGCTTCAGTTGCAAATGATCTTGGGACATATGATGTTATTGGATTTCTTAACGATTTTGTTCCGATTGGTGAGAAAGTTGGAAAATATAATGGATACAAAGTCATTGGAAAATCAAATGATGCGAAAAAGTATTTAGACGACGAGAACGTATTTTTTTTTATCGGCTATGTTGGAATGCAAAATGAGAAAGAAATCTTTGAAAAGATTACTTCTCTTGAAATTCCAAGCAACAGATTCGCAACATTAATTCATCCAACAGCAATTATTCCAAAAGGATTTTGTTCTATTGGAAATGGTGTATTAATGGCTCCCTTAACTCAACTATCTCCAGATACTACCGTTGAAGATAATTGCATTTTACTTCCAAACTCTTTCCTAGGACACGATAGTACAATGAAAAGATTTTCCCATATCACAGCGAATAGTGTAATTGGCGGCAATGTTACGTTGGGAAAAGGAGCTCATGTTGGAACAAATGCTACGATTCGAGAAAATGTTGTTATTGGAGATTTTGCTCTTGTTGGATCTGGCTCAGTTGTGTTAAACGATGTTCCTGAGAATTCTATTGTCGTTGGAAACCCAGCAAAAATCTTAAGGAGAAAATAAACACTCATGAAACCAGTCGTAAGTATTTGTTGTATTACCTACAATCACCAAAAGTATATTCGAAAGGCACTTGAAGGTTTTTTACTACAAAAAACCAACTTCCCAATTGAGGTTATTATTCACGATGACGCTTCAAATGATGGAACTGATGAAATAATTAAAGAGTATTCTGAAAGATATCCCGAACTATTCATTACAATCCTGCAAACTGAAAACCAATGGTCACAAGGAATACGGCCTTCTCCAACATATGTATGGCCCCGTGCCCGCGGCAAATACATTGCCCTTTGCGAAGGCGATGACTATTGGACGGATCCCAATAAGTTGCAAAGGCAGGTGGATTTCTTGGAGGAGAATCCAGAATTTTCCTTTTGTTGTCACCGTTATAAAATAGACCCGATAGTGAAGGATAGTACAAAGGAAGTCTATCCGCTAAGCTTTAATCCTGTAAATAAACAATTTAAAGGTGTTATTATTAATAAAGACACTTACCATGAAAATTGGATAATGCAAACATTAACAACAGTAATAAGAACAGATGCTTTGCAGGTGGCTATAAAGCATCATTCTAAATACAAATATTTTAGAGATACTCATCTTTTTTATTTTCTTCTAAAACAAGGAAATGGGATATGCCTCGATTTTATTGGCGGTGTCTATAACCAGAACGGAGGAGGCATTTATAGTGGTATTGATCTATTACAAAGACAAAAAATAGATTTACTAATTTTTGAAGAACTTTACTTTAATACCCATGATATTCGCTTTTTAAATAATTATTCATATTTAACATATCAATTAATAATTAAGGGAAATTTTTCTTTTGTAGCAAAATCCCTGATATTTAATTTCTCGCTACGAGATACACTAAATATATTTAAAGCGAGGATGTTGAAAATTAAGCATACATTTTAATCCAAATTTCTTCATTTTAAATGATTTTTAAATCCTTTCATATTGTACTGATACAGATAGTAATAATTATTATTGTGCTGTTTCCTGTTGAGCATTTATCTACAATAAAATGGATTACATCTTATTTATTCCTATTTGCCATATTAAAAAGCAGTAATAAGGTATCTCCCATTACTTGGTTGATGGGAATTTGGAATATAATTTTTATAAATGCCTATTCGGGTATTATTATTTACCATTCATCGTTTAACCATAGCGCTTTATTCTACTTACTCTGTACATTATTTATATTTGCATTAGGTTATTTTTTACCAAACAAAACCAATACAACAGCTATTTTAGCTTCAAATTTCAAATCAAATCTTACAAAAAATGAGAGTAAATTAATTACCATTTTATCTTATTTTAGTATAATTGGGGGTATTTTTATTTTTATTGATATCGTTGTTTTATCGGGTGGTAGTATCTCGAATTTCTCTGCTCTCAGGCTACTAATGAGCGATCGCGACGTTAGTATTTATGGACAGTTGGCTGCAATTTTTTTAGCAGGAAGCTTTCCGGCTCTTATAACACTAATTCTTTTTGAATATAAAAAACAAACATTTTTGCTTATCTCTGTAATGGCTTTAGCCATTGGATCAATTGTAACTGCAGGACGGCAAAATATTTTTCAGATTTTTTTAATATGCATACTTGCAGTTCTTATTAAATATCGGTATAACCTAAAGTTTAAAATAAATTGGGCGACTCGATTTTTATCATTTATCGTTGTAGGATTAGTAATTACTTACCTTATCATATTATCTCTAACCAGAGACATATCATCAATGGATAAAAACAAAATGATAGGCTATGCTAATACTAATAATCTTACCTATAGTGAAGACTTTAAAAAACTTTCAAATGCTATTCCAATAGAAGCCAGCAATTTTATTGCAGACTTTACATTTTATTTTTCAGAAGAAATTATTGTTTACTCAGATGCTTTTAAGCACAACCGTTATCCAATCGTTAATATTGATTTTCTTCAATTTTTCCCATTTTTTGAAAGGCAATTGCATAAGTTAGGACTGAGAGAAAATACTTTAGAATACAGAATGAAGAACTTATGGAAGAAAAACTACCAATCATCAGTTTTTAATTCAGCTTGGGGAACGTCAGTATTATTTTTACTCAAATGTTTTGGATACATTGGAGGACTGATTGTTGTTTTTCTTCATGGACTTTTTTCACAGTATATATTTAGAAGTTTCACCATTTGCCCTTGTTTTTCAACTACTTTGGCTCTTGTTGCAAATAATCTGATTCTCTTTTATACCGCAATAACCCCCATCACGCAAGAAATATCTTTTATGTTTTTCATGTTTTTATCATTTTTTATTCTTTTTAGAAAAAAAATACGCACGTAAAAGAAATATTATTTCGACCATCAATACTATTCTCATTAAAAAGTCATTTTAAAATAACTCTATGAATACTAATGTTTTAATATCTATAATTACTGTTGTAAGAAATGGAGAAGATCATTTGGAGGAAACAATTAAAAGTGTTTTATCTCAAACTTGGAAATCATTCCAATATATCATAATTGATGGAAAATCTACGGATAGAACAATTCACATTATAAAAAAATATGAAAATCAAATTGATTTTTGGACGAGTGAAGAAGATACCGGAATATATGATGCAATGAATAAAGCCATAAAACAGGCCACAGGTGATTGGGTAATATTTTTAAACGCGGGTGATTTATTTGCAAGTACGGATGTTATTTCAGATATTTTCACTACTCCAATACCTTCACATATTCAGGTCATTTATGGTCAAACTGTTTTAAAGTATACTACTACTGATACGACTATTCAACGTAACGATAATATTCAAAAAATATACAAAAGAAAAGGAATAGTAATTATAAATCATCAATCAACAATTATAAAAAGAGAAGCTTTTGAAAAAATTGGATATTATGACCTTAATTTGAAATTTACAGCTGACAACTATTGGTTAAATTGTGCTATTAAATATTTTGGAATAAAAGCACTTCAATATGTTAATATACCTATAGCTATTTATGATAAGACAGGTATATCATCTAATCCAAAATATCATCTGAAAATAATTAAAGAATTTATTAAAATTTGCAAAAAAACAAATGGTTCAGTTCTTAAACAAATCCAAATTGCTGTAATAGGTTATACAAAAACAATTTTTTATTTTTTAAAAAATGCAAATTTATTTCGATAATATTATCTTCTCATTACAGAGAATTGGAGGCATATCAGTAGTCTATTATGAACTCATTAAAAGAGCCCTTGAAGACAATGATCTGGATATTTACTTTTTAGAAGAAGCCAATAAAAATATATTCAGACAGTTACTAAACATTTCTCCCAACAGAATATTAGAGAATCCTTTAGCCAAAATACCCGTAAAGTTTCAACGTTACCTTAATCCTAATATTAGAGCGTCGAAAGGGATTTTTCATTCGAGCTATTACCGAACAGCAAATTCACCCAATCTGTTAAATGTTACCACCGTTCACGATTTCACTTATGAATACTATCGGAAAGGAATTGCCAAAACTATTCATTCGTGGCAAAAAGGGAACGCAATAAAAAATGCCAGTAAGATTATTTGCGTATCAAGAAACACGAAAAGCGATTTACTAAAATTCTACCCTGATACTCCAGCCGAAAAAATTGAAGTAATATACAACGGGGTTGATGAGAGTTATAAAATGCTTTCTGCTTGCAGTATAAATCAATTAGAAAGACTTGTACCATTTAACCCAAAGAAATATACAGTTTTTGTAGGTGATCGTAAGAGTAATCATAAAAATTTCAGGATCGCTGTAGAATCCTGTGAAAAAACCGACACTCCCTTAGTGTTAATTGGAGGTGGGACAATTACAGAAAAAGAAAAAGAACTATTTGAACAATTAAAATTTAAGCAATACAAGCATTTAAGTGGAATCTCAAATGAACAACTGAATATTATCTACAATAATGCACTATGTCTGCTATATCCATCATCTTATGAAGGATTTGGGATTCCGGTACTAGAAGCACAAAAAGCCGGATGTCCAGTCATTTCTGCTAATAATTCATCAATTTCAGAAATAGCAAAAGACAGCGCAATTCTGATTCAAGATATAAGCTCTGATAATTTTGCAGATAAAATTGACCTATTAAAGGAGAACTCAACGTTCGTAGAGCAATTAATTAAAGACGGTTTAATAAACTCAAATAGATTTTCCTGGGATCTTTGTTACCAACAAACTAAAGATCTATATCTGACATTATTTAAAGAAAACCTTTGACAACCAATGAACTTCTCCATTATAACCGCCACTTACAATAGTTATCCGGCCATTAAAGATTGTATCGGAAGTATTGCTCAACAGACATTAAAGCCAGAGCATTTAATTATTGATGGCCAAAGCAAAGACGAGACACTAACAACGATTAAAAACAGTCCATCGGTTAGCCAATACATTTCGGAACCCGACAAGGGGATTTATGATGCCCTAAACAAGGGACTTCAGCTTGCCCAGGGAGAGGTCATTGGCTTATTGCATTCCGATGATTTACTGGCTGAGGCCACAACGCTGGAAAAGATCAAGCAAGCATTTGAGGAAACTGGCGCAGATGTGGTGTACGGTGACTTGGTCTATGTGGACAAGGAAGATACCAACAAGGTCATCCGCTACTGGAAAAGCCAGGCCTTTCAGCCAGCCTTACTCAAACGGGGATGGATGCCTGCCCACCCTACCGTATTTGCCAAACGGGAAGTCTATGCCAGACATGGTCAGTTTGACCTTTCCTTTGACATTGCTGCCGACTACGATCTCATGCTCCGCATTTTTCAAGATAAAACCTTGAAATTTGCTTATTTGCCAGCGGTCATCACCCGTATGCGTGTTGGAGGAGCCAGTAATAAGAGTTTGAAAAACATCATTCACAAATCAAGCGAAGATTATCGTGCGATGAAAAAGAACAGCCTCCCTTTCCCGCTCTGGACTTTAGCCTGTAAGAACCTATCGAAGATCCCACAGTTTTTAAAACGCTAAGCGGGGATTGGAGAAGAGTGAACGGTGGTCAGTGGTTAGTGGTCAGTTTGCCACCAACCTATCAGTACCAGAACGACCTGAAACGTTTAAAACGCAAGAAAGCAGTGATTAGGTGGAAAAGTAAGCCGAAGCCAATGACCATTCTAATATTCCAACCTTCTGACCTTCTAATCTCCCAAACTTCACCGCTAGGTGAAAAAGGCGGGGGCCCGAAAAAAATGCGGGCCGGCAAGGGCGTGAAGTGACTTTTAGGTTGGAGTAGCCGTAATAAGGAAACTGTTAAGAAAGTCACGAGCGGGAAGAAGCATATTTTTTTCTTGACTTTTTTGCATCTTTTTGGGTCAAGCCAAAAATGATGGCCCCGGCAAGGAAAAGAAAATAACAACGGTGATAAGTAGTTGGTGGTCAGCGATCCGTAAACCGTATGCGCCATCCTTTCAGCGTCGGTACAACCTGACAGTGGTTAAAACGCGGGAAAAAGTGATTGAGTGATTAGGTGGGAAAGTAAGCTGGTTCCCCATAACCATTCTAATATTCTAATCTTCCAACCTTCTGATCTTCCAATGGCAGATCGCTTCACCTTGTTCGCGATGACGGAAAAAAGTGATCCGTGATGAATGGTCAGAGAACGGGGGTCAGTTTGCCGTAAACCTTTCAGCGTCTCCAAGACCTGGAAGGTCTAACACGCAAGAAGAAAGTGAATAGAGAACAGTGATAAGGTGATTAAGTGGAAAAGCTGAATCAGAAAACAGTGGTTAGGTGGAAAAGTAAGCTGGTCCCCCATAACCATTCTAACATTCAGACCTTCCAATCTTCCAACCTTCTGACCTTCAAACCTTCGCTGGCTTGAGGAGCGTTTCCTGACAGCATTCGAGGAAACAACAACCGAACTGCGGTTCGGAAACCGCAGCACCCGGTCACCCCTTGTAACCAAATCTTTTCCAAAGTTCTAAACTTTGGAAAAGCTACAAGTTAAAACTGTAATAGCAAAAATACAATTGACACAGTTTAATGAACACTACCGCCAGCGGGAGGCCTAAAAGTCCCCAAGGGACGCTTTAAAATGCCAACGGATGGGTCAATCGCCCCAACGGACGTGCTAAAATTGCCAAAGGATGGGTCACCCATTCCAACGGATGCGCTTAAATTGCCAAAGGACGAATAAAACAGGCCGACGGACGCGCATAAATTAGCCAACGGATGCCTTAAACTGCCGCCGGACGGCATTAAATATCGCACAGGATGCCTTAATTTGCTGCCGGACGACTTTAAACATCCCAACGGACAGCTTAAATTGCCAAAGGGTACTAAAAAACCCCGCAGGGAGGCTTAAACCGCCGCGGGGCCACTAAGATCAAGGATTCTGGATTACTTACTTGTAATAGCGCTTTCGCTTATCTTCGTCTTTCCAGAAGACATAACGGCCAAATTCGCGAATCGTGCTTGCTTTTTGCTCCAGTAAACGATATGCCTTATCACGCAATAGCTTGGCTGTGCTGCTATCATCTGCAGCACCATTGGCAGCAGCCAATAATTCGGACATCGTATGCGAAACAGTACGTGCTTCCTGCAACTGAGCCAAATCAAAATTAATGGCACTTAAGGGTTCGGGGTATTTTTCACCCAGCACGGCCAGTTCCAATAAATCCTGAACCATATCAGCCTGGCTGGCTCCTTCTCGTATACGCATCACCTTCTTCTGAAGGTCGTCATCATTCCGGTAAGCAAATGAAAAATGATGCAACAGTTCATCTCGAAATTTAAACGCTTGTGGAGCCTGTGCCCGCCATTGCGCTTCAGCTTCTTTACGTGCTCGAAAAACACTCATCCAGGTAGCCTGGCAATAACGCAAAGCACCGCTTAGAGGGGTCAGATCATCAATTAAGGTAACATCCAGACCGGCAGCAGCTAAAGTCTCCCGGTCTTCATTGGCTTCAACAGCCAGGGTTTCCGTGCCCGCCACAAAATCATCTACGGGCTGGTCCGGTAACTTAAGCTCCTCCGAAGGGAGGTCCTCAATTTGTTCTTTCCAAAGTTCAAAATCATCATGATAACTCATGCTAACATTAAATTTTGTGATATATTGCAAAAGCTCCGCCGGCCTCCTCTTCCTCTCCGGGCTGCAAAATCGGGAATGGTTGATGACCAGCCGGCGGTTTACTTTTAACAATCTTATGTTTCAATTTACGACATCTTTCGCTATATTCCCAAAAATTCTTTTAACAAAAAACATCATATAAAACACTTCTAAATAATTTCAACCGAACTATAAAAAGCTGTATGACAGAGCACACACAGATTACAAAAGATTCTAGTCTTTTTTGATTTGATCAATATAGCTCCTCTGGCAATCAACAAGAAATTAAACCACTAAATAAACATTACATGACACAAAAAGTAGCATTAATCACAGGAATTACCGGACAAGACGGAGCCTACCTGAGCGAATTCTTACTCAAGAAAGGATATATCGTTCATGGAATCAAGCGTCGTTCGTCCCTTTTCAATACTGACAGGATTGATCACCTTTACCAAGATCCACATGTAGAAAATCGCAACCTGGTTCTTCATTACGGAGATATGACGGACAGCATGAACCTGACCCGAATCATTCAGGAAGTTCAACCCGATGAAATCTACAACCTGGCAGCCATGAGCCATGTCAAAGTAAGTTTCGACACCCCCGAATACACAGCCAATGCTGATGGTATTGGAACCTTACGTTTACTCGAAGCGGTTCGTCTTTTAGGCCTTTCCGAAAAAACCCGGATTTACCAGGCATCAACCAGCGAACTGTATGGCTTAGTGCAGGAAGTGCCCCAAAAAGAGACCACTCCTTTCTACCCCCGCTCGCCCTATGCTGTGGCCAAGATGTACGCCTACTGGATTACGGTGAACTATCGCGAGGCTTATGGCATGCACGCCAGCAACGGGATCTTGTTTAACCACGAATCGCCCATCCGGGGAGAAACCTTTGTTACCCGGAAGATTACCCGTGCTTTGGCTCGCATTGTCTTAGGACAGCAGGAGCAGCTATTTCTGGGGAACCTGTCTGCAAAACGTGACTGGGGACATGCCAAGGATTACATCAAAGCCATGTACTTAATTCTTCAGCAAGAGCAAGCGGATGACTATGTCATTGCCACAGGAATCACCACCACCATCCGCGATTTTGTCCGCAAAGCCGGAGCCGAAGTTGGCTTGGAAATTCAGTTTAAAGGAGAAGGAGTTGATGAACAGGCTTTCATTGCTGCCATTGATGAAAAAGTCTTTATCGACCAAGTTGGGGCCAGTTACCTGGATCACCTGCTAAGCCTTGCCCAAAAACAAGCTCCAATTGTGAAAGTTGATCCGGCCTATTTCCGCCCCACTGAAGTTGATTTGCTGATTGGTGATCCAACCAAATCCAAAACAAAACTTGGTTGGGAACCGGAATACGATCTCGATGGCTTGGTGAAAGACATGATGCAGTCCGACATTCAACTGATGCAAAAAGATGCCTGGCTGCGCGAAGGAGGCTACCGTACCCTAAACTATTTTGAATAATAACTCAAGCTTCGAATTAAGTGGATTAGGTTGGTGGTTGGTGGTGGGTGAACGGTGGTGAGTGAACAGTGGGCAGTAATGTGGTGATTGAGAGCTTAGGTGATTAGGTGGAAAAGTAAGATGAAAGCCCATAACCATTCTAATATTCCAACCTTCTGCCCCTCTAATCTTCCAAACTTCACCGCTAGGTGAAAACCGCGAGGGCCCGAAAAAAATGCGAGCCGGCGAGGGCGTGAAGTGACTTTTAGGTTGGAGTAGCCGTAATACGGAAACCGTTAAGAAAGCCACGAGCGGGAAGAAGCATATTTTTTTCTTGACTTTTTTGCATCTTTTTGGGTCAAGCCAAAAATGATGGCCTCCGGCAGGAGAAAAAAGATAGAAAAAGTGGTCGGTCGTCAGTGATCCGTAAAACGTCTGCCGCAAACCTTTCAGCGTCTCCAAGATCTGAAAGGCTTAAAGCGCAAGTAGAAAGTGAATAGAGAACAGTGATAAAGTGGTTAGGTGATTAGGTGAAAAAACTGAATCAGAAAACAGTGGTCCGTGAGTGAAGGGTGATCAGTGATTAGGTGGTTAGGCGGGAAAGTAAGATGGTTCACCATAACCATTCTAATATTCTGACATTCTAACATTCAGACCTTCTAATCTTCCAATCTTCCAACCTTCTGACCTTCTAATCTTCGCTGACTCGGGGAGAGTTTCCGAGCTTTTCCAAAGTTTCGAACTTTGGAAAAGTTAAAAGCTAACATCTTTTAAAATCCAATTCGCATTAATTCGATTAAATTCGCGTAAAAAACAGATACCATGCAAAAAGACTCCAAAATATACATCGCCGGACACCGGGGATTGGTTGGCTCTGCCATATGGAAAACCCTGGAAAAGAAGGGATACAGCAGGCTAATTGGCCGTAGCTCTTCCGAACTGGATTTAACCAACCAAGCGGCAGTAGCCGATTTCTTTGCAGCAGAAAAGCCTGACTATGTCATTCTCGCTGCAGCCAAAGTTGGAGGAATTGTCGCAAACAATACCTACCGGGGACAGTTCATTTATGAGAATCTTCAAATTCAAAACAACGTTATCCATCAATCCTATGTGCACGGCGTTAAAAAGCTCCTCTTTCTGGGTTCAACTTGCATATATCCCAAGCTTGCCCCCCAGCCCATGCCCGAAGATTGCTTATTGACCGCTCCCCTCGAATATACCAACGAGCCTTATGCCATTGCCAAAATAGCCGGGCTTAAGCTGTGCGAGTCATACAACCTACAGTATGGCACCAACTTTATCGCGGTTATGCCGACCAACCTTTATGGTCCAAATGATAACTTCAACCTGGAGACCTCACATGTCTTGCCTGCGATGATTCGCAAAATTCACTTGGCCAAAAGCCTGGATCAAGACGATTGGACAAACATCCGGGAAGATCTCAATCACCGTCCGGTAGAAGGCGTTGACGGACAAGCCTCGAAAACAGAAATTCTTGAGATCCTCAGAAAGTACGGCATCCAAGCAAAAGAATCATCGCCCACCAAACTCTTTCTATGGGGAACAGGTAATCCAATGCGCGAGTTTTTATGGTCAGAGGATATGGCCGAAGCCTGCGTTTTCTTAATGGAAAATCGCAACTTTGATGAGATCGTAACCAGCTACTCCAATTCGAAGGAAGTAAGAAATACGCATATCAATATTGGCACAGGAAAAGAAATCTCCATTCGCCAACTTGCCGAAACCATTCAACACGAGATTGGCTTTGAAGGGCAAATTGAATTTGACGCATCGAAACCCGATGGTACCATGCGCAAACTGACAGATCCAAGCAAGTTACATCAATTAGGCTGGAAGCATCAAGTAGAATTAGCTGAAGGAATTCGGATGCTCTATAAACATTACCTGTCAAACACCGTTGAATAAGCATTCAGGATGCTCACGTGCTAAAAATTGGCAGGTCATCATTCCCCTTCTAATTTTTTAAATTGAATGAAAAGAAGATTGGAAGAAATTTGAAACTTGATTACTATGAAAAAACTACTATCATTACCCGAAAACCTCGTTAGCCAGTTCCACCAATTGGAGCAAGTTAATCAGGAGGAATATTTTTGCACTTCAGACCCGGCCGGTACCAAAGTTGGTTCTGGCGGAGGCACAGCCCACCTGCTACACCAAAGTTGGCTAAGCAACAACCAACAAGCCCCATTTAATGAGTGGTTGGAGCAGGAACAACGCATCATCATTCATGCGGGGGGACAAAGCCGGCGTTTACCGGCTTATGGGCCATCAGGCAAAATCCTGACCCCCATCCCGGTTTTTCGTTGGCAGCAGGGGCAGCGCCTTGATCAAAACCTACTGGAGCTGCAATTGCCTCTTTACGAACGGATTCTTCAGAAAGCACCAAAATCATTGAACACCTTAATTGCCAGTGGCGATGTGTTGATTCGTGCCTCTGAAAACCTGTCGAATATTCCCGAGGCAGACATTGTTTGCATGGGCATGTGGGTAAGCCCTGAAAAAGCCACCAACCACGGAGTTTTCTTTTGCAAGCGCAACACTCCCTCCGACCTGCAGTTTATGCTTCAAAAACCCACTGCAGAGACCATTCAATCACACACTGGAAACCATCTCTTTTTGATGGATATCGGCGTTTGGCTGCTTAGTCCCAAGGCCATGCAGATCTTGATGAAACGTTCCGGATGGAGCGAAGAGCAAACGCAGTTTAAGGACGGGCAGGTTAATTATTACGATTTGTACGGAACTTTCGGACCAGCCATGGGCTTGGTTCCTAAAGAAGACGATACGGAAATCAACGAGCTGACCGTAAAGGTTGTTACCCTTCCCAATGGCGAGTTCTACCACTACGGAACCAGTCGCGAATTGATTGAAAGCACTGAGATCATTCAAAACCAAGTGGTCGATCAACGTAACATTTGGCAACGCAAGGTGAAGCCACATCCGAGCATGTTTGTCCAAAATGCGACGACTGACATTACGCTAACCGGCGAGCATCATCATCTATGGATTGAAAACAGCCACATCGGACAACATTGGCAGCTCTCTCACCATCATGTCATCACGGGAGTTCCTGAAAACAACTGGCAGCTGAAACTAGCTCCGGAAACCTGTTTGGATCTGGTCCCCGTTGGTGAATCGGACGTTTGTATTCGCCCGTATGCCTTCTTCGACAAGTTTAATGGGACGCTAGCTGGCGATGCCCAATGGCTTGGTCTTTCACTAAGCAAGTGGTTGCAGCAAAAGGGCATCAGCATGGAGGAAGCACAGTTAAAACCGGATACGGACATTCAATTTGCTCCGCTTTTTCCACTCACAGATGAACCGACCGAAGAGCTACTCCGCTGGTTGATTGATCCGGCCAATGATTCTTCGGAGATGAAAGCCCTTTGGCTGAACAGTAAGCGCCTGTCGGCCGCTGAAATCAACAACCAGGCCAACCTGTTGCGCCTCTATGCTCAACGAGCTAATTTCCGAAGCATCAATTGGGAACTACTGGCCAAGAACTATCAAAAGAGCGTGTTTTACCAGGTAAACCTTGAAGATGCAGCCAAAGACTTTGCTCACGATAACATTAAACTTCCTTCCCCTTTAGGAGAGCAGGAAGAAGCTATTCTCCGCATAAAAGATGAGATGTTTCGGGCACGGGTGGCTATGCTCAAAAACAACGATGGCACCGTTCACGAGCAACGAGCCTTTAAAATATTGCAGCAAACAATTGTGGATACTGTCAAAGATAAGCCGGCACACCCGCAGTTGAATGCTTTCGATGATCAAATCATTTGGGGAAGAAGCCCGGTTCGTTTTGACTTGGCTGGTGGCTGGACCGACACGGCTCCTTTCTGCCTCACCCATGGTGGCCATGTGGTTAACCTCGCTGTAGAGCTTAATGGACAACCACCCTTACAAGTCTATGTTAAGCCAAGCACAGAGCATAAAATTGTTTTCCGAAGCATTGATCTGGGCTTAAAAGAAGAAGTGTCCACTTACGAGGAGCTTGCCAATTTTGCCCAGGTGGGTTCAGCCTTCTCAATTCCGAAGGCAGCTTTATGCCTTTGCGGTTTCCACCCGGACTTCTCAACCATCACCTACCCAACATTGACAGAGCAATTGAAAGCTTTTGGGGCGGGTATTGAGCTGTCCTTGCTCGCAGCAGTTCCGAAAGGCTCAGGTTTAGGAACAAGCTCCATTCTGTCAGCAACAGTATTGGGGACACTTTCTGATTTTCTCAACCTGAACTGGGATCAGAATGAAGTGTGTCATCGCACCTTGGTTCTGGAACAACTGTTAACTACCGGAGGTGGCTGGCAGGATCAGTATGGCGGTATCCTCCCCGGGCTGAAGCTCCTTCAAACTGAAGCAGGCATCCTACAACAACCGGTGTCCCGTTGGTTGCCCGATCATTTGTTTACCCGACCGGAATACCACAACTGCATGTTGCTTTACTACACCGGAATCACACGCACGGCAAAGAATATTCTAGCCGAAATTGTGAGAGGAATGTTCCTCAACTCAACCAACCATTTGCGAATTTTGGAGGAAATGAAACAACATGCGCTAAACACCTTTGAAACTATTCAACGGGGAAACTACCAGCAATTGGCGGACCATGTGCATCACAGCTGGCTTTTAAACCAGCAACTGGACGCAGGAACCAATCCTCCGGCGGTACAACAAATACTCAACCAGGTGGAAGATTATACCTGGGGGCACAAACTGCTCGGTGCAGGTGGTGGAGGTTACCTCTTTCTGATGGCCAAAGATGAACGGGCTGCCAGTATGATCAAGAAGCAACTGGAGCAAAATCCACCTAATCATCGGGCACGCTTTGTTGACTTTGCGCTTTCACCCCAAGGTTTTCAAGTAACCAGATCTTAGGAACTGTTTTAAGATTTCCAAAAACAAAACTCGTTAAGCGCTCAGGATGTGTATCATCTCGGGCGCTTAACGAGTTAGATAACCGGATATCAGAGCATATGCAAGTCCTCAAATTGCCTATCTCACTTAGTACCAATAGATTGTTTATGGTAAATCAAATACCACAATCATAGCTTTAAAACAATAAGTCCGAAAAAGTGCGCTTCGTTGCCTCAAAGGGGGGGGTTCATCACGAAAAAAGTGCAGTTCATGAAATAATTCTATTTTTTAGCGGTTATTGTTTTATGACAAGTAATTTTGCAACATAATTTTTAACTACTCAATCGTGAGCTCTACTTTATTTTTCAGTACTATAAGTAGCTTTATTTTAACCTATTTAATTATTCCTCCGATCATTCGCATATCCAATGAAAAAAACCTCATGGATGTTCCCAATGAAAGGAAGGTGAGTAAAAAGCTAATTCCATCTTTAGGAGGTGTAGCCATTTTTGCAGGCATTAATATTACTGCTTTGTTGTTTATGCCTGAAACAGAGTCTCCAGATATGCGCATTCTGTTTGCCTCAACCATTATGATGTTTTTTATTGGCTTAAAAGATGACATTCTGGTTATTTCTGCCGGCAAAAAGTTCGCCATCCAACTAATTGCTGCTTTGATGCTGGTGTTTTTAGGAGATTTTCGCATTACCCAAGCTTATGGCATTGCCGGAATAACAACGATTCATGCTTGGGCAAGTATTCCACTGTCGGTCCTTGTCATTCTATTCATTATCAATGCTGTCAATCTAATTGATGGGATTGATGGTTTGGCTGGTGGATTAACCATCTTTGCCGCAAGTGTACTTGGTATTTGGTTTTATTTTGCAGGATTTACAATCTATGGTGTCCTATGCACCGCTATGGCAGGTAGCTTATTGGCATTCTTACGTTTCAACCTGTGGGGCGGAGCTCATAAAATTTTCATGGGCGATACGGGTTCTCTGGTTCTCGGGACCATCCTGGCAGCACTTTTAATCCGGTTTAATGAGCTTAATACACTTGCCAGTGATCCTTTCTACTTTAACAATGCACCGATCATCGCCTTGTCCATTTTAATTGTACCGGTAACCGATACGCTGAGGGTTTTTGCCATTCGCATCTACCATAAGAAGTCTCCCTTTTCGCCTGACATGAACCACATTCACCATGTTTTATTGAAGTCCGGATTAACTCATATTCAGGCAAGTTCCTTCTTAATTGCCTACAGCGGACTCTTCGTTATGCTAGCATTATCAATTGACAATTATATGAGCAATACGCTAGGTTTTCCTCTGCTTTTGGGAGCTAGCTTTGCGACTTTCGGATGGCTACATTATCGAATGACCACCATTCAAGCCAGACAACAATTAATCATCGAGCAAGGCAAAGGGCGCATTATTCGGATGAATGCCAAAGAAGAAGAGCACAAAGAAAGTAGAAGAAGTAAAAAAAGTATCTAGCGCTTTTCTAAGCCTTCGAAAAGCAAAGCTTCTCAAAGAGTCTCTAATCATCACGACTGATATTACAATACCATTGGCTGCAATCAACTAGATTTGCAGCCAGTTTTTTTTCTTGTCTCATACTTCTGAATAAATCCGCCCCACTTTCCTTACTTCCATTCCATTTTGCAATTTCAATGAGGTAAAAAGCCACCTATAAGATTGACTTTAAGGTGAACTTGTTATAATTTAGATATGCTTTAAAAAATGAATAATCTCAATCCGATGAACAATCAACCATCCCATAAATGTAATTTCTGTCATAGCCCACTCCATCACCTGGTAACTGATTTAGGTGTGCAACCACTATGCGAAGATAAAATCCGAGTCGAAGATTTAACCAAAATGGAACCCCACTTCCCGCTTCAGGTTTACGTTTGCAAAAAGTGCTTTTTGGTGCAAACTCCTGCAGTTGTTTCTCCTGAAATCATCTACAGAGACTATGCCTACTATTCATCCTATTCTGATACTTGGGTTCAGCACGCAAAGCAATACGTTGATTACGTCAGCGAACGGTTTGCCATTACTCCCAAGCACCTGGTTGCAGAAATAGCCAGTAATGACGGCTACCTACTACAGTTTTTCAAGCAAAAAGGTGTTCCTGTACTGGGAATCGATCCGTCAACGGAAATTGCCCAATACGCTGAAAGGGAAAAAGGCATCAAAACAGAAGTGAAGTTTTTTGGCTACGAGACGGCCAAGTACCTGGTTGAAACCTATGGGAAAGCCAACTTAATCATCGGGAACAATGTATTGGCCCACGTCCCTGATATCAATGACTTTTTGAAAGGCATGAAATACTTCCTGGCTGAAGGAGGCTTAATCACCATGGAATTTCCTCATCTCGAACGGCTAATTGAGGAAAATCAATTTGATACGATTTACCACGAGCACTTCTCCTATTTCTCCTTTACAACGGTAAAAGAGATATTTAAAAGCTATGGATTATGTCTTTTTGATGTTCAGCAACTAAAAACGCATGGTGGGTCAATCAGGATCCATGCCTGCCATCAAGGCGATACTTCCAAGCCCATTTCCCAAGCGGTTCATGACCTATTAAAACATGAACATGAATTAGGGATGGATACCTTAGCATATTACGATCACTTCAATAACAAGGTGAAAGAAACCAAACGAAAGATACTCGAGTTTTTAATTAAAGCGAAACGAGAAAACAAACAGGTGGTTGGCTATGGAGCTCCCGGAAAAGGCAATACACTATTGAATTACTGCGGCGTCAGAACTGATTTCTTAGACTATACGGTAGACATCAACCCACACAAACAAGGAAACTTTCTGCCCGGAACGCACATTCCCATCCATCATCCCGATAAAATTAAGGAAACCAAACCCGATTATGTCTTTATTCTTCCTTGGAATTTGAAGGACGAAATCATCAATTACAACAAATACATTTACGAATGGGGAGGAAAGTTCGTCGTACCAATCCCTGAGCTGATGATCTTGAATAACCACCAAGAATAGTCGGTGTGAGATTAGCACACAGGAAACGGATAGCAATACGAGATAAAAAGAAAACCGGAACAATTCATTTGAACAGTTCCGGTTTTTCTTTTCTTTAACTAACCCTAGTGTTTTCTTAGAAGCTGTTTAAAATTAAACAGCTTCTTAATCCTAGGTACAAACAACGCTCATATATCTTTTTTTACCATCCAATTAAAATCCAAACTTAGATGGCAACCACAAACTCAATTCTGGCAGGTAAGTGACTAGCAGCAAGACAACGACCATGCCCAAAAACATTGGAATCAATGGTTTAATTACTTTGTCGATACTCAAGCCCGACACACTACATCCAATAAACAAGACTGATCCAACAGGAGGCGTGCATAGGCCAACACTCAAGTTGAGTACCATGATGATTCCAAAGTGAATTGGATCAACACCCATGGCAGTCACAATTGGTAAGAAGATGGGCGTGAAAATCAAAACCGCTGGAGTCATATCCATAAAAATCCCCACAAAGAGCAAAATCAGGTTAATCAACAACAAGATGATGAATGGATTACTTGAAATTGTCAATAGTCCTTCACTCACGTTTTGAGGAATATTTTCGTAAGCCATGATCCACGACAAGCCCAAACAGGTTGCCACCAAGAGCAATACAATCCCGGTTGTTTTTACCGAGCGTAAAAGAATTGCAGGAAGATCAGCGATTGTAATTTGCCGGTAGATAAAAGCCAGGATCAAGGAATACAGAACGGCAATAGCAGATGCCTCAGTAGCTGTAAAGTAGCCGGCCACAATTCCCCCGATTACAATAATCAACATCAGTAAGCTAGGAATCGCATCCAACAACTTCTTGGTTCCAGCCAATGCTTTTTCCTTGTTATTTTTCGTTTTGATGAAAGCAAAAACAGCAAAGGCCACGAGCGCAACACCTGACAGGCCTTGGTTCACAACCGGGCTAAATGATTCGCGGGCAAAACTTACTCCCTGAAAAGCCAACACCACCCCAATAGCCACTAACACAGCAACTCCCAAACCTTTTACTGCGGCTTGAAAACCTTTTTGTTTGTATATCAGCATGGTCACGGCAGTGGTAATAATAGCCAATCCAGTTAAGATTCCAGGGACATAACCAGCCAGGAAAAGTGCCGTAATCGAAACACCCCCACTCGCTAGCGAATAGACAATCAGAATATTACTTGGAGGAATCGATAAACCAGTTGTTGCAGAAGTAATGTTAACTGCAGCACTGAAATTATCCGGGTAGCCTTCTTTTTTCATCTCAGGCCCCATAATACTTCCAATAGCCGATGCCGATGCCGCAGCAGATCCGGAGATCGCTCCAAAAAGCATATTCGCCAAAACATTCACAATGGCAACACCTCCCGGGATTCCCCCTACCAAAACACGGGCAAAATCAATCAGCCGAATGGCAATCCCACCGCTATTCATAATATTTCCGGCCAGAATGAAGAACGGAATAGCCAGCAGCGCAAAACTATCCAAGCCGGTAGCCATGCGTTGCGAAAAAGTCGTCAGTGCTGGAATCACATCAATACTCACCAGCATGGTCAAAATACCGGAGATACCAATACTAAAAGCAATTGGCACACCGATAACCAGCAAAACAATGAAACTAAAAATCAGTACAAATATCTCTAGAAATTCCATAAGCTTAGTTTTTCCGGTTTTCTTTAACCATGTTATACAGATTATCGATATCAAAATAGGCAATCAGCAATCCACTCAGTGGTAAAACCAGGTAAACCACACCAAGCGGTAAGCCTAAGGCAGCTGATTTAACGGATAGGTAAAAACGGGTGTAAACCAGCCATGAACCTCCAACGACCATCACGGTAAGCGCAAACAAGATGACAATAATACTAATCGCCACTTCCAGCTTAAACTTTCGAGCTGGAGAACTACGCTGGATCAACAGATCAATGGCCAGGTGTTCACGCTTTCCGGCAACATAAGCCGCGCCTAGCAAACCAACCCAGATCAATAAAAATCCGGCCAGTTCATCTGTAAAACTACTTGGAGCATTCATCAGGTAACGACTAATGACCTGCCACAACACGTCAATTACCAGAATCCCCATCAAAAAAACGAGTACCCATTCCAGGGCTTTATCCATGTATTTTCGTAAAGTCATGTCATTCAATTTTAGTCAACAGCTTGAATTCGTTTAATGTAGGAATAGATCACCGGATTGCTTTGGTAGCTTTCCAATAAAGGCTGTACTTTCTCAATGAAAGGTGCTTTATCCGGATAGTTGATCTTCACACCCGCTTTTTGCACCTCTTCCAATGATTTCTTTTCAGACTCAGCCCATAACTTCCGCTGTAAAACTGCAGACTCATCAGCCGCCTGTTGAATCCAGGCTTGTTCCTGTGGACTCAGCTTGTCCCAAATTACCTGGCTAAAAACCAAGACATCAGGAATTGTTGTATGCTCATCCAGTGAATAGAACTTACACACTTCGTAGTGGCGTGAAGTATATAAACTTGGTGGATTGTTTTCAGCTCCATCAACCACCCCACTTTGCAATGCGGTATAAAGCTCTCCCCACGAAATAGGTGTAGGCGAGCCTCCCAACGCTTTGGTCATTTCCACGGCGGTAATACTTCGCATAACCCGAATTTTCATTCCCGCCAGGTCATCAGGATGTGTGATTGGTTTCGACTTGGTGTAGAAACTACGTGAGCCGGCATCGTAATAACACAAGCCGCGGATCCATTTATCCTGGGTACTCAATAGCAATTCCTTGCCAATCTCGCCATCCATCACTTTAAATGAATGCTCTTTTGAACGAAAAATATAAGGTAGTCCGAATACTTTATAATCATCGGTGAAACTCTCCATTACTGCTGCCGAAACTTTCGTGATCGCCAGACTTCCGATTTGAAGGAGTTCCACACACTGTTGCTCCGAGCCCAATTGCTCAGCCGGATAAACTTCAATGGTTAGTTTTCCGTCTGATAACTCGGCCGTTCGTTTAGCCATGAATTCCATTGCCTGGTGCACCGGATGATCAACCGGCAAGCCATGTGCAAGCTTCAGCTCTTTTTTGCCCGAAGGCCCCGTACAGGAAAAGCTGGTCATCAGGACAACAAACAGGAATAGTTTAGCAAGCCCTTTGTTAGTCATTTTGATTGTAGTTGGTTATTTTTTGTATTTCGAAATTAGCTCGAGTGCTTCGCGACACTTGTCGGTAATATAGCCAAAGTTGCGCTGTTGCAAAACCTCCTTCGGGAACAATTGCGATCCCATGCCAACACAATGAACGCCGGCTTTAAACCAAGCACTCAGGTTCGCTTCATCAGGCGAAACGCCCCCCGTAGGCATAATGCTGGCGTAAGGCATTGGTCCCATCACCCCTTTAACAAAGTCGGGGCCTCCAACGGATGATCCTGGGAAAATCTTCACCACTTCGCAGCCCAGTTCATGAGCACGGCCAATCTCGGTTACTGATCCGCAGCCAGGGCTCCAGGCAATTTTTCGCTTGTTGCAAACCCGGGCCATACCTTCATCAATTAAAGGAGACACAATGAAGTTTGCTCCCAAAGCAATATACAGGGCAGTTGTTCCTTCATCAACAATGGAGCCAACCCCCATAATCATTTCCGGACATTCAACAGCAGCCCATTGGTTGAGCTCTTTAAATACCTCAGCAGCAAAATCTCCCCGGTTTGTGAATTCAAACACCCGGATACCACCATCATAACATGCTTTAACCACTTGCTTGCACAACTCGGTATCGGCATGATAAAAAACCGGAACTAAACCAGTTTGCTTCATGGTTTGTGCCACTTCAATTCTAGAAAATCGAGCCATTCTATTTCGTTTTAAGTTTTTAATAGTTAACAGTTTTTGGCAGACAGTTTCTCAAAGCTTCGGAACTCATGCCCTTCGCTCTCTGCCCGCCAATCAAATTTATCGTGCAACCCGGCCAGAAGCATCACCGCCCATCAGTTTCTCAACTTCAGAGACAGTCACCTGGTTGTAATCGCCATAAATGGTATGTTTCAAACAAGAGGCAGCCACTGCAAACTCCAAGGCCTTTTGGTCATCTTTGGGATACGTTAGCAGTCCATAAATCAGGCCTCCCATAAATGAATCGCCACCTCCAACACGGTCAACAATGTGGGTAATCTGGTATTGACGAGATTCGTATAATTTCTCACCGTCCCAAAGCACGCCAGCCCAACTGTTGTGGTTAGCATTAACAGAGCCACGAAGCGTGGTAATCACTTTCTTACAACGTGGAAATTTAGCCATAATTTGTTTTGAAACAGACTCGTAAGCTGCTCCTTCGACATGTCCTCCGGTTACATCCACTCCCTCAGGATGAATGCCAAGAACCATAGCAGCATCTTCCTCATTACCTAAAACAACGTCGGTTCCGGCCACCAAATCAGGCATCACCTCGCCCGCTGTTTTTCCATACTTCCAAAGATTCTTGCGGTAGTTCAAGTCACAAGAAACCGTAATTCCCTTTTCATTGGCTTTTTTAATTGCTTCCAGACAAACATCTGCAGCGCCCTGCGAAATTGCAGGGGTAATTCCAGTCCAGTGGAACCAACCAGCACCTTCAAACACCTGATCCCAATCAATCATACCTGGTTCAATCTCGGCAATGGCCGAATGAGCACGGTCGTATACAACTTTACTTCCACGGCTTACAGCACCGGTTTCCAAGAAGTAGATACCAACCCGATCACCTCCGGTTACAATTTGGTCAACGCCAACACCGTAACTTTTCAGATCCATTTTACAAGTCCGTGCAATATCGTTTTCCGGTAAACGAGTTACAAAATCTACTGGAATTCCATAGTTAGCCAAGGATACAGCAACGTTGGCCTCACCGCCTCCAAAGGTAGCTGTTAAACTATCGGTTTGATTAAACCTTAAATATCCGGGAGTTGCTAAACGCAACATGATTTCACCAAAGGTGATAACTTTTTTATCCATGAGTCAATTTTATTTAGTTCAAAAGCCAACGGAAACAAACCTTCTTTTAGCAATCCTAATCTGAGTTGGGAATTATTTCTATTGATATGTTTCGTAGCTAGTTTATACTTTACAACTTAATGCAATCGATTGCAAAAATAAGATTCCTTTCTCATAGAACCAATAATTTTGCCTGCTTTCTGACAGCTTTTCAAGTATTTTCACTCAAAATCAAAGTAATTTTTTGCATTCCAGAATGAAATATCCCGAACCAATTTACCCAACAACTCGGGATCATTGGGAAGCTCGCCTCGTTCGACATCCGTTCCCAGCAAGTTACAAAGCGTACGGCGGAAATATTCGTGACGCGTGTAGGATAAGAAGCTCCGCGAATCGGTCAACATCCCCACAAAACGACTCAATAAGCCCAGATTCGAAAGCGCATTCAATTGTTTTTCCATCCCGTCTTTTTGGTCTAAAAACCACCAGCCAGAGCCATATTGTATTTTTCCAGGACACGAACCATCCTGAAAATTACCAATCATTGTAGCATACAACTCATTATCCCGTGGGTTAAGATTGTAAAGCACCGTCTTGGTCAGTTTGTTGTTTTGGTCCAGTCGGTCAAGCATTTTTGCCAAGGAGGCTGCCACCGGTAAATCACCAATGGAGTCAAAGCCAGTGTCCGGGCCCAGCTTCTTAAATAAGCGGGTACTGTTGTTACGCTGAGCTCCAATGTGGTACTGCTGCGTCCATCCGCGAGCATGATCCATCATTCCAAATTCATAAAGCATGCACGATTTAAACTTCCTGATTTCAGTCTCATTCAAGCTTTTCAATGAACGAACCTTATCAAAAATGGCATGAATGTCTTTCATCGAATAATCATCAGCATAGGCTGTGTCCAGCCCATGATCAGACAAACGACAACCGTTCTCGTGGAAAAACTCATGGCGCTTATCCAAGGCAATCAATAAGGCATCAAAACTATCGATCTCAATATTGGCCACTTCAGCCAATTGATCCAGATAATCATTAAAAGCTTCAGTCTGCTCCACCATCATCGCTTTATCTGGTCGCCAAGCCGGGAGGACAGCTGTTTCAAAATCGTCCTCGGAAATTGCCTGATGATACTCTAATGAATCAATCGGATCATCGGTAGTACAAATTGTATCGACTTTGGCCTTGCTAATAATATCACGGCAAGAGAATGAGCCGGAAGTAAGCTTTTCATTACACTGCTCCCAAACCTCACGAGCAGTCTTCGGACTGAGTAGCAAGTCAACATCAAAAAAGCGCTTCAACTCCAAGTGAGTCCAATGGTAAAGTGGATTTCGCAAGGTATAAGGAACGGTTTCAGCCCATTTCTCAAATTTTTCCCAATCACTGGCGTCACCGGTACAGTAGCGTTCATCCACGCCGTTACTGCGCATCGCCCGCCACTTATAATGATCGCCATGCAGCCAGATTTGGCTGAGGTTTTCGTAGGATTTATCTTCCGCTATTTCCTTTGGTGAAAGGTGGCAATGATAATCGAAAATCGGCATTGGAGCCGCATGTTCATGATAAAGCTCTTGTGCTGTCTCCGAGTGAAGCAAAAAGTGCTCATCCATAAATTTTTTCATGTTTCCTGGTTTTATTTGTTTCTGCTTGGTTTTACAAATCAAACAAACGTTTCAAGTGGCGCTCATAAATATTTTCCTCAACACAAGCCCCAATAATTTCCGCATGTGCTTCAAGCAAAGAATAGTAACGCGTTCCCATTTCAGCGGCAACTTTGTACCCCACATGAATCAACTGGCGAAAGTTGGGATTATACTCCGGATGATTCGGGATATGTCGGAGCGCATTGGCAAATTGCTCTCCCGTCCATCCGTTAACCTCATCTACACTTGGCAACTGTTCCGGATCGATGTCAATCACATCAGCATAGGGAGCACACAACTCGTCTTGACGGGCCAAAGCAGTCGTATAAATATCACGGGCAGCCTCCAGCGCTTCACCTCCCGCCAAAGCCAAGCCAATCACTTCCTCCAGCCAAGTTGTTCCAGCAGTTTTCACATGCAGCCCTTTATCATATTTTTTGATGATTGCCCCCATCGCCGGGTAAATGGAAAACTTATCGCTACCTGAGTGGACACTCAATTTCAGATCAGCCGGCAATCCAAATTGCTGAACGGCATAATCAATCACCAATACATCTTCTTCAAATTCGCGGGCAAACTGCGCTTGATCACCAACATAGTCAACTCCCTTATTAAACCGACCGGTGAATTTTGGAGCAATGGTTTGCACCGGAATATTTTTATCAGCCAACATCTTCAAGATAAAAAATAAATCGACCGGAGTTTGCGGCTGCGCGACTTCATCCATCGACACTTCTGTAATGAAATTGCCTTTTCCTTTCCTTTCAACCAGGCAGTTATAAATGGCGGCTGCTTGCTCAACTGCTGCCAAAAACTGATTTGCAATCTCTCGCAACAACTGATCATCAACCGTAATTGGATCTTTAATTCCCGGAATTACCAACTGCCCTTTGTATCGCTCACATTCCTTCAGAAATGCAGCAATTACCTCATCTGAGCTTGGTTGGCCAATAAAAGCGGCAACATCCAACGTAAAAAAGTCAGAACCGTCCACAAACGGAGCTACTGTACCTAAATTGATGTGGTCCGCGTCAACAAAATAAGCTTGTTCCCATCCCAAGGCTGCAACTGCGGCATCAGCCTCTTGGCGCACATCATTGGGTTGCGTATGAACAATTCCATGTTCGCGGTTCGATTTATTCCAAACTGGAGCAACATTAACGCCTGCTTTATTAGCCTTCACAATGGCTCGTAACTGTGCTTCTCCTTGATGAGAAAACCGGTCTCCCACTCCAAAACTATACTTACTTAATTCCATTTGTTTCACTATTCTGTTTAAAATCCGATTCTTATAAAAATAACTTGATTGGCGAACAATCCGCTTCATTTTGATGTTTCCGTTTGTTTAACGGAAAACCGTGTTCGCACACGAAAGTAGAACATTTCTATCGCAAATCCACATAAAAATCTAAAAATCGTTGAAAAAATGTTTTACAAATATGAAAACCGTGTCCGCACACGAATTGTAAAAAAAATTAGCTAGCTTTGTTAGCCTGACAGTACTCATTTTAAATCGATAAAGTTATCAAACCAACAAGCAGAATACGGATTAAAGACATTGCCGAGAAAGCGAATGTCTCCATCGGAACGGTTGATCGCGTAATCCATAACCGCGGTGAAGTGTCGAAAAAGACACGAAATAAAATCCTGAAAATCATTGAGGAGCTGGACTACCAACCCAATATTTTGGCCAGCACACTGGCATCAAAGAAAGTTTATTCCTTCGCCGTCCTCATTCCAGAACCGCAATCGGCCGAAGCCTATTGGAATAAGCCTTTACATGGAATTAGCAAAGCACTCCAGGAGATTCAGCCCTATGGAGTCGAAGTAGTGATTTACCAGTTTAAACAAAACGATCCAGCACTATTTAAAGAACAGGCCAAGCAATTGCTTGCTCATGGTCATGACGGAATTGTACTCGCTCCAATCTTTTCGCGCGAGTCCAAAGCTTTTATCACTAAGTTGGAAAAATTGAATATTCCCTTTGTTTTTATTGATTCGAACATCAAAGGAAGTCCGAAGTTGAGCTATATCGGGCAAAACTCCTTTCAAAGTGGGGCATTGGCCGCCAAATTGTTGAACTTCTCCATGCCGGCAAATAGCCCTGCTTTAGTCATTCATTTTGCCAAAGAGATGGACAATCAAAATCACCTGGTTCAGCGCGAAATGGGGTTTTACAACTATTTTAAAAAGCAATCAGCGAGTTCTAGTCGATCCATTCGTACTGTCGAGATCAACAATACCGACCACCAGGCCTATTTTAAGCAAATTGAAGAAGAGCTTAAAAACTCGCCTCAAGTTGGAGGAATCTTTGTCACGAACTCTCAGGTTTACAAAGTGGCCGAATACCTTGAAAGCAAAAGCATGACCGACATTCGCCTGATTGGCTATGACCTGATTCCGGCAAATGCCGATTTTGTCCGCAAGGATTTGATTGACTTTTTGATTTGTCAGCGTCCGGAAGAGCAAGGTTATCAAGCTGTCAGTAAACTTTTTCAGCACCTTGTTTTAAAGAAGGAAGTTGCTTCCGAAAATTATACATCAATAGATATTCTAACTAAAGAAAACCTGGATTTCTACCAGGAATTTAAAACCAGTAACTATGGACCCAATTAGTTTTAAAGACCTGCAAGGCAAAGTATGTGTGATCACCGGCGGAGCAGGTGTTATTGGCCAGGAACTTGTCAAAGCCATGGCATCAGTCGGCGTAAAAATAGCCATTCTTGACCGCGATAAAGAGCAGGCCGAAAAAGTGGCTCAACAGTTAGCCGATACTTATCAGGCAACCATCATCGGTATTGAAGGCGATGTACTCGATAAAGCAAAGCTAGAAGAGGCACACGAGGCCATTAAAGCTCAGCTTGGCCCTGTAGATATTCTCATCAATGGAGCCGGGGGAAACCACCCCAAGGCGACTACTAAAGAAGAGCAACTGACTGAAGATATGCTCGATCGTCTGGATGACACTTTCTATGGCTTGGAAATGGAAGGATTTGATCAAGTATTTGCCCTCAATTTTAAAGGTACCCTACTCCCTTCTATGGTTTTTAGTAAAGACATGCTGAAAGCCAGAAAAGGCGTTATCCTCAACATCTCATCGATGAACTCATACAAGCCATTAACCAAGATTCCAGCCTATTCGGCAGCAAAAGCATCAGTGAATAATTTCACAGAATGGCTGGCTGTTCATTTTGCCAAAATCGGCATCCGCGTAAACGCCATCGCTCCAGGCTTTTTCATTACCAACCAAAACCGTTTTCTGGTACTCGATGAAAAAACAGGCGGTTATTCTCCACGTGGGCAGAAAATTGTAGACAACACTCCTATGGGCAAATTTGGACAACCGGAAGATCTGCAAGGAGCCTCTCTTTTCTTAATCTCTGATATTTCAAGTTTTATTACCGGTATTATTCTTCCCGTTGATGGAGGTTACAGTGCTTTTGGAGGAGTGTAATTGGGTGATGATGATTGGTTGGGGTCCTGAAATTCGAGCAGGACGAAACTAAGAATTAGAGGACAAGTGGCCATCCTCCTCTTAACTCTTGGTTCTTGGTTCTTGGCTCTTGGTTCTTTTCTAATATCCACCATCTATTTTCTAAAAGACTAAAATCTAATAATCTATTGTCTAGTATCTAAAAATCTAACAAAATGACCATTGAATTAAAAAAAGATTGCCGCTATTCGCTTATCGTACCGACCAGCATGGGCATCCGGATTACTCCGGTAAATGGACAACCTGTTCATAGCAGTAACCTGTTTGAAATGCAGGCAACCAGTGCTGAAACGAATGTGGCCAGCATAGCTTCCTACCTGGGATTACCCGTAAAAGTGTTAACCAACTTTGTCAAAGGAAGCCCCATCGCACAACTGATAAAAAGTAACCTGAAGAGTCGCCATATGGATTATGAAGGCCCTGATGTTGAACAAGGAGGCCCTTGGGGCTACCGTCACCAGTTCAATATCGCCGACAGCGGCTATGGCTCGCGTGGCCCTCGTGTACACAATGACCGGGCAGGAGAAGTCGGTCGTAAGCTTCATGTCAAAGACTTTGACCTAGATCGGATTTTTGGGCAGGAAGGCGTGCAAATTGTTCACCTTTCAGGCTTAATTGCCGCGCTATCTCCCGACACCAGCCAATTTTGTCTGGAGCTGGCTCGAACAGCAAAAAAATATGGGAGTCGCATTTCTTTTGACCTGAACCACCGTGCTTCGTTCTGGGAAGGCCGCGAAGAAGAATTGCGGGCAAACTTTACAGAAATTGCTTCGCTGTCGGACATTCTGATTGGTAATGAAGAAGACTACCAACTCTGTCTTGGCATTCAAGGACCTGAAGCTGGCGGGAAAGGTATTGAGGCTCAAATTGAGGGCTTTAAAGGCATGATTCAACGTGTGAAGCAAGCTTTCCCTAACACAGCTGTTTTCACCACCACCCTGCGCGAAGTAGTCAATGTAAACGAGCACTTGTGGGGAGCTATCATGTTGGAAGGCGACAGCAACTGGCAGGTCATCCTTCCACGCCCTATCCGCGTACTTGACCGCATTGGCGGAGGCGATGGTTTTGTTGGCGGTTTGCTTTATGGTATTCTAAAAGAATGGGAACCCGAGAAGTGGCCTCAGTTTGGATGGGCCACCGGAGCAATGGCAACCACCTTTCTTACCGATTATGCCCAGCCTGCTGACGAAGATATGGTTTGGAGTATCTGGGAAGGCAATGCCCGCGTAAGAAGATAAAGAGGAAGGCAAAGAAAAAGGCACAGGCACAGGTTAAAACGAACTTACTGATATGGATAAAAAGTACAACGATTTTAGAGACATGTCTGTATGGCAAAAAGCTTTTGCCTTGTTGGTCAAAGTTTATGACGTTTGCAAGCACTTCCCGCCCGAAGAACGTTATGCGCTTACAGATGATCTAAGACGAGCAGCCAACTCTGTCGTTCACAATTTGGCTGAAGGCTATGGGCGTTTTGAATCAAAAGACAAAACCCGATTTTACAAAATTGCCCGTGGAAGTTCTTATGAAGCAATGAGCCAACTATTAGTTGCAGACTCTCAAGCCTATGTTAACTCAAAGCAATCCGAAGAATTGCTAAACGATTATAAACAGGTGGTCGAAGAGATCAATGCTTTAATCTACTTTTTGGAAAAATAACTGACACTGTAAGGGAGAGCGTCTTTGCCTTCTCCTTTGCCTGTGCCTAATCAAAATTGTAAATAAAGAAGATGTTATACTACGAAATAGGTTCGCCAAACCATGAATTGACTGCTGATGATCTGAAGAAGGGGCTTTTTCAGGCTCTGGATCAACTGCAAGGGATTAATAAGGTATTGGCTATTCCGCCTGATTACACCAGGCTTCCAAGTCGTGCTGGCGAGCTCACGGAGTTCAGCTGGCAATACTATGGCGATAAATTAACCGATGTACTTCCGGCACTGGGCACACACACGCCCATGACTCGGGAGCAAATCAGCCACATGTTTGGCAGCCTGCCTGCATCGCTTATTCGTGAGCATGATTGGCGAAATGATGTGGTGAATGTTGGTGAAGTCCCAGCATCCTTTGTTCGGGAAGTATCTGAAGGGGCAGTTGATTTTCCATGGCCGGCACAGGTAAATAAGCTCCTGTTAACGGGTAATTTTGACCTGATCCTTTCTATTGGGCAGGTGGTCCCACACGAAGTGGTTGGCATGGCCAATTACAATAAAAATGTATTTGTTGGAACCGGCGGTGTCGAAGGAATCAACAAAAGTCATTTTGTAGGTGCCGCTTACGGAATGGAACGGATGATGGGACATGCTGATACCCCCGTTCGCAAGATCTTCAACTATGCCTCGGACAATTTCACCCAACACCTGCCAATCTTGTACGTTCAGACGGTTGTTGGACTTGACAAAACGGATGGAAAGGTAAAAACCCGCGGCCTTTTTATTGGTGATGATTACGAGGTGTTTGACAAAGCGGCCAAACTATCGCTGGAAGTCAATTTTGAGATGCTGGACGCCCCTTTAGACAAAGTCGTCGTTTGGCTTGACCCGACCGAGTTTAAGTCAACCTGGCTGGGCAATAAATCCATCTACCGAACACGGATGGCGATTGCCGATGAAGGCGAGCTGATCGTGCTTGCCCCTGCTCTGAAGGAGTTTGGCGAGGATAAAGAAATTGATCGTCTTATTCGCAAATATGGCTACTTTGGAACGCCGGCAACATTAAAGGCTTGCGACGAGCATGAAGAACTCCGCAACAACCTCAGTGCTGCTGCCCACTTAATCCACGGATCTTCTGAAGGACGATTCAGCATCACCTATTGCCCGGGTAAAAGACCGGAAAATCTCAGCAAGGAAGAAATTGAAAGCGTGGGGTTCAACTATGCTGATCTAGATGAAATAACTGCTAAATATGCCCCATCATCATTGAAAGATGGGTACAACGAGTTACCAAACGGCGAGAAAATTTTCTATATTTCCAATCCGGCAATTGGCTTATGGGCCTTTAAGGATCGATTCAGCTATTGACGGACTAGAGAAAACCGGAGAACGAAGACGGGAGACCGGAATTTGAACTCTGAAATTTGAAACTCAACACATGAAATTGGATACAGTCAAATGGGGAATTATTGGATGTGGCAACGTTACTGAAAAGAAAAACGGGCCACCCTTGTACAAAACACCTCACTCTGAGTTGGTGGCCGTCATGCGCCGCAATGGCAAGCTGGCTGCTGATTACGCCAAGCGCCACGGTGCAGCTCGCTGGTACGATCATGCCGACAAGCTGATCAATGATCCGGAAGTGAATGCAGTGTACATTGCAACTCCACCAAACACCCATGCGCAGTATGCCATTCAAGCCATGCGTGCTGGCAAACCGGTCTATGTGGAAAAACCCATGGCCCGAACTTATGCCGAGTGTCAAGAGATGGTTCGTGTTTCAGAAGAAACAGGAGTGCCGCTATTTGTTGCTTATTATCGGCGGGCACTTCCCCTGTTTGTCAAGGTTAAGGAACTTATTGAGCAAGGTGTTATCGGAAAGCCACTGACCGTCAACATTCGCTTTTATCGTCCTAACAAGGAGCTAACGCAAGCTGGCGACCAACTGTCATGGCGAGTTTTACCGGAGATTGCAGGCGGTGGCCTCTTCTACGATCTGGCTTCTCATAAGCTTGATTTTCTGGATTACCTGTTTGGCCCGATCGTAAACGTGCAGGGAACTGCATTCAATGTTGGGGGAATTTACCCGGCTGAGGATACCGTTGCAGCCTCCTTTGAATTTACCAATGGCGTTTTGGGAACCGGTAGTTGGAGCTTTTTTGCTGATGCGGCTTCCATTGAGGATACCATTGAAATATTGGGGACTGAAGGCAAACTCTGGTTCGCTTGTTTCGACCCGGTTAAGCTGACTCTTCGGACTCAAAAAGGCGATGTGTTCTTCAATTTTGATCCTCCGGAACACGTTGGCGGAAACTTAATTCAACTGGTGGTTGACCAACTCCGGGGAGAAGGAACCTGCCCCAGTTCGGGCACATCTGCTGCGCGGACCAATTGGGTGATGGAAGAAATCGTGAAGAGTTATTACGAAAAGACAACTTCTCAGCCAAAAAACAAAGACTGATTACAAATTACGAAACAAACATGAAGTTTATAATTGATAATAAAATACCTTACATCAAAGGAGCGCTAGAGCCATTTGGAGAGGTTGTTTACTTGCCTGGTGCCCAAACAACACCCGAAGTCGTCAAAGATGCCGATGCCATTATCACACGCACACGCACTAGTTGCAACGAAGCATTGCTGGCAGAGTCTGCGGTGAAGTTTATTGCAACAGCAACCATTGGCTACGACCATATTGACACGGCATACTGCCAGCAAGCTGGTATTGAATGGACCAATGCTCCCGGATGTAACAGCCGATCGGTTGAGCAGTACCTCACCTCCGCCCTGCTGATCATGGCGGAAAAGCAAAGCTTTCAACTTCGGGATAAAACCATTGGAATTGTTGGTGTCGGTCAGGTAGGCTCCAAGGTAGCCTGCGCCTGCAAGTTGCTTGGTATGCAAGTTCTACTGAATGACCCTCCCCGCGAACGCGCTGAAGGATCTGATGAATTTGTAAGCCTGCAAGAGATCAAAGCGAAGGCTGACATCATCACGCTACATGTTCCATTAGCGATGCAAGGTGAGGATGCAACATTTCATTTGGCTGACACGCTGTTTTTCAACGAACTGGAACGCACTCCAATCGTAATCAATACCTGCCGCGGAGAGGTGATGGATACTTTTGCCGCTGAAACAGCCATCCAACGAGGATCAATTTCAGGCTTGGTGGTCGACTGCTGGGAACGGGAGCCAAACATCGATCAAAACTTGTTAGCACTTGTCGATCTGGCGACACCGCACATTGCCGGCTATTCAAAAGATGGCAAGGCCAATGGAACCAGCATGAGCATTCAAGCTATAAGTCGCTTCTTTCAGCTAGGGATTGACAATTGGCAACCCGCAAAAGTCGACCTGCCGGAGCAAACAATAATCGAGCTGGATGGTTTAAACCGTACAGATGAGGAAATCATCCGGGAAGCTGTGCTATTCACCTACGATGTTCGAAATGATGACGCGGCTTTACGACAATCTCCGGAACAGTTTGAACAACTGCGTGGAGACTACCCGGTTCGGCGCGAATACCCGGTTTTCACCGTAAAACCTAAAGATGTGTCTCCAAACGCATTGGATATTCTTGCTCAGTTGGGTTTCCAAATTGAAAAATCAAATAATTAGAATTGATCATTCGATTTTCAGAAGTCAGATTTATAGACAATTGAACAATACATAAAAAATCAAAACATAAAAATAACGCTATGACAAAATTAGCAGATATTGGTTTAATTGGGTTAGCCGTAATGGGCGAAAACTTGGTTTTAAACATGGAAAGCAAAGGCTACACAGTAGCTGTTTACAACCGTACTGTTGAGAAAGTTGATAAATTCGTTAACGGCCGTGGAGCTGGCAAAAACTTCATTGGAGCACATTCTATTGAAGATTTAGTGGCCTCGTTAGAAAAACCACGGAAAGTCATGATGCTGGTAAAGGCTGGACAACCAGTCGATGACTTCATCGATATGATTGTCCCTCATCTGGATAAAGGAGACATCATTATTGATGGTGGAAACTCGCATTTTCCCGATACCATTCGCCGGACCAAGTATGTTGAAAGCAAAGGGCTCCTTTATGTAGGGACCGGAGTTTCCGGAGGTGAAGAAGGCGCCCTAAACGGACCATCAATGATGCCAGGGGGATCGCCTGAAGCATGGCCTCATGTAAAAGATATTTTCCAATCGATTGCTGCAAAAGTTGAAGACGGTACTCCTTGCTGTGACTGGGTTGGTGAAGATGGTGCTGGCCACTTTGTAAAGATGGTGCACAACGGAATTGAGTATGGTGATATGCAAATCATTTGCGAAGCCTACCAACTGATGAAAGACCTATTGGGTATGAGTGCCGATGAAATGCACGAAGTATTTAAAGAGTGGAACAAAGGCGATCTGGATTCTTACCTGATCGAAATTACTCGCGATATTTTGGGTTACAAAGAAGACGGCGAAGCGTTGGTTGAGAAAATTCTGGATACTGCCGGACAGAAAGGGACCGGGAAATGGACCGGAGTTGCAGCTCTTGACCTGGGCATCCCATTAACACTGATTGGAGAGTCGGTTTTTGCCCGCTGTCTGTCGGCACAAAAAGACTTGCGCGTTGAAGCATCCAAAGTAATTGAAGGACCTAAAGTGAAATTTGAAGGCGACAAAGCTCAAATGATCAATGACCTGAAAGATGCTTTATTCGGAGCCAAAATCATTTCTTATGCTCAGGGCTATAACCTGATGATGGAAGCTGCTGCCGAGCACGGCTGGAACCTCAACTACGGAGGAATTGCCTTGATGTGGCGTGGCGGTTGTATCATCCGCTCAGTTTTCTTGGGAGACATCAAAAAAGCCTTTGACAACAATCCTGAATTACCAAACCTGTTGCTTGATCCTTATTTCAAAGGAAAAGTAGAAGCAGCACAAGCTGGATGGCGTAGAGTTTGCGCAACAGCACTGGCTAATGGAGTTCCAGTTCCTTCTCTTACTTCAGCCTTGTGTTATTTCGACGGATTTAGAAGTGAGCGTTTGCCAGCCAACTTACTGCAAGCTCAACGTGACTATTTCGGTGCACATACTTACGAGCGTATCGACAAACCTCGCGGACAGTTTTTTCACACCAATTGGACAGGCCGTGGAGGCGATACAGCTTCAACAACCTACGATGTATAAGGTAGCATTTAACTCGATATAAAAAATCATTTTTAAGCCACTTCTTTTCCCCGGGAAGTGGCTTTTTATTTTGAAGATCAATGGCTAGAGGTAAAGGAACTCGTTGATCAGATAATGAAAAATGTTTTCTTCAGAACCAAACCGCTTTTTGAGTCCTCGCCAGGTTTCACGACTAAATTTGAACTCATTCCCAAGCGAATCACTGTACGTCCACCGATCGAATATATCTTTTTGCAAGGTCGCATCTTCATCGGGAGCGTCATACTTCAGTTCGCCATTTAGCCCTCTTTTTACTGAGCGCTTTTCACCATTAAATTCTTCTTCATAGGTTTCGTTGCCAAAAATATCTTCCCCAATTTCCACCTTCCCATTTCGATTGTCTTCAATCACAAGCTTGTCAAAAATATCAACCGCATACTTCGCCTTATATCCCCGGTCAAATTCATGTTCATGAATTAAACTTGTAAACAAGTCCAGTTTCTCTTCCGGCTTATTCAACAAATCTCCATACTCCAGATCCAGGTATTTTTTCTTAAAGGTTACTTCATTGCCATTGCTATCTGAAAATATCAAATCATCAAAGATATTTTGCTTCAAGTAGGCCTTGTAACGTTCATCATGTGATTGATAAACTAAATTATCAAACACATCTGTTTCAATCTTTTGAGCAAACACCTGCATTCCTGCAACAACCAATAGAAAAACCAACAACACTTTTCTCATCATCACCTTTTCCGTTTTCATGTCAACCGGCTCTACAAATTTGGCGCCAAAAACGAACTCCCTTCACATAAAGATTCATCAAAAGTTCCTTGTTAACCAAAAAGGCATCATTTGAATCCCAATAAAAAATCCCGCATTAAGAAGGGATTTAAGTTCTGTTTTCGCAATAATGTTTCAACCGGAACAAGAACAGGGCCCAGTTGTAATTACACCATCTGTAAAAGTCAGTTAGTTCTCTCCAGTCGAGATGTTTGAGGACGACTGTTGTTACTCCATCTTTCTCTGATAACGCGATGAAAATTCGTGTACCTATCCATTCCTTATCAGATTCAACGCATTCCCAAACAACTTTTTGATTCTCCTGCAATTCAACAGTTCTCAATTTCGTCAGGTAGCCTTCGTCAAAATCAAATTCATTGATAAACCCAATTTCGGCTTTGACCTTCAATTTATTTGTCCAAACATTTCCCAAACCTTCTTCAGTTGTTAACGCATGGTATACCGTTGACGCAGGAGCTTTTAGGTAATTGATGTGTTCAATATCAACCATCTGCATTGAGTATCTTTATTTCATCGAGTGTAAACCAATGGTATTTCCTTCGGTATCTACCAACAGAGAAATAAAACCATGTTCTCCGATAGACATTTTGGCTTGGTGCACTTGTCCTCCACTGGCAACGACACGGCTTTCCTCCACGGCACAATCTTCACAGCCGAAATAGACAATTGTACTGTTTCCTCCAGCTTTCACACCATCCATTTTAACCAAGGCCCCCACAGCACCATAGCTTTCCATATCACCAGGAAATCCTTTCATCACAACAGATTGATCGGAAGGATCTGTCATATCTTCCATCTGAAAACCGAATACTTTCTCATAAAATTTGGCGGCTCGTTCTATATTTTCCACATAGATCTCGAACCATACTACAGGATTCTGTTTCTTCATTTTTTAAGCTTTTATAAATTTATATTACACAAAGCTCAAAAAACAGAACCAGAAAAATCTTGTCATAAGATAAGTTTTAAGCCTCTTTGGCAATTTCCTTTCTAATTCGACTTAAGGAAGTGTCGGTGATGCCTAAATAGGTAGCGATGTGCTTTAACGGAACCTGTTTGATTATTTGTGGTTTTTCGCGCAACAGATTCAAATACCGCTCGGTAGCCGTCAAGGTTATCATCCCAATAGACCGTTGTTTGGAAGTTAGCAGCTGGCTCGCCATCCAAGCTCTTCCCCACTCTCTGAATCCTTCTATTTTATGAAACAGCTCCTGAAAAGTTGGGTATTCAATCTTCCACAAAACACCATCGCTTAGTGCTTGAATATTTTCCATAGCCGGAATTCGTTGAAACAAGGAAGACACATCAATCAAAACATCGCCATCAATGAAAAAATCGGTGGTAATTTCGTCGCCACTGTAGTTAAAGACAAATGACCGAAATAGCCCTTGCTCAACCAAATAGTATTCGTTACACCTTTCGCCAGAACTGATGATAAGATCATTTTTCGAAAATGCGACCTGAGTATGTACGGCTTTGATTTCGTCATACTCCTCTTTCAAAATTGTCGGATACTGATAGGCTTTTTCAAATAAAGAATCTTTCATTAGAAGGCTTCGATTTAGTAACGAATTGATTCACATCAATCATTTGCATGGGATGATCTATTATCACCTATTTTCAACACTTATAAACTAAAGTTTGTTTATTTTAAGAGGGGTAAACGACTTGTAGTTATCACTTGCCAGGCAAAAGCACTAGCTTTTAGATTTTCATTGGGTAAGCTGTAAAAATAAATGCTCAAACATATTGCCGGAAACTAAAAAAAGATTTTACTTTGTATTTCAAAGTACTTTTAAAGCAAACTATGAAAACGACCAATCAATACTTGGATGAGATCAAAGAGATCAAAAAAATGATGGAACAGTCAACCCGATTCCTTTCTCTTAGTGGATTATCGGGCGTTCTCATTGGCATCTATGCGCTCATTGGCGCATTCATTGCCTATAAAATGATCTACTTGCCAGGCCCTCTGGAGTACCGAAAAGTTTATGCCAATGAAATTACCAATGAATTGTTTTTGCTGGCGGGCTTAGTCCTGCTAGTTTCCTTGTCAACCGTTTTCTGGCTTACCTTCTCGAAAATAAGAAATACGAATCAGAAGTTTTGGTCAGCAAGCTCACGACGCTTGCTTATTAATTTGGCAATCCCGCTAATCACAGGTGGTATCCTGATTTTGATTTTCTCGTATCGCGGTGTACACGCGGTGATTGCTCCATTCTGTTTGATTTTTTATGGTCTGGCACTAGTCAATGCTGCAAAATATACCCGGCAGGAAATTTTCTATATGGGCCTCGTTGAAATTGGCTTAGGCTTACTTTCTGCGGTTTTCCCCGGCATGGGAATTGTTTTTTGGGCCTTGGGCTTTGGCCTTGTTCATATTATTTACGGAACAGTCATGCATTTTCGCTACGACAGAAAAATTGAACAAGCGTGAAAAACATCTTTCAAAATCTGGATAAAGCATTTGAGAACAAGCTGAGATTGGGTATCATGTCCATTCTTTCCGTCAATGCATCAATCTCTTACAACAGTTTAAAAGAGACGCTGGAAGCGACTGATGGAAACTTGGCTAGCCACTTGAAACATCTTGAAAAAGTGGGCTACCTGTCGGTGACCAAAAGCTTTATCAACCGCAAACCCAATACTGAGTACTCCATTACCGATGCCGGACGAATTGCGTTTGAGAAACATTTAAGTGCACTTGAAGCCATCATAAAAGGCTTATAATTTTTTTTAACCATCTACTTTGAAATGCAAAGTACTTTATAAAATAATTAAAACAGATAAACATGAAAACACAACAACTACTGGAAGAAAAGGTAAAGAGCAAGAGCTTCAGATTTAGCGTAAAGCTCATGACAATTGGCCTAATCATTCTTATTTTACTCATTCCCAAAATGATGATCATGGGATTGATTCATGAACGCAAAATGACTTCAGAGTCAGCGCAAATGGAGGTTCACAAATCGTGGTCGTACCAGCAAACGATTCGTGGCCCAATTCTCACCATCCCTTATGTCGAAAAAGTCATCGATAAAGATGGAAAGCTCGTTAAGGAAGAGCACCATGAGTATCACGTACTCCCGAAAACACTCGACATTCAGGGTGAACTATTTCCCAAAGAGCTGAACCGGAGTATTTACCACAGCATTGTTTATGAAAGCGCTATAAGTCTCAATGGGCAATTTGAAAAGCTGGATTTGGAGCACTTACCCATGAGTCTGGAAGACATCAAATGGGATCAGATCAGGCTGTCAATTGCTGTTGGCGACTTGCGGGGCATTAGTTCGGCAGTAGCCCTAAAATGGAACGATCAGCAACTTCCCTTCTCTCCCGGCATGAATAAGCCCACGCTTGGCACCAATGGTATTTCATTGATCTTATCTGAAAACAACATCAAAACCATGCCGGCTGAATTTTCCATCCAACTCGAACTTAAAGGCTCCAACGCCATCTCGTTTGCACCGCTGGGAGAAACAACAAATGTAAGTTTGTCGTCAAGCTGGAACGATCCCAGTTTTCAAGGGCTGTTTCTTCCAACCGACCGCAATGTAAATGAAAAAGGCTTTACGGCCGAATGGAAAGTCTTAAACTACAACCGTGATTTTCCGCAACAGTGGACAGACAATGCCTACGACCTAAAATCAAGCGACTTTGGGGTTGCTTTGGTTGATGTGGCTGACCACTATCAAAAGAATGAACGAACAGCCAAGTATGGCATCATGATTATTGTTTTCGTCTTCTTATCCTTCTTCCTAAATGAAATCATCACCAAGCAGCGCGTTCACCCCTTTCAATACATCCTGGTTGGTTTTGCCATCCTGGCCTTTTACCTGCTGTTGCTTTCTTTTTCAGAGCACGTTGGGTTTAACCTGGCTTATCTCATTTCTGCCGTGTCCGTTATTGGCATGGTGTTTATCTATTCCCGATCGTTCTTAAAAACCTGGCTAAGCTCCATTGCATTAACCAGCATTTTATCCGTTGCATTCCTCTTTATTTTCATTCTGCTGCAACTGGAATCCTTTGCCCTATTGGTTGGAAGTATTGGCCTGTTCCTGATTTTAGGCCTAACCATGTTCTTTACCAGAAGAATCAACTGGTACGAATAAAACACCCCTTCCTTAGGCTTTTCTTGATCGGATGACTGCAAGTCGTCCGGTCAGGAAGCTGGGAAGGGTATCTGCAAATAGAACTTGAAGTTTAACTTAGGTCCCAAAGGCTTGACTCCAAGCCCTGCGCTACCTTAGCAACTTCACATCCATCAGCACATTTACCAACTCAGTCATTATCTTCTCTTGCCACTTCCAGTGCTTTTTCCAGGAATTCATCACGTCCTTCTTTTACTCCCTGAATTGTTTTTTCTACATAGATATTGGGTAGCACTCCGATGCCATGATGTTGTGTTCCATCATGTTTGACAACTTTCATTCCTGTCCAGCTAATTTTATATCCACCGGGCAAACTAAACAAATTAACATTTCCATTTGTCCCTGCAGTAGGTTGGCCAACGATGGTTGCAAGCTTATATCCTTCGATGTATCCCATGTAACTTTCGGCATAACTTATCGCACGTCCGTTGGTAATAAAAACCACATTTTTATCCCCCAGATAGGGCTTTTTTGCGGTCATGGAGCCAATCCAATTAGACTTATAATACCCAACAACTTTGTTCTGATCTGGATAAACAATTTTTGGTCTTTGCATCCAAGCAGAGGTTGTATCATCAATAGCTAATAAATGTCGAATAAAACCATGATTACCTTTAGGGTATCCTCTCAAGTCACATATGATTGATTTACATTCTTCCAGTTGAGGTAAAAGTTTATTAATGGTATCCATTGCTATTTGATCGAGATTCAGATACCAAATATCAGGTTCTATTTCTTTATATACATCTTTCTCAAATCTTGCTTTCTGCAACCAGTAATTTGGATTAGCAGTTCGTTCTAGTTTATGCTCTTTTCCTTCAATCACAACATTCAATTCACTCTCCTCCTGACCAATAAGGCTTTGGATTCTGGCCTTATAACGCAACCATCCATCGGTCGCCGCAGAAATCCTCGAATAAGTTTCTTCAAAATACTCCTCCGAACTTTTCCCATCGATATGGGTAACAATATCTCCAACGTGAATGGAGTCATAGTATTCGGCCACCTTTGTAACGACCAGTTTGTTTTCAATCCATTCCCAAGCAATTGAGGGGGCATAATCTTTACTCAGTGATTTATTAGAAACGGAAATATGTCCATCCTGGAGAGTAGCCGTAAACTTTCTTAGAGTAACCAGATGATCGAATTTTGACGTATCAATATAACTCTGTGCTATTGCGTTCTTAAATTCAGCTTCCCAGTCGACCTCGACAACATCAAAATAGGGGTAAAAATGTTGAAAGACATTAAACACATTGACCATATTTCCCAGTCTTAAATACGGATCTTCCACCTTGGCGTTATTGGTGTCTTTTAGTTTTTCTTTTAACTCTTCAAGTCTAGTTTCATCGGCCCTTGGGAAGGTTGATTCCTTATTACCATATAGCACGATTGGAATCCGACAATATATTCCATCTCCAACTTGTTTAATTACACTCTCGCCAAACTTGGGCTCGTATTCAAATAGTTGCTTAATCCCCATTGCACTGTCCCGATTAATCCGCCAACTTGCATAGGGACTTCTTTTGCTATCCATTCCTATACTTACGCCTACATGTTGCCAATATACAGGCGCATACTGCTCTTTATTTTCAGGAATGATATCCTTTAGTTCAGTATCAAGAATCGTCTTGTCTTCGGCAAACGTTATGGATGGCGCAATGGGTTTAAATAACCGATTCAGTGTATTTACGATATCCTCCTTTGTTCTGCACTGATCAATTTGGGAGGCACCATATATTGAAAATTTCTCCCAATCAATTTGAGATGCTTCATCACTTGGATGAAAATATTTGACATATCCGTAAACTTTGGCAAAAGTCACCATATTTTCAATCTTCTTACTCTCATTTTGACAACCCAAAAACGAGAAAAGAAAAATTACAAATCCGATCCTATAAATTTGTTCTTTCATCTTTTGTTATTCTTTTTATTAGTCACTTACTAGTTGTCCGGTGTCAGATAGCCATCAACAGGGGAGCCAATCCAGTTATATTTTAGACCTCGTGTTATTATATTTCTCAAACACTTTTCTTTTGTACTAATTTTTGAGTCGTGCCAGTTGCAATGATTGTGGAAATGACTGATAGGATCATTGAAGTCAAGTTGATTGTTTGGAGTCGTTGGAGTGTATCATCATTCTGGTCATTTATAGCAGAACCTTTTATTGTTTCAAGCTCCTCTAAATAATTGATCGTTTCTCCAAGAGTTAGTGGTCTTTTGAGTTCAACAGCTGTTCGTATTTGAAAGCTTTCATCCGTGTATGATTTGATGTATTTCAAATAAAGTCCAGACGAAATCCCGACAATAGAAATAACCAGCAGTAGAATCAGGTAAGTTTTGTTTTTCATAGTCAATTTTTGGTTCGGAAGCTTTTTATATATTCTTGTTTTTTTAGCTTATTAATGACGGCGGTTCGCCCATATAAAGATCCTTGGGGGGGGGAGTGTTGTATATTCACTTTTCTAGTTCTGCTTCAATTTTTCCCGGGAGCTGAACTTTCAAAACTCACCTAAGCCTATGCTACTTCATTATGGCTTGCTGTGCTTTGCTTTTTTCTTCGGTTATTTCAAGTGTTTTCTGTATTTGCCATAATAATCTATCACGAGAACCTCTATCAAGTGCTCTTTGACCACTCAACATACTCGAAAAGAAAACAGGAGTATCTGAAAGAAGAGTCCCTTTTGAAAATCTAAATGTTCCTACAATATCATCCCAGTACAGAGAATATCCACACCATTCAGAGCCTATGAGCAATTCCCGAGAAAAAGTATTTGCAACAACAATTATTTTTGGATTACTATTTTCGATAACATATTTAGATAGCTCCAAGTTCTTCTTTATAAACTCTCGAACATCTGGTTTTCTGCTCAATTTTTTGATAACAGATTGTTTGGTCTCTCGTAATATCAATAAATCATAGTGTGTCCAACTTACATCATATTCTAATTTATCATGAAATCGCTCTATTTGTTTAAAGTAGGCATAACATGTTTGTTGATATTCGTCATAAAATAATCTCTCTGACATTTGATAATCTTGGTGCGGGTACGATGGATTTAATCCAATATACATTACCGAATTATTATTTGTTTCCTTTGTTATCCAATACCCTCTATTAGCGTAATGCTCTATTGCCTCAGAGGTATTTTCGAATAAATCATCAAATTTGCTTTTTAGGATTTCAATATTCATATTATTCTTGCTTTGTAGTAAAAAAACATTGATATAACATCAGTCTCCTTTATGAACTCATAAAATTTCTCATTTTGTTGGTCAAAAAAAATCCATGTTTGTTATATGTTTTTTAAGTAATTTTTGGCGTAGTTACATATACACTATTCTTATTGTACATACCAAAAGTCTTCTTTCCTCTTCGAATATATAAAATATGTTTATCAAAATAAATGACTTAGTCAGCTAATTTTATGAATTTGCTTTTTCGGCCCCCAACAGGCACGCAAAGGGCATCCCTCCAACAACTCGACACGAACTAACTGATTTACTGCCCCCTGCAACCGTGCAACAAGCCAGAAACTTTTGTGGCTTGCTTCCCGCAATCCTGCAGCAAGCATGAAATTTCCGTAGTTCGCTTGCCGCAGCGCTGTAACATGCCAGAAATTTTCGTGGATAGCTTGCCGCAGCTGTGCAACAAGGAAAAAACTTTCGTAGCTGACCTGTCGCAGCCGTGCAGCAAGCAAAAAATTTTGGTGGCTAGGCTGTCGCACGCCTGCGGCAGGGTCGCAAACTGATTTGCTTGGGTCCCGCAAACGTTTCCCACCCGAGGTAGAACGAGTGTTTCAACAAGGCGACCGGCACTCCGGCACTCATCGATTTTCAAACAAGCCAAATACCTAAAAACGAGTGGCTCACTCCTTCCCGAATTCTGCTATCTCCCGAAAAATCCATATTTTTACAATCGCACCCTCACGCATTCGAAAATTAATTGTAGTTTTGCGCAATTTTTCAATCTAAAAGCTGGTATATTATGGCAAAGTACTCAAACGAAGTTTCCAGAACCTTTAGCGAATATCTGCTGATCCCCGGTCTTACTGACAAAAACTGCGTTCCACAAAACGTTTCATTAAAAGCCCCATTGGTGAGTTTCAAAAAAGGCGAAAAGCCAAGCATGGAACTCAATGTGCCTTTTGTTTCGGCTATCATGCAATCGGTATCCGATGATAACATGGCCATTGCCTTAGCACGAAATGGTGGGCTGTCGTTTATTTTTGGCTCTCAAGCCATCGACACTCAGGCTGAAATGGTGCGCAAAGTAAAAAAATTCAAAGCAGGATTTGTTGAAAGTGACTCTAACCTAACGCCAGAAAACACCTTGGCTGATGTTGTAAATCTGATTGAAAAAACGGGACACTCAACCCTCGGAATTACCGAAGATGGCTCGTCACACGGAAAACTACTGGGCATTGTTACCGGACGTGATTTCCGAACCAGTCGCGATCCAATGGACAAAAAAGTGAAAGAGTTTATGACTCCTTTCGACAAGCTGATCACCGGACAACTTGGAATTTCATTGAACGAAGCCAATGATATCATCTGGGACAATAAACTCAATAGTCTTCCAATTATTGACAACAACCAGAATCTTCAGTACTTCGTGTTCCGCAAAGACTACGAAAGCCACAAAGAACACCCGAACGAGCTTTCAGATTCCAATAAAAAATTGATGGTTGGTGCTGGGATTAACAGCCGCGACTACAAAGAACGTGTTCCTGCCTTGGTCGCTGCTGGTGTTGATGTGCTTTGTGTTGACTCTTCGGATGGTTTTTCTGCCTGGCAGCGCGAAACCATTGAATACGTCAAGAAAGAATACAAAGGCGAAGTCAAGATTGGTGCCGGCAACGTAGTTGACAAAGAAGGTTTCTTATACCTTGCTGAAGCAGGAGCCGATTTCATTAAAGTTGGGATTGGTGGCGGATCGATTTGTATTACCCGTGAGCAAAAAGGAATTGGGCGCGGCCAAGCCACCTCAATCATTGAAGTAGCTGCTGCACGCGATGAGTATTTCGAAAAAACCGGAACGTACATCCCAATCTGTTCGGATGGCGGTATTGTACAGGACTACCACATGGTACTGGCCTTGGCTATGGGAGCTGACTTTTTGATGATGGGCCGTTATTTTGCCCGTTTTGACGAGAGTCCAACACGTAAGCTGATGGTGAACAACCGCTATGTTAAAGAATACTGGGGAGAAGGATCGAACCGTGCTCGCAACTGGCAACGTTACGATATGGGCGGCAGCACTGGCCTGAAATTTGAAGAAGGTGTTGACAGCTATGTTCCTTACGCCGGTAAATTGAAAGACAACCTGGATATTACTTTGGGAAAAATGAAATCAACCATGTGTAGTTGTGGCTCAATTTCCATTCAGGACTTAAAAGATAAAGCAAAAATTACCCTGGTATCGGCCACCAGTATTGTTGAAGGTGGAGCTCATGATGTTATTCTGAAAGATGCCAACATGTAATTTAAGCGATCGTTAGGTTTTCAGATTTCGGATGATCAAACATTGATCAGATCTTCGCTTAGAGGGATTTGGATAATGTAAAAAGCCAGCCGATGACATAAAAATCAACGAGCGACTATAATTAGCAATCACATAAAGACTTAGAAGTCCCAGGCTCCATCGAGCTTGGGACTTTTTAATCGGTATAGAACATTTAATACGTTAACTATCTTCTGCAGAATTGCTTAAACCTTTTTGAAGTAATCCTTAGCCGCATTACAAATCGGGCATTTATAATCTTCAGGCAAATCCTCAAAAGGCGTGCCCGGAGGAATTCCCATTGAAGGATCGCCAACCGCCGGATCATAAGTAAAGCCGCAAATCACACAAACATGAGATTCTGCTCCGTCATCTTCTTTTTCGTCCGGCTTTGCATCTTGCTTTTGCAGTTCAGCTTCTTCCTCATCCAGCACCGATTTCTCAATATAAGTTGGGGAATTCTTAGGTGAAAACATTTTGTATTTCTCGCGGTAGTAGGCATAGGTCAAAGGCTCTTCATCCGACAGCACATCGCTGTCAACCACCTCTCCTACAATCAGCCAATGCGAACCAACATCAATCGCATGAGTCACTTTGCAGTCCAGCCATGCCACACATGCATCCAACACAATCGGAGCTCCCGTGCTGGCTTGCGTTAGTTCAACATCCTTAAACTTATCCAGGTCACTTCCCGAATTAAACCCAAAGTTCCCAATCAGTTTAACGTCCAATTCCTTCTTCAGAATTGAAACAGAAAAAATACCGGACTCGCGAATGGCAGCTGTGCTCTCATTGTCCTTATGACAAGAAATAGCCACCTGCTCCGGCTCGTTTGTAACCTGAAAAGCGGTATTGGCAATGTACCCGTACTTTTTGCCACCTTGCTCAGTGGCGATCAAGTACATGCCGTATGACATTTTATGAAAAGCTTTGTATTTCATCTGTTTATAATTGTTAGTTTTTAATGTGGTTCGCTAGAGATCTTAACAGTCGATTTCGCTAATCATGCTCACCTCCTGTGTTCATTGGCACACAATAGCAAGCATAATGAACTTTAAATTTGGGATTATTTTAGCAAACTTCCATACATCTATGCCAAATATCGGAACTCATCCAGAAGCTTTTCACCGCTCTTTCTTCTCTGCCGAACTAAAACCAACGAATTGAGCTTTCTCATTTTTAGTTCAGGCTTTTTTTCACTTTTTTAGTGGTTTCGTTTCAAAACCAAATGCTGACATTTCTAAAAACAAAAAATAGCATGATAAGAAGAATTAGTTTAATCGCTTTATTTGTAGTTGTAGGAGCGGCGTATAGCTGGGCCTGTACCAATTTTCTAGTTACCAAAGGAGCCTCGGTTGATGGCTCTACCATGATCACTTATGCAGCAGATTCGCACACACTTTATGGCGAACTGTACTACCAACCTGCTGCGGATCATCCGGAAGGTACCACCCGGGACATTTACGAATGGGATACCGGCAAATTTCTTGGAATTATTCCAGAAGTGCCTCATACTTACAGTGTGATTGGCAACATGAATGAACATCAACTGGCTATTGGCGAAACCACTTTTGGTGGACGCTCAGAGCTTAGCAGCCAATCTGGAGCAATCATGGATTACGGAAGTTTAATCTATGTAACCTTGCAACGCGCCAAAACAGCCCGTGAAGCCATTAAAGTAATGACTGACTTAGCAGACACCTATGGGTACTACAGTTCAGGGGAGTCGTTTTCAATTGCCGATCCAGAGGAAGTTTGGATTCTGGAAATGATTGGAAAAGGTGAAGGCGAAAAAGGAGCCGTTTGGGTTGCTGTTCGGGTTCCTGATGGCTACATCAGCGGACATGCCAACCAAGCGCGTATCACCACCTTCCCTTTAAACGATACACAAAACTGCATGTACTCGAAAGACGTGATCTCTTTTGCTCGCGAAAAAGGATGGTTTGATGGGAAAAATAAAGAATTCAGCTTTTCAGATGTTTATGCTCCGGTTGATTTTGGTGCAGCTCGCTTTTGCGAAGCTCGCGTGTGGGCCGGATTCAATAAAGTAGCTGAAGGAATGGATCAATACACCAACTATGCCAAAGGGCTGATTGAGCAGGATCCGAATACCAAGTTTGCAACCAACCGCATGCCGTTGTGGATTAAGCCAGACAAGAAGCTTTCAGTGAAAGATGTGATGGAAATGATGCGCGACCACTACGAAGGAACAGAACTGGACATGAGCAAAGATTTAGGAGCCGGACCTCATGGATTACCCTACCGTTGGAGAGGACTAACCTGGGAAGTTGACTCCGTAGAATACTGCAACGAACGCGCCATTTCAACGCAGCAAACCGGTTTCTCATTTGTATCGCAAAGCCGTTCTTGGTTACCCGATGCCATTGGAGGAATTCTATGGTTTGGTGTTGACGACACTTACAGCACCTGCTATGCCCCCATGTATTGCGGCATTACCGAAGTTCCTGAGTGTTTCAAGGTAGGTAACGGCGACTTGCTGAACTATTCTGAAACGTCAGCTTTCTGGATTTTCAATACAGTAACCAACTTTGCTTACCTGCGTTACGATGCCATGATTGAGCACGTTCGCAAACGTCAAGCAGAAATTGAAGGCAAATTTATTGCCAGCACTCCAGCAATTGACCAAGCAGCCAACTACCTTTTCGAAAATGAAGGAGAAGCAAAAGCCCGTCAATTCCTGACTGAATATGCCAGCAACGAAGCCAACAACATGACCGCTGACTGGAAAGAGCTTTTCCAATACCTGCTGATCAAGTACATTGACGGAAACGTTAAAAAAGAGAAAGACGGTCAATTTGAACGCAACGAGTATGGCATGCCTGCTTCTCCTGATCAACCAGGATACCCAGATTGGTGGTACGAAGCAATTATCAAGAGTACCGGCGATCATTTTAAAGTTATTGGTGGCGCAGGACACTAAAGAAGAAAATAAAAAAGCTAAATCGGTGCAAACAGGGATTCTATTCTGAATCCCAGCACCTAAAAGCTAATCAATAAAATTCAGCAAAATAGTTTTGCAAGACAATAAATATTACTATTTTTGCGCAAAATCTGCAATCTCTTACACTGACGCTGTGTAATATTGCCTAAAATTTAAAAAGATGGATTTAATTAAAGTAGCCGAGCAAGCTTTTGAGGTAGAGAACAAGCTACCTAAGTTTGGCGCTGGTGACACTGTTACTGTTCACTACAAAATTAAGGAAGGAAACAAAGAACGTATTCAGGACTTCCGTGGTGTTGTAATTCAAGTGAAAGGTGCTGGAACAAACAAAACATTTACCGTTCGTAAAATGTCTGGAAACATTGGTGTTGAGCGTATCTTCCCAATGACTTCTCCTTTTATCGAAGGTGTTGACATTAACAAAGTAGGTAGTGTACGTCGTGCACGGATCTTCTATCAACGTGAACGTACTGGTAAAAAAGCACGGATCAAAGAAAAAAGATTCTAATATCAGCATTCATGATACTCAAAAGGTCTTCAATAAGAAGGCCTTTTTTTGTATCTGAAAGTGTTTCCACAACACTATTTTTTCTGATAAAAATCACAACTTATCAGACTTTGCTTAATTTAATTTGTAAAAAAAAGTTATGCCATTCCTACAAAAAGAAAAACTGTTTTCATTAAAGTGGTTTAAGGAATATGCCTTCATCACTTTAGGTTCATTCATATTAGCAGTCGGATTTGTCTATTTTATTTCTCCACACAAAATCGTTCCCGGGGGAATATATGGCGTAGGAATCGTAGTTCACTACCTGACCAAAGGTCTTTTCTCATTTTGGCCCGAAGGTTTTCCAGTCGGATTGTTCGCTTTACTGGTCAACATCCCCTTAACCATCGTTGGAATTAAGGTACTAGGCCCTCGCTTTGGGGTAAAGACAGTCGTTGGCTTTGTGCTCACATCTGTCTTCATGGACTTAATAACTTACCTTCGCCCTGTTGGCGATGCAGCCTTGGTTGAAGATGTATTGCTTTCCTGTGTTTTCGGCGGAGTGTTGCTTGGCGTTGGCTTAGGCTTCATTTTTAAATCGCGTGCTTCATCAGGTGGATCAGCCATCATCTCCATGATTTTGTCAAAATACACCGGCATTCAACTGGGGCAGTCACTCATTTATGTTGACTCTGTTATTGTAATCTTTGGGTTGATTGCATTTGGCGAATGGCAAATCCCACTCTACTCTTGGGTTGTTATTTACATCACTGGCCGAGCTATTGATATTACTATTGAAGGTTTTGACTACAACAAAGCCCTGCTGATCATTTCCGACAAACACGAAGAAATTAAAAACAAGATTCTGGTCGATTTGGAACGAGGTGGCACTTACCTTAAAGGAAATGGCATGTACAGCGGTCAGGAAAAGCAAATCATCTACACCGTTGTTAGTCGTCGCGAAGTGGCTATTTTAGAGCAGTACATCAGCCAAATAGATCCCGATGCCTTCATCACCGTTATGGATGCCAAAGAAATTTTGGGTGAAGGATTCCAGTCTCTGAAAAACAAGATGGACGACTAGTTGGCAAGTTTTGTACATTTCATCGGGTTTTACTGTTCCTTTTATGTAATTTAGGGGCTCGAAAATAAATCCCATGCCATGAAACGTTTTAGCTTAACTTTTGCGCTCATTTGCTGTATATTAGTAGCAAATGCTCAATCGGTCGGACTCGTATTGAGTGGTGGCGGAGCAAAAGGATTAGCCCACATTGGTGTCATCCGGGCACTAGAAGAGAATAATATCCCCATCGATTATATTGCAGGAACATCCATGGGGGCAATCGTTGGAGGACTATACGCTGCGGGCTATTCTCCCGACGAAATGGAGACTTTATTCTTATCTGACCAATTTAAGTTCTGGGCTACCGGAAAAATTCAGGAAGAATATCGCTATTTCTTTCGAAAGCTGGAAGGCACTCCGGCATGGCTTAATCTCGACCTGCAAAAAACCGACGACAAATTAAAAATTTTACCGCCAACGAACATCATTCCTGAAGAACAAATGGACTTTGCATTTATGGAGATGTTCTCTTCGACCAATGCCGTTTGCGACTATAATTTCGACAAACTCATGGTTCCGTTTTTATGCATTGCAACGGACGTTTTCGAAAACCAGGAAGTTGAACTACGCAGTGGCGACTTGGGCGAAGCGATTCGCGCATCCATGACTTTTCCGCTTTATTTTAAGCCAATAGCCATTGATGGTGCATTGGTCTTTGACGGTGGAATCGTTAATAATTTCCCGGTTAAAAATACGGTTGAAGCTTTCAACCCCGACATTGTGATTGGCCATAAGGTAGCCAACAATGCCAAACGACCTGACGAAGATGACGTTATGGCACAGTTGGAAAACATGATCATGCAAAAAACGGACTACGAAGTCCCCTCGGACAAAGGCTTACTACTCGAAACCAAGTTCACCAACATCGGCCTACTCGATTTTGATAAGCTTATGATCATCGAAAAAGATGGTTACCAAACAACCATGAGCAAGATGGATTCCATCAAAACGCTTATTTCAAGACGGGTAGATCAGACATCCGTAGATGAGAAACGCCATAAATTCAACATCCGCAAGCCGGAACTCAAATTTCAAAACATTCAGGTTGAAGGTGTTACCGACCCAATGCAGCGCAAGTACATTATCCAAAGTATAAAACACCGAAATAATGTCATCGGTCTGGAAGACCTTCGTCACGAATATTTCAAGTTGGTTGCTGATCCGCAATTAAAATCGGTTCGTCCCGTATCGCTATACAATAAAGAAACAGGTTATTTTGACCTGCACTTGAAAGTAAAAAAGTCAAATCCCTTAGAGATTAACTTCGGAGGAAACGTTTCAACCAAGCCTATCAACCAAGGCTTCTTAAGTGTCGACTACCGTTTTTTCAACGGTCGGGCTTACACGCTAAGTACCAATATTTATTTCGGACGTTTCTATAGTTCCATCAAGGCTGGAGGACGAATTGACTTCCCCACCCGACTTCCTTTCTACCTCTCGGGATACTTAACCTTAAATCGTTGGGACTACTTCTCAAACAGTAACGAATTCTTCTTTGAGGATGTTAATTCACCTTATGTGATTCAGGACGAAAGTAATGTCCGTTTTGAACTGGGCTTTCCCATAAAAACACATGGGAAATTAACTTTCGGAACCAGCTATTCTTCGTCCTCTGATGCCTACTACTTCACCGAGTCGGTGCGGAAAAATGACGATGCAGAACATACGGATTTCGATGCCTTTTCAGGAAGAGTCAGCTTGCTGAAGAACTCTCAAAATTACAAGCAATACGCTACAGAAGGAACAGCAGCAGAGATAAATTTCACCTATACACTGGGCAACGAAAAACACAAGCCGGGCTCCAATTCGCCATTCCCGACATCCAGTTCGGTTGACCATGATTTCTATACCTTAGAAGGCAAATATGATCGGTATTTCCCCTTAAGCAAACACACGACACTTGGATTTACCGCTGAAGGAGTTTTAAGCAATAAGGATGTTTTCAACAATTACACCTCAACATTGCTGGCAGCCAACACCTTCACACCGACACCTTTTAGCCAAACACTGTTCTTAAAGAAATACAGAGCGAACAAGTATTTTGCTTCTGGAATAAAGACAATCTATGAGTTCAATGATCAACTACACTTTCGTCTGGAAGGCTATGCTTTTGCTCCAGTTCGAAGAATCAATAGAGGCGAAGACTTTCAAGCTTTATACGATCCAGACCAATATAGTACCTTGAAACTGATGGGTTCAGGAGGTTTTATATACCATACGGGACTTGGACCAGTGAGCCTGACCCTTAACTATTTTGAAAAGGAAAACACCAAGTTTTACGTCGCTTTTAGCTTTGGGTACGTGTTATTTAATAAGCGGGGGTATTAGCCGTTTTCAGCTGAGACGTCTGGATGGCTAACTTGAACACGCTGAAATCAAACAGAAGAGTTTACAAAACACTTGAAACTCCGAATTTCATATTTCGAAATTCTCCAAACATTTGAGAATCGAACTCCCCTGAATCGAGACTTATGTCGAAAATAGCGCAGCCTTAAGCCATAAACGCCCAAGTCATAGTATGTCACACTCTATTAACGCGCTATTTTCTGCTAGTTTTTCGGTTGATAAAACCGTACCCAGTCCACCTCGAAACTATGAGGCAATGTTCGGGTTTCATGAACGACAAGAGAGGCCAAATTGATAAACATTGGTGAATCAGGAACCTGAGAATTTATCGTAAAAAGCTCACGATCGTTAATCTTCCAGCTCAGTTTCCCCTTTTCCCATTCCAGCCTGAAGATATAGAATTTGCCTGTAGCCAATCCTGCTAAAGAAAAGGTTTCATGGTGAGCTGTTTCATTATTCATTCGCAGCAGTCCGATCCGGTTGATCGCGCCAGCTTCGAGTAAATTAATCCGTTGCTTGTTCTCGCTGTCAGACAAGAAAAAGACATCTTGCAAACTTTTATTCGGGTTGTACTTAATTTTAGCTTCAAGAATACCGTGGTCTGCTTCGAACAAGCCCCCTGTAGTTAGCGTATCCGACGAATAGTCAAATTCTTTCTCAACAAATCCGAAAGTTGAGTTCCAAAGGAATGAATTGACCTTATCTTTCTTTACCTGGAGCTTTAAACGAGCGTCTTTCAAGTGAACATTTTTTCCATCATTATAGGCTTGCAAGTCGCCTTCCTGCGAAAAGTTGTGTCCAACGGTTTCGGCCGCCCAATAAAGAACAGTTTTCCATTTAGACTCATCAAGCGTACCTTGATCAAAACGATCTTCAAAAACTAAATCCCATGACTTGAAAAAGTCAAAAAGATTTGAATCCTTATATTTCAAATACAGTTGGATTGTTTGCTTGTTTTTTAATGATTCGTATTGTTTCTCTGCTTTGTATTGCTCTGTCTTTTCCCATTTTTTAGGATCATCCAAATAGGCTTTTCGCTGCTTAAACTCATCCGCTTCAACATGTTTCTGCAAACTCTCAAACTCACGCAAATCTTCCGAGTCCTTTACATGCAAATAATTGCGGTAAGCCTTTGATCGAGGATATTTATGGAAAAAATTGACATCATCTGACTTTTTTAAGGATTGAAACTCGCGCCACTCTTCCATCGCCTTTTCATCATTCTTATCCGGCTTATGTGACATGCTTTCTTTCAACTCAAAATACCGATCAAGCTTATTCGAGCTCTTCAACTCCTCATACCGTTTCAAATCGGAAGATGTAAGCGTTTGGTAATAATTACGAAGCGTCTTTTTACGTTTCAAGCGATTGTATTGCTTTAACTGACGCTCTTCCGGGCTACCTTTAAAGATCAATCCTTTCAATTCCTTTTTCTGCTTCTGAAAAGAATCAGCCTGCACTTGCTCTTGAAGCTTCAAAAACTCTTTCAGCTCGTCGGACGACTCAACCGCTGTAAACGCCTGGTAATCTTTCCAAAGTATTTCCTTTTCCGACTCAATTTTTGATGTAGCTTTAATCCCCCCTAAGGCATTCAGTAGAAACAGTTTTAAAGACATGTCAATCCTTTTTCTTCGTGGTTTATGAAATCTAAAATTAATAATAAAAAACATAGTTGATAACATTTTTTAACATCTCCGGGAAAAATTATTAATTTCACCTTCCTATTGCTATTAATTTTTAAGTGATAACGATTGAAACTTTCGTGCCTATAGTTAATATACATTTTGTGCCTTAAGAACACGCACGGTAGTTTCAATACATCAAAAAAAGTAATCCAGCGCTTATGAGAATGAATAGATATACTTGGTTGCTAGTCCTGACATTCACGCTATTTGTTCATTTTGCGAGTCAGGCTCAAGACTATTTCAAAGATGGTGGTGAACCCGGGAAAACTTATATCCTAATGGCTCATCCAACAGTTAAAAATATTGAGACCATGAAGTTTCTGATTGATAATCAGATCCTATTTATTGGAGAGGCCGAGATTGTTGGAATTTATTACAGCTTTGAAAACTACGACTACAGCCAATCGGTTGATTTTATTCAGGAAAATGAGCTTAAGGACTTTCACCTGCAGCACCTAACAGGCATGTTAAACACAGACAATGTGTACACCGAAAACGATTTCTCCAATAACTTTGAAATCCTGTTTGACCAAACTTTGGGTATTTTCTTTTTTGGAGGTCCCGATATCCAGCCAGTTCTTTACGGTGAAGAAAATCAATACGCTGTGGTCACCGACCCTTATCGCCACCTGTTTGAAGTCTCACTTCTATTTCACCTGCTCGGAGGGACTCAAAACCCGGACTTTGTTCCCCTGCTGGAGAAAAACCCCAAATACTTTGTCACAGGATTTTGTCTAGGCATGCAAACCATGAACGTGGCAACAGGCGGAACGATAGTGCAAGACATTCCTTCAGAAGTTTATGGCATTGACGATCCCGCGGAGATTGTTCAGTTGGATAAGGATAAGATTCACCGAAACTACTGGCAAGAGATTTTTGAAAACGACCGATTAATGACCACCAATTTTCACCAATTGCGTTTGGCAGAGGATGGCTTTTTCAGGAATGAAGTGAAATGGAAATCGGAAGTATCCCCCCCAGTTTTAAGTTCACATCATCAGGCCGTTGAAAATCTGAGTGATTGCTGGGAAGTAACGGCATGGTCAATGGATCGGAAAGTTATTGAGGGAATTCGACATAGAAAATACCCCCATGTCTTTGGCGTTCAATTTCATCCTGAAGTCACAGCCCTCTTTCAGGCAGGAGATTCGCTGATGTTTAGTCCATCTGATCAACCCAAAACTTATCTAGACCGAATTGGAAGCGAAGGACTAAAGTTTCATAAAAAATACTGGCGTTTCATATCAAAATCAATTCAATAATCAGCTCCGGTTTCTGCATAAAAATTCTATTTTTGCAGCTCAAATTATTTGTATGGGCTTTATAGAAGAAATTAAACGCAGAAGAACATTTGGAATCGTCAGCCACCCGGATGCCGGAAAAACAACCTTAACAGAAAAGCTCCTTCTTTTTGGAGGTGCCATTCGTGTTGCCGGAGCTGTAAAAAGCAACAAAATCAAAAAAGGAGCCACCTCCGACTTTATGGAGATTGAGCGCCAGCGTGGTATTTCTGTGGCAACTTCCGTGATGGGATTTGAATACAGAAATTACAAAATCAACATCTTGGATACACCGGGTCACCAGGATTTCCAAGAAGATACATTCCGAACACTTACTGCCGTTGACAGTGTAATTATTGTTATTGATGCTGCCAAAGGGGTTGAGCCGCAAACTGAAAAGCTCATGAATGTTTGCCGGATGCGCAAGACTCCAGTGATTGTCTTTGTCAACAAACTCGACCGTCCATCGCAAGATTCATTCGACTTGTTGGATGAAATCGAAAACCAACTTCAGATTAAAACCCGTCCTTTAAGTTGGCCGATCAATAGTGGTCCCGACTTTAAAGGTGTTTACAATATCTACAACAGAAACCTGAGGCTATTCAATGCCAACGTGCAGGAAATAGAAGACAGCATTGAGTTCAAGGACATCAATAGTCCCGAACTTGAAAACTACATTGGCGACGATGCCTCTGTTTTACGCGAAGAACTGGAGCTGGTTGAAGGAGTCTATCCTGAATTTGATCACGAAGAATACCAGAAAGGAAATTTGGCGCCCGTATTTTTCGGAAGTGCTTTATATAATTTCGGAGTACAGGAATTGTTGGATGCTTTTGTTGAAATTGCACCGTATCCTCGCTCCAGCCAAACAGAAGAACGCGAAATTAAGCCTGATGAAAAAGATTTTACCGGTTTCATCTTTAAAATTCACGCGAACATTGACCCGAATCACCGTAGCCGGATTGCTTTCGTGAAAATATGCTCCGGAAAATTTGAACGGAACAAAGCCTATAAACATATCCGAAGTGGCAAGCAATTAAGAATATCAAGCCCGACGGCTTTCATGGCTTCGCAGAAAGAAATTATTGAAGAAGCTTACCCCGGTGATATTATTGGTGTACCTGACTCCGGCAACCTAGTCATTGGCGATTCAATAACTGCAGGAGAAGAGATCCATTTCAAAGGATTGCCCAGTTTCTCTCCTGAGCTTTTCCGATACATTGAAAATGCAGATCCGATGAAATCGAAACAACTCTCAAAAGGAATTGACCAATTAATGGACGAGGGAGTTGCACAGCTTTTCACGAGCCAGTTTAACGGGCGTAAAATTATCGGGACTGTTGGACAACTGCAGTTTGAAGTAATTGAATACCGTTTGTTACATGAGTATGGTGCCAAGTGTCGATTCGAAAACCTAGCCATGCATAAAGCTTGTTGGATTGAATGTGACGATCCGAAAACACTAAGTGAATTTAAAAAACGGAAGCACCAAAAAATGGCAACCGACAAACGGGGGCGTGATGTATTTATGGCGGACTCTGGCTTTATTTTGCAGATGGCACAAGATGAATTCAAAGACGTTAAGTTCCATTTTACAAGCGAATTTTAAGGAGCTTTCCGCTTTTGCAACATCAAATAATTTCCTACTTTTAGCAAAATCAAGTAGCTTATTATGGAAATTCTCAGCATCAACTTTTGGGAGGGCAATCTCTTTTCGTATGTCGTTTTACCGCTACTGATTTTCTTTGCCCGAATTAGTGACGTTACTGTAGGTACCCTTCGAATTGTCATGGTATCCAAAGGACAAAAGTTGATTGCTCCCCTACTTGGATTCTTTGAAGTGGTGATCTGGCTGGTCACCATGAGTAAGATTATCCAGAATATCGATAATTGGGTAGCTTATGTAGCCTACGGTGCCGGTTTTGCTACAGGCAATTACATTGGTCTGATCATTGAAGAAAAGTTAGCGGTAGGCATTGTTCAACTTCAAATTATTACACGAAAAAGTGCCGATAACCTCATTGCAAAATTAAAAGCGAGTGGTTACGGAATTACCCACCACGAAGCCCAAGGCGCTAATGAAAAAGTTGCTGTCATCTATACCATCATCAAACGCAATGAGCTTAAAAAAGTATTAGAGATCATGCGTACCTACAACCCCAAAGCATTCTACTCCATTGAAGATGTAAAAAGCATAAGCAAGGGAGTCCCGGGTTTTGTCAAGCCTGAATTGCGTTGGCGAAAAGGGAAATAGTGTACCAACACCTTTACAGCCACACAAAAGGTCTCTTTACCAAACTAAGATCTCCCGCATACTAACCAGCATACTATTGACGTTTAGCAATGTGCGCAAGATGCCTCAATACTTGATTCTAATCTGTGTGCTATTTTTCTTATGTTTGCAAAAAATACCAAATAAAAGAGAATGTTTGATATATCCGAAAAAGATATTATCAAAGGCCTGATCAAAGGAGACATGTCTTCTTTTCGTCAACTTTTCGATAAAAAATACACCTTATTTCATTCGTTTACAATGGGGATGGTGAAGGATTCGTGGCTTGCGGAAGATATCACGCAAAACATATTTTTAAAGGTATGGCTTAATCGGGAAAAGCTTGACCCCAATAAATCCATTCATAATTACCTCTATGTGCTGGCAAAAAATGAGATACGCGATCATTTCAGGTTAAAAGTCAATATGCATACCGAAGAAATTCAGGAAAACCAACGCATACAAACAGAAGATTTTGAGGGGACGCTGGATATGGAAACCATGAGAGCACAAATTTCAAAAATTGTTGCACACATGCCTGAACAGCGACGTAAAATATTCACCCTTAGCCGTGAGCAAATGCTTTCAAATAATGAAATTGCAGAACACCTACAACTATCTATACGAACAGTGGAAAAACACATTTCGCTGGCTCTAAAAGACATTAGAAAACACTTGTCCTCCTTTCACCATTTCTTATTCCTATTCTACTAACTGACAGCACTCCATTAATCTAGCACAAAACAAGCACCAACCAATAAGCATGGTTTTCGCTCCACCTTTTCGTTCCCCCATAAGCACCAATTAAATTTCTATTAAAAAAAGTTAAAAAAGCATTACGTAGTCTTTCCTCTTGTTTCGTTCTATTCTTGTCGACATTACAAATGCCGTTAAGAGAGAGAAACGATTATGACAAAAGACCTGATCCTAAGATATTTTCACAACAAGTGTTCAAAATCTGAAATAATAGAAGTAGAACACTGGCTTGCAAATCTAAAAGATGACGGGAGTGATGACCTGCTGCTTAAAGAGATTTTGAATAGCATACAACTTGGCAAAAATGAAATACAGGCACGCGAAGCATTCAAAAAGTTTGAGCATACCGTTACCGAGCACCAACGAGAACGATTCAGCAAAAAGCAGAAAATAACAAGAAAAATCGGACTTTGGTATCGCTATGCCGCAGCAATCCTTCTATTTCCCCTAATCGTTGCTTGTTTCTACTTCTATACCGAAACAAACAACCCCAAAGAGTGGGTCGAAGAATATGTTCCTTACGGACAAAATAAGATGATCTACTTACCTGATAGCACTAAACTATGGCTCAATGCAGGCACAAAACTAATTTACCCCAAACAGTTTAATCACTCCATCAGACAAGTATATGTTGCCGGCGAAGTTTATGCAGAAGTCCAAAAGGATAAAAACCGCCCTTTTGTCGTATCAGCGGGAGAAGTCTCAGTACAAGTTCTGGGGACTAAGTTCAATTTAAAATCTTACAGTGAAGACTCGCAGATTGTCGTATCCTTACTGGAAGGAGCGATACAAATGAATACCAACTACAATGGTTCAATAAAATCAAGAATATTAAAACCTGGGGAAGTTGTAAAATTCGAAAAAAGTACCGGCAGAATCAACTCCAGTGAATTTATTCCAGCAATAAGAAAACAGTGGTACCAAGGCCAGAGCTTTTACTTCATTGATGAAACACTGGAAGAAATAGCGATTTCTCTGGAGAGGTATTTTGATGTCCGCATCAACATCGAAAATGAAGCATTAAAAACGGAGGTTTATTATTCTGTTTTTATAAATAACGAAAGTCTTGAAGAAATACTCTCGGCCTTAAATATCAATGGAAAAATGACAATCAGCCGCAAGGCAAATACAATTTATATCAAATAATGAATACAACTAAAGATCACTGCCTATGGGTAAAAACCTAAGCTAATGTAAAAAGGGATAGGAGAATATGGCACATTCTCCCGTCCCCAGAAATTTTCCAGTTAATTAATAGTACAACTAAAAAATCATTTAAAATTATGAAATTTAATCAGAAAAACTTCAAACAACCCCCTTTGGGTATGAAGAAGTTTCTAATTATTCTACTATGGGGAATTATAGGAACTGCATCCCCCGCATTCGCTCAAAAAATCTCTGTAAACTTTGACAACTTAACTACCAGACAGGCCGTTGAAGTCCTGCAAGCTAAACACAACTATTCATTCTCAATGAATACTAGTGGCTTAGACATGGATAAACGGATCACTTATCAAGCCAAAAACGTAGAATTAACAGAGGTCTTAGATAAAATTTTTGAAGAGCAAGGCTTTAAATGTACTGTAAATGGGCAAATCATTACGGTATTAAAAAACGATAAGCTCTCGCCTGCCCAAGAAAAAAAGAAACTAAAAGGGAAGGTAACAGACAAGTCAGGAGAGCCAATTGTCGGAGTTACTGTTGTAATCAAAGGTACAACCACGGGAATCATCACGAACTTCGATGGTTTTTTTGAATTAGAAGTAACGTCAGGACAAACCTTAAGCGTTTCGTTTATTGGCTATAAAAAACAAGAAATTCTAGTTCAGGATCAAGAATACATCGACATCACTCTTGAACCATCTGTAGTTGATATTGATGAGGTTGTTGTTACAGCTCTTGGCATCAAACGAGAAGAGAAAGCCTTAAGTTACAATGTCCAAAAAGTCAACAACAAAGAGTTGACAACGGTAAAAAATGCGAACTTCATGAATTCGCTGACAGGAAAAGTAGCCGGAGTACAAATCAACTCAAGCGCTGCTGGCCCTGGTTCTGCTGTAAAAGTCGTTATGCGGGGAACCAAGTCAATCGCACTTAGTAACAACGCCCTGTATGTTATTGACGGTGTTCCCATGAACAACTCTGTTTATGGAAAGGCTGATAGCGGAGCCTACTCTTCTCAACCAGGTACTGAAAGTGCGGCCGATATTAATCCAGATGATATCGAAAGCATGTCGGTTTTAACAGGCCCCTCTGCTGCTGCACTATACGGATATGAAGGAGCTAACGGCGTTGTGCTCATAACCACGAAAAAAGGGAAAGCAGGAAAAACAACTGCTTCTTACAGCAATAGCACAACCTTCTCATCTCCCATGATGATGCCAAAATTTCAAAACACTTATGGCAATCTACCAGGTGAAAACGGAAGTTGGGGAGGAGAAACAGCTTTTAGGTATGATCCTGCAAACTTTTTCAATACTGGGGTAAACCTGGTTAATACCGTTTCCATCTCAACTGGAAATGATAAAAGTCAAAGCTACTTTTCAGCTTCAGCGAACAATGCCTCCGGCATCCTCTCCAACAACGATTATGATCGTTATAATTTTACTTACCGGAATACAACGACATTTTTAGACGACAAGTTCTTACTAGACGCAAGTGTTAACTACATCGTTCAGGAAAGTAAAAATATGGTTTCGCAAGGACAGTATTTCAACCCACTTCCTGCGCTTTACCTATTCCCTAGAGGCGAAGACTTCAGAGACGTACAGCTTTACGAACGTTATGATGACAACAGGGAGGTTAATGTCCAGTATTGGCCTTATGGAGACCAAGGCTTATCGCTACAAAATCCATTCTGGATTATGAATCGTATGAACCGAGAACTAGATCGGCAAAGATACATGCTTTCAACTAGTTTGAAGTACAATATCACGAATTGGCTCAATGTTATCGGGCGTGTTAATATTGATAACTCAACTTCTAAAAGTACGGATAAGCGTTATGCCGGAACACTTGCTATTTTCGCTGGCCCCAAAGGACGCTATCAGTTATCTCAGCGCGATGAAAAACAAACCTATGCAGATGTAATTGCCAATATCGATCGGACTTCAGGTCTGTTTACATTTAATGTAAACTTAGGGGCTTCAATAAAAGATCGTCGTATGGATAGCCATCTAATAGAAGGTGACCTGGATAAACTAACCAACTGGTTTACGACTGAAAACATGGTCAGAACTGTTGGTGTTTTTAAACTAGATGATGATGGCCTTAAACGCCAAACTCAGTCGGTTTTTGCCAATGCTGAAATTGGTTACAATCGGTTCTTATTCCTGACACTTACAGGTCGTAATGACTGGGATTCGGCACTTGCATGGTCTGAATCAAAAGAGCGCTCTTTTTTCTACCCATCGGTTGGATTATCAAGTCTTGTTAGCGAGGTAGCCAAACTCCCAGACTGGTTTACCTACCTAAAAGGCCGTGTAGCGTTCACCTCAGTTGGAAATTCATATGATCCTTACCTCACACGTGGTTTTTACATCTACGATGAGCAAACCAACTCGTATGAGCAATCAAAAAACAAGCCTAACTTCAACCTAAAACCTGAAATTACCAACTCGTTTGAGGCAGGGCTTAACATGAAGTTTTTCGATGCCGCACTTTCATTAGATGCAACTTATTACAGATCGAATACCAGTAATCAAACTCACCTTGCCACATTAGCAGACGGAGAATACGAAAAGGTATATATCCAAGCTGGTAATGTTATAAACTCGGGACTAGAACTGGCTCTGGGTTATAACAAGCAATGGGGCAATTTTGAATGGGCATCAAATTACACGTTTACCTACAATAAGAACAAAGTAGAGCGCTTGGTTAGCGACTTTCTTATTGATGGAAAGCAAATTGAGATGGCAACCATCGATAAAGCGACACTCGGAAGCGTAGGTTCTCCTCTATTAAGATTAACCGAAGGTGGTACAATGGGTGATATCTATATGACCTCTGACTTTAAAAGAGACAACAATGGATACATTTACCTTGATCCTTCCACACAGCTTCCATCAATGATTAGTCTCGAATCTGAAGACTATAAAAAGCTAGGCTCTCTGCTTCCTAAATATAACATGGGATGGCGCAACTCTTTTTCATTCAAAGGAGTGAGATTAAACGTCCTAGTTAGCGGACGATTTGGCGGGTTAGCTGTATCCAATACACAAGCGATACTCGACCGCTATGGAGTTTCTGAATACAGCGCAAAACTTCGTTCTGAAGGAGGAGTGAATATCAACGGAACGAAGGTACCAGCACAAGACTTCTTAAACATCGTGAGCGAAGGTACCGGAAAGGCCGACTACTATGTCTATGACGCCACAAATATTAGATTGCAAGAGATTAGTATTGAATATACAATTCCTAAGAAAAAGTTGAATAACGTTGCGGACGTCACCTTGTCGCTCGTCGGAAATAATCTGGCAATGCTATACTGTAAAGCTCCTTTCGATCCAGAACTTGTACCATCAGCCTCAAACACGTTCTATACGGGAGTCGATTATTTCATGCAACCAAGTCTAAAAAACATGGGCTTTAGTGTCAAACTGCAATTCTAAAAAAGAACAAAACAATGAAATTATATCATTTAAAAAACAGTCTATCTGTAATTACGCTACTAGTTACAGTCCTGCTGTTATCATCGTGCACAGATAACTTTGAAGAACTGAACCTGCACCCTACTGATCCCACAGCAGAAGATATTACTGAATCAGAAAGTCTGGGTTCTCTTTTTCCAACGATGATTGCTGCCATGCACCCGGCACAGGAAAACCAAAGTCAGATGATTCACCAGATGATTGGGAATCAATATGGTGGTTACATGGTGCCTACGAATAGCTGGCAGGGAACAAACTTTGGAACATTTAATCCTGCAAAAGACTGGGTTGACTGGCCTTTTAATAAAATTATGGTTGGCTTTAACTCCAATTTCATAAAGGTTAAAGAAGTCACTCAAAGCAACGGATACATCTACTCTTGGGCAAATATTCTACGCGTAGCCACCATGCTCCGAGTTACCGACATGTACGGACCAATCCCTTATTCAAAAATTGGCGAAGGAGGAATTACAACTCCGTATGATAATGTCCAAGATGTATATCATAATATGATAGCAGACTTAGACAATAGTATCCGGTCATTAACCAATTACCTGGCCGGAACTCCACAGGCAAGTCCTTTAGCGGAATACGATGTAATCTACAATGGCGATTTTCACAAGTGGCTCAAATTTGCCAATTCTCTAAAATTGCGGATGGCAGTGCGCATTGCTCTAGTTGATACAGAATATGCCAAACAGGTCATGCAAGAAGCAATCAATGCGGGGGCAATAGACGCAAACGCCGATAATGCCTACATCCCCACACAAGACAATCCTTACTACAAAGCCTCTCACTCGTGGGGCGACCTGGCAGTAAATGCCGTGTTGTCATCGTATATGAATGGGTTCGAAGATCCTCGCAGGTCAGCTTATATGACGGAAGTTACTTATGGAAACACTCCTTTCCGAGGAGTTAGAATGGGAACTGAAAATATGAATAAAGGTTACTATTCCAACGCAATGATTTTTTCGAAACCTGCTTTCACTTCAAATTCACCTTTACTGGTTTTTTGTGCTGCAGAAACAGCTTTCCTCAAGTCTGAAGCAGCGTTGAGAGGCTGGATCCCAGGCGGAGAAGAAAAAGCCAAACAACACTACGAGGAAGGTATCAGACTGTCGATGGAACAACACCATGTGGAGCTAGGAACTTACCTAAGCTCAACCTCTCTTCCGGAGAATTATCGTGATCCGATAAATAGCAAGGAAGTTGCAGTTGACAAAGCAATTAATGTGTCTTGGGATGATGCAGGAACCAGTGAAAATACGAAACTTGAAAAAATCATTACACAAAAGTGGTTAGCGAACTACCCTCTTGGCTTTGAAGCTTGGTGCGATCATCGCCGTACAGGATATCCTCAAATGTTTCCAGCACTAGACAACTTAAGTTCTAGCAGTTTTATGGGAAGCGTAGTTAATACTCCATCTCGTATGGTTCGACGTTTGCCATTTCCTCAATCGCAATACCAAGGAAATAGTGACGCCGTTCAGGAGGCCATAAAAATGCTGGGAGGTGATGATGTTGCTTCAACTGATCTCTGGTGGGCAACAAAAAACAAATAACATTGACTAAGCAAACAATACGCTTATCATATAATACAAAACACACGATGGTAATAAAATATATCAAAGCGTCAGTATTGGTCGCTATTACAGCTTTCCTATTAGCAGGATGTAGTGAGTGGACCGAAATAGAATCTGAAAACAATACGGATTTAACATCAACAATAAAGACAGAAGAGTATTATGAAGCCCTTAGGGAATGGAAACAAACTCCAGGACTTCCCCAAGTATTCGTTTGGTTTGACAACTGGACCGGCAATTCACCAACAGGATCTAATAGCCTAAGAGGACTACCCGATTCTGTTACCATTGCTTCGAATTGGGGTGGACACCCAAAATTCGACTTAAGTCCTGAGCGTAAAGCAGACATGGAATACGTGCAGCAAGTAAAAGGTACAAAAGTCGTTGTAACACTGTTTTCAGCAAGAGTTGGCGAATACATTGACGATCCTGAAAATCCTGATCCTATTTATGATATCGGTAATAGCTCAGAAGAAGCCGTTGTTAGGCCTGCCATACGTAAATATGCAGAAGCTATTTATGATGCCGTGGTAGAGAGTGGCTATGATGGCTTCGACTGGGATTACGAACCCTATTATGCAGGTCAGGCAACTGCTTACCTTTGGAGAAACGATGTACAAAGCCGCATCTTCGTAGAGGAACTGGGATACTATTTTGGTGCTGGCTCTCAACGAACTGACCGTGATGGACGAAAAGAAGCTATTCCCGGACTACTATTTCTTGTAGATGGAGAAATAGGTGTTGGAAAAGGTATGGGTGAAGACTGGGAGTCACAATACATCGACTATTACGTTCTACAAGCCTACGGTTCTACTACCGATGCAAATCGCACGTACCGGGTTAAAGGAGTTCTTAATGATATGAAAAAGCATATCGATGCCGGAACCATTACTGAAAAAGAAGTTGTTCGTAAAACGATTCTGACTGAAAACTTTGAGTCATATGCCAATTCGGGAGGCGGTTTTCTAGGAATGTCTGAGTTTATTTATGAACCAGAAGGACTAAACCAACAAATTGGAGGATGTGGACTGTATCGATCAGGATTTGACTATGCGCCAAAAGGGAAAGGAGATTACGACGGATCGCCAGAGTATTATTACTTACGCAATGGGATCACCAATCTTTTTAGAATATATAATGAAAGGCTAAACTCGTCTGATTCTGAAGGACAGGAAGAATAGTAACCTTCAGACTATCATATTTTGATGAAAAACTTTAAATAAAAGACAAATGAAAAAAATATATTCGTTCAGTTTAATCATCGCATTGATAGGCGCACTCTTTGCGGGATGTGATGATGCAGAGTACGGAATAATAGACAACAGCATATATTTGAATGATGCTACAGGTTCTGCCAAAGCTGTAACATTAACAATGGAAGATGAAGTTATCATTAATGTCAACGTACGGCTAGCTAAAAAGGTCAACCAAGATGTTGAAGTGGCCATAAAGCTTAACTCAGAGTTGCTAACAAGCTACAATGAAGCTAACAATACGGAGTATTTTCCTGTTCCCGATTTTAACCTGCCAGAAAATGCCAGTGTGATTATTCCGGCCGGCGAAATAAACGCAGTTTATACATTCAGCGTAAAGGATTTTGAAACTAACGGGAAACAATATGCTCTTGGAGTTGAACTTGGGAACGTACTAGCAGGAGAGATTAGCAAATCTTCATCACAATCCAAATTTATCTACCTGCTGTCTAAGCCATTGAATGTCTCAATCCCGGTTTTATCAGGAATTGGAGGGAAAAAGATCAATGCTTCTCCTGAAGCAGACTGGGGAATCACGACCAATCAGTGGAGCCTTGAATTCTGGTCTAAAATGTCAGCATACAGTAAAAATAACCAAGCTGTATTCAATACAGGAAGTAAAGACCACGAAATTTACATTCGATTTGGCGATGCTAACAGGCCCTATAACTACTTACAAATAAAGACCCTTGGTGGACAGATCGAAACAGCAAGTGATTTAGTGCCAAATGAGTGGTATCACTGGGCCTTTGTTTATGATGGAGTTAGCCTTACTATATACAGAAATGGTAAGCAAAACGTAAAATTTGATCCCCCAGCTCCACAAGGAGGAAGCGTTCGCTTTGACTACTTACAAATGATTTCAAGCGGAGGCTGGTTTGTAGATCAATGTGGCATGAGTCAAGTTCGTCTGTGGAAAACAGCCATATCACAATCTCAAATTGAGAACAATATGTACTATGCCATAAATCCTGAAAACAAGGATTTGATTGGCTACTGGCCAATGGATGAAGGAGAAGGAAATACATTCAGTGATATTTCAGGAAACGGACATGAAGCCGTTGCAGATGAAGGTATATTACTTCGTTGGGAACACGGTATCCGTTTTGATCAACAGCAATAAGGTTTAGGACACACGCCTAAAATAGACGCATACACGAAAGCCGCCTCAAAATAATTTGGGGCGGCTTTTTATCTATTATACCAGGAGAATACTTTCACTTATTATCTCGTGTTTTGTTCAATCTCCCAAATTCACCTATTAACCAGTGCTATAAATGCAACAACAGAAAATAAGATAAGCAGACACTCCCTGACATAAAAAACCGCACAGAAACACAAGCTCCTTAAAAAGAACATAAGACCAAATTAACAAAAAGAGAGGAATAACTAATCAACACTCATGCGATTACAGAAGCACATGATCAGGTCATTAAGCGACCTTTTGCAGGCTTAATGTCAAATCAACTTGAAATTTGTAAATAATTAAGCCTGAAAAATATCAATTTTTAAATAAAATTCTGATCTTTGTCAGGCTTTTGAACTTCTCATTATTCGACTTAAAATCAAAATTACAGAAAAATAAGTGCTTATGTTTAAGATTCAAACCTTAAATAAAATTGACCCTATTGGTCTAAAAGGCTTCCCATTAGATCAATACGAGATCGCCAGCGAGTTTTCAAATCCAGACGGAGTTATTGTCCGTAGTATGAAAATGCATGATATGGAATTTGGCTCGGGCTTGAAAGCCATTGCTCGCGCTGGCGCAGGTGTTAATAATATTCCTATTGAAAAATGCACAAACCAGGGAATTGTTGTATTCAATACACCAGGAGCCAATGCGCATGCCGTTAAAGAATTGACGATCGCAGGTTTGCTATTGGCTTCGCGCGATATTGCCGCCTCAATTGAATGGGGAAAAACATTGATTGGCAAAGGAGACGAAGTTCCTGCATTGATTGAAGCCGGTAAAAAGAATTTTGCAGGCCAGGAAATTCGTGGAAAAACACTTGCCGTTATCGGGCTTGGTGCAATTGGTGTTTTAGTTGCCAATGCAGCTCAAGCACTTGGGATGAATGTATTGGGTTATGACCCGTTTATCTCGGTGAAGCACGCATGGAAATTGAGCCGTAATGTAAAACATGCTGAAGGAATGGAGTCGTTATTGGCCAATGCGGATTATGTTACTCTTCAAGTTCCTTTAAATAACGACACCAAGGGCTTCATCAACAAAGATAAGTTCAAAATGATGAAAGATGGTGTTCGCCTACTCAACTTTGCCCGTGGCGGATTGGTAAACAATACTGATTTGGAAGATGCCATTGCATCCGGTAAAGTTGCTCGTTATGTAACTGACTTCCCCGACGAAGAAACCCTGAAAATGGATAAGGTTATTTCCATTCCACACTTGGGAGCATCAACAGCCGAATCAGAAACTAACTGCGCAATTATGGCTGTCGACCAAATTCGCGAGTTCATGGAAAATGGGAACATTGTTAATTCGGTTAACTTCCCAGCTGCAGAAATGGAGCGTAACGGAGGTGCACGTATTGTTATTGCCAACAAAAACGTCCCGAATATGGTTAGCCAAATTTCAACCTTATTGGCATCGGAAGGTTATAACATTGCCAATATGTTGAACCGAAACAAAGCAGAAATTGCCTACAATATTATCGATGTTGATCGGAAACATGCAGATCCTATACTTGCTGATAAAATCGCAGCAATCAATGGAGTTATCATGGTTCGCATCATTGAATAACCATCTTTTAGAGTCCAAAAGATACCGGCTGGATAAAGCAAAATGCTTTTCTTCTAGCCGGTATCTTTATTTTTATTCTTTCCTCTCCACAAATAATCTTATTTTTGCAATCATTTGAAAAACATGAAAAAATAAATTCTGGCAAAAAATAAAATCATGAGTAACAAACTGATTGAAAAAGCTGCAGATAATGTTCGTATTCTTTCAGCAGCAATGGTTGAAAAAGCAAAATCTGGTCATCCTGGTGGAGCCATGGGTGGAGCCGATTTTGTGAGCGTATTATATGCAGAGTTTCTTAACTACGATCCATCTGATATGAGCTGGCCCAACCGGGACCGCTTCTTCTTAGATCCAGGCCACATGTCTCCAATGTTGTATTCGATTTTGTCCTTGGCCGGAAAATACAGCATGGATGATCTAAAAAACTTCCGTCAGTGGGAAAGCATTACCCCCGGACACCCGGAAGTCGATGTCGAGCGAGGTGTTGAAAATACATCAGGCCCACTAGGACAAGGTCATGTGATGGCTGTTGGAGCTGCCATTGCTGAACGCTTCCTGGTAGAACGCTTTGGCAATTGGATGGAGCATAAAACATACACCTTCATTTCAGACGGTGGTATTCAGGAAGAAATTTCACAAGGTGCCGGACGTATTGCCGGATTCTTGGGCTTGAGCAACCTGATCATGTTTTACGATTCAAATGATATTCAGCTATCAACAGATACCGATGCTGTTACTCATGAAGATACGGCTAAAAAATATGAAGCCTGGGGATGGAATGTTATTACCATCAAAGGAAATGATGTTGAAGAAATTCGTTCAGCACTGAAAGCAGCCAACGCAGAAACAGAGCGACCAACCCTAATTATTGGTAAAACAGTGATGGGTAAAGGTGCTTTAACTGAAGAAGGCGCTAACTTTGAAGGACAATGTTCAACTCACGGACAACCCTTAGGAGCTGCCGGAGCATCTTTGGCAAAAACCATTGCTAACTTGGGTGGTGATCCTGAAAATGCCTTTGCTATTTTCGATGAAGTAAAAGCACTTTTCGAAGCAAGAGCAAAAGAATTGACTGAAGCTGCTGCAGCTAAAAAGGCGCAACAAGCTGAATGGGCAAAAGCCAATCCTGAACTAGCTGAAAAATTAGCCAAGTTCTTCTCGAAAGAAGTTCCCGAATTTGATTTCGACGCAATCGAACAAAAAGCTGGCGTAGCAACACGTGCTGCATCATCAACCGTTTTAGGAGCATTTGCTGAAAAGGTTGAAAACATGATTGTCGCTTCAGCTGACTTGTCAAACTCAGATAAAACAGATGGCTTCCTGAAAAAAACAACAGCCTTCAAAAAAGGTGATTTCTCAGGCGCATTCCTTCAAGCTGGAGTTTCAGAGCTTACTATGGCTTGTTTGATGAACGGTATGGCTTTGCACGGTGGTATTATTGCGGCTTGTGGAACCTTCTTCGTTTTTAGCGATTACATGAAACCAGCTATTCGCTTGTCAGCTTTGATGGAGCTACCTGTAAAATACATCTGGACACACGATGCATTCCGCGTTGGAGAAGACGGTCCTACTCACCAACCGGTTGAGCAGGAAGCACAAATTCGCCTGATGGAAAAACTGAAAAACCACAAAGGTGAAAATTCAACCTTGGTTCTTCGTCCTGCAGATGCTGAAGAAACAACTGTAGCTTGGAAACTTGCTTTGGAAAACATCAAAACTCCAACAGGTCTGATTTTGTCAAGACAAAATATTCCAAACTTACCATCAACAGGTGATCGTTATACCGATGCATTAAAATCGGAAAAAGGAGCATATGTTGTTGCTGATACAGAAGGAACACCTGATGTTATTTTGCTAGCCAGCGGATCAGAAGTAAACACACTTTTTGCTGGTGCCGAATTATTGGCAAAAGATGGTGTAAAATGTCGAATTGTTTCAGTTCCTTCTGAGGGACTTTTCCGCACACAATCCGCAGAATATCAAGCAAGCGTTTTACCTGCCGGAGTTAAGAAATTTGGCTTAACTGCAGGCTTGCCTGTTACTTTGGAAAGCTTGGTTGGTAATGACGGAACAGTATTTGGACTTGACTCATTTGGGTTCTCAGCTCCTTATACAGTGCTCGACGAAAAACTGGGCTTCACAGGTGAAAATGTATACAACCAAGTGAAAAAGCTTTTAGCTTAAGACCATTATTAAATCAAAATAAAAGCGAGCTTGGAGAAATTCAAGCTCGCTTTCCTTTTATTATTACGTAGACTTTTTCAGTTACGATCTATTCCTTAATTAACCGACTACTTCAAGCCAGGCACTAGCCATCAACTGGGCTCCAGCCATGGATGGATGTACCCCATCTCCACTCCAATAAGTGGCAGGCGCATGTTTAATCGCTTCATCAAAAATCGATTGGTAAGGCACAAAAAGGGTGTCAAACTCTTTTGCCAACTTTCGGGCAACCTGCCGGTAAGGTTCAAATTCTTCCTGCCAACCTTCACCAATCGCAGATCCACCGGTCAATGAAAAAGGCTCACAAATCACCAATTGGGTATTCGGCAAAGCTTGTTTTGTGCGTTTCAACAAGGCCCGGAAATCATTCTCGTAAACCTCAACCGTTCCGTCATAATTACCACTTCTTTTGTGCCAGTAATCGTTAACTCCAATTAAAATGCTCAAGATATCTGGCTTTAAATCCAGGCAATCTTTCTGCCAACGATCCCGCAGTTGATACACTTTATTGCCGCTAATTCCCCGGTTATAAACTGTCAGCTTTTTATCAGCCAATTCATTTAACAAAGCGGCACCTGCCATCAAAGCATACCCGTTTCCAAAAGAACTCGCATCGTTCGGAAGCTGGCGCTTCTTGTCGCGTCCGGCATCGGTAATTGAGTCTCCCTGAAAAAGGACAGTTCCTCCCTGTGGTAAGTTTTTAAATTGAGCTTTCTTTGATTTCTTCTCTGGTAAGCTAGCTGATAAAATCATTGGAATACTAGCAATTCCTGCGGCCTGAACAGCTGACCGCTTAAAAAATTTTCTTCGCGATAAACTCATGATCTCAGTTTAGTGATATAGTTAATTATAAAATTTACTCGTTGTTCAACATCTATTTTGGGTAGATGAACCAATTGATATCCCAAGTCCAAATAGGTTTTGCAAATCCATTCATGAATTTCACAAGCCTGCTCAAAGGTCTCGGAACGCACTTGGTTTTGAAGGTAAATCTCCTTCCAAGGTGAAGTTATAAATACATATGGGAAATAACTATAGCTTCTTGAATTTTTAATTAAGCAGGACAGTTTTGCCTTACCTTGATACCGGGCAAAAGCCAACTGATCAGGAATTCCCCGGTCAGCAAAAGCAAGCTCTTCATCAACAACTGAGCTCCAAAACGCAAGCCGCTTCTGAAAAATTAGCTCGCGAAAAGCCTTTCCGTTCTTCCAGGGTAAGCAATCACCTCCATGCTCAAGCTGGTCTTGAATGATTTCTTGAGCATACTCATCCCCTACCCGATAGTTTAATTCTTTCAACCGATGTATGAGACTCGTCTTTCCAAAGCCAGGTCCTCCGGTTATAACCACAATCGATTTTTGCATTTTAGTCAGATCAAGTTCTAAATATAAGTCATCCTCTCTTCCTTATGAAAACTCAGCTTGAATCTTTTTATCTGATCCCTTTAATAATGGATTATTAAACACTCAAAAAATGCTAATAATTAGTACAAATTCAAAAAAAGTGATACTTTCGCCAATCAAATCGTGTTCGCACACGATTTTTTTAAACATAATTTCCGTGTGCGATAACGGAACGAAATAGAAAGAATAGACAAAACACCTATAACAAAATGGAATTAAATAACTTAACTCACAACAATCGCAAACAATACCCTTCACGAATTTTACAATTTGGTGAAGGTAACTTTTTAAGGGCTTTTGCAGATTGGATGGTTCATAAAATGAATCAACAAACAGACTTTAATTCAGGGATTGATGTTGTGCAGCCTTTACCTTCAGGAATGGTCAATATGCTTAATGATCAGGATGGTTTGTATCATGTTTGTTTAAAAGGAATTAAGCAAGGAGAACCAGTTCAGGAATATGAGCTAATCGAATGCATTAATCAAGGAATTAATCCTTACACCAATTTTGAACAGTACCAAAAAGCAATTCTTAATCCAGAGCTCCGCTTTGTTATTTCAAACACCACCGAGGCCGGTATTGCTTTCGACGCCAATGACAGCCTTGATATGCAACCTCAAAATTCCTTCCCAGGAAAAATTGCGACCTTGCTTTATCAACGGTTTAAAGCTTTTAAAGGGGCTTCTGAAAAAGGGCTCATCTTTTTTACCTGCGAGCTAATTGACCGGAATGGTGACATGCTTAAAAAATATGTACTTCAGCATGCAACCAATTGGCAACTGGGAGAAACATTTATTTCATGGGTCAACCTACATTGTGCTTTCTGCAATACTCTGGTGGACCGAATTGTTCCTGGATTTCCCAAAGATATCATTCATGAAATTCATGCGGAGCTTGGCTACGAAGACCAATTGGTGGTGGTTGGTGAATACTTCCACACCTGGGTGATTGAAGCACCAAGCTGGGTACAGAAGGAATTTCCAGCAATTGATGCTGGCTTGCAAGTTAAGTTTGTTCAGGATATGACCCGCTACCGCGAAGAGAAAGTCCGGGTACTCAACGGTGCACATACCGGAAGCTTTGCCGTATCTTTATTATATGGTCTCGAAACAGTGCGTGAAAGCATTGAAAACCTCGAAGTAGGTCGTTTCATGAAAGAGATGATTTATGATGAAGTTTTAAAAGGACTTAACGGAAACGAAGCAGAGCTGCAAGCTTTCGCTGCTAAAATTCTGGAACGTTTCTACAATCCTTACATCAAGCACCAATGGACAAGCATTGCCCTGAATGCCCTTAGCAAATGGGAAACTCGTTGTTTGCCTTCACTAATCGACTACAAAGCCAATACCGGAGCCTTACCACAAAAGATTGTTTTCTCATTGGCTGCACTCATTTCTTACTACAAAGGTGAAGTTGAAGGACAATCATACAGCTTAACAGATGATCAAGTGCACCTTGATTTCTTCAATCAATTGTGGGGCGAAACCAATAATAGCCCCGAAGAAGTCTTTGAACTAACTCAAAAGGCACTTGCTTACAAACAACTCTGGAAGATGGACCTGAATGAAGTCGAAGGGCTGGCTCAAGCCGTATCTTCCTACATCTACTTAATCGAACAAGTTGGGATGAAAAAGGCGATCAAAGCCGTATTGGGCAAAAAGCAACCTTTCAAGAAAGCAGCTTAACCCCAGTTGTAGAACAAATTAAGATCGATGGTCTATAAGCTTTTGAGTCTTAATTATAAAACTTTAAACGGATGAAAGATTTTTTGAAGATCCATTCTGATGACAACGTATTAATTGCCTTGAAAGACTTACCGCAAGGCTACCTAGTCAAACAGGAAGATGGCACTAGCCTGGAGCTTTCGGAACCGATTCCCTATGCACACAAATTTGCAGCTACTGATATAGCAGAAGGGACCGATGTGGTGAAGTACGGAGCCCCAATTGGCTATGCAACAAGCACCATCATACCAGGACAACATGTTCACACACACAACACCAAGACCAAGTTATCCGGTACCATCAATTACCAGTTCAACCAACTTTTGTCTGATCCTCAACTCAAAAATGAGAACCGGACCTTCATGGGTTACCAACGAGCCAATGGAGAAGTTGGTATCCGTAATGAACTTTGGATTGTACCAACGGTTGGTTGTGTCAACGGACAAGCTGACCAGATTATCAATCAGTTCAAAGCCAAGCATCCCGCCAACGACATCGACCATGTTCAGGTCTTTCGTCACAGCTATGGCTGTTCTCAGCTAGGCGACGATCATCAAAATACGCAAAAGGCACTGGCCAACCTGATTAAACACCCCAATGCTGGAGGTGTTCTCGTGCTTGGCTTAGGTTGTGAGAACAACCAAATCAGCGAGTTAAAGAAATTCATTGGCGATTACGACGAAAGTCGTATCCGTTTTCTAACAGCTCAAGAAGTCGAAGATGAGGTTGAAGAAGGCTTAAAGCTTTTTGAATCCATCTATGAAACCATGCGACACGACAAACGCGAAAGCTGCCCGGTATCAGCCCTTAAAATTGGGCTCAAATGTGGTGGATCAGACGGATTATCTGGTATTACAGCCAATCCTTTAGTTGGAGCCCTTTCGGATTACCTGATTGCACAAGGTGGCAGTACCATATTAACTGAGGTTCCGGAGATGTTTGGAGCCGAACACCTTCTCATGGAACGTGCTGAGAACAAGTTCATATTCGATAAAACCGTCAAACTCATCAACGATTTCAAAGAATATTACCTCAAGCATAATTTACCGGTTTATGAAAATCCATCGCCCGGAAATAAAAAAGGAGGTATTACAACTCTTGAGGACAAGTCGCTTGGTTGCACTCAAAAAGGAGGCACGGCAACCGTTGTTGATGTGTTAAATTATGCCGAGCCAATTCAAAAAAATGGGCTCAATTTATTGGCTTCACCAGGTAATGATCTGGTCGCGGCATCAGCATTGGGATTCAGTGGATGTCAGTTGGTTCTCTTCACAACCGGACGCGGAACCCCCTTTGGCAGCTTTGTTCCAACCATGAAAATTGCCACCAATACGGCACTTTTCGAGAAAAAGAAAAACTGGATTGATTTTAATGCTGGAAAATTATTAGAAAATTACAGCATGCAACAACTTACTAGCGAGCTATTTAATGAAATTATTATAATAGCTGAAGGCAAAAAATTAAAACATGAACTAACTGGGTTCAAAGAAATTGCTATCTTTAAGACCGGAATAACCTTATAATATTAAGATATCCCCTTGAGGAGGGGTAGTTAGTAGTAATTGAGTAGTAGTAAAAAAAAACCCTTCGGCATGCCGAAGGGTTTTTGTATTATAGGTTAATTCGATTTCGAAATTAAGCTTGCAGTAATTTATCGGCCATTGCATTTGCCAAGTCGATACACTGCTCGAACTTATCTTTTTTGAGAGCTCCTTTTTCTTCAATAGGATCGTGCACCAAGTCCCATTTGATGTTTTCAGCAAACTTCATCAAGTTTTTCACACCACCACCGTTCCAAGCATAGTTTCCAAACACACCCAAATAGTGATCTTTGATTCCCATATGTTCAATGGTTGTAATCAGCGTCTGTACATTTGGGAACATCGCATTGTTGTAGGCACAGCTTCCAACGATAAATCCTTTGTATTTAAAGATGTCGTTAATGATGTACGAAGAGTGAGTCTTAGAAGCATCATAAACGCGAATATCCTTAATGCCACGCTCACTCAGTTGGCGAGCAATCACTTCGGCCATCTTTTGTGTATTTCCATACATTGATCCGTAAACGACAATTACACCAGGATCGGTATCATAGGTACTCCATTTGTTGTAACGGCTCAATACCCAATCCAAGTCGGTCCGCCAGATAGGGCCGTGCGTTGCCGCAATCATTTTAATGTCCAAAGGAGCTAATTTCTTAATTGCCCGCTGGGTGTGAGGACAATACTTTCCGACGATATTGGTGAAGTAGCGCATAATCTCCACTTCGTAGAAATCCAAATTGATTTCATCGTCAAAAACACCTCCATCCAAGGTTCCGTAGCTACCAAAGGCATCTCCTGAGAACAAAATTTTGTTTGTTTCATCATAAGTCACCATGGTTTCCGGCCAGTGTACCATCGGAATCATTTGAAATTGTAATTTCACTTCACCCAATTCCAAGGTAGCTCCATCATGTACTTCCAGTGTATTTTCAGGCTTAAAATAAAAGCTTTCAACAAAGCCAAAAGTCTTTTTGTTACCGACCAAAGTAACTTCCGGATATTTCGTTTTGATCGCCTTAATTGCGCCTGAGTGGTCTGGCTCCATATGGTTAATTATCAAATAATCAACCGGTCTGTCACCGATGATTGCTTCAATCTGATCCAGATAATCATCAATAAACTGACGTTCAACGGTATCAACCAAAGCGATTTTTTCGTCAACAATTAAGTAAGAGTTGTAAGAAACACCGTGAGGAATCGGCCAGATATTTTCGAACAAGTGAGTTCGCCGATCATTATACCCCAAATAGTAGGTATTTTCAGCAAGTTTAACCTGATGCATAATTTTCGATTTTTTATTACTTTTTCCGGTCACGAAAATAACTAATTTAGATTAGATCTAAGCTTTAGCTTGGTTAAATGATAAAAAATTAAGGAAAAGCTCATACATTCATCGTTCCGAAGAAAAGTTTATTTTTGTAGGCCAAAACCATAACACATGACTTTAAAATCGAATAGTCGAATTCATTTATTTCCCAAACTCAATAAAGGGTTAATTATCTTTTTTGCGGTTGCGTTCGTTGTTGCCGGACTGAGAGGATACCAGCTTTTTCAGTACATTTTTGAGGAGAACGTAAAGCATCCGGGAAGCATTACCATTCCTCGTGAAGCAACTTTTCAGGATGTACTTGACTCATTAAACAAACAGGACATCCTGATCAACGAAAAAGCCTTTAAGTGGGTTGCCAAAAAGAAGGAGTACCCAGAATTGATTAAGCCCGGCAAGTACGTTTTTGACAGTGGCATGAACACCAATCAAATTGTCAATATGTTGCGGGCGGGCGACCAAAAACCCGTGTCGGTTATCTTTAACAACCTTCGTTTTATTGATGAACTGGCTGGTTCTGTAGCACGCTATATCGAACCAGACTCACTCACGCTGCTGACTTATCTCAACGACAGCACGGTCATCGATCAACATGGCTTTGATCCCTACTCATTTCATGCGATGTTTATTCCGAACACCTACGAGTTTTACTGGACAACAACGCCAGAGCAATTTGTCGATCGGATGTTTGCAGAATACAATCGCTTTTGGAATGAAAACAGAAAGAACAAGGCCAAAGCACTTGGGCTGACTCCAGTGCAGGTTTCAACCATTGCCTCCATCGTTCAGGAAGAAACCATCAAGGCCAATGAGAAACCGCGGGTGGCAGGACTATACCTTAACCGAATTAAGCGGGGCATGCTACTGCAAGCCGACCCCACAATCAAATTTGCCGTGGGCGATTTCAGTATCAAACGAGTGCTCAACAAACACCTCGAAATTGACTCCCCTTACAACACCTACATTCATTCAGGACTTCCCCCAGGCCCAATCAACTTTCCTGAAATTTCAAGTATTGAGGCTGTTTTGAATGCAGAACAACACAGCTATATTTACATGTGCGCCAGCGACGAATTCAATGGCTACCACAATTTTGCCCGCACCCTTCATGAGCACAACAAAAACGCCCGTCGTTACCAACAAGCCCTCAATGCCAACAAAATCTGGCGCTAACACATAGCATCTTCCCCATCCTTTTTACACTTCTTAAGACTCTTTCTGTTTTCTTAGCAGTATTTAAAGAAAGTTAACCAAGTTCAAAGCTAGTTTTGATGTAAAAATGCATGAAGCTAACTTTACCGCTTTTATTCTTTCTTTCGATTGCTGAGTTTTCGCTAGCTCAGGATGAACCTAAACGAATTGTTTTCAAAGGCTATATTTTCTCTGAAGATTCGATTCCTGCGGAAAACGCTCACCTCATTGAATACCGGAATCTAAAAATTGTTAGTACCGACAGTACCGGACGCTTTACTGTTTTTACCTACGAAGGCGACTCCATGATGGTTAACCACCTGTCACTTGATCCTTTGGTTATTCATGCCAATGAACTCCCAGCTGATTCCAACCGCTTTTATATACCCAATCGCACCTACCAACTTCCAACTATTTTTTCTTCTGAATTGGAACTTGAATATGTAAAAAAGAATGTGCAGAAAATGAATTGGGAAATAAAATATACCAACAACCATACTCCCCCTCGAATGCCCTTAAATTATTACGACAATCCATACGACCCGGACCATTCGCCGGGAGTTAGCTTTTCAGGACTATTTAAGCTGCTTTTCAAGAAAAAATAATCAAGAAAAATATTATCTTTACACCTTATTTCAAGCCAAAACCAACCATCATGACATTTAAAGCCGTTATTTTCGATTTTAATGGAACCTTATTCTGGGATACTCCCTTTCACAACGAAGCATGGGATTTGTTTTTAGAACGTTATCAACTTCCACTAACTGACCAGGAAAAAGATGAAAAGATTCATGGTAAACCGAATAAAGCTATTTTCAACGCGCTATTTAACCGCGAAGTTAGTGCCGAAGAACTAACCGGATTCATTTACGAAAAGGAAAAACTTTATCAGGAGATTTGCCTCCGAGAGAAGCAAGGCCTTGCCGATGGCGTCCCCGAGTTGTTGAATTTCCTTAAACAACAACAATTCGATTACACCATCGCTACCTCAGCTGAAATCAATAACCTTCGTTTCTTTTTCAAGCAGTTTAAGCTGGATAAATGGTTTGATCCGGAGCGTGTTGTTTTTGATGACGGCGTACTTCCTGGTAAGCCTCAACCCGACAGCTTTCAGAAAGCCATGAACCTGTTGAATTGTGCCCCTGAAGAATGCATCATTTTTGAGGATTCAATCGCTGGAATTCAGGCAGCAGAAGCAGCTGGAGCTGGCAAAATCATCATCGTCAACTCAACAGGAGCTGATTATAGCCAGTACAAACACGAAGTTATTGAGAGTTTCCTTGACTTAGACAAAAACTTTTTCAGATCCAATTAAACATATCGATCCAAAAATAATGGCCCATCCCAATGGTAAAAATCATGTTGCCATAAAGGCTGTGTAGAAAGGCCGTAAACAATACGCTTCTGAAACGGGCATACAGCCAACTCAGGTAAAGGCCCAACACAAAGGTTAGCAAAAGCGACACGAAGTGAAAGTAAAAGATATGAGCAAAACTAAAGGCAATTGCACTAATCAAGATAATGGTTTGCTGATTGCCTAACACTCCTTCATAACGCCGAAAGATAAAGGTTCGGAAAATAATCTCCTGCACCGAAGCTGAAAACACGGGGTACAAAGTGCTTAACAAAAGCCAAACTCTCCAATTTCCGGCTGGAAGATTAAACAGGTTCCCACGATCAAAAAGATATACCCATGCCATCATAAAAAGCGAGACAATAAAGGCAACCACCAAATGTTTAATAACCGTTCCCCATTTTACCGGAAAATGCCAAAGCTCGCTCCATCGAAAGTTGGTGAAATAATGCAACAACAGGAAAACAAAGGCCAACAAAGGTAAAAGGACTGAACTCGGATGTAATAAATCACCTTCAAGCAAAAGGAACATAGGAATCCCGAAAAAGAACAAGATAAACTCAACCGCCAAGTATATTCGTCTTTGCTTTGATCGTTCCATAAAACCATTCGTCTGCCTATTGAAACAAGCAAAAAAGAAAGAATGTTGTCCTTAGAAAAATCAAAATCAGCCCATTGCTATTGTTTTTAATCAATATAAATAAGCTACCAGAAAACGAATAACATATTGATTATATTGACTTTGCCTATCAGACCATGTACCTTTAATCTGACCAAACTTATTCATTATGAATAATCAAATCAGCCTCAACAATGTCAGTTTCGACTTCCTAAAAGGTTCAACAGAATTTCTAAACTTGGTGATGAACAACATTAGTAGCTGCGTTTTAATGTTGGATAAACACATGCAGCTACAAGCGTTTAATGAGTCGTTGACCACCATTTTCTCCAGTCGTCAAAACGAAAACCTCATATATGTTCGCTGTGGTGAAGCCATTGGTTGCGCATACAATATCGAGGAGATGAAAGAATGTGGCAAAACAAGCCACTGCGAATCGTGTGGGTTGCGAGAATCAGCCATGATTTCGTATTATCAAAAAATTCCTGTTTTTAAAGAAAAAGTCGCTCGTGAGTTTTACATGAAGGATGGGAAAAAGGCCTTGAAGTACCTCCAGTTTTCAACCCGAAGCTTTTACTTCAACAAAGATCGTTACATCATTATGATTGTAGATGATATTAGCCCGTTGACACAGGCTCAAGACGCACTTAAATACAAAAACAGGCAAATCAACAAGCTAAAAAAACAGATACGAAAAGTCAGTTAAAAAGAACGGAGCTCCTTATGAAGCTCCGTTTTCTTTTTTCTTCTAATATTGATGAAAAGCATCTGATATAAACGACAGAACTACCGGAAGTGACTCCCGCCAGTAAGTCCAGGTGTGACCTCCCTGGCGAATTCTGAATTCATGCGGGATATTGTTCTTCCGCATTGCAATATGAGCCAGCGAATTTCCTTCATACAAAAAGTCATCATCGCCACAATCGATAAACCAGCGAACGGCCTTTTTATCTTTTTCAGGCATTTGGTCAATTAAGTGCAAGACACTGTATTTTTTGTAGTGAGCCTCAACCTGCTCATCCGAAGCTCCGGTTTCTCCCCAACGCTCATAGTAGGTTCGAGCATCCTCTTGCTTGATTGGGCCAGTTGCCGCACTCAACGGACAAGCTGAAGAAAATAATTCGGGATGATGCAAAGCATAGACAAAGGTGCCACCGCCCCCCATCGACAAGCCGGCAATCGCCCGGAATCGTTTCTCGCCTTTAATACGGTATTTTTTCTCAACATAAGGCATCAGTTCCCCAAAAAAGAAATCCTCGTAACGCCACTCTTCTTTCATATCGTTGAAATAGCCTCTTTTACCGGTGTTGGCATCTGGCATTACAATGATCATGGGAGTTGCGGTTCCGCTTTTTATCGCCTCATCGGTAATTCGCAAGACCTCGCCAAACTGAACCCAACCGGTTTGATCATCGCCAGCACCGTGCAACAAGTAAAGCACCGGATAGCTCCGTTGTGATGTTTCATAATCAGGAGGCAGGTAAATCGCATATTTACGCTCCATATTCAGGATTTTGCTCTCCATGGAAAGGTTATCGAATACCTTCCCTGTTTGTGCAGAAAGCGTAATCGAAAAACACACGAGCAACAGTGTGAAAAGATTCTTCATGACTATTCGTTTTAGTTGATTGTTTAAGTTCATAAAGATACAATTTAACAAACGAAATAAGCCTGTCTAAGCACAGCGAATCTTCTCAAGTCCAAAGAAAGGAAACTCTAAAATAACAACCGCGAGCAAGAGTTTATCAAAAAGAAAGCTGATGCGTAATAAGTTATCGCATCAGCTTCTTTTCTGGTTCCTCTTATCAAGGATTAACGACTATCTTAAACTACGATTAAAAGCCCGGAGTGGCCTCAACCATAGGGTTTCGCTGTACTTCTTCCAAAGGAATTGGGAAATACATGTGCTTATCTTCAAAGTTTTTCGCATAAGGCTGTTGCGCTGTTGTTAATTGCTCTTTGGTAACTCCCCAACGCACCAAATCGTAAAACCTCACTCCTTCTCCAACCAGTTCGATCATGCGCTGCTTCCTGATTTCATCACGTAAAGCTTCGCCAGTTAAACTGACATCATCCAAACCAGCCCTGTTTCGAACTTCATTGACATTTTGAAGTGCTTTTTCACCTTCTCCTAATTCATAATAAGCCTCTGCTTCCATCAACAGAACGTCAGCATAACGCATCAGAATAAGGTCGGCCACACTTCGAGTGGTACTAATAGCACTTAAAGACTCCACATACTTAATGCTCATTTTAAAACCAGGATCTTCAAAATTAACCAGTTCGCCGTCGAAAGTTTCGCCACTTTCCAATACCGACGCCTCTTTGCGAATATCTCCTGGTTCCAACTGACTCATATAATAATCTGAAATACTAGCCATATTCCAGCCTCCGTAAAAATCGCCCGGAGCCATGGCGACTCCCAATTGATGATACAAATACAAAATATCCAGTTGCTCTTCGGAGTAACCTCTCGAAAAGATGATCTCACTGTTTTGCTCATTTGTTCCATCAAACAAGCTGCGGTATTCCGATCCACTAACCAAATTATGTCCACTTATTTTTGTGAAAACATCAATTGCTTCCTGGTTCTTCTTATTGTACAAATAAGCTTTCCCAAGAAAAGCATTTGCCGCACTACTGGTTGCACGTCCCCAATTGGCTTCGTCCCACGATTCAGGCAAATGGCTGGCAGCAAAAGCCAGGTCGTCTTCAATTTGCTCATAAACGGTTTCCCGGGGAGAGATTGGCAACTGCAATTCAGCTGTCGAACTCGCAACATTTATTGGAAGAATAATGCCGTGAAAATTCATTTGAAGATTCAAGAAATAAACTCCTCGTAGGAATCGGGCTTCAGCAACCAGCTGATCTCTTTCTTCTTGCGATAAAACTTCCAATGAAGGAACATTGGCGATCACATCGTTCGCCAGCTTAACGCCTCGGTACCAATTATTCCACATGTAAGCTGGCACACCATCGGCGGCGGTATTGTTAAATCCGACAATACGCCCCAAGTACGACCAAGCTGTCGTTCCTCCTTCCGGAAACATATCATCTCCTCTAAAATTCTGAGGCAAGTAGTAATATTCGTGGTAACGCCAACCTGTTGTTGTTAAGTATGTATAAGCTGATAATACATATTTCTCTGCTGCATCATAACTCACCCAAATTTGGTCTGTTGTTGGCTTATCCGGTGATTCCAGGGTCAGGTATTCATCGCATGAAGTCAGCATCAAGGATGAAACCAAAATGACAATATATATTGAAAGATTTTTCATCTGTTTAAATTTTAAAGTTAGATTAGAAAATTAGCTGAAGACCTGCAGTGAACGTTCTATACATCGGATAATTGCCATGATCAACCCCCTGAGTCAGTGCATTAACCGGGATCACTTCAGGATCGTAACCGTTATAGTCCGTAATTGTAAATACATTGTCGGCATTCACATAAACCCTCAACTTATTCAATTTCATTTTACTTAACAGGGAAGAATTCAAGGTATACCCCAACTGGATATTTTTAAGACGGAAATAAGAGCCATTTTCGAGGTAACGATCAGACATCATGTAGTTATTGTTATTGTCAATAATGACGTTGCGCGGAATATCTGTATTCATGTTATCCGTACGCCAGGCATTGGTCAATCGGCTAGAAACATTATACCCGGAGTTGGCAGCTTCCATCTCGTAGCGGTTTACGTTTAGAATTTTGTTACCCGAAACTCCCTGGAAGAACATAGACAGGTCAAAAGCCTTATAATTCAACCCGACGTTAAATCCGTATTCAAAGGTTGGAAGTGGAGAACCAACTTCAGTTATGTCGTTCGAGTCAATGATTCCATCGCCATTCGCATCAACATAAATAACATCACCCGCCTGAGCATTGGGTTGAATTTTCTCTCCATTTTCACCAACATAACCATCAACCTGATCTTGAGATTGAAATAAGCCATCTGTTTGGAACATATAAAACTGTGAGGCTGCACTTCCAACGGCAGAATAAGTGTACGAACCGGCCCAAGCAATATCATCACCCGGCAGCATACCTTCCTTTCCACCCAATGCAACCACTTCGTTTTTGATGGTCGTAAAATTTCCTTTCAAATCGTATTTTAAGTCACCAAGTTTTCCCCGGTATCCTAACTCAAGCTCCACTCCTTTGTTCGAGATTGTTCCAAGATTTACAACCGGAGCAGACACTCCACTTGATGGTGGTGTATTGGGTTCTTCCAGCAGAAGCGATTCCGAATCATTCTGGTAGTAGTTTACCGTACCGTACACCTTATGTTTAAATAAACCGAAATCAAGTCCAATATTCATGGTTTTAGACTCTTCCCACGCGAGTTGATTATTGGCTAACTCAAATGAACCGATACCTCCTACTGGCGTATTGTTCAACACATACCACCATCCGCCTTGCACCAAGGCTTGTCGGGAATAAGCCCCCAAAGATGTTTCGCGCCCCAACACACCATAGGAAGCACGTAATTTCAGCTCTGAAAAAAGATCGGTGTAATCTTCAAAGAATGTTTCATTATGAATTTTCCAAGCAGCAGAAACAGAAGGGAACACTCCCCAGCGATTGTCTTTTCCAAATTTTGAAGAGCCATCGGTACGTACAGTGGCTTGAATAAGGTACCGATCGTCGTAGCTATAGTTTAAGCGACTCATGTAGCTAAAACGTGTCACAGTAGCTAATCCACCATTGCCAATAAAATCGCCGGATTCCATTCCATCAAACGACGGATCGAGTCCTCCAAAATCAGGGAACATAGCCCCGCCGGTGACTTCCATTTCTACATTCTGGTAATCATACTTGTATCCAACAATACCTGCCATTAAGGTAAAGTTGTGCTTTCCAAACGTTTTCATGTAGTTCAGGGTAAAGTCGTAATTCAGATCAGACCACTCCGCACGATATTCTCTTAAATAAGGATCTTGCCGCTGCGTATCTGAGGCCAAAATGTAAGCCGGAAACCAATACCTGTTCTTGTAAAAGTTCTTTGTGTACCCTACATTACCAGCAGCAAACAAGCTTCCGGTTATCTGATAGTTTAAGCCTAAGTTAGCCTGTAACTGATCTTTTGTCGTTTTGGAATTAAGCAAAGTAGATTGCCCTAAGGGGTTGGCTCCACTACGTATATCAAATTCATTTAAATAACCATAGCCTGATGCTTTGCTTTCATCATAAACCGGAACCAAGGAGAATGCTTTTTGCATGTTTGGCATGCTCATCGTATTGTTATCAGTAATGGTGTGCGTATACATCACGTTAGGCATTACCTTCAGATTCCCTTTTTCAAAAGTTGACTTGTAGCGAAAGTTGTAACGTTCTGTTCCGGTATTGATCACGACACCTTCCTGGTTGAAGTAGTTCGTTGAAAAATTATAGCTCGAAGATTCACCTCCACCGCTTATCCCCAGAGAATAGTTTTGCACAATGGCTGACCGGAGCGTCTCATCCTGCCAATCGGTATTGGCATAGTTACTTAGCTGAAAGTTTGATCCAGACTGCAAATAAGCTGGTTTCTGCCCTTCAGTTAGTGAGCCATCATTGACCGAATTACCATATGCCTGCCCCATAATATCGTACCATTCAGCAGAATTAGCCATCGGTAAGGTGTTGGTCGCATTCTGTACGCCCATGTACATGTTAAAATCGATTTTTGCATCCTGATTTTTCGCGCCCGATTTAGTGGTCACCAAAATTACCCCATTGGCTGCTTGTGATCCATAGATCGCTGCCGCAGCACCGTCTTTCAATATTTCAAAAGAAGCAATATCATCCGGATTAATCATGGCCAAATCGCCTCCCGGAATTCCATCAATCACATACAATGGCTGTACATCGCCAAAGGAAGACATCCCACGAATTTTGATGTAGGGTGAAGATCCTGGCGATCCTCCATTAACAACAGTAACTCCAGCAGAACGCCCTTGGATCATTTGCCCGGGAGAAGCAGCGGCAATTTTATTGGCCTCATCCGCTTTTACCGTAGAAACGGCACTTGACAGATCGCTCTTTTTCTGAACTCCATATCCAACAATAACAACCTCATCAATTTGTTTATCACCAGGTTGAAGCTGAACATTATAAACGGTTGACGAGCCACTAACGGTTACTTCCTGAGACACATAACCGATATAACTGAACACCAAGACCTTTCCATTTTCCACATCCAATGAGAACTGGCCATCCGGAGCAGTAATTGTTCCTGTGGTCGTTCCTTGAATGACAACATTCACTCCGGGAATTCCGAAGCCCGTCTCGTCAGTTACAACACCTGATACAGTGCGCGCATCCTGCGCATAAGAGAAAAACGTGTACGATAGCAGTACAGTCAACAAGAGGCTTTTTAAGCCACTACTCTGAATCCTAGTTAACAATTTTTTCATTCGTTTAAATTTAAATAGTAACTAATGAAACTTACATAATCATCGGTCTGTCCGATAAATGATTTTCATTATGCTAGATTCATTTGAATAATAAATTAGATTAGTATAGCTGATTTGTTCTTAGTTTTTTATTCTTGTTTAGTTTAAAACCTATAGTATTAAAGGGATTAGCAAGGGAACCAAAATGGTCAAAACAATGCCACTGAACAAAGCTACAATAGCATACTCTTTTCCTGAAAAGCGTGTAATAACTGGCAAGGTCGTATCCATTGAAGTTGCTCCGGCGCTTGCAATTGGAGACATTTTCCCAAATACCTTAACCAATACCGGCGCCAACAAGAGAGACAGTAATTCTCGTGAAATATTGGACAAGAGGGCTATCACTCCAAGTATTGAATCGTAAGTATTTGAGATGATAATACTGGACAGGCTGTAATATCCAAAGCCTGCCCCAACGGCCATTCCTTCAGTAAATGACTCAGAAATAAGCCAATAAGCAATACCTGATCCAACAATGCTCCCAAAGCCGATGGACACTGGAACCAACAGCAGTCCCAGATTGGCCTTTTTCAGGATGTTAATTGAAGCCTCATCCATCCCTAAGCTTACCCCCACCAAAGTCATTAGTCCATAAAGAGCATAGGTACTCAAATCATGCTCCAAAAGAACTTCCGGTGTAAGCTCATTCAACGACAAAACACATCCGAAAACAAAAAATAGTAAGGTAATCAGTGCTCCTTTCATCGCTTGAAGTATTTAAGATAAACGACATAAGAACACGCGATACTCCCTAAAACTCCACCCAGCGTTAACACGATAGCCTTGCCTCCAATAATATGGATATTATCTACAACCTGCTGGTTAGCACCAATGGCAATACCCAGAAACAGTAACAAAACCCAAATCATTACGGTAATACTCTTTTCAACGCCTTCACGCAATCTGTTTTTCTTCCTTAAAAGAAAACCTAGAAAAATGCCGCCCACCAAAAAAATTAAGGTCTCCATTAGTTCACTTCTTTGTTATATGTGTAATCGATTTTATTCATCACCTCCTCTTTAGACCGAATAGGAGTTAATCTGAAATTGAAGGAATATTTTCCCGCTGGCACACGATATTGAGAATGTGCCTGTGCACGCCAGCCCCAAGTGGTATCACCGCCAACACCCATGTGTTTATGATCAAGGCAAACCGAGATTTTGTCTCCCGGTTCCAAATCGGTTCCATGAGCCATTTCGCGTTGTCCGTCATGTTCTAGCAGCGAAAAATCAAACTGCTGCACATTGAAAGCCAATGGCTGATCCGATGCTACCAGCAAACCATTCCCCACATCATTGCTTAGCGTAAACCAAGTACAATCCTCCTTCAAACCGGTTTCCTGCGGACGGATGTATGGATAATACTGCTCCCAAACTGTCCCCTCGTAAACTCCCAGCTTCATTCCGGATTTACGATCGGCATAACTTTCAAGAGGCCCGCGTCCATACCACTGAAGCTGATCATACGCTGCCGGCACTTTGAAAGAGAGTCCAACCCGAGGCAGTTCTGGTAAACTTGAATCAAGCTCATAGTGTACACTTAGCTGGACATCACCATTTTCAAAAATCTGATAGGTGGTCAATATGCTTGATTTGGACAGGTTCAATGCTTGCTTAATAAGCACCTCAACCCGGTCCGTCAGTTTATTCACCTGAATGTCTGTGGCTTTCCATGTTACAGTTTTCCAAGCCCCAAGCTTCTCCTTCATCCCCCAGGCCAAGTCGTTTTCTGTTGGAGCTCGCCAAAAATTAGGCTGAATTGGTGCTTCCAATATCGAATGTCCATCAACCTTCCAGTTGGTTAACTCTCCAGAAACTCGATTGAAAATAAACGTTGATTGTTTATTCGATATGACAATGCCCCCAGCCTTTTCTTTTACTTCATAAGTTGATTGAGAGGTCCGAGCCATTTCTTTCTCAAATGTCTTGACCACAAACTGATCCCAGGCAACTTCGTGTCCTTTTTTTAGTAGATCGCTTGCCTGCTTCTGAGAGATATGAAATGTAATCAGGTATTCCCCTCCTACTTGCTCTTTCAGCTTTCGGTAATCGACAGAAAAAGCAATGGTGTCCTGCGGAGCCACTTGTGGTATTGTCAACTGTTCAGTATAAATTTGCTGATCGTAATAAGATATGCTGTAGCTCAACTCATAATTATCGGTATTGATGTAATTGAACCGATTCCAAAGCTTGAATTGCCCTTGCGCTGCATCGACTTCAAGAATTTTGAATGGTTGATACACCTTTTTAACTTCCCACACATGAGGATTTGGCAACCGATCGCTTGTAACCAAACCATTCGCACAAAACGAAGAATCATTGCTGATCCCCACATACCCCATGTCACCACCATAAGCATAATAAGGCTTTCCTTCGTCGTCTACCTGAGTGAAAGTTTGATCAACCCAATCCCAGATAAATCCCCCCTGGAGGCTTGGTTCGCTGTAAATCAGGTCCCAATAGCCCTGCAAATTACCCACTGAGTTTCCCATGGCATGAGCATATTCACACAAGATGTAAGGCTTTTGATAATCCCCATGGATGTATTCACGCATCCAGTCGATGGTTGCATACATTGGTGTTGTTATATCCGTGTGATTTCGGGAACGAGCCTGTTCATACTGTACCGGCCGTGATCGGTCGCGTGACTTGATCCAGGCGTATGTTCTTTCAAAATTAATGCCGTCTCCAGCTTCATTGCCCAAGGACCAAACAATAATACTTGGATGATTTTTGGTACGCTCTACCATCCGCTCCGTCCGGTTCAGATGCATAGCCAACCAAGTGGTATCTTTTGCCAACGATTCTTCGCCATAGCCCATTCCGTGCGATTCAATGTTGGCCTCGTCAACCACATACATGCCATACCGGTCGCACAACTCATACCATTTGGCCATATTGGGATAATGCGAAGCTCGTACCGCATTAATATTGTATTCTTGCATCAAGCGGATGTCCTGAATCATCTCCTCCTCAGTCAGGATATTGCCATTTACAGGTGAATGTTCGTGCCGGTTCACTCCTCTTAAAGTCACGGGAACTCCGTTAACCAACAATAGTCGATCTTTAATTTCCGATGTTCGGAAACCAATGCTCCTCACAGTTGATTCCAAAACATTTTTATTTGAATCGAAAAGAGTGATTCGTAAGTCATATAAATGAGGTGTTTCTGCCGTCCACTTTTTCACCTGGCGAATAGGCTTTGGCAAAGCAATATTGGTACGATCCTCCTTCAGCGTTTGTTCTGTCTTCGCAATGCGAGTGCCCTGATCAAACAATTCGATTGTGATTCTTAACTTTTCCTGAGTAACCCGAGCTAGTTCAACATCCAAATCTAGCGTACCATCTGTATAATTATTCTCAAGTTCGGCATGCACAAAAAAGTCACGAATGTGGTTCGGCGTTCGGGCAAGTAAATACACATCGCGTTCCAAACCACTCATTTTCCACATATCCTGATCTTCAAGGTAAGAGCCAGTCGAAAACCGATAAAGTTCTACGGCCAAGTCATTTTCGCCCTCTTTTAGATAGGACGTAATATCAAATTCCATCGGCGTTTTTGATCCTTCACCATACCCAACCTGCCGTCCGTTGACCCACAAATACATGGCTGAATTGACTGCGCCAAAGTGTATAAAAACTCGCTTGTTTTGCCAGTTTTCAGGCACGCTAAACTTACGTTTGTAAGAACCAACCGGATTGTGATCGTGTGGAACGAATGGAGGGTTTGGCTCAAACGGATAAGGAACATCGGTGTATATTGGTGCAGAATAGCCTTGCAGTTCGATATTTGATGGAACCTTAATTTCATCCCAATGAGAGACATTATACGCTGGTTGATAGAAGTTTTTCGGGCGTTTAGCAGGTGCTACCGACCATCTAAACTTCCAAATTCCATTTAAAGACTGGTAACGATCAGACTGTTGCCAATCCTTTTTCATCGCGTCCTCCCTGTTGCCAAACACGTAAAAATTGGCATGGGGAGACATCATATTGATGGAGAAAACACGGGGATTTTCCCAAGCCTCCAACTGCTGCGCCCGAAGAAAGGACGACACAAAAATGAAAATTATTAATGATAAGTATTTAAGCATCATTCTAGGTTTTTTAGGATTTATTTAGCTTGATTTTTAAAACAGCATTAACAGATGTGAAGCACTCCAACTAAAATGTTCCGCGTTTAATCCCTCTTTGGTTATTGGGTGATAGTTTTCCCGAATCGGCATTTGCGAGTTGACCAGACCTTCAGCGCTTTCAACCAGCTTTACAGCCATCATTTTCGCTTCAGCTACATAGCCATAATTTTTCATTCCTTCTATAGCAAAATAAGCTTGATCCAACCAAACAGGACCTCGCCAATAGCCACGCTGAGGATTGAACTGCTCATGAGCTGCACTTAAAGTAGGAAAAGGCATGGGAGTATTAAACCGGGTCGTATCCATAATAACTTTTACTAGTTCTTTCGCTTGTTCTGCCGAAGCCACCTCATTATACAATGGCGACCAGCCTTCAGGCCCCTGTATCGCAATCTTCTCATGGCTATCAAGCTTGATGTCATAAAAGAATCCGTCTTCCGAACGATACATCAAGGCCTGAATTTTTTCTTTAAGTTGTTGAGCCTCCTGCTCAAAACGATCGGCCACAGCCTTTTTCCCCAGTACCGTCGCAAGCTTTTGGATATATCGTTTCTCCTGATAGAGGTAAGCATTCAAATCAACGGATTCCTGATCAATAGAGTAAGCTCCCCGGTTATTTTCAATGATTTTGGCATCATCGAACCGAACCGCATTATCCATTCCACTTTCCCAGGCTGCAGCGATTCTTGTCCCATCCGTTGATCCGTATTCGCACAGGCCATTTTGATCATGATCACGATTAGCATACCACCATTCATGATATTTTAACAGCTTGGGGAACATTTCCTTGATGAAGTTCAAATCCTGAGTTTCAGTATACACTTGGAAGATTGACCACCCCGAAAGAGGGGCCTTTGTATTTCGCCAGTTCACGCCTTCAATACTCAAGTCACGGAAAAAGCAATCAGCAAGCATTCCTTCCTCATTCTGATAATCATAGATGGCACGAATTTGATCTTTAGCCAACTCTGGTTCAAAGGGAGCAATAGCAACAGCATGTTTCCACGAATCCCAAGCCCATAAACCCTGAAAGTAGGTTGCCGCGTAAGAAGGAACGATTCCCTGATGCAGAATATCACCGGCCTCACTACGCCAATTGTGCATTAAGGTTAAAAATGCTTTTACAGCTAGCTGCTGGTACTTATCGACATTGAGTACCGCATCTTCAGAACCTTGATTTAACTGCTGCAGATACTTATTCCAACGCTTTTCGTTCCGCTCAAGAACCACTCCAGGCTCTTTCACAAGAGGTGCTGCCGCAGCCAGATATTCATTTACTTCATTCTTATCTAACAGATACATAAAAGCCCCTGAAATTCGACACTTAGCTGATTCGTCTAATTTCTCAGGTGTTTCCAGTAGCGAGTAGCAACTATCATAAACAGTAATCTCTTCACAATTAAATAGCAATTGGGCTTCTTCGCGATTATTAATCTTTACACAAACCCGGTTGTTCTCAGTCGTAACCGATTGCTGAATCTTTGAAAAAACGGTTCCTTTCCAACCCAGTTGAATCGTTCGTGCATTTCCTTGATTGCTAACATCAGCAGTGATCACAGAAGTTCGCTTATTGGCATTAAAAAGGTAGAGGTTTACCAATAGGTCATTGATTTCAAAAGTCTGTTTTAACAGCCCGGGATAGAAGGTATTCGATACGTTCTGCGCTTTCGACAAATCCAGTAGCTCACCAGCATCGACATCCTTTATTTGCAACTTAATAATTGACGGGCTCAACCAAAAACTCTGCTGTTGCCTCATTAAAAAGGGGCCCACAAAACCTCCAACTCCTTGCAAATTGCGATCCTCATGCAAACTAAAAGAATGCCACGTTCCTAAATCGGAAAATGAGGAAACGCCTGCCTGGCTTGACCTTTCAATCGTGCCTTTTAAATTCAGAACATTCGGAAAATCAAGTCTTGAGATTTTCGATTCCTCTTGATTGGTATTGCAAGCACTAAGCAATAGCCCCAAAAAAACACCTACTATAAGTTTCTTAATCATTTCGCTACAACTACCTCGTTAATTCACTTTTCGAAACATGAAGTAGCGGAGTATTTGGAGCAAAGCAAAATTATTCACCCATACGCAAGCTATACATTTTAAAGAGGGGGTAATAAAGACTATCGATCTACTGAAAATCAATAAAATAAAAGGAAAAACAAGAAAGAAAGAATCACGTTAAAAATGATTTTGTAGGGGCTAAACCCTACACGCAGTTACAACTCCATTATAAAGCTTTTGAGCTGAACACCTGTGTCTAAATTCAACTTTTTTCGAAGACGATAGCGACTCATCTCAATCGACTTCACTTCGATATGGTATTTATCAGCCATCTCTTTCGAAGTTAAATTATTTCTTATATCAATGATGAGCTGGAGATCTTTTTCGGTTAGATTTTTATACCGGCTTTGTAAACGATACCTAAAATCCTTCACAAACTCTTCGGACAAAATATTCGTTTTTCGATCTTGATTAAAAATGTACTCAAACTTTTTCCAAGCCTCTCTAATTTCTTTTGAGTCGGACTTACTGACACTGACGGCAAGGGTTTTAATCAATTCATTTCGCTTAGACATGGTAAGTGCCATCGTTTCAATCGCTTCATCTTTATAAGCAAGCTTATCACTTAACTCTGCCTGTTGCTGCTTTTCCTTTTCGAGTTCTCGAGCCAGTATTTCCTGTCTTAAATAAGCTTTTTCTGCTTTCGATTTAAATAAGTAATAAAAACCAATGACCACAATGATGGTAAAAACAACCACAACACCGATCAAGAGGTTACGGTTATATTTTAGTTTTTCAGCCTGTTGAATAACCAATTCATCTTGTTCTATTTTCTCCTGCTGCGCATCAAGCAGGAAGTTCATAACCGTTTGAGCCTCCTGATTATGAACCTTCTGATACAGATCAATGTACTTATCTTGATAATCGAAGGCAGCCTGAATATTCCCAACCAACTGTTCGTACTTGTACCGCACTTGATAATATTCCATCAAACTAAAGCTATAGCTTGTTTGATGACGCAATTCATCAGCCTTAATAAGCACATTTCGGCACTTATCAAGCTGATGGGTCTTCAAATAAACTCGTGCTAAATGGGCATAAGTCTCCAACAGGGCAGTTGCTGTTCCAGAGCTATTGCCAACGGAGCTTAACAAGTATTCCTCTGCTTTTTGCCAATTCTCTTGTTTGATATAGACGATGCCAATATTATTCTCAATGGTCGCGCGCAAGTCCTGATCTGGCTGCTCCAACTGATTCATAATAAACAACCCTTTTCGAAAATAGGCCAGCGATTTTGTCTCCTGCCCCGTATTCAAAACATCCAATCCAAGGGCGTTGGTATATAGAACTTCGCTCCGAATGTCATTTCTGCGCTGAGCTGTTATTAAGGCTTTTTGGTGAAATGGCTCTGCTTGATGATAGTTACCAATATCAAAGTAAATCCATCCAATTGTTGCCAGAATATCTTGATAAATCCGCTTCGTTTCATCTTCTTCGAATAATTCTTTTCCTCTTAATGCGTAAAACAGAGCGGTGTGATAGCGATGTTTATACAGGTAGCCTTGAGATAAATTCCAGTAAGCACTCGCCCGCATCACAACCTGATCATCTTTAATTAGAGTCAGTCCTTTTTGTGACAGATAAATACAACTATCAGGATTAGATTCCTGGTATTCAGTAGCTCTTTCCAACAACTTCGTGACAGAATCTGCCGAAGCATGAAAAGAAAGAAACAGTATAAAAAACGGGACAATTAAGTACTTCATTTCTACAAAATACCTTAACTATTATTCAAAAAAGCCTTAGAACAGCTTAGAACTCTAGCCAACTCAATCAGGAAAAGACCTGCCCGAATCAGTCGGCTAACTGCCGTTAAACTTAACGATTAAAAAACAGATAATTGAACGGAAATAAAGTAGATGTACTATTTTTTACACAAATGAATGGACTGTCCCTCTTACTAATCCTCTAATTAGTCTTTGCAAGCACTAATTCGTGATGGTTCCCTATCTCAATAAAAACAGCCTACAGAATATTAGCTTCCGGCTGCAATTCGACACTGAATTTTTCGAGTACCGAAGCTGCAATTCTTTGCGACAACTGGTGAATTTCAGCTCCTGAGGCTTGCCCATAGTTGACCAAGACTAAAGCCTGATGCTGATGCACGCCAGCATCTCCTTCACGGTGCCCTTTCCATCCACATTGCTCAATTAGCCAGCCAGCAGCCAGCTTCACATGTCCTTCGCCTGCCGGATAGCTCGGCATCTCCTGATAAATTGTTTTTAGCTGCTCGGCCTCCTGACTCGTAACCACCGGATTTTTGAAAAAACTACCAACATTTCCGAGCTCCTGAGGATCTGGCAATTTCGATTCGCGAATAGCCACCACCGCATCGCGAACGTGCTGAGGATGTAGCTCTCCCCTCTTCTCGACTTCAGCCTTCAGGGCACCGTAATCCAACTTATACTCCGGAAACTTCTCTAACCGAAAGATTACAGAAGTGACAATAAACCGGTTTTTCAATTCTTGTTTAAAAATGGAATCCCGATAAGCAAAGCGACATTGCTCAGCGGCAATACTATAATGCTCCTGGCTTTTCAGATCATAGCCGTTTACCGTGTCCACAAATTCGCAAACCTCAACGCCATAGGCTCCAATATTTTGCACCGGTGCTGCCCCTACTGTTCCCGGAATTAAGGATAGGTTTTCCAAACCATAATAGCCCGACTTAACACAATAATCCACCAAACGATCCCAGTCTTCACCAGCCCCCACTTCAAGCCAAACCTGATTCCGATCCTCCCGGACAACCTGAACACCGGGGATATTTGGGTGAATGACCAGCCCTTCGAAATCTTTCGTTAACAGCAAATTGCTACCACCCCCCAACAAGAAAATCGTTTCCTCCTCCCAGGTTTTATTAGCTTCCAGAAAATCGGTCAAATCTTCAGCTTCAGTAAACTCGAAAAAAAAGCGGGCTTTAGCATCAACGCCAAACGTATTGTAGTCTTTCAATGAATAGTCTTCGAAAAAGCGGATCATCGTTTTTTTTTGGCAAAGATAATAGAAGCTGTTTCAATTTCGTTTAATTTGTATAAAAGTACCAACTGCATTGAAAAAAGTTATTTTATCTGTCACCAACGATCTGGTTACCGATAATCGTGTTCACAAAGTCGCTTTGAGTCTTCAGCAACATGGTTACCAAGTGATGCTTGTCGGGCGTAAACTGCCCAAAAGTATGCCCATGGATTTTCGCCCTTACAATACCTGGCGGTTAAAACTTTTCTTCAAAAAGGGGCCACTTTTTTATGCCGAATACAACATGCGACTGCTTTCTTTCCTTTTGGCCAGAAAAGCAGACATCTTCGTCGCCAATGATTTGGACAGCTTGCCAGCCAATTTTATGGCAGCCAAAATCAAAAAGAAACCATTGGTTTATGACAGTCATGAGCTGTTTACCGAAGTGCCCGAGTTAATTGGGCGCCACCGCACCAAAGCCATATGGGAACGAATTGAACGCTTGCTGCTTCCTCGGATAAACTACGCCTACACGGTTTCTCAGTCGATTGCTGATTTTTACCAAGAACGATATAAAACAACTTTTCTCGTAGTTCGAAACCTTCCTCACCACGAGGAGCTTATGCTCGTTCCCCATGAAAAAGAATTAGCCAACGACGGACGAAAAATCGTTTTATACCAAGGAGCTCTAAATTTGGGACGGGGATTGGAATACGCCATTAAAGCCATGCAGTACATCGACAACACCCGGCTGCTAATCGCTGGTGATGGCGACATTACAATGGCATTGAAACAACTCACAGCCGACCTTCAGCTTGCAGACCGGGTTACTTTTTTAGGCAAAATTCCACTGGCTGAAATGAAGTACATTACCGCACAGGCCGACCTGGGACTTTCAATTGAGGAAGACATGGGGCTAAATTACCGCTTTGCCTTGCCCAATAAGCTGTTTGATTATATCCAGCAGCAAGTGCCGGTACTTGTCAGCAATTTACCCGAAATGAAACGCGTGGTAACCAATTATGGGGTTGGTGCTATTTTAAAAGACCACGAACCACATCAACTAGCCCAACAGCTTCAAGAAGCGCTGTTTGACCGGGATTTACGAGAAAAATGGATTGAAAACCTGCCTCAAGCAGCCCGGGAGCTCTGCTGGGAAGAAGAAGAGAAAGTTTTACTCTCCGTTTTCCAAAAAGCGCACTAGTGTCAAGTCAAGTGTGAGGTGTCGTGTAAGCCACCGTAATTTTTCGTGTTTTGTGAAATTAGAAAAGTAAGCATAGCCATAGCTACGTGAGTCTTTTTATAATGAAACAAAACCGGAAAAGGACAAGACTTGGTGCGATAGATCATGCTTAACTTGACACTGATCTATTCTGACATTAAAAATTCTGCCGCTTGGTCAAACACCATCCGAAACGATTCATCAATCAATTCTTTATTCTTTTCCGTTGCCGGGAAAGGCGTCACGTGGTTGTACTTAAATGAAAAATCATGTACATGAACAGGCACCGAAATATCTCGGGCAGCTCCTTGCAAGGTATTTACAATTTCATAGGCCGGAATAATGCTATCCTGTTTTAGGGAAATAGCCATCAAATCCGAACTCACCTCTTGGAAAAGCTGCTCCCGGTATTCTCGTTGCACTTTATAATCGAGCATCGAATAGAATATTTGTCCTTCCTTATGGTCGCCCGCCAGGTAATGTTTCAAATGAGCATCTTTTTCAAGGTGCTTCTCCAGATGCTCCACCATATACGAATACAATGCAATATTGGCCTCACTATCTAAGATATACTTTGAAACCGGAGAGAGCCGGTTAAACACTGCTCCACCACAAAACATGCAAAGCTTAGACTGGCTGAAATAACCATTGTAATTACTCAGTTTAAGAACTTCTGACAACAGGCAACCAATGGAATAGGACATCAAATCAAATGTTGTATCCGAAGCGAGTAAAGGGTGTTCATCATTTTTGCAAGCTGTTATAAACTGAATGACATCGTAGTAAGTCTGCAGTCCCGACCAGATAAAACGTTGGGGCATTGCATGCAAACGCATACTTATGGCCACATTCGAAAGTGAAGAATTCACCACATTGGGGAACATCTTTTTACGCTTTTCACTCAGCAAAAACATGTTTCGTTTGTCACTCCATAACGACAATGTCCGATTCATATGGAAAGCAATAGGAAACAGAATAACTGCTCGTCCGGTTTGTTTTGCCAGATGATAAGCCCATGGTAGGTATTTATCCCAGTTTTTTTCGTTGAACCCATGAAACAAAAACAACGCACGCTTAACTCGCTTTTCTCCATTCGGCATAAATACCCGGTAAGAAAAAGACTCATTCTCCTTAATTTCCACATCGCGTAAATAAATATGGTCATTCATTGCACCAATATCATTCAAATAGATGGAGTCGGGAGTAAAGTGTTTCCCGTGTTTCTGGCAAGTGTAGTTTTCTGCTCCAGGGAGTAAATGCTGCGATGCCGACTTAAAATTGTACTTAGAAACCGTTAAGCCGTCAAATTCAAACTGGTCCGTGTCGGCACTCCACAATTGTTTAAGTTCTTGATATAAATCCAGGTAATACATAGCAATAAGTTTATTGAAAAAACAATGCAGGTTTACCTTCTCCAGATCCAGAGTTCTTCTAAATACTTTTCAATTGCGCACACCAATTAACATCATCAAAATAAGGAAATATAAACCTGATGTTTTGTTTGGGCTAATGTAGAAATTCAAGGCCAATAAAACATGCCAAAACGAGGATTGTTTTTGCAACAAAAGGTGCAAAATACCTATCGCTACAGAGGCTTCAATTTGTTTGCTCATCCAAAAGCTCTGAGAAATCAACTTCCTGTTCGGCCTCAGCAGAATCGCTTACTTTTTGTTCAGCACAAACCAGTGTTCGCGCTGGATAGCGATTTAAAACGTGGTAATCGTGAGTAGCCATCAAAATAGTCTTTCCCTGACTATTAATTTCTTTTAAAATCCCCATCAATTCATCCGAAGTCTCCGGGTCGAGATTCCCGGTGGGCTCATCAGCCAAGATCAGCTCCGGATCATTTAGAATTGCACGGGCAATCACAACACGTTGCTGTTCTCCACCGGAAAGTTCGTGCGGCATGCTCTTCAACTTCGACTTCATCCCCACTCGCTCCATCACTTCATGAATCCGGTTTTTAATGGCTTTTTCAATTTTCCAGCCTGTTGCTTTCAAAACAAATTCCAGATTTTCCTGCACATTACGGTCAGTCAGCAACCTAAAATCCTGAAAAACCACACCCATTTTCCGTCTTAAAAACGGAATTTCCGATCGTTTCAGCTTTCTTAGGTCAAATCCGGCAACCTCAGCCGTTCCCGAAAACAAATCTAATTCAGCATTTAAAACCTTAATTAAACTGGATTTTCCGCTACCTACTTTCCCGATCAAATAAACAAATTCGCCGACCTTAACATCCAGGTTAACATGGGTTAAAATCAACTGATCTTGTTGAAAGACATCAACATCGTGAAGTGCAATAATTGTCTCGCTACTCATAAAGCTGGTTTTACTTGGCTATCACAAAACTAACTTTTTTTAAGGAACCAGATAATAAAGCCGGGAAATAAACAGTTTTTTGTGAAGAAGTCGATGCGCGATTCCGCTGGAAACGAAAACAGAATCGCTATTTTTATGCAAAAATTAAAATGAGTCTATGAGAACAAGAATTGCACTGTTCATCATCTTATTATGCTGTTTCACGACTGAAGGTTTTAGCCAGGAGACAGCATACTATCCTTCATTGGAAGCAGAAATCCATCAAGCCAAAGAGCTTTTTGCCAAAGATAAATTTATTGTAGCCCAACAACAGTTTTCAGAAATTGCCCAAAAAGCTGATGCCGGATCGGAGATTCAGTCAGAGGCCAATTTCTATCAAGCACTCTGTGCTTTGCGCCTTGAGAGCAAGAACGGCGAAGCACTGATCGAACGATTTTTGGAAACCAATTCCAGCAGTCCTTATGCCAACAAAGCTTGGTTTGAATTGGGGAACAAGCAATTTAACGAAGGCAAATATGCGCCCATGCTTCGTTCCTATGCCAAACTTGAAACCACCATTCTTGATAAACAAGACCAGGTTAAAGTAGCTTACCAAAAGGGTTACGCCTACTTTCAAACCGAAAAATACCAATTGGCGCAAAATGAATTTGAAAAGATAAAAGACACCAATAACCTGTATGCCGGCCCCGCTAAATATTACTGGGCCCACATTCAATACCTGAATGGCGACTATGATGCCGCCTTGACTGAGTTTAACAAGCTAAAGGATAACCCGGCTTTTGCGGAGCTCATTCCTTTTTACATGAGCCAGATTTATTATAAAAAAGGACAGTATGCACAGGTGATTGAGTTTACCGTTCCCTTGTTGACAGAAGTATCGGAAGAACAACAAGCGGAGTTATCGAAGATAATCGCCAACAGTTATTTTCACTTGCAGAATTTCCAAAAGGCCATCCCCTATTTCGAAGCTTATTTCGCCAGCACCAAAAGTCGGTCGCGCGATGAAAATTACATGCTCGGATACTGTTACTTCTTTACGGGCCAGTATGCCTTAGCGATTGAGCCTTTGGAAAATGCATCACGCGGGAAAGATGCTTTAGCCCAAAATGCCTACTATCATTTGGCTGATAGCTACATCAGAACAAATCAAAAAGACAAAGCCCGTGTTGCTTTTGAATCAGCATCTGAGCTTGATTTTAGTCCGGAGATTAAAGAGGATGCACTTTTCAATTATGCCAAGATAACCTATGAACTCTCCTACTCTCCGTTCAACGAAACCATCAAGGCTTTCGATAAATACATTTCACTGTATCCAAACTCGGAGCGCAACGACGCTGCCTACGATTACCTGGTAAGCGTTTACATGAGTACCAGCAATTACAAAGAAGCAATTGAATCGATTGAAAAGATCCAAGTGATGAGTCCTTCGGTAAAACGTGCTTACCAACGTGTTAGCTTTTTCCGCGGTCTGGAACTCTTCAATAACCTATATTATCAATCAGCAATCGAACTTTTTGATCAATCCTTGAAATATGCCAGCCTGAGTGCCGAATTTGAAGCGCGGGCTTTATTCTGGAAAGCTGAGGCCAACTACCGCCTGGAAAACTACCAACAGGCCGTTATCGGCTTTAACCGATTCCTGAGAGCATCTGGATCCAAGTCTCTTCAGAAATATAAAACAGCACCTTACAACTTGGCTTATGCCTATTTCAAACAAAAAGACTATGCTTCGGCAACCAAGCACTTCGAGACTTTCCTATCGAGTAAACCGAGTGTTACAGACCAAAAAGTAGCTGATGCACTCAACCGATTGGGCGATTGTTATTTTGTTGATCGCGATTACCGCAATGCGATTAAAACTTACGAACAAGCTTTTGAGCTAAAACAATACGACGCAGACTATGCGCTTTTCCAGAAAGCCATTTGCGTGGGCATTCAACGTGATCAGGATCAAAAAATAAGCAACCTGCGTACCCTGTTGCAAACATTTCCCGAATCTGCATTTATTGATGATGCATTGTTCGAGCTTGGCCGCTCATACGACCGAACCGGACAAGCCAAAGTGGCAGAAGGTTATTATCGCGATTTGATAAAAGATTACCCACAAAGCAGCTATCGGCCTAAAGCCATCCTGCAATTGGGACTTGTATTGTATAACCAGTCTGAATTCAAAAAATCGCTTGACACTTACAAGCAAGTTATTTCAGAATATCCGAATAGCCCGGAAGCACAATCAGCTTTAATTGGAGTTAAAAACAACTATGTCGAACTAAATAATATTGACGGCTACTTCGCCTACACACAACGTCTTGGCTCCGGAGTTCAAGTATCGGTATCAGAACAAGACTCACTGACCTACCTGGCTGCTGAAAGACTTTATATGGGCAGAGATGCACAAGCCAAAAACCAATTGGAAAAATACTTACGCCAATACCCGAATGGAAGCTTTGGCATCAATGCTCACTTCTATTTAGGAGAACAACGTTACAACGACAAAGAATATGCTCAAGCGCTTAATGACTATGAATATGTACTGAGCAAAGAAGACAACATTTTTACAGAGCCAGCCTTGGTTAAAGCTTCGGAGTTACAGTTTAATGCGGCAAACTATGAGCAAGCACTGACTTATTACGAACGGCTGGAAAGCATTTCAAACACCAAATGGAATGTGTTGAAAGCTCGCGCCGGGAAAATGCGAAGTCATCATAAATTGGCGAACTACCAAGAGTGTATTGATGCCGCCAAGCTTTTATTAAGTTCCGATAAGCTTACCGATGTGCTTAAGCGAGAAGCGAATTACAAGCTGGCCAAGTCCTATTATCAAACCGAACAATTTGATGAAGCGCTTCCTGTATTGGGGCAATTGGCTGAAGACACCAAGTCTGCTGAAGGAGCCGAAGCCAAATATCTATTGGCAGAGATTCTGGTCAATAAGAACAAGTTGCAACAAGCCGAAGAACAGGTTATGGATTTCATCTCGAAAAACACACCTCATCAATATTGGTTAGCTCGAAGCTTTATCTTATTATCCGACATTTACTTGAGCCAGGGAGACCAATTCCAGGCCAAGCACACCATAAAAAGTATTGTTGAAAATTACCCGGAGCCTAACGACGGAATTATTGAAACCGCACAGGCCAAGCTGCAACATTTAGAAAACCTGGAACAACAGGAAGAAAAGCAGCAAGAAAATCCTATGAAAATCAACATTAACGAACAGTAAAAAGGAGACGAATGAAAAAGTCATTTCAATACCATATCGCAGGCTTAGCCATTTTGCTAGCTGCTGGCCAACAAGCCTATGCGCAGCAAGACAGCACCCGTTTAAAGCAAGAGGTTGAAGTGGTGAAAGCCTACCAACCAAGCATCTCTGATGCTTTTAAAATCAATGATCTACCACAGATTAAAGACGAAAAAAAGGATAAACCAACATTCAACTATATAATTAATTCGCAACCGGTTTTCTCAACTTTTGAGGTCAAGCCGGTACAGGCAGCCCAAATGGTTGGAGAGCCCAAAGCCGAACTGGGGAAAGGCTTACTAAAAGCAGGAGTTGGCAACTACCTCACCCCCTACGGTGAGCTTTTTTACAACACCAAAGCTGGTAAAAACAGTGTATTTGGCTTACACTTTCGCCACCTTTCTTCCAATGGAAACGTTAAGTTGATTAATGATGACAAGGTAGATGCCCCACGTAGCGAAAATGTTGCAGAACTTTTCACCAAACACTTTTTCCGGAGATCAACCTTAAGCACCAAGTTATTTTTCGATCGTCAAGCTCATAGCTATTATGGTTACGCCGGAGAACGCAGATCGGACGAAGCGAAAGAGGACGACTTCCCCTATTGGAATGACAAGCAAGCCTTCTCAAAAGGAGGAATCCAGCTGAACTTATCGAACGAAGAGGATACCCGTGCCAACTTAAACTATGACTTTGGGTTAAACTACCATTACTTTGGCACCAAGACCGGACAAACAGAAAACAAAGCAACTGTTGGAAGTTTGCTACAGAAGGATTTCGACACATTCCAAGGCTTGCTCAATGCTTCCGTAGGATTTGTCCGTACCGATAGCATCTTGAACCAAACCACAGGAAACTTTGGGCACAAACAGCAAATTTTGCTCAACATCAGCCCTGCCATTCTTCTGGAAGGAGATGTAGCAAGCTTAAAAGCAGGAATCAACACATTCACCTTATTTGACGATGATGATGACGCCCGCGTTTTAATCACTCCAAATATTTTGGCACAATGGTCTCCTGTAAAAGATAACCTGACACTTTATGCCGGAGCAAATGGACGGATGGAGCAAAACAACTATTCAGCAATCGCAGCTGAAAACCGTTTTGTCACGCCAACACAGGATATTCGCAAAACCGAATATCAATACATCCTGACAGGAGGTATTAAGGGCAAATTTCACCCTCGCCTAAACTACCGTTTTCAAGTTGACTATGCCAACATCAAAGATGAACACTTTTACATTTTTAACACGAATAATTTCTTGATGGATGCGCCAACAAGTCCTCTTCCACCACGAGCAAATACGTTCGATGTTGTTTACGACGATTTAAAACAACTTTCGTTGGGTGCAGAACTTTACTACACAGCCTCGGACTTGGTTAATTTCCATTTGCAGGGAACCTATTATTCATACGAACTTGATTCGTTGGAAGAAGCTTGGCACAAGCCTGACTTTGAGTTAACACTTTCAACAATCATCAATCCAGAAGGGCCACTAAAATTCAATGCCGATATTTTCTTTAAAGGCGAACGGAAAGCGCTTGAGCAAAGCGAATCCTTCTATTTAGCCTCTAGTGCCATTGGCCCTCACGATGTCGATCAAACCGTTCACACACTCGCTTCCTACATCGACATGAATGTTGGCGTAGAGTACCAATACAGCTCTAATTTAAGCTTCTTTGGACGCCTGAATAACTTTGCGTTCCAACAATACGAAAATTGGCTAGGCTACTCCCAGCAGAGTTTTAATTTGTTGGTTGGTGCCAGCTTTTCATTCTGAAAAAGGAATCAAAAAAAGAAATAGTTGAACTCTTTGGCGGTTCAACAAATAGAAAAAATGAATTCCGGAAATACGTCTCGCTTATTTCCGGAATTCATCCAAACACTCTCCTAAGGAAGAAAACAAAGCAACAAGCCAACGAATCCCTTACATCCTGCTAACTTCGTACAAGTGGACAAACCCGAGCGGTGATCTCCTCAAATTCTTTAGCCAATTGGGCCATTATTTCAGATTGAAAAAAATAGACTTTTCGCCATCGAAATAAGGTAGAAATATCCATATTTTTACTATCTTTGCATGTTATGAATATGAGGCAAGAAATAACATTTAATCAGCTGGGAAACAGGCACTTTTCCCCATTTCAGCCCAACATATACCGTATACAATCATTTTTCGGGAAATAAACCGAAAAACATGCAATTGTTTGTCATTCGTTACGAAGACGAACAGGTAATTTTATGAATAAACCAAACATGCAATAGATGAGCGAATTAGAAAACAAGCAGACTAATGGAAATGGCAATTATTCTGCAGACAGTATTCAGGTACTGGAAGGTTTGGAGGCCGTACGTAAACGTCCGGCGATGTACATTGGAGATGTCAACGAGAAAGGACTTCACCACCTGGTTTATGAGGTTGTCGACAACTCGATCGATGAAGCCTTGGCCGGCTATTGTAATAATATCGAAGTAATCATCAACGAGGATAACTCGATTACAGTTACTGATGACGGTCGTGGTATTCCTACGGAAAATCACACTAAAGAAAATAAATCAGCCCTTGAAGTGGTTATGACTGTCCTTCATGCCGGTGGTAAATTTAATAAAGACAGTTATAAGGTATCCGGAGGACTACACGGAGTTGGGGTATCCTGTGTGAATGCTCTTTCATCCGTTTTGAAAGCTGAGATTCACCGCGATGGAAAGATCTGGGAACAAGAATACCACCGGGGAGCCCCCCAAGGCAGTGTTCAAATTACTGGTGAAACCGACAAGACAGGAACCATCGTAACGTTCAAGCCTGACACTGATATCTTCCTGACAACAACCTACAAATACGAAATTTTATCAGCCCGCTTACGCGAGCTCGCATTCCTGAATGCAGGCATCCGACTGATTCTGATCGACAAACGAGATGTTGATGAAGAGGGAAACGTCAAAACTGAATCTTTCTTCTCAGAAGAGGGGTTAAAAGAATTTGTTGAATACCTGGATAGTTCTCGCGAGAAACTGATTGAAAACACCATTCATATCACTTCTGAAAAGGCTGGCGTTCCTGTTGAGATTGCCCTGCATTACAACACCTCTTTCTCCGAAAATATTCACTCTTACGTGAATAACATTAACACCATTGAAGGAGGAACTCACTTAACCGGTTTCCGTCGGGGTTTGACAAGAACCTTAAAGGGATATGCGGAGAGTTCAGGCATGCTTTCTAAACTGAAATTTGATATCAACGGAGATGACTTCCGGGAAGGTTTAACAGCAGTTGTTTCAGTAAAAGTTGCTGAACCTCAATTTGAAGGACAGACTAAAACCAAACTTGGGAACTCCGAAATCAGCCTTCCGGTTGACCAAGCCGTTAGCGAAATGCTGGCAAACTATTTGGAAGAAAATCCAAAATCAGCCAAAGCAATTGTCAACAAGGTAATTCTAGCAGCCCAAGCTCGTCATGCTGCCCGTAAGGCTCGCGAGTTGGTTCAACGGAAAAACGTTATGTCTGGAGGTGGCCTTCCAGGAAAACTGGCCGACTGTTCAGACAAAGACCCTTCCTTATGCGAAGTTTACTTGGTCGAGGGAGACTCGGCGGGTGGAACTGCCAAACAAGGTCGTAACCGTCGTTTCCAGGCTATTTTGCCACTACGTGGTAAAATTCTGAACGTTGAAAAAGCCATGCAACACAAGGTTTTTGAAAATGAAGAAATTCGCAATATTTTCACAGCACTTGGTGTCACCATCGGTACTGAAGATGACTCCAAAGCACTTAATCTGACAAAACTGCGTTATCACAAGATCATCATCATGACCGATGCCGATGTGGACGGAAGCCACATTGCCACCTTGATCATGACCTTCTTCTTCCGCTTTATGAATGACTTGATCAAATCAGGTTATTTATACATTGCAACTCCTCCACTCTATTTAATCAAGAAAGGCAAAAAAGAATCTTATGCCTGGAATGATCAACAACGTTTACAGTTAATTAATGAGTGGGCTGACGGAAAAGAATCACTGGTACACACCCAGCGTTACAAAGGTCTTGGAGAGATGAATGCAGAACAGTTATGGTCTACCACCATGGATCCTGAGCGACGAACACTTCGTCAGGTAACCATCGAAAATGCAGCTGAAGCTGACCACATCTTCAGCATGTTGATGGGAGACGAAGTTCCGCCTCGCAGGCAGTTCATCGAAGATCATGCCGTTTACGCCAATATTGATGCTTAAAACGAATACCAATCAGAATGCCATCTTTAAAGGATGGCATTCTTTTTAGCCCAAAAAAAAGAAAAAGCAACAAGCATCATATGAATCGTTCTCAAAAGAATGATTAGACAATGTAATTTCCAGCAATCATCATCAGAATTTTCATTAACTCTTAAAACTGATAAAAAAAATGAAAGTTTGTGTATTTTCCTCCTCCAGCAATGCTATTGAGACAGCATACATCAACGAAGCAATCCATTTATCCCGCTTAATTGGCCAAAATCATATGACCCTGGTAAACGGCGGAGCAAATGTTGGCTTAATGGAAACCGTACTGAAAGAAGTCGTAACATCCGGAGGCGACACCATTGGCATTCTTCCTGAGAAATTGAATGGGCACAACCTGGCCTCTCAATACGCGAAAAAACTGATTATCTCTAAGGATATGATGGAGCGGAAGTCAATGATGCGCGAAATAGCCGACGCGTTTGTGGCCCTTCCTGGAGGATTTGGAACCTTAGAAGAAGTTTTGGAAGTCATTACCCTAAAGCAATTGGATTATCACAACAAGGCCATCGTATTTGTAAATACCAACGGTTTTTACGACGACCTCTTCCGTCAGTTTGAGCGCTCATTTGCCGAAAACTTCGCAAAAGAGGCCTATCGCAAGTTATACCACATTGCCAATAGCAGCGACGAAGCCATTGAATACCTAAAGAGCTACACTCCATCTCAACCGGTAAATAAATGGTATAAAGTACCTCAAAAGTAAACTTGCTGGCAATCGCAAAAAAACATGCTTTTCTAAAAACATAAGTTCATCTGTATTGTTGATAATGCAAAACCAAGTTAGCGACTTAAAAGCAATGCGTCTCTTTGGGAAAAAATAGAAAAGTAAAAAACGCCGGGAATATGATTGTTAAACATGTCTACAAATTGATTAATATCAATCGGAAAGTGTTCCGTTTTCGGCAGACATTGCTAATTTTGTTTCAGAATAATAAACGAGTACTATGTTTTTTCTAGGTTTAGCCGGTTCATTCATGCCCTATCTATTGCTGATGGGTGCTTTGTTTGTCCTCTCTTTGGGGGTAAACATCCGGGGAGGCCAAACTGTAGAACCAATCGCTGAAAAAACAATCTCGTACGAAGACTCAGATCAGGAAGTAGAGGAAGCTGTTTCAACATGCTACTTCTTTCAAGATCAGAAAGTAAACACACAAGACAATCAAGATTACCATTTCGCTTCTTTTATAGAAACAAAGGATTTCATGCGGTTTATAACGCGGGAAAAAGCTCGCTTAAGACCTAAAATTAACCATTATTCATTCACAACTTATCACACCTTCTTTGGCCTTTCTCCACCGGCGTTGGTTTCTTAGTACGTTTCAAAAAACAAGAAATCAATAACCCAATTCTCATTTATTTTCAATACGCATGATTGGAGTAGTAGGCTTAAGTCATAAATCGGCGCCCGTACATATTCGCGAAAAATTTGCTCTCAATAAAGAAGAGTATACCGATTTATCGCAGACAATTTTGAAAAATAAAAACATTGACGAGCTTGTTATCATCTCGACATGTAACCGGACTGAATTATACTTCACTGCAGAAGAGTGCTGTTCTCCCGGTGCTTTCCACATCCTGTTTCACTACCTGAAAGCTCACATTCAGGAAGAAGACGGGATTGAATCACATTTCTATCAATACGAAACATCAAGAGCTGTCAATCATCTATTTCGCGTTGTATCCGGATTAGAATCGATGATGCTTGGTGAATACCAAATTGTTTCTCAAATAAAAGAAGCCATTAGCCATGCCGAAGAGATCGGCTCGGCCGGAAAAATATTAACCCGTTTGTTCCACAAAGCACTGGAAACAGGCAAACAGGTACGCACAAAAACAGCCATGAGTAGCGGAGCTTTCTCCGTTAGCTATGCGGCAGTAGAAAAATGCAACAGCATTTTCGAGCAACTTCCTGATAAAAAAATATTATTGGTTGGTGCCGGAGAAACAGGAGAACTGGTTATCAAAAACCTATACAAAAAAGGCTGTCAAAACATCGTCGTAGCCAATCGCACCACCTCCAAGGCTGAAGAGTTGGCCAATCGATATGGTGGCAGCGTGCTTTCCTTTAACCAACTGGAGCAAGGAATTCAGGAAGTCGACATTGTTGTCAGCTCCATTTCGTGCAAAAAGCCTTTAATCACCCCTGAATTAATGCAATCCACCCCAGCCAATAAACAAACCGTATTGATTGACTTGGGAGTTCCTCGTAACATTGATCCGCAACTGGCCAACCAGTCTAACCTGGCTTTATACAATGTCGATGACTTGGAAGAAGTGGTTGCCCAAAATATGGAGAAGAAAAAAACTTACGTGGCTACCGCCGAGAAAATAATTCGGAAAAAGTCTCATGAATTTGCTGATTGGCTGAGCATTCAAAACCTTTCTCCTGCCATTCAAAACATCATTCTGGGAGTGAATGAAATCAATCAGTCGGAGCTAGCCATATTCCGCAAATTCCATAGCGAGGAAGAATACCTGAACATGGAGAAGTATGGCAAACACATTGCCGAGAAATTGGTAAAATCGATGATTCGCAATCTGAAAGATGTCAGCGATAACGGCCGAAAAACAGAATATATTAAAGTAGTCAACGACCTTTTTTCCCATACGAATGAAGAATAAAACCATTACCATTGGCACCCGCGGAAGCAAGCTGGCTCTCTGGCAAGCAGAAACCGTAAAAGCCGAATTGGAAAAAGCCCATCCCCACCTCAATTTTAAATTGAAAATCATTAAAACAAAAGGGGATAAAATACTCGATGTCGCTCTTTCTAAAATTGGCGACAAAGGACTATTTACAAAAGAAATAGAGCAAGCCTTATACGATCATAAAATCGATTTGGCCGTGCATAGTTTAAAAGACCTGCCAACGGAATTGCCGGAAGACCTGATCATTGGAGGGATGCTGACACGTGCAGAAGTGCGTGATGTTTTTATCTCCAAGGATGGACGTAAGTTATCAGAGTTTACAGCCAAAGATAAAATTGCCACATCAAGCTTGCGGCGTAAATCACAATTGTTGCACTACAATCCGGAACTGACCATTGTTGATATACGAGGAAATGTAGAAACCCGCCTCAAAAAGATGAACGACGGACATTGTGATGCATTGATTATGGCTGGAGCCGGCATTCTTCGACTTGGCTACGATGAGGTCATCACTGAATTTTTGGAGTCTGATGTAATTATTCCTGCTGTTAGCCAAGGAGCTATCGCCATTGAGATCCGTGAAGATGATGAATCTATTCAGCCGTTGATCGACGCGATAACTGACGAAACAACACGCCTGTCAACCTTGGCCGAGCGTTCTTTATTACGCGAACTCGAAGGTGGTTGCCAAGTTCCTGTTGGATGCCTCTCTGAAGTTGCTGGTGATCAAATTAAAATCACCGGAATGGTTGCAAGCCTCGATGGCAAAACCAGAATCAGGGAATCTGTTGAATGTTCATTGGATGAAGCCTCAGAAAAAGCAATTGAGCTGGCTCAAACCATCCTGAACGCTGGTGGAAAAACCATTTTAGACAGTATTCGTCCAGCAAGCGAAGAATAATTCCTGGCTGATAAAAACGCGCAGGAATCAATAGCTTTCGCTATACAAAAGACTAACACCTTCACTGGTTGTTCAGCAACAATTTTTCAGGCATTGGTATTTCCAATGCCTTCAATTAATTTCTGAGGCCGTGAAACACACAGAAAATATATTACAAAACCGCACCCTGATATGCACCTATCCGGAAAAAGATCAGGATGAAGTGACCGAATTGCTCACCCAGCAGGGAGCAACAGTGCTCTCGCTCCCAATGATTGAGATTCATTCACTACCGGTAAAGGCACCACAATCCATATCAAGCTACGACTGGCTGATTTTCACCAGTAAAAATGCCGTTGAATCTTTTCATCAGAGCTATCCGCAAGTTCCTTGTAAGATAGCTGCTTTAGGAGAACGAACAGCACAGCGACTTCGGCAATTCAATTACAATCCCGATTTTATCGGCTCCGGAAAATCAGCTCATGATTTTGTTGATGAATTTGGTAATACGCTAAAAACCGATGAGCAAGTTCTGTTGGTATTGGGTACATTGGCTCCGGATACCCTTCAGCAAAAACTAGGCACAAAAGCCAAAATTGAGCGGGTAAATGCCTATCAAACCCAACTCACCCATGAAGTTGGACAAAAACTCAAAGAAATTATTGAGAATAAAGCCTACAGCGCCATGTTGGTAACCAGTCCCTCTGCCGTAAAAAGCATCGTTACCTTGTGGGATAACTCCCCGCCTTTGTTGAATTTTATCAGCATTGGTAAAACAACAACTGCTGCCATTCGAGCACTCGGAATGGAACCACTGGCTACGGCTAACGACCCAAGCTATCGGGGTTTAGCCGAGGCTACTACCAACTATTTTTATACCTTAGAAGAATCCAAAAAAAATTAAAGATATGAGCTTTCCAATAACACGACTAAGACGTTTAAGAAAAACAGCAAGCATCCGGAATATGGTGCGCGAAACCGAAGTAAACCGTGATGACCTAATCATGCCTTACTTTGTTGTTCCGGGAGAAAATATTAGTAATCCAATCAAATCGATGCCTGGTAATTTCCAATTATCCGTTGACCTTCTGGTAAAAGAAGTAAAGGATTTGCTGGAGAGAACAGGAATTGATAAGATCTTACTCTTCGGTATTCCTGCCGAAAAAGATGAAACCGGCGCTGTAGCTTGTCAGCATGATGCCATTGTTCCACAGGCGATTCGTGCGATTAAGGAAGAGCTTCCTCAGGTTATGATTGTTGCAGATGTTTGCAATTGCGAATATACCACCCACGGGCACTGCGGAACCATCGTTGATGGCGATGTTGAAAACGACAGCACCATTAAAACGCTTGCCGCCCAATCAGTGACGCTGGCAAAAGCAGGTGCTGACTTCATTGCGCCAAGTGACATGATGGACGGACGTGTAGCGGCCATCCGCGAGGCCTTGGATCAAAACGGATTTCACAACACGCCAATCATGGCCTACTCTGCTAAATACGCTTCTGCCTTTTACGGTCCTTTCCGCGATGCAGCCGAAAGTGCACCTCAATTTGGCGACCGAAGCACCTACCAAATGGATCCAGCTAACGGAGACGAAGCTCTGCGCGAAGTAGAAACAGACTTGGAAGAAGGAGCCGACATGGTCATGGTAAAACCAGCATTAAGCTACATGGATATCATCAGCCGGGTTAAGTCAACTTACAATGTTCCGGTTGTTGCCTATAATGTTAGTGGAGAGTTTTCGATGGTTAAAGCAGCAGCTGCCAACGGTTGGATTGACGAACAACGTCTGACCAAAGAAATTCTGACTTCCTTAAAACGTGCTGGTGCCGACGTAATTATTACCTACCATGCCAAAGAGTTTGTGTTAAGCGAACTGGAAAAAGGGAATCGGGTTTAACACAAGATCGTTGGAGAAGAAGTATAGAGTTCCGGGCTTGAAGTTGTCTGGGAATCTGAACATCCAAGAATCCAGAAGTCTAAAATCTTGGCCCTTGATTCTAAACATCTAAAAATCTTTAAAAATGAAATTTAATAAAAGCATAGAAGCATTTGTAGCAGCCAAACAACGAATTCCTGGAGGAGTAAACTCGCCGGTGCGGGCCTTTAAAAGCGTAAACGCTGATCCCGTATTCATCGAACGAGCTAAAGGAGCCAGAGTTTGGGACATTGATGGGAACGAATACCTGGATTTTGTGGCCTCATGGGGACCAATGATTTTGGGACATGCTCACGAAGAAATTGTAAAGACCGTTCAGGAAGCTGCTGAACGTGGAACAAGCTACGGAGCTCCTACCCTTGTTGAAACACAAATGGCTGAGTTAATCACCAGTATGGTGCCATCAATCGAAAAAGTTCGGATGGTTAATTCGGGCACAGAGGCTACCATGAGCGCCCTGCGCCTTGCTCGTGGTTTTACTGGCCGTGACTTGGTGGTAAAGTTTGCCGGATGTTATCACGGCCATGCTGACAGTTTCCTGATTAAAGCAGGATCTGGTGCCATCACGCTTGGCTTACCCGATAGCCCTGGAGTAACTAAAGCTTCAGCAAAAGATACCTTAACCGCTGAGTACAACAACCTGGAATCGGTTGAAGAGCTATTCAAAAAGCATAGCAACGAGATTGCAGCAGTTATTCTTGAGCCAGTTACCGGTAACATGGGGGTTGTTCTTCCTGAACCTGGATTTTTGGAAGGCCTTCGGGAAATTACACGGGAGCACGGTGCCATGCTAATTTTTGACGAGGTAATCACGGGCTTCCGCTTAGCTCCTGGCGGTGCACAGCAACATTTTGGTATTGAACCGGACTTAACAACTTTCGGTAAAATCATTGGAGGCGGACTTCCTGTAGGTGCTTACGGTGGTCGCAATGAAATTATGGATAAGCTAGCTCCAGACGGACCAGTCTATCAGGCCGGAACACTATCTGGAAACCCGCTAGCCATGGCTGCCGGATGTGTGATGCTTAACACTTTGAAGAACAATCCTTCGATTTATGAAGAGATGGAACGCAAAGCAGCTAAACTTGAAGCAGGCATCAAAGCCAACCTGCAAGCAACAGGAGTTTCAGGTGTTGTCAACCGTCTAGGCTCGATGATGACCCTTTTCTTCACCGACTTGCCGGAAGTTAAGAGTTTTGCAGACGCGATGACTTCAGATACAAACAAATACGCCAGCTACTTCAAAAAATCTTTGGAAAGCGGAATCTACCTCGCACCATCGCAATTTGAATCGCTGTTTGTATCGGCAGCCCATACAGATGAAGACATTGATACCATTATTGCAGCTAACAAAGCCGCATTGCAGAGCTTGTAGTTTACGAATGTACAAGCCAAAGCATAAACGAATGATCAGGCCCGAAGCAATTTCGGGCCAATCAATTACAAACAACTAATAGAATACCCTATGCAGTCAATATTTTTGGATACTTTGCAAGGCAAAACAACGGAGCGTCCCCCCGTTTGGTTTATGCGCCAAGCCGGACGAGTTCTTCCCAACTACAATCAGCTAAAAGAACGCTATACCTTCAGAGAACTGATGGATGATGCCAAACTGGCTGCGGAAGTAACGCTGATGCCGATCTCCGATTTGGGCGTTGATGCCGCCATTCTGTTTTCCGACATTCTGGTCATCCCCAACGCCATGGGCATGGAACTCGAATTTACCGATCATGGCCCGGTTTTCAACAAACCACTCAAAGGAATCACTAATCCGGCTGATCATCTGAATCCTGATCCTTCCAAGTTGGAATACATCTACAAGGCAATTGAAGAGATCATCCGTCAACGCCCCAGCAACATTCCGCTAATTGGCTTTTGTGGAGCTCCTTTAACCACCCTGTGTTACATGGTTCAGGGCATCAGCTCAAATCCCAATTTCCCGGAAGCGGTTAAGTTTCTCTTTCAATATAAAAAGGAAGCGAAACGACTGATTGATGCCATTGCTGACCTTTCGGTAGTTTATGCCAAAAAGCAAATTGAGCATGGGATTGATGCCTTCCAGCTGTTTGAAACGCATGCTAACCTGATTCCGGTTGAGCTTTACCAAGAGTTATTTATGCCCGCTGTTATCAAAATCAGTAAAGCCGTACGTGAAACTGGTACGCCATTTATCTTTTTCCCTAAAGGACTGGGAACCGGGCTTCGCTATGTGACTCCAGAGATCGCTGACTTCGTAAGCATTGATTGGCAAATGCCGATTCAGCATGCCCGAGAGCTGGTTCATCCGGAAGTTGGACTACAGGGTAACCTCGACCCACGGATGCTTTATGCCTCACAAGAAGAGATTGCAATCGAGTTGGAAAAATTCAAACCTTTCTTCAGAGAGAATCCACGCTGGATTTTCAACCTGGGACATGGATTTTTACCTGATATTCCATACGAAAATGCCAAGTTTGTAGTTGATTGGATTAAAAGCACCAATTGGCAGGAGTAAAAAAATGGCTTTATTTGATCATTCCAGGATTGACAAGTTACTACTGGAGGAACAAATAAGGCTTACATATTTTACAAGCAGCACGAATACCAAGAGAACCTGCAACCTTAGCTTGCGTATATAAGGAAACCGCTGAAAATCAAAATAAAAAAAATAACCCGATGAAGAAACTACTACTAAACTTCGCCGTACTGTTGTTGATCGCTGGCTGTGGCACTTCCAGCAAAAAACAACAAAGCGAAGACGTTAACAAAGATTTACCCCGAATTGCGATTGCAGGAATCGCTATTGAGTCGAGTACCTTTTCTCCAGCTCAAACCCAAGAGGAAGCTTTTCATGCTTTAGTTGGAGATGATATTTTCTCGTACTACCCATTTTTTGCCGAAGATGCCTCGAACCGGAAACGAGCAAATTGGTTCCCGACATTCAGAGGGAAGGCTATTCCAGGAGGAATTGTTACCCGTGAGGCTTATGAGTCCATGGTTCAACAAACACTGGATATGCTGAAAGAGAACCTGCCATACGACGGTCTTTTTCTTGACATCCATGGCGCCATGAGCGTTGTGGGACTGGATGATCCCGAAGGTGATTTGATCATTCGTATCCGCGAAGTGATTGGCAAAGAGACGCTGATCTCAACCTGCATGGACTTGCATGGAAACGTATCGAAGCGATTGGCTGAAAATACAGATTTGATTACTTGCTACCGCATGGCTCCACACGAGGATGCCATGGAATCGAAAAAGAGAGCGGTGGATAACTTGCTGGAACGCTTGGAGAACGGCAAAGGAAAGCCAGCCTATAAAGCATGGATTCCGGTACCAATCTTATTGCCGGGAGAAAAAACAAGTACGCGCATTGAGCCAGGGAAAAGCCTTTATGCCAAAGTGGCTCCTGCTGCCGATCAAGAAGGTGTAATTGATGCGGCCATTTGGGTGGGTTACGCCTGGGCTGACGAACCTCGCAACCATGCAGTGGTTATGGTTACCGGCGATGACAAGGAGAAGGTTACCCAATCGGCTGAAGAACTGGCCCAAAGCTTCTGGGACGTTCGTGATAAATTTGAATTTGTAGCTCCTGTTGGCACATTGGAAGAATGCCTGGACAAAGCGATTGCCAGCAAGAAACATCCTTTTATCATCAGCGACACAGGCGATAACCCGACAGCTGGAGGTGCCGGCGATGTTACCTGGACACTGCGCGAACTACTAAAGCGCCCAGAACTAAAAGCAGCAAACGGACCATCAATGATCTATGCTTCCCTGCCCGCTCCTCAGTTTGTTGAGAAAGCTGTAGCCATTGGTGAAGGAGGCCAACTAGAGGCTGAAGCAGGTGCACGTGTTGATGATCGTTATTCCGGGCCAATCAAGTTGAGTGGCACCATCGAAAAAATTCGGCAGGGAGATAAGCACGCTGAGATTGAGGTGGTATTAAAAACCGGCAATAACCAGATCATCCTCACCAAAAAGCGTAAGCCTTATCATTACGAAAAAGACTTTACCAACCTGGGGCTCAATCCTCACAAAACTGATATTGTTATCGTTAAAATTGGCTACCTGGTACCGGAGCTATACAATATGCGGGCCGACTGGATTATGGCCTTAACCCCCGGAGGAGTTGATCAGGACTTGGAACGCTTAGGCTATAAACGCATCAATCGCCCCATGTATCCACTTGATAAAGACATGGAAACGCCTGATCTGAGCGCTCAATTTATTCCCTCATCGGAAACAATTTAGGAATTTTCCAGAGAGAAGAACTCCTGCCTCATGCAGGCCACAGATAAGAGAGGATGTCTAAAAAGTATAGTTTTTCGTCATTGCGAAGGAGGAACGACTGACGCAATCTTTTAAATAACAGATTGCTTCGTTTTACTCGCAATGACGGTTTAAAATCTAAAGTGGCTTTTTGGACAGCCTCTTCTTTTTTGCCCCTATTTCAGCCAATCGACTTCCTTTCCCTAGGCTGTATTGCAAAGGTAGGGCCTCTATTATCTGAGTCTGCTGATATTTTTCCTAACTTCGCTGTTCAAGCTCATGCCTGGGAATCCTCATCCCACATGGACAATTTATCACTCATAAAAAACACGAATGCTTATGAAAAAACTACTCTTAATTCTACTAGCCGTAGCTACCTTGGGGGCTTGTACCTCCAAAAACGAACTGGCCATCATCAAAAATGGCCGCTCCAACTATGAAATTCGAATCAAGAATCAGGACTGCCAACAAGCAGCAGAGCAACTTCAACATTACCTGGAAAAAGCATCAAGCGTAAAGCTTCCCATTGTAATGGAAAGCGATGCAGCTCCTTCCTCCCCTGCAATTTTAGTCTACACGAACACAGGCTTACCACAGGCACATTCCATTTCCATTCAAACGGAAGGGAAAAACCTGCTCATCTCGGGAGGCGATGCACAAAGTACAGGCTACGCTGTTTATGAGTTTCTCGAGCAATATGTAGGCTGCCGATGGTTTTCGCCGAGCGTTGAGCAGGTACCAAGCAGTTCAACCATCAGCTTGGCTCTACCAGTCAACCTGGTGTACACGCCCGAGATTACAACCAGAACGGTCCATTCGCGCTTGTTCTACGAAGACCATGCCTTTGCTGATCATCAAAAAGTGACTACCGAAGCCTTTCCAAGCTATGTTCCTGAAGGCCGGGTGCACACTTTTCACCGCTTTGTTCCCGAACTCAGCTTCTACGACAAGCATCCCGAATACTATGCGCTGCGTGGCAAGAAGCGACTTCCAACCCAATTGTGCTTAACCAATCAGGAGGTACTGAAAATTGTTATCGACTCGGTACAAGTATGGTTTGACCGATACCCGGATGCCCAAGTGATTTCGGTAAGCCAAAACGACAACACACAGCATTGTCAATGCGAGAACTGTCAAAAGATTGATGAGGAAGAAGGTTCGCCCAGTGGCAGCATGATTCGTTTTGTGAATGCCGTTGCTCAGGCATTTCCGGATAAAACCATTTCAACCTTGGCTTACCAATACACCCGCAAGCCATGCAAAACCAAGCCCCTTGACAATGTGCTGGTCACCCTTTGCTCCATTGAATGCGACCGGAGTGCACCAATCGAAGAAAAATGCAGCGATTTCGCTGAAGACCTCATCGGATGGAAACAACTGACCGACCACATTCGCATTTGGGATTATACCACTCAGTTTACCAACTTTCTGGCTCCTTTCCCAAATATGAATACCCTGCAACCCAACATCCAGTTTTTCAGGGATAACCACGCCACCTGGATTTTTGAACAACACAGCCACAATCCAAGTGAGCTGTTTGAGTTGCGCTCCTATGTAACCGCTAAACTTTTGTGGAATCCCGATCAGGATGTCGAGGCCATCATCAACGAATTTATGCAGGGATATTACGAAGAAGCCGGCCCTGCCATCAAGAAATACATTGACTTGGTTCATGCATCCTTAGAAAGCGATCCGGATTTCTTCCTATACCTGTACGGCGACCCAGCCCAGGCTTTTAACTCCTTCCTTTCACCTGAACTGCTCAAACAGTACAATGCCTTTTTTGATGAGGCAGAAGCAGCTGTTGGCGATAAGCCAGCTGTTTTGCAACGGGTACGAACCGCACGGATCAGTACGGACTATGCCCAACTGGAGATGGCACGCAATGGGATGTCGCCGGATTATCAACTGCTGGCTAATGGAATCATCTCACCCGATGTGCAGACACGCCTCAATCGTTTTGCATCCAGCTGTGAGCAGGCCCAAATCAGCCTGATGAATGAAATGGGCTACACCGTCGATGAATACCTGAGTGCTTTTGAGCAAACACTGGAACGGGCCGCTCAACCAAACTTGGCACGAGGAGCAAAAGTGAAGCTACTCACCCAACCAAAGAAATATGCCGACGAGAATCCTCAAGTACTTACCGACGGCGCTTTGGGTGGCAGTAACTTTTTTGCCAACTGGCTGGGCTTTGAAGGGAATGATATGGAAGTGGTGATTGACTTAGGAGAAGCCAAGAGCTTTAGCAATATTTCCGTTGGCTTCTTACAGGTAACCAACCACATTGTGTTCTTCCCAAAATCGGTGACTTTCTCCGCTTCAAACGACAACAACAACTTCCGGAAACTTCAAACTGTTTCCACCCAGAAACCAATCAGCAAGGACAGTAAACGGAACGACCTGGAGTACTTTAAAGCCAGCTTTCCGGAAACTCAGGCCCGCTACCTAAAGCTTGTCGCCAAAAACGTAAGTAAAGCTCCGGTATGGCACAACGCTGCCGGCCTGCCGGTATGGATCTTTGCCGACGAAGTGATCGTTAACTAGCCTCCTGGCTCAGCATAAACTCATTGAACAATCAGCCGGATGCCAAACGCATTCGGCTGATTGCTTTTCCAACATGCCATGCCCGACTTCCACGGTAAGCAAGCCGTTTCTCCTCCTTTTTGGCAAGGAGGAGTGGCATCAGTTTACTGATGTCGAGGTGGTTCTCTTCTCTTTATTAGTTTGAAGTTCCATTCCTTCCTAACTCTTCCGATCACATTAAACGAACTTGTCCTTTTGGCTTAATCCAAAAGAACGAAAAGATCAAGGCTGACGATGCTTTTGAATGAAAACTACGGATCGGTAACTCCCCGAAAACCAACTCCTCCCGTTGGTCGTCAAACAGGTTTTTCTTAGCAAGTACCTACGCAAATTCCTTCCCTTGTTTTCTGGATCAAAACCCTCGTAGGCCAATCCTTTTTCCGATAATTAGTAGTTGAATTCATGCCTTCATTGAGGTGAGCGTCTTTCCGAACTCGTTTCAGGATCTACCTCCACCTTGCTACACTTCTATTTGATACACGGTCCATCCTCCGTTCTCCTGTCTCCGTTTTCCTCTTCATTCTTTGCACTTTGCTCTTTTCTTTGCCCCAACGGGGCGAAAGCATCAGCTCAGGGCAACGCCCTGTGGGTGTAGTAATGCACAACCAATAATCGGCGCAACTGCCAAGTATCGTCGAGCTCAATGGCAAGCATGCGCCGAATAGGTTTCCCAATTGATTATCGAATTCCCTTCTCACTCATTCCTCCAAAAAGAACTCCTCCTTTTCCAAGGTTTGATCACAAACAGCCTGCCGTTTCTCCTCCTTTTTGGCAAGGAGGAGTGGCATCAGTTTACTGATGTCGAGGTGGTTCGCTCTCCTATCAACCGAATAAGGACATCGCTTGCTTCTTAACCCTTCCGGTTCCGATGACCGGAACCACCTTCCCTTGAGAAAGGGAAGGAAATCCAACCACTGGCATTATCGCAAATCACCAAAGAACATTTCCCTACCGAAGACCATCCTATTTTTCCAAGGATATCCAAAGCACTCAACCTCATCTGTGCGTCTTCCGAACTTGTTTCGAAACTCTCCCCAAGCTCGTAAAACTCGCTTGACCCCTCTCTTCTGGAAGAGCGGGGAAGAGTCGGTGTAATCCGTTAGGATGGCATACGACTCCGGAGTGAGTTTGATTGAAATAAAACCGGTTCCCTGATTACTAAGCGTCTTTCCGAACTCGTTTCAGGATCTACCTCCACCTTGCTACACTTCTATTTGATACACGGTCCATCCGGTTTCCATCCTCCGTTCTCCTTTTACCTCGTTGCTCTTTGCCCCAACGGGGCGAAAGCATCAGCTCAGGGCAACGCCCTGTGGGTGTAATGCACAACCAATAATCGGCGCAACTAGCAAGTATCGTCGAGCTCAATGGCAAACATGCACCGAATAGTTTTCCCAATTGATTATCGAATTCCCTCCACTTTTCTTTTAATCTGATGCCAAAGTGATTTCGGGATCGTCAGGTTTTACTCGAATAACGTTTTTCATTTCTTTTCCGATGAAAAGAAACCGAAACAAAGAAAAATCTTGAAAATTTAATCCTTCATCCCACCAGCCAACGCTGGCCCGGGCCAAATTTTCCGGCCTACACACATTTTCACCTTCAGTGAAATGAAGGATGTGATTTTCAATGGAGACTGAACCCGAAAAATGCGTCTTCCGAGCTTGTTTCAGGATCTACCTCCACCTTGCTACACTTCTATTTGAAACACGATCCATCCGGTTTCCGTTCTCCTGTCTCCTGTATCCCGGTCTCCTTTTTCCCCTGCCCTTTGCCCTCTACCCTTTCCGCTCTGCCCCTTCAACTTTATGCTCACTAACATCTTTCAATTAATCAATAACTTACCTTATTTTATTTAATTAAATAGCTGAATGACATCACGTTCAGTAATTATTCACTTAAAAAGCGTACTATGAATCAAGACCAAAACAAGCACATGCGTATGTACCTGGCTACGCAAACCGTGCTGGACAATTACACCATGCGTTGGAATACCATTCCCGTGATGGTGACCGTTAAAAACGAGCTGGATGAGCTTATTCAGCGAATTGAACAGAAAAATGAAGAAACCGATGCAGCCAGTCTTGGCACCACAGCACAAAAAGAAACCACGCGCCAAACCTTGACTGAAAAAGCTGTTACGGTATCCGGAATTCTTCAGGCTTTTGCCGCCTTTAACGACGACCTGCCCTTGGCTGAGAAAGTCAAGCTCACAAAGTCGGACTTGTTAACTTGCCGCGAAACCGATGTGGAAAGCCTCGTTCGCCCGGTCATTGACCTAGCCCGCAAACGGCTTGGCGATCTGGCCGATTTCATGCTCACTGAGGACATGCTGGTAGAAACCGAAACCAGCCTCGACAGTTTTAAGGCGCTGATCGGACAGCCACGAACCATCCGCAACCAAGCCTTTGCTGCCATAAACATGCTTGAGGAGTTGATGGACCAAACAGACGCCTTGCTTAAGCAAAAGCTGGATAAGCTGATGATCCGGTTCGAATTTAGCGACTCCGTGTTTTTCGAGGAGTATACCCGCGCCCGGGTAATTGTGGACTAAACAAAAAGGAATTGCTTGTACGCTTTATCGCTTAAGCCGGCAGCTGGAAAAAACCAGTTGCCGGTTGTTTTTTATATGTTCCACAACAGTCAGACGATGACGCCAACCAGCCAGAAGATGACGCCAAGTGCCCAGACGATCTCAGCGACTCGCCGGAAGATGATAGCCAAGCGCCAGACGAACTCGCCGATGCGTTAAATGAACTCGGCGATGTGTTAAACGAACTCAGCGATAAGCTTGACGAACTCGCCAACCGTCAAGAAGTCAGTCCGTAAGAGCCAGACGAACTCCGCGACTGTCAAGAAGTCAGTCCGGAGGCGTTAAATGAACTCGCCGAGCCCCTAGACGAAGTCCGCCAGCGTCTAAAACAACAAAACCACCTAAAAACCATTGTTGAACGCCAGCAAAACAATCCACCATTCCAACCGAACACGCCCGTTTTAATGACTTATGAAATGAATTATTATGATTTTAACCATTATCTTTAGTAGCCAAAATTAAGAGCCTTGAATAGCAATATCTATTTACCAGTAGATATGCACGGCGTTGTGGTGCATTCCCCACATAAGCACTTCCGAAATAGATTTAAACGCAAATTATCTATTTCTCCAGAGCTTATTAAATACTGTTGCTAACGACAAAATTTTAGCACTTTTTTGAAAATTTTCAGATACACATAAAGCTGAAATCATTATGAACAAAGGGATACAAGATAAAAACAACAAAATTTGACGTTAGTCAGAATGCTAAAAAAGGACAGTGCAACTAAAGCCGACGCACATTTGCAAGCCCAAACCCACAGGCTAATGCTTCAGCTTGCAAAAGAGCCAAATCTCAGCACACGCACTAACTGATTGATGATAAAAAACGATATTTGAAAGAAGATAATTAAGTAATAATAATTTATGCCAGCATTAAATATAGCCGAAATACAAACCAATAAGAGTAATGTTAGTGTTTTTACAACAAATTATTCAGATAAGCTAAATGCATATAGGAAAGATTATCCAGCATTTTCTTTTTACCGTCTTTCTAATAATATTTATGCATGGCAAAATATAGATACACAAACAAGTTTACCAAGTGAATTTAAACAGACTCAGATAACTAAAGATAATGACGCTTTAGTATTTAAGGAAATACTTGAACAAGGCATTATTAGTTTCTTCCAAAACAAGAGTCAAGAAATATATCGTAAAAAATATTCATCTACTTGGATTCTAAAACTTAATAAGGATTCTAAAATAGAATTGGCAGGATTATCTCTTTTACCGCAAATGGAATTTCAGATAGACCCATTATATTCTACTCAACAAGGCACTCAGGTGATAACTATTTCTGTTAGGAAAACATATAAACCTGAATTTACTTTTAACGATTCCGATTTTCTTAAAAATAATATTGACATTAGAAATTGGGATAGGAATCATAATGATAGATTGATTTTTTCTCCAAGAAACAGAAAAAGATTCCTTGAGTCAACAAATCAAACTGATAAATATCAAGAGATTATTTCTAATGTATACAGTTTACCAAATGAATTGCATGAATTTAATAGATTAGTAAATGCTTTTAAGAATTATGTAAATGATATTTATTTGCCTGATAACTTGAAAATTAATGACTTCTTCTTTTCAACCTTACCAAACCTTTACTTCAAAGACTTATCAATTAGTAAGCCAACGTATTATTTTCTCAATAATCGCACAGGCACTGGTTATTACAACAAGCAAATCAAAGAGTTAAAACCTTATTCTTTTAATAACTTTAAGTCGAAAAATATAAAAATTGCATTGTTTACACCTTCCCGAAATGAAGGTTCTTCAGGTACATTTATAAAATACTTAGAAGGTAATTTAAAGCATAACTTTCATGCGGACAATATCAAAATTGACCTAATAAAATTTGAAAGAGATTCGTCTCTAGAATTTATTAAGGAGCTAGTTAACAAAACTGATGAAGGAGGTTATAATTTAGCAATAACTGTTTTGTCACAAGCAGACAAAAAATTATCTATTAAAAAGTCACCATATTTTCTGCTAAAAGCTAAGCTACTTGGTAGAAAAATTCCAACACAACAGTTAACTATTGAAATAATCAGGAAAATTAGGTTTCAAGATGACTTAATTTTAAATGCCATTGCTCTAAACATATACTCTAAGTTAGGAGGAACAGCATGGACAATTGAAAAAGATGAAAAGGATAAAATTGAAATAATAATAGGTATAGGAACAACTATCAATTTTAATAAACAACGTATTATTGGGTTTGCAAATGTTTTTGATTACAAAGGTTCTTATTTATTAGGTTCTTCAAGTCAATTATGTGGATTTAATGAATATGCGTCAAACCTAGAGAAACATCTGATAAAGACAATTGAGAGTCAAATTAGTCTAAGAGGTATTGAGCCTACTGATACATTCAGATTAATATTTCACTTGTCCAAGCCAGCTAGCAAAAAGTATGAAATTAAAGCTATTGAGAATGCTTTGAGAAATTTTTCAGAATATAAAATTCAATACGCGATTGTTCATCTAAGTTACCAGCACAACTACAGACTATTTAATGAAAAGGAAAACATTATTCCAAGGGGGACATTTGTTGAAATCGCTTCAAGACAAGCATTACTCCATTTAGGTCAAAGTTCAAAAGTGCCAATTCTTCTTAGAATAGACAAACGCTCTATTTATGATAACGAAGAAGCTATGTATAAAGACCTTTATGCTATTGCCAAACAAATTTTGTACTTCTCTCATTTAAGTTTCAGAACTTTTAAACCTGCTAATGTTCCAGTAACTATAAAATATCCACAATTAATGTCAAAACTTTCTAGTGAATTAATGGTGGTTGATGATTGGGATAAAACTAATTTAGAAATTGTTAAAAATCAACTTTGGTTTATTTAATGAGTTTAATAACAGAAATATCACTAAAAAAAGAGGAAATAGAACAAAAATCCTCTCCTCTTGAAGTCTTGTTTTTCAACTACTTGAGCAATGATTCTTTACATATTGATTTTGGCAATAAATCATTAAGTAATATTGAAAAAATTGCATGTAATGTTTTTACAAAATCTGATTCAAATCTTAGTGAAATAATAGCCAAGGAACAAAAAGCCGATAGTACATTTGAACTTCATTATTGCAATAACTTAATTGAATTATCTGCAATGGTTCTAGCAGACCCAGATTTTGAGCAGGATAATTTGAAAAATTATCTTAATAAGGCAAGTTTAAAAGAGGGGTTCATTCTGTCTAGATTTGCAAATGATATTGAATTGACCAAGAACTTGAAAGTAGCTGATTCCATAGATAATTTAGTAAAACAATCATATCTTACTGAAGATTCATCTGATTATCCTAAAATAATCATTGAAGCTTTAAAACAAGCTGATGATTTAATGGATGTTTTTGTTATTGAAAAATGTTTTGAAAAACTGGTAGACATTCATCCAGTTGTCGATAATAAGAAGAAAGTCGTTTTATTATTTGACGCTATAGATAGTTATAATGATAAATTTGAACTTAAAATCAAGAGAAGAATATTTTCTTTTATTTTTATTGTTTTAGCTTTAATTGGTTCTTTAATCGCATATGTAATCCCAACGTTTTGGAATAAATACAACCTAGAGCCTTTAACAGTTGTTACTCAGATTGTGTTTTCATTTTTATTGTTAGCCTTGACTTCGTATTTTTTTCTTTTTCACAAGATAGAAGACAATAAATCACTTTTAACTAGATACATTAATAAACGATTGGTTAAAGTTAATCGCAACCTAAATATTGATTTAACGGAGATTAATAAAATAAGGGAGGATTTTAAACATGAGTGATTTCGCCGTTGGCGCGGTTCTATAATCCGTGCCCTAGTTGAAAAAACCAGAAAAATAGCAGATGCTATCGAAAAACTCTAAACAGCAAATAACACGGTCAGGAGCACAGCGAAGGAACTATTTGCATTTAACTCGATACAGTAGAAAATGATTTATTGAGGGTCATTGTGGAAAACAAGAATTGCTTTCAGCAATGACACGGATTACAAATTCGCGTCAGCAAGAGAATTTAAGTTGCACTAGTGATATCAAGAGGCTTTCACCTCAAAACACCAACACTGCCTTCTAAATTCACCAGCACTTCCACCCCAAAGCTACCTTTTTACACTATTTTTTCAGATTTTGCGAATAATCATTCCTTTCACCTAATTATAAAATTATTTTTGCGGCTTGAATGAAGCGTTCACTTAAAATAAACTGGGTTTACCTTTAATAATGGGTGTTACACGATGATGGACAAAACAACAAAAGCTTATACAGCGTACCTAAATATTTTGCACGAGGAGCTGATGCCTGCCATGGGCTGTACCGAACCAATTGCCATTGCTTATGCTGCTGCCATGGCCACCAAAGTACTGGGACAGCAACCAGACCGGGTCTTGGTTGAAGCAAGCGACAACATTATCAAGAATGTGAAGAGTGTGGTGGTTCCGAATACCGGCAACCTAAAAGGAATTGAGGCGGCAGCTGTAGCCGGAGTCATTGCCGGAAAGGCCGAACTGATGCTGGAAGTGATTTCAACGGTAAGCGCCGATGAGCGCCTGGCTATGAAAGAGTTTCTCAGCACCAAGGACATCCGGGTACAAGCCTCAAAAAGTGGCTTAATCTTCGATATTGTGGTACATGTGTTCAAGGGCGACGATGAAGCAACGGTTCAAATTTCGCACTTTCATACCAACATTGTCCACATCTCTAAAAACAAGGAGGTGCTGCAACACGACAGCGACTGCGATGAAGTGAGCCATCAACCGCAAACCGACCGCTCCATCATGTCGGTGGAAGGCATTTTGCAATTTGCCGAGGCCGTTGAGATCTCCGAAGTCGCTGCCATTTTACAACGTCAGATTGACTACAACTATGCCATTGCCCAGGAAGGGATCAAGCATAGCTGGGGGGCCAATGTTGGCTCGGTGCTGCTGTCTACTTGGGGAACCGACATAAAGAACAGGGCGCGCGCGCTGGCCGCTGCCGGGTCCGATGCCCGAATGAGTGGATGCGAACTTCCGGTTATGATTGTCTCGGGAAGCGGCAACCAAGGACTGGCAGCTTCGGTTCCGGTGATTGAATACGCCAAAGAACAGGGAGCAGATCAGGAAACCTTATACCGCGCATTGTTGGTTTCAAACTTAATCACCATCCACCAAAAAACAGGTATCGGGCGCTTGTCTGCTTATTGCGGTGCAGTTTCGGCCGGAATTGGTGCCGGAGCCGGCATTGCCTGGCTCGACGGTGGCCGTTTTAAAGAAGTGGCGCATACGGTCGTTAATGCCTTGGCCATTGTCTCCGGCATTGTTTGTGACGGCGCCAAACCATCGTGCGCCGGAAAGATTGCTTCGGCCGTTGAAGCCGGCATACTGGGCTACCTGATGTATAAAAACGGGCAGCAGTTTTACGGGGGCGACGGCATCGTGGTTAAAGGCGTTGAAAACACCATTAAAAACATTGGCCGCCTAGGCAGCGTGGGCATGCGCGAAACCGACCAGGAAATCATTCGCATGATGCTTGAAAAATAATTGACCGCCAATTCCATCCTCGATCCGGTTAAACTCCGGCAAATCTGATTGGGAACGATGTTTTTGTAGCCCCAACCACGGGGAATGATTCGCCAACTTTTTGTAATTTGCACTGTTGAGTCGTTCAAATAGGACACATACAAAGCGTAACAGAAAACGATCATTCACCAAAAAAATGCTTTATGAAGGCGATTATTTACCAGAAAAAAGGATCGCCCAATCAATTACAACTCCAGGAACTTGAAAAACCAGTTCCCGGTGCTCAGGAAGTTCTGGTAAAGATCCATGCGGTGTCGCCCAATGCAGCCGACTACCGGGCCATGCAACTAGGCATGATTCCCAAAGGCAAAGTGTTTGGCTCGGCCATTGCCGGCGTAGTCGAATCGGCAGGCCATAAGATCGAACACTTTAAACCCGGCGATTGCGTTATTGGCGACCTCTCAGGAGTTGGTTTTGGTGGATTTGCCGAATATGTGCTGGCTTCGGAAAAAGCTTTAGTCCACAAACCCGAAAAACTCACTTTTGAAGAAGCTGCAACTCTTCCGGTAGCTGCAACAACAGCCCTAAAAGCCTTAAGAGACAAAGGACAGCTCCAACCGGGCCAATCGGTATTACTTGTGGGCAGCGGCGGCGGTGTTGGCACCTTTGCCGTTCAACTAGCCAAGTACTATGGAGCTGAACTAACTGCAGTTTGCAGCACGCAAAACCTAGAAAAAGCAAGTTCGCTTGGAGCCGATTTTGTCATCGACTATACCCAAGAAGATTTTACCCAAAATGGGAAGCGTTACGACCTCATCATCGCCATCAATGGCAACTATTCCTTACTCAAATTTCGCAAGGCTTTAAACCCAAAAGGCACCTACGTGATGGTTGGAGGCAGCCTGCCTCAGATATTCAAATCGCTCTTGTTCGGCTGGCTCTTATCCGTTGGCTCCAAAAAAATGAAGTCCTTGTCAGCCAAATCCAACCAGCAGGATTTAGCCTTTTTGGCTCAACTTATGGAGAAGCAGCAAATCCAGGCTGTCATTGACCATCGCTATCCTTTCGAAAAGACAGCTGAAGCCATGAGCTATCTAGCCCAAGGGCATGCCCGGGGGAAAACCGTAATCACTGTTTTGTAAAGGCTGGCTCGACCACTAAGGAACTCGGAAGGGCTTTTGTTAAAGCCATTATTTCCGGCCATTTTCAGCCGCTCTGACTTTATTCCTTAATTTTGTCCTGTTCAACAGACTATCTCCCTCCTCAAAACGCAAAGAGAAATGAGGAAATAGCCGGTCAAAATCAACAGCCATGGGACACATCAGAGAATACTACGAAAAGATTATCAAGCTACAGGAATCCGAATGGGAATTTATAGCCTCTCATTTTGAAAAGCGAGAATTTGACAAGCATGAGATCATCACTCCAAAAGGCGAAACCGAGAATTTTCTATCCTTCATTGAAACGGGCATTGTGCGTTTCTACATTCCCAATGAAGAATCTGAACTAACATTCAATTTCAGCTTTCACAAAGAGTTTACCTGCGCTTATGACTCATTCTTAACGCAAACTCCTTCGGAATATGAGTTGCAAGCCTTAACCAAAACGGTTGCCTGGCAAATTTCCTATGACAATTTGCAAAAAGTATATGCCCAAACCCAAGCAGGGAATTATTTGGGACGTTTTGCATCTGAGAAGCTCTTCCTGTCCAAGAGCAAACGCGAAATAGCCCTGCTTAAATACAATGCGAAAGAAAGGTACTTGCAGCTATTTAGCGAACAGCCCAATATCCTGCGATTCATTCCTCTAAAATACATTGCTTCGTACATTGGCGTTACCCCGCAAGCCCTTAGCCGAATCCGCAGACAAATTAGTTAACATCGATTCATTGTTTGACTCGTTGGTTCTATCGAATTTTGTCGAGCACAACTAATGGAGAACACACATGAGACAAGCAATTTTAGCCTTGGGGCACCAAATTTTAAAAGAAAGCTGTAAAGATTTATCCCCCGAACTTCAGCAGCCAGAGCAATTAATTACCGACATGTGGGAAACCATGCAGGCCGCAGATGGTTGTGGCTTGGCAGCTCCCCAAATTGGGCAGCCCATCAAACTTTTCATTGTCGATAGCCAATCAATCTACGAAAACCTGGATGAAACCGGCCGGGCAACCTACTTCTCCAAAGGCGATACGGGGATCAAGGAAACCTTTATCAATGCAAAAATCATTAACTACTCCGAACAATACTGGGAGGACGAAGAAGGCTGTTTAAGCATCCCCAAGCTTTTCCAACCGGTGAGCCGCCCTTGGCAAATAACCATTGACTATTACAATGCCAACTTAGAGCACCAAGTGAGAACCTTTAGCGGCACAACGGCACGAATCATTCAACACGAATATGATCATACCCGCGGAGTTTTGTACATCGACCATTTAAAACCACTCACAAAAAAAATCATCGCATCCAAGTTAAAGAAGATCAAAAAAGGCCGGGTAAGCACAAGCTATCCAATTAAATACCAAAGCAACAACAAGCTTTAACGAACGATAGCATCAGCCAATGCAGTTTTGTTAATCATTAAACTCAACTCAAGCTCGGCTAAAAGCGTTAATTAGGGATGAACAACACGCAACAATAAACTTATGGCTAAAGAACTTATCGACCATTTCAGAAATTACATTGCGCTTGATACCGAAGAGGCAGAGCAGATTATGGGCTTCTTTCAATCAAAAAACTGTAGAAAACGAGAAGAACTGGTTGCAACCGGAACAAAAAGCAAATTTCATTTTTTCGTGGTGAAAGGATGTTTAAGAATGTTCTTTACGGACCAAAAAGGAAACGAACAAACAATTCAGTTTGCGATTGAAAATTGGTGGTTAACCGATTATTTTGCGTTTGAAAACCAAATGACCATGGGGTTTACCATACAAGCGCTTGAACAGACCAACGTATTCCAAATCACCTACAAAGACCAAGAAAAGTTGCTCAAGCAGTTCCCGAAACTCGAACGCTATTTTCGGTTAATCTATCAAAGGGCCTATTCAGCTTCTCAACTTCGTACAAAATATTTTTATGATTTTTCAAGAGAAGAATTCTATCACCACTTCAATGACAATTTTCCTGAATTCACACGACGTATCCCTCAACACATCTTGGCTTCCTTCTTAAATATGACTCCTGAATATTTGAGTGAAATTAAAAGCAAAAAGCGATCTTAAACTGGTTTAAGATTTTTCCAATTAGCAGGTTCTATTTTTGAATAAATTTAAAATCTACAACAATGGAAAATCGAATAAACATCCAGCAACTTGCACCGAAAGCCTACGAACAGTTGATCAACTTAGGGAGTCTCATTCAAAACTCTCAACTTTCCTCCAAACACTATGAGCTAATCAAAATCCGGGCTTCGCAAATCAATCACTGTGCTTTTTGTATCAATATGCACACAACCGATGCATTAAAAAACGGAGAAACCAATCAGCGCATTTTTTTACTGAATGTCTGGAGAGAAACGGAACTCTTTGACAACGAAGAGAAGGTGATTCTGGCAATGACCGAAGAGGTAAGCTTAATTCATGAGAATGGACTATCCGATAGCACCTACCAGGAAGCTAAAAAGCTCTTCGATGACAGTTATATCGCTCAAATCATTATGGCTATTGTGTCAATCAATGCCTGGAACAGAGTAGCCGTCAGCACAAACAAAAAGATAGAATCCTTTGTCCCCATGGAAAAGTAAATGCGAAGCTTGCAAAGGCGAATCCTCAAGTCACCAGCTGAACGAGAAACCAAATATCTCGTAGAAAATTGAAGGAACGACGTTTAATTTAAATACGAGACCAGATGAAATCAGAGGAACTGAGGAAAATTCAAACCCCGCTAAAAGAGAAATACCGGGAGCAGCCTACAGCGGCGATCATCACCCTAAAAGCAAGCGGCGAAATTGGAGCAGGCATCTCCTGCAAAGTAGACACCGGAAAAGCATTGGTAGAAGCTGGTCTTCACCCGGCAACAGGGGGCAACGGCATGCTCGCCTGTTCCGGAGACCTGCTTTTGGAAGCCTTGGTCGCTTGCGCCGGAGTTACACTTCGAGCGGTAGCTACAGCCTTGGAGATTCCAATTGAACAAGGCAAGGTCATTGCCGAGGGCGACCTGGATTTTAGAGGAACCTTAGGAGTAGCGAAAGACGCGCCGGTAGGCTTCAAAGCAATTCGACTTTCCTTTGAGTTGGCTTGCGACGCCAATCCCGATCAGCTCGCAGCGATTGCCAAACTAACAGAAAGGTACTGCGTTGTTTATCAAACGCTCACCAAAGGAGTTCCCATCGCAACAAGCTATGTGCAACAATAATTTCTTATCTTTAATCGAAGAAAAAATCAATCCAGATAATACCCACTAAACCAATCATCAATGAAAACAGGACTAACATTACTTCTCGTTCTTCTAAGCTTATGGGCAACTAGTCAGACGGATAAAAAAACGATAGATCAAGCCTTGGAAGCTGCAGTTAAAACAATTTCAGCAAGTGACATCCCAATCCCATTTGTAAAATACCAGCCCTCCACCGAACGAGAAAAACAGCCAGCCTGTTTCATCAATGGACAATTCGTAAAGTCTCTTCTAATCCAATCTCTCCCTTCTCAAGTCATTGATAGTCTCAAGGTTTTTAGAAAAGAAATAACTATTGACGGAGAAAACTATTACGGGAAACTGGATATCAAACTTAAAAAAGATTATCAGCCAAAGTTCATCTCGTTAATGGAGCTGAAGAAGAAACACACCTCTCTCTCCAATCAATCGGCAATTTTCATGCTCGATAATGAAGTTATCAAAGGAGAGTACACCCAATGCCTGGTTGATGAGAACAACATTCTTCAACTTATTATTGACCAAGTTAAAACAAATGACACTGCGATTGATCTCATCCGAATTCTGACAAAAACAGAAGACAATATTAAGCAGGCTCAAACAATTCATATTCGTGGCAGTCAATACCCTCTTTTCAACTGAATGAAAGGTTTTATATCCGAAGAAGCTCAACAAAAAACGGTTAAAATCCGTTATTAGCTTTGGAAAAAAAGAAGTACAAGATGACCATAACAAGAGAAGTCGATTTTATTGGCATGAAAGCCATTAGTGAAGTTGTTGCAACCACTTTAAAACTCATGCGGGAACATGCGCAGGTAGGAATGTCAACCAAAGAACTGGATGAATACGGAGGCAAACTTCTCAAGGAATATGGAGCCAAATCGGCCCCTTACCAAACCTATCGTTTCCCGGGTTACACCTGCATCAGCCTCAACAACGAAGCGGCCCATGGGATCCCTTCTAAAAAACGGATTTTAAAGGAAGGTGATCTGGTCAATATTGATGTTTCGGCAGAACTCAATGGCTTTTGGTCTGACAATGGAGGCTCCTTTGTGTTGGGCAAAGACTTACATGGTCATCAACCGCTTGTCGATGCTTCCAGAGAAATTCTGCATCAGGCGATCCACCAAATCAAAGGAGGGGTTAAAATCTCAGCAATTGGTCATGTGATTGAAACGGAAGCGAAGAAGAGAGGCTTTAAGGTAATCAAGAACTTAGCCGGGCACGGAGTTGGTCGGAGTTTGCACGAAGCGCCTGAAAATATTTTGAATCATGGTGTTCGCTGGAATAAGGAACGTTTCAAGAAAAACACCACGGTGGCGATCGAAACCTTTATCTCAACCAAATCATCGATGGCCGTAGAGCTTAATGATGGCTGGACGCTCGTTGGAAACCGAGGAGGATTTGTCGCACAGCACGAGCAAACCATTCTTATTACCGACGGAGAACCTATTATCCTCACCGAATCAAACGAAATTTGGAATTAAAGTCATCTTTAAAGATCTGAAGAAACTCACAAAACGTTTTCACCATTCGCAACATCTCTTTTTCTGCAGGAAATCAATGCGTTTGAAAATGAAGAATAACCAACCTCTAAGCTCAACAATGGACTTTGAAAAAATCATTCATGCGATCAACCAAACAGGAAGTGAACTCTCGGAGAACTGTATCGCGGCTTTTAGCCAAGTCGCCAGAATCCGCCAGGTCCATAAAGATGAAATCCTAATTCGGGAGGGGCAGCTAAGCAATAAAGTGTTTTTTATTGCCCAGGGTAGTGCCCGTGTTTATTACCTGAAAGATGGAAAAGATATTACCGACTGGTTTGCCTTCGAAAATGATTTTATCAGCTCAATCAATAGCTTCTATTTGGAAACTCCGAGTGAGCACTTTGTCGAAGTTTTAGAGCCGGGTACTGTGCTCGAACTCTCCAAAGAACAGGTTGAATCATTATCCAGTCAATTCCCAGAATTTAATGAACTGGAGAAAAAGCTGGTCACCAAAACCATGTTGCGGCTTCACCAACGCATCATTTCAATTCAATTTGAAACGGCCCAGCAAAAATACCTGAACTTACTTCAGGTAAGGCCAGACATTGCTCTTAGAGTGCCTTTAACCCACATTGCGTCCTACCTTGGAATCACGCTTGAAACACTGAGCCGGATTCGCAACAAACGAATTTGACCTAGATCAAATGAGCTCCGGAGATGGCTTACTAGTTTTGTCGCAAACAATATTCAGATGAAACAGATTCACTATTTCTCAGGATTGCTTATTGCACTATTTATCGGCCTCCATTTGTTCAATCACCTTTGGAGCATAATGGGTGCCGCCGAACACATTTCAATGATGGAAAGTCTGCGCTCGATCTATCGCCACCGCCTGATCGAAGTCCTCTTACTGTTGGCCGTGGTCATCCAGATCATTTCCGGGATCCGGCTTTTCATCTCCAAAAGAAAAGCTGTTGCCTCAAGCTATGACAAGCTCCAAATTTGGAGTGGCCTCTACCTGGCAATCTTTTTTCTGATTCATGTAGGAGCCGTTTTTATGGGCAGGTTGGTGCTGCACTTGGATACCAATTTCTATTTCGGAGTGGCAGGGCTCAACACCTTTCCTTACAACTTGTTCTTTGTGCCCTACTACGGATTGGCCATCCTTTCTTTTTTTGGACACATTGCAGCTATACATCATGCTAAAATGAAGCATTCTCTGCTAGGGCTCACTCCCAGCCAGCAAACTAAAAGCATCCTTGTATTAGGAGTGATTGTGACCATCCTGATTTTCTATGGACTTACCAATCATTTTGCTGGCGTTAAGCTGCCTGCCGAATATGGCATTTTGGTCGGGAAATAAGCGGATCATGTGAGCAAAAAAGCCCCTTCGGACTTCTAACCCCCTCATTCGAATTCTAAATAAGATTCAATAAGTTCATGTTGGTTTCAGCATTTTTCACGATCTTTCCTTGTCGATTTAAACCAAACATCGCTCATGAAAAAGATCAAAAGCTTACTCGCCATCCTAGCCGCCTTTCTTTCAATCAACTTATCTGCTCAGCCTAAACTGATTTTGGATACCGACTTTGGGATGGATGCTGACGATTTAGGGGCCCTAGCCATGCTTCACCACTTTGTTGACCATGAACGATGTGAACTGCTGGCCATCATGTCGTGGTCCACTGAGCAATATGCCGTGTCGGCAATCGATGCAGTCAATCAATATTATGGGCATCCCAATATTCCAATCGGAACGCGCAAAGGCCAAACTAGCTTTGAAGCTTGGCATTACAACAAACCTCTGGTGGACCGCTTTCACCACGAATTAGATTACGTTCAAGCGCCAGACGCCACTTTCCTGTACCGAAAAATCCTTTCGCAAAGTGACAACAAAAGCATTACCATTGTAACGATTGGCCCGTTACTCAATATTAAAAACCTATTGGAATCTCCGGCTGATTCCATTTCTGATTTAACCGGAAAAGAATTGGTCAATCAGAAAGTCAAAGAATTTGTGGTTATGGGAGGGCAATTTCCAGAAGGTACGAACGAATGGAATTTTGATGGAGAAATGCCTGGTGTTACCCAAGCTGTTATTCCAAATATTGAAGTCCCAATCGTGTTTTCAGGCTTCGAACTTGGGCTGAATGTCTTAACAGGCAAACGCTTCAATAAGCTCGACCACAACACTCCGCTCTACATTGGGTTCATGCACTTTAGCCAACATGCCCCTTGGATAAAAGAAAACTTTGAGGGTCAGATTCTGGACAATTCCTCCTACGACCAAACAGCTGTTTTATATGCCGTTAAAAAGGGAATTGGTCATTACTGGAACAAAATAGAAGGCGGAGTTTGTGTTGCAGATTCTACCGGAGGCAACAAGTGGGTTAAGCAATCCAAATCAAACCATGCTTACCTCAAACTAACAATGGACGAGCAACAACTTGCCCGGGAGATTGAAGCCATCATGCTTGGTCAATTTTAAGTAAAACCGAAACCGAACTTCAAATGTTCTTTGTCTAAAACTTACCCGATGATCACGGAAAAAGATCCATACAATCAATTCATCAAAACGACCTTCACTTTGGATACTCCGCTGTCCGAGGAGTCGCTTGCAGCCTTGCTGTCGATTGCCCAGGTTGAAACCTTTCCCAAAAACAGTTTTCTGCTTCCTGTCGGGAAAACAGCCCGCAAAGTTCACCTGCTCTATCAAGGTGCAATTATTGCTTACTTCTTAGACCACGATGGAAATACTTACAACAAGAATATTTTTCTGGAAGGTGATTTTGTTGGATCAACCGTATCGTACCTAACCAACTCCCCTTCAAAATTTGCCCTTGAAGCAATTGAAGATTGTACCGTCATCAGCTTTGACTACCAAGCCTACAGAAAGCTGATTGAAACACATGCTGATTTGAAGGATTTCTACATTGCTTATCTCGAAAAAAACTGGGTCATCAGCAAAGAAAAAAGGGAGATTGCCTTGGTCATGGAAAGTGCAGGGAGTAGGTATTTGCAACTGCTGAAAGAACATCCGGGAATTGATGAGCGAATTCCCTTACGTCATATCGCCTCTCACTTAGGCATCACCCCAACCCAGTTGAGTCGCATCCGCAAAGAATTCAAATAAAAATCATCCAATCAACATATGTAAAGGATCAAGAGATTTTTTGGCTGCAACTTTGTAGCATGAAAACAATTATTCTTTACCTGTTGGCTTTTGCCGGAGGTGTTTTTCTGGCTATACAAGCTGGCTTTAACACGCAACTTGGGGCTTACCTGAAACAACCGGTCCTGGCCGTAATTTCAACATCCTTATTTAGTGTTATTTTTGCCTCGCTATTTTTTGTAACCGCAGGAAAAACACTGCCGTCATTCAATGAAATGCAGGTAATTCCGTGGCACCTATGGTTTATTGGCGGACTTTTTAGTGTGGTGGGTATTTCCCTGTATTTTTATACCATCCCCCGCTTAGGAATCTCCAAAATGATAGCACTCGGTCTTTGCGGACAACTGATTTTTTCGTTGCTTGCAGGAAAATACGGGTGGCTTAATCTTCCGATTGAACCGATGACAACCAAGAAACTCATCGGAGCTGTGGCAATGCTTATTGGAATCGTATTAATCAACTCAAAATAACCAGTATGAATCTCATCAATGCAAATACTAACAACTTGATTGCTCTTTGGAAACAAGCCGCTAGCCCTTTTCAATCCTATTTCGAAGAAAAAGAACTCGGCTACTGTTTTATTGAGAACTCGCAATGGCCCAACCGGGTTTGGCTGAAAGGAGCCTTGACCGAAGAAACGCTAGCTCAAATCAGCCAGCTCATTGGCAAGCATCAGCAACTGACCTTTTCTTACTTTGACACGACCAATGGCGCTGAACTAAATTGGCTCAAAGACAAGCACTTTTCTGAAAAATCCGTCCAATATGGCATGGCGCTAAAACTGGAACAAGCTTACAATCAATCTGACCGAGTAAGTTTGCAGCGCGTACAAACGAAGGCTGCTATTTCAAGCTGGTGTAAGGTTTTTAAGCAGGCCTTCAACTATGAAATTAGTGAAGAGACACTTGAGCAAACCTTTCAAGTTATTCCTTATTTCAATATCATTTACCAGCAACAGGTTGTAGGAAGCCTAATTTTGCACAAAACCAAACAGGTTACGGGCTTTCATTCGCTCGGAATTATCCCTGAAGTACGCGGGAAAGGACTCGCCCAGGAAGCAATGAACAGTGGATTACACCTTGCGCAAAGTTGGCAAAGTGAGTACGTCACCTTGCAAGCATCGCCCATGGCTAAACGGATGTACGAAAACTTGGGCTTCTCCTCTCAGTTTATCATGCGCAACTACAATTGGTTACCCCTGGACAATTAAAAAACTTTTTAAACATATTCTCATAAATAAATCCTCTATTTTTCATAAATTCGGGAATTAATAGCAATAAAATAACTCATCTGATTCTCCTGCCTTACTATGCAAAACAGGCAGAAATATCGGACATTTTAGAACCTACAATTTCAATTTTATGAGATTCAAACTTATTGGCCTACTCACAATTCTTTCTATTTCCAGTGTACTTGCCCAGCCAGACCCCAGACTAAAAAAGCTTGAACAAGAAATGCATCGCGTACTGCAACAAACCATGGCTCCTGGTTTTGCTGTCGCCATTGTTGAAAAAGACAAGATTATCTATTCTGAGGGATTTGGATACAGCGACTACGAAAACAAAATACCTGTTGACGCGAATACCCTTTTTGCAATTGGATCAACATCAAAGGCTTTTACGTCAGCTCTTTTGGGGCAGTTGCGCGACGATAATAAACTGTCGTTCAATGATAGTCCGATTAAATACATACCGGAACTGAAGTTTTACAATGATGAACTCAATAACAACGTCATCATTGAAGATCTGATGTGCCACCGGACTGGATTGTCGCGGCATGATCTCTCCTGGTATTTATTTCCAACCTTCGATAAAGACAGCCTAATTCGTCGTGTGCAATACTTGGAACCATTTTCCGGGATCAGACAAAAATGGCACTACAATAACTTCATGTTTCTTGTTCAAGGGGTAATCACTGAGCGTATCACAGGCAAGAGTTGGGAAGCCAATATTACGGACCTGATTCTTAAACCACTAAGCATGGATCGGTCCAATACCTCTATAACAGAACTGGAACAAAGTGATAATGCAGCCTTGGGCTATAAACTCAGACCAGACAGCACCATTCATCGAATGGATTATTACCATATTGCAGCCATGTCACCCGCCGGCAGCATAAACAGCAGTGTCAACGAAATGGGGAACTGGCTGATCACTTGGATAAACAAAGGCAAATTTAAGGGAGAACAAATCATTCCGGAGGCCTATATTAATGAGGCCATCACCTCACATATGACCATTGGAGGCTTGCCTTCGAAACAGCTTCCCGAACTTCATTTTACAGACTATGGCTATGGTTGGTTTGTTTCGTCATACAAAGGTCATTACAAGGTCGATCATGGGGGTAACATCGATGGTTTTTCGGCTAAAGTAACCTTCTTCCCAACCGACAGTCTTGGAATTGTGGTTCTCACCAACCAAGACCGATCTGCTCTCCCAAGCTTGGTAACTAACATCCTGGCCGACCGATTATTGCAAGAGCAACCAACGGACTGGCTTGCCAACTACAATAAAACACTGGCAGAAGCTCTCAAAAAAATGGAAAAAGAAACAGACACGATAGCAGAAGATGAACCTACAGACACTCCTCCTTCACATCCGGCTGAAGCTTTTGCAGGGAAATACGGGCATCCGGGGTACGGTGATATTTCAGTAACAGCCAAAAATGACTCGCTGTTTGCGAATTTCAGACTTAAGAAATTCTATTTAAAAAACCAGCACTACAATGTATTTGAAACTTGTGAAGTTACCGAAACAGGAATAGACACAACAGATAACAATCCGCTACGCCTGAACTTTCGAATCAATGATGATGGAGAACTATCCAGCATTTTTATTCGCATCGAAAGAGCGTTGGATCATCCATTGGAGTTTAAACGCCTGACAGAATAGGACAAGCCATTTAAAAGTTAAAAGAGCAAGTAGATTAATCTACTTGCTCTTTTAACTGGGCTTTATCTTTTCAATAGTCCTTCATTTTTCAACTGCTTAACCAATAGTTTGGAGTAACCTTTAAACCAATCATCAAGACTGGCTGGGTCAAAAGCATCGGATTGAATAGACCATAAAATCTTTTCACTCTTTAAATCATAAAAGTTGGCTTCTAAAAAGTAGGTTGTTTCCCTGGTCAAATAGCCCGATGTTGATACTTCCGGCATACGATAATTATAATAATCGTGATAGTTGGCATAGTAGCGATACTTAAAACTAGGTGCATAAACAGTTTGCGAGCCTGGGACATAACGCGCTTCTGTTTTTACATCAAGACGTGTCACCGTCAGGACACCATCGCAACCAGCGTCTTTTAATACCTTCAGCAATACTTCTTTATTCTTCTGCTTATCATCCGATAAAGTTGTTGGAAAGATGTCGCTACTCTTTACGGCTTTCCCTCCCTGCTTCTCTATAAAATGAACCATCTCCTCTTCAACACTCTTTTTCATTTCTTTGTTTGGAGTTAACGCAACAACACAAATATTGCGGTAAGGTCCTCCCGAAAGCTCCGGTGTATTTATCCAAGAACTGGTGATTTTTTGTGAAGAAGAACAGCCTGCCAACAGACCAAATACAAACAACACAGAGAAAAAAGCTAACTTATTCATACTGCTTTGGTTTTTATTGATAAAAAAACTAATGATGATTCAAGATACAAAAAAACGATGGTCCTTTCATAGCACAAATAAAACCAGTTTGCTTGATTCGTCTGCATTTTAGAAGCTTCTTTCTCCAAATAACAGTCAATGAAAGCTACAAGCGTTCAAAGTATTTTACCTGCAGATAATCCGGCTCATCAATTGGCGTGTTCAACACAAGTGCTCCGAGCAAGAAGATGTTTTTTGCCTTAAAGCGCTCTTTTATTCGCAAGCTTTGCCGAACAATAAACTCGTGACTTTCATCAAACAGCAAATCCATTAGCTTAATTTCAGGCTGTTTTTCGGGGATCCGATCCATCCAGGGAGCGATCATCTGCCGAACACGGGCCTGTTGGTAATCATCTATGGGTAAGACTTCAGGCGCCTTCTTATCTTCAAGCAACATTTGATAAGCTCCAAAAGCGGCACCGCAGGAAAGCGTATCCCTTGCCTGTCCGGGCCGATGGACATAGCCCAACTTCTGGTCATTGATCGCCATATGGGGACCAAAAAAGATAAACGCATTCCCATCATCAGGAATGTGGTCGCCAAAAGCATTAAACCCGGTTTCTCCACTAAACGGATAGCCCGTCAGTCCTCCTAAATGAAAGACATGCCCAAAATAATCCCGAATTCTTTCGATAACGACATTATTCAGCTCGTCGGGGCAAAGCGAAACAGCAGCTATTGTTTTACTCACTTCCAGTTCCTGCTCGTTCAGCAGACGCTGGTAATAATCCTCCAACACCTTTTCGTAAGGTGCAGCACCTGGAAAAAGTGCTTTGATTTTTTTGTCAATTGTACTCATTATCAATCGTTATTATCCGGTTGATCCTAGTGCATTGGCAATCGCATTCACACATTGGAGCAAAGCAAATAAGTATTCGTCTTCTTTTTCTAATTGTTGATTTCGACTCGTGCGCCATTTACGAAGCAACTGAACCTGAGCTTCATGCAATCCTTCCAAAGCTTCAGCGCGCAATAAGGTCGAATAGTAATGGTTCTTCCGTCTCTCCTGAAACGGCATTTGGAGCAGGTCAGCAAGCATCTCCTTGGTTAAATCCAGCTCGTCCTGAATGATTTTCATCAACCGTTTACGGATGGTCTCATCTTCCACCAAAGAAGCGTATTTTTCCATAACGGACTCATCGGTAGACGCCAGGCTTGAATCCAGGTTTGTCATGACATACCTAACAAAAGGCTCATATTTTACCAGCTTCAGCAACTTGGCATATTCAGGCGAATTCTGTTCTTTTAATTCTTTTAGGGTTGAGCCAACACCGTACCAACTGGTAATATTGAAACGGGATTGTGCCCAGCTAAAAACCCAGGGAATTGCCCGCAAATCATCCATTGTACGCTTACCTGTTCGCCGTGCCGGACGCGAGCCGATCTTGCTCGATTCGATAACATCAATCGGTGTGGCTTCAGCAAAAAACCGAATAAAATCAGGATTATCAATCAACTTGCGGTAGTGTTCCCGGCCTCGCATGCCCAGCGTATTAAACAAGTCAGCAACTTCCTCTCCCTCATCCGGGAAATATTTATTTAGTAGAGTTTGGGCTGTCACACTGGCCAACATCAATTCCAGGTTGTAAGCGGCATTCACTTTATGCGCATATTTCCGCTCAATGGTCTCCCCCTGCTCGGTAATTCGTAGTTTTCCGTTGATCGCTTGAGTCGGCAAGCTTTTTACAAACCAGTGCGAAGGACCAGCTCCTCGGCTAATACTGCCGCCTGTTCCGTGGAAAAAGCGGATGATCACACCATGCTTTTTGCCAACTGCCGTTAATTCTTTCTGCGCCTGATGTAAAAACCAAGAGCTTGCCAGTATCCCTCCATCTTTGTTGCTATCGCTGTAGCCAATCATCACATCCTGATACAGCTCATCCAATTGTCGGTAGTCGCTTTGGTATTTTAAGCTGTTTTTAACCACCGGATGACTCAGGTAATCATCCAAAATTGCAGGACTGGCCTGCAAGTCTTCAATGGTCTCAAAGAGAGGAACTACCGGTAATTTTGCCGCCAAAGCATCACCATATTTCAAGGTCATCCCGGTTTCGCGCATAAACAGAAAGACAGTGAGCAGATCTTCGGCATTTCGCGTCATACTTACAATCAGCTTTCCAAGTGCCCGAGCGCCATAATGATTGATGTGCTGACTAAGCACCTGCATGCTTGCAATCACATTTTGGGCTTCTTCCCCAGCCTCTTTATGCTCAACCAAAAATGGACGATTCTGCCGCAGCTCATCATCTAGAAAAGCTCTCTTCCGTGCGCTATCCTGACTTAATTCAACTTCACCAACACCATCCAACGAAGCTTCGACCAGTTGATCCAAGGCTTTTTCATGGTAATTGCTATTTTGCCGCACGTCCAACTGGGCCAAATGAAATCCAAACACTTTGAGTAAGCGCTTGCAACGGCCAACATCCACTTGAGCAATTTCAGGGACACCGTAACGAACCAGCTCATCATAAAGCAAACTTAAATCATCAATCAACTGGTTTGAACTTCGATAGCTAACTTCGCGGTCCTGTAGCTTCAGGTTATACTCTTGACTCAGGTCAATCGGCAACCGATTTAGTAGCAGCAAAACATAGGCTTTGAATACCTCGCCATGATGTTCTTTCAGAACCGACTTCCCAACTTCTCCAAGCAACTCTTCGAGCTTTTGAAGATGATCGGCAAATGGTTTGCTGATGGCTGACTGATCGATGTAAATACTCAGCTTCTGCGCTAAACTCGTTAGTTCGCGCTTCACCATAATCAATGCATTAATTCGGAGCTTTGTCAAGGTGGAACGAGTTATGTCTGCACTCACCAATGGGTGCCCATCCCGGTCGCCTCCTACCCAGTTTCCAAACGAAAGTCCGGGTAACAAATCCGAGTTGTTTAGCAAATTCACATCAAAGCCAGACTCTTTCCAGGCTTGTCTCAAGCGTTTATCCAGCAACACAACTACCTCGGGGAACACATCAGTCAAATAGTGTAGAATATTATCCAGCTCTGATTCAACCCGTGGCTTTTCAATATAGATTTCACCAATATTCCACAAGCGATGAAGAATCTGTTTGAATTCCTCCCGAAAATCATCTTGCTCAATACGCGTATACATCTGGTTTTCCCGTTTAAGCAAGAGCAAGTATAGTTTTCGGTATTCCTGCAACACCACCGAACGTTTTGCCTCGGTTGGATGCGCAGTCAATACAGGCTCAATCAGAATATCCGGTAATATTTTCAAGATTTGTTCTTCTGAAATTCCCCGCTCATGAAGCATCTTAAAATTGTTAGCCCACAGCCCGTTTACCAGGCTCATTTGCTCTTCTTCTTTCGCTCGTCGGCTTTGTACTGCCCCATTCACTTCAACTAAATTCAAAAGCTGAAAACTCATGGACAAAAGGTGGATGTAATCGTTACTCAGTAAAATAGATTGGGGAGGTTGCTGCACTGCATTCAGCCAAGGAATATATGCTACCAGCTCTTGCTCGTCACTCTCAATCAGGACTTCTGCCAAACAGTTCAATAAGAAATCCAGGTCGTTATAAGGCTTTCCCAGTGCTTTTTGGACTTGTTCAAAAACAGAATTCGTACTCATAAAACCATTTTTCAGTGAAAAAAGAACCAATTACCTAAACACATTAAGTCCATATTGGTTTGCAAAATACCAACAAAAAACAAAAAACCTTCTGCATAAACTACAAAAGGTTTCTTTTTCAGAAGAAAAGCTCACTTAATGTCAATTACCTGAAATTTGTCCTCGAATTTCTCCACCGGGATAGCCATCTGTATGCACATTGACATAGGCACTTCCAGCCTTTATAGCATCAACCAGGTCTGACAACGACATGCCAGCCAAACTGCCAACCAGGTTTTCTGCTTTCAACTCTCCCTTTGCCAATACTCCATTGGTCTTACCATCAATAACGACAGGAGGAGGTCCTGATGGATACAACCAAGCAACAACGCCACCATTCTGTCCTACCGGAGCTAAGTGAATATGTGCCATACGCACCTGCTCAATGTTGGCTACGATCAAGGTGTACCTCAACATCATCCCATCTTTGCTTAAACGAAAAATGGCTTCTCCGGTAGCCATTGACATTACAGGAGGTACTTCCTGATCAGAGGAAAGATGAGCTCTAAAATTCATTGTCATTTGGGCACTCTTGAGAGCGATGTCTTCGGAAATATCTTCCGCAACAAAGGGTTGCTCACATGCGGACAAAGCAACCACAGCTACTACTAACAAATACCGTAAAAACTTCTTCATAAGCAATCGTATTAATCCATTTACTAAAGGATACTCGCTCACTTGTAAAATAGTTTCGATATTTAGATGTTTTTGTCTTATTTATTCAACTATTTTACACCTCCATCCAAAGCCCTGATTCCCACCAGCTAAACAAAGGTCTCAGCCTTAATTTGCTGAGCTTTTGTTCCGAGAATAATGACCGCCGGCATCGGAGGGTCAGTTTTACTTAAGAACGCTTCGACCGCATCTAACTGGGTAGTGAACAATTGCTGGTCAGGATGCCCTACCCGACTTACAATCTGCAACGGAGTATCTGTTGGCACCTTACGTTGCATGAGTTCTTTTCCCAACAAAATGAGATTTTTTAGGCCCATATACACCATCACCGGGGCATTGGCCCTAAGCACCGCAGCCACTTCATCCATGTTTTCGAAGCCACCATTTCGCTTGTGTCCGGTATAAAACATGGCCATGCTATTGGCATTGCGCAAGGTCACCGGAATATGGAAACAGGAGGCCGCGGCTAAGCCTGCCGTAATGCCTGGAACCACCTCAACCGTTAAGTCCTCTCGAAAACAAAAAGCCAGCTCTTCGGCACCACGCCCAAAAATGAACGGATCACCTGCTTTAAGGCGCACAACCCGCTTCCCTTCGTGGGCAAACTGCTTTAACTGCTCATGAATACGATCTTGTCGCTCGGTTTGGTGTTGTCCATCCTGGTAGTGTTTGCCAGCGTATATTTTTCGGGCATGCGGTGTCGCCAGATCCAGGATGTCGGTTCCATGCAAGGCATCATACAAAATTACATCGGCTTGCTCCAGCCTACGCAAAGCGCGTACGGTCAGCAATTCAGGATCACCAGGCCCCGCCCCTACGATCGATATCAGATGCGGCTTTACCACATCCTGCTTATTTGTCAACATGTCATTAAGATTTGGATTCTCCCAAAAAAGAATTACGATTCCTGAGCAATCAGCCTCAGGTAGTCTAGCGGACTAGCAAACTTAAATTGGTAGTTAAGCTGCTGAATCAGCTTGCTGCTATCGACAATTTTATAGGATGTTCTTTCCTCTGAAAACTGCGGTAAGGGCAAACCCGAAATCTCCGAAGCTTTCTCATAAAACTCTTGCCGACTGGGATGTTGCGGGCTACAAGCATTAAAAGTCTCCCCCCAAACTTCATCATCAATCAACTTCAGTATAATTTGAATACAGTCATCCTGGTGAATCAGATTAACAGGTTTCGCTCCACTGCCTGCCTTTTTTTGCCGGCTTAAAAAGCGAGCAGGATTACGATCTGCACCAATCAATCCTCCAAAACGCAATACGGTGGTTTTAAAATTCGGATTTTGAGTCAGTAAAAACTCAGCCAGCACCAAGGCTTTTCCCGAAGATTTCTCTGGCAACAAGACATCCTCTTCAGTAACCCGTCCATCCAGCTCATTATAAACTGACGTTGAGGAAATAAATAACACCTTGGGTACCCGGTATTGCTCCAGGTATTTGACTAACTGCTTGATTTGAGCCGGAAAAATAGTTTCGATAAAATCGACCCGACGTGGCGGAATAGCAACAATCACCAGATCGGTATCAAAAAAGTCCGGCTCCTTTAACTGAACCTTATCGGCATCGAGCACTAAGCGGAAAGGTTGAATCCCTGCCGCTGCCAGCTTTTTCAGCTTTTGCCGGTTGGTAACCGAGCCTTTAACCTGAAAACCACGGGCCAATAATTGTTCGGCCAGGGGAAACCCCAGCCATCCACATCCTAATATAGAAATTCGTTTCATGCTCTTACTCAATAATAACCCGATGATCAGGCTTCGGTTCATTCAACTTCTCAGTAATCCGTTTGATTGCATATTTTACAAACGAAAGCTCCTCTTGCTCTGATGATTCCAACACCAAGTTAGGAAATTCAGCCCAAGCAGTCTGAGCCGTCCGGGCACCATTGGCCAAAACCGATGCTTGAGGCGGTGGAAAGTTCCCCGAAGCCTTATAACTTCGAATGGCACTCTCGCTGAAAAACAGGTAGCCATCAAACACTTCGTTCATCAAAATTTCGATGGAGGTATTCTTGTACACTTCAACGGAAGCCCAGTTAAGCCCTTGGGCATCCAACAACTCAGGCAATTGGTTCAACGACTTGTCGCCTCGCAGATAAATTATTGAAGCTCCGGTATCATCGTTGATCAACAGATCGGCAAGCGCATAAGCATTCGGAGACTTGGGACGTACGACCTGAACGCCACAATTTCTCAAAATTCCTTCCTGTTTATCTGAAAGACAGTACACCAGTTCATCTTTCTTCATTCCAATATGCTCCTGAAAACGTAATAGCCAATGGGCTGCATAAGAGCTTGTCACCACCCACTTTTTAGTTTGTGGGCTGATGGGGTCAAAAAATTTCCGATCAGGCTTCCGGTACGTGATTCGCACCAGAGGTTGCTCAATAAACCGGATCTGCTCGCTGATTAACCACTTACGGGTTAAAGCGGATAGTTTTTGTCCAATAAAGATGGCTGGTAATTCCATGGGATTAATGTTTAAAATCTTTTCCTTCCTTCGTCTCTTTCACATAGCCTTTTCGAATAACAAAATCTCCAAATCCTTCGCCCTCTTGTCGATTATCAGCATAATCGGCGATAATCGGGCGCAACTCAGCAAGAATTTCATCTTCAGAAAGTGTTTCTTTGTAGAGGGTATTCAGGCGTGTGCCGTTGAAGTTCCCTCCCAAATAGAGGTTGTAGTGGCCCAGAGATTTTCCAATGAAACCAATCTCTGCCAAATAAGGTCGTCCGCAACCATTGGGACAGCCGGTCATTCGAATGACAATTTCCTGTTTTAGCAAGCCGTGCTCCTCCAAAATCAGCTCAATTTTGCTGATTAGTGTTGGTAGGTAACGTTCAGCTTCAGCAAAGGCCAGCCCACAGGTATTCAAAGCCACACAAGCAATCATGTTTTGCCGAAGCCCGGATAGCTGTAGCGGCCAAACACCATATTTCTTTAAAATCCGGTTGACCTTATCCTTCTCCTGCGTATTTCCGATGATCAAATTTTGATTGCCTGTCAAAATGAACTGAGCATCTTTCACCTTTTCTGCCACTTCGCGCAAAGCCGTTTTTAGTTTTACCGTTTCTGAATCTTTTACCCGTCCACCTTCAATAAACAGGTTCAGGCTCCATTTTCCATCTTCGCCTTTCTTCCAGCCATAGCGGTCACCGTTTCGACTAAAATTAAACGGGCGAGCGGGCTGCAAATCATAGCCGAGATACTGATTGACTTCAGCTTTAAACCAATCTAGCCCATTACGGTCAATCGTATATTTTAAGCGCGCTTGCTTCCGGTTCGTCCGATCACCATTGTCCTTCTGTACCAATACGATCTTCTCAGCCACCTCAACAGCCTGCTCCGGAGTACAAAAACCAATCACATCGGCCAGCCGAGGATAAGCTTCCGGAATACCAAAAGTAGAACCAAGCCCGCCGCCAGCAGTCACATTGTATCCCACCAATTGCCCCTGCTCTTCGATCGCTATAAATCCTAAATCCTGCGAAAAGATATCGACATCATTGTATGGTGGAATAGCCACTCCTATTTTAAATTTACGCGGCAAATAGCGGTTTCCATAAATGGGCTCAATTTCCTCCTTGCTATCGGCTACCTTTTGCTTGTCCAGCCAAATCTCATGATAGGCTGAGGTTCGTGGCATCAAGTGAGCCGACAAATCACCGGCCAGTTGATACACCTCAGCGTGCAAAGCAGATTCTGCAGGATTGGCATGCGACATCACATTCCGATTGACATCACCACAGGCAGCAATCGTATCCAGCAAGGCAGCATTAATTCCCTGAATAGTCGCTTTCAGCTTCTTCTTGATGACACCATGTAGCTGAAACGCTTGACGCGTGGTTAATTTCAACGTTCCGTTGGCATGCGTGTCAGCCAAAGCATCCATTTGCAACCATTGCGCGGCACTGGTCACACCTCCGGGCAAACGAACACGAATTAAAAAGGAAAAGGCTGGCTCCAGCTTTTGACGTTTCCGCTCCTTCTCTAAATCGCGATCGTGCTGTTGATAGATTCCATGAAATTTGGAGATTTGCGTATCATCATTTGCAATGGCACCGGTTACCGGATCGGCCAGACTTTCCTTTAAAGTACCTCGTAAGTAGTTACTGTCATATTTTATTTTTTCAACTTCAGCTAGCTTACTCCAATCAATTATTTCGCTCATCGTTCTATTTTTATAGGGGGTTAAGTTTGCAAGCAGCAAAGCCTGCGATTACTTCAATTTCTATTGTTTGATGCTTTTGACCTTAATATACATCAGCCATAAAGCGTTTCTCTTTTTTTAGTTTTTTGAAGTAGGCCTTGGCCTGCTCTTCAGTCATTCCTCCCTGCGTTTGAATAATCTCCAGCAAGGCCGCTTGCACGTCGCGGGCCATGTACTTCATATCGCCACAGAGGTAAAAAATTGCGCCATTGTTGATCCACTCAAACAATTCTTTTTGCTGCTCCAACAGTTTGTGCTGCACGTAAACTTTTTCTTTTTGATCGCGAGAAAAAGCCAAGTCAATCTTTTCGAGAAATCCTTTTTGAAGGTATTTCTGCCACTCGAGCTGATACAAGAAGTCAGATGCAAAGTGTCGTTCGCCAAAGAAAAGCCAGCTTTTCCCTTTCAACTCAGCAGACTCGCGTTGCTGCAGAAATGCCCGGTAAGGAGCAATTCCTGTTCCGGCACCAACCATGATAATTGGCGTTCCATTTTGAGGCAGTCGGAAGTTTGGATTTTTATCAATGTAAATCAGCACCTCATCATCAATCTGCAAGCGATCGGCCAGGAAAGTAGAGCACGCTCCATAGCGCTTCCGCCCTTTATTTTCGTAGCGAACACGCGATACCGTAATGTGAACTTCATCCTCCACAGCCTCCTGACTTGAAGAAATGCTATACAGACGCGGAGGTAAGGGACGCAAGAGTTCCAAAAACTCAGTGGCTGTTAGTTTAAATGGAAACTCGTGCAACAAATCCAGTACATCGTGCCCATACAGATAATCATCCAGTTTTTTGTCGTCTTCCAGAATTGCTTTGACCGCTTCAATTCCAGTTTTTTCAGCATACTTTTCAATAACATCGCGAGTTAACAAGGTAACTTCATAGTGATGTTTCAATGCCTCGTTGAATGGCAACTTACCAATGCGCGTTTCGACAACCTCCTGATCAATCACCCCCAAAGTCGCGATAATATCGTCAACCAACTGTGGTGGATTTTGGGCGATCACCCCCAAGGCATCACCAGGCTCATAGGTAATTCCTGATCCTTCCAAAGAAAGTTCCAAATGATACACTTCCTTGTCAGAATCACGCCCGGTGATTTGTACTTTATCCAATACCGTCGCAGCAAATGGGTTCTTTTTGGAATAGCTCGCAACTTCGGACTTAGCAGCGGTCTGCACAGGCGCACTGGATGCGTTCGGTTGTTGTTTTGCCAATTCAGCTAACACGGCTTCGCCCCACTTTTCTGCATCATCTTCATAATCAACATCACATTTCAGAATGGGGAGTAAAGGCTTTGCTCCAGCTTTGCTAAGCGCTTGATTCATGTCAACACCGGTTTGGCAAAACAGCTTGTAACTCTTGTCGCCAAGGGCCAAGACCGAGTAATTTAATCCATCCAGCTTAGGCACTCGCTTGCCCGTTAAAAAGAAATAAAAGTCTTCAGCCATCTCCGGAGGTTCGCCTTCTCCATGAGTACTAACAATCACCAACAAGTTCTTTTCATCTTTCAACTGCTTGGTTTTATAATCGTCCATCGGCTTGATCACACTCTTGATGTTTCGCTCGGCGGCTTTTTGGCTCAACGCTTTGGCTAATGCTTCGCTGCGGCCGGTATGGGTCCCGTACAAAATCGTAAGGGGTAAAGCTCCGGCGGCTTCAGCGGGCTGTTCTTCAGGACGAACCTCCGTTGTTGAGCCCACAGCTACACTTCCTGCTAATCCTTGAAAATAGCCATTCAGCCAAGTAATTTGTTCTTGTTGAATGCCTGTTGTCAATTGTTGCAAGGCCTTCAGTTGAACTTCAGTTAAGGGGGAAAACTTAATACTCATCTTTTCTGGTCTTTATCTATTTTGAGATTCTAAAAACGTTCTAATTTCATTTCTTACCTGGATGGAAGCATAAACATCTTTTGCATTGGAGCTTACCGCCACCCGGATATCACCTTGCTGGTGGATGGCAGGAGAAACAAACTGGCAGAGAGCCGGTTGATCATGGATGTTTACCAATACGCCTGCTGCTTTTCCGTCGCGAACAATTTGTTGGTCAACTTCGGCATTGTTGGAGCAAGAATACACCATGAGATAGCCATCCAAGTCTGCCTCTTCGTAGGCTTTCAAAGCATATGGAATCCCACTCTCTTTAATCTCGTCGCACACCTCCAAGGCAATTACTTCAACATCTGCATCAAAGCGCTGCAAAATTTGAATTTTGCTCCAAGCCGATTTGCCACCTCCTACAATCAGGATTTTCTCGTCGGCAATATTTAGCGCTATCGGTAAAAAGTTCTTCTCCATCTTTCCAAGTCTGTTTATTCCAATTCACAATTAAATCTGATACTCAATGTCGGACTCGTCAATCTTTCCAAACTTGATCTTATTCCAAGTTCGTTCGTGGAAATAGTACAAAACCATTTTGGTGAATAGTTCCACGCCACCAATCGTCACGGCAAATTCCAGTTTGCCAATCACCAACCAGGCAATCAAAATGGTATCTAAAGTTCCAAGGGTTCTCCACGAAATGGTTTTAACAACACTTCGGTAAGGTTTCTCTCTCATGCTTTTCCGGGCTTTTAAACCAAAAAAAAGCCCTTCTGTATGTACAGAAGGGCTTTCCTTTAGATTTTATGTTATTAACTAATCGTCAATTCATTCTCTTTCCCCCTTCTGCATAAAAAGATTACAACACATACACATCATGGTACATGCTAAAGTCATCTTGTTATTTACAGAAGTTGAAAAATTCATCGCGTAATTTTGCGTTCTAATTCGGGTCAAAAGTAATGACAAGTTTTAAAAATCAAAACATTTTTCTGATGTTTTTTTTATTAAATCTAAATAAAAGATTACAATTTGAATCATATCCCCCTAATAATCCACCATTATGAAAGAACATATGCTTACAAATAAGCAATCATAAAGATTGCTGCAAAACGAGCTCCATTCCGCGTTAATAAAAGGATGATAGCCTCTTTATTTTAGTCGAAAAGCATTTCAATAGAGTTAAGCTTTATTAAACCAATGCGAACAGCCTCTAAAAAGTCTTTCAAAATTGAATGAAAAATGTATTTTTGTGTTTCAGCTTGAAAAGAATGCACAGCAAGTTCAAACATATCGGTACCCTCTTCATGTGGATTTCGATGCTCATAATTCTTGGGCATAGCATTATTCCACATCATCATCATGCCGAAACGGCAGCTTGCGAGCACGAATGTTTACATGCCGAAGCGGGCTCAGTTGTTAATCAAATGCCTGCCTTTAACAATGCGTTTGGCTCCACACTTTGTGAAGCCTCCCATGGAAATCAAGGTTGCGAGGCCTGTAACTTCAGCATCGAAGCCACATCGGCGCTTTCTAAGCTTATTATTGATTACACCTACCTCTCAGGGACTTCACTTCTTCATTTAATTTTCCCTCAAGAGCAATTGGTGGTTGTAGATGTTTGGAACAATCATTACTCTTTTGATTTCTATCACCAAACATCATCAAGGGCACCTCCGGTGCTTGCCTAACACCACCCCTTTTCTGACAAAAAATACTCATTGCATGCTTAATGATATCACATGCAGCTTGATTCCTGATGTTTATACTCCCATCGAAAGATAACAGCTTAGATAAACAACTTGTATTCAAGCACAAACAATAAAAATTCAAATGAAGAAGATCATATTACCATTTTTATTATTCGGTTACCTAGCTTGGGGGACAGCCTGCTCCTCGAGCAATAAACAAGGAGAACACGACCCCCAACACGATACGGAAGCTGCTCACGATCATGAAGGGCACGACCACGGAGAACATGATCATGACCATGAGGGCGAGGAACACGACCATGACCACGATCATGAAGAAGCCAGCTCCGAACATGCCGGTCATGACCACACGAGTGAATCTGAAAAACATGAGCATGAACACAACGAAGCCTATGGCATGCTAGTCATCGCTCCCAATAAGTTTCAGGAAGTAATTCACACCTCCGGAAACATTATGCCTGCTCAGGGAGATGAGATTACACTGACTGCCAATCACGATGGAGTGGTTGTTTTTGGGAATAAGTCTCTACTTCCGGGAGAGCAAGTTCGTCAAGGAGAAAATCTAATTACCATTTCAGGAAAAACGATGATTCACGATAATATTGAAGCCACTTTTTTGGATTCAAAAACGGCATACGAAACAGCCAAGGCCAATTACGAAAGAGCAAAACTGTTGAACGCCGATAAAATTACCTCGGATCAGGAGTTGGCTGAAATCAAAATGGCTTTTGAAAAAGCCCGGATCAACTACGAAACCATCAAGCAAAACTACTCATCAGGAGGTCAAAAAATCTCAGCGAATTCCAGTGGTTACATCAAGGATATTTTAGTTTCGGAAGGTGAATTTGTAACAACCGGTCAGCCCATCTTAAAGATCACAAAAAATAAGCGACTGGTAGTAAAAGCAGATGTTCCACAACGCTTTTTTCCCATGCTTAGCAAGATTAAAACGGCCAATTTTATTACCCTTTATGATCAGCAACTTCACAAAACGGAAGAGCTCAACGGGAAGCTGATTTCATATGGAAAGTCAACGGGTGAAAACTCGTTGTTCACACCAATCTACTTTGAGATCGATAATATTGGCAATTTGCTTGCTGGATCTTTTGTGGAAGTTTACCTGAAAACATCGGAAGTTCCGAATGCCATTGTTGTTCCAAAAACAGCTCTGCTCGAAGAAGCCGGACGCTATTATGTCTATGTTGAAGCAGGCGAAACGTTTGAAAAACGGTACGTTACCATCGACTGCAATGATGGTGAAAACTACCACATCACCGATGGTTTGAAAGCAGGTGACCATGTGGCCACAAAAAACCCTTATTTGATCAAATTGGCCTCCATGTCGAGCGCACTGCCGGCACACAGCCACCAACACTAATTCTTCAAGATTAAAAAGCTATGCTAAATAAAATTATTGAGTATTCGCTGAAGAATAAGCTGGTGGTAATGATTATGGCCACCCTTATTCTCGGCGCAGGAATTTTCGTCACCACTGACATGGAGGTTGATGTCTTTCCCGATTTGAATGCCCCGACAGTCGTCGTACTGACAGAGGCTCATGGAATGGCACCAGAAGAAGTTGAACGCCTGGTGACCTTTCCCATTGAAACCGCAGTTAATGGAGCAACCAACATTCGGCGTGTCCGCAGTTCTTCAGCCATGGGATTTTCCATTGTATGGGTTGAGTTCGACTGGAACATGGATATTTACGATGCCCGCCAGATTGTAAGCGAAAAGTTAGCAACCATTGCCGACCAAATGCCAACCGGAGTGGGCTCACCAACATTGGCCCCTCAGTCCAGCATTATGGGTGAAATCATGATGATTGCTCTGACTGCTGACGAAACCTCGCCAATGGATTTACGCACACTGGCTGAATGGAACATTCGCCCGCGTTTACTTTCAGTTGGCGGAGTTGCCCAGGTGGCTATCATTGGCGGAGAATTCAAGGAATTCCAGGTATTGGCCGATCCACTTAAAATGAAATATTACGATGTTTCATTTCAGGAGCTGATTACCGCCTGCAAAGCATCCAACGAAAATGTGTCGGGAGGTTTTCTGAATGAACATGGACAGGAATACCTGATTCGAGGAATTGCCCGGAGCAATACGCCTGAAGAAATTGGTAACAACCTGGTTAAAATGAAAGATGGCTACCCCGTTAAAGTTAATGATGTAGCCCAAGTACGCATTGGTGCCGCTCCCAAAATTGGAGATGCTTCCTACCGGGGAGAAAAAGCGGTCATCCTGACCGTTACCAAGCAACCCAATGTCAACACCTTGGAGCTGACCGAACGAATTAAGACTTCGCTGGGCGATTTAAAACAAACACTGCCTGAAGATGTCGGCATTCACACCGATATTTTTGAGCAAGCCAAGTTCATTCAAACATCAGTCAACAACGTGCAAAAAGCGCTGATCGAAGGTGGACTCTTTGTTGTCATCATTCTGTTTGTTTTCCTCATGAACTACCGAACAACAATTATTTCGGTACTGGCAATCCCGCTATCGCTGTTGGTGGCCATTTTAGCCATGAAATGGATGGGAATTTCCATCAATACGATGACCCTGGGAGGGATGACAATTGCGATTGGATCGCTGGTTGATGATGCCATCATCGATGTAGAAAACGTGTACAAACGGTTACGCGAAAACAGCCGGTTGACCGATGATCAAAAACGACCTATTTTCAATGTAATTTACGAAGCCTCTGTTGAAATCCGGGCTTCCATTTTGAATGCAACCCTTATCATTATCATAGCATTTATTCCTTTATTTTTCCTTTCGGGAATGGAAGGACGAATGCTACAACCGCTGGGGATCGCCTACATTGTATCGCTTTTTGCCTCTCTCTTTGTAGCCATTACCATCATTCCGGTGTTGAGTAGTTACCTGTTAACCAACGAAAAGCGTTTGCAAAAACAGGCCAAGGGCAGCCGTGTCGAACGTTTTTTACGCCAGCACTACACACAAACCCTGCAAAAGGCATTAAGCTACCGCAAACCGGTAATCGGCATCAGTGTTGCATTGTTTGCAGTAGCGATCGTACTGATCACAGGCTTTGGACGGAGTTTTTTACCCCCCTTCAACGAAGGTTCGCTAACGATCAATACGACGACCATGCCGGGAATCAACCTTGAGGAAAGTAATAAACTTGGAATTGAAGCGGAAAAGGCGCTTTTATCAATTCCAGAAATTACCTCGGTAGCAAGACGCACCGGGCGGGCAGAAATGGCAGAGCATGCCTTTGGAGTGAATGTTTCGGAGATTGATGCTCCCTACGAACTGCAAGACCGTTCGCGGGAAGAGTTCCTGCGCGAGGTGCGAGAAAAACTCAATCAGATCCAAGGAATTACGGTTGAAGTGGGACAACCCATCAGTCACCGGATTGACGCCATGCTTTCCGGATCGAAGACCAATATTGCGATTAAGCTTTTTGGAACCGACCTGAATGAAATGTTCCAAATTGCCTCACAAATCCGTAAAGAGATACAGGATGTTGAAGGAATTGGAGACCTCTCGGTAGAACAACAGATCGAGATTCCTCAACTTCAAATCAAACCCAACCGGGAAATGCTGGCTCGCTACGGAATTTCGGTCAATGAGTTTTTGGAATTTGTGGATTATGCCTTTGCCGGAGAAAAAATATCCGACGTATTCATCAATGAAAGAGCTTTTGACCTGGTGCTTCGTTTTGACGACGACTACCGCGACCAGATTGAAGCTGTTCGAAATGCTTTGATTGACACGCCTTCCGGACAAAAAATTCCGCTCTATTATGTTGCCGACATTCAGTCGACCTTTGGACCAAATACCATTGGCCGTGAAAACGTGATGCGCAAAATTGTGGTTGCCGTCAATGTGGCTGACCGCGATGTACGCAGTGTGGTCAACGATATCCAGGATAAAGTTTCAGCAAACATCACGCTACCCGAAAACTATCACCTGGAATATGGCGGCCAATTTGAAAGCGAAGCGGAGGCCAGTCGTGTGTTGCTCACTGCTTCCTTGGGAGCTTTGCTGTTAATTTTTATTCTGCTGTATGTTGAGTTCAAAAACACAAAGCTGGCCATGATCATTCTGATCAACTTGCCACTGGCGCTTATCGGCGGTGTCGTGGCTATCTGGATGACCTCCAGGGTTATTAGTATTCCTGCAATCATCGGTTTTATCACCTTATTTGGGATTGCCACCCGAAATGGAATTCTGCTGATCTCGCGTTACCAGAGCCTTACTGATCAGGTCGATAGTTTGAAAGACCGAATCATCAAAGGTTCAGCAGATCGGCTTAATCCAATTTTGATGACCGCTCTGACTGCCGCTTTGGCTCTTATTCCGTTAGCCTTGGCTGGCGACAAACCAGGAAACGAAATTCAGAGCCCAATGGCCATTGTTATCTTGGGAGGATTGTTAAGTTCTACCCTACTCAACATCTACGTGGTCCCCATTATTTATTATCTATTTCAGAAAAAAAAGGAGGAAAAGTCAGCCTTATGAAACGAACTAGAAAACAAGTAACAGCAATGTTACACCAACATAAACGCAACACCCTGAAAGTTTTACTATTGACTTTTCTGGGGGTGCTATCTCAGGCTGTCTATGCTCAAAACAACGTAGACGAATTTCTATCGCTTGTGGAGCAAAACAACCAAGAGCTTAAAGCAGCATACAAACTCATGGAAGCCCAACAGATGGGCTTCCAAACGGGGCTTACGCCTGATAACCCAAGCATTGAGTATGGCCATTTCCCCGGAAAGCAAGAGGAAATTGGGAATAAAACGACCTATGGCATCAGCCAGTCATTTGACTTTCCAACGGTTTATTCGGTACGGAAAAAATTGGCTAACGATCAAAGTCAGTTAAGCGAATACGAATACCAGCTATTCCGGCAAGCCAAATTACTGGAAGCTCAACTCGGCTTTTACCAGTATGCTTTCCTGCTGAAAAAACAGCGAATTCTACAAAAACGCCTGGAGCATGCCGAGCAGCTTTACCAATCGTATCAGACCAAGTTTGAACGTGGTAACGCCTCGGTGCTGGATGTCAACAAAGCGCGGATTCAATACCTGAAAACCAAGAGCAATAACCAACTACTGGTTCAAGAGCTGGATGCCCAGCAAAGAGACCTGCAGCTACTTTCCGGCCAAACTCCGGACACGCTGGTTATTGTCTCCAATCCAGCAAACGAACTCCCCTCCTTGGAAACCGTCCTAAGCGATATGCAGCAACTTCAGCCGGAAGTTCGTTACCTGCAACAAGCCCAGCAGGTTGCCGACAGGCAGATTAAGCTGGCCAAGCAAAACTGGCTGCCCGAACTTGAACTAGGCTACGAATCGGAAAAGGCCGGAGATGGCACTTATCGTGGGGTTCGTGGGGGCCTGTCTATTCCGCTTTGGAAAGATAAAAACAAGGTGAAGCAAGCCAAAGCGCAGGCTATTTTCGAGGAGCAGCGCTACAGCTCGCGGTTAAGCTCCTTGGTAAGTGAGACACAAAAGCGCTATAAACAGGCCGAAGAGTTAAATAAAATTTGGAAAGAATATGACCAAACGCTAAAAGAAGCAGCCAACATCGGCTTTTTGGATAAAGCCTTGCAATTAGGACATCTTTCTGTTATTGATTATTTTAACGAGCTGGCTTTTTACTATGAAACGATTGACACAGCAATGGAGATCGAAAACAACTATATCCAAACGCTGGCCAAGCTCCAAGCTTATAAACTATAACACAAAGAGATAGCCATAAATACTTTTATTGATCCTTATCAATATGTCCAATTCAAGAAAGACATTCATTGTCAATAAAAAAGTAAAATAATATTTCTATTTTGCAGTTCTTTAGCGACCGGGTAGATGGGAGATGATTAGAAACGAAAAGGACTATGCTGAATAAAACTCAACCACAAGAAGGCTCAAACAAGCCAGAAGAGGAAATAAGACGACTCAAACAAAGGTTAGAGGAAGAAATTGCCAAAAATGCCTTGTTGGGAGAACACATCCAACAATTACAGGACGGTCAGAAAAGCAGCCTCCCCTTCGCAAATGAGAAACGTCTATCAGCAATCCAGGACTTTGATAGTTTTAATCACCTTTCCATCCCGGCCTGGGAACAAGATTTTTCGCAGGTAGCCCAGAGCATTAAAGCGCTTCAGGTACAAGGAATAAATAGCCTCTCATCCTACTTTGATTCCCGTCAGGATGAATTTTTCAGGTTACTCAAACAAATCAAAATCATTCATCACAATAAAGAAGCCGAAATGTTTACGCCCAAAGACATGGCGTATAGCTCTTTGCTTGATCTCTACCTTCCTGAAGCCTACCAAAGTATTTTAAAGCAATTTTACTGTATTCTTCGTGGCGAAAAGCGCTTAACAACAGAGCTTCCAATTGAGCTTCCCAATGGCGAAAAGCGCTATTACATTCTCAAATGGATCGCCATTGAGCATCCCATTCCTTATAAACGAGTGTTGGTATCGCTCGTCAACATTACCGACCGGCATGCCATGGAAGAAAAACTGGCTGAAACAAACCGCCAGCTTTCAACCTTAATCAAAAACCTCTCCGGTATCGTTTATCAGTGTAAGAACGACAACCACTGGACCATGCAATACCTGAGCGATACCGTTCAGGAAATTACCGGCTATTGCTGTCAAGAGTTGCTTTTTAATAAAAAGAAGTCCTTTGCTGATCTCATTCATCCAGAAGATCGAAAAAGTGTTGAGCGTGAGGTCCAACAAGCGATTCAAAAGCATCATCAATTTTCCATTGAATATCGCATAACAACTAAGAAAGGAGAAGAACGCTGGGTATGGGAACAGGGAGTTGGAATTCCGGGCCATAATCCTGAACACATAGAAACACTCGAAGGGTATATTCTTGATATTACCGACCGAAAGCACTATGAAGAAGCACTCCTGCAAAGTGAAGAAAAATTCAAAAAAGCGTTTCATGCCAGCCCCATGGCCATTATGCTCGCCCGAGAACGAGATGGTAAGATCATAGAGGCCAACGAAAGCTTCACCGAGATTACCGGGTGGACCAAGGAAGAATACGAAGGCAAAACAAGCGTGGAGCTGGGAATTTGGACTAATCCTTCTGACCGAATTGATTATATCACGACCATTCAGCAAGAAGGGAAGGTAAAAGCCCGGGAATATCTTATTTTCAGAAAGTCGGGGCACCTCCGGAATGTGCTAATTTCCGGCTATCCAATGCGATTGGGAGAGGATCACATTATCATCGCCAATATCACCGATATCACGGAACACCGGCAAGCCCAACTTAATCTCAAAAATGAACGCACCCACCTTCGTACGGTGCTCGAAACCATTCCCGACCTAATCTGGCTAAAAGATCCGGATGGGGTTTACCTCAATTGCAACTACCAATTTGAGCAATTTTTTGGTGCAACGGAGGCTGAAATCATCGGTAAAACCGACTATGATTTTGTCAGCAAAGAGTTGGCCGATTTTTTTCGAACAAACGATAATTTGGCTATACGTAAAAACCAAGCCAGCACCAACCTGGAATGGGTAACCTTTGCCAGCGACGGACATCGGGCCCTGCTTGAAACCGTAAAAACCCCCATGCGCGACAGTCAAGGCGAACTTGTAGGTGTGTTAGGAGTTGCCCGGGACATTACCAAGATCAAACTCAATGAGGAAGCACTAAAAGAAAGTGAAGTGCTTTACAAGGCCATTTTTAATAATACTGGAACGGCCACTTGCTTGATTGACGAAAACCGAACCTTGATTCTTGTTAATGAGAAATTTGAACGTTTAAGTGGCTACTCCAGAAAAGAACTGGAGAACAAAATGAAGTGGACCGACTTTGTGATACCTGAAGATTTGGAGAAGATGCAAAAGCATCACAATAACCGACGACAGGCGCCACAAAATGCCCCCAGACAATACGAGTTTACCTTCGTTGATCGCAGAAAAGCCGAACACCACATCTTTCTAAATATCGACATGATTCCCGGGACAAAAACATCAGTAGCCTCCTTGCTTGATGTTAGCGTTCGGATCAATGCACTGAATGAGTTGCGGCAAAGCCACGAGAAATATCAAAACCTGGTAGAGAATATCAATGATATTATTTACGAGTTAGACGCTGACTGGAATTTCAGCTATATCAGTCCCAGGGTGCAAGCCATAACAGGGTACCCTCCCTCACATTACCTGGGAAAATACTTTCTTGAGGTTGTGGCTGAGCGCGACAAAGCAGATGTTGAAAAACGCTTTGATGGCTTCCTGAAACAAAAAGACAACCTTCCTCTTGAGTTCAGAGCACAAACATTGGATGGTCAAACGGTTTGGCTGCGCATCTCTGTTCGCCCGGTAATCAAAAAAAACCACATTATTGGCTTACGGGGAATTGGAAGTGATATTACCCGGCAAAAACGGACCGAACAAGAGCTGATTAACGCCAAAGAAAAAGCAGAGGCCGCCGACCGGCTGAAGTCCGCTTTCCTGGCAACTATGTCACACGAATTACGAACCCCGCTCAATGCCATCATTGGGTTCAGCCAACTGATAGACGAAAGCTTGCCGCCAGCAGAGATGGTCGATATGGGTAAAATTATTCACTCCAGTGGCAATCATTTATTGTCGATCATCGAATCTATTTTCGAGTTGACCATGCTTCAATCCAAGCAAACAAAACTTCGAGTTGAAAATTTTACCGCACAAGAAATTGGAAAAAGCCTGGAGTTTTTCATGAAAAGTGAACTAAAGAAATACGACAAACAAAACATCAGCTTCTCCTTCTCCGGCTTTAATGCTGCAAAACAGCCCAACATCCAGTCCGATAAAACCAAGTTAACGCAACTGCTAACGAACCTTATCAGTAATTCAGTTAAGTATTCCAATAAGGGTAAAATTACAGTGGAATGCCAAGCCAAGCAAAAATCCGTCATTTTCTGTGTAAAAGATGAAGGGATTGGAATTGCTCAAGAGATGCTTGAAGTCATCTTTGAACGATTCAGGCAAGTAGATGATAGCAGCACCCGACGCTATGAAGGAGTTGGACTTGGCCTTTCAATCTGCAAGGAAATTGCAGAGCTGCTTCACGGGGAAATATGGGTTGAATCAGCGCCATTAAAAGGCTCAAAGTTCTATTTTAAATTGCCCTTAACCCAGGAAAACAACGCACACAAGTGAAAACTAAAAATCGATGGTCAATTGAATAGGCCCCTTTACGGGTTCTTCAAAGTTTGAGATGGTGAGTCCCAGCAAGCGAACGCCCTTCACAAACGGAGCTTCGTGCTGCAATAATTCGGTTGCATGCGTATGCAACAGTTCTTTCGAACGAAACAAAGTCAACAAGGTTTTACTTCGGGTGATTTGCTCAAAGTCGGCAAACTTGATTTTCAGAGTCAGGGTCCGGCCATGCTTCTGCGCTCGCTCCAAACGTTGCCACACTTCATCTTCAATGGCCTGCATCTTGGTCTGTAAATCCTCCAACAAAAAATAATCAGTATCAAAAGTACGCTCCGCCCCCAGCGATTTTCGCTCGCGCGATGGTGTCACCGGGCGATCGTCATTTCCCCGAACAATTTGATAGTAATAAGCCCCCGATTTCCCAAACTGACGAATCAGCTCCTGCAGTTCCAGTTTTTTCAGATCAGCTCCAAAGTAAATCCCCTGCCGATTCAGCTTTTCAGCCGTCACTTTGCCAATCCCAAAAAACTTGCGCACCTCCAGCTTCTCCAGGAAAGCTTCAGCCTCATCAGGCGTAATCACAAACAAGCCATCCGGCTTATCGACATCCGAGGCCACCTTAGCCAAAAACTTGCAATACGAAACTCCGGCCGAAGCAATCAAGCCCGTCTCTTCCTTGATGCGCCGTTTAAGTTCACGAGCAATAAGCGTAGCCGACGGTTTTCCTTTCCGTGCAAAAGTCACATCCAGAAAAGCTTCATCCAGCGACAAAGGCTCAACCAGGTCGGTGTACTCAAAAAAGATCTCCCGAATTTGCTGACTCACCTTTTTGTACTTATCGAAATTGCTGCGCACAAAAATCAAATCCGGGCACTTTCGCTTAGCCACCACCGAAGCCATGGCCGAATGAATCCCATAACGCCGGGCCTCGTAGCTGGCTGCGGCAATCACTCCCCGCTCATGATCGCCACCAACAACCACAGGTTTCCCGCGCAATGCCGGATTATCGCGCTGCTCCACCGAAGCATAAAACGCATCCATATCCACATGTATAATCTTTCTCAACGGTGTTTCCATGGCCAACTTGTCAATACATGTAAAAATCTAAAATCTGTAACAACGAAGTTTTGTACAGAATTGAGGTAAAAGTACCGTTTTTGCCCGAATTACACGAAAAAGCCGACAGACAACCCTTTCGAACGCCGAACCCCCAACCCCCGATTCAATGAGCAAAAGCCAAGCTCACTCATCGGCTATCGCTCGGGATCCCTGCCTGACCATTCGGGGAAGAGTGCGGTTAAATGATAAAAAAAATAAAATCATCGCCTTACTAATTTAACGATAAAATCTCCTTCGTTGCCGGAAAGCGGGGGGTCATCACGAAAAATGGCTCGTTCATGAAAAAAAGATCATTTCTGTTTACTAATCATCAATTAGATTGTAAATTCATACATCCAATCAATTATGAACACTAGCTCATCGAAAGAAGGTCAGTAACACAGGAAAGGTCAGTGTTCCTATTAAAGATAGTTTGATGATTCGAAAACAAACCGGCTAAAAATAAAAACTCCCACCGAAGCGGGAGTATAGGAATGTTTTCCTTCGGCTTATAGCCTTATTGTGATAAGATGTAAAACAAAATTCGTTCTAATGTTAACGAAGGTAAGAAATAAAAGACATAAAAAACAAACCAAACAATAAAAATTTAAACCTATGGCTAAAATACTCGGACTGGACCTCGGAACTAACAGCATTGGCTGGGCAGTGGTTGAAAAAGAAAAAAATGAAGATTTCAAGCTTATCGATAAAGGCGTTCGCATTTTTCAAGAAGGCGTAAAAATCGAAAAAGGAGTTGAAGGATCAAAAGCAGCAGAAAGAACAGCATACCGAAGTGCCAGACGATTAAAATATCGCCGAAAACTACGAAAAATTGAGGTTCTGAAAGTCCTTTCTGAATTTGGCTACTGTCCTCCATTAACAAATCAAGAGCTTCGAGACTGGCGCTACAAGGGAATTTATCCAATCAATCAAGCTTTCCGAAACTGGCAAAAAACCGATGAAATTGTAAGCAAAAATCCGTATCGATACAGAGCCTTAGCAGTAGAATCAAAATTCGACTTAAACAACGAAGTTGATCGATTTCGCTTAGGAAGGGCTTTTTATCATTTAGCCCAACGTAGAGGCTTCTTAAGTAACCGACTTGAAACAACTAAGGAAAATGATGGTACAGTAAAAAAACAAATTGAAGAACTTAATACCGCAAAAAAGAATAATACTCTTGGTCAGTATTTCTACAATTTATATCAGAAAGGCATAAAAATAAGAGGAAAATATACCCATCGGGAGAAACATTATTTAGAAGAATTCAACCGCATTATTGATTTTCAGCAATTGCCATCCGAATTTGTCGATAAGCTCCACAAAGCTATTTTCTACCAACGTCCGTTAAAATCTCAAAAAGGATTAGTTGGAAATTGCCCGTTCGAAAAGAATAAACCCCGTTGCCCGGTATCGCATCCTCGATTTGAAGAATACCGAATGCATGCCTTTATCAATAATATCAAGCTAAAGACACCCGATGATGACCAACTTCGATATTTGAATATCGATGAAAAAGAAACAATTATCCCGCTCTTTATGCGCAAAAGCAAGGAGCATTTCAAATTTGAAGATATCGCCAAGCGGCTCACTCCAAAGGGAGCAAAATACTCTTATATAAAAAGGAAAGAACGTTCTGAGGCAGATTACTTATTCAACCATGACATGCGCACTTCAGTTAGCGGATGCCATACCACAGCTCAATTAATTGCCATATTTGGCGCTAACTGGGAACAAGAGCTTGTCAATTCTTATACATTGAAAGAACAGAAGACGGGACTCAAGTCAACAGAAGAAATCGTAACCGATATTTGGCATGTCCTTTTTTCATTCGATAAGACAGAAAAATTGGTTGAGTTTGCTCAAAACCGATTAAGGCTCGATGAGCAAAAAATACGAGAGTTCTCAAAAATCAAGTTGAAACACGACTACGGTGCTTTAAGCTTAAAGGCCATCCGGAAAATTCTACCTTATTTGAGACAAGGCTTGATCTATTCTCACGCTGTATTTATGGCTAAGTTGGAAGATTTGGTTCCTAAAAACATTTGGAGTCAAGAAGAGAATCGTAAGCTAATTCAAGATGAAATTCTTCACATCATTCAATCCCAGAGTCGGGAAAAACAGCTGGCGGACATAGTCAATGGAATAATAACAATGAGCCGAAGGGAAGACATAAGCTGGAGTGACAATGAATTCTGGCAGGCTAACCTTCAAAAAGACTTACTCAAAAAACTAAAAGCTGTTATTGGCAATAAAACCTGGGAAGAATATCCAGAGACCGAAAAAGAAGCCTATCAGCAAAAGGTTTATGAGCTCGTAAAGCAACAAATGAGCAATAATCTTGGACGCGGTGAATATCTGAAATCGAAAAGGACGGATGAGCGTATTCGTAATTTCATCACCGACCAATTTGATGTTGATGCCAAACAATTGGAGCAAATGTATCATCCTTCAGCAGTTGAAGTCTATAGAAAGGCATCAAAGGCAGCTGATGGAAACTACTATTTAGGAAGCCCCCTTATTTCGGCTATTAAAAATCCGATGGCCATGCGTGCTTTGCATCAACTTCGAAAAGTAGTTAATGAGTTGATTAAAAATCGAGTGATTGACTCTGATACCAAAATAAATATAGAAATGGCACGCGACCTTAAAAATGCCAATGAACGGAAAGCACTACAGCGCTGGCAAAATAAGAGACGTGACAAGCGTAAAGAATACCAAGAAGAGCTACGCCGAGATTACCTGGCTGCAACAGGAAAAGAGATGGAACCATCAGGAAACGACATCCTTAAATACCAACTTTGGGAAGAGCAAAAACACATTTGCTTGTACACGGGAGAGAACATTGGCTTAACCGAGTTTATTGGCGACCATCCCAAATACGACCTTGAACATACCATTCCTCGCAGTTTGTCATTCGATAACTCACAGGAAAACCTAAGCCTTTGCAACAGTCATTATAACCAAAAAATAAAGCGCAACCGTATCCCCTCTGAGTTACCCGACCATGAGACCATCCTCCAGCGAATTGAGCACTGGAAAAAATACATTGAAGAGGCGAAAGAAGGAGTTGAAAAAGCCGTTCGCCAAAGTAGGGCAAATGCCGACAACAAGGAAGTAAAAGACGCAGCAATCCAACGCCGACATCTGCATCAACTAAATCTTGACTATTGGAAAAGTAAATACCATCGTTTTGAGATGAAAGAGGTTCCCGAAGGATTTAAGAACAGTCAGCTAGTTGATATCGGGATCATTACAAAATATGCAAGACTGTATTTGAAAACCGTATTCAACCACGTTTATACCGTAAAAGGAAAAACAGTTGCTGACTATCGGAAACTATGGGGAATACAAGATGAGTTTGTCAGAAAAGAACGAATAAACCACATTCACCATTGCATTGATGCCATTACTATTGCCTGTATGAGCAAAGAAGCGTACGAGCAATTGGCAAATGCTTATCACGAGTGGGAAGAATTGGAACAAATGCAAGCAACAGATATGCCACAGGTAAGCCCTCCCTGGCCAAACTTTGCATCTGATTTAAAATCGATTGAAAACGAAGTATTTATTTCTCATTACACCCCTGATGTACTCCCCAAAAGAACTCGAAAAATATTAAAGAAAAGAGGGCAAGTCGTCCGGGACAAAAAAGGGAACTCTATCATTGTGAAAGGGGATTCGGTACGCGGAGCTTTGCATAAAGACACAAATTACGGAGCCATAAAACAAGAAGAGATCAATAAAAAAGGAGAGGTAACAGAAAAAACTGTTTACGTAGTCCGCAAGCCCATCGATGCCTTAACACCAAGTGATGTTCAAAATATTGTTGACGACAATATCCGTTCGATTGTCGAAAAAGGCAAAAAGGAAGAAAGCAAGCTGCGTAAAGACCTCGAGAAAGCGCAGAAGCAACTTCGGGATGCTGAAAAACAAGAACAACTAACAAACTGCCAGCAAACAGTTGACCAACTCTTGGATCAGCTATCAAAGATCTATGCCATCCCCAACAAAGACGGCAGCTATACTCCAATTAAAAAAGTAAGATGCAAAGCAACAACAGTTACAAATCCTTTAAAAATAAAAGCACACCGAGATCAATCAAAAAAGGAACACAAACAATACAGCTATTTTGTAAATGATGGTAATTATGCAATGGTTGTGTATGAAGGCTTAAATAAAAAAGGAGAAATCAAACGGGATTTTTCAATCGTCAACAATCTTGAGGCAGGTAAATATTTCAATACGAAAGAATCAGTAAATCCATTTCCCAACCAACATCCTAAATCAAAAAAATACTTAAAATACATTCTAAAAACAGGCTCTGTGGTTTTATTCTGGAAAGACTCTCCTGCTGAGTTAAAGAAAACGGCAACAGAAAGTGTATTGCTTTTGTATAAAGTTGTCAAAATGAATAAAGATGGAAGAATTACATTTAAGTTTCACCAGGAAGCCAGAAATGATGAAAGCCTAAAAACTGATTATGAAAGTAAATATGGAGAAAAAGCGCCCAAATCGTTAACTAATGGAGTTTCAACAGTTAATTTTGATTTTCCCGCACCAAAGTTATTATTAAGTCCTTCAAAATTCAATTTTCTGGTCGAAGGCTACGAGTTTAAAATAAGTGCAACAGGAAAACTAGAATGGTTAAACTGAAAACCGACTCACTCGGCAATATCAAACGAATAAAATAACCAGTCCTTCAAGGTCTTGAAAGGTCATGAAGGATTCGTAAACAATTGAAAAATACAGGCTAAGCTTTTCCAAAGTTTAACACTTTGGAAAAGCTGAACCACCTAAAAAAACGTAACAGCATGCTAAAAACCAGAACGGACTACTGGCAACCAGAGCGAAGCATGATTTTCCGGGGCGAAACGCTAAAATCGGTGGCGGTAGTGATTCAAACCAATACACCTGAGCTTTCTACCTCGGCGGAAAGCAATTTTCGGCAGCGGAGAGCAATAAATCACTGCGAAAAGCCTCTTTACCTGGTTCAATGCCTTTTCGCTGCGGGAATAAGCCTATCGCAGCCAAATAAACGGTCTCTGTTTCGGGGGAACCATCCCCCATTCAAACAATACTCCTGAACTTTGGGATAGATCAGAATACCGCACAGCTCGTCCCGCTTCGTTCTGTTTTCCCAAAATGTTCCTCCTCAAAACTGCTGTACCGGCAGACTACGCAACACTTTCTTATCATTCTCAAATTATTCCTATGAATTTTTCAAAATTATCAATCGACGAGATTTTATTTCAGTCCAGTATTCGAATCAACAACAGCCTTGGCGATTCAAAAATTCTGAATGCTGTTTCGCCCATGGGCTATCCCGAGGCCAAACTGAACGAAGGAAAAGCTTTGTTGACCGAAGCAAGCACCTTGGTTGAAAACCAGAAAAAAGAGTATGGCGAGCTGGATGCCGCCCAGGAAACCTTTAAAGTAGAAAAGCAAAAAGCCAACGAGACCTACAAAAACATGGTGGCTATTGGACGGATTGCTTTTAAGACTGATGTGCAGGCAACAACCACGCTTGAGCTTAATGGGCGACGTGCTTCCACGCACAGTGGCTGGCTGAAACAAACGCAGGGCTTTTACCGTGCCCTGCTGGCAAACGAAAGCTGGAAGGCGGCCATGGCCAACTACGGACAAACCGAGGAGAAACTAACAGCCGAAATTGCGGCTATTGAAAGCGTGGCAGCCGCCTCGGAAAACGTTCGAAAAGAAATGGGCGATGCCCAAAATGCCACCCAGCAACGCGACCAAAAAGTGGAAGAACTGGCTGACTGGATAAACGATTACGAAGTCATTGCCCGCATTGCCCTGGCCGATAAACCCCAACTACTCGAAAAAATCGGCATTGTGGTGAAAGGCTAAGTCCCTATTTAATCCTTCAAGGTTTCCAAAAACCTTGAAGGATTAAAACAGATCAAAAAAAAGAAAAACCGATGAGCATACCTCCTCTCGAACACAATCACTTTTACCACATCTACAACCGTGGAATAAACAGCTGTAACCTGTTTCAGGAGAACACCAACTACGAGTATTTCCTTTCACTTTATGCGAGATACATTTCACCGGTAGCCAACACCTATGCGTGGGTGTTAATGAGGAATCATTTTCATCTGCTGGTAAAGATCAAAGGAGAGGACGAAATTCAGGCGTTTTTTCAGAACCTTCAAGGTATCAAAAACCTTGAAGGTTTGAAAGGAACCAACCGAACCCGGGTAAACCAACAGCAAAACAAACCTTTTCCAAAGTTTGAAACTTTGGAAAAGGTCTTTCAATCATTTAATCAAAAAGAACAGCATGGAACCATTGTTGCCTGAATGTTACTTCCATATTTACAACCGCGCAATTGGGAATGAATTACTTTTCAGAGAAGACAAAAATTACACGTTTTTCATTGAAAAGTATAAACAATACCTAACACCAATTGCCGATACGCTGGCCTTTTGCCTGATGCCGAATCATTTTCATTTGTTAATATGCCTGAAGCCACAAGCTACAATCGAAGCCCAACTATTGAGTTCAGCTAAAGGCGCAAAAAATTATCCTGCTGCAGATTGTATTGAAAAACGGGAATTGTTTCTAAGCAAATATATAAGCAAGCAATTTTCGAATCTCTTCAGCTCTTACACCCAAGCTTATAATTTGATTTATAATCGAAGAGGTAGTTTGTTTTTAAAGAATTTTAAGCGAAAGCCAGTCGAAGATGATGGCTACCTGATCCGTTTGGTGAATTACATCCATCGTAACCCTGTAAATCATGGCTTTGTCAGTCAACCTCAGCAATGGAAGTACTCTTCGTATAATGCCATCGTTTCGGATCAACCAACTTTGATTAAACGGGATGAGGTGCTTCAATGGTTCGACGGATTAGCCAACTTTAAGTATAACCATTTCTACTCGCTGGAGTTATAGCAATCTTTTCCAAAGTTCGAAATTTTGGAAAAGGTCATCCCAAAACAAAAAACCATGCTCAAACGAACCTTATTCTTTTCCAGTCCCTATTATTTAAGTTTGAAGGACTGCCAGTTGGTGGCGCAGTCGAAAGACCAGTTGACCAACAAAACCATTCCGGTTGAAGATATTGGCTTTATCGTGCTCGACCATCCACAAATCAGTTTTAGTATGAAACTGGTGGAACAGTTGAATGCCAACAAGGTGGCCCTGGTGTTTTGCGACAGCAAGCACATGCCCTCCTCCATGTTGCTCAACCTCGAAAGCCATAGTTTACAAAGCGAATTGTTCCGGGCACAAATCAGCGCTTCGGAACCGCTGAAAAAGAACCTCTGGAAACAAACCATCGAAGCCAAAATACGCAACCAGGCCGCTCACCTCGAAAAGCAAGGCCATAAAGCCCACGAGCTGCGTGCTTATGCCAAAAGCGTAAAGAGTGGCGACCTGGAAAACCGCGAAGGACTGGCCGCACGCATTTACTGGAGCCGGTTGATTGGGCAGGGCTTTTTCCGCGACCGTTACGGCGATCCGCCCAACCACCTGCTGAACTATGGTTACATCCTGCTGCGCTCGGCCGTTGCCCGTGCCCTGGTGGGTTCCGGCCTTTTGCCCACCCTGGGCATCCATCACCACAACAAGTACAATGCCTTTTGCCTGGCCGACGATATCATGGAACCTTACCGCCCGTTTGTCGACCAGCTGGCCTTAGCGGTTTATGGCGATTACCCCGATGAACTCTTCCTGAACAAAGAGATGAAAGCCCGAATGCTGAGCCTGATGGCTGGCGATGTGTGGCTGGACGGCACCAAGCGCCCGTTGATGGTCGCACTCTCGCAAACCACCGCCTCGCTAGGCCGGTGTTTCAATGGCGAAAACCGAAAAGTTGTCTATCCTCAATTCGAATAAAATCTTTTCCAAAGTTCGAAACTTTGGAAAAGGTAAAGTTCAATCCTCATGGAACAAACCCGTTTAAATGCCTATCATATCATGTGGTTATTTGTCTTTTTCGACCTGCCCGTGACTTCCAAGAAGGAACGCCGGCAAGCCACCCGATTTCGGAAAGACCTGATGAAAGACGGCTTTTCGATGATGCAGTTCTCGGTCTACATCCGCCATTGTGCCAGTCGCGAAAGTGCCGAAGTACACCTCAAGCGCGTGAAGGATTTTGTGCCCGAAAAAGGACAGGTCAGCATCCTGGCCGTTACCGACAAGCAATACGGGAGCATCGCCAACTACTGGGGCAAGAAAGATGATCCTTTGCCTGAAGGCCCCAAACAACTGGAAATGTTTTAAGCGCCCTTTTCGAAAGGCTAAAGCTTTGGGAAAACGATAAAAGAGCGTAACTTCCCCACTCCGTTCATTGACATATTGGCTTTTTCGTGTTAGTTTTGAACCGATAGGATTAAAAAAACCGTGCATCCAACCACTTCTTTGGAGTAAATCAGGCATTTTTCTTCTTGAAAAATCGCCGCAAAACCCCATCAACAAAGGGGATAAAAGCCCAAGGTTGTGGTTTGATGTAAAACAGCTAAGACTTACAACATTCATCAACGAAATTGGCTTTATGAATGAGTTGTGGTTTGATGTAAAACAGCTAAGACTTACAACC
>NZ_FONW01000007.1:179319-224926 GCF_900113005.1 Sunxiuqinia elliptica
GTTGTGGTTTGATGTAAAACAGCTAAGACTTACAACACAAGAGACAAAACTGGCAATCGAGTGGTTGTTGTGGTTTGATGTAAAACAGCTAAGACTTACAACCGAAGGACAGCCACCATAATTCCAGCAGTAGTTGTGGTTTGATGTAAAGCAGCTAACGCTTACAACTAAATCAGTGCAATTGGTGAAAGCTTGCGGGTTGTGGTTTGATGTAAAACAGCTAACGCTTACAACGCTCGGAGCAGTTTATCAATCAAGCTGTGAGTTGTGGTTTGATGTAAAACAGCTAACGCTTACAACAGGGATATTTTGCAGTCAATACTTTCGGATAAATCTGAGGTCAACACCTCGCGGGCGATGGGGACATGGAAGGCTGGAATACCAGCGAAAGTATTTGATCAACCCGCAAAAGACCGGTCAAAAGCCGGTCTTTTTATATTATACCACTCAAACTTTAGTACGATCGATTAATGGCTCACCGGTCCTTGATGGTGTTGCGCCCCGTTGCATTCAAACTGCAGGGTAATGTGTTCAATGCCGAATTCATCTTTCAGAATATGTGTCAACTCCTGATTGATGGCTTCGGTTTCCGACAGTTTCAGGTCGTGCTGAATGACCACATGCCCTTCAAAGTGAATGGTTTTATCGGTTAGCCGCCAAATATGGATATGATACACCCGCTCCACAGCCTGCTGCCGGGTCAGCCGGGCAGCAATCTCCGCAGGCACAAGATGGTCCGGCGCAAACTGCATCAAAATTTCGGTTGATTCTTTCAGTAGCTTATAGGTATGAAACAGCAGGTAGAGGCTAATCATCAAGGTCACCGTTGGGTCAATCCAATACCAATCCCACAGCCAAATGCAGACTGATCCGGCAATAACTGCCAGCGAGGTTAAGGCATCCCCCATCAGGTGGAGGTAGGCTGCACGAATATTTAAATTCCGGTGCTGGTCGGCATGCAGCAGGAAAACCGAAAAGCCATTGGCCACCAAACCCAGCATTCCCATCCAAAACATCCACCGAAAATCAATCACATGCGGATCGACATAACGTTTAATGGCTTCAACCATCAGGTAAAAGGAAATGGCAATCAGGATGAGTGCATTGATAAAGGCTGCCAGAATTTCAGCTCGTTTAAAGCCAAAGGTGCTTTTAGCCGTTCGTTCCCGATGTCCCAAGCGATCGGCAACATAGGCCAGTACCACCGCAACACCATCACTCAGATTGTGCAGGGCATCCGAAATCAGCGCCAAACTCCCCGAAATTAACCCACCAATGACCTGCGCTAAGGTAATGATCACGTTCAGGGCAATCGTAATTCCCAGTCGTTGGTGCGTATGCATATGATTATGAGCCATAATTCCTTGATTAAAATAAAGTTTATACCTTTAATAGCGTATTCTTTTAAAGGATGAACCTCAATGAACGTATAAAAATACAAAGCAATAACTACAAACCAGAACAAATAAACCCATAAGCCGATGAAACTTTTCTTACAGTTTACCTTGATTCTTTTGGGCATGCTAGCCACACCAACCGCCTTCGCACAAAAAACCATCATTGATTTATACGAATTGTATAAAGGAAGAAATCACCTTGAACCAGCAAATCGTGAGCAAAGCTATGCGGATGTTGCCGGTTCACCCTACGCTCAGCAAGATTTTGTTATCGGCTCCGTGGTGCTAAAAAACGGCGATACCTACGAGGACGTTCCGTTGCGCTACAACACCTATGAAGACCAAATTGAATTTAAACATCCCAATGGCGTTGTGTTAAATCTGAATAATCCGAATAAGCTGAAGCTCATTGCAATTGGGCAACAGCAATACACCTACTTCGAAAAAGAAGAGACGCCCCCCGACGGACTTACCGGCTATTTCGAATTGTTGGAAAACGGCGAGATTCAGCTGTTAAAAAGACAAAATATTATCCTTAAAAAAACATCTCCGGCGAAAGCCTATCAAGATCCCAAACCAGCACGTTTTAAAGAACGCCCCACCGATTATTATATCCACTACCAGAACCAACTGTTTAAAATAAACAGTGAAAAGCAGCTATTCAATACATTTCCAAGCCTGGAGAAAGATTTAAAACCTTTCATTAAAAAGCAAAAACTCAAGTTCCGAAAGGAGGAAGATCTCCGTCGGATCATTGCCCATGCCAACCAGCTCTAGCAAACCGCTTAGCCAAGCTTGCTTTTAAGCTCAATACCATTATTTTTGCATCCCATCAGCAACTAAGCGAAGTCGCTGATTCAGGGCAATATTCAGCGGCATCGTGCCTTTTGCAAAAATATTTTAGCAGGAATGTGCTCTTTTGATGCAACAAATTAATTTCGGCTGCCGTCTTTCAATCAGAAACAGCAATAACATTGGAAGCACTTTACCAAAATATCCATCAAGATGTGATTGACCGCTGCAGAGCAGGCGAACGAGATGCTCAATTCCAGTTGTATAAATTGTATTATAAATCGATGTACAACACCAGTTTGCGCATAGCTGGCAATGCCACCGATGCTGAAGATATTATGCAGGAAGCTTTTTTAAGTGCTTTCAAGAAAATGGACACTTACTCCGGACAAGTAAGTTTTGGAGCCTGGCTCAAAAAAATTGTTGTGAACCGTTCTTTGGACCATCTGAAAAAAAAGAAAGTTCATTTTGAAGAACTGGATGAACGCGTAACTGAAGAAGTTGAAAATCCGCTGATGGAAATTCGTGAAGTGGATATCAGTAAAATAAAAGAAGCCATTTTCCAACTTCCGGAAGGTTACCGGGTAGTCCTTAGCCTCTACCTGCTTGAAGGTTACGACCACGATGAGATTTCAGAAATACTGAACATCAGCAATTCCTCGTCCCGATCGCAACTGTTGCGGGCCAAACGTAAATTACGCGAACGTTTATTAAAAGATGAAGTTTTTTCAATCAACTAAATACCGGATATTATGAACGATTTATTGGAGAAGACAATTCGGGAAAACAAGCAAGCTTTGGAAGAAGATGCCCCCATGGGACACTTCGAGCGATTTGAAGCCAAACTCGATCAGGAGTTACACCATAAAAAGCAATTCAACAGGAAGATTTACCTGCAAATAGCTGCCGCTGTGATCTTTGTTCTGTTACTCGGCAACCAGCTTCGCATGTATTTCTCAACAGAAAAAGAATTAGCTCCAGTAACCTTGGCCTCCGTATCGGAAGAATATGGCGAAGTGGAATTCTATTTCACCTCATCGATCGACCAAAGCATGCAACAATGGGAAAAACTGATTGCCGATGGTTATATATCAGAAGCCAACCAGCAAATGATGGAAAAGGAAATGAAGGAGTTCGACCAAATGGAAGCACAACTTCAAGAAGAGCTTCAGGCCAATCCCGACGATGAGCGGGTGATCAATGCCATGCTGGAATATTACCAGGCTAAACTAAGCGTAATTACGCTGATTATAGACAAATTAAAAGAAGTGAAACAACAAAAAATGACCGATAATGAAACTCAAGTTTAAGTTACTATTCATGCTGGCGATGGTATTTTCGCTGGCTGCCAACGCCCAGGAGTACACCCGGGAAGAACACAGTGCCTTTTTGAAATCACAAATTCAGGCGCTCGATGTCACCAATAAATTTGGAACCATTACCATTAACGATTTTGGAGGTGACTCAGTTGTTGTAGACGTGCGCATTACCGTAGAACACACCGTTGAGAAAAAAGCAGAGTTTCTGCTTGATCAGATCAAGATTAGCACTCGTCGCGTAGGACAAGAGCTGCAGGTAGAAACGGTCATCAACGACAATTTCAAAACCAAACGGAATTTCTCCATTGACTATACGATCAACATTCCTGCCGACCGCGACCTGCAAGTGACCAACAAGTTTGGACATGTGGTTTTAAATAACCTGGCCGCAAACGGAAGCTTTAACCTTAGCTATGGCAACCTAAGTGCCAATGACTTAGCGGCTCCGGCTGGCAATAAAATCAGGCTTAATCTTGACTATGGGAAAGCCGATATCGAATCGGTCAACCACCTGGTTACTGAAATTAAGTACTCCAAACTATTCATTGGCAAGGCAGGGACCGTACAAGCGGAGACCAAATACTCCGGCCTCAACATCGAAGAAGCCGATGAGCTCGATCTGGAGTCGAAATACGATGGGGTAAATATCGAAGAAATAAAAAGCTTAAGAGCAAACTCCAAGTACACCAACTATGACATTGAAGAGCTAGGACAGAGCTTAATGCTTGACACTCAATACGGCTCCGTGAGAGTTGATGAGGTTGGTGAAAACTTTGAACACATTGAAATCACCAATAGCTACGGTGGGCTCGAAATTGGCCTGGATGATGCGGACTATTACCTCGATGCGAACTGCGATTACTGCGATATCAGATATCCGGAAGATCGTTTCTCGGGCAATCGGGAGAAACGCGACCACAGCATTAATTTGCAGGGAGAAGTTGGAGAAAATTCCAATCGCCGGGTGATTATCAAAAGTCGCTATGGAGGAATCAAGCTGAAATAGGCTGAAACTGCTGAAAAAACAGAGACCGTAAGTTTTAAACTTGCGGTTTTTTTTTACTTTTAATGTTTGCATGAAACGGACAGGATTAAGGGAATTCGTTCCGAATGTGTTTTACAATTGTTTTAATCGTGGAAGTTCCATCCAAAACCCAAAAAAATCAAAAATGAACGGATGAATAAAAAGCTGCATATCGTTAGTTTCAACGTGCCGTACCCTCCCAACTATGGAGGCGTTATTGATGTTTTTTACAAGCTGAAATACCTTGCTGCAATGAAGATTGATATCATTCTTCATTGTTTTCATTATGGACGAGACGAAGCTGAAGAGCTGGAGCAAATCTGTTACCAGGTTCATTACTACAAACGAAAACAAGGGCCTCTTTACTTGCTATCGCGATTGCCGTATATTATAAACACCCGCAGTTCGAAGGAGCTACTGCAAAACCTACAGAAAGAGATAGCCCCCATTCTGTTCGAAGGGCTTCACACTTGCTTTTACCTGAACCATCCTTTGTTGGGAGCTTATCAGAAAATTGTACGCACACACAACATTGAGCACCATTATTATCATCACCTAAGCCTTTCAGAAAAGAACCTGTTTAAACGCTATTATTTCTCGCAGGAAGCATTAAAACTGCGCTGCTTTGAGAAACGACTAAAGATGGCTTCTTCCATTTTGAGTATTTCTCCTGCCGATACGCACTATTTTAAAACGAAATACCGAAAAGGAATTTTCATTCCGGCGTTTCATCCTTTTGAGCAGGTAGAAACAAAAGTAGGTATGGGCGAGTATGTGCTGTTTCATGGGAACCTGAGTGTAGCTGAAAATCAAAAAGCCGTTGATTATCTAATCGATCGGATTTTTTCTGAAATCACCATCCCTTTTATGGTTGCCGGAAAGAATCCGCCCGACTACCTTGTTCGCAAAATCGCCGATATTCCTCATGTTAACCTGGTCGCCAATCCGGACAAAGAAACCATGGACTACCTAATCCAGGAAGCACAAATCAACCTGATTCCAACCTTCCAACCCACCGGGTTGAAGCTAAAACTGCTGGCTTCCCTATTTCTTGGTCGTTATTGCGTTACCAACAGCCCCATGGTTGCCAATACCGGGCTGGAACACTTGTGCTATGTTGCTGACAACGCCCAAAGCATGATTCAACTTATTCAAGATAAGTTTGAAAAAGAAATAACACGCGATGAGATCCAACAACGAAAAGAAGTTCTCGAAACCCAGTTCTCAAATCAACACAATGCCGAAAAAATATACGCGCTTATTTAGCTTACTGCTTGCACTGCTTCCTTGGCTGGCCGTTGCACAGACCTCCTCCATTGAAATTCACCTACCCCACCAAGCCAACGATACGGTGGTTTTGGGACACTATTTTAACAGTAAAATTTACGCCAACGACACGCTGATTCTGAATTCAACAGGGCAAGGACACTTTCACTCAAAACAACCCTTACCTCAAGGGATTTACGTGCTTTATCTCGATAAAAACACCTTCTTTGATTTCTTGCTTGGAGAAGACCAGCAATTGTCAATCTCTCAGAATAAGGGGCCCATTCAGCTTAGCGGGGCTAAGGAAAGCCAATGGTTTCAAGACTTCCGAAACTACATGGCGCATCAACAAGCCCAAAGCAACCAATTACGGCAAAAGCTCCAAAAAGCTCAAGTGCTTGATTCCATCCAATCAATCCAACAACAACTCCGTCAACTCGATGAGCAGGTCCTTAGCTTTTGGAAAACTGAAATAAGCCGGACACAAGGCAGTTTTTATGCGACATTTGTAAGCACCAACCTCCCTCCTTCAACCCCCAAAACCTTTCCGGATTCAATCCACCATAACGATAGCTTGAAGGCAGCCTATTTGTACAATTATCGGAAAGTACATTATTGGGATCACTTTGATTTGTATGATATCCGCCTGTGGAGAACGCCGATCATTGAAGCCCGACTAAAAGAATTTTTCAACGAGGTTTTAATTCAGCATCCTGATTCTGTTTTGCCAAGCGCCATTCAATTGATTGAAGGTAGCAAAGCACAGCCCGAGGTTTTCCAAAACCTCACTTCTCTCATTCTCAACAACAGTGCTCGATCCAAGTGCATGGGCATGGAGAACGTATTTGTTGCGCTTGCTCAAAAGTATTACCTGAATGGCGAAGCATTTTGGATTAGCGATAAAACGAAAGAAAACATTGCCCGTGAAGTTCATTTCCGGAAAAACAATTTACTCGGCAACCGGGCAAAAGAACTCCTTCTAGAAGATGAAAATGGCCAATACCAAAGTCTTCTTCAACAAGGCACCAATTATACGGTCATTGTATTTTGGGAACCTGATTGTGGTCACTGCAAGCAACAAATCCCGCAGCTTTTCAATGAAGTGTTTTTAGCGGCCGATCCTTCTGATTTGAGTGTTTTCGCTGTATTCACCGGTACGGATAAACAAGCTTGGACTGACTTTTTGAAACAACACGAGCTGAATGATTGGCTGAATGTTTGGGATCCGCAGCAAACCAGCAACTTTCGAGTAAACTACAATGTTCGGTCAACCCCAATGATTTACCTGCTGGATGCCAATAAAACAATCCTGGGGAAACAGCTTACCATCGAACAGCTGAAAGCTTTCTTTGGAGCAAATCGCTGATTGCCTAGTTTCAATTTTGCTATTCCCGCCAATCATCAATAGCTTTCAGAGTGCCTCTTTGCCCTTTGCTCTAGGCCCTCTGCATTCATCAATCAACAGCTACTCATTTAGGTACATCACGCGGGCATGGTAACGTTTTTTACGTTCCACAATTTTGATGAAATAGTTTCCAGCAACCTGACCAGTAAAATCAAAGCGCAACCATCGGTCGCCCGGCTGATCATACTTCACTTTTACCTGCCGTCCCATCAAGTCAAAAACTTGAATGATGTATGGGTCTATTTCATGCTTAAACTTGATCATTAAAGGTTCTCCGGCAGTTACCGGGTTTGGAAAAACTTCAAACTCCAACTTTTCATTTTTCAAGGTATCATCCGACACCAAGGTATCCACATTGCAAAGCACCACTTCCATCAACAAAGCTGATCCTTCACTGTTGGTCGTTTTTTCCTGGTAGGTGTACCATTCTTGGCCATCCTTGATGTAAAATGAATTCAGTGGCTCCACCTCCCGATCTGCCAAATAAACAGCAAAAGTATCGGCCTCTTCCAGCAATTCCACAGAATAAGCGATAAAGAAAGGCCCCTCTGTCGGCACTTTTTCATAAAATTCAAGGTAGTTCATCACTCCCTCATCCAAGTTTTTCAAGCTAAAATCCTGGCTGTAAAGCAAGGCTTGAGGAAGTTCATCCCCTTCATACACCGAAACCCGAATTTTCCCCTCCGAAAACCTGTTGCCCAATACCGCCTTGCTTACTCCAAGCGAAACTCCGGCAACCTCCGAGCTTACTGTTTTCTCATAACGCTCAGCAAATTCTTCAAAGCCATAATTGTTGGTTCCGCTCCAATAGCCTTGTTTTAATCCACCTTCAACAATGGCGAGCGCCGCATGATCATCTTCATCGCGGAAGTTGGTAAAAGCACCGCACACTTCCTCGCTGGGGTATGGGGAAAGACCATCCCACACCTGCGCATTTGAATTCGCAGGGTCAAGCCATTTTTTGAGTTGTTTATTGTCCTCGTCATAATGATCCCAAGCATGATGAAACATGGCAAAATAATCCCGAAACGGGCTCTCGCACGATGCAGCTCCACCTGTTAAAGAACCAATAATTCGTTTTTTCGAATTGATCAAAGGCCCTCCGGAAGAGCCTCCTTCAGTTGTTCCTTCCTCCCAACCTCCAATAAAAAAGAAGGCATCTTTTATATACTTTTGACTGTAGGACTTAATTTGCGGCGAATGGCGATCAATCGAAATCTTTTTTACATCGCCTGATGGATGATGAATGCTAACACTTGAATCGGGAATTGTTGAGGTTCGGTCCCAACCCAAATAATATGGGCGGTAATTGGCTGGTGGAACAACATTGAGCTCGACCAAACTAAAGTCCAGACTATCTGATGCTGCCCTCAACGAGCTGCCACTAAGCGAATGGCTGGCATCTCCATCAATCTCTCCACAGTAAGGAGACTCATAGTTAAAAAGGAAAACTGACTCCCGGGCATCCTTATCCGTATTAATACAATGAGCGGCTGTGTATAGGTATGGGGTTCCATCATTTCGCGTATTGTTAATCAAGCTTCCTGTGCAGAGATCGATTCCACTTACAATAATACGACAGATACCCTCTGCTGACTGAGCATATTCATCTGCAACATCACAATTGATATTTACATTGCAAGCCCCTGAGGGTATTCCCAAGGGACGCCGATCCGATCGCAACGACTTGATCCCAACAAAATCATGATTCACCTGTGCAATGGAAAGCTCCCCCTGAAATTCCGCATTCAACGGCTCTTCATACTGAATAACCAAGTGGTCGCCAGCAACTGGCGATGTTGCAAAAACTCCCGTTTCTCGATTATTCGCCTTTGTAAATGCTCCAAGCAGGTCAGACTGATCCGGAGAAAACAAAAAGAGCCGGGCATCCTCCGGCAAGTGATAGCGATCAAAAATTAAATTAAGCGATTTGGCTTCCGATGAAACCAACACCAATTGCCAAACACGATAGTTTCCCACTTCACTCCAGCTTCCCGAATTTAATGTACTTAAATCAACCTCAATCGGCTCAGCAAAACGAAATGGTTTAAGCTTGTTCTCTCCCGCCGAAGTCCTGCTCTTTCTTAATAAAGCAGCATTATCTTGTCGCGGCAAGCGTACTACGGTTTGACTTTTTAAAGAGGTGGTATAGCTTAAATCAATCGGCCTCCCTCCTGCTGATTGCTGGCTCCACACGGGAAGGGCACAAGCAATCAGGACTATAAGAATTATCAGTCTTTCTCTCATTTACAACATGCTATTTCGATCAAAAATAGAAAATTATACCTAGACTTTCTCAAAACTCAGGCATTTCAAAATTAAGATGATAATTTTGGAAGACAGAAATACCCCAGAAAAAGTTTATTATGAAAGTTTTGGTTATGTACGTTAACGAGTTCAGTTACACTCCTGCTGAGAAGAACCTGGAGGAAGCTGAAACGATTACTGAAGGAAATTCATTTAAGGATAGTATTCTGGCTTTTATACAAGTGGAAGAACAGGACGAAGAAAAAGACGTTAAAAGTCGAGAGAAAAAGCTAGTCAATCATTTAAAGTGGACAGCTCGCAAAAACGATTGCAAGCGTGTCATCCTCCACTCCTTTGCACACCTTTCCGAATCAAAAGCCAGTGTTGAATTCACCCAAGAACTATTCAACCAAGCAGAACAACGCTTGAAAAATGCAGATTTCGAGACAGCACAAACGCCTTTTGGCTACTTCCTCGATCTGAAAATTGATGCACCGGGCTTCTCGCTGGCTCGTATTTGGGCCAGTTTATAAAGCTGATGAAGAAGTTCGAGGTTCCTGTTATTTCTGGTTGTCCAGTGTTCATAAAGCGCCAAAGTATTTTTAATGGCCTCAAATGGATTGAAAAGTTCGAAATTGTTTGAAATTTTATATTCGGTATTATCCAAAATCTGAGCATCCAACTATCAATATCTTAAAAAGCAAGCCGATGAAATGGGTCAATCTTCATACACATCATCCCTCGGATGAGCAAAGTATCCAGCTGATCAACCAACCGCTGCAACATCCGTTTGCCCCAACCGCTGATGCACTTTACTCCTTAAGTCTTCATCCCTGGGACATTGAAAAAATTAACCTTAACGAGTGCTTGCAGCAGGAAGACCAATTCCTTCGCCACCCTCAAGTCATCGCAATTGGAGAATGTGGACTGGACCGAGTTATCAGCACGCCTCTTGCCACTCAAGAAGCGATATTTTCACAACAGATTGAACTATCTGAAAAAGCATCGAAACCACTGATCATCCATGCAGTCAGAACTTATTCCGATCTTATCCGAATCAAAAAAAGCAGCTCTCCACGTCAAGCCTGGATTTTGCACGGTTACCAAGGGAATAAGCAAACAACGCAACAGCTCTTAAAACACGACTTCTACTTTTCTTTTGGGCCTTCACTTCTTAATAAATCGCCCAAACTGATTGAGTCATTGCTTACTGTTCCTTTTGAAAAACTTTTTTTTGAAACCGATGACAGTGCCGAAAAAGTTGAAACTATTTTTATTTTTGCAGCCAAAATGTTGAAAATATCAGTCGATCAGCTTCAGCAAATGGTTTTTGAAAACTTTCATCGAATATTCAGATATGGCTAAATGGCAGGAACGTACCGCATTGATGTTGGGAGAAGACGGGTTAGAAAAACTAAGGCAATCACATGTTTTGGTGGTTGGCTTAGGCGGTGTTGGAGCTTATGCGGCAGAGCAACTCTGTCGGGCGGGTGTTGGCAAAATGACCATTGTTGATGGTGATGTCGTAGAACAGACAAATCGCAACCGACAGTTGCCAGCCCTCCAAAGCCTGGAAGGTAAACCCAAAGCCGAAGTGCTGGGCGAGCGATTCCTAGATATTAACCCGGAACTGGAACTCCGAATCGTCAATGAATACCTGAAAGATGAACGGATGGTAGAGCTTTTAAATGAAGCTCCATACGATTATGTTGTGGATGCCATTGATACGCTGGCTCCCAAAGTCTTTCTGATTTATCACAGTATCAAAGCCAATCTTCCAATTGTTAGCTCCATGGGAGCGGGAGGAAAATTTGATCCGTCTCAGGTTCAACAAGCTGATATCTCCAAAAGCTACAACTGCAAACTGGCCCGTATGATTCGAAAACGCCTCCATAAACTGGGCATTCATAAAGGTGTCAAAGTTATTTTCTCGCCAGAACAGGTCGATCCTGAACGAGTTCGAATTGAAGAAGGACAAAACAAAAAATCAGCCGTTGGGACCATCTCTTATATGCCTCCATTCTTTGGTTGCTTTTGTGCTTCTGCTGTAATTCGCGATCTTTTGGATAATTAGTTATTTTGGCACTAATTTTGTTCAACTAAGTGCATCTACAAACAGAATAACTACACCATGAAAAAGAAACTCACCCATTTGGGCTATTTGCTGCTTGCCGTTGTTTTAATGCATGCTTGCGCAGCCCCAAAAAGCGTCATTCGTCTTGAACCTGATCGTGAAGATGTAAAGTGGTTGTTTGGCCAATCTTATGTAACAGATTCTCTTTATGGAGTTGTCTTCGAGGTCGCCTTTGACCGTGCCGTACAAAACCAGTACTGGTTTGATTTTAATATCATCAACCACTCCAACATGCCCATACTCATTGATCCGGTTAACTTTACCTATATGGCTTACGATAGCTTAAACAACCGAAAATTGGTTCAACCACTTGCGGCCATCGATCCAGAAGAACAATTGATGTCCATTGATAAGGAACTCTCGCGGAATGATGCAAGAGCCCAAAATCATTTGGGGATTAGCCTGGTTGCTGCGAGCGTTGATATTGCTACCGGCGTAGCAACCTTGAGCGATGATAATCCGAACAACGATTACCTTCGAACCAACATGTACGAAGAAGTACAGAATGAAGCCATTGACAATGAAATAGAAACCCAGAACCTGAATTCCATGCGTGAAGAGTGGTCACAAGGAACCATTCGAAAGACAACGCTAGGAAGCAATTATTCCATGCAAGGAAAAGTTTTCTTTAAGTCCTATCCCACCGCCGACTATATCAAGCTTTTCATTCCCGTAGATGATAGTCGTCTGGAGATTATTTTTAATCAAAGACATCACCGACCTTAAAAATACAAACAGCCTGATTGTGTAACGATGCAACACTCATTTACACAATCAGGTTTTCTTTTCAATCACCTCTCTCTTCTCATTCGTCAACCTCCAAACGATGCAGCTACCGCTGTTTTCCCTGTACTTTAAATATTCCACTCGTTGTTTAAACTTTTTCTAAATAACTTTTGTTTTTTAGAAAAAATATATAGGTTTGCAACATCATAAAAGGCACCAGATGGACAATTATTTCACATACCAGCAACTTTCTTTCACTCATTCCACGAGTAATGCTGTCATGTCTATGCCATCCATGTCTATGTGTATGCGATAGCCTTCATTCAGTATTTTTTATCACATACGGTTTGAAGGCTCACCATTAAGATTTCCCTTTTTTTTCGCTATCATTTTCGTTTAATCAAATTTGCAATTTATGTCTGTTCATGTCATTAGGCTTGGAGGAAATAATATCAGTAAGCCATCAATCATCGAATCATTTTTGTCGATTCTAAATCAAAGTGAAGATCAACATATTCTGGTTATTTCAGCATCGGAAACCATTCAACAAGTTCTGGTTCAAGGAGTCGATCTGTTATGTACTAAAATAAAAACACATACCGATTTGCTGAATGAATTGAAGGAAGAAGCTCATCAGGTTGCTCAATTGAATCAGCTAACACAATTGGCCTCCTTCGAAGCTGCATTAAGCCCGCTTGACCGTTTACTTAGAGGAATTCAATATACCGGAGATTACTCCTTAGCTCTAAGCGACCAAGTCCAGAGCTATGCCGAAATTTTAACGACTGCCTTACTCCAGGATATTTTAACTCAGCATCAGCAAGCAGCAGAGCTTTTGTTACCTGAAAAGCTGGGGCTGATTGTTAGCTCCGACTATGGGAATGCCAGTGTGCTTCGTGAGCCATCAACCGCAAACATCAAATCCTCTCAGTGGGGCAAAGCAACGCTAATTCCGGGCTCCTATGGAAAAACCAAGGATGGGAAAATTGCCCGCTTGGGAAAACGAGCAGCAGACTATACGGCAGCGGCACTAGCCTCAATTTTAGAGGTCGACCAACTTCAGCTTTGGGGAATCAGCAAAGCATTTAAAACAGCCGATAGCGAAATCCTCCCCCAAGCTTCCTACATCGAAAACCTAACTTACGCTGAAGCTTCCGAACTCGCCTACTTCCACCACTCCTCCATCCATCCCCGCATTGTTGAGCCACTTACCGAGCAACACATTCCAATTAAGGTTTACGAATTACATCAAGCTGAAAAGCAACTGCGCACGACGATCAACTCCGCTAATGTTGAGAAAAGCCAACAGATAAAGAGTGTTGCTCACAGCGACAACATTGCCATTTTGAAATTAAATGGGCCAGGCGTTGGGTTCAAACCCGGTATTTTATCCATTCTGACGACCGCTTTTGCGAAACACCAAATCAATATTCGCTCAGTTATTACAGCTCAAACCAGCATCAACATCATTTTTAATAAGCATGATATTGCCAAAGCGCGCCAAATCAGCCAACAAATAGAGCTTCCCTCTGTTAATCAAGTGGAGATTGTTTCTGATATCTCCCTCATTGCCATTGTTGGTCACGGCATGCAACAAAACCACGGGATATCGGCCCAACTTTTTTCAGCCGTTGCCAAGCACAAAATCAATGTGCTAATCAGTGGTTCCGGAGCATCTGACCTGGTTAGCTACCTGGTGGTAAAGGAAGAAGATAAATGCAAAGCGATTCAAGAAATTCATAAGATATTTTTTCATCATTAACACCTAAAAATTAGTACAATGACTACCGAAAAACTAAAATTTGAAACCCTGCAGCAACATGCAGGGCAAGAACCGGACCCGACTACCGGATCGAGGGCAGTGCCCATTCACCAAACCACCTCTTACGTTTTTAAAGATGCTGACCATGCTGCCAACCTTTTTGCATTGAAAGAGTTTGGAAACATCTATACTCGGATCATGAACCCAACTTCCGATGTGTTTGAGCAACGAATTGCCGCCTTAGAAGGAGGAGTTGGCGCTTTAGCAGTTGCCTCAGGGCATGCTGCTCAATTCCTGGTTATTAACACCTTGCTTGACATGGGCGACAACTTTGTAAGCTCTCCCTACCTGTATGGAGGAACATACAACCAATTTACCGTTTCGTTTAAACGCCACGGAATTGATGCTCGTCTAACGGAGGATTTAAAGCCCGAATCATTTGAGAAACTGATTGACGAAAAAACCAAGGCCATTTACCTGGAGACCATTGGAAATCCGGGATTCGTTATTCCTGACTTTGATGCAATCGCTGCTTTGGCAAAAAAATACGATATTCCTTTTATTGTTGATAACACGTTTGCAGGCGGTGGTTACCTTTTCCGTCCAATTGAGCATGGAGCTGACCTGGTTGTTGAGTCGGCAACCAAATGGATTGGCGGTCACGGAACCAGCATTGGCGGTGTTATTGTTGATGCAGGAACTTACAATTGGGGAAATGGCAAATTCCCAGGTTTCACAGAACCTTCACCAGGCTACCATGGCTTAAAATATTGGGACATTTTCAATTTTGACGGGCCATTTGGCAACATTGCTTTCATCATTAAAGCACGTGTTGAAGGACTTCGTGACTTTGGTCCGGCCATTAGCCCATTTAACTCGTTCCTCTTGCTACAGGGGCTGGAAACACTATCTTTGCGGATGGACAGACACGTGGAAAATGCACAAAAGCTAGCTGAATGGTTGGAGAATCATCCAAAGGTGGAAAGCGTTAACTATCCGGGATTAAAAAATAATCCGTCGTATGATTTAGCTAAGAAGTATTTCCCCAAAGGACCAGGAAGTATGCTTTCTTTCATCGTAAAAGGCGATGTTGAAGAAGCAAAAACAGTTGTTAAATCTCTGCAACTGGTAAGCCACTTGGCCAATGTGGGTGATGCCAAAACTCTCATCATTCAGCCTGCTGCAACAACGCACCAGCAACTTTCAGCCGAGGCTCAACTTGCTGCCGGCGTTTATCCTGCTCAATTGCGCGTTTCTGTTGGTCTTGAACACATCGACGATATTATCGCCGATTTTGAGCAAGCACTGAATCAAATTGATTAACCAAGTATAAAACTTTCCGGAGGTAGCGCAACGCTCCTTCGGAAAGGAAAAACAAGAAGTCATGCCATTAAATATACCCGATAAACTACCTGCCATTAAATTGTTACAAGAGGAAAACATCTTTGTAATTGATACGACCAAGGCTTCCCATCAGGATATACGTCCATTGCGAATTGTTATCCTCAACTTAATGCCTTTGAAAGTTTCAACAGAGACCGATTTACTCCGACTCTTGTCCAACACACCTTTGCAGGTTGAAATTGATTTTTTGAAAATCAAAGGTCATAAGCACAAAAATACTTCAGCAGAACACATGCGAACCTTTTACAATAATTTTGAAAAAATCAAGCATAACAAATACGATGGCATGATCATTACTGGAGCCCCCGTTGAACAGCTACCTTTTGAAGAAGTCACCTATTGGGATGAAATGAAGGAAATCATGGACTGGTCAGCACAAAACGTAACCTCTTCCCTTTTTATTTGTTGGGGAGCGCAGGCCAGCTTATACCACTTCTATGGCATTCCAAAATATGATTTAGACAAAAAAATGTTTGGCGTTTTCCAGCAACAAATATCGGATAATAAGCTGCCAATTTTCCGTGGATTTGACGATGAATTCTACGTTCCACATTCACGACATACCGAAATTCGTGCAGAAGATATTAAGCGCATTCCTGACCTTGAGATAATTTCGTCTTCACCCGATTCTGGAGTCAACATGGTGATGGCCAAAAATGGCCGTCAATTCTTTTTAACAGGTCATTCGGAATATTCACGAGGTACACTCGCCAATGAGTATTATCGTGATGTCAAAAAGAAGCTCCCCATTGAGTTGCCTAAAAATTATTTTGCCAATGACGATGACACGCAAAAACCAATCATGAGATGGCGATCGGCTGCTAATTTACTTTTCACCAATTGGCTTAACTATTACGTTTATCAGGAAACACCTTATAATTTGGATGATATTCGCTAAGCATCACTAAATCAATCGCTACTCTTCAAAAGATCCGTATGCGTGCAGTTTTTGGGATAAATCCAGCAATTCATTCTATTTTTGGGGTTGAAGGAAAATCTGTAATTTTAAGGAAACCAAAAAACGCAAGACCATGTCAGAAAAGAAGAAAATAGCTATTGTTTTATCAGGAAATGGTGTTTATGATGGCGCTGAAATTCATGAGGCTACCTTAACCATGCTGGCCATTGCACAACAAGGAGCCAGTTACGAGCTTTTTGCACCCAACGTTGAGCAAGCTCATGTGATCAACCACCTGACAGGCGAAGAAATGCCTGAAAAACGCAATGTCCTAATAGAAGCTGCCCGCATTGCCAGAGGAAATATTGCTGATCTGAATACTTACCAAGCTAGCCAATTTGATGCACTTGTATTCCCCGGGGGTTTCGGAGCTGCCAAAAACTTGTCAACTTTTGCTTTTGAAGGACCAGACTGCACTGTCAATCCAGATGTTGAAAAAGCGGTGAAAGAGACCGTTGCGGCCCAAAAGCCAATTGGCGCTTTGTGTATTTCTCCGGCAGTTATCACCCGAATCTTAAAAGATGTTGAAGTAACGATTGGACAGGATTCAGGCACAGCTGGAGCCATCGAAAAAATGGGAGGGAAACACGTAAACACGACGCACGGCGAAGTTGTGCACGATTCGAAGTACAATGTTTATACGACCCCTTGCTACATGTTGGATGCAAGTATTGATCAGATTGCTGATGGAGCCACCAACATCATTAAGGCCATTCTTAAAGCGATTTAGTTTTTTACCAGAAACTATTTTGCAATAATCTTAAACTCGGTGCGACGGTTTTTTGCTCTTCCCTCACTAGTTTCATTAGAAGCCATGGGAACCGAAAAACCGTAGCCCCGATATTCCAATCGATCCTTATTTACCCCATGCTCTACCAAGTAGCTGTAAACTGACTTTGCCCGGTTTTCAGACAACGACTGATTCATTTCGGCCTCTCCAACCGTATCGGTGTGTCCGCCAATTTCAATTTTCACAAGTGGATTTTTATCCAAAAAGATAATCAGCTTCTCCAACTCAGCTTTGGACTGACTGAGCAAAGCATATTTTCCGGTCTCAAAAAAGATATTACGCAATACGGTTGCACTACCAACCTCAATGGCATTCAGTGGAATATCCAATGAAATCGGATCGCTTGCTTTACGTACCTGTTGTAAGGCAAAATTTTCAGAGTGAAACAAATAGCCCGGATGCGACACATTAAAGGCATATTCTTTCCCCAAGGGTAAACACATCAGGAATTCGCCTTTTTCCCAACAGGATTCCGTTTGTGCAACAAGTGTATTGTTATCGACATCAATCAGTTCAATCTGCGCACACAAGGGGTTACGGTTCGCTTCATCAAAAACTTTCCCCTGAACGTAGGATACTGGTGTAGGACGCATGCCTGCAGCTAACTTAAACTGGTAAATATCCAAGCCCTGTGACCCGGGCCGATCCGAAGAAAAATAGGCTCTTTCTCCAACCGCATCCACAATCAACCCCTGCTCATCTTTATGTGTATTGATTGGAAATCCCATGTTGACTGGTTTGATCCAACATGAGTCATTCACCAGTCTCGAAAAGAAAATGTCAAAGCCCCCTAATCCCATATGCCGATCAGAAGCAAAGTAAAGCGTGCGTCCATCAGCGTGAATAAACGGAGAGGTTTCGTTTCCCGGCGTATTGATCGAATCACCCAAATTTTGAGGCTCACTCCATCTTGGAACTCCCGAGCTGTAAAAGCCGTTCAGCTGGCATCGCCAAATATCCATACCTCCCTTTCCTCCTTTTCGGTTGCTCGCAAAATAAAGATATTCACCATTAGCTGAGATTGATGGTTGAGATTCCCACGCTGCTGAGTTTACTGGCTCACCAGCATTCTGAGGCTTCGACCACACTCCTTTTCGGTTTCGAGCATAGTAAATATCACAACTTCCATAGCCATCAATTTGAGTGCAAGCCGTAAAAAAAAGCAATTTTCCATCAGCAGAAATACTTTGAGCTCCTTCGTTATAGTATGTGTTGATTGAGCTCATTGGGCTAGCTGCCTGCCATTCTCCATCGGCATTATTTGACACAAAAAAGTCTTCTTGAAAATGACGTCGTGCCTGCTGTCCGGTAGCAGGGACCAGCCGGGTATAGATCAGTGTTTTCCCGTCAACAGTCAAGCTCGGCCAATACTCATCATACTCCGAATTTACCATTGCTCCCATATTCTTAGCCTGAGCATTTCCCGACTCTTTTCGCAAGGTAATGGCAAAAAGGCAAAGCTGTTGTTTCGATTCCGCTTTTTCATAAAATGGATGTGAATCGGATGCTCGACTTAGAAAATTTCGAAAGGCAGTTAAAGCGTCCTGGTACTTGCCTAACCGATAGTTTGCATTTCCAAGAACATAATAAGCCTTGGTTTGATGTGTTGAATTCTGTTGGAGTGCTTTCTCCAAATAAATTACTTGAAGACTATCCTCTTTTAGCTCGTTATACACATCAGCCAACATCAACATGGCCTCAACAAAGTTAGCATCTGCATCCAATGCTTTATTCAACTCTTCAATTGCCGACTGAAATTCGTGAAGTTGATAATGCGAATAAGCTGACTGAAAATACTTTTGAGCTTTCCGGCTCGTTGTTGATAGCTCTTGTGCACTCAGACTTAGTGCTAGCAGAAATAGCAGTATCGTTGTTAAGCTCTTCATAAGTTCTGTTTTATTTAACGTCCGGTTTCACGAATCATTATCAACTGGAATCAAAAAAACAGAAATACTAGGGTGAAAGTACAAAATCTTTGTTGCTGGAACAACCCTTTTTAACTCTTCAAAAAATATTCGTCAGAAACCCTGGAATATCTCTATTTTTGCATCCAAAATCAACAGTTGGTGGCAAGCTTACACAAAATATTTCATTTTAACCCTACTTGCGAAATCGCAATTGCAAATGGCTCTCCATTTTATCAAGCTCCGGCTTTGTTACGTAATTTTGAAGAAGAATTGGCTCCAATCCTTCTCTTCTTTACAAGTTCAAACGATTTCGTTCTCAGTTCTCGCACTCCATCTTCACGGGTTGTTGATACTTATAAAGAATTTAAGCTCTCCCAAGGAGAATTAATTACGAAAGAGAAAGCCCTTAAGCAAACAGCCAATTTTCCCGTTCAGCTGTCCCCTTGGGGTTGGAGTCCCGCAGAGCTCAATTACCTTTCAGAATTTCAACAAACGAATGAGCAGCTCCAACAGGTTCAGCGACTGTTACAAAGCGACTTGTTTCAACGGAAACACGCAGTACAGTTTCTTTCTGACTTTTTGAGTAACCACACGGATCCCATTTTCCCAAGAACCAAGGATCTGCCTCGAATTATGCACACAGTTGACGAGGTAGCCAATTTCCTGGAACAGAAACAGCAAATTGTGCTCAAGTCACCATTAAGTTCAAGTGGAAGAGGCCTCCAGGTAATCCGCAAAAATCAGCTCAACACCTCAAACTTACGATGGATAAATACCATCATCAAGCAGCAGCATTATCTCATTGCAGAACCACTATTTGACAAGCAAGTGGATTTATCCTTTCAGTTCGAAATTACCGCTGATCATTCTATTCGCTATCATGGAATCAGCTATTTCGATACCAACTCCAATGGCCAATACCAAGGACATTGGCTTTATCCTTCTCAGGCAAAAGTAAACCCTTTCTTCAATGAAAACGAGCTCAACCAACTCGCATCTGAACTAATAAAACAATTGGAGAACAGTCCATTTTCAACGATCTACAGAGGATTTATTGGAATTGATGCCTTGATCTACCAAGAAGGACAACAGGCCAAAATACATCCCTGTCTGGAAATAAATCCGAGAATGAACATGGGGATTTTGAGTAAATATATGGAGCAAAAAATTCACCCTGAAAGCTCGGGACAATATCGGGTTTACTACAACCCCAAAGTTCCCTTTATTGACTTTATCAAGCAGGCACAACAAAAAAATCCACCGTTTGCGGTGGATCAAAAGCTTTGCAAGGGACTTGTTCCGTTAACAGCCCCCGAACCTCAAAGTAAATTTGGAGCATACCTAAACTTGCGATAAATAACGCTCAAGCATTGCAAATAAATCATTCAAGCGTACAGGTTTGGATAGAAACTCATCACACCCAGCATTGATGCTATCAAGCTCTTCTCCGGCCATCACATAGGCACTTTGAGCAATAACCGGCACATTTGGACGAAGCGCTTTGATCATTTTTGTTGCTTCAAATCCATTTAGTCCCGGCATATTCAAATCCATCAAAACCAAATCAATTTGTTCATTCTCTTGAAATAATCGCACTGCTTCCCGACCATCACCTGCCATAATCACATCTGCCTGCGCCTTCTCCAATGCAACTTTGAAATAAATACGGCTCACCTCATTGTCCTCAACGACGAGAACAGTCCTTCCCGACAAACTTGGCTTAAACATGCTCATAGCCACGCATTTTTAAGCAAATTAGGAAATTTTGGGACCAAATCCCTCATTTTCGTTTAAAGAACATCTATTTGAGCCAATTTTCCTTGATTATCAAGACATATGAACATATCTAATCAACCTTACGTTTAATACCACAACCTATTGGCTTTGTTTCAGCCTGTGCTATTGGTTCTCCTGCAGCCACGCTCTCGATGGCCATTTTCAACCAAGCATTTTCAACGACTGCCTCATCGTCGTAATTGTCATCAATTGCTCCCTTGTAAACCAATGAAAAATCCTTATCGAATAAGAAAACATGAGGGGTCGTTTGTGCACCATACGCATTGGCCAATAAGCTATTTTTGTCAACCAAATACGGGAACTGATAATCGTGCTCTTTCGCATGCTTTTTCATGGCTGCGAAGGAATCGACACCATCCCGGTTACGGTAATTGGAATTCACGACAAGCAAACCAAGCTTGTGCTCATCAGCCCACTGTTTAACTGCATTATAACGACCTTCCCACTTTTTCACAAAGGGACAAGTGTTACTTGAAAAAATTAAGACGACCCCGTTGGCTTTGCGTGCATCATCAAGCGACAACATTTCACCCGAAACACCTTTCATTTTTACGGAAGTGTGAGACGCTTTATCTCCAATTTTTAACTGAGAACCTCCCGCATATGCCAGAAATCCCATCATGACTAAAGTAAAGGAAATTAAGGTTTTCATATCTCTAAACAGTTTGATTCATAAATAATAACAAAACTTTTTTTTGACTTGTTTGTCCATAGTTCTAAACAAATGTAAATGCTAAGAGATATTCGAATTAATTATCAAAAATATCAGCTGGATGAATCATCGCTACCATCCAGCCCTATTGAACTATTCGACGAATGGATGCAGGAAGTAATTAAAAAAGAGGTGACTGAACCTACAGCAATGGTTTTATCAACCTGTTCTGCTGGAGTACCCGACTCGCGAATCGTTCTTTTAAAAGAAGTTGAGAATGGTAATTTCTTATTCTACACGAACTATGCCAGCTCAAAAGCGAACCAGTTAGCAGCCAACGAACATGTGGCCTTAAACTTTTTTTGGCACGAACTTGAGCGCCAAGTGCGAATAAAAGGAGTGGCAAGTAAAGTATCGGAACAACAATCCGCTGACTATTTTCAATCGCGTCCCCGCGAAAGCCAGCTTGGTGCATGGGCCTCGGCACAAAGCCAAGAGGTTGCAAACCGACAGTCTCTGGAAGAAAGCTTTCGGGAAGTGTCTGAACGGTTTAAGGAGCAAGCAATTCCGAAACCTCCACATTGGGGGGGCTTTCAAATCACTCCAACTGAGATTGAGTTTTGGCAGGGCCGTCCGGGACGCTTACATGATCGCATTCGATATTTCCTAGGCGAAAATAACCGATGGAAATTTAAACGATTAGCTCCTTAAGCTTCTGCTTCTTCAACTAATTTTTAAACATCCCAAACTCAACTAATCATGAAATTTGGTAAAGTAGATAACCCCGATCATATTGACTTCACGCTTCCTCCAGACCATCCGGATACGGCAGCTGTTTTGCAAAAACACCAGCAAACAAACCCCTTAAACATTTATGTAGGATGTGCCAAATGGAACCGGCAGGATTTGAAAAAATTCTATCCACGAGGCACTAAAGATGAACTGGCCTATTATTCATCTCAATTTAATTCCATTGAATTGAATGCAACCTTCTACCGGATGTTTGATGCCAAACAAATCCAAAACTGGAAAGAAAAAACGCCTGATGATTTCAAATTCTTTCCCAAGATAAACCAGTCCATCAGTCACATGCGCCGTTTGATCAATGTAGAGCAGCTTACTGAAATCTATTGTGACAACATTGTTCATTTTGAAGAAAAACTTGGAATGGTCTTCTTGCAATTGCACAATAACTTTGGCTATAAAAACTTTGATCGTTTGGCAACTTTTATTGAAAACTTCCCCAAGGCAGTCCCTTTAGCAACTGAAGTCAGGCATCAGGAATGGTTTGGCGATGCGGAAATTGCAAAAGCCTATTACCAGCTTTTGGAACAACACCAGGTAAGCAATATTCTTGTTGATACAGCAGGGCGACGTGATTTACTGCATATGCGCTTAACAACGCCAACAGCTTTTGTTCGCTACGTTGGTGCCAATCATCCAGACAGTGAGTACAAACGGTTGGATGACTGGGTTGACCATTTGGAAAAATGGGTCGATTTAGGGCTTCAGAACATTTACTTTTTTGTTCATCAAAACCTGGAAAAGGAGTCCCCCACGTTGTCGGCCTATTTCATCAAAAAAATCAACGAGCGACTGGGAACGCAGCTTAAAGCTCCAACAGTCCCCGCTGGTACTTTATTTTAGACAAAAAACACAGCGGAAAACCAGAAGAATAAAGTAAGCTCTTCATGATTTCCACTGTAATGATCAACCAGAGGCTTTTAGTTGGATAAACCAGATTCAACCAATTGCCCAAAAGTTTGGTACGATTTATAGATACGTTCGTATTTCTCGACATGTTCGGGAATGGGATGATAAGTATGTTCAAAACCACTGCCCATTTTTTCCTGTGCTTCAGCAACCGAGGAATATTCTCCGGCCACCACTGCAGCCATCATTGCCGCTCCCAAAGCACAAGTTTGCTCAGACCGTGCCACTTTTATTGGCCGGTTAAGCACATCGCAAACAATTTGCATCACCAGAGGCGATTTTTTGGCCACTCCTCCCAAAGCAACCACTTCATCAATTCGCATTTCTGCTTCCAAAAAACGATTCATAATCGCTTTTGAGCCAAAGGCCGTAGCTTCAACAAATGCACGAAAGATACGCGGAGCATCGGTTCCAAGCGACAAGCCGGCCATGGCTCCTTTCACCGTTGGATTGGCATCAGGCGTCCGGCGCCCGTTCATCCAATCCAAAGCCAACACACCACTTTCTTCTATTCCAATCTTATCTGCTTCTTCGGCTAACTCTTTCATCAGTTGATCCGCCATTTCCTGAATTAGCAATTCACGTTGCTCTTCATTCACTATGTTTGTCTTTGCCAAAATGCGCTCAGCAGGCCACATCAATAAGCGTTTAAACCAAGCATAAATATCCCCAAAGGCAGCCTGTCCAGCCTCCAAGCCAAGCATTCCCGGTATTATGGATCCATCCACTTGACCGCAAATTCCTTCAACCACTTTCTCTCCGGCTTCCTCCATCGGAACCACCAACATATCGCAGGTTGACGTTCCCATCACTTTACTCAGTCGATATGGTGCCACCTCACCTCCAACTGCACCAATGTGGGCATCAAAAGCACCAACACCAACCAGCACATCTGTTGACAGCCCCAGCTTCTCCGCCCATTCGTCGGACAACTTTCCTACGGCAACATCACTCGAATAAGTTTCGGAATATAAACGTTCGCGCCATCCTCCAAGCATCGGATCCAGTGCCATCAAAAACTCCTCGGAAGGCAAGCCATTGAATGCTTCATGCCACATGGCTTTATGCCCGGCAGCACATCGGCTCCTTTTTAACTGACGCGGCCTTGTTCGTCCTGTTAATAATCCAGGAATCCAATCACAATGCTCAACCCAGGAATTCGCAGCTCTAAATACAGCAGGATCTTCGCGAAGCACATGCAATAGCTTTGCCCAAAACCATTCAGGAGAGTATATTCCACCTTCATAACGAGTGAAATCGACCTCCCACTTTCGAGCTAACTCGTTAATTTCATTCGCTTCCTGCAATGCTGTATGATCTTTCCACAAGATGAACATCGCATTCGGATTGTCCTCAAACCCATGAGTTAAAGCCAAAGGCACACCTTTTTCATCAACAGCAACAGGAGTCGATCCGGTAGTATCCACCGAAATTCCAACCACCTGATTGGCTACTTCCGCTGAAACCTGCTTTAAAGCTTCGGTAATTGCAAGTTCCAATCCTTCCAAATAATCTTTAGGATGCTGTCGAAACTGATTCTTATTCGCATCGCAATACATACCTTTTTTCCACCGAGGATACTCAAAAACGGCTCCTGCCACTTCTTCTCCCGTTTCCACATTCACGATTAATGAGCGAACCGAGTCTGATCCATAATCGAGACCAATCGTATACATCGTTTCTTTTTTATTCATTCAGCTTAGTATTTTATCATCTAATTTAATGGATGTTAGCTATAGTTTAACAATTCTTTCTTTTGATGTTTCTTCTGATTTCTTCTCGGAATAAGCATATAGAAAAGCTCCTTTTTTAGACCCTTTAGGATCTTTCTTGTCCGATTTCTTTAGAAGACCTAAAGACAATATTTTCTTCCGAAAATTACCAGGATCGAACTCCCGCTGAAAAATGGCTTCATATAAACACCGTAGCTCGGTTAGCGTAAAAAGCTCAGGAAGCAAGGCTGCCCCAATCAAATCGAAACTTGCCTTTTGCTGAAGCTTAAGCAAAGCTGACTGGACCATCTTCGCATGATCAAAGATCAGCTCTGGTAAATCGACAATTGGACACCACTCTGCTCCAAAGTGCTTTAATTGCTCTAGATGATAATCATCGGTACGCACCAAAGCATAATAAGCAACACTGACGACCCGAGCCAGTTCTTCCCTATCTGGTTCTGAGAAAACAGCCACTTCCTCCATAAAAATATCTTCTAAGCCGGTTGTTTTCTTCAAAACCCGCCTGGCTGCCTTTTCAGCGGATTCACTTTCCTGAACAAAGCCTCCCGGTAAAGACCAACTCCCTTTGGCAGGTTCAAAACTGCGAGGATAAATCAATAATTTCAGCTCACCATCCTGGTAACCAAAAATAACACAATCAACGGCTAAATAGTGTTTTGGGTGTTTATACAGCATTTCTTCAGGCTTTCAATATTCGTTTTTGCAGCTTACCAAAATTATAAAAGTATTTTTTACAATTAATTAAGAGTCCTTGCAAGCCTGAATGTTGTACAACACCTCCTAGATAAAACCACTCCGTTTATCAAGTAAATACACTTTTATGGACTGCGGGAAAAACGATCACAAAATGATTTTACTGTAGGGAAACCTGCTAAAAACAGAAATAATTTCGATAAAAAGACCGATGAACCAATCACATTTTTTTTATATTTGCATCGCTTTAAACGAAAAGCCGGACAAGTGTGGAAATTCAAACTCCACCTTCCGAAATACACGTATTGCCCAGATGGCGGAATTGGTAGACGCGTCAGGTTGAGGGCCTGGTGGGAGCTTTTTCCCGTGCAAGTTCGAGTCTTGTTCTGGGCACAATGTAAAAAAGCGCTTGAAGATTAACTTCAGGCGCTTTCTATTTTTAGCCCACTCTCCTCAAAAAAATAAGCTACTTAACTCCAGGTCGACTATGACTTCTCTATACTTTAATTCTTAACCACTTTAATGGATCGCACTACTGCATCAATCGGGCTTCGAACATTTAGGAGGTATAAACCCGAAGGCCATTCAGCAGTATCCAAAATAGTCATAAAATCACGAGAGCTTGTTCCCTGATAGATACAAACTCCTGTTACTGTATAAACTGCAATCTGACTATCACTCTCAACGCCTAAAAGAGTCAGCTGCTCCCTTACAGGGTTTGGATATACTTTTAGTGGTTCATGCTGGAAATCCTGAGCAACAGAAGTACTATTCAATGAATAAATCTTGATATTTTTAAAACGGATTTCATTTTCTGGCCCCCAGCTTACTCCTGAATGTACTTGCAAGCCAAAGTATCCATCATTCTCAAGGCGCAACTGATTATCCGTATATTCATTCACTTTCCAACCATTAATCCAAACATAAATTGTTGGTGGATTTCCTTCAATTCGAATACGAAATTGATTCCAATCATACGGATTCCAAATATACGACCAGGCATTGAGGTCAATCCAAGCAGGGTTCCCTTGAATATGGTATCGGTCTTTAGTTGTGAAGTCCCAAAAAGAACCGCCACCTAGTCCCTGTAAATATACTCCTCCAACCGAATAATCATCGTGATAATCAACGGTCACCTGATAGGCTTTTGCTCCATCTCCTGTTGTTCGCAAAAAAATGCCAGAATCAAAGTTATAATCAGGCCACACATCTAAAACGACTTCAAAATCACCATATTTCTTCTTGGTCAGTAAAATTCCACCTTGGTTGCGATCTTCTGGCAATTTTCCTCCAATAATCCAATCTCCATTTTGCTCCCAACGAGCACCAGTACTTGTCCAGTTGTTCATATTTGGAGACAAACGTTCTCCAACTCGACTTCGCTGAATCTGCAAATTTTCGAAATAATCAGTATGCGTTCGTCCATCCACGGCATTTCCATCCCAACCAGTCCAAACCTTACTGACAAAGTCGAGGTCACCATCCTGCTCCACATCCCCCATCAAAATATCGTGCCCCCCAAGTTTTATATCAAAAAGAACCTCTTCTTCCCATCCCGAAAAGGTTTGGTAATACATATACCATCGTGGATCATGAAGATCTTCTGTCAACATATCTTCTTGGTCAACCGTCAAAATATCAACTAAACCATCCTGGTTAAAATCAGCCACTTGTAAACTATGCAACGAACTTCTGCCACCAGGAGCATTCTGAGGAAGCAACTCCAATTGCCACTCAGATCCATCACCACGAATATTCTTCAGAATTCCAATTTTGGCATAAATCTTATCGCACTCGCTAAAAACAACATCATTATCCCCATCATTATCGATATCAATAACCACACTTCGCATTGACTTACCATAAGGTAGGGCGCCTTGAAACAACTCGTCAAAATACAGGCTGTGCTTAATCCACTCCTGCCCATTTGAACGGTTTTCAAACCACGCATTCGTCCGAAAAATATCAGCATCACCATCTCCGTCCAAATCACCAATTCCATTAGGCGAAAAACCACCATGAACCCGATCCTGGGGATTAGGATACGCTTCTTCTACAGTAACACGTGTCCAGCTATCGGTTGGATCTTCAGGAATTTTATACCAATAAAAACCCGTTTGATCCCCCATACCGGCAATATCCTTTTTCCCATCACCATCCAAATCAGCCGCCACTAAATCATGGAATTCATTCCCTTCAACAAACACCGGATCGTAGACATGCACTGTTGCACTTGTCCCTTGGTTGTTTTGATACCAAACTCCAGCACCAACGATGTCGATCCAGCCATCATGATTGACATCCATCGAAACCGCCCCTAACGATTGAAAAGGAATGTCCGCTAAGCGCTGAGAGCTCCATGAGTCACCTTCATTTTTTAGTAGAAATAAACCATCATACTTAGAACCGATAGTCATATCCATCAATCCATCATTGGTATAATCAGCCAATGTTTGCATGCCGATAAAAATTCCAACTGGCAGCTTACTGCCTATGGAATGATGCTTAAAATTGAAACTCACAACAGGATCTTCTGCTTTTTCAAAAGCAATCCAATCAAAGTCAAAATCGTTGTTGACATTCTTTAATTTTAGAATTCGATTCTCGCCACTTTCCGCAATTCTGACATTTTTAATGACTCGGCTAGTCACTTCATAACTTCCAGTATTGGGAATCTCATAGCGGGTGAGTAACACCTCATCCAGGTAAATCTCCAAATGCTTCCCATTTTGTGGTGTGCCGACCTGAACGGTCACATTGTACATCCCAGCGTCAACGTCAACCGTGTATTCCAACCATTCTCCGTCCTTAAACCAGCCGAGCACACCATCGGCATTGATATCGACCCCCTCATCGACACGGTAGGTACTTCCTCCCGAAACGCCGTTATTTTCAGGATCTACATCGTGGTAGGCCACACCTTCCCCACCTACATCAAAATGTTCAATCTCTATTTTTCCTGGAATTTTACTGTTGGTTTCGTTGTAAGGAGCTTGCTGGGCTTTACCACTAACCAGCAGAAGAGAAAGGAATCCCAACAAAATGCTTTTTTTAATCCAAATTAGTTGATACATGGCTATTGCTTTTCAAGGTGAAAAGTCAACGCTGAGGTATCTTTTTAAACAGAATAGATGCTTTGAAGGTTGCACAAAACGAATTAAAAATAAGTTACTTTTGATCGTAACCCGAAAATATCAGGTGCCTCCAAATCTGTATCAATTTTCAGTAACTAAAACATTGGGAGTTCCAACCACACCATCAATCCCAACTTCATAATTTTTGAGATAATTTACAACAAACAGTCCTCGATTCATGTAACCACCATAACGATTTACCTGATCGAAGTAAAACTCTCCCTGAGTTAAATCAACATGATGGTAAGGCAAGCAGTCTTTAAAATCTTTGCCGTATTGAAACAAAGCTGACATGAAATAGTAAGCAACATCGTAGCCTTGAAAGCTAAACTGCGTTGGTTCTCCCGAAAAGTTTTCACGAAAATCCTGTATAAACCGATTGGTTAGTGGCGCATAATAGTCGATAAAATAGGGGCTTAGCAGGTGTAAATTAGCATGATGAAAATAATCAGGCTGAATACTTTTATACCGCTGAAAATTTGAAAGCCCCACCAAAGTCACCGGAAAATCTTCAGACAATGAATTAATATTGGAAACTGCAACACTCACCTGAGCTTCAGTTTCGGAAGGAATGATAAACACATTCTCGCGCGTTTTACTCAAAATCCGACGTAGGCCCCAATAGCCCTCACGCTTAAAGTTGTATTCGTGGAACCGCACTTCGCGATCTCCTTCTAAAAATCCGGTTGAAAAGAATTTCTCGCGACACAAGTTTACCAAAGTAGCTTCATCTAAATGTTTGTACTCTCCCATTTCAAGTACAATCAAGTTTTTATTGAAATATTCTTCGCCAATATAATCAGCTGTTTGTCTTACCAAATAGTCTTTAGTCGGGTTAACTTTAAAATACCACGGATTGCTACTTTCAAAATTCCCGGCAGAAGATAAAGGTGAAACCATCGGTATTCGATTTTGATGAGCAAAGTCGGCTACCGGTTTCTGTAAATTTGGAAACACCGGCCCAATAATCAAATCCAGTTTGTTGAAAAGATCCAACCGGACCAATGAATCAACGACTGCATATTCCTGATTGGTATCAAACACATGTAGTTCGATCTTCATTCCGGCCTTCTTCAGGCTATCAACAGCCAGCAAAACACCTTCGTAAAACTGAATGAAATTCTCAGACCGAGGATAAACAATCACATCCTCCCTAATTTTAAAAGTATCTTCTGGAAGTTGAGAAGCATCCTCAAATTGACTCATCCAAAGTGAGTCCTGCAACATCTCCTCGCGAGTAACAGGAATCTGATTGACCGTTTCATTCTCTTTCAGATAAAGAGGCAAAAGCAAAGCCACATCATATTTTTCGTAGGCTGCAGTAAAATCAGGCTTACAAACTTCGGGCAATTCCCGGTGAACGACCTGAATGGCATGTCGCAATGGCCTTATTTTCTCAACTGTTTCTGGCTCTTCTACTCTTACCAAGGGTTGATCATTCTCTTTGGGTTGATCCACCGCCACGGCTTCTTGTGGTTGAATAACTTTTGGCACCAAAATAAATTCACCTGCCATTAATCCGCGATACGCCAATACCGGATTGCTTTTCTTCAGATCACTTATTTTTACCTGATAGTGGTTTGATATGCTGTATAAGGTTTCCCCTTTCTTAACCTGATGCTTAACAAAGGCATTGTCATCCACTGGCTCCACCTCAATATCTGGCAACTCTTCCGATACCGGGATTCGGATGCGTAAGCCGGCTTGTAATCCATTAACCAAGGCTGGGTTGTATTTTTCCAGCACATCACGCGCTACATGATACTCACGCTCCAAGGCCCAAAACGTTTCGCCAGTCTCAACCAAGTGAATGAAGAAACCTCGATCTTTCACATCCTCCGCTTTGACTTGTACTTTTTCCTCAGGAATAATTAACTCCATTCCAATGGGCAAGCCATTCTTTGCCTCGGGATTAGCCTCCAAGAGTGCTGCAATTGAACGGTCGTATTTCTTGGCAATCGAGTATAATGTTTCCTCCCCACTAACCCGATGTGTTTTAATTACGGGAGTACTCTTCTTTTCTTTTTGTGCTTTAGCCTGCGCTTGTCGCTGCTTTTGCTCTTCCCGGATACGCTTTAAATCATCGGCATCAGGAATTGCTAATTCCATCCCTCGCTTTAAGCGTTCTTCATTCAAACCCGGATTATATTTTAGGATATCTTCAACTTCAACATGATAACGCTTGGCAATAAAATGTAGTCCATCACGTCGTTTTACCCGATAAGTATGAAACTTAGGAAGTTCTTCTTTTTGGGGTTCAAGTATAGGCTCCTCCTGCGCAGTCTCTTCAACCGGAATGCGCAACTCCTGACCTGTTTTCAAGCCAAAAATCAAGTCGGGATTCGCATTCAGCAATTCCTTCTTATTAAGTTCGTAAGCTTTGCTCAACGAAAAAATTGTTTCTCCTTTTTGAACCACATGAATCAGGTAAGTTTTTCCATTTTCCTGAATGCGACGTTCCTGTGCGTTAAGCTGTAGACTACAGCATATCACCAATAAAAGAAGTACAATGCGATGCTTCATATTTTTTCTATCCTTTTTTTCGAGGGGCAACAAAAACGGCCCAGTTATAAAACCCCAAAAATAGTGTTTCTCTCTGGGGTTCCATCCCAAGAACGTGTTAAAAAGCGTTTAATTGTATTTATCCAGAAGAAGCTAGGAATAGCTCTTTCCTCCAAAATACTTCATGAACTGAGCTCGTTCATAAATCACAACATCCTTTTTCTTGTTGGCCAATTTCCCTTTAAAATCGTTAATTCTGTCGTAGCCTTTTTTATCCATCCAGCTTTTAATCTGCTCATTCATTTTGGCAATATAATCAGGGCCTTCCTGATACAAAACCGAAGCAACCTGCACTACTCCAGCACCAGCCAACAACATCTTAATTGCTGTTTCGGCCGTATGCACTCCGGTAGTCGCTGCCAGCGGACAATCAACCTGGTCAGCCATCAAACCAATCCAACGCAAAGGCATTTGGTAGTCGCTAACCTGGCTTAAAACATCGGCCGTTACTACTTGTTCATTCAGAATGTCAATATCCGGAGCGTAAAAACGGTTAAAAAGCGTGATTCCAGCAATTCCGGTTTTCGATAACTTCTGAATCATTTGACCCAAGTTCGAAAAATAATGGCTGATCTTGATTGTAACTGGAATACCGACATTTTCAAGCACTTTGGTAATCGCATTAAAATAAAACTGCTCATTAGCTGCACTATCTCTGGAAATATCAGCCGGCAATAAAAATAAGTTCAGTTCCAATGCATCGGCTCCCGCCTCTTCCAGCTTCCTGGAAAACACCACCCAGTCAGAAGCGCTGATGCAACTAACACTGGCAATGACAGGAACATCAACAGCCTGCTTGGCTTGCTTAATCAGGTTGGTATAATTTTTCAGGTTTTCATCTTTGATGATATAGTCGAAGTAATCCATATATTCAGGATCAGGCTCCAACGCTTTTCGCTCAGATAATTCTTCTTGAAGCTGTGCATCGATTTCTTCTTCAAATAAAGATTTCAAAACAATTGCACCAGCACCTGCTTTTGCCAGGTTTTCTATTTGTTCAATATTTCCGGTTAAACTGCAACTTGCTGCCACTACCGGACTTTTTAATTCTATTCCAAAAAATTGGGTTGTCAAACTAGCCATCGCTCTATTTTTTCCAAGTTAATCGAAGTTTTTTCTAATTTACACAAAACGGAATTAATTTGCTGCCGTTTCATTTTTTTGACTCAGGTATTTATGCATTCCTGCAGCAGCCTTACGACCGTCTCCCATTGCCAAAATTACAGTTGCTCCACCACGCACAATATCACCGCCTGCAAACAATTCAGGCTTGCTACTCTGCATCGTCTCCGGATCCACTTCGATGGTTCCCCAACGACTCACCTTCAATTCAGGCAATTCCGAAGGCACCAAGGGGTTTGGAGAAACACCAATAGCCACCACAACCACATCAACCGGGATATCATACTCCGATCCTTCAACAACAACAGGGCGACGGCGACCGGAAGCATCTGGTTCTCCCAGTTCCATGCGTTGCACACGCATCTTGCTTACCCGTCCGTTTTCATCCGCAAAATATTCAACGGGGTTGTTTAAATTCAAAAACTCAATTCCTTCTTCTTCAGCATGTAAAACTTCTTCCACACGAGCCGGCATTTCTTCGCGCGAACGACGATAAATAATCATTGCTCTTTCAGCGCCCAAACGCTTAGCTGTACGTACGGAGTCCATCGCAGTGTTTCCACCTCCGATAACAGCCACGTTTTGACCTTTCAACACGGGTGTGTCAAATTCTTCCTTGGCAGCATTCATGAGGTTGACACGCGTCAGATACTCGTTGGATGAAAGAATCCCATTGTAATTTTCGCCAGGAATATTCATGAAACGAGGAAGTCCGGCACCACTGGCAACAAAAAATGCCTGATAGCCTTCTGCTTTTAAATCGTCAAACGAAGCTGTACGGCCAACGATAAAGTTACGCTCAAACTTCACCCCCATTTTCGCCAGGCTTTCAAGCTCCACATCCACCACATGGTTGGGTAAACGAAACTCTGGAATACCATATTTCAAAACGCCACCTACTTCGTGCAAAGCTTCAAACACGGTGACATCGTATCCCAATTTGATCATATCGCCAGCAAAGGACAGCGATGCTGGCCCAGAACCAATCGCAGCTACTTTCACCTGTTTTTTAGGAGCTGTTTCGGGTACAGATACAGCACCACTTTGCTGCTCAAAATCAGCAGCAAAACGCTCCAGGTAACCAATTGCGACCGGTTCCTTCTTCAATTTCAGAGTATAGAAACACTGTGCTTCGCATTGTTTTTCCTGCGGGCAAACACGACCGCATACTGCAGGAAGCGCCGAAGTTTCTTTCAAGGTTTTAGCCGCCTCAAGCACCTCGCCACGTTCAATGTTTTTTATGAATTTGGGAATATTAATACTTACCGGACATCCTTCAATACAGGTTGGATTTACACAATCCATACAACGAGAAGCTTCTCGCTGGGCCTGCTCCATGTTCAAGCCCAAATTAACCTCCCGATCCTGATACTTAATTCGTTCCATTGGATCGAGGCTCGTCATTGAGACCCGTTCTTGCGTTGTCCGCTCTTTATTTTTGATTTTCTTGCGTAACTGGTCACGCCATTCCTGGTCACGTTCTATCTTAAGGTATTCTTTCATTGCTAAATTAACTGTGGGGTTCAAACTACGAAAAAACAAACACTAGCTATTGGCTCGTTCCCAAGCTTGCTTCTCTTCAGCCTTATAGCCTCCCAAGCGAAGAATCAATTCATCAAAATCAATCTGATGAGCATTGAACTCCGGGCCATCGATACAAGTAAATTTGGTCTGTCCTCCGACACTTGCCCGGCAGGCGCCACACATCCCTGTTCCGTCAACCATAATGGCATTCAAGCTGGCTTGAGTCGGAATCTCATACTTTTGGGTTAGCAGAGCCACAAATTTCATCATCACCGCTGGGCCGATGGTTACACACTCATCAACTTTTTCGCGTTTGATTATTTCTTCGGCTCCCTGAGTAACCAAGCCTTTTGTTCCGTAAGAACCATCATCAGTCATGATGATCACCTCGTCAGACCATTGCCGAATTTCCTTTTCCAGAATAATCAACTCCTTAGTTCGGGCAGCAAGCACAGTGACAACACGATTTCCGGCCTTTTTAAATCCTTCAACAATGGGTAAAAGCGGAGCAATTCCCACACCTCCACCACAGGCTAGTACGGTACCAACCTCGCTGATGTGTGTCGCTTTTCCCAAGGGGCCAACCAAATCCAGGATTTGATCTCCAACGTTCATAGCACACAAACGTTTGGAACTAACACCTACATTTTGTACAACTAGCGTAATTGTTCCGGCCTCAATATTGGCCTCTGCAATTGTCAACGGGATGCGTTCGCCTTTTTCGTCGATACGCAAAATTATGAAGTGCCCGGGTTTTCTTGAACGAGCAATGCGAGGGGCGTGAACCACCAACTTGACAACGTTCTCCGAGAACTGCTCTTTTTGAACTATTTGATACATGGTTAATCGATTCTTTTTTTATGCCACAAAAACGGCTTTGCAAAAATAACAATGTCAGCCGACTCTTTACCCTCCAAAACTACTTTTTGCGGAATTTTTATTCTGTCTATATAATAATAGATCGTTAGATTTTTACTTTTCAGACTATCATACATTAATTAATATCTCAATTCGAACAATAAAATAACACTAAAAGCAAGGCGATTATAAAAAGTCAACCCGCTATAGTCCCATTCGTAAATATCTGATTCAAAAACAGAACGACACAGAGGCTAAGTTTTTCCTGCAAAGGCAACTTAAAATCTGATTCGAATCAGGCCCTGCCCCGCAAAATTCATGTATATTTGAGGTTCATTTTTTGAAACCTGAAAATTTTCTTCCGGTATTTTTTTAAAGCAAGTTTTTTTGGCATGGCCCTCGAACTGATTATAGGACTGACAGAACACCGTACATTTGGAAATATTTTCCAAGCCTTTTTAATTGAAAAAAGAGTTTCATTTTACAGCATTGCAAAACTAGTCAAGCTGCATGATCTTCCAGAGCTGAAACTAAATCAGCACCAGGAAGAATTGGTCAGACTATGCAATCAATACAGCGATGAAGCACTGGTCAAAAAATTCTCAAAACAGAAAGAATCTGGCAAGTTCTTTCAGGAAATGGATCACACCCTTTTTCAGGATCATATCAGTCCGTACATTGACCAATACATGCGTCAAATCGCGCTACTCCTGATGCAGCAAAAGACCAGGCTCTTTTTTAAACAGGTTAAGTATTCAAACCTATATGATGAAGACCGGATCGAAGTGCCGGAGACCTTTTCACTGGCAACCTTTTGTTTTGAGCGAAATGACGAAGGTACCCGTTACTCATTGGCCATCGAACATGAAGGAAAACCGCTCAACATCAGAAACAAGAACCTGGCCATCGTGACCAGCCAACCCTGCAGTTTTATATGGCAAAACAAAATGTTTCTATTTCGTCATATCAGCGCTAAAAAACTCCTGCCCTTTTTAGACAAAGAGTTTATTCAGATTCCGAAAGCTGTGGAGGATAAATATTTTGAAACCTTCATTTTAAATACGGTAAAAAACTATCCGGTAAAGGCCAGTGGATTTACCATCGAAAACTGCGACAGCCACAAAAGCATGCTGCTATCCATGGAGCCCAACCTGCAGATGGAACCTGTTTTTGTCCCTCGTTTTAAATATGGAGAAGCTGAATACTTGCCCAACAACAAGTCAACCGTATTTGTCAACCTCCAAAAGCAAGGAGATAATTACCATTTTAAGAAATACCGAAGAGATTTTGACTGGGAAACGCAACAACTTCAATTTCTGAAGCAGCTTGGGCTGGAAGAAAAAACAGGCACCTTATTACCCAAAGGACTTGACCTGCTGGATCAGACCGACCGTCTGTTTGAACTATTAAAATGGATTGGCAAACACAAGCAAGAGTTGCATGAAGCCGGTATCGACATTCAGCAAAATCAATTTGAAAAGCGCTATTCAACCGCAACTCAAGACCTGGATGTTGAAATAAAAACCAGCGAGGATTGGTTCGACATCTATGCCAAAGTCAGGTTTGGCGACTTCGAAATTCCTTTTATCAAACTCAAGCGAAACATTTTGAACGGAATCCGTGAGTTTGAACTTCCTAATGGTGAAGTGGCCATTCTTCCGAAAGAATGGTTTGCCGAATACGAAGATCTACTTCCTTTTGCCAAGCAGGAAGGACAAGCGCTAAAGCTTCGAAAATACCATTATCAGTTACTCAAAAAGCGACTGAAGGGAATCGACAAAACCTTCTTTCAGCGACTGGAGAAAATTGGACAAACCGCAGCTCATCCCGTTGCACTTCCGGCCAATATTCAGGCTACGCTTCGCTCCTATCAAGAAGAAGGTTTTTCATGGATGTATCATTTGTACGAGCATCAGTTTGGAGGTTGTTTGGCCGATGACATGGGACTTGGAAAAACCTTGCAAACCCTAACCCTGTTGCTCAAATTAAAACGAATGAAGCGGCAGGTTTTAGTTACCGATCCGACTGAAAGCAAAGAGCAAGGTGAGTTGTTTGAAGAAAACTCAGACGAGCAAATACAACCTGCTGCACTAATTGTGATGCCAACCTCGCTGATACATAACTGGGAAAACGAAATCAAAAAGTTTGTCCCTTCAATGAAAGCCTACAAATATGTTGGTGTTCAACGCAAAAAGGCGCTCAACCTCAAAGGGATTATTTCTTACTACGACATCATTTTAACGACATACGGAACCGTCCGTAACGACTATGAATTACTAAAAGAACACGAGTTCTTCTACCTAATTCTGGATGAAAGTCAAAACATCAAAAACTCGGGATCAAAAACTTATCAGACCATTACAAAACTCAATGCCAAACACCGCTTGGTTCTTACCGGAACTCCGATTGAAAACTCTTTGTCGGACCTGTGGTCACAAATCAACTTTCTGAATAAAGGACTTTTAGGCAACCAAGCTTATTTCAAGCGCGAGTTCATCACACCAATCGAAAAAAAGAGCGATCCGGAAAAACAAGAGAAGTTAAAAACACTGATCCGGCCTTTTGTCTTACGACGCACAAAAGAAGAGGTCGCGCGCGATTTGCCGCCGTTGACTGAGCAAATTCGCTATTGTGGCATGTCCAAGGAACAGCACAAATCGTACGAGCGGGAGAAGTCAATCATTCGAAACAGCATTCTCCAGAATATTGAAAAAGAAGGAATGGAAAAGTCAGCCATCGTCATCCTTCAAGGACTGACCAAACTGCGCCAGCTAGCCAATCATCCCTCCATGGTGCAAGGCAATGAACAAGCTGAATCTGGTAAGTTTGATGAAATATTCAGAAGCTTGAAAAACCTGATGGCAGAGAAACACAAAGTTCTCATTTTCTCCTCATTTGTAAGCCACCTCGAACTACTTAAAGAAAAGATTGAATCAGAGAAATGGAAATATTCCATTCTGACCGGGCGCACGACCAAACGGGAAAAGGTCATTCGGGCTTTCCAAGAAGATCCAGAAAACAGAATCTTCCTCATTTCATTAAAAGCAGGAGGCGTTGGACTAAACCTCACTTCGGCTGACTATGTCTTTATTATTGACCCATGGTGGAACCCAGCAGCCGAAAACCAAGCCATCAATCGGGCACACCGTATTGGGCAAGACAAAAAAGTTTTTGTTTACCGATTTATTACCGAAGCGTCCATCGAAGAAAAGATTCAGCTCTTAAAAGAGCGTAAATCGACACTGGCTGAGAAATTTGTCAACTCAAACAACCCGTTTCAGGCCATTACCCAAAAAGAAATCATTAATCTACTAAGTTAAACGCCATTTAAATCATAAGAATTCAGAACTACTGAAACATTTCCTGTTAAAGACTTCAAATAAAAAGCGCCTATAAAACTGTAATAAAAACTTGTCTGAGGAAACTCATGAAGCAGTTTTCTCAAATACATTTACTTTAGCGTCTCAATAAATAATTGTCGGAATATCCGAAAACATAGCAATCTAATACCCAACATCGAAAAATCGAATATCTTATAAAAAATACAAACAGATGAAGATAAGCTACCTATTTATTTTGCTTAGCTTGCTGGCAACGGCAACATTAGCTCAAAAAAAACAATTAACGCTTGAAGATGCCGTGATGGGCAGTCGTACTTACCTGCGCCCCGAAAGCCCAAGATCACTGCAATGGCTCAGCAACGAACACTACATTTTAGTTGAAAACGATACACTCTTTCAATATTCAACAAAAAAAGACAGCAAAACAGTTTTATTAACGATTGCTGATTTAACCCAATTGACTTCAGCGAGTCCACTTCCATTCAGCTATTTCCCTTCCGTACGGGTTGTTAATGAAAATACGATTCAGATTCGCAACAAACAGGAATTGTTACTCATTCAGGTTAGTGACAAGCAAATTGAACAGCAACTGTCTATTCCCGCCGAAGCCAAAAACCTGGACTATTGCGATGCTAGTCAGAGCCTGGCATACACCAAGGGAGAAAACTTATTTATCCTCAATAATGAAGGCGAAAAACAAATCACCTTTGACAACCAAAAAGGAATTTTGAACGGGCACTATGCACATCGTCGTGAGTTTGGAATCACCAAAGGAATTTTCTGGTCTCCCAACGGGACACAGGTTGCCTTTTACCGAAAAGATGAAAGCATGGTGAAAGACTACCCCCTGGTGGATTACATGACAAGGGAAGCAGAATACACGCCAGAAAAATACCCAATGGCTGGCATGACTAGCCACCAGGTTCAACTTGGTATTTATAACCTGCAAACAGGAAAAACGAGTTTCCTGAACACAGGAGAGCCTGATGACCATTACCTGACAAACATTAGCTGGAGCCCGGACGAACAATCAATTTATATGGCTGAGCTTAACCGCGACCAAAACCACATGCAACTCAACTGCTATGATGTAGCTTCCGGAGCTAAACAATCAACACTTTTTGAAGAAAAAAGCAGCACTTACGTTGAGCCACAGCATCCTCTGGCTTTTGACGAAAATGATCCGACTCAATTTTATTACACCACACGTAAAGATGGTTGGTTCCACATTTATTTATACAATACTTCCGGTGAGCTTATTCGCCAAATCACCAAAGGCAACTGGGAAGTAACTGATTTTTATGGTGCGGACAAAAAGTACATTTACATCCAAAGTACGCAGGAAACACCAGTAGAACGACACCTGTATCGTGTAAAAATTTCGAATGGCGACATTGAAAGGCTAGATATTGCTGAAGGAACATTCAGAGGGAAATTATCACCAGATAAAAGACACATCATTGCACACCGAACCGCTTTTGATGTTCCGGGAGAAACCACTCTACTCTCGACCACAGGAAAACAACTACGCACCATTCACAATGCAGAAGATCCTGCAGCTGACTATCAGTTTGGAGAGAATAAGCTGTTTACAATTAAAGCTGCCGACAATCAAACAGATCTTCACTGCCGGATGATTCTTCCTCCTAACTTCGATAAAACAAAAAAGTACCCAGCAGTTATTTACGTGTATGGAGGACCACATGCCCAACTGGTAAACAACACGTGGCACAACGATGTACGTTGGTGGCAATATTATTTGGCTTCCAAGGGTTTCGTGATGTTCACCGTAGACAGCCGAGGATCAGCTAACCGAGGCGAAGCTTTTGAAAATATTATTCACCGCCGACTTGGAATTACCGAAACTGCCGACCAGATGAAAGGTGCAGAATACCTAATGAATCTACCTTTTGTTGATTCCAACCGAATTGGGGTTCATGGCTGGAGCTACGGCGGATTTATGACCTTAAACCTGATGACGCGCCATCCCGAAGTATTCAAGGTTGGCGTAGCCGGAGGTCCTGTGGTTGATTGGAGCATGTACGAAATTATGTATGGCGAACGCTACATGGATCGCCCGGAGGAAAATCCAGAAGGTTACAACGAAACCAACATGGTTAACCATGTAAAAGATCTTCAAGGGAAGTTGATGCTTATTCATGGAGCCCAAGATGCAACCGTTGTCATGCAACACAGCATGAAGTTTTTGCGTGAATGCATCAAACAAAATAAGCCGGTCGATTTCTTTGCCTACCCCACTCATCCGCACAACGTGCACGGCAAAGACCGCATCCACTTGATGGATAAAATCTGTCAATACTTTATTGATTACCTATAAACGTTTATTCGAAACGAAGCATATCCGGTTTGCGCGGCTGAAAGCTGTAGAACTGGGTTTTGCTTCGTTCATTAAACACCGCCCCTAAACCACCAATATCTGCCGGATGATTCGGATAAAATGACAAACGCAGTTGCAACGTTCGAAACACCAGGTTTTCATTCCGGATCCGCACTCCAGCACCTACACCAGCATAATAATCCTGTGTAAAAACTAAGTGTTTATTCGAACCTATCACGCCAACATCGACAAAGCCGAAAAAAGCAAAGTTAAAATCCAGAATCCTCTTCGGACTGAACAAAACCGATTCAAAACTTAAGGTTAAGCGCTGTTTTCCGGCAGGTTCATCACTGTTAAATCCTCGGATACCGTAATCCCGGTTCAAAAACAAATTTTCCACATCAAACCGCCGGATTCCTAAAATATAATTCAGTTTAATAAATTGCCGAAAGCTCTTTCGCCCAAACGGATACAATCGAGAAATATAAGAACCATTGACTTCGATTTGTCCCTGCTCAAATCGATCAGGGCCAAAGAACCCTCCTATTCCGGCTGATGCAAATAAAAAAGATGGTTTGTACCGAATAAAGTTCCCTGAAGAAAAGTAAAGGTGTGAATACAAACGATCAGTAAATTCATTATCATCGTATCCAATGACTAACTCATGCAAATATCCTTTCGGGATATCTTCCGTAATTCCATAACTGTAAATAAGATAATCCCTGTAATAACTCCTTTTTGACAAGCTCAAGCTAGTCATATAAAATTTTGAATCAGCAAAGTATTGTCGGTTCCCGATATCAGGCTCTGGTCTTTTAAAGAAATCGTAGAATCTCATTCTGCCCGACCACACCAATTGTTTATTTCGATAGAGTACATCTTTATTCAATTGAAAAGCATAACCTCCCCAAACATCGTAATAACGATAGTCCAAGTCAAAATCCAAAATAATCGGGCCATCATCAATCAAGCGATCGGCCCGCTTCCATCGAGCAGCAGTCAAACCTCCTCCCCACTTGGTCGTGGTTCGCAAAAACTCTTTATCAAACACCAGTGCTCCTCCATGCCTTTCATACGTATCCGCATAGCGCAATGAAATATCCAAAAAGTTTCCGCCAATATTATTAATGGTATAATTAGATTCAAAACCAACATATGGTTCACGGTCAACATGCCCGACTATTTTCCCCGAGATCTCGTGCCCGGCCCCCCAAATATTCTTATTATACATCTCCAGGCTAGCTACTTTCAACCCATTAATGCTCCCCCCAATCCCAAAGGAAAAAACGTCCTTGGTTAACACCGTAACATGAACCATTTCCGTATTCAATGAGTCCTGCCGAACCAAAAAACGAACGTCTTTTATAAAGGGTAAGCGACGAATGATTCGCTCATTATCTAAAACCTGCTCGACATTCAAGGTATCACCAGGATAGACTAACACATTTTTATAAATAATTTTCTCGTTGGTTTGTGTATGTAAGCGGTTTGCTGTTTGCCCCAGCCATGTGTGACTTACTCGACTAGTATCTGCAAAAGAAGGACCAATAATATCCAGCTGCTGAACTTGCACACTGGCAATTGTTTTCCCCTCCAATTGATTTAACTGGAATAATTCCTGTTCTAAAAGCTGCTGATTCGCGACTCCTTTTTGGCTCACCAAGTTATCATACACTAACCGGGTAATCCGGTGACGATAAGCTTTATGCTTTAAGCTATCATAAAACTGCTCGGTAGAAACTGCTTCATTTGACACAGAATCTACCATAAACTCCTGGGCACTTGCCCAATAAGCTGATTCCATCAGCAAAAAGCAAATCAATATCCCTCGATACAGTTTTCTCACTCAGCTAATTATTAAATACTTTTATGCACTTCATAACGAAAGAAAATGGTTGCAATTGTCTCTTTAACCTCATTTAACAGACGATCACCTTTCCCTCCGTCCGCAGGCTTTAATTTACATTAAAAAATGAAAAGACCTTTACATCAAAAAAGATTTAGATAAAAAAATCGCACCTCAAAATTCCCTTTTCACTCCGATTAAGGGCTTTTTGTTATTAACTTTGCCCACGTATGGCAAAAATCAAAAAGTTATATAAGCAGAATATTTATGGCGTTATCGGAACCTTGCTATTTCATATTCTTCTGTTTGGCAGTTTTCTGCTTGCCGAAGTTAATCTAAAAGGCAAAGTTAAAGAAGAGCCAATTATCATTGATTTTTCAGCCATTGAAGAGTTGGAAGAACCTGAACTTGAAAAAGTGGAAGAGGAAGCCGAAGACGAAAATACGCCCTCTACCCCAAACGAAACTCCACAACAAACCAGCAGGAGCAACAGAGCTGTCAATGATGCTCCCACTAAAGATCCGTTTTTTGACGAGGATTATCAACGGGAAATCGCAGAAGCCCAGAAACTGGTTTCTGATGTAAACAGCCAATTGTCAAAAGAAGTCAAAAAGATGGAAGAATTTACGATGCCCGAAGAAACCACCGAAGGTATGGATCCTGATTCAATCAAAAATACGATTTACTCCGGAGAAAGTAACATTCATTACTTTCTTGAAAATCGATACCATGTTCGCTTACCCATTCCTGTATATCTAGCACAAGGTGGAGGCTTGGTTGTTGTTGATATTGTCGTCAATCAAAGAGGTAAAGTTATCCAAGCCGAAGTACGAAAAAACAACAAGCTAAAAGATCCGATGCTTGAAGTATATGCCAAACAGGCTGCAGAACGAACTCGTTTTAATGCAGACGCTTCTGCTCCCACTCAGCAAAAAGGAACCATTTCCTATACTTTTGTCCCGCAATAATCCACTTTTTTGAGGGGAAACAATTTATTTAACATCAATTAACAAATTTTTAACTCGAGTTAATGTTTTAGAGCATATCTTTGTAGTACGTTTTTTTTCATAAGTTTAGGTTTAGTTAGGTTAGTTAGTTTAGTGAGAAAAGGTAGGCCAGAGGGTCTACCTTTTTATTTTTATAGTATTTTCTCACCTCCCCCATTTCAACTACCTGCTTTGAGTTTATTCCTGCACCAAAAACAAACAACAACTTTTTAAAAAGATCAAACTTCAATTCACTCCAACTTACAATTTCAAAAGTCAATTTGTGACGATTTTCCCCTACAAGACAAATCCCACGATTGTATTTTGTATTTTTATCATCGAAACACATGGAGCAAACATCTATAAAGTTACGATTGTCCGTTGCTCAAAAGGCGTATATCATTTGCTTTTTAGACATTTTATGGGCATATTTAACCTGAAAATGTATTTGTGTGGTTGAAGGATTTGGCGAAGAAATATCCGTCTTTTTCGGATAAAAACATTTAAAGAATTAAATAGCGAAGATGATAAATTATACGAACGAAGAACTTCTAAATGGAATTCTGAGAAACGACAATTTAATTCTCCAGTACATTTATAAAAATTTCTTTTACAAGATTAACTTCTTTATAAAAAAGAATAGCGGGGATGATGAGGACTCAAATGATATCTTCCAAGAAGCCATTATTATCATTTATCGCAAACTAAAGGCCAACGATCTGGTACTTGACTGCTCATTTGAAACCTATTTGTATTCAGTGTGTCGTTTTTTATGGCTAAAACAGCTGGAAAAAAGGAAAAACGAACGAGAAAAGATTCAAGATAATCATCAGTTTAATGAAGACATTTACGACCGCAGCTTTGAAGAGACGGCCGAAATGAATGAAAAATACAAGCTTTACCAAAAACATTTTAAAAATCTCGGCAAAGATTGTCAGAAAATACTTCAGCTCTTTTTCGACAAAGTCCCATTAAAGCAAATTGCGCAGGTAATGGGCTACCAAAGCGAAAAATATGCCAAGAAAAGAAAATACAAATGTAAAGAGTACCTTGTAAAAAGCATCAAGCAAGACATTGAGTACAAAAAGATTCTGGAAGATAACGCCTAGCGACGACTACTCCTACTTGATATTCCTATAGCAAGCCTGGACTTGAAGAAAACAATACAATATTGGCACACAAAGATGTGAGCTGCCTCTCTGTAGAATGAAGGAAATAGCATTCGGAGGGTTACCTTTTGCGAGTTTCAGGAATAAAGGTTTGAAAATGATAAAATACACAAGCCGGAAGTTCAATCTCGAAACAAAGGCATGATTTCTGATCCTTAAGTAATTCTACAGGAACTAAAATGGATTACATTCTTGTTGCAAATACAAAAAACTAAAGCAACAGGCATACTCTTTGCAGTAATAGATTCCGGAATGTAATTCGATTGCTCACTCTTTTTTAATACAAGCACGGGGAATATAGCAAACCAGCAGGTTACAAAGAACGAAGACACCCTGTTTTTAACATGCTTTGTAAAAAGGAAAAACGGATCCTTAAACCAGCATGGAAGCGAAACGTAAAAGAAATCGTAGAAAAAATATTGTGAAGATGATACGGAAAAATAAAATAGAGCTAGTTGATAAGTACCTTAGCGGAGAGCTGACCGGCCAGGAGCTAAGCGAATTCAAGGCAGAACTGGCATTCAGTTCAGAGCTACAGGAGGAAGTCAGGCTACAAGAGCAAATCCAGCAAGCCATTCAGGAGAAGGATATTCAGAACCTGCGCGACAAGCTGAAAAACATCAGCATGGAGCAAGCCAATTCGCAGGATGTTGAAATGAACAGCGATGAACAGGAGTTCAGCTTTGAATTATCCGAAGAACTATCATCTTTTAAAGAATTCTCTCAACCGGTCAGCATCAATGATTTAATCAGCATGAGCCAGAGCCTGCCTAAAATTCACCTGGCACAGCACAACATCGCTTCCAAAGAAAATATTCATCATTTTTACAAAGAACAACAGCAGGAAAACGCCTCTGCAAACGAAGAAAATGAGCTTAGCCCCATGGACGAAGCCATCTTCAGAGACATTCAGGATGCCCTGCAGGAAAAAGATATCCAGGACTTACGAGCTAATCTTCAACAAATTGCTGCCAGCATTCCTGCTCACCAACGATCGGTTCAGGA
>NZ_FONW01000017.1 GCF_900113005.1 Sunxiuqinia elliptica
GGTCTGCTTAACGAGATTGCGGCGCTTTACTTGTAAAAACTGAAACAGGGAAATGTAGTATTTGTCTACTGATAGAAGGTTGTTTTTACGGGATATTTATCAGCGTAAGCTATAGAAACCATATTGGGTTTTCTTTAGCCATTGAGGATTCCTGTATAAGTAAAAGGAAGGTCCGAGAACCTCCCCTTATACAGTGTATCCGTAAAGAGTATTGCTGACAGGTTGCTCCCCAGCAGAGCCTGCGTCCTCTTCCTCTTTACAAGAAATAAAGATAATATACTTAGATTTAAAAAGTTATAGCGAAAATAGTTTCAAAATAATACTCCCTAAGTTTGGATTACAACATAGAAGGGGGAGATGGTTGCGTGGTAATTCCCTGTCAAACCGCTACGCAGTTTGAGCGGGCTGCGAAACTTGACATTTACCACATAGCCTGCCATTACTTATACAAAATGTTATGGGCTTTTTTTAATTCATTCATCAAATACTCTAAATTTTCTGTCATTTTCCGAATGTCATCTTTTCGTATTGAAGCTGGATTGTGTACTAATTTATTCCTAAAATTCCTTAGATAGTCGAGTTCTTTCAAATAGTTATAAGTTTGCTCCTCATTTTCCATTAAGATGAAAAGAGCTTTTCTCATATTGAATACGTTTCTTTGATATTTTTTAGCTCGTTCCAAGATGATGGATTCAATTTCAGTCCATAATTTCAAGAACAATCCTAAATCACTGTCCTCGACTTCTGGCTGTAAATCAAGTTTTAAATTATCACAAATATCTTTGATGATGTCATTGTCAGGATATAAAGCATTTTCAGGAATTCTATCAAATTCTGCATTCCAAAATTCATCAGAGTTTGGAATTTCAAATTTTGCAATCAATCTTTGGTTTAAGTCTAATTCTCCTTTATTTACGTATTCGTTAGTAATATCCTCAGTTCCTACAAGGTAACCCTCTTGAAAGTATGGTCTTAATGCAGATGGAGGCGTAATACTTAACAGTCTAATATTTACTAAGTCGTGTTCTGAGTTTATAGAAATCCTGTTTGAGTAATAAGGAAGTCCAAAAACATAAATAAATGCAGTTTCATTTTCGTTATACAACTGAGCAAAAGAGCAAGCCACCCTCAAAGATTGAGTAACGTCTGACAAGGGAGTTCCAGTTACTTCATAATGTTGCAATACACTCCACTGAATATATTTTTTCCTTTGTAGTTCGTGATATCCTTCAATCTTTTGGCTTTTGAACTCCTGAACCAACAGTTTACAAGCACTTTTAAGTAAGTCAAATCTGTAATTTAATTCTTGCTGAGTCAAATATTCTCCTCTGTATATTGTCGGATAGAAAGTTGAAACACCTGCTTTATTTTGATAATCATTCTTTTGTCCTCGATAAAAAAGCAAATAATCTTTATTCAGATATGATAGTTTAGCGACTTGTTCAACTAGTTCCCTAAAAGAATTAATTCTGTATCCAGGGTCTTTTCCAACAGTTTTAGGAGTTGTATGGTTTTTCAACTCAGCCGTTAGTTGTCCATAAATTTGTCTCATTAAATAACCTCTTTACATTAGACTTTAAAAATTGAAATACGGACAGAAAATTTTACCTATCCGTATTTTAAGTCATACAAATTATTTTTTACCACCACCTTTAGAGCCTCCACCTGATTTTCCACTGCCAGAAGATTTTCCTCCTCCTGATGAGTTGTTACTTCTTCCACCACCAGACTTGCCACCTGTTGTTGATGGCCAACCCCCAGCATTTCCTTGTCCTGATTGTCCTGTTTTTCCCATGATTAATTAAATTTAATTTGGCACCTACTTCTGTTTAAAGTCTTTTTTCGGCATGTTCCGACTCTATATCTCGGTTTTAATTGCCCGCTAACGGTCACTTGGTCGAGTAGACCGGGGGAATTTCACCCCCAGCCTCTCACAGAACCGTACTTGACAGTCTCCCGTCATACGGCTCTTCTAATATAGCTTGTTCTATAAAGCTCATCCCCTTTCAGGTTGGCAAAAGATTTAACTATATCAGCTAACCCCTTCGCTCCATTCCCATTACAGAAACTTCATCACTACTACGGCTCAGTCCGTCCCAGTACATCGCATTACTATTCGGCCTTCAGGGTGTGCCTGTTGTGCCTTTCGCTTACCATCAATGTGACTGGTTCCCGAGTTCCGTAAATAAGCCCGGATATAAGTCCTACCGCCTGAAAGACGCCTGCCGCACAGCCAGTAAACAGGTCCCCGCTGTACTTATCGTTGCATAACATACGCTACAACTTTTGACAGAATGTGGCCACTTCTCGACTCCTCTTCAAGGGTTCACTTGCGTTCAGCTCCTATATTCACACCTGATATAATCGTGCTATATCTTTTCCTAAACGCTCAGCACCATGCCTCTTAAACACAGCACCTTTAGGTGGTTTGATGCCCCCTCCTGTAAGGCGACACCAGTGTCCTGTTGCTCGTTTGCAACTTCCACCATCTCAATTACAGTATGCAATGAACTTTATTTTGCCGATTCATCGCTTCTCGGCACACTATGTGGTCGTTGCGGATTTCGGAGCTCGTTCCTGTCCGGCAGGACGGAACGATGTTGCGAGAATCCAGCGAACGACACACCACGAACCCCGCAATGCAATTTACAATTTGTTAGCGGTAGTAATTTCAATTTTAACTATATCATCTGTGTTTAAATCTTCATCCGTTTCTAACTGTAAAAATGTGGAATTAATTACAACTCGATTTTGTAAAATAATTCCGTTTTTCAAGTATAAGTCAACAACTTGATAACCCATTCCTTGTTCTGGTTGAGTTTCCAAATACTCGACAAATTTGTCTTGAAGTTTAATATTCTTTTGGCTCATTAATAAGCAGTTTTTCTGAAGAACGTATTGTTTGAAGTCCCGTTTTTAAAATAAGCTTCAATTCCTCCGCCGTCGTGACCAAAAGCTGGTTGTACAATTCCTCTTTGAAGTTTATCGTAAGATTTGGGTTGTATGTAAAAAGCCCATTTTATTTCTTCGTTATTTGGCAAAGCATATCTGTCAACTGGGTCATCATTATATCTTTTGCAAGTTTGATAGTCAACGTAGGTTGTTGTATAACTACCACTTTTTAACTTCTTGTTGTCAAAGTCAATTCTTTTATCGTCTTCATATGCAGAAAGTCTAACAAAAATTTCCTCCCCATTTGCATATTCTTCTTTATTATCAGTTGCACCACTACCTCCAGTGAATCTCCCTTTTTCTGTCATTTTTGACTCAACTAATACTCTGAATTCTAAAATCTTGGAACGGGAGACGAATTGAAAATCTTTTAGTTCCAAATAAGGTGAACTTGCTTTTATAGAAGAGTATCCTTCATTGATTATTTTTCTTTTGTATAAATCAAAATCAGAGTCCAGATTGACAACTAATTCTGTATTATAAACAACAAATCTTTGTGAAGAATATTTTCCTTCTTGAATGGCATCAATTATTTGGTAGCCCATTCCTGTTTCAGGCATTTCAAGTAATTGAGATTTTAGTGATTGTCTTGCTTCAAATATCATAATGTAGGTTTTTAGTTATTATTACCGCTAACGGTCACTTGCAAGTTGTCGTTGCGGATTTCGAAGAGCGTCTGTGTCCGGTAGGACATGACGGTCAAGAAAGGAGCAGAGACAACGCACACCACTGCACCCGCAATGCAATTTGCAATTTGTTAGGCAATCGTGCTTTATTTCTTATTCATTATATTAATCCAATCACCGATGAAAACTCTTATCCCCCTTGATGCTTGAGTCATATAATGTGCTGCTGCTATTTTTTCAGTGTTTGAAATAAATTCATCATTTTTTCTTATTCCTCCTGTCATAATTTCACCATCAATAGAATAAGATGAGTTAATATGATTTATACTGAGATGTACGAATCCACTTCCTGCTTTATAAACATCATCGACCCAGCTCAACCCTTTTATTTCTTTGAGCCTTTCGACTAATTCGAAATCTTTCAATTTTTTCTTTCTAGTCTTGTCCTTCAAGTTGCTAATTTTTTCGCCCCTTCTTACTTTTTGAGCGAAAGTCTCATAATCAAATTCCGATTGTGATGATGCAAACAATCGCAATAAACTGTCAAGATTTAGTCTCACGAGTGGTGCAGCCGCAATGTAATTTGAATCATTTATCAAAGTTATAAAGCCTCTATTCAAATTGATTGTTCGATTCAAAATTGCTGTGCAAAAAAGAGAAAATTCAGTCATTCCGATATTTTCTAAAAGTTGTTTCCCGATTGAAATCAACTTATCACCTTCATTTTCTAACTCTATTAAATATTGTTCAAGTTCGTCTTTCATATTGCATGTTGCCTAACTTACTTATCTGTTCATATTTTTCAACTCTACCCACCATATATTGCTGGATATGTTCATATTTTATGGTTTTACAGTTCAAAGTCCCCAAGCTACCGCGCGATTGCATCGCCTGGTAGCCGTTTATAACAAGACCATGATCCAAGCCCCTTCGCCACTCACCAAGCTTCCTCGCTGCTAAGGCTTATTCTCACCAACTCCCCAAGATACGCCTTTTCATAAACTAAACAGTACGGGAATGCTCAGTTTTAGGGCGCTCGGGCTGTTTGTCGGGCAGGGCAGGACTCGGGACCAGATTTAAACCTTTGCTATTATCTTCTTTTTCAGACTTTTCTAAAGCAGGTATTTGTTGGTATTATGCTGAAAAACATAAAATTATTGGGAGACAGTAGGCTTTGCCGCTTCCCTTTCTTGTTCATAATGATTATTTTTAATAAGTCGTTTCAAATCAGCTGCTTATTTATTCAGTTAACCGTAAAACCAGAAAACACGCCTGAAAAGACATCCCCCTGAAGCTTGGAGACTCGCTTCGTGCTTGAAATGACTCTCCAAAGCATTGGATTCACCCAAAAAAGTTCTTTGACAAGCCAACCGACTGCTTCAATTGGTTTCCCGGGGGCTTAAACTGCCCGGCCTAGTGCTTGGTACACTGAAAAAAGTGCTCTGTATACTAAAAAAAGTGCTCCGGACACTCAGCCGAGCAAAAAAGGAGTGTTTTAAGTGCTCGGAATTGTGTTTCAACGGCTCCGCTGAGTGTTTCAAGTGCTCGGTTTGGTGTTTCAACTACTCGGTTTTGTGTTTTAATCACTCCGCTAAGTGCTTGAACTTCCCGGCTGAGTGTTTGAACTTCCCGGAATTGTGTTTCAACTTGTCGGCCTGGTATTTCAACTAAAAATGAGGGGTTTCAAACGCCCCGAAGTAAACGTTCAACGCTTCAGGCAGCATCTTTAAGCCAAGCCATAACCCTTAAGGGTAGTCAATCGCGAATCGGAGTTCGCGACACCTGACAAACAGCCCTCCGATGAAGCTTATCCTGAAAAAGTAGTCTGACCGGACCAGCGAATTATAAATCTAAAAATTACAAAAATGAGAAAAAAGACAGTTACCGTAAACTTCAACATTGCTCTCTCTGCTCTTTATACCTTTGCCATGGCCAAGATCGGTTTTATGTTACGCGATTTGGTTGAGTTTATTAAGTATGGGGTTACCGAAGAAAAGCTCAACGCCCTGAAAGCCATGCTGACTGACTTTGCCAACATTCCGACCGATGATGAGCTGGTAGGGGTGCAGGTAAGTGCCACCCAGGAAAAAGACGAGGCAGCCATCCAGCTGCGCGATGCCATTGCCGAAATTATGCAGCGCGTGGAAAACAAGTTTGGTGCACAATCGGGCAACTACCGGAAGTTTGGCGTTTCAGGCGTCAGCGACCTGGACGGTGGGAAGCTGAGCTATGTGACCCGGCGGGTGCACCGGGTAGCCGAAACCATGTTACCCCAGCTGGAAAGCGAAGGGCTGACACCAGAACTACTGACCGAACTGAACTCCCGGCTGGATACCTACGAACAAGCACTAAGCAAGCAGGAAGACGCCATTGCCGACCGCGACATTGCCACCGAAAACCGCGTGGAAAAAGCCAACGAAATTTATGCCTTGCTGGTGAAATACTGCAATACCGGCAAACAGATTTGGGAAGATACCAATCAGGCCAAATACAACGACTACATTATTTACGACACCCCAACCGGCAAACCCAAAGATAAAGACAACCAGGAAGTCCTGAGCGAAACCGAACAGTAAATTTATTCTTCTAGTTCCCAGGTGCCTTTAACTACTGAGGGTCTCACTTCGAGTGAGGCCCTCAGTAGCATCATATGGGCTCATGTTAGCGTCTCACTTCCTAGTGATCAGGTGACTCCAAGTCACCTGATCACTAAGCTTCATATGCAAGCCATTCAACGACTCCAGCAAAGAAATCACCCGATCGGCTCTTAGCGATAAACCAAGCCAAATTCCTGGGCTCGTTTTTTATTTACCAGCGTTTCGTTTCGTAAGCCGGCATAATCACGGGCTGAAGAAAACTCCCACTCCTCCATTTCATTGACGAGCATATCTTTTACCGGGTTCGCATGAATGTAATCAAAACAGACTTGAGGATAGGCTTTCTCGGGATGGTCAACATGAATCATCGCTCCATACTTACATTGAAACCAGGCAGGAGAAATACCATCATTGCAGGTTAAGCAAATCGCCTTAGTTCTGTTTTGAAAAAGGCTGCCTGTGCGGCTTTCTTGTTTCTGAATAGCCCGTGTATAGGATCGCAACAAAATAGCAATTGAATCATTAAACGAACGTGTTCTATTGAGCAGGTGACTTCGAGTCACCTGCTCAATACGCTCAATACGCTCCATATGCAAATCATTCACATGCACCATCAAATGAAAGTGTGTTGGCATCAAACACCAAGCTAAAATATCAGCATGAGGTAAAACATGAGTTCTGATTTTTTCAATAAAGAACAAGTAGTTGTCACGCGTAAAGAACAGGCATTGCGAGTTGTTTCCCCGATTGAAAATAGGAAAAATATGGTCGGTTTCAAATTCCACGGCTTGATTCGAAATTGGTTGCTTTAAATTACGACTTTCATACAAGCCCGGCAAACCTTGTTTTGGACAATGAGGGTTTCACTTCAAGTGAAGCCCTAACTTCTTTACAATTCACGATAGGCTCCGAAGAACTGGGGAGATTGGCTAATATTTTAATTCCGCTTCTTTCCATCAGTTCACTTGCGTTAAAATCATTGCAAATAACCGGCTCAAGTTTGTAGCTGAAATACATGGAGCCATTTTTAATTTCACTGTTAAAACTATAGTTGGTCACTAAGCTTTTACTTCCGGATAGTTTGGCCAGTTCAATATCGTGTGTTGCAATAATGCCTGATGTTTCAAGCTCACTGATTTGATTAATCAACGAAAAGCCACCACGATGCCGATCTTCGGAGTTTGTTCCTTTAAACATCTCATCCAACAGGAAAAAAACGTTTTGACTACTTGCGATGAGTTGCAGCATCTTTTCAATTCGCCCCAATTCGGCATAAAAAGAAGAAATTCCTTCCTTCAAATTATCCTGGGTACGCATACTTGAAAACAGCTTAAGGTTCGACACCCGTCCGCTTGTTGCACAGCAAGGAGCGCCAGCCAGGGCCAGCACAATGTTAACGCCTACCGTTCTTAAAAAGGTGCTTTTTCCTCCCATGTTGGAGCCCGTAACCATCACTACCTGCCCATGTCCTTCTGAATGAAAATCATTACATACCCGCTTTTCCGAATTGATTAACGGATGCCCCAGGTCCTCAAACTGAACGTAGTTGTCGTCCTCGCTTATCTCCGGGAACGTATAGGCAGGGTTGGAATAGCAAAAACCGGCAAAACTGTTGATCACTTCAAACTCACTTACGACTTCAGCCCACCCTTTCAAAAACACTTTATTTTTTGACTTCCACTTTTCGGTGGCAATAATCACGTAAATATCAATGAGCAGGAAACGGTTTAACAGTGGGTAAAGGTAATTTCCACCTACCGGAATCTTTTTGATGCCCCGTTGCTGTGAAAATTCCAATAAGCGACACAGCTTCTTAATTTCATTGAACGCCGAATACTTGCTTTTCTTCAGAACAGCCTGCAATTCGCACAATTTTTTGGACTTGAAATTTTCCCGTTCAATCTTATCAATCAAGATCTGGTAACCTTTAAGGGTTTTGATATTTTCTTGAGACGTTTTAACGATATCTTCGGCCAGGGAATCCACTTTTCTTAAGACAAGGATATTGATTACAAAAACAGCAAGAAAGGGAATGATATAGTCAAACCGATTAGGGGAGCCGATATTGGCGATGGAAAAATAGAAACCAAGTAACGCCAGGATTGAAAGGAATATGGCGAGCGCGGTATAGATCGCTCTATTTTTTAACAGCACGATGGGAGCCTCTACCCATGCTAACAATTTAGAATAATCACTTTTCTTATTTTGAAAGTGCATCCCCGAGGCCTGAAAATCCTGCCTCCAATCCAGCTTTTGAGCCAACTCGCGGATAGCTTCCTGCCGATCATGAATTTCCTTGTTCGGTGCCGGCTCCGACAGCCATTCCGATAAACGCATCGTCCCGGACTCTGTTGTTGTTCGATTAACCAACTGAAAAATGGAATGCTGACCAAAAATATCCAGATCGGAGGTATACGGATGATCCGGATTAACAAACTGCTGCCCGGGATCAAAGCCTCCAAGCGTCGATTGCTCTCTTGAAACTTCGGCTTCATTGATCTCTTTCAGGAATGCAGTATGTTTTTTTAGGAAAGCTATTTTGTTGTGATATTTGACTGAAGCACCGAAAACAACCAGCAACAGTGGCAAAACAATCAGAATAGACGTAAACAACCGGAGATTAAACAAGTAGATCAGAATGCCGCATGAAAGAACAAAAATAAATAAGCGTAGTAAGGAAATACGACTCAACAACTTACTTACTTGCTGCAGCTTGGCGTCGTACTTATTTATGTAGTCTCTGTAAATTTTCATGCGTTTATCCTTAAAACCAAGACATTAGACCCAAGACACCAGATAAGGTAAGTTGTTAACCATCAGCCTTTGTGTCAATTTTCCTTGCCATGGATGTTTATAACTGTTTATTTTTTTATCGCAACGCCCACCTGTCCGGCTTGCGCGGTCAGACGGGAAACCCACTTCTAATTACACTCCTGTGTGTAAGCTAATTGCCACGCCCGTTGCATCTCTTATCAATAGCGGGTTTGCCTACTCGAACGCCAAGGTACAGTTTTTTGCACACTCTCAATACGACAAACTCAACGGAAGTAAGAGCAAAAAAGTTCTGAAACGCCTCTTTTCCCCTTGAATAAACAGTAAAAATCCTTACTTTTAATGATAGTCAGCTAACGCAAAAGCAAAGTTTATGCACACTCAAGTCATTCGTATCATGTTTCTTGTTACCCTTCTTTTTTCCTGTCAACCCAAGCAGTCGGTCATTGACAAAACCACCATCAAAGAGTTGGATCTTGAGCGCTATATGGGCACTTGGTATGAAATTGCCCGTTTCCCACATTCTTTTGAGAAAGATTTGGTTGGTGTTACGGCTAGTTACCATTTACGCGACGATGGAAAAATTGATGTGATTAACGCTGGCTACAAAAACAGCCTGAACGGCCCCTACGAAGAAGCCAAAGGCAAGGCCAAGATGCCTAATCCGGAAAAGCCCGGAGAACTGAAAGTGGCCTTTTTCTTGTTCTTTTATGCCGACTATAATATTCTGGAGCTTGCCGACGATTATTCCTATGCCTTAATTGGAAGTTCAAGCCCCAAGTATTTATGGATTTTAAGCCGGACGCCTCAACTGGAAGAAACAACGTACCAGCAGCTGGTTCAAGAAGCTCAAAAACGAGGGTATGATACCAGCCAGCTCATCCGTGTTCCGCAGAAATAGCTAAAAAATGTTCCGCAAAACAAGGAAGTGTCTGAACGAACGCGCAACACACCAAAAAATACGTAACTTTGAGCATACGCAATTTAAATTGGCAACTATGAAATCAGGACTACTCTGGCTTATCCTTCTTTTATTGACTGTTTTAAATCCCGCATTGGCGCAGGACACGATTACAACAACAGGCCAAAAGCCGTTGATTTACAAGTTCAATATCAAAGAAAATATTGCACCGGCAGTATGGCGACAAACCCAGCAGGCCTTTGAGGAAGCAGATAGTCTTGATGCCGATGTAATTTTAATCCATATGAATACGTATGGAGGCACCGTTCTCGATGCCGACTCCATTCGTACCAAGATCTTAAATAGCACACGTCCGGTTTATGTGTTTATCGACAACAATGCAGCCAGCGCCGGTGCCCTGATTTCAGTGGCCTGCGACAGCATTTTTATGCGCAAAGGAGCATCGATTGGTGCAGCAACTGTGGTGAACCAAACGGGCGAAAAGATGCCGGACAAATACCAATCTTACATGCGCTCCATTATGCGGGCAACGGCCGAGTCTCATGGTGGCGACACCATCATTAGCGGGCAGGATACCACCTTCCAATGGTTCCGTGACCCCAAAATTGCCGAGGCCATGGTTGATGAAAGCATTTACATCCCGGGCGTTATTGACACTGGCAAAATATTGACCTTCACCCCATCGGAAGCTATGAAATATGGCTTTTGCGAAGGAATTGCAGAAAATGTTCCCGAGGTGCTGGAACAAATAGGCTATGAAGATTACGAACTGGTTGAATACAAGCCGACCGCTTTGGAAAAACTCATTGGCTTCCTGGTTAACCCAATGGTTTCCGGCTTACTAATCATGGCTATCCTGGGAGGTATTTATTTTGAAATGCAAACCCCTGGCATAGGCTTCCCACTGATTATTGCCATCGCTGCTGCCTTTGCCTACTTTGCACCACTCTACCTCGAAGGCCTTGCTGCTAATTGGGAAATCATGTTGTTCATTGTCGGACTGATTCTGATTGCCGTTGAGATCTTTGTCCTCCCGGGCTTTGGTATTGCCGGACTACTCGGAATTACGCTGAGCTTTACCGGGCTTGTGCTCAGTTTGCTTGATAACATCAACTTCAATTTTGAAGGTGTTCATCCTGAAAAAATACTCTCCGCCCTCACCACGGTTATTGTTGCCTTGTTTGGAGGTTTTCTGCTCAGCTTGGTACTCAGCAAAAGGTTGTTTACGGCTAACTCAGGCGCTTTTAAAAACTTGTCGCTGCACTCAACTCAGGAAAAAGAAGAAGGTTTTGTAGGCGTTGATACCAGCTACAAATACTTGGTTGGACACAAAGGCGTTGCCTACACCGTTTTACGCCCTTCAGGAAAAGTTAAAATTGAAGGAAAAATTTATGATGCCGTTGCCGGACTGGGAATGATTGATCGCGGAGATGAAGTCATTGTGATTAAAGCAGAAGCGGCCCAGCTATACGTTGAAAAGGCGTAAGAAAGGCAGAGGTAAAAAAAGGCACAGACACAGGCAAAGGCAAAGAAAAAAGAGCAGGCACAGGCAAAGGCGAAGGACCAAGAGGAAAAATTGAAACAGAAACAGATAAAAGTTTAAGAATAGGCCTGCTATTTAATGAACGGTTCGAGCTGCCAAGCCCAAATCAAACTTTTTCATCTTTTACTTCTTTTTCGATCTAAACAATTCTACTTTTGCATTGCTTTTAATAGTGTAAAGGAGATGTGATGAAGGAGTTTATAATCAATTACCTGGAAGAACTAATTTATTTAGTTAATGAAATGGCCCCCTGGTTATTGCTGGGACTTATATTTGCGGGCCTGCTCAAAATATTTTTCCCTCAAAACAAGGTGCAAAAGTACCTAGGCAAACCAACAACAAAATCTGCTGTCAATGCATCCTTGTTGGGTATCCCAATGCCACTTTGTTCGTGCGGGGTTATTCCCACAGGCATTTCCTTTTTTCGCAATGGCGCCTCCAAAGGAGCAACCAACTCGTTCTTGATCTCCACGCCTCAAACCGGAGTTGATTCAATCTTAGCCACCTACTCCATGCTGGGTTGGCCATTTGCCTTGCTACGCCCCATCGTCGCCTTTATAACCGGTATTGCTGGAGGAATTTTAACCAACCTGCTTGTCAAAGAAAAGCCTGCTCCTCAAAATCCATACGCCAATTTTAAACTGGATACCCAAGCACTGGGAAAACAACCGGATGCGGCTAGCTGCAAGGACGACAGTTGTGGATGTCATGAAGAAAAAGCACCTAAAGGCAATGCTTTTGTTCGAGCAACCCACTACGCCTTTGTTGAATTACTGCAAGATATTGCCAAGTGGCTCATCATTGGATTTCTGATTGCTGCTTTTATTTCAGTGATCTTACCCGATGACTTTTTCAGCTCGTTCAGGGGCTGGGGATTCCTCGAAATACTGATTATTCTGGCAGCTTCAATCCCTCTCTACATCTGTGCAACAGGTTCCATACCCATTGCGGCCGTTTTGTTATTAAAAGGTGTTTCGCCTGGTGCTGCCTTGGTTTTTCTAATGGCCGGGCCGGCAACCAACGTCGCTACGATGACAGTTATTGGCAATACCATGGGACGCAAGTCCTTAGCCGTTTACCTTGCGACCATCACCGGAGGAGCAATCCTGTTTGGTCTGTTAATAAACTGGCTTATCCCTGCCGACTTATTTATGTCACAGCTAGTCCACATCCATGGCGAGGAAGGTCATGAAATGCTTCCCCAATGGTTGCAAGTAAGCTCAACAATCCTTTTGTTTGGATCGCTTATTTTTGGTTATTTTTATGAGCGTTTTGAAAAGTCGCAAAAAACAAACACCATGAAATTAACCACATTGAAAGTTGAAGGAATGACCTGCTCGCACTGTGAAGCCAGCGTGGTCAGAAACCTTTCGAAACTAGATGGTGTTGATGAAGTTTTTGCAGATAAAAACACCTCGGAAGTTCGATTAAAAGGAAAGCAATTCGACCTAAACGAAGTGGGACGCGTGTTAACAGAAATTGGCTACGATTACAAAGGCGAAATCTAATGCAACTACTACAGGCAGGACTAATTTTATTGAGCTTTCTTCCCTTGATCAGCACGCTGCTGTTGGGGTACCAACTTCTAAGAAACGGACAGGGAGCATGGGGCAAACCAACCATTAACAAATGGGTGTTTTTTGCCACAAAACTTGCAATCTCGTTACTGCTGGCAGGTCCCGCTGTGGCCAGTGTTTTCCCTAATTTTTTCAGCTACCTGCCCATACTTATTCAGTCAGAAATTCCGGATGTTCAGAAATTACTGGCTTTGATCTTTCTGCTAGCAGGAAACCTCCTGTTAATTCCGGCTTATTACACCATGAGTATCTTTACGCGCGTGGGGCTTCCAACTCGCCAGCATGCCTTACAAACCAGTGGCGTGTATAAAATTAGCCGCAACCCCATGTACGCCAGCTTCATTTTTTTCAACACCGCTTGTTTTCTTTTGATTCCAAGCTTGCTGATTACTGCACTGATTATCTTTAGCCTCCTAGCTCACCACATCATTATCCTCCGGGAGGAACAATTTCTAACAAGTACATTTCAACAAGACTACCTCAACTACAAAAACCAGACTGCCCGCTATTTGTAAATAAGCTTCAAGTTAATGGCAATCCTACGCAACCTAATTATACTATTTGCCATCTAACGAAAAAAGAACTTATGAAAAAGTATTTCCTGCTTTTGATTTTAATGCCCTTTCTTTTCGCAAGCTGTGTTGATGAAAATGAATCTCTTCAGACCAGTTGTAATTACACCGACTTTAAATACTACAACGGAAGTGAAGATTACTTAGGAGAGCTTTCAGGAAATTATGTCCTTCTTGCTTGTGATACGACTTATACAGACGATGAAATTCAAAACTTTATATCGACTTTAAGCGACTTCGACCAAGACTACAATTACACAATCTACGCTCAACCAAGCTACAAATACAAAGAGATCCCTCTAAAGCTTAATTCGTCAAAAAGCTGTGAGGAAATTACCACGATCATCTCAGCAATACAAGAGCGAAGTCTAGTTTCCTATGTACACTACACAATCCAAAGTGACAACTGCCAAAATCTAATTTGGGAACCAATTGGCAACCGATGTGTAAATAGCTACAGCAGCCTTTTCTATGTAAAGGTAATGGACGAAACAGATTTAACAGCTCTAAAAAGAGTGATCGCAGAAACAAATACGGAATTGGTGAAGCAAAATGAATTTATGGAAAAATGGTTTACCTTAAGAGCAACCAAGCACTCGAAAGGAGATGCTTTAAAAATGGCCAATCATTTTTTCGAAACCGGGCTTTTTGAATCAAGTGAGCCAGACATAACCAAATATCCTGTTGAGTGAAAACACCAAAAGCCTAAGAAAAAAGAAAGCAGTAAAAAAACGATTGTTTTCCACTGCTTCCAAGTATTTCATGTGCACCAAATAGAGTGCAGTTTCGTTGATCAACTTCTCGCTAACAGGTACTTTTTGAATGCCTCAAAATCTTTACTGAGTGGAACAGTCTGCTTCTCGCCCTTCATAAAAGCAGCTAGCTTTTCGGGCAAGTTAACTTTTCCAAGTCCAATTATTTTCTCGACAGTTTCCGTAAACTTTGCGGGATGTGCCGTTTCCAGAAAAACACCAACTTCCCCATCTTGTAAACTTTCCTCCAAGGCTTTATAGGCCGTAGCTCCGTGAGGATCTGTCAGGTAGCCATATTTATGATACACGTCTTTAACCACTTCCCGAATTTCAGCATCGGAATAGCGATAGCCTGTCATTTCTGCTTTTATAGCCTCATGTGAGTGATCGTATAAATCCAGAATTCGGGCAAAATTACTCGGATCACCAACATCCATGGCATTGGCAATTGTAGCTACCGACGGCCTAGGCTCATACTGACCGGTTTTCAAATAATTGTAAACAATATCGTTCTCGTTATTGGCAGCAATGAACCGCTTAATGGGCAGCCCCATTTTCTTTCCAAACAAGCCAGCTGTCAGGTTTCCAAAATTTCCGCTGGGAACAGCAACAACCAAGTCTTCAGTCAATCCACGCTCGCGCAAACGCGCATAAGCATTGAAGTAGTAGAATGCCTGTGGTAAAAAACGTGCCACATTAATGGAGTTGGCAGATGTAAGTGTTAGCTGGCTTTTCAACTCCTCATCTAAAAAGGCTGTTTTCACCAAGCGCTGGCAATCATCAAAAGTTCCATCCACCTCAATCGCGGTAATGTTTTGCCCTAAAGTGGTGAACTGTTTTTCCTGAATTTCGCTTACCAAGCCTTTAGGATAAAGCACATAAACGTGAATCCCCGGAACACCCAAAAAGCCATTAGCAACAGCACTTCCGGTATCTCCAGAAGTAGCAACCAGCACATTCACCTGCTCTTCATTTCCCTGCAGAAAATAGCCAAGCAAGCGCGCCATAAAACGGCCACCAACATCTTTAAAGGCCAGGGTTGGACCATGCCACAACTCCAAGGCAAAGATATTATCGTTGACATGAGCTATCGGACAATCAAAGTTCAGGGTGTCATCGACCAACGTTTTCAAATCATCATTGGGAATATCTTCGCCAAAAAACTTTTTGGCTACCTCAAAAGCAATCTCCTGAAACGATAATTGGTGAATTGTTTCAAAAAATGATGGCGGAAATGCTTCGATTCGTTCGGGCATAAACAAGCCTTTATCATCGGCGAGTCCTTTAGTTACAGCCTCTTTCAATGAGATTCCAGAAACTGTTTTATTGGTACTGTAGTATTTCATTTTTAGTAAAGATTTTTGGATGTTTGGATTTTCAGACAACTTGTTTCTTGGCATCTGAAACTAAGAAGCTGCTTCCTCGTTTTGCTGCAATAAAGCCCGCATAAATTCGGCTCCACGAAGCAGTCCATAACTGCCTTTTCGAACCGTGAACTCATCGTAAGCCTCAACCTGATCGCCATCAATACCCGGTTTATAAATCAAGAATGGCACCGGATCTTTGGTATGAACGGTTGTTGCACATGGAGTAGGATGATCGGGTAATACGGCTATCGCTACAGGTTCATCCATTTTTGCTGTTTCTTCAATTAAATAGCGAACCACTCGTTGATCCAGGTATTCAATCGTCCGGGTTTTAAGCTCAACATCTCCTTCATGGCCAGCTTCATCACTGGCTTCGATATGCAGATAAACCAAGTCATGATCCTTCAAGGCCTGAATTGTTGCTTCGGCTTTGCCCTCATAATTGGTATCGTAAAGCCCAGTGGCACCTTCCACCTTAATAACATCCATGCCAGCATACACGCCAATTCCCTGAATCAGGTCGACAGCAGAAATAACCGCAGATTTTTCAACTCCAAACAACTCTTTTAAGGTTGGCATTTGGGGTTTATAGCCCGGCGACCACGGCCAAATACTATTCGCCATATCTTTCCCGGCAGCCTTCCGCTTTTGGTTCACCGGATGACTCGCCAATAGCTCCATCGAACGGGCAATAAGTTCATTCAATTTCTCAGCAGTATTTTGAGCTTCATCAGCTGTTGCTTTTACCAAGTGTTGTTCAAAAGCTTGTCCGGGCACATCGTGAGGAGGCGTACAATCCAATTGCTTGCTTCCTCCTTTAACTACCAATAAGTTCCGGTATGAAACTCCTTTGTGAAACACAATTTCTTCAGAGCCAAGTTGCTCATTCAAGTAATCGATTAACTCATGAGCTTCTTCGTTTGAAATATGACCTGCAGAGTGATTTCTAATTTGTTCGCCCTCAACACAAATCAGGTTGCATCGTAAGGCCAAGTCTCCGGGTTCCAAGACAACACCGATGCTGGCTGCTTCCAGAGTTCCACGGCCCTCAAATACTTGAGCAACATCATACCCTAAAACCGAAAGATTGGCAATCTCGCTTCCAGGATGCATGTTTTCAGGAACCGTAACCAACTGGCCACAAGTCCCCATTTTTGCTAATTGGTCAATGGCCGGGGTGTTAGCCATTTGTAACGGAGTTTTATCACCATAGTTAGCCAACGGCTCATCAGCCATTCCGTCTCCTAATACAATTATATACTTCATCTGTTTAATGTTTAATTTTGAAGGTAACAGATACCTGCCTGTCGGCAGACAAAAACTCACATGTACTTCAATCACTCCCCCAAGTGTACCCCTTACATGCTCATTTTGTATGATTAAGTTTCTATACGATCAATTTGATTTATGAGAATCGATTTCTCGTTCAGGCTTTCAGCATCACATTTCCCCTTCCGCTGCATTCCTATGACAAGCTGAACAACATGCATTACACATTCGAAACCCGAATAATATCAGCAAAGACGCCAGCTGCCGTTACCTCGGCACCTGCCCCATAGCCTTTAATAATCATTGGGAACTCATGGTAGCGCTCCGTTGTGAACATCACCAGGTTATTACTTCCCTGCAAATCAAAGAAGGGATGTCCTTGTTCAATCTCCTGCAAGCCAACTTCTGCTTTTCCATCTTCATATTTGGCCACAAAACGCCAGCATTTATTTTCCGACTCCAGCTTTTGACGGCGTTGCTCAAAATCCGCATCAAGATTGGATACTCCATCCCAGAAGTCTTCCATACTTCCGTCGAAAAATTCATCAGGAATAAACTTATTAATGACCACATCTTCTTTATCAATCCGATAGCCCGACTCACGAACCAAAATCATCAACTTACGAACCACATCAATCCCACTCAGGTCAATCCGTGGATCTGGTTCCGAATAGCCTTCCTCTTGAGCCATTTTAATGGTCTTACTCATGGGAACATCTTGAGCAATTGTATTGAAAATAAAATTTAGCGTTCCTGAAAGAACTGCTTCAATCTTCTGAATTTTATCGCCTGCATTCACTAAATCATTCAAGGTATTAATGATTGGTAAACCTGCTCCAACATTGGTTTCAAACAAGAATTTGATTCCTTTTTGTTTGGCTATTTTCTTCAGCTTCAAATAATTTTCATATTCCGAAGATGCAGCCACTTTATTGGCAGTCACAATCGACACGTTGGCATTCAGCAAATCGGCATACAAATCAGCGGCATCATTTGAAGCCGTACAGTCAACAAAAACCGGGTTGAAAATATTCATATCAATCACCGCTTGCTTGTAGGCTTCCAAGCCCGATTGTTCTCCTTCTGCATCCAAGCGCTCCTTAAAACCATCAATGGCAATTCCATCGCGATCGAGCAACATTTTCTTCGAATTGGCGACACCAACCAGTTTCAATTTCAGGTGCTTTTCCTTCATCAGTTTCTCCTGTTGCTGACGAACTTGTTGCAACAAGTTTCCACCAACTAAACCAATCCCCAACATGAAAATATTGACCTCAACATTTTCAGATAAGAAGAATGATTCATGAACGACATTCAATGTTTTTCGCAGATCGCCGTCTTTTACCACCCATGAAATATTTAACTCCGAAGCTCCCTGTGCAATGGCGATGATGTTCACCCCGTTTTTACCGATGGTGTTGAAAAGCTTTCCGGCAATACCTGTTGTTTGCTTCATGTTTTCGCCAACGATAGCCACAATCGATAAGCCACTCTCAACTTCCACTTTATTAATTTGCTGACCAGCTATTTCACGCTCAAACTCGTTACTTATTGCCTGTTCAGCTGCTTCAGCCTTAGGTGTATCTACCGCAAACGAGATGGAGTTTTCAGAAGAAGCCTGTGAAATCAAAATCACGTTGATATCTTCCCGGGCAAGTGCCCCAAACAAACGCATGGAAATCCCAGTCACTCCTACCATTCCTAGTCCTTGAACGGTAATCAGGCTAATATTTGAAATGGATGAAATTCCTTTAATCGGCCGATCCTTCCCATTGGGTTCGCTTTCCCGAATCAATGAACCTTCCGCTTCTGGCTTCATGGTATTTTTAATCTGAATCGGAATCCCTTTCTGGTACACCGGCAAAATTGTTGGCGGATAAATCACCTTTGCTCCAAAATGCGACAATTCCATCGCTTCGGAATAACTTAACGACTCAATTGTATATGCCTTCCGGATGACCCGTGGATCAGCCGTCATAAAGCCATCAACATCGGTCCAGATTTCCAACACATGGGCATCCAAGGCTGCCGCAAAAATCGCTGCCGTATAATCAGAGCCACCACGTCCCAAAGTTGTATATTCTCCAGCGTTGTTGCTAGACACAAATCCCGGAGCAACACAAATTCCAGAAAATCCATTGAAGGCTTCTTGCACCAACTTTTCGGATTTCTCAAAGTCAACCAAAGCCCGGCCAAAAGCACTGTCTGTTTTAATTAGTTTGGAAGAATCAACCCACTGAGCACCGTCGATAAACTGACTGATAATATGCGAAGACAAACGCTCCCCAAAACCGCCAATCTTATCCAAGGTTTTGGGAGTCAACTCCCCAATCATTGAAACGCCTTGAATCACTTTATCTAACTCATCAAGCAAATGAATGACAGTTTCTTTTACGGTCTCTTTCTGTTCGCCATTAAACAAAGCCTCCACCACTTCTTCGTGCCGTTCTTTAATTCCCGTCATTTCCGTGTTGAAATATTCCGTACCCATCACTGCCATTCGGGCTGCATTCAATATTTTATCGGTAATTCCGCCCAATGCAGACACCACAACGATAACATCGTCCTGCTGATTTTTAACGATCTCTTTAACTCTCCGGATATTTTCGGCACTTCCTACTGAAGTACCGCCAAATTTCAACACTTTCATTCGTTTATATTTTTATTTAAGACGTTAGATTTTAGACACCTTATTGGGATTTTTAATTACGACGGCAGTCCCATCGACAAGTAGATAAAATAACTAGAACCAGTCATTCTAATTTCGCTTCCGGACCATTACCTACTAATGAATTGTTTCCTAATACTTTGACATTCGCTTATTCTATCATTCACTCCCAAAAACCTTACAATTTTTCAAAAAAAATCTGGATGAAGCAGTTATAGCCTCACCCAGACATCAACTGCAAGTTAATTCATTTTTATTGCATCGTAGCAGCAGCCGTAGCTACAGCTTCAATAATTTTCGTTTCTAACTCCTGAGCTAATTCCTGGTTATCGCGCAAAATATTTTTCACCGCCTCACGCCCTTGCCCAAGTTTTGTTTCGCCATAGCTAAACCATGAACCACTTTTCTTAATGATGTTGTAATTTACTCCCAAATCAATAATCTCTCCCACTTTGGAAATTCCTTCACCATACATAATATCAAACTCTGCTTTACGGAATGGTGGAGCCACCTTGTTTTTCACCACTTTTACGCGGGTATGGTTCCCCATCACTTCTTCGCCATCTTTAATTTGTCCAATCCGCCGAATATCCAAACGTACAGAAGAGTAAAACTTAAGTGCATTACCCCCCGTAGTCGTCTCGGGGTTTCCAAACATGACGCCGATTTTTTCACGCAGCTGGTTGATAAAAATACAGCAAGTCTTGGTTTTATTAATCGTACCGGTAAGCTTACGCAAGGCTTGTGACATCAAACGAGCCTGCAAGCCCATTTTGGAGTCACCCATTTCACCTTCGATTTCCGATTTTGGAGTCAAGGCAGCCACCGAGTCAATGACAACAATATCAATTGCACCAGAGCGAATCAGGTTATCGGCAATTTCCAATGCTTGTTCTCCGTTATCCGGCTGAGAAATCAACAATTCATCGGTATCAACACCAAGCTTTTTGGCATAATATGGATCAAACGCATGCTCTGCATCAATGATGGCAGCAATGCCTCCCGCCTTTTGAGCCTCAGCAATTGCATGAATCGCCAAAGTCGTTTTACCAGATGACTCAGGCCCATAAATCTCGACAATTCTTCCCTTGGGAAATCCACCGACCCCCAAAGCAATATCCAAGCCAATTGAGCCGGAAGAAATTGCCGGAACATCTTCAACAGGGCGATCCCCCATTTTCATGATCGAGCCTTTTCCGTAACTTTTTTCAATTTTATCCATGGTAAGCTGAAGGGCTTTCAGCTTTTCCTTATTTACATTCGTGTCTTCTTTTGCCATAGTTACTATAAATCTAGAGCTTTGATTATTTGGTTTGTATGATCCTTTGTTTTCACCTTTGCAAACACTTCCTCGATAACACCTTCTTCGTTAATCACATAAGTTGTCCGCAATACTCCCATGTATTTTCTTCCGTACATGTTCTTTTCACCCCACACACCATACGCCTGCAAAATTTCCTTTTCGGTATCAGCAATCAGGTTAAACCCAAAGCTAAACTTATCAGCAAATTTTTTGTGCGATGCCACACTGTCCGGGCTAACCCCTATGACCTCGTAGCCTTTAGCCAACCAAGCATCATAATTATCGTTCAGGTTACAGGATTCAGCCGTACACCCAGGTGTATTATCTTTCGGATAAAAGTATAAAATTAACTTTTTGCCTTTAAAATCCGACAAAGAAATGGTTTCGTTATTTTGATTAAGTCCCTTAAAGTTAGGTGCAACTTCACCTTTTTCTAACAATGCCATACATTTTTTTTGTTTAATTAGACAAATATACTTGAATTAATGATAAATATCAGCGTTTTCACGCTCGAAAAACTAACAAAAACTAAACAGTTAAAGAAAAATTAGCTTTCAACATTTTTTGTAATTTTACTTTCGAAAACGATTTAGCTAATATGTGCGAAAACATGACAACTTCTTTGAAAACAACTTCATTTCTCTTATTGTTTGTGCTCATTTCTGCTTTCTTTACTAAAAGCACTCAGGCACAAAATGATCCAGAGCAATTGGCGAAGGATTTTGTGGAAAACGGCAACTATTCCGAAGCACTTCCCTATTTTGAGGATTTGGTTCACTTATACCCTCAGGACAAGGAACTAAACTACTATTTGGGTATGTGTTTGGTCGAAACAGAGAATTTTTCACAACAAGCCAGAAATGCTCTTCAAATTGCCCTGGGAGATGATACCCCTGCCAAGAGTTTCTACTATTTAGGGCAGTGTTTTCACGCCGAAAATAATTTCTCCGAGGCACTCCAATATTATCAGCAATACGACAAGGAAGCCAAAAAGAGGGAAAAACGCTCGACCCGTATCGAAGAATTAATCGAGCTTTGCGAACAGCAAGTTAATCCTTTCCCTGTGCCTGAAGAAGAAATTACAGAAGAACAAGAGGAAACAGCTGCTCCAGAAGAAGAGCTAATCCCCGAAGTCGTTGAAATTCCGACAGGCCTAGCTGACAGCTTAATTAATTTTCAGGTAAATGCGACCATAAAATACCTGAACATTGATCAGTTTAACAGCAAAAATTCATTGAATGCTTTTGTAAAAGCCTGGCAAGCCGAACAAAACCTGAATAATATCCAGGAACAAACCAGTCGATTACGTAATGCGTACAAGACTGCGCTGGCTAGCAATAAAAATAAAATTGCAGAACAAATCCTTCAACTTGAAAAAGAAACTTACCAGCAAACACAGGCTATCAATCAGTTTTATGCTGAAGCACGTGCGCTGGAGAAAGCATACTGGGACGGTCAATCTGCTCAATCGATTCAAGATTTTGCGCTACAGGTTCGCCAAATGGAAGATAGCATTCAACATGCCCGTGAACAAAAACGCATTGAAAAGTTGGAAGCACAAAAGCCAATTGTGCTACCCGACAGCCTGGTCAAAACCATGCTACCTGAAGAGCCGGTCGTTGTTGACAAAGGAGTCGTATATAAGATACAGATCGGTGCATACAGTAAAACACCGCCAGACTGGGTACAGCGCCTGTATAAGAAGCTAGCAATTATTCGAAGGATTGACCAATATACTGATGAAAAAGGAGTTACTGTTTATACCGTCGGTGAGTTAAAATCATACAACGATGCACTGCAAATGCAATCGCAGGTACGTACCGAAGGTGTAAAAGATGCGTTTATTGCCGCCTATCAAGACGGTCAACGAATTTCGGTGCAAGAAGCTCGAAAGATATCAGAAGAATGAAAGCCATGACCATGAAAGCAAAAGAATCTCCGGAAAAACAGTCAGAGCAGGTAAAAAAAACAAAAGAAGAGGAAGCTCGTTTCCTGATTTTGCACAACGATGACCACCATAGTTTCGACTATGTTATTGATGCCCTCATCAGTGTTTGTGAACACGATGCAGAACAAGCAACCCAATGCACTTTAATCACACATTATAAGGGGAAATGTGATGTTAAAAAGGGAAGTTTTACTTATCTTAGTCCAATGAAGAAAGCCTTGGTTGCTCGTGAACTAACAGCCACCATCGATTAACCTGTAGCAAATGACCATATTAATCATTCTATTCCTGATTTTCCTTGGAATCTTATTACTCCTGTTGGAGTTTGTTGTTATTCCAGGAATCACCATCGCCGGAATTGGCGGTGTATTGTTATTAGGAGCCAGTGTTTACTTAGCTTTTGACACCTATGGGGTCGTGGCAGGAATTATCACCTTGGCAGTTGTTTTAATTGCCGCACCAGTAGTTGTCTTCCGCTTTTTTCAAAGCCGAACCGGGAAAAAAATGCTACTCAATTCGGAGATTGATGGTCATGTAGACCAAATCGATTCGCAGACGATCCATGAAGGCGACGAAGGAATCACCCTTGGACGCTTAGTTCCCACTGGTAAAGTACGCATCAACGAGCAAATTATGGAAGCCAAATCAGCCACAGGCTTCGTTGATCCAAACGTAAAAATCCGCGTCATTGAAGTATTGAAAACACAAGTAATTGTTGAACCCATAAATCAAGAATAATGGAATATTTTGGAACTTTTGGATTAGTTATGATAGAATATTTTGGAACTTTTGGATTAGTTGTAGGAATTTTTGTCCTACTAATCATTATCCTGTACTTTATCCCTATTGGCCTCTGGTTTTCGGCCTTAGTATCTGGTGTTCGTATTTCGCTGTTGCAGCTTTTCCTGATGCGTTTCAGGAAGGTTCCGCCCTCAATTATTGTTCGCGCACTCATTGAAGGAACAAAGGCTGGAATCAAACTTGACCGCGATAAACTGGAAGCTCACTACCTGGCTGGAGGAAAAGTTGACATGGTTGTTCATGCGCTGGTCTCTGCTGAAAAAGCAAATATTGATTTGGGCTTTAACATGGCCACAGCCATTGACCTTGCCGGTCGTGATGTATTTGAAGCAGTACAAATGTCGGTAAACCCCAAAGTAATTGACACCCCTCCTGTTGCTGCTGTTGCCAAAGATGGAATACAGTTGATTGCAAAAGCTCGAGTTACCGTTCGTGCAAGCATCAAACAATTGGTTGGTGGTGCAGGTGAAGACACCATTCTTGCTCGTGTTGGCGAAGGAATCGTATCATCGATAGGTTCATCGCACACACACAAAGCAGTATTGGAAAATCCAGATTCGATTTCAAAAGTCGTTCTAGACAAAGGCCTCGATGCCGGAACTGCTTTCGAAATACTTTCAATTGATATCGCTGATATTGATATAGGTAAAAACATTGGAGCTGGTTTGCAAATTGATCAAGCAAGTGCTGATAAAAACATTGCTCAGGCGAAAGCTGAAGAGCGTCGTGCAATGGCTGTCGCTCTAGAACAAGAGATGATTGCGAAAGCACAAGAAATGCGTGCGAAAGTTATTGAAGCTGAGGCTCAAGTACCACTGGCTATTTCTGAAGCTTTCAAATCAGGAAATCTAGGAATCATGGACTACATGAAATACAAAAACATCATGGCAGATACGTCTATGAGGGATTCAATTGCCGGAGAAGAGAAGAAAAAGAAAAAGTAATCCAGATCCAACCAGATATTACAAGGGTGCAACGAATAGTTGTACCCTTTTTTATTGACTAGCTGAGGCTATATAAAAAACCAAGATAATTATTTCGAGCAAGCGTAATTTCTTTTCAAAAAAGATGATTTAGCCCTATTAACTTTGAATTAACAATCAACAACGCATCTCCAATTCACCTACACATCCATTCAGCGACAATAAGTTACAGTAAGAATAAAGATGCAAAAAATACGGAACTGTTCTACAACACAACTTTTAATATTCGCTTAACACTCATTTCTGCTCCCCGGCATATCTTTGCCACTGAATTTATTTCATAAGTTTAGGTTTGATTAGTTTTATTGGTTTAGTTAGGTTAGAAAAGGGTAGATGGAGATCTACTCTTTTTTTTAAGCTCTTTTCGAAATAAGGCTTTTCAAAAAAATGTTCTACAACACAATTTTTAATATTGGCTTAACACATATTTGTGTTTTAAAACATATATTTGCCGTAGATTTTATTTCATAAGTTTAGGTTTGATTAGTTTTATTGGTTTAGTTAGGTTAGAAAAGGGTAGATGGAGATCTACTCTTTTTTTTGCTCTAAACCGAACGCCTCCAACACCTTAGTTCTTCTTAAAAAAGCAACAACTCATCATTTAACCACTTGGGGGCTTTTCTCTTGGCTATTTCTTATCTTTTAGTTCGGCATGCCTAAAACAGCTCACTAAATGGTCATTCACCATTCCTGTTGCCTGCATATGTGCATACACAATGGTAGAACCGACAAACTTAAAACCTCGCTTTTTTAAGTCCTTACTGATTAAGTCTGACAAAGGCGTTTTTGCAGGAACTTCTGATAAGCTTTCAAAATAATTAACAATTGGTTTGAAATCGACAAACGACCAGATGTAGCGATCAAAGCTTCCAAACTCTTTTTGAACCTCTAAAAAACATTTCGCATTATTTACACTAGCAGCTATCTTCAATCGATTCCTGATTAAGCCCTCGTTTTGCAACAACTCATTTAGCTTTGCCTCATCATAAACAGCTACTTTCACCGGATCAAAATCATCATAGGCTTTTCGATAGTTTTCTCGTTTTTTTAAAACGGTAAGCCAACTTAAGCCGGCCTGCACGCCTTCCAATAAAAGAAACTCAAACAATTTTTGATCATCATGTAAGGGAACACCCCATTCTTTATCATGGTAATCAATATACAATTCATTTTTAAGGCACCATTCACAACGTGTTTTCATTTGGATTAAAGATTAGATTATAGATATTCAGACCTTAGACTATGGACAGCAGAAAGTAGCTACTATCAACTTCTGCCACATGCTTTCAAGCTAAGAAATAATTGTATTATTCAACAATGGACATTCAACTTTCAAGATGTTCGGACAATTTATAAATTGAAAACTTGAAACAATTCTGTTTCATTTTCATTGGTTTGATTTTTGTTAATAATTTGAAATTTCACTAAAAATACGAAAAACTAATTCGTAGACATTCAAATATTCGTTTTGCTCTTCGTAAATTGCACGGCACGAAAAACGAATACTACATAGAAAGACTGACTGCTCATGAAACTCAAATTGTCGATCTTACTTCTTTTGATCAGTAATCTGGCCTTTAGCCAGCTAAATATTAGCCACTACATCCGTGTAGGTCAAACTCGAATTCAGGTTGGAAACTATGTTGGAGCCATAGAAAACTTCAACATTGTCATTAAGTTTAAACCCCAACTACCCGAGCCTTATTATTACCGTGGCGTTGCAAAACATCAGCTTGAAGACTTTCGTGGTGCTATCCGGGATTATGATCAGGCTGTTAAAATTAAGCCCTACTACCCCGATGCTTATATGCACAGAGGACTTGCTTTTCTCGAGCTGAAAGATTACGACTCTGCTTTGAGCGACTACGACAAAGCACTGGAACTATCCCCAAACAATGCTGCGATATACAATAATCGGGGAATTGTCAAACTTTCGTTGAAAGACATTGAGGGCGCCATTGCCGATTACGACAAAGCACTGGAAATCAACCCAAATTTTATCAATAGCTTTATCAACCGAAGCAACGCGAACATCCTCAAGGGCGACATAAAAGAAGCCATTCGCGACTTGAACCGGGCAATCATCATTCGACCTCACTATGCGAGTGCCTATTTGCTTAGAGGGTTGGCCCGCTTTGAGCTTGAAGACTACGCAGCTGCCTTGCGCGATTTCGATCAAACAATAAAACTTGATCCACAAAATGCTTTTGCCTACAACAACCGAGGGATTGTTAAGCAAAAATTGGAAGACTATCGGGGTGCAATTATGGATTACGACTTGGCGCTTGATATTAATCCCACACTTCCAAATGCTTACCTAAACCGGGGAATTGCCAAAGAAGTCTTAGGAGAAGCTGGTTATGAACACGATTACGACGTTGCAGCCAAGCTTGATCCTCGCTTAGATATTAGAAAACGAATGATGGAGGAAGCACTGGCTCAGAACCAACAAAGTCAGCAGTCTCAACAACAGTCTTCAACGAGCAACCAACAACAAGGCAGTGCTCAACAAAGTCAAAGTACACAACAAAAAACTCCTGCTCAGAGTCCCAAGCGGCCTTCCATGCAACAACAAGAGGAGACCAAGGAGCAACGCGATCGCCGGCGCTTCCGATTATCACTGGCTGATACCCGAAACCTACCAACTGACGAAGAGCAGGAAATTGATGATGGACGCATTCAAAACCGCAATATTGTTATTGAACTGCAGGATATTTTCGTGATTTCATCATACAGCCAGAACTCGGTCGACTACGAACGCTTGCAGTATTATAACCTCGCGTTGGAAGAACTGAATAGTTTCAATAATTACACGCCCACCATGACCATCAGTAATATTGAGACCTCCAAGTTCATAGACTATTTTAGAAACAACATCCTTTATTTCAATGAAAAAATAAAAACAAACCAGGTCGCCCAAAACTACCTAAGCCGGGGAGTTTTTAAGTTTTTGGTTAATGAATATAGCGAAGCAATGGAAGACTTTGACCAAGCGTTGAAATTGAACGAAAGAAGTACTTTGGCCCATTTTAGCCGGGCGAATTGCCGCACAGAAATGGTCAAGTTACTAGAATCCTTACCTGATTTTTCGGAAGATCTTACAATTCCGGTTGGAACAAACTCAGGAAATTCAGCTCAAGCTTCGGAATTTATCAACGACTACGAAAATATTTTGGATGATTATCAGGTGTGTATCCACCTCAACCCAAATTTTCCGTTTGCCTATTATAATAAAGCCTACATTCTTTGTAAATTGGGCCGCTACCAAGAAGCGATCCGCAACTTGGACAAGGCGATTGAATTGCAGCCTGATTTTGCCGAAGCCTACTACAACCGGGGACTCACCAAAATTTATCTTGACGAAGTTGATGGTGGTGCAGTTGATTTGAGTAAGGCAGGAGAATTAGGAATTCAAGATGCCTACAATGTGATTAAACGTTATTGTAACTAAAATCAACAGATCGTTAGTTTTTCAATCTGTCAGACATTTTAGAATTATTCAAACGGAAAACCCTTAAATTAAAAATACAACTATGAGTCGATCTCCCCTTGCAGAGCGTCTTCGTCCGAAAAAACTGGACGACTACATTGGCCAGGAACATTTGGTTGGTGAAGGCGGTGTTTTGCGTAAAATGATTGAGTCCGGAAACATCTCATCCATCATTTTGTGGGGACCTCCCGGAGTTGGGAAAACGACTTTGGCAAAGATTATTGCGAATACACTCGACCGCCCGTTTTATACCCTTAGTGCGATCAACTCAGGGGTAAAAGACGTTCGGGAAGTGATTGAGAAAGCCCGCAAGCAACAATTCTTCAATCACCCCAACCCAATCCTATTTATCGATGAAATTCATCGATTCAGTAAATCCCAACAGGACTCGCTACTGGGAGCTGTTGAACAAGGAACCGTTACGCTGATTGGTGCCACCACTGAAAATCCATCATTCGAGGTGATTAGCCCACTATTATCGCGCTGTCAAGTCTATGTCTTAAAGCATCTTGACAAAACTAACCTGCAGCGCATTTTAGAATTGGCAATTACCAAAGACACCGATCTAAAACAAAAAGAAATTGTCATTAAAGAATATGAATCATTGCTTCGTTTTTCAGGAGGCGATGCACGTAAGCTACTCAACATTCTTGAATTGGTGATTTTAGCGGAGGAAAATGAAAAAGTTGTGGTGACAAACGACAAGGTGACCGAACGGCTGCAAAGTAATCCGGCGATTTACGATAAGAATGGAGAAATGCATTACGACATCATTTCGGCCTTTATCAAAAGTATCCGAGGGAGTGATCCTGATGCTGCAGTCTACTGGCTTGCCCGGATGATTGAAGGAGGTGAAGATGTTAAATTTATTGCCCGCCGGCTAATTATTTCAGCGGCCGAAGATATTGGCTTAGCCAATCCCAACGCCTTACTATTAGCGCAAAGTGCTTTTGATGCCGTGCATAAAATCGGGCACCCCGAATCTCGAATTATCCTCTCGGAATGCACCATTTACCTAGCAACCTCTCCCAAGAGTAACTCGGCCTACGAGGCAATAAACTCGGCACAAGCACTGGTAAAACGCACTGGCAACTTGCCCGTTCCGCTTCAAATTCGGAATGCACCAACCAAGCTGATGAAAGAACTGGGCTATGGCAAAGATTATAAGTATTCCCACGCCTATAAAGGAAATTTTGCTGAGCAGGATTTTCTTCCAGAAATGGTAAAAAATGAACGGCTTTACAAACCGCAATCCAATGCTTCAGAACTTAAAATTTTGGAACGCCTAAAAGCCTGGTGGGGAAAACGCTTCGATAAATAATCCAGCAAAATCCTCCAAACCCTACGGCTTGAGATAATTGTTAATGAACCTACGGAATCTCCGTCGATTTCAGCACTCCCCACAAACAATTTCTAAGCTTTGTTGTTTTTCTGACAATAGATAAAAACAATTGAACAAATGGGTAAAACAGCCTGTAAGAAGAAAGATTTTGAGGAGTCGGAAACCCCCAAGTATTGTTGTAAAAAATGTGGCGCAAAGGTTAAGAAAGAAGGAAAAGTCTGCAAACCCAAAAAACTCAAATAAGCTGCGATGAAGCACCTATTAGTAGGCTTGGCTACCGTTTTTCTATTGTTACAAGTTAACAGCCTCCAAGCCCAGGATAACTGGTCAGAATACAACGAAACAGTCCTGGAAGACTCCATTTTTGCCATTGATGAAATCACCGTAAAAGCCTTTCATTATGAAAGTCGCCTACAAGAAGCACCAGCTGCCATCGCAATTATTCCTGCTTTGCAATTGGAACGCAACTCGCTCCAGCCCGTCGATTTTACCTTGAATCAGATACCCGGTATTTACATGCAAAGTGCCAGTCTGACAACCAATCGACTTACCATTCGAGGAATTGGCAGTCGGTCTCCCTATGCGTCAAACAAAATTAGAGCCTACTATGGTGGTATTCCCTTGACCAACGGGGTTGGTGAAACAAGTATCGAAGATTTAAACCTGGCAGTATTGGGAAGTGCTGAAATCATCAAAGGACCGGCATCCGGATTTTATGGCTCGGGATTGGGAGGAACCATCCTTTTTTCGCCAAGACAAGCACGCCAAAACCAATTTCTATTTGACTATGGAATAGGCTCTTTTCAGTCGCAACAACAACATGTCCAAATGGCATTATCCGACTCCAGTAAGAGCCATTTTCTTGCCTTGGAAAACATTCAATCAGCAGGATTTCGGAGAAATAATGAAACGGACCGTCAAAACTTAAACTATGCCGGACAGCTCCGCATTGATAATCACCAGCTCCACTTCATCGCCAATCATACTGACTTAAAAGCCTATATTCCGAGCTCAATAAACATTGAAACATTTGAAGATTCCCCACAGGAAGCCGCTGGAAATTGGGCAGCTATCCGAGGGTATGAAGATTCAGAAAAGAGCCTTTTCGGTGCCTCCATAGACTCTGAATGGAAAAACCGCTGGCATTCCACCATTGGACTTTTTGGACAGCGAAGAAAAGCTGATGAGTTGCGCCCTTTCAATTTTCTAAAAGAAAGTAGCCATTACCTTGGTGCCAGGATGGTTTTGGAAAAAATGATTAAAACAACCGAAGGACATTGGAAATTTCTTCTTGGTAATGAAACGTTTTTTGAAACCTACCATTGGGAAACCTACCAAAATACCGAAGACCGGGCTCCCAGAGATACTCTTTCCGATAATCGAGAACGACGTAATTACTTCAATATTTTTACCCAGCTAGAATATCATTTTGCTAGCAAATGGCACCTTTCAGCAGGGCTAAACCTCAACCAAACCCGGTACAATTACACCGACCAGTTTTTGACGAATGGTAATCAGTCGGGGAAACACACTTTTAAACTCATGTACTCGCCACGCCTGGCAATGAATTATGAACTAAGCCAACGAAAAAATATATATGCGCAAGTTAGCCATGGTTTTTCACCTCCAAGTTTAGAAGAGACCTTACTACCTGATGGTGATCGCAATACCGCGATAAAACCAGAAAGTGGCTGGAATTTTGAACTCGGTAGCCGAGGCTATTTATTCGACCGCTTTTACTACGATATTTCCGCTTACTACATGACTGTAAAAAATTTACTAGTCGCCCGGCGAGTAGGAGAAGATGCTTACTTTGGAATTAATGCCGGCAAAACTGCTCATCCAGGTTTGGAGTACGATTTGCGCTACCAGTTATCATTGCCAACCAGCGCATGGAGCCACCAACTTCAACTAAATGGAAGTTATTCGCCTTACTCTTTTATTGACTTTGTTGATGGCGAAAACGACTATTCAAACAATGAACTAACTGGCAGTCCTCGCAGTCAGGTCAACGCTAGTTACCTTGTCAGTTTTAAGCGAAAAATTGACTTGCAGCTTTTCTATAAACATGTCAGTGAGATCCCACTGCGGGATGATAACTCGATATACTCCGATGCTTATGGCGTAGTGAACTTACAAGCGCAATACACCAGAGAATGGGGCAATTTTCAACTCAAAGCATTTCTGGCTCTTAACAACCTTACTGACGAAAAATACAGTTCCATGGTCTTAATTAACGCCAGTTCATTTGGCGGAAATGCGCCTCGTTATTACTATCCTGGAGCATCGCGGAACCTAAATGGGAAACTACAACTCGCCTACTTCTTTTAAAAGCTGTTTGTCGCCAAAACTACACCCAATTTTAAATAAAAAAGTGAAGGTTAATTCCGACAGCGTCTGCCCCCTGCCAATCACTGTTTCGCTTGGTTTGCTGCCAAACATAGTACATATCAATACGCAAGTAGTCCAGTTTCAACATTTCCAACCCACCGTAAATACGAGCCAAGTGTGTTCCGTCTGAACTTAACTTGGTAAATAACTCTTCTCCCAGGTAGGGTTTTGGCCAAGCTCCTTGCCCCGGAAAGCGAACAAAAATATTGTGGTAATACCTGGCATAGGCATCTCCTTCACTAAAAGTGCGATACTCCAGCCGGTTTGTTGTTTTACACTTTATTTTAGATTTTGGTAATTGAAGTCCTGTAACAAATTGAGGACGATACTCCATGACGTCTCCAGTCTCCTTGCGAGTTTGCGCTCCTCTAAATGCCAATCCCAAGCTAAACCAATCATTCATTTTCCGAGATAAGGCAAAATCGAGGTAAGTCATATCCCGAAAATGCTCCTCTGGCAGGTAATGAATTTTTGAACTAAACTTCATTTTATAATCCGAATTTAGCTTCAGATGTACACATGAAGTATTCCACAAATAGAACTTTTTCTCTTCCTGAGCTTGGCTTGAAATTACGCAAGCAAGCAAAACAAACAATCCCAATAAGCGTTTCACAACGTATTCTCCTTTTTTTTAATAGCCGACAAAGATAGCCTTTCAAAATCAATTTCGGTTTAAATAAGTATCTTAGTCTTTCACACGAAACCTAATTAACCATGCGAATACTCCTTATTTTGCTCATTCTAAACCTAACAAGCAGTTTCGAAAACCGTGCACAAATGGCTTCCGCCATCGATCATTTGATAAAAACGAAGGGCTCCATCACTCAAGTTGCCTCAGGCTTTTCATTTACTGAAGGCCCCGCAGTTAACTCGTTAGGAGAAGTTTATTTCACCGACCAGCCCAATAATAAAATCTACCGATGGCAAGAGCCTGATCAAATAACAGAATGGGAAGTAGATGGCGAAAGAGCCAACGGCCTTTACTTTCTATCCGATAGTGTGTTGATTGCTTGTGCTGACTACCGCAACAAGTTAATTGGCATAGACAAACAAGGGAATAAAACAGTTTTAGTCGAAGGATACCAAGGCAAGCATTTAAACGGCCCTAACGATTTGTGGATTCACCCCAATGGAAACATTTACTTTTCGGATAGCTATTACCATCGACCATGGTGGCCCGAAGGTCATGAGGAAGTGCAAGATCAACGAGCTGCATATTGTTTCAAGCCTAATGGAGATCTTATGCGAGTAGCTGAAGGTTTTGAAATGCCCAACGGACTAATCGGAACTCCAGATGGAAAACAACTTTACATCTCGGATATACGCGCAAAGAAGATTTGGAAATATACGATTGAAGCCGATGGTCACTTAGCTCAGAAGACCTTTTTTGCACCTGAGGGTTCCGATGGAATGACAATCGACAATCAGGGAAACGTTTATCTGACGAATTCGGTCGTTTCAGTCTTTTCTGCAAAAGGAGATAAACTTGGAGAAATTGAGGTACCAGAGCGCCCCTCAAATGTTTGTTTTGGCGGAAAGAATCGACAAACGCTCTTTATCACCGCACGAACTTCTGTTTACTCTATAGCAATGCGAGTAAAAGGCGTAAACTAACAAAAGCCGCCCCGAAGAGCAGCTTTTGTCACTATAATCATTTTAATAACTATCCGTTGATCGCCTGACTTGCTGCAGCTTTCAATTGCTTTGCAGTGTCATTATTAGGAGTTAACTCCAAAGCTTTATCAAACAAAGGCAATGATTTTTTGAATTCTTCTTTTGCCTTAGTTGTTGCTTGTTTGTACTGATCATCCGTTGTTTTGAATTTCCCAGCAGCAACATCGGCAGCAGCTTGTTTCAAAATGGCAGCACCTTTTTTGTAGAAGGCATTACCTTCTTTCAAGTAGTAAGTTGAAAGCATTGATTTCATCTTTGTACTATTGGGATTAGCTGCAATACCAGCTTCCAATGTCGCAATAAAACCTTCTTCGTCTTTTGCTTTACGTTGTGAGTTTGCTTTGTACAAGTAAGCAGTAGAAGTTTTGTAGTTATTTTGAATAGACTGGTCAAAATACTTGACAGCCTTTTCATAAGCTTTCACTTTATACGCACAATAACCTGCATTGTAGATCATTGCATTGTCCTCTTCCTCTTCGCCCCAATTGGCAATTGATTTCTCAAATAACTCCAGAGCCTTTTTGTAATCTTTGCCTCTCAAAGCATCATTTCCATCATTCTTCAATTGAACGGCATCCACTGCATCCTGTGCAAAACCGGCTACCATTCCCAGGCAAAATACAATTACTAAAAAAAATCGCTTCATAATTTATTCGCTTTTCAGTTTTATTAAATTAATACGGTTAACTTTTTCAACCCTCTTTTTTTGAAGTTTCTCAAAAGTAACAATAATGATTTAAAAAACTAAACAAAAATCAATCTGCTCCGATTTTATTCTCTCATTAACAACCAATTATAGCGCAAAAAAATACAGAATACCGTCAGTATCCTGTATTTCATTTACTAACTAATCTAAAAACTAATCAGGGCGAACAAAACCAATGCCCTCGATATTCTTGTCTATTTGCGGATTTCCTCGATAACGTATTTTCCCAACGCCCTCGATTTGGGCTTTTAAATATTTCGTTGCATAAACCGATGCCCCTCCAACACCTTCAATGTCAATCGCCACTTCTTCGGTTTTAAAGTCATTTGCATTTAAGTGTCCAGCTCCCGATAAGCGAACATCCATCTTGCGGGCAACTCCCCGAAAAGTATAACTCACGCCACCTTCTCCTTGCAAATGAACTTCTTCGGCTTTCATTTCCATCTCAATTTTCGCTCCCCCCTCAACCGACAAGTAAAAATCATTCAAATCAAGATAGCCCTTGGTTTCTAACTTAACGCCTCCTTCAATTTTCAATGACTCCAGTTGCTCAAATTCAATGTAGAGGATCATGCTTTCAAAATTGAAATGCTTTTCTTTTAGCTCAACATGAAGCGTCCCATTGTCACTGTCAACATCAATGTATTCAAAGGATTCTTCATCGGCTTTAATTCGGAGTCCTGGCTTTCCCGATTGCTCCAAAATTACCTTATAACCACCTTCAAGCACGACTCGTTGAAAGTTCTCAACATCATAGGTACGCACATCATCATCATCCCATTCCTTATTTGCCAGGGAGAAAAAAGGGCTAAGCACAAAAACACTTAGAAAAAGTAAAGTTGTAATTTGAGTTATCTTCATAAGGTCTGCTTTACGGTATTATCTGTTCGAAAAACAATCAATCATTGAACTTGTCAAATCAAAATCGTTTAGGTAAAAGTAGATAAAATGCCCCCCTTAGAGCTAACTTTTTCGATAAACCCCCATTTTTCACAGGTAAACAGAGATCAGTTGTCGGAATCTTTTAGGTTTACAAACTATCAGCTTCATCCTGTCTTATAAAAAATCCCGACTAAAGGTAATGCGCAGCTTACTTTTTTGCTTGATATCGATTTACAAGCACCGCCAAATAGAACAGCACATAAGCAATCAACAGAATTCCCACTGCAATGACCACCCAATCGGCAAGCTGCAGGTATGAAAAAGTCATTTTTTGCAGAGCCATATATCCCAAAGCAGCAACTAATACACCTATAAGAGCATAGGCAAAAACAGCTTTCTTTTGTCGAGCTAAAAGCACACTTAACGTTAGCCAGCTGCCTCCTGTTAGTAATAAAAAGGCAGCCTCGTTGCTATTGTTTTCGGTCAATTCCAGGAGTCCAAGCACCAAGGGAACAACTGCAATCAGGCAAAGCATGCGAGTTAAGCTGGAAAACACTTTTGAGAATTGCAGAGCTGTTGTCAGGTGAGGGAAGATCGACTTTGTAGACTTTTCACTTACAGCAAATTGCGCTAAGTCCAAATCAGCTTTCGATTGCAGCACTCCCCGCTTGATCGCTTCTTCAATAGCAAACTGTACTGCAATGGGTTCGTAGGAATTACGCTGCCTCAGCAGATCAATCAATGCTTCATCCGTCAAATTGCCAATCCGTTCTTTTAGTTCCATGTTTTCCATAAAACAAAAATAGAAAAGTTCCCTTAGTCAGGGGAAGGAAAGACTATATAATTCAACAAATAGGAGAAACAAATGGAAAAAGCTTTCCAGCTAACTTTTGTTCTCGATATCGACTTAGCCCATGACCTTTAAACTTTATTAACAACAAATGTGAGTAAGGTTTATTAAATTTGATGTTTCACCTAAAATTTTTCAAACATGTATAATTTCGATTTTAAGAATCCCGTAAAGATATGCTTTGGGAAAGGGCAAATTACCAAGCTCTCAAAAGAACTCCCCGCCAATAAAAAAATCCTTTTAACCTATGGTGGAGGAAGTATTTTTAAGAATGGAGTTTATGACCAAGTTAAGGCAGCTACCCAAGGAATGGATATTGTGGAGTTTGGAGGAATTGAGCCCAACCCACATTATGAAACGCTGATGAAAGCAGTAGAAGTTGTTAAGAACGAAAAAATCGATTATCTACTCGCTGTTGGTGGTGGTTCGGTCCTTGATGGAACCAAATTTATTGCAGCTGCCGCGCTGTATGAGGGAGATGATCCTTGGGATATTTGTGCCAAAAGAAGCGAGATCATCGTAACAGAAGCACTTCCAATCGGAGCCGTAATTACACTCCCAGCTACAGGGTCTGAAATGAATGGAAACTCGGTGGTAACACGCGTTTCGACCCAGGAAAAACTGGCCTTCGGCTCAACTGCTGTCATGCCTCAGTTTTCAATCCTTGATCCAGAAGTTATTTTCTCTCTTCCCGACCGGCAAGTTGCCAACGGAGTGGTTGACGCTTTTGTGCATGTGATGGAACAATACCTGACCTTCCCGGCTGATGCTCCACTACAAGATCGTTTTGCCGAAGGCATTTTACACACCTTAATTGAAGAAGGCCCAAAAGTATTGGCCGACCGCCAAAATTATGAAGCGGCTGCCAACTTCATGTGGAGTGCAACCATGGCTTTGAACGGCTTAATTGGAATGGGAGTTCCTCAAGATTGGGGTACACACATGATTGGCCATGAATTAACCGCTTACCATGGCATTGATCACGCCCGAACACTGGCCATTGTTCTTCCTGGAATGATGCATATTCGTCGCAAAGAAAAGCAAGATAAAATTCTACAATATGGTGAACGCATCTGGAATATTTCGGAAGGCTCCGTTGATGAACGGATTGATCAGACCATCCAGAAAACCATTGCCTTTTTTGAGTCGGTTGGAATAAAAACAACCCTCCCTGATTATGAAGTTCCGAATAGTACGATTGAAAAAATCACGAACCGCTTTGAAGAACGCGGAATGAAAATTGGAGAAAAAGTCGATATCGGCCCAAAAGAAATTCAGGCGATTTTGGAAGATCGTTTATAAAATAGATTTGAAAGCTTCACAATTAAGTGGAGCCTTTCTTCTTTCAATTCATTTTACTCCAATAGCTCACGAGCAGTCTCCCTTGCGGTATCTGAATGACGATCTCCACTCAGCATCTGAGCTAATTCATCTACCCGTTCATGCTCTTCCAGTTTACGGATGGACGTAAAAGTTTGCTCCTCCTCATCAAACTTGTAAACCTGGTAATGATGATCGCCTTTCGCTGCAATCTGAGGTAGGTGGGTAATATTAATCACCTGCATTCGTGCAGAGATCGATTTTAAGATGTCCCCCATTTTTACCGCTATCTCGCCTGAAATTCCGGTATCAATCTCATCGAAAATAATCGTTGGCAAGGCTTTGCTATCAGTTATCAAGCTTTTGAGTGCCAACATCAAACGCGACATCTCACCGCCCGAAGCAATTTTCGAGATCTCCTGAGCTTCTGCATTTTTGTTCGCATTGAATAAAAAGCGAACCTCGTCGCCTCCAGTCATTCCCCGTTGGTTGGTCTTAGCAAAACTCAACTGAAAAACGGCATTAGCCATTCCCAGCTTTTGCAACATACTCACTACAGCTTGCTGGAACTTGTCGGTTACAGCCATTCTACTTTCGGTAAGCTCATTGGCAGCTTTATTTAAAACTGCTTCTTCTTTTGCCAGCTGAACTTCGAGCTGAGTCAGTGTTTCATCGTAAGATGCCACCTGCCCTATTTTTTGATCCAGGTCCTCCCGAATTTCAATCAAGCCTGCGACGGAATCGGCATGGAACTTTTGCTGTAACGAATAAATTAGATCCAATCGTTCAGCAACCAATTCAACTCTCGCCGGATCATGCTCAATGCGCTCGGCAATACTTTGACTCTCGCCAGCCAGATCCTGCAACTCGATATAGCATGACTCCAACCGCTGATTCAACTCTCCGGCCTGATCAAAGTAATCAGCCATTTTACCCAAGCGATTAACATGCTCCTTCAGCCGAGTTAAAAGTCCCGCTTCATCTCCCTCTAAATCATCAGCCAACTGTCCAAAAGTCAGTTTGATATCTTCTGCATGCTCTAAACGGTTCTGCTCAGCTTCCAGCTCTTCTTGTTCCTCTGGCTTAAGCTTTGCTTCGTCAAGCTGGTTAAACTGAAATTGATAATAATCCAGATCCTTTTTAGCCTGCTCCGCTTTCTCCAGCAGCTCTGTGTACTCATTATGGGTTTGGGTATAAACGCGGAATGCCTGTTGATAACTCTTCAAAACGGATTGGTTTTGAGCGACCAGATCAACCAGGTTCAACTGAAATTGCCGGTTTCCAAGCTCCAAATTCTGATGTTGCGAGTGAATATCAATCAGGCGAAGTGCCAACTCTCGAATTGTTTTTAGATTCACCGGAGTATCGTTAATAAAAGCCCGCGATTTCCCCGATGGAGTTATTTCTCTACGCAGAATCGTCTGATCATCATAGTCCAACTCGTTTGCTGCAAAAAAGTCAGTTAACTGGTAGTTTTTCACCTCAAAACTTCCTTCAACCGTACATTTCTTACTCTTGTCGCGTAAAACAGATAGATCAGCCCGCTGCCCCAGGATTAATCCCAAAGCACCCAACAAAATAGACTTCCCTGCCCCCGTTTCTCCGGTAATAATGTTAAACCCTGAGTTAAAATCGATGGACAACCGATCGATCAGTGCATAGTTCTTGATATATAACGATTGTAACACAGAAGCAATTTTTAGGTTTTAAAACTCCTCTGCAGCCTCCTTAATCTTATCGTACTTACTTCCGTTAGAAGGATCAACTTCATTCAAAATAGCCAATATCCGATTTCGTTCATCAGGATATGATTTTGAAAAAACGTTGACTAACTCATTTGCTTTAGCATCAAAGAAGATTTGCAGAATATACAGCGAAGGTCTGGAGCGAAAAACTTTCTGGATAGACTTCAAGGATTCAGCTATTTCAGCACGTCCTTCTTCAATCCGTTCCGACATTTGATCCAAGCCTAAGCGATGGTATTGATAGATACAATCACGGTAAGGTGCATAAGACTTATTCAGCAAGTTCTCCACTAACCAGTAGCGGTTTCGTTCACTCTCATAGGCTTTCCACCCAGAATAGCGAACATTTTGCGAGTTATTAACAATTTGCTGTGCCTTTTGATAATATTCGGTACCTCCATTCGGTGAAAAGGAATCGTAATCCATTCCCAAAATCACGTAAGCATAATAGGCCATGATATTGGTTAGGTTATCCCTGTTCGAGGTTTCATTAAACTCCATGGTTTGATACTCCACATATTCCACATGAAAGTCATTGTCTTTAATATTCAACACAGGACTCTCATAATCGGAATTAAAAATGGGGCGTCGTAGCTGCACCTGAATACTTCCTTTAAACTCATTGGCTGATACTTGTTCAGTAAGACGAATGTAAATACTACATTCAATACGTTCGTCCATGGAGTAGACATGATCCGTCCACTTACGGTTGTTCATAAATTCGTACAAGTCGGCCTGCATAGTCCGAAACACATTCCGGTTAGCTCCTTGAATTTGTTGCCCCGACACACTGACGTTGCACCTTAACTCTTGCGCTACACCTGTAACGACACTCCATAAAACAATCAGAAATAACAAGCTCAGTCTTCTCATAAGTCGATAATAGCTGTGGAGTAAAAGTAATCAAATTTCTACAGAAGTCTTAGTCATTGGTCAATTCACCAATAAGCTTTTTAACGATATCCACCGCAACTTCTGTCTTTTGTTTTAACTCAAATTCCTGAGCATTATTGTCTTTCGACAGGATTGTAATTTTATTGGTATCCACCCCAAATCCAGCTCCGTTGTCCTGCAAGGAATTTAGAACAATAAAGTCCAGATTCTTTTTCTGCATCTTCGCTAAGGCATTCTGTTTTTCATCGTTCGTTTCCAAAGCAAAGCCTACCAAGCGTTGACTCGGTGTTTTCAGTTGTCCTAAAGCAGCAGCAATATCTTCAGTTGCTTGCAACTCAATGTTCATTTCACCGGCTTTTCGCTTGATTTTTCTATCTGCCTGTTCTTTTGGACGATAATCAGCAACAGCAGCACACATAATGGCTGCATCGGTTGCTGGAAAATGCTCCAAGCATGCGTTGTGCATTTCCATAGCTGACTCTACATCAACTCGATGAATATTGGGATGAGTAGTTTTCAAATGAACAGGCCCGGTCACCAGAGTAACCTCTGCCCCTTCTTTTGCTAATTCTTCAGCAAGGGCAAAGCCCATTTTGCCAGAAGAATAATTACCAATAAACCTTACGGGATCAATTTTTTCGTAGGTAGGTCCGGCCGTCACCAGCACCTTTTTATTCAGAAGTTTTTTTTTTGAGTGGAAAAAAGCAACCACTTCTTCAACTAACTGTTCCGGCTCCTGCATCCGCCCCTTGCCATGTAAACCACTAGCCAACTCCCCTTCTCCGGGTTCCAAAATGACATCGCCATAGGAACGTAAAGTTTCCAGGTTATTCAGAGTAGATTGATGTTTGAACATGTCCAGGTCCATTGCCGGAGCCAAGTAAACCGGACATTTGGCTGACATGTAGGTCGTCACCAACAAATTATCAGCAATACCATGAGCCATTTTGCCCAAAGTTGCCGCCGTTACCGGAGCAATCAACATCAGGTCAGCCCACTGTCCCATGTCAACATGCGAATGCCAGGTTCCATCGTTTGCTGCAAAAAACTCGGATGCAACCGGACGTCCAGACAAAGCCGACATCGTGACCGGAGTAATAAACTCTTTGGCAGCAGGAGTCATCACTACCTGTACCTCGGCACCTTCTTTCACAAGGCCCCTTAAAAGATAAGCTGCCTTGTAGGCAGCTATACTTCCGGTCAATCCTAAAATGATATGTTTTCCTTTGAGCCTCATAAAAGGCTAATATTTTTATAGTCCTTTGCGATTTTCTTTCGCAGGATTACGATGATAAATCTGTCCTTGTTTCAACTCTTCAAATGCAATTAAAGTTGGTTTAGGTAGACGTTCGTAATACTTTGAAATTTCAATTTGTTCGCGGTTTTCAAATACTTCTTCCAAGTTATCTGAATACGACGCAAATTCCTGTAATTTCTGGTTCAATTCTTCCTTCATTTCTGAAGCAATCTGATTTGAACGTTTCGCAAGAATCATTACGGTTTCGTATACATTACCGGTTTGATCTTCCAAGTCAGTCAAATCTCTTGGAATTGTTGTGTTTTCTGCTTTGATTTTCTTGTAATCCATATCTATTTATAAATTAGCCTCTTCGTTATAATTCAGCAATTTTGCGGTCTCTTTGTAAAACTTATCAACCTCTTTCCGATGTTCACTTTCCGGAAATTCATCGACAAAGGTAAAATATTCATCCAAAGCAGCCGTCAAACGTTGCTCTTTTTTTTCTTCTATACTTCTGATTGCCAACAAGTATTTTGCTCTTAACAGCATATACATGAGCTCTTCACGGTATTGCGTATCTGGAAAATCCTTCAACGAATTGCTCAGTGCCACCACTGCTGCCTTATAGTTTTCAAGGTCATAATACAATCTTCCGCTCAAAAATGACTTATAAACCAACTTGTCGCGCATCTCAATAATCAAGCGGTTGGCTTCTTCTACCCGATCACTCCCCGGGTAAATATTTACATAAAGCTGTAAGGCATCAATTGCCTTTTGAGTTACCTGTTGATCTAAACGAGGTTTTGGTGACTCTTTATAAAAACAGTATCCAATCATGTATTGAGACTCCTCGGCATACTGACTTTTTGGAAAATCTTTCACCAAAGTACGGAACCAATGTCCAGCCATTAAGTAATCGCCCATACCAAAATGACTCTTGGCATAGTAATAATAAACCTCATCGGCACGACTTGTTCCCCGGTAAATATTAACCAACTCACTTAATAGTTGAGAAGAGCGAACAAATTCCTCATCTTCATAATATTCCAGAGCCTTTTTATACTTGAATTCGTAGTCTGTACTTTTAACAACTTTGTTATAATCGCTACATGAAGTTGCAGCAACAAGTAAGAACAGTGCAAATACGATTAAATTCTTCATTTTTATAAGCATGGCGCAAAGATACATTTTTAGTTAAAAAACTAACGCCAAAATAAGCAAGAATTGTTTATCTACTCTCTGGTTTAATATAAATTAACAAATTTGTAGACTTCTGGAAAAAAATTACTTTTGCATTGTTAATTTTTAAAGCTTTTTGAAGTGGATATTTTTGAAAAATTTCGATCAAATAGAGGCGACATTGGAAAGCACATGGAAAGAGCCCATGGCTATTTTGCCTTCCCAAAACTAGAAGGGGAAATCAGTGCCCGCATGAAATTCAGAGGTAAAGAAGTTTTAACCTGGAGTTTGAATAATTACATCGGTTTGGCCAACCACCCCGAAGTGCGCAAAGTAGATGCTGAAGCAGCTAAAGATTGGGGATTGGCTTATCCAATGGGGGCTCGAATGATGTCGGGACAAACTACCCAGCATGAAAATTTAGAAAAAGAATTGGCAGCTTATGTTGGTAAGCCTGACTCTTTCCTTCTAAACTACGGCTACCAAGGGATGGTTTCAATCATCGACGCAGTTTGTGGTCGTAATGATGTAATTGTTTATGACAGTGAATCACATGCCTGTATTTTGGATGGTGTTCGTCTTCACATGGGTAAACGTTACGTGTATCCGCACAACGATATTGACAACCTGAAAATTCAGCTTGGACGTGCAACAAAACTTGCCGAAAAACAAGGTGGCGGTATCTTAGTTATTACTGAAGGTGTTTTCGGAATGTCGGGAGACCTTGGTAAATTGGATGAAATTGTTGCACTGAAAAAAGAGTTCAACTTCCGTTTGTTGGTTGATGATGCTCATGGATTTGGTGTAATGGGACCTACCGGAGCTGGTGCACCAGAGCACTTTGGTGTTCAAGATCAAGTGGATCTTCACTTCTGTACCTTTGCCAAAGCGATGGCCGGGATTGGTGCTTTCATCGCTTGTGATACGGACATCTGTAACTTCTTACGTTACAACATGCGTTCACAAACTTTTGCGAAATCGTTGCCAATGCCAATGGTTGTTGGAGCAATGAAACGTTTGGACTTGTTGAAAAACAGCCCAGAGCTTCGTGAAAAACTTTGGACCGTTGTTAACGCCCTGCAATCAGGATTGAAAGAAGCTGGTTTCGACCTTGGACGTACCAACTCTCCTGTTACTCCTGTTTACATGAAAGGAGGCGTAGGTGAAGCAACTCATGTGGTTATGGATCTTCGCGAAAACTTTGGCATCTTCTGCTCAGTAGTTGTTTATCCAGTTATTCCAAAAGGAGAAATCATTCTTCGTTTGATCCCAACTGCAATGCACTCGCTGGAAGATGTAACTGAAACAATCGAAGCATTCAAACAAGTTAGAGATAAGCTGGAATCAGGTGCATATAAAGGCGCTGAAGTTCCAAACATGGCTTAATAAAAGCTTGCTACGACATAAAAAAATAGCCATCGAAAAATCGATGGCTATTTTTTTATCTTTTATTATCTTCTTAGAAACTGTTTAAGCTTTATTGCTTAAGCATGCTTTTCAGATAAGTATCTTTCAACATCCATGGCTGCTTTACATCCTGATCCGGCTGCAGTAACCGCCTGACGATAAATACTGTCCATCACATCACCACAGGCAAAGACTCCGGGTACATTTGTTTTTGACGATCCGGCCTCTGTCTTAATGTAACCAACTTCGTCACGCTCCAAAAAGTCAGCAACAAAATCGGAGTTCGGTTTGTGCCCGATAGCCAAGAAGAATCCATCAATTTTAATTTTCACTTCTTCTTCATTCGCTTCGCCTTTATTTTTCAGCAAGGTAGCACCTTCAACTACGCCATCGCCAAACAACCCTTTTGTTTGATGTTTCCACAAAATTTCGATGTTCGGAGCTTTCTTAACGCGGTCAGCCATTACACGTGAAGCGCGCAACACATCACGACGCACAATCAAGTACACTTTGTTAGCCAAGCCTGCCAGGTAAAGTGCTTCTTCTGCAGCAGTGTCACCACCACCAACGACAGCAACATCTTTCCCACGGTAAAAGAAACCATCACAAGTGGCACAAGCCGAAACACCACCACCGGCATATTTCGTTTCATCTTCAAGTCCCAGGTATTTAGCAGTTGCTCCCGTCGCCAGAATCACTGCTTCAGCCTCAATCAATTTTTTCCCGTCAATCCACACTTTATGAATATCGCCCGAGAAATCAACTTTTGTTGCATAGCCGAAACGAACATCTGTTCCAAAGCGTTCTGCTTGCTTTTTGAAGTCTTCCATCATGACCGGCCCTGTTACTCCTTCCGGATATCCGGGGTAGTTTTCAACTTCAGTTGTAGTTGTCAGTTGTCCTCCAGGCTGAAGGCCTTCATACATCACCGGGCTTAAATTAGCGCGGGCAGCGTAGATAGCTGCGGTATAACCAGCAGGGCCAGATCCAACAATTAAACATTTGACGCGCTCTGCATCACCTACTGGCTCCTGTTGAGTTTTCTCGTTTTCCTTAAGATCTAATGATTTAAACATGACTATTATTTTTAGCTTTTTTTTTAATAATTTGGAACAGCAAAATTACACAACATCTAGATATATACAACATTTACTCCATCAATAATAACGAAGATGCGATAGAGAGAAGCTATCAGAAATAAATCCTCAATAGTGCAAATTAATTTTGCAAAATTCGCGTCTTTATATACTTTTGCACTCACTTCAACGGAAATCAAATTCTGGCGAAGGAAACTAATCGGGATGTAGCTCAGCCAGGTTAGAGTACACGTCTGGGGGGCGTGGGGTCGCTAGTTCGAATCTAGTCATCCCGACTGGCTAAAAGGATCGTTTCAAGTTTTTTTGAAGCGATCCTTTTTTTAGGTTAAAACTGTTGGCTGTTTAGGTGTTTTATCCCAAGAGAAGGAATTCCAACTCAGCGGTTTTAGAGTAAACGTTCCATGAAAAGGGATTTTCCCTAGCGCAATACCAAAAACCAACGAGAAATGGGATTTAACCAGGTTGTGTCGTATTTCCACCTGGTTTTTAACAGTTCCGTACCGGATTTTACGAATCCGCCCGAGTTTTTGGCTTTTCCGCGTAGTTTAATGGCTTTCCCGTTGGGTATTTACCCATTTCTGTGACGAATAAGCCAGAAATTCTTGGATGAAGGCATTTTATTTTGGATTTCGACTCGTCATTCTAACCCTTTTCATTTTCATTATAAAGTTCCGCCCCCTTTCGGAAATCCTGTTCCACTCATGAAAACTTTTGGGCACCACAAGTGTTTGTTACGCTTAAAATACCATTTGTCATCTGTCCAGTATCTACATAGCTATTTACAAGTTAATTTCATAATTTTGTTCTTCCCTAAAAATCAAGAAATTGAATATGGAAAAAACAACATATAACTTCACGCCCCTTCCGGGATACGAGAATTTCGAAGCAACAACCCAAATTCTGATCGCAGAAATCCTTCGTCGGAAACTTCCTTTCGAAATCATTGATTCCAACAACAACTTAATTGCTGTTACCTACAACAATAAGCAATACATCATTCTGGAGGGAACTATTTCTGATGCCAATAGCCTGATTGCCTATTGGATCTCGAATGACAAATGGATGAGCCGTCAATTTTTGGTGCGTGAAGGCTTAAGTGTTGCCCAAGGTCTTCTGCTAACCGACAGGCCATCGGCGCAAGAGCTGGAGCAGGTGAAATTTCCAGCGGTGGTTAAACCTGTTGATACAGACCATGGCATTGCCGTTAGCACAAATATTACCAATCAGGAAGAACTAAACAAAGCCATTGAAAATGCGTTTAAACATGCCAAGAGAGTGATTGTCGAACAATTCTTTAGCGGGCAGGAATATCGTTTTTTGGTTATCGACGGCCAAGTGCGAGCCATTGCTTACCGTGTTCCGGCCAATGTTACTGGCGATGGGAAACAAACCATTAGTCAGCTGGTGGAGCGGAAAAACGAAGGACGCGGAACAGACTACCGTCATCCCTTGTTAAAGATTGTGATTGATGATGAAGTGCGCAGGCACCTCCAAGCCATGTCGTTGGATGAAAACTCGGTATTGGATTTTGGCCAGCAGGTTTTTCTCCGCCAAAATTCGAACCTGAGCACCGGTGGCGACAGCATTGATGTAACAGATGAGATGCCCGATTTCTACAAGCAAGTTGCTGTTCGGGCAGCCAAAGCAGCTGAACTCAACATTGCGGGTATCGATATCATCATCAACGACCTCAACACAGTGCCTTCAGATGAAAGTTATATTGTTGTTGAGTTAAATGCTCCGGCCATGCTCTCGATGCACGATTTTCCTTACGTCGGAAAAAACAGGCGGGTCGAAAAATATGTTCTGGATAGTATCCTGAACTCAAAATAAAAATTAGAACCAAGAGCCAAGCAATTAAACAATAGATGTCCAGACTCTCAAATGAGCGGACAACTTTGAACTTAGAATTTTACAATGACAGAAACAGAACAACAACAAGCCATACTTACAAAGGAGCAACTCATTGCTTACTTTGAACAAGGGTGTAAACCTCCGGAACAATGGGGCATCGGCACCGAGCATGAAAAATTTCTATACCAAACCGGAACGCTAAAGCGTTTAGCTTATGACAACACTCCAGGTATAAAAACGATTCTGAAACACTTGGAAGGTCATGGTTGGCAACCAATCTTGGAAAAAGGGAAAAGCATTGGCCTGAAGAAAGATGGCGCTTCCATTACCTTGGAGCCCGGCGGTCAATTTGAGCTCTCGGGGCGCAACTTCAGCACGATACATGAGACATTTGTTGAAACAAAAAAGCACTTTGAAGAGCTGCGATCAATTTGCCAACAAATTGGCTTTTTCAGTCTGCCCATGGGAGTTGATCCTATTTGGCAAGTTCCAGACATCTCCTGGATGCCCAAGGAGCGTTACGCTTTCATGCGTGACTACATGCCAACAAAGGGAAACCTTGGGCTTGACATGATGACTAATACCGCAACCATCCAGGTCAATCTCGATTATGACAGTGAAGCTGATATGATCAAGAAAATGCGGGTTGCCCAAGCCTTGCAGCCCATTGCGACCGCCATTTTTGCCAACTCGCCTTTTTCTGCCGGAAAGCCTAATGGGTATTTGAGCTACCGGGCACAGATATGGAACGATACCGATCCTGACCGCTGTGGCTTTTTGCCTTTCATTTTTGATGAAGGATTTGGCTTCGAACGTTGGGTCGACTATTTACTTGATGTTCCGATGTATTTTATTTACCGGGGTGAAACCTACCACCCTGCTCAAGGACTTAGCTTCCGTGACTTTATGGATGGAAAACACGATTTTCTACACCCAACCATGCAAGATTGGGAAACGCACGTCTCAACCGTATTTCCAGACGTTCGGCTCAAACAATTTATTGAAATGCGAGGCGCAGATGCCAGCTGTGTTCACCACATCGCAGCGCTATCGGCATTTTGGGTAGGCTTGCTCTACGATTCCACCAGCTTGGACGAAGCCCTTCAATTAATCTCGCAATGGGATCTTCAAACTATACAGGAAATCAGAGCTCAAGTTCCAAAAGCAGGATTAAAAGCTAGTTCTGGGACGGTTCAGGTTGGCGAAGTAGCACGTCAGCTCTACGGGATAGCACGTGCAGGCCTCAACAGACGCTCGAAAGTGTGTTGCTCATCCGATGAGGTTCGTTATTTGGATCCGGTCAAGGAAATTACGGCAAGCGGAATAACGCAGGCTGAAGATCTCTTACGAATTTATCATCAGGACTTTAATCAAGATATTAACAAATTGGTGAACAACTGGCAAAATTTACAGTTACAAAGTTGCCCAAACGATTAAAAGCAAAAGATCGACTAGTAGAATGATCGGAAAACTCAAATTTCTTTTAAAATATACCCATCAATACCGCTGGTGGTATACCGGCGGACTCTTGTTTCTTGCGCTCACGGTTTGGGTGTCAGTAACCATTCCCGAGTTTATTCAGAAAAGTATCGACCTGATTGCTTTAGGGCAACTTGGCAATGAATCAGATTTTCAAAAGAATGTTCTGATCATCGTTGGCCTGGCCTTAGCACTCATTATTGTTCGAACGCTTTCGCGCATTCTAATTTTTATTCCAGCGCGTCTAATTGAGCGAAAGCTCAAAGGAGAGATGTTTCAAAAGCTGAGTTCTTTTGGCAAGGATTACTATGATGAAAACAGCACGGGAACAATTATTTCGCGTATCAACAACGACATCAACGGCGTTCGGATGATTACGGGGTTTGGAATCCTGCAAATCGGAAATATCCTGCTATCTCTTTCGCTTACGCCATACAAGATGTGGCAACTATCGCCTACACTAACACTTTACTGTGTTATTCCGATGGTGGTTGTTTTTGTTATTGTACGAATTGGCATGGCTGTTATGGTTAAAAATACGCGACTGAGGATGAACACCCTTCAACAATTGTCGGGTAAAACCATTTCATTCTTATCCGGTAATAGCGTAATCAAAAGCTACAATATTTACCAATGGGCCGAAGACGAAGTTCAAAAAGAGAATCTTTCGCTGTTTCATGAAACCATGCGTATCACCTGGATTCGCTCGTTCATCATGCCACTACTTTCCAACTTGGGACAAATCTTGAAAATTGTTGTTCTTTTTGCAGGTGGATTATATGTTATCAATGGCCAGTTTACCATTGGAGAGCTGACCGGATACATTGCTTATGCTGCCTTGCTGAGCCAACCAATCATGGGATTGGGCTGGGTGCTCACCATCTTTCAGCAAGGATTTGTTGGCATCAGCAGTATTCAAACCATTATGGACCGAGAAGGAGCCGACGATAAAAGACAAGCAATTGACCAAAATGAAAAAGAGAAGTTGTTTGAACAAGGGATTGAGGTAAAGAATTTAAACTTCACCTATCACAATGGTGACAAGCCTGTTTTAAGCGATATTTCATTTTCAATAAACCCTGGGCAAGTGGTTGGCATTACGGGGCAAGTAGGCTCTGGAAAAACCACACTCATCAACTGCCTGAACGGTTACCTTCGCCCGGATTCAGGAATGGTTTACTTTGGCAAGCAAGATGCACATAAACTAACAAGTGAAGACATTCGTTCGGCTGTACGAACGGTCAGCCAAGAGGTTTTTCTTTTTTCTGACTCCATTGAAAATAACATCACTTTTGGATCTAAAAAAGCAACTCAGGTTAATCCTTTTGAAGAAGTCGTCTACCAAAGTGCTTTTGCCGATGAATTAAGCCGCTTCACAAAAAAAGAAAAAACGCTGGTAGGTGAAAAAGGCATCATGCTTTCCGGTGGGCAAAAACAGCGTATTAGCTTGGCACGAGCTCTTTATACGCCTTGCGACCTGCTCATTCTCGATGATGTATTTTCGGCTGTTGATACCGATACCGAACGTTTTTTAATTCAACAGATTTTTGAAAATCACTCAGCAAAAAGCTTGCTGATCATCTCAAACCGGATTAGTGTGCTCGAAAAAACGGACTATACGCTAGTTCTGGAAGAAGGACGTCTCGCAGCAAAAGGCACTCACGAGGAATTGATCAAACAATCGGATTTTTATCGCGAGATATTAACATTGCAGCAAGAAAACTAGAAAACAGACAAGGACACAAATAATTCATGATAAAAGCAATAAACAACATATTTAAAACAAAAGACTGGCAATTGCTCCAGCGATTTGGTCGATATTTTGTCCCTCACAAAAAGTGGTTCTTCTTTAGTATCGCATCAATCCCAATTACCACCGTTGCCGGAATCTTGTTTCTTTGGTTAGTTGAGAATATTATAGACAACTACATTGTGCCGGGAAATTTTGAAGGATTAAAAGTTCAAATTCTGTTACTGGCAGCTGTGCTTCTTCTCAATTTGCTTTTCGATGGCTTTTACAGCTACTCTTTTAGCAAATCCGGTGGCTTGGCAATTGTCGATATCCGCAAGGAGCTCTTTGCAAAATCATTGCGTTTTCCGCTTAGCTACTTCGATAAAAAACCGATTGGTGTCACCCTTTCACGACTGACCAGCGATATGGAATCCATTTCCGAATCGTTTGCGGCAGGGATTTTGGGCCTGCTAGCCGACAGCATCAAAACGATGGCCTTGGTTGGCTACCTTTTTTACCTGAATTGGCAACTAACATTAGTCCTACTGTTGGTCGTTCCTTTAATCATTTTGGTGATGCGTTTTCTGCGAAAGAAAATTCGTGTTGCCTACAATAATTCCCGAAGTAGCCTGGCTAAATCTGCTGCTTACCTGCAAGAAGCCCTCAACGGCATGAAAACCGTTCAACTTTATGCCGCCGAAGAAGAAGCCCTGCAGAAGTACGATGCGTTGAATAAGCAATACTGTGATGCTCAAAACAACAGCAACGTATACGATTCGGCCCTGTACTCAATTGTAGAAGGAATTACCTCGGTCGCCACAGCCTTGGTCATTTGGTATGGCGCAATCCAGATTTGGAGCGATGGTTTTACCATGGGAGTTTTGATCGTTTTCATTACAACCCTGGAACGCTTGTTTATTCCGGTCAAGCAATTTGCTCAGCAAATGTCGACCATCCAACGAGCACTTTCAGCCTTGGAACACATTAGCGAACTTTTTGAGCAAGAAGTAGAAGCCCCCAAAGAAGCCAACACTCAAACCATTCCGGAACCTCTTCCGCTGCAGGAAATTGTGTTTGACAACGTTTCATTCCGCTACTCCGAAGACACACCCGACGTTCTTAAAAATGTGTCCTTCACCCTCAAAAAAGGCGATCGACTGGCTTTAGTTGGAACTACAGGATCCGGCAAATCAACCATCATCAAGCTGCTGGCCAAAACATACACAGGCTACCGAGGCTCAATAAAAATTAATGGAATTGAACTCACAGACCTTCCTCTAGCCCAGGTTCGGGAGACAATTTCAGTAATGCAACAAGATATTTTCATGTTCAACAATACGATTGAATTCAATATCTCTTTAGGACGAGAAGCAATCACTCATGAAGCAGTAGAGCAAGCCGCCTCCTTTGTATTTGCCAATCATTTTATCAACAAACTTCCTGGAGGCTACCAATTTGTTGTTCAAGACAATGGCGACAACCTTTCGAAAGGGCAGGCACAGCTAATCTCCTTTGCTCGCGCCATTTGCAGCAATAATGAGTTGATTATTTTGGATGAAGCAACCAGTGCCGTTGATTCCGTTACCGAACAGTATATCCAGCAAGCCATTGCCAATATTTTCTCGCTGAAAACGGTTATCGCCGTAGCCCACCGATTGAGTACAATTAAAAATTCAGATTTGATTTTGGTTTTGGAAGAAGGCGAAATTATTGAGCGTGGCAACCACCTAGAGTTGATCAAACAAGGAGGCAAATACGCTCAACTGGTACACCAATTTGAAGAAGAAAAAACTAGCTGATTGGGAAGGAAAGGCGTAGGCACAGGCTCAGGGAAAGGGGCAGAGAGCAGAGGGCATGGAGCTAAGCGAAGATCGGAAACAGGAGACGGGAAACCGGCAGGAAATCAGAAGGCAGCGAGCACTGCGGCATTCAGCTTAGCTGTCTGAAAATTTGAACATCCAACAATCCGATAAGCTTGCCAACATTCGCTGCGCAAAGAAAAAAGCTCAACCTTTATGATCCCCAAGAGTTGAAAACATCAACACACTAGTCGTTAAATAAAGAAAATAGCTACTCCCAATACCGTTATTATTGCTCCAACCACTTCTTTCCAATTCACTTTTTCTTTAAACACAATAATTGCCGGAGGAATGATCAACACGGGAACAATCGACATGATTGTTGCTGCAATCCCCGCTTTGGTGTGCTGAACAGCCAGCAAGGAAAAAGATACTCCCAGAAAAGGGCCGAAGAAAGAACCCAAGGTAATTCGCTTCATTGCCGCTCCATTTTTGAGTGCAGCCCACACTCTTCCGTAGCGTTTCATAAATACAAAGAGAACAGCAAACCCAACAATACCGGTCATCACCCGAATTTGAGAAGCAGCAAAAGCATCATAAGTTCCCATTCCTTTTTTACTCAATACCAAGCCTGTTGCTTGTCCCAAAGCACCGCCCAAGGCAAGCAAAATACCCGGCAAAGAATACGCTGAGGTTAGTCGTTTTCTAATTTTTTGCCCATTCTTCTGCGCACTGTTTTCGCGTTTCAGAATCACCAGACTTATTCCGAATATGGTAACTGCCATCCCCAGCCAGTTCATACCTGAAAGCACTTCACCCAACATGAAATAAGAAATAAAAGCCGTAAAAGGAGGAGTGAGTGCCATGATCAACATGGCTATGCGGGCACCAACGACAACAAAAGCCTGAAATAAAAGCAAGTCGCCAATAACAAAACCGATCAAACCCGATAAGGCTAACCAGAACCACTGGTAAGTTGTTGCATCAAAAGGAAACCACATCCCACGGCTTAGCTGTGTATAAACAGCATAAATAAAGAAAGCGATAACCAGGCGAATCAGATTCACCGCCAAGGAACCAACACGTTTGCCTGCTGACTCAAAAGCCATACTTGTCACCGTCCAAAAAACAGCCGTCAACAATGCTGCTATTTCTCCCCAGTAAGCCGCCATAATTTATTTCCTGCTTAAATGTTTGATCTAAAAGAATTGCATACTCAATCAGCAACTCTCTAAATTTCAGTTCGCTAAAATAAAAAAATTATTCACAGCATCAGCGTTGATCAAACCGCTTGTCTCGCTTTTTTTATTGGTTCGGATTCATTTATCTTCGAGCCATAAAACTCCATGATTTGAATGAAGGGAAAATTGAAGTAACAGATCAAATGAAAATTCTAATTATCAATAGTGCCGAACCGGAAATCCGGGAATTTGTATTAAACATTCAACAACATTTTAACGACTCCGAGGTCACCTGTACTCTTCTTGAATACGCCGATTGCCTCCAAACCGACCTCTTGGCCTACGACGGGATTGTTATCTCAGGATCCCCGCAAGGGGACGACATTGTTGAACACCACCAACCCTTTTTTCAATGGATCTTAAACTACCCCAAACCAATCCTGGGAATTTGTGCCGGACACCATATCACTGCTGTCCTTTATGGAGGAAGCTACTTGCGAGGACTCGAATCCGAATCTGGTGATTTGCCTGTTGACCTGCTTGTTGACGATCCCATTTTTCATGGACTCCCCCAACAACTCACCGTTCATCAAATGCACAATGATTCAGTCACACTCCCCGATGGCTTCATTCATATCGCACAATCATCGCAATGCCTCAATCAAGGCATGAAACACCAAGAGAAAGCCTTATACACTTTCCAGTTTCATCCGGAATATTTAAATCCGAAACTGTTTGAAAATTTTGCAGCTATCTGCAAAAAGGATTAAAAACATCAATAAAAAAAGCCGGTACCTTTCGATACCGGCTCGCTCATTTTTGGCAAAATGTGCCATTGCCTACCAGGCAATGTTCGTATTGATAATGATTTAGCTTGAGGTCTATTTTTCAAATACGGTTGATTGCTCATGTACGCCACTAACAGCACGTCCTGAAGGATCGGCATTGTTCTGAAAAGATTCGTCCCAGGCCAGCGCTTCTGCAGTACTACAGGCGATTGAGGGTACCGAAGGCACACAAGAAGCCGCTGCATCCGACGGGAAATGTTCTTCAAAAATACTTCGGTACAAATATTCTTCTTTCGACATTGGTGTATTGATCGGGAACCGGTAACCGGCATTGGTCATCATCTCATCCGAAACCTGCTCTTTAGCAATTTGTTTCAAAGTGTCAATCCAGCCGTAGCCCACGCCATCAGAAAACTGTTCCTTTTGTCGCCAGGCAACACTCTCAGGCAAGAGATCTTCGAAAGCTTTCCGAACCACCCACTTTTCCATGCGTCCATTACCTGCCATTTTTTCTGCTGGGTTTAACCTCATGGCCACGTCGATAAACTCTTTGTCCAAAAACGGAACACGTCCCTCAACACCCCACGCTGCTAACGACTTATTTGCCCGCAAGCAATCGTAAAGATTCAGTTTACTCAGTTTACGTAGCGTTTCTTTGTGAAACTCTTCAGCGTTCGGTGCTTTATGAAAATACAAGTAGCCACCGAAAATCTCATCAGCACCTTCTCCGGTCAACACCATTTTAATTCCCATCGACTTAATTACCCGGGCCAGCATATACATTGGGGTTGATGCTCTTATTGTTGTTACGTCATATGTCTCGATATGATAGATCACATCCCGGATAGCATCCAAGCCTTCCTGAATCGTGTAATGTATTTCATGATGAATAGTTCCGATATGCTCAGCCACTTCTTTCGCGGCAGCTAAATCAGGCGATCCTTCCAGGCCAATCACAAAGGAGTGCAATTGAGGCCACCAAGCTTCTTTTTGGTCTCCTTCTTCCACGCGACGGCCGGCAAACTTTTTAGCCAAAGCCGAAGTTACTGATGAATCCAATCCGCCTGACAATAAAACACCGTAAGGCACATCTGACATCAACTGACGGTGAACAGCTCCTTCCATCGCTTCTCTTAATTCGTCGATACTAGCAGCATTGTCTTTCACTTGTTCATACTCCATCCAATCGCGAGTCCACCAACGTTTAATTTCACCGTCCTTGCTATACAAATAGCTTCCTGGAGGGAATTCTTCAATCTTGGAACAAACACCTTCCAAAGCTTTCAACTCAGAGGCTACATAGAAATTGCCCAATTTGTCCCACCCCGTATACAATGGAATAATCCCAATATGGTCCCGACCAATCAAATAGGCATCATTCTCCACATCATACAAAGCAAACGCAAAAATGCCATTCAAATCATCTAAAAAATCCGGTCCTTTTTCTTTGTATAAAGCCAAAATAACTTCACAATCAGAACCGGTCTGATAGTCGTAAATATCTTTTGTTCGTTCCCGAATTTCGCGATGGTTATAAATCTCGCCATTCACTCCAAGAACAAGCTTTTTATCGCTACTGTACAGCGGCTGTCCTCCTGACTCAGGATCGACAATAGCCAAACGTTCGTGCGCAATGATTGCTTTCTCTCCGCAATAAATGCCCGACCAATCTGGTCCCCGATGTCTTACTTTTTTTGATTGCTCCAATATCTGCGGACGCAACTCTGTTGCCTCCGTCTTTAAATCAAATACGCCTACGATTCCACACATATTGCCAAAATTTTAGTGTTTTTTCTATCATTTATCTTCAATACTGTGACAAAAATACACCTAATGATTAAAAATAAAAATTTTAAACATCTTTTTTCTACATATCATGTAAAATATTTTACAAAGAGACAGCGAACCTGTCTTTTTGCCTACATTTTGAGATTTTCATAAAAGATCACTAAAAAGGAAGAGACAGGCCTCCTGTTATTCATTATTCGGACAATTCTATTTTTTGAACATCCTGCGCCAGACACCTTAAAAATGTCTTTAGATACCTTTTATCAGCAAACACCCTCAGACGAAATAACATCGCAAAAAAAAAGAGGCCATCCTGATGGACAGCCTCTTTGCAACTATATTTTTAGAATGTATTTACACGTTAAAGCGGAAGTGCATGATATCGCCATCTTGAACGATATACTCTTTCCCCTCGATGGCCATTTTCCCAGCTTCTTTACAAGCTTGTTCTGATCCCAGCGTAACAAAATCATTGTACTTAATTACTTCAGCACGAATGAAGCCTTTCTCAAAATCGGAGTGAATGACGCCTGCAGCCTGCGGAGCTTTAAACCCCTTTTTGTAAGTCCAGGCCCGTACTTCTTTCACGCCTGCAGTAAAATAAGTTTCCAGCTCCAACAACTTATAGGCTGATTTAATCAGCTTATTGACTCCTGATTCTTTCAATCCTAAATCTTCAAGAAACATTTGACGTTCTTCAAAGTCGTCCAGTTCAGCAATGTCAGCTTCTGTTGCTGCAGCAATCATCAGCATTTCAGCATTCTCATCCTTGATTGCCTCTTTTAGTGCCTCAACATGCGCATTCCCTTTCACGACTGATGGCTCATCCACATTACAGATGTAAAGAATCGGCTTATTGGTCAGCAATTGTAAATCCTTCGCTACTTTCAAGTCCGTATCATCCAACTCAACGGTACGCGCCGATTTTCCTTGTAACAACACGTCTTTATAAAGCGACAAGACTTTAAACAAGCGTTTGGCCTCGGGATCATTTCCAGTACGAGCCTGCTTTTCAACTTTAGCAATCCGACTTTCTACTGTTTCCAGATCTTTTAATTGCAACTCAATATCGATGGTTTCCTTGTCGCGAACCGGGTCAATGGTTGTATCAACGTGGGTAATATTTTCATTCTCGAAACAACGCAAAACGTGAATAATAGCGTCGGTTTCACGAATATTTCCCAGGAATTTGTTGCCCAAACCTTCTCCTTTACTGGCTCCCCTCACCAAACCGGCGATGTCAACAATCTCAACAGTTGTTGGTAAAACCCGCTCTGGATGCACTAATTCCTCCAGCTTAATTAACCGATCGTCAGGAACAGTAATTACCCCAACATTAGGCTCGATTGTACAAAAAGGAAAGTTTGCCGACTGCGCTTTCGCATTCGATAAACAATTAAACAGGGTTGACTTACCAACATTAGGAAGTCCGACAATTCCACACTTTAAAGCCATTCTTTTTTCTTCTTAAAAATTGAGGGGCAAAGTTAATCCTTTTTGACTATTTTTGGTCATTGATTTTTCGGGAAGGGTAATAATTTAACAAAGGCAGACTTCTTCCTCTTTTTTTAGATCGTAACAGACTGATTTTCTCACAATAAAGTTTTTACATTTTAAAGAAAATAGGATAAAACGTTAAAAAATGTTGCGCCTTTTAAACTTTTGCTGATTAACAGAATCTATCAGAGTAAACCCATCAGGTAATTCATGAATAACGACCAGCAGATTATCGCTGAATTGAAGGACGAAGCAACACGACAAGCTGCTTTTCGTCAACTGGTAGGCCTCTACAAAGAGCGTCTATACTGGCATATACGAAAGATTCTGCTCTGTCATGAAGATACTGATGATGTCCTTCAAAACACCTTTATAAAAGTATGGCGTAACATTGATAGCTTTCGGGAAGAATCCGGTTTATTTACCTGGCTATTCCGAATTGCCACCAACGAAGCACTGACCTTCCTCAACCAGAAAAAGAAAAAAACCTTTACAGGAGGAGACGAAACCACGGCCTATCTCATTGAAAATTTGCAAACCGATCCTTATTTTGACGGCAACGAAATACAGTACCGGCTGCAAAAAGCCATTGCCATGTTGCCTGAAAAGCAGCGATTGGTCTTTAACATGCGCTATTTTGATGAAATAAAGTACCAGGATATGGAAGAAATCCTGGGGACATCAGCCGGAGCACTAAAAGCATCGTACCACCATGCAGTCAAAAAAATTGAAGAGCATCTAAAATCTGAAGAGTAAAAGAAGGACTGAAAATCCAATTAAACTTTTTTCAACTTTTAAAGTCAAAAGAAGTGATGAAGAATAAGAAAAATATATGGGAAGAATTGCAAGATAAACCGCATAAGGTTCCTTTTCAGGTTCCGGAGGATTATTTTGAGACATTCGAAGACCAGCTCGAAGCTAAATTAAGAGCAGTAGACGAACCGATTTCCCCTAAAGGCAAAATTATTCAAATGCTGCAGCCAGTATTGGGAATGGCTGCCAGTTTTGCGCTTATCTTCCTGTTTGTTTATTATCCATTAAGTGTTTTTCTGCCTGATTATTTGGCAAAAAATGGAGCAAAACCGACGGATCAAACGCAAACACTTTCCGACGAAGATTTACTCTACGACTATCTTTCAAGCTCTGAACAGTCGATTTATGACTTACTGAGTGGAGATACTGAAGTACCAACAGCAGAGGTTAGTTCTGACGAAATTCTATCCTATCTTTCTGCTGAAATGAACGAAACAGAGATTTTTGCTGAATTAAAATAATGATTGATTTAATAAAAAAATAGAACGACCACAGCTGGAACTTAGGCTACACCAGCGCTACAAATCGCGCTTACTGCAGTTTCCTTCCCAGTGGTTATAAATTTTATACCTATGAAAAAATTAATCTTAATCCTGGCTATATTCTTCACCGCCTCTGGCTACCTGGTTGCACAACCAGACATGAAGCATAACGATGAATGGGTAAAAAAAATAAGAGCTGAGAAAGTCGCTTTCCTAACAACAAAATTGGAACTTACGCCTGAAGAAGCTCAAACCTTTTGGCCTGTTTACAATGAGTTTGAGGAAAAACGATTTAAAATTCATATGCAACGTCGCTATATGGAGCGCAACACCATGAATGAGCTTGAGGGATTGAGCGAAAAAGAACTGCATAAAATCTCTAAGGATTTCATTGACTTGTTTCAACAAGAAGCAGACTTAATGAAAGAATATGATCAGAAATTTTTCAACGCATTGCCAGCGAAAAAGGTAGTCATGTTCTATGATATGGAAAATGACTTCCGATCGCACATGCTAAAGGAATACCGCAAGAAAAAACGGGAAGCAGATCGACAATAAATCAAAAAGGCCGCAAATAGCGGCCTTTCTTATGTTTTTTTACAATCGATTATTCAAACTTTCCATATTCCAGGAAATTGATGGTTTCATTGATTCCTTCGTACATCAACGTATCTTCGCGAACAAATGGCACATACTGACGATACTGCTCAATAAAGCTTTCCAGGTAAGGCGAGCTTTTCAACGGCCGACGAAAATCCAAAGCCTGACTTCCATTATATAATTCAATGGCAAGTACTTTCAATACATTTTGAGTAACCTTCAAGACCTTGGTTGCCGCATTACCTCCCATACTCACATGGTCTTCCTGCTCGTTTGACGACGGAATAGAGTCCACTGAAGCCGGAGTACACAACTGCTTGTTCTGGCTAACAATAGAGGCTGCTGCATATTGAGGAATCATAAACCCGGAATTCAAGCCTGGGTCGGCAACTAAAAACTCAGGTAAGCCACGCTCTCCGGAGATTAAACGGTAAGTACGTCGTTCCGAGATACTTCCCAACTCAGCAATGGCGATCGCTAAAAAGTCAAGCGACAAAGCCAAGGGTTCTCCATGAAAATTTCCTCCACTAATGATCAAATCATCATCTGGAAAAACGGTTGGATTGTCGGTAACCGAATTGATTTCAGTTTCAATCACCCTTGAGACATACTCAACGGCATCTTTTACAGCGCCATGCACCTGCGGAATACAGCGGAAAGAATAAGGATCCTGAACGTGTGCTTTCTTGCGGGAAATCAATTCGCTCCCTTCGAGTAATTTTCTGAAATTCTCGGCCGTGTCGATTTGTCCGGAGTGAGGTCTGATTTGTTGAACTTGTGCCATGAATGGCTCAATCAGCCCATCAAAACTATCTAAGGAAATAGCTCCAATCAAATCAGCATACTTGACAACTTTAAAAGCTTTGATCAGCGTATAAACCCCATGAGCACTCATAAACTGAGTTCCATTCAGCAAGGCCAATCCTTCTTTAGCTTCAAGTCGGATAGGTTCCCATCCTTTTTCTTCCAACACCTTGGCGGCTTCGCGCTTTTCGCCTTGGTAATTTACCTTTCCCATTCCCAGCAAAGGCAGAAAAAGCATTGCCAAAGGAGCTAGATCACCGCTGGCGCCTAACGATCCCTGTTCAAATACTTCCGGTAAAATGCCTTCATTAAACAGATCGAGAATACGCTGGACGGTTTTTAACTGAACTGCGGAGTTTCCTTTGGCCAATGCATGAGCTTTCAACAACAACATCAATCGAACCACATCCTGCGGAACTTCGGTTCCAATATTACAGGCATGAGAAACCACGAGATTTTCCTGTAGTTTACTCAATTCAGCTTTGGATACTTTGATGTCGCATAAGGCACCAAAGCCAGTGTTGATCCCATAAATAGGATCCTCACTCTGCGCCAACTTGCGATCAAGAAATGCTTTTGATTTTTGAATGAGTGCTACTGACTCCTCCGACAGAACTAGCTTTTTCTTTTCCTCAAGAATCGCTTCGATGATTTCGAAGCTCAATGGTTCGGGACTAATATAATGTGTTTTTGACTCCATCTTTTCGTTTTTTAGCATTCAACAATACATTTAACACATAAAAGAAAGAATCTACTCACGGGCATCGGGTATCACTCCCGAAAGCCTTTATTGGTCGGTCGTCCAACGAACTATGTCTGTTCTTTGCCAGCCTCATGCAGGCAAGAACGCAAAATCCTGTTTACTCAGAAAGGATATTTATCAGTTCTTCGAAGCTTAACAATTGCTGGTCACCGGTCTTCATGTTTTTCAGTGTAACCTTTTCCTGCTTCATTTCTTCTTCGCCAGCCATGGCCACAAAAGCCACTTGCTTGCGGTCAGCCCAAGTCATTTGTTTTTTCATTTTGGCCGGCTCAGGATAAATCTCTGCATTGATTTTTGCCGCACGAAGTTTTGCCAAAATTGGCAAGCAATAAGCTTCTTCTGCTGCTCCAAAATTCACAAACATCACTTTGGTAGAAGCTACAGTCGACTCAGGGAATAGCTCCAGTTGAGTCATTACATCATAGATTCGGTCAGCTCCAAACGAAATTCCAACTCCTGAAACATCCGGCATTCCAAAAATCCCGGTCAAGTCATCGTAACGACCTCCACCACAAATACTTCCGATCTGAACATCTTTGGCTTTAACCTCAAAAATGGCTCCGGTGTAGTAGTTTAGCCCACGAGCCAAAGTCAGGTCCAATTCCACTTCGGTGTTCAACTCAAACCCGGACAGGTAAGCAAACAAGGTACGCATCTCTTCAATTCCTTTGCTCCCAACTTCCGAACCACCAATCACAGCTTCAATCTGGTCCAGTTTCTCTGCGTTGCTTCCGCTCAATTTTAGGATCGGTTGCAATTTTTCAACAGCTGTTTCTGAAACACCTTTGTCCAACAACTCTTGGTTAACTTTATCCAAGCCTATTTTATCCAGCTTGTCGATGGCTACTGTGATATCCACAATTCGTTCAGCCTCACCAATGGTTTCAGCAATACCAGCCAAAATCTTCCTATTGTTGATTTTCACTACCGTGTTTACCTTCAACGCTGAAAATACATCATTGATAATCTGCACCAATTCCAACTCATTCAACAAGGAAGTGCTACCAATCATATCAACATCGCATTGATAAAACTCGCGGTAACGCCCTTTTTGAGGCCGGTCGGCACGCCAAACCGGTTGAATCTGATAACGCTTGAAAGGGAATGAAATATCATTGCGGTGCTGAACCACAAAGCGTGCAAAAGGAACTGTCAAATCATAGCGCAGTCCTTTTTCCGAAATTCGATTGGTTAATCGAATGCTATTGCGTTCCTGCAATTCGCTCTCCGGAACTTTCGAAATAAAATCGCCTGAATTCAGGATCTTAAACAGCAGCTTATCTCCTTCCTCGCCATATTTTCCCATCAGGGTTGAAAGGTTTTCCATAGCCGGTGTTTCAATCGGTTGAAACCCGTAACGTTGAAAAATTACTTTAACCGTATCAAAAATATAATTCCGGCGAGCCATCTCTACCGGAGAAAAATCACGTGTCCCTTTAGGAATTGAAGGTTTTTGAGCCATAATCTGTTATTTTATTTCGAACTGCAAAAGTAACTAAAAACAAGAAAAGCCGGAATCGATCCGACTTTTTTCAATGTTTTTTAAAGTTTTTTCTACTTCAGGAAACGAATCGACCACGGATAGCGGTAAAATTCACCATCATTCGCTTTTACTGCAGCTATAATTGTAAACACAAAAGCGCCAATTCCAATCAATCCCATCAATAAAAGCCCGATTCCAATAATGACCAACAAAGCAGAGACGGCAATCAAAATAGTTACCGTTATCTGAAAGTTTAACGACTCTTTTCCTTGGTCATCAACAAAGTCATATTCGTCTTTCTTCAGCAAATAGACAACAAGTGGACCAATGATATTTCCAGCCACGGGGATAATAAAGCCGGCAAAAGCAGCAACATGACAAAGCATTCCCCACATGCGTTCATCACGATCTTCAATAATCCGATGCATAAATTTTTTTTCGACAAGATATAGAGTTCAGTCTTTAAATCAAAAAAGAGCATCCTCTAAGACATCAATTTTAACAATCTTATTTTTCAATTCGAATGCGGGCATCCACAGCCAAAATACGATCACCTTTTCCTAGCAGTGGGTTAATATCCATCTCCTTAATCTCAACAGCAAAACGAAGCATGCTTGACAAGCGAACTAAAATCTCCGCAAACTTACGTTGATTGGCTCCCTCCTTCCCCCGGTAACCTTTTATGATTTTATACGACTTGAGATTTTTAATCATTGAGGAGGCTTCGCACATGCCCAAAGGAGCCAAGCCTGAGGTAACGTCTTTCAGCACTTCTACCATGGTACCGCCCATGCCACACAGCATGATGTGCCCAAAACGATCTTCATATTTCGCGCCTAAAAACAGCTCAATCCCCGAGGCCATTTCAGCCATCAATACAGCTTCCGTCTCCGGAATGTTGATCAGCCGGTTAAACTCATGCAAAACGATTTCCTGATCATGTACATTGAGCACCACCCCTCGAACATCACTTTTATGCACAGGGCCGATCACCTTCATCACCAAAGGCCAGCCTAGCTTCTCAGCAGCCAGAGCAGCTTCCTCCGGAGTTTTAACAACCAGTTCCTGCACCCGTGGAATTCCTGCTGCATCAAACAAACGATGGATAATTTCCGGTGGTTGATAGCCATTGTCAGCTTCATCAACAATCCTGCGAATTTCAGGAATATCAACCCCATCCAGAAAAACTTCATCGGTATGTGGCTTGGGCGTATTGGCAACCTTGGATAAGGCCCGCCCCAACAAAACTTCATCCGGGAAATTCACATTGCCTTCCGACAAAAAGTAAGCAACATCGTCACTCACATTGATCACTGAAGGTAAAATAGGATAGATTGGTTTTTTGCAGGTGTGCATTTTTTTATTCAGCACTTCATACACATCGCCAACCGGGAATAAGCCAGGGCTTCCGTATATAACCGCCATGCCGTCCACCTCTTGAAAATCATTATCACAAGCATCAATTATAGCTCCCAACTGCTCGGCATTCCCCGTCGCCAAAAAGTCGATTGGATTTTCTACCGACGAACCAGGGAACAGATGTTCTTTCAGCTTTTCTTTTGCGTCCGATTCTTCAATCTGCGGAATTCTAAGTCCGCCTGCTTCCAAGGCATCAGTCAACATCACGGCCGGGCCTCCGGCGTGAGTAATGATGGCCATGCGTTTTCCTTTCATTTCTTTGCACATGAACACGCAGCCCACCGTAGTCAGCTCTTCCCGCCCATAGCAGCGAACAATTCCTGCCTTACGGAAAAGGGCCTCGACAGCCGAGTCGGAACTGGCCATTGCCCCCGTATGCGAAGATGCTGCCCGGCTTCCGGCATCACTGCTTCCTGCTTTTATCGCGGCAATCTTACATCCTTTGCGAATCAGCGATGACGCATGCTTTAACAGCTTATCGGGGTTCTGAATACTTTCAATATATAAAAGTTTGACCCGTGTACTGGTTTTGGGGTCGAACACTTCATCCATAAACTCCAACACATCTTCGACTCCAACCTGGGCTGAATTCCCCACTGAGAACACACTTGCAAAGTGCAGACCTTTTGGAATTCCCGACTCCATAATAAATACGGCTGTCGCTCCCGAACTCGAAATAAAGTCGCAGCCCATTTGGTCCAACTTAGGGACCGGTGTTGTAAACACACTGGCATGTGCCGGGGTGATGATTCCAATACAATTTGGGCCAATCAACGATGCTCCATAGGTATTTACGGTTTCAACAATTTGCTGCTCCAGCTTTTTCCCCTCTTCACTCTCTTCGCTAAACCCTGCCGAAATGATAATCACTCCACGGGTTTTCTTGTCGCGGCAAAGCGTTAAACACATCTCCGGACAAAGCTTGGCAGGTACAGCCAGCACTGCTGTTTCAACTTCGGGCAATTCATCAACACTCGCATAAGCTTTAATTCCTTGTACTTCATCAGCACGGGGATTAACCACATACAAGTTACCCTCAAAACCATTCTCGATCAGGTTTTTGAGAAGTTTACCACCAGGTTTTGCAACGTCGTTGGAAGCTCCCACAACGACAATACTTTTAGGCCAAATTAGTTCTCGTGTCAGCATAAATTCGAGTTTATTTTCATCAAAAATACGGGAATCAAATTTTTCATCTTCTGATATTATTCAGGGTCGAAATGAGTTCTTCTCTAGTTTGGTGCAATTTGATCGGATAAGCTTTGTGCCTTCTTCGGGCTTTATTTCATCTCAACGGGTGCACCTCCAATTTCCTTCACTTTTAAATCTTAGTAAAACACTGTCCTTTTTCATCTGTGCACTCTGTGGTTTCTTTGATTTTTAAACACAGAGGGCACAGAGTTTTTTTCAATTCTTTAAATGTCTGAGAGTCCGAGAATCTAACGATCTATTCTCATCTGACTCTATTTTATAAACTCCCATTAACTGAAAGATTATTTCACTTCGTTCTCAATGACCTAGGCCTCCCTACATTATTCCATCCGTAGCTCGGTGAAACTAAAAAACTGCACAACAGAAGCTGAAAGTTAAGCTATTTTGAATAGTTTTGGCAGCAAGATGGCAAATTTATCCGAACAACGAATTATGGTTCATTGCGACTTTTCAGAGTCAATGAATACGGCAATTGTCCACGGCGCAAGAATAGCCGGCATTTTCAAAAAAGAGCTTTGTCTTTATCATCCTTTGAAAAAAGCGGACAAATCGGAAAAACTAGCTGCCCAAAAAGCACTTACCAAGATCATCCACCAATTGAAAGAAAATTTGCCTCACCTTCCGATTTCCAGCCTGACTTTGAAAGGCGACCTCGAGCAAGGGATTGACCGAGTGGCTGAACAATACGATGGAATTATGTTGGTACTAACTGCTGAACACCTTAAAGCCAAGCTCCGAGCATTGCAAATTAGCCAGATTCCTTTTCTCTTTGTTCAGACCAATAAAGAGCGTTCGTTGACTTACCAAAAGCCGATACTGCCTGTTGATTTCCGAAAAGTGATGAAAGACACTTCGCTATGGGCTAGTTATTTTGGTCGTTTCAATCAAGCTGAAGTTACGGTGGTGAATGCAACTGAAAAGAATCCAGAGAATGCAACAATGATCCGAAAGAACCTGAAGTTCATCAATCAACTTTTGACCAAATTGCATTTGGATTTTAACCAGCAAAGCTGTTCCAAAGGAAGTTTCGCCTTGCCATTTGAAGCCTTAAAAAGCTGCCATGCTGATGGGTATGACCTACTGATTATGCCTTCGAGCAAAAACATCAGCCTACTCGATCTTATCATTGGCCTGCCAGAGTCCAAAGTCATAAAAAAAGCCGGAGAAATTCCCGTTTTATGTATTAATCCCAAGCGGGATATGTACATTCTGTGTGATTGAGGATCGATAACTCATATAAGTATCGGGATTTGGAATCCCGACGAATCTGTTATTTTAATCTGTATTTTACTTGGGACGCATAAAATTTATCCTAAAAAATAATCAAAGATGGAATTTAATGTACATGAAGTAGAGTATAACGGACTACATTTTATAATAGAGGAAGATTTTCCAGAAGTTGGAGCATACTTATATATCTATAAGGATCGAGAATGTATCAAAGACTTTTTACAAAATGATGTTAATACATCTAAAAAAATAGCTTTTGAAGAATATAAGGTCCCATTTGAAAGATGGAAATTTTAATAGCCTCCTTGCTGGCGCGGGTCTGTGCCCCATGCCTTGCTTTGCAAAAGTAAAAGTTTGCCCTAATGGACTCCTTCTGGATGTTCCTGCTTCTGTATTTACAGGTTGGCACAAATAAAGCTACAGCCCCTGCTTCGAAAGACAGTCCTCAAATACCCCACTACCGAAAGAAAAGCCACTACCTGCAAATTGTAGGGGAATATGAATAATTTTGCCCCCAATAAAGAAGATATTCAAAACAGCCTAATTTTGAATAAGTTTTAATGAAAATAGAAAGTTTTACCATGCAAAACACTCAAAATATCGATAGGAAAAAATTATTGGTTGTTTTTATTCCAGGAATATTTATTATATCTATTTTTCTTTTTTTCATTTTCAGAAATACCAAATGTGAGAAATTGTTAAGTAAAAACAGTGGTATATCCCAAATGGCATATTCATACTATTCAGAAGAACACATGAAAGGTAATGGGACAAGAGCGGTTTCAACAGGGTTCTACTTTGATTATGAGGGAGAAAAATATAAGGTGACTACAAAAAGGTTTGCCAAGCCCATTGCTATTGGAACTCCAATAATAATCCGTTTCATTCCGGAGTCTCCTGATTGTAATGAGATTTTATGGGATTCAGTTTTTATTTATGAAAATATCAAGTATGAATATCTTTATGAGGGAGAAAAAGGGTATGAATGTAAATCAACGAAAATTGAAAAATGAAATAAGAGCCTCAGTTTAACCGGGGCTTTCTTTACTTTAGAAGCCCTGCGTTTTTGAGCAATTCAATAATTTGTTCTTTGATAATGTTTTCGAGCTGGCTTTTGCCATAGATGTACACGAGGGGTAAGCTTTGGGTCGTTTGCAAAGACCATAAATAGCGAGATTGCATAACAAAGCATTTCTTGATAACGATCTTATCATTGGCCTACCAGAATCCAAAGTCATAAAAAAGACGGAGAAATTCCCGTTTTATGTATTAATCCCAAGCGGGATATGTACATTCTGTGTGATTGAGGACCATTCCATGCTTCGAATTCAATTAATTATTTTTCCTTTGTACTACGATAGTTCAAACCAATCAAAACGATACAAAAACCGAAACCATGCGTAATGTTCTTCTCATAGCATTGATGCTATTGGCAGTTAGTGGCTTTGCCCAAAAATTTGAATACGATGTATTATTTCACGGAATTGGAGATAACCGCGAATTTTTTAGTGGAAAAGCAGAATCACAAACAATTTTAGGAGAACGAACGAGTTTTGCCATTGGGACTACTTTGGATGAAAAACACCAATTCCGCATTGGCCTGAGTCATTTGTATGAATTTGGTAGTGAATTGGGCGACCAAAAACCCAAGTTAACCGCTTATTACCATTACGAAGACAAGCAAAAAGAATTTTACTTTGGTGCTTTCCCTCGTTTGGGACTCATTGACTTTCCGTTGGCATTAATCACCGATACTTTTTTATACTATCGTCCCAACATTGAAGGACTTTATGGAAAATATTCCTGGGACTGGGGACACCAAGCTGGCTTTGTTGACTGGACCAGCCGCCAAACAGAAACCAAACGAGAAACTTTTATGGCTGGTTTTTCCGGTGAAATGGGTACTGATTACATCTTCTTTCAAAACTACATTACCATGTTTCACTATGCCGGAACAGCCAACCGGGTTGAAGGAGAACATATTCATGACAACTTGGGAACGGCGCTGTTTTTGGGAACAAACCTCGACCAATTTTTACCACTCACCAATGCTTATTTCCGGCTGGGCTGGATGCATTCCAAATTTAAGATTCGTACGGTAATGGACGATTTTGAAACCGCCAACAGTATGCTTGGCGAATTTTATGGTGAACTAAAAAGTTTTGCGCTGCGCTCGACCTTACATATGGGAGAAGGCCACCACGTAACCAACGGCGATCGTTTTTACGATGTTGATAACTATTGGAGAACGGATGTGATTTGGCGTTTTCTATCGAGCAAGCATGTTGAAGGCCGCTTCAACCTATCGTTTCACTTGGTTGAAGGCGACCTTGATCAATCTCAGCAGTTATCTTTAATTTACCGTTTCGGCAGTTGATTGAACGCCTACTAAATCCATTTCGTCCAACAAATAACCAGCTCCGGCGAATTTCTCAATAATAAACAGAATATAGCGGGCATCAAGCATGATGTTTCGACATTGTTCAGGATCGAACATGAGATCACTCATTGTGCCTTCCCAGCAACGGTCAAAGTTTAATCCAACCAATTGTCCTTGTGCGTTCAGTGCCGGACTTCCTGAGTTTCCTCCGGTCGTATGTATTGATGCGATGTAGGCAACAGGAACTTCTCCGTTCACTTCGTAGGTTCCAAAATCACGCGCCTCGTACAAATCAATCAGCTTTTGAGGAATCTCATAATCCGGATTCCCGGTTGCATTCTTTTCAATAATTCCGTCCAAAGTGGTGTAGTGTTTATAATTAACACCATCGTATGGTTGATAGCCTTCCACCTGGCCGTAGGCTACCCGCAAGGTAAAGTTGGCATCTGGATACAAACGCTCTTCTTTTTCCAATGCAAGTATTCCTTTCATATACACTTTTTGCACGGCATCAATCTCTTGCTTGATACCATTGTAAACATGCTCAATATTATTTGCATAGTGTGTTTTTAAAGCTCTGAAAAGTTCCACTAAAGGATCTTTCTGCAACTTCAAAATCCATTTCTCATCAAAAGAACCTGCAATTTCTTCCATCTTCTGCGGATCAACTAAAGCTGATTTTTGATAGACTTTCCGAATCAGCTTTTCATCGTCATACTTGTCAAACAGTTCGACAAATTGAGATGGAAGAAAACTTGCGTCCAAATCACTTCTCAATATTCGAAGTAGACTGATGAAAACATCCTGATCAGTCGCCTGATCATAGTCATCGTAAAACTCAGTCAGTTTTAAACTGAGTGCTTTCCGGTAAAGTTCCTGACGCTTTTCATCCAAACGTTCCCAGCCACGATCATTTTCGGGCAAGTAAGTAATCAAGTCGAACACATCAATTCCCCGAAAAACAACTTCCTGGTAATAGTTATAAGCTTTATCAAACGGGAGCAAATCAACATACAGTTTTTCAAACTGGGGTAAAACTTGTCCATAAGTTGCTTCTAACCGGTCATCATGCAAGTACCAGGTTTCAAAATCAGCTTCATAGGCTTGCTTCCGTTCTACCGCTTTCAGGCGATCCAATCCTCGAATTTCACCTTTCCAGCGCTTCCAGGAATTACTTGTACGCGCATGTTTCGATGCATACTGAATCCGCACCTTTGGATCCGCTTTCATGTGCTTATTAAACACGTTGAGTTTGGCAGTCCGAATTTTAATCCGATCCGGATTGCTTTGATTTTTGATCATCTCAATAGCTTGCGAAGGCAAATATTGCCTTGTCGAGCCAGGATAGCCCATCACCATCATAAAATCGCCAGGAGCAACGCCTTCCAACGAAATAGACAGCCAATTTTTGGGTTGATAAGGAACATTGTCTTCTGAATAAGGTGCTGGCTCATTATTCTCATCAGCATAAACCCGGAACAATGAAAAGTCACCAGTATGGCGAGGCCACATCCAATTGTCTGTATCTCCTCCGAATTTACCAATTGAGCGAGGGGGAGCTCCAACTAAACGAACATCCGTAAAAACGTTATAGACGTATAAAAAATACTGGTTTCCGTAAAACAATGGTTTTACAAGTGCTTCGTGATTTTCATTATCCGAAGCATTTTGCTGTATTTTAACAATATTGCTATTTACCTTTTCTTGAAACTCTGCTCCCTGTAAGCCCTCGGTCCCAACCAAGACTGAATCGGTTACATCTTCCATACGATCCAAAAACTTGGCAGTAAGTCCAGGGTTTGGCAATTCTTCGTCTTTCGACATCGCCCAAAATCCATCGGACAGATAATCATGGTCGAGCGAACTATGCGACTGAATTGCAGAAAATCCGCAATGGTGATTGGTCAACAACAAACCTTGTTCGGATATAATTTCGCCTGTACAGCCTTTTCCAAAAATAACAATAGCATCTTTCAAACTATTTTGGTTGATGCTGTACACATCTTCAGCATCCAGCTGGAAACCCATGTCCTGCATCTCCTCAATGGTATACTTATCCAACAAGGTTGGCACCCACATTCCTTCTTTTCCAAATGAAAGGATGGAAACAGACAGGACAACAATAACTAGTAATATTTTCTTCATAATTCAACTATTTCCGGGCAACAAGATGTCGCCCAAATAACATTAAAAAGCCTGATTGGATGAATCAGGCTGAAAGAAGTTGCTGGAATCAGAACTTCTTCAGAAACTGATAAACTTTATGAACGGGTAAGCCCATCACATTGAAAAACGATCCTTCAATTTTCTTGACTCCAACGTAGCCAATCCATTCCTGGATACCATAACCTCCGGCTTTGTCGTAAGGCTTAAAACGATCGATATAATATTTGATTTCGCTGTCATTAAGCTCATCAAACCAAACTTCAGTTACCGCATGAAAAGAATATTTCTTTTCAGCTGATTGCATGTTTACGCCGGTAATTACTTGGTGTTGACTTCCGGATAAGTGTTTCAACATAGCCACTGCTTCATCCTTATTGGCGGGTTTCCCTAACACCTCATTGTCTTTCCAAACAATCGTATCGGCTGCAATTACCAAACTATCATCCGGAAGACGTTTCCGCACCGCAGTTGCCTTCAGTTCTGCCAAATATTCGGGAATGGCCGTCATGCCTAATTCAGGAGGAAAGTACTCTTCAACATCGGACACAAGCACTTGAAAATGCAGGCCCAGCTCCTTTAATAACTGCTGACGACGGGGTGATTTGGACGCTAAAATTAGCTGGTATGTATCTAAATTTTGAGGTGTCATCTAAATTGATCTCCAAAAATAAGAATGTTCATTAATCCAAGTGTTTTGCGCTTTCATCACTTGTTCGATGATATCGCGGGCACACCCTTCTCCCCCTTTCTTGTCCGAAATATAAGAAGAAATTTCCTTAATTTCGCTGACCGCATCCAATGGACAAACGGGTACTCCAACAGCCTCCATCACTTGATAATCAACCAAGTCATCTCCCATGTATAAAATCTCATCAAGTTTGACACCGGTCTTTGCCATAAAATCATCCAGGCATTTCATTTTATCTCGAACTCCCATGTAAATATGGTTTACTCCAAGGCTCTCGTAGCGCATTCGAACACGTTCCAGATTGCCCCCGGTAATAATGCCAAGATGATAGCCCATGTTCACCGCATTACGCATAGCATAACCATCTTTAACATTAGCCGTTCTTGTCGGAACTCCATCTTCATCCAAGACCATCGTATCCAATGACAAAACCCCGTCAATATCAAATATCAAGGCTTTTACATCCTTCAGTCGTTCTTTGAAAAAAGTCATTTCTTATTTTTTCTTTGTTGCATGAAAAATACTCTCGGATACCATACGATACATTTTTTGCATTTCAGGTTGATCCGACAATAAATTCAAATGCTTATTAATAATCGATTCATCAAAACGGACAGCTGGCCCTGTTTGTGCGTCCTTTGGCTTAAGAGTCATCACCTTTTGAGCCGTCTCCTGAATAAGTGGCTTCAACAGCTCAAAATCCAATCCCTTGTCCTCCAAGAGCAAATCTCCTAAATGATACAAGTGATTGACAAAATTACACGTGAAGACTGCTGCCAGGTGAAGTGTTTTCCGTTCTTCGGAGCTTACCGCTTGTACGTGTTTCGACAGCTTTTCCCCGAGTTTTTCAAGTTCAGCATAAACCGCTGTTGAACTGGCTTCCAAACAAATCGGAATTGGGCCAAATGAAACATTTCGCTTTTTCGAAAATGTTTGCAAAGGATAAAACACACCAAACTGCTTAAAATAAGGAGCTAAAATATCCATCGGAACACTTCCTCCTGTGTGCACAACAATGGCGTCAGTTTTTATTTGCTTAAGCACTTCATGTAAAGCATCGTCTTTTACAGATACAATCACCAAATCACTTGGCTTCAAGTTCTCAAGCTCAGTTAGGTATGAACACTCCAACAACTCTCCCAATTCCCGAGCAGATTTCTCTGTCCGGCTATACACTTGTTTCAAGGGGATCCCAGCCTTCTTAAGAGCTAGCCCCAACTGAGTAGCCAAATTGCCCGCTCCTACTAAACTCACTGATTTAATCATGTCCGTTCCGTCTTTTCAAACCACGAAAGTAACAAAAAACATAGCAATAGGCGACCTCTTATTGTCAGTTTCATCTCATTAAGTTGTATCGCCCTTTTGCATTCGATGTACACCTTAACACATGCATCACCCTTTTTTAATCATTTTGGAAGTCTTTGCAGGAGATTTAACTGTTAACTACTATTTTTACACTTAAACCAAGAACTGTGAAAAATACCTGTTTTTTTAATTCAACTTCGTTTTGGGGTGGAGGTGAAAAGTCGCACTTAGAATACGCCTCTAATTTTCAACGACGCAATTACCAGGTTTGTCTGGTCACCTCATCAGGCTCAGAACTCGAAAAAAGAGCACAAGAGCAAGCGATTCCGGTTTTTGGATTCCGGATTGGAAAGCTTTCTTTTTTGAATCCTTTCATGATAAATAAACTCGCTCGTTTTTTCCGTAGCCAGCAAATTGATACGGTTTTTCTAAACTCATCGGCCGACCTAAAAACTGGAGGTTTGGCCGCCCGAAAGGCTCGTATCAAGAATATTGTTTACATGCGTGGGCTAGCTGTTCCCGTAAAAAACAGTTGGCTTAACCGCTATTTGTTAACACGAGTGGTTACCCATCCTGTCCCCAACTCCGAAGACACGAAAAAAATGTTTCTCCAAAAACTGTCCTCGGTACTTCCTTCAGAGCATGTTCCTGTGATTTACCGTGGAATCAATTTTGAAGATTGGGATAAACGGGCGGTTAACCCGCACATTTTTCGAGAGAATGATGAACTTATTCTGGGGAATGCTGGTCGGTTAGTCAAACAAAAAGGGCAAGATTTTTTAATTGATGTTGCCCGTGAACTCAAACAAAAAGGAGTTCGATTCAAATTGGTCATAGCTGGAGTTGGTCCCTTAGAACAAGAACTCAAAACTAAGGCACTGAACAATGGGCTCGAAAAGGAAATCATTTTTCCGGGCTTTTATAAGAATATCCGCGACTTTTTAGCCGGAATTGATGTATTCCTGTTCCCTTCGCTCTGGGAAGGCTTTGGAAATGCGATGGTGGAAGCCATGTATGAAAAGAAGCCTGTTGTCGCCTTCAACTTAACGAGTAATCCTGAAATCATCCAATCCGGAGAAAATGGATTCTTGGTTGATTACCCTAAGCTTGACGATTTTGTTACGACGATCTTAAAGCTGGCCCAAGATGAAAAGCTTCGTCAGCATATTGGAGAAGAGGCCCACCACTCCGTAAAGGGTCGTTTTTCATTCGACCGTATCATTCAGGATTGGGAAAAGCTACTGGATTAAGTTATTGGATCTTCTTGTTTTGATGTTGTAAGAAACAAGCAATAAAATAGGGCAAAATAGCTACTTCCTACATGTGTTTCAAAATTAGAATCACCAAGGTTTGCAATTACCATGCTAACCAAAAACAGTAAAAAAAGCGGATTTCGATAAGCTTTGGAAATAACCACAGGATAAGCAATCACAAACACAATCCAAAGTAAGCCAATCAACCCAAATTTTACCATGTAATTTAAGTACTGGTTATGCGCGTCGCCATAACGCGCTGGATCCATCTGTGACTGATTCTTTTCATAAGCTTCCCGGTAAGCTGTTTTCCAGTTTCCCGTGCCCACTCCAAACCAGAAATGATCTTTTATAATGGTCAAGGCTGCTTTGGTGTACTCAATACGTTGCGAAATTGACTGATGATTGGCATAGCCTGTTTTGAAATAGGTATCCAGCTCCCAAATGGTCGTATACAAACGGGGATAAAGCGACAATCCTTTATTCGCTAAAATGTAATTACTCACCCCCATCTCAATATTCCGAATATCATCATCAGTCAGCTGCTCAACTCCTTCGGCATCCTTTCGCAAATCTTTCGACGTTAAATAACGCACCAAGGTGTGTTTTACCTGGTAACCATATCTATCAATGTCTTCATATTTCAAATTAGCTCGCTTATTCCAAGCCTGCTTCATTTCCTTCTCACACCAATATAGCCCAACGTAATGCCCATTTTCAATCCGTTGATTGTTCAAATCATGTTGATAAGTGTTTCCTTGTGCTGTTGTTTGCTCCAATTGGGTTTCGTCAACAACATCAATATCGTAATAACGGCTAATGGCGTATGAGAGATAAGCAACAGGAGCAATCAACAAGAATAATATAAATACCCAAGCGATTCTTCTCCATCGCAAACTTTTCACCTTTGGAACTAACATGAAAATGCCAACTAGAGCTGTGCCCATAAACGTGAAGATTCCGGTGAATGACTGGTGCCAAATTAAAAAGAGTAAGAAGAAGATCACCAAAGCCCCAGCTATCTTTTTGTTTCTGTTAGAAAGCACTCCCCGCTTAACCGCAAACCAAACAGTTAAAATAATAATGGAAAAGATGACCTGAAAACTAAAGCGGATATGATGAATAAATCCTGCTTCCTGCGCCCGAAGCACGGAAACCTCGTCGGTTAAGTAAAATTGCAACATCGTAATGGCAGCAGAACCAGCAACAGCCACAACAAAAATCTTCAAGATATTCAGGATTTGCTCTTCACGCAGTGGCTTTGCCAATAGAAAAGCTAAAGGGATAATCAAATAAGGTAAGTTCTTTTGAAGGTCGTATAAGCCCCAATGCAGGTCTCTTGTAAAAACAAACCCTACGAGGTAGATCAAATAAATTCCCATAAACCAAACAAGTCCTTTTTGTTCCCTCAGTTGCTGCGAAAAAGATCTTCGCTCGCGATCTAAAATGGAAGCTAACAGCAGGAGTACACCACTAATGGATATGAGGGCTTCAGAAAAAGGCAGCGCTATTGCAAATACAATCAAAGCTGCATAAAACCAATGGATATTCTTTGTTTTGATCATCTCGGGTAGCAAACTTACAAACCTAACGCATAAAATGGAAAAAAATTATTCCCTATTTCAAGGCATAAAAAAACCCTGAGCTCTGGAAGAACACAGGGTTTAAAAAGAAGGGCGACGACCTACTCTCCCACATTTCTGCAGTACCATCGGCGCTGGCGGGCTTAACTTCTCTGTTCGGAATGGGAAGAGGTGGAACCCCGCCGCTATAATCACCGTAAATCTTTGTTTTGCTTACTTCTCCCTATTAAGGAGAGTACTCAACACTTAAATACGTTTAAACATATCGGGAAAAATGTAAATTAACCTACAACCTTAAAACTTCAAGGAAAGTCTACGGGTAATTAGTACTGCTCGGCTTTGCCATCACTGACTTTACACCTGCAGCCTATCAACGTGATAGTCTCTCACG
>NZ_FONW01000021.1 GCF_900113005.1 Sunxiuqinia elliptica
AGCCCAAATATAGTTCCTGCCCTCTGTAAGACGCCAGCCGCTTAGCCAGTAAACAGGAGCCCGCTAAGCTCATCACTCCGTCACATACTCCGTAGCTTTTGACTGGATATGGCCACTTCTCGACTCCTCTTCAAGGGTTCACTTGCGTTCAGCTCCTATATTCACACCTGATATAATCGTGCTATATCTTTTCCTAAACGCTCAGCACCATGCCTCTTAAACACAGCACCTTTAGGTGGTTTGATGCCCCCTCCTGTAAGGCGACACCAGTGTCCAGTTGCTCGTTTGCAACTTCCACCATCTCAATTACAGCATGCAATGAACTTTATTTTGCCGATTCATCGCTTCTCGGCACACTATATGGTGGGGCGGTCCCGATGCAATCGGGAGTGTCAGACCCGCAGGAAAGTGGGCACGAGGTCTGACTTGTCAGACCGCTGAAACCCCCGCCTGCCATATACAATTTGTTATAAACAGGCCTTTATTTTCCATTTTTATTAGCCTCCAGTGAGTAATTTGTCCCATAAATTGATTTTATCTCCAATTTCTTTTGAACAATCTTATTGTAGATATTTATGAGATTATTTACTCTTCGTTCATAGAATTTTATCGACGAATCAAAGTAAGTTTCTCTTTTATATTTATTTTTCAACTTAGTTTGAATTCCAAGCTCATCTTTGAACCAGTACCCATCATCAATTAAAAAACGTAGAAACATGGGGAGAACAAAATTATCAAGTTCAATGTCATTTATATAATCGCTACTGTCGAATATGCTTATTGATTCAAAAAGGTCTTTTGATATCACTTTTGAATTCAAAGAGGATAGGTTATATTCTATGTAATCTGTTTGGTACACTGGACGCTTTATATTTTTGTGTTTGCTAAAGACAAAAAAGTCTAAATCACTTGGTCCGATTACAAATACATTATCTTGATACTCTTTATTTATTTTAGGTACGGTTATGCTATTTGATACCATTGCATGCGAAGGAAAAGAACCATAAAAACAAATACCATCTATTAATTTAGAATTTTCATACAACCATGCAGATAATATCTTTAGCGCATTACTTATGTGCAGGTTTGTTGTTGGATAAGTAACATCTTCAAGCAGTTTATTCGTAAAATATGAAGCGTTATTATTTGAATATGTCCTTCGAGAAATATTTTCATTTACGATATTTTGTAAATAATTCAAAACATTTGTGTCAATAGTTGTTTCCATTTTAAAATAAGATATTGTCAAATTGTGGTGCTTTTCTTATACTCCCATCGATATTGACCCAATAGAATCCATAGTTAGAATTTACTTCACTAGAAAACTCAGAATATTGAGTAACAAGTTCAAGTGAAACATTTTTAATAGAAAGCTTCCTTACCGTTGGATTTATATTCGGTACAGCATATTTTGAATTCGTCTCAAAAAAACTCTCAACTTCTTTTCTATTATCAGAAAATACTAAATTGTTGTTGTTACTAATTAGTGTAATAAAACGAATTTTTTTGAATCCTTTTTCAATACAAAAGTTTAGAAACTTTTCAAAGTTCCAGTTATTGTTTGGTTGAATTAGAACATTTGCAGAAAATCTTTCTGGTTCCATTTTTACAACAGAAAGCTGATTTTGAAAATTCACAAAATCGTCTGCCGTCTTGTTTGTGTATGATATGAAAGAATTAGAGTCATAACCGTAAATGCTTATCGTATAAAGAATTTTATCAGAAAGTTTATTGTACCACTTTTTTAGTAAAGAGCCATTTGTAGTTATAGAAACTAATGATAAGCTTGTTAAGTAATCAGTTATCGTTTTTATATTTGGATTTAAAAGTGGTTCACCTCCTGTTAATTTTAAGTAATCAATTTCATTAATATATGGTTCTAATGCTGATTTTAATGAATCCAAACTTATGTTATTATGCCTAGCATCATGACCTTGCCACTCATTAAAGCATAAATTACATTTATAGTTACAGTAATTATTTAAGATAATTCTGAAAGTATAATTTTTAATGTCACTTTCTTTCATAAATCAGGCATAGATAGTTTTGATTGGAAAGGTCTTTCTTAAGTTCGAACGATTGATTGAATATTTCATTGATTTCACAGTGACTATGATAATAATACATTGCCTTCTCGGAAGAATCTGAAATATTCTTATATCTCTTTGATTTGGTGTCTTTATTAATTTGAATATAAACCATCGCCCCCTTAAAGGTTAAGTACTCAATTTCTTTATATATTTTTTTTACTAAATCAATATTAAAATGAAAAAGTACACCTCTACACCAAATTGCATCGAATTTGGATTGAAAAATTTCAGAGGCTTTGAATATGTCACCACAAACCAAATTTAAGGAGCCATATTTTTTTAATCCTAGATTTACCATTTCGTGAGATATATCTATTCCTATTGATTCAATACCAAGCTCATTGAAAAAGTGTACATCTCTACCAAATCCACATCCGAAGTCAAGCAATTTTGAATTCGGTTTTAAAAGCTGATAAAATTCATGGAGCCTATCGTTATATTTTAGGTTTCTGTGTTTCCAACTTTGCCACAGAATATTAGAAATATTATCATATTTTTTCTCTAGTTCTTTAGTCGGATTCATTCTAATTATTTGTACATAACTCTTTTAGCCAATTAATCTTGTCGAAACCAGGGGATACTGAAATTCTGCTTCTGATTATATTACTTAAATTGTCAATTATTTTAACAGTTTCTTGAGGTGATGGCGTCAAATTATCAGCATTAGAAGGTGGCATATATGGAAAATCATTTCTTGGGAATAAATGCCCATCCTTGAAAGTTAATATTTCTGGATAAAATTGTTCTTGTGCACGAATGGTTGCAACAAGGCAATCAAACAAACTTGTTTCATACTTTTTATAAGATTCTTTCCATATTTCATCCAAATCCGTAGCTGATTGGTTAATTATTTTTTTGACTTGTTTATGTCGTATCCACCTTGTAACAAGCATACTTAAAAGCACAAAAAGGCTGGAAAGTAAAAGAACCAATATGATTGTTAGAACTATAGACATATTGAGTTCTCCTGAGAATTCTTTTTTTGAAATATTTAGTCCGAGGTAAGCTCCTAAAAGTCCAAAAAATACTTTAAAACCATTGGCTGTCCAATTATTTGTTGCCTTTATAAATGAGAATAACGGCCATGAATTTAATTGTTTATCTACTTCATCTAATTCTCCTTGCTTCAACTTTTCAAGAGGGAGTATCTTTCTTTTATAATTCAGTTTTTCAACATTAAAGGCTCGTAGAGTACTTCCAATTACAGGTATAATGTTATTTAAATAATTTATTGCTGTGACATTTCCTTTATTTTCTTCCTTTAAATTATTTAAGAAGTCCTTGAAAAGAAATGTTCCCATTTGATTCGATTTTTCATCGCTAGAACTTGATGCTGTTGCAGCGAATATTACATCAATTATTGTTTGCGGAGAGATAGGAGGAATTTGATTAGTCATTCTTTATGTTTTTAAATTCACGATTAGGCCATGGTTTAGGATATAGTTCACTTAGATAATACTTCCCCAATAATTTCCCATTAAAACTTGTTAGGATAACAATATCTAATCCTGAGTATCTTGCATTCTCAAATAAAAGTTGCCTGCAAATACCACATGGAATAGGCTCGGTTGATTCATCATCAGATGAAACTGCTATTGCCTTAATTGTTTTATCGTCGTTTATGTAAGCATTAATAATTGCGCATTGCTCTGCATGAATTGAAAGTGTTTGACTTGAAGAGAAAATATTAAAACCTTTATAGATTTCTTTATTTATCGATAAAACTGCTGCACCATACTTAGCATTACTCTTAGAATTCTTAATTGATTGTTCTAAGGCTAGCGATGCACTCACAATTAAGTTATTTATTTCCTCTTCTTTTATTTGCGGCTTCTTCAATTCCATTTTTATAAACTATTAATCAATATCTATCGAAAATTCAAGTTCTAATATTTCAAAATCAAATTTAAACAAATAAGAATTAAAAGTAAGAACATCTAATTTCTGAGTTGATGGTTAGCAGCAATTCAGGCTTGTTTATAACGGTTGGCGGTATGAAATCGTTGGGGATTGCGGGGTGCTTTCCTGTCGAGTTACACCGAACTTGACGTGGGGTAGAACGCTAGAATAACCACTTAACCCCCAATGTTTTATGACCGCGTGTTAGGGGCTTTTTATTCTTCATTTTGTTTTATAAATCTTTCAATTGACAGTCTTTTTTCTTTTGGTAAAGAGTAAATTGATTCTTTGAAAATGATTTCCTCTGAATTAATTGACACTATATGTGATTCTATTAATTCAATGTCCTCAAATGACATACCATAACGAAGCATCCATATATGTTTTTCATTGTCTGTTCCATACCTGATATATTTAGATAGTTTTTCAGCTCTTGTATCATGAGTTTTTTCAAAATACTTAATGAAAGAGGCATAAAAAATGTCGTTTAGTTTAAAGCCTATCAGTTTGTCAATGAAATCATAAGTGTCATACATTATGAGGTCATAATCAATATCTGAAGCTTTAGTATCTGGACTAAATAAGCTGTATACTTTGTGGTTTTTGTCTGGAATTTCGTGATATCCAGTTATGAAATTAGCTGTTATGTGGTCTGTTCTACGACCAAGTTTTTCTAGTTTTATTCTTTCATTAGTCTTACTAACATAAGAATAGCGAAACCAACAGATGTTTTTGAATGTTTTACCGTGTACCTTCCATAACATTATTTTGATTGCCGTGTCCAAAACGTTAGCCTCTCCATCTTCTAATTCCCTATTCAAGTAAATTGAGTAAAGTTCTCTAAAGAACTGGTAATGCTTAAAACGATTTCTAACATCTTGATTTAATTGACTTAATGATATGATTTCCTCACCTTCAAACAAGGTGTCTAGAATGTTCTTAATTACAATCTCTGTAGAATCAGCCGATAATTTCTCCAGATCTTTTTCTGTTAAGTTATATTCATCAGAATAAGTATCATTTAAGATAGCCTCTTTAAAGTCATTGTAATCATCATTCTTTTGCTCGGACTTTTCTAAAGAAGATTCTTCATCCAAAATTTCATCTTGATTCATGATGTTTCTGAAATTTGACATCTTACTTATTGAACCGACAATAACATACCCAAAATCAAATTCATTCGAAAGTGTTGATCTACCCGCTCTTCCTATCAGATTTTTCACAGATAATGGCTTGCTACTTTCTAGCCTATCAAGGAATACCACATCAAACGGCATGTTAATACCTTGCTCTAATGTAGAAGTTGCGAAACAAATCCGACATAAGCCATCTTGGGTGAATTTCTCAATTATTACCCTAGTATGTAGAGGAAGCGACCCATGATGAATGACAATTCCTCTCTTCAACAGAGCAATCATTTGAGAGTAATAGTTTTTATTAGCTATTGTATCACCTCCTGTGTATTGCTTTAATTGTTCAATGTAATAATCAATTTGCTCACCTTCTATTTCCTTACATAAATCGATATACTTTGCAAATTGATTTAAAAAACCGCGATTATATATTTTGGATTTAGATATGTAGAATAATACAGAACCTCCATTTTTTATAGTTTTATCAATTGGGTCAAAAGAGCAAGTAACCTTACTATTACCCATAATTGATTTATCTATACCGAAATGATAAAAGTTCCATTCATTATCCGAACATAAAAACATTTGGCCAACATTTTTTTGCTTGAATTGGATTGAATCTGAAGTTTCAAGTTGAAAATGATTTTTCTTGATTTGGGATTCTGGATTTTTCACAAAAGGATGCGCAAAAACGAATGAAGCGTCAGGAAATCCTTTTTGAGCACGCCTAACAATACTATCAAAATATAACCCCCTCTTTGAGTTCTCATTGCTAAGTTGAGCCTCATCAAAAAGGAACATGCTCACTTTGTATTGCTCTTTATATTTGAATAACTCCCTGCATCTTTCTGGTGTAACAATAAAAACATTCCTATCAGTATGTTTCGTGTTTATTTTATCAATAAAGGTTAAAATATTTACCGATTTGTCTTCGATTAACTCATTTAATTTATGGTAATATTCATTTATTAAAGCTCTTGATGGAACGACAATTACCACATCATTTATGCTTTTATGAATCAAGTTCATGAACACAAATGATTTACCAGTACTGGTTGGAGCAGAAAAACTAAAGCACTTATTAGATTCTATCCCTTTAATTATTTTTGCTTGAACAGGAGTATATGTGTTATCATATGTATCAGAAATGTATTTTCTATACTGCCGAAAAACTACTTCTTTCAGTGTCTTTGGTTCAATATTTTTATAAAAGACGCCCATATAATTCAAAATCATATCCTGATGTGCTTCAAACTTTTCAGGATTATACAATTTTAAATATGATAGAATCTCCATATCTGTCGTTGACACAGGGCCTGTTTTATACAAGTTGTCTAAAACATAAGAGAACACATCTTCTGTTTTGTCCGATTGCATGATATTTGAAATGAGATTATTCATACGTTTACAGCAATACAGATTAGTTCATCGAAATTTTTAAGCTTGGCAAAATCACTATTGGCTTTTATACCATTAATGATTAATTGGCTACTTGTATTTTTACTTGCAAAGGCTGCCATAAATCCTTTATTTCCTTTAGAATGATTGTTTAGAGAATCTTCGCAATAAAATTTATCAATATCTTCTAAATCTGATGCGTCTTGTTTTAAATCTACAAACTCAACAATCTTATTAAATGCCTTGCCATATGCATTTCGGTCAGAAAGAAATTTTGCTTCACCAAAAAGTATAATCTTATTAAGATTTTTAGAATAAAAATCAAAGCCATCATTGCCCGAAGCTTGGCTTTTAAAAAGCTCTGCTAATGGGATATCTAAGTAATTCAATTCATTTACTATCGCTAATCTAGAAAGTTCCGAAACAACTATTTCTCCAGAGTCTTTAGTAATTTGATTGCCCGATTTTGCAATAATGCTATCAGCTACATGCTTAATAGTTTCCTTTGCCCGTATTGTAAATGCGTCCCTTATATATTGTTTATCGAAATCATTAATCCAAGAAATGTCAGACATAGATTTAAAAACTTCACCAAGAGTCAAGTTGATATCAGTCGGCTCAATTCTGATGAATGTAATATGAGGTTCTATATTCTGATTATCTAATACGGTATATCCATTCATATTGTCTGGTAGTATTAATTGCCCCTAACGTCTCGGCTATGAGTAGTTGCGTGGTTTAGCACTTAACTTTGCAAGTACACGCTAAACTAAAAATCCGATAGGATTTTCAGAAGTATGCGAGAACAAGCAATTACTTATAGCCATTGTTGTGTGTATGTGCTTTAATTCAGTCGTTTTTCTTTATTACGTTATATGGTAAAAGTTCGAAAATAACTTTTCCATTCTTATCTTTTTTAATAATCTTTTCGGGTTTATTTTTTCCGTTTGTCTGAATTCGTGCCTCATAAAATAATTCCAAATCTCCATTTAAAAAACCATTCCCAAATTCAATCAACTCATTTTTTGTTTTTTCCAAAACTGCTCGAAATTCACGCTTTTTTGGGAAGTCATAACCTTTGTATTTTCTATTCGGTTCGGTTAATCTTTGAATATCGGAAATTGAAATAGAATCCCATTCCGATTTAAAGAAGTCGTCACAGTCTCCTTCTCCGAGAATTATATCAAAAGTGTATGGATAATCAGTTGGAAAGTCAGATGCGGATAATTTCACATACTGTTTTTCCTTTGTCCAGATTATTGTTGTAAAGTAAGTTTCTACTTTTTTCCGATAAAATTCAAATCCGTTTTGTTCTAATGGATTTCCAATTATTTCCAATGCTAAATTTGAAAACGAAATATGCTTTCTTGAAGGCTTAGAATTATCTCCAGGTTTTAAAAAGTCAAATATTCCCATAATCTTGGTCAGCATTACACACAACGTATCTGGAATAACACATTTATGCACTTTATTTTTTTTATATGTGTGACAAAATGTGTCATTTCCAATAAAATAGTATTGTAAATGCAACAATTCATGTTTTACTTATAATTTCATCTATCGGGTTAATAACTTTTTGAATCTCTAAATTCGAAACAGGAGTATAAATCTCTGTTGTTTGAATATTTTCATGCCCTAGTAAATTTTGAATTACTCTTAAGTTGGTCCCTTGTTCGAGCATGTGAGTCGCGAATGAATGTGTAGCCTTACCTCTTTTCAGACAGCTCTAAATTAGACATTTCTTTTAAATGTTTATCTGGTTTTGTATTAGGGTATCCCCCAATACAAAAAT
>NZ_FONW01000009.1 GCF_900113005.1 Sunxiuqinia elliptica
AAATGGTGCAAAGCCAACCAGGTTGATATACTGTACATACAACCTGGTCGTCCAATGCAAAATGCCTATGTAGAGCGGTTTAATAGGTTGTTCAGGGAAGATGTACTGGATGCTTATTTGTTTGAAGATATGAATCAAGTAAGAAATTTATCCTATCAATGGATGGAGGATTATAACACCAACCATCCTCATGATGCCTTGGGAAAAGTAAGCCCGTGGAAGTATGCAAGCGATTTTTGTATTGGGGGATACCCTAATACAAAACCAGATAAACATTTAAAAGAAATGTCTAATTTAGAGCTGTCTGAAAAGAGGTAAGGCTACAAAAGAGGTAAGGCTACAGCAGTACTTATAATTATTTCTTTTTTGTCAAGTTCTTTCATAATTGCGTACAACGGTTGCTACATGTTGTCGGGGCAGATTTCGGAGAGCGTTCCTGTCCGGAAAGACTGAACGATGATGCGAGAGCCACGGCTTGCACACCACCAAACCCCACTATGCGATATGGCACTGTGTTAGCAAACGTTTTTTGTCATTATAAGTATTCTTTCTTTTAATCTATTTTCATAAAAATTCTCAGGCAAATCAATCATTGCAAAAACTAAAGGTTCGATTACTTCTACGAGGTATAGCAACAAAATTGGAATATATGTATAGAGATAACTCCATAAATTCTCGATATCATCTTGATTAGAGAAAATGAAATTTAGATTTTGTATTTCAGTCTTATTGTTTTTGTTTCGAGTTGTCGATAAATGCAATGCTTTATTTGTAAGATTAATTAAACTATCTGGGTTGTTTTGATTAAAAATCCATTCATAAATTTCTTCTTCAGTCAATGATTTTGCACCTAAAAGAAGTGATAATGATTCTTTTATTAGTTCTTTCTTTTTTTCTTCCTTAAGATAGTTTACGTCAAATGTTTCTTTGTTATTAAAGTTATTTAAGAATTCATCGTCAAATAATAATCTTAAAAATACTGGTAAATGATATACAAAAGGTTTGCGAAGCAATGAAAAAGTAACAGTTAATCTTTTTCTTTTGGAAGCTGCTAGCGCTTCTTGCAGAAAGTAACAAACATCTATTATTAATGCATCAACAAGACTTTTTCTTACGAAATTGTCATGTTCCTCAAATTTTTCCTTCCTCAATAGATAATCAAAGATGTGTTCATCTTCTTTCAAATCATTTTCTGATTCTAAGTCAAACTTTTGATAGCGTAACTCATTGTAAGTTTCATCGACAATAAACTCTTCGATTTGGCGTACAAATAATTCACACTGCTTGTGTTTATTCCAGTATTTTTCAGGTAAGTATAAGTATTCGTTATCTAAGTTCATCAAACAATCTATTTTCAAATTTTATTCTGGGATTATTCGTATTAAAAGTTTAAGAGGAGTTTATAATTATCCAGAACTACATCTATTGCGGAATCTTTTTCGTACTCCTCCGCTGGCGCAAATTTCCAATTTGAGCCTTGCCCTTCAAGGCAACTAACTTCTTGCTTTTACAAGCAAGGCAGGTTTATAAAACCGCGCCAGCAAGAGGTAATTTTTTTCTATTAATTTGATTTGTATTTGGTTCATTAGTAATTTCATAGATCTCAATATTTTCTGGCAAATGATTTGATATCAGCTTTAAATATTTCTGTCTTACATCTTGTTTACAGTTTAGCCCAAAAACAATTTCTTTCAGTTTACCAGGGTAATTATAAAGACCAGATTTCTCTTCAACGTATCTCCATTCTCGCTCGTATGACCAACAGGTTGGTTTTGTTGCAATTGCCAATTGCAAAGTTGGATCATTAAAACAGATTCTTTGAATATTCTCACCTGTCGCCATAAAATCAACTTGTACTAAAAAACCATCAGGATTATGCTTTGGTAATATATCACTATAATTAACTTTTAAACAATGATCTTTATTAGCAAGTTTATTTCCTTTCTTGACTTCGAATCCTAATGCAATTCCTTTAGAATTTCCACCGTAATGGGACCACATTAATTGATCTAATGAGGTTTCTGATAAACTAAATATGCCAACTTCATTTAATTGTTTATCAAAATTCATATAAGTATTGTTTGGGTTTGAAGTTATTCTGCCTGTTTTTCTAGTTATAAAATCCCTTGATGATTCGTATTGATGTCCAAAATCCCTTTTTAAGAATTTCTTTAAATATTCTTTAGTTTGTTTCGGAGTTAATCCGTAAAAATCTGATCTTTTATTAATAGACATTTGAGCACTATGAACAAATCCTGAAATATGACCCTGTTTAGATTCTAGAATCTTGTTATTTATCCAGTCTTTTGCAATTTCTTGTATTGAACACTCAAAAGGATCATTTAATCCAAGTGCATTTGAAAGCCAAACTTTCTTATCTGTAAATATTTTCTCTGTATTTTCGTTATCTTCTCTGTATTTATATAATATCATAATATTCACCAAATATGCCTTCAAATTCTCCTTAACGGTCACTTGCAAGTTGTCGTTGCTGATTTCAAAAAATGTTAGTGTCCGCTAGGACATGACGGTCAAGAAAGAAGCACAGACAACGTCCCCCACCGTCCCCGCTATAAAATTTACACATTGTAACCAGCCGTATTTTTTGTTAGAAAGGTAAGTCATCTGTCTCTGTTTTTGGAGTTATTCCTCCGAGTTTTTTACCTAGATAAGTCGAAATTGCTGACGTTACTTCAACAACTAATTCAACTTCTAAATATTCAGGTGCTTTCCCTTCTCTTAAATGTCTTCCTTGTTCTGACGTAAACCCCCAAATCTTTGTCACTGCTTGGTCAAGTGGAGGAGGAATCGCTCCGGGAAATTTTTTCATTAGGTCTCCAAGTGTTGATTTTTTGTCTCCAGTAAATTCTCTTGTGACACATTCTAAACAAGCTAATGAATGTTGAATCGCTCCTGTTAGGTCAGGTGTTGGTCGTCTAGACAAGTCGTTAAGTGCTTCTCTAATCTCTATCTTAGCTGTTTGAAGTTCTGCTATTTCAAGAACTGCTTCGACTGTTTTTACAGCTATTTCAAATACGTCATCACCCCGGGTTTCAATCTGGTCATTTACAATTTTCCAGCCTATTCCATTTGTAATAAAGTATTCATTTATCTCATTTGTAAATGTTGCTTTGTCTTGTGGGTTTAGTTTCTGAATGATTGTTTCGATTATGTCATAAACTAAATACCATTCACAATAATCTAAATGTTGTCCTACTTCATCGTCAATGTTTGGATATTCAGACCAGTTATTGTTGTCTGGGGGTATTTTTAGAACTCTTGTTGTTATTGCTCTTAAGTCAGATGGTTTCTTATTTAAGCCATAAAAAGCCATTCTTAAAAATCCGCGAAGTCCTATTGGAGCGTCTTCTCGAACAGTAATTTCTTTTTCTTCTATAGAAAAGAGTCCTTGTCTTTTTGAAAATGTTTCTTTATTCATCATTATCGTTCTTATTCTTTTAATGAGGCTGGCAATGTTCTAGTGTTTTATCCATCGTCCATGCGAGGCATTAAATTAGTAATAATAATTGATATTGTTAGTTTGTTTTTATTTGAGTTGTAAATGATGGATAAAGTATAGTTGGAGAATTCTCCGGCGACCCGCCGCTGGCGCAAATTTGCATTTTGTGCCTTGCCCTTCAAGGCAACTAACTTCTTGCTTTTACAAGCAAGGCACGGTTTGCAAAACCGCGCCAGCAAAGAGGAAAACCAGTCTCAAAGCCCAATGAAATAGTAAATACTAACACCCACGTATGTGTTGGTGCGAACCTCCTTCATCCAATGATCTTTAAGCTTATACCTGATAAAGGGGGCAATTGAGACGGAATGTGCTGAACCTATTTGTTGCCTCGCCCCTGCAGACAAGCAAAGATCAGCCATGAATCTTGAGCTCTCGGAGTAGTTGCTATACTTCGTGACATCAATCCAGTTGGGGTTATTTTTATTCTGGCTTTCTGCTTTGCCGCTTATTAACCAGCCACAATATGTTCCAAACATCAGAAAAAATCTTTGTCCGATTGACTTTTCAATGAGCAAGGGAATAGCCAACTCATGGGCTGACCGCCTGAAATAAGTCGCCGTAGCGAATGTTTTCTTCCAACGACTATACGAGTAGTTAACACCTGAAATAAGCGAGAGCTCATTCTTCAACGGATGTTTATAGAGCAATTCAAAGCCGGGATTAATCGGCATAAAATGCTCATCATGCTCTCGGTCGTTCGAAATGTAATGAGCTAACTGCAGGTTAAATCCAAAAGCATGATTTGACTCTTGTCCAAAAGAATTGGAGCAACTAAGAAAAGCTAAAAACAGTATTCCGGTAAGATGTATCCAATGCCTGGCTGACTTCATATTTTCAGTTTTAGAGCTGACTGATCGTTGATTGAAGATAACTAATTCATGGGATAAATACCTGATGTTAGCCAACATAGTTCAATGACGTCCTTACAAAAGAGCTCCGACCTTTTCAATAAAGATCAGAGCTCTTGTTACCTATATCTTCAGTAAAGCTTACGGCCGTTCAAACTCGTTCACGCTTTTCACTTTAAATACGCGGGAAGATTCCCCGTTGACCATTTCGTAGTTCACCTGGCGCATCTTGTTGGTTCCTGCAATGGGAAAGCGCTGGCTCAGGATCGTTTCAACAATGGCAAACTCATCGCCGCCCTCGTAGCCTTGGTTGATGGAAGAATCGAATTTGATATCCTGAAAGTAAACATCGCTCATAGACTTGCGATTGTTTACCGAATAGGCAATCACCGTTCCTTTGGTGGTTTCTTCGTTGCGAATGAAAACCACCACTTCGGGCGAGCCATCACTGTTCAGGTCTTCCACTTCGGCCCAAACCACCTGCCCATCCATTTCGTGCTCAACCGAACGGTTTGAGATCTCCAATCCAAAGGGTGCAATGGTTAGCCAGTTTTTACCTTCCTTCATTTTGCTCGATACGTGAAAGCCAATTCCCTGCAGTTGCAGCACCTGGCTAAAAAGGGTTTGATCAACCTGCTCCGGATCCAACTCCTCCGCTATTTTCTGATAACTACCAGCAACGGTTGCTCCTCCTGAGCAATAGAAATACAACACGCCTTCATCTTCCGCCTTTTCAGTCTTAATGGTTAGTTGATCGCCTTCAAAAGCAAACAAAACCGGTTTTTCATCCACCACTGCACGAAAAACGCCTTCCGAGATCTCCCGGGCCGTAACATCCCAGGTACAGGTTGGCCGCTTTTTATCCGCCCGTGAGCGAACAGCAATGGCAAGCTGCTTTTCATTCTTCTGTACAACCTTCACGCCCACCCAATCATAGCCTTCACTTCGCTTGAAATAATCGGGCGTCACATAATTCCCAGCAATCGTCTTTTTGACCGTTTTTTCAACAGCGTTCTCCACAACCACCGACTCTTTTTCGGCTTCTGATTTATTCGCTTGAGGTCCGCAGGCAATCAGCATGGTCCCCACCAGTCCACTCAGTAATATTCTTTTTGATCGTTTCATCTTCATCCGTTTTTACAATTTTCAAACCTGTAATACAATTTATATCGCAAATAAAAATCCGGCTTCTAAAAACCGGATTTTATAAAATATCTTTTGTTGCAGTTGGTTTTACCAGCTTCCGCCAGCGCCGCCGCCACCGAAACCTCCGCCGCCGAAGCCACCAAAGCCTCCGCCGCCGAAGCTTCCACCACCACTGGAGAAGTTACCAAACGAACCACCATGACTCCGTCCGGATCCCATCATGCCGCCCATTAGCAACCAAAATGGCAGGCTACTTCCTCGTGCTCCGGTGCTATAATAACGTCGTCGTCCCCGAAAAATTGGAATGATAAAGAAGAAAATGATAAACAGCAAAAAGATAAACGGAAATCCGCCACTCCCTCCTGAGGCTTTCTCGTGATATTCCTGTGCCGAGAATTCACCTTTGGCCAGTCCCATAATGACCTGCGTTCCGGCATATAAGCCGCCAAAGGTGTCGCCTTGTTTAAACCGAGGAATCATCTCGTAGTCGATGATATCACGATTAGCGACAGCATCGGGAATCACCCCTTCCAAACCATAACCTACTGCGACAAATATCTGTCCACGTTCAGCATTGGTTTTGGGTTTAAACAACACAACAACTCCATTATCCTTGTCTTTCTGACCAATTCCCCACGCTTCGCCTAGTCGAAAAGCAAAATCAGACGCTGGATAACCATTCAGGCTAGGAACAGTTACAACTGCAATCTGATTTGATGTTTCGCGGGCAAACTGTGCGAGTTCCATTTCAAAACGTTGTTCCTCCGCATCGGACAACACATTGGCTAAATCATTAACCAACCGTGGCGGATTCGGACGTTCAGGAATCTCCTGTGCCCAACTGGTGAGACTTACAAAAAGTGTTAGTACAAGTATGATTTTTTTTAACATATCCTCTATTTTTCACCAAACGAAATTTCGTCTGATAATTCATTTACATCATCCGTTTGATAGGGGAAATGAGCCTTAAGCTGTTCTCCGGCCATCGTAATTCCCGCTGACAATCCATTGGCAAAATGGCTTTCCTTAAACTGTGTTAGCATGTTTGCCTTAATGGATTCCCAAAAGTTTTCCGGGACTTTCGCATTGATTCCGGCATCTCCCAAAATGGCAAACTTACGATCTGCTACCGCCAAGTAAAACAGGACGCCATTGCGTAGTTCTGTTTTGTGCATACTTAGCTTCTCGAACCAATAAGCAGCACGATCCAATACATCTTCCGGGCATTTCCCTTCCACATGCACCCGAATCTCTCCCGAGGTGTTTAACTCGGCCTGCTTAATGGCATCAGTTATTTGTTTTTTCTCTTTTTCTGAAAAGAATGTTTGTGCTGACATACACTTGCTTTTTTAGTCAAAACTTACTTCAGGTGCTTTCTCTGCTCCCTGATCTGCTTCAAAGTAGGCTTTCTTATCAAAGCCGAACAGATTCGCATAAATATTTTTTGGGAAAGTACGGATATACGTATTGAATGCGCGGGCACTTTCGTTAAACTTCCGACGCTCAACGGTAATCCGGTTTTCAGTTCCTTCCAACTGAGCCTGCAAATCCAAAAAGTTCTGGTTGGCTTTCAGGTCAGGGTAACGTTCCACAACCACCATCAATCGGCTCAAAGCCGAGCTCAAGCCCGATTGCGCTTGCTGAAACTGTTGCAAAGACTGCGCATTCAAATTCTCAGGCTTAACGTTTACAGCCGTTGCCTTTGAACGAGCTTCGATCACTCCTTCCAGGGTTTCCTGCTCATGAGCCGCATATCCTTTCACGGTATTCACCAAGTTGGGGATAAGATCTGCCCGACGTTGGTACACGTTCTCAACTTGTGCCCAGTTCGCATTGACCGCCTCATCCTGAGTCACCATATTATTATAAGTTCCTTTTACCGAGGAATAAATCAACAACACCACAACGGCGATAACCGCTAAAATGATCCAAGTCTTCTTCATATTTTCTAAATTAAAGCCAAGACGCAAGACTTTCTGATTCTCAAATTTCCGGATGGTAGCCCCAAACCCTTATTTTAAAACCGCTATCCTTTGTGTCAAAAAATCTTTTGTCCTGAGTGTTTTATTATTTTAAAACTATCTATCCAAAATTCAATAAAAAACGATTGAACTCTCCCATATATTCCCTAACAATCCAATGAACGATTGGTGCATTCATCCTACCTTAAACTTCTCAATCTCTTCGATCTTCCCTTTATCCTTCCTCCAATAGTAAGCTTAAAATCTACCATTCAAAGTCGTCCGAATATTTGAGAAGCCATACATCTAAATCCAAATGTCCGAAGTATAAATATCACAAAACCGAACGAAAATCAATGTTTGTTTTCGGGGAAAGTCCCAATTTTGTCGTTAGAGCTAATTATTCAAAAGGTGAACCAAAAAATTCCGGTTATGACAAAAATAGAATTTCAAGCAGCAATCCGAGAAGGTATTCCAAATCCACTTCCCCCCAAAAAAGCCTATGAACCGGCTATCAATCACGCCCCCAAGCGAAAAGACATTCTCTCGAAAGCTGAAAAAATTCAAGCATTAAAAAATGCACTGCGTTATTTCCCGGAAGAGCAACATGCCATTTTGGCACCTGAGTTCGCTGAAGAGCTCAACACTTATGGGCGGATCTACATGCTCCGACTGCGTCCGGATTACGAGATGAAAGCTCGGCCAATTAGCGACTACCCAGCTCATTCAACTCAAGCAGCCAGTATCATGCTGATGATCCAAAACAACCTGGATTATGCCGTGGCCCAACATCCACACGAGCTCATTACCTACGGAGGCAATGGGGCTGTTTTCCAAAACTGGGCACAGTATCGCCTTTGCATGAAATACTTGTCTGAAATGACAGATGATCAAACCCTTGTTTTATACTCAGGCCATCCGATGGGACTTTTCCCATCCCATCCCAATGCGCCACGGGTAGTAGTCACCAATGGGATGGTGATCCCGAATTATTCGGGACGTGATGACTACGAACGTATGAATGCGCTTGGAGTCACTCAATACGGACAAATGACTGCAGGTTCATTCATGTATATCGGACCACAGGGAATTGTGCATGGAACCACCATTACCGTGATGAACGCCGCTCGCCTGCAAGGAGCCACCGACATGGCTGGAAAAATCTTCGTTTCTTCCGGCTTAGGCGGTATGTCAGGCGCTCAGCCCAAAGCAGCTAAGATTGCCGGTATGGTTGGAGTCGTTGCCGAGATTAACCCCAAAGCCACACAGGTTCGTCATGAGCAAGGCTGGGTTGACGAGGTTTATGAAAATCTGAATGAGCTAATCGTTCGGATGCAGGAAGCCAAACAAAACAAGGAAGCGGTTTCAATTGCTTACCAAGGTAACATTGTTGATTTGTGGGAAAAATTTGCAGACGAAAATATTGCGGTTGATCTCGGTTCAGATCAAACATCACTGCACAACCCATTTGGAGGTGGCTACTATCCTGCCGGAATCGATTTTGAAACAGCCAAACAAATGCTTGCCGAACAACCTGAACAATTTAAAGAAGAAGTTTATAAAACCCTGCGCCGGCATGTTGCAGCAATCAATAAACTGACTTCAAAAGGCATGTATTTCTGGGACTATGGTAATGCCTTCCTATTGGAAGCTGGCCGTGCCGGAGCGGATGTGTTTAAAGCGGATCAGCAATTCCGCTATCCATCCTATGTACAAGATATTATGGGCCCGCTGTTCTTCGATTACGGCTTTGGCCCTTTCCGCTGGGTATGTACCTCGGGAGATCCCATTGACCTGGCGCAAACAGATGAGATTGCAGCCGAAGTACTGCGCGAAATCTACCAACATTCTCCCGCTGAAATTCAATCGCAAATGCAGGACAACATTCATTGGATTGAAGAAGCAGGTAAAAATCAATTGGTTGTTGGTTCTCAAGCCCGCATCCTTTATGCCGATGCAGAAGGACGCATCAAACTGGCACAAGCTTTTAACCAAGCAATTCGGGATGGAAAGATCTCTGCTCCGATTGTTCTGGGGCGCGACCACCACGATGTTTCAGGAACGGATTCACCTTACCGCGAAACATCAAACATCTATGATGGCTCGGCCTTTACGGCTGATATGGCCATCCAAAACGTCATTGGGGATTCATTCCGGGGAGCCAGCTGGGTTTCCATTCACAATGGTGGTGGCGTTGGCTGGGGCGAGTCAATCAACGGCGGCTTTGGGCTCACCATTGATGGCAGTGCCGAATCAGACAAGCGCTTAGCAATGATGCTTCATTGGGATGTGAATAATGGGATTGCCCGTCGTAACTGGGCTGGGAACTCATCAGCTGTTTTTGCCATTAAGCGAGCTATGGAAGCCAATCCCAACCTTAAAGTAACCTTACCTCATGAGAGCTCTGATGAGATGTTAGACGGTTTATTTTAGGCTTGTTCAGCCCTGTATTTTTTTAGCGTAAAACTGAAGGTACTTCCGCGTCCTACTCGGGATTGAATTTCTAGTTTACCACCGTTCATTTCGATGAACTCGCGGCATAAAATCAGACCAAGTCCCGAGCCTTTTTCGTTGCCTGTACCATAAGTTGACAAGTGGTCGTTAGGATCTAAAAGACGAGGCAAATCTTTCTCCGGAATTCCGACGCCATTGTCTTTAATACTTACCTCAATGAAGTCAGTATCCTCATCTTTTATCAGAATGTTGACCTTGCCTTCTTCCGGGGTAAATTTGATGGCATTTGAAAGTAAATTTCGGATAACCAAGTCAATCATGTTGTGGTCTGCGTTAACTAAAACATCATCAGAGATAGCCGATTTCAAAGTGATCTTTTTACGAGCAGCAATCCGGGTATTTAAAATGATGTTGTTTTTAATCACCAAATTCAGCTTCAGCTTTTCCGGTTTAAATTGAATGCTATTTTTCTGGGTTTTAGCCCATAAAAGCAAGTTGTCGAGCAAAAAATAAGTACTCTCAGCTTCATCACGAAGCTCCTCAAGGATTTGGTTCCGAAGTTCTTCATTGAACATCTCTGGGAATTCAGCCAGCTGACTAACCATGTCTTTAAAAGCCCCAATCGGATTACGCAAATCATGTCCAATAATCGACAAAAACTTATCCTTGGTTTGATTTACCCGCAACAACTCTTCGTGCTGATCCGTAATCTGCTTATTCTTTTCCTGTAAAAGAATATTTGACTTTGTTCGGGCTTTGTTGTAACTCAATGACAAAGCAATAACGACAATCAACAAACCAACAGCAATAATCAAGGTACGCGACTGTGTTTTTTGACGAGTTAATTGCAAATCTTTAATTTCATTATCCTTTTGCAACAGTTCAATCTCACTTTCCTTCTCTGAAATATTAACTTCAGCGCGGTGCAATGCCAGTTGATGGTGCTGCCTTTCACGAATCAACGAATCCGAAATGGCCACAAAGTGCCGATAGCTGCTCAGTGATTCCTGATAACGATTTTGAGCTTCGAGTATTTGAGATTTTAAGAGATAACACTCCTGAACTAATTCTTGGATTCCCATTGTTTCGGCTAACTGCAAACTATTTTCTGTCTGACTCAAGGCGCTATTCAAATTTCCTTTCTCAAAATCCAACTCTGCTAAAACCAATTGAGCATGCACAACACCTTCCTGCATGTTTGCCTGCTTAAATACCGTTAAGCACTCTTCTGCATATTGCTTGGCTTTCGCTCTTTCGCCTAACTTAAAATAGGTATCAGCCATACCAACCTTTGCTACCGCCATATAAAAAGCAGAAACTTCATGCTGGTCTGCCAAGTCAAAAATCTGGTCATAATACTTTAAGGCCATCTCGTAATGCCCTTGATCTTTGTAGATCTCTCCAATATTATTCAAGACCATGACTTTACCTAAATAATTGCTTTCCGCCTCGTAGGTTCTGAGTGTTCGTCGGTAATATTTTAATGCCAAATCATAATCTTTCCAACTATGATAGTTTACAGCAATGTTGTTTAAAATACGGGAAGAAATTGTTCGATTGCCAACAGATTCGAAATAGCGCAAGGCCTCAGTCATGTAACGTAGCCCTTCTGCCCGTTCGCCCGTGGTGGTATAAATGGCTCCTATGTTTAGGCGAGCTCGGGCTTCCCGGTCCTCCATCTTGTTAGCGATGGCTGTTTGCAAGGTTTCCTGAAAAAGATGCAGCGCCTGATCATAGTTGCCGATATTCATGTAATAAGCTGCCAGTGCACTTTTACCTACACTTATGTACTTGGCATCTCCAAGCCCTTCAGCTCGCTCCAAGCCTCGATCAATATAAGGCTTCGCTTTTTGAAACTCACCAACATTGATGTAGCCATTCCCAATAAGCAAATAGCTATAACACGTTTGCTCCAGATTAGCAACCGTATCAACAACGGCTAAAGCACGCTCAGCAAATTCAATACTTTTTAATGGATTGGTATAGCTATATACTTCCGATACTTCCAGGTAGAGGTCAGCCAATGCAGTTCCTTCTTTTCCGGGAACCAACGTCATTAAGCTGTCAATTTTGGAGTTTCCTGCCAACGAGACAAACTGAACCAATAGCCACAGGGCAGGCATGATGATACGAACCAATAACTTATTCAAGACAAACCCTTTATATTGTTAGGTAAAAATAAACTTATTTACCAGCTTGTCAAAAATAAATTAAGAAAACATCAGTTGATATGGACGTGAAATTTCATTTCGCAACTCTTCGACTCCAAAACTGCGGCTTTTACGAAAATACTCATGCCCATCGAACAAAACGACGACGGTGGGTACTGTAAAAATCCGGTTCTGAGCCGCCACTTCCGGAGCTTGATTTAGGTTGACGTAGAGCGCTTTCATTTTGGGAAAATTTTCGGCAAGCATTTCACCTACTTTCGGCTTTAAGACATGACATACCTGGCACTCTTCAGTAGAATAATAAACAAGAAGAGCTGACTCCTCAGCAAGCAGCTTAGCATATTCTTCACACGAAGTAACTGTTTCAAACATCTTTAATAAGCTCCTATACTTAATAAGACCAACGTACAAGCCTCTTCAGCCTTAATTCCTCTATCTTCCAGTTTCTGAGCAAACTCTTTATTCTCAGTCCCCGGGTTAAAGATTACCCGCTGAGGCTTTAAGCTTAAAACATACTCATAATAACTTGGCTGATGCTGTGGTCCAACATAAAGCGTAACCGTATTGACATCATCATAGGTCTTTTGATCGGTGTCAAAAACAACATCTTCCACTTCTCCTTTTCGGGGCGCAATCGCAACCACCTGGTGCCCATGCTTCCGCAAAGCCCGTATTGCTTTGTTCGAATACCGTTCGGGCTTCGTGCTTGCTCCTATTACCAATGTTTTTTTACTCATCATTTTTTCATTAATAGAACAACTGCATGTGCTGAAATTCCCTCTTCACGGCCCTCAAAACCGAGTTGTTCCGTTGTTGTTGCTTTGATTGAAATGGCATCCTCATCAGCAATACTCATGACCTCGCGTAATTTGGCAGCCATTGTTGGAATATGATCCTTTAGCTTCGGTTTTTGTGCTGCAACAGTAATGTCGGCATTTCCCAGCACATAGCCTTTTTCTGCAACAAGCTTCTGCACTCGCTCCAAAAGTATTTTACTGTCAATGGCTTTGTAGTCGTTGGAAGTATCCGGAAAATGGTAACCAATATCCCGCATATTTACTGCTCCCAACATGGCATCACAAAGCGCATGAATTAATACGTCGCCATCCGAGTGGGCAACCGTTCCTTTATCGTGTTGAATGAGAACACCGCCTAGCCAGAGGGTTTCTCCTTGGGCCAGACGGTGTACATCATATCCGTATCCTATTCGAATTGGGTTCATCGTCGTTGATTTCTAAATGACTCGAAGTCAAATGAGAGCGAAAACCGCAGGGTGTTTTCCAAGGGGTGATTTCGCTCTGTGGGTATTAAGTAGGCAAAATCCAGCGAAAAAACATTGAGTTTTAGGCCAGCTCCAGCCGTAATAAATTTTCGGTTTCCTTTATTTTCATGCTCGTAAAAGTATCCTGCACGCAAAGCAAATTGCTCATTGTACCAGTACTCTGTACCAAACGAAAAATTAATCTCTTGCAATTCTTCTTTAAAGCCTCCTGGCGCATCACCAAAGGAGCTAAAAATACCTGAAATAACTGATTTATCTTCGCCGTAACGATTTCCGAAGATATCAGTAGTATCAACACTTGGGGTTGGAACCAACAGCTTGTTCACATCGAAATAAAACCCAATTGTATTGTAGCGATCCAGCTCAGTTTTATATCCAGCACCAAGTTTCAGGTTGGTTGGAATAAAGTCTTTCGTTTCCCCATCGGTATAAGAAATTTTACTACCAATATTCGAAATATTAATACCTGCTGAAATCGTTGACTCCTTCCGGTTCACCCGAATTTCATTTTGGTAATAAAAAGCGATATCTGCAGCGTAAGAATTTCCTGCCGTAGAAGGAACGCCATTCACCATTTGTCCACCGGTCAAATCGGACCGAATATAGCGTAATGCTACGGAACCTGAAAAATTATCTGATAGCAAACGGGTATAAGCAACATCAATAGCAAACTCATTCGGACTTTGCTGCCCTTCAAAATTACCTACATCACTCATAAACGAGATATCTCCTAAAGCGAAGTAGCGCAATGAAGCACTGATTGTTTGTAAATCATCCAACCTTTTGTATCCTACTAAATAAGCCAGGTTAATGTCATCAACCAAATTACGCAACCAAGGTGTATAAGACAGGCCAATCCCCATCTCACTTTCAATAAATGCATACTTGGCCGCATTCCAATGCTGCGAATTCATATCTGGCGAAGATGCAACACCGGCGTCTCCCATTGCTCCAGCTCTGGAGTCAGGTGCAATAGACAAAAACGGTACCCCGGTTGAAATTGTGTTAGCCCCTGTTGTTGAGTTGTGATTTTGCCCAAAGGTCTTAATAGTCAAAAAACTAAGTCCAATAAAGACTGTAAGAACTGCGAATCGTCTTTTCATGTATAAGTGTTTCAAAAAATTGAATTGCAAATATATATCATTGTAGCAGAGTTCCCAAGCAGGAAAACTCAAAAGTGAAAACGTTAGCTTAGCTAAAAAAGTATACTCTCACCCTATTAATATTTTGAAATAATGATTTTTCCCGTTTTACTCGCTTCATATCCATCTTCCGATGTAATCATCACCCGATACAGGTAAGCTCCACTTCGAATGAGTGCCTGACTCTCGTTAATCTGCCAAACCAGCGGTAAACTTTGCCCTCCAGTCGAACCAATACGCTTATTGATAACTTCAATCAAGCTTCCCGCTAAATTGAAAACCTCAATTTTTGTATCAAATGATTCATCAGGCCGGTTATGGTAAAAAATAATCTCCGTTCTTTCTGTTGCCGGGTTTGGATAAGCTTCCACTTCGCTTATCTCTAATGACTCATTCACCACAAAACGAATTTCAACCTCCGTTGAATTGTTAACAACATCCCAAACTTTTAACTTCAAGCGATGTTCTCCCGCCGTCAGTCCACTCATTGGATACAGGATTTGTCCCTTGGTATAGCTATCCTTATCACTTAAGTAATAATCATTCAGTATTAGCATGTTGGTATAGTCATCATCAAGGACAGCTGTAATATCATGCCCAATGCCAACACCGATGGTATTGATTCCACTTGCATCTTCCACATCAGCAATCAGCAAGGCGTTTTTTCCAACTTCATCGCCCGACTGAAAATCCGGACGATCCATGTATAAGTTTACAGAAGGTCCTTGCCGGTCGTCAACAACACTCCCGGAACTACCACCAATTTTGAAATCCTGAAATACCCCATGAGCATCAACTGTTCCATCATTGGCGTAATAGCTAATTTTCCCCTGCCCGATTGCATAAGAAATATCTTTAGGTACAATGAAGGTAAATTCAAACTCCCCATTGGTTACTGTGGTAACTCCTTTGTAAATCACATTATTTTGAACGTCGAATTGAAAAGGATCTTCTCCCCCATTTCCGAGTGTTTCCACTTCGTATTTTTTGTCGTAAACAACAGCAATCAGCTCGCCATCAAAATCAGACAATACCTGCCCCGCGTTCGTAGAGACATTTCCGGCAACCTTTACTACCGATAAAGCGCCAATCGTATCGGTTAAACTTTCTACAGACTGCCCATTGATGGTTTCTGTTTCCACATGATACTGCGGAAAAGCTAGCCGCAGCGCTGGATCTGCCAGTAGTGTGAAATTTCGCTTGTTAATACCGGTGTTTACCCCATTTTTTGCTCGCTTCAGAATATCTCCCATTCGCAGGTTATTTCCCTGTTCATCCTGCTCGAAAACATGCTCATAGAATGATTTACTCAAAATAAAATTGGGAGTAGAATAAACCACCCGAGTGGTACTGAAAAGGCCAATTCCTCCGCCATTGGGATTAAACAGAATATGCTCCCCGCCCGAACTTTCATCGGCATCAAAACGACTGATTTCACAGGTTGCTGTTACAAATATCGGTAACTTATTCGTATTCGACCAATTATCGATTTCACTGGGACCAAGTACCTTTTCATGGGCCAAAGCAGTCTCATTTGCATGCCCAATGTAGTTCAAGATAAGCACTCCTTCTTTTACCCGATTATTGATTGCCTCAGTAACTCCCGGATAACGTTCACCTCCCGTTGTCGACTTTTCTTCATAAGCATCAAAATAAATTTTGTCGGTGTAAAAGGAAGGATTCTTCTCATTAACCATATCTGCCAGGGCATCGGCCTGCCGCATGTGTGTGTTCACATCTTCATCATCACCAATGAAACAAATGGTGTTTCGCCAATCCCCCAGAGCTTCAGGCAAAGCATAGCTTTTAATCTTATCAACAGCGATCTGGGCCTCCTCAACGGTATTTGCAGGAATTCGCCCAATTCCCAAGTCAATCAGCCCAGTGTACTCCCCTTCTCCTGCATCCAGCAAAACAAAAAAGTCATCGGTTACAAACGATGATGTTGGCACCAACGAGTTTGGAGACTGATAAGTCAGGATGAAGTTGGTTGCATTGCCAGTAATGTTCTTATTATCGTAACTTCCATCTCCAAACAAAAGTACATACTTCAAGGAGCTTCCTGGTTGATCGTACAAACATTTCAAGAAATTACGAATTCCTGCAACATCTGGAGCACCTCCAGAAAACTCATTGTATATTACAGCCGGAGTAAGCACCTTAGTTGTTAGCTGATCATTCTCGAGGTGAAACTGAGCCAACTCGTTGGCTTGAGTCAAAAAATCAGGGTGAGAGATAATGACCATATCCACTCCTGACAATTGATGCAGGTTCTGATTATTCACATCACCAACCAATTCAACTTCTGGCAAACTTCCGGTTGTTTTAAAAGCAACATATTCCTTTAGCTCATCTGAATGATCGTTAAAAACAACTACTGAACCGCTTCCCGAAAACGAAATGTCTTTAGGGGAAACATGATTTGTAACATCCCAAATTGTCAAGTTTGTCCCTGAAGTTGACAAAGTGTAACGGCTGATATTCCCAGTACCAACACCCTTCACATCCCGGAAAAGTAATTGATTCCCCACTTCTATTTTGCTTCGGTAATTGATTGTAATGTAATCGAGCCAAGCGCGGGCATTACTATTCGAAGCCTGGTAGCTTAAGTTAACATCCAGTGTGCCTGTTACCCCATTTACTTCAAAGTCTCCCTCATTTAAAGAAGCATAAAGCCCAATTGCATCGCTTGTGTTCACTGCGGCAAAATCGATATTGCCAGCCAATGAGTTATTAAAACGAACGGCCATTTTTGAAGTGCTGCTAGACCTTGCAGCTCCAACAACAGAAACTCGAAGAGGACTCCCTGCTGCAACCGAATTTAATGGGATTGAAACCGACCGAGACTGATTGTTCAGAAACTTTTCACCAAACCAACGACGTCCCGAATGAATCAAGTTTTCCAACTCCTGCTCATAAAAAGCCCTTTCTGAATAGCTTGTTGTTTCATAAGTAGGCGTTCCCGTGACTGCTTCAGCGGAAGGAACTGTTTTTACACTTCCCTGATCGGTTAAAAAATAATAAGCAGCATCCGCATAATCATTCCGTAGAGGAGTGAAGTTCCCAGTCTCTTCATTGAGTTTCCAATCAACAGTTCCCGTTGCATAAAAGAAAATACAGCTGTTTCCGGCACCATCTTGCCCATGCATTATGGCATTTTGCTCCAAGTCATCAAAATAGAAGGTATCATTCATCTTGGGAAGCATGTATCCTCCATTTCCATAAATGGATACTTTTGCAGGATCGCTAAATCCCCAGCTTTGTAACTGGCTATAGGGGATTTTATGCACCCCATTCTCTTTCGTTTTTATCTTAACCCATTTTCCTGATGCCAGTACCGATGAATTTTTCCAGCTTTCGCCAACTGCTGCTTGCACGTTCTTTTGATAAGAACTTGTCACCTCCCAATCGAAACTCTTTAACCGTTGCTGCACGCCTTCCTTTTCAACCAGAGGAACAAACTCAACAATTGCCTGAAAACCATCTTTGCCTTGGACATAACGAGGACTCACCTCAATAACAGAACTCAAGCTACCCGCTACTTCCAACTCTTTCTCAACAGGCTCAAAAACCGGATTAACCAATTTCAGTCGCTCAGTTCCTTTCTGCAAAACAACCGCCTCTTGATAAAGTGGCACCCCCTGATCATTCACATATAAACCACCAGTCGCACTTTTTATCCAATCAATTTCTCGATGAAGCTCTTGTCCTAAAACAACTCCGGTTAAAATAGCTAGTACTAAAATTAGTAGAGGTTTCTTCATTCGTTTAAGTTATTTATTACAAAGGAGTTTACAAGTACACGTCAAGGCAAACTCTCCTTATTCATGCCACTTCTGCTAATCATTTGTTTTCTGTCCAAACAACTGATATTGAAAAATAGGCTAACAGATTAGTTTAAAAACGTTGTCAAAAGTACATTATTGTAAATAAAGATATTTAATAAATCTGGATAAAAAATTCATTAACAATCTTTCAGAAAAGGCAAAAATACGAAGAGTAATCAACAATTTCTTCTGAAAAAGTTGTCAGATGCAAACAATAAGAATTGAACAATTTAGTTATATTTGTGCATAATAAAATCAAACTGTAAATACTGATGATGAAATTTAAAGCCTTATTATTTCTAGGTTTGGCTGTCATGGTGACAGGCTGTGGATTGTTAGGTAAAGGTGGAAAAGGAGGCAAAAAAACATCCAGCACAACTGGTTGGGAATACAACAACCCCGACAATGGTGGTTTTCAGGCCGATGGAGATTACAACCAACTTACCGGACCAGGCTTAACTTTTATTGAAGGTGGAACGTTCACCATGGGACGTGTTGAGCAAGATGTCATGTATGACTGGAACAACATGCCTCGACGGGTAACTGTCGCTTCCTTCTACATGGATGAAACAGAAGTTTCAAATCTTGATTACCGCGAATATATTTTCTGGCTGCAGCGAGTTTATCCCCAAAATCCGGAAAAATTAGAAGCTGCTTTACCCGACACTTTAGTTTGGCGGAAAGAGCTAGCCTACAACGAACCCTATATTGAAAATTATTTTCGTCACCCTGCATACAGCAACTACCCTGTCGTAGGTGTTTCTTGGCTCCAAGCTGATGCTTACTGCAAATGGAGAACGGACCGGGTAAACGAGAAAATATTGGTTGACCGCGGTGTCATTCAACACGACGCCTCCCAAGGAGGACAAAATGTATTTACAACAGACACCTACCTTGCTGGTCTTTTCCAAGGAACAGATGGTGACAAACCCTACGAAGATGCATCAGGGAATCCTCGTCGCTTACAATGGGAAGATGGTGTGCTTTTACCAAGCTATCGTTTACCAACAGAGGCTGAGTGGGAATATGCCGCTTACGGCTTGATTGGAAACACCGATGGAGAGCTTTTAACCGAACGTAAACTTTACCCATGGAGCGGAAGCTACCTAAGAGATGATTCGAAAAAGAACCGAGGACAAATGATGGCTAACTTCGTTCGTGGACGAGGTGATATGATGGGTATGGCTGGATCTCTTAATGACAATGCAGACATTACAGCTCCGGTTAATTCATACAATCCAAATGACTATGGCCTGTACTGTATGGCTGGGAATGTCAACGAATGGGTTGCAGATGTTTACAGACCATTGAACCAAGAAGATGTTGAAGAATTTCAACCGTTCCGTGGAAACATATTTACCCAATACCGCCGCGATGATGATGGCAACTTACTCCGCAATGAGTTTGGTGAGCTGATTCAGGACACCATTGCAGATTATCGTAATTTCCGCGATGGAGACTACCGCTCTCAAATCATTGAAGGACAAAGCTGGGAGGATCAAAAAGATCAGCTGTCAACGCAGGACATGTATATCAAAGAAGATGAGGCCGGACAATTCTCCTCATTGATTTCAGACAATGTACGTGTATATAAAGGAGGTTCTTGGAAAGACCGTCCTTACTGGTTAATTCCTGGCACCAGAAGATACCTGGAAGAAGATCAGGCCACAAACGATCTTGGATTCAGATGTGCCATGACGCGCGTTGGAAGTCCCCAAGGCTTATAGATAAAACAACAACGAATACAATAACCCATTAAACCTCATTTGAAAAAATGGGGTTTATTTTTTCCCAAATATGAAAATAGAACAGCTTCATCAACTTTTCCTAAGTTATCCAACCGTTACGACAGATAGTCGACAAATTACACCAGGGAGCCTCTTTTTTGCATTGAAAGGCCCCAACTTTGATGGAAACCAGTATGCCGCAGATGCCCTCACCAAGGGAGCTGCCTACTGTATTGTTGATGACCGTTCACTCCCTAACAACGAACAGTTCATTATCGTTGAAGATGTTTTAACAGCCTTACAGCAACTCGCTGCCTTTCACCGCCAACAGTTCCAAATTCCAGTTCTGGGCATTACGGGCACTAATGGTAAAACCACAACCAAAGAACTAATCGTCGCAGTACTTCAACAAAAATACAAGGTCACTTATACGCAAGGCAACCTGAACAACCACATTGGCGTTCCTTTAACCCTGCTCTCGATAACCGAAAAAACAGAGGTGGCTGTCATTGAAATGGGAGCCAATCATCCCGGGGAAATAAAACTACTGAGCCAGCTCGCTGACCCAACATTAGGAATAATTACCAATATTGGAAAAGCACACCTTGAAGGCTTTGGTTCCTTTGAAGGAGTCATAAAGACCAAGTCAGAACTCTACGACCATCTACGCAAGCACGACCGAGCTTGCTTTATCAACACAGACAACCAACTCTTGACACAACAAGCTGCAGGACTTGAACAGCTCAGCTATGGCCAACAAGAAAGTGCAGACTTACGTGGCGAAATTCAGGACTCGCCCTACTACTTGACAGTCAAAGCGCTGTTTCCAAAAGGCTGGCTTTATCTGAAATCAAAATTAATTGGAGCTTACAATACCGAAAATATTCTGGCTGCTGCCCGCATTGGTATGTATTTTAAGATTGACCCGCTGCTAATCCAAAAGGCAATTGAAAATTATGCTCCAACCAATAATCGGTCACAGCTAATGACGGTTGGAACAACCAAAATTATCATGGATGCATACAATGCCAATCCAACAAGTATGCATGCTTCCTTAGTCAATTTTGAAGCCATTAGTCACCCCAACAAAATTGTGATCCTGGGTGATATGCTGGAACTGGGGTCTCAATGCGAAGTCGAACATCAAAAGATTGCAGATGAAGTTGAAACCATGACTTTGGCTCATAAATTCCTAGTCGGGAAAGCGTTTGCTCAAACACGAACTTCCTCAAAAACAAAGAAGTTCGACAATGTCGAACTTCTTTCTGACTACCTATATCAACAAAAACTAACAGAAAATAGTCTTGTTCTAATTAAGGGTTCCCGAGGAATTAAACTCGAAAAAGCCCTTGAAGTTTTAAAATAAGACTATTGTTATAAACTATAGAAAATTAATTTGCTGGTTTTTCAACGTTCAATACTTCAGCAATAGCTTGCTCCAAGGTCTCCTTTGGCAAAGCTCCCTGAGCCATTTGTGGCTGACTGTCTTTAGGAACAAACAACAAGCTTGGAATACTTTGAATTCCAAACATAGCTGATAATTCACGCTGATCTTCAGTATCTACTTTGTAAATTTTAATGGTATCTCCATACTCTTTTTGAAGCTCTTCCAATACCGGAGCGATCATTTTACAAGGACCACACCAATCAGCGTAAAAATCAATCAAGCAGGGCTCGCTACCTTCGTACTTCCAATCTTTATTTTGTTCAAAATTGAAAACTTTCTCTTTAAATGTCTCTTTGGTTAAATGTTCTAACATGACTTTCTATTTTTATTATGCAAATATATAAATTTTTAGATACATCAATATCAACTACCGTACCAAATAATTTATAAGAATGATTTCCTGATAAGGTAGAGAAATAATTGTAATTTTGGCACGATTTTAAACAATTTGTCATACTTTTTTCTTGTAATTAGGTTTGAAACCAGTTATTAATTCATGAAACAACACTTACAACACCCTATATTTTCAATCATTTCAGAAGAAGCTGATGCCTTGTCACAACCCTGCTTTGTCATCGGAGGTTTTGTCAGAGACTTATTATTAAAACGCAATTCACCGGATATCGACGTTGTCACCTTGGGTAGTGGCATCAACCTGGCCCAGCAAGTTGCCAAGCGAATTGGCCCCAAAACGCCGGTTAGTGTATTTAAGAATTTTGGAACAGCTATGCTCAAATACCAAGAGCTCGAAGTTGAATTCGTCGGTGCCCGCAAAGAATCCTACCAAAGCGACTCACGCAAACCAATTGTAGAAGACGGCACACTGGAAGACGACCAAAAACGACGTGACTTTACGATCAACGCTTTAGCCATTGGCCTAAATCAAAATAACTTTGGAGAACTGATCGATCCATTTGGAGGTATTGAGGATCTGCAAAACCAGATTATCCGAACGCCACTCGAACCCGGCATTACCTTCTCCGATGATCCGCTTCGGATGATGCGTGCCATTCGCTTCTCCACACAACTTAATTTTAAAATTGAAGCCAATACTTTAAAGGCCATTTCGGCTAATAAGAATCGCATCAAAATCGTCTCAAAGGAACGTATTATTGAGGAGGTCAATAAAATAATCATGTCTGACAAACCTTCAAAAGGATTCAAGCTATTGGAAAAAACAGGCCTGCTTGAACTCATTTTCCCGGAGCTTTTCCAGATGAAGGGACGCGAAGAAGTAAACGGCATCGGACACAAAGATAATTTTTATCATACCCTTGAAGTTCTGGATCGAATTGTTCCCAATACGGATAATCTTTGGCTTAGGTGGTCGGCAATTTTACACGATATTGCCAAACCACGCACCAAAAAATTCATCAAAGGACAAGGTTGGACCTTTCACGCCCACAACTTTATCGGAGCCAAAATGATTCCAGGAATCTTCCGCAGGATGAAACTTCCTCTGAACGAAAAGATGAAGTACATACAAAAGATGGTCTCCCTACACATGCGCCCCATTGTCCTTTCAGAAGAAGAAGTAACTGATTCTGCCATCCGCCGTTTATTATTTGAAGCTGGCGACGATATTGATGACCTCATGACCTTATGTGAAGCTGATATTACGTCGAAAAATGAAGCGAAGGTCAAACGCTATTTAAAGAATTTCCAACTTGTAAGGGAGAAACTAAAAGACCTGGAAGAACGCGATCATATTCGCAATTTTCAGCCTCCCGTTTCCGGCGAAGAAATTATGGAAGTATTTAATCTCCGCCCTTCGCGCGAAGTTGGTGACATAAAAAATGCCATCAAGGAAGCTATCCTGGAGGGGGAAATACACAATGACCATGACGAAGCGTACAATTACATGCTTAAAATTGCCGCAGAAATGGGCTTGAAGCCCGTCAAATAAGCGTTATTGATAGCTCAGCTTTAAAAGAACAGGAAGATGATCGCTAAAACCGCCTTGATAGCGAAAGCCATTATAGGTTCGGTTTAGCTTCATTCCTTGGTATTTTGAATCAGGAATTAACAGGAATGGTAAATTCACAATAGTCGCACTTTGAGCGTGAACAAACCAACCATTTGGCTCCATCAGCTCCTGTGACACCAGTATCTGATCAAAGACAAACCAACTTTGGCGGTACTTAAGTGTTCCTTGCTGCCAATTTCTGGAAAGGTTTGCCAAAGAAATTGAAACTGCAGAATCCGAATTAGCTGCCTTTTGCTTAGTTAACTCCAATAAGCTCGCACTTTCAGGACCATCATTAAAATCACCCATAACAATAAGCTTTGCCTTAGGCGACTTCTCTCGTAGTTCCATAATAGCACTCAACAATGCCTGAGCAGCCCTCATTCGTTTGGGCGCAGTTTTGGCCTGTCCACTATACCTCGACGGCCAATGATTGACAAAGACGTGCACCGTATCATCTTTAGGAAATGCAAACCCAGCCTGTAAGATTTCCCGTGTTGACTCTATCCCTCCATTTCCGTCAGTAACAGGATGATAACTGAAATATAACGGCTTAACAATTTCGGGCCGAAACAACAGTGCTACATCAATTCCCCTTTCGTCCGGAGAATCTTTATGAATAATGCGATAACCAAGCTTCTTCAATGGTGTTTCCTGAGTCAACTGCTCTAAAACGTAGCGATTTTCAACCTCACACAAACCAATTATAGCGGGAGGATTAAAACCGGAACAACTCAAAATAACTTTGCTAAGATGATTCACTTTTTGCTGAAACCGATTCCTCGTCCAATGCCGCTCACCATCAGGAAGAAACTCATCATCCAAAGTCAAGGAATCATTTTGAGTATCAAACAAGTTTTCAACATTATAAAACAGGATCGTTGGATTATCAGCAGGATGCTGTGCACAAAGCTCTATGCAAATAGAAAAAAGAAATAATAGCAGAAACTGCTTCCTCATAGAAGGCCGTTATTCCGATTGCTTCTCAATACGCTCAAATGCACCTAAGTCAGGCGCGTCATCAGCAGTGCGGCTCTGATTTAGTAAGTCAAACGGATAAAGCTGCCCCGTACTTCTCAAACCAGCATCTTTCGCTGGGCTCAAGGTATCTAATTCGAAGTTCAGCTTCTCATAGGGATCTTTAAAACGAGGATCAACACCTTTGAGGATGTTCGTAAAAAAAGCCGTATTTGAAGTATTAAATGTATCAGCAAGTTGCAATAAGCAGTGATCAAACTTATAATTGAACACAGCTTCTTTTGACACTCCCAACTCAACTTCATTGCTCGATGAGATATTTCCGGTTACAATGCTATTCGAAAAACTAGCATTGGTCAGATCCCCTTCATAGGTAACACTTCCGCTAGGCTTGTCAATAATCAACAAATTACTCAACACCAGTGATGATGAAGTTCGCGTACTGTTTGAATAACCGCCCCAGTAGTTTGCAATCGTGGTATGGTAAAAATCATAATCACCACCAACGAGTAAGGCAGCTCCATAAAAACCACAATTCGCAATCAAACAGTTATAGGCCTTTATCTTCGACTTTAATGCAAAAATCCCGGCATAAGCATGGTTACATATTTTGGTGTTGGCAATTTCAACTTCTGCCTGCCCTTCATCCTCAATATTGCCCACTTGTAAACCTATATTCGCATTCTTTATTTCAGCATAATTAAACTGGTTTCCCTGGCTTCCAGCAAACAGCATAATGCCGTCCCACTGATCTGGGACATCCTGATAGACATCTTCCAGTCGATCGCCCTGAAAAATAACTGGCTGGCCAAACTCCCCCATCACCCGAATTTTCCCTTTTACAAAAAGTCGGGCCTTATGGTGAAAATAGATTTTGGCTCCCGGCTCAATTGTCAAGACCTCTCCGGTATCAACATAGGCATAGTTATAAACCAAGTATGGCTTATCAGCCGTCCAGGTTGTCGTCTTCAAATGAGCAGAGCGTATCAAGTTAATATCCTGCCCCCAAGCCACCAGGTCAACATCCTGCAAAGCCGCATTCGATGAAAACTCAATCGAATCTTTAACAACCATTGGCAAATTGTTTCCCGTAGGATCAACAGTTACTTCAACAAAGATGTAAATACTATCTTTCGGCAATATTTCAACATCAAACACTTCGTTGGCCGCAACACCATTGATATTTAACCTGAAGTTGGAATCGTCTCCTTTCGCCAAGCGAACCGACGAAATAAGTAGTTTTTGATCGTATGGATTATACACCTTAAGGTGTTGCGTGGTAGAACCCACAGTTGTGAAAATGGTATCGAACATGACTGTATCCGAGGAAAATTCCAACTGCACATCGTTGGAAGAGATGTATTTTTCATCTTCACATGCAACGACTACACAGAGCAGGACAACAACTATGTACAGTATTTTTTTCACAAATGGTTTTAGGTTTAACGCTAACAATCCTCATCTTATTATATCAAAAATACAAAATGATTTTACAAATTTTAACATTTTTAACAAACAAAAGTTATTCTGCTCTTTTTGAGATCATAAATAAGCCAATAAGCATCAATAAACCATTCAAAATCAACAACTCAAATCCGAACTCGTAACCGTTAAATAATTGTTTCGAAAATGATGATATTAAGAAAGTTAAGACAGGAGCAGCAACTGCCAGCCAAGGAACAAGGCGATCCTTTACAGTACGGCGGAAAAGAATGGCAAAAACAAACAGCCCTAAAATAGGTCCGTAAGTATAACTTGCTGCCTTAAAAAGTGCAATAACTACATTTTCATCGTTGATGATGTGAAACACAACAATAACCAGAACCAGCAAAGCCGAAAAGCCTAGATGAATCCACTTCCGATACTTCATTTTTGAGCTGTTCTGCTCCTGATCCATATGCAGAAAGTCAACTGAAAACGAAGTTGTCATTGAAGTTAGTGCAGAATCGGCGCTCGAAAAGGACGCAGCTGTAATCCCCAATAAAAAGGCGATAGCAACTCCTCCCCCAAGATAGTTTAAGGCAATAATTGGATACAGGTCATCCCCTGCTCCGGCAACATCGATTCCTGCTTGCTCAGCATATTGATAAAGCATTCCGCCCAAGCTCATGAATAGGATAACCACAAACACAAAAAGCACACTGAAAACCAGCATATTTTTTTGTGCTTCCCGTTTTGATTTACACGTCAGGTTCTTCTGCATAATATCCTGATCCATCCCGTTAATGGCCAAGGTCATAAAGATACCGGCTAAGAATTGCTTCCAAAAGAAATTTGGCGAACGCCACTCCCAGAAAAAGACTTGCGATAAATCGCTATTAAATACCTGTTCAAATACACCACCTGCCGCAGAGCCACTATTTAACCGACTCAACGCCACAATCGTTAAAATGACAGCCAATACCAAGAACGTTGTCTGCAGCGTATCAGTCCACACAATGGTCTTAATTCCAGCGCGGTAAGTATACACCCAAATTAGCACAACCGTAATGCAGACATTCAACCAAAAAGGTACCCCAAAAGAATTGAAAAACGCGTACTGTAGCACAACCGCCACCAAATACAGACGAAAAGCAGCACCTATGAGCTTGGAAATAAGAAAGAAAAATGATGCTGTCTTCTGACTGAACATCCCCATTCGGTCTTCCAAAAACGAATAGATTGAAATCAGCTTTAAGCGGTAATAAAATGGTAACAGCAAAAAGGCAACCAACCAATAGCCGACCAAATTACCTAACACGAACTGCAGGTAGGAGAATGATGAATTTCCAACCTCTGCAGGCACGGAGATAAAAGTCACTCCCGACAAGGTGGCGCCCAACATTCCATAGGCAACCAAATACCAAGGAGATGATTGATTGGCATTGAAAAAAGAAAAGTTATCTGAATTTCGCGAGGTAAACCACGAAATAAGCATCAATAAGCCAAAATAGGCAACAACAATGGTTAGCGATAGGTACGAGTCCATAACAGTTTAGTCAAAATCAGGGTATAATAAATAGTTTTTTCGCATGGTTTGATAGGCTTCCAGCTCGGGCTTCCAACTAGCTTCAATCATCTCTAAAGTTTGCCCAGCCCGAATAGCTTCGAGGACCTTATCGGTTCCCGACAATAAGTTAAACCAGCGCTCACGAGTTAAAAATTCGGATTTATCTTCAAATTTATTGTAGAAATCAAGGAAGTAAGACAAGCTAAAACGCTCGTGACAGCTTGAAGTCCTTAAATCAATACCATAACAAACTTTTCCCAGCTGCTTTGGATTTTTCGACATTCCTTCGATGCTCTCCGGCGTAAACTCGAAATCACCAAACCGTTTATCTGGATAGCCGATGACTTGAAACGGAAAATAAGTTCCGCGCCCAATACTTGCGCTGGTGGCTTCAAAAAAGCACAACGAAGGATACAAACGAATTGATCGGTCATTGGGTAAATTGGGAGACGGTTTAACAGGTAGTGAATACCCCATTTTATGCGAATAATTAGCAACAGGAATTACCGTTAAATCACATTGCTTTCCTTCTGCCAGCCATCCTTCACCATTAATCATTCGAGCCAACTCGCCAACAGTTAGGCCATGTACAATCGGAATAGCATGCATGCCCACAAACGAATGAAAGTCCTCTTTCAAAACCGGACCAGCAATATAATCGCCATTTGGATTTGGTCGATCAAACACCACTACCGGCTTATTGTTTTCAGCACAGGCTTCCATAACATAGTGCATCGTACTGATGTAGGTATAAAACCGAACACCAACATCCTGAATATCGAAAATCAACACATCTAAGTCTTCAATTTGCTCAGGCTTCGGTTTCTTATTGTCACCATACAAGGAAACAATGGGTAAGCCAGTTTTTGAATCCCGTTGGTCAGAAACCTGCTCCCCTGCATCTGCATTACCCCGAAATCCGTGCTCCGGACTAAAGATTTTTTTAACCTGAACATCATTTTCCAGTAAAAAGTCCAATAAATGTTGTTCTTTCACTACAGATGTATGATTTATTACCAATCCCACATTCTTTCCTTCCAATAAAGGTAAATATTCCTTTGTCCGTTCGGCTCCTGGCCTGATTTCCTGCGCCGTTACCTGCAACGACATCAAGAATACAAGAAGTAATACAATACGCATAATAATTAATCGTTGTGTTTAGGGCGAAGGTAGCAAAACATCGTTTAAAAGCATGGAAAAATTTACGCTTTCGTCAATCTTTATTAATTTTAGCCCCGAAAGAATACAATTATGAAAACCCTGAACCAACTTCTTTATTTGGTGTTTCTATGCCTATTTGTTAGCGTTTCACAGGCACAGAACAGACCAGAATTTCTAAAATACATGAACGACCAGTGGGTGGACTCTACCTTAAGCAAAATGACGCTGGAGGAAAAGGTCGGACAATTATTTGTCATACAAATGTACTCCAAGGAACCACTACCGATTGATCATCCCGTTTTAGACAAGATCTCAAGACACCACATTGGTGGAATTATTTTCATGCAAGGACTCCCGGAACAACAATTGGAAATCACCAACCAACTCCAGGCAGCCAGCAAAACACCGCTGCTCATTACAATGGATGGCGAATGGGGGCCAGGCTTCCGCTTAAAGAATACGCCCAAATACCCGGTACAAATAGCCCTGGGAGCGATCCAACAAGACAGCCTCATTTATCAAATGGGCTATGAAATTGGATCACAAATGAAGCGACTGGGAGTTCACGTCAACTTCGCGCCCGTAGCCGATGTCAACAGCAATCCTTCGAATCCAGTAATTAATTACCGTTCTTTCGGAGAAGAGCCGCAGAAAGTTGCCCACAAAACCTGGCTATACGCCAAAGGCATGCAAGATGCTGGAATTTTGGCGGTAGCCAAGCACTTTCCCGGACATGGAGACACCAAGACCGATTCTCACCTGGGACTTCCGGTTATTCGGCATGATTTTGCCCGTTTAGAGCAAGTTGAACTTTATCCTTTCAAACATTTAATCAATGAAGGTATTGGAGGTGTCATGACTGCCCACCTCCACGTTGAATCCTATGATCCCGACAACAGCTTACCCGCATCACTATCAACAAACCTCATCCAAAACAAACTAATTGATGACTTGGGCTTTGAAGGCATTGTGGTTACCGATGCGATGAACATGCACGGGGTCAGCAAACAATTTTCGGCAGGCGAAGCCACCGTAAAAGCTCTTCAAGCGGGCAATGATCTCTTGGAAATTGTTCCCAACCTAACCGAACGCATTGAAGCCGTAAAAACAGCTATTCAAAAAGGAGAACTAAGCGAAGCGGCTATTACCCACAAGTGTCGAAAAGTTCTGGCATTAAAAAAATGGCTCAAACTGGACCACTATCAACCAGCATCTCCGGATCACCTTCATGAGGATTTGCACCAGCCGGAATATCGACTAACAAAACGTCTACTTCATGAACAGTCTTTAACTTTACTGAAAAACGAAGACCAATTGCTTCCGCTACAAGAACTGGACACTTTGAAGATTGCTGCAGTTTCGGTAGGTACAACGAGAGAAACTCATTTTCAACGCATGTTGGCGAATTACATGTCTGTCGATTTCTTTACCCTTCCGGAGAAAGCAACAACCAATGACCTCAACTCTCTGAATGCTAAGCTAAGCTCCTACAACCTGATTATTTACGGAATACACGATATGCGACTAAGTGTTTCCGGGAAATACGGAACAACGTCAATCATGAACGATGCAATAGCTAAACTCCCCGGAAGGAAACAAGTTGTTGCACTTTTTGGCAATCCCTATGCCTTAAACTATTTAACGAATGCCAGCCAAGGAAACGCTCTGCTTGTAACATATCAAGAAAACCGAATTACGGAAGAACTAGCAGCTCAAGCCATCTTTGGTGCAATCAATGTATCGGGCAAACTTCCCGTCAATGTCAACCAAACGTTTCGCCTTAATCAAGGCCTTCTGCTAAAAAAGAATGGCCGCTTTAAGTACACCGTTCCGGAAGAAGCTGGATTTTCATCGGTTAAACTAAAAACGCAAATTGACAGCATTGTCAACCTAGGAATAAAAGAACAAGCTTTCCCCGGCTGCCAGGTACTTGTTGCCAAAAATGGAAAAATCGTTTTTCATGAGGCTTATGGCTATTTCACCTACGACAAAAAACGTCCGGTAAAGCAAACCGATATTTACGACTGGGCTTCACTCACCAAAATAACCGGACCACTTCCTGCTTTAATCAAACTACACGGCGAGAAAAAATTCAAGCTCGACATGCCTTTCTCCTTTTACTGGCCCGATTTTAGAAATACGGACAAGGAAAAAATTACCAGTCGGGAAATATTGGCTCACCAAGGACGGCTAAAGCCATACATCGCCTACTACCAAGAGGCAATGCGAAAAGATGGACACTTAAAAACATCCGTATTCAGAGATCATCCGACAACCCTGTTCAACCTCCGGGTTTCCACAAACCTATACATGAACAACCACTATATTGATAATATTTATAGTGAGATTCGCGACTCCGAACTGCTACCATCCAAGAAATACGCTTACTCTGGGCTGGCTTTTTTTCTATACCCCCGAATCATTAAGGACCTCACAGGCCAAGACTACGAAAAGTACCTGCAAAGCCAATTTTACAAGCCGCTTGGAGCAAACACCGTAACTTACAACGCCTACAAACGCTTTCCAAAATCGATCATTGTTCCAACCGAACAAGACAACTTATTCCGAAAAGAATTACTGCAAGGATTTGTTCATGATGAAGGAGCTTCGATGATGGGCGGTGTTTCTGGGAATGCGGGCCTGTTTGGCAACGCCACCGACCTCGCCAAAATTATGCAAATGTATATGCAATATGGAGAATATGGCGGCGAACAACTCATGGATTCTGCCAGCGTTCGAGAATTTACGCGCATTCAATATCCTAAGAACAAGAATCGCCGCGGACTAGGCTTCGATAAACCCTATATTGACAACCAGAAAAAGAAACTGAAAGATGCATATCCTGCCGTTGAAGCCAGCCCTGAGAGCTTCGGTCATAGTGGATTTACAGGAACATTTACCTGGGCTGATCCAAAAGAACAGCTCTTATTTATTTTCTTTTCAAACCGAATTTATCCCAGCCGCGACAACACTAAACTATTCAAATTAAACATTCGCCCAGCTCTGCATCAGGCCATCTATGACAGTTTATTTTAGGCATATCAAAACGCCTTTTTGAAAATTCATCCACTTCGATAGGAACACAAATTATCACCTTTTCAAAGAGGCATAACCCAGTCAGATATCGGCCAAATTTGCTAAAAAATGTTAAAATGTTTTGTAACACTTTTGACTAAGAAACAGCCATATAAATACACTAATCACGCATCGGACAAGGCTTTTGCACTTTCCTCTTAAAAATCCATTTCAATAAATCCAAAGCTTCTTTTAAAAATTCAAATATGACCGGCGTAATATCCTTACGTTATTAATTTATTAATTTTAACTTTAAAGGAGTTTTAAGAATCTTAGTTAATAACCTATAAAATTTTACTGCCATGGATAAAAAAATCACTTTTAACGAATTGCGTAAAATTAAAGACAGTTTACCTGACGGCTCAATTCGCCAGCTTGCGCAGGAGTTTGATCTTGAAGTGGAGACCGTCAGGAACTATTTTGGAGGCGCAAATTACGACCGTGGAAAATCAGTAGGTATTCATATCGAACCGGGCCCAAACGGTGGAGTTGTATTAATTGACGACACAAAAATTCTAGAACGAGCCAAAGAGCTTATCGCAGAACAAGTTCATTAAACCAGTTAAAATATTATTTTTGAAACTGCCTTGGTTTTCTAAGGCAGTTTTTTTTTTACTTAAACCACGATTTATGACCAAAAATTTATTCCTCACCTTAACATTGGCCTTACTTTGCTCACTGCAGGTAGACGCCCAAAAGATGAAACCAATTTTCAATGGGAAAAACCTCTCAAACTGGGACGTTTACATTGGCTCGGCCCTTAAAGGTTTTGAAAACGAAAAAACTCTAGCAACTCCTGAAAGCGTATTTTCTATCGTCGAACAAGATGGCGAACAACTCCTACACATTGCCGGCAATGTTAATGCTTCAATCGCCACAAAAAAGGCCTACAAAAACTACCACCTTCGCATTGAATTCAAATGGGGAGAAAAAGTATACACCACAAGAAATAGCGGACTTCTTTATCATAGCTATGGGCCTTTTGGCGTAGGAATAGACACCTGGATGAGTTCGATCGAGTTCCAGCTAATGCACGACAATCTGGGAGACGCTTACATGATGGCCGATACATATGCCGAAATTCCCGTTGTTGCTTCTGGTTCAGACCAAGTTTACCAAACAGGAAAATCTCCGCTCCCTTTCGGGAATGAACAAGAAGGCGGCAAGATTGCCAGAAAAGATCAAGACCGAGAGAAAAAAATAGGAGAATGGAACACCTTGGACCTCTATTGTATTGGGCAAAAAGCCATTCATGTTGTAAATGGTGTAAAAGTGATGGAATGTCAAAATACATGCAAACTAGTTGATGGCATTCCTCAACCACTCAACAAAGGAAAAATTCAACTTCAATCAGAAGGGGCTGAATTGTATATCCGCAAAGCCGCTATCAAAAAGATAAAATCATTCCCGGAAGGATTATAAAAACAAAAGGCGATGCTAAATGCATCGCCTTCTTATTTATCGTTTACTGCGTTTTCTCTTCGCTCCTCTTCGCCCGTCAGCCTGATTTCTTTTTGGGCTTTTTATTTTTGGGCGCGATACCCTTTCTTCTCCGGTAACCCGGTCCACCTGTAGTTGATGCCCGTCAAGGTCACTTTTGCCCATCGAGCTGATCAAATCTTTTTCATAACGGCTATCAATCTCAAAGAATGAAAATTTCCGCTGAATGTCAATCTTTCCGATCTCAATATTTTTACGCTTGGCATGTTCATTAATCAATCCTAACAAGCGTGCTGCATTCAAATTTTGCTTCTTCCCTGCATTAATAAACAGACGGCTGAATGCGATGTTTCCGCGCTTCTCGTATGCCTTCTTTTCTTTCCCTTTAACATTTAAGTCTGGCGCATTTTTATAATAGGCCAAAAAGCGGTTAAACTCAGTAGACACAAATCGCTTCAGTATTTCCTCGCCGCTTAAACCTGCAAACTTCTCCATAATTTCGGGCATGTACGGATCGATATTCGAATCATTCACCTCCACATCAGCAACTCGATCAACCAAATGCATCAACTGCACTTTACAGATCTCTTCACCTGCGGGTACATCTTTCCGTTCAAATTTCTTGCTCGAAACGCGCTCTATTTGTTTCAGCTTACCTGTTTCGCGCATGTGGACAATCGATACTGAAATTCCACTTTTCCCAGCCCTTCCGGTACGTCCACTACGGTGAATATACGCTTCCGGATCATCCGGCAAACTATAATTGATTACGTGACTTAAGCTGTTCACATCCAAACCTCTTGCGGCCACATCCGTTGCCACCAACATTTGCAACTGACCTGAACGGAAACGACTCATGACGTAATCGCGCTGTGCCTGCGACAAATCACCATGCAAAGCATCAGCATTGTAACCATCAGCCATTAACTTTTCGGCAACATCCCGGGTTTCCATTCTTGTTCGGCAGAAAACAATAGCATAGCAATTCGGATAATTATCGGCAACTCGCTTCAATGCCAGATATTTATCTTTGGCATGCACCACGTAATAATGGTGCTCGACATTAGCTGCTCCTTCATTTTTACGGCCAACAGCAATCTCTTCAGGCATATTTAAATACTTAGTTGCCATCTGCGCAATTTCCTTAGGCATAGTTGCTGAGAACAACAAAGTTTGCTTAACTGCTGGAGTTTCAGCTAAAATATTATCCAGCTCTTCTTTAAAGCCCATGTTCAGCATCTCATCTGCCTCATCAAGCACCATCCACCGGATTTGACTTACGTTAAGTACCTTCCGACGAATTAAGTCATAAACACGTCCTGGTGTTCCTACAACCACTTGACCTCCTGCACGCAATTCGCGCATTTGCTTGCCAATATCAGCACCACCATAAACAGCAATATTCTTTGAACCTGCCAGATTTTTCGAGAATGCATCCAGGTCGCGGCTAATTTGCAAGCATAGCTCTCGGGTTGGACACAAAATCAAAGCCTGCACTTCTTTCTTCTTCACATCGCAATTGTGCAGAATCGGCAAACCAAAAGCTGCCGTTTTACCAGTACCTGTTTGCGCTAAAGCAATCAGATCGTTTGAATTATGAATTAAATGTGGAATGGTTTTCTCCTGAATAGGAGTAGGTTGAACAAAGCCCATTTCTGAAATGGCGCTAAGTAACTCGGGTTTAATCCCCGTTTCTTCAAATGTCATCATCGTTTTTATTTAACCGGAAAGCAACACACCTTCCGAACCCAATAAGCACTGATGACAACAAAATTTACTTTTCAATACACCCCTTGCCACCTGCGCCAAAAATTGAGCTGCAAAGATAGTTTTATTTCTTTCACCTACCGGACTAGCCCCTCGCATGTAAACTCCGTGTTAAGACAGCTTCTGCAAAACACAAACTAAAAACCTCTAAAAACCTCTATTAACAAGCACATTACACTCAAAAACGAAGAAGAAACTCCATTGGCCTTATCGGCACATAACAAAGAATTAGCGAACACTTCAACAATTGTCATTAGGTTGAAAAAGGCCACATTTTTCTGCAAGACTCATTTTAATTACTAGTTTTACTTCAAACTATTTCCCATGAAGTTATTACTAGTAACCCTATTGGTTTTCCTTATCAATCTTCCATTCGGAGCACTTCGAGCAAAACACAAAAAATTCACCCTGATGTGGTGGATTTATATTCACATTCCAGTGCCATTCGTCATTTTATTAAGAATATACAGCGACATTGGCTTTGCTCTTTACACCTACCCTTTGCTCGTAGGAGCATTTTTCGGAGGACAATTGATTGGTCGTAAATACCTCGCCAGAAAGAAAGACTCTTCAAACAAAGCCTAAAAGCGATCCACACACTAACGCGAACACCGTTTTCACCTTACCCTATCACACTTCTCTTCTAAAAAAACGGGAATACAGTCGAGCATGATCGCCATACCACTTTCGATCAACAAGCCGCTTAAAAATATACGAACGGCTTTCTTTCAAATAAAATGCTTTGAAAATCTGTAACAAATACCCCTTCAAAATACGCTGCCCTAGAAAGATCGTATGACTAAACACACGCCGAAACAAGTCTGATTTTAAGTTTAAGGCGTGTTTATTTTTCAACCACCATGAAGCAAATCCCGGGTTAAAATGCTTACTTCCTTCCCCCAGAAGCAGCTTATTCACCAATGAGAAGTACGCTACCGCTTTTTGCTTCTTCTTTATTAGTGGTAAAGTCTCGGGTAGAGGAAATCGCTTGGCCAGCAATAACAAATCGAAAGCAGCCCGCAAAGAAATCCGACCAAACAAATCTCCCTCGTTAGACAGCTGGCTATGAATAAAGTTATGCACAATTTTATGCCGATCGGAAGGCACGAAGCATCCATCCAAGGACTTCACCTCAACTTGTTCTCCCCGAACCTGAGAGGAGCTAAACCAGCTGGCAAACTCCGCATCAACCGGAATTCGGTGCACTTCAACAGACGCGACATAATGAGGATGAAAAAGACGAGGGTAATGCTTGAGTTCTTCTACCTTCGAATAGGATGAAACCGGGCGATCCTGTAAGTAACCTGCATTCAACAAAATTTCAGCTGCAGGCAAATAAGACGCTTCGTCAACCAAAAAATCAATATCGCTCATCATGCGATCTCCTAAATCATCGTAAACACAATCCAGCAAGTGTGCGACTCCTTTCAAAAAAGTGGGTTTAATGCCATGCTCATTCAGCAAGGCCACAATTTTCTCCACTTGCGCCAAGATCGCTTCATTTCGTTCTACATTCAAGACATACACCTCATGTAGATGCTCCACCAAGTCATTAGGAAGATAACTTAACAACTGATGCTGCTCAAAACGCCGAAAGATGGCTGGTAATATCAAGTGATTACTACAAAGCCTAACAAACTCTTCCCAATCTATGGTTGACGCTAATCGTATAACCTCATTCCTGAAACCTGGCTGCTCATCCAGAGCCAAACATCCACCAACAAAATAAAAAAGATCCTTCTTATTCATCATCAAAGAGCTTTTCAACAATCTTCAAAGCCTTAGGCGTATTGGAATAATTCAACTCATAAAACGAAACTCCATCAATCCACTCAAAAAAAGTTTCAACACGATCAGCAAAAGGAGGCACCCAAACCTGATCAACAAGTCGCTTCATTGCATCGGCACTGCTCAGGGGAATAAACTCACAATCAGTACGCTCATCATAGGTTATAAACAGAATCTCCTTTAACGGGAACACCATACCCATTTTATCATTCTTGATTGGCCAGTAGCGAACCTTTTTTTCTGGAGTTGCATTTACGATAGGAGTTTCCTCTAAGGCAGGGTAATGCGATTTCAACACATCCAACGCCCCCTCTTTTACCGACATGGCGATCGGAAACGGATGCGCTTTAAACATCGTTTTATCAACAGGCACAAAGTCATCGGAGATTAAATGATAGCCCTTGGCCTGCAACAATGCAGCCATCGTTGTTTTTCCACTTCCGGGAGCTGCCGAAAAAAGAACGGTCTTTTTCTCATTCGTTATTGCTGATGCATGTACGGTCATTAACCAATCGTTCTCTGTTTTATCATGCAACACATTAACAAACTCAAGAAATATCCGCCCTTTCACCCAATGACTCTCGCCGGCACCCCATATCCCCATCACTTTTCCATTCATCCGAAAAACGACTTCGCCGTTATAAGCAAACAATTCAAAATCAAGCACCTCTTTACAGTCGCCATCTCCTATTACTAAATGCTTAACTAGCGGATGAATATAACGCTCAAGCGCTGGGCCACTATAACGAAAACGCACACACTTATCTTTCAACAAATAAGTGTGCTCCGAGAACGGCATAAACCGATAATTATCCAAGTCTTGCTCAAAGTCCAAATCATGATCCATGGGAACCATTTCATTAAACGAGCTTATTCTCTCCTTCATCTCACTTATAAAAGTTCGACTCTCCCCTGCTGTCATCTCATACCGGCCGACAAGCTCCTTTTCGATTGCTTGAGGGGCGTGATTTCCCGTAATTTTATCAAAAACAAACCAAGCAGGTCCTTCCAATAAAAAATACGAATTACTATTCTTGAGCCACACCAAGTGAGTTTCCTCTAACTGCTTCTTCACATAAGGAATAGAAACTATTTTAGCCATTGTTTAAAATCATTACATCATTCAACACCTAATAAAGATAACAAACATTCATTGGGTGATTGATTAACGTAATAAACACACTACACAAATTTGCAACTTACACTAAGCGGTCTCCATGCTCAATACTTTTTCAGCAACCATTTGCATCGGCTCTAAAACACTAGGCAAACAGCCTATTACAAAGGAAATATCGAAAAATATCAGAGTTCAATTTAGCCTTCATCTCAACAGGTAAAAGCAAAAAACAGAATTGCTCTCGTGCATAAATTACGTAAAATTACCCATTGTTCACTTCAGCTATGACTCAGATATTTACACCATAAAATCTTCGTAACTTCCACTAGGAAGCTTTAGTTGTATCTCAACCCTAAAAGATTTAATATTAATTAATACTACAAATGCAATGAAAAAGAAGGACACACAAACAACTAAACCCCTCGACTCCAAAAATTCAGGAAAGAAAATGACGAGGAAAGAAGCCATTAAAAAAACAGGTTATGCAGCAGCTTCTGCCGCTACGATGATGCTACTGCTGAACAACCAAGCTCAAGCTAACGGCAACCAAGGAAACAATGGTTACAAAATCGGTGGCCAGAACAACAACAATCAATACAAAATTGGAGAAGGACATCAAGGAAGCCACCCAAACCATGGCAACGGCCGTGGAAATGGGAATGGCCATGGACACGGTTACGGACATGGCAAGGGGCCTTCATCATCTCCATGCTTCTAACAAAGATGAAAATAGCCCTCTCGATTATTTTGCCCTGGTAAAAACCACTAGCACCAGGGCTTTTCTTTCCTTGTTGCAAATCGCTAGTAATCTTCTACTTTCCCCACCCTCACGCGATTCTCGACAAATCAAAAATCAAAATCTTTCAATTTTTTTCGCATTCTCTTTACGCCAACAAAAAATAAATACTATATTTGCAACCGCAAAAATGCTACGGCGAGGTAGCTCAGCTGGTTAGAGCGCATGATTCATAATCATGAGGTCGGCGGTTCAAGCCCGCCTCTCGCTACAAAAAGGAAATAACAAATGTTATTTCCTTTTTTGTTTCCATCCTGCTCTTTTCAAACTGATTGTTAATTTGGGACTTATTCGTTATATTGCGCAAAACGAAAAAAGAATGTCAGACAAAATAAAAATTCAGTTGGAGTACCCGATGAACTGTTCTCCCAAAGTTCTTTACAACCGACTCAGCACAGCCTCTGGTCTGGCTGAATGGTTTGCTGATGATGTGCGGGTAAAAGGCAATTTATTTACCTTTATCTGGGAAGGATCTGAGCAACAAGCAGAAAAAGCCCTGCAACGAGAAGATCAGTTTGTTCGCTACAACTGGCTTGATGAAGAAGATGGCTTTTTCGAGTTCCGGATTACCAAAGATGATTTGACTGGAGATGTTTCACTCATCGTTATTGACTCAACAGACGAAGACGAACAAGAAGAAGCCAAGGGGTTATGGGATTCTCAGATTTCCGATTTAAAACACGTTCTGGGCTGTTAAGACTTTTTTAACTTTCAATTTCTCCAAAATAACTTAGCTTTGTATTCGTTTCCAAAGTACCAATATGAAACGACTGCATTTATTTGTTTTAAGAACTTTTCTGGGGCCATTTTTTATGACCTTTTTTATCTGTGTGTTTGTATTGCTGATGCAATTCTTGTGGAAATACATCGATGACATGGTCGGTAAAGGTCTCGAGTGGGGGATCGTAGCAGAATTATTACTCTACGCATCATTCGCGTTAATTCCCATGGCTTTTCCACTAGCTATGCTGCTCGCATCAATTATGACCTTCGGGAATTTGGGCGAAAACTATGAACTTGTAGCCATTAAAGCTTCAGGTATTTCCTTGTTTAAGATTATGCGCCCATTGATTGTTGTTGCTTTGGCACTAACCATGTTTGCATTTTATTTTTCCAACAATATCCTGCCCAAAACCAACTTAAAGTTCGGAGCCCTGCTCGTCAGTGTGAAACAACAAAAGCCCGAAATGGTTATTTCTGAAGGAGTTTTCACCAACGAAATTGACGGCTACAGCATAAAAGTTGACCGAAAGGCTAGCAAAGGAAATATGATGTATGGGTTAATGATATATAATCATACGAAAAACTCAGGGAATGCCAATGTTACCGTTGCCGATTCAGGCTTCATGAAGATATCGGAAGATAAAAAATACATGATCATGACCTTGTTCAATGGGCAATCTGCAACTAACACAAAACCCAATCAACGAGGCAAAAAACGGACGTTTCCATTTCGACGGGAACGTTTTAGCAAACAAACAATTACCATTCCTCTAGAGGGATTTGATTTTCAAAGAACTGATGAAAACCGGCTGCGTAATGCATACAAAATGATGAACCTTACGCAGCTCGAACATCGGGAAGACTCCATGTACAGCGATTACCACGTGCGGGTAAGACGTTTTGCAGCGTCCATGAATTATCCAAATCCACTAACTCAAATGGTGCTGAATCAAACACAAACGGTTGATTCCCTAAAAAAAGAAACGCATTTCACGCCTGACACCCTCGTCAAATTTGATGAAGTCTATCACACTCTTGATGACCATATTCAAAACGAGGTGATCAATATGGCTATTGGGCAAGCGAGAACAAATCATCAAACGATCAACCAAAACCTTCATGAGCTATACAATCAGAAAAAGTCAATCAACAAACTCACCATGGAGAAGCACAAAAAATTCACGTGGTCCATTGCCTGCTTTATTTTCTTTTTCATTGGAGCTCCCTTAGGCGCAATTATTCGAAAAGGTGGCTTGGGAATGCCGGTCGTTGTATCCATTCTCATGTTTATCACCTACTACATGGTTTCAATCACCGGTGAGAAATTTGCCCGCGAAGATATGTGGGTCATGGCTAATGGGATGTGGTTCTCAACATACATTTTCTTGCCCTTGGGAATTTTCCTAACCTACAAGTCAGCCAATGATTCGGCGCTACTAAATCTGGAAACTTACCAACTAAAACTGAAACGTCTTTTTGGCTTCTTATTCAAATCGAAAGATAAAAAGGATAAATCCTGATTATGCAAATCCTTCAGCTATGCAATAAAGTCCCTTGGCCTCCCAAGGATGGAGGAGCCATTGCAACCTTAACCATGAGCAAAGGCTTTTCCCTTTTAGGTCATCACGTTCATGTTTTGGCCATGAACACACAAAAGCATCAAATTACGCTGGAGGAAATACCCGAAACACTAAAAGAAAAGGTAGATTTTGAGTTGGTTGACGTTCCTGCTAAAATCAGCTGGAATGGCCTTTTGAGTAACTTGTTGTTCTCAAAACAACCATACAATGCCAGCCGTTTTATCGATGAGCGTTTTAGCAAAAGGCTAATTCAGCTGCTCAAAACCAATGAGTTTGACATTATCCAGTTGGAAGGACTGTACCTCTGCCCTTACATCCCTTTAATCCGGACTTATTCAAAAGCCTTGATTGTTTACCGGGCTCACAATGTTGAACATGAAATATGGGAGCGAACAGCTGCGGTAACACCCGGGTTGAAACGACTCTATCTAAAAATATTAGCCAAAAGAATCAAGAAATTTGAACTTAACCAGCTAAACGAATATGATGTATTGGTTCCTATTACCGACCGTGATGGCGAACTGCTTGATCAGTTAGGCAATACGAAGCCACGACATACCACACAAACTGGAATCGATCTGGCCACCTTGGTTCCTAAAGCAGGGAATCAGGAATACCCTTCGGTTTTTCACATCGGAGCTTTAGATTGGGCGCCTAACCAAGAGGGGATCCTTTGGTTTTTGGAGCACTGTTGGCCAACACTTCACAAGCAGCATCCCACACTCTCTTTTTACATTGCCGGAAGAAATGCTCCAGAGTGGCTCGTCGACAGGCTCAAAGGTCCCAATGTCGTTTATCTGGGAGAAATTGAAGATGCCTATTCATTCATGAACTCAAAGGCAATCATGCTGGTGCCACTCCTGTCAGGAAGTGGTATGCGAGTAAAAATAATTGAAGGGCTTGCGCTGGGTAAAGCCATTGTATCAACGCATATTGGAGCCGAAGGGATTGCCGTAGAACATGGCAAACATTTGGTATTAGCAGATTCGCCCAAAGATTTTAGCGCTGCTGTTAGCCAATTAATTTCCGACCGGGAACATTACAATCAACTCTGTAAACATGCCATTGACTTCATTCATGACAAGTTTGATAACTTGGAAATTGCAGAATCTCTAACCGATTTCTACAAGCAATATCTCCATGCCTGAAACCTTTTTTTGGATATTATTTGTCATTGTTGCTTATACCTATGGGGGCTATGCAGCAGTCATCTGGTTTTTGGTGCTTGGTAAGCGAATCATCAGCGGCAAATCATCACAAAGTCCGCCACTCCCGGACGACCTTCCATTTGTGTGTTTTTTTGTAACGGCTTACAATGAAGTTGATTTTATTGATCAGAAAGTTGAAAATTCATTCAACTTAAACTACCCCAAGGAAAAAATTCAATATCTCTGGTTAACGGACGGATCAAATGATGGCACACCAGAACGCTTAAAGCAATTCTCCAGTCTTCAGATTGAGCACCATCCAGAGCGCCGGGGGAAGATCCATGCCATGAATCGCGGCATGCAGTATGTTAGCGCTCCTATCGTCATCTATTCAGACAGCAATACCCTACTTGCCCCGGACACGATCCTTGAAATAGTCAGGCAATTTGAAAGCAAAACGGTTGGCTGTGTTGCCGGTGAAAAACGCATTGTAGAGAACTTGCAGGATACAGCCGCCGCATCAGGAGAAGGCTTTTATTGGAAACTGGAGTCATTTATTAAACGTATGGATGCGGAATTAAGCTCAGCTGTTGGAGCTGTTGGAGAGCTTTTTGCCATTCGAACCGAGCTGTATGAGCCCGTGGAGCCTGACACCTTGCTTGACGATTTTATCATTTCCCTGCGAATTGCCTCGAAAGGTTATCGCATTGCATACGCCCCAAAAGCTTACGCCATTGAAACGGCATCAGCCAATGTTAAAGAAGAATTAAAACGTAAAACACGCATTGCCGCCGGTGGGATGCAAACCTTTTTCAGGCTTCCAGATCTTCTTAATCCGTTTCGCTATGGCTGGCTCAGTTTTCAGTACTTTTCACACAAAGTTTTAAGATGGACCCTTGCGCCATTTGCACTATTTCTGCTATTTCTTTGTAATCTGTTCGTTGTAATAGCGCATACAGGCTGGGCTCCCGACAACTTTTATACGGCTTTTTTCTACCTGCAAGCTTTTATGTATCTCCTTGCTCTGATCGGATGGTTGTTGGAAAATCATCGCTTTCAATTCAAATTCCTTTTTATTCCCTACTACTTTGTTATCATGAATTATGCTTCAATTCGAGGAATCATTCGCTACCTGAAAGGCCAGCAATCAGTTGTTTGGGAAAAATCTAAACGCGCTTAAGTGTAATTTGTCATTTATAAATCGATATTTTTCCGTAGTTTTGCACCTGCATTTTGGAAACCAGAGAATTATAATGGACGAGTTCAAATTAAATACCATACCTGAGGCAATTGACGCTATCAAGAATGGTGATCTGATCATTGTTGTTGATGATGAGGATAGGGAAAACGAGGGCGACTTTATTGCAGCCGCTGAATTAATTACCGCCGAGAAAGTAAACTTTATGGCTACCCACGGACGCGGGTTAATCTGTGCTCCGCTGACAGAAAGTCGATGTGAAGAATTGGAACTTGACTTAATGGTCGGGAAAAATACCTCTTCGCATCAAACCCCTTTCACGGTATCAGTTGATTTAATTGGACACGGCTGCACGACCGGAATTTCGGCAAGTGACCGCGCAAAAACCATCCAGGCTTTAGCCAATGATGATACCGATCCGGAAGAATTGGGACGTCCTGGCCACATTTTTCCGCTAAAAGCAAAGGACCGTGGCGTGCTAAGGCGTGCTGGGCACACCGAAGCAGCTGTTGACTTGGCTCGTTTGGCTGGCTTAAAACCTGCAGGAGTTTTGGTCGAAATTATGAATGAAGATGGAACAATGGCACGACTTCCTCAGCTAATGGAAGTTGCCGAAAAATTCCAACTAAAAATCATTTCCATAAGAGACTTAATCGCCTACCTTTTGCAAACAGAAAGCCTGATTGACCAAGGAGAAGAAGTGAGCATGCCAACCAAATACGGTGACTTCAGAATCATTCCTTTCCGCCAAAAATCAAACGGTGCCGAACATGTTGCACTTATCAAAGGCGAATGGAAACCTGATGAAGAGATCTTAGTTCGCATGCATTCATCTTGTATGACTGGAGATATTTTCGGATCCTTCCGTTGCGAATGTGGCGATCAATTGCACAAATCAATGGAGCTTATTGAAAAGGCCGGAAAAGGTGTCATTGTTTACATGATGCAAGAAGGTCGCGGAATTGGGCTCATGAATAAGATTGCAGCATACAAACTACAGGATGAAGGCTTGGATACCATCGATGCTAACATCCATTTAGGATTTCAAGCTGATGAGCGCGATTATGGCGTAGGAGCCCAAATCTTACGAGATGTTGGTGTTTCAAAAATGAAATTGCTGACCAACAATCCTGTTAAGCGAGTAGGAATCGAAGGTTATGGACTGACAGTAACCGAAATCATCCCTGTTGAAGTAGCCCCCAATGAATACAACCAGCGCTACCTGAAAACGAAGCGTGACAGAATGGGACACTTCCTTCAGAAGTTTAAATACGATTAAATTACCATTTCATGGGTCTATTTGATCACCTGTTTCCTGACAGCTACGATGACTCTGTCGAAGGGGAAGATTATTACCTAACCAAAGAAGGTTACCGGGTAATGACCGAAAGCTATTTGGTAAAACGAGGTTATTGCTGTGCCAATGGGTGCAGGCACTGTCCTTATGATCCGAAAGCGCAAAAAGGAAATCGAAAATTACGCCACGATGTGGCCAAAAGATATAACAAGTAAACTTGGGAAAAGAGCAGTTAATTATTAGCTGCTCTTTTCTTTTCAACTTATCTTTGCAAAAAACAGAAAGTATGAGCGGAAAAAATTTACGTATCGTTTTTATGGGAACGCCTGATTTTGCGGTAGCCAGTTTGAAAGCTTTAGTTGAAAACAACTACCAAGTGGTTGGAGTAATTACAGCTCCTGACAAACCTGCCGGAAGAGGACGAAAACTACACGAATCAGCCGTAAAAAAATACGCTCAAGAACAAGGACTGAAAATTTTACAACCCGAAAAGCTCAAGAACCCGGACTTTATTAAAGAGCTTGAAGCGTTAAATGCCGATCTTCAGATTATTGTTGCCTTTAGAATGCTTCCGGAAATAGTATGGAGAATGCCTCGTTTAGGAACATTCAACCTCCATGGCTCTTTACTTCCACAATACCGGGGAGCGGCACCTCTGAATTGGGCAATCATTAATGGCGATAAGGAAACTGGCGTAACCACCTTCCTGCTCTCGCATGAGATTGACACCGGAGCCATTCTTTTCCGCGAAACGACTCCGATTAATGATAACGACACGGTTGGAGATGTCCATGACCGATTGATGGAAATTGGAGCCAAACTGGTTCTAAAAACCACCGATGCTATCGGGGATGGGACCTATACTGCAATTGAACAGGATTCCATTTCAGCAACTGAATTAAAGCCTGCTCCTAAAATTTTTAAAGACGATTGTCGAATTGATTGGAGCCAATCGGCCCTTCAAATTCGAAATCTGATTCGGGGCTTGTCGCCCTACCCTGCCGCTTGGACCGAGCTACTTACACTAGACGGACAAAGTTTGCCAACAAAAATCTATTTTGCTGATATTGAACCGGCAAGCAAACTACAACCAGGAACAGTTGAATCGGATGGAAAAAGCTATTTAAAAATAGCTGCAGCTGATGGATGGCTTCGAATTACCGACCTTCAACTTTCGGGCAAAAAAAGAATGCACATTGCTGACCTTCTTCGTGGATTTCATCAAACAGAAGGACTTCAGGCAAAATAAAGAATACCTATCGAACAAAAAAGGAAAAGTCTGCTTCTCAAGTAAAAAGCAGACTTTTGTTTTTTATATCTTTTTAGCACTCAATTCTTGTGCTCATTTCAATTGGCAATATTTAATTTTTAGGCTTTTTCTTCCGCAGAAAAATGAAAGAACCAATCTCTGGTCGTTCACCTGGCTTAAGCCTGTTTAAACGATACAAGCGCTTCAATTTGACACCATAACGTTGAGCAATATAGTGCATCGTGTCATCTGCCTCAAAACGGTGTGTTTTATGTTTCTTCTCTGCCTTCCGTCGCTTCGACTCAACGTACAGAATTTCGTTTTCGCGAGGCTGTTTTCCCTTCTTATAGTCATTATAAGCATAAACCTCCCACTCTTTCAACCCAAACTCCTGTGCAATACCTTGAAAAGTATCTCCCTCTTTTACGACGATCGACTTCAGACCATTGCGTAAGACGACTTTTCGGGTTTGATACGGATTAATTAAACTACGTCCATCAGCAGGCACATGTTTTCGCTGGATTCTGGCAATTTGTGATTGATTCAACCCCTCATCGTACAGGTAAAGTTTGTGCTCTTCTATAATTTTAATCAAGTGGTTGGCATAGTGAGGATTCGTTGCATATCCGGCTTTTTTTAGCCCTCTCGCCCAACCTTTATAGTCCGTCAACTTCAAGTCGAATAGGCTTCCATATCTGGGATTGACCATTAAAAAATCAGAGTGATCAATAAATGATTCTTCAACGGACTTATACCGCCGAAAACATTCCCCCTTGGCATCATCATCATGGTAAACGCGTTTGCCACGCCAGCTACTTTTACACTTAATCCCGAAATGGTTATTACTTTTTACACTTAACTCTGAATTTCCATTTCCTGATTCCAGGCAGGCTTGTGCCAAAGTAATACTTGCAGGAATCCCGCTTCGAATCATTTCACTTACGGCTAGCTCAGCATATTTCTTTATGTATTCTTCACGAGTATAAATTCGTTGAGCTAGCCCAACTACAGTCAACACGATAAAAAAGCTACTAAGCAAAGTCTTTCTGATCATAAATCAAATTTTTAGCAAAAATATAAAAATAGGTGGCATTTCCCGGATTGGCATAACTACACAAAAAAATGTAAATTTGGACAAAGCCTCCAAATGAAAACGAAAGAAATTAAAATTAGTATATCAGAATTCGACAAATTAGATGAATTGTCGGCCGCTGATCAGGAATTAATCCAAGTAGCACGCGAAATTGCGCAACAAGCTTACGCCCCTTATTCCAACTACCAAGTTGGATCCGCCCTCCGATTAGAAGACGGCACCATCGTTTCCGGGAATAATCAAGAAAATGCTTCTTCTCCTTTAGGGAATTGCGCTGAACGCACGGCGATTTTCTGGGCTAATGCCAACCATCCGAATCTATCCATTGACACCATAGTTGTTACTGCAATCGATCAAAGTAGGAAAGCAGCACTCAAGGTTAGTCCGTGTGGAGCTTGCCGCCAAGTTATGCTCGAGGCAGAACATCGTTATAAAAAACCGATCCGGGTCATCCTGGATAGCGCCAATAAAATTGAAATTTTACAGAGTGCCAGTCATCTACTCCCCTTGAGCTTCAATGGAGACTCTTTAAAGTCAATGGGATAAAATCCTACTCCTTCAGTTCCTTAATTTTAATTAGCTCATCCCAAATTGCGTCTCCTTTAGGCGGTTTAGCTACAATTTTGACTGGCTCTTTCCGCACAGGATGCATCAGTTCCATTTTTCGAGCATGCAAATGAATTCCGCTATCATAATTGCTGCGTGCTGCACCATATTTTAAGTCGCCCTTAATATGACATCCAATTTTGGATAACTGTACACGAATTTGATGGTGACGTCCTGTTTGCAGATCAACTTCAAGCAAGTGATAACGATTCAGGCTGGCACGATGGCGGTAGCTCAAACTACAAAAACGAGCGCCCTTTTTAGGTTTGGGCGTTTCTGAAGCGTAGCTTTTATTTTTCCCTTCATCTTTCCACAAATAATGTTCAAGTGTATCTTCCAGATTCTCTGGCAATACATCAACAACGGCCCAATAAGTCTTCTTAATGGCATCTTTCGACTTAAACATCTCGCTCAAACGAGTTAACGCTTTGCTCGTGCGAGCAAAAAGCACAACACCGCTGGTCGGACGATCCAACCGATGTGGAGATCCCAGAAACACATCGCCAGGCTTGTTGTACTTCTTTTTAATGTATGCTTTTACTTGGTCGATCAAGGTTTCATCCCCGGTCTTGTCTCCTTGTACAATCTCCCCACACGCCTTATTTACGGCTATCAGGTGATTGTCTTCATATATTACTTCCATGGCAAACTCCTCCTTTTATAATTATTTGAGTAACAACAGAGCCTGATTGAACAAACGATCAGGCTCTGAATTGCTCTATATTGTATCGCTTAATACTGTTCCCTTTCGCTTGGGAAATTCACTGACTTTACATCGTCAATATAGCTTCCTACTGCTCCTTTTATTTCAGCAGCTAAGTTATGATAACGTCTTAAAAAACGAGGAGAAAATTCCTGAGTGATTCCCAGCATGTCATGGATAACCAAAACTTGCCCGTCAACACCGCTTCCTGCACCTATACCAATGATTGGGATACGAACAGCTTCAGCAACCTTTTTTCCTAGTTCCGCTGGAATTTTTTCCAAAACAATAGCAAAACATCCGGCTTCTTCTAACAAGCGAGCATCTTCCAGCAACTTTTGAGCTTCCTCTTCTTGTTTCGCTCGCACGGTATAGGTTCCATACTTATGAATAGACTGTGGCATTAAGCCCAGGTGCCCCATTACTGGAATACCGGCAGAAAGAATACGATCCACAGATTCAATAATCTCTTTTCCGCCTTCCAGCTTCACCGCGTCGGCGGCAGTTTCCTTCATAATTCGAATAGCTGAGCTCAAGGCTTTTTTACTGTTTCCCTGGTAAGTTCCAAAAGGTAAGTCAACAACGACTAAAGCACGTTGGGCAGCTTTGACCACCGAAGTACCGTGATAAATCATTTGATCCAACGTAATAGGCAGCGTTGTTTCATTCCCCGACATGACATTCGAGGCCGAATCTCCTACCAAAATCACATCGACTCCTGCTTCATCTACTAACTTGGCCATGCTGTAGTCGTAACTGGTCAACATGGATATTTTTTCCCCTTTCAACTTCATTTCGGAAAGCACATGGGTAGTCACCCGCTTTACTTCTTTTTTATGTACTGACATAACAATTCAAATTCGATTGAGCTACAAAAGTAAGAATTTATGCATTGACTTATTCATTTTTACGAAATGCATACCGAAACTCCTACTCTTCTAACAATCATTTAAGTATCCGATCTATTTTTAATAACATATCATTTATTATCATGCAATATATTATTATATTTATCTTGAACAATAAAAACATTAATCATGAGAACAGTACTTTCGTTTCTGCTGATAGTGGCACTTTCACTGCCTACATTGGCACAGGACAAGAACTTTGATCTTTCAAAGTACAAAACCCCCGACTATAAACGTCATGAGTTAAACACCTTTTTCAATCTCGGGGGAACAAACAATCAGTTTTCTCAATCAGGGGAGGACTACAAACAAGCCAATTTCTCATCAACGGTCAATTTAAACTACAGTTATGTAGCCAATACCAGACAACAACAAACCTATTTTAGGACCAGCCTACTTCCGCGGTACGTTTACGAAATGGATAAACAAGGAACCCAAGAGGTAAAGATCAACAAAACAAATTTCAATTTTGACATCACAGGGTTTCATAAATACTACCTGACAGAAGATCATCTCTTTCTAAAGGTTAGCCCGGATTTTAACTGGTATTCCAGCAACCATGATCAAAAAAATTCATCACTTGATCAAAATAACGCAACACTTTCAATGCAATTGGGGCTAGGGGCCGGCATCGGACGAATTGAGCCTGTTAGTGATTATTGGCAGTCGTACTACATTTTACAATCGTTAGATAACCAAGGGCTACTGAAACGTGCCCTAACAGAAGAGGACTTTCTAAACTTTGCTTCCTTAGCAACCAAACTAAAAAACAAGCGCTTTTTTGACCACCGTCTCCGAAAAATTTCAGAGTTGACAGCCTTGGATTCATTAATGCAGGAAGAAGAATTACTATCGAATAATTCAATCGCCTATTTCGCCACATTAAATGACTACTGGAGCTTTGCAAACATTGCCGAACGTCATGCCGGAAGGGAGTTGAGCATCATGCTTACACCTGAATATATGCATAACAGCTATGAGTACGGAGACTATCCAAAACAAGAATCTCATTATACCGTCATCTCTCCATCCATAAACTATTCCTGTTCAAAACCACTTAACCTACATTGGGATCGTGTTTTCAACGCAACAGTTGCCCGCCAGTTTAAACTTGATGAGAGTGAAATAACCTATGGCAACTTAAACAGATCTCTTGTATCGTCATCAATTGGATTCAATTATTATCCTAACTTCCGAACCTCTGCTCAAATCTCTCTGAATTATTTGGGCCTTGAAATACCAGAATCCATGATGAACAATGAGAAAGTCTGGCAAAACAACCTCAACTTAAAAGGAGCGATGTATTACTATCTCTCTCCTCAATTGCGGATTCAAGGAAGCTTAGAGATCAATTATACAGATAAAAGCACTGATGATATCCAAGATGAGCACTTCCGATTAACGGGATCATTAGGACTCAGCTACGCCATCTTCTAAAAATAAAGGCGGATCCAAATCAGATCCGCCTTTATTTTTATACTCGTAAGAAAACTTGTTTTCGATACATGTAGTACAACACACCCCAGATAAGAGCTAAATAACCAACGTTCCAAACAAACTGTCCGAAAGTGCCCATCACTTGAGGTGCCCATCCCAACACGAAATTAACCAATCGGCCAACATCAACAAACCGGCCAAACAAATACACAAAAATGGAGTTCATTCCGATAACACGGAAATAGAACGACCATTTTTGCCACTTCAATACATCAATAATCATATAAAACAAAGCCATTAGCAAAAAGCTAATGCCTCCTGCCGCCAAGTTGAAGCTAGTTGTCCAACATGATTTAATAATAGGGTAAACCGGATGCAAAGCAACGCCAACAATCAACAAGGCAGTACCAATGCCTGACAATAAATAGATTTTTTGCCATGGTGTCCGACTCTGATCCCTCAAAAAATGGCCAGCAACTGATCCCATCAACGTAATTCCGGCTGCAGAGATAATGCAAAGCAATCCTTCCGGATCAAATACACCACCATGCAAACGCCCTGGCAACAACATCCGGTCAACATAACCATTGATACATCCTTCAGGGGTTAAAACACCGGCACCAACGCCCGGCACCGGGACAAAAAGCTGTAAGCCCGCATAGCCAACCAATAAGCCAACCAGCCAGTACAAGCGACTTTTAAACGATTTGGTATAAATGACAATTAACGAAGCAAAAAAGTAGGCCAAGCCAATTTGCGCAAGCACACTGGCAAAGCGAATATTGGTAAGATCACCTGCCAATGCTCCATTATATAAAAGACCTAGAACAACAAGGATGACCATTCGCTTGGTAACCTTGGCGGTTAGTGTTCGTTTTGGTACCTTCTTCTCCAACTTTGAAACAATGGCATACGGAATAGCGACTCCTGCAATAAACATGAAAAGCGGAAAGATCAGGTCATACATATGCAATCCGGCCCACTCTACGTGTTCCATCTGCCGGGTTAACCACTCAAATCCAGTCAACTTTCCCAAGAATACAGCAAACATGCCACCTCCGGTAATCCAAAACATGTCAAATCCTCGAAGGGCATCAAGAGACAATAAGCGTTCTTGCTTAGGGGTTCTTATAGCATCTGATTTCATCTGTTATAATGATTTAATTAGGTAATATTAGTTGCCTAAAGATAGGAAAAAAACAGATCGCTGTCTTTTTGTCACCAAATATGTCAGGATGAAATTGACAGCGTTTCTTTTCTGTGTCAAATTTTCACTTCCGCCTCCTATTTCTCCCTTGGCATAATCATTGATCTTCCCTGATCGTGATTTTAGAATCAACATTGAAATAATTAAAAATAAAAATACAATTACAATGGGAAAAATAATTGGAATTGACTTAGGAACTACCAACTCATGCGTTTCCGTAATGGAAGGAAACGAACCAGTGGTAATTCCTAACAGCGAAGGAAAAAGAACAACTCCCTCAATCGTAGCTTTTGTAGAGAATGGAGAACGGAAAATTGGAGACCCTGCCAAACGTCAGGCAATCACCAACCCACAAAAGACCATTGCCTCTATCAAACGGTTTATGGGAGAAGGCTATGACAACTTAAATAAAGAAGTTTCACGTGTGCCATACACTGTTGTTAAAGGTGACAACAATACGCCACGCGTTCAGATTGACGATCGTAAATATTCTCCTCAAGAGATTTCAGCAATGGTACTTCAGAAAATGAAGAAAACAGCGGAAGATTATTTGGGACAAGAAGTTACTGAAGCCGTAATTACAGTACCTGCATATTTTAATGATGCCCAACGTCAGGCTACGAAAGAAGCTGGTGAAATCGCTGGTTTACAAGTTCGCCGGATCATCAATGAGCCAACAGCTGCCTCATTGGCATATGGCCTTGACAAAATGGATCGCGACATGAAAGTGGCCGTATTTGACCTTGGTGGTGGTACTTTCGATATTTCAATTCTGGAATTAGGTGACGGAGTATTCGAAGTAAAATCAACAGATGGTGATACGCACCTTGGTGGTGACGATTTTGACCAAGTGTTGATTGACTGGTTGGCCGACGAGTTCCAAAAAGAAGAAGGTCTTGACTTACGGAAAGACCCAATGGCTCTTCAACGTTTGAAAGAAGCTGCTGAGAAAGCAAAAATTGAACTTTCAAGCTCAACGCAAACAGAAATCAACTTGCCATACATTATGCCGGTTGATGGTGTGCCAAAACACTTGGTAAAATCATTGACTCGTGCAAAATTTGAGCAATTGGCAGACAGCCTGATCAATGCAACCATTGAACCTTGTAAAAAAGCGTTGAAAAACGCTGGACTTTCAGCTTCTGATATTGATGAAATCTTATTGGTAGGAGGTTCTACACGTATTCCTGCTATCCAGGAAAAAGTTCAGTCATTCTTCGGGAAAGCTCCTTCAAAAGGGGTAAACCCTGACGAAGTAGTAGCAGTTGGAGCAGCCATTCAAGGTGGTGTTTTAACAGGTGAGGTTAAAGATGTATTGCTTCTTGACGTAACTCCACTTTCATTGGGAATTGAAACCATGGGTGGTGTAATGACCAAATTGATTGAAGCCAACACAACCATTCCAACAAAGAAAGCTGAAACATTTACAACAGCTGCTGACAATCAGCCATCTGTTGAGATTCACGTGTTGCAGGGAGAGCGCCCAATGGCTAATGGCAACAAAACAATTGGACGTTTCCACTTGGATGGAATTCCACCAGCACCACGCGGAGTGCCTCAAATTGAAGTATCATTTGATATTGATGCCAACGGAATTCTTCATGTTCACGCCAAAGATAAAGCGACCGGAAAATCACAATCAATCCGTATCGAAGCTTCTTCTGGTTTGAGCGATGACGAAATCAAGAAAATGAAAGCTGAAGCAGAAGCAAATGCTGATGCCGATAAGCAAGCTCGCGAGAAAGTGGATAAAATGAACCAAGCAGATGGTTTAATTTTCCAAACTGAAAAGCAATTGAAAGAGTTTGGCGACAAACTTCCAGCTGATAAGAAAGCTCCAATTGAGGAAGCTCTTAATAAACTGAAAGAAGCTCACAAGGCTGAAGACTTGGCAGCGATCGATGCAGCAACTGCGGAATTGAACCAAGTGTTCCAGGCAGCTTCTCAGGAAATGTACAATGCACAAGCTCAAGCAGGTGGTCAACAACAACAAGGACCTACTGCCGGAGGTGCTCAAGACGGAGGTGCTCAATCATCAGGTGCAAGCCAGGATGGTGAAGTAACTGACGTTGACTTTGAAGAAGTGAAATAAGTTTCACCAACAATAAAAATCAATCCCCGGAGTAATTCTTCGGGGATTTTTTTTTACATCTTCGTATCTAAAGGAGTATTGGAAGGCTTCTCTAGCATTCGCCGCGGCACAGTTTCTTGAATCAGCTCAACAAATGCCCGAACCAATTTTTTCATCCCGGTATTTTTCAAATACACTACGCTCAATTCCCGATAGGGTTCTGGACTTTTAAAACGCTTAATCAGGTCTTCATATTCCGTTGAAACACTCAATGTTGCCAATTCTGGGATAAAGGTGATTCCCCCTTGCGTTTCCACAATTCGTTTCAACGACTCAATAGAATTGGAAATGTATCGAAAGTTTCCTTTTACCGTGTCAAACGGCGGAATTGAACAAACAGCATTGACCTGGTTTTGGAAACAGTTCCCTTCCGTAAGGTACCACAACTCTTCTGAAGGAACTTCTCCCACCTGAATTAAACTGTGCTGATACAGTGGATGATTTTCGGCCACATAAAGGTAGAACCGCTCATAAAAAAGTGGAGCAAAAGCATACTGTCCGGAACTTCGTATGGGCGTTGAAATAATTCCGGCATCAATTGTATTGTAATTGAGTTCGCTCAAAATAGACTCCGTGACCATTTCAACGACCTCCACTTTCAGGTCAGGATACCTGGAAGATGCCAACTCCATCACCAGTGGAACCAGGTAAGGCGATAAAGTCGGGATAATGCCAATCCGGATTTGGCCGGCCACCTCATCTTCTAATTCGACACTCAGCTGATCTAAATCGTTCATAAGCTGAATGATCTGCTGAGCCTTTTCCAAAAACAATGCTCCTTCGGCTGTAATGCTTATCGGCTTGGTGTTGCGATCAACCAATAAATAACCAAACTCCTCTTCCAATTTTTGAATTTGTAAACTGAGTGCAGGCTGGCTCACCTCCATATTTTTGGCCGCTTTTGAAAAACTCTGCATGCGGCACAATTCCACAAAATATTTTATCTGGCTGACATTCATATCGTATAATCAAAACTAATAACGATATAAAATTAATAAATATCACTAATAGTATCTTTGAACTAAAGAAAAATAAATCAACAAGAGATAACCATTAAAAATTAAATAAGATGAAAACACAAGAACAAACTCAAGCAGCCAACCAAGTATTAGTTGAAAGAATGAATGCATTTCTAGCCGACTTGCAAGTACATTATCAAAACCTACGCGGATTCCATTGGAATGTTGAAGGAAGCCTGTTTTTCGTACTTCATGCCAAATTTGAAGAGTTCTACAACGAGGCCTCAGAAACTGCCGATGAAGTAGCAGAACGCATTTTAATGCTTGGAGGTCAACCTTTGCACTCATTCAGTCAATACCTTCAAGTAGCCGAAATTCCGGAAGTTACCGACCTTCGTGATGGCAAAGAAGCGGTACAAACAGTGATTGATCAATCTGAAATTCTTTTAAGAAAAATGAACGAGCTGCTGGAACTTGCCGGCGATCAAAACGATGAAGCAACAACCAGCTTATTCAGCGATCAAATCAGCAGTACTGAAAAACGCCTATGGATGCTAAAAACATTTCTTCGCTAAAGGGAAAGAAACCAAAAAGAGAAAAGGGACTTAACTAAGTCCCTTTTTTTCGTGAATATAATCTTTTAACATCTCTTCGTCAGAGAGTTGTGACTCCGAAACATTGATAGCCGTTTCAATCAAAGCCAGATGCGAATAGGCCTGCGGAAAGTTCCCTAGCATGCGTTTCGTCTCGAAATCCAAATCTTCGCTAAACAAGCCCAAATGATTGGAATAACTCATCAGCTTATGAAATTTATCAATTGCCTCCTTTTTACGACCAATCTTAAACAAAGCATTGGTCAGCCAAAATGAACAAATTGTAAAAGCCGACTTTGGCATTCCAAAATCATCTTGATTGCGATAACGGAACATCAGTCCATTCTTCTCCAAATCTCCTTGAATGGCTATAACTGTACTGACATATTTTTGATCGGTCGCATTAATAAAACCGTAAGACTCCATAAGCAATACCGAAGCATCTAAATCGTCAGTACCGTAAGCTTGCGTAAAAGCCTGCTTCTTTTCTGACCATGCCTTTTTGTATATATCTTTATGAATCTTGTCTCTTAAGCGAGTCCATTGCTCAATATACATTCCACGGCGAAGTAAGGTAGCAATCTTCACCGCTCGATCTACGGCTGCCCAACACAGTACCTTGCTGAAGGTAAAATGCTTGTTTTCGTTCCGGATCTCCCAAATCCCCCGATCCGGTTTTTTCCAGTTGTTTTCAACCACTTTAATGATGTTACGCACAATGGTCCATAGTTCTTCGCTATGCTCCAAGCTGATATCGTAAATTTCCAGCTGTTGATAAATAACATCCAGCAAGATACCGTAGATATCATTCTGCTTTTGTTTATAAGCTGCATTTCCAATTCGAACCGGCACTGAACCTTCGTAGCCTGCAAAGTGCTCCAGTTCCTGTTCCTTCAAGTTCTTCTCACCATTAATGCCATACATGATTTGCATCTTCTCGTCCTTGTCCGGCAAAATATTGATAATGAACTTCAAGTACCGATTAGCCAAGCGATAGTGACCTAAGGAAGTCATAATCTTCACCACCATGGATGCGTCCCGAATCCAACAAAACCGGTAATCCCAATTTCGTTCCTCCCCGATTGTCTCTGGTAAAGAAGTCGTTATTGCGGCCAAAATTGCCCCGCTCTTATCAAAGCTGAGCATTTTCAACGTCAAAGCACTCCGCATGATCTCGTCGTTATACAACTTATAGGAGGTCGTCCGTTCTGCCCAATTCAACCAATACACTTTTGTCCGTTCCAATTTCAGTTTCGAGCGGCGGGTATCCTGGGGCAACAACTTCTGATTATAACTCAATAAGCAATATTCATCTTTGGTCAGTTTAATTGGCTCACTTTCCAAAATTGCCTGATAATCGAAACTGGAATAAAGGTAAAGTGAATCATAAGTTCCCTTTAAGGTCTGCGACTTGATGTAGCAAGTTTCCTTCACTCCCTCGTAACAGCCATCTTCCACAAAATTTTGCGTTTCATGCTTCGCATATTCTAATCTTGGATCATACTTAATTACAAACTCAGGCTGCCCCTCAACCAAACTAAAATAACGTACGATATCCGGCGGAATGTAATAACCGCCGTTATCCGAATTCCGATATCGAGGCATAAAATCCTTCACCACAAACACCCCATCCTCACACTCAAAACGAGTTTCCAAGATGTTCGTCCGGTCAATATAACTTTGCTTTACCTGCTTCAGCTTTGTTGGAACAATCTGAAAGCTTCCCCCTTTTTCGGTATCCAACAGTGACGCAAATACCGACGAAGAATCAAACTGTGGTAAACACAACCATTCGATCGATCCTCTCTCTGATATTAAGGCTGCACTTCTGCAGTTTCCGATAACCCCGTAATTCAAATTCTTCATAGACGAATGTTAAACATCATTTAAAAACCAGTCTTTCCCCTATTCTCTTTTGATAAATTAAGAAAATTAAGCGAACTTTAAAGGAGATCAAAGCAATCAAAAAACCGCTATGAACAACCCATTCAGTCCTCAAATGTAAAAATATTTAAGAAGAAGCAAATTGTAGCCTTTCCTATTCAATCGCTACAAACACTTTAACAACAATTCATTTGGGATTGTGTTGGTAATTATTAGACCGACTTATTAATAGAAATTTAAAATTCACACATAATAAAGAAGTTATGAGTAAAATTCACATCGTTTCAAACCGATTACCGTTAAGCATAAAGAAAGAAGATGATTCCTTCAACCTGTCACCAAGTGTTGGAGGATTAGCGACAGGCATGCGCTCCATATACAAAGAATATGGTGGAAAATGGATCGGATGGCCCGGCTTGTCCAAGGATGACCTGACCGACGATGAGCTGCTTACCATCGATGAAAAACTGGTTAGCGAAGATTGCCTGGCCGTACACCTCACCAGCGAAGAAATAAACCTTTACTATGAGGGGTTTAGCAACAATGTCATTTGGCCACTGTTTCACTATTTTGCCCAATTTATCGACTATAACCCAGAGTACTGGGAAGCCTATCAAAAGGTCAATCACAAATTTGCCCAAAAGGCACTTGAAATTGTTGAAGATGGCGACATTGTCTGGATTCATGACTACCAATTATTGCTAGTCCCGGAAATGATCAAATCCGTAAAACCCAATGTTACAATCGGATTTTTCCTGCACATCCCTTTCCCGTCTTTCGAGGTATTCCGCATACTTCCTTGGCGTAATGAATTAATCAAAGGCATGTTGGGTGCTGACTTAATTGGATTTCACACCTATGATTACGAACGACACTTTTTCAGCTCGGTCCGTCGTTTGCTGGGGTACGAAATATCGTTCAATGAAATTCACCTCGAAGACCGAATCATTTTGGCCGATGCTTTCCCCATGGGAATCGACTATGAGAAATTTGAAACGAAGGCGAAGGCTATTGCCCACAAATCCCTTCAGGAAAGATCAGAACTACATCGCGAACTGGAAAAGTACTTTCTCGTTTCCCCCGATCGCAAACTCATTCTGTCAATCGACCGGCTGGATTACACCAAAGGAATCCCCAACCGACTGAATGCCTTTGAGAAGTTCCTCAACAAATATCCCGAGTTCCGCAACAAGGTCTCTCTAATTATGCTGGTTGTTCCTTCGCGAGACGAAGTTGAACAATACAAACTACTTAAAAGTGAAGTGGATGAATTGGTTGGACGCATCAACGGACAATATGGAGGTGTGAACTATACCCCGGTTTGGTATTTTTACCGTTCCTTGCCTTTCGACAACCTCATTGAATTGTACAGCACTTCCGATGTGGCCCTCATCACCCCCGTTCGGGATGGTATGAACCTCGTTGCAAAAGAATATATCGCCTCCCGAATCAATCAAAGTGGGGTACTCATCATCAGCGAAATGGCTGGGGCTGTAAAAGAAATGGGAGAAGCCATTATCATCAACCCCAATAACGAAGAAGAAATTGCAGACAGCATCCACCAGGCTCTAACCATGGAAATGGAAGAACAACGCCGCCGCATGCGCTACTTGCAAGACCGCATTAGACGCTACGATGTATTCAAATGGTCGGGCGAATTCATTAAGAGTTTGAAAAAAGTAGAAGATATCCAACAAAACTTCTTGGCCAAGAAAATTACTCCCGCCCTTAGCAAAGAGCTGGTTGCTCGGTTTGATAAGGCTGAAAAACGAGCTATTTTTCTGGATTATGACGGAACACTTGTCAACTTCAAGAATGATCCGCAGGCAGCAAGCCCCGATGAAGAGCTGCACAAGCTCATCACCCAGCTAGAGGAGGACGAACGTAACACGGTCACCATCATCAGCGGACGAGACCGTGACACGCTGCAAAAATGGCTTGGCGACCATCAAGTCAACCTGATTGTTGAGCATGGCGTTTGGCTGAAAAAGCTCGATGAAGACTGGCAAATGTTGGATAATATCAGTAGTTCATGGAAACCTACCATCCGTCCGATCCTTGAAAACTTTGTTGATCGTACCCCTGGAACCTTTATTGAAGAGAAAAATTACTCTTTGGTTTGGCACTACCGAAATGCAGAACCCGAACAGGGAGAGCTACGTGCCAACGAGCTGAAAGACGAACTTCGTAACATGATTGCCAACCACAACCTTGAAATTATGGAAGGCAACAAGGTCATTGAAGTGAAGGCTGGCGGTATTAACAAAGGTGTTGCTGCTTCGCGATTCTTACGCGACAACCAATATGATTTTATTGTGGCCATTGGTGACGACTGGACTGATGAGTACATGTTCCGCGAACTACCAACAAGTGCTTACACGATTAAAGTAGGATTGAAGAAAACGGCTGCAGCCTATAAAGTAGAGTCCGTAAAAGCGGTTAGAAACTTATTAAAAGCGTTGGGTGGCAAATAAGCCACCCGGCGACTAGCCGGTTTCTCACAAAAAAATAATAGTTTTGGATCTCAAGAATGAAAGCTATGATGAAACAATTTTTGCTGATCCTTCTCCTACTGAGTACATCTATTGGGTGGGCTCAAAATCAGTTAAACCAGACAGATTCCCAAGGACAAAAACAGGGACCTTGGATTAAAAAATCGCCAACGGGTAAAAAGATTTACGAAGGCCATTTTAAAAACGACCGTCCAATCGGAGAGTTTAAGCGCTACCATTCCAGTGGAATCTTAAAAGCTCGCCTTCACTACCAAGAAGGTTCAGATACAATTGCTGCAGAATTGTTTGACTCATTAGGGAAGTTGATTGCTAAAGGGAATTACCTAAGTCAATTAAAAATAGGTGAATGGCAATATTTCAAAAAAGGACAACTGGTCGCTTCCGAGCAATTTCAGAACAACCAAAAACATGGGCTATCGAAGACTTATTACCCCACTGGGAAGTTGTTTGAAGAAATTAACTGGAAATATAATCAGAAAAATGGCATCTACCGTGCTTTTTTTAAAAACGGAAAACCCTACCTGGAATGCCAGATGGTTAATGACCAACGCGATGGTGTTTGCAAAGTATACCACGAAAATGGCCAACTTGAGCTGGACGCACTTTACAAGCGAGGCTTACGAAATGGCGACTGGCGGTATTATCATGCCAATGGCGACTATTCGCATACGCTGATCTACAATATGGGTGAACTCGTCAATCAACGGGTTCTCGACAGTATTCAAAACATCCAGTTTAAAGCGATAGAGCAAAACAAAAATAAGCTTGTAGATCCAGAAAGCTTCATGAATGATCCGGTGCAGTACATGCAAAAGAACAACATGTTACGGCGCTAAATGACTATAGATAACTCATCGTTACTTAGCTTCTTAAGCGACAATGATTTTTGTCAACGGCAAACCTATTTTCCTTTGAATTTAGCTAACTTGTTCACAAAAATCATTCAGAAAAACTGAACCGGCTTCCAAACAATGCACTTGCTGGCTCGTTAAATTGAAGCAGTAAACCCAAAAGTATGGCAGTTACACAACTTTCGTTATCAGAACTCAACAAGCAAATCAAAGCACAGCTGGATGACGCTTTCCCGGGCTTAATCTGGATTAAAGCAGAAATTAGCGAGCTAAACATCAACCGAACCGGGCACTGCTACCTGGAACTCGTTGAACTTGATGAAGCAACGAAAGAAGTACTTGCCCGTTGTCGGGCGACCATCTGGTCCTACTCGTTCCGAATGCTGAAGCCTTTTTTCGAGACAACCACCGGACAGGCTTTTGCCGAAGGAATTAAGATTCTGGTTAATGCCAAGGTTGAGTTTCACCCTGTTTATGGACTCAGCCTCAACATTCGCGATATCGATCCCAGCTACACCATGGGCGACATGGCCAGAAAAAGACGAGAAATCATCCGTCAGTTGGAAGAAGATGGTGTGCTCGACATGAATAAAGAGTTGGAATTACCCTTGGTGCCGCAGCGTATTGCCATTATTTCATCGCCTACTGCAGCAGGCTTGCAAGACTTTCTTGAGCAGCTGAGCCATAACCCGTACCAGATTCGTTTTTACACCAAACTGTTTCCGGCCATTATGCAAGGTAAAGAAGCAGCCAACTCCATCATGCTGGCACTCGAACAAGCTTTTCAATACGAGGAGTTCTTTGATGTCGTTGTCATCATTCGGGGAGGAGGAGCACAGGTTGATTTGGCAAGCTTCGATCATTATGAGTTGGCCTATCATATCACCCAGCTTCCCATTCCGGTTATCACAGGAATTGGCCACGACAAAGACGAAACAGCGGTTGACCTGGTTGCCCATACCAAACTGAAAACACCAACTGCTGTTGCTGAATTTTTGGTTAGTGGAGCTGCTGCCTTTGAGCAAACGCTTGATGAACTCAAGAACCGCTTTGTTGATATAGTCGAAAAACAAATCCAGACAGAAAAAGAATACCTTCAACGAACACTTCAGAATTTCAAACTTGGTGTTCGACAATTGGTGAATGAGGAAAACAACCGCTTTAAACTAACTTCCGTGAAATTAGAAAAATCGGTTCCTGCATTCTTATCATCCAAATCGCAACTCTTAAACCGGCACCGCTATTTGCTCGAAAAAGCTGGCACCAGCCATTTATCCGAACAAAAGCACGAACTGGACCGTCAGCTTAATCGACTCGACTTCTTTACACAACGGCAGTTTCGAATTAAACGGACCAGTCTTGAACAGGTGAATGATAAACTAGCAAGCCAATTGAACAACTTGCTGAAAAACCAGCAAAAAAGGCTTGAACACATTGAAGGAAAAGTGCGTTTAGTTGATCCAAAAAACGTCTTGAAACGAGGCTACAGTTTAACCTTCAGCAATGGGCAACTGGTTAAGTCTGTCCATCAGTTGCAGCCCGGAGATGAGCTGACAACGCAACTAGCTGATGGCAAAGTAACAAGTAAATTATTAAAACAAAATAACCATGGCAAGTAAAAAACCAAGCTATCAGGAAGCAGTAAACGAGATTGATGATATTCTTCAGAAAATTGAAAATGAAGAACTCGATGTTGATGAGTTAGCCGCCAAAGTAAAACGAGTATCCACCCTCATCAAACTATGTAAAGACAAACTACACAAAACTGAGGCAGAAGTTGAAAACATCCTCAAAGAAATGGAAGACTAATCCTTCGTCCTTCATTCAAAATAATTATTGGAACAGGATAGTATCCCGGGGCGATACGAGCAAAAAAATAAGCAGCCGGAAAAGCGAAGATCGTGCTTTCCCGGCTATCTCTATTTACGTGTTAAATACATGTGCAGCTAGTAGGGTCATTAAAATTTTAAGCCCGCATACAGTCTGATAACAGAGTTTTTAGCATCATCCAAGAAAGCATAAGAATACCTGTTATCCTTTGCGACAGGAGTTAGACCGAAGGAATAATTAAATCCAACGACGACCATTTGCAGGTCAAAGGCTAAACCGGCTGACAAGCCAAAATCCAGAGAATGAAAGTTATCGCGGTCAATCTCATCTTCTGACTCAAACGCAAAAGCATCCAACACTTCAGCTTCTGTTTTAAAATTGGCATTTGCCAAATAACTCAGATAAGGCCCAAACTGAAACTCAAAATCCCGGGAAAGATTATAGACCAAATACACGGGCAAATCAATGTAATTCAAATTGAATTTGGTATCACCTCCTCCAATTCCATTTGTTTCAAAACTCTGCTTCATTCCTTTTGATGAATAAAGTAATTCTGGCTGAATAGCAAATTTTGAATTAAGCGGGATCTTATTAAAAACACCAACATGAAAACCAAACTTTAAATTTTCATCGTTGTTGCCATCAATTGTCAAAGTTGTCAGGTTAACGCCACCTTTTATTCCAGTCACCGGCTCTTGCGCCACGACGTTATGGGTAACCAACAAACACACAACGCTAAACAATAAAATAATCTTCTTCATTTATTCTTTCAATTAATAGTTCCACACTGGTCAGTCCTTTCTTTATAAGCGACCTTTTTTGTTGGTTGCTTGAGTTTATTTCATGTTTCGCATTTTTCAGAATTTTCAGTGAAGCCTAGTTCGTTACCGAACCAATATCTCCACGCTTAGCAGCCCGCTTTAACTTGTCATTCGCAAAAATGGCCACTTCCACACGCCGGTTTAACCGTCGACCTTCGTCTGTTGCATTATCTGCCACGGGTTGCAACTCGCCATAACCTTGTTCAACAACTCGCGTCCCTAACACGCCTTGTCGCATGAGCAAGTTTGCAACAGAACCAGCGCGTTGCTCCGACAACTTTTGGTTATAAGCCTCACTTCCTCGATCATCGGTATGGCCTTCAATCAACACCTCCGTATCTTCATACTTTTTTAAGGTTTCAGCCAAGGCCATAATGTTTTCCTGCGAACTTGCCGTTAGCGTAGAAGAATCAAAACCAAATAGAATTCCCGAGTCGAAAGTAATTTTGATCCCTTCTCCTATTCGCTCAACCGACGCTCCCTCCAAATCTCGACGTAATTCTTCGGCCTGCTTATCCATATAGTTTCCCACCAAGGCTCCAGCTGCTCCGCCAATTACTGCCCCCAGAATTGCTCCCTTGGCTGTATTGTCTGATTTAGATCCAATCAAACCGCCAATCGTTCCTCCTGCACCTGCACCGATGGCTCCTCCACGCAAAGTTCGCGAAGTGTTGCAAGCTCCCAGAAAAAGGATAACACTAAAAGTGAGCGAAAAGATCAGGTGTTGTTTAATTTTTAGTTTTTTCATAACAATTTATTTCTGATAAATTGATAAATAAAGGATTAATAATTGTGCCGTTTTTCCCAGAAATCAACAACATTACATTAAGCCTTTGAACTCAGGAGATTTATTATAAAAAATAATAACAAACGTGAGCGAAGCTTGTTCTTTCCTGTGATTCAGTTCATCCACAATTTGAGGCTGATTGTCTACAAATTCCACAAGTATTGAATTCCCCAATTTTCAGTTTTTTATTAGACAACCCGCGGCATACAAGCCATTTAAATAACTGACCTCCTATTCGGGTACACTTTTCGCATAATTAGGCACCAAAACAAATTCCGACCAACGATGATAACCAGACAGTGTGGTCGGCTTAAAACAGAAAAACACATGAAGAAGAATTTGCTTGTGCTTACCTTATTTCTTTTGATTAGTGGGGCAGCAATGGCTCAGTATAATTATGCCATTGGATTACGATCAGGAGGCACATCGGGATTGACCTTGAAGAAAAACTACGGGGCCACAGCCATTGAAGGGCTCATTGGTTTTTGGCACGATGGCTTTAGCGTCACCGCCTTATGGGAGAAAAACCAAATGGCATTTAACGAACCCGGATTAAACTGGGTGTATGGTGTTGGTGGACATATTGCCGTTTATGGCAACGACTTTGACGGCCGTGGTTCTGGCTGGTACGATCATCCACACGATTACGATGATGGAGCCCTTGGACTTGGGATTGATGGCATTGTCGGTCTGGAATATAAAATCCCCAATGCGCCAATTGCCTTTGGCATTGATCTCAAGCCCTATCTTGAAATTGTAACCGAAGGCGGTGTCCTCTTTTCCATTGACCCGGGAATTGGTGTCAAAGTTGCTTTTTAACAAACATATAACTGGGAAGAACAACCAAAATGTCCGTACCTGTTTGGCAGGGCGGGCATTTTTTATTTCAGTCTAAACCATCAACTTGCCAATTTCCCTGCGCACCCTTGGGGGAATTGTTGTTGCCAATACCTCCTGCAAAAAAGCATAGAGCTCCAAGTTCGTGGCTGGCGAAACCCGACACAGTACCACCAACTCCAAAAAAGCCCATAACAAAAAGTTCTGATGAGATTTACTATTTTCATTCATCCGAAGCGATGCAATAATTTCACCGACAATACGGTTCGTTAGATCCGGGCGATGTCGGATGATCCGTTCCGAATAGCTAATGCAATACTTTCGCGTGGAGATTTTCTCATCATGCAGTTGCTTGTAATAATCCGGAAAAGCCACATCAAACCGTTTGCGCAGATCCATCGGTAATAAGTCAGGCAATAGGTCCATGCCATAATTCCGATGATAAGAATTGGGATGCTGAAGCAAGCCAACAAAGTCATCCCAGTAGCGCAAGCAGCCAACGGGATCGGCTGCCGTCACCTGTTGCATAATCCGGTAGGAATGAAAATACACATTGATGTGTTTGTGCGACACCAACTGCTGCACCACCAAGTCGCGAAACTCCGGGTCAAAGCGGGCACGCTCAACCAACGGATCAATGTCCACCTGAGTTTCGCGGACAAGCAACAAATAATCTTCTTCCATCAAATCCTGATCGTTCATAAAAGGTTCTTGTTAAACAGCCCTAATTCCAATTAACAACAGAAGCAAATGTTCTTTTCACCCCCTTTTTATAAGTCCATTGAGGATGTCCTATCAAGATAAACAGGCCCTCTCGACTTTTAAATTTAATCCCATATTTTTCTCTAAACTTCTTCGCTTTACCTCCATGTTGAATCAAGGGATGCACGCCTCCAACCATACACGTCCCCAGGCCCAGAGACTCTGCCGCATACATAGCTGTCGTGGCAGCAACAACAGGATCAGCGGGATCAGCATAAGGAGAACCATAAAAATACATTGCTAACGGAGCATCATAAGTCACCAAGTTTGTTCCCTGTCGCATTTTTTCAGTATACACCCGAAACAGTGGCTTTACAAAATTCCTGAACACAGCAGCATTAGCCTTCCCCCAGAAAGGTCGCATGAATGCTAAAAACCAACCAGAGACCATCCATTGCATTTGCTCAAGGTAATCGCAAAAATCTTTTGCAAAGAGATGATTTTTCTCTTTTGTGCCCAGAACCAGCACATTTACATCAGAAGGGGGTAAACCCATTGGAGCCATTTTGGCTGCCTCTAAGATTTTCTTTATTTTTTCTGAAGAAACAGGTTCATCCCGAAACTCCCGGATACTCCTCCGGCGTTGATACAAAGTCTGCAATTCTTCGTATCCTGCTGCCTGCTCTTTTGGCGGTAATTCAAACAGATCTTTAGGTGATAGATACCGACCATTTACTTCAATCGCTCCTGATGGGCATATTGCCATACAATGACCACAACCAATACATCCAAAAACAGGTTCTGAAGCCAGACTTACTTTACCATCCTTCAACACCAAACTTAAATCCTTACAAACATCAATACATTTTCCGCAGCCAATACACTTTTCTGAATCAATTGAAATTCGCGCTTGCTCATTTGTTCGCGTCGTGGGAATAGCCATATTCTTTATGGTTTTTAGTTAGGTTGATCGTTCTTTTTATCCGTTGAGGTATCAAAAATAGAAACACTGCAAATTAGAACACACTTCACGCTATTCTTCTCCTGAGTTGAGCCAAACCACTTTCTGCTCCGACTGATGTTCCTGCCCAATGATGTCGCGATAAAGCTCGGGGCGGCGTGCTTTCAGATACCGGTATCCGCCAGCTTGCTGCAATTTCTCTGGCGTAAGGGTTGCCAAGGCAAAGCTATCCTCAAAAGTCTGGCACTCAGCCAACACATCTCCAAACGGATCGACAATCATGGAGCAACCATTTTTCAGCTGATCGTCATCCATCCCAATTGGGTTGGAAAACACCGCATAAATGCCATTGTCATAAGCCCGTGCCGGAAGCCATTTCATCAGCCAGCCCCGCCCCTTCATGCTCTGAAACTCCAGTCGAAGCGAGGTCGGATCATTTTCCCGATTCTCCCATAAGGCCGGATCAACAAAACCTGCTCCAGGCCGCGTTGATGGCGTACACATGGTTACATGAGGCATAAACAGAATATCGGCGCCCAACAGTTTGGTCGCCCTTACATTCTCTAGAATGTTGTTGTCGTAGCAAATCAGAATGCCGCATTTCCAGCCCTTCAAATCAAACACACAATAGGCATCTCCCGGATTCAAATGGGGATTGATAAACGGATGCAGCTTGCGGTACTTGGCCACCAAACCATTTTGATCCACACAAACGTAAGCTTTGAACAGCTCATCCTGAGCATCTTTCTCAAACAAGCCAGCCAACACCACAATCTCGTGCTTCTTCGCAATTTGGGTGAGACGTTGCACACTCTCTCCTTCCGGAATCAACTCCGCCAAGTCCAATAGCTGTTCTTTTGAAAGGTTCCTAGCAAAGGTGTAGCCCGTAACCGAGCATTCGTGAAACGCAATGGCATCGGCTCCTTGCCGGGCAGCCTCGCCTGCTAATCGATCAATAACACCGAGGTTATAGTTTTTATCCCCGCTCCGGTTTTCAAATTGTGCACTCGCTAGTTTTAGTTTTTCCATGGTTCAGTTCGTTTGTGTTTATCGGTTTTTTGGTCAAAAATAGGCTGATCTAAAGCACTGGTCCATCAAAGGGTCCCAATGCGTTCTCCAGGTATGCAGCAACGGCCAGCGCCACCTCTTCATGCCAAGGCTTTGCAATAATCTGGATGCCGATGGGTAAGCCTTCCGGCGAAGTTCCTCCGCGAATCACCACCACCGGAAAACCCGTCAGGTTATAACTCATGGAATAACTAAAGGCCCGCAAGTCATCGCGCAGAACTCCATGATGAACCGCCGGCAACGCATTAACCGGACACAAGATAACATCAAAATTTGCAAAGATTGCCATCATGGAACTACGAAATTTAGCCCAGTCCATCATCAAGGCATCAAAAGAATCGAAGTCAGTAGGACTAGCAAACTTTAGCCACGGGATTGAATGCTCCGTTGTTCCGGAGTCACGCAACAAACGGCGGATTGAAGCACCACCGTCAGCAGCCAGCAAGCCCATCATAATTTCGTAAGTACGTTCCACCCCAGCAGGACGCTCTTCTTCAACAAGCAGTCCCCGATCAGCCAACAGATTGGCTGCACCACGCACGGCATCAGCAGTTTCATCGGATGGAGCAACGATGCCATTATCCACATGATAAGCCACCTTTAGAGCCTGGATGACCACTTGCTCCGGATCGCCAATCGGCGCAGGAACAATGCTCGGATCAATGCCATCGGGGCCGGCAAGCAGCGGAAACAGCAAGCTCAAATCCTCCACCGACCGAGTCAACGGCCCGACATGCTGGCAAGCATCCAGCACACCTCCAAAAGGCAAAATATGCCCGGTGCGTGGCACGCGCCCCGAGGTTGGTTTCAGGGTTGCCAAACCACAACAGTGAGCCGGGTATCTCAGGCTACCACCATAGTCCGTTCCAATATCGAAAGGCGAACCGCCTGCCGCAACGATGGCTGCTGCACCACCACTGCTTCCTCCCGGAATGCGGGTCAGGTCATAGGGGTTGTTGCTTGCACCATAAACCAGGTTGGCCGTTTCGTAAGAAAGCGTAAATTCTGATGTATTGGTTTTGCCCAGCAAAATAGCTCCGTGTTCCTTCAAGCGGGCAACAACCGTTGCATCCTTTTTAGGAATAGTATTCGCCCGCCCCAAGGTACCGCCTGCCGACACCAAACCAGCCGAGTCAAACGAATCTTTAATGGTCATTGGGACCCCGTGTAAAGGCCCCCTACATTTTCCGGCAGCCAACTCTTCGTCAGCCCGCTGAGCTTCCTGTCGGGCCTGATCGCCTGCCAATTGCACGACAGCATTCAATTTCGGATTCACGGCCGCTATGCGTTTTAAAAAAGCCTCAACAACGGCTGTTGAAGTCAATTCTCTTGTCTTTATTTTTTGGGCGATCGCCCTTACGGATAGTGATGTTATTTCGTTCATGTTAATCTTATTTTGGGGTGTGTTGTACTTAGCTCCGGCGACTTCTTCAGGCTAGCAAACCCAAAAAAACTTAATTTACCAGAAAGTTTTTGATACCGGAGTACTTCGACTATAATTACTAACGAACCACGTTCTCAAATAGTCTATCTATTTTATCATAAAATTCATCGGACTCACCTGTCGTTTTCCATACAATTGTTCCAGCTTCATCAATAATAACTTTGGTCGGGTACCCCATCACTCCATATTTTTCAGTAATGGTTTCATCTTGCGCGAATAAGTTCACCCAATAAAGGTCATTATCAGCAACTACCTTCTTCCAAGCAACCTTATTATCCCTGCAGGCAATACCAATAAAAGTCACCTGATCTTGATACCTCGAATAGTAAGCTTTCATTTTAGGAATCCCTTTCAGACAATACCCACACCACGATCCCCAAAATTCCAGAATAACATATTTTCCTCTAAAGTCGGTCAATGAAACACGCTTCCCTTTTTCATCAAACAAGGTAAAATCAGGAGCGATTGTCCCAGTTTCAGCTTCGTTTAAAATCGTTGAAAGATGAGTACCGAAAAAAGAATGCTGAACTTCTGGTGTAAACGCTTTGAAATGTTTAGCGATTGCATCCTCTGGAAAACCAGCCAACATCTCAGCAGAACAAATCCAGTTTGGATGTTCAACAATTATTTCTAACATTACCTGTTCTATTTGTTCTTGCTGATGCCTTAGCCTTAATCCTGTATCTTGTCGAAGTATCAACTTATTGTATTCCTCTTTCAATGCGAATAAACGTTGTGCCACCTGATTTCTCTGTTCACTAATTTCATTCCCATAAACCTGATAATTTATTCCATATTCGCCAAGTTTCGCTTTGATAGCTATTTTGTCACCTGGACGGATAAAGAAAAGTAATTCCCGATTCTCTAGCTTTTTATCACTTGACTTTTCTTCTCCAAAAGCAGCCGTAAACTGATTGCTGTTCATTCGAACTAAATGCCACATGTTCGACTCAAAATCAATGGAGCACTCAAACCGTCCATCCATACAGTCCACCTTTTTAAAAATTGGTTTTTCGCCCAACTTTAGAGGTAAAACCAATAGGTTAATACTTGCTTGCTCAATCCCTTGAATCTCTCCCGATATTGTTGTTTTCTGAGCCTTAGAAACAAGAGTAAAAGAAATACAAACTAGCAAAAGCAAAATATTTTTCATTTTAATCGAGTTAGCTTTTTTGTGTATTCGACCCCGCGCTGCCGCATCGCTTGGTATCCGTTTATAGCAATAACATCATTCAACCACAAGATACCATCTTGTCGTATCTGGGCTTAAAAAACCATCCTTTCATAAACAATTTCAATGTCCAACATGATCCAGGAGCCTGTCTTAAAGTCGTAGTATTCTTTAGAAATCAATAGTTTTAAATGATCCGGATCAACAACCTCCAAGTCACTATTGATTGTTACCGTTCTACTGACATCCTCCCTACCATTAGAACCTTGCTCCAGATAACTTTTGTCTTTTAATACAAATGAATTGTTTTCGTAATGGTAAGTCGTCCAAAACCCATAACTAATATGGTTCGCCCAACCTTCAGAGCCACCGGCTTCGGCATCTGAGCTTAACCATGTTTTTGGAAAGAAAAATGAAAGCAATTGAGCAGAATTTGTCGAATTCTCGAGCGGCCTAACTTCTAAATCAACGAAGCTGAAGGAAGTAATTTCATCCGTAAGTTCGTTTGAGCTTGATTTATCGTTGTTCAAATCAACTGCTATATCCGATTTGTACGATACAATCGTATACCGTCCGGTGTATTGCTCAAACTCCTTGTCTAAAGGATCATCACTACAAGCCACTAAAAATAAGGCAAGTAAAATAATCACGTAAGATTTCATGGACTTTTGATTTATCATGGTTTTGTTTCTAATTAGTAGCTATGTATTTTGCGGCCCCATTTCTAATGATCTTTTTGACTAATTACTTTTTTTATGGGTTCTAAGTATTTTGAAAAGGGGCTATCTGCATACGTTTCATTGAACTTGTCGATGATTGTAACAAACTCATTTTCTCCTTTTCGTCTTGATTTGGCTATAACATATCTGGCCATATAGTATTCCAAAACTTCATCATTAAAGAATTGACTGGCTAATTCCAGTTTATAAGTATGTTCCAATCCTTTTTCACGGTATTCCGAACGGAGTTTCGAAAAATCGGAATAGGGAATTGAGTCATATGTTCTTTTCCAATAATATAAATCTAAGAAATCATATAAATTCTTTGTCCCTAGAATATTCTTACTGCTCATAGGGACTAATGCTACAGCTTCCTCCCAAAACTTGCTTATTGAGTCTGGGACAGCACTATTTTGTCTCATAAACTCTCCTGTATTCATTGAAGCAATTGTACTCAATGCAGTTCCATAGTAAACTTCCCTATCTGATTTTATCAAGTTAAAAACCTCCTTACTAATCGTTCCTTCTCTTAAGAAATTATTGAGTTTTGAAAGTTCGTCTCGTTTCAAACTTAATAGATCGCTCTTAATTCCAGACATATCAGAAGTCTCTCTACTGAAATTATACAAACAAGTCCTAGGATTAGCTTGAAGTAAATTATTGTAAAATTGATGTATTGTATTATTGCTACATTTTATGGCAAAAGGTTTTTCTTTGGTAATAAGATCAATCGTCAATTCATAAGTCTCACCAGGTTCTGCAACAATCGTTGGGCTTGTCTCAAAAGCCATTGAACCTTTAACAAGAACAATCACAAAGGAGGGGTTCTCAGTTTGAAAGTGAATATTAAAATTGCCTAAAGAATCGGTATGAGTAGCGTTTGTTATTCCCCAATCGCAGATCCCTCTTATTGGAGCCGTGTATAAAATCTCGGCCGGCAAGTCTCCTAAGACTTTACCTTTAATTAAAACGTCATTACTTTCTGCACGACATAATGTAAAACCAATAAGAATTAGGAATGTAATAAGAACTGTTTGTTTCATTTTCCAAGCTTTTTTAATGTACAGCAACCTGAGCTAAGCTTATGAGCTAATGTTAGTCGAACTCAATAAGTTTAACAAATTTGAGTTTAAGCTTATTTCAGGGCCTCTTGTTTTAGTTAGGTCTGTTTTGCTTTCGCCGATCAATTTACAAAACTTTACAAAATACATGCCTGAGTTAACTCAATTTATTATGTTTCAAGGCAGGTTCTGACCGTTTGAGTATAAAAGGTTTACTGCCGCGAGAGTGTTAAACCACACGATACAACCTAGAATCCGCGGGTATCATTAACAGAAGGCTGTAAAACTTTAATGAATAGAGCTTTACAGCCAAGGTATTTTCACCTAAATTGGTGTTGCTAACAAAATACCGACATGAAGATACTAAATAGCCCGGCGGTTTCGCCATTTGGAGGATTAAACTTTGTTATTGAAGAAGTACTGAAGTTAAAGGTCAATAAGTTATTCGAAGAAAATATGCCACGATTACCTAAACAAACAACATATAGCTGGTTTGATATTATAATGTCATATTGGTCAGTTTTCCTATGTGGAGGTGATTGTGCCGAAGATTTGTCAATTAACTTGAAAGATGGTCTTGAGAATAATCCATTCATAAAGATCCCCAGTCCAGATAGAGTTCTAAACCGTCTAAAGTCATTATCTGTACCTGCCAAATATTTCTCAACTCAAAGAGGACGAAAAGAACATCATTTCTCAGTAGCTGAACAGTTAAACCGAGTAAACCTAAAGTTACTTTTACGATTGCCCGGATTTGGAAAAGACAATGTAGTTCTGGATTATGACAACACCATAATTTTCACAGAGAAAGCAGATTCAGAGCGGACTTATAAAAAGGAAAATGGATATAATCCTGGTGTTGGCTTAATAGGCCATCATATTGTTTACGTTGAAAACAGAAATGGAAAAAGCAATGCACATATTTTGCAACATGAAACCATTGATCGCATGACGGCCTTGTTAAATGAAGCCGGGATTAATATTGATGCTATAAGAGCGGATTCAGCTTCATTCACATATGACATCATCAAATCGATGGAAAAAGCAGCGAAGCGAATCTTTGTCAGAGCCAGAATGACAACTGGCATTGAAAAAGCAATCTCTAAAATTAAGAACTGGGAAGAAGTAAGCCTTGCCGATGATATAGTACTAAGGGGCTCTACTTGCTTTACTCCATTTGAACGCAAAGCAAGAGGTAATAAGAGCAAACAATCTACTCTTAAAGAATATCGGATCGTGGTAACCAAACAGGCCCGACCAGACAGACAACTGAACTTGTTTACAGGAGAAGCATACAACTATAGCATAATAATGACCAATGACTTTGAATTAACCAATGATGAAGTTGTGTTTTTCTATAATGCCAGGGGAGCAAGTGAAAGAGAGTTTGATTTATTAAAAAACGATTTTGGCTGGAATAAAATGCCATTTTCAAAACTGGAGCAGAATACAGTATTCCTGATAATTATGGCAATGTGTAAAATATATATGTGCACATGATTGGAAGATTTTCAAGACTGACAAGTATTTTATCTCCTAATTTCAGAATCAAGAAGTTCATCTTCCGCTTCATATGCATACCTGCTAAATGGGTGCGTTCGGGTAGAACAAGAAAACTAAGACTGTACGGTTCAGTCGCATTTAAAACTTAAAACAATAATAAATGAACAGGGCAAATTTTAAATAATTCTGATTGATAAGCCATGCTTAAGTGGAATCCTATGCTGTCAATTTTGAGGTGATGCTCTAATGTGATTTTTCAAGCACAGTTTTGCTCAAAAATTGATTAAAGTCACACTATGATTATTAATAAATCAAGGCAGTATACTCAAAATCCTCATGCTAAAATTATACCTGCGGATTTTAGGTACAATCGTGCGGGAGCAAGGGACTCCTCCTTGAAAAAAGGAGGAGAAAAGACTACCGTTGGCATGTACAGGTTCGGAATCAGCCTGGCAGCTTACTTGGCGTCAAACTTAAAGATTACATCGAAACCACTGTCGCGCGAAGAGTTGTTGAGTTGGAAAAACAGGAATCGGAACAGCTCATATTCCAGCTTGACTTCATACTTGGCCATGTCTTTTTCGTCGGTTTCGCCAAAGCGTTGTTCATAACTCACAAATAAATCGTTGGTAATGTATTTCCCCACCACCACCGTGGCGTTATCAAAGCTACCGTCACTCTTCACTTCAATGTAGTCCACATCGAGCTTGTTCCCCAAAAAGTTGGTTAACTGCGACGAAAGAATGGAGGCCGCAGCCTGCCCGGCAATATCGCCTGCACCAGCCACATTCTCCTGTTGATCCATGGTGAGCTCGTTCATGCTTTTGCCGAACAAAATATACGACAGCGCATCGCCTTCGCTAACACTGCTGCCATCCAGGCTAAAGGCCACTGCCGGATCGTCGGGCGTACCACTAATCCGAACGCTTAGCTCCTGCTGCACGCGTTGGGCATTCCGGAAGGGGTACTTGGCAGTTATATCCAAGTTCGGAGTCAGTTCTTCACCTCCTTCAAAACGGATGGAACCTTCATCGATCATAAAGGTTTTACCCAGCAAGTCATACTGCCCCCGCACAATCTCCACAACCCCAAAAAGCTCAAAGAACTCCTTATTTTTGACAAACTCCAGGTCACCCGAAATCTCGATGTGCATATCTTCATTTTTGATCCAGGTATTCTTCGGAATTTTGATACGAGCTTTCCCCGTTAGCTTGTCAAAATAGTCGAAGCTGAAGGTATCCACCGGAGCCAGTTCCTCGGTGCTTATTCCCAAAGTATCCCGATCCCGGCTCATCGCTTCCAGTTCGCGCATCAGAATTGGGCGAGGCATTTCCGGTGTAGTCATCCGCCCCATCATATTGAAAATGGCCGGCAGGTAAATTTCGCCTTGCGGAATCGTCAGATCACTGCTAAAGCGAACTTCATCCTTGACGCCTCCCAAGCGGGCATCGCCCGAAACTTCAAAATTAAACTGCTTATGGTTAACCGGGTTGAAACGATTAAACAACAACTCAATATTTGAATCGCTGATATCGCCCTTATAAAAATCAGAATTAAAATCGATGGTTCCCGTACCGGTCAGGGTGCCATCTTCAGAACGAACCAGCAGGGTATCCAACACCATCTGGTTTCGGAGGAAGTTGAGCTTGAATAACAGCTCGCTGTAGTCCACGCCATACTCCGGCATTTTTATCGCCCCATTGCTCAATCGTAAATCTCCTTTCGGATTGGGCGACTCCACCGTTCCGTTTACTGTGACAGCTCCGTTTAACTCGCCCCGAATATCTTCCGTTACGCGAAAGGACTGCAAAATCGCCAATGGGAATTGCTCCACAAGCAATTGAAAATCGACCGAATCCTTCGGATTAAACTGAACGGCCATACTATCCAAACGCAACTGCAAAGGCACAAAACCCGTTGCCTCAATGCGTCCGCTATCTTGTGGAACAATGCGGCTATCCACTTCAAAACGGGACGCAGCATAACGCATTTTCCCTTTCAACTCGCGCAAGGGATAGTCATTCAACGCGGCTCCCTGCACTTCAAAATTACCATCGAGCACCGGAGCATCAGCCGTTCCCGACACAGCCAAATCAGCCTGAAACATTCCAGCTACGTCAAGCTCTTGCCCGGTCAATGCCATCCAAGGGGCAATGGCTACCCGATCGATCTTCAGCTTGAAATCTTCTTCTCCATTTAAGCGAATCACTCCCGATGCCAGCAGGTACTGGCTGGTATCAGCAGTTCCCGATGCCATTTTTAACTGATCAAGCCGATAGCTAACCGAATCGATCTCCAAAGTAGCCGGTCCTTCCTGCAAAGTCATTTGCTGTTCGTAATAAGCGATCATCCAATCGTCCAGGCGAATTCGTAAGATATCGCCCAACTCCACCCCGGCTTTCAATTCCGTTTGGAGGGTTTCATTTCCGAGCCATCCACGCACACCTATGGAGTCCAATGCTCCATCGACTGCCATACTAATTGAATCTAGCTTGAGTTCTCCGACCAGCACCTCCTGCACCAACAAATCAGCCTGAAAAGAGGTATCAGCCTTGCTCAGCAAAGCTTGCGCCTGCATGTCCATTTGCTGCAAGCTGATTGTCTGATAGCGCGTCTCATTCAGCATCAAGTCTGCATCAAGCGCCAGCGAGTCCATAGTGCCCTGCAAATGAGCCTGCAGCTCACCACTCGTTTGCAGGCTATCCAGCGGAATCCATTGGGCAAATTCATTCAAGTTTGCAAAAGTCCCTTTCAAACGCAGATCAGACAACGAGCGTAAACTGTAGTTCCCAACAGCCTGCAGCTGCACAGCCTGCGATTTCAGCTCCAAAGAATCAATCTGCAAATTTTCATCAGCATAGTTAACCCGAGCCAACAAGGTATCCAGTTTGAGCTCCATCAGGCTTGAGGGCCCCATGCTGATTACTGCCTGAACAGCAGCTTTGTTCAGTTCAATTCCTTTCCCTTCAACTTGAGCAGTCAAATTCAAATCCGTTTGCAGTGTATCATTGCCCAGTAATGGAGCCAGATTTAATTTCGAGGTTTCCAGCTTTAACTGGTAAGTGGGATCAGCTAGCACCTGCTTGGCATCAGCCCAAAGGTGCAACGCTCCAAAGTCGCCCCCGCCCTCCACTTCAGCTGTCACATCACCTGCTTTCAACGAAGCATCAATTCCCAAGCGATCAACCGGGCGACTTTGAACCAGCAAATCCTGAAAAGTTCCCTGCATGTTGATTACTGCTTTTTTCGGATCCAGACCTTTTCCGTTAACCTTCAATTGCCCATTAATCCGATAGTCCAAGGTGGAATCTCCCATCCAGTGGGCTAGATCAATATTTTCAAGTTCACCATTCAATACATACTGAAGCTCAACCTTTTGGTCACCAAAAATAAAATCCCCAAAATTAGGGGCTTGCAAGTTTAGTCGAATCTGTTGCTTCTCTTCGGCAAGACTTAGGTCTGCAATCAATGCCGGGCCATCCATCGACGCCTCCAACTTAAACACAGGATTTGCCGGCAAGCTAAATCCCGGGATGAAAAAGGCAAACTCCTGAATACGCAATGGGGCGGTTTCCAGTTTTGCCGTTCCTTTAGTTTGTGGTTGCTCCTGGTAATCAGCCTGGGCATCCAACTGGTTTCGGGCCGTTTTCAAACGAAAATCTGCTAACCGGATATTGGTTGAGTCCCGCTTTAAATCAAAAGCCAACTCCTTTAGCTCCATCGTTGGATTCATGGTTTGAAAAAAGAAGTTTTCCAGCCTTATAACTTGCTGAGCTGATGATAAGCTCAGGGTTGCAGCCAGGTTAAGCCCGTTAATTTCACGGGGGATGATGCTGTCCAGAGCCTGTGTCCGAACCTGTCCTTCCTCCAACTCCAGTTTATCCAGCACAATCATCCACGGACTTGCCTCCTGCGTTGTTTCTGGCTCTTCATCTGGCTCTTCGGTCGGTAACATCAAATGTTGAACATTCCAAGATGAATCAGCCTGCTGCTCCAAGAACACGTATGGTTTTTCCAGATGAACCCACTGTACTTCCAGCCGTTGATCGAGCAAGGCCCAAAGGTTATACGCCAAATCAAGTTGATCAAGCCGGGCGACCGTATCCCCTTCATTGGTTAGCGTCAGATCCTGTAATTGCAGGTGAGTGAAAAAGTTTCCATCCACTTGACCAACCGAAAACTCGCCATTCAACATAGCCGAAACCTGCTCTCCAGCCACACGCGCCAATTTTTTCTTAACCATTGGCGTTTGCAGCAACAAGCCTGCCAGTAATACCACAAACAGAATCAGCCCCAGCACACCTGCTAAAGCCCATAAGCCATATTTTACTCCTTTTCTCACCTGATCCTTTGTCATTTATTTTGCTAAAACGCTTGTCCTACACTAATAAAAAATTGGGGACTCTTCTTCTCGTTCCAAACAGGGAACCCCAAATCGAACCTGATAGGGCCAATGGGCGTGTCGATACGCAAACCACCACCGGCGGCATAAGCCAGGTCGTTCAATTGGTAATCGTAAGCAGCTTCCCACACATTCCCCCCATCCATGAAAGCCACTCCACTCACCCGCCAAAACAGCGGATAACGTATCTCCAGGTTTGCTTCTAAAATACTCTTTCCCCCCAAAGGTGTTCCACTCTCACGCTTGGGCCCCAACTCCGATCGGTTCCACCCGCGAATGGAATTACTTCCTCCCGAATAGAAACGGTCCTCAACGGGGATAAAACCATTGGAATCTGCCGAGCTAATTCCCCCAGCCATCAGCCGGGTCGCCAACACCCCATCTCCTAATTTCTGGTAATGACGAATATCTCCCCAAAAGCGGGTATAGTTAAAATCGCTGCCAAACAAGTGTCCGTTTACTTTCAAGCCGAGCGAAAGGTTAAAGCCCTCCCGAGGTGTAAACTTAGGGCTTGAATTATCAAATACGGTGCTCAGCAAAATCCCCGATTTGTCGTAAGGAAATTTGTCGCTCTCCACATCAACAAGCTCACTGTCACCTGCCTCAATTTGCTGTTCTACATTTTCAAGATAGTAGGTTAAGGTGCTGCTCAGCCAACTATTGAAACGATAAGTCACCGGAACATTAATTCCATACGTCCGCGTTTCATAACCAGGCTCCGAGTTCCGAATGATAAACGGATTAAGGGTGATTGTACTTTTAGGGCTGAAAAACTGGGGCTGAATCCACTTCAAGCTAGCGTGGTACGGAACCAAAGCCGAATGCTTTAAGTACAAGTTAATGCGTCGGGCTCCCCCCAGAAATCCCCGGTAATTTAAATCGAGGAACGTTCGAAACTTATCTTCCGTTCCATAACCAAAGCCAACGCGAGAACTCAAACGGGGTGCTTCTTCAACATACAGCGTCACCGGAATTGGGCTCCTCAGGCTGTCCCGCTCCTTTATGGGCAAGACCGAAACAATTCGGAAGAGTTGCAGTTGATAAAGATTCTCGCGGGTGTCATTCAATAACGATTGGTTATAAAGCTTGCCATTTTCATACACCAACTGCTTCTGCAGGAAATCAGTTTCCACATGTTTGTTTCCCAAAATGGAAGTCTCGCCAAAATAGCAAACAGGCCCCGTTTTCACTTGGTAATTAATGTCTGTTTGTAAAGTATCCGAACTCAGTTCCAAGTCATAGTCCACCTCAACATAAGCATAACCTAAATTGCGAAAGGCATTGGCAATTACCAGCACATCCTGCTTGATTGCTTCGTCGCGAAAACGAGCTCCTGACTTTAATTCCAGTTCACGAGCCACCTTCCTGCGCAACGAATCCAGGTCAATCTCCTTTAATTCTTCAGTTTCGAGGATATCGACCTTATTGACCAAAACCGGTTCTCCTTCATCAACCTGAATCCGAAGTTTGACAATTTGCTTTTCGTCATCAATCTGCAAAGGAGCCAAGCTGGCTTTTGCCTTCAAAAAACCTTCGGTTTGGTAAATAGCCACTAAGCGCTGCAAGTCTAAATCAACCAGACGCTGATTAAACAAGAAGGGTTGCTTCTTCGTAATCAGCTTTTCCAGGGAGGATACTTCTTTGAGCGCCAGCTGATCAAGCAGCACATCTTCTTCCAGCGTTTTATTTCCATGAAAAACCACACTTCGCACTTCGAAATTCTCCTGCGCCAACAAATTCAGGTTAAGCACAACACTCAACCACCCTATCAATCCCAAAATCCGAAGTATCTTTATCATAGAAATTCATTTCGTTGATCAAATTAACTGAATTCTTTTCAGCTCCAAAAAGGTTCTCGGCTGATTCTTTTTCCATCAAACAGGACTTGCCTTCAATTTTTAGGAAATACCAATATCATACCAGTCGCCAAACGAATTAAACGCCAACTTTCCCACTTTATTTTCGGGGATAATTTTCCACACCATTCCCCAAAATACGGGGATTTTTAAATGCGTGAAACAATTATTACTGCTACCAAACAACCAGATTAAGCACTTGTTTGGAAATGGCACAATTCTTTCAGTTCGTTTTTATCATTGAAAGAGATTAAAAACAAGTTACGCCAAAAAAACGAAAGCTCGTGAACAGACAAACGTTAACCACAACCGCTCTAAGTCTTTTTATCGCATCGTTATTGATTGCCGTGTTGATTCTAGCCAAAGATATTCTCATCCCGTTAGCAGTCAGTGTTTTCTTTGCCTATCTGCTTTATCCCTTGTCTTGGGCCATCGAGCGGCGTGGCGTTCATCGCATTTTGGCCATTTTACTAGTTATCCTTCTTGCCCTTTTGGTATTAGGGGGTGCTGCCTTGTTTTTAAGTCTTGAGGTTTCGAATGCCCACATTGACCTGACCGAGCTGAAACAACAGGTTGACCAAAAAGCCGATGTCGTTCAGCGAGTAATGGAAACCCGACTGGGAGTTGATACCAGCACAATGGACCGTTACCTCAGCAAAGCTTCGGAGAGTATTTTCAATTCATGGCAGTCGGCTATTGGTAGTTTATTTACGGCAACCACAACAACCATTTTTCAATTAGGATTATTGCCGGTGTACACATTTTTTCTGTTGTTTTATCGAACCAAAACAGCTTACTTCATCTTTAAACTGACCGGACGCGAGAACAAACGACAGACCTTGCATATTTTGCGAGAAGTCTCACAAGTGACCACCCGTTACATGGGCGGTTTGTTGATTGTAGTGCTTATTCTGGCCATCCTCAACTCAACAGGGCTGCTGCTTATCGGTGTGCCCCATGCTTTGGTTTTTGGCGTGTTGGCAGCACTACTCAACCTCATTCCATACATTGGAACTTTCCTGGGTGGACTAATCCCCATTCTTTACGTGCTTTTCAGTACGTCCGATCCGTTTCAGATGATGCTCAAAGTATTTATTCTTTTTGCCATCGTTCAGTTTCTGGAAAACAACCTAATAACCCCCAACATTGTCGGGAGCAACATTCGCATTAACCCACTGGCCATTATCATCAGCTTGCTAGTTGCCAATCTAATTTGGGGAATTGCAGGGATGCTTATTGCCGTGCCGTGCCTCGCCATTGCCAAGATTGTGATGCGCAACGTTGAAGCATTAGAACCTTGGGCTTACCTAATTAGCGACCGGGGTGTTGCCCCTTATGAAATTTCCTTTAAACGAATTTGGAACAAGCTTACAAAACGTCGATAGTATGAATACGCATTCTTTCAAACGCAAAACAAAAAACGCCTGGACCATCCTTCGAAAATCATTCAGCCACTTCGGAGCCAATAACCCAGTGAATCTTGCTGGAACAACTGCTTACTTTGCCATTTTTTCTATCGCTCCCATTTTGGTCATTATTGTTTCCGTCTTTGGCTTTTTTGCCGGAGACCTTGCGATGAGAACCAAACTATTTGCAGAACTCGAAGTACTCATTGGAAATGAAAGTACACGTTTGCTTAAAAATGCAATCGACAATTACCAAATTACCGAACACAGTGGTTTGGGCGCCATCATTGGCGTTGTTTTCTTTCTCGTTTCGGCAACGACCTTATTCACCATGTTGCAAAACTCTATTAACTACATCTGGCGTATCCGTGTCAAATCCAATTTAAAACTGAGTATTTTAAAACTCATAAAAGATCGCCTGCTATCGTTTGGAGTCATCCTTAGCTTAGGCTTTGTTCTTCTTATATCGTTAATTGTCGATGCCTCCATTGCTTTTTTAAAAGATTTTTTAGCAACTTACCTGAATCCGAACTGGATTGTTTTGGCACAAATTGCCAATATTGTTTTATCCCTTGCCATTATTGCCGGAGTTTTCACACTGATCTACCGCTATTTGCCCGATGTTCGGGTAAAGTGGAGTGCCAGCTGGTTTGGAGGAAGTCTGACGGCTATTTTCTTTGTTGGCGGTAAGTTCATTATTGGCTTACTTATCGGAAGTAGTAATCTTGGAGCTGTTTACGGAGCAGCCAGCTCTTTCATCATCATTTTAGTCTGGATTTACTTTGCCTCTCTTATTTTCTATTTTGGCGTTGAGTTGACTCACCAGTATAGCCGGTTCTACAAACACCGCAACACGCCGGTTAATTATGCCACTCCCTTCGAAATTACGCCGATTGGTTCTGTTCAAAATAAGGCATAAAAAAACGAACTGACCAGCAATTCGCTTCTTCTAAACGATAAAGATCATAAGCTATTCAAGCTATCTTCCCCTGATAATTGAAATCAGGATTGAAATGATGGCCAAACCTAAAAGCAAGTGAATTAAATGCCCAAGTGAATAGACAAAAAATCCAAAGATCCAACCGATCACCAAGATGACTGCAATCAAATACAATAATGATCTCATACTAGCTTAATTGTTTAATTTCTTCAATTAATTCAGCTCTTGCCTTTCCAGTTTTCTCCTGAAGACGACCTAATAGTTCGTCTTCTTTTCCTTCAATATAACGAAGGTCGTCATCGGTTAATTCAGCATAGCGCTGTTTAAATTTTCCTTTCAAAATATTCCAATTTCCTTTTATTTCCAGTTTATCCATAATTTCCTATTTTATTGTGATTATTGTTTTTATTAATAGATCGTTAGATTTTCAGACATCAGACAGACTATCAGACATTTATAATCTCTTAACTTACAACACTTATCAAAGCACATAGCAAAACATCAAAGTATTAAATATCAATCAATTACAAAATATTCATGAATTTTTTTTAAGAGCTATTAGGGTGTTTAGGTCCGCTTAGGCTTAGCCATGGCTAAAACAATACCGACAACCAACACGACAGCACTCACAATCACGGGATTCCAGTTGGCTTTACTAACGGCAACATCCACACCTAAAACATTAAAACTTTCAGAATCATTCAAAGCTTGAATTCCAAATATTGCGAGACCAATGATTCCTAGAACTAACAAAACAATGCCTACTATTTTCATAATTTTAAATTTTTTAAGATTATGCCAGATATAATGAGAAAATCATGCCATCTACCAATTCGTACAAACCCCAACTCCGTTTAAAATCCCTTTATAATCAACCAACAAAGAGTAAATTAAAGGATCGCGACCTGTTCCTGAATCATCCAAAACATGTGGTTATTCGTTCCACAAACTGAGGCGAAGACTCCTCAATCCTAAAAAAAGGGGTAGCTGTTAATCAATCTTTTATAAGCTTTGGCCTCGAAATTGCAACCCACCTCGCTAAAAACAGGTAAAACCACAACAGCATGGCACTTATTGGAGCAATTATTAAGAAGGCAATTGAGTTGGGGCATTCGCTTAGCTCTACCAAAGAGTTTCATGAGAAACAGCAGCGAGTTTTGCATGAGCTGCTGGTAAAAGCAAAAGACACCCAATTTGGAAAATTCTTCCAGTTTCAGGATATTCTCTTAGGCCAAGACCTTTCCAAAGCATTTGCATCGCGGGTGCCTTTCTTTGATTATCACCAGATGGAGGCTAACTGGTGGTATCGACTTCATCAAGGAGAAGAGAATGTGAGCTGGCCGGGTAAGCCAGCCTACTTCGCTTTAAGCTCTGGCACAACAGGCAAAAAAAGCAAGCGGATACCCGTTACCGACGAAATGCTCAACGCCATTCGTATGGCCGGGATTAAGCAGGTAGGAGCAACTGCAAACTTTAACTTGCCTCCCTCCTTCTTCGAAAAAGAAATACTCATGCTTGGAAGCTCCACAAAACTGAACCAGCGGAATGGTTATTTAGAAGGAGAAATTAGTGGAATCAGTGCCAGCAACATCCCCGCTTGGTTTAAAGGCTTTTATCGCCCGGGAGAAGAAATTTCGAAAATTAATGATTGGGATGAACGGGTGCTGGAGATTGCCAAAAGGGCTAAAGAATGGGACATTGGTGCCATCAGCGGAATTCCGAGCTGGCTAGAGCTGATGATGAAAAAAGTAATGGACTACCATCACGCCAAAACCATTCATGAGATATGGCCCAACCTGCAGGTGTACACCACCGGAGGCGTTGCCTTTGAACCTTTTGAGAAAAATTTCAATCGACTTTTTGCACATCCCATCACAATTATTGACACCTATTTTGCTTCCGAAGGTTTTCTGGCTTTTCAGGAACGGCCAGACACCCGCGCCATGAAACTTCTGGTTGACAACGGTATCTATTTCGAATTTGTTCCCTTCGAACCAGAGAACATTCAGGAGGACGGCTCATTAGTTCCTGATGCACCGGTTCTTAGTTTAACTGAAGTACAGGAAGAACAAGACTATGTTCTGCTCATTAGCACTGTTGCCGGACTTTGGCGATACGTCATTGGAGACACCATTCGGTTCACCAATGTGGATCGGGCAGAAATTAAGATCACGGGACGAACTAAGTTTTTCCTCAATGTCGTTGGCTCACAACTTTCAGTTCAAAAAATGAATGAAGCCATGCTTGAAATCGAAAAGCAATTTGACATGACCATCTCTGAGTTTACGGTGGCAGCGATCCAGCGTCAAGGAGAATATCATCACTGTTGGTATTTGGGAACCGACTCCCGCTTGCCGGCAAAAAAACTAGAGGAAACTTTAGATCATCTATTGAAGGAAGCGAATAAAAACTATCGTGTTGCCCGGTCGAAAGCACTGAAAGGCCTTGAAGTTCGCCTGATTCCCAGTGCTTGCTTCCACGATTGGAATGCCCAAAACAAGAAGAAAGGCGGTCAAGTAAAAATGGAGAAAGTCATGAATGAAAATAGATTTCAGAAATGGGAAACCTTCGTTAGGGAATGGCTCAATACCCATTCATCCGTCAATGTAGAGCACCGCTAGCTGGTCCTTGCCTTGTTGCGGATTTATTCTACAGTATGCGAAAGAATATCTACAAAGCTTAGCCAGACACAACAGGCTAAACTCACACAACACCCACTCATAAACAGGCAGTTAAGGTGTATTTTTTACATTTTGGGTGTTTTTGGCATCATTTTCCAATATACCTTTTACACAAACAAGTAAACCCCTAAAAAATAGTTATTGGTATGAAACGAAAGATGACCTTTACCTTAACGATAATGACCTTCATTTTGGGAAGTATTTTTTACGCTTGCCAACCCAAGACCAACAATGATTCTTCGATTGTTGAAAAGGCCGAGCAAAAACTTAACCAGCTGGAGCAAAATCTAAGTGAATTGGATCAGGATGATCCGGATTTCAAGAAAAAGCTGAAGCAAGAACTGGAAGCCTTTGATGAATCAATGGAAGAATTGGGTGAGCAGCTTGAAGAAACAGGCGAAGATGCCAATGGAGAGCTTCAACAAGCTTTAAACAAAATTCAAGGGAAAAGCCAAACGCTTCATGAAAAACTGAAAGCCTGGACCGACCAAGCTGGCGATGAAGTTGAAGATGCAGGTCAGGAAATTAAAGACGAATTTAAGGATTTAAAGAAATCATTAAAAGATTTGGACTAGTGATAGGTTCAATGTTCATTTTGGTTTAGTTAGTTCTGGCAGGCAACATTAAGAATGTTGCCTGTTTTTATTTTAGAGACTACCATCAACCGCCCGAGCGTTTGGGCTTATAGCCTTCCTGCTGCAAAAGTTTCATTACCTGCTCCCGAAAATCGCCCTGAATAAGAATCTCCCCCTCTTTGGCCGAGCCACCTACTCCACATTTAGTTTTCAGCATTTTGCCAAGGGATTTTAAATCGTCTTCAGTTCCGACAAAGCCCGTAATCAAGGTTACAGCTTTCCCCTTTCGATTGCGCTTATCCAGGCTCACCCGCAACTTCTGTTGTTGTGGAGGTAAAGTTTCCTGCGTTTCTTCTTGCTCATTTTCGTATTCAAAATCGGGGTTGGTTGAGAAAACAACACCCAATCGTTCTTTCCAATCGTTTGCCATAGCTCTTTTGCTTTGATGCAAAAATAAAAAGAATAGTTGAAGCTTCCGATTCAGCAACAGCTTAATGCATTTTTATATGAACCTTTTAAGGATGGATTGGTTGCTGTAGTTAATGAATTAGACCCAAAACATGACACACCTGATAGAAGTAAATAGCCAGGAGGATATTCTCCCAGACTACCGTCAAACTCCGATTGGCTTACTGTTGGAGTATCAAAATCTGAACCGACGTTTTACCCATTACCAATCGCCGAAACTACTGATTGGAATGTGCATGGATAATCGGAAAAACCTATGGATTCCGGATAACTTTGCCTTTGTTATTCGCTCAGGAGGAGCCAACTTGTTTTACCACGAATTTCAGGTGTCTTATGCTATTGGCGTTGGTGGAGTTCAGCACATTGCCCTGATTGGACACACCCATTGCGAAATGGTGCAGCTTGATAACCGGAAAGAGAAATTTATTCAGGGAATGATAAAGAATGCAGGATGGAAAGAAGACACCGCTCAAATGCATTTTGAAAACCTGTCGCCATTTTTTGAAATTGGCAATGCCGTTGATTTCTTAGTTGCCGAAGCAAAACGATTGCGCCGTCGCTACCCCAAGGTAACTATTGCTCCCTTATTTTTTGACACCGAAAGCAGTAAGCTTTCTCAAATTGTAGTTGAATAACCCCCAGAGCATAGGCGTACTCCAGGGGTTCTCCAATGAATCTAAAACTTGAATAAAAATTCCGTTAACAATTAAAATGTCAATGTCAAGCCTGTCATAAAATTGATTCCGGCTTGAGGGTAATAATAGGCCCAGGTTTTCTCCACCCCTTCTTGATACCAATTACCACCATAACCATTGTTTGAATACTCTTCATCCAACAAGTTATTAACCTGAACAAACAAGTTGATTTTGCTGAAAAAAGATTCTTTCAATGTTAAGTCGCCACGCAGGTTATTTACAAAGTAGGCATCAATTTTACGATCCTCGCTGGATGTATTATCAAAATACTGTTTGCCAACATACTTTGTAATCAGGCTGAATTTAAGAATCTTCGCCGGTTCGTAAGCCAGGATACTACTTCCCATTGTCTCGGGTGAATAAGCAATATTGGTTGTTCCTAGATACTTCGATCCTTCACTTGCAACTCCTTCTGCATCATAATAGGTTGCATATTCAATGTAGTCCTTGATTTTGTTACTGCTCAAAGTAAAGTTAAAATCCCAATTCAGATTAGGAAGTACTTTCACCCCACCAACAAATTCCACTCCGGCGCGGTAGCTTTTATCCACATTGGTCATGATACTGCTCCCCACATTGTTCTTCTCCCCTGTAGGAACCAACTGGTCATGATAGTACATGTAATAAAGGTTTACACCGAAAGCTGCTTTCGTGGAACTGTACTTATAGCCCAATTCATAGTCATACAACGACTCCGAACGAGGAGTTGAACTAGGGTCTCCCTTAGCCTCTTTAAAAATCGTTCTAGTGGGTTCACGATGTCCTATTCCAAAAGAGAAATAGGCCTCTTGGTTTTGAGCAAGCTCATAGAACAATCCCATTTTGGGATTGAAAAAATCATACTCATGTGTTTGATCCAAGGCAAGCAAGTCATCATCTTGCCCCCTCATCTCGTAATTAATTCTACGATATTGCAAGTCCCCATAAACATTAAGCTGCTTAGTCAACTGACAATTCAATTTTCCAAAGACATTGAAATCAGTTTTTTCGCCCACATTGAAATACCATTCGTGTCCTTTTTCTGTATTTCCAGCGTTCCGCATCCAAATAATACGGCCAAAGTGATCACCGTCATACTTATTCCAGGCACCTCCCAAACTTGCATTCAGATTATTTCGATTATAATTCAAAGAAAAAGTGGCTCCATAAAAATCATTATCCAACCACTTCCGGCGAATCAAATCAGTCTGTTCCAGCGTCTGATCACCAATGACTACATTTTCCAATCCATAGTCAGCATAGGACTCATCTTCTTTGTACTGCTCGTAGTAACCTTCACCGTCCGTATAGTGCAAGCCCAGATTAATATTCGTAAATGGATTTAACTGACTGGAATAAAATACTTGGTAGTGATCTTGAAAATAATTATCCGTCTGATCTTTATAATACCGTTTATTCCCGAATTCATCGGTGTACTCGCCAGCAGGATTATATCTCCGATCTTCTTCCGGATTTGGGTTTCCCCACCAACTAATTCCTGTATGCTGGTTGCCGCTAATAATATTAGCCTTGATAATACTCTTCTCGGTATAGTATGCCACACTGATAAAGTAAGACTCATGATCGACAAAAGCATAATCGACATAACCATCTGAGTTGAGCTTGGAGTAACGTGCATCAACCGTAAACTTACCATCAATAAGACCAGTACCGGCTTTTACACTATTTTTATTGGTTCCGAATGAGCCAACCAAACTCTGCACTTCAGCGTAAGGTTCTCCATTAAATGTTTCAGTCTGGAAATTGATGGTTGCCCCAAAAGCGGCAGCTCCATTAGTAGAGGTACCCACCCCTCGCTGAATCTGCACATTATCAACAGAACTGGCGAAGTCTGGCATGTTTACCCAGAAAGCTCCTTGTGATTCTGAATCATTTAGCGGAATTCCATTGACTGTGACATTGATTCGGGTAGGATCTGTTCCTCTAATTCGAAGAGCAGAATAGCCAATCCCCGTTCCGGCTTCTGACGAAGTTACCACTGAAGGAGAAAGTCCCAGAAGATAAGGAATATCCTGACCAGCAGACTGTGCTTCGATATCCTCACGACTCAAATCTGTAACAGCAACCGGCGTTTTCGCTCCCGCCCGAGTTGCTGAAACAATCACCTCTTCCGCAAGAATATCTAGCGGTACCAAAACCACATTTTTGACAACGTTCTTGGTAACGTTCAAATTCACACGTTGAGCTTCGTAGCCCATGTAAGAAACTCGGAGTGTATAATTTCCGGCTTTTACATTTTCAAACTTATAAGCTCCGCCAACATCAGTTGAGGTCCCTTTATAAGTTCCGGATAGCACTAAGTTAGCACCAACCAATTCTTCACCCGATTCGTTTGTCACTACTCCCGAGACCGAGAACTGTGCAAAAGAATACACAAATAAACACTGCATAAACAGCATTAATCCTAATCTTTTCATTGTTATTTGATAATTTGGTTAAATAATAACCAATGAGGTAGGAAACGGATTTCCTTTCGCCCTCCCTACGCCGGTACTAACCGGATCAGGTTCTTTGGGTATGATCTCAGTCCGTTATTTGGACACCCCATTGCGTAAATGTTGCGACAAAGGTATAAAGAAAATACTAACCGACGATTCCAAATAGTTCCCAACAGAACCAACAAACTGAAATTATTTCATAATCAACCATTTAATCCATGTAAAATTGTCTTAACATAGGACAAAATGTCAATCGTATTCATCATAACGATAGGTGAAAAAACTTTTTTTGAGTCTGGTACATCCTTTGATCTCTAGTTGTCGTAATCATTCATGTAAAACAAAAGTTAAAGGAGGATTTAGCCATGTTACCATTGATTAGACAAAAAAGAAATGTTCCGAACTTATTCGACGATTTTTTTGGAAGGAATTTTTGGAATGATGTCTTTGAAAAACCAGAATGGAGCTCAAATCCAGCCGTAAATGTTTACGAAAAGAAAGATGATTTCGAAATTGAGGTGGCTGCACCCGGACTGGAAAAAGGAGACTTTCATATTGATCTAAAAGACAATGTTCTGACGGTTTCTTCGGAGAAAAAGGAAAGTAAGGAAGAAAAAGAAGATGGAAAGGTTGTTTTCACTGAATTCAACTATTCAACATTCAGCCGTTCATTCCGTTTACCGGAAGGTATTGATGTCAATAACATTAAAGCCACACACAAAAATGGTGTTCTAAAAGTGATCCTTCCTAAAAGGGAAGAGTACAAACAACAAGCACCACGCATGATTGAAATTTCATAATTTAGTTAGGTTTAGTTTAGTTAGTAATTCTGAAGCCTCGCTCTACAGCGGGGCTTTCTTTATTGCATCTGGCTTGATAGAATCTCGAAATTGCTGTTACGACATACTGCCCGCAAGCTTTTTAATTCAGACTTACTTCGCACCCCAATAATCCCATATACCGGTTTTCCTGGCATTAAAATCTGGTTCGCCAGTTGAAAATTCATTAACTCGTCTTTTAGCGTTGAGTTTTCCTTAACCCGAAAATCATCAACTTGTTCCGCAACAGACATGGTAATGGACTCATGCTCCACGCCATCGTCATAATCGTCATCATCAACACTTTCGTAAATCGCCTGCTCAATTAAGACTATTGGTAGAAACAAAATCATCAATGGAGAAAAGCGCTGCCTAACTTTTTTGGCCAACCACTCATTGTGTAGTAACTCCACCTGCTCATCACCATTAAAAAAGGCTAGTTGCGTTCCATGGATTGGTTGCTTGCTGTTGTTGATTAGACGAATGCTGACAACATGAATATTCTTTCGTTTTGCCCAACGTGCCCCTTGCTTGTTGTTGGTTTTTTCAAGAATATTATCAACATAACTAAAACTCAACTGGTCATCCATTTGCCCCACAGGATATGACCAATCCTGAACACGCGTAAGCGTTCGATGTTTCACAGCGCAAGAGCAACAGGACACCACGAGCAGAAAAATCAATATTCTCTTTATAAACATAGACTCAATACAAAAGAGCGTCTAAGTTAACAAAAATATAAAATGAACCGAGCGCAATGATTCTTCTTAACAATTTTTATGCCCTGCCTTTATGAATGAATTATTTACAACCACTTGTTGCGTTTAAAAAGCCAAAACTGAAACCCAAGAATTACGAGTAGCAACAAAATAAACCAACTAAAAGCCAAGGGGTTTTCAGCGATTGGAATACCAGCCAAGTTCACGCCAAGCAAGCCCGTAAAAAAGCCAAGAGGAAGGAAAAAAGCAGCAACAATGGAAAGCACATACATGCGTTTGTTCATCTGCTCATTTTGCCGGTTATACAAGGTTTCCTGGCTAACTGTTCCCATATCGCGGGCAGCATCCAGCATTTCGATGTACCGTAAAAGCTGATCGGTAATCTCACGAAAACGCAATTGCTGTTTCGAGCTTATCCAACTGGTTTTTTCCAATTGAATTTTCAACAAAGCATCACGTTGGGGAATTAAAAATCGTTTCAGCTGAATAATTTGACGGCGAAGGTTATGAATTTCGATGCGGTAATCGTGCTCTTCGTTGTCCAGCACCTGCTCTTCAATTTCTGCTGAAGCTTCTTCAATGTCTTCCATCACATCGCCCATTCTGAAAATGAGTCTTTCGCACAAAAACACTAAAAAATGCCCGACAGATTTTGGAGCCTGTCCTAACTCAATTTGCTCGGCAACATCGTTGACCGACCAAATTCCACGTCGCTGACAACTAATAATCCGATTCTTACTAATCAACAACCGTACGGCCACCATGTCTTCCGGATCAGCTCCTTCCGCCAAGTTCACTCCGCGCAGAATGATCAGCATATCATCGTTCGAGATGGACATTCGCGGGCGTGTGGCCTCTTTCAATAACGCCTCGACAAAAAGCTCATCCAGCCCTTCCAGGGACCGGATTGTCGTGGTCGTTTCCGGATCACTCAAATCAAACTGCAACCACTGATAGGCATCAGTTGGTATTTCCTTCGACAGCTCTTTTTCAGCAACTACTTCGTGCTTTCTTGCCGAAGGGTAAATCGTGTATCCATGAATCAAAGCCATATTCTAATGAGTTTACGTTCACTCAAGATACAAAGGATTTATGATTTGTGAGAAACAAAAATGATTTAGCGAGTTGCTTCTTTGAACGTCCGTTTGCGTTCGAGATAAAATTTCCAGATGATACTTTTACAAAGCATCTCAGCGTGCCACTGCGGCTCTGCGATTTTTTTCAACTCGAGGCGTTTGTTTCGTAAAGTCCGGTGTGAATGATAAAAAGCGTAGTGCGCCCGAAAAACGCTAAAAAAGCCCCGCCAATTCAACTCACTCAGCAATTTGAAGGCTGCAACCCCATCCAACAGCATCCGAACCATAAGAACCTTATAAAACTTCCTTCGAGGAAGGTTTTTATAAAGCAACCACAAGCTATTCCGAAAATTTAGAAAAAGTTTCTTTGGATTATCATATGACAGGGTTCCACCTCCAAGGTGATAGACTTTACTATATGGCGTAAACTGAATTTTATACCCCATATTCTTCAAGCGCCAGCAAATATCAATCTCTTCCATATGGGCCCAAAAGTCTGAGTCGAAACCACCTGCCTTGTGGAAGTAATTGGCCCGAACGGCCATGCAAGCACCTGTTGCCCAAAAAATATTGGTCACCTGGTCAAACTGACCATGATCTTTTTCCATCACGTTCAGAATCCGTCCCCGGCAAAAAGGAAAGCCTAGCTGATCAATAAATCCACCTGCAGCTCCCGCATACTCAAACTCATCTTTGCGGTGCCAGCTCAACACTTTGGGCTGTACTGCAGCAATCGTCGAATCTGCCTCCATCAACTCAATCATCGGATCAATCCAGTCTGGGCTTACTTCTACATCCGAATTCAACAAGATGTAGTAGTCAGCCTCCACCTGTTGCAATGCCAAGTTATAGCCTTTTGCAAAACCATGATTTTCGTTTAACTGAATAATTTGTACTTGGGGATAATTTTCTTGTAGAAAGCGCACTGAATCATCATCAGACTGGTTATCAGCAACAATAACATCAACACCATCGCCCTGGCTGTATTGAACAACAGAGGGAAGGTACTGTTCTAGCAGCTTACGACCATTCCAATTTAAAATAACAATAGCAACACGCGATGAATTCATGCCCGCAAATATAATCAGGAAATCAGAATACGGGACAGAATACTGATAAGATTTTCCTTTTCCAATTTACTTAATACTTCCTGAACTTTAGCGAGTTTATTCTTTTTGCCAGCTTCGATGATCGCCCTGATTTCTTTGTATTGCTTCCCAGTCAATTCCTCTTCCATCAGCTCCCATGCCTTTTCTGCCGACGACTCTTGCCGTGGAAGCCCAAGGCTTTCAAGCTCCATAATTGCAGCTTCAAGCACTTCATCCGCCTGCATCTTTACCGGATCATCCGATTTCTCGTTTCCGGTTGCATCGCGCAAATTCCAACTGGAGTAGTCGTATTTCAAGTCAGCAATCATTTTCACAATAAGATGATCGGCACCAAAAATACGCTGAAGAAATAGCATGGTCTGACTTTTCCATGCTTCCAGGTCAAAACTTTTTTCATTCAGTTTTTCCTGTTGTTTTCGGAGTAAGGCAATTTCTTTCTCGGCCATGGCTTGCTTTTTCCTGCAATTTAGTTGATTACTGAACTATGTACAATAGCAAGACAAAAAAAACCGCTCGGGTTTAATCGAAATTGCTTGATTATTTCTTCATCCAGAAGCTAAAATCATCAGTTCCAACCTTAGACATCAGATCTCAGCCAATAGCGATTTGACCATCCATCCCTACCAATAAACCAAACTTTTTTTAATGAGCTCCTAAAAACTGATTTACTTTTTTGAAGAAATCGGGGAAATAATTCGCATTCGAGGCAACAATCTCCTTTCCAAACAGGAAGTTATTTTCTCCTTTAAAGTCACAAACTTTACCTCCAGCTTCCTTGATCAGCAGAATTCCCGCGGCAACATCCCAAGCATGCAGCGCGTGCTCAAAAAAGCCATCAAAACGGCCGCAAGCCACATAAGCCAAATCAACTGCAGCCGATCCCATCCGGCGCATCCCCCGGGTTTCAATCATAAAAAATTCGAGCAATTTGAGGTAGTCGCTCAACATTTCAAAATTGTAATACGGAAAACCTGTTGCCAGTAAAGCATCTTCATGTGTGGCACTTTTTGAAACGGCAATACGTTCGCCATTCAACCAAGCACCACCATCTTTCCATGCGGAAAACAATTCATCCTGCCCCACTTCGTACACAACACCTACAATCGGTTCTTCTCCATCAACTAAAGCAATGGACACCGAATGAGGAAACAGGCCATGAATGAAGTTGGTTGTTCCATCCAAGGGGTCAACCACCCACTTTAGCTGTTCATCGGTTGCCGAAGCTGTTCCCTCCTCGGTAATGAAGCCAGCCTCAGGGAGTAGCGCTTTCAGCTCTTCAACAATCATGCGCTCAGCATTCTTATCTACATAAGTCACTAAACTTGCTTTTCCCTTCAACTCAATATCATCGGTCGTTATCTTCTGCCGTTCTTCACGAATAAACTGCCCGGCCTTTTTAGCAATCGTTTCAACTTGCTGACAAATAACTTGTAGATCCATGGTTTGAATTTTGTTCCGAAATTCGCTTAAAGAACAACGACTTCAAAATTTCCCACGTTATTTATTTCTGAAAGTCTCACCGATCTCACTTGGTTAACCAACTCTGGATCGAAAGGGGTTTCAACTCGAAGGTAATTATCCGTAAACCCATGTAAAACATCCTGATGGCTTTCATTCTCAAACAACACCGAGCGCACTTCACCAACATGCTTTTCATAGAACGCATGTAGTTTTTTATCGGACAACTGAATTAACTGTCGGGTGCGGGCTTTACGCTCATCAACGGGAACTACCGGTTTCAAATCCAAGGCTTTTGTTCCCGGCCGTTCCGAATATGGAAAGGCATGTAGCTGCGTCACCTCCAGATCGCGAACAAACTCATAACCATCCAGAAATAATTCTTCGGTTTCGCCATTCGGACCTGCAATAATGTCCACGCCAATAAAAGCATCAGGTAAAACCGAACGAATTTTATTGATCCGATCAGCAAATAAATCACGTTTATATTTACGCTTCATCAACTCCAATACTTCATCAGATCCAGACTGAAGGGGCAGGTGAAAATGAGGAGCTATTCGCTTTGAAACAGCAACCAGATCAATGATTTCATCGGTCAGCAAGTTCGGTTCTACCGAGGAAATTCGAATACGCTCCAAGCCGTCAACTTCATCCAAGGCCCGAAGTAAATCAATGAATTTCTCATTTGTGCTTTTACCAAAGTCACCAATATTCACCCCGGTAAGAATGATCTCTTTGATTCCGTTTGCGACTGTTTCACGAGCTTTCTCAACCGTATTGACAATGGTATCATTCCGACTTCGCCCGCGTGCAAAAGGAATCGTACAATAGGTACAAAAGTAGTCGCAGCCATCTTGCACCTTCAGGAAGCTCCGCGTGCGGTCTCCCCACGATGCTGCGTGGTGATAATCCCGGTTCTGGTTTTGAGATTTCAACAACAAAAAGGGCTCTTCTCGCTTCTGCAAGCCATCAAAGAAGTCGGTCATCCGAAACTTGGCATTCGTTCCCAAAATGTAATCAACACCTTCGATATGGCTGATGGTGTCCGCTTGTAACTGCGCATAACATCCCGTCACAACAACGATCGCCTTCGGGTTTCGACGGATAGCCTGCCGGATAATATTCCGGCTTTTTTTATCACTCTCCGATGTCACCGAACAAGAGTTGATCACATATACATCAGCGACTTCCTTAAAATCAACCCGTTCAAATCCTTTCACCTCAAAATGTCGCGCGATGGTCGATGTTTCTGAGAAGTTAAGTTTGCATCCTAAGGTAAAGAATGCTGCCTTTTTGCCTGAAAAATCCATGAAATATCGTTCTTGAAATAATCGGGCAAAAGTATAAAAAAAGTCAGGAAACGAGCTATTTACTTACAATAAATCGCTCGCAAGTTCAGCCAAATAACTTCGTTCACCTTTGACTAAATTGACATGTGAAAACAAATCCTGGCTCCTCATCTTATCGGTCATGTAAGCCAAACCATTTGATTTCATGTCCAGATAAGGGGAATCGATCTGCTGCATATCTCCCGTAAATACCATTTTTGTTCCTTCACCTGCTCGGGTAATAATGGTTTTGATTTCATGTGGAGTCAAGTTCTGCGCCTCATCAACAATAAAGAATGCATTCGATAAACTCCGCCCACGAATGTACGCCAGTGGGGTAATAATCAGTCGCTCTTCTTTGAGCAGTTCTTCAATCTTCTGATATTCCTGACTCCGTGGATTAAAAGCATGCTTTATAACCGAGAGGTTGTCAAACAAAGGTTGCATGTACGGACTGATTTTCTCGGTGGCATCGCCTGGCAAATACCCCAAGTCGCGGTTACTTAAAGCCACAATTGGCCGCGCGAGAAGAATCTGCTCATACTGCTTGTTTTGTTCCAAGGCAGCCGCTAAAGCCAAGAGCGTTTTTCCGGTTCCGGCTTTCCCGGTTAAGGACACCAACTTGATATCGGGATTTAAAAGTGAATTCAAACTAAAGGTTTGTTCGGCATTTCGTGGTTTTATTCCATAGGCCACCTTCTTTTCAACCCGAACAACTCGTTGCGAATTGCTATCGAAACGAGCCAAAACACTCGATTTATTCCCTTTTAAAATGAAATATTCATTGGGGACTGGCTTTTCTTTCAAGCTCGAGTCTGCAATGGCAATAGATCCTTCGTCATACAAACGTTCGATCAATTGATCCTCATAACTTTCCAGTTCAGTAATGCTCTTTTCAAAAACCTGCGGATCCTTGATTTTATCATTCTGGTAATCTTCAGACATGAGTCCTAAAGACTTCGCCTTCATTCTTAGATTGATATCTTTTGAAACCAGAATGGTACTCCGATCGGCATGCTCATTCTTTATAAATTCGGCAACAGCCAAAATCCGGTGATCTGGAATGTCTTCTTTAAACGATTGCTTCATGGCATCAGTAAATGGCTTTCCGGTAGCGATAATTAATTTTCCCAATCCTTCGCCCAACTGAATACCACCATTAAAAAGCTTTTCACCAACAATTCCATCCAAAATTCTTACAAATTCTCGTGCTTGAAAGTTGATCGGATCGTTTCCACGCTTAAATTTGTCGAGTTCTTCCAACACCGTCAAGGGAATAATGATATCATTATCTTTGAACTGATAAATACAGGTGTGATCGTGAAGAATAACATTTGTATCAAGTACAAATATTTTTGAGTTAACTGGCTTTTTTGTTTTCATAGCACTTGGTTTTGCTTTCCCATAAATGTAGGAAAAATAGGATGACTTGATTCCAGAGGTGCTTCAAAAACACAGCAGATAGTTATCAACAAATTTTTGCAAAAAACAGTAAATAGCTGATTAATAATGACAAGTTATAAACAGACTCTTGATTTTCTATATAACCGGCTGCCCATGTACCAACGAACAGGTCCGGCAGCCTATAAAAACACCCTTGGCAACACCCTCGTTTTGGATGAGTTGTTCAAGCACCCGCACACCCATTTTAAGACCATTCACGTTGCAGGAACGAATGGCAAAGGCTCCAGCTCTCACCAACTGGCCTCAGTCCTTCAGGAAGCCGGCTATAAAGTTGGCCTCTACACTTCCCCCCACTTGATTGATTTTCGGGAGCGTATCCGGGTAAATGGGCAGCTCATTCCGGAGGCTGATGTTGTTGGTTTTGTTAATGAATTTCTTCGACTAAATGAAGAAGCTGCAATTGAACCCTCTTTTTTTGAAATGACCGTTGCCATGGCTTTTGACTTCTTCAGAAAAAGTCAGGTTGACATTGCCGTCATTGAAGTTGGCCTTGGGGGGCGACTTGATTCTACCAACATTATTCACCCCGAAGTTTCATTGATTACCAACATCAGCCTTGATCACACGGCACTACTAGGAAACTCAATTGCCGAAATTGCCGAAGAAAAAGCCGGCATTATCAAAACAAACGTACCCGTAGTCATTTCAGAAAGCAACGAAGCTTATAATGAAGTATTCCAGCACAAAGCCGAAGCGATGAATACAAGCATCTCTTTTGCTGACAAGGAATACCAAGCAAACTATGCCATGTTTTCACCGGAAGGAAAGCAGATTTTCAACTTTCACCAACGGGGAGAGTTGGTTTTCCCGGATTTAAAACTTGACCTGCTGGGCAATTATCAACGACATAACCTTGCCGGCGTGCTAAAAACACTAGAATTACTCCAGGAAAGCGGATGGGCAATCAGCCAACAAGCAATTTACGAAGGTCTAGCCAAGGTAACTGCCAATACCGGCCTTCGCGGACGATGGGAAGTTGTGGGTAACAACCCGCTCATGATTTGTGACACCGCCCACAATGAGGCAGGCCTAACAGCCATCGTCGCTCAATTAAAAGCTACTCCCTGGAAACGACTACACATTGTATTGGGCATGGTCAATGACAAAAAACTGGACGACGTACTGGCCATTCTTCCCCGTGAAGCCAACTATTTTTTCACCCAGGCAAAAATCCCCAGAGCTCTTCCTGCTGAGGAATTGGTAGACAAAGCCGCCCAAGCAGGCTTAACGGGAGTAAGTATTTCTTCTGTTGCTGAAGCAGTTGCCGAAGCTCAATCGCAAGCAACACCAGAAGACCTTATCTATATTGGGGGAAGTACCTTTGTTGTGGCTGATTATTTTTCCTAACTTTTTTCATTTTTGTTTTGGTTGCGAAAAAAAAGGATTTATATTTGCATCGCCTTTCTGAAAAGGAGGTGAGTTCAGAAAACATTCGGGCGGTTAGCTCAGTTGGTTCAGAGCACTTGGTTTACACCCAAGGGGTCGGGGGTTCGACTCCCTCACCGCCCACAAAGAGGAATACAGCGATGTGTTCCTCTTTTTTATGCTCCAAACTTTATAGAAACCGACAAGTCAATCACTCCAGGAACTTCCGACATTCACACCTAAACGCATTTGCATTCTTTGAAGCTCCTTTAAAACAATAGAATTCTCCGAAAACATAAAGACTTATCAAGTAAAAATCGAGCGGTTCCCTGCCCGAATGAACGGTCAGACGGGGACTTCCTCACCGCCCACAAGCAATGTGTTCTTTTTTTTGTGCTAAACTTTAAGAAAGCTTCTAAAACGATTAAATAGTCCTCCCCTCTCCACCAAATTTTTCATTTTTTTCATTAATTCTCGCTCTTATTTTTGGTATCGTGAAAAAAGGATTTATATTTGCATCGCCTTTCTGAAAAGGAGGTGAGTTCAGAAAACATTCGGGCGGTTAGCTCAGTTGGTTCAGAGCACTTGGTTTACACCCAAGGGGTCGGGGGTTCGACTCCCTCACCGCCCACAAAAGAGGAATACAGCAATGTGTTCCTCTTTTTTTATGCTTTAAACTTTCGCAAAAAATAGCCCCTAGCAAAAAAAGAGAAACACCCCAAAGTGTCTCTCTTTCTATTTAAACAAAACAGCTTACTCGAACCGTAAAACTTAACCCGAATCAATTTTTAGACGCTCTACAACTTCATCAAAGCATTTCTTTAAGTTTTAAATCAGCCGAAGAAAGCCGGTCCAGGTATAAAATCGCATGTGGATGCTCCCGAAGTATTGTCGCTGGGCATGCCGTAGATATCTCCTGATTCAGCGTGTTAAACACCGCTTTGGCCTTTTGAATTCCTGGGACAACACAACTAATTTTTTTAGCGCGCATAATCGCAGGAATTGTCAACGAAAGCGCCTCTTTTGGCACATCACTCAAGGTCGGGAACCAGCCCTCGCCCAACTGCTGAAGCCGACAGGCCTCATCCAATTCAACCACTTTCACCAGTTTCGGATCGTTAAAATCAGCTACCGGAGGATCATTAAAGGCAATGTGTCCATTTTCACCAATCCCAATACAGGCAACATCAATCGAGTGTCCCTTAAGCAGTTTTTCATAACGAGCCACTTCTGCATCCACATCCGGAGCATCTCCATTCAGATAATGTACCTCGCGGGGATTAACCTTCTCCAGAATACGCTCTTTCAAATATTTTCGAAAGCTTGCTGGATGTGTTTCCGGAAGATCCTTGTACTCATCCAAATGAAACACGGTAACCTTTTGCCAGTCGATTGTCTGCTTTTGCAGGTGTTCCAAAAATTTAAACTGAGAAGCGCCCGTTGCCAAAATCAGATTAGCAACACCTCTCTGAGCAATCGCCTCTTGCAAAATTCCAGCAACAGATTTAGCGGCTACCTGCCCAATGATATCATTTGTTTCAAACAATTTCACTTCAAGCTTATCGGCCTGAAAATTTATATTTTTCATGTTAATTCGATTTAAGATAAAGTAACGAAGGGGTGTTAAAACAATTCAGCGATTGCAAACCAACTGGTTACAAAGGAGAAAAGTACGACAGCCAGAATTCCAACATTTTCCTTGAGTTTAGCATGATTCTTTCCCATCAATGCAGGACGATTGATCAATAACAAAATTGGAATAGCAACAGCCGGTAAAATAACAGCCTGAAAAGCCTGAGAGAACACCATTAAGGCGGGAGGTCGCTGCTCCAGGAAGATCGTTCCAAAAGCAAATATCATGGCCACAAAAATCAAGACACGAGATTGCGTCGATTTTGTGTTTCGGGGTTTTCCTGAATAATCGGCAATTAACCAGGGAGCAATTAACACAATTGGAAAGATTGTTGATAAACCAGCTCCAACAATTCCCAAAATCAGAACAAAAGCGGCCACATTCCCGCCAATTGGAGCAAACAGATGAATCATCTCAACTGTATTTTCCAACTTCAAGCCCATCACATGGAGCGTACCGGCTGCCACAGCCATAATCACCCCACTCAAAAACAACATCATTGACGCAGAAACAAAGGCATCTTTCTTTTCATCCTTGAGGTTATTAATTGTCCAGCCCTTCTCGGCAACTACTGAGCTTCGCATGATGAATACCGCAGCAGAACAGGTGGTACCAGCAATGGCTGCGACCAAACCCAAAGCTCCGGGCGTATCTGGAATTCCGGGAACCAACCCTTCAGTAAGGGTTGAAAAATCAGGTTGAACCATAAAAAACACCACGATAAACGACAGCCCCATAAAAATTACAAAGACAGTCAGTGCTTTCTCGAAGGTTTTATACTGGCCAAACCACAACAACAAATACAAGCCCACAGCCAACACCAAAATAATCCATCCACGCGACACCATCAAGTCGTTAAACAACAGCCGAATGGCTTCCTGAACCAAATCAGCCACAATGCCCATCACGCCCATTAAAGCCAGTAATTCACCAATAATCAGAGCCGCAAGGATATACAAAGCCAACACCCAGCCATACCGAAATTCGTGCTTGATATTATACAAAGCAGTTTTGCCGGAAACCAGCGTCACCTTACCATAGGCAACCATCAAGATGAAGGTAAAAACACAGGACAGCACCAAGGCCCAAAAAAGCTCCATCCCAAACTCTGCCCCTGTTTTGGCCATGGTCGTCACACTTCCCGTACCAATATTATAGCCAATAAGAAACAAGCCTGGACCTACGGCAGCGAGAGCCAGTTTTATTTTATACCAAATTTTTTTATCCATTCTGTTTAGTTCGATTAGTTTTTTGTCACCAGAGCAGGTTCAATTTACTTTTGCTCGTAAACCAACTGCCCCCCAACATAGGTTTTCTGAATATCAATCCGGTAGTCATTCAAACTAAAAACAATCAGGTCAGCACGCTTACCCGGCTCTAAAACACCACGATCATTCAATCCATACAATTTGGCAGGATTAGTACTGGCCATTTGAACAGCTTGCGCCAACGTACAGCCCGTCACTTCCATGATGTGTCCAACTCCCTTGGTCATTGCTGAAGCCGATCCGTACAACACGTTTTGCGCCGGATACCGAAGCATTCCCTCTTCAGTCAGCTCGATTGTCTCCCCGGTTTGCGTCTTGTATATCCCCGGATCCAGGGCGGCATAACTTGTTACATCCGAAGTAATAATCGTTCGGTCAACTCCCTTGGTCTGGTAAAAAGTCTGAATTTCTTCAGGAAGCAAATGAAAACCATCGCAAATAATACTGATCATAAAACGTTGATCAGCCAATTGCGACCAGAAGGGATTCCGATGCCGATTAATCATATTCGCAGCACCATTTCCAAGGTGAGTTGCTATTTTAGCACCACGATCAATGGCAGCTGTCACCACATCGGCCGGTGCATTATGATGTCCCAAAGCCACAACAATGCCCGCGCGGCTACACTGACTTACAAAGTCAAGACCACCCTCCAACTCAGGCGCTAAAGTCACCTGCAAAATTTTATTATCTGCAGCCTCTATCAGCTCTGTGAATCGTTTCCAATCAGGCAATTCAACAAACTTTTTGGGATGCGCTCCCCGGTAGCCATCTTCGGGATTGATATAGGGGCCTTCCATGTGAAAGCCAGGAATTGAGCCCAACAACTTCGGATCATCAGAAGCCTTTGCTAAAATCTTCAAATTCTTGATCAGCAACTCATGATCATTCGTAGTCAAGGTCGGCAAATAAGTGGTCACCCCCTTTTTCCATAACTCCTGCGTGGCTTTTTCAACACCAGCAAAAGTCAAATCACTTCCTCCAAAAGAAAATGAAATGCCTGCAAAACCATTCACCTGGTTATCGATAAACCCTGGTGCAATGTAAACAGCCGGAGCTCCCTCGGGCAGTTTCTCCAAACGAACAATCTCCTGAATCTTTCCATCCTCAAGCTGAATTTCCACCGGAGACTGATCATAATAAAGCAAGCCCACGATTCTATCGCCAGCCCAAGCACTATTCAGTACAAAAGAGGCCAACAAAAAGAAGAGTACTTTATTTGTTTTAATCTGATATTTATTTCGTTTCATCTTATTGGTTTTAAACGATTTTTCGATTTACCTCATCCCATTGAACCATCCGTTTTTCGACATAGGACTGATGAGCCATAATGCAGGCTATGCCTTCCTCATAAGCCATTTCGATATTGGCACTTGGCTCATTTCCGTTGCGAATGCAGTTAATCCATTCGCGAACATGAAGGTGAGTAACATCTATACGCCGCCCATTAACGGTCGTTGTGGTTAAACCGCGTGAGGCATAATACCGCTCGCTTGCAGAACTCACGGCATCGATTTGTCCAGCCTCCGGGTTAAAAGAAATCATCGGCGCTGACGGATCAATCACACCTGACTGAATCCCTTCAGCATAGCGCGTCGAATTTCGATCGGCCGTAATAATGGCATTATTTCCCAACTCCATGGAACCGTCATGCCCCATAAATACCCGACCACGACCACGGCTGGACGCCAAATTTCCGCTATACATCAGCGTAAGATCTTTATCCGGATATTCAAAAACGCAATGCAACGAATCCGGCATCTCACGGTTGTCCTTCCAGTAATAAATTCCACCAGACGACATCACCGATTTTGGAATCCCGATACGAAGCAACTGATTCACCGCATCGAATTCATGCGTAAACAGCTGACCAATCATTCCAGAGTCATAATCGAACCATTTGGTCCAATTATAATACCGATCCGCACTGAAAGGTGCGTACGGTGCCTCTCCCAGCCATTGCTTCCAATCAATCGTCTGCTCATTGCCCGGCTTAGGATTTCCTTTGGCATCCAAATGCCTGATCCACGCACCACTCGCCGTATTCCGATTGGAGGTTGTCTCAACCAAGGTAATTTTTCCCAATAGGTTTCGCTTAATAATTTCTTTGGCCTGCTTAAAAACAATGCTTTGCGTGATTTGGTGCCCCAGCTGAAAAACAACACCCGATTGCTTAACGGTTTCATACAGTTCATTCAGCTCATCTTCTTTCAAAGCAACACTTTTCTCGCAATAAATATGTTTTCCTGCTTTAGCGGCATCAATGGCAATTCGTGCATGATGATGATCCGGCGTAGCGATCAAAACAGCATCAATTGAATCGTCCGCCAACATTTCGTGATAAGTTCGGTAGCGTTTTACCGGCAAAGCGGCAGCACCATCACCACCAGGCCTGACCTTATTACTTGCAGTATCAATCCCGTTTTGAGCATGCTCATCAAACACATCACATATTCCGGTAATGGCCACATTCAGATATTCCTGCTGCAACCAATCATTCAACAACTTTCGTTTTTTCCAGCTTTCCGTATCCGTGGGATGCATAAATCCCAAGGCATGAGAAAGCTGCCGGGCACGAGTTCCAAAGCCAATAAATCCAAGCCGAATAAGATCGCCCGAAGGCTTTGCATTTCCATAATCCATTTTCGGAAACTCAATATCATCAAGCCCAAGCTCGCGAACAATCTGCTTGCGCTTATCGGCTTCGTAGTTAGTCTTTCTCAAAATCTCAAAGCCCAACAATCCGGCTACCGGAACACCCGCCAATGCTTTTAAAACCGTTCGGCGTTTCATTCCTTCCGCCCGTTTATTTTCATTGGAAGTATTGGTCTTTTCCTGTTTTCTTTTTTCGGTCATTTCACACCTCCGTTTCTTCTTGTTCTCAACCGTTGAATTATGGCATCCAGCCCAACAACTGCACTTGTAGGAAATACGGCAAGCACCACCAAGGCAATTGATTCGAACAAGGTTTTATCGACAATTAGATTGTTGCCATCCACAGGGCGCGCGTATTCCACTCCAATCAAAGGAGGACAAGTGAGATAATAGGTAAAAACTAAGATTGCACCTGCCCATGCGGCGGTTCGAGCACAAATTCCGAGGAGCAGACCAACTCCAATCGCGATCAATCCCCAGGTGTTTAAGAAGTCCACAGTTGATAAAACAGTCGGATGAGAAGTTACCCAGCCGGCAAAACCGGACATTATTCCTTGTGCCTGCTGTAGAAAACCAAGAGACGACCAATCGGGATTTAGCAACTTGGCAATTCCTTCGTAGAGAATATGCCAGCCAATCAGCCATCTCAACAAGACCAAAGAATAGGTTTGTAGTTTCGTATAGTTAGTTTCGTATTTCATCTCGTTAAATCAGGTTTTGTCTCAATCAAAGCTTCATTTCCCAACCTTTTTCATAGCGTCGCGACCACAATTTTTCAGCGTCCCGATCTTTTACGATGTGCCCATTTTGAGGATCAATATCCAACGAATGACCAACTCGTTGGGCAATATTTCCAAGTTGAACCAACAAGGTACTCTTGTGTCCCGAGTCGATATCAGAATGAAGTTGAGCGCCTTTTAAAATACCATCGAAAAAATTCTGAATATGAAGCGCATCCAACTGCTGAGCAGGACTAGCCGCATTACGAGGATCAATTTTGTCTTTATCCACGACCTTCTTCAATTCTTTTCCACTCACATCAAACAAGGTATAACCATTTCCACCTGTAATCAGCACCGAACCTTTGTCTCCAAAGAACTGAGCGCCAACCGAACTTCCTTCAATCGAACGGGCATTACAGCTTCGGCCTTCCCAAGTCATTGTAAATCCGCCCGGGAAATCAAGACTAATCACCTGCGTATCGGGAGTTTCCCAATCATCCTGATAATGAAAACGACCACCGTTGGAGCTCACCCGATTTGGATAATCCACTTCCATTCCCCATCGCAAAAGGTCAACCATATGCGTTCCGTTATTCAGTGCCTCACCCGTTCCCCAATGCCAGAACCAGTGCCAATTGTAATGCACATAATTGTCCTTGAAAGCTCTTCGCGGAGCTGGTCCTTGCCACAAATCCCAATTCAACCAATCAGGAACTGCCGCTTCTTTTCCAACCCCAATCGGACCTCTCTTATTAGTGTACCAGCTTTTCCCAAAATACGGTTTGCCAATCGCTCCGGACTGTATTTCCTTGATTGCCTCAACAACATTGGGCCACGAGCGTCGCTGATTTCCCATCTGCAACACCTGTCCGTATTTTGCGGCAGCCTGCACCAATATCTCGCCCTCTTCAGGACTATGGCTACATGGCTTTTCCAGGTAAACATGCTTGCCTGCCTTCATGGCCAATAAAGCCGCTGGCGCGTGCCAATGGTCAGGCGTGGCAACCACGATTGCATCCATATCTTTCGCTTCCAAGGCATTTCTAAAATCGGGCATGGCCTTTGGTTTTGAACCGGTAATTTTTGCAACAGCATCGATACACTTTGCCGCAGCTCGCGTATCCACATCGCTCACATAAACCAGGTTGCAGTTTTTCTGCATGGCAAAATTTTGCGCCAGCGCATTTCCCCGGGAATTAACTCCCATTACGCCAACATTGATGCGCTCATTCGCCCCAGCAATATTGCGATAGCTTCGCGCACTAAACCCAGGCAACACACCTCCAACTGTCAAGGCTGCCGTTCCTAAAACTGTTTTTCGGATAAAATCTCTTCTATTATTTTCCATGATCTATTTCTTTTATTTATTAAAACCTGAGTGCTTTTTTACTCTCTTTTTCTGCCTTTTTAACCACTGACTCGACCGACACTGGAATGCCGCCTTTCTTTTTACTTAGATCAGCAGCTTCCATAAAAGCCAAAATTTCCAGGGTTTCGGCTGGCTGCACCGGCACTTCCCCTGTTTCAAAAAAGTGAATGATATCCTCTAAAAGCGGATTGTAGCCATTGTATGAACCAAGCTTAACAATACTTTTCTCGCCAAAGATGGTTCCACCATAATCTCCTTTTCCTGCACGCAATCCTCTGAAAGAACCGATTCGTCCATCTTTCCAAGTTCCTACAGCCACATCGGTATCTTCAGTTGTTATGCGTACAACCGTTTGGCAACCTACTCCCATTGCCGTAAAGAGCGTTTCTACGCCATGAATGCCATACCAGAAGAAATCCGGATGACTGGGCTCCGTTTTGCATGGGCTGTATGCTTCAGCACCCAATACTTTTCCGGCAGCACCACTTTTAACGTCATCCATCCCTTTAATGTAGCGTAAAGAAGAAGCAGAGAAAGTAGGAACGCCATAATGACGAGATGCCTCGAAAATAGCCATTGCATCAGCCAGAGAAGCCGCCATTGGCTTGTCGATAAACATGCGTTTCCCAGCTTTTAAAACAGGAAGTGCCTGCTCCAAGTGCCTGCGTCCATCGTTAGTTTCCAAAAGCACCACATCCACTTTTGTCAAAAGTTCATCCACAGAGCCAACAATCTCCACCCCATAGGTTTGAATTTGCTCGGTATAGCCTTCAATCCGATCGACTGAGGACTGGATATCCAAACTACCTTTAGGATAGGCAGCCACAACTTTATACCCTTTAAATTGCCCGCCGGCATCAGCACCATTCAATGCCTTGGTAAATGCAATACTATGAGAGGTATCCAAGCCGATAATTCCCACTCTCTTGCCCTGAGATCCAGAATTTCCAGCCATTGCATAGCTAGTCAACCCAAGCCCAACTCCTGCCAAAGTTGTTGTTTTAATAAAGTTTCGTCGGTTTATCATATTTTATTGATTTAGTTTTTATCGCGTTAGTTATTAGCTTCAAAGAGTTTTATCTTCAAACAAAAATAGAAAATAAAAACATTTACACAATCGTTTGTTTAAATTCATTCAAATGTTTTACAATATCTTTATCCAAAAAAAATTTAGGACAGTTGACCTTTTCAATGTTTGATTTTAAAATTAAACAAACACACAAACACCACTAATAGAATAAATTAAAAGCAAACAAAGACATATTTATAGCTGATATTTGGTCGATTATTCTTTATAACAAATCAGTCAACTTAGATTAAGACAAACGATTGCGTAAAATTATTCATTTAATCCTCTAAAATAGATTTATTGATCAACACTTAATTTGATTGAATTTTCATGGTCGATTCTCGCACAACCAAGTCATTTCGTATGGTAATAGTTTCAGAGGCAACAGTCTCTTGCTTCTCATCAATCTGGCGAATTAATAGGCGCGCAGCAGCTTGTCCCATCTCAAAAGCATGATCATCAATCGTGGTTAACGCAGGGCTGACAATCAATGAGGTCGGTGTATTACTAAAGCCAACAACGGCAATATCCTCAGGAACTTTTTTCCCTTGCTTCGTAATTGTTTGAATGGCACTGATTGCACTCGTATCGTTGGAACAAAAAATTCCATCAAGCGCTGCATCGCTTTCCAAAAAATGAGCAACGGCCTGCTCCCCTTCCATGCGACTCAAATCCTCGGTATAGTAGATCAATTTCTCAGACTGCTCCAATTGGTGTTTCCGAAGGGCCTCTTGATAGCCTCGAAGTCGGTCTCGAAAAATGGCGACCTTCTGATTGCCGGCAATATGGGCAATTCGCTTACAGCCGATTGAAATAAGGTGCTCCGTTGCCTTCATCGCCGCACCAAAATCATCGATGATCACTTTATGGGTTTCAATTTCATCACACACCCGATCAAAAAAGACCAACGGAACATTGTTGTCTTTAAAAACAGCCAAATGGTCATAGTTATCGGTTTCCATTGCCAAACAAGCAATTACCCCATCAGCCTGACTAGAGAGCAACATTCGGGCATTCTCCTTCTCCCGCTCATAAGAGTTATTCGACTGAAAAATAATCACATAATAACCGGCCTTACTCGCCACCTCTTCAATTCCTGCAATTGCTGATGACTGGAAATAACGATCGATCCGCGGAATAATAACACCAATCAGATTTGTTCTATTCCGACGAAGGTTTGAAGCCACCGAATTTGGATAGTATCCCAGCTTTTTGGCTAATTTATGAACCTCTGCAGTTCGCTTTTTACCAATGCTTGGATGGTTCTGCAACGCTCTGGAAATCGTCGAAGGCGAAACCCCTAAGCGCTCAGCCATCTCTTTTATGCTCACTTTTGATTTTCTCATAGCCAAATAAACTCTGGAATCTTATAGACTTTAATTTATGAAGTTAACCCACAAAGTAACAAGAAAAATCAACATCTTTTAAATAATCGATTTTATCCTGAGTTTGGACTGAGAATAACTCATATCCTCTCCTTGCATTCAACCTGTTGTTCTTCTTAAATAAAACTTTTGAGCCTCTTCAACAACTAGTTCTTCTTTCAAAGTATATGTTAATACATCGGCTTTCATGCTGGAACATTAAGAGGATAAGTTCCACTTAATATTCCAGCCTGAATATTTTAGTTACTCTAATAGCCCTGATTTTGAGGAAATTCTGCATCAACATTCAGGTCAATCTGACTTTGCGGAATTGGCCACAACTTATTATGATCTTGGATTCTGGCCCCTGGAAAAATGGGATTGCTATTATATTTTCTTGTTCTTTCCACTAACTTCCCCATTCTTCTTAAAATGATATGACGCCAGTGCTCACACCAAAGCTCTCTTGCATATTCATCCAAGATATAATCGTAGGTTACACTTTCTGCTGAAACTGCTGAAGCATTAGATCTACTTCTAATTTTATTGATATCATCTGCAGCAAGATCTGCACGGTCAATCGCTAGATAAGCCTCGGCTCGCACAAGAAGTGTCTCTGCAAATCGTAAAGCATATGCATCTTTATGGGTTATACCACCCCCTGCTCGATGTGGTTGTTCAAAGTAATTACAAGCATCTCCAAACTTACTGTGCCATGGAAATATGTATTGATTTGTATCTCTCAGACCATCCCTTGCCCCATCTTCATATAAGCTAAAATCTATTTTTTGCTTATCGAACGAAGAAGCCGGATTATCAAAGTAGAAATTCCTTTTGATATTATGCTCCGCATTTCTCAAATCATTATCCCAATCGCTTGCCCAAATATCATAATAAGAATAATTGGTTCCCCGCATCGTAGCTACAGGCCTACTTAGTGTATCATTGTAGCCTGTGTATTTGCCTTCGTACATAATTCCTAAGAAGGCAGGATACCCATCTGGCGTATTCCCCATCCTGAAATATGAAGGGCCAAAAATATAACCACTGCCATTCCTTGAACCTCCTGTCAAAAACGGTTCAACCTGAATAACCCACATCGCCTCTTTATTTTCTGCCAAGTTGTGATTTCCAAAGCCATAAAGATCATAGAAGGGATCGCCAGCTCCAAATACATCATTATCAAGCCTTGTTCCAAAACGCTCAGTCATTAGATGATAGTCATAATCATCAATAGCATGAGTAGCTGCTTCTACTGCCAATTGTGGATTTTTTTGTTCCAGGTAAGTTTCGGCTAAATAGTGCCAAGCAACTCCTTGAGTTATTCGTCCTGGAGCAGCTTCGCTTCCAGGGGGTGGCAAATGCTCGGTTCCAAATTTGAAATCGTCTTCCATTAGCTTATGAATTTTAGCCACTGGATCCCTTACAAAATCAGCCCTAGCTGATTTTACAGGCTCTTCTAGAAGCGGAATATCTCCATAAGTTGAGACTAACGAGCGATATGCCCAAGCTCGAAAAAATCGAGCTTCTGCCAAGTAAACGTTCCGTGGTTCACTCGAAAACACCTCCTCTTCAGCTTTTTCAATACTCTCAATAAGTAAATTTGCCCGAGCAATTATTCGGAAACCAGTGTTCCAATAGTCTTCTACCTCCTTTGATGAAGGGGTCAAATAAGTGACATAATCGACTAAATAACGGTTTGTTCCCGGGTCTTCACCAAAATACCCTAGATCAGCTCCCAGCCCACGATAAGTAAGCATAGTTGTAAATCGAGTCATGGCATAAAAAGCCTCGCGCACTTCAGTATGTAGCCCAGAGATTCCCTGTCGAATTCCATCCTCTGTTAAATACGAGTTTTCAGGAGTCAAAAAGCTTAGCGGATTTTCCTCAAGAACGTCTTCGTTACAAGAAGAAAAAAGAAACAGAATAGCCATAAACCATCCGCCTATTTTTTTCATTTCAATCATATATTTTTTCATTTCAATCATTTTTTAGGTTTAATCATTGATTTCAATCAAAAATCATAAACTGAACCGGACTCCTGCCGTAACATTACGCATCACGGGGAAATTACTGATCCCACTTTCTGGGTCCCAACCTTCCCACTTCGTCCAGGTATATGGATTCTTACTGGAAATATAGACCTGACAATTCTTCATACCTAAACGTCCTAAAGTCTCTTTACTAAAAGAGTAAGCTAGAGAGACATCCTGTAATCGGACAAAACTCCGACTTTGATGGATACCACTCTGTTGAGCAGGGCTATTATATATTCCGGTTGCATTATTTACCCCATTATCAGGAGTCCAATATGGGCGTACAGCTGTTTGATTTTTTCGAAGCACATCATCGGCAACCCAATCAACATTTGTAGCACTTGCATTATCTTCTAAATAATACTTATCTCCTCCTTGTATCGAATTAATTAAAAAAGAAAAAGAAAAGTTTTTATACACAAAGCTGTTACTAATACTAAAACGATAGCTTGGAGATTTATAACCTATGATTTTTCTGTCATTGGATGGGTCAATGGCATTATCATCATTCTGATCGACATAACGGAACTGCCCAGGATACCAACCATCCAAAATCTCTCCTCGATAGAGTTCCTCTTCAGTCCACACGCCTCCAGCCATCTCATAATCATAAATTGCGCCAATAGACTCTCCTACAAACCAAGAGTTCCCAATATCCATATCCTCCTCATCACCATATAGTTTAGTAATCTTATCTCGATTCAACGAGAATGTGAAATTCGTCTCCCAACGAAGATCCCGATCCAGGTTTAAAGAACGTAACTCAATCTCAATTCCTTTATTTTCAATTCCTCCAATATTGGCCCAAACGCTATTAAATCCAGAACTCCGAGGTAAGCCTCTGGTAACCAAAACATCATTCGTAACTGCCTTGTAAACATCAACTGAACCTGTTATTTTCTGATCTAAAATACCCCAATCAATACCAAGGTTCAACGAGTTGGTTTTTTCCCAACGAAGATCTTGATTGCTCAATGTGGTAGGATACATAGCTACAGCTGTTTCAGCTCCGTAGATGTAGTAATTTGTTCCCATTCTTGCTAAACTTGCATACCGACCAATCCCTTGGTTTCCATTCACACCATATGAGGTTCTCAATTTCAAATAAGATTGATCGAAACGTTCCTTCCAAAAAGGTTCTTCTGACATAACCCAAGCCAAAGAAACCGAAGGAAACATTGCCCACTTATTATCGGCCCCAAATCCGGAGAACCCATCTTTTCGAATAGTTCCAGTGATCATGTACCGAGATTTATAGCTGTAATTTAAGCGCGCCATATAAGAAATACTGCTTTCTTCCCAAGCCGAGGAGCCTACATCATAAATTGTTCCGAGCCCCATATTATTATAACCTAAAAGTTCATTCTCAAACTGACTTGCCTCAAGGCTTGAAGCACTTCCCTTTCGGTTTTCCCGACTAACCAGGAAAGTTGAATTTACCCGATGATCATTGAAATCTCTTTGGTAAGTGATAATATTATTTACAATCCAGTCTCTTCCTTCAGTTGGTTCTTTTACTGCTCTTCCTTTGTTGGTGGCACCACCTGTCGTCGATGCCGGATAAAAAGTATTATTATTCCGATTGTTGTAACGATGAGAATAATTTAATTCGTTAGTCAACCCTTTCACCCATGGAATGGATATTTTGGCCCTAACTGTCAGATTTAATTCATTGCGCACATCTTCATTATCAATTTCTAAATATTGAAGCGGATAGGGCATATACTGCTCTTGTGTCAAATACATATCAAAAGCAGGTTTTCCAATATAGTTGTTAGCCAACGGGCTCGCAACTCGAGCATCAGCCAGACTTGCCGGGACTCCTGAATAATCTAAATAAGAATAAGAAGTAACAAGATTCAATGTCAACCAATCAGTCACTTCGCTCTCCAAATTATTGTGAAAGGTAAATCGGCTAAATTTATCATTCAACTGAATTCCTTCTTCTTCTGCCATTGATGCTGATAAGTAGTAATTGACTTTATCAGTAGCTCTTCCCGACAAGCTTAGGTTGTAATTCTGAATAGGAGCAACTTGTAAAACTTCATCCACCCAGTTGATTGAATTCCCTGCCATGTAATTATCTCTTTCTTCCTGGGTGCGCAGTCGCTGAGCCACAATCTCGCGATTCATTACATCCGGTCTTACTGGTTTCCCTGCACTACTTGTTGGATTAGTTCGATACCAACCATACAGTTCCTGTTGATAATAATAATCAGCCAACCGAATGGCATACTGTTCCCCATCCATCACTTTCATGGGATTATTTGTCATATCCTGATACCCGTAATACATACTAAAGGCGAGTACGGGTTTATCTGTTTTTCCTTTTTTCGTTGTGATAAGAATTACTCCATTAGCAGATCTGGATCCGTAAACAGCAGCAGCACTCGCATCTTTTAAAACGTCAATTGATTCAACATCGCTAATATTAATAGATGCCATTGATCCATTGTAAATGATACCATCTACAACAATCAGAGGACTTGAACTTGCGGACAAAGATGTTTGTCCTCGAATTGAAAAGGACGGCTGTCCACCAGCTCCCCCGCGTGCTTCGATGTTAACACCAGCAGAACTACCGGAAAGCGTTTCCAATAAATTCATGTTCGCCTGATTCTCTTTATCATCCATTGATATTCGTTTGACAGAGCCGGTTAAATCACTTTTTTTCATGGTTCCATATCCAACCGCAACAACTTCGTCTAACCCAATAGCCTCGTCAGTCATTTTAATTGAAATTTGGCGCTGGTCAATGACAGTGAATTCAACCGTCTTCATCCCAATAAATGAGAATTGCAATACGGTATTTTGAGAGATATCCATAAGCCTAAAACGACCATCTGTATCAGTCACTGTTCCTTTAGAAGTTCCTTTTACTAATACCGCAACACCTGGAAGCGGAAAACCGTCCATATCTGTCACTTGTCCGGAAACGCTTGTTGCATCTTGTTTTACTTGGCTAAAGTTATTTTGCCCATTTTGAGAGATCACAATGATTCGATCCATTATTTTGTAGGAATACAACTCTTTATCCAGGATCCTGTCCATTACGTTCTCAATTCTGGTTCCCTCAATCTCTAATGAGTACCTCTTCTCCAAGTTAAGTTCATCCGCTTTAAACAAAAAGCCGTATTCAGTTAATCGTTCGATCTCTTCTAATACTTCGATGATTGAAGCGTTTCTCACATTCAAATCAAATCGAATATTTTGAGAATAGGTTTTGGCAGCCATAACCATTACGGAGAGAAACAAGAACAAGGTTGTCAGTTTCATAATCACTAATAATTTCACTATCCCAAGCCGTTTACAGGCTCGGAAAAACCGTTTTTTCTTCATAGTTTTGTTTGATTTTTGTTAATAAACAGGTTATGGTGACCCGCTAAAATTACCATAGCCCAAAAAATTCAAAATCATACCGAGATGTTTGCGCATCTCGGTATTTCTAGTTCAGGTTAATTGGTTTATTCCATAGGCATATTAAAATAGTTGTTGTACTTATCTCCTTTATTTGGGTTTAGTATAGGATGATCACATCTGCCTTTTCGACATTCTCAATAATCTTATAATCAAAATCAGTTGCTGCTTTTAGAACTTTCAGTACGTGTTGTGCAGTCGTGGTTTTTTTAATATTTCCTGTAAAACGATAATCGCGCAAGGCTTCATTTTCAAACTTGAATTCGACCCCATACCACCGGCTTAGTTCATTAAAAATATCTTCCAAACGCTCATCTCTGATTACAAATTTGCCGTCGCGCCATGCTGATAAAACATGAGAGGAGAGCGATCTTAACTCCATCCGTTTTTCCTCTTTCAGATACAATGCACTTTCTCCCGGAGTCAAACTCAAAATCCGACTTCCTTCATTCGATAAAATATCAGCTTCGCCCTCAACAAGCGATGTTTCAATAAAATTATCCTCCGGGTAAGCTTTTATATTGAAGGTTGTTCCCAAGTCGCGTACGATGAGCTTACCGGTTTTTACAATGAATGGAAAATCTTCACGATGGGCAATCTGGAAGTAAGCTTCTCCAATCAGCGTTGCTTGGCGTTCCTTCTTTTTATGGTTCTCCCGAAAGCTTAATTTTGAGTCAGAATTCAACCAGATTTTGGTTCCATCAGCTAACTCAATGACACTGACACTCCCTTTCGTTGCCATAAATTGCTGTGTTTGAGAATACTTATTCTCAAGATTCCCTTGTGAAATGAAATAACCAACTGCCCCACTAAGCCCAATCACCACAATTAAAATGGCAGCATACCTGAAAGCAACTTTGAGAGTCGTGTTAAGAACCTTTTTTCTTCCTTTTTTCACCTTCCACCAAATCTCATTGAATTCAGCGTCCTCATCAATTTTCGTATTCTTAATTGAAGTTCTTAACCATAAGCTTTTTAATTCCATGAAAAGTTCTTCCTGCTTCTTATCTTGCTCTAACTGCTTGTAGAAAACTTCCTTCTCTTCGTCTGATGCCTCACCTGTAAGTATATGTAGTAATAAATCTTCGCTCATTTCATGCTTCTTTATGAATGAACAAACAAGAATCCTGTTACCCTAATAAAAAAGTGAATAATTTCTGATAAAAGATGAATGAAGAAGGTTGTTAATCCAGGAAATTGGTCAATATCATGATCAAAGGGAGGTAGTCTTTCAATTCCTTGCGTAGAATTTTTAACGCTTTGGTTAAGTGGGCTTCAACGGTTTTCAATGTTACGCCAAGCTTCGCCGCAATTTCTTTATTCTTTAAATCTTCGAAGCGACTCATTTTAAAAACTGCACGACAATGTTCCGGTAGGTTTTCGATGGCGCGATCAATATTCTCTTTCAACTCCTCAAACTCCAAGTAACTCCCTGATACTTTCATCAGACTTTCATACTGATAATGAATTTCCATCCATTTTATTTGCTCATGATGCTTTAATAAAATCTGACGCCGCTTGAGAATATTTAAGCTGTTATTTTTAACTAAGGTGAATAAAAAGTTTTTTAGATTTGAATCCTGATCGATTTCACTTCGGACTTCCCACAACTTTACAAATGCCTCTTGAACAACTCCTTTAGCTTCCGCCGTATCTCCCAAATAGTACTTACTTAAATGGCAAAGGGGTTGATAATATTTATCGTAAACCTCCCGAAAGCTGCTTTTTTGATCCTTTGATAAAGAAAATAGTTGCTCGTGCATAGCGATAAATGAGTAATCAAAGATAAAAAAAACGCACTGCGAAACAACCAGTTACTAAGTATCCTCAACAATTCTACTTAACTAAAACGAAATCCTGTGCGTAAAGCAATCCGAAATATTACTCTGTTTATCCGATTTCAAAAATTCCAGATAATATCATTCCAGTAAACAGTCCCCCCACTTCAATCTAAATATAATTAATTCATTTACTATGAATAAAAAAAAGACTTTACTTGGAAACATGACGAGCATATTTCAACAAGTAAAGTCTTTCTCAATTGAGTTAGCAACAATAATCCTTCTATTGCTCCACAATCATCTCCTACTGTTTCGCCTGCTCCATCCAGTAACGCTCAATTTCTTCGAGGCTTTTTCCTTTGGTTTCAGGAATAAGTTTGTGAAAGAAGATCGTGCCAACCAAGCAGAATGCTGCAAAGGTGAAAAAGCCAGCTCCCATGCCAACATTTGCCACATACCACGGGAAAAGGAAAGCTGCTGCAAAGTTGGTTCCCCAGTTGGCGAAGGTGGCCAACGACATGGCTCTTCCTCGAATGTGCGTTGGATAAATTTCGCCAATAATTACCCAAATGACCGCATTGATCGAAAGCGCTAAACTACCAATGTAAATACAAAGCAAGACCACGGTCCAAATGCCCGATGCAATGTCGGTTACAAACAAGGTTCCGATGGCACAAAGCGAAACAAAGACGGCCGTCATACCACCAATCAGCAAAGGCCGACGTCCCCAGCTATCAATTTTAGTCAGCGCAATAACGGTAAAAATCAAGTTAATCATTCCAATCAGCACTTGAAATTGAACGGCATTATCCAAGGCAAAACCAGCTCCCTCAAGGATGGTTGGGCCATAGTAAATTACGATATTCACCCCGGTAAACTGACCAAACACAGAAAGGCCAATACCTACTGCCAATGCACGTCGCATCCCTGGTTTTAACAACTCCCGGATTCCGACATCCTTTTTCTTGTCCTCCTTTTTAGGGTGAAGGAGTTTTTCATCCAACTCGCCATTAATACGTTTCAACAAGGCTACACCTTTATCAATAAAGCCTTTATCAATCAACCAACGTGGGCTTTCAGGCACAAAAAACAATAACAGAATAAACAGTCCACAAGGAACCATTTCTGCCGCAAACATCCCCCGCCAAATCTCAGTATTAAACACTTTTTGCAAGATTCCGTGCGTGAAAATATTATCAGGAGAAGCTGCATAACGCAACAAAGCCCAGTTTGAAAAATACGCCAACAAAATCCCCAGTACGATGGACAACTGATACAAAGCCACCAGGCGTCCGCGTATTTTTGCAGGGGCAAATTCAGAAATATACATGGGAGAAAGTACTGAAGCCATTCCAACGCCTAGTCCTCCAACCAAACGTGCAACAATCAATAACGTAAAACTTGGTGGTACGGAGGAGAAAAAAGCGGACACAAAGAACAACAACGCAGCCAAAATCAAAATGGGTTTTCGCCCGAAACGGTCACTCAATGTTCCAGCAATAAAAGCACCAACAATGGCTCCGATTAACGCAGAGCTCCCGAACCAACCGACCATCAATTTCGACAAACCAAATTGGGTTTCCACCATTCCGAAGGTTCCCGAAATTACGGCTGTATCAAAGCCAAAAAGGACTCCACCCAGCGAAGCGACAAAACAGGTTAAGCCTAATAAAGTCTTGGTTTTCTGCCCATCAGAAGCTGATGATTCCTTCAATTTTACCTTATTCATTTTCGTTTAGATTTATAGTTTTCTAGTTACGTTAATTTTTGATTCTTAAATTAAACTCATTTAAAGACATAAGTTCCTTCCCAAAAAACCAACTCTCCTTTCTTTAGTTTCAGGTTCTTCCCATTTACCAGATTAAAGTATGATTTCCCGTAATCCGCAGAAAAAGCCCGCGCCAAACCATCGGCTAAATAGTCAAATGTGCCCAGGCCCTTTTCCGTATTCAGAATAAGTTCCAACTCATATTTCCCCTGTTCTCCGCTCAGAATGACTCGATTGACTGCGTCATTTTTCACACATGAGTTGTTGGTTCGTACCGGCTCTGTATTCATGATCTCCGTTGGAGAAGCATAACTCACCGAATCGAAAACAGCGAAGTTCTGACTTTGCATCCCATAATAACGATGAATCACCACATCGTTTAGGGCGGTAATGGTTACACGAACCTTGATTGAACAATTAGACAGCACCTGATAATTAACAGACTCCTGAAGCAGGTAGTTTCCTGTTCCCGGATTATCATAGCCTTGAATTAAATTCACAACATTCAAACTTACCAGCTCACTCATTCCTGAGAAACCGGAACTCTTTGGCTCGCCATCAACCGTCACTGCTACACGCTTTGTCATGGCTGTTGGCTCGCCGGTCCCATCTCCATTTGAACCGTGCCACCCTCCTGTAAATTGTTTGGGCCGATCACTGGTGGCATTCTCCAATAGACTTACATGATACGGGCCAACCCAATCTGTCGCTGAAGGAAATTCGAGAGCATACGGCTTCTCTTCAGATATTACAGACGAGGTATCGTAAGCAAGCTTTCCTAGGGCAAAAATCTGATTAACGCCACAAGGAAAAAACGCTACCTCCAACTGCTTGTCTGGAAGCTGAAACTCACAGCTCAAGTGACCTTCAGAATAAACCACAGCGAATTTTTCAGCTTGCTCCTGAGAGCTATTTCGCTGCCCACAAGCAAACAACCCGACGATCAGCCCAATCATCCAAAAGCCTTGCTGCTTCTGCTGCCAAAGCCGACGACAAAGAGTTAAGTTTATTCCAAAATGAGTCACGCTATCCGGTTTATTTTATCGCTTTATGCTCGCGCAATTGCGTATATAATTTTGTTGAATCCGGATGCCCCGCAAACGCTTTTGATCCTGGCTTGTTCATCATTCCAATGTACTGGTAAATCAAAATCTTTTCGACATAAGGAGACACAGCTTCCAGCTGTTGAATCACACGCTCGGCAGGTGCTGGAAGCAATGCGCTGTTGTATACTTTTCCTTCAAAACGGAATACCTCAACATCGGCCCAAAGACGCGATTTAGCCGCCTTTTTATGCATCTTGTATAAATTTTCGAAGAAGCCGGCACTTTCCTCGACCTGAGTCTTCTCCACTCCAATTTCATCCTGGTAAGCAATAAAATCGACATCCAGTTGTTCCAGCTGGCGTACGTATTGATCATCAGCCTTCACATTGCGCGTTCCGTAGGGAGCAATCAAGGTTTTTGCTTTAGGCATCAGCTTAGCTGCCTCGGCCGAAGATTCATTCACATAATTGATAAAGAAGTCGTCGTAATGCCCGTAAATACCGGTTTCATTCGGATAATACCATCCGTAAAAACTTTTGTGATGCCCATACTTTTCGGCCAGTTCATTCATGGCTTTCAAGCGCAATTTATTCACCTCCCGATCCTGCATCAACATGGCTGGTTTGGTCCATTCGCCAAAGAAACCATTGCTCACAAAAAAGCGGAGCCCATATTTATCGGCGGCAGTCAGCACTACTTCCAATGGATCTTCACAGCCCATTTCATGCTTTGGCAGCAATGAAGTCGGATAAAAGCTTTTGCCGTAAATAGCCACATCCAGCAATACCAGGTAACGCATGCCGGCATCGGCAATCTCTTTTACTTTAGCATCCCACTGCTCAGCCGTAAATTTTTCCAAAGTCGGGTTCCAATACTTCCCTTCTACAGCACTATGATGTTGAAACTCAAACCATGATCCTTCAATCGGTTTAATTCCTGACTTCTTTCTTGCCGCAGCCTGTACTTCCAATAAAAAAGGGCTGGCTAAAGCCATCGTCCCCATGGTTCTTAAAAAATTCTTTCGGTTCATTTCTTTAAAAATCGTTTATCTTTTCGCTCAATAATCAACTTGGCCAGACGATCCATCAATGCTTTATCCTTCGGATTGTTCGACTTTGAAAAACGGTAAACACCATTTCCTCCCTCATAATAAGCAATTGAAGCCTGTTCAAATACCCCGTTTTTTTCATAAGCATCGATATACGCCTCCAAACGAGTGCTGAAGCCAGACTCATGATCTGCCAAGGCCCGGCCATCAAACTCCATTTCCAATCCCATATTTTTTTCGCGGGCAAAAGCACAGGTTTGCTCCAGGCGTTCGTCGGCAATGTCTTTATTGAAAAAGTGGTTGGGTTGAATCCAGGCAAAGTCAAATTTATATTCAGCCCAGTCTCCACGTCCCGGGGCTGTCCAGTAAGGAATCCAGTAAAATTGAAGCCCTTTGGATCGAATGTAGTCTCCTAGTGGAATTAAAATATCGGCACAACCACGCACATCCTCATCCACCCAATAGAACCCTTTCAACTCCAAGTGCTGGTAGTTTTCTTGCTCATAACGTTCCAGGAAACGATCGATATACCATTTTCCGGCAGTCAGTCGATCTTCTTGCTTACGGAAGTCCAGCTTTTGCCCATCAATTTCCCCCCAATCCTCTTGATTCAATATGGGGGAAGGAATACCAGAAATTAGCTTGTGTTTAAAACCAGGAGCTCCAATTTCCTGAATTTGCTCTTCAATACACTGATTTAAGGCAGAGAAAGCTTTATCCTTTTCAAACCGACGATCGAGTAACCATTCCCACTCCGGCTTCCGCGCATTCAGTTTATCGTAGCCCGGGGCATAATTTCGCCCCTGGCCATCTTTAAACTCTAAAAACAAGAAACCATCAAACAACCAATTTTTCTCCCCTTGCTGATTTTCATGCACCACATAAGGTAAAAACTGATCCTTTGTCCACTCCATCGGACGGTGTGTTCCTCCTTGATAAATCAGCACTAAATCTGCAATATCAATTTTACCATAAGGACCACTCCCAAAGGCTGATAAACAAAAAATAAACTGAATAAAAAGCGTTGAGATGGAAACAAAGAAGTTCATTTCAAAAAAGTTTAGTTGGTTTACGCTTGATAAATAAACTAATTTATTTCCAGAAAAGTAAAGCAAAATCTAAAAATATTTAGTTTTTACTTTATATTTTATAAAATATTTTACAAACCTTATTTTATTGACTTTCACTTTACCTCCAACTCTCCAAATGACTCTTAACAAATGCATCATCATTTAAATGAGGATAGGCCTCATAAACGCGGTCAATCTCCTCCTTCTGCCCCGGTGACAGGGCTTCATCTTCATTCAAAGTCCAAATGCCTTCCAAAAGTCCTTGGCGTCTTAAAACTTCATGAATACCAGTAATGCATCCCTGAAAGTTATTTGCCACATCGAAAAAGGCCGCATTACAATCGGTAATTTGATTGGCTAAAGCCAATGCCGACGGCATATCTCCGTTCAGTTGTCCGGAATGCACCTTCTCTAACAATTGAACAGCGGTGTGTGTCCAAACGGCCCAATGCCCCAGCAAACCACCTACAACTCGTTTACGAAACACCTGACCTTTCACAACCGTTTGATATTCCGACAATAGATCCACCAAAATATTATCGTCATTTCCGGTATAAAGTGCAATTTCATTGTTTCTTCCGGATTCTGCCACGCCACGAACAACATCCAAGGTTTGATACCGATTAAATGGAGCCATTTTAATTGCAATCACATTATCAATCCGGGCAAATTCGCGCCAAAAATCCACATCCAATTTTCGTCCGCCAACTGCTGGTTGCAGATAAAAGCCAACAACAGGCATCTCCGCTGCAACAGCACGGCAATGCTTGATAATCTCCTCATTTGATGCTTCTTTAAATGCAGCGACACTCAACAACACAGCATGGTAGCCATATTTTTTTGCGGTTTGAGCTTCGCAAACTGCTTGTTGGGTATTCCCAATTACCCCTGCCAGCCGAATAATGGGTTTCTGCGTTCTTTTAACAAAGCGATTAAATTCCTCCTGCGCAATCTCAAGCACCGATTCAAACAAATTGAATTCAGGCAGGCGAATCACAAATTGCGTGGTATGAACGGCCACTGCCACCCCGCCTGCTCCCGCATTCAGGTAGTAGCGCATTAACAATCGCTGACGCCCCACATCCAGCTCCCTGTCTTTGTTTAGGGCAAGGGGCAGCGCAGGAATCACTGTTCCTTGATTTAAAATATCAATGATCTCCTTAGGTAGTTCGTTTTTATGCATGGTCTTTATTGATTTAGTATTTTCCGTCTCTTACTTCAAAGTGGGTTGGTTTCCCAAGCAATTTGCCATCTCCCTTCATCCAGGCTGCTGTCCATTCAATTAGTTGATCGACCGGCACCACTGGAGGACCAAATCGCTCCGTTGCCTTTTTGGCATTGCTCAACAAAGCTGTTTCAGCCTCCTTCCCTACAAAAACAGGCTCAATTCCGAATAAGACACCAAATTGTTTAGCCACTTCCCGAACCGAAAGTATTTCCTGTCCGGTAATATTGAAAATTGCCGCTGGAGGACGAAGTTCCGCCAAGGATTGCAAAACCATGTTATTGGCATCTCCCTGCCAAATCACATTGAAATACCCCATCGACAAATCAATTTCTTGCTTGTTTTTCACCTTCGTTGCGATATCGACTAAAACGCCATAATGTGGTTCAACAGCATAATTTAAGCGAATTAACGCAACCGGAGTCTGGTACTTGCGGCTACCATACTCAAACATTCTTTCGCGCCCCAAACAAGATTGCGCATATTCCCCCGTCGGCATCGGCGGATCTGTTTCTACTGAACCTCCACTTTGTACTGATACCAGCGGATACACACATCCTGTTGAATAAGCGACGATATTGGAATCTTTAAAATATTCAGCCACTAAAGCCGGCAAATACGTATTCATGGCCCAGGTAAGTCCAAGGTTCTCTTCTGAGCCGAACTTCATTCCCGCTAAAAAAAAGACATTCTTCACTTTAGGAAGCTGCTCTAGAAAATTACGATCCAGCAAATCTCCCTGAAAGGTTTCGATCCCCAAACGCTCAATCCACGTTTTTTCGCTGGCATTGCTAAACCGGGAAACACCGATAATACGCTTCTTCACACCTGCAAGCTTACAAGCCCGCTGTGCCATGTGAGCCAAGGATGGCCCTATTTTTCCGGCAATTCCTAAAAAGATGATGTCCCCTTCTAAGCTTTTGAATAGCTCTATAACTTCAGAAGATGGACGAGACAGCAATTCTTCCAATTGCTTTTCATCACTAATTTTTTGCGGATACAATTCCATAACTATATTTCTCCTTTCAAAATGATCTTTTTATAAATTTCAATAGCCTCCATGATGTTCTCCGTAAAACAATACTCATCGTCTTTATGAGCCATTTCAGGCAGACCGGGCCCTAGAATAACGGTGGGAGCACCATCAAAAGCAGCTTGCAACACAGCACCATCTGTTAGGTATGGCAATGATTTTGGTGGAATGTCTGCAGAATCGTCAAGTCCGCAAGCCCGATAAACGGAATGGACAAATGAGTCATTGGCGTGGGTTGAAACAGCAGGAAGATCAACCAATACCCCAATGCGAACGTCCTCTCCCAGCTCGCCTTTGAGTCTTGCTAATAGCTCGTTATGATCGGAACAGGACGTTGAACGGATATCAATGGTGAACTCTGCAAAATCAGCAACAGAATTAAGATTTAAGCCACCTCGAACCGTTCCCACATTAATTGTTGGCCATCCCAATAACCCATCTTCAGGTTCCGAAAACTTAAAACGCTCCGCCTTCAACAGGGCACGCGCAACCTTATAAATAGCATTGTCTCCCAAGTGTGGCATGGAAGAATGTGCGGTTCGTCCCTGAGCAGTGACGCGTAAATACAGACCTCCTTTATGCCCAATGGCTGGGATATTTGCTGTTGGTTCACCCACCACAATTCCCCTTGCTTTTCCCAAATGTTTCATATGCTCAACCAAATGAGCCGCTCCCTGACAACCAGTTTCCTCTCCAGCAGTAAGCAAGAGCCGAACAGCAGCATCTGGGTTTTCAGTAACAGCCAGAATAGCCGCAACTACCATGGCTGCCACACCGCTCTTCATATCACTGGCTCCCCGTCCAAATAACTTTCCCTCTTTGATCTCGCCTCCCAACGGATCTTCGTTCCAGTTCCCAACGTCAAAAGGGACCGTATCAAAATGTCCAGAAAAGATTACCGAAGAATCATCGGTTGCCCTTGCATTTTCCGCAACAAGATGTAAACGGTTTTCTCCAAAAGAGTAGTACACTACATGAAACCCATTTTCCTCCAAAAGCTCACCAACGACTTTTGCAGCTTGTGCTTCATTTCCCGGAGGATTGACTGTGTTTAACTCGACAAGTTTCTGAGTCAACAATATGGCATCACTTGCATTCATTTTCGGTTATCTTATAGGGATTGAATAAAACTGATAATCTTAGCATACATAAAGTACACCATCACACAGATAAGCAGAAAACCCAAAATAGCCAGGGTATTTTGTAGTTTACCGTTTTTCAGTTTTCCCATCACCATTTTTCGATTGACAATTAATAGAATACCAATAGCAATAAGAGGAACGGCCAAAATGGATGAGGCCTGCGCCAAAATTAAGGCGTAAACGACATTCCCTTTGAAAAAAACAGCAATTAGCATTCCCACCAAAAGAATGACTACCGTGAATAACTTTGGCATCTTTTCGTTCATCGACCGACCGAGCCCCAAGCCATCAGCCAGCAAACCACCCCCCATTACGGCGTTAACCATCAGGGAAGAGAAAGCTGCTGCACACAAGCCAAAGCTAAATATCACCTTGGCATAGCGTCCAAATAACGATTCCAGTTGTAGAGCCATATCAGCAGCAGAATTAACGACAATTCCAAGTGGATTGAGCACTGCAGCCGAGGTAATAATCACCAAAGCAGAAATGATTGCCAATAAAGAAATTCCCATATAGGTGTCATTCTGTGCCTTTTTAGCATCCGCAATTTTCCAGCCTTTATCCTGCGCTAAATAGGATTGGTACAGTGCTCCATTCAACACAAAGGTTGTTGCAACAAGCGCGGCCACCACATCCAAATCTCCTAGTGAAAAAGACTTAGGGACAAAGCCTTGAGCGACTTGTCCCATATCCGGACGCGCCAAAATTAGATTGAATAGAAAAGCCAAGATCATAATCATGACCATTCCCATCATGAGCTTCTCCAATATTTTATACAGGTTACCCGCTCGAAAAACCAGCAACATTCCCAAAGGGGTAAATATAAAAGGCCACACTCGTTCATCAACGCCAGTTATTCCTTCCATGGCAATCCCAATCCCCAGGTTATTCCCAAACTGAAAGCTTGATGCTGAAAGGAATGCACAAATTCCAATAACCACCGAAAACCATCGCCCATAAGTTACTGCGATCTGCTGCAAGATGGATCGCTCGTGTGAAATTCCAAACCGCAAGGACATGGAAGTATAGGCAACCATTGATATGGCAGCCACCACAATCACCCACAAAAAGGCATAGCCATAAACCGATCCAATTCGGGATGCAACCGTAATACTTCCCGGTCCCAAGGCAGCCGAAGCGACAATAAATCCGGGACCAACCGATCGAATAATTTGCTTTACACGTTCACCTATACTCATGGTATCCTTCTATTTTTTTATCTGATTTTTCAGACTATATTTTTCCAAACAAATCATTGTAATGCGTTGGTAATTTAAAGATACCACCACTGCTTTCGTAAAAATCCGGCCCGGTTGAGAATAAACCATCTCTCACATCACCCAAACGCTGATTGCTTATTGGCAAATAGCTTTTCATGGTCTTCCAGTTTTTATAATTCTGAGCACCGTTACTTTCGAGTAGCCCCAACCCGTTTAATCCTGGAAAGGTTTTTAGTCTGGCCGCAATGTTTTTATTCCACTCAACCAAAATGGGGTTTACAGTAAGGTCGGCACAAAAACAAGGAATATTTTGCTCGGTGGCCGCCTTCGCAATTTTCATGGTCATGCTTAAAGTCTTCGCAATTGGCTTAAGTGCGATTGCCCGATAGCCCATCTTAATTCGGGTTATTGTATCCACATCGGTATGCGCACTCTCGTCGGCAGCCAAACGCACAGGAATGTCAGAAACATCAATTTGCAATTCTTCGGGGAAAGGCTCTTCCACAATTGTAATTTGATCAAAGGCTCCAATCTTTTGGGCATGTTCCAGAAACCGTAAAAAAGTCTCTTTTGACTCATACCGACCATTCGCATCAAAATAATAAGGAAGCTTTCCATTGTATGTATGTGGCGTTCTAACATCTTTCAAAACCTCATGGATCGAGCCAAGACGCTCCATATCTTTCTGTAACATTTCTTGCTGCGTGCCAGGCTGACCAAGTTTTATTTTCATAAAGAAATGCCCATCGGTGACCGTCTGCCTCAACTGCTCAGCAGATGTTCCATAAGCCACCAGCGGAATGGCCGCTACATTCTTGTGCCGTTCAGAAAAAGTTGAACGATATTCTTCCGGGATCATCTGGTCGAAACTGCTTAGCCCATTCTCCTTTGCATACAGCAACCACAGAGCATTATCTACTGCAACCAAAGCATTTAGAATGAAGGTTTTTCGAAGATTCGGATTTTTCGTGAGCTTTTTTCCAAAAGCATACACTTCATCTAAAATATCTTCCAGCAATGTTACTGGATCGCTAAAAGACTGCCCTTTAATGATTTTCAAAGCCTGTTGAGTAATGGCATACATCAATGCATTTCCTTCATCTTCGGAATGAGCCAGAAAAACCGATTTATCTGACCACAAAACACTTTGAGTTCCCAGACCAATCACCTGGTTGCCTCCACTTCCTCTAAGGCGAACAGCTATTTGCCAAAGTTCAGAAAGGTAACCTCCCTTAAAGCCAAATGGCTCAATAAGCGGTTCCTTCTCAACTAGCGATTCTGTATTTGAGATCCTTATCTTTCGCGAGTTTTGTGCACCACAAGCTGATGTTAAAACCCCAGACATACTCAAAAGATAAAACATACCAACATCTTTTAAAAAGTTTCGTCTTCTCATTGGTTACTACTCATTTTACTCCAGTTCAACCCCTTGAAACTGAACTGGAGTAAGTGAAGTTTTCATACAAAAAATGAGTTTATAAACTCCATGGCTTACGGTACTCATAAGACAATAAATCATTGGCTTCCTCGCAGTTGACTACCCGTTCTTTCTCGGCATCCCACTTCAATGTTTGCCCAACATGCAAGGAAATTGTGGCCAAATGAGCCATATTGGTTGAGAGGTGTCCTTCTTCGAGTGACACCAAAGGCATTTCCCTTGATTTCACACAATCCAAAAAGTTACGAACAATATTGGCCCCAGGATTTGCATAACTTCCATCGGACAATTTGCCGTTACCCACATTCTTAACAACATACTCTTCCTCAGCCATCAATTTATCCCAGGTCTGAAATTGTCCTTTGGACGTTGCCACAATCTTATACCCATTGTTTCCTTCAGCGTAGAGTGTTCCATCAGTCCCTCGCATCTCCAAAAATCCTTGACGAACAAGGCTTCCTGAGCTTGCTTCCAATTGAGTGAAGGTAACGATTGCCCCAGAGGGAAATTCAAAAATCGTTTGCATCGTATCGGGGATTGTCCGATCATCATCAACAACGTATCTTCCCCCCAAGCTTGTAATCGAAACCGGCGCTTTCTCATTTAATAACCAACGGATTAAATCCAGCGAATGGACGCCGTTATTCAAAACCTGATTATCGTATTCTTCCCACCAACGAAACATGTAAGGAGCAATATTATACTGATAAGGTCGGTACGGTTTTGGCCCCAGCCACATATCCCAGTTGAAATCTTTAGGCGGTCTTTCTGGTTTCATTTTCCCGATTCCGCTTGGATACATATTGGACACGTGATTACTTACGGCAAAGGTGACTTTCCCTATTTTACCAGCCGGAATCTCCTGAGCTAACTTCTGGTAAGTCCCCGATCCTCTTCGGTTTAAACAGACTCCTGCAACCTGGTTGCTCTTCTCCCAAGCCTTAATAATCGCTCTTCCTTCGTGGATACTTTTCGTCAACGGCTTCTCAACAAGAACATCTTTCCCAGCTTCAATCGAATGAATGGTTTGAAGGGCATGCCAATGATCCGGTGTGCCAATGTAAACAGCATCAATCGATTTATCCTCTAACAACTGTCGATAATCTAAATACCGGTCGACCTTGTTTGGAAAGGCTTCTCCCATTTTCGGAATTTGCCTAGGACGTGTCTCAATGTACCGAGGATCCACTTTAGACCGATCTCGTGTTATGTAAGGTTCATATACATCGCACAAAGCAGCAACTTCACAGTCCGCTTCGTTCATAAATTCATGCATAACCTGCGTCCCCCGATTTCCAACACCAATAAAGCCTACCCGGACTTTATCATTGGCTCCTAAAATTCGGGAGTAACTTTTGGCGCTTACTGATTTTGCCCCTAAAGTCAGACCAGCTGCAACCATCCCTGTTTGGGATAAAAAAGCACGACGACTCGTTTTTTTACTTTCCTTTTCCATTTGATTAGATGTTAGTTAGGTTCATTCAATATTTTTCAATCAAGGGTGCAAGATTCAAGTTCCGCTTAACAAATCGGAACCCAAACAAACTTACAACTCCTATTTATCTGGCTGGTTTACACCATCATTCAAGTTTTAGGTTTTCCATGAAAAGTTCGTTCTTCATGATCAGACTTAACGCTTTTTGCCTTTCAGGAAGTGGCTAAAAAACGCATAAATCTGCTCGTTGGATTCTTCGTTTGGAGAATGCTCAGGCCGGTTTGACATTGCAACCCGATTGGTATAGCCTAATCGTTTATTGATCAGAATCGAATGATTTAAGGCTTTCCATCGCTCCGGTGGATCTTCTGATCCTCCCGAAACCAAGAAAGGACGAGGTGCCATCAAAGCATGCAAGTCGGTCAAATCATAACCTTCCTCAACCAACTTGGGGTACAATCCTCTGGCTGGATTATCGGCTGTAATCATTCCTCTTTTTCGCCAAGGCTGAGGATGATAGCCCAAATACCAAGGTTCCCAGTAATTAACCGCCTCACGAGTTTCATCGAAAACAATTCCAGGATCGGACCAAGCTGCGCAAGCAAACTTTTCATACAGACAGGACGCAAACATCGCCCATTTACCACCGAAAGAATGCCCGACAATTCCAATCCGACTTGAATCAACTTCCGGCACTTTGGCCAATACCTGCCAGGCATTGGCCGCCGCATAAGCCAACATCGACAGAGGCTGTACGCTTGCCCTATTGAGATTAGGATAATAAAGTGAAAATGTTCGATTGGCAGTAGCCTCAGTTGTTCCCAAAGAAAGTGTGATAAAACCACGCTTTGCTAACTGGATGGCAAAATCGCGATAAGGCTTTCCTCCAATTCCCACTGCCGTTTCCGGTTCGTAAAAAACGGTAATAACAGCCGCTTTCTTCATGCTTCCCTCAGGAACCAAAAGGTAGCCTTGAGTCCTTTCTCCCGGGAGCCAATTGAACGCCACTTGATATCGCGTAATACCTTCTGTTTTTACAGAATCCAAAAACTCCAATTGTTGTTCTTTCAATAAATCAGGCCAAGGCCCCATCATTTGATGCCACCGCCCAAGAATTTCTTCTCGCCGTAGCAACCAATCTTCAGTATTGGCCACCGTATCACCATTGTAAAAACGAAGCGGTGATTTAAAATCTCCAAATTCATTTTGAAATGCTGCTGGAGGTGAAAACAGCCCGGAAATTTTACTCCAATCCTGCGATGCTTCCTCTTTCAACACTTTTTGACCGTCGGCGCCAGACACCCAACTACCAGCTAAAAAAGCGAAACAACTCGCGATTAAAATACGCTTAATGATGTGTTTTCCAGACTGTCTCATTTTTCGAATTTCTAATTTATGATAAAGAACAATGATTTCCAACAATTAACACAAACACCCCGAACTCTATAGTTTTTGCATCAATTAGGTGGATAAAACTTCTTCGTGTTTCACACTTTCCTTTTGCTTCTTCCATAAATTCAAATAACGATCAATTCCAGTAATGTAGCTGGATGGGAAGAACAGCAAAACACTCAGTGCTGCAATCTCAATCAGGTTCTTATTGACAATCCAGTAACTTCCCTCGGCATGCACTGTTGTAGCTAATCCGGGGAAAGGCGGATACGCCAGGTAATACATTGCCAAAAGGATCATGCCAAATATTTTGGCTGGTTTGGATAGCAGTCCAATAAACAGGCTAATTCCGATTAAAATCAGTCCCCACACATTGAGTGTATCCACCAGGTTCATCGCAAACTCAGAGTTCGTCATTGATTTGAAAAATGGAGCTAAAACGCCTACTGCTCCATCCAAATAAGACTTTGCCGTCCAATCAGGCGTGTATAACTTCACTAAACCTTCGTATAAAAAATGCCAACCAATCAGCACTCTTAAAAAAGTCAGAACGAACAACTGCTTGGTTGAATATCTGTTTGTAATTTTATCGTTTCCCATTTGTTTCTTCTACCTCTTTTCAATTTATAAAATGATTGCTTTTTCATTCACCGGATCCCATTTTACCGGACGCTTATGCACATAGGCCAAGTTTGCCAAATTAAAGGTAACGGCTTCTTGAAAACCGATATCAACATGACAACTTGGTTGCCCTTTACCTCGTACCGCATCGATCCATTCTTTGAGGTGAAGAAATGTTGCATCCACAACTTTTCCATCAATGAGTGTCCGACCATAACCACCTCTGAAATATGATTGAGAGGTTGCTGAAGAAACAGCATCAATGCCAGCATAAGGATCGTAGTAATACATGGGGTCCGATGTGTTTATTTTAAGGTCGCTGTATCTTTTCGACTGCCCATCTTTGAATAGTGTGATCGCGCCGTCAACATCCATCGTAGCTTCTGTTCCCATGATCCGCGATTCCCGGTAAGTGCTGTTTTTCAATGAACAATCGTAAGTCATGGTCAATTTTCGATCGGGGTAATGAAATATCGCATTCATCACATCAGGCATGTCGCCATGGGTTTTATAGTAATGCTGCCCGCCCATTGCCACCACAGTGTCCGGAATACCAAGATCAAGCACTTGATTCACACAATCGAATCGATGGGTAAAGTCGTTACCGGTAACACTGGTTCCATAATCGCTGTAGCGCTGCCAACTGAAATACCGTTTTAAATCGAACTCCGTCCAAGGCGCATTGGCTAAAAACTCTTTCCAATTAATATTATCCCGGTTCCCCAGTTTATGATCAAAGGCATCGTCCCGTATCCAAGCACCAAAAGTGTTATTTCGATTGGTATAGGTCTGAACCATCGAAACTTCTCCAAGCACCCCTTTTTGATACATTTCGCGTGCAATTTTAAAACTCATTTGTTGCCGGTTTTGATGGCCGAGCTGAAAAACAATACCTGTTGATTTAACTGTTTTTTTCAGCGCCACAGCCTCTTCAATAGAATGAGTCATCGGTTTTTCCAAGTACACATGCTTCCCTGCTTTTGCTGCCTCAATTGCAATTAAGGCATGCGTGTGGTCGGCAGTTGCAATTATAATGGCATCAATCTCATCACTTTTTACCATTTCACGATAAGAAGAAAACACCTTCACAGCTTTTGACTTTCGTCGTCCTCCCGGATGAAGTTCATTGGATGAGATTTCAACGGCACGCTTTGTTCTAACGTCAAACGTATCGCAAACCGCTGCGAACTCAACATTCAGATCTTCTTGATTCAAGAAGTCCAAAAGTGCTTTGGTGGGTTCTCCATTGATTGTATTTTTTTCTACAAACTCAGGATGTACAAATCCCAGCGTTTTTAATAATTGTTCTCCTCGCCAGCCATGCCCCACTAATCCGATTCTTAACCGTTTACTTCCTGCACCAGTTGGAGGTAACAATTTTTGTTTGGGTGCATCAAGCTCTTTTATTTTTAGTGTTTCGTAAATATTCTTTTTCTTCCCTTTTATCTCCTTGCCAATGCTCTTCTCAAAAAACATGGAAAAATAACCGAGAAATGGCACTGCCACTAATCCTTTTAAAAAATCTCTTCTGAATAGGTTGCTCATAGTTCCGATATGAATAAGGTTCTGTTCTAATTTTTTCTTTTCGTCTCTTCTCGTTTAAATTGAATTTATAGCCCAATGAAAAACCATCAGGCTATAAACTCTATTGGTTAATTAGGATGTGAGAAGATTTACTACCAACCAGGATTTTGCCCCAGATTGGGATTCAATACCAATTCGTTTTCTTTAATTGGATACAGGTAATCTCTGTTTGGATTAAACTGCCATCCCTGCGGAAGTGCTCCCCCTAAAGGATCCAGGAACCCATTTTCATCGACGGCATAGGCAGGCACAATGTTGAATTGGTCTTTCTTGGCACCCAAAGGCTTTTTACCAATAATCAGCTCATCTGCCGCAGCCCACCGGGCAATGTCCTGAAAACGGAGTTCCTCCAAGGCTAACTCAATTTTGCGTTCTCTTCGAACTTCATTGATTATCGGTGACAACTCGGGGAATTCCCATTTTGGATCGGCAATAATATCTGCTAAAATCAAATTAGGCATACCAACCCGATCCCTTAGCTTCTTGATTGTTTGATCAATATCTTCCTGAGTAATGCTTCCCAGCTCAGCCTTCGCCTCCACATAGTTCAACAAAACTTCTGCATAGCGAAACTGAATAGAAGGTGTTTCCTCAAAGTTTAAATCGTGAAATTCGGTGTGTGGATTGTAGTGTTTCCGACGCTGAAACCCAGTAGGTGTCGTATAGTCAATATTGACAAACAGCTTTGTTTCGTAAACTTCATTCCACAGGACTGTATCTCCATCGGTTATTTTCCAGGGAACATCCGGGGTAAAAATAGTTTGATAAAAACGTGGATCCCTGTTTTTAGCCTCATCTGCAATGGTATTGTATCCTTGAAACAACGGACTAACCTGGATCGGTTTCCCGTCAGTACATAAGTAAGCATCGGCCAACGAACGCGTAATACCAAAACTCCAGGGATAAGCTAAATAATCCAACTTCCGCTTTGCACTCACATTCAGATCCAAGTCCATCTTGTTCCAGAACATTACTTCTTGATTATTGGTATAATCCCGAAGCCCAAACAAATCGACATAATCAGTCGCTGGAGAGCCTGTTGAATAAATATCATACAAGCCACTATTCATAACCTGACTTGCAGCCTCAGCAGCTTTATTCAAGTACTTATCAGGCTGAGCATTAGCAACTCCAAAATCGGAGCCTGCATGGTATTTTTCCCAAGTACCTTCGTAAAGCGCCACTCTGGATTGGAACAACAAGGCGATCCACTTATTCAACCGAGAATAACCACTCGTTTTTTCAGCTGTCATGTACATCGCTGCCGAATCAAGATCAGCAATTATCTGGTCTGCAACCACATTTCGGGCATCACGAGTTCCATAGAGTTCTGGAGAATTGGTCTGTAGTTGCTTTGCTACCCACTGAACATCTCCAAAGTTTTTCAACAACTGATAATAGAAGAAAGCTCTAAAGAAATGTGCTTCGCCAACGTATTGCTGGTACTCTTCAAAATCAGCTTCACACTTCTTATAATTATCAAAGAAATAGTTGACAGCCCTCACATTGGCATATGAAAGAGAAGGTCCTGAATTAATGGTCATTGTTCCCTCGAGACGTTGATCCATCGTTCGGTCATTCATATGAATATCTGAACCAATATCACCTCTGTGATAATATTGATGAGGAAAAATACTCCGGTTGTAGAACTGGTTCAGATATATCTTCATGTCACTGGGCTGGGTGAAAAAAACCGCATCAGTAACCTGATCTAAAGGATATCGATCCAAAAAGTCTTCATCCTGGCAGCTAACAAAAAACGAGCTTAAACAAATGAAGCATATTAGTAATTTCAAATCGTTCATAACTATCTGATTTAAATATTCTTTTTACTAAAATGTTAAACTAAAACCAAAAGAAAACATCTGAGTGATTGGGTAAATTTCTCCCAAATCAATTCCCCCTTCGCGACGGTTTGAGGCAACAGTTGTTTCCGGTTCAAAAAGGTCAGGCAATGAAGAAAAGGTCAATAGGTTTTCGCCTGATACATATACTCTTGCCTTTTGGATAAATACTTTCTTTGAGATCTTCTCAGGAAGTGTATATCCAATTTGCAGGTTTTTTAACCTTAAGTAAGAAGCATTTAAAACATACCTGGTTTGATCCTGAATATTCTTATTTCGTTGTGATGAGAAGTAAGGCTTTGGAAGGTAAGAGTTGGTATTCGGCCCAAAAATATTTGTTTCATCAGCAGGCCGCCAATAGTCCATCATCAATCCTCCCTCTAAAAGGGTTGAATTATTTGGTGCAGCCATTAATCCCCAGAAATATTCGGAATTGCTTGGTAAGAAATCACGTTTCCCAATTCCTTGCCAAAACATTTTCAAATCAAAATTCTTCCAGTTCGCACCAATTGAGATGTTATAGGCGTAACGAGGAGTGGTATTGGCAATTATCGACAGGTCGCCATGATCATCCAAGGTACTATTGCCTGGGTTAATTTCCTTATCATCATTTAAATCTTTATACTTGATATCACCAGGTCCCCAAGTGGCATAGTAATAAGATTGATCAAACATGTCCTCTCCTTCTTGCTGAATAATACCATCAGTTGTCAGTCCCCAAATATCGCCATACATTTTTCCAGCATACCAGGAATGAACGTTTCCTGTTGCATTAAGATATTCGAGAATCTTCGTTTTATAATCACTCAATCCAACTTTCACATCGTAGGAGAAATCCGAAGAAATTCGGTCTTTCCAACCAATCGAAAGCTCAATTCCCGTTGTTGATAACTTTGCATTGTTTGCTGCTGGCGCACTGGTTCCCAATACTGAAGGCAGTTGCTCTGATGGGCCAATCATATCTGAAGTAATCCGCTCGTACCAATCGAATACCACACTTAACCGATGATTCAGAAATTCGGAATCAAAACCGACATCAAAAGTAGTAATCGTTTCCCAGGTCAAATCCGGGCTAATAATCCGTGGAGACCGGGCATACAATGGAAGTTCATCATCAACAATATAATCATTCCGAAGACTGACAGGAATGGTAGCCAAATACAAGTAGTTTGCAACATTCTGGTTTCCTAAAGAACCGTAAGAAACCCTAAATTTCAATGTATTCACATAGTCTTCGAGAGAGGCCCAAAAGTTTTCTCGTGCAATATTGTAGCCGGCTGAGAACGATGGAAAAAAGCCCCACCTTGAACCGCGGGCAAATCTTGACGATCCGTCGTAGCGAGCACTAAACTCCACCAGATACTTTTCATCGTAGTTGTAGTTAAGTCTGCCAAATATCCCCATGGTTGTCCAATGCCCTAAGCGATCATCCAGCGTCATCGTTCCTGATGCAGCTCTGATTGCCACAATCTCGGGAGTAATCAGATCCATTTTTGAACCATACAAGCTATTGTATTCATTTTTATCCCACTCGTAACCAACTAAACCTTTAAAGTAGTGTTTATTCAGTTTTTTCTCATAGGAGCTAAAAGCACTAAACAAGGTGTATTTTTTTTGAGACAAACTGGTTCTGGCCCCTGTTGTTGACTCCCCAATATTTCCGGAACCGCCATTGGCCCATGTCGTAGGAACCGGCTTTGGATTCTGAAACGAAGATCCCCATTCGTAGTTGTAGTTGTAACGAACATTGGTCTTCCAGCCTTTTACGGGTTCTACTTCAATCCCGAAATTCATCCATAAATCATTCTTTTCATCTTTTATTCTTCCGCCTTCTTCCAGCAATGGAATCAATGGATTATTGTATGTGCCATCAATATTATAGACTGGCATCGTTGGGAAAAAGTTAATGAACTGCGACCAGGTATAGGTCCGGGGTAAGCCAACCATTCCAATCGGATGATCCTGATTGGTACGTGCATACTTCGTACTAAAATCAAATCGTCCCCACTCGGTAACTTTCGATGAAAAATTAGCCAAGACATTATACCGTTGATAAGAATCCTCTCCCCAAGTATACAGGCCGGGCTGATCAAAAACGCCAGCGGTAAAATAATACTGTGTTTTTTCTGTACTCCCACTCATATTGATGTTATGCTTCTGGTTAAAAGCATAGTCTTTATAATACATCTGAGTCCAGTTATTATTGGCATTACCAACCCAACGTCCGCGCCAATGGCTATTTGGTGGGTTCTCCGGATCATACGGATAGCTGTAAGTTCCATCGATGTAACCTTTAATGCGTTCCACCTGCTCATCCGGGAAAGTAGGTCCAAGTCCGGCATTGGCGCGGGCCTGGTTAAATGCGATTGCGTAAGAGTAGGAATCCAACATACTAGGGACATAAATAGGAACGGCAAACGAAAGGTTGTTACTATACTGAATTTGAACCGGTTGATCTTTTTGCCCTTTCTTCGTTGTAATTAAAACAACTCCAAATGCAGCCCTTGATCCATAAACAGCTGATGCCGAAGCATCTTTCAAAACAGATACACTCTCAATTGACTCCGGATCCAGTAGGTTAACATCCATCTCAACTCCATCAACCAAAATGAGTGGTGATGAATTTCCGGAAAGCGAGCCAATCCCACGGATTTGCCACTTCTGTGTAGCTCCCGGTTCACCCCCCATATTACTCAGCGAAATGTTCAGGTTTGGAGAGGTTCCTTGCAACAGTAAGGACACATTGGAAGCAGGCCGGTTCGCTAGCTTGTCTCCTGATACCACATCAACCGATCCAGTTACATTCACCTTTTTCTGAGTTCCATACCCCACAACAACAACTTCATCCACGCCAATCGCATCTTCTTCCAGAACAACGGTCAATTCATCATTCCCTTTGACCATTACTTCTTGCGTGCGCATTCCCATAAATGAAAATACAAGGATGCCTTCAGTTGGTACTTCAGGTAATTGGAATCGGCCATCAAAATCAGTTACAACTCCACTGGTTGTCCCTTTTAGCAAGACGGAAACCCCTGGAAGCGGCTGTCCGGCGGCATCAACAACTTTACCCCGAACAGTTCTTTGTTCCAGAAGGACATTCGCCAGATCATCCGGAAGCAACACAATGGCCCGTCCTTTTATGGTATAAGTAAGCCCGGTTTCTCTCAACACATTATCCAGTACTTCACTGACCAGCTTATCTTTGAAATCACCAGTTATCCGTTCTCCCGAATTAAGTTGCTCGTCTTTATAGACTAAAGAAAAATCCGTTTCCGTCTCCAGCACCTGAAGAACTTCTTTTAACGAATTATTTTCAAACCTGAGATTTAATCGTTTGCTCTGCGCTTGAGATACTACAGCATACGATTGCATTAAGAATCCTAAAATAAATATTAGCTGAAGCTTCATAATAAGAAGGGTTTTCCATCGTCGAAAAAGCATAGCTTTTCCTTCGACACAACAGTTTTTTTCCATACTTTTGTTTCGTTTTGTAGTTAATTTAATTAGGTTAACACAGACTAAATCAAGATGGGGAATGGTGGGCATTCCCCATTTTTAATAAGTTATATCATAGGCACTTCGTTTTACTTGTTGGGTCAGGACTTCTTCCTTTGAATACTAAATTTTCTAAAATCTTCTTTTGTATAGCTTATAGGCATGGTTAGTTGAAAAATATCTAAGATTTCTTCAATGGTTTCAGCATTTTTAAAAACTCCTGAATAAACGATCTTATTCAGATCGTCACTTTTCACTTCAATATCGACATCGTACCAGCGTTCCAGACGAAGCACCAATTCTTCGAAAGGAATTTCCTTAAAATCGAATAAGTTGTCTTTCCATTTGGCCGATGTGCCTCCGCTAAGCTCTCCCATGATAAACTGCCCATCCTTGTATTGCAAAGTCTGACCAGGATGTAAAGCCAGATGCTGTTTCCCTCGGATAATCTCAACACTTCCTTCAAGGAGAGCTGTTTCTGTCCGGTTAAAATCGGCATAGCCAGTAACGTTAAACTTTGTTCCCAACACCCGGACCGTATAGTCCCGTGTTTGAACCGAGAACTTTGATTTCTGTTGCTTGGCGACTTCAAAATAAGCTTCACCATCCAGTTTTACATTTCGGTTCCCAGCCATAAAATTGCTGGGATAAGAAAGGCTCGACTCCGAATTCATCCATACCTTTGAGCCATCAGGCAGCAACAGCTGAGATTTTTCTCCCCGAGGAACTTTCGTTTCAAACCATACAACTTTAACTTCCTCTACCGGTTTGGATGAGAAAAGATAGGTCCCCCCCCCACCCAGTATTAATCCGACTACGATTGCAGCCGCAACACGAAGAAATAAAAATGAAGATTTTTTCTTTCGGGGCACTGAAGGAAACTGTTGCCGAAGTAATAACTTACTCTTCAACTCTGCATACGAACGCTCGATCAATGGATCAGTGTCCTCTTGTAAAGCAAATTCATTTTTCAATTGAAAAAAGAATGCTTTATTTTCTGCACTTTCTTTTATCCATGCATATAAGAAAGTTTCCTCTTCTTTAGATAACTCCCCTTTAAAGTAGGCCATTATCCTTTCCCTCATTTGGCTTGCCGTATCCATTGTCTTTTGATTTTCAACTATGGAACACTTGCCAGAGGGATATACCCTACCTCAATTCTCAAAAAAATTTGGATTTTTTTTATTAAAACGACTTCAGTTCTTGAAGAACAACCAAAATAGCAGACAAAGGAAGGTAGCCGGCAAACTTTTCGCGGTAAATGCTTAACGCTTTCGAAATATGCTTTTCCACTGTTTTTATACTCAAACCTAACTGATCAGCTATTTCTTGATTTTTAAGACCATCGATACGGCTCATTCTAAAAACCTGCTGGCATTTATCCGGAAGTCGCTCCATCACTTCAGTTACTTTCTCAAAAAGCTCCTTCTCGACTAACAGGTACGGTTCATCTCCAACCATATCAATGTAGTACAATTCTTCTCCCAGATACTGATCTTTCACCTGAGATTTTAAGTTATCAACCACTTTCAGATGCCGGATGTAGTTTAAGCTAGCGTTGCGAACCATCTTATATAAAAAAGCTTCAGGATGTTCGTAATGAAAAGTGGTTTGCATTTCCCAGAGCCGGATAAAAACATTTTGCACCAGATCTTTGGCAAGTCCTGTATCGCCAATTATTTTTAAAGCAAAAGCATATAGACGAGGAAAATAAAGCGTGTAAAGCCGTTGAAAAGCTCTTTCATCACCTTGAGATACTGCATGAAACAACTTGATATGTTCTTCAGTCTTCAATCCAGCTTAAATTTTTTCGTAAGGAATAGGCTCAGTTTAGTCTTTTAAAAGTATAAAACTATATGAGGAGAAAAAATTTAAATTACACTTATTTAAAAATTCAATATGTCATATCTTTCTATTATTTAAACATTTGGTCAAATAAGAGTAAAGAAAGCTATTCCCTTAGATACAAAACTCAGACTCCCAAAAATCAAAAAAGGAGAAACACTCCATGTCTGTTTCTCCTTTCTGATTTAAATCAATCCAATGACAATATTGCGTTACTTAAACTTGGTAACCCCGGGAATTGCAACCGGAAGTTCATACTTTGTATCCCATGAAATATTTTTAGGGAACAACACTTCCTCAGATGCTAAGGCTTGGTCGTATGAAATTGTCTGCCCCGTATATGCTGCCATACGCCCTGCTAAAGCCAATAAATTTGAGCGAGTCATCCATTCTCCATCATTGATCGGTTGCCCATTACGAATGGATTCAAAAAGCTCATCATGCTGTTGTTGGTACATGTTCTTTACTTTCGACTTTTTGTAAGCGTTTTCATCTGTAAATTTCGTTTCATCATCATACCGCCAGCTATTTCTTCCACTTATCTCATGTAAACCAGTACGACAATTCACCTTACACCTTCCATCGGTACCAGCTAATTCGACCGCATACGAAGGAGAAGTTCCTGCTTGCTGACGACAGAAAAAGTAAGCTTTTGAGCCATTTGCATACTCATAGGTTACTCCAAAATGGTCATAGATGTTCCCAAACTTCTTATCCGTGCGTTTCTGGCGTCCACCAGTGCCACTTATCTTCACAGGAGCAATATCCCCCATTGCCCATGAGAATAGGTCAATACTATGGATTGCCTGCTCAACGATGTGATCACCCGAAAGCCAATTGTAATAAAGCCAGTTCCGTAATTGATATTCCATATCGGACCAAGCGTTTTGACGTTCCCGGTACCACAACTCACCGGTATTGTAAGTTGCTTCGGCTGTTAGAATTTCTCCGATCTGTCCATCCAACACCCGATTAAACGTTTTGCGCTTTGGAACATGGTATCTCCAACAAAAGCCCGAAACCAATGCGAGCTCCTTTGCTTTTGACTTTTCAGCAGCAGCAATTACCCGGCGTAATCCAGGAGCATCTACGGCAAAAGGTTTCTCGCAAAAAATGTGTTTCCCTGCATTTACTGCCGCCTCTAAATGGTCAGGTCGAAACGCAGGAGGCGCGGCCAACAACACAACATCTACATCCGAGTCAATCAGTCTTTGAAAAGCATCCAATCCTACATATTTATTGTTTTCTGCAACCTGCACCTTATCTCCAAATTTTTGCTTCAGGCTCGCATATGATTTTTCCAACTGATCAGAAAAGGCATCAGCCATTGCGCAAAAAATTACATTTGGATCTGCTTGCAATGCTTGCTCTGCTGCACCAGTCCCCCGATCGCCACACCCAATTAGCCCGACTTTTAAGGTCTTACTATTTGCTGCCCAAACAGCTTTTGAAGAGACTATGGTCCCTACTGTTGCCAAGCCGGCAATTTTTGTAAATCGTCTTCTTGATATATTCATTATATGCTGTTTTTCGGTTAATCTAAAACTTCACCCAAGCTCTCAAAACCTTATTTTCACTGACTGGCCCCATCAACAAACTCCGTAATTATCTAATTTGCAGTTCATTTCTTTTTCAGAAATATGAAACTGATTTCAAGTATCAGGAGCCGAAATTAATATTCGAGAAAAATAAGTCCAAAAACACAAATAACAAAGGAGAAATATCTTCTCGACATTCCTCCTTTTACACACAAGCAATACTGGCCTTTACCTGCAAGCTAAGCTGATAGACTTAAGACTAGCTTAGCCAATACGATTCATTCCTTTTTGAATCGCAAACTCTTCCTTGCCACCCTGCCAGCTTAATTTTAGTTTTAGCTCCATGTTTGATTCAATCTCAATTTTCGGGCGTTGTTGTTTTGAGCTTCGTTCAAAGCAGGTTAGGGACAGCATTCCTTCAGGACCTATCGGGAAACGAGCAATCCCATGCTTCTCTGTTAAGTTCACATCCCAGTGGATGGTCTTTTCAGGAAAGTTTCCCTGAATACCAAACACCCCTTCAATCAATACTGCTATTGGAGGCAGGCCGGTCCATCCAACAAAGTCAGGGCGAGCTAACAAACCGGGTTTAGCACTCTCAGGCGCATAGTACTCCCAAAATGTCCCGGTCTTTTTAAACACTTCCAAAATATGCTGATGATGACTAAAGGCAATGTCAAACGCTTTTTCGCGATAGCCATTTTTTTGAAGTCCTTTAATCACCATGAAATTTGTTGGCGCCCAAATTCCACCTTGCCAGTAACGACCGTCCTCCTGGTATTTCTCGTTATCAGCCGATAGTGAAGGAACCGGAAATTTACGGTTAAAGGTTGCGGGGTCGTCCAGATGCTCAACCAAACGATCAAGTTGGTCTTTTTCCAACACATCGGCCAGCAACGCCCAATAAGCACCAATCCCTTTCATCTGGCTCAGACTGCCATCACGAAAACGATCGTACAAAAAGCCGGTTTTATCGTCCCAAAGATGCTCACGAATGTAGGCTGACAGCACACCGATTTCATCTTCGATATCTTCAATTTCCTGCCAACGCTCCAGAACAAAACCAAACTTGAGCAAAATACGATCAACCATCAACTGCTGCAAGCAAGCATCCAACCACACCATGTGCCCATGGCTGTATATCATGTTGTACTCGCGCGGAACCCTTGGCTGGTTATCCATTCCCGTTCCCCAACCACTAGTCCAATAGCTGCCGTCGCGCCAGGTACGGTTCAACCTCAACCAGCGACTATAGGCTGCTAAAGCTGGAAAAATCAGGTTCACCCGATCCCAATCTCCAAAATGGTTGTAATACTCCAACTCACTCCACGGAATGATATTCGGGCCGGTGCTCACTGGATCATATCGGTGAAAAGCATCATCGCCTGTTTCCATAATCTCACGGCAAATGAAACCATCCAAATGCTGCAGAGAGTAAAAATTATTCAAGGTTTGTTGAAATGGAAACAAACGGCTTCCGTAGCGGGCAAACAAAGTAATGAAGGCTGAATCCCACATAAAGATATTGCCGTTGTAAGCCGTATCGAGATAACTGGACACAAAGCCAGAACCGGGAAGAGGCTTCCGGGTGTGCCCAATTCCAATCTCCCAAGCCTTCCAATACATATCAATGGCCTCTTTGTTTCCATCCCAGAATGGCTCAGGCAAAACGTTTTTTGCTTCTGAAAAAGTTGGAGGATCAATCAACTGAGGATCCATTCTTCGGAACTCGTTTTCAGCTACAAAGGAGTTTTTTACGTAGGTATTTTTGTAGGGTAGTTTATAAGGAGACTTCCGTTCAGCACTATCGCTTCCGGCACTTGCCAGCGGAGAACAAACAACAGATGTACCGGCCAGCACTCCTGCTCTTAAAAAATTACGACGGTTTGTCTTCATTGGTTTTTATCGATTTAGGGTTCTTAAAAGAAGGTAGAAAACCAGGGAGGTGAAATCCTCCCTGATTGCGATTTAATGACAATTATTTCTTATAAAAAAGCATGTTGCCTGGGATAGGCGTTTCCCGAATACTTAAACCGGAAATTCCAACTTCCAGTTCCTGCCCCATGTACGATTCAAAATAAAGCACCTCTAACTCATGATAGCCGGTTTCCAGCGCAATTTGTCCATCTTTTCGGCGGGCACTGTGCGAACCATCATTATCAACAACCAACTGATTATCGATATATAAACGAGAACCATCATCGGAGTAGGTGTAAAAACGATAAACTCCTTTCTTATCTATTTTCAGATAGGCTGTGTACTCCAATCCGAAATAATCATCTTGTTTGGCGGGCTCCAACGAAATAGAGCTTGCCACGCCACTTGCAACTGGCTTGGCCTTTTTCAGCTCTTCAGTTTGCTTAAATTCCCCTTCAAAATAACGATAAGCAGTGCCAGGCTTTACCCCTTTTACAGAAACTGCTGGAAAGTACTCTGCATTGCTATCGTCATAGGTTAATCCAGAAGGATAATTGAACTTAAATGCCACCCCTTCATCCGTCCGAATCCAACTATCAAAACGGTAATCACCTTCTGCCAGCTGAATAATCCGGCTCCCTAAAGGTAATTTACCATAAGCATCAGCTCCGGTTCTTTGACCAAAAGCCAGTGCGATCTCTTTATGAATGCCGATGTAATTGTTATCGTGATCATGCCCGGCAAAGACTCCCATAACATCCTTCATCTCGAACAAAGAAGCGAACAAGCCCGAGTTTAGATCAGCTGAAGCAACACCTTCCTCACGCCTACCAACGGTACTTTCCTTGTCTTCGATAAACTTATACTCAATTAAAGGAATATGCAGGAAAGCCAGCGAAGGAAGCGGACTTCCAGCGTTTTGTGTAGTAAACTGCTGACTCTGGGTACGATACCAGCCAATCTGGTCAAAATGAACCCAATCGTAGTCACTCGCTTTGCGGTTGGTGGAATACGAATTTGAGTCGAAACAGTAGAGTACTGCCGCCGTTTGGTCACTTTCCGACGACTTAATTTCAAGTGCATAATTTCCACAACCTGTTAGCTCCGGCCCTTTGCTACCAACAAAGTAGGGCATCGTTTCCAGAAGCTCAAAAATCTCATCACGTGAAATTCCGGGTTCTGCATCATGATTGCCGAGCGTAACAGCCCAAGGTGTTTTTGTCTCAATAAATGGAGTTGCCACGGCCTGCCAGCCTTCTTTTGCTGGGACGTTGGTAACAATATCACCAGTAAGAATTGCCAAATCAGGTTTCTCCGTTTTTAGCACCATTTCGATTGTTGCCCGCGTTTTTGAGCAATTTGCCGATCCATTGTCCCAATGAAGGTCTGTGAATTGTGCTATTTTGAATGACTTATCCTGATGAAATTTCAGTTGATCTTTTTCTTGTTGGCCAGTTGCAGTAACAACAAAAGCCAGCAAGCAGACCAAAGCTGCCATGGTTTTTATTCTGAATGTATTCATACCATTAGTTTTAAGGTTTCTTACTGCAATTTTAGAAGTTCAGCGATTTTCCGAAATACGTCCGTGTTTTCGTAAGTACCGGAAAACTCACTCGCGCCCGGGCCATAAGCAAAAACGGGAATGACAATTCCTGAATGGCCTCCTGTAGAAAAATGGCCTTCAACCTGCCCTGCCTCAATACTACCGTCCAGCAAGGTCAAGCCTCCGGTTTCGTGATCAGCCAACACCACCACCAAGGTTTCTCCGTCTTTCTCAGCCCACTCCAATACTTTTCCAATGGTCTGATCAAAGTCAAAAATTTCGCCCATCAAGGCAGGCACATCATTCCAGTGGCCGCAGTCATCAATCCGTGAGCCTTCCAACATGGCAAAAAAGCCTTTCTTGTGCTTGCTCAACTCATCGATTGCTTTCAATGCCGCCTTCTGCCACACATCTCCACGTTCTTTCGCTAAAGGCAGCTGACCGTCATCAACAACTGCAAAAAGCTTTTCGCCCTTGTAATCTTCAACATCAGCCCAAGAATCAGCCAACTGGTAGCCCCGTTCTTCCATTTCCTTTAGCAAATCCCGTTCATCCGATCGCTTATTGAAATCGGTGCGTCCGCCGCCAAAAATAAAATCAACATTACAATTCAGATAACCAGCTGCAATTGCTTCCAGCTGCTCACGATCGGCATGGTTAGAGCAAAATGCAGCCGGTGTCGCATCCGTTAATCCGCAAGTGACCACCACTCCTGTTCCAAGGCCTTTTTCGTGAGCCAAGTCAGTTAGAGAAGTTAGCGGATTCCCGTCCATATCAACCCCTACTGAATGGTACCTTGTTTTCTGTCCTGTTGCCATGGCAGTTCCCGCAGCCCCCGAATCAGTAATCAACTTGTTTCCGGCATAGGTTCGTGCCAAACCAGTGTAAGGAAAGTTATCCACATTCAATTTCCCTTGGTTGGCCACCCAAGCCATGGAAATCTGTGTGAGCCCCATTCCGTCTCCAATCATCAGAATGACATTTTTTACTTTCTTCCCTTTTACCGGTTTCACCTGAACCGTTTCATAAGCCTGTTCAACGGTGTAATTTAATTTATCAGCTTGCTCTTGATTAGCATACTGAGCTCTCAGTCCACTTTGTCCAATTAAAAGAAAACTAAGTATTCCGAAAATGAATTTGATTGATTTCATTATTTCTATTTTTTCAAAAGTAATTCCAACGTTTAATTCCTTACATACAAAGACTCTTTGCTGATTGCCTGCCATTTTTCTTCACCAGCCTTTTTCCAGCCCCAATCCAATTTCTGGCCCTCATAGTCTTCAAAATAACGCAACTGAAAACGATGCAAGCCCTCCTTCAAAGGAATCCTTCCTGTTGCCCGAATCGCGGCATGCGATCCATCATTGTAAACCACAGTTGCATCGCCAATTTTCAGGGTACTTCCATCATCTGATTCGGTATAGAACTCGTAAACACCATCTTCAGGGATAGCAATATACCCGTTGAATTCCAGCCCAAAGTCATCTTCCCTTTCTGCAATCTGAATACTTACCTTGTCCAGAAAACCCTTTTTAACGACCGGAGCAGATGCCAAATCATCAACAGTTGAAAACTCGCCCTCGTAATATTTGAAGGTTACCCCCTGATGGTTAGCTGATTGTCGATCCGCCTTTCTGAAAACAGCTTTAACGGCTTGCACTGAAAAGACCGGGCTAGGCTTATAACCTGCTTTAAATGCTCTTGCTGTGAGCTTCATGTCCCGGTCAATTTTGAAGGGCTTTTCGTACTTCGTAGAGCTTTCGTTAGGCTCAGAGCCATCCAGCGTATATCTAATTTCGGCGCCAGCTGTTCGGCACCCCAGTTCGCAGTTGATTTCGTCAATAAAATAATGCAGATCGTTTTTCACATAAGGAACAGAGACTTGCTGCCCGGCCGACATGGAAGAAGGACGCTCTTCTGTTTTCACTCCCCAATTTTTATTGGGTTGGCTGTCCAAATCAAATTCAAGCACACCTCCCTGCATCAGTATTTCGTGCGTAATGAAAGTCTTGTCAACAGCTTGTCCGTTAAACTTTACCGATTTGATGTAGATATTTTTCTTCGGATCATTCGCTTTGATCTGAAGGGCCTTGCCATTGTGTAATTGAATGCTTGCCTCTGGAAATAATGGAGCGGTCAGCACATACTCGCCAGATCCGGGAGTTACCGGATACAGGCCCAAGCTACTCATCAAGTACCAGGCAGACATCTGTCCACAATCCTCATTTCCAACAATCCCGTCTGGCTGCGTACTGTACATCTCCTGCAGGATTTGACGAACCATTTCCTGGGTTTTCCACGGTTGTCCGATGTAACAATACAAGTAAGCCATATGGTGACTTGGCTCATTTCCATGAGCATACTGACCGATCAGACCTGTGATATCCGGAATATCAGTCAACACATCTCCGGACTCGGAAAACAGGTCATTCAGAGCTTTTGAGAACAACTCATTTCCACCCATTTGCTGGATCAAGCCATTAACATCATGCGGAACTGCAAAGCGATATTGCCACGCATTGGCTTCGGTATAAGCTCTCCCGGCCTCGAAAGGATTAAACGGATTTTCCCAGTTTCCATCTTCCCGCTTTCCCCTAAAAAAACCGGTGCTACCATCAAATACATTCACGTAAGATTTAGCTCTTCGCATGTATTCTTGGTAGTCAGCTTCATGGCCTAAAGCTTTTGCCATTTGAGCAATACACCAATCGTCGTAGGCATATTCCAGCAAACAGGAAACCGACTCTTTCTTGATGTTGGCAGGAATAAACCCATTCTGCACGTAATATTTTCCGCCTTTTCTAGAACTATTTGAGGAGACTTTCATCGCTTCAAATGCCTTTTCGGCATCGAAGCCTCGAATCCCTTTCAAATAAGCATCAGCAATAACTGACACCGAATGATAACCAATCATCGTACCGGTTTCTCCTGAAGACAAGGGCCAAATTGGTAATTCGCCTGTTTCTTCGTACATCGCCAACATCGAGCGGATAATATCTTCCGTAAGCTCCTCGTTGATTAAGGTCATCAGCGGATGCCAAGTTCTGAAGGTATCCCAAAGCGACAAAGTTGAATACATTTTCTGTCCTTGTGGTAAACTCTTGATCATGCCATCATGAGTCCGGTACTGCCCATTGACATCAGAAGTAACATTAGGCACAACCATAGCATGATATAAGGCGGTGTAAAAGACTTGTTGCTGCTCTTCAGTTCCTCCTTTTACCTGAACTACCGACAAAGCATCAGCCCAACTCTTCTCCGCTTTCAGTTTCTTGCCATCAAAATCAAATCCATCGGTTTCTGCATTCAAATTCTCCAAAGCATTTTCAATACTCACCAAAGAAGTTCCCAATTCAACTTCAATTACTTCGCCCGCTTGGGTTTCGTAGTTGACAATTGCCTGCAGGTTATCTCCTTCCAAATGGGTTAAGCTGTCTGTCAGCTTTCCATCAGACACAAAGTGAAGGCTTTTAAATGGTTTTGAGAAACGAGCGACAAAATAGATGTGCTGCTTGGGCGTCCAGCCCGTAGATACACGAGCTCCTGCAATTTCACTCTCGCTCAACTGCTTAAGTTCCAAATGTTCAATAGCCTCATTATCGAGGCTATGATGCAAATCAACAACCAACTTGGCATCTGACGATTCCGGGAAAGTATAGCGATGAACACCGACATGAGGAGTAGCAGTCAGCTCAGCCGTAATGGCATCATCCGCAAAACTTACTCGGTAATAGCCTGGCGAGGCTTCTTCCTCTTGATGAGAAAAAGTATGTGGTGAAAAAATATATCCTTTTGCCTTCAGATTCAACGGCAACGTTGTTGGATGAATCAAAATATCACCCAAATCGATGGCTCCTGTTCCACTAAGATGTGTGTGCGAAAATCCATAAATCAAACTGTCGCTGTAATGATATCCTGAGCAAGCATCCCAGTTTCCACGGCGTGTGTCCGGGCTTAACTGTACAGCACCAAAAGGAGTTGTTGCTCCCGGATAGGTGTGTCCATGAAAATCTGTTCCGATAAACGGATCGACAGATTCAATCGGAGTTTGTTGCTTGCATCCGATTAAGGCTATAAATAAAATAATCAAACTGAATTTCGTATGCATTGTATGTTATTTTCTGATTTGTAGTTTGCAATGTTTTTACGTCCTGCCTATCCTCTTGATTTGAAATTGGCACGCTGCCGAACCTTAATTTTTTTAGGGGGTCAACTAAACTCGTAAAATCGTTCATCAGCATTCCGCATGTACCAAAGACTTACTTGCCTGTCTGTAGAAATTCTTGTAGTCCTTTCAAATCGTCGGCACCAATAATGGCAACACCAGCATCTTTCAGCTCTTTCCATATTGCCATGCGCTGGCTTTCCGTTTTATTAGGAGTTCCCCAAAAACGTAGCAGGCAACCTTTACTTTTAGCCTGTTCAACAAGTTGCCGTAAGTGCTCTTTTTCTTTGAGAGGAAATTCCCCTTTCCCATTCCATAAAAAATGGTCGGTCCAACTATCGCTAACCCAAGGCATCAATTGAGCCTCAACTCCTGTTTTTAAATCTTTTAAACGGCCGTCGTAACCCGCGTAACGAACTTTCTGATTGGCCATTAAATTCATTGGACGATTTCCTGAAACAACTACTTGCACTGCCCTTTGCGTTTGTTTTCCATTTTTAACAACTGCCAAGCAGTCCTCGTAATCTTCTAATATTTTATGAAGCAATTGATAGGTTTTAACCGCATCATCCTTGATATCAACCAACAAATAAATTGAGTGCCCGTCACCGTAAACAGCACCTCCATTTTCCTGAATTAAATTCTGCAGCGGATTCAGATAAAGAGTACGTAATGTCCTTCCAGGTTTTATTTCATCAAAATCGTGCGCAACGAAGAGCGAATCACCAATAGTATAAATATCTGCCTCGATACTTCGAAAATCAAAGGAAAGTGCATCCAATAGAGGACGCTTGTGCTCATAATCGTTGTGAGCATGAGCAATAGGCTGAGCTCCCGCCATACAGCTAGCCAATAGCCAAGCAACTGTTAGCCAAAACTTCATAGGATTTAATTGTTTTTTCGATGGCTATAAAGCCATGTGTTGCTAAGGTTAGTAGAACAACGACAAGACCGGCTAAAAAAGCCTGCCAATCGTTCCATTAAAAATTCAGCATCTACCCAAAAGAGCTTATAAGAAGCTCCACACGGTACTGTAAAAAAAGAGGATGCACCTTAAACCCTCTTAAAAGTTGAAACAAACCGCGGTGCATCCTCTACTACTTCACTGAAAACTCATTTAATAGCCTGGATTTTGTTCCAGTACACCATTACTGTTATCAATTTCCCCTTGAGGTAAAGGGAACACGTTATGAATTGATGGTTTATAATTTCTAGGTCCACGTGGATCGTCGATACCTGCATTGTAAATTTCTTCCGCAAGTCCCCAACGTACCAAGTCATAATGTCTGCATTCTTCAAAGGCCAACTCGCAACGTCTTTCTTTTACAAGATCGTTAAATGTAGGTTCAGCAATTGCTTTAGAAGCATCGCCATTGAATGCACGAACACGAACTTTATTGAATGACTCTGCAGCTTCGGCAACACCTAAATCACGGTTGGCCGGGCCACCATTATTCAACATGATTGTAGCTTCAGCATTCAGCAACAATACATCCGAGTAACGCAAAATAGGAATGTCCAATCCACTTTCCCAACCAACATATTTTTCTTGGTAAGGATGAGCAAACTTCACACAGATGTAATCGGTTCCCCACGAGCCAACCAAGTCTTTGCTCAACACAGTCGTGGTTCCGTCAAACTTGAATTCACCACCATTCACATCAACCAAGGTTGCCTTTCTACGGGTATCGCCTTCTTCGAACGCTTTTGCCAAGCTGGCTGTAGGAGCAAAATAGTTCCATCCAGAACCATTGGTAATGCTTCCTGGCAAGTGAACAATTGAAGTAATTGTTCCTTGGTGACGCACGGGCTTACAACGTAAAGAAAACAGGTGCTCTGAAGCATTTTCTGAGGTCGTTGAAAACGCATCCTGGTAATTTGGCAACAACTCATATTGCTGGCTATCGATCACCTGATCACTAGCCGTTTTACTTGCTTCCCATTTTCCTTCGAAAGCATACACTTTAGCCAACAATCCAAGGGCTGATCCTTTATGTGGACGTCCCATTTCTTCGCCAGCGTATTCCCACTCCGTGAATAAATCAGCTGCCGCTTTCAAATAGTTTTCAACCCGGGTATAGCTATCTTCCAAGCTTAAGCGAGGCTCATTCACATTGCTCTCTGCTTCGTAATCATAGAAAGGAACTCCACCATATTTCTGAATCAGTTGGAAATAAGCAAATCCCAAAAGGAAATTAGCTTCACCTAAAATCCGGTCTTTGCGTTGCTGATTCATTTCAATCTCTGGTACATTTTTCAACACGTCATTACAACGTCTGATAATTTTATAAAAGTCAGACCAATAGCTTTTTGCATAACCTGCAACATTCACATTCGTTGTAAAGTTGGTCATGTTAATAACCGCTGTTTTATTTTTGTTGACAATGAAATCGTCACCAGCTGTTGATAACCAGAAATGACCACGGCCATAACTTTCCTCGAAATACAATGGTTCGTAGGCTGCATTGATCCCGAGTTCAGCATCTTCAGCAGTATTCCAAAAGGTCCCTAGTCCGTACGGACTTTTATCTAAAAAGTCTTCGTTGCATGAAGATGCAACAAGCGTGATAAATAGTAATATAATGATTCTAAATCGCTTCATTTCCCCAAACTTTAGAAGTTAATATTTAATCCAAGAATAAATGTTTTAGGCTGAGGATATTGACCTCTGTCAACTCCCAATTCAGTTACCCCGTAATCATCAGGGAAACTTTCTCCAATCTCCGGATCAAAACCTGAATAGTTGGTAAATGTCAACAAGTTTTGTCCTGTAAAATAGAATCTTAGTTTATCGATACCAGTACCATTCAATACTGATTTAGGCAGCGTGTAACCCACTGTTAATGTTTTCAATCTTAAGTAATCAGCATCCTCTACAAAGAAGTCTGAAATCTGACGGTTTCCATTTGGATCAGACAAGGCAACCCGAGGAATTGAAGCTCCGGTGTTTGTCTCTGTCCAACGACCCAAAATATCATTCATTTGGTTGTAACGAGGATCAACAAACAAACCTGTATAACGCAATCCGTTCAATACTTCGTAACCTTGAACACCTTGCATAAACAATGAAAGGTCGAAATTCTTATAATCGGCTGAGAAGTTCAAGCCATAAGTAAAATCAGGGAATCCATCTCCAATATTTGTCCGGTCATCGGCATTGATCATTCCATTTCCATCAATGTCAACAAACTTGATATCGCCAGGAACAGCATTGGGCTGAATTAGCTCACCATTTGAATGTTTATAGGCACTTACTTCTTCAGGACTAGCAAAAATGCCATCTGTTTTCAATCCAAAGAAGTGTGCAATTGGTTCGCCAACAATTGTTCTGGAAACGGTATTTCCACGGAATGAACTTCCATAAATTGCTTCAGTTCCTTCTCCTAACTTCGTAACTTCGTTTTGAACTGTAGAGAAGTTACCCGTAACACTGTAATGGAAATCACGACCTTTGTTTTGGTAGGTCAATGACATCTCGAAACCTTTGTTTTCAACCTCTCCGGCATTTACCCAAGGAGCTGTGTTTACACCTGCCAACGAAGTAATTGGCACCTGCAACAAGATATCAGATGATTTCTTTTTGTAGTAGTCAGCAATCAATTCCAAGCGGTTATCCAAGAATGAAATATCGAAACCGATATCAGACTGAGTGGTTACTTCCCACTGAATATCCTGATTAACAATACCATCTTCGTATCGCCCGATAAAAGGAGTTTCTCCGGAACCGAAAACAACATTGTAGCCATCATCATCGGTGGTGTTACGAATTGTAGTGTACAATGGATAATTGTTTCCAATGTTTTGGTTACCTAATTGTCCCCAGCTACCTCTCAACTTCAAGTTGCTAACAACATCTTTCGCTCCTTCAAAGAAAGCTTCTTCTGAAATTCTCCAACCAGCAGAGAACGAGGGGAACCAGCCCCAACGATTATCTTCTGAAAACTTAGAGGATGCATCTCCACGTAAGTTCAACGACAACAGGTAACGGTTGTTGTAGTTGTAGTCCAAACGGGCAAAGTAAGAAAGCAATGACCATTCTTCACGGCCTCCGGTGTACCATTTAATTTCGGTTCCGGCTGAAGGATAACGAGCTGCAGGATCTTCAGAGATGAAGTTCGCTACCCGTGAACTTCTGTATTCCATATCAGAAGCTTCCAACGAAGTACCCAAAAGTGCATCGAAATTGTGCTTACCGAAAGACTTGTTATAAGTCAGGGTTGTTGTTGAGATCCAACGCTCTTCGGTGTAAGTATATTCCGTCAACTCATTGTTATCGCTCTTACGACCTTCTTCAGGAATGCGTGGAACAAACCATTTATCTTGAGAGTTGGTCCAGTCATACCCCATATCTGTTTTCAGTTTCAGTCCTTCAGCAAGATCCCACTCCAGGTAAGCATTACCGAAAATACGGGTACGATTCTCATTGCGGTCTCTCCGATTGATATTTCCCACCGGGTTTTCAACATCTCCTCCTAAGATCGCTCCACTCAACTCACCTTCTGAGTTATAAACAGGAACATCAGGATGATAAACTAAAGCAGAAAAAAGAGCACCGGTATATTCACTGGTAGTATTGGCATAACCATTCTCATTTTTACTAATCAACAAGTTTTCACCAATACGAACGTTATCGGTTAAATCAAAGCTGGTGTTAATCCGAAAGGTAGTCCGTTTGAAGTCTGTATTCTTTAGAATACCATTGTTCGCCATGTGCCCTGCTGACACATTGTATTTTGCTTTTTCATCGCCACCAGAAATACCAAAATCATAGTTGCTGGTGTATGCATAATCTTCTAAAATCTCGTCCTGCCAATTGGTACGAGTAATTTGTGCTTCCGGAGAAGAATAATAGTCAGGAACAGTTTGCCCACTATTTTCATAGGCTTCCTTATGAATCATGTTCCGGTCGGCTGCACTTAGCGTTTCCACCTTGTTGGCAGCGCGTTGCCATCCATGATGCGTGTTGAAAGTAACATTGATTTTATTGGAAGCTGCCCCTTTTTTGGTTTGGACCAAAACCACACCGTTGGCAGCACGAGAACCATAAATAGCAGCTGCAGCAGCATCTTTCAAGACATCGATACGCTCAATATTATTCGGGTTGATGTCATTTAGGTCAGCCACTGGCATGCCATCCACAACATACAAGGGATCGTTTTCACCAATAGTACCAATACCACGAATACGCACTGAAGCAGAAGCTCCAGGAGCACCGCTATTTTGGTAAACAGTTACCCCTGCCATTTTTCCTTGCATGGCATGGTCCAAGCCTGTTACCGGAATGTTTCTGATATCATCAATTTTCACAGAAGAAACAGCACCTGTCAGGTCAGCTTTCTTTTTAGTCGTATATCCAATGGCGACCACTTCTTCGATACCAACCGTTTCTTCTTTTAAGGTCACATTGAAAACACGCTGATTGCCAACCAAAAACTCTTGCGCTTCCATGCCAATAAATGAGAACACCAAAGTTACGTCAGGTGTTATTCCTGAAAGTGCGAAGTTCCCATCCATATCGGTAACGGTTCCTTTTGTGCTTCCTTTTACGATAATTGAAACACCCGGAAGTGGCGCTCCTGATGTATCGGTTACTTTTCCATTTACATCACGAGCTTGCTGGCTCATTTTATTAGCACCTGATGTATCGGGTTTGATAATGATCAGATTGCTCTGTGTAATTGTATAGTCAACGTTCTGATCTGCGAAAAGTCGATTCAACACATCAGTGACTGATTGGCCTGCCACTTGAATGTTTACTTTCCGATCCAGATTCAATTTTTCATTTTCATAAATAAACCGAAAGTCCGACTGACTTTCAATTGTTTGCAGAACTTCCTTGATTGAAGTTTGCTCCAAGTCCAAGTTTAGCTTTGTATTCTGCGAATACACGGTAGCAAACACGTTCAGGCTCAAAGCAAGTACGAGGAATGCAGTTAGCTTAGTCATCAACATGAGTTTTTTTAAGACTCCCCAATGGGGAGTCCCCAATTCATACTTTTTTTTCATACTTTTGAATTGATTTGATTAAATACTTTTAATTATTTGATCTTCAAAACCGGAAGGCGGGCAGGCCTTTCGGTTTTTTTATATGCCGGGCAAAACTAAGTTAGGTCTGTTACAAAAACATTACAGGGTTATTAAGTTTTGGCCCCTTTTTCTCTTTGTTTTTACATCATATGTTATCGTTTTTATCAGTCACTCTTGATTTCAGATTCGGTTATCTTTTTTCTGTCAATTTGTTCCGGTTCTCATCGTTTTCTAACCAGAATTTCATTTCCTTCAATTGAATATTTAATTTCACTCAACTCACTTAGGGCATGCAGCACATCTCGAATGTCTTTTTCCTCTAAAACACCCGTATAGTGAATATCCTCCCCCAACTTCTCTGGAATAATTTGAATAGAGACATCGAACCAACGCTCCAACAAAACACTGGTTGCCTTTAATGAAGTATTATCCAAGTAGATCTTATTTTCGGTCCACCCAACGATGTGAGACAAATTAGCATCTCGCTCAGAAAAAGACTGGTCTTTGCTATTGAAAGCCATGATTTGACCGGGACTCAAAATCGTTGTTTGATTCTTTTCATTCGAGAGTTTAACACTCCCCTCAACCAAAGCGGTATGCACCACTTCATCCTCGAGATAAGCTGAAATATTAAATGTCGTACCTAAAACTTCCAAGCCCATTCCCTGGGGCGTTTGAATACGGAAAGGATGTCCGTCTTTTGCTACGTGAAAAAAGCCTTCGCCTTTTAAAGCAACCTCACGCGATTTCGTTAATCGATTAAAATGATATTCTAATTCTGAGCCGGAATTTAGTTTCACTGTGGTGCCATCAGGTAAAACGACTTCGGTACGGCTACCGTAATCGGTGGTCAGTTGCATGTTATTTTCCTGCAACGAAAACTGCCCGGTGTAAAAAGCAAAAGCAAGGATCACGACTAGAGCTGCTGCTGCCCCCATTGCCGCATAACTTAAACGAATAAGGCGAACAACTTTTTGCTGTTTACGTTTTATCTGATGCTCAACTTTGGTCCATGCGCTATCAGACTGATACCTCTCTGCTTTTCCCAATCTCTCGGATGTTTCCCATATTCTTTGGTACTTCTGATACGCTTGCTGGTTCTCATCTGACTCGTTCAACCAGCTTCTCAGTTCTTCAGGCTTTTGAATTTCCCCTTCTGAGCTCAAATGGTCAACCAACTGACTTTCTATTTTTTTGGACGATGTCATTGTACGTTGTTTATAGGTATGACACCCCCCAACGAAGAAGGTCCTATTCCAAAAACGAAAAAATTTTAAGAAAAAACTAAAAAGCGTCTTTCGCCTCAAGGCAGGTTCTGAGGTATTGCAGTGATTTCCAAATCTGATTTTTGATTGTTTTTACCGAAGTCCCCAATTGATCTGCGATCTCAGCTTGCTTACAGCCTTCAAACCGACTCATTCGAAATACCTGTTGACAACGATCAGGCAAATCGCCAATACAATCCTCCAGAAAAGAAACGAACTCCTCTTCTTCCAAAAAATCCCGATCAACTACGCTTTCCTGAACATCGAGTTTTTTGATGTTTTGATCTCGATTAGCCTCTCCTCGCATATAATTCAAGGCCGCATTGCGCGATGCCCGAAACAAATAAGCTAAAACATTTTCCTGGATATGAATTCGTTCTCGATCATTCCACAGGCGAATAAATAGTTCCTGCACAATATCTTCAGAAGCCGAATGATTATGAGTCAGGGTAAACACATAAGCACACAACCGGCCATAGTAACTTTCAAACAAATGCTGAAAATTAGAATAACTATCCAAAGCAATTTCTCTAACTCCGTTATTTGAGTTACTCTTTCCCACAAGCACAAAATTGAATTGTACAAGTATAAGAAAATATTACTGGTCTTATCTTTTAAGCTCCAAGAATATTTGAGAAGTTGATCCGCCCAAGCTTCAAAGCACAAGCGAATCGGTTTAATTCCTATCGACGATGATCAATTTTACATTTGTTCATCCATTTATTTCGTCTTAATTTTGATTATTTTCACTACAATCAGACACTAAGATACCAACCTTATGAAAGCAATCTATTTCCTTCTCATTCTTTTGTTCGGGCTCTCGGCCACCGCTCAGAAAACACAAATTCACTATTTATCAGGAACCGGAGCTGATCACACTGTTGAGTGGGATTTCTTCTGCTCTGCCGGGATGAATAGTCAGCAATGGACCACCATTCCTGTTCCCTCCTGCTGGGAACAACAAGGCTTTGGAGCTTACAACTACGGGCATGTTCCTTTCGATAAACGCTTGAAGGAAACGGGACGGTACAAACATCAGTTTTTTGCTCCAACAGACTGGAAAGACAGCGAAATTCAACTTGTTTTTGAAGGAGTAATGACTGACGCCGAGGTCAAGATAAACGGAAAGCAAGCTGGGCCAACTCATCAAGGAGCATTCTACCAGTTCAGCTACACTGTCTCTGATCTTATTCAATTTGGGCAAAATAACGAGCTCGAAGTTTTGGTAAAAAAACATTCGGACAATGCGTCAATCAACCATGCCGAGCGAAAAGCTGACTATTGGGTTTTTGGAGGTATTTTCCGGCCCGTTTTTCTTGCAATCAAACCCAAAACCAATATTCAAAGGGTAGCCGTTGATGCCAAAGCGAACGGACAAATCAAAGCCGACGTTTACCTAAAAAATCACTTAAAAGCACACTCGCTACAACTTGAGATTGCTGACATGAGTGGTGTTCGATTATCCTCATTTGAACAAACCGAACTCAATGAGGAAACGCGTATTGAGGGGACCGTTCATGGTACGCACCCTTGGTCGCCGGAGTTTCCAATGCTTTACCAGGCAACTTTTAAGTTGATTGACAAACAAGGCAAGCTCATCCATCAACATACCGAGCGCATCGGATTCAGAACGATTGAAGTACGAGCCAATGATGGTATTTACGTCAATGGTGTTCGAACAAAATTGCAGGGAGTCAATCGGCATACGTTTCACCCGCGCTATGGACGGACCTCTTCAAAAGCAATCAGTATTGAGGCTGTTAATTTAATGAAAGACATGAACATGAACGCCGTTCGCATGTCGCATTATCCTCCCGACAGTCATTTTCTAGATGTTTGTGATTCTCTTGGTTTATATGTGTTGGACGAGCTATCAGGCTGGCAAACGCCTTCGTATGATGATGAGATTGGCCGTAAGCTTGTTGAAGAATTAATTGTACGTGATGTCAACCACCCTTCCATTATTTTTTGGGACAATGGCAACGAAGGTGGCGAAAACAATACACTCAATGACGACTTTGGAGAAATCGATATTCAACAACGCGAAGTGCTACACCCTTGGCAAGACTACAAGAAAACAAACACCGTGCACTACATCGACTACAGCTACCTGGTTAACGATGGTTTCAGCCAGCGTAAAATCTTTTTCCCCACGGAATTTTTACACGGGCTGTATGACGGTGGATTGGGTGCCGGTCTTGAAGACTACTGGCAACGCATGTGGAATGATCCCTTATGTGCTGGCGGATTTTTATGGGTGTTTGCGGATGAAGCCATCGAACGAACCGATCGCAACAATCAACTGGATACCGATGGCAATCATGCCCCTGATGGCATTTTGGGACCCTACCACGAAAAAGAAGGAAGCTTCTACACGATCAAAACTATTTGGTCTCCAATCCAATTCGAGAAGAAATACATCACTCCGGATTTCAATGGCCAATTAACTGTGGAAAACCGTTATCAGTTCACCAACCTCAACCAGTGCCGATTTGAAGTAGAATGGCTCGATTTCTCGGGCCCCGACGAGCAAGTTAAAAATAAAGCCATCGTTCGGCAACAAACACATTGCGAAGCCAAACCAGAAACTAAAACAATAGTTGAGCTCGCTCCCCAAAATGACTGGCAAAACTTTGATGCTTTTCGCATTCGTGCTTATGATCCTTATCAACGATTGATCAACCAGTGGACCTGGCCCATAAAAACCGCCAAAGCCAAGGCTCAAGAATTGCTCATCAGCGAAACCAATACCTCTCCGCAACTCACCGAAGGCAACGGACAAATCATTGTAAAAGCCAATCAAACAACTTACATTTTTTCCAAAGTAAACGGTACCATTCAACGAGTATTGAAAGATGGAACAACAATCCCACTTTCCAACGGCCCCATATTTGTCAGTCAGGAAAAACGAGTTTCAAAAGTATCACATCATAGCAACCAAGAACAATGCTCAATTCGGGTTGAGTTTGAGAATTCAGACTATTTTCAGTGGATCATTGGGCAGGATGGCCGATTAAATCTGGAAGTTGCCTACCAACCAGTTAATAATTGTTCGTATGCAGGCATTACTTTTGACTATCCTGAAAAAGAAGTGACTGGCTTAAAGTGGTTGGGCAATGGCCCTTACCGGGTTTATAAAAACCGGATGAAAGGCCCTGATTTTGGAGTATGGGAAAAAGCTTACAACAATAGTATCACCGGTTATTCCGATTACATCTACCCCGAATTTAAAGGCTACCATTCATCCTTGTATTGGGCAAAACTGATCGGGAAAAAGGCTCCGGGATTTACTGTTTATGCACACAGCAATGATCTTTTCTTACGAGTTTTAACCCCCGACACACCAAAAGGCCCTGCTAAAACGCAGCTTACTTACCCTCCCGGAGACATTTCATTTTTGCATGGGATTAATGCCATTGGCACCAAGTTTAAAGATGCCGAAAATCTGGGGCCTCAATCTCAGCCTTATTTTTTCAACTCAAAGAAAATTCATGGAGGCAAATTAATGATGAATCTAACGTTTGAGTTCTAATTAACGAAGAAAGCGGGACTAGCTTTCTCTCTTTCCCGCTTTCTTAAATTGAATGTCCTTCAAAAACCCGGGATTCTTCCATTGAAACGACGGTTCCGTCAAAAGTCAGATTCCCTGCTCGTAATCCAGTCAACAAAGCTTTCGCATTTCCTGATGGTCCAATGGTAAACCGCAAGTCGTATATACCAATACCTGTCATTACATTCATTTCCAAAGCAAATGTTTTCCGTTTATAATCCGGCTCCAACTCCCACTTGGTTATTCGTCCTTTAGCAGTTACTCCACCTACTCCGTTAGGACCAATTCGGTAATTTGATCCAATCTGAATCACTGCTTCCATGGAATCCACCGCAACAAAATTGATTGTTGAACTTACAAAAGCACGATTCCCATACCGATCTTGCAAAAAATCAGCCTCCAGCACAAACTGCTTATTTTCCAGCAAATGTTGCGTTGCTTTAAAGTCCGCTTCGAGTTGTGCCTTCCGCTTCTCTTTTTTGGTCATTGGTTGCACTTCAGTTGTCGTTTGCGCTACTGCTACAAGCGACATCAACACCCAAACCAAACTCACCATTACAACTCTCATAATCAACCTCCTTTCATTATTTTAACGCTTCTTGCAAAAACAAGTTTTATTCCAAATAGAAGAACTTAACCCCTTTCTTAATAATTATTCACAGAAATTAACACAAATTGACTGTAAATATCAAACCATCAAGCCCTTACAATCTTTTAAAGCAATCTATACTTAAGCTTAAGTATGAACAATAAAAACTACTTTTAGAACATAACTTATGACACTGATGAACAAATTCTTATTTCTCTAAGTTGCTAATATATCATGTGATAAGAAATATTTTGTGTTCTGTACGATTAACCGTCAAATGAGGACGCTTATAAAATAAGAAGTCCCTGACAGTTATTTTCAATAATAATTAGCTAATTTTAAACTAATTGAAAAAAAGCCCCCTATGGAATATCCGAACAAAAAACATACTGGCTCCAAGTCACAAGATAATCTAGCAGCACAATCAAATATGTCAGAGAACTTACCTGAAGGATTTAATATCCAATGCTCTCCGGAAGCGTTAGTGCGCATTGACGCAGAAGGTCGACATACCTCCTACTCCGAGAACTTATTTCTAGTTCTTCAAATGAAACCAACGAATATTGTTGGAAAAAATTTGAGTGAAGCCGGATACCTGGGGAGTATTTCCGAGGATGTCAAGCAAGCAATTAACTTGGTTCTAGTTAGTGGACAACCGTTCAGCAAAGAGTTCTCACTACAATTAAATAACCAACCCAATTGGCTCAGCATTAGCATTTATCCTGAACCAGACAATAAAGGACAGGCAGTTGGTGTTACACTAATCATTCGAAATATCACCCCTCAGAAAGATCTACAACGACAATTCACAGAACGAGTGAAACGATACTCCCTCGCAGTAGAAGCTTCTGATTTCGGAATTTGGGACTGGGAAGTAGACAGTGAGGACATGTATTTATCGCGCAAGTGGAAAGCACAACTGGGCTATTACCCTGACGAATTGGACAATAGATATTCAACCTGGATGGATCTCATTCATCCAGACGATTATAACCGAGTAAAACGCTCTTTTCATAACTTTCTAAAAAGCAGTTCACTCGTTTTTGAATCTGAATTTAGGCTCAAACACAAAGATGGCATTTATCGCTGGTTTAAAACTCGAGCTGCGGCAACACGAGACGAACATGGATATGCCAACCGCGTATTGGGAACCAACCGGGACATTACAACAGAGAAGAAACACCAGGAAAATCTTCGCATGTTACATCAAGCCATTATGCAAAGTCCGGTGCCTATTGTCATTACAGATTTAGATGGATACATCGAATTTTTCAACCCAGCCTTCTGCAAAATAACTGGTTACAAAAAAGAAGAATTGGTTGGCAAAAAAACTAACATTCAAAAATCAGGCTACCATCCACAATCGTTTTACCAAAATTTATGGGACACCATTACTTCTGGCAACGAATGGGTTGGAGAGTTTAAAAACAGGAACAAGAATGGGCGGGTTTATTGGGAACTCGCTTCTATCTCAAGCCTAAAAGATGAACACGGAATTATTACCAATTACATCAAAATATCAGAAGAGATTACCTCTTTCAAGCGTTTAGAAGAGGACTTGAAACGTTCTCAAAAACGTACCCGCATTGAGAATCAATCGCGCAATAGTTTTATGGCCAATATGAGCCATGAGATTCGCACGCCAATCAACGGTATCATTGGTTTTTCCGAACTTCTAAAATCCGGCGACTTAACACCGGACCAACAACTTCGCTACGTTGATATTATTGAAGAAAGCAGTCGCTACCTTCTCCTGTTGATCGATGATATTATTGACATCTCCAAAATAGAAGCCAACGAACTGAAAGTCAAAAAGGATGCCTGCTCTTTAAAAGCAACGTTTAAAGAACTTGCGGAGCAGTTTCGGGAAATGAAAACGGATAAGCAAAAGGATCACATCGAAATCCGTTTCAGAAAACCCAAACTGAAACACCACGACTATATCTTTACAGACACACGACGTTTGAAACAAATCCTATTCAACCTTTTTGATAACGCTTTGAAATACACCGAATCCGGTTATGTTGAAATTGGGTATCAACTGATGAATCAAAATAAAATTCAGTTCTATGTTGAAGATACTGGGATGGGGATTCCCAAAGAAAACCTGAAAACCATTTTTAACCGAACACTTCGACATGCACACAGTTTAAAAGAGCGCGAAGGCGGAGCAGGATTAGGTTTAGCTATTTCCGATGGTCTGGTAAAACTTCTTGGCGGATCAATGAACGTGAAATCGGCTCCAAATAAAGGATCAATTTTCTATTTCACAATTCCATACGACAAGATTAGCGCCCCAGCAAAAACACCACAGAAAAGTGCGAAAAGCGATTATAACTTTGAAGGATGCACCATTTTGATTGCCGAAGATGTTGACTACAACTACGAGTACCTTTTCGAAATATTGAAGGAAACGAAGGCAACGGTTCTTTGGGCAAAGGATGGCATCGACACGCTCAATTTGTATGGGAAGAATGAAATTGACCTTGTGTTGATGGATATCCAGATGCCGGAAATTGATGGTTACGAAGCCACCCGAACCATTCGTCAAAGCAACGAAAAGATTCCTATCATTGCTCAAACAGCCTATGCCATGAGCGATGAGCACCAGAAATGTCTTGATGCGGGCTGCAACGAAGTACTTAGTAAACCCATAAAAATGAAAGCATTGCTGGACACGCTTGCAAAGTATCTTAAATAAAACAAGCGCTTCGTGCCGGATTTGATTTGCTCTTATTAAATTTGAAGCTTACAAACACGAATGGCATGATAACGGAAAAGTTTCCATCGCGTCTACTGGAGAATGCGGTAAACGAATTTGCCAAACTACCCGGCATTGGACGCAAAACTGCACTTAGGCTAGTGCTTCATCTTTTAAAGCAGGAAAAATCTGAAGTTGATCTCTTCGGATACAGCCTCATTCAATTACGCAATGAAATAAAGCACTGTAAAACGTGTCATAATATTTCGGATACCGATACCTGCTCCATTTGTAGCAATCCGAATCGTAACACCGAAGAAGTTTGTGTTGTTGAAAACATCAAAGATGTAATGGCCATCGAAAATACACAACAGTTTTCTGGACTTTACCACGTTTTAGGAGGAATTATTTCACCAATGGACGGCATTGGCCCGTCGGACCTGGAAATTAACTCACTCATTGACCGGGTAAAAAGTGGCGAAGTAAAAGAAGTGGTTCTTGCCTTAAGTACCACCATGGAAGGAGACACTACCAACTTTTTCATTTTCAAAAAACTGAAAGATTTAAATGTAAAAATATCTACCTTAGCCAGGGGAGTCTCCATTGGAGACGAGCTGGAATACGCCGATGAGATTACCTTGGGCCGTTCCATCAAAAACCGGCTGGATTTCGAAAGTACCTTGTCTCAATAAAACCGATCTGAAGAAAATGCTGTAAGCAAATTCATGACTAACCCATCGCCTATAAAACTTTCAGTAATCATTGTTAACTACAATGTGAAGTACTTTTTGGAGCAGTGCCTTCATGCAGCTTTAAAGGCAAGTCAGTCACTTGTTACCGAAATATTTGTCGTTGACAACAATTCGGTTGATGGGTCATGCCAAATGGTTCGCGAGAAATTCCCCACCGTTAAACTGATTGAAAACAGCGACAACAAGGGATTCTCAAAAGCCAACAATCAAGCGATCAGGCAATCTTCAGGCGAATATGTGTTGCTACTCAACCCTGACACCATTGTTGAAGAAGACAGCTTTACCAAATGTGTCCATTTCATGGATCAACATCCGGAAGCTGGAGGCCTTGGAGTAAAAATGATTGATGGGAAAGGGCACTTTCTACCGGAATCCAAAAGAGGTTTGCCCACCCCCATGGTTGCCTTGTACAAAATAACCGGTCTATCTGCCTTATTTAAGCGCTCCAAACGGTTTGCCCGTTACCACATGGGACACTTGAATAAAGACCAAACCAATGAAGTTGAAGTTTTAGCCGGCGCTTATATGCTGATGCGCAAAACAACGCTGGATAAAGTTGGGCTCCTCGATGAAGACTATTTCATGTACGGAGAAGATATTGATCTTTCGTACCGCATCACACTTGGAGGATTCAAAAACTATTATTTTGCTGATACAACCATCATTCACTACAAGGGCGAAAGCACCAAAAAAGGCAGCATCAACTACGTCAAGATATTTTACCAGGCCATGGTTATTTTTGCCAAAAAGCACTTTTCAAAAGGCCGAGCAAGCTTGTTTAGCATCTTGATTAACCTGGCCATTTATTTCAGAGCTTGGCTAGCCATATGCACTCGAATTGCCAAAAACATTTTTCTACCACTTGTTGATGCCTTGGTCATTTATGGTGGCTTTTTATGGTTACTCCCTTACTGGGAAAACTTTAAATTTCACCCTGACTATTATCCGCCTAAATTTTTAAATCTCGTTGTTCCTATTTACATTTTAATGTGGCTTGCTGGTATCTGGTTTGCCGGAGGCTATCGCAAACCCATTAAAATTTCCAATATCTTTAAAGGCCTTATTTGGGGAACAATTGCTATTCTGATATTTCACTCCTTGATTGATGACAGCCTACGGTTTTCCCGGGCACTCATTTTACTGGGCTCTACCTGGGCATTCTTAAGTTTACTAACGTATCGTCTTCTGCTTAGCCCGAGCAAGTCAAAACGCGTTCAGTTTGATCGCTCGCGTCGTAAACGAATCGTCTTAATAGCTGGAGAACAAGAGGCTCAAAGAATCAAACAGCTCATCGAGCAATCTCAAATGAAAATTGAAATCATTGGCTTAGTTCAACCAAACACCCAACACAGCAAAGCCAATTTTCTAGGCAACCTGAACCAGCTGACTGAGATTATTCAAGTCCACAAAATCGAAGAGCTGATCTTCAGTGCAACCGATCTTCCATCTCAGAAAATTATTGAAATCATGCTGACTCTCAGCAAGCAAAAAGTTGAATACAAAATTGCACCTCCAGAAAGTTTATCCATCATTGGCAGCAGCTCGATCGATACTGCCGGCGAACTATACGTTGTTCATCTTAATGCCATCACAACTGAAAAAAACCGAAGAAACAAACGCTTGGTAGATTTTTTCTTAGCTTTGTTAATACTAATCAGCTATCCGGTAAGCTGCTGGACCGTGCAAAACAAAAGGGGTCTCTTGAGAAACAGCTGGCTGGTTCTTTGGGGCAAAAAAAGCTGGGTTGGCTTTGCTGGAAGTAAGCAAACACAAGAACAGCTTCCTCAAATTAAGCCTGGCATACTCACTCCTGCCAATTTATTCTCCGGAGAACTTTCGGAAAAACGAATAATGGAAATTGACATAGTTTATGCCAAAGACTATCGGATACAACAAGATGCAGAAATTATTTGGCAGGCTTGGAAAAAATTGGGACAATGAAACAAAATCAATTAGCTTTTGGAAATATCAGACTAAGGGCTCTAGAGCCTGAAGATTTGGGCACCATTTATCAATGGGAAAATGATCCAGCGATTTGGCAAGTAAGCAATACCCATGCTCCTTTTTCGATGTTCATTTTAAAACAATACATCGAAGAATCGCATCGTGATATTTTCGAAACCAAGCAGCTAAGGCTTATCATTGAAAATACAGCGGGAAAGGCGGTTGGCGCCATTGATTTATTTGACTTTGACCCCTATCATCAGCGTGCAGGTATTGGCATTCTGGTTTATGATGAAAGTGATCGAGGACAGGGACTGGCCACCGATGCCTTGGAATTAATGAAAAAATATGCGGTTGACGTACTGGGCTTGCACCAACTTTATGCCAACATCACGACAAACAATCCTTCCAGTATCAAACTTTTTACGAAGGCTGGATTCAAGTTATCGGGATGCAAAAAAGATTGGATTAAAACACCTAAAGAATGGCTAGACGAAGAGCTCTACCAGCTAATTTTAAGCAAGTAACTGAGTTTTACCAGCGATCTAACAATTCGTCCTAAAAACCCTCATAGTTGATCAAAAGTTGGGATTTCTTTCAAAAAAGCGTAAGTCTGTTCTTCCGGATTAACCTTACAACAATAGTGACTGAGTCCGTTAGAAACAATCAAGTAAGGAACCTGAAAAGTCATATTATACCTTGTAATCTGATCAAAAGCCAGCTGTGATATTTTAACGGATGGAGCCTTAAATTCCACTATCAGCAAGGGCTTTCCTCGGCGATCATAAACCAACAAATCTGCTCGAAACTGATTTCGATTCAGTTTTAAGCCAGTTTCGATAGCCAACAACGAAGCAGGATACTTCTTTTCTTCGACCATAAAACGAATAAAATTCTGACGCACCCACTCCTCTGGAGTCAAAACAAGTGACTTTTTCCGAATCTCATCAAAAATTAACTTCTTACCCGACTGTTGTTCAATACGAAAGGAATATGTTGGTAAATTTAATTTTGGAAACATAATAAGCTGCTACAAAGTTGTATTTTTGTGAAATGCTTTGCCTGGACAAATCTAAAGCACAATCTGATTTCTGTCCAAAAGTGCGAAAAAAACTTTACGGATAAAATACTGTTTATTAAATCAAAATGAGCAGATAACCGTTCAACCAAAGCAAACTCCGGGACCAAACTCCCAATCTACCGGCTGGCAGGTGTGTTATTAACATTTTAAAATTGAGACACATGAAAACGAAAAAAGAAATTGTCGACAACTGGCTTCCCCGCTACACCGGGCGTAAACTTGAAGATTTTGCAGATTATATCTTGCTAACAAACTTTCAGCTATATGTTGAAATGTTTGCTGAAAAGTTTAACGTCCCAATCCTTGGAAGCAGCCAAAATATGCCCAACGCATCCAATGGCGATATTACCATTATCAATTTTGGAATGGGAAGCCCTAACGCAGCAACCATCATGGATTTGCTAAGCGCAATTAAGCCTGAAGGGGTCTTGTTTCTCGGAAAATGTGGTGGGCTGAAACGCAAGAATAAGTTGGGAGATTTAATTCTTCCCATCGCTGCAATTCGAAGTGATGGTACTTCGGACGACTACTTGCCACCAGAGATTCCGGCACTTCCGGCTTTTAGCCTGCAACGAGCTGTTTCAACGGCTATTCGAGAAAACCATATGGACTACTGGACTGGAGTTGTTTACACCACCAACAAACGGGTGTGGGAATACGACGCACGATTCAAAAAATACCTTTATAAAACGCGTGCCATGGCTATCGATATGGAAACTGCAACCATATTCACCGTAGGTTTTGCCAATCATATTCCAACAGGAGCACTACTGCTGGTTTCTGATCAACCCATGATTTCAACAGGAATAAAAACTGAAGCAAGCGATAAAAAGGTAACATCCGATTTTGTGACAAATCATGTTAAAATAGGAATTGACGCCCTGCTCGAAATTAAAAACAACGGAAGATCAGTAAAACACTTGCGCTTTTAACCCGACTGTGAAACTATGAATTACGAAGATATTTTAGCCAACCTCAAGAAAAAAATCTATCACCCGGTCTATTTTTTAATGGGTGAAGAGAGTTACTTCATTGATCAAATTACCGACTACATTAGCAAAAATGTGCTGACGGATGCTGAAAAAGGCTTCAACCAACATGTGCTTTACGGAAAAGACACCGATGTTGATACCATCATCACACACTCGCGCCGCTTTCCGATGATGGCCAATCACCAGGTTATCATTGTCAAAGAAGCACAAAACATCCGGAAGATTGAAGACCTAGAGGCATACATCAAAGCTCCTTTAAAATCGACAATCCTTGTCATCAACTACAAATATAAATCGATTGATAAGCGAAAAGGGTTCGCTAAGCAGCTGGCTAAAAACTGCGTATTATTTGAGTCGAAAAAAATTTACGATAATAAGCTTCCTGCCTGGATCAATGGCTATCTTTCATCTCACGGATACAGCATTGAACCACAGGCTTCAGCCATGCTGGCAGAATATCTTGGCACCGACTTAAGCAAAGTTACCAACGAGCTAAACAAACTTATAATCAGCCTCCCAAAAGGAACAAAAATCAGTCCTGATCACATCGAAAAAAACATTGGGGTAAGCAAAGATTATAACATTTTTGAATTGCAAAATGCCTTGGGAACAAAAAACGTTTTAAAAACAAACCAGATCATTAGTTACTTTGCAGCGAATCCGGCAACTAACCCTTTTACACGAACTATTGGCAGTCTTTATTTCTATTTCTCAAAACTTTTAAAGTTTCATTTTTTAAAAGATAAATCGCCTAATTCTGTTGCTTCCGCCTTACAAATCAATCCATTTTTTGTTCGTTCCTATACGGATGCAGCAAAAGTGTATAATCCCAAAAAATTAGTTGCGATCATTGGAATTCTTCGCGAGTACGATATGAAATCCAAAGGAATGGGCAACGTTTCGACTTCGCATGGCGACCTTCAAAAAGAAATGATATACAAAATTTTACATTGACAGATTTATGACACTTATAATTATTGCCATAACAGCCTTTGTTTCAATCGCAGCTTTCAACCGGGCAAATCTTGTTGAGAAACTGCAATTCAATGCCAGCAAGGTCGTTCACCAAAAAGAGTATTACCGGCTGATATCACATGGTTTCGTCCACGCCAACTGGGAACACCTGCTTGTAAACATGATCGTTTTATTTTCGTTTGGACGAGCCATTGAAATGTATTTTGAATATGGTTTTGGGCGAATGTCAAATGCCTACTACCTCATTCTGTATTTTGGCGGAATGATTGTTTCCAACTTGTATGCTCTCTATAAGTATCGTAACAACTATTACTACAACGCTGTTGGGGCATCAGGAGCTGTGTCGGCAATTCTGTTTGCGGCAATTTTCTTCGAGCCCTGGAATAAAATCTACTTCTTCGGAATATTACCCATTCCTGGAATTGTTTTCGCAGTGCTCTACCTGGGCTACTCCTACTATATGAGCCGAAAGCAAAGCGACAATGTCGCCCATGATGCTCACTTTTTAGGTGCTGTGTTTGGTTTTATTTTCCCCATTTTGCTCAACGGACGGCTCTTTGAACGATTTATAGACAAACTATTTATGATCATTTAAATAATGAAGAAAGCTATTTTTCTCGACCGTGATGGCGTGCTGATTGACAATTCAAAGCACTACTACATCTACCGTAAAGAAGCGGTCGAATTTGTTGATGGCATATTTGAAAACCTGAGGCTTCTCAAAGCCCAAGGGTATTCTTTTTTCATTGTGACCAACCAAGGGGGAATTGCTAAAAATCAGTATGGACATGAAGAAGTTGCAACTATCCACCGCTATATTCAAGAGAGCTTTCAGCAAGAAGGAATTCATTTTGACGACATTTACTATTGCCCACATCATGATTCTGTTGAACCTTGCCTCTGTCGTAAACCAAGTTCATTAATGCTCGAAAAACTGATTGCTAAACACGGCATTGATCCGACTCAATCCTACTTAATTGGAGACCGCCAATCAGACATCCAGGCTGCCCAAAACGCAGGAGTAAAAGGAATCCAGATAACTGCAAACAGCAATATGAAATCATTCATTCAAAAACTGTTATCATCATGACATCAGCTTTTCTCTTAATGAATGGCCAATTTTATCCTGCCAACGAAAAGCTATTTTCAATCAACTTGCTGGATCGTGTGTTCATGAGTGAACGCCTGCGCACTGTCCGCAATCAAATCCCCTTTTGGAACCAGCAACTTGAATTAGTTGAACTAAAATTGAAAATTACCAACACCCCTCTTCCCTCTTTTCTGGAAAACCGAGGCAAAGAGCTGAAGCGACAAATCGAACGTCTTCTCGCTAAAAACAAACTATTTCGAAGTGCAATCATCCACCTTCACTTGTTGAAAGACACTCCCGAAATCGCTTACTTATTAGTTGCAGAACCTCTGGACATGACAAGCTATGAATTAAATACCAACGGGCTACGAGTATCGGTATTTGATAAGTTAACCAAATCCTTTTCGCCGCTGTCAGCCTTGGATACCGGCTCGCTTCCCTATTGGAAGCTTGCGACAACATATGCCTCCGTCCAGCAGCAAGATGAGCTATTATTAGTCAATGAGCAGCAGAGTATTTTAGAGGCTCCATACAAATCCATTTACCTGATTAAAGACAAGCAAATAATCACCCCTGCCCCAGAGAGTGGCGCATATATGGATATTAGCCGGGATACCATCGACAAGGCATGTCAGCGTTTTAACTTCACACTTAAGCTGATAACAAAACTCACCGAAAAGGAGCTTTTGCAAGCTGATGAATTCTTTTTAGCGAATGCCGTTCAAGGGATTGAATGGGTTAAAGCTTTTAAACAAAAACGTTACTTCAATAAAAAAACCAAACTGATTCTTCAGGAATTTAACCGACTACTTTTGACAGCATAAAAAAATGCACTCTCAACCATCAAAAAGTACAAACAACAAGAAAACAATAGGAAAATTAGTTTAGAGAAGGATTTTCGGGAAAGTGCTCCCACAAAGAATATTTGCCTCCTATTTCACGAACGGCTTCAACCCACATCGTTGTCGTCTTTCGGTCAACCATCACCAACTCTTCCTCAATCTCAGAAACCAACCAGGAATTTTCACCAATCTCTTCCTCTAGCTGGCCATTGTCCCAACCAGAATATCCCAAGAAAAACCGAATCTGTCCTGGCAAAATTAAACCTTCACGAATTAAGCGTTTAACCTCTTCAAAATCTCCTCCCCAATAGATATTATCTTTCACATGAATACTTCCGGGAATCAGTTTCCCAAGCGAATGAATAAAGTAAATGGTATCAGTACTCACGGGGCCTCCAATATATACTTCAGCCTCAAACTCCGGGAAATCGCCAAGAATTTCATTGACAGGATAATCAATCTTTTTATTCAAAATAAAACCAATCGCACCTTTGTCGCTATGAGCCACTAACAGAATGATTGCCCGGTTAAAATAGCTTCCCGGCAAAAATGGCTCAGCGATCAAAATACGCCCTTTTGAGGGTGCAACATGATTCGTCTCTATTTTAAATAAATTGATATTCAAGTTCATAATACGTTAGAATTCTCTATCAATTTAGGAAAAAACAAACATTAATCAAATACGTTTTTTCCCTTGTAACAAAAATTTGACAATTTTTCACAAATCAATTTAGGTCAATAATACGAAGAATTTGAGAGATAGTAATCATAAAAAAAACGAATTAGTCTTCTTCAACAATCAAGTAAACATCTTCGTTTTCCTTTTTCATCAGGAATTCTTCCCGGGCAAATTTCTCCAGGTTGGTTAGGTTAGTTCGAAGTTCTTGAATTTTTCGTTTATCCGAAACAATTTTATTACGCAATAACACTTCTTGCTTTGCAAGCTGCTCCAGTTTATTTATATTTTGAAAATGTTGCAGTAAACTGTGCTCATCAAAAAAACCAACCCAAAATACGAACAAAGCAATAACAACTCCGTATTTCGTTCTCAGTTTACTCCACAAAAGTGACCACAATTTCCCCATTTAGTTTCGGATTTAATACCAACAAAAGTAAACGATATTCAGGCAAAAAAAAAGGAGATGAATAAATTCACCTCCTATTTTTTTATAAGTTATTCCTTACTCGTTATCCGGTAAAAAGTTTGGATACATATAATCGTGAGGCGGAACAAAGTTCTCTTTTATAGTTCGAATCGAAGTCCAACGTAAGAAGTTGAAAACAGATCCGGCTTTATCATCCGTGCCTGATCCACGAGCTCCACCAAAGGGTTGTTGTCCAACAACAGCTCCTGTTGGCTTATCATTGATATAGAAGTTACCTGCCGAATTCTCCAGGCGTTTTGTAATCTTCTCGATATTGTAACGATCCTGAGACATAACCGCCCCCGTCAATGCATAAATTGACGTGTTATCCAAAATCGTCAAAGTTTCATCAAGCTTATTGTCCTCATATACATAAACCGTTAACACCGGACCAAACAGTTCTTCAACCATGGTTGCATAATCTGGCTTTTTAGCTTGAATGACGGTTGGCTCAATAAAATAGCCCACTGATTTATCATGATTTCCACCAAAGATAACCTCAGCATCTGCATCTTCTTTGGCACGATCAATAAATCCGGCCAACTTATCGAATGAAGCTTCATCGATTACCGCGTTAACAAAGTTGGTGAAATCCTCTGGTGGTCCCATCTTCACAGAGGACAACGCCTTACCTACCCGCTTTTTAACATCTGCCCAAATACTCTTAGGCACATAGCAGCGAGAAGCAGCCGAGCATTTTTGTCCTTGATATTCGAAAGCTCCACGAACCATTGCAATAGCCAAAGCTTGACGATCAACCGTGTTATCTGCAAAGATGAAATCTTTACCACCAGTTTCGCCAACAATGCGCGGATAAGACTTGTATTTATAAATATTTTCTCCAATTGTTTTCCAAATTCCCTGGAACACTCCGGTAGACCCTGTAAAGTGAATACCCGCAAACTCAGGATGCTCAAACACCACTTTCGCGGCTGTTGGACCGGAAACGTAAACCAAGTTGATCACGCCATCAGGCAATCCAGCTTCCTTGAAAAGCTCCATGATTACGGCTGCCGAGTAAACAGCTGTTTTTGAAGGTTTCCAAACGGCAACATTCCCCATCATTGCCGGGGCTGCAGGTAGGTTTCCTGCAATCGACGTAAAGTTGAAAGGGGTTAAAGCAAACACAAAACCTTCCAATGGGCGGAATTCATTGTAGTTCCAAATACCAGGAGCTGATTCTGGTTGCATTTTATAGATGTCCGTCATGCATTTTACACCAAAACGGAAAAAGTCAGCCATCTCACAAGCGGCATCAATTTCTGCCTGGAAAGCATTCTTTGACTGCCCCAGCATGGTCGCTGCATTGATCTTATCGCGATATGGTCCAGCCAAAAGATCTGCTGCTTTCAAGAAAATTGAAGCCCGATGTTGCCAGCCCATGGCAGCCCACTGCTCACGAGCATCCAATGCCGAATCAATCGCCATCTGCACATGCGACTCATCTCCCTGATAATAATGACCAAGGGTATGCTTTATTTCATGAGGGGGAGCAATCCGAATACGACGGTCTGTTGTTACTTCTTTCCCACCAATAATCATTGGTAACTCCACTTCCTTACTACGAAGCTCTGCTAATTTTGCTTTCAGCGAAGCACGCTCCGGCGATCCGGGCGCATAACTCTTAACCGGTTCATTCTTAGCTACCGGCACATTAAAAAAACCTTTAGGCATAATAAATTAGTTTTATTTTTTTCGATTCCCGTTTGTAACAAAACTAGAGAATCAGAAACAGCTTTTTACTAATAAATATCAGTTTTGAAAAAAGAGAAAAACTAAGTCTGCCATAAAATTCATTCCCTCTTAAAAATTACTATATTTAGTGCGATTTTAAATGACTCAGAGTTTTTTTCATGCTAAAATCAGTCTATCAATTTATCACCAAACCCTATCTTCTTGATTCAAGTGAAGATAAACGAAAAATCGTCGGACTTCATGTGATTTTATTCCTTGGGTTGGTCTACGCTTTGGCTGATTTCACAGTATCAATAACGGGGTATAACCTGAACGAATGCATTCCGGCTAACGTTTCAATGATCACAATTTGCTTAATTGGGCTGTATTGTTTACGAATTGGGCGCCCCTCAATAGCCGTTAATACTTTTTTTCTGATACCATTTGTTATCTACTTTTACTTTATCTCGTCTCAATATTCCGTTTTTCCAATAAAAAGTTCGATACCTTATACGGTGTGGTTTTTAGTTCCCAGTTTTCTGTTTATCCTTCTGTTTAGCAAAAAAAGTGCTCAGAAACTTGCTATCTACTACGGGATCAGCCTTATTGCTGTTGCTTTCCACCTATATAAAGCAACCCGGCTGGGCGAAGCAACCGGACTCTATTGGCCAACACAGGAACTTATTTTAAACCCATTGGTTATTATCTCACTGGCATTTGCAGCAACCTTTTTAGTTGCCGTTAATTTTGAACTCAACATCAAAGAACTGCGAATCAAAACAGAAGCGACCGATGCTCAAATCAACAAAACGGTAAAATCATTTCAGCAAGGAATCTTGCACATGCAAATTGAGCGCGACGAAATGAATAACGCCGTAGGCCTGCAAATCAGAAAAACCAATCCAGCATTTCAGAAGATGTTTAAAGTGAATGCCCGAGAGCTACACAATATTGAAGCAGATGTTGTTTTTCCGAAGGTTTTCAGAAACTCTTTTGACTGGAATAACCATTTTTTACACAAAAAAGGGAGGCGAGCAACCGAAATTCATGTCGAGCACCTGGAAAAATGGGTTGAAGTTTATACCCTCACTCCGAGTCCTGACCAAATTACGGCTATTTTTTACGATCGTACTTCTTGTAATCAAACGATCACTTCGCTTGAAGAAAGCCGAAAACGATATAAAGTTTTACTCGAAGCAATTCCTGACATCTTCTTCATCATCGATAAAGATGGAACATACATGGACTTTGTCATCAAGGAATCAGAAATGGTTCAAATCAATGCAGATGATATTATCGGGAACTCCATTTTCGAGGTTGGATTTTCGGAAAAAATGTCCCGGAAAATTTTTCAGTGTATCCAGGATGCCATCCATCGTGACACCATCGAAACAATTGAGTATGCGCTAGAAGTTGAAAAAGGAACAGCGATGTTTGAAATGCGGATCGCCCGGCTGGATGATCATTCCGTGATTTCAATTGCCCGCGATATCACCAAGCGAAAGGTTGCCGAAATTCGTTTAGAGGAAGCCAAGCAAAAAGCAGAAGAGGCTGACCAACTCAAATCAGCTTTCCTAGCCAATATTTCTCATGAGATACGGACTCCTATGAATGCCATCATCGGTTTTTCAAAAATGATTGGCTCGCCCGATTTTGACATTGAAGAGAAAAACCGCTTTATCGATATCATCATCAGCAATGGTAAATTACTGATGGAAATGATCAACGACATGATTAGCTTGTCTAAGATTGAAAGCAACCAAGTAACGGTAAAAGAAAGCTTTTGCAAGGTCAACGATCTAATGGTTGAACTCTATCGGGAATATAGCTTTGACCTAACTTCCAAACCCATCAGGCTAAAACTCAGCAACCAAAATGCCAACCCAAAATTTGGAGTAACAACAGATCCATTCCTTCTCAATGAAATTCTGAAAAAGTTGTTGGACAATGCTGTAAAGTTCACCAACGAAGGCGAGATTGAGTTTGGGTACCGCATGGAAGGGAAAGATAAGCTTCAGTTTTTTGTCAATGACACAGGTATCGGAATTGATGAAGAGCAGATTAAGCGAATTTTTGAGCGCTTCCACCAGATTGACAATAAAACCACTCGCAAGTACGAAGGTACCGGACTTGGCTTAGCCATTGCGCAACACTACACTAAATTGCTTGGCGGTGAAATAAAAGTCAAATCAGAAATTGACCGTGGCTCGGAATTTACCTTTAGCGTGCCCTTCAAAAATGGCGATGGACTACTGCAAATTGTTCGTTAAAAATCGGCTCTTAAAACCTGAAACCCGACTAAGCGATCATAGCGATCTGACATACCCCTGAAATAAACAAAAATCTGGTACTCATTTTCTGTTTCGTAATGACTTCCTTCCAAAGCCGCAGCATCTGCTGTTTTTGAACCGGAGGGGACATACACATACTGGTAATTGTAATAACCTTGCTTCAGCAGCATCGTCAACTCATAGGTTGCCTGTTCATAATTCCAGGTCATCTCATTACTCTTGTTAGCATTCCAGCCTGTAAGTTCCCCAAACACATTCACAGTTCCCCCTACCAGTTGCGCTTCCAAAGGCAAAGAGAAATGCACAAAAAAGTAATCACACTCGGTATCGTAATCATCCACCGGGTCCTGACTTTCAACAACAAAAGCCCCATTCATTTCTTTATAATCGTAGTACTTTTGGTTAGCCCTAACTTCGTCTGCCATTAAAGTTACATGGTAGTATGGCCGATGAAAAGTTGTTGCTAACACATTCTCTCCATTATAACGTCGAGTTCGAATATCAAAATAGCGAAACTCATTTCCCCCCTGAAAGACATTCTCCTTATCGTAATCGTAGACCAACTCTTTATCACGAATAAAAAGAGGCTTCAGTCCCCGAATCGCATTATCCCATCTCCGATTCTGCATAATCACGACTTTTACCTCATCGTGCGGATTAAGAATATCTAAATTGTCATGATAAATGGTAAAATCCACTTCCTGGTTATCGCCTTTAAACGGATCATAAGTTGCCCGCTTCACAACACCCTTCACTTCAACCCGAGGTTCCAACACCTGAAAACGGCGTGTAAGCACCAAGTCCTCTTTATCATCGCCGGCATAAACCACCAGCACATAGTTTCCTGATCTGGTAGGCCGTACTTTGTCGTTTGGAATCGGAATCAGGTAATTGATATATGTCATTGTTGTGTTGAAACTTGGCGCATAATCATCCACCGGATTATCAAAAAAACCATCCAGATACTCACTTTGCAGAATGAATGATTCATTCCAATCAGCATCACAGTGAATCAGGGTGTAGGAATAATTTTTTGTTTCACCAGACAAATCATCGAACTTAAAAACCAAACGCTCGTCAGTACCAAGCTCATAAATGGGGTAGCTTAACTCAAACCCCTCGCGAAAAGCTTGCACTGATTTAATTTCTTCTTTGAAAACGGCATCCTGATAATGATAATTGCTTTCATCCTGCGCCAGGGAATTTAATGTAAAAATAACGCAGGAAATTAAGATCATTATGTATAATTTAATGGTCATTTGTCTCATCAATTTCGTCTTGGATTAAACAAACTTGGCAAGGAGCTATCAAAAACATTCAGTTCTTCTAAAACAGGGTTCAACCAAACATATTCAGATAGTTCAATTCGTGTAAGTTTATACAACAAAGATTGCGAAAAGTTTTTTAAATATGTACTTTTGCCACCTTAAATAATAACTACAACAAGGGATTACAATGTCAAAGCATTTTAAATTGAAACGCGGATTAAATATCCGGTTGAAAGGAGCTGCCGAAGCGGTTCTGGAGGATGCTCCCGCACCGAAATCAGTGGCCATAAAACCAACTGATTTTCCAGGCTTAACTCCTAAATTAAGTGTGAAAGCTGATGCCCAGGTCAAAGTTGGTGATGCCCTCTTTTTCGACAAGTACAATCCTGAAATTTTATTCACCTCACCGGTTAGCGGAACAGTAAAAGCAGTGAACCGTGGTGAGCGCCGTAAAATCTTGGAGATTGTTGTTGAGCCCAATGGAACAAACGAGCAGGCAGAATTCACCAAGGCTGATCCATCGTCACTCTCTCGAGAAGAGATCCGTGATCAACTTCTTAAAAGTGGTTTATGGCCATTTTTCAAACAACGTCCGTATGGCGTTTTGGCAAAACCAACCGATGTTCCAACTAACATTGTTATTTCTGCATTTGACTCGGCTCCACTAGCTCCCGATTACGACTTCTTGTTTTCGAAAGAGCAAAGTGCACTACAAACCGGTATCGATGCAATCAGCAAGTTAACTGATGGGAAAGTTTATCTCGGAGTTGCTCCGAACCAAAGTTCGGGTGTTTTTGCCGCTCTAAAAAAGGTCGAAACCAACACCTTTGATGGTCCTCACCCAGCAGGGAATGCAGGGGTCCAGATCAGCAAAGTTTGCCCAATTGGAAAAGGAACAGTCGTGTGGACCATTAATCCACAAGCTCTTGTTTACATTGGTCGTTTATTTCAAACCGGCAAACTGGACATGAGCAAAACCATTGCTTTGACAGGTTCTGAAGTAAAAGCTCCGAAATACTATAAGACAGTTCATGGGGCAAAGTTGGATTCGCTTACCAAAGGGAAAACGACAGAAGCTACCAAAGAACGAATCATCAGCGGTAATGTTCTGACAGGAACTAAAGTTGACACAGACAACTACCTGGGATATTTTGATCAACAACTGACCGTTATTCCTGAAGGTGATGATTACGAGTTTATGGGATGGGCTGCTCCTGGTGTCGATAAATATTCGGCCAGCAAAGCATTCTTTTCCAAATTATTCCCGAAAAAAGAATATGTACTGAATGCCAACATGCATGGAGGCGAACGCGCATTTGTCCTTTCCGGGCAATATGAAAAATTCCTTCCAATGGACATTCTTCCAGTACACCTATTAAAAGCCATTTTGGTTAATGACATCGATAAGATGGAGCAACTTGGTATATACGAAATCGTGGAAGAAGACTTGGCATTGTGTGAATATGCTTGTACTTCAAAAATTAAAGTACAAGACATTCTACGACAAGGAATAAACTCGATGATTAAAGAATTGGGATAACCAAAATTGTTGCTTGAAACAAAATAGATAATTCAATGAAAGCGTTAAGAAACTTTTTTGAAAAAACGAAACCACACGTGCAGAAAGGAGCCAAGTATCATTGGCTGCATTCAACTCACGATGCTTTCTTCACATTGGCCTTCGTTCAGAAAGATACATCCAAATCAGGGACTCATGTTCATGATTACATTGATTTGAAAAGAACCATGGGAATGGTGGTTCTTGCTCTTGTTCCCGCTCTGCTTATGGGAATGTACAACATCGGCTACCAACATTTTGGTGCACTGGGACAACTTGATACCGCAGGATTTTTCGACCTGTTCCTTTTTGGACTCTTGAAAGTATTGCCTGTTATTATTGTTTCCTATGTTGTTGGTTTAGGGATTGAATTTCTCTTTGCCCAGCTGCGTGGTCACGAAGTAAATGAGGGATTCCTCGTTTCCGGAATTTTAATTCCCATGGTCATGCCAATCAATACGCCACTATGGATGATTGGAGTTGCCACTGCCTTTGCCGTTATTTTTGGTAAAGAGGTATTTGGTGGAACCGGGATGAATATCTGGAACCCGGCGTTGATCGCACGGGCCTTCTTATTCTTCGCCTATCCAGCTCAAATGTCTGGTGATTCAGTATGGATTTCAGCTAGCGGTATCGAATCGATGGCTGATGGATTTACAGGTGCTACCCCAATGGCACAAGCCGTTCTGGGAGAAACCAACCTGGATGCTTGGCATGCCTTCATCGGCTTAATTCCTGGCTCCATTGGAGAAACATCAACATTGGCCATTCTAATTGGTGCTGCAATTTTGATTATTACCGGCATTGGAAACTGGAAAATCATGTTATCAACCGTACTCGGTGGTGTATTCATGGGTATCCTGTTGAACATTTTTGCTGTTAATGCCTATATGGAAATGCCATTCTGGGAACACCTGATTATCGGAGGTTTTGCTTTCGGTGCTGTTTTCATGGCTACAGACCCGGTATCGGCTGCACAAACTGAAAAAGGTAAGTGGATTTACGGATTCCTGATTGGTGTACTAGCCATCTTGATTCGTGTAGTCAACCCAGCCTATCCTGAAGGAATGATGCTAGCCATCCTGCTGATGAATACTTTTGCACCACTGATTGACCACTACATCATTCAGGGAAATATCAAACGTCGTTTAAAACGAGTTCAACAGAGCGCTTAATCCCTAAAAGAAAAAAGAAATGGATAGGAACAGTAATGTTTATACATTTATATATGCATCAGGAATGGTGATCGTGGTTGCTGCAATCCTTTCAATTGCTGCCATCAACTTAAAACCATTTCAGGATAGGAATATTGAAGTAGAGAAAAAGCAAAATATTCTGGCTTCTGTTAACATTCAGGCCGACGCTACGAATGCAGAAGAGATTTATGCTGAGAAAATTGTCAATAGCTACGTTGTTAACTCCCAAGGTGAAAAAGTAGAAGGTGATGCTTTTACCGTTGATCTGAAGAAAGAACGTGCAAAGCCAACTGCTGATCAAAAACTTCCGGTTTTTGAATGCCAAATTGACGGAGGCGTAAAATACATTGTTCCACTTCGTGGAGCAGGACTTTGGGGACCAATTTGGGGCTACTTGTCTTTGGAAGATGACATGTCAACCATTTATGGAGCATCATTCGACCACCAAGGAGAAACGCCAGGATTGGGAGCTGAAATTTCAACCGATGCGTTTGAAACTCAATTCAAACACAAAGAGATTTATGAGAGTGGTAATTTGGTATCGATTACCGTTGCCAAAGCCAACGAAACAGCTCCGGAACAGCACAAAGTAGATGCAATTTCAGGAGGTACAATCACATCAAAAGGATTAGAGAAGATGCTTTTGGATGACTTGAGCTCCTACAATGCTTTTTTCAACCAGAAAAAATAAGAGAAAATGAGTGATAAAGAACCTTTATTTTCAAAGAAAAACCTGAAACTGCTCAGCGATCCGCTAAACAGCAGTAACCCAATTACCGTTCAGGTGCTTGGGATCTGTTCTGCACTGGCTGTAACAGCCCAATTGAAGCCTTCGGTGGTTATGTCTTTATCAGTAATGGCCGTACTGGCATTCGCCAACGTAATTGTTTCCTTACTGAGAAATACCATTCCAAACCGGATCCGGATCATCGTACAGCTTGTTGTTATTGCTGCCTTAGTGATTCTGGTTGACCAGGTTTTGAAGGCATTTGTTTACGATGTGAGTAAACAGTTGTCTGTGTTTGTAGGATTGATCATTACCAACTGTATCATCATGGGACGTTTGGAAGCCTTTGCGCTAGGGAATAAACCTTGGCCTTCTTTCCTCGACGGACTTGGAAATGCTGCAGGTTATGGTGTCATTCTAATTATTGTAGGTTTTGTACGCGAACTTTTCGGATCAGGTAGCATATGGGGCTACAAAGTAATCCCAGCCAGTTGGTACATCGAAAACGGTGGTTTTTATGCCAACAACGGGATGATGATTTTGCCCCCAATGGCATTGATCACTGTTGGAGTTATTATTTGGGTTCAGCGTAGCCGTAACCGTAAATTGATTGAAGATTAATCCGCTAAAAGAGACGAAATTATGGAAAACCTGATTAATTTATTTATCAAATCCATCTTTATTGAGAACATGGTATTTGCCTACTTTCTGGGCATGTGTTCTTATTTGGCGGTATCTAAATCAGTAAAAACAGCTACCGGCCTTGGATTAGCTGTCATCTTTGTTTTAGGAATTACCGTTCCTGTTGATTATCTGTTGGAAAACTACGTGCTAAAAGAAGGTGCTTTAACTTGGTTAAGCCCAACTTTTGCCGGTGTTGACCTTAGTTTCTTAAGCTTTATCATGTTTATTGCTGTTATTGCATCCATGGTACAGCTTGTTGAAATGGTTGTTGAAAAATTTGCTCCTGTATTGTACACCCAGCTGGGAATCTTCCTTCCGCTAATCGCTGTAAACTGTGCAATTTTAGGAGGATCATTATTCATGCAGCAAAAAGCCTTTGTTAATATTGGCGAAGCTTCTGTTTATGGTTTAGGATCTGGCGTGGGCTGGTTCCTGGCTATTGTCGGTATTGCTGCCATTCGTGAAAAGATTGAATACTCTCAGGTTCCTGCTCCGCTAAAAGGCCTTGGAATTACTTTTATCGTGACCGGTTTAATGGGATTGGCATTCATGGGCTTCATGGGAATAAAACTATAATCAGATAAAAAACACAGAACAATGATATTTTTAGCAGCTCAAACAACAGTCGTCGTTACCAGTATCGCCGTCTTCCTATTGATGGTTATTTTGCTGGTGTCGATTCTACTGTATGCGAAGAAAAAACTGACTCCTTCCGGAGTGGTAAAAGTTGATATTAACGAGGGAGATACCGTATTAGAGACCAATCCGGGTGATACCTTGTTGACCACTTTAGGTAACAATAAAATCTTCTTACCTTCAGCCTGCGGTGGTGGTGGTACTTGTGCCATGTGTCGTTGCCAGGTTGTTGACGGAGGTGGATCAATTCTACCTACTGAAACTGGTTATTTCACTCGGAAAGAGCAAAACGATAACTGGCGTCTGGCTTGTCAGGTAAAAGTTAAAGAAGACCTCAAATTGAAGATTCCTCAAGAAATCATGGGGATCAAAAAATGGGAATGTGAAGTTGTTTCAAACCGAAATGTGGCCACTTACATCAAAGAGTTTGTTGTTAAGCTTCCCGAAGGTGAAACACTTGATTTTAAATCAGGTGGTTATATCCAGATTGATGTTCCTAAAATTGACGTCGATTTTAAAGACATGGATGTTGACGAAAAGTTCCGTCCAGAATGGGAACAATTCAATTTGTTTGATCTGAAGATGAAGAACCCAGAGCCAACATTCCGTGCGTACTCCATGGCTAACCACCCTGCAGAAGGAAACATTGTAATGCTGAATATTCGTATTGCAACTCCTCCTTTCGACCGCGTAAATGGAGGATTCCAGAAGGTTAATCCAGGAATCTGTTCTTCTTATATTTTCTCTCGTAAACCAGGAGATAAAGTCACCATTTCAGGTCCTTATGGAGAGTTCTTCCTGAAAGATAATGATAACGAGATGATGTTTATCGGTGGTGGTGCTGGTATGGCTCCAATGCGTTCTCACTTGTTCCACCTATTCCACACACTGAAACAAACTGATAAGCAAGTTACGTTCTGGTATGGAGCTCGTTCATGGCGAGAAGTATTCTACTTTGACCAGTTTAAAGAAATCGAGAAAAACTTCCCGAATTTCTCTTTCCATCTGGCATTGTCTGATCCTCAGCCTGAAGATAACTGGGAAGGCCCAACTGGGTTTATTCACCAGGTAATTCATGATCAATACTTAAATAAACATGAAGAGCCTGAAGAAATTGACTACTACTTATGTGGTCCCCCAATGATGAACGACGCCGTTCAAAAAATGCTTTATGACTTGGGTGTCCCCGATGAAAACGTATTGTATGACGATTTCGGAAGCTAATTCCGACTACGATATACAAAAAGAGCTTTCAACGCATGTTGAAAGCTCTTTTTTATTTATGATTGTCAATTGATGAATTTATAAATATTGGACTAGCTAAATTTCTCAAGATCAAAGCTCTTACGATTAAAAAACGCTTCCAAGCACCTCGAGCAATTTTCAAACAACATCAAACAGCTCTAGGTAGTTAAGTGGATAGTAGTCGGCCCACTCCTGATTCTTGGTTCTTGGTTCTAACCTCTATTGTTGATATCTATTTTTAGCTTCAGCATCAACTTTAATTATCGCCTCTCCTGGAAAAAAGCAGTCATCAAATCAGCACAATCTTCCTCCATTACACCTTTAACGAGCTCGGTTTTTGGGTGAAGTGCTTTAGGAGCAAACTTCGAGAAACCCCGTTTTGAATCAGAAGCCCCATATACCAATTTCCCCAACTGCGACCAGCCAATAGCTCCAGCGCACATCACGCAGGGCTCCAAGGTAACATACAAGCTACATTCATTCAAATATTTTCCTCCAAGTAAATTGGCCGCAGAAGTGATGGCCTGCATCTCTGCATGAGCAGTTACATCAGTTAGCATCTCCGTCAAATTATGCGCTCGTGCAATAATCCTATTCTGAGCAACAACAACTGCTCCAACAGGAACTTCTCCTTTTTCATAAGCCAGTTTTGCTTCCTGAAAGGCTTTCTTCATAAAGTAATTATCATCAAAAGGCTCCATTGCTTAAATCCATTCAGAATTAATCACAAACCTACAATTTTAATTGCTAAAATCTGCTTATTTTTGCATGCAAACAAAAAACGAACAAAGTTATGTACAGAACACATACATGTGGAGAATTACGCCTGGAAAACCAGGGGAATGAAGTGACTCTTGCCGGTTGGGTGCAACGAAAACGTGAATTGGGTGGAATGACTTTTGTCGATCTTCGGGACCGTTATGGCATTACCCAATTGGTTTTTGATGAAAATTCTTCTGATGCTATTACCAGCCAACTAAAAAAATTAGGACGCGAGTTCGTTATTCAAGCTACAGGCCTTGTTCGTGAACGTAGCAGTAAAAATAAGAATATTGCGACCGGAGAAATTGAAATTGATGTCAAAGAGCTCAAGGTATTAAGTCCATCTGTCGTTCCTCCCTTCACAATTGAAGACGAAAGCGACGGCGGAGACGATATTCGGATGAAGTATCGCTACCTGGATTTACGACGTACGCCTGTGCGTGAAAATCTAATTCTGCGTGCTCAAATGGCTCATGCTGTACGCTCCTACCTGAACGAGCAAGACTTTATTGAAACAGAAACTCCTGTTTTGATTAAATCGACTCCGGAGGGTGCGCGTGACTTTGTTGTTCCTTCCCGGATGAATGAAGGAGAGTTCTACGCATTACCACAGTCTCCACAACAATTTAAGCAGTTGCTGATGGTCGCTGGATTTGACCGCTACTACCAAATTGTTAAGTGTTTTAGAGATGAAGACCTACGGGCAGACCGTCAACCTGAATTTACACAGATTGACTGTGAGATGGCCTTTGTTGAACAAGAAGATGTACTCAGCACCTTTGAAGGATTAACCAAATACCTTTTCAAGGCTGTCAAAAATGTTGAGATTACTGACTTCCCGAGAATGCCCTATTCCGAAGCGATTGCCAACTACGGATCAGATAAGCCAGACACACGCTTTGAAATGTTGATAAAAGACATCTCAGAAGTCGTGAAAGGAAAAGATTTTAAGGTGTTTGACGATGCAGAATTCATTGGAGCAATCTCTGCTGAAGGATGTGCAAACTACACCCGCAAACAGCTTGATGCCCTTACCAACTGGGTAAAACGTCCTCAGGTTGGAGCCAAAGGCTTGGTCTATGTCAAGTGTAACGAAGATGGCAGCTACAAATCATCGGTCGACAAATTTTACAGCCAGGAAGATTTGCAACAATGGGCTAGCATCTGTAACGCAAAAGCAGGAGACCTCATTTTAGTGCTTTCCGGCGATAAATCAGCGATGTTGTATGCGCTTGGTGCCTTACGCCTTGAAATGGGTAAACAACTCGGTTTAATGGACAAAAACACCTTTAAACCACTTTGGGTAGTTGACTTCCCATTACTGGAGTGGGATGAAGAGAGCCAACGCCACTATGCCATGCACCATCCATTTACTTCACCAAAAGCGGAAGACATTCACCTTCTTGATAGCGAGCCAGGAAACGTTCGTGCCAACGCTTATGACCTTGTTATCAATGGTGTTGAAATTGGAGGTGGCTCCGTTCGTATTTTTGACTCAGAACTACAAGCTAAGATGTTCAGCCTACTAGGTTTCACGAAGGAAGAAGCCGAAGCTCAATTTGGCTTCCTGATGAACGCGTTTAAGTATGGTGCTCCACCACATGCCGGTATTGCCTTTGGCTTTGACCGTCTGGTCTCCTTATTTGCAGGTTTGGATTCCATTCGTGACGTAATTGCTTTCCCTAAAAACAATGCAGGACGCGACGTCATGATTGATTCTCCATCACCTATTGCTATTGAACAGCTTGATGAATTGAGTCTCAAGCTCAACGTAAAACCGCAAGATAACTAATCGTACAACACGTTATATTGAAAAGGGAGCCAACGAAAGTAGCTCCCTTTCTTTATTTCAAAAAATCGTTACGAAGAGGCGTAAAACTATCAATTAACCTGGCCTTCTCTGATAACAACTGGATCGAATGCGGAATACCTGAAGGAACCGCGAATAAATCGCCTTGCTTCAAATGCTGAGGCTCTTCGCCCTCACAAATAAAAATAACCTCGCCACTGGCGATGTATGAAGTCTGCTCATGTACATGACTATGAACAGGTTCAGGATGCTCCCAAGGACCATCTGAAAAGTCCAACAAAACAGTCATTAGCTCATTGGTGTGCAGTATTTTACGTTTTAGTCCGGGATGAACTTCCTCAAAAGGGACATCATCAAATTTCAATACAGCCATAATTGAATACTTAAAAATAAAAAAGGGAGAGTTGATACCAACCCTCCCTTTCATCTTATATTTATAAAAACTATTCTTCTGCTCTTTTACGCGATGAGTAGTTGATGTGAAGTGCTGCAGCTTTACGCAGCTCTTGCTTGATATCAGTTACGATACCCATCTTTGTATACTCATCTACTTTAAGCGATGTAATCATAAATGGAACCTCTGCTTCGTCACGTGCTTCACGCTCAGCTGTAATGTAGTCAGGAATATCTGACACCTTAGCAAACTGGTCATTCAGCTGAATACGAGGCTCAGAACCAAATACCTTTTGGTATTGCTGATGAGGAGTTCCTACATAAATGTAACTCACCAATGATTTCTTTTCTAATTTCGATAATTCTGTTGCTTCCGGTACAGTTACCTTAACCATTAAAGTAACCTCACGCATGGTTGTACTAACCATGAAGAAGAAAAGCAACATAAAAACGATATCAGGAAGCGACGCAGTCGAAATTGGTGGCAATTCTTTAGAGTCATTCTTTCTAAACTTTGACATACTAGTTTCCTCCCACTTTTTTTGGTTCTGCTTCAGAAATCCTTGACGGATAAATATCTTTTATCGCGTTTTGTTGATCTCTATCTAGTTTTGTGAAGGACTTACCAAACTTTTGTTTTGCAAGATCCTCTCTCAAATCGTTGATGGCACCTACCAACTCGTTTTGAACAGCGATATATGTTCCATATTGTGTACCAACGTCATTTCGAAGCGAAATAACCCCTTTAGTAACTTCAACCGGTCCAAAGAAATCAACTTCTTTCATTTGTTTCTCTGGAAGGGTTTCTTCATTATAAGGGTTAGCCATAAATTCCTTGGCTTTTTCACGAAGGTTATCAATATTGGTTATTTCACCTTCAACCAACAATTGGTTGTTAGCATTAACCAATACAACAAATACGTTACGTTCTTTAATTGGAGGTGTATCGTCATCCTCTTGCTCCTCTGGAGGCATCGGAGGTAAACGACGTTCCAATCCGCTGTCAACATCCATCGTGGTAGTTACCAGGAAAAAGATAAGCAACATGAAGGCAATATCAGCCAACGATGAGCCCGGTATTTCAGGTACTTTCTTTGCCATAATTAAATTATTTTTCCTGTGTTATCCACAATAGTGTTTACTTAAAAATTCTACTTACCGAAGAAACAGCAATACCAACAAGTGCTAGGATAAACAACACATAAGTCGTGTATAAACCTGTTCCAACCATTTTCGAAATAGAATTGGTCAATGTTCCGTCAGCTAAAAACTTCTCAACATTGTAAAATTGAGGGATAGCGTCTGACGCCAAAGCGTAGGATATACCAATAATGACGGCTCCGAAGACCAAAGAAATAAGGCCTTTTTTAGCTGCATCTTTATCAGTAAAGGTAGTTACAAGTGCAAAAATAACAGCAATTACTGCTCCTACCCCTAAAAGGATATAGGTCCAAACCAAGTTCGTATTGATCCAAGCTCCCATAGTAGGATCAGCTTCATTCTCACTGATATTAGTCATCATAGACACAATCAGAACTGCTGAAACTGCTAAAAGCACCCATAACAAGATGGTTGTTACTTTATCTAGTTTCATAAAATTACTTATTTTTTAAGATTGTGTTTAACTAAGATGTCAATCAGTGAAATGGAAGCATCTTCCATGTTGTTAATAATGCTGTCAATTTTAGCAATACAATAGTTATAGAATACTTGCAGAATCATGGCAACTACAAGACCAGAAACGGTTGTAATCAAAGCCACTTTAATACCACCAGCAACAAGAGCCGGGCTGATATCACCTGCTACTTCAATCGCATCGAAAGCTGCGATCATACCAATTACAGTACCCATGAAACCAAGCATTGGAGCCAAGGCAATGAACAAAGAAATCCAGCTCAAACCTTTTTCCAACAAACCTGCTTGCACACCACCGTAAGAAACAACCGTTTTTTCTACCACATCCAAACCTTCTTCTGAACGGTCAAGACCTTGATAAAAAATACTTGCAACTGGTCCGCGAGTGTTACGGCAAACTTCTTTTGCTGCTTCAATACCACCGTTATCTAAAGCTTCTTCAACTTTAACTAATAGTTTTTTAGTATTGGTTGTTGAAAGGTTCAGGTAAATAACCCTTTCTAATGACATAGCAAGACCCAAAATTAAACAGATCAAAACGAAAGACATGAAAGCTGGATCACCTTCAATAAACTTTTGTTTCAACTGGCTGTGCAATGATTTACCTTCCTCAGCTGCAGCTGCAGCTTCCTCTTCAGCATCAGCGGCTAAATCAACAGCAGGAGCAGAATCTTCCGCTGCTACTTCAGTTGTTGCTTCATCTGTTTGATCCTGAGCAACGGCATTGTTCGACGCTCCAAAGTAAAGCATCCCAAGAACTGCTATAAACGCAAATAGTTTTTTCATCATTGGTTTTAATTTTAATTAGTAAATCTTCTGAATTTTAAATTTTATAATACTATTTGTTGTTTTATGTTTATAGTCGCCAACAAGACCAGCTTGAGGCGACTTTATTTTCACTCAATCTAAAGGTTGCTACCTTCTTTTATTTAGAACGTTAACCTTCACGCGGAGAGAGAGGGATTCGAACCCTCGGTACCCTTGTGGGGTACACACGCTTTCCAGGCGTGCCAGTTCAGCCACTCCTGCACCTCTCCAATATGTTTCTGGCACCAGTTTTTTTTCAGGGCTGCAAAATACAAAAAAAATGTGAAAAAGAAATAAGCTACTCACTTATTTCACCGCTCAAATTTTTACGTAAATGCATCTTGACATCCTCATGGTTTAGCCCTTGTCCAAGCAGGAACATCAGTTTGGTTACAGCAGCTTCGGTCGTCATATCTTTACCACTTACCACCCCTATTTTTTTCAGTTCCCGACTGGTTTGATACTGCCCCATTTTTACTGTTCCTCCCTGACACTGTGTTACGTTAACACAAATGACATTTCGCCTCAAGGCTTTCTTTATTACCCGCACCAGCCAGCTCAATGTTGGAATATTTCCTGAGCCAAAAGTTTCGAGCACAACGCCTCGAATACTGGGGATGTTGATAATTTGTTCAAAAATCTCCTGATTCATTCCAGGAAAGATCTTCAATACAACGACCCGGTCATCAAAATTAGAACTTACTTTCAAAATACCTTTCTTCACCGGATGGTAAATATTCTCATGAAAAAAGCGAATATCAACCCCTGCCTTGGCGAGAATTGGGTAATTGACCGAGTCGAAAGCACTAAAATGATCGGCATGCCGCTTTACAACCCGATTCCCCCGGTAAAGTTTATTATCGAAATAGATGCAAACCTCAGGAACAATAGTCGTGCCATTCTCCTGAGCAGCAGCAATTTCTATAGCAGTTATTAGATTTTCTTTCCCATCCGTTCGCAATACCCCAATCGGTAACTGCGAACCAGTCATTACCACTGCTTTATCCAGGTTCTCCAACATGTAACTTAAGGCTGAAGCCGTATAGGCCATGGTATCGGTACCATGCAAAATAACGAAACCATCGTATTTCCGATAATTTCGTTGAATCATTTTAGCCAGTCGTCCCCAGGTTTTGGGTGACATATCAGAAGAATCGAGTGGAGGATTGAAGGTAATGGAATCTAAATGGCAACCTAGGCGTTTTAGTTCCGGCACTTCTTCTACAATTTGGTCAAAGCGAACAGGGGCCAACGCACCATGTCCGTCTTTTTGCACCATCCCAATTGTCCCTCCGGTATAAATTATAAGTATCGACCTATTATCCACGGGATAAATTTTAAGCGACAAAGTTAAAGAAACATCTGATTAAATACCGAATAAATTGATGGCATTTGCTGATGTAATTTTTGCTACTTCATTGACTGAGATATCGTGAAGTTCAGCAATCTTCCGGGCAATGTGAATCAAATAGGCACTTTCGTTTCGTTTTCCACGGAATGGGGTTGGTGTTAAATAAGGTGAATCGGTCTCCAGCATGAGATGCTGCGGATCAATCTGCTGAACAACCTGATCAAGACCACTATTCTTAAATGTTACAATACCTCCAATCCCAATCTTAAGCCCTAAATCGGTAATTTTCTGAGCCTGATCAAGAGTTCCCGTAAAACTATGGAAGACTCCGGATAAACGTTCATCCATTTCCTCCTTAACGACAGCATAAACCTCTTCAAACGACTCACGGACATGAAGAACAACCGGAATGTTGTATGCTTTTGCCAACTTTAGCTGATGCCGAAAAGCTTCTGTTTGCTCTTCAATATAAGTTCGCTCCCAATACAAATCGATTCCAATTTCCCCAATTCCATAAAACTTCCTTTTTTTCAGCCAGAATTCAACAAGCTCCAGTTCTTCTTTGTAGTCTTCGCCAACTGAGGTTGGATGCAACCCCATCAGCGGGAAACAAATCTGAGGATACTGATCTACTAAATCCAGCATCTTCTTTACGGATGAACTATCGATATTAGGAAGAATAATTTTACGAACATCATTATCATATGCCCGGGTAATGACATCATCTATGTCATCATTAAAGTCCTCAGAATAAATATGAGAGTGTGTATCAATTAACATTTCAAAAATTTGGCTCAAAGAAAACTAAATTCATGTAGTAAACCTTAAAACCAATATTATCTAATTGATAATTCGATTTTGAAACGAACAAATGATACACACGCTCAACTATTCTGGAAACTGTTTTAATTCCTAAACAACCCCTTGAGCCAACATGGCATCGGCAACTTTCACAAAACCACCAACGTTAGCTCCTTTGATGTAATTGATTTTATCTCCAACTCGTCCGTAACGAACGCAAGTTTCATGAATCTCGCGCATAATCATATGTAAACGAGCATCAACCTCTTCTCGTGTCCAGTTCAGTCGCTGACTATTTTGAGTCATCTCTAAACCAGATACAGCAACACCACCGGCATTCACAGCTTTTCCCGGAGCATAGCTAATTTTTTCCGACAAATACTCGGCAGCTTCGGAAGTACAACCCATATTGGAAGCTTCGGCAAATAAGAAGCAGCCATTTTCTACCAACATTTTGGCATCTTCCAAGTCCACTTCGTTTTGGGTCGCACAAGGAATCGCAATATCAACCTTTTGCTCCCAAGGTTTTTTACCCGCAAAGAATTGAGCACCAAATTCAGCAGCATAAGGCTCAACCACATCATTATTCGTTGCCCTCAATTCCAGCATGTATTCAACTTTCTCTCCGCTGATTCCTTCAGCATCATATATGTAGCCATCAGGGCCTGAAATGGTAACCACTTTACCTCCCAGTTCATTGATCTTAGAGATCGCTCCCCAGGCAACATTTCCAAATCCAGAGACTGCAAATGTTTTTCCGGCAATACCTTTACCCAATTCTTCCAACATGTGGTGTACAAAATAAACAGCACCAAAACCAGTAGCTTCCGGGCGAATTAAACTACCACCCCAGGCAAGACCTTTACCGGTCAACACACCTGTGAACTCATTCCGGATGCGTTTATATTGTCCAAAAAGGTAACCAATTTCGCGTCCACCAACACCAATGTCTCCCGCAGGAACATCCGTATTTGGTCCAATATGACGCTGCAGTTCGGTCATGAAGCTTTGGCAAAAGCGCATAATCTCATTGTCTGATTTTCCTTTTGGACTGAAATCAGATCCGCCTTTTCCTCCACCCATCGGCAAAGTGGTCAAGCTGTTTTTAAAGGTTTGCTCAAAACCTAAGAATTTTAAAATTGAAAGAGTAACGGTTGGGTGAAAACGCAAACCGCCTTTGTAAGGCCCCAAGGCTGAGTTAAACTCAACACGGTACCCTCTGTTAATTTGAACGTCGCCTTGATCATCGACCCAAGGGACCCGGAACATAATAATCCTTTCCGGCTCAACCATACGTTCGAGTATTTTTGCTTTTTTATACCGTGGATTTTTTTGGTAAGCATCCCAGATGGACTCAACCACCTCTTGAACAGCCTGATGAAACTCATTTTCACCTGGTGTTTTGGCTATTAAAGCCTGCATAAATTCATTGATATCTGTTCTCATCTTGTTTATTTTATATTCAAAATGAATAACCTTTATACGTAACAAAGGAAAGGACGAAATTAGCCTTAAAAACTGACTTTAGTCCACGTATTTCGCCGGAGATGAATGTTTAATAACACTAACAAATATCAGAATCAGCTTTTTAGCTTTCAAAAAATATTTGGGAACAAGTAGGAACAAACAAAATGGTCACTTCGTAACGCTACGAGGCGACCATTTTGTTACTCGAAAGGCTTTCGAATATTCAATCAGTAATTTTGATGTTAAACATTTCCTTGTGCCCGCATTGCTTTGGCGACTTTCACAAAGCCTGCAATGTTCGCTCCATCAACATAGTTTACCCAGTCTCCCGGACGCTCTCCATAGGTTACACACATTTTGTGAATACTTTTCATGATGGTATGCAAGCGCTGATCCACCTCATCCCGCATCCAGTTTAAGCGCATGCTGTTTTGAGCCATTTCCAATCCAGAAACCGCAACTCCGCCTGCATTAGCCGCTTTCCCCGGAGCAAATAAAATACGGGCTTCCAAGAACTCATGCACGGCGCCAGGCTGACAAGGCATATTGGCCCCTTCCGACACCACTTCACAACCATTTATCAGCAAAGCTTTCGCCTCTTCCTGGCTAATCTCATTTTCGGTAGCACACGGCAAGGCGACATCACACTTCACTCCCCATGGACGCTTGCCGGGATAATATTCACAACCGTACTTCTCAGCATATTCTTTAATGCGTCCCCGCTGGATGTTTTTCAACTCCATTACATAATCCAACTTCTCCCGATCAACTCCTGCCGGATCATAAATGTAACCGCTCGAGTCCGATAACGTCACAACCCGACCTCCCAAATCCAACACTTTCTCTGCGGCATATTGTGCAACGTTCCCCGAACCAGAGATCGTCACCACTTTCCCGCTGAAAGACTCTCCTCGGGACTTCATCATCTCTTCAGCAAAATATACCGCACCATATCCCGTTGCTTCCGGCCTGATTAAACTACCGCCCCACTCAAGCCCTTTTCCGGTCAGTACTCCGGCAAACTCATTCCGAATACGCTTATACTGTCCAAACAAATAACCGATTTCGCGTCCCCCGACACCAATATCTCCAGCCGGGATGTCTGTATTCGCACCAATATGCCGCTGAAGTTCAGTCATAAAACTCTGACAAAAACGCATCACCTCATGATCCGTTTTATTCTTCGGATCAAAATCGGATCCCCCCTTTCCTGCTCCCATAGGCAGACTGGTCAGGCTATTTTTGAACGTCTGCTCAAACGCCAAAAACTTCAAAATGCTCAAGTTGACAGTGGGGTGAAAACGCAAACCGCCCTTGTAGGGGCCCAAGGACGAATTCATCTCAACTCGAAAACCACGATTAACCTGAAGCATACCTTGATCATCAATCCAAGGAACACGAAACTGGATAACTCGCTCAGGTTCAACTAAACGTTCAAGGATTTTTAATTGAACGTAGTTCGGATTCTCTAACAAATAAGGGGTGACAGACTCTACAACTTCATGAACTGCTTGGTGAAATTCGCTTTGAAATGGATCCAAAGCCTTAACGTAATTCATGAAGGACTCTACAAAACGACTCACTGACTTTTCCATAACGCACCGCTTAAAGTTTATAATAAGTTCATAAAATTCAAGCAATTACACAAGCTGCTATTCAACACGACATATCTTTAACAATCAATACAATACCCTGCTATTTTCGAGTGAGTATCAACAATTCCGGACCTAAATTGTACTTTTGCATAGAATTCTAAAAACAAGAACAATGAAACAAGCTGAAATTCATACCACCAAAGGGGTAATGAAAGTGAACTTTTACGAGGAAGATGCCCCTGGCACAGTTGCTAATTTTGTTAAACTATCAAAAGATGGATTTTACGACGGACTAACCTTCCACCGTGTCATTCCAAATTTTGTCATTCAAGGCGGTTGTCCTGACGGAACTGGCGCCGGCGGCCCGGGCTACACCATTAAATGCGAGCTGGATGGTAACAACCAATACCACGACCGCGGCGTATTATCAATGGCACACGCCGGAAGAAATACCGGTGGCTCTCAGTTTTTCATTTGCCACAGCAGAGAAAACACCGCACACCTGGACCGCAATCACACATGCTTTGGAAAAGTATTTGAAGGCGTAGAGGTAATTGACGCGATTCGCCAAGGAGACACGATTGAAAAAATCGTTATCTTAGAAGACTAACAGGACAGGGCTGGCACTATTTGCCAGTCCTCTCTTATAAAAGTCAGTAGTATGTTTGGTGCTGGATCCATTGCGTCCATGGTGCAAACCATGAAAAATAACCGAAGTCTTTTAAAAGAAAAGACACAAGCATTTAAACACCGAACGGTAAAAGATGGTCCGTTTACTCACAACAAACTTAACTTCAAAAAAGCAACACCCAGAGAGTTTGAATTATTTCGTAGAAAGCTTTTAGCGGAAAAAAGAAGAGAGAAACAGATAAGAACGCTTCTGTGGATTCTCGCCATCCTTCTGCTATTCATCATACTGTATTTCATCTCCAACTAACCCAAATCTACTGTTACTGTCTTTGCTTCAAATATTGAGTTGCAGCTTCCAAATCTTCAGGCGTATCAATGCCAATACTCTCAAAAGCTGTCTGTCCAACCTTAATGACAAAACCATTTTCCAGCCAACGCAGCTGCTCCAACGATTCAGCCAATTCCAATACCGAAGGTTTTAGTTGCGTAATTTGCTGCAACACTTGTTTTCGGTAAGCATACATCCCCAAATGCCCATAAAACGTATGCTTCGCAAGCCACTCTTCTTTTTCGACACCACGAATATGAGGAATTGCTTCGCGTGAGAACAACAAGGCATTCTTTGCGGCATCCAACACTACTTTGGGACGATTCGGATTAAAAAGAACTTCTGTTTTCTCAATCTTTTTCACCAAAGTGGCAATCTCTGTTTTCGGGTCTTCAAAGCATGCCTTCAGGGTTTCAATTTGCTCTGCCCGAACAAAAGGCTCATCTCCCTGAATATTGATTACCACATCAAACGATACGCTGGCAGACAATTGAGCTGCTGCCTCTGCACAACGGTCGGTTCCACTCTGATGATCATTCCGGGTCATCACATAATTTCCACCAAAAAGCTCAACTGCCTGAGCAATTCGTTCATCATCGGTAGCAATCCAAACCCCATCAAGTGCCTGTGCCGCATTTTCATAAACATGTTGAATAATTGGCTTGCCATCCAGAATTGCCAACGGTTTTCCCGGGAACCGGGTTGACGCATAACGCGCAGGTATTATTCCAATAAACTTCATCCCCTAAATTTGTTTGTCCTTTTCAAAGAAAAATAATCAACCTTCAAAGATAATAGATCCTTAGCTATTCCGCTCTCAATCATTTGCAGCTTCTAAATCTGGCTAGCAGAACCCGTCATAAAACAACTTTCAAAATCAAGCAACTATTTATTGTATAACGTATGACAAAAAGAGAACTTTTGTAAAGCCAAGTCAGATCAGTGTCTCATACTTCCTAACAATACATGCCCTGAAACCTTACAAAATAAACTTTACACCGGAGTTTACCCAGCGAACATTGAATGCGAAAATTGCTATCTTAAGCCCTTCAAAATTCTACAACTTTTTTTGACCTTGCAATTTCGTCAGAAAATCTAAAAAGTGTTAAATCTGCCCTTATTAGCCGATTCGATAGGATTCTTGACCGATAAAACAAAGGCTTTAAAAGTTAAAATTGTAACTTTGTCAGTTGAAAATTCAGTGTCAAAAATATGGATGTTCAGGAAATAAAACAACGTTTTGGAATAATTGGGAACGCCGCCGGACTTAACCGAGCGATTGAAGTGGCCGTACAGGTTGCTCCAACTGATCTTTCGGTACTCATTACCGGAGAAAGCGGTACAGGAAAGGAAGCTTTCCCTCAAATCATACATCAATTTTCAGCTCGCAAGCATGGCAAATACATCGCAGTCAACTGCGGGGCAATCCCCGAAGGAACAATTGACTCCGAACTTTTTGGCCACGAGAAAGGAGCTTTTACCGGCGCCTTATCTGACCGGAAAGGTTATTTCGAGGAAGCTGATGGCGGAACCATTTTCTTGGATGAAATTGGCGAACTTCCCCTCTCCACTCAAGTACGTTTGTTACGGGTGCTCGAGGCAGGAGAGTTCATGAAAGTGGGTTCATCCAAAGTATTGAAAACAAATGTCCGGGTTGCTGCGGCAACCAATGTCGATATTCCAACGGCTATTCAAGAAGGGAAGTTCCGGGAAGACTTGTACTACCGGTTAAATACCGTTCCAATCCGCATCGTTCCTTTGCGTCATCGCCGTGAGGATATTCATCTGCTTTTTCGCAAATTCGCCAGTGATTTTGCCGAACGCTATCGCATGCCTCCAGTTCGACTTGATGAAGAAGCGCAAAGTGTGCTGGAAAGTTTCGACTGGCCGGGAAATGTGCGACAACTCAAAAATATTACCGAGCAAATATCGGTCATTGAGCAAAACCGGATGATCGATGGACAGGCCATGAGAAACTATCTCCCCACTGCCGAACATCATCTTCCAGCCCTATACAAGGGAGTGGATGAGAAAACATTTGCCAACGAACGAGAAATTCTCTACCAGGTTTTATTCGACATGAAGAAAGACATGAATGACCTGAAGAAGCTGGTACACGACCTGATGGTAGATGGAGCAGATCGCCCGGGATTTCACTCAGACAATGCACAAATTATTCGGAAAATATACCAACAAGACGAAGGTCCATTGGTACCCGAAACACCCACACAAGCTCCTATTCATTATAATGAACCGATTAGTCGGGACGACATTCAGGACACCGAAGAATTTGTAGAAGAGTCGCTTTCTTTGGAAGAGAAAGAAATTGAGTTAATTAAAAAAGCCCTTCATAAACACAACGGGAAACGTAAGTACGCAGCACAAGAGCTAGGTATTTCAGAACGTACGTTGTATCGAAAAATTAAAGAATATGACATTAATTAAGAGTTTGCGGAGCTGGATGCTCGTCATTGTACTTGTTGTGGCAGGAAGTGGTTTATTTCAGAGCTGCAAGGTTTCCTATTCGTTTACGGGAGCCTCCTTGTCTCCTCTGGTAAAAACATTTACGGTATACTATTTCCCGAACCGGGCGCGGCTAATTAACCCCAACTTAAGCCAACAACTCACCGACGGCCTTCAAGATAAACTGTTGCGTCAAACATCTTTAGATTTGGTTGAAGAACGCGGGGATCTTGAATTTGAAGGTCAGATTACAGGATACGACACTCGGCCAATGAATATTTCCCAAGGAGACCAAGCTGCGCAAACCCGGCTGACTGTCACCGTACGGGTAAAATATACCAACAACCTCAACCACGATGAGGATTGGGAAAAGACCTTTACGGCCTATGAGGATTACGATGCTAGAAGAATTTTGAGTGAAGTCGAGGATGAACTTGTTGAAGCGATTTTGGAAAAACTAACGGAAGATATCTTTAACGCATCAATTGCAAACTGGTAATGCAAAAAGAAGCATTTTACGACTACCTGCAGCACCCCGAAAAGTTGAACTCAACCAGCTTGGACGAGCTCAAACAAGTAGTTGAAAGCTATCCTGCCTTTCAATCTGCCTGGATCCTGCTGCTTAAGAATATGAAGATGCTTAATCACCCGGAGTTTGAGAATTACCTCGAGCAAGGAGCAATCCGCATCGCAGATCGTCGTAAGCTATACCATTTCCTTCATCAGGAAGAGGCTGAACAAGAACTGGAGCCAGCTGTAGAACCACAGTCAGAGCTGGACCCGCTTGCTAAAGAATATATGGCTCCGGGCTACTATTTATTGGATGCTCCTCGTGAAACAAAACAGGAGGAATCCTTGGTTGATTTGATCCGTTCGATCCGGAAAACAGAAGCTCCAAAACCGGAGACTTCCCCCGATATTTCAGGCGAAGAACAGACTCAACCAGAAGCTGAGCACTCATTTGTGACTGAAACTCTTGCAAAAATATACTGGCAACAAAAACATTACAAAAAAGCGATTCAAGCTTACGAAAAATTAAGTTTGAAATATCCGGAAAAAAATACTTACTTTGCCGGGCAGATTGAGAAACTGAAAAAATTAACGAATTAATAAAGACACCATGTACACGCTAATCACTGTTTTAATTTTCATCACTTGTATTCTTTTGATCCTAATTGTATTGGTTCAAAACTCAAAAGGTGGTGGTTTGGCAAGTAACTTCCAATCATCTAACCAAATCATGGGTGTTCGTAAAACGACCGACTTTCTGGAAAAAGCAACTTGGGTATTAGCTGCAGCACTGCTTTTCTTCTCGGTTTTAGGAAGTGCATTTATTCCACGTTCAGCTGAGCAAATTAACCAATCAGCAATTAAAGATCAGATTGAAAATGCCGTTGATCCAACAGCTGTTCCAAACTTCCCAACAACGACTCCTCAAACGGATGATTCAGCGGAAGAAACTCCAGCAGAATAAATTTTATACAATTCTATAAATGACAAACCACTCGCATGCGAGTGGTTTTTTTATGTCCAAATGTCAGGCCACTCAACAACCTGACAAAACACTCAAACGACTGTCTTACAGAACAAAAACAAATAACACAGACATTCTCATCTCAGTCAAAATGAAAAAATGTCTCAAAACTGACTGTCATTCTCCCCATTCAATGTTTGGCATAAAATTCGATAGATAAGGGTGTCAATTTAAAAATATGTCTAACTAAAATAATTTGAAAAGATGGCAGAGTTAAAAGGTAAAATCCTTGCAGGTAAAATCCTGGTTCAACCACAGGAAGCAGAGACAAAAACAGCAAGTGGAATTATTATTCCAGATTCAGCTAAAGAAAAGCCACAAGCTGGGCAAGTTGTATTGGTTGGTGCTGCAAAAAAAGACGAACCAATGGAACTAAAAGCTGGTGATACTGTTTTCTACGGAAAGTATTCTGGTACTGAGTTGAACATCGACGGGACTGACTACTTGTTGATGTCACAAACTGATGTTTTATACATTGTTTAATCAAAATTCAAAACTTCTAAAAAAAGAATAACAATGGCAAAAGAAATTAAATTCGATATCGAAGCAAGAAACTTGCTGAAAGAAGGCGTAGACCAGTTGGCTAATGCTGTTAAAGTAACTTTAGGACCAAAAGGACGCAACGTCGTTATTGAGAAAAAATTCGGTGCTCCTCAGATCACTAAAGATGGTGTAACTGTAGCTAAAGAAATCGAACTATCAGACGCATATGCCAACATTGGTGCACAAATGGTGAAAGAAGTAGCAAGCAAAACTGGTGACGACGCTGGTGATGGTACGACTACTGCCACCGTTTTGGCTCAATCAATTGTTAATGTTGGTTTGAAAAACGTTACTGCCGGTGCCAACCCAATGGACCTGAAACGTGGTATCGATAAAGCTGTTTCTAAAGTTGTTGAGACCATCAAATCTCAAGCTCAAAATATTGGCGACGATTACAGCAAAATCAAGCAAGTAGCCAAAGTATCAGCTAACGGTGATGAAGAAATCGGTTCTTTGATCGCTCAAGCCATGGAAAAAGTTCACAAAGAAGGTGTTATTACTGTTGAAGAAGCCAAAGGAACTGAAACTTACGTTGATGTTGTTGAAGGTATGCAATTCGACCGTGGTTACATTTCTCCTTACTTTGTAACTGATACCGAAAAAATGGAAGCTAGCTTAGAAGCTCCTTTCATCCTGATCCACGACAAAAAGATCAGCACCATGAAAGATCTGCTTCCTGTACTGGAACAAACAGCTCAAAGCGGACGTCCATTGATGATTATTGCTGAAGATGTTGACGGTGAAGCATTGGCTACACTGGTGGTTAACCGCCTACGCGGATCATTGAAAGTATGTGCTGTTAAAGCTCCTGGATTTGGTGATCGTCGTAAAGAAATGTTGGAAGACTTAGCAATTTTGACTGGTGGTACTGTTATCACTGAAGAAAAAGGAATGAAGTTGGAAGACGCAACAATTGAGATGCTTGGCCAAGCTGAGAAAATCACTGTTGACAAAGAAAACACAACTGTTGTTTCAGGTGCTGGCGATGAAGAAGCGATCAAAGCAAGAGTAAGCATGATCAAACGTCAAATCGAAGCAACAACTTCTGACTACGACCGCGAAAAACTGCAAGAGCGTCTGGCTAAATTAGCTGGTGGAGTAGCTGTTCTTTACGTAGGTGCTGCTTCAGAAGTAGAAATGAAAGAGAAGAAAGACCGTGTTGACGATGCCTTGAGTGCAACTCGCGCTGCTGTTGAAGAAGGAATCGTTCCTGGAGGTGGTGTAATGTTTATCCGTGCAATTGCTTCTCTTGAAGGTTTAACTGGCGAAAACGAAGACGAAACAACTGGTATCGAGATCGTTAAACGCGCCATTGAAGAGCCATTGCGTCAAATCGTTGCCAATGCTGGTAAAGAAGGTGCAGTTGTGGTACAAAAAGTACGCGAAGGAGAAGGTGATTTCGGATACAACGCACGTATCGACGAATACCAAAACCTTTATGAAACTGGTGTAATCGACCCAGCAAAAGTAACTCGTGTAGCCCTTGAAAATGCAGCATCAATTGCTGGTATGTTCCTAACTACTGAGTGTGTATTGGTTGACGAAAAAGAAGATGCTCCTGCAGCTCCTGCTATGCCTCCAATGGGTGGCGGTATGGGCGGCATGATGTAATCAGTCTCAATACCCAAACAGAAATTAGTAAATCTGTTATAAATCAAAAGCAGCGTATCAATTGGATGCGCTGTTTTTTTATGTCCTAACAGGAAGTTAAAAGCACAACTAGATCTTTAAGTAATAGACTTTAGTTTCGGGCATCTTGTAGCAATTCAGTTCCACAAAGAGAATCCATCCCTGCATAGCCTCTCCCCACGTCTTTCAAATTAGCGGGCAGATCTTCAGTCCTATTTTCTGAAATTAAATGGAAGGTTGTAATAGACCGAATAAGAGAAGTCAAAGTTGAATTTTTTCTCTGCCGGCCCATAGCCTGGATTAAAATAAACATGAGGAATATCGAAATCCTTCTGATTCAGCTTCAACTTACCTCGAATACCCCAGCCTAAAAAGAAATTCTTAAAGATTTCTCCTTTCATGCCCAAGACAAATTCAGCCCATTGGGCATTGTAATTTTGCCGGCCAAAGCTCCCTGTGATATCGCCCCAGTAATTAGGGATCAGGTACTCTTTCACCTGCTGGTTGGCAAAGTCAAAACCATAGCGCAAGCCAACATACACCATATCCATGTCTTTTTGGTGTTCAGCAACCAACAAGTTATAATCAAACCCTAAACGGGTATATGATCCGGAAGAACTATAATCGACATAGTCTTGTCTCATTCGAAGCTTTTCCCAACCCGTTTCCAACACCGGATACAGGTTAGGCACCAATTCAAAGTCAAAACTTAACTCCGTACCATAACGATTACCCTTATTCCACAAATGCTGCATTGAGCGTGAAATATCAAGTCCCACACGCAACCCATCCATATGAATGAATTTATCCGTCCGTTTGGGTTTCAGTTTGAGCTCGCGCTCTTGCCCCTGACTAATTAGCGTCAGCAGGCAAAGAATTAATGTAAAGCTGAATATTCTCATGCCAGTTTTTAGTCACCGCGCTATCTGTTACCTCGTAATCTTCAATTCGATTAAAGGTATGTTTAACATCTAAAATTTTGTACTCGTTATAAAAGCCACTTTCTGCCGACTCAAAAATCAACTCTTTATCGTGTGTAATAGTCAACGTATCGGCAATCGAATCCAGCAAAATCACAAAACTGGTTTCCGTTTTCGCACTCATTGGCAAACGAAAGTCGCTGGTTATTTCCTGGTAAATCCAAATGGTATCATCCATGTCAACACCATAAACGGATACTTTTGGCGAGCCTGTTGCTTCTTCATCAACATACTTCACCTTTACCTGAAGCAATGCCTGAGGAGGTGGATCAAACACTTCTTTACAAGCGACCAAGGCCAAAGCCCAAAATAAGCCGAAAAGGATTTTCTTCATCATAACAAAGTCAAAAACGCTAATTTAAGGATATTCGGGAGGAAAACAGGAGAATGCCCAAGAACTTTTTAACAGCAGGCCTATTTCTTCTTTTACCTTCTTACAACCGCCATTTAATCCTCCAATGGTTCGGGATGAATAGTAGTAATCAAATCAAATTTCACCTGAATTTCGTTTTCAATTCGGGTACAAATGGCGTGTGCCTCTTTTAATGGCATATTGGATGGCAGCTTAATATGACAACTCAACTCATTATGATTGCCATAACGATGCAAATGAAAATGATGCATATACAATTCCCGATCGAACAGCTGATCAACCTCTTGCTTGATTGCTTCAAGTAATTCCGGATCAATTCGCTCGCCCAACAAGCTCTTAATTTCCTTCGACAATATTTCATAGCTGGCATAAGCAATCATTAAGGCAACAATGAATGCCAATAGCGAGTCGATCCACCAAAAATACTTGCCAACCAAAATCCCAACTAAAATAATTATGGATGAAAGCGAGTCGGTACGATGGTGCCAACCATCAGCTTTTAACACCGATGAATGTGTTTTCCGATAGCCCCAGAAAGCATATTGCGCCAGGGCCTCTTTACCTAAAATTGAAACAATTGTCACCACAATGGCAATTGTACCGAAGCTACCTCCTTCACGACTATTAAACTTCTCGACGGCACTAAGCACAAAATCGAATGCCACTATAGCCAACAATACACCGATAATCACAGCGGCAATGTGCTCAGCCCTACCATGCCCAAAAGGGTGCTCCTCATCGGCAGGCTTACTCGAAAGCTTTCCTCCAAGCAAAACGATAACCGATGAGACCGAGTCGGTTAACGTATGCCAGGCATCGGCAATTAAAGCAATTGAACCAGACACCAGTCCTGCCCAGTACTTCAACCCAAATAACAACAAGTTGGTAAAGATTGAGATCCAACCTTCAAGGATGATATATTTCTTATTATTGCTTTTCATAAACGTAGCTTATAGCTCAGCTTCAACTTACATAATCAATTCAAAAATAAGGCTTGTTTTGATTTAATCAACGCTTTTGGCCGACGAATCAGTTGCAGGAATAAAAACCAGAAAATGAATAATCAGTATCATGATGAAAGCCAGACCGACTCCCGACCAAAATGCTCCACTTAAACCAGACAGCGCATAAAACACCCCAACCAACAATGGGCCAAGGGTTTGTCCAATACGGAGCACCATCGAGTTAACCGACATAAAAGCAGCCCGTTCCTGGATGGATGCAAAACCAACCAATAAATTTTGAATCGATGGAATGACTACCCCATGTCCAAGCCCGAAAACAATCACTGAAAAAGCAATGACCCCATAATTGTCCGCAACCAGCATCAACAAAGAGGCCAGCAAATAGGCTGAACTTCCAACCAAAAGCTGACGCTTCACCGGAATTCGCTCATTCAACCAGCCCAAACGAGAGGACATGATTGCTGTAACCACCGACATAAGTGACATCATCAGGCCAATGTGGTACGAATCAGCATTCATTCGATTTTTCATCATCAGTGGGAAATAGGTCAAATAAGTTCCATATAAAATCAAAAACAAGATGATATTAATAATCAATAAAGCCCACACATTTCGTTGATTAATGGTCTTCCAAACCCGCCCAAAATAAGTCGATAGTTTCTGTTTGTTTTTCGGCTCCGGATTCTTCAGCCCATTCAACACCCAAATGCCCAAAGGAATAGCCAACACCGGAAGAATGAAAATGTATTTCCAGCCTAAAACAGCCAAAATACCACCTACTGCCGGATAAGTTGCCGTGCCAATACTCAACACACTCGCATTATAGCCCATCACCTGGGTCCGCTGATTCCCGGAAAACAAATCTCCGACCAACGTTAGGTTTAGACTTGACAGCGAACTCGCCCCCACTCCTTGCAAAAAACGGAGGACCAATAAACTCCAAAAGCTTGAGGTAAACATACAGCCCACACCGGCTAGCCCAAATAAAAACAGGGAAGGCACCAACACCAACTTCCGACCAAACCGATCGGCCAAAGTGCCCGTAATGGGAGTTAAAAATACCCCCGGCAAGGTAAAAGCAACAATTAGCAGGCCTACTTCCTGAGCGTCAATTCCGAAGTAGGCTATAATATCGGGGAAAGCAGGCGTTATACTTGCCACCCCCATCACCGCAACCAAGGTGATACTAAAAATGATGTATAAGTTCTTTTCTTTAAAAACAGCCCCAGCTGTACCCATAACCTCAAATTTAGTAAAAAGTAAAAGTAAGCATTCTGCTAACAAAATGCGCTTTTCAGCGTTAAGGATAAAAGAACGTTAAACAAACCAATATAGAAACCATCCTACCAGAATAATCCTTTGTTTTTATGCATAGCTTATTGTAACTTATGAAAAAATAAAAATCATGGTGAAACCATTGATTTAGGACAAACAACTAAAAAGACACTATGAAGACAATCATTTTATGTGGGGGAATGGGCACGCGCCTTCGTGAAGAAACTGAATATAAGCCCAAACCAATGGTGCAGATAGGCGGCAAACCCATTTTATGGCATATCATGAAACATTATGCCCACTTTGGGTTTAATGAGTTTATTCTGGCGCTGGGCTATAAAGGAGATGCCATTCGAGAATACTTCCTCAACTTCAACAGCTACAATCAAGACTTTACCGTAGACCTGTCTAACGGTCAAATTGATGTCCACGGCCAACACCACGACACCAATTGGAAAGTTACCCTGGTAGAAACAGGCGAATCATCCATGACAGGCTACCGAACCAAGCTTGCCGGAAAGTACATTGAGGATGATTACTTTATGCTGACCTACGGCGACGCAGTTGCTGATGTAAATTTGCATCAGCTGGTTGACTACGCCAAACAGCAAGATACAATTGGCACGGTTACCGGCGTTTACCCGGCATCAAAGTTTGGCGAAATGGTAACAAACGGAAACCAGGTCAGCCAGTTCAAACAAAAATTGAGAGAGACTGAAGATAAGGAGCCCATTAACGGCGGTTACTTTGTATTCAAAAAAGAGTTTTTGGATTACATCCCCAACGACCCGGGAGCCGATTTGGAATTGGAAGCTTTTGATGCCATTGTCAAGCAAAACCAACTCGCTGTTTATCGTCACAAAGGATTTTGGCAGTGCATGGATACCTTCCGCGACAACCAAATGCTAAATAAAATGTGGGCCGAAGATCCCCGCTGGAAACTCTGGAAAGATTAGTTCCGAGAAAAACATTCAACAACACACCATGGAAATTAAAGAACGAAAAATCAAAGGCGTATACGAAATTCGACTAAAACCACTGCTTGACCCACGAGGTTTTTTTATGCGTGTTTTTGACGAAAAAACATTAACCGAAGCAGGTATTGGCCGCCATTGGGTACAGGAAAATCATTCACGTTCGGAGCAAGCCGGCATCATCCGCGGGCTTCACCTGCAGCTTCCTCCTTTCTCCGAAACCAAGATGCTTCGCTGTTTAAAAGGAACCGTATTGGACGTTTTTGTGGACCTTCGAAAAGGCTCACCAACCTACGGACAATGGGATTCCATTGAGCTAAGTGCCGAGAATAAAAAGATGATTTTCATCCCACGGGGTTTTGCTCATGCCTTTTGCACGCTTAGCGAAATTAGCGAGGTTAGCTACAAGGTAGATAGCATTTACGCCCCTCAATACGAACGGGGACTGATTTGGAATGACGAAACCTTAAACATTGATTGGCCGGTTAAAAATCCAATACTTTCAGATAAGGATCAGAAAAACATGAGCTTTAAAGCTTTTGACGAAGAAACATCGGGCGGACTCGTTATCTAAACCCGCAAAAAAAAGACTTCCCGGTTGATCCATGTTGATAAACCGGGAAGTCTTTTTATAATTGCTTTTCATTTTTTTAGCCTAAACCAAAAAGATTCTTAATTCCCATCAGCACCATATTGATTCCGATCGCGCCAATAAAGAAACCGTTCAATCGGAGCAGAACCTCCATATTTTTATCAAAGGCCGTTTTAAATTTCTTCTTTTCAATCGTATCCCGAAACTTCTTCAGCAAGAAAATAACCAAGAAGTTGACCAGGAAAATTCCGACCAAGGCTAAACCACCTTTTGTATACGAGTGATCGTGAGCCAACAAAATGCTCAACGAAATGGAACCGGCCCCCACCATAAAAGGCAACGCAATTTCCGAAGCTAAGTCATCCAAACTTTCTTTAATAATAATCAACGCCTTTTGCCCTTTTACAATGTAAAAATAGGCATACGAGAAAATAATAACTCCCCCAAAAATCCGGAACGATTCAAAGTCAATTTGAAAAATCTTCCGAAAGAATAAATCTCCGGAGAGAAAGAAAAGGAAGCAAATGGTAAATGAAATAAGGCTGGCCTTGAGAATAACTTTCACAAAATCGCGATGCGATAAATCTTTCCGGATAGGCTCCAGGTAAAGAAACAAGGCAAACGGATTGAGCATGACCAAAAATTCGACGATCGATGACAACATGATTTTCTTCTACTTTATTGAATTCTACTTTGTGCCAGCCAATCAGCCGGCAGATTTCTCTGTTGCGAATAACTGAACATTTTTTTAAACGATCAAATAAAATTAGCTCTTGTTGAGCAAATCAAAAGCTCCGGAGCACGACAACTAATCCACGAGGATAAAGCAAACAACCTACCACACCCAACCGTTTTATTATCAGGATGAAAAAGAAGAACAAAGCCGTACGATGGGGAATATTTCTGATGATTTTTAGTGGGGTGTTTTTTGCCCTCACCCTGCTCATTCCATTTTTGGAGCTCGAAACCAAGCAGAAAGTCGTGTGGTCGTCGGCCAGCTTTATTGCCATGGAGGTGGTGTTTTGGCTGGGCGGCCTGCTGGTGGGCAAAGAACTTTTCACCAAATACAAAGCCCGGCTTAACCCGGGTAACTGGTTTCGCAAAAAAAGCGCCGAAGAAGAGTAAACCACCCCTTCTTCGGAAAAGCCTGAACCTATTCTTCCACCACTTCAACTTCCACTTCCTGTGCCACCCGATCGGCTATAGTTGGAATGCCCAGTTGACGAACTTTCCCGTCTTTCTTAGGTATTTCAACTTCCTTAACCGGAGGAGGAAAGTAGCTACCCGATGAGAGACGGTTCCAAAGCTTATAAAGCTGTTTGGT
>NZ_FONW01000001.1:0-762560 GCF_900113005.1 Sunxiuqinia elliptica
TTTCATTCTGACAGGGGGATACAATACGCCTGTACCGAGTTTAAAGAGCTGCTGGCGTCAAATCCATTTGTAACACAAAGCATGAGCAGAAAAGGAGATTGTTGGGACAATGCCGTTGCTGAAAGCTTTTTCAAGACCTTAAAAACAGAATGGATCTACAGAAACAAGTATGCCACAAAAAAGCAAGCGAGAGTTTCTGTTTTTGAATATATAGAAACTTGGTACAATACCCAGAGAACCCATTCTGCTTTAAATTATTTGTCGCCAGTGGAATTTGCTGAATTAATAAATAAACAAAAATTGGCAGCGTAGCTTAACTCAATGTCCACTTTTTTGTTGCAAGTTCAAGCCAGCTTTGCAGGCTTTGCCCCTCTCTTTGAAAAGAGAGGGGACAGAGTCGGTGTAATCCGTTAGGATTGCATAAAACTCCGGGGTGAGTTTGGTTGAAAAAAAACCACTTCCCCATTCACTATTTACGAACTGACTCTCCTCGTTCATTTAATCAGCCTGGCTTCTCCTTTTCCAAAGTTTGAAACTTTGGAAAAGGTTTGATCTCCGCAGGCCACTGTTCTCTGTCAATGCCTTCCCCGTGATGCCCGGCAGCCCTCTGTTTGGGTTCGAGGCCTTGCCCGTGGTGCTCGGCATGCCTTTGTTTGAGATCAGAAGCCTGCCAGCGGTGCACGGCAACCAAATGTTTTGCGTAGAAAGCTTGCCAGTGATGCCCGGCGACCAAATGTTTGTGAACAGAAGCTTGCCAGCGGTGCCCGGCAACAAAATGTTGGCCGACAAAAGCTTGCCGACGATGGCTGGCAGCCAAATGTTTGCGAACAGAAGCTTGCCAGCGACCAATGGGGAGCTATCTAAATCAGTAAGTTAGCACACTTCAAGCTTGAACTACGCTTCTGAAACCTGCAGCTGGCAAGCTCATAGCCTCGACCAGCGATTGTCCAACACTATTTGATCTATCAGCTTTATTCAGAATCAAAATTTCTGGTTAGCAATATCAATTATTATTGCTAATTTAATGCCTCGCCATGACGATGAATAAACGACTAGAACGGTGGGGCTAATTTAAAACAGACAAAATATGATTCTTGGAATAGATGAAGTTGGTGATTTTGCTATAAACTCAGAACAGTTTCATTTTTTCTTAGTCGTTCAACTTGACCAAAATAAAAATGGCATTGAAATTAAGAAGAAACAATTTTCAGACTGGTTGAAAACCATCCCAGAAGAGAAGATAAATGATAATGGAGAGGTAAAAGGCACAGACTTAACTGATGAAGAACTTTATGAGTTTGCTAAACATGTAATAGCAGCTGACCCAATTACTAGAATTCTACAAGTTAGAGTTGTGCCAGCCGAGAATCCACCAGAACTAATTGAAAAATTTAAAGAAATTGAAATTGGAAGAATCCAAGGAGCCATAGAATATTACCAAAAACATGGAAATCAACAAATTGCTAAGGACTTACAAAAACTTACATATTGGTATAAAAATCGAAACTATCAACACTTTCTAAAAATGTTAGTTCTTCACAGGGCAATATCAGAAGCACTAAATGAAACTATTGGAATTTCTATTTTATTAAGTTTTTTACCTGGAAATGAAGAAGAAAAAAACCTTCTTAATATCAAATTAAAAATCGACAGAGATTTTATAAATGGTCCCCAACCCAGAATCTTCTGGGGTGAGATATTGAGGAATGCTATTAGAGAATATTCACAAGCTAAACCTATCCCTGTTCTGGATACATGGAAAGATACTGGACATCCATTCCTAGAAAAATATAAAACTCCTGATGGAAAATTGAATTTCAAAGACATACTTAAAGAAAATTGCCACTTTTTTCACTCCCATGAACATTTTGAAATCCAAATGGCTGACATTGCTGGAAATATAGTGCATAGATATCAGAACAGAGGGAGATGTAAAGATGCCTATGACAAACTAGTTGAACCAATCAGGAAAGAACAAATAGATATAATTCATTTAAAATTGAATCCAAATCCAACAGATGACAATGAAATATTTATTGAATAATATAAAAATAAAAGTCAGCGCATAGCAAATTGTATATGGCATATGGAGCCCAGCATAGTTTGGAAGGTTAAACCCCACACTCTTCATATGGCTGAACCGTTATACCGTCACGCGATGAAACACAAATTGTAGATGAACTATCAAACCATTAAACCACATTGTGATTTAGCGTCCATCGTCAAATTCTACTGGACTTTGGAAGTGCCTTTTGATCCCAAAAATCAGAAGCAAAAAATCATCCCTGACGGCTGCATTGAAATGACATTCAACTTTGGAGACAAGATCAAAAGGTACACTTCGGAAACAGACTTTACCCTTCAGCCTGATGCTATGGTAATGGGACAGAGAACAAAATCATTTGACATCTTACCCCTTGGAAATGTTGACACTTTTGCTATCTGTTTCTATCCTATTGGATTTGCAAACTTCGTTAAACAACCTCTTGAAAACCTGGTTGACAAGGAAACACCTATTTCAGAGCTTTTCGAACAAGAAGAAGCCTCTGAACTAGAGCAACAAATGATTGAAGCGACTAACAGCCAGCAGAGAATCGCGATTATTGAAACCTTTCTTCTGAAAAAACTCAATGAAAAAAATACGATTAGTCAGATCGTGAAATCAACGGTTGATGTCTTTTTAGAAACAAACGGAACGGTTCCAATAAATGCCATTTTGAAGCATGATATTTCAAAGAGAAGACAGCTTGAAAGGCATTTTAGAAAACAAATTGGCATTAGCCCAAAGCAGTTAGGTAAAGCCATTCGACTTCAAGCAACCTTAAATTTGTTGCTCAATAAAAAATCAGAAACACTAACAGCAATTGCTTACGAGAGTGAGTATTTCGACCAAAATCACTTCATAAAAGATTTTAAAGACCTTATCGGGCTTACACCAAAGGAGTTTTTAAACAATGAACACATGACTTTATCTGCACTCTTCTACAAATAAGGTTTGCAGTGTCGCATTTCTACTATTTTGGCTTCGCGCCAGCCATTAGTTTTGCCCTTAAATCAAAATAAGCGCATCAATGGCAATCAAAGGAATAGTTATCGCATCGTTGGTTTCTGCAGTTTGTTTTGTTTCATGCACCAATTCGGACAAGACAAATTCTGATGCAACAACAAAAGACACTTTAACAAACTCAAAAGAAAATGATATGAAAAGTTACGTTTCAATGTTTGAAATTCCAGCAACGGATATTTCACGAGCAATTAATTTTTACCAGGCATTGTTAGACATCAAAATCGAAAAAATGGCTATTGAAGGAATGCTTATGGGAATATTGCCTTATGAAGGACAAATGGTAACGGGTGTGATCATCCAGGCAGATGGATACAAACCATCTCGAAACGGAGTTACCATGTACCTAAACGCAGGAGACAATCTCCAGGTAGCCCTTGACAGAGTAGAAAAAAATGGCGGGCAAATCCTGGTCCCTAAAACAGCACACGCAGACGAAAGTGGATACTTCGCAATCTTCCTTGACTCAGAAGGAAACAAGCTAGCTCTTAACTCGCCAAACTAACGACACTATCATACGTACGGATCTCGCACTGGTCGACTCACTATGTCATCAAAAGCAGAACCGTACTTTTTTATTTTAGATGTAGCATTCCAGTAAAAGAATGTCCCCCCACAACCTCAACCGATCAATTGTAATTTCATTCCCAGGTTCCGATAGTTATCAGGACACAACGACAACTTGCAAATAATCGTTCGCTACTAGACTTACAGCATCATTGTAAATGTAATTTTTTTATATTTGCGCCTCGAAAATAAAACGATATAATAAAAATGTGATTAATAATTTCTTTCAGAGAAATTAAAACCAAACAGTCATAGCCGGTTTAGTTGATTATTCAACTTTTTAGCGAAAGAAATTATGATATATCTACAAGGTAGTTCATCTATCCATCCAGACAAGGATTTACTTTTTGAGAATATATCTTTCTCAATTAACAATTCTGAAAGAAATGCATTAATTGGCAACAACGAAGTCGGAAAAGCAACACTACTGCAACGAATTGCTGGAAAACGACAAGCCTTCGAAGGACCGTTAAAAGCAGAAACAAAACCGTATCATATCCCCAAAATATTTGGACAATTTAATTTATCTGACAATTCCTCAAACGCTGGAAATTGACAGAAAGCCCCATACAAGAACCATTCACAATAATTTATAAACGATGAAGAGAATATTATTTATTTCAGTTTTAGCTGTATTATTTTTAGGTTGTTCTAAAGAGGATGAACCTGAAGTTTCTTCACCAAGTGAGGAAACAGAGCAAGCTGAAGCTTTTTCACTTAGCGGGAAAACATATGCCGCCTATGGAGGTCAGGGAGGAATATATGGCTTCGAAGTCTATGATGTTTACTATGTTAGTAGGTTTACATCAAATAACAATGTTGAACAAACAGCTCGTAAAAATTCTCCAACAGGAGAGATTTTGGGAGCGATTGTCAATTACACCTACACGATTGATTATCCCACGCTAACAATTACAATGGGATCAAATGAGGTCATCGCTACATTTGTAGATGAAGAAACCTATAGAACTGGAAGTGGTTCAAATGTAACGGAATATATCCTGCAATAAACGAAGCACGAACCACTAATTGAGTAGACGGCCGGTGAGCAAAAAAGCTCACTGGAGCGCCTCTCACACCGCCCTTTTAAATAAACTTCTCGCGTTTTTGCAGGTTAAACAGGCCATAGAGTAAAAAGACCACGGCAGCAAGAACGATTTTACTTACCAGAGGCTATCCAATTCTTTAGGAAAGCCTGCCAGCGATACTCTGCAACAACCTATTTGTAGCAAAACGATTCTTTTAAAACCTGCAGCTAGTTAACTGTAGCCTTGACAGGCAATCGTCCAACACTATTTTATCCATCACTTTTTTCTGAATCTAAATTTCTGATTAGCAATATCAATTATTATTGCTAATTTAATGCATCGCATTGACCATAGATAAACTAATAGAACGTTACCAACCATATTCGGAGGCTAAATTAGAATGCAAATGGACAACTTTTTCTTCGACTACATATTTCCGGTTCTTCTAAGTATTGGGATGATTCTTTGGATTTATTGTATTTGGTTCTTAAATAAATACGACAAGAACACGAATAGACTTGTAATGCTGCTCCTTCTGAATATCTATTACGTTCCTTTTTATTTATTCAGGGTTCGGAGAATCAAAAAAGAAAATAGGATAAAAGCTTTAAGTGAAGAAATATATGATTCGGGTTTTATTGAAATGTCCCGTCATAGTATCATCGACACACTTGACTTGTGGGCTTCCGAAGAAAAACAACTTGAATATAAAAAGACTGAAAGTGAAGCGAACCTTACAGATGAATTATTTCAACAATGGAAAACAGTTTACAGAATCGACAATAAAATTATTGGAGAAGCATTCAATAACTTAGAAACTGAATTACTCAAGACATTTGACAAATCAATTGCGATTAGTGATGAAAAATTCAGAAATGATTTTCCTGATATAAATGAATTTCAGAACACAAATGACTGGAAAGTTTTGAATCAATTAGCGAAAGAGATAATAAAAGAAATAAAATAAAAATACGGTTGGTAATTGAGTAGACGGCCGGTGAGCAAAAAGCTCACTGGAGCGCCTCTCACACCACCCTTTTAAATAAACTTCTCGCGTTTTTGCAGGTTAAACAGGCCATAGAGTAAAAAGACCACAGCACCAATCACCAAGAACAGGCGGTTTTTTAGGACAATTCCTTCCCACACCACTTCATTCATCCGCCCGGGAACATTAAAGGGGTTTAGGAACACGAACCACATCGTACGTTCCAATGCATCTGAAAGAATAAGCAGAATTATTCCCAGAATTACCATCACTACTGCTGTTCCATTGCCATTTTTGATGATGGTGGAAAACATAAAAGCCATGCTTCCGAGGAAGAAAACCGGAAACATCAGCTGGCCTGCCATTTCCAGCCAATTAACGGGAGCCAGAAAAATACTGCTGACACCTGCAAAACCAATGAGCAGCAGGAAGACCAACACAAAAATCAGCACCAAACGCACCAGCCAGACTTTGTACCGATAATCCGGAATTCCGAATAAAATTTCGAGAATCCCTGCATCCTGATCGTTCTGAATACCAAAAGTCATGGGATAAAAAATAAGCAGCACTGCCGGAAAAAATAAAACTCCATAAACAAACTCCTCATCAGGCAGTTCGCCATCCAGCACTGCAACGATGGAGACAAAAGCATAAAACGCAAATGCTGCCAACAAGAACCAAATAAACCGTCCTCCAAAGATGATCCGGAAATTATACTGAATCATTTTTCGAATCAGGTTCATCGTATTTTTTAGTTTGAGTGTATCCATAATTGCAGTTTAAAAGTTTGTTGTTATTAAGCAAGCCAGGGCTATCTCGAGTTTCAAATAATCCCGTTTCCGGTCTCCTCTTCACTCCTTGCCCCATGCTCTTACCCCTTTGCTCTTTGCCAAATCCTAAATTGTAAATCGTAAATAGTCTAATCCTCGCTAATTTTGCCTGTGCCTTAGCCTATTCCTTCGCCTTCTTACTTCAAATCTTTAATCAAACATAGGTAAGCATCTTCCAGCAAAGGTTTCGCCTCAATCGCTTCTTCTGCCGGTTTTTCACGGCTCAGCATCCGCACCCGGATGTTATCGCCAACCCGCATGTGGTGCGTAACCAAATGCTTGTTGGGCAGATTCTCAAATGCCTCGGCTGGCACATCGTATTGCCACACCAGTTGATCCGCCAAGCCCACCATATCCATCGGTGTTCCATGATATTTTACCTGTCCCCGGTTAATTACGGCCACCTGGTTACACGAACTTGAAATATCTTCAATAATATGGGTAGAAAAAATGACGATACGCTCGCGACTCAGCTCCACCAGCAAGTTTCGGAACCGAATCCGCTCGCGCGGGTCAAGCCCGGCCGTAGGTTCATCCACCACCAAAATCTTGGGTAAATGCAGTAAAATCTGAGCAATCCCAATCCGCTGTTTCATCCCACCAGAAAAAGAACCAATCTTGTCCCGCCGTTTCTCCCACATGTGTACCGCTTTCAAAACATACTCCACCCGTTCTTCACGCTCCTTCACATCGACCAAGCCTTTCAACAAGGCCTGATAATCCAGAAAATCCTGAGAGGGCATGTCCTCGTAAGTGCCAAATTCCTGTGGCAAATAGCCAATCAGGCCCTGCAGTTCTTCGCGCTTTTCCTGCGTGTCAATGCCATTGATCCACACCTTACCGTAGCTCTGCTCAAAGATTCCGCAGATAATCCGCATCATGGTTGATTTTCCAGCACCATTTGGCCCCAGCAAACCAAACATTCCCGTACCAATTTCAAGCGACACCCCATTGAGCGCTTTAAAGGGCACCCGGCGTTTCCCAATCACCGGAATTTGTTTTACCAAACGGTAAATGGTTCGTCGCAATCGGCTAAAGCGTCCGGTTATCCGGTCGATATTAACCTTTTCTTCGTACAGGCGGCGAGCTGTTACCGACACCATTAAAGCCAAGTACCAAAGGGCTCCGAAAGCTCCAGCCAAACCCGTATACTTGGTCTTTTGCCATAAGATGCCAACTGCCACCAAAGGAAAAAACCAAAACAAAAACCGTTTGACTACTCCGTTGAGCCTGCGATAACGCTTCCGCTGGGTCTCCGCATAACGATGTTCCAAATAAATGGCTACCGGCTTCCAAATCTGGTTCAGGTAGAGATAAACCATCACCATCATAAAACAAATCCAGAAAGTCGCATTTAAAAAGAAGAAGGTAAAATAGATGAGGAAAGCCAGCAGCGGTAACTGCCAAATCAACTGATCAAACTCTCGCAGGGAACGGTATTCCTTTTCCAGCCCGGCACGACGCCTGATATTCAGCCCTCCTCTCCACTCGCGGGCAAAGCGACTTGGTCGGTCGTATATTTTAACCAGGTTTTGAATGACGATATGCACCTTCTCATCCGGCGCAATCAAGCGGCTATTGGCCTTTTTCAAGCTGTTGAGCACAAACCAGGTGATTCCCGGAATAAGCACAACGGCCAGCACGGTATCCAACATTTTCCAAGTCAGAGCATCCACTTCAAAATAGATCAAGACCAAGGTGCCTGCCATCGCCACCAATTGAAATACTTTTAGCTTCCAATCCAATCCGTAAAACCAGTCCAAGGCATTTTCCAATCCCGAATAAAAGGTCGGGATAAAGATCAACGTCAACGCAGTACTCAAAGCCAAGCCACCAATTACGATGATTGCAAAAGGTGCTCCAATCACGCTGACATATTCTGCTTGTCCCATGGCCAGTGGCACCATCGCAACAATCGTGGTTATGGCGGTTATCAAAATTGGTCGCACCCGCGATAAGCCGGCTGTCATCAGGGCCCGAGGCCGACGATAACCCCGTTTTCGGAGAATGTTACTATAATCAATCAGAATGATTCCGTTGTTGACCACCACCCCAAGCAGAATGAGGAAACCGATCATCGTGTTGGTATTGTACAAACTGTTTCCAGTTATAATTAAGGCCAACAGCGAACCGATGGCTGCCAAGGGGATGGAAAAGAGTAAGACAAACGGCGTAGCAAACGATTCGAACACCGAAGCCAGAATCATAAAAATCAGAATGATGGCTGCCAGAATAAGAAACTTGAATTCACTTAAATCATCTTCTTCGTGAATCACTTCAGCTGCAACACCCGATGGAAAATTGTATCCGGCAATCAACGCATCAATATCATAGCGATACGACTCCAGCAAGTCTTTCGATTGCTGCGCCTCCGAAATCAGGCTGTAAGTTATTTCAATCTGCTTTTCCTGGTTCACCCGCTGAATGCTTGCCGGTCCACGAGCGTACACCATCTGCGTAAAATCCTGCATATCGTGCAAACCTCCGGAGGCATCACTAACCGGCAATCGCTTCAGGTCATCCATCGAGCGAGGCTTTTCCTCTTCCTCGTTCTCCTCACCTTGTTTGATGATAATTTCATACTCTTCCACGCCCTGATTAAACTGCACTCCCGTTGCTATTTCACCTGAAAAAGAGTTCAGTTCGCTGGCGACCTGCCCCATATTAATGTTATAAGTAGTCATCAAAAGCGGATCAAATAGCAAGTGAACTTCCGGGCGATTGTCCTGCACGTTGACTCGGGCACTGTTAATAAAATCCTGCTCTTCGAGGAAATACTCCAGGTCTTCCGCCACGGTCTGCATCATTTCAAAATCCTGTCCTTTAATGACCACCTTCTCCTGATCGGTACCAATTCCCATCATGCGCTGAAAGTCACCCATCATATTTCGGGCCCGGCCTCCAAAGCCACCGCCACCGCCGCCAGATTGACTTTCTTCAAAGGAAATTTCGGCCGATCCAATCTTTTTGGTGAGCTCATTAACATCGGCTTTTATGGTCGCAAAATCCCTTCCTCCAATTTTTTCATAGTCTTCAGCCAAAGTAATGGCCACCACCGCTTCTTCTTCCTGAATGGTGCTTACCACATCCTGCTTTTCTGCCAGCTCGCCCAACTTCTCTTCAATCTTAGCCACTGTTTCGTCGGTAGTTTCCAGACTTGAACCCGACGGCATGGTCACAAACAATTGGATCTGGTCATTTTCCACTTCCTGCAGCGAGCTGACACTTAACATCAAACTCACAAATATCGTGATAAAGAAAACGGCAACAGCTCCTAACACAGTGGCTGCCGGATACCGCATGCACGATTTCAGCAGCAACAAATACACTTGCACCATCCGGTTGTTGGTGGTCACCTTCTCAAACGAAACCGATTTTCCGCCTTTTCTTTTCAGGATGTAGTGAATCGCCATTGGAACGAAAAGCAGAGCAACCACCAGCGACACCAACAAGGTTGAGATAATGGAAATCCCAACATTCTTGCCAAGCAATTCAATCATGAAATTACTGGAGAACACAAATGGCAGGAATACCGTGATGGTAGTCAGCGTAGCCGCCAGAATGGATCGCCACACTTCGGATGTTCCCTGAGTCACGGCCGTATCGGGATCAGCGCCTTTCCCCGCCAGCCGGTAAATATTTTCGAGCACCACCACACTGTTGTCGAGCAGCATCCCAATGGCCAAAGCCATGCCCACTAGCGTGAGGCTGTTTAGAGTAATATCGTAGGCATAAAATAAGTTGAAGGCTGTAAAAATGGACACCGGGATCGCCAAGGCAATGAAGGCCACAATCCGAACATTTTTCAGAAACATCCAAAGCACAAATACGGCCATCAGCCCGCCAATCAGTGCCAGATTGATGATCTGATCAATATTCTCCTCCATGGTTTCAGCAGCATTATTCTGCACCACCAATTCCACCTCTTTACGAGCCAGCTCCGCATTCAATTTCTCAATCAACTCCAACACTTTATGCGACAGTTCAATCTGATTGGCCTGCGAGTCATTAATCAGCTGAATTGAAACTGCATCTTTACCATTCACGCGGCTGTAGGTTGTTTCCTCCTTCACCCCAAAACGCACCTCGGCAATATCTTTTAGCAGAATGGGGCCATCAGCCACCACCAGGTTTTCGATATCACTCACCTGGTCATACTCTGCCGTTACATGCACAAAGTAGAGTTTCTCGCTTTCATTCAGGTTACCAACATAAGTCCGCGAACGTGCATTGGATGACAAAGCTGTTCGCACAGCAGCAGGTGTAATACCATAAGCTTCACAGGCTTCCATATTCAGAATAACCTCAATGGATCGTTCGCGTCCGCCAAACACATTGACCCCGGCAATACCATCGACATTCTCCAACTCAGGCGCTATTTCCTGATCCACCACATTCCGCACCCGGTCAACTCCGCCACTTCCCCGAACCTGCAGATCCATAAACTGGGAATTGATTTGCGAGAGGTCCATCCGGTTGACATTCACCATCACCCCTTCCGGCAGCTGGCTTTTTATTTCGTTGATCTTCTCCTGAAGTTTCAGATAAGCAAAACTGAAATCGACATCCTTTTGGTAGTAAACAATGACGGTTCCCATTCGGGAAGTTATATTCGACTCAATCGATTCAATTCCTTCAAGTGTGCCAACAGCTCCCTCAATTGGAATGACAACTTCGTTTTCAAGATACTCCGGATCAGCTATTTGAGGAGTCGTTGCCTGCACAAACAAAAAAGGCAAATCGGCATTGGGCAACAGCTCAACCCCCAATTGTTTATAAGACACGTAACCCAACAGGGTCAGTCCGATAAACAACATACTGATCAAGGTTTTTCTATCAACTATAAATTTCATCTTGTAATTAGACGTTTGATGTTAAATATTTAGGCAATAGCTATTAAAAGAGAGAGAGTCAAGATCCAAGAACCAAGAGGGGATGGAAACGGGAGACAGTTTTCCCCTAAGCACTCTGCCCATCGCTCTCTGCGCTCTGCTCTTTGCTCTCTGCCCTTAGCTCGTCCGCTTCTGCAAACGGTCTTTCACTCCTTCAATCGCCTCGTACATGCACGGCAGCACAACCAGAGTCAACAAAGTTGAAGTGACCAATCCCCCAATCACAGCCAATGCCATGGGCGAGCGCAACGAAGCACTTTCGCCAATTCCCAGGGTTAGTGGGAACAAGGCCAGAATGGTGGTCAAACTAGTCATGATAATTGGGCGAATACGTTGCTGCCCGGCCAATAAAATGGCATCCAAACGAGCCATTCCATCTGCCCGAAGCTGCAAAATCCGATCGATAAAAATGATGGAATCATTCACCGCAATCCCTACCAACATGATAATCCCGATGTAGGCCATAATATTCAATGTTTTACCCAAAAGGAAAAACACCAAAATGGAACCTACCACTGCAAGTGGAATCGTCAACAAAATGGTGAACGGATGCAAAAGTGACTCAAACTGAGAGGCCAAAACCATGTACACCAGCACAATGGACAAGATTAAGGCAAAGCTTAAGCTCGCCATGGATTCTTGCCGCTTAGCTTCTTCCCCACTGATTTTCACCTGATAATCGGGAGGAATATTCATGGGTTGAATCGCTGTTCGTATTTCACGGGCAGCTTGATCCAATGGAACATCTTTTTCCAATTGAGCTGTAATTTTTCCAATCCGGTTCTGATTTCGACGATACACTTCTTTGGGCGATTGACCAATGCGAATATCGGCCAGTTCACTCACCAAAAACTCTTGATTATTACTCGAAATACGTAACTCATCCACCTGCTTCAATCCTTTTTCTGGCAGCTTGATGGTTATGTCCTGCATCTCCCCTTGTCGCTCCACCTGGCCAGCGACTTTTCCTTCCAGCTGATCTTGAATCTGGCTCACCATGTTGGTGACACTCAGGTTATACATGCCCGCTCTCAAGCGATCCACCACAATTTCAACCTCGGGCGAGCCTTCTTCCATGGAAGACTCGAAGTTGTACATTCCCGGAAGGCTCTCCACCCGGCTCATCACCTCAGCGGTTAAGGATTCAATCACCTCCAGATCTTCTCCCTGAACCTCGATCACCAAAGGAGCCTCATCGGTTCCCATGATGCTTTTCAAGGCTGTTTCGTCCTGCTGGTAGTTGATTTCCATGCTTGGAATTTCACCCACGGCCCGACTGATTTTTCGAATTGCTGCCGTTGAAGCCAAGTTCGTTTCCGGCTTCAATATAATTTTGATGGTTGCCGTATTTTCACCTTCAAAAATCTGGTTGGCCGAACCACTAACCCCTCCCGAAGGACCAACATGGCTGTACAAGGTCTCCAAGTCTTCAGCAAGCAATTCTGAGATCAGGGTTTCGAGGTTTTCCACTGCAGCTGAAGTCCGCTCCAGCCGGGTTCCTTCCTGCATGCGAACTTCAAGGCTAAATTCCCGGGTTTCGGTTTTCGGCATAAACTCTGTACCAATAAAAGGAAGCAACAAAGCCGAGCCACCCACCAAAATCAAAGCCAATAAAATCACCAGCCACTTCATTCGAAGCACACGCCCCAGAAAACGGCCATATCCCTTAACCTGAACCGATTGCTTTTGCGTTTTGCGCGGTTTCTTTTTATACAGTAAATTAAAGAGCATCGGGATAACCAGAATGGCTACTGCCAGGGAAGAGACCAGCGAAAAGGCCACTGTCCACGCCTGATCTTTAAACAATTCGCCCGATGCACCGTGCAAATAGACGATGGGCAAAAACACGATGATGGTTGTAATGGTAGAAGCCGTAATTGCCCCGCTCACCTGCGAAGTTCCCTCAATGGCCGCTTCCCGGACCGACATGCCCGATTCATGGTTTCGAAAGATATTCTCCATCACCACGATGGCATTATCCACCAGCATTCCCGCACCAAGAGCCAAACCTCCCAAGGTCATGATATTCAGGCTCAAGCCATTAAAGTACATCAAATTGAAGGTGGCAATGATCGATATCGGGATGGCAATGCTGATAATCAGGGTCGTTCCAAAACGCCTCAGAAAAAGGAACAGGACAAAAACTGCCAGGACAATCCCCAGCAAAGCCGACTCTTCCACTTCATTGATCGCATCGCTGATGAAGCTTCCCTGGTTAGTCACCATTTGTAGCTGATAGCCCGGCAACGCCTTTTCGATATCACCAATGGCCTTGTTAACCTCCTCAACCGCTTTGACCGTGTTAAACTTGGTTTCTTTATAAATAGACAAGCCCAGGCAGCGCTTGCCATTGAGCCGAACAATGTTTTCCGGATCTTTATTCTGAAAGCTCACGTTAGCCACTTCGCGTAAATAAATGGGGGCTGAAGCAACTTTTTCCTGCTCGGCAACCACCGGTTTGTAGCCGACAATAATGTTCTCAAAGTCCTCCCTATCGGTGAGTAAACTCACACCTTTAACCACATAGCGCAAGCCCATCTCCTCAATGCTTCCGCCCGAAATATTTTGGTTGAAACTGTTGATCCTTGTGCTAATCTCATCCAGGCTTAAGCCAAAAGCATCCAGCAGGTAATCGTTGGTTTCGATTAACACCTGCACATCTTCTTCGCCTGCAACATCCACTTCTGCCACCCCCTCCAAACGAATCAACTCATTTCGGATGTAATTGTCAGCCACCTTACGCAAGTCGTTCATGTCGTTGTTCGTCGGATGACTCAATCCCAGCAACATCACCGGCGATGTATTGGGATCGTGCTGCGTAATGTTGATTTCGTCAATATCTTTATTCTGAGCAAATGAACTCACCGCTTTCTGGAGGTCCAGAAAAGCATCGTCCATATCTTTATTCCAGGCATATTCCACCGTAATTTGCGCACTCCCCACTTTTGAGATGGACGAAACCTGAACGACATCCGACTGTCTGATCGCCAGCGCCTCGAGGTTCTCAACAAATTGCTTTTCCATCTCTTCCGGAGGACGTTCGCCCGACTCCATCTCAATAAACAGGCGTGGGTTGTTCAAATCCGGGAACAGGTCAACGCCCAGCTTATCATACGAGATGTAGCCCAACAGCACGATGCCAAGCACCAACATCCAAATGGTAACCGGATAGTTGACCGAAAATTCGCTTAACTTCTTCACGGCTAATCCTTTCTATTTGATGATTTTTACTTTGGAACGATCGCGCAGGGTCTCAAACCCTTTGACCACCAAGCGGTCATTGGCTTTCAAGCCCGAGGTAATTTCAACCCGGTCCTGATTTTCGTAGCCAAGCGTTACTTGTTTTTGTTCTGCCGTTCCCTTAACCACGATGAATACGGATTTGCCCCGTTGGTTCGACAAAATCACATCTTTAGGAATGACAATGACGCTATCTTTTCGATCCAGAATAATTTCGGCCTGAACAAACATCCCGGGGCGTAATTTCAACGCTTCATTCTGAACTTCCAGGTTGCCTTTAAAAGTCCGTGTTTCAGTACTGATAGCCGGCGATAGTGCTCCAACTTTTCCCTGCAAAGTATCTTCAGGAAGCGTGTAATTCATCACCCGAATCACTTGATTCTTATCGACCTCATTGATGTATTTCTCCGGAAGATTAACCTCCAGGTTCAAGGTTTCATAGCTCATCAAAGTGGCCACTTCTGCATTGCTGGCTACTTTTGTTCCCTCAGTAAAGTAGGGTAACTCGGTAATTACCCCGGTAAATGGAGCACGTACCTTCATCTTCTCCAACTGAATCTGAGCCAGCTTATAGCTATCGCGTGCGTTTACCGCCGACACTTCTGCATTACTCAGTTCACTTTGAGTCACTCCCCCCTTGTCAAACAACGATTTTTGCTTGGTGTACTGTTGCTCCGAAATATCCAGATTCAGCTTTTTGGCTTCCAAACCGATATTATTTACATACTCTTCATCCTCCAACTGCACAATTACTTGTCCTTGTTTTACCTTATCGCCAAGCATAAACGGCTTCCCAGTCGCCGGATTCACTTCCAGTGCATACCTGCCACTCATTTCAGTCAATAGGCTGGCTTCTTTTATTGCGGTTACTGTTCCGGTCGTATTGATGGTTTGTTCAATGAAACCAGGCTTAAGGTCTTCCACAGAAACCGGAATGGCAACTTCTGTTTCTGAATCGGCATTTTGATTGTTACAAGCTCCTAAGCCCAACAAGGCAAGGATCGTAATCAAGTGGTAAATTTTGATCTTCATGGGACTACGTTTATTGGTGGATGAATGCTAGTTTTTTCTTTTTTGAATAATTTCTTCAGGCACAATTCCCTGTTTGGATTCAAAATCGTACAAGGTTTGAATCTTCAGGTTAAGCAGTTCGATCTTATAATTGATCAACGACTCGGCATAGGCCATTTTCTTTTCAGAGAGCTGATTCTGATACAGGTTCAGATCCATACTGGTTAAATCGCCATTGGCGTATCGCTCCAGGTTGATTTCATAGGTTAACTGTGCATTTTTCTCGTTCTGACGCGCAATGTCGATTTGATTTTCGAGGTTGAGCAATGACCGGTATACTTTCCGGATGTCCAGCACAATTTGAATTTCCTGTTGCTCGGCGTTTAACTCCTGTGTTTTTATAACGGCTTCCTGTGCCTTAATCCGGGACTTTTTCTCACCCCAATCAAAAAGTGGCACATTGAACGAAACTGATACTTTGGGATTATTCGTAGGACTGTCGTAAATATCGCCCAGCTTACGGTCATCCCCAATGATCCCAATCGACAAGTCCATCTCACCCCGAAATTCATTCGAAGCTTTGGTCCGAATCAACCCAAATTGCGATGTTTCAATATCAATCTCACGTTGACGAATCTCCATACGCGAACCCAAGCCATAGTCAATGGCTTTTTGCAGGTCAACCTCCACAGGATTAGCCTCTACATTCGACATGACAGCAAAATCCTCGAAGATGTCCATCCCGATGTATTGCTTGAATTGATCCTTGTAGTTTTCGAGTAACACCCTTTGGTTTTGAACGTTCGACTTAGCCGTGGCATAGTTGAGCTCGGCTTGGTACAGCTCTTCCCGGGCTGCCAGTCCCGCCTCCACTTTGTTCTTGGTTATATCAAAACTCTTCTCGGTATTGGCTAACTCATCCTCGGTAATGCTCAAACTCATTTGTGCCAGGTAAACATCGTAAAAATACTGGGTTACCAGTTTCTCCAGATTGAGTTTCTGCATCGCATAACTCAGGTTTGAGTTTTCAAGATCCAGCTCTAACTCTTTCAGCTCCAAACGCAACTTATTATAGGTAAACAACGGCTGGTTCAAACTCAAATACAGGTTGTTTGAAAATGAACGGTCCTCAATATTGTTGGTGCTACTGGTACTTTTTTGCCATCCAAAACGATTCACCAACTGCACTGTTCCATCGGTTATCAAAATGGGCTGAGAAACCGTGAAAGTTCCCGAAGCTCCAAGCGACTCATTGGTGTACCAATTGGAATAATAATCGTCAAATGCACGTGTACGGCTGTAATCAATCGGATTAAGGCTCAAGGCAAACTGAGACTTCAAACTCGCCCGTTTAGCATTCAACGACTCTTGCGAGCGTTCTAATCCCAACAGCGAGGTTCGAATATCAGGGCTGTTTTGAGATGCTATTTCCAATGCTCTATCCAGGTTTAGCAACTGTTGTCCGAAAGCAAATCCGGCTGGCATGAAAGCAAGCAAGAACAGCAGTTTGATTGTTTTAAATCGTGTCTTCATATATTCGTTTTCAGTTTCAAGTTCTTAATTTCAAGTTTCAGGTTCACTTCTCACCTCCGCTCACCGTTCACAGTTTCAGCTTTCATCCTGGCTCTTCGCTCTCTGCTCTCTGCTATTTGTTCGAACGTTTGAGAAATGGTTTGAATTTGTTCCGGCCATCCATTGATCACCGACCACTTCTTCAATCATCTCCCGACAACTATCGGGCATCAATCAAAAATCACCGTCCATTCTCCCATCTCCGCTCTCCTCTTGGCTCTCTGCCCATTGCACTTCCTACTGCTTCACCAATTTCACAGCATCGGCAACCACCAAGCGCGCTTCCGACTCATTCGTTAGTTCAATACGAGCGGTATCTGAAGAAAAATAATAAGCTCCCAAATGGTTCCAGCCATCTTCAGCCGACTTCAAATCAACCAAAGCGTCTTCTTCTCCATCATCATGATGCACGATGAAATGGTATTCACCGTTCTTATTTCCGCCCCAACGCCCCCGGCGATCTTCTTTGTAGACGTAAGCGTACACATCATAAAAACCGGCCTCAGAAACGGGAACGTTCCAGGTAGCCACTTTATCTCCTACGCCGGATCGCAAGTAATAGGCCGACCGGATGTAGGCGCCATAAAATTCAGAATTCGTTGTCAAAGTCCAGGTACGGGGAGCTCGCCAAGAAGTGAATCCAGCATACTTTTCAGGATTCTGATTCTCCTTAATCAGTAATTCGCGAAGCAAGCTTGTTTCAGCCTCTCCACGGACTTCAAAGCCCGGATCTTCGTTATCCAGAATTAGCTCATTGTCTTCCGCAATCCGAACAGGTATATCCACCACTTGCTCTCCTTCGTACGGAACAGCTTTCTTATCTTCTTCAATGTTTTCCAACGGCATTCTAATTTCCGAAGGAATATTTTTAGAGGCTAGTGTATTGATCGAAAATCCACGAGGACTTTCATTCAACAAGAAGCTCACTTCCTTGCTTTGCTTTCCTTCTAAATGAATCAGTTTAGTAATTGTTTCCGGGGCTCCACCACCTCCAAAACGTCTTCCACCACCTCCCAAGCGAAAGTCAACGGTCAGGATGCCTTCTGTCTCTTCGGTATTACTCACCTTAAACTTCACCATCGTTTTCAACTGGTCGCCATCCAACACATTGACTGCATCGACCGATCCAATTAAAAACGCAGGCAGTTCTTTACTACTAAACCAGCCTTCCATGTACGGAATCAGGTCGATTCCAAATTCTTGTTGAAGGGCGGTATTGAAATCATCAATCGTTGATGCTGAAAACTTGGCATCATTCAGGTAGGCATATAAAAAGTCTTCAAAAGCATCCCCTTCCACTTTTGTTTTAATAATTGAAAACAAGGTCTTTCCTTTCAGTTGAATGACATTGTCAATAATCTGCTTTTGCTCCGGATCTTCCAGTATTTCCTCGAAACTATGCGATAACAAGGCCAAGTTTCCTTTTTCATCTTCGGACATCCCTTGTAAGTTACGCACCCAGCCCATTTGCTGCCCATCGGTTTTCAGTTTTTTGTAAGCTTCAAAAACACGATCGGTAACCGGCCAGCGCTCCGAACGAATGTAGTAGGCATAGTTGTAGAACAATGGAAAGACATAGAACGGGTTCTTCTTTTCCTCAACTTCCACTTCGCCACGCGAACGGTTCACATCGGGGCGCCCTTGCTCCCGAGTAAATGTGGACAGAAAATTCTGAAGGATCCTGATCTTCCGCTCTTCTGGTGTCAGGTTCTGCTCATCTCTGCCTCCCCATCGCCGACGTCGTTCCATTTGACCGTAAAAGTCAGCATCACGCTCCAACAAACCTTTTTCCGGATAAAGAATCATCCCGGGTTGAATTTGCTCACGCGCCCCAGTCAAAATCCGATCATAAGCAGTAAACTGAATCGGCACCTCAACCAGAGAAAGCTGCTCAAAGGGATAATATAAATCAACATTTCGCTCAAAATCCTGCAAGGCCTCAGTGATAATTGATGGAATGGTATCCTGAACATCTTCAAAAAAGGCTGAAAAATAATCGTGTCCTTTTCGGTAATAAATGTTGAAATCCAAGCCATCAATCTCCCGGCTCATCTGCTCATACTCACCAATGGCTAAAGCAATTTGCGATTGCGCATGAGAATTGGTAAAAACAAACCGATTATCCTGCTCTTCCAGCTCTCCTTGCGAAACGGCCCTTAGTCCTTTTGCAGTAATCACTTCCAACCGGTAATCACTAAACTGGCGGGCAGCCCATTGTTTGTTTTTTAATCCAAAGCCAACTCCCGGAATCGGATACCAATTTGCTTCGCGTGTAAGCAATACGTATGAAGGAGTGACAAACGCATAACGCTTATCAATTTGGTAAAGAAAGTTATGATAGGGTTCTGCCAAGGTCTCATCGTCCACATCCAAAAAACAAGCAGCCTCGTTAATTTTGCCTTGGTATTGAAAAGTCAACTGCAATTCACCGCCTGCAGGAACCCTTAAGTTGGTTAGCTTGACTAAGCCCAACTCTCGCTTATAGGTTTGACTCTGCCCGTTAACCAGCACTTGGCTCACCTGCAAGCCCGGATTCAGGCTAAAGATAACTTCATCAATAGCTTCATCGGAATTATTCCAAGCTTCAAGCGTCGTTTTACAAGCGATTGTCTCTCCCAGATGTTCCAACTGAATGTCGTAAGCTGACACCTCCAACTGTTGTGCTTCCAGATAGCGATCATTCAAGCTGATCATCTCTTCCCGCAGCTTCTGATCATCTAAAAAAGAATGAACATGTAAATAACCCAGGTAAAGTCCACCCGTCAAAGCAATGACGCCAACGATCAAAGACCAAAGACGCATTTTGTCGGAATGCGGAAGTCGACGCAACAACAAGATTGTGAAGCAAATGAAGGCTATGCCAAGCAGAAGATACATCCCACGGTGAATCAGGATGGTTTCCTGATTGCCAAAGCCAACAAAGTCAGACATGGTCAGCGGAATGTTATAGGCCATATAATCAAACAGGTAGTAAAACTTGTTTCGCAGGTAAAACAACGAAATGGCAACATAACCCAACAGTACCACAAAGGTAACTGCCTGATTTCGGAGCAATGACATCACTAAAAACGACAGCCCCATGATGAATATCAACGTTGGCACACTGATCACCAGAAAGTAACTGAGGTAAGCCATGGCATTGACACCCGTATTCTTTGTAATGAGGTTAAACAGCAAGGCAATAGCCAATATAATCAGGTTCAACACGATAAAGACCACGAAATTTCCTAAAGTCTTTCCTAAAACATACTCTCCGTTAGTCATCGGACGCATGTAAATGACCTCAGTTGTATCCAGTTTTTTATCTCGTTTCAGGAAATCGGATGCCAGAAAAATGGCAATCACCGCCTGCACCACATTCAAAAACAACAAATTGACATAAGGAATGATGGATGGAAGTCCTTTAATGGACCATTCGCCTGCCCCTCCACTGGATTCAATTAAAACTCCAAAATTGAAAAACGATAGAAACACAATGGCCAGTATGGCAAAAATCCGGAAGAACCAGCTTCTCAATAAAGTTTTGGTTTCGTAGCGGGCAATCGATCGTATGTTATGAATCGAGATCATAAAAAGTTTAGCGTTGTCAGTTTTCTGTTTATCGTTTCTTATTTATTGTTCTGGTCAAGGGCCTCAATTATCACCCTGCTGTCCATTGATTCAGACGGCTTTCCATAAAATAGACATAGGCGTGCTCTAGGTTTGGATCAATCGCATGCCCATTGTATCCATTGATCTCGTCAGCCACAAGCTGAATCTCCCAGCCTTCACTGGTTGGCACATTCGAAATTACTGGATATTTTTCATTGATTTCCTGATATTCTCGCTCGCTGGCATTGATCAGCCATACTTTTCCAACCGCTTGTTCAACCAAATCGTCCGGCGAACCACTGTAAGCCAGTTCTCCCTGGTTAAGCAAAGCCATGCTCTTACATGTGCTTGAAATATCCCCCACGATATGCGTAGACAGAATAATTATCACATCCTTCGTAGAAATAGTGGACAGCAGATTTCGAAACCGAATTCGTTCCTCCGGATCCAAGCCGGTTGTTGGCTCATCCACAATAATAATCTTCGGCTCATTAATCAAGGCTTGAGCAATTCCCAATCGTCGTTTCATCCCACCCGACAAGCGATTTGCCTGCCGATCGCGGGCTTCAAACAAGCCCACCTCTTCCAGCATCCGATCAACTGCATCTGCACGCCTCTTGCCCGACTTTATCCCAGCCAAACGTGCAGCGTAATCCAAAAATTCGTAGGTTTTTAGCTTCGAGAAAAAACGAAAGTCCTGAGGCAGGTAACCCAACATTTTGCGAATCTCTTTCCGATCTTTCTCCAAGTCAAGTCCATTCATCGTTACCTTACCATGACTTGGTTTCATCAAAGTGACCAGGATACGCATCAAGCTTGATTTACCGGCTCCATTGGGACCTAACAAACCAAACATGCCATTTTCGATTTCCAGATGCACGTCATGCAATGCCCGGTTCCCGTTGGGATAAATTTTGCTTAGTTGGTCAATCGTTATTTTCATTCGTTTTTAATTGTTCATTTATGTGGCATCCTCTACCTGCCCAGCTTACCATATCAGAAGAGCAACTTTTACCAGCTTAAACCATCTCGCTATCGGGAAATGCATCATCTTTTTAGGTAGATTTAAAAGACATCAATCTGAATCAAGTTTGCTCTCTGGTCGTAATATGAAGACTCTATTTTATTCAAAACGTTTAATGCTTAGCAAGATAAAATAAGCTTTTCCAAGTTAAATACGTTTACTTTTTTCGATGAAGAGGGCGAAATTCAAGACAAGTACTTTTATTTATTCTACTGCTATTGGTTCCACATCCGATAGTGACTTCTTTCGTCTACACTCAGACTTATCTTTCTTATCGGCGAATAACCATCTAAGTGAGCCCCATTCGTAAGTGTCCCTTCTAACTCCCCAATTTCAGTCTCAAATATTCGGATTTCAGTCTGATTCAAATCAAAGTTTAGTCGATCAATTTTCTGATTGTTAAACTGAATGTGGCTGTTTGAACTTCCTAAAATAGCTAAGTGCCCCAATTTTGGAGTCGTATACTCCGATCGCATATAAAGCCAACTATCGGTTAAGCTGACTACCACAGAATCGGATTCAAAATCAATTAAACTCACCTCACTATTCTGATTTACTCTCAGGTTCTGAATATCGTTCACAACAAGCTCCAAAGGCATCCCCCTTACCTCTCTTTCAGGTTGAGCTAAAAACAGCGTATCATTCTTCACATTCCAAGTCGGCATCACCAAACCACTATCCAGCGAACTATAATTAACTGTCAACTGATTTGAAGCTCCATTTCTGATTTGAAGCTTGACATACTTTTCTGCCACAACCGTTGAAAACTCGCCCAAAGCCTCGTTCTTAGAATGATATTCTTCGGGAGCTATTTCCCACAAGTGCACTTTTCCGGACCAGAAAAGCAAAACGGTACTTCCTACAAGAAACACCACAAAAGACAGGATGATATAATTACTCGTTTTCATTGCAATCGTTATTTTTTATCACATCCAATAGTTCAGACAGATCGTTACTGGTTAATTTTAAAAGTTTTACTTTTCGAATAAGATCGGGTAAGTCCATCTCATAAAACGTTGACTTCTCGCGGCTACGAACAAGTTCAAGCGCTTCATCTGAAACGAAAAATCCTATTCCTCGCTTGTTTTCAAAAATCCCAGCGTCGCTTAAAATGGTATAAGTTCTCATCACCGTATTCCGGTTGACTTCAAAATCAGCTGCCAAATCCCGAATTGAAGGAACCCGATCTCCCGGATTCAACTTCCCCTCCAAAATCTGATGGCACAGGTTATCTGCTATTTGCAGAAAGATTCCTTTCGTCGATTGAAATTCCATTTCAGATTTCTTTTTCCTTAAGTTTCATATAAGCCAATGGAAGAAAAAACAACCAAGTTGAATAGGCCAGCATGTAAAAATAAAGTTGAATGTTAATCAAATCGTCTGTAAGCCTGTATTCTCTGACAAAAATATCGAAACCACTCACCACATCGGGGTAAAAAAGATGAGACAATAACACAAAAAACACAATCAATAAACCAATGGTTATTGCAACAACAATCAAGGTTTTAACCAATGCAAAGCGATTAAAAAATGTAGCACCAGCAAAAGCAATTGAAAAACAAGAAAGACCTGATAATATAACTGCCAGCCGATCTCTAAAACTCGGAAGCTCTTCGAACAAGTTGGCATACGAAAAATCTGGAATTATAGACGGATCATAATTTCGAAGAGGGTTAGGAACCATAGAAGCCTTAGCCAAATGAGCCCCCACCCAAAACAATCCCATGCCGATAAAGGTGACCAGAACAACTCGAATCACAAATTGCACCAGGAACTTTTCAAAAATCGATGCTGGTAGCAAAAAGTAGTTCCCTCTCAACACCGAATTATTCAGCGCAGGGAAAGCTGTTCCTACAAGTACCAAGAGCCCCATAAAATACATGATAAGCACAGGAAAATAGTCCTCGTAACTATTAAATCCAGACCGCCCCATGTACATAAAGAACCAAATGAAGCCATAGGCAATAATCCCCATCCCTAGAATTCCCAACAGATAGAGTCTCTGATTAATCAACAAATCATATTTCAACAAACGGGCAAAACGGTTCAAACTAAAAAAACGGTTCAATTTCATCTGTATAAATTTTAATTTCCTGATCATTTAAAAATTCAAATTTGACAGACAGAACCGCTCCATCCGTCGCTCTCACATAAAATTTGTTCATTCTTGTTTTTGTAATTTTTGAATGAAAAATTTCATGTTCGTTTCATAACTCCAGTTTTAAATGGCTTCCTTCACCAAAGCGTTAAATAATAATTCCAAATCAACCTCCGATTCTTGTCGATCGGCAGCAAGCATAACCTTAAATCCACTCGGGCATCTTTCATAATAGAGTGGAGACTCAATAACAGCAAGCGAGTCGACGGCTAAGAATTTCCACTGCTGACTAATTTCATCCATATTTTTGTCTAAAATGATTTTTCCTTCATCAAGCACCAACACTTTCTCTATGATGGTTTCCACATCTTTTACCTGATGGGTCGAAATCAACACTAGCTGCTCATCGGTCACAGATCGAATCAAGACCTTTCGAAAAAGACTTTTGGATGGAATATCCAACCCATTGGTGGGCTCATCTAAAATCAGTAGCTTACAGTTGGTAGACAAAGCAAAAGCAATCAAAAACTTTTTGCGCTGCCCATGTGAGAGTTTATTGATATTTCGCTGAGACGCAAGTTCAAAATCCTTTAATATTTGCGCCATCTTTTCATAATCAAAATCAGGATAGAGTGGTGCCGTCGCTTTCACATAACAAGAGATTGTTACCGGCGGAAGGATGAACTCTTCGGGAACAAAATAAATACTCTCTAAAAATGAGGGATTCCGTTCAAAAGGCTCATAACCATTTATCTTCAATTGTCCCCCTTTGGGTGCCAACAGGCCAGCAATCAATTTGAGCAAAGTCGTTTTCCCTGCTCCATTCTTTCCCAAAAGCCCAGCAATGCTTCCGTTTTCTTGCCGAAATGAAAAGCTGGAAAATAATTCCTGTTGCCTTTTATAGCGAAAGCTCATTTCTTGAATTGAAATCATGATTAAGAATATTAGTGTCCTATCAAACTAGGACACAAATTAAATTCTTTTTTCAATCCCTTCCAAGCCTCACTCAAGTTTCATTCTGTTTACCCTCGATTACACAAAAACCAACCACCTATCAATCACATATATATGGTAAAATATTTTCCAAGAAAAAAGTAAAACATGCTTCTAAAACATAGTTTTACTTTTCACAAAACAAAGCTTCAAGAAGGCCTATATTCGTCTGTGAACCCTTTTCCACACATTCCAATAACCTCCACATTCATTGTAAAATTTTTGCTTCGCCCCATTCACTCTTGAAGCCCAGCAACTCAGCGTTCCACTGACAATAATTATTTTTGGCACGATATTGTTTTTTACCATAACTTACAGAAGTAATTCAACTCAAAATACAAGCGATGGAAAAATTATTTACTGATGAATTTTGGGAAACATTAATAGGAAGTATTACTAAGTGGCTGGTTACAGAACTTCCTGCCATACTCTTTCTCATCATCCTCCTAGTCATAGCCTTACGCACCAGTTCTTTCATGATTAGAAAACTTAAAAACGTGCTGGCAAAACGCACCGTTAACCAAACTGATGAACCCAACCTGGAAGTAGAAAAACGACTGAATACCCTTATGGGGATTGTGAAAAAAGGGGTTGCCATTTTCATCTGGACAATCTTCATCATGATTTTCCTAAAGAAAATAAACATCGACATTGCTCCCCTAATTGCCGGTGCCGGGATTGTTGGTTTGGCAGTTGGTTTCGGTGCCCAGGAACTGGTTCGGGATTTTATCACCGGCTTTTTCATTTTGCTCGAAAATCAAATCCGAACAGGCGATGTAGCCATTATCAATGGAACCAGTGGACTGGTTGAAAAAATAGAGCTACGTACCATTACCTTGCGCGACTTATCGGGGACTGTTCATGTCTTTCAGAATGGAAAAATCAATACCGTTTCCAACATGACCAAAGGGTGGTCGGCCATTGTCTTCGACATTGGCGTTGCCTACAAAGAAAACCTGGATCGTGTAATGGAGATTATGAGTGAAGTTGCAGAAGACCTTCGCCAAGATCAAAAGTTTAAATCGCTCATTTTGGAGCCTATGGAAATTTTTGGCTTGGATAGTTTTGGAGATAGTGCTCTTGTGGTTAAAGGACGGATTAAAACCAAGCCAATCCAACAATGGGTTGTTGGGCGCGAATACCGAAAACGTTTAAAAGAAGCTTTTGACAAACACAAGATTGAGATTCCATTTCCACACCGGACGATTTATTGGGGTGAAGAAATTGATCCATTGAAACTAACGCTGAGACAGGCCGAAAAACAAGCCAAAGGACAAAGCGAACAGACGAAATAAACAAGTTTGCTTACAGAATTTAGAAAGCAATATTGTTACATGAAGATTCGAAAAGCTGACCAGGAACATGGTCAGCTTTTTCTTTTGCTGTTTTCTGACAAGAATCGGCACGTTACTCCTTGCCACTAAATTCAAATTCCTGCTCTGATTCGACTGGCTTCTTTCGAATGATTTCAATCAAAAATATCCACGGAAGTGGTTTTCTATTGAACATCGACCAATAGAATCGTGATTGTCCCTGCTGGTAAGGACCTGTTATTTTTTGTAATTTCGAAGAAATGCAAAAGACCAACACAATGAATCAAACAAAAACAGCCATTATCACCGGAGCGAGTCAAGGAATTGGAAAAAACTGTGCTTTAGGGCTAGCAAGAATGGGTTACCATTGCATTTTGATGGCTCGCAACCAAGAGAAGCTGGAAGAAGTTGCAGAAATCATCAAACAAAATGGAGGGGAATCGTCCTTATTTGCCGTCGACCTCACCCAAGAAGAAGAATTGGTCAGCTGTTTACAAACAATCAAGAAATACTACGGCAATATTCAAGTCTTGGTCAACAATGCCGGGATGTACACCGGCGGAACATTGCAAATCACCAGCCATGCTTTCAGGCAACAACTGGAACTAAACCTGACTGCCGGCTTTATCCTTCTTCAAGAGCTTGTTCCCGTGATGAAAGCTCAAAAAAGTGGCTCCATTTTCAACATTGTTTCTCGATCAGGGAAGGTTGGCTTTGCACAAAGTGGTGCTTACTCGGCCTCTAAATTTGGCTTGCTTGGCTTAAGCGAATCGCTGTACCGCGAATTGGCTGAATATGGCATAGCAGTAACTGCAATTTGCCCTGCATGGGTAGCCACCGAAATGGCTTCAGTAGCCGGTTCTCCTCATCAGAATGATGAAATGATTCAACCCGAAGACATTTTCAAAACCATTGCTTATCTGCTTTCACTTGCTCCCAATACACGTATCAAAGAAATTGTTATCGAAGCTCGGAAAAGCATTCGTTAGCAGACTATTCTGGCTGATAACCAGACTGATTTAAAATTCCCAGGTAATCGTGATTCTCCATTAGCTGTTTCAAGGTCGTTTCTGGGTTTTTCCGCATGTAACTCCGAACAATCTGCCATCCCAACCAAGCGCCAACACGCCCTGGTGATTCGGTTGAAAAACTAGAGGTGTAGGGACCATCATCGACATAGCGTTTGATATCCATCCGGTTGGTAGAAAAGAGTAGGTTTTGCTCTGCCATATAACTCCACATGGCGGCCTCACTATTCTCGCAAAAAGTAAGTTGAGCACCAGTATAGCCAACAACCACGCTGTCGGGCGCATCTGGCATCATCGCCTCGACAAAATACAGCAGACTTCCTTGGTGCACCATGCTTTCAACTACTTTACTGGCTTTAGCACTAATTGGAAATTCCGTAGCTCCCCAAAAGTACATTGCATCCGGTACAATCTTCTGCGGATACATATTTCGAATTTTATAGGCCGGAATGCCCAGTCGTGGATAATAATAGGAATTAGCGCCCAGGTACCTATCCAAACTAATCCCAATCAGCGAATCGGCGACCACCACCGACTGGTTCAATCCACTTATGCAGGTATAAATGTTCGGAACCACCTTTTCTGGAAAGTAATAATGATAATGCTTGAATGCCTGCTGAAATTCATCAGCCAACTCCTCCCGGTCAATCAGCTTATCTGTTTGCTGTTTCAAGTTCACAATCATCGTATCGGCAACAAACGACTTTAATTGGGGCAAAAAATCCGCTTGCTCTGGTCCACCTATCCCAATCATATGGAAGTTGAACAACTCAAAGAAACGCCCATATTCTTGCTCTAATTTCGGAACGGTCATTTCTAGTTGCTCAGTTGTCTCCAAAAGCGCCTTATCATACGACTTGAACTCCTGAGTGATTTCGATATCTGAAACATCAATCTTCAATGGATTTCGCTGACAAGCAAAAACACTTACTAATATAATCAACACTAGGATCCAGCAATTTCTCATCTTCTGTTCTTTTGATTTTCCTCGGAGTGAATAAAAGCCCCGACTGTTTTTAATCGGGGCTACACCTTTAACTCTTCAAACTAACAAATATTTCACAAAAGAATCAATTTCTGACACCTTCTCTTTATAAGATCATTCTTGTTTCCAAGCAGAATCAATCACTTCCCAAAGTTCAGCTTTTACCTGCTTCCTCACCTGATTCGTTTCCGTTGTCAGCTCATTCATCATTTTTCCCGGATGTGCCTTCTCAAAGGCCTCCATAATATCAGCTGCTCCCAATTTCGAAAAGTCAGCATAATAGTCAACTGTTACGTAATCGTAAGGCATCCCAGCGCCCATCGGATAAACGCATTCCCACAACGACCAGCCCGACCTTGTTCCAGCATCCACCAAAGCCTGATGGACGGGCTTCCAAACTTTACGTTCATGCTCAACATAGGCGCCGCCATTGCCGGGCTTCACTTTCATAAAATTAACCTGAATGTACTTAAAGTCTCCCGGTCCGCCTTCCGGATAAACAAAGTCATCCCGATACAAAAGCTGTTTCCGAACCAACTCCCGACTGCTTAAAGTTTCAGCGAAAGCTTTGTCCAGATCTTTTCCCGGATGGACCTTTTCCATATCGACTTGAAACGTGTGTTCCAGCTTGGCCGGATCATCAAAAAGCGCCGCAGTAACAAAGTTATACTCATCGTCGCTTCCCGCATAATGAATGGCGTAAAGCACCCAGCCGACAATCTCTCCCTGTTTGATTCGCTCCTCGTGAATTGGCTTCCAAACTTCCTTCTCCAATTCTACATACTTCGCTTCATCGCCCTGCTTGACTTTCATAAAATCAACTACCACAAAATAGTTCTTGCTTTCCTGAGCTTGACTTTTCAACACAAAAGCTCCCATAAAAAGACTTAATACTAAGGCAAAAAGAGTCACCTTCGACATCGCAATTTTTCTTGTTCTCATTGTAAATCCATTTTAAGTTAACCCACTAGTTTCTAGAATAAGTTACGACTTATTTAGATCAAATAAAAATAAAACATCCACCCAAAACACTAACGCACAGCAACTTAAAATAAAGTTCATTAAAGGCAGATAACATAGACAAATGCTATGTTACAATTTATAGAGAAGGGTGATAAACTGCCCTGAAACGTTCAAGAAAAGTGTGATTGACCAAACAGAATTGCCTTTTTAAATAGAATATTCGAGATTTGCAGATACAAAAATGCAAAGAACAAGCGTTCTCTAAGTCAGAAAACAAACAGCTATGAAACAGAAATATCAAAAATTGTGGATCATTATCCTGCTTATTTTCGCAGGTCAGGCTTCTTGGGCTCAAGGAAAAACGGAGCTGTCTTTTACGGCAAGCCCAACCATTAACTGGCTATCATCAGATCAAAAAGGAGTTGAAAGTGGGAAAGTCACCCTTGGCTTTAACTACGGAGTAAATGCCGATTTTTATTTTGATGAAGGCAACCGCTATGCATTGGCAACAGGGCTTCTAATTAACAGCACCGGCGGAAATCTTCGCTATTACGACAATTCTGATGATATCCAGTTTTCCAGACATACTTTTGACTCCGGCACCACTTTTCGTTACCGCCTAAAATACATTGAAGTGCCATTGGCTCTGAAGCTGAAAACCAGCCAATTCCGTCGTTGGTCATATTGGGGACAATTCGGGTTCTCTGGAATGATCAATATCCAGTCTAAAGGAGACAGCAGCAATGACCTCCTGGATAAAAGCAATATCAATGACGAAGTTAAACTATTCAACCTTGCACTAAACATTGGTGTTGGTTCACATTTCGATTTGGGAGGCAATAATGCGATTGATGTAGGAATTGTTTACAAAAACGGTTTTATGGATGTCACCTCCAACAATCAGTTTAAGGATAAAACCGATCTTAATTCGCTGATGTTAAAACTTGGCTTGGTTTTCTAGAAATCAACCCGTTTTTTCTCTTTTTCAATTATTTTTGCTCTCCAAAGCAGATTGATCATCAAATGAGCCTCAAGAGTTCCCTATCTGACTAAAAAAGCAGATGGGGCATTGACACATTTGAAAACATAGAATTTTAAATCAAATGAAAATAGCACTTGCGCAACTGAACTACCACATTGGTAATTTCGAAGATAATGCCCGAAAAATTATCGAAGCGATCCAGAAAGCTGAACAGCAACAAGCCGAGCTGGTTGTCTTTTCAGAATTAGCCGTAACTGGATATTATCCTCATGATTTGCTCGAACGGAAGGAATTTATCGAACAGGCGGAGCAAACCATCGAAAAGATAGCAAGTGCCTGTACCAATATTGCCGCACTGGTTGGTGCACCAAGCATCAATACCGACAGCGATGGAAAACAGCTTTTTAATTCAGCTTTTTTCCTAAAAGATGGACAAGTTCAAGCAATTCGCCATAAATCCCTGCTTCCAACATATGACATTTTTGACGAATACCGGCATTTTGAGCCCAACAAACAGTTCGAACTCATTGAACTCAATGGGAAAAAACTGGCCGTAACAATTTGCGAAGATCTTTGGGACGAGCAACCAACCCACAATGTGTTTGGCAAAAACAAACTTTATACCTGCTCTCCATTTGAAGAGTTGAGCAAGCTGAAACCAGATTTGATGATCAATTTATCAGCTTCTCCGTTTTCTCACAACCAAGCGAATTGGCGAAAAAATGTGTTGGTAAACAAAGCCATTCACTACCAATTACCCATTGTGTACGTCAACCAAATTGGCGCTCAAACTGAAATTGTTTTTGATGGAGGCTCTTGCTTTTTAAAAGCAGATGGAAGCATTCCGGTAGAGTTGGCCTATTTCCAGGAAGATTTTCAGATAATTGATACTGACAATCCAAAGGCACATACACAAGCCCAAACAGATTACATCGCCAAAATACATGAAGCCTTGGTGCTCGGAATTCGGGATTATTTCCAGAAATCCGGTTTCAAAGATGCTGTTTTAGGACTTTCCGGAGGAATTGATTCCGCCTTAGTTTGTGCCCTTGCCGTTGATGCCTTGGGCAAAGACCATGTTCGGGGCATCCTGATGCCATCAAAATACTCGTCTGATCATAGTGTTGCCGATGCTGTTCAGTTGGCCGAAAACCTGGGAATTCAATACGACACCGTCCCTATTCAAAATATGGTTAACGAGTTCGAGAAACAACTGGCCCCTCTCTTTGAGAACACACCAAGTGGCGTTGCTGAAGAAAATATCCAAGCCCGTACTCGCGGAACCTTGGTTATGGCCGTATCGAACAAATTTGGACACATACTCCTCAATACAACCAATAAAAGCGAATGTGCCGTAGGGTATGGAACCTTGTACGGTGACATGAATGGAGGACTAGCCGTTCTGGGCGATGTATACAAAACGGATGTTTACAAGCTATCGCACTACATCAACCGAGAGCAGGAAATCATTCCCATCAACAGTATCCAAAAGCCACCATCAGCAGAATTGCGTCCCGACCAAAAAGATACTGATTCGCTACCCGACTATGATATTTTAGATGACATCTTGTTTAACTACATAGAACTCAACAAGTCACCTCAAGAAATCATTGAAAAAGGCTTTGAGCAAGAAACCGTCAAAAAAATTATAAAAATGGTTAACCGAAATGAGTATAAACGGTTCCAAGCCCCCCCTATTTTAAGAGTAAGTTCGAAAGCTTTCGGCTTTGGCAGAAAGATGCCCCTGGTTGCGAAATACGACTAGTTCCAAAAAGAGTAAAAAAAACAAAAGCCCCTGTACACGAGGCCTGATGTGGCTCAGCGCTTTTTAGCATAAAAGATTTCTAAAACGTTTTTTATTTGTTAAAATTAGTTAACTTTGATGCTCTATAACATATAAAGTTGGAATATATGCTGAGTCACGAAATGGGGATTAAGGAGATGCTGGAAAATCCGAAATCGGTTTTCAGCCTTTTAACTCCTGAAGAAAAAGAACTACTGCTCAAACACATCACGTTGACCAATTTTAAGAAAAACGAATTCATTTACAAGGAAGGGGATAAACCAACCGGGTTTTCGTTTTTAATTGAAGGAAAAATCAAGATTTTTAAGGAGGGAGTCGGAGGACGTGAACAAATTATCCGGATGACCAAACCCAATGGTTTTATTGGGTATCGCGCGCTTCTGGCAGAAGAAATCCACATTGCCTCGGCAGTCGCTTTAGAAGACTCTTTAGCGTGCCATGTCGATTCTGGATTCTTTTTTAACCACATGCTGAAAAACTCGGACATTACAGCAAAGCTCTTACGGAAACTAGCTCGCGAACTTGGGTTCTCAAACAGCCGAACCGTTACCCTTACACAAAAGCACATCCGAGGCCGATTGGCTGAATCGCTGCTTTTGCTAAAAGAAAAATACGGCTTTGAAAACGATGGGGCAACTCTGAAAGTTTTCTTGTCTCGTGAGGATATTGCGAACTTGTCTAACATGACCACCAGCAATGCCATCCGAACTTTATCAACCTTTGCAGGCGAAAGAGTCATTGCCATTGACGGCCGGAAAATTCGAATCTTGGATTCACAGAAACTCGAACGCATAAGTAAACTTGGATAAACTGGTTTCACTAAAAACCAGAAAAAAGGAGAAAACAAGTACAAACTTGATTTCTCCTTTTTTATTTCTTCACCTTACGGCTTAAGTCAATTTTATTCTTGAGAATAAATGCGCTTCACACGCTGCGATATGCCTGTTAATATTTCGTAGGGAATAGTTCCAGCCCATGCCGCCAGCTCCGTTAAATGAATGTGCGAGCCCATTAACTCCACTAAATCGCCGGCTTTCACTTCAACATCAGTAACATCCAACATCGTCATATCCATACAAACATTTCCAATTACAGGAACTACGCAACCATTCACCCACATCTTGCCACCACCATTACTAAACCGCCGGTCATAACCATCAGCGTACCCAACCGGAACAACCGCTACCTTTTTGGGGTTTGCAACTTCCCCTTTACGCCCATATCCAACAGTCTCTCCCTCGTCAACTTCTTTAATCTGCGAAATCGTACTCACCCAACGGGCAACCGGACGAACAGATACGGCAGAAGTAGCCGCGACCCCGTAAAGCCCAATTCCTAAGCGTACCATCTCCATTTGAAATTCAGGAAACCGTTCGATTCCGGCGGAATTCAATAAATGCCGAATAACCGGATTCTTCTGCCTGGACACTACCTCCTCAGCTAAATCAACAAAACGGGTGTACTGTTCTTTGGTAAAGTCATCATGCAAAGATTCGTCGGTTGCAGCCAAATGCGAAAAAACCGATTGAATTCTCAAGGTATCATTTCCACCAACTTCCTCGGCCAGATGCTTCAACTCCTCAAGCTTGGAAAATCCCAAGCGGTGCATGCCTGTTTCTAGCTTAATGTGTATCGGATAGTCAGAAACAGCAGCACTTTGGGCTGCCCGATAAAAAGCTTTGAAAACCTCGACAGAATAAACGTTAGGCTCAAGGTGATAGGCAATCATCGCATCAAAGCTATGCGCTTCAGGATTCATTACAATAATTGGAACGGTAATTCCCGCTCTTCTTAACTCAATGCCCTCGTCGGCAACAGCTACTGCCAGGTAGTCGACTTTCTGATACTCCAATGCCCTCGCAATCTCTACCGTTCCGCTTCCATAGGAAAACGCTTTCACCATAATCATGATTTTGGTTCCAGGCTTGATCTGGCTTCTGAAAGCATTCAGGTTTTCAACCAAGGTGTTTAAACTAATTTCGAGCCTCGTTTGATGATATTTTTTTTGAAGAATTGCCGCCAAATCCTCAAAACAAAACTCACGTGCACCTTTTAGCAAAATGGCTTCATCGGCAAACAAATTATCAGGATGTTTATCCAATAACTCTTGAGTTGATGAGAAAAACTGAGAGGGTAATTGAAATACAGACCGGAACTTACCAATCGTTTCGCCAATTCCAATTAGCCGACTCACCTTATTCAGCATTAGCAAACGGTTAATTTCTGCATACAGTTGATCCGGAGGAAATCCTGACTGTCGCATATCTGATAAAACGACCGTCTTATGCTGTCGGCTTGAACTGGTTTGTTGCTCCTGAAACTGCAAAGCAATTTCCAACGAGTTGATATCAGAATTATAGAAATCATTAATCAGAATACAACCATTAATTCCCTCTTTCAATTCTAATCGCATCGCTATGGGCTGCAAATCTTCAAAAGCAGTTGCCAGCACCGATGAAAACCAGCCTTGCACCAAAATCAATGCTAAACAATGGCAAGCATCCTCAATGGAAGCTTCATCACAAAACGGAATGACCACCTGATGCTGAATTCCATCCCAAGCAAAACCAATCCGTGTTTTCTGCCCCTGCTTCTCTATACCAAAAAGCAAGTCAGCTTCTTGCTGACCTTCTATTGCCCAGGAAAACAACCGAGTTGACACCCCCTTAAACTTTTTTGCGACCTGCTGAGCAATCCAAGTTGTATCTGCTCTAAAAACCAACAGTCTTGCATTTTCAAAAAGCTGTAGTTTCTCCTCTAGTTTTTCTTCTAAGCTCGAGAAATTCTCCTGATGCGCATCACCTATATTGGTTAAAATACCCAACTCCGGACGAATTAAGCCAGCCAATTTTCGCATTTCGCCAGGCTTCGAAATTCCAGCTTCCAGAATTCCCAAATCAGCCTCTCCCTGCATACTCCAAATAGAAACAGGAACACCAACCTGCGAGTTATAACTCCTCGGACTTCGCCGAATACGAAACTGGTCTTGTAGCAAATCGAACAACCATTCTTTAACTACCGTTTTTCCATTGCTCCCCGTAACTGCCAATACCGGAAAGTCAAAATGATTCCGAACATCGGAAGCCAACTTCTGCAAAGCTTCCAAAGTATCTTTCACTTCGATAAAATGTGCTTGCCCAAACTCCTCAAACTCCGCTGGGAAGTGCGAAACAACAAAACAGCGCACGCCTTTTTCATACAACTCCGAAACGTACTGGTGCCCGTCATGCCGCTCACCCGCTAGGGCAAAAAACACAGTCACCACCGGATCAACCAAAGTCCGGCTATCAATAGCCACATTCCGAATATTAAAATCAGACGCTAAAGCGCCCTTCTGATAAGTACCATTAAGAATAGATCCTAATTCTTTTATTGAGAGATCACTCATGAGTCATTACTTTATTGTAGCAAACCCGACACAGCGGTTCATATTCCGTCTTTTCTCCCAGCATTACTTGCTTTTCGTTGGACACCAACCGATGAGAAAACTGAGCCACACTTCCGCATCGCATGCAAATGGCATGCACTTTCGAAACGTAATTGGCAATTGCCATAAGCTCAGGCATTGGACCAAAAGGTTTTCCTTTAAAATCCATATCTAAGCCAGCAACAATAACCCGAACACCCAAGTCGGCCAGTTTCTGGCACACCTCAACCAATCCTTGATCAAAAAACTGCGCTTCATCGATGCCAACAACATCAACATTCCCAGCTAACAACAAAATATTCGCTGAATTTTCTACAGGCGAGCTTGGAATCGAGTTTTCATCGTGTGAAACCACCTTTTCATCAGAATAGCGGGTATCAACCACCGGTTTAAAAATCTCCACCTTTTGCCGCGCAAACTGTGCACGCCTCAACCGCCTAATTAATTCTTCTGTTTTGCCTGAAAACATAGAACCGGCAATAACTTCAATTGTCCCACCGTTTTTATGATGGCTGACATCCCTTTCAAGAAACATTTACCGTGATTAGTTTTGGATTTTACTACTTTTACAAAAGTAACGAATTTGTTGGGTTAAATTGTTTTTAATTAAATATGGAAAAACAGAAATTAATACAAATCATATTAAAAGATTTAAGAGAATTAGATGATATAGCGGATGGACTGGGACGCTCTCAGGGCCTTTCGAATTTTGAGATTGATATTGCGCTAAGTAAATCAAAACTCATCTATCAGGAATTCCAATTTTTACAGGAAATAGAAAAACAAAAGGTTGAAATCCCTTCAATCCCCAAACCTGTAGAAGCTCCAGTAAAAGAAACTTTAGCAGATCATCCAGCGCCTCAAGTTGAAACAGTTGCTCAAGAAGAGGCGGAGGAAGAACGACCAACAGAAACACCAACAGCTGAAAAGCCAGAGACAGTTTCAGAAGAAAAAGTTGCGGAACAACACAAACCTGAAACAGCTTCTGAAGCAAGCATTACCGAGGAGGAAATTGCTGTAGAGATCAAAAATGAGCCACTGGAATCAACAACAGCGACAAAGGAAGCGATTGAAGTAGAGGAAATAGCAGCAGAATCTCCAGCTCCAAAAGAAGAACCACAAAAAAAGGACGATACAATCGATGAAGAAGAGCTAACAGAAGAGCCCACAGAACAAAAGATTGTAGGTGAAAATTTTGCCAAGGGAAAGTCGCTCAATGATTTGCTTCTTGAAAGTAAAACACTGGATCAGAAACTGGCTAACTCTCCAATCGAAAAGCTGGAAACTGCTATTGGCTTGAACGACCGTTTTCAATACACACGGGAACTGTTCAACAACAACCCGGAGCTATTCAGAGACACCGTAAAAGAAATAGATCAATCCACAAATCTGGAAGAAGCCGTAAGTTTTCTTAATTCAAATTTTAAATGGAAAAAGACGGAAACCTCCATTCAATTTGCACAATTAGTAAAACGTCGCTTCACAAATTAATTATGGGAAAACTATATATTGTACCAACTCCAATTGGCAATCTGGACGATATGACGCTTCGGGCCATTAAAGTTCTGAAGGAGGTAGATCTTATTTTAGCCGAAGACACACGCACCTCTTCGAAACTGCTGCATCATTTCGAGATTCAAAAAAAACTATTCTCACATCATAAGTTCAACGAACATAAAACCGTAGAAAACATTGCTCAACGCATCGCTGCCGGTGAAACAATCGCACTAATTTCCGATGCCGGAACCCCTGCGATCAGTGATCCTGGCTACCTCTTAGTAAGAGCCTGCCTCGACCACGATGTTGAAGTTGAATGTCTTCCCGGAGCTACGGCTCTAATCCCTGCGTTGGTCAATTCTGGTCTTCCTAACGACCGCTTCTGCTTCGAGGGATTTCTTCCGCCGAAAAAAGGACGCCAAAAAAAGTTAACCCAACTTGCCGAAGAAGAGCGCACCATGGTTTTCTACGAATCGCCTTACCGCTTGGTAAAAAGCCTGGAACAATTTGCCGAGTTTTTTGGGGCAGAACGCAGGGCCTCTGTTTCGAGAGAATTGAGCAAACTCCATGAAGAAAACCAACAAGGCACTTTAACTGAATTAGCTGAGCACTTCAAATCCAAAAAGGTTAAGGGAGAAATCGTCATCGTTGTTGAAGGCAAACAGCAACAAAAGCAAAAAACTGACGGTTCACCAAAAGAACAAAAGAGCTGAAAACAGATGATCACATTTTCATACAACTTAGATTTTAGAAACCGTCTGTCTTACTCAGTAGAATATAAGAGTAGAACTCGAAACTGAATGTCCATGAGAAGATACGACCACTTATTTTTTGACCTCGATCATACTCTTTGGGACTTTGAAACCAATTCAAGGCTAGCCATGCAGCAAACAATTCTCGAGCTAAAGCTGGAGTCCCAAATAATCGATTTTGAACAATTCATTCACTATTACGAACAGATCAACAGCCAGCTTTGGGAATTATACAGAAAGCAAGAAATTAGAAAACCGGAACTCATCAGACAACGATTTGAGCAAACGCTTTCCCATTTTGAGATTCATGGAACTGATCCGATGGTCATGAACGACCACTACCTCAAACGAATGCCCCTGCAGAAGAAGCTCTACCCTAGAGTTATTGAAACACTTGAATATCTCCAACAGAAAGGCTATCAAATGCACATCATCACCAATGGCTTTACAGAAGTACAGCATCAAAAGATTGAATCCAGCGGACTAAGCCCTTACTTTCAGCGTGTTTTTATATCTGAAGAGATTCAGGCTCCAAAACCTGACAAACGTATTTTCCAATACGCCCTTTCATCATGCAATGCCAAAAAAAATAGAAGTATCATGATTGGCGACTCCTGGGAATCGGATATAGAAGGTGCTCGCAATTTCGGAATCAGCCAGATATTCATAGATAATACTAGCAGCTTCCCTCAAAAAATGCACACACACCCTAATAAAAACTCATTTACAAAGACATCACCCCCTAAAAACACCACCCACATCATTAAAAGCATCAAAGAACTAACACGATTACTCTAATTCGAGATTTCTTAACATCAATTTAAACTTCCCCCATATACAAACCAAAGTTCTAGAAAGACAAAGCTTTAGAATTACAAATTATCAACATCGCCGTTCTGGCAACCAAAGTAAAAGCCTCCGGAGCCTATACCGTACGTCTGTTAAGCAATATCAACAATTTACTTACAGTTATATTTTTTTACATTTGCAATTGTTGCATTTTAAAAGAAAGAGAAACTCAAAGCTTTCATTTTAATCCACCAGCACTAAAAATGAAGCAACTTAAAAAAATAAATTGGTTGTTTTATAACATAAGACAGAACAAGCAGAACAAATAATCAAACCCTTCAAAAGAACATAACAACGAAATAAAAAAATGCAAAAACTAATAAAATTTAGCACAAGAAAAATCTACAAGAGAACAACTTACAAACAAACAATACGAACAAATGTCTAAAGATGATTAATTATATATATTTACATATCTAGTAAAATTACTCATGAATGTCATTTCATTACACCTATGACATTTGTCAATTAATCAATCAACTTAACATTAAAATTTTCATGATTTTGCCTTTTTTCTAATTTTGTAATTGTTAATTTTTTTTAACATTTCACAAATAGTTTAAAAGAAGAAGCCAGAAATGGCTTAACAAACAACAGAGGGGACGGCTTATTTGGGGGAATAATCGTCTCTGACTTCAAAAACAAAGGGGAACAACAAATTCACATTCACCTCTCCTTAGAAAGAAAAAGTAAAAGAATTGATGCTGTTTATTTATTAAAATTATTTCTATGAAAAAAATCGCATTACTGCTTGCAATTTTTGCAATTGGCTTGCAGTCCCTATGGGCTCAAACCAAGGAAATTACAGGTACAGTAACCTCTTCGGAGGATGGAAGCTCAATACCAGGGGTTTCTGTGTCTGTCAAAAACACCACCTTAGGAACAATTACCGATCTTGATGGAAACTATGTATTAAAAGTACCTCAAGATGCAACGACACTTGTTTTTTCATTTGTTGGAATGCAAACCCAGGAAGCTGAAATTACAGGTACCACAATTAATGTAGCCCTAGAATCTGATGTTGTTGGAATCAACGAAGTTGTTGTTACTGCACTGGGAACAAGCCGGGCTAAAAAATCTCTGGGATACGCCTCACAAGGAGTAAGTAGTGAAGAACTAACTGCGGCAAATTCAGTTAGCCCGATTTCATCACTATCAGGAAAAGTTGCCGGACTGCAGATTTCCGGACAAAACTTCTCCGGATCTCAGAACATTCTAATCAGAGGTGCTAGCTCTTTCAGTCAAAACAACCAACCATTATTCGTTGTAGATGGAGTCCCCATCAGCAACGAAAACTTCAATACCACAAGCACTCAAAACGGAGGCGGTGGCTATGACTATGGATCAATGACCAATGACTTGAACTCATATGATGTAGCCAGTGTCGAAGTACTGAAAGGAAGTGCGGCTTCTGCGCTGTATGGTAGCCGTGGTCAGAATGGAGTGATCATGATTACCACAAAATCAGGAAAAGCTGGGAAAAAATCTTTTTCTGTAGAAGTCAACTCTGGAGTCAATTTCGAGACCGTTTCTATTTTGCCAAAACAACAGAAACAATACGGAGGAGGCTACGGATTTGAAACCGTGTCCATCGAAGGGAAAGACTACCTCATCCCAGACTACGCCGTAGATGAAAGCTGGGGACCAAAGTATGAAGGCCAAGAAGTTCTACACTGGTGGGGCGTTGCAGATTACGAACAAGGCATAACAAGCACCCCCCAAACGGCTCCTTGGGTTGCCCCTAAAAATGATGTAAAATCATTCTACGAAACAGGTGTTTCCTATCAAAACTCACTAAACGTAGTTACTACAAGCGACCGTTCTGCCCTGAGAGTTGGCTACACAAACGTCAACATGACAGGTATTGTACCAAACTCCGAGCAAGAAAAACACAACTTCAACATCAACGGACAATCATCTCTATTCGAGGACATCATCGAGTTGAATGCCAATTTGAATGTAATCAAAACAGAGACTATGGGGCGTCCTCAATTTGGATATGGAGACAACTCACAATCACAAAAATTCTTCCAGTGGGGACAACGTCAGTTAGACTTTGACAAACTAAAAGACTACATCAACCCAGACGGGACACAACGAGTATGGAACCGGAAATCTTTAACGAATCCAAAACCCAACTACTCAGACAACCCCTACTGGACCGCCTATAAAAACTACCAAGATGACGATCGCACAAGAATCTTCGGTAAAGCAGGACTGAAAGCGAACATTACGGACTATTTAAGTGCGTCAGGTAATTTTTACTACGACACCTACACATTTAATCAAAGAGAACGTGTAGCAAAAGGTTCACAAGCCCTTTCAAGCTATTTGCAGATTAACCGCCAAGCAACAGAAATTAACTTGGAAGGAAAATTAGAATTCAACCGCAATTTCGAAGATTTCAGCGTACTTGCAATGCTTGGTGCCAACACCCGCAAGAATGATTATTCAAGATTCGAAGGAGAAACAAACGGAGGCTTGGTTGTAGACGGACTTTATAACTTAAACAACTCTGCCAACCAACCGCTACTGGATGATTTCAAACGAGAAATTCAAGTTAACAGCTGGTTTGCATCTGCTAGTGTTGGCTACAAAGACATGCTTTACCTTGACGGAACATTCCGTAAAGACTACGACTCCACTCTTCCAACAGGTTCGAACGAATATTCCTACTCTTCTGTTTCTGCCAGCTTCTTAGCATCAGAACTTTTAGAAGTTGATTGGTTGGACAATTTAAAAGTTCGCGCCAATTACGGAGAGACAGGTAACGGAACAGAAGCCTACCAAGTATTTAATACTTATCTCATCAGCGATCCATTCAATGGAAGCCCTCAGTTCACCAATGACGATCGCCTAAAAAATCAGAATCTAAAACCTGAGCTGACCAGCGAAATTGAATTCGGAATTGAAGCTGCTTTCCTAAAAAACAGAATTGGATTTGATATCAGCTACTATAATCGCGACACCAAAAACCAGATCGTTCCAATTGAAGTAAGTGGAGCCAGTGGCTACGTAGAGCGAGTAATCAATGCAGGAAAAATCAATAACAAAGGGGTTGAAATTCTGCTGTATGGAACTCCGGTTAAGATCAAAGATTTCTCCTGGGACATCACGTTAAACTTTGCTAAAAACCAAAACGAAGTCCTTGATTTACCTGAAGGCCTAGACAAGATCCAGCTAGCAAGAGCTCCTTTTGGCGGCGCATACATCAATGCTGTTGAAGGAGCAACATTCCAGGAAATTTTCGCCTATGACTATGTTCATGACGAAAAAGGCAATAAAGTTGTTGGCGAAGACGGCATCTACCTAACCTCCGGAGAACTAACTTCCGTAGGATCCGTGCTTCCAGACTACACAGCCGGGATTCACAATTCTTTCAAATACAAGAATTTCGATTTTAGTGCACTCATCGACATCTCCGAAGGTGGAAAGTATTACTCGATCACCAACATGTGGGGAATGTACTCAGGAATGGCAGAAGGCACTGCAGTTCCAACATCCAACGGAAACACCATCCGCGAAGATGGCATTATCTTACCTGGCGTAAAAGAAGACGGTTCTCCCAATACAACATCAATCACAGCTGAAGACTGGGGAGTATCTCACTATCATGGAAATGGAACCCCCAGTGCAACCAGTATCTTTGATGCTTCCTATATCAAACTTCGTGAAGTCACTTTAGGTTACACCATTCCAAAATTTGTTGACATCATCGAATCTGTCCGCCTATCCATTTATGGGCGAAACCTTGCAGTTTGGGGATTAGACAACAAGGGAATTGATCCAGAAACGGTCGTTGGTGGATCTGGGAATATTCAAGGACTTGAAGGAGGAATCATTCCTGCCACACGCTCTTTTGGATTCAACCTAAAAATTAATTTCTAACAATATTAATACGATAAATATGAAGACATTAAAATATATCACACTTTTCTTCGTAGGCGTCTTGCTATTTTCTTCCTGTGAGGTTGACTACTATGGTGATCCAAACAATCCAGAAATTGCACCTACATATGGAATCATGAACCGTGTCCAAAAAAGATTCATGGACGACACTCGTGACGAATGGTTCTCCGGGCGTCAAATGTTATTATGGGTTCAATACTGGAATCAGGTAAACTACACTGAAGAAGACCGCTTTCAATATCGTGAAACCGTCAACCAAGGAGCTTGGGACGACATTTACAAAAACGCTCAAGACCTGAAAGACATCATCACCCTTAACACAGACGAAGCAACTAAAGGAGACATGGCTCAGTTTGGAGCAAATGTCAACCAAATTGCCGCTGCCAGAATCATGCTAACTTACGTTTATCTTCAAGCAGTTGAACTCTGGGGAGACGTGCCATACTGGTCATACGGAAGCGACAATCCATCCTTCCAAGCCAATCAACTAAAGGACAATGGCATCGATCGGCCGGCCTACGCTAAGCAAGAAGACATCTATGCAGACATGCTCAAAGAACTCGATGAAGCCCAACAAAGCATCATCACTTCTGAAAACATGATTGATGGAGATAACTTCTTTGACGGAAATGCAGCTCAATGGAAAAAGTTCGCAAACTCTCTTCGCTTAAGAATAGCCAACCGAATCAAAGACGTTTATCCAGCAGCTGAAAGCCACATTACTGGTGCCATCGCCGCTGGAGTGATGGAATCAAACGAAGACAACGCAGGAGTAACCTACGAAGACAATGCAGTTAACGGAGCTCCAATGTACAGAGCCTTCGTTGTTGAAGCTCGTACAGACTTTGCTCCTTCCATGCAATTTGTCGAGTTACTTCAAGGAGAAAGAGGACCTTTCGCCGTTGAAGATCCTCGTCTTGACCTATTTGTCGCAGACAATGAAGATGGCTTTAAAGTAGGCATCCCTTTAACTGAAGCTAACGAAGTCGTTACCTCATTTAAAGCCGAATCAATGCCAGGGGACGCCATCCTAAGCGCAGATTATACCGAAATTTACATGGAGTATGCTGAAGTGTGCTTCATCATGAGCGAAAATAACAACTGGGATCAAAGCTGGTATGAAAAAGGAGTTAAAGCATCTCTTGATCGATGGGGAGTAGATGCTACTACAGCAGACGATTACATTGCAAATCTTCCTGCTGCAAGCGAGGAAACAGTCATGATGCAAAAGTATATCGCACTTTACATGCAACCAATGGAGGCATGGAGCGAATATCGCAGAACGGGCTATCCCAACACATTAGTACAACCAAACACTCCTTATGAGTACACTTGGCCAACTGCTGACGGGACAGCAACAGAAACCTATGAATTCAAACCAATAGGAGGACTAACTGACGTTCCTGGAAGAAACAAATACCTTCTGAACGAAGCCAGCATCAATGACGACAATGTCAAAGCCGCTGCTTCATCCATCGGAGGAGACAAGCAAGACACTCCACTTTGGTGGGCTAACTAAAAAAAGACTAGGACTGGAGCAGGCACTTCTTTCTCCTTCAATTTCAAAGAAAAGTTCTCAGTAACTACCTCTCCAGTCCTTCCTTTAATAAAAAAAGCAATATTTTCTATAACATATGTTGTAAAAAATATTGCTTTTTTTATTATGTATTATTCTTTTTAAACCCCAGTAAAAATAGGGGATCCATAACACCACACTTTCCAATTTCACAACTAGTAGAAACAAAGAATCTATCAAAGAGCTTGTTATATCTACCATTTTCATTTTCAGAATTCAATCAAATCCTTATTTTTGTTAGAGTTAAGATTTTTTAACATTTGTTATACAATACAAATGGAAATTGAAGGGGAACAAACTTAACACATTCTTACCGGTTGGGGGACCGGAATATTAATCTCTTTTAAGAAAGCAAATCATATTCGCTATCTACGATATAACTTAGAATTGATGCTGTTTAATTATTAAAATTATTTCTATGAAAAAAATCGCATTGTTACTTGCAATTTTTGCATTTGGGTTGCAGTCAGTCTTGGCGCAAACCAATGAAATTACAGGGACAGTAACTTCTGCTGAGGATGGAAGTTCCATCCCAGGTGTTTCTGTTTCTGTAAAAGGTACCACTCTTGGTACGATTACTGATTTTGATGGGAAATATACACTGAAGGTTCCCGAAAATGCAACCACCTTAGTTTTCTCCTTTGTCGGTATGCAAACACAAGAAGCTCCAATCAACGGGGCTACTGTCAACGTACAAATGGAAGCGGATGTTGTGGGAATCAACGAAGTAGTAGTCACAGCACTGGGAATTTCCAAAGAACGTAAGTCTTTAGGCTTTGCTTCAACGTCTGTTAGTAGTGAAGAATTCGCTGAAGCAAAAACAATTAATCCGATGAATGCCCTGCAAGGGAAAGTTGCCGGAGTAGATATTTCTAGTGCTCCAAGCCCCGGAGGAACCCAAAACGTAATCATACGTGGAACTTCTTCTTTCTCCAGCAACCAACCTCTCTATGTAGTAGATGGCGTTCCAATCACCAACTCTCAAGTACAAACGGGATCATCTCTCAACTGGAATACAGACTTTGGATCAGGGCTAAATGCAGTCAACCCTGATGATATCGAAACAATGACAATCCTAAAAGGAGCCGCAGCAACAGCACTATACGGTTCCAGAGCCGCAAACGGGGTCATACTCATCAAAACTAAATCAGGTAAAAACACAGGTGGCAAGATGAGAGTAAGCTACGACGGCTCGATAACTGTTCAGAATGTAGGACGAATTCCAGAACGTCAGAGCAAATTCGGACAAGGATGGAGTGGAGATCATGCACTTGACGAAAACGGAAACTGGGGACCTAAATACGACGGGCAGATGCGTCTTTGGGGATTTATTGTAAATAACAGCCAGTTATTAAAGCCATATGCTTTTGTAGAATCTAGAGTAAGAGATTTTTACGACTATGGCATAAGTTATAAAAATGCAGTTTCTGTATCTGGTGGAAATGAAAACACAACCTATTTCATGTCTGTTTCAAACAATAACACAGACGGTGTTTTACCGGAAGACTTTGACACCTACAAAAGAACTACACTTTCAAGCAAAGGAAGCCATAAGTGGGGCAGATTAAAGCTTAGCTCATCAATCAACTTTAGCAATGAGAAGACAAAAGCTGTTCCATCAGGACAAGGAAACTCTGTTTTCAGAAGCCTTTGGGAAATCGCAGAAGACTACTCCATTGTTGATTTTAAAGATTACAAAAACCCATTTTTCAACCTTGACAATTATTTCACTCCATATGGACTGAACCCTTACTACGCTTTGTTTGAAAACGGTTCAGAACAAAAGAGAAATAAGTTTTACGGAAAAGTCCAAGCAGACTTGGATATAACAAATGAGTTGTCTTTTACTTATCGTTTTGGAGGAGACTTTGAAGCTACCAACACAGAAGCATGGGTTGCTATTGTCGATATTCCAGAAGATGCTCCTAGTTATAATGCTCAATCCCTAGATCCTGGTAGTTACTCAATAGCCAAAAGAGCTCGATACGAGACAAACCATGATGCATTCTTGAAATACAACAAGAATTTCGGAGAGAAATTCAGTTTAAATGCACTTATTGGAGCAAACATTAATGAAAGAGGTTTCCAAAGAGTCACTGGAGAGCTCACTGCACTTGACGTACCAGGATACTATAATCTTTCAAACGGAACTTCTGATGCTGTTGCTTCTCAATACGAAAGTAAAAGAAGACTTTGGGGTGCATTTGCAAACGCAGAACTAGGTTACAATGACTATTTATACCTAACAGTAACTGCTCGTAATGACTGGTCTTCTACCTTACCGCCAGAAAACAATAGCTATTTCTACCCTGGAGTAACAGGAAGTGTTATTCTATCAGAACTAGCCAAAGAAAGTGGTATGTCATTAAATGCTATTGATTTTGCAAAACTAAGAGTAGCCTATGGATGGACTGGTAATGACGCTGGTGTATATGACATATATCCTGTTTTCCAAAAAGGTTTTATCGATAACCCTGGATTCCCAAATGTCGATGATCTGGAATTTCCGCTAAATGGAATAAATTCTTGGATGATTAGCAACCAACTGGGAAGTCCTGACCTTGCACCTGAGATTACAAAGGAATATGAACTTGGGCTTGAAATGAATATGTTCTCAAACCGCCTAGGATTTGACGTTTCATACTACAACAAGCTAACCGAAGGACTTATTAACTCTCAACCTCTTGACCCCTCTTCAGGATATACCTCAATTGTTAATAATATTGGAGATGTTAGAAACAAAGGGTTCGAAATACTCCTATTTGGATCACCAATTAGAACAAACAACTTCGAGTGGATCGTAAGTGCCAATTACTCCCAAAATGATAACACTGTTGAAAGCCTTGCTGAAGGCGAAATCTTTTTAGCGGGTTATGGTGGAGCAAGCATTGTTGCAGTTGAAGGTAAAGAAATGGGGCTGTTTAAAACATTTATCACTCAAACAACTGAAATTAACGGAGAAGAACACATTGTAGTCGATGGAAACGGAATGCCTCTCTCAACTCCTGATGAAGTTGTTCTAGATAAAAGTATCAACGAAGACTTTAGAGCTGGTCTATCAAATACATTCAAATACAAAGGAATTGCACTTGGAGCTACTTTAGACCTACGTTACGGAGGCTACATTTACTCTTATCAAAAAGACTACATGGGCTGGACTGGTAGTGGATTGGAAACAACATTCAATGACAGAAATCCATTTATTATTCCAAATTCTGTAGCGTTAGTCAATGGTGAATATGTAGAAAACACAACACCTGTAGCATCTGCTGACTTACACGACTTCTATAGTGAAGGAGGCTTCAACCGTACGGATGAATTCTTTATCGATAGGTCATATCTGAAACTAAGAGAAGTAAAACTCACCTATGACCTTCCTAAAAGATTTGCTCGCAAATTAGGCGTTGAAAGCGTAAGAGCTTCTGTTGTTGCCGGCAACATCTTACTCTGGACTCCTTCGGAGAATCAATACATTGACCCTGAAACAACCACATTCGGGAATGACCTTAGTGCAAAATTTGGTGAATTTGGAGCCAATCCAACTAACCAAAATTACACATTCGGGTTATCTGTTACATTTTAATCATTTATAAACTATAGAATTATGAATCTAAAAAAATTACTATACATTTCACTGATTACCCTTCTAACTTCAACGTTAGTTGGATGTGAAGATTGGTTGGATGTAAACAGAGATCCCAACAATCTAAGTGAACTTAGCAGCCCCGAAACTGTTCTTCCTGTTGCTCAACTTGGAATAGCAAATGCTTTAATGGGATGGGAAATGGGTTTTCACGGTGCATTTTGGTCACAATATTGGACCCAAGATCACACGTCATCTCAATTCAAATTTATTGATCAATACAATGAAGATGATTTTAGCATCACTTATCGTAACCTTGTTCCATTTGCATTAAACGACCTAAAAGGCATAATGGCTAGGTCAGAAGAAGGAAGTGGAACTTATATTATAGCAGAAGCACTTTCTATCTACACTTGGCAAATAGTAACTGACACATGGGGAGACATCCCTTATTCTGAAGCTCTTGGTGGAGAAGAAGGTTCTTTTTCTCCCAAGTTCGATACTCAAGAATCAATTTACGATGATCTACTAACAAGAGTTGATGCGCTGCTTCAAATGAACTTCGCAAGTGCAACAATCACCTCTCGATACGATTTCATATTTGATGGTGATATGCTAAAATGGAAGGCCTTCGTAAAATCATTAAAACTAAAATTAATGATCCGCCTTTCTGAAACATCCAAATACAATAACGCTGATTTGATCGCTCTTGCAGAAGCCGGAGGATTCATTACTGAGAATGCAATGATACACGGCAACATCTGGAACGACAAAGACGGCAAACGTCACCCAATGGACGAATTCATCGATGCGGGATATTTTGACAATGTTATTGCTAGTAGAACAATGATCGAATACCTTGTTGTAAACAACGATCCTAGAATTGGAAAACTTTATGAGCCTACTCCTGATGGAAACTATTTAGGATCATTCCAAGGAGACTTTGCTTACACCGGTGACACTGACGGAGATGGGACTACTGATGACAAGGAAGATTTCAGCTTGGTTAGTTTTGCTCCAACTTCAGACATCCCCTTAATGACGACCTGGGAAATCAATTTTTATCTTGCTGAAATCTATGCTAGAGCCAACAACTCAGGCGAAGCAAAAGCTTATTATGACAATGCTGTTCAAGCTTCCATGGATTATTGGGAAGTCAGCGGCTCAATTACTGGATCAGGAGAATATGCTGAATGGCCAAACGGAACTGTAGAAGAAAACATAAAGGCTATAGCTATGCAAAAGTGGGTAGCTTATTGTAAACTTCAGCATATGGAAGCATTCTACGAAAGAAACAGGACCAAATATCCTTCTGTTAGCTCAATTTTAATTAAAACACCGGCAGATCGATCGGATATTCATCTTAATTACCCAGCAGGAGAATTTATCGTATCTATTGCAGGGCAAGGTAAATTGAGTGGCAATCTTCCTGCTTCTCCTATTTATCCAAATGATGTTGTAACAAGAAACACTACCAAACCATCTCAAAAAACAAGCATGGGTGAGAAAGTATGGTGGGATCAAAAAGCAGGTAAATAGTTTTTTTAACTTTTAACTAAGTACAAATATGAAATCAATTTATTCACTTATAAGCATGATTGTCCTTTTAAGCCTGTTTACAAGTTGTGACAAGGAATCTGAAGGATGGTCAACAACAATAACCCACTATGTGACCTTTTCATTTGATATGGCAGAAGGCACTGACCAATTAGGGAACAATAAAATAATCATCGACAAAGGAGAGGCATACGATGTCAATCAAAACTTTGCTGCGATGGAAGGAGAAACAGATGTTATTGATAAAGTTTCAATTGATGGAAGTGTAGATGGAAATACCCCTGGATATTACGTTGTAGACTATTCTGCAATTAACAACGATGGCTATTCTGCTGCTGCCTCCATTGGTGTTTTTGTTTCTAATCCTGATATAACAACGGACTTTTCCGGCAGTTACAGCGGAGACGTATACAGAACTCCTACAGGTGGCTCTTACGAAGATTCTCCAGTAACAATTAAAAAAATTACTGACGGCATCTTTTACATAGACAGATTGCTGGGAAGCTACTATTATGACGGTGTCGGTTATAAAATATATGGAAATTATTTTGTCCATGGGTTTGTTCGACTTAATGCAGATAATACACTGACTCACCTAGCTAGCATCTCTCCTGCCTGGCAAGATACGCTGGGCGGTGAAGGAATTGTAGATGGCAAATATGATCCCGAAACCGGAGTTATCACCTTTGGATCAATCTATGCTGGAGGTCGCACCTTCCATGTTACCTTAACTCCTAATGAATAACGCTTAAAATCTTTTAACATGAACAGAATATATCTATACGCAATCATTTTCAGCTTCTTTGGAATTCTTAGTGGTTGCCAAGAAGACCCTGAGATCTGGGATAGCTCAACTGCAGATTTCGACGGGAACTGGTATGTACAGTACAACCACGAAACTCTGGGAGAAGACCCTTTTGGTGAAGGCCTTACAACTTTATATACCTACAACACGGCATCCAATGACGGAGCTGAGATATGGTTTACTGATGAAGGTGGTTTTTGGGATTATAAAGTTCGTATTCCTGTAAATCAAGCTAGTTTAACTTTTGGAAGTACGTCTGAAGTAACAAGCATCATAGACGGCTATGAAATAAAAGTCATTGTCAATAATGGAAAGATTATCAAAAACGCAGTAGAGCTCCCCTCTGGAGCCATTGTTGATAGTATCTATTTCGAAGTGTGGTTTGAAGACCTTCAAGATGCCACTGAAATTGAAAATGATAAACTCATTGTTGGAGGCCACAGAAAATCAGGTTTTGAAGAAGATGAGCCTCATTAATCAATAAAGTACGTTAAGATTTAGGACTGGAGCAGGCACTTCTTTCTCCTTCAATTTCAAAGAAAAGTTCTCAGTAACTACCTCTCCAGTCCTTCCTTTTACATCAAAAGCGATATTTTTTATAGTTTATGTTATAAAAAATATCGCTTTTTTTATTTCTGCCTACTTCCCTGAAAACTCCATATTCAGTGGGTTTATAAAAAACAACTATCAATCAAAAGCCCCTTCCAGGTAACAATTTCTTAAGACAAATCACAATCCTGGGAGATTTCATTCCCAAAATTCAACGAAATCCTTACTTTTGTTAGAATTAAACTTTTTTAACATTCGTGTTAAAAGTTACAAATTGAAATTGAAGGACCAATTTTGTATCAAGTTTAACTAAACCACTTTCTGCTCTATAAATGGGGTAGACTGTAATCGTATTTCCATCGTAGGAATAGAACTCTATACGAGTTTTTCTATATATGAAGAAAATTATTATGCTGTTTAATTATTAAAGTTATATCTATGAAAAGAATCGCATTATTGCTTGCAATTTTTGCTATTGGGTTGCAGTCAGTACTGGCTCAAACCAAGGAAATTACAGGTACAGTAACTTCCGCGGAGGACGGAAGTACAATCCCTGGTGTTTCCGTGTCTGTTAAAGGGACAACCATGGGGACAATTACAGACCTTGATGGACACTACGTAATTAAAGTACCAGAAGAAGCCTCAACATTAGTCTTCTCGTTTGTGGGACTTCAAACTCAAGAGTTAGAAATTTCGGGATCAGTCCTTAATGCAACTCTGACTCAAGACTTCGTAGGAGTTGAAGAAGTAATGGTAGTTGCCTATGGTACCTCTACAAAAGGCTCCTTTACTGGATCTGCCGCAGTTTTAGATAATGAAAAACTTGAAAAACGCCAAGTGTCAAACGTATCGAATGCGCTGGCAGGAGCTGTTGCAGGTGTACAAATACTTGCAGACAATGGTCAGCCAGGATCTTCTGCAAAAGTTCGTGTACGCGGAGTAGGCTCAATCAATGCCGAATCAGATCCACTCTATGTTGTTGACGGTATTCCATTTGATGGTGATCTGTCTTCTATCAACAGTTCTGATATTGAGTCCATGACTGTCTTGAAAGATGCTGCCTCAACTGCCTTATACGGAGCCCGGGGAGCTAACGGAATCATCATGATTACCACCAAGAAAGGTACTTCTGGTGAAGCAAGAATCAACTTCGACATGAAAGTAGGTGTAAATTCACGCTCGGTAAAAAACTATGACGTATTTACAAGTCATCAGAAATACACAGAAAAAGCCTACAATGCTATTTACAATGCCGGAATATACAATTTGAACTACGACGAAGCTCAAGCAAATGCTTACGCAAATGAAAAATTAGTCACTAAATCTGAAGGAGGTTACGGTTACCAAATCTATACTGTTCCAACAGGAGAGCTCCTAATTGGGACTGACGGGAAACTAAATCCAAATGCGACATTGGGATATGCTGATGCAGATTACTATTACACCCCAGACAACTGGGCTGACGAAACATTTTCAAAAAACCCAAGACAGGACTACAACCTTTCAATTTCCGGAGGAAATGATAAGCAAAACTATTTCCTTTCATTAGGCTATATGGATGATCAAGGTGTTGTTTCTGGTTCAGGATTTAACCGTATTTCAGGACGTTTCAACGGAGACCACAAAGTAAAAGAGTGGTTAAAGGTTGGAGCAAACGTAAGTTACAGCCAAATCAACAGCGATTATCCTGATGAGCAAATTACGACTAACTCCAGTGGTAATGCATTCTACATCGCAAACTACATTGCTCCTGTATATCCAATGTATGTTCGTGATGCTGCAACAAAAGACATTCTATTAAATGTAGGCCGTAAGGTTTATGACTATGGTGACGGAGAAAGCACGAATTTCTCACGTACGTTCATGCAGATATCAAATCCTGCAGGTGATTTAGCATACAACAAAACCGAGTATTTAAAAGATATCGTAAATAGTTCTTGGTATGCTGAACTAACACCTCTTACAGGTCTGAAACTTACAGCCAAATATGGCTTCAATGTAGACAACACCAAATACAATTCATTGGGTAACGCCTACATGGGGCAAAGCGCTGCCTATGGAGGTACAGCCTACCAAGAACAAACTCGTATACAAGGTTTAAACCAGCAATACATTGCTTATTACCAATTTATGCTTGATGACATTCATCAATTCGACATCACAGCGGGTTACGATGGATACACCTACTCAGAAGAGCTCATTTTCGCTTCAGGTCAAAACCTGTATAATCCTGAAAGCTACTATGTGAACAATGCCATTGACAACCTTAGAGGTGGAGGGAAAATAGATAACTACGCCACAAAAGGTATCCTTGGACGTGTAAACTATTCATACAATGACACCTACTTTGCAAACATCGCCTACCGTCGCGATGCCTCTTCTCGCTTTAGCCCAGATAATCGTTGGGGGAATTTCTACTCTGCAAGTGTCGCATGGATGATGAGCAATGAGGATTTCCTTACCGGTGTTCACTGGATCAACATGCTAAAATTAAAAGCATCATACGGGGAACAAGGAAACGATGACATTGGTAATTACTACGCATGGCTTGACCAGTTCAATATGACGGGCTCCGATGGATTTTTCTCTGATGGTCCACGAAAATATAAAGGGAATGCTGACCTAACATGGGAAACATCAACTTCATACAACATAGGAGCTGATTTCACCCTTTTCAATAATATCCTATCTGGATCATTAGAATACTTTGGGCGTAAGTCTGTCGACATGCTGTACTACAAACCAATACAAGGCAGCCAAGGCTACACTTCACTTCCGATGAACGTTGGATCAATGACTAACTCAGGACTAGAAATAGACCTAGCTTGGAATATTGTAAAAACCAACAATATTCAATGGAGTCTGAACACAAACGCGACCTCAATAAAGAATAAGATCAATGAACTTCACCCTGACTTAGAAGGTGAACTAATCGATGGAACTCGTATTTACGAAGAAGGAGAGTCAATGTACCGGATGTATTTAGCTGAGTATGCTGGGGTAGATGCTGAAACAGGCTTAGCGCAATATTGGGCTGAAGACGAAGATGGAAATCGAATCAAAACAAATGATTACTCTCTGGCTCAAGAATATAAAACGGCGACTGAAGATTTACTTCCAACAGTTTATGGAGGATTCGGAACAACCATCGATGCTTATGGATTTGATGCATCAATTCAGTTCTCCTACCAACTAGGAGGTAAAATCTATGACGCAGGCTACGCTCAATTAATGCATGGAGGAAAAGCAAGTTCAGCCGGAACTAATTGGCACAAGGACATTAACAACGCTTGGACTCCAACAAATACAGATACGAATGTTCCTCGTTTAAATGCAAATGACCTATACGCTAATTCTCGATCAACTCGTTTCATCACAAGCTCAGATTACCTAAGCCTTAATAACATCACAGTAGGTTATACCCTACCAAAAAACATGGCAAATTCTGTAAAATTTGAGAAAATCAGAGTTTATTTCACAGCTGATAACGTTGCATTAGTCTCAAAACGTAAAGGACTGGATCCACGCCAAAGCTACGTACAAGCAACAACTGCTCGTTACACGCCAATCCGCACCGTATCAGGAGGAATCAATCTAATATTCTAATTATAAAATTGAAAACGATGAATATTAATAAAATATATTTTCTTGCACTAATCGCATCCCTTTCCTTAGCATTAACAAGCTGCGAGGATTTGGATACACTCCCTGGGGGGAAAGAAGTTACAGATTCGCAAAAAGATGAGGTTGTGAACAACGACCCATCTAAGGCCGAAGCTGGAGTCAACTCCATTTTTGCTCAGTTTTCCGTTTTTGCTCCAAACGAGAAGGTTTTTGACGCCGAACGTCATAACGATTTTGGCTATGGTGCTTTAATGATGTTCACTGATGCCAATGGAAACGATGTAATATCTGAAGACAATGGTTACAACTGGACTGGCAATGATCTTGACTATACAGACCGGGAACATACCTCTCGAGAAGTTCAAATCATATGGAATGAAATGTACGCCATCATTGACATGACCAACAGTGTTATTGGAGCCAATCCATTGGATGTTGAAGACCCCACTCGTCAGTTCTATTTAGGACAAGGACTAGCAACCCGATCTTTTAGCTATTGGGTTCTAGCTCAACTATTCCAATTCAACTATGTTGGCAATGAATCAGCTCTTTGTGTACCCATTGTTACCAATGAAAATTCAGATGAAACAGCGATAAACGGTGCACCACGCGCTACCGTGAAAGAAGTTTACGAATTGATTCAATCAGACATTGACAAGGCTATCGACCTGCTAACTAAGGCAGAGGGAGAAGGAATAGCTCGTAAAGACAAACGCTATGTTGACCTATCTGTTGCCTATGGGATCCGTGCTCGGATCAACCTAACCATGCAAAAGTGGTCTGAGGCAGCTAGTGATGCAGCAAAAGCAATTGAGCTATCGAGTGCTGCTCCTGCAAGCATCGAAGATGTAAAGAAACCTGCTTTCTGGACTGTTAATGAAGCAAACTGGATGTGGGGTATTGTCATCAATGAGACTGACAGGGTTGTTACTTCCGGTATTGTAAACTGGATTTCTCACATCGGATCACTAAACTGGGGCTATGCCAACTACTCAGGAGGAAAACAAATCAACAAAATACTGTTTGAATCAATTCCTGCAAGTGATGTTCGTAAAGGATGGTGGATTGATGAAGACTTAACTTCACCAAATTTAAATGAAGAACAAGCTGAAAAAATGGTAAAAACCGGTTACCCGGCTTTTACTCAAGTTAAATTTGCTCCTTATAATAATATCGTTGGAAACTCAACAAATGCCAACGACATTCCTCTGATGCGTATTGAAGAGATGTACTTAATTAAGGCAGAAGCTGAAGCGATGAGCGGAGCAGACGGCAAGTCAACCTTGGAAAACTTCGTGAAAACATACCGTAATCCGGACTATGTTTGCCAAGCAACTTCCGCGACTGACATCCAGGAGGAAGTATTCAATCAGCGTCGTATTGAGCTGTGGGGTGAAGGCCTGAATTGGTTCGATATTATGCGTTTAAACAAAGGGGTTGATCGTAGAGGTGCTGGATATCCAAATGCGACAACGATATTTAATATTCCTCCCAAAGATAATATTCTACTTTGGCGTATTCCGGAGGCTGAAATTCAAGCCAACCCATCTTTGAGCGAGGCTGACAACAACCCTCATGCATCAAAACCAACTCCAGTAGAAGATATCTAATTTGCTAATCTTCCATTTTTACAAAACATGGAAATTAAGCAAACTTAACAATATCAAAGGAGGTCAATTCGAATAGAATTGACTTCCTTTCTTTTAGAAATATCCTTGATTTGTTCCCGCCTTAACACTTGGTAACTCATACACCGAAACAAAAAAGCAGATTAAGCATATAACAATACCAGAGAAACTTACATCGATACCAAAAATAGAATAATATCCCCTCAAGAAACTGTTTCGATAATACTCCAAACACTAGTATCACGTCTTCTGCTTTTTCTTTTTTGCTGCGGGAAAAAGAATATTATTTAAGATTAGGCGGTAGCCCGGAGAAGTAGGATGAAGGCTTAAGTCGGTAGGTGGATCACCTACTAAGTGACGGTAATCTTCAGGATCGTGTCCTCCATAAAAAGTCCAAAATCCTTTACCAAGCTCACCATGAATATAACGGGCCTCTCCTGCTGCTTTATTCTCCCCCATAATCAGAACATTGGGCTTTACCAATTGATGATTAAAAGCCGTAGTTTGCCCCATAAATCCCTTTATAATACGCTGGTGGTTTTGGGTCAACATGGTAGGTACCGGATCCCATTTGGCCGAAAAATCAAATAGCGTAAAATAGTCTTCGGTAGGTCTCACTTTTCTTGTCACCGAAACATCAATATCCGAAAATTCATACTCAAATGGATCTTTCACAACCTTAAAATTGTGGAAAGCCAAAGCATGATCATAATTCAGTTTCTCATTCATATGCGGGTCAGCCGGATCTCCATCGAACATGGATTCACAGATATCAATCCCATCTGCAGCAATGGCAATGTCATACGTGTCGGTTGCTGCACACATGGCGAATAAGAATCCCCCTTGAGCGATGTAAGCTTGTATTTGCTTGGCCACAGCCCGTTTCATTTCAGATACCTTTGCAAATCCCATTCGCTCAGCCAATGCCTTATTGGTATTAACTTCCTGCTGGTACCATGGCATGTGTTGGTAGGAACGATAAAACTTCCCAAACTGCCCGGTAAAATCTTCGTGGTGCAAATGAAGCCAATCGTAATCTTTAAGTTGATCCGTTAATATTTCTTCATCGTAGATGACATCGTAGGGAATCTCGGCATAGGTTAATACCAAGGTAACCGCATCGTCCCATGGCTGTTTATTGGGCGGAGAATAAACGGCAACTTTAGGCGCTTTCTGCATGCTTATTGCATCCTGATTGACCTCAGGAAGCGCAATTTCGGACAAAATAGCGTTGGATTGAGCGTCAGCAATTTTCTCCACACTTACCCCACGAACCAAACATTCGTTTTCAATCTCTTCGTAATAGGGAATCAGAAAACTGCCTCCCCGATAGTTCAAAAGCCATTTTACTTCAATGGCTTGCTCCAAGGTCCAGTAAGCAATTCCATAAGCTTTTAAATGATCCTTTTGCTTTCCATCCATTGGAACCAACAGATAGACAGCAAAACTACTTTGCGCAACTAATAGCGAAAAGCATATAAACAAGAACAGTTTTTTGAATTTTTTAGAATGGAATATCATCTGATTTAGGTACCTCATAGGAATCGGAATTTTCAGATTCAAAGCCGCTGTTAACAGGCATTTCAACGCCTCCCATATCGTCATTCATTTTCGATCCAAATGTCTGCCCTACAATACCTCCGCCAATCTCTTCCGGAATTACAGTTTCCAAATCACAAAACTTAACTTGTTGTTTCTTAAAGGCTAACTGAACATCTCCGACCGAACCATTCCTGTGCTTGGCAATGATAATTTCAGCAACACCCAGTAGTGAATTCCCATTCTCGTCTTCGGTAATTCCATAATACTCCGGACGGTGAATAAACAATACCAAGTCGGCATCCTGCTCAATTGCTCCAGATTCCCTCAAGTCAGATAGCTGAGGACGCTTTCCTTCACGCGACTCCACCGAACGGTTCAACTGGGAAAGTGCCAAAATAGGAATATCCAGCTCTTTCGCAATGGCTTTTAGCGATCGAGAGATCATACTCACCTCTTGCTCACGACTCCCTTTTCCAGCATCACCAGCTGTCATCAACTGAAGGTAGTCGACAATAACAACGCCAATGTTATGCTGCATCTTTAATCGACGGCATTTGGCCCTAAACTCAAAAATAGATAATGCCGGTGTATCGTCAATAAACAGCGGGGCATCTTCCAATAAGTTCAACTTTCTGTTGAAATGTTCCCACTCCCAGTCCATTAAGTTACCATTTTTAATCTTTTCTGAGCCCAGTTCTGTTTCAGCAGCAATTACCCTGTTTACCAGCTGTACGGAGGACATCTCCAATGAGAATACTGCCACTCCCCGCTTGTGCTCTACAGCCATGTTCCGCGCCATGGAAAGTACGAAAGCTGTTTTCCCCATCGCAGGACGGGCAGCAACAATCACCAAGTCGGTCTTTTGCCATCCCGAAGTCATTCGGTCTAAAGCTGTAAATCCGCTCGGAACCCCACTCAACCCATCCTCGCGTTTCGAAGCCTCTTCTATCAACAAAGCAGCCTCCTTCAAAAGGGGTTTAATCGGCAAGGTTTCTTTTTTAATGTTTCCCTCAGCAACCTGGAACAGTGCTGTTTCAGAAAAGTCAATCAGGTCATCCACATCCATATTGTCGTCGTATGCCTTTGTCTGGATCTCCGTTGACACACGGATCAACTCTCGCTGAATATACTTTTGAGCAATAATTCGGGCGTGAAACTCAATATGGGCAGCTGAAGCAACTCGACTGGTTAATTGAGTGATATATAAGGGACCTCCAACAGCCTCTAATTCTCCCAGATCTTTCAACTGTTGCGTTACCATCAACAAGTCAACCGGTTTCTCATGAGTTGACAGATACTTAATGGCTTCAAAAATCTTTTTATGTTCTTCTTTATAGAAGCTTGCTGTATCAATAATATCAGCAACAGAAACATAAGCATCTCGCTCCAGCATCAAAGCTCCCAAAACAGCCTCCTCCACATCAATAGCCTGCGGTGGTAGTTTTCCGTACTGGGCATTGATCTGCTCAATTGACGATACTTTCTTATTACTTTTTCTCTCTGCTGCCATACTTCAATTTATAAAGCAATTGATATTCAATTATTTGTTTAGCGCTATTTTTTCGGCCGTGGGAATCTTAAAGGTAACAAAAAATGAAGACCAATCTAACCCTCACTTTTGTTATTTTCTAACTTCAAATTACTTCAACTCGTATTGAATAATTTGGGTCAAAACCTCTTCAAGGGTTTCTCCCATTGCCTCAATTTGTTGTGGAATAAAACTAGTTGCGGTCATTCCCGGGGTAGTATTCACCTCCAGAAAATAAAACTCCCCATCTCTCAGAATGTAATCTACTCGCACGATTCCTTTACAGTCACACAAATCATAAATTCGAGATGATAGTTGCTGACATTTTTGAGTCAATTCGTCTGAAATTCGAGCTGGCGTTATTTCTTCAGTAGCACCTTTTGTGTACTTGGCTTCGAAATCAAAAAACTCATTTTTGGGCAATACTTCTGTCACCGGAAATACCAAAGCTTTGTCGCCCATTTTCACCAATCCGCTGGTTATTTCGAGTCCTTCAACAAACTCCTCAACCAAAGCATCCGAGCTTTCTTCCCAAGCTTTTTCAACGGCTTTCTGAAGGTCTTCTTTTCGTTTTACTTTGGTAATTCCAAAACTGGAGCCACCAGCATTCGGTTTCACAAAAACAGGAAGCCCCAACTCTTCAACTAAAGCATCAACATCAAGCACTTCTCCTTTTGTTAGCCTCGCTGATTTAGCCATTGAAAAACCAAAGTTTTTCAAATAGTTACTGCAATAATATTTATTGAACGTTAACGCCGAAGACTGCACCCCGCAGGTTGAATATGGAATTTTCAATAAATCGAAGTAGCCTTGCAAAATGCCATCTTCTCCAGGTGTTCCGTGAATGGTAATGTAAGCAAAATCAAACCGAATATTCTGCCCTTTGTAACGAACCGAAAAATTTTGCTTGTCGATATCAGCAACGGGCTCGCCATCAACAACCAACTTCCAGTCGGTTCCTTTCATTTCAACTGCCCAAGGTTTGAACAGCTCCTGGTTAATGGAATTCAGCACGTTTTTGCTACTCTTGACTGAGACTACATATTCTGAGGAGTCACCTCCATAAACAACTGCGATATTTTTTTTCATTCGTTAAAAAATTAGGACCAAGACTCAAGACTTTCAATCTGCCTTAAACTCTTAAAAAGCTTCTATTTAATTACTTTCACTCTTCAAAAAAACGAAGGCCTTCCCTAATCAATACTCCGATTCGAAATATAATCCCGCCAACGATCAATCACCTGAATCATATCATCAGGAAGTTCCGAATCAAAAAGCATCTCTTCACCAGTTACCGGATGCACAAAGCCCAAGGTTTTTGCATGCAGAGCTTGACGCGGCAACATCTTAAAACAGTTGTGAACAAACTGTTTATACTTCGAAAAAGTTGTTCCTCTCAATACTTGATCCCCACCGTAAGTATCATCGTTAAAAAGTGGGTGTCCCAAGTATTTCATATGCACCCGGATTTGGTGCGTCCGCCCAGTTTCCAACTGGCATTGAATTAAATTAACATAGCCCAATTCTTCCAATACCTTATAGTGGGTAACGGCATGCTTTCCATGGTCACCTTCAGGATAAACCGTGAAAATTTGCCGATCCTTCATGCTTCGACCAATATTTCCTTCAATTGTTCCGGCTGGTTCTTTCAGGTTTCCCCATACCAAAGCAACATACTGTCGCTTCGTGGTCTTCTCAAAAAACTGCTGAGCCAACTTAATCTTGGCCCTTTCGGTTTTTGCGACAACCATTAAGCCAGAGGTATTTTTATCAATGCGATGCACCAGTCCAGGTCTTGGATCAGTTGTTTTAAACAATGGCAGATCTTTGTAATAATAAGCTAGCGCATTCACCAAAGTTCCAGTGTAATTCCCGTGCCCCGGATGCACAACCAAACCGGGCTGTTTATTAACAACCAATAGCTCATCGTCTTCATAAACGATATTCAACGGGATATCTTCCGGAATAATCTTCAATTCACGACGAGGGAAATCCATCACGATACTAACCTCATCGCCTGGTTTAACCTTATAATTTGACTTTACCGATTCACCATTCACCAAGATATTCCCAGCATCAGCTGCAGACTGAATCCGGCTTCTAGAAGCATTATCGATTCGATTGACCAAGTATTTATCAACGCGTAAGAGTTTCTGCCCCGGATCAACCTCTAACTTGTAATGCTCATACATACCACCTTCTTCCGGATCACCCAGTTCTTCATCATCCCGCATATCTTTATCTTCAACCATGATCTAAAACTCTTTTTCGTTGGCTTTTTCAATTTTCTCTTCATCTACTGTCAACCAGATATCAATCGATGTTCCTTGATCAATTTTTGCTCCGGGAACAGGTTCGGGACGCTGCTGCCAAACTCGGGCACTAAGCGTATCCGTCTCTTCATCAAAAGACTCATCGTAGATTATTGCTCCTACGTTCAAGTAGGACGCTGTCAACAATTCATTCGCCTGATCAACTAGAACTCCCAGCAAATTAGGAATCTCGGTTCTTTCACCATAGCGATTTTGCCCAACAGTTAAATCAATATTTGATCCTTTGCTTACCAACTGTCCTTCCGCAACAACTTCGCCGTATTGCTTTTGCTCTAAGACCAAATTAGGAAATTCCGATGGTACATAATCAACATTCCCTACATTTAATCCATAACTCATCATCAAGTTAAGAGCCTGTCGGTATGAAATATCTGTCAGCTTGGGCATTGCCACCTGCTCTGGTTTCGTTGCACAAATAGTCATAAAAATTGTCCTTCCGCGCTTTACCATAAAGCCCGCTTCTGGCATTTGTCCAATTACAGAGCCAGGGATCGCATCTTTCAAATAAAGTGAATCGGTTACCTGAAACTGCAACTCTCTCACCAGAATTTCTTGCTTCACATCTTCTAATGGCATTCCTGTAAAATCAGGAACAGCAAAGGATTCGCCGTGATTGGTATACACACGCAAAGCATACATCGTTGCAAGCAACAGCGCAATTGTAAGAATAATTGCCAGCAACACATTAAGCCAAAAACGCTTATTAATCAGATATCCCTTGAAACTCATAAATTTAATATTAGTGATAACCTATCCAGAATAGAAGTAAAAATACACTCAGCTTGTGACAAACGGGCACACACTCAATCCTTTCTTCTACAGTTATCCTATTTCTTTTAAAGAAACAAAAATAGCGTAAAAATTAGTATGTGAACAGGAATAAAAAAGATAATTCAGCAATGGAAATGCCAGGAAGGAACAAATAAACACAAAAAAAGGTAAAGAACTTTATTCTTCACCTTTTCATGTATCTTAACGACTATATATTCTGATCTTAACGCTTATGACGAGGCTCATCAGAAACAGTCAATTTCTTTCTTCCTTTCGCACGGCGCAGTTTCAATACCTTACGTCCGCTAGTAGAAGCCATTTTCGCACGAAAACCATGCTTATTTCTGCGCTTCCTGTTTGATGGTTGAAATGTCCTTTTCATTTGTCAATATTTTTATGTGTGATGTACTCTTCCTTATTTTCGGACTGCAAAAATAATCCTTTTTTGATTCCTTCCAAAATATTAGAAATTATTTTCCTGTTTTTTTTAACCTCAAATGAATGAGTTTTTTAGTCTCAAAAAAAGCTTCCTCAAATTGATCGCTCAAAGGGAAAACCTGAACTTGCTTTTTAAATGGTTCCAACTCTTCCAGAAAATCGCCACCTTTTAGGTACAAAATACCATTGGGCATCGAATTTTTTTGGTTCGCAGAGATCTTTCTTCGAACCAACGAAACAAACTTCGGGAAAGCAGTAACTGCGCGGCTTACAACAAAATCAAACTCATCATTAACCTTCTCGGCTCTTGCCTGTTCTGCCAGCACATTGGTCAATCCTAAACTTTGGCTAACTCCTTCAACCACTTTAATTTTTTTGGCAATCGAATCGACTAAACGGAAGTGGGTTTCCGGGAATAAAATGGCCAGTGGAATGCCCGGAAAACCACCTCCGGTACCAACATCCATAATTTTTGTTCCGGGCGTAAATTGAATGTATTTGGCGATCCCCATAGAATGAAGCACATGCCTTTCATACAATTGATCAATGTCTTTTCGAGAAATGACATTGATTTTTTCATTCCATTCTTTGTAAAGTTCTCCCAGCTGTTCAAATTGCTCCAACTGCCGAGGTGTTAAATCCGGAAAATATTTTGTAATAATATCCATTGCTTGTTCATGTGTTAAGAAGGAACAGTTGCTTTGCCCTTTCCCTTAGCGCTTCGTTTAGCCCTTCAACTATGATTCCTGATCATCCATCTCGGTTGACTCAATCATCTTGAAAAGCATTTCACGAGCTCGGAATAATTGTGCCTTAACAGTTCCGAGCGGCAAATTTAATTCTTTTGCAATCTCTTCGTAGGAATACTCTCTAAAATATCGAAGTTCGACCAAAGTCCGATAGCGTGGTTTTAGCCGATGAACGATTTTTCTTAAAAGAATGGCTTTTTGAATTCGGATCAGCTTTTCTTCCGGATCCGGATCTTTTGATTTTAGGCGTACCGACTGATCATTGTCACTATTGTCCTGATTATTCTCAATCGGAATATGCACGCCTTTCTTTTTTCTCAAGAAATCGATGCAGTTGTTGGAAGCAATTTTAAACAACCACGTACTAAAAGCATAGCTTGGAGAGTATTGATGCAGGTTTTTAAAGGCTTTACCAAAAGCTTCAATCGTTAAGTCTTCCGCATCGCTCTTGTTATTCACCATCTTTAGAAGCATGAAATAGATGGCATCTTTGTATTTACTTAACAGCTTTGCAAATGCTTTTTCATCCCCTTGTAAGGCGGATTCAACCAAGGCAAAATCTTGCTGAGCCTTATCAGACAAATTAGGATTCAATTCCATTTATTTCTTTTATCGAGAATGTAAATCTTCCCTGCATGGTACCAATTAAGTACCGGTCTGATGTACATGTATACGAACGAAGATAAAAAGATTTTCGCTTCATTCAAACGGGTAGTCATAGTTTTGACTACAAAAAGTTGCAAGAATAAAACAATCACTACAGGAATCGTTATAAACAACCAATTCATTGGTTCAGTAATTAATAACCAGGCAAAAGCTCCCCAAAGCAGAAATTTCGACAAGTCTTCCAGAAAATGGACAAAACGTTTCCCTGCCCCTAACTGCCTATTAATTCTCAACCGTTTTTTAACGAGTTCAGAGAAATCACCGGGAAAACAAGTCCGCTCCTCTCGGATCATTGTCTCCGGATCAACCAAAACACTTACTTTTCGTTTCCCGGAGTCATTAAAAACCAGCTCTAAATTGGCATAATAGGCATTCATTTTCCCTCTAAATCCAGACTGCTCAAAATAGAGCTCCTTGTGAAAAACAACGTTTGAATCATTGTAAAATGCCTTGTGCCCGACTAAACCATAAGCAGCCGTGGATAAAAATGCCGTAAAACGCTCGACACGACAGCAATGATTTCGAAAGCCTTTTCCGGCCTGCTGGTTTGTATAATTCAATAAGAAACTCGATTCGGTAATTGCATCATTGACCTTCTTTAAAAATAATGGAGATATTAATTCATTATCGGGACGCAGAAACACGACCCACTCTGAATGAGCTGCTTTTAGCGCCAGATTAATGGCCATTTTCTCAGAAAAACTGGTTTCCTGACTGATCGAAGTAAACTTTAATCGTGGGTATTTTTTTGCAAGCTGTCCAACCTTCTGAATGGTGCAATCTTCAGAGAAATCATCCACCACAACCACTTCGTAGTTCCCGTAATCCTGTGTCAGCAATTGTTGCAAAATATGTTCAATTCGATCTTCCTCGTTTCGCACGCACAAACAGACAGTGAGAGGCTTCTCCAAAATGGTTTCTGTTGTTTTCTTCAGAAATAACAAACGAAAATAGAAAAACAACAGGAAGAAAAGCTCCAGAATAAAAGCCCCTAGAAAAATACCAGGAGCTATCCATTCACTTAGTGTTCGGTCAAAAAAATCGAGGCTCATGATTAGAATTTACACGCAAAATTAGCAATCAATTACACTTACGTGCACCATTTTTAAATTAAATTAACACCTACTGAAAACAGCGATTTTCTGGTGGTTTAACTTTTATGCCTATCTTTGAGCACTCAAAAAATATTGCATGGATTTTACGCTTCATCATCAAGCAGTTAACAGCGAAGCCAGAGCCGGAAGTTTACAAACCGGACATGGCACAATTGAAACTCCTATTTTCATGCCCGTTGGAACAGCCGGGTCAGTGAAAGGGATTCACGTTAAAGAACTCAAAGAGGACATACAAGCCCAAATTATATTAGGTAATACCTACCATTTGTATTTGCGCCCCGGGACAGCAATCATCGAAGAGGCTGGCGGTCTCCATCGTTTTAACGGATGGGATGGACCAATCCTCACCGACAGCGGTGGCTACCAGGTTTTTTCGCTAGGCGACATTCGAAAACTTACCGAAGAAGGCGCTCGGTTTCAGTCACATATTGACGGCTCTCGCCATCTATTTACTCCAGAGAATGTCATCGATACGCAACGAAAAATTGGAGCAGACATCATTATGGCATTTGATGAATGTACTCCGGGAGATGCCGATTTCGACTATGCTAAAAAATCATTAGAATTAACCCAACGTTGGCTTGACCGCTGTGTGAACCAGATGGCTAAAACCAAACCTTTGTATGGACATAACCAATCGCTTTTCCCCATTGTGCAAGGGGGAGTTTATCCCCAGCTGCGCGAAACTGCCGCCAAGCATGTAACCACAATTCCAAGTGACGGATATGCCATCGGAGGGCTATCAGTTGGAGAACCTGAGGCTGATATGTATGCCATGATTGAGGTTGTCAACCCGATTCTTCCGAAAGAAAAACCTCGCTACCTGATGGGAGTCGGCACACCAATCAATATTTTGGAAGGTATAGACCGTGGAGTAGATATGTTCGACTGCGTTATGCCAACCCGCAACGGACGCAATGGAATGCTTTTCACTCAGAATGGAATCATCAACATCAAAAACAAGAAGTGGGCTGATGACTTTTCGCCCGTTGATCCAGACGGAACTTCTTACGTTGATAAACAATATTCCAAAGCATTTTTGCGTCATTTGATCGTGGCCAACGAAATGCTAGGTGCTCAAATCGCCAGTCAACACAACCTGGCTTTTTACCTTTGGCTGGTGAAAGAAGCCCGTCGTCAGATTATGGCTGACACCTTTAAAAGCTGGAAAGAAGAAATGGTCCAAAAACTAGGGCAACGCTTGTAATATATATTGAAAAGCTATTTAGCATGAAGATACCAACGCTCAGAACAATTGACATTTACATTATCAAGAAGTTTTTGGGAACATTTTTCTACGCCATTGCACTGATCATCAGTATTGCAATTGTGTTTGATGTGTCCGAAAACCTGGATGAGTTTATTTCAAAAGATGCTCCGCTGAGTGCCATCATTTTTGACTACTACCTCAACTTTGTACCGTTTTTTGTCAACCTGTTCAGTGCTTTATTCACCTTCATTGCTGTTATTTACTTTACATCCAAAATGGCCTATAACTCAGAGATTATTGCCATCCTGAGTAGTGGGGTATCCTATCGACGTCTGATGCGTCCCTACATGGTTGGAGCCTTTGTTATTGCCTTGTTTTCCTACGTGCTTGGCAACTACATTATACCTCCAGCCAACAAAAAACGAGTCGATTTCAGGAATACGTATATCGACTCGAACCGGAATTACCTGGAAAAAAACATCCACCGCCAACTTTCACCCGGGACTTATATTTATATGCAAAGCTACAACACGTCAAATGACGTGGGGTATAAATTTACCATCGAACGATTCGAAGAAGGAGAGTTGGCTTCCAAACTGGAGGCCGATTACATCAAATGGGATCGGGAAGAAAAAAAATGGGTTATCCACAATTACTTCATCCGAGATTTGAACGGCTACGACGAATCGATCACCACCGGGACCAAAATTGACACGACATTAAACATGGTTCCGGAAGACTATCGGGTGGTTAAAAATATTGTTGAAACCATGACGCTTCCGAAGTTGAACCAAGAGATTAAAAACATGAAGCTTAGGGGTGTCAACACCATCGAATTTGAAATTGAAAAACACAAACGAGCCTCAGCCCCATTCGCTGCATTTATACTAACCTTAATTGGGGCATCATTAGCTTCGCGAAAAGTAAAAGGAGGCATTGGGCTACACTTAGGCTTTGGACTTCTTCTTGCCTTTTCTTACATCCTTTTCATGCAAATTTCCACCGTTTTTGCGGTATCCGGATTGCTGGCCCCAGTGATTGCCGCCTGGATTCCGAACCTACTTTTTGGTGGCTTAGCAGCTTATCTTTACAAATGGGCTAGTCGATAGATGAAAGTTCAAACCAATCGATAAATTGTTCAAAACCAAACATTAACTATCTCGTAACAACATACATCAATTCTCTAAAAAAAGTGTTGGAGTCTTTGAAAAAGTTCTAATTTTGACACGTTAAAAAAACACAAAAGACTAAGATCAACTTTTAACACACTCCGGAAAACCGGAGCATTTTTTTAATTAAAACTTTTAAGATATGTCGTTGAAACGGAATATCCTTGACCTTAGAAAAAGGAAAAGTGAAGTTCTCAAAGGTGGTGGTGAAAAAGCCATTGAGAAACAAGTTGCAATGGGGAAACTCACTGCCCGCGAACGCATTTTATACATCCTTGACGAAGGTTCATTTCATGAGTACGACCTATTCGTTGAGCACGTTGCCCGCGATTTTGACATGGAGAAGAAAAAATTGCATGGTGATGGTGTAATCATCGGAACAGGAACAATTCATGGTTCACCAGTGTGTATTTTTGCTCAGGACTTTACCGTTGCCGGAGGTTCCTTAGGCTTGATGCACGCCCGTAAAATCACGAAAATTATGGATCACGCGCTAAAAATGCGTGTCCCCCTAATTGGTATCAACGACTCTGGTGGTGCCCGAATTCAAGAAGGTGTTAACTCATTGGCTGGTTATGGAGAGATCTTCTTCCGTAACACATTGGCTTCTGGAGTTATCCCTCAAATCTCTGTTATTTTGGGACCTTGCGCCGGCGGAGCTGTTTATTCTCCAGCCTTAACTGACTTTGTATTTGTGGTCAATAACATTTCAAAAATGTTTATCACCGGCCCAAGTGTAATTAAAACAGTATTAGGCGAAGAGATTTCGATGGAAGAACTTGGTGGTGCAAAAGTACACGCCGAAATTACCGGAAATGCCCATTTTTATGCTGAAAGCGAATTGGAATGTTTTGATCAGATCAAAAAACTGATGAACTACATTCCATGGAACAATACTCAAAAGGCTGAAAAAATTGAGCCAGCCAATCCAAAGAAGAAAAAGAAAATTGAAAACATTGTTCCTGGCGATCCTAAAATGCCTTACGACATTCGTGATATCATCGAAGCAATCACTGACAATTCAGAATTCTTCGAAATCATGGAAATGTTTGCACCAAACATCGTTATTGGTTTTGGACGCTTAAATGGAGAAACGGTAGGTTTTGTAGCGAACCAACCGAAAGTTTTAGCAGGTGTGCTTGACTGCGACAGTTCTGATAAGGCTGCTCGTTTCATCCGCTACTGTAATGCATTCAACATTCCAATTGTCACCTTGGAAGACCTTCCTGGCTACTTACCGGGTGTTGACCAAGAGCATGCTGGAGTTATTCGCCACGGCGCGAAAATTCTATACGCTTACAGTGAAGCTACAGTTCCCAAAATTACCGTGATCATCCGTAAAGCTTACGGTGGTGGTTACATTGCAATGAATTCGCGCCACTTACGTGCCGACTTTGTATTTGCATGGCCAACAGCCGAGATTGCCGTAATGGGACCAGAAGGAGCTGCGAACATTGTATTCCGTAAGGAAATTGCAGAAGCTGAAGACTCAGAAGCAATGCGTCAAGTTAAAATTGAAGAATACAAAGAAAAATTCGCGAACCCATACGTCGCTGCAGCCAGAGGCTATATCGATGAGGTTATCGAACCTGAAGACACACGCAAAATGCTTCTGCATGCACTACAGGTTTCTGCAAACAAATCGGTTATGGGACCGAAAAAGAAACACGGTATTCCTCCATTTTAAATCAAAATTGAATGACCTATGGACGAAAATAATTTCGAAACAATTATTGTACACAGCGCAAAATACAAAACAGAGTATACGCGCAAGTACAGGAATAGACCAATATGGGAAGCTCCTAACGAGAATTACATCTATTCGTTTATTCCAGGAACCATCATCGACGTTCATGTAAAGGCAGGTGAAAAACTAAAAGAAGGTGATAGCCTGTTAATTCTGGAAGCGATGAAGATGCACAACAACGTTCAAATGCCTTTCGACGGTAAAGTTGTTAAAGTGTTTGTCAAACCCGGAGAAAAAATTCCGAAGAGACATTTGATGATAGAAATCAAACCACTATAAGAAAAGGGGCTTACAAGCCCCTTTTCTATTTAAAACCATTCACGTTTTTCAAGCCAAAAATTACATTTACCACCTAGTTCCAATAATTGTCATCCGTCATCCATGCTTCAATAGCAAGAGACTTCTCAGTTGCCGGATCCAGTGAAGTGGTTGCCTTGTTCCAAAAAGAATCATCAACCATCCAATTTTCAATTTCTAACTCCGGTTCAACTTCTTGAACGAACATACTGTTTCCTGATTTAGCCTGTATGCCTGTTAATGCAACAACTCCAATCGCTGCCAGGAAGGCCAATTTACTTAATCTACTCTTCATAGCTTTAAGACTTACTTGTTTGTATTCTGTTTCTAATTGTTTTCTGCTATATAGACTGATGAAAACCCAAAACGTTACACCGTAAGTTGTTAAAGTATGTGAAGATTATCTTAACAAAGTCTTAAAGCTTTTGTGAAAATATGCGGTAATCTTCGGGAAAGTACTGCGCAATCGTGCGTCTATCACCATGAAACAAGCCATAAACAGCTGAGCCACTTCCCGACATTAAAGCATAAGCTGCACCCAGCTTATATAATTTTTCCTTTATTGCCTTTACCTCCGGATGTTGCTCAAACACATACCGCTCAAATTGATTTTGCAAGTTGCCCTTCCATTTAAGGACCGGAAAGCGCACAATTGCCTTCAACGAAATGCGGCTTTTCCCCGGGCACATATGTCGATAAGCTTCGGGAGTAGAAACATGTACAGGCGGCTTTACTACAACCAAATGATAACCTGAAAGATTCAATTCTACGGGCTCCATTAGCTCACCGCGACCGGTTGCAAACACCGGTTTCGGATCAATAAAAAATGGACAATCGCTTCCAAGCTTTAAGGCATAAGCTAGTAGCTGCTCCCGCGTCAAGCTGAGCTCAAACAGGTCATTCAGCATTAAAAGCATGTAGGAAGCATCAGCCGAGCCACCGCCCAGGCCAGCTCCAACCGGAATGTTTTTGTGTAAATGAATATGAACAGGAGGTAATTGATAGTCGGCTTGCAATAAGCGATAAGCTTTTGCCACCAAATTATTTACAGGATCTTCCTTCAAATCAATACCTGTAATATCGATTTGAAAGGTATCTGCTTTCACTACTTCCAATGCATCTTGCACCGGAACTGGATAAAAAATCGTTTCAATATTGTGGAAGCCGTCTTCGCGCTTCTCGGTAACCTGCAAGCCCAGGTTTATCTTAGCAATTGGGTATGTTATCATAGAAAAAGAATGACTGCTGTAAAGATACGAAACAGCAGTCATTCTATAACCATTATTCTTGATAAGCTTCTATTGGATCGCAAGTACAAATCAAATTACGATCACCGTAAGCATCGTCCACCCTTCCTACCGGGGGCCAATATTTATTTTCGAGCAAATAAGGCAATGGGAAAGCAGCCTGTTGGCGGCTATAACCATGCTCCCACTGATCTGCAGTTACCACCTTCGCAGTATGAGGCGAATTCTTAAGCGGGTTGTCTTCTCTATCCGACTCTCCTTTAATAATTGCCTGAACCTCTCCGTAAATTGATTGCAAGGCCGCAATAAAACGGTCGAGTTCTTCTTTCGACTCACTTTCGGTTGGTTCAATCATCAATGTTCCATGAACCGGGAATGACAAAGTAGGAGCATGGAATCCGTAGTCCATCAAACGTTTTGCAATATCCGATTCTGTCACTCCCGAATCAGCTTTCAGATGGCGACATTCCAGAATCATCTCGTGCGCTACACGTCCATTTTCCCCAACATAAAGAATACCGTAAGTATCTTTCACCTGGCTAGCGATGTAGTTTGCGTTTAAAATTGCAACTTCAGTTGCTTTCTTCAAACCATCGGCACCAAGCATTTTGATGTAGCCATAAGTAATTGGCAACACCGAAGCACTACCCCATGGTGCTGCAGAAACCGCTGTGATTCCAACATGACCATTATTCATCACTGGGTGAGAAGGCAAAAATTCAACCAAGTGTTTAGCCACTCCAATTGGACCAACTCCTGGGCCACCACCACCGTGAGGAATAGCAAAAGTCTTATGCAAATTCAAGTGACACACATCTGCTCCAATATATCCTGGGTTCGTTAAACCAACCTGAGCATTCATGTTTGCACCGTCCAAGTACACCTGTCCGCCATTCTCATGGATAATTTCACACATCTCAACAATCGACGCTTCAAAAACACCATGAGTAGAAGGATACGTAACCATAAAGGCTGATAAAGTATCTTTGTATTCTTCAGCTTTTTGTCTTAATGCTTCAACATCAACGTTTCCTTTGTCATCACAAGGCACCACGACCACTTTCATTCCGGCCATAACTGCACTCGCCGGGTTTGTTCCATGCGCTGATGCGGGAATCAAAACCACATTCCGCTGATCATCTCCCCGGCTTAAATGATATTCCCGGATAACCATCAGCCCAGTATACTCCCCGGCAGCGCCTGAATTTGGCTGCAAACTCATATCTGCAAACCCCGTAATCTCAGCCAAATCACGTCTAAGTTCTTCCATCATTTCATGGTAACCACGTGCTTGGTTTTTCGGGATGAATGGGTGCAGACTGGCAAACTCAAACCAGCTCAATGGCAACATTTCTGTTGCTGCATTCAATTTCATGGTACAGGATCCCAGTGGAATCATGGAATGAGTCAATGAAATATCGCGATGCTCTAGCTTTTTGATGTAGCGCAGCATTTCCGTTTCGGAGCGGTACTTATTAAATACCTCTTGTTTCATAAACGAAGATGTACGGCCAAAACGCTCATCAATAGCTGGTTCTTCCGGATAGGCTGTTATGGTTGGATAGGATTTTTTATTGGCTGCTTTTGCAAATACCTCAATAATCCAGTTAATATCTTCCAAGTTGGTGGTTTCATCAATACTCAAGCCAACGTTTCCATTTTCGAAATAACGGAAGTTCATTTCCAACTCAAGCGAAAGCCACTCAATATCTTCACGTTTCACATGTTTTGGCAAAGCAAAACGAATGGTATCGAAATAATTCTCATTCAGCTGACGATATCCCAATGCTGTAACTTCTTTATCTAACAGCACTGCAATCTGGTGAACACGAGAAGCAATTCCTTTGATCCCTTCAGGACCATGATAAACACCATAAAAACCAGCCATGGTAGCTAACAAAGCCTGCGCAGTACAAATGTTTGATGTTGCCCGCTCACGTTTAATATGCTGTTCCCGTGTTTGCAAAGCCATGCGTAAGGCCAGGTTCCCCTGGGCATCTTTTGAAACGCCAATAATACGTCCGGGCATCGTCCGCTTGTAATCATTGCGTGTGGCAAAAAAAGCGGCGTGAGGACCACCATACCCCATAGGAATACCAAACCGTTGTGAGCTTCCAAATACAACATCGGCTCCCCATTCTCCTGGAGGAGTGAGCAAGGCTAAACTCAACAAATCAGCAGCAACAGCCAACTTCGCATCTACCGCATGGGCTTTTTCTGCTAAATCGGCATACGATAAGATCTCACCGTTCGAATTTGGATATTGTACGATAGCTCCAATTACCTGTTCTTCAAAAACAAAATCAGCAGCACTGCCAATTCTCAATTCAATATTTAGTGGATTTGCACGGGTTTGTAAGACATCAAGCGTTTGTGGCCAAATATGTTCGTCAACCAAAACCACATTTGCGCCTGCTTTTGCTTTGGGGCGTGTGCGCGAGTTAAACATCAACACCATAGCCTCTGCTGCTGCAGTTGCTTCATCCAGCAACGACGCATTTGCCAGCTCCATTCCTGTCAACTCGCAAACCATTGTTTGAAAATTCAATAGTGCTTCCAAACGTCCTTGCGAAATCTCAGCCTGGTAAGGAGTATACGAAGTATACCACACCGGATTTTCCAGTACATTACGTAAAATTACAGCAGGAGTAATGGTATCATAATACCCCATCCCGATGTAGGTATTGTATACCTTATTCATTTTTGCCAGATCATGAATCCGGCGATAATACTTGCGTTCAGTCAAACCATCAGCCAACTGCAATGGCTTGGGTAAACGAATATTGGCAGGAACTGCTTGTTCCATCAGCTCTTCGAGCGAACCAACACCAATGGCCTCCAACATGCTTTGAATATCTTCATCGCGTGGACCAATATGGCGGGTTACAAATTTATCACTTCCCATGCTTATATTTTTATATCAGAAATTAGCGTCAATATTAAATTGAAGATGCGGATAAAAAAATGATTTTTATCCCATTGTCCAGATCATCAGTCCATCAAAAAAGGGTTGCTTCTCTTTTCGAAACCGATACTGGTTTCAGGTCCATGCCCACTGTAAACAACCGTTTCTTCCGGAAGAACAAACAATTTGCTTTTAATATTAAAAACGAGTTGTTCAAAGTTTCCCTTAGGAAGATCGGTTCGTCCAATACTTCCGTAGAAGAGCACGTCTCCAGCCAACATAAACTGTTGTTTTTCGTGATAGAACACAAGATGCCCGGGGGCATGTCCCGGAACATGGATAACCTCCAATACTGAGTTTCCGAATGCAATTTGGTCTCCTTCGTTTAACGGATGGTCAGCCGCATCAACAGGCTCTACTGGAACTCCAAACCGATCGCCATGCTCTACAATCCGCTCAACCAAAAAAGCATCTTCCGGATGTGCATAAAACGGAATTTTATACTTCGTGCGACAATGCGTAATTCCCAGAATATGGTCAAAATGGCAATGCGTATTAACCAACTTCACAGGAGTCAACTGCTTGTCACTGATAAAATCATCCAACTCCTTCTTCTCATAATCGAAAAAGCAGCCAGCATCAACAATAATGCATTCTCCGGTTTCATCGTAAAGTACATAGGTATTTTCCTGAACCGGGTTAAACGTGAACTTTTTTATTTGAATCATTCGATTTTAATTTACTGTTCCTTTTAGCATTGGAACAAACACAAAGGTTCCATGCTTTTCTTTTTCATATTCTTCTTCTGAAATACGGGTTACTTTGTACATGACCTGTTTTTCAGTCGGGCCAATTGGAGCAACCAACACTCCTCCCACTCTAAGCTGAGTCAACAAATCCTGAGGAATAACAGGAGCTCCTGCAGTTATGATTATTTTATCAAAAGGACCGTAAGTAGGTAAGCCCTTGTAACCATCTCCAAAGAAAAACTTAGGGTGATAACCCAAATCAGGTAAGAGTTGCTGCACTTTCATATACAGTTCCCGCTGTCGTTCAATCGTATACACCTGGGCTCCCATCTCGACCAAGACTGCAGCTTGATATCCACTGCCTGTTCCTACCTCCAACACCTTATCGCTTGGCTGAACATCCAATAACTGAGATTGAAAAGCAACGGTAAAAGGTTGAGATATGGTTTGTCCGGCTCCAATTGGGAAAGCCTGATCTTTATACGCAAACTGGATAAAACTACTATCCATAAACAAATGGCGAGGGACTTTTTGTATCGCATTCAGGACCCGTTCGTCTCTGACTCCCTTAATGCGAATAGCCTCTACCAACCGTTTGCGCATCCCCTGATGTCTCAAACTATCGCGCGTATCCATCATCATTCAAATTTTAGGTAAAAATACGTCAAATGATTCTTTAAAGCGGCCTCCAATGGGCAACATTATCAACAAAAGTCGTTGAAAAGTTCCCCGAAGGCGACTCCTTTAAAATAGCTTTTTATTTCTAATTTGCGGCTATGATCAGAATAGGAATTCTTCTGGGCAATACATCTGCTAATGAGTCAATTAAATTGATTCAGCAATTCAATGATTTTAAGATTACGGGGATTGCACGCGATATTGATAAGCAAGATGCTCAAAAACAACAATACTCAGCAGAAGAATTAGTGCGTAACTCAGACGCCACCTATATCAGCCTTCAAGCTCCTTCTTTCGACCTGATTCGAATGGGAATAAAAAAAAGCAATCACCTATTTCTACATACTTCTCCCGTTCTCACTCCCGAAGAAATTCGTCAGTTAATCAGCCTCGAAGCAGAAGCAGGATCCACGGTATTACTGTTCAACCCACTAAGTTACCTTCCTGAGCAACTGCGGATAATGCCCATGCAGCAAGTGCCAAAGTGGATTAATATTCGTCTGCCAATAAATTTCGAGCATCTTAACCATCAGCTACTAGACTTACTACTTTTCATTTGCTCCGTCGAAAAAAGTGAAATCCGAAAGGTTGATGCGTTTGCCCTTCAAAGCCAGCAAACTCCCAACTTGATCACGACCCACATTTCTTTTAAGTCCGGCAGTGTTGCTCAGCTCGAGCTAAGCGATAGCTCATGTTCTTCTCAACATGTTATTGAAATTCTTTGTCAAAATGAGAAACCGATCTCTCTACCTGTAAATCAAAATAAAGAAGCACTTGCTCTAACCGAAAAAAGTGCTCTAAAACAATTCATTCTCGCCATTCGAAAAAAACAAACGACCATTGTGTCGCTCAGTGATTTAACCCAAGCCCTTCAAATCCTGCACGAAATCATGGATAAATTAAAGTACTCAGGCTGCTCACTACTAAAGTAAAAAGGCTACATTTGTCGCAATATTTAAGATTTTTAGTCGTTTATAGGCTACCGAACACCACTGATTGACCAAAAGATTCAGCCTCTATGAATAAAAGAGTACAAGTTGCTAAGTACTTGTTTTTTGACTTGCTTGCAGCTGCAGCAAGCTGGGTCTTATTTTATTCTTACCGAAAACTGTATATTGAACCACAGCACTTTGGGACTGAAGTTCCGTTGGAATTTACTTCTCGCTTCTTTTTAGGCTTGATTTTTATCCCGGCTTTTTGGTTATTATTCTATTACATTACCGGTTACTACAGTAACATTTATCGGAAATCCCGGTTGCTCGAATTGGGACAAACGTTCCTTACGTCATTAATTGGTGTCATCATCATTTTTTTCACCTTAATTCTTGATGATGTTATTGGATCGTATAAAAACTATTACAGTCTCTTCTTCACCTTATTTGGTCTGCATTTTAGCCTGACTTACCTATTCCGATTCATTCAGACCAATCGAATTGTACGCCGCATTCACCGGCGCGAGTTCGGGTTCAACACCTTGCTTATTGGAGGAGATGAAAAAGCCCTGCAAATTTACCAGGAACTCAATACCCAAATTCGTCCGGCAGGCTATCGTTTTATTGGCTTTTTAAGTTTAGAAGAACGTTCTTCCTATCCCTTAGAGCAACACCTCCCACGTTTAGGAAGTACGAAAGACCTGTCAGAGGTCATCAAAAAGAATGACTTTGAAGAAGTTATAATTGCCATCGAATCAACACAACACGAACTTCTATCTTCAATTTTAACGCCCTTACAAAATCGTACCTTAACCATTTGGGGCATCCCCGATCTATTTGATCTATTGTCTGGCAACACCAAAACCAGTGTCATCTACAGCAGTCCGCTATTTAAAATCTCTAATGGCATCATGCCCGCCTGGCAAGCCAACCTCAAAAGACTATTTGACGTTAGCTTTTCAATTATCGCCATAATTCTGTTTTTACCCGTTTACCTCATTGTTTCAATTTGGATTAAGCTGGAAAGTAAGGGACCAATTCTTTACAAACAAGAGCGCATTGGCAAGTTTGGCAAGCCATTTACCATTTACAAATTTCGAACAATGGTGGATGACGCCGAAACCAACGGGCCAGAACTCTCGAGCCATAACGACAAACGAATAACCCGACTTGGACAATTTCTACGTCGTACGCATCTGGATGAAATACCGCAATTTTACAATGTAATTATCGGAGAGATGTCCTTGGTAGGACCTCGACCTGAACGCCAATACTTCATCGACCAAATCGTAAAAGAAGCCCCTCACTATACCCATTTGCATAAAATAAGACCCGGAATTACCTCATGGGGACAAGTCAAATACGGTTATGCATCCGACCTTGAAGAAATGCTTCAACGCCTTCCATACGATTTGGTTTACCTCCGAAATATTTCTCTTTACATCGATTTTAAAATACTTATTTACACGATTATTGCCTGCTTTAAAGGAGATGGGAAATAATAAGATCCTTGACCGCTAATTATCTCCGATGGGGTTCTGCAATGGATACTTTCCCAACAACCGGTAGACTGATCCAGAGGAAGTTAACTCACTTTCATAAAATCGAATTTCGCTGACGTCAACTGCTCTTTCAGGAAGCTCTGCCCAATTGGCTAGCTCTTTTTGAAAAGCTTGGAGATCTTTTAGCTTCTTCATTCGCCCTAAAGTTAAGTGAGGCGTATATTTCTCGGAAGTTGTCACGCCTAATACCTTCAAGCGTACCTTCAATTCTTGACTTAACAGCGTCAGTAAATCAGCATTGTCCACTTGCTGAAAAATTACAGAAGGACTTCCTTTATGCGAAAAGAACCCGAAGCCTTTCAGCTTAAACGAAAACGCCTGCTTATCAAGCACAAAATCCGCCAACAGGCTTTTAACCGCCTCTATCTTTTCATCTGAAATTGATCCTAAAAAACGCAGGGTTACATGAAACAGGCCTGGAGCAACCCAACGAATTCGCTCATTACGCAAGGCCTCATCCAACTGCCTCAAAGCTTCTTTCAATGCCGAATAGGGCTTAATCCTTACCGCTATAAATACCCTTTTTACAGTCATAACAACCTGCCTTTAGCTACGATTTTAGATGACGCCGGCATCAATCCGACTGATAATCTGTTCAATTAAAATATCTTCGATAACCGGATCATACTGATCCTTCAAATCATTTCCAAAGATACGAGCTACCCCCTGCCAGAAAAAAGCGACAAGACCTCCCTTTAAATCTTTAATCAATTCATAAGAAGTATGCCCCGTTTCCCGATCGATAAGTTTAATTAAAATACGCCCTTCCGATATCGATAACTTCTTTAACTCGTCACCATATTCTGCAAACAACTCTTTTTCAACTTGCTTAACGTATTTCTTTCGCTCTTTATCACTCGCCGCTCCCAAATAGGAAGACTCATACTTTTCAATGAGTTCAGCAGCTTTTTGTGCATACGGATAGACTTTCTTCACCTTCCGCTCCAGACGATAATAGCGTCGCTCATATCGCGGACTTTTAAAAACCAAGCGAGGAAAAACAGCCACCTCCTCTATTTCGCGATGAGGCAGAGTATCTCCATCCGCTTCAATTCCTTCCAAATAATTAAGCGTGTCCTGCTGCTGAGCATATCCTCCCCAGTAAAAAGCAAGCAGGCATAATACCAAACAAAAAGCTATTCGCATCATTCAAGCTACGAAGATAAACACATGTTATTTAACCTGAAATGAATCCAACAAGTTTCAGATAATGTTCCGGCTTAGAGTTTGTATATTTGTCCAAACTTTAGAAAAGGGTTAACATATGATGTCTGAAAGACTTAAAGTAAACGTGACTTCAGAGTTTGGGGAACTCGAAGGCGTTATTGTACACACTCCGGGCCTTGAAGTAGAAGAGATGACACCGGAGACAGCCAAACGGGCACTCTACAGCGATATTCTGAACCTAGCCGTTGCCGGAAAAGAATATCAACAAATGAAAGGGGTTTTAAGCAAAGTAAGCACATGCTTTGAAGTTCAAGATTTGCTAAGCACGATTCTAAACGATGAAGCAACGCGTGCCACCTTGCTACAAGAAATATGCAAAGCCGAAAATGTACTGGATATCTTACCGTCACTGCAAGATATTCCAGCAGAGGAATTGGCTCGCCAACTGATTCAAGGGGTTCCAATAAAACGTAACAACCTGACTCGATATCTTAGCCAGGAACGTTTTAGCCTCGCACCACTTCATAACTTCCTGTTTACGCGTGACGCATCCATGTCTTTCTGTAACCAGGTGGTTATTGGAAAAATGGCAAATAAGGTACGCGACCGCGAAGCCTTGATTATGGAAGCCATCTTTAATCATCACCCAATGCTGGAAACAACAACACTGAACCCACTACATATGGGAACTCAGTCGAGCAGCAAAATTATGATTGAGGGGGGTGATTTTCAAGTGGCTCGGGAGGACGTACTTGTTATCGGAACTGGCATAAGAACCAGCACCGAAGGAATCGATTTTATCCTTGAAAATATTAAGTCGAAGAAAGAAGGCATTCAACATGTCATCGTTCAGGAATTACCAGATATGCCTGAATCCTTCATTCACCTGGACATGGTTTTCACCTTCCTCGACCGGGATGTGTGCATGGTTTACGAGCCTTTAATTTTGGGAACAAACCGCTATCACACGATCCATATTCAAATTGAGAATGGAAAAGTATCCAAGATTACTGAAGAACGAAACCTGCCCGAAGCCCTTAAAAAACTAGGCATGGATTTAAAACCGATTCAATGTGGAGGAAGCAAGGACATTTGGACACAGGAGCGGGAGCAATGGCACAGTGGCGCCAACTTCTTTGCCATTGCGCCAGGTCAAGTTATTGGGTACGAACGTAACGTTAATACCGTAGAAGAACTTAACCGAAATGGTTTTGAAGTCATTCGTGCTGAAGATTTTATCGCGGGCAAAGCAACACTCACTCCAAATAAAAAGTGTGTGATTACAATTGCCGGCTCCGAACTGGCACGAGGCGGTGGCGGCGCCCGTTGTATGACGATGCCATTCCGAAGAAAGCCAGTGGCTTGGTAAGAAAAAGTTATTATTGACAATTGAGACAGCAGGCTGGTTGAATTTACTGATTACAAGACATTTAAACAACTACTGTCTTATTTCACTTTCAACGATTTTAAATGCGTAAACTAAGAACTCATGAGCTCGGCCGCATTAGTGCCGAAGAATATAAACAAACTGAGAAAACACCAATTGTTGTTGTTCTGGATAACATCCGAAGCTGCAACAACATTGGCTCGGTTTTCCGCACCTCAGATGCCCTTCTGATTGAAGCCGTTCATTTGTGTGGCATAACTGCTACTCCTCCAAATAAAGAAATTCATAAAACTGCTCTGGATGCTGAAAAATCAGTCCCTTGGAGCTATTATGAAAAAACCGAAGACTCCGTTGCTCTACTGAAAGAGCAAGGCTACCATGTTTTTGCCATCGAACAGGTTGAACACAGTATCATGCTTCCTGATTTTGAACTCAATAAAAACGATCGTATTGCCTTAGTTTTTGGAAACGAAGTGAAAGGAGTACAGCAACAAGTCGTTGATCTTTGCGATGGAGCTATTGAAATTCCACAGTTTGGAATTAAACATTCTTTTAATATTTCGGTGAGTGCCGGAATTGTACTATGGGATCTCTTCAAGAAGTTTCGTTACAATTCATAAAAGAAATCGAAAAAGCATCAATCGCTTCTCTCCCGGCTAAAAGTCAAGACGAATAAAAAAAGCCTGCACACAAATTGTGTACAGGCTCCAGGTGTTGTTAGTCTTGGTCCGGGACTAACGAGCTATTCAAAAATGTTTCTTTATTTCCCCGACATCTCTCTGATCATTTGGAAAATCTCGCCCCAATCGGGCAATCCTCCTACATTACGATCATCGATAAATAAGTCGGCATGTATTTTTCGTGGGGCGTTTTCGTCAAACTTTTCTTCTGGAAAGCTTTTATTGATTGCGTAGAAAGAGACTCCTTTCGATTCGCAAAACTGCACAGCTTCATCCAAGAGCTTTCCCGTTCGATAAGTCCATAGAATCAGGCGATGCCCATCTTCCTGAAGCTTTTTCAGCGTAAGTGTTGCAAAGGGCAACTCTTTTCCAATTTTTGGGAAACGATGTTGAACAATTGTCCCATCAAAATCAACGGCAATAATCATAGACTGTTTGTTTTATTGGTTCGCTACCTTCTTAAGCAGCTGGTGCTTATTTTTCTTACTTAGGTAAAAAACAAGGCAGCCCGAAGGCATGCCTTGCTTAGTTAAGTAAAGAAATCATCCAGTATAACTAGGGCTGGACTCGAAGTAGTAATAACTACTTTTCTTTTTATAGCTGTAATCAGCACCATATGATCCGACATGTGCATGTTTTGACACGTGAATGTCATTCAAAACAATTCCCGGATTCTTCATCGATTTTTTCCGGTGCACATGATCTATAAACTTCACTTCATTTTTCTTACTGTAATCCTGACGAGTAACGAAAAGGTTGATATCAACCTTTTGACCAATAATAATTCCGTCAGACACAATCGACAACGGAGGATTGTCAAATACGATGTAGTCAAAGATATTCCGGCAACGGTCGATTAACTCCTCAAATTTTCCATTCTCAAGCAGTTCTGAGGGATTGGGAGGAATAGGGCCTGCTGATACAAATTGTAAGTTATCGACCCTTGTTTGCCGGAAAATATCTTCAAACGTACTAAAGTCCGTCAGGTAGGTACTTAAACCTTCCTTATTCTTATATTTCAAGCGGTTGTGTAAACTTGGCTTTCGCAAGTCACAGTCAACCAGCAATACTTTCTTATTATTCAGAGCAATCATTGATGCCAGATTGGCTGAAGTAAATGACTTCCCCTCTCCTGAAATCACGGAGTTAACACCAATGATTGTACATTCGTTATTTTTCTTCGGAGCAACAAACTGCAAGTTGGTTCGAAGCTCCCGAAACGATTCAGCAATGGCAGAACGAGGATTATCAATAGCCGCCAAAAATTCAGCACCAATCCCTGTATTCACAATATTACCAATCACCGGAATATCACTGTACTCTTCAATGTCTTCAGCTGACTTAATTCGATCGTAGAAATAAGTGGCCAGCATAATAACCACAAACGGAATAAACAGTCCGGCTAACATTCCTCCTGCAACATTGATAACTAAATTAGGTCCCAATCGAGAAGCTAGCTCTGGCCGGGCTTCATCAAGTACCTGCGTATCTGACACATTTGATGCATGCGTTATTGCCGCTTCCGCCCGCTTTTTTAACAAGAAGGTGTACAATTCATTATTCAAATCATACATCCGTTTCATATTCATCAACTGCTGTTCTGTTTTCGGATAAGCAGTCAATTGCTGGTTTACCTTCTCAATCCGGCGATCAAGCCCCTGCACCTGAATAATGGCATTGTTAATGAGGTTTTTCAGGTTCTCCCGAAGGTTTCGTTTCACCATCTCAATCTCATTCCCGATCAAAATCAATTTCGGATTTTTTTCCTGAGCAGTATACGAAATTACCTCGCGCTGGCGGTAAAGGTCACTTAAATGAACTACCAAGTTATTTAAAGCATCATCAACAATACCAACTACTGATGGAGCAACCACCTGCTTCATTTTCTCGGTATCATCCAAATACTGTTGTAAGTTTTTATAGTAATCCAAATGAGATTGAATCATCGAACGCTCAGTATCCAGATCCACCAATCGTTGCACAATAATTCCACCTTCCTGGCTCATATCTACGATCTGATTTCGAGAACGAAAAGAAGTAAAATTGTTTCCCGCCACTTTCAAGGTGTCAATCACGTCTTTTAATTGAGAATCAATAAAATCGATAGTTGTTGCTGAGGCATGGTTTTTTTCCCTCAACTCATAAGTTAGGTAAACACGACTTAACTCATTCAAATAGTCTGCCGCCTTTTGAGGAACTTCATCAACCATCGAAAGACGAATAAGATCAGCCTGTTCCTCTGTCTCCTCAATCATTAGACGTCCCGAGTAATTACGAACCAGTCCTTCAAAATTATTGAAGGTAAAGAAATAGGTTTCACCTCGCTTCACATTCTTCGGATACAGCGTAAAATGGAAGTAATCATTCTCAAATATCTCCCCAAAAACTCCCCGCTGATCTATTTTTATTTCAATCTCCCGACCATAATACATGGTCTTCTCATCAACAATAATCCGATAATTTGTTGAATCCAGCATTTGTACATAAACTGGGATCCCTTCTAAGTTCATTGCATTTCGATCAAACAAAACATCATAAGGCTCATTCTTATACAATTCTTCATTTCGAAACATGAGCTCATGATACCAAGAGGTTGACCAATCCAAGTTCTCCATAACCTGACGGTTAATGGAGTAGGAGGTAATAATTCCGATGTTATTTTGCAAGTTGATATTTCCACCAAAAGCTGATGGTAGTGGAAAATCCATTCGCAATCCTCCTTTATTATCTGTCTTAATTAAAAACAGGCTTTCCAGTTTATAGGCTGGCGCTGTTACCTGGGTTTTTAAATAGCCCAACCCAACGCCAATGATGCCAACGATCATAAACCAATACCAATTACGTACTAACTTATGAAAGAATTTCTTAACCGAAAGCATATCTTCTCGCTCCAAGGAATTGGAGTATTCTTCCATCGTTTTCATAGATAAAATCTTTACTTAATAATTTCTTTGAGTTACTTCAATCTCTACTTCGATAATCTCTTCTGCCCTAGCCCCAGAAGAAATTAATGATCAACATGATTGTTGTAAGAGATGAAATCCCAATGGTGTAGTAAGAAGCATTCAGCTTAACATTTTTAAGCTTCTGTGGTCGAACAAAAATGACATCGTCTGGCTGTAGATAAAAAGCTTCAGAGGCCATAATATTCTTCTTCGTTAGATCCAAGTGATAAGGCTTTACGGCATCTTTTCCTTGACGGACAACAAGCACATCCTTAATCTTGGCATAATCAGTCGTTCCATTGGCCATTCCAATGGCTTCCAAAAGAGTCAGTGTATTATTGTAGTTGTAATACACTCCTGGGGCTCGAACTTCTCCGAGCACACTAACTTTAAAATTAAGCAAGCGTACCTGAATGTCTGAGTCTTTTACATACTCATCTGCTCGCACCTGAATCTGCTCTTTGGCTTGTTTCAGCGTACGTCCAGCAACTTGCACTGGCCCAATAATGGGTAAGGTGATCTCTCCCCGGCTATCAACCTGATAACCATAAATGTGCTGTCCAACTTGTGAGCTATACAATGTTCCAGAACCAACAGTTCCCTCACTTTGTGCGAACATCGCATTCACCTCAGGATTGATGGTCTTCACGCTGACATAAAGATTGTCATTCGTTTGGATCATGTAATCCTTGTCGGCCTTTTGCACCAGGGATGCATCGACTGCTTCTTGAAAATCTCTTAAAAAATAAGAGTTCCGTTTAGAAACACAAGAAGACAGCAATACAGTCAAGACCAAAAGCACCCATGCATTTCGGCTTTTTTTTCCTGATAAAATCATACTTGTAAATTAAAAATTGAATTATAGTTATTTGTTTGGTGAGACTACCTTAAACTACTGATAACAAATCTATTTCCCTGTTCCAACGAGCATAACCTTTACTGTCCTTAGGATTAATACGGCATCCTGAAATAAAGACCAATTATCAATGTATTGCATATCCAACTTCATCCATTCCTCAAATGGAATATCATTTCGTCCTGATACTTGCCAGATACAAGTAATTCCAGGCTTCATGCTCAAACGACGAATTTGCCAGCGCTTATATTTCTCAACCTCAGCAGGAATGGGAGGACGTGGACCAACAACCGACATCTCGCCACGCAAGACATTGAAAAATTGAGGCAACTCATCCAAAGAGGTTTTTCGAAGAAACCTTCCAACCCGAGTGACTCTCGGATCCATAGAAATTTTGAAAACCGGACCGTCTTGCTCATTCTGCCCCATCAGCGAAGCTTTTAACGCTTCTGCATTAGCAACCATCGTCCGAAATTTAAAGCATGAAAACCGTCTTCCATTCAAGCCAACCCGCTCTTGCCTAAAGAAAATAGGGCCGCCATCATCTAGCTTAATTGCAATCGCAATCAACAAAAAGACAGGGGAAATAAGAATAACAACAAAAAGGCTAAAGAAGAAGTCAAAAGCACTCTTCAACTTTAAGCCTGCATAGTTGTCTGGAGTAGTCATATAGGTTACAAAAGGAAGTTGATTAAGCAGCGAAAAGCTTGAACGCTTAATTTTGTGCCCGTGAACTTTCGAAATCATGCCGGTATAATGGTGGAAACTAATTCCGACTTCAGCACATTCCAAAATAAAACGGGTAATCTCATCCTGATTGTAATCTGTTTTGCAATAAATTACTTCATCAATAGTTTCCCGATCCAATACTTCCTTCAGGTTTTTACGCTCAGGAATAACTTTAAAGCGACTCTGGTAGTTACTTTTTAAGCTATCGCAACCAGTCATAATCCCACGAATGTTATATCCCCAGTCTTTCGTATGGATAATACGTTCAATGTAATCTTCAGACCCCTTATCCGCAATCACCAAAATTTGTCGAATGCTATATCCTCTTCGCCTAAAGAAGCGCATAATCAAAAAGAACGAATTCTTATACGATGACAATACAAACAAATTGAGAACACTGAACAAGAACAAATTTGTCAGTTCCAATGCCTCATATTGAGTTAAAACATTGATCGCAAATAAAAAACCACTCCCAATGGATATAAGCTTGAAGTAAGAAATCGACAAGCTCACATAGCTTGCTCTTCGACTCATTCGACCTAAACCAAATTGCTCAAGCAGTAAAAACCAAAGCAACGCAATGAAAATCAATGTGTGTTTCAGTTCTGTCACTGCGACCATCTGAATTTCGGTTCCCAGGTTCTGAAACCACCAAACCAACGAAAAACAGGCCAAGCTCAGAATCACCTGGAAGATAATACTGATTTTTTCAAGTGTATATTCACGTTCTTTAAGCATAATAATGAACTTTTTGAGTAAGATTAAGGGATAGGTGACCTATCGAAATTCGATAAGCCAATGCAGGAATCAGGAGTCTATCCTGATTCGAATTCAGACTTTTGACAGATCAATCCTGCCCACGATTTTACGCAATTTCCCCACCCCGAAAAGCAGCCCTATTCCTATTTCGAATTAGAGGCTCGATGGCGAAAGGCTTTAATACGTTGTTCCTCGCCTTTGCTACAAATCAGCAAGACATTATTCGACTCTACAACAATGTATTCGCTCAAGCCCTGAACAACAACAACCTTGTCTTCAGGAACATGAATAATATTATTAGAAGTTTCGTATAAATAAGCATTTTCGGAGGAAACGGTGTCTCCAGTGTAGGATCGTGCTGACTTTTCCCACAAGGCGCTCCAGGTTCCCAGGTCGGACCAATCAAAATGAGCTTTCTGCACATACAGATTATTCGCTTTCTCCAGCATACTGTAGTCAATCGAAATATTTTCGAAAGTGGGGTAAACTAAATCAATAAAGCCTTGCTCCTTATCGGTAAAAAACACATCACTTCCATTCTCAAATACACGGGCCATTGCCGGCATATAAGTTTCAAAGGCTCTAATAATCGTTTTTGCAGAAAACAAGAAGATACCAGCATTCCAGAGGTATTCCCCTCCTTCCAAATAACTTTTTGCAGTTTCAATATCCGGTTTCTCTTTAAAAGCCTTTACTTCACCAATCTCTTCATCTGCACTTTTCATTTGGATGTAACCAAATCCGGTTTCAGGTCGATGTGGGTGAATGCCAATTGTTAAAATGGCATCTTTATCTTTAACAAAGTTGAGGCCTTTTTGCAAGGTCTGTTGGAACAATTGCTTTTGCTCAATCAGATGATCTGAAGGTGTTACAATAATATTGGCCTTCGGATTAAGCTTCCTGATTTTATAACTAGCATAAGCAATGCAAGGAGCCGTGTTTCTCATCACCGGTTCTGCGAGGATATTAGACTCAGGAATTTCCGGAGCCTGCTCCAAAGCAATATCAATATATTGTGCTGAAGTCACCACAAATATATTTCTGGAATAACAAATTTCATTAAACCGATCAACAGTATGCTGAAAGAGGGTTTTCCCGGTTCCTAACATATCCAGAAACTGTTTTGGCTTCTTCTCAGTGCTTACAGGCCAAAACCGGCTTCCCACTCCCCCTGCCATAATAATTACAAAGGTGTCACTTTTCATTTCACAGGTCTTAATTTGATGTTTTGAATTATCATTAAAAGGGCTAACAACGAGCTTCTACACTCGTATACCATTGACATATTCTTGAAATACCTTCTTTTATATCGATCTGGTGTTTCCATCCCAGATGGTGAAGTTTTGAGGGGTCTGTCAATTTTCGCATGGTACCATCTGGCTTTGACGTATTAAAAACCAGTTTTCCCTGAAATCCAACTTGTTTTTGAATCAACTGAGCAAGACTGGCAATACTAACTTCTTGTCCAGTTCCAATATTAATATGCGTATTGCGTATTTCTCCAGAGGATCCAGAATTAGATGCTACAATTTCTTTAAAATCTTTACTTTCCATTAAAAACACACAAGCATCTGCCATATCTTCACTCCACAAAAATTCGCGTCTTGGTTTTCCGCTTCCCCACACTTCTACCTCTACCCCTGAATTTCCATTCTTTCTAATTCCAAAACCCGCTAGTGCTTCCTCCAATTGACTTGCTGTCTGTTCTGGATTTACGTTGCGCACTGGCCGGTTCTCTAAATCGTCACGAATAGCCTCCCAATTATTTGTCTCCAAATAGGTTCCCAGCAGTAGCTTTCTAACTAATGCAGGTAACACATGAGAACTTTCTAAATCAAAATTATCATTGGGGCCATAAAGATTCGTCGGCATCACGGCAATAAAATTGGTTTCGTATTGAAGATTATAACTTTCGCACAGTTTAATTCCTGCAATTTTTGCAATTGCATATGGTTCATTGGTATATTCCAGCGGAGCAGTCAGCAAACTGTTTTCTTTCATCGGCTGATCAGCCTCTCGAGGATAAATACAGGTACTCCCTAAAAACAAAAGCTTCTTTACCTGATGTTGATACGCCTGATGAATCACGTTATTTTGAATCATCAAATTCTCGTAGATAAATTGTCCCCGGTAAGTATTGTTAGCCATAATACCGCCAACTTTAGCTGCTGCTAAAAACACATATTCCGGTTTTTCTTTTTCAAAGAATGAAGCTACTGCTTGTTGGTCTGTTAGGTCCAACTCTGCATGCGACTTTAATATGAAATTTTGATATCCGCGTTTCTTTAAACTATTTAGTAAGGCAGAACCTACCAGCCCACGATGGCCGGCAATGTATATCTTGCTGTCTTTATTCATAAAGTTTCAACTATTTCAGGCCGATGAACAACCTGTACTGAATTACGCTTGAAAAATCGCCGAAAGAAAAGCCTGCATTCACCTCTGTGAATGCAGCTTTATCTCTCAGCATTATACTCAGCGTGGACTGTTTTATTCAAAAAAGTTAAGGATCCGGTAACCTCCATTTTTCAGATACGACTCTTTCTGAAATAGCTTCACATCTGACTGCATCATATCAGCAACCAGCCCTTGCAAGTCATATTTTGGAGTCCACCCCAATACCTCCTGTGCTTTGGCAGCATCGCCAATCAACAGGTCAACCTCGGTTGGTCTAAAGTACATCGGATCAATTTTCACAATTTCGTTATTGCCTGATAGAATTCTCATTCGAATGTCTTCCAAGAACTCATCTCCAACCCGTTCGCGGAAACGCATTTCATCAACACCAACCAAATAACCAACTTCATCAACTCCTTGCCCTTTAAAGGCAATTTCCAACCCAACTTCTTCGCAGGCCATCTTGATGAAATCCCGAATTGTTGTTGTAATTCCGGTTGCAATCACATAGTCATCCGGTCTGTCTTGTTGCAAAACAAGGTGCATGGCACGGACATAATCCTTAGCATGTCCCCAGTCGCGTTTAGAGCTCAGGTTACCCATGTAAACCTTATCCAACATTCCCAACGCAATACGGGAAACGGCCCGGGTCACCTTCCGAGTAACAAAGGTTTCCCCTCTTACAGGTGATTCATGGTTGAACAAAATACCATTGCTGGCATGCATACCATAAGCCTCGCGATAATTCACCGTAATCCAGTAAGCATACATTTTGGCAACAGCATATGGACTTCTTGGATAAAACGGAGTACGCTCTGTTTGAGGGATCTCCTGCACCAAACCATAAAGTTCAGACGTTGATGCTTGGTAAATTCGTGTTTTATGAAGCCCCAATAAACGGACAGCCTCTAAAATCCGTAAAGTTCCAATACCATCGGCATTAGCCGTATATTCAGGTGTATCAAAACTCACCTTTACATGGCTCATTGCTGCCAGGTTATAAATCTCATCCGGCTGAACTTCCTGTATAATACGGGTTAAGTTCATACTGTCAGTTAAATCACCGTAATGCAAAATAAAATTACGGTTGGAGGTATGTGGATCCTGATATAGGTGATCAATACGATCAGTGTTAAACATCGAAGAACGACGTTTAATCCCATGGACAATGTATCCTTTCTTCAATAAATATTCAGACAGGTACGCTCCGTCCTGCCCGGTAACGCCTGTAATCAATGCAACTTTTGACATATCTGATCTTTTTACTAATGAATAAATTTTTAAGAGCTCCGTGCTTGGCTTTTGATCTTTCCCAACACGAATAAAATATGAGGTTTGGTTCAGTCTCGTTTTAACATGCCTGTACGTGATTGCAGCTTATACTTAGACACCTATCTCTTGTACAGATGAAAAGGAGTGGTAGACGATTTTTAAGAAGTTGATCGCTTCAGGCTAGAGGCAAATCAACTCGGGCTGCATTCCCCGCTCGGCTAACATTTTCCGGATTTCTTCTTTATAAACGCCATTCATAATAATGACTGTATCCGGATTAACTGCTTTCAATTGGTCGGGACCAATGTATTGGATTCCAATACCTGGAATGTAATTCCCTTGCATATGCGGGTTGATGTCAACCACGTGTTGAATGGCTTTTAGGTCATCAAACTGGGTCAAAAACCCAACAGATTTGGAGCCGCCTCCCCAAACAACAACTTTCTTTCCGGCTTCTTTCATTGCAGTCAGCTGTTCACGCCAACTCGAAAGTTGTTCATTAATCTTCACGACAAACTCATCAACACTCTTTCGTAGTTCATCAACCGTTTCTTCCAACGGATGCACCTTTGCTGATGTTTGTTCAACTGGCTTAGCTTCTAAAAACAGGTATTGACTGTCGTACTCCAAATAAGCGTCCAACACCTCAAACTGATTCATACGAAACAAGCGAGCCAGTGAGCCGGAACTGAAGTATGAGCAGTGCTCATTGAAAATATCCCAAAAAGCCTGAATGTTAAGAATACGAACAATGCTCGGCACCTCAATCAACACAGTTACATCATCACGTCCTTGTACCGATTCCCGAATAGTTTTTACAAATTCTCCGGTAGCGTGAATATGCTCCATGGTGTGTCGGCAAGTGATTACATCAGCTTCCAGGTCGCCATGGTTGGAAGAATAAAACTCTTTAATAAACCGGACATTGGGTTGTGGCGTCGAACGCCCTTCTTCATATGCAGGATCAATACCAACCCCCCGGTTATTTCCCAATTCACAAATCAAATTAATGAAGTCTCCTTTTCCACAACCAATTTCGATAACATCTTTCTCTCGTACTTCATATTTATCGATAAAACGGTTGGTCACTTCTGTTATAAATACCTTAAATGTTGGGGAAAAACCTTGCTGATCTTCGTATCCCTTGGTATAGTAATCAACACTGGTATCGAATGTACTATTAAAGATGAATCCACACTCATTACAGAAAGTTAAGGTAATATCGTTTCTGGGAATTGCCATCGCCTCTTCATATGACTTAATGGTTACCAAACTCTGTACTGGTGCATTTTTTATCGTAAAAAAGTCTTTCAAACTGCTGCTTGAGCAACTCGGACACTTCAAATGTTTCATGAAATTTATTCGTTAATAGGCATTCAGCTTCTTTGCAGTTGATATTCAACCACTCAAAGCTGTAAACAATACCTTATTGGTGTATTTTATAATGTAATTTTTCGTGCGTAAAAAGCTTCGGCAAATTGATTCGCCGATTCCATTCCTCTGAGTCGAGGTAATGCGTTAAACGTATCTCGATCGAACCAGTGTTTGGATTGTTGAGAAACAAAGGTTGCCAGCAAAATCTGGTTTCGTTTTTCGAGTATTGAGGCATCCAGAGAGACATAGAAATTAGGCTTCCCTAAGTCGCCATCATATTTTGGAATCTCATATTCAAGGATCAGATTGTTTCGCCATGTATTCCAAGTCAGGTCACTCACCAAGCGATGATCCTGATGACGATCGTCGCGGTAATGGGTAAAAATCAGATCCGGAACAAAGCGTTTTTTCAACTCCTCAAAATATCCTTTAACCGCTTCAGCTTGAAAGGGCAAAAAGCCATCCCGAAAAGAATTGACTTCAATTTTGCTTGAAGCTGATTTATTTAGAAATTGTCGGGCACTATTTTCAGCCTCCTGCTTTCGAACATCATTAGAGGCAAGTACCACCCATTCAATTTTCTCAATCGGATATTCTTCCTGCAACCTCAGGATTGTACCTCCTACTCCAATTTCTATGTCATCGCAATGTGCTCCCAAGCAAAGAATTCGTAAGCCTCGATGAGCTGGAAGTTTAAATGGCAGCATAGTTGAAAAATATTTTCTCCATGCGAGTTCGTTTCCTTGGGTGCTGTTTCATATTAGTCCAAACTTCCCAGGGAGGACTTCCTGCGGCATAAATATCATCAAGGTTTTTCTTATCCTTAAATGTATCCATGCTAGCCCAAAAACCTTGATGTTCCCACGAAATCAACTTGTCTTTCTCAATCAACCGATTAAAAGGTTCTTCAACTAGTTCATCTCCATATTCCATGTGATCAAATATCTCATTCCTGAAAACGAAGTAACCAGTGTTAATGAACAATCCGGAAGAACCAATATGGCTAATCTCATTCACCCGGCCATTGTCTTCTCGTTTTACCACGTGAAAACTGTGAGTCGGCTGATAGGCCATAAAAGCTGCTGTTTTATCCTTCTGCTTATCAAACCATCCAACCATCTCGTTCAAATCCATATCGGTCAAGCCATCACTATAATTGGCCAAGAACATCTTCTCACCTTTCAAATGTTCTTTTACTTGCATAAGTCTCATCCCGATGTTGGCATTCAGGCCTGTATCAACAAAGGTGATTTTCCAATCGCTAATGTCAGAGTTCAACAACTCAATATTTTTCCCTCCTTGCGTGTAAACAAAGTCATTTGAAATTGTTTCATCATAATTGATGAAGTAATTTTTAATGACATCTGCCTTGTATCCTAAACAAAGAATGAAATCTTTGTGACCATAGCTTGCATAGTATTTCATGATATTCCAAAGTACCGGACGATATCCAATTGTAACCATCGGTTTTGGAATCTGATCCGAATAATCCCTTAGTCGAATTCCCATTCCCCCACAAAACAACACAACTTTCATGATACTTACCTTAAAGACTTTCCATACAATAATCTGATTGAGTTTATAATTGATGAAGAACTTATTTCATCATTTTTACTAGTACTTAGTTCAATCTACCTCATCCTAGAACTCATGTTCAACAAGCTCTACTTCCACCTTCTTTTCTGGAATCCAATGCAAGCCCTGATCGAGCTTTCCACTATCCTGAAGTTCCTTCAACATTTGCAAGCGAATAAAACGAGAGTGCCTGAAGTCAGCATCTTTCACATTCATATCAACAATTGATTCATACAGGTCTTTAATGGTCGCATATAAATCATATCGGGGCTGGTGGTTAGGTGCCAGGCTTTCGAAAAGATCGAAGTTCACTTTGTAAGAACGTTTGTCCGGCGCTGCATTCGGATTGACAGTCACTTTACATCCTGGCACAATCTCCTGAACAGCATAGGCTAAATCTTTAACTTGATAATTCCATTTACTAGTTCCAACGTTGACAGCCAAGAAGTTTCCACCAGATAGCGCTTCCCGTTGAACTCCCCACTCAATGGCCAAAGCCATATCCAATACGTTGATTAAAGGACGCCAAGGTGTACCATCACTCAATATGTTAATTTCGCGAGAAAGAATAGCTCCGGCTACAAAATCATTCAGTACTAAATCCAAACGCAGCCGGGCACTCATTCCGCAAGCTGTTGAAAATCGCAAACACGTAATTGTAAAACCATCTGATGCTAATGGCTCTAATTCTCTTTCGGCTGCAACCTTAGAGCGAGCGTAAGCTGTTAATGGTTTTAAGGTATCTTGTTCTGTTTTTGGGTAATCATCTGCTTCACCATACATGCTGCAGCTTGAAGCAAAAACAAAGGATTTCACACCATATTCTTTGGCTCGTCTAGCCAGACGGACGCATGAACGGTAATTAATATCCATCGTCATTTCCTCGTAAACTGCACTCATCGGATCATTTGAAATCGCTGCTAAGTAAACAACAGCATCCACACCTGTTAACAGTTCGTAAGGGAACTCTCGAACATCGCCAAATACCTGCTTATCCAATCTAATTTCGGGCTGATAAAGGACATGCGTTAAAGAGCTTGCAAAATAACCAATATCAAAACCAACCAGTTCTGCATCGGGATAGGTCTTACGCAGCTGCTCAACTGCTCCTGGACCTACATATCCCATATTTCCAACAATTAAAATTTTCATAGTTCGTTCGCTTTAAATTACTTTTTGAATTATCTTAAATTTCGGGTTTCCAACCTAATAGACATTCAAAACATCACTTCTCCTTAGAGCATAGGATAGCCCGTCTCAAAAAGACCAATCAATAAGGAAAGAATTAAAAATCAAGAAGAAATGATCTAAGAATAGTGTGTTTTCATTAACATGAAAACAAGGGTAAGTAAGTAATGAATAAAACGCAGAAGTTATCGTTGGTGTAAAAAGTCCCTTTTTTACAAACGCAACTTGCTTTTAAGCTTAACGCTTATTCATTATCCCTTTTTTCTGTAAACTCTACCTCATCTAAAGAAATATCGGTATGAATACAATATCCAAGATTATTGAATCGCAATACAATACGTTTAGCTCCACGAATTTCAACAACTTCGCCATGAACTCCTTTCAAAAGACCATCTTTAACTTTAACGATATCACCTTTTGAAATTCGCTCGCGAGTTACATTAATATTGTCATTGAAGTGATCAACAAACAAACGGAGCGCATCAATTTGATTTTCCGGAATTGCTGCTGCTTTCCCATCGAAAGACACATAACAAACTGCGCCGGGATTATTAACAACATCGAAATATTCTCTGTTGCTAACCTTCACAAAGACATAGCCTCTTAATAATGGTTCCTCAACAACTTTTACTCGATCGCTCCATTTCTTTTTTTCAGTTTTCAGTGGCAAATATGCCTCAACACCTCTTTTCAATAAATCCTGGTGCAACTTTTTCTCATAACGCGACCTCGTATATAAAGCGTACCAGTTGTATGACGAATTAATTAATGTCATAATTTTCTAAATTTTTGAATAACACCTGTCCAACAATTTATTCAACCAGCAATAGACCAATTTTCACTTGTTGAATAATATATAGCTAACTTAACACCTCGGATGCTTTCAATGCAGATCAAAAATAACAACTGGTTGAGAAGCTCTTTTTGTCTCAACGATGAAATCAAGCCATCCTTCGTTCATTATTTATTTAGAACCATTCGCAAAATATCCTCAGTCTGCACAGCTTCGCCCTTTGCCTCCCATTTTCATTCTGAGAACATCGTTGCTTTTTTAATAATCTACAGTTTGATAAGAAACGCAATTTGTAGATTTTGTCAACCGGAAAAATCCAACTCAATATCTGCTTTCATTATCCAGTTTTTTTGAGTCTTTTGATCAGCTCGTAATCCAACTCAAAACAAACATGTCTTAGAGCATTTTTCACTCTTTGTTTGTACTTCCAAATATCCTACGACATCGATAATAAAGCAATGGGTAATTTCACGTAAAACAACAAATTCGTGTCTTTTACATTGACAATAAATATCTAAAATTAGCATAAACAGCTACAACACCGCCACTTAAAGACATCCAAAAAATAAAAGACAAGCCGCTCTCAGAACATTTTTAAAGAAACATAACTGAGTCATGAATAGGGGAAATCACTATTTATATTGGATATAAATTAATGCTCAAAAAACATCCAACATTTGTTTTATTAAAATTTTTTGCCTTATTGCAGTCGAAATTTGAGCGTGTTTATATTATCGTGAAGTGGGATTATGTGTGAGATAGATTTAATATTAACATTAATCAAATTGAAAATTGAAGACTTTAAATGCCTTTTTTTCAAATCGTTTGTGCCTGTTCAACCAAGTACAAGCCTCAAGTAAGCATTCTAACAATCTAGAATGTGATTTAATAATCCTTTATAGTTTATCGCAATTATTAAGATTTAAACTTTCTCCAATTTTTGGACTGGAGAAAAGAAATAGATCTTTTATTTTTCGAGCGATACGACTTCTTCGATAGATAGTCCTAGCTATTCGGTGTTGGGCAATTCAACCGTAGTATTAAGTAAATACACTCCAGTTGAAAGCAGGACACCCGATTATTGCAAATTTGAACATGTTTTTATTGCCGTGGAGAATGGGATTTTGTGGGATGGATTAATAACACCATTTATCAAATTGCTATGAAGAATCTTTTTACATTTCAGTTGCCTCCTGAGACTGGTCAGTTCCAATCTCTATGGAGTACGTTTCAAAAACAAATTTGGCAGCCAGGATTGCATGCCAAAAATTGCAGAATCGTTCTAAAGGCGATTCAAATTGTGCAGAACTTAAAAGAGCGAATGAAAACGGTCAGCGTGAACTCACATTGGCTAAGCCAGCTAAAAACAGGCATTATGATGCAATGCACTAATTTTAATGCTGATTTGGCAATACCTGAAAGTACGTTGCAACTTGCTCTCTACTCACCATCGACTATTCAGTCTGGAAATCCTTTGATCATCAAAAAAGGTAGGTATTTATCAAAGCCAATCTTTTCAAAGGACTAATCGCTGTTATGCTAGTAATTAGGTCTGTTGATCAGACATAAACTGGCATCAACTTTATTAACTATCAATTTTTTAGTATTCAATATATACCCATTAAATTACGTGTAGGATGAAAGAATTAATATTAATCATACTCCTTGCGTTACCTGCAACACTACTAGCACAAACAAGCTATTACGTCAGCAGCAGCGAAGGGAATGATTCAAATGCTGGAACAAGCACCAGCCATCCTTGGAAATCTTTGGAAAAAGTGAACAGCTTTAAGCCAAGTGCCGGGGATAAAATATTATTCAAAAGAGGGGATGAATGGGAAGGTACATTAGTTATTTCTGCTTCAGGAACAAATGGAAACCCAATTACATATGGTGCTTATGGAACAGGCGAAAAGCCTAGAATCTACGGATCTCAAGAAATTACAGGGTGGCAACTACACTCTGGAAATATTTATAAGGCAAAGGTAACTGAGGATATCAACCAACTATTCTTGAATGGAACAAAGATGCAAGTAGCCAGGTTCCCAAATTCGGGTTATGCGACTATTGATCAAGTAAATTCAAGTACTAGTTTTACTTCTAAGACACTTCCTTTTGGAACTAACTATTCAAACGCCACTTGGGTTGGAAGAACACAAGCATGGGCTTTGATGACCAAAAAAGTTGTTAACGCCTCTGGAAGTCAGCTCACACTAGATTCTCAGCCTACTTATGGCCTAGGAGTTGGGGAGGGATTCATTCTTCTCAATAAATTAGAGGTGTTGGATCAAGCAGGCGAATGGAGTTATGATCCATCAAGTCAAATGATTTACTTTTGGACGCCCAATGGTGATTCCCCTTCTAACTATGAGACAAGAGCCTCAGCATATGAGAACTGTATTTCTTTAGCTAATCAAAGCAATATTACCATTGAGAATATTGAGACTCGCAATAGTTCAGGAATTGCAATTGCAGCTAAATCGGGATCAAATATTTCTGTTTTAGAATGTCTTGTTATTGGTGCGGCCAAACATGGTATTGAATTGTACTCCTGTCCTAATTCTCTTGTTTCCGGGAATACCGTCAAGCATGTAAGCCATGATGGCATTCGAGTTATCAATAGTGGAAGCTCAGAGGTTTCTAATAATACGATTTCTCATATTGCACTATTCTCCGAAATTGGCATCAGCGGCACAAAAGGACATAGTAACGGAACAGGAATGACCTGCAATGGTGATAACAATATCATCAAAGACAACACCATTAGCCAAACAGCCTACCACGGAATCTCTTTTAGTGGAGTAAACACTCTTGTTGAGCATAACTACATGAAAGATATCTGTCTAACAATTGATGATGGTGCTGGTATCTATACCTTTAACGGAGGAGCATATTCAGACCCTGGTTCTTCTGGCTCAATTATTCGATCTAATATCATCGACCATGTTCCAGGAAACTCAGATGGATATACTGTCGGTAGATCAATGGGAAACGGTATTTATATGGATGAAAGAACACGAGACATCACTATCTCCGATAACACAATAAAAAATGTAAAAAGCGTTGGTATCACGATGAATGGGGTGGGCGCGCTCGAAATACACAAAAACACACTTTTTGACTGCGGGGTTGGCATGTATTCTTATGACTACAAGCTTGGCTATGCCATGAACAATATCACACACAATACAATCTGTAATATTCAAAGCACAAAAAGTCCTGACGGAACCCCTGCCAGACTAATCAGAACGCAAGTTGATTTCAAGGATGTTAAGTATGATAATAATTTGTACGTTGACAAGTGGAGAAAGAGGGAAACTTCCTATGGAGCTCCTTTCCATATATTCAATACTTATCCCTATGGTTTCGTTTTAACTGATTGGCAAAGCTTGACTGGTCAAGATCCAAACTCAAGTCTTGATAACACTCCTCTTGCAGAAGGTGAAACAGAACAACTCTTTTACAATGCTGAGAAAACAACAAAAACCATAAGTCTCGGAAGCAGTGTATACCGAGATTTAAACGGAAATACGGTTAGTGGAGAGATCAAGCTAGAGCCATTTACTTCGATCATTCTAATAAAGACAACGCAAGAACTACAAAACCAGAGTCCTGTAATCTTAGATCAGTCTTTTAATATTACTGATCAAAAAGATGCTCAAGCTCTAATTGGCGAAGTTATTGCAAACGATCCAGATAATGGACAAACCTTAACCTACTCGATTATCTCTGGAAATACAGATAATCTCTTTGCTATCGAGGCATCAACAGGTGTCCTTGTTGCCAACACAGCAATTACCTATGCCGAGAATCAAGCTGTCGTGTTGACCATAGAAGTAAAAGATAACGCTTCGACTCCTCTAACTGCCAGAGCTCAGGTAACGATTACTATTGAGATCAGTGAACCGGCTCAAAAATTAGATACATCAAGTCCTGTTATTTCGGCATTTACAATCCCTGAGAGCTCAAGTTATCAAACTGTTGCAGTTACCAGCTTAACAGCTTCTGACAACATCGGAGTAACTGGATACATATTAACTCAGAGTTCAACAGCCCCATCAACAAGTGATAGCGGCTGGAGTGAAGCTGTTCCTTCTTCGTACTCATTTGCCTCAACAGGACTACAAACACTATATGCTTGGGCCAAAGATGCAGCAGGCAATATTTCAGAACCTTTAAGTGCATCTGTTGATATCATAATTCCAACCCCTGAATCAGCATTCTCCGAGTATCTTTTCGAAGAAAACTCCGGTTCAACTGTAATTGATAGTCAAGGTTCAAATGATGGAACATTGATGAATGAAGAAAACCGTATTACCGGAGCAAATGGACAAGGGCTTGAGTTCTCTCAAACAGGCCATATTAATCTTGGGGAAAGCTTTGGAGATAATGTTACCGATAAGCTAACATTAAGCGCCTGGATAAAACCAGATGTTACATTAAACTCTTATCAAGGGATTATCATGCATGGCGGTCCTAATACTGATTCTTTTGCACTCTATGTGTACCCTGGACTAAAACGGGTTGGATTCAAAACAACAGGAACGACAAACTCATGGTTTGCAGTTGACAATCTTAATTTGCTGTGGGATGGAAACTGGCACCTCTTGAGCGTTACTTACGACGGAACTGAGAAAATCATCTATCTTGATGATCAAGTAGTAGGACAAATCAACGCAACAGGTATAATCGACTCTGGAGCTGGCTACAACCTGTTAATCGGAGCAGGAAGAGACCAGAATCCTGCGACTTTACTTTATAGTGGAGCAATTGACGAAGTTCGGATCTACAACACAGTCCTTTCAGCTTCAGATATTTCTGATTTATTTCAACAAGTTCAGCAAATTCCAACTGTTGAAAATTTAGCTCCGACAATTTCTCCACAATCATTTGCAGTTGAAGGAGATTTAGTTAGCAATGAGCTCATTGGACAAATTGCAGCCAGTGACCCAAATGAAGGACAAATTTTGACCTACTCGATCGTTGGAGGAAATGAAGATGGTTTATTTGCTGTGGATCCTTCAAATGGGCGGATTCATACGAAATCAAGCATTTTAACAACCTCAAACCAGACAAAGTCGATGACTGTTCAAGTAACAGACAATGCTGCTGCTCCTCTCTCGGCTCAAGCAAAAGTCGACATCAATCTAATCGGGATTTCGATAAATCATAGTCCGGTGATTGCCGATCAGGTTTTCGATCTCTCCGGTGGTGTTTCGGTTAATGACCTTGTTGGGACAATCCTTGCGACTGATCCTGATGAAGGACAAAAGCTAAGCTATTCCATTACAAAAGGAAACGAAGATGGTTTGTTTGCTCTTGACATAGCCAGTGGAGAACTTTTCTTACAAAAAAGTATACCATTAGATGCTCCCGAGACAATTTCTTTAGTTGTAGAAGTCAAAGACAATGCAACAACTCCACTAGCAGCCAATGCAACTGTCATTATAACGACTCCAAAAGTTGGAGAAATCAACCAAGCACCAGTTATTGCAGATCAAACATTCAAGGTTAATTTTTCGCTGAAGATGAATGACATAGTCGGTCAAATTCTTGCCAGTGATCCAAATGCAAATGACATCCTAAGTTATTCCATCATTCAAGGGAATCAAGATGGACTGTTCGCGGTGAATTCAACTACTGGAGAGTTATTCGCAAACCAGGATATTGCATTACAAACAGACCGTGAAGTTGTTCTTCTAGTTCAAGTTGAAGACAATGCAACTACTTCGTTATCTGCAAGTGCCAATATTACCATTCAAATAAGTGCAACTCAGATTAATCAGAGTCCGATAGCACAAGATTTGACACTTGACTTGGATGGTGACATAGCCACTAATACTGTTGTTGGAAAGCTTGTAGCTTCCGATCCTGATCAAAACCAGACCTTAAGCTATCGTATCGCATCAGGGAATACAGAAGGCCTTTTTGCCATTGATTTATCTACCGGTGAAATCTATGCCAAATCTTCTATTCTGACTACATCTCCTATACAAGTGAATTTTATCGTCGAAGTTAGTGATAATGCCACAAGTCCGCTTACGACTGAAGCAAGCGTATCCATCAATATCTCTGCTGCTCAATTAAACCACAGTCCGGCAATTGCCGATCAATTTATGACTGTTGATGGAGATCTCCCTGCAAGAACTTTCATTGGTCAAATTATTGCAAGTGACCCTGATGCAGGACAAACGTTATCGTACGCTATTCTTCAAGGGAATGAAGATGGTCTGTTCAGTTTGAATCCAGACAATGGACAACTATTCTCCAATACGGAAATCGCAGTAACTACCAATCAATCTATCACTTTGAAAGTTCAGGTTACCGATAATGATTCCAATCCATTATCTGCATATGCCAATATCTCAATTTCATTGATTCCAACAACTTCTAATCAGGCTCCAGTTGTTCAAAATCAACTATTTGAGATTCGAAAGAACAACAATGCAGGAGACCTTATTGGACAGGTTATTGCAAGTGACCCGGATCAAGGGCAAACGTTGAGTTACGCTATCATTCAAGGTAATGAGGATGGTTCTTTCTTCTTGAATCAAACCTCTGGAGAACTTTTTTCAACAGCAAACCTTCAACTCTCCTATAGTCAAACATTACCCTTAGTTGTTGAGGTTACTGATAATGGAACAACTCCATTGTCTGCCACTGCAACAATAACAATTGATATAGTCATCAAGGGTAAATTAGTCAAAGGAGAAGTTAATAATAATGACCCAAAACGAATTGTCTTGTACTATGAAGAACCTCTTCAAGCTGACAATCTAAAAAGTGCATTGATCAACTCTGATTTTGAGACAAGCAATAATAAGACTGTCCAGAAAGTTAGTGTTAAAGGAAATGCGATTTACCTGGATGTAGATTCAGGTTATGAGTTTGGAGATGAAATCCTGGTAAGTTATACCAAAGGTTCTCTTCCAATCTATGACCAATCAGGGAATGAAATCGAGTCCTTTGAAAACTTCTGGGTTGAAAATAACATCATGGAAGCTGGTATCAGCACGGATATCGATCCTGAATTCAAGTCTCTCGAAGTTAAGTTCTACCCTAACCCAAGCAATGGAATCATTAATATATTAGCCAATAATCTGATAACTGATAATTGCGAAATAGCGGTGTTTAATATGATGGGGAGCATGGTCTCCAAGCAAGTTCTTTCTGCTTCATTTGGAACCTTGGAAGATCGAGTAAACCTTTCTCATTTAAACAAAGGGACCTACATTATGCAACTGGTATGTAATACACAAGTTTATCAAAGTAAAATTGTCATTATGTAACCAGTTCATGCACTATCCAAGTAAAAGCTCCTACTTTTCAGTTGAAAAGTAGGAGCTTTTCTTTTTCCCTAAATTTTATTTCACTCAGTTAATTTATATGGATGCGATTCTTAAATCCAAGTTTATACAAAAACACATCAATGAAAAAGACCGGAGTTGATAAAAGGTATCTTTTCCACATACGCTTGGGCTCTTTTAGCAGACGTCCCAACCACTCAAGCTTTAGATTAATCATCCATTGGGGAGGACGATTTGATGTTCCTGCATAAAAATCAAACACTGCTCCAATAGAACAAATAGCTACAGCATCCAGCTTGTTTTTATTATCATTCACCCACTTTTCTTGCTTCGGAGCCGTCATTCCAACAAAAAGCACATCAGGCTTAAATTGATTAACCTGATCCTGCATTATACGATTATCTTCCGCCGAAAACACCGGCTTATACGGTGGTGAAAAACTTCCAATCTGCACATTTGGAAACTCCTTCATCGCCCGACTTCTCATTTTATCCAAGGTATGATCCATCGAGCCTAAAAAGAAACATTTTCCTTTTCGCTGATTGAGGTAATCCATTAGAAAAATAAACAAGTCATACCCTGCTATTTTTTGGATATTTTGCCCTTGAAGCATCTTCATTCCCATCACAACACTCGCTCCATCAGGCAACAACACATCAGATTCCTGTAAAGCTTTCCTAAACTGCAAATCAGATTTGGCAACAGTATAGGAATGCCCATTGATGGTATTAATAACCAATTTTTTCTGCCAAGGAATCGTCGATAATGACTCACTAAAAACAGGGTACCCTAACAGCTGGATACTTGATATTTTCATACTAAAGATTTTATTTATTCTCAAAGTGAGTGACAAACTTTTCAGAAGACTTCTTTGATGCTATAGCTTTAGCGTAAATAGCAATCATTTGTTTTGCTTTTTCTTCCCAAGTTAACTCCTCCGCTCTTTTTAGCGCTCCCAATGCAAGTTTCTCCAGTTTTTTACGATTGTCTAATAAGTCACGAACAGCAACTTCAAATAAACTCACACTATTCTCTGGATCTTTTAATGGAATTTTAATTCCGCAGGATTTATCAATAACGTCACCTTGCCCACATGTGTCATGACATAGTACTGGTACTCCATTGGAGATAGCCTCAAGAACTGCAGTTCCCGTTGCTTCATACAAACTTGTAAACAACAACGCGTGACTGTTTCTTAACTGTTCATGCACTTCTTCCAAAGGTAGCCAATCATGAAATGTTACGTTCTTTAAATTAGCCAATTCTCTATGGGGAATTGCTTCCTCTCCAACCCCAATGACCTGTAAATGCACAGGGAGCCCCTCCAACTGCTTAAAAACACGAAGTGCAATTATTAAAGCTTTTGTTGGGTAGTTTCGTCCAATCCAGCATAGCTGCAATTGTTCCCCCTCCCTCTTTGTATTATTGGCATAAATTGACTCGGAAAAAGTACCAACCTCAGAAGTTAAACAAACACCGTCATCCCTAAAACGAGTAAGCACATCTTTTGCCACGCTATTACAGGCAATTAAAACAGAAGTCTGATTAATTGCATTCTGAATGTAAGGACTATAGACTTGAACCCGATTCAGTAGTCCTTTTACCTGTTGCTTAATTCTTTCCTTCCAACCATAAAGTCCTAAATATGAATTAGGAACTCCCCCAAAACCACCAATAGGCCCCCAAACGGAAGGTATATCCCGAAAATTCCACAACAGACCTGGTTCACGATAGCCAACCATATTTAACTGATGTACAAGATCAATTGAATGATTGCCAATAATATCACGGGCAATACTAAAAGTCTTCTTTTGCCATTTACGATAGAAATAATAAAAACGCCAATCTCCCTGATTCCAACACATTTGGCGAATTTTTGGGCTAACCGGGTTATAATAAAATGTAATATTTTCTTTTTCAGGCAACCTATCCAGTGCAAGCTCAATTTCCTCTCGCCATTCCCCTTCGGTAATAACAAACAAACGGCAATGTCGGGACAAATTGACAATCCAGTTCCATGCCATACCTGGTTCTGAGCCTTTGTGTGGCGCACAAGCATACGCATTAATCAATATATTTAGCATGATTTCCTTTTAAATAAATTGGAGAAATTCCTTCTTGCAACATCGAGGAGAGCATCGTTCATAAATAAACCTATTTTGACTTTAAGTACGTCAAATGCTTCTCTCTATCAGCCTCCTTTTCAAAACGGTTCTTAATCCTTCTTGCAGGATTACCTGCCCAGACCTCACAAGGAGGAATACTTTTTGTAACTATTGAACCTGCAGCGACAACTGAACCACGGCTGATTGTAACACCTCCTATAACAATAACTCCATGCCCAATCCAAACATCATCTTCAATAATTGTTGGCTGATCATCTCCTCTTGGAGAATCCCAAATTGTTACTCCGGCACAATCAATTGAATGATCATACTTTCCAACAAGCGCCACACTCCCTGCTAAAAGAATATTATTTCCAAAAACAGCATCAGAAGCAATATTACAATTAGGTCCAAACTGCACCTTATGCCCTATCGAAATCGATCGTTTTGCAAAGCGAGTACCATGCATCACCCGAACAAATCCATGGTACTTTACCCATGGAAATTTTACATTAAAAATATACCATGACCTCATCATATTTGCCCAATAGCGTAATACAAATGTAAAGCGTCCAGTTCCCTTTGGCATGTTAACAAATTCAATCTTCATGATTTATTCTCAATAATGTACTCAAAGCTTCTAACATGTTCTTTAAAAGACGTAATCATCAAATCCTTTTTCTTTGGATTGACTCCATCAAACATTTTGTAAGACCTATTCAACGTATCAATAAATTCCCCTTCATTTAAAGGATCAAAAATGAGACCGTTTGAATCTTTTTCTATGAAATCAAGTGCTCCAATATATTGACTAGCCACAACCGGACAACCAAAGACTAATGCTTCATTGACTACAGCTCCAAAAGGTTCATAACGACTAGGTAGAATAAAAAAGTTAGCAATGTCATACCAAGCATAAAGCGAAGCTCCTTCAAAATAGCCAAGAAAGCAAACAGCATCATCAACTTGTAATTTCCTTGCTAGATCAATCAAATTCTGCTTTTCCTTTCCTTCTCCAACAATCACTAATTTATAGTCTTCTCGATTTGACTGGGCAAAAGCTCGAATCAATAAATCAAGCCCTTTAACCTCCGCCAATCTTCCTATAAACAAAATAACTTTGCCGGACTCCAGCTGATAACGCTCCAAATAATCAGTTCTAATTTTCGGAAATAATTTCTTATTCTTTAAAAGAGTTTCAGCACTTTGAATATTTGGACAGACTTCCACCCGAAGTTCTTTAAAACTTTTTTCATACCACTCTTTTACCGCTTGACTATATACAATTATCCCATCTGCATTAGATAAAACGAAATCTCTTGCCTTTCTCTTTATTCCCTTAGCCCCTTTTGCAATGCTCAAATTATCCGATGTGGTAATGATATACTTAAACTGATATCGTTTTAATCTGTGAAATAGAGCAAGTAAAATACTGGTTGGAGAATACTCGTGAGAAAAAACAACTGAAGGCTGATATTTTTTTAAAAGTCCAAGTATCCCCAGCCGAAAAGCTCTTGATCCAATTTTAAATCCTTTATCCCAAAATAGATAATTGACTTCCAGCTGCTTTGTAAGGACTTCCCGATTATAGGTGAATCCTTCTGATTCAGCATTCAAAAAAACGATTGTTAGATCATAATACTTTCCCATCTCATTGAATACATCAATTCTCCAAGGAGGTAGGTAGGTATAAAAAACCAGTGCCTTTTGTTTCATCATTTACAGTTACCCCTATTAAGGAACAATTTTATGTACTATAATAATTATAAACGGTTCTTTGCAGCAGCAGTATAAAGTCTAGGAACTAGAGCTTTCAAATATGCTTTAATTGCAAAAACATACCACTCATTGGGCCAAAACTTACGCCTAAAGATGATATACTCTTTGTAATTTAAACCTAATGGAGAGTAAAAAATTTTCAACCTTTTTGACAACTTTTCCTTTGGATCACACCATCGTGGAGTTTCTTCATTAGGCAAGCAAGCTGCTATGTACTCTTTAGAGGTATAACATTTAAACCCAGCACGCTGTGCTCTTAGACCATAATCAAAATCGCCCATTCCATGTGTGTAATCACCTGCAAGATTTCCTAATTCTTCAAATATCTCTTTTGAAACAAGAACCACGTTACCATTTATATATTTGCATGTTTGCAAACTTCCGTTTGGAACAACTGGCCCTACTTCTGACCGGCCACCATAAGAAAATTCGTCAACTCCAACCTCAGAACAACAAGCTCCGCAAATCAAGGCTGGGTTCTGATTCTGGGTATAAAGGAATTTATAAGCATAAAATAATTCAGAAAGAGCAGATGGGAATAAATTGGTATCATCATTCAACCAAAGGTAAAAGTCATAATCCTTTTTGGAAGCTTCGTTCCATGCCAATCGCATGCCTTGATTCCAAAAAAGATTTCCATTCCCCTGGATTACATTTACCTTAGGAAAACATTTTTTTACAGCCTCACCTGTTCCATCAGTAGAGCCATCATCAACAAGATAAGTAGCTACCTCTAGACCAGAATTGGCAGCTGATTCAAATAATCTATTTAAGCAATTAAGTGTCTTATCTTTTCGATTATGGCAAGTCAAAATAACAGCAGTATTTTCCATTCTATTTTCCAAATATTTTCTTCAAATCATAAAATCAATTCATATTTATCATGACGTAGAAACAAGCGATATTTTTTATAATGCTTCCGTTCAAAGATTCCCCAAACCCATAGCTTCAATTCAGCATCACTCATTTTTCGGAAGGATGGCGATAAACAAATGCCAATCATCATCCATATCACGAAATTATTAATATCGAATATATTACAATCCTCCACCCAAGCATATACCCAGCGAAAAGCAACAAATAAACCAACTAATTTCACAAATGTATTTTTTGATTTGTGGATAGCCATATAAGATGCCTTATTAAAAACCAAGAAGAATAAAACAACCCCTACAATTCCTGTCCAGGTAAAAACATTCAGAATTCCCACCTCATTTCTTAATCGCTCTGCCCTCCCTGTATTTCGAACCATTTCCCCAGCGAAATGAATGGTCTCATTTCCTCTGGCAGGAGTTCTACCAAGTAACCAATAATTGTACTTCCTAGCTGATTCTATCACTTCCATATAAAGGAAAGAGCGTGTATCTGCCGTCAAATTTTCTTCGACAACTTCTCCACTACTATCTTTTTTTACTTCCACATAATTACCCTTAATGTATTGATCCATTTTAAAGACTTCAAAAACATCAGTTACTGCTAATATAAAAAAGACAAATGGAGCAATGACTAAAAGTTTTCGGGTGTATCCCATTAACTTTTGTCCCCATACTAAATGGCGTATTCCATAAAACCCAGCAACTAAAACAATCGGTATCCCATACTTAATCACCCCACTCCTGGCCCCCAAGTCTCCAAATATTGCAATCAATGAAACGACTAGTACAATAATCTTTCCCTTCATGGGTAAAACGGGAAAAAACAGCATCAAAAAACCAATCGGGAAAAGGTACCACCCCCATGCCCCAATTGGCATGAATGGGAATAACAAAAATCCAAAAGGAATTACGTAATTGACAAAAAATGATAAAATATCCTGGACTCGCTCTTTGTTTACAGATAAATAGGCAATAACAGGTAACAACAAGGTCATTCCCATACTTATCAAGCCTTTATAGTCCCAATAGCCTTCCGCAACAAATACCCCCCTCAATATGTTAAATACATTCCACAGTAGATAAATCTTTACAAATTGTAAACTTTTACTATCCTCTCTGGACACCTGACTATAGCGCGCCTCCCAAAAGAAAATAAATAGAATTAGGAAATGAACTAGCCACCAAACAGTAGTATTTCCAATTGGCAACGAAATATATTGCTGAATAGAAAATATAGCAATGGGCAATATCATATATGGGACCAACTTAGCAAATCGACTCTTCATCATTTATTAATTTTTTTATAAAAATCGCAGGGTTCCCCCCCCAAATCTCATTAGGTGGAATCTCCTTGGTTACGACAGCGCATGCTCCTACAATTGAGTTCTCTCCAATTCGAACACCCTTAAGTATAGTTGCATGTGCTCCGATGAAAACATTGTCTTCAATGATCACTTCTTTGCATTTTTTATTCTTGAAATCTGTTACTGAAGCCATTCGAAATTTCGCATCTAATGCATGAAAATCAGTATCATAAATACAAACACCAGCTCCAATTTTCACGTTGTCCCCTATTGTAATACTTTGATGCGCAACTAAAGCAGTCGAGCTTAAGCCAACATTCTTGCCTATCGACAATGAAGCTCCCTTTCCCACTGTGAAAACGCAACGCTGAGGACGACCAATTGGATTTCCCATATTCCCATTATGCATTCGAAAGTTCTGATCAATGCTAAACCAGCCGTCTCTCGAGACACTTAAGTAGGGAATCCCAGAAGTTGAAAATTGCTTAAATTGAATATTATTAGAATAGAGCAACAACCAGGTCACAAGATGGTGAAACACTAAAGCAATTTTTGTATAGATTGCTCTAACTCCCTTATATATAAACATCACAGTCCGTTGCATAATTCACTATAAATTGAATGAAGTGCTTTGGTATTATTATGCTGGTTATGTCTTTCCATAGCCTCTTTTTGCCCCTTTACTCCAAGTCTTTTTGCCCAATCTGGATCTTTGAATATGCGACATAAACTTTTTGCCAGCATTTCAGTCTCCTCAAACCGATACAGCAAACCTGAAGTTTCATGTTTGATCATATCAGGCATTCCCCCAACATAAGAAGCCACACAAGGAACTCCCAATAATTGTGCTTCGCCAACCGAATTTGGACTATTTTCTATAGATGAAGGACAAACGAATACATTTGCCTTCAAATATTGCTCGCGCATCTCTTCTGCAGTTAGTATGCCTGTAAAGACGAAACGATCGGTCAAATTATACTTTTTAAGCAAGGATTTTATGTACTTTCCATATCCACCAAGTCGCCAATTTTTTACATTCGTGAAATTGTTACCCGCAACATAAACCTTAGCGTCTGGAAATTCTCTTAACACTATAGGCAAGGCTCTAATCAGCTGATGTAATCCTTTTAGTGGATAATGCGCCTGACTCAAGAAAATACGGTAAGGCTCACAATTACCGTAATCCCATGAATGCCCATAAAACTCTCCCCGTAAAGTTTCATTACAAAAGTGATACTTTGCATTTGGGTTAATTCCCCATGCCTGAGCTTGATCCCATGAAGTTCGTCCAATTACATTATTTACTTTTTTCAGCAAAAGCGTTTCAAAATCACCACGTCGCCTCATGCCTTTTCTTTGTCTAAAGATCGTATCTCGTCTCACACAATCTCGTAAAGTCATATTTTTAAGAAGCACACTAGTCGGAATCCCTGCAAAACAATATCGCTCACAGATGCTTATCAGCCCTTGAATAGAAACCACAACATTCTGACCACCTACTCCATTAACATAAGCCAAGCCATGTGGATATTCAGAACCATGAATGTGCGTCACATCTGGCTGAAAATGCCCCTTTACTTTTATCCAAAGCCCCTCAAGCTCTATCGAATAACTACTTCGCGAGGCAGATGGTAACAAATAATAAGTAACCCCATTTATCTCCTTAATTTGAAATTCTTTTCCTTTATAAATAGAAGCAACTCCTAGTTGTAATTCCCCAAATTCCTTTAACAAGGATTCTGCTGAAGCATACATCCAACCTCCTACTACAGGTGTCGGAATATTCAACGATTTACAAACATCAGGGAAAAGGGTATTCGTTATCCAAAGAACTTTCATGTTACTATATTTCAGCGATTCAAAAACTAGTTAATCACCTTAGATTTCCTTAAAGCTCGATAGGTAAAGTTTACCCCCGAAACAGGGCAAGCAAAAAGCATTCTGACTAGAAGACTTTGATCAAGTTTATCCCGAAGGTAATGGCTAAAAATGGTATCCTTTTCTAAAAAACTACTAACAGCCTTTCGACTAGCTGCCGATTTTAATTTGAAAAGTTCCATGAAAGCATTTTTTTCAGCTTTCTTTTTCAACTCCTTATTCGTTACCTTTTCCTTTAATACGACATCATAAATATAGGGTAAGGTAAAACTATAGTTTATAGCATTCTTCTTTGTATCCTGATTGTCATGATCTCTAAAAATATATAGCTTTCTGGAATCTCCATAAAAAGTAAATTTATCAGCTTCAGAGTAAATCCAAACCCAATCATAACTTCCACTGCCCTCGTATTCTCCGTGAAAACCATTCACTTTCGTTCGTTTTATGGCGCTTGCCATATAAGGAAATCCTAATTTATATTTAATTCCATATTCTATAATCTTCTCTCCTTTTTCCATATAACCAAATGGTAAAACATGCTTGTGAGGCTTCTGTCCCTCTGAAGTCAACCGGACAAAATCAGGAAAAAAGATATCAATATCGGGATGTTCTTCATAAGCCTTTAAAAATGATTCTACATAATCCAGAGAAAGCTGATCATCATCTTGCAAATTCATGACAAACTTGGTATCAGAAAGCTCAAAGCCCCTTGCAAAATTCCTAGCCATTCCAATATTCTCACTATTCCGATAATAAGGAACTCCCTTTCTCTCACAGACCTGCTTAAAATAATCATGAGAAGAGCAGTTATCAACAACAATCACCCTGCATTTAACAGTCTGATTTAATGCACTATTTAGAGCTTGCTCAAAAAAGTCCCTTCGCTCATAGACAGGCATAGAAATGGTAAGTAAATCTGTAAAGCCCATAGAAATAATATTTAAGTGATAATGCAATTTTGTATAAAATCAGTCAAGTTATTTGGAAATAGAATTAAAACGATAGTTCTTTAGGCTTGCTTTAAAAGCTCTAATATTCTCTTCTGGAAGGACAATTGCTGTTTCATACGTCCCATTGATAAATTTTTTGACTTCGGACACATCCGCTCGTTCAATTACATTCAAGTTAACATCCTTCCCAATTTCCAATGCTCTGTTATCAACAGCCAAAATCAAACTTCTGATTCCATTTTGAATAGCCCTTATTCCAGCGTGTAGCCGGGTTCCGATATAGTCACAATCTCCTTTTGATAATGCTGCATCCAATGCCTCCAAGGAAGGAGGAATAATATCTATATTTTTAATACTCTGATCTAATTCATTCAAATAAATAATATCCTCATAGCCTTGTACCCAAAGAAGCACTTTTTCATAGTTATTGCTCAACATCGTTAGCATCTTCAAATCATCAACCTTATTCTTAGCGTAAAACGTTAGCGTAGTGATAACATTTCTTTTTCTTGTCCGATTAATTGTTGAACAAAACTCTGGATTAATATTCCACAAGGTTGGACAAGTTGTATTCAAAACATTTTCAATTCCAATACTATTTAGTTTTTTGACAGTATAGCTATCCCTTGCAGAGTGGATCAGGTTGTGATTCAATATTCTTTCATAAAGTTTAGAGGTATAATTATTGGGATTTTCCTGATACTGCCACCACCCACATCCAACTAAAACCACCTTATTGCTTAGGAACCTTCTATGAGATGGAGTAAGCTTCCATTGCATTCTTTCCTCCAAGTTGGATGCCAAAAGGTTTGTACCAGCCACAAACAATAAGTCTTTTTGACTCATTAAGTACTTAGCATCATAAGAAGTATGTATTTGGGTTGGAAATGAAGTAAAGAGATCTTCATCAAACAAGTCTCGCAACTCTCGATAAACACTCTCAAAGATGATTGAATCTCCCAAATTTGAGGTCCCAATCGCAGGATTTAGAATCCCTAAATCAAAGTATCGAGACTCTTTATTAGCCTCACTTCCCGCCTTTAAATAACTTCTAAGATAACTTCTCCAGTAGTTTTTTAAAAAGACTAAATGTTTCATCATTAACTATTTGTTTTCTGGCTATCTAAATATTATCTCCAATAAGATTAAATGTCTTTAAAAAGATAGAGGCTGAACACAATAGAGCAATAAACAACGATATATGTAAAAAAGGACAGCCTCCCAACAGGAACAGCTAAACTCATTTACCAATAGCATCCTCCTTCAACGACATCTGCATTGGCTGGTTTTTCCTCACTCCCGGGGCTAACCCAATGTTGATTTACGAGCCCTGCATAGTCATACACATCATGATAGCCTTGTTCCCACCTTTTTCCTCTTATGCCAAATAAAAGCTGCAGGCTTCCTCCAATATGAAAACTTTTCTTCCCCAGTCGTTTAACATGAGCAGCCAATGGAAAACCGTAGGCTCCTGCCCCAATTATACAAACATCAAAATCTGTCTCATCTATCTTTCGCTTCATATAATTTAATGCCTCAAACCAATCAGAGAATGGTGTCTTTGTCCCCGCAATACTTTGCACTGCCCGAATCGTTAAAAGCTCAAACTCAGGTAAAAGTTCGTTTTCAAAAAGCAACTCCCTCTTTTTATATTGTTTCTGAATTGTTTCTGTAAAAGGATGTATAACTAAGACTTTCTTTCCTGCCAGCGCCTTCGTCCATGGAATTTGACTCCAGTATGGATCCAACGTCAACAATTGCACCCTAACAGCATCTTTTAATTCTCTTTTAAAATAATGCTCACCCGGCAGCCATGAACCAAGAACATCAACCAAAGGCATATCCTCCATCATTAGATGGCAAAACTTCTCAAGAGAATCAGTCTCTACAGGAAAGAAACCTGCCCCTTCATGCATTTTGCTTATAATGTTTTGATTCCACCACCAAGCAGGAGATTCATTCTTTATAAATGAAAGGTATCTGTTTCTATGCTCGCTTATTCCAAGCCAATTGACCAAAGTTGCCAACTCGTTAGCACCAAACCTTGCAATCATGCATGGACTATCATCCAACAGTTTCTGCTGAATGATTTCAGCTACCTCATCTGGATCGTTCAAACTTTCTGGTCGACTCAACTTACGACTCCATGGGGTATAAGCATAAACTTTTTGAAGAGCAGTAAGGCCAACGATCATAATACTATTCATAATGAATTGTTTGGACAAAAAAAGGGGAATAGACTATTTAATTGCATTTACTAAAAAATGGTGAGCTGCTTTGCGTTTTTCGGCAAGGATACTATTCACTGCTTCCCAATCAATTTGTTCTGAAACAATCTTTTCATAATTCTCTTCTTTGGAATAAATCATCCGGTCTAATAAACCAAAATCATTTAATACAGATGAAAAACGTGCTATTCCTCTCTCTTTATTTGCAATTACCAAAAAAGGTTTGTTAAAAAGAATTGAGAAAACGCATCCATGAAATGAATCTGTAACTACAAATTTTGCATCATGAAACCCTTTAAGCCATTCTGAAACTCGAGGTTTTACTTTTCGATTAGAATCGATAGAATAGGTTGAAAAACCCAGTTTCTGCGAAACATTAGAAACAATTTCATCTTTCTCTGCTGAAACATCTAAAGTATATACAAAACACTCATTCGAATTATCTGGCAAGTCATCTTTCTCGATCATTTTACTGTAATCATCCACCGACAATAACATTACCGGATCAATCACATGCTCAGCTCTTAATCCCCAATATTTCTCACACAAATCAACTCCCGACCGCTCACGAACTGAGATTGCCTGAAATTTCTCCACTTCTCTTCGTATCTCTTTTGTTTCAGTGTCATCATATTGCCACTCATCGATACCGAAAGAAGCCGCATAAGCAACTCGATTTGTATTGGGACCAACAAAATCCAGAAAGTAGTTCATTTTCAGATCTCCATAAATACACGCTTTCCTCCAAACCTGATCACTTCCAACGATTACCGTAGAAAACTGATAATCCTTCAATCTTTTCAAATCAGACAAAGTTCGGATCCGATGCGAGCGCGGAGCAACATATTCTTTGAAAAAACTTGAGGTGTAACGCCCTTTAACCCGCTTTTTTTTTGTTCTTCCGATCATAAACTTAATAAGATCTTTTGCAATCTGTGTCAGTTTGTTTTTTTCCGGAAAGTCCCGATAAATATGATAAGTATTATACCCACAACCTTTCAAGTAATGGATTAAAGCATAGGCCTGAAGAATTCCGCCATAGTTACTATTAAAAGGAAGGGTAAGAATTCCTATTTTAGGATTTTTCATCTGATTACTTTTAATTCGATACAACTTGCTTTTCTCTCTTTATAAACTTTTGAAGCAATTTACCTCCTACACCGATAAGTAGCTCTCTTTCTTTTGAGTTTATTGATATAAACCAAAATGACAAAGCAAAAAGAAGGCTTGTTGAAGTCACCACTAAAATCAAGCGGATGAAACTACTCGGTAAAATCGATAAAACGAGATATCCTCCTCCCATTGTGATCCCAAACAAGTAGAAACAAGGCAACAGTACATTGAAGATATATTCCCGAACGGACAACCCATAGTTCTTATTAGCGAAGTAAACGACAATAACGACCCCCATAATACTCCAACAGAATATCCAAGCTATGTACATAAAATAGGGAGGGAAACCCAAGGAAAAGAATAAAATTGCCAAGGGAAGTGGTAAGAAATAAGAGATGCTTCTGACGATAGAGAAATTTTTAACTCTACCCTCGGCTCCAATTCCACTCTGGAGCACAACCATAAGTTGATTTATGAGATTACGAACTAACTCTAATCGACAGAATAAGATTGCCCATTCCGGCACCTCCTTCAACCATGCTCCCAAAATATAAGGCATCTCCAAAATACTTGGAATAGCAAAAAAAGCAAGCAGGAAAAAGGAGAATTTCGACCCCGTCATAGTTATGTTGATCATTTCTCGTCTTCTCTTTCCCCCTTCACTCTTTACCAAAACAGGGTTTAGTGCCTTCAACATCGTATTCGAAAATGCCATAAGCTGACCCGCTATCTGGTTAGCGATACCTTGAGCAGCATTTACGATAACTCCGAAGAATGAATTCAAAACAATAGACATTCCCTGCATTGTAATAATACTAGAAGCACTATTCAATAAGCTCCAACCAGCAAAACTGGTCATCTCTTTAAACAAGCTTTTATCGTAATAGCGTTTTGGCTTTATCTCTACTTCATCATACTTTCTATGACAATATACTCGAAGGATTAACAACAGAAAAATCGCTAAGCCAGCCATTAAAAAACCATAGCTGGCTAACTTATCTTGGTTTGTATAAGTTACATAAAAGGCTATCCCCAACTTCGCAAAAGCTTCAATAATACCGAGAATCGCCACAAAAAGCATGTTCTCATGAGCATTGACAACCGCATCATAAGGTACTGAAATCACTTTGACAAAGGTGCTTATGACCAAAAAATGATAAATAAGCTTGGCCTCATCCATCCTAGTCTGATCTATATTTAAGACCCCTTCAAATAGGAAATACCCCAAAACTTCCAATAAAATGATGAGGATAAAACCTATAATCAAGTGAATGAGAATACTTACATTGAATATCTTCTTCTGCTTATCCTTATCTTCTTCACCCTGGGCATAGGACATAAACCGCTGTGTTGCAGAAGCCATTGCACTGTTTAAAAAGGCAAGCATCGCAATAGAGCCTCCTACAACATTAAAAATACCATAATCTTCGGCACCCAAGGCAGCTAAAACCAGTCGGGTTGCATAGAGCGAGATAAAAACAGTTATAGCCATCCTGGCATACAGAATGCCGGTATTAACTGCTACTCGTTTGGCAGGTTGCATAATATCTTTTAAATAAATTGGAAGTTAAAGTCAGGGTGTTACAAACGATTAGTTGTAATGACTTTGAGACGAGAAGTTTTAACAGAAAAATCCACTTAACTTCTTGCGGAACCGCAAATAGCAATTCGAAATAGCCTCACTAAACCAATACTGTAACAACACCAATACAAAAAAACGCCTAACAGTCTATAGCTTCGCTTCGTGCCTCCCAATTATCACTAATTAGTAGCCTACCTATTTATATAGTTAAGATTTGAATCGTCTGCTAAGCATGCTACACACATCGTTACTTATAAGTAATAAATGCATACAGCTTCGCTACCTGACTCCCAATTTAGACTTGTTGTCTTCATGGCATTCCAGTAGCTTTTTTGTACTTCCAAATATCCTTTGAGATGTGTTATAAAACAATGGGTAATTTCACGTAAATACAAACCGCATCTTCTAAAAGGCCTGTAAATACTGATCAAATAACAATAGAATACATAAAGAGAAAAGCTTTGACAAAGTCATCCCCCGACTAAAAAAAGATAAAAAAGTATGGATCAGGATGTTGAAATTAAAGTTGTACTCCCAGTAATGAGGGTTATTACCCATTCAATGTCTTATGAGGTCATCAGAGAACGAACTTCATCTAAGTTATAAGCAGGAGTAGCTCCCGATTTTGAGGCGACAAAAGCACCTGTCGCGCAAGCAAAGGCTAAAGCCGTAGGATAGTTCTCTCCATCCAATAAGGCAGACACCAAACCCGCAAGAAAAGCATCTCCGGCACCTACTGTATCTACCGTTTCCACACGATAGCCCGGATGCTGATAGCAATCCCCTTCAGCCCACAGGGTCGCACCATCCGCTCCTTTAGTTACACAAATCAGCTGTGTACCATAGCGCTGTGCCAACCAAGTCAAAAGTTCTTCTTCTTTTAAATGATGTTGATCAAACCAATTGGCAAACACCTTCAACTCATCGTCATTCAGCTTGATAATATCGGCCTTCCGTAGTAAAGGTTCTACAAGCTCTTTTCGATCATACGGCTTCCGAAGGTTTACATCAATTAACTTTAAGATATCAGGTTGCAGTAAACTCATCAGCGTATTACGAGTTGTTTCATTGCGCGAAGCTAAAGAACCAAAAATCAGAAGTCCAGCTTGATTCGCTGTTTTCTCTAATAGGCTTGTCCTTTCAATATTATCCCAAGCTACCGGCTCACAAATTTCATAGCTTGCATTATTCTTTTCATCCAGATGCACTAGCACCTCACTTGTTGGAAGTTCATCATCCAGTTGGATTAACTCACAACTCAAGCCACTTTGTTTCAAAAAGGTCTTTAACTCCTCTCCTGGCTGGTCAGCACCTACACGACTTGCAATTACGGCATCCTTTCCAATTGCATTTAAATGCAAAGCGACATTCATCGGAGCACCTCCCGGCTTTGCTCCTGAAGGTAATCGGTCCCAGAGAACTTCACCAAAACAGAGATTTTTTTTACTTCTGACTTTCACGGCTTTCGTTTTGAGTTTCTCAAATATAGCTATCCTCCCCTGAATTACTCAATCTCTGCTCCTGTTATATAGGATCATCGATTCAACCACTGCTATAGGCTTTCTTCCGGTTTTAAATAGAAAAACGGGAATACCCTTCTATGAATGTTGGTATTCCCGCTTCCAATAAAGGCTCAAGCAGAGTAATGATTAATCGAGTCCTTCAAATTCTTCTTGCTGACGTTCAATCTCTTTTAGCTTCAACTGATTCAACTCACGCTGGGTTTCTTCTAACTTTTGTTTTAATTCTTTCACTTCAGCTGGTTCAACATCATTGGAACTTGTTCGGGTTGTTTGCCCAACTTTTGCTGCCGGCTGCTCATTATAGATAAACGACATATTCGCAGGAATGCTTTCGATAACCAACTCACCTTTTTCGAGACGATTAATACCTCCAAATGCAGGTTTTGCAACAATGGTTATTTTCCCCGGAGTAGTGGTTGAGCGAATCAATGCAGGAGCTGTCCCCCATTCAACCCGGCGCGGATTGGCGCCAATAGTCGCATCACCAACCAAGCTGCCTTCCCCACTAACTTCAAAATAGATCTCATCTTCACATAAACGCTTGACATTACCTCGATCGTCCTCAACAAAAGCAACGACGGAGAGCAGGTCAGATCCATCAGCTTGCAAAGGCGCACCAGCATGATCAACCTTTAATACAATACGTGTTTTTCGACGGGCTGGCATACGGGTGCTGGTTGTTACCACCTTTCCATCTATAACTCCTTCGGCGACAACGGTTGCTTGATCAAACTTTCGAGCCCGATGTAATTTCTTTTCTTCCATGAAATCGAAAGCATCCTCAAAAACGACAATTGGATGTTTAATACCCGGTTCATCATTTCCAGCCTTTTGCGTTCCAACTTCTTTCCCAAATACCGTTAGCCGAACCTCGTCACAGTTGGTATAAACAGTAATGTCTTTACTTGAAAAAGGCGAAAGCTCATTCGCAATATAAACCATTGGCCCATTGGCTACATTGGGAACTTCCAGTTGCGGCTCACGCTGGCTGCGGAACATGTACCAAGCGTATTTGGGCTGCCGGAACGCATCCATGATACCGCCCCAAAAAGGATCGGGATGGTAGCCCCGCTGGTGGTCGAACGAGTGCCACATGGTGCCGCCAACATGCTGTCGAGGTGTTTTATACAACCGGTCAATACATGAAAACGGATAATCGGGTTTGGCATAGTGATTGGCTTGGATCAACTGAGGTGCTTCGCCCCAACTAAGCGGCATCCGGCTAGTTGAGTTGTGTGATGACCAGTCATCCACATTATCGCCCCATTCGCGGGTAAACACCGACTGCTCCATTTCATATTCATCACGAGGGTGAGCAAAAACGACATCGAATATTTCGGTTGTTTCGGGATGTGATGGCGACAAATCAGCTGCCGTATAAGCTCCCTGATAAGGAAATTCCTCGTGTACAATGTTATGAACTGTTTGCGCAAATTCTTTGGGATAATGTGTTTCGTTCAGGATTGGCTCCCAAAGCATAACACTTGGATGGTTACGGTCACGACGGATCATATTGCGGATATCGCTGTAAACACGTTCGCTAAAGATTGGCTTTTTGTTGTAAAACTGCCAACCAGGAGTCGCTACAATAACCAGCATGCCTAACTCATCACAAGCATCCATAAAAGCAGGATCCTGAGGATAATGAGCAGAGCGAATCACCCGAAATCCGGCTTCACGTAATTTTTGAACATCGCGCCAGTGCATGTTATTTGAGATGGCATTCCCCACATAAGCAAAATCCTGATGCCGATTGCCTCCAATCAACTTATCTTCAAAAGGTTTATTATTAATATACAGGCCATCTCTTCCCCGAAATTCAATTTTTCGAATACCAATACGAGTTCGGACTGCATCAATCGCACCTGAAGAACGCCCCAAAACACGAGAATCCAGCTGATATAAATTTGGATGATCGGGATGCCAAAGCTGCGGATTGTCAACAATAATTTTCTGCTTAACCGTTCGGCTTTCACCGGCTTTCATTGTCAGGCTGCTTTGGGTTTTACCAACAGCTTTATCCGCTTCATCTCGTATAACCGATTCCAGTTTTACGGTTTGCTTCCGCCCCGACTCATTCAAAACATGCGTTTCAACAACGACTGCTACCTGCTTTTCAGAAAGATTTTCGTAATGCACAAAAACACCGCCTCCAGCTACCACATCCGAAAAATTAGGATTGGTAATGTGAACAGGATTTGTTTCAACCAGCCAAACATCCCGATAGATACCCCCAAAGTAGGCGAAATCCATTGTTTCCTGTGGCTTTCCTGGCGGATAGTCCGGGTCGTCACTGTTGTCGGCCATAACAGCAATAACATTATCTTTTCCAAACTCAATATAATCTGTTACATCCACAATGGATGGCAAGAAACCGCCAAAATGAGACTTAACAAACTTACCGTTTATCCAAACTTTTGACTTGCCCATAATGGCTTCAAAATGGACAAATAACTTCTTACCGGCCTGCTCATCAGTTAGTCGAAACTGCTTCCGGTACCAGGCTACTCCCTGGTAATTTATTCCACCGCTTGCCTCTTCAGGCAACAGCTCCAAACCATGTGGAACACTGACCAGCTCCCATGATGAATCATCAAAGTCCGCTTGCCAAGCATTTTCCATATCGCCTTTGAAAAATCGCCAACCAACATTGAAATTATATACGGTTCGCCCTTCACTTCCAGCTTTATAAAAACCTGCGTGCGAATAGTCTCTGGAACGAACCTCGATTGACTCTCCCGGCCATTGAGCCGAAACTCCAACTGAAACAATGGATAACACACATAAGGTGACCCATTTCAAAAACCATCTCCTCTGCTTCATTCTTTAAATTACTATTTTATCACCTGACAGTTAATAATCAATAAAGTCAGGTCTATGTTTAACTTTAATAAAAAAACAAGTCGACTTTGGCTGTCCATTTTCGATTATCCATTTGCCGTTAATCTTACTTTCATTGGAACAACAACTATTTAAACAATGATTTTAACTCCATCAAGTCAAGTTGTTGTGTCGGGTTAAATTTATCACTAATCAAGTATTCAATTATTGAATTTCTCAATTGCCCTGCTTCTGGTCGTTCAGCGAGTTTTGTTTCAATATCCATGCTACAAACCATCAATTTTCCTTTTCCAACTTTACATTCAAACAGCGTTGCCAATTTATGATTTCGTCCATAATGATCAATCACACGAATAATGGGTTGTACATTAGTGCCCAGTGTATCCAAAATAATGGAATTCGACATTTCCTGCAAACTCCACCATTGCCAGTTGCTATGATATTCTGTGGGAAAATCCTCAAAAACAGGATGTTTTGGGTCACAAAGAATCCCCATAGTTGTATTACCTCCTCTAGGCTTTGTCCAGAACCAGGTCGGACTCCAAAAAACGGTTTTAGGATTTCCCTCAAGGCAATTGCTCAGGTTTTCTTTGGCAGACAACAACAAAACATTTTCACCTTTTTTAAGTGCATCTATTGCTTTTTCATCCAAGGTGTTCCGAACGACCAAACTTTGTGGCCAGACCTTTGCCTCGGCTTCAGGATAGCACCAAATATCCCAATTATTGAGGTATTCCGTACCTTCAACTTCGACAGATACAATAAGCTTGGCTGCCTTTTTTACAAACGATAAATCAACATTTATATCGCCCAAAGAAACACGTTCGCCTTGCGGAATATCCTGTAGTCCGAAATTTCCTTGTTTAAGAATTTCACCGGCTTCGTTGTGTATTGTCCAAACTGGCTTAGCCTGTTTTAAGGATGCTGGTCCGTAGTTCAGGATCTCAGCTTCGGCAACAAAATTTTCATTGGAAGCATAGGTTCTTTTCTCCATTCGTAACAAAGGAGTTACAGGACTGCAAAACTTACGAAATTCCTCCTTCGTAATTCCTCCTTTGTTAGCCCAAAATGCATCAAATAAACCAACATGTGCCGTTCCCTGACCCGGATAATCTTGCAAAGAAAGTAGTTGAAAGCCAGCATTACCTTCACTTCTCATTAAGACTTCGATCTCCTCTTTATATAGAATTGCAGAAAATTTTGCTGTTGCACTTGTAAATTGAGATGCCAGATCAAGCATTCCTTTTTCTTCTAAATCTCTTTTTATTGCTTCCAGGTTAACAGGCTTTAACACACCGGTATATTTGGGAATTTCATGAATATTTGGATAAACGGCATGTTGACCAACTTCGTGGGTAATAGAAGCAAATCTGTAGTTGCTGTAATATTCGCTGTGGTCTTCTGCGGTACCCGGTGTTTGAAATCCCCTTTGTCCTCCAACCCGGTATTCATCTACTTTTGAGCGGCTTACCTTATGATCCATTCCATGTCCGCCCGAAGTTGTGGAGTACAAATGACGGTTATCGTCTTCCTTAGCCTTTGCTATCATCGCTGCATTAATCCCTTCATCAGGACCTTGTTGACTTAACTCGTTGCCACTAGTCATGAACATAAAAGATGGATTATTTCCATAGGCTTTATTAATTCGCAATAATTCGTCCATAATGAATTTATCCCGTACCGTGTCATTATACACATTGGCACGAGGAGCTTCAGCCTGGATATACATCCCCAGAATATCTGCCGCTTCGAATGCTGCTTTAGGAGGACACCACGAATGTGTACGCATGTGGTTGAGTCCATAGCTTTTCATGGTTTTCAATACGTTCATCCAGCCACCAATTGTCATGGGTGGATAACCTGTTTCAGGGAAGATACAACACTCGAGGTTTCCACGCATATAGGTGCGTTTACCGTTAATGGTGAATGTGGTGTTCTCAACACCCAACTCGCGCATTCCGAATGATGTTGCCTCCACATCTTTGTATTTCCCAGCAGACAATTCCGCTTTCAAACGGTATAGAACGGGTGAGAATTCATCCCAAAGCTGAACATCATCTCCCATATGAACAAAGCCCTCAATAGTTGACACGCCACCGTCAACCTTAAAATTAAGGATTTGGCTCCCAGCCTTTATCCCATTTTCTTTTAGCTCAGTTCTTAGCTTAATTTTTCCTTCAACTGCCACACCAGTTTTGTTGTAGACCTTACAAGTTACTTTTGCCCGTTTATTCGCGACATCCGGATATACACGTATATCATCCATGTATACGGGATCTTTAACTTGTAATTCTATGCGACCAATAATTCCGTTCCAGTTGCTTTGCGTGTGTTCAGACACAGAAGAAGCAAACATTCCCAAGCTAAATGGATAGTTATTGTCTACACAAATGGTTAACGTATGTTTTCCGGGTTTCAGAAACGATGTAAGATCGTATTGCTGAGCCGTACTCAAACTATTTTCAGAACCTATGTATTGGTTGTTAACCCACACCTGCGTAATCCAGTGACAACGTTCCAGAAATAATACAAAATGTTTGTTACCCCAGTTTTTAGGAATTTCAATTTCTCGCTTATACCAAGCTTTCCCTACGTAATAGTGGGGGCGTATGAGCGCGTTATAAGGATCTTTGTATTGTTCTGGTTCTCCCAAGCCTGCCTCGTCTGTAGTTCCCGGAAGTTTTATCCTATGGCTTAACTCTTTTCCAAACCATTTTTCTGTTAGTCCTAAATCATTCGGGTCAAGCTGCACGTTCCACTCTCCCGACAAATCAACTAAAACATTTTCATTTTGGGGACTGCAGGCAAACAGGCATCCCAGAATACAAATAACTATCCAATAACTTACTTTTTTCATTGGCGCTAATTTTTAGCAGTTCGCTCCTTATACTTTTTTGCAGCCACATAATTCTGGACTTTACCTCCAAAAGGAAATCCTTCAGTATCGGTCCTGCTCTCTTTAAACAGTTTTTTTACCTGTTCAACAAGTTCCGGATGCTCACCTGCCAAGTTCTTTGTTTCAAATAGATCTTTTTCCAAATTATAGAGTTCAACAGGAGATTCAACGCCATACCTCACTCCTTTCCATTTACCAATACGTACAGCTTGCCTAAAACCACCATCTGGAAGTTTAGTTCCCCAACCATCAATTTGTAGTTCCCAATACAAATAACTGTGTTTTTGCTGGTTACCTCCTATCAACTCTGGTAAAAAAGATATTCCATCTGTTTGCTGAGGTGCCTCAATTCCCGCAATTGCCGCCAAGGTTGGCATAAAATCCTGAAAGGATCCCACATGTTCAGACACCGTACCTTGTTCAATTTTGTCTTTCCAATAAGCAATCATTGGTATACGGATTCCCCCTTCATACATGTCTCGCTTATAACCTTTCAATCCTCCACAGCTATCAAAAACACGGTGGTCATGGCCACCTTCCCGATGTCCTCCATTATCGCTGGTGAAGAAAACCACGGTATTATCCAGTTCGCCTGTCTCCTCCAATTTCTTTAATAGTCGTCCTATTTGTTTATCGAGTAAAGTAATACGTGCTGCATGTCGTCGCTCGGTTTCCGGCCAGCCCTGACCTGCATACAATTCCTTATTTCGGGTATAACGCTCATGCCCATGAGGAATGCGATATGACATGGTTATAAAAAAGGGCTTATTATCTTCTTTTTGATCAAGATAATCCAAGACAAAATTGGTACGAAACTCATCGATACAGTCGTATTCTTCCTGATCGTAACGAATGGAATCATGATCTATGTTGATCCAATGGACTAGTTCATCATAATTTTTCCCGCCAAATCTGGAGGGCCATTGTTCTTGTATAGCATAATCAAATCCCCGGTTCATCGCCCAGGTTGATTCGTCATTCGGATCATCCAAATGCCACTTGCCAATAAAAGCGGTTTGATAACCGGCTCCTTGCATCATTTCTCCGAGGGTTAGCTCATCCTTTTTTAATGCCACCCTTTTCCAAACATTGTTAGGGTAAATTCCGCTGTTGCCCCGGATACTCGCATGCCCCGCATGTTTCCCGGTCATTAGTACCGCACGGGAAGGAGAGCATACGGAAGACCCCGCATAAAAACTGGTAAATCGTACTCCTTGTTGAGCCAAACTATCCAGTACCGGGGTTTTTATTTGTTGCTGCCCATAACTTCCCAGTTCTCCATAGCCCATATCATCAGCTAAAAGAAAAAGGATATTGGGCTTTTTATCTGGAACTTCCTGCTGTGCTTCACACGATAATACCAAAGGAGCTATACACAGCATTAAATTCAAACTTGAAAAATTCATTTTACTCATTGATTTTAGGTTTTCAATACCACATGGATCACATCCAGAAATATGCAAGGAGTATTGTCTCCTTGCATATTTTTAAGCATTCACTTTCAGTTACTACCAACCAGTAGACTGTTCAAGAAGTGGATTGTTTTGCACTTCCTTATTGGGAATTGGGAAGTATAAATGCTTTTCACTAAAGTTTTGAGCTCTAACTGGATCTTGCTTCTGAAGAGCTTCTTCCAGCATCCCCCAACGACGGAGGTCATAAAAACGAACACCTTCTTTTGCAAACTCAATGTACTTTTGATGAATCAATTCTGCCTTAAGCGACTCTTTATCCGTTCCTCCGGAATACTCAGCCAAGTTAGCTCGCTGCCTGATTTGATTGAGATAGCCAATGGCTTCATCGGCATTTCCGAGCTCCAGTTCAGCCTCTGCCAAATTGCAAATAACATGTGCGTAGCGAATATAACGTTCATTTATCGCTGACATCGGATCCAATTCTTTTTCTCGCGTATAGGCATTTTGATACTTGGTAAACCAATACGAATCATGTTTTTCGGGAGCAAAAACCTCTGTAAACGGTTTTAGATAATACATACATCCGGGATAGTTCCATGCCACAGTCATTCGCGCACGAATATCAAAATTTTCATCCAAGTCTTTTTCTTTCCAAAATTCATCCATCAAGACTTGAGTTGGTACCGCCTCAAACCAACCACCAACTTCAGCAGCAGCATACTCTTTGGCAATGGTATTGGATTGTGTGGCATTTACATCTTCACCGTCACCCCATTTATTTGTACCACCCGACATATCAAATATAATTTCAAAAACGCTCTCTTTATTGTATTCATGCGCTTCATCAAAATTCCATCCATACTCAACCAATTCATAATCGTATGGAGCTTTAGTTAATGGTTCCAACTGCGTTTTTGCATTGTCCCAATCATTCATTTCGATATAGATTTGACCAGCTAAGGCTTTCGCAGATCCTTTTGAAGGCTTACCTTTTGCAGAGGCAGCATCGGTAATCACAGGCAATAAGTCTTCTGCTTTCTTCAAATCAGCTAGTGCCTGAGCATAAACCTCTGATTGCGGTGATTTTGCCAAAGGAAAGGTGGTTGGGTCTTGCGAAGCTTCTAAACGAATAGGAACATCTTTAAACTCACGCGCCAAAATATGGTAGTAGAATCCTCTCAAGAAATAAGCTTCCCCCAAGATTTTATTCTTAAACTCTTGCGAAAATTCTTTCTCTTCTAATTTTTCTTCTATCAAGTTACATCGGTATATCCCTCTATAACATTGGCTAAACATGAAGGCCACCCATTTATTATCTGGATCATTTGTAAAACGACTAACCTGATAAATTCCGCCAATATCATTTCTAAATTCAATCTCGTCAGAACGTCCAATTCGCAACATCACACAACGAGTTCCTGTATATCCTCCCGCTAATCCACTCTTTGCTGACACATATGCAGAAATCAAAGCTTGTTCAAAATCGGTCTCTGTCTGAAAAAAGGTGTCTGTAGTTATTTGATTTGGATTCGTAAGATCCAAGTTGTCCTCACATCCAGTAACCAAGATTACGACAATCATGGCCATTAGGTAAACTATATTCTTCATTTTCCAGTTTTTTTAATAAGTTACATTAATCCCAATCATATAGATTTTAGAGGCCGGATAGGCAAAATAATCGTTTCCTCTGGAGTATGAGTTAAACGAATTATAGTCAGGAGAAACTCCCTTGTATTTAGTAAAAGTAAAGGGGTTTTCGAGGCTAATATAAGTTCTGAATCTCGAGAATTTGTTTAAAAATCCTCTAGTTGGAAGATTATATCCTAGTTGAATACTTCTGACACGTACATAGTCCCCCTTTTCAAGATAACGATCAGAGTTGGTCCGGTAGTTTCCATTGGGATCATCATATCGTAGGTAAGGCTGAGAGGCATCTTTGTTATTTTCTGTCCAATAATCTAAGGTTGATGACAAATAGTTGGTTCCGTTAACCACAGTTGTCAGGACATTTCGTGTATCATTCAGTATTTTATTTCCAAATACCCCCTGAACATCCACCCGGAGATCAAAATCTTTATACGCAACATGATTATTCAATCCGAATGAGAATTTAGGAAAGGGACTTCCCATATAGATTCGATCATCATCACTAATAACACCATCATCATTGGCATCAATAAACTTAACATCGCCCGGGACTGCCTGAGGTTGAATTAAGCTACCCTCCTTACTGTGTGCATCAATAGCGACCTGATCCGGGAACAAACCATCTGTTGCCAGCAACCAAAATCCACCAATTGGATAATTTTCCAATGTTTTGGTTGTATAGCTACCTCGAAAAGATTGCCCCGAATTAATCACTTGATCTTCGGACACTAGCTTTTCAACATTATTCTTAATAAAGTTCCCGTTAAAACTCACCGAATAATTTAGATCATTAGTTATATCATCTCGCCATGAGATTGCAAACTCTAAACCTTTGTTGGAGATCTGCCCGATGTTTTGAATCGGATCATTGGTTCCTCCTGATGAATACGGAATTGGAACTGTCAGTAGAATATCGTCAGTGAGTTTATTGTATAAATCGACTGTTGTAGTCAGTTTCCCTCGAAAAGCAGTCAGGTCAAAGCCAACATTCATCATGCTGGTTTTTTCCCACTCAACGATAGGATTGACAAACTCTCTTGGAAAAGCTCCTTGATGTACACCACCATCTCCATCTGCATAATTAATACCTGTTTTCACAGTTGACGTGTATTTATAATCACCAATCTCCTGGTTTCCAAGCTCACCATATCCGCCCCTGATTTTCAGAGCATCAAGCCATTCAACATCGGATAAAAATTGCTCTTCGGCAATGTTGTAACCAACGGAGAAAGAAGGGAAATTTCCAACTCGTTTATCTTTAGCAAATTTTGATGAAGCATCGCGTCTAAGAGTTGCTGTAAGCAATAGTTTATTTTTATAGGAATAAAATACCCTGGACAAAACAGAAGCTAAGGCACTTTCTACTGAGTTTCCTGTAACCATCCGGTCAAGTGTTGCAGCATCAAGCTCAAGCAAACCTGTAGGTAAAGTTGACCCGGAGCCAAACAAGTATCGGTATTTAGTGTTCTGATAGGTGTAACCAACCAAAGCTGTTATTTTGTGATCGCCAAAAGTTTTATCAAAATTTAGCGTATTCTCTACCAAAAGACTCTGTGTCATCGGTTGGTTGCGAGAAACTGAGTTTTTTATCGAAGAGGCTTGCCCCATATCATATTTTCCACTGTAGGTCATGTTGTCTCTAACATTAACACTTGGAGTAACATCGATCTTATATTTCAGCCCTTTAACGATTTCTGCCTGTGCCCATATCTTCGCATAAATATTCCAAGCATGACGATAGGCATCATAAATATAGGGATCGGTGGTTGCCAAAGGGTTCACCAGATTCATGGCATCACCATAATTACTTCCATAACCTCCCAGGTTGTTTTCATCATAAAGCGACATTGTTGGTAATGCCTGTAATACTGATCCATAAAGGCCACCTCGAGGATATGAGGCAATTGAGGGCTTGGTATTTTCATAATTTAAAAGAATATTATTCCCTGCCGAGAACCAGCCTTTCTGGTATGATGTTTTAAACTGTCCATTTACTCGTTCGTAATCAGTTCCTTTAATAATACCATCTTCTCCTAAATAACCTAAACCTGAATAATATTTAAAATTTTCCGTTCCTCCCGACAATGACAAGTTGTAGTTATGCCTAAAAGCAGGCCCCATCATTATATCTTGCCAATCATTATTTTCTTTTGATTCCAGGTCAGTCAACATTTCCAACGGAGCCAAGCCTGAATTTGTCCGAGCCAGATTTACCACTTCAGCAACTCCATTGGCATCCAACAAATCCAAGTATTTGGCAGGAGTTGCAATTCCCATGTTTGCTGAGAAATTAAATGTTGGAACACCTTTGGAGTTTTCTCCCGATTTGGTAGTAATAATTACCACTCCATTTGCAGCTCTTGAGCCATAAATTGCAGAAGCCGAGGCATCTTTTAAAACGTTGATACTCTCAATATCATTCGGATTGATGAAATCCATACTTCCCATATAAATTCCATCAATGATGTATAGCGGAGATGAATTATTCAGTGTTCCGATCCCCCGAATCATAATGCGGCTTCCCGCTCCCGGAGCCCCACCTGAGGAGACAATTTCGACTCCTGCCATTTTTCCTTGCAACGCTTGTCCAATATTGGTATTACTTTGCGTACTGAGTTCCTCGGTTGAAACATTAGAGACAGACCCCGTTAAATCAGATTTCTTCTGAGTTCCATATCCAATGGCAACCACTTCCTCCAACCCAATACTTTCTTCTTCCATACTTAAGTTAATGATTACCTGTCCTCCAACAGAGACCTCCTGAGTTCGCATTCCGACAAATGAAAACACAAGCACTCCATTAGCTGGAACATTTCCAATAGTATAGTTCCCATCAAAATCAGTAATTGTACCATTCGTGGTTCCTTGTTCAACAATGGTTACTCCTGGCAAGGGAGCCCCTGTATTATCGGTAACTTTTCCTGAAACACTAATTTTCTTTTGGGGAAGAAGCGACTGGCTATTCGAGATAACAATATTCCGATCAATGATATGATACGTATATCTCTCATCCTTTAACACTTCTTTCATTACTTCATCAATGTTCGCATTTTTCAATTCAACTGAATACCGCTTATTTAAATCAATTTGATCTGATTTAAAAAAGAAGCCAAAATCAGACAAACGTTCAATCTCATCAAAAACTTGAATGATCGAAGCATCTTTCAGATTCAGATTCAATTTGGTACTTTGAGAGTATGTTCTGGCAGAAAGCGTCATTACTGACAGAAACAGAAATCCAATAACTAATTTCATAATCAATAAGCCTTTCATAATTCCATATCTAAAAAGATATAGATCATGTTGTTTTTTCTTCATAAATTTGAGTGTTATTACATTAATAATGGGCCAGCGATCTACCATAATCTTTCTGGCCAAAAAATCCAATAGCCGGGGTGGTTGCAGCCTTCCCGGTTTTTTTTTAGAATCTTACTTAATCTGTTTTCTTCTCATAGGCAATTTCATTTTTAATAGATGATTACGAGGTCAGGCCCTCCTGGTTTTTCAATGATTTTAAAATTTAGATTAGTCGTTATTTTTAGCATTTTGAGCACATAATGAACTGTTGTTGATCGTTTAATTTTCCCCGTGTAAATCTCCTCTCTGATCTCCTCATTATCAAATCTGAATTCTACATCGTACCAGTTCTCTAGTTCTTTACAAATACTTTCTAAACTCTTATTGTGGAAGACAAATTTACCTTCTCGCCAAGCCGCTATTGCTGACACATTGGCTTCTTCCAGCCTCAGCCTTGTACTTGATTGTTCGTAAATAGCAATTTGCCCCGGGTTCAATGCCAGTAATGATCTTCCTGCCTCATCTCTCAACTCAACATTCCCCTCAATTAAGGTGGTCTCAATTTCCTGATTTCCCTTGTAAGCCTTTACGTTAAAGGTCGTTCCAAAGTCATAGATTCCGATATTACCGGCATAAACAACAAATGGGCTTTCCGCAACATGTTTCACGTCAAAAAGTGCCTCTCCTGATAGATACACTTTACGCTCACCTGTCTCTGGATTGCTTATGTAACGCAATTCAGTCGCAGAATTAAGCCAGATTGTTGTTCCTTCATCCACCTCAATTTTTGCGACACTTCCTTTCTCTGCCTTATAAGTTTGTGATATAATATTAGCAGTTGTTGTATTCTGTCGGACATACAAGGTTCCTAGTATACCAACCCCAAGTGCCAAAATAACAATAGCAGCATACCTGAATACTCGGTAAATATTCGTCCGTTGACTCTTCTTCTTATCGATATGCCTCCAGAGACTAGCCAATTCCTTCTTCTTATCAATATCATATTTCTTTTTTGAGACCTTCACCCAAAGGTTCTTCATTTCGTAATGCAATTCTTCTTTGGCTTGGCTTTTCTGCAATGTGTTGTAGTATTCCGACTTCTCGTCTTCTGTTGCAGTTCCAGATAATATTTTGGCAATAAGATTACTTTCCATTGTCATTTAGTTTACCACTAAACAAACGACTTTAGAAATACCCTAATGGAAATTTCAATTTTTTTTAGGGCTCAATAAAAATTACGATAATAGGGTCGTGATAACAGCAATCGTAGGGAGTAAATCTTTTAGGTCTGAACGAAGTAATTTTAATGCTTTGGTCAAATGAGCCTCCACTGTTTTAATCGATATATTTAGCTCATCAGCAATTTCTTTATTTTTCTTATCCTCAAACCGGCTCATCAAAAATACTTTTTGACAGTGTTCTGGAAGTCGTTGAATCGCCCTTTCAACCCTTTCCTTTAACTCCTCAAATTCCATGTAGTCAGATCCCATCCGGCTTAGGGACTCATAGGCATAGTGCATCTCCATCCACTTTATTTTTTCATGTTCTTTGATTAGAAACTGGCGACGTTTCAACACATTCAAACAATTATTCTTGGTAATCGTGAATAAGAAATTACGAATATTTGAATTGGGGGCTAAATCAGACCTGACTTCCCAAAGTTTAGTAAAAGAATCCTGAACAATTTCCTTCACTTCTGCTTCATTGCACAAGTATTGATAACTTAGATGGTAAAGCATCTCGTAATATTGATCGAAAACAATATTGAAGACAGACTTGTCTCCCTGACTCAAACGCATTATTATTTCACCAGATGTCACCATTTAAACATGAGAGTTAGGCGAATTTAAAAAAACCTTTGCACATCCCAACAAACAACATCAAAACACCTAAAATATTTTTCAGACCAAAACAATACCGTATAAAAACTACCAAAGCCATAATTACAAAGAATTATGGCTTTGGCCTATTATTTAGAAACTAAAAAAGATCAATCCCATCCTGGGTTTTGAGTCAGATTTTCATTTAAACCCAACTGGCTAATTGGCAATGGCCACAAGTAATGTTTTGCAGGATCGAAAGTCCGCTTACTGGCTGGCTGAGCAATAATAATACTGTCAGCTGTCAGATTCAATGACTCTGGATTTACGTCCTCATATTCGCCGGCAAAAAGACGTGCTCCATAAACCGTTTCAGGCATCACATCTTCTGCAATCTTCCAACGCATAATATCATCGTAACGGAAACCTTCCATAACCAACTCACAACGACGCTCGCGTCTGATTTCTTCCAACATATCCAATCCATTAGCCTGCACAAAAGCATTAGTCAGATGTGGCATTTCCACTCGGTCTCTCAACTTGTTTATTGAGATATTCAGATCGGTATCAGAAATTTCGCCATCCAACTCATAAGCTGCTTCGGCATAAATCAAAAGCACCTCTGCATAACGAATAAACATCCAATCGATATAAGACTTTTGAGTTTCCCATTCTGCTGCATAGGCATATTTCTTGAACAAGACACCGGACAAAGTTGAATAAATTGAAGGAGTCCAAGGGTTACCCGCACCTTTCAGGTCATCTCCTCTTTTAAGAATAACAGACAACAAACGTGGATCACGATTTTCAAATTCGGAAGCATATTCAGTCCAACCTTGGAACAAAGCTGACTTTTCAATTGGCAAACCATCCGTACACAAGTATGAATCGAGCAATTTACGCGTAGCACAAGCTTGTCCTTGTTCCAGATTTCGATTATTGAAATAAGCTACCGGATTGTCGTCTCCTGTTCCATACTCATGAGCCAAAATGGTTTCGTCACTACCTTCACCATCATACAAGAAAAGGCTGTTGTAGTTATCGTAACCATTTCCTTTAGCGGTGTACAATGCGTATTCACCACTTTCAATCACTGCTTTTGCTGCAGCTTTAGCTAGCTGCAAAAGTTCAGTTTCATACCCATAATTATGGTATTTCGCACGAGTACCTTCATACAAAGCTACACGGGCTTTAAGAGCCAAAGCTGCCCCTTTAGTTACCCGTCCTTTTTGGCTTAATCCTGATTTAGCAGGGAGGTGAGTTACAGCAAAGTCAAGATCAGTGATTACCTGATCAATTACATCTTTTCTGGGTGCACGACTTCCATATAAACCTTCACTAGTAATATCCAATACTTCTAATACCAAAGGAACATCACCATAAGCTTTTACCAATTGAAAATAGGCAAGTGCCCGGAAGAAACGCGCTTCCGATTCAAGTGTATTTGAAGCATTCAGCTCAACCTCTCCCAATTTCTCTATAATATTGTTGGCGCGTCGAATCACGATATATGAACCATTCCACGGACCAAAGTTTGAACTAGGCTGGTATGAACCTTCGCTAATACTATTCGCGGAGTTTCCTACCTGGATATCACTCATGTTATCATCATTGAAGCGTCCCCAACCAGGAATTGAGGTATACAGCGCATTTAAAGCCTGCGTAAAATCGCCTTCTGTTTTCCAGAACACCGCATCCGACAAATCTCCCTCTGGATAACGGTCCAAGTCACATGAAAAACTTATCAAGGCAACGAGTAAAAGAATAAGATATTTCTTCATAATGTTTGTCTTTTTGATTTAGCTAAGATTAGAATGTTAGATTTACCCCAAATGCAAATCCTCGAGTAAATGGATAACGGTAACTACTTCCCTGTGGCATCTCAGGATCATAAATTTCAAGGGTTTTTGTTTTCTCCCAAAGATCTTGTCCTGTAAAATAAACACGCAACTTCTCAATTCCAGCCCGCATAGTAACTTTCTTGGGAATGGTATACCCCAACTGAATATTCTTTAAACGGATATAAGCACCATTCTGAACCCAGCGATCGCTAACTTTATAGTTATGGAATCCACGTTCGTACAAACGAGGGAAATAAGCATCCCGGTTATCCGGGGTCCAGTAATCGCGATGAATAGTATATGGATTTACCCAGCTGTAAGCAAATGGCATCAGGTCCATATTATTTACATAGAAGTTACGTTTTCCTACTCCCTGAAAGAAAGCTGTGAAATCCCACCCTTTATAAGAAGCATTGGCTGTAATACCGTAGTTATAACGAGGACTAGTATTACCCAAATAAACCAAGTCTCCATGATCTTCAATGGATTGACGCCCTGCATTGATTTTGTCATCGTCATTCATGTTGACATATTTGACATCACCAACATCGGTCACACTACTTTGGAAAACATGATCTTCAACCTCTTCGGGAGTTTGAAAGAAACCGTCCGTTTTGTAGCCGTAGATTGAATTAATTGGCATGCCCTCAATCAACTTATTCATTCCCTCTTTAATTACATCCTTTCCATAGTAATCAACCAACTCATTTTCACTATCTCCTAAGTTAAATGCAACGGAATAAGAAAAATCGTTGATCTTTTGTTTCCAGGTAGCTGACATTTCCCATCCCCAGGTTTTCAATTCTCCTGCGTTGAATGCCGGAACACTCACTCCGATTACCGAAGGATAAGTTACATTAACCAACATGTCCTTATTATACTTCACAAAATAATCTCCTGTTAAGTATAGCTTATTGTCGAAAAAGCCTAAGTCAATACCAATATTGGATGTTTCAATAGTCTCCCAACTCTTCTCAGCTGAAGCTAAACGTCCTTGGTAAATATATTGGCTTTGTGCGCCATCCAGAATAAGTCCCTTGCTACTATTTAACATTGCAATGTAATCGTAGTTACCAAGCACATCACCATTTCCTAAGCGTCCCCATGATGCGCGAAGCTTGGCTTCGTTCATAAACGGAACATTAAACCAAGACTCTTGTGAGATACGCCATCCAAGAGAAAACGATGGAAAAATTTGATATCGATTCTCTTTTGCCAATTTAGAACTACCATCATACCGCACATTCGCTTCAAAAAGATATCGACTATCGTAATTGTAGGTCAAGCGCCCAAACACAGCCTGAAATGCATTCGATTGCATATTGTCACTAGCTTTATAGCTGCTGATATCGGCCCAGTCGAAACTGTACAAATTGTCATTAACCAATCCATTAGCCTGAGCATTCCAATAGGTGTAGTCATACTCTTCAAAAGAATAACCTGCTAACCCATGAAAGCTGTGTTTTCCAAAAGACTTGTCGTAATCAACCAGAAACTGGAAATCTTTCTTCAATACTTCGGTATTACTTCTATAAACCTTATCGTTCTTATTATCCCATCCAATAATCGTTGAACCATCTGCACCAATAATAGGAGCCTTTTTCAAAAAGCTGAAAGTTCTATTCCAGTCGCTACGAAGACCTCCCAGAACTGTAAACTTCAATCCTTTTACCAGGTCTGTAACATACAAACGGCTATTCAACTGGTAACGATCTTTTGTTACGTCTGTTGTTCCGGCAGTTAACTGAGCTGCAAAGCCTGTCATATCACCAAGTGGCGTATAAAGTGGATACAAACCACGAATCGTATAAATCTTATACAAGTTAGAGTAGTTTCCTTCCATATTTCCATAAGAAGGTTGATCGTAGCTGTTGCGGTAGAATGAAGCATCTGTTTCCAGACGAACGTATTTGTTAATGTCCGATCCCAGGTTAATACGCATTGAATAGCGCTGGTTATCATCATTTCCAAACTTCAACAAGCCTTTCTTTTGGAAATAAGTAGTTGATATCCGGTAAGTCAGTTTTTCCTGTCCTCCGGAAATTGCGACGTTATGATTCTGTTGTGGCACGTTATCGTTAATCATCAAATCTACAAAGTTGTTATCACCATACCACTTCCACGCATTCGGTTTGTTTGGGTCTGTTTCGTACCAGATATTAGGATCATTGATTTTTTCAATATCCTCAGGTTTCCAGTTGGCAGCCAGGCCGGCATTCTCTCTGGACAAGTTTTGCATTACTGCAATTTCTCCCATTGGAAGCGGTTCTGGCATTCGAGCAGGTTTGTTTATTGTATAAAGGCCATTATAGGTAACTGTTACTTTGCCTTTTGCCCCTTTTTTGGTAGTAATTAAAATAACACCTCCTGCAGAACGTGATCCGTAAATAGCAGCAGCAGCAGCGTCTTTCAATACCGAAATTGACTCAATGTCTTCGGGCTGTACTCGGTCCAAACTTCCCGATACCCCATCAATTAAAACCAATACTGGCTGGTTGTTGATTGAAGTAGCTCCACGAATCTGGATTTTGAAGTCTTCCTGTCCTGGCAACCCACTTCCACGAGTAACGACTGCTCCAGGCACCGCACCTTGAAGTGCTTCGATGGTTGTACTTGTTGGACGATTAGCCAATTCTTCAGCTTTTACAGTTGCTACAGATCCGGTTAAGTTCACTTTCTTTTGCACACCGTATCCAACAGCTACTACTTCTTCCAAACCAATACTCTCTTCTTCCATGCGAAGGTTGATGTTGTTTTGTCCTTCAACTGCAATCTCTTCTGTTTTCATTCCTACAAAAGAGAAAACCAAGGTGCCGTTGGCTGGAATATCTCCCAAGGTGTAGTTTCCGTCAAAATCGGTAATTGTACCATTGGTGGTTCCCTTTACAGCAACAGTAACTCCAGGTAGTGGAGATCCGGTGTTATCCGTTACTGTTCCTTTAATCGTAATTTTTTGCTGAGCCAGTGCTTTCATCGCATCAGCACTAGCAGAGGTCAGAATAATCTGCCGTCCTTTTACTTTATAGTCAACTGCCGAGTTCTCAAACAATCGATCCAGAATTTTATCGACCGAAGTTTCGTTTATACTCAAGTTTACTTTCCTATCAACATCAATTATCTTTTCTGAATAGAGAAAAAAGAAATCAGTTTTGTTTTCAACAGCTTCCAGTACCTCACGCACCGTTGCATCTTTAAGTTCTAATGATAGTTTAGTCGATTGGGAAAAGGAATTATTTCCTAAAGCTCCCAAAAATGTAAGCATAATTACACAAAGTGTCAGTTTCATTTTCAAAAAGGTTTTTCCCACCTCCGGAATAGTCAGTCCCAGAGGGTGATCCCATACTTTTTTTTTCATACTTTTGTTTTGATGTGGTTTGAAATGGTCAATCTATTATTGACTGTTTTAAATCTTATAAGCAGGGAAATGTGCCAGCATTTTCCTGTTTTTCAGTTAGTAACTTTTTTTATTAGCAGCTATCCATAGGCCATCTCTTCATTAATTAATTCATTGATTTTTTATTATTTCTTTTTGAAGCCGAATTGTACTTTTTGCTTTGAAAAGCTTCCGTCAGCCGCTCTTACCCCCGGAGTTACATGAAAACTCATGGGAAGTGGTTCTGTTAATAATTCGAGCACCTGAGGCAGTGTCTCATCTGTAAAAGTGGCTGTAACCGTTAGTTCTTTTACCAATTCATTACTCAGCTCAACATCAGCATTAAACCAGCGTCCAAGCTTTTGAGCCACAACAGGCATTGGATCATTCCGAAATATCAGAATACCATCTTTCCAGGAGGTATATTTTTCGATATCCTTCGACTCAACTGAATAGGAGTTACTATTCACATTAAACTTCAGGCATTCGTTAGGAGACATCGCTCTGATCTTTTGTGAATTTCGTCGATCATAAACAATCACTCTCCCTTCAACAAGTGTTGCTTCCACGCGATCGTCTGCCTCGTAAGCATTAACATTGAAAACTGTTCCAGTTGCCTTAACATCTAACCGTTTTGTTCCTACAACAAAAGGAACTTTCGAATTATGGGCAACCTCAAAGTAAGCTTCCCCTTTCAAGAAAACACGTCGCGTATCCGACTCAAACCGATGCGGATAACGCAATTCGCTACCATGATTCAACCAAACCTTTGTTCCGTCGCCCAGTTCCAAATTAACTCGCGAACCTGCTGGGGCAATCACCTCCATATCGGGCTGGTTTGCTGCAAATTGGTCGGAGTAACGAATGGATGTATAAATCAATAGCGATAAAACAGGAAGCAAAAGCATGGCTGCAACCTTGGTGACTAAAGCTAACCATGGTTGTTTTTTTCTTTTAGGTAGTTCAATAACCTGACTCGACTTTTGCTCTAAATTAATTTGATGATGAATCTTGTCCAAGACTCGACTATAGCGTGCTTTCTCTTCAGGAATAGCCGTTTCATTCAGCTCGTCCCAGATTTCCCGAACCAAATTCTTAGCCGCCTCACTCTTTCCTTCATCCTTAATCCAAGCCAGAACCTCGTCGAATTCAGCCTCTGTACACGCCCCCTGTAAATACTTAAAAAATAACTCTTTGGTCATATGCGATTATCTTAAAACCACCAACACGTTCTCTCCCTGTTAAGATCCTAATCAAGTGGGATCATCTTCGCCCTTATACTTCTTTAGATCTCTGTATTTCGCAATACGATTAAGTATTCAAACACCACTACTTCTTCCAGAAAAAAAAATTCATTCCCTCTAATTCTCATCATCATGCACAGCAACAAACACGACACAATCAGATGTAGCACAAGCAATTAAAAAACAGAAAAAAGTATATTTGTTTCTGTCTTTTTTACGAAAAAAGGCAAATAAATAACAAACTTGTTAAGGTTGAATGATCGATGTGTTCTCGCAAAAAACGAAGTGCTTTCACCATATGATTTTCCACAGTGTTTTTAGAAATTCCCAACTGTTTAGCAATCTCCGGATAGCTTAGTCCTTCTTCACGATGAAGCAAATAAACCTGACGTTGACGCTCAGGCAATCTGGATATCAAGTTTTCAACCTGTTTATTGAGTTCATTAAATTCAAGTTCATTTGTGGAGGACGGAGCACTAATAACCACTGACATATTTTTGAGGTAGTCCAAATACTTAGCATTGTTCATCCGCTTTCGGATCAGATCAATGGAGTGATTATATGCAATGGTGAAGATGTAGGCATTTAATGACTGATAGTTTTCCAATCGTCCACGATATTCCCATAGTTTGACAAAAACCTCTTGCATGATATCCTCAGCCTCCTGTTCATTTTTCAATATTTTCCGAATAAATGAAAACAGTTTATGACTGTATAATTCATAGATTTTGTCAAAGGCAAGCATATTACCGGCCTTCAAATCCAGTAAAAGTTCTTGTGTAATATTCTCCTTTAAAGCACTCAAAACCAACTAAATCATTTTTACCAAAAGTCAAAAATACAAAAATTGTTCTTCAGATAACCAGATTCTTTTAGATCGATTTCTCTCCTTCAAAACCTCTGAAAAAAGACTTAACGATAAACTCAATGCAATCGATTGAATTTCATTTTCATTCCCCTTCATGTCATTATCAAAAAAAACATGCGCCCAAGTCAGGTAAGAAACTAAAGATATGATACTTATCAGAATCTAATCTGAAAAAAATCGCGTTCTTATAAAAAAAAATAAAACATCATTCTTCTATTCCTATCTTCCTGACAATAGACATAATAATTTAAAATCAAAATCAAGTCTTTCCTAAAAAAAAACGTCAATACTAAAAATCGACTAATTTACCTTCTCCATTCTTAAACACTGGAATACCAAACACTTCAAAACTCATTTTACAAAATTGAATATCACCCAAAAATTAACCTAACAAAAATCATCCTAACCATTGGCTTCAATAATCCGTAGAATTCTAAACATGAAACTCCAATAGACCAAAGGAAACTTAGAATCATGAAAAAAGAATATCAATGTCATCTTCTTAGAAATGGATCACCGCCGATCCATCTGGCGCGATCAGCATCATCGTGTTTAACACGTATTTTGGATTGCTGCAAGCTTACAACATTATGGCATATTAACCTCAAAATAAGCATCCTATGAAAAAGCGATTTAATATTTACAGCATGGGAGTTTTAGTATTAAAAGATGACACCTTAATAAAACTCAAAAAGAGCCTTAACAAAAAAGGAATCCAAAAAAAGATTGACGTACTTGACCAAAATGAGTTCTTTATTTACCATGATCCGGAAACAGGACGCCAATGGGAATACGAAAGGGTTATTTAGATCATCAGGCAAACACATCGATTACCGATAAATGACAAAGCGTTGTATCTTTTTGGATACAACGCTTTTGTTTTGGTGGGCCCACCTGGGCTTGAACCAGGGACCACCTGATTATGAGTCAGGTGCTCTAACCAACTGAGCTATAGGCCCTAAAATATTTTAGATTCAATCTTACGATTTTTTTCGGATTGCAAGTTTACAACATTAGCTGAATATACACAAGCAAAATTTAATATTTCTCTATTATCTACGCCTCTTGTCCTGAGCTTGTTTCAGTCTTGGTTTCTTCGTCATGATCAAGCTTGCTGAATAGCCCTCGGTAAAACAACAGGATACTAAAAATACCAATGGTTATTGAGGAATCAGCAATGTTGAATACCGGACGGAAAAACAAGAATTCGTCTCCACCCCAGAATGGAAGCCAAGCAGGATAACGTCCGGAGAAAAGAGGAAAATACAACATATCGACTACCTTCCCATGCAGGAATGAGGAGTAACCTCCCTCTGCAGGAAACAACTGCGCCACCTGACCATAGCTTTCATTGAAAATAAGGCCATAAAAAGCGCTATCGATAATATTTCCAATAGCTCCGGCAAAAATCAAAGAAACGCATGCGATAAAGCCCATGGGCACCTCTTTATTTTTAATCAGTTTTAGCAGGTACCATCCAATTCCGATGACTGCGACAATCCGGAATAAGCTTAGAAACATCTTTCCGTATTCTCCAGCAAACTCAATTCCAAAAGCCATTCCATTGTTTTCAACAAAATGGATTAGAAACCAATCTCCAAATACTGAAAATTCTTGTCCAAGATACATATTGGTTTTAATCAGTATTTTAACAACCTGATCAACCAGGAGTACAAGAAAAACCAGAAGTACGGATTTCGTTAATCTAGACATGATCTTTGATTTTCTTATAAAAAAATGATTGGAAGGTATTCTCACTCCCAATCATCTTTTATATCGTATTGCAAACTTTTTATTTTTGACTATTCTTTGCTTCAATGCTCAAAGTAGCATGCGGGACCGCCCGCAAACGCTCTTTAGCAATTAGCTTTCCGGTTTCGCGACAAATGCCGTACGTTTTATTCTCAATCCGTACTAAAGCTGCCTGAAGATGCTGAATGAACTTCAACTGCCGCTGGGCTAATTTTCCAGCTTCTTCTTTCGATAAAGTTGCTGCACCCTCCTCCAAGACTTTAAACGTTGGCGAAGTATCTTGTGTGTCATTACCATCGCTTTGCGTAATCGAATTCTTATAGATTTCGTAATCCGCCTTAGCCTTTTCAAGTTTGCCAAGAATCAGTTCCCTGAATTCCACCAATTCTGCATCTGTATATCTCGTTTTGTCTGCCATAACCGAAAATTTTAGAGCAACCTGTTTCAAGGTTACGTGATCATCATTAGGACCCTAAATTATAAAAATATTTTTAATTGTATAAGGTCTTAAAACATACGAAAACGGTTACTGGTTCAACTTATTTTTTGTAACTGAATAACTGCTTCAACCTCTTGGTCAATCTCGACCTTGCAAGCTGTTGCTATATCCAATTCATCGACCAACTCAAGACTTTCACCTAGTGTTTGATTACTAATGTAATCGCGGAAGTTCTCAACTGCCTGATTGTAAAAGTCATGCTTCTCGATTTTTATATAAATACGATCAGTAACTTCGAAATTACTTTCCTTCCGAAGGTTTTGGATCTTGTTGATAAACTCCCGGGCAATTCCCTCTTGTTTCAGGTCTTCACTCAAGTTAATATCCAACGCAATCGTCATTCCTCCTTCAGTAGCTACCAGCCATCCTGGAATATCCTCTGTCATTATCTCGACATCAGCTATGCTTAATTCAATGGTTTCTTCATTCAATTTTAACGCATAGGATTCAGCTTTTTCCAATTCAGCGATCTGCTCCTGACTAAACTGAGCCACCGCTCCGGCAATCTGCTTCATCATTTTTCCATACTTTGGTCCCAGTGTTTTGAAATTGGGCTTAATCTTCTTCTTGATGATTCCGGCAGTGTCTGTCAGGTATTCCACCTCTTTCACATTAACCTCTGAAAGAATAATGGACTCTACGGCTTCGAATTGGACTTTGAAATGCTCATTCAGCACAGGAACCATAATTTTAGCCAGCGGCTGACGCACCTTAAGCTTTTCTTTTCGGCGTAAACCAAGAATCATCGAAGAAGCTTTTTGTGCAATCGCCATTTTTTCTTCCAAATCCTGATCAATCAATTGATCATCTGCAACTGGGAAGGTAGCTAAATGCACACTTTGATCAGGCTCCAAGCCTGTAAGTTTATTCAAATCAGTGTATAGCTGATCGGCATAAAACGGCGCAATTGGAGCTGCCAACTTAGCCACAGTTACCAAGCATGTGTATAGCGTTTGGTAAGCCGACACCTTATCCTGGTCATATTCGCCACCCCAGTAACGTTTCCGGCTCAAACGAACAAACCAGTTACTCAGGTTCTCGGTAACAAATTCGGAAATAGCACGCCCTGCACGAGTTGGCTCATATGTTTCCAGACTGTTACCCACTTCCTTCACCAATGAATTTAGCAAAGAAATAATCCAGCGATCAAGCTCAGGACGTTCACTAACCGGAATCTCAGCTTCCTGGTAACGGAATCCATCGATGTTCGCATACAAAGCAAAGAAACCATAGGTATTATATAAGGTACCAAAGAATTTCCGACGTACCTCGTCAACGCCGGCAACATCAAACTTCAGATTATCCCAAGGCTGCGCATTGGTCAGCATGTACCAACGCAATGGATCTGAACCGTATTGCTCAATGGTTGCAAACGGATCGACCGCATTACCTAGGCGTTTCGACATTTTGTTACCAGCTTTATCCAGTACCAATCCGTTCGAAATAATGTTCTTAAATGCAACTGATTCATCAATCATGGTTGCAATAGCGTGTAGGGTAAAGAACCAGCCACGTGTTTGATCCACTCCTTCTGCAATAAAGTCAGCAGGGAATACATCTTTAAAAATGTCGCTGTTTTCGAATGGGAAGTGACGTTGCGCATATGGCATCGCCCCCGAGTCAAACCAAACATCGATCAAGTCTGGCTCACGGAACATTTTCTGTCCGTCCTCGCTCACCAAAAAGATGTCGTCAACATACGGACGGTGTAAATCAATTTTATCGTAATTTTCTACGGTGTTATTTCCAGTTTCAAATCCTTCATAAGGATTTTTCTCCATCATACCCGCAGCAATTGCTTTTTCAATTTCCCGCATCAGCTCTTCAACCGAACCAATACATTTAGTTTGAGCACCATCTTCGGTACGCCAAATTGGAAGTGGCGTTCCCCAAAAACGAGAACGACTCAGGTTCCAGTCAACCAAGTTTTCCAACCAGTTGCCAAAGCGGCCAATTCCAGTTGATTTCGGTTTCCAGTTAATGGTGTTATTCAACGCAATCAGCTTGTCCTTTACAGCCGTTGTTTTAATAAACCAGCTATCCAATGGATAATACAACACTGGTTTATCAGTCCGCCAGCAATGTGGGTAACTGTGTTCGTGCTTCTCAATTTTGAAGGCTTTATCGTCCTTCTTCAACATCACGGCAATATCCACATCAACCGTTGAGTACGACTCGTCCAATAACTCGTCGTATTCATTTTTCACATAGCGGCCGCTAAACTCAGGATAAGTTTCCTGATTGACATTGGTTTTCACAAAGTCAGAAGACAAATCCTCAATCCGGAAAAAACGTCCTTTGCGATCGACCATGGGTTGATTTTTGCCTTCCAAATCCTCAACAAACAATGGAACAATCCCATTTTGTTTTGCTACCCGGTCATCATCAGCTCCAAAAGTTGGGGCAATGTGTACAATTCCGGTACCATCTTCGGTCGTTACAAAGTCGCCTGTGATCACGCGGAATGCATCGCCTTTAGGTTGTACCCAGTTGATCAGCTGCTCGTAGTTAACTCCGGCCAGCTCTTCTCCAGTGTACTCAGCCACCACCTCAAACGGAATCTTTTTATCTCCCGGCTTGTACTCGTCCATCGCCAGTTCAGCATGTTTTGGGTTGAAATGAGCATTCAACAAGTCTTTCGCCAAAACCATTGTTGCCGGAGCTCCGGTATAAGGGTTGAACGATTTAACCTTCACATAGGTAATTTTCGGTCCAACACAAAGTGCGGTATTCGAAGGCAGAGTCCAAGGAGTTGTCGTCCATGCTAAAAAGTAAACAGGCGTATCTACTCCTTCAAACAGGAATTCAGATTTTTCATCGCGAACAACCTCAAACTGAGCCACTGCAGTCGTATCTTTTACATCGCGGTAACAGCCCGGTTGGTTTAGCTCGTGCGAACTCAATCCAGTTCCGGCAGCAGGTGAATACGGTTGAATGGTGTACCCTTTGTACAACAAGCCTTTGTCAAAAAGCTTGCGCAACAACCACCAAACCGTTTCGATATAACGGTTATCGTAAGTGATGTACGGATCATCCATATTCACCCAGTATCCCATTTGACGAGTTAGTTCTTCCCACTCTTTGGTATACTTCATCACTTCGCGACGACAGGCAGCATTGTATTCCTCAACCGTAATTTTACCACCAATATCTTCTTTGGTAATGCCCAGCGATTTCTCTACACTAAGCTCAACAGGCAAACCATGAGTATCCCAACCAGCTTTCCGGTGAACCCGGAAACCTTTCATGGTTTTATACCGGCAAAAAGTATCTTTAATAGCACGTGCCATTACGTGGTGAATTCCAGGCATTCCATTAGCCGAAGGAGGTCCTTCATAAAAAACAAAGGTTTCATTACCCTCTCGGGTACTTATACTTTGATGAAAAGTATCATCTTCTTCCCACTTTTTCAGAACATCCTTGTTCACCTGAGAAAGATCTAATTGCTTGTATACAGGGAATTTACCACTCATTAGGTTCCTATTTTTTCGTTCTTTTTTAAGAAGGTACAAATATAGAAATTTTTTGGCATCGGGGGGCCTAGTTCTTGTTCTTTAAAGAATTACCCGATCTTCTCTTTTTTTGCACCCCTCATTTTTGTAAAAGAGCACCCGCAACCCAATCGTGTTTTAAAAAAAATGCCAATCTTTTTGAGAAATCATTCCAACTAATCCTAAAGTCCATTAATTTTAGAAGCTGCTAGCGCTTAACAAAACCCAAAAACTGCTTCAATGAGATTTTACTTGTTGCTTATCGTTCTTCTTTTGTGCGTCTCTGTTTCTGCTCAGGAAACACAGCAAGACTCCATCAGAATGTATTTCAAACAAATAGAACGACTGATCGACAATAAGCAAGATTATCCTGAGATCTTTTCGGAACCAGAACACTTGCTTCTTCAAAAAGCCAAAGCATCTGGTGTTGAAAAAGTTGAATTGCTCCTTCAGCTATATGTTTCGTACATGTACAAATCGATTGAAACAGCCAAAAGCCTCAACGACGAAGCCTTACACCTTTCCCAAAGCATTGGTTTTAAGGATGGCGAGCTGAGAGCGAAATACAACCAAGCCTATCTTATTTTCATCAACGGTGGTTTTGATGAATCGATGAAAATAGTGATTAACACCGAGCAAGAGGCTGACAAACTAAGCTACCCGGAATCGTATGCCGACTTTAAAACGCTAAAATCATATATCTACACAGAACGGGGCGAATACGATTTGGCGCTGGAAACCGGCCTCAAATTACTGGATGAAGCCGAAAAATCGACAAACAGTTACCTACTAATGAAAGCCTGTTTCTCGCTGTCGCACTATTACTTGCGCATGGAGAGCTACTCGACTGCGCTTAGCTACTGTTTGCGTGGGCTAGAGCAAATTATCAAGCTCAAAAAGTTCTATTATGTGTATCCTAAGATTGACGAGATTGCTCGCATGACTGCCAAGCTAAACAATACGCAAGGAGCACTCGAAGCTTACGATTTTTTTTTGGAGGTTGAGCGAAAAGCCGGGCCCGCAGGAAGCTTCATTCAAAGTATTGTGTACATGAACATGGCTGATATTTACATGCACAACCAAAATTTGGATAAGGCTCAAGAGTTTCTGGCAACTGCCCAGCAAATGAACTATGAGAATAAATACAAATTCCGTATTCCACGTGCATGGATCCTGCAAGCTGAGCTTTTTCTATTGAGCAAAGATACCACCAACGCCATTCATTGCTACGAGGAAAGCCTGGATGCAGCAGAAGCCATCGATGCATTTGATGTGGTGAAATCCAACAGTTTTATTCTTGCCGAATTGTATAAACAACAAAAACAACCGGCCAAAGTCTACGAGTACACCAACCTTTACAATGCCATACGCGATTCGCTTTTCAACAACGAGAAAGAACAAAAAATCATCATTTTGGAAACTCGTCGAAAAGTGAAGGAAGTGACCCAAATGAAAAAGATCCTGGAGCTTGAAAACGAGGCGCAACGTAACAAACTTAAGCTCATTGCAATCATCCTTATTTTTATTAGCATGAGTGCCACAGGAATGACCTACTCCTACTTTAAAGTAAAGGCCAAAAATAAATTACTGTACCGCCGGACCGTTGAACTGGCTGCCATGCAATCTGAAAAACCACTACTTAAAAAAACGGCACCACCAGTCAAAGAGGCTTCTCCAAGCAAAACGCAAGCCAGCAAAAAAAATCAAGCCATCGATGATGATTTGAAAGACATGATTCTTCACCGCTTGGATAAATTGGAACAGGACAACTTCTTTTTAAATCCCAACTGCAACCTTCATGAGGTCGCAACACAGCTTAAAACCAACTCGAAATACCTTTCGCAGGTAATTAACCAGGAAAAAGAATCCAATTTCAACAACTACATCAATGAACTCCGTATCAACTATCTGGTTGCAAAACTATGGAAAGAGCCTGAATTTAGAAGAAACAAGCTCAGTTACATGGCTATTTCAGTCGGGTTCAATAACCTAAACACTTTTACCGCAGCTTTCAAAAAGCGACTTGGAATCGTGCCTTCCTACTTCATCAAAGAGTTAAACAAAGAATCCAATCCAGATTAGGTGCACTTGATCAATTCACAGTCCCAAACTTCCTTGTTACAGTTAAAAATATCATCTCGACTTTTCCTTTAAAAAAGCACAAAAAATCGGCTCATTTTTACCAAAAAAAGTCTTTATAAGCCACTAATTATTCTCAAAAAGAAGAATATTTACGAATTACGCCATTGAGGAAAACCGGCAGTTTTAGACTCATTTTCATGCGTTAACGACCGTGATATTCCAAAATTCTTGAATTTTAGACCGCTTTCCAGACAAAAAAGAAGTAAAGCCATATATCCTGAATACCTTGATCAAGCATTTTTTACCGAATGCACGTTTTTCATCCATTAACTATTTAAAACTAATCTAGCTTATGAGAATTAAAATGAAGGATTTATTATCCTTGCTATGCCTGATGTTTTTTTCACACATCGTGCTAGCCCAATCGATCACTGTCTCAGGGAAAATAACGGACGTACAAGGCAGTCCGCTTCCTTCTGTTAGTGTAATCATCGAAGGAACCTACGAGGGTGTTCAGTCTGATTTTGACGGAAACTACACCTTAAATGCCACCAAAGGACAAACCCTGATGTTTTCCTACATCGGAATGGAAACTCAGCGAGTTATTGTTGGCGATAATCCAACCATCAATGTAACCATGGCCGATGCCTTAAGCGAATTGGAAGAAGTCGTTGTTACCGGTTATTCTAAACAATCGACCCGAAATATCACAGGCTCGGTAACCATTGTAAAAAACGAAAACCTGGAAGCTGTCTCTCCCGTTAGCGTTGAGCAATCGCTGCAAGGACAAGCCTCGGGTGTTTTAGTTGGTTCTGAAGGTGGTCCTGGAGGATCAGCATTGGTTCGTATTCGTGGTTTTGGAACGGTTAACAACAACGATCCCCTCTATTTGATTGATGGTACTCCGACAACCTCTGGAATCAACAACCTAAACCCGGCCGATATTGAGTCTGTTCAGATTCTGAAAGACGCATCGTCAGCGGCAATATATGGTTTTAGAGCTGCCAACGGGGTAATTATTATTACCACCAAAGGAGGCAAATATGCCAGCAAATCAAAAATTACATTCTCCGGAAATACAGGAGTTGACTTCGTGTCCAAATCTGATTTCCCTGAATTTTTGACTCCACAAGAGATGGCTGATGTTATCTGGACCCGTTTTAAAAATGATGGCACAGATCCTTCTCATCCTCAGTTTGGCAATGGTGCACAACCCGTATTGCCGACCTACCTAACACCAGCGGGAGCAAGCACTGCAGATGAATCAACCTACAACGCGTTGACCAATAAAATTACCAAAGCCAATAAAGAAGGTACCGATTGGTTTGATGAGTATTTTAATCCTGCCTTAGTACAAGACTATAACCTGGGCATGTCAGGGGGAACTCAAACAGCCCGCTTCAACATTGGCTTAGGCGTTTTGCAGCAAGACGGTGTGGCTTTAGAAACTTACTTCGACCGCTATACTTTCCGGGCCAACTCTGAATTTAAGGCTTCGGATAAACTCCGTTTTGGGGAGTCGTTCAATCTTTCCTATTCTGAGCGTGTTTCAGCTGGCGGCAACCAGAATACTGGTGGTGATATTTCATTCATCTACCGTGCCGACCCAATTCTACCTGTACACGACATTGCCGGGAACTATGCCGGAACCCAAAGTCCGGGACTTGGAAATGGGTATAACTCAGTAGCTGCAGCCAAGCGTAACAAGGATGATGTAGCCCGTACTTCCAGAGCTTTAGGAAATGTTTATGCTGAAATGGATCTTCTGAAAGGCTTAACATTCAAATCCAATATTGGGTTGGATTATGGAACCTACCATTTCTCAAACTTCCGAGGAATGAATCCAGAAGTATCAGAGCCCAACTCGGTAAACAAACTCGATGAAACGACCTGGTACAATTTATCTTACACTTGGTTTAATACACTTAGTTACTCGGTTAGCCTGGATGACCACCATATCGACGCTTTGGCCGGTACGGAATTTTTCAAACATCAGACACGTACATTCAATGCTGCCCGTACCGATTTTTTCACAGAAGCTCTTGACTATCGCTACCTGGATGCAGGTACTGGTACCAGCACGAACTACGGCTACGGCGGCAAACGTGCCTATTTCTCTGCTTTTGGAAAAATTGATTATAACTATGCTGACCGCTACTTGCTTTCATTCTCGATACGACGTGATGCAACCAGCCGTTTTGCTGAAGACAACCGCGTGGGGTACTTCCCTTCATACAGTGTCGCCTGGCGTCTTTCCAATGAAGAATTCATGAAAGGCTTATCTTTTATCACGGACCTGAAAATTAAAGCAGGTTACGGAGAGCTTGGTAACGAAAGTATTCCTGAAGGAAGAGTATCCAACTTATATGGTAACGATATCAATACATCCAACTACGACATTGTTGGAAGTAACTCTTCTGCAACAGCCGGTTACAATTTACTCTCCATTGGAAACCAAAACTTGAAATGGGAAACCACCACAACTAAAAATATCGGTATTGATGGTATTCTTTTCGATAGCAAACTGAATTTCAGCTTCGAGTATTACAAGTCAGAAACTGTGGACATGTTGTTGCGTAGCGCTGGCGATATCACCCTGATTGGCCATGTAACTGCTCCATACGACAACTTAGGAAGTATGGAAAACAAAGGTTTCGATTTCTCAATTGGATACAACGGAACAATTGGGAACGAACTGAAATTCAATGCATCGACCAACGTTTCTGCATACAAAAACAAGGTGTTAACCTTAACGGATAATTCAGACTACTTCCTAAATGGTAATGCCGCCCGTGAAACGTATCCATCGCGTACGCAGGCAGGACACCCACTCGCTTCTTTCCATGGATTCATTATCGATGGTATCATTCAGAATGAAGCTGAACTGGATGCTGCTGCTGACTACCTGGGAAAAGATGTTGGTACATTCAAATACCGCGACGTGGTTGAAGACGGTGTAATTAACGATGATGACCGAACTTACATTGGCAATCCTCATCCTGATTTCACTTATGGTATTAATTTGAACATGGAGTACAAGCAGTTTGACTTTGCGGTGATGTTCCAGGGAAGCCAAGGGAATGACATTTACAACTTCACCCGCTTCTTTACTGATTACAACAGTTTCCCAGGAGCCAAAAGCTATCGCTACAAAAACTCATGGACCTCCAGTAATCCGGGAGCAACTTTACCAAAGCTGACCAACAATCCGGCACAACACTACTCGAGTGCCAGTACTGATTATATTGAAGATGGCTCATACCTGAGATTGAAAAACATTCAATTTGGATACAATTTTCCTAAAGCAGTCACTTCAAAACTCAACATCGGTTCGTTGCGCCTGTTCGTTCAAGCCAAAAACCTCATTACCTGGACCAACTACTCGGGTCTTGACCCAGAGATCAACCTGCAACGATACGGAGGTGATGATGTGAACCTGGACATCGGTATTGACCGTGGTGCGTACCCTGTTGCAAAGTCTATTCTTTTTGGTGTTAACCTAACGCTCTAAGCCGGTTTGACAACCATTACATGAATTATGAATGAATTTCTAAAAAATTGAAACGAATGAAGAAAACAATCATATCATCGCTATTTGCCTTATTGGTGTTGGCAGCATGCGAAAACAAACTGGACATCAATCCCCAGGGAAGTTTGACCGAAGGGGTTATTGAGATCAATGAAACCTGGGTTGGACAACAGCTCATCAGCGCCTATGCCATGCTAGACGGAAACCCCGGCTACTTCTGGGCTCCCGCCTCAAACTGGACGTTGGGCGATGTAGCTTCTGATGATTTTTACAAAGGAACAACCATTTCGGACCAGCCACCACTCAACGAAATTGAGCGCTATGCCCCCAACACCACGAATATTTACCTGATCCGGAAATGGCAGGCCATTTATGAAGGCATTTACCGTTGTAACCAAACACTGAATTCCATCAGTATGGCTATTGAAAACGGTGTTGAAGAGAGTAAGCTAAAACCATTAGGTGCTGAAGCTCGTTTCCTCCGTGGGCATTATCATCTGGAAGCCAAGAAAATCTGGAACAACATTCCTTATATTTCTGAAACAACAGTTGAAGCAGTTCCAAACGATGTTGATGTGTGGCCAAATATTGAGGACGATTTGAAATATGCCGTTGACAACCTGCCTGATACTCAAGATGACGCTGGTCGTCCGACTTCTTGGGTTGCCAAAGCATACTTAGCCAAAGCACACATGTTCCAAAATGACCTTGATGCTGCCGGTCCAATCTTGGATGATGTCATCAACAATGGTCCATTTAGCCTGGTAACCAACTACCATGATAATTTCAATGGCGAGAAAGATAATAATTCAGAGTCTGTCTTCGCTGTACAAAACTCGGTGAACGATGGTGGCGATGGCTACATTAACGGAAACCGTGGAAACCGTTTGAATCACCCGTATGCAGCTGATGCTCCTGGTGGTGGTTGCTGCGGATTCTTCCAACCTAGTCAAAACCTGGTTAACGCCTACAAAACCGACGAAAACGGCTTGCCTTACCTGGACACATTCAACGATGAAGATGTTAAAAGTGACCAAGGCGTTCCATCCGATCAGGCATTTGCTCCTTACGAAGGAACACTGGATCCACGTTTGGACTGGACAGTTGGCCGTAGAGGTATTGAATACTTAGGCTGGGGACCAATGCCAGGCATGCGCTGGGTACGTGATCAAGCCAATGGAGGCCCATACGTAGCTAAGAAACACGAAGTTTTGAAATCGCAGGAAGGAACAATTTCAGCAGCAGGATTGCCTCAGTACAACGCCATCAACACCCCGTTGATTCGCTACTCGGATGTTCTTTTATGGAGAGCCGAAGTACATGTTGAAAACGACCAACTGCCTCAAGCAATGGAACTGGTCAATCAAGTGAGAAGAAGAGCTGCAAATCCTAATGGCTTTGTTATGAATGCCGATGGCACACCAGCTGCCAACTACTTCATCAAAGAATACACTGAATTTCCTTCAAAAGAATATGCCGAAAAAGCCGTCCGCTTTGAACGCCGACTTGAGCTGGCATCCGAAGGACATCGCTTTTTCGACCTGGTACGTTGGGGAATTGCTGAATCGGTACTTAACGCTTATGTCTCAGCAGAGCAAGACCAACGGGTATACCTGAAAGGAGCCACTTTTGTAAGTGGTACCAATAGCTATTACCCCATTCCATTGGAAGCTATCAATACTTCAAGAGGAGTCTTGAAACAAAACCCTGGCTACTAAAATGGTTAAATAATTAGTTTTAAAAAAAGGAGGCAATACCTTAAAAAGTATTGCCTCCAATTTAAGTAAGTTAATACAACAACAAACTCGCTCTTAACAAACAAGCTATTCATTATCCACCCGAGGTATCAATTATTACTATGAAATCATTAATTCGAAAAACATTTTTCTTCGCGTTGGCTTCACTCCTTGTTTTGTTCGCCTGTCACTCCAATCAGCAAGCTGAAAAATCAACAACAACAGATCATTCCAAAAACCTGATTCAGTTTGTCAACCCCTTTGTCGGAACAAAAAACATGGGACACACATTTCCCGGAGCAGCCGCTCCATTTGGAATGGTTCAACTAAGCCCGGAGACCAATCAAGAGCCATTCAACAAGGATGGACGCTACAACCCCGACACTTACGCCTATTGTTCCGGCTACCAATATGCTGATTCAACGATCTTTGGATTTAGCCATACCCATTTTAGTGGAACTGGTCATTCTGATTTAGGCGATTTTTTGATTATGCCGACCACCGGAGCCCTTCAACTGGAGCCCGGAAAAGCCGGCCAAGCCCAAAGTGGCTTTCACTCCAGCTTTTCGCACGACAATGAAGAGGCTGAACCTGGCTATTACCAAGTAAAGCTGGATGATTACAACATCCATGCGGAGCTCACGGCTAGCGAACGGGTTGGTTTTCATCAATACACGTTCCCCGAAGCAGAGCAGGCACACATCATTCTCGATCTTGTTTCGAACATCTACAATCACGAAAACAAAAACGTGTGGACTTTCGTCCGGGTTGAAAATGACTCCACCGTAACCGGATTCCGCCAGACCAATGGGTGGGCACGCACCCGAACCGTATTTTTTGCCATGCAGTTTTCAAAAGCTTTCAGCTCTTATGGCCATAAAAAATACGATGACGTAACCTACAATGGCTTCTACAAGCGATTTGACGAGTCTGAGAATTTCCCAGAAATGGCCGGAAAAAATATTCGGGCTTACTTCAACTTCGCCACCCAAGCCGACGAAAAAATCAAAATCAAATTTGCGTTGTCAGCAGTAAGCACGCAGGGAGCATTAAAAAATCTGGCGGCGGAAATTCCTCACTGGGATTTTGACCAAACCAAGCAAGAAACACAGGCTAAGTGGAACCACGAACTGGCCAAAATCGATGCGAAAATGCCAACTCCCGAGCAACAGGAGACATTCTACACCGCCATGTACCACACCATGCTCAACCCCGTGGTGTACGAAGATGTGGATGGCCAATACCGCGGACTTGATCAGAACATTTATCAATCTGAAGGATTTACCAATTACACGATTTTTTCGTTGTGGGATACCTACCGTGCGTTGCATCCACTGTTTAACCTAACACAACCGGCACGCAACAACGATATGATTAAGTCGATGCTGGCTCATCATGACCAGAGTGTCCATAAAATGCTTCCCATTTGGAGCCACTATTCCAACGAAAACTGGTGCATGATTGGCTACCATTCCGTTACGGTACTTGCCGATGCGATTGCCAAGGGAACAACTGATGTTGATTTGAAGAGGGCTCTGAAAGCCTGCCAAAATACTGCAACGGTCCCCTACTATGATGGACTTGACAGCTACCTGAAGCTTGGCTACGTTTCAAACGAAGCCAGTGCCTACTCGGTATCCAATACGCTGGAATATGCTTATGACGACTGGTGTATTGCCCAAATTGCCCACGAAGCCGGTGATCAGGAAGCCTACCAAGCCTACCTGAAACGCTCCGAGAATTACGAAAATGTTTTTGATGCCAAATCAAACTATATGCGCCCTCGGCTAACCAATGGTGATTGGCGACAAAATTTCAATCCGCTGGATACGCACGGCCAAGGTTTTATTGAAGGGAATGCCTGGAACTACGGGCTTTATGTCCCGCACAACATCGATCACATGATCAGCCTGATGGGCGATAAGGACGAATTTACCGATCATTTGGATCGCATTTTCACCACCGAAATTGAAGATAAATACATTGAGCAAAACGAGGATATCACCCGCGATGGAATTATTGGCAACTATGTACATGGCAACGAACCAGGACATCATATTCCTTACCTGTACAATTGGACCAATTCCCCTTGGAAAACACAGGAACGCGTGCGGATGATTATGGACACCATGTACAGCAACGCCAAGGATGGCCTGTGTGGTAATGATGATGCTGGACAGATGAGTGCCTGGTACATCTTCAGTGCTTTGGGTTTCTATCCAGTTCTGCCGGGTTCTGCCGACTATTCCATAGGAAGTCCATTGGTGCAGGAAGCAAGCATTCATTTAGACAATAGGCAAACCTTCACCGTTAAGGCAATCAATCAAAATCCAGAGCATATTTACATTCAGAAAGTAGAACTGAATGGCGAAGTACTGAACTTCCCAACCATTTCCCATCAGGATATTATGAAAGGAGGAACACTAACTTTTTACATGGGAAGTGCTCCAAACAAAACCTGGGGAATACGTAATTAAGCAGCAATCAATCAAACTGTAGCCAACAAATAGCTACAGTTTGATTACTCCTAAACAGGAAAATACCTTAATCGAAAGGCTCATCTAACCTAAGCGATTTATATATCAGAAAGCCTCCATCTCATCCGATGGCCTTTGACGTATTCCTCATTCATACCTCAAGGCCTCAACCGGATTGCGGGTGGCGGCTTTCCAACTTTGCCAGGCAATCGTAAGCATAGCAATTCCAAGTGTTAAAGCTCCTCCCAGCAGGTAAACCCACCAGCTAATTTCAGTTCGAAAAGCATAATTCAGCAACCAGCTTTTCATTGCAAATACCGATATTGGAACTGCAATCACAATCGCAATGAGCAGTAAGGTGACAATCTCTTTAGAGAATAGAAAAACAACATGTCCGACCTGAGCTCCAAGCACTTTACGAACACCAACTTCCTTCACTTTTTTCGAGGCAGTGAAAGTTGCCAAAGCCCACAAGCCCAACATTGAAATGAAGAATGCCAAGCCCGTAAAAACGCTTACAATTCGCCCAAAACGACGATCGGTTTTATATTGCTGATCAAAAAATTGATCCAAAAAGAAATAATCGAAACTAGATTCTGGGAAATAGGAATTCCAGCGTTGCTCCAACAAACTCAAAATGGCATCGTAATCCTTTCCAGCTGTTTTAACAGCTATAAACCGGGGACCAATCCAACCAATCCGGCCATTCATTAAAAAGATAATTGGCGTGTGGGCATTACTCAAGCCCCGTTGATGCCAGTTCTTGACAACTCCTATAATTTCAGCAGGTTCAGCTTCTCCTTCCAACATCACACGCTGCCCAATGGCTTCATCAGGTTTCACAAATCCGAAGGAAGCCAAAGCAGCTTCATTGAGCAGGATATTCTGCTGGTCGTTTCCAAAACCGCGCTGAAAAGAACGGCCTGCTGCCAACTCAAAATCAAAGGTTTCAACAAAATGATCATCCACCGTCAGCATTTCAAACAAGCGATGCTGCGTTTCGTCTCCCTGCAATCGGTTCGACGCAAAATAAGCCACTTCCATACCCGGCACCGAACCCGCGACAGTCGCCGATTGGATGTTATTCTCCTGCTTCAGGTTGTCGGCAAACATGGCTACTTTTTGCCCCAGCTCATCGCGACTAACCGGATACTTTAACACAATGGTCTGATTGATGTCCACGCCCAAGTCCTGTTCCTGCATAAAACGTACTTGCTTATACACGATAAACGTTCCGCAAATCAAAAACAAGGAAGCCGCAAACTGAAAAACCACCAGTATCTGACGAGTGGTTCCTGCTGAGCCTGAATTAAAATAGTTTCCTTTAAGAATGACAGCTGGTTTCACACGGGTCATCACAAATGCCGGATAGAACCCCGAAGCAACAATTCCTAAAAGCAACATCAATATAGTTGATATCCAGAAGCGAGGCTCCTTCAGGATAAATAAACCAACAGATTCTCCTATCAGCTGATTAAACAAGGGGCGTAAGGCCAAAACCAAAATGGCCGCCAATAAAATGGCTAGCAGGTTAACAATCCACGACTCAGTCATGTACTGCCGAATCAGTTGCAATCGGAACGCCCCGGAAACTTTACGCACTCCCACATCTTTTGCCCGCTCCATCGATCGGGCTGTCGTTAGATTCACGTAGTTAATCCAAGCTGTCAGCAAAATAACAATTGCAATGATCACGAGTGTTACCAATGCACGTTGGTTTCCTTTCGTTTCCCGCTCATATTGTTTTTGAGGATTCAAACGAATATCACTCAAGGGGACAAGCGATACCCCCCACTTTTTGTTTTTCAGGGCATCACCCGTTTTATATTTTTCGGCCATCTGGGGAAAAGCAGCTTCAAGATCTGCTGGATTTTTCCCTGGGGATAGTTCCACATAGGTGTAGGCTTCATGGATGTACCAATACTCACGCATCCAATCGGGCAAGGAAGTGTACGATATCAGGTAGTTATAACGAATGTGCGAGTTCTGTGGAAAGTTTTCAACTACCCCCGTTACTTCATACCCTTGAAAAGAAGAGCCTGAAGCAAAAGTCAATATTTTTCCAATTGGATTTTCGTCCTTGAAAAAACGGTGAGCAACATCGCGGGTAATAACAACCGTATTGGGTCGTTCCAATTGCGAAGCCACATCGCCCTCAAGCAACTGAAAATCGAACACCGAGAAAAAAGAAGGTCCGGTGTAGGCAATCCCTGTTTCCCGACTCCGCTTTTCCTGGTAAGAAACCACCTGCTCCATATTATGCACGCCGATACGCACATAGTCCTCAACGCCTGTCATCTCATTTTGAATGGCACTTCCATAACCAAATGAACTGGTTGCCCAATCATCCGTTAACACATCCCCCTCATAAAACTGACTTTCCACACGGTAAATTCGATCGCGTTTGCTGTGCATGCCATCAAAGCTGTACTCAAAGCTCACATAATTCAAAATGAGCACAGCAACCGCTAATCCAATTGCCAATCCAAATAAATTAATAATGGAAAAAAGTTTGTTCTTAGCCTGGTTACGGAAGGCTATTTTCCAGTAATGCTGAAACATAATTTCTAATTTCGTAGTGTATACTATTTTAATGTTTATTCTTTGTTTTATTATTCATATCGCAACGCTTCAACAGGATTCCTCGTGGCTGCCTTCCACGACTGAAACGAAACCGTTAGCAAAGCTATCCCCAAGGCCAGCAATCCGGCCAAGGCAAATATCCACCAGCTTAAGCTGGTTTTGTAGGCGAAATTCTCCAACCATTTATTCATCGCATACCAAGCAACCGGACAGGCAATCACAAAAGCAATAGCTACCCATTTGACAAAGTCTTTATTAAGCATCGTAAGGATTTCGGAAATCTTGGCCCCATTGACTTTGCGGATGCCGATTTCTTTGGTGCGCTGCTGCGAAATAAATAATGCCAATGCACTAATTCCTATGATGCTAATCAGTATGCTGATGCTTGAAAAGGCAAAAAGAATGCGGACAAGAGTGGTTTCAGCTTTATATTGCTGTGCAACTTTCTCATCCATAAAAAAGTAATCCATTTCTTGGTTGGGGAAATACTCGCTCCATACCCTTTTTATGGCATCCATTCCAGCATGCAACCCCCCTTCATTTAAGCGTATATGTGCAAAACGAGCACGGTTTCTCGCTTCATCCAAGCTAAAAACAAAATCACCAATGGTTTCATGTGCCGAGTTGTAATTGAAATCTTCAACAACTCCAATAATTTTTATAGCCCGATAATATGCTTCCCAACGTTTCATAGGTTGCGTTTGCAAATATGAATTAAGTTCTTCTATACTACTGTGTTTCTCCATTAAACGTTTGTATAAATGGTTGTTTATAACCATTCCCCGAATAGTATCGGCAGTGGGATTTATCCAGTTTTCAATCAATTTAATGTTCATGGTTTTAAGGTAATCGTAGTTGGCAGCAACCAATTCTGCGGTTCCTTCAATACCAAAACCTTCGAGTTCCAATTTTTGTGTCGGATATCCGAAGTACTGATATGCCATACCAACTTCGGTCACCTGACTTTGATTTTTAAGCTCTTTTGTAAAAGTACCTGAATCCTTTCTTAGGTCTTTCATATGTAGAACAACTATATTTTCCTTATCAAAGCCTAAGGGTTTATTTAATACGAAGTCAATTTGTTTGTTTACCAAGAAAGTTCCTGATGCCAATACAACTACAATAGCAACCTGACCGACCAAAAGGCTTTTTAGCAAATAGCTTCCCGAGAAATTGTTCCGTTGGGCAAGAATATCAATCGTGGAATTTCTACGTAAAAAGAACACAGCAACAAAAAGGGCTGTTACTGTTAGAGACACACCAATAACCGCTAGGATACTCCAGTAAATAGCCGGTTCGTTGAAAAATATTTTAAACTCTATGTCAAACAATTGATTAACAAAGGGGTTCGCACTTTGAACAAATAACAAGGAAATACCAATTGACAGCACACATACGATCAATGCTTCGGTTAATACCTGCCTGATAATTTGCCACTGGTTAGCCCCAATGGACTTTTTTAATCCCAGCTCTTTTGAGCGCTTTATGAGCTTGGCTACAGTGAGATTGGTAAAATTTAACAACGAAACCAGCAGAATAATAAAGGACACAATTATAAATAGTGAGATGTTTATTTTGCTCGAACTTTCGCGCAACTCGAAACGAAAATCTGATTTCAGATGGATGTCGTCCAATGGAAACAAGGAAAAATCCCATTCTTTGGGGCCACCTTCCTGTTTTAAAGAACTCTTATCCCAAAAAGCTGCGATCCTTTTGGCGACCAATTCGGGAGATGCACCTTTTTGAAGTTTAAAGTAATGGTAAGCCCATAGCCTTTTTAAGTTAGGAATTGTTTTTTCAAAGGACCTTTGCATATTACCTTTTTGCGATGCCAGCAATTCGTATTTTAAATGTGTTTTGGAATGGGCATTTTTTACAATTCCACGAATTTCATAATCGCCAATATCATTTTTGTATTGCCCGGCTTCAAATTTGATGATTTGACCAACCGGATTTAGGCTTCCATAGTGTCTACGAGCAAAATCTTCTGAAATGAAAACGGTATTTGGTTGCTCCAATTCAGATAGGTCACCTACTTTCGATTTAACTTCAAACATTTCAATAAAAGCATCATTAACCCATAAAATATCGTTTTGATAAAACGAGTCGTCATCTATTTTTATGGTTCCAACAGGACAATGTACAAATTGGGTCGCCAGTTCCACCTCCGGAATTTCTGACGAAGCGGAATGAACAATCCCTAAACTACGTGCCCATGGTGAATCTTTGCTTATTCCAGCAGTTGAAATTACCCTGTAAATATTTTCATGTCCCGCAATATGCTTGTCAAAACTTTTCTCATTTGAAACATAGATAAATAGAATGAAAAATGATGAAATGCCAATTACCAAGCCAAAAACATTAACTAGCAGAAAAGCTCTGTCTTTTAAAAGTCGGCGAATGGTTATTCTGAAGTTATACATGGTTTAATGTGCTTATAGGTTGTTTTATTCATACCGCAAGGCTTCAACCGGATTCCTAGTGGCTGCCTTCCACGACTGAAACGAAACCGTTAGCAAAGCTATGCCCAAAGCCAGCAAACCAGCCAAGGCAAATATCCACCAGCTTAAGGTGGTTTTGTAGGCGAAGTTTTCGAGCCATTTATTCATCGCATACCAAGCAATCGGACAGGCAATCACAAAAGCAATAGCGACCCACTTGATAAAGTCTTTGTTGAGCATCGTAAGGATTTCGAAAATCTTGGCCCCATTGACTTTGCGGATGCCAATTTCCTTAACGCGGGCAGAAGCGATTAACCAGGAAATCGTAAAAAGATTGATCACACTTATAAAAATCGCCACCAAAATAAATAAGCGAAATATCTTAATCAGCTCATTTTCTTTCTGAAACTGCTTGTTGTAATGATCTTCCACAACTAAAAACTCAAACGGATAATTGGGAAAAGTGACTTGAAACTTATCCTGAATAAATGGGATCACCGATGCATAATTGCTCGTTGCCAACTTCAATGAATAATTTCCCCAGAGCATGTTCTTCGTCCAATCAATCAACACAATGGGTTCATGCTTTTCTTTTGTGCTTGAGAAATCAACATTCTCGGTCACTCCAATGATCTGTACATCAAAGTCCTGCATTCCACTTTCATCCTTCATGTTCAGAACCCGACCAATCGCATCGGTAGGATTTTCGAAGCCCAGAACAGATAAACAAGCGCGGTTAACAATGCAAGCATTCTTCCCTTCGGCATTGCCCGAAAAAATGAAATTCGTTCCGGCCAGCAACTTCATCTTATAATTTTCAATGTAATTGCTATCCACCACCATGATGGCTGCTTTCCCCTCCTTTTGGCTCTCCACTTCCTTGAAATTAAAATTATACGCAGGAAGATCTCCCGGAATTTTATTTGAAATCGAAATCCCAAGAATCGCATGATGACTCAAAAGGTCATGTTCAAATGCATTCAAATTGGAAACCAATCCAGATGTTCTTCTAAGGTTTTGTGGCACCTTAACAACAAGTGTATTTTCAATATCCAGCCCTTTATCCTTTTCAAGCATGTAATTCAGCTGCTTATTCATTCCCACAATTCCCACAACAATAGCGATGATGATCACAAACTGCCCCACCACGACCAGTTGTCGGTAAGAAATACCGTTCCCAATCGGCTTATACTTCAAGGTCATCAGCTCAAGAGCTGAAAACTGATTAATCAGCCAAGCAGGCAATGCTCCGTTAATCAGCACACTTAATAACAAAATTCCAAACAATCCACTCAAGAATAAGGGTTCCCTGAAAACAGGCTCCAGCAACATGTTAAACTCATTGCGTAGCAAAGGCGAAAGTGCCGAAACAGCAGCAAGAGCAATAAGCAAGGCTAACAAGTGGATCACCAAAGACTCCGCAAGCGAAGCCCATACCATTCCCAAAGACGTGGCTCCATTAATTTTTTTTACACCAGTATATTTGGCTGAATGAATTAAGCGCGAAAATGAAAACTGAATGTAGTTGAAGCCGGAGGCGACAAGAATCAACACTCCAACCAGAAAAATAAGGAAAACATATTCAGCTTTAGAATTATGCTGTAGCTCATCCTTTAAATCCGAATGAAGATGAATTTCATTCAGTGCTTGCAAATGATACTCGTGTCTTACTTTTGTTTTTTCAAATGCAATCTCTTTGTTCGCTGCAACCAAACGATTAATCCCCGATTCAATATCACGAACTTCGGCCTTCTCGTTCAATCGCAGGTAAGTATAAAATCCAACCTCACCCCACTGTGCTTTCGCCGGAGGGGGTAAATGCATGTCGTCGTGAAAAGAAAGCAACACCTCTGCCTTAAAATGCGCCTGACTGGGAATATCCTGAAAAACGCCGTCGATGGTATATTCATAGCCCGGATATTTAAACAATTGCTGACCGACAGGATCAGATGATCCAAAATATTTTTTAGCGGTACTTTCTGAAATAATTGCTGTGTATGGGCGTGTTAAAACCTGCGATTTATCCCCCTGTAATAGCGCGATGGAAAAAACATCCAAAAAACCGGGAGATGCATGATAGATCTGAGGATTCGAGAAAATCTCTTCGCCGATTTTATACTGCGGATTGCTCGCTTTTGTTATAAAGCCCGCTGCAACTACCCCCGGATAGCTCTCCTTTACCGAAGCTGCTACCCCTCGCTCACATTCCGGAACAGAAAGGCTTAACTCGTTCCCACTGTACACATCTGTGGTAACCCGATAAATGTTCTTATTATCCGGAAAAACACGATCAAAACCATGTTCGTAAAATGCATAGGCTGCAACCAGGACAAAAGTAATTATCCCAATACAGACAGAGGAAAGCAAAAACAAAGTATGCTTTCTTTCTCGAAGCAGATTTCTGAAGGCCATTCGCAAGTAGTAGTTCATAATCATGTCTTTAATTATTCATACCTCAGTGCCTCCACCGGGTTACGCGTGGCCGCCCGCCAGCTTTGCCAACTAACCGTTAGCAGGGCAATTCCCAAGGCCAGGAATCCAGCCAAAGCAAAGATCCACCAGCTTAAGGTGGTTTTGTAGGCAAAGTTTTCAAGCCACCTGGTCATAGCATAATATGCAATTGGCGTGGCGATTATAAAAGCAATCACCACCCACTTGACAAAGTCTTTGTTGAGCATGGCGAGTATTTCAGTTACTTTGGCACCGTTTACTTTTCGAACACCGATTTCTTTGATACGTCGTTCCATTACAAAAAGCGACAGGCCTACTAAGCCCAAAATTGCAATGGATATAGCCAGCACCATAAAACAGGTGAATATCGTTTTAGTATATTTTTCCGATTGGTACAATCGCTCAAACCGCTCATCAATAAACTGGTAAGAAAATGGAGAACCGGATAAGTCGAAATCCTGCCACGTGCTTTTAATAAACCCAATTGTATTAGACAGGTTCGCTGGATTTATTCGTATTGAGAGGCGGTTATAGCTCGGAGCATCCTTGTACAGGATGATCGGGAATACGGCATTGTGCAACGATTCGTAATTGAAGTTTTCCAACACACCAACGATTCTCCCTTTTTCATTTCCATATTCAACAAACTGCCCGATTGCTGCTTCAGGCGACTCCCATCCAATTTTTTCCACAGCCGCGCGGTTAACCAAGTATTCCTTCTCTTCTTTTGTTTTACTGCTGATATTATTCCCGGCAATCAATTTCATTTCGTAGGTAGGAACAAAATATTCGTCAGCCCGAATATTGGCCACTCGAAAACCAAGCGGTTCCATTTTTCCATTGTTGGAAGCTTTCATCCCATTACTATCAGCAAGACGTTGCGATGGTACTCTCTTAGAGCCTGATACCTCAAGGATTGTTGGATTTTTAATTAGCTGATCCCGAAGTACCTTCAATTTTTCAATATGATTGGGCGATGCACTCACGGTAATCACATTTTCCTGGTTAAGCCCAAGATTCTTTGTCTGCAAATAGTCTAATTGTTTATTCACTGTCAGGAATGACATAATCAGGGCTATTGAAACAAAAAACTGAAAAATCACCATCCCGTTCCGAAACGACATTTTGCTATTTGTAGAACTGTTCTTTTTACTCGACAGCAATATGTTGGCCGGGTACACTCCTGATATCAATCCAATAAAAATTGACAGGATGAAAAATAGAGCGATCATATTGAGGTTTTGACCAACTGAAAATGCCAAGTTGCTGTTAAAAAGATCAGCGAGATAAGGAATGGCCACACGAACAATGAGTAGCGCAACAATTAACGATACAATGCAGAACAAAACCGATTCGAGCATGAGTAAAGACAAGATGCGTTTACCTGTTGCCCCAATCACTTTTTTAATCTGAATTTCTTTAATGCGTTTGGTATAAATAGCCGTATTCAGGTTAATGTAGTTGATGCTTCCCAAAAGCAGAATTAACAGTGCGATCGATAACAATACATAAATACTTGAACGACTTCCATACCAGTTAAAATGGATATCCGCCAGTTTTTCCATCCTGATTTTTGTCCAACTGGTTCCGTTGTCAAATTGTTTGTTGATGAATTCATCGAGGCGGGAGTCCAACTGCTGAGGTTTATTCCTCATCAATGCAAATGTTTCGTAATTATTGCTGCCCCAATCCTTTAACTCACTTTCACCAACGGCATTTGCATAGGTAGAAAAAGAGATAAAGATTTCAGGTCGGAAATGGTTATTTTGCCCCCAGTCTTTGAATACTCCGGTAACTTTTAGATTATAGCTAGTTCCATTCTCATCGAAAAACTCCATTGCTTCACCAACAGCATATTCCTTATTAAAATACTTATTAGCAATCGTTGCAGAGATAACAGCAGTCAATGGTTCGTTTAACAAATTGTCTTCGGCAGAAAGCCCTTCGAATGAGAAAATATTCAGAATATCTGGCTCAGCAAAACAAACATCTGGTTCGGTAACTTTTTGATCGTTCATTCGAAAAAGCATGCCGGCATGAGATACCCGCGCGATATTTTCAATCTCCGAAAACTCGTCTTTCAGCAGTGGTGCAATGGGAGGAGCGACATAAGGCAAATGAAGATTTTCAGTTCCATTGTTATCGTAAAAATACCGATGAACGCGATAAATCTGCTCAGCATTTTTGTGAAACTTGTCGTAACTCAATTCATTCTTAATCCAAAGGCCAATAAAAACAACACAAACAAACCCAATGACCAATCCTGTAAAATTTATGGAGGTGTACAAAGGGTTTCGTTTAATAAAGCGGAGAATATTTGTACGTAATTTTTTCATTTTTCAACCTTTTTTTATCTATACTCTTTATCAGAATTGAATGTTTCTTGATCTGCAATTACTCAATCACTTAGCAAGAAACAAGCTTCTCTATCAAGTCTCAGCAATGCTTAATTATTCATACCGCAACGCTTCCACCGGGTTTCGGGTAGCTGCACGCCAGCTCTGCCAACTAACGGTTAATAGTGCAATCCCCAAGGCGAGTAAACCAGCCAAGGCAAATATCCACCAGCTTAAACTGGTTTTGTAGGCGAAGTTCTCCAGCCATTTAGTCATGGCATAGTATGCAATGGGTGTTGAAATAAGAAAAGCCACCATTACCCACCGAACAAAATCTTTGTTGAGCATCGTCAGTATTTCGCCGACTTTGGCTCCGTTGACTTTGCGAATACCGATTTCTTTGGTTCTTTGCCGACTAATTAGAAGCGAAAGACCAAACAAGCCCAAACTCCCAATCAGAATAGCAACGCCTGCCAGCAAACCAATAATTTTTGAAAACCGAATCTCGGCTTCATAAATTTGATTCAGAATATCATCGGTAAAATCGAAATCAAAAGCCGTTGTTCCTCCCGTAGTTTTCCAAGCATCTTCTAAAAAGGCAATGGTCTTGCTAATATTTTTAGTTTTAATCCGAACCGCAATTTCGCGACACATTTGGGGATTAATCCCAATAAGCATAGGCGTGACAGCTTCACGCACCGAATACATGTTAAAATCTTTTACAACGCCAACTACCGGACCAAAAGCCGTTTGCTCTCCAATAATCTCTGTTAAGCCGAGTGTTTCAATAGCTTGTTCGTTTACCAAAACCCCCGTTGCATTCTTTTCCTTGTCAAAATCGTTTCCCAGGATCAGCTGCATTCCCATGGTTTCGGCAAAGCCATAATCGACAAACAGGCCATTCACTTTCACCAATTGGTTCGGCTCATCCACTTTGGGAATTGACAAAAACATTTTGCCTTTATGCGGCGGAATCCAAAGGGCCCCACTCACTTTAACAACGCTCGGACTTTTCAGGATTTCCTCCTTAAATAACGCGTAATTATGATCGCCCAGAGGAATGCGAACCAAACCTTCTTTTTCAATCCCTAAATCTTTATTAAAAGCATAATGCACTTGCTTTTTAGAAAGAAACATCACTGCAATTAAAACCATAAAAACGGATAGCTGAAAAACCACCATGGCCTTCCGAACCCGATGCTTATTGTTGGCATTCGCATACTTTCCTTTCAATGTTTCTGTAAGCCTGAAAGAAGTAATTTTCAATGCAACCAATACCCCTGACAGGACTCCTGTTCCAACCGCAACCAAAAGCAAGATTGAAAGACTTAGCAACAACTGATCAGTGATAACCAAGACGTATGATTTTCCCAACATCTGGCTAATCAACGGCAAGCTTAACTGGCAAGCCAGAAGCGAAAAAGGCAAGGCAATCAACACCATCAAAACGGACTCGGTAACCAATTGGCCCACCAACTTCCCCCTGGAGGCTCCGCAAACTTTTCGTACTGCTAAAGCTTTGGTTTGCATCAGGGCTTGAGCCGAAGAAAGATTGAGGTAATTGACACAGGCAACGGCTAAAATCAGAATCCCGATACCAACTAAGGTCAATAACATGGAACGGTTTCCCTTATCTCCAGCATTGTTATCAACGATTTGGCCAGATTCAAAATAAATATTGGTTAAAGCCTGCAGTGAAAAGTTTAGCTGGTTGTCTTCGCTGGAATACTGTTCTCCCAGCTCACGCAACTTCGCCTCAACCGATGTAGGGTCCACTGCTTTATTCAACAGCAAATAAGTGGTGAAAAACAAACCATTCTCCCAAGACTCCCGCATCTCCTGAATCTCAGGAACCTCACCTGTCGAAATTAAGGTCTGTTTCAAATTTTCCAAACCAAACTCAGGACTGGCCACCAGACTGGCCTTAATGGTCGAATTCGGTGCAAAATCTTCAAAAACAGCAACAACCTCCATGTTGCGCTCTGCTCCATCTTTCCGAACGGTGAGCATCTCACCCACTGGATTTTGAGTTCCAAAATACTTGCTCGCTGCTTCCTGACTAATGACAAGCTTATTTTTAGAATGATCAAAACCGGAAAGTTCCCCATGAATCAACTCCACACCAAACATGTTAAAAAAGGCAGCTTCGGTGCAAAGTAGGCTATTTTCAGGAAGGTATTCCTCCTCTGCTTTTACCTCCAGATGATGAACAGTATACTGGTGAACGAAAGCCTCAACCTCGGCAAACTGCTCAAAGGCTGTTGAGCCCAGAACAAAAGGCGTATTGGCCCACTGATTATCGTCATCTTCGTTGTAGTTAATCACCCGAAAGATTTGATTCCGGTTAGCGAACGACTGGTTATAGGACAACTCATTCAACACAAAAACCAGCACAACAGCAACAATTCCAAGCCCCAAAGTCAACCCAGTCAAATTGATGAATGTGTTGGTTTTGTCCGAACCAAAATGGCGAAAAGCAGTTTTCAAATTATTGCTGATAGTCATTGCGTTAAGTTTTTAGCGTTTTATACATCGTTAGTCCGTTCTAATTCATATTCCAAGAATATCTTTCTACTCATACCGCAGTGCCTCCACCGGGTTTCGGGTAGCGGCACGCCAGCTCTGCCAACTTACTGTTAGCAATGCAATTCCCAGAGCCAAAACCCCAGCCAGAGCAAAAATCCACCAACTTAAACTAGTTTTATATGCAAAATTTTCGAGCCATTTACTCATGGCATAATAGGCGATGGGACAAGCAATCACAAAAGCAATAGCCACCCACTTGACAAAATCTCTGTTCAGCAAAGCAAGGATTTCTGAGATTTTGGCACCATTCACTTTGCGAATACCAATTTCTTTGGTACGATGTTGAATTGTGAATACAATCATCCCTAAAATTCCAAGAATAGAAAGAAGAATCGCAATACCAGACAACACAGAGATTGTTTTTGCAGTATTTATTTCAGCCTGATAGTTGGAGCTTATTCGCGCATCCATAAATTGCATACTAAAAGGATATTCAGGTGCAATTTGGCTCCATACACTTTTCATACTGGCAACTGCCTGAGAGTAGTCTCCCTCATGTAATCGTATGACAATATTATGATGCCCCCAGTCTCGAATATAATACATAATTGGCTTGGCACTTTCTTTCAATGTAAAATACTGCATATCCTCAATGACTCCAATAATCTCCAACTCTCCATTCGGAGTAAACGCGTTATTTAAGCCCGCAAGTTTCTCGCCAACCGGGTTTTCAAGTCTCAGCAAATCAACGGCTGATTGATTGATCACAATCTTATCCCTTTTGTCCAGCTCAATCTTTTCATCAAAGTTCCTGCCTGTAATAAACCGTGCACCTACCGCTTCTAAGAAGTCATGGTCAACAACTATTTGAGCTATATTTTGATTTTCACTAACGTCTTGCCCTGGCAATCTAACCGGAGAGTAATTATTAATGTAACCTGCGGGAGCATTCTGCGTAACTCCAACAGCATCAACAAGTGGCAGTTTTTCAATCTCTCCTTTAAAGCGATCATACCTTTGATTCATATTTTCGCTATAAGGATTTGTTACAACTAACACATTTTCCTTATCAAAGCCAGTCTTAGTTTCAAGAACAAGTTGCAATTGACTACTAACCACGACAACTGCCACAATTAAGAATGTTGCAATACCCAATTGAAAAACAACAAAAGCTCCGCGAACTTTTTGCTGCTGTTTTATCCCTTTTCGTTTTAATATCCCAACTTGACTTTTTATGGCCTCAGAAGGTTTAAATGAATTAAAAAACAGAATCGGATAAGCAGTAGACAAAAGAGCTGAGACTAAAATCAGAGGTGTAAGAAAACCAAACAAGGAAAAACCAAGTTCCATTGATTTTCCGGTCATTATATTGACATAGGGTAAGACCAGAGCTGTTATGCACAACGAAAGAAGTAGCGAAATAATTAGCAAAACCAAAGTTTCGAATCCTTGCTCAACGCCCAAAATAAATCGCGATGCCCCATTAACTCTCCGAATTCCGGTTTCCTTTATCTTTTTCCGGTAATTTGCGGTTAACGTATTGATATAATTGGTCGTGGCAATTGTCCAAATAAGGAAAGCAATAAACACAACTCCAATAACCACTTTATAATCTCCTTTTATCGCATTGTCCCATAATGTTCCAGCCGACCTTAAGTGGATATCAGCCAGCGGCTCTAAATACATTTGAAATTTAAGATCTTCATCGGCAATTTTATGACCTTTTGCAAAAAGCTCAGTGAGCTGATTTTCAATCCCATCAAAATCTCCGTCACCCGGAATCAGGAAATAGTAATTAAATGCAGTCATATACCACTTCGTTAGCAAGTTATTATTTAGCACTTTATAACTTGAAACCGAAGCCAGCATGTTCATTCTAAAATGCGACTGTTCTGGCAAATCCTTTACGATCCCTGTTATGGTAAAATCATGGTTATCCAGATGAATCAGCCTCCCCATCGCATCTTGGTCTCCAAAATATTTTCGTGCGATCGATTCTGATAAAATCATACTCAAAGGAGCTTGCAATGCCTCCTCTGGATCTCCTACTAAAAACTCAAAATCAAGTATTTTTAGAATTTCTGGGTCTCCGAATAATATATTGGTCTCGATAAAAGGTTCATTATTTACTGAAATGTATCTCTCGCCAGTTCCCAATTGCAGCCGCGCATATTTTTCAATTCCTGTCACCGAGCCAAGATTATCATTATACACTCCGGGAAAGGAACAATTGACCATATTACTCCCATCAATTGCCCGGACATTTAACCGATAGGTTTGCTCAAAATTGGCATTGTACTTATCAAACTGCATTTCATCAGTTGCAAGTAAGTATACCAGAACCGCACAACAAAAGGCTATTGAAAAGCTTACAACTGAAAAAACTGTAGATAATCGATCTTTTATCAAGTTTCTGATTAGTATCCGTATTTTAAACATACCTATTCTTTATTTTCACTTCATTAAATATGAAATTCTCTTATTATTCATACCGCAAGGCCTCCACGGGATTCCGGGTAGCGGCACGCCAGCTCTGCCAAAGCACGGTAATCACCGCAATCGACACAGCAATTAATCCTGAGACCAGAAATACCCAAACCGTAATTTGAGTGCGGAACGCATAGCCCTCAAGCCAGCGATTCATCACCATCCAAGTAATTGGTGACGCGACAAGTCCGGCCAAGCAGCCCGAAATCAGGAATGGCTTAACAAAGCGTCCTACAATGGACGGGACACTCTCTCCCAGACACTTTCGAATTCCAATTTCTTTAATTTTTTGCTCGGTAAGAAATAGCACCAAGCCCAAAAGTCCCAAGCAAAGGACAATGACAGTGAATACGGAGAAAATACCCACCAACTTGCCAAGTACAATTTCCGATTTTAATTGCCGGTTGTACTCATCGTCCAAAAAGGCATAATCAACCGGAAAGGCAGGTTCAATTTTTTCACATGCTACAATTATATTATCGATTGTCTCTTTGACATCGGTCGTCGCAACTTTCAATACCAAGTAATTTTGAGACCACGATTCTCCCAAGCTAATTGCCATTGGTTCGACCGATTCGGATAACTCGTTAAAATGCATGTCATTCATCACTCCCAGAATGGGATATTCGGTTCCATAGCCACTCAAGGTTCTGCCAACGAAAGAATCCCAGCCTATCATCCTGGCAAATGTCTTATTGATTACAATTCCCTGTCGTTGTTCGCGGAGGTAATCTCCTTCAGCCATTGTAGCGCCGAATGTTTCCAGCATGTGCTCATCTGTCCGCCAGTTGGTCACCAAGGGTTTAAACATCGGATCCTTCCCTTCCCAGCTCCAGCCTTCTCCGTTGTTCCCAATTGAGTTGGGTAAGTTCGAAACCACTGAGCCAGACAAAACGCCCGAAGATCGCTTCAGTTCTTCACGTAAAGTTTCAGCATGCTTCCCGAGTTTTCCCTGAAGCTTGACATAGAGCAACTGGTCTTTTTCAAACCCCAGCTCCATCTGCTGCATATACTCCGTTTGCTTCCCAATAATCAAGGTCGAAGACAATAGCACAATCGAAACGGCAAACATCATTACCACCATCGAGTTGCGGAAAATTCCCCGGCCTTTTGTCGTTTGGTAGTTTGAGCTCAATGTTTGAATGGGAGAAAATGAAGAGAGAAAAAATGCGGGATAGCTTCCAGCCAAAAATACTGTAAGCACATAAACTCCAACAAGAATGCTGATCGGAATCCAGGCAAAGAGCGTTGAAAGATCGATATGCTTTCCGATGGTGTTGTTAAACAAAGGAAGCCCTACAATTGCCAACAACAAAGCCAATACAAAAGCCAGAGCTCCAATAATAGCAACCTCGGAATAAATGATTCGAACCACATTCCAGCGCGAGGCTCCGATTGTTTTTCGCAGACCGGTTTCCTTAGCCTGTTTCGAAGACTTGGCAGTTGCCAGGTTGATAAAATTGAGGATCGCCGAAACAAGTACCAGAATGGCAATTATTCCAAAAATTCGGATGTTCCGAATATGATTTCGTTCATACAAATAGCCATCTTTAAACAGATAAGCCCGCAGGAAATTGGTCGATTCAGGCATTTCTTGCTGAATGCGATTGGTCACCGATGAAGCAACGGCCTCAAATGCTTCCGGACGGTTCAGCAAGCCAAAAGTTCGAAAGCTGTTATTATACCAGGTTGATAAATAATTGTCGTTGGAATAATACATCCTCAAATGCTCCAGAGGAATCACCATATCGAAATCAATGGTTGAATGCGACGGAATATCCTGAATTACGCCCGAAACCATCAAGTCCAGCTTATTATTCAATTGCAAGATCTCACCAACAGGATTCGATTTCCCAAAATAACGCTGAGCAGCTGATTCCGTCAAAATCACCTGGTTTTCAGCATCACCAGAGTTCGATCCGCCGTGTATAAATGGGAAAGAGAAAATGTCGAATAGCGAATAGTCAGCAAAGGCAACTCCTTCCATAAACCGTTTCGAGCCTGAAGTAACCAACATCTCACTGTAAGCCGGAATATACCGACAAGTCTTTTCCACTTCAGGTATCTCAGCCTCAATGGCTGTTGAAACAGCCGGCGGACAACCACCAAAAGTAATTTTTTCTGGCCCTCCTTCCAGGTAAGCGTGTACCACAAAAATACGATCCAAATTGGCATGAAAGCGGTCATGGCGAACTTCGTCTGCAATCCACAAAAAGATATACATCACACACACCAAACCAACCACCAATGCTGCAATTCCCAATGAATTAGAAGCCTTGTTCTTTTTTAATTTTCGGAGAGTAAATAGAATATTTTTCATTTATTAACGAGTACTTATCAAACTTGGTATTTTATATCATCCACCTTTACTAGTCAAACACGATGCCTTACTCCTAAGCACAAAACAATTAGACACTTAGAAAAAATACACAAAATTCAGGTGTCTAATATTTTGACAGAATGTGTACAATTTCTTGTCAGCTGCTACTCCCAGGCATGGCGCAAAACAAATGCCCCTCCAACTCTTGCCCTCTTTAGCTCGCAACGCAAAAAACTACGCTACTCATACCGCAAGGCTTCCACCGGGTTTCGGGTCGCTGCTTTCCACGATTGAAACGAAACGGTTAGCAGTGCAATACCCAACGCCAGCAGCCCGGCCAGCGCAAATACCCACCAGCTTAAGGTGGTTTTGTAAGCAAAGTTTTCGAGCCATTTATTCATGGCATAATAAGCAATGGGGCAAGCTAGCACAAAGGCAATCGCCACCCATTTGACAAAATCTTTATTCAGCATTGAAAGTATTTCAGAAACTTTCGCTCCGTTGACTTTGCGGATGCCGATTTCTTTGGTGCGTTGTTCCATCACAAAATAGGTCAGCCCCACCAGCCCCAAGCACGATAGCAGGAGCGAAATAATTGTTGTATAGGATAAGATTTTCTGAAACTGCCGATCTTTCTGATACAGGCTTTCCCATTTTTGGTCAAGGAATTGATACTCCATCGGAAAATCGGGAGAAAACCGGTTCCAAGCCATCTTCACTCGATCTATCGCCTGATCAAAATTCGCAGAAGTCGGCGCATTCATTTTAAGATACAGAACTTCATCACAATCCTGAGAGCACATGTAGCCAGCCGCTCGAACCGGCACGTGAAGCGACTCAAAATTGAAGTCGGAGACAATTCCGACAATACGGCCATGCTCAGGCTTCGAGCTAGCCATTTTAGCCGTTTCAATAGTTTCGATTTGAAATGCTCGTTTAGCCGTCTGGTTAAAAATAAACTCCTGTTTGCCATTTGAATTTTGATTGAAGCCGCTTCCTTCCAGAATCTCAATTCCGAAAAACTCAAAGAAGTTAGGGACGACAGACAGTTTCGAAAAGTTGACCTCACTTGTCTCTCCATCTTTCTCCATCCTCCGTCCCCAATTTTGAGCATTATCAACTAATACACTCTCCGAGAACGTATAATCAGTCACTTCAGGAATTTGCGCCAGCTCACTTTTAAAAGCCTCAATGTGCTCATAGAGCGCATCATTCAGATTCGCATAGATGATGCTTTCCTTATCAAAGCCCAAATCCTGGTCCTCCAAATGCTGACTCTGCTTCCGAATCGTCACAATGGATGTCATCAAAGCAATGGTCACCACAAACTGAAAAACGAGTAATCCGTTACGCGAAAAGCTCCTACTTCGTTTCTCCTCCTGTTTTCGCAGCAAAAAAGAAGGAACCCTCCGACTCAACAACACTCCCGGAAGCAAGCCAGTGCTTACAAGCATCAGCGCCACCACCGCAAGCAACATCAAAATATACTTTAATGAGATAAAGCCAGCTAATGAATAAGATGATGATGTCAAGCTGTTAAAAACCGGAAGAATAACTGCAGTTAGCAAAAGCGATAACCCAACAGCCAATCCAAGCTGGATCAATGATTCCGCAGTTACCAACTGGACGATTTTGGAGAAACTGCTTCCCATCATTTTGAAGATTCCGATATTTTTGTTCCACTTTTCGCGTTGAGCAGTAACCATATTCACATAGTTGATGCAAGCCAAAAGCAACACCAGCAAGCCGGTAATCCCAATGATTGCTAACGTCAGGCGATTGCCATGCCGCAAAAAACGCAACTCGTGAAGGTCAAAATAAACATCAGAGAAAGGGAATAATCCAAACTTGATATCCTCTTTCATATCAGCAGGAACCTTGTCTAGTGGAATGGTTTTTAGTTTGGCTAAAACGCCCTCATAAGAAGCGTGGTTATTGAGCCGGGCAAAGCCTTGATAGTTCTGCGATCCCCAATGCTTCATGTTGCTGACATACCATCCGATTTTATAATTGGTTTGAAAAGAAAGGACAGCTTCAAAGTTCCAGGACGACTCCTGAGGCAGATCTTTGATGACAGCCGTTACTTCCAACTCTTCACCCTGTAAATAAGTTGCATCGTAGGTTACAGTTTTTCCAACCGGATTTTCATCCCCAAAAAGCTTACGGGACAAAGATTGCGTAATAACCAATTTATTGGATGTATTTAAGCCTTCCACCGGATCTCCCCAAACAGCCTCAAAAGGAAAAACACGAAAAAAACATGAGTCGGCAGTAAGTAAGCGCTCAAGCTTAAACTTTTGTTGCCCTTCTTTTAAAAAGACTTGGGGCGACCAATCTACTGAGCAATAAGTTATTTTATCAACTTCCGGGATCTCTTCCTTAATCAGATTAACCATGTTCTGGGAAAGATGAACACCCGAATCATCCCCATTGGTTACACAGTAGATATTGTCAATTTCAGAAATAAAACGATCGGTACTTTTTTCCTTCATCACAAAAGAAAAAATCAACATGCTTGTGGTTAAACCAACCGTTAAGCCCACAATGTTAAGTAGAGAAACGACTTTGTTTTTCTTTAAATTTCGGAAAGCTAATTTTAAACTTTTGGATAGCGCCATAGTTCATGTTTTTATTCGTATCGCAAGGCTTCAATCGGATTACGGTTTGCAATCCGGGTATAGTTAACAGCAGCAATCAGTGCTATCAGCATCAAAAAGAATAAGCTACAACCAGCAAATATTCCCCAGTGGAGATCAATTTTCGAGGCAAAATTTTGCATCCATCGTCCGGTGATAATCCAAGCGCCAGACAAGCCAATTAAAACTGCCGGAATGGCAATATACTCTAAATCTGTGATGAAGGCCTGCAAGATATCCGATAGGTTGGCTCCACTAATCCGTCGAATTGCCAGCTCTTTGCGACGACGGTTGCCCTCGTTGGCCGTATAGCCTAACAAGCCAATCACGGTGATGAGCAAGATGATAAAATTCCCCGCCATCATTGCATTCCGGAAACCTTTCTCCGAGAGGTAGCTTTTTTGTTGTTCGTCTTGTAAACTCTTAATTACAGCATCCTGATGAGGCAATACCCGGTTAAAAACGGCAGCCATCTTTGCAGGCAATCCGGCCTCTGCACTCGGGTGTGCCTTGACCAAAATATTAAACGAAAAGGATGGGTTGTTGACCATTCTCTCAGCAAACTTCTCCTCTGACATATAAAAGAAGACAGCCGGTCTGGTGTCTGGCGAAGCCATCGAACGGATAATAAAGTCATCAAAAACACCACGAATCGTTGTTGAACCATGCTCCGTTACTCCCAGCTCTTTCCCAAGCACGCCATCGGTCCAGCCATTGTTCATCAGCAACATTTCCGCGCCTTTATCGCTAATCAGCAAATCGTGGCTAACAGCAGTTTCTTCAGAGAAATTTTGACCACGAATCACCGGAATATCAAGAATTGAAAGGTAATTTTCATCAATAAAATAGAAGTCCGCTACATTAAACAATTCCCGTTCGCCATCGGGCGAAAGGACATTATTTCCCGAAGCTCCATCGGTTGGAACTCCATCACCCATGCCAACAAGCTCAATCTCTGGCATTGATCGCAATTCATGCAGCACAGCCGAAAGCTTACGTCCATCCATACCACTGGTTGATCCATAATAAACTCCTTCGGTTCGGTAACCATGATCGGCATCTTTCATTTTATCGTATTGCAAGGACACAATTACCAGAACAGTCAGGATGAACGACGCTCCAATGAACTGCAGCGAAAGCAATGCCAATTTCCATTTATTTCTTTTTTGACGATAGTCGCGAAAAGCTGTAGCCACTGGAATTCGCGAAAAGAACTTGCCTGGCAAATAGCTAATCAACACTACCAAGGCCGTTATCACGCCCAACAAGGGCCAAATTACCGTAGGATTGAGAACTGAAACCAATTGGTGATCCAACTGCGTCTCTGCCAATGGCCTTAACAACAGAATAATGAGGGCCGCACCAGTCAACGAAATCAAAAACAAAAGAAAGGTCTCGGTAAAGATCATTCGCAGTAAATTTTGCGACAATGCACCACATGTTTTATGAATGGCTGAAGTTTTTGCCCGATTTACCAAAGCGCTTAAAGTCAGCAAAATATAATTCATCATCGATACGAACAGGACAGCCGCCGCAATGATGCTCAAAACCAAGATCATATCCTTCACATTCGCCACATGAATTTTGGTTATGGGCTCAAAAGAATATTTTAAAACAAAGCCCTGCTGAGTTTCTTCCAACGCTTCAATATCCTGGTGCTTCTCCTGCATTTTACGCACTGCAGGGGCCAGGCTTTTCGGATCAACGCCCGGCTCAAGCTTTACACAGGCATAATACCGATCGTTTCCCAACCAGTTTTCTCGTCCATCCCACATAAACTCATCAATGGAAACCATCGACACCAGAACATCATAATTGTAGTTCGTATTTTCAGGCAGCGCTTCAAATACGCCGGCAATCGTTACTTTTTTTCCGGGATACTCCTTCAACTCAATTACTTTTCCAACAACATCGCCTCCCATATCTTCAGCCACCTCGCTAGACACCATGCAACTCATTGGGGACTTGAGCGCTTCTTCGGCATTTCCTTGAAGTACCGGCCTCGGCAGGACGTCAAATAAATATTCATCGGCTAAAGAAAAGCTAGCCTTGTAACGCTTAAAGTCATCCGTATAAAAGATGGATGAGCCCAGTGGATTTAAACGTGTTGCAAGCTCAACTCCAGGCACTTCAGCTTTTAATCCCGGAGCAATCGCACCACTAACCCGGGAGTAATTGCGCAACTGATCTGACGACTTATCAACTTTAAAATTTTCGTGGACAACATAAATTCGATCTGCATCAGGATAAAAGCTATCATAGCTGTAGAAATAAAACACCTCTGCCAAAAGCAACAAACTAAAGGACAAGCCCATAGCCAGTGAAACAATTCGTGTTACCGTATGCTCTCCCTTTCGAAACAATCTTCGAAAGGCAATTTTTAATGAATTCATATATCTAATTTTTTTCTCTAATTCTCTTCTTCATCGAATTCCAACTACTCGTATCGAAGTGCGTCTATCGGGTTTCTGGTAGCTGCTTTAATGGTTTGGTAACTTGTACTAACCAATACTATGAGCAACAAAAGCCCCGTTCCCATCACAAAAATCCAGGGTTGTGCGGGTAGCTTATTTGCACTTGGAAGCGACGTATATACCAGCCAGGCACTTGGAAAAGCAACCAACATGGCCAGCAACAACAAGAGGTAGTATTCGCGATTCAGCAGATGGAATATTCCCAAGGGGGAACTGCCATTGATTTTCCGGATTCCGATTTCTTTGGTTCGCCGTGCAACAACAAAAGCCACCAAGCCAAACATTCCGACTACGGCCAGTAAAATATTCAAGACCGTAAAAAACAAAAGCGTCTTGTTCACCGAATGGTATATCTTGAAGCTGTATTCACTATTAAAAGCGGAAGGAAAATCCTTAACCTCAAATGGATCATTGGGAAATGCCATTTTCAACTCATTAGTAATGATATTTCTTGCATGAACAGCTCCATCCTCTCGAACACGAAAAGCAAACACCCAGTTCCCCTCAATTTCATTCGGGGCAAGTATCAAAACACTTGGCTCAACCGGGTTGTGCATATCGTGATAAATAAAGTCTTCCACCACGCCTACAATCGTAAGCTGGTTATCGTTAACTCGTTTGCCAATAGGATCGTCCCAGCCGAAACACTTCGCAGCAGCCTCGTTTATGACACAACTTTTCCCCACATCTCCGGAAAAAGCAGTCGCAAAGTTCCGCCCTGCAGTCAGATTGGTATTTAGCAAAGTAAAATAGTTGTAGCTTACGGTATTGAAGCGGCAAGTAACTTTCTCATTCGGGTCGCCCCCCTCCCAATTGGTCATTCCCCCTCCTTGATTAACAAACGGAAAGTTCTTGGACATGGCTACGTCAACAATTTCCGGATGCTGTAAAAGCCGATCGCGCAACTGATAAAAATCAACACGATTCCCGGATGCATTCAGCTCGGAGTAAAGCAAGCCATCGCGTTGAAACCCCAAGTCTTTATTGGCAACATACCTGATTTGCATGGAAAAAGAGGCCGTTAACACAATCAGGAAGAGTGAAATAGCAAACTGGAAAGTCACCAACGCCTTTTTCAGGCTAAAAGTATCTCGCTGTTTATTTAGAAAATTCCCTTTAAAGAGTGTCGTGATTTTACTGGCTGCCATAAACTTGGCGGGGTAAACGCCCGACAGCAATCCCACACAAACAGCTAAAAGCAGCAGTGACAAAACAAACTTCCAATCGGTAATCAAACTGAATGTGATTTGTTTATCGACAACACTATTGAAAAGTGGCAACAAAAATGCCGTTGCCACGAGTCCCATTACCAATGCGACAACACAAACACCCACAGTCTCGCTTAAGAATTGGAGCACTAACTGCCACCGACGACTACCAATTACTTTTTTTACAGCAACCTCTTTGCCCCTCATCGAAGCTTGTGCCAACGATAGATTGACGTAGTTAAAACCGGACATGATCAGAATAAATACACCAATCAATCCAAATAGCTTAAGAATAATCAGGTAATCGTTGCTATCATTAAAATTCAGGTAAACCTTTGAAAGCGGACATAATTGCATCTCACCAAATTTGAGGTTCTCATAAGCGGCAAAAAGATGCTGGATCTTAGCTTCTGCGTTCTTGGCTTCAACACCACTTTCCAACAAGGTGTACACCATACAGTCCTTGGCCCAGAACGATGATCGATCAACCCCTGCCAATGGTTTTAAGCTTGAAAATGAAATGATATACGAAGGACGTAAACTGCTGTTGAAAGGTAAATCCCGATAAACTCCGGTCACCGTCAAGGGATGTTTGTTCTCCAACAAAACAAATTCGCCAATCACATTCGTTTTATTAAATAACTTTTGTGCAAGCGTTTCCGACAATACCACCGAATAGGGTTGAGCAAGCGCATGTTGTTGTTCGCCCCCAACAAAACTAAAGGAGAACACATCAAAAAAGCAGGTGTCAGCATAAATTCCTTTCACATCGTGCACCTGGTGTTCTGCATCAGTTCCCAAAAAGGTTGATCCAGCCTCGTTAATCACAGTCACTTTCTCAAATTCCGGAAACTGGCGCTCAATCATCTGAGCAGTAACAGGTCGGTTGTGAGGCGAAATGTTATTTCCACTAGTGGGATGGATAGCATTGGTATTTCGAATTTGAACCCGGTAAATCCGATCATATTTCTCATGACTTTTATCCCAGTTCATCTCATAACGGATAAACAGAGCAATCAACGCAAAAGCCGTAAAACCAACCGTTAGTCCCACCAGGTTAGTGATGGAATACACCTTGGTTTTCTTTAGCTTACGGATAGATAGTTTGAAAAATATTGAGTTCATTTTATTCTTGTTTTCATTTTAGTTGAGGCTCATTCATACCTCAATGCTTCCACTGGATTTCGTGTAGCCGCTTTCCAGCTTTGCCAGCTAACCGTTAGCAGCGCAATGGCCAAAGCCAGCAAACCGGCCAAGGCAAAGATCCACCAACTCAGGGTGGTTTTATAAGCAAAGTTTTCAAGCCATTTACTCATGGCGTAATAAGCAATGGGACAAGCAATCACGAAAGCAATAGCCACCCATTTTACAAAGTCTTTGTTGAGCATCGTAAGGATTTCGGAAATTTTGGCCCCATTGACTTTGCGGACACCGATTTCTTTAATTCTGCTGCGCGTATCATAAAGCGAAATGGCAAACAAGCCAATTGACGAAATCAGGAAAGCAATGCATGTAAAAATCATGTAGATCTCACTAAGTCGTTTTTCCTTCCGGTACATAGCCTCAATATTGTCGGCTAAAAAAGCATATTCGAATGTTTCTCCCGGATTAAGCTCATCAAATAATTTCTGTACAAACTGGATCCCCTCTTTCGCAGTTTCTTCTTCAAACCGAATCATAAAGTTGGCTTCGACATCTTCAAAATACATCATAACCAAAGGGCGCGGTTTTACCGATAAATGTTCGGAATTAAAATCCTTTACAACCCCAAGTATTTCAAAACCGGCATTCTGATCATCCGAACGGGACCAGTACTTATTTAAAACTCTTGCTGAAGAAATATCCTTAATCCCCCAATACTTCTTCGCAGCCTCATTAATCACAACTTTATTCTCCCGCTGCTTATCTTTCTCCTTCTCAAAAAAACGACCTTCCACAAGTCGTAAGTCAAGAGTTTCCATATAATCCGGTGTCAATGCAAGAAAGTTGGCAGAAGTGTAATCTCTCGTATCTCCCTGTAATTTCCATGGCATTACATGCGTGTTGATTGGCGAATTTCCTTGAGTAAAAGACTTTATAGCACTGCTGGTTGATAGTTCATTTACAACATATTGAAAATTTTTCTGAGCTTCTTCCCGCTGTACTGCCCAGTCCTCCTTGTTTGTTGGGAAAGGCTGCTCTCGAAAAAGCCTGGTCGTAATAATATTTGCAGAATGAAATCCAAGATCTTTATTCAACATTAAATGAAGTTGCTTTACCACAACAATGGAAGCTACCAGTAAAATCAAAGAAAGTGAAAACTGAATCGTAGCCACCACATTTCTTCCTGCCAGTTTATTCCCTGATAAGACTTGATTCTTTAAGCTTTTTGCTAACGAGATTCTCAGAAAAACCACCGAAGGATAAATCATAGAAGCCAGAACAACTGCAACCAAAATAGCTAGGTTTAGCAAAAGTACCTGCCAAAAATCTGGATTCAGTTCAACTCCTACAATCCGATTAAAATGAGGAAGTACCAAAAGAAACGTTACCGAAATCATCACTGCAGATGATAAAATAAGCATGCCCAACTCAGTCAATTTTTGATAAAAAATATGTTTTTGGCTTGCTCCTGAAATTTTATTGATTCCAATATTTTTGACAGATGAGTTAATACTTATGATCTGCAAATTTGAAAAGTTAAGCAATGTTATTACAAAGATTATTGCAGTGATGACTAGTAAGATAGAGATGTTCTTTGGATTACCATGTTTTGGAAAAAGCCCATTGAACGACGCCCCTGAGTTGTCGTTGTATATCTTGTCAAAAGCCATTACATCCATCCGGCTATTTTTAAACTGAGGATGTTGATGTCCTAGGTTCTTTATTTGCTCTACAAAACCGGTTTTATCGAAACCGTCGTCAACCAAAATAAAGTTACCTCCCGATCGATTAAATGAAGCGGAATGCTCCGGCAGAATAAAGTCGAAATTTAGAGAGCTATTGACAGGAGGAGTTTCGACAATTCCTTTCACCGTATAATTTTGCTGCACTCTTCCTGACAGCTTAACAGTCTTCCCCATGGGATTTTCACTACCAAAGAAGCGTTTTACAAGCCTCTCGGTAAAAACGACAGCATCTGGTTCTTTCAAAACAGCACTTTGATCTCCTACTTTTAGTTTAAAATCAAAAACGTCCAAAAAAGTACTGTCAGCTACAATTCCTTCTGGAGAAATCGACCTCTCATCGTATTTAAAAAGAAGCTCCCCTTGGGCAAACTTCTTTACGCTAGCCAAATTTTCAATTCCAGGATAATCTCTATAGTTAAAACCAAAAAACGAATTCGCATCAATTGCATCCAACTGGCTTTCTGGCGATTGTTGAATTATCAAAAGAAAGATGTCCTTTTCCCGCTTGTGAAAGTTATCCATTGACAATTCGTTATGGATATAAGTATACAGCAACGAAATACAGAGTGCGCTTAGTAATATCGTCACTAAACTACCCGCAAAAACCAGCCTATTTGATTTGAAGTTTCTGAAAGTATATTTTAGATAGTATCTTACCATAATTTCATTTTTTTTCGCATACCTCAACGCCTCTACCAGGTTTCGTGTAGCCGACACCGGCCTACGAGCAGCATCGCAAGCCCTAAAGCCAAAACACCTGGCTACAACAAGACCTCGCCCAGTTGCTTTTTCACTTCCTCGGTAATAATCTGTCCATCAAATAGATTAACCACCCGGTGAGCAAATTCGGAGTCGTGCAACGAGTGGGTAACCATCACAATGGTAGTTCCTTCACGATTCAACTCGGTAAGCAGGTTCATCACTTCCAATCCGTTTTTCGAATCCAGGTTACCGGTAGGCTCATCCGCTAGAATTAGTTTTGGATTAGCCACGACAGCACGAGCAATGGCAACACGCTGCTGCTGACCTCCAGAAAGCTGTTGCGGGAAGTGCTTCCGTCGGTGACTGATTTTCATGCGCTCCAGCACTCGTTCAACCATGGCTTTACGCTCGCTTGCTTTCAGTTTCAGGTAAATTAGAGGTAATTCAACGTTTTCATACACGTTCAACTCATCAATCAGGTTAAAGCTTTGAAACACAAAACCGATGTTTCCCTTCCGAAGTTGGGTCCGGTTACGTTCTTTCAACTGGCCAACCTCCTGCCCATCAAAAAAGTAATCGCCACCACTTGGATTATCCAGCAAGCCGATAATATTCAGCAAGGTGGACTTTCCACATCCTGAAGGCCCCATAATAGCCACAAACTCACCTTTCTTTACATGCAGGTTGACATGGTTCAGCGCACTGGTTTCAATCTCCTCGGTGCGAAAAATTTTGGTTAGATCTACTGTTTTTATCATAGTTGTATTAGCATAGAGCAGAGCGCATGGGGCAAAGAGTAAAAACATCAGCCCAAAAACTCTTACTCAGTTTCTTAAAATTGATTTTCTAAAATTCGTTATTTTTCTACTTAAAGAGTCTAAATCGTTTAACACCTGATTCAATTGCTCTTCATCCAAAAACTGACGTCTGAAAGCAACATATGCGATATTGGCTGTCTCAAAAACAGAACGTCGTGCCATATTCAAAAAGTTAGCAAAGTCCTTCGCGGAAAAAGAGCCAGAACCTTCAGCAATATTATTAGAAATACTCAATGATGCAGCTCTTAGCTGTTCAGCTACTCTATAATTTCTTGCATCTCCCATCTCTTCTGCCAAATCAAAAAGCTGATCATTTAATGTAATCGCCTCCTTCCAAATATCTAAATCCATAAATCTAAAATGTGCCATAATTAAAACTTTAAGTGTTCATTCAATTTATGAATTTTAGTTTGATTCTCATTTGTTAAACCAGCAACAGCCCCCCTTTGCTCTTTGCCCTATGCACTCTGCACTCTGCACTCCGCTATTTAAAGACAATCTTATCGTTATCGCCAAAAAGCTCGTAGCTGGAAGTGATTACTTTTTCACCGGGCTCAAGGCCTTCCAGGACTTCGTAATATTGCGGGTTTTGCTTGCCAATGCGAATGGGGCGCTTCACTGCTTCAGTTCCGGCTTCATTCAACACAAAGACCCACTGCCCACCGGTGCTTTGAAAGAAGCCTCCACGAGGCAGCAACAAGGCTTTTTCGGCCTGTCCCAATTCCAACTTAATGTGGTAGGTCTGACCCGCCCGAATGTTGTCCGGCTTTTGCCCATCAAACAACAGATCGATTTCAAACTGCCCTTCCCGAACCTCGGGATACACTTTTTTGACATTCAGCTGAAAGTTGGTTCCACTGCGATCGAAAGCAGCCGCCAAATCGCGTCTTACCCGGTCAATGTAATGCTCATCAATGCGGGCCTTCACTTTGTAATTGTCCAGCACATGAATCAAGCCGATGCGCTGTCCCTGCCCAATTGACTGCCCAATTTCGGCATCCAACATGCCCAACTGACCATCAACCGGAGCTTTCACATTCAGGTTGTCCAACCGTTCGCGCACCAACTTCAACATCTGTCTCATTTTTTTGAGGTCAATTTCCAGCGTATTCATCGATGTTACCCGAATCAGAGAATCATTCTTTGCTTTTAATTTATTGATTTCCAGCAATCGGGTTTCAAAATCGAAATCTTCCTGTGCCTGTAAAAAATCTTCCTGTGAGATCAACTCATCATGAAACAGCTTGGTATATTGCTCAAAATGACGCTTTTTACGAATAAGTCGGTATTCATTCTCAAGAATATTGCGTCGCGACTGAATCAACTCGGTCTCAAAGCTAATCTTGGTATTCCGCAGGTAATTCTCTTTCTCAGCCAATGAAGCTTCGCTATTCATGATGGTTTGATAAAGTTGGCTGTTTTCAAGCTTTAGAATAATGTCGCCCTTCTCCACCATCGAGCCTTCTTCAATCAAGCGCTCTTCAACCCGGCCTCCCTCAATCGCATCGAGGTAAATGGTGGTAATTGGTTCAACCTGCCCAATAATGGTGATGTAGTCGTTAAACTGACCATCCACGACCGAGCTGATACTTAATTTATCTTGCTCAGCCCGAAAGACAGACTGATGGTCACCAAATGCAATTTGGTACACCAAAAACAGGAATCCCAGTATCCCTCCTGCCAGGTAAAAGTGCCAGCGTTTCAGCCCTTTTTTCTTCTCTATTACTTTATCCATCGCCATAGCTAAAATTTTATTTCAAGTTTTTTAATTCCAGTTTTCCTTTTCACTCCAAGTCCTTGACAAAAATCATCCCCGATAGCTATCGGGGCGCTTTCCGTTTTCCCGTCTCCCGTTTCCGTTCTCCTCTTGCCTCTTTACCCTCTGCTCTCTGCCCATTGCAATCATTATTCTTCCCAAAAGCGAACGCCTTTGTAGAAGTCTACAACCCGTGCTTTAATTGCCCACTGCAGGCTCGCCAGCAGTCGATTACTCTGCGCTTCGCCCAGACGATTTTTCACAGCCAGCAGCTCAATCACATCGATCAGCCCTTCATCATATTTTCGCTGGGCAACTTGAAAAGCCAGATCATCTGCCTCAACCTGCTTGCCAGTCTGCACAAATTCACGAAAAAGCGCTTGCAACTCCCTGCTGTTATTTAGCAACTCGTAATATACTGTTTGCCGGTATCTATCCACCTGAATCTGCGCCTGCTCTTCGGCCAACTTTGCTTTCCGATATTGACTACGAATCTGGTTTTTAGCAAATACTGGAATTGAGATAGAAGCCCCAACATATTGACTCATGTTGTTATCCAATTGGGTTTTAAACGCAATTGTCTTCCCGTTATCATCCCGATAGGTTTCGTAATAGCCGGTACTGATTGATGCATTTAACTGAACAGTCGGAAAAAACTGACCACGAATAACTGCAGCCTCCTTTGCCGAAGCCTGCAAACGAGCCTCAGCCATCTTTACAAAAGGCGACTGAGTTACAAACGAAGCAAAGAGGGAGTCGTTAGCCAGCAGCATACTGCTTACCAGCTCCGGCTCCTCCGCTTCTATTTGCATTTGTGTCAGCTCTCCTGCAGGCAGATTCATTAACTGTCCCAGCCTTAGGCGTGCTTCTTGTTTTTTGTTTTCAGACTGAATGAGGTTCAGCTTCTCCTTTTCGTAAGTGGCCTGAATTTCGGCAAGATCAGTTCTCGCTTTCAAGCCTGTTTCTATCAATGCTTCTGTTTTCTTCAAGTTGATTTCAGACAAGCGCAATTGCTCCTTCGCAATTTCAATTAACCCGTTGTAGTAGGTTACATCGTAATACGCCATCAATATTTTAAAAGCCAGGTCATCCTGGTTGTTAATCGTTTCCCACTGAGCTGCTTCGCGCCTAAAACGAGAATACGCAATTTGGTTTTGCTGAATGAATCCACGAAATAAAGTCAAACTGGAATTCAGACTATTGGAGTTATTGAACAGCTCGGTATTAACAATATCGTTGGTGCTGGGATCGACCGATCGCCCAAAGTTTAAGCCTGCTGATGAAGAAGCAGAAACAGAAGGAAGTAAGTTTAGTTTAGATTGAAGCTGATCAATCTTTGCGGCTTCTTCTCCCAACTTCAGGTCGTACTGATCCAGGTTGTTTTGCAAGGCATAGTCAATACATTCATTTAAATTCCAGGTTTCTTGCGCCCCCAAAGGAAATCCAATTCCAAGGAGCAGAAACAATAGTAGTCCGTTTTTAATGGTCAATCTTCTCATTCGTATCTAACATCATTTTACATTCACGACACAGATTCTTTTGATCATTTCCAGATCTCAAATCCCAAACACAACGAGTCAATAACCATTACGATGCCAAAACACTAACAATCTCATTTAGAAGCTACTTAATTCAAACTGCACTCATAACCTGTAAAATATATTGACAAAAGAATGTAAAAATATTTGACACATTATTGTACATCCATTGCCGATCTTCTAATTTTAAACAAAAAATGCCTAAAGGGAATATCCTGATCGTTGATGATAACAAAAGCGTATTGAGTGCGTTGGAAATTTTATTGATGCCCGAATTTGATCGGGTTCATTGTTTGTCAAATCCCAACCTGATCACGACCGAGTTGCGCAAAAATTCGTACCAACTGGTTTTGCTTGATATGAATTTCAAAGCTGGCGTAAATACAGGTAACGAGGGAATTTTTTGGCTAAACCAAATCAAGGAGAACCATCCGGAAATTTCAGTGGTGTTAATTACGGCATATGGCGATGTTGAACTGGCGGTAAAAGCCTTAAAGCTAGGGGCAACTGATTTTATATTGAAACCCTGGGACAATACCAAACTGCTGGCCACTATCCGTTCTGCCATCCAGCTAAGCCTATCGCGTGAAGAGGTTAAACACCTTCGCCTAAAAGAAAAAGAACTCAAAAAGGTTATCAACCGCGACGAAAAATTCATTATCGGCTCGTCGCCCGAGCTGATGCACATTTTGAAAATCGTTCGGAAAGTAGCCAAAACCGATACCAACATTCTGATTACCGGAGAAAACGGCACCGGAAAAGAGCTCATCGCTCGGGAAATTCACCGTCTGTCGATGCGGAAAGAAGAAATGCTCGTTGGAGTTGATATGGGGGCTGTTAGCGAATCGCTATTCGAAAGTGAACTGTTTGGCCATGTAAAAGGAGCCTTTACAGATGCCCGCGAAAACCGGGCTGGTAAATTTGAAGTGGCCAATAAAGGCACCCTTTTTCTCGACGAAATAGGCAACCTTTCCTTCCACCTACAAGCCAAACTTCTGGCAGCCATCCAAAACCGGGAAGTTACCCGCATCGGCTCCAACCAGCCTGTTCCTGTGGACATCCGTTTGGTTTGTGCCACCAATAAAAAACTGCCCGAGCTGGTTGAAAAAGGACTTTTCCGTGAAGACCTGCTTTACCGGATTAACACCATTCAAATAGAAGTTCCCCCCTTGCGCGATCGTGGAAATGACATCCTGGTTCTGGCGGATTTCTTTCTGAAAAAATACGCCTACAAATACGATAAAACAGCTTTAAAGCTGAACAACCAAGCTCAGGATAAACTGCTGAAATACCACTGGCCGGGAAACATTCGGGAGTTGGAGCACAGCATTGAGAAAGCAGTTATTTTAAGTGAAAACAATATTCTGAAAGCTGATGACTTTTTTCTAAGGCCGGTTACCGGACACAAAACCGATCCGGATTGCCTTCGATTAGAAGAAATGGAAAAGCGGCTGATTCAAACGGCTCTGGATAAAAACCCCGGAAACGTAAGCGCAGCAGCCGACCAACTCGGGATTACGCGCCAAACACTTTACAACAAAATGAAAAAATTCAGAATCGGATGAGCCACTCTTTCCTTTTCAACATTATCAGCCGGCTCATTCTTATTGTAGCCACTTCGGTCGGCATTGGATGGGCGTTCACCTCGGAACAGCATGCATTTGCCGGTATCGGACTCTGCCTGCTTCTCGTGATCTTAATCAGCAACCTCATTCAATACCAAAACCGGGTCAATGAGCGCATCAGCTATTTTTTTGAGGCCGTTAAAAACGAAGACTTTAGCTTGGCATTTCCTTCACATAAAAACGACCGAATCATTCAAGAGCTCAACCAACACCTGGCCGAGGTAAATGAGCAGATACAACGCATTCAACTAACGCAACACCAGCAGGAACAATATTTCAGGGCACTGATTGAACATGTAGGTACCGGCATCCTAACGTATGACGATCGGGGCTTTGTCATTCATGCCAACCGATCGTTAAAAAACCTGTTTGGGCTGGAGCAATTTACCCATCTTCAGCAACTCGAAAAAGTAGATCACCAACTCGCTCAGCTGCTTCCTCAAATCCATCAGCACGGACAACGGCTTGTTACTTTTAACGGCAAGCAGGGCAAAGTGAATATCTCCATCAAGTCAAGCACCTTCAAAAACAAAGAGAAAAACCTGGTTTTGCTTTCGGTACAGGACATTAACCGAGAGCTGGATGAAAAAGAGCTGGACTCCTGGATGCGCTTGATCCGGGTGCTAACTCACGAAATTATGAACTCCATTGCACCGGTTACCTCACTTTCAGAGAGCTTGAGTAGCTACTTTCAAAAAGAAGGCCAGCCGATTGCTCCCGAACAAATCAATGAAAAAATTATCGGCACCACCATTCGTGGACTCGATATCATCAAGGAACAAGGGCGAGGATTAATTTCTTTTGTTGAATCGTACCGCAAACTCACACGGCTTCCCAATCCAAACAAACAGCCCATTGAAGTAGATGGCCTGTTGCAAAAAATGCACCTGTTGTATAAAGCTCAAAATCAGGATGACAAAATCCACTTGGAGGTAAACACAACCTCAAATGATTTGATTATTCATGCTGATGAAAAAATGATCAACCAAGTCTTGCTAAACTTAGTTAAAAACTCGAGGGAAGCACTTGCTGAAACGGAATCTGGAAAGATCGAGATGTTGGCAGGACGCAATAAGAAAGGACAAATCGAGATTTGTGTCAAAGACAATGGCCCCGGGATTCCAGCTGAGCTTTTGGATGAGATTTTTGTGCCATTTTTCACCACCCGCGAAAACGGAAATGGGATCGGACTCAGCCTGTCCCGGCAAATATTAAGGCTGCACGGAGGCAGCCTTAATGTACGGTCAGTTCCCAATAAGGAAACTGTATTTTGCTTGCTGTTTAATGACTAAGCAACTCCCGGGTCTGGTAGAACAATAGCCAAAACCAGGTAGGCAATTAATACCAACGGATTGAAGAAGCAAAGAACGACAAATCCAATCCGTACAATTACCGGATCCAACTCGGGATTAAAGTATTCGGAGATCCCGGCACAAACTCCGACCAATTTTTTATCGTATGATTTTGTTAAGCGTTTCATGACTTTATTGTTTTCTGTTTAACTGTTTTCTTTCGGCTCGCTCATCAAACTACTAGTCTCCTAATGACATGTTTAAACCGATTTCGCGTACATTGTCGATATCATCAATATCGAAATCACCATAAAAAGAGATTAAAAACTGAAGATCATCATCGGACTCATTTCGAATAAAAACATGGAATTCAGACGCTTTCCGTTTATTCCCCAGCATCCAGACTTCACTTTGATTTTCCGCATCAGCTTTAACAACCCGATCGTATGCCCGAGGGAGTAAGCCCGAAGCTTTGCTGATAAACTCGCTTCCCGTTAAATTCCCTTTCTCAGGATTGTACGATAAAAACCGGATCTCATTCACATCGCCTTTGATGTTTTTCCCTTCTTCATCCAAATTGATATCGAAAAGATCCTGCATACTTTTATTGAAGGAGAAGTAGCTTACACCGGGTTTGTTTCTGAATGCATCAAATACTTTGTCTGACTTACTCTGAGCAGCTGCTGCTCCGGCAACCAATACCAAGGCTACAAGAATAATTATTCGAACTGATTTCATGCGTTTAAATTGTTTAGTTTTCAATGATATTCAAGCAATTGTAATAAATCTGAATCTCTGAGTTTTGAGTTTAGTGTCCTTGCCGAAGGCTGACCCGAAAGCCAACCTCCGAAAACAAAAACACAAGGACACAAAACTTTTATTGTTACGTTTTCAGTATATCTAAATCTAATTACGAAGGGTCTTCTTCCAGACCAAGAGGAGTCATTCTCCAATACTTACCCACCATATCGCCATCCCAGGTATTCGAAACATTTTCGATATCGTAGATAATTTTGATCAGGTCGTCATCCAGATAAACCCGTTTTCCTTCAGGAACTTTAACAGTAATATCAACTTCTTGCTGCAACCAACGGCTTCCCTGCTCCAAGCGATAATAAGGATTGAAGTAAATGGTCGAGTCTTTCACGTCGTAACGGTAAACGATTTCCTCCACATGATCCTTAGCTTCTTCAGAACTGCCTCCCCTTGCTTTCTTTCTGATCAAGATTACAAAGTCATCCGTACTGCTGCTTTCCACATCTAAGCGAGGATTACCCAAAAGAATGGTTTCTCCATTCTCTGAAATAACCTTCATGCGATCCAGATCCATGTAGTCGTAGTAATTTTGGCTATAGTTATCATCTCCTAGTTTCAGGTAAAGTGTTTCGCAATCCTCACAGGAAACCACATTACTTTCGCTAACCGTAGTCTGCTTGCTGTAGTCATCAACCTGCGCCAACGATACCACAATAACTGTAACCAAAGCCACCAACCATACACCTAGTGCTCCTAAGAAAATTAGTTTATTATTGGTTTTGAAACGAAAGACCATTTTGGTACCGACAAACAGAATGCCTAGCAATGGAATTCCGACTAAGAATGCGATAGCTACCAGTAGGATAGTCAAAGAGCCTGCACTAATAAAATAGTTCGCTACACCAGGCACGTGAAACTCAGGGCCTAATCCAGAAAGCCATGGAGCAGCTTCCATGAATGAGTGGCCGACAATCATCGATGTCAAAAATGATAACAAGCCTACGAAACCAAATAGGATTAATCCTACTCCGACAATAACCACGACAACTTTTAAAAGAACTCGCAGAACACTGTAAGTCATTTCGCCAAAACGTCCGACCTGCTCGCGTCCTTTGTTATAGGAATCAGAACTACGAAATTTTTTATAGCTGGCTTTTACCTCGGTTACTTCTTCTTTAATTGACTTTTCAATGTTGGAAACAGTCGCTTCCTGCCCGCGCATCTCCAAGCGTTGAGCGGTTGTTTTTGCCTTTGGAACAGCAATCCACAACAACAGGTATACCGGAATAATTGCACCGCTGGTCAAGAAAATCAGGACAAAGCAAATGATACGAAGAACCACCGGATCAACACCGAAGTAGGCTCCCATTCCGCCGCAAACACCTCCCAATACCCGATGGTCTGGATCACGGTACATGCGTCTTTTTATTTTATTTGTTGCCGTTGAGCCGGCTGCTCCTTCGGTTGCTTTTTCCGTTTCCTCTTCCTCTTCTTCTCCTTCCATAAAGTCTTCTGGTTTACCCATCCGACTGATCACATCATCAACCCACGATTCAAGAATAACATTCTTATCTTCTTTGCTCATCTTTTCACTGAAAAGCTCTGCAATCCGGGTTTCTATATCTTGCAAAATCTCACGTCCCTCTTCGTCCGAACCAAAGTGTGCATTAAGCATTTGCAAGTAGGTCTGCAGCTTTTGATAAGCATCCTCATCAATGTGAAAAACGCTGCCGCTAATATTAATTGTAAATGTCTTTTTCATCTCAGTTTGTTTTTGTGCGTTTGTGCTTTTGTTTTTCTGTATGCTATTTACGACTTGCTTAGCTTAATGGTGTTAACTGCCTCAACCAGTTCATTCCATGACTCTCCCAATCCAACAACAAATTGCTTCCCAACTTCTGTTAATTCATAGTACTTACGAGGAGGTCCCTGGGTTGATTCTTCCCATTTGTATGCCAGCAATCCGGCGTTTTTCAAACGGGTTAACAACGGGTACAAGGTTCCCTCAACGACAATCAGTTTTGAGTTTTTTAACTCATCGATGATGTCACTTGCGTAAAGGGGTTTCCCGTCCAGTACCAGCAGAATGCAGTACTCTAAAACCCCTTTTCGCATTTGTGCTTTTGTATTCTCGATCTTCATGATTTCTCCCTTTCTTGAACATTAGTGATGGAACTTACCGGAACCGACCTGTTGGAATTACATTCTCCAGTATTTATCATCGGTCATCCAGGCCTCCAACTTCATTTCGCGATCAGTCTCCAGGCTAAACCGGTTGCTGAAATGCTTGTCGCTTGACATCCATTCTTCAATTTCCAAGCTCTTTTCAACTTCAGGTTGTGCCATGGTTACAAAAGCGCCAAAATAAACATCATCGGTCATCCAGGCTTCAACTTCCATCGGCTCTTCAACAGCCTCCTCAATGTAAAATGCTGAACTTTCAGCTTTAGCCGGCAGTGCGTTGGATGTTGTGGCGGCATCTGCTTCCAACTCTTCAACCATCAACATCGCCACTTTTCCAAAACTGTTGTTGGTTAATAATTGCTTCCAAAATCCCTGTGCACTAACAGTAAAGCTTATCAATACAAAGCTAACAATAACTGCTGCACTTTTTAACAATACGCGTTCTACTTGATTGCTTTTGTTTCCTGTTTGATTGTTTTGTGTTTTCATGATTTGGGCCTCCTGTCCTTTTGTTTCTGTTTTCTGTTTTCCTAATTGTTTTCTAATTGCTTTGAGAACTTGTTTGTTTCTGTTTTCTGTCTTTAAGACGACTAATTTTTGTTTTCGTTACAAGTTATATAGAACTTTTTTTAAACTACTTCCATTCTTTACCTTGTTTCTTGCTATACAAATATATGAACATTAAATGGAACTATGCAATACAAAGTACCATATATTTTAAAATTTTCTTGAAGAAAAAACACAAAGCTCTAATTGACAGCTATTTAGAAAATCAAAAAAATTAGATTTTTTTTTAGGAATTATAGAAGTTTTATAAAACGGGGGGGAATTATTGTTTAATAGAAAGAAGTTTTAGGCAAAAAGAATTAAAAAAAAATAAGCAACTCCAACAAATTTGACCTATTTATTATCGATTATATCCCCTAAGAGGACTCATCAATTTCAAAGAAACAGCAAAGTCATCGTTAATTTATACCCTATATATTAAAGCTGTCTCCATCTCTTTCTGAAAAGTTCAGTATTTAATAATACCTTATTCACTTCCAATTTATCAAAGCAACGTAAAAAATGACTACCTTTCAATCCATCGACAAACGAATAAACCCCTAGCTAACAAACTATTTAAAATCATTCTATACTTAACTTATACTTTACATTAAATTTAAAACTATCATGTTCCTTTGCATCTCACGTGTATTACAAGACATTTCAACCAAACCCGTTAATAACCTGTTAATAGCAAGTTAATATCTATTATGCAAGATCATTTCTTATATACATGATTTGTAATATCTTGACAAAATTCATTTTCCAAAACTACATTCTATGAAAACACATCTATTGAAATTTGCGTTCCTGGTCGTATTTGGCCTCAGTTCTTTAGTTGCTCTCTCGCAGGGAACGATTAAAGGGAAAATTGTTGATTCGGAAACGAACGAATCCCTAATTGGTGCCAGCATTGTCAAATCAGGGACAACTACGGGTACCGTGACTGGTATGAATGGCGAATTTTCACTCAACCTTGAGGCTGGGAGCCACGCACTCCAAATTTCCTATGTGGGCTACAACACCCAAAAGCTAAATGTGAGCGTTTCAGAAGGCCAAACAATCACTCTAAAAACAATCATGCTTGAAACAAGCTCTATCGCGATTAATGAGTTGGTTGTTGTTGGAAATGGAGTAATTGACATCGCCAAAGACCGAGAAACTCCAGTTGCTGTATCAACAATTAAATTAACCGAACTGCAAACAAAATCAGGAAATCAAGAATTCCCTGAGATCATGAAAAACACACCTTCGGTTTATGTTGCAAGTCAAGCAGGTGGGTATGGGGACTCCAGAATCAACATTCGTGGTTTCTCTCAAGAAAACCTGGCAGTACTTTTCAATGGTCAACCAGTTAATGGTATGGAAGACGGAAAAGTATACTGGTCCAACTGGCAAGGGCTAACAGAAATTGCTAACGCTGTCCAAATTCAACGAGGCCTGGGATCCTCTAAGCTTGCAATTTCTTCAGTTGGTGCTACAATTAACGTAGTAACGAAAGCCACCGATTTAAAAGAAGGAGGAAGAGCCTCTATTCTGATGGGGAACGATGCTTACACAAAATACACTGCATCCTATTCTACTGGGTTAAATGATAAAGGATGGGGTATGAGTATTTTACTTTCACACTGGCAAGGTGATGGATACAACGATGGAAACAAAGGACAAGGTCAAACCTACTTTATCTCTGTTGGATACAAACCATCCAAAAAGCACTCTTTCAATTTCTCTGCAACAGGAGCTCCACAGTGGCACTACCAGAATTACACAAAAACACTCTCGGACTACGACAGAAATGGGGATGGCAAAATCAGCAATAAAGAACAGCGCTTCAATAACAACTGGGGTTATTACAAAGGAGATGTTTATTCGCTGCGTGAAAACTTTTACCACAAACCGGTTGCAAACCTAAACTGGGACTGGACCATCAACAAAACAACTTCACTGTCTACTGTATTATATGCCTCAGTAGGACAAGGAGGAGGAACTGGTGGTTATGGCTCTGGTCGGGACTACTATATTTATGATAGCAATGGACAACTTGATTTTGATCAAATTGAAGCCAATAACAAAGCAATCGACAGCTCAGGTGAAGACTTCAATATCCCTGGAAAAACAATTGGTAAATACGGAACCGGAGCGATAAGAAGAGCATCGATGAACATGCACCGCTGGTTGGGAGCAGTTACAAACTTCAATCACGAAATCAACGAAAACTTCTCTTACAACGTTGGAGCAGATTTCAGAACTTATTTTGGAGAACACTTCAGAGTTGTTGATAATCTATGGGGATTAGATGGCTACTGGGATGATAACTACAATGGAGCAGGATTTCAGGAAATGTTCCCAGGAGGACGTGTTTATACCCAACAACACGAAGCTAGTCCATACATGTTCTGGACCAATAGAAACGACGTTCTTGATGACAAATTAGACTACCACAACAATGAACGAATCTCATACTCAGGCATTTTTGGTCAATTAGAATACAAAAATGAAGTGGTATCTGCTTTTATTCAAGGAGCACTCTCAACTCAAAGCTACCAACGTTTTGACTACCACTCTTATTCGAACCCTGACGATCAAATTTCTGAAAAACTACATCACGAAGGATTCAACATTAAAGCTGGTGGAAACTACAACATCAACGAACAACACAACGTATTCTTCAATACAGGTTACTATTCACGTCAACCATTCTTCGATGATTTATTCCTGAACTACTTAAATGACGTTAACGAAGATGTAGGCAATGAGGGAATTCTAGGACTAGAAGCAGGATATGGTTTCCGTAGCAGATCTTTGGACGTTGATGTCAACGCTTATTACACCAAATGGAGCGATCGTCAAATTCGCCAGTCAGGAGACTTTGACAATGATGGTGAGCGCGATGATGTTGCGCTATTTGAAAATGTAGCTGAGAAACACATTGGACTTGAAGTTGAACTCGAATCTAGAATAACAAACAACCTTACTTTAAGAGGTTTTGCCTCAATTGGAGATTGGGAGTATGCAGGTGATGTAAATGCCAATATCTGGGATGAGAACCGAAACCCAATTGGAAGTGGCTCAAGCACACTATTCCTTGATGGCGTTAAAGTAGGAGATGCTGCTCAAACTTCATTTGGACTATTAGCTGATTACAAAATAGCCAAAGGTCTTTCTGTTGATGCAGATTACCGCAACTACAGCAACCTTTATGCAAGTATTGATCCTGAGTCTTTTGACACAAAGGGCCATGAAGGTTCTCTTGAGTTACCTTCTTTCGGACTGCTTGATGCAGGTGCTTCTTACCGGTGGTACATGAAGAACAACAGTGTGTTGAAATTCAGAATTAATGTTAACAACGTTTTGGACAAACAATTCATCACACAATCAGACACAAACATCCACCCTACAAGCGGAGACGCAGAATGGGAAGGTGTTAATATGAAAAACAAAGTGTACTTTGGAAATGGAACAACCTGGAATGCTTCTGTTAGCTTAAGCTTCTAAGACATTGACCATATCGATAAAAAATGCCGCTAAATGCGGCATTTTTTATTTTCCACATTCTCCTAAAATCGACCTCTTTGCTCTGCCTACTCGTATTCAGATAATTTATATCTTCATTTACTAAACAACCTGCTGAAAATGATATTTAAAACCCGACAAACCAGTTCAACTAGTAAGCACATGCACAAATGGCTATTCATCCTCCTTACCCTTTTCGCATTCACTAAGTCACATGCTCAGCCTGTGGGCTATTACAATAATGTGGAAGGAAAAAGCGGAGACGAACTAAAAACGATTCTAAATGAATTGATCGACAACCACGTTGACTTCTCCTATTCATTTACAAAAAACATTATCAATTATGCTGATGCCGATCCGAATAATCCCGATAATGTCATCCTGTTCTATTTACAGGAATCGCGCGATGCCAGCCAATACGGAACCGGTGGTGACAACATCAACCGCGAACATGTTTGGGCAAAATCTCACGGCACTTTCTCCGGTATCCGCCCAATGGATAGTGATGCGCATAACCTGCACCCAGCTGACGCCTCGGTGAATGAAGATCGCGGAAACAAAGATTTTGACAACATTCAACCCAAAGGAAGCCAACACCCGGAAGCGATTTATTGCTACTTTACCGATTCGACCTGGGAACCCGGACCAGCAACCAAAGGTCAGGTTGCCCGAACACTTTTTTACATGGCCACCCGTTACGAAGGCACCAACGAAGAAATGGACCTGGAACTGGCTCGCTACAACAACACCTATCCGAAGCCATTACATGGCAACCTGGACGCCCTACTTGAGTGGAACCGACAATATCCGCCTTCTGAATTGGAACGCCGACGCAACGAACGCATCTATGAATCACAACAAAACCGCAATCCTTTTGTCGATCATCCCGAGTTTGCCGATTTCATCTGGGGAGAAAAAACACCCACAGGGATTCAGTTCTCCAACTTCCAAATGACACCCCAGTTCCCGAAACCAGGTGAAGCCATCAATCTCGCCATAACAGCAGAAGGAGAATCTAACATTAATGAGCTGCAGCTCACCTGGGGAGCCTCCTATCAATCCAGCGATAACCAAGCCACCATGCAAGCCAATGGCAGCACCTATTCGGCAGAATTTGCCCCAGCAGGAATGCAGGCGGGTGATTGGTTACACTTAACAGCACGTGCAGTAACTGCTGACTCCACCTACCTTTGGACAGCCAGCTACCGTTATCCCGAAACAACACCGCTGGAAACAATCACTTCCATTCCTGATGTGCAGGGCACCGGAGACCAAAGTCCCCAAACAGGACAAACGGTCACCATCGCGGGCCGGGTAACCGCGAATTTTGACTACGCCTTTTACCTTCAAACCAACGAAGAAACCCATGCGGGGATCAATGTCTACAACACTCTTTACCGCGGACAAGTAGGCGACAGCCTTATTGTTAGAGGAACCATTGATGAGTACAACCAATTAACCGAGTTATTGGATGTTGAGTACATTTATAATTTCGGGAATAACGAAGCGATAACTCCCAAAACAATCACAACAGCAGATTTTAGTGAAGCCTATGAAGGCATGCTGGTCAGTGTTCACGGAGCCTCATTTTTTCGAGAAGCCGGTCAAACCATTCCCAACGAAGAGGCATCATTTACCATCACTGATGCCGATGGAGCAGCCACCGTTTACTTCTCGAACGACTCGCGCCTTGCCGGAGAAACACTGCCTAACGGCTACCTCAACATCACTGGCATCCTGAGTCAATACAAGGATACCTACCAATTGATCCCTCGCAACAAATCTGATATCGATCTATTAACCAATGCGCCTGATTTAAAACAACCAACAAGCTTTGCTGAAATCTATCCAAATCCAGCCAGCAATTACCTATACATTAAAACCAAGCGGCAAATCAAAGAATTAAAACTATACAACCTCAACGGCCAATTAATAAGAAGCCAAACAGGCAACAAAAAGCAACTACAAGTTACCGATTTAGCTCCGGGAGTTTACTTACTGGAACTGCGATCGAACAATGATCAGTTAAGCCGGCATAAGTTTATTCGGACGGTAGAGTAGAGCTTTATGCCAGTTTGCAACACTCCGACTTTGACTAAAACACCCAAAATCGCTGGTGCTAAATGTGGGATTTTAAAAGCAATTTGTAGAAAGAAAATAAGATCTACCTCGAAATAGTAAGCCACGAAAGACAGGCGGATTGCCTGTCTTTTTGCGTTTTCAACAGCAGGCATTTCGCTATAAAAAGTTGACTACCTATTTTTTGGAGTTCTTTTTTTCTTGTTTTTCAGAAATATTTTTAGGATTTTTGCGTACCTACCAGTACCAACCGGTTAGGTTAAATTTTTAGCATTAAAAATAGAGCGGTTGCAAGTTCCTTTCCTGGCTTTATCATTCAGGCAGGTATGAGCTATCCTAGAAATAAACAATTTAAACCAATGAAAAGCTACTACTCATTTGCTTCAATTTTACTCATGCTTGTTGGCATAGCATGCACCAGTAAATACGAAGATGTTCCCTTTCAGGAACCCAATCCAAAACCATGGGAAGATCCCCAAATTATACACATCAACAAAGAAGCACCACGTGCACACTACATTCCCTATGCTACCGAAGAGGAAGCAATAGCCGATGAAATTTGGGAGTCACCATTTATTCAAACACTAAACGGTACTTGGCAATTTCACTTAGCTCAAAATCCAAAAGAACGCCCTTTCTGGTTCTTCAAAGATGATTATGACACCAAAGATTGGGATGAAATTGAAGTTCCTTCAAATTGGGAAATGAAAGGTTTTGACTACCCCATCTACACAAACGTCAAGTATCCACACTCAACAACACCTCCACTTATTCAGGGGGATTACAACCCCGTAGGATCTTACAAACGAACGTTTGAAATTCCTGCTGCTTGGAGCAAAAAAGAAATTATCCTTCATTTTGGAGCAGCCAGTTCAATGCTCAATGTATGGGTTAACGAACAGTTCGTAGGCTACAGCGAAGACAGCAAAACACCTGCAGAATTCAACATCACCCCTTATTTGAAAAGTGGAAAGAATACCTTGGCCGTTGAGATTTTCCGTTGGAGCGATGCCAGCTACCTCGAAGATCAGGATTTCTGGCGCATGAGCGGAATGACCCGTGACGTCTTTTTAATGGCTCGTCATGATCAAAAAATACAAGACTTCACCGTTCACTCCAACTTGGATGAAAACTACCAAAACGGACAATTCAAACTGGAAGTGGAACTACAAAGCACAGGCGATACACAGCAGCCAGTTGTTCTTGAGGCTGAACTTCGGGATGGCAAGCAATCCGTTAAGTCATTCAAACAAGAGCTTGACTTAAAACCAGGTTTAAAAAGCATTCCATTTGAAACACAAATTACTAATGTGAAGAAATGGTCTGCCGAGCAACCCAACTTATACCTGCTGCTACTTACCTTAAAAGATGCCGATGGGAAAACATTGGAAGTTATCCGGCAAGATGTTGGGTTCCGCACCGTGGAAATCAAAAACGCCCAACTGCTGGTCAACGGAAAACCCATTTATATGAAAGGGGTTAATCTTCACGAACACCACGATGTTAATGGCCATGTTGTTGACAAAGCAACCATGCTGAAAGACATTGAAGTGATGAAGACTCACAATATTAATACGGTTCGTACTTCACACTACCCACAACCCGAACTGTGGTACAAACTCTGTAACCAATACGGCTTATACCTGATTAATGAAGCGAACATTGAGTCGCACGGAATGGGCTATGGCGAAGAATCACTGGCGAAAGATCCGGTATGGGGCAAAGCTCACATGGATCGTACCATCAACATGTACGAACGGGATAAGAACCAACCAGCTGTAGTGATTTGGTCACTGGGGAATGAAGCTGGTAACGGTGTCAACTTCAAAGAAACCTACAAATACCTGAAGAAAGTTGACCAAACTCGACCCGTTCAATATGAGCGTGCTGAACAAGGAGAAAATACAGATATCGTCTGCCCCATGTATGCTCCGATCCAACACATGGTAAACTATGCCAAATCAAATCCAGAAAGGCCATACATCCAATGCGAATACGCCCATGCCATGGGTAACAGTGTTGGTAACTTGCAAGATTACTGGGATGTTATCGAGACCTATGATGTACTTCAAGGAGGCTGTATTTGGGATTGGGTTGACCAAGGACTGTTAACCACCAATGAGCAAGGTGAAGAATTTTGGGCCTATGGTGGCGACTTCGGACCAGACACTGTTCCTTCTGATGGCAACTTCTGTCTCAATGGATTGGTTGATCCAGATCGCGGAGTAAAACCTCACCTGCTAGAGGTAAAAAAGGTATATCAAAATGTTGGGTTCAAAGCCAAAAACCTGAAGAAAGGATTGGTTGAGATCACCAATAAATACACATTCAATAACCTGAGTGAGCTGGCAATCAGCTGGAACATCACAGCCGACGGCAAGGTCATTAAGCAAGGAGAACTGAAAAACTTTGAATTGACTCCAGGAGCAAGTAAAACTGTCAGCTTGGATTACTCAATTAATCCAGAGCCAGGCACTGAATATTTCCTGAACTTCTCAGCAAAAACAAAAGCGGCTAAAAATTTGGTTCCTGCGAACTATGAATTAGCTGCAGAACAAATGGAGCTGCCTTTCTTCAAACCAGGAAATAAAGAAGCAATCTCTGGTTTCCCAGCAATTGAACCCAATGAGACCGCTGATGCAATTTCAGTTAAAGGTGAAGGTTTCAGCCTGACCTTTGACAAGAAAGCGGGTGTCATGAGCAGCTTCAAAAGCAACAATACCGAACTGATCAAAGAAGGCCTTATCCCGAATTTCTGGCGAGCCCCAATTGATAATGACTATGGAAACAACCTGCATAAACGCAGTCGTGTCTGGCGTAAAGCTGGCGAAAACAGAGAAGTTACAGCCATCAAACTAACAACGATTTCAAAACAGCAAGCAAAAGTTGCCATTCAATTTAAGCTGAAAGACTCAGATGGCAACGCGATTGCAAACTATGAGTCAGTCTACACCATCTACGGAAGTGGCGATGTTGTTGTTGACAACCAATTTAAGATGACAAAAGACGATCTTCCCGAAATCGTTCGCATGGGAATGAACCTGCAAATGCCTCGCCAGTTCGACCAAATGAGCTGGTTTGGACGCGGACCTCAGGAATCTTACGCTGACCGAAAAACAGCTGCCTTCGTTGGCCTGTACTCCGGATCGGTAGCCGACCAATACTGGGCCTACTTACGTCCACAGGAAAACGGAAATAAAACTGATGTTCGCTGGATGACCATTACAAATCAATCCGGAGAAGGCCTGTTGTTTGTCGGCGAACCTTTGTTATCGGTAAGCGCGCACCACAACATCATGGAAGATTTTGAATCGCCAGCAAAGACAGATGGCGTCTTGAGAGATGGCAAAAAACCTCTTCGTCGTCACACAACCGACGTGAAGCCAAGAGAGCTTACATCAGTCAACATCGACTACAAACAAATGGGAGTTGGTGGTGACAACAGTTGGGGAGCATGGACACATGAACAATACCGATTAACTGAAAAAAGTTACAGCTATTCGTTTAGAATGCGCCCATTGACTTCGGAAATCGATCCGGTTGTCAATGCAAAATTGAAACTCAATTAATACTATTTATTCCTCTCCTACGAGGCAAGGCCCTGACTAACGAAGATTTAGTCGGGGCCTTTTTTGTCAGCCTCAACAGGAATTAAGCTTAAAAAACAGAGCTGACCTTTTCAAAATCAAAACATTTCAAGTTTCTGATACGTTTTTTTAGAGGAATTCGTAATTTTGCGCCCATTATTCTGAAAAAAGGAGTATTAAAAGATGGAAAATCTACAGGCACAGGAGCAGTTGGAAAAAATAGGTTTCATTGATGAGAAAATTGACCCCACGCTTAAACTGGTGGACGAGATAAACCGGCTCAAGAAAGAGAAAAATGCAGTCATTCTAAGCCACTATTATGTAGAAGGAGAGTTGCAGGACATAGCCGACTTTGTTGGCGATAGTTTGCAACTGGCACAGGCCGCAGCAACAACTGAGGCTGAAATGATTGTATTTGTTGGCGTTCACTTTATGGCTGAAACGGCAAAAATCATCAATCCGTCCAAAAAAGTAATTTTACCTGACCTGAAAGCAGGATGCTCGCTGGCCGAATCGGCTCCGGCTGAAAAATTCGCTGCCTTCAAGCAAAAATATCCTGATCACCAGGTGATTTCTTACATCAACTGCACGGCCGACCTGAAAACGATGACCGACGTTGTTTGTACTTCATCCAATGCCGTTAAAATCGTGGAGAGCTTTCCGAAAGATGCCAAATTGATTTTTGCTCCGGACAAAAACCTGGGAAATTACATCAATAGCCAAACCGGCAGAGAAATGGTGCTTTGGGATGGTGCCTGCATGGTTCATGAACAGTATTCAGTTGAGAAGATTATTGAACTAATGGATGCTCATCCAGATGCTGAGTTTATTGCTCACCCTGAGTGCGAGAAGCCTGTTTTACTGTTAGCCAAGCACATTGGCTCCACCAGTTCGCTGCTGAATTATGTCCAGCAAAGCCCTGCTACAAAATTCATTGTTGCTACTGAAAGTGGTATTCTGCATCAAATGAAAAAGGCTTGCCCCGATAAAATCTTTATTCCAGCTCCTTCAAATGATTCAACCTGTGCTTGCAACGACTGCTCGTACATGAAGCTAAACAGCCTGCAAAAGCTGTACATCTGTATGAAGCATGAACTTCCGGAAGTTAGCCTTCCGAAGGACGTCATTGATAAAGCTCGGGTTCCAATCGAAAGAATGCTTGAAATTTCTAAGTAAAATCATTCCTCACAAGTCGGATTCGCTAAGTTGCTCATTTTTAATTTAGCGCATTCGCTCAAAGCATGCGAATACCCCGTTAATACTCACTTGTGAACAGGAAGCTGTTAATTAGTTTTGCTGCGAATACACCAAAACGCTTGTTTGGATTTCATATCTTCGTATTAATCGAAAAATAGAATTTATGCCGTACAGAAGGTTGCCTAATACGGATCAAGCCAGAATGAAAGCCATTGAAATGGCTTTGGAAAAGGGTAAGCGAACTGCACTAAGTGAGTTAGCTTTCAGTCAGCAAACGCTTGAAAAAATCCAGATTCTATACCCTCGATTATCGAACGCAGTGCGCCAACTGCAAGCAGCCAAGCAAATTCAATTCGATCGCTCCAACGAATACGGCAATATCTTTAAAAAGGCCAAGCTTTATGTATCTCACTTTGTGCAGGTGCTGAATTTTGCCATTCTTCGTGAAGAGATGAAACCCGAAGTACGCGAATTCTACGGACTCGATGTTCACTCATCCAAAGTTCCCCCGCTCAACCTTGAAAAAGATATCCTAGCTTGGGGAGAACGTATTATGGCCGGCGAACAACAACGCTGCATGCGTGGAGGAAGCGCTATTTACAGCCCATCCATTGCTTTGGTGAAAGTACACTACGAGTCATTCAAAGATGCCTATCACCATCAAAAAATTCTGCAGAACAATACCAACCGGGCTTCTCTAAAAATGCAGGAAATGCGAGAAGACGCAGATGCCATTATTCAGCAATTGTGGAATGAGATTGAGGAAACTTTTGAGGCACTGCCCGGAGAAACTCGTCGTGCCAAAGCTCAGGAATATGGAGTTGCTTATGTATTCCGGAAATCGGAGCTAAAAAAGATGGAAGCTGAGAAGTTGCAAACCAACCTCAACTTCAACTAATACTGGTTTTTCTCCGCATTACATACAAAAGCCCGACACACAACACCAAGCTCATCAAGGCAATTGCAAATGACGAACTAAATGATTCAGAATACTGATTCAGTGATTCCACTGTTTCACTTCCTCCGTGCTCGCCATGCAAGATTAGTACACCCACGGCATTATTGACAAAGTGTGCCAAAATAGGCAACCACATCGATCCGGAATAAACCAGCAAGTAGCCAAACAAGGCTCCTAAAACCATCCGTGGAATGAAGCCATAAAACTGCATATGAAGGGCACTAAACAGAAAGGCTGAAATCCAAATTCCCCAATGATAGTTTCGGGTCATTTGCGTAAAGATCTTCTGCACCACGCCCCGGAACAACAACTCCTCCCCAATGGCGGGAATCACAGCAATCATAAAAAGATTAAACAGCAGGCCCCATACCGTTTCAACCTGAATAAAGCGTTCGATCAAATTAGCGGCCTGATCTTCCATCGTCCGCATCCAACTCTCGATTCCACTTAAAGCCTCGGGCAAATGCATCTGCTCATTCAATGCGCCTGTGAAACCCACCAAAGGACCGGCAACCAACACAGCCAACAGACCAACAATGACTACCCCACCATCCAGTTTTCGGTTTAACAGCAGATAGTTCGCCGGTTGTCCTTCAAAAAAGTAAGCAATCAGAAAAGGCGGGACAACAAACAAACCAATGGACTGTACCACCTGAAAATACTTCAACAAAGCAATTGCCGAAGGATCTGAAGGATCAAAACCGGAAAGCCCATTCATCATATCAGAGGCTCCCACTACCGGAATAGCAACCAAAATCGAAAGGATAAAAACGGCAACAAAAGATACCAGAACAATAAAAGCTGCCATAACAAACTGAGAAGCGGGTTTCATTCCCCGAAATGCAGTAAAAGCCATAACTGAAATTTTTGAGTCTCCAAAGATAAGCTGCACCAGTCAAAAAAAAAACCGGGAAACAACTTTCCCGGTTTGTCCGTGCCATTAAAACTATGATACAAACTACCTGTTCTTGAGGTAAATCTTTACTTGCGCATTTTTTTCTTTGCCTTCCTCTTTGCGAGTAACCTCGATGGATTCTATCTCATCTGAATCTACATTATGGAAATCCTCCACATCGACTTTTTCATCGTTGATGAAATATTCGGCATTTTTACTATCAGACCCACTGATAATTAACGGGTACTTTTTATACTTTTTATAAAAATCCTTCTGGTATTCACCCAATTCTTTTTGATGCTCAATAAAATCAGCACGGTGCTTCTCAAACTCTTTTCTTGCTTCACCAACGTGCTTTTCAATCTCCTTGCGTTGCTCCTCCGACATCTGATAACGACTCATATCTGGCATAGCAAACTCGTAATTAAAAAAGAAGTTATCCGGTGCCTGCCTGTTATCAAAAACACGCAACTGCTCCAGCCCGCGAATATTCATAGCACGACTCAAGCTCGCAATGTTCGCCAGATCAATGATCCCATTCATTTCAATCAGGTTTACTGATATGCTATTGCTGCTAAGCAAACCCATGCTGGTTATATCATCGTTCTCTTTATTAATGTAAATCTTCAAATCGCTATTGGCTTGCTTCTCAGTCTTAAATAAGGAATAATTATTCTCTTCATAATGGCTTCGAATCATCATTTTGATTTCATCCATTAATTCCTCATCCTCTGTATTCATCGTTTGGCTCACTACCGACATGTTTTCCAACTCGTTCAACACTTCGTACACCGGATCATCTTCCGCAATGTTCTTCTTTTTCAGGTAAAGCTCAAACATGTCACTGGTTAGCTGGACAGCACTAAAGCCCTCCACCTCGGAATACATTTCCACCAGCTCATCAAAAATACCTTGTGCTTTAGCCGGCAACACAAACAGTAAGGCAACCAAAATAATTACTACTTGTTTCATCTGCTTAATTTTTTATTTGCTAAATGTTTAAAAATCTAAAGACATTCAGTACTTCTTATTTTTTTAAACACACTATTTCGCAATGATTTCCAAATTCTCATCTTTAAAAAGTACTACTACCTCATCATTCTCCGGTGGCTGAACGCCAATGGATACTTCCATCAAAGCCCGCTCCATCAAGGCAAACTGTTCATCAGCTGCAAGCATTTGTTGATGCTTTTGATATCCGCTAAACCAGAACACGACACCCAGTAAAAGCACTGCAGCAACCGAGGCATACCTCATCCAATGCAGCTTAATCGTTTTGTTCGGTTTTTGCTGTTGCATAAACCCCTTTAGCAGTTGATCTTCCAATCCTTCTGGTATTTTTGCCTCTTCTTTATAGTAGTCAAAAATCAACTGTTCATCAGCAAAAGTCTCCTCTTCACCAGCGATAAAGTCTTTCAATAAAGCTTCCTCGTCCAGCTCAGTCTCCCCTTTATAGTACTTTTCCAACAGCTTGTCTGCTTGTTCTTTGTTCATAATCGTAGATTTTTCGAATCTCTTCTTTGATCATCACCCGGGCCCGCGACAAAATCACTCGTAAATGAGGGACTTCAAACCCTGTCATTTGTTTGATTTCATCAAAGCCTAGCCCATCAATCTCACGGTATTGAATGACTTCCCGGTATTTGTCCGGGAGCTGCTCAATCACCTGATGCACAATAGCCAGCTTCTCCCTGGCCTCATGGCTAACTCCCTGCTGCGGCAGGTTCATCAACCGATAGTCCTCCGCGGCATCAACCAACTGATCCCGCTTCTTTTTCAGTACATCGAGGCAGTGATTCCGACACAGGGTCAACACATACGCCTCTGGTTTTTCATACTGCTGAATATTCTCCCGCTTGTTCCATAGCTTTATAAGAATGTCTTGCAGAGCATCCTGCACATCCACCTCATTTTTTAGCAAACGCTTCACCATCGGATAAAGCTTACGAGACCAAGGGAGTATGTCTTGTTTAAATTGTTCAGCAGTCATTTCAACATTAAAAACGATTCAGTTACAAGTTTGTAACAAGTTACGGTCTTTTTTCTTGAAAAAGCGACAACCAAAAAGAAGTAACCACCTGAATTACAACAAAACAAGACTGAAAAAATAAATGGTTAGCATAGCAGCCAGCCCTTGAAAAAGGGTAGCCAGTGTGTGGGTTTTATAGCCAACAGAAACCGGCATCTTACTAAACTGGGTCACCACCCAAAAGAAACTGTCGTTGGCATGAGAGATGGTCATTGCACCGGCACCAACAGCCAATACCGAAAGTGCCTTCCCCATAGCTGAATCAAGTCCTAAGCCAGGAAGCAAAGGCGCAATCAATGCAGAAGTAGCAACCAACGAAACCGTAGAAGAACCCTGAGCCGTTTTCAATGCAGCAGCAATGATAAATGGCAAGAAGATTCCTAGTTCGTAATCAGCCAACAAAGCCCCCAGTGAGTCGCCAATATGTGTTGCTTTAAGCATGGCACCAAAAGCTCCACCAGCTCCTGTTATTATTAATATAGAAGCAGAAGCCTGAATACCACTTCCAACCCATTCAGTTATTTTCTCCGACTTTCCTTTGATCAATAAGAATGAAGAAAACAATCCTAAAAATAAAGCATTAACCGGATCTCCCAGAAAATTAATCGTTTGGAACAAAATACCCGTTTCATTTTCAACCACAAGTAATACAATTGAGCGAATGGCAATCAAAATAATCGGTAAGAAAATTGGGAGTACCGAAAGCCAACCAGAAGGCAACTGTCGTTCATCGATTACCTGATCTTCTTCAACCAAATGATCTTCCTCGCTTTGATAGCGCTTCCCCGTATAGTTTGCCCACCAATAACCAACAAGCATGGCAACAACGGCAACCAACAAACCAAGCAAAATAACCATTCCCAATTGGTTATCAATTCCCAGGTTGCCAGCAGCTGCTATCGGCCCGGGGGTTGGAGGAACTAGGGTATGAGTAGCATACAAACCTGTAGACAGCGCAATACTCATGGCAATTGCCGAACGACCGGTTTTCCGGATCAATGATCGTTTTAAAGAAGACAAAATCACAAAGGCAGAATCACAAAATACCGGAATGGAGACAATGTAACCAATCAAGCCCATTGCCAATGTCGGATACTTCTTTCCAACCAACCGAATCACCAATTCGGCCAACTTAATGGCCGCTCCTGATTTTTCCAGGATGGTGCCGATAATCGTTCCCAGGATAATCACGATACCAATATAAGCCATGATGTTTCCAAATCCACCGGTAATGACTTTAACGATATCCGGTGCCGGCATTCCACTCATAAAACCGACGCCATAACTAGCTAAAAGCAAAACCAGAAAAGGATGCATTTTCAGTTTGGTAGTTCCCACAATGATAAATAGAACGGAAATCAAAAGTGCTCCGAGTAGAATAACATGTTGGCTCATTGGTTTGGTTTGTTAGGTTTCGTGTTGCGGGAAATGTCAGTTTAGGATTTTCGAAACAGCCTCCGGAAGAAATCATCGACCCGGTCAACTGCAACAATGTCTATTTTAAATTTAGATAAATTTAAATTCTTCCCACTCTTTGGAACGAAGATCTTCTTCATCCCCAGCTTCTCGGCCTCAGCAATACGCTGCTCCAACCGGTTAACCGCACGAATTTCGCCCGACAAACCAACCTCTCCGGCAAAGCACTGCTCCTTGTCAATAGCCAAGTCAAAATTAGAAGAAAGAATGGCTGATATAACGGTCAAATCAATCGCCGGGTCATCAACCTTAATGCCGCCGGCAATGTTCAGGAAAACATCTTTCGCCGCCAACTTAAAACCGGCCCGCTTTTCAAGCACAGCCAACAACATGTTGAGCCTTCGTAGGTCAAACCCGGTAGACGATCGCTGTGGCGTTCCATACGCAGCCGTGCTGACCAACGATTGAATTTCGATTAGTAACGGACGATTACCTTCAATTGCCGCGGCAACAGCCGTTCCGCTCAGCCCCTTATGATCACGATTGATCAACAGCTCCGAAGGATTACTCACCTCTCGCATCCCTTCCTGATTCATCTCAAAAATGCCCAGTTCCGAAGTTGATCCAAACCGGTTTTTAATCGATCGTAGAATTCGGTACAGGTATTGATTTTCGCCTTCAAACTGCAGGACCGTGTCCACCATATGTTCCAGCACCTTTGGCCCCGCCAAGCTTCCTTCCTTCGTGATGTGCCCGATAAGAATGGCAGGAATCCTTCTTTCCTTAACAAACTTCAAAATACCGTTGGTGCATTCCCTGATCTGACTAACCGAGCCAGGTGAAGATTCAATATGAGCAGTAGCTACCGTTTGAATGGAGTCGATAACCAATACTTCGGGTTCCAAGTGCTCACAATGCGTTATGATATTCTCCAGCGATGTCTCACTAAGGAAATAGCAATTCTCGTTCTCGCGCTTCAAACGATTAGCCCGAATCTTTATTTGCTGGATGCTTTCCTCTCCAGACACATATAAGATTTTGCGCGACTTCAAATCAAGTGCGACCTGAAGAACCAAGGTTGATTTTCCGATCCCCGGTTCACCGCCAATCAACACCATTGATCCCGGCACCAATCCGCCTCCAAGAACCCTATTGAGCTCTTCGTTGTAACAGTCAATTCGCTGAATTTGCTCAATACCTACCTCGTTCAACTTTTGAGGCTTCGCCCCACTTGCTGTTCGCGAACTCAGCGGACTCTTGGTTTCTTTTACTACCACTTCTTCCACAAAGGTATTCCACTCACCACAACTGGTACAGCGACCAACCCACTTGGGAGACTGATTACCGCAGTTTTGACACACATGTACTGTTTTGACTTTAGCCATAGTCAGAGATCTTTTATTTGTTGGATTAAAGCAGAAGTAGAATATCCTTTCGTCAGCTCGATGGTTTCCACCGTTCCCCCACGAGCCAGGACAATGTCGTAACCGGCAATTTCTTCGATGGCATATTCATTGCCCTTAACCAGTACGTCGGGCTGTACGAATTTAATCAAATCGTAAGGTGTTTCTTTGTCAAACAAAATAACCGCATCCACCATCTGAAGCGCCGCAAGCATCAAAGCACGAGCCTGCTCATCCATCAGAGGCCGCTTAGAGCCTTTCAGTTGTTTTACGGAACGATCGGTATTTAAGCCCACAATCAGCTTATCGCCCAAAGCAGCTGACTTAAGCAAAGAATCAATATGTCCCCGGTGCAATAAATCGAAACAACCATTGGTAAAAACCAGTTTCTGATTGCTTGTTTTCCACATTTTCAGGGTGTTAAAAAAAGCGTCGCATGAAGGGTAGATCTTGGCTGTTAGTTCGTTCATCATTTTACTGAAGGATAAGCAGTAAAAATAAGAAAACCCCAAAGCTAAAAAAAGCCTTGAGGTTCAAAATATGGTCGAAAACCGTATCTATACGATTTTGTTGGTCTCGATATCCGGGAATACCAATTGAGGCTTAAAGCTTTTAGCTTCCTCAAAATCCATCATGGCATAAGAGATAATAATTACCACATCACCAACGGCCACTTTTCGGGCTGCCGGTCCATTAAGGCAGATGACTCCTGAATTTCGTTCACCTTTAATCACATAAGTTTCCAAGCGTTCTCCATTGTTGATATTGACCACTTGCACCTTTTCGTTTTCAATCAGGTTTGCGGCATCCATCAATTCCTCATCGATCGTGATACTTCCAACATACTGTAAGTTGGCTTCGGTAACACTCACCTTATGTATCTTCGATTTACAAACTTCAATAAACATGCTATCGTTTTTTATTCAAATACAATATTATCAATTAACCTAATCTCACCACAATGAACAGCAACGCAACCCACTTTGTTTAGGGGGTCCTCCCAGCGTTCCACCGCATTAAGATCTTCATCATCAGTAATTTCAAAATATTCAGTTTGCAGATAGGGGTTTTGATCAATCGTTGAAACAACCCACTGCTTAAGTTCTTTTACGCTCATCTCAGAGGCTTTGTTCCGCGCTTCTTTCAGCGTTTGGTAGATATGAGGTGCATTTTCGCGTTGCTCCGGACTCAACCGTTGATTTCGCGAACTCATCGCTAAACCATCTTCTTCCCGCATGATTGGGCAGGGCACAATCTCGATTGGCATACTCAGTTGCTTTACCAATGCTTTGATAATCACCAGTTGTTGAAAATCTTTCAAGCCAAAAAAGGCTTTATCTGGCTTAACCATATCAAATAGCTTGCTAACCACTTGAGCCACGCCGTTAAAATGACCAGGCCTGAATTGCCCCTCCATCACCTGCTCCAACTTGCCAAAGTTAAACTGACGCTTATCTTCCTCAGGGTACATGGTAGCAACCTCAGGCGCAAAGACCAACTGACAGGCAGTCGGATCCAACAAGCTAAGGTCCCGTTCCAAAGTCCGAGGATAGTTAATCAAATCATTCTTATCATTAAACTGGGTAGGGTTCACAAAAATGCTAACAACAACAAAGTCTGACTGTTGCCCGGCAATGTTTACCAACGAAAGGTGCCCGGGGTGCAGAGCGCCCATGGTTGGTACAAAACCAACCGTATTTCCTTCCTCTTTTTTCTTCCTTATGAGTTCTTGTAACTCTTTTATTTCCTTTACAACCAGCATACAGGAATTGAATTAATGGTGCAAAGTAAATAAATAAATCAAAACAATAGACAGACTTGCTTCTTAAGTTTTTTTAAGACTCCTGTAACCTCCTAAAATTGAATATTCGCGATATTTTTACTAATTTCGCACAATCAAATTCAGCAATGTTTCAATGGAAAAGAAAAGAGTATTATTCATCTCTCAAGAAATTACCCCCTACCTTCCAGAATCAGAAATGTCGGTTAAATCGAGGTTTTTGCCTCAAGGAATCCAGGAGAGAGGCCGGGAGATCCGCACATTCATGCCACGGTATGGTAGTGTTAACGAACGTAGAAATCAGTTACATGAAGTTATTCGGCTATCAGGGATGAACCTGGTAATCAATGATGCCGATCATCCACTTATTATCAAGGTGGCCTCTATTCAGGCTGCCCGTATGCAGGTTTATTTTATTGATAACGAAGATTATTTCCATCGAAAAGAAATCTTAAAAGACAAAAAAGGCAAAGAATTTGAGGACAATGACGAACGGGCAGTCTTTTTTGCTCGTGGAGTATTGGAAACAGTCATCAAATTACGTTGGGCTCCGGACCTAATTCACTGTCACGGATGGCTAGCGTCATTGGTTCCACTTTATATTAAAACGGCTTACCACGACGATCCGTTGTTCGCCAATTCAAAAGTTGTGTACTCGCTATACAATGAAAACTTCAACAATCCGTTAAGTGCTAATACCAAGCAAAATGTTTTGCTCGACGGAATAAATGAAGAAAATATCAAGTTATTAGAGGAACCAACATATGAGAATATGAGCAAACTTGGAATTGAATATGCCGATGCCGTTATTCAGGGCAGCGAGCAAATTAATCCAAATTTGACAGCATATATTGAGGCCAAAAACAAATTATTTTTAAATTATCAGCCCGAAGAAACTTACATCGACGCTTACAATGAATTTTACGATAAGGTCTTGTAAGTAAGTGGACTGACAAAACAATGTTTGCGTGAAAAGAAAACTTGCAACTCAAAGTAAACTAGCAATAGTTTTTACTTTATTGGCTATTGGTTTGTGGAATTGTCAAGAGGATCCGAACGGAACAGGAATGGAACTTCTGCCTGGTTCTGATATAAAAACAGTAGGTCAGGACGTAGAAAAAGAGTCCATATCGGCATATACTGAAAAAGATATGTTGTTGCGTACCGACGAACCCAACTACAATTTGTTTGGAACGTTTAACGATCCTCTGTTTGGAAAAACAACCAGTCATTTCGCCACGCATTTCCGGCTGGGTGGCTATCCTGATTTTAAAGATATCACTCAGGTTGACTCTTTGGTCTTATACTTTCTTTACAAGGAGCTATATGGAGATACCTTAACCATGCAAACCTTGAAGGTGTATGAACTCGAAGAATCTATCTTTCTGGATACAACAGACGTAACAGGAACGGGAGATTACCCTTACTACCAAGATGTTGATCTAAAAGCACTGGCCAATCCAAATCCGATTGGTGAATTGGACTTTTATCCGACTTTCAGAATGGATTCAACCGAAACCGATACGCTTATTCAGGAATTGGCCATTCGTTTAGATGATGCGCTAGCCCAAAAACTAGCCAATGCTGACTCGTTGGACATGATCAATAACGATGTTTTTACTGAATTCTTCAAGGGGCTATATATTGAATCTCAAGACGTTGATAATGGAGGAGCTCTATTAAGCTTAAACACCCTTTCCGCTGGTTCAAATCTAAGATTATATTATACCTATATGACCGACAAAGACACTGCGAATCGTGACTCTGTCATATATCGGGTGAACAAGAATTCCGCCCGGATCAATAGCTTTACGCATGATTATACCAATACGCCATTTGCCGATCAGTTGAATGAGCATCCTTCTGAGCCAGACAGCCTGATTTACCTGCAAACAACAGGAGGGCTTCGCACCAAGATTGATATTCCAACGCTTGACAACTGGGAAGATTCCGCAAATATAATCATCAACAAGGCAGAGTTGATCTTTCAGGTTGATACGGTTGCCTCAGATTTCCGCAACTATAAGATCCCTTTATCTGTTGTGCTTAGTGCCATTGACGGAAGTAAAGAAGAGGGTGATGAAGGTTACCTTTATTTACCTCATGATTTTACGGTTTCGCCAGCCCTTTATGGTGGCTTTTACAACAGCGAAGAAGCAACTTATAATTTCAATATTACACACCATCTGCAAAAAATCATTGATGAAGATGAAATAACCAATGACGGATTCTATCTGTCAACCCTTTATCAAACTGAAAGAGCACGCAGAGTGGTATTAAAAGGATCAAGTAGTCATGTTGGAATTCGTCTGGAAGTGACTTACACGAAACTGAAATAGCACGACCAATCGGTTCCACAAAATTAAACCCTTAAAAATTATGTGTGGAATAGTTGGTTATATTGGAGATAAAAATGTTTTCCCAATCCTAATTAAAGGATTGCAACGCTTAGAATACCGGGGATATGATTCCGCCGGTATTGCTATTTATGACCATTCCCTAAACGTATTCAAACGACAGGGAAAAGTAAGTGAACTGGAGGCCTTTGTCGCCGATAAAAATATCGAAGGACACTCTGGAATCGGGCATACCCGATGGGCAACGCACGGTGAGCCTAACGACACCAATGCTCACCCACACCAATCCATGCACGGCAATTTTGTTTTGGTGCACAATGGTATTATCGAAAACTATGCGCGGCTAAAAAAAGACCTTACCAACAAAGGTTATACTTTCCAATCAGAAACCGATACCGAAGTATTAGCCAACCTGATTGAATATTTCTATTTGATGGACGAGGTAACCGATGCAGAGACAGCCGTTCGCCTGGCTTTATCAAAGGTGGTCGGAGCTTATGGTATCGTTGTCATCTGCAAGTCGGAAAAAGAGCGAATGATTGCTGCTCGCAAAGGAAGTCCGCTGGTTATTGGAATTGGCCAAGGCGAATACTTCTTAGCCTCAGATGCCAGTCCGATTATTGAATATACCGACAGTGTTATTTACCTCAATGACGGTGATGTCGCAATTGTAGAGAAAAATAGCCTCACCCTAAAAACGGTACAAAATGATCCGGCCAACTTTAAGGTGACAAAAATTGACCTGAGCATTGGAGACCTGGACAAAGGAGACTTCGATCACTACATGCTCAAAGAAATTTTTGACCAACCACGAACCATTTCCGACACCTACCGAGGACGTATTAGGGCCAATCAAAACGAGATCGTCTTAGGTGGTTTAATGGATGTTTTTCCTCGTTTGGTCGAAGCCAAACGGATTATCATCATTGGTTGTGGAACCTCCTGGCATGCTGCATTGGTTGCGGAATACCTGATTGAGGAATATGCCCGTGTTCCCGTTGAAGTGGAATACGCATCGGAATTTCGTTACCGCAAACCCATTATCAACAAAGATGATGTGGTCATTGCCATTAGCCAAAGCGGCGAAACAGCCGATACACTTGCCGCACTCAAAATGGCGAAAGCCAAAGGCGCTTTGATTATAGGAATCTGCAACGTTGTTGGCTCCAGCATTGCCCGCGAAACTGATGCAGGAGTTTACACGCATGCCGGAACAGAAATTGGTGTCGCATCGACTAAAGCATTCACCGCCCAAGTAACAGTATTGACTTTGTTAGCCTTTAAACTAGCGAAAGGCAAAGGAGAGATCGACCAGAAGCTTTACGAAACACTCATTCAGGAAATGTTGGAGATTCCTCAAAAGATCGAAACCATCCTGATGAGCCATCCTTACATCAAAACGGTTGCAGAAAAGTACAAAGACGCTATCAATGCGCTCTATCTGGGACGTGGCTACCTGTTTCCTGTTGCTTTAGAGGGAGCGCTCAAATTAAAAGAAATTTCATATATGCACGCTGAGGGTTATGCGGCCGGAGAAATGAAACATGGGCCAATAGCCTTGGTTGACGATAATCTGCCAGTCGTTGTTGTTTCAGCCAAAGACGACTACTACGAAAAAGTAGTTAGCAACATCCAAGAGGTAAAAGCCCGAAAAGGAAACATTATCGCCGTCGTTACAGAAGGGGACAATGGTCTTCGAAAAATGGCTGACGATTTGTTTGAAATTCCGGAGTCGCACCCAGCTGTTGCCGCACTGCTTACAGTAGTCCCTTTACAGTTATTTGCATACTACATTGCCCTGTTAAGAGGCTGCGATGTCGATCAGCCACGCAATTTAGCGAAGTCGGTTACCGTTGAATAAATCAATACGAGTAAACAGCAAATACTATTGAAATTAGTATGTTTGTACGGATTTAAAGACAATGAAAAGAATTTTCCCCATACTGATATTGGCTTATGTAGCCTATCTGGTGTTCACAACATCGTGTGCCAATCCTGGAATGCCTTCGGGTGGTGACAAAGACACCATTCCTCCGGTCGTTATTAAAACAGAACCTGGATTTAATGCCCGGATGTTTCAAGAGTCTGAAATAAGACTAACATTTAATGAGTTTGTCATTACGGATGAGCTTCGAGAAGCATTGGTGGTATCACCTCCCCTGAAAAAACGCCCTTTGATTCGCTCTAAGTCCAAAACACTCATCATTGATTTAGGGGATGATTTACGCGAAAACACGACTTATTCCCTCGATTTTAAAGATGCCATAAAAGACAATAACGAAAAAAATCCACTGGAAGATTTTCGATTCTCGTTCAGCACTGGAGCCGACTTTGACAGCTTGATGATTGGTGGCTATGTCAAAAATGCTCAGAATCTGGAGCCCGTTGAAGGTGCTCTGGTTATGTTGCATTCCCTACATGAAATAGATGCCTTTAAGGACAGCATTCCTGACTACATCGCAAAAACCGATGAAGAAGGATTTTACATCATAAGCAACATTGCTCCGGGAACCTACCGATTATATGCAGTTCTGGACGCAGACAACAGCTTAACGTACAACCAGGAATTGGAACAAATCGCCTTTGTTGATTCGTTAATCATCCCGCAAGATTTAAATCTTCCAGGCTACGATACCGAAACAAATCCAGAAGACACGGTCAGTGTCTCAACGAAACAGAAAGATGCCTTGGAAACGCCTTTCTTTCTTATGCTTTTCGAGGAAGAGTCGTTCAGTCAATACTTGGATAATAATAAACGGGACCAAGCGAATATGCTCAACCTGTACTTCTCTGAATCGCTGAGTGACTCATTTCAAGTTGAGCTCCTTCAACCAGAACCGAGCAAGGAGCCATGGAGCTATATCGAATACAACAAAACTCGAGACTCATTGATGATTTGGTTGACCGACACCGTATTAAGCCAGCAAGATACCATTTTGATGGCCATTCAATACCAGGTTGCCGACAGCTTGAACAATCTGGTTATGCGACATGATACACTCGATTTCTTTTATAAAAAACCAGAAAGTACAAACAACAGACGACGTCGCAAGAAAGATGACGACAAACCAGAACCGATTCCTCACATCACCTTTAAAAACAACTTGAAGGGTCAGGGGTATGATGTGTATCGCAATATTGTTTTAGAAACACCGGAACCATTGGAACGCTTTAACTGGGATGCCATTCAGTTGGTACAGCAAGTGGATACCTTGGAAGAAACCGTTGAGTTTGAGATGTGGCAAGATTCCTTATCGAAACGAAAGTTTTACATCCATCACCCATGGGAGTTCGAGCAAACCTACCGTTTAAAGGTTGACTCGGCTGCTGCCTACAACTATTCTGGTCACCCTTCCAACGAAATCAATCAAAAATTCACCATTCAGGAAGAAAGTCACTATGCAAAAATTATATTGGCGATTGGTGGGTTGAACGAACCAGGAATTGTACAGCTGCTAGATAATTCAGATGAAGAAAAAGTACTTCAGGAAATTAGAATAAAAGGAGACGGTGAGATTGAATTTCCTTTCCTTGAACCGGACAAATATAAGATCCGCCTGGTATTTGACAGGAATGATAATGGTAAATGGGATACCGGAAACCTGGATGAAGGACTTCAACCAGAACGAGTAATGTATTATTCCAAAATCCTCAAACTACGGTCTAACTTCGAAGTAAAAGAAGGTTGGGTACTACCAATGGTTCAATACGAAAAAGAACTAATTGATGAAAACAAAGAGAAAGCCAAGAAGAAGCAATCGCAACGTTCGGGACGCCGTAATTTCTAGCCTTCTCTTTTTGCTCGCATTTGGTTGGATTAGCCCTAAAGTACAGGCGCAATCAACGGAGAACGCATTTTTAGCTGGAGAAAGGCTAACGTATGGAGCCTATTACCACTGGCACCTGTTATGGGTTAATGCCGGCGAAGTAATCTTCACAACCGACACCATAAAGCACAATAAAAACAAGCAATGGCATTTCTTGGCTACCGGGAAAACCTTTAAGGCTTACGACCTATTTTATACTGTGCGTGACACCTTTGAAAGCCGGGTTAATTTCGTTGATTTTGCCCCTGATTATTTCATCCGGAAAGTAAACCATGGGAAAAGCTCAACCCTACACGAGTACGCTTTCAATTCGGATGAAAACAAGATCAGCTCCTACATCAAGCGTGAAGATGCTAAGCCTTTTCGCGATGAGTTGATCTGGAAACCATCAACAGCCGATATGTTGAGTACGGTTTATGCTTTCCGCAACTATAACTTTGAACAGTTAAAAAAGGGAAAACAAGTAAATTTTCGGATGTTGGTTGATAACAAGACCGAAGATTTGTACTTTCGCTACGAAGGTCAGGAACAAGTTAAAACGCGCAATGGCCGAAAGTTTAACTGCCACCATGTGGTCATCAAGCTCTTGGGAGGCGATTTCTTCCCAGACGGTGAACATATGGATGTTTGGTTTACAGCCGACCAAAACCGGATTCCAATTAAAGTTGAAACCAAAATTGTGGTGGGTTCAGTAAACGCTATTTTAACCGACCTGGAACATATAAAATATCCATTAACGTCAGAAATTAAATAATTATGGCAAGTGTTCGGAATTTAAAGAAAGACATCGACTATTTGGTGTCGCTGGTCGTTGTTGATTGTTTTCAATACATCAGCTATTTTGACAAGGCAGACAAAGAAGCTGCAACAAAGATCGTTGAAGAAATTATGACTAAGCGCTCGGAGCTTCGTCAGCGTACCAATCATCCGGATGGCAAAGACAATCCGAAGTTAACCAAAAGCCATTACCGGAAAATTAGCGAAGATTTGCTTAGCGCATGCGATGAAGCTTATGCCACCTTAGGCAAACTGGTTGAGCAAGAAGCTTAATTAAGCTTTTGAAATCAACTTCAAAATTTTATCAGCAATCACCTGCCCATCGAGGTAGGTGATTAAGCGCCATTCCCCCAACTTATCTTCCAATGGCTCCCAAATGCAATCGCCCAGAAAAAAGACGTAATCATTGCTGTTGATATAATATTCTCCCATAAAATCAGGCATCACAACTCCCGCATCATCCTTAAACGGTGGATGAATAATCCGAAACTCCAGTTTCTTCCCTTTCGCTTTACGTATTTTCAGAATATAGCCAAACTCGGTACCTATTTCAGCTTCAATCGTATCGGTAATATTTACGATTTTGGGCAGGTTTCGACTTCCTCGGTCCCACTCTGTGTACTGACCATAACTATATAGCTCTATATCGATCTTTTTCTTTGCCAATGGTATGTTAACTTTTTTGTTTTTACCAATTAAGAATCATTCAAAATAAAAAAGAGCATTATCTTTGCATCCTCAATGCTGACGCTGCGCAAATATATAAAAGTATTTATTCTTTTGGTGTTGCCTGTTTACCTATTCCTACTGGTCAACTCCATGATGAACATGCACTTGCACGTTCTGTCAAATGGAATGATTGTCAGGCATGCTCACCCCTTTAATCACAAAAAAGACGCCAAGCAGCATCACCACCACTCGAAATCAGAAACTTGTTATTACCAGGCCTTTTTTCTGGACTATCTGGACACCTCGGAGCCCATTCAACGATTTATTTCCGATGTGATTATCACCGACTTATTCTATGCTGTTATTCCGCTTTGTCCAACTTCTGAAATCATCAACCTCAATGATCTTCGCGGACCTCCAATGAGTTAAAGCACATCTCTTCGGGCACAAACTATGTAAAATAATCACTATTGTAGCTTATTCAAATCCCAACATTTGGGGATTGTAAGCTTAGCATCCACCCGATACTTTTGTCATAAAAAAAACAGACGCAGTTCTTTAGAGCGATCGAAAGAACTCCAAATTACTCATTGATGATATTTTATTGATCCAGTCAGGGATCTATAAAAAACCAAAACAACTTGTTATGAAGAAAATTCTTCTTGTGGCAGTTATGTCACTGGTATACCTTGTGTCTTATTCTGAAGACGAACCCAAAGGAAAAATTACGGACACCATGCTTTTTGGCGATGTTCGCTCTGAAGGAGAGCACATCCCATTTGCAACCATTCTTATAAAAGGAACGACAGTAGGAACTGCTGCTGATGCTACTGGGCACTACAAATTAGTTGGGGCTCCTGAAGGAACTCAAGAAGTGGTTATTTCAGCGGTTGGCTATGAAAGTCGAGCCTATGAAGTAAAACTTAAAATTGGCAAACCCATCACCCTCATCGCAGAATTAGATCCCGACCAGATCGGGCTTGAGCAAGTCGTGATTACGGCAGACCGAAGTGAGAAATCGCGTCGTGAAGCTTCCACCATTGTTAGTACCATCAGCCCTCGATTACTTGAGAACACTCAAAGTATCACCCTAAGTGAAGGCTTGAATTTCACGCCGGGTTTGCGCATGGAAAACAATTGCCAGAACTGTGGGTTCACCCAAGTTCGGATGAACGGTTTGGAAGGTCCTTATTCACAAATTCTGATTAACAGCCGCCCTGTATTTAGCGGCTTAGCAGGAGTTTATGGACTGGAACTGATTCCTGCCAACATGATTGACCGAGTAGAAGTGGTTCGTGGAGGAGGCTCCGCCTTATTTGGCAGCAATGCCATTGCCGGCACCATCAACCTAATTACCAAAGAACCCGTTCAGGACACCTACAGCATCAACAGCTCGTTGGGTCTGATCGGCTCAGAAGCAACGCCAGATTTCAACCTTAGTATGAACGGATCAATTGTAAGCGATGATTTTCGCTCGGGCATGAGCTTTTATGGTTTTAAACGTGAGCGCGATCCTTACGATGCCAATGACGATGGTTATTCTGAGATGTCCAAAATCAGCAACAGTACGTTTGGAGCCAGCTTTTTCCAACGCTTAGGAATGCGATCTAAAATCAATCTCGATTACTTTTTCATCAACGAATCGCGACGGGGAGGAAATGATTTTGACCTGCCCAACCACGAAGCAGACATTTCAGAGGCTGTTGATCACCAGATCAATTCGGCCAACCTCACCTTCGATCACTTCATGCGCGATCATGATAAACTCAGTTTCTTTGCGGCAGCCCAATGGGTAGAACGTGGCTCCTATTACGGAGCCGAACAAGACTTATCAGCCTACGGTAATACTGATGATCTTGCCTATTCGATTGGTTCGCAATACCACCGCGATATCGAAAAACTTTTGTTTGCCCCTTCAGAATTAGTGATGGGACTTGAAATGACAAGCGATGCTTTGACAGATAAAAAGCTAGGCTATCTTGACCTGGAAACCATGGAACACGTCGAAACAACCACGATTGCCGATCAGGAAGTTAACACAGTAGGATTCTTTGCTCAAAACGAATGGGTCAATGATAAATGGCGTTTTTCCCTCGGATTTAGAGTGGAACACTACGCAATTTCAGACAAAGCAGGATCCAGTGGCGATATTGATGGTGACGTTTTCAGTCCGCGTGCAAGCGTATTGTATAACCTGACCGATAAAATTCAGCTGCGTTCGAGCTTTGCCAAAGGCTATCGCGCTCCTCAAATTTTTGATGAAGACCTGCATATCGAAACTTCAGGAGCTCGCCGGGTTACTCATGAAAACGATCCTAACCTGAAACAGGAGAACTCGCACAGTGCGACTTTTTCAATCGATATTTCACAAGACTTTGGACGCTGGCAAACCCAGTTCCTAGCCGAAGGCTTTTACACCGTATTGGAAAATCCATTCACCAACGAATACGGAACACCAAACGAGCAGGGAGAGGTGGTTTACACCAGAATCAATGCTGAAGATGGCGCCAAAGTACAAGGTGTTAATCTTGAATTTAACGCTTCTCCTGGTGCGCGCTGGATGTTCCAATCGGGATTAACATTCCAAAAAAGTGAATACGATTCACCTCAAGAGTTCAATGAACGTCGCTTCTTCCGGACTCCAGACAGCTATGGTTATTTATCGATGAGCTACTCTCCTGTCGCTTCATTCAAAGCCTCATTAACCGGCAACTATACTGGAAAAATGTTAATCCCCTATTTTGGAAACACCTTGGATAAACCCGAAGATGGTCAACTTAACGAAGTCGATTCCTTCTTTGATCTGGGAATGAAAGTGAGTCAAAATATTGAACTTTCAGGAGATCTACAGCTTCAATTATACGCAGGTGTCAAGAACCTGTTTGATGCTTATCAAGATGATTTCGACCACGGTATCGACCGGGATCCAGGCTACATTTATGGCCCGCTATCACCACGAACCATCTACTTTGGACTTAAAATTGGAAACATTTTCTAGAGACCAACAGACATAACGCTTCATTATTTGACCGCCCACAAAATAATACTATTTTTGTGGGCGTTGTCATTTTAGCTAAAATTCTGGAAGTATGAGCGATTCGGTCGAAAAGAAGAAAAAATTCTCGCTGGGAGAAACCGACAAAGAAAGACGTAACAATCTGATTGTTATATTTCTGAGTGTCATTTTAATTGTTGTTGTCGTGCTGCTGTTTATGCAACGTGGCGAACACAAACAGATTATGCGCTCCTTGAATGCCGAAAAAGATTCCATCCAGATAGAACTGAACCAAATGGTTCAGAACTACGACAGCTTGAAAACTGACAACGACACCATCAATTCTCAATTATTTGTAGCTCAAACCAAAGTTAAAGACTTGTTGCTGGAAGTTGGCCAAGTAAAAAAGGCCAGCTACGAACAAATTGAGCGCTACCGTGAAGAAGTTGGCTCTCTGCGTCGAATTATGCGAAACTACATTGTTCAGGTTGACTCCTTGAACCGCCGAAATAAGGAATTGATGGAAGAAAATGCGCAAGTAAAACAGGAGTATGCGCAAATCGAAAATCAAAAGAAAAAGCTGGAAAAAGAGAAAGAACGTCTCTCACAACGGGTAGAAAAAGCCGCAACTCTTGAAGCTAAAAGCTTAGTTGCCTACGGAATTAACAGTCGTGGGAATGATGTCAACAACAGCAAGAAAGCGGAAAAAATTCAGGTGAACTTTACTCTAGGAAAAAATATCACAGCCAAGCGAGGTGCCAAAAATATTTACATCCGTATTCAGCGGCCAGATCAAATTCTACTCATGAAGTCGAAGAACGATCTATTCCGGTTCGAAGACCTGCGGATTCCTTATTCTGCCATGCGTGAAGTTACCTATGAAGGGAATGACCTTCCGGTTAATATTTTCTGGGATAACAATGGCGAACAAGCTCTAATTCCGGGCGAATATACGGTTGATGTATTTGCAGACGGAAGCAACATTGGCACCACCAAGTTCAGCTTTAAAAAATAAGCTTCCAACACTTGGATAGCTCCTGATACGGTTGATTACAACTGTATTACATCCCGTCTCTGAGAAAAAATAGCCATTAGCTCATTTCCTTGGTTTTATGCATTCTACGCCTGGAATTGTTTCGATATTTCTGCGGCTAAATGGTCGTTCTCCCAAATTAATACTCTCAATAATCGAAAAACAGCTCGGCAAATTTGTACATTGCACACTTACTTGTCATTACAAATTACTGCAAAACCGACGATCATGTTTAAACAACTTGCTATTCTTCTAGTCCTATTCCAATTAATAGCCGGAAACCTGTTGGCACAAGACGAACCGTTAAAAGTTGGAGTCATTGGACTGACACATTCTCATGTACATTGGATTTTTGGGAGTGAAAAACAAGGCGATATTCAAATCATTGGAATTGTTGAGCCCAACCGGGAGCTAGCCCAAAGATATGCCGAGCAGCACGGCTATTCGATGGATTTGGTTTATAGCTCCATGGATGAGCTATTGGCAAACACCCAACCAGAAGCAGTAACGGCTTTTGGCAGTGTTTACGATCATTTAAAAGTCGTTGAAACCTTTGCTCCAAAAGGAATTCATGTGATGGTTGAAAAACCCTTAGCAGCCAACCTGAAGCAAGCCCAACAAATGGCAGACTTGGCCCGAAAACATCAGATCCACCTGCTTACGAATTATGAAACCACCTGGTACCCGACCAACCATCAAGCCTATGAGCTTTTAAAGAAAGAAGATGTTGTTGGCGCAACACGAAAAATCATTGTTCGCGATGGACACAAAGGCCCCAAGAAGATCGGGGTCAACCAAGAGTTTTTAGAATGGCTGACCGATCCGGTTTTAAATGGAGGTGGCGCCATCACCGACTTTGGATGCTATGGAGCCAACCTGATCACTTGGCTAATGGATGGCAAAAAACCTAACGCAGTTACAGCAATCACGCAACAGCTTCAGCCCGAAAACAATCCCCTAGTAGATGACGAAGCCATCATCCTGCTGCAATATGACCAAGCCGTTGGTGTCATTCAAGCCTCCTGGAACTGGCCTATCGGAAGAAAGGATATGGAGATTTATGGACTCAAAGGCGTGATTTATGCTGATAATAGCAGCGACCTTCGCGTACGTATTGCTGAGGGCTACGATGGCTACGACAAGCAAAGCTATCAACTCGAAAAGCGTAAAGCTCCTTATCACGATCCCTTTTCGTTTCTGGCAGCCGTAGTCAAAAACAAAATTGAAGTGCAGCCCAACGATTTATCATCTCTTGAGAATAACCTGATGGTCATGGAAATTCTGGACGCAGCTATCCGCAGCGCCAAACAAAATAAAACCATCAAGCTAAAGGAGTAGGAATAAGACGAATAAGTTCATTCAAAAAGATAGGATCAAGACAATTTACCCTATGTCCCACTCTTTCTGTCACACCAATTAGCTTTACAACATAAAAATAAAGTTCGCTTCATTGTGTCCACTTTTTATCTTGGTACAAAAAACAAAATGAAACGCCTACTCAATTCCAAAACTTGGATCTTAATTTTGCTGTACTGCCTGGTCCAATTTACCTATTACTCTTTAAGGGCAGGAGGCTTTCTTCATTTTATAGATCGCTTCGGATTTAGTAAAGACGATGCACTGGAAGTGTCTCAACTATTTCAATACATCCCCCTAATCGGGTTGATCGCTGCAGCCATCTTTATTCCTCTCAATCGATTTCTACAAAAACTATGGATCTACTTTATTCCCATCTTCATTGGAATAGGCCTGTGTTTGATTCCTCAACCGCTTGTGGTTATGACTGGGATAAGCCTTTTCTTGGTAACCGGAGCATTTATAAAAGTTAACGTGTTGGTTCAGCTATTCACCAGTCAAGAAAACTACAAATATTTTGATGATCGAATTTTCATCCTGCTATTTCTCCTAATCAACCTGGCTACTTTCTTATCGCCACTTAGCTATGAGCTTTTTAGCAAATATATTTCTCAAAACTTGGCTCCAGGAGTACCGTCCTTGATCTTATGGGCAATTGGCGGAGCGCTTTTCTATCGTTATTACCAAAATCAACCACCGCTTGAATTCAAGGTCAATTATCAATCCTTGCGAATCAATCCACTGTGGGTTTTTGGTAGTGCATTCCTGCTCCTTCTTTTATACTCACTTCTTCACTCCCGCTTTAGCGTCATCATTAAGGATACAACATTGCCCAACTTTCGTGCTTCCCTACCATACGCACTAACCGGACTAACAGGAATTATAACTGCCGTTGGATTGCTTTACTTACCACGCTATAATACCTTCCAAAAGGTAGTAACTACAATCATCTTACTTCTTGCTATTTGTTGTTTAACGGCACTCTTTTCATCTTCTGAAAGCCCTAATTTCATCAAAGGTTGGGCCATGCTCATGACTGCAAGCTACTCGATCTTGGATATCTTCATATACCCCGTACTCTACACTGTGGTACTGATTTCCTTCCCAACAACATGGAGCTACACTGGAATTGCCCTGTTTATGGCCATTCCACAAACCTTGTATCACTTATCCGAAAACCTGGGAGTGATTGAATTTAAAGGTGATTTGATTCTTGTTGGCTTGCTTCTTTTGGCCGGACTATTCTTGATTCTAAACTGGAACGGCCAGTATGCATTCAAATACAACAACTCAATACAGCACGCAAATCAAGAGTAAAAGCTAAAATAATTACCCATAAAAAAACAGGCTAAAAGTTATTTAGCCTGCTTTTCTGTAGTATTGTTTAGTCTTTCAAAATAGACTCAATTAAATCAAGTTCTTCTCGGCTGAAATCAAGCTGATTAAGCATGCTGATGTTATCATCTAATTGCTGCACCGAACTGGCACCAATTAACACCGAAGTGACTCTTTCATCTTTCAAAATCCAGGCTAAAGCCATCTGGGCCAGTGTTTGTCCCCGTTGCTCAGCCAATTCGTTTAGCTTCTGCACTTTGCCAATTGCAGGCTCTACCTGTTCTGCTTTTAAAAAGCCCCAGGATTTTGCGGCCCTTGAACCTTCCGGAATACCTTTCAAGTACTTGTTGGTTAGCAATCCCTGAGCCAAGGGTGAAAATGGGATACATCCAATACCCTCTTCTTCCAGCACATCCAGCAAACCCTCTTCAACCCAACGCTCAAACATCGAGTACTTTGGCTGATGAATCAAGCAGGGGACGCCAAGATCCCGTAAAATTTTGGCTGCCTCACGAGTGCGATCAGCCGGGTAATTTGAGATTCCCGCATAAAGTGCCTTTCCCTGACGCACAGCCTGCGCAAGAGCTCCCATCGTTTCCTCCAGTGGAGTTTCCGGATCTGGGCGATGTGAATAAAAAATATCGACATAATCCAGCCCCATGCGTTGTAGACTCTGATCGAGGCTGGCAAGCAAGTATTTCCGACTTCCCCAGTTCCCATAGGGACCAGGCCACATATCGTAACCGGCTTTGGTCGAAATCACCAATTGATCACGGTAAGGCTTAAAATCCTGCTTAAAAATCTTTCCAAAATTTTCTTCTGCTGAGCCATAGGGTGGCCCGTAATTATTGGCCAAGTCAAAATGAGTGATGCCATTGTCAAAAGCATGCCTAAAAATGGACCGGCCATTCTCAAATACATCAACACCACCGAAGTTGTGCCACAAGCCCAACGAAACAGCTGAAAGCTTTAGGCCCGAACGTCCGCAGCGGTTATACTTCATTGAATCATACCGATTCTCGTTTGCTAAATAATTCATGATTACTATTGTTTGGTTTGATTTAGTTCGAACTCATTTCTACGAAATTAACAAATATTCCCGTCTTACTCATGAGTTTCCCTTGGAACAATTCAGCCTTCCAGATGTTCGACATCAACAAGAAACCGACCTTAAAATCAAGCCTGGGCAATCAACAATAGTTGAGGAGCCAAATGGAAACCATGTTGCTTTAAACGCTCCTTAAACAAGGGGAGCTGATCTTTTTTCTCATCAAACTCGGGACGTCCCTGCAGCTCTTCCAAAAGACTTTCCATCTGCCGATACTTATCATCTAAAAACAACTCATCATGATTAACCTGTTTCATTTTTAAATGAAGGAAGGCATGTTTAACCTGCAAGCCATTGGCTTCTGCCAAATCCATAATTTCCTGCTCCGTCCACGTTGGCCGATGCGTGATACCATGTAAACGATCGACATAAGACTTAAAATGATGTAGCATCCGATGGTTTTGCTGCGCTTCGGTTAACTCCCCATCAATCACCTCATTAACAATTAGCCAACCACTAGATCGAACGACCCGCTTCATCTCTGCCAAAGTCTGTTCCAACTGTGCTAAATGATGCAAAGCATTGGATATGCTCACCAAATCGAACTGATCATTTTCAAAGGCCAGCTTTTCTCCATGCATACAGCGAAACTCCATGTTCTCTTGCGGAAATCGTGCGCGCGCTTCTCGCAACCACACTTCTCCCGGATCAATTCCTAAAAGCTGCGTTTCCGAACCAAATGTATCGTTTAGTACCTTGATAAAATCACCAGCCCCACATCCAACATCGAGGATGCTTTGAATCGTTTGATCCTTGAAAAATTCTTGTAGTTGTTTCATGCCATATGCTGTTTTTATATCAGTAGTAAAAAAGCCGAAGCAGCTGTGACAATAATCACAAAAGCCCGGTAAGTTTTCTCCGGAATATTTTTCACCAACCAGATGCCAAGGAAAGCTCCCAAAGCAATGGCCGGAAGCGTCAAAATGTTAGTTGTTAAGCTACTCCAGCTAATCGTTTTCCAAACCAAAATATGCAGTGGAAATTTAAAGAAATTGATGATCAGAAAGAACCAGGCTGAGGTGCCAATAAAATTGTTCTTTGGTAAATGCATCGCCAAGAGGTAAATCGCAAAAATAGGACCTGCGACATTACCAATCATCGTAGCAAAGCCACCTAAGAGTCCCATTGATGCCGCAAACCACCATTTATCTGGAAATACCTGCTGCCCCTTTTTCCGATCTTTCCAAAGCATCAGTCCAATGCAAACAAACACTAAAATAGCGATTAAGTCCTTAAACTGTTCATCATTAACAATCTCGCCAACCCACAAAGCCAAGCCCACACCCACGAAAGCCCAAGGTAAAATCTTCACCAAATAGCTCCATTGTGCATGCCGACGATAATAGCCCACACCAAAAAGATCAGCCATCATCAAAATGGGTAATAAAACTCCAGTGGATTGCTTGCCTCCAAATAAAAAGGCAAGGACTGGTACTACCAGCATCGACACCCCCGGAACGCCTACTTTGGACATCCCTATGAGCATTCCACATAGCGCCATTAAAAACCACTGAAAAGAAGTTAAATCGAAAGGACTGAGTAATTCCATCTTGTTTGTTTAGCCTCACAAAAGTAATAAAGTTGGGCCGATTGGAAGAAGTTGAAATGAAAAAAGGCCGGACTAAGCCGGCCTTTCACCCAAAAAAACACGTACAAACAAGTATACAAAAACACGAGTAAGCTATTTAAAAAAGTAGCGTTTCCGCTTTATCTTTTCCCATTTTCCAGGAATCCATTTCCAGCCTCTGGCTTGCTTTTGCCAATGCCCCGGATTCCACTGCCTATTCTCCTTTTTCTCAACCCACCGTGCACTTACCCAAACATACATTTTCGAAGGACGGTGCCAAATCCAATGCCCTGGGATAAGCTGATAATCGGGTCCGGGTTTCTCCGGAGTCGGTAACTTAACTTCCGGAGGTGTCGGTTTCTGCTCTACCGTAACCTGGGCTTTTGCAATACCTTGCGATAATACAATCGCTGAAAACCCGACAACAAGAATAAGCAAGGTTCGTTTCATGGCATTGAGGCTTTTTGTTTCGAATGAAAAATCAAAAACAATGCCAAAACATAAACAGAAACTATGTTTTATATGAGAAAGCCAGTAAAAACGGGGGTTTTAGAATTCTAAAAAATCTTATCGTGAAGTTCATCCAGCTTCGATTCGTCGATGTTTTTAAACCACAATCGAAGCCGGTCTTTAGCCTTTTCCTGTATTTGAGGCGTAATGTTACTACTGATTTGAGATAGAGCAAAGATCAATACACCAAGATCATCACTAAAGCCCACTAATGGAGCTAAGTCTGGAATAGCATCAGTTGGTAGAATGAAGTAACCTAAAGCTGCAGCAATCGTCAGCCTGGTCTTGAATGAAATCGAAGGATCTTTCATCAGGTAGTACAGCAACAAGGCAGCATAGGCAACCTGAATACCGGCTGTTTTAGCAAAATCCCGCAACTTCTGTTGAAATGATTGATCACTGTAAAACCGTTTGTAATCGTGTTCGTTCATTTTAAACTCGCGTTTGTATAATCAACCCGCATATCGCCATAGTGTTCAACAATTTCATTAAGTGTGGCTTGTACGTCTTCCAACTCTATGGCTTGCAACAGCTTAATCCGGTGTTGCCTAAAATCGGGTAAAGCCGGGAAATATTTGGCAAAATGCCTCCGCATCATCAAAACACCCGTTCGTACATTATCCTTCCAATCAATGGACATTTGCAGTTGATCACGAACATTCTGCACGATCTCTTCAACCGTAGGAGCAGGCAATACTTCACCGGTAGCCAAGTAATGCTTTACTTCCTTAAAAATCCAAGGACGACCAATGGCTCCCCGTCCAATCATCAGGGCATCAACCCCACTCAGATTCAAAAACTCGCCGGCTTTTTCCGGCCCATTGATATCCCCATTGCCAATGATCGGGATCTTGATGGCCGGATTATTTTTCACCTCTGCAATCAGGCTCCAATCAGCCTCTCCGGTATATAATTGTTTGCGGGTTCGCCCATGAATTGCCAGAGCAGCTACCCCAGCATCCTGCAAACGTAATGCCGCGTCCATGATCACTTTTGAATCTTCATCCCAGCCCAAACGCGTTTTAGCTGTTACAGGTAACGAAACAGCTTTAACAATGGCTGCTGTCATCTCCTGCATTTTATCCAAATCCTGTAACATGCCTGCTCCAGCCCCTTTACGAACAATCTTCTTCATCGGACAGCCATAATTGATATCGATAAAATCAGGCTGAAACTCCTCGACTCGCTGTGCAGCATGAACCATCGAATCAATATCGTACCCATAGATTTGGATCGCCACAGGCCGGTCAAAATCAAACAAGTGCATTTTCTGCTTGGTTTTGGCAATGTCTCGTATTAACGCTTCAGACGACACAAACTCCGTGTACATCACATCAGCCCCATACTTTTTACACATGTAACGAAACGATTTGTACGTCACGTCTTCCATCGGCGCCAGGAACAAGGGCATTTCTCCTAAATCAATCGATCCAATCTTCACAATTCAAAAGTTTTAGAGCACAAAGATACAAACTATGTGATTGTTCAAAACACCAACTACATCATCGCTACTCAATTTGATGATTTAGCAATTTTCGCGGGATTCAAAGAACAACACTTAGACCTTCATCAATAAAAAAAGGCCTCATCGTGTTGTGGATGAAGCCTTTCTTCTATATGGTTCTATATAATAATTACACTTGTTCCTGTGGTTTGTGTTCTTTATTTTCTTCGGGCAATATGCGCAACATTTTTTTGATGCGATAATTAATCCGAATGGTTAACATGTACATCACCGGAGCAATTAACAAGGTGAGGAAAGTAGCAAAGGTTAACCCAAATATTACAGTCCATGACATGGGGCCCCACCAAGCAGTACTTTCACCTCCAAGGGCAAAATCCGGATCAAAATGCGTGTACAAGGTAATGAAATCGAAATTCAATCCTACCGCTAACGGAATTAGCCCCAACACTGTCGTGATAGCCGTCAGCAATACCGGACGTAAACGGGTTTTTCCTGCCATAACCAGGCATTCAATTTCATCTTTAACAGGAAGGAAGGTACCTTCGCTTACTCCCAACTCTTCACGCCTTCTTTTTCGCATCAGGTCAATGTAGTCAATCAATACAATTCCGTTATTTACCACAATACCTGCCAGCGAGATAATTCCAATTCCGGTCATGATGATTACAAACTCCATTTTAAAAATGGCTAGTCCGAGGAATACCCCAATGGTACTGAAAAGTACAGTCATCATGATAATTGCCGGACGAATAAACGAGTTAAACTGTGTAATCATGATCAATCCAATCAAAGCCACAGCAACCAACAGGGCAAATATCAAGAACTGGCTACTTTCGTCTTGTTCTTGCTGCTCACCGGTAAATTCGTAATCATAACCTTCAGGCATTTGGTATTCAACCAACAACTGCCTGATCCGGTCATTCACCTCATTGGCATTATACCCTTCAACCACATTCGAGCTAATGGTAATCACCCGCTTAAAGTCAATCCGGTTAACCTTATCATAGGTTGATGAATATTCAAAATCAGCTACAGCTGAAATCGGAATCTTGTTTCCCTCAACCATCAATTTTTGATTCATCAAGGTTGATACATCATTCCGGTATTCTTCTTTCAAACGAATGAAGATATCGTACTCATCTTCACCATCCTTATAATCACCAACATCATAACCATAAAGCGAGTTCCGCAAGGTCATCGCAATTTGCTGAGTTGACAACTCATAACGGCGTGCTTTTTCACGATCAACTTTGATCAGCATCTCTGGCTGATGCACGTTGATATCCAGCTTCAATTCATCAATTCCCTGGATATTATCCTCATTAATAATATTCATGAAGTCGTCAGTGATTTTGATGAGCTGGTCAAAGTCGTCCCCTGTCACCTCGATGTTTACATCAGCTCCAACTGGCGGTCCCTGATCTTCGCGCTCCACAAAAATCTTCGCACCAACAAAGCCCGACAAGTTAGCTGTTAGCTCCTTCATGATATCCGAGGTATTGATATCCCCGCGCAACTTGTATTCTTCGAACGAAATGGAGGTCAACGATTTGTTCGGACTTTGCTCATTCTCAAACATGCCTCCTTTTCCGTTCCCCACCGAAGTGGTAATCGATTTTACAATCCCCATGTACGGCTCCATCGTTGTATTGATGATGCTTTCGACCTTCCGGGATACTTCATCGGTTCTATCAATTGCTGTTCCCAGGGGCAATTCCAAGGTTACATAAATGGTTTGCGGATCGGTTTCTGGAAAGAAAACCACACTCGGCTGGCGCACACTGTAGAACCAGATTGACACAATCAATAGAATAAAGGTTCCACTAAAATAAAGGATCGGTTTCCATCCGGTTAATGCTCGTCGCAACTGACGCTCATAAAGATTCTCTAACCACACCAAGAAACGCAACTGGAACCAGCGTGCTGTTGGTCGAAAAATCAAGACATTCAATACCATCAACAGAGCCACTGTCATCAGAATATTTCCAAGCAGATAAACTCCGATCAAATAGAACACTGCAGCAATAGCAGTCAGAATCCCGGCATTCTTAAATGATTTCTTCCAATCTACTTTCTGCCGGATATCATCAACTTTCATAAAGCGTGCAATAAACGGCGGATTCAGCACCAGCGCAACAAATAACGATGAAGCCAGCACCACGATCAGTGTTTGTGGCAAAATACTCATGAACTCACCAACAATGCCTTCCCAAAACATCAGTGGAAAGAAAGCTGCCAAAGTCGTCAATGTGGATGAGATAATCGGGAACGCGATTTCGCTCACCCCTTTCTTCGTTGCCTTTAAGGTTGAATAGCCCAACACATGCAGGCGGTAAACATTTTCAACCACTACAATGGCATTGTCAACCAACATCCCTAGCGCCAGGATTAATCCATATAACACCATGGAGTTCAGGGTCACCCCAGCTTGCTCCAGGATAATGAATGATAAGAACATTGACATAGGAATGGCCAAGCCGGAGAACAGGGCATTCCGGAATCCCAAGAAGAGGAAAAGCACAAAGATCACCAAGATCATCCCCAAGATGATGCTGTTTTCCAGCGTTGCAATTTCATTCTTCACATAGGTTGACATATCATCAGTGACGGTGATTTCCAGATTTTGAGGCAAATAACCTCGCTCCACTTGTTCTTCCAGTATCTGGTTCACCTTAGCCGTTGCTTCCAATATGTTGGCGCCACTTTTTTTGGTTACCGCCAAGGTAACTACGGGCTTATTGTCCAATCGCGAAATAGTCGACTTCTCCTTGTACCCATCAACAACATCGGCCACATCGCGAATGTAAACCGGCTTCCCGCCATTCAGTTTAATGATGGTATTCCGAATCTGATCCATGTTGGTGTAATCCGCCTCCGTACGCACTACGCGACGAGTCTCGTCAGCGGTAAACTCACCGGCACCAATGGTCACATTCTCTAGCTGAAGCGCCAACGCAATGTCTTCGTAGGTCATTCCACGAGCCTCCAATTTGTGCGGATCAACGTTTACTTGAATCTCGCGATCATCAATCCCTCGGATAGTCGCCTCCGAAATTTCGGACAGACTTTCAAATTCGTCCTGAAGAATCTCGGCATAGTCTTTCAACTCCCGCATACTAAAGTCACCCGAGATGTTGACGTTCAAAATCGGGAATTCCGAGAAGTCCAGATCCAGCACCAACGGATCATTCTCCAAGTCCCCCGGCAAGTCAGAGCGTGCTTTGTCCACGTTATCTTTGGTATCCTGCAGGGCTTGTTTAATTTCAACATTGGTGTTGAATTCCACGACTATAGTACTCACATCCTGGTAGGAAGCAGAAGAGACTTTTTTCACCCCGTCCATTCCTTTAAGCTCTTGCTCAATGGGGCGGGTAATCAGGTTCTCAATATCAACCGGCGAGTTTCCCGGATAAATTGTCTGCACAAAAATGTAGGGCACGACAATTTCGGGGAATGACTCCCGCGGCATTTGGTTGTACGAAAACAAACCAAAGATCACCAGCATCAGCGTAAGAATATAAACAGTCGTTTTATTCTTCAGGGCCAGGTAGACAGGTTTAAATTTTCGTGTTATGTTTTGCGTATTCTCGCTAACTTTTTCTTTGTCCATGTTTCTGTTTTTTCAGCTAAATGACTCTGAACATTTTAATTTGCCTGAAGCAAGCTTCCATCAACCACCTGGCTAAATCCTTCAGCAATCACTTGTTCTCCAGCTTTCAAACCACTTCTCACTTCGGTCATGTTGTTATCGGTTACCCCAGTTTCAACATAAACTTTCCGGGCACGGAGCTTTCCACCTTCGGACTCAGCAACAAAAGTATATGTGCCTTTAAAATCTTCTTTGATCAGCAAAGAAGGAATAACGATCGCTTCATCAGCCACGTAGTCACGCAAGGTAACCACCGCATCCATATTGGGTTTGATGAGTTTATCCTGATTTTGAAGGTCCATCCGAATCCGGAAAGTCCGGTTGTTTGGATCGATGTAGTTTCCAATCATCAACACATCTGTTTTCCGGTCTCTTTCGATTGCCGGAAAACTGATCAATACATCATCTCCTTCTTTAATCTTCGTCAGATATGATTCAGCCACATCAGCATAAACTTTAATTTTCTGGATATTAACCAATTTGGCAAAAGGCATTTGAGCACTGGCAATTTGTCCTTGCTTTTGATAAATGACATCGATGGTTCCATCCACAGGAGCTTTAACTACCGACAGGTCTTTTTGGGCTTTGAGGCTTTCTAATTGTTTCTCCAATGCTTCTTTTGTTGACTTTGCCTGTAAGAATTGTAGCTCCGAACCAATGTTTTGCTCCCACAGGTTCTTTTGCCGATCGAAGGTTGTTTGAGCCAGTTCTAAGCTAATTTTTACTTCCTCGATGTTCCGGTCAATCGTTTCTGAATTTAGAATTGCCAATACCGTTCCTTTTCGAACGCGCTGACCTTCTTTCACGGTGATTTCAAGGATTTTCCCTGAAGCTTCCGGGCTGACATTTACTTCTTGGTCAGCCTCAACACTTCCGGTAACATCGATAAAGTGTTCAAATTTTTGAGTTTGCAATTCCTGTAAAACTACCTGCACTTTGTCAACTGTAGCATCTGCTTTCAGTTCTTTTTCCAGCGCTGCAATTTTCATTTCCAGATCATGCACCTCTTGTTTATATGCTTTAAGTTGAGCCTCCTTCGCTTTATTATCGTTCTCGGCATTTCCGGCTGAGCAGGCAGCCAGAATAACAATCATGACAATCGCTGCCAGTTGATTGATCCGTTTTCTTTCGATTTGAGTCTTCTTCATCGTTTAATTGTTTATAGTTTTCCAATCGCTTTGTCCAGGTTAATTTTTGAATTCAGTAGCTGAATGACCGAAGCCACCCAAGCACCCTGGGCCTGAATGTACTGTGTTTCTGTTTGCGACAACTCGACACTACTGCTGATCCCGTTGTTGTATTTTACGGTTGTTTTGTCGTAAATCCGCTTGGCAAGCTGCTTGTTGTCAACATCATTCTCGAACTGATCAACGGCACTTTCGATGTCGGCAATAGCTGACAAATAATCTTTTTGCAGGGTTTGCTCTGCCAGTCGTTGATCATTCTCAGACTGCTGATAAGCCAGTCGTGCCTGTTGCACCTTGGCATGCTGTTGCCCCGACGTAAAAATCGGGAGTGAGAGCGTCAATCCCCACATCGAAGACTTAAACCAGGGGACGCTGTTTTTAAACAAGTTTGCTTTGTCTCCATAAGCTGTTTTCGACCAGTTGTAGAAACCTGTAAGCCTCGGCAAATAAGCAGACTGTTCCAACTTTAGCTCCTTCATTTTCAATTGACGCTGAGTTTCCAGCATCCGAAAATCAATGTGCGAGGTGTAGTCAAAACCTGCAATATGCTCATTCTTTGCCAACAATGGATCGAGGAAAGAATCCAACGACTGGGCTAATTCAATCGTTTCATCAACATCAATGCCCATCGTGTATTTCAACACAATTCGTGCAACCCGGATTTCCCTTTCAACTTTAAGGATCTCATTTTCGGCTTTTTGAACCAACAGCTTCATTTGATCCACATCCTGCTCTTCGGAGAATCCATTGTTGTATAAAGCACGCGTATCACTCTCCAATTTTTGAGAGTTAGTCAGATTTTCCCTCATGACTTTGAGGTTTTCCTCCGCCGTCAGGACCATGAAATAAGACTGAGCAACGGCATGTTTAATGTCAATCTCTGTTTTCTCTTTGGTTTGACTTGCCATTTGCAGGTAAATCTTAGCCGAGCCAATTCCCACAATGTAGGATCCATCAAAAATTAGCTGGTTCACAGTAAAGCCAAAGTCTGAGTTGTAATCCTGACCAAATTTTACGGGAACGTAAGTTCCCTCATCTTCTCCAAAGAATTGCCCCGGGATAAGTGATACCGGCAGATTTAAGAAGTTTGTGTAGTTTGCTTCACCCGTTACCTGTGGCAAACCAATGGCAATGGTTTCCCACACTTTTTTTCGGGCCGCATCTACATCAAGTCCGCTGTTTTGAATCACATAAGAATTCTTTAGCGCATAAGCTTGAGCTTCCGCTAAAGTAAACTTCAGATCATCTTGCGCTTGCCCATAGCCAGCAAGCAACAAAAACAGCAGCAAGGTAAATAGCTGTTTCGTTTTAGTTTTCATTCTGAACGTTGTTTAATTGTTGTTTGTAGTATTTCAAGCCTGTTTCTGTACAAATTGCATGCATGTGGTAATCCATCATCAAGTCAAACAACCGAATGTCCCTCACCTCTTCATTGCTAAACACCTCATTATCCGGATTGAAAACGAACAGCAAACGTCCTACTGCCAGCCGGGCGACAAAATCGCTATCCAGCTCCTTCCTAAAAAATCCATCTCGTTTCCCGCGTTCTATAATGTCAAGATTATCTGTATAAATCCACTTTCGTTTATAATTGATAATTTTCCGATAAACTTTAGGATATCCTTTCTTTAAATCATATTCGAGGTTGTTATGAACCATCTTGAGCATCTTAACGATGTGCTCCCGGATCCAAAAAAAACGATCAATTGCATTCAACTTCTCCCGCTCTTCACAAATAAAGACCTCATCCCGCATAAAAACATCGGTTACTACTTGATCCACTAGATCCGCCTTATCTTTAAAGAACTGATACAAGGTTTTTTTGGAGACTCCTACCTCAGCGGCTACATCATCCATTGTTACACTTCGGATGCCATGTCGCATGTACAGTTGCCCAACCTGTCCCAGGATATACGCTTTTTTATCTTCTGCCATAACAACAAATATAGAACTTGAATTACCCTCTGGAAACTAAAAAGATGTAAAAAGTTTCCATCGTTTACAAAAAATTAACACACCACATGTTTATTCTTCCGACATGCAAAGCTATTTCATCATCAAATTTTATTGATACAAGAATCGGTGAACACCGAAATAAGTCGAGGAATGGAGAAAAAAGAAATATGAAAAAACGGTCTGGGAAAGTCTTGTTCTACCTAACATTCTGTCTTTAAGAACATCTCAGCAATTTTCAAATCTACCGGAGTCGTAATTTTTATATTTTCTTGGTTTCCATCTACCAAGCAAATGGTATTTCCGGCTGCTTCATAAACCGAGGCATCATCTGTAAAAAAATCACTTTCAGGTTGTTGATAGGCCTTTTGAATACCAGAAACCACAAACGTTTGTGGTGTTTGTACCAAGCGAAACTGGTTCCGATCAATATGTTGTGAGCCCGAAGTAGTAACTTTTCGTAACGATTCAACCACAGAAAAAACCGGTAAAGCATTCCCTTGCTCCATAGCTGAATTAAAACAATTCTCAAGGGTTGCTTTTGAAACCAGTGGGCGAACACCGTCATGTATAAAAACAATGCCTTCTCCGCTGATTGAATCCAATCCATTTTTAACCGATTGAAAGCGGGTAGCTCCCCCCTCAACTAACCGAACAGGCAACTTGAAGTTGTACTCCTGACAAAGGGCTTTCCATACCTCAAACTGATCGGCCGGCAAGACCAAAACAAGCTCAACCTCGGGATCAAACTTGGTAAAACATTCAGTGGTCCACATCAAAACTGGCTTTCCGGCCAAAGCAATAAATTGCTTCGGAACTTCGGCTCCCATGCGCAATCCTCGACCACCTGCTACGATTAATGCAATTTTTCTCATCTCTTTAAAATTGTTTATTGAGCTTGCATTCAAAGCCTACCTGCTCTTCAGACAGGGAACTATCGATGAATTTTCATTCCCTTTTCTAGTAACACAAAAGTAGCATTCAAAATCCAAATCCGGTGCGATGTTTTCAAAAACATTCCCTATCTTCAACAAACTGGATTTACAAATCCAAAAGATACTTGTATCTCCTATTTTGCTAACAAAGGAGAATGTCTCACTCATCCATTGAAAACAAAAACAAATTAAATCGATGAAAACAATTATCTCTTTTCTGAAAGATCTTCAAAAAAATAACAACAAAGAGTGGTTTGATGCCAATCGCGATCGCTACCAAGAAAGCAAAGAACACATGCTTTTCTTTACAGAACTACTTATTCAGGAAATCCACAAAATTGATCCGGAAATCCCATTGTTGTCTCCAAAAGATTGTTTATTCCGTATATTCCGAGACGTTCGTTTTTCAAACGATAAAACCCCCTACAAAACCCATATGGGCAGTTTTATTGCCCGCGGTGGACGCAAAAGCAAACGGGCAGGCTACTATGTTCATATTGAACCTGGCAACTCATTTTTGGGAGGTGGAATTTGGTGTCCCGAACCACCGGAACTCAAGGCTATTCGCTCTGAAATATTTGAACATCCCGAAGACTTTAAGGATATTATTGAAGCACCTGGATTCAAAAAATACTTTCCTGAAATTCAAGGCGAAAAGCTGAAAACAGCCCCCAAAGGGTTTCCGAAAGATTTTGAAGAGATCGAGCTGCTCCGCCCCAAATCTTACGCATTTGGTTTCCAAGTGAATGATCAAAAAGTACTCGGAGAAGATTTTGTTGGGCTAATTGTCGACGCTTTTCAGGAATTAGCTCGCGTAAATCAGTATTTAAACGCCAGTTTGGACAAAAACTAATGAACAATATATTTTCGTTCGTTGTGTCAGAAGGGGGGTTTATCACGAAAAACGTTCAGTTCATACAATTCTCAAGAAATTTGGGTTACATTTTTACCTGAGCCTGAATTAACTAATAGAATAGTTTCTTCCCAATCAACCCATTTTATAATAGAAATGCCGGATTTTACATCCGGCATTTCTTCATTTTAAGAGGTATATAAATATCGTTTGATGTTCCGCTTGGGTGTTTTCTCAAATTCTTCCTCAACAATTTCAATCTGCGAAACCTGACTGTACTTGGGCAGTTCCTTATTCACAACCCTTCGGTTGTGGTCCATCAGCTTTTTCACAGCCTCCTCATCCATTTGCTCTGCATCAACAAGCTCAGAATCAGGAAAAACTAAAGCAACCAATTTGCCATCACGCTCAACCACAACATTCTCCAGAACTCCAGACATATTGCCCAACTTAGCCTCTATTTCCTCTGGATAGATGTTTTGTCCGGATGGCCCCAGCAGCATATTCTTGCTACGCCCTTTGATAAAAATGTAGTTTTGAGAATCAATCAGCCCCAGATCACCGGTTCTCAGCCAACCGTCTTCAGTAAAAGCTTGCTCCGTGGCTTCCTCATTCTTATAATAACCCAGCATGGTATTCATCCCTTTCACCTGAATTTCGCCTACTTGGCGATAAGGATCATCAGAATCAATCCGAACTTGCATCCGATCAACCAATTTTCCGGCTGACGAAGGCTGCGTTGTTTGCCACGCATCATACGAAATCAGAGGACCGCACTCAGTCATTCCGTAACCGATTGTAAAAGGAAATTTAATTTTGCGAAAGAACACCTCAACTTCCTTACTTAGAGGAGCTCCCCCGATCACTATCTCGTGAAAACAACCACCAAAGGTTTCAACCAGCTTTTCGCGAACTTTCTTCCGAATAACCGAAGACAGAATCGGTACCTTAAGCAGAAACTTCATGCTTGGTTTTTCGATCGCTGGCTGAATCCGCTTCTTATAAATTTTCTCAATCACCAAAGGCACCGACAGAATTAGGCGCGGCTTAATTTCAGCAAATGCCTTAATAATTACTTGTGGCGTTGGAGCCTTGGTTAAAAATGTAATGTGACAGCCCAAGGTTGCCGGGAACAAAAACTCAAATAAAAGTCCAAAGACATGCGCCATCGGCAGAAAAGAAACAATTCTGTCGCCCGATTTTAAAGGCATATGCTCACGGGCAAATACAATATTGGATAACAGGCTTCGAACGGGCACCATCACTCCTTTGGTAAATCCAGACGTCCCACTAGTGTATGAAATGACGCAAGCATCCTCGAGTGCTAACTCTTCCAGTTGAAACTCAGTTGGAGAAATTGGCTGAACACTTCCTTCTCTCAAACTTTGACTCCAAGCATCCTTCAACGCCTTCTTCGGAGTTCCTCCAAGCTCAAAGGTGTTTAGCCGAATAATGCCTCTCAAGTCGCCCATTGCCTCAAGATCCAGTTTCTCTAAAAGAGCATCCGTTACAAACAGTAAACTAGATTCCGAATGATTGACAATGTGGTGTACATCGGATGGATTGAAGTCCGGCAATACTGGAACAGCGACAGCTCCATACCCCAATGTTGCTAAAAAAACAATGCCCCAGTTGGAGGAGTTCCTTCCAAGAAGAGCAATTTTATCGCCTTTTTGAATTCCACTTGCTTTGTAGAAAAGGTGAATTTGATGGATTTTTTGAGCTACTTCGCCATACTGGTAACTGATTCCATCGTAATCAGAAAACAAAGGTAAATCCCAATTTTGAAGTAGTGATTCCTGGTAAAGCTTGATCAAGCTTTCAGGAGTAATTTGTTGGTCCATAAGATATTTCTCCATGAATTCTGTCAGCCAGAATTTCTTTTCATTAATCGCATCATGCGTTCAACAGTATCATCAACATATACTGTCTTTTCCATGCCAATCGTCATCGCATGGATGTTTTTACTTTGGCAAGCAAATTTAAGTGATTTTTCACGAAGTTCCTCTTTGGTCAAATCACCAGCCCCATATATCTTCATTCCAATAATCCCTTTTCCATTATTTTTGGCTGTTTTCAGAATATCCATTATTTCTTCCGGAGTTCCATCCATTTTTGCCTGAGCTGGATTAATTCGCGCCAGGATGATGTCGGTCCACGGATCGGTTGCCGCCACCCGAAGCGCATCAATATTATGACAGGAAACTCCAACCTTCCCTACCTGTTTTCGAAGCTTGGCTTCACTCAGCTGCTCCCGGAAAGCTTCTTTCTCCGTTATCCATTGTCCATTGGTCATGCAGTGCAACAGGACAATGTCAAAATAATCTGTTCCCAGCTCTTTCTCAAAACGTCCCAGCGTTTGATCAACCGAAGCAACCGTATTCCAATCGTTATTTTCAGTCCAAATTTTGGTCATCAACTGGAAGTTTTCGCGTGGAACTTCTTCAAACAAGTTCCGAACAAAGCTGTGTGTGCCGTAAAGGTCTGCGGTATCGATAAAAGTGACACCCCGTTCATGAGCATGTCTGGCAACTTTTAAAAACTGACTCAAGCCAGCACGGGTAAATACTGACTTTCGGGCCCAGCTATTGGTTCCACAACCTAAGGCAAGTCGCGAAACCTGCATATTTGTTTCGCCCAGAAGAACCTGATCAACAGTCTCTGAACCTACTCCCTGAAAACCTGGCAAAAGCATTCCTGCAGAAACCGCAGTCACACCAGCAATCCCTTCACAAACAAATTTACGTCTATCAATTTTTCTCATCGGCTTCAGTTTTTTGTTTCAAACAAACCCACAGCACAAAACAAATGCTCTTTCGAGCTCATTCATCCTAATCAAAATTCAACTACCCTTGACACTTGTTAAGATTGTTTATTAATTAAGATAAATCTCATCAAAAAAATAATTTATATCCCCTGTTCAGAGCAAACTGATTCTAAAAAAGATTGATTCCGAAAAATCTGAATTCCAACCAAATACAAAATCAGATATTTAAGTCCTCAATATAAAACAATACTATGAGAATACAAAATGCTCATTGCTAAGTGGTTTAAAGCAATTTTACCTGCTTGTTTTTTATTATTTTAGCGCCTCCTATTTTTCAAAAATTTAAATTAAAACTAAAATGAAGAAACTTTTACTCGCTCTGTTTGTAAGCATGCTTGCCCTGGGTGCTTCTGCTCAGAATGTTCAGACTCATTACGACATGGGAAAAGATCGTGGTTACTTAACCACTACTGTTGAGATGTTCCGACCAGACAGCTGGGGTAGTACTTTTTTCTTTATTGATATGGATTATGGCGTTGGCGACGTTGAAGGTGTTAGCCTTGCTTACTGGGAAATTGCCCGTGCAATTAAGCTTGGTGATCTTCCAGTTGCAGCACACGTTGAATACAACGGTGGTTTTGGCCAATGGAAAGCCGGAGAGTTTGGTGGTGCCTACCAAATCAACGACTCTTGGCTAGCTGGTGTTGAACGCTCATGGAATGCTGCTGATTTTTCAAGAGGGTTCACCCTTCAGGCCATGTACAAAAACATCCGTGGAAAAAACGATGCTTCTTTCCAAATAACCGGAGTATGGTATGTAAACTTTGCAGGCGGTAAAATGTCTTTCACCGGATTTGCTGACTTCTGGCGTGAAGACAATGTATTTGGTACCAACGAAACTGATTTCGTATTCTTATCTGAGCCACAATTGTGGTACAATGTATGCAAAAACTTTGCATTCGGTAGTGAAGTTGAAATAAGTAGTAACTTTGGTGGAATGGAAGGCTTTAATGTAATGCCAACCGTTGCAGCCAAGTGGACTTTCTAATCCTAAACTTCATTTATCATGCAAAATTTCTTTAAGCTAAAAGAAAACAATACCACCGTAAAAACAGAGGTTTTAGCGGGAATCACCACCTTCATGACCATGGCTTATATTCTAGCGGTTAACCCTAGTATCTTAAGCGCCACGGGCATGGATAAAAACGCACTTTTTACAGCGACTGCTCTTTCAGCCGTTGTTGCCACCTTGGTTATGGCTTTGGTAGCTCGCCTACCTTTTGCTTTGGCTCCAGGAATGGGCTTGAATGCCTTTTTTGCTTTTACCGTTGTTCTGGGAATGGGCTACACTTGGCAGTTTGCACTTACAGCGGTCTTCCTTGAAGGACTCATTTTCATTCTGCTAACGGCTTTCAACATTCGGGAATTGATCGTCAACGCGATCCCCTTATCGATGAAGCATGCCGTGTCTGCAGGTATCGGTTTGTTTATTGCCTTTATTGGCTTGCAAGGAGCCGGTGTTATTATTAATAACGATGCCGTTTTGGTTGGTCTTGGCGATATGGGTTCTCCAAGCGTACTCGTTGCATTGGGTGGTGTATTGCTAACCGGAGTGCTGTTGGCCCTGAAAGTAAAAGGAGCCTTGCTCATTGGAATTTTTGCCTCTACAGTTGCAGGTATCCCTTTTGGCGTGACTCAACTACCAGAAGGACACTTGGTATCTTTACCTCCTTCTGTTGAGCCAATCTTCTTCAAATTTGATTTCCACCAAATCTTCACCATCGACATGTTGATCGTTCTGTTTACATTCTTATTTGTAGACATGTTCGATACCGTAGGAACACTGGTTGGTGTATCCTCTAAAGCTGACATGTTAACTGAAGATGGAAAAGTGCCTCGTGCTAAGCAAGCACTATTTGCTGATGCCGTCGGAACTACTTTTGGTTCAATGATCGGTACGAGTACTGTTACAACTTATGTTGAAAGTGCTTCGGGAGTTGCTGAAGGTGGACGAACTGGCTTAACCTCATTGACCGTTGCCGGTTTATTCTTTATCGCTTTGTTTTTCGCTCCATTGTTTATCATGATTCCAGCGGCTGCAACTGCTCCTGCTCTTATTTTGGTAGGGCTGTTTATGCTGTCTCCAATTCTGAAAATAAACATGGATGATTTCACTGAATCAATTCCTGCATTCTTAACCATCATTATGATGCCATTAACTTACAGTATTGCTGAAGGTATTGTATTTGGAATGTTGGCTTTTGTTTTGCTGAAGCTATTTACAGGAAAACACAAAGAAATTTCTCCAATCATGTATGTATTAGCGGTCTTGTTTGTGATCAAGTTTATCATCTAACAAGAGCGACAAACGAATAAAAGAAAAGCTCCATGATTTGATCATGGAGCTTTTTTATGAGGTAATTTTCTTGATTCCTAGTTCAACTTAGCGAAGAGTGCCTTAAAGCTAACTTCATTGGCAATCATGCCTTTCAAATCAGCAATTGCAACACGCTCCTGCTTCATCGTATCGCGGTAACGGATAGTCACAGTCGCATCCTCGAGGGTTTGATGGTCAACCGTTACACAGAAAGGTGTTCCAACGGCATCCTGGCGACGATAGCGTTTTCCGATAGAGTCTTTCTCATCATACTGACATTTGAAATCAAATTTCAAGTCATCAATAATCTCACGTGCTTTTTCGGGCAAACCATCTTTTTTCACCAAAGGCATTACAGCCAGCTTAATTGGAGCCAAGGCAGCGGGTAATCTCAACACCACGCGCGTATCTTTCTTGCCATTGGCAGCTTCAAGTTCTTCTTCATTGTAAGAAGCAGCCATGATCTGCAAAAACATCCGGTCTACACCAATTGAGGTTTCCACAACATAAGGCACATATGATTTGCCTAATTCTGGATCGTAATATTGAATTTTCTTCCCTGAGAACTCTTGGTGTTGTGACAAGTCAAAATCAGTTCTGGAGTGAATTCCTTCAACTTCTTTAAAACCAAATGGGAATTTGTATTCCACATCAACAGCTGCGTTGGCATAGTGCGCCAGTTTTTCGTGCACATGGAAACGGTAATTATCATCGCCAAAACCAAGGGCACGGTGCCATTTCATCCGGGTTTCTTTCCATTGATCAAACCAGTCGAGCTCCGATCCTGGGCGAACGAAGAATTGCATCTCCATTTGCTCAAATTCCCGCATTCGGAAAATAAACTGACGAGCTACGATCTCATTTCGGAAGGCTTTACCTATTTGCGCAATTCCAAAGGGAATCTTCATCCGGCCGGTTTTCTGAACATTCAGGTAATTCACAAAAATTCCCTGTGCCGTTTCCGGACGTAAATAGACCTTCAACGCACCATCAGAAGTCGAGCCCATTTCGGTACCAAACATCAGGTTAAACTGACGAACATCGGTCCAATTACGGGTTCCACTAATCGGGCAAGCAATTTCCTGATCAACAATGATCTGTTTCAATTCAGCCAGGTCATTATCATTCAAGGCTTTTGAAAAGCGGGCATGCAAATCATTCCATTTCTGTTGATTCGCCAATACGCGAGGATTTGTTTCACGAAATTGCGTCTCATCAAAAGCATCGCCAAAACGCTTTTTGGCTTTCGCAACTTCTTTGTTCATCTTTTCCTCAAACTTAGCCAACTGATCTTCGATCAACACATCAGCCCGATAACGTTTTTTCGAGTCTTTATTATCAATTAATGGGTCATTAAACGCATCAACGTGCCCGGAAGCTTTCCAGATTGTTGGGTGCATAAAAATGGCTGAATCCAAGCCAACCACGTTCTCATGCAGCATCACCATGCTGTCCCACCAGTATTTTTTGATGTTATTTTTTAATTCGACTCCATTCTGTCCATAATCATAAACAGCACCAAGCCCATCGTAAATTTCACTTGACTGAAATACAAAACCATACTCCTTACAATGAGCTACCAGCTTCTTAAAAATATCTTCCTGAGCCATAATGTCCTTATTATATATCTGTTTTGAAATTAATCGACTTCTTCAAAATCAACATATTCACCTTCGTCTTTCGGTATTCGCCCTCCGCGTGATCCGTTACTTTCAACCGTAACATCACCCTCAGGCCTTCTTTGACGTTGCTGTTGTTGTTGAAAATTCCGTTGTTGATTTGGCTGACTTATAAACAAAGGGAAAATATACTTTTTCAGAAATTTAAAAAGGTAATAAATCACCACAATAATCAGGATTGTTCTAAACAACCCGGGACCTAAAAATAATATCACATTCAATTGTATCATATCTCTTGAAAATCAGCGGCCGTAAAATTAGCAATTAATTATGAAAGAAAAATCCGTTGCTTTCAATATTCCCGTAGCGATAAGATTCAGATAATACGAGTTGTTAGAATATTTTTACCTTTGCTGCAAATTGAAAAAAAGATGGCTACCTATAAACGTATTCTTTTAAAATTGAGTGGTGAATCACTCATGGGCGATCAGGCGTATGGTATCGACCAAACACGCTTGAGCGATTACGCTGAACAAATCAAAGAAGCGACCGCCTTAGGCGTTCAAATCGGAATTGTTATTGGTGGTGGAAATATTTTCCGCGGACTAAGCGGAGCCGCCAACGGATTTGACCGGGTAAAAGGTGACCAAATGGGAATGCTCGCTACCGTTATCAATAGTTTAGCCCTAAACTCGGCATTAAACGCTTTAGGCGTTAAATCGCGCGTGCTGACAGCTATCCGGATGGAGCCAATCGGAGAGTTCTATTCCAAAGACAAGGCCATCGAATCGCTCGAAAAAGGAGAAGTAGTCATTCTCTCAGCCGGAACAGGAAACCCCTATTTCACAACCGATACGGGCTCATCATTACGAGGCATTGAGATCAATGCAGATGCAATGTTGAAAGGAACCCGTGTGGATGGTGTTTACACTGCTGACCCCGAAAAAGACCCTGCTGCCACAAAATTTGACCGAATTTCATTTGACGACATCTACAATAAAGGGTTAAAGGTTATGGACCTGACGGCCACAACCATGTGCAAAGAAAATGACCTGCCAATTGTGGTATTCAATATGGATCAAAAAGGAAATCTGTTAAAAGTGCTTTCAGGAGAGAATATCGGAACGGTCGTTCATGCCTAAACCTGTTTTTAAAGCATATTTTGATTTAAAAAGTTAAGAAATTTCAAAATTATTTAATTTTTTCTATATTTGCTCACAGCACAAAAATGAACTGATTGCTCAAACATGGAAGAAGAATTAGAACTGATATTAGGAGTTTGTAACGAAAAGATGGAAGCTGCCATTGATCACTTAGAAAGTGAATTGGTTCATATCCGTGCAGGCAAAGCTTCAACAAGAATGTTAGATGGTGTCACTGTAGATTACTACGGTAGTGCAACCCCTATCAATCAAGTTTCGAACCTCAGTACTCCTGATGCTCGAACAATTGCTATTCAACCTTGGGAGAAATCAATGATTGCTCCTATTGAAAAAGCAATCTTAAATGCAAACTTGGGCTTTAACCCCGAAAATAACGGAGAAATTATTCGCATCAATGTTCCACCTTTAACTGAAGAAAGACGTAGAGATCTTTCGAAACAAGTTAACCAGGAAGGCGAAAAAGCTCGTATTAGTATTCGTAGTGCACGAAAAGAAGCCAATGAAGGATTGAAAAAACTCCTGAAAGATGGCTTATCCGAAGACCGCCAAAAAGATGCCGAAGCAGACGTTCAAAAAATGACCGATGGCTTTGGGAAAAAGGTGGAAGGATTACTTGAAGATAAAAATCAAGAGATTTTAACGATATAATTGTTTCTAGTTTTCTGTTTTCTGAACATTGTTTAATTGTTTTCATGGCTTTGAGGCAGCTTGTTGAAGCTGCCTTTTTTTTGTCTATTTTTTTAGATTGACAAAGCACATTAAACAATTCATTCTCAGTAGAAGACATTCAACACAGCCCTCAAAACTCCCTTTCCTAGCCAAGCACGAATCACTCATTCATTTTTATATTCGTCGACTTTAACTAATTTTAGAAAGATAAATTTAAAAGACAATTTCTGTCACACCGGTCGGTGATTTCACATCAAGTCTCGGATCGAAAGAACCTAAGAATCAACACCCCCCGGAATAAGCAGACAAAAGAATTAAACCTATGAAAAACATCTTCTTGGTGGCTTTAATGTTCGTGAGTACCATCGCTTTTGGACAAAAAAAGATCAACAAACTCAGCAAACAAGAAAAGAAAGATGGCTGGGAATTACTTTTCAACGGACGTAACTTCGATGGGTGGCGCGCGTTTAAAGGAGATAAAATCAGTGGTTGGAAAGTAATCGACGGCGTTTTGAATAACTCTGGCGTTGGAAGCGACCATGGAGGCGACATTATAACAACAAAAAAATACCAAGACTTTGAACTATATGTGGAGTGGAAAATAACAGCTGAAAGCAACAGCGGGATCTTTTTCCACGCCGATGAAGACAAAGGGAAAGCCATTTACGAGACAGCACCTGAATACCAGCTTTTAGATGATAAAGGATGGCCAACCGAGTTTGCTGATCATCAGTATTCAGGTGCCAACTACGCCATGCACGTGCCACAAAATGCCAAGGTTAAACCACTCGACAAGTGGAATACAACCAAAATTGTTGTAAAAGGCTCTCACGTTCAACACTATTTGAATGGTAAACTCGTTGTAGAATATGAATTGTGGAGCGACGACTGGAAAGCACGTAAAGCAAAAGGCAAATGGAAAAACTACCCCAATTATGGGATGTCAAAAACAGGGTACATTGGCCTACAGGATTACGGAGGTCTGACCCAGTTCAGAAATATTAAAATTAAAGAATTATAGATCATGCTAGGATTGGTAGACTACCACATGCACAGCATTCTCTCGGATGGCAAACAGACCTACGAAGAAATGATAAAAAAGGCCATTGAAATTGGTCTTGAGGAAGTTGGATTTAGTGATCATGTTTGCTTAAAAACAGTCGAATGGGCAGTCTCTCCAATCGATATTCCGGTAATGACTGAACAAATCCTGGAACTTCGGGAAAAATTCCAGGATCAAATTACCGTCCGCTACGGTATTGAAATGGACTATTTCCCCGGAAAAGAAAAAGAAATTCAGGAGATCATCAGCCAATTACCCTTAGATTATGTCATTGGGTCAGTTCATTTTATTGGTGACTGGAACTTCGATACCGATAAGTCACTTTATGGGAAGTGGTCCAATGACGAATTATACCACATGTACTACGAGCTTATCCAGCAAGCTGTAAAATCCGGCTTGTTCGACACGATTGGTCACCTTGATATCATCAAGAAATTTAGAGTTTATCCCGAAAATGACCAGTCACAACTCATTGAAGACACCTTGAAAGTCATTAAACAAAACGGACTGGTTGTTGAACTCAACACCGGAGGACTCGATCGACCATGTGCTGAACTCACGCCTAGCCCGGAGATTGTTGAGCAATGTTACTTTCACCATATACCGATGACTATTTCGTCCGACGCCCACAGTACAGCCCAATTGGCACGCCACTACGAAACAGCCCTCAACCTGATGAAAAAAATTGGTTTTGAAGAGATTGTTACTTTTGAAAACCGAACCCGTAAAATGACTCACATCTAAACCAAAATAATCCAAATGCTTAATAACAACTTAAGCCTCTAAGCGCAATAACTATTTATTGAAGGCAATAAGTCACAGAAGTTGTATATTTGAGCCCTAATTTTTTTTCATGGACGAATCTGTGGGAAGCATATTGAAAAGCATTAACAGTCCGGCGGACTTAAGACAGTTACCTACTGAGCAACTGACAGCATTGTGTGATGAACTACGACAGTTTATCATTGATGAGGTATCCTCCAATCCTGGTCACCTGGGTGCCAGCTTGGGAGTAGTTGAGTTAACCGTAGCCTTGCACTATGTGTACAATACTCCTTACGATCAATTAATCTGGGATGTTGGGCACCAGGCTTACGGGCACAAAATTTTGACTGGAAGAAGAGATCAATTCCACACCAACCGGAAATATGAAGGAATTAGTGGTTTTCCAAAACCTTCGGAAAGCGAATACGATGCCTTTGGTGTTGGACATGCCAGCACCTCGATTTCGGCTGCACTGGGCATGGCTCTGGCAACATCGATAAAGAAAGAAGATGATCGAAAAGTTGTAGCAGTTATAGGTGATGGCTCCATGACCGGTGGAATGGCCTTTGAAGGATTAAACAATGCAGCTTCCAGCAACTCCGATGTGTTAATCATCCTGAATGACAACAACATGGCCATCGACCCAAACGTTGGAGGTGTAAGTAACTACCTGCTAAATATTTCCAAGTCAAAGCCTTACAATAAACTCAAAAATGAAGTTTGGGAAGCTTTGGGCAAACTCAATGGTTTTGGGCCTAAAGCGCGTCGTTTGGTTCAAAAGACTGAAGGAGCATTAAAATCGTACCTGCTTAAAGAATCGAATCTATTCGAGAGCTTGGGAATTCGCTATTTCGGACCGATTGATGGTCACGATGTCGAATATTTATCCAAAGTTTTACGAGACTTGAGAAATATTAAAGGGCCAAAGCTTCTTCATATTATCACCAAGAAAGGAAAAGGCTTTAAAGTGGCCGAATTGAACCAAACGGTTTACCACGCCCCTGGAAAGTTTGATAAGAATACCGGTGAAATTATTGGTTGCGAGTGCGACTTAAATAAACCGCCTAAGTTTCAAAATGTATTTGGCAACACCATTGTTGAGCTTGCTGAGCAAAACCCCAAAATTGTAGGGGTTACCCCTGCCATGCCTACTGGAAGTTCGCTCAATATTATGATGGAAAAAATGCCGGATCGAGCTTTTGATGTAGGCATTGCAGAACCACATGCAGTAACTTTTTCTGCAGGCATGGCCATTCAAGGCTTGGTTCCTTATTGCAACATCTACTCGACGTTCATGCAACGGGCTTACGATCAAATCATTCATGATGTCGCCATTCAAAAACTAAACGTCATATTCTGTCTCGACCGCGGAGGCTTGGTTGGCGCCGATGGAGCCACTCACCATGGCGTTTTCGATCTGGCTTATATGCGCAACATCCCAAACATGATTGTATCAGCCCCGATGGATGAAATCGAACTGCGCAACCTCATGTTTACAGCACAACAAGATAACATGGGACCTTTCTCTATTCGCTACCCACGAGGCTGTGGCTGCAAGGTCGAATGGCGACAGCCATTTGAACAAATACCTATTGGCAAAGGACGACAAATTAGCGAAGGAAAAGACCTAGCCATCCTGACCATCGGCACTACCGGAATTCATGCCACAAGAGCCGTAAAATCGCTTGCAAACAAAGAAATCACAGCAGCCCATTACGACATGCGATTTGTCAAGCCACTAGACGAGGAACTGCTTCACGAAATCTTCCAAAAATTCGATCGGGTTATTACGGTTGAAGATGGCGTCATTCAAGGCGGATTTGGATCAGCTGTTCTTGAGTTCATGGCTACACACGGCTGCAAATCCAAGCTAGTTCGTTTGGGGGTTCCCGATCGGTTTATTGAGCACGGCACACCCGAAGAGCTCCAACGAGATTGTGGATTTGATCAGAAAGGAATCTATCAGGCAGCTCTTGAAATCCTTCAGGGATAGTTGTAAATTCACCAAGTAATCATACTTTTTAACCTGATGATTCGTTTAGCATGCAGAACTAATCTCAATAATCTTGGAACTCTATTTTAAAAAACGACGTTGGAAGTTTCTGCTATTATTAGCAGCCATCCTGATAGGAGCTGGCTCCCTTTTGTATACCAATTGGCTCGTCAGGCAAATGTCAGTTCAGGAAAGAAAGAGTGTCGAGCTGTGGGCTGAAGCAATGAAACGCATCGCCGACACTGAAAACACCTCCAATCAAGACCTTACTTTTCTGCAGACGATTATCGAAAACAACACATCAATTCCAATCATCTGGACCTCTGCAAGTGGAGAGGTTATGGGGGATCGAAACATTGCATACAACGAGAAAAAAAGAGACATTGCTTTACGGAACGAGCTGGAGAAGATGAAGGAGCAGAAAACTCCCATCGCCCTAATTATTTCTGAAGATATTACCCAATACCTTTATTACCGCGACTCGAAACTACTCCAGAACCTGCGCTATTTTCCAATTGCCCAGTTTGGCGTTATCATGCTATTTATCGTAGTTTCCTATTTGGCATTCAGCTCCTCCCGAAAAGCCGAACAAAACCAGGTTTGGGTTGGAATGTCCAAAGAAACAGCCCACCAACTGGGGACTCCAATTTCCTCCCTGATGGCGTGGGTCGAACTTCTAAAAATGAAAGACATTGATTCAAACACAGTTTCTGAAATTGAAAAGGATGTATCCAGGCTGGAAAAAATTACCGAACGCTTTTCCAAAATTGGCTCAGCCCCTGAGCTACTAAATGACGATTTAAAGAAAGTACTAAAATCCTCGATTAGTTATCTCGAAAACCGCTCCTCGAAAAAGGTAAAATTCATTCTGGACCTGGATGAAAACACTAACTACTACGTTCCACACAACGCTGCACTTTTTAGTTGGGTCATCGAAAACCTTTGTAAGAACGCAATTGATGCCATCGAATCAGATGGAGTGATTCTGCTCCAGCTATCGCAAAAAAATAAACACCTGATTCTCGACATCTCCGACAATGGCAAGGGAATTCCTAAATCGCAATTCAAAACCATCTTCGAACCCGGATACACCACCAAAAAACGAGGTTGGGGACTGGGACTCTCTCTTGTAAAACGAATTATCGAAAATTACCATCGTGGAAAAATCTTCATTAAACACTCTGAATTGGGGAAAGGAACGACCTTCCGGATAACCCTCCAAACCGCTTGATTTTTCAACATTTTAGCTCAGCTTAATAGCTTGAAGCAAAGAAATTTGGATAAAAGGGGCGAATCATTGTTAAAAAAATCAGATAATTTTCTTGGTTTGTTTATTTTTTATACTTTTGCAACACTTTTTTCTGGGCAATGGCAAATTTGAAAGCATACAACATTGCACTCAAAGGACTTGGGGTCGGGAAGCATGAGTTTGACTATGAGGTAGGACAAACGTTCTTTGAGTATTTCGACGGAGGAATCGCCGAAAACGGGCATGTTGATGTCAAGCTGGAGCTTGAAAAACAAAGTGCGTTACTGGTTCTTAATTTTCATGTAAAAGGAACTGTACAAATACAATGCGACCGCTGTTTAGACCTGTTTGACCAACCGGTTGAAAATGAAAACACGGTTTTTGTAAAGTATGGTGAGGAGAAGTTTGAGGAAGGTGATGATGTCATTTGGATCACTCCAAATGAAACTCATTTAAATGTAGCCAAGCTCATTTATGACTTCATCCTTTTAGCAATTCCGATTAAACATGTTCATCCGGAAGATGAAGCTGGCAACAGCCAATGCAACCCCGAGATGTTGGAACGATTGAATCAATTTACAGCACATGAACCATCCGAAGAGGAAACGCCGGAAACGGATTCCAGATGGGATGAATTGAAAAAATTATTAGATAACAAATAAAGACTTTTTAAAATGGCACATCCAAAACACAAAACATCAAAATCCAGAAGGGATAAGAGAAGAACACACTATAAAGCAACGCCAACAACATTGGCAACGTGTTCAAATTGTGGAGCTACTGTAAAATACCACACTGTTTGTTCAGAATGTGGATACTACAGAGGTAAGCTTGCAATCGAAAAAGACGTAACAGTTTAATCCTCTATTATACGATCAGAAGACAAGCTCTTCTGATCTTTTTTTGCCCTTTCGCCAAACTTTTCGACCGTTTTAATTGATTGTTTTAAAACGACTTACAGGGGATTCTTTTGTCCTTTTTTCTTTGCCATTAGATTTTTTCACCCTATCTTTCGCGATTATTTTTTAATTAGTTTTTGTTACTCCATTACAACTGCCTTTCATTCAGTTAATGAAAGCGCTATTTGATTGATCTAAAGTTTACATTTATGCGAGAGATTCGTGCTGCAATCACAGGCATTGGAGCCTACTTACCTGAGTACCGGCTTACCAATGAAGAAATAAGCACTATGGTTGATACCACCGATGAATGGATCATGCAACGCATCGGAATTAAGGAAAGACGTATCCTGAAAGAAAAAGGCAAAGCCACATCAGATATGGGTGTTGAAGCAGTGAAAGAGCTGCTCGAAAAAACCAATACCCACCCCGATGAGATTGACTTGCTCATCTGTGCAACGATCACACCCGATCGTCCATTTCCAGCTACAGCAAATATTATTAGCCGAAAAGCGCGTTTAACCAACGCATGGAGTTTCGACATCAGTGCTGCTTGCTCTGGTTTCGTATTTGCACTAACCACAGGGGCTCAGTTCATTCAAAGTGGTCAGTACAAAAAAGTCGTTATCGTTGGTGCCGACATGATGTCAGCAATAACAGACTACACTGATCGTACAACTTGTCCGCTTTTTGGAGATGGTGCTTCGGCAGTGCTGTTGGAACCAACAACAGAAGATGTCGGTGTTATTGACCACCTCAATCATACCGACGGAAAAGGACGCCACTACCTCCGCATGAAGGCAGGAGGCTCTAAGCTTCCGGCATCTGTTGAAACGGTTGAAAAAAGAATGCACTACGTACACCAAGACGGACAGACCGTTTTTAAGTACGCCGTTTCGCGTATGGCTGATGTTGCTGTCGACATTATGAACAAGAATGACATTACGCCGGAAAATCTAGCTTGGCTGGTACCTCATCAGGCTAACATGCGTATTATTGATGCGGTTGCCCGCCGAATGAAAATAAGCCCGGATCAGGTGATGATCAACATCCAGAAGTACGGAAATACGACAGCGGCCACCATTCCGCTATGCCTTTATGATTACGAAAAACAGCTGAAGAAGGGGGACAATATTATTCTGGCAGCTTTTGGAGCCGGATTCACTTGGGGCTCAATTTACCTCAAGTGGGCCTACGACACCGATAAATAACTATTTACCAAATATTAAAGACACATTCTCATGAGCAGACTGTTAATTCAAAGCCACCAGGAATTTGAGCAATACCTGGGCAAAAAGTTAGGCTCTTCAGAGTACCATACGGTTACTCAGGAACAAATTAATCAATTTGCCGATGCTACCATCGACCATCAGTGGATTCACACTGATCCGGAACGAGCAAAAGCCGAAGGAGCTTTTGGAAGCACCATCGCTCATGGCTACCTAACCCTTTCTTTGCTGCCATACATGTGGGAGCAAGTGATTGAGGTTACGAATTACAAAATGTTGGTTAACTACGGTATTGATCAATTAAAATTTGGAGCCCCCGTATTAGTTAACAGCCGAATTCGCACACATGTATGGTTGGAAGAATGTACCAACCTTCGCGGAATTAGCCGGGTAAAACTTAAAGTTAAGATGGAAATTGAAGGAAATAAGAAACCAGCTTTCGATGGTTTCATCACCTTCCTTTATCATTTCAACAACTAGTTGAAATTTCATCTGAACCGAACAGAATAAAACCCGAATCCTTGCGTTAGACACGATAAGGACTCGGGTTTTTCAGTACCAACGGGAGCGGCCGGCAACAGCCAGCACAGTTGAAGTAAAAGTTATTTTCACCCATGGTTCAAGACACGATCCCCAAGGAATAATGAGTTTAACCAGTTTCTTTTAGTATATTTGATGCTCCTCAAAAAATCGAAAAGCATGGCAAAGACGAATAATGAGATTGATTCCCAAGGAATTAACTTAGTAGGTAAAGGCACGCAGATTACCGGTGATATTAACTCTGACGGAGATATCAGAATTGACGGTGAACTAACGGGAAACCTCAATTGTTCAGGAAGAGTCGTGATTGGAATTACAGGGAAAGTGACTGGTGAGGTTAGCTGCAAAAACTCTGAGATTTCTGGCTATCAAAAGGGGAAACTTCAGATTGAACAGCATTTAAGTCTGAAAGCTTCATGCAAAGTGTATGGAGAAATCAGCACGGGTAAATTAAGCATTGAACCTGGAGCAGTATTTTCGGGCTCGTGTGCGATGGGTGAACAAGCAAACCATGATAAACCCAAAGAACTTAAAAAAACCTAGAAAAAAGTTCGATCATTTTATTCGCTACTCCAGCCTAGCATTTGAAATGGTTGCAATTATGGCTTTGGGCGTTTTTGCCGGCTATAAAATCGACCATTGGCTAGACCTATCTTTTCCTGCGTTCACGTTTGGGCTAATGATCCTATCGGTCATCGGCGCCATATATCATGCAATTAAAAATTTTTTGAAATGAATGCATTAATGAAGCGGTTCTTAATCCGCTCTACATTGCTCGCAATTGTCTTTTTCCTAATTGGTTGGGTTATCTCCCCACAAGTTGCTCCTCAATACCAACTGGATATTTTTCCTTTTATCCTGATTTTTTTCTTTTTAGCAACAAACCTTGTGCACGCTTATTTGTTAAGAATTGCCGGAAAAGACATTGCAAAGTTCTCAACTCGATACATGGCAACAAGCATGCTAAAAATGCTCTTTTACCTGCTCGTTGCTGTTGCATACATGATGATTGGCCAAGAACAGCTCAAACTGTTCCTGATTAATTATTTAATCATGTACGCCGGGTTTACAATTTTAGAAGTCGCTGAAATCAGCCGTGTCGTTAAAATGAAGAATTAGCTTGAAGCGATTGATTTTTTTAGTAATTTGGGAAGAACTTTTTTTAAAGTGACTATTCAGAATGATATTAACTTTATGAAAGCACAAAAAAGCCAACAATTCGCCGCTTTTATTTTATTTTTTCTTTTGACTTTTAGCCTCGCCTCCGGAACTGTTTTCGCCGACGACAAAGCCAATGACCATCAAAATACCGTACCCACCGAAAAGACATTTGATCCGGGAGAATTCGTTATGCATCACGTTTCCGATGCTTTTGAATGGCACATTGCAACATTTGGAGAGACGCATGTAAGTATCCCTCTTCCAATTATTTTACACAGCGAAAATAGTGGATGGCATTGCTTTTGGTCCTCCAAATTCCATCATGGAGAGTCAACCTACAAGAATTTTCGGATTGCCCACCATGGTGAAAATGCCGGAAAAATAGAAGAAGTCAATGAACAGGGTGAAGTCATCGGACTACCGATTGACCTTTCAATTACCAAAGCTGTAGCAGGTGCGATGTTTAGCGTCGTTCTCCTGCTTTGGATTTTCCTATCGGTGGCCAAACGTTCGCAGCAAAATCCAGATCAAGCGCCACGCGGTATTCAGAATTTGGTTGAACCCATCATCCTGTTTATCCGTGACGAGGTTGCAAAACCAGCCATCGGAGAGCATAAGTATGAAAAGTTCATGCCGTTCCTGTTGACCCTCTTTTTCTTTATTTTAATCAACAACTTCATGGGGCTAATCCCCATTTTCCCGTTTGGGGCCAACGTAACAGGAAATATTGCTGTAACCATGGTTTTAGCTCTTTTTACTTTTTCAGTTACAAACCTGAAAGCAAATAAGCATTATTGGAAAGAAATCTATAACCCTGACGTTCCATGGTGGCTCAAATTTCCAATTCCTTTGATGCCCATCGTTGAACTATCAGGTGTAATCACCAAACCATTTGTATTGATGGTTCGTCTTTTTGCCAACATGATGGCCGGACACATGATTGTGACCGTGTTTATTAGCCTGATTTTCATATTTGCCCAACTAATGGGGCCAGTTGCCGGATTTGCAATTAGCCCTGTATCTATGGCATTTTCGGTATTCATCTTGCTTTTAGACATTTTGGTCTCATTTATTCAGGCTTATGTTTTTACCTTGTTGTCAGCTCTTTATTTTGGCATGGCAAATTCAGAACATCACTAGTTTTTAAACAAATAAATTCAAGCTTATGTTAACAGTAATTTTGACAGTGATTTTGCAAGCAGCTTCCGGTGCAGCTATCGGAAAACTGGGTGCTGCATTAGGAGCAGGAATTGCAGCTCTTAGTGCTGGAATGGGAATTGGTCGTATTGGCGACAGCGCTATGCAAGCAATTGCACGTCAACCAGAAGCTGCAGGCGACATTCGTTCAAACATGATTGTGTCTGCTGCATTGATTGAAGGTGTAGCTTTTTTTGCTGTAATTACCTGTGCTCTTGTAATTTTCATTTAAAGGAAATTCAATTACCTGTCGTCCGCTCCCGGGATTGCCGGGAGGCTGGATGACAAAATTTTTAAAAACAAGCATTATGGGATTTGTTACTCCGGATTACGGAACCTTGTTTTGGATGGTTATTGTTTTCGGAATCGTATTAGTCATTCTGAAAAAATTTGCGTGGAAACCAATCCTGAAGGCATTAAAAGACCGGGAAAACTCGATTGCCAATGCTCTCTCATCGGCTGATAAAGCACGCCAAGAGGTAAAAGGACTCAAAGCCGACCACGAAAGGATCATTGCAGAGGCTCGCCGTGAAAAAGAAGACATGCTGAAAGAGGCGAACGCAATCAAAGAAAAACTGCTTATAGAGGCCAAAGGTCGAGCAGAAGTTGAAGGACAGAAGATTATTGAATCGGCACGTCAGCAAATTGAAACAGAGAAAAAAGCAGCCATTGCAGAGATGAAAAAGCAAGTGGCCGAGCTATCTGTTTTAGTCGCTGAAAAAGTCATTCAAAAAGAACTGAAAGACAAGAATGCCCAAGAAACCATGGTCGAAGACCTTCTGAAAGATATAAAACTGAAGTAATCCTATGGATCAAAGTAAAATAAACGTTCGCTACGCCAAAGCCTTTTTTAGTCTGGCCAAAGAAAAGCAGTTGCTTGACGGGCTAAAAAAAGATGTGGACCTGGTTCTTCAGCTAACCAAAGACAGCAAAGAGTTTCAACTCTTGCTCGAAAGTCCGGTGGTTAAAACAGCGCAAAAGAAAAAGCTGATAAGCCAGATTTTTCAGAATCAGTTAAGCGAACTGACCATCCAATTTTTAATACTGATTACACAAAACAAGCGTGAGGCATATATCCCTGGAATTTGCCGTAATTTCATTGACCTGTATCGCAAAGACCAAGGCATAAGAACAGCAACAATTACCAGTGCTATGCCTCTGCAAAAAGATATTCTTACCCAAATTCAGCAAAAGCTCGCAAGTGAGCTCAATGCTAAAATTGAACTCAGCGAACGGGTAAACAGTGACCTAATCGGTGGTTTTGTTCTTCGCGTAGACGACCGCCAGGTAGATGCCAGCGTATCAACCCAGCTGCGCAAGGTCAAAGAGAAACTTTTACAAACTGAAAACAATAAGTAAAAAAGATAAACAATGGCTGATATTAAACCCGCTGAAGTATCCGCGATTCTAAAACAACAACTTGAAGGCTTTAAGTCGGAGACCGAACTGGAAGAAGTTGGAACAGTACTCCAAGTAGGCGATGGTATTGCCCGCATCTACGGGCTTTCGAATGTCGAAGCAAACGAAATGATTGAGTTTGCAGACGGCATGAAGGGAATTGTTTTGAACCTTGAAGAAGACAATGTTGGAGCAGTACTTCTAGGCCCTTCCGAAAACATTAAGGAAGGAGACACAGTCAAACGGCTGCAACGCATTGCCTCAATTGATGTTGGCGAAGGTTTGCTCGGACGTGTTGTTAACACGATTGGCGAACCCATTGATGGAAAAGGAGCTATTCAGGGTGAAAAATTTGAAATGCCCTTGGAACGAAAAGCTCCCGGAGTTATTTACCGCCAGCCTGTAAACCAGCCATTACAAACGGGGCTTAAAGCCATCGATGCCATGATCCCGATTGGTCGTGGACAGCGTGAGCTGATTATCGGTGACCGCCAAACAGGAAAAACAGCTGTTGCCATTGACACCATTATCAACCAGCGCGAAAATTTTGAAGCAGGCAATCCGGTCTACTGTATTTATGTTGCTATTGGTCAAAAAGGATCAACGGTAGCTAACATTGCTTCTACATTAGAAAAACATGGCGCCATGGACTATACGGTTATTGTATCAGCTACAGCTGCTTATCCAGCAGCATTACAGTACTACGCACCATACGCCGGAGCCTCTATTGGTGAATACTTCCGGGATACCGGACGCGATGCTCTGATCATCTATGATGACTTGTCTAAGCAAGCCGTATCCTACCGTGAAGTATCCTTGCTGCTTCGTCGTCCACCAGGTCGTGAAGCTTACCCTGGGGATGTATTCTATTTGCACAGCCGCTTATTGGAGCGTGCCGCTAAGATCATCGCTTCTGATGAAATTGCAGCACAAATGAACGATTTGCCCGAGTGCTTAAAAGATAAAGTAAAAGGAGGCGGTTCGCTAACAGCACTCCCGATTATTGAAACGCAGGCCAGTGACGTTTCAGCCTACATTCCGACCAACGTTATTTCAATTACCGATGGTCAGATTTTCCTGGAATCAAACTTGTTTAACTCAGGAGTTCGGCCAGCAATTAACGTTGGTATTTCCGTATCGCGTGTAGGAGGTAATGCCCAAGTAAAAGCGATGAAAAAAATTGCAGGTACCTTGAAACTCGACCAGGCCCAGTTCCGTGAGCTGGAAGCATTCTCGAAGTTTGGGTCCGATTTGGATGCTGCAACCATGCGCGTACTTGATAAAGGACGCAAGAACGTTGAAATCCTGAAACAAGGGCAATATGCACCAGTAAAAGTTGAGCACCAGATTGCAATCATCTACTGCGGAACAAAAGAACTGTTGCGCGAAGTACCTGTAGAGAAAGTTAAAGATTTTGAGAAAGATTTCATTGAATTGCTGGAGCTACAGCATCGTCCAACGCTGGATCAACTGCGCAAAGGAATTTTGAACGACAAAATTTCCGGTGTATTGGAAACTGTTGCCAAAGAAGTAGCAGAGCGCTTTAAATAAGCACTGAAATCTGAAATGCTGCCCCGTCAGCATTGTCATTCAATTACATTGAAAAATGACTAGTTTAAAAGAAATACGAACCCGAATCTCATCGGTAAAAACCACAAGACAGGTTACCAGTGCCATGAAAATGGTCTCGGCAGCTAAGCTAAAAAAAGCCCAGGACTCGATCCTGCAGATTCGCCCTTACGCGGATAAGCTGCACGAAATACTAACAACACTTAGTGCCAGCCTTGAGAATAGTGAAGATTCGGCATTTACAGAACAACGGTCTCCTGAAAAAGTCCTGATTGTCCTAATCAGTTCAAACCGGGGATTGTGTGGAGCTTTTAACTCAAGCATTGCAAAAACAGCCTACGAGCTGGCTATTAACAAATACAATCGTCAACTGAAGGAAGGGAATTTGGAGTTTCTGGTCATTGGAAAGCAAGGAGAAAAATACCTGAAATCGCGCAAAATGCCGATTGCTGGCGAGGCCAACGACTTATTTGACAAACTAAGCTTTGAGGAGAGTTCAGTTATCGCCTCTTCGCTGATGCAAGATTTCATTGTTAAAAAATACGACCGGATTGAACTCGTATACAACCAATTTAAAAATGCAGCGGTTCAGCTTTGTTCTGCTGAGCAGTTTTTACCAGTTGAAGTTAACGATGAAATTGATGAGCTACATCATTCCAGTTACCACTTCATTTATGAACCATCCAAAGAGGAAATTGTGAAAGAATTAATTCCTCGCTCCTTGAGAATTCAGTTTTACAAAGCTCTGCTTGACTCAAACGCAGCAGAACACGGCGCTCGAATGACGGCCATGCACAAGGCAACCGACAATGCAACCGACTTGATTAAAGAGTTAACGCTAACCTTCAATAAAGCTCGTCAAGCTGCCATTACCAACGAAATTTTGGAGGTTACCAATGGAGCTGAGGCTTTGAATGGCTAATCTCCCAAAAAGCTTTAAAATCGCTTAAAACGACTATTTCAGATAGATCCAAAAAAAGAGAAAGGGCTCAACAAAAATGTTGAGCCCTTCTTCGTATCTCAGTTTATTTCTTAGTCTGAAAAACGAGCTTTCAAGAACTCACGATTCAATCGAGAGATATTTGAAATAGAAATGTTCTTAGGACATTCTACTTCGCAAGCTCCGGTATTTGTACAACCTCCAAAGCCTAACTCGTCCATTTTAGCAACCATTGCCTTTGCACGGCGCTTAGCTTCTACTTTACCTTGTGGTAACAAAGCCAGCTGGCTAACCTTAGCCGATACAAACAACATAGCTGATGAGTTTTTACAAGCTGCAACACACGCACCACAACCAATACAAGAAGCAGCATCCATTGCTTCGTCAGCAGCTACTTTTGCAATTGGAATAGCGTTAGCATCAGGAATACCTCCCGTATTAACTGAAACATATCCACCTGCTGCGATGATTGTATCAAAAGCGGTACGATCAACGATCAAGTCTTTGATAATTGGGAAAGCAGCAGCACGCCATGGTTCAATGGTTACTGTCTCGCCATCTTTAAACTTACGCATGTGCAACTGGCAAGTGGTAATATCTTCGTCTGGTCCGTGTGGACGGCCGTTAATGTATAGCGAACACATTCCGCAGATTCCTTCACGACAGTCGTGATCGAAAGCAATTGGCTCCTTGTTTTCGCTAATTAACTGCTCATTCAAAATATCCATCATCTCCAGAAACGAGCTATCAGTAGAGATGTTGCTAACTTGATAGGTTTCGAACCGGCCTTTCTCTTTGGGACCGTTCTGACGCCAAACCTTAAGCGTGAGATTTATTGTTTTTTCCATGATTGATCTCCTTTTAAAAGCCGTTATTTATAATTACGTTGAAGCATTTCTACATACTCGTATACCAAATCTTCCTTGTCCATCTTAGGTTCTTTTTCAGTACCTTGATACTCCCAACAAGAAACATAGGCAAATTTATCATCCTGACGTAAAGCTTCTCCTTCGCCGGTTTGGTACTCTTCACGGAAGTGACCACCGCAAGATTCTTCACGGTTCAACGCATCATGCGCCATCAATTCACCAATTTCAATGAAATCGGCCAAACGGCTGGCTTTCTCCAATTCAATGTTCATTCCTTCTTTGTTTCCAGGAATGCGAACATTCGTCCAGAACTCTTTCTTAACCTTAGCGATTTTTTCGATGGCTCCCTGCAAACCTTCTTTGTTACGGGCCATTCCAACGAAATCCCACATCACCAATCCAAGTTCTTTATGAATGCTATCAACTGAACGATTTCCTTTGATGCTCAACAATTTTTCGAAGCGATCTTTCACTGATTTCTCAGCTTCAACAAATTCTTTCTCTTCAGTTGTCATTCTTGGTGTACGAATATCGTCAGCCAAGTAGTTCTGAATGGTATAAGGCAATACGAAATAACCATCAGCCAATCCCTGCATCAAAGCTGATGCTCCCAAACGGTTAGCACCGTGATCAGAGAAGTTAGCTTCACCAGCAGCAAACAATCCAGGAATGTTCGTTTGCAATTCATAATCAACCCAAAGTCCACCCATAGTATAGTGGATCGCTGGATAAATCATCATTGGTGTTTCGTATGGATTTTCGTCAACGATTTTTTCGTACATCTGGAACAAGTTACCGTAACGAGCTTCAATAGCATCGCGTCCTAAACGGTCGATTGCCGATTTGAAATCCAGGTAAACCGCCAATCCGGTACCAACACCAAAACCTGCATCGCAACGTTCTTTGGCAGCACGTGAAGCAACGTCACGAGGTACCAAGTTTCCGAATGCTGGGTAACGACGCTCCAAGTAGTAGTCACGATCGTCTTCTGCAATTTGTGTTGGCTTCAATTTTCCAGCGCGAATTGCTTCAGCATCTTCTTTCTTTTTAGGAACCCAGATACGTCCATCGTTACGCAACGACTCAGACATCAAGGTCAATTTACTTTGGAATTCACCGTGAACAGGAATACATGTTGGGTGAATTTGAGCCATACATGGGTTGGCAAACAAAGCACCTTTGTGGTATGCTTTAACAGCAGCCGAACCATTTGATCCCATCGCATTTGTTGATAGGAAGAAGGTGTTTCCGTAGCCTCCGGTTGCCAATACAACAGCATGTCCAAAGTGGCGTTGTAGTTCGCCGGTTACCAAATCGCGGGTAATAATACCACGAGCTTTTCCATCGACAACAACAATTTCAACCAACTCGTTACGCGTGTACATGGTTACGCTACCTTTGTTCACCTGACGCATCAAAGCTTGGTAAGCTCCCAACAACAACTGCTGTCCGGTTTGGCCTTTAGCGTAGAATGTACGGCTAACCTGAGCACCACCGAAAGAACGGTTGTCCAACAAGCCACCATATTCGCGTGCAAAAGGAACACCTTGAGCAACACATTGGTCGATGATGCTGTTACTCACCTCTGCCAAACGGTAAACGTTTGCTTCGCGAGCACGGTAGTCACCACCTTTAATTGTATCGTAGAACAAACGGTAAACCGAGTCACCGTCGTTTGGATAGTTTTTCGCAGCATTGATTCCTCCTTGAGCAGCAATCGAGTGTGCACGACGAGGAGAATCCTGGATGGTAAAGTTCTTTACATTGAAACCCATTTCACCAAGCGAAGCAGCAGCTGACGCTCCAGCCAAACCTGTTCCTACAATGATGACATCCAGTTTACGTTTATTTGAAGGGTTCACCAATTTTTGGTGATTCTTATAATTTGTCCACTTCTGGGCCAATGGCCCTTCAGGAATTTTTGAATTTATTACGCTCATAATTTCGTGTCTTTTCAATTAAAACTTAATCTGGAAATACAATGGGATAACTGAAAATCCAATAGCAATAATGATTGCAAATACAGCTCCTACTACCTTTAATCTTTTCAGCCAAATTTGATTGGCAAATCCAATGGTTTGGAAAGCTGACCAAAACCCATGTACTAAGTGCATTCCTAACAAAATAGCACCAACAACATAAGCAATACTGTAAAGCAGGCTCTCTTTAAACAAAGTCGCTACCAAAGCGTAAGTGTTTTCCATTTCTTCGCCGCCAACCGTTACATGTTGCAACAGCGGGTCGCCTGTTACCTTAATTTTCCAAAAGAACTGAATGATGTGCATTACCAGGAATACAAAAATCAATGCTCCCAAAATCAGCATGTTGCGTGAAGCCCAAGAACTTGATTGCGAGTTGTTCAGTTGTTTGTACCCAATTGGACGCGCTTTCATGTTTTGTAAACTAACAACCAACGACCAAATAATGTGAACCAAAAAGCCTAATGCCAAAACTGGTTCCATAATTTTGATAGCCGGATTAGTAGCCATAAAATGTGCCCCTTGGTTGAAAAGGTCACCACTATCATCGAAAATCAATAACAAGTTGATGGTCAGGTGAACCATAATAAACATCATCAGGAAAAGTCCTGTGACGCTCATTAAGAACTTTCTTCCAATAGAGGTAGTCAGAAAATTGCTCATAGGATTATCGTTTTATTTAAAAATTAATGAATCTGTTAAAGTCCACAAAAGTAGAGTTAAGTGGAGTCATCAGCAATAAAAGCATCATCAAAAATAGTTAATTTAAAACGTTTCTAAGAAAAAACAAGCAACTATAATAACAAGAGACTATTAACCACCGAATTACATAATAACTTGCTGTGAACTTTAAGTTAACGGAAAACCGAATTATGGGGTAATGTCAATGTCCAAGAGCTCAGTTTAAAACAAAAACCAAAAGGTGATCCTCGTAGCGCTTCTTAGGTTCCTCTTTATAGCGCTCAATTTCGTTTTTGATTCCTAAGGCTTTTTCCTATTTTTGCAAAGCTTTTACAAAAGGCTATCCTTTAAAAGCATGGTCCCGTAGTTCAACGGATAGAATAGCAGTTTCCTAAACTGTAGATATGGGTTCGATTCCCGTCGGGACTACAAAGCCCTGTCGTAAATTCACGGCAGGGCTTTTTGATTTAATAGATGTCAACAAAGAAGACCGCTTCAGGAAGCATCTCCTAAAGCGGTCTTTTATAATATTAGATAACCTTTGGCCCGACTGGCACAAGTCAGGCATCAAACAGGCCTTCCCAGGCCAACGGCACCAATTCGGCAGCTGCCGGCAGGGCTTGAATATTCATTGAAATAATCTTTCCCTTGGTAAACACCGAACCAAAAGCTTGCGGATTATGCAAGATTTCTTTGGCTTTATCGATGCCTTTATCCTCGCGAATGGCCGACTTGATTGCACCTTTCTGGTAATAATAACGGGTCACAATTTCATCGGTCAACATTTCTTTAACTTCTTCTTTGAAAGACTCAAGATCTTTATCCAGTTCGTGTCCAATTTTCACTTTGAGCGCTTCAAACTCGCCTTCAGCAACATCATAGTAACGTTCCTCCTTTGCTGTTTCAAGCAGTTTCTTAAACATCTCTTCGGTTTCCGATTGGTAGGAGAACTTACGCTCTTTCACAAAAGTCTTAAAATCATTGAAAATAGCATCGGTGATTTCGAACTCTTCTGGTGCCGCAATTGACTCATGCTCATTCGCAAATTTGGTCGCATAATCGAAAAACATAAAATCACGCACCAGGTTAATGCTTAAGCTACTCAATCGGTCAAGGTCAATTTTTTGGTCAGGTACAATTCCACCACCATCGTAAACTTTGCGCCCTTTCTTGGTTGTAAACTCAGTAATTAACGAATCTGGAATTGTTCCCACACTGCCATCTTCATTCCGATGAGAGTAATCCAACGCTTGAATACAGCGTCCGCTTGGAATGTAATATTTGGCGGTTGTTACCTTCAACTTCGTATTGTAGCTCAAATCACGAGTTGTTTGAACCAACCCTTTCCCAAAAGTGCGGGTTCCAATAATAACTGCCCGATCTAAGTCTTGCAGAGCTCCGGCAACAATCTCCGAAGCCGACGCCGATCCCCGATTCACCAATACAGCCATCGGCATAACGGTATCAATTGGGTTTTCGGTAGCTTTATACGTCTTATCCCATTGTTTAACCTTTCCTTTGGTACTTACAACTTCTGAGCCCTTAGGGACAAACAGGTTAACGATTTTCACCGACTCCATCAACAAACCTCCAGGGTTCGACCGCAAATCAAGCACTAAAGACTTCGCTCCCTTTTGCTCTTTTAACTCAACAAATGCCTTTTTAACCTCATCACCACAATCCTTGGTGAAATTAGACAAGCGAATATATCCGGTTTCATTATCCAGCATACCATAATAAGGCACCGCATCAATCTGAATTTTTTCACGAAGAATATCAATCTCCAGGTTCTTCTTTTTCCCCGGACGCTCTACCTTTACGCGCACCACCTTATTTGCAGGACCTTTTAGCAAGTTACTTACATCCTCGGTCGACAACTTCTCCGTCGATTTACCGGCCACTTCGCGCAAAATATCTCCGGCTTTTAATCCTGCCTTTTGAGCAGGGAAACCTTCATAAGGCTCAGCAATAACGACTTCATCGCCATGCTTACTAATCAGCGCTCCAACTCCGGCATACTCACCAGTCGTCATAAACCGAAAATCCTCCATATCCGATTCCGGGATGTAGTTGGTATAAGGATCCAAGGATTCCAACATCTTATCAATGCTAGTTTTTACCAAATCTGTCGGATTTATTTCATCCACATAGAATAAATTCAATTCCCTCACCAACGTATAATAGATGTCCAGGTTTTTATCAACCAGAAACAGTTTCTCGTCACGGTTAAAGCTACTCAACACCAAGGCAAAAACCACCAGCACAGCAGCTATTGAAATTCCTGTTTTAATTTTTCTGTTTCGTTTCATTGGCAATGTTTTTTATTGACAAACCACAAAAATAATAAAGCTTTGCTTAAAAGCTGTTGTCATTTTCAAGTAATTAGTTAAATAATCTTAACTGGCATTACAGTCCAAAAGTTGATTTTTAGATTTACATGGTCAAAAAAAATGCAATGCTCAAGTTTTCACCGAATACTCAAGAAGCTGATACTACTAAAACTCAATTAAGTTCTGATCAAGCATAACCGAAAATCCGAGATCTTCTTGCATATCCCAAAAACTTCATTTACTTGCAATTCCAAACTAAAAACAGTGCATGTATTTAATTAGTTCGTGTTTGGTCGGTATTAATTGCCGTTACAATGGAGGCAGTACTTGTCATCCAAAACTTGAGGAATTATTAAAAAAGGGAGTAGCAATTGCTGTTTGCCCAGAAATATTGGGCGATCTTCCCATTCCCCGAGACCCATGCGAGATTCAGGCAAACAAAGGGCAACTCTCGGTTTGCACCAAAAACGGATGCGACTACACCAAAGCATTTCGCCAAGGAGCACAAAAAACTTTAGACATATGCCAAACGACCGGAGTTACTCAAGCAATTCTTCAATCAAGAAGTCCATCCTGTGGCTCGGGACAAATTTATGATGGTTCGTTCACTGGCAAACTGATTGATGGAAACGGACTAACAGCAGAGCTCCTTCAGAATAACGGAGTCAGCGTCTACACGGAAACCGAATGGCTCAAGCAATTTGAAGACTAACCACCGGAACAAGCAATCCAACGAAAAAACTTTTTTACCATGAACGCTACGCCCAAACGATTAACCGCTGACTTTTTCAGACGAGATACGCTAAAAGTTGCCCGGGAACTTCTTGGCAAAACCCTCGTTCGGGCTTTTAATAATGGAGAACTTCGCTACTATCGAATTACTGAGACTGAGGCTTATTGTGGGCAGGAAGACTTAGCTTGCCACGCCAGCAAGGGGCGCACCAAACGAACTGAAATCATGTTTCATCCCGGAGGATTGGTTTATGTGTACCTCATTTATGGACAGTACTGGCTGCTCAATTTTGTTACCGAAGACAAAGATCAAGCTTCCGCCGTTCTTATCCGAGGACTGGAAGGTTTTAATGGCCCCGGACGTCTGGGACGTGAATTACAACTGGACCAAACCTTTTATGGCGAAGATTTAACTCATTCCCCACGACTTTGGCTTGAAGATGCTCCCATTCCAAAACAACTACAAACCACTCCCCGAGTTGGAATTGACTACGCCGGCGAACCCTGGACCAGCCATCCTTGGCGGTTTTGCTTAATCAACCAATAAGCTCACCCCAAAAATCAATACCAATAGGCCAGACAAATCTCTCCATTGAACAGAAGATCCATCCATCCGCTACTATTCATTAAATATTGGAAATCTTAGTGTTAATTTTGTTTTTGGTGTCATTTTCTGTTTGGTTTTTCAGAAAAAAGAAATACTTTTGCAGTCCCGATTATTGTCCGTACTTGCAGTTCTTATAAATAATTGATAATGTTGACGGTAGAAAGTTTATCAACATGCCCGATGTTAATAAGCCAGAAGCCGACCAACCAATTGAAATGTAAGTTTTTGCAACTTTTAGTGTTAATTTAAAAAATTAAAGGCAAGTGGATACTTTATCTTACAAGACCGTCTCGGCCAATAGTGCCACGGCAAATAAGGAATGGGTTGTTGTTGATGCAACAGATATGGTACTGGGTCGTTTAGCCAGTGCAGTTGCTAAGATGCTGAGAGGAAAACACAAACCCAACTTTACACCTCACGCTGACTGTGGGGACAATGTAATTGTAATCAATGCAGAAAAAGTGCGATTGACAGGTAAAAAAATGACTGACAAAATTTACCTGCGTCACACAGGCTACCCAGGTGGACAGCGTTCACAAACACCTGCTGATGTTTTAGCCAAGTACCCAGAACGTATTGTAGAGTCTGCTGTTCGCGGCATGCTTCCTAAAAATCGTTTGGGCCGTAAGGTTTATGGAAACATGAAAGTGTATGTTGGTGCTGAGCACAAACAAGAAGCTCAAAACCCAAAAGTAATTGATTTAAACAAGATTAAATTATAACAATGGAAGTAGTAAATACCCTAGGACGTAGAAAATCTGCTGTGGCTCGCGTATACATCAGCGAGGGTAAAGGAAATGTTACCATCAACAAAAGGGATTTAAAAGAATATTTCCCAAATGGAACACTACAGTATATTGTTATGCAACCATTAAACCTGCTTGGTGTAGCTGATCAATATGATGTAAAAGTAAATCTTGATGGTGGTGGTATTAAAGGTCAGGCTGAAGCGTTGCGTTTAGCCATTTCAAGAGCTTTAATCGAAATTGATGCTGAATCAAGACCAGTACTGAAACAAGCCGGCTTCCTGACACGTGACCCACGCGAAGTGGAACGTAAGAAACCAGGTCAACCAAAAGCACGGAAACGTTTCCAGTTCTCAAAACGTTAATCGATATTTTCAATCTAAATATGACTGTGGATCTGAAACCATTGAGACTCCCAGCTTTAGGCCAGGGGCTACTCAAAGGTTGCTTTTCAACAAATTATTTAAAAAAGTAAAAAGATGCCAAGAACAAATTTTCAAGAATTATTGGATGCAGGTGTACACTTTGGTCACCTGAAAAGAAAGTGGAATCCAAACATGGCTCCATACATTTTCATGGAGAAAAACGGAATTCACATCATCGATCTTCAAAAAACAGTTGTGAAAATCGATGAGGCTGCTGCCGCCTTGAAACAAATCGCCAAATCGGGTCGCAAAATTCTATTCGTAGCAACAAAGAAACAAGCTAAAGACATTGTTGCTGACAACGTAGGTAATGTAAACATGCCTTACGTAGTAGAGCGTTGGCCAGGTGGTATGCTAACAAACTTCCCAACAATCCGCAAAGCGGTCAAAAAAATGATCTCCATCGATAAAATGATGAAAGACAATAGTTGGGATAACTTGTCAAAACGCGAAAAGTTGCAAATTACCCGTCAACGTGCAAAACTGGAAAAAGTACTCGGTAGTATTGCTGACCTGACTCGGCTTCCAGCAGCACTATTTGTTGTTGACGTATTGAAAGAAAAAATCGCTGTACGCGAAGCTCAAAAACTGGGTATTCCTGTTTTTGCAATGGTAGATACAAACTCTGATCCAGAAGGTCTTGATTTTGTTATTCCAGCTAACGACGACGCTTCTCAATCAATCCGTTTGATTACTCGCATCATGTGCGATGCAATCGGCGAAGGCTTGAACGAACGCAAAGTTGAACGCGAAAAAGAAGGTGACGACGAAAAACCTAAAAAAGCGAAAAGCAAAAAATCAGCTGCAAAAGCAGAAACTGAAAAGGTTGACGTTGAAAACGACACCAAAGAAAAAGAATAATTGCTCTTTTAACATATAAAAAACACAAACAATTATGGCAATCTCTGCTGCAGATGTAATGAAGTTGCGTAAAGCAACAGGTGCCGGCATGATGGACTGTAAAAATGCCCTTGCCGACGCAAATGGTGACTTTGATGCCGCGGTTCAAATTATCCGCGAAAAAGGTAAACTAGTAGCAAACAAGCGTTCTGACCGCGAAGCCTCTGAAGGTGTTGCCCTTGCCGGTGTAAGTGAAGACAATCAATTTGGAGCAATTGTAGTTCTTAACTGCGAAACTGACTTCGTAGCTAAAAACGAAGATTTCGTTAAAACAACTCAAAAATTCCTGGATGCTGCACTTGCCAACAAGCCAGCTGATTTGGAAGCTTTGAAAGCAATTGAAGTTGAAGGACGTACCATTGAGTCTCATGTAACTGAACAAACTGGTGTTATCGGTGAAAAAATCGAATTGTCATTCTATGGCAAAATTGAAGCCGGTGCTGTTGTTCCTTACATCCACCCAGGAAATAAACTAGCTACTTTAGTTGGTTTCAACAAAGGTGGAGTTGACACGCAGGTGATGAAAGATGTTGCTATGCAAGTAGCTGCAATGAGCCCTGTAGCTGTTGATAAAGACAATGTTGCTCCTGAAGTCGTAGAGAAAGAGTTGGAAATTGCTAAGGAAAAATTCCGTCAGGAAGGAAAACCAGAAGCAATGCTTGACAAAATTGCTCAAGGTTCATTGAATAAATTCTTCAAAGAAAATACGTTGTTGAACCAAGCTTTTGTTAAAGACAACAAACAAACAGTGAAAGAATATTTAGTATCAGCTGACAAAGATCTTAGCGTTACTGAATTCATTCGCTTTGCACTTTCTGAATAAGCTATATACAGCATAAATAAAAAGGAGTTTCCAGCTGGAAACTCCTTTTTTTGTGTCAAAATCAATATCTAATACCTGTAAACATCTCCACCACTTGACTCGTTAATATCTTTCCTTTTTGGGTCACCTTTATACCGAATATCCCCACCACTGCTCGCAGAGGCTCTCAATTCTTCTGTGGCATGAACTTCAGCATCAGCTCCGCTGGAAACACTCACCTTACAATATTTAGCGACAAAATCATCGCAAGAAATATCGGCACCACTGGAGGAGGATGCTTCAAAACGATCTGTTCTCCCTGAGATCTCAGCGTCAGAGCCACTGCTTGTATCAAGCCATACAGCCTTAGCTGTTACATCGTCTAGTTCAACATCAGCTCCAGCGCTTACGGCAATCTTTAGTTCATCGAGTTTAAACGCATTTTCCGATTCAACATCAGCACCTGCTGAAACATCTAAGCGAGTCAGATCATCAAACGTGACATAACAAGAACGCTCCTTATTCCACATCCAGTTTCGGTTCTTTTTCATGTAAATGTGCAAAATTCCATTCCGCACCTCGGTAATGATATCATCAATAAGATCTGGATCAGCTTTCACAACCACTTCTTCGGCGTTTCCTTGAGTCAGGTATAAGTCGATACCACTACTAACAGAGATTCCATGAAACGCTGCCGTATTACGCTGCTGGGTATTTCTTTTCTCACTATAGCCATGCCCGGGCATTAAGAAAAACAGGCCTACCAGAAAAGCCATTGCTAAGTACAAATGTTTTTTACTTGTGTTCATCGCTCTCTACTATTTTAATCTATTAATATTTCTTCTATCTCTTTAAAACATTCCCGCCTGAAGATGTGCTAATTTCTACTGTTTTCGGATTTCCTGAGTAGAAAACATTTCCTCCACTCGATGCTTCTCCCTCAAACTTCCTAGTCGCCTTAATATGAATATTAGCCCCACTGGAAGCATCAGCAAAACAGGCATCAGCAGTAAGCTCTCCCGCTTTTAGAATTGCTCCGGAGGAAGCCTTCAAGTTCACTGATTGCGCCTTTCCAGCTAACTTCATATTAGCTCCTGAAGACACTTTCCCTTCCAAATGATCCAGATTTATTTTCAGATCCTGGCTGCTTCCTGAACTCGATTTTGTCTCCAGATTTTTCAGCTGCAGCATGCCATCAGAAGAAACACTTGCACCAGCATTCGTATGCAAAGCATCAATATCTTTAAACTCTACAATAATTGACATTTTAGTCGCATTCTTAATTCGTTGATCCGTGTACAAGCGAAGTTCATCTCCTCGAACTTCACTTTGGATAACATCATGCAAGTTTTCATCGGCTTCAACAATCACTTGATTTCTATCTGTTTGTTTTAAGATAACCTTTAAGCCGGTAGACACTTTTAATTGTTCAAAATCGCCAACATCTCGATAAGAAGTTGTTACATTCCCATTTCCTTTAATCGATGGACCAAGAAACATACAGGCTGAAAAAGCCACGATAAAGGTCAAAAAAGATAGGGTTAGGATAATTGTTTTTTTCATTCTCTAAGTATTGTTTGCAGGTTATAAATAGCACATCTTCTGCATTCTTCTTTTATCCAGGAAAGGGTAAGAAGTAAGACCAATGCAAAATCATTTCAAAAACCTGTTCATCTAATGGACGAACAAATTTGTTTTTCGTTACACAAGATAAAAATGACTCAGGGGAATATCCTTGAATTTTCGTTAAACACCCGGAAATAATCGGTGAAAACGTTCGATAGAAGTAATCATCTAGAAATAAAGCGAATAAAAAAACTCGAAGCACCCGACGATTATTGAGCGATAAACTCACCAATAATCATCAGTCCATCCAATGTCAAATTCTCTTCAACATGATTGATGCGCGAAGACTCTTTGTTAAAGATTCCTGACAAACCTCCTGTTGCAATCACATTGAGCTTCTCGCCCAGCTCTTTTTCCGTCTGTTCAATCATTCGGTCAACCAGCCCCGTATAACCAATCATAACTCCAGATTGAATAGCATGAACCGTATTACGGCCTAAAACAGACGGCGGAACAGACAGCTGCACATGAGGAAGTTGTGCGGTGTTCCCCGCCAAAGAATTTACAGCAGTTCCTAATCCTGGGGCAATAGCAACCCCCAAAATTTCTCCAGTACCCGACAAGGTCAGAAATGTAAGTGCCGTTCCAAAATCAACCACCATACAGGGCTTTTCAAATTTAGTAAACGCCGCAGTTGCATTTGCCACCAAGTCTGTACCGATTTGGTATGGATTTAAAATACGAATCGGGAGCCGGTGATAAATACCGGGTTCAATCACCAACACTTTCAACTTAAGAAGTCCCTCAAAAAGCTCTTGAAAATCATCATTCAACGAAGGCACAACGCTACTTAACACTGCTCGCTGAATTGCTCCAATCTCCACTTGGGCATTCCCAAACAAAGAGCGAAAAATCACTTCATACTCGTCAGCGGTTTTTCGTGCGTCAGTCCTTATCCTCCAGATGTGTTTCCAACGATCTTGAGCTTTAAGCCCCAGAACAATGTTGGTATTGCCGATATCAATAGCTAATTGCATAACATAGAATATTGAAACAAATAAACTAAAAATCCTTCAAAACAACAGGAACAAAAAGAAAGACTAAGCTTCATTTTTTATACTTTTATTGCCAAATAAGAGGCTACAACGGAATTGTGTCTATTTTTTTACTAATTTTAACAAAGCTAAACGTGCTACTCCCAGACCAAAAGCATGATTAACCTATATTATTCTTGAGTTATGCAAAATAACAAAGGGCCACTAATTTTTGTAGTAGAAGACAACCCCGTTTACAGCAAGCTAGTCGTTAGCTACCTGAAGACCAATAAATTCCTTAACGTAGAAGCATTTTCAACCGGCGAAGAAGCCATCAAAGCGATGGAACGCCAACCCCGGATTGTCATTCAGGACTACCTTCTAGATGGAATGAATGGAATCGAGGTCTTAAAAAGAACCAAGAAAATAGCTCCCGAGGCGCAGTTTATCTTTCTGTCCGGACAAGACAGCATTGATATCGCCATTAATACCATGAAGTATGGAGCTTACGATTATATCGTTAAAGACCAGATGGCGTTGAAAAAGCTTGTTAACAAGATGACCAAAATCCTATCCATCACACAACTGGAAAAGAGCAATAAGCGCTACCGAACTGGCGTGATCCTGTTTTTTATCTTTTTGTCACTGTTTATTGTTGTCATCATTGCCATGGCGATCATGTATCCTGAAACATTTGGCCTAAGCTTTTAAACGACTCACTCTAAACACGGTACTGCATTTCTGACGAATACCTGCTATTCTTCAGTTGTGGCTAAATGCACACAACCATTCCTCAAATAAGCCTACCACAAACAATGCTGTAAAAAATAAACATGCTTGATAGCCTAGATTTTATATTTTTGCAGCATGAACTATTATTCATACGTTTTATACAACCAGGAGCATCATCGCTTTTACTACGGGTTCTGCATGGACCTGAAAAAGGCGGTGCAAGCTCACAACCAAGGAAAAGTTGAGCTAACAGCAAACTATTCCAACTGGGTTATTCTCTATGACGAAGGGTTTCATAGTAAGCAGGAAGCCATTCGTCGGAGTCGGTTCTATCGTAGTGTTGCCGGACAACGCTATCTGAAAAACATTCTGAATTATTAGATTTTAACACCAATTCGTTAATAACCTGTTACACAAAGCACAATAAGCACTCGTGCTTTTTCGTATTTTTGAAAGTTAAACATGTAAATCAACAAGTCATGAAGAAAATAATGATGGCGGTTTTAGCCTTGGGACTTTTAAGCTCAAGCTGTAAGGTATTTCAAAAAGTTAAAAAGGAGGATAAACCTGCAACTGAAACCGTGCAGGATGATACTCAAACCAAAGTGTTTTCTGTTCCATCAACTCAAACTGAAGTAAGAGAAGCTCCAAGCTCTGATCGCATGTATGAGCAGGCTGAGAAAACAGAAAAGCCCGTTCGTATTCAATCGGAGACATTCACTTTTGCTCAAAAAGAAGATCAGGCAAAAAATGAGAATAACAGCTATTTTGTCATCATCGGAAGTTTTAGCAGCAATGCGAACGCCAATCGCTACAAGCAAGAGTTGATTCCTCAAGGATTCAATCCAATTGTACTACACAGCGAAACTGGCTACTACCGCGTGTGTGTTAATTCATTTACTGATGAGTTTGAAGCTCGCAAACGAGTTTACCAAATCAGAAATGATTTCCCTCAATATGCCGACACTTGGTTGTTGATCAAGAAATAAGCTAAATACTTGTATTAGCTGAAAGAGAAGAAAAAACTTAGGGTTAATAAGTACCTGTTCCATTCTAAGGACAGCACTTATTAACCCTTTTTATTTTTGTAACGAGTCGACAGACTCTTGCTATTTTCTTTTCAATACTCGCCTACAGCGCAGTTGTTGAAGGCACTTGTAATAAACGCTCGGCAGCTTGCTCTAGCGTGCTGTTTTCCTTAGCAAAACAAATACGCACATACCTCGACTTACCTTTTTCGTGGTAAAAGGCCGAGGCCGGCATCGTTGCTATTCCAAAATCACGTGCTAAACGCTCCGAGAATTCAACATCTGTCTCATCCGAGATATTTGAATAATCCAACAGCTGGAAATAACCGCCCTGAGCAGGAATAACCTGATACAAGCTTCCGTCCAGCAAGCGATTAAAATAATTCCGTTTGCCCTGATATAACTCTGAGGTATCTTCAAACGACATGTTTTTGGGGAGAAAATCGGCCAAAGCATATTGCAATGGCGTATTCACGTTGTAAATCTGAATTTGCTGCATTTTCCGAAATTCGCGCATCAGCTTCTCGGGTGCGACACAGTATGAAATCCCCCAACCATTAACGTTGTACAACGGTCCAAAAGAGGATACAATAAAGCTTCGCTCGATCAACTTCTCGAAACGCGAAACACTCTGATGAATCTGATTGTCAAAAATGATCGATTCGAAAATTTCATCACTCAACACGATGATGTTTGTTCCATTAGTCAACCGCTGAAGCTGCAACAAATCATTCTCAGAAAGCACTGAGCCTGTTGGGTTGTGTGGAGAATTCAGAATAATCATTTTGGTTTTCGAAGTCACCATTTTCCGCAGTTCCTCCCAGTCAATCTTAAAAGCCGGAGCTTTCAACCTGACATAAACCGGGCGTCCACCATTCAATACAATTGAAGGAGCAAACGACTCAAAAGCGGGCTCGAAAATGATGACCTCATCATCATCTTTTACCACAGAACTAATGGCTGTATGAATCGCCTGAATCGTTCCTGCAGTAACTGTTACTTCAGTTTTGGGATTAAATTCGTGACCATAATGCATTTTTATCATGTCACTAATCCCTTTCCTTAACGGATAAATACCTTCAAGAGGAGCATAATTGTTGTAACCTTCATTGAAGTATTTTACAGCCAAATCAAGCAACTCCTGAGGACATTTAAAATCGGTTTTCCCGATGGCCATATCCAACGCACCTGTTTCCTCGATCAACTGACAGATTGAAGAAAATGAACTAGAAGTTGTATTTGGCAATTTAGACTGTACCATATCACAAAAAGTAAGTTCGCAAAAATAATAAAAGTGCCGTTAGTCCACCGATAATAAAATCAAAATTAAAGAATTATTCTTCATGAGTCGTTATCCGAGCACTTCTTTTAAAACAGCTAACGACTTTAACTCCTCAACAAAATCGAGGTGGGTTCGGTAATAATTAAGTAGTTGAGTGAGCAAAGCAGCTCGCTGGCGGTTATCCAGCTTCAACTGTTCAACTTTGCTAATATCAAATTGAAAAAGCTTTTTAAAATTTGAGGTCGTTTCAACATCCATGTAATGGTTGTGTAGCGGCTCAGCACCCGAGAAATTGGCTGTTTCCAAATCGAAGAACATGGCCCCCCCATTGGTTGGCAACTGCGGGAAAATGCCTAAAAACCGGGTTAAATGAAACAGAAAAGCCAAGTGGAAGTTTGCAATTCCATCTTGCTTCATGTCCAACAGCGCAATAGCGTGGTAAAGAAAGTCGAACAATTCCTCGTTTGCCTCTTCCTCCTTCAAGCATTTCAGCAGCACCTCGGACAGGAAAATGGCTTGAGAACTCTTGGTAATCTCAAACGGAATATGCTCAAAAGGCATGCACAAACGAGCATCTTTAATTCGCTGCAGATCCTTTCCTGGCCGATAATAAACCTCCAAGTCCAACAAAAACAACGGCTGAAAAAGACTCTTCTTAAAGGTCGGCCTTTTTTTCCGTATGCCTTGAACCAAGTAGGATTGATGGCCAAACTTCTCAGTATAAAAACGAGCAATAATACTTGTTTCTGAATAATTGATATGATGAAGATAAATGCCCCTGGTTTTCTCTTGCACGGCTCGCTAAACTTGATTAATGGATAAAAAGAATTTTAGTTGAAAATGTCTTTTCGCCGGATTTATCATTTCCAAGTACGAGGTAAACCCCGGTACTCACACGCTTTCCATTCAGGTTTTTACCATCCCAAACAGCCTGCCCTCCCAAAGAGGTTGTTTCATGCACCAGGTTCCCACTAATATCCGTTATTTTCACATCGGTATCAGCAATCAGTCCTGTAATCACAATATCGCCTTCATAGGTTTCCCGCACTGGGTTTGGAAAAGCATATACATCTGCATATTCCTGTCCTCCCTGTGTAGCCTCCCCCCGATACGAAATAATTCCTTCGGGAGTGCCAAAAAAAACTTCCCCTGTTTTATCATTCACGGCAATACTCTGAATGGAGTTGGAAAGTAATGGACTATTGGAAACGTTAAAGTTTTTCAACTCATTTTGCCCATCTTCCGACACCAAAAACACGCCAGAACTTTTAGTTCCCAGCCATTTCCGGTTACCACCATCTACAGCAATGGCAGTTACGGTTTCGGTTTCGAGCAACGGATGGTAAACACCATCATTCAAATCTAAACCGGGTTGAGTGGCATAAAAAGAAGCGCCATCCCAAACATCTTCCGGGTTGAAATAAACAGCAACTCCCTCAGAAGTTCCAACCCAAATCGCACCTTCCTGATCAAGCGCAATCGAATACACGTCATTCATCCGGTTAAAGTCTTCCTGTTCACCATTATTGAAATAGGAAATTAACTTCAGGTGCTTACCGTCGGAACCATCTCCTTTGCGAACATACAAATCACGTCCACGAGGAAGGATGATCCACTGATCATCATTCGGAGTAATTACAATTTCGCCAACATCGACTCCCTCAACATCTTCAAGGGTAAAGGACTCCCAACTTCCTGCTGCAGTATAAACCGACAAGGGCCTTCCGACCAAGGAATTGGTCACCCACAAGTTATTTTCTGAATCGAAAGCCATGCCGCCAATGCGAACAAAATTTGGACTATTATCATCGGGCAATGCCGACTGAAGACTGCTGTTAAACTGATTAAAACGTTCTTCAAACGCCCCTTCGCGAAGCTCAACAACTCCTCCGCCCCAAGAGCCCAGGAAAACATGATTCGGATCGGTTGGATCAACAACTACATTCACAATGTCGTGCAAATCATTCAATTCCGAAATATTAGTCCGACTAAAACTGGACCATTCTCCATTTCGAAATAGCTTTGCCTCCGGCGTATTAAAAACATTGTTCCAAATATCTGTTCGCCCTCCGGAAGTTACCCAAAGGTCATCGTCATGAGCTAGCATGGAGAACACCCGGTTATCAGATGGCCCAACGGGAATTAGCTTGTCAAAGTTGCCCCCCTGCTTTCTCACCAAGCCCGTTTTTGCATCAGCCAGCCAAAGTGTTCCATCTGCCGAACAAGCAGCATCGCTGAAATCCGGATTATGAATTGTCTCTCCTGCTGTTGTGTATCCGTTTACTTCAGTCTCCAACGCTCCCGAAGCATCATAAACATGCAGTTTTCCATTCATGGCAACAAGCAATCGGTCATGACAAGCCCGAACTTCCTGAATCTTATCCAATCCAGGAAAAATCCGTTCCCAAACATTTCCATTTTGCTGGTAGAGTTCTTGTTGCCCCGAACTTTCATCGGAATAACAAGCAATCACAGCACCATTGAAAAACTCAAGACTAGCAAATGTTTGATTTGAATTTGGAACAGCATCAACGTGCACCCAGGCTTCAAAATCCTGTAGGTTGGGAGAATCTTGATCAGCCCGATAGATGCCGTTTTCAGTAGCCGCATACAGATAGTTTCCATCAAAAGTCATGTCCATCACCCGAAGCGATGTACCGTTCTCTCCAATATAGTAAGTGTCTTTAATCTCCCGTTTTTCCAGGTTGACGGCAACAATTCCAAAGCCACATGATAGATAGGCCGTTTGCCCAACAACCAAAACGGAGTAGATCTTTTTATCGCCTTGAATCTGTTTCCGCTTAATCGCAGAAATATTGAAAACCTCCTGTTCAAAAATCAAATCCAGATTACTATTTTCATAAGCCAGCACAACCACTTCAGCAGCCTCACCATAAGCCATCTGAACCGGGCGAACATCAGACAAACCATTGATCTGATTGAACTTCTGCAAGCTATTATCGGCTAAATCATAAGTGAACAAACCTCCTGTTGTTATACAGTAAACCTTGTTATTTGCTTCAATAGTCTGCAAAGCAGAAGTGTAAGACAAATGATCACGCCACTCACCAACACCTATTTGAGCTTGCACTCCAAAGGATAAGCAAACGAGACAGAGTAAAAGGTAAAATTGTTTCATCCGTTTAGTTTTGTTTATTTTTTCATGGTCAGCCCAACGGGGCAACTCCATGTACTTTTCATCTATTCAGAGACTTCAGATAGTCAACCAGCTTGCGAACCGCACGCCCACGATGGCTGATCTCATTTTTCTGGTTAGCGTCCATCTCAGCAAATGACTGGCTGAATCCTTCAGGCTGGAAAATCGGATCATAACCGAAACCATCCACTCCGCGACCTTCATTCAAAATCGCCCCTTCTACCCGTCCTTCAAACTGAGTTTCAAGCCCATCAATCACCAACGAGATTACGGTTCTAAAACGAGCATTCCGCAATTTTATTTCTTTCATTTTATCCAGCACCTTCGCCATATTGTCACCAGCGTCGCGCGCAGGACCAGCATATCTCGCCGAGTAAACACCAGGCTCACCATTTAATGCATCAATTTCTAAACCAGTATCATCTGCAAAACAATTGTAACCGTACTTATTGTAGATGAAAAAAGCCTTCTCCGATGCATTTCCTTCCAAGGTTTCCTGGTTTTCAGGAACCTCCTCCTCGCATTGAATATCCTGTAAACTTAAAAGATGAATTTCATCTCCTAAAATTTGTTGTAACTCTCTTAATTTATGTTGATTGTTGGTTGCAAATACAAGTTTCATAGTTCACTGTTTCCATTTGATTTCAGAAATAGTCTAATTAGGGAATTCATCTTCTCCGGCTATTTCTTATTACCTTTAAAGCATTCAAATTTACAAAAACCTATTGATGACCAACACAGAAATCATAACGATGCTTATTGAAGAGCTTAAAAAGGTGTCAACGCCTGAACGCCAAGAACAAGCACAAGCTAATTTTCCATCACGCCTCCATATTCTTGGAGTGCGGGCACCAGACCTGAAAGCTATTGTTAAAACATGGAGCAACATTTTATATGATTTTAGCCCCCAGCAATGGATTCAATTGTGTTTGGAATTGAGCCATCATACTATTTTTGAATGCCAGACATTGGCTTTCGAACTACTGTGGAAGAATAAAAAGGCCTTAAAAGCTTTAACTGAAGAACAAATCATTGCCCTTGGAAATACCTTGGACAACTGGGTGTCGACCGATACTTACTCGACGATGATTGCCGGCTGGCATTGGCGCGAAGACACCTTATCCGACAAGCAAATCAAGACTTGGCTTGCAAGCCCGGACCGATGGCTAAGGCGGACGGCAGTAGTGTGTACCGTTCCGCTAAATTTGCGCGCCAAAGGAGGAACTGGCGACACCGAACGCACATTAATGGTATGCGAACAGGTCATTGATGACCGGGATGATATGGTAATTAAAGCTCTTTCGTGGGCATTAAGAGTACTTTCAAGATCAGACAGGCTGGCCGTTGAGCAATTCATGGAAAAGCACTGGGAACGTCTTCACGGGCGCGTTCGCCGCGAAGTAACCACCAAACTGACGACTGGCCGAAAGAATGGCTAATGCTGATTCAACCAGTTTCAGGCAAAAGAAAGACGCCTTTTACTCAGCAGCCACCAACTGACGATCCTCACGAACCAGCCCATCTTCCAGACGAACCAAACGGGAACCATAGTGTGCAAATTTCTCGTTGTGTGTCACCTGGATAATGGTCATTCCCTGCTCATTCAATTCCCGAAGGACTTCCATAATCATCTCCCCTTGCGACGAGTGTAAATTTCCAGTCGGCTCATCGGCCAGTAACAAACGTGGCTTTCCTACGATGGCACGAGCAATACCCACCAACTGTTGTTGTCCCCCTGAAAGCTGGGCAGGAAATAAGTCCTTCTTGGCAACCATGTTAAACCGATCCAACAAATCGGCTACCATGGCTTTCCGTTCTTTCCCTTTCACTCCTTTGTAAATCAATGGAGTTTCAATATTCTCATAAACCGTCATTTCCTCGATTAAATGATAGGCCTGAAAAATGAACCCCATGAAATTACGATGGTATTCCACCTTTTTCTTCTCTTTGAGCTCATTCACAGGCGCATCATAAAAAAACAAACTCCCGGCTGATGGGGCATCCAGCAAGCCAATAATATTCAGAAGGGTGGATTTACCGGAACCACTAGGTCCCATAATACTAACAAACTCTCCTTCTTCAACTTGCAGGTTAATCCCTTTCAGCACAAATGTCCGTTGAAACTTTGAATCGAAGTAACGGTCAATATCATTTAGTCGAATCATATTCTTTGTTTTTCACAATTGGTTCAGAAAACGTACCACAATGATACCTATATGAATTACAAACAGTTAACAAAATACAGTTCAGGAAAACTGTCAAATAAATTAACAAGTTCTGTCAATTTTTTTGACAATTCACGGCATCTTTATTCCAATGAGATGAAAAAAAGGGAACCACATGCATGGTTCCCTTGGAGTTATTTCTTAAAGTCTTATTCAGCCGCTTCGCCCGGCACAGGAACTTTGGCATTCGGCACAATACCAACATCGCCCATAATGTACGTATCCGGTCCAAGTTTCACGTCTGAGTTCATCAATTCTTCATAAGTCACTTCCTTGCCCGTGTAAGCTGAGGTACGTCCCATAATTGCACACAGGTTGGTAATGGCTGTTTGCTCGGCTTCATTCACCGAAATATTCTGACGTATGCAGGTAACCAGATCAATGTGCTCCTGTACGTAAGGACTGATCTTCACATTGCGCTCCGGCTGCCCGTTCTCATCCAGCGGATAAGGATACTTGTACAACTCTGCTCCGGTGGCATCCCAAATCGTATTCTTACAATTGGACGAGCCTTTTGTGCCCATCACAAACTCCGACACATTGTTGACACATCCGTTGATCTGACGGCACATGCTATGCGTATGCATCTTATCATCGTAAGTAAAGTCGACACTGAAGTTATCAAACTGATCGCCTGTTACCCGGCGCTGGCGAGAACCAAAAGCAACAGCTTTGGTCGGGTGTTTGCCCGAGAACCAGTTAATCACATCAATATTGTGAATGTGCTGTTCCACAATGTGATCGCCCGACAACCACAACCAGTTCACCCAGTCGCGGATCATGTACTCCATTTCGCTCCAGTCGGCATTCGGGTTGCGATGCCACAGTTTCGACTGGTTCCAGTAGCAGTTGGCACTTACAATCTCACCAATGGCTCCATTGGCCACCTGCTTGTACACTTCAATGTAGTCGCGCTGGTGACGGCGCTGCGTTCCGGTTACAATTTTCAGGTCCAGCGATTCGGCTTTCTTAGCAGTAGCCATCACCGAGCGGATACCAACCGGGTCTACAGCCACCGGTTTTTCCATGAATACATGCTTACGGGCCTGTACGGCTGCCTCGAAATGCTGAGGACGGAAGTGAGGCGGTGTAGCCAGAATCACCAGGTCAACGCCCGAGTCAATCACTTTTTCAAAAGCATCAAAGCCCAGGAAAATATTTTCGTCAGGCACTTCATGATTGGCTTGGTCTTTCAGTTTCTTGCGGCAGTCATCAATCCGGTCCTGGAATACATCGCCCAGCGCATGGATCACCAGGTTAGGACCAGCATTCAAAAAGTCGAGCGCTGCTCCCGAGCCACGGCCGCCACAGCCGATCACACCCGCTTTTATTGGTTTTCCATCCGGAGCCTGGTCCAGTAGTGGTGGCAGGTTCAGTTCCACGGCCTTTTGTTTTTCGGCACAGGAAACCAGCGCATTTGCGCCAATGACGCCAACAGCTCCGACTGCTGCGGCACTGGTTAAAAATCTTCGTCTTGAATAGTTCGATTTGTCTGTCATGATATCTAGATTTAGTTATTGATTACCGGTTTTTTCATCAAATTCACACACAACACGGAAGCCAACCATATTGGCATCAGAATACCACCAAATACTCTTTGGCATTTGTGGGTCAGTCTTCATCCAAGCTTCTGTTTTGGTATAATCACGAGTGGCTGAGCGAACGTCAGCAGCAGAACTCTTAAACGAACCACCACGAACAACATGTTCTGTTCCTGTTGCCGGCCCTTTGGGATCTTTTACACCATCGGTTAGCTTAGCGTAAGCGTCCGGAGCATACCAATCCTGACAGAATTCAGCCACGTTGCCGAGCATATTTTTCAGTCCAAAAGGATTCGACCGAACGGCAGATGGCAATTGTGTTTTCATCATGCTATTGGCCTCATAAATAATGAACGAATTGATATTGGTTGTATCTGCTCCAAACAGTTTATTCCATAGTTTATCTTGAGAGAAATCTTTCGGGTTACCTTCAAAAAAGTATGGCGATTGCGTTCCTGCACGACAAGCATACTCCCACTCAGCTTCTGTCGGCAAGCGGTAAGTTTTTCCGGTAACTTGCGACAACCATTCGCAATAGGTCAAAGCGGCTTTATGACGCATGGTAATCGCTGGCCGGTTCCCCATTCCCCAGTTCTGATCGGGCTGTCCATACGGAGGTGTTGGCCCCGTAATGGCATCTACCTCGCCATCCATTCGGGTTCCTTCGGTATCAGTACTTCGGCCTTCAGCCCCGGTTTGCCCGTAAAATGCTAAGAACTCATTCCAGGTCACCTCAACTTCAGCCATAAAGAATGGGCTGATTTCAACTTGTTTCTGGGGTCCTTCATCCTCGTTCCGATAAGGCTCATTCTCCGGACTTCCCATTGCAAATGATCCTCCAGGAATGGCCACCATTTTAAATGATACTGGCGTATTGGGGATTTTCTCTGTAAATGTTTCGTGCTTGCTAACTGCTGTCGCTTCCTGGTAAATCTCACGATTTTCCTGCATGTCTTTTCCAAAGCCAACATTGCTTTCATGCGTCGCATTTGGATCAAAGTGCCCAACGTGCAAGTGACAGTTAATACAGCTCAACTCCTCCTCATTCTGAGAATAATACAAGTGAGCATCCTGCCCCTCAGCAGATAAGGTCAGCGGGAATAAGTTAGCATGGCATTGCACACACGAAGCTTTGTAAGTAAAATGTTGCGCCTGTTCCACCGTTGACTTAGCTTCCCAGTTGAAACTCTCATGATCTTTGAACAAATAGCCATAAATGTCTTTTGCTCCCAGGCGGGCTTTCTCAACCAGATAACCTTCTCCTTTGGGAGGCAAGTGACAGTCGACACAACCGACCTGAATCCCACTTTTATTATCATAATGGGTTGATAATTTCCAAGACTCGGTTACATGTGGATGCACGTGACATGATTCACAGAACTCGTTGGTCGACGTATACTCCACCGATCGGTTAAAGCCAATCAGGACCAAAAGCCCCAATGCAAATCCAATAAATAGTACAAGAAGAATCTTTTTTTGAAAGAATTTTCGTAGCCTTCCAGCCATGACGTTTAGCGTTTTAGTTAGTTTAAATTAGAGCAGTTGCCTACAAATTTAATAAAAACAAGCACTCAAAATACTTTTTAACTCTAGTAAAAAAGAATAAAGGTTGCCGGGCAGCAACCTTTTTCAAGGGAAAAATCAAAATGGGAAAAGGAAATTGAAAATGAAACGGTTAACAAAGGACTAGCAAAAGTTTAAATTAACAGAGCCATTTTCGTACAAACTCACAAGTGTTTCTATGAAATAAGCAAGTAAAAGACTAACTTATATGGTGTTAAAAATACACGAAAAGAAACAGCCCGAGCTTATGCTTGATTTACGAAAGCATTAAGCGATCATTAACGATCATCCGAAATAAGATCTGAATTATTAGCATAACTTTAACACAACCTGACGACAATTGGTCCAGTATTTAATCATGTCACAACTAATTACATACCTTCAAGCTTTTGCCGAACTTTTCTATCCTCGGATTTGTCTGGTTTGCAATGAGAAACTGATTGCAACAGAGAAGCACTTATGTCTGACCTGCCTGCTGCACTTGCCACGTACCAACTATCATGAGCAAGCCGAAAACAAGCTTGAGGAGCTCTTTTACGGACGTGTTCAGATTCATCGGGCAAGTGCTTATTTTGAATTCAAAAAAGGAAGTTCCTACCAAAAAGTGCTCCATCATCTAAAGTACAGGGGACAAAAAGATTTAGGGGAGTTTATGGGAAATCGATTTGCTGAAGAAATCAAACAAGCCGACTGGATTCGGAAGGCAGACCTGCTTTGTCCGGTTCCGCTTCATCCTAAGAAGGAGCGCAAACGAGGCTACAACCAAAGCTTTCACATTGCAAAAGGGATGGCTCAATCGCTACAAATACCGATCTCCCGGCAAGATTTAATTCGGAAGAAATTCTCTTCAACACAAACCCGAAAAGCACGTTACGAGCGGTGGGAAAATGTAAGTGAGATCTTTGAACTCAAAAACCCAGCAGTTTTTGAAGGAAAGCATGTTATTCTTATTGACGATGTCGTGACTACTGGCTCGACACTAGAAGCATGTGCACAAACCATTTTAAACAAATGCCAGTGCCAAATAAGTGTTTTGACACTGGCAATTGCCTAGGCCAAGTAGCGATTTATTTATCAGCGACTTCGCCTTGATAAATTGTGGAGCCCCGACTTAAGCCATAGGCTGCAAAAAAGCCCAACGCGCCATCACTAATATTCCCCTTTAAGTTAGCCGACGGGCCGCTAAACAAAGGAATTTTCTCGTTCGTTTCAAGCTTTGCACCATTTATAAATGTGTAGTACTCCTCTGTAATTGCGGCCATTTCAAGTGTGATTGTATCTCCTTTCTCGACCAATTCTCCTTTTTCTTCATCAAAATATTGGACGATTGGACCATTGATCGCACTACCATTAAAAAAGCGATCTTCAATGACCCAATAATTATGGAGTGAATCGGTATAAAGCTCGCCATTCTTATAAACTTTAAACAAGTAGTAATCTTCGACATCCGGATTGTCTTGGCCAAAGACACCAACTTCCCAGCCATCCCAATCAGAATTATAAACGACTGCTACCCCCTCAACTTCGGAGTAAGGCTTCATTTCTGTTTTTGCCCAGTAGGTTTCCATTTGTCCATCCTCATTGGCATCTACATTGCTAATATCAAGTCGGTATTGTCTGCCAACAACTCCATGGTAAGTTGCAGGGGTCAAATAAACTCCGGGGCGTTGCTCATTTTCGGTCAAAAGAATGGCTTCTTCTCCATCATCAAGCATCACCTGAGCATTCGAGATCATTGAAGGAGCTTGATTACTGAAATAAGCAGCTGAACGGCTCAATGTAATTTCATGTACCTTGGTTTCATTGGTTAGCTCGCCAAAAACGATCAAACGAGCTTCTCCGGCTTCCTCCAGATCAATATCCACCCGTTCGGTACAAGACGCCAAGCCCCCAATCAACACAAACAAAATATATAAATAACTGTATTTCATGACTAATTAGAATTTAAAGTTGTAGGTTACTGCCGGAATGATTGGAAACAGGTAAGTTTTCTCAGCGTAGGTCTCCGTTGGTTTTTCACTATCCTGAATAAAACTCATGGCCCAGGTATTCTTCCTGTTGTAAGCGTTGTAAATAGAGAACACCCATTCACCACTCCAAGGCCGGTTTTTCCGGTTTCTCGATTTCAGAGCCAATGATAAATCCAAACGATGATAATCGTCGTAACGCGATCCATTGCGTTCAGAATAATATGGAATTACGGTCCCATTTACCTCGTAACGCTGAATTGGTAAGGTTACCGGCTGACCTGTTGAATAAACCCAGTTGGCAGACAACGATACCCGTTCGCTTAATTGATAGTTCAGCACCGTGCTGATGTCATGCGTTTTATCGAAAGGAGCAACATAGGTTTTCCCATCGTTGATCCCCGGGATAGTTCGTTCAGCCCGCGACAGGGTGTAGCCCACCCATCCGGTCAAATCTCCTTCTGTCTTTTTCAAAAGAAACTCAAGCCCATAAGCTTTGGAATCGCCCACCCTCAGTTCTCCTTCCAGGTATTTGTTGAGCAATAAATCAGCATGATCAGCAAAATCAATTGTATGCTGCATATCCTTATAATAGCCCTCTACAGACAGCTGGTACCGATCGTTTTGAAAGTTGTGAAACACGCCCAAAGCAAGCTGATCGGCAACTTGTGGTTTCACATTGGGACTAGATGGAAACCAAATATCAAGCGGACTACCAGCTGTAGTATTGGTTGCTTGCTGAATGGTTTGACGTGAACGATTGTAATTAAACTTCAAAGACCAGTTGGGGGCAATCATGTAGTTGACTCCCAAGCGAGGTTCCAGTCCCCAATAGTTTTGATACACCTCACCCGAAGCATAAAGTGTAGAATCCACCACCTGGTAGTTCTCATCATAGTCGTACACTGTTCCTTCGCCGATACTTTGGAAAAGTGAAACACGCAAACCATACTTCAGCACCAGCTTATCTCCAATTTTGTGTTGATGAGAAAGGTAAGCAGCATGCTCCAAGGCATAGTTCTTATCAACGATATACTCATTGAAAATGGATTGCTCTCCAGTTCCTTTGGCTGCCCCGGGATTAAACGTATGGTAGAAGCTTTGAGCTCCAAATTTTAAAACATGCTCAGGCGTAATGTAGAGGCCAAAATCGGCCTTCACCCCAATATCTTCCAAGTCGGATTCCCATAAAAATGAATCTGGCTCATCCTCTGCAGTTCCCAACTCATAGTCGTAGCGGCTCCACACGGTTGTCAGGTTCATAAACAGTTTTTGGCTGAAAATATGATTCCAGCGTGCCGTAAAAGTCCGGTTTCCAAACCCCATCCTGAAATAGGGGCTTTTCATCACATCCCGTCCCAAGTAACTACTGATGTACAAGCGGTTGTTATCATTGAACCGATGGGTTAACTTCAGGCTGGCATCATAAAAGTAAAGCCGGCTATCCCGAACATTCTCATCCGAAGAAAGTGGCAGGAAAAGGTCCATGTAAGTTCTTCGTCCTGAAAGCAGCATGGTAGTTTTATCCTTTTTCAAAGGACCTTCCAAGGTCAACCGACTCGAAATTGTTCCGATACCTCCAGCTCCAGTAAACTCTTTTGAGTTCCCATCTTTCATTCTCACATCAAGCAAGGAAGATAAGCGCCCCCCGTATTGAGCCGGAACATCTCCCTTGTAAAGCTTCAGATCTTTGATGGCATCGTTATTGAAAACGGAAAAGAAGCCCATCAGGTGCGAGGCATTGTACACAGTGGCTTCATCCAGCAAAATTAGGTTCTGGTCAGGACTTCCGCCACGCACACTAAACCCTGAGCCTCCTTCTGCAGTTGAATGCACGCCCGGCAATAACTGAATCGCTTTGATCACGTCAACCTCACCCATCAATGCCGGAATAGACTTAATGGTTTTGGTTTGCAATTTCTCCACCCCCATTTCAACTTGGGTGATGTTCTGGTTTTTTCGTTCACCCCTCACCTGAATCTCGTCCAGTTCCTCTGATCCGGGTGCAAGCTCAATTTCAATCCGAAAGTCTTCTGTAAGTTCAACCGTTTGCGAATAATCGTCGTAACCGATGTAACTACACAGCAGCGTGTAGGCTCCGGGAGCAACGGCAATTGAATAAAACCCGTAACTGTTGCTGATAGTGCCGACACCAAGTTCTTTGATCATCACGGAAGCACCAATGAGGCTTTCTCCAGTTTCGGCATCCAAAATGTGTCCGCTGATAATCTTTCGTTCCGACTTTTCATCTTCATCAGTAAAGGCATAAAGTAGATTTGCTGTAACAAGAAATACAGCAAAAAGGAAAAGTAGTTTTCTAAACATTGTTTAACTGATTTTCAAAGTAATTTTTGTTTTCTGTTTCTGACTTTCCCTATAAGACAAGCTTTACCTTTAAACGTTGCAGTTTTTTGATAAAAAAAGAATTACAAAACGCAAACAACTGATCGACAACAAAGAATCAAGATAAAAATATTATTTTCCTAATCGGTAATACAGGCTGGTACTAATTACGTTATTGTACTGGTCGTCCCACCAATACCAGTAGATGTCGCCTGGTAAATCACGAATTGGGAGGAACGAATAGGCGATTCGAAGCTCCACTTTCAAGCGATCGTTGATTTGCCAACGCGATCCCAACAAAGCCTGAAAATCGAAATTATTAAATGGGCGTTCATCTTCCTCCGGGAAAGGCCCATGATTTTCCCACTCCCCACTGTGCATCAAGTATCCTACTGATGCTCCGGCAATGAAAGAGATCGACTCACTGGTTCTGATGCCCAAGTATACAGGCACATCCATATAGCCTAAACGCATGATGTATTTTTCCTGGTCCTGCGTTTCCCGATCTGGATTCTTCCGACTACCTTTTTGGTTGTACTTAATTTCGGCTCCGGCATAAAAACGCATGGACAGATCGGTTTGAACATAACCTCCAAACGATACCCCGGGCTTGTGATAGCCGGTGGTAAAGTCACCATCAACCTGCGAAGCATTTAAACCTCCAACCAAGCCCCCTTCAAAACGTTGGGCCTGAACATTGAAGAACAGCCACGACAAAATTCCTAAAAGTAAAATTCGTTTCACACTATATCAGTTGTTTAAGTTTATCCTTAAGCTGAGCAACTCCTTCACCCGCCTTTTCTTCAATAAAGGTAACCCCTTTCATGTAAACCGGTGGACGTTCGGGATCGACAACAAAAACCGGGACGTCTTCCCGAATGTAATGCAGCAATCCTGCTGCCGGATAAACATTTAGTGATGTTCCAACAACGACTAAAATATCGGCCTGTTCAACCAGTGGAACCGCCTCGTCCATTGCAGGAACCATTTCGCCAAACCAAACGATGTGCGGCCGCAGTTGGTAGCCTTTTTCACACAGGTCTCCAAACTTAAGCTCCCAACCATCCAAGTCATAAATCAAATTAGGGTAACGTGTACTTCGCACTTTCTTGAGTTCACCGTGCAGGTGAAGCACCTTGGAAGCTCCTGCCCGCTCATGCAAGTCATCAACATTTTGGGTGATAATCTGTACATCAAAATCTTGTTCCAGCTCAACCAGCCCTTTATGTCCTTTATTGGGCTCACTTTCATACAGCTGTTTTCTCCGGTCATTGTAAAATTTCATAACTAACTCGGGATTTCGCTCCCATGCTTCCGGCGTGGCTACCTCGGTCACGTCATATTCTTCCCATAAACCACCCATGTCGCGGAAAGTACGGATTCCGCTTTCCTGACTCATTCCGGCTCCCGTCAGAACAACCAATTTCTTTTTCATTTGCCTATAACTGTTTATTTCACTGATGACTTCCAGATCGAAATTGCACCACAACCTCCTCCTTCACCATAAAATCGATCATCCTCTGTTCATCATTTCTGAGTTTGCTTTAAAGATAGCTTATTCAACAGGAAAAAGGAAAGCCCAGCCCCATGGGTTTTTGGCTCCATCTTTCCAGTTCCGGGCTCCTTAGAATTCCATACGTTTTGCCCCTGCACGCTGCAAACACGCTTTCGAAGTTTTTCGAGACAAACAGCTTTAGCATTCCACATCGAATACTTATTAACACATCAAACCTAAATGGGGCAATTTTTCCTACTTTTGTGCCTATGATTGACCAAGCAACAATTGATCGAATTATGGATGCAGCCGAGATCTCAGATGTGGTCTCGGAGTTTGTAACGCTTAAGCGAAGAGGAGTTAACATGCTTGGTTTATGCCCGTTTCATAACGAAAAGACTCCCTCGTTTATCGTTTCACCAGCAAAAGGTATTTTCAAGTGTTTTGGCTGTGGAAAAGGTGGTAACTCCGTCAATTTCATCATGGAGCATGAATCCTTGTCGTATCCCGAGGCATTGAAATGGCTTGCCAAGAAATACCATATCGATGTACAGGAATCTGAGGAGACCGAAGCACAAAAGCAGTTGAAGGATGAACGCGAGAGTATGATGATTGCATCAGCTTTTGCTCAAAAATATTTTACCCGATACCTGTGGGAAGAGAATGAAGGCCGCACCATCGGCCTCAGCTACATTCGGGAACGCGAACTGCGCGACAACATCGTTAAAAAGTTTGAACTTGGCTACTGTCCTGATGGGAAAGATACCTTTACGCAAGCGGCGCAACTGCAAGGCTACCAAATGGAATTTTTGGAGAAGACAGGGCTAACCATTAAGCGCGACGACTGGGTACGCGACCGCTTTGCAGGTAGGGTGATTTTCCCTATTCACAATGTGGCCGGACGAGTCATTGCGTTTGGGGGACGAACGCTCAAGAAAGACAAAAACACGGCAAAATACCTTAACTCCCCCGAGTCGGATATTTACCACAAAAGCCGGGTACTTTATGGAATCTTTCAAGCCAAACGGGAAATAACCCGCCAGGATAAATGCTACTTGGTCGAAGGTTATACCGATGTGATTGCTTTTCATCAAGCCGGGATTGAGAATGTGGTAGCCTCATCGGGAACGGCACTAACACCGGACCAGATCAGGTTGATCAAGCGATTTTCGCCCAATATCACGATCATTTACGATGGGGATGAAGCTGGAATCAAAGCTTCGTTGAGGGGAATTGACTTGGTACTGGAAGAAGGCATGAACGTAAAAGTGCTGCTCCTTCCGCAAGGAGAAGACCCTGATTCGTTTTCGCGGTCGATGAGTTCAACGCAACTTCAGGAATATATCGAGGCCAATCAAACGGACTTTATCCGATTTAAGACCAAACTCCTGCTTGAAAATTCAGAAAATGATCCGGTTAGTAAAGCCCGTTTAATCAGCAATATTGTCCGCTCCATTTCGGTTGTCCCAGATGCCATTACGCGCTCCATGTATATCAAAGAATGCAGTAGTTTGATGGATGTTGGGGAAGATATTCTTTACACAGAAATCAGGAAACTGATGCAGAAGGAATCAGACGATCTTCGCCGTAAAGAGTACCGGGATCAAACAGCCCGAAAGCTGGCTCCTCAGCCTGTACAGGAACAGAAGGTAATAAAAAACCTTTGCGAAATTGAAGAGCGGGAGATTCTGCGCATTCTGCTAAAATATTTTCACACCGAAGTTTTTGAAGAGGAAGGTGAAACGCCGGAAGAAACCATCTCCATCTCGGTTGGTCGTTTTGTGATTGAAGAGATTGAAAACGACGGTCTTTACTCCGACAATGAGCTGATTAACAAATTTGTGGATTTATTCAGAGAAAACCTGGATAATCCCCAATTTAAACCAAGCCAGTTTTTCATCAACCATTCTGATCAGCAACTTTGCCAACTGGCCAGTGACCTGATGTCGGAGAAATATGTGGAAAGCAAACGCTGGAAAAAGGGAGGAGCCTTTGTTGAAAGTGAAGATGAAGTTTTGGATCTCCTTGTTCCTAAAATTGTCCAGGAGTACAAACTCCGTAAAGTAAAAAATATGCTTTCTGACCTGGAGAAAGGGATTCAGCTTGCTTCCGACGATATGGAGAAAGTTCTGAGCCTTCAAAATCAATACATTAATCTAAAAAAAGTTGAAAAGCATTTGTCGATTCAACTCGGCAACCGCACCATTACCAGATAAAATCCCCAGACCATGAGAACCTTATTTATTGAAGATCGTGAAGAGATCAATGAAGTCATCAGGGCCTGTAAAACGTGCTTTGTAGGCATGTCTCTTAATGATGCCCCATACGTACTTCCGATGAACTTCGCCCTCGAAGGCGATACTATCATCCTTCATTCAGCTCAGGAAGGACGCATGTGGGAGACCATGAAGCAGAACCCTCAAGTGTGTATCAATTGGACCTTGGGCGAAGAACTAGCTTGGCAGGATGTCCGTGTTGGCTGCAGCTATCGTGTCAAATCAAAATCGGCTGTTGTTGAAGGCTCCATTGAGTTTATTGATGATTACGATGAAAAATACCGCCTATTAGGGAAGATCATGGGACAATACAGCGACCGTGAGTTTAAGTTTGGGAAACCTGCTGTTGTCAACGTTGGTCTTATGAAAGTCCACATCAATAAAATCACAGGGAAGATTTTCGGAGCCAAAGCAGTAACTCCATGGAATCAAAACAAGGAATAAGTAAAGCCATTGTCTGACTGATTTGTTCTTGCTATTTTTACCGACTGACAATTCATTTTTGACACTATGATTTTTGTAACCGGAGGAACAGGCTTAGTTGGCTCTCACCTATTATACGACTTACTCAGTGCAGGAAAGAGCGTTCGCGTATTGAAACGCCCCTCCAGCAACCTGAAAGGCGTCAAGAAAGTTTTTGCGTATTACACCGACAAGGCAGATGAATTGTTCGATCAAATAGAGTGGGTTGAAGGTGATATTCTGGACTACCACAGCCTGGAGGAGTTACTGGTTGGTGCCACGGAAGTTTTTCACTGTGCTGCCATCGTTTCTTTTCATCCCAATGATCGGGACAGCATGCTCAATAATAACGTGAAAGGCACAGCCAACCTGATCAACGCCGCCTTGCACAATCAAGTTAAAAAGTTCTGTCACGTCAGTTCCATTGCTGCCCTTGGGAAAACTCAGGATGGGACTGAGATTAACGAAGAAACCTACTGGATTCCATCCAAACAAAAATCAGGTTACAGTTTGAGTAAATTCTTCTCTGAAATGGAAGTCTGGAGAGGAATTGAAGAAGGCTTGGAAGCCGTTATTGTCAACCCATCAATCATTCTAGGACCTGGGAATTGGGACATTGGAAGCCCAAAACTATTTCAGGCCATCTGGAAAGGGCTCAAATATTACACGAAAGGAGAAACCGGCTTTGTTGATGTTCGGGATGTAGCCACAGCCATGATTCATTTGATGACTAATCGCAACTTCGAACAAACGAAGAATCAGCGCTTCATTCTCAACGCCGGGAATATGAGCTATCAAGATTTCTTTTTTAAGATCGCTGATTCGCTTCAAAAGCCCCGCCCCCGAACTTTTGCATCTGATCTGATTTTACAACTAGCTTGGCGAGCTGCGCGACTAGCTAGTTTCTTCTCCGGGAAACGCCCTCAGATCACTCGAGAAGCTGTTTCCGGATCCAACCGAATTCATCGTTACAACGGATCCAAAATTCAACAAACCATTGATTTTCAATACCGCGATTTAAATCAAACAATTGCTGACATCGCTCTTCTTTTCCAGGAAGACATTCGCAAAATAACACCTCATTAACCAATAGTCAAAAGAAAAAAGATTGAGGTAAATATCAAATAATCAATTCCTTGAAAGGAGATCCCAATAGTCTTTAAAACGATTAAAAACAAAAAAACGGAAGCTCGAAAGCTCCCGTTATTCTATCGTGAATTGATTGATTTTTATTTATCCACTTCTTTCCAAACCAAAGCACTTGCTCCAACAATAGCAGCATCTCCTTGCTTCAATTTAGAAGGTAAAATCTGAATCTTATCCTTAAAGATAGGAAGCAAGTATTTTTCCATACCCGCTTTTGTTGGCTTGAAGATATAATCGCCAGCAGCAGTTGGACCACCAAACAAGAAGACAGCCTCTGGGCTCAGGTGGTGAACAGTGTCAGCCAAAGCTTGACCTAACCAATGTCCTGTTTTTTCAAATACTTCCAAAGCCACTTTATCGCCTTTCTCGGCAGCATCAAAAATCATTTTAGAGTCCAGCTCTTTGTATGATTTGTCAGCCAACAAGCTATTAACAGCATTGTCACGTACCAGAATTTCAAAGGCTGTCCGCTTCATTCCAGGAGCCGAACAATAGGCTTCCAAGTGACCCTTTGTTCCGCAACCACACATGCGACCTTCAGGAATCAAAACAGTATGTCCACATTCTCCGGCAAAACCATCGGCTCCGTATACCAAGTCGCCATTAACAACGATACCGCTGCCAACACCAGTTCCTAAAGTAAACATCACAAAGTTTTTCATGCCTTTTGCACCACCATAGATCATTTCACCAATAGCAGCTGCATTGGCATCATTTGTCAAAGCCAAAGCGTCCAATTCAGGAAAGCTCTTTTTCAACAATTCTACCAAAGGGACAACTCCTTGGAATGACAGGTTTGGAGCATACTCAATGGTTCCATTGTAATAGTTTCCATTAGGAGCACCAATTCCAATACCCAAAATTTCGATGTCACTGTTAACCAATTTCACTGACTTAATCAGTTCTTTGATGGCAACAGTCAGTTCTTCAATATAGCGATCTAAATTACCATGAGAAGGAGTAGGGATTGAATCCTTTACCATCACGTTTCCTTCTCCGTCAACAACACCTATCGCTGTATTGGTGCCGCCGATATCAACACCTATTGCTACTTTTTTCATTTGTTCTATATTTTAAGTTTTCGAGTATTCCGAAACTCGCATCCTTCATTCTACATCCACCTTTTCTTCGGCTGTTCATATTCTAAATGTCGAATTCGAGTTTAGCTTACTCCTTGATTTTAGTTCTTCTATCTAAAGGCTACTCCAGCTTAGTCTACTGGAATATCTTGATTTACGTTCTTGCTACCAACAAGGGCATAGTACAACAGGTAAGCCAATCCCAAGAATGGAACCCAGTAAGATACCATGTAACCCGTGCTATCAGCAATAGCATTCTGAACCAATGGCAAGATTCCACCACCGACAACCATGGTCATGAAAATACCAGAAGCAGAAGCTGTGAATCTTCCTAATCCTTCAACTGCAAGGTTGAAAATACCTCCCCACATTACCGAAGTACAAAGTCCAATCAAAACAAGGAACATCGCATTAATAGGTACATTGGCGAATCCAAAAGCAATACCTTCGGCTGAACTTTGGAAAACCGGAATTGAAACAGTCGTTGCAATCGGTAGAACAATTGCCAAAAGAGCCAAAATCATACCAAGTCCCGAAGCAATAATCAACATGGATTTACTTGAAACCTTTCCGCCGATAGATGCACCAATAAAGCGGCCAACCAACATCAAAAGCCAGTATGTTGCAACAACAGTTCCTGCAGTTGCTGCATCCAAACCACCGGCATTCGCATCTGCTAAAAAGAAGAACATCGTTCCTGGAACACCAACTTCGACTCCAACATAAATACCAATAGCAATGGCTCCCAAGACAAAGTGACGGAATGACCAAGCACTATGTTTTGATTTTTCAACAACCTTATCTTTATCCACAATGTGTGGTTCTGGAATAGTAACGAAGTACAGTACCAAACCAACTAAAGCAAAAATTCCCATTGCTGTAAACATCACTGGGTTGACATCCTTAATGGCTGTGTTTTTTGTAACCTCGCCGACTAACATACCAACCAACAACGGAACTGAAGTTCCCATGAAAGAGTTGAAAGTAGCACCAACTTGAATCAATTGGTTACCTTTTTTACCACCGCCACCAAGTGTATTCAACATTGGGTTTACAACAACATTTAACATACACATTGAGAAACCAGCAACAAAGGCTCCCAACAGATATACAAAAAAGCTTTCCGCTACACCTGAAAGGTATTGAATTCCCACGCCTACAAAACCAATTAGGATTGCTAGCAAAGCAGTTTTTTTGTAGCCTACTTTTTCGAGTAACTTCCCTGCTGGGATTCCCATAAAAGCGTAAGCTAAAAAGTTGGCAAAGTTTCCTAACATGCCTAAAAAGTTCGAGGCTTGAAACTGGGATTTTACAACAACTCCCATAGGTGCTGCCAAATTTGTTACGAAAGAGATCATACCAAATAGTAAGATCATCATAAAAATCGGCAGTGCGTAATTCTTGTGCTGATTCATAATAGATTGATTATTAATTCCTATAAAGTTTATTTGTTCTAAAAGTCTTACCCTGTAATGCGATTGTTATCTTTAGATTAATAATGGCATTTTAGTAATGAGTCCGAAAATACCAAAATGATTTTAATCTGCTCTTATAATTGTTCTAAATAAGGCAAATTGTTCGTAAAATATTGCTTTGACTACTAAGCTAAAAAGAAATTTGCCGCTTTCTTTTACCTCATTTTTTGTAAAGAAGGAAGTTTTTTAAATACCTGGTAACGATCCCAAAATAGTTAGAAGAGAAAAGAACAGCTAAGAAAAAGCCTAAAAACCATAGTGAATTAATACACAAAGAATAAGGAAAGAAAAGATTAACGATCTAAATGAAAAGTTGTATTGCAAATCTGCCAGTATCGATTTAACAATGAGCTTTATTTCAATAGAAATTATTTCCCTACTTATCAAAGCGATAAAAACAAGAATTGCGATTATCAACTCCTCTTTAACAGATTAGGAAAAGCAGAACAAAGTCAAGCACTAAGCAGCAGTATTAAATACCAAGTGAATTTTAGTTTTCAGCATCCGGATCAGTAGGAAGTTCAAAGTCTAGCTGGGAATCATGATCACCAACTCCGGCAGGGTTCGTAACGTCTTGATATGGTGACACAATGCGTCGCCCTCCAAACTCAAACCGCTCATTCATAATATTTAAGATCTCATTAGCCGAAGACTCTACAGGCTTATTGGACACGTGAATAACCGAAAAGCCTCCTTTTTTGAAAATGAAAGAAGCATTACGTATTTCATTTCGGACTCTCTTCTCATCAATATAAGCTTCGCTGTTATGATTCGGCATACTTTTCAAGCGCTTAACGCGGTGAGCAATCAAATGTTGAGTTCCAATATGCAAACCAAAAACCCGCTTAGGATCTACCTCAAACAGCTCACTTGGAGGCTTTATACCATTGACCAAAGGAACATTGGCAACTTTCCACCCATACATGGCCAGATAAACACTCAAGGGCGTTTTTCCTGAACGCGACACGCCACACAAAATAATTTCAGCTTTATGCAAACGTTCCGGACTCATCCCATCATCATGATTCAAGGTAAACTCAATGGCCTCAATACGATCAAAATAGCGTTGATTAATTTCTCGGAACAAACCCGGAGATTTCAAGGAAGGAATTCCAAGTGTTCGATCCAGGTAATCAGCCAGCTTTCCCATGAAATCAATCTCCTCAACCCCTTCTTCTGCAGCCATCCGCATCAATGCCTTCCGAAGATCCGAATTGACCATGGTGTGGGTGATTAACGCTCCTTCCTTTTTTGCTTTTCGAACTACCTCCCGGATCTTTTTCTCGTCCGATACATTAGGCACAATAACCACAGGTACATCATTATTTGGATACTGAATAAGTAAGGACTGCACCATATTGTTTCCAGCAAGCCCTTTTCCACCGGAAATTACATAAATCGGTCTTGTTTTTTCCTTTTTTGCTGATGTTGTTCCCATAACAAACGATTTGCTTCTACTACTAACAACAATTACTGATGAAAATAGATTGCTCAGACACAACAAGTCCCTGAGCAAGACTTCCTTCAAAAGAAACACGATAGCCCAACAAACAAAACATAACAACAAATCTCATCTATCTATATATCAAAACTATCGATGAAAATTATAGAAGAATTTATTGTAACTTGAGATACCTCGAAAATAAAATTTAGCAAACCATGGAACACAAAAAAGACTCACACGCATCATCTCAGCAATCAAGTAGTGAAAGCAGATGTCCGGTTACCGGAGCAACAGCAAAACACAGCGCCGGTGGTGGCACACAAAACCGCGACTGGTGGCCCAAGAAACTGAACCTGAATATTCTTCGTCAACACGCGAACTTGTCCGACCCAATGGGAGCGGAATTTAATTACGCCAAAGAATTTAAAAGCCTCGACCTTAATGCGATAAAAAAAGACTTAGCTGCACTAATGACTGATTCTCAGGATTGGTGGCCTGCAGACTACGGGCACTACGGTCCACTCTTTATCCGTATGGCCTGGCATAGTGCCGGAACTTATCGAACCGGTGATGGCCGTGGAGGCGCTGGTCGTGGGCAACAACGCTTTGCACCACTAAACAGCTGGCCCGACAATGTTAGCTTAGACAAAGCACGCCGGCTATTGTGGCCAATCAAACAAAAATTTGGCAAAAAAATCTCTTGGGCCGACCTCATGATTTTAACGGGCAATGTCGCCTTGGAAACGATGGGATTCAAGACCTTTGGTTTTGCCGGCGGTCGTGAAGATGTTTGGGAGCCAGATCAGGATATCTATTGGGGATCAGAAACAGAATGGCTGGAAGATAAACGCTATTCAGGTGATCGTGATTTAGAAGATCCGCTGGCCGCCGTGCAGATGGGACTGATTTATGTTAATCCCGAAGGACCAGATGGCAATCCTGATCCGATTGCCGCAGCAAAAGATATTCGCGAAACCTTTGCTCGCATGGCCATGAACGATGAAGAGACCGTTGCCCTGATTGCCGGAGGGCATACCTTTGGAAAAACTCACGGAGCTGGCCCGGCCGATCATGTTGGCCCTGATCCGGAAACTGCCGGACTGGAGGAACAAGGCTTAGGTTGGAAAAACACCTTTGGAACAGGAAAAGGGGCAGATACCATTACCAGTGGAATAGAAGTAACTTGGACCAAAACCCCAACCCAATGGAGCAACAACTTCTTTGAAAACCTATTTGATTACGAATGGGAGTTAACTAAGAGTCCGGCAGGTGCTTACCAATGGAAACCACGAGGACAAGCAGGACAAGGCAGTGTTCCGCATGCTCATGATCCAAATAAACGGATTGCTCCTAACATGTTAACCACTGATTTGTCCCTGCGATTTGATCCAGCCTATGAAAAGATATCACGTCGCTTCTATGAAAAACCGGATGAATTTGCCGATGCTTTTGCACGCGCCTGGTATAAACTAACCCACCGCGACATGGGACCCCGTGCCCGCTATTTAGGTCCAGAAGTACCCGAAGAAGAACTGCTTTGGCAGGATCCAATTCCTGCTGTGACTCATAAACTAGTCGACGAAAAAGATATTGCTGCTTTAAAAGCAAAAGTGCTCGATTCCGGCCTAAGTGTTTCGGATCTGGTATCGACAGCCTGGGCATCAGCTTCAACGTTCCGCGGATCAGATAAACGAGGAGGTGCCAATGGAGCTCGCATTCGCCTGGCCCCGCAAAAGTACTGGGAAGTAAATAATCCAAGCCAATTAGGCAAAGTTTTGGATCAACTGGAAGCCATTCAAAAATCGTTCAATGATTCGCAATCAGGAGGTAAGCAAATTTCATTAGCCGACCTAATTGTTCTAGCCGGATGTGCGGGTATTGAAAAAGCAGCTAAGGATGCTGGTGTTTCCGTCACCGTTCCGTTCACGCCAGGACGCGCAGATGCCACTGCTGAACAAACCGATGTCGAGAATTTTACGGTATTGGAACCTCTTGCCGATGGTTTCCGAAACTACCAAAAACGAAAATACACCGTTTCAGCAGAAGAATTACTGGTTGATAAAGCGCAACTATTAACGCTAACCGCTCCAGAAATGACTGTTCTAGTTGGTGGTATGCGCGTACTGGGTGCTAACCATGCTGATTCAAAACATGGCGTGTTTACAAACCAAGCAGGTGTGTTAACCAACGATTTCTTTGTCAACCTGCTTGATATGGGGACCGTTTGGGAACCGCTAGATAAAGATGGCGACGAATACCGTGGACGTGATCGTAAAACTGGAGAAGTCAAGTGGACCGGAACTCGTGTCGATTTGGTTTTCGGCTCCAACTCCGAACTACGGGCACTAGCCGAAGTTTATGCTTGCAGCGATTCTAAAGAAAAGTTTGTAACCGACTTTGTAAAAGCCTGGGACAAGGTTATGAACCTGGATCGCTTTGATCTTGATTAAATCAAAACACAAATTTGAATCATAAAAAAGGGTGGTCAGTAATTGGCCACCCTTACTATTTCATTGTATTTTTTAGTCAACTACTTCAACCCAACCATGTTGATCGGGTTCATCGCCATTTTGAATTGCGCGAAGCTTGTCATAAAGCTTCACACTCCACTTACCAGGCTCAGTTCCATACAGGTATTCTTTTTCGTTATCAGCGTCATAAATGCGCTTAATTGGAGAAATAACAGCCGCAGTACCGCAAGCTCCAACCTCCTCAAAGGTTGCCAGCTCTTCTACTGCAACTTTTCTACGTTCAACTTTCAATCCCAGATCCTGTGCAATCTGAATCAAGCTCATGTTAGTTATTGAAGGTAAAATCGACTCCGACTCCGGCGTGATATACGTATCGTCTTTAATACCAAAGAAGTTCGCAGGACCGCATTCATCGATATATTTCTTTTCGCGAGCATCAAGATAAAGGACGGCCGAGTAACCTTCTGCTTTGGCTTTTTTACCTGCAGTAAGACTTGCCGCGTAGTTTCCTCCAACTTTATACTTTCCTGTTCCTTGTGGTGCCGCCCGGTCAAAATGACGCATAATAACCAAGTCGGTTGGCTTAAACCCTTCAGGGAAGTATGGCCCTACTGGCATAACAAAAACAATAAACAAATACTCGTCAGCAGGTTTAACCCCAATTTCGGCTCCGGTACCAATTAGTAAGGGACGAATGTACAAAGAAGCTCCTGAGCCATAAGGAGGAACAAACTCAATATTTTTCTGAACCGCCAGTTTTACGGCTTCCTGAAACAATTCTGTTGGGACACGCTCCATCAAAATTCCATCACTTGAACTTTGCATGCGTTTCGCATTTTCATCCATGCGAAAAACACGAACTTTCCCATCTTTGCCCATGAAAGCTTTCAACCCTTCAAATGCTTCTTGCCCGTAATGAAGTGAAGTTGCAGCCATGTGCAGATTAAGATATTCAGAATCACTCAATTCCAGCTCACCCCATTTCCCATCTTTAAAGGTGCACCGAACATTATAATTAGTTTTGCTATAGCCAAAACCAATCTTTTTCCAATCTTGATTTTCCATAATTTTATTGTTTGCCTACCAGTACTTTTTTTAGGAATTTAAAAATAGCGAAAAAAAGGCCAACAGAACATGCAAATTGTCCTATTTCTGGCATTTCTTGGATGTTATAGAAACATACTCAAAAACAGGCAATTATCAATCAGAAATTACAAGTCAACACGCAGTATTAATTAGAAATTTCAGTTGTAAGAAGACTTACGAATTAACAGAAAGGCGTAAAAAGTACCCATTATGCTTTCGAATGTTAAGCACCCGGTCTTCATCAAAAAGCAAATATTGCCCTTTAATCCCCGTTAATGTTCCTTCAATATCAGCCAATTTATCGAAACCAATGCTCTTGATTTTTTTAGGGAAAACCTCCACCGGATACCTTAATTCAAGCACCTCATTTTCATCAGAAAAATACTGTTGTAGTTCTGCAGGCATTAAATCACGCGCCTTAACTTTCTCTTCTTCCAGCTTAATCGCGTCATCCACTTTGTTTTGCAGCATAGCTCGCCAATTGGTTTTATCGGTGAAATGATTTTTCAGCAACACCTCAATCACTCCGGCAATATGCCGATTAGGCGTTTTTGCCAGCTTAATGGCCCGGCTTGCTCCTTGATCTATCCAACGAGTTGGAATTTGATGATGACGAGTTACGCCTACTTTCAACTCACTGGACACTGCCAGATAAACGTAATGATCAATCAAATCATGTTTCTCCGCCCACTCCGGATCACGAGCCACCCCAAACTGCGCTTTGGATAACTCCGGGCGCATAACAGTTTCGCTGGCCTCTGGCACGATCTGAAAACACGAGTAACAAAACCCTTGACTGAAGGATGTTTTGGTCCGTTTTCCGCAGGAAATACAGTTGATCTGTCCATCAAAATGAAAATGAATTTGCTTTCCCAGCAGAGCGTTCATATCCACTACTTGATCTCCAATTGGCAAAGAATAACGAATTGGCTCATCCAATTCAGTTCTCATCTTAAGTATATTTCCTTCGTAATTCATCGGGGTTGAGTTCAAATTTTCACACCATTAAATAAAGTCAGAACATCATGTATTTCCTTTAGTTCATAAAAGCGATCGCTTTTAATTTCTTCCGGATCCATTTGCTCAAGAATCCAAGTCGTATAATACGGAACATGGGCCGCAGTTCCTCCCAGGTTAATGACCGGAAGAACATCTGATTTCAAGGAATTTCCAATCATCATAAACTGGCTGGCATCAATATCCAAGTGCCGGAGTAAATCTTCGTAGTTTTCCTCTTTTTTATGGGTCATCACTTCAATATGATGAAAATATTTTAATAGGCCTGACTTCTTCAGCTTTCGTTCCTGATCCAGCAAATCGCCTTTTGTGGCTAAAACCAAACGATAGTCAGGAGCCAGTGTTTCCAGCACATCGCGAATACCATCAAGTAAAACGACATCTTTATTGAGCATTTCTTTCCCCAAGGCAACAATGGCCTCGATCTGCTCCGGGCGAACCTGTTTATCAGAGATCAACAAAGCTGTTTCCACCAAAGACAAAATGAATGCTTTGATGCCGTATCCGTAGATTTCCATGTTTTGAACTTCCACCTTGTAAAGTTCTGCCATGATTGCGTCAGCCGGCTGATACTCTTTTAAGATCTCGCAAAACTTTCGCTCAGCCTCGCGAAAATAGTTTTCGTTTTCCCATAAAGTGTCGTCTGCATCAAAGGCAATAATCTGTATATCTTTTAAGCTCATCCTTTGTTTGTTTTGAAGTTAAAAACTATTAATCCTGACAAGGACATTGCCCGATGAGCTCACCATCTTATTTAGATCAAGCTCAATACCTGAACGGCAACAATCAATAACACCATTGCAATTGGGTAAACTGTTGCATAGGCAACCGAAGGTGCATCCGTATCCGTCATTCCGTCAATTGCTGCCAAGCCCGGCGTACTGGTCATACTTCCGGTTAGCGTTCCTAATAAGGTAAGAACATTCATTTTCAAGAAATACCGGGCTACAATAGCTGTCAAAAGCATGGGCACCAAGGTAATCACAATTCCATAAAGGAATAGTTCAATTCCATACTGTTGAAAGGTATCCACCAGGCTCGATCCGGCGCTGGTTCCGACAGCAGCCAGAAAAAACAACAATCCAAATTGACGAAGCAATTGGTTAGCAGCCCCTGTCATGGTCCACATTACCGGCCCCGTTTTTCCTGTACGCCCTAACACTAAAGCAGTCAACAAAATACCACCTGTCAATCCTAAACTAAACGAGAAAGAACCGAAATTCAGACTTAACTTTCCAACCAAAATACCCAAGATAATTCCCGTAGCAATCGGTAAGAAGTCAGTATCTGAAAGTCGTCGGTCATCATCTCCAAAGATACGAACCACTTGCTCCATATTCTCCCGGTTACAGGCCACAATTAACTTATCGCCAAACTGCAATTTAGAAGAAGGACTTGGGGATAAATCAATTCCCGAACGGCGAATCCGAGTTACCGTCGTATTATAAGTGTTCAGCATGTTCAGCTGTCCAAGTGTCTTTCCGACAACCTCTTTGTTGGTAACCAACAAGGAACGAACATCATATTGTGTACTCAATGGAATTTCCGTTGCCGTTTCAGAGCCAATCAACAAGCGCACCCGATCTAAAGCCGCTGAGGTTCCAACTGCTTTTATGATATCTCCTTTCTTTAAAACAGTATCCGAAACAGGGGTAATGGCCGCATCGCCATGCATCACGCGCGACACAACCGCTTTTGTCATGTAACGAATCCGAAGCTCGCCAATGGTCTTCCCGAATACATTCTCATTTTCAACACGGAAATTACGCTTCCTGATCTCAGGAAAGCCACCTGACACTTCATGCCGATATTGATCCTCGGCCTGCTTAATATTCACACGTAAAATCCGAGGTAAAAAGCTGACAAATAAAATCACTCCAATCACACCAAAAGGGTAGCCAATACCATAACCAATAGAGGCTAAAGGTGATCCGGTTGTATCAATAGCGGCGGCTAAACCCGGCGTACTGGTTAGTGAACCGGTTAGCAAACCAATGCAAAGGCTTCGATCAATACCTCCAAAATAGTAAACCCCAAAAGTGATGAGGCTTGAGCTAACAATCAATAAGGTTGCCAAAATAGCCAATTGCCTTCCATTCTTTTTGAACGAACTGAAAAAACCCGGTCCTGCCTGAATCCCAATAGTGAAGATAAAAAGCACCAACCCGAGGTATTGAAAGTCCTTTGGTACAATAACACCAAAGTGCCCAAAAACCAAAGCAACAAAAATAACAGCCGAAACGTCAAGCGATATCCCCTTGATCTTGATTCGGCCAATTATAAAACCAATTAAAATGATTAAAAAAAGTGCAAAATAGCTATTCCCTAACAATTCCATGTTCACATTTTTATGTCTGCAAAAGTATAAACTTTATGCTGCAAAACATACAAATAGCTCCCGAATTAGGTCCTTACATTAATCATTTAACAGAAAAGAAAAGTCATCGCCAACTTGCAGTTCGTAAGGTGTTTTGCCTTTCAAAAAGATACGTGTTGTGCGATCTCCAATCAGGCTAAGTGCTCCACCTTCGAGCTTGAACATCGTTCCTTCACGCAAACCAACAACATAAGTTCCCGGGTTAATTTCTAAAAACTCAGAAATTCGCTGTTCACGCGTTTCACCTCCATGTCCTTCGGGGTTAGCATCCAAATAGTGTGGGTTAATCTGAAAAGGTACCAAGTTCAAGGTATTGAATCCCTTTGGATCGATAATGGGCATATCATTGGTTGTACGAAGCGTTGGACAAGCGACGTTTGAGCCGGCACTCCATCCCATGTAAGGAGTTCCTGCTTTTACCTTTTTACGAATTGGTTCCATCAAATCCTGATCGTGCAACATTCTCACCAATTGCCAGGTATTTCCACCTCCCACAACAATTGCTTCAGCTTCTGCCACAGCTTTCACCGGGTCATCAAAACGATGAATACCGACCACTTTATGTCCGATCTCCTGCAAACTATCGTTCACTTTTTGCTCATATTCGTCAAACGAAAAAGTAACCGCAGCAAAAGGAATAAATAGCGCATTTACCGGCTTCTCACCCAAAAAATTCAGAATTTCCTTTTTAGGGTAACCAAGGTAAGCCTCTCCGGGCATTGTTGAATTGCTAAGAAGTAATAGTCTCATTTGTTGTATATTCTTAAGTATTAAATTACGAATCAGGAAATGCTCCAATCGCGTTGTCTTAAAAAGATCAAGTACCAGTCATCATTTTAAAAAAACAAACACCGGATAAAATTGGACGTCTTTCCGGGGACTAAGATAACCAATGCCCTTTATTTTTAACAAGAAATTTGTCACCCTGCTGATTAAAAAGAAAACAGCGCAATGCCCACCGAAAATGGATAAAGCTCGGGCCCTTTCTCATCAACAAACAACGGCTGCAGATCATAGCTGGCATACACATTGATAAATCGATACCCCAAGCGAACCATACCCGACAAGCGGAAATCATGCATATAAAAATCATCCGGCGTTTTCAACTTCTCCTTTTTGTTGTTCTCCCGGTATTTGACTTTCGTATGTGTACTCATTCGCTTGGCAGCCACAACCCCAATGGCCAGATAAGCCCTATTCCCATAATGCTTAACGGGAACTTGAAATTCAACTAGCAGGGGAATCGTCAAGTAAGCAGAAGATAACTTTGATTTTTGCTTTGAATCATAAAACTGCTCGATGGGCTCAATTCGATTGCCCACTTTTTCAATGCTAGTCTTTTTATCCAGAAAGTAAGTTTGAAGTTGTAAGCCCAAGCCAGAAACCAAGCCAATGGTATTGCGGGTGCGTTGCAGTCCTTTTGAGAACTGAATTAAGTTTAAATCCAACACCGTAGACCGAAGTAAATTAACATCCAAAAAGCCATGCTCCTCCTCGGGATACATGGAGTAATCTTCATTGGTAAAACCATTCAAGCCTAAATGAATTCCCGACCAATGACCAGAAAATTCATCATCCCAATAGTTAAAACCATCAGTAACAACTCCGTGAGGTTGGATAATATTTAATTGCCCTGCGGCCCCCGGGCGGCTCACCTTTAACGAGTCGGTTTTCTGCGCATGCAATTGAAAACTACACAGCAATCCCAGCAATATGGTGTAAAACTGTTTCATGACTTAAATCTAATAACAAAGTTAAGCATGAAAATTTAAAAAAGAAGCCTGCTCATTGGCAGGCTTTACAGTTTTCTGAATACTGGGTCTTAAAATGTGTCTTAAAAATTGAGCAAACTAATGCCAATAGTGAAGGGATACAGCTCGGGGCCTTTATCATCTTTAAAGAATGTAGACAGGCCATAGCTTGCAAACAAGCTGATATCTTTCAAGCCAATACGCCCCACAACCGAATATTTGAACGGATTAATTGCAAAGCTTCCGTGGTCTTTACTTTTACTGCTATTGGCTTTGATCTTCGTGTGCGATCCAATGTTTAAAGCACCTACAACACCGCCAGATACAAATACTTCGTTACTACCCCCATTAACCGGAATTTGAAACTCCAATAACAAAGGAACGGTCAGGTATGAGGCTGTTAACTTAGACTTATCAAATCCTTCTTTTTCAATGGGGACAGGAACAATAATTCCGTCTTGCTTTTCAATCGTCAATGGATTATCGAACCGATAGTTATTGATTGACCATCCCATTCCTGTTACCAAACCAATTCGATCGGGGCTTAAAGCAATATTATACTCCAGAAAGTTAAAGTTCACCTCAATGGATTTTGCCTGATTCAGATCCATAAAGTCTCCTTCGGTATAAGCACTATAATCGGTATTGAAAAAACCATTTACGCCAAGCTCAAAACCAGCCCAGTGCCCATTAAAGTTTTTACGTCTCCAGCTGTCTCCCCAATCTTTATCATCATCATCGAAAAAACGATCCCGTTGCATGTTGATATTTGTTTTTCCTCCCTCTTCTACAATCTCTACACTCCGCTTTCCTACTCGAATATGAGTTGTATCTGTCCCGTAATTATCTTCAATGTGAATCCGGTTATTCAGAAGCGCAACTTCGGTGCGCTCACTTCCTTCTTTTACCTCTACTAGTTTGCCTACTTTGGTTGTTTCCTGTGCGTAAACAACACTCACAAACAAAGCGAATAATATTGTTAACACTCTTGTTTTCATACCGCTAATTTTTATTAAGTCGTTAGATAACTGACACCAAATTTACATGAAAGTGTGCTCGTATTTTGGCCAAATTATTTGTTCTCTCAAATTGTTATTCGAATGTAGGACGGATAGCCTATTAGGAAAGTTACAGGCCTAATCTCCTTTTTTAAACGGAATTGAAAAAGCAAGCAAGCGGGTATTCAATCGAACTGCAGTCACATTCCCCTTGTCATTCGTTTTATAGTCTACCCGATCCTGACTTACCGTAGCAACAGCATCAAGTCCGGCGCTTAATACATTCGAAAATGTAAAGGGTTGCTCTTTGCTTTTATGAAGCACTTTCTCGGCCAAATACTCAGGTATCGTCAGGTATTCTTCACCGCTTGGAGCGATATATTCTTCCATGCCATGCAAGGCCAATGCCTCTGCTTCTATTCCACTTTTTACCGACGCCTCTAACAAGGCCAAAGGCTCTGGTGCCTGCTCACGAATAGGATCCAACTGCACTGATTCAATTTGATCAGCAACAACGAGCTGCGACTGTTTGGCCTTCAATGGCTCAACAGTTTGTTCAAGTTGTTTCTGTTGCACTGTTTGCGGTTCATTTTCCACAGGTTTCTCTGTTGCAGCTACAATATCAGGAGCTGAAACACGTGGCTCATCTACCAACTGATTATCAGCCATAGGAATTACAACGGGTTCATCAAAAGAGCTTTGCCACACAGTCCATACGCCAAACAACAAAACAAGCACTGCCGCCACCCAGCTACTATATTTCCATAGCATTCGCGTCGGCGTTTGCTTATATAGGTGCTTTTTGCCATCAAAAACAATGGCTTTATCTGGCACCAAACGAGCTTTCAGGAATAAATCAAATTCCTCTTCTTTTTGAGGATCCTCGCTTAGTTCATCCAGAAAAAGCCTGGAGTCTTCTTGATTTAAATCCTCCTCGATAAAAGCAACCGCCTGATAATCGAATTGTGAGGTTCCTGTCAATTCATTCTTCAACAAGCCTTCCTTCCCGCTATAAGCAATCTTCTCCGCTGGTAGCTCAATCGCTGACACCGCCTTCAGTTCATCGTGCAAATCCGGATTATTCTTCAGAAAATCCAAAAAATCATCAATCTGATTATCCGGCAAATTGCCATCCAGATAATCCAGAAAGTAAATTTCATAATTTGACCGATGAATATTCATGCCTATCTTCCTTTATCCTTTACCATTCTAAAACCGGACTAATCCGTTACACCAACACATCGATTTTACCGATGTAGTTCTTCAAAAACACTCGGGCCCGGTAGATGTACACCTTCACCTGGGCTTCAGAGAGCGCTGTTATTTCACTAATCTCTTTGTAGGAATACCCTTCATAATCGCGCAGCAACAACACCGAACGCTGATCGTCCGGCAACAATTGAACAGCTTTATTCAAAACCTCTCCAACGTCGGAATATTGCCTCTCATGACCTTCTTCCTGCAAAGGGATTTCATCGTATGACTGCTGTCGCTGATCTTTTCGAATCATATCGATTGCCCGGTGGTAAGCCGTGGTAAACAGGTACGATTTTACTTTGGCGGCATCAACCGAACGTAGACGCGCCCATAGTTTTTCGAAACTGTCCTGAACAATATCACGGGCCTTTTCTTCATCCCGGATTGTCTTCAGCACAAATCGAAAAATGCCATCAGCATATAGATTTACAGCTTGATTGTAATCCTCAACAGTCATTCTTTATAGATCCTTGCTAATGTATGACGAGCAACGATCTATTTTGTTACAGCAATTAACTGGCTAAACTGTTTTTTTGAATTTGACAGGCGAATCGCCTCTTTTAGGGTTTCATCGATCTCCCTGATAATCGGGAAGAATCCTTCTTCACCAATCATGTTTCGGGCAATGTAAGCTTTTACTTGAGTTTCAATTATCTTACCACTGGTAGCTAAGCCTTTGGCATCTTCTTTGACCCCTTTTTTGTTGGCATAAGCTACAAATTGTCTCAAAATATCTTGCTGATGCAGGTAATCTGCCAGCTCGTTGGCTGTTCCAAACCCACTCAACTGATCCCGGTTCTCATCAGTATATTCAAATGCAAAATGATAGACTAAAGCCTTCTGGGTGATTTTTGAATAGTAAGCAGAATAACCGGCCGTATCGGCAGGGACAAAGTAATCTGGCATAATTCCACCACCACCATAAACGATTCGGCCATGGGCTGTTTCATACTTCAGTGAATCTGCAAACTGGATGCTATCTGCCACCTGGAACTCGCCATGCTCTGCACGGTCAATGATATCGTGATAGTAACTCATATTACCATCAACATACGATTTCTGAATGCTTCTTCCACTCGGCGTATAATAACGTGCAACCGTCAGACGCAAAGCTGACCCATCATTAAACGGAATTTGTTCCTGAACCAGTCCTTTTCCAAATGAACGACGACCAACCACAATACCTCGATCATTATCCTGAATTGCACCAGCAAAAATCTCACTGGCCGAAGCTGAATATTCGTCAATTAGCACAATGACATCCTTATCTAAAGCAATCCCACTTTTCGTGGCAGAGTAAGTCTTACGAGGCTGCGAATTTCCTTCGGTATACACAATCAAATTGCCTTCTGGTAAAAATTCATTCACCATGCTGACGACAGCCATCAGGTAGCCCCCCGGATTTCCTCTTAAATCAACAATGAACTTTTCGGCTCCGGCTTTATTCAGCTTCGAAATTGCATTGATAAACTCATCGTAGGTTTTCTCTGCAAATCGATTGACTTTTACAAAACCCGTTGTTTCATCAATCATATAACTAACATCGATACTATAAATAGGAATATCACCACGCGTAATTTCATAAAGAATCAGGTCGGCAATTCCTTTTCGCTTAATACCAACTTTAACGATCGTGCCTTTTTCGCCGCGCAGAATGGAAAGGACATCTTCATTCTCCACATCAACTCCTGCAATGACTGAGTCATTTACGGTTACAATGCGGTCTCCAGGCAAAATTCCTAGTTTATAAGAAGGGCCTCCGGAAACGACGTCCACAACCTGAACGGTATCGTTATGAATAGAAAACTGCACGCCTATACCACCAAAATTTCCTTGCATCTCTTCATGCACCTCCTGCATGTCTCGCGCAGGAATGTACGCCGTGTGCGGATCGAGATTCTTCAAAAGCTCAGGAATGGTCTTTTCTACCAACTCATCCGTCTCAACAGAATCAACATAGGCATGATTAATCAAATCGACAATCGCACTTAATTTGTTGACTTTGGGTGGTGAAAAATTCTGTCCAGCAGGTGTCTGAATCCGACTCAGGCTATTTCCCAACACAATGCCAACAATTACTGAAACAGCAATTAGAATTGGCAGGTATATGGCTATCTGTTTTCTGTTCATCGCTTTTTACTTATTCATCTGTTTCTACCTGAACAATCTCGATATTGGCTCGTTTCAACAAACTAATTCCGTCTTCGAGCCGGTAGTTGTCCGTAAAGACCACGCGTTTAATTCCTGCCTGAATAATAAGCTTTGCACACTCCAAACAAGGCGAAGAAGTAACGTACAAAGTAGCACCATCGCTGCTGTTGTTCGATTTTGCTACCTTCGTAATCGCGTTGGCTTCTGCATGAAGAACATAAGGCTTGGTTTTATTGTTTTCGTCCTCGCAAATATTCTCAAAGCCCGATGGTGTTCCATTATACCCATCAGAGATAATCATCTTGTCTTTTACCAAGATAGCTCCCACCTGACGCCGTTTACAATAAGAATTCTGAGCCCAAATATTAGCCATTTTCAGGTAACGCTGATCAAGTAAATATTGCTTCTTTTCCATCTTAAAGTCGTGATTTAATTGTTCAAAAGTAATAAATCATCAGTCTTGAAGTACCGAATGAATTACAAAAAAAAAGCTCATTTCTTCTTTTCATGAAATGAGCACCTCTTAATATCCGTGTGGTTTAGGCCTTACACATGCATGTATTTTTCAACAGTGTTCAGTAAATCTTTCGATTTAATCGGCTTGGCGAGGTAATCATCACAGCCAGCCTCGAGTGCTTTTTCCCGGTCATCTGACATCGCAAAAGCTGTTTGAGCAACAATAGGTAAATCGGGACTAATCGCCTTAATTACTTTAGTAGCCTCATAACCATTCATTTCAGGCATTTGGAGATCCATCAAAATTAGGTCTACCGTTTCTTTTTTAAATATCTCTACTGCTTCCTTGCCATTTTTTGCCCAATAGATTTTGGCCTTTATTTTACTGAGCACTGCACTCAAATACAGATAATTCGACTCAACATCTTCGGCAATAAGTATTCTTGGATTATCTACTATTGTCATTTCGTCTTTATTAAACTCCGGTTCAATAATCAAAGATATTGAAAGATTTACTCAAATACCATAGTTTATCTTATTTTTTAGAGTGTCCACAGGCGTAAAAAAAAGAGAGATACCTGTGCTAGATATCTCTCTTTTGTACCCGGGGCGGGAATCGAACCCGCACTCTGTTGCCAGAACTGGATTTTGAATCCAGCGCGTCTACCAATTCCGCCACCCGGGCTGGAATTGCGATGCAAAAATAGTGTAAATTTTTGCATCGCAAAGATTTTTTTAAAAATATTTTCATTAAAAAATATATCGTATGGATAATGCACCGCCATCTCCCCAGAAACCAGAGTGTCCAATCAAGTTTAAAGAAGGCTTCCAGTCCAGGCTCAAATTAATGGGCACTTCCACAAAATTGTACTCTAAACCGATTACGCCATCAGCACCAATAACGGTATAGGCACCATCATCATCGGCCCAGCCTACATCATTTCCATCCCAAAAACCAATGTGAGCACCAAAACCATAATACCAGCTCAGCCCCTGAACTGCAAACGGATAATTATGAATTTCGTACAATCCGGTTACATTAAATCCTCCCCAACGAGTTGAGAGAATACCTTCCAAGGCATTATTTGCACTCACAAAATGCTTTACGGTCAAACCATTCGAGAATCCACCTCTCAATCCAATACCCGTTGTATAGTCTTGAGCCAGTGTAACTCCTGACAGAAAAAACAGAAAAGTAAAACTTAGAATTAATTTCTTCATTGTATTGAGTTTATTGATGTCCTAAATTAGCAAGCCTCAAATTCATGGATCAGACACTAACATCATGCCGCCATCGCAAAGAGCAGACAACTGTTCAGGATTAATTATTTGCTATCAAGGCGTTTTACGACCCTACCATACACAATTAGTGCAATTGCCGACACCGAAGCAATAGCTACAAAGTAATACCAAATGTAGTGTGCATTTGCTGCAGCAGCTTCCCAGTCAGCTCTATTTTCAAATAATAACGGATCAGGACAGTATTTTGTTAACAGATATCCGGAAAGTCCGAATCCTAAAATTGATGACAAAAAAGAATGCAAGTGGCTAAATCCAAGATACAGTCCTTCTTCTCCTTTTGGTGCCTGCAGTGAAAAATATTCCAGGTAGCGCGGAGAAATAAAGGTTTCAGCCAATCCTTGGAAAACAATACCAACAATCATCATGAAAGCAACGGGGTGCAGTCCCAAGATCGGCTCAGTTCCCATCAAATTACCCGAAGCCATACACAGTGCTGACACGGGCATGATGAACATTCCTGCGGTCATTGAGAACAAAGAAGTTTTTTTACTCATCAGTCGGGTTACAAGTCCAACGGTTAAGAAAACAACCAGCGGATTAACATTGGCATACCATGAAATTGCATTGCCTTCGCCTGCCAAACGTAGTACATACTTGGGCATGGTTGCATACAACTGGTGCTGCACCATCCAGAAACCAGTGATAATTACGATTAAAACCAGCAAACGCACATTGACAACCACCTTTTTAAGAGCAAACAAGATCTGTGCAAAACTCTTTCCTTCGCCACTGCTTTCGCTTGACCGGTAAAAAAGATAGACCAGAATAATCGCCAGGAAAGTCATTCCCGCTGCAAAAAAGTTCAAGGTCACCAAACCTTCATTCCCCATGGCATCACGAAGTGGCTTCACAATTGTTTTCCCACTAAAGGCTCCGATGTTTACCATCATATAAAAGATGGAATAGCCCTGTGCACGGGTTTTCTCGGTTGTTTCGCGCGCAACAGTTCCGGTAATGCACGATTTAATAAACGAACCTCCAATAACGATCACAACCATAATGGGCACAATAATCCACTTATAACCACTCTCGCGTAAACCATTAAATTGCGTGGTTTTGGTATACTCAACCAAACCGGTTGATTCGAGCATTGTTGGAAGCAGTCCCATTCCGAAATAGCCGATTGTCAGTAAAGTAAATGCAAGCATAATCGACTTACGGAATCCAATTTTATCAGCAATTGCACCGGTAAAAGTAGGCAAGAGATACAATCCTGCAGAGAAAGATCCGGAGATAAGCGCAGCCTGCATATCTGAAAACCCTAAAATACGTGACAGGTAAAGCGTAATGACAATAAAAACGCCGTAATAAGCAGCTCGCTCCAGCAGCTCAACAGCATTGGCAATCCAAAAAGCCTTGGAAAAACCAGCACCAATTTTCTTTAAATTCATCGTTTCTTTAATTGATTTTTGTTGTGTAAATAGTCCTTTTGTTTTTTTAACCTTGCGAAAATAGAAGCTTTTTGCAGGATTTAAAATGATTATTCTTGATGTATTAGGCCTAATATCCTATTCTAAGATTCATATTTTTGATACCTTAGCCTGGCAACTACACAGCTGAGGGACTATTGCATGAAAACACCCGACGAGAACACGCTCTTTAACCAACTTAAACAAGGTGATGAAAAGGCCTTTGAACTCCTTTTCAATACCTATTATTCTTCCTTATGCTTATTTGCCCACCACTACCTTAACGACCAGGAAAAAGCAGAAGAAATTGTCCAGGAACTCTTCGTAAACCTGTGGAGCAAGCGCAAGAAGTTAAACATTGACAATTCTGTCAAAAACTACCTTTTCCGATCAGTCAGAAATCAATGCCTGAACCAAATTCAACACCGCAAAATAAAAGACAAGCACGCTCAATTTGTCAAAGAAAATTTTTCTCAAGAAGTGCACGAATCCGACTACTTTCTAGAAGTTGGTCTTAGCGAAAAAATTGAAGCAAGCATTGAATCGCTCCCCGAAAAACGCAAACAGATTTTTAAGCTCAGCCGCGAGCAAGGATTAAAATATAAAGAGATTGCTCAACAGCTTGGAGTTTCAGTAAAAACAGTGGAAACACAAATGGGACTAGCCTTAAAACAACTACGCGAAAAACTCAAAGACTACAAAGACTACTTCATCATTGGACTGCATCTTTTAAAAAAGAAGCTTCACTAAATTAAGGGTATTTTCTGCCTGACATGTCATTAAAGCGATGGGAGCAAATAAAAACATAAAACAAGAAGAATGGGAATTGCTGGCCAATGAGCTTTTTAATAAACAGGCTGGCACTTCAGAAAAACCGACCAACACAGATTCTGTCACGTCTGAGGAGTGGGAAGAATTGCAACGCTTATCCAAACAAATCGACCTTCATTATCAACTTAAGCAATATTCGCCAACCAAAGCCTGGTCCGAGGTGAAAAACCAAATTCGGTCCAACAATAAGCTTAAACGCACCATTCATTTACGACGGGTATTACAACTAGCAGCGGCTGTTGTAATCGCTCTTCTAATTGGATCAGCAGCTTATTATGTTGGTCAGTCAAACCTAAGCAACAAGCATATGGCTGAGGTGACAGTGGACGATGCCGGACTATCTCAGATAGAACTATCTGATGGGACTTTGGTTACCTTAAACCGAGACACAAAAATCAATTATCCGGATCAGTTCAATGGTTCAAGCCGCGAAGTTTCTATTGAAGGTGAAGCCTTTTTCGAAGTAAAACCTAATCCAGACAAACCATTTATTATTCATGCCGGCGATGCTACAATCCGGGTGCTGGGAACCAGCTTTACGGTGAATGCCTATCCGGGTAGCAACCGGGTTGAAGTAATCGTGGCAACAGGAAAAGTGCAATTCTCCAAAGCCAAGTCTTCGAGCGGAATAAACCAAGTTATTCTAGATCCGGGCGAGAAAGGCACCTACGAACATACCGGCCAAAACCTTGGAAAAACATTGAATACTGATCCCAATTTTCTGGCTTGGAAAACGCGCACACTGGTCTTCAGTGAAACTTCCCTACAGGAAGTCATTCAACACCTTAACAAAGTTTATCGGGTTCAAATCAAACTTGCTGATTCGAATCTGAGTCAACTCTTACTGAATGCTCATTTTGAACGAGAACCACTCGACTTTATTCTCGAAGTAATTTCGTCAACGCACGGATTAACAGTGCAAAAACAAGGCGAGTATTATTTATTACTGAAAAAAGAAGCCTAATCTTTTAATTCCAATAAACCATGAAAACATCAATCATAAATGCCGGCGCTTCAATTTTCATAGTTATCCTATTGTTCTTATTTGGAGCTCAACCGCTAACGGCACAAGAAGAAAAGCAGGGAGATCCAATTCTGGATCAAAACATCAGTCTTTATGCCGAGAATGAATCATTATCAAAAGTAGTCGAACAAATCTGCGATTATTTTGACCTTGATTATTCCTACAATTCGCAGTTGCTTGAAGGCAAGAACATCACCCTCAACATTTCCAACAAGCCTATTCGCTACGTATTGGATAAGTTGATGAAAGATTTTTACCTCATTTTCGAGATTGAAAACAACCTGCTAGTCGTCCGCGATTATGTACCACTCAAGGAAAGTGTGGATTACGAAAAGAAAATCAAATTCGAACCAAGTAAAAACCGTTTTGAATTTGAAGACCCTCGCAATAAATCCATTACATTTAAGTTCAAATCGGCCAGCAACTTGATCATCATTCCGGTGATTATCAATAACTCCGACACGTTGAACTTCATCCTCGATACCGGAGTTCGTTACCCAATTATCACCGAGCTTCCGTTTGTCAATAAGCTGAACTTAAACCTCATGCAACCCGTTAACATTAAAGGGTTGGGCGAAGGAGAAGGGCTAACGGCATACCGATCAGGAAACAACACCATGCGCATTGATGGCTTGGTAGCCTGGAACCAGGAAGTACAAATGGTGATCAACGACAATTTCCAAATTTCACAAATACTTGGTATTCCGGTGCATGGTCTCATTGGTTTTGATCTCTTTAAAGATTTTGTTGTCGAAATTGATTACCTAAATGAGAAACTCACTGTAATCAAACCGGACCATTATCGCCAGCGGGTTCGCAACAGAGACATCGTCATGCCATTGCACTTTGAGCACAACAAACCTTTTGTGCGCACAACCATTGTAACTGATGAGAATGAAGAAGTTCCGGTCAAGCTCTTGATTGATACCGGCGCCAGCGATGCCATCTGGCTATCCACCAAATCGGACGAACGGATCGATATACCGAAAAACCACATTGAAACCTTCCTCGGGAAAGGGTTAAGTGGCGACCTTTACGGAACCAAAGGACGCATTGGCGGCATTTGGGTTGGGCCACTGGTTCTCACCGAACCGATTGTTGCTTTCCCGCATAATGAGATGATCGAGGACTTGATTGTAGCCAACGACCGAAATGGAACTTTGGGAGCAGAAATCCTACGCCGATTTTTCGTTACACTTGATTATCCCAATCATCAGCTCAAGCTACGTCCAACCAGTAAAGTCAAAGCCGATTTTAACTACAACATGAGCGGACTTGAAGTATCAAATCCGATGCCCGGATTACCCATCTTCACCATTGATAATATCCGCGAAAACTCACCAGCATATCATGCCGGACTGCAAGAAAACGATCAGATTATTTCGGTGAATAACACCAGTCACAAGTCGTTGTCTTTAAATGATATTAACCTTATCTTTCAGAGCAAGGAAGACCGAAAAATTAAAATGAAGGTCCTTCGAGATGGAGCCGAAATAAAAACCAGTTTTCACCTTGAAAAAGTCTTTTAGTGAAACACTTTGCTCTGACAGCCAGCTTGCTTCTCTTACTTTTGCCCGGACTTTTAACCGGACAGGAGAAGCAGGCTCATAACCTGAGCACTCCCGTTTCAATTTCGATTACCAATGGGCAGCTCACCACTCTCTTCAACCAAATATCTGCTCAAACCGGAATCTATTTCTCATATGATCCGGTTTTAGTAAATGCTGATCAGACGGTCAGCCTGACAATGCAAAACAAGCCCATACAGCAAGTTTTAGAACAGGTATTTAAGGATCGATTTCAATTTAAATTACTAAAGAACCAGCTGATTATCACCAAACGCAAAGCACAACAACCCGTTTTTCAAACTGATCCTCCGGAAGAGATCCATTATGAGCTATCAGGAATACTGACCGACCTGGAAGATCAGGCAGCTATTCCATACGCCAGCGTATCGATTTTAGGACACCCGCTTGGAACGATCTCCAATACCGATGGTGAATTTCGCTTAAATATTCCTTCAGAGTATGAATCCGATACGCTCATCATTTCATGCATGGGGTACGCACGCCAAATACTCTTGCTTGACACACTCCAAAATCAAAGGCTAAACCTTCAACTCCGACCAATAAAAATTCACTTGCAAGAAGTTAAAGTGACAGCGATTAACGCCTTGGAAGTCATGGAGAAGCTCTCTGATCGAATTCCGGACAATTATGGAAGCAAGCCCCTACTAATGAACTGTTTTTACCGGGAAGTTCTGAAACAAGACAAAGCCTACATCAATGTTTCGGAAGCGGTAATGGATATTCTAAAATCATCCTATACCAATCCGTTTCGGCAAGATCAAATTCGCTATTTAAAAGGACGGAAAAGCCCCAATGTACAACCTTTCCATCTGGTTGATTTCAAAATGCAGGGAGGCCCCTACTACATCACGAAATTGGATGTCATAAAAACGATGGACTCTTTTATAGACCAAGAATTTAGGAGCTACTACCGCTATGAAGTCGAGCGGGTTATTGAATACCTGAATCGCCCAACCGTGGTGATTCATTTCGAACCCAATGGAAAATTCGACTACCTCACCTACGAAGGTGAACTATACATTGACCGGGAAACATTTGCCTTGGTACATGCTGAATTCAGCTTAAGCAAAAACGGAAAAAAAATCGCCCGAAGATCCTTAATTAAGAAAAAACCCCGTGGGTTCAATGTTCGTCCAATCGAGATGAATTACACGGTCACCTATAAAAATCATCATAAAAAGTGGTACCTGAGTGCTGCCCAAACGTCTGTTCGATTTCATGTAAAAAGTCGAAAGGATAGGATTAACTCCATGTTTCATAGCATTTCAGACCTGCTGGTTACTAACTACCGCGAAACCAACCTCAGACGTTTTAAACGTTTTGAAAATTTCAACTCCAATGATATTTTCAGAGAAATCATTACAGATTACGATGAAACATTTTGGGGCAATTACAACATCATAAAACCAAGCGAAGATTTACGTAAAGCCCTAAAGAAAGCTCCTGCTCCCGAAAGCTCCCTCCCCTCTAAATCACATCCTCATGCATTAACCTCACAAACCAAGCAACCATGAAAAGCCAACTGTTTGCCATAAGCCTGTCATTGCTTTCCTTTACGGCGATTGCCCAGAATGCAACGATCTCTGAGATTGCTCAAAAACTAAACGACTACTACCAGTTTTACCCCCAAGAAAACATTCACTTAAGTACGGATAAAGAAATTTACAAGCCCGAAGAAATCATATGGTTCTCAATTTACCTCACTGATGGCACAGGAAAACCAACGCAATCAATAAGCAACGAATGCCAAGTCTCCCTGTACTCAAGCTCAGGCATGCGAGTTACCGGAGACGTTTTTCAACTAAAGGAAGGGTTCACAAATGGAGATTTACTCATCCCCAAAGGATTAGAACAAGGGAAATATGTACTTGTTGCCAACACAGGCCCCCAGACTCAAGCGAACGAAGCTTTCTACAAACTCATTTACCTCAACCCTAAAGATGAAGAAGCCATCCGGGTTCGACAAAAAGGAATGCTCCCGCTTCTGGAGCCAGGTAAGCTCAACTTCTGTTCTTTCTCTATAGAAAATATGAATGGAGAGCCACTCAAAAAAGACAAGCTGGAATATCAACTTTACGCTCAAGAAGAACTCATTCAAAAAGACAAAGTAAAGACCGATGAAGCTGGCCTTTTGAAACTCGCCATTAACCTCCCAAACCGGTCATACGATGGGCCTTTGAAACTCTCGTTGAGCGAAAAAAGAGGGCGGATAGACTACTCCTGTTTACTTCCCGTTCAAACCGAAGAAGTACAACTAAACTTCCTTCCCGAAGGAGGGAAAGCAATAGCCGGGGTTTCTCAACCATCAGGTTTTACAACACACAACAAGCTCCAGCAACCTGTAAGCGTTGATGGTGAAATTATGGGCAGTAAAGGCCAAAAGTTCGGCGATTTAAAAAGTATCATTCCTGGATTCTCTATGACATCACTCAAACTTGACACCACCCAAGATTACACCCTTCACCTAACAAGTAAACTGGGCAACGGACAAACATTCAAGCTTCCTCAAGCCAACCACGGCCTGTTGATGAGTATCTCACGAACAAGCACAGACTTTATCCACACAAACATCACCCCTGCCGAAGAAAAAGAACAGACTCTTTTTGTTGTTGCCAATAAGGGAGCGGAGATTATCTGGGTTTCAGAAATGCAAGTAAGCGGACCAACACGGGTGAAGATTCCCAAAGCTGATTTTCCTGGAGGACTAAGCTTGATTTCAATTTTTGATCAACAAGGGCAAGCACTGAGCAGCCGACTCATCTACATCGAAAAGATGAACAAGTCAACCATTTTCATTAAAGCGCCGCAGCAGGTAAAGTCCGGAGATGTTTTTAAACTAACAATCAAAAACCCAAAGACCGCCAGCACAGAGCTCACACCAATCAATCTGTCAATTAGCGCAGCTGATGAACGACTTGACTGGCCAGGACAATGGACACAATTGGAGGCATTAAACGCCGAACTGGAGTATCCAATTCAACGACTCCAAAACGAAGAGAACAGCCTTCTTTCTGAAGCTACGATCAACTATTTGTTAATCGCTAATCAAGCTAAAAACTTCAGCTGGCAAAACGTCCTTCATTTCGATCGGCAACAAGAACAAAATCGTTTTCAACAAACGGGCTTATTCGGTCAAGTGCTAGACAAGAATAACCAGCCCGTGCCTAATGCCAAGGTTAGTTTCATCAACTCTCAGAACATGCAGATTCTGAATACTTCAACCGACCAAAATGGCACCTTCTTTCAGCAAGCAATTGCTCCCAACGACAAAGACAATTTCGTCATAAAAGCCATCGGCTCTGATGGAAACTCCGATCTTAATGTCATATTTGAAAAATCAATGGCTGAAGAAATTTCTAATCATGTTCAACGAGTAGCGCAACAAGTAAACGGAAATGAAGAGGCACAGTTCAGCCAATCGTTCTTTAGGCAGAACACACAACTCTTTTCGAAATTAAAACAACAAAAACAGACACAACGAGAAGAACCTTATCTGAAGTTTCTGGAAACGGCTACTTCCTTAATGGATGTTATAAAAATGATTAAGCCCTACCGACTTGAAGGCGACCGAATTATCTTTCCCGGGGGAACCAATTCGTTGAATGCACAAGACGGGGCCCTCATTGTCATTGACGGACAAAAAGTTGGCACTAGCTCCTCCATCCTTCAAGCAATCAATCCGAATGATGTCGCATCAGTCAATGTCTCCACCAGCCCGGTTGACATTCAGCGTCACACGGGACTTAACTCGGTTGGTGTTATCGAAATTGAAACCAAAAGAGGAGACCTAGACCAAGAAACAGCTACGCCATCAGAACCGGAAGAACAATTATACCAGAACGGACAACGTATTCCACGTGACTTTTGGCAGCGAAAAGCGAAATTCCCAGAGACACAACCAACCACGCTATTTTGGAGCCCAGGAGTACAATTAAGTCAATTGGGGCATGCTGAATTTGAGGTAGCGACCAATCACGTTATAGGAAAATTCCTAATTCGAGCAGAACTAGTTAATGCCGATGGAAACTTGATTCGAATTGAGAAGCCAATCGAGATTATTCCATAAGAAACTAAACTAACACCTTCAATAACCGATCAACAGAAATTGGGGCCAATCCGGCCTCAATTTTTTTTAGTTTTCCCTCCAACTCTTCGTAATCATGTCGCGTGCCAAGCAACGAGTTTGTTAGCAAAACAGCTTGCTCATTACTTATCTTGCCCAAAAAATCAATTGAGTTGATTATCCCTTTAACAACCTGCAACGAGAAACTCAAGCGACTGCCATCCATCTCCACCTGGTTGCTGTACTTGTATTTTGGCGAATACCCATAAATCCATTCCCAAGTCAGGTATTTCTCGTCCCTCAATTTCTGAATGGCCTGCATATCATCGTCTGACAGATGATAAACCTCCTGCTCCGGATATTCAGCCCGAATACCATCAAACATGAATGCCGAGAATTCCTCAATCGGCATCGGTTCTTTCAAATAGTTTGCAATATTGGTCACCTCACTTCGATTGGACTGAACGGCCTTATCCTCAAATCGGCTCAGGTCCACCTTTAAAGCCTTTTTCAACCGACTAAGCTCGCTATTGAACAGCAAGGTTCCATGGTGCAAAACACGCTTTTTAAAGACATGCTCAGCATTTCCGGAAATCTTTTTCCCATCCAGGAGCAAGTCGTTCCGCCCGGTGCTATAGGCATCTAGCCCCAACTGTTTAAGCACCGCCACAACAGGCTCAGTAAACACTTTAAAGTTCACCTGATCCAAGCGTTCCACATTCCGAATGAAGGTAAAATTCAGGTTTCCGGGATCGTGAAAAACAGTCCCACCACCCGACAAACGTCGAGCCACCTTAATCTGATTTTCCTGCACATACCGATGATTAATCTCAGCCAGTGCATTCTGGTGTTTCCCAACAACGATCGAGCTTTCACTTTGCCAAAGCATGAAAATATCTTCAGTAAAGTTCTTTAATAAATACTCTTCAACCGCCAGGTTAAAATAGGGGTCCCTCCCTCTTTGTTGAATACAAATCACGCGCATAATCCAAATGTAGCTAAAACTCAAGAATGATTCCAATGGTTGGCAAAATAGTTCCCGACGTATTTTTAACCCGATCAAGAACATAGCGAGTTCCCCCATCGGAGGTTAAAAACTGCCCGTCGGCATCTTGTGCCCGAACCAAAATATCTTGATCCTGATTTTGGAAGTTGTACAAATTTTGAATGTCAATATAGAATTTCGCTGTAAGCTTGTTCAAATAATAAGCCTTGTCGATACGCATATCCAGCTGATGGAACGAATCAAAACGTTTAGTGTTCCACCTATCGGTATCTAAAAAAGGACCGTTGTTTGAATTCCAGGCTTCAACTAATGTTGATCGATTCATGTCGTAAGGCGTGTAAGGTAATCCACCAACAAATCGCCACCGAGCTCCTACCCGCCAATCTCGCTTCAGCTTTCTGGTTCCGGTAAACACCACTAAATGCCTGCTGTCCCAACTCGAAACAATCGAATTTCCCTCCTTATCATCAAATTCACTGCGCACCCAGGTGTACGATAAATTCAAATTAAAACGGTTTACTGATGCAATTCGAGATTGAAATTCTAAGCCATACGACCGCCCTTTCGAAATGGATCGAACCTCCTCATTTCCAATCACCCCATAATCTGCGCCCAAGTTGGCCAAACTCACCGAGTCTTTCACCGAAAAGGGATAGTCATCATACATTTTCAGAAAGCCCTCGACCGAAAACAGCACGTTCGATGCCGGTCGATATTCCACTCCCCCAATAAAATGATCCGCCCGGATATATTTTAAATCGTTTGATTTATTGATTAGCTCGCCATCCTGCTTGTATCCCAAAGCCGTGTATGGAGGTAACTGAAAATAGCGCCCCGTATTGAAATTCAAACTCCATTCAGGAGCAAGTAAATAAGAAGCTGAAACCCGAGGAGAAATCTGGTTAAAAGGCGATTTCATACTTGATGAATAATTGTTGGCATCCATTCGAACCCCCACTGACAGGGTCAGCCTTTCATTCCATATCTTATTACTTACCTGTCCAAAAACGCCCCATTTCAATAAGTTCAAATCGGTATCGTAGTCAACATTTAGAAATCCGTCTGGATAGTAACGTCTTTGCTGGGTTGAATTGGTATACGTCACCCAATCCAAGTTCGCGCCAAAATTCAACTTCACTGCTCCCAAGCGAGACACATTCTCAAACCGTAACTTGTTTTCAATCTCTTCCGAAAGATAATCCAGAGTCTTATTCTCAAGCGAACTATCATCGTTATCCAAAAATTTCACAGCCGAGTTGTTCAAATGACTCCGACTCAAGACAATCGTCTCGTAGCCATCATCTCTAAAATGCTTGTAAACTGCACCTACCGTGTAACTCCATTGCTCATTTTCGGGCAAACTAGCCAGGATATATCGCTGTTGCTCATCCGGATCTTCAATATCCAGGTTCAAATCAAACTGATCAATTGCCCCCAAACCAATAAATGAAAGCTCATTTTTCGAATCCAAACGAGTTTTCAACTTAAATTGAAAATCATTGAATGTTGGCAGAAAAGGCAATTCCAAAGCACTAAACAGCAATTGCAAATAAGATCGGCGAGCTGAAAAAATGTAAGTGGTATTCTCTCCAATCGGGCCATCAATTGTTGCTGAAACTTCGGAAGCACCAACAGAAGCCTGCGCCCGAAACTTCTCAGAATTTCCATCAACCTGAAAAAACTCAAAAACCCCGCTCAAGGCATTTCCCCGGTTGGCCGGAAAAGCCCCTGAGAAATAATTCACCTCACGTAACAGATCCGCATTGATGATACCAACCGGACCTCCGGAAGCTCCCTGTGTCGCAAAGTGATTGATGTTGGGCACTTCAACACCATCCAGGAAAAAACGGCTTTCCGAGGGGCCACCGCCCCGAATAATAATGTCATTGCGAAAAGCAGCCGTTGACTGCACTCCGGGAAACGACTGAATAACTTTGGAAATATCTCGGTTAGCTCCCGGACTATTTTCAATTTCAGAAATGCCAATATTCTTCAACGACAACGGGCTCTCTTCCGTTTTTCGAAACAAAGAAGCAGAAACCGTAACCTCTTGCAACTCCGTGCGTTTCTTCTCCAACTCAATATCCAGATAGGTTGGCTTTGAATTACTGACTTCTATTTCCGGCGAAACTACTGATTCGTAGCCAATAAACGACACCTCCAGCCGAATAAATCCAGGCTTCAGACCGGCAATATGATACGCTCCATCCTCGCCAGTGATTGTGCCGATTGTTGTTCCAGACACCACCACATTCACAAAAGGAAGCCCTTTGTTATTATCCGAATCATACACACGTCCATGAATCGTAGCACGCTGAGCCCATGCACTATGAGCCAGTACCATAAAAACCAATAGCAGGATTGATCTCACTTTGTTTCTCTTCGTTTTCTGAATCATTATCTTTGTTCGTTCAGCCTTATTTTCTGTTTAAATATAAGGTCAGAATAATTAAACAAAAATAACGAAAGCTTGTTCGACATCAACAAGCTCTAAAAAATAATAAACAACATGAGAGTTGTCATTCAACGCGTATCCAAGGCCTCGGTAACCATCGACCAACAAATAAAATCGGCCATTCAAAAAGGCATGCTAATTCTTTTAGGAATCGAGGATGCTGACACCGATGAAGACATCAGCTGGCTCATCAAAAAGATCAGTCAACTTCGAATTTTTGATGACGAAGATGGCGTCATGAATAAATCGCTGCTTGACATTGACGGAGAAGCTTTAGTGGTTAGCCAATTCACGCTGCACGCCAGCACCAAAAAAGGCAATCGCCCATCCTACATCCGGGCAGCCAAACCTGACTTTGCAGTTCCGATGTATGAAAAGTTTGTCGCAGCGCTGTCAGCTAGCTTGCAAAAAGAAGTGCCAACCGGCGAGTTTGGAGCCAACATGCAGGTTGAACTACTTAATGACGGACCTGTTACGATCATCATCGACTCAAAAGACAAGTCGTTTTAACAAGTAAGTTTGACTAGATACATGCTCGTTTATAAGTTTTTAGAGGGCTATCGTTTCATTCTTACATAAACTTTTTGAATCATCTTTGTTTAAATAGATATGATTAAATAAGTTCATACTCGTTTTATAAATCATTCAAAATGAATATTCCAAATCGAAATATAGGCCTGGCTGAAGCACAGGAAATGGTTGATGAATGGATCAAAACGATTGGGGTTCGTTATTTTAGTGAACTCACAAACATGACCATCCTTACTGAGGAAGTTGGAGAGCTCGCCCGCATCATGGCAAGAAAATACGGTGATCAGTCTTTTAAAAAGAGTGATGAGGGTGCTGAATTGGCCGACGAAATGGCTGACGTACTCTGGGTCTTGATCTGCCTGGCCAACCAAACAGGAGTTGACCTGAACCAAGCATTCTTAAACAACGTAGAAAAGAAAACCAGACGGGATAAAAACCGCCATCAAAATAATCCGAAACTAAAATAGCAACCTATGGAAGCGACCAAATATGAGCTAGCACAAATAAAAGAAGCTGCCTTGCAAAACAACAACTCCGACTGGCAGGAGCTAGCATTTTCATGCATCGACCTAACCACCCTTAACTCAACAGATACCGTAAGTCACGTAAAAGCATTTACCGAACGAGTGAATGACTTCGAAAATGATTATCCCAACCTACCCAATGTTGCCGCTATTTGCGTGCATCCTAACATGGTTCGTACGGTTAAGGAAAACCTGAAAGACGATCATGTAAATATTGCTGCAGTTGCCGGAGGTTTTCCGGGCTCAATGAGTTTTATCGAGGTAAAGGTAAAAGAAGCTCGAATGGCTGTCGATTATGGTGCTGACGAGATTGATATTGTCTTGCCACTTTGGGCCTTTTTAGATAACGACGATATCATTTGTCGTGAAGAAATAACCACCATCAAAGAAGCCATTGGTGAAGCACACCTCAAAGTGATTTTGGAAACCGGAGCTTTGGCTGATTCAGAGAAAACCCGTCATGCATCGATGTTGGCCATGGAGTCAGGAGCTGATTTCATTAAAACATCAACCGGAAAAATGTCACCTGCAGCAACACCTGATGCCGCCTTGGAAATGTGTATAGCTATTAAAGATTATCACCGCAAAACCGGAAAGAAAATCGGATTTAAACCTGCTGGTGGAATTTCAACAACCGAGGATGCGATCTTATACCTAACGATTGTTAGCGAGGTATTGGGTGAAGAATGGCTGAAACCATCGCTCTTTCGAATTGGAGCAAGCCGTTTGGCCAACAACCTGCTGAGCGACCTCCTTGATGAGAAAATAAAGTATTTCTAAGCTAAGTGCACCTCTTTTTCAAAAGTTTACTCTTCAGTTAATCCAAAAAATTAGCTCATTTTGTTAAACAAAAAGGACAAAAAGTGAAAAAAATACCTTACTTTGTACCTGCTGTTTTCGCAGCAAGCTAATTATATCAAAACACATGGATAATCTTTTTCAAAAAATTGGCACAACACAAACGTTAAGCCAAAAAATCGAACGCAACATTGAGCGTGCCATCCGGGAGAAAAAACTTCCAATTGGCTCCAAACTTCCCTCAGAACGTGAACTTTGCGAGATGTTTGCTGTAAGTCGGACGGCACTTCGTGAAGCCCTGCGCCGGCTAAGTGCCCGTGGCCTTATCGAAATCCGAAAAGGAAGTGGCATGGTCGTTACCAAAATCAATATGAAGGATGCTATTGACTCCCTCAACTTGTATTACGACCTGAAGTTTGATATGAACCTGATCAGTCAGATCATCGAGCTACGTTTAGCTTTTGAACCGGAAATTGCCAAAATGGCTGCAGTCAACCGGAAAAAAGAACACCTGGAGACTTTGGAGAAAAATCTGGTTGAGTTTGCAGAATGTGATCCAGACAACACCCAGTTGGAATCCGACCTTGACAATAAATTTCACCTAAACGTAGCACGCGCAACAGGTAACCCATTCGTTATTGTAACGATGGAACCGGTTCACAACCTATTGCCTCGGATGCGTAACTTTATCTACGCTAATATTGAAGGAGAAAAAGAAATTACCTTAGGCTACCACAAGGAAATCGTTAACGCCATCCGCGAACGAGACTCAGATCGTGCCTACGAAAAAATGCAGGCTCATTTAGACCGCAATATGCAGGTTTACAATAAATTCTTAAAGAATACCTAGAAGCTTATTTGCCTTCATTTTTAGCAGCCTCCAATACATTGTTTACTGAACCATGCAGTAGCAATAAACGTCGGGCTTTAGCTTCCTCATACCCAAGCTCATCCACAATCATGCGGGTTCCCCGGGCAATCAATTTTTGATTGGTGAGCTGCATGTTCACCATTTTGTTGCCCTTTACCTTCCCAAGCTTGATCATCAATGAGGTTGTGATCATATTCAAGATAAGTTTTTGTGAAGTCCCCGATTTCATTCGGGTGCTTCCTGAAACAAACTCAGGGCCAACGATCGCCTCGATAGCAACATCAACAGCCCCGGCCAATTCACTTCCCGGATTATTGGTAATACATCCTGTGAGTATTCCATTTTCTCGGGCTTTCCGAACAGCTCCAATCACATAAGGAGTTCGTCCTGAAGCAGCAATACCGACAACAGTATCCAGCTCATTAATACCATAGGCTTGCAAGTCTTCCCAGCCAAGCTCTTCGTTATCTTCGGCAGCTTCAACTGCTTTCCGGATTGCCTGATCACCGCCAGCAATCATGCCAATGACCAAATCATAGCCAACACCGTAGGTCGGTGGAATTTCTGAAGCATCTAGAATTCCTAACCGTCCACTGGTTCCTGCTCCAACATAAAACAAACGACCACCTTTTTTCATTCGTTCAACTACTTGTTCAACCAAGCTTTCAACTTGAGGGATGGTCTCATGAACGGCTGGCAACACTTTCTTATCTTCCTCATGAATGCTGTCTAACAGTTGTCTAACCGTCATTTTCTCCAGATCGTTATACAACGATTCTGATTCTGTAATACTTTCCAAAGTCATTGATCTGATTTCTTTATTCGTTTGTGCTATGATATTCTTGTAATTTTTCAATCGGTCCCTTCAATATGCGCGGATTGGAAAAGCCATGGACTGAAGCAACAGCTTCCAGAATAGCGCGAAAATGCCATGCAACTGATCCTACAAAACCAAGATCAAACTGACCTGCATCCGGAATCTGTATAACATTACGTTTAAAAAATTCATCGACACTTGCAGTTACCAACTCACGACAATAGGCTTCATCGATATGCTTTGATAAGAAAGGGGTGAACCCAGCCAAGTATTTGTTTGGCCGATCGGCACGATAAACCCGTCGCAGAACTTCGGCTTGAGTTACCGCGTAATCGCTTGCGAAAAGAGTCTGAATATCAGCTGGCATCACATTCTTAAAATAGTCTCCCAGAAGTTTCCGTCCCAAAACAGCTCCACTACATTCGTCGCCTAAAATAAAGCCAAGCGGAGGAATCCCAGTCACAACTGCCTCACCATCATATAAACAAGCGTTTGATCCGGTTCCTAAAATGCAGGCAATGCCGGATTGCTTGCCAAACAATGCACGCGAGGCGCCCAGTACATCACTATGTGTTTCAACGTGAGCTACTGGAAACAGTTGCAATAAAGCCTTACGAATTACCTCTCCACGTTCTTCATTGATGATGCCTGCACCATAAAAAAAGATGCTTTCAGGCTCACCAACGACAGGCTGCAAATCATTTTTCAGCTCTTCGTAGATGTCTTCGCTAGTGCGGAAAAACGGATTAATCCCTTTGGTTTTTACCCCCACGGTTTCTCCAGAATCCTTGATTAGTAACCAATCTGTTTTGGTTGACCCACTGTCTGCAATTAATCGATTCATGCCGCAAATATAAGTAATTTTAGTTCACAAACTGCAAACCTATAAGATGTATTACAAATCTTGTTTTTAATTTTAATTAAACTTATTTTTGACCTGAAAACCTAATTATATAAATTGAAATACGACTATACGCCAATGATTCTAGTCAAAACCTAAAACTATTCTCATGAAACATCCAGCATTCTTTCTGTATATCCTTCTCATACTCTTACTCCCAACAGCATTGAGAGCTGAAAGTGTCATTCGGATTAACCAGCTTGGCTATTTACCAGAAGCCTCAAAAACAGCTGTTTTCCTAAGCGACAGTCCAATTAACTTAGCTCAATTTGAACTCTACAATAGCCTGACCGATGAAAAAGTTTTTGATGCAAAACCAGTTGCTGCAGACGCTTCTATTTGGGGGAAGAAGGCTGCTTTTCGACTTGATTTTTCGTCCTTCACCCAAACCGGAGGCTATTATTTGAAGGCTGGAGCAAACCAATCACCCTCATTTCGGATTGATCACAACGTGTATGATGGAACAGCTGATTTCATTCTTAATTATATGCGCCAACAACGCTGCGGGTTCAACCCCTATTTAAAAGATTCCTGCCATTTGCACGATGGCATCATCGTCGATCATCCCACCCGATCGGACGAGCACATTGATGTTACCGGAGGCTGGCACGATGCATCCGACTACCTTCAGTATGTGACCACATCGGCCAATGCCACTTACCAAATGCTCTTTGCCTACCACCAAAACCCAACTGCCTTTGGAGATGCTTATCAGGCAAACGGCCTACCGGGAAAGAATGGAATCCCAGACATCCTGGATGAAGCACGCTGGGGACTAGAATGGTTGCTTAAAATGAATCCGGCAAAGAATGAGATGTACAATCAAATTGCCGATGATCGGGATCACCGGGGTTATCGCCTTCCCAATAAAGACACTGTATCCTACGGACTTGGAAAATCACGTCCGGTTTATTTTGTTACCGGAAAACCTCAGGGATTAGGATCGCATAAAAACCGGAGCACAGGAGTTGCCTCAACAGCAGCAAAATACGCCTCGGCATTTGCCCTTGGAGCAAAACTATTCCAAGCGAACGACCCGGGTTTTGCCAGTACGCTTAGCTCAAAGGCTTCGGATGCCTGGGAGTTTGCTCAGTCAGATCCAGGCGTGTGTCAAACAGCCTGTGTCGTTTCTCCCTATTTCTACGAAGAAGGCAACTACCTCGATGATATGGAACTTGCAGCAGCTTCGCTTCAGGAGATGACCGGCGAAGAAAGCTTCAGCAAACAAGCCAGCTACTGGGGAAACCTGGAACCAGTAAGCCCTTGGATGGAGCTCCACCGAGCTCGTCACTACCAATATTACCCGTTTGTCAACCTGGGACATGCCTGGCTTGCCCAGTCCAATAATCCCCAAACTTCGGAGCAATTTAAAGCTTTCCTCAAGCAAGGCTTAGAAGACTTAAAAAGGTATGCCGGAGACGATCCTTTTTTAATTGGTGTCCCATTTGTATGGTGTTCAAACAACTTTGTAGTTGCCGCTACCACGCAAGCCAGATTATACCGACAAATCACCGGAGATACATCTTTCCTGAAAATGGAAGCCGCTCTTACCGACTGGCTACTGGGCTGCAACCCTTGGGGAACCAGCATGATCTGTGGACTTCCAGCGGGAGGAGATTACCCCGCAAAACCACACTCATCAATAACGGTTGAGCTGGGTGAAACAACAAACGGAGGGCTGGTTGATGGTCCCGTTTACCAACACATTTACAACAGTCTACGAGGCATCCAACTGCTTGAAGCCGACGAATACGCCAACTACCAAGGAGGAAAGGCTGTTTACCATGACGATATTGGGGATTACTCATCCAATGAGCCTACCATGGATGGTACGGCCAGCCTGAGTTTCCTGCTTTCATCCTTAGAGGCAGAAGGCCAACAACAAGCCGACAAGCTACCAATAAAGGACAGCGAAGGTGCACTTATTCGAATGAATCCTTCCAACAAAGAGGTTTATTTGATCTTCTCAGCTCACGACTTAAACAACGGAGGCAAAACAATTCTAAATACGCTGAATAAACATCAAGCTCAAGCATCCTTCTTCTTCACAGGAGACTTTTATGCTCAACCTAGCAACAAACAACTGATCCGGAAGTTAATTGCGGCAGGGCATTACCTCGGTGCTCACTCGGATAAACACTTACTTTATGCAGATTGGTCAAAAAGAGATTCTTTACTGGTCAGCAGAACCCAATTTGAAGCAGATTTAAAGTCCAATTATCAGAAAATGAAAGACTGGGGTATCGAAGCATCAACCGCACCTTTCTTTCTTCCTCCTTATGAGTGGTACAATCAGGCTGTAACAGACTGGGCACATCAAATGGGGCTAAAACTCATCAACTTCACCCCTGGGATACGCACAAATGCAGACTACACAACTCCCAACATGCCCAATTACCGCTCATCCGAGCAAATTATCAAAGAGCTAAAATCCTTCGAGAAAGAAGATCCTCATGGACTTAATGGTGCCATTGTTCTCATCCATTTAGGAGCCGAAGACAAACGCCCCGATAAGCTTTTTGATCGACTGGATGAGATCTTGATATTCTTAAACGAGAAGGGCTATAAACCAAGTCGACTTCGATAAGTTTACTGATTACAAATAAATACCGCCAAATACAACCAAAACAAAAAACACCAAATGAAGACAACACAACGATACCTGGCGCTTGACGTATTACGAGGTATAACAATTGCCACCATGATAACGGTAAACACTCCTGGAAGCTGGTCACACATTTATGCACCACTCAGGCATGCAGCCTGGCACGGTTGCACTCCCACCGATCTGGTTTTTCCGTTCTTTCTTTTTGTCGTTGGAGTTTCCATGTTTTTCTCCTTCTCGAAATACGGCAACACCCTCAACCATGATTCCTTGCTTCGCATAGGTAAACGCACCTTGCTCATTTTCCTGATAGGTCTCTTTCTGAACTCTTTTCCCCAATGGGCCAAAGATTTCTCTCACCTTCGGATTATGGGAGTTTTGCAACGAATCGCACTCGTTTATGGTTTCGCATCACTCATCGTGTTGTCAGCTCCTAAAAAATGGCTTCCTTTCATTGGCGGCTCCATCTTGTTTCTTTACTGGGGAATCATCTATTTCTTTGGAACAGGCGATCCCTATAGCTTGGAAGGCAATGCCACGATTCCTTTCGATACATTCTTCCTCACCGAAAACCACCTTTACAAAGGTTTCGGAATTCCCTTTGATCCAGAAGGCTTGCTCAGCACGCTCCCGGCAATTGTAACCGCTATTTTAGGTTATATGGCCGGATCCCTAATCAAGCAATCAGACAAAACAGATGTTCCCCGAAAACTAATCCTGTGGGGAGGTATTGGTATCGTTGCAGGCCTTATCTGGGGCCAATTTTTCCCAATCAACAAACCCATCTGGACAAGTTCCTACGTGCTTTACACAGGCGGTCTGGCCAGTGCATTTCTCGGAATTCTTGTTTGGATTATCGATTTGAAGAATTACACCAAATGGACCTCTTTTTTCGTCGTTTTCGGTATGAACCCTCTTTTTATTTTCGCTTTATCTGGCGTGTGGGCCATCACTTTATCCCGCATTATTAAATTTGAAGGAAGTTCCGGAAAAATGACCAACGGATACAGCTGGCTCTACCAAGAATTATTTGTTCCACTGGCAGGTCCGTTAAACGGCTCACTGCTATTTGCTTTGACACACATCGTCTTCTTCTGGTTGATCGGTTACATTCTTTATAAGAAACGAATTTTCATTAAAGTGTAACAAAAAGAATTAAAACCAGTCAATTTAAACAACAACGGAAATAACAACCTGCTATACGATTTATCATGAAACGATTTGCCCTACTTTTTCTGATTATTGCTTGTTCATTCACCCAAAGTCGCGCTCAATTCGACATCAACAAACTGATGGAACATCAATGGGTTGATTCAGTCTTTAACTCACTTAGCCCCGAACAGCGCATTGCCCAATTGGTATGGGTAAACACAGCTGCCAATAAAGATGTTACCAGCCAATTTAAGGTAGCAGAACTCATCAAAAAATACAATCTTGGAGGTGTTATTTTCTTTTCAGGCGATCCAGTAAAACAGGCTCAACTAACCAACCTGTACCAGGAAGAAGCACAAACGCCCTTATTGGTTGCCATGGACGCAGAGTGGGGAGTTGGCATGCGCCTGCCAGGTGTTATTCCTTTTCCTTATAACATGATGATGGGCGCTTCCGACAGTCCGGAACAAATTAAGGCAGTGGCAACAGCCATGGCTCAGCAAATGAAACGACTGGGAGTTCACATCAACCTTGGACCAGTTGCCGATAGCAATACCCAACCACTGAACCCAATTATTGGCATGCGCTCTTTTGGTGAATCACCTCAGAAGGTAGCAGATTACGCCATTGCTTACATGCAAGGACTTCAGGAGAATGGGATCATCGCTGTTGCCAAACACTTTCCCGGACATGGGGACACACAATCTGATTCTCACTACACCCTTCCCTTAGTGCCCTATTCCAGAGACCGCCTTGACACAGTTGAGCTTTACCCATTCCGAAAGCTGGCAGAAGCCGGAATAGCAGGCATCATGACTGCTCACCTCAGTGTTCCGCAACTCGATCCTCAAGAAGCCATTCCTTCAAGTCTTTCTGCTCCAATTATTCAAGGAATATTGCAGAACGAATGGGGATACAAAGGCTTGGTTATTACCGACGCTATGAATATGGCTGGAGCTGAAACATTCGGAGCACCGGGAGCAATTGAAGCTCTTGCTCTCAAAGCCGGAAATGATGTTGTCGAATTCCCCAAAGACATTGAAAAGGCAATTGAAGGAATCCAACAAGCCATTGAACGAAATGAATTGACTTGGGAAGAGATCAACCACAAATGCCGACGTGTGTTAGCCGCAAAACACTGGGCCGGATTGCATCAAATAAAACCGATCAACACGCGCAACCTGCTGAATGACTTAAACAGCCCTCAAGCAAAACTTAGTAAGCGACAAATGATTGAAGCCTCACTTACATTATTGGAAAACCAGAATCAACTCATTCCTCTAAGTCGGCTTGACACACTGCGTATCGCCAGCCTTATTATTGGAAATCAATCGACTGTCATGCCAACCCCTTTTCAGAAAATGTTGGCCAAATACACACAAACAACAAATTTCTTTCTTCCAGAGAATTTCTCCAACGAGGACTTAAATAACTTAAAAGAGCAACTCGCCGACTTCAACTTGGTGATTGCTGGATTCCACTTATATGAAAGCAAGACCCGGCACTCCATGCAAGTCGGCAACATGCAGCGTGTGCGCCCTAAACGTCCTTATGGACTAACTGCCGAGACTGAATCATTATTACAATACCTGGGTACAGAAAAAAACAGTATCGAAGTCTTTTTCTCAAGCCCTTATGCCCTATCTGAAATCAATGATTTTAAAAAGCCTCAGGGGCTGGTCCTAAGCTACCAAGCAGATTCACTTGTTCAAGAGTTAACAGCACAACTCATTTTCGGAGGAATTGGAGCTTCAGGAAAACTACCGGTTAGCTTGGCTTCCTACTATTCTCTTGGCGATGGAATCTCTATTGAAAAAGCCATCCGCCTGAAATACACCATTCCTGAAGAACTTGGAGTGAACAGTGCCTCACTAACGTCCAGAATTGATTCCATTGTTGATGATGCTATTGCTCAAAAAGCAACTCCCGGCTGCAGTGTTCTTGCTGCCAAGGATGGAAAGGTTTTCTTCAGAAAAACATACGGTCATCACACTTACGATCAATTAATTCCGGTTAAAGAAAATGACCTCTATGACTTAGCCTCTGTAACGAAAATTACCGGGGCATTGGCGGCTGTGCTTAAATTAACCGATGAGGGAGAAATTAACTTGGACTCACCATTCTCCAAGTCGTGGCCCGATTGGAAAAAAAGCCTCTTTCACCGATCAAACAAGGAAGCCTTAACATGGCGAGAAATCCTAGCTCATCAAGCCGGATTAATTCCCTACTTAAACTTCTGGACTGCGACTCGAAAAGACGGTCAACTGAATTCTAAATGGTACTCTTTTCAACCAACCGAAAAAAATCAACTGGAAGTCTCGCCTGGACTTTTCCTAAGCCAGCGTTTCAAGAAGAAGATTTACCGCCAAGTACGGCTATCAGAACTCAAAGAACCCGGCAAATATGTTTACAGTGGTTTGTCTTTTCTTCTCATTCCAGAGATCACCAAACGCTTATCCGGAGAGGACTACACTGACTTTCTAAATAAAAATTTCTATCATCAGTTAGGTGCCTATACCATCACCTACAATCCTCTTGATCATTTCCCTATTAATCGAATTATTCCCACAGAATACGATAGGTATTACAGAAATCAACAGGTACATGGTACGGTGCACGACGAAGCGGCAGCTGTTTTAGGAGGTATCTCGGGAAATGCAGGCCTTTTTGCAACAGCCAATGACTTGGCAAAACTGATGGAAATGTACCGACAAATGGGAACCTATGGCAACCATAAGTATTTGAATAAAAAAACAATGAAAGAATTCACGCAAGTACAATACCCAGAAAACAACAACCGAAGAGGTTTGGGATTTGATAAGCCTTTACTCAATAACCAAGAGCTGAATGAAAGCCGTAGCTACCCCTGTACTGCAGCCAATCCTCAAAGTTTTGGTCACTCAGGTTTTACCGGCACTTTTGTCTGGACTGACCCAGCCAACGGACTAACTTATATTTTTCTTAGTAACCGCGTATTTCCAACGAGAGAAGGAAATAAACTGGGGCAACTCAACGTCCGAACCAATATCCTGAAAGTCATTTATGATGAAGTAGAAAAATAACATGAAGAAATTAGTGCTTATATCAGTCCTTCTGGCATTTTCAATAGCTATTTATGCCCAAACACTACAATATGCTCATGTTACCGACATTCATGTAGGAAGCAGTACTTCTGTTGAAGACATGGAGCAGACTGTGCAGGACATCAATTCAATTTCAACTATTGACTTTGTGATTCTTTCTGGAGATATCACCGAATTTGGTTCGGATGAAGAACTCACGCTCGCCAAAGAAATTTTCGATCAACTGAACAAACCCTGGTACATTGTTCCGGGAAATCATGACTCCAAGTGGTCTGAAAGTGGCAACAATAGCTTCGTTCGGATATTTGGAAAAGAGTCTTTTGCTTTCGAAAAGAATGGCTATCTATTTATTGGAACCGCAAGTGGTCCTAACATGCGCATGGCGCCAGGCTTAGTTCCACACGAACAACTCGTTTTTCTTGATTCAGCTTTAGCCAATATGGAAGATCCTGACCAGCCGATCATATTTGTCAACCACTACCCGCTTGATGAATCGTTATCCAACTGGTACAAGGTTATTGACAAACTAAAAACCCGAAACATTCAAGCGACCTTGCTGGGGCATGGCCATCGAAATAAATTATTCAATTTTGAAGGAATACCTGGCATAATGGGACGCTCAAACCTTCGCGCAAAGAACAAGGTCGGCGGTTATAATTTGGCCACAATCAAACAGGATACACTTTACTATGCAGAACGAACTCCGGGGCAAAAGACACATCCTGTTTGGTGCAAAGTTGCATTAAAAAACCACCATTTCGCCCAAGATAAAACTAACTGGCCAAGACCCGACTACTCCATCAATGATCGCTTTACGCAAGTACAAAAAACGTGGGAAGTGCAAGACAGTAGCGACGTCGGCACGGGCATTGCCAACAACAATAAAATAGCCGTCTATGGAAATAGCAATGGTCAAATTATCGCCCTGGACCGAACCAACGGAAAAGCCTTGTGGAAGTTTCAAACTGCAGGAAAAGTATACTCAACTCCTGCAATAACGAAGAACCGGGTTGTTTGTGCTTCAACAGACAATTCCATTTACTGCCTGAACCTAAAAAACGGCAAATTAATCTGGTCATTCATAACCGACAAGTCCATTGTTGCTTCACCTGAAATCGATGGAAACGACGTCTTCATTGGCTCATCTGAAGGTATTTTCAGGTCGATCAATTTAAAGACGGGAAAGATAAACTGGCAATTTGATGACGTAAATAATTTTGTTGAAACCCGTCCTTTAATCTACAATGGTTTGGTCTATTTTGGCTCTTGGGGTAATACCTTTTATGCACTCGACCAACAGACCGGAAAACTCGTTTGGAAAAGAGAAAAATACACCAACCGGATGCTATCACCTGCTGCTGTTTGGCCAGTAGCCACCAATGGCAAGGTATTTATTGTTGCTCCCGATCGTCACATGACTGCCTTGGATGCAACTACCGGTGAGGAAATCTGGGACTCAGGAAAATATACTTGCCGAGAATCTATCGGCATTTCGGAAGATGGAGAACTGGTGTACATTAAAAACATGAACGAAGGAAATGTTGACGCCTTTTACACCAACACAAAAGAACAAAAACTGGCTTGGGAATGTCCTGCAGACTTAGGCTATGAGATAGCTCCATCCCCAATTACAGAAGCCAATGGCTACCTTTTTGTGCCAACGACCAATGGGATTGTTTGCGCCATCGATAAAAACACGCATCAAGTTGCATGGAAATACAAAATATCCAACGCCTTGATTAACCATATTCTTCCCGTTTCAGACCGTCAATTACTCGTTTCAGTACTTGATGGAAAAATTGTGTGCCTGCAGTACTAAGCAGGTGCACATTTTTAGCAAACCTATCCTACAGAAAAACAAATACTTCATTTTACAGACATGCAAGAACAACAAGCTTTTACATAAGAACGTCCCATAAAATACAAAAAACATGTATTACATGTTACATGTTATTGTAATATAAAAATAAAAACTCTATTTTTAAGTCGTTTAGAATAAAATAAAACAACATAAGCATCAGATCTTCAACCCAAATACCACAGCCTATGCCAGAAAAAAGTACCTAGATAAATGGAACACTCGAAACAGCACTAAAACACTTTAAATCAATGTAAAAACTTAACTACCTAATCAAGTCTATTGCCAGACTATTTCTTAAACAAACCAATATATAAGGATCATTTCAAAATAACTAAAAAACTAATTTATGAAAAAAACAATTCTATTAATGTGCCTGGCGCTTATTGGGATAATCATAACACCCAGCAGGGCATCAGCACAGTCAAAAGCCATTACAGGCCACGTAATGGATGCCGAAAATCAAGAACCTTTACCTGGTGTCAGTATCGTTATAAAAGGGACAACCGAAGGGACCATGACTACCCCAGAAGGCTTTTTCAAACTGGAAGCTTCTCCAGGGCAAACACTTCAGTTTTCGTTTATTGGATATGCAACCCAAGAAATAGTGGTGAATGAATCCAACACCATCAACGTTAACCTGAAGACTGATGTACAAGCAGTTGATGAAATTATGGTAACAGCAGAGTTTGGAATGAAAAGGGTTTCTCGATCGATCGGATCATCTGTTCAGAACATTAAAGCCAAAGATATTACAGATTCTGGTCGGGAAAGCTTCATTTCCGCATTACAAGGACGTGTAGCAGGTCTAAACGTCAGCTCAAGTGGAGGTACTCCAGGCTCTTCGACAACTGTTGTCTTAAGGAGTATCACCTCAATCTCTGGAAATAATCAACCATTATATGTTGTTGATGGAATTCCAATGAATAACTCCACCTTCAATCCTGGCAACCTAGCTGATGGAGGAGCAAGCTTTTCAGTACGAAACCTTGATTTTGCTTCAAGAGGAAATGATTTCAACCCGGAGGATATTGAATCAATGACAGTATTAAAGGGAGCTGCAGCCGCTGCCTTGTATGGATCAGATGCATCAAACGGAGCCATCATTATAACCACCAAAAAAGGGACTGCAGGAAGAGCACGTGTTTCTTACAGCAATTCTTTTAAATGGGATAAGGCCTACGGCTACCCGGACCTACAAACTAAATATGCCAACGGTGCCAGAGGAACAACAAACTACTATTATTCTGGCAGATACGGAGGATTGTATCCGCAAGGCATGGAATTGTATAATAATATTGAATCAGTGCTCAGAACTGGTTTTTCCTCCAGGCAGAATGTATCAATAGAAGGAGGATCGGATAAAGCATCTCTGAGAGCCTCTGCATCATTTCTCGACCAAGAAGGAGTTGTCAAAACAACAGACTATTCTCGAATGAATGTTTCATTATCCGGAAAGGCAAAACTTAACGACTGGATTCGATTTGAAGGTTCCATGCAATTTGTTTCAACAGAAAATACTAAAGTTCCAAGAGGTACTTCCGGTCCATTATACATGGCCATGAGATGGCCTATTGTTGATGATATGTCAAACTACATGGACGAAGATGGCTCTCACATGAGAATGCCTAACTACTATACAGACACTGACTTATTGAATCCTCTTTTTGGGATGTACAAAAATAAACTGTACGATGAATCTGATCGATTCATTTCAAGCTTTGTTGCAACAATTTCTCCTATAAAAGATGCTTTTCTCCGAGCACAAGTTGGATGGGATGTTGGAACTTCAACCTACGAAACATCAATACATCCTTACTACTATAACGACAACGGTGGAGTAGGAAGATACAACCTCGCCAAATCCAACTTTTCTTACCCAACACTCAACCTACTAACGGGTTACAACAAAACTATAAAAGAGAAGTTTTATATTTCTGCTCAGTTTGGATACCACCAGATCGAAAACGGGGTAAGCCGATTAGCCACTTACGGATCAAATTACGCTGTAATTGATTTTCAGTCTATAAACAATGTTGACCCCTCAACCGTAGCTTCTACAAAAAGAACAACGACAAGAAGGGTGCAAGCTTTATCCGGACAAGTGGAGTTAGCCTACAACAACATGGCTTTCGTCACACTTAGGGCCCGTAACGACTGGTCCTCAACATTACCTGTAGCCAACAACTCCTACTTCTACCCAGCAATTGAAGGAGCTTTTATTGCTACCGAACTTCCCTTCTTGAAAGACAATAAGTCGGTATCTTACCTAAAACTCCGTGGCTCTGTAGCTCAAGTAGGAAAAGATGCCGGCCCTCTTGAAATTGATCCTCAGCTAGAAGCCACAGAACTTACCGGTGGAGGCTATCAATACGGGTACACCGGACCGAACAAGAACCTACGTCCAGAGATGACAACCTCCTATGAAATAGGTTTTGAAGGCCGTTTTGCCAACGATCGAATCAATACTGACTTTACCTATTTCTGGACCCATTGCGAAGATCAAATTGTTAAGGGCTTCAGGTTAAGCTATGCTACTGGTTTTGTCCTAAATAACATGAATGTTGGAACCTTTGATACCTGGGGCTGGGAAGGACATATTGATGCAGATATCATTCAAACCAATTCAGGCCTTAGCTGGAATGTTGGTATCAATGCGTCTCATACAAAATCGGAGGTGGTTTACCTACCCGAAAATGTGACTGAGTATTATAATGCATATACCTGGAACTCTGGAAATATTAGAAACGGAATCATGGTGGGACATCCTGTTACCACATTAACGGGGCGAGCCTACAGCAGAAATGATGCTGGACAAATCCTCATCAATCCAACCACTGGGCTACCAATTATTGATGAAACTTGGAGTGTAATTGGCGATCGAGAACCAAAGTTACGTTTCGGATTCACAACCCGTTTTAATTACAAAGGCTTTAGCCTTTCAGCACTACTTGCTGGAAGATACAAAGCAACAGTAGTAAACGGAACCAAAAGAACGATGATGCAACGTGGAACAAGCTGGGAATCTGTTGATCTTAGAGAAAGTGGTCCTGTTGTGTTCGATGGAGTCCTCAGAGATGGTAATGAGAACACAGACACACCAACTAAAAACAATATCGGTGTAACCTATGACGTTTATGGTTCTTCAATATATACTGGTCAAGATGAGGATTGGCTCGAAAAAGATGTAAACTATCTGAGACTACAAGAACTTAGATTATCCTATCGAATTCCAAGCAAACTACTTAGAAGAACCTTTATTTCCAGAGCTATTATTCACATAGCAGGAAATGACCTGGCAACCTGGACCAATTATTCTGGTATCGATGCCGTTGGAAATACGGTATCCGCTGCAGCAGGAGGAACTGGAGGAGAAGGCTACGATGTTTGGTCAATACCTAATCCCAGAGGATACTCAATTGGGTTAAATGTTACATTCTAATTATCTTAAATCAGAATAATACTATGAAAAATATATTAGTCACTTTTACACTACTTGGGTTATTCTCCATCTCTATTTCGAGTTGTGATGAATACCTGGATGTAAACAACAATATAGATGCTCCTGATTACGTTGAAGGACACCTCTATTTAGCAGGAATAATCGCCTCATACCAAGATATGTATTATGACCTTAGAGCAATGGCTCCTCTCACTCAAATGATGGGAACAACCTCTGGTTCTTTTGACAACTTTGCTTATCACTCATATGTCTCAGGAAGCGATGTTGGTGGACAAATTTGGCGACTCGTTTATTGGGAACAAGGAATGAACCTTGAAAATATGATCAATCAATCTGTTGAAGCTGAACAATGGACTTTAGCAGGAATCGGATATGCCATTAAGGCCTACTCTTGGGACTTATTGACTAAACAACATGCCGACCTTCCCCTTAAAGACGCATTTGTTCCAGGCTTGCTATCCCATGAATATAACTACCAAGAAGAAATTTACCCACAAGTTCGAGAATGGGCTTACAAAGCAATTGAATATCTGGAAATGGAAGACCCCCATGAATATGGAGATAAGATTAGTTCAAACGACTACATTTATTATGGAGATAAAGAAAAGTGGGTCAAATTTGCTTATGCCGTGATTGTAAGAAACCTTGCGTCATTATCCAATAAAAACAACTTCACATCTGAGTACGCTCAAGAACTAATTGAATGTGCAAATAAGTCCTTCCAGTCTTCTGCAGACGATGCAACTGTAAAAGTCGCCGGAGGATCATCATCTGCCTCACAATCTTCTTACAATAACTTCTGGGGAACATACCGGAGAAACCTGTCTTACACATACTTCCAACACGACTATGCGGTTCAGGTATTTACAGGAACTGTCCCCAAATACGATGAAGCTACTGGCGAAAAAAATGTAGTTGAAGATAACGACTACTATCCGTACGAGCTGGCAGATAAACAAATTATTTGTGATACATTTAAACTCGCAGGACACTATGATCCCCGAGTTGCTGTAAAGCTAGCTACAACTGATGATCCCAGCTACGAATACATGGAAAATATCGATAGTATTAAAGCACGAAAATACTACGGAGGATCATTTGCAGGAACTGCAGGATCTGTAGGTACAGCACCCTCGTTTTATGGAAGAAACAAATCCTCTTCTTACACCGGAGATATAAACGACGGAATTGGAAGATGGATCTACAGGGACGATGCCCCCTACATTCTTACTACCTGTGCCGAAATAAAATTCTGCCTAGCAGAAGCTTACTGGAAATTGGATCAAAAGGATAATGCGCTGGAAGCATTTAAAGCTGGTGTCAGTGCAGACATGGCATTCACAGAAAAGTACATCTATCCTGGAGACAAAGGCTCTTCCATTGGTGGCGACAAAATAACGAAAGATGTTTTTGGAACGTTAGCCAACGAATACCTTGAAGGACCATATGTAAACAACTTATCAATGTCCGATTTTTCATTATCTCACATTATGATGCAAAAATGGGTTTCGCTATATCCTTGGGGTGCTTTCGAAGCTTGGGTAGACATGAGAAAATACCATTATGATCTAAGCTATTCAGGAGACTATCCACATTCAGGTAATGGTTGGGATATTTCCATGGTCGATCAAAAATGGGACACAGATGAAACAAAAGTCTTTAAAGGGCTTTATCTTCCTCCTGCTCAGGTATCAAGCCGAAAAATCACCTTTGACACAGATAATGAAGGAGCTCCTTGCTACCGGATAAGACCACGCTACAACTCAGAATATATGTGGAATGTTCCATCACTCGAATCATTACTGCCTATTTCCGGAACTGCAGATGATTATCAATGTTCAATTCCTTGGTTTGCCTATCCGGGAGACCTTCCAACAAACGTGCAATAATTTGGTGTTAATCACAAAAAATAACGCAGATGAAAATATTAAAATACATAAGCTTAATTGCAATAATTGCTTTTGCAATGTCTTGCGAAGAGCATGAAATTGAATACAACACGACATCGATCGGAGAATTAGCTGAATTTCAGCTTCACTATTTTGCTCCACTCGCGGCCAAATCAACAAACAATATTTACCGAGTAGAGATCAATGATCAACTATATGCCAATAGTGATGCTCCATTAACGACTTATAATGTTATTCCCAAAGGATCGGTGGGACGTTTTTACACCGTTACTCCTGGCGAAGTAAACATTAAGTTGTACAAAGGAACCGATGAAATATTAGTCTACGATCGCAACACAACCTTAACTGTAGGGAAACAAAACATCTTTATCCATGACTTCGATAAAGACCCAATCGTGTTTGACAATGAATACCCATACGTTGCTAATTTAACAGAGGACACAGACTCAACATCTTATGTGAAATTCTATAATTTCTTATACGAAACAGAAGGTGTTCCCTCTGATCTTAAATTACAGTACCAATACATTGACCCAAATACAGATGAACTAATCAATATTGGTTCTCCTGTTGCATTTGGAGAAACAACCGGATGGCAACCCGTTAAAATATTAAAAACGATTAATAATTCTTCTGGTTACGCAAATGTTTACTACAGGATGAAGGTGGTTGATAATGATGGTAATATTGTAGACGACCTAAAACTTTACAACTCATCAAGCAACTACGTTAGCTATTCCGATTACTGGAGAGGTTATATCGGGCGACGCGTTCATCATGTAATGGCCGGATTCCGATCCAGCCAACCCAAGGCCTCAGTTAGATTGTTCTATGCACTCTAAATAAAAGACAAAAAATAGATCAATCTTGATGGAAAAATTGTGTGCCTGCAATACTAAGCAGGTGCACATTTTTCTTTTTATTGAAGTCGTACTATGAGACCGTTCTATTTTCTGAAGTCGTTTTACCCTATCAAAGGCTGAACGGTCATTAAAATGTCTCGCAATTCCGACAAAGTTCCAAATCTCCCTTCTTTCGTCTGAGGTGCTTAGCCAAGTAGTGCATGCGCTCCTGCGATTGATAAATATCCGGAATGGATTGCCTACGAATATTGCCCACCACTCCTTTCGAGTTCAAATCATTACAACAAACCGTCACATTCCCGTTAGGCAGTACAACCAGTTGGCGCATCAGCAGGCCACAGCCAACCTTGTGCCTCTTTTCCCGGGGCTGAACAGTTTCCACTTCTCCCGCCCAATTGTGTAGTCGTCGTAGTTCATAACGATCCAAAAGATTTAAAATCTCAACAAACTCAGGGTGCATCCATCTGGTGGTTAACTCAAACTGCGATGGAATGCAGCAAATGCTGTATAAGCTCACGGGAGATGGAGCAAGCTCATTCATGGTCACCAAATTTTCCACCTGCTTATAAAACACCGACCAACGAGCCCGAACCCGAATTTTCTCAAACAAGTCGGGAGTCCCTCCATCCATGCTAATGCCGATCACATCCAAAACTTCCATTGCCAGTAATTTCTCCACCGTCTTCTCGGTTAGTGGCATCCCATTGGTTAACAGATAAATTTTAGGAAAATGATAACCATTATTTCGAGCTAAATCCTTAGCCTCTTTAATCACTTGCAGCATTTCTTCCCAACGAGGATGGAGCAGCGTTTCACCGCCATTGTGTAAATTAATCACCTCCACCTTCCTCATTTGGTTGTGAATCAAAAAGCCATCGAGAAATAGCTTAAGAGTGTCCGAAGTCATGTACCGAGCTTCTTTTGAGTGATCCAAAGAACAAAACTTACACCGCAGATTGCACTTATTGGAAAACTCAATGTTAATCTCTCGAATACTAAATCGTCTCTGATGGCCTCTCAGTCGATAGTAATAAAAATAATCAGCAACAAAAAGAAGTCCCTGAAATAACTCCAACACCATCCACACAAGGGGTCTTTGATAAAAATAGCGCTTCAAAAAGGTTCGAATTTGAATATACATCATACCCAGTTTTAAATCGTAACTTTGATAAAACCGAGACGAAATCGAACTTCAAAATGCTGTTCAAGCTATTTTTAACGACTCTTCAACTTTTCTTAAAAGACGGAAAATCAAGTGAGTTATCTTTTTTCAAAAAAAGAATGAATTTATTGCAGCGATTTAATGGCTTTTATCGTTTGGGTAGTGTGTAGAAATTTTTAAACCTCAAATATGGCCTATGCAACAACATATTTTCCATGACAAATCATTAGCTCAAGCTAAAAGCACTTCCGTCATTTATCAGAAAAATGCGTGATGTGACAAATTCAATCGGAAACAGATTAGCTAACAACACGAAAGACAATTGAGTTCGTGATATTTTTTCGTCAAAAGGAAAAAGGATTTAAGCTTAAAAAAGTGCTCAACGGCTGTAAATGGGGGGATCTCAACTCTCAAGAACAGTTGTACAGGGAATACTATGCTTACGTGCGTAGCATCGCTTTGCGCTACGCTAGCTCTGATGACTTTGCTTCGGAAATAACGAATGACACCTTTTTGAAAGTGTTTAAACATATCAGCACATACAATGAGAACAGTGATTTTAAAGCTTGGATCCGCCGCATAACCATAAATACCTCGCTTGATTACAATAAAAAGGAAAAGAAATACCAGGAAAATGACACAATTGACGAAACAATAGACCTGCCAACCAGCCATGGCATTGAAGAAACATTAAACGCTGAAACCATTATTCTTTTACTACAGCAACTTCCTCCTTTGTACAGGATGACCTTCAACTTACACGAAATTGAAGGTTTTTCGCACGAGGAAATTGCACGAATGATGAACATCAAAACCAGCACATCCCGAGCCAACCTTACCCGGGCCAAAAAGGAACTTCGAGTATTAATCCAAAACCTTAACCATCATGAAAAATAACGAAGAATACCGATGGGATACATTCAAACAGGTGCTGGATGATTATCAGCCGGAGTTTAAGCCACAGGATTGGGATAAACTAAAAACCAAACTTCAGCAAGAGCAACTTGTCCCGAGCTGGAAACAAATGCTCTATCGCTACCGGAAACTGCTTGGATTCATTGCAATCAGCACAGTAATTACCCTTTGCTTCTTGTTGACAACGAAGCCAAACAACCAAGAACAAACACCTCAGAGACAAGTTTACGATTTGTCTGAAAGCATACAACAATCCTCGAAAAAACAAGAAAACAAATCAACAGAAAAACAGCATCAACCAACTAGAAAACTGACAAGTGCAGTCTCAAATTCACAAGAAGGAACTCCGAAAGAAAAGACTATACCTGAATCAAATAAGCAACTAAGCTTAAGGCCTGTTTCCAAAGCTACAGACTCTCTTCAATTCTCCTATGAAGAATTAGAATTGATCGGATTTCATCAATTGGAAAGCAGCTTCAGCTTGCCAAGACTAGAACTTGATACGACATCGGAGACTCCAACAAGTCCCAATCAACAAGCGTCCAAAAAGAGAAAAAAACGCACTTGGAAACTGCCAGAGTTCAATTTCCAACTCAATCAAACCTCGCAAGCTTACCTGCAATTTGTTGGGCCAACTGAAGTCCTACTTTCTTATTCACCACTAAGCAAAAGCAACTACAACAGCCAATCGCTAAACACACCAAGCTGGACACTTGGCTTACGCGGCCCCTTGTCGGACAAATATGCCATTGCTGTTGACTTTTCCTATTCAAAAATCAACTACCAGCCTCAAGGTCTGGATCAACCAATTTTTGTTCCTGACTCAAGCAGAACTCGAGCCGAATTAGAAGCTAAGCTTCCAACCAACTTCCAACTACACGATTCAACCTCACTTATTCATCATCAGCTAAACATGCTGGAAGTCAGCCTATCGCTATCTCGAACAATTGCACAAAACGAAAAGAATATTTTCCGGGCTGAAGCAGGACTAAGCGCCCGCATATTTTTAAAAGAAGTATACCACGATCTTTATCAAGCTGGTGACTCGTTAATCCTGTTTAAGGAAGAATATGGAGCTTTTAAGCATCTCACTATTCCCGCTAATTTAAAGCTGGGATTAAGCTGGGAGTACAAACTATCCAATCGCTTTTGGTTCTATTGCTCACCAAGCTATCACATGCCTTTGCGCTCTTCCGGAGCGTTAAAACAAAGCTGGAGTAACTGGCAAATAAAAACGGGAATTGTCTTCAAACTGAGACGCGAATGATCAGCTATTTCTTTCGGGTAGTCACGTAGTTCACCAACTCAACAAGTGCATTCCGGGAATCCGACTCCGGAAATTCATTTAATTGAGAGATGGCACGATCGCGGTAATAGTTCATTTGTTCGGTAGCATATTCCAATCCACCTCGCTCAACCACCAGGTTAACCAACTCCTGAACTTTAGCCGTATTCTTGTGCTTGCGTTTCACTTCGTGCAAAATGCGCCGCTTCTCTTTCTCTGTTGAATTGCTCAATACATACAGCAAAGGAAGCGTGATTTTCTTTTCCTTGATATCGTTGCCCGTTGGCTTTCCCAAAACACCTTTTGCCTGATAATCAAAAATATCATCCTTAATTTGGAACGCAATCCCCACGTCAATACCAATCTGAAACATCTTCTCAACCACAGCTTCATCTTCGCTAACCGAAGCAGCACCAATTGCCATGCTTGTTGCAATCAACGAAGCCGTCTTTTTCTCGATAATCTCAAAGTAGGTATCGTAGTCAATATCCAGCTTCCGGCTTTTCCGCATCTGCAGAATTTCACCCTCACTCATGTCTTTTACCGAGCGACTAATCAGCTGCAAAAAACTGTATTTGTGGTTATCCAGGTTCAGCAAAAGCCCGCGAGCCAGAATGTAATCTCCAACCAAAACAGCAAGCTTATTCTTCCAAAGTGCGTTGATTGAAAAACTCCCCCGGCGCTCGTACGATTCATCCACCACATCATCATGAACCAATGTTGCCGTGTGCAACAGCTCAATAGAAGACGCGGCCATAAAGGCTGACTCATTGAAATCACCATTGATTTTAGCAGAAAGAAAGACAAACATCGGGCGCATTTGCTTTCCTTTTTTTCTCAAAATATAATTGATGATTAAGGACAACAACGGGATATCGCTTTGAATGGTTGTTTTGAAGTACTCTTCAAACTGCTTCAACTCGTCTTTTATGGGGGCCTGAATGATATCCAAAGAGCTCATTTGTTCGGGTTTTGAACGGTTCAAAAATAGCAAATAAATTAAGTTTTTACTTGATAAATCACAGTCTTACACAAAATAATCCGAGCTTTGTTCACGGCCCTGTTAACAATCAGGTATTTGTAATCCTTCTAAAATATCATTCTTACAGTTGTTTTCTTTTAGAAGAAATCAAATATTTATATATTTGCATTTGTAATTGATAAACAAGATGATAAAGATTCAGGAACTAGATTCAGAACGATTGGATATGGCAGCGAATATGCTGAAAGCCATTGCGCACCCTATGCGTATTGCCATACTCAAGCACCTTGAAGGTGGTAAAAAGCTGACTGTTACCCAGATTCATGAACTACTGGGCATTGAGCAGTCAACAACTTCGCACCACCTGGGAATTTTGAAAGACAAAGGCGTACTTTGTTCGCGACGTGAAGGTAAAAATACCTTCTACTACTTGAAACACGATGTGTTAAGCCAGGTGGTTGATTGCCTGGAGCGTTGCACTTGTGGAGAATAATATTGAACCGACAACAATAGTTTTTAAAAGCCGGCCCTTTGCCGGCTTTTTTTATTTTTTGCGCTGAAGTTTCTTAATTTCGCCCCATTAATTTGAAAGCATGACGAAGATAAGAGTTACGAAACAATTTGGCTTTGAAATGTCGCACGCATTAACCAATTACGATGGCTTATGCAGCAACATTCACGGGCATTCCTACAAACTACAAATCACACTATTGGGCGAACCGCTTGAGAGTGCTGGCGACCCGAAAGATGGCATGGTGATGGATTTCAGCGTGCTAAAGAAACTGGTCAAAAAGTACATTGTCGAGCCATTTGACCATTCCTTGATGATCAACGATATTGCTGCGCATGAGAAGTTAACTGAACTCGGCGAACTCTATCGACGCCAACACTTGGTTAATTTTCAGCCAACAACCGAAAATATGGTTATTTTTATTGCTGATAAACTTAAAAAGCTGCTTCCTGAACATCTTGAATTATTCAGTGTTCGGCTTTATGAAACCAACAACTCATTTGCCGAGTGGTTTGCTTCTGATAATCCATAAATTTGAAAATCATGCCAGAACAAAATAAGAAGAATCACCGCCTGTTTTTGCTGGACGCCTATGCGTTAATCTATCGCTCTTATTTCGCCTTCATCAAAAATCCACGGTTCAACTCCAAAGGACTGAACACTTCAACCATGTTGGGCTTCGTTAACACCTTGGAACAACTGCTAAACAAGGAAAATCCAACACACATTGCTGTGGTTTTCGACGTGCATGCGCCCACCTTTCGGCACGAGATGTTTGCCGAATACAAAGGGACAAGAGATGAGATGCCCGAAGATATCCGCAAAGCCATTCCGTGGATTCGGCAAATTATTGAAGCATACAACATCCCCATTCTCGAAAGAGCTGGTTTTGAAGCGGACGATGTAATTGGAACTTTAGCCAAAAAAGCTGAAAAGAAAGGCTACACCACCTACATGATGACCCCGGACAAAGACTATGCACAGCTGGTTTCAAACCAAATCTTTATGTACAAACCCGGACGGGCAGGAAATGATGTAGAAATCTGGGGTGTTGAAGAGGTTAAAAATAAGTTTGAAATCGAACATCCTGATCAGGTGATTGATATTCTTGGACTGATGGGTGACACCGCCGATAACATCCCTGGCTGCCCGGGAATTGGACCCAAAACAGCCATGAAATTGATCGCCTCCTACCAATCGATCGACGGCATTTACGAGCACATTGACGAGCTGAAAGGAAAGCAAAAAGAAAACCTACAGAATTTTGAAGAGCAAGTTCGTCTTTCACGCAAACTTGTTGAGATTATCCAGGATGTTCCGGTTGACTTTGACGAAAAAGCCTTGACCCGGGACGAACCCAATATTGAAGTCCTAAGGAATATATACAACGAACTGGAATTCCGCACACTGGCACAAAAGCTAGGAGTTCCGGCACAACCGCAACAAACAGCCTTTGCACAAGGCTCTCTTTTTGGGGATACTGAAACCGTCCAACAACCTGTACGAAAAGACTTGGCCAACATCGAGAATACGCCACACGAATATTACCTGGCAGAAACGGCTATGCAACGAGCCAGCCTACGTGCAGAACTTTCGGTACAAAAAGAGTTTTGCTTCGACACCGAAACAACGGGACTGAACACTCATACAGCCGAACTCGTTTGTTTGTCATTTGCATTCAAATCCGGCGAGGCTTACTGTGTTCCGTTACCCAAAGAGAGAAAGAAAGCGCAGGAAATTGTTGATGAATTCCGCTTGATTTTTGAGGATGAAAACATTCAGAAAATTGGTCAAAACATCAAATACGACATCCTGATGCTCAAACACTATGGTGTTGACGTGAAAGGCCCTGTTTACGACACGATGATTGCTCATTACCTCATTCAACCGGAACTGCGTCATAACCTAGATTACCTGTGCGAAACCTATCTGAATTACCAGAAGGTTGAAACGGAAAGCCTGATTGGCAAGAAAGGGAAAAAGCAGCAAACCATGCGCCAAGTCCCGGTTGAGAAGCTAAAAGATTACGCCTGTGAAGATGCTGATTTAACCCTGCAGCTGAAACTCGCACTCGATCCGCAACTCGACAAAACCGGCGTTCGTGGTGTTTTCGAAGAAATCGAAATGCCCCTTATTCCGGTACTGGCCGACATGGAAATAGCCGGCGTTAGCCTGAATACCAAAGAGCTAGACGTCTTTGCTGAAAAACTCCGGGAACAAATTATTGATCTTGAGAAAGAGATCATCGATTTAGCCGGCGAAGAATTTAACGTATCATCGCCCAAACAGTTGGGCCCCATTCTGTTTGAAAAACTGAAGATTGATACGAAAGCCAAGAAAACAAAAACCAAACAATATTCAACTTCCGAAGAAGTATTGAGCAAACTGGTTGACAAACATCCGATTATTTCTAAAATTCTTGATTTTAGGGGATTGAAAAAGCTGTTGTCCACTTACGTTGAAGCATTGCCCCAGTTAGTGAATGCCAAAACTGGCAAAATTCACACCAGCTACAACCAGGCCATTGCAGCAACCGGACGCTTAAGCTCAACCAATCCGAACCTGCAAAATATCCCAATTCGGGATGAAAATGGTCGTGAAATCCGGCGGGCTTTTACCGCTTCGGATGACAATCACCTGTTTTTATCAGCCGACTACTCACAAATTGAGCTGCGTATTATGGCAGCCCTGAGTAAAGATGAGAACCTGATGGAGGCCTTCCGGAACAAGCAGGATGTCCATGCCACCACCGCATCAAAAATCTATAAAGTTCCGTTGGAAGAAGTTACCTCGGACATGCGGAGAAAGGCTAAAACAGCCAACTTCGGAATTATTTATGGCATTTCGGCCTTCGGACTTTCTGAACGGCTCAATATTTCACGCTCTGAAGCCAAGCAACTGATTGACGGTTACTTTGAGAACTTTGGACGGGTAAAAGAATTCATGGATGAAAGCATCAACCTTGCGCGCGATAAAGGTTATGTGGAAACCATACGCGGCCGCCGCCGCTACCTGAAAGACATCAATTCAGCCAATGCCGTTGTACGTGGCGTTGCTGAACGAAATGCCATTAATGCGCCGATACAAGGATCGGCTGCAGACATCATAAAACTGGCCATGATTAATATCTGGCGAGAGCTGGATAAGCAACAACTCAAAGCCAAGATGATTCTGCAAGTGCATGATGAATTGAACTTTGATGTTCCGAAAGACGAATTAGAACAAGTGCAAAAGATCGTCAAAGAGCAAATGGAACATGCCGTTGATATTGGCCTTCCGCTTACCGTAGAAATGGATGCAGCTTCGAACTGGATGGAAGCACACTAAAAGATAACGAGGCTGCCCTTTTGAGCAGCCTCGTCTTATTTACAATCAACCAACCAACCCAAAATAGCTCATCAAATACTTGAGAAGTATTAAGGCTAATATAAGTCCAATCAATCCAACCAATAACCAGATAAAATCCTTACTCTTTTTAGGTGTTGTTTCCGGGGTACTATTTTGTGTTTCCATCGTATTTAGTTTTAAGTAATTGGAATGAGCTTGAGTTCAAAGCCAACAACTCTTTGCGCTGTGCAAACTCAAGCTTTATAAAAATCCAGATACTCATCCTCGCTCATTTGTGAGAATAGCATCAACTCTTCTTGCTTTAAAGAATAGCTACCAGAACCTGCTTCTGCACATGGAATTTTAATTAAACGCAATCGATTTATCCAAACTCACATTGCATCTGCAGCCTTTTGAAATTGCAGTTTATTCAAAAAAATAGAAGATTGTTTCTATCGGTAAAATCATTTAGGATTAACCAATAGAACTTGAAAAGAAAGATGAAAACTCCCGGGCTAACACAGCAAGGCATGTTCACGAATAAACAGCGGAACAGAGGCCCAATAGTTAATTTTTGGAAGGGTTAAACGAATGGTGTTTTTAAAACAAAAACCACGCGGCACGATCCGATTACTGCTTAACAGCTGAAACTGAAAGCGCAGGTTGTCCGTCAAAGTCTGCGTTCCATTTGCCTCTTTGTTAAATAAGAATAAGGGAGGAATAGATGGCAGCTGATAAGCTCCATTCGAATTGTTTGAAACAAGATGGCCATCGACAGCAATGGTGCTGCCGGCTTGCTCCTGAGGCACAACCAATAAGGTTGTCACAACCGCCAGGGCAACCAAAACCAATCGAATTACTTGTTTCATCATGACACGTTATAGCCTACAAAGGTAAGCATACTTTTGATTGAATGTATCAACGGTGGAATGACGCGATTTTTTAGAACAAAAAAAGGGCCGCAACTCAATAGCTGCGGCCCGACTAACTAGTCCTTTACTCCTGCTTTCTTCAGGATGATTTCTAAAGGGCAAAATCTAGTTATTGAAGACTGAAAAAGGTTCAGACCAACAAAGGCGGCTAGAATTAACCAATCAGTACTCACGAAAATGGCTAACAGCACACTTAAGGAGACCATAAATCCGGCAACAGCCCTTACGACACGTTCTCTCATTTTATAGCTTGTTTTTTGGTTATACAAATTTCTCTACTCCAACAGCATAGGCATTAATTGGACTCATTGCTTCAATTCCATCATTGAACTCCTGAATCCGGTCTAATAGTTGGTTCGATTTATCCTCGGCCAGGAACATAAATGAAACCATGTAGTTGTATGGATTTTTTTGTGAGCCAAACCAATTTGCAAAGTCTGTATTTCCATCAGCCTGCTCCATAAAACCTTCCACATCCATTTCGCTGTAAGCATTGATTTTTATGCTTTTCAAAATCTGCTCCAACTCATGGTGATAAGCTTTTACACACTGAATAATTACAAATTTCATCATCATTAGTCGTTTAAAGGTTCATCTGTATTTTCGTCACTCTCTTTTTCCGTACTTACAGACTCAGCAACCGGATATTTCTTGCGCTCAGTCATGTAATAAATTAGCGGAACAATAATCAAAGTCAGGAAGGTAGAAGCAATGGTTCCTCCCATCAACGAGATCGCCAGTCCTTGGAAAATCGGGTCGAACAAGATTACCACGGCACCAATCACCACGGTTCCGGCAGTCAATAAAATTGGTGTAGTCCGAACGGCTCCTGCTTCAATAACCGCTTCTCTCAGCGGAACTCCATCGTTGAGCCGGAGGTTGATAAAGTCGATCAGCAAGATCGAGTTTCGGACCATAATCCCCGCTAGCGCAATCAATCCAATCATTGAAGTAGCGGTGAAGAATGCTCCCATCATCCAGTGTCCGACCAAAATTCCGACAAGCGAAAGAGGAATAGCCACCATCATCACAAAAGGCACTTTGAAGTTTTGGAACCAACCGATAATCAACATGTAGATTACCAGCAGCACGACGGCAAAAGCAGTTCCTAAATCGCGGAATACTTCATAGGTAATTTGCCACTCACCATCCCACTTCAGGCTATAATCATCCTGGACAAAAGGCTGTTGAGTAAACTCTTCATTTAAAGTATAACCTTCAGGAAGTTGAATGGTATTGAGGTTTTCAGACATATCCATGATTCCATAAACCGGGCTCTCCAGATTTCCGGCAACATCGGCTGTTACATACACCACGCGCTTCTGGTTTTTCCGGTAGATGCTTTTGTCCTGTAAGCCTCTCTCGATTTCAACCACATCGCCCAAGGCTACAACCTGCCCAGTCGGACTCATGATATTCACCTTCTTCAGATCACTGATATCCGAGCGCTCACTCTCTTTAAAACGCAGCATAACACCAACCTGATCGTGCTCTTTCTCCTGGTAAAGCTGAGTCACTTCATGTCCTCCAAGGGCCATTTGCAAACTATGAACAACTTGCTGAGTTGACAATCCCAATAAGGCAGCTTTCTCCTTTAAAACGTTGAATTTATACTCGTACTGGTCATCTTCCATGTGCCAATCAATATCCACCACATCGGTGGTATTGGCAAATAAACCTTTAACCTGATGAGCAATGTCTTTCTGAGTTTCGTAGTCCGGGCCATAAATTTCGGCCACCAAGGTTGACATCACCGGAGGACCAGGAGGTACTTCCACCACTTTGACATTTGCATTGTATTTTTCTGCCAGCTTGTGCAGTCCCGGACGCACGGCCTTTGCAATGTCGTGGCTCTGTAATTTCCGGTCGCCTTTATCCGTCAGGTTAACCTGAATATCGGCAACGTTCGAGCCTCTTCGCAAGTCATAGTGACGAACCAATCCGTTGAAGTTCATCGGTGAAGCAGTTCCTACATAAGTCTGATAATTCACAACATTTTCTTGCTGAGCAATGTAAGCACTCAACTCTTTGGCTACAACAGCGGTACGTTCCAGTGTTGTTCCTTCCGGCATATCAATAATGACCTGAAACTCATTTTTATTATCGAATGGAAGCATTTTTACGGCCACCATTTTAAAGTACACCAAAGTCATCGATCCCATCAGCAGAACAGTAACTCCAATGATGAAAGTCCAGCGTTTCCAACTCGAATCGAGCATTGGTTTCATGGTTTTGGCATACAAGCGATAAATCATGGAATCTTCAAGTCGGAATTCCTTCTTCTGCTTTCCTTCCTTTTCATTGGTACGCAACAGACGATAAGCCAGGAATGGCGTAATGGTCAGTGCAACCAGCAGTGAAAAGATCATGGCAATGGAAGCTCCAATTGGCATCGGACTCATGTAAGGTCCCATCAAACCCGAAACAAAAACCATTGGCAGCACCGCAGCAATTACAGTGAAGGTTGCCAAAATTGTTGGGTTCCCCACCTCATCGATCGAACGAATGGCTGCCTGAATAAACGGCAGTTTCTTCATCTTGAAGTGGCGGTGCATATTCTCCGCGATAATGATGGAGTCATCAACCACAATTCCCGTTACAAATACCAGAGCAAACAAGGTAATCCGGTTCAAAGTATAATCGAGGAAATAGTAACTAAACATGGTCAGGGCAAAGGTAATTGGCACCGATAAGAAAACTACCAGGCCTCCTCGCCAACCCATAGCCAACATCACCACAAACGTAACAGCGACAATCGCTCCAAGCAGGTGCATCAGTAGCTCGGACACTTTGTGCGAAGCTGTTTCACCATAGTTCCGGGTAACATCAACATGGACATCAGCCGGAATAAGCGACTCCTCCAAAATATCAATCTTTGCCAAAATTTCATCCGAAACTTTCATGGCATCGGCACCTCGACGCTTTGCAACAGAAATAGTCACAGCGGAGTAATCTCCCGGGAATGCTTCCTTTTGTTCGTTAATCTGACCATAACCAAAGCTCACATAGTTAGCTGGTTCTTCGGGCCCGTCAATCACTTGGGCCACTTGTTTCAGATAAACCGGGCTTCCGTTATGAATCCCAACAACCAAGTTGGCCACATCATCAGATGTTTTCAGGAACTCACCAGCTTCCACCAGGAATTCTTCGTCATTCTGATTAAAGGCTCCGGCATTGAATTGCGAATTAGCCAGCTGAATTTTCTGAGCAATGCTCAAGGCATCAACATGAAATCCGGCCAGCTGCTCATTGTCCAACACCACGCGAACCTGGCGCGAACGACCGCCAATCACTTTGGTTTCTGAAACGTCTCCAACTTGCTCAATCTCATTATTCACTTCCTGGGCAATTCGCTTCAACTCATAGTCGTTGTAGTTTTCACTCCAGAAAGTAAGTCCCAAGACCGGCACATCATCAATTGAACGTGTTTTTACCAAGGGTAAACTTGTTCCCTTAGGCATTTGATCCATGTGCTTCATAATCTCGTTGTACATTTTCACCAACGAGCGCTCCACATCTTCACCCACATAAAACTGAACGATTAACATGGCCTGCCCCGGCATTGATGTTGAGTAAACATACTCTACGCCAGGAATATTGGCCACCACTTTTTCCAGTGGTTGCATCACGCGTGATTCAATCTCTTTAGGACTGGCTCCCGGATAGCGGAAGAAAATATCAGCGATGGGAACATCAATCTGAGGCTCTTCCTCCCGTGGAGTCAGGTACGAACTGTAGATTCCGATTGCCAAAAAGGCAACCATCAACAGTGGCGTTAATTTTGAATTTATAAATTGTTTGGCGATTCCGCCTGCAAATCCTGTCTTCATGTTTTTTTTCTGCTTATTGGTTTACAACTAATGCTCCGTCAACCACTTTTCCGTTGGCTGACTGAACATAGGTTTCGCCGTCAGCCAGACCTGATAAAATCTCGACAGCACCATTGTTTTCTTTTCCGGTTTTCACCCAGCGAAGTAAGGCATTTCCATTTTGGCCTACCGCAAAAAGCCCCACAAGCTGACCTTGGTGCACCAATGCACTCTCAGGAACTAAAATTGAAGGCTTCGTTCCATGCTCGTAAAGTACGGAAGCATACATGCCTGTATACAAGCGAGCATTTTCTCCTTTAGGAGCTTCTAAAAGAACTTTAGCTTCAAACTGGTTTCCGGTGTTAGCCGATGATGGATTAATTTCAGCGATAACTCCACTAAACTCGACACCTTCAAGTGCATTGAAGGTCACCTTAACAGAATCTCCCAACTCCAAGCGAGCAATATCAGCTTCCGGAATCCGGGCAACAACCTTCCACTTGGTGGGGCTTTCCATGCTCAAGAGTGGCATTCCAGGGTTGGCCATATCACCTTCCTGAATAAACTTTCCGGTAATTACACCTTGGTAAGGAGCACGAATCGCCGTGTAGCGGATTGACTCTTCCACTTCCTTTTCCATCTGATTCACGGCTTCCAATCGGGCTTTTGACATCTGGAAATGTGTCCGAATATCGTCCATTTCCTTGTCAGACGCACTGCCGACCTCATACAAGGCTTCGAAACGCTTCAGGTCTTTCTGGGCACTTTCAAAAGCAGTTGTTGCTTCCAGCTTGCTGGCTTCAACTTGAGCCTTTTTAGCCAGAATATCTTGATTTCGAACTTGAAGCAATAAATCGCCCTGATTCACTTTTTGCCCGGGCTTTACGTAAATCCGGTTCACCTGTCCCATAATTCGGGTACTTAAAGTGGCTTGTTTTTCAGCTTCCAGCTTACCCGAGAAGCTATGAACAACTGGATAATCTTTCAGCTTGGCAACTGCCAACTGAGCAGAAACACGCTTAACAGGCGCTGTTTCAGTTGTACTTTTTGATCCGCATGAGGAAAGTACAATTCCTAAAGCTATGGCGATTAAGAGTGGGGCTGTCTTAATAAAACTTGTTTTCATTATTGTCTTGGCTTTTTATTCGTTAATTTCTTTTTCAAGCAATAACTCCATCTCAAAAATGGCTTGCTTATAATTGTAAATAGCTTGAATGTGATCGAGGCTTTTCTTAGAAGCAAGAGCCTCGGCAATGAGCAAATCTGTTGTTTTTTCGAGTCCTTGCTCAAACCGGTTTGTTCGTATCCGAAGTGATTCTTCGGCCTGTTCACGAGCCAGTTCACTCGATTGAATTTGCTGGTAAGTTAGTTCTAGTTTACGCTGGGCTCTGTTTAATTGTATTTGGCTTTGAGACAGATAATTTTGATAATTGATTTGAGCTTCGCGAACTTGAGAACTCGCCCGTTGGACACTTCCAACATTTTTATATCCGCTGAATAAGTTCCAGCTTAAGCTGGCTCCAACGAAATAGTTGCTGGCTGATGTTCCCAGTATTTCCTTATCGTTCCATTCGTAACTTCCAAAAGCATTTAACTTGGGAATGAATTTTAGTTTTTCTGAACGAAGCATGTTTTCAGTTGCTTCAACTTGTTTCTGTACGGCTTTGAGGTCTGAACGGCTTTCTAACTGGTGTGGGATCGAATTCAGCGAAAGTAAAACAGGTGATCCGGGCATCGAATCAGTTGGTTCAATAGTCGTTCCCAAGTCCACCCCGATTAAATGAGCCAAAAATTCATTTGCTGTGCGAAGCTGATTATTAGCTTCCCGCAATTGATTCCGACGCTCTTCTAAGCGCACCGAGGCTTCCAAAACATCAGCATGCTTTACAAAGCCTTGCTCTTCATTATCCTTGGTCAATTTCAAGGCTTCCTCGGCAACGTTTACCGACTCTTTTAAAACATCAACTGCTGCCTGAGCTAACTCCAACCCAAAATAAGCTTTCTTTACTTCATAACTTATTTGGTGATGTGTTCGATCGGCTTGTAGCGAGACAGCTTCATATTGATTACGAGCTGCCTTGCGGGCGTACAAACCATCCACATTAAGAATGGGTTGTTGAACTTCAATTTTTGTAGTAAAATTCTCAATGTTGTCCGGGTCATTCAAAACAGCCGGATTAAAATCGGCCTGTGTAACCACTTCCTGCTTCAATTTAAAGCCGAAAGATGAAAGCGGATCATTCGTTGAAACTCCGGTATGACTAACCGATACTCCAGGTAAAAACAAGGAATTAGTCATTCGGTAAGCTCCACGGGCCGCATCCTTTCTGGCAATAGCGCTTTGAGAGGTCAGGTTGTTTGCTTCGGCCAACTCCAACGCTTCTTTTAAGCTTAACTGTCTTGCCTGGCTCCTCCCGAGAAGCGGCAAAGCAAAACTTAAAATAAGCACGTAAATGTGTAGTTTCTTTTGCATACCTTTTTAGTCTTTTTCAATTTTCAGGTAGCAAAACTACACTTTTACATTTAAATATCTATATTTCTAGATGTATTAATGTTTTAATATTTGTAAGTGTAAAAAGTAATCGCTTACAAAAATAGACGTAATTATCTTATTTTCAGATCAAAATATAGCCTAAACACTTCTTCAAATAATCTATACTAATGTTAAATTAATATTACCACCAAGCCAAACAGCAGTTTACATACTCAAAATTGAGGGATAAATTTCCATATAGCGAGCCAACTTGGTGGCCTTTTTAATCGGTTTAAAAACCTTCGCCGGATTCTCAAAGCTTTGTGAGAAATAACTCCAAAATTGCTTCATTTTAAGTAGCACATGCCCATCATCCTGCAACACCTCTCGGTAATTGTCCAATAACAATTGATGAAACTGGGCTTTTAAATTCAGCTCCTGAGCATCCGAAAATTCCTCGCCTTTAAGCTGGTTCACCAAAAGCGGGTTAATCAAAACTCCTCGACCAATCATCCAATGGTGCTGGCCGGCGACAGCCTGCTGAATCGCGTCCAAATCACCAGCATTCGCTAAGTCACCATTGTACACCAGCGGACGGTTCAATTCGCTTGCCAAACGAACAAATAAATCACGATTTGCTTGGCCTTTATACATTTGCCTGGCTGTGCGCGGATGAAAAATCAGCTGGCTGAACGGATAAGCAGCCAAGGTATCTATTTCCTTAAAAATCGTCTGATCATCAACCAAGCCCGATCGAAACTTAACGGAAACCTGAAAATCATAGTCCGAAAACAAACAATCCAAAACAGCTCTCAGCATTTCGTCATTCTCCAGCAAGCCGGTTCCCCTTCCACGTTTTGTTGCCATGGGATACGGACATCCCAAATTGAGATTTACACTGGAATAGTTCAGCTGTTTGAGTTCATCGGCCAACAAGCGCAGTTCATCAACATTTGCGCACAGAACTTGCGGAACAACCGGTATCCCCTGATTATTCTCCGGCAATACATCTCGATACTGGCTGTTGCGTATTTTTTTTCCTTTACCCACCGAGATATAGGGAATATAGTAAGTATCGATGCTTCCAAAAACCTGGTGATGACAGCGCCGAAAGACAAAATCAGTAAACCCCTGCAAAGGAGCCAAGTCTATGATTTCTTTTCCACTCATAAAAACGTTGATAACTATTTTACAGACAAAGGTAGCAAGCCCCACTATTTAACCTTGAAAATCCTTATTTTTGTGTAGAAATTTCACAACTGGTTTGGCATGTTACAAGGTACGAATCAAAATGATACACTTTTACGACAACTACACCAAGCAGTTGAGATCAGATCGTCCAACACCCTAAAATTGCAACCTAAGTTGATTCAACCAGATACGACCATCAATTTTGACACTGTCCGTCAAGCAAGTAACACACAGCAAGCGATCCCGAAGCAATCAGGAACCCGCGTAAGTGAAAGAGCTCGGGCTCAAGCAGAACAGTCAATCAAACTTGACAGTTTGAAACCAATAAGCCCGACAAAAGTAGAAACCCATACCGAACTTCCACGCCCAGGCATTGTGTTGCCCGAAAAATCGTTGCTACGCGATAAACCTGACTGGATTATTGGTGTTTATATTTTGCTCCTTATTTTGCTGGCATCAGTCCGCTTGTTTTTCAACAAATACCTGAACCAGCTTTTCCATTCGATCGTCAATTATGCGACTTCATCGCGCCTGTTTCGCGACCGTTCTGTCAGCATAACTCATGCTGCCTTTCGGCTCGATTTAATGTTCTACCTGATATTCAGCGTATTTATTTATCAATTTTTTAACCTTTTTCACGTTTCGTTCGGACAAACAAGCTTAATCACTTACCTCATCATCCTGGGAATGGTCATCGGCTATTACCTGTTAAAGCGCTTGGTCTATTCAATTGTTGGAGTGATCTCTGACAGCACTCAGGAGACTTCAGAATACCTTTACAACATGCATTTACACAATCGAGTACTCGGATTATTCCTTTTTCCAGTAAGTTTAGTAATTGCATTTGCATCTCTTCAAAATCCACGTACAGTAGCCTACATCGGGCTTCTGGTGTGTGGAATCTTTTATTTATTGCTAATAATTCGGGGCGCAAAAATATTAATCACGAAACATTTTTCTATTTTTTATTTGATTTTATACCTTTGTACCCTTGAAATTTTACCGTTGATTTTTATCTATAGCATGGTATTGGTTAAAAACGGGATTAAATAATTTTAAAAGTTTTATAACTTGAAAATCAAGAAAATATTAGTTTCGCAGCCAAAACCTGAATCTACAAAATCACCTTATTTTGACTTGGCTGAAAAAACCAATGTACAGGTTGATTTCAGACCATTTATTCAGGTAGAAGGTGTTTCCTCCAAAGAGTTTAGGCAAACAAGAATTCAAATTCTTGATCATTCTGCTGTAATTTTTACGAGTCGTACAGCTATTGATCACTTCTTTCGAATTTGTGAGGAAACACGGGTAACAGTGCCCGACTCTATGAAATACTTCTGCATTTCAGAAGCTACCGCTTACTATTTGCAAAAGTATATTGTCTACAGAAAAAGGAAAATCTTTTATGGAAATGGCCGCTTTGATGATTTAACTGAAATCATGAAAAAGCACAAGAACGAAAAATACCTCGTTCCACTTTCCCATATCCATAAGCAAGAGATTCCTGAACTATTGGATAAAGGAGGCTTTAAATACACCAAAGCCATTCTTTACAAAACGGTAAGCAGCGATTTATCTGATCTAAAGGACGTGAACTATGACATCCTTGTTTTTTTCAGCCCTTCTGGAATCAAATCATTGGTTCAGAACTTCCCTGAATTCGAACAAAACAGCACCAAAATTGCATCTTTTGGCCCAACAACAGCCAAAGCGGTAAAAGAAGCTGGTCTTCGTTTGGATATTCAGGCTCCAACTGCACAAGCCCCTTCTATGACGATGGCCTTAGAGCAGTTTATCAAGAAATACAACAAGGCAAAATAGATCATCACTACCATATTCAATAAAAAAGGGGAAGATTTTTCCCCTTTTTTTATTGTACTTTCGCGTTTATCATGAACAACTTCAAGCTAACAAAAAAGGAGCGGCTTTGCAGCACCAGTCTTATTGGTCAACTATTTGATCAGGGATCTTCTTTTTATGTTTTTCCACTGAAAGTTGTTTATCTCAAAACGACGCTCCCCTCCCATCATCCGGTACAAGTAAGCTTTTCTGTCTCTAAAAAGAACTTTAAACGAGCAGTTCACCGCAACTTAATCAAACGTCGCATGCGCGAAGCCTACCGCTTAAATAAGCCAGCTTTTTATGCCCGAATACCCGAGGGAGAGCAGCTAGCCATGATGATTATCTATTCTTGTAAAGAAGAAAAAGACTTTAAGCAGATTGAAAAAGGCATGAAAAAAGTGCTGGACAAACTCGCTGAAAGCTGGGAATAAAAAAAGGATCACCAGTCGGTAATCCTTCAATATACAAGGGGGTTGAAGACAACTAATCTTCATCCATAATTTCTGTTTGCATTCGCACAGAGTCTTCGTGAATTAACTGAAAAAGAATCTGTACAAAAGTTTTATTCAGGCTAAGCTTCTCACCCAATGAGATGCGTTTGTTCATCAATTCAGTCCATCGGTTAATCTGAAGCGCTGTTACGTTATTCTCTTTCTTATACCGGCCAATTTCACGGGCAATTTCCATTCGAGATGAAAGCACCTCCATCAATTCAGAATCCAATGCGTCGATCCGGCTACGGAGCAATTCCAGCTTATTCTCAAACTGCTTGTTAGACGAACTTGATTGACGAATAACCAGTTTATCCAAAAGAAGTCCCAAATCAGCAGGAGTAAGCTGTTGCTCTTTATCACTCAAAGCACAAGATGGGTCACGATGCGATTCGATCATCAGCCCCTCCATTCCCATGTCAAAGGCTTTCTGAGATACTTCAAACAAATATTCTCTCTTTCCGGCAATATGGCTAGGGTCGCAAATCACAGGAAGATTAGGAAGCAAACGACGCAGTTCAATAAAGGTCTTCCAGTTGGGATAATTGCGGTAATGCGTTTCGCGAAACGGTGTAAACCCACGATGAATACCAACCAGATTTTTAATCCCTGCCTGATTCAAACGTTCCAAGGCTCCCATCCACAATTGGACATCGGGGTTAACCGGGTTTTTCACCATAACAACAGCATCGGTCCCTTTCACCACATCAGCAATTTCCTGCACCACAAACGGACTTGCTGTTGAGCGTGCCCCAATCCAAAGCACATCCAAGCCTGCATTTAACGCTTCCTCAGTATGCTGCGCATTAGCAACTTCAGTTCCAACCGGTAAGCCGGTCTCTTTTTTCACTTGTTGCAGCCATTTCAAACCAATCGCACCAACACCTTCGAAGCTTCCGGGTCGTGTTCTGGGCTTCCAAACGCCACCACGAAAAACAAAGACTCGCTTATCTTTAGCTAGCTGATGAGCTGTCTCCAATGTTTGCTCTTCGGTCTCCAGACTACACGGCCCGGCAATTAACAGCGGGTTATCCTGCTGTGGCAACCAATCCTTAATTGGTCTGATGTCTAATTCTATTCCCATCTTTACTTTGTATAAAATTTAACGATTTTCTCTTCATTTTTAATCAGCGAAGGATTTTGTCCTCCTAAAACGGATCTGATATTATTGGCGTTCTCCATCAAATCATACATCCGTTCCTCATCATTCTGAATGCTTTCTTTGAAATCAATCAGGTGCTTGATGTAAACCTCCAGCGACTCAACAACGTAGCTTTTGTTTTGTTGAAAGATTGGTCCCCACATTGAAGGAGTACTTTTAGCCAAGCGAACTGTAGACCGAAATCCCCCGCTTGCCAAATCAAAAATAATGGAGCGATCTTCCTTGTCCTGCACAGCATTAGCTAGTGCAAAAGCAGCAGCATGTGGCAGGTGAGAAATAAATGCCGTGCTGTGATCTTGTTCATCAGCCGACATGTAGGCAATATCCATTCCCATAGCTTGAAACATTTTTTCAATAAGGGCCAGGTGCTGTGGACCACTTTTTTCGTGGTCGCAAATAATTGCAATCTTACTCGCAAAAAGTCCTTCCAAAGCAGCAGTTGGACCCGAGTTTTCCGTTCCCGACATAGGATGAGCAGCCACATAATTTCGACGCCTTGGATGTCCATCAACTGCATCAGCCAACGCTTTCTTGGTCGATCCCATATCCGTTACCGTTGTCCCGTCAGATACTAAATCAAGCACCTGAGGCAATACGACCTTTATTTTATCTACGGGAATCGCTATCACCACCAAGTCTGCTTTAGCAACCGCCTGATCCAATGGTAAGACCAGATCAACCAAGCCAATTTGTGTTGCTTCTTCAGCATGCTTTTCGTTGGCATCAACTCCAACAACTGAAGTTGCAAAACCACATTTTCGAAGATCTTTTGCGATTGATCCTCCTATTAATCCTAGCCCAATTATTGTTACATTCATGATTTTTGGTATAAAAAAAAGGTCCCGATTTCTCGGGACCTTCTTTTGTAATATATCTTAGATTTTAACAATACACTACCGTTCGACCCCGTTTTGTGAACCGAAATAATAAAACCAGTAATAAAATGTATTGCTAAAAATCGTTGTCATTCCTATGAATTTGAAAGCAAAGATAGCGTTTTCTTTTAAAATCAAAACCTTAAGGTCTTTTTATTTTCTTTATCAAATTAAAACTGAATCATTAAATCGCATGATAACAACGATTTAAGCGATTGCATTTTTTCTAAATAAAAATCTCATTTTTACTGTTTCACGAACTTTTGCGTGAAGACCTGACCATTCTCAAACTCGAAAACAACTAAATACAATCCTGGAACAAAAGACTGAATATCAACATCTTCATACAGTTCCCGAGCAACATCTCCAAACAGCTCTTGTTTCAAAAGTTGTCCCTGTGTGTTCAATATTGATAGTTTTACGGCTCCTGCTTTCAATTTGAAACTGCCTTTAACAAACAGCTTTTCCGCAGCAGGATTGGGATAAACCAACAATTCGCCGGGTGAAAAATCAACCAAATCAACAGCCGTTGATGGATCCTGAATCTTAAGGTCATCAATCACCCATCCCCAACCATTGGCATAAGGATCGGAAAATAAACGAAAACGAAGAACAATCGTATCTCCTGCCTGAAAATGACCACTATCCGTTAGCTTGAACATTCGATCAACATAGTAACTTTCCTGACCTGTTGCTGTTGAGTTATTGCCTTCAATTAGACTATTATAAGTTGATAGCCAAGTGGTGTTTTCTCTGGAATCATAACCATCCAGCAAAGGCAACCACTCTCCTGTTCCGTTTTTCGAAGCTTCAACAATCACATAGTCCCAAAAATTCTCATCACCAAACACGCTTCTGGTCTCTCCCGGCTCCACCAAAACCACCTCCCGAAATGAAATTGTCCCCAATTCATTAATGATAATCGGATATTTCAGTTTTGCTGTAAAATCAAGTGTTTCCTCATCTCTCTCAATACTTGGATAAGGGTGAGGACTGTGCAGTGCTCCATTCTCGAAAAGTTCTTCCTCGCCAATATAAAAGTCTGCTGAACTAAAATCTCTGGAAGTTGAATTAAAATCATTGACATACAACTCTACAGGATCATAATAGCCATCGATCATGAAAAAGTAATATCCATTTACTCCGGGCAATATGGTTTGATTTGCACTGATGGAGCTATCTTCGACAATGATCTGATAACGTACTGAATCGCCATCAACCAGACCTTCCAAACGCAGAGTATCCCGGTACAAATCATCACCAATTGACTTAAGAACTAACTCTTTGGGTTCATCTTCGTTCACCAGGTAGCGCATCTTCACCTCTTTCACCCCAACATTGTCTGTTGCTTCAACCAATACTTCCGCGGCTAAATCTCCTTCAAACATGAGCGGAATCTGTCGATGCGACACCAGTGGCAACTCCGAATCAACACCGATCTTAAAATTGAAGCTCTTACGTGGCGCCCTTGTTGGCAAGTAAAAACTACGTCCACTTGTATCCACAACCGTCAAATAATACACATAACTCCCTTCAGCAAGTTCAGACAAGATAAGCTCAAACTTCTGCTGTTGCTCGTTGTAACCCATCGCCAGTGTATCTGCTGTTTCAAAGCCGTCAACCGAATAAATAAAAGCTACCGTACTACTATCAATTTCTGTATCTGTACTAATAGCAGCATTAACCAGCAACTGATCAGCATCTTCAATATCTTTCAAAGGTTCATGAATAATGCTTGTGTGAATCCAGCCCATATCAGCAAAAATGCCCAAGGTATAAGGGCCAGGATCGTGAACGGCTTCGGCCATGTCAAAATAAGGAGTCATCAACGAGTTTTCGTTGCCATTTAAATAGGTTGACTCATTGAGGTGATAAATACTCGAACCTTCATCAAAAGCAGTGGGAGCAAATAAGCGCGGGTATGAATCGGTTGCACTCTGTAAACGGGCCGCCTCACTTTTTGAATACAAATTATTTGAACGAAACTGACGATACAAATCCACAGAAGGATTCGGATACAAATCGGTATCCACGAGATAATTGCCGACCTGATTAATTACCAACTCATCGAAAATACCCGGATAAGGAAGAATATCGCCATAAGCTCCCTGTCTATCCTGTTCGTAGAAAAAACCTGTAAAGCCCAATCCATGCCCGATCTCATGAAGAACGACTGAAACAAAATCGTATTTCCCAGCTGGTGTTTGCCCGTCGGTTCCAAAATACCAGTCTTCGTTAGCACTGTTAAACTGAGCAATAATATCCGGAACATCTTCTCCGCTAATCTCTTTGCCTTCCAGTTTTTCAACCAAAGCAATTGGGTAGTAACAATTTTCGTAAGGAGCAGCATCAAAATTCTCGTAATACTCATATGGGCCACAGCTTCCCAGCACATCCTCATCCAACTTGACCCAACGAGCAGTGAGGTAAATTGGCACGGGCGAAGCAATTAAACTTTCCCAAATCTCCACAGCATGCTGAAAGGCTGCTTTAGGCTCCTCATCAAAGCCAACATAACGCACAATGATAGACGATTTCTTTTGAGCTGCCGACTTTAGTCGAAGGCTATGCGCTTCAGGAGGATGCACACAACTTGCATGACTAACATTTGATCCATAGCAAATTGGAGCCGGAACCTTCACCCCTCTTTGTTGCCATGCTTTCTGCGAAAAAGCAGGGATAGCTAGCAATCCAATAAGTGCGATCAATAAAAATCGTTTCATCATTTTAGATTCAATATTCCAGCAAAATTAAGAGAAATCTTGTCTTATTTTTGTTAATTTGTGTTTCTAGTCTAAAGCCATAACAAACAAAACATGAAAAGTTTGCACAACTACCTCATTTTATCATACTTACTATTTTTTTCAGCGATTTCGTCACAAGCACAAAAGCACAATTTTGATGAAGTCTACCGTCCTCAGTTCCATTTCACTCCAGCCCAAAACTGGATGAATGATCCCAATGGATTGATCTATTTTGATGGAGTCTATCATTTGTTTTATCAGCATAACCCAAACGGAAACGAATGGGGCTATATGCACTGGGGGCATGCAACCTCCAAAGACTTGGTCCACTGGGAACACCAGCCTATTGCGATCTATCCTGATGACAACTCAAAAGATAAAGAACTGGCAACAGCCTGGTCTGGATCGGCCATTGTAGATCACAACAACTTACTTGGCTTACAGCAGGGATCAACCCCTTGTCTGCTGGCATTCTACACAAGTAAAGACAATGGACAGCGAATTGCCTACAGCACTGATAAAGGACAAACCTGGCAAAAATTTGCCGGTAACCCGGTGATTCCTTTTAATGAAAAAGACGAAGCTCGCGATCCCAAAGTATTTTGGCATCAGGAAAGTCAAAAGTATGTAATGGTTTTGTGGCGCAAACCAGACGGCGTACAAAACGCACAGGGAATCTCGATCTACACATCGGAAAACCTGACCGATTGGAACTACGAAAGTCATGTTCCCGGCTTCTACGAATGTCCTGATTTGGTTAAGCTTCCGGTAAACCGACGAGCTGATGATACCCGTTGGGTTATTTTCGACGGAGATGGTTCCTACATCGTTGGACAATTTGATGGTAAAAAGTTTAGTCCGGAAACCCCAAAAATACAAGGAGACTATGGTAAGAATTACTATGCAACCCAAACCTTCAGCAATATTCCGGAAGAAGATGGGCGCGTAATTCAACTGGCATGGATGCGAGGCGGAGAGTTTCCCGATATGCCTTTTAACGGGCAAATGACTTTTCCTAGCGAACTTGCGCTAACAACCTATTTAGAGGGTATTCGCCTGGTACGAACGCCAATTAAGGAGATTGAGCTTTTGCACGAAAAGGGAGCTGTTTGGGAAAATAAAAACCTGATTCCCGGTCTTAACAAAAACCTCACGAAAAAAGTAAAAGGCGATTGCCTTCACATAAAAGGTACTTTTGAACTTAAAACCGTGAACAGCTTCGGCTTTGTTGTCCGAAACTCTCGGAAAGAAGTGGGTGTTGAAATTCGATATGATGCAACAAAAAACGTCCTTTCCTGTCTTGGTAAAGGTGTTCGGCTGATGCCCGAAGATGGAAAAATTGAACTGGAGATTTTACTGGATCGAACCTCCTTGGAGCTATTTGGCAATGGAGGAAAAGCAGTGCTAAGCTCATGCTATAAGGCTGAACCAAGTGCTCAAGATCTTGTTTTATACAATACCGGAGGTGAACTTCTGGTCGAAAAATTGGAAGTTCATCCGATTAAATCGATATACCTCCCCGAGGATTAGCCCGTAACAAAAAAATAACATACCAGGGGAGTGCAAATTCAAGCATTCCCCTTTTTTATTCGTTTTGAATAGGCTAACTTCAAAAAAATATTTTGACAATATGGCAAAAAAGAAAAACAGAAAGAAAAAGGCAAAGAACCTTTCAAACTTCAATAAAAAACAACTCAAAAAACATATTCTCGATATCTTTTATGGCGATCCGCAAAAAACCTACAATTACAAGCAGTTAGCTCTTTTTTTAGGTGTAAAAGATATGGAAACCAAGAAACTCATCAATGTTGTTCTTGATGAGCTGGCTGAAAATGAAAACCTCGAACAAATTCAACGAGGAAAATTTAAACTAAAATCACGTGGCGGCGACATCTGCGGCCGTGTTGAGCTTCAACCCCAAGGGTTTGCCCACATAATATCAGAAGAAGTCGATCGTCCGGTACTCGTTTCGCAGCGAAACCTGAATCACGCCATGGAGGGAGACAAAGTTCGTGTATACTTGTATGCCCGTCGTAAAAAACACCAACTGGAAGGTGAAGTCGCCGAAATTGTAGAACGTGCAAAAACCACCTTTGTCGGAACTGTTGAGCGATCAAAGAATTATGCTTTTCTGGTTCCAGTTGGAAAAGTTGGTTTCGATCTTTTCATTCCAACAGAAAAACTGAATGGCGCCCAAGATGGCCAAAAAGCCATCGGAAAAATTACGGAATGGCCTCAGAAAGCCAAAAACCCATTCGGAGAAATTATTGAAGTACTGGGAGATTCAGGGAAGAACGAAACCGAAATGCACGCCATTCTTGCGGAGTTTAATCTCCCCTACCGATTCCCTGAAAATGTATTAAAAGCAGCAGAAAAAATACCGCTTGACATTCCACAGGAAGAGATTGAAAAACGCCGGGACATGCGTGATGTCACCACTTTCACCATTGACCCGGAAGATGCCAAAGACTTTGACGATGCCCTTTCCATCAGAAAAATTGATAAAGGCGTTTGGGAGGTGGGAATACACATTGCTGACGTTAGTTATTATGTGCGTCCAAACACCATTTTGGATGACGAAGCCTACTCGCGTGCCACTTCGGTTTACCTTGTTGACCGGGTCGTTCCAATGCTACCAGAGCGGCTTTCCAATGGCGTTTGCTCGCTTCGCCCCAACGAAGATAAACTTTGCTACTCAGCAGTTTTCCACCTGAATGATGAAGCTGAAGTGCTCAAGCAGTGGTTTGGCCGAACCCTCATTCATTCCAACAGGCGCTTTACCTATGAGGAAGCTCAGGACATTATTGAAACCGGAGAGGGTGACTTAAAAGACGAAGTGCTAACCCTTCAGGATTTAGCCGTAAAGCTTCGGGGAAAACGTTTCCGCGAAGGCTCACTAGCTTTTGATCGCATTGAAGTAAAATTTGAAATTGAAGAAGAAACCGGAAAGCCTTTAGCGGTCTCATTCAAAGAGTCAAAAGAAAGTAACAAGCTAATTGAGGAGTTTATGCTTTTGGCCAATAAGAAGGTGGCCGAGTTTATTGGAAAGGCTAAAAATAAAAAGCAAGCCAAAACCTTTGTTTACCGGATTCACGATAGGCCGGATCCCGAAAAGTTGGACAACTTCAACCATTTCATCAATAAGTTTGGCTACGGCATTCAAACAACCAGTTCCAGAGCAATCGCCCGTTCGATGAATAGCCTGATGGAGAACGTCAAAGGCAAGAACGAGCAGAATGTTATTGAAACCCTTGCTATTCGATCGATGGCTAAAGCCGAATACTCCACCCGAAATATTGGACATTACGGCCTTGGATTTGAGTTTTACTCCCACTTTACCTCTCCCATTCGTCGTTATCCGGATATTATGGTTCACCGGCTTTTAGAACGCTACCTCGAAGGAGGACGGTCAGCCAACGCACAGAAGTATGAAGATCATTGTCACCACTCTTCCGAGATGGAATCGCGTGCAGCTTTGGCCGAGCGCTCATCCATCAAATACAAGCAGGTTGAGTTCATGAAAGACAAAGTTGGTCAAGAGTTCCCAGGTGTCATTTCTGGAATTACGGATTGGGGAATCTACGTCGAGCTAGAAAATAAATGTGAAGGCATGGTGCCCATCCGAGAACTGGATGATGACTTCTACATTTTTGATGAGAAGAACTATTGCTTGGTTGGAAAACACAGCAACAAAACCTATCAACTGGGGGAACATGTGAAAGTCGAAATCTGGCGAGCAAACCTTGAAAGAAAACAGCTTGATTTTAAGCTCATTGAAACGTGATCTTTATTTTAAACAGGAGTTATAAGAACAATTATTCGAAAAATTGAATATCTTTACCCCTGCAAAAATCCAAGATACAATGGTAATGAATCTTCAAAACGGCGTGAATAAAAGAGATGCCAACCGGGAAAATATCTTAAAAATTGCTCAGGAAATTTTCAGTAAATACGGTTACAAAAAAACAACACTCGACGACATTGCCAATGCCGTAAGAAAAGGAAAAAGCTCATTGTACTACTATTTTGACAGCAAGGAAGACTTGTTTCAAGCAGTCATCATGAAAGAAGTTACCATCTTAAAACGGGAGCTGGAAAAAGTAGTGATGCGAAATACAGACCCGGTAGAAAAACTTCGCGAATATATTCTGACAAAGTTGACAACCTACCGCGGACTGGCCAATTTTTACCATGCCTTGGAAAATGACGTAACTGCCATTGAATTTATCGACAACATCAAGGATAAATATGATCAGGAAGAAATTAGAATGATCAAGCGCATCCTGATTGAAGGTGTTCGAAAAAATGAATTCGAGATTTACGATTTCACCTTGGCTGCCATCGGGATAACAACAGCAATTAAAGGCTTAGAAATGCCTCTATCAGCCGGAAATTATGGTTCTGTAAACTTGGAAAAAGGGGTCGATAATATCTTGAAAATCCTTTGCTACGGCATTATGAAACGGACTTAAAATCAAAAAAAATAGCATACAAGAAAAAGCAGTATCAGTTCGATACTGCTTTTTTGCATTTAAAAATATAAGCTCAAAATGTACGCTCACTGATAAGCTGACCAGCTTCATCAAACTTTTTCCAAGTTCCCACTTTTTCCCCTTTGTGGTATTTCATCTGATAGATTAACTTTCCGTTGTCGTCCCAAATCATCCATTTCCCATGCTTAACGCCATTTTTATAACTAGCTAAAGCAACCTTTTGCTTCGATTCGTTATAGGTAATCCAGGTACCATTCATTTTGTTTTTCTTGTACTTCCTAATCTCATTCAGCTGCCCGTTTTTAAAGTAAATGTGTACCGTGCCATCTTTCAACCCATCTTTCAAATCCATCTGCATTTTCGTATCTCCATTATCAAAATGAGTGGTATATTGGCCGGTATAAGGTGTCGAATCGGCATAATAAACACCATCAACTTCCTGAATATTTTGAGAATTGGTATAGAGCGCAAACAGCAATAAGAAGCTGGCTAATAAACTAATTTTTTTCATCTCGTTCTCCTTTTTTATAAGGTTTCACACTACGTTTTAAATGTTAACTCAAAGTTAACTACAGCCCCTATGAATTAACAAATAATTAACGTTAATTTTTGAATAAATTATTTCAGGAAGCGCGACGAACCGCTCATTATAAGACGAATAGAGCACTAAAAAGAAAGGAATAAAAAACTGAAAGCTATTGCAATTTGGTAGATAAAGACTTAACCGGATACCAAGCGGCAAAGAAACCAATTGCCAACACAACGGCAAAGGTTGCCAAAACATCGAAAAATTGTAAGTCAACCGGGTAAGCCTGAAGAGCAAACGAACCGCCTCCAGGTAGCTTCAGGAGTCCAAATGTTTTTTGCGCCCACACCAAAACAATTCCCATCACCAAGCCAACAGCTGCTCCGGAGAAGGAAACTAGCCAGCCCTCAATTAAAAAGATCCGCCGAATTAATTGGTTATCTGCCCCCATGCTTTCCAAAATACGAATGTCATTCTTCTTATCGATAATGATCATAGTCAATGAGCCCAGCAGGTTAAAAGAAGCAATAACCAAGATGAAACTCAAGATTAAAAAGCCGGCCCATTTCTCAGATCGCATTACCTGATAAAATAACTCGTGCTGCTCATACCGGTCCTTCACGACAAAATCGGCCCCCAGAATACTTTGCACCTGTTCTTTTACCGTAGCAACATCAGCCGATTCATCGAGCTTCAGTTCAAAAGCACTCAGCCGGCCCTCCATCTCAAAAAGCGACTGGGCCATTTTTAATGGAACCAGTAAGTATTTGCTGTCTATTTCCTGCTCGATGGAGAAAACCCCAGCAGGAAACACATAAGCCCGATTTAAGGCTTGTTCCGGGCTCATCCGGTTGGTAAAGTCCTTCTTAGGAACATAAATACGAATGGGACTTACGAAAGACAGGCCAATGCTTAAATCATTCTTGACCCCGTGTCCCATCACAGCATAATTCTGCGATCCTTCGTTCAACACAAAACGTCCTTCCAACAGAAAGGTATCACGCAAGCCCGAGAAGTTGTCGTAACCATCCGGAACGCCTTTTACGACAGCATACTTTTGCCGGTCTTCGTACTGAAGCAAAGCATTTTCTTCAACCACCTCAGCATAATCAATAACTCCGGGAACCTGCGTTACAGCCTCAAACGTCTTTTCATCGGGCACAAAGCTTTTACCTTTAGCAGCCGTAATTTTTAGCGCCGGATCGAAATTGGAAAGCATGCCTTCAATAAAAACATCGATTCCATTAAAGGTGGAAAGAACCACTATCAATGCCATTGCCCCAACAGCGACCCCAGCTACCGATATCGCTGAAATCAGGTTCACAATGTTGGCTGACTTTTTCGAAACCAAGTAACGACGAGCTATGTAGAAGGCTAATTTCAACTATTTGTAAGCTTTAACAATCAACCCAGTTCCGGTTGAATGGCTATTCTTAACATCAAAGAAATTCAAAATCAACGAAAAAGGAAAAACAAGCAAGTAGTAGAAAGGGAGTAAAATGAAAAATAACTTGCTAACTCCTAAAAGCAAAATAGGATATTTCATCGATAGTTTCCAGGAAATTTTCCCTGGAGCTCCATACGAATATCGCGCCTCCACTCGGCTAAATCCAGCAGTCTTAAGCTTATTGGTTATATCCTCCATATTGTAACCATCGCGCACGTGCTCATCAACAAACCCATGCACTCCGCTTTCTTCATGGTCATGATCATGATGAGCGTCTGAACCTCCTTGATCAGAAGGTGTTGAAATCAACAAAACGCCCCCTTTTTTCATGGATTGACACAAATTTTTAAACACCAAAGTGTCCTCCTCAATATGCTCCATCACATCAATGGATAACACCAAGTCAAACTTATCCGATTCAACATACTGCGTTAAATCGGCATATTGAAATTTCACCCGGTCTGCTCGATCAATCTGCTCAAAAAAGCGGTTACAATCTTCCACCTGCTCCGGTTTGATATCCGCTGCAACAATGTTGGCATTTGGAAACATACTCGACATCCGATAGGTGTACTGTCCAAATCCTGAACCCGCATCCAGCACTGCAGGCTGACTCATTCCTTCACGTTTCAACTGGCGCAACTCTTTCCGGATGTGCCACGAGCGTAGCAACAACCAATCGAGCAGGCGATAAAACAGTTTTCGAAGAGCGGGTGTTTGATTAAAAACTTTTCCTAACGAGCGCTTAATGGGGTCGTATTGCATGCTTAATCTTTTAAGAGGCGGTCAATATTATCGATGTAATCCAGACTATCGTCAATGTAAAACTCCAGTTCGGGAACTACGCGTAGCTGTTTACCGACCCGACGGCCAAGAATTCCCCTGATCTTTGGGTTGGCAATCCGAATTTGTTTCAGCACTTCTTTGTTATTGTCTGTTGGGAAAATGCTCACGTAAGATTTGGCCAAAGCCAAGTCGGGGCTTACCCGCACAGTTGTTACACTAATCATTTTACCCATAAACAGGTTACGACTTTCCTTCTGAAAGATATCGGCCAGCTCTTTTTGCAAGAGTCTGCTTATTTTTTGTTGACGCGTTGATTCCATAATTGATTGAATTTCGGGCAAAGTTACAGAAAATCCATTACAAACGATGACGGAGATGCGGCATGATACAGAGAGTGAAGTGCAAAGGGCCAGATCAAAATACAATTGCAGCTTATTACCTTATGAATCCCTGGTTTCTCACAATAAAAAAGCTGTCCTAAAATGAAGTGGTCAACTTCATCCTCAGGACAGCTTTTTTACTTTTCAGTGGATCAATTAAGCTAAGTCGAAACTAGCTTTAATTGGATCTACAAAATCAAGTTTTTCCCAAGTAAACAACTCAACTTCGGTTTCTACCTCACCAAAATAAGGCGAGCTAAATACTTTACGAACCGTACGAGGTGTACGTCCCATATGTCCGTAAGCAGCTGTTTCTCTATAAATTGGGTTCCGTAATTTCAAGCGTTCCTCAATCGCAGCCGGGCGCAGGTCAAACAATTCCTTCACTTTTTGAGCAATTTCACCATCATTCTGCGCAACATTGGCTGTTCCATAAGTATCGATAAAAATACCTACCGGCTGTGCAACTCCAATAGCATAGGCCAATTGCACCAACACTTCGTTAGCGACTCCTGCCGCTACCAGGTTTTTGGCGATATGGCGAGAAGCATAGGCAGCCGAACGGTCCACTTTCGAAGGATCTTTTCCAGAGAAAGCACCACCACCATGAGCTCCCTTACCTCCGTATGTATCTACAATAATCTTACGTCCAGTCAAACCGGTATCCCCGTGTGGTCCACCGATTACAAATTTCCCGGTTGGATTGACGTGGTAGATAATATCATTACCAAACAAAGCTTTCACACGCTCAGGAAGTTGAGCAATAACCCGTGGCATTAAAATCGCAATGACATCTTCTTTGATTTTTGCCAACATGGGCTCATCAGCATCAAACTCATCATGCTGTGTTGAAACCACAATGGTATCCACCCGCTTTGGCGTATGGTCATCGTTGTACTCAATGGTTACCTGTGATTTTGAATCAGGACGCAGGTAAGTCATTTCCTTACCTTCGCGACGAATAACTGCAAGTTCCATCAAAATACGATGAGACAGTTCCAAAGGCAATGGCATATAATCATCGGTTTCTTTGCAAGCATAACCAAACATCATTCCCTGGTCGCCAGCTCCCTGCTCCATCTTATCGGCCTTATCCACACCGCGATTAATGTCGGGGCTTTGCTCGTGAATGGCCGTCAGCACACCACACGAATCACCATCAAAACGGTAAGCTGCCTTGGTATAACCAATCTCATTGATCACCTTACGGGCTACTTCCTGTACATCAACATAAGTTTTCGACTTTACTTCACCCGCCAAGACCACCTGCCCCGTTGTTACCAAGGTTTCAATGGCCACTTTAGAGTCGGCATCAAAGACTAAGAATTCATCCAACAAGGCATCTGAAATCTGATCTGAAACTTTATCCGGATGCCCCTCGGATACAGATTCGCTTGTAAATAAATAACTCATATCTAAATCTGTTAAATTGACAATTGACTGCTTACGCGATAAACCATTGCGGCAGCATTTTAGTTGTGGGCAAAAAGGAGATTGAATGAAGTATGAAAAGTAAAGCCGATTGCTTTAGCATTTTTTTTACGTGGTTGCAATCAATCTCAAATCTATCCACAATTACTGGCACAAATGTACAATCTTTTTTTAGGATACAAAACAATCAAAATCAGCAAGTCAGCCAAATTGATGTTTTTTTGTAATGAAGTAACGACTCTTCAAAAAAGCCAAAGACACTCGGATACGATTAAATCCAACTGCTTCTAACTTCACTAGGCGCTTTTAGGATCGTTTAAACCTGCTCTTATAAATTAATGACCTTATTGGCAACCTTTTGCAATTCGATAATATCCATCATGGTTCCGGCAATGCCTACTTCAACTTTGTCCAATAAGTTGAAATGGTTTAAGCAGGTTTTGCAAGCGAGCAACTTACAGCCTTTCTTTTCAATGAGCTTCAACGTATCGATTACGGGTGAACCAGAACAAATTAACTGAACACCAGCGTTGTAAAATACAATCACCCGAGGTAGTTCTTTTTCTTCGCTAATCAAAGTCAAGTAATTTGCAATGAGTTTTTGCCCAAGCTCATCATCGCCAGCTCCCATGCCATTTTGGGTGATCTGAATCAGGCTATTCTTAAAATTTTCCATGTTTTTTGTGGTTGAATGAAGATCTGCAAAGATAAGCTCAAAATACGTGTCTCAACTAGAAATAAGCACTTAAGTTTAGTGTGCCTTATATTGGATTAGCTGTGTTTGATTAAGACTGTTCAAATTCGGCACAATCCAGGCGCAAGTCTTGTGTTTCCAGTTTTTGATCAAGCAGCTTACAAAAATGAGCTTCCTCCTTTTTCCCGTAATATTTACAATTAAAACAGGTCCGTTGTACACTGATGATATCCAGCTTATTTAATTGAACGATCAGCTTGGCAATATTTTCCCAAAGCACTTGCTTATCCTGCATCGTGCCCTGGGCAACTAAATCCGTTATTGGGCTAGCAAAATCTTCGGTTTGAGCAACAAGCTTATGGCCTGCAGCTGTTAGCCCAATGGAATAGCTCCTTGAGTCGCTGGCAGCCTGCTTGACAATTAACTGCTTTTTGAGCAAAGTTTTTACGGCATCGCTAATGGTGGGTTTCGATAGGTTAAACTCGCGAGCCAGGTAACTAACAGTTGACTTATCCTGAGAATGGTGTTTAATAAAAATCAGCAACTGAATTTGAATCGGACTTAACCCAAAGGCTTTGGCTTTTTCCCAAAGCAAGGTTTTAAACACCTGAGATAAGCGCTCCAATCCGGCTACGATCTTCTTATCCAAGCTCGTGTTTTGTTCGTTTAAATTAAATACCGACATGCGATTCGATCTTCGGGCCCACCACGACAATCTGCTTGCGTGGATAAACCAACATTCTTATAGCCAAAAGTAACCATTTCTCATCAAGAAGCCAGCTTCATCTCGGAAGTCAATTATCAGATAGAAGATTGGCGCTACAAACAACCTTCCATTTCAACAATGAAATACCCCTTTTCCTGAATCGCCTGCTGCATCTCTTCACTGGCTTGTTCTACATGACAAAACTGGCATTCTTTGGTCGTCAATGGCTGTTGGCCTTGCTGTTTCAAATGCAAATATGCTTTTCCAAACGCATAAATTTTGGACTCATCTTTCAAATCTTCGGGCACAATAATATCGAAGTGCATTTGCGCTCCATCTGTTTTTGTTACGTAAGTATCCCAAACGGCAACTTTCATTTTCTGTCATTTTAGTTTGATTGCGAAGTAATACAGCCGGAATAAAATCATCCGGCTGCCAGCATTCTTTAGCCTTTTACATCAGCCAAGGATGCTCCATAATTGATGTGCAACACATTCCCATTGGGAGTTAACAACGCGGGGACCGACTTTACTCCGGCTTGCTCAGCTTCGGCAATTCGAGATTGATTATCTCCCAAATGAACAACTTCAACATTAGATGAATCGATCAATTGAAGTAGCTCTTGTTCGGCACTTACACATACCGGACAACCTGCGTGATAAAATACGGATTTACTCATGACTTTAAGTTTTAAATAATCAATAGAAAGAAATGATATTTCAAATATAGTTAGGATTACTAACTATAACAAATAAAAAGACTTTTTATTCTTTTTTATAATTTTGACGCACAAAAAAAAGGCTGAATACCCTTTATAATAAGGTCATTCAGCCTTTAAATATCATTCTATTGGAATTGGCTTATTCCTACATAATTTTTTTGCGTTCCGGTCTTAAATTCCGTACCCATTGATTAACCAAGTACTCATTTTTCTGCATCCATTCCCTGACACCATCTTCCGGATCAGCTTCACTACTCATCAAGTAGATCAAGCTATTCATTTGTTTTTCTGACAATTGCATCCTCTCAAACAAACGAACAACCTGAGGAAAACGTTCTTCCAACCCTTTTGTAGCGATAGCATAAATGTTTTCCTGCTCACCAAAAACAAGCTTAGGGTCATCCAAAAAGCGAACTTTAAAACGATCGAATAACCAATGTGGCTCCCATCCCGTGATTACCATCTCTTCCATCCGCTTATAAGCTTCTGCAAACTGCGTCGTCATTTCCTTCTCAGAAAGGTTCTTTAAGCTTACAGTAGACAACTGATAATCCGTAATTGCCCGCCGGGTTTGAAACATGATTCCGGCATCAGCTTCAATGCCCACAATTGTTGTCTCACTGCTTTTCAAATCTCCAATCGAATGAAAGCGACTGTATGCTGGCACCACCAAGCCGGTTCGCGCATGAGGATACAGAATGCTCAACTTTTCAAGAGAGTCGGCATACTTTGCCCAATACTGACTTTGTGTTTCAGGCAGCCATGCATCAGCAAACACGTCTGCATCGCCTCTTGCTAATTCAGCATAGGCACTGTCTACTCCAACCAATTTTAGCTGTACCTCAAAGCCCATTTCTTCCTCCAACATCAACTTACTGAGCTGACTCAAAGCAATAGCCTCTGACCAATCAGTGTAAACTATCTTTACCTGTTGCGGTTCCGAAGACGAATTTTGCTGTGGCTGAGACGTACAGGCAGTCAATCCAACAAATCCGAGTAAAACAATTGCGACATTCAATATTCTAATCTTCATAGGTCAACGATTTTTGGGTTTGGCACAGTCGATCAAGGTCCAGCAACCAGAGGATGTCTAGTCAAACAAGGCTTCCAGAAACCCTAATGTTTGCTTGCGGTCCTTAACAATCAGCACCGGTATATTTTTTTCTACATCAGCTAAATCCTCCGAGGTACGGTCAAGAATAACATTGGCAAATTCCGATTTTATTTTCGATCCAATAACTATCAAATCAGCTTGGTTAATGATCCCATGGTGATAAAGTAATAGCGCTTCATCGTAATTCTTATCATAGGCAAAAGTGCAAGGAATTGCAGCCGGATCTAACTTCAACCTCTTCATAAACTTGACATACTCCTTTTCTCCATGTCGGCTCATCTTTTGCTGTAAGCGTCTTTCATCGTCATCAGAATATTGAGGGAAATGGCTAACCGGCAACTTAAAAGCATTTAAAGCCAGTAATTCTGCTCCCAATTTATTCCCCAGTGAAATCGCTGTTTTCATCGTTATTTCCGACATTTTAGAAAAATCTGTTCGCACCAAAATCTTCTCAATCTTAGGTGTCACAGTTTCACTTACCAAGAGTGTTGATGAAGGTGTTAAAGGCATCACCCTCCTCGCTAAAGCTCCTGTTCCCTCATAACCTACCTTTTTACCAAAAATAGTCAGGTTTATTTTTTGATCGCGAGTAAATTGTAACAAGGTATCAGACTTTAAGCCTTCCAACACATGCACTTCAACCTGAATTCCTGATGTCGGTTCAAACGACTCGCTTACCTTATCTTCCAATTCTTCTTTAACAACCTTACTAATTGGCTTTTTAAAATCAGGAAATTCACTCAAAATCTCTTGTGGCAAATCATACGACTGCATTAAATGCAAGAAAGACACTCGCTGAGCTTGAGTTTCAGCCACCAAAAAATTGGTATACCTAATCAGGAAATCATCCATCTCCGTCAAATCAAGGCATACAAGAATATGATCAAGCTTTTCCATACTATCATTCAAATTAATTGCTTTTTACTTTGATTCACGTTTCTTCATGATATCAACGATGATCCGTTGATAATCCTTACGTTCTTTCTCACGCAAACGCTCCATCATCTCAATATGTTCGTTCCGTAATCCTTTCATTAAACTATAGGCAATAATGAGCAAAATAATGGCAAATGGCAAACCTGTTGTTATCGCTGCGGTTTGTAAAGCCTGTAAGCCTCCTCCCAACAACAATACAGCGGCTATTCCTCCTTCGGTCAGTGCCCAAAAAATACGCTGAGCAACTGGAGCATCCAATTTTCCTCCCGCCGTGAGGCTATCTACCACCAATGATCCCGAATCAGAACTGGTTACGAAGAAACTTGCAACTAAAACAACCCCAACAAAGGACGTTATCATCGAAAGTGGAAATTGCTCAAGAAGCACATACAACGATGTGGCAACATTGTCTTTTACAGCACCAGCAATATCAGCAAGCCCATTTAACTCTAAAAACATGGCACTTCCTCCAAAAGCCGATAACCATAAAAAGGTCAGCAAAGTAGGGACAATTAAAACTCCCAATACAAACTCTTTCAGGGTTCGGCCCCTTGAAATACGGGCAATGAACATCCCCACAAATGGCGACCAGCTGACCCACCAAGCCCAATAAAAGACCGTCCAACTATTTTGCCAATCTGACTGCTGGTAGGTTTCCGTCCAAAAGCTTAGCTCAAAGAAATTTTGCACGTAACTCCCCAGGTTTTGGACAAACGAATCGACGATAAACAACGTTGGTCCAACAATAATGATGAACAGGAGAAATAGCGCAGCTATAACGATATTAATCTCACTCAAACGTTTAACACCTGAGCTTAAACCAGCAATAACCGAACCTGTTGCGGCAAGTGTAATCACGACAATCAAAATAACCTGAGTCTTGATCGTATCGGGCAATCCAAATAAATGTGCCAAGCCCGCGCTAACCTGCTGCACTCCCATCCCGAGTGAGGTTGCCAGACCAAAAAGCGTAGCCACAACCGCCAGTACATTGATCATCTTCCCTATCGGGCCATTCACTTTCCGCCCCAATAAAGGATAAAATACCGAACTGATCGTTAGCGGCAGTCCGCGGTTAAACGTAAAAAATGCCAGAGCCATCCCCACCAAAGCGTAGATTCCCCAAGCATGCAAGCCCCAGTGTAAAAAGGTAAGCTCCATCGCTACCCGGGCTGCTTCAACGGTTCGTCCTTCTGAAAGTGGCGAGTTAAAGAAGTGATTCATCGGTTCGCCCACACTCCAGAATAAAATTCCAATCCCCATTCCAGCACTAAACAACATGGCAAACCAAGCTCCCCGGGAAAACTCAGGCTTAGCCGTTTTTCCTCCAAGCTTAATACTTCCGTACTTACTAAAAGCAATGTATAAGACGAAAATCAGGAAAAAGTTTACTGCTAAAACAAAAAACCATCCCCCAGCATCGGAGATGGCATTTTGAAGATTATTGAACACTTGGGCCATTGGTGCCCCTACGATTAGCGTTACCGAAATAAATAAAACAATGATAATTGCCGAAGGCCAAAAAACCGGTGCATCAACGTCAAAATACTTTTTTGTGGATTTCAACTCGGGGTTAAGTTCAACCTTTTCTTCTTGTTCTTCCATTCATTTCTATTTATTATTCAACCATGAATTGAAACACACAATTGCATTCCAAAAATTCCAGTTAAGATAAGAAATTTGCAATGGCGAACAAAGAAAAGCAAATGATATTACACACATTGATAGCACATTAACATATAAGTGCCAGTTAGATACAAAACCTAAAAAAAGATGAAAAAAACTCTAGTTTATAACTCATCCTGATAGACATTTAACATATTGCGTACAAATTGAGAGATGATCTCTTTCAGCTCAAGCGGATATTCAACCTGCGCATAGCTCCCCGTATTCAGCAACCAGATCGCAAAACCATGCAATTCACTATTCGAAAAGTGTATGCGTACAGTTTCTCCCAAGTCCTCTTCTCCTAGAAAACCATACCAAAACTTGGATTCATCAAGATATTTTAGCCTACTTTTAGGCACCAGAACACAGATGTTTGCTTCAGAAGAAACAACCGAATTCTCAGCCATGTACTCGCTAATCGTTAGATGTTTTTTCCCTTTAAAGTTTTCCGAGCTGACTTCCAATTCCTGGATGCGATCGAGTCGGAAGTCGCGATAAGCACTGCGCAACTGGCACCAGGCAAACAAATGCCAACGTGAACTGTAATTACACAAACCGATTGGCTCGACCTTTCGCCATTCGGCAGCCTCAGCATAGCGCGCTTCATACTTAATATTTAAGACCTGCTTATGCACCAAAGCCTGCTGAATCTCATTCAAGTACAAACGATTAAATCGTTCGCCATAAGAATGATAGTTGTATACAGCAATCCGCTCGTGCAATTTTTCCAGGTAGTCCTTTTCCCCTGGTTTTAAAATAGCCTTCACTTTGTAAAGCGCTGAGCAAAAATCACTTTTGATCTTTTCATCGCTCATCTTCTCAATAAGCTTTTCGCCAAATAGCAAGGCTGAAGCCTCATCGCTGGTAAACATGACCGGAGGTAACTGATAGTTTTCCTGTAAAAAATAGCCAATACCGGCCTCGGCCCCAATGGGGACACCGGCTTCTTCGAGTGCACGGATATCGCGATAAACCGTTCGCAGGCTGATGTCAAAACGCTCAGCAATCTCCTGGGCTTTTACAATCCGCTTGCTTTGTAGTTGAATTAAAATGGCATTGAGCCGGTCGGTCCGGTTCATAAATCAAAGGTTGGTGGATTAACTCCACAAAGTACATAATTTTTACCAATTAGCTTTTGCTCTTTCAATAAAACTCCACCACTATAGAAGCCCAGATTGAGCAGAAAAAATCGCTATTTGAAGGACTGCCCTTTCCAAATAACCATTTGTTTTTGCTCTGTCATTAAACTTATAAAAGCTCGTCGACCATGTTTCCGGATATAATCAATGGAGGCCGGCCGATCGGACCGGAAAATGAATGCAAAAGCTGAAGCAATTAAATTTTGGTACTTACTGCATTCGCGCGGGTTAGAAACAGAACAATCGGCACAAGTATCCAGCCCATTCTCCAAACAACAAGACCGGATTTTACACCAGCCTGCCTTTTCATTTTCCAGGCAGCCTCCACACTTACCTGCTTGTAAGCGTTTACAGTTGCCACAGTACAAACCGCATTTCGCTACCCAGTCCAGTTTATAAATTGTTTTTGTCATCCCTTATTTTATAACTAGCATTCAATCTATTTTATTGATTGAAAAGCCTCAACATTATGTCCTACGTACTCAAAATCAAAGAGGTTAAAACAAACGTCACCAAAAATGAGACAAAGCAGGAAAACCCACTTCTTTGCGCCCATAGAAGCAGGTAATCCCTCTTTGTAAAAGCAGTTTATTGCTGAATTTCAATCTGAATTTCAGTCACATTGTTTGCTTCATTTTCAAAATCGCAGGTGTGATACACTTCTCGGCTCACCCCTGTTGGGATAATTCCTTTTCGGCCCATTTCTCCGAAGATCCGCCCATAAGTTTCTCCTAACTTCTTCCACGGTCCTTTGTGAATTTCGGTTATACAAGTCATTTCGGGAAGCTCACAAAAAACAAACTTGCCAGCATCACCCTTGGCCTCAACAATAGGTTGGCATATTTCCAGTTGAAAAGGCGTATCTGGTTTTCCATCTACGCCCCGATACGCCCAGACTTGTGGCCCCGCTACTCCCAGGCCAGGCTCCATTGCTTTATTCATAATCTCATTCGGAACATCCCCCGGATCAGTCATGATGTTAGCTAGCGTCGTGGTTAATGAATACTTGAGAACGGTTGTCTTTTGAATGCTCTTTTTTTCCATGGCATTTGAGGTTTTAAATGTTAATAAGAAGAGTCTGCATAAAAACTGCAATCCTCGAATTTGTTTCTAGTTCTATTTCTTCTACAAAGGAAAAGCAGACAAGTGACAACAGTATGTCAGTAGCCTTTCATAAAATACAATTTTAATTAAACTACCTCTTTTTCTTCTTGCTGTTTTAGCAAGAATTCCAAATGTGGTTTCATCTTGAATTCCTGATAAATACGTTCGTATTCTTCATCCAGATTAAGGACTTTTTTAAAGGACTTTCGGACGGCTCTCACCATGGTATTTTTATCGGTAAAACGAGATGATACGAAATCAAAAATGTCAACCTTGTACCCGCCTTTTTCCAGTAAAAGTGCCCGCATACTGTCAGCAATCATCATCAATGCCTTGTCGCGAAATGCTTTATGGCGAATAACCGATTTCAACAAGCCCGACTTAATTTGAATGGAGTTCTGACAGCAAGCCACCGAGAAGATAAAGCGTGCCTGAAGACGCAAGCCCATAAACATGGTTTTGTCCGTTGCGGTGTCGCAAGCATGTAAGCTATAAACAGCATCGACTTCTTTTTCCAGGCTAAAAGTATCAATGTCACCAGCGTGAAAATAGAGGTCGTCAAAGTTCATTCTTCGGGCTAATTTCTCATTTTGGCGCATCAACTTGGCATTGTGATCAACACAATGAATCTCCAGTTCGCGTCCTTCCAGCTCACGGTAGAAATAATAAATCAAGTAGCTCAGGTAACAATTCCCTGCAGCACTGTCAATAAGCACCAATTTTCGTTTGGCTGATGTTCGCCGTAGTTCAGCATGAATGATTTCAAGATAAGCCAGTACCTGTTCAATTTTCACCTGCTTGTCAAGACTCGATTGAAACTGGCTGTTTTGTAATTTGATTAAATAGAAAAGTTCGTTGAGCTTTTCCCTCAACTCTTTATTAACTAACATTTTATTACCTTTTTGAATGAATTCAAGAGGCAATTATGTTGCATTAGAAATTTGACACGAATGAAAAAATAAGGCAAGTAAAAAACGACTTATTGCAAAAAATCTAATTACAACAATCACCTCTTCAGTTGTTTTTAATTGAAGAAATTGAATGACATCCACCTTTCTGGTCAATGTCCATCCTGGTATTGTTTGTGTAATTTCGATTTTTAGCAATCCCAAACCACTGTTCTCTTTTTACAGCGAATGGGGTGGTTCCCCGGCAAGTGTTTTTTATTTCGGAAACAAAGCTATAAAAAACATTTGATTAATTCCTTCTCTTTGTGTTTCAAAACGATCAATCAAAAAAGGAGGCTGTTCCTTTTTCAGAAACAGCCTCAACAATCAAGCGCTTTAATTTATTTATATCTCCGGTTATTCTTTGATGATCTTTCGAACAACTGCTCCTTCGTCAGTACTGATCCGGACAAAATAGAGGCCGGGAGAAATCTCATCAAACATCAGACTTTGATCGCCAGTAAGGCTTTCTTTCTGATAAACGACAACTCCACTGGAATTGACAATTGAAAGGTCATAATCATTACGATCAAATTCGATGTGAATCTGACTGTTTACCACCGTAGGATAAACCTGAACTTGTTGATCCAATTTAACCTGATCAACGGATGTTGGAATATTCGGATTAGGATCTTCCTTATCGTTAATGCCATCACCATCTGAGTCCGGATTTAGTGGATCCGTTCCCATCGCTTCCTCCTCTTCATCGGTTAAACCATCATTGTCATCATCCGGATCCAGAATATCAGCAATTCCATCCATATCCGTATCTACAAGAATCTCCAATAAGCCCGATGCTGAACCTTCATAATTCTGATCATCAATGACCACCTCTACCGAATATTCGCCAACTTCAGTAGGAATCTCTGCGTTCCCTTCATAAGTAACCAGGGTATTTAAACCTTCAGGGTTGGTGCTTACAACAGCTTCCTTGGGCGATCCGTCATAAGCTACCGATAAGTTCTCCAGCGAGATTGTTGCCTGTGCTTTATTAACGATCAAGGTTCTGCTAATTCTAATTGCATTGTAGTATTCGTCATTCCCGTTTTGATAAGCGTGAATCATGCAAGTTCCTGCACCAACCAAATGCACCACTCCATTCTTAACGGTTGCCACATCCAAATCCGAAGAAATATAGCTTACCGACAAACCCGAAGTCGCTGTTGCATTTAAACTGAAGTCCTTATCACCATACGTTTTTGCTTCTATTTCTGGGAAATAGATGGATTGATTCTTCTTGGTCGTTTTAAAAGTTACAATGCTTCCATAACTTGTTCCGACGCCATTGGTTGCAAAAGCTCTCAGGTAGTAGGTTTTGTTAGCCGTAAATCCGGAATAGTCTTTAGAGAAACTTCCAGCCCCCGAGCCATCGCTCACCACAGTTATATCTGCAGCTCCAATTTTCGGATCAGAATTCACAAAAGAATAGACAATTCCACGCTCAGTCACGTTTGAGTTCCCTTCACTGGTAATTGTACCTCCTAAAGTGACCTGTTGATTGTCTACGACAGGGGTCAAGGTTGTTACTGTTGGAACTGTAGCTCCAACCAAAACCGCATTTGTTGCCCCCACACTATTTAAAGTCAGGTTAGCATTATTTCCGGCGACATCTTTTATCGTTCCTCCATTAACAGCCAACGAACCAACCACAATCCCGTCGGTATCCAAGTCCCCGCCCTGAACCGTATAGCTGAAGGCTAAAGCAGAGCTTCCACTTCCGCTCTGATAGCTAGCCTGGCGTGTGGTTGCTCCAATTGTAAGCGCAATTTGAGGAGTTCCGGCATCGGTATTGACGGTAACAGCCTCATCAAAGTTGATGGTAAAATCTAAGTCCTGTCCAGCGACATAAGTCGCATTAGCAGGAACGGAAACACTTGTTACCGTTGGAGCAACTGCATCAACTAAAACAGCAGAAGTAGAGCCCACACTGTTTAATGTGAGGTTGGCATCGTTGGAAGCCGCATCTTTTATGGTACCTCCGTTAGCAGATAAAGTACCAACGGCAATTCCATCGGTATCGAGCTCGCCATTCTGAACAGTGTATCTAAATTCTATGGCATTCGTTCCACTTCCACTGAGGTAAGCAGCCTGTTGAACAGTACTTCCAACCGTTACAGCAACTTGAGGCGTTCCGCCAGTTGTATTGACCGTGACATTTTCATCAAAGCTTACCGTGAAATCTAAGTTCTGTCCAGCGATATAAGTTGCATTAGCAGGAACGGAAACACTGCTTATAGTTGGGGCAACTGCATCAATTAAAACAGCGTTAGTAGAGCCAACACTGTTTAAAGTAAGATTGGCATCATTGCCGGCGGCATCTTTGATGGTTTCTCCGTTAGCTGACAAAGTACCAACGGTTACACCGTCGGTATCCAGCTCACCCGCTTGAACCGTATAACTGAAGACTAAAGCAGAACTTCCACTTCCGTTCTGATAGGTAGCCTGACGTGTTGTACTCCCAATCGTAAGCGCTATTTGAGGAGTTCCGCTGGTAGTTGTAACGGTCACATTTTCATCAAAGTTTACGGTAAAATCTAAATCTTGACCTGCAGAATAAGTTGCATTGGCTGGAACGGAAACACTGCTTACAGCTGGGGCAACTGCATCAATTAAAACAGCAGCAGTAGATCCAACACTGTTTAAAGTAAGATTGGCATCGTTGGAAGCCGCATCTTTTATGGTACCTCCGTTAGCTGATAATGTACCAACAGCGACACCGTCCGTATCCGAATCACCTGACTCTACGGTATACCGAAATAATAATGCATTCGTTCCACTTCCATTGAGGTAAGCAGCCTGCCGAGTAGTACTCCCAATTGTAACAGCAATTTGAGGCGTTCCGCTGGCAGTTGTAACAGTCACATTTTCGTTAAAGTTAACGGTAAAGTCCAGGTTCTCTCCGGAGCTATAGGTTTTGTCAGCAGGGACGTCTACACTTGTTACCGTTGGGGCAAGAGCATCAACCAAAACAGCAGTAGTAGATCCAACACTGTTTAAAGTAAGATTGGCATCGTTGGAAGCCGCATCTTTTATGGTACCTCCGTTAGCTGACAAAGTACCAACGGTTACACCGTCGGTATCCAGCTCACCCGCTTGAACCGTATAACTGAAGACTAAAGCAGAGCTTCCACTTCCACTCTGATAGATAGCCTGGCGTGTTGTACTCCCAATCGTAAGCGCTATTTGAGGAGTTCCTCCTGTTGTATTGACCGTGACATTTTCATCAAAGTTTACGGTAAAATCTAAGTCTTGACCTGCAGAATAAGTTGCATTGGCTGGAACGGAAACACTGCTTACAGCTGGGGCAACTGCATCAATTAAAACAGCAGTAGTAGATCCAACACTGTTTAAAGTAAGATTGGCATCGTTGGAAGCCGCATCTTTTAAAGTACTTCCATTGGCAGCTAACGAACCAACAGCAATCCCGTCGGTATCCAGGTCGTCCGATTGTACAGTATACCTAAATAATAATGCACTTGTTCCACTTCCACTAATATAAGTAGCCTCGCGTGTGGTAGCTCCAATGGTAAGCGCTATTTGAGGAATTCCTCCAGTCGTATTGACCGTGACGCTTTCATCAAAATTAACGGTGAAGTTCAAGTTTTGGCCGGCTACATAAGTCGCATTTGCTGGAACGGAAACACTGTTAACAGTTGGACCAACTGCATCGATTAAGACGTCAGATGTGCTTCCCACACTATTTAAAGTAAGATTGGCATCATTTCCTGCAGCATCTTTTAAAGTACTTCCATTGGCAGCTAACGAACCAACAGCAACACCGTCCGTATCAAGGTCACCTTCAAGAACAGTATGTCTAAAAACTAAAGCACTTGTACCACTACCGCTAATATAAGTAGCTTGACGTGTGGTAGCACCAATCGTAATTGCCATTTGAGGTATTCCACCTGTAGTATTTACAGTTACATTTTCATCAAAGTTTACGGTAAAATCTAAATTTTGCCCTGTTACATAAGTGGCATTGGCAGGAACGAAAACACTGCTTACAGTGGGTCCAACTGCATCAACCAACACACTGGTCGTGCTTCCCACATTATTTAAGGTGAGAACAGCATCATTCCCATCAGCATCTTCTAAGGTCCCTCCATTAGCCGACAAAGTACCAACAGCTACACCGTCCGCATCAAGTTCCCCATATTGAACTGTGTATCTAAAGACTAATTCACTAGTTCCACTGCCGCTTATGTAGCTTGCTTGACGTGTGGTACTTCCAATAATAATCGCTATTCGAGGAATTCCGCCAGTTGTATTGACCGTGACATTTTCATCAAAGTTTACGGTAAAATCTAAGTTTTGGCCGGCTACATAAGTCGCATTTGCTGGAACGGAAACACTGCTAACAGTTGGGGCAACTGCATCTTCATCAATGATCGTAAGAGTTACCTGTTGAGTCCCATCTTCTATAGCATTAGTGGGAGCTCCCATATCAATAACAACCGTCTCATTCCCTTCTTCTATCCCATCATACATAGATGTAACACGCATACTGTCTGTCAAAAATCCAGCAATAATCGTAATTGTGCTTCCTGTAATAGAATAGTCGGTTCCTCCACCTGTGGCAGTACCACTAAAAGTCAGAGGAATAGTCACCGTTACTCCGGCCGGCGCTGATAGTTCTCCAATAATAAAGGCTTGTCCACCGCTTTCATCAGTAATCGGGTTGTAGTGATTCCTTGTAAAAAGAGTAGCAGTAGGCTTAGCATCATCATTCGTAATGGTATATGTAATTTGTTGAGTACCACTTTCTGTGCCATTGGTCACTGAAGAGATGTCAACAACAACCGTTTCATCACCTTCAAATAGCATATCGTTTATATTCTGGAGTGTAATGGTTCCAGAGGTATTTCCCGGAGTAATGGTGATCGAACTACTGCTTCGGTTATAGTCAATTTGATTGATTGCAGTACCTGAAAAATCCAAATTCACGGTTACATCTGCGGCATAAGTATTTGAAAGCGTTGCATTTATTTCAGATGCTGTCGTTATATTTTCAGCTTTGCTGCCAGGAGTTACACTGAGCGTTACGGTAGGTACAACTGCGCTTGAAATAACGGTTGTTGTATTATCCGTATCGGTATCTGTACCGTCATTTATTTCTACCGTAAATGTGGTGGTCTCATTAGTGGTTGTTCTGTTATCTGTTGGATTAAAAGATAAAGCTCTTAGCTTTGCTTGTAAGTCTGCAGGAGTAGTGCTTGCTATTGTATAGGGACCAGAACCAGAAAGTCCAGTACCTGTTAATACTCCTTTAGCATTATTGTCTAAAGTAATAGTTGCTGATAAGTTATCTCCATCAGCATCTGTGGTTGTAATGCTTGAAAAAGGAGAAATTGTACTGTTGTCATTTACAGTTTGACCAGAAGAAGTTCCCCCTATTACTGGAGCTGTATTTAAAACAGGGGCAGCAATTGAACTCAACGTTATATCTCTAAACTCGATATTGTCTGAGTTTGAGGATCCATCTAAGTCGGCGGTAATTATAATTTCAGCTACATTAGGAACTGAGCTAGTCTCACCAAAAATTGTTTTAGCGGAGACTTCTGAATTAAAACTTAAAGGAGCTTGATAGGCAGCAGAAAGAGTCCACGTATCAATAGTATTACCAGAAGAGTTTTTAAAGACAATTTGCGTATTAGTTAATGTTCTAGAACCAGTGAATGGTCCCCATGACATATCATCAAAAGTAAATGTTCCTGTATTAATACCATCTCCCTTAATAGTACAGGTGAAGCTTGCAGTACTGGAAACACCAACCGTTATTATTGGATTGTAGAATGTCATATTATCGGAAATGATAATGTTTGCTGCAGAAGGACTGGTTGTTATCGATTTGTAACCTCCAGTACTACTACCTAAAGCAGAAAAGGTATAGGTCGTTTGCGCAAACGATACATCAACAACAGTAAAACAGATAAATAAAACAAGGCTTGTAACAAAGTAGATTTTCTTCATAGTTTAAATTGGGATATATTCATACTAATACAATTTCTTCCAGCTAAATTTTTGTTCTAGTTGTCAAAAATTAGTTCCCAATCGCATACCTATTTGTAGAAAAGGCTGAACAAGAATCGATCTTATTCGAAAGATGAGAAAATGCTAATAAGGCAACTGAACAAGTTGTTTATACTTAAATTAAGCATTTTTCTCTCTAGGAAGTTACAACAACAAACTGAGCCTGTTTGTTTTGTGCAGAAATAAAATTTAACTCACCAGCAATGGCCTATTTGTTATTAAAATCGGCCATAAAGTCTCCAAAATATGTTTAGCAATAGCTTTTCACGAAAAAGGCTTGAAGGGGTATAGTTTTTGCCTGTTAGTTTAATACAAAAATTAACTTCCCAGCCATGCGAGCTTTACTAACCATAGCATTTTTCCTTTTCATCCTTCTTTCAGGGGCAGGAGAAAAAGTGCATGCTGCTCGCTTAGATTCCATTCAAATCATTATTCCCAAAGAACAGCTTATCTTACCTGGAGAAACGTTTAACTTGGGTGTGCTTGCCTATAAACGCAATGGGAAAATAAAAAAGAATTCAGGCCTGCTTTGGCGCTACAAAGTTGAAGTGGTTGGTGGCACCTATCAAGCCGGACAAATTACGGTCAATCCGGAACTCAGCCCATCCAAAGGCAAATACATCCGTATTAAAGTTTTCCCGAGACGCCACCCCGAACTTACCCGTGAAGCTTATGTCCCGCTGAATTACGAAACAAATCTGGAATTTGTGCCCACCCATTCGTTTGACAAAGCACCGGGAGTTCGAGTTGAAGGTCAGTTGATTCGAACTTACAATAACGGACAAATTCGTGTTTCGGATAAACTAAGAAAGAAACGCGAAGCTGAAAACTTTCGATTTGCAACTGACGGAGGATTCTGGGATAAAGGAAAATTCACCATTCATCCAGATTTTCAACAAATTAAAGGCCACCAATCTCGCTTATTCATTCAATCGGTTAATACTCCATCAATCATTGATACCTTTTCAATTCAGCTCGATTACAAACACAACTACCAACTTCAGGTTTATGGTCGATCAGGAATGGATGGGCACCATGGCTTTAGTGGAAGCGATGGTTCTTTCGATGGAGCAGACGGTTCTCCTGGAGGTCATGGAGCAGATGGTGAATATGGCGAACATGCTCCCGATATTGGTGTTTGGGTTGATTTATACCACGACTCACTTCTCAACCAGCCATTGCTGTATGTGTATGCTGAAAACCTGTGGACAGGCAAAGAACACCGCTACCTGATTAATCCTGCAGGAGGCCATTTTTCGGTTAACTCAATTGGTGGACGTGGAGGCGACGGCGGACATGGTGGACGCGGAGGAGATGGAGCCAAAGGGCGCGATGGCGAAATTTGGATTGAACGAAAAGTTGAGAAAAAAAGGGTGCACAAGCCATTCAAAGAAACCAAAATAGTTACTGAAAAAAAGACCATTACAAACAGCGAGGGTGAAGAAGAAGAGATTGAGGTCAAAAAAGAAGTAGTGGTGACTGTTTGGAAAGAAGTTGAAGAAGAAGTCGTTATTGAAATCAAGCACCAATATCCTGGTTTAGATGGCGGCAATGGCGGTCCTGGTGGAACGGGAGGCATTGCTGGCGATGGTGGTGACGGAGGCTCTATTTGGCTTTACTTTACAGAGGATGCCCGTCCATGGCAACACTTAATTCGCGCCCGAAGCTCTGGTGGATCGGCAGGACGCAACGGAGATGGCGGTCGTGGTGGCAATGGTGGTCGCGGTGGCGATGGCAAACCAACCGGAAGATCCGGATACAATGGACCAGACGGCCCTTCGGTTTTTGGCTGGGCTTATGATGGTCACGATGGCAAAATTCAGATCATGCCAACCGAAGAGTTTTTCTTCTACCTTTCAGTTACTCCCTAGCGCTCGTTTGCTTACCTTCGAAGTAACTCAAACTGAGTCATTACCTGTTGAGTAATCGGACCGGGGGTTCCGTTCCCAACTGTCCAATCATCAATTGTGGTAATGGGAACAACTAATTTGGTTGTGCTGGTCAAAAAGATTTCATCAACGCCTGCAAGCTCCGACAGCTCTATCGAACGCTCTTGCGCAGGTAGGGCTAACTGCTCAAGCAAGTCCAAAACAAGCTCACGAGTAATTCCTTTCAATACACGATCTGCGGGAGTAATTACCTGGCCATCTTTCACCACAAAAACATTCCCACGCGAGGTTTCCTGCACCGTTTGACCATCATGAAACAAGATGTCCATCACCCGCTCATCAGAACAAGCATCCATCCAGAACTGGCCACTCAGGTAGTTCGTTGACTTGGCTTCAGGCAAAAAACGTTCGTATTGTTTGGTTACCAAACGCGCTCCATGTATATAAAGCGACTCCGCATAAGTAGGCATTGTGGTTGGAAAAGCATACAAAGCTCCCTCGTACCAACCATTCCTAGCAGCGGTATGTGGTAGCACAAACAGCTTGATAAAAGCATTCTGCAGGTTGTTTTTGGCAATTAATGCTGCTAACACCTCTTTTAGTTGATCGTTAAAGCCGGTTTTTAGATGCAATAAATTCATGGAGTTCAACAAGCGTTTTACATGCCGATCGCCATAAAAAGGCTTTCCGTTAATCACCTCTAAAAACTCAAATGCACCGTAGCCCCGGTTAATCGAAAGACTCGTAATGGGAATACTTATTTCCGATAAATCCCGAAAAGAACCGTTGTCAAATCCAATCATAGCATAAATAGTTGTCGCAGCGAAATTACAAAGGATTATTCAGTTTTCAGGCGATCTATTTCTGAAAGAACCGATGAACCGGTCTCTTTTTTTCTATCCAGCTTCAACGCAAAATTTACCCGAATTCTCTAACTACAGGTCAATCAATCCATTCTTCTTTTAAACGATCTTCCAGAATCCCTTGGCTTCCCCATCAAACTCAATCTTTCCATAGTTTATTATTACTTTTACAGCTCTAAATATTTAAATGTGAGTCAAAAAATACTATTCATCACGCCACCATTCACGCAGCTTAATACGCCGTATCCTGCAACCGCTTATTTAAAGGGCTTTCTAAATACAAAATCCATTCCTTCCCATCAATGTGATTTAGGAATTGAAGTCATTTTAGCCTTGTTCTCCACCAACGGATTAAACTCTCTCTTTCAGGATATTGAAAGCAGAAATCCTGAGTTGTCCGATAACGCCCGGCGTATTTTCAATTTACGCGATGAATACATCCACACGATTGATCCGGTCATTGCTTTTCTGCAAAACAAAAACACTGCTTTGGCTCATGTGATTTGCGAAAGGAGTTACCTGCCCGAAGCTTCCCGTTTTGGCCACACCGACGACTTGGACTGGGCTTTCGGAACTATGGGCTTGCAGGACAAAGCCAAGCACCTGGCGACACTTTACCTGGAAGATCTTTCGGATCTGATTGTGGAATCCGTCGATCCTCATTTTGGTTTTAGCCGTTATGCTGAACGCTTAAGCAGTTCGGCCAATACGTTTGATGAAATCCACCAATCACTGCTTGAACCAGACAGTTTTATTGATCGGTTGACACTGACTTTACTGGAGCAAAAAATAGCCGATTATCAGCCAACAGTGGTTGCTTTTTCGGTTCCCTTTCCGGGAAATTTGTACAGTGCTCTGAAATGTGGTCAATGGTTGAAAAAACATCATCCAGCAATTCCAAGAGTCATGGGTGGCGGCTTTCCCAACACCGAGTTACGTTCGCTTTCTGATCCTCGGGTGTTTGATTTCGTTGACTTTATTACCTTGGACGATGGCGAAGCAACCACCCTTTTGCTACTTGAACACTTGGATGGCAAACGCGAAGCCGATTTGCTAAAACGTACATTCAGACGCGTTAACGGAGAAGTGATTTACAGTGATGGAGCCACTGAAAAGGATATTTCGCAGGCCGACGTAGGCGTTCCAGATTACTCCGACTTACCACTTCATCAGTACCTTTCAGTAATTGAAATTGCGAATCCCATGCACCGCCTATGGAACGATGGACGTTGGAACAAACTCACCTTGGCACATGGCTGCTATTGGGGCCGTTGCACCTTTTGCGACACTTCGCTGGACTACATCAAACGCTACGAGCCCAGCAGCGTGCAACTATTGGTTGACCGCATGGAACAGCTCATTAAGCAAACCGGACAAATTGGCTTCCATTTTGTTGACGAAGCAGCTCCGCCTGCCTTGACGCGTGCCCTTGCCCTGGAAATTATCCGCCGCAAACTAAGTGTCGTTTGGTGGACCAACATTCGCTTCGAGAAAAGCTTTTCCTACGACTTATGCCAGCTCCTGAGAGCATCCGGCTGCATTGCAGTATCCGGCGGGTTGGAAGTGGCTTCCGACCGCTTGTTGGGCATGATCAACAAGGGTGTTAGTTTAACCAAAGTAGCCAAGGTAACCGATAATTTCACCCAGGCAGGAATCATGGTGCATGCCTACCTGATGTATGGCTTTCCCACGCAAACAGCCCAGGAAACCATCGATTCCCTGGAAGTGGTCCGCCAGCTGTTTGAAGCAGGAGTCATTCAATCCGGCTTTTGGCACCAGTTTGCCATGACAGCTCACAGCCCGGTCGGTCTTCACCCCGAAAAATTCAACGTCAAAATAGAAAATAAAACGGTGGGGACGTTTGCCAATAATGACCTGGTTCATAGCGATCCGAGTGGCTGCCAGCATGAGCTGTTCAGCGACGGACTAAAAACGTCGCTCTACAACTACATGCATGCCATTGGCTTTGACCTTCCGCTTCAGGAGTGGTTTGATTTCAAGGTACCTCACACCAAAGTCAATCCGCACTTTATCGAACAGGCGATCGAATCGCAGGAATACCAACCGGTCAGCTCATCCGCATCCATTGTTTGGATCGGCGGAAAAGCCGCCATTGATTACTTCAGTAAAAAGAAGAAAAAACGAAGTTACCCGATGGCGCAGCTAAGGTTCTCGAATAAGCATTCAGAAGTCAGTATTCAGCTGAAAGAACAGGAAGGAAAATGGCTCATGACACAGCTTCCCAGCTTGGCTGTTGCCAACACCAGCTTGCCAACCTTTGAAGAGCTGCAAACAAGTTTTGAGGAGGAAACCGGCGAAGATTTCATCCTTTTCTGGAACAGCAAGCCCATGATAAGCTTGAGAAAAAACGGTTTATTGATGCTTTGACAAACGAAATAAGCATTTAAAATCAATCGTCTTTGCATTGGTAATCTATTCTTTCGGCTCAAAATTTCGTTTATCTTTGTAGCCCTTAACCAGAATTGGTTTTCACGACAATAAAATCATTTGAAACATGTCATCATACAAACGCACCTTAATTACTTCCGCCCTGCCATATGCTAATGGGCCCGTTCATATTGGTCACCTGGCCGGAGTTTATGTACCAGCTGACATTTATGCCCGTTACCTGCGTCTCAAAAAACAAGACGTCTTGTTTATCGGAGGATCTGATGAGCACGGTGTTCCCATTACTTTAAAAGCAAAAAACGAAGGAGTTACTCCGCAAGATATCGTTGACAAATACCACGGGATGATCAAAGATTCTTTTGGCCGTTTTGGTATTTCGTTCGATGTGTATTCTCGGACCAGTGCGCCAATTCATCACGAAACAGCTTCGGAGTTTTTCAAGAAATTGTATGACGACGGTAAATTTGTAGAGCAAACCAGCGAACAATATTACGACGAGGAAAACAAGCAATTTTTAGCTGACCGATACATTGTTGGAACCTGCCCCAAGTGCTCGTTCGAAAAGGCCTATGGCGACCAATGCGAAAGCTGCGGAACTTCGCTTAGCCCAACGGAATTGATCAATCCAAAATCCATGATCAGTGGCAATACGCCGGTATTGAAAGAAACCAAACACTGGTACCTGCCACTTGACCAATACGAACCTTGGTTGAAAGAGTGGATTCTGGAAGGACACAAAGAGTGGAAATCGAATGTTTACGGGCAATGCAAAAGCTGGATTGACAGCGGCCTGAACCCACGCGCAGTGACCCGCGACCTGAACTGGGGCGTTCCTGTACCTGTTGAAGGTGCCGAAGGGAAAGTGCTATATGTATGGTTTGATGCGCCTATTGGCTACATCTCAGCAACCAAGGAGCTGACTCCTGACTGGGAAAAATACTGGAAAGATTCGGAAACCAAAATGCTACACTTCATCGGAAAAGACAACATTGTCTTCCACTGCATCATTTTTCCATGTATGCTGAAAGCTGAAGGAAGCTACATTCTTCCAGAGAATGTGCCCGCCAACGAATTCCTCAACCTGGAAGGGGATAAAATCTCCACTTCCCGCAACTGGGCCGTTTGGTTGCACGAATACCTGGATGAATTCCCTGGAAAAGAAGATGTACTGAAATATGTATTGACCGCCAATGCTCCCGAAACCAAAGACAATGACTTTACCTGGAAAGATTACCAAGCCCGAAATAACAACGAGCTGGTTGCCGTGTTGGGTAACTTTGTCAATCGTGCGTTGGTACTGACACAAAAATATTACCAAGGCGAAGTGCCTGCTTTGGGTGAGCTAAACGAAGTAGACCAAACGACCTTAGCTGAAATTGGCCGTTTGAAAGGAGAAGTTGAGAAGAGTCTGGATAACTACCGTTTCCGCGAAGCTTTGAAATTAGCCATGGATTTAGCTCGTTTGGGCAATAAGTACCTGGCAGACGAAGAGCCTTGGAAAGTGGTGAAAACAGACCCTGAGCGTGTAAAAACGGTCATGAATATCTGCTTGCAGATTACAGCCAACCTAACCATCATGTTGGAGCCATTCTTACCAATGAGTATGAATAAGCTTCGCGGTTTCCTTGATATGGAGAAATTGGAATGGAGCGAGTTGGGCCGCACTGATTTACTGGCTGCCGGACACCTAACCAACAAACCAGAACTGTTGTTCGAAAAGATTGAAGATGCCGTTATCGAAGCTCAGGTGCAAAAGCTGCTGGATACTAAAAAAGCCAATGAAGCTGCTGAAGCTGTGGCTAAACCAGCAAAAGAAAATTGTACATTCGACGATTTCATGAAAATGGATATCCGCACCGGAACCATTTTGGAAGCAGAGTTGGTTCCTAAAACGAAGAAGCTGTTGCAGCTGAACGTTGATACTGGGATTGATAAACGGACTGTTGTTTCAGGAATTGCCGAGTATTACAAACCCGAGGACATCGTTGGAAAACAAGTTTCGATTTTGGTGAACCTGGAACCACGCAAAATTCGCGGAATTGAGTCGCAAGGTATGATTCTAATGGCTGAAGATGCCGATGGTACCCTACGCTTTGTTTCGCCGGAAGAAAAGGTGAAAAATGGCTCTGAAATACGCTAAAAAGACAGTCGTACCAACACTTGTTGGTGCGCTTCCGTAAGTTGCCGTACTGCCTTTGCGGATCGGCCACTTACTCTACATATAACAAGAACCGCTTTTGTACGCAAAGGCGGTTTTTTTATTTTCCGGAAGGTAAGTTTAAGATAAACGAAGACCCTTTGCCTAGCTCACTCTCAACCCGAATCGTTCCTCCATTTTTAGCGACCAACTCAGCCACTAGCTTTAAGCCAAAGCCAGTCCCTGCCTCTTTCTCAGTTCCCGGTTGTTGTACTTTTGACGACAGATCAAAAATCTTTTGAGCATCTATTTCTCTCATGCCAATTCCAAAGTCAATCACCCGCAACTCAACTTGCTCCGCTTTCGGCCTTCCTTCGATGACAATACGGCTCTTACGGTACGAAAACTTAATGGCATTATTGACCAGATTGCGGAAAATGGTCTTGAGCATATCTCGATCTGCAAATACCACAAATTCATCATCAAAATCAAACTCAACAACCAATTCCTTATTTTTTAGTTGCAAATCAATTTGTTGCAGTTGCTCCTCCAATAGTTCTTTCAAACGAATAGACTGAGGCTTAAAGCTCACATTCCCTTGTTGCAACCGAGCCCAATCTAAAATTTCATACAACAGCTTATTGTGTTGTGATGCAGCAAAAGTGATATCCCTCAAATGCACAGTTCGCTCATTTTCCGGAATATTATCATAATTTTCAAAGATGAATTCCAGGTAATTAGCAATTGTTCCCGAGCTGTTTTTCAAGTCGTGGGCAACAATCGAAAAAAACCGATCTTTGGTTTCGTTAGCTATTCGGAGCTTTTCTTCGGACTGAATCAATGCCTGTTGTGCTTCCAGCTTTCGCCAAGCAATTTTGGAGTAAAAGAAAACCAACAACACCCCTAATGCCAAAGCAAAAAAGAATAAGACAAGTAACTTTCTCATGGGCAAGAAAGAGCCATAAGTCATCTCCTGGCTAGGAACAAAAGCAATTAATTTCCACTCATAACTTTCAACAAGTTCATAATTAATTCCCCCATGACTCAGCCTTCCAAAAGGCTCAATAACCGACACCGTAAACAAACCTCTGTCACTCTCAAACTGACCTTGTTGCATCTGATTGATTCTCTGAAAATCATCTGAAAAGAAACTCGTAATGTTTTGATCTTTTTTGTTTTCAAACATGAAACCCCACTCCATCGCCGTGTCTTTCGCATTCAAAAAATACCCATCCTGATTAATTAGGTAATTAGCTCCGCCATATTCCTGTAAATGTTCATCCAACTCCTGAACGATATCTGTCCCATCAAAATTCAACACGTTAATTCCCTGCCTTTCTCCTTTATCATTAAAAACGGGTGCACAAATACGCAGCATGGGGCGATAAGGAAGTTCCAGTTCTCCGTGTTCAATATTCAAATCAAAAGGAGAGACGTAAAACTGTCCTTGTTGAAGTCCGATCGCTTCTTGATAATAATACCGGTGAGACTTATCCTGTAACTCTTTAGGAAGACAGAAATAGGGTTCATTGTTGCGTCGTTCCAGCCGAAAAATTTCCATTCCAGAAGTATTAAGGAACCTCAATTGATAGTAGGCTTCCTTATTTTCCAGCAACTTTAGCAGAAAGGCATTGAAAGACTTTTCAATCTCTTGGTCAGCTATTTTACCCGAAAAAAATTGAAGAAACAGATCACTCTCAGAAATTGTCAGAAGATCAAGGATGGACTCTTTAAAAAGGTGCTCAATCAGATTTTTATCGGCCAATACAATCTGTTTTTGATTGGCTCTCAATTCGATTTTTTGCTGAATAACAATCTGACGAATTCCAATCAGAAAAACAACGACAAACAAAGCAACAACCAAGGCTAAACGCCACAGAAAATGCTTCAAAAAATAAGTTTGGCTATACTTCTCTTTTAATCTCACGAGCTAATTAATTCAATGAATATGGTTCAGCATACTAAATTAGCTAAAAACAAAAGCCTGCCAATAAAAAAGGGTCGCAAATGCAACCCTTCTCAAACTAATAAACCAACTAAACCTAAACTAAACCTAAAACTATAAGCGTCTGTAAATTTTGTATTCCCAAGCTTGAAGTTCGATGCTCTCCTTCTCTTCTACAACCAATTTACTGTCTTCCCAAATCCCATCATATTCTTCACGAACATCGAACTCAATATCAGAAACAACAGGATGATCGGAAAAGTTCATAATGATCAAAAGTTTGTTTGCGTTTTTTTCACGGGTAAAAGCGAAAACCTGATCATTATGATTGGTGTTGAGTAGTTTCAAATCCCCGCCATCCAAGCCATTCCACAGCGCTTCGTTGGTCTTTTTTAGCTCAATTAAACGCCTATAAAAATCTGACTTATCAAGCTTTGACCAATCAATTTCATCTTTCTCAAAAAATGCCAGCTGCTTATCCAAGCCAGCTTCCTGGCCACTATAAATCAAAGGAATTCCGGGTACGGTAAAGCTAAATACAGCAAAGGCATCAGCCGCGTCACCCATGCGTTGGTTCACTGTTCCGGCCCATGAATTTTCATCGTGGTTGGTGATGAACTGCATGGGAAAAGACCCCGGCGTGTATTGTTCTTCATCCATTTCGATGAAGTAGTTGCGTAGATCCTGCACGGTTTGTTCGCCTTTAGCAACAGCATTCATCATATGATGCAGCTTCCAGGTGTAATTCGATTCAAACGCATACTTCAGCAAGCCCGGATGATCTTCATCCTCGGCAAGCATGTAGATGGGCTTAATGGAGTCGAATGAAGCACGTGCTTCTTCCCAAAAGTCCTGAGGCACTCCCCAGGCCACGTCGCAGCGAAAACCATCAATATTGGCTTCTTCCAGCCAAAAGTCCATCGCATCAATCATGGCACGACGCATGGGCTGAACATCAAAGTTCAGATCGGCAATATCTGACCAGTCCGGATTCGGCGCAATAATGGCTCCTGTTGAATCTTTGGTGTACCACTCCGGATGGTCAAAAATCCACTGATTGTCCCAGCCTGTGTGGTTTGCCACCCAGTCGATAATTACCTTGAAACCGAGGTCGTGTGCCTCATTAACCAGATTTTTAAAATCTGCCATCGTTCCAAACTCTGGGTTGATTCCTTTGTAGTCTTTCACCGCATAATACGATCCCAAAGCTCCTTTTCGGTTTTTCTCCGAAATTGGGTGAATGGGCATGATCCACAAAATATCGACTCCCAGATCTTTCAAGCGGGGCAAATGCTCGGCAAATGCCTTGAAAGTGCCTTCTGGCGTATATTGGCGAATGTTTACTTCGTAGAGCACGGCATCTTTTACCCAATCCGGGTTCGGCAATTGCTGACCGGTTATCACCTGCTCCTGATTCGATTCAGGCTTTGTTTTTGGCTGACAGGACACCAAGGCTCCCACCACAAACAAAATCGTAAATAGTTTAAACACTTTTAACTGCATGTTATTCCAATTAGCTTATAGTTTCTTCAATCCTTTCGTTAGTGCTTTATCCGTAACTTCGATGATACTGATGGCATAGCCACCGCCCGGAGCACAAGTTTGTTTCAAAACGGATTTATTGGTAACCACAGCCTTCCGAATAGTGTAAGCCTGTGGATTATTTTTGTAGTGTGCATCCGCAGCATCCGCATAAATTGTCGCGATATATTTCTTGCCTTCATCCAGAAAATCAAATTTCAGGACTGACTGGTACCCATTTTCATCCACAGTGGTTCCTACAAACCAGTTGCTGGTTCCTTTGGCTTTCCGTGCAATGGTGATGTAATCTCCGGGCTCTGCCGCCAACGCACGTGTATCATCCCAATCGATGGCCACATCTTTGATAAACTGAAAAGCATCTTCAAAACGCTGGTAATGTTCCGGAAGGTCAGCTGCCATTTGCAAGGGGCTGTACATGGTTACATACAAAGCCAATTGACGCGCCAGCGTTGTGTTTACATGTGAATTGTTCTCCGGATTCAGTTTGGAAATATCCATTTCAAAAATACCGGGAGTGTAATCCATTGGGCCGCCAATCAATCGAGTAAATGGAAGAATTGTGGTATGAAACGGCTTGCTTCCACCAAACGCTTCGTATTCGGTTCCCCGGGCCGACTCATTGCCAATCAGGTTCGGATAAGTCCGGCATAAACCCGTTGGGCGAACAGCCTCGTGCGCATTAACCATGATTTTGTATTCGGCTGCTTTTTCGATCGCATAATGATAGTGATTCACCATCCATTGCCCGTAATGATACTCTCCTCGCGGAATCATATCTCCAACATAACCGCTTTTTACCGAATTGTAGCCATGATCAACCATAAACTGGTAGGCTTGATCCATGTGGCGCTCGTAGTTGCGCACGGAACCTGATGTTTCGTGGTGCATCATCAATTGAATTCCCTTGGATTTGGCATACGCCTGCAACATATCTACATCAAAATCAGGATAAGGTGTTACAAAATCGAACACATAGTCTTTCGACTTACCAAACCAATCTTCCCAACCGGTATTCCAACCTTCAACCAACAATTGGTCGAAACCATTTTCAGCGGCAAAATCGATGTAAGCTTTTACTTTCTCATTGTTGGCAGCGTGCTTTCCATTCGGTTTAGCTTTGGAGTAATCAAATGTTTCCAGTTTAACCGAAGGCACATCGGTATAGGCCCAGCTGCTTTTTCCGGTAATCATTTCCCACCAAACACCCATGTATTTAACAGGCTTAATCCACGAAGTATCCTCAATTTTACAAGGTTCATTCAAGTTCAGCGTCAGGGTTGACTGAAGAATATCAGCCGCTTGGTCGCTAACAATGACCGTCCGCCAAGGAGAAGTGCATGGAGCCAGTAAGTAGCCCTTTTTCCCTTGCGCATCAGGCGTTAGGAACGATTCAAAAACCATGTTTTGATCATCCAACTCCAAGTGCATGCAGGAATAATCAACCAAGGCAGCCTCATGAATATTGATGTACAAGCCATCGTCACTTTTCATCATCAACGAAGTTTGCACCCCTGTTGGTGAGAATGGAGTTTGCGACGCATTTGGAGTAATTGCCGTTTCCATCAAGCCCCTGATTTCAGAAAGCTTTGATTCGGAGTAATCGTATTCCTGGGTGTCAAAGTCTCCCGGAATCCAAAAGGCTTTATGATCGCCTGTCATCGCAAACTGGGTATGCTCCTCTTTGACAACCATATAGTTTAAGTTAGGCTGCTCCGGAAACTCGTAACGAAATCCGAGCCCATCGTTAAACAGCCTGAAACGGAGAACAATATGGCGCGAGGCTTCCTCTTGATTCAGCGTGACAGCCAATTCATTGTAGTGATTCCGAATCGACCGGTACTCGCCCCAAACAGGCTCCCAGCTTTCATCAAAGGTTGATGTTTCGGTTTGACCAAGGGTAAACCCGTCGGTTAATCCCCACTGGTCATCAAACAATTCAATTCCCAAAGAACTAGGCTGAATCACCGGTTGTCCTTTGTAAGAAAGGGTATAAAAAGGCACCTCATTTTTAAGCTCAAACGACAGAGTCAGTTGCCCATCTGGCGACTGGATTTGCTGAGCTTTGGCAATAAAACTACTTACCAATAGGATGACTGCTAACAGTCGTATTTTTCTGGTCATTTTTCTTGATTTCAATCGGTTTATTTTAATTCGATAATCATGGCTGCTTTTGCGGGAACCGTGATGGTTGAGAGATCATTGATTGGTTTCGAACGAATAATTTCTGTTCCACGTGAAAACTTTCCAATAAGCTCTTCAAAACGGGCAGTTTCCAGCTGACTATCAGTCTTATTCTTATTCAAAACAACCATCACCGTTTCATCGTCGTTGTAGCGGAAGTACACGTACAAGCCATTTTCAGGCACAAAATGCATGAGTTTGCCTGTATGAATTACTTCTTTGTTTTTCCGCCAATTTTGAATGGTTCCAATGTAATTTTGAAGGTCTTTTTGCGCATCGCTTAAGCCTTCGCCAGTAAATGCATTCACCGCATCACCGTCCCATCCTCCAGGAAAATCGCTTCGGATGATCCCATGGTCTTCCGTGCCCGGATTGGACATCAGCACCTCTGTTCCGTAAAAGATTTGAGGAATACCACGAGTCGTTAGAAAGAAAGCCAAGCCCATTTTCAGCTTGTCAACATCCTCTCCCACTTGCGTGTAAAAGCGTGACATATCATGATTGTCCGGGAAGACCACCAAGTTGTCAGCATCCGGGTAAAGAAAATCATTGGATAAGGCTTCGTACAATTCCTGCAAACCTTTGTCCCAGCTTTCTTCGTGCTGCATGGCCCGGCTTGTCGCATTTTGAACCGGGAAGTCCATCAAGCTCGGCAAGCTACAATGGTAGCCATCCGAATTTTGCTTGCCTTTTTGCCAGTAGGACACAATGGCCGGATTCATGCTCCACTCTTCGCCTACGATGTTGAAGTTCGGGTATTCTTCCAGCACTTGCTCCGTCCAGTCGGCCATCATGTGTTTGTCCGGGTAAGGCCAGGTATCCTGACGAATTCCCTCCAGACCAACATATTCAATCCACCAAATACTGTTTTGAATCAGGTAAGTAGCCATGAATGGATTTTTCTGGTTTAAGTCAGGCATTGTTGGTACAAACCAACCATTCAGCATGGCTTTGCGGTCCGCTTCGGACACATGCGGATCCTGATGCACGGTACGTCGATGCGTCGTAATTTTGTATTCCGGGTAATGATGAATCCAATCATCCATAGGCATATCATCCATCCACCAATGCTCCGAACCACAGTGGTTGAAAATCATATCCATAATCAACTTCATGCCCCGTTTCTTCAGCTCTTTCGACAGCTCCAGGTATTCTTCATTACTCCCATAGCGTGGATCGACCTTGTAAAAGTCAGTGGTTGAGTAACCATGATAGGACACCTGAGTCATGTTATTTTCCAGCACTGGGTTTAACCAGACAGCCGTAAAGCCAAGCCCTTGCAGATAATCCAGGCTATTGATAATTCCCCGGATATCACCTCCATGACGGCCATCTTTATCGGCTCGGTTTGGAAGCTCCTTCATTCCCTCAACAGCATCGTTATCCGGATTGCCATTGACAAATCGATCCGGTGTGATCAGGTAAATGACATCCGAGCTATTAAAGCCCATTCGGTTAGCCGAATTAGCCTCCCGATCCCGCAATTCGTAAGTATATGAAGTTGTTTTCTTCCGGCCGGTAGTAAAGGTTAAATCAAAGGTTCCAGGGCGGGTTTCTTCATCAATTTTAAGGTTGATAAAAAGGTAATTGGGATTCTTCACCCGACTCACACTTTCCAAGCTCACTCCGGGATAGTCAAGGCTAACATCAGCCTGGGCAATATCCTCTCCATGCACCATCAATTGCAGGTTTGGATTCTTCATGCCTACCCACCAAAACATCGGTTCTACCCGCTCAACTGAAGTGGCCAGTAATTGAGCCGATCCGGCTAGCACCAGTAAAAAGACAATCGCTATTTGTTTAATCATTTCTCTTCTCTATTTAGTATCAGTTCTTGTTTTTCCTGCAACTCATAATTTTTGCCCCAAATAATGGCCGACACCATTCCCGGGTTATGGTTAATGATTTTTAGTTCCTCTCCCATTTGAATTTCGAGGTGTGAGCCTCTGAAACTAATCTTGAAGGAGTACGATTCCCATGATTTTGGGATGAAAGGATCCAGCATCAGCTGGCCATTTTTAACACGCATACCCCCAAAAGCTTCGACAAATGACATCCATGTTCCAGCCATACTGGTGATGTGCAAACCATCTTCGGTATCGTTGTTGTAGTCATCCAAATCTAAGCGTGCCGTGCGTAAATAAAACTCATATGCTTTGTCTTCGCGGCCAATTCGTGAGGCCAAAATACTGTGAACACAAGGCGATAATGAAGACTCATGAACGGTGATCGGCTCGTAAAAATCGAAATGCCGTTTCACACTTTCCTGATCATACTCATCCTGAAACCAATACAAGCTTTGAAGGGTATCCGCCTGCTTGATGTAGCACGAACGCAAAATGCGATCCCAGGACCAGTTTTGATTAATTGGGTATTCGTCCTCAGGCAGCAAATCAACCGGAATAAGCTCCTTATCCAGGAAGCCATCTTGCTGTAAAAAGATTTCCCTTTTTGCATCATAAGGAAAGTACATCTTCTCAATGATTTCTTTCCAATGATCTGTTTCCTGCAATTCGTTGAACTTCCATTTCTGAATCAGTTCTTCGAACAGGTAAGGATGTTCGCGCTTGATGTAAGCAATAACATCCAAGGTATATTTCAGTGTCCACACCGCCATTTTGTTGGTATGGAAATTATTATTTACGTTGTTTTCGTATTCGTTGGGGCCAGTAACTCCAAGAATCACATAAGCCTGCTTTTCTTCGGACCAGTTTACCCGTTGCGCCCAAAAACGCGAAATTCCAAGCAGCACTTCAAAGCCATAAGGCGCTAAATACTGTCGATCGCCAGTATAGTTGATGTAGTTGTAAATGGCATAGGCAATCGCTCCATTTCTGTGAATTTCTTCAAAAGTGATTTCCCATTCATTGTGGCATTCTTCACCATTGATGGTCACCATGGGATACAAAGCAGCCCCATTTTTGAAGCCCAACTTCTCAGCATTTTCAATGGCTCTACCCAAGTGTTTGTAGCGGTACATGAGCAGGTTCTTTGCCACGCGCTCCGGTGCAGTTCCTAAAAAGAATGGCAAACAGTACGCTTCGGTGTCCCAATAGGTTACACCACCGTACTTTTCACCTGTAAAACCTTTTGGTCCAATATTGAGGCGCTCATCATCGCCGGTATAAGTTTGCATCAGGTGGAAAATATTGAAGCGTATTCCCTGCTGAGCGGCACGATCTCCTTTAATCTCAATATCGCTGGTTTCCCAGCGTAGTTCCCAAGCTTTGCTGTGTTCCTGATACAATTGCTCAAACCCTTTGGCTGAAGCCTCCTCTACAAGCTTTTGAGTTCGAGCTTTCATCTTTCCCTTTGGTGTTTGCAATGACGAGCAGATAGCCGCGTACTTCTCAACCACCAAGGTATCACCTTCCTGAAACTGGCTATGGAAGACTGAGCCAACGAATTTCTCCTTTTGCAATGCCTCTGGCTGATCAAGCTGCTCTTTTCCATTCAGCAGTACTCGTGTTAACTGTCGATTGCCGGAATGAAAACCCGTCTTTTTGGTTTCCATGCACAGGAAAGCATTTGCTCCCTCCACTTCTTTTTCAAGCTCCACCCAGAATTTCTCATCGTAGTTGGAATCTTCATTCATAACATCACCATCGATGAAAGAGGTGACTGTTAATGGCGCTGAAAAATTCAAACTTTTAAGTTGGTAGCGAATCACTCCAATTTCCTGATTCTTCATGCTCAGGAAGCGTTTGGCCTCCACTTCCAATTTTTTCCCGGAAGGCAAGCTTGCCACAAACGACCGGGTCAACAATGCGGAATGCATATCCAGTTCTCGCTTGAATTCGTCCACTTGGGCGGTGGCTAAATCCAACTCTTCACCATCAACCTGAATGTGAATACCGATCCAGTTGGCAGCATTCAACACCTTGGCAAAGTATTCGGGATAACCATTTTTCCACCAGCCCACCCGGGTCTTATCAGGATAATACACCCCAGCCAGGTAGTTCCCTTGCAAGCTGTCGCCGCTATACTTTTCCTCGAAGTTTGCGCGTTGGCCTGTGTGGCCATTTCCTAAGCTGAATAAGCTCTCGGAAACCCGGTTGTTTTTGGGGTCAAATCCTTCTTCAATGACCTTCCAATCGCAATGTATGATGTAATTTTTCACTGGTAATGCTTTTTAGTCCGTTAATTCTTATCGCTTAAAAAAGTGGCTAATTGCTTTAAGTTGAACCCTTCGAAGCCGGAGATAACCTGATCGGCTTCTGACAGGTTTTTCGGATCACCAACGCCAATGCAAGCCATACCCGCATTTTTAGCTGCTTCAACCCCTGCAATGGCATCTTCAAACACCACACAACTCCGGCTTTCTACCTGCAATGCTTCTGCACCTTTCAGAAAAACTTCCGGATCGGGTTTTGCTTGGGTCACCTCGTTACCATCAATAATGGCATCAAATAATTCTTCGATGTGTAGTTGCTTTAGAATTAACCGGGCATTCTTACTGGCTGATCCTAAAGCCACAACTATTCCTTTGTTTCTAATTTCTTCGATAAACTCCTTCACCCCGGGAAGTAACTCATCATCCTTCATCCGTTGAATGTAGCTGAGGTAAATCTCATTTTTTTGAGTTGCCAATTTCATTTTTTCGTCATCAGCCAAAGTCGTGTTTCCCAATTCAAGAATAATGTCTAAAGACCGCATCCGACTCACTCCCTTCAGTAACTCGTTGTGCTCCTCAGTAAAGCTTATTCCCAACCCATTGGCCAATTGTTGCCAAGCTAAATAATGGTACTTGGCTGTATCGACAATTACACCATCCAAATCAAAAAGACATGCTTTTATTTCCATCCATCAATTGTTTAATTACAGTAGCCTACAACTACTACATCCTATTTTCTTTAATCGTTTATTTATCCGGGCTATCAACATCATCGACAAACAACACGGTTACTGCTGCAATCAGCATCGAAGCCCCGCCCAGTAACAAGGCCATGATCGATTCACCGCCAAAAACATGGGTCATGAAAAACCCCAAGATACTGGCCGCTAAAATCTGTGGAATGACAATGAAAAAGTTGAAGATTCCCATATAGGTTCCCATCTTCTCAGCCGGAAGTGAACCTGTTAAAATCGCGTAAGGCATGGATAAAATACTGGCCCAGGCTACACCAACTCCCAGCATGGAAATGATGAGAATATTGGGATCGCGAACGACGTAAAAAGAAGCCAGTCCCAAGCCTCCAAGTATCAAGGCAATGGCGTGTGTTACTTTTCGATTGGTGTACCGCGCAATCACGGGTAATAAGAACGCAACAACAGCCGCAAAGCCATTGTAAACACCAAACAAAACCCCCACCCAATCAGCTCCATCGTTATACAAAGCCGAGGTGGTATCGGTAGCACCAAAGACATAACCGGTAACCGCCGGCGTAGAGTAAATCCACATGGAGAAAAGGGCAAACCAAGAAAAGAACTGAACCACTGCCAGCTGCCCCATGGTTTTAGGCATATTCATCATGTCCGTAATCACCTCCACCAGGCCATTATTGGTCTTTCGCTGTTTTGACAAGAAAGCTGTCAGCAACTGAACCATTCCAAAAACAAGCAAGCCTCCACTTAAAATGTACAGTTCCTTTTCCAGATCAAAGTGGTAGAACAGGAAGCTCATTACGATTCCAGCAACTGAAAACAACACCCCATTACGAACGAAAGCACCCAGCAATTCAATGGCTGATTTTGCTGTAACCTTAGCGTCGGGGTTGCTCAATATTTTCTCTTCTTCAAAAGCTTTCAGTTCTTCCGGACTATACTCCTTGGTTCGAATCACCGTCCAGAGAACCGCTAAGAAGAAGACTGAACCTCCAATGTAAAACGACCATTTTACGGAAGGTGGAATCAACTCATCGCCCGAAGCCACATTCGCAATGCCAAACCAATTGCTAAGCATGTAAGGCAGCAAAGAAGCCACAACAGCACCGGTGCCGATAAAAAAGCTTTGCATGGCAAATCCCTGGGTTCGTTGTTCACTTGGCAGCATATCGCCAACAAAAGCCCGAAAGGGTTCCATCGAAATATTAATGGAAGCATCCATAATCCAGAGTGTTCCAACAGCCACCCACAATAGCGGAGAGTTAGGCATAACAAACAAGGCCAGCGAAGCCAAAATTGCTCCAACCAGAAAATAAGGACGCCGACGCCCCAGTTTCCCCCAGGTTTTGTCACTATAATGCCCAATGATTGGCTGTACAATCAGGCCCGTAACAGGAGCTGCCAACCAAAGCACAGCAAGCCGGTCGACATCACTACCCAGCGTTTGAAAGATCCGGGATACGTTGGCATTTTGCAGCGCAAAGCCAAATTGGATCCCCAAAAAGCCAAAACTCATGTTCCACACTTGCCAAAAACTCAGCACTGGTTTTCGTTTCATAACAGAATGAATTAGTTCTTAAAATCAGGTTTTGTTTAAAATCAATTGAACAGTCGAATAGATGCAATCATCATTTCTGACTCCACAATGAGTCATCGACTAAGTTAATTTGATCCCAACAAAAGGTACATAAAGGTGCTAACCTAAGCGGTTAACATTCTCAGGAAGTAAAAAAGAATTGTATGTAATCGGAAATACGCTACAAATATAAAGATGTAATTTCGAAAAAGTCAAGCCTCCAAGCATGCTACACAGACATTTTTTTGCCCTGTAAACCCAATAAACAAGCGCAACCCCCTGTTGCAAACGTTTGCAAGCAAGATCCTATTTTTTTCAAAAAAATTGCTTTTTAGCACGATTCGAAGAAAAATACGGATTGCAAGAAGCCTAAACAGGTATGAATACGAGTAATCAATTGAGAAAGGAAAAACCTTATTTCCGCTATATTGAAGACCCACGAACAATCAGATTGGCATCCAAAACATGACTTTGCGCCGGTGCATCGTAGTTCGGATTCAGCAAGCGTCGGAGCAACATTTTAGTAGCCACGCTTCCCATTTCATAGCCATGTTGATCTACCGAGGTCAATGTTGGATCTGTTATTCCTGAAAAACGGCCATCGCTAAAACCAACTACGGCAATCTGCTTCGGAATTTTAATGCCCCGTTTCTGAAGTGTTTGCATCGCACCAATGGCTGTCAGGTCGTTAACGGCAAAAATGCCATCAGGCGGATTCTCCATATCTAACAGCTTATTCGTTGCTTTTATCGCCTTTTCGAAACTGTCAGCTTCAATAATGAGCTCAGGGATCACCGGTAAATTTGCATCTTTCAAGGCTTGCTCATAACCAACGCGGCGCTCAATACCGATCGACAAATTTTTAGGCCCAGCAAAGTGAGCAATACGCTTTCGTCCCCCATCAATTAAGTGTTTTGTTGCCTCATAGGAAGCCTTTTGATCATCAATAATCACATGATCAGTTTCTATTTCAGGGATGACCCGATCAAAAAAGACCATCGGTACATTGCGGTCCTGAATGGCAAATATATGATCGTATTGATGTGTTTCTTTTGAAATGGCCACCAAAACACCATCAACCCGGTGAGAAAGCAGCGCTTTTACATTGGCCACTTCCCGATCGTAACGCTCATTCGACTGGCAAATAATTACTGTAAAACCAGCATCATAGGCCACATCTTCAATACCACTAATCACCGAGGAGAAAAAGTAATGGACAATTTCAGGAATGATGACACCAATGGTATTGCTTCTACTATGCTTTAAACTCAAAGCAACAGCATTTGGCTCATAATTAAGTTTTTTAGCCAACTCATTTACAGCTTTTTTGGTCGCCTCGCTGATATCCGGATGATTTTTCAATGCCCGCGATACCGTTGATGCAGATATGCCCAAAATTCGCGCAATATCCTTTATGGTGATCTGATTACTGCTCATTACTAAAAGAACTGTTGATCCATACTAACTGTTGTTAAAAATAGGAATTTATTCAGTTAACATTGAATTATCTGTTCTAGATTTTTATGTCTTCAAAAAACTGAACAAGTCCCTGTTTTATTAAAGCTCAAACTTCAGCTTTTGCAAGAGCACTCCAACAGATTCCAGATGAGCATGGTATTTAGATTCCGCTTTCAGCACGACTTCCCAAGTTCGACAAAACAAAGGTATACCCACCAGTTACTACCTGTTGTGTAACATGTTTGATGCAAACGACACCGCAAACGTTTGCAATCGGAAGCCTGCTATAAAACAAAAAGAAGTCATCTTAAAAAGTCTATCATTGTCTCATCGGAATACAAAAAAGGAAGTAAAAAAGAATTAACCAAACATTAAAAAATTAAGAATTTAAATGAGGAAAATGCTGATCTAATTGAGTTAAAAACTAATTATTAAATCATTATGAAGATTATTCGCAAAAACTTAAAGATCTCGCTGATGATCCTGGGATTGATCATTTCACAGATATCTTTTGCTCAGGTTGTCAGTATATCCGGGAAGGTCACCGACCAGGAAACCGGAGAAGGACTTCCCGGGGTAACCGTCCTTGTGAAAGGAACAACCAATGGAACAATCACCAATTTTGACGGCGACTATACATTAAGTGTTGACCAGGGAGTAACCGTACAGTTTTCATACATTGGTTATGAAACCACTGAATTTGTCGTTTCAAGTGCTCAAACACTTGATGTTGCTCTACGCTTGGACACCGAACAACTGGAAGAAGTGGTCGTTATCGGTTACGGCCAGGTACGCAAAGAAGATGCAACCGGAGCGGTAGCCTCGGTTAGCTCATCTGATTTTAACCAAGGAGCAACCAGTTCACCACAAGACCTGATTCAAGGAAAAGTAGCGGGTGTATTTATCCAGTCAGAAGGTGGAGCACCTGGTTCTTCAGCCAAAATACGGATTCGTGGAGGTTCATCCATGTCAGCCAGTAACGATCCGTTGATTGTAATTGACGGAATGCCTATTGACAACCGTACGATTGACGGAATGAGCAACGTACTAACATCAATAAACCCGAATGACATCGCTTCATTCACCGTATTGAAAGATGCTTCTTCAACCGCTATCTACGGTTCTCGCGCTTCCAACGGGGTCATCTTGATTACCACCAAAGAAGGTAAGCAAAACCAGGATTTCCGCGTTGAGCTGCAATCAAAAATGACGGTTAGCGAAATAAAAGAATACATTGATGTATTGGATGCTGATCAGTTCAGAGCTTTGGTCAACCAACGGGCTGAGCTAAACAGTTCTGTTAATCCGGCACTGATGGGCAATGCAAACACCAATTGGCAAGATGAAATTTTTCAAACAGCCATTGGCCATGAACACAACTTAAGTGTTTCAGGAGCTCTTGATAAAATTCCATTTCGTGCATCACTCGGTTATACCGACCAATTCGGTATTCTGAGAACATCATCGATGGATCGTAAAACAGCAACCTTCAAGGTTAATCCAAGCTTGCTTGACGACCACTTGAAAATAACTGCCGGAATTAAGTACATGAACATTGGTAACCGTTTTGCTGATAAAGGAGCCATCGGAAGTGCACTTCGTTTCGATCCAACCAAACCGGTTTTCAACAACACTGGTATCTACGGTGGTTATACCACTTGGTTAATGTCTGACGGATCTCGCAACGTAAACGGAACCCGTAACCCAGTAGCTCAATTGCAACAAAAACGTGATGAATCCGATGTTAATCGCTACATCGTTGATGCACAAGCAAACTATAAACTGCATTTCTTTCCTGATATCACAGCCACTTTAAAAGTTGGTTTAGACGAATCAGACAGTGATGGTTTTGTCAACACGGACCGTTCGGCATCATGGGTAAGAACAGCTTTATCAGGCGTAGAACGCGATTACACACAAAAACGTAGGAACAAGCTTTTCAACTTCTATGTAAACTATAAAAAAGACCTTCCGGGCATTGCCAGTAAGGTAGATGCAATGGCTGGATATGAATGGCAACATTTCTGGTCCAATGCTTCAGCCTATGAAATAGACCGCTTCAGCGATGTTGTTGAAGACTCTAAAGACGAAACAGAAAACTACCTGGTATCTTTCTTCGGAAGAGCAAACTATTCTTATAAAGATAAGTACCTGTTAACAGCAACGATGAGAGCTGATGGCTCTTCTCGTTTCCACAAAGACAACCGCTGGGGTTACTACCCATCAACAGCTTTGGGATGGCGTATCATCCAAGAACCTTTCATGGAAAACCTGAATGCGGTGAGCAACTTGAAACTCCGTTTGGGATACGGACTTACCGGTCAACAGGAATTAAACACTGGCGACTATCCTTATCTGGGTGTTTACCGCTTGAGTGACTCCCGTACACAATACAAACTGGGAGACCAATATTACACACTTATTCGTCCTGACGGATATGACCAAAGCTTGGAGTGGGAAAAAACAACAACTTACAACGTGGGAGTTGATTTTGGCTTCTTTGATAACCGCTTAAGTGGAACCGTTGATTTCTACAAGCGAGATACCAAAGACCTTTTGAACACCATTCCGGTACCTGCAGGAACCAACTTTACAGACCGCTTGCTGACCAACGTAGGTGACCTGGAAAACATTGGCTTTGAATTATCGGTAAATGCCATACCTGTTAGCACCAAAGATTTGAGTTGGGAATTGAGTTTCAACCTGACTCACAACCAAAATAAGGTTACCCGGCTTACCAACTACGATGATCCTGACTACAAAGGAGTAGACACTGGAAATATCAGTGGTGTTGGTGTTGGTAATACCATTCAAAAGCATGCTGTTGGGCATCCGCTAAACACTTTCTATGTTTACGAACAAGTATACGATGCAAACGGCAAACCCATTGAAGGATTATACGTTGACCGCAACAACGACGGAACCGTCAACGAAAACGATAAATACTACGCGGAGTCACCTACTCCGGATGTATTCATGGGACTTTCTTCAACGCTTTATTACAAAGATTTTGATTTTGGTTTTAACGCCAGAGCAGCCATTGGCGGTCAGATCTACAACAACGTAATTATTGGTGCACGTTACCAAGAACTTACCGTTAATGAATACCTGACTAACATGCCTTCTGAAATCAATAATTCTAAATTTGCCACAGCACAGCAATACTCGGATTACTTCCTGGAAGATGCTTCGTACCTGCGCTTGGACAACGTAACTTTAGGTTATAATTTCCAGAAACTGCTCAAAAAATCAGTTGGCATAGACCTTAACCTACGCTTGTATTCTTCCGTTCAAAATGTATTTGTCATTACCGATTACAGTGGATTGGATCCTGAAGTAAATGAAGGAATTGATAATGACATCTATCCTCGCCCAAGAGTTTATTTGTTTGGACTTAGTGCAAGCTTTTAATCAATAAACCATTACAATCATGAATACAAAAAATAGCATAAAATATCGCGCAATCGCATTAGTCATGCTTCTCTTTGCCTTAGGTTCATGTGTCAACGATTTGGACACCTTGCCTCTTGATGAAGATTTGCTGACAGCGGATAAACTGACGGACGATGCCTCTTACAAAGGAATGCTGGCTAAGTGTTATGCAGCCTTTGTTGTTGGAGGACAAACAGGAGTTGACGGAGAACCCGATATTAGTAGTATCAATGGTGGATTCTCTTCTTACTTACGCCAGCTTTGGAATCACCAGGAATTAACAACCGACGAGGCCATCTGTGCTTGGAACGACGGAAACCTGCGTGACTTACACGACATGGATTGGACCGCATCCAACGAGTTTGTTACGGCCATGTACTACCGGATTACGCTCGAAGTTGCTTATTGTAATAACTTGATTTCATTGACAAAAGATCAAGACGAATTCAAAGCATACAATACGGAAGCACGCTTTTTAAGAGCACTGGCTTACTGGCATTTGCTGGACATGTTCGGAACAGGTCCTTTTGTGACTGAAGAAGATCCTGTTGGTTCCTTCTTCTTCCCCGAACAAGCAACAGCACAACAATTGTTTGACTACATCGAGTCAGAATTAAAAGCCATTGAAAATGAGTTGCCAGCCCCACGTACCAACGAATACGGACGCGCTGACCAAGCTGCAGCATGGATGGTACTATCAAAATTGTACTTGAATGCCGAAACCTATACTGGCACTCCTAAATACACTGAATGTATCACTTACACTCAAAAAATCATTAATGGAGGTTATAGTTTAGAGTCGAATTACGAAAACCTGTTCCTGGCTGATAATAACCTAAGCAACAATGAGATCATTTTCCCATTGGTTTGCGATGGCGAACGCACACAAACCTGGGGAGGAATGACTTTCTTAATTCACTCAACCGTAGGTGGCGACATGCCAGCCAGCGATTCAGGTATTGATGGTGGTTGGGGTGGAAACCGCACAACCAGCTCTTTCGTAAACCTTTTCGACGATATTACTGGGGAAACCGATAGTCGTGCGTTGATTTGGACAGAAGGCCAAAACCTGGAGATTGGAGATATTTTCAGTTTCCGCGATGGCTATGCACTTCGCAAATTCCGGAACATTACTTCGGATGGTGTTGTTGGCTCAAACCTTTCACATCCAGATACCGACTTCCCGCTATTCAGATATGCTGATGCGCTGTTGATGTATGCAGAGGCTGTTGTTCGCGGTGGATCAGGTGGCGATATGGGAACAGCTGTAGGTTACATCAACCAGATCAGGGAAAGAGCTTATGGCAATGCTGACGGTAACATTACTGATGCCGATTTGACCCTTGACTTTTTACTGGATGAACGCGGACGCGAATTGTACTGGGAATGCCACAGACGCACCGACTTAAGACGTTTTGGCAAATTAGCAGGTGGTGATTATGTCTGGCCTTGGAAAGGCGCTGTTGCTGCCGGAAAATCAGTTGATGCAAAATACAACGTTTTCCCAATCCCTGGCGCTGATATTAATGCCAATCCAAACTTAACACAAACCACTGGTTATTAATCTCATTAATATAGATTACCATGAAAAAATTTAAATATCTACTCATCGCATGCCTTGCAATTAGTTTATTCTCGTGTGAGGACGATGATATAGTAAAATTAAATGATTCAGAGTATGTGCCAGCTTCTAATATTGAAGGGTTTGGCACAACTTTGGCGATATCAAAACCACAAAAAGCCGAAACGGTCACCATATCGTATACGCCGGCATCCTACGGTGTGGATATTGTTAAAACACACAAGCTTCAATTTGCGACCTCTGAGGACTTTTCAGATCCAATGACCTTTGATGTTGATGCCTCGGATAATTCATTTTCATTCTCTGTAGGTACCTTAAATGAATTCCTGACAGAAGACCTGGCATTGACTGTAGATGAAGAAGCCACCGTTTCTGCACGAGTTATGACCTATTCACTAAACGGTGTTGATACCTTGTACTCTTCTCCTGTCAACTTTAAAACAACACCTTACTTGGATATTCTTTTTGCTGAAAATACCTTCTACCTGTTTGGCGACGGCGTAGGACGCATTGCACAAAACAATAAACTTAAATTAAACAAGGTATTCGGAGAGCCCGATGATTCCTGGACCATTGTCTGGATGGAAGCGACCGGAACCTTCAAGTTGTGTTCTGATGTAAACTACAAAGGTGTCATTGGAAAAGTTGGTGATCCGGTTGATGGCGAATACTCCTTGGGAACAGTGGATAACAGAGGAGAAGACATTCCGGTTCCTGGAACAGCGGGCTACTACACCGTGGGTGTCAACATGGCTACAAACAAGTTGATTATTGAACCAGCCAATGTTTATATCACCGGTCCAAACGTTGATGCTTGGCCTGTAAGCTCAGTTACCGAAGAGAACCGATTTAAACAAGATACTGAAAACAAAACCATGTATCTAACCAAATCGTTCTTGGGTGGCGAACTAAGACTTCACGTCACACATCCGTACATTTCTGCTTCTGACTGGTGGCATGCCGAATTCATCTTCCTGGACGGTAAAATTGAATACCGGGCAGATGGTGGTGATCAGGAAAGAGTTAATATCGATGGCGGAGAAAAAACCATTGAGCTTGACTTCATTAATCAAACTGGTAAAATTAAATAGAAATGAAAAACTTACGATATTTTCTAATTCTAATTCTGGCGGTTGTTGCATTCTCCTGCGAAGAAGATTTTATGACTCCGCCAGTCAAATCACCTGTTGAAGGAACAGCTCCTGTTTGGGTCAACCAACCTTCGTCAGACCTTGACACCGTTCTTTTCAAACGGGACGAAAAAGAAACCTTATTCTCTTTAAGTTGGTCAGCTCCTGTTTATGCTGATAATATTGGCGTTCGTTACTTTCTACAACTAGACTCCAAAGGCAACAATTTTGCTGATCCAATCGAATTTGACCGGATTTCTGCTACAGAATTGGATGTTACCATTGGCGACCTAAACAATGCTTTGATGAAGCGGTATAATCCTGCTGAAAAAGTAGAAATTGAAATGCGGATCCGTGCTGCCTCAAACGAAGATTTGGCAAACCTGTACACCGAAGCATTTTCATTTAAAGTAACGCCGTATTTGGATGTTCCGGTACCTTCAGAATTATTCATGATGGGAACAGCCACCGAAGTTGGCTTTAGCAGTGCCGATGCCTTGGCAGCTCTGAAAGATGGCGATGTTTTCTACAAATACCTGAAACTGACAACTGATGGTGCCTTCCGTTTTACCGATAAGCAAACCGACGACGGTTTTGCCTACAACTACGGCAAGTTTGCCACCGTATCTTCAAACATTGCTGCTGCAGGTGATGAAGATGGCAACTTCAAATTTACCGGCGAAACAGGTTGGTACGAGGTCAAAGCTGACTTCACAAACAGTGAATTAACCATTGCTCCTTTCCAAGTGGGATCAACCACTTACACCTTCGATCCAACTGAAGTTTACCTGGTAGGAGACTACAATGGCAGCGTTCCAGCATGGAGCCCTGATAATTCTCCAGCGTTGACTAAAAAGTCAGAGGGAGTATACACCATCGAAACCGAGATTAAGGACGGTGCGATGTTGAAATTTGTTGGTCAACCAAGCTGGGGAGACCTCGACTGGGGTAACCTGGGGGCCGATGGAGCAACCGGAAACCTTGGACCAAAAGGAAAGAATGGCAACATCACATTTGATGGTGGAAGTAAAAGCTATATTGTTACTCTTAACCTGAATACCGGAAGTTATACCATCAAAGAAGCCAAGTCTTACCTGTACATTGTAGGTGCTGCTACATCGGTAGGCTGGAATATTGACGAAGCATTGGAGATGAACATCATTGCTCCTGGAATCTGGACAAAAACCTTGGAATTGAAAGCCAGAGAACCGTTCAAATTCTTCCCTGAAAAAGGAAGTTGGGCCAATGGTATGGGAGTCGACGCTTTCGATAATTTCATTGGCTGTTCGGACTCTGGTAGTGACGGAAATCTCCAAAATGATGGAGCAACAGACGGAACCTACCTGGTCATTGTAAATACCAACAGCAAAACCATAACGGTTACTGACGCCCCTAAAATTCTGGGAGGATCCATGATCGCCGGTTGGGAGCCTTCTTTAGCCATAAACATGCAGATGGTTGAAAATGGTGTTTTTGACACTTACCAATACATCACTGCTGATGGTGGAGGTTTCAAATTTGTCAACACGACGGATGGTTGGGCTGGCGATTTAGGTGCCAGTAAAGTAACAACAGGTATGCTGGAACAAGATGACGAGCAAAACCTGGAAGTTGCTGCTGACGGATTCTACCGCGTACGTGTAAATATGAATGATTTCACCTACCAAGTGGATGAAACCGCTTGGGGAATTGTTGGTTCTGCCAATCCTGGCGGATGGGACAACGATAGCAACATGAGCTTCACCGAAGCCAAAGGTGAATATATCTGGAGTACCGACATCACCCTGACTGATGGCCAAATCAAATTCCGTGCTAATGGCAGTTGGGATATCAATCTTGGCGATACCGATGCTAACGGCTCACTTGAGTATGGTGGTACTGACATCGGAGTTACAGCAGGCAACTACCATATTGAACTGATCTTAAATTCTGTAACAGGATTTACATATACCATTACAGCAAACTAATTGCTGCTTTTAGGGGGTACTCACTGGGTTTTGAGTACCCCTTATTTTTCATTCAATTTGAGCTCCATTAATCCATTTTAACACAACAAGCCATGCGAAACCGTTTCATTTTTCTGTCACTCTTTCTGCTAATTTACCAACTTGGACTCGCCCAAATAACCACAGCGCCTGAGTTTCCGGCTGCAACCAAACAAGTCGTTGTTACATTCGACTCATCACAAGATAGCAGGCTTGGTAAGTACACCGGCGATTTGTATGCCCATACCGGTGTTAAAATTGAAGGAAACAACGATTGGCAACATGTTATTGGATCGTGGGGTGATAATGCCACTCAACCCCAATTAACTCACTTAGGCGATGGAATCTACAAGCTTGAAATCACGCCAGACATTAATTCTTTTTACAGTGTTCCGGCCAATGAAAAAGTTTTACAACTGGCTTTCGTCTTCCGTTCAGCCGACGGATCAAAGCAAACCAACGATTTATTTGTCGATGTTTATGAAGAAGGCTTGATTGTTAACCTGACAAGCCCAGCGCAACAAACCATCTTTCCCAAAAACGAGGCTACAAGCATTTCTGCAACAGCCTCTGCCGAAGGTGAACTCAAACTTCTACTGAATGAAACCTTATTGGCTCAAACCACCGGAACATCACTCACAACCACCTATCAATTCACCGAAGAAGGTGATCAATGGCTCATTGCAAAACTCACGGCCAATGGAGAAACCGTCTATGATTCGGTTTCTGTTTACATTAAAAAAGACATTACCCAGGAAGTAAAACCAGCCAATTACCGGAAAGGAATTAACTATCCGGAAGATCAAACTACAGCCGGCCTGGTTTTATGGGCTCCTGAAAAAGAATTTATTTACGTACTAGGAGATTTTAACGATTGGCAAGTGAATGAAGCTTACCAAATGAAAAAAGATGGGAATTACTTTTGGCTGACGATCGAAAATCTGCAAGCCGGCCAGGATTACCTTTTTCAATACCTGGTTGACGGCGATGTGAAAATTGCCGATCCTTATGCCGAACAAGTTTCAGATCCCTGGAATGACCAATATATCGACAATAGCCTTTACCCAAATTTACCGAGCTATCCCGATGGAAAAACAGAAGGAATTGCATCCGTTCTTCGAACCGGGCAAACTGCTTACCCTTGGGAGGTAACCGATTTTCAAGCTCCGGAAACCGATGAACTGGTCATTTACGAACTCTTGGTTCGCGACTTTGACGAAGGACACAGTTTTCAAGCCGTCATTGACCGACTTGACTACCTGGAAGATCTAAATATCAATGTTCTCGAATTGATGCCTGTCAACGAATTTGAGGGCAATTCAAGCTGGGGCTACAACCCATCGTTTTACTTTGCTCCGGATAAATACTACGGCCCTAAAAACGATCTAAAAAAATTGGTTGATGAATGCCATAAGCGAGGCATTGCCGTTGTCATTGACATGGTTCTTAACCACAGTTATGGGCAAAGTCCCTTGGTTCAGCTCTATTGGGACACCGAACAGAACCGGCCTGCAGCCAACAACCCTTGGTACAACGAAACCAGCAACTTCCAAAACCCGTCAGCGCAATGGGGATACGATTTCAACCACGAAAGTGACTACACCCGCGAATTGGTGGACAGCATCAACAGCTTTTGGATGAGTGAATACCAAATTGACGGGTTCCGTTTCGACTTTACCAAAGGCTTCTCAAACACCAGCTATGGACCTTCAAGCTGGGGCAGCCCGTACGATGCCGACCGAATTGCCAACCTAAAACGAATGGCCGATGAAATTTGGAACCGCAACGAAGATGCCCTCATCATTTTTGAGCACCTCTCTGATAACTCAGAAGAAAAGGAACTGGCCGAACATGGCATCCTGCTTTGGGGAAATATCAACCACAATTATGGCGAAGCAGCCATGGGATATACGCAAAATACCAACTCTGATTTAAGCTGGGGGATTTACAGTGAACGGGATTGGAATGTACCCAACCTGGTTAGTTATATGGAAAGCCACGATGAAGAACGCTTAGCTTTTAAGCTCATTCAATATGGCAACTATTCCGGTACTTACAACACCAAAAACCTCCCCATTGCCACCGACCGTTTGGAACTGAACAATGTCTTTTTCATTCCACTTCCAGGCCCTAAAATGATTTGGCAATTTGGTGAACTGGCCTACGACTACTCCATCGACGACGGCGGACGCTTAAGTGAAAAGCCTATTCGGTGGGATTACGCTGAAGTGAAAGACCGAACCGACCTGTTCCGGGTAGTTTCTAAACTCAACTACCTCAAACAAAACTATGAGGAATTTCAGACTCCAGAGATTGTCCATTCCCTGGAAGGAACCACCAAGTGGTACCAACTCAAACAAGGCGCAAATTACGTGATTGCTGTAGGGAATTTTGGAGTTACGGAAGAACAAATCTCTGTTAGCTTTCCTACTAAAGGAACCTGGTACAACTACTTTGATGAAACAACCTACGAGGTGAGTTCGACAACCATGGATATTACCTTGGCTCCCGGAGAGTATCGTCTGCTTTCGACCCGGCAGTTTGACCAACCCGATATTGTTACGGAAAATCCGGAGCTTCAGCAAGACGACAAAATACAGGTTTACCCCAACCCAACTTCGGACGAAGTCACCATTCAGACGCCCGATGGATTCATTGAAGCTAATTTATATTCAATCCAAGGAAGCTTACTTTATCGCCTGTCTCCGCAAGGAAAATACACCAAGTTTTCGTTAACCAACTTGACTTCGGGAACTTATATTTTGAAACTAAAAACACAAACTACCAGTAAAACAGTTAAAATTGTGAAGCATTAGAATCGAAAAAGGCGACATGTTCCAGATCATTTGAAAGAGATTTCGAATTGAGTATTTTTAATATCGTTACTTGATTGCTTAACGCGTGGATAGTCATGAAAAAAATACTGATACTGGTTTCACTGCTGGTCGCATTTTTTAATCAGTCACATAGTACGGAGGCAACGCGACAGCCTTTTATTGAACTGTTAATCAATGGAAAAGTCGTTCAGAATGGCTCCGAAATTGAGGTCAATAAAGGTGACCGATTCAAACTGATTGCTCAAATTAAAGGAGGAAGAGCTGACTTCGTCCGATTTCCTGATACCTACGCTGATTTTGATTCCGAGACTCAAATCATTTCAAGAGGTTACAACAAGCTAGTTTACACCAAAAATGGCGTTGAACACCGTTGGGAGGTGATCAGTGAAGATGTTCAGTTTGAGTCAGACAATAAGATCAAATTAGACATCAACAGCAATTTGGTAAACAAGCATTTGGCCGAGGTTTTTATCCCCGCCAGTAAGGTTGAAAAGTCCTACATCAAAGTTAAAATAAAAACGATTTGGGGGCATCAAACTGGAGCAACCACCACCGCGGAAGAGCAAGTTGCTGAAGCCGTTATTCACTTGGATATTTTAGGAAATACCAATGAGTGGTTTGCCCGGCATAATGTCAAAGCATCGGGCACAAAGGATCCGGTAATTGAAGAAAAACTGGATGCCATTCAAGATGCCTACCTGTCCATTGAATCCCGTTTTACCGCTTTTGATTTTGCATCGGTGCAAGGAGAAATCAAGAACCTACAAAACCATATGGGTGAGCTGGAAACCCGTTTAAAAACCATTGTTGCTGAAGATCCGACCAAACATTCTGACATCACTTTTATTGGTTTACCAAGTGATAAAACAGTAGGCGAAATTGACGATTTCAAAGCACTGGCTGAAGATTGGAATGAATTGGAAGCCTTGTTGATCCAACAACAAGCTAAATTTGATCAACTCAAACAAGCCAATAGTTCCATCAAAAAACAAGAACTAATGGGTCTGATTAAGCCGTTTATTAAATGGCAAAAACACCTTCCAACAGCAGCTGAGCCCCTACTTCAAACTTACGCCCAAGATCTTGATTGGAAAAAAGTTAACCTACTTGCCTACTTTTCATTCAATCCCGAAGAAGATCGAATCAATGATATTGATCAAGCCCAAACTGATTTTCAGAATTTTCTGGATGAACGGCAATCGGCAATCAATGAAGAGAAGCAAACAATCAACTATGCCCTAACCCGGCTTCAGGCTGTCCGTATTTTCGACGGTATGCTAAAAGGCTACTTCTCATCAATCAACTTTGCGAAATGGGACAACACACACAAATAAATTAACTTTCAGTCAATAACAGTTAATCAGACAATAATTGTTTAATGCTTTAAAAAAAACATTAAACATTTCAAAACAAAAGTTGTTCTAATGTTGAAGCAATTAATATCATTTTATTGCCTGAGAGCCATGACAACAATAAAAAAACACGCAGGAATATACACCTTGCAGACAAAACTGCAACTCCCGATTAGCTTAAATGCCGCTTGGGAGTTTTTTTCCAATCCGGGTAATCTCGAAAAAATTACCCCAAAAGGCATGCAATTCAAGATTAGTTCTGGAAGCTACAAACCCATGTATGCCGGACAAATAATTACCTACCGTATTTCTCCTTTCCCAGGTTTCAAAACCAATTGGGTCACCGAAATTACGCAGGTTGAAACCGGTCATTTTTTTGTTGATGAACAGCGCTTTGGACCATACGCCATGTGGCATCACGAACATCTTTTTAAAGCAATTGAAGGAGGAGTGTTGATGACGGATAAAGTGAGCTATAAACTACCTTTTGGGTTGATCGGCCATTTAGCCCATCATTTTTTTGTCCGCCAACAACTTCTAACCATTTTCAACTACAGAAAAACCTGTTTAATTGAGCAATTCAAAAAGTAAAATTACTCATCGTCTGGGCTCGCACCAATTTAGCACAAAGTGCTATTTTTACTTCCATGAACTCCAAAAAACAAGTAATAGGTATTGATGGCTGCCGGGCAGGTTGGTGCCTCATTGGCCTTGAAAACAACGACTACTTTTTCGAATTACACGCCCAACTTCATTCCATCTTTACCCAGCATCCTCAGGCCATCCTTTTCCTGATTGACATGCCCATGGGATTAGCCTCCAAAGGAGAGCTAAGGGTGTTGGAAAAGCTAGCTCGGCAAGAACTTTCTCCGGGATTTGGATCAAGCGTTTTTACCCCACCCTGCTCCGAAGTTTTGAAGGCAAAAAGCTACGAAGAGTCCAAGATGATCAACCTAAAATTTACGGGAAAAAGTCTGTCCATTCAATCCTGGAACCTGGTAGCAAAAATGCGGGAGCTTGATCATTTCATCCGCCAGCATTCTTCCTTACATCACCGAATTTTTGAATCACATCCTGAAATCAACTTTAAAAATCTCAATAAAGGCAAGGCTCTCCAACACCGCAAAAATGCCCCCAACAAACAAGGCATTGAAGAACGCCTGCATATTTTATCATCCTACGATGCTAGCCTGCCTGATTATTTTCTCAAGTTCCGCAAAGTTCATCCAAAAACGAAGGTGAAAGATGATGATTTGCTGGATGCTTTCTGCCTTTGTCTAACCGCTCATTTAGGCGCCAATCATCAGCTAAAAATAATCCAATCACCAGTTCTCAATCAGCCTCGTTTTTTCCCAAATCGATTGGCAACCTACGCTCCTGTTAATTATAATGATTAAACAAACTTCCTATTTTTTCTTATTTTAAACGGAAAAATGGCATACGACAAGTTACTCGCTGATCGGATCAGACAAAGTTTGAAAGATCGAAAAACCGCGTTCAATGAGAAGGAAATGTTTGGAGGCATTTGTTTTATGGTAGATGATAAAATGTGCATCGGAATCATTAAGCAGGAGTTGATGGCACGAATTGATCCGCAGCAAGAAGCAGACTTTTTGCAAGAAACCGGCGCACAAAAAATGGATTTTACCAAACGCCCAATGAAAGGTTATTTGTCTGTCACCGCTGAAGGAATAGATATGGATGAAGACCTGGAAAAATGGATTGATCGTTGTCTGGCCTTTAATCCTAAGGCAAAATCGAGTAAAAAACGCAAGTAAAACTTATACAGTACCATGTCTGAATTTACCAATAAGAAAGATGAGCGGGTGAAGCAATTACTTCAATTTGCTCAGAAAATGATGACAAGCGAGGATAAAGCCCGTCTTGTACAAGCCAATGAAAACTTGATTCGTCAAATCTTTCCTTCGGAGGTAATTGCGCTTTTTGATTGCCTGGTTTTGGAACACCCCAAACAAAACTACAGCCAGCTGAAGAAAGCCACAAACAAAATGCTTCATCTGTTCCATAAGCCCTTGTTGGCATATCCGGCAATTCAGCCCCCTAAAAACAGTTTTTTGTACTGGCTAGCCCAGAGCAACCAAGCGATGGAAAACCGGCTTAAAACGATGAAAATAGCGATTAAAAGCTTAAATAAAACACCAACCGACCAAGAAGTCCGGAAGCAGCTATTGGAGCAATTGAAACAACTCCAACAGTTTGACAAGCACTACCAAATCAAAGAAAATGTGCTTTTTCCGTCACTGGAAAAGCATTGGCCTGATTTCCATTGCGTGCAACTCATGTGGTCTTATCACGACGATATTCGCCAACAAATGAAAGATTTGAAACAGGTGTTGAGCGCCTCTGAGTTAAACCTTCAACAAATGAATAAATTGGTTGGAGATCTGTTTTTTAATCTTCTGGCTATTCGTTTTCGCGAAGAACACATTCTATTCCCGCAGATTCTGGAAACAATTCCAGAGAAAACGATTCAAAGTTTGTTAGAAGATAGTCGTGAAATTGGTTTTCCGTTTGTTGTTCCAGCCTATGATTCAACAGATTCTGATGTTGTCTTTTCCAACGATCTTCATGTCAACTTGGGAACCGGACAAGTGAGTGCAAAGCAAATCCAATTGATTTTTAATCATCTTCCTGTCGATATTACCTTTGTGGATGAGCACGATACTGTTCGCTTCTTCTCAACGCCCAAAAAGCGCATATTTCCAAGAACTAAAGCCATTATCGGGCGAAAAGTACACCACTGTCATCCGCCGGAAAGTGTCCATGTGGTGGAAGAAATTGTTTCGGAATTCAAGGCAGGCAAACAAGATCAGGCCAGCTTTTGGATCAATTTTAAAGATGAAAAAATCCTGATTCAGTACTTTGCTTTACGCGATGAACTTGGCGAATACAAAGGAGTTATTGAAGTTACCCAGGAAATTGGAGCCATTCGCGAACTCAAAGGAGAGAAACGCTTGCTGGATTGGTCAGCTGAATAAGCAAATCTCAAAAATGGCGAGCTATCTTTCAAGTGAAGATGAACAAGCAAATCACGCTATTTCACAACCACCGTTTTGATGTTTACAAACTCGCGCAGACCATAAAGCGATAGCTCTCTTCCAAAACCACTTTCTTTGATTCCACCAAAGGGCAGGCGCGGATCAGATTTCACAAAATCGTTGATGAAAACACAGCCAGCATCCAGTCCTTTTTCTGCCAAACGTTTTCCACGATCCAAATCAGCAGTGAAAATACCAGCGCCCAAACCAAAAACAGTATCATTGGCAATTTGAACAGCTTCCTCTTCCGTTTTCACTTTAAGCAACGAAGCTACCGGGCCAAACAATTCCTCTTCATAAGCAGGCATTCCAGGCATAATTTGATCCATCACTGTTGGTGGGTAAAAGGCCGCTTGGTGTTCTGGAATAAATCCACCACACAACACCTTAGCTCCTTTGGCCAAAGAGGCACTCACCTGCCCATGCAGTTCGTCACGTAAATCATGGCGAGCTAAGGGGCCAATAGTTATAGCAGTCTCCATGGGATCGCCATAAATCGCTTTTTTCATCTCTTCAACAAAAGCTTCTCTAAACTGCTTGTAAACTGATTCAAAAACAATAAAGCGTTTGGCTCCAATACAGCTTTGACCGGCATTCAGCAAGCGACTGGATGCACAAAGCCTGGCTGCTTCTTCCAAATTGGCATCTTCTAAAATCAGGTAGGGATCACTTCCTCCCAGCTCCAAAACAGACTTTTTCAAAACCGATCCGGCCACCGATGCAACTGCCTTACCAGCAGGTGTGCTTCCGGTTAAGGTGACACCTTTTACCTTTGAATTTTCGATGACCTGCTTAACCGCAGCACCTCCAATAATTAAGCTTCGAAAAACATCTTTCGGAAATCCCGCATCTTTCATCAGCTTTTCAATGGCCAACGAACAACCTTGTACATTACGGGCATGCTTTAAAACGACCGTATTACCAGCCATTAAAGCAGGAGCTAAAAACCGAAACACCTGCCAAAAAGGAAAATTCCACGGCATAACAGCCAAAATGGTTCCCAAGGGCTGAAAGCTCACAAACGACTCCGAAGCATCAGCCTGAATAAGCTCCCGATCCAAAAACTGCTGTCCATTTTCAGCGTAGTACCGACAAACCCAAGCACATTTTTTAATCTCGCTTATAGCCTCGTGTTTTACTTTGCCCATTTCAGCAACAATTAATTCAGCCAGGTAATCCTCTTGCTTTAACAGTTGCTCTTCAAGTTTCAATACCAATGCTTTTCGCTCTTCTAACGTGGTATGTTTCCATTCTCCAAACGCATGATCCACTTCTTTGATGATATGCTTTGTTTCGGCTTCGGAATAAGCCTGGTAGCTTGCAACTACTTTATTGGTATAAGGATTTATTGATCTCATTGTTTCCCTTTTTAATCTCAGTTCAAACTTTTCTTTTTCACATCAAATCCTTTTGCTGTAGCTCTCTACAGACTCGGAATTTGTCATCGCTCATCATTCAGTAATACTCTCTTAAAATTACGCATAAAAAAGAGGCTTACAAAAGAGTTTACTGAATATCCTGATCCTGAAAAGGAACTAAAAAAAGGGAAGCCTCTTTCGAAAACCTCCCTTCTCTGTGAAAAAACCAACTCATTGAGAAATTAGCCTCTGGTAGCACTTACAGGAATATCAGTTAATTCTGTAATGCTTACCGGACGCTGTTCTTCTATGCTTTTGCGTGCAGCAATTCCAATTAAAACAGACATGGCTCCATCGCGTGATCCTGCTGAGTGTTTATATGGATCAAGCATGTTCGGGTCTTTGAATATCCGATCTTGCAATCGAACATCCCCTCCTCCATGTCCTCCTCGAATACGGGGAACTTTAACCAACTGATAGTCTTCCCAATTTTTCTGGACCATAATCTCATCGTAAGCTGAATCATTTTCCTTGGCACTTTGATTCATCTCCTGGGCATGCAACTGCGCTTGACTGACCCGTTCCTCAGCTCTCCATGGAATTCCTTCCCAAGAGTCAATGCGGCCATCCATGCCGTTAAAAGCGATGCGCCAACCTTCATAGGGCGAATAAGTGGTTAAAGAATAGCTCACCTGAACATTATTCGCATACTTAATTTGCACCGCCATTTTATCGTAAATATCAATTTCATCGCGCCACAAGCAGTTATCACGAATGTAACCATCATACTTCTCGTTATTTACATACAAATCAACCAAACGCTTATTTTTCATGATATCCCAATAAAAACGGCATTTATCGGTGTAAGCACACGAACGGCAATTAGCCCCACGAAATGAATTATTACTTCCATAATGTTCCAATTCCCCGTAAGCCGTCACTTCCATTGGATCTGAGTCGATAAACCAATTGAGCAAATCAAAATGATGGGTTGCCTTGTGAAGTAAGAGGGTACCTCCTTTATCGCGTTCGCCATGCCAACGCCTGAAATAGGAAGCTCCATGATAGGTGTTCAGATACCAATGAAAATCCACCGAAGTAATTTTTCCCACCTTCTTTTTGACAAGCAATTCTTTCAGTTTTGAAAATTGATGCCCATAGCGGTAGTTAAACCCAACGATAACTTTTCGCCCGGTTTTGCGCTCGGCATCTAAAATCGACTGACATTTAACCTCATCAGTCGTCATTGGCTTTTCGGTGATCACATCACAGCCCATTTCCATCGCTTTGATGATAAACTCATGGTGCGTAGAATCCATAGTGGTAACAATGATAATATCTGGCTTGGTTTGCCTGACCATTTCTTCAAAGTCAGTAAATACCGGACACTTTACACCGATGTAATCCAATGCAAACTGAAGACGGCCTGGATTGATATCACACAAGCCAACAAACTCGGTTTCATTCGCATAGTTTTTTACGATGGTCTTCCCCCAGAAACTGGTTCCACGGATACCAGTTCCAACCAATGCTAATTTTGTTTTTGACTTGGCTTGGGCAGCTACTGAACCTGCCGGATTGGCCAATAGGGCTCCTGCTGTTAATGTCCCTGCTGTCCCTAAAAAATGACGCCGATTTAAACGCTTCGATTCTTCCATAGTTTCAAGTTTTATTCGTTAGCTATTCTTTTGAGCAAAAAAATAGTTGTGTTTTCAGATGAGGAATATATCGGCTTCTTTGTATTTTTGAAAAAGAACGACTGCTTTTGCCGTAAACTCAACGTTAAAAATTCGTTTTACAAAACTGACTACCAACAATTTGAAAAGAGACCTTAAACATATCAATCGTTACTTGGATCAAGTGCTATCTAGCACCACCTTTGCCAAATCTCCTGTCAACCGGGAACTTTTGAAGTACCTTGTAGCCTGCTCATTAAAAGGCGAGAACCCTAAAGAATTTCAAATTGCAGCTGATGTTTTTGGCAAATCCTACGAACGGGATAAAGAAGTAAATGTCCGGGTTTATATTCATAACCTGCGCAAAAAGCTAAAAGCCTATTATGAACACGAAGGGAAGGATGACGAGCTGGTTTTTGTTCTTCCCAAAGGACATTATACGGTTGATTTTCAGTTTTCGACGATTAAGTCCTTTCGAAGACAAGTTCACCGACATGCTCCACTTTTACTAGGACTTAGTTTATTGCTTTTGTTGGCGAGTCTTTTGCTGGTGTTTATCTTTCCCAAAAAACGTGTTGACATTCCTTTTTGGAACCAATTTTTGTCCAATGGCTATTCGACCACACTCTTGTTGGGTGATCATTATTTCTACCGTGGTCCAATCCCTTCAGGCCAAAAAGGAAGTATTCGCGATAGCAAAATAAATTCGGATCTTGAGTTTGATAGCTACCTGAAAGCCCATCCGGAGCTAATTGGGCAAATGGAAAAGACCAACTTAACTTATATCAATAACCAAGCTCCACTCGGCTTGTTTTACCTGATGCAAGTATTTGGAGGAGGACTCTATGAATTGGAGATGGACTACTCCTCCCGCTCAAAAATTGATGATTTTCGGAATCGGAATTTGATTTTTGTAGGCTCCTTTAAAACATTGCATGAGTTTAAAAGCACCACCCAAAAGCTGGGCTTAAAATATGACGTTGAGTCAAGCCTTTTAAGTTATGATTTGGCCGATACAACTTTACAGTTTGACAACCGCTCAACTCCCTATTTAAACTATGAATATGCAGCTGTAGCACATTTTATGCTCCCCGATGAACGACGAGTCTTATTCTTTCTTTGTGACAATGATATTGGTAATATGGCGACACTTAAATACTTTACCGATAAACAGCTAATGAATCCAATTATGCAAGAACTAAAAGCACTCGAAAGTTTCAATTTCAAAGCGATATTTGAGGTAAAAGGAGAAGAACGAACCGACTTTGATATTAAGCTGGAGCGTTTGGATGCACTTCCTAAAAACCTAGGTGAAATATGGCCATAAAAAAAGCCTGAACAGGTATTCAGGCTTCTCGTCAATCTTTTATTGGTATCGACTTACAATCCAATTAGTCTACTTCTACCACTGCATGGGAACTTCAAGCAACATCAGTTTACTTTTAGCCGTTGCTTCCAGTTCAAGCTGCTCTCCTACTTCCGTTAATCCGGCAGCATCTCGTTTTGAGAGAACGTACTCATCCAATTCCACTTCCCCTTCAACGACCATAATAAACAAGCCATTTTGCGAATTTTTTGGGGCATATCTGACGGTTTGACCTTCGTCAAATTCTCCCAGGTACAACCAGGCATCCTGATGAATCCACATGGATTGCTTTTCACCATCAGGAGAGATGATCATCTTCCAGTTGTTTTCCAGCGCTTCATCGCCAAAATATGCTTGATCGTAACGCGGTGTTACATTCTGCTTATTGGGGAACAACCAAATCTGGAAAAGATTCACCACTTCGTCCTTCGATGGATTGAATTCGGAATGCGTAATTCCACTCCCAGCAGACATCACCTGTACTTCGCCTCGACGGATAATAGAGCCGTTGCCCATGCTGTCTTTGTGTTCCAATTGCCCATCGTGCACAATGGTAATAATCTCCATGTTATCATGCGGATGCGTTCCAAATCCCATTTTGGGTTCCACCCAATCATCATTCAAAACGCGCAAGGCTCCAAAATTCAATCTTGACGGACAATAATAGTTTGCGAAACTAAATGTGTGCCGACTTTTTAACCAACCATGATCAGCAGCTCCTCGGCTTTCCGACCTGTAAAGAACAACATTCATTGTTCCCTCCTTTCTTTTGTTATTTTTTTGCTACAATCTTGTAAGTCAATGTGAAATCGTCGTGAATCATTTTGTCACCTAAATTATCAAAAAATGAGGACGAACCATACTTCACATTATAATCTGAGCGATCAATAGTCATCTTTCCAGCTACTGTTAAGCCGTCATTTCCTCCCTCAGAAGTTCCTTCAAATGTAATTGCTTTGGTAATTCCCTTAATGGTTAAATCGCCTGTAAATGTGTAGTTTGTACCCGACATTTTTACATCAGTTAAAACCAAACTTGCAGTAGGATAAGTTTCAACACCAAAGAAATCATCTGATTTTAAGTGGCCTACCAGCTTCTGATTGTATTCTTCATTGGTAATGTCCTCGTTTGTGATTGACTGCATGTCGATACTGATTGTACCACCTTTAATTTTCCCATCGACCACTGCGAGCGAACCATCTTTCACCTCGATTGCACCATTGTGCTCACCAGTTACTTTTTTACCATGCCATCCAACATGACTTGCTTTTGTATCAATTTCATAATTGCCAGCGAATACCGCTGTTCCGAATAGTAAAGCAACACCTAAAGTTGCCCATTTTTTCATTTTCATTGTTTTCATAACCATCTGTTTTAATTGTTATTAAATTTCAGTTACAAAAATACAATGGAGCACAAAGTCCATAAATGGACAAAAATCGGATTTAATGGTACTTTTTTCGAGTGGCATCACGAAATGCCTTCAGGGTGAGGCCTGTATACTTTTTAAAGAAACGGCTAAAATAGGACGGATCTTCAAAGCCAAGTGAATAGGCAATCTCCTTGCCACTCAAATCAGTAGCATACAATTTTTGTTTGGCTTCATCAATCACCCGGTTCCGAATCATTTCGCCAGCCGTAATTCCGGCTGTCTTCTTGGAGACTTCATTCAAACAAGCAGGGCTCATATTCAACTGATCTGCATAAACAGACACGCTTTTTTCTTTGATGTAGTTTTCCTCAATCAGCTCTTTGAAACGAATAATTGAGAAATTATCAGACTCATTTTCTTGTGCTTGCAAAGGTTGGTATTGCGTTTCAAACAGACGAATGGCTTTCAGCAAAAACAAATGCAGCAAGTTCAATACGACATCTGTTGTGTAAGTGTCCGGGCGCTCAACTTCTCGAATCATCAACTCAATCACTTGGTTTAGTTCGTCTTTATCTGCCCCCTCCACCTTCACCATACTTTTAAACTCGGGATTGTTAAAGAGTTCATACTCTTTCAGAGGGGTGTAGTTTTTCTGGTTGTAGCGAACAAATTCTTCGTTAAAAAGAATAGAAAAGCCACCAGCCGTCGGATCTAAAATCATCCGGTGTTTTAGGCCTGGTGGCACAAAAAGAATCGTATCCTTTTCGATGACGTATTCAACAAAGTCAGTGGCATGCACCGCTTGGCCATGTTGAAGCCAAAAAATAGAATAAAATTGATGCAAGTGAGGGATTTCATTCTCACGACGATCCTGATCTTTAAAATCACAGATCTTCATGATCGTAAAAATCCGCTCTTCCTGCTCTCCAAAAAGGTTTATACGATCCATACGTTCATTTTATTCGACCACGCGAATTTCGCTGCTCATTTTTACCACATCGCGATAAACCGCACTAACTCCACAGTATTTTTCTTCTGAAAGGTGAACGGCTTTTTCCAATTTTGCCATGGGTAAATCTTTCCCTTTAAACTCGTAAATAACTTTCATGGTATAATATTTTTTGGGATGCTCATCAGTTACATCTCCTTCAACAATCACCCGAAAGCTATCCGGTATAACTTTCATTTTCTTCAGAATAGAAACCACATCAATTCCTGTACAACCTGCTAATGAAGCCAACATTAGCTTTTTAGGACGTACTCCTAAATCATCGCCACCGCTTTCAACAGCAGCATCCATGATCAATTGATGCCCATCCATATTCGTTTCGAAAGCCATATTTTCTTTCCAATTCACGTCAACAATGTGTTTCATAACAATTTATCTTTTAACAATTAACTACCTTAATTTTACTTATTTTACCGTGAAATAAAAAGTATGAAGATATCTAAATAAATAGTTTTACAAAAATAAATGTTCATTGTATATTTAAGTTCAATTTACAGTTTTATTAATTCAATCTTAATAAATAAAGGTTCATGAGAAGTTCAATCAATAGACCCACAGAAGAAGAATGCGAACTTTCAGGCTTTCAATTATTTAAAAAACTAACAGAACAGGAATTTGCTCAACTGAATTACGATAAGACCTGCTCTTTATACAAAAAAGGAAGCATTATTTATCGGGAAGGCAGCCGCCTTACTGGTTTCTATTGTGTTACCAGAGGAATTGTCAAGATTTTCAAAACCGGTATTGATGGAAAGGAACAAATCATTCGTTTTGCGAAGCGTGGTGAAATTATTGCCTATCGATCTTTGCTAAGTGAAGAGTCGGCTTGTACGACAGCCAAAGTTATTGAAGAAGCTGTTTTATGCCATATTCCCTATCAAACACTTCAGTTTTTGATTCAGGCCAATTGGCAATTTTCGCATCATATGCTTCAAATTGTTTGCAAAGAATTGCGTGAAGCCAATGATTTCATTACGGATATTGCCCAAAAAACGGTGCGGGAACGGTTGGCCGAGGTCCTGTTATTACTGAAGGATAGCTTTAATTTGGACAATACCAATACCTTACAAATCTCACTAACTCGCGAAGAGTTGGCTAATATTGTAGGTACAGCAACAGAAAGCGTCATCCGTTTACTATCCGAATTTAAACAGGATAAGTTGATTGAATTACAAGGACGTAAAATAAAGCTTTTGGATTTGAAAGCCCTCTCACGAGTGGCTAACTTATAAAATTCAAAAGGCTATAAAGCATTCTTTTTAAAGGTCAAAACACGACCAATTTTGGTCTGTTAATAAACGCTCTGTTTAGTTGGAGCTACAAAATATATAAGGGTGGTTTTCTGTAAAAAGGGAACCACTTTTTCATTTAATATGATGTAGAAGAGAATGGGCTTTTATTAGGTTTTAAGAGACTTCCTGCCACTTCTAAATGAACCTCAATTAATAAATACAAGTTGTAAAATTAGCCTCAGATAGCTTACTTGGTTATCCAGATTTCGGGATTCATCTTTTCACTTTCTTTCCAAACCTGGAATTTTAAAATTGTCTTATTTCCATCTGCTGAATCGGAAAAGATAGCTCCAATTTTCTGCTTTGTTTTCACTTTCTGTCCCGCTTTAACATGCACTTCTTTTAGGTTTGAATAAACAGAAAGAAAGCTTCCATGACGGATAATCACAGCCATGTTTCCGCCAGAAATAGCAAAGACCCGACTCACGACACCATCAAAAATAGCCCGTGCTTCGCTTCCTTTTTGTGTGGTAATTTCAATCCCGTTGCTTTTTACCTTGATGTTTTTCAGTACAGCATGTGCGTGAACACCAAATCGTTCGGTAATCACTCCACGTTCAACCGGCCAAGGCAGCCGGCCCCGGTTTTTCTCAAAGTCAGCAGCCAGCAGCTTTTGTTCAGGTGTCATTTCAAACTGCCCTTTTTCCCGGGCTTTACGCGCTTCTTCTGCCAATAAACGCTCGATTTCCCGATCCAGCTCTTCTTGTTGTTTCTGTTGTTCGCGAAGTTTTTTCCGTAATTGGCGTTGCTGTTTCTGAAGCTGTTGAACCTGCTTCCGTTGAAGAAGCTTCTCCCCCTCCAATTGCAGGTTTTCAGAGTTTTTTTCGGCAAGTAAATTAGCTTTTTGCTTCTTTTGATGTTCCAGGCTAACGATCTTCTCCTTCAGTAGGGTGTCAATAGCCTGAATAATTTCGACCTGAGACTTCCGGTATTTAGCGTACTGCCTCAGATAAAGCATTCGTTTATACGCTTGATTCAAATTCTCAGAAGACAGCAGAAACAGCAGCGCATCGTAACTATTTTTGTTTCTTTGGGCAAAACGGATCATCGCTGCATATTCTTTTCGAAGTCCATCTAAATCCGCTTTTAGCATCTTCGAAACTTCTGTATTTTCAGCAATGTAAACGTTCAAAACCTGGATCTGGCTTTCTATCCCTCCAATAAACTGATTTCTGTTTTGGATTTGAGAATTCAACAATTGCAATTTTCCTAAGCTGGCTTTCTCATTTTTTTGAGCTTCCTGTAAAAGGGAAGAAGTGTATTTGATAACTTGCGCCGTATTTACCTTTTTAGCGCGTAAATCAGTAATTGATTGCCCCAGCAAGGACAATGTACCCAAAACGAAGAACAAGCTCAAAAAAAGGCTTCTCATTGCATTATATGGCTATTGCATCCGGTCGTACTTTGCCGGTATGTTGAAATTAAACGATTGGTCTTTTTCGGTTGAAAATTTACTCAGTTTAATCCTCATCGACAAATCTTTCTCAAGACTAGTAAAGAAAATATCAATATTTCCGGGATATAACTGGCGACCAACTTGGGTGAAATCAGAAAAATTAACCGTTACTTTTCGATTATTTGTTTGATCATCCAAAATGATTTTTCGGATTTTAAATGTCTTGGGATCAGCATAAATATGTTGAACAATAAAAGCATCTTCATCCAGCTTTTTTAGGTAACGATCGATCTTCTCTTCCTTACCTTTCTGCATGATTTTATACAACTTCCTGTTTTTGAAAGACTGCAGCACATACATCCCTGAGTCAACGTAAGAAACAAACTCTTTGAACTCATTGTCCCGTTCATCATCGCGATACGAAAAAGCTTCATTACTGATCACCGCTTGCACCATTTCAAAATCGAGATTGGTATTCACAAACTTACTTAAGTACTGGTAATCTTCCTTCAGGTAACTCTTATTCAAATAATTAACCATTTTGACGCTATCGGGAGTCAGGTATAAACGCGCCAAAGGAACGTTAATCTTACTCAACGTCAACAAAATCTGTTGATCCTTTTCTGACTTTAAATTAGCGCGGAAGGATGTTTTTTCATCGGGGCTTTCATAATGACAAGCAATCCGTTTAATGGCCAGCATGTCATAGTCAAAAGCATTTTCTTCAATTTTCTTAATCAAGCGGTTGGCACTGATCGGCCTGACCTTTTCTGTAGTTACTATTTTTGTTGTTTTGCAAGACGCAAAAGCCAGCAACAAAACAAAAATCAGGCTTAGTTTTTCTAGTTGTGAACGTGTTTTCAAGGAGTCAAATTTTCGATGTACCGCGATTCTTTAATTTTCTGTTCCAGAACTTCAGTTCCTTCTCCCAGCAATTGTGCTTTTTTCCAGTTTTCAACGGCTTTTTCCTTCTCGCCAAGCATATATAAAATGTCCCCGTAATGTTCAAACATGACACCACTTTCGGCCTCTTCACTGTTGATCGCCGATTCGATATAAAACTTTGCTAACTGGTAGTTTTTACGTTTAAACAATACCCAAGCATAAGTATCCAAATAGGTTGCGTTATCCGGATTGGATTGAACAACTTTTCCGCTCATTCGCTCGGCCTTTTCAAGCTGCTCGCCTCGAATAGAAAGGTAATAAGCGTAGTTATTCATCGCCATGTAATTCTCCGGATCGAGTTTAATTACTTTATCAAAGGCTTTAAATGCCTCTTCCACCTGATCGAGATTATAGTTGGCTTCAGCACGATACAATTCAAACTGAATTTTCAATGCCTGGTTGTCCAATACATAAATTTCGCCGTCCTCAATGGTTTGCAAGGCTTCCTCGTACTTTTTCAACTGAAGCGATGCCACGGCATTCAATGCATACAAAACAGCCTGATTGGGAAATAACTCAATGGCTTCCTTACTGTCTTTGTAAAGATTATCAAAATCCATTAAGTCATTATTTATGAATAACAATTGCTGCCAAACAACAAAGTTATCCTGATCTGTTTCAAGGTATTGACGCAAATAACCTCGGGCTTCCTCAATTTTTCCCTGACTAATCAGACTTTCGGCATAAAGCCTATAGATCCGGTTGTCATCGGGATGAGTTTTACTTAAGATTCCCAACAATTCACTAACCTGATCCTCGCTCCATTCCGAAGCTTCCGGATTAGCCGTTTGCATCATGTAATATTGCATTTTCGTTTCGGCATCCAACTGATCACTTGCAAAGGCCTTTTTCACATGTTCAAATGCTTTTGACGAGTCGTTGTGTTCAACGTAATAACTAGCCAATGAAAAGTGCACAAAGCCATTATCAGGATCGATATCGAGAATCTTATTGTAATTCTTCAGGGCATTCACCGAATCGCCCTGTTGTTGATACAACTCAGCTAATAACCCGTAATATTGAGGTTCTTGGGGGTTGGAATCAATCAACTTATGAATTTCATCAAACGCTTTTTCAGGTTTATCCCAAGCAACAAATAACTGCTGTTTGGCAACGGCAATTTGCTCGTTCAAACCCGTTTTCTTTTCCAACTGATCGTAAGCGGCAATGGCTTCCGGGTACTTTTCAGCCATTCCAAGTAAAACAGCTTTATAATACAGGTATTCCAAATTTTCTGGCTCCTGCTCACTTAAATGAGTGTATAAATCAGCTGCCTCGTTAAATTGCTCACGCTGTCGGTAAATCTCCGCTAACATCAGTTTATACCACGGATTTTCGGCGTTCAGGCTAATGGCTTTTTCCAACAATAGCGAAGCACTGGTTAAATCCTTATTGGCATAATGAATGCTTGCCATTTCATACATTGCTGCTGACGAATTGGGATCAATCTCAAGACATCGTGAAAAAATAGATACAGCGTTTTGAATCTTTCCCAGCTTCTTTTGCTTCAAACCTTCAATAAACAAGTATTCCAATTCATTGGCTTCCTCCTCGCTCAAAGCTTTCTCAGCACTTGTCAGCTCTTCTTCAACAGGCTTATCTGTTTTCACCAATTGTTTCTGCGAGGCAGAACAAGAAGCCAACAAAACAGCCAACAGCACAAAATATGTTCGTTGTTTCAACGTCATTATTGGGTCTAATTTTTTCCCGTATGCCCAAAACCTCCAGCACCACGTGCAGTTTCTTCCAATATTTCAACCGGTTTCCAGGCAACGGTTTCATGTTTTGCAACTACCATTTGGCAAATCCGCTCGCCATGGTTAATGACAAATTCCTCGTTGGATAGGTTAACCATGATGACTTTAATTTCGCCACGATAATCAGCATCAATTGTTCCCGGAGTATTTAAAACAGTCACTCCTTTTTTAATCGCCAAGCCACTTCTCGGTCTAATTTGAGCTTCAAAGCCTACAGGTAATTCAATAAACAAGCCAGTAGGAACTAAAACGCGTTCTAATGGTTTTAAAACCACAGGTGCTTCCAAATTGGCTCTGATATCCATTCCTGCAGCATGAGCTGTACCATATGCTGGCAATTCGTTTGATGACTGATTAACAATTTTTACGTCCATATGTTGCTTTTTTACGATCTGCAAAGATAGCTAAATATCACAAGTTTAGAACTTGTTGCATTTCAATTAACAAAATTTAAAACTATTCCATGTAGAACAGTTCTTCCATGATTTTATCGGAAATAAAAAGACCTTCATCGGATAAACGATAGATGCCATCCTCCAAATAAAGGTGTTTACTTTCCAAATATTTTTCAGCTTCATCTTGGAAATGAGAAACGTATTTTGAAGCAAAATTAGTCTGCAAATAGTTCAAGGAAATTCCCCATTTGGTTCGAAGTGAAGTGATCATGTAGTCGTTGTACTGATCTTGAGCAGACAAAACTTCCGTTTCCCAAAACGGCCCTTTTTCATCAATCGCCTGGAGGTATTTCCGCAGACTGGACACATTCCAACGCCTACTTTTATGATCGAAGGAATGAGCAGAAGGACCAAAGCCCAGGTATTTCTTTCGTTCCCAATAAGCTTTGTTATGACGAGAATAACGCTGATTACGTGCAAAATTTGAGATCTCATATTGCTCAAAACCCGCTTTTTTCAATTCGCTAAGTAAAAGCTTGAACTGATCAAAACTTAATTCATCCGGTAGTTCTTTGATTTTTCCCGTTTTCAGATACTCATAGAAAACAGTTCCTTCGTGGTAGGTTAAGTGATAAGCAGATATGTGCTGTACATCCAGTGCTACGGCCTTTAAAACATTATCCTTCCAATCGGCTAACGTTTGATTGGGTAAACCATAAATCAAATCAATACTGATATTTTGAATACCGGCATCACGGGCTGCCTGAATAGAAGCTAAAGCTTGTTGACTGTTGTGTCGCCGGTTCATACTCTTCAAATCGGCATCATGAAAAGATTGCGTTCCGATGCTCAACCGGTTGACCGGGGTGTTTTTTACCCCCTCCAAAAACTCCGGCGTCAAATCATCCGGGTTGGCTTCCAAAGTAATCTCTACATCATCTGCCACTGAAAAACAATTGGACAAATGATGCAGAATACTGCTAATTTCTTCGATTTTTAAAACAGAAGGCGTGCCACCACCAAAATAGATGCTGGCAATTTCTTCCTGCTGCAATTCATTTTTACGCCACTCAATCTCTTGTTTCAAGGCCGAAACAAAATCGGTTTTAGCACCAAAATCAGTGGTTTTGTAAAAATCGCAGTAATGACACTTGGTTTTACAAAATGGAATATGAATATAAATTCCGGCCATAAAGCTGTCCCTTTCTCCTTCATTCTCCGATCGCCTGCCGGAATAGTTCTCTACATTTTTATCAGGTCTTCATGCCCTTCCATGTCATCGATAATTTTGGCCAAGGTTGTTTCACCATAAAATTTCGACAGGTTGGCGCGCACTTCAGAAAACCGTTTGTGAACCGGACATGGCTGACCATTTTCGTGATGGGTTGAACAAGGCTCCATGCTGATCAAACAATTCTTGAAAAAGTCTTCACCATCAATGATGGTCACAATTTCGTACAAAGAAATGTCTTCCTTATTTTTTCCTAAACCAAAACCTCCATTAGGCCCTTTGGTTGAAACCAATACTTTTTGTTTAACCAGGTTTTGTAGAATTTTACCAAGAAAAGGAGTTGGAATATCCAAATCGCTTGAAATCTTTTTAATCCCAATTTTAGTCCCTTTTCCATCACTGAATTTTCCAAGATAAATTAGTGCCCGAATGGCATACTTACATGTATTGGATAGCATAATCTATTGTTTATTTTTCCATTGTTTGCTAAATGATTCCTTCGCAAAAACAGGCAGTGATTTTTTTTCACCCATCGCATTTTTCTTCATTGTTCCCATGCTGTTTTTGGCTTTTCCACCCATCATATCCAATCGGTTTCTCTTCATAAAAGCAAACTCAAACGCTTTCATTCCAAGATTCCAGGATAGGGGAGTATCGCCATTTTTGACAGCATCTCGCCGGTTAAATAAAAGCATGTTATGCAGCGGAATGCGCACTGGGCACACTTCGGTACATTTACCACAAACCGAACAAGCAGAACTTAAATGATTGTATTTCGAAAACCCTTTGTAGAAAGGTGTAATAACCGAACCAATTGGACCACTATAAGTGGCATCGTACGTGTAACCTCCAACGTTTTTATAAATTGGACACGCATTCAAGCAAGCGCCACAACGAATGCATTTCAAGGCTTCAAACTGATCGTCTTTTTGATACAATTCGCTGCGTTTATTATCCAATAGAACAACATACATTTTTTCGGGACCATCTTGCTCTCCCTCTTTCTTTGGACCAGAAACAATGGAGTTGTATACCGTAATTTGTTGGCCGGTTCCATGAGCTGCCAGCAAAGGCCACATCAAACCTAGATCTTTCATTCGAGGCACGATTTTTTCAATTCCTGCAATTACAATATGCACTTTCGGAAAAGAAAAAGTCATCATCGCATTTCCCTCGTTTTCGGTTAACGCAATGGCTCCTTTGTCGGCTATTAAGAAGTTGGCACCGGTTACCCCAACATCAGCTTGCGTAAACTTTTTGCGTAGCAGTCCGCGAACATAGCTGGTTAAAAATTCGGGCGTGCTTTTCTCAGGGGTGTCAAATTTTTCGTGAAACAGCTCAGCAATATCTTCCTTGGATTTATGCATGGCCGGCGTTACAATGTGGTAGGGCTTTTCGCCTGCAATTTGCACAATGTATTCGCCCAAGTCTGTTTCCAACGACTCAACACCTACCGCTTCAGCATGCTCATTAAAATCAACTTCCTCGGTGGTCATCGATTTACTTTTGACCAACAACTCAGCTTGATTCTCTTTCAGTATCTTTTGTACTGCTAAAATAGCCTCAGCCGCATCTTCAGCCCAAACAACCTCAGCTCCATTGACTTGAATATTCTCTTCAAACTGAAGTAAATAATCAGGCAAGTTATGAATGGCATCGCGCTTGATGTAAGCTGCCCGTTCACGAGCTAAATCGAGCTTGCTGTATCTTTTTCGGCCCCGGTCAACTGCTGCATCATATTTAGAAATATTAAACTTGATGGTTGCCCGATGCCGCTTATCAAAAGCAATTTTCTCTGAGTCTTTTATAAACATTTTTTTCTCTTCTGACATAGCTAGCTTAATGGCATTTTATTAATTCGTCTCAAATGTCGTCCGCCTTCAAATTCAGTTGAAAGAAAAGTTTTTACAATCATTATTGCCTCATCCTCGGTAACAAACCGAGCCGGTACTGCACATACATTGGCATCGTTATGAAGTCTTGCCAAAGCAGCAATTTCAGGCGTCCAGCAAATTGCAGAACGAATCTTCTGATGCTTATTGGCCGTCATATTAATGCCATTGCCACTACCGCAAAGCGTAATGCCATAATCAAATTTCCCCTCTTCAACAGCTTCTGCCATTGGGTGGGCATAGTCTGGATAATCAGAGCTTTCAGGAGAAAACGCACCAAAATCTTCAATGGTTACCCCTTGTTCTTTCAAATAATTAATAATCACCTGCTTTTTCTCAAAGCCAGCATGATCTGAAGCTAACGCAATCTTTAAACTATTCATTTTCACAAAAATAATCAAAAATAATACTTAAAAGTATTTATTTGGATTTCTTACTTAATAAACTTGTAAATTTCTTTTCGTTCCAGCCAATAAACAACTACTACAAAACTAATAATCATTAAAGTATGAACGACATACATTGTTAATGAAGGAGCAATATTTAACCATCTGGAAAGACCGTAAATTCCTAAAGCGAGCACAAAATAGAAGCCTATGCGTTTAACCGGATACTTAACCGGGTAATGTTTCTGCCCGAAATAGTAGGACAAAATAGTCATTACAACAAAACAAATTAATACGGCATAAGCCGATGCCATGTAGCCAATTTTCGGAATAAATGCCACATTCAATATCAAGCTGATTACGGCTCCAATTGAAGCAAAATAAGCGCCATAGCGTGTTTTATCCGTTAATTTATACCATAAGGACAGGGTGTAGTAAATTCCTAAAAACAGGTTAGCCATCAAAATAATGGGAACCACGTTCAGGCCCGAATGGTATTTCTCATCAATGATATACTTGACCAAATCCATATACAAGCAAATACCCAAAAAGATGAGCAGCCCGAATATCACAAAGTATTTCATGATAATAGCATAGCCTCGTTTGTTATCATCCGATTTGACTTGCGAAAAGAAGAAGGGCTCAAAAGCATAGCGAAAGGCCTGGATAAACATGTTCATGAGCACGGCAAGCTTGTAGTTTGCCCCATAAATTCCCAATTGCGACATCGGATCCTGGTCTGCAGGAATCAGCTCCGGCATCAAAATTTTATCGATATTCTGATTGACCATACCGGCCACACCAACAATTAGAATCGGAAACGAATACCAAACCATCTCTTTCAGTAAGCGTCCATCAAAACGGATCTTCACCAAAATTTCAGGAGCCAGTAGCAGCAGATTAATGCTTGAAGCAATTAAGTTCGATATAATCACATAGCCCACACCAATATCTTCAGAATAGATCAAATTGATCCAGCTATCCGGATTCTGTTTTAAAATGGCCGGACAAATACTTAAAAAGAAAATATTGAAAAAGATATTGGTGGCAATATTGATCAACTTAAACGAGGCAAAACGAATGGCTCGCGACTCGATACGAAGCTTGGCAAAAGGAATTGCAGTAAAGGCATCAAAAGCAATGATGAGTGCCACCCACTGAATGTATTCCGGGTGCTCTTGGTAATTCGTCCAGTGGGCCAGGGTATCGGTAAATGTGAAAACCGCCAAAACAAACGCCAATGAAGTCACAAATAGCGATACCAAAGCACTGCTGTAAACCCGATCTTTATCTTGTCGCTTCGAAGCAAACCTGAAAAAACCGGTTTCCATTCCATAGGTTAAAATCACCAATAAAAAAGCCATGTAGGCATACAGGTTGGTCACAATTCCAAACTCATCAGTTAGGAAAACATGGGAATAGTAGGGTACAAGCCACCAATTGATAAAGCGGCCAACAATACTACTCATACCATAAATTGCAGTTTCTCCGGCAAGTTTTTTGAATGAATTCAAGGCGTAAAAATTTTTTCAAAGATAGGGATTCATAGCGGTATTTTTAGACCAAAAACAGTTTGTTTAATCCTTGTTCTCTTAAACTTTGCTTATTTTTGAATTTTTCAAAATAAAATGTAACTCGTCACAAAACAAGCACACTAAAACTTGCTTGTAAGTTTGAATAAGAGTTCTAAAAAATTACAATTAATCGTACTCATGAAACAACCATGATAGAAGAATTGAGTATACCAATTTGACTAGAAGTGATCATCTTGAAAATACTAATTCTGTATCCTGGTTTTAAATATTAAACGAATGAAATTGAAATTCTTTTTTTTACTGGTTGTGGGCTCACTGCTTGTTGGATTTTTTTCATGCTCCAATAAACCAAAACGTTCTAGAAAGCCTGTTGCAAAAATCAGCTTTCAAACGCGCAATAGTGAATTTAAATTTGGTGATTCGATTTCAATTGCCATAACGATCCAAACCAAAAATGGGGAATTAAAAGAATCCAAACTATACATTGACAATGAGTTGGTGAAATCTTCCAATCAAACCGAATATTCGTATTCCATTGCTCAGTTAGACGAATTGGGAAAACACAATGTTAAAGTACTGGCCACCAAAGCCGATGGGGTAGAGGGAGTGAGTTTTAAATCATTCACCGTTGTTTCTGACCTGGTTCCTGAAGAATACACTTACGAAGTGGTTAAAACGTTCCCTCATAATGTGGAGCATTTTACGCAAGGCCTGGAGATACACAACAACCAATTTTACGAAAGTACCGGCGAGTATGGAAAATCGGGAATCTACCGTTTTGACTTATTAAGCGGCACCGTTTCCAGGTCATTTAAAATGGAAGAGCAATACTTTGGTGAAGGAATAACCATTCTGAATGATAAAATTTATCAGCTGACTTATAAGGCACAAAAAGCTTTTGTTTACGACCTGAATACGTTTGCTCGCATCGATTCCTTTACCTATGAAACACCGGAAGGTTGGGGATTAACCCATGACAATCAGTACTTAATCAAAACTGATGGTTCTGAATTTGTACACTTTATAGATCCCAAAACCTTCAAAGTCGTCCGGAAAATTCAAGTGTATGACCACAAAGGACCGATCAAATTATTGAATGAACTGGAATACCATAACGGCGAACTATACGCCAATATTTGGACGACCAATAATGCCGTAAAAATAGATCCAAAAACCGGAAAAGTACTTGCGACCATCGATTTTGACGGTCTGTTATCCGTGCTTTATAATCCGGACAAACCGATTGATGTATTGAACGGCATTGCCATCCATCCCGATAATGACAAAATGTACATTACCGGTAAACTTTGGCCAAAGCTTTTCGAAGTTAAGCTGATTAAAAAAGACTAGGATTGTCTGAGCTTCCGTAATTGATTTTACCAAGGTGCTTGTACGCCCGATCAGTTACTTCCCGTCCTCGAGGTGTTCGTTTGATGAATCCTTCCTTAATCAGGAAAGGTTCATACACCTCTTCGATGGTTCCCGCATCTTCGCCAACAGCTGTCGAAATGGTCGAAATTCCCACTGGACCACCTTTAAATTTATCGATGATCGTGTTCAGGATTTTATTGTCCATCTCATCCAAACCATGCTTATCAATATTTAGCGCTTCCAGGGAGTAGCGTGTTATTTCCAAATCAATCTTCCCATTACCCTTCACTTGGGCAAAATCGCGTACTCGACGAAGCAAGGCATTAACGATTCGTGGTGTCCCACGACTTCGAGAAGCTATTTCAAGGGCTGCCTGATCATCAATTACCACATTCAAAATCTTAGCCGACCGTTTTACGATTCCCGTAAGAATACTTAAGTCGTAGTACTCGAAATGGGAATTGATTCCAAAACGTGCCCGAAGAGGACTGGTCAGTAAACCCGATCGCGTGGTAGCTCCAACCAGCGTAAATGGATTTAACTCCAATTGAATTGAACGTGCACTGGGGCCTTTATCGATCAAAATATCGATTTTATAGTCTTCCATAGCCGAATACAAATATTCTTCGACAATGGGGCTTAAACGGTGTATCTCGTCAATAAAAAGCACATCACTCTCCTCCAAATTGGTCAGAAGGCCGGCCAAATCCCCTGGCTTATCCAAAACAGGACCTGAGGTCAACTTTAAGCTAACACCAAGTTCATTCGCAATAATATTTGAAAGGGTGGTTTTTCCCAATCCAGGAGGTCCATGCAAAAGAACGTGATCCAATGCTTCACCACGCATTTTTGCAGCTTGGACAAATACTTTCAAATTCTCTACAATTTGCTTTTGACCTTTGAAATCATCAAAAGTTAAAGGCCGAAGACGCTTATCTAAATCAACGTCTTTATCGGAAAATGAATCATCGTGCAGATCTATTGGATCGGACATAAAGCTATACGTTTCTGAACGAACAAATATAGCTTTATTTCATGAAGAGTAGAGCGCTGGATTATTTTACAATTTCCAATTCATGAAAAATTTTCTTCAATTTTTCAATGTCGAAAGGCTTTGCCATAAATTCATCCATACCGTACGAAAGGCACTTTTCTCTATCGTTATCCATGGTATTCGCAGTTAAAGCAATAATTGGTGTTCGCGAACCCGGTGTTTCTGTATTTTCGATCTCTCGTATTTTTACAGTGGCCTCTAAACCATCCATTTCTGGCATCATTAGGTCCATTAAAACCACATCAAAAGTGCTCTCTTTAAAACGGTCGATTGCTTCCAATCCATTGTTCGCTATTGTTACTTCATGGTTGTATTTCTTCAAACTAAAGGTTACAATCCTTTGGTTCAGCACATTATCTTCTACAAGCAATATTGAAAGTTTGTCTTCCATTCACTAAAAGGTTTAACCGCTGTAAAGTTAATTCTAAAAAGACACAAAAGGAAACCCTATCCAAGCAACAAAAACAATCCTAATCGATATTAATAAATATTAAAGTTTAAAAAAATTAAAGATGATAATGATAATAGGCTGTTGATAGCTTGTATAATTTCTGATTTGGTTTCTTGTTAAAACGAAAAATTTGATGTTATTCTTGATTTATTCACGCGTTATGAACAGCTTTGTTTTTTGAAAATCAGACTTGTTTTCGATGTAATCAACATCTGTTAATAACCAACAGTCTTAATTCTTTTCTACTATTAACAATCGTTGATAACTGTTGATTTCTTGGGAATGAATTCTAAAAAATAATTCTTGCCAATTCCATTAAAAAGTGCTATTCAAAATCATATTCCGAATTATAAAATATAATTTTGGGTTTTTATTTGATTTAAATGAACAGCCATTGAAAAGTAATTAACAATTCATGTTTTTTTTAAATCGTTAAATAGTAGAGGTTTAAAATTTATGACAGCGAGCTATAAACATCTTGTTAATAACCTGAAAACGTATGTGCGAATACGTAGTTTTTACCAGGTTTTACGCGGCATTCTGCTTGTCTCAGCCCTGATAGTCAGTTATGTTATAGTCATTTCTTTGGTCGAGTTTTATACCTATCTATCTGTTGATATTCGCACTTTCCTATTTTTCCTGACTTGCTTCTTAATTGTCATCTTAGTCGGAATTTACGTCATTTTTCCAGCGTTTCGTCTGCTGGGTATATTAAAACCGATATCCTATGAAAAGGCAGCAAAACTCATAGCCGAACACTTCCCGGAAATGGAGGATCGCTTATTAAATGTTATTGAGTTAGCGCAAATTGGGGAAGAAGCAGATGAGCCGTTGGTCTGGGCAAGTATCGATGAAAAAATTAAACGGCTGAAGGTGTTTAATTTTAGTCAAGCGATTCCTTTTAAGCGTCTGCTTCGACCACTTAGTTTCCTGTTTGGAGTGGTTATTTTGGCTGGTATACTTACACTGTTTTTTCCAGGTATTTTTAAGGAGAGCAGCCGGCGCCTTATCGATTATGATAAGCAGTTTTCAAGGCCAGCACCGTTTACGTTTCACTTGATTAACGAGAGTCTGAGTGTCAAAAAAGGAGACCCTTTATTGTTAGAAGTTGAGTGTAGTGGAAGGCAAATTCCCGAAGTGTTATATGTGAATATTGGTGGATCGAATTATTTAATGAGTCAGGAAAATGGCGTGTTTACCTATCCATTTGAGCACATCAACAATTCTTTTTCGTTACGTTTTACCGATCTTCAGTTCTTTTCAGAGAATTATAAAATTAAGGTTCTTCCGGCTCCTATAATTACTGATTATAGTGTGGAAATTATACCTCCTGCTTATACTGGATTGGAGCGCTCGAAGGAGGAGATGCTTGGCGATATTGAGGTGGCTTATGGATCAGAAATACGTTGGATTTTTAAGACTGCCGATACTGATTCGCTCTATTTTACAGCGGATGGAAATCGGCTGGATGCTGTACATGATGGTGGTCAGTTCGTGTTGGAGTATCGTGCTGAGAAAGATTTAAAATATACTGTCTCTGTGTCTAATGAAAGCTTTAATTATCCCGATCTTTTGAGTTTTAATTTGTCAGTTATTCCAGATTTATATCCCGAAATACAGGTGGTTCAGTTGCGCGACTCAATAGATTATACGCGCTACTATTTTAAAGGGCGAATTGCTGATGATTATGGTTTTCATTCCTTGAATTATGAATTGATTATTAATCAGAAGGATAGCCTTGTGGCATTACCCGTTGTGAAAAATTTGAATCAACAGGATTTCTATTTCACTTTTGACTTTAAAGCGTTAGTGGGAAAGGCGGATGTTGTAGATTACCATTTTGCCGTTAGGGATAATGATTATTTTCATTCTTATAAAGAAGCAATTTCAGAGTCGTTTCAATTTCGTTTTCCAACTAAAGAAGAATTGGCGTTGGCCGATGATCAAAACTTCGAAGGTTTGGAGCAGTTAATGGAGGAAAGTTTTCAGTTGAGTCAGGATATTCAGCAGTCGATTGACGAGCTTCGATTTAAAAGTTTGAGTGAAAATTCTTCGGATTGGGAAAAAAAGCAGTTGGTCAATGAAGTGCTGAATAAGCGTAACCGATTAGAAGAAATTTTAGAGCAGGTTCAGCAAAAAAATGCGGAAATGAATAATCTGAAAAATTCGTTTTCAGAAGAGCAAGCTGAAATAGTCGAGAAGCAAAAACAAATTGAAGACTTACTCGAAGACGTTTTTAATGATGAGTTGAAAGCATTGTTTGAAGAGTTCAAAAAATTGGCTCAGGATTTTGATCAGTCAAAATTGAATGAATTGTCAGATCGATCGAAAATGTCGATGGATGATTTATCGAAGCAACTTGAACGAAATCTTCAAATGTTGAAACGGATGAAGGTGGAGCAGGAGATGACTGATGTAATTCAGCAGTTGCAGAAGTTGGGAGAGAAAGAAAAAAGTAATTTGGAGCAATTGAAAGATGGACGAAATTTTTCGGAGGCGCAAGAACGGGAGAAAAATAACCAAGTGGAATTTCAAAAAGCTGTTGAAGATTTAAATAGGACATTGGAGTTAAATCATAGTTTGGAGAAGCCATTGGAACTCGATCCAATGGAAAAGGAACAAAGTGATATAAATTCAAATTATGATGATATTCAAAATTCGATAGAGCAAGGTCGAAAGCGAAAATCTCTGCAACAAATGGAGGAGAATACGAGGGCACTTGAAAATATGGCATTCTCGCTTAGTCAAATGTTGGAAATGAACCAACAAAAGCAACGCATGGAGAATATCGATAACTTGAAACAAATACTTGATAATCTGGTCTATATATCATTGACTCAAGAAGGTCTACATGACGAAATTAGACAGATTGATGATGGTGATCCGCGCTTGTCATCTGTGCGAGTTGAGCAGGATAAACTTATCAAACAAAGTGAAGTTGTAAAAGACTCACTTTACGCCCTGGCCAACCGTACTCCAGAAATTGGAAATGTAGTAACTAAAGAATTGCTTACTTTGGAGCTCGCAATGAATAAGGCAGTAGGGGAGTTGGAAGAAAGTCGCATGAATACAGCCTTGCGCGAACAGCAAATGGCAATAACTGCTGCCAATAATATGGCCTTGTTTTTAAACGAAGCCTTGGATAATCTTCAGAAGCAAATGGCTGAAGGTATGCCTGGCGATCAACAGTGTGATAAGCCAGGTGGGAACCAAAGTCAAATGAATATGTTGAAGGATGCGCAGCAGAACTTGAAGCAGCAGCTGCAGCAAATGATTGAGCAAATGAAGCAAGGACAGTCTGGAAATATGTCAGAACAGATTGGACAAACATTGGCACAGCAGGAGATGATGCAGCAAATGATTCGAGAGTTGATGATGGACTCCGAGGTTGGAAGTGCTGCCAAGGAACAACTGAAGCAAATAAATGAACTGTTAGAACATAATAATATTGATCTGGCTAATAAGAATATTAATAGTACTTTAATTAGTCGGCAAAACTTAATTTTAAATAAACTTTTAAAGGCTGAAAAGGCTGAGATGGAGCGTGATGTAGAGGATGAGCGGGAATCTAAAACCGTGGATGATAGTTTTTATAGTAACCCAATTGAATTTTTTGAGTATAAAAAACAGGAAAAAGAATTTAATGATGCTATTGAACGAAATAACTATCAGTTACGTAATTTTTACGATCGGAAGTATAAGAACTACATCAACAACCTAAGAGAGGAAAATTGAAAAGAACGCTCAGCATACCATCTCATCTTACGTATTTGTATGACGTTGAAAATTTCATACATGCTTTTTTAAACGAGGCAAGATTGCCTGATTTACAACTTGGAGCAATTATGTTAACAGTTTGCGAATCTGTGAGTAATGCAATCTCCCATGGTAATGGGCATGACATTAATAAGCATGTACAAATACGGGTAGAATGTTCAAAAAGGGAGTTAAGTTTTGAAATAGAAGACGAAGGGAAGGGGTTTGATTTAGGCCAAGTGCCGGACCCAACCGAGATTAAGAATTTGAAGAATGAGCATGGTAGAGGAATCTTTATTATTCGAAACTTAGCAGATGATGTTCAGTTTGCGAATAATGGGGCCCTCGTAAAAATTAAATTTAAACTGAGTCGTGAGCATCAATTTTTACTTTGAAGACATTGAAGAATTTCAATTAGACCAACCGAAAACCATTGAGTGGATCAAGAATTCCATTCGGAAGGAAGGAAAAAACACATCAGAAATCAGCTTTATTTTTTGTAGTGATGACTATCTACTGGATATTAATCGGCAGTATTTAGATCACGATTATTACACCGATATCATCACGTTTGACTACGTCGAGGGTGACGATGTTTCGGGTGATGTATTCATTAGTATCGATCGGGTTCGTGAAAATGCGGAGACCTTCCAGGTCGGTTTCCAAAACGAGTTAAACCGAATTATCATTCACGGTGTTTTACATTTACTAGGTTATAAAGATAAAGAGGCTGATGAGAAGAAAATAATGACCGGGAAGGAAGATTATTATCTTGGTGATTACTAGTCTTTTCTGTTTTGTGCTTTTCTATTAATTTTGCCGTCTAAATTTTTTAGAGATGATATTACCATTTTACGATGTGATTGTAGTTGGTGGGGGACATGCTGGTTGTGAGGCTGCTACTGCAGCAGCCAATTTGGGATCGAAAACCCTCCTCATTACGATGGATATGGGCAAGTATGCGCAGATGTCGTGCAACCCCGCTATTGGCGGGATTGCAAAGGGACAAATTGTTCGTGAGATTGACGCGTTGGGCGGGCATACCGGTGTCATTGCAGATCGCTCATCGATACAATTTCGGATGTTGAACCGTTCTAAAGGACCCGCTATGTGGAGTCCAAGAGTGCAGAATGATCGCTTCCGCTTTTCAGAGTATTGGCGAGACATTTTAGAGAATACAGATAATTTGGACCTTTGGCAGGATGCTGTTATTCATCTTTTGATTGAAGACGGCGTCGTAAAAGGGGTCAAGACCAAGATAGGGGCGGAGTTTCAATCGAAGACCGTGATTTTGACGAATGGCACGTTTTTGAATGGCTTAATGCATATTGGGCAGTCGAAGATGGAAGGCGGGCGGATCGGCGAATCTGCCAGCTATTTTATCAGTGATCAGTTAGCTGAGGCCGGCTTTAAAACGGGGCGGCTAAAGACCGGAACTCCTGTTCGGATTGACGGAAGATCCATTGATTTTTCGAAATTGACCGAGCAGAAAGGGGACGAAGGTCATTATAAGTTTTCCTTTTTACCCGAGGTTAAGACGGAGATGAAACAGCGAAGTTGTTGGATTACTTATACGAGTCCTGAGGTTCATCGCGAACTTGAAGAGGGTTTTGAGGAGTCGCCAATGTATGATGGGACCATTCAAAGTACAGGGCCTCGCTATTGTCCCAGTATCGAATCTAAGTTGGTTACTTTTGCCGAAAAGCAGCAACATCAGCTCTTTTTGGAGCCGGAAGGGGAGAAGACACATGAGTATTATTTAAATGGATTTTCGTCGTCTTTACCCTGGCAGGTTCAATATAAAGCCTTGCTATTAGTACCAGGTTTGGAGAGTGCAAAGATTTTCCGACCCGGGTATGCCATCGAGTATGATTACTTTGATCCAACCCAGTTGTATCATACGTTGGAAACCAAGTTGATTAAGAACCTCTATTTTGGGGGTCAGATTAATGGTACTACGGGCTATGAAGAGGCAGCAGCTCAAGGAATGGTCAGCGGAATAAATGCCCATTTAAAGGCCCATAATCAAGCCGAATTTACCTTGGGTAGGGATGAGGCTTACATCGGTGTTTTAATCGATGATTTGGTCACTAAAGGGGTTGATGAGCCTTATCGGATGTTTACCTCGCGTGCTGAATATCGTATTCTATTGCGGCAAGATGATGCCGACGTTCGATTAACGCCCAAGTCATTCAAGCTTGGATTAGCGTCCAAAGAGCGGATGGATTTGCTGGAGGAAAAGCTTAAATTGAGAGACTCAATTATCGATTTTGTTTCCAATTTCAGTTTGAAACCACAATTCATCAACGATCTTTTAGTGGCTAAAAATACGAGTCCGCTGAAGCAGGGAGTGAAATTAAAAGATGTTATTTCCCGTCCTCAAATTTCGATTTTTGATGTGATAGAACCCGTGGTTCCGTTTAAGAAAATGCTGGAGGTAATTCCCGAAAATCGGTTCGAAGAGATTGTAGAATCAGCTGAGATTTTGATCAAGTATTCTGGGTATATTGAGCGTGAAAAGTTGATAGCCGAGAAATTCAAACGCTTGGAGAATATCAATATTGAAGATAAATTTGACTACGAAAAAATCCACACAATTTCGACAGAAGCCCGTCAGAAATTGAGTAAAATAAAACCAAAAACCATTGGGCAGGCGAGCCGGATATCCGGTGTAAATCCGTCCGATATTAACGTTCTTTTGGTCATGCTTGGCCGTTAATGTTCCACGTGGAACAAAAGATTAAAATCAACTATGAATTTAAAAGAAACCATCCGTGAGATTCCGGATTACCCGGAAAAAGGAATTAGTTTTAAAGATATTACTACCATGCTGAAGGATTCGGAGGCGTTTAAGGAGGTAGTTAATCAAGTACACGAGAATTTCAGGGATAAGGGAATTACCAAAATTGTTTCATTGGAATCGAGAGGATTTATTGTCGGTGGGGCAGTGGCGTATTTATTAGATGCCGGTTTTGTTCCGGTACGTAAAAAAGGCAAGCTGCCTGCCGAAACAGTAACGGAATCTTACGAGTTGGAATATGGATCGGACCAAATTGAAATGCATCTTGATGCCTTGACAGAAGATGATGTTGTGTTGATTCATGATGATCTTTTAGCAACCGGAGGCACCGCTTTGGCAGCTCTGAATTTGGTTGAAAAAATGAAGGTGAAGAAGGTTTATTTCTCGTTCATTTGTGACCTGAAATTTATATCCAACGGGAAAAAAGATCAGCTTTCAAAATACGAAACACATACCTTGGTGGAGTATTAAACACCCCTTTTGAAAATTGAAATACGAAGCAGTAAATAGAAATATTGACGAGCTGAAAAAGCAGGTTTCGGTCTTGCCGGATAAGCCAGGAATTTACCAGTATTTTGATAATACTGGTAAAATCATTTACGTGGGGAAGGCTAAAAATTTGAAGAGACGAGTTTCTTCTTATTTCTCAAAAAAACACGAAAATCGAAAAACAGCTTTGCTTGTTCGGGCAATTGCCGATATCAAACATCTGGTTGTAGAAACAGAGCAGGATGCCTTGTTGTTGGAAAATAACCTGATAAAAAAATACCAGCCACGGTATAATATTCGGTTGAAAGATGATAAAACGTATCCTTGGATTGTTATCAAAAATGAACGTTTCCCGCGCGTATTTCAAACCCGAAATGTGATCCGCGATGGTTCGCAATATTTCGGTCCTTACACCTCGGTTATGACCGTGCGAACCTTGTTGGATTTATTTCGGAAGCTGTACAAATTAAGAACCTGCAAATACAATCTTTCTTCCGAAAATATTTCAAATGGAAAGCTGAAGGTTTGTTTGGAGTATCATATCGGAAATTGTCTGGGGCCTTGTGAGGGGTATCAAACGGAGCGAGATTACTTAAAATACATCGAAGAAATTCGGGATATTTTGAAGGGGAATATTTCCGGAGTAATCAAATATCTTCGAGAAATGATGCATCGTTATGCCGAGGATTTTCAGTTTGAAGAAGCCAACCAGGTAAAGGAAAAACTCCAGATCTTGGAGAAATTCCAGAACCGGTCGACCGTCGTTAGTTCTACAATTACGGATGTTGATGTGTTTACCATCGATGTTGTCGAAAAGGCGGCTTTCGTCAATTACCTAAAAGTAATTAATGGGGCCATTGTGCAAACTTATACCACGGAGATCAAAAAAGCCTTGGATGAAGATCGGGAAGAATTGCTTCGCTATGCGATTGTCGATATTCGCCAGAAAATATTTTCGAATGCGCGTGAATTGATTGTTCCTTTTGATCCTGGATTCGAATTGGAAAATGTCCGCTTTAAAGTGCCGGAACGGGGAGATAAGAAAAAGCTACTGGATCTTTCGGTGCGTAATGCCAAATATTTCCGATTGGAGAAAGAAAAACAACAAGCACTATCGAAACCCAAAGATAGTTCCAGGCGAATTTTGGAAACCTTGAAAAAAGACCTTCAATTAAAGGAGCTGCCAAGTCATATTGAGTGTTTCGATAATTCGAACTTACAGGGAACGCATCCGGTGGCTGCCTGTGTTGTTTTTAAAAACGGAAAGCCGGCCAAGAAAGATTATCGCCATTTTCATGTCAAGACAGTTGAAGGTCCCGATGATTTCGCATCGATGCAAGAAATTGTTTTTCGTCGTTACAAACGTTTGTTGGATGAAAAGCAATCCTTACCACAGTTAATTATTATTGACGGTGGTAAGGGCCAGCTTGGAATGGCCTTGAATGCGCTAGAGGAATTGGGGTTGCGTGGAAAAATTGCAATTATTGGTATTGCTAAAAAATTGGAGGAGATTTTTTTTCCGGGGGATTCTGTTCCACTTTATCTCGATAAAAGTTCCGAAAGTTTAAAGCTGATTCAATTTGCCCGGGATGAAGCTCACCGATTTGGAATTACGTTTCATCGCAAATTGCGATCAAAAAATTTTATCAAATCTGAACTGGAAGAAATTCCCGGAATCGGGGAGAAGACCATTCAGGTGCTTTTACGACGATTTAAAAGCCTTGAGAATTTAAAAAAACAAGCCTACCATACGGTTGCCGAAGAAATAGGCGATTCTAAAGCCGTTAAAATCTTTGACTTTTACAAGTTAAAGCGTTGATGTGTAGTTATTTTTATGGCTTTTTTTATCCCAAAATGATCATCGGTTAAAATCGCCAACTAGATCAATTTCGGTACTTTTCGTCATTATCCAGAAGCCCGAGGTAGGAATAGTACCTACTTTCTGCAATTTTTCCCTCATGCACATACTTCTTGACCTCGCAAGCCGGCTCATGCGTGTGAGTGCAATTGTAGTACTGACAATTTTCGAGCAGCTGAAACATTTCCGGAAAATAATGGGAGATTTCCTCTTTTTCCATATCCAGAACACCGAAGCCTTTTATTCCAGGAGTATCGATAATAAAACCACCAAAACCGAGTTCAAACATTTCGGAGAAAGTGGTGGTGTGTTTTCCTGTTTGGTGGTAGTCGGAAATTTCACGGGTTTTTAAATTTAAGTTTGGCTCAATGGTATTAATCAATGTTGATTTTCCAACGCCTGAGTGACCGGCAAAAACATTGGTTTTTCCTTCCATCCAACTTTGAAGGGTATCCATGCCAACTTTTGTTTTTGTAGATGTTTTCAGACATCGGTAGCCAATACTTTCATAAAGCTCAATTAATTCATCCATCTGTTTGCTTTGCTCTGGCGAATACCGATCAATTTTGTTAAAGATCAAATGGCAAGGAATACGATAGGCCTCGGCCGAAACCAAAAAGCGATCAATAAAAGTCGTGGTTGTTACAGGATAGTTGATGGTAATCACCAGAAAAGCTTGATCAATATTTGACGCGATAATATGTGATTGCTTCGATAGGTTAGGGGACTTACGAATAATGTAATTTTTTCGATCTACAATTTTCGTAATTAAACCCGTTTGGATAGTTTGGAGCTCTTCCGATTCGTTAATTCTGAATTCAACATGATCGCCTACGGCAATCGGGTTGGTACTTCTAATTCCTTTTAAACGAAAATTACCTTTTATTTTGCAGTCAATTTTCTTGCCCGCTTCGGTTTGTACAGTGTACCAACTTCCGGTTGATTTTATAACGATTCCTTTATTCAATTGCTAGTCTTTTTTTATGATGAAGAATACTTATCTTTCGGTCTGTTTTGAAAATCAAAAGTAAAAAAAATAGTGAAACGTATTTTAAGCTATAATGTTAATGGTATTCGTGCAGCCATTAAAAAAGGTTTCATGGACTGGTTGGTTGACGAAAATCCTGATGTTGTGTGTATTCAGGAAACAAAAGCTCAACCAGGAGAAATGAGTGAAGATGAGTTTGCCAATTTAGGCTATCATATTTACGCCCATTCAGCAGAAAAGAAAGGGTATAGTGGTGTGGCTATTTTGACGAAAGAAAAGCCGGACCAAGTGGTTTATGGAATGAATAATCCGAAGTATGATGCTGAGGGAAGGGTGATACGAGCTGATTTCGGCGATTTAACGGTGATTAGTGTGTATTTCCCCTCTGGAACCACAGGAGGGCCAAGACAGGTCTTTAAAATGGATTTTCTGGCTGATTTCCATGCTTGGCTGAACGAACTGCGCAAGGAACGGCCTAATTTGGTGATTTCTGGCGATTATAATATTTGTCGTTTGTGGATTGATATTCATAATCCGGAAAAACAGCAAAAGACATCGGGCTTTTTACCTGAAGAGCGGGAGTGGTTTCAGCAATTTGTGGATGATGGTTACTGTGATAGCTTCAGAGAAGTGGTGACCGAGCCGCATCATTATTCGTGGTGGAGTTACCGTGCTGGGTCGAGAGCACGCAATAAAGGCTGGCGAATTGATTATCACTTATTGAGTGAGCCTCTAAAAAAGAAGGTGAAAGATGCAGGGATTCTTTCTGAAGTTGTCCATTCAGATCATTGCCCGGTATGGGTTGAACTGAATGACTAAACGGACATGTTTCACGTGGAAAAGGCAGTGAAAAGCGGTTTAATTGACGCTTCTCACTGCCTTTTTATTAGTTGTTGCAAGGTTTATAAATGGCACCTGTAGCGAAGTCTACAATAGCTCCGGGCCAGAACAACAAGACATCGGCAATTAGGGCTACTGCACGGATCTCTCGGGTTGGTTCACCTGGAGAAGGCTTGGTGCGTTGACATTCAGAAACAGGACCTCCAAATACAGTTGCGCAAGAAGGTAAGATGGTGATTGCAGCTATTAAGGCAATAGCGAGCTTTACAGACAATTTTTTTTTCATTGCTCTTTATTTTTGGTTAAACATATGGTTTTTGTTTTTGAGAATTGATCATGCCAGCACTGTTTTTCTTCGTTGAAGAAGATGGTTAATGGCTCTAAGGGGATCAATCGTAGGGCTGATCTTGCAAGAATTGAACCAAAAGAAAAATCTTCGGCAATAACCTTTGTACGAGTGATTAGTTTTCCCGGAGTGGTGTGCGTGAAAAACTCGAAAAGAAGGTAGTAAACAAAGTACATAAAAAGGGAGAAGAGCCGGTCGTAAATACCGGTTTCTCCCTGAAATAAGTTGGTGTATTTTTTCAGAAAGACTAAAAAGAATGTGCCTAAGACTGAAAAAACGATAAAATCAATTAAAAAATTTAAGAAGCGGATTCTTCTCGGAGCTACGTCAATATTCATAGAAGCTTAGATTTTCACAACAATAACTGAGAATAAAGCTACTATAAAAATATTAAATTTACTCCCAGTCCAGAATAATTTTTCCGCAATCTCCGCGTTCCATAATATCAAAAGCTTCCTGGAAATCATCAGCCTTCATCCGATGGGTAATGACGGGAGCAATATTCAATCCTGATGTCAGCATCATTTCCATGTGGTACCAGGTTTCGTACATTTCACGACCATAAATCCCCTTCAGCGTTAAGCCTTTAAAAATGAGTTTGCTCCAGTTGATCTGTGTGCTTTTGGGAAGCAAGCCCAGCAAGGAGATTTTTCCTCCGTTGTACATGTTCTCAACCATATCATTAAAAGCGATAGGCGAGCCACTGCATTCTAAACCGATGTCGAAGCCTGCAACCATCCCTAAGCTTTTCATCGCTTCATTTACCTGCTCTTTGGTTGGATCAATCACTTTTGTAGCTCCTAATTTGCGAGCTAAATCACGACGATAGCTGCTCAAATCGGTTCCAACAACGTTTCGGGCGCCGGCAAATTTGGCTACCGCAGTAGCCATTGCTCCAATGGGGCCACCAATACCGGTAATCAGCACATCTTCTCCTAGAAGAGGGAAGGACAGGGCTGTATGTGTTGCATTTCCCAGTGGATCCATAATCGCCATGATTTCATCCGGAATTTGCGGATCTACTTTCAGCACGTTTTTGGCCGGAACCGAAATGTACTCGGCAAAACCTCCGTCACGCTGAACGCCAATTCCTAAGGTGTTGTCGCAAATGTGCTGACGTCCACGACGACAGTTACGGCAGAAACCACAAGCAATGTGTCCTTCAACGGTTACCCGTTCACCAACATGTACGCGATCAACTTCAGAACCGGTCTCAACCACTTCACCCATGTACTCATGACCGATAACTACCGGAGTTTTAATGGTGTTTTGTGCCCATTCATCCCATTTATAGATGTGAAGGTCGGTACCGCAGACAGCCGCTTTTTTTATTTTGATGAGTACGTCGTTGTGTCCTACTTTTGGCATAGGAACATCTTCCATCCAAAGACCACGTTCTGGTTTGCTTTTTACAATTGCTTTCATTCGTTTGTATTTTAATTTTTTAATAGTAACTAATTGAATTTGTATCATCTAGTCATTCTCTTAACGGATAAAAATAGCTTTGTTTTATACCGTCGAATGATGAAGCAAATTAGTGCTATTTCAGATGATGAGAAAGAATGTATGTCATTTTTTTTACACTAGGGCAATTGGGAGAAATCAATGTCAGGAGCCTTTTTTCTTGCTTGGCGTTCATGCATCGATCCAATGGGGGTGGTTTCGTCAAAGAAACCGCAGTTTTTCATGAAAAAACGACCATCTTTTACGCCACCGGAATAGTCCATACGTGATTCTTTCCGGGCCGTTGCATCAGCGGTGAATTTGGCTTTTGTAAGCTCCACCCATTGTTTGTTGGTGGTGTAAATCCACTGGTTGTCGTATTGTGCATACCGGCTAATAGCCCCCGTCTCGGTAATAAAATTCTCCAGAAACGAATATTGATGGGTTAGCCAGGTATTGGTGTGTGGCCGCTTGAAACAGGCGATGAGTTGCCAGTTTCCAATTTCAGGTGCATAGAAATAGGCGGTGTACTCCGTAAAATTGTTATCCAATGGTCGTCCGCGAAGTAAAAAACGATAGGTTGTTCCGGCTTTCCAGTTAAAACGCATAAAGCTTTGACCTCCTGATCCTTCATTGCCAAATTCCCCGGTGGTAACGGTTGGCCCTTTGCGGTCTAATATAATTTTGTAATCGTCGGGAATGGTACTGGGATCGTCGGTTTGGTAGGGGCTCCAAACAGAGAACAAAACTCGGCGCTCGGTTTCAGAATTCACCTGCATGCCGAAATAGCCCTCTCCAAAGCCGTTAGCCATGAAATAAGAGCCCAGGATATCTTGCCCCTCAGGAACGGTTATTTCGTTGTAAAACCATTCGATATCGCCTGAATTTTCAGGAATCTGATAGCTTAGGTGAACAGAAGGTCCACGGCGTCCCCAATAATATTCTTCTTTGACATAGTACATTGTTCCTTCCGTTGCAGCTCCTCCTAGCTGGAGACTCTTGATTTCGGCATATTGACTAGCTGTTTTTTTCAATCCTTCCAACTCGATATAATGGTAGCCCGGTTGATCGATTTGAAAGCTGCCAACAAAGGTTTTTTGAAAGTTTGCACCTGCTAATGAAACAGTCTTGCTGTCCCCGTTGAGTGTGCAGTTCAGCTCAGAAGTTCCTTCCGGAACGCGGGCTTGAAGAGCCACATCTAACTGTCCGGCTTGCATGAGCTTAAAATAGATCCGAATCGTATTTTCTGCTTGGGTCCAATTTTGGATTCCTTCTTCGGATACCATTTGGTAGCCTTCAAAAGGAGTGGGGGAGATCCAGGCATTTCCGCCGGCCGGAACCGAATAAGGCGTTGCTGGAATAGCCTGACTGCCTTCCAGATCCTTACTACAACCCGTAAAAGCTGTAAACAAGGAAAAGCTTAATAGCAATAAGCCATGAATCAGAGATTTGAGTGTTTTCATTTTTGTAGTTTATTTGATGAGTAGTATTTGTTTCAACGAGTTAGTCAGCTGTGTTTAGTCTCCGTAATTGGCTGGATCCAAAGCTTCTGGAGACCACTGTTTGTAGAACAGAAGTACTTTTTTAGGGCTGTACGAACCATCCTCTTCTAAGTAGGCTGAATTTTGGGTGTGAATTCGATGTCCATTTTCATCAAGAACAACAAACACCGGAAAGCCAAATCGTTGCGGATAATCGAGGGATTTCAAAACCTCCAGATTCTTGTTTTCTTTGCTGTAATTTACTTTTACCACGACATAATTAGCATCGACAAAGTTCTTGATTTCTGCATTGCTATCAACAAAACGATGAAATTTGATGCACCAGGGACACCAGTTGCCACCGATTTGCAGAAAGATGTGTTTGCCTTCGTTCTTAGCTTGTTTAACTGCCTTTTCAATGGCTTCTTGCGCATTGGCGTTTGGATCATAAACTTTGCTTGTCTGAGCCGATAGATTCAAGCTAATTGCGATCAGGATAAAGATTCCAATAAACTTCTTCATTTGTTTTTTTAGTTTGAACCAGGATACAAGTTCATGCACATGACAGGTTTCATGTGTTTTAATTCAGTTATCACGGGCTCTATTTAAAAATTAAGTGACTGCCATTCAGTATTTCACATTTATTGCGTCACGTGTATATTGTGTGGCTAAAAATAAACATTGCGAAATAAGATAACTACTGAAAATATCATGGGAATGTAAAATTGCACAAAAAAAAGCCTCTTTTGATGAAGAGGCTTGGTTGACAGTATGTTGTACCTTAGTGGGTGTGCTTGTGGAAGTAGCTGTCTGAAAATTTTTCCAGTGTTGTATTTAGTTTGTCAATGACTGTCAAGTCAGTGGTTTGTTTGGCTTTCATTGAAAGAACCAACAGCTGGTGGAGTAGGGCTAGTTGATTGGTATACTTGGCATAAGCTTCAACTTCAGTTGGTTGAACGGGCTTAATGCGTTGGTGAAGAAAGTATTGGCTAACAATGTCTTGGATCTTTTTGGCATGCTCTTCTTTGTTCATGACCCAGCGAACCAACTGGTTGTAATTTTTATCGCCTGCTTCGGATAACTCATTGATCTGATTCATCGACTTTGCAATGGTCTCGATATGCTCCGCAATCAGTTCAACGCGAACAGAATCACCATAAATACCACAAGGAATTTCACAATGAGCATAGCTCTTTTGACCGATTGCTACCAGAGCTACAAACAGGCTAAGTACAAGTAATTTTTTCATAATAATTGTAATTTTTTTTAATTTGTAACCATACAACAAATAGGGTTGGATATAAGTTTATTAGCATGGAAAATAGGCAAAAAAAAGCCCTCTGAAAAATCAGAAGGCTTTGATATCGTATCTTTGGTAATTTACTTCAATTCCCAGCTAAATCCATCTTTGGTGTCTTTAACCACAAAGCCGAGGCGAGCCAATTCATCCCGAATTTTGTCGGCAGTTCCCCAGTCTTTATTGGCCTTAGCGTCTTGCCGAAGTTGCAACAACAGGTCAATGGCTTGCTCATAAGCCTCGGTATTGCTGTCTGATTGTTGTTCCGGTCTTTTTAAGCCAAATAAATCAAACACAAAGGTGGCGTATAAGGTCTTCAGTTCTTCCAGATCTTCGGGTGAAATGCTCGCTTTTCCGTCAGCAATGGAGTTAATCATTTTTACCCCATCAAAAAGATGTGCAATGGCAATCGGACTGTTTAAGTCGTCGTTCATTGCCTGGTAGCATTTTTCTCTTAGGCCTTTAACATCTACCGTTGAAGTTGCCTGTGCCTCCAGATTTTCGAGTGTTTCAGTTGCTTTTAACAGGCGCTCCATGCCTTTTTCAGCCGACTGCAAAGCTTCATTCGAAAAATCCAAGGTGCTTCGGTAATGAGCTGTTAGCATGAAAAAGCGGATGTTCATTGGCGAATAGGCTTTCTCCAACAGGGCATGTTCGCCACTGAAGAATTCATCCAGGGAGATAGCATTTCCCAATGATTTACCCATTTTTTGGCCGTTTAGGGTAATCATGTTGTTGTGCATCCAATAACGAACAGCATCTTTCCCGTTAGCTGCCTTAGCTTGAGCAATTTCTGCTTCGTGGTGGGGAAAGGTTAGATCCATTCCACCTCCATGAATATCAAAGGTCTCGCCAAGATATTTGCAACTCATGGCTGTACATTCTACGTGCCAGCCCGGAAAGCCCTCGCCCCATTTCGAAGGCCAACGCATGATGTGTTCTGGTGCCGCTTTTTTCCAGATCGCGAAGTCCAAGGATGATCGTTTTTCGTTTTGTCCATCCAGTTGGCGGGTGTTGGCTAGCAGATCCTCAATTTTCCGTCCTGATAGCTCGCCATAAGGATAATCTTTGGCGTATTTCTCGACATCAAAATACACGGAGCCATTGCTTTCGTAAGCATAGCCTGCAGCCAATATTTTTTCTACAGTTTCAATTTGTTCGATGATGTGACCGGTAGCCCGAGGCTCAATGCTTGGTGGAAGCACATTGAGCTGCTGCATGTTTTTATGGTAGTCGTTGGTATAAATTTGAACGATTTCCATTGGTTCCAGCTCTTCCAAGCGAGCTCTTTTGGCAATTTTATCTTCACCTTCATCAGCGTCATTAACCAAGTGACCAACATCGGTAATGTTACGTACATAGCGAACTTTATAGCCGATGTGTTTCAGGTAACGAAAAAGCAAATCGTAGGTCACTGCGGGGCGCGCATGTCCCAAGTGAGCTTTGCTGTATACGGTAGGGCCACAAACATACAAACCGGCTTTTCCCGGATGAAGCGGTTCAAAAACTTCTTTTTTGCGACTTAATGTATTGTAAATCTGTAGTTGATTTTCCATGGATTCGAGAAATTTGTGCAAAGGTAGAAAATTTCTCTGCAACTGTAATTAAATGGTAGATTGAGAATTCGGGGAAAGCTTATCCTTGGTGTCTTTTTTAGGCTTTTCGTGGTTTGGTCATTGCGATTGGATCGACCCATTGATCAAATTCATTGGCCGTCAGCAAGCCCGATTCGATCGCCGCTTGCTTGAGTGTTTTGGCTTCGGCATGGGCTTTCTTAGCGATTACTGCAGCTTGCTCGTAGCCAATATGAGGGGCAAGTGCGGTAACCAACATGAGGGAGTTGTTCAGGTGTTCTGCAATTTGTGTGTGGTTGGCTTCAATGCCCACAACACATTTTTCGAAAAAGGACGTGCAGGAGTCCGCCAGCAAATTTGCCGACTGTAGAAAGTTGGCAATGATGACCGGTTTGAACGTATTTAGTTCAAATTGCCCACTAGATCCAGCTACGCTCAAGGTGGTATCATTACCCATAATCTGGGCACAAACCATGGTTAGCGCTTCAATCTGCGTTGGATTAACCTTCCCGGGCATGATGGAAGAACCGGGCTCGTTGGCAGGTAGTAGAAGTTCGCTAATACCGCATCTTGGGCCGGAGGCAAGTAAGCGAATGTCATTTCCAATTTTCATAAGGCTGACAGCCAGTCGTTTCAACGCTCCATGAGCTTCGATCAGGGCATCGTGTGCCGCTTGAGCTTCAAACTTGTTGGGAGCTGATACAAACGGGAGGCCAGTGAGTTTCGTAAGCATGGATGCAGCTTCAGAAGCAAAACCTTTAGGCGTGTTTAGTCCTGTGCCAACGGCAGTTCCACCGATAGCCAATTCGGCTAAATGGGGAAGGGTGTTTTTTAGGGCCTGAATGCCATGATGCAGCTGCGAAGCATAGCCTGAAAACTCTTGTCCTAAAGTTAAAGGCGTGGCATCCATGGCATGTGTTCGCCCTATTTTTACAAGCTCTTTAAACTGTTCAGCCTTTAACTCTAAACCATCTTGTAATTGCTTTACCTGAGGAATTACGCGTTCAACCAAAACTTTATAAGCAGCAAGGTGCATGGCGGTAGGAAAGGTGTCGTTGGATGATTGAGAGCGATTCACATCATCGTTGGGATGAAGCACTCGGTGCTTTGCTTCCAGCTTATGACCGGCCAGGATTGTGGCACGGTTGGCAATCACTTCATTCACATTCATATTGGTTTGGGTACCCGATCCCGTTTGCCAGATAACCAAAGGAAAGTGGGCATCCAGTTGCCCTGCGATAATCTCATCACAGACTTGGGTGATAAGAGCAACTTTCCGGGCTGATAATAGCCCAAACTTTTGGTTGGTTAGGGCTACCGCTTTTTTCAGATAGCCATAAGCATGAATAAGCTCCATGGGCATGCTTGATGGCGGCCCAATTCTGAAATTTTCAATGGAGCGTTGGGTTTGTGCTCCCCAGTATTTGTCCACAGGAACTTCGACTTCGCCAAGTGTGTCTCTCTCAATTCGATACTTCATAATTTGTTTATTTTCAGGCTTCTAGTTATAGGACAACTGAATGATGCAGTTTGTTTGATCTTTAAGCCTGCGAAAAATGCATTTTTTCTGTTTCAGCATTTAAAAATGAAACTATATTTGCGTCCAGTTATTTGATATTTTGAATGAATAGGTTAACACCTTTAAAAGAGCGGCACCTGCTGAGGAATCAGGAGGAATACCAGGTGAAATACAACTATCTGAAATTCCCTTCACCGAAAGAAGCTGCGACTGCTATGCAAGACCGGAAGACGATTCTATCGACTTTTGAAAGCAGGGTAAAGTGGGGGTTTCACAACAGCAAAGTGGATGTTACTAAGTTATCCAAGGGATGTCAGCTTTGCGGCGAAGGGCAGTGGTCCTGTCTTTTCATCAATAACCTGTGCAACGGGAAGTGCTTTTATTGCCCGACGCAGCAGAATGATTTGGCACAGCCGGAAACGAACACCCTCATTTTTGAAGAGCCACAAACCTATGTTGACTACATTCGAAAATTTGGCTTTAAAGGGGTCAGTATTTCAGGGGGCGAACCGCTCATTTCCTTTGATAAAAGTTTGGCTTTTGTAAAAGCAGTGAAAGATGCTTTTGGCGATGAAGTTTACGTGTGGCTTTATACCAATGGGATTTTATTGACCCCGGAAAAAGTCGCGGCTTTTAAGCAGGCTGGGCTCAACGAGATGCGTTTTGATATTGGCGCTACGGAGTATAAAACCGATAAACTGCAGCTTGCTTTAGGTCAAATTCCGGTGGTAACCGTTGAAATTCCTGCTGTTCCACAAGAAGAAGAACTTTTAAAAGAAAAGATTCGTGAGCTGAGTGCTTTGGGAGTTAATCATCTGAACTTCCACCAAATGCGCCTGACTCCCTACAATTTCAACCAACTGGTTGAGCATGATTACACCTACATTCATGGAGAAAAGGTAACGGTCATGGAGTCGGAGCTAACAGCTTTGCGATTAATTCAGTTTGCCTTGGATGAAGGACTGGATCTTCCGATCAATTATTGCTCATTTGTCTACAAAAACCGCCATCAAAAATCAGCCAACCGGAAAAAACATGCCCCTTTGGTACGTTATCCCTGGGAGGAAGTGACTGAAAATGGTTTTATCCGGAATGTTTATACCCGTTTGCCCCGCGAAAGGCAAGGGGAAGTGCTTAATTTATTTGAAGATGAACTGGCTAAAGGCTGGGTGATTTTCAATGAGAAAACATCCCGGATGGATTTTCATTCTGAGCTGTTCAAGCGATTTGTCGCTTTAGAACTTCCACTTTGGGTGGAATACCATGTGAGCCATATTTTTCCTCAGGAAACGGGGATAAACGACTTTACTCGGATTCCTCTGAACGATGAAAGGGAAGTAGTCGTTGAACGGCGATTGGCTAATTTACCCATTGAGTTGGATGATGAAAAACGGAAGTTCTTCCTGAGCTTGTTGAATCAGGATGTTCAGTATAAAGAATCCGAAGATTCCAAAATTCAGCAGATTATGACTTACGAGTTTATCCCCGAAGGATTGGGGGATTACTATTAGTGAAGTGTCTAATAATACAAGAGTCAGAGAGAACAAGCAGTGATTGATAACTTGTCCTAACTGACTCCTTTTTATATTTTTTATCCGAATTAAATTACGCGTATCAGGTCTTCTGTTTGAGCGGTTAAATGCCCAAAAACGGAGGTGTTCAACTCGTTTTCTTCCAGTAGATTGATGACTTCCGGAATGGCATCTTGTTCTACTGCCAGTAGCAGGCCTCCGCTGGTTTGGGGATCGCAAAGTAGCAGTTTGTCTTCTTCGTTTTTCAGCTTGACACGGCATCCGTAGCTGTCCCAATTGCGGTGGGTACCTCCGGGAATACAGCCTTCTGCAATGTATTCAGCTACTTCTTTGAAGCGGGGAATCTTGTCCAGTTCAATTTCGGCCGAAAGCTGGCTTCCTTCGCACAGTTCGGTTAAATGGCCCAATAAGCCAAAGCCGGTTACATCGGTCATCGCTTTTACTCCGGGAATCGCAGCCAGTTCAACACCAATTTTATTCAGCTTCATCATGGACTCAGGTGCTAAATGTTGGTGTTCGGCTTTCAGTTTACCGTTTTTTTGCGCGGTGGACAACACACCAACACCCAGTGGTTTGGTCAATAGCAGCTGGCATCCTTCGGTTGCGGTATCGTTTTGTTTTAGCTGATCGGTAGCAACCTGTCCGGTAACGGCCAAGCCAAAAATGGGTTCCGGGCTATCAATGCTATGGCCTCCAGCAAGTGGAATTCCGGCCTCCAGGCAGGTTTGACGTCCTCCATCCAACACTTGTTGGGCAATTTCGGGCGCCAGTTTATTGATTGGCCAGCCCAAAATAGCAATGGCCAACAGTGGCTTTCCCCCCATGGCATAGACGTCGCTGATGGCATTGGCTGCCGCAATTTTCCCAAAGGAAAACGGATCGTCCACAATGGGCATAAAAAAGTCGGTCGTACTAATAATGGCCGTGCCATTTTGCATGTCGTAAACAGCGGCATCATCCCGGCTATCATTCCCCACCAGCAATTGCGGATGATTTCCAACAGGGAGCTGGCTATGCAAAATGGTGCTTAGTACTTTAGGCGATATTTTGCAACCACAGCCTGCGCCGTGGCTATATTGTGTGAGTTTTATCGTGCTCATAGTTCTCGACAAATTTTATAATGGTTTCAGCATTTTTTGTTGCATCAATTACAGCCAGCGGAATTTGTTGGACCTTTTCGGCATCGCGATGTGCGATTCCACGTCTGTAAGCTTTATCGTAGTATTGAAGGGTTAATAGCGCCACTTCGTAATAGTTGTTTTCTGCAAGCAATTGGTGAGCCTGCTTAACGTTTTGTCCTCCCAGACGTTTCGCAATGCCATCAATGGCTGCATCCAGCACATCATTTCCGTAAGCGGCATAGTCATTCACCAGAAAACGAGCCCGTTGTTCTTTGGGCAGATCGACGAAGTAAACATCTTGTTGACGGATTTGCAGAAACAGGGCCATAGGAATTTTCACGTGCCCAATACAGTGGCTTTCATCTTCAAGCCAAATGGGTTGTTGCAGGTCAAACGCACTCATCTGTTGGTGCAGGTAGTTCTCAAATTGCTCGACGCTGGGCTGGCTGCTTTCGCCAATGCTTCCAAAGGCTGAGCCTTTGTGATGGGCAATTCCTTCCAAATCAATCACCTGGTGACCTTTTCGCTGAATTTCTTTTAAGACCTGAGTTTTGCCACTTCCGGTGTAGCCACCTAAAATCCGCAGGAAAAAAGGCTGTTCAAAAAAGGAGAGTACATGCCGACGATAGGCTTTATACCCGCCTGTGATTAAACGAACATCCTTAAACCCATGAGCATGCAGGTGTTCGGCAAACGATTGACTGCGCATTCCTCCGCGCCAGCAATGAACGGCAACCGATGAATTCGGAGCTACTTTTTGACTTTCAGTGATAAACCAGTTCAGCTTAGGATTGACATATTGGTAGCCCAATTCAATCGCTTTTTCACGAGATTCACGGACATAAACGGTGCCCACATGGGCGCGTTCGTCATTCGAAAACAGGGCAATATTGGTGGCTCCGGGAATGTGGCCTTTCTCATATTCTCCGGGCGAACGTACATCAATCAGGGGCTGTGGGTGCTCTTGAGCGAGGTAATCATCAATGCTCATTTTGCTAATCATGGGCGCAAAATTAGCTGATTTTGAAAGATGAAACGAACACGAGAGCCAATAAAATTTCAGTCAACACAAAAAAAACGTTACTCATTTTTTTGAAATTGGGTTCAAATCAAGGATTTGGTTGGGGAAAAGTTCTCCTTGATTCACCTTTTTCCCATTCTCTTTAGGTGCTTATACTTATTTCTGTAAAATTTTTAATTCAGAAGGGGCAATAATTTGATAATTATCGCTTTTGACACTACATTTGTGGCAAATTATCAAATATTCCCATGATTTGGGATTCTTTGGTTATAAGGAAGAGTGGAGAGATCGGGCTCCGAGAAACTCTGGCAACCCTCTGTTCAACAATGGAAACGGTGCCAAAACCCGGCCGGAAACGGAATTATAATTGAAACTAAAAATGAAACGAGTGAAAATACAAGCAAACTCTCTTTTCCTGTTGAGCTTCATGCATTTTTCGAACAGCTGCATGCGCTGATCAGCGCAATTTATTTACCCTTTTTATCGAACCCTAAAAATCCTTTCAACGATGGGATTGGGCTATAGCTGTGTCTTTTTGTAAAAGATTAAAATCGAAAAAATAGCATGAGTATCAAGAAAACGTATGAAGAAATTAACGAGAAAATCAGAAGCGGAAAAGCTGTGGTACTGACCGCTGAAGAAGTCTCAGTCATGGGGCGGGAGCTATCACCTGCCGAAATCGTCAAAAAAGTTGATGTGGTAACAACGGCAACCTTTGGAGCTATGTGTTCCAGTGGTGCTTTTATCAATTTTGGCCATGCCGATCCTCCGATTAGGATGGAGAAGATCAGGCTCAATGGAGTGCCTGTTTATGAAGGGCTGGCTGCGGTTGATACCTACGTTGGAGCTACTGCCTGCGATCCGGAAAAGCCGGAGTATGGAGGTGCCCACGTCATTCAGGATCTGGTTGAAGGCAAGGAGCTGGAACTCGAAGCCTGGGGAAAAGGAACCGACTGCTACCCGCGGAAGTACATCAAAACGAGAATCAGCAAGGAAACGGTCAATGAAATGTTCCTGTTTAATCCCCGGAATGCCTACCAGAATTACAATGTCGCGGTTAACACCACCGATACGATCAAGTACACTTACATGGGCTCTTTGCTTCCTAATTTGCGGAATGCGACCTATTCAACATCCGGTGAGCTCAGTCCTTTGTTGAATGACCCGGAGTTTCGAACCATTGGTATGGGAACACGGATTTTTTTGGGTGGGGCCGAAGGCTATGTTTCGTGGCCCGGAACCCAGTTCAATACCAGTAAACCAAAGAATGAGCATGGTGTTCCGGTAAGTAATTCGGCGACGCTTGCCGTGATTGGCGATCTGAAACAAATGAGTTCGGACTACTTGCAGGCGGCCTATTACGAAAAGTACGGGGTGAGCCTTTTTGTGGGAATCGGTATTCCAATTCCGGTGCTGGATGAAGATATGGCCCGACGATTGACCATTCGGAATGAACAGATTGAAACCACGGTGTTGGACTACGGAACCGTGGGGACTCCAGCTTTGGGACGAGTCAACTACGAACAACTTCGGTCTGGACAGATCAAGGTAAACGGAAAGAAAGTGCGTACGGCTCCGGTTTCCAGCCTTTCGAAGGCCCGAAAAATTGCAAACTTGCTGAAAGAACAAGTTCAACAAGGTTCGTTTGAATTGGTGAAACCAGTGATGATGTTCCCAAAGAATACGAGTTTGAATGGCCTAAAAGAAGAAGGAGGCGAATCATGAAAAAGAAACGGTACCTTTTAAAATTTCCTCCGCAGAGTGGTGACAAAGCGCTGAGCTACCACCTGGTGAAAGATTACGATATCCGGATCAACATTCTGAAAGCCGAAGTGCGTCCGGGAAAAACCGGCAGTTTGGTATTGGAATTGGCTGGCACCTCAGATAATCTGAAAAAGGGGATCTCGTGGCTGAAAGATAACCAGGTGAGCTGTGAGCCATTGGATAAGCAAATTCAGTGGAACCAATCGCGTTGTATCCATTGTGGAAATTGCACCGCCGTATGTTTTTCCGGTGCGTTGACCATGGATCAAAACTGGGAGCTGAATTTTAACTCCGACAAATGCATTGTGTGTGAGCTTTGTGTGCCCGCTTGTCCGCTGAACTTGTTTGAAATTGATTTCAGATAGACAGAATAGTAACGATAATTCGAAAGAACAAAATATGATCATTGAACCAAGAACATACCGCAGTAGCTTTTCAAAAGAACGATTCGAGTCGTTTGTGATTACCTACAAAGATTCGGATATCTGGATTGGTATTGACCATGCTTCTTTCCAAAAGGAGATGGCTGATTTTGCCCTGAAGCAGTTGGAAGCTATTCGCGATGAGCTCGAAGCTTATGTGGCTGCTGATTCGATGTTTAAGAAGAGCCTGAAGCCTTGCACTGTGCAGGACGAGGCTCCTGAGTCAGCCAAAGTAATGGCTGCAGCAGCCGAAAAAGCAGGCGTTGGCCCAATGGCTGCCGTGGCTGGGTGGTTCAGCGAAAACATTGGAAAAGCACTTTTAGAAAACTTTTCCATTCTCGAAATGGTTGTGGAGAACGGAGGCGACATTTTTTTGAAGCTTCAAGAACCATTGATTATGAGTATTTTTGCTGGCGACTCACCTTTGTCAGGCATGGTCGGACTGGAAATTGCCGCAGAGCACAGCCCATTGGGCATCTGTACTTCTGCCGGAACGGTTGGTCCTTCACGTTCATTCGGAAAGGCCGATGCGGTCATGATTGCCTGCAAAGAAACGGCTCTGGCTGATGCCTTTGCCACGGGCTTTGGAAATTTGATCAAAAAGCCGGGCGATGTTGAGAAAGTCCTGAAACGAACCGAGCGGTTTGAGGAGATTATCGCGGCGGTGCTTATTTGCGAAGATCAGATTGGCATTCGTGGCGAATTTGAAATGAAGCTGATTCAATAATCCTTGTTGTAAAAAGTACGTACACTGGGAAACCAGTTTGTCGCTGACCGACAGGAAAAAAGAGAATAAATAAGATGATACAGAAAAATGACATACGGGAAGAGCTGAAAGAACGGGTGTTGGTTTTGGATGGAGCCATGGGAACCATGATCCAGAAGCACAAGCTTCAGGAAGAGGATTTCCGCAACGACTCTTTGGCCTCAAAAACCAATGAACTGTTTGGAAACAACGACCTGCTTTCGCTGACCCGACCAGATATTATCAAGGCAATTCATGCCGCATTTTTAGATGCCGGATCAGATATTTTGGAGACCAATACCTTCAATGCCAATCGGATCTCACAGGCCGATTATCATACCGAGGATTGGGTGTATGAAATGAATAAGGCATCGGCTGAGTTAGCTCGCCAGGTAGCGGACGAATACACGGCGAAAGATCCGTCGAAACCCCGCTATGTTGCAGGGGCGCTAGGGCCAACGAATAAGACACTTTCCTTGTCGCCGGATGTCAATGACCCTGGCTATCGTGCTGAGTCGTTTGACGGCATTAAAGAGGCCTATCGGGAGCAATTGGAAGGTTTGTTGGATGGTGGTGTCGACCTGTTGTTGGTGGAAACCATTTTTGACACCCTGAATGCCAAGGCTGCTCTTTTTGCGATTGAAGAAGAGCTGGAGAAACGGGGAATGCGCTTACCGGTGATGGTTTCCGGAACCATTACCGATGCCAGTGGTCGGACTTTATCGGGACAAACTGTTGAGGCATTTTTGAATTCCATGCGCCACATCGATTTGTTGAGTATTGGACTGAACTGTTCGTTGGGAGCAAAAGATATGCGCCCCTACCTGGAAGAAATGGCTCAGAAAGCGCCGTTTTACATCAGTGCCTACCCCAATGCAGGTTTGCCCAACCAATTTGGTGAATACGACGAAACACCGGAGGAAATGGCTGTTCAGGTGAAGGATTTTTTGGACAATCACTTCGTCAACATCATTGGTGGTTGCTGCGGAACAACACCCGACCATATCCGCAAATTTGCTGGAATTGCTGCAGCAGCGGAACCTCATATCAAGCAGAAGAATGACGAGCTGACCCGTTTTAGTGGTTTAGAGCCTGTTACGATAACTGCTGAAACCAACTTTGTGAATATCGGAGAACGATGCAACGTATCGGGATCACGTAAGTTTGCCCGTCTGATTCGGGAGGAAAAATACGAAGAAGCTTTAGCCGTTGCTCGTGACCAGGTGGAAGATGGTGCGCAGGTGATTGATGTCAACCTGGATGATGCCATGCTGGATGCCCACAAAGAGATGGTTCGCTTCCTGAACCTGCTCATGGCTGAGCCCGATATTGCCAAATTACCGGTGATGGTGGACTCGTCGAAATGGGAGGTGATTGAAGCTGGTTTGAAGTGCTTGCAAGGAAAAGCCATTGTGAACTCCATCAGCCTGAAAGAAGGGGAGGCGGAGTTCCTGGAACATGCCCAAAAAATCAAGCGATATGGGGCGGCAGCGGTTATTATGGCCTTTGATGAAAAGGGCCAGGCCGACAATTACGAGCGACGCATCGAGATTTGTGAGCGTGCCTATAAGCTGCTGACAGAGAAGGTTGGCTTCCCTGCAGAAGATATCATTTTCGACCCCAATATCCTGACGATTGGAACGGGGATGGAGGAACACAACAATTACGCGGTGGACTTCATCAATGCCATTCGTTGGATCAAAGAAAATCTGCCACATGCCAAAACAAGCGGTGGTGTGAGTAACGTTTCGTTCTCGTTCCGGGGAAATAACCTGGTGCGCGAAGCCATTCACTCGGTCTTCCTGTTTCATGCGATTAAAGCAGGGTTGGACATGGGAATTGTCAACCCGGGAATGCTGCAGATTTATGATGAAATCCCCAAAGATTTACTGGAATATGTTGAGGACTTGGTGATGAACCGTCGTCCGGATGCTACCGAGCGCTTGCTTGAGTTTGCTCAAAACCTGAAGGAGGATCCAAGCAAGGTGGTCCGGAAGGATGAATGGCGGGAGTTACCCTTGGAAAAACGGCTGGAACATGCCTTGGTAAAAGGAATTCCAGACTATGTTGAGATTGATTTGGCTGAAGCACTGCCGAAGTATCAACCTGCTTTGAGCATTATTGAAGGCCCGCTGATGGATGGTATGAATGTCGTGGGAGACCTGTTTGGCTCTGGAAAGATGTTCTTGCCCCAGGTGATCAAATCGGCCCGGGTGATGAAAAAGGCAGTGGCCTTTTTGCTGCCCTACGTCGAAGCCGACAAGGAGAAGTACAAGGATCAGCAAAGTAGCCAGAAGAAGGTGCTGATGGCCACGGTAAAAGGTGATGTCCACGATATTGGTAAAAACATTGTTGGCGTAGTTTTGGGCTGTAACAACTACGAGGTAATTGACCTTGGCGTGATGGTTCCAACCGAAAAAATCCTGGAAACAGCCATCAAAGAAAAGGTGGATGCCATTGGGCTGAGTGGCCTGATTACCCCTTCCTTGGAAATCATGGCCAATGTAGCGAACGAGATGGAGCGCCAAAACTTTAAGCTTCCGTTGATGATTGGTGGGGCAACGACCTCCAAAATCCATACGGCAGTGAAAATTGCGCCGCAATATTCCTTTCCCGTAGTGCATGTAAAGGATGCCAGCCGCACGGTGAATGTGGTGGCAAACCTGGTGGCTAACAACCAGGAGTTCATCGATAATTTGAAGGATGAATACGCCAAGATACGTGAGTTCCACGGACAAAAGAAAAAGAAGGAGTACCTGAGTTTAGCGCAGGCTCGTGCCAATAAGTTCCAGATTGACTGGAGCAAAGATGAAATTTATAAACCCAAGCAAACCGGGATTTTTGAGCTGATCGATTTCCCAATTGAAGAACTGAGGAAGTATATCGATTGGAATTTCTTCTTCTTTGTGTGGGAGTTGCGTGGTAAATTCCCGGAAATTTTGGACGACGAACGTCAGGGTGAACAGGCCCGCAAAGTCTATGAAGATGCCCAGATCATGCTCGATGAAATCATTGAGAAGAAGATGCTACAGGCCAATGGTATTTATGGGATTTGGCCGGCCAATGCTGAGGGCGATGACATTGTGCTTTACCAGGATGAAGAGGCTCAAAATGAACTGGGCCGTTTCTATCACCTGCGTCAGCAAGAAAAGAAACGGGAAGGCTCGCCCAACTTCTGTTTGTCTGACTTTGTAGCGCCTAAAGAGCTTGGAAAGACGGACTACTGCGGAGCTTTTGCGGTAACAGCCGGAATTGGTATCGAGAAGTGGATGGAGCAGTACAAGGCCGATCATGATGATTATAAAGCCATTATGTTGGAGGCTATTGCTGACCGTCTGGCCGAAGCTTTTGCTGAGCTGCTGCACGAAAAAGTGCGTCAGGACTACTGGGCTTACGCCCCGGGTGAAGAGCTTTCGTGGGACGATGTTTTGAAAGCGAAATACCAGGGAATCCGTCCGGCCATGGGCTATCCTGCTTGTCCGGAGCACCACGAAAAAGAGAACTTGTTCAACATTTTGGGTGCCGAGAAGATTGGCATCACGCTCTCCGAGCATTACGCCATGTATCCAACAGCGGCAGTTTGCGGACAGTTTTTTGCCCATCCGGAGTCGCGTTACTTCAGCCTCGAGAAAATCTCGCAAGATCAGGTGGAAGACTATGCCCAACGCAAGGGAGTTTCGGTTGATATGGTGGAGCAATTCTTGCCAGTGAACCTGAACTATAAAGGAATTTAAAATAGAAAATACAGGTCCTGAAATGAATTCAGGGAGACGCTTATAAAAAGGAACAAAAAATAGATAGATCATGAAGAATTCAGCAGCAAAAGTTCTTATTGCCTTTGTGCTGGGAATACTGGCTATGTTTGTGTTGGATATGGTTTTCCATTTCAACAATTCGGTGGAGAAACAACTGGAGCGCGAAGCCAATAAAGCGCAGAAGAAAATAGAAAACATTTTTAAATAAACAGAGTAAGTGAAGGTATGACTCACGACTCGAAATGCACGACTCGATATGAAAGTGATTGACATTATAAACAACAGCGATAAAACGGTTTTCTCGTTCGAACTGCTTCCTCCGCTAAAAGGAAACGATGCGAGCACGATTTACCGGACCATTGAAAGTTTGATTGATTATGCCCCTCAGTACATCAACATCACCACACACCGCGATGAGATGATTTACAAGGAACTGGCAGACGGAAGCATTGAAAAACGGACCGTGCGGAAACGCCCCGGAACCGTGGCCATTGCTGCTGCTATTCAACACAAATACGGCATTCCGGTAGTGCCCCACATTTTGTGTGGTGGTTTTTCGAAAAGCGAAACCGAGCATGTTTTGATTGACCTGAATTTCATGGGAATCAGCAATGTGTTGGCCTTGCGTGGCGATGGGCTAAAAAGCGATCATGTTTTCCGGGCCAATCCGGATGGGCATGCCAATGCCAGCGAGCTGGTGGAGCAGATCGTGAATTTGCGCGAGGGCAAGTACCTGGAGCCAGACCTGAAAAATAACTCTCCACTCGATTTTTGCGTTGGGGTGGCAGGTTACCCTGAGAAGCACTTCGAAGCGCCTAATTTCGATACTGATATGGCCTATTTGAAGCAAAAAGTGGATGCCGGAGCCGACTACATCGTGACCCAGATGTTTTTCGATAACCAGGTGTACTACAATTTTGTAGACAAATGCCGCGAAGCCGGAATCACCGTGCCCATTATTCCGGGTATTAAGCCCATTAACTTGAAGAATCAGCTGACCGTGCTGCCTAAAATTTTCAGCATTGATTTGCCGCAGGAACTGGCGACTGAGCTGGCCAAATGCAAAAACAACGACGATGCGAAAGTGGTGGGTACCGAATGGGCTATTTACCAGTCGAAAGACTTGGTGGCCAACAAAGTGCCCAGCTTGCATCTATATACCTACGGCGTGTCGGACAATGCCCGCAAAATTGTTGAAGCCGTATTTTAACAGGCTATAAGAGAGCATAAAAATACAGGAATCCGGTCTTTAAAGGCCGGATTTTTTGTTGGGAGAAGCTTTGTATGGCTCCCGCGCGATTGTATCGCATGGATAGTCTTAGCAGGAAGTGCCGCACGATACAATCTTTCGGCAACGAGGGAGAGCTTATTTATTGAACTTTTGTGATCATTTGATTTCTGGCAATGAGGTATTTTTCATTGTTATCTGTTAAGTCAGTGATTTTTATGACGACGTCAACAGAGATCCCTGTTTCCCATTCCGGCCCATCTTTACTGATGAAAAAGGATTTGTATTCTGGTGTGGAATTCTCTGGATTAGTACCTGGTTCAGAAGTCCAGATTTGATGTTGATTTATCACGTAAAGATTTGAAACAGTTAATTCTTGCGTGATAACAGTACTGTCTGTGTTTACAATCCAAATTGGAGCAATCAGTCTTCTGTTTTTCTCTTTGATGGGACCAATGCCCGGGGTGAAATTTCGATAAAGCTCGGTTTCAAGTGTTAGCTGCTGACTTGCTATTTTCAGGGTGTCAGCAGAATGCTCGTATAACTTTTCAATGAGTGCTGGATCAGTAGTTATTATGCCTTCTAAATCATCTTCCTGACATGCATAGTTCGTTGCCATAGTCAATATGGTAAGAAGTGCGATGATGCATCTCTTTTTCATTACGAGTAGGTTTTCGTTTCAATCATGATGAATTAAAGCGACTTAGGGTTGCGTCCTTAGTTCGTTTTATTAATGCTAATCGTTCAAAATGAATGAATTTATTTCATCCTGGCTTTTGTCTCTTAATTTCCAGCAATCTGAAAATCCGAATAGCCTCTGGGAAGAAAGGCAAAGGCACAGGCAAAGGTGAAGTGAGAGCTACCTGTACTGTCTTGGTTCTAGTTTCTTGGCTCTTGGTTCTTCAAATCCAGCAATCTAAGCATCATTTGCTCTTCTTCCTTGATCGGATTGGCAAAACCTCGTGCCAAGGGGTGCTGGGGCGGTTGGCAGGATAACCGTGTTCCTGACGGTAGGCTTTGCGTTCGTTGGTAAAGTCCCACCACTTTTTGGTTGCGTCGTGGGTCGTGGCATAGTGCACCACCAGGCGAAATTGATCTTCAACACAGGGATCGGTCCAGAAGCCTTTTTTGAGCTCATAGGCATCGGTCAGTTGGGCGCCATCTAAGCCCTTCAGCTCATCGATGGCGTAGTAGCCCAAGAAAACAAGGTCTTCGGCAAACTTGAGCCCAACCGAGGGCATACGCTGGAACTCGGCCAAAGCATGAATTTCTCTGGCGCGTTCGGGGCTGGCGTCCAGTAAAACTTCCAGTTCATCTACGGCAAAATTGAGAAGTTCACCCAGGCGTACTTTATGCGCTTTGAGTGAGGCTTTTTCGGTTTCATGCAGCGGTAGTTTGATAGTAGATTTTGTTTTCATGCTGTAAATGAGTTTAGGATACCAATCGGCTAAGATCAAGATTAAAGGTAACGCTTTTTCATGGCTCAGTCGCTTGTAGTTCGATAAAATAATGGGAGGCTCCAGGTGAATAAAACGGTTGATTTGTTACTTTTGCAGCGCTATTTTATCAAAAAATAATCCTGTTTTACCATGAAGATTTTCAAACTGCTTCTGTTGCTTGTTCTTTCTTTTAGTCTGTGGTCATGTAATGAGCATGATGATGAAGTCATTAAAGCCGATTTTTCTGTTTTGGGTGTGACCACCGTTTCGATCAACAATAAGCCTTACTCCGTAAAGGAGGGAATGTTGTTGGAAGTGGAGGAGGACGAATTGATCGCTTTAGTTGGTTTTGAATCAACCCAATCAACAGCGCGTTTGATGATTGAATATGCTGTAATCATTTCGGCTGATGAACCCTTTGTTGTTGCTGCTGAAAGCGCTTATCCGGATGTCGTGATAACGATTGATACAGAGGAGGAGGACGACAAGATCCACTGTGTTGTTCAGTTTAGCCGGGAAGGCTACCAGGAACAGTTAAGCTATGAGTTTTACGCAATCTCCGCTTTGCCTGAAGTGGAGTAAACTCTGCTTTCCGAATCCAATCGTTTGGTTAAATGACTCAAAGCCCTTGCTTGGGGCGCGTATCAACGGCCTCTTTTTCACGGTTTAAGTTATGCCTGTTTTTGCCGCTCTTAAACTGATAGCTGACTCGGAACATCAACGGAATGGTGGGTAACGTCAGGTTGCCGGTATACTTGCTGGTGAATCTGGAAGCCTGAATTTCGGAGCCTTGGTAAACAAAGGATTTGGCAAAAGGCAGGGGACTGACGATCCCTATTTTCAGCTTCTTCTGAAATGTTTTGTCCAGCGAGATAAAGTAAAGCGGCTCATAAAAAGCATTGTCCTGAATGTTTTCGCGGGCCGTAGCGCATTGAAAAATCGCTGATAAGGCAAAGTCCTTTTTGAGGGATAGAATGGAGGAAATGCTTGATTCAAGCACCAGCTTGTTTTTGTTGGCGATCCCGAATTGTTTTGCCGTACTGTTTCCGGAAGTGCTTAGCCGATACAAACGAAAGGATGGATTGATGGAGACGATCCCAAATTGGAGTGCCCCACTTAGTTGCAGGCCATAGTGGTGAATGTCGCCGAGGTTTTCGACCTGTTTGACGAATAAACCCGTGTCGTCCAAGTGGGTGAGCTGGTTGATGGCGTTGGCTTGTGTTTCGTAAAACAACTGGGCCGACAGGTAGTTGTTGTTCAAACGCCTTGTATACTTAAACTGCACTTGGCTGCGGAACTCCGGCTCTAGCCGTGGATTGCCTTTGCGGATGGTGTAGGGATCGTCGCGATAAACAAACGGATTAAGCGAATAAACCGATGGGCGATTGACCGAGCGGCGGTACGATACATAAAGGTCGCTGTGTTGGCTTAGCGGGTAATGGCAGGCTACATAGGGCAGCAAGGAAAAGGATGATCGGTGCTGATCGTCCTTGAGCTTTGTTTCTGCATTTTCGGCCCGTAGACCGAGTTTTACATCAAACTTGGGCCGTTGGTAGCTTAGCGTGCTATACAAAGCGTAAACGTGCTCCTGGTACGAAAAACGATCCGATGTTTGGTCGTGCATCGCCCGGGTTTTAAGCTTGAGGCCGGTGTCCCATTGCAGGTGCTGCTTGAGCGGGGTGGTAAAATCAACCTTCAGCACAAAGCTTGATTGCCTGGGGTTTTCAGCATTGGTTTGGTGCCCGGTATCGGTTTGGTAGCTCACCGTATTCTCCGAACGGCTATGGGCGTGGCTCAGATCCACCATCAGGGCTCGTCCTTCGGCGTGAAACAAGTGTTTGTAGTAAAGAGAATAGAGTTGACTGAGGTTCTTGTCACTTTCTTCTTTTTGAGCTTCCCAATCCGAACTTCCGCTTGCTTGCGAGACAACATGGCCATCTTGCTCATAAGAGTAGGGATTAATAAAGCCGTAAAGGTTGAAAACATCCTTGGGGCTGAGGTGGTAATCCAGCCCATAATGAAATTTGTGCGACCGGTTTTTCTGGCGCACATGCTGAACGGAGGACAGCTCGGTAAGGGCATCGTTGCCAATAATCTGGCGGTTAATTTTCTCATCAATATCTTCGGAATTAATTTCGCCATTGTACGAGGTGTATAGGTTGATTTTGTTGTGGCTGTAGTTGAATTGGTAGGTCGGAAAGAGGTAAACCACCTTGGACGAAAGGGGGATTTCAGAAAACAGCCGTCCGCTAAAACCACGAAGCTGCTCTTTTTTCAGAACGATATTGATCACGCCCGACACATTTCCCTCGTAGTTGGAAGGAGGCGTATCCAGCACCTCAATCTTGTCGATACTCGACGGGTTAAGCTGGCTGAGATAGCTTTTGTCGCGCTCTTTCCCATCCACAAAAAGGAGGATGTTTGACTGCCCGTTAATCGAAATGTTTTGCTTGAGGTCAACCCGTATCCCGGGCAGCTGTCTCAACAGTTCCGGCGCATTTCCCGTGGCCGACAGCATTTTGTTGTTCACGAAGTAAATGGTTTTATCTGTGGCTGATTTACCTTGAATGCGGTCGGCTACCACCACCGTTTCGGCGATAAACAGTAAGGAATCCCGAAGGTAAATGGGCCCGGCCTCAATTGTTGAGGGACTGGCTATTTCAAAGGTTTTACGGGCCTTTCCGTAGCCCACGGAACTGACCAGTAGCTGGTAGTTGCCATTGGGCACCTGGCTGATGGCAAAAGAGCCTTGCTCATTGCTAATGGTTCCTGCCAGCAATTGCGGCGTACTGCCGGAAACATTCATCAACCGAAGGGTCGCAAAAGGGATGGGCTGATGGCTTTCTGCTTCGAGAATGCTTCCGGAGATTGTGGATGTGCTTTGAGCAAAAAGGGCCATGGAAACGAATAGCAAAAGGCTCGTTAGGACGTATTTGATGAAGCTTTTCATGACTGTGAGATTTTGGATTTTTACACAAAAAAAAGCCGGAGAACGCCTGCTCTGCAAGTTATTGTGACCGATAGCTCTGAATTGGGACAGATGACAAAGTCGCCTTAAAAAGAGGTTGGGGAAGCAAGCTTTTTGGGATGGGGAGTGGCAATTATTTTACAGCATGGCTTGCTCAAACTGGCGGGCATTTTGCCGCGAAACCGGAACAATGTCGGTGCAATTGGCCAGCGATAGGCGGTAGCCCAAAGCATTGCCTTTGCGGGAGGTAATTTGCTTGAGATTGACAACGAAAGCGCGGTGTGTCCGCATAAAATGGGGGATGGCTGCAAGCTGCGTTTCAATGTCGCTGATGGAATTCCGAATGCTGATAGCCACGGGGCCATCTGGCCTAATCAGGTGAAAAACGACGTAGTTCCCTTGAGACTCGGCAAACAGAAATTCGTGGGGGAAAAACTCCAGATGCTCCTTTTTGGCCTTCGACTCAATTTGGATCAGCGCCTCCTGGCTGTCCTTTACCTGATCCCGAAGCTCATAGCTTTGAAAGGTTTCCTGGGCAAAGGCATAGCGAATGTTGAACAAGGAGGGCAGGAGCACCGGAACCAACCCAATTAAAATGGCGCGGGAAAAGGAGTCGAAAAAGGTTGGCCAGTTCCATCGCGAGCTGGCGGGTTCCATGATAAAACCGGCAAAATACACGGACACGCCAATGCCCAAAAGGAGAAGAACCACAGCAAGAATTTCGGAGCTAACCGTCCAGTTGCCTTTGGGAGAAAAGCCATTGGTTCGCGCAATCGCACTGGCCACCAGCAGTTCGGCCAAGGCAATAAGGAAACAATAGGCCAGCACCGTCAGTTGAAAGCTGAGTAAGGCTGTTTCGTGTACCTGGAGTGGGCGATAGGCGACGATAAACACAAACAGCACCACCAAAAACAGCAAGGCCCCCCAAACGGGTTTCCGAATCAGCAGGTTTTGTGGAAAGGGCCGAACAAGCAATTCGTTAACAACTTGCTTCCCTCTTTTTACAGCACTTTGGGTTGACATTGGTTTCGTTTGTGATTGATGTTCCACGAATACCCTCCAAAGTTAAAACTTGTTGACAAGCCCATAAAGCCTAAGTTGCCTTTTTTTGGTGAAGATTTGGGATGATTAGAAGGGGAGGTGATGAAATGGAGAGTGAGTGAAAAGGTATGATATTGGGCATGTTTCTTTAGAATTTGGTTCATATTCGAATTTTGCAGGAATAAGGAGTGTTCTTTGTTTAGGCATCTTAAATCCCCATCCAATTTTTAGATCTTGTTTAAAAATCTGTTTAACTATGTTATTCCATATAGCTTTAGATTCATCAATGTTATTTATTGTTGATTGCTTGAATCCAGTATTTCTGTTTGAGTTAACTCTATCTTTTAATATTATTACAGGTCTTTCAAATCCATAATTATTGCCAGATTTTTTGCAAGGCACAAAGCTAAACATCCCATTTACTTGATTTTCATATGTTGCACCAAAATATAATCTTCTAGTTATTGGCAACTTATCTAAAAAGTTAATACAAATATCTTTGTACCCTTTACAAATTCTTGTATCGTTAATATTCTTAAAATCCTCTTTCGAGTAGAATTCGATCCAATCATCAACAACAAAAACAGTATCTACAATAAATAGTCGTTCCTTAGTTTTTGAATTTTGTTTATGCGAGCCAAAAAGTATTATTGATCCTTTCTCTAGCTTTGCTAATTGGGTTTGAATTCTTTCAGGATTCTTTTTGCTTTTCTTTCTTGTTTGCTGACATAAAAAGAATTTAAACGTTTTGCCAAAAACACATGGGTCTGTATTTTTCCTCCCTAGATTGCTATCCAACTTGGAGTAAAATAGTTCTCCATGTAGAAATTTTGGTAATCCCGTATAGTTTGATTTTATCCGAGATAAGTTAATATTTGTTTCAAGTTCTTTTTCAACAATTGAATTGGGTTCCCATTCACACCAGAAGTCAATATCTGATTCTTTTGGTGTATCATTCAGTGAGTCTAGAAGGAATCCGCTTTGCTTTACAAATTTTCGTTTATGACTTAGTTTATTCCACTGTTTGTTGGGAAAGATATCTCCATTTTTTGATTTAAAACCATGCTCCCAGCTTGGGTGCATAAATTGAATAAATTTCATTTTCTTTTTTTACTTCCCTGTACTTGAATGTTGTCTAGCTAAATGATAAAGTTCGAGGTAATGAGTTGTTCTTGACTTTTTGGTCGCCGGCTGTTCCTGCGCGACTTCATCGGGTGGTTAAGGATAATTGAATAAGGAGATGATGGTAGTAAAAAACTAATCTTCAATTATCTCATTTATCTTGTGTCTCTTTTCGATATTCAGAAAATAGGCTTGTAGCAATTTATATAGTTGCAATGTCTCCGAAGATCCCGAATGATAATTAAGAAAATCACCAATTAGAAAAACAGTTTTATTAATGTCATTTGTGTTAAGATTTATCAAGTCTTCTAAACACCTTTCATCTTCAATTACTATTGATTTTTTATAAAGATCAAATTGCTGGAGGAATGCAATTAGAGCTCTATGTCTTTTAAAATTATCTTTCATTTTTTTATCTGTTTTATTTTATTGACTTGTTCTTTAGCTAATCGATAGAATTGTGTGGCTGTGAGGGCAGCGAAGCGAAGCCTAGCATATGCCTTATGCTATGCGATATGAGAGGTTTATTTAGTTTTATTCGCAAAATTCTCCGTTTTCTGAATAACACCAATGTTTTCCTTCTTTTCTCATTGTACCAAATTCTATCTCAACTTTATGTACTATACTATTTGAGGAGTTTTGCCCTTCTAATTTTTCTGAGTTTAGAAAAAAGTCGCCGAAAATTGCATCACAGTAGAAACATCCATGAGATAAATAACTGTTCTTGACAGTTTTGCTGTATCTGTATTTTAGTTTCCCAATTTTTAAATGCTTGCCATTCTCTGTTTGTAAGAATTGTTTAACTGCTTCGTAGATTTTGGAGTTTTTATCAATGTCGTCATCATCCCACAATGATCCTATTACATAAAAGTCTCTATCGCAAGCTGTTCGTAAGTCTGGTTCAACAGTCCAAAGGTGTTGTGGCTTGTGGCATCTCCAACAACTTGTTTTGAAGAAAACGATATTTACATCTTGTTTGTGTTTTAGTTTTATGTGCTCACAGAATTTGATTTTCCGTTTTAGCAAGTTGTCAACCAAAGATTTTAGAGGAAGTTGTGTTTGACTTAATTGTGCCGTAATGTTTGAATCTTCGTCTTTGAATATTTTAAATGCAGGAATTTCGTTGTTAGCTATAAGTGTATGACTATACTTTCTTAGCTCTTTAGGTGCTGTTCTAAAGAACCAACAACCGCGCACATTTGATTCTCTATATCTATCTTGTCGAAATTTAGTTTCTTCAAAGGTTTGTTTGCTCCATTGTACTTCGAATGCAATTCGTTTTTCATTTTGAATAGCTAATACATCGGCTCTCCAATTTGTTTCTGAATATTCAGGAATTGCTTTCCATCCATTTATTTTACAGGCTTTTATAATTTCAATTTTAGCTTTCAAATGTTCTGGGGATTCAGGTTTCCAATCGCAGGTTTTATTTGATTTAGAATGGACAAAATGTTTTAATCCTTTTCTACTTTTCCTTAAGAAACCTTCTTGTTTACAACATGGTAAGATCAAAGAAGTCTCTTGGGTTTTTATTCGTCTTTTTATGTCATCCCATTGTTCATCTGTTTGCTCAATGGAGATGATTTCTTCGTTGTCGATGAATGCTCTTAAAGGCATTTTTTCAATTTTCTTAGTTCTTATTTTGCCATCTGGACAAATGGCAGTGTTCTATTTCGCTTATGAAAATCAAATGCTATTGATGTCTCGACTGTGTTTACTTAAGATATGCTTGGCAGATTTTTGATTATAGTAAGAAATGCCTTTCTAGGGTACATCTATTTTTATCATTTGTTCATTTAACCGCCTAATTTAGCAAAAACAAACTGACCATAAGATACTTTTTTAATGTTTTGAGGCAGCTGTGTAGGATTCTGTTTCGTTTTCAGGTGTGGTCGTTTGGGGGATGTCGAGCCAGGGTATAGAATGGCGCGGCAGCATCTGGCTAAAAACTGCTGCGGGGAAGGAGAGATTGGCGGCGGATGGCTTTAAACTGCCAAAGGAATGGTCAACTGACCCACCGGACGCACTTAATTTGCCAAAGGATGGGGTAAATAGGCCGACGAACTTATTTAATTTGCCAAAGGACGGCTCAACTAGGCCGACGGATTCACTTAAACACCCCAAAGGGCGCCTTAATTTGCTGCCAGACGATTTTAAATTGCCCACGGGATTCCTTAAACTCGTAATGGACACCAGAAACTGCTGCGGGGACGGTCAATTGCTGGCGTGGAGCACAAAAACGGGGCTGTGGGCGGTCATTTTTCGTTGTGACGGGGAGAAATAGCTCAATGGAGGCTCCCGGTTCGCTGTGGAGTCCAAAAATTGTGCAGTGGCGGGTCAGCGGTTCCCGTGGCGTTGAAAAATCACTCAGGGGATGGTCATTTCCCATCGTGGAGGGATGATTAGGCCAATGGACACTCAAGGAGCGCTGTGGAGGGTTAAACCTTCCGCGGGGCCGCTAAAATCAAGGGGTTGAGGAACGGGAGACCCAGGTACAATCGAATCGCAGGCCGATTCCGAAACAAGTTCGGAAAGACGCGTACCGATTGTGTAGTAGCTATAGCAACCCAAGTCACATTCCCTATGCTGCCGCGCGATTCCATCGCGTGGTATTTCTGCAACTAACGAAAACGAATTTTCCATTTCAGCAAAGGAGAACAAGTGTTGGCCGGAAACCTGAAGCTGAAATCAAAAATCCCCAGGGCGCAGTGCCCCAGGGATTCTTGAATTTGTTGTCGATCAGGTCTTCTAACCGCCTATTCTTCGGTTGTGGTGGTGGTGAAATTAACGCGGCCGATTTCTTTTAGCTTGCCGTTTTTCACATAGCAATAGGGGTGATGGGTGCCAGCTTCTGTCGGAATCCATTTGTTCTTGGCCACTCCCAGGGCCGTCATGGTGATGGGGTGCTCCCAGTGGCCTCCGCCATCCGAAACCCATTCGACAAACATCACTGCTGCCGTGCGATTCCATCGTGTGGTATCTTAGGAAAACAAATCGGGAAAACTGCTCGGCACATGCTTGCTTTAGCCCCGTTGGGGCAAAGGGAAGGGCAGAGGGCATGGGGCAAAGAGCAGAGTGTGTAGACGAAAATGGGATGGGAGATTGCATCACTTCGTTCGCAATGATGCTCAACCTAAAAACACTTTTTTTAACCGCCGGAAACCTGAGAATGGAAATTAAAAATCCCTAGGGCGCAGTGCCCCAGGGATTCTTGAATTTGTTGTCGATCAGGTCTTCTAACCGCCTATTCTTCGGTTGTGGTGGTGGTGAAATTAACGCGGCCGATTTCTTTTAGCTTGCCGTTTTTCACATAGCAATAGGGGTGATGGGTGCCAGCTTCCGTCGGAATCCATTTGTTCTTGGCAACTCCCAGTGCCGTCATGGTGATGGGGTGCTCCCAGTGGCCTCCGCCATCCGAAACCCATTCGACAAACATCATGGGAGCGGGGAGGGTCCAGCTGTCTTTTACTTCTACCTCTACCTCCTTGGCTTGCCCAACAATGGTGTTGCCAAAGTCAGTTCCGGTTTTATCGGACAGCGATTTTGGGGTATGCCAAATTGGGATGCTCGGCAGCAACGGAAGGGTCGGAATATCGAGATGTTTGTTTAGCACGCCAAACGCATCGAGCCAAACGCCACCGCCAGCGCCTATCTTGGTGGACAGCTTCCCGCCCCAGCCAATGTAGGCTTGTGGATCTTTGGAGTCTTTCAGGCTCAGGCTTACGCCACCGCCCACATTAAAATCAAATTCAGTGCCAATAGCCAGGTTAATCTCGGGGCCAGCCCCGCGGTAAATGCTAAAGCCCATGGTTGGCTTGAGGGTGTACACTTGTTTTAGCGAAGCCATCGCTTCTAGTTTTAACGGATGAACGTGTTGCTCAACCACATGCCCTTGCTGGTAGTCGTGGCGGGAGCTCCAGTGGGGAATCAGGTACTCTTCGTAAATTGTTCCGCCAACCATTACCCTGGGGATGTTGTACTTAACGGTATAACCGGTGCCCACTTTGGCTTTGCCTTCAACCGAAATATCCACACCCAGATCCAAGGCAAACTCAACGCCGATGAGCACCGGAATTGTCCCAACCGGGAATTCAAATTGTAAGGTGATTGGAAGCAATAAAGGGTCGGTTTCATGAACCAACGGAAGCTTACCATCAATTACGGCAGCTACATCAAACCAAGCTTCAATGTCCATGTCTTCAGCAATAAAATCCAATTTGGCGCCAACATAATAGGGTGGCTTGATCTTCGAGCCCCAAGGGGTGTGGTGGTATTTCTTTTCGGTTGATACCTTGGCTTTCAGGTCGGAGTACCACGAAAAACCAAAATCTTCTAAAACGAGCTCAACCGGGCCAACAGCGAGAATGGTTTTGTTGGTGTTGAATTGGTGCTCAAAGCCTACTTTGTTGCTGCTTCTGGCCGACTTGGTAGTTAGCAGGGGAATGTTCTTTTCGACTGAGAAAATGACCTGTTCTGTATCGCCTACAATCATGCGTATTTCGCAGGGATGGATGCCTTGGTCGTCATCGGTAAGTGCCTTGGAAAGGGCATTACCTTTTAAGTTGCCCATGCTGCCCGATTTCAATTGCTGGTTGCTAAAATCGGGGCTGAAATCAAGCGAAAGCTTGGCATTATCGAATACATCCAGAAGGTTACCATCTTCGGTTTGCAAAATGTATTCGCCATTGGATTGTTCAACATGGCTAATCCGGCGAAGCAACACATCCTGCTCGCGGTCGATATGCAATACCAGACCGGTGTCGAGTTCTACCTCGAGGGTGCTGGCATCAACTTTTAAAACTTGAGAAGCCTCGTCGTACCAAATGCCGGCTTGACCTCCAGAGTGGGTGAGTTCTCGGTCATCTAAAATGACCAGGTCGTTGTTAATTTTCAGGCGCTCGCCTTTGTCGTAAAAAGGTTCGGGGTCTTCGTAAATAATTTCTTCTTTGCAGGAGACCGAAAGAATGGTCAGCAAAAGCAACAGGATGGCTAAAGGTGATTGGGTGTATTTTTTCATCTTGGGCTTGTTTTAAGTAAGGAAAGTCTAAAGGTTGGTGTTTGCAATTTTAACCAGAACTTGCGATTTCTGGCCGATTTTCAGGGGTTCAGCGGTGGCGGCAATGTCTGCCAGGTTGTTCAGCTCGTCTTGCTCAACAAAAAAGTAGTACCGCTGCTCTTCCAGCTCTTCAAAAAGGGCTTGGCCTTTGGAGTCGGTTTGAAGCGATTGAACGACATTGGAGTGGGTTTCCCAATCGTCCTGAGTAGTGTAGAGCGAGATGGTGGCTCCCTCGACAAAAACCAGATTGTCTTTGACGATGGTAAACTCCAGCTGTGGGGCCGATTCAACATATTCGGTTTCTTTACAGCCGAATTGAAGAGCGACCAATGCGAGTAATAGGGTAATTCCTAGTTTTTTCATGGATACTTCTGTTTGGTTTTGTGGTGAAGATACGGCAAGTGGTTTTTGTGCGATTTACCATATGGTAAAAAATGAGGATTCAAGCCAGTTTCCTGCTTTGGGAGACCGCAACTTGATACCTTTTTATCAGCCAGAGGGCTTTTTATTGACAAAAAATTGCTTGGGATAAAGAAATCTAAAGCCAGAAAAAGTAAATTTGTTTAGGAATATCTCCATCGAAGAGAGAAACGCTAACCGATAGAATGATTATGGAGCCACTTAGCCAAGAACACTGTTCCTTTTACTGTGACCAACTTCACTCGTTTATCAATGCAACCAGCCCAATTTCCGATGAATCATGGGAGCGACTCTGCGCAATCATGAAGTTTTGGCGGGTGGAGAAGGGGGAACCCCTGCTGGATTATATGGGCGTTGAAACGGCGGTTCGGTTTTTGGGAAAAGGAATTGTTAAGTGTGAAGATTACTACAATGAAAAGTCGTTTGTGTATGATTTCCGGGTGGCCCCCATTGTGCTGTCCGAAACGGTTTCGTTCCTGAACAATACCCGTTCTCATATTTCGCTGGAAACACTCACCGAGTGCGAAATGATTGAATTGCCCCGCGCACCTTTTCTCGACTTGATGTTTAAGCATATCGATCTGGCCCGCTTTTGTATGATTGGCGTGGTCAACTACCTGGGGATGATGCATCATCGGTTTGCTTTGATGCGTGCTTTGGATGCCGAACAACGCTACAAGCACTTTCTCCGCGAGTTTCCGGGGGTGGTGCTCAAAGCCAAGCTCGAAGATATTGCCTCCTACATTGGGGTGACCCAGCAAAGCCTGAGCCGGATTCGAAAGAATGTGACCTGGGAAACGAATGAAAAGGAGTTGGAAGCCTTGAGCAATGAGCTGGAAGTGGTACACGGGAAAGGCATTGAGATGTAAGTGCTTTGATTCGGAAGGAGGCCTTGCTCATGGTGAACAAAGGAATCGTCCCAAAGTGGCTTTGGGTTTCAGACGTTAAAATTGCTACCTTTCATCGCTCAAAAAAACGAAACAATGAACTTACCCAATATTACCCATACCAATGTCGATGTTTTTCTGAATCGGGAAGATATCATCCTGGAAACCATCGCTCAAATCATGAAAGACTTTGGCTTGTTTGGGGTGGAAATTCATTTTTCGGGACACATTGATGAGGCCTATCATGAGTTGCACCAGCAGCTGATTGAGCAGATCGATACCTTACTGATCAACAATTCGGACCTGCTGATGTCAATCCTGTACCAGGTGGATATCTCAGATCGCGATATTGCGCGTACACAGGCCGATTTTCCGCGTTACAACCAAGTGGAGGTGATTGCCCACCAGATTATCTTTCGCGACCTGAAAAAGGTCTTATTTCGCCGTTATTTTAGTGGTAAACGCTAAGGTTCTTGTCGCTGGCTTCATTTACTTCAATACATAAAAAATGATTCTCAAGAATCGCCAATGGAGGTGATTGTTTAACGAAGTCAGAGGATGTAGCACTAGATCGGCCTATTTTTATCAAGACTGGAATCAAAGTGAAAGCTTAGTGCAAACGAGAAGTTCCGACAAAGGAGGAAATCACTCGTTGAACTTAGCTTTTAGAAAGATGAAGATAAAAATCAGCCTTGAACTTTCTGTTTACTCTTTGTTTCAAGACAGCAGCGTAAGATCCGTCTGATAAGACTTTACAGATTTAGAATCTGTTGAACAACCAATAAAGAATGCCATTAATCCTCAGTCAATGAAGTGATTTTTATAAAAAAGCCGGGCAAAATCAATTACCCGGCTCTGGAAATAATAAACGTACAAGCTTATTTTGTACTCATTCCTACGAAATCTCTTTGTGACTTAACCAAATTGATTGAATGTAGGACGAGGTTTTTAGTCTCTTTAATCACGTTGAAAAACAACAGTGAATTACGGGTACTCACGTCTTTGGCTTTAATCCGCTTGATTTGTTTTTTCTCCAACTGAGTTAGCTTATCAGTCAGCGACTCTTTAAGGGCAAGCACCTCATCAAATTTCTCGAAGCGGTCATCCTTAACCATGTGCAAGATCAGGTTGAAGAACTCATCAACTTGAGCAATCAGCTCAGTCATTTCTTCCAACTGGATTTCAACGAATGGCTTGTGGTTGTTTTCCAAGTGCTTGTGAAGAGGCTCTACCAAGAAGCGCAGCGAGTGAGAAATCTCACGTTGGTAGTCCACAATCTGAACATAGCAGTGTCCACTTTCCATCGACTCTTGCTGCAGGGTTTGGATGGTAGTGAATACTTTGTCCTTGGCTTTCTTAACCTTCTTCTGGAATTTCTTATTCAAGCCCAATGATTCTTTCAGGTGTGAACGATCTTCCTTGATGAAGCTATCGATACTTACCGAATAAATCTGGTTGGCATTCATGATGGTGTTTAGCACTTGCTTTTTGGTTTTCTCCATAATTTGGTCTGAAACCTCCAGCTCTTCTTCCTCTTCTTCTTTTTCTTTCGCTTTTTTCTTGAAGACAAAGTAGGTGCGGCCAACCATGAAGATGGCTACCAGTACAAAGATGAAGATCATGAAATTACCGCTGATGGAAATAATCCAGGCGATGAAAGCGGCTACGGAGAACGCAACCAAGGCTGTCATAAACCAACCTCCAATAACGGTAAACACACCGGAGATTCGGTAAACAGCACTTTCACGATCCCAGGCGCGGTCGGCCAACGAGGTACCCATCGCAACCATGAACGTTACGTAGGTGGTTGAAAGTGGCAACTTCAAGGAAGTACCAATTGAAATCAGGATACTGGCAACAACCAGGTTTACGGAGGCTCTTATTTTATCGAAAGCAGGCTTATCTTTATCCTTGTATTTGTTCAGCTCCTCGGTGTTTGGTTCAAAACGGCTGTCAAAAGCACGAATAAAACCAGCGGGTACGATTTTCCGAAATCCTTTATTGATGGATATCGTTGTGCGAACCATGGTACGCGAGAAAGCCGATGACCCAAAGCGTTCGTCTCCCTCACTCTGGCGAGACAAATCGACAGTTGTTGCAACAACCGAACGGGCTTTTCTAGAGGTGATCAGGGTAATGATCATGATGAAACCAGCCACAACTAACATGTAGGTTGGTGTTGGCACTTTGCCACTCAACATGCCCATTTCAAAGCTGTCGGGCGAAACGGCTCCTCCAGCCATCCAGGCTTTAAACGATGAAAAACCGGCCAATGGAACTCCAATAAAGTTCACCAGGTCGTTTCCTGCAAAGGCCATGGCTAAACCAAAGGTTCCGACCAAAACAATTACCTTCGGAATGTCTATTTTGAAGATTAAGTACAGCAACTGCAAAATAACGGTCCACCCCACAAAACTAACCAGAAGAATGTTCAGGATGTTGTTTTTAAGGAAGTTTACAGTTTCTGCCGACATGAAAGAAGCTCCTTTGGCTCCTTTAATGATCATGAAATAGGTCATTCCTGCAATAGCCAGTCCACCAAAGGCAGAGCCAAAATATTTCAGGGTTTTGTGTGTTTTAAACGAAAAAATAAGCCGGGCAATATATTGTACCACGGCTCCAACAATAAAGGCAATAAATACCGAAAGCAAAATACCTGTAATAATCGCCAGGGCTTTTTCGGAATTTATGTACTTGTGCAATTCAGAGATAGACTGACCTGCCTGGTTTATTTTAACAACCGAAACGGCTACGGCAGCTCCGAGCAACTCGAAAACGATCGAAACCGTTGTTGAGGTCGGTAAGCCGAGCGTGTTGAATAAATCGAGCAGAATCACATCGGTAATCATTACAGCCATAAAAATGACCATAATCTCCGCGAAGAAGAACATATCTGGGTGGAAAATACCTTTTCGGGCAACTTCCATCATGCCACTCGAGAAGGTGGCTCCAACAAGAACTCCAATACTGGCGACTCCAAAGATGACCCACTTGGGCGCTGCTTTCGATCCAATTGCAGAGTTGAGAAAATTTACGGCATCATTACTCACTCCAACAACCAAGTCAGAAATTGCCAGTGCGAAGAGAACGATAACAAGGATTAGATAAAATTGTTCCATTTTTTGGGTATAAAGATTGACGGGGGCAAAAATAATTTTAATGATTTATCTAGAAGTGTATTTGTGTTAATAAAATGTTAACGAACCGTCAAATTACTATTAATGAGTAAACAAGCAAATTTTTGTTTTAAATTAGCCGCTAAACTAAAGCGTGTATGAAGACTTATTCTCCCCGAAAGTTAGCACTTTATTTGTCGCTAACACTCACTTTTTTTGCTGCATTATTGGTAATAGTGCTTTCATTCATAAGTTTTTCTGGTTGGCTTTATCTCTTACTGAGCTTACTGTATTTTGGTTTCACTTACCTGGCAATTGCTTTCATTATGCGCCGGTATGTTGATTACAAAGTAGAGCCGATTTATAAAATAATTCGGAAAATGCCGGTTCAGGGAAAAGAAATCAAACGTCGAGAAGATTCATCGGATTTAATTTCATCGGCACGTATGGAAGTAGAAGAGTGGGCCAAAAACCAAACCAAAGAAATCACCCGTTTGAAAGATTTGGAACGTTATCGAAAAGAGTTTGTGGGGAACGTTTCACACGAGTTGAAAACGCCGATCTTTAATATCCAAGGGTATATTCTTACACTTTTGGAAGGCGGAATTGATGACCCGAAAGTGAATAAGCTGTACCTGAAGCGGACCGAGAAAAGCATCGACCGCATGATTTCTATTGTGGAAGATTTGGAATCAATCACCAAGCTGGAGTCGGGCGAGTTGAAGTTGAAGTATGAAAGTTTCGACTTGGTTCGTTTGGTGGATGATGTGATTGAGATGGAACAGATGATGGCCTCTGAACGGAAAATTCAGCTGCAATTTAATCGTCCGGAAAAGCCAGTGAAAGTGTTGGCCGATAAAAAACGGATTATGGAGGTGATGACCAACTTGGTGGTGAACGGCATTAAGTATGGTAAACGCAAAGGATTCGTGAAAATCTCGTTCTATGACTTAAAAGATAACCTGATGGTCGAGGTCGCTGACAACGGATTGGGAATCGATAGCAAACATTTGGCACGGATTTTTGAACGTTTCTACCGGGCAGATAAATCCCGCTCGAGAGAGCAGGGGGGAACTGGCTTGGGCTTATCCATTGTAAAACACATCATTGAGGCTCATGAGCAAACAATCAATGTGAAATCGGCCGTTGACGAAGGAACAACTTTTACCTTCACCCTTGAAAAAGCAAAATGAAAGTCGTAATTTTCGTAGATTTTCAAGCTTAAAAAATATTTAACATTCTATTTACGCAGTAGTTCTACATTAGCAGCGGTTAACAATACCAAACTATGAGTGATACAAAGTATAAAATTTTATTGGTCGACGACGAGGTCGATATTTTGGAATTCATCAGTTATAACCTGGAGAAAGAAGGCTACAAGGTTTATACCGCCCAAAATGGGTTGGAAGCCATAAAGCTCGCCGAGAAGAAAACTCCGGACTTAATTATTTTGGACGTGATGATGCCTGAAATGGACGGAATCGCAGCTTGCGAAGAAATTCGTAAGATCCCGACACTTCCCAATGTGGTTATCGCCTTTTTAACAGCGCGTGGTGAAGATTATTCGCAGATTGCTGGTTTTGAGGCAGGTGCCGATGATTACATCACCAAGCCTATTCGCCCAAAGGTATTGGTTAGCCGGGTGAAAGCCCTGTTAAAACGTACGGGAGGAGGCGTTGCTACCGAGCAAACCGTTGAAAACTCAAGTATCATTACGATCGGCAACCTGGTGATTGACAAGGAGCGATACCTGATTAATACGAATGGGCAGGAGATGATTCTTCCACGTAAGGAGTTTGAATTGTTGTCTTTATTGGTTTCCAAGCCCGGCAAGGTGTTTACCCGCGAAGAAATTTATTATTCGGTATGGGGTGACAACGTGGTTGTTGGCGATCGGACGATTGATGTACACATTCGGAAACTTCGTGAAAAGATCGGAAACGAGCATATTAAAACACTAAAAGGCATTGGATACAAGTTTGTAGAGTAAGCCTGATTAATCCCTTTCTAACAAGGGATTTTTTATTTCTTTCCTTACCTTTGTTTAAAAGCACAAAAGGAAATGAAGTCAAAATACCTCTTAATCTTGTTTGTTGTCGCGCTTGCAGCTTGTAAATCAAAAGAAAGCAAGGAAGAACTGCAAGTGGAAGTTGCTCCACAGGATACCGTTCAGCAAGTTGTTATGCCTGAGCCAAAGCCCGAGGAACCAACCGTTGAAATTGATATGGGAGTCAACCTTGATGATAAATTCTTTTTGGTTGTTGATTCCTATACCGTGAAAGAATTTGCTGAAAGCTGGAACAAAAAGTACCAGAAGATGGGCTATAATTCTGCGGTAATCATGCGCAATGAAGACGGATACTACCGGGTTGCCGTTCAGTCATTCAATGACTTTGAAATGGCAAAGAACGCCTTAGATGTTCTTCGTCAGGAAGAAGATTTCTCGAATGCTTGGGTAATGGTTATAGATAAATAATCACCAGGTAATTGATCGTAAATCCTGCAAAGAACCCTGCGTAGATCTGTAGTGGATTGTGTTTCTGCAACAACAATCGTGAGCTGCCAAGTAGGCCAGCTACAATGATCAACGCCCCTAAAAGCGCCGAGCTATTTATTCCTAAGCGAAAAGATAGGGCGAGTACTGCTCCTATAAGTCCTCCAATTCCGGCCATGTGGTTGCTTATTTTCCACTTCATGGATATCAGAAGGAGTAAGATAATAATCAGGATCGTTGATAGCAGGAAGATGCGATAAATGGGGTAGATCTGGATCTTGCCAAGGTAGAAGTAGCCCAGATAATAATAAACTGCCGTAAATAGCAACGGAATCACTCGGTCGGTGCTTTTCTCCATGCTTGAATCAAAGCGTTTATTGAACGAAAGCAATCCCAAACTTAAGAGGGGCAACAAGAACGTACTTAGAAAGACGATCAAAAAGAGCACCTTTTTGGCGGTTGGGTTCATCATGGAAAAGTAAAATCCAGAGTTCATCAACAACAAAAAGCCAAGGCTTGGAATGAGCAGGGGATGAAAAACAATGGAAAAAAACCGGGCAATAAAGTGCTTAAAATTCATTCGTTCAAAATTTAATAATTACCGGTTAATGAGTTAATTAAAAAAAATTGAACTCATGGAACCGCTTCGCTCTCGCACAATTTTTTTAATCATACTCCTTTGTGATCTAATGATGAATAAAATCATGCTCGTTTCATCTGTTTATTTCGTTTGCATTTGCTGCCAGGTGGAGCCTATAGTTCTTTTCGTAATCGAGCAACCGGAATGCCAAGCTGTTCCCGGTATTTTGCCACCGTACGCCGCGCAATAGGATAAGACTTTTCTTTTAAAATGGCAGCCAGTTTATCATCAGTCAATGGCTTGCGCTTGTCCTCCTTATCAATGCAATCCTGCAATATTTTCTTGATTTCGCGGGTTGAAACTTCTTCGCCGGTATCTTTCTGCATACCTTCTGAAAAGAAGTACTTTAGCGGATAAATACCGAAATGCGTTTGGATATACTTGCTATTTGAAACCCTGGAAATGGTTGAGATGTCCAGGCCTGTGCGATCAGCAATATCTTTCAAAATCATGGGCCGCATCCTGGTTTCATCCCCCTCCTTGAAATACTCTTTCTGAAAATCAATAATCTCCGACATCGTTAGCAAAAGCGTTTGTTGGCGTTGCCGAATGGCGTCAATAAACCACTTGGCCGAATCCAGCTTCTGCTTGACAAACTGAACCGCATCTTTTTGGCTTTTCGAAGCATTCTTTCTATTGTCAGAATAGCCTCGCAGCATGTCCATGTAGGTGCTGTTCATTCGTAGGTCGGGAACATTTCGCTGGTTGAGCGAAAGAATCAACTCTCCATCGACATTATCAAGGGTAAAATCCGGGATAATGACTTGGTTGGAGCGGTTGTGCGGGTTGTTGGCTGAGCCTCCGGGTTTAGGGTTCAATTTGAGGATTTCGGCCAATGCATCTTTGAGTTGTTCCTCAGTAATGCCGTATTTATTGATGATTTTGTCGTAATGCTTCTTGGTGAATTCATCAAAGCTGTTTTCAAGGATTTTCGAAGCCAAAATAGAGGATTCGGTGCCTTTCTTACGCTGAATCTGTAGAAGCAGACATTCCTGTAAGGTTTGAGCACCAACGCCTGCCGGATCAAAATCCTGAATGACTTCCAGAATCTCAAGCAACTCCTTTTCGCTGACATTCATATTTAGGGTGAAAGCCAGGTCATCGCTGATGGAAAGCAAATCGCGACGTAAATAGCCATCCTCATCGATGTTTCCAATGATGTATTCGGCTAATAACTTTTGCTGATCCGATAATTCAGTCAATCCCAACTGCTCGGTAAGCGATTCATAAAAACTGGTTCCTGAACTATAGGGAATATCAACCTGTTTGTCGTCTTTTGAATAGTTGTTGGCGTTTAATTTATAACTGGGGACATCATCTTCATCCATGTAGTCTTCCAGCGAAAACTCATCGCTTTCATTGTCACTACTATCACTATCATCTCCCTGGTCTATTGGTCCGTCATCTATCATTTCGAGAACCGGGTTTTCTTCCAGTTCCTTTTTTATGCGCTGTTCGAGCTGAATAGTAGGGATCTCCAAAAGCTTAATCACCTGAATTTGCTGTGGTGAAAGCTTCTGTAGCAGTTTCTGTTGTAAACTTAGTTTTTGAGAGGGCATACTATTCTTCTGTTTTCTTCAAAGTTAATCTTTATTAAGAATAACAAAGATAACCTTTGTAATCAAAAAGAGGTTGACTTATTATGGTCAACCTCCTGTGTTTTTAATGTTTTTTAAGTCTTTTCGAATTAAAACTCGGCATTCTTTGGTGTCCGAGGGAAAGGAATCACGTCACGAATGTTACCCATGCCGGTAACAAACAGAATGAAACGTTCAAATCCCAGACCAAAACCCGAGTGAGGAACGCTTCCAAAACGGCGGGTATCCAAGTACCACCACATTTCTTCAGCAGGAACGTTCATCTCTTCCATGCGCTTCACTAATTTGTCGTAATCAGCTTCCCGCTCCGATCCTCCAATGATCTCTCCAATTTGAGGAAACAAAACGTCCATGGCAGCTACTGTTTTGTTGTCATCGTTCTGCTTCATGTAGAAAGCTTTGATGTCCTTTGGATAGTCGATCAGGATAACCGGCTTTTTGAAGTGTTTTTCAACCAGGTAGCGTTCGTGCTCACTTTGCAAGTCGATGCCCCATTCAACCGGGAACTGGAATTTTCCTTTTTTGAAAGGTTTTGAATTTCTCAGAATATCAATAGCATCGGTGTAAGTACAGCGCACAAATTCGTTCTCCAAAACAAACTGAAGCTTTTCAATCAGTTCCATTGAACGTTGATCCTGAGGCTTGTTCTTCTCTTCCTGTTGCAAGCGGTTGCTCAGGAATTTCAGATCATCCATGCAGTTGTCCAGGGCATAGCGGATCATGTATTTCAGGAACTCTTCCGCCAAGTCCATATTGTCTTTCAGTTCATGGAAAGCCATTTCAGGCTCAATCATCCAGAACTCAGCTAAGTGACGGGTGGTGTTGGAGTTTTCTGCACGGAAGGTTGGTCCGAAAGTATAAACTTCACCAAGAGCCGTTGCACCTAGTTCGCCTTCCAGCTGCCCGGATACCGTTAAGTTGGTTGGACGTCCGAAAAAGTCTTGTGTATAGTCAATTTGGCCTTCCTCCGTTGTTGGAGGATTCACAGCCGGAAGCGTAGACACCCGGAACATTTGTCCGGCACCTTCAGCATCAGAGGCTGTTACAATAGGCGTATGCAAGTAATAAAATCCTTTGTCGTTGAAATATTTATGAATGGCAAATGCCATCGCATGCCGAATACGGAATACAGCACTGAATGTCGCGGTACGGAAGCGCAAGTGGGCGTTTTCACGTAAAAATTCGAGGCTGTGTTTTTTGGGTTGAATCGGGTATTTGTCGGGGTCGGCTTTTCCATAAACCTTAATTTCAGAAGCAACCAGCTCAACAGCTTGTCCGCTTCCCATTGATTCGACCAACTCACCGGTTACGCCAATGGCAGCACTGGTGTTGATGTCGCGAAGTAAGCTTTCTCCAAATTTTTCAACATCGGCAACAACCTGCAAATTATTAATGGTTGATCCATCATTCAGCGCAATAAAATTGACATTTTTACTTCCACGCTTGGTTCTAACCCATCCTTTTACCAACACTTGCTGGCCTACTTCTCCTCCAGCCAGCACTTCTTTAATTTTCAGTCGTTTCATGTTGTTGTGTTTTGCAGATTTTTTCGTTTTATCCCTGATATTCAGGTTTCAAAAAATTGAATTGCAAAAGTACACTTTTATCATGAAATAAAAGGAATGGCGCTTGGAAAAGTTGGCTAAATGACTCATCTGCTAAGATACAGCTAAGTTTGGGGTCGAATTGTTGCCACTTTTGGATTGAATTTGAGTTCGGATTTGCCGTTAAGTCCGGTGTGTAGATAAAAAAAGAGCCCGAAAGTCAGGCTCTTTCTGGAACTATGTTTGTTGATTAAATCGTTTAAAACTGATCCGCTTTGCGGTAAGCGTTAATAAATGCTTGTTCACCCTCTTTCCCGGGTAGGCTCCGGCCGTGCTCACAACAAAGGACACCATCGTAGTTCTTATCGTAGATGTGCTTAAACACGTTGTTGTAGTTGATTTCTCCGGTTCCGGGTTCTTTGCGTCCCGGGTTGTCTCCAATGTGGAAAGCAGCAATGGACTCCCAGGCTAGGTCGATATTCGGAATCAGGTTGCCTTCTGTAATTTGCTGGTGATAAAGATCGTTGACAATCTTACAGCTGGGGCTGTTAACGGCTTTGCAAATCATGTGAGCCTGCGGAATTTTGGTCAGGAATAGTCCCGGGTGGTTGGTCCAGGCATTCAGTGGCTCAAGTACAAGTGTTAGGCCCTTGGGCTCAACAATGTCACAGCACATGCGTAGGTTGTCCACAACGTTTGCTGTTTGATAGTCCCACTCCAGGTCATCGGTAAATCGGCCAGGCACAACCAGCGCCGATTGAGCATTGGTCCGTTTGGCGCATTCCAAACCTTCCTGCATCTTCTTTTTGAGCATGGTTTTGATCTCTGGATCTTGGGTGACAAACGACTTGACACTGAAATCAGCATACAAGACAAATGGTCCCAGATCCATCCCCAGGCGGGCCAGTTCATTGGCAATTTTTTCCTGAAGGGCAGGTTCTTTGTGCATCAGTCCGTTATCAAAAATAGCCCGGAAGCCTTGATCGTGGAAAAACTTGATTTGATCGATCGGATCACTTCCAACAAGTTCTTTAAAACTTCCAAGACTGGGAGCATACTTGAGTTTGAACTGTGCTGCATTCGACTTTTCAGGGGTGCTTGCTGAAGCTGAAAAGCCGGAAGTAAGGCCGGCGGCAGCTAAACTGCCCATGGCAGTGTTTCTGATGAAGTTTCTTCGTTTCATTGTAGTAATTGGTTTAGTGAACTCTCAAAAATAGTTTTATTTCTTCCAGATTACAAGTCAATTCTAAGAGTCTTTTTAGCTAGTTTCGTATTGTTCTATTCCTTTGTGGAATAGGATCTTTGGTAAGGATAGATTTGGTTTTGGGAAAGAAGTCGTTGGTTTTGTAAAGAATATAAATAGTTTGATAGAATGGAGGACTCCGTTTTTTGAATCGAGTCATACTTCTTGAAAAATTAGAATAAGTTTTTTGGCATTATGATTAAGATTTGAATAATGAATAATTGTATTTGTACAATTAAGGAATGATTTGTATTAATAAAGATTTGATTTTCAATAGTGAAGAAATAGTTTTAACTTTAATGAGCTTATCGTAACTCACTAAAACTATTCTTCGTCATGTTGCACTACAACCTACGCTATTTACTCGAAATCAAAGGAATTGCCAATCCATACAATTTTTTGATCAAGCTCGGATTGACTCCCAATGTGGCTACGCGGTCGCTTAATGGAAAAGTTACCCAGCTGAAGCTAAATCATCTTAGTTCAATTTGCCGGGCATTGCATTGCACGCCCAACGATTTAATGGAATGGGAGGATGATGGGCAGGAGCCTTTGCCGGATAATCATCCCTTGCAGGCCTTGGTTCGCGAACAACTTCCACTGAATATACGTGGGCAATTGCGCGAATTGTCGTTTGACCAGTTGAAGGAAGTCCGCTCGTTAATTACCCGGCTGAAAGAATCAGAAAACAACCAGAACAACAGGGAACCCAAAAGCTAAAAGAGCGGCTTTGGGGAGCTTTTCAACCGGACCGGAAGTTATCGCTTTTATCGATACTATTCTGGTCTGTTTTTTCGTCTTCAGCAGAAGTTTTATACATTTGAGAAGTACTAAAATCTAATAAACCAATTACTATGAATCGTAAACTTCGAATGGGGATGGTCGGTGGAGGTTCTGATGCCTTCATTGGTGCCGTTCATCGTCTTGCTGCTTTTATGGATAACCAAATTGAATTGGTTTGCGGCTGTTTCAGTGTCAATCCGGAAATCTCGAAAGCTTCTGGAAAGTCCTACTTCCTACCTGAAAACCGGGTGTACTCAACCTACCAGGAAATGTTTGAAAAGGAGGCCCGTTTGCCCGAAGGTGAACGCATGGACTTTGTGACTATTGTAACCCCCAACTTTGTGCATTTTGCCCCGGCCATGATGGCCCTGGAAAATGGCTTTCATGTGGTTATTGACAAGCCCATTACCTTTACGCTGGACGAAGCACTGGCGCTTCAATCGAAGTTGGAGGAAACCGGCCTAACCTTGGCCCTGACACATACCTATTCGGGTTACCCGGCAGTAAAAGATGCGAAAGCACGAGTTGCCCGGGGTGACTTTGGAAAAATCAGGCGCATTTATGTAGAGTACCCACAAGGTTGGTTGGCAGCAAAAGAGGAAGACACTGGCAATAAACAGGCAAGCTGGCGTACCGATCCTAAAAAATCAGGGAAAGCAGGTTGTATGGGTGATATTGGTACGCATGCCCACCAATTGGCCGAATATATTTCAGGATTGAAAGTCACTGAGTTGTGTGCTGAGTTGAATGTTTTTGTTCCTGGCCGGATGCTGGACGATGATGGAGCTGCTTTCCTGCGTTTCGAGAATGGCGCTCGCGGGGTGTTGATGGCAACACAAATTGCCGCAGGAGAGGAAAATGCTTTAAAAATTCGGGTCTATGGTGAAAAAGGAGGCTTGGAATGGCGTCAACATGAACCCAACACACTTTGGGTAAAATGGGCGGATCGGCCAACCGAAATGGTGCGGGTAGGAACCGGACAAATGGGGGCTGCCGCTCAGCATAACACCCGAACGCCCGGCGGGCATCCTGAAGGCTACCTCGAGGCTTTTGCCAACATCTACCGCAACTTTTCATTAACCGTAAGGGCTAAAATGAACAACGAACAACCCACCGCTGAGATGCTCGACTTTCCGGGCATTGAAGATGGTGTTCGGGGCATGCGTTTTATTGATACTGTTGTTGAAGCTGGCTATAACGATGCTGTTAAATGGGTGAAATTTGAAGGATAAAACGAATCAGTAATTAACCACTAAATCATAAACTATGGGCAGACCTGTAACACTATTTACCGGGCAATGGGCCGATTTACCGCTGGAAACCATGTGCCAGAAAGCAAAAGACTTTGGTTATGATGGTTTGGAGCTTTGTTGTTGGGGAGATCATCTCGAAATTGACAAGGCAGATCAGGCCTATTGTGATCAAAAGAAAGACTTACTAAAAAAATACGATTTAAGTTTATATACCATTTCAACCCACTTGGTGAGCCAGTGTGTTTGCGATCCGATTGATGAGCGCCACAAGAATATTGCTCCAGATTACATTTGGGGTGATGGCGATCCTGAAGGAGTCCGGCAACGGGCGGCAGCAGAAATCATCCGAACGGGGCAGGTGGCTGCACGCTTAGGGCTTGATACCGTTGTGGGCTTTACCGGAAGTCCTATTTGGCATATGTTGTATGCTTTTCCGCCAACACCAATGGAGTTGATTGATAAAGGTTACGAGGAGTTTGCCAAGCGGTGGATTCCGATTTTAGACGAGTATGAGAAGATGGGCGTCAAATATGCGCTGGAAGTTCATCCGACAGAAATCGCGTTCGACATTGAATCAGCTAAGCGAACACTTGACGCTTTGGGGCATCATCCGGCTTTTGGTTTTAACTATGATCCCAGCCATTTAGGCTATCAGCATGTCGATTATGTCCGGTTTATCTATGAATTTTCAGATCGTATTTTCCATGTACATATGAAGGACGTCCATTGGAGTGATGTGCCGGTAACTGCCGGTGTTTTTGGTGCCCATTTACCATTTGGAGACAATCGTCGCTATTGGAATTTCAGGAGTGTTGGGCGTGGAAAGATTGATTTTGAGAGTATCATTCGTGCGTTGAATGATATCCAATATAGCGGACCGCTGTCTGTTGAATGGGAGGACAGTGGTATGGATCGGGAGGCTGGTGCTGCAGAATCTTGCGAGTTTGTGCGCTACAGTGACTTTGCTCCTTCGAACGTGGCATTTGACGATGCCATGCAAAAAGAATAAACAACTAGAACGAAAGATGACAACAAGAAGAACATTTATTAAGCGAACTACGGCAGCTACAGCTGCAGTTGGGATAGCAGCATCAATGCCTGCGGCTATGAGTGCTTGTTCGCCAGACAAGTTGGTTCGTTGCGGATTGATAGGCGCGAAAGGAATGGGTTTTTCAGATCTGAGAGCTTTTTTAGGACAACCCAATACGGAGTGCGTTGCGATATGTGATGTGGATAAGCGGGTATTGGATGCCCGGCTTGCTGATACTGAAAAGTTGCAGGGGAAAAAGCCCAAGGCTTATTCCGATTATCGGCAGTTGATTGCTGATGAGGAGGTGGATGTCGTGATCATCGGAACTCCGGATCACTGGCACTGCCTGCCTTTTGTTGAAGCTTGCCAGGCAGGAAAAGCAATCTATTGCGAAAAGCCTTTGGGGAATTCGATTGAAGAAATTAACCTGATGGAAGCGGCTGCGAATAAATATAACACGGTGGTACAGGTTGGCCAGTGGCAACGGAGCGATCCGCATTGGCGTGATGCTGTTGAGTATGTTAATTCGGGCAAATTAGGTAAGATCAGAACTGTGAGGACTTGGTCGTACCAAGGATGGATGGAGCCCGTACCGGTAAAACCTGACGGTGAAGTACCAGCTGGTGTTGACTACGATTTTTGGTTGGGGCCTGCTCCTAAGCGACCGTTTAATCCGAATCGTTTTCATTTCAACTTTCGCTGGTTTTGGGATTATGCTGGTGGCTTGATGACCGATTGGGGAGTGCACATCATCGATTATGGGCTGTATGGCATGAATGCTAAAGCCCCCAAGTCAGTAATGGCGATGGGAGGCAAAATGGCTTATCCGGATGATGCTTCAGAAACACCGGATACCCTGCAAGCCTTGTACGAGTTTGATGGGTTTACCATGCTTTGGGACCATGGAACCGGCATTGATGGAGGTTATTTTGGCAGAACCCATGGGGTGGCTTTTGTAGGAAATAACGGTACGCTGGTTGTCGATCGCAATGGTTGGGAAGTGATTCCTGAACGGAAAAATAAGCAGGATTTGGTCGAACGGGTTGAGCTTCAGAAAGGAAATGGGAAAGGCTTGGAGTTGCATATGGCGAACTTTCTGGAAGGTGTCCGTTCAGGTAATCGAAACCTGAATTGTAGCATTGAAATTGCCGCTAACACAGCGCGGGTAGCCCATCTAGGGAACATTGCCCTGCAAACAGGGCGTCGGTTGTACTGGGATCATGAAAACAGTCGTTTTATTAACGATGAGGAAGCCAATCAATACTTGGTGCCAAGCTATCGCAGTCCTTGGAAATTACCTCAAGTATAAGATTATAAAGTCTATTTTGGAGAACGGAGGCCTGTTGGTCTCTGTTTTTTTTCTTGTAAATCTATGCTCCTTTCGCCATTTTTAACCCTTGTAACCAAAAAAACAATCTTCGATGACTCCGTATATCTCTCGATTATTTATTTTGGCAGCCACGCTGTTAGTAGCTTGTCAAACAAACGATACCCCCCTCATGATGTCTAAAGAATTGAATAACGGCTGGCAGTTTAGCGAAAATGGTAAAGATGAATGGTTGCCTGCCACTGTTCCCGGAACTGTCCATACAGACCTGATGGCAAACGATAAGATTGACGATCCTTTTTATCGTTTAAATGAGCGCGACGTTCAGTGGATCGATAAACTCGACTGGGACTATAGAACCAGCTTTATGGTTGATCGGGACTTGTTGAAAAGAGACCGGATTGCTCTGGATTTTAAAGGACTGGATACCTATACTGAAATTTTTGTGAATGAACAGCCGGTTGCTTCTACTGACAACATGTTTCGGGAGTACCTGGTCGATATTAAGCCTTACTTGGAAGAAGGAGAAAATAGCTTGCAGATTACGTTTTTATCACCCATCAAGGAAGGAATTAAGAAATACGACGCGAATGGTTTTGAAATCATGGTTTCGGATAATGACTTGGCGGAAATAGGAGAGGTTGAAGGAGGTAAAAAGGTGAGTGTGTATTCTCGTAAGGCAGGCTACCATTTTGGCTGGGATTGGGGGCCTCGCTTGGTTCCTAGTGGCATCTGGCGTTCGGTGTATCTGAAAGCCTGGGATGAAGCACGCATTGAAAACCTTCAGCTGGTACAAAACGAAGTGACAGATGATCTTGCGCGTTTAACAGCCGTTGTTGAGGTGGAATCGCAAAAGAAAGCTGAGGCTACCTATGAGGTGCTGGTTGATGGAAAGCCGGTAAAATCGAAAGTTATTAAGCTGGAAGAAGGCTTGCACACCTATTCGTTGGACTTTGAAATTGAAAATCCCAAACTATGGTGGACCCATGGTCTGGGAGAACAGCCACTCTACGCTGTTACCGCTAATTTAACGGTTGATAATCGCTTGACAAGCCGCGAAGATCGGATTGGAATCCGAACACTTGAACTGGTGCGCGATCACGATGAACAAGGAACCTCTTTCTATTTCAAACTGAATGGAGTTCCTGTTTTTATGAAAGGAGCCAACTACATTCCCAACGATGTATTTTTACCGCGTGTAACGGATGAAAATTATCGCCGGGTGATCAATACTGCCAAAAACTCCAACATGAATATGCTGCGTGTATGGGGTGGGGGAATTTATGAGAACGACTTGTTTTATGATCTTTGTGATGAAGCCGGTATTTTGGTTTGGCAGGATTTTATGTTTGCTTGTGCCATGTTCCCGGGAGATGAAGCCTTTCTGAATAATGTGAAGGAAGAAGCGATTGATAACATTAAACGACTGCGTAACCATCCAAGTATTGCCATGTGGTGTGGAAATAATGAAATACTGGCAGCATGGTATGGTTGGGGCTGGAAAAAGAAAGAGGAAGCCAAAAACAAGGAAAATGCGGATAAGATGTGGAAAGCCTATGAGGATATTTTCCACACCATTTTACCTGAAGCTGTGGAAGCTTATGATTCTGACCGTTTTTATTGGGCCTCCAGTCCTTCGTCAGGAACAGGAATTGAAGCCGATCTGAAAAACGGTGATGAGCACTACTGGGGCGTTTGGTGGGGAAAAGAGCCATTTAGCAAGTACGCCACGCACATTGCTCGTTTCATGAGTGAGTATGGTTTTCAGTCATTCCCAGAGTTTAAAAGCGTTAAGCAATATGCTCTGCCCGAAGATTATGACATTGTTTCAGAGGTTATGAACTCACATCAGCGCTCCTCCATCGGGAATAAAACGATTGAATATTACATGTTGCAGGACTACGATCAGCCAAAAGATTTTGAGTCGTTTTTGTACGTCAATCATGTTTTACAGGCTGAAGGAATTAAGTTTGCATTGGAAGGACACCGGCGGGCAATGCCTTATTGCATGGGCAGTTTATACTGGCAGATCAACGACTGCTGGCCTGTGGCTTCGTGGAGTTCTACCGATTACTATCAACGCTGGAAAGCGCTTCAATACTATGTGAAGAAAGGTTATGAGCCGGTGTTGGTTTCACCATACATCGATGGAAATTTCTTGAAAATTGGCATTGTGAATGATGAACTTCGTGAGATTAATGCCCAGTTGAATTTGCGGATGGTTGATTTTGATGGAGAAGTCGTTTGGGAAAAGTCCGTTTTGGCAGATGTGCCGGCCAATTCAAGCAACTCTTATTTTGATATTAACCGCTATGACTTCTTACGAGACAAAAATAGCCGGGAACAGGTGCTTGTTGCAGAGGTGGTTGAAAAAGGGCAGGTGATTGCCCGGAATGTATTTTATTTCAGGCCGGTGAAGGAAGTGCGCTTGCCTCATCCGGAGGTGAGTGCGCAGATTTCTGCCGTGGACGGTGGCTGCCGGATTGTATTGAAAACGGATAAATTAGCGAAGAATCTGTTTATGACGATCGGTGATGAAGAGGGATTCTTCTCGGATAACTACTTCGATCTTTTGCCCGGAGAAAAGGCTGAAATTACCCTTCAAACCTCGGTTGAACTGGCCAAAATTAAGGAGGTTTTCAAGATTCAGACATTGGATACCGCTTTTAAGTAAAATAGGGGATCGTTAGCTATCAGGCCATCACGTATTTTAAATGGGGGTATTTGGGCGAAATTGCCAAATATTTCTGTCGTTACAAGGCTTTAAAAGTCAGATTCCTATAAAATAGAAAACCTCCAGAACACGGCTGTTCTGGAGGTTTTTTCTGGTCCTAAACTAAATGATTTCTCTCTGTTTAATTGTTTCCACGGTAAAGTGGAGTATATATTGTTTTGTGGCTGTAAAAAAGATTACAATTACTGTGCCAAAAAACAAAAATAGAAAACATTTAGGGGCGTATTTTTTGTTTTTCTTATTCGTGATTTGCTTAGCACTTTGATTTTTAGCTTTTTCCCCTTAACCAATGCTTGTTGAGGGCATGCTTAAAGGATAAGCTTGGCAATTTCAACCGAAATATTGCTGATGTTCTCAAAGAGAAATTCCGCAAAAGCGTCATGAGCTTGTTCATCGGCTTTGTCGGAAATTACCCGAATGACGGTGCAGGGAATTTGGTAGTCGGCACCAACCTGCGCAATGGCAGCTCCTTCCATTTCGGTACACAGAATCTGAGGAAAACGTTCATTGATCCGCATTTTCCCATCTTTTGAAGCGATAAACTGATCTCCGGTGCCGATGGCTCCAAGATGAACCTGTGGCGCATATTCCTTGCTGATTGCTGGATAATCTCCCTTTTTCAGGTTGGCAAGAAAAGTCTCAACAGCCTGAAGGGCCTTGTCTTCAGATTGAGGCAGTACTTTAAACGAAAAGTCTTTCCAAAATGGAGACTTAACCTCCGGAAAGTGCTCAAGTCTTGACAGATCCACATCGTGTTGAATGAGTTGATTGGCAACAACAATATCTCCAATATGAAGTTGGGCTTGGATGGAGCCTGCCAAGCCAATAAAAACGAGTTGATCAACTTGGTAATGATTGATTAAGGTGGTTGCTGTTGAGGCGGCTGCCACCTTTCCCCAGCCCGACAGAGCCATGACAACTTCTTTGCCGTCAATGGTTCCGGAGTGGAATTCGCGGGAGCCAAATTGCTCGGTTTTCAAACGTTGAATATCTTTTTTCAAGAGAAGAATCTCTTCGTGCATGGCACCAATAATTCCTGTTTTCATTTGTTGATCATCTTAGTTTCTGACAAAAGTAAGCTTGTCGAGCGATTCTGAACGATTCTGACAATCAAAAATTTGATTTTATCTATATTTGTTTCATGTGCTTAAGCCAGATCAGATATTGTATCTTGTTTTTTTTGCTCGCTTTGTCATGGAAGGCTACCGGGCAAATCAAAGATGTTGGTGTTCCCGATATTAAGCACTTTTCAAAACAGGACTATCAAGGAAGTACACAGAACTGGCAAATTGAGAGTAATGCAAACAATTGGATGTATTTTGCCAATAATGATGGTTTGCTTGAGTTTGACGGTAGTCATTGGCAGCTGTATGGTTTGCCTAATCAGTCGATTATTCGATCCGTTAAAATCGATGAGAACGGACGAATTTACGTAGGACAGCAGAACGATTTTGGCTTTATGGAGCCTGACTTGAGAGGAGAACTAAAGTACCATTCTTTGGTCGATTTGGTTTCGGAAGATGATCGAAATTTTGAGGAGATCTGGCGCATTCATCTGACTGATTTTGGAGTTGTTTTTCAATCTTATACCCACCTTTTTGTTTATCGCGATAACCGTATTTCAACGGTGCATTTACCCAATCGCTTGCGTTTTTCTTTTTACATTAACGATCGCTTGTGGATTCAGGATGAAGAAGAAGGATTGAAGGAATACCGACGCGGTAAGTTTTATGATTTACCCGGAGTGGATGAACTGAAGGAGATGGAGATCTGGACAATTTTGCCGATCTATAGCAACCGGGTGCTGATCGGAACAGCGAACCATGGAGTGTTTATTTATGATGGCGAGAAACTGGAATCTTGGGAGGGGGCAGGAAATCAGTTTTTAAAGGATAATCAGATTTTCTCGGCAGCGAAGTTTCAAGATGCTTATTATGCTTTTGGAACCATTCAGGATGGGTTACTGATTACCGACGAGCGCGGGAAGATTATTCAGCACGTCAACAAGAAGAAGGGGCTGCAGAACAATACCATTTTGAGTATTGGATTGGATGGCGATAACAATTTATGGCTGGGGCTGGACAACGGAATTGACTATGTCGATATTTCCTCCCCTTTTACGTTTATGTATGATCCCGAAGGCTTGGGAGCTACCTATTCCTCTTTGGTGTATAAAGAGAAACTGTATGTTGGAACAAATCATGGCCTTTTTGTAAAGGATTGGCCGGAGGGAATCCACTTGGATACGGAAGGATTTAGGCTTATCCCGAAAACGGTAGGACAAGTTTGGTACTTGGGTGTTCATCAGGGGGCCGTTTTGTGTGGACACGATAATGGCGCTTATTTGATTCAGGACGAAACGGCAACACTGATTTCTGATATCCGGGGAGCCTGGATGTTTCTGGATTTAGCCGGGCAGGAGGATTATTTGATTGGCGGAAACTACAATGGCTTGACACTTTTTCGTAAAACCGAAGGAGAACGGCCTTGGGAGCTGGTTGGCCCGGTTAAGGGCTTTGCCGAATCATCGAAACTGTTAGCCGAGGATGAAGACGGATCAATCTGGATGAGCCACGGGTTTAAAGGGGTTTTCCGCATTCAGCTAAACAGCACTCTTGATAGTGTCGTTCATTACGATTTTTACAATTCAAACGATGGCTTACCCTCTGATATTTATGTGAATTTAATGACTGTGGGCAACGATATTATTTATACGTCGCCGAATGGAATTTATGCATACAATCCAGACTTGAATCGTTTTGACCCCTCGGTTTACTACAATAATATTTTTGAAGGCCAAACAGATATTGACTACATAAAAGAGGATCAGTTTAATAATATTTGGTTCGTTGGGGGAAGTGTCCCAGGGGTATTGCGTTTTCAGGAAGATGGAACCTACAATAAGGTTGTTGGTCCGTTTGAAACGGTCGCTGGGCGTGTCATCTCAGGCTTTCAGCACATCCATGTTGTCGATCGCGAAAACACCTTGATTTCTTTGGAAGATGGTTTGGCACATTACACCCCTAGTTATAAGGTGAATCAGGACGAACCCATCGGTGTGTTTCTCCGGAAAGTAGAAAACTTGACGACCGGTAAAACCGTCTTTCCGGCTTTACTCTCGGAACATTTGCCGGAAGATTCACTGGCTTTTGAATATCGGGGAAATAACCTGCGTTTTACGTTCTCAAGTTCGGAATACAAAAGTCTGGATAAACTGAAATTTAGCTATCGCCTGGTTGGTTATAGTGAAAGCTGGTCAGAATGGTCTGAGAGCTCTGTCTGTGAGTTTATGAACCTGTATGAGGGGGATTATACCTTTGAAGTGAAGGCGATTGATCCTTTTAATACAGAGAGTGAAATCTCCCAGTTTCACTTCTCTATTCATCCTCCCTGGTTTCGCTCCACTCTGGCAGTTTTGTTTTATGTAGTGACGGGTTTATTCTTGTTGGCCTTAATTAGCTGGCTGGTGTACCGACGAATGCAGATTTCGAAGCGTAAAGAACGACTGAAAAACCTACAGGAGCACCGCCGGCAGGTTCAGCAATATCAGCGGGAAATGCTTGTTTCCGAGAAGGAAATCATTCGCCTGCGGAATGAAAAGCTTCGCGGTAAAATGCTTCACCTGGACAAGGAATTGGCTAACCAAACGATGAACTTGGTGCAGAAGAACAAGTTTATGGACCGTGTGAAGAAAGAGCTTAAAAACTTGCAGAGTCAAACCGAAGACAGCTCGATGAAGTCGAAGATCAGCTTGATTATTAATCGGATCGATAAAGAGTTTGATGATAAACGGCAAAAAGAGCTGTTTGAAACCTACTTTGATGAGGTTCACGAAGATTTTTTCAAGCGATTGACAGAACGGTACCCCAATCTTACGCCACGGGAACAAAAGCTTTGTGCTTACATTAAAATGAATATCTCGACCAAAGAAATTGCCACTCTGCAAAACATATCAACCCGTGGAATTGAAATTGGTCGTTACCGCCTTCGGAAAAAACTAGGACTGGATCGAGATACGAATCTCAGCACGTTTATTTCCAGTATTTAGCATTCCTGTTGTAGAGCATATTTATTAATGATGTATCTATTTAGGATGACATTGTGTTTTTAATTTCTTTATTTATAGTGCTTTGTATTTTTAGTGTAGTATTCTTGTAGGGGTATTGTGTGTCGCCTTGTAGCATTATTGAAGTGGTCAATTATTTGATTGTAGGGTTTTTCAAATTCATTTTTGAGCATTGATTTGAAATTTCTGCGAAGAAAAATTATTTGCTATTTAAAACTTAACTTTATGAAAAGAGTCTTATTTTTCTTATGCTGTTCTTTCTTTAGTTTGAGTTTATTGGCCCAGGATATTACCGTGTCGGGTACAGTAACAGCTAAAGAAGATGGACAACCTCTTCCCGGGGTGTCTGTGGTCATACAGGGAACAACAATTGGAACAATTACCGATTTTGATGGAAACTATGCTTTGGGAGTCCCCGCTGACGGGATTCTGGTGTTTTCATATATCGGGATGAAAAGTCAAACCGTTGTTGTTGACGGAAAATCTGTTATTGATGTTGTTTTGGCCGAGGACTATACAGATTTGGACGAAATCGTTGTCGTTGGTTATGGTGTGCAGAAGAAGAGTGTTGTAACTGCTGCTATTAGTAGTGTCTCTTCGGAAGAGTTAGAGAATTCAACGCCCACACGGATCGAAGATGTAATGAAAGGGCGTGTTTCCGGGGTCCAAATTACCCAAAGTTCTGGTCAGCCAGGATCTGACTCTAAAGTTCGGATTCGGGGAATTGGAACCATTAACAACAGTGAACCGCTATACATTGTCGATGGGATGGCTGTTGGCGGAGGCATTAGCTATTTAAACCCAACTGATATTGAATCTGTAGAGGTCCTGAAGGATGCGGCTTCTGCTGCGGTTTATGGAGCTCGTGCGGCGAATGGTGTTATTCTGATTACCACGAAAAAAGGAAAATCAGGGAAAGCATCGATCAACTATGATTTCTCTTATGGATGGCAAAATCCATGGAAAAAGAAATCGGTGTTGAACGCGAAAGAGTATATGACAATTATTAACGAGGCGGAGCTTAATGACAAGAATGCTCCCCGTTATTCTCAAGAGCAAATTGCCGGGGCTGGTGCTGGAACCGATTGGCAGGACGAAACTTTCAACTACGATGCTCCTGTTCAGTCTCATCAGATTAGCATTACCGGAGGAACGGACGATATTACCTATTTTTTATCCTTCGGTTATTTAAACCAGGAAGGGATTGTTGGAGGAAATTATGGCCGTTCAAACTATGAAAGGTACAGTATTCGTTCTAATACCACTTACAATGTTTTTGAAGCTGACCGTTCATTCTTGAATAATATTAAGGTGGGGGTTAACGCAGGCTATTCTCGTGTGTTATCCAGCGGCATCGAAACCAACTCAGAGTACGGCTCTGTTTTGGGAAGTGCCTTGACTTTTAATCCTCTTGTTCCGGTTTATGCGGAAGATCCGGATGCTGTTTTAGCCCAACATCCAACTGCCGTCACCGATAAAAATGGGAAGGTTTTTTCGATTCCGCCAGCAGGTTTCCAGGAAATTGCAAATCCCGTAGCTATGCTGAATGCACCAATAGGAGGACAGGATAATGAAGATAAATTTGTGTCCACTTTCTGGGGCGAAATTAACCTGATTGAAGGGTTGAAATTTAAGTCAAGCTATGGTGTTGATCTGGCTTTCTGGGGAGCAGATGGTTACGAATTTGAACATTTTTTGGCGACCCAAGGAAAAGATCTAACGCAAAGTCATGTGTATTCAAATATGCACCGTGGTTTTGTGTGGCAGCTGGAAAACACCTTGACCTACAATAAAATTTTTAAAGAGAAACACAGCTTAACCGTCCTTTTAGGACAGTCGGCTCAGGAATACAAGGTTCGTCATTTGTATGGTGACGATTATGACCTGTTGGAAAGCGATCCAAACAAAGCGAATATCGATTATGCCATTGCTCCTCCAACCGAAGGACGGGTGGCCGGAGGAACAGGAGGCTTTTCCAATGAAACCTTGGCTTCTTATTTTGGCCGGGTGGACTACAACTACGACGAAAGGTACATGTTTCAGGCGACCGTGCGGCGCGATGGTTCTTCTTCTTTTGGTCCAAACAACAAGTGGGCCGTTTTCCCATCGTTCTCCGTTGGGTGGAACGTTACCAATGAAGCTTTTATGGAGAACTTGCCTGACTGGTTTAATTATTTGAAGCTTAGAGCGAGCTGGGGAACCAATGGAAATAACCGGATTGGTAATTTCAGCTATACCAGCTTGATGGATGGTAACCAGAACTATTATTTTGGTGCTGGAGACGACATGTACATGCAGTATGGTAGCAGCCCTTCCAAATTGGCCAATGCCGATGTAAAATGGGAAGAATCTGAGCAAATTGACCTTGGTTTTGATACCCGCTTCTTTGACAGTGCATTATCTTTTGGGTTCGATTATTTTAAGAAAACCACGAATGGAATGTTGATTGATCAGCCAATTCCTGGTTATGTTGGAAAGGGAGCACCAATTGCGAATGCCGGAGATATGGAAAACAGTGGATTGGAGTTTGAGCTTGGGTATCGCGGAAGTGCAGGCGATTTTAGCTATAGCATTTCAGCCAACGCCACTTACCTGAAGAATAAATTGATTGATATGGGGAATGATTCTGGCGAAGCCATTTATGAAAGTGCGGGAGCTTCCGGTGTTGGAAGTTATGTCAAGGGGATGAACGGAGAAGTCTTCCCGTACTTTTATGGCTACCAGACGGATGGCCTTATTCAGAATCAGGCGGAAGCAGAAGCCTACAATTCGTTGTATGGCGAAAATGCACAGCCTGGAGATGTTCGTTTTGTTGACTTAAATGGCGATGAAAGCATTACTGATGATGACAAAACCAAGATTGGAAAAGGAATGCCCGATTGGACTTATGGTTTGACAGTTGGTGTAGAGTGGAAGCAATTCGACTTTAACATGTTCTGGCAAGGATCATTAGGGAACGATATTTTCGATTTTTCACAGCGGGGAGATATTCCTGCAATGAACCGTCCGAGCTGGATTTTGGACCGTTGGACTGGAGAGGGAACTTCGACTAGCATTCCACGGATGACCAATCAAAATAGCAACCGAAACTGGAGATCATCTGATTTGTACATCAAGGATGGTTCTTATGCTCGTCTGAAAAACATTCAGTTAGGCTATTCTTTGCCAAGCTCATTATTGCAAAAAGCAGCAATCTCGCGTTTGCGCGTGTTTGTATCGGCTGAGAATTTGGTAACCATTACTGATTATGACGGTTTCGATCCGGAAATTGCTTCTGGTGGTTATACAACAATTGGTATTGACCGCGGTATTTACCCGCAATCAAGAACAATTATCATTGGTGCCAATATTACTTTCTAATCCATAAAAAGAAGAAGTTATGAATCAATATATTAAAGCAATACTACTTATTGCCATTGTGGGGTTTTCATCATGCAGTGAAGACTTCCTGACCAACTATCCAACAGATTCACAGGAGTCTGGAGGTACAGCAACCGAAGGGGCGATTTTGTCCAACTTGGGATCGTGTTACCAGGTGCTGCTGTTCGATAGCTATGCGAATAACAACTACAACAGTATTGTGCTGATGTCTGATCTTCGTTCAGATGATATTTTCAAAGGTGGTGGTGATGCTGGTGACCAGGGGCAGTTGTACCGTTTGTCACAGCTGGATGCTACAGCCGATGAGCTTCCCGAAGGACTGTGGACTATTTATTACAACGGGTTGGCTCGCTGTAACAATGTCATCTTAGCTTGCGAAAATGCCGTTGGAGTGGACGAAGCAAATTTAAATCAATACAAGGCCGAGGCACATTTTCTGCGCGCTTACTACATGCATTGGCTGTGGAAATTCTGGGGGAACATTCCGTATTTCGAAGAAGACTTGGAAGCTCCTTACTTTGCTCGTCAGTTCACTGCAGATGAGGTTTATGCTGAAATTATTGAAGATGTAGATTTTGCGATAGAAGGTAATAAACTGCCCATGGCAGCTTCAGGTGAAGATAAAGGACGGGTAACGAAAGCCGCGGCTATGTTGTTGAAAGCCCGTGTGGTGATGTATCAGCAAGATGAAACGAAATACGCCGAAGTCTTGGCCGACATGAATGAGATTTATGAAAGTGGTGCTTATAGCTTGGTTGACTACGCTTCAATCTGGGGAAGAGATGGCGAGTTCTGCGATGAGTCTATTTTTGAAACCAACCAGCTACCTGGAGAGTATGGTGGTAAAACCTGGGCTGATGGATGGACTGGATTTGGAACCAACCTTCCTGCGTTCATTTCTCCTAACGGATTAAGTGGCGCGGATCAGCTTAGTGGCCTGGCCATTTATAAAGGTGGTTGGGGATTTGGCCCGGTACGTCCTGAGTTGGTTGACATCTTTGAAGACGGTGACATGCGGAAGAACGCATCCATCAATCATTTTGCGGATGGCACTTACACTGCTCGATTCCAGAATACCGGCTATTTTATGGCAAAGTATGCAGCACGCGAAGGCTATAACGAACCACCGGGTGATGTTGATCTGAACTATGAAAATAACCTGCGGATTTTCCGTTATGCAGAAGTGTTGCTAAACGCTGCAGAGCTAATCGTTATGGATGGTGTTGCACCTGTTGGACAGTTGACTGCCGAGGTTGCCATCAATGAAATTAGAGAAAGAGCGGGCCTTGATCCTGCTGCTCCTACCGAAGAGTTGATCAAGCTGGAACGCCGACGCGAATTTATCGGAGAAGGGATTCGCTTTTGGGATTTAGTGCGGTGGAATGAAGCTGGAACGCTGACTGAGAATATTCCGGAGTTTTCTTCGAATCGTACTTGGGAACCTTATAAGAAGTACTTACCCATTCCTCAATCAGAAATTGATAAGACAGAAGGTGAGTTTAAGCTGATTCAAAATCAAGGATATTAATCGCTAAATCGATTGTAAAAAACTAAACAATAGTGAGATGAAAAATATGTTTAAAATAGGTTTGCTGGTAGCATTGTTGGCGACACTATTCTCGGGGTGCGAGCCTCAGGAGTTTGACTCGGGAGACATCCGAGAAAGTTATCCTCCCTCTGAAGAGGAGATGACGGCAACGGTCACCCAAGGAGAAGATGCTTACCATTTCAACATGGTTAGTAATGCCGAAGTTTCTGGCATTCATTTGATCAAATGGGATTTAGGAAATGGGAGTGTGGTGAAAGGAAAAGAAGTAGTAGCCTATTATCCATTGCCGGGAACTTACGACGTGACCTTGACCATTACCACAAATAATGGAGCTTATACCGAAAAGGTCGTTACGCAAATTGTTCAGGAGGAAACGGACTATTCAATTTTTACCAGTGAGAAGTTTATTTTCCTTAGTGGCGGAGTCGATGACTTGGATGGAAAAACGTGGGTGTTGGACAGTTTAGCTCAAGGCCATCTAGGTGTTGGTCCGGCTGGGTCTAATGGGTTGGCCTGGTGGTCTGCAGGTCCTTTGGCTAAGCAAGGTGTTGGCGAGTTATATGATGATAAAATCAACTTTCAAATTACAGGTTTTAAAGCCACGCTAACAAACAATGGGAAAAGCTATGTAAAAGACTTCATTGCAAGTAGCCCGGAATATAGTAATGGTTATGTTGATGATACGGATTGGGTTGTAGATTTTACTCCAGCTCCTGGAAGTTGGTTTATTGAAGAGCGAGATGGAAAATCATTCTTGACGCTTTCTGGAACAACCCGACTGTTCCCAATTTTTGATGTAGATGCGGTAAATGGATCATACGAAATTTTGAAATTGGATGAAAATGTGATGGAACTTGTTGCCCTTGGAGGAGATGGTAATGCCTGGCATTATCAGTTGATTCCTGAAGGGTATGTAAAACCTTCCGTTTCCGCAGAATTGTTGGTCACTGATTTGTCTGCTTCTGAAGCGAATACCTATGAAGTATCCTTGGATCAAGTGAATATCCCAGCGGGGCAGGCAATTAATGGTGTTACGTTTAACTTTGGTGATGGAGATCCAGTTGTTGCTGACAATTACACCGATGTGGTTTCGCATACGTACATGCGCGCCGGTACCTATCAGATTACAGTTGTTGTAAATAGCTCGGTGGGAGAGTTTATGCTTTCCGAAACAGTAACAGTAACGACAAATCATCCCGACTATGTGCCATTCTTATTGGATGAAATGGTCATGTACAACGACTTTAGTGAAGTGAGTTTGACAAGCGTAAATGGCGAAGATTGTGGTGTTAGTGTTGTTGCTAATCCCGAGCGGATTTATCCAAACAGAAGTGCCAATGTGGCCATGTATACTAAAACTAACAGTCAGTGGGGAAATGCCAACATGAAGTTGCCTGCAGGCTATCGATTTGATCTGAGGTCGATTGCAACCTTCAAAATGATGGTTTATGGTAATGCCGGAGATGTGGTGCTGCTAAAACTGGAAAATACGGATATGGGCGGAAATGCTTGGCAAACAGGTGTCGAGCTCACGTATACCATCCAGAATGATAATACTTGGGAAGTGGCTGAATATGACTTTACAGGCGCTCCAACAGCTGATTTATCATGGGATCCAGGTTTGGCTGTATTGATGGCAAGTGATGTTACGACAGACGATCGTTATAGTCATGATTATTATGATGTTGTCCGGATTATGCTGAATCCTGGCAATGGAGATGGAACGCATGAGTTCTACTTCGATGAGTTGTCAGGGCCTCACGTAGAGGGGATTAAGTCGGCTCAGATTAGATAGTTTAAAAACAGAAAACCTGCCCACTACCATCATGGCTTGGGCAGGTTTCATTCACCTGAACGAAGCAATAAGCTTAATTGGAAAATGTGCAGTTGGGTGGCGGTTGCTGTTGGGTTTCAAACAAGTCTTCATTTTTGAAAGACTATTGAAATTGCAAACATTGATTCGTGATTTACGGTTAAGCCGCTGCTGATTAAACTTTAAGAGAAATGAAAACAACACTTCTAATTTTAGTTGGCTTGCTGTTGTGCATGGGGGCAAATGCAACGGTTTCTCCGAAAAAGGATGAACAAGTAGAGCGAAAGATAAAGGAATTGATTGCCCAAATGACTTTGGAAGAAAAGCTAGGACAGATGTCTCAGTTTGATCCAGGACAGCTGGGAGGGGCAGAAAGTGCCAAACAAGCCATTAGAGATGGGAAAGTGGGTTCTATCTTGAATTTGGTAGGGGCCAGTAGAGTCAATGAGTTACAGAAGGTCGCTGTTGAGGAAAGTCGCTTAGGCATTCCGTTGATTATTGGGCGGGATGTTATTCATGGATACCGGACCATCATGCCGATTCCTTTGGGAATGGCAGCAAGCTGGAATGCGGAATTGGCAGAGCAGGCGATGGGAGTCGCTGCGGCAGAGGCAGCCTCTGAAGGAATTCACTGGACTTTTGCGCCGATGATTGATGTGTCACGAGATCCTCGTTGGGGCCGTATTGCAGAAAGTTGTGGAGAGGACACTTACCTGACTTCAGTAATGGCAAAAGCAATGGTCAAAGGTTTTCAAGGCGAGGACCTGACTGATTCGAGAACCATTGCAGCCTGTGCCAAGCACTTTGTGGGCTACGGGGCCGCTGAAGGTGGCCGGGACTACAATACGACCTTGATTCCGGAAGTGCAACTTCGGAATGACTATTTACCTCCTTTTAAAGCTGCTGTTGACGCAGGAGTGGCAACATTCATGTCCGCATTTAATGATTTGAATGGTGTGCCTGCCAGTGGAAATGAATTTACGCTGAAGCAGATTTTACGCCAGGAGTGGGGCTACGAAGGAATGGTGGTGAGTGACTGGGCGTCCATTGCAGAGATGATTCCTCATGGCTATGCTGCCAATCAAAAGGAAGCAGCTGAAAAGGCCTTGAATGCTGGTGTTGACATGGAGATGGCCAGCAACTGCTATGTTGAGAATGTACAAGCTTTGCTGGACGAAGGAAAAATAGAAATGGCGACAATTGACTCGTATGTGGCTAACATCCTTCGCTTGAAATTCAGCCTGGGATTGTTTGATCAGCCATATACCGACGAGTCGTTGGCAGCGAAGACCATTCTGTCCGAAAGGCACTTGGAAATAGCCAAAGAGGCGGCAAGCGAGAGTTTCGTTTTACTTCAAAACAAGAATGAGTTGCTGCCTTTATCGAAGTCAATTAGCTCCATTGCTGTGATCGGTCCTTTGGCAGATTCGCCACATGATCAGATGGGGACTTGGGTATTTGATGGAAACAAAGAAAACTCGGTGACACCACTCACGGCTTTGAAAGAGAAACTGGGTGCAGCAAAAATCAATTTTGCAAAAGGGCTGGAGATTAGTCGTACTAAATCAACTGAAGGCTTTGCTGAGGCTGTTGAGGCCGCCAAGAAGTCAGATGTTGTCGTGCTGTTTTTGGGTGAAGAGTCGATTCTATCTGGGGAAGCCCACAGCTTAGCGAACCTAAACCTACAAGGAAGTCAAACGCAGCTATTGGAAGCTGTTCAAGCGACGGGAAAGCCTGTGGTGATGGTTGTTATGGCTGGTCGGCAACTGACGATTGAGCGAGAACTGAAATTGGCTGATGCTGTTTTATATGCTTGGCATCCGGGAACAATGGGTGGTCCGGCCCTTGCTGATATGCTATTTGGCGAAGCAGTTCCATCTGGAAAATTGCCAGTCACCTTCCCTAAAACAGTGGGGCAAATTCCGATCTACTACAATCACAAAAACACCGGGCGCCCTGCTGATTACCAACAGTGGACCGATATTAATAAGATTCCGGCTGAAGCTACTCAGCACTCCTTGGGCAATACTTCGCACTACCTGGATGCAGGTTTTGAACCCCTTTTCCCTTTTGGTTATGGATTGAGCTATTCTTCATTTGACTATTCCAATTTAGAGCTTTCTTCCAACACCATGGGTGTGGATGGAGCAATCGATGTGTCGGTTACATTGAAAAATACGGGCAAATACGAAGCTGCAGAGGTTGTACAATTATACATTCGCGATCGCTTTGGAAGTGTAACCCGGCCGGTGAGACAGCTGAAAGGCTATAAAAAAGTGACCTTGAAACCAGGGGAATCACAACAAGTGAGCATCAATTTGAAGGCAAACGAACTGGCGTTTTTTAATGGTAAAGATTATGTGATTGAAGCTGGTGATTTTGATGTCTGGATGGGCACGAATGCCCAGGAAGGATTGCATGCTGAGTTTTCAATCGACAAATAGAATAAAAAGGTTTGGTTATGGCTGGAACATATTTTTCGGTTTTTTTGCTTTTCGGTTTTTTGCTTGCTGGAATCTCATGTGGTCAGGTTGATCAGAAGAAAGCAGATCAGTATGAGTTGGTGTGGGCAGATGAGTTTGACTATGTTGGCTTGCCTGATTCCTTGAAGTGGAGTTATGATACCGAAGGGAATGACTGGGGATGGGGAAACCAGGAAGAACAGTTTTATACCAAGCGTCGATTGGCTAATGCAGAGGTGAAAAATGGCCGTTTGTATATCACAGCCATCAAAGAGAATTACAAGGATCGGAAGTTTACCTCAGCGCGATTAGTCACGAAAGGAAAAGGCGATTGGCTGTATGGTAAGGTGGAAGTGAGCGCTAAACTGCCTCAGGGAAGAGGCCTTTGGCCTGCCATTTGGATGCTTCCTACCGATTGGAAATATGGCGGATGGCCTGCCAGTGGTGAAATCGATATTATGGAGAATGTAGGCTTTATGGCGGATACAATTTTGGCCTCGGTGCATACGCAAAGCTATCATCACAGTATCGGTACACAGCAATCCGATACTCTGATTATCCCTTCTTGTTATGACGAGTTTCACACCTATCAGCTGGAGTGGGAGCCCGATGAGTTAAGGGCTTACATTGATGGACAGCACTTTTTTACTTTTCAGAATGAAGAAACGGGCACCGATGCCTGGCCATTTGATCAACGATTTCATCTTTTGTTGAACGTTGCTGTTGGAGGCACTTGGGGAGGTGCTAAGGGAATCGATTCAGCAATTTTTCCGCGCTCAATGGAAGTTGATTATGTCCGGGTTTATCAAAAGCAAGCAAGTTTCAAATCGTCCAACTAAAGCAACAAGAATATGGTAATCCGGTTATCTTTCGTCATCCTTATAGCAATAGTTTTAGGCTATGGCTATTCTGTAAAAGCACAGGAAAGTCCATGTCAGGATCTGATTTGGGCAGATGAATTTGAAGCGGATGGAGCACCGGATGCACAAAAATGGGACTATGATCTTGGCGGCGGTGGCTGGGGAAATAATGAGCTGCAAACCTATACCAACAAACGGACAAACTCGTGGGTAAAAGATGGGCGCTTATATCTTAAGGCATTGAAGACCGACGGAAATTGGACTTCGGCGCGTTTGGTAACCCGAGGAAAAGGAGACTGGCTGTATGGGCGCATTGAGGTGCGAGCCAAATTGCCGATGGGGAAGGGAACCTGGCCAGCGATTTGGATGCTTCCTACTGATTGGAGCTACGGCGGGTGGCCTGCCAGTGGCGAGATCGACATCATGGAGCATGTGGGCTATGATCCGGGTGTGGTGCATGGTACAATTCATACGGAGGCATACAATCACAGTATTGGCACCCAAAAAGGAGCGAGCATTGATGTGAAGGATGCCATGGCTAACTTTCATGTCTATGCCATTGAATGGGATGAGGACTTGATTCGCTGGTATGTGGATGATGTCCTGTATTTTTCGTTCAATAATGAACATCGAACTTATAAAGAATGGCCGTTTGATCAGCGTTTTCACCTGCTTTTAAATATTGCTGTTGGAGGTAATTGGGGAGGCGCTGAAGGAATTGATCCTGGCCTGACAGAGGCGCTCATGGAGGTGGATTATGTGCGTGTTTATGGGAAGCAACTGCCAACGCCAGTTATCCAGGGAAAGGCTGTTTTACGTCCGGGAGATGAGGCTACTTTTAGCGTTGGAGAGCTTTCCGGGGCGGTTTATGACTGGAGTTGGCCCGATGGAGTTGAGCCGATACAGGGAGAAGGAACTCATGAAGTGAAAGTGCGTTGGGGAGATCACTCAGGCGAAGTTGGAGTTGAACTAAGGACATCGTGTAATGCCGTGAAAGCTAGTCCTGTTTGGGTGAGTGTCATTCATCAGCCAGAAGGGAATCAACTGGAGATTACTCCGGTGGATGAAGCAAACCAATTGTTGTGGGAAGCCCTGGCGGGTACTGGTAATACCTTGAATTTGACGGCTGAAGACGATGTACTGAGAGGCGTGTTTGAGGTGAATGCCCCTTCTGAGAATCCTCATGTTGATTATTTGTTTGAGGGCTTGATGGACTTGACTGCCCACGCTGAGCTGGCTTTTGACTTGCAGGTAGATGCTGATAATCCACCTTCGAACATGCGTTTTGACCTTGTCGATGTGAATGGACAGGTAAATGCTGCTGGCCTGTTTAAACTGGATGTTTTTGAAAGCGATGGCGAATTCCACAGCTATTTACATGTGTTTGAGCCGGGAGTTGATCATTCCTTCTTGCTGGATCAGATTGCACAAATTCGTGTTTACTTCAATTACGGAATTTTTGGGAAGAAAGGGAGCGGGCAATTTCAATTGAAGAACCTACGCCTACAAGCCGCTAATAGCACTGCAGCTCCCGAATGGAAGGAGCAACAAGCGTGGAAAATTTATCCCAATCCGGCAAACGATTGGGTGATTGTAGATTCAGAAGAGGACATCCAAAAAATTGAGGTGTTCAGTTCAGCAGGGGTACGTGTGAAAACGTTTCAGCCAGCATCTGCACGAAGTTTTCAATTTCAGGTAAATGACTTTACTGCTGGAGTCTATTTGATCAGCTTGAATCAGCGCTTTACCAAGGTCTTGAGTGTGCAATGATATGACTCTGTTTGTTGGTTTTCACTTCATGCAAACATTGTTTAGCTTTGCAATCATGAGTCAGATACCAACAACAATCAAGAATATTATTTTCGACCTGGGAGGCGTGATTTTGGATATTGATCCGGAGCGCTCAGTACGTGCTTTCGAATCGCTTGGCCTAAAAGGAGCAATACTAACCGGAGGCTGGGGATATAAACACGAAGTTTTTTTAAACATGGAAAAAGGCCTGATTTCTGATGAGGAATTCAGAGATGGAGTTCGTAGTTTGCTGAATAAGCCGGTTGCTGATGAGGTGATTGATCAGGCTTGGTGTGCCATGTTGGTCGATTTTCCGGCAGACCGGGTAGAACTGCTGAAAAGATTAAAATCAGATTTTCGCCTTTACCTGTTTTCCAATACCAATCATATTCATTGGAAAGCTTTTCACTCGCTGTTCCAAAAGCAGCATGAATTCTCGCTTTCAAGCTTATTTGAAAGGGATTACTATTCACACGAACTAAAAAACAGGAAGCCGGCTTTGGAATCGTTTCAAGCAGTGATTGATCAGGCTGGACTGAATCCATCAGAAACACTTTTTATTGATGATTCTAAGGAAAATGTTGAGGGAGCCCAGCAGGTTGGCTTACACGCCATCCACCTGAGTCCCGAAAAAGATCTACAAGGCCTTTTTAGCTGAATTATTGCTCTTCTGGCTCGTTCCAGTCTCCATTCTCCCGAATGAGGTTTTCAAGCTCGTAAACGGCATTCTCGAACGGAATATGGCGTTTCTTGAGGGTTTGTCCTTTATACAGGTTTACTTTTCCTGGTCCTGCGCCCACAAAACCGTAGTCAACATCGCCCATTTCACCGGGGCCATTCACTACACAGCCCATGACACCAATTTTCAGGTGGCTTAGGTGTTTAAAGTGAGCTTTGATATTTTTGGTCGTTTCATGCAGGTCAAACAAGGTTCTTCCACAGCCAGGACATGAAATAAATTCCGTTTTTGTGACACGCATTCGGCTGCCTTGCAAGACCGAAAAGCTAAGGTCTTTCAAGTCGGTGAAAGTGATGTTATCGCTGGTATTAGTGATACACAGACCGTCACCATAGCCATCAAGCAGCAAGCCTCCTAAGTCAACCGAGGCTTTTAGTTGAAGGTCTTCGAGACTTGACTCGTTATATTTCCGGTAAATAATGACTGGAACTTTCCAAATATGAGTTTCCAGATTCATGAAGAAAGCCCGTAGCTCAGCCAAAGGGTTTTTGTTGAAACTTTCCAGAATAAGAACTGTTTTCCGGGTTTGTTTCAGTTTGGTGATAATCTCTGGGTTTTCGGTCATGAAACGATCAAACTCGGGCTTATTAGTCCGGATAAATTTCATTTGTCCCCAGTGGGAACCACCAAACAAATATTCTTCAATAGAAAGCACGGGGTAAGCATTGCCTTCCAGGTCAAGCACTTCATCGTTTTTGAGGAAATATTCTGGAATCTGTTTGCCCCGTAAAGGTAAAATCTCAGACATGCTACGTTCGCGTAAATCCGCTAAAACAATTGGCACTTGCTTGCCTCCCATGTTCATCACAGGGCGAACCGATCTTCTTTCGTATTCGAAAGGGTTGGTTTGTGCAAACAAGGGAGCTTTGATGGGCTCATGTTCTTGGTAGCTTTTCACGTGATTGATGATCTTTTGAGCTACCGGAATTTCTTTTTCGGGAGATTCGGTTAATGACACTCGAATGGTGTCACCGATACCATCCACTAATAAAGCACCGATTCCTACAGCCGACTTAATTCGTCCATCTTCTCCTTCGCCTGCTTCGGTAACGCCTAAGTGCAGCGGAAACTCCATGTCTTCCAAGCGCATCTTTTTGTTGAGCAGTCGAACGGTATAAACCATCATGCGGGTATTGCTCGATTTGATCGAAATAACCACGTTGGTGTAGTCTACTTTCTTACAAATTCGCAAAAATTCCATAACTGACTCCGAAATACCAGCCGGAGTATCTCCAAAACGACTCATAATGCGGTCGGACAAAGAACCTTGATTAGCCCCGATGCGAAGAGCAGTATTGGTTTTCTTTAGGACTTCAAGGAAGGGGATAAATTGCTCCTCAATTTTTTGAAGTTCCTCTTTATATTCTGCATCTGTGTATAAATGATGCTGAAAACGAGCACGCTTGTCGTAAAAATTACCCGGATTAATCCGTATTTTGGAGATATACTTGGCAGCAACTTCTGCAAGTCTTGGATTAAAATGGATATCGGCAATCAGTGGTGTTTCGTAACCACGGTTCACCAGCTCCCGTTTGATGTTTTTCAGATTCTCCGCATCGTTGATTCCCTTTACGGTGACACGTACGTAGTCAGCTCCAGCCTTGATGATCTGGACGATCTGATCAACCGTAGCATCCGTATTCCGGGAGTCGGTATCGGTCATCGACTGAATCCGAATGGGGTGGTCACTACCCATTGGTACCTTGCCAATCATCACTTCGGAAGTGGATTGGCGTTGGTATTTCGTTAAATCCTTGATGTAATTAAAATTGAGGTCTTTCATCTCCACCTTGCTTTTTGGCGCCACAAAGTTAATTTAAAGTTAAGAAATAAAAAATCTTCGGGCTTAATTTCCAGGCCTCAAGCCGTTAATTTTCGGTATTTTATTGCTGCCTGATTGAAGCTCAGCATGTCCAGAAAATTGTTTGGCTTGCCTATGTTAAAATTGCTAACCGAAAAGAACGCAATTTATTATCAATTGAGGTTTACGGAAAGCTTACTGAATGATTATTTTCCGACTTTCGGGTTTGCCTGAAATCCGTTATTTTTGAGCAAACATACACTAAAAAATATGCCGGTACAAGTCAAAAATATCACTAAAAGTTATGGTTCTCAGAAAGCCCTTGATGGTGTTAGCTTTAGTTTTGACGACGGAGAGTTGGTTGGTTTCCTTGGTCCCAATGGGGCAGGCAAATCAACTTTGATGAGAATTATCACGGGTTATTTGGCTCCGGATGAAGGACAAGTGATCTTAAATGGTGAACGGGTAACCCCAGATCATTATCGTTTGCGCAGTCAAATTGGGTATTTGCCGGAACATAATCCGCTTTACACGGATTTGTATGTGAAGGAGTTTCTTGAATTTACTGCAGGCTTTTACCAGCTGCGAAATAAAAAGAAGCGGGTTGCTGAAGCGGTGGAAATGACGGGCTTAGGGCTTGAGCAGCACAAAAAGATAGGTGCACTGTCCAAAGGATATCGGCAGCGGGTTGGCTTGGCTCAGGCCTTGATTCATGATCCGGCAGTGTTGATTTTGGATGAGCCAACGACAGGGCTCGACCCGAATCAATTGGATGAAATCCGGCAACTGATCCGTCAAGTAAGCCGGGAAAAGACGGTTCTTTTTTCGTCACACATTATGCAGGAGGTGGAAGCGATTTGCAACCGGGTGATCATCATCAACCAAGGAAAGTTGATTACCGATGGACCGGTAGCCGATGTGAAATCGGGAGGCCTGATTGCGCGTCAGCAGGTGTTGGTTGAACTGACGACTGCTGTTGATGTTGCAGCGTGGAAAAAGCTTCCCGGAGTAGGAGAGGTCGACCTCGTAGATGAACGAAAAGTATTGCTCACGGCTTCGGATGAAACGGATCTACGCCCAGCTATTTTTCAGTTTGCCGTAGCCAACAAATGGGTGGTTTTGACCTTGCAGGAACAGCAAGTTGGCTTGGAGCATGTTTTTCGTGAACTAACGCAAGCCAAATAGTGCTTGAAATCTAACGAATTGTAGCATGAGCGACTTGCCAATAACCGTAATTCTTCCTTATTATCAAGCTGAAAATACCTTAAAACGGGCGGTAGGGTCCATCTTAAAACAGACATTTACCAAGTTTGAACTTTTATTGATTGATAATCGATCGACCGATATGGGGCCCAAAATAGCCCGACAGATGGCTCAGGCGGATTCCCGAATTCGCTTGCTTTTTGAAGAAGAACAAGGCGTTGTTTTTGCGATGAACAAAGGCCTTTTGGAAGCTCGTGGAAAGTTCATTGCCCGGATGGATGCTGATGATGTTGCCTTGCCGGAGCGCTTGGAAAAACAACATGCTTTCTTGTTGAAGAATCCGGAAATTGGCTTGGTTGGAAGCAATGCCAGGCATGTGTCGGATTTACCTTCAAAAGGGCTGCAACGTTTTGTCAATTGGGTGAATGCTTTTCATTCGGCTGAAGCGATTTGGACCAATCGTTTTGTGGAGATCCCTTTAATTCAGCCATCCGTGCTCTTTCGGGCCGATTTGCATCGGAAGTACGGACTTTATCGCAATGGTGATTTTCCGGAGGATTATGAGTTGTTTTTGCGTTGGTTGGATGCTGGTGTTCTGTTCTTTCAGTTGCCTGAAGTGTTGCATGAATGGCACGACTCAACCAGTCGGCTAACCCGAACCGATAGTCGCTACAGTCAGGACGCTTTTTATCGGACAAAAGCGCAATACTTTGCCAAGTGGTTTAAACGAGTCGAGCCGGAAAAAGCACTGTGGATCTGGGGTGCAGGCCGTCGATCGCGCCAACGGGCACGGCTGTTGGAGCAGCAAGGACTTAAAATCTCCGGCTACTACGATTTAAAAAATGCTCAATCCAAACAGGTGACCTGTTTGTCGTATCAGGAGATTCCGAACCCTGGATCACAGTTTATTCTTTCGATGGTTGGGAATTATGGTGCCCGCGAAAAAATCACCAACTTCCTGGAGGAGCGAAACTACCAAGCAGGCAGCGACTTTTTGTTGATGGCTTAATGACGATGGATTCAGCTTATTTCTGCCGTACGTAGCTCCATTGGCCTTGTCCCCGGTTTAAAATTAGCGAGTCGGCTGTAATTTTTTGAATCAACAGGGTGTCGGTGAATTCAAATGTTACTCCGTTGCCAATGCTTTTTCCGGTAAGTAGCAGTTGTTTTCCGTTGTTGGACCAGCTTTCATATTTGAGCGTGCTCATGTTGATTGAGGAAGCATTGCCATCTGCCTCCAGTTTGAATCCTTGAATGTTATCTTCTTGTCCGGGAATTGGTTCTACCCACGATCCAATGAGCTGGTTGTTCGATGAGTTACAAGCGACCATTGTGCTTAAGATGAAGGCAGCAAAAAGGAAAGTGATTCCCCTAAAGCGGTGTTTGTTGTTCATGACTTATTCAATTTAGGAAAGCAAAAGTAAGAAGTTTGTTTTTAGCCTTTTTCAGAATGGCTTGATTATTTCTGATTTTGCTCGTTAAATACAGGTAGCGTAAAGGTAAATCGACTGCCTTTTCCCGGTTCACTTTTAACATGGATTTGTCCTTTGTTTTTTTGGATGAATTCTTTTGTAAGAATGAGTCCCAGTCCTGTTCCCTGTTCATTTTGAGTTCCTTGTTGCGAAATCATTTGGGTGATGTCAAACAAGCGTGAGCTGGTTTTTTTATCCATTCCAATGCCATTGTCAGTGACCGAAATTTCGATTTCATCCTGCTTATTGATGGCTTCAATGCTTACGTGCCCTTGAGGGTTGGTGTACTTAATGGCATTCGAGATAAGGTTGCGAAACACACTGGAAACCGTTTTCTCATCGGCAAAAGCGAAGGTGTTGGGCTGAATTTTCAGTCTTAGTTCAATGTCTTTGTGTTGGGCGTTGGTGGTCAGTAGTTTGCATACATTTGTGCCAATCTGTAGTAGGTCGATCTTTTCAAACTGGTAGCTCATGGTGCCGGTTTGAACCTGTGACCATTGCAATAAGCTTTCTAAAAGTGCATAAACATTCGTTGACGAATCCTTCATGGCAAACAGCAATTCTTTGATGCTTTCTGGCGGAAGGTCATCAAAGTTTGAAGCCAGGAGATCCGTTGTTCCCAATAAACCACTAAACGGACTTTTCAGGTCGTGAGCCAAAATGGTAAAGAACTTGTCCTTATCTGCGTTGGCTTTTCGCAGCTCGGTTTCCGATTTTTCGAGTCGGACACTTAATCGTTTCAATAAAATACGGCTTCGGGCAACAACAAAGAGAACGATGAGGATGATGAGTCCGGTAATGATTAAAATGCGGGCCGTTCGTTGCTGTTGGGTGATGGTAATCTTCTGGATTTCATTATTGGCCCGTAAAATTTTGTTTTCAGTTTCTTGTTGCTCTGTAAAATACTTAATCTGGAGATCGTTAAACTTGTTGATTTTCTCCGAGTTGAACAGGCTGTCTTTTAGTGCCGAAGCTCGTTTGTAGTAATTCAGAGCCGAGGTGGTTCGTCCTTCTTGTTCAGCGATTTCTGATAACACAAAGAGGTTGTCACGAATCAAGCCAGTATAGTTCTTTTCCTTGGCCAAATCCATGCTTTTGTAGGTATAATACCTGGCCGAATCAATGTGATTGAGCTTGATGTGGACGTTGCCTAAATGATGATTGGCAATGGCAATGCGGTAGCGGTTATCCATTCGCTGGCCGTATTCTACCGCTTTGTGGTAATGATAGAGTGCCGAGTCCAGCTTCCCCATTTGGCTGTAAACACTGGCAATATTGACCGATATAAATGAATTATGGCGACTGATACTATCTTCTTGAGAAAAGATATTGATAGCCTGTCGGTAACTATCCAGCGCCTTGCGGTATTCATCTTTGTATTCATAGCAGTTGCCAAGGTTCGAATACGAATAGGTGATGGAGGCTAAATCTTGAATTTCCGAAGCAATTTTGAGTGCCTCGGAGTGCAGTTCAAAAGCTTTGTCATACAAGCCCCATTCCTGATAAATCAGCCCAATGTTATTCATAACCTTGGTGATGCCGGCTTGGTCGTTCATCGCTTTTCGAAAGAGCAATGCTTTTTGATAATGACTTAGAGCTTCAATGGTATTTCCCATGCCCCAACTAACAACAGCAATATTGTTATGCACTTTCCCCAACCATAAGCTGTCTTTGAGTTGAGTAAACAAGTGTAATGATTGGTTGAAGTAGTTAATCGCTTCCTGGAAGTTGCCCAACTGCCAGTTAAAGAGTCCAATCGTGTCGAGTATTTCTGCTTTGCGATGCGCATCTTTTTCGTATTCTAATGCCGCATTGAAATAGGCCAGGGACTCTTTTTTATCCTTCGCAGATCGTGCTTGATTTAGCAATAAGGTTCTTTGGATTGAGTCGTTTTTGGCGTTTCCCAACGTTTGTTTTGATGCTTTTGTTTGAGCAAAACATAGGTCGGTAACGATCAGTAGGATCCCTAAAGTGCACGCGAGTATTTTCTTTGTAATTGGCATGAAGTAGAAGCGAAATCTAAATCGAACTTTCGTTTGTTTTTCAATAAGCTAAGATAAAAATTAATTATCACCAAATACCTGACTGAGCGGTATTGTGGCTGCTTTTGTGCAAAAGAAATAACAAACTTGGCGTTGAGCTTGTTTGTGGGAGGGGGCTTAAAAATTAGCAGAAGAGCTTTCCAGGAAAGTCAATTTTTATGACAATTAATCAATTGATGAAGGGGTAATTATTTTAAGATTTGAGACTTGCTTGGCGGTATGGAACAAAAATTAAAAAATGTCGCATGCGGCAATTGTTGGTGAAAAAATGAATGCCTACGCAACGTTTTACCGGCTTGAAACATCTTCTAACACATAAACCTGATTAAGTTTTGACGAATGAAGAAATTAAATTTCTTTTTTGGATTCCTGGTATTAAGTGTATTGCTATCGGCCTGCCTGAAAGATGATGAGGGTGACAAAGAAAAGCTGGTGGAGTTAACAATTTATGCTGAAACCGGCTATGGAGGGAGTGTTTTAAGTGATATATGGACCGAGCCACTGGTCTTTTCTGATAGCGATGATGCCAACAAACGCTTGCTGGTGGATATCATCACAGAGGGAATTGACTTTGACTATGAGCGGGGCTATGAGTATGTCTTTAAGGCGAAAAAGGTTTGGATGAAAGAACCTCCGCAAGATGTTTCCTCGGTTAAATATGTTCTGGAAGAGCTCATTTCACGGGAAAAAGTGATTACCGTAGATCGGGAAGAAGAAATGGAGCTTTTGATTTCAGCCGAAACCGTTCAGTTTATTCCCCGGTATCCTTTGGAATATGTGGAAATCGATGGAGGGCAGGTTCCTAAAATTTACGATGCTTTGAGGGCTCGAAAAGTAGATTCTAGTAGTTGGATGGCGATACCAGAAATTGAAGGGTTTGAGTTTGAACCGGGCTATGAGTATGTTGTAAAAGTCAGGAAACATACGCAGGCTGAGCCATACGCCATGCACTACCAATTCTTGGAACTGGTGTCCAAAACGGAGAAAAGCTAAAATGCTTGGAAGGATGGTGCGCTTTAATAGGCGATACTGCTGTTCAACAATTCTTTAACCTCTTTTCGATAGCTTCGCCCAATATTAAGTCTAACATCATCAACTAAAACTTCATTGAAAGAACGTTCTTTGATACGTTCGGTATTGATAATAAACGAACGGTGAATTCTTAAAAAAGTGTCTGGCAACCGGGAATTCAAATGACTGATCTTCTCTTTACTTACGATTTCATCATTAACTGTGATGATTCGAATATAATCGGATAAACTTTCAATGTAAACGATGTCGTCATACGGGATTTTGGCAATTTTTCGGTTGGACATAATCTCGAGAAAGGATTTCTTCATTTTCTCTTTCTCCTCTAAGAGTTGTTGAATGACTTGCCTATTCTCCATGATTTGACTCATCATTAATAAAAAGGAGCCTACAAATACCAAGAGGTACAATATGGCAGCCAATAGAATAATTTGGGCTGCATTGGGGCTTAAGTGTTGATACCGAAGGCTTACCAGGTATACATAACAAAAGACCAGGACCAGCATTTCAAGGTATAAGGAAATAATGGCTGTATAAACGGTATATATTGTAAATCGAAGATATCTTTTTGTGAGAAAAAATTTAGGGACAAGGACATAGTTGAAAAAATAGGAGGTTCCTAAAACAACCGGAAGAAGCATGGAGACAAAGAAAAATGCCGCTCTGTTGTTGCCCCATGAAAAACCAAAAACGACGGTTAAAACGAGTGTCACAAAAGTCCAATACCCGATATGATAGTTGATGTTTTCTGATCTTTTGTTCATTTCTTATTTATCATTTTTAGCTAAATTTAGCAAAGAAATAAGAACCACAAGTTTAGGGTCGACAGATAACCCTTTAAGAGCCGGATTCGACCTTGATGAAAATCGCAATCTCACGTAATTTGGCAGAAGTATTCATCAGAAAAAACGATTATTATGAAAAACTTATTTTACATGGGTGGTCCTGAGTTTATGGCTGCGGTCACAATCTTATTCATTATTACCACCGCTTGGATTATCTATCATTTTGTTGTTGGTTATACGTTGAAAGAACCTGATCTGGAAAAATCGTTACGTAAGATTGGTTATGGAAAAACACTGGGCTTATTTACTCTGGTAATCGGAATTCTTGGTCAGATGCTTGGGCTATTTGCGATGTTTTCGGCCATTGAAGAAGCTACAGGACTAGGGAAGGAGATTGATCCTACTTTAGTATTTGGAGGCCTAAAAGTTACCATGATTGTTCCGATATATGGGGTACTGGTTTATCTATTTGCCCTGTTGTTATGTTTTGCCGGCAAGTTAATTCTAGAGAAAAGGATTGCTAGTCAGGCTGAAACAAACTAAATAAGTTGAGTCTGCACTAGCCAGCAATTAAACTAATCTTTGTTGCCCCAGTTATTTTTGCGAGAGTCATTTAACCCTGGGGTGGACAAAATTGCTGATGGTCATTACTTGCTTCTCCGTCTATTCAAAGGAGCTTACTGATCGGATGACTTCAAGTCATCTGATCAGTTGGATTTATTTGTGTTTCGTTATTTTGTATATCTTGATTACAGGATCGAACGTATCAAAACGACTATACTTTATGCCTTGGATGGAGTTTAACAAACCTTCTGTAAATCCTTCTTTTTTATAGTTTCGAAAATTGGAGTAATGGTTTGTAAACCTTTGATCCAGCCATAATAGCATGTTCTGTTTGAGGTTTCTGGGGTTACTGAATCCACAAACAATGGTTATTTCTGAGGTGGCTATGATTTTCTTTAATAAATCAATTGATTCTCTCTAGGTCAGAATATGGAAAAGTAGACTCGCAATCGAATAATCCTTTTTAAGGTCTGTAAAAGGTTCTGTCACCAAATTTATGATTCTAAAATCAAGCTTGCTTACTTGTTCTTCTTCTTTACGTTTCCTGGCATAGGAAATCAATTGCGTTGATTTATCTAGTCCAATTCCTGACCTAATTTTAGTTGAAAGTTTAAACAGTAAATCTCCATTTCCGCATCCAAATTCCACGACAGATGTATTGGGCTCTATAAGTTCGATAATTTGGTGGCGTATTGGGCTTAAATATTTATCTACGGTATTTACTTTAACTATTCCTTTCATACTTTATTCAGTAATAATGCAAATTCGGGTTGTGTCATTAACTCCCAAACTTGTCCCATCAGATCCTCGATTCAGGATAAGCCCAACGGTGTCTTTGCCTGTAAAGTTACTTAAAGGAGTGTATTCATAGAATATTGAGCTACCAGAAAGTTCTCGATAAAGTTTATTCACCCTGGCATTTTGGGGGGGGGCAAAGATCCATGCACCTTCCTCATCTCCAAAGGTGCCCAAGTCGATTTTTAGAGTTGTTCCATTTTCTATTTTGATCTCTTCCTGAATAGGGGAGTTGACGATTTTTTCGTGGGGTAAATCATCTTGTGTTGAACAAGAAATAAGGATCAACAAACTGATAAGAATAGCTAGTTTCGTCTTCATTGTACTGGTTCTTAGTTTATGCCATTAAGATGATGGGAATGCCGAATTGGTTGCGTTTTATGTTATCCAATTATGACAGGCCAGTTTTTGCTTCCCCTTCCAAGCAGCCGATCAGTTGTATGCTACCGTTTCTTGTTTTATACTTTCGCTTGTTTAAAGTCAAGTCGTTATTGTTTGAGTTGAACCTGCCATTGCAGTACTTCAAGCAGTCGTTGTTTAAGTTGAACTTGCCGTTGTTGCACTTCAAGCAGTCGTTGTTTGAGTTGAACTTGTCGTTGCAGTACTTCAAGTAGTTGTTGTTTGAGTTGAACTTGTTGTTGCAGCACTTCAAGCGGTTGTTGTTTGAGTTGAACTTGCCGTTGTTGCACTTCAAGTAGTCGTTACTTAAGTTGAATTCTTACAGCAAGCCCAAGCGCAATTCAACCAGAAACTTGGCCAGACAAATCATCCGGTGCAATCTTTCCCGCTATTCCCAAAATTATTTTCTACTTTTGCGATGTTCTGGTGGTTGACTTTCTATTGAAGCACTTTTTTGTGCGCCAGACTGAAAGCACCTTAATAAGGGAATCCGGTGTAAATCCGGAGCAGTCCCCGCTGCTGTAAGCCTGTTTTTATTTCTTCGGAACTTACGCCACTGCCCCATTTGTGGGTGGGAAGGCCTGAAGATGGGCGAGCCAGAAGACCTGCCAGTAACTTTGATTGTTTAACCGGATCTTCGGGAAAAAAGGTCGTCGGGAACAGCGTTTCCTGCCAATTAATTTTCTCTGAGGCTAAATGAATTAGCTATTATGATTGTATTTTCTTCGTGGAGCGGAGGTAAAGATTGCATGTTGGCCCTGCATCGGGTGCTTCAGCAAAACGACTACCAGCTACATGCCTTATTGAACATGTGCGATCGCGAAAGTCAAAACTCCCGTTCTCATGGGCTGAAAAAAGAATTGGTGCAGCGACAAGCCGCAGCAATGAATGTGCGTTTGGTACAGCAGGATACCAGCCGTGGCGAATATGAAAAAGATTTCAAACAGGCAGTCAGGCAGATGCAAGAAGTGGGTGTTGAGGCCGGCGTGTTTGGCGATATTTACCTGGAAGAGCATCGAACCTGGATTGAGCGGGTTTGCAGTGACCTGGGAATTCAGGCTATTTTCCCTTTGTGGGGCGAGTCTACCGAAGCATTGGCTGTCGAGTTGGTAACCGAAGGGTTCAAGCCGCTATTGGTATCGGTGCATACCGATCATCTGTCGCGCCAGTTTCTGGGTCGAATTTACGATCAGGAGTTCATTAATGAACTGCGGACGATGGAAGGAATGGATGTCTGTGCCGAGAATGGCGAGTTCCATACCTTTGTGATTGATGGGCCACTGTTTAAACAGCCGGTGGCTTATGAGCGAGGCATGGATTACCTGAAAGATAATCACTGGTTTTTGGATCTAAATTAGAATAGCACGATGATGAAAAAAATAATAGGCTCATTGCTGTTTGTGCTGGTGTTGCTCAGCGCTTCAGCTCAAACACCAAAACGGATTATTTCGCTGGCACCATCGCTGACGAAGAACTTGTACCTGCTGGATGCAGAAGATTTGTTGGTGGGTTGCACCAGCTATTGTGCCCTGCAGGCCGAAACCGATGCTGAAATTGTCGCTTCAGCAATTCAGGTGAACTACGAAAAGGCGGTTATGCTTAAGCCCGACCTGTTGATTACCACTTCGCTAACCAAGCCCAAGACCATCGAGACCTTTAAAAAGTTAGGAGTTGAAGTGCTGGAGTTCCCATCGCCTAAATCGTTCTATCAGATTTGTGAGCAGTTTATTCTGTTGGGCGAAAAAGTGGGCAAGAAAGAGCTGGCCGAACAGCTAATTTCGGAGGCTAAAAGCCGGATGGAGATCATTAAACAGAAAGTACCCCAAGAAGGCCCTCGCCAGAAGATCTTTATGCAGATTGGGGCAAACCCCTTGTTTGCCGTGGTTCCCAACACTTTTATGAACGACTTTATCCGCTTTTCAGGAACGGAGAACATTGCTGATGACCTGAAAGTGGGAAGCATCAACCGGGAGACCGTGCTCATTCGCAACCCCGATATCATCATTGTGGTGTTGATGGGTTCGCTGGGAGCTGAAGAAAAAGACCATTGGGAAAAGTTTGAGGCACTCAGTGCGGTGAAAAAGGATCAGGTGTTTATTGTGAATGCCGATAAAACCTGTAGTCCGACACCCATTTCGTTTGTTGAAGCACTGGATGAGTTAATCGCCAAAATTTACAAGTAATGAAACGAGGATTAGTACATATTTATACCGGAACTGGAAAAGGAAAAACAACAGCTGCCGTTGGATTGGGAGCCCGCGCTTTGGGGCAGGGGTTTAAAGTGGTGTATGCTCACTTTATGAAACGTCCGGAGTTGTATGGTTATCATGAAATTGACAGCTTGAAAGCCTTGGGTGCAACCATCATGGGATTTACCGACGGACATCCGCATTTCAATAAGGAGGTGACTCCGGAAATGCTGAAAAAGCAAGTGGCTGATGCCTTGATGTATCTGTCGGGTTACCTGCAAAGTTCCTCTCCCGACCTGTTGATCATGGACGAAATCGTCATTTGTGTGCGCGACGGTTTTCTGGATGAAGCGGAACTCATTAACTTTATTGACGCCAAACCAGAGGGAATGGAATTGGTGTTAACGGGCCGTGGAGTCACTCCTGGCTTGATTGAGAAAGCCAATTACGTGTCGGAAATCAACAAGGTGAAACATCCTTTCGATGAGGGAATACCAAGTCGGAAGGGAATTGAGTTTTAAGACAAAAATGTAAATCCAGCCCGGAAGGGCCGAACCCTTAGAAACGAAAAAAAAGAACCAAAAGAATAACAAGTGCCTACGCATAAGAAATACATTAAGTGGTTGATGGCTATCCTGGTGTTGGCAGCTGCATTGCTGGCATCCGCTATTGTTGGCCTATCGGTTGGAGAGTTGAAGCTAAGCCTGGCTGATGTTTGGCGCATGCTGGTTCATGGCGGCGAAGCAGATAGCATGGAATACCTGTTAATTTCGCAGGTGCGTTTGCCCCGGGTTATTCTAGGAATTGCTGTTGGCGGGGCGCTGAGCCTGGCCGGAGTTGTTTTGCAAGGGATTTACCGAAATCCATTGGTCGAGCCGTTTACCTTGGGGATCTCAGGTGGCGCCTCGCTTGGGGTTGCTTTTACCATTGTTACTGGCTTGCATTTGGCATTTGGCTCGTTTATGTTGCCGCTTTTCGGCTTTATTGGCGCCTTTGTAATTATTTTCCTGGTATATACGCTTAGTACGCGGCGAGGCTCAATCAACATTCAAAACATGCTGTTGACCGGGGTGATGATTAGTTTCATCGCATCATCCGCCATGATGTTTCTGATGGCAACCACCAGTTCCGATAATCTGCATGGCATCGTGTTTTGGATCATGGGATCGCTGGATGAGCCGGATACCGGCTTAATTTATTTTACCCTGATCGCTGGCCTGGTGGTGCTGGGTATTTCCTATCTTTTTGTGCAGCCGCTGAACGCCTTGCGTTTGGGTGAGGAGAAAGCCATGCATTTGGGTTTCAATACCAATGTGGTTATTCGGGTGATGTTTTTGCTGGCCTCCTTGTTGGCCGGAATTTGCGTTTCGGTTGCCGGGGTGATTGGCTTTGTGGGCTTAATTATTCCGCATGTATTGCGCTTGATGTTTGGTCACGACTACCGGATTTTGTTGATTGGTTCTTTCCTGCTCGGAGGGATTTTTCTGGTGCTATCGGATGTGGTAGCCCGGACCATTATTTCTCCAAACGAGCTTCCTATCGGGGTGATCACTGGGATTGTTGGTGGCTTGGTGTTTTTAGTGTTGATGAGTCAAAAACGAAAGGGGAACTAGAATGAGTGAGGCATTTTTTCGTATCGATAACTTTTCGTGTGGCTATCCAGGCTTTAAGCTAAGTGGCATCAACCTGAGTTTGGAAAAAGGATCATTCAACGGAATTATTGGTCCCAACGGGTCGGGAAAAACAACCTTATTCCGCGGGATTACCAGTGCGATTGCCACCTTGGAAGGAACCATTTCGCTGAAAGGGCAACAATTGGATCGCTTGTCTTTGAAAGAACGGGCACAACAGATGGCGATTGTCAGCCAGTTTGTTGATGTGGACCAGGTTTCGGTGGAAGATTATGTGTTGATGGGACGTATGCCTTACCATGGTCGTTTCCAGTTTTTTGAGTCGAAGGATGATTATGAAATTGCCCACAATTACATGCAGCTGACCGATGTGTTGAAGCACAAAGACAAGCTGATGACCGAGTTGAGTGGGGGAGAACAGCAGCGGGCGGCCATTGCCCGGGCTCTGACGCAAGAGCCGGAATTGCTACTGCTCGATGAACCGACTTCTCACCTAGATATTACGCATCAGGTGCGCATTCTGGATTTGCTACATCGCCTGAACCAGGAAATGGGTTTGACGGTGCTGATGGTTGTTCATGATCTGAATTTGGCGTCGGAGTATTGCGATCGTCTGGTTTTGTTTAATGACGGAAAGCTGTTTACCCAAGGGACTCCCGATGAAGTGCTGACTTTTGATACCATTGAAAAGGTGTACCGAACACCTGTTATTACGCGTACCAACCCCTATTCCAATAAGCCGGTAATCTTTTTGGTTAGCGAAAAGATGATGAAGGAAACGAAAGCGTCAGAGAGCTAGTGTCAAGTCAAGCATGACCTGTCGCGCCAAGCCTTGTCTTTTTTCGGTTTTGTTTCATTATAAAAAGACTCACGTAGCTACGGCTATGCTTACTTTTTCTAATTTTACAAAACACGAAAAATTACAGCGGCTTACACAACATTTCACACTTGACTTGGCACTAGTGCTTGGTTTCCTTATTCAATTCGGAATGTTTCAACGGCCTCTTCTTCGCCTGAAGTTGTAATTGTTATGTGCCGATTTTTGATGGTGTATTCTATCGGAACGCTTTGCTTGAGAATGTCCAGAACTACTTTAATATCATCTTGGGAACTGAATTGACCTGTTACCCGGAAATCGTTGATGGGATGAACTAATGTAATTTTATACCGATAGCGTTTTTCCAATTGTTGACATAGCTGCTCTAGCGTTGCATTCCGGAGAACAAGTGGGGGGATAGAATCGGAGAACTGCTGTTGGCTGATAAAGCTGGAACGATCTTGATAGTGGACTTGCTCTCCAGCTCGAAGCTTAAGCGTATCAGTCGAAGTCATAAATTGGACTTGCCCTTCATACAATTTTACCGTTAGCCCGTTTTGTGTGTTTACATCGAAGGAAGTCCCCAAAACCTGAATTTTAGTTTGTGCAACTTCCAGGCTAAAAGCTTGTTTTGGATCTGAATGGATATCAAAGAAGGCGTTACCTTCCAAGCTTGCTGCTCGTTTAAATTTCCGGTGGACCGTCAGTTTAGCTCCTGGCTCCAGATACACCAGTGAAGAATCGGGTAGTTGGATCGTTGGAAGATCATGCGTGTAAGCATAAGTGATTGTCGTGGTTTTGGAATAGTGGTTTAGCAAGTAGCCAGTAGCAACTAAAAGAAGTATCGATGCGTTAATTTTCAGCCCGTTGGAGCGCCGTTTTTTCATTTGTTTAAAATTTTCCTTTTGTTTATCGAGTCAAATGCTTGAATGCATTGATGTAATTGGTTGGATGGGAGCTTGCCCCAAATCCTTAATTTGTTGTATCTTAATAAAGCTTGAAAATAATTATTTTAAATATTTGAACATAAAGAATTGTTGGAAAGCAGGAAATGAGTTGATCTAAACGAGCTGCTGTCTTGTTATTTAAACAAAAAGAACTGCGTATGAGGCTAATCTTTACCTGGTTAATTCTCTTTTCAATTCCCGTGTTTGTTCAGGCAAGAACTGAGTCTGATTATCTTTTGAGTGATCGGGATACCACACTTGTTGATCAGTTTTTTGGTTTGTTCGAAACGCAGGAAGGAGCTGATATCCCTGAGGCACAACGTTCAAAGCGAAAGCAAGTTGATGAATTGCTGAACGCACTTACGCAGCGGGATGGACAACTTCAGTTTAATGGGGTGGCTACCGCTAGTTTGCAAACCGAACTGGTGCATAAACCAAACTACCAGGGAGTAGGCTCGTTTGATATTTTTGCATTTACTTCGTTTGGAAAGCATACCATCCTATTTTTTGATCTGGAAGCGGTGGGCGGTGATGGCCCCGATCAAATTATTCCGAATCTGAGTGGTTTGAATGCTGATGCCGGATCCACCCAAAGTGATGAAGGAATTGACCATTTGGTAGTGCTGGAAGCCTGGGCTGAATTTCGGGCTTTAAAAGACCTGCTTACTGTGAATGTTGGTAAGATTGATGTGACCAACTATTTTGATAATAACCTGCATGCCAACGATGAAACCAGCCAGTTTTTAAGTGGTGCTTTTGTCAATAGTGCGGCACTTCCGGCTCCTATAAATGCTCCGGGAATTCGACTCAGAACCTCTTTTGTCAATCGGTTCTACTTGCAGTTTGCACTCAGTAGTTTGGATAACTCAGGAGACGATTTGATGCGGAATCATTTCAAGATTGCCGAAACAGGCTTTATGCTTTTCCCAAATACCGATTGGGAAGCCAACTTTCGGATTTATGGATTTGAACATCCTGCGGCCGGACATAGTCGTGGCTTTGGCCTTTCGGTGGATGAGCTGGTTGCCGGCCGATTTACTGTTTTTGGGCGCTATGCTAAAAATGAAAAGAAACTGGCTGAATGGTTTGGGGTTGAGCAGGCCTGGAGCTTTGGCCTTGGCTTCAAACAGTTGTTCCTAAATCGCGAGTTTAACGTTGGTTTGGCCTATGGGCAGACTGATCCACAGGCTCTGGATGCTCCGGAAAAACTGGCTGAACTCTACATCAGCAACCAGTTTAATCAGTGGGTTTACCTTTCTCCTCATCTGCAATGGCTTGATCCGGCAACAGCCAATCAAAAAGAGCATGTGCTGGTCGGCCTTCGAATAAATTTTAGTTATTAGTGAATCGTTATAAACTTATGATTCGTAAGACCTTTTGAAAAGAATCTGAATTGGTTGAATCCGAAAAAAAAAGTCTTTCCAGCAAGAAAATAATTTCTACATTTGTCGCGGATTTGGTTCCAACAACCGCCAGCGTGGTTGGGATGAATAGGGAATCCGGTGTGAATCCGGAGCTGTACCCGCAGCTGTAAGCCTTAATGCAGCTTTCTGAAACTTCTGCCACTGCCCGATGAACTGTCAGGGTGGGAAGGCCTCAGAAAGTAAGGTGAGCCAGAAGACCTGCCAAAGTCCTTTTTGTAATCATAGCTTTCGGGATAAAAGCGTGAGATGATAAATTTTATCATTCATCTATCCAGTTGTTCGGGTTCCTTATCAAGGTGGATTTTGAGCAAAATTGAAAGTTATGGTAGGCATGTTAAGTGTTTAACCATATTTTTTAATTCATGAAAACCAAAAATTTTAAATTGAATCACCGGTTGATTTTTTCATTGTTGACTCTTGCTTTCTTTCAGTTTGCGCAAGCCGAAGAAGCTGTAGTTGACTCGATTAACGTTGAAGAGGTTGTGGTGAAAGTTTCGAGACTGAACTCTAAATTGAAAAACATTCCTCAGAAAATTGAGGTGATCACCAGCGATGAAATCCAGTCAGTGCCTAATGCAACATTGGCTGAGGTAATTAAGCGGACTACCAATTTGGACATTGTGCAATATCCAGGGCTTTCGGCAACTGTCGGAATGCGTGGTTTCTCCCCAAGTGCACACTCCAGAAGCTATACGCTAATTTTGATCAACGGAAAACCGTCGGGGACCCGTAACCTGGCTTCTATCTCTGCGAATAACATCGAGCGGGTAGAAATTGTAAAAGGACCTTATTCAACCTTGTATGGGTCTGATGCGATGGGTGGCGTAATCAATATTATCACCAAAACAGCTACTGAGGATTTCTCAGGAAATATTTCGCAGGAAGTGGGAAGTTTTAGGTATACTGGAATTGAGGCTTCTTTGGCTGGAAAGGTTGTTGATGGCTTAAACTTTGATCTCGGTTATTCGATGAAAAATCAACGAGATGATTATAAAATTGGTGATCATAACTTCCTGTCTGCTTCTGAAGAGCAAAAGATTATTCTGGATGAAAAATCCTATGGCAGTCGGATGGAGAATTCACAGTATGAGTTTAATGCGGTGAATGCTGGATTAAATGCAACGTTTAATGAGGTTTGGAGTGCCGATGCCAGAGCTAGTTATACATTTGCTGACGATATTGAAACGCCTGGAAACTTTTGGGGAACTTATGGACAAAGTATGAAAGATTTGAATCGTTTAAATCTTTATACTGTTGTTGAGCGAAGCAAGGCAGATAATACGTTGAACTTTAGTCCTTATTACACGAGCGAGAAAAACTCCAATTATTCGGACAATACCAAGGAAGGATTTATCAGTTTCAAGGATAATGTGAAGGAATATGGTTTTCAGTTGCAAGACTTGCAGGCTTTTGGAAATATGAAAGTAATCCTTGGGCTTGATTATGGTACCTATGCCTATGAGTCAGAGCGTTTTTCAGATGCAACTACCCCTGCAACTCCGTATAAACCAAACAATAAGAATGTAAACACTGCAGTGTTCACGCAATTGGCCTACAACATTTCAAGATTGGATATTAATGGGGGACTTCGTTACGATCATTATTCTTATCACATTGATGCAAATGATGATTTGAGTGCTAAAGCTGCTGATGAAGATTACAACACCTTGAATACAAGTTTGGGGTTACAGTATCGCATCTTGGATAACTTGAAGTTCCACACTTCTTTTGGAACTGCATTCTCTGTTCCTGATGCCTATAAAGTAGCTGGGAAATATGAAGTCTCTGAGTACTTCCCAGATTGGGATTACTGGTATGTGAAGTCCTTTGTCGGTAACCCAGACCTTAAGCCCGAGAAATCTTCAACCGTTGATCTTGGATTGAAATATGCTGCTTTGGATCAAGCCTTAAATGTTGATGTCACCTATTTCAACACAACACATAAAGATAAAATAGCAGAAGAGGAATTGGAATCGGGTGAAACGACTTATACTAATGCTGATAAATCAAAAATGGAAGGCTTGGAACTGGCCAGCTCTTTTGATTTTGGGGTATTTGCAGAACGTCGGTTTAAGTTGGAGCTTTATTCAAACTGGACTTTCATGTTTAAATCTGAATTAGAATTGAAAAATGAGGATGGAACAAGTGAGTTTAAGGATATGCGTTATGTGCGTAAGTCAACTGGAAGCTTTGGAATTCAGTTTGATAACCTGAAAGGGCTTTCTTCTCGATTGAATGCCCGTTACTCTGGAGCTAGATTGGAAAGAGATAGTTTTTCAGGAGTTCGTCCTGATTGGTCTGCAGATGATTACTACACAGAGAAGGGATATACACCGGAAGATAAAATGGTTGAGCATGCAGGATCGCTTATTTTTGATTATTCGCTGGCTTATCGTTTTAAAAATGGGATTTCGATTGGTGGATCTGTCAATAACTTGATGGATGAAAACTACACCGAAAAAGACGGATATAATATGCCTGGTAGAAGCTTTTTGGCAAAAATCTCTTATAACTTCTAAAATATAATCGTATGAAACTATTTTTGAAGGTTCTTGTACTAGTTGCTCTGTTTCTCGTAGTTGTAAGTCCGAATTCTGTTGTGGCTAAAAGCGCGAACAAGGCAGTAACGGTAGAAATAAACTTTGGGGATGATGCTCCTTTAAAATCAGCTAATGTAAGCTGGGAGAGTGACCTGACGGCGTTGGAAGCACTTATGCATGTGGTGGAAGTTTCAACGCATGCAGTTGGAGAATACGTGTTCGTTTCGAAGATTGATCAGGTGAAAGGAGTTCCAACAAAGTATGTTTGGTACTATAAAATAAATGGACAATCGCCGAAGAAATTGGCGATCAACCAAAAGCTTAAAAAAGGAGATGTTGTTACCTGGATCTATAAGCAAGATGTTTGCTCAGATAAAAAGTGCAAGTAATTTCCGGTTAGGAAAATCAGATATTTAAATTTGTACAAGAGGTAGCTGACTGGTTCGGCTTACCTCTTGTTGCGTTTTTAATCAACAAATTATGGCAGCAATCACATTCATAACAGGAGGGGCCCGGTCGGGGAAAAGCAGTTTTGCTCAGCAGTTGGCCGAAAGCCTGTCGGAACGGCCGGTTTATCTGGCGACAGCCCGTATTTGGGACGAAGATTTTGCCCAACGTGTTCGACGTCACCAAAGCGATCGTGATGAGCGTTGGCAAACGCTGGAGGAAGAAAAAGAGCTTTCGAAGCATGCACTTGGCAACCGGGTGGTGCTGATGGACTGTGTGACTTTGTGGCTAACAAATTTCTTCCATGATTGTGATTATGACTTGGAAAAAGCCTTAGAGCAAGCCAAAACTGAGTGGCAAAAGTTTATTGATCAAGAGGTGACACTGATCGTTGTAAGCAATGAGTTGGGAATGGGGGTGCACCCGGAAAATGAGATTGCCCGGAAATTTGCCGACCTGCAAGGATGGATGAACCAGTTTATTGCCCGGCAGGCTAATACGGTTTACTTGATGGTTTCCGGCATTCCGCTTAAAATAAAGGAATGAAATCAAAAACTTGAGAACCAAGAACCAGGAGCCAGGAACCAAGACATTAGACAGCAGATTTTAGATAATCGATTTTTCAGATATTCGGATGAGCTCAAACTTTTTCAAACTGAGGTTGAAATCAGGGACTCTGAACTTCGAAATAACGATAACCAATAAATAAAACAATAGATGACAATAAATTTGAAAGACCAACTACAACACAAGATTGACCTGAAAACAAAGCCGCTGGGAGCTTTAGGACAATTGGAAGCAATTGCTTTACAACTTGGAATGATACAGAACACGCTGAGTCCGGAATTAAAGAATCCGAGCTTGCTGGTTTTTGCTGCAGACCATGGTATTGCCGATGAAGGCGTGAGCCCATACCCCAAAGATGTGACCTGGCAGATGGTTATGAACTTCTGCTCGGGTGGTGCAGCCATCAACGTTTTTTGTAAGCAAAATGGTATTGGCATTAAAGTGATTGATGCCGGTGTGGACTATGATTTCCCTGCTGATTTGCCCATTGTTAATGCGAAGATTGCCCGTGGTAGTCGAAACATGCTGAAAGAGCCGGCAATGACTGTAGAGGAATGCCGCCTGGCGATGAAGCGAGGAGCTGAGTTTGTGCAGAAAGAAGCTGAAGCAGGAAGTAACACCATCGCTTTTGGAGAGATGGGAATTGGAAATACTTCACCTTCATCCTTGTTGATGCACCGTTTTTTGAATTTGCCAATTGAAGAGTGTACCGGGAAAGGTGCCGGGATGAAAGGCGAAAAACTGGATTATAAAACCACCGTTTTACGTACGATATCCGAAAAGTATGATCCAGAAACAACGATCGAAACTTTGGCGACTTTCGGCGGACTTGAAATTGCCATGATGGTTGGTGCGATCTTGGAAGCTCACAAGCAGGGCATGGTCATTTTGATTGATGGTTTTATTGCTACTGCTGCTACCGTGACGGCTATTCAGTTCAACGAATCGGTAAGGGATAATTGCCTATTTTGTCATGCCTCCGAAGAACGAGGACATCAGCTGATGTTGGAGTACCTGCATGCTAAGCCTGTTTTAAGCCTGGGAATGCGTTTGGGTGAGGGCTCAGGCGCAGCAGTGGCTTATCCGGTGATTAAAGCAGCGGCAACATTCTTAAATGAAATGGCTAGCTTTGAAGATGCTGGTGTTTCCAATAAAGAGTAATTGAAGGACAGAGAGCAGAGGGCAAAGCGCAGAGAGTGAAGGGGAGATCGGAGGCCGGATGTTCAGGACTGCTTGAAGTAGTTTGAGGTTTCAATGGTTTCTTTGGTTTGAAAAGTTTGGACTCATTCGAATAGCTGAGCATCCGAAAATCTATTGTCTAAAATCTGATGTCTAAAGTCTAACATCTTAAAAAATGAAAGAGCAAATCAACCTGTTTTTGACGGCTGTCATGTTTTACAGTCGTATTCCTGTACCTCGTTCACTGCCTTTTTCCAATGAACGCTTAAATCGGGCAACGCGCTACCTTCCGCTTATTGGATGGTTAATCGGGGGCATTGGAGCTGCTGTGTTTTACGGGTTGAACCTGTTGTTGCCTCTGGAGCTTGCTGTTTTCTTGAGCATGATGGCTACGGTGTTTGCAACAGGCGCTTTTCATGAAGATGGTTTTGCTGATTTCTGTGATGGTTTTGGCGGGGGCTATACCCGCGAGAAGATATTCACAATCATGAAAGACAGTCGCATTGGAACCTACGGTACTGTGGGGATTTTGGGCATGCTAGGAACCAAGTTCTTGGCGTTACAATCCTTTCCGGCTGCCCTTATTCCCTTGACCTTAATTGCGGGACATGCTTTTAGTCGCCTAATGCCTGTTGTGATCATTTTTACAAGCTGGTACTCACGCGAAGATGAGCTAAGTAAAACAAAGCCAATTGGTAAAAAAGGGAAGAATAGCGACCTGATTTTGGCAATCATTTTTGCGATGGTGCCTATGGCGCTTTTGCCTTGGCAGTTTATGGCTGTTGTTTTACCTGCTGCCTTGTTGGTTACTTATGTCTTCAAAAAGTATATTGAAAGGAAAATTGGTGGCTACACGGGCGATTGCCTGGGAGCGCTGCAGCAAATAATTGAGCTGTTGTTTTACCTGTGTTTATTAGCAGTACTATAGAAATTGAAAGTTCAAGCATCTGAGAATCTAATGTCCAATATCTGTGATCTAGAAGTCTATCATCTAAAATCTAACGAATGAAGTTAACGGCAATTCGACATACTCGGGTAGCAGTTCCAGCGGGAGTTTGCTATGGGCAAACCGATGTTTCACTGGCCGAAAGCTACAAGGAAGAGTTGGAACAAGTGAAGAGTGTTGTTGCCAATTATTCTTTTGATGCGGTGTTTTGCAGCCCACTAAAACGGTGCCAGCTGCTGGCTCAGGATCTTTTTGTACCTGAAAATATTCAGTTGGATCAACGATTGATGGAACTCAACTTTGGAGCTTGGGAAATGCAGGACTGGGAGACGATTAGCCGAACAGCAGAAACACAAAAGTGGTTCGATGATTTTGTCGAAGTACGATGTGCAGATGGTGAATCGTTTCGGGATCAAATTAACCGTACTGCACTTTTTCTGGATGAACTCAGAAAACAGCCGCATCAACAAGTGGCTGTAGTAACGCATGGCGGCATTTTAAGGGCTTTGAACTGCTTGTTGGAAGGTGTTGCACCACATGAGGCTTTTCAAACGAAAATTGATTACGGACAAGTGATTGATTTTACTTTCGATAGTTCGAAGTTATTCCAGGTTTCAAGTTGTTTGAATGAGTTTGAAAGGGACTAGAGCTGAGAGCTGGGGGTCGAATTTCCAATTTCAGAGTTATCTGAGCATCCCAAAATCTATTGTCTAACATCTAATGTCTTGATTCTTCTAAATTAAAAAAACAATGCATCAAACTGATTTTGAAATCCCTGGCTTTAGCGATGATTTGCGTGAAGCCATTCAGCATAAATTGGATAATAAAGCCAAGCCAGTTGGCTCACTTGGACGCTTGGAGTTTTTGGCCAAGCAGGTAGCCTTAATTCAAAATAGCTTAACACCGCAGTTGAATAATCCGGTGATGCTGACAGTCGCTGCCGATCATGGAATTACGGCTGAAGGGGTCAGCCCATGCCCAGTAGAGATTACTTGGCAGCAGGTTCATAATTTTTTGTCAGGTGGCGGTGGAATTGGCCTACTGTCGCGAGTATACGGCATGGATCTTCATGTTGTTGATGCGGGCGTAAATTATGATTTCCAAGCCCATCCGAAGTTGATCGATGCGAAGGTTGCCAAAGGGTCTCGCAATTTCTTGCAAGAGCCTGCAATGAGCGATGAAGAATGTATGCAGGCGTTTAACAACGGACGGTCAATTGTTGCTTCATTTCACGAGAAAGGATCCAACATCATCGGTTTTGGGGAGATGGGAATCGGAAATACCACTCCTGCTTCAGCTTTGATGTCCATTATTTGTAAGCTGCCAGTAAGTGATTGTGTTGGACCGGGAGCTGGACTCGATAATGAGGGTGTTTTGAATAAATGTCGGGTGATTGAGCAGGCTATCGAGAAACATGGTATTTCCAGTTCTGTTCTTCAAAACCTGGCTCGTTTTGGTGGATTCGAAATTGCGACAATTGCCGGAGGAATGTTTGAAGCAGCCACGCGACGGATGGTTATTTTGGTTGATGGTTTTATAACTACTGCAGGCTTGCTGGTGGCACAGGAGCTCAACCGAAAGGTACTTGACTACTGTGTTTTTGCCCATGTTTCGGATGAGCAGGGACATCAAAAAATGCTGGCTTACATGCAGGCTAATCCGTTGTTGAGTTTTGGCTTGCGCTTGGGAGAAGGAACTGGGGCTGCACTGGCTTATCCCATGATTAAAGGCGCAGTTGCTGTTCTTTCAGAGATGACCTCGTTTGAAGAAGCCCAAGTGATTAATACGAGTCATATTCGGTTTGAGGAAAAAGGCGAGTTGCAAAGTTCCTGAGCAACAGCGTTCATTTCTTGTACGAATGTCTGCTAATCAAAATATCCGAGTATCTAAAAATTTGTTATTTGACAAAAATAGTACCGCATGAAAAATAAAGAGAAGCTAAAACCCTTGATGTTTGTTGGGACAGGCTCCGATGTTGGCAAGTCCGTGATCAATGCGGCCTTTTGCCGAATCTTTTTGCAGGATGGATATCATCCGGCTCCTTTCAAGGCACAAAACATGTCCTTGAATTCGTATGCCAGTGCCGAGGGATTGGAGTTGGGACGGGCGCAGGCGGTGCAGGCAGAGGCCTGTGGAATCCCCTGTTTAAGTGCGATGAATCCTATTCTGCTGAAACCAACCAGTCAGCGAAAAGCCCAGGTGGTGTTGAATGGTAAGCCTGTTGGAGATCAAACAGCCAGGGAGTACTTTCTAAAGACTGATCGGGAGTTTTTGTTTGCTGAAGCGATGAAAGCCTGGAAAACCCTGGATGACCGTTACAATCCGATTGTGATGGAAGGAGCCGGAAGTATTTCGGAGGTGAACCTTTGGGACAAAGATATTACCAACATGCGGGTGTCGCTTGAAACCGGGGCGCCGACTATCCTGATTGCCGACATTGACCGCGGTGGCGTGTTTGGGAGCGTCTACGGAACCATTCAGCTGTTGCCTGAGGCTGAACGTCGTTTGATTAAGGGCATTTTGATTAACAAGTTCCGCGGCGATATAAGTTTGTTCGAGGAAGGACGAAAGACCTTGGAAGAGCTAACAGGTGTTCCGGTGATTGGCGTGGTGCCTTACTTTAGCGATATTCATATTGAGCAGGAAGATAGTGTGGTGATTGACTACAAACGCGGACATGTGAAGGATGGACAGGTGAATGTAGCAGTTGTGTTGTTACGGCATATGAGCAACTTTACGGATTTTAACACCTTGGAACGCATGCCGGATGTCAACTTGTATTATTCGGCTAATCCGGAAGAAATTGCCAAAGCTGACATCGTATTGGTTCCAGGATCAAAAAATACGATTTCGGATTTAATGTATCTGCGGAAGCAGGGATTGGCTAAAGCGATTATTCAAGCTGCTGAAGCCGGCAAAGGGGTGTATGGAATTTGTGGTGGCTACCAAATTATGGGGCAAGAAATTCATGATCCAAATCAGGTGGAAGGGGAAGTCGAGTCGATTCCCGGATTAGGGCTTTTGCCTGTTATTACAACCTTGACTAAAGAAAAGCGGACCGTTCAAACTGCTTTCCAATTTGCAGATCGCGATGAAGCGTGCTCGGGCTATGAAATTCATATGGGAACCACGGAGTTACAGGATGGGCAGCCCTTGTGCCGATTGAGGGATGGTTCTTCCGATGGTTGTATGGTTTCACCAAAATTATGGGGCACATACCTGCATGGTGTTCTTGATAACAAGGTGGTTGTTGAGGAGATCATGAAAGCTTGTCAATTGGAAGCCAAAGCTGTGGCATTTGATTATAATGAATTCAAAGAAACCCAGTACGATAAACTGGCAGACCACATTCGTGGGCATGTGGATATGGATTACGTGTATTCAGTGATGAAAGAGGATTAAATAGTGTCTGCAAGAAAACTTAGTGAACTGCGTTACGCCCTTTCTGAAAATAGTCATTTGCGGTCAGTAAACTCCTTGTTTTTCAGAAATCGCAAGCCTTGTTTTCCGAGTTTTCTTATCAAACACTTCAATAATCAACCGTTTTTTGAAGATACTAAATAGAATAGTTTGTGGTTGTTGAAAGCTGCAACAACTTCAAGATGAACTGGCAGTTCTCGGTTGCGAGCTGAGGTAATTATACGAAACTCATTATGGACTTAATTATACTTCCCCTTCTTATTGGTTTTTTGCTTGATTGTTTGTTGGGCGATCCGCGTTATTTGCCGCATCCAATCAGACTGTTTGGTCGCGTTATAAAGGAAATGGATCAGGCTTTTAACCGAGGAACCAAGCGTCGGATAAGAGGAACGCTGACCGTTTTATTCTTGATTGGGTTTACCTGGGTGATTTTATTTCTACTCTTTAGGCAACTGGAGAGTTATCCTGTTCTTTTTGTGATGTTGGCATCGTGTGGTGTATTCTTCGGATTGGCTAACCACAGTCTGATTTATGAAGGTTGGTTGGTTATTCGTGCCTTGGAAGGGGAGGGACTTGAAGCCGGACGGCGGCAGTTGAGCTATATTGTTGGTCGGGATACGGCTAACTTGAATGAGCAGCAGGTTCGGACAGCTGTTTTGGAAACGATGGCAGAGAATTTAAGCGATGGTGTCGTTGGCCCGTTGTTTTATTATGCCTTGGGAGGAGTGCCTTTGCTAATGGCATATAAAATGGCCAGCACACTCGATTCTATGATCGCCTATAAAAGTGATCGGTATAAACAGTTTGGTTGGTTTGCAGCGCGTTTAGACGACTTTTTAAACTTGATCCCGGCACGCTTAACAGCCCTGTTGATGGTGCTTGTTCGGTTTAGTTGGAGCGGGATGGTGCATATTTTTCGGTATGGTCATAAACATGCCAGTCCCAATGCAGGTTATCCGGAAGCCGCTTTGGCTGGAATTTTAAAATGTCGTTTCGGTGGCCCGAATCGTTATCATGGTCAGCTGGTGGACAAACCTTACATCGGACACCATCAAAAAACAATCACGATTCATGATTTCTGGTCAACAACCTATGTAAATACAGCTACTACAGTTGTGATGATTGGGGGTATTATCTTATTCTATTGGGCTTGAGAGAACTCAGAAGCTGTCGTGTCTTATTTATTAGTTCATTATTTGAAGGATTGATCTTTTTAATTTTAAAGTGTTATTCACTTTCGTCAAAATACCTAACGGGTCTTGTATAATTTGGGATGGTACGCTCTGATTGATAAGGACCTTCATTGAGGTCTAGGGGAGTTATTACGATGGTAAGCAATGAGCCTCCTAGAATTGAAGATGTCCAATAGAAGGACCGTATTGTTTCAGTTTCAATCCTTCGGTTAAGATTAGCTGGCTTCTGTTGTGTGAATAGATCAGAGGTTTGCCGATAGTTAATGAGATGGAGCCACTGCCGTTAGTATGATAGGCTCCTGCAGGGGCTACCACTTCCAGCTTTTGCGACCAAGCTAGATTGATTGTGATTGCCAGAATGAACAAGCATAGTCCTTCTGTCTTCATCTTGCCAATTGATTTGGTTCTTTATTGCAAAATAGAGATTAAAGGAAGGTGTAGTAATCACTGAATTCAGTGATTTTTTTGATTCACTGCTCAATTGGGTTCCTTTAGCCAATTTTTTGAGGCAGCCAGAAAAATGAGTTCTGCACTTGTGTTTGCATGATACTTTTTAAGCAGGTTTTTGCGATGTGACTCGACCGTGTTAAAGCTAACGAATAGCTTTTGTGAAATTTGCTTACTCGTCAGTCCTTTGGCAAGTAGTTTTAGTATTTCCAACTCTCTTTTTGATGGTAATTCTGGCTCTAGTTTAACGGCTGCTAGTTTCAGCGCTAAGTTGACAGCTGTGAGTATTTGACTTTCCGTAAAGGGTTTGGTAATAAAATAGATAGGATTTACTGTAATGGCATCTTTTAGAATATTTTCTTCCGAATAGGCAGAAATAATGATCAGTGGAATACGAATATTTAATTCGGTGTTTAATTGAAGGAGCGCTTCGATGCCAGTTTTACTATCTCTTAAGTAAATATCCGATAATACCAGGTCTGGCTTTTCCCTTTTATAGAGATCAATGGCTTCTTCAAAACAATCAGCAATGCCACAAACGGAATAGCCATTGGCAGTTAAAAGCTGTTTTAGGTTGGCTGAAATAATGAATTCATCTTCAATGATAAGTATTCTATGTGATTGCATTTTCTTCCTGTGTTTTAAGTATTAAGTCAATCGTTACTTCAGCTCCATTTTTATTTTGAATGGACATGTGCCCCCGGTAGGATTGGACCAACTGATAAATAAATGTTAATCCGAATGAATTGCTTTTTTCAAGATCATAATTTGGAGGAAATCCTGATCCGTTGTCTTTGACCTTCAGAATGATAATATCGTCCTTTCTTGCCAAGTCTACTTTTAATGAAACCGCGTGATTATTGTTGTTGGCATGTTTTATGGAATTTGTTATCAGTTCGTTGACAATTAATCCCATATGAACAGCATCTTCCATGTGGATTTTAATTGGTTCAAGACGCACTCGCTTGCTTATTGAAAACTCTTTATTAATGTTATCTAGAATGTTGTCGATGAGATTGTTGAGGTAGTTGTCGAGCGATACGAGGTAGCCCTTTTCTGTTTTAATCAGCTTTTGATGTATGAGCGACATGCTTAGAATCTTATTTCTAATGTTGATTAAAGCTTGATGGCTTTCCGGAGTCGTATACTGACTAAGTTGAATATTGATAATGCTGGTAATGATTTGTAAGTTGTTTTTAACCCGGTGGTTGAGCTCATTGGACAGAAATTCTATTTGCTTCAGACGATGCTTTTCTTCGAGGTATTTTTGTTCCAGTTGCTTGGAAACATTGGTAATTTTCTGATGTTTGTGTATAATTTCTTTTTTGAACAACAAGATGAAACTTGCAGACAGAAGAAAGCTAAAAATGATATTGGGGATATAGCATTTTTCGGCCAGGTTTTGCAAATGAGGCTCAACCGGATGAGATGCTATGACAAACTTACTTCCAAAGAAAAAGAGGATGCAGAAAACAAGGTATAAGTAGTGATGAGATCTTTTATCTTCTAAAAAGACAAACATAATGAGGAGAGCAAAAGTGTAGTACTCAGCACCAATATTTCCATAGCGGAAAGTAAAAGGAAGAAAGCCTAAAATTGGAAGAAGATAAAAGATAAAGAATCGCGCAAATTTCACTTTTTGATAGTAGGATAGCACGAAGTATCCACCAAAAAGAACAATGCAGACACCGAAATTTAGAAGAGCATCAAATGGGTAACTTAAGACAATAAAAGTAAAGCCGTAGAATAAATAAACACTTGATCCAATTAGTGTTAAGTAGTTCGTTAACTTTTCTCTTTTTACCAAGTACGCAGGCTCCTTGGAATCGGTATTAAATTCGATAATATTCCTAAAAAAAGTATTAAAAGGATGAATCATAGGTTTTAGGATAAGATTACTTGTAATAAGGTCAGTTGTTTATCTTATGTAGATTGAACATCACGAATTTGCCGATGTTGTATATAAATTGCTTAGTGATTGTGCTTGACGTTTGTTTTTGAAGATAAGTATTTTTAAAAGAAATAAAAAGCGTTTTTAACGGGCTTGAGATATGACAGGTATTGGCTTTTCATTTCAAGCTATTATCTTCGTCAAGATTGAGTTATGAAATCAAGAAAGAAACATTGGGAAGACGTTTATCATTCGACCCCAACCGATCAGTTGGGATGGTTTGAGAGCCATCCGGAGCCTACCATCGAGCTCTTGAAACAGTGTTCTTTAACTTCGGAATCCCGAATTTTAACGGTTGGTTCGGGGACGAGTACCTTTGTGGATTATTTATTGGATGAGGGCTTTCGGAACCTCATTGCAACAGACATCAGCGCTCCGGCTTTGGAGCAGCTCAAAGCTCGGGTGGGAGAGCTACAGCAGTATGTCGATTGGTTGGTGGATGATCTCACAAATCCGACTTTTCTTAACCAGCTTGAACCGATTGATCTATGGCATGACCGGGCTGTTTTGCATTTCTTTACCGAAGAACAAGATCAACAAAGCTATTTTAACCTACTGAAGCAATTGGTTAAACCCAATGGATTTGTGCATATAGCTGTTTTCTCGCTTGAAGGAGCTCAGCAGTGCAGCGGCTTGCCCGTAAAAAATTATAGTGCTGAGATGTTGCAGGAGAAATTGGGAGGTGAGTTTCGTTTGATTCAGCGGTTTCAGCATTTGTATACAACTCCGGGAGGGAATCCTCGGGATTATATTTACACCCTTTTTCAAAGGACTTGATCTTTCATCATGCTCCGGATTAGTTGACTTATCTCGAGTGTGTTGTGCCGATCGGAACACATTAATCCGCTTTATATCCTGTTTTACTTAATGAATTTGGCTATCTTGCAGCATTGCGAATCGTTGAACAAGTTATGGGAAGAGTCAATCTTGAGAATTGGATGCTTCTGCTTAATCCGCATGCCGGAGGAGGTAGGGGCAAAAAAGACTTGGAGCAAATTATGGATCTGCTTCAAAAAGCAGGTTTTGAGTTTGAGCTATTCATTTCAACTTACGCACAACATGCCATTCAATTGACGAAAAATGGCATTGAAAAAGGTTACCGACGAATTATTGTAGCGGGTGGCGATGGTACCCTTAACGAGGTGGCCAACGGTGTTTTGCGACAAACGGTTTGCGATCCTTCAGAAATTCTGATTGGCATGATTCCCGTGGGAACGGGAAACGATTGGATCAGAACTTTCGACATTCCCAATGATTATAAAAAAGCCATTAAGCGAATCCGCAAGGGACGTGTGTTTTGGCAGGATGTTGGGCAGATTCGTGCCCGCCAAAATGGTCATCAGGAGCTTCGTTTTTTTACCAATATGGCTGGTTTTGGCTTTGATGCTTTGGTTGCCGAGAAGGCCAATCGCTTGAAGGAACGGGGACGTGCAGATTGGTTTGTGTACCTGCAAAGTTTGGTAAGCAGCTACCTGTCTTATAAAACCCGACAGGTGAGTGTGGTGGTGGATGGCAAGGAACTTCGTGATTTGATTTTTTCAGTGAGTGTTGGGATTGGAAAGTACAACGGAGGAGGTTTGCTGCAAGCGCCCAATGCTGTTCCCGACAATGGCCTTTTTCAAGTCACCATCATTCATAAAATCGGGTTGGTTGGTATTTTGAAGAATTTGCCAGGCCTGTTTAATGGCCGCTTTATTAAGGATCGTCGGGTGTCTGTCCTTCAAGGGAAGGAAGTGTTGGTTGAATCCGCTTTTGAATTGGCTGGTGAAGCCGACGGAGAAAACCTAGGAAATCACCGTTTCGAGCTAACTGTTCTCCCGAAGAAGTTGCAGGTGATTGTTGGTAAAAAAGCATTTCCAAAATCACAGGAGCAAGCAAAATCGGAAGAACTGGAAGGTGTTCTTTTGGATTAGGTGATAAGTGTTGATCTTCAAAGTGGTACTCTTTTGTTCTTCTAGCTGTGATTGACCTTTTTGCTTAGTGCGATAAGTTCTTGAGCCAGTTTTTCGTCAGTAGCATAAAGAATTCCCCGATGGTTCATAAAGGTCGAATCCGAACGATTTAAATCCAATGGCTGGCCATGCATGTCGCTAACCCAAGCTTGAGCTTCTTGATAAATGCAGGCACTTGCAGCATAGTCCCACAGGCTTCCACCTCCTGGTTCCTCTTTGGCATATTTGAAATAACATGCTGGTGCTTGCTCCAATACCCAACAGGCATTCAAGGCCGCGCCCCCCTGGAAACGTGTTTGAAACCCGTGATACCCTAGCTTTTTGCTGATGGCTTCCAAGGCTTCCAAGGAAGTTTCAAACAGAGCGTGATCTTGAAAACTGGTATCGCTAATTAAATGCAAGGGAGTATCGGCGGGAATTGCCACGGTCCATTTTTGTCCATTACGGAAAGCTCCTTGCCCTTTTACAGCTTGATACATGGTTTGGGTCATTGGGTCATAAATAACCCCGATAACCGGCTCTCCGGCTTTTGAAACCAAACCAATGGAAACGGCATAACCATGCTGTTGTTTAATGAAGGCCAAAGTCCCATCCATCGGGTCGATGCACCAGAAATAGTCTTTCTCAAACCGTTCGTGATTATCGGGGCTTTCTTCCCCCAAGGTTCCCAAGTCATAGTTTTGGGTAACTTCAGCCAACGATTCCAAGATCATTTCCTGGGCCATCAAATCCACTTCTGTAACCACCTGTGAGGCCAGGCTGTCACCTCCCGTTTTATTTTTAACGGTCAGCTCTTTTGTTGTGTAGTTTGAAATTAACTGTCCAGCTTTTTGGGCTGCATTGCTTGCGGCTTGGCTCAGTACTTGAAGGTCTTGGCTATATCGTTTCATCTGAATTGGGCTTATTGATTTAATTGTTTAACAACTTGGCGGGCGAGTCGTTCGCTGTAACTGTTAATTTTCCAGTGCCCGGGGCTCCATCCTTTCAAAAACCGGTGAAAATCGGTCCATGCAACGGGAAAAAGCGCACGCCAGTTGGCTTCAACTTCATCGGCATTTTGTGGTTTATTGTAGCGCGCGATGGCCTGTCGGAGTTCATCAAAGTATGTATCCAGCAATTGGGTTTCCAGTTGTTCACAATCTTCTTCGTAAAGGCAGCTGCCTATAAAATAAGCTAGGTCTTTCATACCACATCCTCCTCCTACATACTGGAAATCAACAGCAGCAACCTGCTTCCCGTTGGGCGAGAAACAGAAGTTGGCCAACTTTGCATCGCCATGCACCAAGGTTTGGAAGGGGCTGTTTTGAAGGAGTTGATCAATTGCCCGGGCTGAATTTTTCAAGGATTTGTCGGTTAGTACCTTGAGTTCATCCGGGCGGGTGTCTAAATGCCAGTAAGTGCCTACTGTCCAAAGTCCGGTGGGCTTTTCTCCTAAAAAGTTGGCATGAAAATTAGCCAGCCACTTGATGCAGGCCGTCAATTCGTCCCAAGTAACTGCTGATTTTCGTTCCGGAAAGCCTGATTCGTCCATATCTTCGAGCACCATCAGGACTTCGTCGCCTTGCTTTTCCAGTGCTAAGCATTGTGGAATTCGGCAAGCAGCATCGCAGCGATGGCTCCACTGTTGATACCAATGAGTCTCAACTTGGTACGAATGCAGTTTTCGCTGGTGCGAAAGATCGGTATTCCAGCCCCTGGGATGATGATCATTCTCCGGTAAACGTACGTGTTTGACCACAACCGTTGAATAATCAGAATCTTTCAAGCCAATACGGACGATTCGCCCATAACCACTCCAAAGGTTCTGGATGGTTTCTAGTTCCTCAAGGGCACTCGCTCCTGTTGCCTGGAGGATAATATGTTGAAAATGGTTATTTATCATTGCTTCTGAAATGCTGTTTTTTGAAGGCGCAAAGATAGTGATTCGGATAATTTGGGAAGAATTAAGGCTGGCTGACAGCGATTCTTAACGAATAGGTTAACAATTTGAGATGGGAATCATGCATTTTAAACATTCACTTCATCAGCTTCAGAATTGTGGCTACTTTCGAGGAAAAATAAAACGCATTATGACCCAGTTTTCTCATCTGATTTTTGATTTAGACGGAACGTTGATCAACTCAAAGCTTGGAATAAACAACTCATTGGACTACATGCTTAGCCGTATGAATGTGGACGTAGAAGGAGCAGCAGTTGTGGATAGTTTGATTGGGCCTCCCATTCAGGATGGGCTTAAAAACGTGTTGGGCTTTGATGCCAAACAGGTTGAGCTGGGAGTTCGTTTATTTCGAGAATATTACAGCCAGCAAGGAATGTACGAAGGGGAGTTGTATCCGGGAATTCTGGAAATGTTGGAAGAACTGTATCAGCAAGGGAAGAAGTTGTATGTGGCAACTTCAAAAAAGGACCAGTTTGTGGGGACGGTGCTGCGTCATTTTGAATTGGATCGTTATCTGGTTGATACGCAGGGGTCAGGAGGAGGTGGTCTGCACACCAAGGCTGGCTTGATTACAGCACTTATGGATCGGAATCAGCTAATTCCTTCAGCGGACTTCGTAATGATTGGCGATACGCGTTACGATATTGTGGGCGGAAAGGCCAATGAAATAAGTACAATTGCTGTAGGCTATGGTTTTGGTGACAATGAAGAGCTTAAAAGCTTAGGCCCGGACTATTTTGTAGAAGAAGCAGAAGACCTGTACGAGCTGTTGGTTTGATGGGATCTGAAGCCCTGTCTGTTTGCCAGTCAATAAACCTCCAATACGCTGAACAATACTGACAATCTGAAGATAGCTAAACACAAAACTGATGACTAAAAAGGTACTTTTATTTTTATCACAAGGATTTGAAGCTTATGAGGCAAGTGTTTTTACTGATGTAATTGGGTGGAGCCGAGAGGCCGGAATCGAGCCTGTAGAGCTGATTACAACAGGCTTACGATCAGAATTGACTTGTTACTGGAATTTGAAGGTAAAACCAGAGTTGGCATTTCACCAGATCAATGTAGATGATTACGATGCTTTGGCTATTCCGGGAGGAGCAGAAAGTGCTGGTTTTTTTGAAGATGCATATGATGTAAAGTTTCTTGATTTGATTAAAGAGTTTGATCAAGAAAATAAGATAATTGCATCAATTTGTGTGGCTGCTTTGCCAATTGGAAAATCTGGAGTTTTAGAGAACAGGGAGGCAACAACCTGGGATTTAAATGATGGTAAAAGAAGAAGAGAATTAGCTGATTTTGGCGCAATTGTGCGAGATGAACGAATTGTAATTGACAAGAATATTATCACATCAACAGGACCTGCAACCGGATTGGATGTTGCTTTTCATTTGTTAGAAATGTTAACCGATTCGGAGAATGTTGAGGAAGTTAAAAGAAACATGCGTTTTACCCTTGATGAATTGAAGTGATTGGGTAATTGTAGAGTACAATGAACTCAAATTCAGTCTTTAAAATAAGCAATCCCGAACATTGGTCCGGGATTCTCTGTGTGAAATTATTTTTATTCTAATACGCTGATTCAAATTGACGAAGGAAGCGAACATCATTTTCAAAGAAATGTCGGATATCTTTGATTCCATATTTCAACATGGTGATTCGTTCAATTCCCATTCCGAAAGCAAATCCGGTATATTTTTTCGAGTCAATGCCACACAGATCCAATACGTTAGGATCAACCATGCCACAGCCCAGAATTTCTAGCCAACCGGTGTACTTACAAACGTTACAGCCTTTTCCACCACAAATGGAGCAGCTTACATCCATTTCAGCCGATGGCTCGGTAAATGGGAAGTACGATGGACGCAAACGGATTTGTGTTTTTTCACCAAACAGCTCACGAGAGAAGTAAAGCAGCGTTTGCTTTAAATCGGCAAAGGATACATTCTCGTCAACATACAAACCTTCAATTTGGTGGAAAATACAGTGTGCCCGTGCCGAGATCGCTTCATTCCGGAAAACACGTCCCGGGAAAATAGCACGAATGGGTGGTTGTGTTTTTTCCATCACGCGAGCCTGTACACTTGATGTGTGGGTACGCAAAAGGACATCCGGATCTTTCTGAATGAAGAAGGTATCTTGCATATCACGAGCCGGGTGTTCTGGTGGAAAGTTCAATGCTGAAAACACATGCCAGTCATCTTCAATCTCAGGACCTTCAGCAACGGTAAATCCCAGTCTTCCAAAAATTTCGATAATCTCGTTGCGAACAATTGCCAGTGGGTGGCGGGTTCCCAATCGCATGGGTTCTCCCGGCATGCTTAAATCGGTTGCAGCATCGCCTTGATCGGCATTGTCGAAACTGTCTTTCAGTTCGTTGATTTTATCGAGGGCTTTGTTTTTTAGGACATTGATTGCTTGTCCAACAGCTTTCTTTTGCTCGGCAGGTACAGTTTTAAAGTCGGCAAACAATTGGCCTACCAAACCTTTTTTACTGATGTACTTGATGCGGAGTTCTTCCACTTCCTCTTTGGTTGAAGCTTTTAGTGCTTCAATTTCGTCTTGTAACTGCTTAATTTTATCTAACATCGTATCTGCTGTTGAAATAGATCGACAAAGATAATCATTCAAGGCGAAATCCTAAGCCCAAATCCTGGATTTTAAAAGTTCTTGATTTTCAGCTTGAAAATTGGGAAATAGAATCAAGACGATAGATATTGGATTTTTGGATTCTCAGATGTTCGGACAATCTTGAAATTCAAACAACTTCAAGATTCAAGTAGGTTTGCCCAACCTGAAAGAACACGAACTAGAAACTTCTCACCTTCACTTTAGGCACTTTTGCGCTTTTACCCGGTTCCTTTTGGCTTTCCGAACTTACTGAATAATGCTGATTTTCTTGACACGGATATCCTGTTCGGGACGGAAATCATCGTCCGTTTTTTGCTGGACAATACGATCGGCAATATCAAGGCCGCTAATAACTTCGCCAAAAATGGTGTAGGTGCCATCCAAATGAGGGGCACCACCTTCTGTTTTGTAAATCCGTCGCTGTTCTACAGTAAAGGTATGCCCGTTTTCTTGTTCGATCTCATTCAACTCCGAATCCGAATAGACACGACCGGTAACAATGTAGTACTGCGAACCATCCGAACGACGCTTGCTGTTTCCCCGATCTGGTTTCCGCGGTGATCCAATCATGCCGCGCTTGTGGAAAAGCGTGGGAACAATGTGTGCGGGTAGCGAATAGCCGGGGCCTTTCCAACCCACCACATCATCCGGTCCGGCATAACGGGTGTCTGCTGCTCCACTCTGAATCCCAAAACCTTTGATTACCCGGTGGACCAAAAGGCTGTCGTAATAGTTTTCGCGGACCAGTCGGATAAAGTTATCGCGGTACTCAGGTGTTTCATTAAACAGCCGAATGCGAATCGTTCCGTAGTCCGTTTCAATCAGTAAGCCTTTTATTTTGCTGTTGGCCTCGCTTAAGGCTTTGCTGGTTTTTGTCTGCAGATTTTCCAGTTTTTGGGGTTGTTCAGTTCTTTTTTTAAGCAAATCGGCAATGTAGGTTGAAGGGATGACCAGGTTTTGATTCTCGTAGCTGATCACTTCGGCAAAGCCAAGTCCGATGCACTGGAAATTAGAGACGAAGACAGGGGTTCCGTAGTTTTTGGATCGAAACTGGTTGTCAACGCGATAGAGCTTCGCCCCGGAAAGGGTGGCAAACTCCAGTACTTTGCCACGGTGCAGTGGAAGGGTGTTGTTTTGTGGTTTGGTGAGGTAAATACTTTTAGCCGACTCAGGAGCAATGCCAGCATACAAGGGGATGGGCTGCCGTTCGATGCCTTCAACTTTCAGAAGAACCAGGTTATTGATACGGTCAACAGCTTGGTAGCCTGAGACAGTATAAGTTTGTTCTTCATCAAAAGGAGTGATGCGGGCGGTAGTTGCATTTTCCAGTGTGGATAGGCGACATACAACCGTTTGCTGATCAACAAAGAAAGCCGTTTCACTTTCTAAAAAACGACCTTTGTCAAAGCTTTCAATTTTAACCAGTGCAGGAATAAAATGGGCGTAAGATTGTCCTTCAGAAGAAGGTGTCTTTTTCGGAGCTTCCTGTTTTGTAGGCTGTTTTTCCTTTGTTGCGTTGGAGGAACAACTGCCCAATCCAAGCGTTAGCCCGAGAATAGCGAGGAAGAACAGGCTATTTTTTGCACGGTTAAAAATCATGGTTGTTTTTATTGAATTACATTCACTTCAATAACGACATCTTTTAGTGGACGATTGTTGCCGTCCACCTCGAGTGCAGCAATCTTATCGATTACTTCAAAGCCAGAGATACATTGCCCGAAAATGGTGTATTTGCCATCTAAATCAGGATAACCGCCGACGGTGGTGTATGCTTGGCGTTGAGCTTCCGAAAATTCAAGGGTGTTCCGGTTAAGCTCATAGCGCGAAGCGATGTCTTTTTTCACTTGGCCGGCAATTTTCCGGAATTCGTCAACTTTATTCTCTGCTTTTAGCTGTTTTAGCTGTTCGCGAACTTCCGGGGTGTAGATCTGACGGGTGATTTTTTTTCGGATTGGACGATTCACAGCCATCTCAAGCGTATCAAGTTGGCCGGAAGTAAATACCTGTCCTTTGACAATGTAAAACTGGGAAATGTCCGATTGTTTAAATGGGTTTACTTCATCTGGTTGCCGGGGAGCGCAAAGGGCTCCTTTCTGATGAAAATAGTGCCCAATAATTTCGTCATCAACCGTATGCTCCGGATCGCCATAGCCAATACGCTTTCCCGGGGGAGCATTTCGCGACGATTTGGAACCTCCCTGGATAAGGAAATTCTGAATAACCCGGTAAAACAAGGTCTTATCGTAGTACCCTTCGTTAGCCAATTTAATAAAGGCATCACGATGTTTGGGGGTATCATCATACAGTTTGAATTTCATGGTGCCCAAGTTGGTCTTTACTTCAACCACATGTGTTTGAGCTTGGGCGGCCCAATTCAACCCCAATAGAATAATAATCAAAAATGTAATTTGCTTCATCAATCCAATACTTTCACTTTCATTTGAACATCTTCCAATGGACGGTCATATTGGTCTGTTGCTACAGCCGCAATTTTGTCCAATACATCCAATCCCTCAATTACCTCGCCAAAGATGGTGTATTCGTTGTCAAGCGAAGGATAACCACCAACGGTGGTGTAGGCTTTCCGACGTTCTGCGTCAATTTTTATTGGAGCCAACTGACTGGCTTCTTGGTTTGCGGCTTCCCTTAGTTCGGCAACTCGGATGTTGAATTCGTCCAGCTTATTTTCCATTTTCAGCTGGTTTAGTTCATCTTGGGCTTGGCTAAAATGCTTTTGCATCAGTTGCTTTTCGCGCTGTTTGTTCATCTTCATCTCCATGGTATCCAAGGCACCATGGCTAAAAACTGTTCCTTGGAGAATGTAAAACTGAGATCCTGAAGATCGTTTTTCGGGGTTGCTCGGGCCTCCTCGACGAGCTGCAGCCAACACGCCTCTTTTGTGGAAGAGGGAAGAATCGATTTCAGCAGGTAAAGTATAGCCCGGAGTTCCACCGCCAAGACGTTTGCCAGCTTCTGCATTCTTTGAGTTAGGATCTCCTCCTTGAATCATAAAGTTTTCGATCACCCGATGGAAAAGCAAACCATCAAAGAATCCTTCCTCTGTCAGTTTGATAAAGTTGTCGCGATGGGCAGGTGTCTGATTAAACAGGCGAATGGTCATGTCTCCATAACTTGTTTCAATTTTTACATGATGTTCAGCGGTTTGTGACTTTTGAGGCGTTCCGCACGAAACCTGAAACAGTAGCGTTAAAATAAGGAGGCTGTAGCCAAATTGCTTCATGATATTAAGGTATGAGATTGTTTGAATATTTGAGTTGTCGCACAAATATAAGAATAATGGGAGGGACTTGAAAAGGGGGCAAAGGGTGATAAGTCAGGGATGGCTCCCAAAGTGTTTTTAACTGCGAACGACTAATCGATAAGTTGAACACCGGGGGCTGAAAACTCAAAAAAATAGTATCTTGCCCAATTATGGAACGACTACAGGTAAACTCAAAAATAGAACTGGAACGCTTGAAGTATTCACATGCTTTTCAGGTTTTTCAAGCCATTGATACGAATCGTGATTTTCTGGAAACCTGGTTGCCTTTTGTGCAGGATACCGAGACTCAGGAAGATACTGAAGCATTTGTGTGCTCGGTAACATCGCGCCCAACGAGTGAGCGGGATGAAGTTTTCGTGATTTGGTACGAGGGACACTTTGCTGGTTTAATCGGTTATAAGGATACCGACCGCGTGAATTTGAAAACGGAAATTGGTTATTGGCTGATTAAACGGATGACGGGTAAGGGAATCATTACCCAGGCAACTAAAGCTCTGGTTGACTTTGCATTTAGCAGCCTGGGAATGAATCGCATAATTATTCGATGTGGAGTGGGCAATGACAAGAGTGCTGCTATACCTCGTCGACTTGGGTTTTCGTATGAAGGAGCGGAGCGGGAAGGAGAGAAGCATCACAATAAATACATCGATTTAGAAATTTACAGTTACTTAAAACGAGAATGGAAGTCCTCTTAGTGATTGATTATTAAAAATTAAAGGGTGTTTTGGTCTATTGTCAATTTTCTTTTTCAGACCTAAAACCTTTTTAATCTTTGAATCGTTTAATGTTTTGTTCGATTTTTTTACATTTGCAATGAATTTTATGTCCAAAAGCCAGAAAACAGTTGGACGAAAACAAGAAAACAAAAACATTAAACACAATGGAAAACAAAACAATCAGAAGAACTCTGTATAGAGTTTTAAGGAAAACGGGGGTCCCCAGGAAGGAGATAGAGTTGGATGCGACCTTCAATGATGATCTGAATTTTGATCAGGTGGATTGGGCTCTGTTCTTGTTCTACCTTGAAGAATCATTCAAGATCGATGTAAAAGATGAGGAGATTTCACGGATGCATCAAGTTCGTGATACCTTGAGTCTCATGGAAATGATGGCATAAATTAGGTATAAATAATTTGAGTTAATGAAGGAGACGGCCTTAGAAGACCGTCTTTTTTTGTGCCTGAAAACATGGTCGCAAGCCCCAGAATTCTATGTAACTTTACAATAGGTGATTGTAAGGAGTGAGGCTTTGAGAAAGGATAAACACATATCTCTCTCGGAAAAAGAACTACTTGTTAAGTTGAATCGTGGAGACGTGGAAGCTTTCAACAGGCTCTTTCGATCGTTCTATAAACCGCTCTACTTCTATGTTTTTCGGATAACGGGTGAGTCGGAAGCAAGTAAAGATATTCTTCAGGACGTATTCTCTCAACTTTGGAAAGAGCGTAATAACCTGCCTATTCGGTATTCCTTGAATGGCTATCTGTACCGAATGGCTCGGAATAAAAGCTTGAACTACATTCAGCAGAAGAAAAGAGAAGATTTGAGAAACAAAGATTACCGAAACGCCTTACTTCATTCGATTGATTCGGAAAACCAGGCTGATCGTAAAGAGCTACTTCGATTAGTTGATCAACAAGTGTCAGAATTTCCTTCCCGTCAAAAGCAAGTTTTTTTGCTTAGCCGTCAACAAGGTTTAACCCATAGAGAAATTGCGGAGCATTTAAATCTTTCTCTAAAAACGGTAGAATCCTTGATATACCGAAGTTTACGGCGCCTTAAAAACAATCTGAAAAATTTTTTTTGAAAAAAAGTGGGACGACTTGTAAGTGATCTTTGATTTTGAGTTGCCTTAGAAACAGAAAATCAAAGCAGATTTTTACAATGAAAGCTGAAAACCGCTCTGTTTCATTTTTGACGGCATCTGTTTCAAGCTGGGCAATTCCCTCGGTTTCGAGAACAGACCAAAACGACACCTCTAAGGTGTTGTCGGTGCTGCATCCGCGGGAAGAATCGTCCGAGGAGTCAGATGCAGAATGCTTGGACCGGATTGTGTGTGAAGACCGGGGAGCCTTTCGGAAGTTATTCGAAAAGTATTACAAGGAGTTGTATGGTTTTGCTCGGAAATATGTGGATTCCGGAGATGCTTGTAAAGACATTCTCCAAGATGTTTTCTCTTACCTCTGGGAAAAACGCGACCGGCTGGAAATCAATCAATCTGTGAAAGCCTACTTGTATCGAGCCGTTTACCACGGATGTCTGAATCATCTGAAAAAGACAAACAGCGACCTGCAGCATTTAAGCAATTTCCATTTGCAACAGCAGCAAAGTCGCTCATATGCCAATGATGCAGTGGAGCAGCTTCAGGAGAAAGAGCTACAAAAGACGATTCGGCGTGCGGTGAATGAATTGCCGGAACAGTGCCGAAAGATTTTTTCACTAAGCCGTGAAAAAGGCTTGAAACACAAAGAAATTGCTCGTGAACTCAATATTTCAACAAAGACGGTGGAGGTTCAGATTTACCGTGCTCTGAAATATTTGAAGCACCAATTGAAGTTACAGGAAAAGCAAAACAACAATTAAGAACGACACCGAATGAAAACGCAACATCATATCGATCAATTAATCCTCAATTACTTGGAAGGTGGCTTAAGCCGGGAGGAAAGGCATGAGCTGGAAGTATGGCTTCGTGAAGACGCTGCCAACCAAAGTTACCTGGAGGAAATGCAAGCTGTGTGGATTGCAGCTGAAACCGAACTGCAAATTACGGACGACGTCATTGGTCAGGAGTGGGAAAAGCTGGAGAAGCGTCATTTTTCAAAGCCCGGGAATACGTTCAACTGGCAGCGTTGGGCAAAGATTGCTGCGATCTTTCTACTTGGAGCACTGTTCTCTTGGGGAATTAGCAGTTACCAAATGAACAGCTACTTTGCAGAGCTGGAAGAGAGTGTGATTGAAGCGCCGATGGGGGCGAAGTCAACCATCACTTTACCCGATGGATCAACCGTGATTTTGAATGCCGGAAGTGTGTTGAAATACGCGGGCGATTTTGGGAAGAACATTCGGGAGGTTTCCCTGGAAGGAGAAGCTTTCTTTGAGGTTGCTCAGGATAAGTCGAAGCGTTTTCAGGTTCGGACTTCCGACATTACGGTGAAAGCCTATGGAACCAAGTTCAATGTAAAGAGTTATGGCGATGAGCGCACCATTGAAACCACTTTGGTCGAAGGTTCTGTGAGCATTGTTAAGAATAACAGGCAAAAATCAAAAAAGGAAGAGTTGTTCCTGAAACCGCACGAACAGCTGGTTTTTTATAAAGCAAGCGAGGAGATCGAACCTGTCGAGGCAGTGACGCCGGAAGCGGCTCAGCCCGAACAAACTGTTGAACGAAAGCCTGAAAAGATCTTGATCTCCAAAGGAATTGATCCGCAGCTTTTTACCTCATGGACCGAGGATCGCTTAATCATGAAGAGCGAACCGATGCAAAAGATGGTGATCAAAATTGAACGAAAATACAATGTGAAAATTCATTTTGAAGATGCTGATTTGAAAGATTTTCGATTTTCAGGAATTATTGAAAATGAAACGCTTGAGAATGTACTGGCTGCCATTAGCATTGCATCTCCAATCGACTATACACTAAAAGACCGCGATGTTTGGCTACGTAAGAAAAAGGAAGAAAAGAATAAGAACTAACTAACTCAAACTCGAATGAAACGAGCACGCTAAAGACGATCAAATTGCGATGAATGCGAGCGTGCGAGTTCGAGAAAAACATCAAAAATAGAAACGAATGAAAATCAAACCTGACTTTAGGATGAGGCCTCCGGTGCTGTTCATCCTGCTATTCCTCACCTTATTGTGGACGCAACCCGCACTGGCACAATCTGAAGGATTATCGGTAAATCTAAGCAATCAACCAATTAAGGTTGTGTTTAATTCCATTCAGGAACAAAGCGATTATCGATTCTTTTACAGCGATGATGTGATTGACCTGAACGAACGGTATTCGATCTCATTTAGCAACAAATCGATTCAGGAAGCTTTGGAAATCCTGACCTCGAAAACGCAACTTTCATTTAAAATTGTTGAGGAAAAACTGATTGTTGTTTCCAACCAAGCGATTCAGAGTTCAGCTTTTTTGGTGAAAGGGCGGATCGTATCGGCCACAGATAATGAGCCGCTTCCCGGCGTAAATGTTGTGCTTCAGGGGACAACGACAGGGAAGGTTTGTGACTTTGATGGGAATTATGAGATTGAAGTTCCCAATGAATCTGCTGTGCTGGTATTTTCATTTATTGGGTTTAAAAAGCAGGTAGTGCCAGTCAATGCCAGACCAGTTGTTAATGTGGCTTTGGAAGAGGATGTAAGTTCCATCGAAGAGGTGGTGGTAACCGCACTAAGTATTGAACGCGATAAAAACTCGCTGGGCTATTCCATTACGCAGGTTAGTGGCGACGATATAAACGGAGCCAAAGAAAGTAATCCAATTAATTCGTTGGCTGGGAAAGTATCTGGTTTGCAGATCACCAAGTCGCCAACTGGGGTCGATGGTTCTTCGCGGGTGGTCTTGCGGGGAGTGGCTTCCATGCTTGGGAATAACCGGCCGCTGTTTGTAATTGATGGAATTCCGATGAATGCCGGTTATGGCGGAGCCGGCCGCTGGGGAGGTAAAGACAGTGGCGATGCCTTGTCTGATCTCAACCCGGAAGATATTGAATCGATGAGTGTATTGAAAGGGGCAGGAGCCGCGGCAGCTTATGGATCGCGAGGAGCCAATGGCGTAATTTTGATCACCACTAAAAAAGGAAAGAATAAAAAAGGCATTGGCGTTTCTTTCTCATCGGGTTATACCGCTGAAACGCCGATGGTAACTCCTGATTTTCAATATGAATATACCCAGGGAGCTTTTGGACAATACCCAACTTTAGCGGGAAATCCGGCAAAGCCTCTTGCTGATTATCCTTGGATATGGAGCTATGGGACTAAAATTGAGGGTCAAACGGAAACCAACTGGCTGGGGCAAGAGGAACAAATGACTCGTCAGCCCAATCCTTACGACGCGTTTTTCCGTACCGGAAGCTCATTTGTTAATACCATTTCCTTTGATGGGGGTAATGAGAATACCACTTTCCGGGCTTCAATTACCAATCAGGATTCAAAAGGAATTATGCCTAACAATGACTTGTCGAGGCAAACCATTAACCTGAGAGGATTCTCAAAATTGGGGGAGAAGTTGGAGTTTGATTCCAAACTAACCTACATCCGGTCGAAAGTTGAAAATCGCCCCTACCTCGCTGAAGATGGATCGAATATCGTTCAGTCGATTAGTATTTTACCTCGAAATATTTCGCTTGAATCAATGAAAAACAATACGGTTGATGCGGATGGCAATATGCTGGATTGGAACATTGACCCAACGTTTGCAAATCCTTACTGGGTATTGGAGAATATTTACAATGCTGATGAGAAGAACCGGCTTCAGGGAATGTTCTCCGTAAAATGGGATATAACAGATAATTTTAATGCATTGGTTCGGTCGGGAGTTGACTATTCAAATGCCAATAGCAAAGAACATGAAAACCCGGGAAGGCCATCCGATGGAAATCCTGGCAAAGGGAGTGTTGCTCAAACTATGGGAAACACCATGGAGTGGAACACAGACTTTTTAGCAACTTACAGCAAGGAGTATAACGACTTTTCATTTAGCTTGAGTGCCGGAGGAAATTACCGCTACAACAAGTACAATTCGATTTCACAAGGGGGACGCGTGATGAAAGTTCCAGGCTTGTATCATATTTCAAACTACGAAAGCTTTGGCACCAGCGAGTGGTTTTCCGAGAAATCCGTTTATTCACTATACAGTCTTGGGCAGTTCTCTTACAAAAACTACCTGTACTTGGATGTGACCGCTCGAAATGATTGGTCGTCAACCTTACCGCTTAGTAACAACTCCTACTTCTATCACTCCGAGAATGTTAGTTTGTTATTTTCTGAAGCATTCAATCTAAACTGGGATTGGCTGGATACTGGTAAAATTCGGGCTTCTTTTGCCAAAGTGGGGAATGATACGGGAGCGTATGAAATTGCACAGTATTACAGTATTCAGCAAACTCAAACCGATTTTCCGCTTGCAGGCATTGGGGGGCAATTGCCTCATTTTGATTTGCAACCGGAAGAAACCGAATCGTGGGAAGTTGGAACAAACCTGAGTTTCCTAAAAAACCGTCTGGTGTTCGACTTCACGTATTACTACAGTGTTTCCGACAACCAAATTATGAATGTCGACCTGACTCCTTCAACGGGCTACGGAACGAAGAAAATGAATGCCGGGAAGCTGCAAAATACCGGTTATGAGGTGCAGCTTAATGCCAAACCACTTGAATCGAAAAATGGCTTAAACTGGGATGTCATCCTTACTTGGTCTAAAAATAAGTCGGAGGTTGAGGAGCTTTATGGCGATATGGAGTTTTTGCCTCTGGCTGAAGAGTTTCACATGATGATTCAGGCTCGTCCGGGGGAGGCTTATGGAATGATTTATACCACAGACTACAAGCGCGATGCTTTTGGTAACAAATTGATTGACAAGGATGGTTTTGCCCAGGCAGGAGAATGGAAAGCCATGGGCAATATCAATCCCGATTGGATTGGAGGGATAAATAACCGAATCAGTTACAAAGACCTTAGCTTAAACTTCCTCATTGACGTTCAGATGGGCGGTGATGTTTATTCGTGGGGAAAAGCTTACATGGGACTTTTCGGAACCAGTGTTGAAACCCTGGAAGGCCGGGAAGAATGGAATGCTGGCACAGGAGGATTTGTGGAAGATGGTGTGAGCGAATCAAATGGACAGCCCAATACGGTTGCGATTGATCCAACGATGCGCTGGTACAACATTTACAACAGGCAAATAGGAACCGAGTGGATTCAGGATGCGACGAACGTCAGGTTAAGAGAGCTTGTGTTGGCGTATAAGCTACCTTCCAAATGGATTGCAAAACTGCCTGTCGAGAATGTTAACTTTTCATTGGTTGGGCGTAATCTTTTCTTCCTGTACCGAGCGATGGATCACTTTGATCCGGAAACCGGATTTAGCAGTGGCAATACCGGGAATGGTATTGAGCACTTGTCGCTGCCATCAACAACAAGTTATGGCGTAAATCTGAAAATTAACTTCTAGACATTCAAAAGATTAAGATGATGAAAAACACGATAAAATGGTATATCCTGATCCTGCTATTTACTTTTTCAGTTGGATGTGATGACGAGTTTAAGGAGATCAATTCGAACCCGAATGCGGTGACCGACATTGATGATGAATATCTGTTTGCCAATGCTGTTTTGCAGAGCTTGCGGGGAAATGGCAATACCTATGCTCAGTTTCCTTTTGCATCGCAGTATGCCCATGTGTACACGGGGCTAAGCAACAAGATGTTTATCGATCGGTATTACGATAATTTCACGAGTGCTGAATATCGTGATTTGTACGAAGGGATTTTTTATGGTCCAATCCGTCATATTCAGGATGTTATTCGAATGACAAAACCTGGCGGGGATCGGGAAAATGAGGTACGCCATGCCATGGCTCAGGTGGTTGCAGCAATGAACTTCTCCCGATTGGCTGATGCCTTTGGCAGTGTGCCTTATCAGCAAGGAGGACTGGGGCAGGAAGGAAACTTGTATCCCGAGTTTGACTCTGTCGAGTTTATTTATAAAGACATGATGAACAAGCTGAAAGAGGTTATTTCGGTTTTGCAGTCGGCTGATGCCAAGAAGGGCTATCCCGGGGCAGATCCGTTCTTTAACAACGATTTGGACAAATGGAGTCGCTTTGCAAACTCACTGCGTTTGCGTTTGGCCATGCGTATTCGGCTTGTCGCTCCCGATGATGCGAATCCGGTTATTGTAGAATGCTTGTCGCTTCCTTTGATCGAAGAAAATGAGCAGAATGTTCGCAATGAAAATCAAGACTCAGATATTAGTGAGTTCCAAAATCCTGCCTACAATCAATATGGATATTGGAAGTGGAAAATGAGTGACTTCTTCGTGGAAACCTTGAAAAACATGGAGGACCCGCGGTTGGAGGTTTTTGCAGCCGCCAATGCAAATGGTGAATACCTTGGACTGCCCAATGGATTGAGCGATACGGAATTGTCTAAGCAGAACCTGGAACTGATTGCTGTTCCAAGTGATCAATTGGTTGGGAAAGCATCAACTATTTACTACCTAACGGCTGCCGAAGTGTGGCTGTTGCGTGCCGAAGCTGCTTTGTTTGGCCTTGTGCCTGGTGATGCAAATGAGCTGTATCAAACAGCAATTCGGAAGTCCTTGCAACAGTGGCAGGTTTCAGAAGAAGCAATATCGGCTTACCTCAGCGATAACCAATACACAACACTGGTCGGAAGCACTGAAAGACAATTTGAACAGATTGCTACGCAGTTGTGGATTGCCGTACTGCCAAATGCAATGGAAGGATGGAGTACGATTCGTCGTACCGGTTATCCGGTACTTCCCAACCGTTATGCTCCGAAATACGATTTAGGAGTGACCGATGGAGAATTACCAACACGCTGCAAGTATCCTTCTTCAGAGGTGAATATCAATCAGGAGAATTACCTGAAGGCCATTGCAGAGCAAGGGCCGGACGAAATAACGACGCCGCTTTGGTGGGATGTCAAGAATTAAAAACAATCAAAAAACCATATTAAAATCGAACGTTATGAAAAAAATTGGCTATTTGTTTTTTACCATGTTTGCCATGACCTTGTTGCTGGCTTCCTGTAGTGAAGATGATCCGCAAGCTCCCGTTGTTGAGCTATTTGCAGAAGTGGACGAAAACGATTCGTACACCGTTAATTTTACGACTCAGTCGGAGCATGCAAGTTCCTTCTCTTGGAACTTTGGTGATGGCGAAAGTGGAAGCGGAGCAACCATAAGCCACACTTATACACAATCGGGAGAGTATACGGTAACCCTTACTGCCTCTGGCGAAGGTGGCGATGTTTCAAAAACCAAAGCGGTGACGATTGTGGCTTCAATGGAAGAATTGTTAACCGGAGGAGCTGCTGCAAGTAACGGAAAAACATGGGTAATGAGTAAAACAGCGTCCAACAGCGATGGTGCATTCTCGTTCACCAATACCCCTTATCTGCCTGCTCCTGATGATGTGTTGACACAATTTGGCATTGGCACGGAGTATGATAACGAGTTTACTTTCTATCACGATGGCTCATACAAGATCGATGCTAAAAATAGCAATGTCTTGGCTAGTGCAATCCATGCCTATGTAAACGGCACGCTCGTTGGCGATCCTATTTGGGACTTGGGCTTAGCTGTAGAAAGTTACACCGTACCTCAGAATGCAACATTTACAATGAATGAAGGCGATTTGACAGTCACTGCTCGTCAGGAGAATCCAAGTTCTGGAACGGTTTCTGATATTGAAGATATTACTTTCGAAGGGGTTACCTGGATTGAGTTTTCTCAGGAAGCCTATTTCGGAATTCTTACTTACGATACAAAAATTATTATTCGGGATATTACAGCAGACCGGATGACCGTTTCGTTATTGGTTTCAACATTGAGTCCAGAGGCTTACCCGGAAGATTTCATGAAACCATCCATCATGTACACCCTTAGTTTCGATAAAAAATAGACCTGATTATTGCTTTAGACGACGAGTCGTTTGAAGGAGATATTAATTTTAAAAAAGAGAATAGATGTTATTACGATGTTTCATTGCTTGCTTGATTGTGTTTTCCATTGTGGCTTGTGAGTCGGGTGAGAAGCCAGTGAAGAAAGAAGGTTTCCTGAAAGTTGAAGGACAGCATTTTGTTGACTCAGAAGGGAGGCAGGTTATTCTTAGTGGGATCAATTTCATTAGTAAAGATCCGAAAGAAAAGTACATGCCTTTGCAAGGGAAAGAGACGTTTGAGCAATTTGAGCGCTGGGGATTTAACTGTATTCGTTTGGGTATTATTTGGGATGGTTTAGAGCCTGAACCCGGACAATACAATGAAGCTTATTTGAAAGAAATTGACAAACGCATTGAATGGGCGAAGGAGCATGGCCTCTACGTTTTCCTGGACATGCACCAGGACCTGTATGGGGCAGAGTTTTCAGATGGTGCGCCAGATTGGGCTACTTTGGATGAGGGAAAGCCTCATTATACCGGAGCTGTTTGGAGTGATTCTTACCTGATTAGCCCGGCGGTTCAAACTGCTTTCGATAATTTTTGGAATAATAAGCCGGCTTCAGATGGTATGGGTATTCAGGATCACTATGCTAACCTATGGAAATACATTGCCAAGCGCTATGCAAATAATACCACGGTTATTGGCTATGATTTGATGAATGAGCCCTTTATGGGAACATCTGCTCAACAGGTTATGCCCTTGATGCTGGGCGCTTATGCACAGGTTTTGGTCGAAGAAACGGGGCAGATGCCGCCATCGGCTGAAGAGCTGGAAGCAATGTGGGCAGATGAAGCATCGCGTTTAAAAGCGTTGGAGCTAATCGCAACCAAAGAAAAATATGCCAAGGTGGTGGATGCTGTGTATGAATTGAGTGCTGATTTTGAGCGGAACCAACTGCAGCCAATGTATCAGAAGGTGGCTAATGCCATTCGCGAAGTGGATGCTGAGCACATTTTGTTTTTCAACCACAATTATTTTGTCAACACGGGAGTTGCTACGGCTTTGGAAGCGACAAAACTTCCTGACGGAAGTCGTGATCCTCAAGTGGCTTATGCTGCCCATGGTTATGATTTGGTTGTAGACACGAAAGAGGTTGAGAATCCAAGTTATGAGCGTGTGGAGTTTATTTTCGAGCGTATTGCCGAAAGTGGGAAACGCATGAATATGCCGGTATTGCTTGGAGAGTGGGGGGCTTTACATGGTAAATCGGCAAAAATGGTTGAAACGGCTCAGCATTTGGTAGGCTTAATCGAAGAACATCAGTTTAGTAATACTTACTGGGCGTATTATGGCGACATAGCTGAATATCCCTACTTTCAGGAAGCAATCATCCGGCCCTTTCCCCAAGAGGTGTCGGGGACACTGAAATCGTATGACTATAATCCTGCTACCGGCGAATTTACCATGACTTGGGAGGAGGAAGCTGCCATTAAAGCGCCGACGATGATTTATCTGCCTTGGCTTTCATGTGTCAATGAAGATATTCGAATTGTACCTGAATTTGAGAAGTTGGAAACTGAGCAAATCAACGGATCGGATGCTGGTTGGTTGATGGTGCCTCCAACAGGAAAAGGAGGAACCAGGGAAATGACGATTCAGTTTAGTCGTCAGGATAAGAAGGATTATTTAATCTTGGAGCAGTAGTTGGATTGAAGGTAGAAACCAAGATGAATAAGCAAGGGAAGGCATATCTTTTAATAGGATATGTCTTTTTTTAGTTGTAAAACTGAGCTTTTCGAACAAGATTTGTAAATTGATGTTGATTAGAACAAATCTTAAATTTTTACGACCTATGGAATATTTAGAAAAAGGATCGGATTGGATTTCCCAAATGGCAATCCAGTACGGGATGAAGCTGGTTGCAGCTATTATTACGTTGGTTATTGGTCTTTGGGTGATTAACATGCTGACCAATGCCATTAATAAATTCATGGACCGCAGAAATATTGATGTTTCACTTCGTGGTTTCTTGAAAGGAATGTTTAACATTCTGCTGAAAGTGATGCTGGTGATTTCGGTAATTGGCATGCTGGGTATTGAAATGACTTCGTTCATTGCTATTCTTGGTGCTGCTGGTTTGGCCGTTGGTATGGCTTTGTCAGGCACCTTGCAAAATTTTGCTGGCGGTGTTATTATTCTGATCATCAAGCCTTTCAAGGTTGGCGATTACATTGAGGCGCAAGGATATGCCGGAACTGTTAGTGAAATTCAGATTTTCAATACCGTATTGAAAACGCCGGATAATGTAACTATCGTAATTCCAAACGGAGGCTTGTCAACGGGCTCTGTCAAAAATTATTCAACGGAAGCTCGTCGTCGGGTTGACTTTGTTTTTGGTATTGCCTATGGAGATAATTACGATCAGGCCAAAGACTTAATCGTTCGCCTGGCTAATGAAGATTCACGTATTTTGAAAGATCCTGCTCCATTCATTGTGCTTAGCGAATTGGCCGATAGCTCGGTAAACATTACTGTACGGGTGTGGTGTAATGCGGCTGACTACTGGGCAATAAAATTCGATTTAACAGAGCGTGTTTATAAAGAATTCCCAAAAGATGGATTGAATATTCCGTTTCCTCAAATGGATGTTCATGTACATCAATAAGCCAGAAAATGAAATTAACTTGGTCCTGAGTAATCAGGATCATCTTATTTCTCCACTTTTTGGTGGAGAGAAACACAATAGCTGCCTTTGACAAGGTAGCTGGTTTTTGTCTGCTGTTGGCAGATATGAGTTAGCAAGAAAATAAATAATGACAGACGAATGAAAAAATTACTCATTCTACTTATGGTATTACCGCTTGTGGGATTTTCTCAAGCGGAATCAGATTCGACTAAAGTTTGGAAATTTGGTGGAAACGCATCGATTAATTTCTCTCAGGTATCGCTCTCCAATTGGGCTGCCGGGGGTAAAAGTTCTGCATCAGGAACGTTTCTTTTCAATTCATTTGCCAATTACCAGAAAGGCAAGATTAGCTGGGAGAACTCGCTGGACTTAGGCTATGGCTTGATGAAAGAGGAGGACAGCCAATCGGTAAAAACCGATGATAAAATTGACTTTAGCTCAAAAATTGGCTTGAAAGGAAAAGGCAAGATATTTTACTCTGCCTTGTTTAATTTCCGAACCCAAATGGCTGACGGATTTAAATACCCGGATCGTGATAATCGGATCTCAACATTTATGGCTCCAGGATATTTTACTTTGGCACTGGGGGCTGATTATAAGCCCAACGATAAGTTCTCCTTGTTTGTGTCTCCAATAACCGGGAAAATGACGGTTGTAACTGACGATGTATTGTCGGATGAAGGGGCTTTTGGGGTTGACCCTGGCAAAAAGAGCCGAGGAGAAATGGGAGCATTCCTGAAGACGCAGTTTAAAACAACAGTTGTTGAGAATGTTAGCCTGGAAACCAAATTAGATTTGTTCTCCAATTATTTGGATACACCGCAAAATATCGATATCCATTGGGATATTTTGCTGAACATGAAAATTAATGATTACCTATCAGCAAATCTGATTACCAATCTGATTTATGATGACGATGTAAGCATCGCTATCGATAAGGATGGCGATGGTGTGATTGATGAGAAAGGACCAAGAGTTCAGTTTAAAGAGCTTTTTGGTGTTGGTTTAAGCTTCAAATTCTAGAAAAACACCTCAAAAACGGCTAAAATATTATTGTTAATTTAACGATATATTTTCGTTCGTTGTAAAAAGTGGGGGGTTCCTTTAGAAAAACGTTCAGTTCATACAATTGATGCCTAAAAATTTGAAAATGTGGTGTGGGTTGATGTAAATTTGAAGTACTTCATAAGGAAGTTTAAGCATAATTAAAACCAGTTTAATTTTTCTCTTTCATTCACTCTTAAGCGCACAAGCAATCCAGGCCGGCGAGTTCTTCGCCGGCTTTCTTTTTTTAAACGATTGCGATGCGCTGTCCTTCAAACTCAACGATGTCACCTTTCCTGACCTTAGCTCGCTTCCGAAACTCAGTTTCACCATTAAGTAAAACCAAGCCTTCGTCAACCACCAATTTAGCCATGCCTCCAGACTCAACGAGGCGAAGCAGTTTGAGCAGCTTGATTAATTCGATGTATTCTGTACTTAAATTAAATTCTTTCATCTCCATGGTCTACAATTCGTTTAATTGTGCTTGTTGTTTTTTAGGTAGTTTGTTAACCACTAGTTGGTACGAGTGGTCAATCCATTCTTTTAACTGTTGATCTGAAACCGAACCATCAATGGTAATGGTGTTCCAGTGTTTTTTATGCATGTGATAGCCAGGTAAAACACACGCGTGTTTTTCGCGTAGCTCAAGGGCTAATTCTGGGTCACATTTTAAATTCATGCTAAGTGGCCCTTCCAGGTCTGTCAAGGCAAACATTTTGTCCATGACCTTAAAAACCAATGTGGTTTCGTCAAAAGGAAAATCTTCAGTTACTCCCGGTTTTGCAATGCAATATGCTCTTAGTTCTTCAATATTCATAAGGGATCTTGTCTGATGCAAAAATAATTAAAAACTGTTGGAGATTCAGGCTGTCGGATAAAATGCATCTTTAATATGCTCCAATTCAAAGTCAGGGCCTTGAAAGATGATGGAGATGACATCAAACCGGGTGTCAAGCTGGCTGTTACTTTCTTGAATGTAGGCTTCGGCAGCATTGATCAAAAAACGAATTTTCCGATTACTGACTGCCTCGGACGGATGTTCATAATTGGTGCTTGTTCGTGCTTTGACCTCGACGATAACCAATTCATCTTGGTCAATGGCAATGATGTCAATTTCGTAATGATTCCACCGCCAATTGGTCTTTACAATTTGATAACCAAGCGTTCGGAGGTGTGCTTGAGCAAGCTCTTCGCCTTTATTTCCAACTTTTTTTTGCTGGTTCATAATAAATTTACTTTCCAAAGCAAGATAAGTCAATGATAATTAAGCTCAAAATTTGGAGGAGGGTTCGTAAACATTTTTGATGATGAATTGTAATGATGTAAACATTTGTTCCTAAAAGTAACTCATGACACCATGCTCAGATATTTTACACTCTTTTTTATTTTGTTGACTATGTCGACTGCTGGGCAGAACCGGCTTTTGTTGTTGCAGCAGGCCGTCGATTCTGCGTTTCTGAATAATCCTGATTTAAACCAAGCCAGAGCCGTTTTAACCCAAAAGGAAAATGAATGGCGAACCCTTACCGGAATTGAGGCTCCCGAGTTTAGCTATTTTGAAGAGGGAATCAATAAGGATGTGACCAAGCCTTTTGAGGAAAGGCGGTGGACCGTCTCGCAAAAGGTTGATTTCCCATTGACAACGGTCTATCGCTTAAAAGCAGTAAGGCAAGAGGCTAAAGCTCTGAGCTATCGGATTCAGGCGATGGAAAATGAAATCCGATCACGGGTAAAGTCCAAGTATATCGAAGTGTTGTATGCCCTGCATCTTCAGGAGTTGGGGCGTCAACAAAAGGCTTTAGCCGATGATTTATACAAAGCAGCCTACACCCGTTTCGAAACCGGAATGGGAAATGGAATGGACTTGATGAATGCCGAACTGCAGGTGGCTGAAGCGGAAAACGTGCTGAGCGAAGCCGAACGCTTATTGCATATGGCTCGTTATAGTTTGTTTTACTTGATGGGGCTTGAAGTTTCAGAAATCAGCTATGCCATTCAGTTTTCGGATACTTTGAGTAGCAATTCTGTGGAGATCAATCAAATTCAAGCTTTGGAAGTGCTGCATGAGCAGCCTGCTTATATTGCTGCTTTGTACGATTATCAAGCGGCTGAAAACAAATTGAAAGAAGCTAAAAGCAATATTCTGCCAGATATTAGCTTTAACCTGTACCAACAAAACTATGGCGATGGCTATAATTTTCATGGGTTTGAAGTTGGGCTAAGTATCCCAATTTGGTTGCCATTCGAGCAGAAGGGGAGAATTAAGATGGCCGAAGCCAGGCAAACAGAAATTGAGTGGCAGCAAAAGTCGATTGAACTGGATATGAAACAGCAAATTGAGCATGCTTGGCATAATTATCAAAGCAGTAAGCAAGTTATTGATCGTTACAACGAAACGATGAGTGAGAAGTCAGAGAAGTTGCAAGCGTTGAGCCTAAAGGCTTATCAGCTAGGAGAAATTGACTTATTGAACTTGTTGAATGCTCAGCAAACATACCTAACCAACCAAAAACGGTACTTGACAGCACTACGAGATTACTATTTGGAGCTGGCTTTGCTCGAAAAATACCTCAATTTAAAACTTGTCTATTAAAAAAATCACATCATGATACGATTTAAAAACCTATTTATTGGCCTGATTTTGGGAAGTATTGCTATGCTGGCCGGTTCCTGTTCAGGCGATCAGTCTGATGAAAAAGCAAAGGTCGAAATACAGGAAACTCCTCCTTCTGTTTCTGGCGAAGGCGGTGGGAAACTGTTGATTAGCTTGTCTGAAAAAGAAAAGAATGAATTGAAGATTCAAACGGCTGAAGTTACGAGTAATATCCAAAACTACAGTTTGTTGGCACCGGGGGTTGTGTTTCCGGCTCCTGGCCACGTGAGCCTGATCAGTACACCCATTGATGGTCGTATTAGTGCCATCATGGTTCGTGAAGGAGAGATGGTGAGGAAAGGGCAGGAGCTGTTCAAAATTGAAAGTTTGGTATTTGGCAACTTGGTGGCTGAATATCTGCAAGCTATTGCTGAGGAAAAGTTTCAGACCACGCGTTTGGAGCGCTTGAAACAACTGGTGGAACAGACCATCAGCTCAAAGTCAGAGTTAGATCGGGCGATGTCGGATTATCAGCGAGCTACGGCAGCTTCGATTGCTTCTTTTGCCAAGCTAAAAGCAATTGGCGTTCCGGATCATGAAATTGAAACCTTTAAGAATGCTGATAAAATTGATCCAAGTTTGAAAATTCATGCGCCCATTTCCGGAAGTTTTGATCAACGAATGGTTGAGTTGGGGCAGGCGGTTAATGCTTTGGAACAAGTAGGACGCATTATCGACCAGCGACAAGTCTTGGTTCGTGGTTACTTAAGCCCGGAAGACGTTCGCTTTGTGCAGGTGGGAGATACGGTGACTGTTGCGCGGCGTGAAAATGGTGGCAGAGGACTTCAATCGGTTGTGAGCTCGGTAAATCCAGGTTTGGATGAAGAGAATCGCTCGGTGGTGGTCAATGTTGAGGTGAAACCGGAAAACGGATGGCCCCGACCTGGAGAAAATGTCCGGTTGGAGATTGCTACCAGCTCGTTGGGCGAGGTGTTTGCTGTTCCGCTGAAAGCAGTCACATACGATGGAAATCAAGCCGTTGTTTTTGTGAAAAAGGATGCGTTGACCTACGAAAAACGATTTATCACGATTGCAGAGGTGCGGGATCAGTTTGCTATTGTAAAAGGAGGCATGCAACCGGGCGAAGCCTTGGCCGTTTCGCAGGTTTTTAGTTTGAAAGCCCTATCGCGTTACGAATTAATTTCTGAAGAATAATCCCAAAGATCAACTATCATGCTCAATCGAATTATTGAATTTTCTGTGCGACAAAAGTTTGTGGCACTTTCCTTGGTTGTTTTGATGGCTGTTGCCGGGGTGTATTCTTTGCTTCGCATTCCGATTAACTCCTTGCCGGATGTTACCCCCGTGCAGGTGCTGGTCATTACAAAGGCTGGCCGCTATTCGCCTTACGATGTCGAAAAGCTGGTGAGCTATCCCATTGAAACAGCCATGAACGGTTTGCCTGATGTAAAAGAAGTACGTTCCATTTCTCAGTTTGGATTGTCGGCTGTTACAGTGGAATTTGAAGAGAATACCGATATTTATTTTGCTCGTCAAATGGTGAGTCAACGTTTGCAATCCATCACGGATGAGTTACCGCCAGATGTGTCGGCTCCGCAGTTGGGGCCTATTTCAACGGCTCTTGGTGAAATTTACCAGTACGAGGTCAAAGGAGAAAACTATTCTTTAACTGAGTTGCGCGAAATACAGGACTGGCTAATTGCTCCGCAGCTGAAAATCGTAAAAGGGGTGACTGAAATCAACTCTTTTGGAGGTTTTGTCAAGCAGTATGATGTGATCATTCAACCCGGAAAAATGCGCAACTATGGAATCGGTATCCAGGATATCATCCAGGCCATTGAGCAGAACAACAGTGTGAGTGGCGGAAACTACCTTGAACACAATCGGGAGCAATATATTGTGCGCGGTTTTGGGCAAATAAATAGTAAAGAGGATATTCTGAATATTGTTGTAACCAAGCTCGATAATAAACCTGTTTTTATCAAAGACCTGGCCGAGGTGGAACTGGGAACTCAAATTCGTCAGGGTGGGGTCACCCGCGATGGACGAGGAGAAGTGGTCACTGGCATTGTGATGATGCTTCGTGGAGGCAATGGACGTGAAGTCATTGGCGACATTGAAGCGAAGATTGAATCCATTAATCAAAACCTGCCAGAGGGCGTGGAGATTGAAAAGTTTTACGACCAGTCGGACTTGATTGAACGTACTACAGGAACCATTACGACCAACTTAGTTGAAGGTGGTTTTCTGGTCATTGTTGTGTTATTGCTTCTGCTGGGTGAATTTTCGGGGGCAATTATTGTTGCCATGGTTATTCCGCTGTCGATGCTGTTTGCCTTTATTGGGATGCGAGAGTTTGGTTTGGCAGCAAACCTGATGAGTCTTGGAGCAATTGACTTTGGTATGGTCGTGGACGGTTCTGTGGTGATGGTTGAAAATATTATTCATCGTTTACGCGATAAGGAAAAAGGGAAAACTTCTGATGAAACGATTATTCAGGCAGCCAAACAGGTAGCGCGTCCCATCTTTTTTGGGGTGCTGATTATTCTAATGGTTTATGTCCCAATTATGACTTTTAGCGGCATGGAAGGGATCCTGTATCGACCGATGGCCATTACGGTGGCAGCAGCTGTTTTAGGCTCTTTGCTGTTGGCTTTGGTGTTTATTCCTTCCATATCAGCCTTGGTGTTTAAACGAGGAATAAAGCCCCGGAAGAATTGGTTGATTAGCTGGCTGCAGCCTATTTATCAGCGTTTTCTGGAACGAAATATTCAACGTCGGGTGGTAGTGCTCAGCGTCGCTTTGGTTGTCTTTGCCTTTTCTTTAGTGGTCATGTTTCGTTTGGGAAGTGAATTCTTGCCTGAACTGGAGGAAGGATCGATCCTGGTTGAACAGGTACGGATGCCTTCGGTAACCCTCGAGGAATCGATTGAAAATGCGAATTGGCTGGCCGGTCAGCTGATGAAAAATATTCCGGAAATTAAAACGGTGGTACCAAAAACCGGGCGTTCCGATTTGGCTAACGACTGGATGGGGGTGCATCAAACGGACGTGTGGGTTGTGCTCAAAAATCCGGATGAATGGCGTGACGGAATTAGCAAACCAGATATTATTGCCGAAATTGAGCCTTACCTGAAAACCGAACCGGGCTTGGCTTACAACTTTACGCAGCCAATTGCGATGCGGGTAGACGAGCTTACAAGCGGTGTAAAATCAGACTTGGCGGTGAAAATCTATGGCGAAGACCTGGAAGAACTCAACCGAATTGGAGAATCTATTTCCCAAGTGGTTGCCGGACTCGACGGTACCGATAACTTCTTTGTGGAGCAGCCGATTGGACAGCCCTATCTGACCATTGAAATTGACCGGGAGGCTGTTGCTTCATTTGGATTGAATGTGGATGAAGTACAGCAAGTTATTGAAGCTGGAATTGGAGGTCAGATCGCAGGACAGGTGTATGAAGGTCAGCGGCGATTCGATATTCAGGTGCGTTATCCTGAGGGCATTCGGGAGCAGCTGCAGCAAATTCAGCAAGTTCCGGTACAGCTTGGAAATGGACAGTTTATTCCGCTGAAGCGGGTCAGCCGGATTATGGCTCAGGAGGGGCCACGAGAAATTCAGCGGGAAAATGGCTGGCGTCGCCTGATTGTTGGCGTCAACATTAAAAACATGGATATTGGAACGTATGTGGCCCAATTGCAGCAAGCGATTGATGAGCGGGCCAATGTGCCGGCAGGTTATTTCTTGGAGTATGGCGGAACCTTTGAGAATCAGCGACGGGCAATGAACCATTTACTATTGGTTGTTCCTCTTTCATTATTTATCATCATTGGATTGCTTTACCTGAGTTTTGGACACATGCGTTATGCCATGATTATTTTGATGAACCTGCCATTTGCTTTATCAGGAGGTGTCTTTTTGTTGTGGATTCGAGGAATGTACCTATCTGTTTCTGCAAGTATCGGTTTTGTGGCTTTGTTTGGAGTTGCTGTGCTGAACGGTATTGTGTTGATCGACCATGTCAATGAATTGCGCAAAACACAAAAAGGCCCACTGAAAGATTTGGTTATTCACGGCGCTGCAGATCGCTTGCGACCGGTTTTAATGACGGCTTTGGTCGCGAGTTTAGGCTTTATTCCGATGGCTTTTAACTCAGGGCCAGGATCCGAAGTGCAACGGCCATTAGCCACAGTGGTTATTGGTGGTCTGATTACGTCCACTTTACTAACCTTGATGGTGTTGCCAACCATTTATTTGTGGGTCGAAAAACGGCGCAAAAAAGAAAAGCCCGTTCTTGAGGACTAAAGAAAGAATTGATTTTCAACTTAAAGCAAGTGAGTTTTTCAGAGTTCACTTGCTTTAACGATAAAGCTTTGCTTCATTTTCGCCAACGGCTAAAGTATAGTTGGCTCCAAGTATCAAGGGTAAGTTGCGTTCAATATGTCCGGCCGGAAAATCAAAACAAACAGGATAGTCGTAGTCTTGAACCGAAGCTTGAATGATTTCATAAGCCGTTTGTCCAAATGGAGAGTCGTTGTCCTTCATTTCTGTAAACCCTCCGACAACTAAACCATGGAGGTATTCCAGTTTGCCGGCCAATTTTAGGCTGTGCATAATCCGGTCGAGGTGATAGAGGTATTCCGAAAGATCCTCAATGAATAAGATATCTCCTTTGGTATTGGCTTGTAAAGGGGTGCCTAATAAACTGTAAAGAATAGATAGGTTGCCACCAACCAATAAGCCTTGCCCTTTGCCTTCGCGATTGAAATTGTGGGCAGGAACAGAAATCGCTTCGGCTTGTCCTCGCAGAACTTTTACCAACTCGGCAAAGCTTTCTGTAGGCTGTTCTTCCCGAAGATAAAAGCCGGGCATTGCCCCATGAATACTACAAAATCCTTCTTGCTGAATCTTGGCGTGCAAAATGGTAATGTCGCTAAAACCGACCAACCATTTGGGGTGCTTTCTGAAGTTTGAAAAGTCAAGCTGATCAACAAGCCGGATGGCTCCGTAGCCTCCTCTGGAGCAAATAATTGCCTTGCAGTCAGGATCGTCCAATGCTTCCTGCAGGTCTTTTAAGCGTTGCTCATCGGTCGAGGCAAACTGAAAATGACTATCGAAGACATGCTCTCCCCAACGAATGTCGAAGCCTTCTTTTTGCAGAAGTTCAACGCCAGCTTCAATCTTCTGACGAGGAACTTTTCCTGCTGGAGACACAATTCGAATTCGGTCGCCAGTTTTTAAAAAATTTGCTTGCTGCATAGCTTATTATTTTTCGTGATGAAGGTACAAATCTTCTTTTGCCCTCAAAAACCAAAGGTTGAAGAAAATCGTACTTAAAAGTGAGTTTTGTAATATTCACTTTTAGACAAATTGCGATGAGAAAACGTGTTGGGATTTTAGGAACAGGAAGTGTTGGCCGTGTTCTGGCCAGCGGCTTTCTAAAATATGGTTACGAGGTCAGAATTGGAACTCGCGACCGGCATCGACTAGATGACTGGCTTGAAAAAGCTGGGGATGGAGTTGCGGTCTGTAGCTTTGAGGAGGCTGCGCACTTCGGCGACTTGGTTGTGTTAGCGGTGAAAGGCAGCGCTGTGGAATTTGTGTTAGACTTGGCAGGAGGTGCTAATTTGCATGAAAAAACAGTGATTGACACTTGTAACCCGATTAGTGATGAAGATCCGGAAAATGGGGTTTTACGCTTTTTCACCAAACCAAATTACTCGTTGATGGAGCACTTGCAGGAGAAGTATTCCCGCATTCATTTTGTAAAAGCATTTAGTAGCATTGGCAATGCACTGATGGTTAATCCTTATTTTGAGGAAGGGAAACCAACCATGTTTATTTGCGGGAACAATGAGCAAGCGAAGCAGCAGGTGACAGAAGTCCTTCATTTATTTGGTTGGGATGTGGAAGACATGGGAAAAGTTGAAGCCGCTCGGGCTATTGAACCTTTGTGCATGTTATGGTGTATTCCAGGCTTCCTGAAAAATGAATGGAATCATGCTTTTAAAATGTTAAAAAGCGAAGCCTGATTTTCAATGATCAGAAAATCAGGCTTTTCGCATTAAAGGGATAAGTATTCTTATCGAATTGATTGATGGTAGCAAATGTAAAGAATATTCAACTTTTTTTGCAGTCCTATTTTCAAAAAATAGGTGCCATTTTGCATTTTTTAACCATCAGCTATAATTTATCCTTTTGTTGTTGCCACTTCGATTTTATTGTGGTTTTAGCTTAACGGTAAAATGCCGCATAATGGGTGCCTCTTGTGTAATTTGGAAGCCGGAAGTGATGCTTTCACGTCGGTCAAAAATATTTTTTAAGCCAGCAGCCACAACATCCATATGGTTGTTGGTGTAAGTGCGTCGTGGAATAGCAAGCCTTAAAAATTCCAGTTTTGGATACCGATTTTCTTTGGTTACCGGATCACGGTCAGCAAGTAGGGTTCCCACTTCAACCCCACGTACACCAGCTTCCAGGTAAAGCTCAATAGCTAGTGTTTGTGCAATAAATTGCTCTTTGGGAACGTGGGTTAAAAAACGCTTGGCATCAACAAACACAGCATGACCACCTAAAGGATTCTGAACCGGAATTCCCATGTTGATGAGCTGGTTGCCCAGGTAGTGAACCTGACGAATCCTGTTTTCGAGATAGTCGGCACTGGTAACTTCATCCAAGCCAACGGCAAGGGCATTCATGTCGCGTCCGGCCATTCCTCCGTAGGTATTAAAGCCTTCGTACATGATGTTGTAGACCGAAGCTTGCTGGAACCAATCTTCGTGGCGCATGGCTAAAATACCACCGATATTGACAATGCCATCCTTTTTACTGCTCATGGTCATTCCATCAGCCAGTTCATACATTTCGCGTACAATTTCACGGATAGTTTTGTTTTGATAGCCGGGCTCCCGGTTTTGGATAAACCAAGCATTTTCAGCAAAGCGGGCTGAGTCAAAAATAACCGGGATTTCATAGCGATCGGCCAACTGGCGCACTTCCCGAAGGTTAGCCAGCGAAACAGGTTGGCCTCCGGAACTGTTACAGGTTAAGGTAACAATAATCATTGGAACCTGCTCGTGAGGATAGCTTTCCAGCACTTGGCTTAGCTTTTCCAGGTCAATATTTCCTTTGAAGGGATGATTACCGTTGGTGTCAAAAGCTTCATCAACAGAACAGTCGATGGCCTTTGCTTTACGAAACTCAATATGTCCTTTGGTGGTGTCAAAATGGGAGTTTCCCGGTACTACATCACCTTTTTTTACCAAAACGGAGAATAGCACATTTTCAGCCGCTCTTCCTTGGTGGACTGGAAGAAAATGATCGAAACCAAAAATTTCCTTGACCTGTTTTTTTAGGTTGAAATAGGACGATGATCCCGCATAGCTTTCGTCTCCGGTCATTAGAGCTCCCCACTGACGATCGCTCATTGCTCCGGTCCCACTGTCGGTTAGCAAATCAATAAAAACATGTTCACTCGGTAAGTTGAATAGGTTGTAATCAGCTTGTTTAATCCATTCTTCCCGCTCTTTACGGGTACTACGGTAGATTGGCTCTACCATTTTTATTCTGTAATTTTCTGCAAAAGGTAAATCCATTTCACAATCAATTTAAAGGTTCAAAAAATAATTCTTCTAAACGTCGTTAACTGACCGGAAATGGAATGCATCGCGGTTTTTAATGTTTTTAAATCGATATTTTGCCTGATAAGCTGACATTAGTTCTTCACTCTCTCAAGCAAAAATAAGCAGATTAAAAGGAAAAAAGGATAAAAAATGTCAGTTTTGAGAGCTTTCCCGTATACTTAGAAACCAATTTAAAGAGGCAAATCCAAAGGGTAAAATACCAGATTGATGATCAGCATCCGGCATGAGAATTAGCCGAACGTCGTCATCGGTTAAACCAAGTTCTTCAAAATCAGTCTTTAGCTTTTCTGAGGCTACAGGTGGAACAAATAAGTCGCTTGTTCCGTGGTATAGTCGGGTGGGGATAGACGTTTCCCAGGCAGTGATACTATTGCGACTAAAAGCCTGTCGGATGGACGCAAAATCATCATTACTCTCGTAACCTGATCGATAAGTGGGTTGGAGTAAGTCGGCAACCGTTGTTGTTAGCTCGTCATTAATAGATGCTCCACTGGTTACTCCATCAAATAAATCAGGAATTTTTGCGGCATACTCATCAGCAAAAATTTCATTTAAAGCATTGGAAAATTGCTCGTGCTGCTGGTAGGCATGCATCAGGTAAGCCAAAAAGTAGGGCATGGGGTAGGTGTCCAACGCAACTATATTTGAGTTGATAAGGCTTAAGTTATAAGGGCCCGCTCCACTCGAGGAAGCTTTCAGTTGGTAGGATTCCAGACCGTCTTCTTCAATGGCTTTTTGAAGTTGAAGTGTGGACCAGCCTCCTTGAGAGTAGCCCATGAGGAAAAGTTCGTCATTCAACGAAGCTTTAATATGGCTTTGGCCAACAAACTCCCGGGTTGCCTTTAGCATATCGAGTAAGGAAGGCAGCGTGTTACCTCGCTCCAGATAAGGGTGAAGAACCTGTTCAGATTCGCCAAAGCCTGGATAATCCGGGATAACAACGATAAAGCCCATGGTGGCCACGCTTTCCAGAATGCGAAAAAGGTTGCTATTGGGATCGGCCGATGGCGCCCGGCTGTGTTCTACATTGGTGCCATTTTGGAAACTGATCACAGGGAAGTTACCCGATTGATCGGGAAGGGCCACTAACCCAGAAACACCAATTTCTTCTCCTTGGAAGGTACTTGTGTAGACAAGTTTAAAAACGGAAGCATCATTTGAAACCTCGTTGGCGAGCCCGGCAGCCTCATCAAATTGTGATGCCAGAACAGTAAAGCTGACTTGGGCCATTCCCTGAGAAATGGTACTGACAAACTTCTCCGATTCCAAGTAGTTAAACTGTTGAGGTTCATCGGTAATTGGATCATCGTTGTTTGAACAGGAAACAATAAAAAGGCTGAGCAATAAGCTGAGTATGAGAAAGGTATTTTGAAGCTTCATCGTTTTTGTTTTAGTGGTTAATGCTCCTGATTTTTGGCATGAAAGCCCAATTCGGCTGCCGACTGGCGCAGGAAATCACGCGTGTAATAGTCCTGGTCAACAATTTCATCGTTCCAAACCATAATATCCAGATCGATTGTCCGGGGGCCAAATTTAATTTGTGAGCGATCTCTCCCAAGTTGGTCTTCTACCTTTTTCAGGTACTTGTTTAACTCCTTCAAGCTCCACTTTGTTTCAATTTTTACAGCTCCGTTGGTAAAGTCATGCTGGTCGGTAAAGCCAATGGGCTTTGTACTTAGCATGGAGGAGGTCTGTAAAACGTGCACATCGTGGGTTAATATGCGAATGGCTTGCGGGATATTTTTCTCAGCGTCAATATTCGATCCGATGCCAATAATACAGGTGTTCATCGTTGGGCTTCCATTTCAAATGAGACTGACTCGGCAAAGCGTAGGGCATGGGGTTTGTCCACCTCCACTTTGGCCCAGCGTACCCGGTCGTCTTTCATGATCATTTCGAGTAAGTTTTTGGTCAATACTTCGAGGAGCTTAAAGCGTCCTTCCTGAACGTAAGCAATAACTTGCTTGGTAATTACCTTATAGTCGTAAATGCCATCCGGTTCATCAGCCTCAATGGCTTCGTTCGGAACACTAACTTCAATTTCAAGGTTGATAATAACGTCTTGCTTATTGACAAGTTCTTCGGGATTGAACCCGATAAACGTTCGTAATAATAAGTTTTTTACGCGTATTCGTGCCATAGGTTGGGTGCTTAGTTTTTTCCCAAACTTTCACCGCCATCAGCAAAAAGCAGTTGGCCGGTTAAATGGGAGTTTGCTAAAATATAATCAAGGCTTTGGAGAATTGGTTCCAACCCTCCTGGTTTTTTCATTGGTATGTTTGCCGCCAAGTTCCAAAGATAGCTATCATCTTTGTCCTCAGGAGGTAGCGTTACGCCGGGGGCAATGGCATTGACCCGAATTCCCGGAGCCAGCTCCAGAGCTGCCATCTTCGTGAGCTCCCAAAGTGCTTTTTTGGAAATCGAGTAGGCTGCATAGTTTGATTGATTGTTGGTTATGCGAGTATCAACAAAGTTGATGATGATCCCATTTGCTGTTTGGTTCGCCATGGCTTTGCTCAGTAAAAAGGGGGCTTCAAAATTCACCGCTAACTGTTGGCGAAGTAAGTCGAATGAGCTGTCTTTCAAATATCCGGGCTCAAAAACTGAAGCATTGTTGAGCAGCAAACCGATGCTTGAAAATTGCTTGCTAACTTCCGGAATCAGTTGCTCAACCTCCTCAGCTTGCATTAAATTGGCTTTAAAAATCTCAAACTGACTTTCAGGATGTCGTTGGCTTAACTCTTGCTGCAAGGCCTTGGCCTGGGTTGCAGAGCTGTTGTAATGCAAGGCAAGGTTCCATCCCTTGTTGGCCAGATGCATAGCAAGTGCTTTCCCGATACGTTTTGATGCGCCAGTGATTAGTGCCGTTTTGTTCATCCTGTAATTTACTGTTTTATGTCAATAGAGTCAACAGCAAATAACTGAATTTGTTTTGAGCGGGGTTGTGTCGTTTTTGAATAGAATTGGATAATATGTTAAAAAATAGGTTTTAAGATATTCCTTTCAATTTTTGAAACTAAACACGCTGGAATCCCATAAAATAGGATAGAAACAAAGTTTAACCAGCAAAAATCACACGCCATGGAAGAAAAGATTATTACCATTGCCCTGTTGCCTTATTCAAAAGCGGAAGTCTTACGTTCGATGTTGGAAGCTAAGGGAATTGAGTGCTCGCTGGAGAATGTCAACTTGATTCAGGGAGCAGTTGCTACAGGAGTAAAAGTTCAAATTAAGGCTAAAGATGCGAAGAAGGCTTATCCTATTTTGAATAAGTTGCTTGGGAGTATCGAAAAGCCGATGCAGAAAAGTGAAAACTTTATTCTGATTCCGGTTGATTTCTCAAATTATTCGCTTCGAGCAGCTTCTATGGCTTTTGAAATCGCAACGGAACTGGATTCATCGGTTGTCTTTTACCATGTCATCCCTCAGCCTGATTATTTTACCATTCCTTATTCGGATGTGATGGCTTTGGATGCCGGTCTTTATGAGCACCTAAAAGAGCGGGAGGATTACATAAACGAGGAGTTCGATAAGTTTTTGAGGAAGTTGTCGGAATTGGTTGGAAAGAAAGTTTGGCAATCGGTGCATATGGAGCAGATTGTGAAGATGGGCTATCCGGAAGAAGATATTCTGTCGTATACTGAAATCCATCCTCCACGGTTGATTGTAATGGGTATTAAAGGCCCAGACGAAGGGCATGGCGGAGTGATGGGAAGCACAACGGCGGGGGTTATTTACAAAGCCAATGTGCCCGTTTTAGTGATTCCTGAAAAAGCTCCTTTGTTAAATCTGGCAGCCGTTAAGAAAGTGGTTTACGCAACCAATTTTGATGAAAAGGACTTTATAGCAATTGATAAGTTGCTGGGTTTGTTGCAGCCTTTCAATACCGAGCTAACTTGCTTGCATATTGGCGATCAGGATGAATCAGAATGGGACCGGGCAAAGTTGGGCAATATGGGTAAGGTGCTGAAGAAGAACCATAAAGATGCCGCACTGAAATGCGTCATTGTTCCGGGAAATGATATTCTGCAAGATTTGGAGAAATACATTGAGAAGAATGACATTGATGTTTTATCGCTGACGACTCACAAGCGGAACATGATTACAAGGATCTTCAATCCAAGTATTGCCAGGAAGATGGTTTTCCACCTCAAGACACCACTTTTGGTGTTCCATGCCTGAACGAAATAGATCGTAATCGAGCATAAAAAGCAAAGAGCTCTCGGAAACTAGTCCCGGGGGCTCTTTGTGCGATTGTGATTGTTATTAAAATTAGCAAGTGGCTACTTGAAAGTTGCCAGTTTGCTTAGGTATTTTCCAATAATGTCGAATTCCAAGTTCACCACAGATCCAGCTTCAAACGTGTGGAAGTTGGTTTCCTGGTATGTGTAAGGAATAATTGCTACCTGGAAAGAGTTGTCTTTTGAATTAACAACAGTCAGGCTCACGCCATTAACGGTAACCGATCCTTTTTCAACGGTCATGTATCCTTGCAGCGCTTTCGACTTGTCAAAAGGATATTCAAAGGTAAAGTACCAGCTACCTTCAGCTTCTTCAACCTTGGTGCAAGTTGCTGTTTGGTCAACATGTCCTTGAACGATGTGTCCATCCAAACGGCCATTCATCATCATGCTACGCTCAAGGTTTACTTTTGAGCCTACTTCCCAATGTCCGAGATTGGTTTTTAGCAAAGTTTCCTTAACGGCAGTCACCGTATAGGTTTTGGCTTGCTGGTCAAGTTTAACTACAGTTAAGCACACGCCGTTGTGCGCCAAACTTTGATCAATTTTTAATTCGTCAACAAAGGAGCAGGTCAAAGTAAAGTGGTAATTTTCCTGATCTTTTTCGATGGCTTTGACGATACCATATTCTTCTACGATTCCTGAAAACATGTGCTTTGTTTTTTTTGATGAAGGCAAATTTATCGAATTCGAAGGACTTGGAGAAATGAGCAGGTGAATTCTTCCGAAAAGAGCGCAAGCTATTTGTCAATTGCTTAGCAGATGCGCAAAAAACGAAACTACATGTTGTCTGGAAACTTGTGATTAGAAACAAGGCAACAGATTTTCGGATCTTTGGAACTAGGACGCAATAGATCCTGAAATAAATTCAGGATGACGCTTAAATGGAGAATATAGGAATTCAGTAACTTCGGACTTTTCAAGCAACTTGAAACTTTGAATTGAGTAGGCACTGATTTTATAGGCTGGCTTTTACAAATTGTTGCTGGTAGATGTTTTGGTTGGTTTTTATTTGAATGAAATAATGTCCCGGTGTCAGTTGGCTCAGGTCGAGCTGATTATGATATAGTTCTGGAACTGCGATGAGCCTGCCGAGACTATTGCTTATTCGGACGCTTACGATTCGTTCGTTGGGTTTTGGCTCAATGACCAATTGATCTACCACCGGGTTGGGGTATAGCTTGAGCATTTGGGCTGTCAACTGGTTGGTTGACATGGTAACGGAGCCTTTGGTTATCAGCCATAAATCCGGATCAAAGTCAATCGAGTCGGGGCGCTCATCTAAAATAAAGGATTGTGGGTTAACGGTATGGTGTAGTCGAAGTAGTTTGCTTTGGCCGTCTTTCCAAACTTGAACCGGTAGGTGCATTTCGAAAAAGTCGACTGAGCTATCGGAGGTTGTTTGGTTGACCGTCAGTAGTTGTTTGCCGTTATCACTGTAGTCGGTGTAGTGGTGTAACACGTAACTCGGATAGCCTGCACCGTAATACCAATCATTGAAAAATTCGGTTAACGAAGTGTCGGCAGCAGCTTCGAGGTGAGTCACAAAATCTTGATTTCTAGCAAATCCATACTTGAGTGCAGGATCGTTGAAATAGTTCTTCAAGGCTTTGAAAAACGCTTCATCCCCGAGTTCCCAACGAAGCATGTGGAGCAAATAGGCCCCTTTGGAGTAGGAGAGGCGTGAGCTAAAAAGCGTACTGATTTGGGTGGTGTCCTTGACAAAAACTGACCCCATGGGAGATGTCGTGATTCTGCTGATTTGGTTCTTCTTCCAGAGCTCCCAGTAGGCACCATTGAGCAAATTTTCGTAGCACAAGCCAGTAAGGTAGGTTGCAAAACCCTCATTAAGCCAAATGTCTTGCCAACTGCCCAGAGTAATGCAGTCGCCAAACCACTGATGGGCCATTTCGTGGGCTACGAGCTCAAAATCGAGGTGGTACATAAAACTCATGGTTTGGTGTTCCATCCCTCCAGCCCAGCCAAATTGCGCATGTCCATATTTTTCGTCAGCAAAAGGATATTGGCCGATCAACTCATTAAGCAACTCCATGATATTCAGCATATCTGCGGTTTTTGTTTTGGCTTTTTCGAGGTACGATGGATAAACGTAGTTTAGGATTTGAATGGAATCATTTTCTTGCTTTAAGTAGACTTCATCCGTTGCATAGTCGGTTACAGCAATGGCTACCAGGTAGGTGGCTATTGGGTAGTTGTGCTTCCACTTTGTTTGCACCTTTCCGTTTTCAGTCACTCTGGAAATTAGTTTTCCATTACTTGCTACACGGTAACCTTCGGGACAGATAACATTGATCTCTATTGAATCGACTTTATCAACCAGACTTTGCTTGCAAGGCCACCACTCTTTGGCTCCATAGGGTTCTGATAAAGTCCATAAGATGGGCGTTCCATCAGGAGTTTGTGTGGTTTTGAATGATCCGAAACCAGTACTTGAAGGAACTCCGTGGTAGGCAATTTTGATTATTGCAGATTCGTTGACTGCGATGGGATTTTCGAAGTTGATTTTGATTTTATTGTCTTCATGTGTCCAAGTGAAGGACGAAGCTTGCATTCGAATGGAATCAATGACCAAGTTATTTTGGAGATCCAATTCCATCGACGAAAGGGGGGTGGACAAAGCTTTGATATGAAACTGAATGTCTCCGGAAATAGCTCGAATTGCAGGGTCAACCGTCCAGTTTGTCCGAACGAAGTGGAGGTCATAATCTTGGTAGCCCACATTTTCCTGGAACTGCGCTTTTTTAAGCCAGGCTTGTCCTTCTTGTTGAGCCATCTTTTCAATAAAGGCAGAATCCGGAGCTTGGCTGTCCTGTGCCTGAGCTACCCTTAGAATGAATAAACAGGCTAGGATTAAATATATCGTTCGTTTCATCTTTTTGAGGTCAAGAAATTTCGCTTGCTCTTAAATATAAAACAAAAGAAGCATAAACCGTACTTGATTTATGCTTCCCTTGAAAATTCCTATCGTAAATTTCGTGCTATCGTTTTTGATATTGCTCCTCGTAATAGTTTTGGTAATCGCCACTGGTTACGTTTTTCAGCCATGCTTCATTCTCAAGGTACCAATCAATGGTTTTTTCCAAGCCCTCTTCAAATTGCAGACTAGGAACCCAGCCCAACTCTTTTTGTAGCTTAGTAGAGTCGATGGCATAGCGTAAGTCATGTCCGGCACGGTCTTTCACGTAAGTAATTAACTGCTCAGAGGTGCCGTTTCCACGTCCTAGCTTCCGGTCCATAATGGTACACATCAGCTTAATTAAGTCAATGTTAGTCCACTCGTTATGCCCGCCAATGTTGTAGGTTTCGCCGACTTTACCTTGATGAAAAATAACATCAATTGCGCGGGCGTGGTCTTCCACCCACAGCCAATCCCGGATGTTTTCGCCCTTGCCGTAAACCGGAAGCGGGCGGTTGTTCCGAATGTTGTTAATAAACAGCGGAATTAGCTTTTCGGGAAATTGGAATGATCCATAATTGTTGGAACAGTTGGAAACCAGTGTTGGCAAGCCAAACGTATCATGATAGGCCCTGACAAAATGGTCGGAGCTTGCTTTGGATGCCGAGTAAGGACTGTGTGGATCGTAAGCTGTTTGCTCGGTAAACAGGCCTTCATTTCCTAGTGAACCATACACTTCATCGGTCGAAATATGGTAAAACAGCTTATCTGCAGCTTGGTTTTTCCAGGTTGCCCGTGCCGCATTCAGCAGGTTGACTGTTCCAATAAGGTTGGTGAAAACAAATTCGGTAGGGTTCGAAATCGACCGGTCAACATGTGATTCGGCTGCCAAGTGAATAACCCCATCAAATTGTTTCTCCAAAAACAGCTTTTGGATCGCTTCTCCATCGACAATATCTGCTTTGACAAATTCGTAATTGGGCTTTCCCTCCACATCTTTCAGATTGGCCAAGTTCCCGGCATAGGTCAATTTGTCGAGGTTGACAATTTGGTAGTTGGGGTACTTGCTTACAAAAAGCCGAACAACATGGGAGCCAATAAAACCGGCTCCTCCGGTAATGAGTATTGTCTTAGTTGCTTGCATAGCGCTGTTTTTGATGTAATGATTAACTGGTTGTAGCATAAACGGAGCGGATAGCCACTTCGTATGCACGTTCTAGTTGTTTGCCGAAATAAAATCAATTTGATGCCATTCTCCTTTGATTGGATCATTGGCCAGCGGTTTGCCCGAAGTACTTCGTCCCTCCTGGATGTAACGCACCAAAATTTCTTTTAGCTGACTCACTTTTTCTGGATTGTCGGCTTGCAGGTTGTTTTTTTCCGAAGGATCATCTTTTAAATTGTATAATTGAACCTTAGGAAGTCCTTTAAGGGCTTCTTTATCATCTGGGCGAGGGAAGCTCCATCCGCCTGAACCTGGGCACATGATTAGTTTCCAGTCTCCTTGCCGAATGGCAAAACTTCCGTTGATGGAATGGTGGACGGTTGCTTCGCGTAAAGGTTGGCTGAGCTGTCCTTGTCTGAAAATGGGCAGTAAGCTGTAGCTGTCTTCTCCTTCGTTGTCGGCCAACTGATAACCGGTAATGTCTGCACAGGTTGCCATCAGGTCGGTGGTACAAATTGTTTCGTCTGAAACCAAGCCCGGTTCGATCACGGCCGGCCATTTAGCCAGGAATGGAACCCGGTGTCCGCCTTCAAAAATGTCGGCTTTATGGCCACGATAAACGCCATTGGGGTGATGGCCAGCAGCCACCAGTTCTTCAATTTTAGAGGCTGGAGAACAGCCATTATCCGTGGTGAAAATGATCAATGTATTTTCTTCTATTCCGGCTTCTTTTACACTTGCCAACAGCTTACCCATCCAGTCATCAATCATCAAAACAAAATCACCGTATGGATTCAGACCACTCTTTCCCTGCCACTCTTCGGTAGGAAGAATTGGGGTGTGTGGCGATGGCAATGGTAAATACAAAAAGAATGGATCTTCAGTTTCGGCTTGCTCTTTGACGTAAGCCATGGCTTTTCGAAACAGGTTGGGAGTTACATCTTCGTGATCAAAATCAGCTGCAGTTGGGCCTTTCCGCCACCAGGAATATTCTCCGGTATTTTCGGAAACTGAGTCGGGGACCATGGTTGGCATGCCATTTTCAACATAGACGTAGGGCGCCATATCGAGTGATCCACAGAAGCCATAAGCATAGTCAAACCCAAGATCGTTTGGAGAGTGGCTAATGGGCTTGGAAAAATCGAGGTTGTCAAAGTCTTTTAAGTCCCAACCTTCTCCGCCAAACTCTGTTGTGTCCTTCATGGCCCAGTTCCATCCCAAGTGCCACTTGCCAATGAAAGCGGTGTGGTAACCTTGCTTTTGGAGCATGGAGGCAACAGTGGTCCGGCTGGTTGGGATCAAGGCTTTGGATTTCCCTGTTAGTACACCACTTTTCAAGGTGCTGCGCCAGTTGTATCGGCCAGTGATGATTCCGTATCGTGTAGGCGTGCATACCGATGAAGAGGTATGGGCATCCGTAAAACGGACTCCTTCAGCTGCCAGCTGATCCAAGTGCGTTGTTTTTATTTTCCCATTGGCTTGGTTGGCAGATACATCACCATAGCCCATGTCATCTGCTAAAACATAGATAATGTTGGGTTTTTGTTGCTGTTGTGTTGTTTCAACAGAGCAGCTGCCTAATGCACAAGCAGAGCCCAGACCGGCTAATAACAAGGAATTCTTCATGCTCTTAAAAATGTTTGTTTTCGTTATACTTCGGCAACTTTTTTAGTTACGCGAGGTACGGTTTCGTAATTGAGTTTTTCTTTTAGATCGCTTTAACCGCTTGCTTAGTTGCTTGCGGTTGCAGGTAGTCTATCAGACAAAAGTAAGCTTTTCAAATGAAGAATTAAAGGCGTAAAGAGAGCCGTTGAGGGCGAAGGAGAGAGTGGAGTCAAAAGCGAAATAGTATCTGTGTTTTATAATGATCTAATCTTCTAGGAAGAAAATGGGAGTATTGGGGTCACCTTTTTTAATTTAACCGAATTAATTATTATAATCTGTACTTAATCTGTACTTAATCTGTACTTAATCTGTACTTGATCTGTACTTGATCTGTTCTTGATCTGTTCTTGATCTGTTCTTGATCTGTTCTGGATCGTGATCGTTTGCTTGCCTGCTTAATAGCGTTATAAAAGAGAAATTATATGTTTTTGACAATGTTCCTGTTTGCCAATGAGCAGTGGTGGTATTGTCTAATCGTTATTAACTCGATTAAAAAGCGGAAAAATATGGGATCACCAATATTTCCTAAAGAGATTATAAATGTTTCTGTTGAGCATCATTTTGCACGATTTAGTCGGAAATCAAGTCTAATCTATATCGTAGTACTATTGTTTCTTGTGGTTACAACAACATCGTTATTTTTAATAAAAACAGAAATTACGGTACAAAGTAGAGGCATTTTCCGTTCATCATCTGAGCCTGCAGAACTAGTTTCACCGGTAGTCGCCCAAGTAGTCAAATCTAATCTAGAAGAAAATCAATCTGTTTTATTTGGAGATACTTTGGTTTGGCTTGATTGTAAGAAGCAATCGGAGCGGATTACTCATATTGAAAGAAGGATCTTTGAAAATGAAGCCTATTTGAATGATGTTTCCTCCTTGCTGAGCTTTAGGTATTCGGATTTAGAAACCAGTCTTTATAAAACAACTCACGCAGAATACCGCCAAAAGCTTTCGGAGTTTGATATGCAGATCGAATTATTTCAGAAATCATTTATGCGGGCCAAAATGCTATTTGATAAACAAGTGATTCCTGTAGCTGAGCTTGAGGATAAACAATTTCAATTGGATAAAGTACTGGAAGAGAAGCAGATTTATATTCAAATGAGCCGGAATGAGTGGCAACAACAAGCTGTTAGTTATCAGCAAGATAATAAGGCTTACTTAAGCGAAATAGAGAGCCTGAAAAGCGAAATAAAGAATTATGCCATAACAGCTCCGACCACAGGGCACATAACTAATTACAATGGTATAAAGCCAGGAGGTTTTGTTACTATCGGACAAACAATAGCCATCGTACACCCTAATGATCATGTTATCGCAGAGAACCTTGTTGCGCCGGAAGATATAGGCTATTTGCAAAAAGAGATGCAAGTTATTTTTCAGGTATGATGCATACAATTACAACCAATGGGGGGTGGCAACAGGTACTATTATCGATATCTCAAATGGGATTTACTTTGTCAACAATCAGCCGTTTTTTAAAGTACGGAGTAGTATTGACCAGCAGTACCTATCGTTAAGAAATGGTTTTACTGGTGAATTAAAAAAGGGGCTTACAAATACAGCGAGGTATAGAATTACGAAACGTACACTTGCCCAATTATTATTTGATAAAACAGATAGTTGGCTTAATCCTAATATAATTTCAGAGTAGCTTCTTTTTAATTCTAGTGTTTATGAACATAAAAATAAAACAACGTGATATTACAGATTGTGGAGCTGCCTGTTTGGCTTCTGTGGCTGCTTATTACAGCCTTAAATTATCTGTTTCAAAAATCCGACAGTGGGCAGGAACAGATAAAAAGGGGACTAATGCCTGGGGATTGATAAAAGCAGCTGAAAAAATGCGGATGACCGCTAAAGGAGTGAAAGCAACTTCTGCAGCCTTAACAGAGGTTCCATTGCCTGCAATTGCACATGTCATTGTAAAAGAAAAACTGCAACATTATGTTGTTATTTATAAAGTAACTTCCTCCTATGTTGAAAAAATGGATCCTGGAACTGGTAAATTGGAAAAACAACCCATTGAGGATTTTGAAAGAGAATGGACAGGCATTTTAATTTTACTATCTCCTTCCGGTGATTTTGTTGCAGGAAATGAGAAGGTCTCAAATTTTAAACGCTTTCGATTTCTACTTCATCCGCACCGGAGAACACTTTTACAAACTTTGTTTGGTGCAGCAGTTTTTACCATACTTGGATTAGCAACCTCTATCTACATTCAAAAAATTACCGATCATGTTCTCATAAATGGAAATCGTAACCTTTTAAACCTGCTGAGTATTGTGATGATTATTATCTTATTGCTTCAGGTTTTTATTGGTTCCGTTCAAACCATATTGGTGTTAAAAACAGGGCAATTAATTGATGCCCGTTTGATTTTAGGATATTATAAGCATTTATTAAAGTTGCCTCAACGTTTTTTCGATACCATGCGTACCGGCGAAATTGTCTCGCGGATTAATGATGCTGTAAAAATAAGGGCATTCATTAATGATTCCATGATTAACTTCATCGTTAACCTGTTTATTGTAATTTTTGCCTTTGCGCTCATGTTTGTTTACAACTGGAAGCTAGCGCTAATTATGTTGTTAGTAATTCCCCTGTTTGTATTGCTTTACCTAACGGTTAACTATCTGAATAAAAAACGCGAACGAAAAATGATGGAGCAGGCGGCAGAGTTGGAATCTCAGTTGGTGGAATCCATTAATTCAGAGCGGACGATAAAACAATTGGGCATTGAAGGGTTTGCTAACATTAAAACAGAAGTACGCTTTATTTCTCTGCTTCATTCGTCCTATAAATCGGGACTTAATTCTGTTTTCTCCGAAAACTCATCTCTGTTTATCAGTCGAATTTTTACCATAATTCTATTATGGGTAGGGAGCCTGTTTGTGTTGAAGCAGGAAATTACACCGGGTGAATTGATGTCGTTCTATGCACTTATTGGTTATTTTACCGGTCCTGTGTCCAGCTTGGTTGGTATGAATAAAACATACCAAAATGCCAGTATTGCTGCCGATCGTTTATTTGAAATAATGGATTTGGAGCAAGAACCCGATGAAGATTTGGTGGATGCGACTACCGTTGACTTGGGTGATATCGTTTTTGAAAAGGTTTCGTTTAGCTATGGAACGCGTGTTGATGTTTTTGAGGATTTCAATGTAACGTTTAAGCAGGGGAAAGTTACCGCTATTATTGGCGAAAGTGGCTCGGGAAAAACAACCATTGCTGCTTTGATCCAAAAATTATATCCGGTAAACGAAGGTGCTATTTATGTAGGAAGTACTAACATTAGATATTTTAGCAATCAAAGCCTGCGACAGGTCGTGGGAATTGTTCCTCAGAACCTCGATCTTTTCAATGGAAAGGTTATCGATAACATTGCAGTGGGGGAATTTAACCCTGATATGCAACAGGTTCTTGCCATTTGTACGCAGTTAGGAATAATTGAATTTATTGAAAAACTACCCAACGGATTTAATACCTTGGTGGGTGAACACGGGGCAACACTTTCGGGAGGGCAAAAACAACGGTTGGCTATTGCGCGTGCATTGTACCGAAATCCACAAATACTAATTATGGACGAAGCCACTTCTTCATTGGATGCTGATGCTGAAAACAAGGTTCAGGAAACCATGCGTAAGTTACAGGCTGAGGGGAAAACAGTAGTAATAATAGCACATCGTTTAAGTACGGTTTTAATGGCCGATAATATTGTGGTGCTGGAAGATGGAACGTTAATTGAACAGGGGATTCATGACGATCTTTATGCCCAGCAGGGGAAATACTACTCACTTTGGCAAAAACAAATGCCGGCTTTAACAAAACAAAATCTTTAAGTTGAATAACATTAAAAACGATAGAAATGGCAAAACTATTTAATCAAATTGAACTGATAGAGCGAATTGACCAATTAATTCGCTTCAGGGCAACAGGGAATCCCAAAGCTTTGGCCGAAAAGTTTAGTGTATCTGAATCAACGATCTATAGAATTATTGAGACTATAAAAGAATTAGGTGCCCCTGTAGAATACAGCTTGGTATGCCAAAGCTACATTTATACCGAAGAAGTCAATTTTTTATGCGGCTTTTTCACACGCAACCTTTCACAATCAGAATACAAAAAGGTAAATGGAGGCTTTCAAAACTTAAAACTAGTTTCTGAAAAAATGACTTCACTGTCAAAATTTGAGAGTGGTACTTTTTACATTAGTGGGTGAGTATCGCGCGCAACTCATAAAGAAAAAGCTATTATTAACTCACAAAAATTAAAGATTATGGAAAAAGAATTAGTTTTAAATCAAGCCAGAGTGCAAGAACTGGGCATGGAAGAACTTAAAGCCGTTGAAGGAGGAATGTTTGATCCGATTTCCTTATGGGTTCAACGCCAAGTTGCAGAGTTTCTAACCGGATTTGAAGCAGGGTGGAATGACAACAAGTATTAAATGAAATTATTATGAAAAAATTAACTTTCGAGCTAACAACTTTTGACCTGAAAGAGATTTCTGGCGGTGGTCTATATGAAGTCGGCTATTCATTTGGACGTTATTGTGCTAATGCCTTTGATTTTTACAAGGGAATTTATGATGGAATATTTCAATAATTTTAAAGTTATGGAAAACATAAAAGTAGCGACATTAGATTCAAAAAGCCTCAAATTAATAAACGGGGGTGATACTAGATCTTATTATATTGGCAAAAACATAGGAGATGGTTTACGTAAAGCATTTATAGCTTGTGGTATTATATCTTTGTTTTTGTAAAAGCTCTAGCAAAGGCCGGTTTTCAAACCGGCTTTTGTATATCGATAAAACCCTGTTGAATGCTTAAACAATTCTTTAGTTTTCTTTTGCATCCAAATTTAAGAAATGAACCAAGATCGTTAAATGTTCATGGTTTATTTGTACTGTTAGGGCGATTTTTGCTGGCTTACTTTGGGGTGGCTATTTTAAGTTCACTCGCATTTTTCCCAATATTGAGAATGATGGATTTATTACCTGAAAGCAAAATAGCCACTTCTGAGATTCCCCTATCTTTTAAACTAATAGTTTTTGTTCCTATTTATGAAGAGGCAATATTCCGGCTTCCATTAAGATTTACGAAACGGAATCTTGCGATCTCGCTGGCTGCATTGTTTTTTTTAGTGTTTTATCATGTATTTGAACTTTACATGTTGATTGCAATTGCGGTTTTTATTGCTTTAATTCCCTCTTTTGTCACGATTCCTGCGTTTGTTATTTTAAGGGCTGGTACTGTTTGGAAGAAGTATTTTCCTCTGTTATATTATGGGTTCGCACTAAGTTTTGGAATATTGCACTTATTTAATTTTGAGAATCTGAGATTGGCCCACTTTTTTGTTTTTCCGTTTATTGTATTTAATCAGATTGTAATGGGCTTAATGTTAGGATATATTCGGGTAGAGTATAAATATGGATTTATTTATAGTATCATTTTACATTTTCTGATCAATCTCCCATTAATCCTACTTTCTCATCTTTGATGTTTGAGATAAGGTTGAAATAGAAGCTCACAAACAAAAGCTTTATGAAACTAACCGGTTGGCAAAGAGTACTTTTAATCTTGATTCCATTTTTGTTGATTTCAGGAATATTTCAGTTTGCAGGAGCATTGTTGTTTAATATTCCACTCTATGCAAATGGAGAAATGACTTCTTTACAAAAGATGGTACTTGCACTTTTTAATCTAATGGGAACCATTACTATTGTTTGGTTTTTTGTGTGTCGGATTGATCAAGAACCTTTTAAACGCACTGGACTAATGCAGCCAACACCTATTGCTGGTTTAGGAATAGCTGCCGTGCTAACTTGTGCAATGTTTGTCGTTGGCTTCTTTTTTTTGGAGTGGTGGGGTGAGCTTAATTTCGTAGCAATTCAGTTCGATTTTGCTGCTGGTTTTTACTTACTAGTCGCTTATTTGGCTATTGCAATTTTGGAAGAACTTCTCTTTCGAGGATATGTTCTGAGGAATTTGTTACGCTCATTTCGAGAAGCAACAGCGTTGATTTTATCTTCGTGCTTGTTTAGTATTTTTCATCTTTTGAATCTGACGATTAGCTGGTTAGGAGCAATTAATATCTTCCTGGTAGGTCTTTTATTTGGAATTGCTTATTTGTGTTACCGCAGTTTGTGGTTGCCCGTTTGCATCCATTTCTTTTGGAACTTTAGTCAATCTCTTTTAGGATTTCGGGTTAGTGGTCAAGATGCTTACTCGATGATTGTTATTGATTTGCCGGAAAAGAATAGTTGGAATGGTGGTGACTTTGGTTTCGAAGGTTCCATACTCGCAGTCGTTTGCCAGTTGGTCGGGATTGCTCTGTTTTGGCGGTTTTATCAAAAAAAGAAAGGCCTTGCCGGTTAAGACAAAGCCTTTGTAATTGTTTGCAATACTTCTTGAAGGAAGTATTGCTAAAACCTTTATTGGATATTGCGTAAGCGTTTTTCCCAGTTCCAGGCAGAGAGCAGGGTCTCTTCCAGTTCTTTTTCGGCTTTCCAGCCCAGCTCTTCGTTAGCATAGGTGGTATCCGCCCAAATTTTCTCAATATCGCCTTCACGACGAGGAACAATCTGGTAGTTAAGTTTAACACCGGTTGCTTTCTCAAAACCTTTCACAATTTGAAGCACCGAGTAGCCATTTCCTGTTCCCAGGTTAAACACTTCGTAGCCCGCCTTATTTTTGCTTTCCAACAGGCGTTTAATGGCAATAACGTGGGCTTTAGCCAAGTCCACGACATTGATGTAATCACGAATTGCTGAGCCGTCAGCAGTGTCATAGTCATCGCCAAATACACTTAGCTTTTCGCGAATTCCTGCTGCCGTTTGCGTGATAAAGGGCACCAGGTTTTGAGGAACTCCCAAGGGCAGTTCACCAATCAATGCGGTTGGGTGAGCACCAATAGGGTTAAAATAGCGTAAGGCAATCGCTTGTAATTCAGGGTAAGCTTTTACGCTATCGTGTAAAATATCTTCGTTAACACGTTTGGTGTTGCCATAAGGCGATTCGGCATCCTGGCGTGGTGTGTCTTCGGTAACCGGAAGTTTATCTGGCTGTCCATAAACCGTACACGATGAAGAGAACACAATGTTGGCAATCTTGTATTTGCGCTGGCATTCCAGAATGTTGATCAGCGAAACCAAGTTGTTGCGGTAGTAATGCAATGGTTTTTCCACTGATTCGCCAACTGCTTTTGAAGCCGCAAAATGAATGATGGCATCCACATCCTGATTTCGATTAAAAAAGTCATCGGTTTTAGCGGTATCAGCCAGGTTGAATTGTTCAAATTCCGGCCGTTTTCCGGAGATCTCTTCAATGCTATCCAGCACATCGGCGCTTGAATTGGAGAGGTCGTCAACAATAATTACATCATAGCCTGCATTGTGCAGTTCCACTACTGTGTGAGAGCCGATATAACCGGTTCCTCCGGTAACAAGTATCTTTTTAGTCATAGTAAGTGAGTATTTTTTCCAAAACTACAAATTTTCGGGCAGAGCTTAATTGTTAAGTCTTGTGTATGTTACGTCAACTATGCTTAAAACTCCTTTAAAATGTTGAAAACTTAGGCTTGTGAGCGTATTAATTTTTCTTTATTTTTGAGCTTAAACAGATAATTGCGTGAAATTATTAACCTACATCAAAGAACTTTTATTGTTGAATGACTGTGTGATCATTCCGGGCTTTGGAGGGTTTGTGAGTAATTACAAATCAGCTACCGTTCAGAATGCGCGCTTCAGTCCACCATCGAAGGCCGTTAGCTTTAACGAAAAGTTGACTTTCAATGATGGTTTGCTGATCAACCATATTGTTGAAAAAGAAGGTGAAAATTACCTGGCAGTAAGTCGTAAGGTCGATTTGCTGGTGCAGGAGATGAATTATCGGCTTACTGATGGCGAAACCATCGAGATTGATGGCGTTGGTTCATTGGCTTACGATGAGAACGAAAACCTGGCTTTTCAACCTGTTGTAACAGCAAACTTGAATTTGGATGCTTACGGTTTGGGAACTTTTGAGTACGAAACCTTGTATGCCAAGAAACTCGTGCGCACCCAGATTTCGCAGGAAGAGCGCGATGCCGTTCAGGTATTCTTCCAAAAGCGGACCCTGAAAAAAGTGTTGGTGGCTGTTCCCTTGTTGTTTGCTTTGGCCGTAGCGCCCGTTCGCAACAATACCAGTCATTTGCAACAATCCAACTTGACTAGTTTAACTGAAATGATGACAATGCGTGAAGTGGTTCAGCGTTTGGAACCACGTCCGGCAGTTGTTGAAACTGCTGTTGCAGAGCAACCAACCATTGCTGTTGAAGATCATCATTACTTCATCATAGGCGGTAGTTTCCGTAGTGAGGCGAATGCCAACAAGTTCATGCAACAAAAGCAAACAGAAGGATTTAAAGCAAAAAATATTGGCTTTATAAAAGGTTTGCACTACATCGCTTTGGATAGCTTTGCCAGTTTTAAGCAGGCCAAGGCAGCTCAATCGAAGATTAAGACGGAATCCCCCGGATCGGGCGTTTGGATTTACGTTAAACGATAAAAAAGAAAACCCCTCATTGAGGGGTTTTTTTATGCTTTGTTGTTGCAGGTAGCTCTCTTAGTAGAGCTTTCTAAAACCAACAAGTTCCTTAACTTCTTTTAGGGTTTTTAAAGCTGATTCCCGTGCTTTTTCAGCACCCATACGGGCAACCTTAGCCAAATATTCATTGTCGTCAAGAATATCGACAATACGCTCGCGAATGGGCAGGGTTACTTTAATAATATCTTCAGCCAATTGCTTTTTCATATCGCCATAGCGAATTTCGCATTGGTTGTAGGCTGTTTCAAATTGTTCAATAACGGTAGGTTCCGAAACAATCTTCATCAAAGTAAACAGGTTTTGGATTGCTTCTGGCTTTTCTGAATTAGCTTCTGTTGGACCTGAGTCAGTTACTGCCCGCATCACTTTTTTTCGAATATCTTTCTCGGTATCAAACAGGTTGATGGCATTGCCTTCTGACTTACCCATTTTCCCACTTCCATCAAGCCCAGGTACTTTGATTAAGTCGGCACCGTCAAAAGTAAATGGTTTTGGAATTGGGAACACCTCAGACTTATACATGCGGTTGAAACGTTTTCCAAACTTCCGGGCCATTTCCAGGTTTTGTTCCTGGTCTTTTCCTACTGGTACAAAATGAGCTTTGTGAATCAAAATGTCCGAAGCCATCAAAACCGGGTAGGTTAAAAGGCCGGCGTTTACGTTTTCGGGTTGTTTCCGGGCCTTGTCCTTGAATGAAGTGGTTCGCTCCAATTCACCCAAATAGGCATTCATATTCAAAATGGTGTACAGTTCGGTAATTTCTGGAACATCGCTTTGAATAAAGATGGTTGATTTCTCCGGATCGATGCCACAGGCCAAGTATTCAGCCAATACCTGCTTCACTCCAGCCTGCAGGTTGTCAGGCGTTGGATGTGTTGTCAGTGAGTGAATATCGGCAATAAAGAAATAGCAGTTAAAGTCTTCCTGCATGCGCAGAAAGTTTTGTACGGCTCCAAAGTAGTTTCCTAAATGGAGGTATCCAGTTGGCCTAATGCCACTAACAACGGTTGCTTTATTCATTTTCTATTTTTTTTACTGGTCGTTAAGTCTTTCTTTTTCGACTTAACTTGTCGTTTGTGCTGTTTTTAAGGAAAAACACAACGGGTGAATCCTACTGCTGTTACAGCCCGCTTCCAATTTGTTGTTTCCCTGAAAAAATGAAATGCAAAAATACGCTGAATCCTTGAAACACAAAAATTTATTTTAAAAGACTGGCATCGGTGGGCTGTTCTTTGGGGGTCTTAAATTAATGCAGACAAACCTAGGGAATGACGAAGATGAAAAGTCCTTTAAAGGGTCTTGAAAACCGCAAATACTGTCTTTTATGATTTGCTGAGAGGTAAAAGGTCAATGCACTGGGTTCAATTGTCAATGAGAAAAAATTAATCTAAAACGTGTTTAATGAGTCAACTCGGTTTATAAATCGAAGTGAAAACTGAAAAATAATAATTAGTTTTACGGAAAATTAAAGAACAGATGTACAAAATGCCTTTATACGGAACGGAATGGCACTGGCGTAATGTGAAAATGGAAACGCTGGAGCAAATTGTTGTTTTACGATCATAGAGGCCGTGAAATGGGGTTTGTTGTATATGCAGCAAACCCCATTTTTAGTTTGAAATATTCATTTAAAAAGAAACAATAAATCATGGCTAAACACAAAAAAATCTATCTGGATGACTCTGAAATGCCGAAACAATGGTACAACTTGGCACCAGATCTACCTTCTCCTTTAAATCCACCTTTAGGACCTGATGGAAATCCAGTTTCACCGGAACAGCTGGCTGCTGTTTTTCCAATGAACCTCATTGAGCAAGAGATGAGTCAGGACCGTTGGATTGATATTCCTGAAGAAATTCGCGAGCATTTGGTACGCTGGCGTCCTAGTCCGCTGATTCGGGCTTATGAGTTGGAGGAGGCGCTGGGAACACCAGCTAAAATCTACTATAAAAATGAAGGGGTTTCTCCTGCGGGAAGCCATAAACCCAATACGGCCATTCCTCAGGCTTGGTACAACAAGCAATTTGGGATTAAAAAGTTAACAACTGAAACAGGTGCTGGACAATGGGGATCTGCTTTGTCTTTTGCTTGTTCCGTAATCGGAGGTATCGAGTGCAAGGTGTTTATGGTGCGTGTTAGCTTTGAGCAAAAGCCTTTCCGCCAAATGTTGATGAATACCTGGGGTGGAACGTGTATCCCTAGCCCGAGTACGGAAACCCAAGCCGGACGCGATATTTTAGCGAAATATCCCGACACGCCAGGCTCGTTAGGTATTGCCATTTCTGAAGCAATTGAAGCTGCAGTTACTGATGAAACGGGCCAAACTCGTTATACGTTGGGATCGGTGCTTAACCACGTGATGTTGCACCAGACCGTTATTGGCTTGGAGGCTAAAAAGCAGTTGGCAAAAGTGGGAATTGAAAAACCAGATGTGGTTATTGGCTGCTGTGGTGGTGGAAGTAACTTTGCAGGTTTGGCTTTCCCATTCATCTATGACAAAATTAATGGAGCCGACATTCAGGTAATTGGAGCTGAGCCATTCTCGTGCCCAACGTTAACCAAGGCACCGTTTATTTACGATAATGGTGATGTTGCCCAAATGACTCCGATGATGGCGATGCATAGCTTGGGACACAACTTTGTTCCAGCGCCAATTCATGCTGGAGGTTTGCGTTACCACGGAATGGCTCCGTTGGTAAGTGCTGCTTTACGCGATAACTTGATGGAAGCTCAGGCTATTCACCAAAGTGAGTGTTTCGAAGCTGGACTTCTATTTGCAAAAACGGAAGGAATTATTCCTGCGCCAGAAACAACACATGCCATTGCTTCGGCCATTCGCGAAGCTAAAAAAGCCAAAGAAGAGGGCAAGGAGAAAACAATCCTGTTTAACTTCAGTGGCCATGGCTTAATGGACTTGGTTGGTTACGACAAATACTTGAACGGACAATTGCACGATTATGAGTATCCGGATGCAGAGATTGCATTGAACCTGGAGAAATTGCAAGGTTATCCGTTACCCAAATAAGAATTGTAAAAGATCGAGATAGAAAGACCCAGCCATTCCGGTTGGGTCTTTTTGTTGGTAAGTATTTGATCCTTTGCCTGCTTTGGGGTTGGCTGAAAGCGGAATGGAATTTGCATGAGGTACTCCCGTTATCGAGATATAAATATGTTGGTTTAAAAAATAAAGATTTATGGATAAGAGAAACTGGATACAAGCTGCAATTGTTGCGGTAGCCTTGGTGATTGCCGGCTATTTTATAGGAAATATGCACCGCAATTCGGTCAGTTACAATCGCTTTGTGCAGGTAAAAGGTCTTTCTGAAAAAGAGGTCATGGCAGACTTGGCTGTTTGGCCCATTCAAATTACTTTAACTGGGAATGACCTGAAAGCACTGAAATCGGATATTGAGAAGCAAAAAGCAGAGGTGCAGCAGTTTTTTACGGACCAGGGGTTTGATGAGCATGAGTTGACAATTGGTTCAACCAATATTGAAGATGCTCGGGCACAGCTCTATGGCGGAAATTCAGATGGACGGGCCTACCGCTATGTGGTGAAAACAGAATTTACGGTACGTACAGGTGACATTGAAAAGCTTCAAACAGCATTGACCGAGTCGCTGAGTCTAATCTCGAAAGGAGTGTTGATTGGCTCAAAAAATACTTGGCGCCCTATTGAATATATTTTCACGCGATTGAATGAGATTAAGCCGGCAATGATTGAAGAAGCTACAAAAAATGCACGTGAAGTGGCTGAAAAATTCGCCTTGGATTCCAATTCAAAGGTGGGTAAGATCAAGACTGCCCGCCAAGGCTTATTTACAATCAATGATCGTGATCAGAACAGTCCGCATATCAAAATCGTGCGTGTGGTTTCTACCATCGATTATTTTTTGGAGGACTAAGAAACAGTTTCTAAATAGAAAAGAGACAATTTACAATAGTAAGCCTGGTCAGCATAGCCTGATCGGGCTTGTTTTTTATAGTGTCCAGCTGGCACTCAGCGCCATGCCATAAGATTGCAGCCGGACTTTTGCATAGCCAATATCTTGAGTCGGAAGCTTTACGAATGGTTGTAAGTTGATGCTCACTCGTGAGCTGATTTGCTGTTGCACACTCATTTGGAAATTTAGTACACTTAGCCAGTGCTGGTTTTCGTTAGTAAGGTGTACTTCCTGTGAATTTTGGGCATAGCTGCTGGTGTCTTCAAAGTAATAATCCTCCTTAAGCATCAGGTAGGAAGAAATCCCAGTTCCGATATGAATAGTTGTTTTGCCGCTTTTTAAAAGCGCATATTGGATGTTTAATGGGATATCAAGTACCCGGCAATCAGCATCAACCGTTTGGGCAGCATAATCAACCTCATTATTGTAATTGTTGAGGTTGGTTTCATATAGTTTTTTCGCATAAACAGCTCCGGTGCTGACTTGCCATTTGGGGGTTAAATTCCAGCTTACGAGTACCCCAATATCACCTCCAAAGCTTCCATCATTCAGGTTGTCAACCCCATTGTAAGCTGGAGCGACTAATAGGCTTAAGGCGAGTTGCCTGCCTTTTTGGTCAGCATCAAGCTGGAGTGGATGAGCTGCTACTTGGTTGGTTTCCTGCGGCTTTTTGTACTCTTTCGATTGACGAAGTTCATTTGTGTCGGGCAGTTCATCGTCCGAAAATTTTGCGGGTAGCTTTTCTCGAAGCCTTAGTGATGAGTCAGGCGTACGCTCTTTATCAGTAGGCTCTTGTGCTTTGTTTAGAGCTATTTGCGAATGGGGTTTTTTCTTGCTTTCTCCAGAAGGTAATGGTTGTAGTATTTGTTGAGGCTGGATGGCAGAATCGAGTACCTGTTCTTTTAATTCGGAAGGGGGATCGGGAATGCTTTTTTCCTCTTCTGTGACTGCTTCTTTCTGGACAAACTGTTCGGTTGTCGACTCTTCGGGGGTAGGCCATAGCATCCAAAGCGAAAAAGCTAAAATAATCAGAGCAGCTATGCCTCCAATCGGACTGAGCCAAAGGGCAATGCTTTTGCTGTTAGAGTATTGCTCCAAGCGCATTTCAAGCTTCCGCCAATCCTCGTCATTGTATGAAACCGGGTCATATTCCGGATTCAGTCCTTCCCGGAATAGCTGATCGATATTTTGGGGCTCTTTGGATTTCATGATGGATCCGACTTAGGCTGAAATGCTTGGTTTATAAATGATCGACAGGCTGATTCAATTTTGTACCGCCAGATGAGAAGGACAACGATGGATTGTGGGTGAGCAAGCATGTGTTGTAGTTTCTGTCTGGCTTTGTAAAGGTTTGATCTTGAGGTACTGGCACTGATGCCAATCAAGTCTGCAATCTCTTCGTGTGAGTAACCATCAATGGCGTAGAGGTTAAACACCATCCGATAGGTTGGTGGAAGTCGTTGTACGATGGCTAATAAATCTTCGTACCCGAGTCGGTGTTCAGCAATTGCTTCGTTTGGCAGTTCATCGGATTGTTCCAGTTTTTCGATGCGTGTCCATTTTAGGTTGGTCCGGTAATAATCGATCGAGGCATGGTAGATAATTTTGCTGAGCCAGGTTTTGAAAGGCCAGTTATCATTGTATTTTTCAATATTGGTTAAGGCCTTGAAAAAGCCATCGTTCAGTACCTCTGTGGCTTCTTGGTGGTTGTTGGCATAGCGCAAGCAGATCTTCATGCCAAATCCGTAGAGCTTTTGGTACAGTAACCTTTGGCTCTGTCGGTCTTGTTTTCGACAACCCTCAATCAACTGCTGTAACTCTTTTTCTATCATCGGAAGAATGACTGCTAATTATTGGCAACTCTTCTTTTTCTGTCATAGGCGTATTTGATGTAATTTAAGATTTTATTTTCAGTATTTATTCATTTGTCGCTTAGAAACCGTCCCTAGCCAAGGAAAAGGTTCGGGTTATGGTGAAGCCCCAACGAAATTCACCCTTATTCCACGAACTGCTTGTGGATGGAATGAATTGGTTTTCCAGAATGGCTGTTGAATTGGTGAAACTGGCATTGAATACATGTCCTCCTGTTTCTATCTCAAGGCCAATTCCCAAGGGATGATAAAAATGAAATCCCTTCTGTTCCAGAAAGTAGTCTGTGCTTTCAGAGCTTCTGAAAGGGATAAAATAGTCGGCAATCAAAGCCATACTTGGGCTAAGTTTTACCCGAGCTCCAAATCCAAGCGCCAAAAGATTGTTGACGTCCATGTGGGAGACATAATTGCGTCGGACATAGCTTGGTAGTATGGCAAGTGATAGGCCATTACTGAATTTTCGGGTAACAATGACTTGGGCCAGGTAACTCATTCGATCACCAAACGATTGAAAAGAAGCATCAGAATTTGCAGCTTCGGATTTTTGCATGACCGACACGACTGTGTTTCCATAAAGGCTGAGGGAAATCGGAGTCCTATTATCGGTGCTTTGACGAATGAGGCGGAGTTTGGAGTTGAGATACACGAATTCTTTTTGATTGGTATTGACTCCATTGGGAGCCCCCTTTGTCCGTCCGATTCCAATACTCCACAGGTCGGATATGCCGTAGTCAAAGCCAATAAGAATATCAGAGGAATTATCCAGTCCGTAAAAGGTTTGAAAACCTCCAAGCTCACCTCCAATATCTCCAAAGCGGTGCATTACCACAAAGAGCAAATCATTTTTGTGAATGGTCTCATTGGATTGCCCGTTAATAATCTGAGGTGACTTGAAGGTCCCCATAACGGGCTGCAGTTGTTTTGGTGTCGAGTCGTTAAATAGTTGGGCTAAATCCTGTCCGAAAACTGGACTGGCTAGTAAGTAGGTCAATAGAAGTATGATGATTTGTTTCATCGTTTTGGATTTACTTGGTGCATAAATGTTCTCTTTTGCAGCTCGAGGGCTGTTTATGAGAAGCCAATGCCCCCTTTCACGAGCAAGAGAATAGCGGAGCATTGGGCTTCTTGAATCAACGAATCGCTTCGTTTTTTTTTGAGTTCAATATTCGGTTCGTGTTGTCATGGCTATTTTGCGTGTTTTATTCGTTAACTTGAATCTTAATTTTAGTTTGTTGGTACGTTGTAATGAGCGATAACCGTTACTTCTACCACTTCAGCAATATTCTTGAAGACTAATCGTGGGATTTTGATGTCATGATCTTTCAGGATGACCGGAAAAGTCGCTTCGGCTGCCAATCCTTTGTCATTGATTTGTAGCTTAGCCTGAACTGTATAACTTTTGGTTACATTGTGAATACTTAGTTCTCCATTTGCAGTGACGGTGGTAATCCCTTGCTGATTGAAGTCAACTGGGTCCTGAATGTTGCCTTTGAATTCGGCATAGGGATATCGATCACTTTCCAGGTACTTCTCGTTGAAATGTTCCTGCATCAACGGTTTCTTAAATTCAAATGTCTGGATTGCTACCTTAAAATAGATTGACTGAGTTTCTGCATCAATCGCTGAAACTCCTTGTTTGCTGATTGCACTGATATTTTCAAGAGGAGCTTCCGAAAAGAAACTTAAGCTCACCTGATCTGCAATCAGCGTTTGAGCGTTGGTTACCTGCGCAGTCAGAAGTAGAAGAATGGTAAGAGCTATTGTTTTCATTACAATTATTTTGACCTTCGTTTATGGTGAACAGTTCGCAATCCAGACCATTAATGAATCCCTGACTGCCTGAGGTAGAGGCGCATTTCCCTGAGGCATATCCGCATTGTTTGAAAGGACACGTGTGTTGAAAGAGCCAAGGTATTGGCTTACGCCATTGTAAGTACTAAAATCTCCGGGACCTTGAGAATTCCCTTCGTGGTGACATTCGATACAGTACTGGGTTAAAACTCCCTTCACATAATTGGAGTAGGTGATATCCATCTCCGGGTATTGAGGAACGCAGTCCGTGGGATCTGGGTCTTCATTTGCCATTTCTGAAGCTGTGTTTGAGCAGCTTCCCAAAAAAAAGACGATCCCAATGAGCATTAGTAGTCTTTGTTTCTTCATGCTACTTGATTTATCAGATTAAACTTATCCTTTCCATTCATGATGCTAGGGGTTAGTATCCACTGCCGCCTCCATTTCCCGGATTGCTGGGCGTTGAGCTGTCTTTGGTTAAAGTTGCCAATACCTCTCCTGAAGGGTAGTCTGGCGTGTGTATTTGAGCATAGATTTTACCTGAAGCTAAATCAGTGGCCTGTTGTGAGCTGAGCGTTGCAGAACCGGAAACAGTGCCTGATGTTGTATTGGAAAAGCCGGTAATTTCAATGATAACAGGAGCTTCATTATGGAAGTGCATAGCTGCTACATTAGAGCCTAAGCCAGACCAGGTAATCGTATAGCTAAGTTTCAGCGTTGCTGGGTCAAAAGTCGCTTTTACGGTTCCGGTTGCTGATGTAGTGACGCTTTCAGAAGATTTGACGAAGGTTCCGGAATAGGCTATCTTTTGACTTGATTCCATGTCAGAACTATCATCGTTGTTGCAGGATATCAGCCCGCTAAAGAGAAAAAGGAAGATGACAACCACAATTTGTGATTTGACTTTTAATGGGGAACTTTTTGCTTTCATGATTTGACGTTTAATGATTAACTAATGGGTTCGTAATTCGTTAAAAAGGAAGAAATGAGCTCATCTTTATCCTCTTCTATTAATGGGTACGGAGCTAAAAAAGGATTCGCTGCCTGATAAAATACTTTTTTGTCTTTTTTTGTATTTCGAAGAAAGGCATTGCCTTTTGAGGCTTTTATTATTTTTGAATAAAATAGCTTAGAAGAAAGCAAGCGTGAAGTTATAGTAGAGATGATATTCTGCTTTTTGCAAGCATTTGTTACAAAAAGATGAGGCTGTAATAAAATTGCAACAATTGTTAATTTATTGTTTATTAGTGCTTTGTTGAGATTCTGTCTTTGTCTTTTTCAATGTAAAATCATGAAATTAATCGTTTTGTAATAGTTTGTTAATCTACTTGTAATGTTTTAGATCTTCATTTGCCAGTGAATTCTGTCAAAGGAGTTTAAGTTTTATCAATCTTAAGTATATGAAGAAAGGAAGTCTTTTGTTATTGGCAATGCTTTGTCTTGTCGTAACAGGTATGTCGCAGAGTAATGAGTTTAAACCAGGTGGGAAGCCGTTTATGAAAATCTTTAGTAATTATCATGCCACATTTTCGGATGGAGAATCGGTTTCAGCTTTTGAACTCAACCGGCTTTACCTTGGGTATGAGTACAATTTCAGTGAAAAATTTTCAGCTAAAGCAAATTTGGATATTGGCGACCCGGGAGCAGGTAGTCTTGAAATGACTGCTTATGTGAAAAACGCTTATATGAAATACCAGGAGGACAAGTTTTCTGTCCACTTTGGTTTAATTCCAACAACACAGTTTAAGGTTCAGGAGAAGGCTTGGGGATACCGATACATTGAGAAGTCCTTCCAGGATGCTTATAAGTTCAACTCCAGTGCTGACTTGGGAGTGAGCGTGGCTTATCGTTTTTCGGATCTGCTTAGCGCCGACCTTAGTTTTGTAAATGGAGAGGGCTACAAGCGTTTGCAGGCTGACAGTACCTTCCGCACTGGTTTTGGAGTTACTTTAACACCTGATGATAAAGTGACGGGGCGGGTGTATTATGACTTTATTTCAAAGGAAGAAACCCAATCTTCACTAGCCGCTTTAATCAGCTATGTTGAAGATGAGTTCTCACTTGCTGCTGAATACAACTCGCAGTTTAATGTTGGTTTTAACGAAGACCGTACATTGAGTGGAACATCAATTTATGGGACATTGAAAGCTGCTTCAAAAGTGAAAGTGTATGCTCGATTCGATTACCTGACATCAAATACTTTAGATGGCGCCTCAAATGATTGGAATGTGAGTCGCGATGGTCAACTCTACATCGCCGGGCTGGAATATGCTCCGGTGAAAGGTGTAAAGCTGGCTCCTAATTTCCGAGGATGGAACCCGGCTGACGATAATCAGAAGTTTAGCACTTCGCTTTTTTTGAATTGCGAAATCAAATTTTAACCTACGATAAAACAAACTCCTAAGACACGAATCGATTAAATCCAAATCTAGAAAACATAAAAACATGAAAGTAGTATTATCTTTTGTTCTGGCGGTTGTCTTGTTAAGTGCATGCCAGAATTCATCGAAAAAATCAAATGACGCTGGCGCTGACAATGTAAGTCTGACAGCTGCAGGAGCAACCTTCCCAATGCCCTATTACAACTTGGTATTTAAAGATTATACCAAAGAAACAGATGTGCTGGTGACTTACGGAGGAATTGGTTCTGGTGGCGGTATCCGGAGTTTGAAAGATAAAGTGGTAGACTTTGGAGCTACTGATGCTTTTTTAAGCGATGCAAAATTGGCTGAAATGCCGGGAGATGTTGTTCACATTCCAACCTGTATTGGTGCTGTGGTTATTGCTTATAACCTTCCGGGAGTTGATGAATTGAAGCTTTCAGACAAACTGTTGGAGAAAATTTTCATGGGAGAGATTACCAATTGGAATGACCCTGCGTTGAAAAGCAATAACGAAGGCGTTAATTTACCTGACTTGGAAATCACTTTTGTTCACCGTTCTGACGGTAGTGGAACAACCCACATTTTCAGCGATTATATGAGCAAAGTAAGTAACAAATGGGCTGAAGAAGTTGGCGCAGGAAAATCGCTAAAATGGCCTGTTGGAATGGGTGCTAAAGGAAATCCCGGCGTAGCTGGAACCATCAGCCAAACTGAAGGTGCGATTGGCTACATTGGATCGGAATTTGCCTTTGCTCAAAAAATCCAAACTGCTAAAGTGCAGAACAGCAGTGGCGAATACATTGAGCCAAGCATTGCCAGCATCAGTGCTGCTGCACAAGGCGAGATTCCTGCTGACACGCGGGTGATGCTAACTAACTCTTCAGATCCTGCTTCATACCCAATTAGCGGTTTTACCTGGATCATCCTGTATAAAGATCAGGCCTACGATGGTCGTTCACAAGCGCAGGCAAAAGGAACACTGGAGTTTTTGGATTGGCTGATCAGCGAAAAAGCACAGGGACAGGCTGAAAAAGTAAATTATGCGCCACTTCCTGAAGCAGCTGTAGCGAAAGCAAAAGCCATTTTGCGTAGCGTATCTTACGGAGGAGAGAAAATTTTAAATTAATCCACTGACCCCCACAACTGAAAAAATGAATAGTGACAGAATCACCAAGCTCGTTTTATTTTCAGTTTCAATATTAATTCTGATGTTGGCTGCAGGGATGGTTTACTCCTTAGTCGGAGGATCCGTGCCTGCATTCAAAACATTTGGATTGAAGTTTATCGTTTCGGGAGAGTGGGATCCAACGGAAGGCCGCGAAAACTACGGTGCATTACCTTTTATTGTGGGCACGCTGATGACCTCATTTGCAGCATTGATTCTTTGTTTGCCTTTGTCGTTTGCCACCTCACTGTTTTTAGGTGAATATTTTCGCGGAACGCGTGTTGCCCGTATTCTTGGGCTTTTGGTTGACTTGTTGGCAGGAATTCCATCCATTGTATATGGCTTGTGGGGCTTCTATGTCCTTCGTCCGGCAATGATCGAATTGGGCTTTGGCGGACGTGGTTTCGGGATTTTTACCGCCAGTTTAATTCTGGCTGTGATGATCATTCCTTATGCTACTTCGCTGAGTAACGAAATCATCAGCATGGTGCCAAACGACCTGAAGGAAGCTGCTTACTCGTTGGGAGCGACTCGCTTGGAAGTGATTTCGAGTGTTACCATTCCCAATGCCCGTTCGGGAATTGTTGCCGGGTATATCCTGGCATTTGGTCGGGCACTGGGCGAAACGATGGCTGTAACGATGCTTATTGGTAACACCAACTTGGTCCCCAGCAGTTTTTTCGATACGGGGAATACCATGGCGAGTGTCATTGCCAACCAGTTTGGCGAGGCCGATGGACTGAAACTAAGTTCCTTGATTGCCATTGGCTTGTTGTTGTTCCTAATTACTGGTATCATCAACGCTGTTGGAAAATTGATTATAAAAAAGATGAATTAAGGCTGCTATGGAGGCAATTCAAGCACTTAAAAATCAGGATCACTCGGGTAGAAGGCAATTGAAAGACAAACTGTTTTTTTACGGTATAATTGTTCTTTCACTCGTTACCATATCTCCAATTATCCTGATCATATCGAAACTGGTGGTGGAAGGCTATCGGCAAATTAGCCTGGATTTTTTGATCCAAACCACTCCGGATACCTTTGAGGCCATGACGGCCGTGTCGAACGGAGAGAAGATTCCGGGCGGTATTGCGAATGGAATTGTAGGAACGTTATTAATGGTTGTGCTGGCTTCAGCAATGGCTATTCCAATTGGTATTCTGACAGGAATTTTTCTGTATGAGAATCAAGGTAAGTTTATGGCCAACCTGACCCGGAATATTTCGGATATTTTGCAGGGAATACCTTCGATTGTGTTGGGTTTGATTTCGTACCTCTGGGTAGTGAAGCATGTAACCAGCGGATTTTCGGCTTTGGCCGGTAGCGTTTCGTTGGCGATTATGATGTTGCCTATGATTGTGCGATCCACCGAGGAAACATTGAAAATGATTCCACAAACACTGAAAGAGGCGGCATTGGCTTTAGGAGTTCCGTATCATAAAGTGATTTTACGGGTATTGGTTCCAACAGGCTTTAGTGGTTTACTCACGGGTATTTTGCTGGGTATTTCGCGTATTTTGGGCGAAACAGCACCTTTGCTGTTAACAGCTTTAGGAAGCTCAGTGATTAGTTTGGATATCACCAAGCCAACCAGTGCAATTCCGCTTTTGATCTGGGAGTTCTACAACGATCCCAACATGGTGGATCTAATTTGGAGCTCCTCTTTATTGCTGATGGCCATTGTGTTAATTTTGAATATTGTATCGAAGCAGATTGCAGCCAAAAGAAAATAGAAAATGACAAACTCGATTGCTGAAGTAAAAAAACCCATTCTTTCGATCAAGGATTTATCGATCGCATATGATAAGCACTATGCGGTGAAAAACGTATCGGTTGAGATTAAAAAGAATACGGTTACAGCTATAATGGGGCCTTCTGGATGTGGAAAAAGTACCTTGCTCCGGGCATTGAACCGGATGCACGAACTGTACGAGAACATCACCACAGAAGGGGAGGCTTTACTGAATGGGCAGAATATCTACGATATATCTCCCATCAAACTGAGGAGGCACATGGGAATGGTTTTTCAACGTCCCAATCCCTTTCCAACCATGAGTATTTACGACAACGTGATTGCCGGTTATAAACTGAATGGTATTCGGACTAAGAAGAAGGAGCGAGATGAAATTGTAGAGCGGTCTTTGCGCGATGTAGCCCTTTGGGATGAGGTGAAAGACTCGTTGTACAAAAAAGGAACATTCTTATCAGGTGGACAGCAGCAGCGTTTGTGTATTGCCCGGGCGCTTGCCTTCAGCCCCGAAGTGATTTTGATGGATGAGCCAACCTCGGCACTCGACCCCATTGCCACTTCAAAGGTGGAAGACCTGCTGGTCAAACTGAAGGAGAATTATACCATTGTATTGGTTACGCACAACATGTCGCAAGCAGCACGGATCTCTGATTACTCTTTATTTATGTATCTTGGAGAGTTAGTTGAGTATGGAAAAACGAAAAACATGTTTACCAACCCAATTGACCCAAGAACAGAGGAATACCTGACTGGGAAATTTGGTTAATGAAAAGCAAGATGATAGACCAAGAAGTAGGAAGATATAGTCTGAAAACTTGGAACTTCGAGCTTTGAATTTTGAATTTGAAAAACAGAACGATCATGACAATAAAAAAAGACGATGCAATCAATCATATTCACGCTGATTTTGAGGAGCTGGCCAACCTGGTGTTGGAGCAGTTAGACCTAATGGAGCAGGTGATTATTTCCGGTGAAATAGAAGTTCCGGATGAGGATTTGAGGCGGATTCAGACCAACGAAAAAGACATTGACAAGAGAGAAGTGAAGCTGAGCGATAAGATTGTAAATGCGATCGTGCTATATAAACCAGTGGCTTCCGACTTGCGCTGGATCATGGCTTGCTACCGAATTATTTTAAGCCTGGAGCGCATTGGAGATATCGTTATTAATATAACCGATTTCATCAAGAAGATTAAAACTCCTGAAGTTTATGAGAAACTGCGCGAGGTTTTGTCAAACATGACCATTCAAAGCATTAAAATGGTTCGTAAGTCGTTACTTGCTTACCTGAATGATGATCGGGAGTTTGCGGTATGGACCATTAAAAATGATGTGGTTTTTGATGAGATCAACCATAAGTTGTTGAAAAAGATCATTGCAAAAACCGATACGGCCGAAAGTAATAAGCATTTGCTGATGAGTATTGTAACCATCAAAGAAATGATGTCCAATATTGAACGGATAGCTGATCACGCAACAAACATTGCAGAAGCCGCAATTTATTCCATTGAAGGGAAAGATGTCAGACACCATAAATTAGATCAATAAAACGATGGATTATACACCCAGAATACTGATCGTTGACGATGAAAAGGATCTTCGGGAGATTCTTCAGTTTAACCTGGCAAGCGAAGGGTTTGAGATTGATGTAGCTGCTTCAGCAGAAGAGGCTTTGGATATGGCGCTTGAAAATTATCACTTGATTTTGTTGGATGTTATGATGGGTGGAATATCGGGCTACAAAATGGCCGATATCCTTCGCAAAGAAAGAGATCTTGACGTGCCAATTGTTTTCCTGACTGCCAAAGGATCGGAGAACGATTTGCTGACCGGCTTTAATGTTGGCGGCGATGATTACATCATTAAACCCTTTTCCATTAAGGAAGTAGTGGTTCGCATACGGGCAATCCTGAAACGAGGACGCGGCAATGAGCAAAAGCCTTCAACCGTGCTTGAATGCGATGGTTTAAAACTTGATATCAACCGGAAGTCGGCTTCCATTGATGAGGAGCCCATTAAGCTAACCCGGAAAGAATTTGAAATCCTGGCTTTATTGCTAAAAAATGGAGGAAAGTTTATTTCCAGACACGAAATTTTAAACCGGGTGTGGAGTGATGATGTGATTGTTACTGAGAGGAATGTAGATGTAAATATTGCCCGCTTACGAAAGAAAATCAAAGAATACGGCCCGGCAATTAAAGGAAGAACGGGCTATGGCTATTGTTTCGACTATCAGGGCTAATGCTACCATATAACTTTATTTAATCGTTTCAATCTAAAACTTTAAAAACGTGGTACTTCGACGAAGAACATACAAGCAGCGAATCTTCATTTACTTTTTGGCTGCCTTTTCCTTTTTTATGGTTGCCATTTTGGCTTTTCAATTTAACCGGGAAAAGCGTTACCGGACTGACCAATTGGAAAATACGCTGAATAATATTGCGGGTTTTACCCATCAGTATATCGAGCATTACGATATTTTGGACACCCGGAATTTTGCCCGGATGGATACGATTAAGTACCTGATTCCGGATAAAAACACACGGGTGACAGTTATCAACAGTAAGGGCGGAGTGCTGTACGATAGTTTTGTATCCGATTATGGGGAAATGGAGAATCACCTGATGCGCCCAGAGGTTCAAAAGGCACTCTATTCTGAAACGGGAGGGAACATCCGTCATTCAGAAACAACCGGGCAGGATTTCTATTATTTTGCTCGTTACTACGATGGCTATTTCATTCGTTGTGCTGTGGTTTACGATATTGAAATTGAGAATTTTCTGAAGACCGAACGAGTCTTCATCTTCTTCATGTTGGCCTTGTTTGTCATTATGTGGGGATTGCTTTCTGTGGTAACTAATCGCTTAGGGAAATTCGTTAACAAGTTGCGTGATTTTGCCGTACGGGCCGCCCGAAATGAAATGATTGATCCGAACCTGGAATTTGTTGATTCTGAGTTTGGAGATATTCAACGCCAAATTATTGAGATTTATAGTGGCTTGCAAAAGACCAAAGAAGACTTGACGGCAGAAAAGGACCGCCTGTTTAATCACCTGAACGCCCTGCAAGAAGGAATCGCCTTTTTCCAACCTAACAAGGAAAAAATACTGGCCAATAGTCACTTTATTCAGTACATCAACCTAATTTCTGAGCGCTCATCAATTTCAGCCGAGATGCTTTTCGAAATTGAGGATTTTAAGTCCTTGGTTTATGAAATTGAAAAATACCTGAAGTCGGATTATGTGATCAACCCTAAAGATTTACCGCAGTTTGCCGTCACCTTATCTAAGAATGAGCGATACTTCCAGGTTCAGAGTATTGTGTTCCCTGATAAGAGCTTTGAGGTGCTGATTAGCGACATCACGAAGCCCGAAAAACGACGTTTGTTGAAACAGCAGTTGACCTCGAATATTGCGCATGAGTTGAAAACGCCGTTAGCCTCTATCAAAGGTTACCTTGAAACAATTCTGAATAACAAGAACTTACCCAAGGAAAAGCTGGACTATTTTATTGAGCGGGCTTTTATTCAGAGTGAACGATTGAACGATTTGCTCAATGATATTTCCTTGCTCAACAACATTGAAGATGCCGGCGATTTATTTGAGCTGAAAGATGTTCACATACGTCCATTGGTGATGGATGTGATTGAAAACCTGGAATCGCGCTTGAATGAGAAGAATATCCTGGTGCAGGTGTCCATCAATGAACAGTCGATGGTGTATGGAAACGATAGCTTGCTGTCATCTATTTTTCAGAACTTCATCGAAAACACGATTAACTACGCTGGCGAAAATGTGAATGTGCAAATCAAGCAATACCTGGAAGACGAAAAATTCTATTACCTGAGCTATTCCGATAGTGGTAAAGGAATTCCGGAGAAGCATTTGGCACGTATTTTCGAACGGTTTTACCGTGCCGATGAAGGTCGTACCCGCGAAAAGGGAGGAACCGGATTGGGCCTGTCAATCGTGAAAAATGCGGTACAGCTGCATAAAGGCGAAATCTCCGTTCGCAATAAGCCCGAAGGCGGCTTGGAGTTCTTATTCTCGCTGGCTAAAGGTTAAAGATAGAGCGCAGAAGCGTGCTTAATTGAAACGCATTGAAATCCCTGGTTGTATTGAAACGGCTGGGGATTTTTTGTTGGTAGAAGTTATTCAGTCGGAAATACGAAGCTGATTTTCTTGTTATAAGACAACTTAATTTTGAGATATGTCGAATAAGTTTACTGGACGAACCTCTTCAATCTAAAACCATGAAACGAACATGAAATTTTTCATTTAAAAAATACAAAAAGAAGAATGAATAAATTTTTATGAGAGAGCGATGGATGGAGCGGTTTTATTTGTCAAATTTGAATTCTTACGTATCAGGAAATTAGTAATTTATACGGATGAATACGAAGAGAATTTGGGCCAATTTAGCCGTGAAAGATGTCCGAAGAACCTGGGAATTCTACCTGAAACTGGGCTTCACTCCCAATTGTCCGACGACGACCACAGAACTAGCGAGTTTCGTGGTTGGAGATGATGACTTTGTTATTCACTTTTTCGAGCAAGAACGACTAAAAACAAGTCTTGAAGGCGAAATCTCGGATTTAAGCCAGGCCAATGAAATCATGTTTACACTTTCGGCAGAAAGCAAAGAGGAGGTTGATCAATGGGTGACGGAGGTCAGCAAAGCTGGTGGAACGATTCATTTCGACTCAAAAAAAGATCGAAAGAAATTTTATGACGACAATGCTTACTACGTTTGCGTCTTTTCCGATCCTGATGGGCATAAGTTTAATGTCTTCTACAATGGAAGTAAGTAAGGGGTAGCTCATTCATGCTGTTGTGATAGCTGTTCCCGAAAAGGTGCCTTTGAGCGAGCGTTTCAGTAAAAAAAAAGCTGTGGCCCCTGACCAACAGCTTTTATAACAGTTACATTGCCCCATAATTGGCAGAAAACAGAGCAAATGAAGTCAGGGCTATTCAATTTTCAGAACGCGCTTTTACCCCGAAAACTTCAAATTAATGGCAGGTCTTCTGGCTTACCCAATTTCAAATGCCTTCCCATCCGGAAAATTCGGAATTAACCGAAAACGGACAGTGGCTTTCATATTCGAATTTTTTTTTGTGGGTTTACAGCTGCGGGGACAGCTCCTGTATTTCACAGGATTCCCTTTTCATCTCAATGAGGTTATGAGAACCATTAACCAAGGCTGCAAAGTAACCACATTTTTTATCCTTTTGAAACCTTTTTGCGGCCTAATTTTAAACTTTTTAAGTATGAACTTATTTAATCATTTATATGTAAATACAGGTGATTAAGTGGGTTTTCAGGGAGAGGATGGGGGGAGATTCACCTTCAAATTTCAAGGTTATTTTAGGGGCTTGAAAATTTTAAAGAGCTGAACGATTCAACTTTCAAGATGTAATCCTAACTTTGTCAACCAGGTGCTGTTTTGCAAAATGAAGTTTTTTGAGCTGTTCGAGCTCATGAATAACGAACTTTGAAAGCAAATAGCACCAATGATGAAATTATCAATGATCATTGTAAAGCGTATGCAGACAAGAAAAACAACCAGTTATATCTTAGTGCTTCTTTTCATTCTTTTGGGCTTTTCATGCAAGGAAAAGAAAGGTTTCCCGAAGCCCAAGAACCTGATTAACGAGAAACAAATGGTTAACATGCTCTACGATATTCATTTGGGTGAAGCCTATGCCAACCAGTATCGTTTTCAGGATGAGATGGATAAAATCAAGTCGAAAGACATGTATTATTCCGTTCTGGATAAATATGAAGTTGCTGATTCAATTTTTGCTCAGTCCATTGTGTACTATTCCAGTATGCCTAAAGTTTATGAGCGAATTTACCAGCAGGTTGTAGATCGCCTTAACATGCTTCAGGAAGAAAACAATCAAAAAGAAGAGGTGAAAATTAAACCTGAAGAATGAAAAAATATGCCGCCCACTACCTTTTTCCCGGAAATAGGGCACCAATTTCGAAGGGAATCATCACCTTGGACTCAAGTGGCTTAGTGATTGACATTGTGGATCCTGCCGGGAGGTTAACAGAAGAGGCTGGCCTCGAATTTCATAATGGTATTCTGTGCCCTGCTTTCGTCAATGTGTTTCACGAGTTTGAGGGGGATCGTTTTTACCGCAAATTTCCACTCTTGGCGCCTTTTAAAGCGTTGCAGCCTCAACGCCTCAGCACGGAAAAGGACTTGTTGAGCTGGTTGATTGCCATTCAGCAGGCTGATGAACAAATTAGCCTGCAGCAATTGATTGCCACTTTTACCATTGAAGCGGCTAAAGCAATTGATCTGGACAAAGAGATGGGGAGTCTTTTGCCAGGAAAACGTCCGGGACTGATGCTGATTTCAGGCATGGACTACCAACAACTTCGACTGACCAGCAAGAGCCACTTGAAGGTTTTGGCCTAACCGTATTCATTTGCTGATTGGGGCATGCAAAACCAAAGAAATCCTTACTTTTGCTGAAAAAATACCATGGCTACCTTTTTGTTTGATGAGATTATTTTTGGCCCGGTTAAAAGTCGCAGACTGGGCGTTTCTTTAGGGGTTAACCTTCTTCCTACCGATAGCAAAGTTTGTTCGTTTGACTGCATTTACTGCGAATGTGGCTGGAACCCAAAGGCACGGGAGAAGAAAGCTGAACTACCCAGTCGCGAATTGGTTGCCAAAGAGTTGGATCAGAAACTTAAAGCCATGCAGAGAAAGGGAGAACTACCCGATGTTATTACCTTTGCAGGCAACGGTGAGCCGACCTTACATCCACAATTTGAGGGCGTTATTGACGACACTATTGCTTTGCGAAACCAGTTTGCTCCAAACTGCCGCATTGCTGTTCTTACCAATGCAACCATGATTCATCGTGAACCGGTGTTTCGAGCCTTACAGAAAATTGAAGACAACATCTTGAAGTTGGATTCGGCCATTGAAAGTACTGTTCAGGCATTGGACTGTCCGGTGGGGCACTACAATTTGGAGAAAACCATTGAGTTGTTGCAGCAATTCGGTAAGCAAGCCATCATTCAAACGCTATTTTTACAGGGAAGCTATAACGGCCAAACCATTGATAACACCACAGAAGAGGAACTGACCGCTTGGCTGCAAGCCTTAAAAACGATCAATCCGGGGCAGGTGATGATTTATACCATTGCCCGTGATACGCCAGCGCAAGGCCTGCAAAAGGTTTCTATGGAAAAGCTCAATGCCATAGCCAAACGAGCTGAAGAAGCCGGTTTTGAAGTGCAGGTGTCGGGCTAATTTTGGGTTGAAAGAGCCCGGACTGTTGAGAAACGAATCAGTTTAAGCTTGTGCGGGTCCATTCGGTTGATTTACCCAACCAGCGGATGCCCACCACATAGCCTTTCAGGGAAAGCGTGTTGGTGTCTTTCTCAAACCAGGCAAAGCAATCGTAGGTTTTTCCTGATTTGGGATCGTAGATTCGGCCACCCTGCCATTCTTGCTTCCCGCTATCGTATGTCAGCTGACTTAAGATTTGCAAGCCAACTATGGAGCGGTTACGCAAGGTTTCATCCGGATTTTCCTTGTCCTTTGGAGCTTCTCCATTTTCATATTTTTCGGGAATCATGTACACAATGGTCCCTACATAATGCCCATTTTGCTCTACGACTTCAATTTTTGATGTTTTTTCGTCATTCCACCAAATCCCGGTGATGTCGGTTGGTTTTTGGCCGAAAGCAGTTGTCAGCCACAAAGTCAATATCCCTAAAACAAGCAGTTGCTTCATCGATTTGTTTTTTTTCAATAAACACTGATTTACATGACAATAAATATAAGAAAAGCAAATGAAGGGTAAGCCAGAAGTGAGATAAAATCAGAAACGCAGTGCAATGATTTCTTGCTTCCTTTTCTTCTTTCTATCAGTTGTTTGTTGAGTTTCGATACAAATGCCTGATCGTTTGAAATTTGAAAATCTAAGGAGCTATTAAAAAAAGACCGGCAGGAAATATTGGCTAACAGATACGTTGAATTGTTCCTTGTTTAGTACTTTCGCTGTCTCTTTGTGAGCGAGTCGAGCTCAATAAGCAACATAAAAACATGACCTTCGTCTTTTTTTAAATCCATTCTTTGTAACAAATTGATCTATTTAATACTCATATAACCACAACACAACTTTAATTTATATGAAGCGAATTAATCTGAAATTAAACGTGATCCTGTTAACTATTTTGGCGATGTTTGCTGCCATGAATAGTTACAGTCAACAAACCCGGGAAGAAATTCCTGCAAAGTACAAATGGAACCTAACTGACCTTTATGCTTCTGATGAGGCTTGGCGTGATGCTGTTGAGTCGCTCACGCTTAAGCTGGATGAAGTTGAACAGTTTAAAGGAACACTGACCAAATCAGCTTCTAATCTATTGAAAGCATTAGAATTCAATACGGAATTATCCAAGGAAGCATCTAAGATTTACTTGTATGCCGGCATGAATTCTGATTTGGACACTCGGGATATGAAATACAACGGGATGAAACAAGAGCTTCAGTCTTTGTTCTCCAACTTTGGAGCCAAAGCTGCTTTTATTCAACCTGAAATACTAGCGGCCGACTGGGAAACCATTGAAGGTTTTCTGAAAGAAGAGCCTAAACTGGAGATTTACCGCATGGGATTGGAAAACATGTTCCGCACCAAAGCACACACGCTTAGCGAAGCTGAAGAGCGTATTATGGCTCTTTCAGGCATGGTGGGATCCGTTCCTCAAGCAGTTTATGGTACTTTTTCCAATGCCGAAATGCCTAAACCAGAAGTTACCCTTTCGGATGGTAGCACAATTGCCATTGGAAGCGCAGAATATGGTCGCTACCGGGCATCATCGAATCGGGCTGATCGCGAGACCGTTTTTAATGCTTACTGGAACAATTTTGCCAAGTTCAAAGCCAGCTATGGCGAAATGCTTTATGGCAATGTCAAAAGTGATATTTTCAATGCCAGAGCCCGTCATTACGACTCTTCGCTTGAAGCTTCACTGTACCCAAATAACATCCCGGCTGAGGTGTACCATTCGCTGGTTGACAATGTCAATGAAAACTTACCAGCTTTCCATCGTTACCTGAAGATTAAACAGCGCATGATGGGAGTCGACACGCTGAAATACTTGGATTTATATGCTCCGGTTGTTAAAGATGTTGATCTGAAATATTCCTATGACGAAGCAACAACTTTGATTCTGGAAGCCTTGAAACCATTGGGAAAAGAGTATGTTTCTACCGTTGAAAAAGCAGTTGATGAGCGCTGGATTGATGTTTATCCAACACCGGGGAAACGTTCAGGAGCTTACTCAAACGGAGCTTTCTATGATGGGCATCCGTTCATCTTGTTGAACTACAATGACCTTTATGATGATGTCAGCACTTTGGCGCATGAGTTAGGTCACACCATGCAGAGTTATTTCTCGAACAAAACACAGCCCTATCCAACGGCTGATTATGAAACCTTTGTTGCTGAAGTAGCTTCAACTTTCAATGAAGTTCTGCTTTTCAACTACATGATTGATCGCGTGGAAGATGACGATGTGAAACTGTCTATTTTGATGGAGTGGTTGGATCGCTTTAAAGGCACCTTATTCCGTCAAACCCAGTTTGCTGAGTTTGAATTGAAAATTCATGAGGAAGCTGAAAAAGGCAAACCATTAACCGGCGATGAATTTTCAGAAATTTATGCTGACATCGTAAACCGTTATTACGGACACAAAGAAGGTGTATGTCATGTAGATGATTACATGCATATGGAATGGGCTTATATTCCTCATTTTTACTACAATTTCTATGTGTATCAGTATAGTACGTCATTTACAGCTTCCATTTCGTTAGCTGAAAAAGTGATGAGCGGTGATAAGCAAGCACTGGACAACTACATTGAATTTTTGTCGGCAGGTGGATCGGACTATCCGATTGAGTTGCTGAAAAAGGCCGGAGTGGATATGACCAGCACTGAGCCATTTGAAAAGACCATTGCTTCCATGAATAAAGTCATGGACGAAATAGAAAAAATACTGGACAAGAAGGAGAAAGAATAGTCTAGTTACTGCGTTTTTACGCACAAGCCAGCTTTCTCGGGTAGGAAGCTGGCTTTTTTGTATCTGGAAACGGACGATTACAAGGGGATACTAAATCGCTGAAAATCGTAAATAGACTGTTGGAATCAGTTATTTTTTGGTTGATTTGAAGTCACCAGTTTTAACTTTCAATTCCACTTCTGACGGATTGATTCCCCCATTTCCCCAGTTTTCATATCTTCGCAGCAAAATAAGACGCATTGTAAAATGAAGCCAGCAGAAAATTACATTGACATCAATAAGCAATCGTGGAATAATCGGACGGAAGCCCACGTTCAATCAGACTTTTATGATTTGAAAAGTTTTCTGACAGGCCAGTCATCACTCAACTCCATTGAGCTGGAAAGGCTGGGCGATCTTTCTGGGAAGCGGGTGCTTCATTTGCAGTGTCACTTCGGAATGGATACCCTTTCGCTGGCTCGGCTGGGAGCGCAGGTTACCGGGGTTGACTTTTCGGATAAAGCCATTGATCAGGCCAATAAACTGGCGGCAGCAACCCAGCTTGATGCCCGTTTTATTTGTTGCAACATCTACGATTTACCTCAGTACCTTAACGAAGAGTTCGACTTGGTATTTACCAGCTATGGAACCATTGGCTGGCTGCCGGATTTGGATCGGTGGGCTCAAATTGTTCGGCAATTTTTGAAGCCCGATGGGCAGTTTCTGTTTGTCGAGTTTCATCCTGTGGTTTGGATGTTTGACGATCAGTTTAAGTCCATTGCTTACAGTTATTTCAATACTGAGACCATCGTTGAAACTGAAACGGGTACTTATGCCGATCGGGATGCCGACATTCAACAGGACACGGTAAGTTGGAACCATCCGATCAGCGAAGTGGTGAATGCCTTGCTTCGCAGCCAGCTGGAGATAACTGCGCTGGATGAGTTCGATTATTCGCCTTACAACTGCTTTAACAACACAGCGGAAGCAGAACCGGGCAAGTTCCGGATTGCTCACCTGGACCGAAAATTGCCGATGGTATATGCACTAAAAGCACGTATAAAAAAATAGGGACAGCCGCTGGATGAGGCCGTTGTCTTTCAAAATCACTAATTTTAGATTACAAACTCAAATACTTCAACATGAACAAATTAATCGCTATTTTTTGTTTTGCAATTCTCGCAACAGCGATGGCCTGTACGCCAAGCACAGAGCAAGCAGCAAAGCCTGCTCGCGTGATTATGGGTTATTATTTTGCAGGAGAAGATGCACAGATTGAAAAACTTCCACTAGACAAGTTAACGCACATCATTTTTTCGTTTACCGAAGTGTTGGACGGCGAGATGAAATTTCCAACTGCATTTAGCGCTGATCAACTTCACCGCTTGGTTGCTCAAAAGGAAAACCATCCGGAGCTGAAAGTGATGGTTGCCTGCGGAGGCTGGGTTGGCAGTAAAGGATTTTCGGAAATGGCTGCAACTCCTGAATCGCGCAAAAAATTTGTGGATAGCACCGTTGACTTCATTAACACGTACAAAATTGATGGAATTGACCTTGACTGGGAATATCCTGCTTTGCCCGGAGATAACAACCCTTATGGCCCGGAAGATACGCCCAACTTTACTTCGCTGGTTAAAGAGCTTCGCGAAGCAATGGATAACATTGATGAAGATTTAATTCTTTCGTTTGCGTCAGCCGGATGGGCCAAGTATTACGACCATATTGAGACTCTTGAGGTGATGAAGTATGTCGATTACATGAACATCATGACTTACGACTTAACAACAGGAGCCAATCCGTTTACTGGTCACCATACCAACTTGGGGCTGGTTACAAAAGAAGACCTGGAAGGAACTCCGATGATGGAAGCCTACAAGGCTGATCCGGATTTTGATATGGAAAACTGGACGCCACGTTCCACCGAGTTTATTGTTGACTATTGCATTGAGCTTGGTATTGAGCCTTCTAAAATTGTGCTGGGAGCTGCTTTCTACGGACGTGGATGGAAAGGTGTGCCACCTGAGAACAATGGTCTTTACCAGCCCAACCAAGGAATTTTCATCAACTGGGCTTCTTACTCGCTTATGCGCGACAAGTATGAAAACAAAAATGGCTACGTTCGCCATTGGGACCCGGTAGCTGAAGCGCCTTACCTGTACAGTGCGAAAGACAGTATCTTCTTCTCGTATGACGATAGCACCTCGCTAAAAATGAAGAGCCGCTATGCGATCGACAAAAATCTGGGAGGAATTATGTTCTGGCACTTGGGTGACGACACAACTGAAGAAAACAGCTTGTTAGATGCCATTTATGATGAAATGACACGCTAAGACAAGCAACTGATAACATAGAAAAAGGCATCTCGAAGGATGCCTTTTTTGATCGTTAGGTTTGGTAAGTTAATTGAAATTAAGCTCCTTCTACCTTAAAGCGAACTAAGCGAAGGGGATTCCCTTTGGCTTCTTTTAGACGCTGCAGGCTGTAGATATATCCATTGTGGAAAACCATTTTAGAGGCGCTTATATTGAGTTCATATTCGTCACAAACAAACTGGCATTTGGCGACAAATTTTCCTCCTTGATTATAGACCCACACGTGAAAGACATTGGCATCTTTTTCTGCGGGAATTTCAAAAAACAAGATGTTTCCGTCGGAATCCTTGATGATATTGGAAAAGGATGGTTTCTCTATAGGGGTATTTATTTTTTGCAAATCGTCTTGCATCTCTACAATGATTTGTTTGAAAGCGTCCCTATTTTTTTGCACCATTTCCTCGCCACTTTCAAGATAGGCTTGATAACGTTGGATTGCTTTTTGTTGGATTGCTTTTTGTTCTTCAACAGAGATGGTATTGTTGCCCCAATTAACCTTGGTTTTTGATTTTAAGTTTCCATTTAGATCATAGACAAATAGTTCTCCCGTATTGGGAATGGCAACCAACAACTCGTTGTTAACTGTCGCTATTTGTGGCGGAAGTCCTTTGCCTGTACTTTTTGAATAGGGCATGGTGGTGTAAGAAACTATACCTCCTCCTTTCAATGTTGCTTGATAATTAAAGGGCTGGCGTTTGTTTAAATGCTTTCCGCTACTTGAGATATTGCGGTCAATAAAGTCCTCCCAAATTACTTTTTCTTCGTTGGTATCGTAATCTACAATTGCTACAAAAGAACGGATTTTCTCTGCCCATAGCACCCATCCAACAACAGCAAAGCTTCCATTGTTCAAGGCAATAATGTCTTTCGTCATATAATCCAGAGTCAATGTTTTTTTGTACTTGCCATCGAAATCGGTGCAAGTCATCTTGCCCATGTTGTTTAAACCTGTAAATAGGGTATTTCCGTTAATTACGCCCATAACTGCCTTGTGTCCGGCTTTCTCAAGTTCAAACTCTTTCTCATAGGCTCCCGAAGGCGAAAACTTTGTGCGATAATTACGATAGGCGTGGTTAACAATCACGGAGCCATCGGGTAATACAACCAGCGATTTTCGCATGCCCATAGGGCGATTGTACAAGGTGTCATAATAAGAGCGGAAAACCGTATTCCAATCGTTGCCTTGTGCAAATTCAGTATCTTGCACCAGTTTTATCGTTCCTGTCTTGTATTTGCTTATCAAATCCTGGGCTAATGAACTTAACTGGAATAGGGCCAGGGCAAGAATAATTACATATTTTTTCATGATGTATTTTTTTAATCGTTATCAGATCATGAGCTGAACGAAGAGCACGTTCGTTTCATCTTTTTTATTTGGGACTAACCAATCGTCATTGGTTTTCTTATTTAATATTGGATAAGCTTACCTTCCGAATCTGTAATTTTAAACTCCATATCTTGCTCTGAAATCGGCAAATTTGCGTTGAACTCACTTTCCAGATCATAGGAATACACCAGTTCTACTTTTTCTTCTTTTTTAGGCGAAATCAACAGGAATAACACAAGAATACAGGCTGCAGACAGGCCATAAATAAGCTGTCTGGTGCTGGGGTGCAAAAACCGATGTTGACTTGCTGGCCTTACAAAGCTTGGAATCTCAATGTTTTCTTCATCGATTAATCCAACCAACTGTTTAAACTGGTTGGCCTTTTTGCGCATCTCTTCGATTTGCTCAACACATTGTGGGCAACCAGTAAGATGATTGGTGACGTATTTCTGCTCTATCGCAGTGGCTTCATTATCGATGTATTTCTGAATTAACTCTTCGCTAATACATTTCATAATTCATTTTTTCTAAAATTTTGTCTAGCTTTTTTATCGTTCGCGCTAGCATCTTTCCTACAGAGGATAGTTTAATCCCTGAAATTTCAGCGATTTCTTTATAAGACATCCCTTCGCTGTACAAGAGGGCCAATGTCTTTTCTTGGGGTTTTAGTTTCGATAAAGCCAAGGTGATGATTGCTTGATCCTGCTTTCGATCAATTGGGTCTTGTCCTTCCGAAATTGGATCAATACCTTCAATTTTGGTATACTTTTTCCGGGACTTTGAATAGTCAATGCACTTATTGATGGTTGCCCGGATAAGCCAGCTTCCAGGCTGGTTAATCGTGCTTCCATTCTGAGATTTCTGAAAATAGTACACAAAGACATCTTGAAGAATGTCACAAACGACATCTTTGTCGTTAACCATTTTAAGGGCGACACCAAACATCCTTTTATAGTTTTCTTTATATATCGTATCGAAATTGTTCAAAGATTGGCCTTTTATAACATATGTCTGTTTCAGATGCCTCTTTGTGACAAAAAAAGGAAGATATTTTCACTCTTCTGAATAATAGAGAGAATAAAAAAGCGGTTGAAGTTTCCCCTCAATCGCTTTTTCATTTACTCCTTCCGCGCCAACGGTTAAATAGCTTAAGCCATTCGCCTGGCAATCGGGTGATCCTCGTTCAGCTGCAGGAGGTCCCACAAGTTTCCATATAAATCTTTGAAAACAGCCACCATCCCATAATCGGCTTGCTTGGGTGCTCTTACAAACTCAATCCCTGTTGAAATCATGTCGTTGTAGTCTCTCCAAAAATCATCCGAATTCAGGAAGAGAAACACCCTTCCTCCTGTTTGATTGCCAATAAAATCTTCTTGTATCGGTTTCGAGGCTTTAGCCAGTAAGATTGTCGTTCCGACCGATCCTGGAGGTGCAATAACTACCCAGCGTTTGTCTTGCTCTGGTTGATAGGTATCTTCAATTAATTCGAAGTTTAGTTTTTGGGTGTAAAATTCGATGGCATCGTCGTAATCCTTTATGACCAATGCAATATGGACGATTGCTTGTTTCATCTATAGGGTGAATCTATTTTTGTTAATTCTTAATATACGTTGACATCAAATCTAATGATTGTATGGTCTTTTTTGATAAAATCCAATGAAAAATGACCTCTGTTTTTGGGGACAAACTCGTAGGGCAATACTTGTGGAAAGGCAAACATGAGGCAAGGTGAGTTTTTTCTACTATTTCCAAAGGCTTTAATTAGAATCCTGTTTCCATGTTCGTTGGGTAATAACTGAGAAATATAATCGCAGCTAGTTGTTCGAGGACAGTAAACATCGAGAAATAGGGTGTCATTCAGGCTAACTGAATGCTCGCCTTCGACCTTTAAAATATCCCAATGAACCAGGCCTTCCGGAGTTGGCAAGGAATAATCAATGTCCATATCCGTTTTTTGACAACCAAGGGTGAAAAGAATTAAACTAAGGGTAACTAATTTTTTCATGATACCTTTTGTTAACAAGATGGTTGTCGATGGCAAATGGTTGCTTTTCAGTTACTAGCAAAAAGCCTTAGTAGTAAAAGTAGTCATTGAATGAGAAAAAAGGAGATGTACCTGATACAAGTGCTCTTAGTTACTGCTCAATCTCGGATGCTTTTTGAGTTCTTGTTCCAGCTTGGTTCTAATCTGGCGTTCATTTTGGCTCAATGAATCGGTATTCAACGGATGCTTTTCGAGATGATCTTGAGTTAGGTTGTAAAATTTGCCATCTTGATACAGCTTATAATCAAGCGTCCGGACAAACTGATTGCGATAGCGATTGACATTCTTGCCCCACTGAGGATCATAGTGAACAAAAGCGGTTTCTCTTGCTTCATTGTTTTTCCCGGTTAACAGGGGATAAAAGCTCTTGCCATCCGTTTCAACTGCTTTCCCGGCAACGTCAGCCAACGTAGGGAAGAAGTCGCTGAATTCAATGAGGTTTTCATAGGTGAATCCCTTTTTAATTGCTTGGGGCCAGGAAATAACCAGCGGAACATGAGTCCCCGCATCAATCGTATTCCCTTTTCCGCCTTGTATGGTTTCTGTCGCCAGTTTGGAGTAGATGGTGGGATGCGTTCCATTGTCTCCGGTAAAAATTACCAAGGTGTTCTCATACAGATTGAGCTCTTTCAGCTTATCGGTTAGTTTCCCGACAATCTTGTCGGTATAAGCAACCATATCCCTAAAGTAGGCGGTGTCATTTTTATTGCGTAGCGTTTCATTTGACCAATCTTCCGAATCGGGTGTGGGAACAAAAGGATCGTGGACCAACACCATGGGATAGTAAACAAAAAATGGTTTCTCCTGATTTCGTACCATAAAATCCAGGATATAGTTTGCAAAGATGTCTGGTCCATAATCCTCAGCTGATGTTTCTAGCACCTGTCCATTTTGCTCAATCAAGGGGTGAGCATATCGGCCTCCTTCGCTTCCCGCCTTTGTCAATTGCCACAAACAGTATTCATCAAATCCGAATTGATTGGGCTTGGTATTGTCATTCCAATCTGGGATTTCATCTTTGTGGTAGGCTCCGTTAAGCTGCCATTTGCCAGCAATGCAAGTGGCATAGCCTGCATCCTGCATCAAGTTACCAAAGGTGTATTGATTGGTGTTTAAATGCCCAAAATAATCGTAGTTGCGATGGTTGTATAAGCCAGTCATAATCTTAACTCTCGAAGGTGTACAAAGCGGTTGCGAAACACAGTTGCTAAAACGCACACCAACAGAAGCCAGTTGGTCGATATTCGGGGTTGCATAGGAAGTGGAACCATAAGCGCTTAGACACTCATAGCCCATATCATCAGCCATAATGAGTAAAACGTTGGGCTTATTTTCTGTTATCGTTGGTGTGCAGGAAGCTGCTGATAACAATAAAAGTGAATTAATGACGAGTGCTGGCTTTTTCATGAGGATTCGTTTAAAAGTTCGGTCGCAAATTTTCGGCTTAAAATACGCGAAATCATTTGGCCTTACAAGCTGCTTCTCATATTCTTCGATACTTTTTGATGGCCATAGAGAAATGGCAATGGGGGCAAAAACTTGGCCAGTTGAATAGGAGAAATTGCCAAGGGGACGGTCATTATTGCCGATTATTCTGGAGAATTAACCGATGGGAAGCTTCGTGTTGCCAATTATTTCAAAGAAATGACAAAAGGAGATAGTAATTGAGGCTAGGGAATCAGAAAAATGACGATATGAGGGGGTAATTCTGCCAATTGAAATCAAAAATTGGCGAAGGGGAGGAGATAAAGTCCTGCTTGGAATAGATAAACTGGCCAGTTGAGGGGGCAATTGTTGTTGTGGAGATACCGATTGGCCGAGGGAATAGAAGGCCCCGATTGTTCCATTAATTCCAAACCGAAAGATTCCGAAACAAGTTCGAAAAGACAAGTGGCTTTAGTTTTATCGTTTTGAAATAAGTGCAGGATAGGACTTGAAGCAGACAGGCAACTCCTGCGATGACCTCAATAGGGGTTCCCCGACTTTTTTTACCTTTGCACGAAAACACAAGCATGTCAAAAGTCAATTGGAAACCGGGAACCATGGTGTACCCACTACCCGTAGTGTTGGTTAGCTGTGGCGTTACGCCCGACGAATACAACCTGATTACGATTGCCTGGACAGGTACCATCTGCAGCGACCCGCCGATGTGCTATATTTCGGTCAGGCCCAATCGACATTCCTATGAAATTATCAAACGTACCGGAGAGTATGTGATCAACCTGACCACTGAGAAACTGGCCCGGGCTACGGATTGGTGTGGAGTTCGCTCAGGCCGCAAGTTCGACAAATGGAAGGAAATGGGATTGACACCAGCTCCGGCAAGTGTCATCCAAACGCCCATTATCGAAGAGGCGCCCATCAGCATTGAATGCCGCGTAAAGGAAATTGTACCGTTGGGCACTCACGACATGTTTATTTCCGAAGTGGTGAATGTGATGGCTGATGAGCAATACCTGGACCCTGAAACGGGCGCTTTCAGCCTCAAACAAGCCGATCCGATATGCTATTCACACGGGCATTACTTCAAGCTCGGGAAACCCATTGGCAAGTTTGGCTGGTCGGTTGAGAAGAAGAAGCGCAAGAAGAAAAGAAAACGGTGATGAACTATTTTTAAAGTTTTCTGTAATATTCTGTTACAACTTACAACACATCCTATAAAATTAAATTACTGGAAACTTAAAACGAACGAGAATGAAAAACAATTACAGGGTGTTGAGCACCCTCTTAGTCTTATTGATTATGATGACAACGCAAGCAGAAAACAGCAAGAACCCGCTATTAAAGCCGTTTACCAATATTCATCAGACAGCACCGTTTGATGAAATAAAGAGCGAACATTTTGTACCTGCTTTTGAGGCAGCCATTGAGGAGGCCCGGGCCGAAGTGCAAGCGATTATTGATAATTCGGAGGCACCAAGCTTCGAGAACACCGTGGTTGCCATGAGTAAAACTGGTGACCGTTTGTCAACAATCCGGAAGATTTTCTTCAACTTGAACTCGGCCGAAACCAATGAGGATATTCAAAAAATTGCTCAGGAAGTAGCGCCTATGCTTTCGGAGTTTGGAAACGACATTTCGTTGAACCCCGACTTGTTTGCCCGTGTAAAAGCCGTTTACGAGCAAAAGAGTTCACTTAATTTGAATCCGGAGCAAACTACTTTGCTTGAAAATTCTTACTTGGGATTTGTTCGAAGTGGTGCTAACCTGAACGATGCTGATAAAGCTCGTTACCGTGAAATTACAGGGGAATTGTCTAAGTTAAGCCTGAAGTTTTCAGAGAATGTGCTGGCCGAAACCAATGCGTTTGAAATGCACATTACCAATGAGGATGACTTGGCAGGACTTCCTGACTTTGCCAAAGAGGCAGCTGCGCTTACTGCACAGTCAAAAGGGAAAGAAGGATGGCTTTTCACACTACAGTATCCAAGCTACATTCCTTTCATGAAGTATGCTGATAATCGTGAGTTGAGGGAAAAGATGTATCGTGCTGCTTCAACCAAAGGCAACAAAGGCAATGAATACGATAACAATGAAATTATTCACCAGATTGTTAATCTGAAGTTGGAAAAAGCGAAACTGCTGGGTTACGAATCACATGCCGATTACACTTTGCAACGCCGCATGGCCGAAACACCAGAGCGTGTCGAAGAATTCCTGAGTGATTTGCACGAAGCTTCTCGTCCGGCTGCAGAGAAAGACTTTGCCGAGGTGGTTGATTTTGCCCGTTCAGAAGGATTTGAAGGCGAATTGCAACGTTGGGACTGGAGCTATTATTCTGAAAAATTGAAAAAAGCTCGGTATGGTTTCAACGAGGAAGAGGTAAAACCTTTCTTCAAGCTTGAAAATGTGATTGGAGGAGTGTTCGACTTGGCCAAAACACTGTATGGCATTGAGTTGAAAGAAAACAAATCGATTCCGGTTTATCATGCCGATGTTAAGGCTTACGAAGTATTTGATGCTGATGGAAAATTCCTTTCCGTGCTTTACCTTGATTTCTTCCCACGTGACGGCAAGCGCTCAGGTGCCTGGATGACTGATTTCCGCGGGCAATGGCAAGAGGCTGGAAAAGACATTCGCCCACATGTGAGCATTGTAACCAACTTTACAAAGCCGACAGATACCAAACCCTCCTTGCTTACTTTTGATGAGGTAACGACCTTCTTACATGAGTTTGGACACGGATTGCACGGTATGTTGAGCCAGTGTCAGTACGAAAGCACTTCGGGAACCAATGTATTTTGGGACTTTGTAGAGTTGCCATCGCAAATGCATGAAAACTGGGCTTACGAAAAAGAATGGTTGGATCGTTTTGCTGTTCATTATGAAACGGGTGAAAAACTGCCAGCCGAGTTGATTGAAAAGATTGTGGCTGCTAAAAACTTCCAATCAGGATACATGTCTGAGCGTCAGCTAAGCTTTGGTATGCTGGATATGGCTTTCCACTCCATTGCTTTGCCACTAACAGAAGATGTTGCTCAGGTAGAAACGAAAGCGATGGCGCCAACCGAGCTTTTCCCAGCTGTTGAAGGAAGCATGATGAGTACTGCCTTTAGCCATATTTTTGCCGGAGGTTACTCTTCAGGTTACTATAGCTACAAATGGGCTGAAGTATTGGATGCTGATGCTTTTGCAGCTTTCAAAGAACATGGCATTTTTGACCAGAAAACGGCTAAAGCTTTCCGCACCAACATCCTTGAAAAAGGTGGTAGCGAAAACCCAATGGAATTGTACATCCGATTCCGTGGACAAGAGCCAACAGTCGATGCCCTGCTTGAACGCAGTGGACTAAAAAATTAGTAAATAGACTTTTTTCAATGATAATCCCGGATCCAATTGGACCCGGGCTTTTTTGTTTTGTTTAACAAATATTCAGTCAAGCTACTCAACATTTAAAACATCCTACACGTTGTTTAGAAATGAGCTCATTGAATCAACCATTACTAATCCAAATAAAACAAACAACATGAAGAAAATTCAACTGATTCCAGCCTTATTGATGGCATTTCTGATGATTGGGCAGTTAGCCGTGGCCAGTGAAACCCCATCGAATAAAAAGAAAGTGATTACCATGCCTGAGAATGTCAAGAAGGTGATTGACAATTCTTGTTTTGGGTGCCACAACACCGATTCGCGTAATGACGATGCCAAAGAGGAACTGGACTTTAAAACGCTTGATCAGTTGACGGCTACCCAAAAGTTAGGCGCTTTAAAACACATTCGCGAAACGATTGAAGAGAATGAGATGCCTCCGAAGAAGTTTTTGGAGCACAAACCTGAAAAAGCACTGACTCAGGCCCAAAAGGAACTGCTTATTAACTGGGTGAAGCAGGAAAGTACTGCACTATTGAAAAAGTAGGTTTTAACTTAAAGAATTACGTTTATGCGAACTGCTTTTCGTTTGCTAATCCTGCTATTCATTGTGGGCTTAGTTATCATTCAGTTTTTCCAACCGGAGAAGAATATAGCGACTGAGAGCCCCAATCATCTGTTCAACCAGGAGCAAGTCCCTGAGGATGTTTCTGCCATGCTCAAGTCGGCTTGCCTCGATTGTCATTCCAACCAAACCAACTACCAGTGGTATCACCAGGTAGCGCCGGTGTCTTGGTTTATCAACAACCATATTGTTGAGGGGAAAGAAGAACTGAATCTTTCCAATTGGGGCCAAATGGAGATTTTGGATAAAATTGCTGCCTTGGAAGATATGGGGAAGGAAATCAGAAATGGCAAGATGCCCATTACGTCTTATAAGTTGATGCATCCCAAGGCAATTTTCTCGGAACAGGAGAGCCAACGTTTGATTGAATGGACGTCAAGCTTTAGTGAGCAATTGCTGACAGGAGAATGAAGTTATTGACCATTTAGCCAATTACAATTTACGATTGAAGTTGGAGCGATGAGCGGCACAGGAAAAGGATCCCAATCGGCTAGAAATGAAAAAACCGCTTCTGCTCTCAGAAGCGGTGTCAATCTTAAGTATAGAAGCGGTCAGAAAATGTTAGTTCGCTGTTCTTAAACTAAAATTCACCGGACCGTTATTGAGACTTGGTTTAACATGCTCAACCGTTGCTTTTTCGTACGAAATGTATGAAGCAGTCAACTGGTATTCGCCGGCTTTCATGTTATCAAACTGGTAGTTTCCGTCAAAGTCGGTATAAGCAACTTTTTTAGTGCCCTCCAATACCACTTTAACACCTACCAAAGCTTCTTTGGTTTGCTGGTCTACAACTTGCCCTTTCAGGCTTAATACTTGGCTTTCAGCTTGATTTTTTTCGTTGTTTCCCCGCTCGGCAGCAAAGGAATAACTCAATCCAAAAAACATTAATACGATCAGCAACGATGCTTTCATTTGATTCAAGTGTTAGTTGTTTAAAAAATCATTTGCTATAATCTGGAATCAGAAAAGCAGATTCCATCTAGACTTATCAGCTATTTTTTTAACTACTTCAAATCTAATGGTCTATCATTACGAGCAGATTAAAGATCGATTAAAGTTTAATTAATCAGTTGGGTGCTCTTCATAGAAAAGGCCCCAACTCAAAGAATCGGGGCCTCACAAATTTACGGGAATTGAAGTCTGCTTAACTTCAATATTGTAGTATTGGTTTATTGCGTTTTCCTCGAACGACTAATTAATAACATTTAGTGTTTCATTGACTTTGTTCAATGCATCCGGCATCCAGTCGGGCTTTTCAATTCCGTTTCCAGCTCCGGTAGCTTCTGAATTTTCGTTAAAAGTAAGTCCTTCTACAGCTTTGGTTTGACCAGCTGCCATATCAACAAAACGAACATTGTTAACGACAACATCACCTGCAGCAATGCGAGCAGCAGCATACGTATCGTCGCTATCTGCGTAGAATATCGCTTGTTCTTTGCTATCAACCAAACCACCAATTACCAGGTTGTCAATTGTTACTTGTCCGGCACCTTCTTTCAGGTAGAAAGGTTTTTCACCCATACCGTATACAGTCAGGTTTCTTAAAGTAGCGTTAGTCATTGGAGTTGCAGCACCATTGTCGCCATTGTTTGATCCTTCAATTCCAGATTTAGTTGAGTTCAAAGCAACCCAGTATTCTCCAGTTCCTGACCAGCCATCAGCAAAGTCGATCCCATCGTCGTCGCTACCTACTGATACCAAGTGAGAAGCATTTACGGTACCTCCAAAGAACTCAATTCCGTCGTCTTTACCCATGTAAGAAACAACGTAGTCCACTTCGGTACCAGAACCAACACCAAAGAAGGAAACACCGTTAAATTGCTTCTCTTCGGTATAGTTAAAACCAGTATATTCAACACGTAAATACTTGATAACACCTGAATTGTCATCGGCTACGGTTCCTCCGTAAGAAAGACCTGAAACTTCAGCTCCAGCTGACGCATCTGATTTGTTGGTTGGTGCTTTTCCGCAAATAACCAAACCACCCCAAGATCCAGGCGTTTTGTCGTCAGAAGTCATTACGACTGGCTGCGTGGCTGTACCGTTAATAAAGATTTTTGCATCCTGCGCAACGGCAATGTAGGAAACTTGTCCGCCAACAGCCTCAATTACAGTCCCCGCAGGAATTGTCAAGGAAGCACCTGCTCTTACAATAAGCTCGCCATTCAAGGTGTACTTATTGGATGCATCCAAAGTCATATCAGTTGTCACCTCACCTTCAAGTTCATAATTCTCTTGTGGATTCTCTGGCCTTGGGTCATCTTCATTACACCCTGTTACTGCCACTAGCAAAATTGCGAATACGACTAAAAGTAAATTTTTCATTTTTCTAAAATTTAATGATTGTAATCGGTTCATTTTTTTCATTTAAAATTGATAGGAAATACCTATGCTAAGCTTTACGCCTTGTTTATAGGATCTGATTAAGTGATCGCCTGAAGCATTCTCTTGCATGCGATCAATATCACTGTTTAGAATATTTTTTGCCGAAAGGCTTATGCCTAGTTTGTTGAAAGATGATTTAAGGACATAGTCCAAGGTGTGGACTTCTTTGTCGACCTGGTTTCCGAAAGAGGAGAAGCCAATCAGGTATAAACGATCGGATACGTAGCCATAAACCAAGGATGAGCTGATTGATTTAGCGCCTTCTGCCCAGCTTACTTTATACCCCAGGCTGGCATTGGCCAGCAGGGGTGCGGCTCCTTGCAAAACATCTTCGTCTTTGTTGAAATTGGTGTTGATTAATGAGTTTCCGTTGGCATCTTTAGTTTCTTCGCGTACCTTTTCGCCATTCAGGTCTTGTTTGGTTTCCATTAGGGTCAGGTTGGCTGTTGCAAACAGTTTTTGGTAACCGCTTCCGGTGGTTATGCTCCACAGGTCTTTCTTTAACTCAAATTCAGCTCCGTACAAGTAAGCCCAATCTCCTGTGTTGGCATAGGTGAAATCGTTTGACGCGGAGGCCATCACCACGCGGTTCATCGGATCGGAAATGTATTTTCCGAAGGCGGTAACCGAGAGGAGTTCTCCGGAACGTGGGAAAAGCTCCCATTTCAAATCGCCATTGTACACCTTGCTTGGATACAAGTAAGGGTTTCCCACTGTTGTTTCAGTAATTCCTTCGAATAGAAACAGTGCCATTTCTGTAAACTGAGGAAGCACATATGTTTTGCTGGTCGCAAAGCGCAAATTGCTTTTGTCATTCAAGGTATAGCGCATCGACAGGCTGGGAAGTATCTGAAGGTCGTCAAACTCACCCGAGCCACCCTTTGTGTCCAAAGCAGTTACGAAATCAACGGTTTGATTGACTTGCTCAAGGCGCAAGCCCAAAACTGCTTGTAATTGCGGTGAAAGCTGGTAGTTTAAATCGGCAAAGCCGGCATGGATAAACTGCTTGCCATCGTAAGTTGAAGGGCGAATGCTGTTTCCAAAGAAGGTTTTTAGGTAAAAGCCATAGCCATCGGCCCGTTGCAGGTTGGCATCATTCAGGAAAGCATCCACGTCCATTACATCCACATACACCAGGTAACCGCCCGGAGGAGGATTGAAAATGTTCCGGTTTCGGTAGATATCATGGTTAAATTGGGTGGCTTCAAAATTACGTTCTTTGTATTTTCCTGAGTAGCCTAAGGTCAGGGTTCCCCGATGATCCGCTTTCCCCAAGCCTTCACCAAAACGGTAAGCCGTGCTCAAATTCAGCGCATACTCGTTCTCAGTGAATTCATGGAAATAGCGGAAATTGTCTGACTCATTATCATCGGTAAAGTACGCTCGTCCGTTTTCCAAACCATTCAACGACAAGTGTCGGCGGTCGGGAATTAAGTTTTTTACATGGTTAAACGACATGCCCCAGTTCATGCTCCATTGCTCATTCAGTTCATGCTTTCCAAGCAACTGGTTCACCAGGATAGTGGTTCGTTCAAACTCAGAACGCTGAATTAAGGCGCTGTCTTCTGCTAAATCTTTAATATAACCTCTCAGGTTTTTTAGCTCCTGGTTGGATGAATTCAACATCATGGTATTGAAGTAGAAATCTGATTTTTTGCGTTCCCAATTCAGATTTAGCATGGCTGTTGTCTGCGTGGCATATTCAAATTGCTCCCCTTGCAGGTTTTTGCGAATATCATCACTTCCGTTAATGCGTCGTTGCATCAGGTTGGAATAGCTGTAATCATTATCGAATGAGGCCGTGAAAAAGGCATTTAGTTTGGAGTTGTATAGCTCGAATGATTTCCCTCCCGAAAGTGAAAAACCAAGGTTGGGAAGGGCCGTTTTCTCCACTGGGTTCCATGAAGTTTCGAACCCATAAGTGTCCAGTGAGGGCGTTTGTTGGAAATTATCAAATCCCAGGTAACCGGGCCCATCCTGCAGGTAAAATTGATCGGCATCCAATACGCTGGTGTTTAAGCCTGACTTGATACCCAGTTCCAGAAAAGCATCGCCGGTGAACTTTTTCGAGACAATATCGACATTGGCTCCGGCAAAATCTCCATACAACGGGCTGGTAGCAACCTTCTCAACACCAATCGAGCCAATCACGTCCGAGGCAAAAAGCCCCAAGTCGATATTTTTAGTTTCGGCATTGTTTGATGGCAAAGGTAATCCGTTCAGGGTTGTCGAGTTGTAACGATCGCCAAGCCCACGAATATTCAAGGTTTTGGCGCCTTCTTGCTTGCTTACTCCCGTGATTTTAGTCGCTGCCGAAGCGGCATCAGAAACGCCTTGAGCCGATAGCTGCTGAGCCCCGATGGACTCTTTCATAACCGCAGCCTCCTTTTGATCCATCAATAACATGGTTTCGGACTCGCGATTGGCCTTGGCCACGACTTTAACATCTTCAATTTCAACGGTTGACTCTCCCAGCGCAAAATCCTGCGTTAGTTCTTGTCCTGCAGTCAAAACCAGTTGTTCAACGCTTTTGGGTGCATAAGAGATAAAAGAACAGCGCAAGGTGTAGCTTCCTGGCTGAACATTGTCGAGCCGGTAGTTGCCATCAAAATCAGTGATGGTTCCTTGGCTTGTTCCGTCCAGGTAAATGGTTGCGCCAATTAAGGTTTCGTTTGTTTTCGCGTCGGTCACCTTTCCGGTTATTGTTGCCGTTTGTGCCGAGGCCACTAATGAAAAGACTACCCCTAATACGGGCAGCAGAAGTTTTTTAAATCCCATAAACTTGTTTTCAAATTTCAACCTGTTGGGTCGAGTTTTAAATGACCGCTGCCTGGTTTGGTGTCTCAGATTTTGCTGATCGCAATCCGGGAGTAGCAGATCACCCGGACGGGTTTTACCCCAATCTGAAACGCCTTGCCGAAGCAACAAGTCGTGTTCGTTTTTCGGGAGCTAATTACGAGGAATAGGATTACAAGACGATTAAAGATTTTATACGCTTGGATTACATTTGGATAACAGGATGAAAAACTTAGTGGCAATACTTTTGATCTTCGCTGGCTCTTCATAAAAAAAGCAGACCCAAACTGGATCTGCTTATTATGGTGGTCTAAAAAGACGATTTACAATTTCACAACGACAGAAGAACTGGCGCGATTGGCTTTATCGCGGGCTTCGTCAACAGAGTTGGCACGGGCCAGGCAAACTCCCATACGGCGCTCGCCATTCACTCCGGGCTTTCCGAAGAGACGTACCTGCGTGTTAGTTTCTTTGAGGACTTCCCCCAGGTTGCCAAAAGCCACTTGAGTTGATTCTCCTTTCACCATGATGACACTGCTAGCAGCTGGGCCATGAAAATGGATGTTTGGAATAGGAAGGCCAAGCACGGCTCTTACATGCAGGGCAAATTCACTTAAGTCCTGCGAAATCATGGTCACCATGCCGGTGTCGTGTGGGCGAGGCGACAATTCGCTGAAATAGACTTGGTCATTCTTAATAAAGAATTCAACGCCAAACAAGCCATAGCCACCCAAGGCTTCCACGACAGCTTTGGCGATGCGCTGTGCTTCAGCTAAGGCTTTTTCAGACATGGCTTGTGGTTGCCATGATTCTTGGTAGTCGCCTCCTTCCTGGCGGTGTCCAATGGGTTCGCAAAACGATACGCCATCAACATGGCTAATGGTTAACAGGGTAATTTCATAATCGAAATCAACAAAACCTTCGACAATCACCCGGTCGCTTTTTCCACGGCCTCCTTCCAGGGCGTAGCGCCAGGCATGGTCAATATCATCGGCGCTTTTAACCACGCTTTGTCCTTTGCCCGATGAGCTCATGATGGGCTTCACCACGCAAGGAAAACCAATGGCTTCAATGGCGGCATCAAACTCTTCTTTGCTTCCGGCAAAACGGTAAGGCGAAGTTGAAAGTCCCAGCTTTTCTGCTGCCAGCGTCCGGATTCCCTCCCGGTTCATGGTCAGCTTGGTTGCATTGGCTGTAGGAATAACGTTGAAACCTTCTTTTTCCAGTTCGATCAAGGTGTCAGTGGCAATGGCTTCAACTTCAGGAATGATGAAATCGGGTTTTTCGCTGCGAATAATTTCAGCCAGCTTTTCTCCATCCAGCATGGAGGCCACATACGAGCGGTCGGCTACCTGCATGGCCGGCGCATTTTCGTAGCTGTCTACGGCAATTACTTCCAGACCGTAGCGCTGAAATTCAATAACGACTTCTTTACCCAACTCGCCCGAACCAAGCATCAACGCTTTGGTTGCTGTTGCTGAAAACGGAGTTCCTATAATCCGATCGGTTTTGTTTCCCATTGTTTTGATTTTTTTTTGAAAGCACAAAAGTAATGTTATTTGGCAAGAAGCGTTTTTCGAATGATCAACCAACTGTTTTTGCTAACAATTTTTTGAAACTGAGAAAGAAGGAGCAAGGACGGGAAGTTAGAACTAAATTTTTATCACTATTTTAACTGGCTGTTTGGTTGTTGTTTGATCCTTCCCTTGAATGGAATCTGAGTTTTCCGGGAGGCACATCTAATCGTTATAACTATGGACAAGCTGATTGATCTTTTTGAAGCAATACTTCCTATTTCTGAGGACGAAAAAAATCGGATTAAAGAACTTGTTAAAAAAGAGAATATTAAAAAGAAGACGAAGTATGTTGAAGAAGGGTATGTGTGCCGGAAAATGGGGTTTGTAGTAGATGGCATCTTTAAGGTGGTACGAACCAGCTCAGCCGGTGATGAATTTATCCCTTATTTTATCAGCGAAGGGCATTTTGCCGTAGCTTTAGAAAGCTTTACAAACCAAGTTCCTTCAGAAGAATACATTGAGGCCATTACGCCATGTGTTGTCATCACAATCAGTCGGGAAGCTTTTAACCAGCTTGAAACAGAGGTGCAAAACTTCTCGAAGATTATCAGTTTACTGAAGGAAAAAGCGTTGATTGAAAAGCATAAACTGAAAACAGAGATGCTGAATGATGATGCGGAAACCAGGTATCGTAAGCTGGCTCAAAAACAGCCTACGGTGATTCAATACGTGCCTCAAAATAACATTGCACAATACTTAGGCATTACCCAATACACCTTAAGCCGAATTCGGGCGAAAAGTTGATTTTTTGCTATTTGGCAAAATTTCAACGAAAACGACTGTCTAGTTTTGGAGTGAACTTAAAATTAGACAAATGAAGAAGTTAAACGGGAAAGTGGCTCTTGTAACAGGAGCCTCAAAAGGTATTGGTGCCGAAATTGCCAGGTCATTGGCAAATGCAGGGGCAAATGTTATTGTCAACTATTTTACTGACCAAGAAGGAGGTCATGCTGTCGTTGCTGATATCGTTAAGAATGGCGGGACTGCAATCGCTGTTCAGGCTGATGTTACCAAGTCCTTGGAGGTTAAGAAACTCTTTGAGAAAACAATTGAAGAATTCGGGAAGCTCGATATTCTAATAAATAATGCCGGGGTTTATACATTTGAACCGATTGAACAGGTTACGGAAGAAATTTTCCAGCGCCAGTTTGATCACAATGTTTTAAGTGTTGTATTAACGATTCAGGAAGCCATGAAGCATTTCTCTCCCGAGCTAGGGGGAAATATCGTTAATATTAGCTCGGTCGCAAGCGTTATGCCAACGCCAAGAACAGTGGTTTATTCGGCAACCAAGAGTGCAGTCGATTCAATTACGCGGACCTTGGCCAAAGAACTTGGTGCCCTGAAGATTCGGATCAACTCAATTTTGCCAGGGCCAACACAGACCTCGGGAAACCAAATCCGAGGAACTGAGATGGAGAACTTCGTTGTAGCGAACACGCCCTTGGGGCGCATTGGCGAACCCCGCGATATTGCTTCGCTTGCCGTTTTCCTGGCTTCTGAAGAAGCATCATGGCTTACGGGGCAGAAGATTGCTGTTTCAGGTGGTTTTGAATAAGCATTTGATTACTGATGGGATCAGTCAGCAAACAACGTGTAATGCCAAATTTGTTGGGCTACTATTTTTTGTCTTTTTCAAGAATGGTGCAAGCGGTTTGAATGAGCTTGGGGCAGATGTGATCAAAAACCTGGTTCTCGCGGGCTTGCTCCTGTTCTTCCGGAATAGATAGATCATAGCCCAATAGCTTTTTGCAAATCAATGCGCCATGCTCTTTTTCGAAGTCTGCATTGAACTGTCGGATCAACTGCTTGGTTGCGCTTTTGGCATTAACATCTCCGGTTGTGTGTCCATGACGCATGCCAATAACAAGGTAAGAGGCAGTAACTGCGCCACAGGTTTCGCCACAGGCCATGCCGCCACCAAATCCGCTAGCCAGTTTTAGAGCAGTTGCTTGGTCAATACCAAGTTCGTCGGCAAAACTTGAGAAAACCGCTTGAGAGCAGTTAAATGTACCAAACAGTTGTAACGCGTGTTCTGATTTTTTCATCCTATTGAGGTTTTGTATTTGCAAAGATAGGGATTTGGGTGCATGTTTATGGGTTATTAAATAACTGGGTACAATTATTTTATGATAAGGGTATTGTTTGTAGTTTTATCTTAGTTGTTTAGGATGAGGTGATGGAATAACCTTTAAAGTTAAAAACATGCAAGCAAGTGACTTAATTGGCAATGGGGTCTTCTTTGTTTTAGATCTTCTTTTAATTGTTATCCTGATTCCGGTGGTTTTAAAGCTTCGTAATCGAGGGAAAATTAATCATCTAACACGGTTGACATTGACAGCGGTAAATGAGTTAATGGAGATTGGAGGAAGTACTCTGGTGAAGTTTAATCAGGTGGCTTTCGGAAGCTATCAGCAGCTGGAGCGTATTTGGCAAATGAAGGAGTCAGAACGGGAAGCTGTTGGTTTATCAGAACAACGGATTAAAGAGGTGGTCCAGGAAAATATTAGCTGGCTGGAACAATATACTTTGGTTTTCGAAAAGGAAGTTAATGCCTTTCGCTCTACCATTGAACTGTTTAGCCCGCATTTTGAAGATGCTGATATTTTGGTGTTTATTTCAAAATTAAACCAGAATTCGCGTTACGCTTTGGGATCGATGGAAGCTATTGTGGTGTCATTCAAACTGGGAGGAAAAATTCCAAATGATGTATTTGGCTCCATCAACCAATCGTATAAAAAAATGTATGATGATGTGTTGGCATATAGAGATAAGAAGAAACAAACGGAGCTGGAAAACCCAAAGAGTTTGGAAAAGCTATACCGTTTGATTGAAGAGGGGGAGGCTAAGATGCAAGCGGAATAAAAAATTAGCACAAGACAATCAAAAAGCCGCTGATAGTAAGGTTATTCAGCGGCTTTTAATTATTTCTTTGTTCTGAATTAACGTTTAAGCAAAAGCACGTTTGGTGCCTATTTCCTGACTCCAATAACCGGATAGGGATTGTCGGAAGTGTTGACCATCCAATTGGAAAAATCGTGTAAAAAACGCCAGAAAGCCATAATTAAATGCTCCGGAGCGTCTAGTTTCAGCAGAACGTCACGGTAGCATTCCAGCCAGACAATTCGTGCGTCCTCATCAATCTTAAATGGGAGGTGCCGTCTGACTAACATGGGATGCCCACGGTGCTGTTTGTAGTAGTCGGGGCCACCTAGTCGCTGCACAAAAAAATCTGCTGAACGTTCTTTGGCTGCATCCAACCCAACGGGGTTCGATGGGAAAAGATGTTTGATGGAGCTTTGCGCCAGTAAATCGTAATGATCGCTAACCATCTTGCGTACACCTTCTTCTTGCAGGTACTTATAAAGCTCCAGGTCTGGCATGTATTTATCGGGTCGTGCCCCAAAAGGCAGTCGTTCAATCTTCAGTTCCATGAATTTTTCTTTTTGTTTTGATACATTCCAATAACCGCCAACAAGCCTTAATGTTCAGTTTGAGAAGGGGATGCCGGGAAATAAAAAAGCCCGGAGAAATGTCTCCGGGCTTTTTTATCGAGCGATGTCGTTTGTTTCTACAGACCTTGGTTTTATTCGCCGCGCACAGCTGCAACACCTGGCAATGTTTTTCCTTCAAGGTACTCAAGTAATGCACCACCAGCAGTTGATATGTAAGAAACTTCGTCAGCCAAGCCAAATTTGTTGATACAAGCTACTGAGTCTCCTCCTCCGATCAATGAGAAAGCACCTTTTTTCGTAGCAGCAGCAATGGCATCAGCAACAGCGCGAGAACCAACGGCAAATTGGTCGAATTCGAAAACGCCAACAGGACCGTTCCAAAGGATGGTGCCTGAGTTTTCAATTACCTCTTTAAATACAGCGATACTTTCAGGACCAGCATCCAATCCTTCCCATCCTTCAGGAATGTCGTTAGCAGGAGCCAGTTTGGTGTTAGCATCAGCTTTGAAACCATCAGCAGCAATAACGTCAGTCGCGATATAAAGTTTCACGCCTTTTTCGGCTGCTTTTTTCTGAATAGTCATCGCTGTTTCGATGAAGTCATCTTCGCAGATTGAGCTTCCAACTTTACCACCGTTTGCTTTAACAAAGGTGTAAGTCATACCGCCACCTAAAATCAGGTTGTCCACTTTGTCCAACAGGTTTTCAATAATGGTGATTTTTGAAGATACTTTTGCTCCACCCATAATCGCAGTCATCGGACGTGTTGGGCTAGCCAAAACTTTATCAAGGCTTTCCAATTCGCCACCAATAACGTATCCAAACATTTTGTCGTTCGGGAAGAATTTAGCGATAACAGCGGTTGAAGCGTGTGCGCGGTGAGCTGTTCCAAAAGCATCATTGATCCAGCAGTCGCCGTTTTGTGCAAGCTTGCCAGCAAACTCTTCGTCACCACCTGTTTCTTCTTTGTAGAAACGTAGGTTTTCCAGAATCAAAACTTCGCCTGGTTGAAGCGCATCAGCCATTGCTTTTGCTTCGTCACCAATGCAGTCTGGTGCAATCTTAACAGTTGCTCCGTCCAACAAGTCAGACAAGTGCTTAACAAGGTGCTTCAGTGAGAATTTATCTTCTGGTCCGTTTTTCGGACGGCCAAGGTGAGACATGATGATTGGAGAACCGCCTTTTTCAATCACTTTCTTAATGGTTGGTAAGGCAGCACGCATACGAGTATCGTCGGTGATTTCAAAATTTTCGTTTAAAGGGACATTGAAATCAACACGGATCAATGCTTTCTTCCCTTTGAAATCGTAGGTTTCAATAGTCTGCATAATATGTATCTTTTTAGTTTCTTAAAAATGGAACTCAAAGATAGCAAAAAGATCATTTTTCACTCAGTTTGACTATTTTAATCAACAATTATTAATGCAGAGGTAAACTAGCTAGTAACAAGCCTAAAACAGCGGATGTTTATAAAGTTCCAGCAAAAGAGGGCGTAAACGAATTTGGTTTTATTATTTTTGTTTTCACAAATTTAGCCTATGTTTTTTCAGGATGTAATTGGGCAGGAAGCCACTAAAAAAAGATTGATTCAATCGGTTAAAGAAGAACGCATCAGTCATGCGCAATTGTTTGCTGGTCCCGAGGGATCTGGAAAGTTGGCTTTGGCCTTGGCTTATGCGCAATATGTGTCGTGTAAAGATAAACAGGATGGCGATTCTTGTGGCCAATGTTCGTCTTGTAAAAAGTATGCCAAGCTCATTCATCCCGATCTTCATTTTGTGTTTCCGGTGGTAAAAACGCCGAAGTTTAAAGAACCGGTTAGTGATAATTTTTTGGCAGAATGGCGTAAGCTGATTGGCGAAAATGCCTATTTCAACCTGGATGACTGGTTCAGTTTTATTGGAGTTGAGAATGCTCAAGGCTTGATTTATTCGCATGAAAGTGAGGAGATTATTCGTAAGCTAAACTTGAAGTCATTTGAAGGCGAGTACAAGGTAATGATCATCTGGATGCCTGAAAAGATGCACGTTTCCTGTTCCAATAAACTGCTGAAAATGATTGAGGAACCGCCCATGAAAACCTTGTTTTTGTTGGTGACCGAAAGTGAAGAAGAAATTATCACAACGATCCGTTCGCGTTGTCAGCTGGTAAAGATTCCGGGAATTCAGTCGGAACCGATGAAAACAGCCATCCAGAAGTTGGAAGGTGTAGCAGGGAGGGATATTGATAACCTGGTACATTTGAGTCGTGGGAATTACCGACAGGCTATGAATTTGTTAAACTTGAATGAAAGTACGCGGTATAATCTGGAGCGCTTTAAAGAACTCATGCGTTTTGCGTATGGACGAAAATTTATGGATTTGTTTCAATGGATTGATGATGTGTCGAGTATTGGTCGCGAACGTCAAAAGATTCTGCTTCAATATGCAATGGGACTGATCCGGGAGAATTTTATTTTCAACATGAAGAATCCGGAGCTGGTGTACATGCATGAGGAAGAACAAGCCTTTTCTTCTCGCTTCTCTCCCTTTATCAACGAACGGAATATTATTTCAATGAGTAAGGAATTGGAGTTGGCTCACCGGCATATTGCTATGAATGGAAATCCAAGGATCATTTTCACCGATATGGCACTGAAAATTGTCAAGCTTATTCGCAAGTAAAGGCTACTTGTTCGGAAAAGGTTGTGTTAATGCTCTTTGGGGAGAATGGGAAATTGAACGTAGAAGGTTGTCCCAATATTTTCCTTCGAATCAAACCAGATTTTACCGTCCAGCAAATTGGTAATTCCTTGTATAATGCTTAAGCCAAGTCCGGTACCGTGTTTCACGGTTTGGGATTCAATTTGGGTAAAGCGCTTGAAGATCGATTGCTTATACTTCTCAGGAATGCCCACCCCGGTGTCTGAAACAAAGAAGGTGATCTCATGCTCATCCAGTTGATGAACTCCAAATTCGATTTGTCCGTCATCCGTATTTTTTATGGAGTTGGTTAATAAGTTGTCAAACACCTGTTTAAGTCGAATCGGATCCGTGAAAATAATGATCGGTTTGGTGACTAGCTCGTGATGTAAAAGAAGCTTTAAATGAGGTTTGAAACTCAATAAAGCGCTTTGCAGGTGGTAGTCGAGTGTATTTTGAAGAAAAGGGACGACTGAAAAATAGCTTTTCTCAATTTTCAATTGGTTCGATTCAATTTTGGCAATGTCGATGATGTCATCAATGATTCGAAGGAGGTGCGTCCCCGATTTTTGAATGAACTCTGTGTATTGCATCCGTTTTTCTTCTGAAATTGCCGGTTGAGCCAGTAAACTCGAAAACCCAATAATACTGTTCATAGGCGTTCGGATTTCGTGAGACATATTGGCCAGGAATGCCGATTTCAGTTGGTCACTTTCGCGTGCTTTTTGGGTGGCAATTTGAAGTTCCTGGTTGGCTTTTTGCAGTTCATTCATGGCATTTTGAAGCTCATCATTTTTCTGCATGATTTTGTCTTCCAGTTCTTTGTGTTCGGTTAGGTTATGGAAGATCAATACGAGCTTTTCTCCAATTTCGCTCCACACAATTTGAACAAAAAGAGGTGTGCCATCCTTGCAGGTTATTCGGGCTTCAAAAGGGGTGCGTTTATGACCGTCTTGTTGGCTTCTTTCAACCTCTTGGAACCAGCGTTTTTTAATCTGCTGACGATAAGTGGAACTTGGGTAAGCTATTCTAAACCAGTCTTCTATGTGAGGTATTTCATCATTGGTGTAGCCAAAGGTATTTACAAACTCTTGGTTGAGGTATTCAATATCGCCCTCTAAACTGTTAATTGCAATTGGAATGGGAGATTCATCAATGAGATTTCGGAGTCCTCGTTGATTCTCTGTTAGTTGTTGGGCTATTTCTTTTTGCTCGGTAATGTCAATCAAGGCACCAACAATGGAGGTGGTGGTTCCATTGGTTACCACAGGAGCTTCGCGTACTTCAACCCATACGTGCTTCCCATTCTTATGCACTAGCTCAAGTTCATAAGGCTGCTGCACCTGGCCAGTTTCAATGGCTTTGATGGTTGATTCAATTCCTTTTTTGTTGATTGGATTGTCTGAGGTGAGAACGGTCCAGCTTATTTTTGCTTCTTCCGACGTGTATCCCAGCAGGTTTTCCATTTGAGGACTAACATAGGTTAGCAGGTTGTCTGGAGTATGCGAATAAAAAACATTGGAGCTGTGCTCTATGATGTTGCGAAGTTTTTCTTCGTTTTCCCGAATTCGTTGGCGGCTTTGTTTTTCTTCCGTGATATTTCGGGTGGTGCAAATCATGCCGTCAAAGCGGTGATTTTTAATGAGTGGAACCAGCCACCCTGCCAGGAAAGCATCCTCGCCACTTAAGGTTTGAAGGTGGGTTTCGTACTGTCGGGGTTCGAGCGTACGTTTTGCTGCGAGGTAGTCTTTCAGAAAATCGCCTAAGTTTTTTTTCTGAAAATCATGAATGTTTTTACCCAGTAAGCTGTCTTTTTGACTACCTGTGTTTAGTGTGATTCCACTATTGGTGAAAAAAATCACATCATCCTCGTTGGTTACCCAAATTCCTTCGTGTAGGTGGTCCATTAACCGTTCGTAAAAGCGTACAGGCCCCATGATTTGGCGGGTTTTTTTTTGCTCGCTCACTAAGGATAGGATGAATATTTTTTGTTGAGGGGAATGAATTTCGATATCAAAAAACTTCTTACCGTCCAATGAAAATTTTGTGTAGTGTTTTCGCTTGCCTGATTGGATGACCAAGGCAAATTTGTCAAGCCACTTTTCATCGATCTGGGGTAATACCTGGCTGGCTTTTTGCCCCTCGAGCTTCTCTTTTTTAACCTTGGCAGCATGCTCAAAAGCTTGGTTGAAGTCCAGTATTTTAAAATCAACGGGATGACCCTGTTCATCGTAAATGATTTCATTGATCGCACACCCAAATGGAGCTTCGTCAAAAATAGTTTGATAAAAATGGAGAGGTGAGGATAAATTGTCTTTTTGAAGCGCCAACTGGTTGGATAAATCCTTTATCTGGGCTTCTAATTGTCTGATTTGTTCTTGATATTCTTTTTCACTTCTCATACAACATTATAAACAAAGCATATCTAAGTTAGATTATTTCGTTGAGAATTGCCGTATTTTTTCTATTAATCTTACTGCTAATTTTTTGCGGGTTCATGTTTTATAAATTTTTTCTCATATGATGGTACTTCTTTGTTTGTCAGCATTATTAATTATTTTTGTAACTAAAAGCCAGAAAGGCGAAGACCGGATCTTACTCATCCGGAACTAATTCTGAAATTATGGATGATCAACTATCAATCGAGCGAGGCTGTTGTAGAAAGGCGGCGGGGACTTGTTCTAAACTAGAGGTTTATGACTGGCTGGATGATGTGGTGAATAAGTCTTCTGAAGATGACATCATTGAAGTTCGATTTAAAAATACCCGAAAAGATTATTATAGAAATGTCAATAACTTAAAGCTTAAGGCTGGTGATATTGTTGCCGTTGAAGCGAGTCCGGGACACGATATTGGAATTGTGACCCTGACCGGTGCTTTGGTAAAACACCAAATGAAAAAGCATAAGGTGACCTTGGTGAACGGTGAGCTTCGGAAAGTGTACCGTAAAGCAAAGTCGGTTGATATTGACAAGTGGCGTGAGGCCATGAGTTTGGAACACAATACGATGATCGAGTCGCGGAAAATTGCGGCAGACCTGAAACTCAATATGAAGATTGGAGATGTTGAGTACCAAGGTGATCGGACTAAGGCTATTTTCTACTACATTGCTGATGAGCGGGTCGACTTTCGGCAGCTCATTAAAGTGTTGGCAGAGACTTTCCGAATTCGCATTGAAATGAAGCAAATTGGAGCACGGCAAGAGGCTGGCCGCATCGGTGGAATTGGCCCTTGTGGACGCGAGTTGTGCTGTGCTACCTGGATTAGCAATTTTGTGTCGGTAACGACCAATGCAGCACGCTACCAGGAGATTTCATTAAATCCACAAAAATTGGCGGGACAATGCGGAAAATTGAAGTGTTGCCTTAATTTTGAAGTGGACGCCTATATTGATGCCCAGAAAGATTTTCCTCCAGCAAATGTGCCTTTGGATACTGCAGAAGGACGATTCTTCTTTCAGAAAGCAGATATTTTTAACCGTACCTTATATTATGCTTCCAACGGCGATTCACCTTCAGCACCCGTGGCGATATCAGTTGAGCGGGCAAAGGAAATTATTCGTTTGAACAAGCGAGGGAAAAAGGTTGAGAAGATTGCGGATCGGACGGCTCAAGCGACCAATTCCGGAAAGCAAGTGAAAGGGTTCAAAGATGTGATTGCTCAGGAAAGTTTAACACGTTTTGACGAACCTAAGACACGGCAGCGTAAGAAGAAGCGTTTTTCGAAGAAAAAATCTTCGAACCGTCCACGGAATAATGATAAAAAATGAGAATTCTATTGGTTGGCATTGTAGGCATGTTGCTGTTGGTAGCATGCGATACAAACAGAGTTTATGAAGATTATCAGGCGATTGATCCTGAAGGTTGGCATAAAGATTCCTTGGCACGGTTTCAGGTTGAAATGGAGCCTGGAAGTGATGCATATAACCTGTATATCAACATTCGAAATCAGGGAGATTACCCGAATAGTAACATCTGGTTGTTTTTAGAAGTTGAGCAGCCTGATGGAAAATTGTTAACCGACACCGTGGAATACATATTGGCCGAGAAATCAGGCAAATGGCGGGGAAGCGGTATTGGTGACCTGTTTGATAGTCAATTTATCTATCGAAAGAATGTTCAGTTTGAGCAGGCTGGAGCTTACGAATTTCGTATTCGTCAGGGGATGCGTGCCCAAAAGCTGAAAGGAATTCATGATGTTGGATTACGGATTGAAAAATATAACGAATAGTAAAAGTGGGAAAAAATAAACTGGCCAAGTTTGCTGAAATGGCCACCTTTGATCATGTTATTCAAGCTCCTTACAATAAGCATGATCATCATGATCATGAGTTGAAAGGGAAATGGTCTTCAAATTTTTTTAAGAATGATGACCCCATCATTCTGGAGTTGGGCTGTGGTAAAGGAGAATACTCGGTTGCTTTGGCTGAGTTTTTTCCGGATCGGAATTTTGTAGGGGTTGATATTAAGGGAGCTCGGATGTGGCGTGGAGCGAAGCAAGCCTATGAGAAAGGCGTTCGTAACGTTGGATTTATCCGGACAAATATCGAGATTGTAGATACGTTTTTTGCAGCGGGAGAAGTCGATGAAATCTGGTTGACGTTTCCTGACCCGCAAATGAAAAAACATACCAAACGATTGACTTCAACCAACTTTATGGAACGTTATAAGCGTTTCTTAAAGCCGAATGGAATCATTCATCTGAAAACGGATAGTAACTTTCAATATCAATATACCTTGGCGATGGTGCAAGAAAATGGGCTCAACATTTTGGCCCAAACCGATGACTTGTATGCTTCGTCACTATTGGACGACGTCCTTTCGATTCAAACATTTTACGAAAAGCAATGGCGCGAGCGAGGCTTGTTGATCAAATACCTTGCTTTTCAGTTAGATCCGAATAAACCATTGCGCGAGCCTGATGTTGAGATAGAAAAAGATCCGTATCGCAGTTTTGGGCGATCGGCCAGAGAATAAGCAATGCAATGGATAACTTCTTTGAAAAGGCTTGGGAAGTTGCCTGTCTGATTCCGGTTGGACGGGTGACTAGCTATGGTGCTATCGCACGGTATTTAGGAGCAGTTCGGTCGGCCCGAATGGTTGGTTGGGCGATGAATAATTGCAGTGCTGCAAAAGTGCAGGTGCCAGCTCATCGCGTCGTAAATGCCCGTGGGGTACTGACAGGTAAACATCATTTTCCTGGAAATTATGTGATGGAGGAGTTGCTTGCCAGCGAAGGAGTTCTGGTTAAAGATAACCAGATTGTTGATTTTGAGAAGGTCTTTTGGGATCCGGTGGAAGAATTAGGAATTCACTAAAAACACAAATAAAATGGCTGATATACCACGTAAATTAATTGTTCCAAAAAATGTTACCGATGCCTTACGTTCGGTACAATTTCCGGGAGGAAAAGAGAATATCGTTGATCTTGACATGGTTCAGGAAATCCGGATTGCAGGGAAAAAAGTAAGTTTCTCGCTGGTTTTTCAGCGCTCAGACGATCCGAATATGGGAGCGGTAATTCAGGCTTGTGAAGAAGCCATAGTTCGTGATCTTGGTCCTGATGTTGTTATTCAGGGAAACATCACTCCTAAAGCCATTCATCAGATGGAACGACCGATTTTACCGGGCGTTAAAAATATTATTGCAGTTTCTTCGGGAAAAGGAGGAGTTGGAAAATCGACTGTTGCTGTAAACTTGGCGGTTAGCTTGGCCAAAACCGGAGCTTCAGTGGGGCTGATTGACGCCGACATTTTTGGTCCTTCGATCCCCAAAATGTTTGGAGCTGAGCAAATTCAGCCTCATGGAGTTCAAATCGATGGACGCGAAATGATTGAGCCCGTCTTACAACATGGGGTGAAAATATTGTCGATTGGTTTCTTTGTTTCAGGAGATGATGCTTTAGTTTGGCGTGGCCCTATGGCCAGTAATGCGTTAAAACAGCTTATTACCGAAGGAAATTGGGGCGAACTCGATTACTTGTTGATCGACCTGCCTCCAGGCACCAGTGATATTCACTTGACTTTGGTGCAAACGGTTCCGGTTACTGGAGCCATTATTGTTTCGACACCGCAGGATGTGGCTTTAGCCGATGTGGTGAAAGGAGTCAATATGTTCCGGGGAAAGAATGTGGATGTTCCCGTCTTAGGTTTGGTGGAAAACATGGCTTGGTTTACCCCAGAAGAACTGCCGGATAACAAGTACTATATCTTTGGTAAAGATGGAGCGAAAAACCTGGCGGAGAAAATGGAAATCCCATTGCTCGGTCAAGTTCCGTTAGTGCAGGGTATCCGCGAAAGTGGTGACTCGGGAACTCCTGCTGCTGTTGATGAGCAAGCTCCGATGGGAAAGGCCTTTTTAGAATTGGCAGCTAACACCATCAAGCAGGTTGAATTGCGAAACAAAGAGATGGAACCAACCAAAAAAGTGAAGGTTAGCAGAAAATAGACAAAGTTATTGATAAATAGATAATCTCTGATTCGTTGACGGGTCAGAGATTTTTTTTGCTTCTTTTTGAAAGAAAAGCTTAAAGAATGCTGATTGATCGGCAGAATCATTTTATCTTCAAGTCCCAATAAATTAGTAGCTTTTTTGTAATATTGTAAACTTTTTGGAGGAAGCGTTGAAAAGAAAAATAGCTTGACATTAGGCTTCCGGTAAAAAGGCCTGAAATCGTGCTATTTTTTTGCGGTTTTTCCATGTGCTGACAAACAATATTATTCGAATAAATAAGTTTATCCTACAGTGTTAAAAGATACTCGTTTGAGCAAAAGTTTTTTACATACCCTCGGTCTTGTTTTTCTTCTGGTTGCTATCGGTGGATGTTCTACCGAAAAAAACACCCGTATGTCGCGTACATACCACAATGTAACTGCTCAATACAATGTCTATTTTAACGGGAAAGAGAGCTTAAATGCGGGTGTTGAGCGCATTAATCGGTCGGTGGAGGATGATTTTACCAAAATGCTTCCAGTGTTTAAGTCCAGCGATCCGAGCACTGCTCGTGTTGCTCAGTCGGAGATGGAATATGCGATCATGAAAGCTTCTAAGCTGATCAAAGTCCACTCGATTACGAAGAAACCACGTCGGCGTAAAAACAGAAGCAAAGCTTATTTGAAATTAGCCAGTAAAGAGGAATACAACAAATGGATTGACGACAGCTACATTTTGATGGGGAAAGCCTATTTCTACATGAAAAACTATCCGGCAGCCATCGAAAATTTGTCTTATGTCGTGCGTAAATTCAGCGAAGAAGATACGAAATATGAAGCCTATATCTGGTTAATTCGGGCTTATACCGACCAGGAACGTTATAATGAAGCATCGGAATTGATCCAGAGTGTTGATGCCAGCACTGATTTCCCCAGAAGATACGATGAAGAGTTTGCTTTGGCTGTTGCCGATTTTCACATTCGGCAGAATGCTTTTCAGGATGCTATTCCGCATATGAAAGTGGCTATTCATAAAACCTTCTGGAAAAAAAATAAGGTGCGGCTGAAATATATTTTAGCACAGTTGTACCAGGAAACCCGGCAAAATGGGTTAGCAACAGAAACTTTCCGGGAAGTGGCTAAAATGAATCCGCCCTATGAAATGGCTTTCAATGCACGAATCAATGCTGCAGGAGCTTTTGCGGGTGAAGGAGATGTTGAGAAATTGAAAAAAGAGCTGCGAAAGATGCTTCGTGACTCAAAGAACTACGAATATCGCGATCAGGTTTATTTTGCTCTGGGAAATATTTCTATGACTGAGGGGAATCGGGAAGGAGCCATTGATAACTACATTCAGTCGGCTGCGGCAAGCAGTGTGAACGTTTTTCAGCGTGCGTTGTCCTGCCTGACCTTAGGAGATATCTATTTTCAGGATAAAGCATATAAGAATGCGCAAAGTTACTACGATAGCGCGATGGTGGTTATTGACGAAACGTACCCGGACTACAGCTCGATTGTGGAACGATACAATAGCTTAACCAGATTGACGGATAATCTTTACACCATTGAGCGCGAAGATAGCTTGCAACACTTGGCAAGTTTGAGTGAGGATGAACGAACGGCTTTGGTTTCCCAATGGATAAAGGATGCTCGTGAGGAAGAAGAGCGTCAGCGTCAGTTGGAGAGTGCTCAAATGATGGATCGTAGCTTCTACCGGATGAATCAGTCGCGAATGGGCTTGAACCGGCGCCAACAAGGTAGTGGTTGGTATTTTTATAACCCCACGACGGTCGCTTACGGGAAAGTTGAATTTCAGCAAATATGGGGAAACCGGAAGTTGGAAGATAACTGGCGAAGAGGCAACAAGAAATTAGCCTCTCAGTTTGAGATGGAAGAGTTGGCTGAGGCCGAAGAAGCCGAAGCGGAAACTGAAAATAGAATTGAAGATCCGATGTCTCGTGACTATTATCTGCAAGATGTGCCGGTGACTGAGGAAGATCTGGCGCTATCGCATCAGCGTATTCGGGATGCTTTGTTTAATGCGGGGCGGATCTTTAAGATTGACTTTGAGAATTATGAGCGTTCCATCAAAGAGTACGAGGAACTGATTGAACGTTATGACAATAGTGCTTATGAGCTTTCTGCCTATTTTGAACTCTGGGATCTTTATAAGAGTCTTGGAAACTTGGAACGCTCCGAGTATTATAAAAACTTGATTGTTTCGAAATACCCGGATAGCAAATATGCAAGCTACCTGTTGAATCCGAATTTCTTTATTGAGCTTGAGGCTCGCAAGGATAGTGTTAACAACTTGTATCAGCAGGCTTTTTATAACTACCAGCAAGGAAATTATGATGCCGCAGGAGCATTGACGCAGCAGATTCGGAAGATGGAACCTGACACCTTGTTATTGCCCAAGATTGATTTCATTGAAACCATTGCCGATGGTGTTAAAACCGATTGGACACAGTTTGGCACAATGCTGAATCAGCATATCAAAACGTATCCGAAAAGTGGAACCATTCCATTGGCTAAAGAAATTCTCGTATTGATTGAAGACAGTACATTGGCTGATTATCAGAAACTGGTTGAAATTGGTTATTTGAATGACCAAATCCAGAATGAAGAGTTGCTACCTGAGAACTTAGCTGAAAATGATGAATTTGGAGGTAAATTCTCCTACGACGAGGACCTGTTGCATTACTTTGTAATTGCTTTCCCGCGAAGTGCAGAGGTAGATTTGAATCGCCTGAAATTTGATATTGCAAACTACAACATTGACCATTACACCCGGATGGATTTCGATATGGAAACCGAAAACCTGAATGAGGATGTTATCCTGGTTGTGGTTCGAGCTTTACCAGACAAGGAGCAGAGTTTGATTTATTTCCGTTCAATTATTCGTCAGCGAGAAGTATTTCAGACGTTAGAAGATATTCAGTATGTGAATTTTGTTGCTTCTTCCTATAATTACCGTGAGATTGTAGCCGACAATAGTTATTTGGAATACCTGAAGTATTTCGTGAAAAATTACAGCCGCTTTATTAGCAATGATTTCCCTGAAGATGTATTGCCTGAGCCGGAAGAATTGTTGGCTAAAGCGCGTGAGGAAGAAGAACAATTGGAAGAACGGGGATCATTTGTGGTTGTGAAAGCCGACGAGACACAAGGGCCTTTCACCCAGGAGAGTGAGGTTGCTCAGAACTTTGTGATTGCGGTAAATGATCCGAATTTTGATTTGAGAACACTCTCACCAGGATTTGATCGTTACAATCGTTCGCAGTTCAGCCGCTTAAATCTAAAAATTGAAGAGCGGAGGTTTGGTGATTACCGGATGATGGTGATCAAGTCGATGCCGAACATTCGGGAAGCCATGGACTATTTCAGTCAAGTAGTGGCTAACCGTAGCTTGTACGAAAGCCTTCAAACCCGAAGCTACCGGAACTTTTTGATTTCCGATAAGAACCTGGAAAAACTCATTAGCGACAGTAATATTGGGGAGTATGTTGAGTTTTTCAGAAATTACTACATCAGTGGGGCGTTTGCTAACGACAAGGCAGAACAGCCCCAACCAACGGTGACACCAACTGAAGAAAAGGCAACAGGTGCTGGCGTAGATTCAGCAGAGCCTGTTTATCAAGGGCCTTTTAATACCAATGTGGAAGGAAAGCAATTTTTTGTGTTGATGGTTCCTCGTTCAGGAATTGATCAAAACCAAATAAAAACAGCCATTGAAGAACACAATACCAGTAGTTTTGCAAGTATGAACTTGACCATTGAGTCGAGTGAATTTGATGCTGACTATGGTATTTTGAAGGTTGCTGGAATTAGCGACAAGGAATCGGGAATCGGTTACTTGAGAAGCTTAGTTCGTAACCAGGAAGTGTATGGCCCGTTGATGGAAGTTAACTACCGAAATTTTGTGATCTCACCAGACAATTATAACTTACTCCTTGAAAACAAGGATTTTGGCGCCTATCTTGATTTCTATAAGACTTTCTACCTGAATCGCTAGTCAAGTTAAATAGTGTTAAGGATATACGTTTTAGGGAATTTTTTTGTTAGTATGGGTGTTATCTTAGAAAACAAAGACAGAAAACATGAAGACAATACGTATACTTTGGACTGATGATGAGATCGATTTGTTGCGTGCCCACATCATTTTCTTACAAGAAAAGGGCTACGATGTAACAACGGCCAATAATGGAGCTGATGCGATTGACTTAGTTCGCGATAATCATTTCGATATTATTTTTCTGGATGAAAATATGCCGGGTCTGACAGGCCTGCAGACGCTGGATGAGATCAAGACACTGGATCCCAATGTTCCGGTTGTGATGATCACCAAGAGTGAAGAAGAGGATATTATGGATGAGGCCATTGGTTCAAAGATGGCTGACTACCTCATAAAACCAGTGAATCCCAAGCAAATTCTGTTATCGATCAAGAAGAATGTTGATCAGAAAGAACTGGTAACCCGGAAAACCACTTCGGCTTACCAGAGTGAATTTTCTAAAATTGGCATGCGTCTGAACGAACGTTTGGATTGGCGTGAATGGGCTGATATATACCGGAAACTGGTTTTTTGGGAGTTGGAGCTTAGTGCTTCACAGGATTCGACCATGGATGAAGTGCTGAAGATGCAAAAGGCTGAAGCCAACAAAGCTTTTGGACGTTATATCAAGGGTAACTACCTCACTTGGTTTGAGAAAGGAACTGAAGATCGTCCCATGCTATCACCTGAAGTGTTTAGTCGGAAGGTGTTTCCTCACTTGGATAAAGGACACAAGGTGCTGGTTTTGGTTATCGATAATTTGAGATACGATCAGTTTCGAGTGCTTAGTTCTGCTGTTAATCAGTATTTTGTAACGGATTCAGAAGATCTTTACTACAGTATTCTTCCAACGGCAACCATGTATGCGCGAAATGCCATTTTTGCTGGACTGATGCCTTCAGAGATCGCTCGTTTGTTCCCTGAATATTGGGAAGATGATGATAATGAGGGAAATAAAAATGTACACGAACGTGAGTTGATGCAAACTCAGATGAAGCGAAGGGGAAGGACGGACAAGCTTTATTTTGAGAAGATTACCAATCTAAAAGCAGGCAAGAAGCTGAACGATCATCTGGGGAATATTTTGCAGAATGACTTGTCAGTGATGGTGTTCAACTTTGTGGATATGTTGTCGCATGCACGTACCGAAATGGATATGATGAAGGAACTGGCTAGTGATGAGAAAGCTTATCGTTCGTTAACGCTGAGTTGGTTTATGCATTCAACCTTGTTTGAGCTGTTAAAGTCATTGGCGGATAATAAAGTAAAAGTGGTGCTAACGACAGATCACGGAACCATTCGTGTTGATAATGCCTTGAAGGTGATCGGTGATCGGGAGACCAATACCAACCTACGGTATAAGCTGGGGCGGAACCTGAATTACAAAGCTAAACAGGTGTTTGAGATTACCAATCCGGAGAAAGCGTTTTTGCCGGGCCGTAATGTAAGTTCCAGCTTTATTTTTGCGCTGAATAACGACTTTCTGGCTTATCCCAACAATTACAACCATTACGCGCAGTACTACCGTGATACATATCAGCATGGAGGGGTTTCACTCGAAGAAATGATTATTCCAGTAGTTACCTTGTCGCCAAAATCTTAGTTGTTTTTTTCAATCTTCTCGTCGCGTCGCTGGCGATAGGTTTTATTGGCAAAAACGAACTCTTGCAATTTCTTGTTGTCAGCATGTAGAATGTCGTGTTTAGTTCCTTCCCACGATTTTTCTCCTTCGCTGATAAACAGGATATTGTCGCCAATTTCCATGACCGAGTTCATGTCGTGCGTGTTGATAATGGTAGTCATTTTAAAATCAACAGTTAATTCATGAATCAGCTCATCGATAACTAACGATGTTTCAGGGTCCAGCCCTGAGTTTGGTTCGTCACAAAACAGATAACTGGGGTTCATAACGATGGCACGGGCAATAGCCACCCGCTTTTGCATACCTCCGGAAATCTCCGCAGGGAATAAGTGATGTGCGTTTTTTATATTCACACGATCAAGACAAAAATCAACTCGCTCTTGTTTTTCTTTGGCTGTTTTATTGGTAAACATGTCCAAAGGAAAACGCACGTTTTCTTCAACTGAAAAAGAATCAAAAAGCGCTCCTCCCTGAAAAACCATTCCCATTTCTTGCCTAAGCTTTTTCCGCAACTTATGGTTCATTTTAGTGAAGTCACGATCGTCGTAGAAAATCGCACCCTCATCGATCTCATGGAGCCCCACAATGGACTTTAGAAGCACTGTTTTACCACTTCCACTACGTCCAATAATCAGGTTGGTCTTTCCAGGTGTAAACATCGTTGAAATGTCTTTGAGAACTTGTTTGCCGTCAAATGACTTATTGATATGTTGGATGGTAATCATTTAAAATAGAAGTTGTGTTAGAATAAGGTCAAAAACCAGGATGAGAATGTTGGTGTTTACCACAGCTTTGGTACTGGCTGTTCCTACTTCAAAGGCTCCACCTTCGACAAAATAGCCAAAATAGGCTGGGATCGTCGCTACCAGGAAGCCAAAAAAGAGGGTTTTAATCATCGAGAAGGTCACGTAATAAGGGTTGAAAAGGTATTGGATCCCATTGATGTAATCCGGCGCTGTAACGGCTCCTACCGCTGGTCCTACAATCAAACCTCCAATCAAACCAAAAAAGACGCTTAACACAAATAAAAATGGAAAAATAAAGACAACCGCCAGGGTTTTGGGTAAAATCAGGTAGCTGGCCGAGTTGATACCCATAATTTCCAAGGAGTCAATTTGCTCGGTAACCCGCATACTGCCTATTTCAGAGGTTATATTAGATCCAATCTTTCCAGCCATAATCAAGCCCATGATGGTTGAGGAAAATTCCAGAATTAGGGTGTCTCGGTTTCCAAGTCCAATCAGGTAGCTAGGAAACAGTGGACTAGACATATTGTAGGCTACTTGCAGGGTAATAATTCCGCCCATAAAAACAGAAATAATGGCAACAATGCCAACCGAATCCAATCCCAGTTGTTCAACTTCTACAAATAGCTTACGGAAATAAATACGATGCTTTTCAGGTCTTGAGAAAGCCCGGGCAAGCAGAGTAAAATAACGTCCTACATGAAAAAAGAATTTCATAACAATACTTTAGCCTAAAGTTACAAATAATCGCATATGAAAAAACCCATTTATCCGTTTGTTGGGTAGTTCCGGGTTATTGCTGTTGTTTAATTCATCGAATAACTTGAACTGTTCAAAGTAAAATAGGTATATTTGATTTAATCTGACCTCAAATTTATAATAATAATGGAGAACAATTTTTGCATCATTATGGCCGGAGGAATTGGCAGTCGCTTTTGGCCTATGAGTAAGAGCACTATGCCAAAGCAGTTTCTGGATATTTTGGGAACTGGACGTACTTTCATCCAAATGACTTTCGATCGCTTTAAGCATATTTGTCCTGTAGAGAATATTTATGTCGTAACCAGTGTTGCCTATAAAGAGCTGGTTATGGAGCAACTTCCTGAGCTTGATGAGCATCAGGTGCTGCTAGAGCCATTGCGTCGAAATACAGCTCCGTGTGTAGCGTATGCGAGCTATAAAATTAAGACGATCAATCCGAAAGCGAACATCATTGTGGCGCCATCGGATCATTTAATTGTTAAGGGAGACGATTTTGTAAAGGAAATCAATAAAGGGATTGACTATGCGAAAAATAACCAGGTGCTTGTAACCTTGGGGATTACTCCAAGTCGACCGGAAACCGGCTATGGCTACATTCAAATTGATGGGCAGGCCGATTATAAAGATTACGAAAACCTTTATAAAGTAAAAACCTTTACCGAGAAGCCCAACAAAGACATGGCTGAAGTGTTTGTCTCCAGTGGTGAGTTTTTCTGGAATTCGGGTATCTTTATTTGGTCGCTTGATACCATTCTGAATGCTTTTGAAACTCACCTGGAAGATGTTTCGTCCTTGTTTAAGAAGGGCGAAAAACTCTATGGGACGGATGATGAGGTGCACTTTATCAGTAAAACTTATTCTGAATGTCAGAATATTTCGCTTGACTATGGAATTATGGAGAAGGCAGATAATGTGTATGTTTTGTGTGCCGATTTTGGCTGGAGTGATTTGGGAACCTGGGGCTCATTGTATGAAAATAGCGATAAAGACGAACATAAGAACTCAATTAGTGGGGGAGAGGTGTTTACTTACCAAACCCAGAATTGTATCGTCAACTTGCCGAAAGATAAACTCGTCGTTTTACAGGGGCTTGATGGCTATATCGTTGTTGAATCGGACAATACCTTGTTGATTTGCAAGAAAGAGGACGAACAACAAATCAGACAGTTTGTAAGCGATGTGAAGATGGTGAAAGGTGACCAATTTGTATAAGTAGAAGAAAAACAAATAAAATCAGGCTCTCTCAAATTTTGGGAGAGCTTTTTTATTCTCTGAATTCATCTTTGAAAGAAGTTCGAACGCAGCGGAAGCCAATGTAAGATTTGGTTGTGTCTTCATATTCGAAGCTACGGGTGGAGTTGCGAATATAGTAGGCAACATCTTTCCAGGAACCTCCTCGGATAACTTTTCGTTTCAGCACAGGCGCATCACCTGGTTTGGAGTTGTACTCGTAAGACGGGTTGAAGTCGCTGATGTTCTCATAGGCGGCCTCATTGAAGGCCGAACTGGTCCACTCCGCTACGTTTCCTGCCATATCATACAGCTTGTAGTCATTGGGATCAAAACTACCGACTTTCATGGTGGTCGTGCTCGATTCACTATCGGCAACGTAATTTCCTCTTCGTGGTTTGAAGTTGGCCTTAAAACAACCCGGTAAATTTCGGGTATAATAGCTACCCCAGCTGTAAAGTGTACGCTCATGGCCTCCACGAGCTGCATATTCCCATTCGGCTTCGGTTGGTAATCGGTAAGCATGCACTGGGGCCACCTCCATCATCTGTTGGTAGTTGTTCATCATTTCTGTTCGCCAGTGGCAGAATGCCTTTGCTTGGTGCCAGCTTACCCCTACAACTGGGTAATCGTCAAATCCAACGTGGGAGAAGTAGCGCTTGGTGAGTGGCTCGTTATAAGCATAGGTGTAATCGCGAATCCAGCAAAGGGTATCAGGGTAGACTGGTGTGCTTTCCCGAAAAATAAACGAAGACCGATTTTCAATAGGTACCTCATTGCCTTCTGCATCAATGACTGTTCCGTCGTAACTTTGAGTCTCCAGATTGTACATATTTCGGCGTTTAGCCGCCTGTTTGTAGTCAATCCATTGATATTCATAGATCAGTTTGCGAGTGTCAATCGTTTTAGAGAAATAGACCCGCTCTTCCTCTGGAATATACAGTTCTTCCATCGCCTGTTGAAACTCGGGATTTTTCCACTCAATTGGAATCTGCCAATTTAAGAATGGAGGATCGAAGAAATTGCCCCGCCCATCTTCGGTGACTTGGTACTCAGGAAAGCTTTCAGCCAGTATGGTTCGAGCGATGGAGTCGCGCACCCAATACACAAATTGGCGGTATTCGTTGTTGGTAATTTCGGTGTCATCCATCCAGAATGCTTCAACAGAAACCCGCTTGGTTGTTGTGTTAAACCCTTGTATTTCGTCGTCTTCAGCTCCCATGACATAACTTCCACGCTCAATGTAGCTCATCCCAAAAGGAGATGGCTCAAAGAAGGGCCTTGATTCCTCTGGATACAAGTAATTGAGTGTTTCATCCTTTTTGCAAGAACTTGCAAGAAGAACGGTTACAAAAAGTGTTGCTATGGCAATAGATTTCTTCATTCACAAAGTCACTCTTACACACATTGACCTAACGTAATGGGGTTTTCAATATTGTTTGTTTTTAACTCAAAAAAGCCTTATGAGTTTAACCCATAAGGCATTTGTATGTTTTTCACAGGTCGTTTAATACTCCCAAAGGTCTTGCTCAAAATTGAAGATCTCCTGCTCAATTCGTTTTGATTCGAGCATGGCATCACGCCCGCTTAAGTATTGGCTGATTGCCCGGTTGTTATAAACGTTGGACTCTTTAACGATGTAGCTGTTGAACTTCCGTTTGATAAATAGATCATCAAATGACATGCTGAACACGGTGTTGTGTGGATTTACAACAGGTCGAGAAGCAAGTAGTTCGCGGGCTTCCGGGTAGTAAATCCAGAAAACCTTCCGACGTTGTACGTTTTCTCGGTTGATGTCCTGGTCACGATAATACTCCTGAATTGGACAAATACCAATAATGCGCACGTTTAGCGTTGATGTTTGCTTATCAAAGAACCACTCTTCTTTAATCATGAACTGTTTTACTTCTTCTGGGCGGATTTCTCCCACAATGGTTCGATCTACCAACTGGCCAGTGTCTACGTCTCTTACCTGTCGAGTGCGTGTTGTTGCTCCAAAGGCTTCTTTGACTTGCTCGTAAGTCATCGGTACTTTGAATTCATCATCGGTACGTGCGTCATAAGCTGTTAACAGCCCATTGTTGATCCCTTCCAGCAAAAGGTTGATGAGGTTCGAACGTCCATCCATATTGGCGGTAGGAAAGTACATCACCTGGTTCATTTTTTCACGCAGATCAATAATTCGCCATATTTTTTTAGACCACATGACATCTGCTTCACGAATTGGAGCAAAGGCCATCGGTTTTTTATTTTCAATATTGGTGCGCTGGAATGCACCGTCTATAATCTGTGCCTGTGTGTCTTTTGCTGAGAAACCAACTGCACAACAAACAATGCCTATCGCTACAAAAAACTTTTTCATGGGTTATCTTATTTTAAAGCTAATGGGTGACAATTCACGATCTGTTCCGTCGTCACCATGTGCAAAAATATTATCAATGTATATAATGCTTCCGGGCGCTAGTTGCCTGAACTGATCCCGTTGGTCATTGGTAAAGCGGTTTGATGTTGAAGACCAAGTATTGTTATAACCACCGGCTCCGGTAAATGTAATATCGAATTGGGTGACGACAAACTTGAGGTCAAAATCAAAGTCTTTAAGAGCTGCAAAAATACCATCTTCGGCCAATAAGTCTTCTTTGCGAATAACGCCACTGGATTTTTCAGCTATGGTTGCTTCTGGGTCGGGAACTTGTTTTACCCTGAAATCCATGCTTCCCATAAAACGTTTCTGTCCATCAAAATTCGCATTGACTGAAACTTTGGTATTTCTTCCATTAATGTCTTCTGCCTTGGGGCGAACGATGTAATCTTTACCATTCTTTTCGATGCGTCCATTGGAGATCGATACTTCCAGATTTTCAGAGGGAACACCCGGAACTGAAATACTTACCGGGTTAGGAACTCCCATGTAGAACACGTTCATCTTGGTGGGAGAAATGGTTACCGATGGTTTACTAACCTGATATTCTTCCGTAAAATCATAGGTGTTATAGCCTCCTTCAGGTGTACGGTATTTGATAATTCCTCCCCACTCGAAATTGCCGGATGAGGTTGCTGGAACTTCGTAAATGCCTTTCCCGTCTACAATCTTTAATGGCTTGTTATTAACAAGGATTATCGGTTGTTGGGTGGTATCTTCAGCTGCTAAAAATACTTCAGCACGATAAACATCGCCTTCCAAAACGTAGGATGATTTTGCAATAACTCGAGCGCCCAATTTGTTGAATTTGAATGAACTGGCGTCGATTTGGCTATACAAATAGGAGAGAATGTTGGATTCAGCATTTTGAATATCGATCTGCATTTTAGATAACAAGGTAATAACGGCAATGAGTGGTTTGTTATCGAAATGTTCAATCTCCCAAGTTCGTTTATCAGCAACTCCTTCTTTTAAGGTAGATTTTGGATCAGAGGTATCCAATTCTTGCTCAATGGTTGCCCGTATAGGAGAATCTTCATCAAGCAGTGCTAGAAAAGCTTCTTTTAAAGCAATAATATCAGTTTTTAGATCTTCCGCTCTCCCAAGTCTGATCATGATCTCAGATGGAATATTAAGCTCATCGTCTTTCTTGATTAGTAAGGTATCTCCTTTGGCATTCAGAATGAAGGATTGTTCTCCATGACTGTCAAATACTTCCCCTTCTTCTGTCAGGTTGGTCCCTTTGGATTTCATCACCAACTCTTCCTTTAATCTCGTAATTTTAAGGTTGAGGCTATCGGTCAGTGCTTTTACTTGATCAGACTTCTCTTTCCACTCCTTTACTTTTTGGGGATTTTCTTCATAAGCCTGCGCAAATGAGGCGTAAATCTGTTCGTTTTTCGAGTCAACACTCTTAAACGTTTGCATAAGACTTGAATCTACTACGCGGAAGGCGTCAAGTACTTCAGATGCTACGTTGAGGGCCATCATGGCCAGCAGCACCAAGTACATCATGTTGATCATCTTCTGCCTAGGAGTTTCCGGGCAATTTTTAGTTCCCATATGCGAATGAGCTTATCGGTTTTTATTTTTTCTTATAACTCATGGCTCCAAGCATGTTGCCATAAACTGAGTTAAGCGCTTCCAGGTGTTTGTTTAGTTCTTCAGCGTTGGCCTTGTATTTTTTGATTTCCTCTGTTGATAAGGCAATCATTTCATTCATTTGAGCCATTTCGTTGAAGAATTTATGTGAGGCTTTAAGCTGCTCTGAGGTGTCTTTCAATTGATTCTCGTAAGAAGAATTTAAAGATTCCAGGTTTTTGTTGAGCTTGCTTAAATTCTCTCCGTATTGATTCGAGTTTTTGCTCAATTCTTCAATGCCAGTATCAATGGTTCCAGCAACTTTCTGGTAGCTTGAAGCTAACTTATTGCTTGTTTGTGTTAGTTGATTGGTAAATTCTTCGCCCGAAACCGAAATTTTAGTTAACAATTCACTTCCGCTTTCCGAAAGATTGCGTGCTGTTGTGGCATAAGATTCAACCAAGGTATCGAGTGACCCACTGATTTTGCCATTCGCTTGGTTGTTGACTTCTGACAGCGTGTTCATTGATTCTGATGCCGAAGTTAGGTTCTTGACATATAAATCAGTTGCCAGTGTAGCCGTGCTAATATCGCTAATGCTTGACGCGGTGTTGCTTAAATCGGTTAACCCTTTGGATACTTTGCTCAGTAACTCGGGTGAAATATCAGATTTATCAAATAAATCGGCAAAGCTGTTTTTGGATTCTTCTCCAAGCTCCTCATCCAAGTCATACTCATCTTTGAGTTGAGGATATACTTTAGACCATTCAGGCATTTCCAGCGGTGGTTCAAAAGCAGAGATAAAGAAGATAAAAGCTTCGGTACATAACCCAACGATCAGCAATAGGCCTGAGTAAGACCAGTGCTGAAGCTTAAAAAGAGCACCTAGCAAAACAATTGAGGCACCCAAGTTGTAAACGTAGCCAGTAAATACTTTCCAACGTTTGCTTTGTATGATTTCTCCGATGTTCATTTTTTCTGAGTTAGGGTTAGTCTAAAATTCGTTTCCAAAGGAAGATCTTACACAACGGAATCCGATGTAGGACTTTGCTGTGTCTTGATATTCAAAGCTTCTTGTTGATACTTGAAGATAAGGCGCAATGTCTTTCCATGATCCACCGCGAATTACTTTCCGTTTCATAACAGGAGGATCATTTGGACGTGCGTTGTATTCAAAGTTTGGGTTAAAATCATTCACATACATGTAGGCGGACTCATCGTAAGCAGAGATGGTCCATTCGGCTACGTTACCTGCCATGTCATACAAGCCAAACATATTTGGATCGTAGTTTCCAACTTTTAAAGTTGCTAAGCCTTCATCTTCAACATAGTTTCCTCGCAAAGGCTTGAAGTTAGCCAGGAAGCGTCCGTCTTCATCACGGGTGTAGTAGCCTCCCCAAGGATACATAGAGATATCTTTATCGCCTCTTGCCGCATATTCCCATTCAACCTCAGTTGGTAAGCGGTAGTCCTGAATGGTTGGTTCTCCAGCGTTGGCCAAAAAGTCATTATGTAGCTTGGTTCTCCAGTTACAAAATGCTTTGGCTTGTTGCCAGGTTACCCCTACCACAGGATAGTCGTCAAAACCTGGGTGCCAGAAATACTTGGTGGTCCAGGGTTCGTTATAGGTATACGTATAGTCTCTGATCCAACACAGTGTGTCGGGATAGACATTGGTTGTTTCGCCGAAAATGAAAGAAGAACGATTCTCAATGGCACTAGCTTCTCCATTTTGATCAATTACGGTTCCCTCGTAGCTTTGAGTTTCGTAATTGTAGCTATTTGATCTTTTTGCAGCTTGTTGATAATCGATCCAGTAAAACGTGTAGAAAAGCTTCCGGGCATCAACTTCTTTTTTCCCAAAGAAACGCTCGTTTTCAGGAATGTACATTTCTTCAAGAGCTTCCATGTAGTCGGGGTTATCCCACTCCAAGCGTTCATCCCAGTTGAGACGTGGAGGGTCTATCATGTTGCCATCCCGATCTTCACTAATCATGAATTCAGGATATTGTTCTCCCAGCAAGCTTCTGGCAATCGAGTCGCGCACCCAATTTACAAATTGACGGTACTCGTTGTTGGTAATTTCGGTGTCATCCATCCAAAAAGCATCAATCGAAACTGTTTTTGTGGGCGATGAAGACCAGGTAGGATCTTGATCGTTGGGACCGATATTGACACTCCCTCGACGAACGAAAGTCATTCCATAGGGGGCTGGTTCAAACCATTTGCCCCTTCCCGGAACGCCGGTCAGTTCCCCATTTCCTGATTTTCCGCAACTCGACAAAGTCAGTATCGTTGCAATGATTAATCCTGAAGAAAATATTTTTTTCATAGCTACACGTGTTGCTTTCATTAGTTCAGCTTATAAAAATCGGATACTTTTATATTTTTTCATTCTTCCTTTTCCAAGACCAAGTGTATAGCGCAGGTAAATCTCTTGCGATCCATACCCATTTCTTCCCATGGCGGAAGTTGTAATGTCATAGGCTAAGCCCACATTCAGTCCGTTAAGCAATTCAACACCAACAAGCAAAGCTACAGCATCCTGTATCCTGTAGCTAAGGCCTCCGGTGAAACGCTCGTTGTAAACCACATTCAGTGTCAGATCGACTTGTGCACTGGACAAATCTGTTTTTGCAAAAATGGCCGGTTGCAACTCAAATAACGGGTTAGCAAGGCTAATATTGTATCCCCCAGCCAGATAATAGTTTCTGAGAAGTGGATAAGAAGCTTCCTTTTCAGTTTCGTTGTAAGTAATTTCACCTTGGTTGAGATGAGTGACTGAAAGACTAGCAAAGTAATTGGTGGATTTGAGGTAAACACCAAGGCCGACATCAGGTGTTGCCTGGCTAACTTCTCCTTTAGGAATTAAGAAATCTCCTTCGCCAGAGCCTGGTTCAAAGCTTCCGTCAACATGAGTTTCCCATTCTCCATTCATGCTTACATAATAAAGTCCTAAGGAAGTTCCAATACCGAGTTCTCCGATACTGGTTGGTATATGGTAAGAATAATTCAAATTGACTAAGACGTTTTTCGCAAACCCCAGTTGATCGCTGATAATGTTTAAGCCTACCCCACTTGATCTTCCAAATATATTAGCAGTCGTTTCCACGCTGAAAAGTAATGTTTGTGGAGTACCCTCATGGCCACTCCATTGATACCTGTTTAAAATTAATCCAGTTAACGCATCATTACTGCCAGCAAATCCCGGATTCACCAACAACTGAGTTTCTTTGTTGAAGCTAAATTGAGGGTCCTGCTGAGCTTTTGCGGCTAAGTTAAGGAATATAAATAAAAATAAAAAGTAAAATAATTTTTTCATAAACTGGCCGTTACTGCCGATTTCCAGCGCCAAAGTAAGTGAAAATAATAATTCTTTCCAGCTGTTTTTTTAGTTAATGCTTAGTAAAGTTTTTCAACGCATTAGCCTTGTTTTTATTTTGTAAGCCGGTTCAATTTACGAATATTTTTCCACCAGCGGTCAGGAATTTCGTGCTGAGCGGCCATCTTGTAATCTTCTTCGGTACAGGCAATCATTCGTTCGTATTGATTTTCTTCGTCTGCAATCTTCATCCACCACCGTCCTGTCTGGTGGCTTTGGTAGAATGCCAGGGGAAGGTCAATGTCATCAATCTCGAGTAGAAATTCATTGAAATCTTCGCTTTCGGGAGTTGGCTGTTCTACCTTTTTGAAGTAAAAGCCTTCGAGAAAGTGCCAGACGACCTGAGCCATAAGTTTGCTGCTTAGCTCATTGGTGTCCAGGTGGGGAATTAAGTTGAAAAAGCCAGCTATTTTGAGTTGGTCGGCCATGCCTGCATAGTGCCCAATTTGGCATGCTTCTTCTGCATAAAGTCCATTTGGAGAGCCAAAGTATTGGGCGGGAGCTTCAAGTTGGCGGATGGCATTGATATCGAAACTTAAAATGTCAGTATCTCTTAAGTAAGGTTCAATATGAGCCATTTCATAACGAATTTCCCCTAGGCGTTTCACGTCAATATCTTGTTCATAGCAATAATCGAGTTCGAGACTGTCAATAAAATAGTTTTGATACCCCAGTATTGTCTGCGCATAGAGGCAGGGTTGCTTTTCGTGAATAAAATTCAGGTAGGTTTCTGAATTAATGCTTTTAACTCCCTTTTTGTAGTCAAGTTTTGGGTCGATATTGACTAAGTTGAAAGGAGTTGCTTCAAAGGCTTTGGTAATCCCAAACGTTAAATCCTGGCTTCCTCCAAGAATGACAACTGTTTTGCCAATTTCCAATAAGTAGCTACACACATCGCGTAAAGCAAAATAGGTGTCGTTGGGAGTTTTGCCGGTCTTGATGTTTCCGAGATCCAAAATCTTAAAGCGGGGCGAAATCCGGTTTAGGTTGAAAAGGTGTTGGCGGATGATGTTGGGAGCTTTAGCGCTTCCTGTGACCACAGCGTTGCGATCTTCTTCAACACCCAGTAGGACAATTTGAGCTTTATCCAGAGAGAGTTTGGCCTGATTTTTTTCAAGGATGCTTCCCAGACTGAATTTCGATTGAATCCAGGGAGTTGGTTTAAACTTAGAGAAATTAGTCGGTTTCAGATAAAGCGTAAGATCCATATTGTCATGTTTTTCAGCAATGAAACAGTCGTTGGCGATTGCTTGTTAAGTACACGTTCTTCAGAGTAGATTGCCTCGACTTTTTGTCTGGTAATCATCTCCTTGCCCGAATGGAATTATTGCAGGCAGGTCGTTGTACTTAAGGCTGTGTTTTCACCTGATGAAAATAATGAAAAAAGGCAAACATATTGAACGTTTGCCTTTGGGATCTTATTTTTTCTTTTTGCGTTTGGGCTTCGGGCCTTCCTCAATAATTTTCATGCAATCTTCGAGGGTTAATTTCTCGGCTTCGGTGCCTTTGGCAATTTTGAAATTCTTTTTCTTGTACTTGATGTAGGGTCCCCAACGACCATTCAAAATTTGGAGCTCAGGCTCTTCATCAAAGGTTTTGATCAATGCTTTCCGGTCTTTTTCGCGTTTTGCTTCAATCAATTCGATAGCTCGGTCAAGCTCGACGGTGTATGGATCATCAACATTCTTTTCCAGAGAGACAAACTTATTGTCGTGTCGCACATAAGGGCCAAAACGACCGATGGCAACAGAAACCTTTTTGTCTTCGTATTCACCTAGGTCGCGTGGAAGTTTAAACAGATCCAAGGCTTCCTCAAGGGTGATGGTTTCAAGATGTTGTCCAGAGCGGAGGCTTGCAAACTGTGGTTTTTCTCCTTCTTCAGTTGTTTCACCAAGCTGAGCCAGTGGCCCATAACGGCCAATTTTTACTGAAACGGGTTTGCCGGTTTTTGGATCGTCGCCAAGTATGCGTTCTCCATTGGTTCGCTCAGAAACCTCCAAGGCATTCTCCACATTTTTATGGAATGGCTTGTAGAACTCATCGATTACTTCGTTCCAGATTCGTTTTCCACCAGCGACCTCATCAAATTCAACTTCTACCTTAGCTGTGAATCGGTAGTCCATAATTTTATCAAAGTATTTGATTAGGAAGTCATTGACAACCATGCCAATGTCAGTGGGGAAGAGTTTCGAGCGTTCGGCTCCGGTAATTTCGGTTTTTAGCGCTTCCTTCAACTCGCTGCCGGTTAGGGTTAACTGGGTGTACTCCCGCTCAACTCCAGGCCGATCTTCTTTAACAACATAGCCCCGGTTTTGTACGGTGGTAATTGTTGGTGCGTAGGTTGATGGACGCCCAATGCCTTGTTCTTCCAGTTTTTTGACAAGACTGGCTTCTGTATATCTTGGTGGTTTAAGGGTAAACCGTTCAGTTGCTTGAATTTGTTCTGCTCTTAGCTCTTGGTTTTCCTTAACTGGAGGTAACAAGGTTGATTGATCGTCGTTTTCCTCTTCATTGTCGGTTGATTCCAGGTAAACCCGAAGGAATCCATCGAATTTGATAACTTCTCCAGTTGCTTGAAATAGCTCGGGGCAGTTTGAAATTGAAATATTGATGGTGGTACGCTCCAGTTCCGCATCTGCCATTTGAGAGGCGATGGTTCGTTTCCAGATGAGTTCGTATAAGCGTTTTTCCTGGGCTGAGCCACTGACTTCTTCTTGGTCGATGTAAGTAGGACGAATGGCTTCGTGTGCTTCTTGAGCTCCTTTCGCCTTGGTTTTGTATTGACGAAGTTTGTGGTATTTTTCACCCATCGAGTCAACAATCTTACTTTGAGCGGTGTTAATTGCCAGCGAAGATAAATTGACCGAATCGGTACGCATGTAAGTTATCTTACCAGCCTCGTACAAGCGCTGAGCAACAGACATCGTTTGAGATACCGAAAAACCAAGTTTTCGGCTGGCCTCTTGCTGCAAAGTTGAGGTGGTAAAAGGAGCAGCAGGCGTCCTTTTTGACGGTTTGGTGACAATATCTGCAATGTTGAACTGGGCTTGCTTACATTTCTCCAAAAAGGCTTTTGCTTCATCCTTTGTTTCGAATCGTTTTTTTAATTCAGCCTTTAGCTCAACGGTCTGACCATTTTTATCAGGTACTAAGAATACTGCAGTAACCCGAAAGCTGGACTTACTCTTGAAGTTGATGATTTCGCGTTCACGTTCAACAAGCAGACGAACGGCCACGGATTGAACCCGTCCGGCAGAAAGAGAAGGTTTTACCTTCTTCCAAAGAACGGGTGATACCTCAAAACCTACGATGCGATCGAGCACTCGGCGTGCTTGTTGCGCATTTACCAGGTTTTCATCAATAGGGCGTGGGTTTTGTACCGCTTTTAAAATTGCATCCTTAGTAATTTCGTGAAAAACAATACGTCTTGTTTTTTCTGGCTTTAGCTTGAGCACTTCCTTAAGGTGCCAGGCAATCGCTTCTCCCTCGCGGTCCTCATCGGATGCGATCCAGACCGTTTGGGCGTCTTTGGCTAATTTTTTTAACTCGGAAACAACTTTCTTTTTGTCGGGCGAAACAACATACTTTGGGGTGTAGTTGTTTTCCATGTCAATCCCAAAGTCCTTTTTTTCGAGGTCTCTGATATGCCCCATGCTGGATGTAACGAAATAATCTTTGCCTAGAAATTTTTCAATTGTTTTCGCTTTGGCAGGGGACTCAACAATAACCAGATTCTCGTGCATAAAACCTCCTGTTTTCTAAAAATTTCTGCAAATAAAAGAAAATGCTTGACCATCTTCAAATTTTAATTGAAGATTTTTACTTTCATATTTATTTGATAATGATTATTTTATTGCGCCTGAGCGCTTCTTTGAGTGCTGCTGAATCACCTTGCTCAGTCCTACTTAATTACTTCTTTTAGACAGGTGTTAGCTTGAAGTTTGGGTGCAATAATTGTTAATTGACTTGTTTTCAAATTGGAGAAAATAATATTCTTAATCCTTTCGTTATCTTTGTCCGCGAATCTTCTTATCATACCGGATGGAAAAAGAGAAAAATAAATTCAGAAAGTACAGTTACGCATTTTGGTCACTATACTTGGTTGGCCTGCTGATGGTTGTCGCCTTGTTCTTTTCGATAGCTAAAGGCAAGTTGGGCGAGATGCCTTCTTTTCGAGAGTTGGAGAACCCCCAGAGTTTATTAGCATCTGATGTTATTTCGCGAGATCATGTAACGCTGGGACGCTATTTTAGAGAGAACCGGAGTTACGTAGCTTACGAGAATTTACCACCACAGTTGATTGATGCGTTGCTTGCAACTGAGGATGTTCGTTTTTATGAACATTCAGGGATTGACCTTCGAGGTTTGATGCGGGTTTTGAAAGGAGTGCTTTCCGGCGATACGAGCTCGGGAGGTGGAAGTACGATTAGTCAGCAGCTGGCGAAGATGCTTTTCCCGAGGAACGAATTTGAAAATAAGCTGGAGCTGGTGATGCGCAAGTTCAAAGAATGGGTGATTGCGGTTAAACTGGAGAAAAGTTATACCAAGGAAGAAATTCTGACCATGTACTTAAATAAGTACGACTTTTTGAATTTGGCTGTTGGAATCAAGTCGGCTTCACGAATTTATTTTAATATTGAACCGGACTCGCTGCAACTGCACCAAGCAGCAATGTTTGTGGGAATGGCGAAGAACTCGTCGTTGTATAATCCGTTGCGTCGTCCAGAGTTGACCAAAGACCGTAGAAATGTGGTTCTGGCGCAGATGGTAAAATATGGTTATATCAACAAACAAACCTATGATTCGGTGAAGGTGATGCCTTTGGGACTGGATTATCAAAAAGAAGATTTTAAGAGTGGTTTGGCACCTTATTTTCGTGAGTATTTACGAATTACAATGGGAGCTTCGAAACCAGATCGAAGCAGATATGCCTCTTGGCAACAGATTAAATATGAAGAGGATTCAGTGGAGTGGGAGACCAATCCGCTTTTTGGCTGGTGTAAGAAGAATTTTAAGCCCGATGGAACAAACTACGATTTGTATGAGGATGGCTTAAAAATTCATACAACCATTGATTCTCGGATGCAACGATATGCAGAAGAAGCCTTGGAGGAACACTTAAGGTTGGACCTACAGCCCAAATTTAAAAAGCACCTGAAAAGGTTGAAGAACCCTCCGTTTTCTGATGATATGAGTACTTCAGATGTTGATGATCTGTTGAATCGGGCCATTCGGCAAAGTGAAAGGTATCGGGTGCTTCGTCTGCAAGGAAAGAATTTCAAGCAAATACGGAAAGTATTCGAACAGCCAACAGAAATGGAAGTCTTTACTTGGCAAGGGGATAAAGATACCATCATGACTCCTCTGGATTCAATAAAACACTATTTGGGTTACTTCCGCTCATCCATTATGGCCATGGACTTGTCAACGGGGCAGGTTCGGGCATACGTTGGTGGTCCCAATTACAAGCATTTTATGTACGATATGGTAAAAGGAGGGAAGCGACAGGTAGGATCTACGGTCAAGCCTTTCTTGTACACGCTGGCCATGCAAAATGGCTTGTCGCCATGTACTAAAGTGCCCAATGTAAGGCAGCAGTTTGTGATGCCTGATGGGACCATTTGGGAGGCTAAAAACTCGGGGAGTGCTCGTGAGGGTGAAATGGTAACTCTGAAGTGGGGCTTGGCTAACTCGGTGAACCAGATTTCAGCTTGGGTGATGAAGCAATTTAATCCCCAATCGGTGGTTGATGTTATGGCTAAGATGGGGATTTATAGTTGGATTGATCCAGTACCATCGATGTTCTTGGGAACCTCCGATATTACGCTGTATGAAATGGTTGGTGCTTACGGAACATATGCGAATAAGGGCGTTTATACCCAACCGATATTTGTAACACATATTGAAGATAAACATGGCAATGTGATTGCTCGTTTCCGTCCCGAACGGCATGATGCAATTGATGAAAAAACGGCCTATCTGATGTTGAGTTTATTGCGCGGAGTGATTGATGGCGGTTCCGGAGGACGAGTGCGTTGGCATCCGGTTTATGGACAGATTAAGGGGCCTGTTGCCGGAAAAACAGGAACGACACAGAACCACTCTGATGGTTGGTTTATGGGAGTAACGCCTCAGTTGGTTGCGGGCGTTTGGACTGGAGCTGATTTACGGAGTATTCACTTTGATGATATTTCGACCGGGCAGGGGGCTAATATGGCTTTGCCAATATGGGGGCGATTTATAAAGAAGGTTTACGCTGATAAGGCGTTGGATTATGGTCCTGATCATGAGTTTGATAAACCCCGGAATTTCATCATGAATCTGGATTGTGATGATGTGGACGATGTAAAAGAGAAGCCGACTGAATTTGAAGACTTCTTTTAGTAAAAAAGAGGAAATAATGTCTAGATATATAAGAAAGGGAGAGCATATGCTCTCCCTTTTTCCTGTTATTTAACTGGTGTTAATTATCTAGAAAACGTTTGGTAATCTCTTGGTAGCTGTCGATACGTCGGTCACGGAAAAAAGGCCAAATACGGCGAACATCTTCTGAGCGGTTCAGATCGATGCTGACAACAAGGTTTTGTTCCTCAGATGTCGAGGCTTGTGCAAGAAATTCACCTTGAGGACCACAGGCAAAACTATTTCCCCAGAATTTAATGCCTTCGGATAGGCGAGATGGATCAGCCTCATGTCCAATCCGGTTGACACTAATGACGGGAACGCCATTGGCTACTGCGTGTGATCGTTGGATGGTAATCCAGGCATTACGTTGGCGCTCTTTTTCGGCTTCATCATCGCGCGGATCCCACCCAATAGCTGTCGGGTAAATCAATAAATCAGCACCAGTCATGGCCATTAGGCGAGCAGCTTCGGGGTACCATTGATCCCAGCATACCAATACGCCAAGTTTGCCAATTGATGTTTGAATTGGTTGAAAACCCAAATCTCCTGGGGTGAAATAGAACTTTTCGTAAAAACCGGGGTCGTCAGGGATGTGCATTTTTCGGTATTTTCCTGCCATGCTTCCATCTTTATCAAACACAACCGCTGTGTTGTGGTAAATTCCACTAGCCCGCTTTTCGAATAAAGAGGTGACCAATACAATGCCGTGTTTTTCGGCAATCTCACTATACCTTTCGGTTGAAGGGCCGGGAATTGGTTCTGCTAAGTCAAACAGGTCAACATCTTCGGTTTGACAAAAGTACAGGCTGTTGTGAAGCTCCTGAAGTACGATTAGCTCAGCCCCTTGTTTGGCGCAGTTAGCTATGTTTGCCTCCAGCTTGCTAATATTCTTGGAGATGTCTTCGGTATTGCTTTGTTGGATTAACCCAACTTTTAAGGTTGTTGTGGTCATTGTTGTAATTCTTTAGGTTATAAAACTCCCGATGGAAATTGCATACTGATACAATGAATAGACCCGTGTTGTTTGATTAACGGGCGGCTGTCAATTGGTATAATTTCTTTGTTCGGGAATAAGCTTTTTAAGGTTGCAATAGCTTTTGCATCTTGCTTCACTTGATAAACAGGAAGAAGGATTGCTTGGTTCAAAAATAGAAAATTGGCGTAGGTGGCCGGCAGGCGTTCTCCGTTTTCATCATGAATTGGGTCTGGAAAAGGAAGAGGAATCAGCCGGAATGGTTGCCCGTCTTGGTCTGTAAGTTGTTGCAACTCATGCTCCATTTTTTGCAAGGCATCATAGTGACTGTCCTCCGGATTGGTGCATTTGATGTAGGCAATTGTATGGGAGTCGCAAAAGCGGGCCAGCGTGTCAATATGACTATCCGTGTCGTCTCCTTCTAAAAAGCCGTGATTAAGCCATAGAACCTTTTCGACATGCAGTATTTTTTGAAGGAAAAACTCAATTTCTTGCTGGCTGAGGTGTTCATTCCTGTTTTTGGATAGAAGGCATTCAGAGGTCGTCAGCAAACAGCCATTTCCATTGCTTTCAAGCGCTCCTCCTTCGAGTGTGAAGTAGGAATGGTCGCGAAGGTTTATTCCGGCTGCAAAAGCCTCCTGTTGAGCAAGGGTGGGGGTAATCTGGTTGTCATGGTTTGCTCCAAACTTCATGCCCCATCCATTGAAACGGAAATTTAGCAAAACCGGTTGGTTATTCTCTCGAATAGTGATTGCTCCATGGTCCCTTGCCCAGGTATCATTAATCGGCATTTCCCGAACAAGCAGGTGTTCGTTGTCCTTTTGCAAAAAGGCTGGAAGTTGGCTCTTTTGGCGGCATACAACCAGTAGCTTTTCCCGTTTCAAAATGGCTTGTGCAATTTGCTCATACACGGGCAGTACTTCCTCTAATGAGGAATGCCAGTCTGTTTGCTTATCCGGCCAGGTGAGTTGTATTCCACTCTGTTGTTCCCATTCGGCAGGGAAACAGTTGATTGTCTTGTTCATTTCTTTAAATACTGCGTCTTGATTGTTGCTGTTTCTAGCTGGTTTAACTGCTAATAAATAACATGCATTTATGCTTCCAAAAATAAGTAAAAAGCTGATGTGGAGAGTGGCTTAAAATAAAAAAGCCCGAATCCTAAGATCCGGGCTCCAATGAATATCGTTGGTAATTAATTTCCCATGTTTACCTGGCTGTTAATCTTATCGTTCTTCTGTTGATCCGGAAGTTCGAGTGAGTACATCATTGCTTCAACCTGGCGCAGCAAATTGCGCTTGTCGAAACGAGGGGCATAAACATAGCCGTCCAGCATAACAATGCGGTTATTGGCTGCATCAAGAACTGTCAGGTTAATGTATGGACCTCCCATAAAGTCACCTTCTACACGCCATAGACCTCTCATTTCTGAGGCATAATTCTTTTTAAACTGAAACACATTGAAAACCGGAGGTAGTTGACGTTCAGTGGTCATGTAGCTCCCTTCAGCTGGTCCGGCAACGTTGGCTTTCAATATAGAATCTCGTTTGTTGAGCAAGAACTGCTGGGTAAAGGTGCTGTCCGACTGGTAAGGGAAGGAGTGAATCATGATTCCCTGGCTGATATCCGGCGTTTCGTAACGCACCCACACAAAATCTTTTTCTTGCTTGGTTACTTTAAAACCTGGAGGAACATTCAGTTGGATATTAAATTTGTCTTTGATGATGTTTTTGGCCGCTTTATCGTGGTAGTTGCGGTAGTTCATTTGTAGCCGATCACGTTCTGCTTTAAGCATGAATGCTACAATTCGATCAGAGTTCTTTTTTAGGAGTTGATTAAACTCTTCGGTTGATGATGCATTGATATCGACAACTGCCTGAGGCCATGCCCAGATATCTTTACGGAACTTGACTTCTGAGGTGTCAACGGTTGTTGAGATTTTAATACGTACAATGTTTCGGCTTGTTCGAAAGATTTCTTTAAACGCACTTGGAGGAACGTTAATGAGATCAAAGATGGGCTCGTCTTGCGGAAGTCCCAGTTGCGGTTGAGCCATTATTTCCCGGAAGCTTTTCCCAGTTGCTCCCTCCCAGGTTGGATCAGGTACAACAACAACAAGTTCACCTGCTTTACCTGTAATTTTTTTTCGCATGTTGGTTTGGTCGTTACACGCACCAAGGCCAACAGCGAGGATAACCATCCAAAGTCCAATGTAGATTATTCGTTTCATAGTTAATAAGTTCTGATTTCGAAGAGTCTAGACTACAAAAATCTTACCACAAAAAATCCCGCCTTGTGGACGGGATCTTTATGTCAAGCTATAACTGATTATTTATTAATCTTTTCAGTCTCTTTTTTGTCACTTGGTTGGTCATCATCATCTTCGTTGGTTGCTTTCTTAAATTCCTTCATCCCTTTTCCTAATCCTTTCATCAGCTCAGGAATTTTACGTCCGCCGAACAATAATAGCACAATGACTAATATGATGATAATTTCTTGAGGGCCAAACATGCCGCAAATAATCGATAAGTACATAGTCCAAAGTTTAATGGTTTCTACAAAAGTAGGAAAAATTTATTGCTTCTTAATTTGTGGATTAAAAATATTGATTGATTAGTTTGACAACGTCATTCCCATTGGCATACAATACTAAAGTCAAGAGGATAATCATTCCTGTGATTTGAGCATATTCCATGAATTTATCACCTGGTTTACGGCCCGATACAATCTCGTATAGCAGGAAGGTAACGTGTCCGCCATCAAGTGCAGGAATAGGCAACAGGTTCATGACAGCCAGGATGATTGACAAGAAGGCGGTCATGTTCCAGAAGGAATGCCAGTCCCAGACTCCAGGGAAAATATTTCCAATGGCGATAAAACCACCCAACGACTCGTATGCTTTGGTCTTTGGCGAGAAGATTAGTTTGAATTGTTTCAGGTAATCTTTAACGGTATTTACGCCTCGTTTTATTCCCGCTGGAATAGACTCAAAAAAGCCATACTCGATGGTCTCAAATTCTAAGAAACTACTTGCTTCTTCTAGAAAAGCAACGCTAAAACCAAGTGTTCCTTCTTCCGAAACTGTAGCCTGAATATCTTTGGATACACCATCACGCAAGACATTCAAGTTTATCGATTGACCGGCATGTGCTTGCAGGTATTGGGCAAACTGGTCGTAATAAGTAAACGTTTGTCCGTTCACACTTTTAAATTCATCTCCTTTTTGAAGACCAGCCAGCTCTGCTTGAGAGCCCTTTTGAATTTTGCCTGCTTCAAAAGCAAAAAACAACCTTGGAGAAATTATTTGTCTGCTTTTGATGAGTAAAGCCAAATCATCGTCTGAAATTTCAACATCTACTTTTTGTCCATCACGCAACACCTGAATGGTTTTAGCTCCTTCCAGAATAACTGTTGGCATGATTTTTTGGAAATCTTCGATGTATTGATTATCAACCGATAAAATCTGGTCTCCGTTTTGAAGGCCAATGGCTTCTCCGGTTTCATGCACCGAGATTCCGTACTTTACGTTTTCGGTTGGAAGGTATTGTGTTCCCCAAGCATAGAGCACACCAATATAAATAATGAAGGCGAAGATGAAGTTCATCATCACACCTCCAAGCATAATCAATAAACGTTGATAGGGTTTTTTTGATCGAAATTCCCAAGGTTGAGGCTCTTGTGACATGGCCTCTTTATCCATGGATTCGTCAATCATTCCCGAAATTTTGACATAACCCCCGAGCGGAAGCCATCCTATTCCGTATTCTGTTTCTCCCCGTTTGGTTTTGAAAAGAGAAAACCAAGGATCAAAAAACAGGTAGAATTTCTCGACACGGGTTTTAAACAGCCGGGCAAATGCAAAGTGACCAAATTCGTGTAGCACCACCAAGATGGATAAACTGAGGAGCAATTGGGCTGCTTTTATAAGTACTTGTTCCATGTTTTTTTAGCGTCTAATTTTTACTTCGTTGTTTAATCAACGAAGATGTTAACAATCGAGTTTCTTTATCGGTTTGAATATAATCATCCAAAACCGGATCTTTTATGAAAGTAACTTGTTGCATGCTGGCCTCAACCAGGTCGGGCATATCCACGAAACGAATTTTCTCTTTCAAAAATGCCTGAACGACGACTTCATTGGCGGCATTTAGAATGCACGGAAGGTTTCCTCCCTGTTCTAAAGCCTCATAGGCGAGTGCAAGGTTACGAAATTTTTTTGTATTTGGCTGTTCAAAAGTGAGTTTTGGGTAGTTTAAAAAGTTGAACCGCTCGAATGAAGAAGGGAGTCTCTTCGGAAAATTTAGCGCATATTGGATGGGCAGTTTCATATCCGGAAGCCCCATTTGAGCTTTCATTGAGCCATCGCGAAATTGAACCATCGAATGCACAATACTTTGAGGGTGAACGATAACATCAATTTGTTCGGGTTTCAGATCGAAAAGCCATTTTGCTTCAATAACCTCAAACCCTTTATTCATCATGCTTGCCGAGTCAATGGTGATTTTTGCTCCCATCTCCCAGTTCGGGTGTTTTAGTGCATCGGCTTTGGTTACTTTCTGCAGTTGTTCTTCGGTTAAACTTCGGAAAGGGCCACCTGAAGCTGTCAGGTAAATCTTTTCAATTTCATTCATATGTTCCCCGGCTAAACATTGAAAAATAGCAGAATGTTCAGAATCAACCGGGTAAATGTTGACTTTATTTTTGACCGCTTCCCGGGTGATGATTTCTCCCGCAACAACGAGGGTTTCCTTGTTGGCCAGAGCAATGTGTTTGCCGGCTTCAATCGCTTTTAAGGTTGGCAATAAGCCCGAATAACCAACCATGGCGGTAACAACCACGTCCACGGTTTCAAGTTGAACAACTTGCTCGAGAGCTTCTTTGCCAGCGAAAATTTTGACAGGCTCGTCTTTTAATGCTTCGCAAAGCGCCTTATAGCGGCAATGGTTGGCAACCACAACCATGTTGGGTTGAAACTTTTTGGTCTGTTCTACCAATAAGTCGATATTGTTGTTTGCGGTTAAAATTTCCACCTCAAAATGCTCGGGATTCTCTTCAATAACTTCCAGAGTCTGAGTCCCGATTGATCCGGTTGATCCAAGAATGGCAATGCGCTTTTTCATACGATGAGTTAAAAATCGATGTATTGTTCTGGATCGAGAGCAATGCCTCGGTGCCAAAGTTCAAAATGTAAATGGGGGCCGGTGGTAAGCTCTCCTGTGTTTCCCATAATTGCAATTGCTTCTCCTGCTTTTACGTGGTCTCCCACTTCTTTAAGGAGTTCGGCATTGTGCTTATATGCTGAAATCAGGTCGCTGGTATGTTGCAGGTAGATAATGTAGCCCGTATCAACGGTCCAGCCTGCAAAAATAACCGTACCATCCAGAACAGCTGAAATTCGTGAATTTGGAAGACCAACGACATCAACGGCAACATGATCTGTTTGCTTGTCAAACTTGTTGGTGATCATCCCTTTTAGGGGAACAAAAAAGTGAAGGTTAGAAATGTTGTTATTACCCGGCCGCTCTTTTTGAATGGACAAGTCCAGCTGTTCTTCTAAAATCTTTTGCTTGAAAATCGAATCGTGATTGTAGTGATTGATCTGCAGTGAATTTGAAGGAATGCTGGTGTCTGCAATAAAATCGGGCTCCTGGGGCACTTCTCCTTGGATTAGCGCTTTGATCTTTTCAAAGTAGTTATCTCTAACCTGAAGTTGTTTTTCCAAGGAATCGACAAGGATGGCATTCTGAACAATCATCTCCCGGACTTCTGCCGAGGGGTAACCAGGAATAAATTCCCGAATAGGGGTGTAGGCAATAATCAAAACGGTGGACAGGATCAATAGAAAGCCGCCCAGGCCTCCGATTGTGAGCACCTTAATGCGGGTGAGCTTCATGCTCCAAACCGTTTGATAGGTCGAATCATTGTAAATGATTAGCCGATAACGGTTTTTGAGTTTTTCAATGAGTTTCTTTTTTTGTTCCTTTTTTGCCATTTCCTGATTTTGCAGCAACAAAATTATAAACAATTCGATGAATGCCTATTGCCAAGCCTCGAAATTAAGACTTTTTAACGAGAGAGAAATAAATAAAAAAAGTGATAAAGATTTTGGATATCAAAAAATAGCTCTTATATTTGCAACCGCATTTGAGGCAGGAAGCCGAGAATGAACGTTCAAAAGATACTAAGATTAGTTAAGATATATTGCGGGATGGAGCAGTTGGTAGCTCGTTGGGCTCATAACCCAAAGGTCGTCAGTTCGAGTCTGGCTCCCGCTACAGAGAAGAAGGAGAATCAAGTTTTTGGTTCTCCTTTTTTATTTTTCAGCCTATGGTTTTTTATGTGTATGTTTTATATTCTGCTTCTTATGACAAGATTTATGTAGGAATGACTACCGATCTTGAAAAGCGAGTTTATGCGCACAATCATTTGCCCAAAGGTTGGACCAGACATTATCGACCATGGCGCTTGGTTCACCGTGAAGAGTTTCCAGATAAAAGCAGTGCATTGAAAAGAGAGAAAGAGTTAAAGTTGCATCAAGGGCGTGACTATATCCGCACAATAATATTAAGCTCCGAGTAGCTCGTTGGGCTCTTATCCGGCAGCTGCCGGACGTCAGTTCGAGTCTGGCTCCCGCTACAAGAAGAAGGAGAATCAAGTTATTGGTTCTCCTTCTTTATTTTCTGAATGTTGATCAGATCATATCAAGTATCGATTCGAAGGAATGTGAGCCCGCTGGATTAGGTTTGTTTTTCGAGCTAAAAGGAAACAAGGGATTCGTCTTATTCGTATATCCTATTGAAAATTAAGTTATTTTTCTGGAATTGTTTTCCACTCATGAACTGTGTTCATTTCTTCCCAAAAAGGAAAGACTTACTCCTGATATACTTGTCTAAGTTACGCTTTACGAAACGCTAAAATTGCTCGATTATCATTTTTAAAAAGCCAGAAATTATGGAAACCAAGAAGTATCCATATTGCGACTTAAATCGTTACCGAAATTTGTTTGTCGAGCTTGGGTTGGTGCTGGCTCTTGGGATTTGTTTTTTTGCATTTGAAGTAAAAACAAATGTTAAAAAAGTAGAAGGCATAGGAACAGTTGTTGTTCAGGATGTTGAGAACGAGATTATTCCCATTACCAGACAGGAGCAGGTAAAACCACCTGAACCACCCCCGCCTCCTAGGGTCGTTGAGGTGCTCAATATTGTTGAGGATGATGTTGAGATTGAAGACGAACTGGAAATTGAAGATACAGAAGCCGATGAGGAGACCGAGATTGATGTAGCTCCTGTTGTTGCGACTTATGAAACTGAAGAAAAGGAAGAAGAGACTCAGATCTTTTATATTGTGGAGGAAATGCCTGAGTTTCCTGGCGGGGAATTGGCTTTGCGTACGTTTATTGCCAAGGCAATAAAGTATCCTGTCGTTGCACAGGAAAATGGGATTCAGGGAAAGGTTTATGTCTCTTTTGTTGTTGGAAAAGATGGTCGTGTTTCAAATGCCAGGGTGATAAGAAGCATTGATCCAGCTTTAGATGAAGAAGCTTTGCGTGTGGTTAACAGCCTGCCGATTTGGAAACCGGGCCGGCAGCAGGGGAAGCCTGTTCGGGTAGCATTCAGTGTCCCGATAAGTTTTGTACTGCAGTAAGAGCCAACAAAAGCAGTGTATTAAAAGAGGGCAAGAATCGAAGTCGTGTCAAGGGCGTGATTGTGTCCGCACGATAATGATCATCTGCAGCATAGCTTGTTGGACTTTTATTCCGCAACTACAGTCTGGCTCCAGTAAAAGAGAAGAGGCTGTCCAAAAAAATGGGCAGCCTCTTCTTTATCGTCATATCCTGCAATTTCACCTCTATGCACTTGGAATAGCGCCCATTCCAAATACCATGGCTAACAGTGCCACTGTTTCAATAACACCCATAGCAGCAATGTACATACCGGCTCCTTGCTTGTCATCAACGGCTAAGTTAGAGCAAGCGGCAGCACCTGCACGTCCCTGCATAATGGCCGATGCAGCAATTGCAATACCAACGAATAGCGCAAAAACCATCTGGTTCATATAGCTATCGGGATTCAGGTTGGCACCAATAAGGCTGTTCATGAAAATCATACCATAAATTACCTGACTTAAAGGCATGCCCACCATTGCTAATGCCAAAGCGGGTAACTTCTTCTTATCTTTAATTGATTGTTTCCAAAGCCCCATGGCACCCATGGCTGCAATTCCGGTTCCGATTGCTGAACCTACTCCGGCGATTCCTAAAGCGATGGCATGGCCACCAAATCCGTTTACTACTGTCAATAATGTCATTGTATATAATTTTATTAGATTTTATTTATTTTAAAAGGGTTGTATTCACTACCCGAAAACTCAACATTGGCATGGCCTGAATATTCCAACATGTTTAATCGCACACCATGAACCAGTACTGCCATTGCGGCGAGTGCCATGTTTAGCGCATGGCCAAGAATAAGCACCACTACGGCAAGGGCTCCTGAGGCAATGGTGGTAATGCCATCTCCAATAGCCATATCATTAAAACTACTGGCCATCAGGACTGTTGACAAACCAACAGCGTATAAGCGAATGTATGAAATAACATCAGAAAAGCCATTAATCACATTCAAAGGCAAATTTCCTAAAGAAGATAATATTCCTTTCAGAAGAGGTTGACCGGGGCTTGAAAATAAGGCTACTAAGATGGCTCCTCCGATAAATAACCAAGGCATAAATTCGGGGGCAGGAATGGCCAATACCATTTTGTTCACCATAAAATAGAGTCCCCAAACAATGGCTACCCAGCCAACTTGGGCAATAACCAATACGGTATTGATGTATTTCAATCCTTTTTGAATATGACCGATGGATAAATGGACTGCACCGATCAAAAACATAAACTGTTGTATCCTCAGGTTATCGCCACCAAAACTAGCCAACTGACTAACTTGTAGTTGTTTTAAAAACGGAATATTGGCAAGGGTTTCTGCACCAAAATAGGTGCCAGTTAGAACTCCCCATAGCATGATGGATACCGAAAGTGTATAAAACAAGCCAAACTCAATCTTCTTGACAAAGCCGGACTTCCAGTGGGCTAGAAGAGTTAGAGCAAAAAAGATGAGTCCATAACCTGCGTCACCCACTAATATGCCGGTAAAGAAGGTAAAGAAGACCAAAAATATTTTTGATACATCAATCTCGTCATAGCCCGGCACCAGTCCCATGAAGTTCATAACAGGCTTAATTTTGTCTGTCCATTTGGGATTATGCAGCAAGGTGGGTACGGAATCATAATCATCAGGTTGAGGGTCGCTGACTACGTATCCCCATCCGTTTTTATCGGCCGCCTCGGTAACATCGCTTACTTTACTTTCGGGCACATAGCCTTCCCAGCAACGCACTTTTTCATGAAAAGCAATACCACCGTATTGCACTGTACGCACCTTTAAACGGCGTTTTCTTTCGTCTAGAGCGTTCTCTAGTAGTTCCCTTTGAGCACTCAGCTGAAGTAACAGTTGCTTGCCTGAGCTCAACTTAGCAGTCTTATCATTTAAAGCCTGCTCCACTTCTTTCTGCGAATTACCCGGAAGCTCTATGGGGTGATAGTTCAAAGCAGCTTCTTTATCTTCAGATAGCAGCACAACTTGGGCTACACGATTGGATTGACCTACGATCTGCACATTTTCTTGTGTGCGGATGTCTTTCAAATCCTTCTCAGGTATTTCGTAAAGCTTTAGGAAAATACCGTTGCTATTGATGATTTTAATGTCATCCAATGAGATATTCCCCCAGCTGTCGTACCACTGCTTATCTTTTGATAGTTCAGCGATTTGTTTCTGCAGCTCTTTATTGGTTCTATTGGTTTCAAGCACTCTTTCCAGCAAGGCAATTTCACCTCTCTCCTGATGGGTATAATCGTCAACTTTCACGGATGAAGTTGCATCTGTGTCATCACAATTATCCAATATAGAGATGGCTTTCTCCAGTTGTTCGATACGACTTTGAACGCGTTCAATCGATTCATCCTTAGCTGGCTGAAATGGAGATATATGCATTAAGCCCAATCGTCCAAGAGCCGTCAAGTCATCCTGCATGTCATTGGTCGGATGCGCCATAAAGAGCAGTGTCTTTTTCATTTTTGTAATCATACCATTGCTCCTTCCTTTTGACTGGTTTTAACCACTTTGGCCGTGGCAATCGTCAAGCGCTCGTCATCCTGCAGTTTCTGACCAATCTTACGAATGGCTGTTTTTGCATTTGGAATACGACGATTTTCAAACAGTTTAATTCGGGCACGAACATCCAGAAGCTCTTCTTCGAGCAAACGAATCTGCTCTTCCAAGCAATCAATTTCAGCCATCAATTGTAGCTGTTCTTTCATTAGCTCAATGGCATCGTCTACCCATAAGGGCGTATCGGCCTGGATAGGTTCCACCTTAAAATCCACTCCTTCGTACTGGTTGACGCGTACACCTGCCACATCAATATGCTTGGTGATAATCTTGTTAACCGAAATAAACGACGTAATATCTACGTGCGAGTCACTCATTACTGCTACCCAAGGCTCAGCTTTTTTGTTATTCTTTTCAATTACCTGTCGAATTTCCTCGATTCGCTCAGCAATTGTGTTAATTGTTGACATCAAGGACTTCTCCATAGCTTCGAACAAAGGCAGCATCCGCAGCGACACCTTCAGAATTTTCTTCTGTCGGGCACGTTCTGTTTTTGTATATTTTATTTTTACTCCTGCCATTATTCCTCCTCCTTTTTAGGTGGGTTAACCACCGACGCCAATACCTGTGAGCCACGCTCCTTATCAAAGGAATTCAACCGATCTAAAATCTGCAAACGCAATTTATAAACCATGACCTCTGTTAAGGTAAATGTTTTGCCGGCCACGATGGTGTCGAGTTCTTCCCATTGCCATCGCATGATTAGCTTTTCGCGCTCTAATGGATTGGCATTAACAACCGAAAGTGGAAGTCGCATTAAGCTGGGGGGTCGTCGTTGAGCTTTGGCCGATCGGAGTTCCGAGATATCATCCTTCATCTCCTCCAGCATCACGGCAATGTTTTTTAAACTCACCTTTCCTTCCGAATCGGTAGATTTATAAATATCCACCGGCTCGAGTTTTTTAAAGTGCTTTGCCGACAGTTGACTTTGGGCATCCTCGGTAAACTCATCCATGGTGATGGGCGGTACCTGTCCAAACTTCAGCGATGGCAAACTACACATTAAATAAACCAAGTTCGACATGATTAGCCCTCCTGGCTTTTGGTTATGCGTTCAACCAAGTCTTTATTTAGCAAAGTAAACATGGCTTGTTGTATGTCGCTATCGCTCAATACAAATTGCACTCCTTTATTCTCTTGTGATTGTACTACGATTTTGGCTTCGCTATTGGCCAATGGACGCAGCTCAACTTCGTCTTTTAATCCTGCTTTAGTGATAAAAGCTTCCATAGCCTTTAACGTTTCAGCAGGTATCGATACCGTTTTGTTGCCTTCGATTGATGCTACAACCGCTTGGGTCAGCTCTTGCAGGTATTGCTCTTGGGTGAATAAGCTTTCGCTCAAACCACCAAAAATTGATTCCATATATTTAAGAACTGCCACCTTGGTGGCTTCAAGCATATCGCGCGAAGCTTGCTTTAAGGCCATTTGTCCATTTCTTTCGGCTTGGCTGGCTTTGCTGTTTGCCTCTTCAATGATTGAACGCTTTTTAGCTTCAGCCGCCGAAATAATTTCTTCAGCCTGCTTTTTAGCCTCTTCAACAATGCGTTGTTTTTCAGCTTCTCCGGCATTAATGCCTTGTTCTTTCAGCTTCAGAACTATCCCTTCCAGGTTTTCGTTATTATTGTGCATTTTTTAACTTTTTAAAAGGTGACCGCTTAATTCTTATCCCAATACTCTTCAATCAGTTTTTTGCTGAGCCCCGTTTCGGTCGGATCGAAATGGCGCTTAAGAATGGCCCAACATTTATCCAGGGCTGCTTCCAGCTCAATCGGTTCACCAAATGGTTCTTCAATATTGTCGATAAAGTCGGTACGGTAACGCAATAGTTTTTGTGAGTAAGGATCGTTTGCTGCACCTACTTCTGACGCTTCATGCGCTTTTTCGGCATCGGCCAGCAGAGAGGCCATGGCAGTCATAATTGCGCGGTGATCGCTACGTGTTTTGCCATTCACTCCTTGTTTTAAACGCGAGAGTGAACGTGCTAACTTGAGTTTACCATTTTCAAGGAAAAACTGACCTTCGGTAATGTAGCCTGTGTTATCAGGTACCGGATCTTCCAGTGATTCCAGAGTTGTTGCACCAATAATGGTAATAGAGCCTGCTCCTTCAATATCGGCGGCTACCTCGTATCGTTTTGCCAGTTCAGAATACAATGAACCAGGATACCCTTGAAGAGAAGGAATCATATCTTGGTAATTGGCAACGTTACGTAAGATGTTTGACCAGTTGGTCATGTCGGTTAGCAGCACCAGTACATCTTTACCTTGGTCTCCAAATTCACGCGCTACGCTCAAGGCCACATCCGGTAACATCAAACCTTTAATCTGCGAGTCACCAGCCAAGTGGGTAAACATGATGGTTTTATCGATGTTACCCGATTGAGAGAGCTGATCTTTGAAATACTGGTACTCGTCAAACTTCAAACCAATACCGGCAAAAATGATGACATCAGCCTGAGCACCCTGCGCGATTTGTGAGAGCAAACGGTTGTAAGGCTCTGTAGGCCCGGCAAAAATTGGAATCTTTTGCGACTTTACCAATGTGTTGAATACATCAATCATTGGAATACCTGTCCATAAAGCTTGCTTAGGCACATTACGCACCGTTGGGTTTAGCGTATCTAAACGAGTGGATACCTCTTTCTCAAAAATTATCTCCGGGCCACCATCGGCTACTGCTCCGGAGCCATCGAAGCTACGCCCCAGCATTTTAGTAGAAAAACCTGCTGTTAACGGCACTTCGTGCATACGAATCTTGGTACGGGTGCTTAGGCCTGTAGTGCCATTGAATACCTGAAAACGTGTAGAATCTTCAGTAATGTTGATGGCTTTGGCGAATGACAAACTTTGACCCGATTCGGCTTCTAAAAGTTCCACTACGTGATTGAGTGCTACTCCGGGATTACCTTCAACCGAAATAAGAGCCTTGCCGACTTCGCTTATTTTATTTATTTCCTTCCTGATCATACGGCGTATTCCTCCTGTAAAATAAATTTATCAATTGCGTTTGGTAACTGAGCCAATTGTTCTTCGGTTGTCGCTGAGTAATTCCAGTCTTTCCACCATTGGCGCAGCTCATCAAACTTATGCTTGATCATCTCTTTCAACTGCTCATCATCCATGCCGTCAGCCTCAAAAGAAATATCGCTATCAATTAAATTTTGAACCGCTCGGTTGATAACCTCTAACCGCTCGGGACGAGTACAGGCATCTACCTTGTCAAAAGCATCCTGTTGCATCACGCAGAAGTCAATTGTTAATCCTTTCTGAAATTGGACATAATTGCTTACCGGCACTTTCTTCAAACCAATGGTACTGATCGTTTGATCGATATCATTCGCTTCATTAAGCGTACTTAGCATTTTTTGCCGATCTTTCCACGTTACAAAGCCGTCATAAACAGAAGTGGTATACACCAAAGGATCGATGGCCGGGTATTTCTTCGCATCGGCACGGTCTTGCGACAGTCCCCAGAAACCACCGGTCGAGTCCATTGTTGCTTGCGTTACGGGTTCCTGGAAGTTGCCACCGGCAGGCGATACAGTGCCAATAAAGGTCAATGAACCTTTAGTGCCTAAATCTTCACCGGCACGTTGGTACATCCCTTTAATCTGATCGGGAATGTCCATTGGAAAGGCTTCGGGACCAGGAATATCTCCCTGACGACCACTGCGTTCGCGTAAGGCTTGCGCCCAACGAGATGTTGAGTCGGCTAATAGCACAACCTTTTTGCCTTGGTAGCGGTAGTATTCTCCTACTGTTAGCGCAATAAATACGGAAGCCTCACGAGCCGCTACGGGCATCGAGCTGGTGTTACCGAAAATACACATACGCTTCATTAAAGACTCACCTGTCGTTGGGTCTTCCAACTCAGCAAATTCTTTAAATACCTCTACGGCCTCTCCGGCGCGCTCACCGCAGGCTGCCATGATAATGATATCTGCAACAGCATATTTACAAAGAGAGTGTTGTAGTACGGTTTTTCCTGCGCCGAAAGGGCCGGGGTTTCCTACTGTTCCGCCATAGCCTACTGGGGCTAATAAATCGATAACACGTGTGCCGGTTGAAATAGGATGCTTTGGTATCGATCGTTCCCTAAATGGAATAGGCGATTTTACAGGCTGACGAAAAGCCAGCTTCAGCTCGCGTTTATTACCTAATTCATCAACTACTACAGCCACTTGCTGAGTAATATTAACGGAACTCTTTTCGATGATGCTTTCCACTTTGCAAGGTCCAAAGCTAAATGGGACCAATATTTTATGATCCACCTTGCCTTCAGGGACCGAGCCAATGACATCACCGCCAGTAACTGTATCACCAACTTTGGCACTTGGCGTGAAATCCCATAATGCTTCCTCGTCTAAAGCTGGAGCATTCATGCCGGGCTTTAGATAAGCATCTTCTTCACTTAACTTGTACAAAGGGTTCTGAAGTCCATCCCAGACACTGGTTAAAAGCCCAGGTCCCAACAATACGGATAAAGGCGTACCTTTAAACACGACTTCATCCCCAATTTTGGCACCGGTTAAGTCTTCGAAAACCTGCATTTCTACAATACCTGCATCGGCATTTTTGGGATCAGGCAATATCTGCAAAACCTCCGCCTGGAGGAACTTTCCATCAACGGCAATTTCAGCAGTTTCACCCATTATCACATCATCGAAGAATCGGGCTTTCACCAACGAATCTTGGATGGAAATAAGGTTTCCTGTCCTCTTTTTATTGATATCGTTCATAGTTAATATATTAAAAGCAGCTGGGTATTCCCAGCTGACTCCCCGTTACAAATTTTAAAACAATGTAAACAACAGACAACTCCATTTTCATTAATTCCCAAAAAAGAAGGAATTGCCTTGAAAGTTTCTTTCAAAAAATCGAATGATGCTACTTTAAGCTCTATTCACTCTTTTCTCGTATGCTTTGCTGGTAAAACCTATGTGTTTAGTTTGCATCGTGTGAGTATTTTGGGCTGTCGTAGCTTTCTTTTTTTGGAAACCAAATATAAGTTTTTTGCATTTATTTCAGTTGAATGTTATATGAAATTAACTTTCTTTCATACAAAAGTTAAGATTGTAAATTAATTGTAGCTCTTTTAGTTCGCCCGGTTTGTATAGTCAATTAGGGCTATGGTTGGCAAGTCGGTTGCAATGGCTGCTTGATATTTATCAATGACAGGCTTGTTTGTGTCTTTGAGTGGAAGCAAAATGCAGGAGTGGTGGCTTGAAGGTTACTCGGTGGAGCATGGCGGAGTTAAAAGTAGCATGACGATGTGATTAGGAGTAGTGCTCAATCATAAAAGCAGGATCTTTTGCCTTTCGTGAATCGAGTTGTATCTTGTCGGCAAAATGGATGAAGATTAACCATGCAGAATCAGCAGCAAGAAGCTTTTCAGCGTGCGGCCAATTTGTGTAGTCGCTACGAAAAATGTTCAGGAGATATTTTTCAGAAACTTATTCAATGGGGATTGACAGAGGATGAGGCGTTTCCGGTTTTGGATGCACTGAAGGAAGAGAAATATATCGATGACGAACGGTTTGCCCGTAGCTTTGTGCGAGATAAATTTCGATTTAACAAATGGGGAAAGTTAAAAATAAGCAATCACTTGCGAGCGAAAAGAGTGGAGTCGCGATTGATTGATGAAGCCTTGACCGAAATTGATGAGTCGGATTATCAAGACTTGCTGGAACGCTTGCTAAAAGAAAAGAACAGAGGTTTAAAGGCTGGGAGTGAGCAAGAACGGAAAGCGAAGCTGTTTCGGTTTGCCCAGGGGAGAGGCTTTGAGGGGAATCTGATTTTTGAAGTCCTTAGCCAGTTGTTAGCTCGCGAGTAGGCGTTATGTCGCTCGTATTCTTTTCGATGGAGAACCCTTTTTCACTTATCATGTTTTTATTAACAGGGGTTTTTGTTGCCGGCTGAAAAACGTAATTTTATGCTGCTAAATTTTTCGGGGAAAGATGAAGTTGAAGATTGATAAAACGCATTGATAATGATACCTTTTACACATTTACACGTACACTCACAATATTCAATTCTGGACGGGGCTGCAAGCGTTAAAGGGCTTGTTGCTAAAGCGAAGGGAGATGGGATGAAGGCTTTGGCCTTAACCGACCACGGAATGATGTTCGGGATAAAAGAATTTTATGATGTTTGTAAGCGCGAGGGGGTAAAACCGATTTTGGGATGTGAGACTTATGTCGCCTCCCGGAATATCGAAGACAAAAAAGATAAAGTTGACCGTTCGGGGGAGCACCTCATTCTATTGGCTAAGAACCTGAAAGGTTATCGGAACCTGATAAAGCTGATTTCGATTGCCAGCAACGAAGGGTTTTATTATAAACCTCGTATCGATAAGAAGATTCTTGAAAAGTATAGTGAAGGCCTGGTGGTTTCTTCTGCTTGCCTTGGGGGAGAAGTTGCCCAAAAGATTATGAATAATGCCATCGAGGAGGCCGAGGAGACTATAGAGTGGTTTAAGTCGGTGTTTGGCGAAGATTATTACTTAGAGTTACAGCGACATAAGTCAGACGATCCGCAGCGAAATGAGGATGTTTATAAGAATCAGGTATTGGTTAACAAAGTAATTCTAGAGCTGGCTGAAAAACACCAGGTTAAAGTAATTGCGACCAACGATGTTCACTTTATCAATGAAGAAGATGCTGATGCGCATGACCTCCTGATTTGTTTGAATACAGGGAAAGATATTGATGATCCTAACCGGATGCGCTACACCAAACAGGAGTGGTTTAAAACAACTGCCGAAATGAATCAGTTGTTTGCCGATGTGCCGGAATCATTGGTTAACACGCAAGAGATTGCAGATAAGATTGAGGAGTATGAATTGAACTCTGCTCCCATTATGCCTTTCTTTCCAATTCCTGAAGAGTTTGGAACGGAAGAAGAATATAAGGGACGTTACATTGAAGAGGATTTAAAAGAAGAATTTAAGGATGGAGCTTTTGAGCGCTTAGGTGGCTATGATAAGGTGATCCGTATTAAGCTTGAAGCTGACTACCTGAGTCACCTGACTTTTGAAGGCGCGAAAGAAGATTATCGATATGGCGATCCCCTTCCGCAAGACATTGTTGAGCGTTTGGAGTTTGAGTTGAATACCATTAAAACGATGGGTTTTCCGGGCTACTTCCTGATTACGCAAGACTTTATCAACGCCGCTCGCGAAATGGGAGTGCTCGTAGGTCCCGGCCGTGGATCTGCTGCGGGAGCAGCAGTTTCTTACTGTGTTGGGATTACCAATATTGACCCGATTAAGCACGACTTACTATTTGAGCGTTTCTTAAACCCGGATCGTATTTCCATGCCCGATGTGGATATCGACTTCGATGATGACGGAAGGCAGTTGGTGTTGGATTGGGTGACCGAAAAGTACGGGCGGGATCGGGTTGCGCATATTTGTACGTTTGGAACTATGGCTACCAAGTTGGCCATTCGAGATGTGGCTCGTGTATTGAAGTTGCCGCTACCAGAGGCAGACCGCTTAGCTAAGCTAGTGCCTGAAGCTCCTAAAATGAGCTTTGTCAAGGCTTACAAGGAAAGCCCAGAACTTAAGCGAGAAAAGAACTCAGATATTCCGCTGGTGGCCGATACGCTCAAATTCGCTGAGACGCTTGAAGGGTCGGTTCGGCAAACAGGGGTGCATGCCTGCGGGGTATTGATTGGCCGTGATCCTTTGGATGAGCATGTTCCATTGATGCCAACCAAAGAAGAAGAACTTTATACGACGCAATATGATGGTCGTTTTGTAGAGGATATTGGCTTGCTGAAGATGGACTTCCTGGGGCTTAAAACCTTGTCAATCATCAAGGAAGCTCTTGAGAATATTCGCTTGTCCAGAGGTTTGGAAGTTGATATTGACGCTATTCCGGGCGATGATGACAAAACATTTGAGCTTTTTAGCCGAGGAGATACCACTGCCATCTTCCAGTTTGAATCTCCGGGGATGAAGAAGCACCTCCGGAATCTGAAACCCAACCGTTTTGAGGACTTGGTGGCGATGAACGCTTTATATCGCCCTGGGCCAATGGAATATATTCCGGATTATATTGATCGTAAACATGGGCGCAAGAAAGTAGAGTATGATCATCCGATGATGGAGAAGTACCTGAAGGACACTTATGGAATTACGGTTTTCCAGGAGCAGGTGATGTTACTCTCGCGGCACTTGGCTAATTTTACCCGAGGTGACTCGGACTCGCTGCGTAAGGCCATGGGGAAAAAGATTATAGCGATGATGGATAAGCTTAAAGTGAAGTTTATCGATGGCTGTAAGGCTAACCCCAAATTTATTGAAGGCTGCGAGCAGGTCAGGAAAGAGCCGGATGTGCTGATTGAGAAAATCTGGAAAGACTGGGAGGCTTTTGCTTCTTATGCATTTAACAAGTCGCACTCGGTTTGCTATGCACACATTGCTTATCAAACAGGTTACCTGAAAGCACACTTTCCTGCCGAGTTTATGGCGGCTAACATGAGCCGAAATTTGAGTAATATTGTTGATATTACCAAGTTGATGGAGGAGTCCAAGCGAATGGGAATCAATGTTCTTGGACCTGATGTGAATGAGAGTTTCTTGAAGTTCATGGTAAACAAGGAAGGTGATGTTCGTTTTGGAATGGCTGCCATCAAAGGGGTTGGAGCAGGAGCTGTTACCGATATTGTTAAGGCACGTGAATCCGGTTTGTTTACTTCTGTTTTTGATTTTGTAGAGCGGGTTAACCTGCATTCGGTTAATAAAAAGAATATTGAAGCTTTGGCGATGGCTGGAGCGTTTGACAGTTTTGGTACGATAAAACGAGCGCAATTTTTTGCCTCTGTTGTAGAGAATGAACCCACCTTTATTGAGCGGCTCATTCGGTATGGGCACCAGATGCAGCTGGAAAGTAATAATGCGCAGCAATCTTTGTTTGGCGAGGTAATGTCGGCCCAAGCTGTAAAAACACCTGATATCCCTGGATCTCCAGAGTGGCCTAAAATTGTTTTGCTAGAAAAGGAAAAGGCCTTGATTGGAATTTACTTGTCTTCGCATCCGCTGGACGAATACAAATTGGAGGTGGAGAACTTCACAAGTCGGGAATTTTCCTTAAAAGATCTGAATAATAATATTGAAGCTTTGCGTGGGCGTGAGCTTACGTTTGCGGGCATGGTGACGGAAAGTCGGGAGGCGATTGGTAAAACCGGGAAGCACTTTAGTACCATGACCTTGTCGGACTACATGGACTCGCATACATTTTTCTTTTTTGGGAAGAACTATGTCGAGTTTTCCAAATACTGTAAAAATGGACTTTTCTTAATGATTAAAGGGCAGGTTCAGCCTCGGTTTAATTCCGATCAATTGGAGTTTAAAATTAGAAGTATTGAACTATTGTCCGAAGTTCGGAAGAATAATGTTAAGTCGGTAACGCTTCAAATGTCGATCAATGCGGTAACCCCCGAATTGATTCAGGAGATTGAAAGTATGAGCCTTAAGAATAAGGGAAAGGCCTTGCTTCGATTTAATGTTTGGGATAAGGAAACAAAAAGTATGGTTAGCCTGTTTTCAAGAAATACTCGCGTCGAAATGACACATGAGTTAGAGAACTTTTTAAGAGATCACGACTTGCTGACTTTTAAAATTAATTAGTTTTGCAAGCAAGCAATTGAATAATACTTAAAACAATATTGAATTATGGCACAAGAAGTAAATGATGCAAACTTTGAGGAAGTGGTTTTGCAATCAGACAAACCCGTTTTAGTTGACTTTTGGGCAGAATGGTGTGGTCCTTGCCGGATGGTAGCTCCTGTTGTTGAGGAATTATCTCAGGACTACGAAGGTAAGTTGTTGGTTACAAAAGTAGATGTTGACAGCAACCCGGAAACAGCGATGAAATTCGGTATTCGGAATATTCCAACAATTTTGTTTATCAAAGGCGGAGAAGTAGTTGATAAGCACGTTGGAGCAGCTCCAAAAGCCGCATTAGCTGAGAAAATTGATGCTTTGCTCTAAGCAAGAACATAAGAAATTAAGACAGAAAAAGGGCTGAACAATTATTGTTCAGCCCTTTCTATTTCTTTGCTGTTCTATTTCAACAATAGAACGGAGAATGCTTATTCAGCTTTTTTCTCTTCTTCGTCAGCTTTTGGTTCTTCGGCTGCAGGTGCTTCAGCTGCTGGAGTTTCCTCAGTAGCTTCTGCTTCTTCAGCTGGAGCTTCTTCCTCTTCAGGAGCGTTGGCTGCTTCAGCTTCAGCTGCTAATTCAGCATTGCGCTTTGCAATAGCTTCTGCACGGTCGGCATTCACTTTTGCTTCTGCTTCAAGCATTTGTGCTTTTACAGTTTCTTCATCTTTTGACAAACGATCTTTCTTCGCTTGAATCTTCGCTTCTTTATCAGCTAACCAAGCTTCGAAACGACGTTCAGCTTCTGCTTCGTCAAAAGCACCTTTTGCAACACCTCCAAGTAGGTGTTTCTTGTACAATACTCCTTTGTAAGATAAAATAGCTCTTACAGTGTCTGTTGGTTGTGCACCTTTTGTAAGCCAGTCTAAAGCTTTATCAAAATCAAGATCGATCGTAGCAGGATTTGTGTTTGGGTTATAAGATCCAATCCTTTCAATAAAACGACCATCTCGTGGTGCCCTGCTATCAGCTACCACAATGTGGTAGAAAGCGTAACGTTTGCGACCATGTCGCTGCAATCTGATTTTTGCTGGCATTTGATTTTAATTTAAATTGATAAAACAATTCTAAAATTGTGGCGCAAAGATATATTTTTATTTTTGAAATGGAGCTATGCCTCAGCGAGTTTTAGATGAAAATGAAAAAAAATAGAAAATGTCCGCAACCTTTTTGAACTTTGTTCATCTTCATTCAGTAGTTAAGAACAAAAATAAATAGAAATTTGAAGACTATGAGAAAAATTGTCACACTTGCACTAGCTGCAGGTTTTTTGGGACTAGTGTCCTGCGAATCAGAAGATATTGCATTTGATCCTTATGCAGATGCATTCATCGTTACAAAAACAGTAGAAAACGAAGGTCAGGTAGATACATTGTACGGTTTAGCATTGCATGCATTTGGTAATAAAGCGATGACGAGTGTTGATGTAAAATTGACCAATGATGCAGAGGCTTCTTTCGCTTTGGAGCCTTATTTTAACAACTCATACGATTTCTACTATGAAACACCAGAAGCTGAGTTTACATCAGAAAAACCAGTATTGGGTGATTACAATTTCACCGTACTTGCTGAGTCAGGCGAAGAGGCAGAACTAAGCGATAAGTTGTTTGAAGATGCTATTTATCCAACAGATTTGATTGAAGCTTCGTACGATGAAGAAAAAGAAGAAACAACACTTACTTGGAATGAAATTGAAGATGCCGATTATTTCGTTATTAAAGTGTATGACGAAGAGGACAAGCTAGTTTTCAGCCCAAGCAGAGCTATTGGTGAAGGTGATATGACAGAATATTCTTTCAAAGCTAGCACAGCTGGTTGGCTAAATGGAACGATTCCTGCTGTTGGAAAAAATTTCCGTGTAGAGTTGGATGCTTACATGTATGAGAGCGGTCAACAAGGAATTAATTTGCAGACAAAAGCAATCAATGAAATTTCAATTATTTGGGGAGAATAATCACCGAATATGTGAATTTAAGAACGGGTATCTATCTTGAGGTGGGTGCCCGTTTTTTTATTGATTAATTCCGGTGTTTTGCTACTTTTGTGAACAACTAAAATGAAGAATTATGATTCAGAATGAGCAGCTAAAAGAGCTTGCAGAGCGCCGGGATGCGCTGAGGAGGCATCTTTGACTACGATTCAAAGAAACTACAATTACAAGAAGAAGAATTAAAAACACAAGATCCGGAATTTTGGAATAACCCGAAGGAAGCTGAGAAGCAAATGCGGGTGATTCGTTCAATAAAAGTGTGGATTGAAGGTTTTGATAAAGTTAATCAGGCCGTTGATGATCTACAGGTGCTGTATGAATTTTTCGAGGCTGAAGAGGCAACCGAAGAAGAAATTGATGTGCAGTACGAAAAAACCTTGGGCTATATCGAAGACTTGGAAACCCGAAATATGCTTCGGAAAGAAGAAGACAAACTGGGAGCTATTTTGCGGATAAATGCAGGAGCCGGGGGAACCGAGAGTAATGATTGGGCAGACATGCTCATGCGTATGTATATACGCTGGGGCGAAAAGTCAGGCTATAAAGTTAAAGTTGCCGAGTTTCATGCTGGCGATGAGGCTGGTGTGAAAAGCTGCACCATTGAGTTCGAAGGCGACTATGCCTATGGTTACCTCAAAAGCGAAAATGGTGTTCATCGTTTGGTTCGTTTGTCGCCTTTCAATGCGCAAAACAAACGAATGACTTCCTTCACCTCTGTTTTTATTGCTCCTTTGGTTGATGATTCAATTGAAATTGAAATTAGTCCTTCAGACATTACCTGGGATACTTTCCGTTCGGGAGGAGCAGGAGGACAAAATGTGAACAAGGTAGAAACAGGGGTGAGGTTGAGGCATGCTCCTACAGGTATTACCATTGAAAATACCGAAAGCCGTTCGCAGTTAGCCAATAAAGAAAATGCCATGCGTTTGCTGAAATCTCAGTTGTATGAGCTGGAGCTTCGTAAACGCCGCGAAACGGAAATGCAAGTGGAGTCGCAGAAGAAGAAAATTGAGTGGGGATCGCAAATTCGTTCGTATGTGCTGCAGCCATATAAAATGGTGAAGGATGTACGCACCAGCTACGAAACAGGGAATGTTCAAGCTGTTTTAGATGGTGAAATTGATGGATTTATGAAAGCCTACTTGATGGAATTCAGTGGAAAATAAATGTTGCATACGCATAGCCAAGCTGGAAGATGCTCCAGAAATTCTGGAGATCTATAAGCCCTTTATTACCGATACCGCTGTTACTTTTGAAGAAGAAGTGCCAACGGTCGAGGAGTTAAAAAATCGGATCGAAGCCATTTTGCTTCAGGATCCGTTTTTGGTTTGCGAGTATAAGGGGCAGGTGGTTGGTTATGCGTATGCTTCCAGTTATCGTAGTCGTGCCGCTTACCGCTGGAATAGGGAAACTTCGGTATACATTCATCCCCAGTTCCGAAGAAAAAATATTGCCCGACACCTTTACAACACATTAATTGGTATTGCAAAAATGCAGGGATATGTCCAACTTTATGGTGTGATAACCCTGCCTAACCCCGGAAGTGTAGCTCTTCACGAGGCTTTTGGATTTAAGCAGCTAACGGTTTATCACAAGGTTGGCTTTAAGCTTGAGCGATGGCATGATGTTGGCTGGTGGATGCTGACATTGGAAGACAACCTCCTGAAAAAACCGGCTGACCCCATTCCTTTCTCAAGTATCAGAAAGAAGGATCAAATTGCTCTCTTATTGGAAGAAAGCTGGTTTGAGTTAGAAATTTGAGAATAGGGCATTAAACATTTCGATGTTTAGCAGCCTTATTACTTAATAGAAACCAATGATCATGAAAAAAATCAACCCTTTTATTAATCGCGAAATGAGTTGGCTTTCTTTCAATGCCCGAGTATTGCAAGAAGCCGAGGATCCATCAGTGCCTCTGTTTGAGCGGATCCGTTTTGTAGGTATTTTTTCGAATAACCTCGATGAGTTTTTTAGGGTGCGGGTTGCATCGGTGCGCAGGATGGTTGATTTTGAGGATGATGAAACCTTAATCGGTGGAATAAAAGCCGATGCTTTGCATGAGCAGATCATGGAAACAGTGGTTGATCATCAGCGAAGATCACAAGAGATCTTTCGTAAAATCATGAAGGAAATGGAGCGCGAGAACATTTTTATGGTCGATGAAAAAGACCTGGCTCCCGAGCAAATTGTTTTTGTGAAAAATTACTTCAAGGAGAAGGTGCTTCCTAATCTGATTCCCATTATGTTAAGCAAGGAGCATAAATTTCCTTACCTCCGAGATCGTTCCGTTTATCTGGCTATTAAGCTCTCGATGAAAGATCGTCCTGAGAAATTTGCTTACGCCTTAATTCGGGTGCCAAACATTTCGGTGCCACGCTTTTTGGTGCTTCCCGAGAAAGACGGTAAAAAGTATGTCATGATGCTTGATGATGTGATTCGTTACAGTTTACCGGATATTTTTCCACTTTTTAATTACGACCATTTCGAAGCTTACACCGTTAAGGTGACGCGCGATGCCGAGCTTGATATTGATGACGACATTTCGAAAAGCTTTGTTGAAAAAATGGAAGCTAGCTTGAAAAGACGCAAGGTGGGAACGCCGGTGCGCTTGTTGTACGATAAAGAAATTCCGGAAGACTTGCTTGGGTTTATCATTAAAAAAATGAAACTCGATCCGGATAATCAGGTACCGGGAGGAAAATATCATAATCACAAGGATTTTATGGATTTTCCAGAGATTGGGCAACCGCATCACTATTACAAGCGCCTGACGCCAATCCGACACAAGGAATTGAAGCAGCATGAGAGTATCCTGAAAAAACTGAGGCGAAAGGACATCATGTTGCACTATCCGTACCAGAGTTTTAGTCATTTCCTGGATTTGCTTCGCGAGGCAGCAATTGATCCGAAGGTGAAAGAGATTGGAATAACGATTTATCGTGTTGCCAATGCCTCACGGGTGGTGAATGCCTTGCTAAATGCCATACGGAATGGCAAGAAAGTGACGGTCGTAATTGAACTGCAGGCGCGTTTTGATGAGGAGGCAAACATTTATTGGTCCAATAAGTTGCAGGATGAAGGAGCTCACGTGATCAATGGAATTCCTGGATTGAAGGTTCACAGTAAGCTGGCATGGATTAAGCGGAAAGAAAAAAATTCGCTGCGTAATTATGCTTACGTTGGAACCGGAAACTTTCATGAGGGGACAGCCCGTGTTTATGGCGATGATGGTTTGTTGACAGCAGATCCGCGCATTGCTGACGAGGTTGCTAAGCTCTTTAGCTTTTTCAAGCAAACGTATCGGGTTGCCACATACAAGCATCTGATTGTAAGTCCATTTTCGATGCGCAGTTTCTTTGAAGAGATGATTAATCGGGAAATTGCTATCGCAAAATCGGGAAGACGTGGCTATATGTTGCTTAAAATGAACAGTCTGATTGATCCCGATATGATGAATAAGATTTACGAAGCAGCTCGGGCAGGTGTGAAAATACGATTGATTGTCCGGGGGATCTTTGGACTGAAAACAGAAATGGAAGGTGTGCGTGAAAACATTGAAGCGATTAGTATCGTTGATAAATACCTGGAGCACTCTCGGATTTTTCTGTTTGGAAATGGGGGCGACGATCGGATTTTTATTTCTTCAGCCGACTGGATGCCACGTAACCTGAATCGTCGGATTGAAGTGGCTTGTCCTATTTATAATGAAGACCTTAAAGCAGAGTTACGCGAGATGCTCAAAATTCAACTTCAAGACAATACCAAGTCTCGGATTTTGGATAATGAGCTTTCCAATACGTATAATCGTCAACATTTAGATAAGCGCTTCAGGTCGCAAGAAGATTATTATCAATACATAAAAGAAAAACATCAGCTCACAATGAAAATTTATCATAATCCAAGATGTTCAAAAAGCCGTGCCGGCTTGAAATACCTGGAAGAAAACGGGTATAAAATCGATGTCAAAAATTACCTGAAAGATGGAATCACACCTGATGAAATCAAAGAGATCATGAAGAAGACAGGCATGCCAGCCATTGATCTGGTTCGCACCCACGAAGATTTGTACAAGAAAGAATACAAAGGCAAGGAGTTAAGTGATGACGAGTGGGTTGAAATTTTGGCAGCCCAACCGAAATTGCTACAACGCCCGATTGTAATCAATGGCAAAAAGGGAATTCTAGCTCAGCCCCCTGAGCAGATTGAAAAAATTCGATAATTAAGATTAACCAACTTTAGACTGGAGCGACTGTATTTCACGCTCCAGTTTTGTTTTGCGCTTCAGGGCCTTGGAGAGTTCCAGTGCATCTTTCATTGCCTGCTTGTCGTATTCTTCGAGAATGATATAGTAATAACGTGAACCCAGAAATACGGCTTTCAGGTTTCGGTCAGCATGGTCGGCAATAAACTGAATGACTCCATTGTCAGCTCCTTCCCGGTAGGTTACTTTTTCCCAACGAGTGTCCATAAAATCGCTTCGGTGATTCAGAACATTATCCAATGGCACCTTCTTGGTTTTAGCTTGAATGTCGTTATCGTAAACCCGAAGTCCGGTGTGCTCCAACCATTTGTCACCATAGTAGTTACTTGAAATGTATAATTCGCCTCGTTCATCTAAATGAATTTGAATGAATGACTTGTTCCAGCGACGCTTGAATTGTTGACGTTTATGAACGTATTGCGTATAACGATCAAACTCTGTTTTCTCTCTAACAAATTTGCTTTCAAGTTCTTCTAAGGTTACTTTTAAACTGTCCATTTCGTCTTGCTTCTTGTAAAGCAAATCGGCATAAATTTTCTTTTTAAATTGATTGGCATCAACCATTACCTGGATTGCTCCTTTGTATTTTTTCTGAATGGTGTCAACCTGCTGTAAGGCTTGGGTGGTGTCTCCCATTTCATACAAATTTTTAGCAAGTGCCAGCTTTTCGGCAGCCAACTCTTTTTCAGACTTGCCACAAGCAAAAACGGTAGCCGCAAGCACAACAATCAAGAAAATTCTGGTTACAGTCATGGACAGATGCATTTTTATAGGTTCCTTCTCAAATCAATTGCCAAAGAAAATTAATAAATATCAGGATGGAAACAAATTCAGTTGCTTTTTTTCGGAATCTAGCCTAATCTTTTTAATGCAAAATGCCCGGAAAAGGTAACCCTTCAGGAAAGTATTGTGACTTCCTTAACGGTATTTAATGCTTTAATTGACTGTTATTTGAAATAAGCGATTTAAAGAGGTGCGTTTAAGTTCCAATTGGAATAATTCAGCCTTGTTTTGTTTTTTTATGTGTTCGATTGTGTTTTTTCGGCTTCAAGGTATTCGTGCCGAATCTGTCGGTGGTCCCGTAATATACAAATCTATCTTTACTTTTCAATTATTTGAAGGGGAATAGCTGTTTAAAATATTGTGATTTTCAATCTTAATTCGCTATAGAGTAGTGATTTATGGTTGTTTTTGATCCGAGTAAAATGAAAGGAAAAAGAGATGCGATGGCTTTGTATTATCCTATTTTCTGCATTTGGTGTATTGGGGATTAAAACTTCCGTCTTTGCAAAAGATGGTGGTTTTGAGGATGAAAAGGGAGCAGTTTTGATACAAGGAGTATCATGTTTTATCGAAGGGGATGCATCGGTCTGTTTTAACGGAGATCTTAACATTCCCGAGGGAGCAAAACTTACCAATCAAGGAACCATTTGGTTTTCGAATTCAAATCAAGCAAATGTTGTGTTCGCAGTGGATAACCTAGGGAGCGGAAAGCTTGTTTTTAGCGGAATAGCTGATCTTGAGCTCCAAACCACAGGAACTCAGATCGGAAGTTTAGCGATGAAGCAGAAGGCTGGAGGCGTTTATCTGAATGGGCAGTTGGAGCTTAGTGAGTCACTCGCTTTGCAGGATGGGGTGCTGCATGTTGATGAAGGAGGCATCGTAAAAGTGAACAATGACTCTCCGGATGCGATAAGTTTTAGCAATGCCATAGGAGCTTGTAGCTTTGTTAATGGAACACTGGCTCGAAAGATATTACCTGAAGAAACTTACTGGTTTCCGGTTGGGAGCGATGACTGTTTTCACCCATTTTTTATTAGTCAGGCAGATCGTGAGTTGTTCGTTGATGTGGCGTTTGATGCAGATCTACTGGCTGGTGGCGGGCGTTTCCCGGAGAATCAGGATATCCGCTCTGTGGAGCCTGGAGGATGGCGGGTAAAAAATGAGGAACCTCTTGATGTCCGCTATTTTGCGGGCGCTTCCTTGTTGGATGAGCAGCAGCGGCCTCTAAGTTTCGATAATTATGCACTTTTGTATGCTCCTCCCGAAGATTTTCTTTTTTCAAACTACACCATGGATGTGGATGCTTGGCGGACAAGTGATTTTTATTTGCAAAGTCGCAAACCGATGAAAGAAGGCTTTTTCGGCATTGCCCGGGAGTCTGATTTAAAGCTTGTCAACTTCATTTTGGTGAATGGTACCTCAAAAACCATATTCGAAGTTCCGAATATTGCCGAATATGATCGGATCAAACTGCAGGTTTTCAACCGCTGGGGAGCCATGGTTTTCGAAAGTCATAATTATCAGAATGATATGGATGTGAGAGAGTATCCGCAAGGTTCCTATTACTACGAAATGACACTTTGGACAGGGAGCAGTTCCTCGGTAATCAGAAACGTAATTGAAATCAAGGTTGGTCAATGATTAAAAAACTAAAATATCTTTTTTGCTTATTGCTTTTCATCGGGAATGTGCTTTTACTGAACGCTCAGGAAATGATGCACCTTCAGTCTGTTGTTAAGCAGGAGTTTATTAATCCGGCTTATAACTCGTTCAAGGATTATTCTTCGATTAACCTGATTAGCCGTTTGCAGTGGGTTAACCTGCCTCATAACCCAGAGGTATACGGAGTGAATGTGTTTGTCCCGTTTCGAGTGAATCGTTTGGGAATGAATGTCACGCTGATGAGGGAAAATATTGGTTTGCGGAAAGTTAGCTCTGCAGATGTGAGCCTGTCGACAAATATTCGGCTCAATAAACAAAGCTTCCTGGCTTTTGGCTATGGTATTGGACTGAAAAGCAATATTTATCGGACTGATGAGATCATTTCTTACGACGATGGAAGCTATTTGTTTGGAAACGAGAATTGGAACACACATAAGTTCACAACAAAATTTGGGGCATTTTACATGGATGAGTATATGTTTGCGGGTTTTAGCGGGAACATGCTTGTCGACCGCAAATGGAATGATCACTTGGTGCTTTGCCCCAGTTGGGATTTCATTATTGGAGCCATGTATAAAATTAACCGGAACCTCCTGTTTCGGCCTGATTTTGTTGTAAAGTATTACCGTACAGAGGTTATCGAAATGGCAGGAGGTGTAGAAGATGCTTCTTATGTCCCGCCTGTATTTGATCCGGCAATTAACTTCTTTATTCATAATCGAATTTGGGCTGGAATTAGCTATCGGATCAATATGGCTGCAACGATCTCTCTATCAGTTAAGGCAAACGATAATCTGAGGTTTGGTTATACCTACGAATATGGTATTGGCGAAGGAGTCAACCAGTTTAGTTCACACGGATTTACGATGACTTTTGATTTCAATCAGAAAGTCTCCCTATACAATCATCAACGAAATGCGAGAATGCGACACAACATTGGCGATGTGGTTAACCGAAACTACTTGTATCGCTAGTTCAAGCTCGCTATTTCGCAATAAGAACGAGAATAAGAAGAACATCGAGTTATAAAGGAGAAAGAAATAAACATGTAGTTATGAGGAATATTTACATTTTGCTGATTTGTATAATACAACTTACATGGTTTGGAGCGTTGGCACAGGACGATGGCGGAGTGAGCATCGGAAAAGGGAATGTCCCGGCCAATTCAAAAGCTATTCTAGAGCTCTATTCTGATAGTAAAGGGCTTTTGATTCCCCGCTTAACAACGGGTCAGCGGGAAATGATGTTTGCAAGAAGCGATCAATCAGCTCAAGGCCTTTTGGTTTTTGATAAAGATGAGAACCTGTTTTATTTCTGGAATGGAAATGATTGGGAATCTGTTGGAAGCAGCTTAACGGACGGAGATGTAAAACTCAAACTAGAGGCTGGTAAGATCTATGTTGGGGTTGATGGCGAAGCAACACAAGTGGCAAAGTCCGAGATTCCAATCAGTGATTTTGGAGCGGCTAACACGAGTATATCGATGGAGGGAAACCGGATTACGGAAGTGGCTTACCCTTTGACTAGCACTGATGCGGTTAACAAAGAGTACGTGGATGAAGTTACCGGAGGAAAGCAGGGTATTCAGTATTTAAGCCTTGATGCCGACCAAAACCTGAGCATTACCGGAGGAAATAACGTCAGTCTGGCCGATTTGTATCAGTCGTTAAGTTTGAACGGAACCATCCTGAGTATTTCCGGACCACGAACAAGTCATGTCGACCTGAAAGGAATTTGGGTTGATGGAGGTTCAGATGGTGATTCAGGTCCCTTCTTTATAACTCACAACGGAACCTTAACAGGTGACGGTTCAAGCTTAAATCCGCTAGGAATTGCCGTTAACTCCATAAGTCCTTCCTTATTGAGAGGCCATGCAGGTGGTTTATCCACAGGGACTGCAGGAAACGTCCTTCAATCCAATGGGGATGGAACTTTTTCCTGGCGTAATCTTTCGGATGGCTTACCTGCCGATCCTTCAGCCTTAGCACTTCCTTCAGGACAATTTTTTGTGGGAGATAACTCCGATAAAGCTGTTGGTACTCGCAAGAATAATATCCCACTGAGTGGGTTCGGTTTTCCGGAAACCAATGTGTCCATGGGAGGTCACCGGATGACGGATTTGGCTAATCCTTCAGATAGCCGAGATGCAGCAACAAAAGAATATGTTGATGGCCTTATCGGGCAGGGAGGTGGAGCTCCTACCTTAAGTCTCGATGCCGACCAAAACCTATCGATTCTGGGTGGAAATACGGTTAGCTTAGCTGATTTGTATCAGTCGTTAAGTCTGGATGGTAATATCCTGAGTATTTCTGGTCCTCGTGAAAGTCATATTGATTTGGGAGCGATTTTCAACGATGGCGGTTCTGGTAGCGCAAGTGTGGTGCACGATGGAACATTGCAAGGAGATGGCACTTCTGCCAATCCGCTGGGGATTGCTCCAAATGCAGTAGGTACTTCCGGGTTGAAAGGAAGTTTTGGTGCCTTGGATAACGGGGCGACTGGTTATGTGCTACAATCAAATGGTAATGGAACCTTTTCGTGGAAAGATTTATCATCAGGCGTGCCGGCTGATCCTTCTAGCCTTGTTTTGGGTGAAGGCCAATTTTTTGTTGGCAATACTTCTGGAAAAGCAGAAGCTACAGATAAGAATACAATTCCTTTAAGCGGATTTGGCGATGCAGCAGCTTCCATCTCAATGGGCGGGTTTACCATTGCTGACTTGGGATTTCCAGTCAATGAAGGCGATGCGGCATCAAAAAAATATGTTGATGACCAACTGCTGGCGATTCCTGAGGCTTCAGCTTCAAGTGCTGGTTTGATGAGTAGTGGCGATAAAGTGAAGTTAGATGACATCACAGGTACGAATACCGGCGATCAGACTTTAAGTTTGACGGGTTCCGAATTAAGCATTTCGAATGGAAATAGTGTTGATTTGTCTGTCCTCGGTGGAGGCGGAAGCAGCATCACTTCAGTTACAGCTGGTTCTGGGCTTGAAGGAGGTGGTATCACAGGAGACTTAACCTTAGGTTTTGCAGCAGTTAATGATCAAACCATTTTAGGAAATAACTCCGGAGTATCGGCAGCCCCCTATGCATTAACTGGCACTGACCTAAAATCGATCCTGGCGTTAACAAAGGCCGATGTTGGTTTGGATCAGGTTGATAATACCAACGATGCAGACAAACCTGTGAGTTCAGCAACTCAAACGGAGTTGGATAAGAAACTGGATAAGAACCCAGCGATTACCGGAGCAACAAAAACCAAAATAACCTATGATAGCAACGGCTTGGTTACTGCCGGCGAGGACGCAACAACTGCAGATATTGCCCCCAGTACTGATCGCAATTATGTGACCGATGATCAGTTAACAACTATTGGGCAAACTTCAGGAATTAACACCGGCGATCAGGATTTAACACCTTATGCTTTAAAAACAGATGTTTTGCTTGAGGTGCAGCACGATGCGACGCTGTCAGGAGCAGGAACAACAGCAAGCCCACTGGGAGTTGCCTCAAATGTGATCGATCCGTCTAAAATGAAAGGATCAGGAGGTGCTTTGGCTAACGGAGCTTCCGGCCATATTTTGCAGTCGAATGGTGACGGCACGTTCTCATGGATGGATATCTCGGATGGAGTTGCGGCTGACCCTTCCAGTTTGGCCTTGGGTGAAGGTCAGTTTTATGTAGGAAATTCACTCGGCAAAGCAGCAGCCACATCAAAAAATGCCATTCCTTTAAGTGGATTTGGAGCAGCGAAGGATCATGTTTCAATGGGAGGATTTAACCTAACTGGTCTGGCTACTCCAATCAATGAAGGCGATGCGGCATCAAAAAAATATGTTGATGACCAACTGCTGGCGATTCCTGAGGCTTCAGCTTCAAATGCTGGTTTGATGAGTAGTGGCGATAAAGTGAAGCTAGATGACATCACAGGTACGAATACCGGCGATCAGACTTTAAGCTTGACCGGTTCTGAATTAAGCATTTCGAATGGCAACAGTGTTAGTTTGTCCGATCTCGGTGGAAGCAGCATCACTTCAGTTACAGCCGGTGCTGGGCTTGAAGGAGGTGGCACCACCGGAGACATAAGTTTAAGTTTTGCAGCGGTTAATGATCAAACTATTTTAGGAAATAATTCCGGAGTATCGGCAGCACCATATGCCTTGACAGGCACTGACCTAAAATCCATTTTGGCTTTAACAAAGGCCGATGTTGGGTTGGAGCAGGTTGATAACACCAGCGATGCAGAGAAACCTGTGAGTTCAGCAACTCAAACGGAGTTGGATAAGAAGCTGGATAAGAACCCAGCGATTACCGGAGCAACAAAAACCAAAATAACCTATGATAGCAACGGCTTGGTTACGGCCGGCGAAGATGCAACAACTGCAGATATTGCCCCCAGCACTGATCGCAATTATGTGACCGATGATCAGTTAACAACTATTGGGCAGATCTCAGGAGTTAACACCGGTGATCAGGATTTAACGCCTTATGCGTTAAAAACAGATGTTTTGCTTGAGGTGCAGCACGATGCGACGCTGTCAGGAGCGGGAACAACAGCAAGCCCATTGGGAGTTGCGTCAAATGTGATCGATCCTTCTAAAATGAAAGGGTCAGGAGGTGCTTTGGCTAACGGAGCTTCCGGCCATATTTTGCAGTCGAACGGTGACGGCACGTTCTCGTGGATGGATATCTCGGATGGAGTTGCGGCTGACCCTTCCAGCTTGGCCTTAGGCGAAGGACAGTTCTATGTTGGAAATGCGCTTGGGAAAGCTGCAGCCACTTCAAAAAATGCCATTCCTTTAAGTGGGTTTGGAGCAGCGAAGGATCATGTTTCAATGGGAGGATTTAACCTTACTGGCCTGGCCACTCCAGTCAATGACTTAGATGCGGCCACCAAAAAATATGTGGATGATCATTCTGCTTCGTTGGTGCATACGCATAGTATGACTGACTTGTCGGATACGGAACTAGCGACGAAACAGAATAAGGACCTGTTGCAATGGGACGGAGGAACATCCAAGTGGGTTAATCGTTCGGTAAATGATGCGATTCCCGAAGTAAGTGCAGGCAACGCTGGATTGATGACAGCTGCCGATAAAGCAAAGTTGGATGGAATTGCAACGGGAGCCAACAACTATACACTTCCCCGCGCTACAAGCACGGCGTTGGGGGGCGTGAAAGTTGGCGCCAACCTGACGATTGATGCTGATGGAATTCTTTCAGCCGTTGGAGGTGGATCGGGTACGGTTACCAACGTATCGGTAACTCCGGTAAATGGAGTAAGTGGTTCTGTGTCTAATGCCACAACAACTCCAGCCATTTCATTAACCTTGGGTGATATTACACCAACCTCAATCACTACTGGAGATATTTCTGCAACAACAATCACTGCAACTGGGGACATTGTGACCAGTGGAAATATCAATGGAAATGTTGGGATGGACAACTTGACCGGAGTTCTTCCTGTAGCAAAGGGAGGAACAGGTGTTACGGATTTAAATACGCTTAAAGTCAACTTGGGCTTGAATCAAGTGGATAATACAAGTGATTTAAACAAGCCTGTGAGTTTGGCAACTCAAACCGCTTTGGATAAGAAAATCAATTTAACTGAGAAAGGAGCGGCCTCAGGGGTTGTTCCATTGAACACCAGTGGAAAAATTGACGAAAAATATTTGCCAGCATCATTGGTTGGTGATGTTAGTTTCATGGGGGCTTATAATGCTGCGACTAACACTCCAGCTTTGCCTGATCCAAGCTCAAGCAAGGGATCTTATTATATCACTTCGGAAGCAGGTACAAACAGCAGCTATTCATTGACTTTAAATACGGGCGATTGGGTGTTGTCAGATGGGGCAACTTGGTCCAAAATTTCACGCGGAAGCGAAGTCGCTTCATTTAATGGACGGACCGGAGCGATTGTGCCGGAAGCTGGAGATTACAACACAGATCAAGTAACAGAGGGAAGTACGAATTTATATTATACCGATGACCGGGTGAGCAATAATACCACGGTGAAGGGCAAAGAAGATGTTGCCAATAAAAGTACGGATGGTTCTTTATCTTCTAATTCGGATATCCAGTATCCAACGGTACAGGCTACCAAAACCTATATTGATTCAAAAATTCCAGCTTATTCCACAACTGATGCCAATAAAGTATTGCAGGTAAACGGAACGGGTACGGCTACTGAGTGGGTGGAAAATTCTGGTTCGGCTTCTTCAATTACACTTTCAGGAGATGTAATGGGAGCTGGAAGCGGAACAATCTCAACAAGTATTTCCAATGATGCAATTACTTCAGATAAGATCTTTGATGGAACAATTTTAACAGAGGATTTGGCGAACCAATCAGTTACGGCGGCTAAGCTGGCTGGGCTTGCAGGAAATGGAACCAGCGGGCAAGTGCTTACCTCTACCGGAACTGGCGGTTTTACCTGGCAAGGAAGCAGTGTCACCAACCTGTCTTATACAACAAGTGCAACGGATGGTACAGTGGTGAACAGTGCTGGTGATGATGCCCTAATTCCTGCTGCAACAAATGCAGCGGCAGGGCTTATGGAGGCAACAGACAAGGCAAAGCTGGATAAAATTGCAGACCTGGCAGGAGCAGCAGACGCCAATAAAGTACTAACAGCAAATGCTGATGGAACAGCTGCCGTGTGGAAAACACCTGCTGCAGGAGGTGCTCCGGTTATTTATGAAGGAACAGTTGAACCTGGATTTTCATTTATGGCCCGTGGCTTTGGCGATTTAAGTGCTATTACCCTTGAAGTTGATATTGCAGTAGAGCCAGGAGGCGCAGGTTTTGTGATAACAATTCCTGAAGGAACCTACTTGGAGTTTATGCAAATCAACCTAACCTCCCCATCGGTGATGAGCAAACTTGAGAATAACGGATTTGCTTTAAAGATTATTGATGTCGATAAAAAAATGAATAACTCAAGTTCTTCATTTGTCTTACCACAGTTGGCGTTGATGGTATTGAGTAATACCCAGCCTGATGGTTCTGGAATGTCATTTTATTACAAAGTTACAATTAGCAATACTCAAGTGTGGAATATTGGAAACGGAATACTAACTCAGTGGTTGGATGCGAGTGCTTTTAGAGATGGAGTCGGCATAACTCCAGGAACAGGGCCAGGAGTATCAATATCAATTACTTTCTAATCATGCAAAAACTTGGCTAAAATGATTCACTACAAACCTTAAAACAGGCTTCATGGCAATTAATCTAAAATAGGAAATGGAATGAGAGTTTATTATCAATACATAGTTTGTTGTTTGTTACTCGCCCTTTCGTTTCAGGCTGAAGCACAAACATTGAAGCAATTTAACGGGACGTTTACAACAACTGGAGTAAAAGCCATGGGAGAGCAGTTTCAGGTGACTGGGCTTTTTGCTGATATTAGTGCAGTATATAGCCCTTCCAATGTTGTTGTTGGAGATCAAATTATTGATGCCAACGGAAATGCTTTTCAAATAGCGGAGATTTCGTCAATTAGTGGAAGTCAGTTGATTGTTGTTGTTGAGGTATTGAACTCGAATGCTCCTGCTTTAGGGGAGGGGATTATATATAGGCCTACCAAGACCGGTTATCCATTGATGAGCCAGAATACTGCAGATGCTGTATTAACAGCAACGTTGAATACAACAACTCTATCAGTTAGTACCGATTTGCCTGATTACAAGTCAGGAACTTCTCTGCCGGAATTATCCTATGGAGATGGTGAAGTTGTGCAGTACTCAGATGGAAGTTTTTATCGATTGAATGGATCGTCTTGGGAGATTCTAAACTCAACTATAACTTCTCGTTTTGGCTCTGATATTTCATCAGTTCCTGTGATGGAAGAAGGATCTATTGTTTATTTGCGAGGAACAAAATTGCATTACTATTCCAACGGAACATCATGGGTATCGATTCCTTCGGTGACGGAGTTGCCGAGTATGCCTCGCTTGGGAGACTTATTTTATCATACGGCGCAAAAGTCGTTGTATATGATGACTGCTCAGTCAGATGATGGAAGTGCTGCCGAGTGGGTGGAAATCAACAGTGGCAGTGGTGTCGACGGAGGAATTGACTTTCCGGACGATCCAAAGGCTGGAGATCTGTTTTTCAATATCGACAACAATACCCTGTATGTGTATGACTCCAACAATGAGTGGGTGGAAGTATCGACCAATGGCTCCATGCCGACAGACATCTCTAATCCGCCGGTACCTTCAACCACAGTAAAAGTTGGCCAGCTTTTTTACAATACCTCAGAACACCAACTCTATGTATATAATGGCATGGATTGGGTGCCGGTTGGCAATAGCCTGCGGGAATCGTACATCTATGTGGGAAACTCCAAATCTGAAGCAGAGGGTGTTCCCTTGTCTGGCGATGCGGAAATTGACAATACCGGAAAACTAACGATTGTTGATGCTGCTATAACCAACGAAAAACTGGATAAAGCGAATATCCCGATTAGCGGATTTGGCGATGCAACAACGGATATTAGCATGGGAAACGGGATTATGAATTACAAGATCATTAATTTGAAAACCCCAACCAATGCTAACGATGCTGCAACAAAAGCCTATGTCGATAATCGCTTGGACAATCCGGATGATTACTTGTCGCTTTCATCGGGGAACCTTTATGTAGGAAATGCAAACAATAAAGCTGGAGAAGTAGCTAAAGGCAGCATTCCTCTGAATGAATTTGGGGCACCAACAGCTGACCTCTCGATGAACAATTTGAAACTGACAAACCTGGCTGCTCCAGTGAATTTGAATGATGCAGTGAATAAGGCCTATGTGGATGGACGCGGGGTTAACCCAATTGATATTTCACTCAATTTTGGAATGATGTTGGTTGGTAATGTTACTGACCGTGCGGGGGCTGTAGAGAAGAAAGACATTCCTTTCAGTGAGTTTGGAGCTGCAACAGGCAATGTTTCGCTAAGTGGTTATAAAATAACAGATTTAGCCAATCCCGTAGAATTGGGAGATGCAACGAGCAAAGGTTATGTCGATCATTTATTTGCGAATCCGTCAGTTGGTTTGGCTTTGCCTGCCGATCACCTGTTTGTGGGTAATGCTGATGGCAAGGCGGGAAGTATGGCAAAAGTAGATATTCCGGTGAGTAGCTTTGGCGCTGCTTCTGCCGATTTGGCTTTAGGAGAAACCGGAGCCATGCACCGCATTACCTACTTGCAGGATCCTGTGGAGAAGCAGGATGCCGCGACAAAGAACTATGTTGATACAAAGATCATTGCACCGGAAAATGTATCCTTGATTTCAAAACATTTCTTAGTTGGAGATGCTTACCACCGCGCGGTCGCAACTCAGAAAACGGCAATTCCATTGAGTGGTTTTGGGGCAGCATTGAGCGATATCTCTATGGGTGATGGAACGATTAATTGGCGGATTACCAATTTGGCCGATCCGCAAACAAAATGGGATGCCGCAACAAAAAACTATGTCGATGAGCAATTGAGTTTTTCTTTTGCCTTGGAGCAGGGGAAAATCTTTGTTGGTAATACCGCTGGAGAAGCTGCTCCGGTCGTGGTTTCCGGAGATGCTGTTTTGGATAACAACGGTGTGTTAACACTGAATGAAGATGTTGTCACGGCCACAAAAATCAATGCTGATGTGGCTGGAACAGGGTTAAAGCAAGGCCTAAGTGGAGCCTTGGAGGTTGATGTAACGACCATTCCCGGAGGTTCCATCATGTCAACAGATTTAAATGTTTCCGGGGGGAGTAATGCCGTTCTGAATGATGTTTCCTTGGAGATTGCGCCGCAAGCCGTGACTGATGAAAAGCTGGATAAAGCTAACATTCCAATTAGTGGATTTGCTCAACCCCAAGCTGATGTTGAGCTTGGCGATGGCACAACAAACTACAAAATCATCAACTTGGAAACGCCCGAGGATACCGACCCCGAATCTACTGCAGCAACCAAGGGCTATGTGGATCAGGCGGTGTTGGATTTCGCTGAATCCGGCGATCTGTTTCAGGGAACGGTTGCTGATTTAAGCGGATTCAAGGCTTTAAAATGGTCGGCAATCTCGGCAGGAAGCAAACCGACCGATTCGGTTTTGGGAACTATTTGTACGCTGAGTCAGGCCGATGATTATACCTGGATCGCCTTCCCTGTTCGTTGGGGAACACCGGATTTCTTTTATCAATATGAAGGAAAAATGTATGCGGTAATTGATGGGTATGAGAAGAGAATCATTCCAGCCTCAGAAACCGGAGCGGATGATTACCAGCTTTGGGTGTTTCTTACCAAGCCCGATCGGGAGGTTGTTTTAACCGCTGCTAATGAGTAAAACAGTTCGCATGATGAAAAAAAGGATCAATCGATATTTGCTACTACTGGTGCTGGTTTTGCTAGCTTGTACAAGTCAAGTTGAAGGACAGGAAACCCGTTTAAGTACCACCCTCAAAGTGCATCCTTGGGTGAAGCTGCCTGTGGTGGTTTCAACCGATGTTCAGGGAGGACTGCAATCAGTGGGAGCGCTTGCCTTATCTGACAATCCTGCTGATGAGCTAGCGGTCAATGTTCCCGAATATAAGCGAACAGAAGGAATGGTGGTGTCGGTGATCGATCTGAATGCCAATAATCGGACACGCTATTTTACCTATACCTCAGGAAAGACCTGGCAGGAAGTGGTTGTTCTACAACAATGGACAGCAGGAAACCAATACCTGGCTGGAGATGCAGTCATTCATGAAGGAAATTACTATACCGCTAATGCTGATTTTACAAGCGATACAAGTTTTAAAACGGACTCGGCCCGGTGGAACAGCTGGGGCGGAAAAGATGCTGAATACGATGTAAAGACCTTGTTCTTGGGAAAAGATACGTTGACCTCGGCGGCAATTAAGGAAGATGTTGTGGCCGATGAAGATAAAAAGCATACGCTGGCCACAGTGAGTTATGTGGACGAGGTGGGGGCATCGACAGATTTTGATGGTAGCAAAGCCATTACCAGACCCGGTTGGGAGGGAGTGACCGGCATGGTTCCCGGAACCGACAATGTTGCCGACTTTCTAAAAAAGGTTTTTTACCCGGTTTCTACGCCTTTGATCACCACATTCAACTACAATGGAGTGACCGCGGGAGGTCAGTATTCGTATCAATCGGCTGATGAGCTGAATGTGGTCACTGACCATACCGGAACGATCACCATCCCTTACGGAGAGTGGAACAAAGCTTCTGGCTTGACCTTCAATTTTGAGATCACCAACAGGAGTTTGGCCGATGGTAGTGAAGATACGCCTGTTGAACAGGTTCGTCTATTGGTTGATGGGGTTGAAATTGATGCTTCCGTGCTCAACTCGATGAGTCCTCAGATTTCAGGAAATTTTATGCCTGAGAAGTTGTCGTTTGCAACTGACATCGATTTCAATCAGAGTAGTGTTTTGTCTTTACAGGTTGAGGATGGAGCGGCAAACCGTGTTGCTCTCAACTTGAATATCACCTTTGTAAAAGCCCAAGGAGTTGAGGTGACCAATGCTTGGCTGGCTTCAACAAGTGGTGGCTCAAAGCTTTTGGGTGAAGGTACCGGCACCCAGGCCGATCCTTATTTAATTGAACGCATCGGAGCCGACAAAACTTATTATGTGGAGTGGGGCTTAAAATTTAATGACGATACCCAGGCAGATGTGTTGTTTGAAGGCACTTTAAAGCCTGAAGACTTGACAGCCGTTAGCATGGAGGAAGGAAGCTCTTCATTTGAGGTCCCCAATTCATCCACAGCTCAGGCTTTTCGGGTTGGAGTAAGTGCCAAGGGTGATGTTGCCCAGGATTTGTCAGCTTCGGTTTATAGTGCTTACTATTTGCTGCAGGATCAAACCTACTGTGGTTTTCTGAACTCGGATGTTGAACCGTCCGAAAGCCAGTTGAAAGGGCTTCCCAAGCATTCGTTGAAAACGGCTGAATATTATCAGGCTGATGGGCTTTCATTGAAAAACAGTACTGGAAGCTCGGGGTTTTTTACCTGGGCCATTCCAACTTATACATCGGCTTCTGATCCTGCGCCTGCTTTCTCAAAAAGGGTGTTTTACGAAGCTGCAGGAACATGGTATGAGAATTCCAACATCAATACCTATTACGTAAAAATGACTCCTCCCGGAGGAGGAGAACAATCCTGGTATTGGGTCTGCATCTACAAAGCTTCGACAGGAAATGGCGGGTCGATTAAAGTCAAACTTTCAAACTAATTGAATGAATGTGATGATGAAGAAATCAATCAAATATCAAATAATTGCTAATCTCCGGGCTAAAAGTAGCAGCCGGAGATTGGTGTATTTTATACTCCCGAAACTGTTTTTTCTATTGCTTCTTTTGGGAAGTAATCAGGGGGTAGCCCAGGTTAAAATGCCGGATATGGTTCAACCGGGTGATACGTGGGGGATTATTGATGCCAATGAATTGTATGGTGGTTGCATGCAGGTAAAATCCTACGCTGATTTGCTGGCTGTGGATGTGCAGTACTTGAAGCGGGGAATGATCTTTATCGTGTATGATTACGATGGTACGGCAGGAAATGGAATTGACACCAAAGCATACATGTTTTTGCCAGCATCTGGTGTGTGGGATTACGAAACACCATTTCAGATTCCTGCGGCAGATCAAAGTAAAACGATCGCTACAGCAAGCCTCGAATCCGCATTGACTCCCATCAGTTTTGGCCTTTCTTCTTCTGGAACTGAGGGCGAAATATCGTACAACTTTGACACCAATCAGGTATTTGTTTACAACGGAGATGAGTGGGTGGAGCTGACTTTGGGTGATGATCTTGGTAACCACACGGCAACCAGCAATCTCAAGTTGGGAGCTTTTGCCATCAGCAATGATGGTGACGCAGGGGATGGACTGACCTTTGATATGGATGGAAACGCCACTTTCGGTCAGGAAGTTACCATTCAGGGCAATCTCTACACTCCTTCGGATAAGCGTCTGAAAACCAATGTCGAGACCTTGTCGAATGTTTTGGAAAAGATCAATGGAATGCGCGGTGTTCGCTTTGAGTACCGCGATCAAACGAAATATGCCTCCGGAGTCAAAATTGGGGTGATTGCTCAGGAATTGCAACAGGAATTTCCTATGCTGGTGAGTCGCGGAGAGGATGGGTTTCTGAAAGTGGATTATACCCAGTTGACAGCCATCTTATTACAAGCGATTAAGGAGCAGAATCAAGTGATGGATCGGCAACAAAAAGAAATTGAGCTGATGAAAAGCCGAATGGATCGGTTGGAGCAAATGGTGGAAAAGCGATTAAAAGAAAAGCATTAAAATATTTTTAATAATCTGTAAATCAATTGGGAAGAATTGGGTGGAAGGACTTATGAGGAGTAGTTGATTGATGAAAGTTAAGTAAAACAAAGACAGGAGATCAGAACAATGAGAGATTGTCCCTTTTCTAGAATAGATACTCAAGCTGATGAAAAGCCAGGACGAGTATTGGTCTACAAGCGTGGAGCAAATTATTGTTCATTTAATAAAAGTGCCTTGTGGCTAATACGACAAGTAAAAGACTTTCCTTTTTTAATTGAATACCGGAACGAAGGGAGCCGAAAACTTATCCGGGTAACCTATTCGAAACAAGTGTTTGAAGCGATAAGCAAAAATTGTCGGGTGGCATTTGCATCAAACGAGCGGCCTTTCTGGAAATTAAATACCACACATCCTCCCATCAATGACTATGAATTAAAGATCTGGCGCAGTGTGATGCTATTGGAATTGGAATGCCAGCTGTAGGCCTTTGGAAAGAGCTCTTTCTGAAGGAATTGAAAATGAATGCTAGTCAATAAGTTGGATTAAAGCCTGCTGAACGTGTTTGAAAGGCGGGCGATGAACGGGGTTGGAAGAATTGAAACGACATGAAAAAGATAAATACTGAACTGAAACAACATATAATTACCCAAGATCATTTTGACAGGAAGAACGAGTGTCCTTCATGGTTTGTCAATATGCTATGGCTGTTTTTGTTGAGTGTGCTTCCGTTGGCAGCATTCAGTCAGACAGATTATTTCCAGGTGAATGAAGGAATTCCGCATTTGCCGGTTTTTGAAACGACAGCAACAGTTCCCACTCCGCAGCAAGGAATGTTGGTTTACAGTGTTGCCGACCATAAACCGATGATGTACGATGGCGGTGGCTGGGTTGATCTGTGCTCAGTTCATAGCGATGTGCCAACTCCCGAAGATTTTTTTGTCGTTAAAGATGGAATTCCATACATCCCTGCCAAAGAGAATTTCCCGGTAGGGCATGTGCCCGGAGCGATTTTCTATTCCCTGCAGAATCAGTCAGTCGTTCTTTCAGATGGAAAGGAGTGGCATAATCTCCAAGAGCTGTATCAGGCAGAGTTATCGGACTATCCCGGTTTTTCAACCAGTTCCTCGGTCAAGGTGTGTCAGCTGCCGGTTCTTGGTACTGATCCAACCGAGGCTTTAACGGGTGATATTTACTTGAGCTCGACGGAACGGTCCTTGCGTTTTTTTGATGGAACGGCTTGGCAGAATGTCGAATGCCGGGCATTGGTTATCACTAGCCCGGTAAAGGACTATGACGGTTGGGTGGCTAAAGGAGGTGGTGAGGTTTTGAACACGGAGGGCAAGCTGATCTCAAAAGCAGGTATTTGCTGGGGATTTATTGCTAATCCAGATACATCATTGGCATCAAAAACAGTTCAACTGCCAGAGGCTGATGGCACTTTTATCAGCGAATTGACCGACTTGCTTCCTAAAACAACCTATTATGTTCGGGCTTATGCCGTTGTTGATGGCGAGCTGATTTATGGTGAGAATGTTACTTTTTCTACTTCGGTTCGAATACCAACCATCATCACTTTGGAAATTAGTGAACTGACAAGTATGTCGGCCAAGAGTGGGGGAGACATCACTTCGGATGGAGGAGCACTTGCAGTAACGAAGCGAGGCATTATCTGGAGTGATCAAGGAGATCCGCTGGATGATCCGGATGTTATCAAAACGGATGATGGTTCGGGGGTGGGGCAGTATCCAAGTACGCTGACTGAGCTTTTGGGAAATACCACCTACTATGTTCGGGCTTATGCGATCAACAGTGCTGGTACGGCCTATGGCAACCTGATTGAATTTACAACGCCTGACCCAATTGCTCCGGAGTTAAACATGACTATTGAGGTGAACAACGTTACGGCGACAACAGCTGTTGGAAAAGGTGCAATTGTAAATAATGGTGGTGCTTTGATTTCAGAACGTGGAGTTTGTGTAAGCACAGACCGGGAAAACTATATTTACTTCCCGTCTGCCGATCTGGAAGATTTGGATCATGGTTCATTTTTGGCTGATCTGACCGGACTGATTCCGGGAACAACCTATTATGCAAAAGCCTATGCGAAAAACAGGGCAGGCATTGGCTACAGCAGTGAGATTAGTTTTGTAACGGCCTTACCAGTGGAGTTAACAACCATAGAGCCTTATGATATTACAGGATCATCGGCCATGAGTGGAGGAGAGGTGACCGATGTTGGTGGCTATGAGATTGTTCGAAAAGGGATTTGTTGGAGTACCGAAAAGGATCCTACAGTTGACCTAGCCACCAGAACAAGCGAACCGTTAACCGGAGATGGACTGGGCCGTTTTGATAGCAAATTGACGAACCTTGAACTGGGAACAAAATACTATGTACGGGCTTATGCAGAAAATGCGGCCGGCCTGTTTTACGGAAATCTGGATAGTCTGGTGACCTTGGATGTCCCATCCGTGGTAACCTTGGAGCCGGGAGCGCTTTTTGAGAACTCGGGTGTTGGGGGTGGAAATGTGCTGAGTGACGGAGGAAGCGAAGTGACAACGCGTGGGGTTTGCTGGAGCACTCATGAAAATCCAACCATCTATTCGTCACACACGACGGATGGCAGTGGGCTTGGTCTTTTTACCAGTATATTGACAGGCTTGGAAGATCGGGTGACTTACTATGTGAGAGCTTATGCCCGCAACAGTGTCGGGATTGGTTATGGCGAGAATAAGGAGTTTACAATCATTCCGGAAGCTCCGAAAATTGTTACCCTTGAGGCAACTGAAATCACCAGTATTTCGGCTCAAAGTGGCGGAGATATTACCAGCAATGGTGGTAGTCCAATCACGGCTCGTGGAATTATCTGGAGTGTTGTCAGCGATCCGTTGACTGATCCGGAAGCGATTAAAACTGATGATGGGTCGGGAGTTGGTATTTTCCCAAGTACTTTAACACCACTACTCGGAAGTACGGTATACTATGTCCGGGCCTATGCAGTGAATAGCTATGGAAAATCATATGGAAACCTGGTGGTATTCAAGTCGCTTCCACCAGTGCCCCCTGCATTGAGCTCTGCTTCAATTTTTATAACCGATATAACTGATGTGGCAGCCGTTGGAACGATGGAAATCCTGAACAATGGTGGAGCTCCGGTGACTGCACGAGGGGTTTGTATCAGTACGGATCGGGTCAACTATCAATACTTTCCTTCAGGAACAACGAATATTACCGACATTGGAGTATTTGCCAGTGAGTTAACTGGGTTGACTCCCGGAACAACTTATTATGCCAAAGGTTATGCAACCAATAGTGCCGGGACTGGCTACAGCAGCGAAACCAGTTTTGTGACAGCAACCCATGCTTCAATTTTAACAACAGAGCCTTACGATGTAACCCAAACAATGGCTCAAAGTGGTGGTACCATTTACGATATTGGGAATTCCGTGATTAAAGAATGGGGGGTTTGTTGGGATGTTGCACCGGAGCCTACAATTGATGGTTCTTCCCGAACTTCAGATCCGGTTAATGAAACAGGATTGGGGCCTTTTTCAAGCAGCCTTTCCGGGCTGACTCCGGAGAAAACTTATTACGTAAGAGCTTATGCCATTAATGCTGCGGGAGTTTCCTATGCTGATCAATATAGTTTTACAACCTTGGCAACCACCCTGCCGGAAGTGAGTACAATTGATGTGATCAACATTGGTGGAATTCAGGCAGAAGGACGGGGAAAAGTTAGCAATGATGGCGGGCTTGAGGTTACGGAAAGAGGGATTTGTTGGAGTACTCATGAAAACCCAACGATTGTCGATCAGCATGCTGAAAGTGGAACAGGAGTTGGCAATTTCTCTGTTGCGTTGATCAATCTTGAGCCGGGAACTCATTATTATGCACGAGCCTATGCGATTAACAACATGGGAATTGCTTATGGAGATGCTTATCATTTTCAAACGCCGCTACCAGCTGTTGTTCGCACACTTAAACCAGAAGCTGTGGAAAGTAGTATTGCCAATGGAGGTGGAGAAGTTATTAGCGATGGTGGAGATTCCGTGACTACGCGTGGAGTTTGCTGGAGTATTTTTAGGCATCCAACCCTGGAAGATGACTTTACGGTTGATGGCTCCGACTTGGGCTTCTTTTCCAGCAAGCTCACCGGTATGTTGGGGGGAACCAAATATTTTGTTCGGGCCTATGCCGAAAACAGTGCGGGAGTAGCCTATGGTAACATGGACAGCCTGCAAACCAAAACACCAGTTGTACCCACTGTTGAAACGGTAAGTGTTGCCAATGCTTCAGGAGATCGGGCTGTTGCCTGGGGAAAACTGCTTGATCATGGTGGTTCTGAAGTTATTGATCGCGGAATTTGCTGGAGTAAAGCACCCATCCCAACTTTGGATGACGATTACATTGCCTGCGGAGATGGAATGGGCGAGTTTTCTGGAATACTGACAGGTCTGACGAAAGGTGAAACCTATTATGTTCGGGCTTACGCCAAAAACCATGTTGGGATATCCTATGGCGAACAACTGGAGTTTTTTACAGCGTCATTGGCAACAATTATCACTTCTCCGATTTCTTCGGTAACTGGTATTTCCGCCGTCGGAGGAGGAACAATCACCAGCGATGGCGGTGCAGAGGTCACGTCAAGCGGGATCTGCTGGAATACAACAGGCAACCCTACGGTTTGGAATGAACACACGACCTGTGGCATAGGTATTGGTGAGTTTATCCATACGATGACTGGATTGATGGCGAACACAACCTATTATGTTCGGGCTTATGCAACCAATGCTGCCGGAACGGTCTATGGCAATGAAGTTCGGTTTATTTCGGGACCACCTGAATTTGCTGTGGTGAAAACCATTACCTCTAAAAGTGGTGCGGATGGCCGGACGGGCTATAGTGGTGGAAATGTGATCAGCAATGGCGGAACGAAACTGTTATCGGGAGGTGTTTGCTGGAGTAAGGTGTCAGGCTTTATTCCAGATACTGTCGTGGTTAATCGAACTTCTAAAAGTGCGTCAGGAAGTTTCACCTCAACTTTGGAAAACCTTCAGCCAAATACCACCTATTTTGTGCGTGCCTTTGTCGTGAATGAAGTGGGTATTTCTTATGCCGAGAATGAACTTAGCTTTACAACCAACAGTATTCCTGAAGTGATAACTACCAAGCCGGTGCTGGCTTCCATTACAAGTACTTCGGTTGATGTTGGTGGAGAGGTTGTTGCTGACGGAGGAAGTCCGGTAACGGCAAGTGGGGTGTGTTGGAGTACGGATATTGATCCAAAGCTGGGTGAAACAAATTACGTTTCGAATGGGCCGGGCTTGGGAAGCTTCACCAGTAAAATCAATGATTTGATGGGGAGCACCACTTATTATGTTCGCGCCTATGCGATCAATAAGGTTGGTATTGCTTATGGAAATGTCGAGAGCTTCCAAACGAAACCTCCGGTGTTAGCCACCATCATTACGGATCCTGTTCGGTTGAACTCTTCCACTTCAGTAACAGGGGGAGGAACAATCACCAGCCACGGAGGCGCTTTGGTGACAACACGCGGCTTGGTGTGGTGCACCGAGCCAAACTTCAGAACAGATACCATTCAATTTAACCGGACTGCAACCACCGGGTATTTTATTGGGAGCTTTACCGATGTTATTTCAAAACTGATTCCGAACACGGTTTACTACGTGAAAGCCTATGTTGAGAACAGTGTTGGCTTTGCTTATGGCGATGAAGTGAGCTTTAAGACGCCAGTCGTCCCTCGTTTAACAACAGCCTTTACAAAAGCAACCGGAAGTACCACAGCAACAAGTGGAGGAACAATTTCGGATGATGGAGGTGCCCGAGTGGTTGAGCGCGGGGTGGTATGGAGCAAAGAGGCAACTTTCGATCCGGATACCGTTGTGGTCAACAAAACGACCAACGGAAGTGGAGTCGGCGCTTTTGTTAGTTATCTGAAAGGACTTAAGGGAAGCACCACCTACTTCATTCAGGCTTATGCCAGAAACATTGCCGGAACAGCTTATGGCAATATGTTGAGTTTTATTACCGACCCGCCAACACTTCCGGTTTTAAAAACGCGGAGAGCATGGAATGTTTATGGTACAACGGCCTATAGTGGTGGTTACATTTCGGAGAATGGAGGCGAACCAATTACAACCCGAGGAATTGTTTGGAGCACCGAGGCTGGCTTTGACCCGGACACCGTGGTGGTGAATAAAGTGGCTCAGCCCGGAACGGGCATTGGGTATTTTACAACCAGCCTGACGGAATTAGAACGAGGAACAACTTATTATATCCGGGCTTTTGCCGTGAATAGTGTCGGCATTGCTTATGGCGATGAACTTAGCTTTACCACTCTGGACTTTGCAGAAGTGGTAACCTCTGAAATCATTCCATCAGAATCGGGAGGTACGGCATCGGGTGGTGGCGAAATTTTGAGTGATGGAGGAACCCGGGTTTGGAACCAAGGGGTTTGCTGGAGCATCGCTTCGAATCCGACAATCAGCTTACACACCAAAACAACTTACGACCGTGTGACCAATGGTGTTTTTAACAGCCGCTTAACCGGGCTGGATCCGGTGACAACTTACTTTGTTCGAGCCTACGCAACCAATAATCAGGGAACAGCTTATGGCGAAGAGTTGAGTTTCACCACTCCTCCGGTATTGCCAACCATCACAACAAACTATGTAATTATAACCTCAACCTCAAGCGTGCTTACCGGCGGCGACATTTCTTTTGATGGCGGTGCTGATGTGATTGAGCGCGGAGTGGTTTGGAGTTCGAATGCCAATTTTGATCCGGATACAGTTGTCGTTAATAAAACGCTGGACGGAGAAGGAATGGGTACCTTTACGAGTGTGGTTAATGGAATGAATATGAGCATGACCTATTACATTCGTGCTTATGCCACCAATAGTGTGGGAACAGCTTTTGGAAACCAGGTTGAGGTCACCATCTTCCCTACGGCCCCGCGGCTGAACACCATTGATATCACTTCAATTGGTGGTTACACGGCAATCAGTGGAGGGGAGATTACCAGTGATGGGGGAGCTGATGTTACCTTGAAAGGAATTTGTTGGAGTACAGAGCACAACCCAACAACAGCCAACAGTAGAACTTACAACGGCTCGGGAACGGATACCTATGAGGGTAAATTGACCGGGCTAAAACCCAACACTCTTTATTATGTGCGGGCTTATGCCATCAACAAAATTGGAACGGCCTATGGGGTTGAAAAATCTTTCCTGACTGATGCTTTCCCGACCCTGATTGCCACTCACCCGGTGACGGATATTATTGCGACAACAGCGACTAGTGGTGGTGAAATCACCGATGACGGGCGGACACCGATTTTGGCTCGGGGCGTTTGCTGGAGTATTTATACACAGCCAACAATTTCGTTGACCACTAAAACGGAGGATAAGAGCGATCCGAATATCGGCAGCTTTGTTGCCCACATGACTGGAATGAAACCGGAGACTCAATATTATGTCCGGTCTTATGCCACCAATGCGGTAGGAACAAGCTATGGAAGTCAGGTATCATTCAAAACCCTACCTGTTATGCTACCAATGGTAAATACCATGCCTGCAAGTGCGGTCGATAGCACTCATGCAGTTTGCGGTGGAGAGGTGTTGAATGATGGCGGAATGCCGGTTAGTGTGCGTGGTGTTTGCTGGGGATTGACCAAAGATTTAACGGTGGAAACAGCAGCGCGGGTGAATGATGCTGAAGGAGGACTGGGCGTATTTGCCAATCCAATTTCAGGAATGTTGCCTGGAACAAAATACTACTTCAGAGCTTTTGCGACCAACACATTGGGGCCAGCGTATGGCACAATTGACAGTTTGGTGACGGAGGCCATAAGACCAACGGTTACAGTGGTGGCTATTTCAAACCTGACGATGACTACTGCTGACGCTTTTGCTGCAGTAATTACTGATGGAGGAGAGCCGGTGACCGACCGGGGAATTTACTGGAATACGACTGGAGAAAATCCAAGCTTGCCAATGCCGGCTGACAGTATGATTTCATTGGGAGTTGGAGAACCGGAAATTGAAGGAACGATTGATAACCTTCAGCCCAACACAACTTATTACGTATGGGCCTATGCGACCAACAAAGTCGGAACTCGTTTTAGTCCTCGGCCAGTTTCGGTAACCACACCAACACTGCCAACAGTAACTACGACGGAGCCCAAATCAATTGCTCGTTATTCTTCAGTATGTGGCGGAGCAGTGGTTAATGAAGGTGGCGTTCCGGTAACCATCCGGGGAGTTTGCTATAGCAAGTTTGGAACTCCAACAGAAGATAGCTTGCACGTAGAAACTGCTACTGGAGGACTTGGCGCATTTTCGTTGGATGTTGCCGATTTGGATGAGGGAACAAAATACTATGTCCGCGCTTATGCGGTCAACAGCATGGGGACAGGTTATGGTGAGCTGGATAGCTTGCTGACCTTAACGATCCCAACGGTTGAGACACTTCCTGCCGATTCAATCTGGAGCTCGGGGGCAACCAATGGTGGTAATGTGCTTGCCGATGGCGGGGCAATGGTGATTCTTCGAGGCGTTTGCTGGAGCAGTGACACTATCCCGACGATCGATCTACTTACAAGAACAAAAAATGGAAGTGGTTTGGGTGAGTTCGAGTCATTAATTGGTGGACTGACTCATGCTACAGCTTATTATATCCGGGCTTATGCGACCAATAGCTTAGGAACAGCCTATGGCGAAGTAGATACCATTGTGACTGCCCCGGTTATTCCAACCTTGGGAGCTGTTTCTCTGGAAGCGGTGGATGATACCACTCAGGTTGGAACGGCAGAAGTTCTTGATGATGGTGGCGCCGAAGTTACCGAACGAGGCTTGGTGTGGAATACAGATGGAACACCTACTTTGGAAGATCATGTAATCACAAATGAAGAGGCGAATATTGGTGCATTTAGTGATACGATTCGAGGATGGGTTGAAGGACCAACATACTATGTTCGGGCTTACGCGACCAACAGTGCCGGAACAGCTTACGGTCCTGATATTAGTAGCAAGAGTTGTCCAACGGCTTTTACGGTTATGCATGTCGAAGGATTTAACGGTGCTCCTGAAACGAAAACGGTGGTTTACCATTCTGTTAGTTCATCGTTGTCTGGTGATTTGAGGTGTTGGTTGACTCAGAACCTGGGGGCCGATCAGCAGCCCACTTCAATGAATGATGCATCAGAAAAATCTGCCGGTTGGTATTGGCAGTTTAACCGGGCTCAGGGCTATAAATACGATGGAAGTCGCGAGCCTTCAAATGCATGGACCCCCTGGATCAGTAGTATTTCTCAAAGCTCTAGCTGGACGGCTGGCAATGACCCTTGTAACTTGTTGCTGGGCTTGGGCTGGCGAATCCCGACTTCGACTGAATGGGCCAATGCAGATGGTGCTCCACAAAACTGGGCCAATGGAGCTGACGCTTTTGACTCAGAATTAGAATTACACTCGGCAGGAATGCTGAACTATAGCAATGGAGTATTAACTGGTCGGGGAAGTTATGGCCGGTACTGGGGAAGTACTCAAAATAGTTCGAGTAGGGGGTATGCTCTTGATTTAAACGGTGGTAGTAAATTGACTTATTTCTCAAAAGCTTATGCGTTTCCGTTGCGGTGTATTCGTGATGGAATTACAGTGTCGCCGGCTTCGGTTAGTAATGTTGTCGTTCCGGATTCAACCATCACAGAAACCTCAGCAACAGCTATTGCCACGGTAATTTCCGATGGAGGGGCAGTGGTAACCGAACGAGGATTATGCTGGAGTACAACTGGCACCCCTACCGTGGATGATAACCTTATTCCAAGCGGATCGGGTAAAGGGACCTTTAAAGAATTACTCTCCAATCTGGAAGAAGGGACAACCTATTATGTGCGGGCTTATGCGGTGAATTCAGAAGGGACTGCCTACAGCCCGAAAGTAACAAGCTTCCAGCTTTGTCCGGTAAACTTTGAAGTCATTCATACCGAAGGGCTGAATGGAGCTCCCGTGTCGAAGACCGTGGTGTACAGTTCGGTGAATACCAAATTATCTGGGAAGTCTGCTTGCTGGTTGACACAAAACCTGGGTGCCAGCAAACAGCCGGATTCAGCAACCGACGGAAGTGAGGCCGCAGCCGGTTGGTATTGGCAGTTTAACCGTTCGCAAGGCTATAAGTACGATAAAACCAGGGTTCCGGCTAATAGTTGGACCCCATGGATAACAAGTATTTCGGAAAACGTAAACTGGTCTCCGGCTAATGATCCCTGTAACTTATTGCTGGGCTTGGGATGGCGGATTCCAACCAAAACAGAGTGGACAAATGCAGACAATGTGCCTCAATATTGGACAACGGCTGCAGACGCTTATAATTCAGAGCTCAAATTGCATTTGGCAGGCTACCTGAGTTACAACGCAGGTGCTATTACTAATCGAGGAAGTTATGGATACTATTGGGCCAGCGACCGCTATAATTCTTCAAATGGAAACGGACTGTATTTGTATAGCTCAAACAGTAGTGTAACTTATTTCAACAAGGCCAATGCTTTTCCATTAAGGTGTATTCGCGATGCCTTGGTTAAGTCGATTCCTGTTGTCAGTGAGGTGACCATCCCAACAGAAACCATGACTGAAAACTCAGCCGATGGAACAGCAACCGTTGCTTCCAACGGAGGGGTGCCGGTTTCAGAAAGAGGCTTGTGTTGGAGTACAACAAACAAAATTCCAACAATCGAAGATGAGGTGATTAAGGCCGGTGGAGGTACCGGAACCTTTACCAAAACGATAACTGGTCTTCAAGAAGGACCGACTTATTATGTACGGGCTTATGCCACCAATGAGGTGGGTACAGCCTACAGTCCTAAGGTTACCAGCTTTAAAATTTGTCCTGTTGAATTTGACGTCATTCACACTGCGGGCTTAAACGGGGCCGCCGAAAGCAAGGTGGTTACCTATCATTCGGTAAGTACCAATATTTCTGGAGAGGCAGCATGCTGGTTGACCCAGAACCTGGGTGCTGATCAGCAGGCTAAAGCATACAACGATAATTCGGAAGCCTCGGCCGGTTGGTATTGGCAGTTTAACCGTGCGCAAGGCTATAAGCCAGTTGGGTCATCCTACAGTCCTAAAGATGCTTGGGCTTCATGGACTTCCAGTATATCGGAAAGTATAAACTGGTCATCTGCTAACGATCCTTGTAATCGACTACTTGGGTTGGGATGGCGTATTCCAACCAAAGCCGAATGGGAAACAGCGGATGCGGCACCTCAGTTTTGGGCCAATGCCCAAGAAGCTTATGCTTCAGTTCTGAAACTACATTTGGGCGGTGATTTAAATTATAGTTCAGGTGGAATTCAGAATCGTGGAGCTTATGGCTATTACTGGGCAAGCACCCAAAATTCATCATCATCCGGATTTAATTTATACCTGAATAGCAGTACTAGTTTGGTGAATTATAACAACAAAGCTTATGCATTTCCTTTGCGTTGTATTCGTAAAGACATGGTCTTGTCGGTGCCCCAACTCAGCAAAGTTGAAGTGCCGGTTGAAGAAATGACTTCATCGTCAGCTAAAGGAACAGCAGTGGTTACAACAGACGGAGGAGCTAAAGTAACATCTCGGGGACTTTGCTGGAATACCACTGGCGAACTGCCAACAACCGATGACAGCTCAGTTGAAGTAGGAGACGGTCTTGGCTCTTTTACTGGGTTGATTCAGCCACTTCGGGAGGGAATCACTTACTACGTGCGTGCCTTTGCCATCAATAGCCAGGGAACCGGCTACAGCCAGGAAGTAACAAGCTTTATGATTTGCCCGACAAACTTTGAGGTGATCCATACAGCAGGATTGAATGGAGCTGCCGAAACCAAAACAGTAACTTACAATTCGGTGAGTACCAATATTTCTGGACAGGCAGCTTGCTGGCTGACTCAAAACCTGGGTGCTGACGAATCACCAGAAGCTTACAATGATGGTTCCGAAGCGTCGGCTGGATGGTACTGGCAGTTCAATCGTCTGCAAGGCTATAAGCCGGTTGGTAGTTCTTACATTCCAAATAATGATTGGACGAGTTGGGTGTCTGGTATTTCTGAAAGCAGCTCTTGGAGAGCAGATCGTGATCCTTGTAATGCCTTGTTAGGATTGGGATGGCGTATTCCAACGGCAACCGAATGGACAAAAGCAGATGCCGCACCTCAATACTGGTTGAATGCATCGCAGGCTTATAATTCTGTTTTGAAACTTCACTTGGCTGGAGATTTAAACTACTCCTCAGGTGCCTTGCAAAATAGAGGAGCCTATGGTTATTATTGGAGTAGTACTCAAAATTCATCATCAACTGGATTTAATTTATATCTGAATAGAAGTACCAGTCTTGTTAATTATAATAATAAGGCTTATGGATTTTCATTACGCTGTATTCGAGATAAGGTTGTTATTACCACTCCTAAAGTGAGTAATGTGACCATTGTGGCGGAAGCCATGACTGAAAGCACGGCAACGGGAACTGCAACAGTGACAAATGATGGCGGTGCTGAAGTCACTGACCGTGGATTGTGTTGGAACACGACAGGTAGCCCAACAATTGAGGATAGTAAAATTTCATCGGGTGATGGTGTTGGTTTGTTTACTCGTACCATTGGAGGTTTGAAAGAAGGGCCGACCTATTATGTTCGGGCCTATGCCACCAATAGCGAAGGAACGGCATACAGTCCGTTGGATGCTTCATTTAAAATTTGTCCGGCCGTGTTCGATATTATCCATACCGCTGGGGTCAATGGTGCTCCGGTAAATAAAACCGTTCGGTACCATTCGGTTAGTTCCAATATTTCAGGTAAATCAGCTTGTTGGTTGACTCAGAACCTGGGTGCTGATCATCAGGCTGAATCGGTTTCAGATAATTCGGAGGCAGCAGCTGGCTGGTATTGGCAATTTAATCAACGGCAAGGCTATAAGAATGATGGCAGTGGTTACGTGCCTCATGACGAATGGACAAGCTGGACTTCCAGTATCTCTCAAAGTGCAAACTGGTCGTTGACTAACGATCCTTGTAACTTACTATTGGGATTGGGTTGGCGTATTCCAACTCGGGCAGAATGGACGAATGCCGATGCGGCTCCACAATATTGGGTTAATGCTTCTGATGCTTATAAATCGGTGTTGAAGCTACACTTAGCAGGTGATTTAAATTATGGATCAGGAGGAGTTGAAAATAGAGGAGCTTATGGTTATTATTGGGGTAGTACTCAAAATTCATCATCGACTGGATTTAATTTATATCTGAATGGTAGTACCAGCCTTGTCAACTATAATAATAAGGCCTACGCATTTCCTTTGCGTTGTATTCGTGAGGCGATTGTAAGAACACCTCCAACAGTTAGTAATGTTGAGGTACCTACTTCCGGAATGACACCAACAACGGCAGAGGGGACAGCAGTGGTTACCACGGATGGAGGAGCACGGGTTTTGTCAAGAGGTTTGTGTTGGAATATTACAGGGGAAAAACCAACACTGGACCACAATGTGGTGGAAGTTGGGAGTGGCTTGGGAAGTTATACAGGACTAATCAATAACCTTAATGAAGCAGATACTTATTATGTTCGGGCTTATGCCACCAATAGCGAAGGAACCGACTATAGTCCGGAGGTGACAACATTCAAAATATGTCCTTTTGAGTTTAAAGTAATCCATACCGAAGGACTGAATGGAGCACCGGAAACAAAAACAGTTACTTACCACTCCATCAGCTCAAATATATCTGGAAAATCGGCTTGTTGGTTGACTCAAAACTTGGGATCAGATCAACAGCCTAAGGCGGTTAATGATGCTTCGGAAGCTTCGGCGGGCTGGTATTGGCAGTTTAATCGCTTGCAAGGATATAAGTATGATGGAGGAAGGATTCCATCAGATGCCTGGGTGAGTTGGACTTCAAGTATATCCGAAAGTTGGAACTGGGCTGCTGGAAACGATCCATGTAATAAGTTAATTGGTTTGGGTTGGCGTATTCCAACTCGGGCAGAATGGACCAATGCCGATGCTGCTCCTCAGTATTGGACCAGTGCTGCCGATGCTTATAATTCGGTGTTGAAGCTACACTTAGCAGGTGATTTAAATTATGGATCAGGAGGAGTTGAAAATAGAGGAGCTTATGGTTATTATTGGAGTAGTACTCAAAATTCATCATCGACTGGGTATAATTTATATCTGAATGGTAGTAGCAGCTTTGTTAATTATAATAATAAAGCCTATGCATATCCCATCCGTTGTATCCGAGATGAAGTTTCGATTACCATTTCGGAAGTGAGCGATGTGGAGATACCAACGAAAGATATGACGGCTAATTCAGCCGAAGGAACAGCTACGGTTGCTTCAACTGGTGGCGCAGCGGTAACCGAACGGGGATTCTGTTGGAATACAACTGGCAAACCAACAACTGCAGATCATAAGGTTGTTGTTGGCAATGGCACAGGACTGTTTACCGGAACACTGGAGGGTTTGAGTGAAGGGCCAACCTATTTTGTTCGGGCCTATGCCATCAATAGTAAGGGAACGGCCTACAGTAAGACAGTGACCAGTTTTAAGATTTGTCCTGTAGAGTTTGATGTAATTCATACCGAAGGATTGGATGGCGCTCCTGTGAGTAAAATTGTTACCTACGGCTCCATTAGCTCAAACATTTCAGGAAAGGCAGCTTGCTGGTTGACTCAAAACCTGGGAGCTGATCGACAAGCAACATCGGTAAGTGATAATTCAGAAGCTGCAGCTGGTTGGTATTGGCAATTTAACCGTTTGCAAGGCTATAAGCAAAACGGATCTTATTATTATCCGGCTCCGGCATGGAGGTCCTGGACTTCCAGCATCTCGGAAAGTGCGAACTGGAGTTTGTACAATGATCCTTGCAGTCGTTTGTTAGGCTTGGGATGGCGAATCCCAACCAGGGCAGAATGGATCAATGCTGATGCTCCACCTCAATATTGGCAGAATGCCAACGATACGTATAATTCTGTTTTGAAACTGCATTTAGCGGGGTACTTGTATTATTCCAATGGTGTGCTTAGAGATCGAGGTTCCTCTGCTCATTATTGGAGTAGTAATCAAAACTCAAGCTCAACAGGATTTAGGTTGTATCTTAACAGTAATTCGAGTGTTATTAATTATGAGAATAAAGCCTCTGCCTTCCCATTAAGATGTATCCGGGATGAAGTAAAAGTTACGATTCCTTCAGTAAGTAATATTGCGGTTCCAACTTCAACAATAACAATGACAACAGCTGCTGGAACAGCAACTGTGACGATAACTGGAGGAGCCGAAGTGACCGAAAGAGGTTTGTGCTGGAATACAACCGGAAGTCCGACCATTGCTGATAACAAAGTACTGGCAGGCAATGGTATTGGAAGTTTTACCGGAACAATGGCTGGCTTGCAGGAAGGACCTACTTATTATGTCCGGGCTTATGCAACCAATAAGGCAGGAACGGCATACAGTCCGGAGGTGACCAGTTTCAAGGTGTGTAAAAAAGCATTTTCAGTGACCCATACCAAAGGAGTCAATGGAGCAGCAGAAAGTAAAACGGTCACTTACCATTCCATCAGCAGTACAATATCAGGACAGGCTGCTTGCTGGTTAACGCAAAACCTGGGAGCAGATCGGCAGGCATCAGCAGTCAACGATAACTCATCGGCAGCGGCCGGTTGGTATTGGCAGTTTAACCGCTCGCAAGCTTATAAGTATGAAGGAACAAGGCAACCTGCTACGGGCTGGGTTTCGAGTATTTCTGAAAGTACTCATTGGAGTATTAACAACGATCCATGCCGATTGTTGTTGGGAGGGGCGTGGCGCATTCCAACCTCAACGGAATGGGTGAATGCTGATGCGCCTCCGCAATACTGGTTGAGTTCAAACGATGCTTTCAAATCGGTATTGAAGCTTCACCAGGCTGGTTATCTTTATTATTCGAATGGGGTTCTTCGCGATCGTGGTTCCTTTGCTCATTATTGGAGCAGTAACCAAAACTCAAGTTCAACAGGATTTAGGTTGTATCTTAACAGTGGTGCGAGTGTGATCAATTATGAGAATAAAGCTTATGCTTTCCCATTGCGATGCATAAAAGATAAATAGTCATTTTTAAGGAGTGCGAACTTCATATATTTGCACTCTAATTTGTCAAATCAATAGAAGAGGAAGTAAACTAGAATGGTTTACTAGAATCGATAACGAAAGGGTAATGAAATGAGAAATAGGAATTGTAGAAAGAACTTTGGGTGGTTGATCGGTTTGTTACTGATGCTTTGTTCTTCGAACTTGTATGCGGTTCAAGATTCAGTGAAGTTAACTGTTCGATTGCGGGGTGTTTACGATTCCAAAATAACCATTACACCCTATCGAAATGGCTTGTATAAGGAGCCGTTGAAAGAACTTGCAGGCGTGCAAACAGAAGTGACAATGGCCATTCCAAAAGCTTATCTTCCCGGACAATTTTTACTTCGAATGGATTATCGTAAGCAGGCTGCGGATCAACCGTACCCTTCTGAATTTATTTTCTTTTTGAATAAAGACGATTTAACCATTGGAATCAATCCATTGCACACGCAGCCGGATAGTGTTCGATTGAAGAACGATCAGGAAAATACCGCTTATTTCAGCTTCATGCAGGAGAATGTTGGGCGAAGACAACAGCTAATTATATTAGAACAAGTGCTTGCTGAATACCAGCCCAAAGGCAACCGGTTTTACCGCGATGTAGAAAAAGAGTTTGAGCAGAAACGAACGAAGTACAATGAGTGGATTGATCAGGAAATTGTGCAGAATCAAGATTTGTTTGTAAGCCGGATTTTTACTTTTCAGAAAGCGCCTGGGGTGGATTGGTATGCATCGCCAGAGGACCATTTGAAGCAGCAGGGCGAGCATTATTTTGATGAGATCGATTTTCAAGATACACTTTTGTTACGGACCCAGGCATTTAACCAATATGTAACTACTTATATGCGCATGTTTGGCATGCAGGCTACTTCCAAACCATTGCAGGATTCCTTGTTTACTTTGGCCGGCCGAATTGCCTGTGAAAAGGCTTCAGCAGGACATCCTAAAGTTTACGGCTGGATGGTTGATTACTTTTATCAGGGATTTGAAGCCTTGGCTATCGATCCGGGCATCAAAATGTTGGCCAAGCACATCCAGGATCCCCGTTGTTTAACCTCCAAAAAACAAGAAATCTTGCGCCGACTGGATGGGATGAAAAAGTTGGTTGTTGGTGCTAAGGCTCCAGCGTTTGAAGCTGAGATGGCCAATGAGATGCAAGTTCGTTTCAAGGGAATTTCGAAAGACAAGGATTATGGTTTGTTGGTCTTTTACGATTCAGCCTGTTTGCATTGTAAGGAATTACTCCGCAATCTCCATAAGTGGTATGCAGAACCAGAACATGCTGCTTGGCTTGATGTCATCACGTTGTCGGTTGATGATGTGCGATCCGATTGGGAGAGTTTTCATCGGGGTGAAGACTATGCGTGGACTGATTTATGGGCTTCAGGTGGCATTAATAGTCAATTGGCGAATGATTACTATATCTTATCAACGCCAGTTATGTTTATCATTGATGCCGAGAATAATATCTTACATTTGCCGCAATCCATTGATGAAGTTAACCAGTTTATCTTTGGAAATTAGTTGAACGTTTGTTTGATAAGTGAAATTATTAATTTGATTGCTCGAAAAGGTAGTTTGATCAATTAATTTTTGTTTTCTTTACAAGAGTTTTTGCATTTATCTTCTGTTGTGTAATTGTTGAAATGACCGTCTAACGCAGCAAATGAAGATATATAATTGCAAAAAACGAATTGTTTTTCTTGTGAAGGAGAAGTGCATTTTTGCACCGAAAGAAGTGTAACTAAAAGAATATTGATTTAAATAAAAGAGATTGATCGGCAGTTGGTTAATTGGTTTTTTCAGGCTGCCATTCATGAGATTTTTACAAGCGTGGACAATGATAACAGCAATGGCTAGTTTGCCAGGCTGACCTGCTATGCTTGTGTCTCGAGTTTAGCCTAACCAAAATTCACGGCCAACTGCAGTGGAAAGCAGAAGGTGTTTCGCTTGCTCATTTTGCTATAAGCTTATCTTTTTATTTGTGCGGGTATTCTTCTGTGTGAGTTTTTTTGAAACTTTCTGATTTCTTGTCGAGAACCTTGGACCAAGGAAAGCTTTTGGTAAAACGATTCATTCATTTATTGCTTTATGGTTAAAGATGGAAACTATATGCGCGAAACGCATGATTTGAAAGAGGAGCCGTTGGTGCTTAAAAATATCATTGTGTCGAAAGGGTTGAAGCAGCTAATCATTCCAATTCGAGAGATTTTCTATTTTTTTCATGAGAATAAGAATGTGTTTGCTGTAACTTCCGATAATGAAGTCTACTTTTGTGAATTAGGCTTGTCTGTTATTGAAAAGGAAATGTGTTCAGGCTTTTTTCGAATAAACAGGCAGATCATTATCAATCATAGAGCAATTAAATCATTTTCGTACATCGAGAACAACAAAATTGCGCTGAATGTGTGGTATGGTGAAGGCCGAAATATGATTGTTGGTAAAAACAAAGTTGCTAGTTTTAAAAAATGGATTATGTTTGACTGCTCTTGTGCTTCTGCAGAACCCATCGAAATGCCACAAAAACAGGTTCGAAATACCTTACTTCGAAAAGTACATTCAACCTAATTGGGGGAGTTTGAAGGCCTGGCGGAGCATTTAAAATTAACTATTTATACCGATCAGGATGGAAACAAATTCAGTCGCTTTTTTTCGCGATCAGAACTATCCGGAGTTGCCTTGTAAACCCATTGTGGCAGCCTGGAAAGTCAAAAATCCACAGAACGTTGGTAGCTTAATGCGCTTGACTGACAATGTGGGAGGAAACCGCTTAATCTTGTTGGATGACGAAAACCCCAAACGCGAAAGCTCCATTAAAAAAACAGCAGGACTGAGTTTTAACCATGTCGAGTTGGAGAAGATGGAGGCTTTGTCTTTTTTTGAGCAGATTCCCGAAGGATACCAGTGTGTTGCCCTGGAAACCAATGAACAATCAACGAATATTTTTACAACACCACTTCCTGGGCGTATTGTTTTTCTGCTCGGTAGTGAGATGCATGGTTTGCCGGAGGATTTAATTCGGCGGTGTTATCAAAGTGTTCATATTCCGATGACCGGGCTTTGTAAATCAATGAATATTTCACAAGCATTAGCTGTTGGCTTATTTGAGTGGCAACGTCAACAACTTTTTAATAGCTAGGTTTTCTTTTCATTGATTTTTTCTATTTTTATCAAGATTAAATCTTAAAAACCATGATCACACTAACACAATTGGAATATATTGTCGCTGTTGATACATTCCGGCATTTTGGTAAAGCGGCCGAGCATTGTTTTATCACACAGCCAACTTTGAGCATGCAAATTAAAAAGCTCGAAGAGGATTTGGAAGTCATTATTTTTGATCGCAGCAAGCAACCACTTATTCCAACTGATGTTGGTAAGCGGATTATTGAACAATCCCGGGTTATTTTGAAAGAAACAGAACGAGTTAACGATATTGTAAAAGATCATAAAAACCTGATTTCGGGTGAACTCAAAATTGGAATAATTCCAACACTGGCGCCTTACTTATTGCCGCTCTTCATTGGAAACTATAAACGGAAATACCCTAATATTTTAATCACCGTTGAGGAGTTGACCACCGAAAATATTGTGGATCACCTGAATCGGGATTTGCTGGACGTTGGGATTTTGGTGACTCCATTGAAAGAGGAGCGTATTAATGAACGCCCCATCTTCTATGAAGAAATGATGCTTTACTCACACAAGGATCACTCTTTGCACAATAAAGAGAAGATCAATGTGAAGGATATTGCCACTCCGGAGATTTGGCTACTAAGTGATGGCCATTGCTTCAGACACCAGGTGATCAATCTTTGTTCGTATAAAGGTGCTTCGAACGAAGAATTGCCCTTCCACTTTGAAGCCGGTTCCTTAGAAACCTTGATGAATATTATCGATAAAGAAGGAGGAATTACTTTAATTCCAGAATTAGCAACGGTGGGGATGCCCGAAGCTCGGAATGAACATGTTCGACATTTTACTGATGTTACGCCATTACGAGAAGTTAGTTTGGTTTATTCTCGCCACTTCGCCAAAAACAAACTAGTCGACTTGCTTTGGAAAGAAATAAATGCTGCAATGCCTAAAGAGCTCTTAGACAGGGAGCGAGGAACAATTGTTGAATGGAAGTAGAAAATTTTTTCATTTTTTGTTTGGAGATAAAAAAAAACTTCCATTTCTTTGCATCGCTGAAATCGAAAACGGCAACTCTAAAAGTAGAAGCGCCCGATTTTAGAAGAAAAAAATCCTGAGAAAAAATTTGGAGACTACGAAAAATGATTTATTTTTGCAGTCCCAATTTCAGGGAAACAAAATGATGGCCCGTTCGTCTAGGGGTTAGGACGCCAGGTTTTCATCCTGGTAGCAGGGGTTCGAATCCCCTACGGGCTACTTAAATAATTTATCAGAAGAAACAAAAATGGCACATCATCAGTCTGCTAAAAAAAGAATTCGTCAAGACGAAAAAAAACGGGTACACAATAAGTACTTTGCGAAAACAATGCGGAATGCAGTTCGCGATTTGCGTGCGATTAGTGAGAAAGAAGCTGCTACTGCAGAATACCCAAAAGTTGTTTCTATGATTGATAGATTGGCTAAGAAGAACTTGATTCACAAGAACAAAGCTGCCAATTTGAAATCAAAGTTAGCTGCTCACATTAGCAAGTTATAACAGAACAAAGATATTTAAGAAAGCCTCTTCAATACGAAGAGGCTTTTTTTGTATTTAACTTTTTATTATCTCTCTGATTCTTCATAACTTGGGTTATCTAAAATGATGAGCCATGTATAAAAAGCCTAGTATCAAAGAATGGGCTGTGGAGGATCGTCCCCGCGAGAAGCTGTTGGTTCAGGGAACTCGCTCACTTTCCGAAGCTGAGTTAATCGCCATTCTTATTGGTTCCGGAAATTCCAAAGAGTCGGCTGTCGAACTTGCCCGACGTATTTTGGGTGCAGTAAATAATGATCTTGCTACGCTCAGTAAAAAAGATGCTGCTTTTCTCTTAAAATTTAATGGAATTGGCGAAGCAAAGGCTGTAAACATTATGGCTGCTTTAGAGCTGGGGCGACGTCGGAAAGAGCAGGCAGCCTCGGTTAAAACAACGATTCTTAATAGCCGGGATGCAGCCAATTACTTTCGTCCTTTGCTGGAAGATCTGCCACACGAAGAGTTCTGGGTGCTACTCCTAAACCGATCCAATACGGTAATCGACAAATTTATGGTGAGCCAGGGCGGTGTTACCGGCACTGTGATTGATGTCCGCTTGATTTTAAAAACAGCCCTGGAAAAACTGGCTTGTTCCCTAATTTTATGTCACAATCATCCTTCAGGCAATATTCAGGCCAGTGAAGCCGACAAAAAAGTAACTCAAAAAATAAAAGAAGCAGCCCAATTAATGGAAATTGCGGTGATTGACCATGTAATTATTGCGCATGATCAGTATCTTAGCTTTGCAGATGAAGCATTACTTTAAGATCATAGCATGCTTGTTGTATTAACACAGGAAAAAACAAATCGCTTAACGTACATCTTCCGGTTTATCTTTGAAGAGGTACTTCGTACGCCGCTTGTAATTACTTCCGATGTCCACGAGTTTAAAACCAGTGAGCATCCGAAGATTAATTATTCTCACTTACCGGTTGAGTGTCCTTTGAGGATGTCTCCGCACTCGTTGTTGTTTGAGCATAAGATTGCCTTTCAAACGTTGAAGCCAGTTACTTTTGAGGAGGATGTCTGTTTTTTTGAATCATCGGCCGATTCATTTTTCCCTTTCGACCCCTTTGCGGCCAGTTTTTATTTGCTCAGCCGTTACGAAGAGTACCTGATGCGTGATCTCGATAAGCATCGAAGGTATCCATCGCACCATAGTGTTTTGTACCGAAATCATTTGCTCACTACCCCGGTAGTTAATAAGTGGGCACACAAAATTGCTCAAACGATTCAGAGTCAGTACCCGGAGTTCACGTACCAGTCTCCGGTTTTCGATTTCCGTTCTACGGTTGATGTTGACAATGCCTGGGCATATAAGAACAAATCGCGGATGAGAACCTGGGGAGCATTGGCTAAGGGAATTCTTAGGGGAGATTTGAGCCGCAATGCGGAACGCATGGAAGTGCTTCATGGAAAAAAACAGGATCCTTATGATACCTACGGATATATTTGTGAGCGGTTTAACGGTCATCGCGAATTGCTCCATTTCTTTATTCTGCTAGGTAAGAACAGTCGTTATGATCGAAATATTTCGCCTAAAAACGAAGAACTTCGTTTGTTGATCAAAGATTTGAGTTCGTTTTGCGAAGTGGGACTTCATCCATCCTATCGTTCAACTAAGTTTAAACGAGAGTTGGAGCAGGAATTAAAGACCTTGGAAGGAATCACGGGGCAGGACGTCAGTAGTTCCCGTCAGCATTTTTTGCGATTGGAACTGCCGAAAACTTACCGGCGATTATTGAAAGCAGGAATTACAAACGATTATACCATGGGCTATGCCGATCAAGTTGGGTTTCGTGCTGGAACTTCCAGTCCATTCTATTTTTACGACTTAAAAAAAGATCAAAAAACGTCGTTACGAATTCATCCTTTTCAGATGATGGATGTGACACTAAAAAATTACTTGAAGCTAAATCCGGAAGAAGCCCTTTTGCTTGTCGGCAAATTAATGGATGAAATTCGAAAATACGGCGGAACTTTTATAAGTTTATGGCATAATGAGAGCCTCAGCAATCAGGGAGAATGGCAGGGCTGGCAGCAGGTTTTCGAAACAATAACAGAACAAGCAATTGTTTACACCGATGAATCAGCAAAAAATAAGATACCTGAAACATGAAGAAGTGAACACTGACAAGTGGGACCATTGTTTGGAGAATGCTCCAAATGCCTTGATTTATGGGCAATCGTGGTATCTTGATAAAATTTGCGATCGGTGGGATGCTTTGGTTTTGGGTGACTACCGGTATGTAATGCCATTGACTTACCGCAAAAAATTGGGAATTAGTTATTTGTATCAACCGCTCTATTGTCAGCAGTTGGGGATTTTTCCAACCCCAACGAAGGAAATTAGTCAGCAGTTTTTAGAGCTGTTATCGAAGCATTTTTCATTTGCTGAAATCAATCTAAACTCCATGCAATTGCCGGTATCGGGAGTTGGTACCTATGCCGAACGTAGTAATTTGTTGTTGTGGCTTTCTGATGCCTACGAAACGATTGCCGGAAATTACAGCAAACACACTCGTCGAAAACTGAAGAAAGCGCATAAGCAACAGCTTAGTTTGGTGAAAAGTATTTCGGGTGAAGAGTTTATGAGGTTTAAAAAGCAACACCTGAAAGTTCGGGTGAAAGCTTCTGAACTCAATAGCCTGCGCAATGTTTTGGCCTTTGCCCTGACACGTAGTTTGGGGCAAATTTATGGGGTTTATTCAGAATCGAACCAACTTTGCGCTGCTGCTTTCTTTATTCGGAACAAACAGCGGGTCACTTTTTTGAATGCCGTAAGTAGTCCGGAGGGAAAAGAGTCACAAGCCATGTATTTTCTGATTGATCAGTTTATTGCTGAGAATGCGGAGAAAGATTATTTGCTCGATTTTGAAGGCTCTATGGTGCCAGGAGTAGCCCGTCTCTATCTGGGATTTGGAGCATCTCCTGAAAAATATCACCAGTTTAAATTCAATAATTTGCCTTGGTGGATTAAATGGTTAAAGCGATGAGTGTTTTGTCGAAATTGATAAGTTTTGCAGCTACTCCGTTTCCGATGAGTATGCTTCGGGCGGGAAAAGATATTCCAGTGTTGTTGCCGTTTTATCACTTGGTGAGCGATCGGAAACATCCGTTTCATTTCAATTATGAATATCCTTCCGTTAAACGATTTAAAGAGGACTTGGATTTTTTGTTGAAAAACTTCGAGCCAATTTCACTCGAAGAGTTGCTGAAAGGAAGGGATCTTAAAAATAAGTTCCACCTGTCGTTTGATGATGGATTGCGGGAATGTCATGAAGTGGTGGCTCCCATCTTGAAAGAGAAAGGAGTGCCAGCTTCGTTTTTTGTGAACCCGGCTTTTGTTGATAATAGCGATATTTTTCATCGGTATAAGGCAGCGGTTTTAAATGCCATTTTTCAAAAGCAAGGCGTGCAGTCGGAGTTACAACGAACGTATGCTGATTTGCTTAGCTTGGATCAAATGGCTGAGGATATTGGTCTCAACTGGGATGAATATCTGGAGAAAGAATCGCCCTATATGAGTCTGGATCAATTGAAGGAGCTGCAGGAAGATGGATTTTCAATTGGTGCACACAGCTGGGATCACCCGGAGTTTTGGCTGTTGGATGAGGAGCGTCAACTGGATGAAGTGCGTGAGAGCATGGAATGGGTAGTTGCCAACCTAAATCCTTCGGTGCGGGCTTTTGCCTTTCCGTTCACCGACTTTGGCGTGAGTGATGAGGTGTTTAACTCAATTGAGCAAGAACGTTTGTGCGATATTACTTTCGGAACAGCGGGAGTTAAAAATGAGCCGCTAGCCAACCATTTTCAGCGGGTACCCATGGAGCGAGGAGGAGTGAAGAGTGCCAGACAACTGCTAAAAACAGAGTATTTCTCGTATCAGCTAAAACGAATTATGAATCGGCACATTGCAAAAAGAGCGTAGTTTATGTTGCTGAAGAAAGTATCCATTGCCGGCTTGGAAGCATTTGTTAAAGGGGAGGAGTATGGTGCTTTTACCACTAAGCCCATCAGTGAGATTCGGGCAAAATCCTACCTTGCGAATCCTCATGCTCAGGCGGATGATGTGGTGCTTTACCTATTGATAAAAGACAATGATTTAATTGCATTCAGATCAGTAGTTCCGGGGTATTTACCCGATGAGAAGGTCCGATTTGCCTGGCTGAGTGGTACCTGGGTACATCCAGAGCATCGGCGGGAAGGTTATTCTATGCAACTTCTGAATGAAGCTTTAACTAACTGGAACGGCCATTTACTTTCAACAAATTTTGCTCCGGCAGCTCATCAGCTATTTAAAAAGTCGATGCACTTTAAGAAGGTTTACCAGCAAGAAGGAGCTCGGTTTTATGGGGGGGCAAAACTTTCAGAATTATTAGGGCATCGGTTTAGAAAGCTTGCTTTTCTACTTCCGTTGGCTGATGTTGCAATGTCTGTATTGGCATCGCTAAAAAAACAGTTTTATCAGCCAAAAGAGCAGGCAGGTTCTCAACTTATAGAAACAGAGTTCCCAGATGATGCTTGCTATCAGCTGGCTGAGCAGCTGAAGGGGGGCTTGGTTTTTGGACGTGGGCGAGAGGAGTTGGAGTGGATTTTTAAGAACCCCTGGATTTCCAAAACAGACGATCGTTGGCTGCAAGTTTACCCATTTTCGTCTTACGCTAAGGAGTTTCAATATTTCACATTAAAAATTTTGGATGGCAATGAGTTGAAGGGATTCATGGTGTGTTTGTTACGTGATGGACACTTAAAAACGGTATTCAATCATTTAGATGAAGCTGGGTATGAAGTGGTGGCTGACTATTTGAAGCAACTGGCTTTAGTTCGTCAGGTTCAGACCTTAACGGTTTTTGATTCGCATTTGGTTGAAGCGTTGAATGGAGGGAGATCACCTTTTGTATTTCATAAAAAGCTGAGCCAGTTTATTTATGCTTCGTTTCCTGTTTCGTGTGCAGCAAAAAAAGTTCAGGATGGAGATGGGGATTTTATCTTCACATAGTCGGCTTAAAAGAAAAAAATCGTTATTTTCGCCAAAATTTTTTGACATGGAAGTAATCAACCTCAGCGAGTTCAGTTCTATTTTCAATCAATATCTTGCAGAAATTCGTGATCACGAGATTCAACGAGATCCTCTTCGTTTCCGGAGAAACCTACAACGTTCAGGCGAAGTTTTTGCCTATGAAATCAGCAAAACCCTCGATTTTAAAGTCAATGAAGTTAAAACTCCACTGGGAGTTGCCAAAGTGCCAACCTTGACTCAACAGCCGGTTTTAGCTACAATATTACGTGCCGGGCTTCCCTTACAGCAAGGTTTGTTGAATGTTTTTGATCGTGCTGAGAATGCTTTTATTTCAGCTTATCGCAAGTATGATGATAATGGCGAATTCCATATTGAGTTTGAATACTTGGCATCACCTGATTTGAATGAGAAAGTGGCGATTTTGTCTGACCCAATGCTTGCATCGGGAGCTTCCATGGAAATTGGCTACAAAGCATTGCTTAAAAAAGGAGACCCCAGCCACATCCATATGGTGGCTATTATTGCCAGCAAAAAGGGTGTTGAATATGTCAAAGAAAAAATTAAAGCTGATAACGTTACTCTTTGGGTTGGCGCCATTGATGATGAGATGACTGTGAAGTCATACATTGTTCCAGGGCTTGGCGATGCTGGTGATTTGGCATTTGGTCCTAAAATAGATTCGCATTAATCAACAATTGATATATAAAAAGAAAACCGGGAATTTCCCGGTTTTTTTATGCTTTATAAAATGATTCAGTAGCCTGTGTTTACAGGTTTCAATCAATTCCGTTATTCCGTTCTTTCTTGGAATTCACCTAGCTTTTTTACAAATAGCGAAATTGCTAAGATACCCAAAATCATATGGACAGTTAAGGTGTACATGATGTATTCCGGATGGCCTGAGTTTTCGTAAATGCCCATCAACCACGTGTACACACCACTTAAGGTTGCCCCAATAAATGTGGCCAGAAAGTTGGTTCCCATATACAATCCGGCTTTTTCTTTAGGTGCAATCCACATGATGTATTCCTGGATGCGGGGAGATGAAATCATTTCGCCCACGGCAAACAAGAAAACGCCTAAAAAAACTAAGCCTTGAGCATGCGTCGCCGACAAACCCAATACCACAAAGCCGGAAGCTGCCACCAATAAGCCAAACATAAAAGACGGAATGGCTGCCCGTTTCTCAAAGATGCGTGAGATGATCAACTGAAAGACAATGATGATGTAGCCGGTGTGCGAGATGGCCTCCGCATTGATACGCCAAACTCCTCCTTCTTGGCTCGAAATCACTTGGGTAACAGTGGAGCCTAAAACCATTTGAACGGAATTGTAAAGTGCAGCCGTGTCCAGGTAATCGTTGATGTAAACAGCCAGCGTATTGAAAAAGGCCCAGAATGGTAGCCAGAAAAAGATTCCCAATAAAATAAGAAAGCTGAGGAACTTGAAGTTGGACAGTGCCTCGCCCATGTCGATAAATTTTTGTTTCAGCGTAACGCCTTCCAGTTCACGTTCAGGTTCTTTGTAGAATAATAAAGTGATGATGAACATCAGGCCAATGGTGGCTGCTGCCGTGTAAAAGACGTAGTCCCACGACCACCCGCGAAGTTTTCCCATGATGATTGGACCAACAGAAGCTCCCAAGTTTACCATCTGGTAGAAAATACCAAAGCCCAGGGTTTTGTTGGTGGAGTCGGTGGTTGCCCGAACGGTGGATGAAATCAGAGGCTTGAAAATCCCCGCGGCAAACCCAATGGTCAACATGGTCAGAGCAATGCCATTGAACGTTTGGGTAATGATGAGCAGCAAAATGGATGGCAAATAGGCCAGGTACGAAATGATCAACATTTTCTTGAATCCGTACCGGTCAGCAAAAGTGCCACTAAAAAGTGGGATGAGGTACGAGAGTGCGAGGAAGATACTTTGGATGACCCCCAGGTCGCCTTTTGAAAAACCCAGTTCGCCCAGGTAAATTCCAAAACTCATGTAGATGCCGTAATAAGCAAAGCGCTCCAATACTTCAATGGTATTGGCCACCCAAAATACCTTTGGGAATTTTGTCCGTTTACTCATAATCGTTTGTTTTATCTTTAGTTCAGATTAATTAGTTGCAAGTTTGGCGTCATCCTCTAAATGACTTTAAACGTTTCACAAGTTACTTAATTTTAACTTTCCAAATTCGCACTTAAAATTGATTTTTGTCTGGTTATGGCCTGTTAAAAAACGGGTTAAGCTTCAGGATTTAGTCGATTAACGTTTAAGGGATCGGAACATTCGACTAAAAGTTCGCTTACCTCTTTCTTAAAAGTTGGATGCATGAGTTCTGGAGCAATTTGGGCTAACGGAGCTAACACAAAACGTCGTTCGTGGATGCGTGGATGTGGGATTTCCAAAGAAGGAGTCTGGATGACTTCCTGATCGTAAAACAGAAGGTCTAAGTCAATGAGCCGGTCTGCATATTGCGTGTCATGGCGTACCCGTCCCAAATCTTTCTCAATCGCTTGCGTTTGTGTTAAGGCTTCGTGTGGTGTAAGTGTGGTTTGAACAAGAACTACCTGGTTCCAAAAAAGTGCTTCCGATTCAAATCCCCAAGGCTCGGTCTCGTAGATCGAAGAACGTAGAAGGATGGGCCCAAGCTGCGATTCGATACGGCTTAAAGCCTGCTCAAAGAGCTGTCTCTTATCTCCTTGATTACCCCCTAAAAGCAAAAAAAGCTTTGACATAATGACAATATAATTGTAACGAATTGTTTAAATTCGTACTTATTCCTATAACTTGCAAAATTATAAACACGAACAGATAAATAAACACTATGAAGAGTTTTTTAAAATACACCTTGGCAACCATTGTGGGGGTGATGATTGCTGGTTTTGTCATGCTTATTTTTTCTATCGGAATTGTTTCAACCTTGGTTTCGATGGGCGAAAAGCCAGTAAGTGTCAAAGAACAATCCGTTTTGGTGTTGAAACTGGATCATGAAATTATTGAACGAGGAAATAAAAATCCATTTAGCGATCTGGATTTTCCGGGTCTTTCAGGGACCAAGCAAACGGGGCTTGATGATATTCTGGCTTGCATTGAAAAAGCCAAAACCGACAGTCATATTGAAGGGATCTACCTAAATCCTTCGATGATCATGGCTGGAATGGGGACCGTTGAAGAAATCCGGAATGCCCTGATTGATTTTAAAGAGAGTGGCAAGTTTATTTATGCTTATGGTGAAGCTCTGTCGCAAAAAGCATATTACCTGGTTTCGGTAGCCGACCAAGTGGTGATGAATCCGCTGGGTATGGTCGAGTTGAAGGGATTGAGCGCACAGCGTATGTTTTATAAAAATGCGCTTGAGAAAGTGGGGATTGAGATGCAGGTGATTCGTCATGGTAAGTTTAAAGCAGCGGTTGAACCTTACTTGTTGGAAAAAATGAGTCCGGAAAACCGCCTTCAAACTGAGAAGTATATCGGCAGCTTGTGGGCTCAAATGTTGGAAGATATTGCGGCAACAAGAGGAGTAGATGTTGCTAAATTGAATGAACTCGCTGATGGTGTGACGACCTTTCGGGGAGCTGATTACCTGTTGGAAAACGGTTTGGTCGATACCTTAAAATATAAAGATCAGGTGATTGCTGATTTGAAGGAGCTGACTGGAACGGCCGAAAAAGATGATGTGAACGCCATTGATGTAAAGGCTTATGCTAAGGTTCCTGCATCTACGGATGGCAAGGGCTTGGCTCGCAATAAAATTGCCGTTATTTATGCTACTGGTGGAATCGATATGCCTGGATCGGGAAGTGATGGCATTGATTCTGAAGAACTGTCGCGTACAATTCGGGAAGCCCGTCGGGACAGCGCCGTGAAAGCGATTGTCTTGCGGATCAACTCTCCGGGTGGAAGTGCTTACGGCTCAGAAGTGATTTGGCGCGAAGTGAGGCTGGCTTCGGAAGTGAAGCCTGTGATTGCATCGATGGGAGATGTGGCTGCTTCGGGAGGTTACTACATTGCTGCTGCTGCCGACACTATTTTAGCTAACCGGACGACCATTACCGGCTCAATCGGCATATTTGGCGTGATTCCAAACATTAATGAACTGTTGAACGACAAGCTGGGAATCACACAGGATGTGGTGAATACCAACGAGCACTCAGACATTTTATCGCTGATTCGCCCGATGTCTAGCTTCGAGCGTGAGTTGATGCAAAATTACATCGAGAAAGGCTATGGAATTTTCACCGGACGAGTGGCTGAAGGACGAAATATGACAGTTGAAGCTGTTGACAAAGTTGGCGAAGGCCGGGTGTGGGCTGCTGGCGATGCCATGGAAATTGGCTTGGTTGATGGCTTTGGCGGAATTACCGAAGCGGTTGAGCTGGCGGTTGAACTGGCCGGAGTGGAGCGTTACCGCGTACAATCGTTACCCGAAATAAAAGATCCTTTTGAAGAGTGGTTGAAAGAGATGTCGGGAACGGCCAAAATGTGGTTTGTAAAACAAGAGTTGGGCGAGCTTTATCCGGTTTACCAACGTTTGCGAGAAGTAAAACAAACGCGTGGTGTTTTGGCTCGGATGCCTTATGATATTCAGATTGATTAGTCTCAGCACCTTATAGCGAAAGAAGCTGTCTCGGGAGGCAGCTTCTTTTTTGTGTCTGAATTTTAATAACTTCGTATCACAAAAATTGACTATGCTGAAAATCTTATTATACCCTGTTGCCTGGATCTACGGACTGGTTGTCTATGTCAGGAATAGTTTATACGATTACAAAATTTTTCATTCGACCGAATTTGAGATTCCGGTGATTTCCATTGGGAATATTACCGTTGGCGGAACCGGGAAAACACCTCATACCGAGTACCTGGTGGAGTTGCTGAAAAAGCATGTGAATGTGGCTACTTTGAGCCGCGGTTATAAGCGTAAAACCAAAGGGTTCCGCTTGGTCAACGGCAGTTCACAGGCTTGGGAAGTGGGAGATGAGCCCTTGCAAATAAAGCGGAAGTTTCCGGAAGTGACGGTTGCTGTGGATGAGAAGCGGGTACGCGGAATTAACGAGCTGCTTAAAGACGAAGATCAATCGCCGGATGCGGTGTTGTTGGATGATGCTTTCCAGCACCGGAAAGTAAGTCCGGGAATCAACATTCTGCTGATTGATTACAACCGCCCCATTGACAAGGATCACCTCTTGCCGGTTGGTCGGTTGCGCGAACGTAAGTACCAGCGCCGCCGTGCTAACATCATCATCTATACCAAATGTCCGGATGAGATAACTCCAATCACACGTCGAATTATTATGAAAGATGTGAACCTGAGGCCTTATCAGTCGTTATATTTTACCACCATGGTTTATGGTTCACCAAAACCTGTTTTCCCGGATGTTGCTTCCGAGTTGGAAGAGGAGGCTATAGAACGGAAATCGGTGATTTTGTTGGCCGGAATTGCAAACCCGGCACCATTACAAGAGTATGTGGCCTCGAAATATGCGGTGATTGGCGAGCTGCTTTTCCCCGATCATCATCATTTTAAAGCCGCTGATTTGAAGAAGATGGAAGATTTGTTTACGGCCAACGAAAGCGAGTCCCCTTTGCTGGTAACCACAGAGAAAGACGCGATGCGCTTGCGGGATGAAGCAACGATTCCTGATCATATTCGGGAGAAAATGTATTACATTCCGTTGAAAATTAAGTTTTTGGATCACGAAGGAAAAAGTTTTGATAAAACAATAGTAGGCTATGTTAAAGACAATAGAAGTAACCGCGAATTACATAAGCGAACGTATCAAAGGCGAAGTTGAAGTCGGAATCATCTTAGGCTCAGGCCTTGGAGGTTTAGTCAACGAAATTGAGATTGCAACCACCATTCCCTACAAGGAAATTCCCAATTTCCCCGTGTCAACAGTTGATGGGCACAATGGCACTTTGATTTACGGAAAGCTTGGCGGCAAGAATATTCTGGCCATGCAAGGGCGCTTTCATTATTACGAAGGCTATGCCATGAAGGAAGTGACTTTTCCTGTTCGGGTGATGAAGAAATTGGGCATTGATCACCTGATTGTGTCCAACGCCACCGGAGGATTGAACCCTGACTACAAAGTGGGTGACCTGATGATCATCAGCGATCACATCAATATGTTTCCAGAACATCCGTTGCATGGGCCGAACATCAACGAATTGGGGCCTCGTTTTCCAGATATGAGCCAGGTGTACTGCAAGGAACTGCGCGATAAAGCCAAATTCATCGCCTTGAAGAATAAAATTGAGGTGAAAGAAGGGGTTTATGTGGGAGTGCAGGGACCAACCTTTGAAACGCCGGCTGAATACAGGATGTTCCGCATTTTAGGTGGCGACGTCGTGGGAATGTCCACGGTGCCTGAGGTGATTGTCGCCCGACACATGGGCATGAAGGTCTTCGGAATTTCCATTATTACCGACAGTGGTGTGCCTGGCGAAATTGTTGAAATCTCACACGAAGAGGTGCAGGAAGTCGCTATGCGCTCGGAACCTTCCATGACTTTAATCTTATCGAACCTGATCGCCCGAATGAGGTAGAGAGCAGGGAGCAGAGGGCGAAGGAAGATTAGAATGTTAGAAGGTTTGAGTGTTGGAATGAACTCAGGAACGATGAACTTCCTCGTATCGCTGTCACTTAAAATAAACCAACGATAGTCACTTCCAGGTGGCTTAACATAAAACTTAAAAAACCAAAAATGATGAGTACAATCAAAGTTGTAGCCCGTTTTACGGTCGATCGCCAACAATTCGATGCCTTTTTACCCCTTGGTAAAGAGCTGGTTCAGGAAACCTTAAAAGAAGAAGGGTGCATCCGTTATGAGTTGGTGCAGGACCGTCAGTCTCCAGAGGTGTTAATCATGCTTGAGGAATGGGAAAGCAAATCCTTGCTGGATAAGCATATGGCTTCGGAGCATTTTACGCGCCTGGTGCCTCAGTTGGTGGAATTATCAGCTGCAGAACCGGTGATCCACGTTTGTAAACAACTGGCATAGGACAAAGGGCGGAGTGCAAGGAGCAAAGCGCTAACAAAAGGACAGTTCTGTGCTTATGCACCGATGTACACATGCACGAAAACAAGGAACAGGCGAAGGAATAGGCAAAGAGATAGGTTGATGCTTGCCTCCTATTTCTTGGCTCTTGATTCTAAAGATCGTGGGTCATAGTTAAAAGTCTGGAGTCTAAAATCTAGTATCTAAAAATCTTAGTTCTTATTTTATGAAACTACCTGATTATACCGATGTTGTTAAAGCACACGAACTGATTCGTCCCTTGGTGCATCGTACGCCGGTGCTAACTTCCAGCTCGATCAACTTGATTACCGGTGCTCAGCTGTACTTTAAATGCGAGAACTTGCAAAAGGTGGGAGCATTTAAATTCCGGGGGGCCTGTAATGCGGTGTTTTCACTGAGCGATGAGCAGGTGGCCCGTGGAGTATGTACCCACTCATCGGGGAACCATGCTGCAGCCTTGGCTTTGGCCGCCCGCCTTTGCGGCGTTCCTGCCTACATTGTCATGCCAAGCAATGCCCCTTCAATCAAGAAGAAAGCGGTGGAAGGCTATGGCGCTCAAATCACCTTTTGTGAACCAACATTGGCCAGCCGCGAATCCACCTTGGCTGAGATTGCTGCTAAAACGGGAGCCACAGAGATTCATCCGTACAACAATTTTGAGGTGATTGCCGGACAAGGAACAGCAGCCAAGGAGCTGTTGGAAGAGGTCGGGCCACTAGATATTTTGCTTTGCCCCATTGGTGGCGGTGGCCTGTTGAGCGGAACCTCTATTACCGGGCGCGAACTGAACTCCAAAGGCCTGGTGATTGCTGCTGAGCCTGAAGGAGCCGATGATGCTTATCGCTCGTTTCATGCCAAAAAGCTAATTCCATCGGTTAACCCGAAGACCATTGCTGATGGCTTACTTACCTCAGTTGGTGAAATCAACTTTCGCATCATTCAGCGTAAGACCGATGAGATTGTCACCGTTTCAGAACGGGGGATTGTGCAGGCCATGCGCATGATCTGGGAGCGCATGAAAATCATTGTGGAACCATCGTCCGCCGTAGCCCTTGCTGCAATTCTTGAAAACAAGGTAGAAGTAAAAGACAAAAAGATAGGCGTCATCCTCAGCGGCGGAAATGTTGACCTCGACAACTTGCCGTTTTAAGCGTAAGTTTTTTGGGTACGGCGGATTCCGATCCGCCGAAAGTCGTTAGCGGGTTAAGGATGACCTTGCCAGCAGTGTAGTCGCGGATCGGAATCCGCGACACCCGGTAAAGAGCCCAATCAAATGCTCTGTATTTTTTCCCGTAGATTACTCGATCAATAAGAATAAGACAGATTGATGACTTCGTGAGTGTTTGGATTTAACCGAAAAAGCATGCGTTTAGTGGGTGCGGCGGATTCCGATCCGCCGAAAGTCGCCAGCGGGTTAAGGATGACCTTGCCAGCAGTGTCATCGCGGATCGGAATCCGCGACACCCGGGGCATCCCAATTAGGTACTCCTGATTCTTCCTGTAAATTACTCGATCAATAAGGATAAGACCGATTGATGACTTCGTGAATGTTTGGATTTAGCCAAAAAAGTAAGTGCTTAATGGGTGCGGCGGATTCCGATCCGCCGAAAGTAGCCAGCGAGTTAGGGATGACCTTGCCAGTAGTGTCATCGCGGATCGGAATCCGCGACACCCGGGAAAGAACTCAAGCAGATGCTCCGGATTTTTTCTGTAAATTACGCTATGAAAGCTTTAACCATGGAAAAGAAAGAGTACTATAAACACATGCTACCCCATTTCCAGCAACCGGGGCAGGCCTATTTTGTTACCTGGAGCCTGAGAGATGCAATTCCTCCGAAAGCTTTGAAACGTTATTCTGCTGATCTTGAAAATATAAAAGCTCAGTTGAACCCGAATAACTTCGGATCGGAATCAACGATACCTCTGACAGTTGCTCAGCGTGATTTATTAAATGAGTACCATCGTGTTCGGAAAAAATATATTCGGGCTTATAACGATTTGCTTGATTTGGAAAATCATTCATCGGTGAATTTGGTCCAGTCTGAAAATAGGCAAGTGATGCTTGAAGCCTTGAGTTATTGGCATTTGTCCCGGTTAGAGAATTATGCTTTTTGTATAATGCCGAATCATGTTCACTGGGTTTTTAGGTTGTTTGAAACTACGGAGCAGGGGAAGCCTGTCTATTTACAGGATGTTTTGTATTCAGTCAAGCGTTTTACTGCCAGGAAAATCAATATTTTGGAGAGTCGGACAGGGGCTTTATGGCAAAAAGAAAGTTTTGATACCACCATTCGTGATATGGAGCACCTGCACTTTGCCATTGAATATACCTTGAATAATCCGGTTTCTGCGGGTTTTGTTAAGAATTGGGCGGCTTGGAAGGGAAGTTATAAGAATGATGCTATTTAATGGGTGCGGCGGATTCCGATCCGCCGGAAGTTTTCAGCGAGGTAAGGATGACCTTGCCAGCTGTGTCATCGCGGATCGGAATCCGCGACAC
>NZ_FONW01000001.1:762995-1160752 GCF_900113005.1 Sunxiuqinia elliptica
ACTCGCTCAATAAGAATGAAATAGTTTGATGAATTCGTGAATGTCTGGATTTAACCCAAAAAGTAGGTGTTTAATGGGTGCGGCGGATTCCGATCCGCCGGAAGTTGTCAGCGGGTTAGAGATGACCTTGCCCGTAGTGTAGTCGCGGATCGGAATCTGCGACACCCGGGGAAGGGCTATGCACCCCACATGCTGACTATGGGTTATCCTCACGGTTATTCAATTTACACGAGGTTTAGCCTAGCCGAATCCCAATAAAAAACCCGGACTGAGCGATCGCGAAGGATCATCAGACCGGGTGCATGTATGTAGTTGTTTTTTTGTTGTGTGCTTGGCTAGCCAAGCTTAACCTCCACCGGAGTTTCGCGGCTAAGGTTATCCAATACCGGGCTACGTTCGGCCATGATGCTCTTCCATTGCTCCACTGTTTGAGCATCGGCATTGGTTTCGGGTTGCAGGCTAATGCTAATGCCTTGGTAGCCTGCGCGGTCTTCGGTAGGCATGCCAAATAGTTTCATGGGGTTAAGCTGTCCTGTGATGTTAATCTTCAGGTCGGTTAATTCCATCTCCAGTTCTTGCGCCACCTTGAAACCCAGGATATGCATGCATCCCGCCAGCCCAGTCAAGATGTACTCTACCGGGTTTGGTGCCTGGTCGGTTCCACCCAACTGGCTGGGCTCGTCGATTAGCACATTAAACTGTCGTACTTTTATTTCAGCAACAGAATTGGATTTTGTTGTTGATGCTACGTTAAAATCGATTATTTGATCTTGTAATGTTTCCATCTGAAAAGTTTTAATTTAATACTTTTACAAAACTAGCGCTTTAGCTGCGGGCTACATCGTCCGCAGCTGTGTATTAAGAAATAGCCAGGGGTGTAACTTTACACCCTGTTTAATGATTGTAGTTTATGGAAATAGTTTATCCAACGGGCAGTACCTGCATTAATGAGCTTCGTGTTGACGAGAAGGCCGAACTGTTTGACAGCGGCCGATACCTGGATTTTAAGCAGGGCGAGCTGGTGGTTAAAAAAGGAGCACCGGTTCATGATTTGTACCTGATTCAGGACGGAACTGTTGAGTTGACCCTCGACGATGAGCGGACCAAGAAATCGCTGATGTTGCTTTTCTCGGGTGAAATCATTGGCATTAACTGTGCTTACTCAACAAGGAACTATCGGTTTTCGGCCCGGGCACTTACCGATTGCAAAGTGCTGATTATCGATTATCAGCTGTTTTCCCGTTTGCTGACAAGTAATCCGCGCTTTTCGATGGCTTTTATTCAGTACATCTCGATGGTGAATGAGAATTTCCTGAACTGGCATATGAAGCTGACCGAGCGGAACTCCGCCGGTGCACTGGCTTTTCTGTTGTGCGAATTTGAAAAGAGCTATGGGCAGCGGTCGTTTGAACTGCCATTGACCCGAAGCGACATGGCCCGGGTAATTGGTTTCTCGAAGGAGAGTGTCCTGAAAAACCTGGCCGATTTTAGGAAGGAAGGCCTCGTGGAAAGTGAAGGACGGAAAATAACCATCGTAGATCTTGCACGCCTTCAGGATATTTCAACCTATGGGTAAGCAGAAAAATCAGGCTGGTACGCTTGCTGATTCTACTACCGAAAAATCGACTAGTTACTAGGCCTTTAGTTTCTTGATTTTTTGAGGGATGGTGCCCCGTTCGGTGAGACGAACCATGGCAAGGACGGTGTTGGCAATTAAACCGGGTTCGAGGACGACGACTACTTTAGTGGCTACCCGTTGGTCACGTTGACCGATAAAATCAGCCTGCTGCTCAGGTGGTGTTTGATGCAGCTGGGTAGCAAATTTCCAGGCGCCATCGCGGGCCAGCTGCATGCTGAAATCAACCAGGTAATCATCCACTTCGCCGGTCCATTTCAGGATGTATTTCAGGGCTGGCCAAATGCGAGATAGTTTGTTCTGAACCTCGTGTACCAAGGAAGAGAGAATGGCATTGATCCGGTTGAAATCGTTGTGCAAATCGTCGAGTTGTTTGCCAGCCATGATTTGAGTGGCTGCAATTCCCAAATCGAGGTTGATATGCGCATTCATGCCCAGCAATAAATGTTGCAACACGATGGGCCAGTAGTTGTGCGAAACAGCAAAAGCCTGTTGCCACGACCCCGTGACAGCTGCCCCGTCCTGCCAGGCATACCAGGCATCGAGGTAGCGTTGGGCAAACAGCACATCGAGCTGTTCCATGCGCGGGCTATCATCAAAAAAGTTGTTGGCTATGCCTTCTTTTACCTGGATGGTGACTTGCTGATACAGGGCGGCAAAGTAGCCCGCCGGATCGTTGTTCTGCTCGCTGACTCGGATAATGTGATCCAGCAGGTCAATGACTTCATCGATGGTTTGTGGTTTTGGTGCAGGCATGAGCGAAAACCTTAGTTTTTGAATAAGAGTTTGTTAGATTAAGGTATGCAACGGTTTTCCTGCAGATAAAGTTCAGGAGTTTCTGGGGAGATAAGTTCCTAAGTTCAAAGTTCCTGAGTACATAAGTTCCTGAGTCCCTAAGTTCATTCCACCACTCGAACCTTCTAATATTCTAATCTTCCTTTGCTCTTACCTCTCTGCCCTTGGCTCTCCGTCCGCTAGTTCAAATAGAGAAACAGATCGGGTTAAAGCCTGGAAGTTCGCAGTCCCTGAGTCTCTATGAACTCAAGCTTTTCCCAGAAGTTCTCGGATTACACTGATATAAAATCTCTGTGTTCTCTGTGGTTTGGAATATTTAGATTTGAAAAAACAGTTCTTCTATTGACACATTTGAAGCAGGAGGGTGCAGACTTGGAAATTCAAAGTTCCTATGTCCCTAAGTTCATTCCACCACTCGAACCTTCTAATACTCTAATCTTCCTTCGCTCTCCAGTCTCCCTTTTCCTGTTTCCTGTCACCGTTCGTTAGATCAAATACTGGAACAGATCGGGCTTGTCATTCACATACTCATAGACAAAGCCATTCTCTTGCATGCGGGTTAACAGTCCCTCCACATCTTTGTGATCTTGAACTTCGATGCCTACAAAAGCGGGGCCCCGTTCACGGCTGTTCTTTTTGGTGTACTCAAAGTGGGTGATGTCATCTGTTGGTCCCAGTACGCGTTCTACAAAGTCGCGTAGAGCTCCGGCCCGCTGCGGAAAGCGAACGATGAAATAGTGCTTCAGCCCTTCGAACAGAAGGGAGCGTTCTTTAATCTCTTCGGTGCGGGTGATGTCGTTGTTGCTACCCGAAACAATGCACACGACATTCTTCCCTTTAATTTGATTGGCGTAATAATCCAGAGCGGCAATTGACAAGGCTCCGGCTGGTTCAACAACGATGGCATCGCGGTTATAGAGCTCCAGAATTTTGGTGCAGATGCGTCCCTCCGGAACAATGACAATGTCGTCAATAACCTGCTGACAAATTTGAAAAGGAAGGTCGCCCACCCGTTGCACGGCTGCCCCATCAACAAACTTATCGATATTTTCGAGGGTGACCACTTCGCCTTTTTTTAAGGACTCGCTCATGGAAGGTGCTCCGGCTGGCTCAACACCAATGATCTTGGTATTGGGGCTCATTTGTTTGAAATAACTTCCAACACCGGCAATAAGGCCGCCGCCACCAATAGGCACAAACAGGTAATCAATCTGGCAGGTGGAGTCCTGCAAAATTTCAAGGGCTGTTGTGGCCTGTCCCTCAATAATCAGGGGATCGTCAAAAGGCGGGATGAACGTTTTTTTGTTTTCGGTGCAATCTTTCCAGGCTTCGCTGCTGGCCGCATCGTAAGTGTCGCCGTGCAAGACAATCTCTACAAACTGCTTCCCAAACATTTTCACCTGCTTAATTTTTTGGCGCGGTGTTGTGGTGGGCATGTATATTTTCCCTTGAATACCCAGTTTTTGGCAAGAATAGGCAACTCCCTGTGCATGGTTTCCAGCGCTGGCACAAACAATACCGTTCTTCAGTTGCTCGGCACTCAGGCTTTTAATTTTGTTGTATGCTCCCCGAATTTTGTAGGAACGAACGATTTGCAGGTCTTCGCGCTTAAGATAAACCTGCGCACTGAATTGCTCCGACAGATTTAAATTTTCGGTTAAGGGGGTGGCGCTCAATATTTCGTTTAAGGTCAGCTTGGCCTTATTAACATTCTGCAGGCTTGGGAAATAAGATTTTGTCATTTGTCTGAATTTTCTGGTCATTGCTATAAAACAAACGAACGAAGCATCTTGCTTGCTTAGTCTCCTTCAGCGGGTAGTCTCTTTCCTCCAATGTGTTGAAAATATCCAGGAAGCGTCGTTTTCTGTTCGGCTGTTTTCTCTTTGCAAAAATAAGCGTCTTTCTGCCATAAGAAAAGCAATTGCGTTTATTTTGTGTGAAGGATTTTTGAGGAGGGAAACATAGACTCCTTTTAAAGACCTGAGACCTATTTTTTCTTTGCTTGCTGTTGCCCTTCGGATGAATGTTTGAAGTTCCAGGTTTCAAGTTTCAAGTTCAGGAAAACACACTTATCTCTGCTCACAGATCTGTTTGAAATCGTTTGCTTTTATCGAAGGCCTTTGCGTTTTTGGACTAACCCGCTATGGATTAAAGAGTCGATCTTTCGTGACCGATCGCAAGATCACTGTCTTTAATCATGAAGTTTTCTCTTTCATCAATCTTTGTTCCGGTTTCCTTTTGATTTTTGCCTCCTGCTTGTCGTAGTCTTTGATCTAAAGCCTATTGACTGTTATTTCTCCTCTTTCCCCATGCACTCTGCTCCTTGCCCCGGCTCTTCCTTACTCTTCGACCTCGGGAGCGAAGCGCTCGTGGAAATCGGTAGAAAGCACTCGAAATTCGGTTCTCCGGTTGAGTGCTTTGGCGATCTCCTGCTGTTCGGGTGTTAGCCCGTTGATGAATTCTTCTGTCAGCTCATCGTTGCGTTGCAGGAATTCGTATTGTTTGGCCATGGTGCGGGTAACTTTTTTCGGCCAGGTTTCGCCATAGCCCTTAGCCACCAAACGATCAGGATTAATTCCTTTCTGAATGAGGTAATCAACGACTGATTGCGCCCGTTTTTGCGACAGGTTAAAGTTGAATTGCTCAGAACCGACAAAGTCGGTATGCGCCATCAACTCAATGGTGATGGTTGGGTTAAGGGTCAGGATGTCAACCAGACTGTCGAGTGCCGACACCGATTCCGGTAAAAGTTCCCAACTTCCAAATTCGTAGTTGATGTTATCAATTTTGATTGGTGCATCGGTTGGCGTCAGGTACAGGTCAAGCCGGAAGTCTTTGCTGTCTGCCAATCCAATGGTGGATTCGCGCCCTTTGTCGTTCAGGAAGCCATCTTTAAAGGCTGCAAAAACATATTCGGTTTCCGGGTTCAGCTTCATCTGGAACTTGCCGTCATCAGCACGCATTTTCAGGTTGGTTCCGTCAGTCCCAATGATTCGGATACGGGCGCCATCCAAGCGCTGGCTGGTTTCTTTGTTGTAAATTTCGCCGGCAATGCGGAAAATCTTTGGCGGCAGGTAAAAGGAGTAAATATCATCGCTTCGGGAGCCTTTCCGGTTCGATGCAAAAAGCCCACGGGTTTCTTCGCCTTCAATAAATGCCATGCCAAAATCATCGCCTGATGAGTTGATGGGGGCTTTCATGTTTTGAATGTGCCATTCTCCATCTTCATTACGAGTCGCTTTGAAAATGTCCAGTCCGCCCATGCCCATGTGGTAGTTCGAAGAGAAATACAATTCACCATTGGAACGGATGGTCGGGAAGACTTCATCGCCAGGGGTGTTGATCTTTGCCCCCAGGTTAACAGGCGTGCCGAAAGTAGCTCCACTGCGAACACTCATCCAAATGTCTTTGCCACCAAATCCGCCGGGTTTGTCCGATACAAAGTAAAGCGTGTCGCCATTGGCAGATAAGGATGGGTGAGCAGCTATCAGACTGTCTCCAAGCAATTCAAGCTTAACTGGCTCCGACCAATCTCCGCGCGACATCTTAACGCGATAGAGTTCGGCACCAAGATCTTCCTGTTTGTTGTAGCGTGCCCGGGTGAAAATCATTTCATCACCACTACTGGAAAGGGTAACGGCTCCTTCTTCATCAGGCGTGTTAATCAGGCCTGACTCATCAATCAGTTTGGGAGCTCCCCACTTTTGACGCTGAACCTGGTATTCAACCCGAAAGATATCGGCAAACTGTTCGCCGGTAATGTTGTTCTCTTTCTTCCCAACGTTATTCTCGCGGGTCGAAGTCATTAAAATTTCATTGTCACGTCCACCCACAAAAACAGGGGCGTAGTCGGCGTATTTCGAATTTAACTCACGCACGGAGTTAACGACATAGCGTGTTGGCTTATCCTCCCAGTCCTGAATGTAACGGCAAGCATCCAAGCCATTAATGGCTTGTACATCCTGCGGAACGGAGTCGAGGTACTGTTGGTAAGCTTCAATCGCTTCTTCGTATTTCTTGGTTGCCCGCAAACAATCGGCATAGTGGAGCACGGCTTTAAAATCGGGGTGTTGCCGGCGAATGGCGTTTTTGTACCAAATGGCAGCTTTGCCGTACTCGCCAATTGCCCGGTAAGCCTCTGCCATATGGTAAGCCATTTCCATTTTATGCTGTAAGTTATCATCTTTGCGATAAGCTTTACGGTATTTTTCGGTCGCCCGATAGTATTCTCCAATCTCATAGGAAAGTTGACCTGATCGATAATATTTTTGGGAAGAACAAGCTCCCAGGATCAGCAGGACCAACGAAAGGCTAATGACAGCTAAATACGTTCGCTTCATGAATATAGGCAGATTTAGGCGATAAAAGTAACCAATTTTGTTCGTTATGGAAAAACGAAAAATGTAAAGATAAAGTATATATATTGCGATATTCGTAAATAATTCTCTTTTTTTGAGGTACATGAATGGGAAGGAAGAAATACCGATGAGCTTGGTTTGGAATCAAATGAAAGCAGGCAATGAGCAAGGATTGTCTGACTTGTTTACTCGTTTGTATCCGGACTTGTACCTCTATGGGATGAAGATTTTCAACCTTCCGGACTTGGTAAAAGACTCGATTCAAGATGTTTTCGTTCGGGTGTGGGAGAAACGGAAAACCTTAGGGGAAGTGTTGAATCCGAAAGCATACCTGATCACGGCCTTAAGGCGTAAGCTTTTTGAAAATAAAGAACGCTACTTTGCAGCGGATGCTGAGATACTGACTAAGATTTCGGAGAAGCAAGCTTTTTCCTTTGTCGAAAATGAGTTTACAGAGATTCCCGAGATTTCAGAAAAGCTTCGTGAAAGCCTGATCGCCACCATCAATGACTTACCGGAACGCCAACGCGAGCTGGTTTTTCTACGGTTTTACTATAATTTGAAATACCTCGAAATTGCTGATATTCTGAATGTGAAAGAGCAAACGGTGAAAAACCTGATGCAGCGAACCATGGGCAGCCTAAGTTCTAAACTCGACCGCAAACAGTGGGAGCGGATGGATGATTTAGATGGACTTCTCTTTACCTTTTTTGTTTTTGTGAAAAAATAGTACTGATTTCCCTAGTACCTTTTTCAACTTTTGCCTTCTATACTTGTAAATGGCAATAATAGTTGACTATGGAACCAGAAGGGAAATTGATAAAATTGCTGGCTGACGAGACGTTTCAGGATGCTATTCGAACGTCTAAAGATGCGACTGCTGAGGAGCAAAAGGCATTGATGATCAGCTATGGAATTCGTGCTGAGGAGTTGGCTTATGCTTACAAGCTGCTAACGGCGATGAAGCTTGAATCTGTTCAGCCAGATGCTGCAGAGGTGGCCTATGCTTTGGCTCGCTTGAAGAGTCAGGTTCATGAAAAACAAAAAGGAAACGGACGGCAAACTTCTTCAAAAGATAAAATCTTGCTACTGATTACCCGGGTGGCTGCGGTTTTAGCCTTTCCATTATTACTCACTTCAATTTATCTTTTTTATCAGACCAATTCCACAGACATCACTCTTGGGGAGGAACAAACAGCTGAAAATTACAATACCTTTTTTGCTAGTCCTGGTGCAAAAACTCAAGTTGTTTTGCCTGATGGCTCATTGGTTTGGCTAAACTCAGGAAGTAGCCTTTCATGTCCTCCGGTTTTCTCGGCAAAGCTGCGACGGGTGCATCTTGAAGGGGAAGCTTACTTTGAAGTGGTATCTAATAAGCAGGTGCCGATGCTGGTTGAAACCGATCATTTATCGGTGAAGGTTTATGGAACCAAGTTCAATGTAAATGCTTTTGTAGATGAGGAGATCATTGAAACAACGCTGGTTGAAGGAAAAGTAACCATGATTCCGGCAAATAGCAGAAAAGAGTATGCCTTGGAGCCCGGATATGCAGCCCAATATCGTATAGACGGGAACGAGATAACCGCTTGGCGAGTTGAAGATATGGATGCTTTCACTGGTTGGAAAGACGGAAAATTGCTGTTTCGGAATGAACAGTTCAGTGACATTGTGAACGACCTGGAGCGCTGGTACAATGTGGATATCGAGTTGAAAGACCCTTCCCTGGGGCGCTTGAACTTGTATGCCACCTTTGTTGATGAAAGCATTGAGCAGGTGTTCTCCATTCTGTCCAGTTCCATTCCCATCAAGGTTGACTATCCAGCTCGAAAGCGGCAGGCTGACGGGAGTTATGCCAGACGGAAGATTGTCGTGAGCAGAGATCACAATCGAATTATTAATTAAAAACAATACAGATTAGAAAAGTATGAAAAAACAGATTCGCCTATGAAATAAGTCTTTTAAATGAAGAACAGGAAAGAGCTGCAACTCCCCCCTGTTCGGATGTAAAAAAATTCTATGATTTATTAAAACACTAACAAATCAATTCAAAAGTATGAAAAAAAACAGAGGATTGTATGCCTGTGGCTTAATACTCAGGCATCCCCAGAAAATTGTATTAAAAATGAAGTTTACGATTTTGTTTATAATGCTGGGACTTGTGCAGTCATTCGCATTAGACGCATATGCCCAGTCAGCGAGGTTTTCGCTAGACCTTCATAATGCCAAGGTAGTTGACGCTTTGCTTCGGATTGAAGATCAAAGCGATTATTATTTTGTTTATAATAAAGAGGCCATCGATTTGGACCGTACCGTACAAGTTGATGTTAAAAACCGCAGTATTGAAGAGGTGTTGGATCTTCTTTTTGCAGATACCAATGTAAACTACCAGATTTCAGAAAGACATATCATTCTTTCGACTTTGCAGCTGACACAGGATAACCGGACGGTAACCGGAAAAGTGACTGATCCAACAGGAGGGCCACTGCCAGGGGTAACCGTTGCGATTAAAGGAACGACCCAGGGAACCATCACGGATATCGATGGCCGTTTTGAGCTGTCGGGCGTGACTTCAGAAGCGACTTTGGTCTTCTCTTTTGTAGGCATGAGGAGTCAGGAGATTGTTGTTGGAAGCCAAACCTCTTTCAATATTATATTGGAGGAGGAAACCATTGGTATGGATGAGGTTGTTGTGGTTGGTTATGGAACGCAACGCAAAGAGAGTTTAACCGGCTCGATGCAAACGGTGAATAGCGAAAAACTGAAAGATGTAACAACTCCTTCGGTTGAGAATATGTTGAGTGGTAAAGCGCCGGGTGTTTATGTGGCTCCAGGAAGTGGACAGCCAGGTGCAGCCGGAGCAATTATCATTCGTGGTAAATCAACGGTGAATGGAAGCAATGACCCGCTTTGGGTAATCGATGGTGTTATTGTTGGTTCTGATGCTGGTGCTCTAAATCCTTCCGATGTTGAGACGATTACAATCTTGAAAGATGCGGCATCGACGGCAATTTACGGTTCGCAGGGAGCCAACGGTGTGATTGTGGTTACCACCAATAAAGCGAAAGCGGATAAAATGACGATTAAAGCATCGGCAAAGTTGGCACTAACCAGTTTAGATCGCGGTAACCTGGAAGTGATGAATGGTGCTGAGTTGTATGACTATTATAAGTCTTTTGGCAATGTTGATGAGATTTCTTTTCCTCGATGGAATGACGATTTGCGGAATAGCAACTTTGATTGGTGGGATTTAGCCAGTCAAACGGGAATTGCACAGGACTATAATGTGTCTATTGCCGGGGGTAAAGAAAAAGTGAAATCTTACCTGTCGGTTGGTGTTTATGACGAAGAAGGAGCCGTAAAAGGTTACGACTACAAGCGTTATAATTTCCGCTATAAAACAGATTTTGAATTTACGCCTTGGTTGAATATCAGGCCTTCGGTTGCCGGATCAAAAAGAGATATTTCAGATCAGCAACATGCTGTTAGTGCGATGTACTCTAATTTGCCTTGGGACAGCGCATATGATGAAGAAGGAAATATTGTTGAAAACTACTCGAGTAGCTGGGTAAACAGTAACAGTACAAACTATTTGCACGACTTGCAATGGAACCGTAGTGAGTCAACAACTTATGAGTTTATGGGTAACCTTGATTTTGATGTTAAGCTTACCGATTGGTTGACGTTCTCTTCTGTCAATAACTTCAAATGGAGAGGATACTCCAGCAATAGCTACACGGATCCTCGTTCCTCAGCGGGAGAAGGAGTTAATGGTCGTTTGGAAGAATACCAGTCTAATTTAACTCGCCGGTATACAAACCAGTTGTTGCGCATCAATAAGGTTTGGGAAAACCATAGTTTAAATGCAATGGTGGCCTATGAGTTTAATGATTATAGACACAAGGAGATTAAAGCTATCGGTACCGGATTTGTCCCCGGATTTGAAGTTCTGGATGTCACAGCTAAGCCAGAAGCAACAGAGGGGAAAATTAATGAATGGGCTGTACAATCAACCTTTTTGAATGCTCATTATGGTTACGATGGACGCTATTATGCTCAGTTGTCTTTAAGACGTGATGGTGCTTCGAACTTTGGTGATAACGCCAAGTATGGAAACTTCTTCTCAATCAGTGGAGGATGGAGTATCAACCGGGAGCAATGGTTTAACAGCGACTGGGTAGATGTACTAAAACTTCGCCTTTCCTATGGTTCTGTGGGTAACCGTCCAAATTCGTTGTATCCTCAGTATGACTTGTATTCTGTATCACAAAGTTATAATGAAGTTCCGGGAGCACTTATTTCGCAAATTGGGAATAAGGATCTGACTTGGGAAAAAACCTATACAACTGGTATCGGTTTAGATTTGGCTTTCTTTAAACGCCTACGGATGACTGTGGATCTGTATGATAAAAACACGAGCAATTTGCTTTATGCTGTTCCTGTTTCTGGGCTTACTGGAGTTACCCGTCTTTGGCGTAACGTTGGTGAGTTGAACAATAAAGGGTTTGAAGTTACTATGGGCGTCGATATCATTAAGACCAAAGATTTATTCTGGAGTTTTGATGCAAACTTGGGGTTGAACCGAAACAAAATTGAGAAGCTTTATGGTGACCGTGCCGAAATTATTGTAGGTGATGGTTCGGGCATTGCTGGTGGTGCCAATAAATTGTGGAAGCCAGGAGTTGATAGCGATACTTGGTATGTTCGTGAGTGGGCTGGAGTAGATCCTGAAAATGGCGATGCACTTTGGTATACAACTGCTGAGGATGGAAGCCGTGTGACTACCAACGAATATGATAAGGCTGACCTTGTAAAAGCCGGAGCTTATACGCCTGACTTTTTTGGTGGTTTCTCAACGCAACTGAACTATAAGGACTTTGATTTTAGTGCTGTTTTTGGTTATTCAGTAGGTGGTAAAATTTATAATTATACACGTGCAGAGTATGACTCAGATGGTGCTTACACCGATCGTAACCAAATGCGATTAATGGATGATTGGTCTCGCTGGGAAAAACCTGGTGATATTGCGACACATCCACTGCCTAGCTATAATAATTCAAGCAATTCAAATAAAGCATCATCTCGCTACTTGGAAGACGGTGATTATTTGAAATTGCGAAATGTTACTTTGGGTTATAATTTGGCATTGCCAGAATACTATATTTCTAATTTGAGATTGTTTGTTTCAGGTGAAAACCTGCTTACTCTGACTAACTACTCTGGTGTTGATCCCGAAATTCCTCCTAAAGAAGGAAAAGTAACAGGGGTAACAACAACAGTTTATCCATCAACTCGTAAATTCATCTTCGGAGTTAACTTAACATTCTAAGAGTAACCAAGAATTTGAAGGTAATATTTCTGATTTGTAACGATGAAAAAAAATACAAACATGAGAATTAGTAATAAGATGACAATAAAGATCAGACCAATGAAAAAAATAGCCATTCTGTTGCTTGCTGGAGCTAGCCTGTTTACAGCCTGTGAGATCGAACGTTTACCTTATGGGTCTATGGCATCAGAGTCTGTCGTTGATGATCCGGATGGATCAATGGATGCCTTGTTGAACGGGTGTTACGCTCAGATGAAAGCCTGGTCGGATGTGATGCACCGTTGTGGCGAGTATGCTGGGGATAACATGATGATCCGGGGGACTTCTACGGATTCATTCTATGAATTTATTTCATACTCCCGGACGCCTAACAATGGCCGTTTGCAAACATTTTGGGATAACAGTTATAAAGTAATTGCGCAGTCTTCCAACATTATTGATATGATTGATGAGGGAATTAGCGAAGAAGTTGATAGTAAGTTAGGCGAATGCTATTACCTGCGCGGACTGATGTATTTTTATCTGTGTCGCGCCTATGGCCGTCCCTATTACCAAAGTCCTGATCAAAATTTGGGTGTGCCAATTGTGAATGGGACTCCTGAGGATATGAATAACCTGGAATTACCTGATCGCTCAACGGTTGCCCAAACTTATGAGCAAGCAATCAGCGATTTGAAAAAAGCAGAAAGCTTGTTGTCAGATGAAGGAGAGTCAATTCGGGCATCTAAAGGAGCAGCTCAGGCCATGTTGTCACGGGTGTATCTTTATATGAGTGGAACTTGGGAAAGCCCGAATACGGAATATGCAACCTTAGCCGTTGATTATGCCAACCGTGTGATTGACTCTGGCTATTACGAGTTGCTTGATCGGGAGACCTTCATGCAATACACAACCTTTACGCCAGAGCAAAATGCAGAGACGATTTTTGCGGTAAAACGTGTTGCTTCAGAATTCTCCGGTTACGACCATTACTACGGAATTGGTGGAATGTATGCCAATATTGGCGGTATGGGCTGGGGTGAAATGTACGCCAGTGCCAAATACCTGACTTTGTTGGATGAAACAGGACGAAACGACTGGCGCGAAGAATCTCGCAAGTTGGTTGATGCTCGTGCTGCTTTTATCGATCCTCAATATACCGATGAAAAGAGAGAAGTATTCCGCTTCATTAAAAATGTTTATTCCTCTGGGGTACATGTCAATTACAACTACGTACAAGCACCGACAACCCATTCGGGAGAAACTGTGACTTGTGTTGATGGGGATCAAACCTATACTCTGACAGCGGTTGATGCAGCACAAGGAATATACAGTGTTGATTACAGTGATGGAAACACGTATACCGGTGTCTTGGATTATGAGATGCGTTTAAATAGAGCTTATCCAATGTTCTATATCACCAAAGCTTCGTTGGAAGGAGAAGAGTCGCATTTGCACTCTCCAGTGATTTCGCGTTTGGGAGAAGTTTACTTGAACCGTGCAGAGGCACAGGCGAAGTTGGGAAACTACCCGGGAGCGCTTGAGGATTTGAACACCATTCGTGAGCGTTCTATCCCGGGAGCTGGCTATGGAAGCTTGAATGCAGAGACGGCACCAGAGTTGATCGAAAAAGAGCGTCAGCTGGAGTTGGCCTATCAGGCTGAAAGAAGTTATGATGTGTTCCGTAACGGACGTTCGTTGACTCGTCGTTACCCGGGGCCTCATGGTGCGATGGAGGAAGTTCTGCCAACGGACTACCGGGTGGTTTACTACATTCCGCAGGATGCTATTAACTCCTATCCGGGAACATTAACTCAAAATCCAACCAATTAATCAAAGCAAATAGCCGATTGGAAAGATTTGGCATAGGAGCCGCTTCAGTGATTTACTGGAGCGGTTTTTTTGTGCTTTTCAGCGAAGAAGCTGAAATAAAAAACGCCAGACATTACATCCGGCGTTTTTTTCGTTTAACGGGTCTTATCTTACAAAAAGTAATTCGCGGTATTTTGGCAATGGCCAAAGCTCGTTGTCCACAATCAATTCAAGTTTGTCGATGTGGTAACGAATATCGTTTAGGTATGGGCGTACGGTACGATCGTAAACTTTTGCCTTTTCGATCGAGTCTTCAATGACATTGGCTACTTTCCTTGCTTCAATCATTTCCCGCACTTTCGCTTTAATGGCAGAAATGTGTCCTCCGATCTCTCGGATTAGTTCTTTCCGGGCATGTGCCAGCTCTTCAAACTCTTCCTCCGAGAACACTTCCTTAAGGTTGCGAACGTTGGTTAACAGCGTTGTTTGATACTGAACAGCTGTTGGCACAATGTGGTTAATCGCCAGATCGCCAAGAACACGGGCTTCAATCTGCACTTTCATGGTGAACTTCTCGAATTCAACTTCGGTACGTCCTTCCAATTCTGTTTCAGTCAGCACTTGTTGTGAAGCAAACAACTTTTTAACAGGCTCTGTTAAGTAACGTTCCAGTGCTTCAGGAACACTGTTGATGTTGCTCAATCCTCGTTTTTGAGCTTCAACAACCCAATCGTTGCTATAGCCGTCACCATCAAAACGGATCGGCTTAGTGTTGATGATGAGTTTTTTCAGAATTTGGAAGATGGCTTCATCTTTCTTAACTCCGCTTTCGATGAGTTTGTCAACATCAATTTTGAACTGGTCAAGTTGAGCTGCTACTGCCGTGTTGAGGGCAATTAATGAAGATGCACAGTTGGCTGATGAACCAGCAGCACGGAACTCAAAACGGTTACCAGTGAAGGCAAAAGGTGAGGTCCTGTTGCGATCGGTATTGTCCAGAATAATTTCAGGAATTCGGCCAATATTTAGTTTCAAAGCGGTTTTCTCGTCCGGAGTCATTTTGCGGTCAACAACAGCTTCTTCCATCAGGTCAAGCATCTTGCTAACTTCAGTTCCTAAGAATACCGAGAGAATTGACGGTGGTGCTTCGTTGGCTCCCAAACGGTGTGAGTTGGAGTCGCTGATGATGCTGGCGCGCATCAAATCCTGATTGTCGTAAACAGCTTTCATGGCATTAACGACAAAGGTTAAGAACTGCAGATTTGATTTTGGATTTTTGCCTGGAGAATAAAGGTTTACGCCGGTGTCGGTTGACAAGGACCAGTTGTTGTGTTTCCCGGAACCATTGATGCCAGCAAAAGGCTTCTCGTGGAACAGTACCCTGAAATAGTGTCTGCGGGCAACTTTCTTCATGATGTCCATGAGCAGCTGGTTGTGGTCGTTGGCCAGGTTGGCTTCTTCAAAAATTGGAGCCGCCTCAAACTGGTTGGGAGCAACCTCATTATGTCTTGTTTTTAAGGGAATTCCCAGCTTGTAAGCTTCATTTTCCAAATCTTCCATGTAGCGGTAAACACGGGTTGGGATGGAGCTGAAGTAGTGGTCGTCAAGCTGTTGATCTTTTGATGATGCATGTCCCATCAGTGTCCGGCCGGTTAGAACCAAGTCGGGACGAGCCGAAAACAGGGCTTCATCAATCAGGAAATATTCTTGTTCCCAGCCAAGGTTTGCTGTTACCTTGGTAACATTTTTATCGAAATAAAGACACACGGCAGTTGCTGCTTTATCGACAGCCTGAATTGATTTCAGCAGAGGGGTTTTGTAGTCGAGCGCTTCGCCGGTGTATGAAATAAAGACCGTAGGAATACATAAGGTTCCGTCAACAATAAAAGCTGGCGACGAAGCATCCCAGGCAGTATATCCGCGAGCCTCAAACGTTTGGCGAATTCCTCCACTTGGGAACGATGAAGCATCAGGTTCTTGCTGGGCCAATAGTTTTCCGCTAAAGGCTTCAACAACGCCATTTTCTTCTCCGTGAACAATAAAAGCATCATGCTTTTCTGCAGTTCCATCGGTTAGTGGGTGAAACCAGTGGGTGTAGTGTGTAGCTCCATTTTCAGTAGCCCATGCTTTCATTCCCTGAGCAACTTGGTCTGCCATTTTACGGTCAACAGCTCTTCCAAGATCAACGGCGTCACACACCGCTTTATATGCTTCTTTGGAGAGGTATTTCTTCATTTTGGGGCGATCAAAGACATTGATGCCGTAAAAGTCCGAAATCAGGTTGTGGTCACGTTTTACCGGAACGGGATGCCGTTCAATAACCTTTTGCAGGGCTTTAAATCTGAATTCTGCCATGATTGAGATATTTAATTAATATAATTTTCAGAAATGGATTGTGTATTAGACGAACCAAAAATACGGATTTTTTAGTTCGATATATTTCATTTTTCTATTTTTTATCCTCCGTTTTAGGGAGGGGAGTAGATTGAAGTTGCCTTTTTTGTTTGCTAGGGGCTGTATTTTTAGGGGAGTATGTGTTTATAGATCCTGTTTTAGGATTTGGATAGTCTATTTTAAATGTGTCTTAATTGTCATTATAGTAAACGAAATGTTATTTGTGGGGCTCGTAACTGTTTGCTATTTTTATGCTGTTGTTGCTTACAATCTGTTTATTTTTAACAAATACCTTGCTTTAAAGGTGTCAATATTCTTATTTTGATGGAAAGTGAGTGGTAATTAAAAGGAAGAGGAGTGTCAGTTTATGGGAAATTCAGAATTGCTTCAGACGATCAGGAAAAGTCATCATCACAAAATAAAGTTTGCGGTAACAGATATTGATGGAATTTTAAGGGGAAAAACCATTCTTAAAGATAAATTTTTGGAGGTTGCCGGAGGGTCTATTGGTTTTTGTGATGTTGTTTTTGGTTGGGATTCCAATGATAAGTGCTATGATAATGTGAAGTTGACTGGCTGGCATACAGCTTATCCAGATGCGAGAGCTCGGTTGGATTTGTCAACTTATCGGACAGTCCCCTGGGACAATGAGTTACCCTTCTTTTTAGCCGATTTTAGTGCGGAGCAAGGACCGGGCTTTGCGGCTTGTCCGCGTAATCTGTTAAGGAAAGTGCGAACGCAAGCCAATGAAATGGGCTATACGCCGGTATTTTCTCAGGAGTTTGAGTGGTTCAATTTTCTAGGAACTTCACGTGAGTTAGCTGATCGGAACTACACGGATCTTAAGCCAATCACGCCAGGTATGTTTGGTTACTCCATGACTCGTCCAACTCAATTTCAGGATTATTTTAATGAGTTGTTTGACTTGCTTCTTCGCTTTCATGTGCCGATTGAAGGGTTGCACACCGAAACGGGGCCTGGTGTTTACGAAGCTTCTATTCGGTATGATGAGGTGTTGGGCGCTGCAGACAAAGCCGTTTTATTCAAGAATGGGGTTAAAGAAATTGCTTCACGCCATGGGATTGTCGCTAGTTTTATGGCGAAATGGCACGATGAGCTTCCGGGGTGCAGTGGTCATTTGCATCAGAGTTTATGGGATGCAGAGCAAGAAAAGAACTTGTTCTATTCTGGAAATAAAAAGAAACCCATGAGTTCGCTTATGGAGAGTTATTTGGCTGGACAATTGTATTGCTTGCCGTTTATTTTACCCATGTATGCGCCAACTGTCAACAGCTATAAGCGATTGCGTGAGGGTGGCTGGACGCCGGTTACAGCGAGTTGGGGCTATGATAATCGGACGACGGCTATTCGGGTGATCAATGGGCAGGAGAAGTCGACCCGATTGGAGATGCGGGTTGCTGGCTCTGATTCAAATCCCTATTTGGGAATGGCTGCTTCGTTGGCTTCGGGCCTTTATGGAATTAAGCAGGGATTGAAGCTGGAGGGCGAGCCAACAGCTGGAAATGAGTATGCTCAAACAAAGCGCGAACGCTTGCCGTCTAATTTGTTGGATGCTACACGAAAAATGAAGGAGTCGAAGATTGCTAGAGAGCTGTTTGGCGATGATTTTGTGGCACATTTTGTAGCGACCCGTGAGTGGGAGTGGCGCGAGTTCTCGTTGGCGGTGACCGATTGGGAGACCAAACGCTATTTTGAGATTATTTGAAGGGGACTGCCGTTGAAAGATTTTGGCGATCTGCAAATAAAAGGATTCTGAGGATGATTAAAAATATTGATTTCTGCTTACTTTTGGGTAGTGACGATTGAATAAAGAAGAACAAATTATGCAAACGCTTGATTATTTTCAGATCATCCGGCAAGCTTGGGAGGAGTTTGATGACCGCCACGAAATCAAAGGTATTTTTGATGTTAGCGCACATGTGTCAACCAATCATGTGTATAAAATTTCATTTTTCGAACGCCAGCCAGTGTTCGCCAAACTGTCCGATTATGGGAACTTTGAGCATTTCAAAGAGGACCATGTCATCATTAATAACCTGGCGAATAATTTGGAAGCTCCGTATGAGAATTTCCTGGCAAAATCGCTGGTGAAGCGCAATGACTTGTTTATTTATCGCTACTACGAGCAGAAGAACTGTGCCTGGGTAGTTTTTTATAACCCAATTAAGATTAAACATCGGATGCCGCGCAGGCTTGAGGGGAAACACATTCGTAAGTTGGGGCGTGAGCTGGCTCGCTTTCATAAAGCGTGTTCCAATGTTAGCAATCAACTGCCTCGCGCTTCAAAAACGGTTGTTACAGATATTCATCGGTTGATGAAAAACCTGAGGACGGAGAAGTTTTGTGCCACGCAGGAGCAAAAAGATTTGCTTATGCGTCAGTGTGATGAGTTCTTGCATCAGGCTGACAGGGTGAACTATTCAACAGAAATTGAGAGCATTCCGGTTTTTGTCGATTGGAATATTGGAAACTTTTCGGTGGGTGGCGATGGTAAGTTTTACTCCCGTTGGGACTATGACTGGTTTCGAGCCTCCTCGCGGGTGATGGATTTTTACTTTTTCAGCCGGGTTGTTTCCGACGTGGGCGATCGAACTGTTTTTAGTTACCTGATTGATCCGCTGATGGAAGATCGTTTTATCATGTTTTTAAAGGAGTATCATCGGATTTTTCCGCTCAATGAGGCTGAAGTGAGGCTGATCAAAGAAGCGTACCGCTTTTTTATTCTGAATTATGTGGTTAAAGATGGAACCCACTTCTTTTTGCCTTCCTATGCCCGTAAGTTACAGAAGGAGGCTTACGATCTTTATATTCCGGCGATTGAGACCAATTATAATGTCGATAAAATATTGAAAGCATTAAAAATTTAGAAAGATGAAGACGAAGGATTTTCGGAGTATCGTAACCAATTACAAGGCAGTCTTTTTCGATGCTTTCGGGGTGTTGAAAAATCACAAGGGAATTATTCCCGGAGTGGAGAATACCTTTGACTTTTTAGATGAGCAAGGAATTGATTATTACATTTTAACGAACGATGCTTCCCGGAGTCCGGAGGCTTTGGCTCAGGTGTATCAAGATAAAGGCATGGTGGGGATTACAACGGATAAGATTATTTCCTCAGGCATGTTAGCGCACGATTGGCTGAAGCTCAAAATAAAATCGGGGCGGGTAGCTTACCTGGGGACCGAGCAGTCGGCTCATTACATCGAAAAAGCGGGCTTGGAAACTCTGTCCATAAATAGGCTGAACCTGGAAGATGTGGATGACATTAAATGCCTGGTGTTTCTGGATGACGAGGGCTTCGACTGGAATGATGATATCAACAAGGTGATCAACCTGTTGCGCAAAAAGAACATGACGGTGATTGTTGCTAATACCGATGTGAATTACCCGGTTAATCGAACCGATATAGCCATCGCTATTGGTGGAATTTCGGATATGGTTGAGCAAATCTTAGGGCGTCATTTTATTCGATTTGGGAAGCCCGATGCGCAGATGTTCATGTTTGCCTATGAAAAAGCTTGTGCCCGGCAGCCAATGACCCGCGATGATGTTCTGATGGTTGGAGATACCTTGTTTACAGATATTATTGGGGGGAATAAATTTGGGATGGATACGGTTTTGGTCCTGTCGGGGAATACCTTGCCCGAAAATGCAAAAATGAAAATCCGTTCAACGGGGATCATTCCAACCTATGTTTGTGGTTCGGTGGCCAGTTTTTAATCTTCATTCTCATTCATGAGGTGATTTGCTTCCGAAGCTTGAATTTGACTTCAGTTCTTTTGCTTTCGCGACCAATATTGTATCTTCCAGAAAAATCTTTGAAAAGTTTCTGGCTATGGAGCGAGTTATCGACTATTTTCAGACACACACCGGGCTAAGTTCCAGTACGCTGAATCGTTTATTTGTATCTGTTGTCATTATTTTCCTACTGTGGGGCTTGCGGATGCTAATCCTGCGAATTGTTTGGAGGCGGACGGAGAATGTTAAGCTTAGGTATCAGTGGAAACGTTCGTTGTCGTTTTTTATCCCTTTTCTTGGTCTCGTGTTGGTAAGTACTGTTTGGTTGCACGCTTTTCGGCAGCTAGGGGCTTTTTTGGGTTTAGTCTCAGCGGGATTGGCAATAGCGCTGAAAGATCCGGTGACCAATATTGCCGGCTGGTTTTTCATTGTTTTGCGTAAGCCTTTTGCTATTGGCGATCGGGTTCAAATTGGCGAGAACAAAGGAGATGTGATTGATATTCGGCTTTTTCAGTTTACTATTTTGGAAGTGGGAAATTGGGTGGATGCCGACCAGAGTACCGGGCGGATTATTCATATTCCTTGTGGTAAGGTTTTCTTGGATGCTCAGGCTAATTATAGTTCTGGATTCAAGTATATTTGGGATGAGTTGGCGGTAAGCATCACTTTTGAAAGTAACTGGGAAAAGGCAAAAGGCTTGCTCGATACGATCGCAAGCAGGCATGCACAGCGATTTAGCAAAGCTGCTGAGCGCGAAATTATTGAGGCCAGTAAAAATTACATGATCTTTTATCAGCACCTGACGCCCATCGTTTATGTGAAAGTTCGGCAGGAATATGGGGTGACCTTGACGATTCGTTTTTTATGTGATCCACGAAAAAGGCGAATGATGGAAAACGAAATCTGGCAAGATATTTTACAGGCATTTGCTAAGGAAGCGGATATCGACTTGGCTTATCCAACCCAGCGTTTTTATAATTTCCCTACTGAAAAACTGCCTTAAAGTGACGTTTTGACATAGGCCTGAGAAATTTCCCGAAGAGCTTCAATTAAAGGCTGGTCTTTTTCTTGTCCCTGCGATGCCACCCGAATGTGTTGCCGGTCGATGCCAATTTTATTGCTACAGTCACGAACATAAAGCCCTTTGTTTTCCAGGAGCCACATTTGAAGTTCGGTAGCCGTCATTCCAAATTCAATTTTCAGAAGAATAAAGTTACTGCCTGTGGGGTAAACTTCGTAGCCCGGGATTTCTTGCAATTGTTGGTAAAGTTGGCGCACATCCTGAATGACCCGCAATCTTGTTTCATGGTAAATGGCATTGGTTTGTTGCAGCTGGTTTAGAAAGAACTCAGCCAGCGAGTTGATGTTCCAAATCGGCATTGCCTGGCGAAGTGTCTGTAAAAAATTCGTGTTGGAAGTACAGCAGTAGCCAAGCCTCAATCCGGGCACTCCGCAGTGTTTGCTCATGCTTCTAACAATAAGCAGGTTGTTGTAGTTAGTAACTTGGTCGAGAAGGCTCGGGATGGCTTCGTTAGCAAAATCGATGAATGACTCATCGAGCAAAACCATTTTCAAATGACGCACTTCGTTTAAAAAATCGGTGAGCTCTTCTTTTGAATGGAGTTGTCCGGTTGGATTCTCGGGGTTAATAATTAGGGCTGCCTCCAGTTTGTTGGCCTTGATCCACTGGGCGTATTCTTTCAAGTTCAGTTGATAGTTCTCTTCTGGATTAAGTTGAAAGAAACGGGCATTGCCAGAATCGGTCAGTTTATCGATGTACTCGCTGAATGTAGGAATGGGGATGGCTAAATCGCCGATCAGGTGCTGTTCAATCAGGGTGATCAGTTCGGTGGCTCCGTTTCCCAATAGTAAATGTTCGCTGTTAACTTCTAAAACCCTGGCGAGTGTTTGTCGGGCCAATTCGGGATTGCTTGAAGGGTAGGCTTTGAGCAGCGAGGGAAGCTTGGCCTGCAGCTCTTCAAGCATAGCTGTTGTCGGGTAATACGGATTCGCTATGAAACAATAGTCGATGACATGGGGTAGTTGATCTTCGCCAACAATATCAATTAGGGCTGGCGAATGGGGGGTGTCCTCGAAGAGCTGGCGGTTTATTTGAAGTTGATTTGGTGTCATGGCACGAATTTTAGCCCACAAAAATACAGAATCCCTTGGTTTGATAAGGGGTGGAAATAAAAAAAGCTGCTCTATTCAGAGCAGCTTTTTGCAATAAAAGTGTCAATCTTATTTTTGTGAACTGTGAACAGTTTCAATAATTACTGCTGCAACACGGTATGGATCTGCGTTTGAAGCAGGACGACGGTCTTCCAAACGTCCTTTCCAGCCATCTTCAACGGTTCCTACAGGAATACGAATTGAAGAACCGCGGTCTGATACACCATAGCTAAAATCATGGATTGAAGCTGTTTCGTGCTTTCCTGTCAAACGTTCGTCGTTGTATGCACCATAAACAGCAATGTGTTTTTTGATGTTGTCGCCACCAAATGCTTCACAAATTGAGGTGAAAACCTCTTTGCCTCCTGAGTCACGCATCAAGCTATTGGAGAAGTTAGCGTGCATCCCAGAGCCGTTCCAGTCAACGTCTTTGCCAAGTGGTTTTGGGTGCCACTCTACGTAAACACCATATTTCTCAGCTGTTCTTTCCAGAAGGAAACGAGATACCCAGATTTGGTCTCCTGCGTCGTGCGCACCTTTAGCAAAAATTTGGTATTCCCACTGTCCGGCAGCAACCTCAGCATTGATTCCTTCTACATTTAATCCGGCTTCCAGGCAAAGGTCAAAATGCTCTTCCACAATCTCGCGTCCAAACATGTATTTTGCACCTACACCACAGTAGTATGGACCTTGAGGTTCAGGATAGCCGTTTAAAGGAAATCCAAGAGGACGGTTGGTTGAAGGATCCATCAGGAAATATTCCTGCTCAAATCCAAACCAGAAATCTTCGTCTTCATCCATGATTGTTGCACGTCCGTTTGAAGCGTGAGGTGTGCCGTCGGCATTCAATACCTCGGTCATAACCAAATATGCGTTCTTGCGATCTGGATCTGGATAAATTGCAACGGGCTTCAATAAACAGTCAGAAGCGCCGCCTTCTGCTTGACGAGTAGAAGATCCATCGAATGACCAAATCGGACAATCTTCTAATTTTCCACTAAAGTTTTCTGCAATTCTGGTTTTAGCCCTTAGGCCTTGAGTTGGTTGGTAGCCATCCAACCAGATATACTCCAATTTTGCCTTCATTTTGTTACAATTTATAAGTTAAATATCAGTTTCCTTTCTGAATTGATGTCAAAAGTAGGTCGGAATGTTTTAAAAATGAATCTTGAGACGACATTTTGTAAAAAGTTAATGTAAAATTTACATAGGACTTTGATTTTTCATGAACATCCCCTCTTTTATGGGGGTGTTTTTGGTTTTTTGGTATTTTTAGTAGTGTAGTGATTTGTTTTTAGAGGGGTGCTTCTATTTTGTTGATTAGTTTTTATTGTTTTGGTCTTGTTTTAGGAGGGGTGTTTGTTTTTTGAGGAGTTCCTTTTTTATTGACCGGGATTCTTTATTTTATAAAGCATAAATCACCTTTTTTAAATAGATATAGCGTAATTTTAAAGACAGAGTACATACAAACGTCAAAGTAGTTCTTCAAAAAAAAATCAAATAGAAACTTACAACCAGATAAATTTTATTCGACATGAGAAACATTGACCGAAGAAAATTTCTTAAGTCTTCCGGTTCGGCTGTGGTAGGAAGTATGCTTTTGCCTGCTTTTGTCCAGTCGTGTCAGGGAGCTTCTGTTTCAGCAGAAATTCAGGCTTACCTGGAGCATTTTGGGGTAGATTTAAAGTTGCTGCAGAAAGTAACCGAAAAAGCCCTGAGTAAAGGTGGCGATTATGCTGACCTCTTTTTTGAGCACAAGATTGTGAATAGCTTGGGCTTGGAAGATGGGAAAGTGAATCGTGCGTTCTCCAACATCGATTTTGGAGTGGGAATCCGGGTATTGAAAGGTGATCAAACCGGATTTGCCTATTCGGAGACAATCACGCCCGAAGCCATGCTGAAAGCCGCAAATACGGCAGCGAATATTGCCAGTGGCAGCCAGGCAGTGTCAGCACAGGAAATCAAAGAGGCGATGCCGGCCAACTATTATACCATTAATAAGTCATGGGAAGATGTCAGCGTACCTGAGAAAATTCCTTTTATTCAGAAGTTGAATGATCAGGTGTTTGATTTAGATTCTCGTGTTTCGAAAGTCAATGCTTTTTTGAACGATGAATCCGCTTATGTGATGTTTTACAGTTCAGAGGGCGTATTAACTTACGATTATCGCCCCATGGTTAGCTTGGGCGTTGTTTGTGTGATGGAGCAAAACGGCCAGCTGGAAAACTCGTATTCCGCCCGTTCCTTCCGGAAAGGCTTTGAGTTTTTAAACCAAGAGGTTGTGGATTTGCTGGCCAATGAGGTGGTTGATCGGACCGCCTTGCTTTTTGATGCAACGAAACCCAAGGCAGGTGAAATGCCTGTTGTGATGGGAGCTGGTGGTTCTGGTATTCTGTTACACGAAGCCATTGGGCATACGTTTGAAGCAGACTTTAACCGCAAGGGAACCTCAATTTTTGCCGATAAAATGGGCAAGAAGGTAGCTGAGAAATTTGTCAATATTGTTGATGATGGCACCTTGGCCGAGAACAGAGGTTCTATCAATATGGATGACGAAGGCAACCGCTCGGAAAAAACCTATTTGGTGAAAGACGGTATTTTAAATAGCTACATCCATGACCGGATTAGTGCTCGCCACTACCAGGTTGATCCAACCGGAAACGGACGTCGGGAGTCGTTCCGCCATGTGCCGCTGCCACGTATGCGGGCAACTTACATGGAGACAGGTCCTCATTCCAGAGAAGATATTATCAGCGATGTGAAGCAGGGAATTTATGTCGATAACTTCAGTAATGGAGAGGTGAAGATTGGTGCTGGTGATTTTACCTTCTACGTGAAGTCGGGTTACCTGATTGAAAATGGAAAGCTGACGCAGCCCATCAAAGACATCAACATTATTGGAAACGGGCCGCAAGCACTTGCGGATATTACCATGTGTGCCAGCGACTATAAAATTGATAATGGAACCTGGACGTGCGGAAAATCCGGACAGTCGGTTCCTGTGACCTGTGGTTTACCAACTGTGCTTGTGAAAAAACTGACTGTTGGAGGTGTAAGTTAGTCAAGTTGAATCATCCTGAAAAAATGAACGAAAATGACACAAGAAGAAAAATATAACTTGGCCAAGTGGGCCATGCAACATGCTCTGGACAGTGGTGCTGATGCCGCAAGTATTGTTATTTCGGAAAGTAAAAGCAGTACCGTTGATGTCAGGGAACAAAAAATTGATACACTCAAAGAAGCCATTCAGAGTAGTTTGAGTGTGCGCTTGTTTGTCGATCAGAAATATTCTGCGCACCGGACAAACCGGTTGGATAAGCAAGAGCTGGCTCATTTTATTGAGCAGGCTATTGCCGGAACCAAATATTTATCGCCCGACCCGTATCGTCAATTGCCTGATCCGGCTTTGTATTACCAGGGGAACGGGCAGGAGCTCGGCACGGTTGATCCGTCCTATGACAAGGTTGATCCGGCAACAAAAGTGAAATTGGCTTTTGATGTGGAGAAGGAAGCTTTTGAAAAGGACGAGCGGATTATTTCGGTATCAGCCAGCTACTCGGACAATACCAACAGCCGCCTGATGGTAACCAGCAATGGTTTTGAAGGTGAAACCAAGAACAGCAGCTTTAGCTTGTCGGCTTCGGTTTCGGTTAATGGTGGCGATGCCCGTCCAAGTGAAGGTTGGTACGAACGTGCGATCTTTTTCGATCAACTGAAAAAATCGGAAATTGGAAGTCTGGCTTTGGAGCGTGCCTTAAAAAAGATTGGGCAGGAGAAAATTAAGTCGGGGAAATACGACATGTTGATTGAAAACAGAGCCGTATCGCGCCTGTTTTATCCGCTGTTAAGTGCGCTTGACGGCTACAGCATTCAGCAAAAGAATTCCTTCCTGATTGACCAGCTGGGTAAAAAAGTGGCTTCGGAGAAGTTAAGCTTGGTTGATGATCCGCTCATCCCTGGAGGACTTGGCTCGAAGTTGTTTGATGGTGAAGGGCTGGCAGCTAAAAAGCGGACTGTCTTTGATAAAGGCGTTCTGGGAACCTATTTTATTGACACTTACTATGCCCGGAAACTGGAGATGGAACCAACCACTGGCGATACTTCCAACCTTGTTTTTGAACTTGGAGACAAGGACTTGGCAAGTATGGTAAAAGGCATGAAGAAGGGGATTTTGGTGACCGGCTTCAACGGTGGAAATACCAATGGCTCAACCGGTGATTTCTCTTACGGTATTGATGGTTTCCTTGTTGAAAACGGAGAAATTATTCAGCCGGTTTCCGAGATGAACATCAGTGGAAACATGAAAAGCTTATGGATGAGCTTGGCGGAACTTGGAAATGATCCGAACCCGATTTCATCCTGGCAAATTCCATCCATGTTGTTTGAAGGCATTGACTTCAGCGGAAGCTAAATCGAATTTTCAGCATAAGACAACTCATAACAGGCCTCTTCCGGAAAACGGGGGAGGTCTTTTTATGAATGTTCATTGGGTGGCGAGTGGTCGGTGATCCTTGGCGACTATGCCTTTGAGGCTGCTGGAAAGTAAAAGCAACATAAGAGGAAGGCCTTTCGTTTAAGGACTAATAAACTATTCTTATTTTTGAGAAAAAAAGATTGTGGCAAAACGAGAGAAAAGAGGAAAAAGCAAAAGTTCGGCTGGGTACAACCAAAAAACGGGTGAAGATTTTTTGAAACAGAATGCCCAAAAGGAAGGGGTTGTTGAAACGGCGAGTGGCCTTCAGTATAAAATTGTGGAAGAACTGGAGGGGCCAAGGCCCGACGAGTATAGCACGGTGCTTATTCATCAGCGGGCCTTGCTGCTGAATGGCTCCATCTTGGAAGATACTTACCGAAAAAACGAACCAGATGAAGTGCGGGTGGAGGAGTTAATTGAAGGCCTTCAGGAAGGGTTGCAGCTGATGGGAAAAGGAAGCCGTTTTAAGTTTTGGGTACCTTCGGATCTGGCTTGGGGGCGCAAAGGAACAAGCAATAAAATTCCGCCTTATGCGGTTTTGTCGTTCGATATTCGGCTGGTCGATATCGTGAGTTAATAGAATAATTTGATGCTTTTTGCGTTTGGATGTAAACTTCTGGCATCAATCTTGTTTTGTTCAGAAACAAATCAGAATAAAAAAGAATAAGTATAACGCGAATCAGGATTTTTGTCCAAGCTGAGGGCATTCTTGATTGGCATAAAAAATGAAGCGTATGAAAACAATTACACGAATTTTATTGGTGGTTTCGTTGGCGGTATTTGCTGCTTGTGAAGGACCTGTTGGCCCTCCGGGACCTCCCGGACTTGATGGTGAAGATGGTCTGAACGGAGAGAATGGATACCTGTTTGAGATTGAAGGGACATTCTCTGAGGCGAACGATTATGCCCTGTTTTTCCCATTTCCAGATGATTTTAAAATGTATAATACCGATATTGTGATGGTTTATATCCTTTGGGATCAGGTTGAATCAACAACAGGAGAGCTACTTGATGTATGGCGTCCTTTGCCTCAAACCGTTGTTTTCCAGGATGGCGGGGTGATCCAGTACAATTTCGATTATACGGTGGGAGATGTAAATATCTTTATTCAGGAAACAGTTGGCGAACTTTTACCGGCGGAAACTGATAATCAGGTTTTTCGGATTGCCGTTTTGCCTGCTGACTTTGTTGCTACAAAATCCATTGATGTCAATAACCTGGATGCCGTTATGAAAACCTTTAGTCTGAACGAAAAATCAGTAAAGAAAATCAGCATCGAGAAATAAGATTTTCGACACGATAAATTGAAAAGAGCTTATTGATGCGATCCCATAAGAAGGCAGTCTTTGACTTACTTCAGGGACGTTTCAATAAGCTCTTTTTGTATCTAAAAACAAGGCTTAGTCTACAGGAGTTTTTTATTGATCGGGAGACTTGGAGTCTCTTGAGAAATTGCTGATAATAACAAATCATGCATGAAAAGATCAACCCAGGGAGTTGGGAAAGTGCTTCCAGCAGTTGAATGATTTCGGAAATCTTAGGAAGCTATAAATAAAGTTCTTAGTGAATCAAACTCGGTCCTTTAAATACTCATCGGGAACTCTTGGTATAGCGAATTTTGTATTGAAATAGCTAAGGGAGAGGTTTAAATGCTAAAAAAAGTACTTAAAAGGCTTGGCTTAGTCAAAAAGCTGTGTTTCAAGTACTCGGTCTTGTATTTCAACTAGAAAGAATCGTGTTTGAATGACTCGGTTGAGTGTTTCAACTGGTCGGTTTAGTGTTTGAATTGCTCTTTTTTGAGTTTCAAGTTGTCGGTTAAGTGTTTCAACAACTCCGTTGTGTATTTGAACTGCTCGGTTGAATGGAGAAGAAAGAGGCAAAGCATCGAATAAAGATCGAATGCTTGCCTCATTTTACTTTTAGTATTCTTTGACTTTGCCAGATCCGACAATACCTTGATCAACCAGCGGGTTGCCTTTATAGGTGATGTTTCCAGAGCCGGCGATACGGGCTGTTAGGCTTTTTTCTGCATGAACACTGGCGTTTCCTGATCCGGCGATTTTAACGTTGACATCTTTGGTTTTAAATCCAATGCCATTAAAATCTCCAGAGCCCGAAAGCGTAACCATCAGGTCGTCAGCTTCTCCGTTACCATCAATTTCGAGGTCGCCACTTCCTGATATGCTTGCCTTTACTCGGTTGGCTTTTAGGTCATCCAGCAAAATATCACCACTCCCGCTAACTGATAGGTCAAGGATTCGGGATTCGATTGGTCCGTCGTTGATAATATCGCCGGAGCCGGATAAGGCAATTGCATCAATCTCGGGAACGGTAATGAAAATTTCGATTTTCCCAGGGGTGAAGCTTTTCCAAAGGTAATTTTTTGCAGCAAAGCGAATAATCAGTTGGCGCCCTTTGACTTCAGTGATTATTTCGTCCATGGTAGAAGATTTGGCTACAATCTCTACAGATTGCTTTTTGCCTTGTTCCAGGTAAACTTTGGCTGGGATGCGCAGTGAAATTTCAGAGAAGGACGCAAGTTCCCGGATTTCAGTTTCTGCTTTAGCCTGAAAGGACACCAGCATAACAAGTGCTGCTATTAGTGTTGCGAATGTTGTTTTCATAGTCTGTTATTTTTAATTTCTACATCAATTGCTACTAGTAAAAGACACTACAAATTTAAAAACGTTGCAGTTGGCAAACGAGAAAACAGTTTGCGTATTGTCTCTATATGGGATGAATTCTTGGCTGTGTTTAGTCCAGCTCAAAGATTCCTTCGGGGCATTGAAGGACGATTTTTTGATCTTGCTCATCGAAACTGATGAGCAGTTGTTCGTTGAATGGAACCATCACCTCTTTGCCTTGGTAGTGCACCAATAGCAGGAGGTTTCCTCCGTAATCTTCCACCTTCTCGATGGGGCCAATCAAGCCAAGTTGTGCGTCGTGTAGTTTAAAGCCAACCAAGTGATGAAGCGAAAGCTCCTCCTCCGGATAAACCACATCCTCTAGCTTGATGAAAACCGATAGACCTGAGAGTTTACGGGCCTCATCTTCATTGTTGACCCAGTCGAGCTGAATAATGGCTGACTCGCCAGAACGGAAACGGATGCCTTCTTCGGCAAAGAAAAAAGGAACCAGCAAGCCGTCAATCTCTAAAAAGAGGATGGGTTCATTTTCCAAACTGAGGTCAAATTGCGGCTCAAAAATCAAAGATAATGCTCCTTTGATTCCGTGCGGCTTTTGCAGATAGCCAACTTTCTGGCAAGTACTTTTTTCGATGGTTTCCATGGCTCAAAAATAGAAAAGACTGCTTCTTGAAACAAATCTGGATGAACTTTTGAGAGCGTTTGGTAGTGGTTTGTGGGGATCGGCTTAATTGGGGCTTTCTTTTTGCTCTGGACCTGGCTTGTTAAAGCAAAGGGTTTGGTTATTTTTGTAGGTGGTCTGCCGTCTGTTGGGAAATCGTTTAAATGAACTGATTTACGGAGGCTGCCTTTTAAAAGAATGGTGTGCATGAATAACCTGTTTGACATTCAACAGTTTCAGCAATTCGATAATTTAGAATTGATTGCCCGAGAAGTGGTGGAAGGCTTTATTACCGGCCTGCACCGAAGTCCTTTTCATGGGTTCTCAGTTGAGTTTGCTGAGCATCGCCAGTACAACCAGGGCGAATCAACCAAGCACATCGATTGGAAATTGTTTGCCCGCTCGGATCGCTTGTATGTGAAGCAGTATGAAGAAGAGACCAACTTACGCTGCCAGTTGGTGATCGATACTTCGTCGTCCATGTTATTTCCGTACGAAAAAGGCAAAAAAAACTTGTTTAACAAGTTGGCTTTTTCGGTGTACAGTGCTGCTGCTTTGATGTACCTGATGCGTAAGCAGCGGGATTCGGTTGGCTTAACCTTGTTTTCAGATCATATTGAATTTCATTCAGAAAACCGCTTGTCGTCGGTGCATGCCGAGTTGTTGTATGGCAAGCTGGCCGGTTTGTTAACCAGTAGCAAAGAGGATCTGCGAAAAACCACCAATACGATTGAGGCTTTACACCAAATCGCAGAGCAGGTGCATAAACGCTCGCTCATCATTGTTTTTAGCGATATGATGGATGAAGGGAAGGAGGATGAGCTGTTTTCAGCCCTGCAGCATTTGCGGTACAATAAACACGAGGTCATTCTTTTTCATGTGACAGACCACAAACAGGAGCGGGAATTTGATTTTAAAAACCGGCCGTATCGGTTTGTGGATTTGGAAAGTGGACAACAATTGAAATTCTCGCCTCACGAGCTACGCGAAAATTACCAAAAGGCGGTTCGTGCTTATTTCGAAAACTTGAAGGTGAAATGTGGTCAATATCATATTGACTTGGTTGAAGCTGATATCAATGCCGATTTTAAGCAGGTGCTCTACCGCTTTCTGCAAAAGCGAAAAAAACTTTATTGATCATTCTTGATGAGGACACAACTGATCGGATAGTGATCGGAATAAGCAACTTTATCAATGTGAAAGTTAAAGCTGTTGTACTCCGGGCTATGCAAGATGTAGTCGATTCGGAATGAAGGCAGCTTGCCAAGATAGGTATTTCCAATTCCTGTTCCCGATTGCACAAAAGCGTCCAGCAGCCCTTGGGTAACGGTGTGATAGGTGTATGAAACAGGCGTGTCGTTAAAATCACCGCAAATCACCACCGGGTGAGGCGATTGGCTGATAAGCTGATGCAGTGTTTCGGCTTGTACGGTTCGTTTTATAAACGCTTGCTTCAGTTTTGAGCCGGTGTATTTTACCTTCTGATAGCTTTCTTCCTGGTTGTTGAATGACAATGAGTCCAGCGACTTGATATCGGCATCTGAGAAGTAGTAGCTTTGCAGGTGACAATTGAACAGGCGCAGGGTGTCATCGTCAATTTTCAGGTCCGAAATCAGGATCATATTGGACGAGCCTTCAAAGTGGGCTTCGTCTTTATGGATGATCGGATAACGGGAATAGCTGGTCTGTCCGCCCTTTTTACTAACATGCACATAGCGAAAAAATGGTGATTCTTTGTCCTTCTTCGGACGAGTTGGAAAGCTTTTCTGTTTGTATAAATTGACCTCTTGGAGGCATAAAATGTCGGGCTGTTTTTCCTTAAGAAAGTTTAAAATGTGAGCTGCAACCTCTTTGCGTTGAAGATCTTCTTCGCCGTAAAAGTTTTTGACATTGTAACTGTACAGCTGAATACCATCATCCTTTGTCTCGCTACCAGCAAACTGGAAATAGCGGGTGAGGTGGTTGTATCCCAAGGCAATGGTCAGAAAGGAGAGCAAGGCAAATGGGGTTTTTACAAATAACCAAAACAGGATGAATAAAATATTGGCTAACAAGAAGTAAGGGTAAGCTAAGCCAAAGAAAGCTGGAACTGACCAACTTGCCGGGCTGACTTTTACTGCCAAGTAGCTGACGAGTAGTCCTGCGATGGCAAGCAGGTTGAACAGGAGAAAGCTATTTCGAAAAAACTTTTTCAAGGTGCGCTGTTGGTTTAAATCCGATGGTGTTGAGACAAAGATAGCGAAAAGCCTCGGTCAGACCGAAACACGGAACCATAGATTTTGATTTCTTGCCTCGGTCTGGCTGTTTTTCTTTTTTGGTCGTGCAAAAGATCTCTTCTTAGAATAAGTTGTTTTTGTCTTTTAGGACTTGCTGTTTTTCAAGACAATACTCCGAATGTTTTCCGGGGCAAGCGTTATTTGTCCAAAGCTTTCTTGTTGTGCTAGTTTCAGGTAGTTAAGTGTGGTTGGATCAATGCCCAGGCGTTTGGCTGCATAAGCTTCTGCCGCTACCATATCGGTCGACAGGAATAGGCTTTTGTAGTCATGAATGGTATCATTTCCGGGAACTTGGCAGGCATCAACCAAGGTGAGCGTTGGCTTTTTAAAACGAAGGAGGTCAAGGATGGCTTCAGCTTGTTGTTGCTCCGATTGATAATTCCACATCAAATTCAGCATATTTTGAAACGCACCAAAGTAAGTTCCATCTGCCAATTCTTGAACAGCAGGGACATTGATGATTAGGTCTGCTTCATGAGCCAGCTGATGAAGTTTGGGATCGCTCAATACTTTTGCGCCCGGGATGTTAGCCGGTTGGTACAGGAATTCTTTGTCGCCCGGGATGATTTTGGCGCCGGCATCTTTTACGGCACGCTCAATACCGCTGTTTTTGTAGCATTTCGTCCAGGGATCAATGGTTTGGTCAAACAAGTAAACTCCTCGTGAACCGGCCTCGTAGCAGCGACGAACCAACAAGCCTAACAAATCCGGGTTTGTATTTCTTCCGCTTGCCGGCATTTGGTTCCAGCGCATGGTTGGTTTAACCAGAATTTTTTGCCCGGGACTGATGTATTTGCTGAGTCCGCCCATGGCTTCAATGGCCAGGTCGAGCATTTCTGTTGCGCTTCCACCACGAATACTGGCAAGTTTGGTTGGGGCTTTTTTGACTTTTCCGTGCGCTTGAAAAAATAAGCCTCCGGTGGCAAGTAAGCTGGTATGTATGAATGTTCTTCGTTTCATATTCAAAATGAGTTTAAATCGTGGAACAAGTTGCAAAAATCATGCGATCTTTTCCGTTGATATCTTTTTTTAATTGAACGTTTGAAAAGCCTTTTTCTTTTAACAGCGCAATACATGCTTCGCCGTAAGCTTCATTAATTTCCCAAAACAAGCTTCCCGTTTGGCTCAGGTGCTTTTTTGCAAAGTCGGCTAGGGCCCGATAAAAAAGCAAGGGTTGATGATCGGGTACGAACAAGGCTCCTGATGGCTCAAACTCCAGGACATTGGGATGCATCTGTTCTTTTTCTGATTCGGTAACATAAGGCGGGTTGCTCACCAAAACATTCAGGGCAGGAAAAGCCTCCGGAAGTTGTGGATGCAAAATATCCATCTCAAAAAAATGGACTTCGGTATCGTTCAGCCGAGCATTGGCTTGTGCTGTTTCCAGTGCTTTCTCTGAGATGTCGCAAGCCCAAATATTTGCTTCTGGGAGTTTGTGTTTCAGGCTGATTGGAATACATCCACTGCCAGTGCCTACATCCAAGATGGTTGGAGAAGTTCCGGCATATTGATTCAGAATCCATTGAACAAGTTCTTCGGTTTCAGGCCGCGGAATCAGTACGTGTTGATTGACTTGAAAAGGCAGGTCAAAAAATTCCGTTTCACCCAGAATATACTGAACAGGTTCGTGTTGTTTTAAACGATCAACAATGGTTTTGATCTGCTCGGTTTCTTCCGGTGAAAGTTGCTCATCAGCTTTCATCAGCAAATCAGTCAGTTGATAGTTCTTCAAATGTTGAAAAAGCAATCGCACAAAACCTTCAATCTCCTCTTTGGGATACACTCCGGCCAATTCTTTTCGGATATACTTGATGCTTGCCTGCATTTATTTGTATTTTTGGCAAAGTTAAATTTTTCCCGATGAACACCGCCGAAAAATACATGAACCGCTGTTTGGAACTGGCCCAACTTGGAGCTGGAAGTGTTGCGCCTAACCCCATGGTTGGCTGTGTTGTGGTTCATGAAGGGAAAATTATTGGCGAAGGTTATCACCAAAAATGTGGCGAGGCGCATGCTGAGGTAAATGCCATCCGTTCGGTTAAGGATAAAGTCTTGTTGAAAACTTCCACCTTGTACGTGAGCCTGGAACCATGTGCTCACTTCGGCAAAACTCCTCCATGTTCCGACCTGATTATTGAGCATCAGATTCCAAAAGTTGTCGTTGGATCAATTGATCCGTTTGCTGCGGTTGCCGGAAAAGGAATTGAAAAGATGGAGAAGGCGGGTATTGAAGTTCAGCTTGGCGTGCTGGAAGAAGAATGCTTGTGGCTAAACCGGCGCTTTTTTACTTTTCATCAGAAAAAAAGGCCTTACCTGATTTTGAAGTGGGCTCAAACGCTGGATGGATTTCTGGATATTGATCGTGCTCAACAGACCTTTGGACAGCCCACGTGGATTAGTAACGAGCTGTCGCGTCGGCAGGTGCATAAACAGCGCACTGAAGAAGATGCCATTTTGGTGGGCACCAATACGGCTCTGAAGGATAATCCGTCGTTGACCGTGAGAGAGTGGGTTGGGAAGCAGCCTTTGCGTTTGTTGATTGATCGGAAAAACCGCTTGGCTGAAAGCCTGAACCTGAAAGATGGAAGTGTGCCAACAGTCGTGTTTACAGAAGAGAAGATCGACTCGAAAGCCAATTTGGAGTATATCCGCATCGATTTTGACACCAATATTTTACCGCAGTTGTTGGCTTGGCTGTATGCACGAGATATTCAGTCGGTCATTGTCGAAGGGGGGCAGTTTTTGATACAATCTTTCATTGATCAAGGACTGTGGGACGAGGCGCATGTATACTTTGGAAATACCTTTTTCGTGAATGGTGTGCCAGCTCCCAAGCTTCCAGTGCCACCCATCAGGTCGGAAAATATGCACGACACCCAACTAAGGTTTTTTGTGAACCGACTTAAATAGTGTCTGCAATAAAAACTTCAAAACTAAAATCTTTGATAAGAAAACCTTAAAGGCAAGGCTTTCGAGGTTTTAAAAATCAGGGAGTTTACTTTCGTAAATGACCGTTTTTAAACCGAGAGTAACGCAGTATTTGGCTTTTTCTTGCAAAGACTAAATAGCTCGCGGGCTATTGGATAAAATCCGTATTTTTAGCTCATTCTCAACATACTGGAAATAATAGAATAGCTTGTGGTTGATGTCCAATCCATAATCAATTTGCGGGTTGTAGTCAATTTGTCCGTCCAGTAATCGTGCATTCCGGTGCCAAATGGAATTGTAGTTCCAGGCATTGACATACTGCTCGTTCCATGTTTCGTAATATTGTTGCGAATGGTACCAGCTGGGTTTACTGTATGTTAAGAACCAGGATTCAAAACCGGGATCCAACACGATAAGTTCGTAAGAAACGCTATCTTCGGTATCAACAGTGTCGGTCGCTTTAATTTGAATGTTTTGCTGACTGGCACAAGCCGCTATCAGTATAAGAAAAAGAGTAAATTGTAGTGTTTTCATGATTTTTCCTTTTTATCTTGATACGAATAAGCGCCGCATATTGTTTATAATTGTAAAATTCCAGTAAATTTAAATCACTGATTTTTTAAAGCTGCATTGAATGTTGGAGTTTCTTAGAGAAGTCTGGGGGTATATGCCTGGTGCCATAACCGTGCTGTATATTGTTACGGTTATTTTTATTGCCATCTTAATTGTGTTAGAAAACAGAAATCCAATTAAAACGATAAGTTGGGTGCTGGTGTTGGTTGCTGTTCCGGTAGGCGGAATGATTATCTACCTGTTTTTTGGACAGGAGTACCGGAAAAAGAAGATGTTTTCGAAAAAGGGACTTTATTACCTTGAGAAACTAAGAAAGCAAACGCAGGATCAACTGCGGCAGTTGCCTCATAGCGGACACCTCTTTCCGGAAAATATTGTCGCTAAAAAGCACTTAATTAATTTGGCGTTGGCGAATTCAAATGCTTTGCTTAGTGTGAATAATGAGGTCACCATCCTGAAAAATGGGCATGAAGCTTTTCCTGCTATTTTTCAGGCCATTGAGAGGGCCCGGCATCATATTCACCTGGAATATTACATTGTTGAAGGAGATGAACTGGGGAACCAACTGAAAGATTTACTGGTGCGAAAAGCCCGGCAAGGCGTTGAGGTGCGGTTTATCTATGATGATGTGGGAAGTTGGCAGTTACCCAAAAAATACATTCGGGAGTTGAGGGAAGCAGGCGTGAAAATTGACTGCTTCATGCGGGTGCGTTTTCCCGTGCTGACTTCGCGGGTCAACTACCGAAATCATCGGAAGATTATTGTGATTGACGGTGAGATTGGATTTACCGGAGGATTGAATTTCGCTGATCGTTACATTCATGGAACCCGTGGCTTAGGCAAGTGGCGCGATACGCATTTGATGGTAAAAGGTGACGCAGCTATTTCATTGCAGATCGTATTTATGGCTGACTGGTATTTTGTGTCGAAAGAGATTTTGAGGGGAGAGGCATATTTCAAGCAGTTACCTGCCAGTGATGGGAAGTTGGTTCAGGTGGTATCCAGTGGACCCGATTCTGATTGGGAGAGCATTGGGCAGACCTATTTCTCAGCTATCGCATCGGCTAGCGAGCGCGTATTTATTGCAACTCCCTACCTGATTCCAACTTCGGATATTGTGTTTGCCATGAAAACGGCGGCTTTGGGTGGAATTGATATCCGGGTGTTGTTGCCGGAAAACTCAGATGCCTTTTTCCCAAAATGGAGTTCCGATTCTTATATAGAAGAATTGTTGGAAGCCGGCGTTCGGATTTACCATTACAAGCCGGGTTTTACACATAGTAAATTGATGGTTGTCGATAGTATTTTCTCATCAGTTGGGACAGCCAATATGGACTTCCGAAGTTTGGAAACCAACTTTGAGGTGAATGCCATGGTGTACGATGAAGAGATAGCCCACGAGCTAGAGACTCATTTTTATGAAGATCTGGAAAGCAGCGAAGAGTTGGTATTGCGCGAATGGGAAAAGCGCAGCAAATGGCGAAGAGCGATGGAATCCTTTGCCCGCTTGCTTAGTCCTACCTTATAGCCAGTAGATTAGCGTGAAAATAAAAAGTGCATCAAGGAGAATATTCAATCAATAAATTGCGTACAATTGCAGGGTAAAATTGATGCTATTATTAACCTGATTTTAGTTCAAATTGAAAGTCTGTTGGTTTGATATATCCCAGTTTTCGTTTTCTCTCCGGATTGAGAAAATAAGCGAAAGCGCTTGGAAACAACTGTTTCTGGCTGCTGATGGTATGCTGCGCGCTTTTTCTCTTCAGGTTGACCGACGAAAAGCCGTCTATAAACTTACCGCTGGCTCTGCACCGTTGGGTGTTTAATATTCAATCATAAACAAATGCAATCCACATTGATCCTTCTGGATTCGGTGACGCAATGGAAGCCCTACTATGAAACGGAAACCATTACGACAGCTGCAGACTACCTGCAGAACGAAGACCTGAGTAAAAAACCGTTGTTGGTGATTAACCTTTGTGAAAAGCTCAACTATCTTTCTGAAGGTTACTACTGTTCGCTTTTGGCCCAAGCTCGTGGGCATAAAGTCTTGCCCGATGTTGATGTCCTTAACCGGATGGAAAGCGGAGCTATTTCCCGTTTGGATGATAACCTGCAGAAAATAACCTATCGCTGGCTGCAAACCATGGACTGTCCGGAGCAGGAGTTAATTCCGTTGGACATTTATTTTGGGGTATGCAATGTGCCGGAAATGAGTAAAGTGGCCCACTTCATTTTTGAGCAGCATCCTTGTCCGGTGTTGCGGGTGTTGTTTGCCAACCGTCCCAAAAACCAGATCGACTCAGTTCATCCTTTGGGCTTGAGTGAGTTGTCGGATGAACAGCAGGATTTGTTTGCTCAGGCTTTGGATAATTTTAGCAAGCGCGTTTGGCGTCAACCACGTTCGCACAAGTCTTCCCGGTTTGATTTGGCTATTTTGCACGATCCGGCGGAAGTACTTCCTCCAAGCAATAAAGGTGCGTTGAATAAATTTTTATCGCAGGCCAAAAAGATGAACATTAATGCTGAGTTGATCACAGAAGATGACTCCATTCGTTTGTTGGAGTTTGATGCGTTATTTATACGTCAAACAACGGCGTTGAACCACCCGACCTATCGGTTGGCCCAGCAGGCCCGGCAGGCTGATATGGTTGTTATTGATGATCCACTGTCGATCATTCGCTGCACCAATAAGGTGTATTTAAAAGAGTTGCTGGAAAGGGAAGGAGTGCCCACACCCAATTCAAAGTTGATCTTCAAAAATAACCTGGTGTCTTTTCAGGAGTTGGAAGAATGCTTGGGAAATCCGGTGATCCTGAAGGTGCCTGATGGCTCATTTTCAGTGGGAATGCACAAAGTGTCAACCGAGCAGGAATATGCTGAGGCTTTGGAGGTGCTTTCTTTGCAATCGTCTGTTTTTTTAGCGCAGGAGTTTGTCCCTACCAGTTTCGATTGGCGCATTGGCTTGCTAAATGGGGAAGTGCTGTTTGCTTGCAAGTACTTCATGGCTCGCGGACATTGGCAAATCTACAATCACCAGGGAAATGGAAAAACGCGCTCGGGGGCGTATGAGGCAGTGCCAATTGCTAAAGTTCCCCGTCATGTGCTTCGCAATGCGATAAAAGCGGCCTCGTTAATTGGCAAAGGCTTGTATGGGGTCGATATCAAAGAGCTTGACCGGCGCTCGGTAGTCATCGAGGTAAACGATAACCCGTCCATTGATCAGGGGGTGGAAGATGACGTGTTGGGTGATGAGCTTTACCGGTTGATTTTGCGTGAGTTTATGGATCGTTTGGAACAAAAACGCCGTTGACAATGAGTGCGAATTCCGTGCATATACGTCCGGCAGTAGCTGCTGATCTAAACGAGTTGTTTCATTTAGAGCAATTGTGTTTTGATGCCGAAAGTTTTAATCGCAGACAGCTTCGCTACTTAGCCCACCGTGCCAATGGGTTGTTTTGGATACTGACTGATGAGGGACGTATTGCTGCTTTCATCATTTTACTTGAACGCAAGAATACCGAAGGATTGCGGGTGTACTCGTTGGCCGTATCGCCAGCCTTTAGAGGGAGAAGTTATGCGCAGCAAATGATTCAACAGGCTTTGGTTTTAGCTCAGGAACGTGCTAAGCGATTCCTTTACTTAGAAGTTAGTGAGCACAATGGTGCAGCGATTCAGTTGTATCGAAAGCTGGGATTTATGGAAACAGGTCGCCGAAAGGCATATTACAAAGATGGCAGTGCTGCTTTGTTGATGCGCCTATTTATTGACTGAAAGAGCTGGTTTGGGTAGTGCAAAGGAAAAACTGAGCAGAATGCCAACGATGGTTGTTAGCCCGGTAAAAACAAATGCAACCTTAGGAGATATTGCCCACAAACTTCCGGTTAGGGCGGCACCCAAGAAAGAGCCAAAGTACTGCAGACTTATAATGATGCCATTCCCTTTTCCTCGTTGTTCGTTTGAAATCCCTCGGTTTGCCAGCATCGGAACAATACTTGAAATGGAGAAGCTGCCACTCATCAGCAAAACGGTACCGGCAATGGTGAAGGGCAGCGAATGGAAAGCTAATAAGATAAATCCAATACCTTCCATGATGAAAAGAGAAGCAAGAACACGCCAGCCTTTTTCCTTGGTAGCCAGTTTAGAAAAGAAGGACAGTAAGCCGAGCGCAACCAAAATGGCTGGCGTTAAAATGAGCCACATCTGATTGGTTTCCAAAATTCCTTTCAGCAAAAGGGGAAGCATGAAAAAGAAAGCCATCATAACAAAGTTGTTGGTCGTAAGTAAAAATCCCATGGTTAGGTTTCTCCGGGTGATGACCCGCTTTTGGCTTTTCTTTTCAGCATATTTTGCTTTCCGAACTACGGGGTCAACTTGCTTGGTTGCAAGCAAAACCCAAATAAAACAGCCTGCAATTAGTAGGGCTGAAAAGATAAACATCTGGCTAACATTCAGAACAATGTGCATTAATGGGCCAACGGTGTACGAAAGCATGGTAAAGGTGCCCAATACGGCTCCCAGCCTCGTCAGTTCTTTATCGCGATCTTCGTTATCAACAGCCGATGAAATCCAGGAATAGCCAACGGTAACGATGGCACCACTTCCTTGCAGGGCTCGGGCAAAAATTAACCAGTAAATGTTGGTGGCAAAAGCTGCTGTTAGTAATCCTGCAATGAGCATCACGAGACCAGCAAGCATCATCTTTTTATAGCCAATACGATCACTTAGTGAGCCAAATGGAATTTGCAAGACGGCTTGCGTAAGTCCAAAGATGCCAAGTGCGTAGCCAATTAACGTTGGCGATCCTCCTTCCAAATTGAGGCCGTAAGCCGTGAGGAATGGAATAATGCTCGACATGGAAAATAACCGCATTCCCAAAGTCGTTGAAATAATATGGGTTAACCTTCCGGTTGACTTGTTCATAGCTCGAAAAATTAAAGGGAGTGAGGGCTGGTTAGGAAGTTCAGGCTACAAAATTAACAGTAAATTAGATGAAAAGAAAAGGAATGCAAGAAAGTTGCAAGAACAAGCCTAATGCTTAAATGGTTGGCAATCCTTTTTTTTTGCTTAAAAATATTAACTTTGTGCGCTGAAATTACAGACTGATTTTATGAGCGATAACAGGTACATGGCGAGAGGTGTTTCGGCTTCGAAAGAGGATGTTCATCAGGCCATTAAAAATATTGATAAAGGATTGTTTCCTAAAGCTTTTTGCAAAATTATTCCTGATGTGTTGGGAGGCGATCCGGATTGGTGTAACATTATGCATGCCGACGGTGCCGGGACCAAATCTTCTTTGGCCTACATGTACTGGAAGGAAACAGGCGACCTATCGGTGTGGAAAGGCATTTCCCAGGATGCACTGATTATGAATATTGATGATTTGTTGTGTGTTGGGGCAACCGACAATATTTTATTGTCATCAACTATTGGCCGGAATAAGAATAAAATTCCCGGAGAAGTAATTGCTGCAATTATCAATGGAACAGATGAGTTGTGCCGCGAACTGCAGGAGATGGGCGTTGGTGTTTTCCCAACGGGAGGTGAAACAGCTGATGTGGGCGATTTGGTTCGTACCATCATTGTCGATTCTACCGTAACTTGCCGGATAAAAAGGGAAGATGTGATCGCTGCTGACCGAATTGAAGCTGGCGATGTGATTGTTGGTTTGTCTTCTTTCGGACAAGCAAGCTATGAAAAAGAATACAATGGAGGCATGGGAAGTAACGGACTGACTTCAGCCCGTCACGATGTATTTGCCAATTACCTGGCGGCTAAATACCCCGAGAGTTTTGATCCTGAGGTGCCAGCCGACTTGGTTTATTCCGGAAGTCGGAAACTAACGGAAGCGATTGAAGGATTAAGTCTGGATGCCGGAAAGTTGGTCTTGTCGCCAACACGGACGTATGCGCCGGTTATTAAAAAGATTTTGGACGAACACCGGACTTCTATTCATGGAATGGTTCACTGTTCTGGTGGTGCTCAAACCAAAGTGCTTCATTTTGTAGATGGGGTACATGTGGTGAAAAACAACCTGTTCCCGGTTCCTCCCTTATTCAAGTTAATTCAACAGGAATCTCAAACAGAATGGGCTGAAATGTATAAGGTGTTCAACATGGGACATCGGATGGAAATCTACCTGAAGCCAGAATTGGCTGATTCGATTATTGAAATATCAAAATCATTTAACATTGATGCGCAGGTGGTCGGTCATGTTGAGGCTTATGAAGGCAAAAAATTGACCATCACTTCTGAATTTGGAACTTTTGAGTATTAAAGAATACGGGTCTGTCAGCAAAGACAGAAGAAAAGCTTCCGGCTTTAGATTTTAGAAATTGAAAACTCGAAATTAGGAACTAGATTAATATATGGCAGATCATTCTATTTTAGACAAATATGAAGCCATTCAGCACCGCCTGGATGAAGTAGGGCAGCAAATTACTGACCCTTCGGTGATGGCTGACATGAAGCGGTATGTGAAATTGAATCAGGAATATAAACGACTGGAAGCTTTAGTCAAAGCGTTTAAAGAATATAAAAACCTGGTTGAAAATATTGAGTCTGGTAAGGAAATGCTAGCCACGGAATCGGATGAGGAAATCCGCGAAATGGCGCGCGAAGAAATCGAAGCCAGCGAAGAGCAATTGCCGGGCAAAGAGCAGGAAATAAAAATGTTGTTGGTGCCCGCTGATCCGGAAGATAGCAAGAACGCTATTTTGGAAATCCGTGCAGGAACGGGTGGTGATGAGGCCAGTATTTTTGCAGGTGACCTGTTTCGCATGTACACCAAGTTTTGTGAGAAAAGAGGTTGGCGCATGGACGTTACCAACTACAGCGAAGGAACGTCAGGTGGTTACAAAGAGGTTGTTGTTAAAGTGACCGGCGAAGGAGTGTATGGAGTTTTGAAATATGAATCAGGCGTACACCGGGTACAACGGGTTCCTCAAACCGAAACGCAAGGCCGTGTGCACACATCGGCTGCTTCGGTGGCTGTTTTGCCTGAAGCTGAAGAATTTGATATCGAATTGCGCAACGAAGATATCCGTCGCGATGAGTTCTGCTCTTCAGGACCTGGTGGACAATCCGTGAATACCACTTATTCTGCCATTCGATTGACACACATTCCGTCAGGAATTGTCGTTCAGTGTCAGGATCAGAAATCAAAATTGAAGAACCTCGATAAGGCGATGGCTGAATTGCGGACTCGTTTATATAACATGGAGCATCAGAAATACCTGGACGAAATCGCGTCGAAGCGGAAGACCATGGTGTCAACAGGTGACCGTTCTGCAAAAATCCGGACTTACAACTGGCCACAAGGACGTGTGACTGATCACCGGATTAACTTGACTTTGTATAACCTGCAAGCTATCATTAACGGTGATATCGACGAGATCATCGAAAAACTGATGCTTGAAGAGAATGCCGAACGGATGAAAGAAGCTGAAATTTAAAGAGCGATCAACGTCTATTTTGCCCAAAAATCTATTGTCTAATACCTCGTGTATAACATCTATTGAACATGAATCGCGAACAATTATTTGAACAGATCAAGAAAAAGAGAAGTTTCCTGTGTGTTGGATTGGATTCTGATATCCTGAAAATTCCAGCTCATCTGAAAGAAACTTCTGACCCAATATTTGCATTCAATAAAGAGATTATTGATGCTACCCAAGACCTTTGTGTTGCTTACAAACCGAACCTGGCGTTCTATGAAAGCTTGGGAGTTTCGGGCTGGGAAAGCCTGGAGAAAACCGTACACTACATTCGGGAAAAGTACCCGGAGCAATTTATTATAGCTGATGCCAAGCGTGGCGACATTGGTAACACTTCCAACTTGTATGCCCGTGCATTCTTTGACCGGATGGACTTTGATGCGGTAACAGTAGCTCCGTACATGGGTGAGGATTCTGTGAAGCCATTCATGACCTACCTTGACAAATGGGTGATTTTGTTGGCTTTGACTTCAAATAAGGGAGCTTTCGATTTTCAGTTTATCAAGAATGACGAAAATGGCGAGCAACTGTTCGAGACCGTGTTGAAAACCTCACAGCAATGGGGAACTGGCGACAATATGATGTATGTTGTTGGTGCCACCAAAGCTGAAAAGCTGGAAGAAATTCGGACGATTGTTCCTGATCATTTCTTGCTGGTTCCCGGAGTTGGAGCGCAAGGCGGAAGTTTGCAGGAAGTTGCGAAGTATGGTATGAATGAGCAGTGTGGTTTGTTGGTTAACTCATCACGAGGCATCATTTATGCATCAAATGATACTGACTTTGCTGAAAAAGCTCGTGCTGCTGCGATGGAAGTTCAGGTAGATATGGAAGAATTGCTACTTGAGGCAGAACTACTGTAACAAGCGATGAGCATTTAAAATATTGAAAACTCATAGGCCCGGGACTGGATTGGTCCCGGGCTTTTTGTTTTAAAAGATCAGACTAATCAAGCTGTATTTTAAAAGCAAGCCGAGCAAGCTATAAAACAGCGTTTCTTTTAGGTTCAGTTTCAACATACCGGCAGCCAATAGAATGACGGGCGAGGAAAGAGGAAGTAGGTTGAAGACAAAAATGACCACATTGCCATATTTGCGAATTTCTTCTTTGGCTTTTTCATAGCGGTTTCTGCCGACCAGTCGATCAATCACCCGTGTACTGAATGAACGGCCAATGTAATAGTCTGCCAGCTGGGCGCAAAGGGCTGTGCTTATTGCAATGGCATTGAGGGAAATGGGGTCGATCCCCGCTTTCAGGTAATAGATGAAAGCCAGCTCAACAGGCATAAGCAAGAAAAAGAGGTAGCCGAAAAAGTTGACAATGGCAAAGGATAGCAGGTTTTCTTCGCGGTGTCCGTAAATCTCTTTTCCAATGGTAAAAGACGCAATGGCGATCGCAATTGCCGCAAGAAAAATAAACGGTAAGTATTCTTTGATATGTTGATAAATCCGTTTCATAACCGATTGGTTGCTCTCTAATAAAATTACCAGCTTTTTAATATATAATCATGCTATTGCTGTGTTTTTATGCCGAATAATAGTTCGTCGATCAGCTAGCCCCTTAAAAATGAATGGGGAGCATGAAGCTGTTAATGATCGATTAATTTGACCGGTAAATGGAGGCTTTCAGGGTAAAAATTGTAGATTTGTGGTTCGGTTGTTTGCAGGGGGCTAAATCTTTCTTTTTTGGGAGATTAAGCCGTTAAAAAAAGGAATAACTATAGTAAAATACGATTCAACTATTCATTTTAAATAAAAAACACAGTGAGACTAATTATTCAAGAAACACATCAGGTTGCATCGCGTTGGACAGCAAATTACATCGCGCGAAAAATTCAGTTGGCAAATGCTACTGAAGAGAAACCATTTGTACTGGGATTGCCAACAGGTTCTTCTCCGCTGGAAACATACAAAGAGCTGATTGCACTATACAAAGCTGGTAAAGTAAGCTTTAAGCATGTGGTTACATTCAATATGGACGAATATGTGGGCTTGCCAAAAGATCATCCTCAAAGTTACCATTCTTTCATGTGGGATAATTTCTTCTCACACATCGATGTTCAGGAAAAGAATGTGAATATTTTGAATGGAAATGTAGATGATGTCAAAGCTGAATGCCAACGTTACGAGGACAAGATTAAAGCACTTGGTGGTATCGACTTGTTTTTAGGTGGAATTGGTGCTGACGGACACATTGCATTCAATGAGCCTGGATCATCGCTGACTTCACGCACACGTGACAAAGAATTGAACTACGATACGATTGTGGCGAATTCTCGTTTCTTCGACAATGACGTGAATAAAGTGCCTAAAAGTTCACTGACTGTTGGTGTTGGAACTGTACTGGATGCCAAGGAAGTGGTGATTATCGTTAACGGATTGTCAAAAGCCAGGGCTTTGCGTCATGCCGTAGAAGAAGGTGTGAACCACATGTGGACAATCAGTGCCTTGCAATTGCACCCCAAAGGAATGATTGTTTGTGATGAGCAAGCGACTTACGAGTTGAAAGTAGGCACTTACAAACACTTTAAATCAATTGAAGAAAACAACTTGGATATTGAAAAACTAGCAACATCAGACTTGGTTTGGTAGTTTGATTCAACCGATCAGTTGATTAAAGGGCGATTGTTTTCCGGGATAACGGAGGGCAGTCGCCTTTTTTTTGTTTTGGGGGCCGAGAGCAAGCCTCTGTGACTAAGATGTTGCAAAACTGCTTTGGTGGGTTTGTTTTTACTAGCTTGTTTTTCATAACTTTATTGAAAAACAAGCAGGCTATGAATGAAGCTTTTCTTCAGCACGTATGGAAACACCGATTGTTTCTGAATGATGAACTTAAAACAACCGATGGGCAACAGGTTGAAGTTATTCATCCGGGACAAGTCAATTCAGATGCAGGCCCCGATTTTTTCAATGCCCGGATAAAGCTGAATGGAACCTTGTGGGCCGGGAATGTTGAGATTCATACGCAAGCTTCGGATTGGAACCGGCATGGCCATGAAACGGATGCCGCCTACAACAATGTGGTTTTGCATGTGGTTCGGAAGAGTGACCAAAAAATACGCAATGAAAGAGGAGAGCTTGTGCCTGCCTTGGAGTTGAACTATCCTGCTCAGTTGGAATTGAATTATCAGGAATTGCTTCAATCAGACCAGTGGATTGCCTGTGCCGATCGTTTCCATGAAGTTGATTTTATGGTGCTTCAGATTCGGTTTCACGCGTTGATGGTGGAGCGGCTGCAGGAAAAGACAAAAGCCGTTACCGATCGGTTGCAGCAGAATAAGAATGATTGGAATGAGACATTCTACCAGTTTCTTGCCCGTAACTTCGGCATGAAAATCAATGCTGTTCCTTTTGAGCTTTTGGCGCAGGCACTGCCTTTGCAGGTTTTGGCGAAACACAAGAACAACTTGTTTCAGTTGGAGGCTTTGTTGTTCGGAACAGCTGGTTTGCTGAATGAACAGCTTTTGGGTGATGATTATTTTTTAGCCCTGCGAAAAGAGTATGCCTTTCTGTATAAGAAATATCAACTGAAGCCCATTGAAGCCCATATTTGGAAGTTTCTGCGTTTACGTCCGGTCAACTTTCCAACGATTCGCTTGGCACAATTTGCTGCATTAATTCATCAATCTTCGGCTTTGTTTTCAAGCTTAATTGAGCTGGAACGCTTGCAGGATATTCGTCGTTTGTTTCAGGTGCAGGCTTCTGAATATTGGGATACGCATTATCGTTTTAACAAAGAATCATCGAAACGAAAGAAACTTTTGGGTGATGCTACTTTTCAGAATTTGATCATTAATACGGTGGTGCCTTTTTTGTTTGTGTATGGCGAATACCATAATCAACAAGCCTTAAAAGATCGGGCATTAACTTTCTTGGAACAAATTCCGGCTGAAGCGAATTCCATTGTTTCAAACTGGGAAAAATTGGGTGTCGAAGTGCGTTCAGCCTTTGATAGTCAAGCCCTGATTCAACTGAAAAATTGTTACTGCAATCCCAAAAAATGCTTAAATTGCCACTTCGGAGCCAAATTAATTAACCAAGCAGCTGCGAGCGGAAATAAGATGACCGATGAATAAATTTCAGGAAGTATCGCACAGGACCATTCAGGCAGGTATTGTATTGCTGCTGTTCATGCTTTTTGCTGGGACGCTTGGTTATTGGTACATCGAAGATTTTTCGCTGATTGATGCCTTCTTTATGACCATCATTACCATTTCTACCGTTGGTTTTGGTGAAATCCATCCGTTATCAGATGTTGGCAAACTGTTTACCTCGGGCTTAATTTTTTTTAGCCTGGGAAGTTTGGCTTATGTGGGATCCAGTATGGCCAGCTTTGTTTTCGACGGAGAATTAATGAACTACTTAAAAACGTATCGTGTGGATAAAGCAATCTTAAAACTGAAAGATCATGTGATCATTGTAGGCTATGGTCGTAATGGTGAGCAGGCTGCGCTGGAGCTAAAAGACCACGGTGTCAAGTTTGTGATCATCGAAAAGCGGGAGAATGTGTTGAATCGTATCCGGCGGGATGATTCGTTGCTTTATATCCGGGGCGATGCAACACACGAAGAGGTTTTGAATAAGGCTGGGGTTGACCGTGCCCGGGCACTGATTGCAACCACCCCGAACGACGCGGACAATGTGTTTGTAGCTCTGACGGCTCGAAGTATGAATCCAAGTCTGCGGATTGTGAGCCGGGCTTCTGAAGTGGAATCAGACCTGAAACTGAAGCGGGCCGGAGTAACCAATGTAATCATGCCGGAGCGGATTGGTGGGCAGCGAATGGCCAAGTTAGTTACCCAGCCTGATGTGGTGGAGTTCCTGGAATACATTCTACTGCAAAAGAGTAAAGATGTAAGCTTGGAAGAGGTGAGTTGCACTCACATGGCAGGTTGTTATGTGAATAAGCCAATTCGCGAGCTGAAAGAGCAGGATTCTTCGGGGGTAAACGTTATCGGGATTAAAATTAGCGGAGCCAAGTATGTTTTCAACCCCGATCCTCAATTAACCCTGAGCCGAGGCGATCAACTGTTTGTCATTGGTTCGCCGGATCAGGTTAAAGCTTTCCGAACGGCACTTGAAACAGAGAAAGAATAATTGCTACCAAAAAAAGACAGAGCTAATTAGGAAAAATTAGCTCTGTCGGTTTGTAATCACTCTTTGGGCTTTAGCTCAACACAATGTATAGGATAGGAATTGCTAATCCTGCGAGGACAAGCCAAATTCCCCGTTTCATCAACCCGTTTTTTCCTTTGACCATGAACATGCCTGAGATGGCGAGGAAAATGAGCGAGAATGCAAATACATCGCCCATAATGGTCCACCCGGAAACTTTATTGTAGTGTAACTTATTGATGTGGTAAATAAACGGTCTTTTTTGATGAAGCTCATAGCTTAACTCGCCTGTTTTTGTACTATAGGCACCAATTCCACCGTTAAACATCACCTTGTAAAATTCGTTGCCACTAAAAAGAATTCGGTTAACTTGAGGGACTCCTTCCAAGGTAGCAAGGTGTTTTTTCAAGTTCTTTTCATTGAGATGTTTATCAATCATCGTTGTGGCTTCAATGGTATGATATGCTGGATCTTTGCCATCCATGTGGTTGAGAAGATAACCAGATAGTCCATAGATAACAGAAATACCAACCAGGAAATAGCCCAGATCACGATGAATGATTCGGATCCATTTTCTGAGTTTAGTCGACGATGTCATAGTTTTCTCCGTTGATGTAATAGATTGAATAGTAGTTTTTTTCGTTATCCTCCATCCATTGGCGCATATTGTTGATGTTGTTCATCTCGGCAGCACAAGTTTCTGCAGAACCATCTTCCTGAGCCTCTTGGTTTTGAACTTTCTCCTCCCACTGATCAATATATTCAGCAGTTAACCTACGTTCCTTTAGAATTCCTTTAACCGCTATGCTGTTGCCAACCAATTCACGGTTGAACCCTTGGATCTGCCCTCCGGCTTCAACCCTGATACTCAGATTAGCATCATCGCCTACGATGAAGCATCTTTTACCGGAGTGTTTACAGGTATGGGTAACATGTCCCTGTACTACCACCGGCTTATCTACCAGCGTTTCGGCCTTGGCTAAAAGTTGGTCTACCACTACGACATTGGTTTGAATGCTTTCCGTTTTAGGATTTGCACTCTCCTGTTTGATTTTCGACTGGCATGCAGCCATGAGAATGACTGCAGCTACTAATAATAGATTTTTCATTTTTTATTTTAGTTGAATGATATTTTTTGTTTCCTGTTGTTTCTCTTTGAAGCACCAAACGGCTATGGCACCAATTACACCTGTTAGCATAATGTAAGCGAGTTGAATGAGACTGAAGCGTTGCTTTTTACGCCACCATAAAAGACCAATCATGAGAATTACTGCAAGGCCATTGGTTAGTACAGCCTTAGCTGACCAGCCAATAAATCGTGGGAAGATATAAGTTGAATGGTAAGATTTCAGCTCAATATAGCATGGGAAGATCCAAGGCTGAATTTTCTCCCATTGATTTGGCTCATGAAATTCGGTATGCTCATCAGCCCGGTTAAGGTCATTGTTATCAAGAATGTAGAGGTCTCGTTGGTGTGGGCGAGTAACCGTTACATTCCAGTAGAACAAGTTCGCCATAATTAGCATGCGATCTTTTTTTAAATCGAAGGAGTCGATAGGAAGTTTTACAAGTTCGTAGTTAACATCGGAAAGGAAATAGACATTTTGTTGGCGGTCAAATACAAAACCATAGAGGCGATGGTTGGCTGTTTCAATGGTTTTCATCCAAACGATATCAATCTTCTCGCCGGCTTTGGTGTTTTTTACAAATGGCTTGCCATTGACCATTTTTACTTGGAACAATTGGCCATCAGCATCAAGCATAAACCAGCCCTCGTCATAGGGCTTTCGAGCAGAAAGGTTGCCAGCTATCCATTGTACAGGAAACTGGAATCCGCGTTTTTCCATGGCGGTTTGAAAGAGTCGGCTTTTATCCTGCTTTAGTTTGTTGGTTTCAGCCTCGTAGAACCGGATTCTGTGGTCGATACTGAAAAGATCATCCGGAGACTCAAGGCTAACTCGTCCTGACATGGATTCGTACATCGGATAAAGATTGACTGAGCAGCTATTGTAATTTCGTGGAGTACACCGAAAGAAAAACTGGTTGAGTTGGATCTGTTTGGGATTGATTGCAACTCCCTTGATGGTATCAGGTAATCGTCCGTCTTGCATCAACTGGCGATAGTTGAACATCGGAACGATACTGTCGTATTCATCTTGGTTGTATTCGCGGCCTTCTAAATCAACCCTTTTCATTTCTTTGCCATCAAAAACGGTTTGGATAAACTGGTTGTTGATACTTGAGTAGTAAGTGAATGGATAATCCAGGGCTTCATTGGTCATGAGTTTGATAGCCCAAGGGAGTATCCAGTAAAGCAAAGCTGTTGTCAGGACAATCAGGATTGCTTGAATATTCTTTTTTGTAATCATTGTTTTATGCTTGTAATGTGTCGATGATAATTTGCTTATTCTGAAACGCCTTCCTTGAATCGGAATACTGAGTAGAACGGAAAAATGAGGGCTAGTAAACCTATTGCTAGTAATATTGGTGTTGCATAGGTATAGTCAAATGAGCCCGATGCTCGCAGAAAGACGGAGAGCAATGCGCCGGAGAATAAAGCATTGATGAGACGCCTTTTCCAGGAAGGTTCGATACATATCCACACTGTTAATATGTAGGCCGTAAAGCCAGCAAGGTACCAAGGCAAACTGGCTGTTAGCCATGTTGTGATAATTGTTGGTGGCAAAGACAGACTGAGTAAGGAAAAAAGCAAACTTCCACTAAGTAAAAAGCTTATTGCCAGGCTTCCCAGGCCAAAAAGAATCATCTTAACGATGGTTAGCTTTTCGGGGTGTGGTAGGTGTAAGGTGAGTTTTAAACTTCTTTTACTCATTTCCGGGATAAACTGAAATAGTCCCAGGATCAGGCCAGCAACGAGTGGAAGGTACTGTAGTTGGCTAATTAGATTAACGTCTTTTTCGGCAATTACACTCCACAGGTGAGCTTTCCCCGCAAAACGGAACTTGCTTTGCAAGCTGAGTACCAGGTAGGGAATCATTGCTAGAAAAATAGTGGCTATACTTACAAGTAGCCAGCGTAGCTTAATCCATTCTTTATAAAATATCGCTTTGGTCATGTCTGTGTTTGTTTAATATTTTCCAGTTAATCCGATGAATGCATCTTCCAAACTCAATGTTTCTTCCCGCATATTCGTGGGTGAAAAACCTTGCATTTTAATTTCTTCCTCAACTTGTTGTTGTGGTAAAAAAGAGTAGAGTTCGGCCTGTCCGTTTATGACTTCAGGATGATATAGTTCACTCGTTGCATTGATGGTGCTTCCTTGAGGACAGTTGAAGCGGAAACGACGGAATTGATCCATAATTGCTTGGGTTGAACTGTGTAGTAGAATTTTGCCAAAATCGAGGATAATGGCTTCATCAATGAGTTGCTCCATGTCTTGAATGATGTGGGAGGTCAGGAAAACGGTTTTATCACTTGCCGCAACATATTCGCGCAGGTAGTCAACAAATAAGCGACGATAGCCTGGATCAAGTCCCATGGAAAAATCATCGAGAATGAGCAACTCCGGATCTTGTGCGAGGATTAAGCCTAAGGCTACTTGAGACCGTTGCCCACAGGACATGGTCGATAGTTTCTGAGTCCGGGTTACCTTTAAGCGGTTCATCAGCTCCCAGTAGGGTTCGCTCTTCCAATTTGGGAAAAATCGGGAATAGAATTTCTCAATTTGGACAATGTTGAAATAGCTATGTTGTACATGCCCTTCCAGCAACAGGCCTATTCGCGATTTGGTGGCAGGCGAAAGTGTACGCATGTCTTCGCCAAGAAGGTAGCAGGATCCCGAATAAGGTTTTAGGTAGCCATTAAGAATGTTGATAATGGTCGTCTTTCCTGTTCCGTTTTTCCCAAGAAGCCCCAGGATTTTTCCTTTCGCTACGGTAAAGTTTAGGTTTTCGTAAATGAGCCGTTTCCCGTAATAGTGAGTGATATTTTCGCATTTAATAATTGGTTCCATACTATAGATGACTTTTTTTGAGTGATATGTGTATATTAATTTAATTGCCGATTCATTTATGGATCTTGATCTAGTCATAAATAATGAGGCTCCCTCATATATTTTGTCGATGGGAACAGAAAAGAATGATTTTTGAGTAAAATGGAGATGAATTTTCTTACTCTTGATGCTTATCGCATCTTGTTTTTAATCTTTTAGAGCCTTTGTAAGTGTTCCGCTTTTTAACACGTACTTTTTCGTCATACTATTGCTTATCAAAAAAGTAAAGATTCCAACTATCAAGTTTCCTATTCCCATAATAGCCTCAATGGGTTTGTTGATAATTGAAAAGCCAATTATCCATATTGACATAAGGATGAATAGTATTTGAAAGAAAGGAAAAAGTGGACTTTTATAGTCCTTTGGGATTGTTTTGTGTTTTTTTGCTTGAGAATTGAAAGATACCTTTTTGATCCTTCTTAAACGAATTACTCCAAAGACTGTTAGTAGCGCTGAGATATTCAATAAGATTCCACAATAAATCATGATCTGTTCAAATGTTCCAGAGAATAGTAATACCGAACTTAAAATAGCTTGAAACCACAAGGCTTTCACTGGAATTCCTTTTTTAGGGTTAGTGAATGATTTCCACAGTAAATGATCGTTTGCTATGCTAGAAGTGACACGTGGACCAGTCCAAATCATTGCACTAATTCCAGAGATAAGTAGTAACGAGATAGCTCCGCTAAAGAAGATGGAAGATCGTGGACCGAGCATCTGTTGGATTGCTATGGTACCTACGTTTAAACTTCCAGAGAGCTGATCATAAGAAGCATGTTTTAAAAAAATGATTTGCAAAAAGCTATATAGTACTGTTACCAAAATTGTTCCCGCAATTAGCGCAATTGGTAATGACTTTTCTGGATTTTTAAATTCGCCAGTAATGTAGGCCGCTGCATTCCAGCCTGAATAGGAGTAACTAACATAGATTAGAGCAACAGCAAAAGCAGTGGACTTTAGTTCTCCGATAAAAGAAGAGTTGAAGGATAGCGCATTATCCGTTTCGGGAGATAATACCAAGCCAAGTACAATAATTGAGCTTATTAAGAGGATTTTTAATAATGTTGTTATATTTTGAAATTTTGCACTAGTGTTTAGGCTTAAGCTATGAATAGCTGTTAGTCCGACAATAAGCAAGACACCAAATAATCGGGCGTATGGAATATGAAAGGGGAGATATTCGATACATGCAATTGCAGATAATGCAATAGGGGCAGCAAAGCCAACAGTTAGAGAGATCCAGCCTGACAAATAGCCCAGGAGAGGATTAAATAACTCGGAGAGGAAGGTGTATTCTCCTCCGGAGCGTTTGATGGCTGTTCCAACCTCTGCGTAGCTGAAAGCCCCTGAAAGAGCCATTAAACCTCCTGCTAGCCAAAGAGTAAGGATCGTTCCTGGATTCTTTAAGTCTACTAACTGAAAGCCAAGACTTGTAAAAGCTCCGGTACCAACCATGCTGGCAACAACCAACGATATCCCAGTGGTAGCACTTATTTTCGTTTTTTTAGACATGCTTATTGGAAAATTAACTTTGATTGATAGTAGTCATTTAGGAGTTCGCTAGCTTTTAATGTGCTGTCTGGATTTAAATAGTTTTGACGAATATCTCGATAATGGTTTAATAATGTTATGCTACGTTCATACAGACTAGAATCAACTTTGGTTGGGATATGTTTTTTGGGATAGGCATAAACAAATGCACCTTCTTTTGCTGAAAAAGATGGAATTTGAAAATAGTTTCTAGGGAGGAGAACATCATTTTCCTTCATCTCAACCATTGCTTCAACAAAAAAGTCAACAGCATAATCAGGGTATCCAAACAGGTATCCATAAGCCCTTAGTCGTTCATACCTATCACTGTTCTCAACGGTCGAAAGTACTATTGAGGCATTAGTTCCAGGAACTAGACCAAATTGTCCAAAGAACGATGCTTTTGTTTCCAAAAGGCTATCCAACAAGCTTTCTTTAAAAACAACTAATTGTAAATTCCTACGATTTTTTCTGTTTTTCTGAAAAGGATATAAAACAAATTCTAGATCTGGATAGTCCACAGTACCTATAAGATGTTGTAAGTTTGTTATTTCATCCAGATGTATTTGATTTTTATCTAAATCAAGTACATCTGCTTTTGTTTTCTTTATACTGTCGGTGTTGGCTATTGGAAACGAATAAGACCTTATTGTACTCATTGGTTTTATTTTCCCCAACAGGGTGTATAGTGCTTCATAATCAAGCCCTCGGCTTAGCAGAGCGTCTAGTTGTTCTTGTTGGCTTGAGTTTATATTATGTGTTAAAAAGTAATTCCTTGCCAGGTTTTTTTGAGTCCTACAAGATAGTATCAAGAAGGCCCCTACTAACAATAGCATTATTTTAGTTTTCATGGTTTTATTTTTATTCGGTTTAGTGTTCTGGTTAATTCACTTTTTATATTTTGCTTTTCTTCTTTCTGAAGTGACGATTCGCAGAAATCAATGATTTGGTTACGCTTACTGGAGTATTTAAACCATCCAAGCATTTCAGTTGCTGCTAGTTTTAATTTTTTGTTTTTAACAGTATCGGTATAACTAATGAGTTTATCCAGATGACTATGAACAGTAATGTTTCGGAAGGCTCTCAAGTTGAAATATGCATTTTTTACATCTTGAGGAGTAGCTAGAATCTCATCTACATATTTAGCCGCTTTTTCTGTATTGTAATCAATAGTTTTCTGTAAAGATTTCCTTTTGTCTTCTTTGTTTAATAGATATTCTTTGTTGTCTATTTGTTTCTCTAGTTCATTTGTTAATGATTGTTGACTATATGCAGAGATTGCATTACGTAAATTATAGTTTACACGTTTACTAAGATTATTTCGAAGCAATGCTTCAATGAGAAAAGGAATATGAGATTCATCCCCGGAGCGCAGTAGGTAAAGCGCAGATAATCTTTGAATCAACTCATAGGAGTCGTTGACACCTAGGTTAATGGCTGTGACAAAGTTTGCATCACGACAAAAACTTAATAGTTTAAAAGCTTCGGCACGAACAGTAAAAAATGGAGACGTTTCAAATTTTTCAAGGAGTAAGCTGGAGCTATTACTACCTTCGATATCGAATAGCATTCTTAATGCCAAGGCTTGGATATCGGCATATTCACTATTGAGCTGGTTTTTCCAAAATGTTAAATCGTTTTGATATTCAATTAATATATGATTGATATCTAGTGTGTTATTGGGGGATTGGAAAGCAAAGGTTGGATCGCCAAGCAAATGCGTTTCGAGCGTGCAAGTCATTTTATTCCAGTGCCCAACTCGTAATCCTAAGCCAATCAAACCCACCATTTCATCTGGCCATTTATCTTGAAAAACATTAACAGAATTAGCTTGTGCTACAATGGTGTTGCCTGTGCTAAAAATATACTCACCAGCAAGGTATGTATCTTGATGAAATGACCCGGTAAAGCAAGCATCAAGCATAATGAATTTGGCATTGGGGGTGTAACCTTTCATATCTTCAACATAAATATCGAGGTTGGCATTAAATATTGAGTCCTTTCTTATTTGATTTGTGTCAAAAGTGCCTTCAAACCAATCTTTTGGAACTCCATAGTATTTTTGGTACCGTTCAATAATGAGTTTTTGTTTCTCTTTGGAAGTTCCGGCTTTACTTAATTTTGAGCGCAGATAATATTTAATATTCTCGATACTTCCTTTTACCGCTGATGTTTCGGGCATACCATTTAAGTATTGAGCTTTTGTTCCTCCGTGATGATGAAGGAGGGCAATGTCCAGATTGTTGCGCTTGAGTTCTGACATTAGCCTAAATTTGATATGGGTGTCGAAACTAAAATTGATGTATTCCAGCCAATTCTTTTGTCCTTCTAAATGGGAGAATTGTTGTGAAATGGCGATTTTTTCATCCATGTATGCTCTTGGCGCTTCTGAATTGTAGCCATGCCCAGTAAAAAATAACACTTGTTGGGCTAGCCTTGGAGCTTGCTTATAAGCTACAACTTTAGATAAGTACGCTTTTAGTTTATCATATTTATCCTTTCCTTCTTTGGGTTTTATTCGGGCAGTATATATATCTACGGTAAGTTCTTGTGGCGATTCTGGGTTTAAACTGTAGTAATGATATAATGAATGTGTGGTATCCTGCTTTAAATAGGAGAACTGTAAATCAAAGTCGTCATAAAAACGATCAGAAGGAATGGAAGATCGACTCCATTTATAGCGATTTTGATCCATTTTAAAGGCCGTTGAAAGGTGTTGAGCATCGCGTAGCATAGGGACTGGAATTGCCCCTATGAATACGGCTCCCTCTATGGGAAATTTGTCTTTGGTGTAAAGGTTTAGTAGTCTATTTTTTATTGAGTCGGGGTGTTGCCATTGATCAATAATTAAGTAGGTTTTTAATCCTTCTTGCTCGATGGCATTTGCATATGCCTCAACTTCTTTTTGGGCCTTACGGTAGCTTGTGGAATCAATTACAATAGCGAAGCCTTTATTTTGTTCCTTACCGCATGATATGAAAAGTAAACTTAAGAATAGGATTAGGAGAAAGGATATATGTTTCATCATATTTTTTTGATTATAAATGCTGGGAAAAGAGATTGCTGTTACCTTATAATATGTTTTTAGCAGATCTTATAGGGTGTTGTTCTACTTTAAAAAAGAACTCCCAATTTGAATGTGATATTTAAATATTTTTGATTGGTCTTTGTTGGTTTGGTATATACTGCACCAATGTCAACATAAACTTGATCTATAGACTTGATATCTCCATGGCTATAGCCAATCTTAAGGTTGGCTTCTGATTGAAAAACATCGGTAGTGTTGTAGTTGAAATCAGCTAAGAAAAGATCAATTTGTTGGTATTTTGTGATTTCAGGATCATTGTGTAAGACTAGTTTTTTATTAATGTTTTTGAAATATTGTCCTTTTATTGTTGGACAAAAATGAAACTTCCCTGGGTAAAAGTTTTTATGAAACATGGCAGATGTTCCTAGGTTAAAATAGGACATGGAAAATATCTCAGGGATGTAATAATATTTTTCAGCATGGTGACTTGCTAGAGTTGTTATTTTGATCATCCAGTTTTGGAAGCCGTTTTTATGTTTTTTTAAAAAAGTGTAGTCTAGTTTTCCATCTAGTTTTTTTTGAGTGTATTTCTTATTCTTAGCAATGGTAATGTACTCTGTGAGGTCACCGCTTTCTTTTTTATTCTGTGTATATTCAATACCTTTTCCCGATAGAAAATCAGCTTTGAAATCTAGCAAGTGGGTCACTTTATTGGGAGTCCATTTAAAGTGTTGACTGAAATTAGCATTTGTTGACTCCCAGTCTCCTGCATAAAGTTTTTTATTTTTTACACGTTCATCGTCGGTCTGCTGTATTCCTTTATTGAATTGAATCTCAGTGAGTGATTTGAGGTCGTTAAATTGGTTTTCTATTTGAAGAGCAGCGTACAGGTTGTTTTGAGATTGGTATCGACTGGTTTGCTGGTCAATTGCACGGGTGTAGAAACCAAACCCTTTAAAATAGAAATAACTGTAGTTAAAGTTTGTTTTTTCAACTTTATAATCTATTACTTCTTTGCTTGTATGTATTCCTATATTAAAACCTATTTTGAAGGAGCTGGTTTGATAGATTAGGGAGGGAGAGATATCAATTCCATTCACTGTGTTTTCAGGACGAGGATCTAGGGCTTTAGCTGCTATTGCTGCATAGTAGCTGATATTTCCCCCGATTATCCAGCTGTCTGAAAATTGGAAAGCTGCTTTTCCTTGTAAGTTATAATCTTCGTAAGTATAGCTTGCACCAGTTAAGGTGTCGGCTATAATATAGGGACTGCCTTTGTAGGGATCATAGGTAGCGTTCCATCTGATACTATCTTTATTGGTCTTTTGGTAAGAAAAATTTCCATAAAGAACAAGTCTGTCATTTATCGAGTTATAACCTTCTGCTTTTATTTTGGTAAGGTTTCCATTATCTGTATCGTGAACTTTATGAAATGCTCCATTCATTAGTTCATAGCTACCTTCAAAGGAAGTGTAACGGGGATTGGTATTGAAGAATATCCCAGCTGCATTAGCAGTCGTTAGCCAACGGTTAGTGTTATGAAGTTGTAATTTGCTATTAAAGGTGTTCCATCTGGTACTATCGGAAGCAGAGCTGAGAGTCGTATGAAGCATTGTAATAAGCAGAAATAATATTTTAACGAAAAACCTGAACATGGTGATGGAATTGTAGCTGCCGAGATTTTATAAGATCCCGACAGCTAATATGGATAATGGTTATTTTTCAACAGTTGATGGGTGCTGGCCGGGAGTAGGAGTAAGATCATGTAAAAAGTCTTCTGATGAGTTGTTGGTGTCTTGGTAGATAACACGACCATCAACAATCATTTTAGCTTTTCGCCTTACTGATAAACCACAATAGGAACCACCTTCAAGATAGGTATAGCCGGCATCTAAGTCATCAGGTAGTCGCTTGTTACGTTTATCTTCTTCTACCCGAACTATTTCAACAGCATCAATCACCATGTTTTTGTCAATCATAAAGTATTCAGTAGCTGAAGTGCTTCCTGGCAGTGTCATATAATTGTTGGCGTTGGCGGCGTAAGTTTTCCAATCGATATCTTTGGGAAAGCGGAAGATAACAACAGCAGACCCGAATACAGAGTGAAGCCAGTCATGCATTCTAGTAGATGTTGTATACATCATGGTCATATTAGGCACCCCGGGGGCGTCTATATCTTTTCCTGAAATTTCAACGTAGCTTTCCCAGTTAGCGTTCCCCAGGTTAACTGGAGAGTTGGGGTTGCCATTTTCGTCTGTTTGATGGTCGATTCCATCTTGAGCAATAACTATACTTTTGCCAGGATAGATTGGGTAGTCTGTACCACTTCCTTTAATGGTCCAAATATGATAGGTAAGTGGAAGACGGTCCATGAAATTTCCTTCATTATTTAACCATACATTTGCTTTGGTGCTTGATTGCTGTAAAACTCCTATGCATAGTCCATCAGCATAAAGTGTATCGTTAGAGTTGTTATAAATTTCGTGAAACTGATCTGAGAAATAGCTCTTGTTCTCTGGGGTCTTAGTGCCAGAAAAATAGACTTCTTTGATTATTAGGCCCCCAGTATTTGTAGCCATAACCAATGTGATTTCTTTCGCTAAATCTGAAGATAATTGAAGGTTCGATAATTTCCCATTAAAAGTATACTGTTGGTTTGCTTGGTCGGTAACGCTAAAGCTGGTAGCAATAGAATAAACTCCTTGGGGGAGGCTTACGGTGGCTACACCTGAACTATTTGGCACAGCTTTGGTAACCCTGGAGCCCGAATCAAAACCTATTTCTATTTCTCTGGGAAAATCAAAATCAACTCCTTCAGGATAGATTAGCTGGATTGATAGATCGAACGTTGGGGTAATGTCATCATCCTCAGAACAGCTCCAGAAAGCAATGCCTAACGATAATATTATAGAAAAGAAAACTATTTTTTTCATTTTGAAGAATATTTATGTGGTTAATAATTTATCTATATTGTTAATTTTACTTCTGCTCCAAAATAGGTGGGTTGATTTGCTCGATAGTATGTGTCATTGATGCGAGATGTTCGTAGTGGTCTGTGATTTAGTATGTTGTTTGCAAAGAAGGATATTTTGGCATGCTTCCCAATTTCTTTGGTTAGTTTCATGTTTAATTGCCAGGTTGGAGGATTCTTGTCCATGTTAAAAAAATCAGCTCTTCTTTGTTTGATCATAGTTTTATAGGGTAGCTCTCTTTCTACGCTCGCATCCCAAGAGTGATAATTCATGTCGAAGTCGTAATATCCTATTGGGTCTATATAGAGCATATCTTCTCCATTTGTTACTCCATATTGTTTATTCCCCATATCATCAAGAGAGTAATACAAGGGAGTGTTATTGTGATTATTCCAGAAACGTGTTGATTTAGAATGCCAAATAAACATTCCTGTTAAAGAGCAAATCATTTTAATTTTGGGGATATGTGTGTTTATTCTCAGGTTAGAATTCAGGCGTTGTTTGGTATAACCATCATTTCCGGCATAAACGGGGAGATATGGAAACCGATCACCAAGGTAGCTAGTATTTATCCGTTCCAAAGATGTGGTGTTGTTATTTGTTCTGGTAATATGAAAATAGGCACCGTCTAGAATAACAGATGATCTTATTGGTTTTATGCGTCCAAAATCAATAATATATTCCAGCCCCTTTTTTTTGGTCTCATAGGTGTTTTGTGGCAGTTTATAACTGCTAAACTCTTGTTGCCAAGTATAATCTAGTATTTTTCTGCTGCCGTCAGGGGTAGTGTAATAAATATCACCATCCACAAATTCTGGCATAGAATCGGTATTATCAAGTTGAGCCCATTTTCGGAAATTCATTGTTGTGTATTGGTTGTTCCAGCTGAATCCATTGGTTAAGTGCTCTTTGAATGCTGTGAGTTTTAAATTAACACCTTGAATGTTGATATCAATTCCAGCTTCTAGCTTTCTGTTACTGGCTGGTTGTAGTTCGGGATTAATCATATCGTCAATTGCCAGCGTCGTAAATACATACAAGTCGGGATAATAGTTAAAGCTAATTTCATCTTTGTAAGATTTATCTGGATATAAATAAATCATAGATGGAGATTTGGAGGAGACCCCGTATCCTGCTCGAAGCTCAAGGTTTCTTAAGACACCTTTGCGCCTTTTCTTGATTAAGATGTAATTAGTATTTATTCGAGGTTCAAACGTCTGATATCCTTTTGTTGAAAAAAGTCCTTTGGGGAGGAAATTGTTGTAGCGGAATCCGGCTTGCGTTTGTAGGGTTGTTGTCCCAAGTGTAATTTGTAGTTTTTCTTCCACAAAAACAGATAATTCATCGCTGTTGGGAATCTCATTAAATGCACGTGGACGTGTAGATGTTCCTCCAAATGGAGGAGTTGCTAGATCGTATAGTTTCCCCAAACCATTATTTCCAGAAACTCGATAGTCTATACCTGTATAAAAGCTACTTATAAGATTTCCCCAAACATTGGATGTCGTAGTTTTAAGGTTTGCAAAATAACTAAATGGTCGCCCGTCTATTGTTAGTTCACTAAAGTAAGATGTTGGCAGAAGCACACCAATAGATTCTCCTGACTCCCATGATTTCGGAGTTGGAGTCGAAGCTCCTGATGTAATTTTATATTCGTAATAATCTTGTTTTTCAAAGCTGCCCGATATGTTATAAGTGATACTATTTAGCCAAGAGAGATTTGTTGCCCATTTCCCAAACAACTTAAAGTTAATGTTTTGTTCCTTGTTTTTATATAACTCAGTGGTTTGTGCATCTTCATCTTCTTTTTCGTTGTCAATAGTGCTATAAATACTCAATTTAGCATTGATGGTTAAGGGAGTACTGTTTTTTGCGATGATGTTTGAGTAGCCTAGCTGACCAGTAATGCGTTTGAAACTTTTTGTAGGAGTACGTAAGTCATTGACAGCATTTAGGTAATCCAGATCAATATTGACAGCGCCCCAGTTTTCTTTGGGAATCAGGAGTCCTTTGGAGATAGCTAATTGTTTAATATTAATGTCAGATTTCAGCTTTACATTTAATGGTGCTTCTCCAGCTTTTGTTTTTACTACAAGTGCTCCCGATGTTAAATCTCCATATTGAGCAGAAGGAATTCCTCTGATTACCTCAACTGATTCAATCTGATCAACAGGGATTTGTCTCAAATCAACTCCCTGGCCTGCGCTGGAGTATGATTGTGAGATTCCTCCACTTGACGTGTTCAGAGTTTGCATGTTAGCATCATTGCTTAGTGGAGTTCCATCAATTATAATGGAAGTTCCAAGAGAACTATTGGCATCCGGATTTTGTCCGGGCGTGTTAATATCGCGTATTGTAATTTGATTTTTTGCAGATAGATCTGGGTTGACTGTTATTTGTCCTGGCACTAATTGCATTAAATCACCGATTGTATTTGGTTGTATGTGGTCGAGGGCTGACCTTTCAATTTTAGAAGATGAACTTAAGGCACTATTCTCCTTGGCAACGATAACGACTTCCTCTAGTCCCAAACTAAGCTCTTTGAGCTTTAATTTTAAGTTTGTGATATCTCTGTTGATAGTGATCGGTAGTTCATATTTTTCATATCCTAAGCGGCTGGTCTGTAGGGTGAATGTTCCTTCCGGAACATCCCTGAACCTAAAATTACCATATTTATCAGAAACAGTCCAAGAAAGGGTCTCCTTTAGCTGGATAACAACCATTTCAATAGGTTCTCCACTTTCCAAGTGCATTACTGTTCCTGATAATTCATACTTGTTTTGTGCATGCAGTTCCGTTTTGCTCAAACCAAACCAAGCAAGAACCATCATGAATAAGAATGTCTTTTTAAGAAATTCTAGTTTCATCAATTTCGTTGTTTGTCATATTTCGTGATAAGCAGCAAAGGTAGGGGGCGTAAATCATAATAAAATCCCTAAAACTGGGGATTTTATTATGATCATATGCTATCTATTGGGGGTTTTGTAAGTACAAAAAGGGAGAAGCGATTTTGAAACGGAGAAAGAATAAGAATATTGGTGGGGAAAAAGAAGGCAGGTTTCAGGATGGGGGAGTCCGGAAGCCTGCCTTTTGGATATTTGAATCCCCAAATCGAGGGATTGCTTGCTAGTTAATAAATTTCGAGATTGGAAATTACGGGACAAGCTTTAGAGTCCTGAATTGTAATTTTGAGTTTATTGGTAACCACGCTTTCAACGGGCACAATTCGTTTATAACCAATGGTTGTTCCTTTGCCAATCGTTTGCCATTGGTCATCGATCCTGGCTTCTATGTTGAACGATTTAATACGTTGCCCTAAGGTGATGTACTCCTGAAGAAGAACATAGTTGATGGTTTGTTCCTCGGGAAATTCTATTTCAACTTCACCAGAGACTTGATCGTCATTGGTTGTCCAATAGGTTTCAGCCTGATTGTCAATCAAGTTTTGAGCGCCATATGCTGGCTCATTTCCTCGTGTTGCGGAGCTGCTTACTTTTGATTTTGGAGCCAGGTTGGATTATTTGTTCAGAAAGACATGAAAATTAGCAGAAGTACATATGAGATTCTGAGTATATCATTGACCGATAAAACTCAACTTCGAGACCTATTCTAGAGAATTAAATTTCAAAATGACAGAGAACGTTTTAGGCTTAATAAGTCAAATTTGTTTTACTATAAAAATGTCTCAATTTTAATGGGACACTAGTGTTATATCACTAGATATGGTGATATTTATTTTTATAGGGAATGGAGCTATTTGTCTTGTAAATGTCCAGTAATTGGCTTCTAGCTGATGATCGAAAAGGATATATTACTCTCAAATATCATAATAATTGGGTATTGTTATGATGTTTAAAATGAGCATAATTTCGTATTAGATTAATCTAAGGAGTATAGTAATTAGTTGTATTCCTAATTATCAACATTAAAAGTCCAAATTATGAAGAAAGGAATTTTTCCTATTGTAATGGCTGTGTTACTGACTGCAGGCTTTTATGCTTGTGACAACAGCATTGATTTGTCTGAAAAAACGGATATGCAAGACCAGAGTAAGAGTAAGGCAATCGTTTTAAAGGAACGTGATCCCAATTCGCCTCTTATTTTGTCGAAAAAGGTTGCGGATGAACCTGAAAGAAAGCTTAAATCTGGTAGTAGACCATTTGAAAAGTATTTGGGGAGGTCATTTAAAATGAGTACGCTTCCTTTAGCAGATTACAAAAATTTTGGAGGTAGAGTCATAGAAGTGGAAGACTATCTAAAAAGCAACCCCAATGGCTCAAGTACTGATAGAATAGGTTATACCAATACCTATTCATTTGCATATACCAACTTTCGTAAGTATGTCGAAAAATCGGAAGTCCAAAAGAAAGTGAAAGGTGGGTTTAAGTTAGATTTGGGTTTATTTTCAATTGGTGCAAAAAAAAGTATGGAACGTACCTTTAGTAAAACCAATGTACAGGAGCACAATCGAGTTTTTGGGGAGTTACATTATCTGTATATGGATTCTAGATATTGGCTTACAACCAATAGCTATGACGTGGAAAAAATAAAGAAATACCTAGCTAAGAACTTTTTGGAGCACCTATACAATAATACTCCATCTGAGTTTTTTGAAACTTATGGTGGTTTTGTGATGTTTGATTTTATTGTGGGAGGTAAAGCTATGGCACTCTATTCTGGTGTATATCAGGGGAACGAATCAAGTGAAACCAGAGGTAAGAAAATGGAGACAGATATAAATGCGTCTTATGGAAAAAAGGCATCAGGTGATTTTGGTTTTGGTAGAGGTTATTCAACTGGCAAAGAACTCTCTAATAATTTTGTCGATTTAAGAGCATCTGTTACAACCCTTGGAGGTATGGGGGCAATAATCAATTTTTCTAATCCAGAAAAGGTAAGTAGTATTAATATAAATTTAACGAATTGGTTGTCTTCATTAAATAACAAAAATAATCATAGTATTATTGAATTTTCAGATGATGGCTTGTTTCCTATTACTGAGTTCATAAAAGAAGATAATTTGAAGTATGCTGTTGAAAAGGGTATAAGCAGTCGTTATTTAGTTTCTAAGTTTAGAGAACCGGTGCTTGTTTATGCATACGAAAAAGACACTAATTGTGAGTTGATATTCTTGGTTACAAGATACGAGGATGCAGTAATACTACATTACAGCGAATATAAGGATGAGAATTATACAGCGAATATTTTAAAGAAATACACTTCTAAGTATAAAATTAGGACAGAGGATAGAAGTGGATGGTGGAATTCTGAGAATCCTGTACCAGGAGATCCAAGTTTGGCTCTTAGTGCTTTTCATTTAGGTTATGTTCCTGATTTTAATCCAGAAATAAATCCACTAGATCTTGTGGGGGATAAAATGAAGAAATTTATTCGAAATAATGTAACCTATTTAATATCTCAAAATTCGGCAGTGAAATTTGCATTCTCAATTCATGACGATTATATATTAGATACTTATGCAATAAGAGGATGGATAAACAATATGCCAACAACCCAATTGACAGATAGAGAATTGGATAAATATACCATCGTAGCTTTGTAAAATAGGGGTTCGATACTAGGATTAATGCCCTGTTTGATACTTCTGACAGGGTTTTTTCTTTAAATGAATCATTAATATGGGAGTGCTACATTTGACTGGACAGTAGGTCGGATTTTGAAACGGAGAAAGAATAAGAATATTGGTGGGGAAAAAGAAGGCAGGTTTCAGGATGGGGGAGTCCGGAAGCCTGCCTTTTGGATATTTGAATCCCCAAATCGAGGGATTGCTTGCTAGTTAATAAATTTCGAGATTGGAAATTACGGGACAAGCTTTAGAGTCCTGAATTGTAATTTTGAGTTTGTTGGTAACAACACTTTCAACGGGTACAATTCGTTTATAGCCTATGGTTGTTCCTTCGCCAATCGTTTGCCATTGGTCGTCGATCCTGGCTTCTATGTTGAACGATTTAACACGTTGCCCTAAGGTGATGTACTCCTGAAGAAGAACATAGTTGATGGTTTGTTCCTCGGGAAATTCAATTTCAACTTCACCGGAGACTTGATTGTCATTGGTTGTCCAATACGTTTCAGCTTGATTGTCGATCAAGTTTTGAGCGCCATATGTTGGTGCATTTCCTCGTGTTGAGGAGCTGCTTACTTTTGCTTTTGGAGCCAGGTTCGTCGCAAAAGCCTGATCCACTAGCTTTTTCCATCCTTTTAGTGAGGCAACATCATTCTCATGAATCAGGCCTCTTCGGTCTGGAGGAATGTTAAGCAACAGGTTGGCACCACGGCCTACCGATTCAAGGTAGATTTTAAACAGGTTTTCAGGTGTACGAACTTTGTCGTCTTCGTGTTGGTGGTAAAACCAGCCTGGGCGGATGGAAACATCCACTTCTGCTGGAACCCATGAGGAGCCATCTTCAGCACCACTATTAAGTAGTTCGGTAATTCCACTTTTACCCGCATACAGCGTGTCAATACTGATGGTATGCCAGTTGGTTGGTCCGGCATAGCCCCGTTCGTTTCCACACCAGCGAATATCTGGTCCGGCATCACTAAAGAAGATCACCTCAGGTTCAATGTTGCGAATCATTTTCAAGGTGGTTGGCCAATCGTAGTAGGTCGATCCATCGATACTGCGTTTTTCGTTGGCTCCACCGTAGTAGCCATCGCCTCCGTTGGCACCATCAAACCACATCTCGAAGATTGGTCCGTAGGCATTGAACAGCTCTTTCAGCTGATTTCGGTAATACTCAACGTAGGCTGGTTTGCCATATTCCGGGTGATTCCGATCCCAGGGAGACAGGTAGACGCCAAATTTCAGATCATACTTTTTGCAGGCTTCATAAACTTCTTCAACAATGTTACCTTCCCCGTTTTTATAGGGGCTGTTGGCAATATCATGATCGGTGTATTGGCTGGGCCAAAGGCAAAAGCCATCGTGGTGTTTGCAGGTAAGGATGATGCCTTTTAATCCGGCTTCCTTGATGGTGCTCGCCCATTGGTTAGCATCCAGTTCAGTTGGATTGAAAATGGAAGGGTCTTCATCGCCAAAACCCCACTCTTTGCCGGTAAACGTGTTGGTGGTAAAATGAATGAAGGCATATTGTTCCATTTCGTGCCAGCGAAGTTGACGCTCGGTAGGTACTGGCTCCACGGCTTCAGGAGGTGGAGGAACTTGTTGTTGGCAGCTTAGCAAACTGATGCAGGCCGCAAGACATGTTGTAAGGATTAGGTGTCGTTTTTTCATTGTGCTGTTGTTAAGTTGTTTCGTTCTATTCAAAAATAGTAAAAACTAAAAAGTACTTGTGCTGTGCTATCCTGCTTGAGTGAAAAACTTCATTTAGAATAAATTGCAGGATTGGAAAAAAAGAAATGGATAGTTGAAAATCAAAGAATTTTAGTTACTTTTGCGCAAGTTTTTGAAATTAATTTTAAGCGGTTGTTATTGATAGCGATGTAGCTGCTTAAAGATTGTATCACATTTTAAATCGAAAGAAATGTATTTAAGTTCTGAAAAGAAAAAAGAGTTTTTTGAAAAGTTTGGTAAAAATGCACAAGACACAGGTACTGCAGAAGGACAAATCGCTTTGTTCTCATACCGTATCTCTCACTTGACTGAGCATTTGAAAGTAAACAGAAAAGACTATAGCACTCAGCGTTCGCTGGTTCGCTTGGTAGGTAAGCGTCGTAACTTGCTTGACTACCTAAAGAAAAAAGATATCGAACGATATCGTGCGATTATTAAAGAATTGAAATTACGTCGATAATTTTACAAAAGAAAAGGCAATAAAGTTATTGCCTTTTCTTATTTTTGAAATCCCCACCACCATTCGACTAAGTTCGTATTGTTAAATTTTATTTCAAACATTGATTATGAATCAAGCAATTATTAAGACAATTGACCTTGGTGATGGCCGGCCAATTACGATTGAAACAGGACGTTTGGCCAAGCAAGCCGACGGGGCAGTTGTTGTAAAAATGGGTAACACCATGCTTTTGGCTACTGTTGTTTCTGCCAAAGACGCGAAAGAGGATGTTGATTTTATGCCGGTATCTGTTGATTACCGTGAGAAATTCTCTGCCGCAGGTCGTTTCCCCGGTGGGTTCCTAAAACGTGAAGCTCGTCCGAGTGATGATGAGATTTTGGTTGCCCGTTTGGTTGACCGTGCTCTTCGTCCTCTTTTCCCAGCGGATTATCATGCTGAAACAGCAGTGATGATTAGCCTGATTTCTTATGACGAAAATGTCATGGCTGACTCTTTAGCCGGACTGGCTGCTTCTGCTGCTATCGCTGTTTCTGACGTGCCATTTGAAGCACCAATTTCAGAAGTACGTGTAGCTCGTGTAGCAGGAGAGATGATCGTTAATCCAAGTAGCGCACAGTTAGCTGAAGCTGATATTGATATTATGGTGGGAGCCACTTATGATAATATTATGATGGTAGAAGGAGAAATGGATGAAGTATCGGAAGAAGAGATGCTGGAAGCCATTAAAGTTGCTCACGATGCCATTAAAGTTCACTGTAAAGTACAGGAAGAATTAGCAGCTGAAGTAGGCGTTGTTAAGCGTGAATATTGTCACGAAGTGAACAACGAAGAGTTGCGCGAGAAAGTACACGCTGACTTGTTCCCAGCTTGCTACGATATTGCCAAGCAACAGATTAAAGACAAACAACTGCGTATTGAATCATTCGGGAAAATCGTGGATGAGTACGTAGAAGCTTATTTAGAAGCGAATGCTGAAAACGAAGAGATGGATCTGGTACAGGATGAAAAACTGATTCGCAGATACTATCACAAAGTTGAGGGCGAGGCCATGCGTCGCATGATTCTGGATGAAGGTATTCGTTTGGATGGTCGTAAGACCGATGAGATCCGCCCTATCTGGGGAGAAACTGACTATTTGCCGGGAGCTCATGGATCTGCGATCTTTACGCGTGGTGAAACACAATCGTTGTCATCCATCACTTTAGGAACAAAAATGGATATTAAGAAAGTGGATAATGTGACTTTCCAAGGAACTGAAAACTTCTTGTTGCACTATAACTTCCCTCCATTCTGTGTTGGAGATCCAAAAACACCACGTGGCTTAGGTCGTCGTGAAATTGGACACGGTAACTTGGCTTTCCGTGCCTTGAAACGAATGATTCCTCAGGATTTCCCATATGTAACTCGTGTGGTTTCTGATATTTTGGAATCAAACGGATCATCTTCAATGGCTACTGTTTGTGCCGGAACCATGTGTATGATGGATGCTGGTATGAAAATGAAACGTCCGGTTTCTGGTATCGCCATGGGACTGATTACAGATAAAGACTCTGATAAATTTGCTGTTTTGTCTGATATTCTGGGTGATGAAGACCACCTTGGTGATATGGACTTCAAAGTAACCGGAACAGAGAAAGGGATTACAGCAACCCAAATGGATATCAAAGTTGACGGACTTTCTTATGAGGTGTTGACACAAGCGCTTCACCAAGCAAAAGAAGGACGTGAGCATATTCTTGGAAGAATCCTGGATATTATTCCAGAGCCTCGTGCTGATTACAAACCAAATGTTCCACGTGTGGAGACCATTCAGATTCCGAAGGATATGATTGGACCAATCATTGGACCTGGAGGTAAAAACATTCAGCAAATGCAGGAAGAAACCAATACCGTTATCGTGATTGAAGAGCGTGACGACTTTGGTTGGGTTGAAATCTCAGGAATCAATAGAGATGCCTTAGAAGCTGCTAAAGAACGCGTGAAGCGGATTATTGCTTTGCCTGAAAAAGGAGAACTCTACAAAGGTAAGGTGAAAAACATCACTACGTTTGGAGCTTTCATCGAGATTATGCCAGGGAAAGAAGGTTTGCTGCACATTTCAGAAATCACTTGGGAGCGTTTGACCAACGTGGAAGACGCACTTAAAGTGGGTGATGAAGTAGAAGTTAAATTGTTGGACATTGACCGGGATGGAAAATTGAAACTTTCAAGAAAAGTTCTTCTTCCAAAACCAGAGGGTTATGTCGAGCGTGAACGAACTGATCGTCGTCCGCCTCGCCGTGATGGAGGTCGCGATGGAGGCCGTGATGGCCGGGGAAATCGTGACAATCGAGACAATCGTGACCGCCGCGGGGATCGTCGTCCACCAAGAGAAAACAGAGATTAATTCAAAATCAACTATAAATGCCCGCTAGCCGGGCATTTTTTTTCACTACCTATGGAAAACTGGAGCCAAAAAATAACTGCAACCATCCGGCAAGAGCTGGAAGGCGTAAAAGATGGAGACTTGCGTTTTTTCCGAATCGCTGAGTATTTACGCATGGTTAAACGCGTGGATGAGTTCTCCGCTGATTGTACTCAGTGTCAGGCGTATCAAAAAAGCGTTGAGCAACAGGTTGAAACCATCGGAAACGCAATTCGGCATACCGGGAAGGACCGACGGAATTACGATAAGCATATTGATGAGCTGGCTCGACATATGAAAAAAGAGCATGGCTTTTTCCCTCCCTTCTATTATACCTACTCATTGAGCTTCTTTTATACGCTCGGAGGAGGGGCTGTTGGTTTTCTGCTGAGCCTGTTGTTTCCGGCTATCGATCGTTGGTTTTTCCTGATTCCAGGCATCGTACTGGGACTGATTGCCGGACAGCTGGTTGGAGGCCGTAAAGATGCCCGCATTCGGGCTCAAAATAAAATATTGTAATTATTTTGCTCCGTTTAGGACGGATAGTGGTGTTAAACAATCTCTAAAGAACCAAAACATCCGCAAATGAAACATTCCATTTATCTGTTAGCACTTGTGATTATGAGTTCATGTGCACAAAAACAATCAATTGACTATCCGGTTACCCAAAAAGAAGAGGTGAAAGATACCTACTTTGGGACCGAAGTGGCTGATCCTTATCGTTGGCTTGAAGATGATAATTCAGCTGAAACAGCAGCTTGGGTTGAGGCTCAAAATGAAGTGACTTTTAACTATCTCGAGTCCTTGCCTTACCGGGCTGAGATCAAACAACAACTGACCGATTTGATGGATTACCCAAAACATGGGACTCCTTTTAAAGAGGCTGGAAAATATTATTTCTTTAAGAATGATGGGTTGCAAAACCAGAGTGTTTTGTATGCAACTGATGACTTGAGCAAAGAGCCAACCCTGGTGTTGGACCCAAATACCTTGTCGGAAGATGGCACCGTTGCATTGTCTGGGCTGGAGCTGTCAAAAGACGGCAAATACCTGGTTTACATGGTTGCGAAGTCTGGTTCCGATTGGAATGAGATCTTTGTTAAAGACTTGGAAACAGGGGAGTTGCTGGACGATCATATCGAGTGGGTGAAATTCTCGGGTTTGGCCTGGTACAACAACGGATTTTACTACAGCGCTTACGACAAACCAGAAGCAGGAACAGAGCTTTCCGAATCAAATCAATTCCAAAAGATCTACTACCACAAGTTGGGAACAGCTCAGCAGGAAGATCAATTGGTCATGGAAGATTCCGAAAAGCCCAAACGTATGTTTGGAGCAGGAATAACCGATGATAAACGCTTTTTGCTGGTTTCCATGAGTGAGGCTTCGCATGGGAATGCTTTGTCGGTAAAAGATTTGAGCAAGAAAGGTTCGGCTTATGTTCCGCTGATGGAAAAGCTGGATTACGAATTCCATGTGCAGGATAACATTGGTGATGATTTGTATGTGTTGACCAATTATAGAGCACCGAAGTACCGGTTGCTGAAAATCAATATCAATCAGCCGGAAGAAGCCAATTGGGTGGAAACGATTCCCGAGCAGGACGAAGTGTTGCAAAGTGTGAGCTTTGTAGGCGGTAAAATTGTGGCTGAATTCATGAAAGATGCGCACAGCGTTGTTCATGTTTACCAATACGATGGCGCTTTGGATTACGAAATTGAACTGCCTGGAATTGGAAGCGTTGGATCATTCTCAGGCAAAAAGGATGAGCCGGTGGCATTCTATAGCTACACCTCGTTCAATACTCCTGGAGAGATTTATCAATACAATTTCGACACCAAAGAAACCTCCTTGTTTTACCGTCCTGAGATCAAGTTCAACCCAGATGACTATGTGGTTAAGCAGGAATTCTTCAAATCGAAAGATGGTACACCGGTGCCGCTGTTTATTGTTCACAAAAAAGGAATTGAGCTTGATGGTAGCAATCCAACCTTACTCTATGGCTATGGAGGTTTCAATATCAGTTTGACCCCTGGTTTTTCTCCTACACGAATGGTGTTTGTTGAGAATGGTGGTGTGTTTGTGATGGCCAACCTGCGTGGTGGTGGCGAATACGGAGAAGAGTGGCATCAGGCAGGAACCAAGTTAAACAAGCAAAATGTGTTTGATGATTTTATTGGTGCTGCAGAATACCTGATTGAGGAGAAATACACCTCAAGCAATAAGCTGGGAATCATGGGCGGTTCCAATGGCGGCTTGCTGGTTGGTGCCGTTACCAATCAGCGTCCGGACCTGTTTCAGGTGGCTTTGCCTGCGGTTGGCGTAATGGATATGTTGCGCTTCCATAAGTTCACCATTGGCTGGGCTTGGGCTGGAGATTACGGAACCAGCGAGGACAGCAAGGAAATGTTTGAGTATCTGCATGGCTATTCGCCTTATCACACCATAAAGTCGGGCGTTGATTATCCAGCAGTGTTGGTTACAACAGCCGACCATGATGACCGGGTAGTGCCTGCGCATTCATTCAAATATATTGCACGCTTGCAGGAACTGCATACAGGATCAATGCCAACCTTGATTCGGATTGACGTTAAAGCAGGGCACGGTGCCGGAAAACCAACCGCCAAGGTGATTGAAGAGTATGCTGACGTGTGGTCCTTCTTGTTCTATCATTTAGGAATGAAGATCTAATATTTGATGTAGCATTCCATCGAAAATATTGTACTTTTATTTCCCGGAGGTAACTCAACCTTCGGGATTTTTTTTGTTATGAAGATCAATTACTTAGTTGTTGAAGGGAATATTGGGTCGGGCAAGACGACCTTGGTGAATAAGATTGCAAACGACTTTAAAGCGCGTACCGTGCTGGAGGGATTTGATGATAATCCGTTTTTGCCTCGGTTTTACGAGGAGCGGGATAAGTTTGCCTTTCCGCTTGAGATGTCTTTTTTGGCGGACCGTTACAACCAGCTGAAGAACAATATTCGGGAGTTTGAGTTGTTCAGCTCCTTTTTGGTGTCGGACTATTATTTTATGAAGTCGTTGATTTTTGCGCAAACCACCTTATCGCCCGATGAATACCTGCTTTACCAGCGTTTCTTCAATATCATTTATGAGAAGTTACCAAAACCCGACTTGTATGTTTATTTGCATGCCGATGTCGATAAGCTGATGAAAAATATTGCCGGCCGCGGACGGGATTATGAGAAGAACATGGATCCGGCCTATTTAGAGCAAATCCGAGAAGGATATTTTCGTTTTTTCAAGCAACAAACTGATTTCCCGATCTTGGTAATTGATACCAATAAAATAGACTTTGTTCAAGACGAAAATCACTACAAGCAATTGCTGGAGGTGATATTCGAAAGCGACTATCCATGTGGGATTAACAGGGTTTTGATGGATTAAAAAAGTAATCAATATTCTTTTATTTCATTAAAACATTGCTAATTTTGTGAACAAGTACCGAATTAATACAAAATCAAATATTTTTAATACTGTCGACATGAGAAAATTTAGCTTTAAACCACTGGCCTTTTTTGCCTTGGCTGCAACTCTTTTGGCAGGCTGTTCAGGCTTGCAAAAGATGAAAAAGAATGCAGATCAAATCGATTTCAACGTAACTCCAGAGATTTTGGAAGCCCATGGTGGCGACGTGGATGTTGCAATTAACGGCCGTTTCCCTGCAAAATATTTTAATAAAAAAGCTACAGTAGTTGCTACTCCGGTATTGACTTACGAAGGTGGCGAAACTGCTTTTGAGCCTGTGACTCTTCAAGGTGAGAAAGTTGACGCGAACAACAAAGTGATTAGCTACACAAGCGGTGGCAACTTCGCGTATAAAGATGCTGTAGGTTACCAAGATGACATGCGTGTGTCTGACTTGGAAATCCGCATTACGGCTTCAAAAGGAGCTAAAAGCTTGGATTTTGAACCAATCAAAGTAGCAGATGGTGTACTGGCTACTTCAGAAATGGTGATCAACTATCCAGCTCCAATCTTGGGTGTACAACGCGAGAAAAATACAACTGGTGTTTACGATCCTAACATCGACGAATTCCAACGCATTGTTCCTGATCAATACGTAGCAGACATTCACTACTTGATCAACAGCTCTTATGTTCGCGGAACAGAGTTGAGAAACGAAGACCTTAAAGAACTTTACGCTTACACAAAAGACGCTTTTGAAGCTGAGCGCAAAGAATTGAAAAACGTTGAAGTTTCAGCTTACGCTTCTCCTGATGGAGAGTTGGACTGGAACACAAAATTGTCTCAACAACGTGAAAGCTCTTCAAACAAAGTTGTTGCAAGAGAATTGAAAAAATCTGATGTTGAAGCAGAATTGAGAACTAAGTTCACTCCAGAAGACTGGGATGGATTCAAAGAAATGATGGAAAAATCAAACATCCAAGATAAAGAGTTGATCTTGCGTGTTCTTTCTATGTATTCTGATCCTGAAGTTCGCGAGCGCGAAATCAGAAACTTGTCTCAAGCGTTTACAGTTGTTGCTGACGAAATTCTTCCAAAATTGCGTCGTGCTAAAATTGCTGCTAATGTTGACCTGATTGGTAAAACTGACGAAGAGATTGCTGCTTTGGCTGACTCTGACCCAGCTTCATTGAACCCAGCTGAATTGCTTTACGCTGCTACTTTGACAACTGACAAAAACAAAAAACTGGCTATCTATAACTCTTTCATCAAAGTTTATCCAAAAGACTGGAGAGGATATAACAACGCTGGTATGGTATTGGCACAACAAGGTAAATTTGCTGATGCAAAACCATTGTTCGAAAAAGCTGAAGGTTTGGCAAGCAACGAACCAATCATCAAAAACAACTTGGGTGCTGTAGCTCTTCGCGAAGGCGATATCGCAAAAGCGGAGTCTTTGTTCGGTGCTGCTTCAGGTGCTGGCGACGAAGTGAACTACAACTTGGGAATCGTAGCTCTGAAAAAAGGCGAGTATGACAAAGCCGTTAAATTGTTCGGCGATAGCGATTCTCCAAACGTAGGTTTGGCTAAAATCCTTTCTGGTGACAACAACGGTGCTTTGAAATCATTGGATAACTGCACTTGGGAAGGCTGCTACATGAAAGAATACTTCAAAGCAGTTGTAGGTGCTCGTACAGCTAAAGAAAACTTGATGTACGAAAGCCTTGAAAACGCGGTTAAAATGAAACCAGAATTGAAAGAAAAAGCAGCTACCGATATGGAATTTGCAAAATATTGGGACGCTCCTAAATTTCAAGCGATTGTTAAGTAATTAGAAGATATTACCAACTAGAAAGCGGCTTCGAAAGAGGCCGCTTTTTTTATGTCCTGATTTCCGGGAAATTGGTCGAATTTGAACGTGATTTCTTTCTAAGGAGCGTTTCTTTCAAGGCTTGGTATAGATGCTTGATGGACTTTCGCTTGGGAAGAGATCTTCGAGATGGTTAGTGGCCTGTCGACAAACGATAGAAACATCTTTGAATCGTGCATTCGTCTTGGAGCGAGACAAACAACTCTCGGAGTCTGGAATTAAACTGGATGCCGTTTTTTAGGATTGAGAACTTGTGTCGTTTGGCAGGAAGATGCTAAAGATTGTTCCTTTTCCGGGAGCAGACTCCACACTTATCCATCCTTGATGCAGGGTAATCAGTTCACGGCAGATGTTCAGCCCGATGCCAGTTCCCGGTTCGCCATTGGTGCCGGGTACTGATTTTCCAAATTGGTTATTGAAAAGCTGGTCTTGCTGTTCTTCGGTCATTCCCTTTCCTTGATCGGCTATGGAGATGCATAGATTGTTTGCGCTTTGAAACGAGCTTATTTGGATGGACTGCCCCGGGTGGCTGTACTTTATGGCATTCGAGATGATGTTACGCAGAACAATCTCAATCATCTTTTCATCGGCTGTAACTGTTTTCTGCCTGAGCTTTGTTTGAAGGCTTAGGTTTTTGAGATGCAGCTGTGCGCTAAGTTCGCTTTGGATGGATTGGAGAAGCTCGTCGAGAGAAAATAGCCTGGGGTAACTTTTGACCTTTCGTATGCTAAAGGCCGAGAAATTTAAGAGATTGTCAAGCAAGGCATTGGTACTATGTGTTTGCTCTTCGAGCCGGATGAAGAACTCCTTCTTTTCGGCTTGACTGAGTTCGCCGGATTTCAGTAAGTCAATGTATTGGATGATCGCAATGAATGGATTCCGCAGGTCGTGTGAGATGATGGAGATGAGTTTGTCTTTTCCGGCATTGAGAGCTGCGAGCTCTTTATTCAAACGATTGGTGCTGTAATTCTTCCAGACGAGCACTTTTACCAGCACCAGAATCAGGGCCAATAAAAGTAGGAGGTAAATGTGTTCTCGTTTTTTGCTTTTGATCTCTTCCTGAGCTTGGTTTAAATCTGCTTGAACGGCCTGTTTTTGGCTAACCTCATTTAAAATTTCAAACTGGCGAACCAGATCAAGGGAATCTTGCAGGGCGATGTATTGGTCAATCAAACTGGCAGGGGGAATATCTTCTTCCAAGAAACTATAAAACTGAAGCCGGGTTTTATAAACGTCAAGAATACGGGCTGGGGCTCCCAGCTTTTGGGCGAGTTTAAAAGCTTGCTCCAGCGTGTTCTCTCCGGCTTTACGTTCCTGGGTTTTTCCGTACAATAACGCTTTGGCCAGGTAAACTTTAAATAAGCCGTTTTTATCTTGTCGTTGTTTAAAGAGCTCTTCGGCTTGTAAGTAGCTGCTCAATGCACGTTCATAGTCTCCTTGGAAGAACTGAATTCCTCCGATCTTCTTAAGGGTACTGGCTTCAAAAGTTTTGTTTTTCATTTGGCGAGTTAAGGCCAAGTCCTTTTCGTACACCTTACGAGCTTGATCGTATTTTCCTTGCTGGGTCAACACCTGGGCCTGACCAATATGCGCTGTTGATACAATGTTTTGAGTCTGATGTTCGGGGTAGCCGTCGATGGCTAGCTGATAGTAGGCTAGTGCTTGTTGGTAGTTTTTTTGCTTCAGCTGAGCATCCGCCAGGTTGAGATAGGCATAGGCTTTCCCCTCTGCGTTGTTGAGCAGGGTAAAATAGTGTAGTGAGCTGTCGGCATAGGCCTGCGCCAATGGAATGTTGCCCGTTAAGTTGTAAATGTCTCCCAAGTTATTAAATGCATAGCCCAGCTGAATCGAATCGTTGGCTTTTAAGGCCAGTTCGTAAGCCTTGTTCATGTAGAAAAGGGCAGCAGGAACTTCCGATTGGTAAAAGAGCAGGGTTACTGCTAAGTAGTTGGAGTATTGAGCAGCCTCCGATAAGTAGCCTAAGCTGTCAGCCAGTGTGATGGCCTTTTGCCCGCAGGCGATGGATTGAGCACGGTCAGCTTCGCGTAGGAGCCAACAGTTTTTCCCTAAATAATGAATTTGCTCGCGATGGTTGAGTTGCTTCAACCTGGACTGAATACTATCGGCGATAGTAACAGTTGGTTCGAGAGCATGGGTTGAACAATAAAATAAAAGGCCTAAAAGCGTATACAGCGTACTTTTCATGCAGTTATGTCCGAATCAGCAATTTTTTCAAGCTGTTAAAATAGCAAAAATCAGCGAGACCTTCTTTCGCAGGTCGCATAACAAAAAGCAGGCTGCCGGATAACGAGTCCAACAGCCTGCTTCTGTTTGCAAAAAATAACTGTTAGTTCGAGAGGTCAAACTCTTCGAACGACCATTGTGTGTTGTTCCATTCTTCCGTTAAGCAGCGAATGGCAAAGAGCTTATCTCCTGCTTCGTTCGAAAAGATAAACCGGACAAAGTGCTGAGCGATTCGTTGCGAATCCAATAATTTTTTGGAAGGCTCCAAGGTCCGCCTTAAGCTTAAACCATCGGAGCTAAATTCCTGAATCATTGAAGGAGAGTAGTAGCTCGTGCTATTTGGCCAATTATCGGAGGTGGCAATGAAAAAGCTTTTGGAGACATCGTTTTCATCGACATGAGTAACATTCGAATTGGCCAGTTCTATCGTTCCATATTGATTGAATCCATCAATTGAGTTGTTTACTTCCGGATCGTAGGCTGGGATAAAGAATACATTTCCTCTTGAGTCGATAAATCGCTTGCCATCATTGGTGGGCCAGATACCAACAACACTTTCGTGCCAATAGGACATGGAGTCTTTCGGAATGCCCTGGCTGATGTCAAATAAAAGGACCCCAGAAGGTGAAACTTGTGTGCGTGTGGCTAGTAAGCGAGGTTCTCCTTTCACTCTTTTTATGATTGTTTTCTCATAAAAATCATGATAGGGTTTAAATCCTTTGGAGATCAGTTCTTCCGTTTCGAGATTAAGAATGCGCATGTTTCTGTCATTTTCCCCACCCGGAGAAATATAGCATAAGTTGTTTTCGCCTATGGCCAGGTCGAAGGGAATGCAGTTGAGTGCATAGGTCTGAAGCAGTTCCATATTGTCGAGCTGAAAAGCCGCAAGGAAGGCGGTAGTATAGCCCACCAGGAGTTTGTTATCCTCGGTTAATTCCAGGCAATTGGGTACTTTGTCCATCGCCACCACCGATTCGGCTCCTGTGCGCGTATCATAAATTAGCAGCTGATCCGGATTTTTGGTGGCAATAATCATCCGATCGCTGGCTTTGTCGTATGCCGCATCAACCACTATTCCCTGAAAATAGGTGGTAACTCCTTCATCCACCACTGGCGTTTCGCCGCCGTCATCGGGATCTTCTCCGCCAGTATCCGGATTTTCTCCGGGATTTTCAGTTTCAATGTTGCCGTAAACTACCTGAATGCGGTAATAGCCGACTCCCTTAATGGCAACAATCAATTCCGCCTCATAAGTCCCTGTTGCGGTAAAGTAATCAGGGTAGGAGACTGAGTAGTTGAGGGTGGTCATGCCGTTGGTAAATTTTCCCTCAACAGGATCCAGCTGCATCCATTTAGGCTGGCTGCGAAGAAAGAACGTGTGGTTAGCCCCTTCCGGAATATTTAAGGTAATGGTCCCAGAAGGTAGGCTATCGGAAATGAACAGCGGCATTTCGTTGGAGAAGATTGGAATATTTTCTTCTTGCAGAAAGTCGTTGCTGCACGCGCCCAGCGTAAAAAGCAGGATTCCCAATATTAGTTTGGCAAGTGTCTTCATGAGTTTTTGTTTTTAATCCGTGGTCATTAAAAATAAAAGCGTAAGCCGGTTGACAGATCCAGGGCACTTATGCTCTGCTGTTCATCCTCATCGAGCTTGATGGTGTCGCTGGTATAGCCATTGTCCATTTTTACCTTGTTTAGCTTGGAGGCAAACAGGTTGGCACTAAGTCCAATCGAGATTTTGGGAGTTACGAAATACTCCAGCCCAAGTTCAGTCGTTAGGGCCAAGGCTTCGCCAGTAAACAACAGGTTCCCTTCCAAAATCTCCGCCTCATCACGGTAAAAAGCAACTCCGGCAGAGATAAGGGCTGACAATTGCAACTTTTTGTTGATGGTGAGACTTTGTTGCGAAAGCACGGAGGCCCCAACATAGTTGATGTACATGCGTTCAGTCATCTGCCCATGGTACAGGTGGTTTCCATCCTGCGGGTCAAGGGTGATCCTCAGGTCCGCATCGGAATACATGAGGCGGTACTGCAAGCCCACGCCTACCGTTGGGTTAACCATCCGGTGAATGCTGGCAGAACTTTGCCAGCCCAGCATAAACTGGTCGTGGTAATCATCAATTTGCGCTTGCGTTAGGCCCTGTTCTTGCATATCCTTCCGACTGTCATCGGTGGTGCCCAGCTGGTAGGCAATCCCGCCAGAAACTGACAGACGCCACTTCTTCCAATCGGATTGGATAAAGGCAATGGGGCCGGTATCCTCCGACCGGATAAGCTGACTGACCTGCTCTTGCTTGAGCTTGCCCTGCGTTTCAATGCCTTGTTGTTGTAGGGTGAAATGAATCCAACGCCCGGAACTTTTAGTTACCTGGCAGTCGATGGTATCTCCGGAAACAGTAACAATCCGGTCTTGTGCCTGCCCCGCTAGGACGATGCCAAGCAGCAGCAGCGAAAACAGCATTATTTTCTTCATAGAAATGGGTGTTGTTGGTGTTTGTTGTTTATTCGTTTCCGCCAGCAGCAAGCTCCTAAGTTGCTCCTTTGGTGAATAGCAAGGGCCTGACTGCTTGGGAAAAGAAAGTTCAAATATACATAAAAAGGAATACGATAGTTTAAAAGAATTATTGTCCCAAACGAATAATTATTTAGACTCAATAAACGGATAGAGTCCATAGGCTTATCGAAGGCTTACTTCCTGGAGTTTTACCACCCCAACATCTCCTGCTGCCCAAACTTTTGCTAATTTTAAGGCATGGATGTACACGATCCGGAAACGAGAAGTTACAATATGAGTCGGATTAAGGGGAAAGACACCAAGCCTGAAATCCTGGTTCGGAAGTACCTCTTTGCCCATGGTTTTCGCTATCGCCTGAATGTAAAAGACCTGCCGGGGAAGCCGGATATTGTACTGCCCAAATACAAAACCGTCATCTTTGTCAATGGCTGCTTTTGGCATGGACACAAAGGATGTCGTTATTTTACCCTCCCAAAAACCAATACCGAATGGTGGCTCTGGAAAATTAAAAACACCCAAAAACGCGACAAGGAAAAAGAAATTGCGCTTAACGTTGCAGGATGGAAAGTGATTACCATCTGGGAATGTGAGTTGAAGCCAGATAATAAATTCTTAAAGAACTATCTACTTCTATTTAAGATTAATTAGCATCTAGGTTCCAATCTACTCAGTCATTTTGTGAATAACTAAAGGAATATGTGACTCATAATCTGTTGTCAATTATCCGATTTCAGAATACCTTAAACAAATGGATTTTTTAGAAATTTATCTATTCGGTGACCAACCAACAACCTGCCCCAAATGCGGAAGCAGGACCGAAATAATCAAAGATTTTTATGAATCACCTGAAAGGATGCAACTCCATGTTTGTTTAGAAAATAATTGTAGTTTTATGTTCGTAACTGAAGAAGACAACAACTAAGACATGAAAAATAAACTCTGGACGCGGGAAGAACTTATTCTGGCACTCAACTTATACCTTCAAATTCCCTTTGGAAAAATCCATCACAACAATCCCGATATTATTCACCTTGCCAAAATGCTCGATCGCACTCCGAGTTCAATATCCATGCGATTAAGTAATTTCGCCAGTGTCGATCCCTATCATCAAGAAAGAGGTGTCGGTGGATTAAAAGGGGGAATTAGACAAGTCCAACCGATTTGGGATGAGTTTATCAACAACCAAGAAGAATTGCTTTTCGAGAGTGAACGTTTATTGGCTGAATTGGAGAGCCGAACACTGGAGCAGAAATATCCAGAATTGTCCAATTTATCTGAAAACCTGAAGGGAGAAACAAAAACACGTGAAGTTAAAACCCGTGTCAACCAAAATATATTTCGAAAAATTGTGCTTGTGAATTATAACACCCAATGTGCTGTCACAAGCATTAATATCCCTGAAATGTTGCTTGCAAGCCATATCATTCCTTGGTCTGCGAATCAGGAAGAACGACTGAATCCCTCCAATGGGATTTGTCTTAGTGCACACTTTGATAAGGCTTTCGATAAGGGCTTAATTACTTTTGATGAAAAGTATAAGTTAGTTCTTAGTCCAAGCTTGAAAGATTACTCAACAAAGGATTACTTTTCAACTTGGTTCCAGCGTTTTGAAGGAGCAAGAATCAATATGCCTCAAAAATATCTTCCTCACCTAGATTTTATGGCATGGCACCGAGAGAATATTTACAAATATTAGAGATTTACAACTGATGTGACGAATAGTCCATTGATATTGATTCTCCTTTTCCCGAATTATTAAGAACCATTGATAAAGCAGTAGGCTAGGAGTATGGATTGGTTTACGATTTTCCGGGATTATTGGAAAAAGGGTTGAATTGATCGTTTTCCCAGTTAGCCGGATTGTTACGAATATAATTTGAGATTCGTTGGAACGATTGGTTGTTTCGGATGATGTGGTCATGAAACCGGGATTGCCAGGCAAAATCCGAATTAATTTTACGGGCATTGATCGTGACGACCCGTTTGTATTGATTGATGATTACCCCCAGTGTGCCTGGTTTCCATTTTTCTGATGCCGCGGCGGTTTGCCTGTTAGAGACGCCCAACTTGGGCGTCTCTAACAGGCCGCCATCAATAGCATTGGGGGCATTCATCCCGGAATTTTCATGACCGGATGTTTGATTGTTTTCCGGTTTATTGAAAATCAATATGCCGTGTACATGGTTGGGCATGATAACAAAGGCGCCTAATTCAATAAATGCAAAATGGGTGGGTATAGTCAACCAATACTGCTGCGCGATGTTGCCTGTTTCCGACAAGACCATCTTATGATTATTTGTATGTCCGAAATAGCTTACCCGATTGTGTGTGCAAATGGTTACAAAATAGGAGGCATTCGAACCATAATCCCAATTTTGCAAGCGAGCTGATGGGATGCGATATTTATGCTGAAATTTATCCATTCCTATGGGGTATTGTTAAAATTAGAAATAAAATGAGTTCGCCTGTTTCAATCTTACCCTTTCCTGCAGCCTCTTTAACCGTCCTGCGCCACTTTGGGTATTTCCTGCGGTCTTTTTTGTGATCCTGCGTAGTTTTTTTGTAATCCTGCAGCTATTTTTCTTCTCCTGCGGCTACTTTTTACTTCCCTGCAATGCAGGAAAGCCTAAAACTAGTGCAGGGAGGAGTAAAAGCACGCAGGGCGCCCCGCAGTCCTGCAGGACGCCCTGAGAGTGCGCAGGGTGTTATTATTCAGTTACTTCACTGCTTGCGCTGCTTTGCCTTCTGTGTAGTTTTCGCCAATACTGACTCGCATAGCCTTTTAAGCGGTGTTTGTCATTGCGGAAGGCATATTTTCCGGCTTCGCGGATTTCATCCACCAGCTCTTTCAGGTGTGTGTAAGCCTTGTCGCGAATGATTTTTGATTCGTTCGGGTCGGCTTTATCCCCATTCGCCTCGGCCAAAAGATCGGCCATTTCATCGGCACGCGTGGCCGCTACGGTAAGCTCTTCAAGGTCGAATCCAATGGCTGTTAGTGGATCGGGGTTTTCGCGGCCCAGTACAGCAATGTCGTTCAAGTCCTGAATCATATCAGCATGGCCCGAGCCATCGGTAATGGCGCTTACCCGGCTAAGCAGTGCATCATCTTTGCGATAGGCAAAGCGCATGGTTTGGAGCAGATCAGTGCGCATGGCATAGGCCAGCGGAGCTTGTACGGCCCATTCTTTTTGGGCTTCCTGTTGCGAACGATAATCTTTATTCCAGATGGATTGGGCTTCGCGAGCAGCCCCGGCACGTACGGGGAGGTCATAAATCATGGATTGGGTAATGCCGACTACCTGTAAGGTTTCTGCATCATTCAAACTCCAGTGATAGAGGTTTTCGGCTTCCTGTAAGGCGACTTCTACAGGAATTGTGGGTTCTTGTACTTCCTCATTGGGAATCGCCTGGATGGTGGCTAATTTGGCATTGTAGTCATCAGTGTTTGCCATTTTTCTTAAGTTTACGTTGTTAATACATTTTGTAATTGACATTTTGGGCCGCCTAAAGCTTCGTACGGCATGGGTGGCCCTTTTTTATGCAGCGGCACTTCGACCGGTGTACCTGCTTCCGCGAAAGCAAGTGGGCAGCTCGTTGGGCTGTTTCCCGGAACAAGGATTTCATACGGCAGAAAATACATCCTTTGCTTGTGGGAATGAATCACGCGTTTAATGGTGATACAATTATGATAGTCAAGTTATTAAATGAAATGATTGAAGTCAATAAAAAACACAACTGTTTGATGAACAAGCCATTTTTATGAGAGAAGTGGCTGGTTGAGCCAACGAATGAAAATATATCGTTAATTAGGAGCAGCTAAAAAGATCATTTTTAAGACCACCAACGGACAAAAAAAGGGGATTGAAGTGATTTTTTGCGGGAATTTTGGCTTGAAGAGGGTTCAATGAGAAAATTTGTTGTAAGAGGTATCACAGAAAAGATAAACTCACCCCAGAGTCTCATTCAATCCTGTCGGATTTCACCGACTCATCCCCTCTCTTCCGGAAGAGCGAGGCAAAGTGCGTGCAACGAGCTTGGGGAGAGTCTGTAAAACTATTAATTCGGATTGTGTTTGAGCCATTTATCAAATCGATTTGTTTTAATGATCCCATACGCTTTTAACCACCTCGTCACCGATTAATCGGTGCCACTCCTCCTTGAAAAGGAGGAGAAACGGCAAACTGCTTTTGATTATTATATCGATGGTGTCAATTCAGTTTGTGTGGCGTTGGCACGTCAAAGTAATCTGATCAGGCAAGGCGCGAATGATTTTAGCAGGAATTTTGGCTTGAAGAAAGATTAATGAGAAGACTAGTTGCAAGAGGTCTCGCAGATAAACTCACCCCAGAGTCGTTTCCAATCCTGTCGGATTTCACCGACTCATCCCCTCTCTTCCGGAAGAGCGAGACAAAGTGCGTGCAACATGCTTGGGGAGAGTTTGTAATATGAGTAATTTGGAATGTAGTTGAATTATCTATCAAATCGATTTTCTATTAATACTCGTTCATTTTAATTGACTCACCCCAGAGTCATGCTCAATCCTTTCGGATTTCACTGACTCTTCCCCTCTCTACCAGTAGAGAGGGGCAAAGTGAGCGTAGCGAACTTGGGGAGAGTCAGTAATGTCAGCAAAATTGAATGTGTTTGAGCCATTTATCAAATCGATTTGTTTTAATGATCCTATACGCTTTTAACCACCTCGTCACCGATCAATCGGTGCCACTCCTCCTCGAAAAGGAGGAGAAACAGCAAACTGCTTTTGATTATTATATCGATGGTGTCAATTCAGTTTGTGTGGCGTTGGCACGTCAAAGTAATCTGATCGGGCAAGGCGCGAATGATTTTTGCGGGAATTTTGGCTAAAAGAGGGTTCAATGAGAAAATTTGTTGCAACAGGTATCACAGAAAAGGTAACTCACCCCAGAGTCATGTTCAATCCTGTCTGATTTCACCAACTCATCCCCTCTCTTCCAGAAGAGTGGTAAAGCACGTGCAACGTGCTTGGGGAGAGTCTGTAATATGAGCAAGATGGAATGTAGTTGGATCGTTTCTCAAAGCGATTTATTTTAATGATCCATACGTTTTTAACCACCTCGACACCGATCAATTGGTGCCACTCCTCCTCGAAAAGGAGGAGAAACGGCAAACTGCTTTTGATTATTATATCGATGGTGTCAATTCAGTTTGTGTGGCGTTGGCACGTCAAAGTAATCTGATCGGGCAAGGCGCGAATGATTTTTGCGGGAATTTTGGCTAAAAGAGGGTTCAATGAGAAAATTTGTTGCAACAGGTATCACAGAAAAGGTAACTCACCCCAGAGTCATGTTCAATCCTGTCTGATTTCACCAACTCATCCCCTCTCTTCCAGAAGAGCGAGACAAAGCGCGTGCAACGTGCTTGGGGAGAGTTTGTAAAACTTTCAAATATTCTTCAAGTTGTTGTAAATTAGTGTGTCAATCCAACTGTTATGAGTGATCAGTCACCAATAGGAAGAGCGCGGCGTTTGCGTCAAAATATGACTCGTGAAGAAACCAAACTCTGGGGATGGCTTCGTGCTCGGAGGTTTCACGGCTATAAATTTCTTCGGCAACACCCGATTATTTATCAACCAGACAATAAGCATCCACAATTTTTCATTGCTGATTTCTATTGTGCATCGAAAAAGCTGGTCATTGAAGTTGATGGAAAGATTCACGACTTTCAGAAAGAGGATGACCAACATCGTGATGATATTTTAAAAGGTCTCGGCTTACGGGTTTTGAGGATTAGAAATGATGAGCTCAAGGATGTCGTTAACGTTCTCGACAAAATAAAGTCAGTGCTTGATTCGTGATTCTTTACAATTGGCTTCTCAGAAAAGGAACTCACCCCAGAGTTGTTTTCAATCCTATCGGATTTCACCGACTCATCCCCTCTCTTCTGGAAGAGAGGGGCAAAGCAAGCGTAGCGTGCTTGGGGAGAGTCAGAAATACCATATTACTCTTCTTGCCCCATCTCGCGTGGTCAATTTCAGCTTCTTTGCCTTGTTTTTTATTCCGCAAGCTTAACTTTTTGTTGATGCAGAGCTTAGGTAGCGGTAATCTTTTTCGATTTTGTTTTGTTAATTTAGACGAGCCTTAACAGGCTGATTAGTTATTGTATAACCTGCACTTGTGCACAAAACCACTTAACCGTGAAAAGAATTATTTTGCTGGCCCTGCTGGGCCTTTTTTCAAGTTATTCTGTGTATTCCCGCACTCAGTCGGTGGTTCGGGGTGTTGTCTACGAAGACAGCAATCAAAACAACAAAAAGGATCGTAAAGAAAAAGGAATTGCCGGTGTGGCGGTTTCCAATGGTGTTGCGGTCGTTGAAACTAACGAACGTGGCGAGTATACGCTTCCGCTGGCCGACGACCAGATTATTTTCGTGATTAAACCTTCAGGTTACACCCTTCCGGTGAATGAATACAACCTGCCTCAGTTTTACTACATCCACAAGCCCAATGGCTCGCCCGAGTTGAAGTATGAAGGCACTGCCCCAACAGGAGATCTCCCTCGTTCGGTTGATTTTGGCTTGTATGCGGATGACGATCAGAGCCAGTTTCGCATGCTGGTCTTTGGCGACCCGCAACCCTACAACATGAACCAGATCGATTTCTTCTCGCGCGGCATTGTTGAGGAGTTGAAAGGGATCGACAATGTGGCTTTTGGTTTGAGTCTGGGTGACCTGGTAGGCGATAATCTTGATCTGTTTCAACCTTATAAAGAAGCAGTGCAGCCCATTGGCGTTCCTTGGTACAATGTGATGGGGAATCACGATATGAACTACGATGGGGAGGAAGATCACCTGACGGATGAGTCGTTTGAAAAGCATTTCGGGCCGGCCAACTACTCGTTTAATCATGGTAAGGTGCACTTCATTGTGCTGGATGATATCCTGTATCCGGATCCGCGCGATGGAAAAGGCTACTGGGGCGGATTTCGTGAAGATCAGCTGCAGTTTGTGGAGAACGACCTTCGCCTCGTGCCCAAGGATTACCTGGTGGTGCTGGCTTTCCACATTCCTATTAGCGAGCCAGCGGGTGACCCCTACCGCGATGCTGATCGCGAACGCTTGTTTGAGCTGCTGAAAGATTTCCCATACACCCTGTCCTTGTCGGCACATACCCATTTGCAGCGTCAGGATTTGTTTGACGAGAAGGCCGGTTGGCAGCAGGATGGTTTTCACCATCACTACAATGTGGGAACCACTTCGGGCGATTGGTACAGTGGTCGTTTAAATGAAAATGGTGTGCCTTATTCCACCATGCGTGATGGTACTCCTAAGGGCTATGCCTACCTGAACTTTGATAACAACCAATATCGCATCAATTACAAGGTGGCTGGTCGTTCGGACGATTACCAGTTCGAGATTTATGCCCCCAAAGTGGTGGAGCAGAACAAGGGAACTTCAGCCGGTATTTTTGCCAATTTCTTTATGGGGAGTGAGCGCGACTCGGTGTTTTACCGGGTGGATGATGGCCCTTGGGTGCAAATGCATCGGGTGAATGATTCTGATCCATCCTACTTGCATGTACTGCATGAGTATGATTTTACGGAAGAGCTGTTGGATGGACGTCGTCCGTCGAATGCGGTGGACTGTACCCACCTGTGGCGCGGACGGATCCCAACCGACCTGGAAGTGGGGGAGCATACCATTGAAATTAAAGCAACCGACCTGATGGGCCAAACGCATACCCAGACCAGTACCTATCGGATTGCGACTAAAGAATAGGAGGACGGAAATCGGAGAAGGGAAACAGGAGATCGAATGGACCATTTGGAGAAAGCAATACCTTCAATACATTGCTTAATGAAAAGCCCTTGATCAGGAAGATGTATGTTCTTCGGATCAAGGGCTTTTGATGTTTATAATAATGGATAAAGGAAAACGGGAACCGGAGAAAAGGGAATAGAGGATGAGTCCCTTTGGCTTGAAGAGAGATTAAAGAGAAGACTAGTTGCAAGAGGGAGCACTGGTAAACTCACCCCAGAGTCATGCTCAATCCTGTCGGATCTCACCGACTCTTCCCGTCTCTTCCAGAAGAGACGGGAAAAGCGAGAGCAACGAGCTTGGGGAGAGTTTGTAAAACAAGCGATGGGAAAGATCCTGAGACAAGTTCAGGAAGATGCTAAACTCAAAGAAGACACGAATCCAACTACTAATTATCGGAAAAAGGATTGGCCTACGAGGGTTTTGAACCAGAAAACAAGGGAAGGAATTCGCATAGGTACTCGCTAAGAAAAACCTGTTTGACGACCAAAGGGAGGAGTTGGTTTTCGGGGAGTGACTGATCCGTGGTTTTCATTCAAAAGCATCGTCAGCCTTGATCTTTTCGTTCTTTTGGATTAAGCCAAAAGGACAAGTCGGTTTAATGTGATCGGAAGAGTTAGGAAGGAATGGAACTCCAGACTGATAAAGAAAAGTGAACCACCTCGTCACCGATTAATCGGTGCCACTCCTCCTCGGAAAGGAGGAGAAACAGCAAACTGCTTTTGTTTTGTAAGCAAGAGATACGTTTGCCGCCATCCTTTCAGCGTCTCCAAGACCTGAAAGGTTTAAAAGCAAGAAGAAAAACCAAGCCTTTTCTTAAGTTCCAAACTATGGAAAAGCTCAAGCAATAGCCAAACTATTTGGGGCGATAAAGTCCTTCGTGCGTCTCCCGGATCAGTTCGGCTAGCGGAACGCCTTCCGGGCAGCGGCTGAGGTCAATCTGTTGCAGGTTTTCCTTGGTTGGAAACTGCCCCGGGAACCAATGGCTCTTTTCCTGGAACATGTTGTAGCGGTATTCGCCAAAAGCCTTCATGTCGTAGCACTTCCAGAGTTTCCGGAAGCGTAGGATCTCGGGGATATTCAACCCGGAAGGATCATTTTCCATGACATATCCATCAAAATCGGCAAAGGGCACTTGTGCAACTTGCTTATCGAGCAGCTTTTTGATGCGCAAATCATCGACTGACAAAGGCGATGGCGCCGGGAAAATTCCGTTTAACGGGTCAAAGTGCTCGGGTTCATTCAATCCAAAGGACAGGGTGTGTACACCGGGATTGCTTAGGCAGAAGCGGGCATTCCATTGAAGGGGCGAAAGCGGAGCCGTCAGCTGCTCGAGCTTGGGTGGTGGGCTAAACAAACGTCCGCCCTTGTCGTTCGGCGAGATGATAAAAACACCCATGTCTTTTTGTTGGGCCAGGGCAATGGCCGGCTCGTTGCGCTGAAAGAAGTAGTAATAGTGCAGGTTGACAAAGTCGAACAAATCTGTTTCAATGGCTTTCAAAATAACATGAAGCGGTGCGTGTGTACTAAATCCCACGTGACAAATCACTCCTTCCTCTTTCAGCCGAAGCAAGGTTTCCACTGGGCCGCCAGGAGCACAGGCCTGTTCAAGCAACTCCAGGTTGTTGATGCCATGCCAGCCGTAAAAATCAAAATAGTCCGTTTGCAGGGTTTCCAACTGTTCCTCCACCAGTTGACGGGTTTCGTCGGCTGTTTTCGGGTTACCCTTGGTCATCAGGAAATAACGGTCACGTTGGATGTTTAGCTCTTCATTCAGCACGCGTCCATAAACGGTCTCGCTCTTTTTATAGCCATAAGCAGTTTCTATCAGGTTGATGCCTTGTTCCAGCGCTAGGCTAACCGTTTGGCGACATTGTGTCAAGGTGTCTTCCGGAATTTCGTGCCGGGGATCGTCCCAGCCATGCTTGAAGCGCATGCCCCCAAGGGTAATAACACTGACTGCTTTATTACTTTTCCCAAACCGGCGGTAAGCCATTTGGGGGCGGTACATGCTCATGTTGGTATAATCCATCGTGTGTTGAGGAATAAATTAAAGGCATCAAAAGTAATCAATCCCAACAAGACGAAAGCCGGAATGTTCAGGTTTGGAGGAGGAAGATGCAGCGAGCTTTTAAAAAAAAGTTTGAGGATTGGAGTGTGCTGAATGTAAGCGGGCTAACTAAACAATTTGTTTGAACTAAAGGTTACTAATGCAAATGATCTAAAACAAAAATCAAATTAAACCAAACAACGATGCAACGAGTAACCATCCTGCTATTATTCTTAATCGGACATTCCCTGTTTTCTTCTTGTCAGCCAATTGAGCACTCCGAATGGGGTGAGGGAGACCAGCGTGGAGCGATGAACCGCTTGGGACCTGAACAAGTGCTGGCTGCTTCCAAATTGATTCGACAAGGAAAAACCATCGAGCTGGGACGCCTTTACAGCAACGACATGCCTTTGCCGGGAAAGCGTTCTTACCAGCTCCAAATTCCCGATTCTCTTCGCTTTGGGCCTTATGGCGATAATCAAGTTGTTTTCAATGTTGATGTGGTCGCAAGTACCTTGACTCAGATTGGAACCCAGTTTGATGGCTTGGGACATGTTGGTCGGCGAAGTTTCTGGACCGATTATTATTACAATGGCTTTAAAGGCTCGGACATTGTTACGGAGAATGGGCTGACCAAGTTGGGTGTTGAGCAGGTTGGTGCTTTTTTTACGCGTGGAATTTTAATTGACATTCCGGCCTACAAGGGAGTTAAGCAGTTGGAGAAGGGATACATCATTAGTGAAGCCGATGTGCGTGGGTGCTTGGAGCAGAAAGGACTGAGCCTGCGTGAAGGCGATGTGGTGTTGGTACGTACCGGGCAGGGGCAGCTTTGGAATCAAGGGGTGAAGGCGATGAGCCAGGCTCCGGGATTGGGAATTGCCGCCGTGCGATGGTTGGCTGCTCAAAAGATTGTTATGATTGGTGCCGATAATAATGCGGTGGAGGCTACTCCGGGAGAACATCCGAAGCATGCGATTGAAGGGCATGAGGAGCTGCTGATCAAACATGGAATTTACCTGTTTGAAAACCTGGATTTGGAAGCCTTGTCGCGTGAGCAGGTTTATGAATTTGCTTTTTCGTATGCCCCGTTAAAGTTGAAGGGAGCTACGGGATCTCCTGGTAATCCGGTTGCCATTTACTAATGGAGACTGCCAGCCCGAGAACGCTCTCGTTTTTTGTAACCACGCTTCATGTGCCCGAACGAATAAGCTAAGTATATTTTCTCAGCGTAGCATCCTTCTAAAATGTAAAATAGGAGTTTGCTGGTGTTTACAGAAATAAGCCCATCTTTGCAGGACGATAAGTTTTCTGCGATGGCTAAAATAAATGTACATGCACTGAAACGCTTTCTTCCTGACGGATTTATTAGCGGAATTATTGGGATGATTCTACTGGCTTACCTTGTTCCGGGAATTGGCAAGGAAGGCAGTTTGGTGGAATTGAAGACCTTGATCCGTTACGGAATTTCCCTGCTTTTTTTCTTTTATGGCTTACGGCTGAGTCCTGAAAAATTGAAAAATGATTTGAGCAATTGGCGCCTGCATTTGCTTATTCAATCCATTACCTTTTTGGTGTTTCCATTGGTTGTTCTGGCTTTTCGTCCGTTGCTTGCAGGCACCGAAAATGAATTGTTGTGGTTGGCTGTATTCTTCTTAGCTGCTTTGCCTTCAACGGTTTCCTCTTCGGTGGTGATGGTCTCCATTGCCGAAGGAAATATTCCCAGTGCAATTTTCAATGCCAGCATATCGGGAGTTATCGGTATCCTCATTACGCCTTTGTGGATGGGCATCTTTATGGAGAAGCAACAGGAAGCTTTTGCTTTTGCTGAGGTCATTCAAGACCTGGTTGCTCAGATTTTAATTCCCGTTTGTTTGGGGCTGATTCTGCATCGTTGGTGGGGGCAGTGGGCCATTCGAAACAAACGCTATTTTAGTCTGTTCGACAAAACAGTGATTCTGACCATCGTTTACCGTAGTTTTAGCGATTCATTCTTGAATGGGGTTTTTACGAGCATTCAACTGCATGAACTCTTGATTCTTGGAGCGAGTGTCATTGCCTTGTTCTTTTTTATTTTTGAAGGAACCAAGCTGGTGACACGTTTGATGCACTTTAATCGCGAAGACCGGATTACAGTTTTATTTGCAGGCTCCAAAAAGTCCTTGGTTCACGGTTCGGTGATGGCAGCCGTCTTGTTTGCCGGGAGTCCGCTGGGGAGCCTTTTCCTGGTTCCCGTCATGATCTACCATGCCTTCCAGCTTTTCTTCATCAGCATCGTTGCCCGCCGCTATAGTAAAGAATTACATGCATAGGCTGAAATAGAAAACCCAGCCTCAGGGAATGAAGCCGGGTTGGGAAATCTACTTTAAGGGGAAGGAAATAGTGATTGGTCTTTTGCTTATTCTTTTACATAGCTAAAGGCCTTTTTATAGAATACTTCGCCCGATTTTACACTGGCAATGCAGTTAATAAATCGTTTATTCAATGGCTTGAAAGCTTCGCCAAATTCGTCTTTAAATTTTTGATCCTGTTGGTAATAGTCCAACACATCTTTGCCGTAGGACCAACCGATGTAGCTGGGGGTTTGCAGGCCAATGCCAGCTTTCCCAATATACCAGGGATCGTTGTAGTTGTGCTCGGCCAATAGTTGGTTGGCCTCCTTAATGACGGCTTCCATTTCTTTTTGCATGGCTGGGATGATCCGGAATTCCTGGTATTGCAGGTACTCGGCTTCAGCAATCTCTGGTCGTGGATTTTCGGGCATGTAGGAGAGCTCATGCATGGCGGTCATGGTAAAAGAATTGTTCTTGCTCTTGGTCTTGCCAAAGGCTTTCGCTTTTTCCTCGCCCCACTTTTTCATAATCTTGTTCCAGCTTGCCTCAATGGCATCAATGTCTTTAAGTGAATTGATTGGGTACCAAACTTCATAGTCGAGATCCCGCGAAGCCCAAACATAAAAGCTGAATGGAAAGTCATTCTCTTTCGCTAAAACAGCAAGCTCTTTGCTCATCTCCTGGTAGTCGAAAAGTGATTGCGGATGAACGGTTTCGACATAACAGTACCACAGCTGTTCGTTGTTTTTTTCCTGGGCATTGATGCTTAGTGAAAGTGCCATGAGCAGGAGAAATGTAAATAGGTATCGTTTTTTCATAACTCAATGTGTGTTTAATGAATTTTTGGATGAAATAAATGCTTGTGTTTATAGTTCTTTGTGGGTAATGTAACTGGTTGTTTTCAGAACCAGGCTGGCATACTCTTTTTGAAGTGCCTCGGCTGCTTCTTTGGATCCCTGCTGTTTGATGAATTCCGTCCACCATTTAACACCATCCGGAGATCGGCGCCATTCCAAATCGGCAGGGCCGCCTTTCATGGTCCAAATCAACATCATGTTGTATTCTCCAGTCATCAACCAGTGAGTTTCTGGTCCGGTAACACCAGCTGCTTTGCCAGCAGCTTTATACTCTTCGATAATCTCTTTTGCACGTTCTACCTTGCCGGGTTTAAAATCGATAAAAACGACTTCATGCCAACTAACGTTTTCAAATTTGCTCGGCTTTATTTCGTCTTGAGCAAAAAGACCCGATGCCAGGAATAGTAGCATCACTAGAAGTAAATTGATTCTTTTCATACACCTTGATTTTAATTAAACTGCGTTTATCTTGACTTTAAAAGTCATTCATTAATTACCACGCTGGTGTATGTAAAGGTTTTGAGAAAGTGTTGTTTGCTCTTAGCAATAAGCAAATTACGGCTTATTTAGATTGAATCAAAATAACTATGTTTAGCTGTGGCAAATGAATGGCGTTTTTTTGTTAGAACTTGCGTCCTTAAGCGATTTCTGAAAATTGAAAAAGCGTTTTTTAGGATTGACAAAGTGGATTTGTTGAAGGGGAGCAAGGCATTCATGAATCTTTGCATGCCTTAGAGGAGCATTCGTTTTATTATCAAAAAAGATGATCGGAATTTTCAGGTTGATTTAATACCTTTATCGGGTTGCAGTAAATTCAACAAACTTCTATGGTTCGCACACTTGCAAAAATAAGTCTGGTCTTGTTGGTCATTGTGGCCTTGCCAATGAGCTTTTACCTGGTGCGCGAATTTTCGGCTTTGAGCAAAAATGAAGAGATGGTTGAGCGGGTGTTCAGCACGCAGCTGGAGTCGATTTTGTATTCCATTAACCAGTATTCCGAAAATGTGGTTCAGCAATGGAGCTTAAGTGTTGATCAGCCTGTTGAACCTCAAAGCGAACTGATGGAAGGTTTGGTGGATAACTTGTTTCAGTACAATGCGGCAGTGCAGGCTGTTCGGTTTATCGACTTGGAAAGTAAGCAACAAGAGGCTATTTACTTCAACGATTCCATATTTGAACTATCAGTTTGGCCCGATGAAGAGCAGGTAGAGCAGCTGCAGGCTTACCTGGAGAGCAGTTATCAGCAAATCCGGGTGGATGTTTGGCATGAAAGTCTGTTGCTTTATTTTCTTCCGCGAAATGGGCAGGGAAAGCAGGCCTGTCAGTTGGTTGTTGAACCTTCAACATTTTTGATGCGAAACCTGAGTCCCATCATTCAAAAGGTTGCCCAGGATTTGTTCTATGTTAGCATTACGGATTCGATTTCGGGACAAACAATCTATACAACGGGAGATGAGGGGGATTTGTCTGACTCGTGGAGCAAGGCAAGCATGTGGTATCTGCCGGGCTATGAGCTGGGCATTCGGTTGAAATCAAAAACATTGGAAGAGCTGGCTTCGGAGCGTTCACAACGTGATAACTACTTGCTGATGGCCATTGGCTTGATGGTGGTTATCGGCTTTATCTTTGTGTTGGTCAATATCCGCAAGGAAATGAAGTTGGCTGAGATTAAATCTGAATTTGTATCGAATGTGTCGCATGAAATTCGAACGCCGCTGGCACTGATCAGTATGTATGCTGAAACCTTGCTGTTGAAGCGTGTGAAAACGGAAGAAAAGCAAACAGAATATTTGAAAACCATTCAGCAGGAGAGTTTCCGTCTGACAGGAATTGTGAATCGAATTTTGAATTTTTCCCGTCTGGAAAAGAACCGAATCAAATACCGTTTTGAGAAAATTGACCTTCGTGAGGCTATCCCGGAAGTGGTGGGCACGTTCAGAACCCACCTGGATGCAGCAGGCGTGGACTGCTGTTGCGAGGAAAACAAGGAGGAAGCTTGGGTAATGGCCGACTGGGAGTCGTTGAAAACCATGCTGAATAACCTGTTGGATAATGCGATTAAATACAGTGGTTCTGAGAAAAAGATCAGGGTTCGGCTGGAGCACAAGCCGAAGCAAGTATGGGTTGAAGTGGAGGACAATGGGATTGGGATTGCGTCCAAGAATCAGAAGTATGTTTTTGACCAGTTCTACCGGGTGACTGATGGTGATCTGGCACATCAGGCGAAAGGTTCGGGCTTAGGGCTTAACCTGGTGAAACGCATGATGAAAGCGCATGGTGGATCGGTTGCAGTAAGAAGTAGGCTGGGTGAAGGAAGTACTTTTGTATTGAAATTTCCGAGAAAAAAATAAGCACATGTCAAAGATTTTAATTGTAGAAGACGAACAAGCCATGTTGATTGGGTTACATGATAACCTGGAGTTTGAAGGTTACGAAGTTGATACGGCCAGTCGTGGCGATGATGGCTTGAAAAAGATCCTCACTGGAGGCTTTGACTTGGTCCTGCTTGACGTGATGTTGCCGGGCTTGTCGGGTTTTGATGTGTGCAAAAAAGCGCGGGCAGGGGGAATTGATACGCCCATCATTTTACTGACCGCACGAGGCGAGGAGCTGGATAAGGTCTTGGGCCTTGAGCTTGGAGCCGATGATTATGTGACCAAGCCATTCAGCTTGCGAGAGTTGCTGGCACGCATCAAGGTGATTCTTCGACGGGCAGGAAATGGAACGCCATCAGGCAGTAGTTTTTTGACAATTGGGCAAATTCAGGTTTCGTTTGATGCTTATGAAGCCAAAACTTTGAATGGCGATGTGGTGAAAATGTCACACAAAGAATTTGAAATTCTGCATTACCTCCATCGGCAAACAGGGCGTATTGTTACCCGCGATGACATTCTGGATCAGGTGTGGGGCATGGATTATCAGCCTACTGCCCGGACCGTCGATAACTTCATTGTTCGCTTACGAACCAAAATCGATACTGACGAAAGCCAACACATTATTACGGTGCATGGGGTTGGCTACAAGCTGGTTTTATAGCAAAAACATACCTTTTTCGCTCTTGTGACAAAACTGTGACAACTTATTGCATTCGGTGACCATCGTTTGACAGGGAGGTTACATTGCTGCTGTTTCTTTGTAATGTAAAACAATGAAAACAGAAACATTTAAAGCTCAAAGCAATGAAAACACAAAGAATCACAATGATGGTTGTCGCTTTTTTTATGATGACCGGTTTGGTCGCCGCTGGCGAAACAGAATCAGCAGTAAACATGGCCAAAAAAGAACTCTACCAAGAAATTAAGACTTGTTTTAAAGATGATATTAACAAGCCGTTTAATTACTTCTACCAAAACAACATCAACCGGGTTGATGACCGGGTTCAAATTTGTTTTGTAGTCGATCATGATCAAAGTCTGCGTATTGTCCGTCTGCGTTGCGATGATCCAGACGCTCGTGACTATGTGAAACATGTATTTAAAAACAGAACGTTAACAGCAGACAGTGTGCTTGTGGGGAAAGCATATATTGTTAACATGACTTTGCGTTATGGTGCCAAATAAGCACTAATCAGCCTTTCGAATTGATTTTGTTTTAATATCTTGTAGCCTAAAGTTACTTTCAATTATGACCACTAAATATTTAATCGGTTACCTGTTTCTGATGCTGGCTTTTGGCTCGTTGGAGCTAAAAGCCTCTGATTGGAAAACATTGGTTGATTTGCGTGGTAATTGGTCATTTACGGTAGGAGATGATCCGGCTTGGGCCAACCCAAATTATGCCGTTGATGACTGGGATCAGGTCATAGCACCCCGCCAATGGGAGCACTATTATGAAGGATACAATGGTTTTGCCTGGTACCGAAAGAACTTTGGAGTAGCATCGCTTCCTCAAACGGAGATGGTTAGTCTCTTTTTAGGATATATTGATGATGTGGATGAAGTGTTTATCAATGGCCGAAAGGTGGGGCAATCAGGTAGTTTTCCGCCTAATTTCGAGACGGCTTACAATCAGGAACGCCACTATCTTGTTCCTGTTAAATGGCTAAAAAGGGAAGGCAATGTTATTGCCATACGGGTGTTCGATGAAGGCCGGGAAGGTGGTCTGATTCGTGCTGGGAAGCTCGGATTTTACTATGATCTGGATCAATCGTTGATGACCGTTGACTTGAGTGGTAAGTGGAAATTTTCAACCCGTGACTTTGGGAACATGCACAACCCACAAACTGATGATGAGCAGTGGGATGAGATTTTTGTGCCCATGGCATGGGAAAATCAAGGTTATTCGGGGTACGATGGCCATGCCTGGTATCGGAAGCGTTTTATAATCCCGAATGACTTACGCAATGAAAAGCTTTACCTCGTATTAGGAAGAATTGATGATTTTGAAGAGGTATATCTGAATGGAAAGAAAATAGGTGGGGTAGAGGATTTGGATGGGTATTCCCGCTTTCAACGAAATGATTCTTACCAGCTTTTCCGGATTTACCCAATTCCGGCTGATGTGTTGCGAACCAAGAATATGATTTCGATTGAAGTAGAAGATATTTTTGCCGATGGTGGAATTTACGAAGGCCCTGTCGGGATTGTGAAAGAAGGGATAATGAATGAATTGAAGGATCGAATGCGATGGGAAGAAGACAATGGTGGATGGAAATCATTTGTTCGCGATTTGATTCGTTTATTTGACTAGATTATGAACAGACCAAAGATCATAATAGGAGGCATGTGGCTGTTGGTATTGCTATTAACAGGCTTGGGTGGATTGGCCAGTGAACCCGATGAGCAAAGCTTAAAAGGGTGGTGGAAATTTCGCATTGGGGATAATGATGAATGGTCTTCAACGACATATAACGATGCCAATTGGCAGGAGATCAAAGTGCCTGCAAGATGGGAGGACGAAGGCTTTCGAGGTTATGATGGTTATGCCTGGTATCGGAAAACGGTTTCTTTAGGAACTGAGCTTAAAAACAAGAACTTAATTTTAGAGCTTGGCTACATCGATGATGTGGATGAAGTATTTATCAATGGCGTTAAAATTGGACAGTCAGGTGCTTTCCCTCCGCGTTTTGCAACAGCCTACAATGCCAAACGAACATACCAAATCCCTCCGGATGTTATTCGGGTGGGTCAAGAAAATATCATTGCCGTTCGTGTTTATGATGCCTTGTTGGAAGGCGGAATTGTGTCGGGTAATATTCGAATATATTCAGAGGGAACCTTGCCACCTTTTTCAATTAGCCTGACTGGAACATGGATGTTCAACAAGGGAAGATCATTTGATCCGAATGATTACGATGAGATTCAAGTGCCTGCGGTGTGGGAAGACCAAGGATATAATGACTATGATGGATATGCGGTATATACTCGGCGGTTGCTAATTTCTGAGGCCCTGGCCTCACAACGGTTAATACTGTTGGCTGGTAAAATTGATGATGCAGACCGACTTTATATCAATGGGCAGTTGATTGGTGGAACGGGAGAGTACGATCGGCGTTATGATCGTGGCCTTTATGATGAATTTAGGAATTACTTCATCCCTCCGGGGATGTTGAAAGCAGGAGAGGAGAATATTCTAGAGATTCGGGTGAATGATATTGGAGGTTTTGGCGGTATCTATGAAGGACCAGTGGGGATTATGACTTTGGACCAGTTTCGAAAATACTGGCAAGCAAAACGACGAAATTAATTTTTGCAAATAGTTTTTCAGATTAGATTTAATGTTTAGTTTGAGGCAGGCTGGAAACAGGCTGCCTTTCTCTTGTTATGCCAAGAACTGTCGTTTCGAGCAATCGGATGAATTAACGTGGAATCCAAAAGTGAAAGGTCGTTCCTTCGCCCTGCTTCGATTGCAGTGTGATGTTGCCGCCCATCAAATTGGCCAGGTTTTTTACAATGGCCAGGCCTAAACCATTGCCGGATTGGAGTCGCGCAGTTGATTCGCCGGCTTGCCGGAAGCGCTCAAAAATATTGGCTTGGTCTTTTTCTGAAATACCTATTCCTGTATCCGAAACAAAAAAGTCAATGCGTTCTGGTGTGGCATTTGAAATACCGAAGGTGATTTCACCTTCCTCTGTAAATTTTACAGCATTATCCAATAGGTTGGTGAAGATCTGGACGAAACGAGTTTCATCATTGTCAAGCAGCGGAACCGATTGAGCAATCTCCAAATTCAGGTTGATGTGCTGTTTGTTTTCATAAGCCAGTTTTTTGATGTAACGAGCTTTTAAGCTTTCAAGAACCTGTTCTAATTCAAATGGTTTTTTAAAAATCTTAACCAAACCGGTTTCCAGCTTCGAAATATCGAGAATGTCATTGATAATTTGCAATAAGCCTTCGGCACTCTTGTTGATGATGAAGACATACTCTTCCCGCGACTCTTGAGATAAATTGGTGTTGCTGGTTAGCATGTTCGTAAATCCGAGAATCGCATTTAGTGGTGTTCGGATTTCATGACTCATATTGGCAAGGAAAGCTGATTTTAGTCGTTCAGCCTTCTCTGCTTTTTCTTTCGCTTCTAGAACTTCCTTGAGCATACGTTTTTGTTCCGTAATGTCTTCTTTCACACTGATGAAGTTGGTAATCTTTCCATTGGTGTCTACAATTGGCGAAATGATCTGGCTTTCCCAGTAGCGCTCTCCATTTTTCCGTCTGTTTTCACTTTCTCCAACCCAATCTTGTCCACTTGAAATTGTTTGCAAAATATGTTTGTAGACTTCACTTGAAAATTGATCCGGGTTTAGTTTGTAGAGTTTTTCTCCAATAACTTCGTCCGGGGTAAAACCACTTATTTCGGTGAACTTTGGATTGACATACTCAATCTTGCCTCGAGGATTAACAATGGTGACACTTACCGGGCTTTGCTCAAGTGCTTTACTTAGAAGTTTCAACTTTTCTTCAGCTTCTTGCTTTTCTGTGATATCATGGATGATGCAGTGACAGCAATCTTTGCCATGAAAGCGGATTTGATTAATAAACAGTTCAACAGTTCGTATTTCTCCATTTGCCAATTGGTGTTTGGCTTTTTGGGTGTGACCATTTTGTCCCCTGCTGGGATGGGAAATGGTTTGATAGGTGAGTTCAATTTGGTCAATTTTCATGTCAACCAATTGCTCAACCGACCATCCGTAGAACTTAGCGGCCGCCTTATTTGCATTTATGATCTGTCCGGTATCCGGGTCAACCATGAGCTTGATTGCCGGATCATTCTCAAATAAGTTCCGGTAGTTTTGCTCGTTTTCGCGCAGGGCTTCTTCTGCTTTTTTGCGTTGAGTAATGTTCGTGAGCGTTCCAATATAGCCCAGCAGCTTACCCTCATCGCCAAACTCGGGAACAGCTTCGCCATACACTGAAATGACTTCACCATCCTGGCGCAGGAAACGGTATTCAGCCAACGATCGCCCTTCGTTTAAGGCAATTTCTTTCCACCTTTTTTCCAGGTTGTTCCGATCATCTGGATGAACGGCTTCTAGCCATCCGTCACCTAAAGCTTGCTCTTTTGATATGCCCGATAATTGACTCCAGCGGGGATTGACATAAGTTGTATATCCATTGGGGAGTGTTCGGAAAATACCAACCGGAGAATGTTCGGAAAGTGCCTGAAAGCGCTCTTCCGTACTTTTGATTTTGGATAATGCGTTGAGCCTTTTTTCCTCTGTTTGAAGTAGCATGCCAGCAATCAGGGTTGCAATGGGAAATATAGTGAGTATCGGTGCCCACAAGCGCATGATGATATCCAGCCCGGTAGGCCAGGGTAACAATAATTGGAGTGAGAGCATGATTACGTGAGAAAGAAAACCCAGGGTCCAGAGCTTGAAAAGAGAAAGGTTTTCCGGATTGTTATGGTAGAACTTCCGGACGGCAAGACCGATGATGGCACAAATCGGAATGGTGATGATTCCTGTCATTACGCCCACTCCTCCAAGGAAGAGTCGAAATGCTCCAGCCATTAAAACAGCAACAACTGATGCGATTCCACCCCCGAAAAGTCCTGATAATACAAGAATAACAGAGCGTGCATCGTAAATGATTCCAGGTTCGTAGTAGACAGGAATGTTCATGCCTGCAATGGCAATCGCTCCAAAAAGAAGACCAACAAGAATGCTGTATTTGGTACGATTCTGCTGGCGAAATCTCGAAAGTAAGCTATATAAAACAGACAGTGCAACTAACAAAGCTGCATTTTGAGTGAGTGCTATGAAAAGTTGAAGCATTTGGTTTCTTTACTAATTAGTCCTGAGTACTTGGTCGTCGTTGTGACGCAATTTTGCCCTAGTTTGGTTTCCTAATATAATTATTTTGAGGAGTAGTTTTTATTGATTTACTCGAATAAATCGGGAGCCTGGTGTTTTCATTTTGTTTTAGTCTGTTTTATGTGATTGAAATATAGTGCAATATGAGCTGGGTAGAAATGACTTTTTTCTTCTTTTCGTGCTAGTTGAAGAATGAATTCTCAAAAAAATCCTCAAACGTATTTGCTTATGAATTTGACTAATCGTTATTTTTATGTTTATTGTATGATGTTTCTCAGATGCCTTAGATGATAGGCTTTTGTAAGTTGAGTTTTCCGAAAAGAGAATCATTAACGATAAACTATGGAAAGAATAAAGAAACTTTTTGTTTGGTGTTTTTTAGGGATTGTATTGTGTATTTCATGCCAGGTAAAGGTGGAGAGTACCGGCTTTGACGAACCTGAAAATCCGAATCCTGTTGCTCCAGAAGCATGGAGTGGGGTAGAAGGAGGCTTTCATGCTGCTTTTGGAAGCGTGGATGAACGCTATGATTATGCGTTGTCGCCAGAAGGAAATATGGCGAAGGAATGGGTTGGAAGTGCTTGGAAAGGCGAACGGGTAAATCTTCAGTTGGTGTTGTGGAGTTCTGATCCGGTAGCTACGATCGAGGTGGAGCTGTCAGAGTTGAGTGGACCAGATGGACAGATTATTGCCGCAAAAAGCCTGGGAGTACATCCGGTGCGATATGTTATTACAGATGAGTTTTTGAATGGCTGTGGGTGGCGTGATAAAGATACAATTGCAGCTTTCTTGGCTGCTGATATTTTGGAAACAAACCAGGTGTTTAACCTGAAAGAGCGTACAACTCGCCCGGTTTGGCTAACCATTGATGTCCCAGCTTCTGCTGTTGCAGGAGTTTACACGGGAAGTGTGAATGTGTCTCGTCAAGGAGGACGTGACGTCCAGTTGCCCGTTAGCTTGGAAGTGCAAAACATGGAATTGCCTGCTCCTGCTGATTGGAGTTTCCATCTTGATTTGTGGCAAAATCCATTTGCTGTAGCCCGTTATTACGATGTTGAGCTATGGTCGGATAAGCATTTGGAGCTGATGAAACCTTATCTGGAAATGTTGGCTGATGCCGGGCAAAAATGCATTACAACAAGTATTTTACATCGTCCTTGGGGAGGTCAAACTTACGATCAGTTTGAATCCATGATTCAATGGACGCACAAGGGAAATCAGGAATGGGAATTTGACTATTCTATTTTTGATCAATGGGTTGAATTGGCAATGGATGCCGGTATTACGAAGCAAATTAATTGTTATTCGATGGTTCCTTGGGGGAATCAGGTACGCTATTTCGATACCGATTCTGCAGATTATGTAACGGTAGAGGTTACTCCAGGAAGTAAAGAGTATAAAGCTGTTTGGGAGCCGTTCCTGGTGCAATTTCGAAATCATCTTGCGCAGAAAGGCTGGTTGGATAAAACCTTAATTGCGATGGATGAGCGTAAACTGGAAGAGATGCAGAGCATGATTGAGCTGCTGAAACGAGTGACTCCTGAAATCAAAATTGCTTTAGCCGGAACTTATCATGCTGAGATTACAGATGATCTTTATGATTTGTGTGTTTTCCATGATCCTGAACTGGAGAAACAGTATATTCAAGCTCGCGCTGAAAAAGGACAGATCACAACATTTTATACGATGTGCAGTAAGCCTGAGCATCCAAACAATTTTACCTTTTCGCCTCCGGCAGAACAAGCCTTGCTAGGTTGGTATGCCGCTGCTCGTGGTTTTGATGGTTTTCTACGTTGGGCTTACAACTCGTGGGCTGAAGACCCCTTGCATGACTCCAGGTTTAGAACTTGGCCAGCAGGCGATACCTACCAGGTTTATCCCGGCCCTCTAAGTTCAATTCGTTTTGAACGCTTGCGTGAGGGAATCCAGGACTTTGAGAAGATCCGGATTGTTCGCGAAAAACTGGAAGCAGCGAATAAGCTGGATCAATTAGCCAAGCTGGATGACGCGCTGGCTACTTTTTCTGAAGAAACAATTACCAAGCCTCAAGCGACTAAGCTAGTGAATGCAGGAAAAGAGGTTTTGGATGAATTGGTGATTGATTTGTTGGAGCAATAAGCAAAATCAAAGCAAGAAGACATAAAATAGAAAAGACCGGGAAGTAAATTTCCGGTCTTTTCGTTTCTGTGGGTTGTACTGGATTCGAACCAGTGACCCCTACCCTGTCAAGGTAATGCTCTAAACCAACTGAGCTAACAACCCCTTCGAGCCACAAAAATAGAAAAAAAATAGTTCTGCAAATGGTTTTTTGTTTAAAATGGTCTGATTTATGTGAACCTTTAATCAGATTAAAATGCTATCGTGATGAATCAAGCCTTTTTATATCTTTGTTTGATCAAATTATGACTTGAGCTTGCGTTTTGATTTTATGAAGAACCATCCATTACTAAAATATTGGTCATTGATAATTGCTTTTGTGTTGGCGTCAACAGTGGTGAAAGCTGCCGAAGATGTCGTCTTTAAGCATTATGATGAAAGTATTTTTGTGATTTCCAATTTCTCGGGGACAGACGCTACGGTGAAAGAAAATAAGTCTGTTCAGCAGCTGTTGGATGTTAATATCGGTGGTTTTCGATTTTATTTGGAATGGGAAAGGCAACAAAGTCAGCTCATGCTGCGAAATGCTTATGGAGGTTCTACGCCATTTGTCGATCAATTGATAACCATCCGCAAGCATTTGGAAGAGAAGCCAGATAAGATACTTACCTTATTTTTGGATTTCAATGTCAACACCAATGAGCTAACGAAGGTTATTGAAGAATCGGGTATTCTTCCTTACCTCTATGTTCATGAGTCTGGAAATGACTGGCCAACCTTGAAGAACATGGTTGAGACCGGAAAGCGAGTGGTGATTTTCATGATGCAGGAACATCGGAATAGTCCGGATTGGATTCATTATGTTTGGGACTATGCTGTTGAGCCATATTTCTCGATTTTGGAGGCCCCCGACTTTATTGGCGAGTTTTTGAAGGGCGATCCCAGAAATAATCTGCTGATTTATAATGACTATAACTTTCCTAAACGGGCTGGTCGCCCCGAGGAATCTTTCTTTAATACCACACAAAATCCATACTTGATCGAGCATGTTAAGAATGTGTGGAAAAGTACTGGGAAAACGCCAAACTTTATCATGCTTGATCGTTATCAGAATTGGATTATTCAAGTGCTCTATCAACTTCGAAGTTTTCAGACAATCAAAGGGACTGTGACTTTTAATGCCCAAACCTTGAGTTATGTGAGCTGGGACGGAACCAATAGTTTGACCAGTGGGAAGTATTGTTTCCCCGTAGGCCCTGGAGAAACGGTAACGTTGACTCCGAAAAGCCCGGGATACCAGTTTAAGCCTGAAACGGTGGTTTTTGAAGAGCCTGTCCAGAATAAAGAACAGCATTTTGTGGCGTCGCCTTTGGAAATTACAGAAGGGCTGGAGGCCTACTACAGCTTTGAAAATGGTGCGATGGATTACAGCATCAATGGCTTCGATGGGAAGGATATTGGGGTGAATTACCAAGATGATGCTCAGCGAGGAATGGTAGCTGTTTTTAGTAAGGAGAGCCATATTGTTCTTCCAAAAGCCGAAGACTTAAAGCTCCGGGATCATGATTTTACGATTGCAGCCTGGGTAAAGGTTCGAAGTTACAATGTTGAAAATAGGGATATTAGTATCATTGGGACGAAAGGAAGTTCCTACCAGCAGTCTATTCATTTAGTATTGCGAAACCAGAAACCCTATTTCGGTTTCTATGCGAATGACATGGAAGGCAAGACGACTTTGGAGCCCGGAAAATGGTATCATTTGGTTTGGCGGTACAATAAACTGACTGGAGAGCAGTCCATTTTTGTGGACGGTAAACTGGATCGACGTTCCTTGGGGCATCCCTCCTATAAAGGACGAGAAAATATCTATGTGGGAATTGCAGGCTATAATGCCAGCACGTTTATGAATGGTGAGATTGATGACTTGGTAATTTGGTCACGAACCTTGGGCGAAGAAGAGATTTGGAGCCTGAGTAAAGACTTGGTCGATCTGGCTCAGAGCCGGAGTATCTTCTTGCGTTATCCGGTTTTGTCGAAAGTTGGCTTTATTGTGGTGGCCTTGTTGGTTTTGTTGCTCATTTATCTGAAGTTGCCCGCAGGGATGGGGCGTAGACGTTACTTGTCATCTGAAAAACTGAAAGAACTGGAAAATACTGCTAGCGATTATCCTGAAACAAATTACATTCAGCTCTTTGGTGATTTCCAAGTGGTAGATAAGGAAGGGAAAGATATTACAGGGCAATTTACCCCTAAAATAAAGCAGTTGTTTTTGTTGATCCTGGTTTATGGGCAGCACCATCGGAAAGGGATATCTACGAAAGAATTGTCTCAAATTTTGTGGCCAGGCTTAAGCTATCAAAATTCCAAAAACAGCCGTGGTGTTACCATCCGGAAGCTGCGAATTATTTTGGAACAGTTGGATACCGTTGAGGTTGTGTTTAATGTTGATTGTTGGACAATTCGTTTTGGCAAAACAGTTTATTGTGATTATGTCGAAGCATTGAGATTGTTGAATGAGAACAAAGAGCATAATCCGGAGTTTTTCCTGAATTTCTATCGAATTATTCGGGGAGGGGAGGTGTTTAAAGACGAATCTCATGACTGGTTGGATGATTTTAAAGGGTACATGGGGAACAACATTGTAGACAACCTGCTAAAGTTTATTCATTTGTTGGATCTAGACAGTGAGAAAGACCAGGAATTGATTTTAAAACTGGCTGATCGTATTTTAGTAGCAGATCCAATCAACGATCAAGCGTTGTCATTTAAGCTTCGAGCATTGGTTTTACAGAACAATATGAATACGGCCAAATATACCTACGAAAAGTTTGCTTCGCTTTATGAAGAGCTCTATGGCGAAAAATTGGACCTTACTTTTGATGATTTACTTCGCTCTTGATTCAAATCTCCGTTCTTGAGGGTTAATTTTTTTTATTAATCTTTTATGTTGCTGATTGTTAGTATATTTTGATTTTTAAAAGTTGCTGTTCAGCATAAAATTAACCCAAATATTAACCTATTGATAACCCCTGTGTAAGCCTAAATTAAAAGGTGGGTAAGTGGTTTGTGGTAGCTTTAAATCGCTTAAATTGGCAGATCTGTCTCGTGAGATCATGTTGATTTCGGTGAACCATAAAACGTGAAAAAGATTTGGGTGCTGCCAGTTGATGCAGCCAAAAATTAGGAGCTAATGAAACTGAAACTTGGAAATCTATTCAATGGGAAACGGGCTTACGCCTTCTTTATCCTGTTAGGTGTTGTTGCTTGCCTGGTTGTATTGAGCTTGGGAAACAAGGCAATGGAATATACCTCGACAGATGATTATTGCATGTCGTGCCATGTTCACCCGCACGCTGAAGAGAGCTGGAAACTTTCAACACATTATAATAATGAGGCTGGAGTAATTGTGCATTGCGTTGAATGCCATCTTCCTCCAAAAGGGCACGGACATTTGGTCGCAAAAGCCAAGCATGGATTTAAAGATGTGTATGGAATGCTTTTTAAAGACAGTGCCGACTTTAATTGGGAAGAGAAGCGTAAGGTCGAGAATGCACAGCACTTTGTTTATAAAGAGTCTTGTTTAAAATGTCACCAGAATTTATTTCCAACAACACTCTCTCCAGAGGGTGATGATGCTCACTTATATTACCTGACTAGTAAAGAAGAATTGCGCTGCATTAATTGTCACTTGCATGTTGGTCATCACGATCCTAATGCCGCGCATGAGCACAATATGAATTTTGGAACGATTGCTTCTGCTGAAGAAGAAGTTTATGAGCAACCTACCTCTGTGAATCGTTTTGAGAATTTTACAGAAAAGATTCCTGGAACCAGTGTGAGTTTTGAAATGGTTGCTGTTCCGGGTGGTACTTTTCAGATGGGAAGCCCCGAGAAAGAGCCACTTCGCGACAAGGATGAAGGTCCGGTTTTTAATGCTAAAGTCGGCAATTTCTGGATGGGAAAAGTGGAGGTTAGCTGGGAGGAATACTTGGCATTCTTTAAAGCGACCTCGTCGCAAGGACGAAAAGAAGCGATAGAGGTTGATGAAGAAGTCGATGGAATTACGGGGCCAACACCTCCGTGGGGAGCACCAGACCAAGGTTGGGGAAAAGGATCCCGGCCGGCGATTACAATGAGCTGGCATGCTGCGAACACCTATTGCCGGTGGCTGACTCAGGTTACGGGGAAAAAATACCGCCTACCAACGGAAGCTGAATGGGAGTATGCTTGTCGTGCAGGTAGTCAAACTCCTTATCCGTTTGAGGGCAGTCCAAAAGATTATACCAGCAAGGGGTTTTTGAAAAAGATTTTTTCACCGGATACCGCCATTATCAATAGCTATGTCGCTTACGAGTTGAATAGCGATGGGATGACCATGGCTCCTGAAGCTGTTAAACCGAATGCGTTTGGATTGAAAAATATGTTAGGGAATGTCGCCGAGTTTTGCTTGGATTATTACGATCCAGCGATTTATCAGGAGTATAGTAAGGCGAAGGTGGTTGAGAATCCTCGGGGACCTAAAAAAGGAAGAGAGCATGTTGTTCGGGGAGGTTCTTTTAAAAGCGATGCCAAGGATGTGCGTTCTGCGGCGCGTGATTATACCCGAACCAAGGCTTGGCTGATGACCGATCCCCAAATGCCGAAATCGATTTGGTGGTACTCGGATGTAATGGAAGTCGGATTTCGGGTTGTGTGTGAAGTAGATGAATCAATTGAGCAATAAAAAATACCAATGTCATGACAGATAACTCAAAAAATATTAATCGACGCCGATTCCTGGAGGCTACTGCTTTGGCGGGAGTCGGTGTGTTGGGGGCTGGCGCTGTGCTTTCTTCTTGTAAAGGCAAAAAGGACGCAGCAGCACTTGGTCTGCCTCCAATTTTAAGTGCAGCTCCTGCTGGTAAGAAGTTGAGAGCCGGATTAGTTGGGGTTGGAAACCGGGGAACCGGAGCTGCAATCAACTTTATTAGTGCAGGTCCGGATTTGGAAATTGTTGCTTTAGCAGATGTTTTTCAGGATAAGATTGATGCATGTCGGAAGCGTTTTGCCGGATATAAGCGTCCGATCCCTGAGGAGAACTGTTTTGTGGGCTTTGATGGTTACAAGAAGTTGATGGCATTGGAAGAGGTTGATGTTGTGCTGTTAGCAACTCCACCGCAGTTTCGGCCTTTGCACTTTAAGGAAGCTGTCAAGCAGCAAAAGCATGTTTTTCTTGAAAAACCGATGGCTGTTGATCCGGTTGGTATTCGCTCGGTGATTGCCTCGGCAAAGAAAGCTGCTGCCATTGGCTTGAATGTGGTGACCGGGACTCAGCGTCGTCATCAGGAAGATTATATTGAAACCTACAAGCAGGTAGCTAACGGAGCAATTGGACAAATTACTTCGGCTAAAGCCTATTGGAATCAGAATCACGTTTGGTTCCGTACCCGCGAGGAAGGTTGGGATGATATGACTTATATGATGCGCAACTGGAACAACTTCTGTTGGTTGTGTGGTGATCACATTCTGGATACGCATGTGCATAACATCGATGTGGTGAACTGGTTTATCGGGAAGCAGCCTGAAAGTGCGATTGGCTATGGAGGTCGTGCTCGACGGTTGACTGGAGATCAGTATGATTATTTCAGTATTGATTTTGAATATGGAAATGGCGTGAGCTCACACAGCATGAGCCGTCAGATTGATAATTGTGCCAACGGAACCGGAGAGATGATTGTTGGAACAGAAGGTTATACCAACTGTCAAAATACAATCTGGAATTTGGATGGTACTGTGAAGTGGAAATTTGAATACCCGATTGGGGAAGATGGACAACCGATGAATAAAGTGAAGATTCCTCCTTACGTTCAGGAGCACATGCACTTGGTTCATGCAATTCGAACCGGGGAATATGTGAATGAAGCAGAAACAACAGCGATTTCAACCCTGACTGCAATTATGGGTAGAACAGCTGCTTACACCGGGCAAAAAGTAACTTGGGACGAGATTTTTAAATCAGATATGGATTTAGGGCCAAAAGAAATGAAGTTTGGTCCTGTAGATATGGAATTCCCTGTTCCTGTGCCAGGAACAGCACACAAAGCTTGACAAGAACTGCCGAGCCAATTAAACCACTATTAACCTAGTATTGGGGAAGTTTCGGCTTCCCCTTTCAGCCCATGTGGCTAGTTGAAACTAAATTAAACGAAAAGCTTATGGTCTCTTTGGTAGTTCCGATATTTAATGAAGAGGAGTTGATTGATGAATTGGTTCCTCGAACCGTAAAAGCCCTGGCAAATATCAAGAATGAGTTTGAATTGATCTTTGTCGATGATGGGAGTACAGATGATAGTTTGAAACGGCTGATTGCTTTCCAGGAGCGAGATGATCGAATTCGGGTGATTTCGCTTTCCAAAAATTTTGGTCATCAGGCTGCTTTTACTGCGGGGCTGGAACATGCAACTGGTGGCTATGTTGCCATGATGGATGGAGACTTGCAAGATCCTCCGGAATTGCTCAAGGAGATGCATGATAAGCTGGTTAATGAGGATTTTGATATCGTTAGTGGACGAAGGTCGGCACGTAAGGGTAATAAGGCTAAAAACGCAGTTACAGGAGTTTTTCATAACCTGTTTAAAAGCGTTGCGAATATTGAAGACCTGGAAAATGCCGGAAACTTCTCCATGATGAACCGGAAAGCACTGTCGGCATTGCTGTCACTCGAAGAGCGGGTGCGTTATTTGCCTGGATTACGAAGTTTTGTTGGTTTTAATCAGGGGTTTGTGGATTATGTGCGCGAAGATCGTTTTCAGGGGAAACCTAAAATGACTTTCGGAAAGCTGTTTGTGTTGGCTGCAGATGCTATTTTTTCGTTTTCGAAGTTCCCAATTCGTGTGTGTTTGGTGTTGGGATTGATTGGAACTATTGTTTTTATGCTGGCTGGTATGTATGTGTTGGTGGCCAAGTTTCTTGGTTTTGCCATCATGGGCTGGTCGTCAACCGTGCTGAGCATTTATTTTTTAGGATCAATTCAGTTGATCTTTTTGGGGGTTGTGGGTGAATATGTCTATCGTATTTATAAAGAGTCACAGCGACGCCCACTCTATTTTGTGAAGAAGATTTATCAATCAAAAGATAATAAAGCATGAATGAGCGTCACCTGAAAGTATTGTTTTTCTCGCTGGCTGCAGCTTTGCTGTTGGTATTGCTGGTGGTGAGCCGCGATGCAGGAATTTCGGGTGACGAGGAAGTTCATTACGTTCATTCTGAGAAAGTTTACGATTATTTTGCATCCTACGGGAAAGACCGCGATGCGCTGAAAACCCCCAAAACACATTTGCAGTACTATGGGCAAACGCCGGATAACCTGGCTACCATTTGTATGCATTGGTTTGGGATTGATGATGTGTATGGTTTTCGGCACTTGTTTAGCAGCTTTATAGGTTGGTTGTGTATTCTGGTGGCCGCCCTGTTTGCCACATGGCTGAAAGGCTATCGTGCCGGAATTATAACACTGCTGCTGTTTGCTGTTTCACCGCGTTTTATGGGACACTTGCAAAATAATCTGAAAGATATTCCTTTTGCCCTGGCCTATATTGCTGGAGTGTATTATACGCTGAAATTAACCTATGCCAGATTTAAGCCAAGCTCTTCGATTTCGATTTTGCTTTTAATAGCGAGTATTGCTTTTTCCGTCAGTATCAGGGCAGGAGGAATCTTATTAGCCTTTTACCTACTTTTCGCGGGGGTGCTTTTCTATTTTTACGAGTACCTTGATGGGCGGGAAGTAAGGTGGGCGCATGTCCAGCGGACTTTTCTAAAGTTGCTGGTCTTTTCTTTCGCAGGTTACCTGCTAGGTCTGTTGCTCTGGCCATATGCGCTTCAAAATCCATTTATCAATCCTTGGAAATCGTATCAGGTAATGACTGATTTTCCAACGACAATTCGGCAAATTTTTGATGGAGAGTTCATTTGGTCAGACTTTAGGCCTTGGTATTATTTGCCCAAGTATATGTTGATCACCATTCCGCTGGTGGTTCTGGGTGGACTTGTTCTGTTTGCAGTTTATGGCAAGTCGCTAATTCAGGGTAAGCATCGGTTGACTTATATTTTGCTGGCCTTTACGACACTTTTTCCGGTCATTTTTGTCATTCTTACCAAATCAAACCTGTACGGTGCGTGGCGCCACTTCCTGTTTGTTTATCCTGGAATTGTTGTGCTATCGGCTGTTGGAATTAACGAGCTGTTTGGCCGTTTTAAGAAACAAGGGGCGAAAGTGTTGGTTGCAGTCGTTCTGGTTGGCTTGTTGATTCATCCGGTTGCTTTTATGGTGCGTTCGCATCCCTATTATTATTTGTATTACAATCAGCTGGTGGGTGGTTTGAATGGTGCCTATGGGCGCTATGAGACCGATTATTATTATCACACCATGCGAAGTGGCGCCGAGTGGCTGGGAGATTATTTGAATAAGCAGCATCAGAGTGAACCCTTGGTTGTTGGAAGCAACTTTCCGGTGCAGTGGTATTTGTGCGATCATGCGAATTTGAGTTTCCGCTATTTTCAATACCAGTTTCGAAGTGATGCTGACTGGGATTACGCGATTATTGGAAATAGCTACATTCAGCCAGGGCAGCTTACAAATGGCAATTTTCCTCCAGAAGGAACAATACATGTTGTCGAGGTTGATGATGTTCCTGTTTGTGCGGTGGTCAAGCGGAAGTCGAAAGCTTCATTGCGGGGTGTTCAGGCTTATTCTGATAAGAATTATGAGCTGGCGGAAGCGAGCTTTAAAAAAGCGTTACAGTCCTATAAAAGAGATGAGCATATTTATTCTCGTTTGGGAAAAACCTTAAGTTTGCAAAATAAAAGGCAGGAGGCGGTGGATGTTTTGCAGACCGCATTGAGTATTAATGGGAATTATGAGCCGGCATTGAAGTTGATGGGGCAATTGTCCGTTGAAACAGGTGATCAGGCGAAGGCGAAAGCTTATTTTGAGCACTTGCTTGACGTTAATCCCAAATATTTTAGTGCCTATGTGGAGCTAGCTTCAATTTACGGGCAGACCCAGCCGGAAAAAGCCAGGCGGCTGTTAAAGGACTGCTTGCAGATTTATCCAAAGTATGAACCTGCAATCCGAGCACTGGCAGAGACCTATCAGGAAACACATCCTGAAATTGTGGATAAGTATAGGGAATACCTGAATACAATTAATGACTAAAAAATAAATACGAATGAAAAAACTAATGTTGATTTTAGCCCTATTCGGAATGTTGGCCGTAGGAGCTTTGCAGCCAGTAGCTGCACAAGAGCAGGAAGAAGATTTATTTGAAATGGAGGATACCTTGTCGATTGATGATATGGATCCTGTGTTTTATGAAGCAGAACAAGAATCTGGAAGTAGCAGCACAACTACTGTATTAATTATAGTCGCAATTGTTGTTGTGGGTGCCGGTGTTTACTTCGTTGCTAAAAAGAAGAAAAAATAGGCCTGTTTTAGGTTTATAAGAGAAAAGGGAAGCTCTATGTATATCATAGGGCTTTTTTTGCAATAGGGCGGCTTAAAATGGCTTTTGAAGGATTGAATCTTGTCGTTTTGTATTGTTTTTCGCTTTTTGAATTCAAAAAGTTTGAAAAGAAACAGGAACGGGCGAATTGTTGGCACGATTTAATAATTAGTTAATATTTGATTTTTCTTGTCTGTGTCTCTAGTTATATTATCATAATAGTTTAGCATTCAAATAATTTGTAAGGAGCGTATCGTGTCAGTGCTTTCAAATTGAAAGCAAAAAAAACAATTTGATGATATTTGTTTTGTTCTGATTGAGAATATTTGGATGTTAATTAAAATTTTGCTCTGTTTTTGCGTGTGTTTTAAGCGTTTGTGTGTTTTTTAACATGTTTTTAAAAACTGTAAGCTGTACTCGAAAAGTACTTGCTCAAAATGACCTTTTTTAGCTTTTTAATAAAACTTTGAAGCTTCTATCTTGTTTTTTACTTTCATTTTAAAACTAATTTTCTTTTAACAAAAATTATTCATGCTCTTTGTCAGGTTTTTGGGTGAAAAGCGGCTATACATTTGCCCTTGTTATTACAACAAATTAACGATTAAAACCATTTGTCATGAAAAGGAAAAACAGAATTATCGGCTTTTTATTTGCTGCTATGTTTGTGGCCTCTTTGAGTGTTTTTGCAGGAGAAGAAACAGCTTTTGTTGATGATTATAAAATTTCCTCGAAAGTAGATTTCGAACCAAGCAAGGTTTATCAAAAAAGTTGGGAAATCACCTACGGCGAATCAAAGCGTCCGGTTCAGGTTTTCTTGAAAGAAACCAAAAAAGGTGAAGAATATATTATCCGCACCAATTATTTTGAAGTAAAGTATGTAAACTCCGAGAAGGGCTTTGGAGCCCGTTCAATGAGGGTATCGGAACTAGTTGTACCGGAGAGCTTGAATGAGCAGGTATTGAATCAAGATCAGCTATCAAGACAGAAAGTGATTACAATGTCGCAGATTGATCGTCAGGAAGCCCTTGATTTAATTGCCGGTTTTCTTCCTGAGCTCGTAAATGACCAGTACAAGAATATCCTCAATTAATAATTAAACAGCTATTAATTTATAAGCCGCTTCCCCCCAGAAGCGGCTTCTTTATTTTTAGGCTTTTAAGAATGGGTGATAATCGCCCTTAGCCCCGATGGGGTGGCTGTTTCTTAGTTCATGCGTCAGCAGGATGCATGGCTTAGCTTCTTGAAGCCCAAAACCATTTCCCTCAAGAATGTGCTGATAGCTTTGTGTGTGTAGATCTGTAAATCCACCGCTAAACTCAATTTCTTCATTTTCAACGGTGATTGAACGGTAGGTTCTCATGCCTTTATCTTTTGCCTCTTGGGGAATACTGTTGTAGTCGAGACTTAAAAACCAACGAACCCGAGCGTTTTTTAGTTGCAGGAAACCAGCTGCTTTATCAGCTTCATAGGTGTGGACAACACTGTGTTGAACTTCTCCGAAAATCCATTGGAGCATATCAAAGAAGTGGATGCCGATATTGGTGGCTACACCGCCGGATTTGCTTGGATCACCTTTCCAGCTTTTGTAGTACCATTTCCCTCTGGAGGTGATGTAGGTCAGATCAATGTCAAAAATTTTGTCGGGTGCCGCTTGCTTAACCTTTTCTCGTAAAGCAATAATGGTTGGATGCAATCTTAGCTGAAGGATATTAAAGACTTTCTTGCCAGTGGTTTGTTCCGCTTGTTCAATGCGTTCCAGCTCTTCGGGATATAAAACAAGTGGTTTTTCACAGATTGCAAAGCTCTGATTTTTAAGTGCAGCTTGAATGTGGTCTGCATGTTTGTAGTTGGGAGAGCAGATGCTTGTATAGTCGATTGGTGTCACATGGCTCTTTTGCCATTGAGCTACAAAAGTTTCAAACTCTTTTTCATTCAAAAAAAACTCTGCTTCGGGAAAAAAGCTATCCATTCTTCCCATCACGTCAAACTGATCGGTTGCCGCCACGATGGTGTTGCCAGTTTCACGAATGGCACGCATATGGCGTTCAGCAATGTAGCCGGCTGCACCGACTAGCACAAAATTCTTCATTCTTATAATTTATAAACTTTTTCAGATGGGTTTTTAATCATGTTCCTCAGGTCAACAACGAGCTGGGCATGTTCTTGGATAAATTCTGCATCAAACGTTGAATGGTTCGTGCTCAGAACAACGCAGTCGGCTTGCTTGATTGTTTCGGCCGAATAGTTCGAAGCATCAAATTGACGTCCCTCATCAGATGTTATTGAGGGAACAAAAGGATCGGCATAGCTGACAAGGCCCCCTTTTTTACATACTTCATCTATGATTTTCAGCGCAGGAGATTCCCGGGCATCATCGATGTTGGGTTTGTATGCTACGCCTAAAAACAGGATTTTACTACCGTTGATCGCCTTTTTATGGCGGTTGAGTGCTGAGGTAATCTTAATGGTCATACGGTGAGCCATCATGTTGTTGATGTGTCCTGCGGTATGAATCATGCTCAGGTCGAACCCGAATTTTTTAGCAATGTGTTCCAGGTAAAATGGATCCAGTGGAATACAGTGTCCCCCGATTCCCGGACCCGGATAAAAAGCCTGAAAACCATAGGGCTTAGTGCTTGCGGCTTCAATAACTTCCCAAATGTTGATGTCCATTTTTCCGCATAGAAGTGCCAGTTCGTTCACCAGGCTAATGTTCACCAGGCGATAAGTGTTTTCCAGAATTTTAACCATCTCGGCTACACGAGGAGAGCTTACCGTGTGGATGGAGTCGATGGCCTTTTTATAAATTGCTTTGCCTACTTCGAGTCCGTCGTCGGAAAGTGCTCCTAATACTTTTGGCGTATTTCTGGTTACAAATTGTTTATTTCCAGGATCGACTCGTTCTGGTGAGAAGGCTAGCCAAAAGTCCTTGCCATGTTCTAGTTTCGAGTGTTTTTCGAGAATTGGAAGAATGAAGCTTTCAGTTGTTGTAGGATAGGTCGTGCTTTCCAGGCAAATGAATGTTCCGGGACGCATATGACGCGCAATCTCAAGGCTTGATTCTTCAATATAACTCATGTCCGGCTTTTTGAAAATATCCAAGGGCGTTGGGACGCAAATTAAAATTGCATCACAATCAGCTAGCTGGGAGAAGTCCGTTGAAGCGGTTAGCGTGCCATTAGTCACGACTGTTTTTAAATCGTCGTCTTTGACATCGCCAATGTAATTGATGGCAGCGTTAACCTTTTTAGCTTTTTCCTCCGACTTTTCAAAGCCAATGACTTTGGTGTTTTCCAGTGCAAAACTAACGGCAAGAGGAAGTCCGACATAGCCAAGGCCAATGATGCCAATCTGAATTGTATTGTTTTTTATTTTTACCAGAGCGGATTCCTTTATCATGTTTTTTTGTTTTATATAACAATGATTCTAATGATAAGAAAATGGTGTTTAAATCTTGTTTAGGTTAAACGTATTTTCTCAATAAACATTTTATTCGAATATAGATGGTGAATTAATTCGGAGATGATTAAATTTTTCCATCATTTTTAATTCGAGTGCGTGTGGCATTCTTCTGTGTGCCTCTTTTTCTGGGTTTTGTAGTTTTTTGAGTGGCGGATTTTTCTTTAAGAGATTAATTGCATCTGTTAGCATGTCGATTTCTTTTTCATAAAGGCGTGATGCTAGATGGTAAAATGAATCTTCGAAATAGACAGGGATGATTTGTCTGTCAATGAGCCAGCCTTCATCAGCCTTGTCCGAGATAATATGGGTGCTTACTCCAATAGGTTGTTTTTCGAGAATTGCCCATTTTAGAGCATCAAGCCCTTTTACGGCTGGAAGATATCCTGGATGGGCATTTATGATTTGGAATTTTAGGGCCAAATCGGCAGGCAAAAGACCTGCCCCTCCAATTAGAATGTAATCAAAACTATTTTGTTGAAAGAAGAGTTCCAGATCATTAGTCCCAACTCGCGTTAATGATAATTCAAAGTTTTTAGCGAGTTGATCAACTGGGACGTTGATTGGAATGCTTGGTCTGTGTTTTATTATTGGTTTGAAGCTCTTACGTTCAACCCATGGAAGAACAACGAGGTGGATATCTTTATAACCTTTTGCTATTAGAGAGAATATAACATCTTGTGTTTTTTTATGTGGGGTGTCGTAAGTAATTAGTGCAATCATATTTTTAGTTGATTATTTTAGGGGATGATGGTTTTTATTGCGTTTGCAACTTTATCTATTTCATAATCAGTAATAAAAGCGTGCATGGGTAAAGATAGTACGGTATCTGCTAAGAGAGAGGCAACTTCAAATTTCTCATGAAAAACGATGTCAGCTTGAAACGCTTCTTGCTTAGGGAGAATGACCGGATAATGGACGGTCGTTGGTATGCCTTGTTGTGTTAATTGAGCTTTTACTTCATCTCGGTTTTCGAGAATGACGGTGTATTGGGCCCATACGCTTTGTTTGTCGGGCGTAATTTCCGGAAGAAGGACATGCCCTTTTAATTTCTCCGAATAGCGTTCAGCTGCTCGTTGGCGTTTTTGTATCTCGTCTTCAAAATGTTTCAGCTTTACCCGTAGGATGGCTGCTTGAAGCGTGTCGATTCGTCCGTTTATACCTATTTCCTGATGAACATAGCGAGCTTTTTGTCCATGGGAACGGAGCATTTTTATTCGCGAAGCCAGTTTGGGATCATTGGTAAATATCGCACCGCCATCGCCGTAGCATCCAAGGGGTTTCGCTGGGAAAAAACTGGTGGTTGCCAGATGTGTCAATGAGCAGGAGCGCTTTCCTTTGTAGGTTGCTCCAAAAGATTGAGCACCATCCTCAATGACCCATAGCCCGTGTTTGTGAGCAATGGCATTTATTTCGTCAAAATTGGCACACTGTCCAAAAAGTGAAACCGCAATAATTCCTTTTGTTTTGGGGCCAATTCGTTCTTCTATTTGTGTTATGTCCAAGTTGAAGTCAACCGGAGAAACATCAACGAATACCGGTTTGGCACGGTAGAAGCTAATCATACTTGCAGAAGCTATAAAGCTAAAGGCCGGGCAGATGATTTCGTCGTCAGGTTGAACATCTAAGGCCATTAGCGACAGGAGTAAGGCATCGGTGCCAGAGCTACAGCTAATCGCGTGCTTGACTCCTGTAAAAGTTGCCAGTTCTTCTTCCAGTTTACCAATTTCGGGGCCATTGATGAATGCGCTGTTGTCAATTGTTTGTTGGATCGCAGCGTCAATCTCACTTTGATAAGCTCGGTATTGTTTGTGAAGATCGTTGAAGTTCATGCTGGTTTCAATCATTCTACAAAAATAATGGAATTCCTATAAGATTATTACATTTGCTTAACAATGTCCGCAATGAAGAAAGTCCTCATTATTACTTATTATTGGCCACCAAGTGGAGGAGCAGGTGTGCAGCGTTGGCTCAAGTTTTCCAAATATCTTCCAGAGAATGGGTGGGAGCCATTGGTGTTGACGGTAGATCCGCAGAAGGCGAGTTATGCACAATGGGATAAGACCCTGGAAAAGGAGGTTGCTGAGCATGTTAAAGTATATACAACAACTACGTTTGAGTTGTATAACTTATATCGGTTGCTGATTGGGAAAGGTGAAATTCCGTATGGAGGTTTTTCCAATCAGCAGAACGACTCAATTATGCAGAAATTGGCCAAGTTTGTTCGAGGAAATCTCTTTATTCCTGATCCTCGGCGGGGGTGGAATCGGTATGCTTACAAAAAGGCCAAGCAACTGATTGAAAAATATAACATTCAAACGGTAATAACGACGAGTCCTCCGCATTCAACACAGTTGATAGGCTTGAAACTACACCGAAAACTAGGGATTCAATGGATCGCTGATTTACGAGATCCGTGGACTGATATTTACTATTATCGGGAGTTGGGACATACGCCAATCGCGAAGCATATTGATCGAAATTTGGAGCGAAAAGTATTGAACGAAGCAGACCAGGTTGTAACAGTTAGTGAAGATATGAAGAGGTTGTTCTCAGAAAAACTGAAGCAAGCAGATTGTTCGAAGATTTTGGTTATTCCGAATGGGTTTGATGAAGAAGATTTTAAGCTTGATGAAATTACAGCTGATGAAAAGTTCGTGATTACTTATACCGGGACGATCTCTGAAGCTTATGATATTGACGGTTTCTTAAAGGCAATCTCAGGGTTGGATTCTCGGTTGCAGTCAAGAATACGCTTACGTTTTGTTGGAAATATTCCAGAGTCCACGGTGCTGAAAATACAAGAACAGCTTCCTTTGGTGGATCTTGATTTGGTGGGGTATGTTGATCATCAGAAATCGGTTCGTTACCTGTTGATGTCTTCCATGCAGCTGCTGGTTATTCCTAAAATTGAGAATAATAAGGGGATTATTACTGGCAAGTTTTATGAGTACCTGGCTTCAGGAAAACCGGTTTTGGCTATCGGTCCAAAAGGAGGTGATTTGGAGTCATTGATTCACGAGACTCAGTGTGGTGAGTTGTTTGACTATGGTGACACGGACAACATTAAGCTAATGATTGAAGAGGAATTGAGTGGTCCCCGTAAAGCGAATAGAAGCTTGGGGGTGAAGTATTCAAGGAGAGAGTTGGCTAAAAAACTAGTTCAGGAGGTGGTTGTGTAAAGCTTTTATGTTTGACCAAAATCATGAACCCTTTTTCTACTATCATTAAAAATAAAATTTTTACGAATGAAGATATTGATGTTGTTGGAAAGTAATTTTCCTCCAGATACGCGGGTTGAAAACGAAATTAATGTACTACTTGAAAGAGGACACGAGGTGCACATGGCGTGCGTGAAAACAAAACGGGATAGCCAAGAAAAAAAGTTTGGAAAGACGATTATTCATCGAATGGGCTTGAATGAGCTTGCGCGTAAATCAAGTGTGGCTGCTTTGTCTTTTCCGCTCTATTTTCAAGTTTGGAGAAAGTTTGTTCAACAGCTAATGGATAGCCATCATTTCGATGCTATTCATGTTCATGATTTGCAGTTGGCAAGAATTGGCTACGAAATGAAGAAAAGATATGGCGTTCAGTTTGTTCTCGATTTGCATGAAAACTGGCCTGCTCTGTTAAAAATATCGGAGCATACGAAATCTTTTCTGGGGAGTTTTTTGTTTTCTGAGAAGCAATGGAAGAACTACGAGCGCAAGTATGTAAGACTCGCCGATAAGGTCATTGTGGTTGTGGAAGAAGCAAAGGAACGAATTCAATCGCTAGGTGTTGCTCCCGATAAGATCTATGTTGTTTCCAATACGCAAAATTTGGAGGAGTTTAATTTTGAAATTCCGGCTAAAGAACACGATAAAGTTGTATTCACCTATGCCGGGGGGATTACTTTTCACCGTGGACTGCAGTATGTATTGAAAGCGGCAGCGCAGTTAGATGCTCTCGATTTTGAGATTCGGATTGTTGGTGCTGGACGATTTTTGGACAAGTTGCAGGAGTTGGCTAAGGCGTTGAGTATCGAGCAAAAAGTGCATTTCTTGGGATGGCAAAACAGGGATGCGCTGCTGAAAATTGTTTTTGAGTCCGATGTTGCTTTAATCCCACATATAAAAAGTGCGCATACGGATTCTACAATTCCTCACAAGTTGTTTCAGTATTTGTATGCAGAGAAACCAATTTTGGCCTCGAACTGTTGTCCGATTGAACGAATTCTCAAGGAGACCGGAGGAGGCTGGACGTATTCGTTTGATGATGTCAATGAGTTGGCGATGATTATGCAACAAATAATTCAGAAAGAGTATCAGCTGAAGGACTTTGCAAATGGTAAAGAGGCTGTTTTGACAAAATATAATTGGAATGTAGATAAAGCTAACCTACTAGAAGTATATCAATGAATAAAGTAGATCGTTTTCGATTTGAGAACACCCATAAGTTTCTTTCTAAATACATAACAAACGAGGAGCAGATTTTGGATTTGGGAACTCCCAATCAATTGTCCGATTTTCTGATTAATAAAGGATTCAAACTACAAAATGCAGCTGGCTTTGATTTTGATTTGAATCCGGAGCAAGTCAATCAATATGGCTATGATGTGTTGACTGCTTTTGAGGTGCTGGAACATTTGGTTGCTCCTTTTGGTATTTTACAGCAAACGAAAGCCAGGAAGTTGGTGGTAACAGTTCCGTTAAGGCTGTGGTTTGCTCCGGCTTATCGGAATGTGAATGACCCTTATGATCAGCATTATCATGAGTTTGAAAGTTGGCAGTTGGATATGTTACTCGAAAAGGCGGGATGGACGGTTAAGGACAGCGAGCAATGGACGCCACCTTTTCAGTTTAATGGTGTGCGGTCAGTTTTGCGCGCGGTTACGCCAAGGTTTTATGCTGTTTATGCTGAGCGAAAAGCTTAGTTCTTCGATGGCTTGAGTACGGATTCAATCCTCTTCCATAGTTCTTTCTTTACGGTTTGAACCTCTTCAGATATTGGAATAAGACTAAAGAAGATTACACTGAGCGTGGTGATTACTGTTCCTCTGATGAAAATATCGAGTATCAGATTTTGCTGGGGGATAAAACGTTGAAGGAAGTAAACAGCGATAAAGAAACCAATAGCAAGTAAAAAGCGGTAGTTGAAGGGCTGCAGCTTGTATTTTCGGTACAGGAAAATGAAGCGCATTAAATTGTTTAAAAAGAGTGCCGAAGCAATTGCGATAGCTGCTCCTGTGATTCCCCATATCGGGATTAGTGCTAGCAAAAGCGCCAGAACAATTACAACCAACGACAGCATGAAATAAAGAGAAACCCGGTAATGGCGGGAAAAGGCAATAACTTGTGCATTGGCTCCTGTTAGCATATCAAACAGGTAGCCAATTCCAATAAAGAAAATAACCCATTTGGATTGCAGGTAATCGTCGCCTAAAATGCTTAAAATGTTGTCAATATTAGCCCAAATTCCTAAAAACAGGAAGCTTCCAATAATGAACTGGTTAATACAGCTTTTGTAATAGATTGACTTTATCTTATCGAGATCATCATCTTTCCATGCATCAGCAATTAAGGTTCCGGCGATTTTTAATAAGGGACGTGAGGGGATGACAACCAGTGTTCCAAAATAAAAAGCAATGGTGTAAACTCCAGTCTCGCTGAGGTCTAATAGTTGGTTGATAATGATTTTATCAATGTTGAAAACGAGCATGGAGCCGAGCCCGCCAAGTACAGAGAAAATGGCAACACTTACAATCTCTTTTTTTAAAGGCTTGGTTAAGAATTGAAAATCAGGTTTAAAAGTAAGTTCTTTTTTGTTGTACAGGTGAATCAGCATGATGATTCCTTTAGCGCTAACAACCAAGGCATAGCCAAGGACTAATTGATGAAGGGAGATCAGCTGAAAAGCAAACAATAGGGTGATTAGAAATAGGCCTACCCGTTGGGCAAATTCCTGCATAAACGTCCCAAAAACTGCATCGTACAGAAGCTTGTTGTAAGTATCTAGAAAGATAAACAACATGGTGAAGAAGGTTAACGGAACAAGCAGGTAGATGTAGTCTGCAAATAGCTTGGATTGCTCTTGATTGCTGGCTATTAAAGCTGGGGAGAAGATCAAGTAAGCAAGAAGGAACAAGGCAAAGCCAACGACAATAAAGATTGACGCAATGAACAGGAATCCGTGGTGACCTGTTTCTTTACTCCGGAAATGGGGAAAAAGACGCGATGCAACCCCATGAATTCCAAGCAGCGATAGCTGTCCGAACAGGGTGGAGTAGGCAATCAGCAAACCAAATAAACCAACCGTGTCTGTATCAAGGTAGTTGGGATAAAGGTAAGAGGTGGTTACAAATGCCACAAGTACCCCAATATAGGACCAGATACTACCTCGGATGGATTGTTTTATGATGATTCCCATTTGTGCCGGATTCAGTAATTATTTCCTTACTTTTGTTTCAGTTTAAAAAAACGGAGTAACTTTTAATTCATTATGACAAAGATAAAAGGCAATCGCAATATATGGATTGGTTTTGGAATTATCCTGTTCTTTATTTTAATCTCATTCATTTATTTTTCGCCCCAATTAGAAGGTAAACAGTTGGATACCCACGATATTAGCATGTATAAAGGTGGGGCCAAAGAATTGAATGATTTTCGGGATGAAACTGGAGAAGAGGCACTATGGACCAACAGCATGTTTGGTGGTATGCCGGGCTACCTGCTGTCAACAAAATATCCAGGGAACCTGGTTGCTAAGGTGCAGGCTTTTATCAATGTGATTCCGCGTCCGGCACGCTACCTAATCCTGATGTTGAGCTTGTTCTTTGCAATGTTGTGGGTGTTGAGGGTAAATCCGTGGGTAAGTGCGGTAGGAGCCTTGTCTTACGGAATGTTCACTTTTTTCTTTGTGATTATTGGAGCAGGGCATATGTCGAAAGCCCACACCTTAACTTATATGGCGCTTGTTGTTGGAGGCGTTTTGCTTGCGTATAAGCGGAACCGATGGCTTGGGAGCTTGTTGGCTTCGATTGGACTGGCTTTGATGTTGACTGCCGGTCATCCTCAAATGACCTACTACGCAGGAATAATGGTGGCCATTTTGGGTGTTGCCTATTTGGTTGACGCCGTTCGTGAGAAAGCAATTCCAGCCTTTTTAAAGACTTCATCACTCTTGGTGGTTGCAGCTTTGCTGGCTGTTGGAACTAACTTTGGCAATTTATATACCGTTTATGAATACGGAAAATATTCGATTCGTGGCGAGTCGGAGTTAACACCGGATGAAGACCAGACTTCAGGCTTGGATAAGAGTTATATTTTGGATTACAGCTACGACTTGGGTGAAGCAATGACAGCCTTCATCCCTCGGTTTAAAGGGGGCGGTATGGCAGAGCCTTTGGGCGAGGAGTCGCATGTCTACCAATTTTTTGAAGCCAACCAAGGAAAGGCACAAGCCAAGCGAATTAGTGAGAGTTTGCCTTTGTACTGGGGGAGCCAGCCTATTTCTTCTGCCCCTTTTTATTACGGAGCAGTACTTTGTTTTTTGTTTGTTCTGGGCTTGTTTGTGGTGAAAGGGAAAGACAAATGGTGGCTTGCAGGAGTTGTTGTCGCTGCGTTTTTGTTATCACTCGGGAAAAACTTTCCGGGCTTAAGTCATTTTATGATCGATTATTTTCCGGGTTATAACAAGTTCCGGGATGTGAAAAATATTATTGTCATTCAACAGTTTGCCATGGCATTTTTGGGCGTGTTGGCTGTTCGTGAGTTGTATTTAAAAAATTTGACGCCCAAAGAGCTGGAAAAAAGGCTGAAATATGCATGGATTGTTGTGGGTGGTTTGGCGTTGGTTTTCGCTCTATTGCCCGGCTTGGCAGGGAATTTTACTGCGCCTTCGGATGCCCGTTTGATGCAGGCTGGATGGCCAGAGCAATTGATGGATGCATTGCGTGCCGATCGTAAAATGGTTTTGCGGACGGATGCTTTTAAGGCCTTCCTTTTTGTGACCTTGGCAGCCGGAGTTATTTGGCTATACCTCAAGCAGAAAATAAAGGCAACTTATGCTTTGCTTGCCTGGGCTGTTCTTATTTTAGTTGATGTTTGGCCAGTCAATAAGCGCTATCTGAACAATGATGATTTTGTTTCTTCCCGTAAAGTTGAAACGCCGTTTGTGGCGAGTACTGCTGATCAAGAAATTTTGAAAGATACTGATCCGGATTATCGGGTGTTAAATATGGCTGTAAACCCATTTGCTGATGCAGCAACCTCATACTTTCATAAGTCCATTGGCGGTTATCACGGAGCAAAAATGCAACGTTACCAAGAGGTTATTGAGCACCATATTTCTCCAGAAATGCAACAACTCGGAACGCGCCTTCAAAGTGTGAAGACACAAGCCGATGTTGAGCAGGTTTTTGAAGGGCTGGGGGCGATCAATATGCTGAATACGCGATATGTCATTTACAATCCAGAAGCTGGGCCTCTGTATAATGAGCATGCTTTGGGAAATGCTTGGTTTGTTGAGGAAGTTGACTTTGTAGGTAGTGCCGATGAAGAGATTGCTGCTCTTGGTGAAATTGATCCGTCTGCTACAGCCGTTGTCGATGAGCGCTTTTCAGAAGCGCTAACAGCGGTGAGTTTTAATTCAGGAGAGCAACCGGTCATTAAGTTGGAAGAATATCAACCAAACTATTTGAAATACGAGGCGAATGTGTCCAGTGGAACGCCATTAGCTGTTTTTTCAGAGATCTATTATCCAAAGGGCTGGAATGCATACATTGATGGGAAGTTGGCTGAACATGTTCGCGTTGACTATATTTTGAGAGGGCTGCCAATTCCTTCGGGCAAACATACAGTTGAATTTAAGTTTGAACCAAAATCATATGCCATTGGGAATAAGGTGTCATTAGCCAGTTCATTGATCCTTATTTTGTCCGCTTTGGCGCTAGTGTTTTTCGAATTCAAAAAAAAGGCAAAACATGAAGAAGAAACGTCCGGCGAGGCTTAAACGCCGTTTGGTCCGATCTTACTTAACTTCCACCATTAGCATTGCGTTAGTTCTGTTTTTGGTGGGAATGCTTTCACTACTCTTGTTAAATGCTGATCGTCTGTCGGATTATGTCCGCGAGCATGTTGGTTTTACGCTAGTGCTGAATGAAAATGTTCGGGAAGCTGAAGTGTTGCGCTTGCAGAAAATACTGAGTGCGACCGACTATGTAAAAGCGACAAAATACGTGGATAAAGAAGAAGCTGCAGAGCAGTTAACCAAAGAGTTAGGGGAAGATTTTGTTGGCTTTTTGGGTTTTAATCCCCTGTTTTCATCGGTCGATGTAAAGCTGAATGCAGCCTATATGCAAGCTGATAGTCTCATCATTTTAGAGAATAATTTTTTAGCGCATTCCCAAGTGAAAGAGGTTTATTATCAGCGGGATTTAGTTCGTATTATCAATGAAAATGTGAAGCGAATCAGTTTATTTTTGCTTGTGTTTTCAGTGCTTTTGTTGGTTATCTTTTCAACCTTAATCAACAATACAATTCGGATTGCAATTTATTCGCAGCGGTTTATCATTCATACCATGAAACTGGTTGGAGCCACCCGCTCGTTTATCCGGCGCCCCTTTATCCTGAAAAATATTGGGTATGGAATTCTGGGGGCTTTCCTGGCTAACTTGGGCATTTTGGCTTTGGTATTTTCGTACCGGCAGGACTTTGAGGGTATTTTGGATATTCAGCAACTTCATACGGTCGGAATTGTTTTTGTGGTGGTGCTGGGTTTTGGTATTTTTATTTCTTGGGTTTCGACCTACTTGTCGGTTAATAAATATTTGCGGATCAGGTACGACGAGTTGTTTTACAGCTAATATTTCAATCATTGCCTTTCGGTGGAAAACTTAAGCTGTATGCAAATTGTTACATTTTGGCAATATTCAAAGGCAAGAAACAGTTATTAGAAATAGATTTTTTACTTTCGTAGAAGTTTAAAGAAAAGGTTATGTCAAAAAATAGTCAGGAAACACAGAAAGAAACGTTTGCCTTAGGCAAAGAAAACTATAAACTCCTGTTAATTGGCTTCGCAATTATTGTTATCGGTTTTATTTTGATGGTAGGTGGAAAAAGTGAAGATCCTACAGTTTTCAACCCGGAAATTTTCAGTTTCCGAAGAATTACCTTGGCTCCTTTGGTGGTTCTGTTTGGTTTTCTGTTTGAAATATATGCCATCATGAAACGTCCTAAAGATAACGTCTAGTCAATGACTGCATTACAAGCTTTTTTATTGGGAATTATTCAGGGGTTGACTGAATTTTTGCCCGTGAGTTCCAGTGGCCACCTCGAAATTGGTCACGAATTATTGGGTGTAGAAGGACACAATAACCTGTTGTTTGCAGTTGTGGTGCACGGAGCTACAGTCCTAAGTACGCTGGTTGTTTTCCGAAAAGATATTTTATCCTTGCTGAAAGGCCTGTTCGCTTTTCAATGGAATGAAGAAACCCGCTATGTATCTTACCTATTATTGTCGGCAATTCCTGTTGGCGTGCTGGGAGTTCTTTTTAAAGACCAGGTTGAAGCACTCTTTACTGGTAATCTTGTTTTTGTTGGAGCCATGTTATTGGTGACTGCCCTTTTGTTGTCTTTTACCTACTTTGCTAAATCGCGGGAGAAAAAGATTGGTTGGCTCGACGCTTTGATTATTGGTGTTGCTCAGGCCATGGCTGTTATGCCTGGTATTTCACGAAGTGGATCAACCATTGCAACCGGCCTGTTGCTCGGTAAAAAGCGTGAAGACATGGCCCGATTTTCATTCTTGATGGTGCTAATCCCTATTTTGGGTGCAAACTTTTTGGATATCGTAGGTGGCGAAATAAGTGCTGAAAGTTCAATTGGAGTCTTGCCCCTAGCAGTTGGCTTTGTCGCTGCTTTTGTGTCTGGCTTGCTGGCTTGTAGCTGGATGATTAAGATTGTGAAGAAGGGGAAACTTATTTATTTCGCAGCTTATTGTCTTCTTATCGGCTTAATTGCTATCTTTGCAGGCTGAAAAATAGACTTCCAGATTTCTGGTAAAACATTAATTTAAAAAGAGTTTAAATGGGCGAAGAACCCAAAACGTTTGACTTTGTCAAGGGAGAAGTGCTGCTTTTTGATAAAGAGTTGGATTGGACTTCCTTTGATTTGGTTCAAAAAGTACGCAATAAACTTTGTCGCGCACTTGGCATCAAAAAGCTGAAAGTTGGTCATGCCGGAACCTTGGATCCAAAGGCTACCGGGCTGATGATTCTGTGTACAGGGAAAGCAACAAAGCAGATTGAAACGTTTCAGGCAGGAGAGAAAGAGTACGTAGCGACGCTGAAACTGGGAGCGACAACGCCATCTTTTGATTTGGAGACCGAAGAAGATGGACAATATGAAACTGCCCATATTACTCAGGAAAAGGTGAATGAGGTACTGGAGCAGTTTTCCGGAGAAATTGAACAAGTTCCTCCGGTTTTTAGTGCTGTTAAAGTTGATGGGAAAAGAGCCTACACCCATGCCCGAAAAGGAGAAGATGTGAAGTTGAAGTCGCGCACGATTACAATTCGCGAATTGGAGTTGATTGCCTTCTCTCCCGAAGAGATCCAACTACGGGTGGTTTGCAGCAAGGGAACATACATTCGCTCGTTGGCTCGTGATATTGGGAAAGCACTGAATAGTGGCGCCTATCTTGTAGGCTTGAGACGAACTAAAATCGGCAGTTTTTGTGTTGAAGACGCATTCTCTGTCAATTATTTTTTAGAAAATATGGAGCAATTTGTAACAAATTGAAAAATACTCCGTAAAAGGTGACTTTGAATTATCAAAAAAAAATTCATATATGAAGCTATCCAAGTTCAAATACAAACTGCCAGAAAATCAGATTGCTCTGCATCCTGCCGACAATCGTGATGAGTCGAGAATGATGGTTTTGCATCGGGAGAGTCGAGAAATTGAACACAAACTATTTAAGGATATTACCGATTATTTTGATGACAAAGATGTCATGGTGTTTAACGATACCAAGGTATTTCCTGCACGTTTGTATGGGAACAAAGAAAAAACCGGAGCAGAGATTGAGGTTTTCCTACTTCGTGAATTGAACCGGGAACAACGTCTTTGGGATGTTTTGGTTGATCCAGCTCGGAAAATCAGGATTGGAAACAAACTTTATTTTGGCGAAGATGATATGTTGGTTGCTGAGGTAATCGATAACACAACCTCGCGCGGACGTACGCTGCGTTTCTTGTTTGACGGGCCTTACGATGAATTTAAGAAAACTCTTTATGGTTTGGGCGAAACTCCGCTACCCAAATTCATTCAACGCCCTGTTCAGCCAGAAGATAAAGATCGCTACCAAACCATCTTTGCAAAGCACGAAGGAGCAGTTGCTGCACCTACTGCTGGATTACACTTTAGTCGTGAGCTGTTGAAACGCTTGGAGATTATCGGTGTTGATTTTAGCTATGTTACCTTGCATGTTGGTTTAGGAAACTTCCGAAGTGTTGATGTTGAAGATTTGACAAAACACAAGATGGACTCAGAGCAAATCTGGATTAAGGAAGATGCTTGCAATGTTGTAAATGACGCCAAGACAAACAAGAAAAATGTTTGTGCGGTAGGAACAACGGTGATGCGGACTTTAGAAAGTTCAGTATCTACTCAGGGACACCTGAAGCCATTTGAAGGATGGACAAACAAATTTATTTTCCCTCCTTATGAGTTTAGTGTGGCCAACAGTATGGTGACCAACTTCCATTTGCCGATGTCGACTTTATTGATGATGGTTGCTGCTTTTGGAGGCTATGACTTTGTGATGGAAGCTTATCAAGAGGCAATTAAAGAAGGTTATCGCTTTGGAACGTATGGCGATGCGATGTTGATTTTATAAGAATCACTGATTAAGATATAGAAGAAGGCTGCCTGAATGGTAGCCTTTTTTATTGATCAATGACGACGAACGGTGTTATTTTTGTAACTTGAAAGGCGTGTTTCTTCCATTCAATTTTTTCTTGAATAGGAATTAGCCAGTTTATTTGATGTGAAATCGTTTAAAAATAAATGCATGAAAAAGCGGATTTTTCTAGTCGTACTAATTGCCGCATTGCTAGGCGGTGGCTATTATTTGAATTTGTTAATGCCAATTATTACCGGTTATGCGGCAAAGAACTTGGCATCCGGAGTTTTTGTTGCCGGAAGAAGCCAGGAAGCGATGGAGCAGGAGGATTTGAATTTTTCATTTATTGCCTTAACCAATAATACCGTTGCTTGGGAGAAGAAAGAAGTGGTTAGCCGTTTTTTATGGGGAAAGTCAGAGGCGATTTTTCTAGATGATTTTGGTTGTTCCTTGGTCAAAGAGTTTGCTCCCGAGACGATCCGAAATTACCCGTTTCAAGCAGTTGAGCCAGAGCCAAGCAAGCCGGATGAATTAGATTGGCCTATGGGGAACCGTTTGGCTGACACCATTCCGGAGGGTGTTAATTTGCCTAAGCTAAATCAGGCCGTAGCCATGGCTATGTCCGATAGTATTCCTTATAAGGGAACGTTTGCTTTGATGGTGGTTTACAAAGGCCAGCCTGTTGCGGAAGCTTATCGGGACGATTTTAACGCAGATAGCCGATTTTTGAGTTGGTCTATGGCAAAGAGTTTTACCAATACGCTTATCGGACTTCGTGTAAAAGAAGGTAAAATAGTAATCAATGAGGCATTGGGAATTCAGGAGTGGCAGCAGGATGAGCGTAAAAATATTACCTTGAATCACTTAATGCAGATGAACAGTGGCTTGGAGTGGAACGAGGGCTATGGAAATTTGTCTGATGTGACAGTCATGCTCCATAAGGAAGGCGACATGGGACTTTATACCCAGCAAAAGGAATTGGCTTATCCTGCCGGAACGCATTGGCTCTATTCCAGTGGATCAACAAACGTGGTTTGCCGCGAATTAAGAAAGTCCTTTTCTGACGAAGAGGCTTATTTTGCCTACCCTCGGAAAGCACTTTTCAACCCGATTGGAATGACCAGTGCTATTTTTGAGGTAGATGCTTCAGGGACTTTTGTCGGCTCTTCGTATTTGTACGCAACCATGCGTGACTATGCCCGTTATGGCCTGCTTTATTTAAATGATGGCCGTTGGATGGGAGAACAGCTGTTGCCCGAAGGTTGGGTGGACTATACCCGACAAGAGGCTCAAGGTTCTGATGGACGCTATGGATCGTGCTTTTGGTTGAACCTGTCGGGAGACTTTCCGGATGCCCCCAAGGACATGTACCTGTGTAAAGGACATGACGGACAGTTTATCTGTATCATTCCCTCACGTGATTTAGTGGTTGTTCGAACAGGCTATTCCAAGAAAGGGGAGTTTGACCTGAATGGCGTACTAAAAGCAATCTTGGAGAGCTTGGAATAGACCTTAGATCAAAGACATAAATAGTAAAAGTCAACCAGGGAGTCGCTCACTGATTGACCACTGAAATCTTCAAAATTGTCTGAAAATCTATTGTCTGATATCTATTAGTTGAAAATTACTCAACTTGGTAGTTGTAGAAGCTGTTGTCTTCATTTCCAACAACCAGGTTGAAATAAGGATTGCTGCGGTTAAAGTATCCAATCGAGAAATCAGTGTTTCCATGCAATGGGAAGCCATTGTAGAGATTGCCATCTGAGTTTAGCAAATACACCCTATTCTCGCTGCGGCAAACCACTCCTATTTTTTTGTCATTATTGCCAAATGTATAGCAATTGGGTTTATTCGAAATAGGGTAGTCAAACTCGCGGTCAAAGATTTTTTTGCCTTTGTCGGTGTATGCATATAACTGTTTTTCATCCGCAATAATAAAATCGGTTTTTCCATCACTATTCAGATCAGCTACTTCAAAATAGTGGTTTTTGCCAGCACCTTTTGTTTTTACAGTTTCGTGCTGTCCGTTAAAGTATTGCAGGTAGATGGTGCCATTAATGTCAGTTGTGGCAATGGCTTGCTGCTTCGCTTGCACCAGGTATAATTCATTGTTTGAATGCTCAAATCCAGCACTGGTTTTTACACGAATACTTCCTCTGCGGTCAAGGATGTAGGTTTTGTAGTGGTCAGCACAAACGATATAATCTTTTGAGCCCACCCGGAAATGCTTAACAGGAGTGGTGACGGTTCCGTCAGTACCTTTAAAATCCCATCCGTTGACAAGTTTCCCATCTTTGGTGTAAGCATACACTTTTTTGTTTTCGCAGGCAATGAAAAAGCGATAATTGCGGCTGTTGTCGTAATCAAAAACCGCAACTCCATTGGTTGCCGGAGACCGGAAGTTAATGGGGTATCGGGCTACATTATTCCCTTCTCGATCAATTAAATGCAATTGATTTTTAGTGTTGAACAGGTATTGTAACTTCCCATTGCGGTAATAATCGACCTGGTAAATCTCACTTATGATTTTTCCTGGAAGTTTTACTTTCCAAAGGGTAACCCCTTCCTTGTTAATTAGGTAGAGGTTGTTTTTATTATCCTGAATGATGACCTCTTTATTGGCTTTGTCGTTGTGATTGATAACCAGCTGCGGTTTTACAGCTACGGTAGAGTCTAATTTACTTTGCCATACCGTTTGAGGTTCTTCTTTCAGTACCGGATCATATTTGAGGTAAACGCTATTTAAGAAGTTGCCAGAGTTGCTCGAGAATTGCCAACCCAATGCGTGAAATTTCCGCATAGCCTGCTCATTTTCTTCCAGGCCTTTAGCAATGTTTTCATTTAAATAGTATGGCGCTAAGTAAAAGGCTTTTGAAAAGTTCAGGTAGAAGTAAAAGCTCGACCGGTTAACCTGCTGCTCGTTGAATCGCTGAAACTGAATGTCATTTTCCAGGGTTTCGGATAGCACCAAGTCATGAATGTAACTCTTTAAAGCAGCACTGTTATCGGCAAAAATCAAATAATTGTCGTAAAAGCACAAGAAGTGACTTTCAATGCCTGAAAAAGCTTGGCCAAAAAGTAACTCGGGTAAATCGATAAATGGAAATTGGTAAATGGTAAACGAACGATCATTTAAAATCTGATAATTGCTTTGCCTTTCCTGAAGCGTGGTTTTCTTGGCTTTAGCGTACCTTTCCAAAATGGGGATTAACTTCTCCTTAGCCAAGGATTGTCCTTTCACTTCTGCAATAAAAAAGCGATTGGCAGTGGGCGTATTTTGTGTTACCGTTCCAAATGCAATGGCAAACTCATTTTGAGCAATTTCTGCAAAAAGTTTGGTAAACGGAACCTTGCTGTAGCGCTCAATGTTTTTAAGTTTGGTTTCACGATTATAATAAAGTCCTTGCTTTTTAAGGTAGTCTTCGTAATCAGTATTGAAAAGCTCTAAATTTTCCAGAGCCAGATTGATAAACAGACTGGTGTTAGCCGATAAAACTTCCGTTAATTCAGTCCGTTCTGCTTTTTGACGGCGAAAGATATTCAAGTAGTTGTTGTTCGAGTCGTTAGAAAAGCTAAATCCATTCAGAAGCAATTCAGATTCCTTGATGGTTACATCCAGTTCAGACCAATCGGCAAAGCTGGCAAACAGTTGAACCTGTTTTCTGAAAGCACGAGGAACAGCTTTGTTGACAAAAGCAGGGAAACGCTCATGGTTGAGGTAAATGTTGAAATCTGAACTCGTACTCACGGTTTTATAAAGCTCCGTTAGTTGTTGGTCATCCATTAGATTTTCAGCACTGATCTGCCGAATGGCTTCTTCAACAAATAAGGCATAGCGGCTAAAAAGAAGAATGCCTTCTTTAAATGCAAAGTGAAAAGTAGCTTCTCCTGTTTTTAGCTGGTAGATTTTTTCATCATCGTAATTACGCTCAGACAGTTTCCCGCTTTGTCCAGCCAACTGGTTGAAGTAATTTAATAGGCTGGCTTTTTCTTTTTTATCATTCAGGCTTGATGCAAACAAGCACCCGATATTGTTTTTGCCTTCAGAGTTAAAGGCAATTAAGGCCGATTTGCCAGCAAGTGTTTTACGCAGAATGTCACTGGTCTCAAATTGTCCTTTCAAACTGCGAATATCAGTATAAAAAGACTTGAGATCTTCAACTTGTTTTAGCTCTGTCGTTAGCGGGCTGTCTGCATCCACCTGTTCCAAAAACGATTTTAATTTTGGAACCTCTACAATGAGCGGAGTACGGACAGGAATGGCCCGAAAAGCTGAATTCTCAGTATAACTTTGTGATTGCGTGCCTAAAAAGAAATAGGCAGCACCCAAAATCACAACTAAAACAAGAATGGCAGGTACTAGTAACTTGCGCATAATATGATTTTTTTTATCAAAAGTAACAAGAAAGTCAAGCAGCTGCTAAAAAAATGGAACCCTAATTTAAAATGATTTATTAACGTCCTATTCTTAATTTCTCCGGATCGGATCTTTTATTTTCGTTGATGAACCTCGTTGGAATTGACAATTTTATAAAGCTTGTCTGATCGCCGGATGGTTTGATCCAATTTGATTGAGAACCGTTCGCCCTTTTGAGTTTGGTCAACAGGCTTCAAATCAACGCGAATCTCTTCAACCTTGGCTTCTACCACTCCGGTTGTTGGTCCTGTAACCAAAATTTGGTCACCCACCTGGAGTTTACCGGTTTCCATTTTAAACTCAGCCACACCGAGCTTCGAGAAATAGTTCATTCCTTTTCCCAGGTAAAGCTTTCGCTTGGTAGCAACTGATCCGTAGTTCTTGCTCCACTCGCCCAAGCGCTGCCCTAAATAGTAACCATCCCAGAAACCTCGGTTGAAAACCGTGGTTAACCGTTCGTCCCAAGCGGCTATTTTTTCATCGGTAAAACTTTGGTCAAAATAAGCATCAGCGGCTTCGCGATAACATTCGACAACTGTTTTGACATATTCCGGAGACCGTGCCCGGCCTTCAATTTTAAGAACTGATACACCCGCATCCAGCACTTTGTTCAAAAAATGGATGGTTTTTAAATCTTTTGGCGACATGATGTACTCGTTGTCGATCTCAAGCTCTGCACCCGTTTCCTGGTCGGTTACGGTGTAAGCGCGGCGACAGGTTTGCATGCAGCTTCCGCGGTTGGCCGATGAGTTCATCTCGTGCAAACTCAGGTAGCATTTCCCGGATACAGCCATGCACAACGCACCATGAACAAACATTTCAAGTTGAATAAGTTTCCCGGCTGGGCCAGTAATCTGTTGTTCCTTGATTTGTTTGCTGATCTCCCAAACTCGTCCAAGATTCATCTCGCGGGCAAGAACGATCACATCTGCAAACTGAGCATAAAATTTAACGCCTTCGATGTTGGTGATATTCAATTGGGTTGAAATGTGTACTTCAACACCAATATTGCGGGCATAGGAAATTGCAGCAATATCGCTGGCAATAATGGCTGAAATACCTGCCTCTTTCGCCGCATCAATCACTTGGTGGAGTTTGTCCAGTTCATTATCAAAAATGATGGTGTTTACTGTCAAGTAAGTCTTAACGCCATGCTTCGATGCTTTTTCCGCGATCTTTCTCAAATCGTCCAGCGTAAAGTTGTTGGACGAGCGAGCTCGCATGTTAAGCTGCTCAACACCAAAGTAAACTGATCCGGCCCCACCTTGGATTGCTGCAGCCAGCGATTCATATGAACCAACTGGTGCCATAATTTCAACTGCTTGTCTTTCCATCCCGTTTTCTGTTTTGAGCAGGCAAAAGTACTAAAAATTACACCAATTTGAATGAGGACAGAAACTTAAGTCAGGGGATTGAAAAAACCATATGAAAACTGCCTATCCAATGAGCTAAACTTTGGTCTGTTCATCTTCGAAAGAGGTTCTTTTTCTTTCAATATTTGCTATTTTTGCTTGATCTACAAGTAAAAAGGTGTTAGATGGGAGTCAAGGTCGAAATAAACCGAGCATTGAAAAAGGGTTCCAGAGAGGTCTTTCAGCAAGTGTTTGATGAATACTACGAAATGCTTTTGCACATCAGTATGCAATACTTGTCAGAAGAAGATGCCAAAGAAGCTGTTCAGGAAGCCTTCCTGAAGCTGTGGGAGAATCGGAAACAAGTAAAAGAGGACGCCAATATCCGGAACTTTCTTTTTACCATCGTTAAAAACAACTGTTTGAATATGATCAAACGACAGCAGGTTGCGTTGAAAAACAAAGCCCCTTTGATGTGGATTGAGATGCATTATGAATACGAAGCAATCGCTAAACTTGATTATACGAATTTAGAGTTTGAGGAATTGAAGGAGCGGGTTGAAAATGCAGTGGAGCGTTTGCCGGGACAATGTAAAACGGTTTTTATGCTGAGTCGTTATCGTCACTTGAAAAATAGTGAGATTGCCTTGGAACTTGGTGTTACAGAGAAAACAGTTGAAGCACATATTACCAAAGCGCTAAAGATCTTGCGCCACGATTTGAAAGATTACTTGCCTATTTTAATTGCCCTCAACTTCTTGTCGTAGAGGAAGATTACTTTCAGTCTTTTTCGTAAGACCTAACTTTTCTAAAAAAAAACGATGATTTTCTTTTAGGGGTAGCCCTCCTTGTGTTGTATAGTAAATGTGAATCGGAATGAAGATGATAAGAAAGGGCAAAGAAATAACTATTCAAAAAGTACTGAGCAAAGAAGCTTCGCCTGAAGAGCGTATGCAGTTCTTTAAACAGCTGGAGCAAGATGAGGAACTCAAGAGGGAATATCTGGAGTTGCGAAACTTGTGGGCTAAAACGGCACCAGTTTATAAGCTGTCATCAAAAGAAAAAGAACGTGCTTTTGACCAAGTGTGGCGTCGAACGAAAGCGCAAAGCGGAAAATCAACGATTCTGTTGCGAATGAGTCGCTATGCAGCTTTGTTTATTTTGGCCTTTTTGCTGGGAGGCTTGGCTGTGTTTTTTGTTGGGCAGCAGTCGCCTGAAGTCAGTATCGAGGCCCGAAAACAGCAGTTTTCCGCTGGCCCCAATAGCTTGGCTGAGCTCGTTTTATCAGACGGAAGTCGGGTTGTGTTGAATGCTGGATCTGAATTGATTTTTCAAGAAGATATGGGGACTGGAGAGCGTCTGGCAGAACTAAAAGGGGAAGCTTACTTTGATGTTGTTCATAAAGAAGGACAACCTTTTATCGTTAATGTTGGCGGGCTTAAAATTAAGGATCTCGGAACTTCTTTCAACATTAATGCCTATCCGGATGCCCCTAAAATTGAAACGACTTTGGTGGATGGAGCACTTGAAATTGGCATTAAAAGGAAAACTTTAATTGAGCTAAAACCGGGCGAGAGCGCATCGTTTGATAAAGACAAGAAGACTTTGCAAGTACGAGAAGTAAATACGGGCTTAATAATCGCTTGGACAGAGAACAAATTTGTTTTTCGAAACATGACTTTAGAAGCAATAGCTAGCGAATTGGAGGCATGGTATGATGTTGAGATTGACTTGTCGAAGAGTAAGATGAAAGACAAATATTTTAACCTGTCAATGAAACGAACGGCGACGATTAATTCGGTATTGAAAATGCTTCGGATTAATACCGGAATTCATTACGAGATTGAAGAACAGGAGATTGGAAAAGATCAAATTACAATATGGTAGTAACTAACAACTGACTAAGCCTATGGGGAAAAATCGGCGAGAATAAAACAACGGGTGCAGGATTGCAGCCTAACACCCGTTTTAAAGCACATTTATAAGTACATGCTATAATCAATAAACACAAATTTATGAAGAAAATTTTTTTTTCCCCAGATTCTTATGAGTCTGGGATTAGGCAAATTATGCGTATTATGAAACTTACTACTCTTTGTTTACTACTGACTGTGTTAAGTTTGTCTGCTGCGAATAGCTATTCGCAGCAGCTCAAGCTTAATCTTAACTTGAGAGACGCATCAATTATTGAGGTGTTCAATGAAATCGAGGAACAGTCAGAACTGGGCTTTTTATTTAATAATGACCAGCTGGATTTAAAGCAAAAGCATACCATTAAGGTGAGTAATGCCAGTATTTCAGAAGTAATGGGAATGTTGCTTGGAGGCTCTCCGCTTTCTTACAAGATGATTGAGCGAAATATTATCATTACTCAGGATAATGGCGTTTTGAATCAGCAAGAAGGTCGAAATGTTACGGGTGTTGTTACTGATGAAGAAGGCTTTCCTTTACCGGGAGTATCAATTATTGTAAAAGGAACAACGACTGGTACAATTTCAGATGTGAATGGTAAATTTTCGTTGGATGTTCCTGCAAACTCAAAAGCCTTGGTCTTCTCGTTTATCGGGATGGAAACTCAGGAGGTTAAGTGGGACGGACGTGGAGTTATGAACATCGAGTTGCGAACTTCCACCATTGGGCTGGATGAGGTGGTAGCCATCGGTTACGGGGTGAAGAAGAAAGTAAACCTCACCGGATCGGTTGCAACAGTGGATACCAAAATCATTGAAGACCGGCCTACAGAAAACCTGTTGAAATCATTGCAAGGAACAATTCCGGGGGTAACCATTATTTCTCGTCCGGGAAGTACCTCAATTAACATTCGCGGACGTGGTAACCTGAAAGCTTCAGAGCCTCTGTACATTGTCGATGGAATTGAAGTTAGTTCAGACTTCTTTCAAAACATTGAGCCAGGAGCTATTAAGGATATCTCGTTCTTGAAAGATGCTTCATCTGCAGCTATTTATGGTTCAAAGGCCGCCTATGGTGTGGTGTTGGTGACAACGAAAGAAGGAGAAAAGGGACAGTTGAAAATTGATTACAACGGAACCTTTGGATTTCAGAAACCAACCTATATTCCCGATGTGTTAAACTCTTGGGAATATGCGGAGATGTATCGGACTTCGGAGTTGAACTCCGGAAGTACGGAAGATGGACTGCGGTTTAGCTCTGATGATGTGGAGCAATACCGCTTAGGCAGTAACCCAGACTTATACCCAAATACCAATTGGTTTGATGAGGTATTGGATGAGCAGGCTGCTTTTACGAAGCACAGCTTATACCTTTCCGGAGGTGGTGAAAAAGTAAACTACATTTTTGGGTTGGGATACATGAATGATGAGTCTTTGACTCCGGGAGAAAACAACGAACGTTTCAACTTTTCTTCAAAAACGAAAGCAGACTTAAAAGATTGGTTGGAGGTAACTTCCAATATTAATTTCATTTATAAAAAATACAAGCGGGAGCAGGGAGCTGCCGCGCTGGTTGAATTTTTGAGGGTACCTCCAACGCAAGTCGCCAGACACACGAATGGAGAATGGGGATCTGTTCGAAATGCACGTGAAGCAACAACTGCCGAAATCAATGCGAACCCATTACGTACACTGGAAGAAGATGGAAGAGCAAACACGGATACCAAGCACTTTTTGGGAACAATGAATGCGGTTATTAAGCCGTTCAAAAATGTTCGAATCAACAACCAGGTTGGTTATCGCTACTGGGATTATCGTCATTTTTCTTTCAAAAGTAAAAAGGATGGTGTGCCAAACCATTTGAATCCTTCAGCTGGAATCGTTTCGGGAACAGCTTCCGAGGTCAACCAAATGAATATGGATTGGCGCTATTCTGAAAAACTGATTTATGACGGATGGATCAATTACGACAATACTTTTGATGGCGTGCATGGTGTTGGTTTAATGGCTGGTATGCATGCTGATACCTACACCAGTAAACGGTTGAAGGTAGGACGTAAGAATTTTGGTAGCAACGATATGAATGCGATTTCAGGAGGTTCTACCGATCCGGATGATCAGATTACGACCAATAAGGTTGATGGTAACTTTGCATTGGGCGATGACTTCCTGGAAGAAAGCACTTTGTCGTACTTTGGTCGTGCTACCTACGATTACAAACAACGCTACCTGTTTGAGGTCAACTTTAGAGCTGATGCTTCTTCTCGTTTTGCAAAAGAAGGACGCTGGGGATTCTTCCCTTCTTCTTCAGTTGGATGGCGCGTTAATGAGGAGCAATTCCTGTCGCATGTTAATTGGATTGACAACTTGAAATTGCGGGCTTCTTGGGGACAAAACGGAAACATTAACAACATTGGCTTGTACGATACTTATTCAACTTTTGCATCAGGAGGCACCGGCTATATTGGTGGTGGGGTAGTTCCTGTTTTAGTTGAAGACCGCATTGCAAATGAGAACCTGACTTGGGAAACTACAAGCACTACAGATGTTGGTGTCGATTTCATGGTTTTAAATGGGATGTTCTCAGTAACGGCTGATTATTACAATCGATTAACTGAAGATATTTTGATTCGGGCCAATGATATTGCCGTTGAAACTGGAATTGGCAAGGAGAGTATTCCAGCTCGTAATGTTGGCGAGGTTCGCAATAGGGGTTTCGAGTTTGCCGTGAACCACAACAACCAGGTTGGCGAAGTAAGTTACTCTGTCGGATTTAACGCTTCGAAGAACAAGAATGAGATTGTTAATTTGGGAGACAACGTCAATCAGTTACCTCCTGACGGTTATTTTGTTCTTCGGAAAGGTGAATCAATTGGTAGCTTCTTTATGTATGAAGCTGATGGATTGTACTCAACTGATGATGTGGCTAATGGGAATGTTGTTCCTTACGGCAAGCAGGTGCCTGAAGCAGGAATGGTGAAGTTTGTTGACCAACTGACTGAAGATACAGATGGCGATGGCGTTCCTGATGCAGCTGATGGCGTGATCAATGAGAAAGACCGCACCATTGTGGCAAACGATGTTCCTGATTTCACTTATGGAGTGAACCTTGATGTATCTTATAAAAACTTTACCCTGTCGGCTATTGGTCAGGGAATTACCGGTGTTAAAGTATATATGGATAATGAAGCATCTCAGGCATTCTTTAACAGCTCTGTGCCACGTGAATGGCAGTTAAATAACTGGACTGAAGAGAATCAGGGCGCACACTATCCCAAGCTGTTTAAAGAAACCGATGATCGTTATAAATACAACAGTATTGCTTCATCTTACTGGTTGTTTAACGCTTCTTATTTTAGGGTGAAAAACATTACGCTGAGCTATAAAATCCCTCAGCAATTGGTTACAAGAGCTGGACTACAAAAAGCGAAAGTTTACATTTCAGGAGACAACCTGTTTACGATTCGTGGTGATCAACGAATGAAAGATTTTGATCCGGAGCGTAGCTCAGGACGTGGTGCTCAAATTGGAATGAAAACATTCACTGCAGGTGTTTCAATCACTTTCTAAACAACGAGAAATTGGTAAACTCAAATTAAAAGCAAGAACAATGATAAGACGTAATATTATATTTTCAATTATTGGCTGCTTCAGTTTGCTTATGATGGTAAGCTGTTCCGATGATTTTATGGATAAAACTCCGCAGGGATCTTTGGATCCTTCAAAGATTGATGCTTCGAAGGTTGAAGAACTTAGGAACTCAATTTATACAACAATATCAGGCTCTGATGTGGTCTTTTTTGCCGGTTATGCCGATAATGGCTACTCCCGAAACTATTGGGATAGCAACGGTGCTTTGGTTCAGTCCAACACCGTGTCTGGCTCTGAGAACTTTGGTTATGGCGAGTGGGGACATTATGGTGACCGTGGAAACGATTATTCATCCATTCGTTTTTGTAACCTGTTCATCGAGAAATTGAGATCTTTTGATGAGATGGATGCAACGCAAAAGAAGAAGTACATTGCTGAAGCGCGGGTGATGAGAGCCTGGACTTACATGGATTTGACCTTGTTTTATGGCGATGTTGCTTTGGTTGACTCTGTTTATAATAATTTCGAAGACGGACTTAAACGCGATCCAGCCAATGAAGTACGCTCTTGGATTTTGGATGAATATGATGCGGCCTTCCAGGATCTTCCGGAAGAAAATGACCCAGCACGTTTCAACAAGGCCATGGCTATGGCTTTGAAAGCTAGAGCTGCTTATTATTTTGGCAACTATGCCGAAGCAGAAGAAGCTGCTAAGTATGTGATTGACAATGGCGGTTATTCGCTGTTTGAAGTCGGTGAGCTATCTGATCAAATGCAGAAAGATGCTGACTTCTTCAAGCAACTGATTGATTTTGATGCTTACGGCATTGATGAAGAGGCTTTTTTGAAAGGAATTTTCAACTACCAGAATATTTGGAACGTTGACTACAACAGCGAAGCGATTATTTCAAAAGAGTACGATGCAACTGAAGAATACGGTGATTTCAACCGGGTAACTTCTTTCCTGTCGCCTAATCTTACTTCAAAACATGGCTGGGCAACGATTGCTCCAATTCAGGATTTGGTTGATTCCTATTGGGAAGTTAATGGGCAAGATGCTCCATCTTTGGGATCGGTTGATAGTCGAATTGAAGCTTACAAAGCTTTGCGCGAAGAGATTAGTGCACTTCAAGCTGGTCCGGACAATGACCCAGAGCAGGTTGAGGACAACATTTCGTTTAGTGATGCAGTGGCTCAAGTGATCGATCAACTTCCAGAGAAAGACTACATGCAGCAGTTTAAAAACCGCGATAGCCGGCTTTATGCCTCTATTGTCTTTCCTTATTCTGCTGTCAATACCTTGGTTGAGGATAAATACTTCGAGTACATTCATAGTATCAATAACTACGGACAAACAGGCTTTGTATTCCGGAAAATGAGCGGTGGCGATGATCTTGTCTCCGTTTGGGGTGACGCTTACTACATGAGTGGCTCGGACTTCCACGTGGTTCGTTTGGCTGAAATGCTATTGATTTATGCCGAAGCTCACACCCAAACAACAGGTTATGACGGCAGTGTGACTGCGGAATTGAATAAATTGAGAGCTCGTTGTGGAATGCCCAATGTTCCTGCTGGTTTAGCGAAAGATGAAGCCATCAACTTTATTCGTAGAGAGCGTCGCATTGAGTTGGCCGGTGAGGGCCTTCGTTATTTCGACATTCGTTTGTACGAAGATCCTTCACGAAATGGGGGCGTAAAAGGTACTGAAGCTGCCAGCGTTGTTATGCAGGGACAGAGCTATGACCCTGTAGGAAACAAGAGTGCTAACAAAGTTTGGGATGATCGGTTAATGTTAATGCCAATCCCAACAACCTCTAGAGATAAAAACCCACAACTGGATCAAAATCCAGGCTATTAAACAGCATTTAGTTCCGGGGAGAAATGAGCATTTCTCCCCGGTTTGTTTTACCTTCCTTCCGATCGAGAAAGCTATCGTCGTTGTCAGCCATTCATGTCATATAGCAGCATGTCTCATGCTATATTTCCTTCCCAAAAAATAGATCTTTGAAATTCGCTGTATTGGTTTTCGATATGCTCGAATCAAATTACGACTCTCCGCCAACGAATACTGGTTATAGCAAAACTTTTATTAATTTTTGTTGAATAAGAAAATGCTTAAAATGAAACTGGTTGAAAATATTTGCCTGACAGGAGCCTTGCTATTGCCAGGGATTGCTGTTGCTCAGCAGTCAATGACTGAAACTCCGAATATCTTGTGGGTAACAATCGAGGATACGTCTCCTCAATTTATTGGATGCTATGGAAATGCAGATGCAAAAACACCGGCCATTGATCAGTTGGCAAAGGATGGGGTGCGATTTACCAACGCCTTTTCAACTGGGACGGTTTGTTCTCCTAGTCGATCATGTATTATTACCGGGGTAAAAACATATAAAACAGGAACGGGAAACCATCGTAGCGAATACCCACTTCCGAATTCAATTAAAGGGTTTCCGTATTATTTGAAACAGGCTGGCTACTATACAAGCAATAATAGAAAGACGGATTACAATATTGCAAATGCTGGAGAATTCACAAAGGAAGCTTGGGATGAAAGCTCGGAAAATGCAGGCTGGTGGAATCGTGAGCCTGGCCAGCCATTTTTTGCTGTTTTCAATTTTGTGGATTCTCACCAATCAAGAACCATGACTTTTCCTTTTTCCTGGTATCAGGAAAAGGTGTTGGATCAACTTGACGAAGAGGACCAAATTGGCGATCGTGAGTTTGAGATGCCTCCGTTTTATCGGGATAGCCCAGCGATGCGTAAGCAAGTTGCCCGGGTTTATAATTCATTGAAACTAACCGATAATAAGATCGATCAACTGCTTGATCGGCTGGAGCAGGATCATCTGCGAGACAGTACAATAATCTTCTTTTATGCTGACCATGGAGAAGGGATACCTCGGGGGAAGACCAATGGAATTAATTTGGGCTACCGGGTTCCGTTTATCATTTGGTTTCCTGAAATGTATAAACATTTGTCTCCATGGGGGACAGGAGGTGTGGTTAGTAGCGAGTTGGTTGATTTTGAAGATCTGGCTCCAACGCTGATCAGTCTTGCCGGTGGCGAAATTCCCGATCATTTGGATGGCCGGATTTTGATGGGCGAGCGTCGATCGAAGCCTGCGGATCACTTGGTTTTATCAGCTGACCGCTCCGATAACGGAATTGACTTGGTGCGAACAGTAACGGATGGGAAGTATGTTTATTCGCGCAATTTCATGCCTTTTATGCCTGAGCTTCGCTATATCCGTTATATGGAAATAGGAGAGATCAAGCAGCAGATGCGCAAAGACCTGGCTGAGGATAAACTGAATGTTTTGCAAAAGAGCTTATTTTTAGAAAGGCCAGCCGAATATCTTTATAATGTGGAGAATGATCCTTGGGAAACAAAAAATCTGGTGAATGATCCAAATTCAAAAGAGATCCTGGAAAAAATGAGAGCTCAGCTCCAAAAAGAAATTCTTGGAGCACGTGATGTGTTGCTGCTCCCGGAGTATGAATTAGCACTCGTGTCGAAAACAACAAGCCCTTATGAGTTCCGCTTGGATGATCAGAACTATCCAATCTTTAATGTGTATGAAGCAGCTTCCTTATCAGGCTTTAGAGGTCCTAAAATTACCGAAAAGCAGGTCGGCTTACTTTCAGAGCAGAATAAGCTTGTGCGTTATTGGGGAATTGTCGGCTTATGCAGCCAACATGCCAATGATTTAAGTCCGTTTAAAACATCAATCGAAAAGGCAATGGATGATCCATATCCTCCGGTTTCGGTGACTGCTTCGGCAATTGCTTTTGAGGAGTTTGGAAATAAGGATGCCGAGGAGAAGCTGAAACGATTTTGTGCTGATGAGAACTTGGATATTTCCCTGATGGCGATAAATTATTTGCTTTATGCAACAAATAAAGATCCTTTTGTTGAGACGATCCGGGCTGTCCATGAAATGTCGGGGCGAACGTATAATGTAAAAGCTGCCTGCATGGATTTTTTGGGTAGTATGGGGCTTGTGCCGAATAATATGAAGTATAGCGAGTAGCATTAAGTTGAGCTCGAAAAAGGGTAAGTGTCGTATAGCAGTTAGCTTAATGTGTTATTTGTTTATGAAAAAATTAGATATTTGAAGATCCAATGGTTTGGATTGTTCTATTTACAATGAAGTAATGAACGCCATTTACGAGACAAATTACTTTAACACTATCGATTAAAAACCAAAAACTCAATGAGAACAAAACGTTTACTTACAATCTCAATTGCACTGATTCTTTCGTTGTCAACCAGCTTGATTTTTGCAGGTCCCAAGCAATTATTGAGGTTGAACCTACAGCAGGGTGAAGCATACACCATGGCTATGCGTATGGAAAATAACATTCAGCAGTCGGTGATGGGACAGCAGAATGAAATGAAACAGGTGATGGATATGACCATGGTCATGAAAGTGGATGAACTAACGGACGATGGAAATTTTATTGTCAGCTACAATTATTCCAGTTTTAAAATGGATATGGATGCGATGGGCCAATCAATGAGTTATGACTCTGAATCACCAGATGACTCCAGTCCTTTTCACAGTGTTTTTAAAGGGATTACCGATGCCCGCTTTCAGATGGAGCTCACCCCCACAGGGAAAATCGTTGATGTAGAAGGGATTGAAGAATATTTGAACACCTTGACTGGCGGAGATCAGCAGGTGAAAAACATCTTACCCATGTTTACTGATGATAAGGCGTTTAAACAAACCATGGAATCGAATTTCAGTTATTTGCCAGAAGAAGCAGTTAGCAAAGGAGATAAATGGAATAATGTGATTAGTGTGCCGGCATTGATGAATATGAATATGGAGTTAGAGTATGAGTTAATTGATGTGGAAGGAAAACAAGCCGAAATTAAGCTCGATGCCGTTTTAGACATGAACCAGGATATTGATCAACAAGGGATGACGATGAACATGACTACAAAGGGAACTCAGCAAGGAACCATTTTGGTGAATACAGATGATGGAATGGCCCGGGAGAACACAATGGTTCAGGATTTGGATATGTTGATGAAAATGACGAATCCTCAAACTGGAGATCCAATGGAGATGCCGATGAAGATTGTTTCAGAAGTTAGCTATAAAGTAACCAAGAAATAGCCGATTAACACAGGCAAAAAAAGACGCTTTCGAATAAACTCGAAAGCGTCTTTTTTATACCTTACGGCATGTGTCTTGTAACGCTACTTGGGGCAAATAGTGGCTCGCTTCCCTAGAGCATCCTAATAACATCAATGATTGTTTTTGCGGTATAAGTATCAGGAACTTCCTTTGTTTGAAAAACCATAAAGTATTTATATTTATCTCCTGCTTTTTCAGCCCATCGTTTCCCTAAGGTATTTTTAGCACGGCTTTCCTCATTATCTAAATGGTCACCCTTTGTTTCAATTAAGATCAAATTGCCATTTTGCGTATAAACAATAAAATCGGGATAATGCTTGCTGTCGAACCCATTCAGGGCAAATCCTTTACCCTTTTCGAGGTTACGATGCCAGAACAACACGTTATCAAGTGCAGCAATATTCATAATTACTTCCTGCTCATAATTATTAATGAAGCCTTCACGCTCATACAATGATTTACTGATTGGAGAACTTGGCGAGACATGGGTAAGTTCTTTTCTAAATTTAAAGCCAGGTTTGACAAAGATGTGGTTAGTATCCAGCAATTTTAAAAATTGTTCTTTGGCATACTCAGCTTCTAGTTCTCGAACTTTTGATTTGATCTTGGAGATATAGATGTATTCGTTACTGATAATATCTCGCACTTGATCGTTACTCAGGTTGTCAAAGACACGGTTTACATATTTGGTAATGTCCTCGTGCGAGATAGGAGTCATATCGCCTAGTTTTCCAACAATCAATTTTGTAATTTCCCTAATTTGCTTATCCTTAGGTTTAGATAGAATTGTTTCAACAAGAACTTTTTTTGCCCGACTGGAAACCTTATCTTTTGTAGCTGTTTGTTTTTGTTCATTATAATCAACTTGGTATACTTCTGTAGAGGTATCGTCAAAATCGATATCCGTGCTCTTGGTCGAAAGTTTAAACCCATCCAACAAACTATTTCGAGTAAGTAGTTGATCTTCCTGAGCTAATTCTTCAAATAGAATGGTATCGTGCAGTTCTTCCTTCGGAACCTTGCGATAGAATTGTGGGATTTGAATGCTTTCAGCTAATGATTGAAATTGAGTTTCAATCTTGTATGGTTTAGGTTGTTTTCCCATTTCGCGTTGTAGATAGTCTGCATTATCTTCCGAGTACTCGTTTGCTTTTTTCTCAAACGAGCTCCCTTCTGTTTCTGCCTTTTTGGTAATTTCTTTGACTGCAGAATTGGTGTTGCCAATCTCATCCGTTGTTAATTCAACTCCGGGGTCGAAATCAATGGCCTTAATATCAATTTCCTCCTGGTTTTTTCCTTCGTTATTTTCTTTTGGCTCGTCAAAAAGTTCTTGCTGTAGGATTTCATCATCCGTCAGTTTTTCTTCGGGAGCTTCTTCTGCCACATAATCATCGCGGCTGAAACCTGAATTTTGTAAAGCTTTTACAATATTGTCCAATGTAGCCTGAAATTTGGCTGAAGCTGACAGTACAAACGATAAGTTTAGCATCTGCTTTTGATGACGGCTAACATAGGGTTGGCGTAGTACTCTGCCCAAAATTTGCTCCACATCAACTGCCGACGACTTATCAGCCAATGAGGCCAGGATATAGGCAAATGGACAGTCCCAGCCTTCTTTAAGAGCATTGACAGTAATAATATAACGAACGGGGCAGTCTTTTGTCATCAGGTCAATCCCTTTTAGCTCATCTAAACCACTTACTTTGATTTTGATTTGTTCTTCCGGGATTTTTAATTGCACCAATTGTTCTTTGATTCGTTGAAAGGTGGTGTTATTTTTTCCTCTGATATTGGATTGCGCTTGAAACAAGACAATTGGACGGATGTATTTGCCCGTTATTTTCTCTTCTTCCATAGCCTGTAGTTCGAGCTGCCGTTGAAGGTGAAGGGCGCTCGTAATCACTTCTTCCTTTTTGTGGTGGTTATAGACAATAACAGGTAGTTTGACCATACTTTCCTTTTTCAGAGCCATGGCATTGACAAAGCTGATGATGTTGCTGTTTTTCTTGGGTGTAGCCGTTAAATCCAGAATAAATGAGGGATTTAAGTTTTTGAGCATTTCTACACTTAGGTCACTTTCGGCATTGTGGCTTTCGTCAACAATCACAATGGGGTTGAGAGAGCGAATCACGTTAATCAAAGCGGTCTCATCAGTATCTGGCAGAACCAGTTCGGGGTCAACCAAATTCCGGAATGGCCCAAGGGCACCGTTTTGCTGATAGATTTTCCGGTCGTCTTGCTTGCGCGAGTTGATGCGCAAGCTGCTAAAGTTGAATACGAAAATATTGAGTTGTTCCTGCACTGAGCTGGGGTTGAAGCCTGCTCCCTGCAGCAGTTGGCTTTTCTCATAAACTTCGACCCGGTTGCCAAATAAGGAATTGAGCTTTTCGCGGTAAGGATGGATAGGATTGGACAAATTACCTGCGGTTTGTTGCAACAGGTTTGACCAAGGGACTAACCAAACGACGGCTTTGGGTTTCGAAGCATCAAATGATTTGCTAATGGCGTGGACTGCCTGACAAGCCAAAAAGGTTTTTCCTCCGGCTGTGGGCACTTTCATAGCAATGTGGGTAGCCCCCGGAATATTGTCTTTGTATGGTCGCATCCCGACTGTGGAACCGTCAAGCATAACCTGATAGTTGCCTACCTGGTCTTCCCAGTATTGGTTAAAGGCTTTGGCCGGGCTTCTGAATTGGTTTAGATATTCCAGGAATGTTTCCAGGTGTTGAATGACTTGCTGTTGGTAAGGTTTTAATTCCAAGGTATGTTATATTTAGAGTATGATTATAAGATTATCAGGCTAAAATTTGCATCGTGTGTATCAAATATGATATATTTGCAACGAGTTCATCCTACCGTTCGGAGGAAGGAAATCGAAAAACGCAGGCCACGAAGCTTTGCGTTTTTTGCTTTTATAAGAGTTCATCTAGCCTCCTTTTATATTTTTTTTCAATTTTAAATCGGTCTCTGCCTTTTAAATGATAAGCGGTGAGAAGATAATATTCATCTGTTTTTCTTAATGGTTCTAGTACAATCACGTAAAATTCTCTTCTGTCATAAATGTATGTTCTTCCTCCTGCTTTGTCCTTACTACTGAATATCAACATATCATTCTTCTTTTTCTCATCAATATGGTGTTTGATCCAGTGTAAGCGAACTGACCGGTCATGATCATACTCCCGTTTCTTGGTTTGCTTATCTGTTGTTATCGTAGTTAAATGGGTGAAAAGTGTTTCCATTGGGATTTCGCCATCTTTAGGAGTCGGGTTAATTGGTTTCTCCCGAAAATGGAAGTGTGGGTTGTTTGCAATATCCCGGTTAAAAACACCTTTTAATGATGATCTGCGTTGTGTCGGATTAAAGCCGCCGAAATCCAATAGAGTATTATATTGTTTAAGTAAGTTAAGTGGCATTTTATTGAAGTTCAATAAAGAATAGGTTCAACTTTGATGAATTATAGTCGGAAGAACATTTCAAATTTTGTTGCGCGTGATTCTTGATGCGCTCAATCAGTTGCCGTTTGGCAATAACTTTTTGATTTTCATCATTCAAGTTATAGGAGAGTGCGCCCATAATAAAATCAGTTAATTGCAATAAAATACTTTCATGTGAACGGATATTTTGAATATTCCGAAAGACTCCAAATTTGGTATTCAGGATTTTTTTTAGTTTTTGTACTTTGATGGCACTCAAGTCGTCTTTTATATCCAAATAAACATTGTAGGCATATTGACTATTTTTATTGTGATTAAGCAGATAATAATACATTTTGTAGTAAAACGTATCAAAGTCTTGTTGGAAGTCTTCATTATTAACTTTTGACTTATCGATAACAACTGCCCTGAATCGTAAATCGGTATCAAAAAAATAATCGACCAGCTCTTTATAAAACTGGAGCTGCGAATTGGAAACATTTGACCATTTGATTTCACCAAAATAGTGATGCTTTCGCTTCAGGTTGTTGATTCGTTCAGTATGCCGTTTTACCTGATTATAGGCTGAGCTAATACTGCCAAGGAGCATATACCGTTTGTGATCATTCTCTAAATGACAACTTTCATCACAATAAATATTGAAGGTTTTTAGTGCCATGCTTTAAAATTGTGTAATATCCCGTGGTATTTTTTTAAAGACGATTTGGTGTTTCTGCATCAGCTTTTTGTCGAGCAGGCAGTTGTCGGCATAAATAATGTACTGCCCGGCGTTGGTTCTTAGCGTGCGCAGAAAGCGGTCGTCCAAGGTTGTTAAACGGTCTTTAAAATAATAAAAATAGTAGGCCGTTTCGTTATGTAGCCCTAAAAAGTGCTCATTCTCCTCACTTTTTGCGGGCTGTGGCTCGTAACTCATCCGGGTTTCGGAGTACCATACATATTCGCGTATTTTTTCAAGGGGAACGGCTTCGTTCAGTACTTCGGGCTCCAAAAACAGGGGCTGCCCCAGGGTGTAATAGTCGAAACGGCCACCGGTGCCTTCGGTTGCTTTTTTGCCTTCGCCATAGCCTTTCATTACCCGGCGTACCCGCTCGGCGGTAATGCTTTCGGCATAGTCTTCCATCTCCACCAAAATAAATTGACGGTTTCCCCCATCCTGCTTGTTCAGGTTTAATACCGCATGGGCCGTGGTGCCCGAACCGGCGAAAGAGTCGAGGATGATGGAATCTTGTGTAGTAGCTAATTCAATAAAGGTTCTAATTAAATTAGTAGGTTTGGGGAAGTTGAATGTTTTTTCACCAAAGATTGACGTCAATTCATTTGTTCCATGCTGAGTATAGTAATCCTCAATTATCGAATAAATTTTCCTGCCTCTTGCTTCTCCTTCTTCATTTTTCAGGTATTGCTTATAATTAATAGTCCACTTACCGGATTTTTCATTTTTTTCAATTGAAAGCTCATTATTTTCCAGTGATTTATAGGCTCTATCTTTACTCCATTGCCATTGCTTATCTGGCCAAATCTCTTCGCCATTATAAATAATCGGATATCGTAGATTCGGTCTTTCATCCATGCTATTTGTGGCTAGCGGTTGCAATCTATATGGACCTCTTTCTTCGAATTTTTCATCTTTAAATTTGTAATACTTCAAAATTGAATCGTCTGGGGGGAGTTCTAAAGTTTCAATCTTAGAAATATCTTTAGCATAAAACAAAACATATTCATGCAGATTTACAGCATGTTTACTTTTAGCTCCTCCACCGTAGGTTTTTTTCCAAATAAAAGTTTGAATTCTATTGTTTCTTCCAAATATCTCATCAGTTATAAGATGTAGATAATCATGTTCAAATTCATCAATGGAAATAAATATAGCTCCATCATCTGCTAATAATTTATGGAGTAATTTAAGTCTAGGATACATCATGCAAAGCCATTTGTCATGGCGGGTTAAATCATCATTTTCCTTGCCCACCACATCGCCCAGCCACTTGCGTATTTTGGGGTCGTTTACATTGTCGTTGTACACCCAGCCTTCGTTTCCGGTGTTGTAGGGTGGGTCAATGTATATGCATTTAATGCGGCCTTCGTATTCGGGCAGCAGGGCTTTCAGCGCTTCCAGGTTATCGCCGTGAATAATGGCACCGCTGCTTCCTGCTTTCAGTAATCCGGTGGTTTCCTTAGGTTCATTATCGGTAGCGGAGTTAAAGCTGTATTGGTGTTCCAGTATTTTATAGGGGACCTCCAGGTGGTGGTTAATCACCTTTTCTTTCCCGATCCAATGTAAGGTTGGCATGTGTGTATCGTTTGGGTGTCTGTTTCTTTATTTTGATGTTCAAAGATAACTAAAAGTTTTGGGCTGTTCCCTCGGATTTTCCCCGGATAAATCCGGGGGTTAGTGATGGTGTTGTTGTACTGCTGGTTATGTTTCAAGGGCCTTGTTCTTGTTGTGGGCTAAAGCCCGATTTTCATATCTTGAGTTGCATTCCCCCGGATAAATCCGGGGGTTAATGATGATGTTGTTGTGCTGCTGGTTATGTTTGAAGTGTTTTGTTCTTGTTGTGGGCTAAAGCCCGGTTGGTGTATGGTGTTCTGTGTTCCCCCGGATAAATCCGGGGGTTAATGATGGTGTTGTTGTACTGTTGGTTATGTTTCAAGGGCCTTGTTCTTGTTGTGGGCTAAAGCCCGGTTGGTTTATGGTGTCCTGTGTTCACCCGGATAAATCCGGGGGTTAATGATGGAGTCTTTTGATTCCCGTTAGATGAATCCGGGGGACAGGGAACGTGGGATTCAGTAACCCTGCCCTTTAGGGCAGGGCGCTTGCAGTAATACGTATAATGGGCTTTAGCCCAAACTTTTTGTAAAACCATACTTCTGCATAAATTCACCACATTCCTCCTCCCATGAACGTTTGCGGTGATGTTCTTCCTGGTTTCTGATGTAAAGTCTGACTTTCTCAATCTGTGATTCGCTCACACTGACAGCATAAAAATCATCTGCCCACCGAAATTTTCCTTGAACCAGTTTATTTCTATTAATCCAAAATGAAGATTCTCCTTTGATTAATTGCATTACAGCAGATATACTTTGGTCTCCATTTAAAGATATTAAACAGTGCAAATGCTCGTTGCCTCCATGAATGTGGTCAATGAAAATGTTCTTCTCAATGGCATTGGATTTTATGTGATTTATGATTTCCCATTTATTACTTTGGTTGAAGTAGGGAAATCGGTTTTTGGTGGCAAAAACGACGTGGAGCCAGACTCTTATAAATGACATAATTGTGGGGTTTGTGGGCTAAAGCCCGATTGGTCTATGGTGTCTTGTGTCCCCCGGATAAATCCGGGGGATAGTGATGGTGTTATTCTGCAGTTGGGTATGTTTCAAGGGTCTTGTTCTTGTTGTGGGCTAAAGCCCGATTGGTCTATGGTGTCCTGTGTTCCCCCGGATAAATCCGGGGGTTAATGATGGAGTCTTTTGATTCCCGTCAGATGAACCCCGGGTTAGTGATGGTGCTTTTGTTACATGTCAGATGAATCCGGGGGTTAATGATGATGTCTTTTGATTCCCGTTAGATGAGTCCGAGGGACAGGGAACGCTGGATTCAGTAAACCTGCCCTTCAGGGCAGGGCGTTTGCAGTAATACGCCTAATGGGCTTTAGCCCAAACCTCTGTTCTGATGACACTGTTCCTCGCCAAATTAGTTATCAACCACGACCCGGGCGGCCAGGTACCCATTATAAAAGTTTGCATCACGACGTTTAAACAAGCTCATAACTTTGTCCAGTTTGTTGCTTAATAGTCCGCTGGCTTCGGCAAATAGTTGCTCCAGGTCTTGGGTGGCTTGTACCGAAGCAATGCGGTAAGCACGGGGTTGTCCGTTTAGCGCTAAAAACTGGTCAACATCTTGTTTCAGGCTTTCCATTTGCTGTGGGCTCACGCCATATTCAGTGGTTAGTACTTCCTGGTGGTTCTCGGCTTCGGTTACAATTTCCATAATTCGGGGAACAAACCGGGCATTTACGGTTTCATACAGGTCGGTATAACTGGCAGCCATACGGCTTTGCAGTTTGCTGTCGCCTTCTACAAGAGCAAAGGCTTCCAAAGCATCGTTCAGTATATCGGCTTTGGTGGCAATTCCTTTCTTTAATTGGGTTTTGTTTTTGCCAACAAAAACCTGGGCCGATTGCTGGGCTTCCTGAGCCTGATCGATAGCAACATTAAGTTGGGTAAACTCGTTGATAAACTCGCCCACTTTAGGGATGGATGACCACTGGGATGGATGATCATTGAAAAACTGGAGTACTGCCTCGTACATTTCTTTGCGATTGATTTGACTTCTGTTCATAAGGGATTGATTTTAACGTTATTGAATATACTAGTTACGGAAATTGTTATTAAAATACAATTTTTTAAAGCTTTATTTTCAAATAGATAGTTATGTAATGACGTGCTTTACGTGCTGTATGATAGGGGAGTAGTGCTTTCCCTTTGTGTGAGGTAGCTTTCTTGAGGGGTGCTCTCGAATTTATCTATTAAACATCGTTGATTGATGTTGTATGCTGGATTGCCAGCTACCTCCGTGTTAATCGTTGGGTTGGATCGGGCATTGGTTAAGCCCAAACAGGTATTCGCTTTTTTCGAGAACCTATTCGCTTTTGGAAAGCCGGTTTTCGTTAAGTTTAAGTGGACATTCGTTTGGCTAAAGCGGGTATTCGTTAAAGTCAATTACGATTTCGGAAAGTTAAATTTGTCATTCGTAAGTTTAAAGCACTCATTGGTATAAGCTTAGGCTGGTCTGGTTCGGTTTGGTGCTAAGCTTCCTTAACGAAACAGAACAGGCAGCTTGGAAGAACACGACAAGTGCACCATCAAACTGGCTGTTTTTTTATGTTATTGTGCCAAGGTAAACCGGAAACTTACACCAAAGTTGGTGTTCGATGTTGGGAATGAGAGTGAGGTAAATGGTTTGTTAATGACTTTGTCATAGTAAACCCGCAATTGGAATCGGTCACTCAACATGTAATCCGCAGTTGTTTTAATGGTAATGGCATTTTGTCCGGCCGTAAGCTGCTCGGTTTCTTCAACCAGCTTCCGGATCAAGGTTTTGTTTTTCCGGAACGATACATCAGCACGAATATTCAGATCGTTTGAGTAGGCTTTTTGCGACCGCTTGGTTTTAATGATCAAGTCCATGCGTTCAAATCGGTAACCCATTCCAAAGGTATATTCATTGGTCAGCACCTCGGTTAACTGGTTGTTGGCAAAGTTCAGCGTCAGGTTTCTGCTTCGGCTAAAGTCGGCACTGGTGGTCAGGTCATTCAGCCAGGTAACATCTAGGTTAATCAGCGGGCTAAATTGCTCGGTGATGCTGACGGCATTAATATCGTAACGGCTGATAAAGTTGCCATTCAATTCATTCATCACGTAGCTAAAACCATCGTCATAGGCACCGTTGTCATAGTCGAGATTGGTAATGTAAGAACCAACGTTGTAGCTCGAGCGATAAGCATGGTTGATGTTGAGTGTTTTTACCAGTTTATTCAATCCTTCAATTTTTGAAACGATACCATCATAAGTGATTCGCCAGTTCGGGCGCATGAACTTAATTGAAGGGAAAGGCTCCAGCGATACTTTTTCAGGCGACTGTCCGGTATAAGCTGAAATGAATGCCGGGATAAGTACTTCTTGTGATGTTGGACCATAACCTGCCGGATAGCCTTCTGCTACAGCATGATCATCTGTTGGGTTATACCCTGCCTTTGGGTTGGCTACCCGCTCGTTTGCCAGTCGCCACGCAATGGTTCTTCGGTTGTCCATCATTGTTTTGAATGCTGATGACTCAGGTATTTCGGCTCCACCCATTTTGGTGAATGCCGTACTCCATGTGTTGATCGACATGGTGAAGTTCCCTTGGAAGGTCTTGTTAGCAGCTTCAAAATTTCCTGATTCATGGTTGTAATTGTAATACTCCTGCATGTTTTCAGAAAAGGATCGGTTAGCTGTCAGGTCGATTCGTAAAAATGGTAGCGGCTCCACATTAGCGCGGATGCTAAAGGTTTCGTTATGGTTCATCCGGAAAGGAGCATTCAAGGTGGTGTCGTTGGTGTACCATCCTTTGCTGATTGCTCGCTGTGCGAAATCTTCATCTTGCCATCCGAATAGGAATGGGAATCCAGGTGCATTGCTGCTGGCGATATTGCCAAACATAGCAGGGTCCGGATTATAGCTTCCTGACCCGAATAAGGTTGGTTCAGGAAGGAAGCCTGGTAAAACGGTTCCGTCTGATGTTGACCAGGAAACCGAAATATTCTTAACACTCATTAGTGTCCGTGCAGTGTATTGCGCAATCTTCAGCATGATTCCGTCGCCAACTTCACGTCGCCCGGTTATGGTAACTTGTGCCTGACGAACATCCTCTGGAACGGTCACCATCACCCGGTTTTCATTGACAACTGCTACTTCAGCCTCAACTTCTGCTCCGGTGGAACTAACGATTTTGACCTTCACATCCTCTGTTTTCAGACGGTGGTTGATGGCTTTACTGGTAGCTCCTTTCAGGTTTGTCGATCCACTTTCGTAGGTAACAGTCTTGTACTTTGGTTCTGCTTCTTTGGTCCGTCTTGAAGCAGCTTGTGCCCGGCTTCTTGAGCTTCTTGCAGAACGGGTGCTCGATCCAAACTTCTTGTTAACCTCTTTTAAGAAAGGCACCTTGTTGTAGAGGTTTAGCATATTCACTTGTCCGTTTAATTGGGCTACGCGGGCATTTTCAGCGGTATTTCCCAATTTAATCGACTCATCGGTCAGTGGACCTGCATACCAGTCGTATTGCGCCTGATAGCGTCCTGTAGCACTTACCCAGTTCAGTAACGGAATTTTGTTGATTGGCGCTACATAGGAAGCGTTGAAGGTATGATGATAAAGAACCGGACGTCCAAGATTCAGAATGTTGGTGATGATGGAGTCGCGTTTCATTTCATAGTCATCATCCGAACGGTTGATCCGTCCTGCCGGCTCATCAATCCGGGATGTTCCCTGAGAGGAGAAATCGAGTTTTAAAGAGCGGGTCAGGTTGTAGTTGATGTCAAAATACTTATTCCATAAGAACTCTTTGTCGAATGTTCGTGGAATGATCATATTCGGATTGGTCAGGTTACGAGCCTGTACTTCTTTATAATGCCGGTACAAATCAGTTCTGTACGAGATTTGAGTTGGCATGGGATAGAAATTGAAGTCTTTGATTAAGCGGAATGCTTTTCCTTTCAAGAAGTTCGACTTTTTGAAAGGCTCAACCAGTTTTGGACGGTTGTTGTAGTTGTAGCTAAACATCCCTCGATAATTCTTTTCAATACTGTATTCGGTGTTGACATTGCGCTTCTTCATCTCGTTGTATGAATAGGTAACCGAGAAGTTGGTCGGGTCGTACAAGCGCGGTTTTCCCGACTTGTTCATCTTGTCGACTTTCACATTGGTGAAGTTGATGCTTTTCCGACTAACGTAATCCTGAGCAACATGCTTAAGAGAGTCTTTTTCCGATTTTGATTCCAACTGGTCTAAAGCATCGTTCATCTCGATATCTGGATCCAGCGGATTGTATTTCGGGTTGCTTACGCTTTTTGAAATTCCAACATACATCGGAATACGCACATTGGCTTTTTCCGGGAAGAACTTGCCCAGTTCAAAGTTGGAGGAGATGTCATACTCTTGCAAGTCATCCAACGCGCGTTCGTTCATGGTTTGGTCGATTGCTCCAAAGCCAGACGAACGGGTACGTCCGGCAATAACAACTGATCCTAAGTCGGCCAAACGGGCTGAAACCCGAGCGTTGGCAGCCCAGCCACCTTTCTCGTCAAAATCGGTTAAGCGAAGTTCGTTGGCCCATACCTCGACTGATTTTGGCCCCGGATTTAGGTTGCCTTGTTGTTTGTGACGAATCCCCATCAAAACAATGTCTACTTCTGCCAGGTTTGGTGTTCCTTTTACTTTAACCAGGTTTTTATTGCTGTTCCATCCTTGGTGTGGTGCTTCGTAAACATCCTGAATGTTAATGGTTGCTCCAGCTTGGCGGACCAAGGCATTACGAGCCATCTTGGCATCGGTGAATAAATCGAGCGGAATGTCAATTCGGTTTTCATCAGGCCAAACAGCCAAGCGGATACCGGCCTCTGTATTGTTGTTATAGGTTAACGGATCGGTCAGCGAAAGCGGAACTTCATATTCGTAATAGTTGTTGTCATCGCTTCCTAAACGAATGAAGAAATGAAGCTGGTCATTTTTCAAGGGGTAACCATCAATTTCCTCAGCATGCACTTCCAACTTCAGTCGCTTGTAACGTCTGAAATCCATACCCAGCGTTTTGTAAGCGGCACGGGCATCTCCTTGTTGAAGGTCGATGGCTTTCATCACCAGTGACTGTTCATTCAATTGAAGTAATTGTGGGTTGGCAGGGTCAATCACCCGGTCGATTCCCGGAGGAAGAACATAGTTGATTGGTTCTTTACCACTGTTTTCTTCAATGTTGACGGCTGACAGTTCAAACTCTGTTTGTTCGCTAGGAGCAACAGTGCTTTCATCAATCTCGTTGTTGTATTTCCGCCAGTCAGAACGAACCAGATCAAGTGTTGCAAAGCGTAGAACGGTTGTGTCCTGGAAGTCCTTCAAGAACATCCGCATAAAACGAATTGATCGGAAGTCGTCAATATCAAAACGATCCTCAAAATCTCGTACCGGAATCTTAAATTGGTACCATTTAACCTCCTGAACGCCGCCGCCTGCAGCCTTGCTTTGTCCGGTTCGAATGTCGGCAATGTAGTTTTGCCCCAGTTGCATATCTTCCGGACGTAAGCTAACCCGGTACTGGTAGTAGCGTTCGTATTCGTTGAGGGTATTGTCGTTGTTGATATCTTCAATATCTGGAATTGTGGTGGCTGAAGTCGTGATATTTTGAGCTTCAGCAGAGTTTCCCTCCGGTCCGTTGTAGTTTTTATAGCGTTCTAAAATGCTGGTTTGTTGTTCATCGAGCTGTTGCCCACGGTAATATTGGTAGTTATCACCAGAAGGGTCGTTAATAAATTGCGTTAAGACATCCTGGTTTGAGATAATATTCTGAATGGCCTGCACATAGCTGGCGTGGAACGTGCTTTCATCGGCGTCGGCCAAACCATCAAAACCAATATCCTGGAATTGTCTTGAGTTCGGATCAGTCGCAAAGGTATTAACAATGGATTGCTTTGTTGAAACGCGTCCCCAAATCGTGGTATCTACATCTACCACCAAAGCTGATTCGGGAAGTCCGTTCTCAAATGATTTTCTGGAGTCTTTCAAAACATCTTCTGAAATATCTCCAAGGTTGAAATAAAGGTCACCACCTTCGCTGACCGTTCCTTTTTCCTCATCGTAGGCAAAGGGGTCCATCATCCAGAATTCAATGTATTCGATGTTGGCAGCTTCAAAGTCCGTTGTTTCAACTTTACGCATGATTCCTGCCCAGCGTGATTTAGGATCATTTAGCTTTCCCTCAGCGTTGATACCGGCTGAGTATGCGCTGGCATAGGTGTCGTAGTTGTAAGGGCCTCTTTCTTCCGGATAGTAAGCCAAGTCAAGCATTGGAATATTGGTTGGCTGACCTGTGGCTGTTTCTTTATCCGGGAAAAGCTCTTGTTGGAAAACCTCACGAACATAATGGTTTCGTTGTTGTGCCGGGTCTGCTTTTAAGTGAGCCGGAGTTTGTGAGGTATTTCTCAAAAATAGTGGATCGATGATGTACCAAGCTAATTTGGCACGGTTGTATCCATAGGCTAAATCGTTCACCAGGTTTCCTTCGGGGAACAGGTCTTGTTTTTGTGGCGTACTGGCCAACACCCATGCTTGTCGGGCTTTTAGGCTGATCGCTGTTTTTGTTGCTTCAAAGTCGTCAATATAAACGGTTCCGGCATCATCAATTACCTTGGAGTGCCCGGGCACCAATTGAGCGAATTCCGCTTCCATCGAAATTGAAGAGCGCTCTTTCGTTTCAATAAAGGGAAGCTTATCGACGAGAGTTGTTAGCAAGTTTGACTCGGTGCTGTAATTGGCATCAAGTCCCCATATTGTGTTTGAAATTGGGTCCTCGCCGTAGTTTACTTTCTGGGTAAGCGGACGCTCACTCATGTGTAATACGGTTGCTCCCAAGTTGAAATTGTCGGAGAATGCGTAGTTGGCATGGGTTCCAACCAGTGTTTTTCGCTGTACGCTAAACAGGTCTTCACTCTCGGTGCTGATTTGGATTGGCGTACCCGATTGGAGGTAACTTTCATTAATAATTTTCACGCGTCCCAAGGTGTAGTCAACAGTGTAGTCGATATACTCTTGCAGGGTGCGTCCCCCGGCTGTTACTTTTACCGATCCCTGAGCAATATTGAGTGTCCCCAAGGAAATTTCAGAAGTCGAAGAACCTTCGTAGCTTCCTTTTAGAATGAACTTGTTGTGTTTGGTATCTTGCTCAGCGTAGGTCTTGGTTGAGTCGTACAAGGATTGAAAAGCATATTTCTCAGCCAATCCCGGGTCTGAAATGGAGTCGGTCAGGTTGCCGCCAAAAGGCTCAAGCACCGGAAAGATGATTCGTCCGCTGGAGGCCTGGACTGTGATTCCTTCAATGAAGTCGAATACCCCATCGCGGCCTGGATCAAGTTGAGAGTTCAGGTTGTCGGCGTTTAAAACGCTCAGTAAAATGTGACCTTCAATGTTACTCTCTGGGAGGTAGTTGATATCAGTTCCTGAGTCGTTTTTATACAAGACATCGAGGATAAAGTTTTTGTTGGAAAGCTGATAAGCGTTTAAGCTGTAAACGTTTTTCATCATCAAATCCCAGGTTGGAAGCCGAGGCGAGAGGTTGGTTCCTTTCAATAGCTTCAATACCAATGTTTGAGGCGCCTCAATTCCATCGGTTGAGAATTCACCAACCTGATAAGTTCGTCCGTTGGCGGTGTAATTGTAGGCCACCATCAGTACCTCATCGGTGTTGAGCGATGAATTCAGGGAGATGTATCCCAGCGTTTCGTGTACTGTATATTCTGAGGGACTCAACTTCCGCGCTTGTTCTACTTTCTCAAAATCTTGTCCTCCTCGGAAGTTTCGGTTATAAAATCCTTGTAGTTCCTGGTTGATTTGAGATGCCTCGCGGATACCGCCATAATTTTGAGTGATTTGCTCATAGAGCGGGTTGGCATTGTTGTAGGGATAAATATTGTCGGGGTAAGGTTTATTTCCTGTTTCCTGAAATTCCTGAATTTGGTTGTAAATATTGGGCTGGTGTTCCCCCAAGTCCATAAAGGCAAGGATGTTTCTTGACTGGTCCGTGACGTTTGACTTGTTAGTTATCCATACCTCTATTTTATTGATGTTGATCGAGGAATTGATAATTGGCAAGTTCGCCAAAGCTTGGTTATATGAGTCGCGAAAGTAATGAGCCAGGAAAAAGTGGCGATTGGCATCGTAGTCAATGGCCTCAATTTCAAAGTTTGATTTTTGAGCCCCTCCTTCTGTTTCAATAACCTGTGTTTCCCCTTTATTTTGAGAGAAGACGGTGGTCAGGTTCAGTTTCCCAAATTGCATTTCAGTTTTTACCCCAAACAGATTGGTTCCTCCGGTAATCAGCGAACCATTGAGAGGAAGCGATACATTTCCGGCTTCAACTTTTTTGAGAATCTCATCTTCATCTCCGGTGTAGTCGATGTTCATCTTATTCTCGTAGTCAAAAGTTGCTTCGGTGTTGTAGTTGACCCGCATCTTCATTTTTTCACCAATATTACCCATGACATTCATCTGGATCTTTTGGTCAAAATCGAAGGTTGGGGTTTTTCGCAGTCGCTCTGGAATTGATGGGTTTTCAGTCGCATTCATTTGGTAACCGAAGCTAACTTCAACATAGCCCTGTGGACGAATGTCGATGGTGTTACCGCCAAAAATCCGGCTGAATGCTTCTCCTCCAACTGTTAGGCTAGGGATGAGCGAGCCTTGGGTTTCCATATCCAGCTGGTTGCCACGCACTCGCCAGTAATTCTGCACAGACTTTTTAAAGTCGTAGTCGACAAATTCTGTGAGCGACATGGTTTTGGGCAACCGGTAGTTGAGCGAACCTATTTTCTCGTAAAAAACATATTCTCCGGTTACCGGATCATATTCAACTTGTGTATTGATATTTGAAGGACGCCCGAGAAATAGTTCCGAACTGTCTTTTTTGTCCGGGTATTCAAAGTCGGCTTCGTCTTTGAATGGGTATGGTAAAGTGCCGGTAGTGTCAATTTCCAGGGTATCGTTCGCGAATGATATATTTGTCTCGGAGGGAGTCTTTTGCTGTGGTGCGGGTTTACCGATCCACCCCATACTTAGTACTCCCGGAAAAACAACTGCTAGAAGGATATTTTTCACGCTTTTTTTCAATGCCAGTCTTTTTCAAAGTTATAGCCCCTTTAAGGCCATCTTAATGGTTTCTTCTACGGTTAGGTCAGGATTAGCTTTCAGAAGTTTGTCCAATTCTTTTTCAATATTCTTTTTGGCAAATCCCAGCATTACTAATGCTGATAACGCTTCATCTCGAATTGTATTGTCTGCCGGAGTCATTAAAATTTGATCACTGGCGGTTGTTTTTCCAATTTTGTCTTTCAGATCGATGATAACACGCTGAGCAGTCTTTGCTCCAATGCCTTTGATGCTCTTCAAAAGGGTTACGTTTTCTTCCAAAATAGCTTTCCTGATTTCTTCGGGAGATAGGGACGAGAGCATCATTAAGGCCGTATTCGATCCGATACCATTAACGGAAACAAGCAGGCGAAATAATTCTCGTTCTCCTGATTCGGCAAAGCCATAGAGCAGGTGAGCATCTTCGCGAACAACTTGGTGTAAAAACAGCTTGCACTGTTCTTTTCCGTTAACTAAGGAATAGGTATTGAGCGAAATGTTGATGAAGTAGCCAATGGAACCGGCTTCGATAATTGCATTAGTCGGAGTTAATCCGGTTATTTTACCCTGGATGTATTCGTACATGATGGCGTGTTGTTAAATTTCCGGCTCGTCGGTTGCTTCAATGTCAATGGTTTCATCAACCTGGTTGGGGTTGATTTCAAATTTTTTCAGCGGATTTTTACTAATTTCTTTATGTAGCTCTCGGTTTTTGTGTACGTCAATAGCCAAGTATAGCGCCTGGCGGAATGAATCCGGAGATGCTTTATCTTCACCTGCAATGTCGAAGGCTGTTCCATGAGCCGGTGATGTGCGGATAAATGGTAATCCGGCGGTGTAGTTAACGCCTTTGTCAAACGAAGCCAGTTTGAAAGGTGTTAAGCCTTGATCGTGATACATCGCCAAAATAGCATCAAACTTGACATAGTCACCTGAACCAAAGAACCCGTCGCTAGGGTATGGTCCTAAAGCCAAGATTCCTTCTTTTTTGGCTTGTTCAATCGCTGGAATAATAATGTCTTTTTCTTCTCTTCCCAGTAAGCCTCCATCGCCAGCGTGTGGGTTTAGCCCCAATACGGCGATGCGTGCTTTTTTGATGCTGAAATCTTCTTCCAAAGAGGTTGCCATGATGCGAAGTTTGTTTAAAATCGCTTCCTTGGTGATAAGTGAGGGCACTTTTGAGAGAGGCACGTGAGTGGAAACCACCCCGATCTTCATCATCTCGCTCACCATCAACATCAGGTAGTTATTGGTTTCAAACTGTTCTGCAAGAAACTCGGTGTGTCCCGGGAAATGAAATTTATCTGATTGAATGTTGTCTTTATTGATCGGTGCCGTCACTAAAGCATCAATCTCTCCTTTTCTGAGGTCGCTTACGGCACGCTCCAGAGCCATGAATGAGGCTTCTCCTGCAATTCCAGACAATTTTCCCAATTCAACCCGAATGTTATCATCAATGCAGTTGATGATATTTGCCCGGCGAGGATCTGCTTCGCGGGCATTTTGGATATTGTTGAAGTTGAAATTATTAATATTTAGAGCTTTTCGGTGGTAGGCAGCAACTTTGGGCGATCCGTAAACCACGGGAGTGCACATTTCGAGAATGCGTGCGTCCATCAGTGTTTTCATGATTACTTCGTAGCCAATACCGTTAATATCACCATGCGAAATTCCTATTCTTATTTTGTGTTTTGTCATCTTGTTCGTCAGTTTTATGAAGTTGAGAAAATCTTGAAAATCTGTTGATCACATTTATTTTCTGCGATGGGCAAAGTTAATTCTTTATCTGAACTTTATCAAAACAGATTAGCTGTCTGTTAAGTTGAATTGATTGTGGTGGATTTTTTCTGTTTGAAGCTCTTCAACAGGCTTTCCCGTGCGGGATTGAGCAGGGTGTCCAACGGCAATAACACTTAGCACTCGGTAGTTTTCGGGGAGCTGAAAAAGCTGACGAATATATTGTTCGGCAGACTGTTCTGCATCATGAGGACGTTTTCGTATTTGAACCCAACAACTTCCAAGTCCCAATGATTGTGCTGTTAGTTGTAGTAGAATACTGGCGATGGAGCAATCTTCAACCCACACATCTCCTTTGTTTTCATCAGCTAAAACAACAATAGCCAGGGGGGCTTTTGCTAAAAAAGCGGCACCATGCGGTTTGGCATGACTTAACTTTTCGATGCACTCGGGCTCATCAACAAAGATGAATTCCCAAGGGTTTCCATTTTTAGAAGAGGGGGAACGAAGGGCTGCTTCTTTGAGTGTTTCAAGCAGGTTATTTTCAATGGGGGCATTGGTAAACTTGCGAATACTTCTGCGCGAGCGTAGTAAGTCAATCATTGGTCGTTTGTTTTTGATTAAAAATCAATTTGTTCAATTCGGGAACTGACAGCCAGGAATTTTTGCACACACGAGATACCATCAAATGGCAATGACAAGAATGATAAATAGAATGAGCAACATGAATAAAATCAACTGATTCCGGACAAATAAACCAAGCAGAACAAGCACTTCTAGTTCTTCCGTGTCGCCGGAGTAAATTTCAATTTGTCCTTTGTCTTTCGACAACAATTCGTTGCTTTGGAAAATAATAACTTCTTGTCCATTGAACTTCCATGCCCAACGCGATTGCCAAAAGTTTTTGATTTCCAATTCAAACCTTTTTCCGTTGATAATCAGGTCACTTTTAGGATTGAATAAGTTAATCATAATTTGGCCGAGAGGAGCTTGATTGTTAGCATCCGCTATTTCGAGTTTTGATAAAAAGAAGTCACGATTAAGTATAAAACGTCGGCCTTTGAGGGTTGCTAAAGCTTGAGAGCTGAACATATTTTTCCACTCAATGGAGCCAATGATTTCGTTATTTCGCGTAATCTGTAGTTGGTTTTTGAAGATTCCTTTTGTCCAAAACAGCTTTTCCATAGTGTCAATAAAATTGCACATGCAAGTTAGAAAATTTGCGTCAAAAACGGAGCTGCTTTAAGAATCTTATAAAAGAAAATGGGGAAGGAGGGAGGAAAGGACGCTTGGAGATATTTTTATTGAAGCTGGTATCAAGAAGCCAATTGTCCTAACCCCTCGTAACAATTGGCTTCGTATTTCCCCAAGCGTCCTTCTAACTTAATTTTTTTATTTAATGAGATGTTTGTTTTTTTAAGCCGGGATGGCTAAGCTGTTTTTAAAAGAACATGCCTAAGTTCAATGACAAGTTCTTGTTTTTGATCTCGTCTCCGTTTTTGTAAACGTCACTTAATCCCATGTCGTAATTCAAGCTAAGCTGAAGTTTTTGTTTGGCTACCGGAAATTGAAAGCCCAACTCAAAAGCCCATCCGAGATCCATAGCATGAACGTCGTCTTTGATATCCGTTTTGTTTCCTGCATGCTCGTACTCAGCATCGAGGCGAGTTGCTAGGTACGGTCCTGTAGCAAAGAGAATGCGAGCTGGTTTGTCTTGTTGAAGGGCTGCCGAGAATTCAGCTTTAACTGGCAGTTGAAGATAGTCCAAACGATAGGTTTGGTCCAACTCATCAATCTCAGCACCTTTACGTTTGTAAAAAACGCCGGATTTAAATGCCAACCAATCGTTGGTTTGATAGCGAGCTAGTACTCCCGCATTTAAGCCGCAGCATAAATTGTTATTCTTCCAGAGGTTACCGACTTCGGCTTGTGTTGAAGCGCTCAAACCTAGTTGTGCGCCAAATTCAACTTGGCTAAATGCCTGCATTGAAGCTACTAAAAGCACAAAAAGCAGGCTTAATTGTTTGGTTGTTTTCATACGATTAAATTTTTTGTTTTTAAAGGCATCGTATCGAACTCACACTGAATTTAATCATTCTCTTGATTGTATTTAGAATACTAAAATTCATGGTCGTTTCATTGCTTTTTCTGTCTTTGTTTCGACGTTTTTCGTCTAAAAGTCGAAAGTGTGATAAAAAAATTTTAGTTACTGATCCCATGGAATAGAATATGTACCAAATCTTTTAAATGTTTCTCAATATCAATGTCTTCTCCGCTCAGGAAATAAGGCTCTTCCAATCCGCGTAACGCAATGACTACAGTCCGTGCTGTTAGTTGAATATTCAGCTGGCGGAATTCGCCATTCTGAATACCTTCCTCCAGAATTTGGGCAATGGATGCCTGTTCTTTCTGATCGTGTTTTTCCCTGATCTTTTCAATGAACTCAATGCGACTTAAAAAGTCATTTTTTAAAGCGTCGTAGTAGTTCACAAAGTCCCGAAAGCTTTTCATCCGAAGTAGAACGTAGGCTGTGAGTTTGTCGCGAGCAGTTTCCTTTTGCTTAACCGCTTCTCCTATTTGTGCAAATAAGAACTTGGCCTCTTGCTCAACAACCGCCTGGAAAACTTCTTCCTTACTTTTGAAATAATAGTAAAGTGAGCTTTTGCCTTTGCGAGCAGCTACCGCAATTTCGTCCATCGTAGTTTTGCGGAAGCCATAGCGCGCGAAAGTTTCCCGTGCTACCTCAATGATGTTATCTCTTACTTTTTCGTTCAATGAATTACTTTTCGACTATTTTGGTTCAAAAGTACAAATAATTCTTAAAACGAGTGAGTTCTGGATGTGAAAACTCGAATTTGGCTGAAGAAAATTGATTAATTTTAGCCAAACTTAACAAAGCCGAACAATGGAACTTAATTCTCCTCGATTATCCTTGCAAGAAGTGTCAATGGATGATTTGTCTTTGGTGCATGCGTTACATCTCATTCCGGAGCTGGACGAATACAATACGCTTGGAATTCCATCAGATGAAGAAGAAACCCGAACGGTTATACAGCCAGCAGTTGACGATCAACAGCAAGAAACTCGATCACAGTTTTGTTGGAAAATTGAATTGAAAGAGCTTGGTCAATGCATCGGGCTGGCTGGAATGTTTTTATCGAATGACCGCTTTCGTTTAGGCGAAATTTATTACAAAATTCATCCGGAATTTTGGGGAAATGGTTATGCTACAGAGGTTGCTCAGCTTTTAGTAAGCTTTGGCTTTGAAGATCTGAAGTTGCACAAAGTTGAGGCGGGTGTTGCAACCGAAAATGTTCGCTCCGTTCGCGTGTTGGAAAAGATCGGGATGGTGCGTGAAGGTTTACGCCGTAAGATTCTACCAATTCGCGGAGAGTGGAAAGATAATTTCCACTACGCCATTGTCGAGGATGATCCACGAAATTATTGAGACTTACTGCGTGTTAAATGCGGTTTTAGTTTATTTCACTAATGCTTTTGTGGATAAGAGTCCACAGGCAGCGTAAATATCTTGTCCGCGTGAAGCCCGGATAGTTGTGGTAATGCCTTTCTTTTCCAATCCCTCTTTAAATTCCACTAAGGTTGCTTCATCTGTTCCTTTTAAAGGAGTGTTGGGAATGGGATGAAAACGAATCAGGTTGATTCGGCACTTGATGCCATCCAAGATGCGAGCCATTTCTCTCACATGCGCTGGCGTGTCGTTCAATCCGTGGAAGACAATGTACTCGAAAGAGACACGTCGCTGGCGTCCAAAATCCCATTCACGAATTTCGTTTAAAACTTCCTCCAAAGGATAGGCTATTTCAACAGGCATTAGCTTTTGGCGTTCGTCATGAAAAGGGGTGTGCAAACTAATGGCCAAATGTGCTTCACTTTCGTTTAGAAAACGAACCAGCCCGGGAACAATGCCGATGGACGAAACAGTTATTCGGCGTGGACTCATGGCAAATCCCCATTCCGATGTTAAAATCTGGGTACTTTTCAGGACTTCGTCCAGGTTGTCAAACGGTTCGCCCATGCCCATGTATACGATGTTGGTAACCTCTTGCCATTCTGGTATGTTCCGAATTTGGTTGACAATTTCGCCAGCGGAGAGCTGTCCTTGAAAACCTTGTTTCCCAGTCATGCAGAATAAGCAGCCCATTTTACAGCCAACCTGCGATGAGACACAAACCGTTTTGCGGTCTCTGTCAGGAATCATCGCTGTTTCAATGAATTTTCCTTGGTTGGTGGGAAACAGGTACTTTTTGGTTCCGTCAACACTTTCCTGAATTTTGGTGGCATTGGTCAGCCCAAAGGAATAGTTGTCAGTTAGTAACTGACGCGCTTTCTTTGAAAGGTTGGTCATTTCCTCAATCGAAGACACTTCTTTTTTATACAGCCAATCTGCCAGTTGTTTGGCAGTGAATTTGGGCAATCCCATGTTTAAGACAAGTTCCTGTAACTCATCCAGTGTTTTTCCAAAAAGTGCTTCTTTGACCATTGTTTTAATTTTCTGCAAAGTTATAAAAGTGTGTCGGATGCAAAAACCATTCGTAAGTTGGCTACTAATCGTTCACCTAAAAATAAATTTCAGCAATAATGTTTTCGTAGGGGACCCCTTTTTCGATCAGTAAATCACGTACTTCAACGACCATTAATGCCTTTCCACATAAATAGTATTGTTGATCTTTAGGCAAATCGTTTTGTGTTTGCAAGTAGTCGGTTACCCGGCCTGGAAATACATCGCACGATTGTTCTTGCGAGCAGCAGCGAATATAGTTTTTGCCAAGCGACCAATCCAGGTCATCCTCAAAATAAAACTGATTTAAATGCCTTGCTCCATGAACCAGCGTTTTATTTTCAAACTGTCCCGACTGGAACATGCTGTAAAATGGGGCAATACCGGTTCCTGTGGCAATCCACCAAGCCGGTTTGTCAGTCCCTAAAAAGCTGCCATAAGGTTGCGATACCCAAATTTTGTCTCCCGGTATTGAGGCGGCCAATTTAGGGGTGAGGTAGCCGTCTTCCTTAATATTAAAGAGGATGCGTACTTCTTGTTCGTGGTTCCCACTACAAATGCTATAGATACGTGGGGGAATCTCTGGATCCAGTGTAATTTTTACCACCTGTCCTGGAATGAAATCCTGTTTTTGTTGATAGGAAATCAGGAAAACACCAGGCGAAATCTCTTGATTTTGAGTGATTATTTCCGGATGAAGTTGATGTTCTTTCTTTTGATATTCTTCTGCTTTGGGCATAGTTTCTTGACTTGTTTCACCCCATAAACGCAAATGCCGGCTTTTGGTTTGGATTTCTGTTTGAAAAGTTGAATTAGACAATCAAACTAATCTTTTCGAATGCCAAGTTTGTTGATGGATGTTAAGTTTAGATGGCTGGTTCAAAATATGAAGGAAACGGATGTATCCGGACAGTCCGTTGATATTCTTTGTTTTTCATTAATTTTGTAGTTCTAAAGGAGGAATGGATTATGCAATGTGTTGCTAAAATGATTTTGAAAGTGTTGGGCTGGTTGCTTCTGCTTCCGGTTTACTTTTATAAGTATGCCATTTCTCCACTCACTCCGGCATCGTGTCGTCACGTGCCCACCTGTTCGCAATATGCCGTCGAGGCTGTTAAAATTCATGGCCCTTTTAAAGGCTTCTGGTTGGCCACCAAACGAATTTCAAAATGTCATCCTTGGGGAACGCATGGCTACGATCCGGTTCCAGATAAAGACCAAATCAAAGTTAAGAAGTTGAAATTAAAGTGATTTTGCCATTGTAGGCAAAGTCGGCTTGTTCTGCATGAATTAGTGTGGACTGGATCCTTACGTCCCATTTTTCGCGATTTGGTCAGATTTAATAGTAAAAACTTAACATCGGTTAATCTTTTTGGGAATGCTATTTGTATAAGTATTTATACTTAGTGAGTCGCCCTTAAAAATAAATCTATGGAATGGATAATTAGTATTGTTGTTGTGCTGATGGCCGCTTTCCTCAAGGGAATGACAGGTTTTGGCTTTGCCTTACTGGCTGTTCCGCTGCTATCATTGCTTTTTCCTATTCAGTCGCTTATTCCGGCGATGACTTTGTTTAATTTGATTACTTCAGTTTATATTCTTGCTTCAATCCGGTTGAAGCTGAAAGCAAAATACTTTTTGCCAATGTTGTTGGCCAGTTTTGTGGGAATTCCAATTGGGGTGTATGTTTTGACTTATTTCCCGGAGCAGATGCTTGAATTGGCTGCTGGAATCTCCATCTTTTCTATTTCCATCGTATTTTTGCTGGGGAGTAACCAAGCGATTTCAGAGAAGCGACGTAAGAAACCCATTGTTTTTGCCGGATTTTTAAGTGGTTTGCTCACTTCCAGTATGTCCATCGGAGGTCCTCCCATTGCTTTGGCTATGAACCGGAAAGGGTACTCCAAAGAATCGTTCCGAAAAATTTTTGCACTGATCAGTGTGATCAATGCGGCTATCAGCTCAATACTGTATGTGGTGCATGGTATTTTTGTCGCTTTTTCATTGAAGTTTGCTTTATTTCTTTTTCCTGTGATTTTGATTGGAACAAAGTTGGGGGACAACTTTTCGCAAAAGGTGAATCAGCTGTTTTTTAAGAAGATTATTTTATATGTGAATTTGTTGTTGGGCTTGTTTATTATCGTTCGAACTTTAGTCTCTTAGAACGATTTTCGGTTTTGTGGTCAACAAAAAAACGCTTGTGTGGTTACTTCTCAAGTTATAGTGAAGTTTAATTATCTTTGACAAAAGAAAACAGTAATCATATGAAGCAATTGTTCGTTTTGGTATTCATTCTTGCAGTGGCTTGTACTGCTCAAAAAACGAGTGAAAAAGACCTGGTAACGGTTAGTATATTACCTCAAAAATACATTGTTGAAAAAATAGCTGGCGACTTGGTGGACGTGCAGGTGCTGGTTCCGCCAGGTGCAAGTCCCTCAACCTATTCGTTGGTACCTTCTCAAATGAAGGATTTATCGCGATCAAAAGTTTGGTTGCGTATCGGAAAAATTGGTTTTGAAGATGCCTGGCATGAAAAGATTGAGCAGGGCAATCCGGACCTGAAAGTTTTTGATACTTCGCGAATGGCTGAGTGGATTGCCGCCGAGGAAGAAGTGCATGGAGATCACGTACACTTACACGGAATCGATCCTCATATTTGGATGTCACCAGAGGAAGTGGAACAGATTGCTGAGCTAACTTACCAGGCTTTGGCTGATTTGTATCCAGACAAAAGTGCCGCATTCAACGCTAACTTTGAAGCTTTTCGCTCTGAGATTGATGTGTTGGATGAGGATTTGATTCGTCAGTTTGATGGTTTGGAAAACCGGAAGTTTATCATTTTCCATCCAGCTTTGACCTATTTAGCCCGGGATTATGGGTTGGAGCAGGTTTCCTTGGAAATTGACGGGAAGGAACCTTCAGCAAAACACATGAGTCAACTGGTTAAAACAGCGAAAGATGAAGGAATTCGGGTTGTTTTTATTCAAAAGGAATTTGATCAGGAAAATGCTCGTCAGTTAGCGGAAGAACTGGATGGCGAAGTGGTTCAGATTGATCCTTTGAATGAAAATTGGGAAGAACAAATCCGAGAAATTGCAGATAAACTGGTAGAAGCGGCCAATTAATAATCAATGATAGATCGATGAAAGAGAAGCTGGTTGAAATATCAAATCTGTCGGTAAGCTACGACCAGAAAACGGTTTTGGAAGGAGCTGAACTGATCGTTAATGAGCATGATTTTTTAGGGGTCATTGGCCCAAATGGAGGAGGAAAAACCACGCTGATCAAAGCGATGTTGGGCTTGGTTAAGCCAGATTTGGGAAGTATTAAGTTTCATGTCCCGCTTTCAAAAGTTGGTTACTTGCCGCAAATCAACCAGGTCGATCGGCGATTCCCGATTACCGTGCTGGATGTTGTTCGTTCCGGGAGAACCGGAGGGCATTTGCTTAATCCTTTTCGCAAGGATAAGTCGGAGACTTTATATGCGGAGGAACTGCTGGAGAAAATGGGAATCGCAGCCATTCGGGATAAGGCAATTGGAGAGTTATCCGGAGGACAGATGCAACGGGTTTTTCTATGCCGGTCGCTCATGAACAAGCCCAAGCTGTTGATTCTGGATGAGCCTGATACTTTCGTAGATAACCAATTCGAGAGCGAATTGTATGAAAAACTGAAGGAGCTGAATGAGCGCATGGCCATCGTTTTGGTATCGCATGATGTGGGAACTATTTCTTATTATGTGAAGACCATTGCCTGTGTCAATCGCCAGGTTCATTATCATCCGAGCAATATTATTAGTACGGAACAGCTGGCTTCCTACAATTGTCCACTTCAAATTATCACTCACGGAGATATTCCGCACACCGTGCTGAGTATGCACGAAAATCATGATCATCATGGGCACCATCATTGAATTATTTTCATACGACTTTTTTATCCATGCCTTTTGGGCGTCGCTTTTTGCAGCCATTAGTTGTGGCATTGTTGGAACTTACATTGTGTCGCGACGCATTGTTTTTGTTAGTGGAGGAATTACGCACGCTTCGTTTGGAGGTATTGGTATTGGCTATTTCCTGGGGTGGAACCCGTTGCTAGGTGCTGCAATTTTTGCAATCCTGTCAGGCCTGGGCATTCAGCTTTTTACTGAAAAAGCCAAGGTGCGTGAAGATTCTTCGATTGCCATCTGGTGGTCGTTAGGGATGGCTATTGGGATCATTTTTGTGTACTTAACGCCGGGTTATGCGCCCAACCTGATGAGCTACCTGTTTGGGAGTGTGCTTACGGTTTCGGTCACCGAGCTGTGGTTGATGGGAGCTTTGTCGGTTATTTTGATCCTGTTCTTTGTGCTATTCTATCGCTTGATTCTTTATGTCGCTTTTGATGAGGAATTTGCTAGAACTACAGGATTGCCTGTGAGTGTGATCAATTATTTGCTGATTAGTTTGATTGCGATAACCATTGTGCTTAATATCCGAGTGGTGGGGATTATTCTGATTTTATCCTTATTAACTTTGCCACAGGCAACTGCCAACCTGTTCACCAAAGACTTTAAACGCATGCTGCCTCTTTCTGTGCTGTTTGCTTTTATCGGTTCTTTTGTTGGTTTGTTGTTCTCCTTTTTTGTTGATATTCCTTCGGGAGCTTCAATCATTTTCACGCTGGTTCTTTTGTTTGGACTGGTGAAGCTGGCTGTTTCAACAAAGCAAAAACTGGCTTCTCGTGCATGATTCGTCTAAACAAGTTCGTTGTGAGCATTGTGGGGAAGTTTATGCCAAAGAGGATCTGCAGCGCGACTGTGGAAACTGTTTCGCCTGCACTGGTTGTGAAATCTATAGCTGTCCCAATTGCCGTGAAGAAATTGTGGTAAAGCCAGTCCGAAAAATGAAGGGTACTAATTAAGCGACCTTAAATCAGATTATTCTTAGAATACGGACTTTTAAATAGATAAAAAAAGCTATCAAGTGTTTGATAGCTTTTCGTGGTTTTATAAAGTTTCTATTTTAATTCATCGCATCCATAACCAAAGATGAAGCTCCAAGAACAGCGCTGTTGTCCAAATCGGACACTTCTATTTTCAGTGACTGGTAAAGACGTTGAAAAGGGAATTCGTTAGTTAAAACTGAGTGCATCCCTGCCTCAAACAGGTGATAAGATTTACTGACTGATCCTCCGAGGATGATGGCCTCGGGAGCTAAGGCAAACAAGACATTGGCAATGGCTCGTCCAATGTGTTCTCCAAGTTCATTGAATTGACGAATGGCTTCGGGATCACCTTGTTCTGCTTTTTCAGCAAGCTCTTTTCCCTGCAAGTTTTGGTCTTTGAAAAACTGCCCGCTGGCATAGGCCTCCACGGTTTTGTCGCGGTAGTAGATGGTGCCAAACTCACCAGCTCCACAATAGCGTCCGGAGTAAAGGTGAGCGTTGGTGATGATGCCAGCTCCCAAACCAGTTCCCAGAGCGATTCCTACAAAGTTATCAAGGTTTTGTCCTTTGCCGAAGTGCTTCTCCCCAACTGCAAAACAGTTGGCATCGTTGTTCACATAAACCGGCTTTTGAAAGCGCTCTTCCAGCCATTTTTTGAGAGGAACACGATCCCAGGACGGAATGTTCGTGACATCAAGAACCTCATTGGTTTCCAGGTCTACCAAGCCCGGAACTCCAATGCCAATTCCTAAAATTTCGTCATCATAAACTTGCTGAATAACATCGCCAATGGCCTGTACGACAACTTCTTTTTCTGCTTCGGCAGGAGTGGGAGCTGAGTGCTCTTTGATAATTTGTTTGTTATAAATAAGAGCTGCACTGATTTTTGTGCCGCCAATATCAACACCAATAATTTTCATCTCGTTATCATTTAAGTTTTTAATAGGTATTCGGTGTGTGAAGTTTGTTGTATGGCTTGTTTCAATTTGTGTTTACAGTTTCTGAAGAAAGGAATGACGAAGGTGTCTTGCTTTGACAGCCAAAGTTATCGAAACGCTTCCTTCGGAGCTGGTTTAGGTTTATTCTTTTCAGTTCAAGGCTTATAAAGATATTTATTTTTCTTGTTGTGCAAAATTTTTGATTTCGGGTTAAAATTGAATTGGACATCAAGCTTATCTGATAATTTGAGGGGTGATCCTTAATTCTAATTTTAAGCAAACGAAAACTTATCTGCCTTAATAGGCTAAAACAAAGGATTTAGCTAACTTGCAACCAAATTTAGGAGGATGTAAAATCGGCTTTTAGGGCAATCGGTTGTATGCGTTTTTCCTATATTTTGAAAATTTAAACCGAAATCGTAAACCTATGAAAAACCTGAGACTAAACTTGATGATTTCTTTCGTCACACTACTTGTTTCAACCGTACTATGTGCTGCACAAAACAGGGTTGAAGTAAATCTACCGGATATTCCGGGCTATCAAACCTTAAAGTGTGATTTCCATATTCATACTGTTTTTTCAGATGGCGGGGTATGGCCAACAGTGAGGGTGCAGGAAGCATGGCTCGAAGGCTTGGATGCTATTGCCATGACTGATCACTTGGAATATTTGCCTCACTCGCAGGATATGGAGATAGACCATAATCGTTCCTTTGAAATTGCAGAACCATTGGCCAAGCAAATGGGGATTGTTTTAATTCCCGGAAGTGAAATTACTCGGAAAATGCCTCCGGGGCACTTGAATGCTTTATTTATATCTAATGCCAACTTGTTGGAGCGGGAAGACTGGATGGAAGCTTGTGTTGAAGCGCATGAGCAAGGTGCTTTTGTCTTTTGGAATCATCCGGGGTGGAAAGCGCAGCAACCGGATACCACGCTTTGGTGGAAAGAACATACGGAGCTGTTGGAGAAAGGGATTTTACAAGGAATTGAAGTGTATAACCACAAGGAGTATTATTCGGAAGCTTTAGAATGGGCAAAGGATAAAAAGCTTACGGTGATGTGTAATTCTGATATTCATGCTCCGGTACATATGACATACGGAGAACAGCATCGGCCAATGACATTGGTTTTTGCAACCGATAAATCGATGGGAGCGATTAAGCAGGCACTGAAAGACCGGAGAACAGTCGCTTATTACGAGAACGAACTGGCAGGAGATCGTCAGTATTTGTCTCCTTTGTTTTTTGGCTCAATTAAGGTGAAATCGGGTAGGGTGAAATTGGAGAATCGACAGATTAAAAAAGTGCAAATTCACAATTCCAGTGATGTTGACTTTCATTTAAAACAACGTCAGCCATCCATCGGATTTTCGGGGCCAGAAGAGATTGTGTTGGAAGCCCATCGGACTGTCTTTGTTGATTTGGCTGGAACTTCTGATGAGGTGAAAAACATGGCTAAACTGCGCCTTTTCTACGAGGTGACTAACATGACCATGTTATCGGGGAATCCACTCCCAGTTAACCTGGATATTGCTAATTGATTTGTGAATCGAACTCTATAAACAGAAATAGCGGTGGAGACTTCCACCGCTATTTCTCTAAACAAACAACTAAAATTACCTTTACATCTTTGCAATCACTCAACCAATCAACCCCTAAATAAGTCTATAAAAACAAAGAAAGTGAGATTGCAAAGCAAATACTATTACGTAGATTCATTTTAAATTGTTTCGTTCATTATAAATCACCGAAGAGTGATTAAGCTTTTTTATAATTCGTTCTGACTTTCTCCATCAGTTTTTTGGTGGCCAGAATACCCTCTGTCTCGCTAAGCCCTTTTCCTTCGTACTCAATACCAATGTAGCCGTGGTAGCCGGCTTCCAGAACAATGCCAATCATTTTCTCGTAGTCCGTTTCAACCACATTGCCATTTTCATCAAAGTCATTTGACTTAGCACTCACCGCTTTGGCAAATGGCATCAGTTCGGTTACCCCTTTGTAGCGGTCGTACCATTCTTCTTGCTCGTAGCTAATTCTGAAGTTGGCAAAATCAGGCAGTGTCCCTACCCGTGGATGATCGGTCATTTTCATGACGTCAACCAGCCAGCTGGCATCGCTGGAAAAGCCACCATGGTTTTCAACCAGAATATTGATGTTGGCTTTGTCTCCATATTCGCAGAGCAAGTGTAATCCATCTGCTGCTAATTTCTTCTGCTCTTCGTAGGTGCCTTGGCTACCAGCATTTACCCGAACCGAATGGCAACCTAGAGTGGCAGCGGCATCAATCCATTTTTTGTGATTTTCAAGTGTTTGAACACGTTCCTCTTTAGTTGGAGCTCCAACCAAACCTTCTGCGTCACACATAATCAGAAGTGATTTTACGCCAGCATCATCACAGGCTTTATTTAAATCACTGAGGTAGCTTGCATTTTTAGCTTTATCGAAAAAGCAGGTGTTGACATATTCAACAGCCTCGATCCCCATTTTGCGGGCAAAAGCCGGAAACTCAATATTTTTTAACGAAGCACCTTTCTCAATGCTGGCAAAGTCGTTGCGCAGCATGTGCCCAAATTTTTCCCAACCAGCTTCCAGTGCTTTCCCAAAAATCATGTTGTGAACAGACCATTCTGCCAAAGATATTTTGAAAAGTTCTTGCTCTTTGGATGTGGCACAAGAGATGGCAGAAGGAAGTAAAAGTGTTCCTGAGGCGGCTAAGGCTGAACGTTGTAGGAACGTGCGTCGGTTTAGTTTTGCTTTCATTTGATTCAATTTTTGTTGTGGATGTATAATTATTTTTTGTTGTTGAAGTTGTGGGATAATGATTCAGGAATGTTTTAGGCTTAGTTTTTTTTATTGGCTTAGTTATTAAGGATTTGAAGCTAAAAATAGTAATTAAGTTTAATTCCTCAAACCCAAAGGTGTGAACTTGTGATTCATTGTTCGTATTTATTTTGTGCTTGTCGTTTTATTGACATTCAGTTGGTTTTGGACTAACTTGTAGAAAGACATTAAGCTATTAACTTAAAAAATGAACTATGGAGAATTATCAAAATTTGGTAGAAAAAGCGTATGAAATTGTATTGATATATGGACCCAAGGTATTGCTAGCCATTATTGTACTTTTTGTTGGTTTATGGTTGATTAATCGGGCTACGCGTGTTTCCCGAAAAGTGATGGAAGCACGACAGGTCAATGTGTCGTTAATTGGGTTTGTAACAAGTTTAACCAATATTGGCTTGAAAGCCTTGCTGTTGATTAGTGTCGCTGGCATGGTTGGAATTCAGACCACCTCTTTTATTGCAGTTCTGGGGGCTGCAGGTTTAGCGATTGGCCTGGCACTTCAAGGAACACTGGCTAACTTTGCTGGCGGAGTGATGATCCTGATTTTTAAACCCTATAAAGTAGGTGATTTAATCAAAGCGCAGGGGCATCTTGGCGTTGTAAAAGAGGTTCACATCTTTGTAACCATTTTGTTGTCGCCTGAAAGTAAGACGATTATTATTCCGAATGGTGCGATTTCGAATGGAGATATTACTAACTATACAACTGAAGGGAAAATACGTGTCGATCTCACGTTTGGTATTTCGTACAATGCCAATATAAAACAGGCGAAGGAAGCTTTAATGAGCATTCTAACAAGTCATCCCAAAGTGTTGACAGATCCTGCTCCTTTTGTAGGAGTGAGTGCGTTGGCCGATAGTTCTGTTAATCTGGCGGTTCGTCCTTATGCTAAGCCTCAGGATTATTGGGCCGTTTACTTTGATGTTTATGAAAGTGGAAAAGAAGCGCTTGATAATGCTGGAATCAGTATTCCGTTCCCTCAAATGGATGTTCATTTAATGGACAAATCTTAAAAGATTCTGTTTTTTTAGATTTGATTTCAAATTTTATTTGGTCTTTCAAATAAAAATTCATTTTTTTACACTTTCAAGTTCAAAAAAGATAAAGATATAAATACAATATGGCTTCCGTGGTGGGGTCTTCTTCAAATAGAAGGTAATAGCCATATTGGTATTTTTAAGAAAATATAGCAATGAAACAGATCATGTTTAATTTTTGGTGGTGGCGCAACAACTTTTCACAATACCGTGGAGAGAGGTAGCTTTCATGTCAAAAAATGATCGAAGGAGCGGCTTATCGGAACACGGTAAGCCGCTTTTTTTATGTCGAAAATTTAAAACGAAATCAATACAATGAAGCCAATCAATGTCCAAGTCAATGTTCGCAAAATACTAGCTGATACGCTTACTCCGGTTAGTGTTTATTTGAAATTCAGAGAGTTATTTCCGAACTCCATTCTGTTGGAGAGTTCTGATTATCATGGTAATGAAAATGCCTATTCCTTTATTTGTATTAAGCCTTTAGCCTGCTTTACGGCTGATCAGGGGGTAATTACCACTGAGCTACAGGGGAAGCAGTTGGCGCAAAAGGAAGTTGCCGATCATCATACTGTGGCTGTAGAGCTGGAATCATTTTTTAAGTCTTTTCAGTTGACGGGTGATGTTGAGGAAGCTCCGGCTAATGGCTTGTTTGGCTACCTGACCTTCGACTCAATCCAATATTTTGAGAAGATTGACATTACGGCAACTCGTCATGAAGCCTATGCAATTCCTGAAGCAAAGTATTGTTTCTACAAATATATTTTGGCAATCGACCATTCGAAAGATATGATTTCGCTGATTGAGAACCTCCCGGAAGGGGAGCCTGCTGAAATGGGACAGATTAGTTCGTTGTTGAAAAACCTGTCGTTTCCGGATACTCATTTTGATTTGGTTGGCGAGGAGCGTTCGAATATTACCGATGAAGCTTATCGTCAAATGGTAACCAAAGGGAAAGAGCATTGTTTCCGCGGCGATGTGTTTCAGATTGTGCTTTCACGACAATTTGCCCAACAATATAAAGGCGATGAATTCAACGTGTACCGGGCTTTACGGTCAGTTAATCCATCGCCTTACTTATTTTTCTTCGACTATGGCGATTTCCGGATTTTTGGATCGAGTCCTGAAGCACAGCTGCGGATTAAGGATGGACGCGCTATTATTAATCCCATTGCTGGAACTTTCCGCCGTACGGGAAATGATGAGCAGGATCGGGTGTTGGCTGAAAAGTTGTGTGCTGATCCAAAAGAAAATGCTGAGCATGTGATGTTGGTTGACCTGGCTCGTAACGATTTGAGTCGTAATGCAGCTGAAGTGGTGGTGGACAGTTATCGGGAAGTGCAGTATTTTTCGCATGTGATTCACCTGGTGTCAGAAGTGTCTGGAAAGTTGCCGAAAGAAGCAAACATGGTGTCGGTTTTGGGTGATTCGTTTCCGGCAGGAACACTGTCTGGAGCACCAAAGCACATGGCCATGCAGTTGATTGATCGCTACGAGAACCAGCGACGCAGCTACTATGGTGGAGCAATTGGTTTTCTTGGATTTGACAACAGTCTGAATCATGCCATTATGATTCGCTCTTTCCTGAGTAAGGGCAAAACCTTATACTATCAGGCGGGAGCAGGCGTGGTGGCCGATTCTGTTGAGGAGAATGAGTTGCAGGAGGTAAATAACAAGCTGGCTGCATTGAAAAAGGCGATTGAGTTGGCCCGGGAAATTTGATCAGAGAAAGGTATTGTGAAATCATGAAAGCAAATTCAAAACAAATGAAGATAGTCGTTATCGATAATTACGATTCATTCACCTATAACTTGGTGCATGCAATTAAAAAAGTTTCGGGTCAACCGGTTGATGTGATCCGAAATGATGAACTGGAGTTGAGCGACCTGGAAAAGTACGATAAGATTGTGCTGTCTCCGGGGCCTGGTATCCCTGAAGAAGCTGGCTTGTTGTTGCCTATTATTCGTGAGTTTGGATCGCGCAAAAGTATGCTTGGCGTATGTCTTGGTCATCAGGCTATCGCAGAGGCTTTTGGTGGGCACCTGAGTAATATGAACCGGGTGCTCCATGGAATTGCGACTCCGGTAAAGCAAGTTGCTGCTGACCCTGTTCTTTTTGAAGGACTTCCAACTGAATTTGAAGCAGGACGTTACCATAGTTGGTTGGTTGATCAGGAAGATTTGCCAGCTTGCTTTACCGTAACAAGCATGGATGAGCATGGAATGATCATGTCGATGAAACACAAAGACTATGATTTGAGAGGAGTTCAGTTTCATCCTGAATCGGTGTTGACTCCCCTGGGAGAAAAGATGATTGAAAACTGGTTGAAAGTGTAGTTTAGAAAAATTGAAATGTAACCCCCCGAAAATCAGAATTAAAAGATGAAGAAGACGCTTGACTATTTATTTGAAGGAAACAGTTTGAGCCAATTGCAGGCTGAAGAAGTATTAACCCGGATTGGAGAAGGACAGTATTCTGAGGCTGAGATTGCTTCGTTTTTAACGGTTTATCGTATGCGTCCAATAAAGGCAGAAGAAATGACTGGTTTTCGGCAAGCCTTGCTGAATTTGTGCGTGGCTGTTGATCTATCAGACTACAATAGCATTGATGTTGTAGGCACAGGAGGTGATGGTAAGAATACATTCAATATTTCAACTTTAAGCTGTTTTATAATAGCCGGAGCGGGTTATAAGGTGACCAAACACGGAAACTATGGTTTGTCATCGGTAAGTGGTGCCTCCAATATGTTTGAGTATTTTGGCTACCATTTTAGTAACGATACTGATAAGCTGAGACGCGAGCTTGACGAAGCTGGGATTTGTTTTTTTCATGCGCCACTTTTTCATCCGGCCATGAAACATGTGGGGCCGGTTCGTCGTGCGTTGAAGGTGAGAACTTTGTTTAATTTGATGGGGCCATTGATTAACCCAGCTTCACCGAAGAATCAATTGGTAGGTGTTTCCAACCTGACAATTATGGATTTGTATGATCAGGTTTTTCAGGAGAGCATGCAAAATTACCTGATTGTTTATAGTTTGGATGGCTATGATGAAGTGTCTTTAACGGGGCCAACACAATACATTTCAAATCAGGAAAAGGCCGTGTTGTCTCCTGATGACTTTGGCTTGTCGAAGCATGATCCGATAGAACTGTCAGGTGGGAAATCGGTAGATGATGCAGCCAAGATTTTCTTGAATGTGTTGGAAGGAAAAGGAACCTTAGCACAGCAAGAAGTTGGCATTGCCAACGCAGCCCTTGGAATTAAATGCATGTATCCGGAGCGTAGTTTGGCTGACTGTGTAGCTGAAGCGAGTGAGTCTTTGCGGGGAGGAAAAGCTCTAAAGGTCTTTCGTAAGTTGATCGCAGGGCATTAACAGATCAGTAGAACAAACAATCAAATAGATTAAGACAATGACCATATTAGATGAAATAAATAACAATAAACGGCGAGAAGTTGCAGAGGCAAAAAAGCTGGTAAGCTTGGAGCAACTAAAGTTTTCGCCATTCTTTAAGCGGAAGATAAACTCATTGAAAACTACCCTGAAAGCAGCAGGCGCTTCTGGAATTATTGCCGAGTACAAAACAAAATCACCATCCAAAGGCGTGATCAATGAGCAAGCGGAGGTGGTTGAGGTGAGTTCGGCTTATACCGCTGCCGGGGTTTCGGGTATTTCAATATTAACCGATCGCCAATATTTTGGTGGTGCTTTCGAAGATTTGGCAAAGGCTCGATCAGCCAATCCAACGACTCCAATCTTACGAAAAGATTTTATGCTTGATCCTTATCAAGTTTATGAAGCCAAAGCTCATGGTGCTGACCTGATTTTGTTGATTGCGGCCAGTTTGAGCAAAGAGGAAATGCTGGAGTTAAGCGAAACAGCCAAGGAGCTGGACTTGGAGGTTTTAGTAGAAGTTCATACCGAAGAGGAAATCGAAAAACTGAATTCCTTGGTGGATATCGTGGGAGTTAACAATCGGAATCTGAAGACTTTTGAAGTTGATTTGGAAACCTCGGTGAAGTTGGGGAGCTTGTTGCCTCAGGATATGGTCCGAATTTCGGAGAGTGGCTTGTCATCGGTCGAAAACATTCATTATCTGTGCCAAGCTGGTTTCGATGGTTTTCTGATGGGGGAGAACTTCATGAAAACAGAGAATCCCGGGCAAGCTTGTAAAGAATTCATCGAATTGTTGCGAAAATGAAAAGGCCATTGAAGATAAAAGTTTGTGGTATGCGGCAGTCGGATAATATCCGTGGCGTGTTGGCTGCAGAGCCTGACTTTATTGGTTATATCTTTTATCCAAAGTCGAAGCGGTATGTTGGCGAAAATCCAACAATGGAGATTTTTGATCTGGTTCCGGAGTCGACTCAAAAAGTAGCTGTTTTCGTGAATGAAACAGTTGAGCAAGTGCAGCGTATTTGTAAGCAATTTACGATTGCTTTTGCCCAGTTGCACGGTAATGAAAGTCCGGAATATTGCCGGCAAATCAAGCATGCTGGAATTCGGGTAATTAAAGCTTTTGCGGTTGACCAAAACTTCGATTTTAAAAGCTTGAATGCCTATCAAACAGAGGTTGACTACTTTCTTTTTGATACAAAAGGGAAGTTGCCTGGAGGCACAGGGCTAAAGTTTGACTGGAGTGTGCTTGAGAATTACCAGCTGTCGGTTCCATTTTTACTCAGTGGAGGAATTGGGCCGGACGATGAAGCTGCCTTGAATGCGTTTGCGCATGAGCAGCTTGTAGGTTTGGATATTAACAGTGGCTTTGAGCTTGAGCCGGCTTTGAAAGATGAGCAGAAAGTAAAAGCTTTTGTCGAAGCGATTAGGTCGTGAATAAATCAGAATAAAAAGAAAAAAATATACAGATGAAGTACCAAGTTGATAAAAAAGGTTATTATGGCGAGTTTGGCGGCGCTTTTATTCCTGAAATGATGCACCCCAATATTGAAGAATTGCAACAAAAATACATGGAAGTGATTAACTCATACAACTTCCGGCAAGACTTCATTCAGTTGTTAAAACACTATGTCGGGCGTCCATCGCCTTTGTATTTGGCCAAAAGACTTTCAGAAAAATACGGATCAGATATTTACCTGAAACGTGAAGACTTGAACCACACCGGATCGCATAAGGTAAACAATACCATTGGGCAAATTTTGCTGGCCAAAGCTTTGGGTAAAAAGCGAATTATTGCAGAAACCGGAGCAGGACAGCACGGCGTGGCTACGGCTACAGTTTGTGCCTTGATGGGGATGAAATGCGTGGTTTACATGGGGGCATTGGATGTTGAACGCCAAGCTCCGAATGTGAAGAAAATGCGCATGCTGGGAGCTGAAGTTATTCCGGCTGTTTCCGGCAACCAGACCCTGAAAGATGCAACGAATGAAGCAATGCGCGATTGGATTCGGAATCCGGTGGATACCCATTACATTATCGGCTCGGTAGTTGGGCCGCACCCATACCCGGATATGGTGACTCAGTTTCAGGCGGTCATCAGCGAAGAGATTAAGATGCAGTTGGACGAGCATATTGGTCGGGAGTATCCTACTCGTGTCATTGCCTGTGTTGGTGGTGGAAGTAATGCTGCCGGAGCATTTTATCACTTTTTGGAAAACGAAGAGGTTGAGTTGATTGGAGTTGAGGCTGCCGGAAAGGGAGTTGATACCAGTGAAACCGCTGCTACCTTGACTCTGGGGAATGTTGGTGTTCTGCACAGCTCGCGTTCAATGTTGATGCAAACCGATGATGGTCAAATTGTTGAGCCCTATTCAATTTCAGCCGGATTGGACTATCCTGGTATTGGACCCTTGCATGCGCACTTATGCAAAACGCACCGAGCCAAATACTTGTGGGCTACTGACCAGGAAGTTTTAGATGCAGCTTTGGAGTTGACTCAGTTAGAAGGAATTATTCCAGCTTTGGAGTCGGCTCATGCTTTGGCAGCTTTGAAAAAAATTGAACTGAAGCCTACAGATGTGACAGTGATCAACCTGTCTGGTCGTGGAGATAAAGACATGGAAACTTATTTAAGTCATTTTGGCTATTGAAATTGGAGATTAGAATTAAGAACCAAGACAATAGATTTTCAGATGCTCGGATTTTCGAACAATCTCAAACTCTTTCAAATAACTATAGCGCTTTAGGCACTTCGAACTTTAAACTAAATAAGCAATGAGCACACAAAATAGAATTAACCAGCTTTTTGAGAAGAAGCAAAACAATATCTTTTCAGTTTACTTTACGGCCGGTTACCCCGATTTGAATGATACGGTTCCGACAATTCAATTGCTTGAGCAGAATGGAGCTGATTTAATCGAAATTGGGATGCCTTTTTCTGATCCGGTAGCTGATGGGCCTGTCATTCAGCAAAGCAGCACGGTTGCTCTTAAAAACGGAATGAGCATTAAAAAACTGTTTGAACAGTTGGAAAACATTCGCGAGTCGGTCAATATCCCGCTTATTTTGATGGGCTATGTAAATCCGGTGATGCAATATGGTGTTGAGGCGTTTTGCCAGAAATGTCAGGAGGTGGGTATTGATGGTTTAATCATTCCTGATCTTCCTTTAAATGTATACCAGGAGGAGTATCAGACACTTTTTGAAAAATATGGGTTGCATAACATTTTGTTGATTACGCCGCAGACCTCTGACGAACGAATTCAGGAGATTGATAATGCATCTAGTGGTTTTATTTATATGGTATCCAGTTCATCGACAACCGGAATAAAAAATAAAGCATCCGATTTTCATGTTGATTATTTTGAGCGAGTCAATCAGCTGAGTTTAAAAAATCCACGTTTGATTGGTTTCGGAATTTCGAATCGCGAAACCTTCGATAATGCCTGTAAATACGCGGCTGGAGCTATTATCGGTAGTGCATTTGTAAAAGCCCTTGATCAAAAGCTAACATTGGAAGAACGGATTTCAGGTTTTGTTAAAACTGTTGTAAGCCCGGCATAACGAGAATCGGTTTTATTTGTGTTGCGATCGCGTTTGTTAATGTTATAAAACAAGTTTCTAAACAAGCTGAATGAGCCTGCTGGCTCTCAGTGTATTAATTGACTTAATCTTATTTCGTGATGTTAAATTCTGTTAATTGCTATTCTACGACATACCAAAATCGTACTTGTTTTGTTATCTTAATACAAGTAATTAATAAAAACGTTCTAATGCTATGATTGAGTACGCAAAAGTTATTTTACCAAAGGTTAGCTTTAGCAGGGACTTGTTCCGCAAAGAACTAATCAAATGTGTTAAGTGGGCAGAGACCCCTCAAGATCTCAATGAGCTACGTGAATGGTGTGACGATAATTTCAGGGAAATGTATCCCGAAATTCTCAACGAAGTGTTTTCAACGATTGCTGCATAATGTCTGTATAGAAAAAGGCTCCTGAAGGAGCCTTTTTTATTTGTCTGATTTTTTACCAAAATAACTTCATAAAAAAAGGCCCTCAATGCTGAGGACCTCTTTTAGGAAATTTGTCGAATGAATTGATCTATCCGCATTTGGACGAGCCACAGTCCGGGCAGGTCAAACAACCTTCCTGGTAGATCACATTGCTGGAGCCGCATTCTCCGCAAACTGTTCCCTCTGCAACTGTCCCATTCGGGATATATTTTTTCAGCGCTCTGGCAACACCAGCTTTCCAGCTGTTGATGGTTTCGTTGTCCAGTTGTAGGCTGGTTACGGTATCTACTACTTTGTGAATAGGCATTCCATGACGAAGGATTCCTGAAATCAGTTTTGCATAGTTCCAGAATACTGGATTGAACTTGTAAGACAGTCCTTCAATCGTGGTCTTGTATCCACGTTTATTTTCATATTGAAAGTCGTAACGAGAGTTACCTTCTTCATCGTGACCCTTGATAATTTTTCCTTTTGTAACGGAGCGTGGAAGTAAAATTCCATCTTCATCATCCTGAAGACCGGTGAAGATTTCGTAAGGAAGATCACCCACCAAACCAATAAAAGCGACCCACTTTTCTTTGTTGTTCTGGAACCGTACAACATCAGCTTCCAGTTCGTCAGGACGCTTGGTTGGGAATGATGATTTATCGTCTTTCTTTTTTTCTTCTTTTTTATTTGAAACCAACACGCCTGCACGAGAGCCGTCACGATAAACGGTAACTCCTTTACAGCCGCTCTTCCATGCTTCAAAATATAACTTTCCTACCAACTCTTCTTCAACATCTGAAGGTAGGTTGATGGTTACACTGATTGAGTGGTCGACCCATTTTTGGATCCGTCCTTGCATGCGAACTTTGCTCAGCCAGTCGACATCATTTGATGTAGCTTTATAATACGGTGATTGGGCAACCAATTTGTCCAACTCATCTTGGGAATATTGTTTGTCTGTTCGGTGTCCTTTGGCCTTCATCCAAGTTACGAATTTGTGGTGGAAGACAATGTACTCTTCCCAGCTATCTCCAACTTCGTCAATAAAATCAACCCGAACGTCTTTGTCGTTTGGATTAACTTTCCGGCGACGCTTGTAAACAGGCATGAATACCGGTTCAATTCCGGATGTTGTTTGGGTCATTAAGCTGGTTGTTCCGGTAGGAGCAATGGTTAAAAGAGCAATGTTCCGACGACCATGCTTGGTCATATCTTTATAGAGGGCCTCATCTTGTTCGCGAATGCGATTGATCATTGGGTTGTTCTTTTCGCGTTCGGTGTCGTAGATGGTAAAAGAGCCTCTTTCTTTGGCTAAGTTGACGGATGAGCGGTAAGCTTCAACCGCCAGTGTTTTATGAATCTCTTCGCTGAAGTCTGTTGCGTCTTCTACGCCGTAGCGTAAGCCTAAAGCAGCAAGCATATCACCTTCTGCAGTAATTCCAACACCAGTTCGGCGTCCTTCGCGTGCTTTGGTTTGGATTTTTTCCCACAACTTACGTTCTGTTTGTTTGATATCATCGTCTTCAGGGTCTGCATCAATCTTACCAATGATGGCGTCAATTTTTTCCAGTTCCAGATCGATAATATCATCCATCATGCGTTGGGCATAAGCAACGTGTTCTTTGAACTTGTCAAAGTTGAACTTGGCCTCTGGAGTGAATGGATTCTCTACATAGGAATAGAGGTTGATTGCTAATAGGCGGCAACTGTCGTAAGGGCATAATGGGATTTCTCCACAAGGGTTTGTCGATACTGTCTTGTAGCCCATATCGGCGTAACAGTCGGGCACTGATTCGCGGGTAATGGTGTCCCAGAAAAGAATTCCAGGTTCGGCCGATTTCCATGCGTTGTGTACAATCTTATTCCAGATCTTGCTGGCGTTGGTCTCTTTCTCAAAAACAGGCTTTTCTGCTTCAATGGGGTATTGCTGTAGGTAAGGTGTTCCGCTTTCAATGGACTGCATAAAATCATCATGGATTTTTACAGATACGTTGGCTCCGGTGACCTTTCCTTGTTCCATCTTGGCATCAATGAACTGCTCTGAGTCTGGGTGTTTGATAGAAACAGATAGCATGAGTGCTCCACGGCGTCCGTCTTGGGCTACTTCTCGGGTTGAGTTGGAGTAACGTTCCATGAAAGGAACAATGCCTGTAGAGGTGAGTGCAGAGTTTTTTACCGGAGAACCTTTTGGTCGAATGTGTGATAAATCATGACCAACACCTCCGCGACGTTTCATTAATTGAACCTGTTCCTGGTCAATTTTCATGATTCCACCGTACGAGTCAGAGTTTCCTTCGTTCCCGACAACGAAGCAGTTAGAAAGCGAAGCAATTTGATAATCGTTACCAATCCCCGTCATTGGACCACCTTGGGGAACGATGTGTTTAAATTCTTTTAGAAGCTCATAGATTTGCGCTTCATTCATCGGGTTTTCATATTTCTTCTCGATCCTGGCAATTTCTTTTGCCAAACGTTTATGCATGTCATCAGGACTCTTTTCATAGATATTTCCAAAAGAGTCTTTCAGAGCATATTTGTTTATCCATACCCGGGCAGCTAAATCATCTCCTTTGAAATAATTGAGTGTTGCCTGGTATACCTCCTCCTGGGTAAAAATCTTCTTGCCCGTTTTGGGCTCAACTGCCACATTTTTGAAAGCCATACACCAAATATTAAAGTACTGTTTTTGTTAAGTGATTGTATATTTGACCGAAAGTAAGGTCGCTGTATGCAAAATTTGCTGTATGCAATATAGTATGGAAAAGAAAAAAATGGAATACTTTTTTCTTGACAAGACTCTAAAGTTATCAACTAAAAATTGTTAGTTGATTTGTTTTTAGTGGGTTAGGTTTTTGATAATTAAAGAAAGTTTACCAAAATGAAAAGTTTGAGTTAATTTTGGCAAGAAGAAATTAACAGGTGCTAAACACTTGAACATCAAAACAACGAGTTGTTGTTTTTGAAAAAAAAGGGCCTAAAAATCACTTTTTGTTAAAAACTTTTTGGGTTACCTGTTGGGTTGCCCCTAGGTTTTCAGCCATAAATTCCCGACATTTTTTAGATATACTTTCCCGTTGAGAAGAATCCGTTAATAGTTGTGTTAAAATCGTGTTTAATTCTTCGCTTGTGGCAATTGAAAAAGCAACGCCTCTTTCTTTTAAGTTAACAGCTTCTTGAAAGCGCTGGTAGTTGGGCCCAAAAATAACCGGGATGTTGTAAATGGCTGCTTCCAGTGTATTGTGAATACCAACTCCAAAACCACCACCAATGTATGCAATATCGGCATAGCGGTATATGCTTGACAAAATCCCGATGGTATCAACGATGAGTACTTGAGCGGAAGCTAAGTCTTTATCTTGTGCTTCGGAATAGCAAACAGCAGGAGTGGGGAGTTGTTCTTTTAGTCGTTTGATGTTGCTGGCTTTTACTTCGTGTGGAGCGAAAATCAGCTTGGTTTTTGGATTTTGTTTTAGGAAACTGATTAGTTTCTCTTCGTCAGGAGCCCAGCTACTTCCTGCTACGATCAATTGCTGACCGTCTTTAAAGGTTTCCACCAATGGAAGTTCTTTGTAGTTTGCTGCAATTTCTGCAACCCGGTCAAAGCGAGTATCACCGGTAACGGTTGAGTTTTTAAGTCCAATTTCTGCTAACAAACGAGCTGATTCCGGCGTTTGAACAAAGAAGTGGGTGACTTTATTTAAGATGTTTCGATACCACTTCGCTTTAATTCCTGATTTGAAAAACAGTTGTTCCTTTCTGAAAATTGCAGAGACCAGATAGAGTGGAATTTGTTTGGCATTAAGCAGGTTCATGTAATTAAACCAGAACTCGTATTTAATAAAAAAGACTTTTTCGGGACGAACCAGTTCAATGAATCGCTTGGCATTTTTGAGCGTATCTATTGGCAGGTAGCAGATGTAATCAGCCTGATCGTAATTTTTGCGTATTTCGTAACCGCTTGGCGAAAAAAAGCTGAGTAATACTTGGAAGTCAGGCTGTGTTTTTTTGATGTGTTCTATCAGTGGACGCCCTTGCTCAAATTCACCTAATGAGGCACAATGTACCCAAATGATTGGGCGATTGTGGTTAATCTTGGATTCCAGGTAAGGAAAACTAGCTTTTTGTCCGCGGGTAAACTGGCGGGCTTTAATATTAAAAGGGGCCAAAATGCGCGCAGCCAACAAGTAAAAGAAAATACCAAGCTGATAGAAGAAATTCATGATTGGAAATTCAAATTCGTGTGCAAAAATAGTGATTTGTTGCGAGTAAAAACGGTTTAGTCTTGGTTTTGCAAATACCCTTCATCCTTTTTCAGATTTGGCTGCATTGAGGCCTCTACGGCTAGTTGATCGCAGCGTTCGTTTTCCGGGATGTTGGCATGTCCTTTCACCCAAACAAAGCGAACTTGATGCAACTGGTAAACTTTGATGAAGCGGGTCCAGAGGTCTGCGTTCTTTTTGTTTTTGAATCGTTTTTTCACCCATCCCCAAAGCCATTTCTTTTCGACTGCATCAACAACGTATTTCGAGTCGGAGTAGATGGTGACTTGGCAATTGGAAAACTTCAGGGTTTCAAGAGCCACAATCACAGCTAACAGCTCCATTCGGTTGTTGGTGGTTAGTTCAAAACCATCTGATAGCTCTTTGCGGTGTGGTCCCGAAAGCATGACAATGCCGTAGCCTCCTGGCCCTGGGTTGCCACGAGCTGCTCCGTCAGTATAAATGGTAATACGTGGGGAATTGGTCATAATTGATAAATTCTTTTGCGCAAATATACGAATTGAAAAAGGGTGACCACATCAAATTGGTCACCCTCTTCATTTTTCTATATTTTAGAAATCGTTATTTAACGATTGTCATTTCATCAATTAAGTGAGTCGCGCCTGCAAACTTGTCAATTGTCCACAGTACAAAACGAATATCAACATTGATACATTTCTGCAGCTCGGGCTCAAAAGCGAGGTCTCCACTCATGGCTTCCCAGTTGCCATCAAAAGCAACACCAATTAATTCTCCATTTCCGTTAATTACAGGGCTGCCGCTGTTCCCTCCGGTAATGTCGTTATTGGTAATAAAGCAAGTGTGCAGGGTGCCATCGGCATCAGCATATTGTCCGTAGTCTTTAGCGTAATACAGTTCTTTCAATTTGGCAGGCACATCAAATTCCATGTCTCCGGGGATTTCTTTCTCAATATAGCCTTTCAGAGTTGTGAAGTAGCTGTAATGAACGCCATCGCGAGGAACATAGTCGCCCACTTTGCCATAAGTTAAACGCATGGTTGAGTTAGCGTCTGGGTAGAATTTTTTGTCCTTGTCCATTTCCATCAGTCCGGCAACAAAAAGACGACGTCCCGTAAGTAGTTGCTCGGTGGTTTCGTTCATTTTAGAACCCAGGATTGACATCATATCAAATACTTCCAGAGCTGTTTGGAAGGCCATGTCTTTCTGTAGTGTTTTCAATTTTGGCTTCGCCAGAAATTCACTCAAAGTAGCTTTATCGGCAAACACGGTTTTTTCGAACATCTTTGAAGCAAATGCATCAAAATCACCTTTGTATTTTGTTTTTACCAAGTTGAAGAATGTGGGAAGATAGGCCGAAATTACATTTTCGTCATACACTTTTAAGAGCGCTCCGGTAACTTTTGCATCGGTGGCAGCATCGTAATCTTTGAAGAATTCGTCCAGCTCTGCTTTCAGTTGCTCAGCATTGCTTTTAATGCGCTCTTGATTGTCCTGCTTTAGTGCTTCGTATAATCCTTTGGCTCCATAGCTGAAGTAAAAGATTTCAGGACCGCGTACCATGGTTTCAACCAGGTACTCATAGGCTTCTTCGTCGCGAGTGTCTTCATAGGCTTCCTCGATTAGGTCAAGAGCCTTGCCATACTTTGCTTTGCGTTCGCTGTCAGCATTTACCCAGTTGGTAAATTCTTTTTCAATGGCTTTTTTATTCTCAATAACGCGTAGTGCTTTCAGTCCTTTATTTTGACCGATACTGTATTTGTAATAGTTTGAGCTACGTGCATGTTTTGAGGCATACTGAATTCCTGCTTTTTGGCTGGTTCCCATGTAGCCTTTCAAAATCTCAAGTTTCTCACCACGAGCATCAATTCTTGCTTGGTTGGTTCCATTCATCGTGAACTCAATGCCAAATGATGATTTGTAACGATTGGTGCTTCCTGGGTAACCCATAACCATGGCAAAATCACCATCTTCGTATCCTTTCAATGAAATGGGAAGGTGATGTTTTGGCTCGTAAGGTACGTTGTCTTCTGAGTAATCTGCAGGTTTTCCATCAGGTCCGCAATATACCCGGAACAAGGTGAAGTCTCCGGTGTGACGTGGCCACATCCAGTTGTCGGTATCGCCACCAAACTTACCAATTGACTTTGGAGGAGCGCCAACCAAACGGACGTCACGGAAAGTCTCGTAGACAAAAAGGTAATAGCGATTTCCTTTTAATAGTGATTGAACTTTGGAATCGTAGTGCGTATCCTTCGTGGCTTCTTTTTGAATTTCAAATGCCCGTTTCTGGATGGTTGATTTACGTTCGTTGAAAGAAAGCTCTTCGTCAAGTCCTTCCAGAACCTGATCGGTTACATCTTCAACACGAATCAGAAATGAAACAGTTTTTCCTGGGTTAGGAAGCTCATCCGCTTTTGTTTTTGCCCAAAAACCATCTTTTAGATAATCGTGCTCAACAGAACTGTGTGCCTGAATTTCGCCAAATCCACAGTGGTGGTTGGTGAGTAGCAAGCCTTGCGACGAAATTAATTCGCCAGTACATGAGCCACGGTCAAGTGCGACGATTGCATCTTTTAAACTTGAATTGTTGATGGAATAAATCTCTTCGGCAGATAATTCCAAACCCATCTTCTTCATGTCGCCTTCATTCAATTTATGAACGAGTGATGGCAACCACATTCCCTCATCTGCAATAGCCGAGCTTTGAAAGAGCAGGCAAAGGCCAAAAAATAAGACAAAAATCCTCTTCATTCTAACTTCAATTATATTCTTGTAATTAATTTATTTCTTTTCATGTTGCCGCTTTGGAGCAAATCTGTTTCGAGCAAACTTGGATGATAAACTTGCAAGTTGCTTTTCCTTAGCGTATAAAATAAAAAAGCACAAAGATATTGATCTCTTGCTTCTGGCAATGGAATAAATGAGCAGAAGCACTTTCTTTTAATTTTATGTATTGGTTGTCAAAGCGAAGTTTGCATTACAGCTAAAACATACTGAATCAACTTATTTTCGTTTTTGAGGGGGCGTTTTATCTTAATGTTATGCGGGCAAGAAGCAGATTATCAGAATACTTTCGTCGGCTTTAATTTTCCCTATATTTGCAAAGAATTTTTCAGAAAGCTTGTTGTTATTCTGTAATTTTGGCGTTCATTCTTAGATTTTTCGTTGAAAATATAACGCAATTTGCTTTTGAAAATCAGAATAGATTATCATTGAAATAACAAACACATGAATACCAGGAAAGTAAGAGTTCGATTTGCGCCAAGTCCAACAGGCCCTCTTCATATGGGAGGAGTGCGGACTGCATTGTTTAATTATTTGTTTGCTCAAAAACACGGAGGCGATTTCCTGCTTCGTATCGAGGATACGGACCAAAACCGTTATGTGCCCGGAGCCGAAGAGTACATTATGGAGGCTTTGAAATGGTGCGGACTGAATGCCGTAGAGGGTCCGGGAATTGGCGGCGAATATGGTCCTTACCGGCAGAGTGAGCGTAAAGCTATTTACCGACAATATGCAGAGCAGTTGGTGCAGAGTGGAAATGCTTATTATGCTTTTGATACTCCGGAAGAACTGGATGAATTGCGGGCTAAAGCAGAAGCGGAGAAAAATGTGTTCTCTTACGACCTACACACCCGTCAGCAATTGAATAATTCGTTGAGCTTAACAGAAGAGCAGGTGCAGGCGAAAATTGCGGCTGGCGAACCTTATATCATTCGGTTTAAGATGCCGGAAGATACGGTGATTGAAGAAAAAGACCTGATTCGTGGTGAGGTGAAATTCAATACTAACCAGTTGGATGACAAGGTTCTTTTTAAAGCCGATGGCATGCCGACTTACCATTTGGCCAATGTGGTGGATGATTATTTAATGAAAATTACGCATGTTATTCGTGGTGAAGAGTGGTTGCCATCAATGCCTTTACACATTTTATTGTATGAAGCATTGGGCTGGGCTGAAACACGTCCTCAGTTTGCGCATTTGCCGTTGATTTTGAAACCTACGGGCAAAGGGAAATTGAGTAAACGCGATGGAGATAAGTTGGGCTTTCCGGTATTCCCGTTGTTGTGGAAAGATCCAAAAACCGGCGACATTTCACGTGGATACCGTGAAGATGGTTATTTCCCCGAAGCGTTTGTTAACTTGTTGGCACTGCTTGGATGGAATGCCGGGACAGAGCAGGAATTTTTTAGCATGGATGAGTTGATTGAGGCATTTAGCCTGGAACGTGTGGTTAAGGCCGGAGCTCGTTTTGATCCGGAGAAAGCCAAATGGTTTAACCGCCATTATTTCCAACAAAAGGATGAAGCCTTTTTGGCCGAAGCTTTTAAGCCAGTATTGCAGGAAAAAGGAGTTGAGGCTTCAGATGAATTGATCTTAAAAGTTGTTGGCTTGGTCAAAGAACGTTGCGAGTTTGTCCATGACCTGTGGGAGCAGGGAAGCTATTTCTTTGCTGCACCCGAAAGTTATGACGAGAAAACGGTGAAGAAGAAGTGGAAGCCAGATACCTCAGAAAAACTTCAAGAAATTGAAGCCTTATTTCAATCTGTAGAGGAGTGGAAAGCGGACGCGATTAAAGAAGCTTTTTCGACTTTCATGAACGATAAAGGCTGGGGATTTGGTGTTGTCATGGTACCTATTCGTCTGGCTTTGGTAGGAACAAGTGCCGGAGCCGACCTGTTTGATATTTGCGAGGTAATTGGAAAAGATGAAAGCTTACAGCGTATCCGAAAGGCCATGGAGCAGTTGGGCTAGAAAGAAGTAATTCACAATATTAAATACACGAACCCGGGCTTTTGTCCGGGTTTTTTTGTGCCTCTGTCGGTAGGAGTGCTTAGCTTTATGTAAAGATTAAATATTTGTAACTTTGGAATTAAATCGTATTTTATTCGAAAAATATTTACTCTATTTGCACTTGAAAATAATTAGACAGGAAAACAAGTCATACTAAAATCAATTACAATGATGAAACCACGTGTTTTTTGGTGCTTTGTTTTTATGGCCTGTTTGGTGCAGCTAAAGTCATATGCTCAAACTTCCAATGCAAAAGTGCTTACTTTTTCGGAAGTTTATGACCAGATGATGGGCAATAGCCACGTTTTAAAGCAGGCCGAATACCAAATGAACGAGAAAGCAGCAGAGTTGAAAGCTGCTAAAGGTTTGCGTGCACCTAAAGTCAGTCTTACAGGAACAGCAGTTCAAATGGCAGATCCATTGCATTTGGACTTAACGCCTGTACGCGATGCAATTACGCCACTTTATTCAGCCTTAGGACACTTTGGAGACTTCTCCGGAGTTCCAAACCCAGATCCAGGAACGAATCAGTTAATGCCAACTTTGCCCGATGATATGAGCACGGCTGCTATGCGGGCAAAATTATTGGAAGGCCTGGATCATGTAAATGCAGCAGAATGGGATCAAATGATTCAGGAAAAGCAGTTTGCTTCGTTGAGTGCCTCGGTTGTTTGGCCTTTATTCACTGGCGGGAAGATTAATGCCGCTAACGAAGCAGCCCGCATTCATGAGGAAGAAGCAGGCTTGCAGAAAGAACAAAAGCAGGCTGAATTGCTAAGTGAATTAGTAACTCGTTATTACGGCTTGGTGCTATCGCGCGAAGCCGAGAAAGTTCGGGTGCAGGTGCTTGATGCAATGGAGAAGCACTTGTACGATGCCGAAAAATTAACCGAAGAGGGGCAAATTGCTCAAGTTGAAAAGTTGCATGCCGAAGTGGCTAAGGCCGATGCCGAGCGTGAACTTCAAAAAGCCCGCCGCCAGTCACAAATCATAGAACGTTCACTTCAGAATACGCTTGCGATGGAGCCTACGGAGTCTATTGTGCCGGCCAACCGCTTGTTTATATTAAGTGAAGTTGGTGAAGAGAGTCAGTTTGTTGAATTAGCGAAAACAAACAGCCCGTTATTGAAACAGGTTGATTCGAAGAAGGAGTTAAGCAAAACCGGGGTAAAACTGGAAAAGAGTGATTACATGCCAACGGTTGCCTTGACCGGAATGTACGATATTGCAAACAAAGATTTATCTCCCTACGTACCCGAATGGTTAGTTGGTGTTGGGGTGAAATGGACCTTATTTGACGGTGCGGCTCGTACCCGAAAAGTACAAGCTGCAAAACACCGGGTAAGCCAAGTGGAAGAGGCTGGACTGAAAGCTGAAGATGATATTGAGACCGTGATTCGTAAATTACATCAACAGTTGAGTATGCAGCTGGAACAACACGAAAGTCTGAAGAAATCCTTGACGTTTGCAGAGGCCTATTTGGAAAGTAAAGACCGGGCTTTTCACGAAGGCTTGGCCACTTCATCAGATGTTGTTGATGCTCGCTTGCTGGTTGCCAAGTTTAAAATTGAACAGTTGCAAGCGATGTATCAGTACGATGTTGCTTTGGCCAGCTTGATGCAGATTTGCGGCGTGCCAGCACAGTTCAATAACTACCTGACCAGCGATTTGGTCATTACTCAATCTATTGACTAGCAATTAAATTGAAAAACGAAAAAAAGAAAACATGAATAAGACGAGAAATTTTATCATTGGCCTGTTTTTTACAGCTTTGTTAATTTTTGTCCTGTATACCACTTGGTTGATTACACGACCTGTTCCTTTGGAAATTCAAGGTGAGATTGAAGCCACCCAATTTCGGGTTGCCTCAAAAATTCCAGGACGAATCGATGCCATTGCCGTTCGCAAAGGACAGCAGGTGCAAAAAGGTGACTTTTTATTCTCGATTAAAAGTCCGGAGATTGAAGCTAAACTTCAACAGGCAACTGCTGCCCGCACTGCTGCCGAAGCGCAAAGCATGAAAGCACAGCACGGTGCACAAAAAGAAGATATTCAGGCTGCTTATAGCACCTATTTGAAGGCAGAGGCTGCTGCTCGCTTATATGAAAAGACGTTTGAGCGGGTTTCGAATTTATTTGAAGCCGGGGTTGTTCCTGAGCAGAAAAAGGATGAAGCTGAAACCCAAATGGAAGCTTCCCGCGAAACAGCAAATGCAGCAAAAGCCATTTGGGAGAAAGCTCGCAAAGGAGCCCGGAATGAAGATAAAAAAGCTGCAGAAGCTTTGGTCGCTCAAGCTGAAGGAGCAATTGCCGAAGTGGAATCGTACTTGAGCGAAACACAAATTAGCGCTCCAGCAAAAGGGGAGATTTCAAACATCATTTCGGAAGAAGGTGAACTTGTACCAACGGGTTTTCCGGTAGTGACCATTCACGATTTATCGGATAGTTGGGCAACTTTCTTCATTCGCGAAGATTTGATGGCTGATATTCGTTTGGGAAGCGAGATCAAAGCAACGGTGCCGGCGCTTGGAAATCAGGAAATGACCTTCAAAATTAATTACATCAGTCCATTGGCTGACTTTGCCAGCTGGACATCCACCAAAGCATCGGGTGGTTTCGATATGAAATCATTCGAAATCCATGCCGTACCTGCAAAAGCAGTGGATGGCCTGCGCCCGGGAATGAGTGTGTTAATCAACTGGAAACAATTTAAGAAGCAGTAAGGTATGAACCAGAAAGAGCAAACAGGCTTTTTTCGCAGGAATCCTTTTTTTAGGGTGCTCTTTCGGGAAATCGACCGGATGAGCAGTTCCTTCATCTACTTGTTTATCACGTTGCTAGGGCCGCTGATTGCCTTCATCTTGTTGTTGGCCATTTTCAACGAAGGCGTTCCCCGGAACTTGTCGGTAGCGTTGGTGGATCAGGATAACTCAGCCTTGTCGCGAAAGATGGGCATGTGGATTGATGCTGCTCCGGAAGCCGAAATTGCTATGCGCCTGCCTAATTTGGCAGAGGCCTACCAGCGAATGGAAACCGGTCATGTTGATGCCGTTGTGGTCATTCCCGAGGAAACGGAAAAGAATATTCTGAAGGGCGTACAACAGCAAATTCCGGTTTTTATCAATAATTCAAATATTCTGAAAGGAGGCTATCTACAAAAAGGAATTTATAAAACTCTGGCAACCATGTCGGGAGGAATTAAAGTTCAGGTAGCCATGAAACACGGCCTGTCGGAAAAACAGGCTTTGGCGAAAGCGCAGCCCGTAAAGTTGCATCAGCATATCCTGTTTAACCCATTTGGCAACTATGCCTATTTCCTGTTGACCGCCTTGCTGCCGCTTATGGTGGTGGTGTTTACCTTGCTAAGTACGGTGTATGCAGTTGGTATTGAGGTGCGGGATGGTACCGGCCCCGAGTGGCTGGAGCATTCCGGAGGGAGTGTTATTGTTGGGGTAGCCGGAAAACTGCTGCCTTACACTTTGCTGTTTAGCGTTCTTGCAACGGTGATGAACGTCATTTTGTTTGTGCAGATGGGAACTCCGCTGCGAGGCGAATTCATGTTGATTGTATTGGGTGAATTGCTCCTGATCGTGGCTTATCAGTTTTTGGGAATTTTGCTTGTTGCAGTAACCAGTAATTTACGCTTGTCGTTATCCTTGGGAAGTGCTTATTCCATGATGGCTTTGACTTTCTCAGGCTTAACCTTCCCGCAGTTTGCCATGCCGGTAATTGCGAAAGCGTTTACTTGGCTTTTCCCATTCACCTATTGGGTGAAGTTGTTTATTTCTCAAGCGATACGGGGAGAAGCAGCTGTTTTGGGAATTCGTTATTTAGCGATTATCCCCTTGTTTATCCTATTGTCAGTTGCCTTGTTCCCTCGGCTGAAACGTATTTTGCTGAATGAAAAGTTCTGGGGAAAAGTATAGGCTTTAAATTCGAAGTGTTTTAGGGGCTGAAGTTTGGGCTCTAAATTTTTAGAAATGAAAACAATCGTAACAAAAATAAGGACCGGTATTCGCATGACGGGAGAGTTCTATCAGGATGAAATGAAAGCCATTCTGAAAGACCAAGGTGCTCTTTTGATTTTGTTGGGAGCAATCATCATTTATTCGTTGATTTATGCCTATGCCTACAAAATGGAAGTTGTGCGGGAGATTGATACCGTGGTGGTTGACTTGGACCGTAGTTCTTCAAGCCGACAGCTAGTGCGCATGATTGATGGAACAGAAGAAGCGAATATCAGTCTTTCAGCAACCAGCATGCAAGAAGCCAAGGAACTTTTTTATGAAGATGACCAAGTTGGCGGGATTGTCCTGATCCCTTCTGGATTTGAAAAGGATTTGCTGGAGGGAGTTCAAACTGATGTGTCGGTGTATGCTGATGGTAGTTATTTCTTAATCTATCGACAGCTTGTTGGAGCTGCCGTAAAATCGGTGGGTACTTTTTCTGCAGGCGTTGAAATTAAGCGTTTGATGGCTGAAGGAAAAACCTATGAACAGGCTATGGCTGCCCGCGATCCTTTATCTGCTGATTTGCATTTTTGGTTCAACTCCTCTTCGGGCTATGGCAGTTTTGTAATGCCAGGGCTGATTTTGATCATTCTGCAACAAACCTTGTTGATTGGAATTGGAATGATCGGTGGTACGGGCAAAGAGAAGAATCGGCATAGTTTTCAGGTGCCTGTAGCTTTAAGGCGTGGTGGAATTTTTCCCTTGCTTTTTGGCAAAAGCCTGAGTTACCTGACCGTTTACAGCATCAATAGTGTGTTTGCCATGGTGCTGTTGCATCATTGGTTTGATTATCCGAACCAGGGAAGTTACCTGGATGTCATGGCCTTAACCTTGCTGTTTTTGCTTGCCGTAATTTTTATGGGAATTACCTTTTCGGTGTTGTTTAAAAAGCGCGAATCGTCCATTTTATTTATGGTTTTCTTGTCACCTATCGTTTTGTTTTTGAGTGGAATTAGCTGGCCTGCCGCTTCAATTCCTCCGTTCCTGTACAAGTTGGCCCACGTATTTCCATCAACCATTATGGTTCCGGCTTATTTGCGAATACGTAATCTGGGTGTGGATTTAAGCAGCGTACATTACGAATACTTATTGTTGTTGGCTCAGGTGGGCTTTTATTTTGTAACGGCGTCGGTGGCTTTGTATTTCGAAACCAGACATAACCGGAAGATAGAGGCGAGAGCAAAGACTCAGGAATGAATCAGGATTCACGAGCGCGGAGAAGAAAGTTAGTTGTCAATTTTCATTTCCGCCCCACCGGAAGTAAAAGTTGGCTGCCGATTTTCATTTCCGCCCCACCGGAAGTAAAAGTTAGCCGTCAGTTTTCATTTCCGCAGCACCGGAAGTAAAAGTTGGCTGTCGATTTTCATTTCCGCTTCACCGGAAGTAAAAGTTGGCTGTCAGTTTTCGTTTCCACATCCCACGAAATGAAAATTTCCTACCTCTGGTTCGGTTGCGGCAGCTCTTCATGCCGGAACTGTTGCTACTTCTGGGCTCTATTCAATCACCTTTTCATCATGACTGTTGACAAACAGCATCGAATCGATGTTGTTAAAACCTTGGAAGAGTGGTGTGCCTTGGTGTTTCAGGTGGTCGCCACGGAAACCCAGAATGACTAGTCCGGCATCGGCCGACCGTTGGTTGATCATCTCCTGGATACTTACATCATCCTGTTCTTCTAAAAACTCAATGTTTTTGAGCGTGATGGGTAGGCGCCCGCGTATAATCAGGTCCTGAAGATGTGTTTTTGTATTTTCAATTTCACCTGGTTTCGAAATGTCAAAAATCTTGATGGCACTCTTTTTCCAATCCGGGTGCGCATAAATAATGAAACTTAGCAAAATCATCAGGTTGGCGTTGAACTCATCACTTCGTTTCAGCCACAAATGAATATCCTTGTCCGAGTCAATCGGATCCAGTCCGGTCCGCAGAATTAGCACATCAAAATTCCCAGCATTGACCAAGCCGTAATTCTCAATAATTCGCTTTAAGCCATCTTCATCGTTGGTGTTATTGTCAAAAATGAGCATGTTGTTGTCCAGCCCGGTAATGCCTGGAAGCTGCACGGCCTGGGCAATGGCAGAGGTATATGATGGGGAAATCATGGTGTCAACATACACTTGGCTCTCAATTTTCCCAAATTGCAGGATCAGCTTATCCAGTTTTGCCTTGGCTTCTTTGTTTGAGGCTTTTGAAAAGTAGCCGTGAATGAGGTGAATATAGGTACCAAATCCATATTTGTACGAAATCCAGTTTAGCAGGCGGAATGCCTCTTTGCGCTCGTCAGTTTTGTCTGAAATGCAGATACAGCTAGGACGCCATTCTTTATAAGAAGTCCGTTTTCTGGCATTTTGAAGGTAAACCTGCAGGTTGCGATTGAGCTGAAAAATGGCATTGATGAAAATAATTTCCAGTCCTTTTCGGTCTTTGTGGTAGTGGTTAACCATCAGGTAAATGAGTGCCATGGCCAATAACGACAAGAAAGCGTATAGCGCGTCAATTTTAAACATGACAAACAAGGCGGTCACAAAACCAATAAGTGAGAAATACCAACGCGAGCGGAACGAAGGACGGTACGAAGGTGATGAGCCAAAGTGATTGAGGAATGAGATCAGACACAGCGAGCCGTAAGTTACCATGAAAAACATGGAGATAATTCCGGCAACGGCATTGACATTTCCTGCAGCAACAAAAATGAAGGCAATTAAAATGGTTACAATGCTGGCATTGATGGGCTCACCTGTTTTTTTGTCGTTTATTTTCAGGAAGGCATTGACTCTTATGCCTGGAAAAGATCGGTCGGTTGCTAAGGCTTGCAGGGTTCGTGGAGCAACCATGATGGATCCGATGGCCGATGAAAGTGTAGAGGCCGCCAGCCCGATGGGAATAATAATACTGCCACCAAGAGCAATCTTGCCCATGATTAGCTGTTCTTCAAGAAGATCTGTTTGGCTGGCTGATGATGCCAGTTTCCAGGCAATGAATAAGTAAACAATCATTCCGGAAAAGGTAGCCAGGGTGGTTCCCAACGGAATGGCCTTGGATGGGTTCTTCAGTTCGCCGGATAAGCCAACTCCTGCGGTCATACCGGTAAAGGCTGGGAAAATGATAGCAAACACAATAAAAAATTGATTCATATTGCGCATCTCAGCCGAGAAGATGGAAAAGGTGTTGGCCTCGTAATAGTCTGTTGTTCCTGCAAAAAACAGGATTAAGGCTAAAGCCAGGATTCCAACAATGATATAGAGTGTTTTAACTCCCATGGCCGCCCCTTTCTTCAAGATCAAGTAGGATAAGCCTGCCATGGCTGGTAGGCTTATGGCTTGCCGTGGAAGTACAAAATTATAATTCACTTCTATGTATTGAAAAAGAAACTCAAACGATTCGGTGAAAGCAATGATGTAGAATGCCACACTGATTGCCTGTGACAGGTAAAGGGCAATCCCCACGGTTGCTCCAATATTTAAGCCAAACGAGCGGGAAATAATGAAGTACTCTCCTCCACCTTCAACACGTTTATTCGTTGCAATTTCAGAAATGGCTAATGCGGTAGGGATGGTCACCAAGTGCCCCAGTAAAATGATTAACACAACTCCCCAAAAACCGAGTGTTCCAACACCATACCCAAACCTTAGGAATAGAATGGCCCCAAGTATGGTTGACATAGCCGTGAAAAATACAGGAGCAGTTCCAAACTCTTTTTTAGTTGTTCCCATAGCTTATCATTTTGATGTTCTAACAAAGGAATGATACGTAATGATCATAAAAAAGGCACATTCCTCGAAATTCCTTTGTTGATGGTTACAAGATATTAATTTGAACGATTTGTTATACTGCCTTAATGAAAATAAATCGATGGTTAATTGAAAGTATTGTCATCCAAACCGCCATTTTAAGCTGTTGTGCAAGTCTCGGATTTCAACAAAATGCTTGAATTCAGAATTGGCAGAGTTGGGCATTTGAGCGTTTAACCAGGTGAACTTATTTCTTCTTGAAATAGAAAAATGTTTTTTGCTGAGCAAGGTCGTCAAAATTGAAGATTTGCTTGTCGGGATGTAGCCTGAAGAAGGCTAACATCGCCATGTCTCCGGCACAAAACAGGGAATGGATACACATGACTCCCAGAAAGAAGTATGCCCAGGGAGTGGCCCATAAAAGTATCGCCAAAAGAATCGTAATGACTTTAACAACAACAAATGGAGCCCAGGCAACAACCCGAAAAGAAGGGTAATCAACGACTTGTTGGTCAACTGCTGCATAGAAAATGAATTTATGCCAAATGGCCCCAAAGCGGACAGGCCCCGCTCCTTTGATGCGGTAAGCCAGCGCATGAATCAGTTCGTGCAGAATGATCAGCAGGGTGAACGAAAAAAGAAGTGCAGCTCCCATAGCCACTAAGGGCAAGCTCATATCGCGGGTCGAGAGAATAATTGCCTTAACCAGCAGGATGATGAATAGTCCAATCATGGCTAGCTGGTAAGCTGAATAGTTACGAATCAGCTGTTTCTCTTCTGCTAGCTGCTCAAAAATAAACTGTTTAATATGAAGGTGATCCACTTCGGCGAGTAACTCAAAATCCTCTCCTTCAATTAAATCTTGTGGGGTCAATTTTTGCTTCATTCCTGCTCATTTTTCAAGATGGCAACCAGTGCTTTCAACGAAATTAACCGGCTCATAAAAGCATAGATCAGCCCTGCGCTCCATAGGACAACAACGCCTACTTGCCAGCTCTTAAGGAATAAACTCAGTTTGGCAACTAAAATTGCGAACAGTAGAAATCCCGTTAACTTCAATAGGAGCAAATAGTTGATTTTAAACTTGAACAGGTGAGTGGCGATGGCTAGTTGCGCAACCGCGGTAAGCAACTGGGTGACCAAGCTGGCATAAGCCGATCCGGCCGCATAGAACTTTGGAATCAGCAGTAGGTTGAGCCCAATATTGATCAGCATCCCGCAAAAAGCCATTAGGTTGAGCTGCTTTAAACTCCCGTTTGCAGTTAGCAAAGTCCCAAAAATATAAGTTGTTGCAATGCCTGAGAAGCCAGCCATTAAAATTCCAAAAATTGGTGCAGATTGCTCCATGTGTTCATGGTACAACAAGTGCATGATCGAGAGGCCGTAAAAATTGGCGGTGACACCAACCAAAATGGCCGGGACAATAATCAGCAAAAAGGCAAATTGAACGAGCTGCCCCAGTTCCTCTCGTTTTTTGATCATGCGCGAAAAAATGGGGAGCAGCAAACCGGCAAACAAAGCTCCAAACATCGCAGCTGCATCCAGCAAACGAAAAGCCTGCGCATAGATTCCAGCCTGTTGTTTGCCTAATGGATCGGGAAGGATCCGCTCAAGCATGACAGAATCAATCCGGTTGTAAAATGACATCAACAGAATCAGTAAAGCATAGGGATAGCTTTGTTTTAAAATCAAACGAACGTATCGCCAGTCTAGCCTCAATTTGAAATTTCTAGCATGCTTCAGTACAATTCCAAACGTGATGAGTGCCGTTAGCCCGTAAGCCAGCGTTTGCGCATAAACAAACCAATGGATGGAGAACTCAATGTTCAGCCAGTTGGTAAAAAGCAGGATGCTGCAAAAAACGATCATCAAACCACGGTCGAGAACGGACAACAGGCTGTCGGTGCGAAATAAGTGTAACCCACTGATGTTCGATCGCAGGTAAAGCGTGAATGAGATCAGAAACTGGTTGATGATCAGAAAGAACAAGAGGTGTAACTGAACCTGGCTGTAGCCCACAATGAAAGCTGCGGCCAAACAAACCAACGCATAGCCAATAGCCAGCAAAAATTTTAATCCGACAATGTTGTTCAGGTACTTTTGCAGTAAATGGTGATGCTGGGCAATGTTTCGGTTATTGTAATTGGTTATTCCCAAGTCAAGCAGGATATTCAGGATAACCGAAAAGTTGAGTAATGCAAAATACAGACCATAGCTTTCAGCGCCTACTATATTTTGTACCGTTCGGTCAATTCCAAATATCCAGAAAGGTTTGATTAGCAGGTTGAGAAAGAGAAGCAGTATCAGATTAGTGACGAACTTGCGTTTCAACGGCTGTTTGCTTTATCAGATTAATTGGGTTAAAAATAAACATTTTTTGTGCAGACTTTGTACATTTGAGTTTAAATCTGGGCATGACACGAAACACAGAGTAAGCCAGACAATTTAGAACAACATCCTTTGAAGGAAAAAGACAACCAAAAAAACTGACGAATGATCATTGCTGTAAATACCCGATTGTTGCAAAAAGGCAAGCTGGAAGGTATCGGATGGTTTACGCGTGAAACCCTTTCCCGTATTACCCGAAACCATCCTGAACATCAGTTTCTGTTCTTGTTTGATCGACCTTACGATGAGGAATTTGTTTTTTCGGACAATGTTACGCCGCTGGTTATTGCTCCGCCCACACGCCATCCGTTGTTGTGGTATTTGTGGTTCGAAATTATGGTACCACGTGTATTACGCAAATACAAAGCCGATTTGTTTTTGTCGCCAGATGGCTATTTATCCTTGAGTACGAAGGTTAAGCAGCTGGCTGTTATTCATGATATTAATTTTGCCCACCGCCCCAAGGATTTGCCTTGGCTAACGGCTCATTATTACAATCATTTCTTTCCAAAATTTGCCAAGAAAGCCAAGCGTTTGGCTACCGTTTCTTATTATTCGAAGGAAGACCTGATACGAACGTATAAGATTCATCCGGATGATATCGATGTGGTTTACAATGGGGTAAATACACTCTATACGCCAACAACATCTGAGGAGCAAGAAGCTACGCGACAGAAGTATACCGATGGAAAGCAGTACTTCCTGTATATTGGCTCACTGCATCCCCGAAAGAATATTTGTGGATTGTTGCGGGCTTATGATGCGTTTCGGACATCGATGGAAACAGATATTAAATTGGTGATTACCGGGGGAGAAATGTTTAAAACCGAAGAAATCTCGAAAACCTATGAAGGTATGCGGTTTAAGGAAGATGTGGTGTTTACCGGGCGATTACCAATTGAAGAGTTGCATCAGGTATTGGGAGCTGCACTGGCTTTAACCTTTGTGCCGTATTTCGAGGGTTTTGGCATTCCTGTCATTGAGGGAATGAGTGCTGGCATTCCGGTTATTTGTTCCAACACGACTTCTTTACCCGAGGTGGGAGGCAATGCTGTTTTATATGCTGATCCGTTTGTGGTTAGTCAAATAAAAGATGCGATGGTTCAGATTGCAAGCGATGAAACTTTGCGTGAAGAGTTGATTCAAAAAGGGAAGAAGCAACTGCAGCAGTTTAGTTGGGATAAAACGGCTGATCATCTGTGGGGGAGTATCCAAATTTGCTTGAATACCTGAGTTGAAAGTGCCTAAAGCTAACCAAATCAGGACCAAGTAGGGAAGTTAACCCAGAGTTCGAAGCTGTCCAATGTCTATTGTCTAACATCTTGATTCTTGGCTCTAGGTTCTTGATTCTATTAACTGAATATCGAATAAAAATTGAGTTTTGAAAAAGATACAATCAAAATTAGAACTGTTTTTGAAAGAAGGGCGTGTGGAAGCCGGTTGCGATGAAGCTGGTCGTGGTTGTTTGGCCGGACCGGTGTATGCCGCTGCGGTGATTTTGCCTCCTGATTTTCAATGTGATTTGCTGAACGACTCCAAGAAGTTGAGCGAAAAGCAACGTTATCAGCTCCGCCCAATCATTGAAGAGCAGGCACTGGCTTTTGCCGTTGGCGTGGTTAGCAACCAAGAGGTGGATGAAATTAACGTTCTGAAGGCATCGTTTTTAGCGATGCACCGGGCTGTTGAACAGTTGAAGCTGAAGCCAGAGCATCTGTTAATCGATGGAAACCGTTTTCAACCCTTTCCCGGAATTGCTCATGATTGCATTATTAAAGGTGATGGCAAGTTGCTGCCAATTGCGGCAGCCTCAATTTTAGCGAAGACTTATCGGGATGATTACATGAATCAGATTGATCAGGACTTTCCGCATTACCAATGGCGGAAAAACAAGGGCTATCCCACAAAAGCTCATCGTAGTGCTATTCAGGAGCATGGCCCCTCACCGCATCATCGGATGAGCTTCCGTTTATTGGATAAGCAATTAGCACTTGAGCTATAAGTTGCTAAGGGCATGGAGCAAAGAGGTAAGAGCAGAGAGTAAGCCAAGAACTAAAAAGGGTAAAAGACCTTATCCCGGAAACTTAAAAAGCGCTGAATAGCTGTTTTTTCAGCATTCGATTTTCTATTTTTGTTTCCCAATGGAATTCAATATAAATGATGAAGGGCATCTTCCTGATGGATTAACCGAAAAGCTGACTTTTCGCAGGTAGTGCTGTTTTTTATCACGTTTTGTTTCAGGCATATTTAATTACTTTGAATTTAATTTACTTCCGGGTATTGCCCGGATCATAAGCTCAAATACGCATACGCTAACACATTAATATTCGTAAGATGTACGGGAAAATAAAACAAGATTTACAACAAACCTTGGAAGAGCTGAAAGCTCAGGGATTGTATAAAACAGAGCGAATTATTACATCGTCTCAGAGTTCAAAAATTCAGGTTGAATCAGGACAGGAAGTATTAAACTTCTGCGCCAACAACTATTTGGGATTGGCCAACCATCCTGAAGTCGTAAAAGCAGCTCAGGATGTTATGAATGACTGGGGATTTGGACTTTCTTCAGTGCGTTTTATTTGTGGAACACAAGCCATTCACAAGGAGTTGGAGGTGAAAACGTCTGAATTTTTAGGAACAGAAGATACTATTTTATATTGCGCAGCTTTTGATGCGAATGGTGGTGTTTTTGAACCGCTTTTGGGGCCTGAGTCAGCCATCATCTCTGATGAGTTGAACCACGCATCCATTATCGATGGTGTTCGTTTGTGTAAAGCACAACGTTTCCGTTACAAGCACTCCAACATGGAAGAGTTGGAACAATGCTTGATTGACAGCCAATCGGCTAAGTACCGGATTGTTGTTACCGATGGTGTATTCTCAATGGATGGTGATTTAGCGAAATTGCCAGAAATTGTTGAGTTATGCGAAAAGTATGATGCCATGGTCATGGTTGATGATTCGCATGCTTCGGGTTACATTGGAGCAACCGGACGCGGAACTGCCGAACACTTTGGTTTGTTAGGCAAAATCGACATCATTACAACAACTTTCGGAAAAGCATTGGGCGGCGGTAATGGCGGCTGTACTTCGGGTCGTAAAGAAATTATCGAAATGTTGCGCCAACGCTCACGTCCTTATTTGTTCTCAAATACCTTGTCTCCAGCAACAGTTGGAGCAACTTTAAAAGTAATTGAGATGTTGAGCAGTTCGTCTGAATTGCAAAACCGTACCATGGAAAATGCCAATCGTTTCCGCAGCAAAATGGAAGCAGCCGGATTTGACTTGGTAAAAGGCGAAACAGCAATTGTACCGGTGATGCTATACGATGCACCTTTGGCCGTTAAATTTGCCGACAAACTGTTGGAAGAAGGCATCTACGTAATTGGCTTTGTTTATCCGGTTGTGCCTAAAGGAAAGGCACGTATTCGTGTACAGCTTTCGGCAGCACACACCAATGAGCAAATTGACCAGTCGGTTGAAGCATTCATTAAAGTAGGAAAAGAATTAGGCGTGATTTAATTCAGCCTAAATCAATATAGAATTTACTGAAAGCCATCGTGTTTGTTGCACGGTGGCTTTTTTGTTTTTAATTACAATCCTATTTCTCTCTTCTAATTCCTTCGATTTGTTGAATTTCGATACTCGTTCGAGTTTTCGTGCTTTTATCCTGTGCCGCGTTTTGTTTTCCCACTCTAATTGAAGACTCGACCAATGGTTGGGAGTCTGAAAATCGAGCAATCTATTATGGATTATATTGAACAAATTGGTCGCCTTTGTGAAATAATTTGACCTATTTGGTGTTTTTATTTCTTCTTTTCTCTTCTTTTTTGAATTTTTTTAAAGCCTCTGTTTATCGATATATTTTCGTTCGTTGTCTCAAATGGCCACTTTAACCAAAAAAATGGTTCGTTCCTCAAAAAGCATTAAAATTTCTTTATTTCAATAATAGTCTTTCTTATCTTAAATACATAATCCATATTCTTTGAAACTGCTGTTTCCGATTCTATAAGTGATCTTCGTATTTATCTGTGTCTCCTAATTGATTTATTCTCTTTCTGTTGTTATTAGAAGCTGACTGCTTTCAATTAGATGATTTAATAGAGCGATTATTGACTTCTTTAGAATAAAAATGCAATGTAAAATTCTAATTATTTATCGTCAATATATAATTAGCCAGAGTAAAGCTCAGATTAAACGCAGTTAGTATTGAAAATCTCAAGTTGATTATTCGAAATTGCTTTTATCATATTCAAATAACGATTGTCACATCCTGGTTATTTCGTGTCTTGTTTCAATAAGGGGTAGCTGTAAGGCAATAGGCATTTGCCTTTTTCAAGAGTTTCAATCTTTAGAAAAGCTTATCAGCTTTTTTACAAATAAGCCTTCGTGATTAAAATAAAGCTAAAAAAAACAACCCAATATCAACCCTTTAAAATTTACAGCAATGAATAAAAGACTATTAAACAAACTTATGATGTTAAAAGCGGTGTTAAGCTTTTTAAAGGCTAACGCCCGTGTGTGGAAACAAGTGCCTGATTTAGCCGATGATATTAAAGAATTAGGTAAGCTAACCAATGAGATTGACAGTAAGCGACAGCTTATAGCTAACGATACTAAAGGACATACCGAAGAAAAACGCGACGAACAGCAAAAACTCGAAAAGCAGGTGATTGCGTTGTCGTCGGTATTGGCAGCAATGGCCGAGCGATCGGGAAATGAAGTCCTGTTGGGCAAAGTTGATTTTTCGCGGTCCGAATTTACACAAAAGCGGGATCAGGAGCAGGTAATTATTGCATCAGAAATTGTCGCATTGGCCCGCGAAAACCTGGAAGCTTTAGCATCGAGTGCCATTAGCGAAGAACAGGTTGCTGAGTTGGAAAGCCAGGCTAAACGCGTTGAACAGCTAATGCCCAAAAAGCGGCTTTCGGTATCGGAGCGGAAAGCTGCCAACGGGCAAATGAAGGAGTTGTTTAAAACAACCGACCGCTTATTGAAAAAACGGATAGACCGGATGATAGTCCCTTACGAAAGTTCAGACCCTGCTTTTTATGCGGCCTATCAAAATGCCCGGATGATTATTGACTACGGAACACGATACAATAAGGAAGAAACAGGAGAAACAGCTTAAAGCCAACTGCTGTTTTAGCCTATCGGCTTAGCTGTTTTTAGCTTTTTTTTTGAAAGAAATAATCGTTCGTTAATTTTTTCATGAATGATTGATTTGTAATGCTCTAGGTTGTTGTGATTATGGTGTTGCAAATATCTGAAAAACTGAAAATCGAACGATCTACTAAAGAAAAATACTAACCATTAAAGTAACATTTATGAAAAAACGAAACCTCTTTTTAATTCTCGCCATTGTTTTGTGCCGTTATTCGGTAACGGCACAAAGCGATGCTGCAACCTATTTTGCCAAATACATTACGGCAATGAAGTTCTATGAAGGGAAAGAGCTCCCTGTTAATCACGAAAAAGCTTTTCAACTGATGAAAGAATGTGCCGATGAAGGACAAATGGATGAAGCCATGTTGAAACTTGGAGTGATGTACAAATTAGGTCTTGGAACTCAAAAGTCCGACAAAGAGGCCTTTAGGTGGGTTTGTAAAAGTAGTAGGAACGGAAATCCAGACTCTCATTATTTACTCGGAGTGCTCTATAAAAATGGTCTTGGCACTCAGCAGAACTTTATAGAAGCCAAGAAAGCCTTCAAAAAGAGCGCTGATTTAGGAAATGCGAAAGGCAAATACATGCTTGGCTATATGTATTATCGAGGTCTCGGGGGAGAGCAAAGCTATAAAAAAGCAGTAGAACTGTTCAATGAGGCTGAGATGATAGGTAGTCCAATAGCGTCCTACATGTTGGGAGTTAGCTACAAAAATGGTTATGGAGTTAAGAAAAATCAATCAAAATCTGCTCTTTTTCTTGATAAAGCGATAGAGAGAGGATACCGACATGCAATTAAAGAAAAGCGGAATGGCAGAAGTGAGGTTAATCTTAAACGTGACCAGGAATATAAAAAGAATATTACATCAAATCTCTTTTTAGAAAAGCCAATCAAGCAGGAAAATCTAGGAAATAGGATTTCAGGAGAGTGGCAAGGGAAACAGTATACCTTTGATTGGTCAAGAGAACATATTCTAGAAGAGGTTGATTTAAAGATGGTTATTAAAGAAGAGAATGGATTTTTTTCAGGAGAGTGGTATGAAAATTCGGTATTGCTTCTTAGCTTTTCCGGGAAAATAATTGATAAAGTTATGGTATTCGATCAAGCTCGTTTTAAGGCTCTTACACGGAGAGGAGAACAAGTTGAGATGCTTTTTACTAAAGCCAAACTGGAAATGTTATCGGCAAACAATAAGTACTTGGCTGGCGAGATAGAAAGCTATGTTCCTGGTTTAAAAGAACCCGGATACCCGATGTATATTATTGCTGAACGCGTAGAGAAACTGAAACAACAGGAGCCTGATACTTTGGTGAATAAAACAGCCAAAGTTGAACCTGAAGAGGTTGTGCTGCCAGCAGAAGAGCTTGCTGAGGCTTTAGAGATTGAACAGAATCCCTCTAAAAACGGGCAGAACGGGCAAGAGCAGGATGCAATGATTGGTTTTATTAAGGAAAAAGATGCCATGTTTAAGGTTTATCCAAACCCGGCGGGCCAATCTGTTACCATTGATTACGAACTGGATGAAAAAGTGCCGGCAGTACTCTCTGTTTATAACACCAACGGGGTCGTTGTTATGACTAAAAACTGGACTGAAAGCCACAAGGGACACAACACACACCAAATTGATTTTGGCTTTACGCCCGGAACCTACATTGTGGTATTAAATGTTAATGGACAGTCATTCTCGAAAATCGTCATTAAAAAATAGTTGAAAATGAAGCAGTATATACATCCATTTTACGTTAAATGTATTATTTTAACGTTGTTAATATACTTTTTGCAACTTCAAGAATTTTCGATGAAATGTAAATTCAGTTTTAGAAGTGCTCATGCCATATCTGCGCCTGCTGAGGAGATTCCTGATCCCGATCCAGATGATCCATTTTATTTATTGAGACTTGGCTTAGGAGGAGGTATACTAGAGGGGACTTATTTTTACAACATGGGGCAATGGTCTTATTGTCCGAGTTGTGCTTTTCACGTTTCTATTAGCGAAGTAACTGTTTATGGATCATTTACTTCAAATGTAAGCAGCTATGCTCCGTCTAATACATCATATTCAGACTTATGGCGCTACGAACCAAGCCCAGGTGCTTGGCAATACTGGGAGTATCCGGCAATTACCGGCTCTGGAGGTGGAACCTGGAATCCTGATCCAAATTTTGTACCTTCTCAAATTGAGCCCTTACCTCTTAAACCGACCACTCAAGATTCGGCGAACTGGTGCATGTTTGCTTGTGCCGAAGCTTTAGCAGATTATTTTGATTGCCCCTCCGATCAATATGATTTTGCAGCTGACTATTGGCCTGAATATGACTCTCCTCCAGACCTACCTGCGGGATGGGGGCATTTCAATGCCAATTATTTAAACAATGTGGGATTTAGCAGTTATCCTCCAAGTGAGGAAGAATTAATAGAAGCATTAGAAAATGGATGGCCAGTATTGGCTAGGGTAGATAATACAGAAGGACAAGCTCATGCTGTAATAATTTACGGATATAATAACTCAGGAAGCATATTAAGATTTAACGTACTAAACCCAGATCCGAGTGTAGGGTTAGAGAGATGGAGTTACAATAACGTAACAAGTCGCTTAATGGAAAATACACAGATTACAATTGTCAAAGGAATAACTAACTGTCCTAATTAATAAATTATGAATATACTAGTAGTTAAAATAAAAAGTTTAGTTTTCTTATTTTTTGTTGCTGGTTTTATTGGTTGTATAAATTCCGATCCTGAATTTAATGCTCAAAAATTAATCGAAAATTATGATCGAGCTAAGGTCAAAGAGTTTCTTGTAGATTCACTATTATTGCTTAATAATGAAGAATGGAAGATTTATAATTCGTATTTAGAAAACTTTGGGTTAGAACCTCTTGAAAGTAAGGAGGATATCGATAAATTAGATGTTCTTGTTGTTCCTGTGCTTGATTTGTCCAAGGAAGTACTTGATTATGATTATTCTCAAAACATTATTCAGTATTTACATCCCTTATTTTCAGACTGGTATGAGAATTATAAAAGTTTTGTATTCTATGATGATCATATGATTGGAGCTTTATTTGCAAATAAGAAGCCTGGTAAGCATTGGACACTTTGGGATACAACACCCTATAATGTAGGAGAAAGTTATTTTAATAAAGTTATTGAAAATCATAGAGATAGATTCTTTTATTGTCAAACAATTATGGCATTTTGTTATATTGATAGTGAGCAATTGTATGTTTGTCTTCCAAAGCTCAATAAAGATATCCCGTTTGAAGAGTTTTCAAAGGAGTATTTTTCATTGAAAGTGCTGCGAGAAAGAATCGAGAGAAGAGAAAAGTATTTAGATGAATTTGCAGATAACTCATGAAAAAATACGTAATCATAACAATTGCAATCCTTTTGGTAGGTTGTACTTCTTCATCTCACAAGGATATTAACCTTAAGGGACGCTGGTATTACTTTGATAAGAATTATAAAGAAATCCATGCCAATGATTCATTAGCTTTATTTTTTGATTTTAAAGATCCTCTTAGTGAATTTTATTATCAATTAAGTTACCAAGTAAAGAATGATAGTTTTTACACGATTCCTGTTAATCCTGAAAAGTATTTGAGAGAATATAAACCTTTTTTTCGCGGTGTTATTACCGATTTTAGCCCCAATCAGTTTGTTCTAAAAACAGACAGCTCGGAAGTTACTTATTACAAACTTGATGACAGCCAGGAAGTGTTTTATGAAGGTTTACTGCAATATGCCTATGGCCGTAGGGACAGCCTTAATTTTATGCGGTGGGCCAAATATCATGAAGGTTATCAGAACAGGGCTAGAGCTTATTACCAGGCTCATCCGGAGTTGATGGACAAAGGAGGAAAAAAGTAGTTGTAGCATATTACTGAAAGCCATCGTGTTTGTTGCACGGTGGCTTTTTTTGTGCGCTAAAAAGGAGTCGATGAGCGTTTGACGAACTAAAAAAGGGCACCTTTTGTGGTGCCCTTTGAATCTAACTAAACCTTATCTGTGAAAATACAACTGAACGTTTTTTAGGCGGTTTCCTCTGTCGTTTCGAGGAATAATTTCAGGTCTTCATCTACTGATGAAATTCCTGCGATTCCAAAGTTTTCAACCAGTACGTTTGCTACGTTTGGCGATAAGAATGCAGGGAGAGTTGGTCCCAAGTGAATGTTTTTCACTCCCAGGTAAAGCAGGGCTAGCAATACGATGACTGCTTTTTGCTCGTACCAGGCAATGTTATAGGCAATTGGTAGTTCATTTACATCATCCAACTCGAAGATTTCTTTCAACTTTAAAGCAACTACGGCCAATGAATAAGAGTCGTTACACTGCCCGGCATCAATAACTCGTGGAATTCCATTGATGTCACCTAAAGGCAATTTGTTGTAGCGGTATTTGGCACAGCCAGCAGTCAGGATTACAGTATCTTGAGGTAGTTTTTCGGCAAACTCGGTGTAGTAATCACGGCTCATCATACGTCCGTCGCAACCAGCCATGACAAAGAATTTGCGAATAGCGCCAGTTTTTACTGCTTCAACAATGGGCTCTGCCAATTCAAAAACCTGGTTGTGTGCAAATCCCCCAACAATTTCACCACTTTCAATTTCGGTTGGAGCAGCACATTTCTTGGCGTGCTCAATAATCATGGAGAAGTCTTTCATCTCTCCTTCTTTGCGATCAGGGATGTGGATTGCTCCTGTTAAGCCACTGGCTCCGGTGGTGTAAATCCGGTCTTTATAGTTTGCTTTCTCAAGCGGTGGAACAATACAGTTGGTGGTGAACAAAATTGGGCCATTGAATGACTCAAATTCTTCTTTTTGTTTCCACCAGGCATTCCCATAGTTACCAACCAAGTGTGGGTATTTTTTGAATTCCGGATAGTAGTTGGCAGGCAACATTTCACTGTGTGTGTACACATCAACGCCAGTTCCTTCGGTCTGCTTCAACAGGTCTTCCATGTCGCGCAAGTCGTGTCCCGAAATCAAGATGGCCGGATTGTTGCGAACCCCAATGTTTACTTTGGTAACTTCAGGATTTCCATAGCTTGTGGTGTTGGCAGCATCGAGCAGCGCCATCACGTCAACCCCGAATTTTCCGGTTTCGAGTGTTAGGTTAACCAATTCGTCAACAGAAAGATCACGCGTGGTTGCAGCCAGGGCTTCTTGCATGAAATCGAAAATTTCCTGCTTTTCGTGTTTTAGGTTATAGGCATGCTCTGCATAGGCTGCCAATCCTTTCAACCCATAAATAATGAGCTCTTTCAACGAACGAATATCTTCATTTGCTTCGCTTAAAATACCAACTTCTTTGGCTTTTGCTTCAAATTCTTCGCCGGTTTTAGCTGTCCAATGGACGGACTCATGAGGATTGATAAGCAAACCAGCATCGGCTACTTTTCCTTTTAGTTCATCACGGAATTTCAGTGCTTTTTTAATGCGGATAACAAAAGCCGTGTGGTCAAAATTGGCATTGGTTATTGTGCTGAACAGCCCATCGAAGATAACTTTGTTAGCTTTATTGTCAGCTTTCCCAACGGTTTTGAGGTCGGTATTTAATAGGGCAATTCCTTTAAGTACAAAAAGTAAGGTGTCTTGAAGATTGGCAACATCGCTTGGTTTACCGCAAACTCCTTTAATAGTACATCCAATTCCTTTTGAAGCCTCCTGGCACTGAAAACAAAACATATTTTCCATAACTAAACTTGGTATTTTCTGATTAAATAATTTTCTGTTTGATGGTGCCCCGCATAAGAGCATGAAAGTCGTTCCGAACTTTTTTCGGAATTTGTATCATCCTAGAAAAATGCGTTTTGGGGCAGATCCTGAAATAAGTTCAGGATGATTCGGTTTGCTATTTGACGCAGTTTCGTATCTAAATTGCGATTGTTGGGGCTTTAAACTTTGGGGTGACTAAGAAAAAGCCGGGATTTTTCCTGCACCCGGCTTTTCTTCCTAAATCCACTCTTCAGCCAAAACGTTCCCCCTGATTCCAACAACAATCTCTTTAACCGGAACTTTCCGGCTAGCCCTTTCTATTGCAATTTCAACCAATTGCGAAAGGCCTCCACAACAGGGGACTTCCATAACCACTACGGTAATGGTATTCACTTTTGACTCCTCAATCAACCGAACTAACTTCTCGACATATATTTCTTTTCCCTGATCCAACTTTGGACAGGCAATAACTAGTTTCTTTCCTTTTATGAATGTTTGATGAAAACTTCCATGAGCAAAGGCAGCGCAATCTGCTGCAACCAGCAGGTCTGCTCCTTGAAAGTAGCCTGCAGCCGGATTAATCAGGTGCATTTGTACGGGCCATTGTTGCAATTCCGATTGGCCAGACACGGTTGTGTTTGCCTCGGGGGCCATCATAAAGGATGGACGCTCGAAGCTTACAGGTGCTGATCCCGGACATCCGCCAGATGCACAACCTGATTCCGCTTGAGCATGCGCTTGACTGTTATGGACTTCGCGAATGATGTGATTAACATCCACCTCCAGCTCATCTTCATGGGCTTTTAAGTAACGAACAGCCTCTTGTAAAAAGCCTGTTTCACCATGATCTTTCAGGTGTTTTAGGTGAGCAATCACGAGGTTTTCCCCTTTCGGAATCATTTGCTTGATGACCGTTACCTCATCATATTCCTCTGCTTCTCGCTTTTCAATTTCTATTGCTCCCTGAGGACAATGTCCTAGGCAGGCTCCTAATCCGTCACACATTAATTCACTAATCAGGCGGGCTTTGCCGTCGATGATTTGTAAAGCTCCTTCGTGGCAATTGGGGATACACAATCCGCAACCATCACACAAGTCTTCATCTATTTTTACAATTTCTCTAATCATCTTTTGCTAAGTTTGATGCAACAAATATAGCTTGGGCTTGTTGGGAGAAGTGTATCATTTGTTACAAACACGTTTTTTTTATGATTGACTTTGATTTATTATCTCGCTCTCCGGTTTTTAAAGGAATTACGCCAGATCATTTGAAGGCGATTATGCAGGAGATCCATTATCAGGTGAAAAATTTTGGCAAGAATGAAATGGTGGTTCATTCGGGGGATGAATGCAGTCGCTTGTTTATTGTGCTGGAAGGAAGTGTGAAAGGTGAAATGGCAGATTATACGGGGAAGACGATTAAGATAGAAGACATTGCAGCTCCACGCCCGTTAGCAGCTGCGTTTTTGTTTGGGGCGAATAACCGCTTTCCGGTAACGGTAATTACTAATGAGCCGGTTCGTTTGCTTTGTATTGAACGATCTGAATTTTTGAAGATTTTGCAACAGGATTCTCAAATACTGACGAATTATTTGAATTCGATTTCGTCAAGGGCTCAGTTCTTAAGCCAGCGAATTCGCTTTTTGTCCTTTAAAACCATTCGACAAAAGATTGCGCACTACCTGCTCGATTTGGCTGGCGATCGCTTGGCGGTAGTTGAGTTGCCATTGTCTCAGGCGCAATTGGCCGAGTTCTTTGGGGTCACACGTCCTGCCTTAGCCCGAGCACTTGGGGAGTTGGATCAAGAGGGGTTGATTCAGGTGCAGCGGCGCGTCATTCGAATTCAGGATAAAGGAAAAATGAACGAACTGCTGAAGGGCTAAATTGGTGGATTTACTTTTTAAGGAATGTGGTGATTTTTAATGAATTGTTAACCTTTAAAAATAAAAAATACCTTTCTGTCTTTTATTCTGTAGTTTTACGGGAAATATAATGGAAGATGGAACGAATAGAACTTGGGCACAAATCTTTTTTAACATTCGATAAACTTCGCGAAGTAGGTGTTCTGCATTTTACATCAACCAAGCAAGGTTGGGGAAATGACGGGCTTGCGCGGTTTACCGGAGATGCTCCTGAGGTGTACGGTTCTTTTCGGCTTGAGCTGGCTCATGCTTTCAAATTAAGTCCAGAGCAGTTGATCTTTCCACGACAAACGCATAGTAACCAGGTGCAGGTGGTTTGTCAGCCGACTGAAACTGCTAATCTGGAGGAAACAGATGCGCTGATTACGAATCAACCCAATATTTGCCTTTGCGTGCAAACAGCCGATTGTGTTCCAATTTTGTTGTTTGATCCTGTTCAGCAGGTTATTGCTGCGGTGCATGCTGGTTGGCGAGGGACTGTGAGTAAGTTGGTTAGTAAAACCATTCACGAGATGCAGCGTTCTTTTGATACGTTCCCGGAGGATATTATTGCGGGTATTGGCCCGTCTATTCACTTGCATGTTTATGAAGTGGGCAAGGACGTGATTCGGGCTGTTCGAGAGAATTTTACCGAACACCGGAACTTGCTAAAACCAGCAATGGCAGATGGGAAAGCCTATTTTGATTTATGGGCAGCCAACAAAGCACTGATGGGTGAAGCCGGAATTCCCGAAGATCAGGTGGAAATAATGGGACTCTGTACCTATTCTCATGAATCTTTATTTTATTCTGCAAGGCGTGATGGGGTAGCTACAGGCCGCATGGTTTCCGGGATTATGTTGGGTGAATAAAAGTATTTAGCTATATTGATATATGTCAATCAAAATAGATAAATAGTTAGTTGTTTTGTTTTTTACTTTTGCTCAGAAGAAAAAAACAAACTTATGAGAACTAACTTGATCAAAAAATTAGGCTTTTCAGCCATGCTTATGCTTGCTTTTCTGGCAGCTAAGGCAACTGACGGTTATTTTAGTGTGGGCTATGGTACCATCAATAAAGGATTGGCAGGAGCAGGGGTTGCCTATTACCAAGGATCACTTATCAATGGAAATCCGGCGGGAGCAGTTTTCTTGGGGAAGAAGTTTCAGTTTGGAGTTGATTTGTTTAATCCGAACCGAAAGTTTACCATCTCCGGTAATCCTTCGGGAATGGATGGAACCTTTGGGTTAATGCCCGGAACAGTGGAAAGTGAAAGTAAGCTTTTTGTTATTCCGTCATTCGGTGCCAATTGGATGCTTGGCGAAAAGTCAAGCTTGTCCGTTTCAGCATTTGGTAATGGAGGCATGAATACAGATTACCCCGTGGCTGGCTTTTACGATCAGTCTTCTATCTCTTTGGGCGTTAACTTGGCTCAACTTTTTGGGAACCTAACTTATGCGGTGAAACTGGGTGAAAATCATAGCTTAGGAGTTACGGGCGTTTTGGCTTATCAGTATTTTGAAGCGAAGGGGCTGGCTGCTTTTGGAATGTTTTCTTCGGCTCCCGAAAAGGTTTCAGGCAATGGCAATGACAATAGTTTTGGTGTTGGCTTTAAGCTAGGCTATTTGGGTAAAATTGCCGATAACTTTACGATTGGAGGAATGTACCAAAGTAAGGTTTATATGAGCGAGCTGGAAGAGTATGCTGGTTTGTTTGCGGAACAAGGTGATTTTGATATTCCAGCAAGCTGGAGTGCCGGATTTTCCTGGGATGTGACGGATGTATTTACGGTAATGGCCGATGTGAAACAAATATTTTATGGTGATGTCAAGTCAATTGCCAATCCGATGTTGCCGAATATGATGGAGGCTCAATTAGGAATGGACGGAGGAGCTGGCTTTGGTTGGGACGATGTTACGGTTTTTAAGTTTGGTGTGTCTTGCTCAGCTGTTGAACGTTGGATTTTCAGGGCCGGCTATTCAATCGGTGATAATCCAATTCCGGAATCGGAGGTGATGTTCAATATTTTAGCGCCAGGAGTGATTACCAACCAGCTGGCTTTTGGTTTTTCCAAAGAAGTTGGAAATAAGGGGAATCAATTTCATTTGGCTTTAAACTATGCAATGAATAACCAGGTTGAAGGGCCCAATCCATTGGATCCTCCAGCCGGACAAAGAATCGAGATCGAAATGAATCAATTGGAATTAGAACTGGGATTCTCGTTCTAGTTGAGTTGGTTTTGTTGCTTTATACTTTTAATGGGAAGAAAGAAAGCCTCGCGAAAAGCGGGGCTTTTTGCATGAAGTTGAGATAGATAGGAAACGAAGGTATTTTATTATCTTTGCCGCCCGAAATAGCGAAAGTGCTGAGTGAGATTAGTGAAGTTCGCGCAAAGAGAAAAGAAATGCACAATGAATTGTTATGGTTAGTGATGTTGCTGGCCAATTTCCTGTTAATTATTGCAGCCTTCAAATTGTTTGGAAAGTGGGGATTGATTATGTGGATTCCAATCTCGGTGATTGTTGCCAATATTCAGGTGGTGCAAACCATCGAATTGTTTGGCTTGGTCGCTACCTTGGGAAATATTGTTTATGCTTCCTCCTTTTTGGTTACCGATATTTTATCTGAAAACTATGGAAAGGAAGATGCCAAAAAAGCCGTTTGGATTGGGTTCTTTAGTTTGATAGCGATGACTTTGCTGATGAATATGGCCTTGTACTTTAGCCCATTAGCAGGAGATGAATTTGCCATAAACACCCACGAATCTTTAACCTCTATCTTTAAGTTAATGCCGCGAATTGCTGTTGCCAGCTTGGCGGCCTATTTGGTTTCGCAGCAACATGATATTTGGGCTTTTCATTTCTGGAAAAAGCGTTTCCCTACTTCCGGGCAGTTGTGGTTGCGCAATAATTTGAGTACCATGATCTCTCAGCTACTGGATAGTGTTGTGTTTACTTTTGTTGCCTTTTGGGGTGTTTTCGAATGGCCTGTCCTTTGGGAAATTCTGGTGACTACCTATGTTTTAAAATGGGCCGTCGCTGCTGCTGATACCCCATTTGTCTATTGGTCACGCATCATTCATAAAAAGGGAAACTTCATTCTGAAATAAACTAAGTTCTCCAAAACCAAGGTGTAAATAAGGTCAGCACCGGGAAAATTTCCAGTCGTCCGAGTAGCATGGTAAATGATAGCAAGAGCTTGGAGACATCCGAAAGCATGCTAAAGTTGGACGCAGGACCAACGAGCCCGAACCCCGGGCCAATTCCACCCATGGTAGTTACTACCGACCCGAAGGAAGTTGCCCAATCATTTCCCAAGCCAACCATGGACATTGTTCCTATTACGACAAGTCCGTAGTACAATAAAATGAATGTAGAAACAGCTGACACCTGTTTGTAAGTGAGCAGTCGGTTGTTGTATTTCACATTGCACACGGCATTGGGCGAAATTGTTTGACGCACACTTCGTTTTATAACTTGCCAGTTGATGTAATGGCGAATGACTTTTACACCACCTCCTGTTGATCCTGCACAGGCGCCAATAAGCATGATCAGTACAATGAGCATAATGCCTTGGTTGGGCCACAGTAAGTAATCATCGGTAGCAAATCCGGTCGCAGTAATTACCGATATTACCTGGAAAAATGAATCGCGAAAGGCCTTTTCAAAGGAAATATCTTTTGAGAAAAAGAGAATTAGACTGAGCAAAGCGCCAATAAAGCCAACGATCTTGAGGTAAAAACGAAGCTCATTATTTTTGATGACTCGTTTAAATTTGCCTTGTAAAGTCAATACATGCAGCACGAAATTAATTCCGGAAAGGAGCATGAATAGCATAATGACGTACTGAATGTAAGGAGAATAGTCTGTGATTGATGTGTTTTTAGTTGAAAAGCCACCGGTTGCCACTGTTGCAAAAGAGTGGCAAATACTGTCAAACAGGTTCATTCCTCCCAATCGAAGTAAGAAGGTTTCAATCACCGTTAAGCCTACATAAATTAGCCAGATGTTGCGAGCAACGTAGCGAATTTTTGTGGAGAATTTTTCTTCAACAACAACAGATGCTTCGAGGTTAAAAAGTTGACTCCCGTACATTTTTAGGAGGGGCATGATGGCTACTACCAAAACAATGATTCCCATTCCTCCGATCCAGTGTGTTTCGCTTCGCCAGAACAGAATACTTCGGGGAAGCGCTTCAATATCAGTTAGAATGGAAGAACCTGTTGTGGTGAAGCCTGACATGGATTCGAAGTAAGCATCGACAAAGCTAGGGATGGCTTGTGTAAAGACATAAGGAAGGCATCCAAAGAAAGCGAGGAACAGCCAACCAATAGTTACAATAACAAGGCTCTCGCGAGTTCCAGGCTCTTGATGGCGTCTTTTCCAGCTGATCAAATACATAATAGCTGAAGTGCCTAAGGTAGTTGCAATGGCCATCGCAAATTGAATGGTGTCAGGCTCCCGGTCATAGAAGGCAATAGCAAGTGCCAGCAACATGAATAATCCCTCAAATAGAAGAATGATGGAAATAATATGAATAATTAGAAGTACATTGATTGGACTTCCTTTTCGTAAATTCATGGTTATTTAAAATCAAATGAATAAAAGGCTAACAGAAATAAACACATTTATTCATAAGCAGGAGGCGACAAGTTGCCAACACGACTTAACCAGGCAGTATAGCGTAAAACACTAGTATAAACGGGAAGTCGCTTGATAAACCGAAGTCGAAACGAGTGGTAAGATTTCCGAACGACTTCGGGGATTAGCCGAATGGCATCGGTTTTATTTTCTTCTTCGGCACTGTTTAAGTCGAGGGTAACATCTAATGTTTGCAGGTCGCATTGAAGGAGAGTATCTTCTTGCAAATCAGTATTTGATGTGCTAGTCCCAGCACTTGCTCCTAGAATTAGAATAAGCAATAGAAAAAAGCTACCGATAGTGGCTATTTTCAAAAGCCAATTTTTTTCCGTCTGACTCAACATGATGGGGCAAAATTAGAGAGAAAAACGATTCCAATTTTGATTTAAATGCATGAAAGAGGGGTTTTATTGGTGAATTTAAAACTGGATTAATATTAGATCGCCAGAAGTAAAGTGATCCAAATGATAAAAGTAATTTCTATTAAGTGATTGTTTGAGAGTGTTTTGTGTGTTTGATTGAGCAGGGAGGACTACCGCACTTTGCTTGGAAATACAGTAGATGATAGAAAATCGTTAGAATTGATCTTGCTTTTTCTGAAATAAGTCGGATTATTTTGAAAAAAATAGACAGTCTGATGAATGTTGGTTTTTCTGTCTGCTAAAACTCGTTAAATTTACGACATTAAGAATAGGACGATAAAACATAATCTATGAAAATATTTAAGTTTGGTGGAGCCTCTGTTAGTTCGGCTGATGCAATTCGAAATGCGGCTTCGATAATTGAACTTTTCCCTGACCAAAAAGTGATTGTGATTTCAGCGATGGGTAATACAACCAATGAGTTGGAGGATTTGGTGAAGAGCTTTTTTAAGCGAGGAAACCGTACCGATGCAATTTATGAAAAGATTAAAGAATATCATGCGGGAATCATTGCTGGCTTGGATTTGACTGATGAAGACTTGGTTTTAGTTGAGCAACTGTTTAACGATTTGAAGAAACGTTTACAGGGAATACCTTCCTTAAATTTTGATTACGAATATGACCAATTGATTTGCTATGGCGAGTTGATCTCAACGACAATAATTTCGGCTTATTTGAATAAACGGGGATTGACGAACCGTTGGATTGACATTCGTCAAAGCTTACGGACCGATGAAACTCACCGTGAAGCTGTGGTGGATTGGAAATGGTCTGGCATGTTGATTAATAATAGTTTTAATTTTCAGGAGGCTGACTTGTATGTAACCCAGGGTTTTATTGGTTCAACCAATACCAACCAGACAACAACGTTAGGACGCGAGGGCTCGGATTTTACGGCCGCCATTCTGGGGAATTTGTTGAATGCCGAAAGTGTAACCATCTGGAAGAATGTTCCCGGGGTGTTGAATGCAGACCCTGTTGATTTCGATGATACGGTGAAATTGGAGGAGCTTTCATACAAGGAAGCCATTGAGCTGGCCTATTCGGGAGCAAAAGTCATTCACCCGAAAACGATAAAGCCACTACGCAACAAACGGATTCCTTTGTTGGTTCGCCCTTTTGATGCTCCTGACCAAGCCGGAACAATGATTCACGATGTGGATTATCAGCTGGATTTGGTTCCTGTTTTTATTTTGAAAAAGAGTCAGGCGCTGGTTACCATATCTCCATCTGACTTTTCATTCATTGGAATTGATCAGCTTTCAGAGGTGTTTAGCCTGTTTAGAGCTCGACGAATCAAGGTGAACCTTATTCAGCAATCGGCCATCGACCTTTCGTTGTGTATCGATGAACCAGAAATTGGATTGGAGTCGTTAATTGTGGAACTGCGTAAGACTTTTGAGGTTCGTTACAACACGGGGCTGATCTTGGCTACCATCCGTTTTTACAATGATGATGCTTTGTGTAAGATGAAAGCTAAACGGCAGTTATTCCTGGAACAGAGAAGTAGGAGAACAGCACGTCTTGTATTGAAATAGACCACAATAATTCGAAGCTATAGAATCGATTGGGGAAGTTGGAACGAAGCAGAAGAGCTTTGAAACAAAATTAATTTTGGTGTTATAAGTTCTCAAATTATTGTATTTTTAGACTTGGCACGAATCCGTGCTTGTTTGAATCAAAAATCAGCAACATGGCTAAAAAGAAAAAAAACAAACTACTTCCCTTCGCTCTTGCCTTTTTGGTTGTTCTCATCATCGTATTGGTTGTTGGGAAAAAGAAAGGATGGTTTGGTAAAGACTTTGAAGTAAAAGTGACGACCCAGAAAGTGGTCAGTAAAACCATCACAGAGCTGATCACTGCCAACGGCAAGGTCCAACCGGAAACGGAAGTTAAAATCAGCCCGGATGTTTCTGGCGAGATTATCGTGTTGGAAGTGGAAGAAGGTGATGAAGTTGAAAAAGGCCAATTGCTGGTGGTTATCAAACCTGATATCTACATTCAGGCACTGAATCGAGCTGAAGCCAGCTTAAACTCATCAAAAGCCCGTTTGGCTCAAACCGAGGCCCAGATGATTGAGCGGGAACTGGCGTTTAAACGTACCCAAACCTTATACAAACAGGAAGCTGTTCCCGAATCGGAGTTTGAATCGGCTCAGGCAGCTTATCAGGTGGCTGAAGCTGAAGTTCGTGCAGCTGGATTTTCGGTCAAGTCAGCCGAAGCATCAGTCGCAGAGGCTCAGGAACAGCTGGTGAAAACGAAAATTTATGCGCCCATGAATGGAACCATCTCACGTTTGAATGTTGAGCAGGGTGAACGTGTTGTTGGAACGAACATGTATGCGGGAACCGAGATGATGGTTATTGCCAATCTGAACAAAATGGAAGTGAAGGTGGAGGTTAACGAAAACGATATCGTCAAAGTTTCGAAAGGTGATACTGCTTTGGTTGAGGTGGATGCTTACTTGAAGCGCAAGTTTAAAGGCATTGTTACTGAGATAGCTAACTCGGCCAACACGCTTGGAACTTCTTCAGATCAGGTTACCAATTTTGATGTGAAGGTTTTGTTGCTTCAGGAGTCATATCGTGATCTAATGGACAGCGCCAGCATGAGCTATCCTTTCCGGCCAGGAATGTCGGCAACAGTGGACATTCAGACCGAAACCCGCGAAGGTGTTATTGCAGTTCCTATTCAGGCTGTAACGACACGTGTCGCCGAGTCGGGAGAAGAGCAAGCAGGTGCTGATGACAAGGAGAAGGAAGAAGTTATTTTTGTTATGAAGGATGGATTGGCTTGGAAACAAGTTGTTGAAACGGGGATCCAGGACAATCAAAACATTGAAATTTTGAGTGGCATTACCGATGGCGATGAAATTATCACTGGTCCTTACAATGTTGTTAGCCGCACGTTAAAAGACAGTCTGCAAGTGAAAGCTGTTGACGAAAAAGAATTGTTTAAAGCTGAAAAATAGCCCGTTTCAGTAAAGCTAACTTATTGGCCGTTTTTGTAGTGCAGATGAACCATTCCAAGCTGTATTTCTTTACTGTGTTGGAAGAGCAATATTATTCCAAACTGAGCTTTATAATTCCTTTTGTTTCAAAATAAAAGAGATAGCAAAAAAGACTCTGAGTTCTCTGTGGTAAAAAAACAAAGTAACCACAGAGAACTCAGAGATAATGTATTGACAGAAATTTGTTGTATGTTCTTTGTATTGAATTGAGTATACAACAGTTTGTTGAGTTTGTATTGCTTTGCGGTCTTATTGCGGACGCTTGAAGCTGTTCCAGAAATCCGCTACGTATTCAGCATTTTCAAAATAGTCTTTGCCTGCTAACCGCTTTGGATTTTTTGTCAATGAAAGCACACTGGCTTTTCGGCTATAGCTGACAGTTCTGTTTTGAGTATCAAGATAGGTTTTATCGCAGTCGAGGTAACTCAGTGCGTATTTGCCTTCAAAAGGTTTGTAGGTTGCTGTGAGGTGATAATTTACCTGTGTTTGCTCATTTCTGTTGCTTGCCAGCGAACGGTTATGTGGATTGTTTTTGCTTGATTTAATAACGCATTCGTTGCGCAATATCTCGTAGTTGTTTTGGCTGATATACAGTTTGCCATCCAATTGAGTTGCATAATAATCTCCGGTATGCGCCAAGTTTGCTTCATGTGTTTTGTAGGAAATGATCCATACGGAGTCGCCATTAAACTGACTGACATTTTCCAGTTGTAGATCGTAGTCATTCAGAAGATCATCGTCCAAAATACCGTTTGCCAAGCGAACCAAATCCATTTCAGACAATTCTTCAAAACCTGTTTTTCCTGAAGGAATTGAGTAAGATTCAAAATTTCGTTTGACTTCAGTCACTTGAAAGTTCCGGTTTTTAAACCCATCTGTAATCGACGGAGAAGAGTAGCCTGTTTCATCAGTCATCTCAACAATTGCTTCCCGCTTTTGCTCCGGATCATTGCCTATTTGTTTGCTTTCAGAATAATAAACTTGGTAGCCAATTGGCCCTTTCTGAAAGTTCTCCGGGATCTTATTTGAAGCTGATTTGATCACCCGAAACAAGACTCGTGATTGAGCGGCAACATTCACATCATCAATGCTGTAAGTTTGCTCTTTTAGTTGAATGCTGGAGAACGATTTCTTTAACAGCTCGGGGATAGACAGTACCAGGTTTTCATAACCTACAGCCGAGAAAAAGAGTTGTTCTTTTTTGAATTCGTCTGGGACTTTCAGTTCAAAAAATCCTTCTGCATCACTGGCTGTTCCATAAAAAGTGCCTTCTACTCCAATATTGGTATAAGCAATACCGTCCTGGGTGGAAGCATCTACAACCCGGCCTTTGACAGACTGAACCTGTGCCCATGTGACACTACTTAGAAAAAGAAACAGAGATAGGAATAGAATTCGCATATTTGTGTTTTTTAAAAGCTCAAAGTTTTTTCTATTTTAGCTTATAACGCCAGAACAAATTTAATAGTACAATTTGAATAACATATTTCTGGATAAAGCGTTATTTAGCTGAATGACCAAAACAAACAAAAAAATACTAAAAATAAAACGGGCGATACAATAAGTTTTCTAAAAAGAGAAATGATTGAACGAGCTGTTTTGTTGAATATCATGAAAATTTTTTAAATAAAATAATATGCAAATCATCAGACTAATTATATGCGTTGCTTGCAGCGGAATTCTTTTATCATCTTGTGTTTCAAAAAAGAAGTACCTCGACATGGAATCTTCGAAGTTGCGGGCCGAACAAAGGGTACGTGATCTGACAACCGAGAATAATGCTCAGGCCGAGCGTTTGAAGCAGATGATTGCAGATTACGAGCAGGTGAAAACAGATTTGATGGCCAGCAATGCCGAAAAGGATGAACTGATTGGGAAACTGAATGGTGAAATCAACAACTTGTCGGTTAACGTGCAAGAGAAAGATGCGAATATTGAAGAGAAGATTTATGCTTTTGCCTATGAAAAACAGCGCCTGACCCAACAAGTTGATGAGTATAAAACGCAGGTGGAAAGTTTGAACAATGAAAAACAACAGCTTTCTGGTCAGGTGAAAAAGCTGAATGGTGACCTTGCAGAAGTTCGTTTTGACCTGAATCGTCAGAAAGAGGAGAATACCTCTTTGGAGCATCAGTTGAATAAGCGAGGGACTGAAATTGAGAAACTTTCGAAGCAATTGTCTACTGTAAAAGCTGAAGTTCAGCAGTTGAAAGTTGATATGCAAACCAAGGATGAGACCATTGAACGGTTGAAGAATAATGTGAGCCTATTGAAAAATGAGATTGGCAAATAACCGTTGACTCAACCCTTGTTTCGATAGAAGACCTTATAAATCAAAAAGAAAAATAATTCAAGCTGACAAAACTTTGTTCACTCGGTAGTTCGAGGTGAGGGAAGTTTTGTGGTATCACGCTAGCTTGGTAAACAGAAACTTTAATTTTAAAAACAAACAATGAGAAAATTTACGTATTTGCTGGCTTTGCTTTTGCTGGCCGGTTCTGCCGTTGCGCAGAAAAAAACCTCCCTGTTTAATGGTAAAAATTTGGATGGCTGGAAAGTACATGGCACCGAAAAATGGTATGTTGAAGACGGTCAATTAATTTGCGAAAGCGGACCGGACAAAGCTTATGGCTACCTTTCAACTGAAAAAAATTACGATGATTTTGAATTGGAAGTCGAATTTAAACAAGAAGCCAATGGAAACAGTGGTATTTTCTTCCGTTCTACCTTTGAAGGAACTAAAGTAAGTGGCTGGCAAGTTGAAGTTGCTCCTCCAAATCATGATTCAGGTGGTATTTATGAATCGTACGGAAGAGGTTGGATTTGTAAAATTCCAGATGAAAAAGAAGGTTACCTGAAAATGGGTAAGTGGAATAAAATGAAAATCAAATTGGTTGGTGGACACGTAACCACCTGGCTCAACGGCCATGAAATGTGTAACATGACCGATGAGAAAATTGCCGAAGGCAAAGGAAGTATTGCCCTGCAAATTCACGACGGTGGTGGTATCAAAGTTCGTTGGAGAAAACTTAAAATTCGCGAGCTTTAACCCAACGAGGGTAAGTTTATCCCTTTAATTTTACGAAAAAGGTCTAGGGCATACAGATCTGTCATGCCTGAAACAAAATCAATAACAGATTGCACCTTTTCGTAGGTGGTTTGATGATGTCCGCGGTACTGCTGCGGCATCATCGAAATCAACCGTTTCGAATAGCCTTCCTCCGGAGATAATATAGCTTCAATAAACGATTCCAGCAAAGTGCCGATAATTTGATGTCCGCTAATTTCAATTTCGATAACCGAACGGTGCTTGTAAATCTTGTCGATTGAGAGCGACTGAATTGTTTGCATTGCCTCATGCGACTGTCCCTGAATTTGATCGATCAATGAGCCTTGAAACGTTCCATCCATAATTTCTTGTTGGTTGGCTTCAAAAACCTCAATACACTGGTGCACGAGTTTGTTGATAACTCCGGCACGTAGGTATGCAATCCGTTCGTTGTGGTCGAGTACAACCTTAAAAGTAGCATCAATTTTTTGAAGTAAGTCTTTATCGTCCTGAGGATGGTAGAAATTGCGAAACAAATCACGCGTTTGCTCATAACTGATGATGTTGAGGCGGTGGGCATCTTCCAAATCCATTACCTGGTAGCAAATGTCGTCTGCAGCTTCAACCAGAAAAACCAAGGGGTGACGGGCAAATTTCAACGGATCAGCCTCAAGTTGTTTGATGTTTAACTCATGTGCAATGTCAAGGTAAATGTCTTTTTCAGATTGAAAGAAGCCAAACTTGGGCTTTTTGACATTTACTGATTCAAACGGATACTTGACAATGCTTGCCAAGGTCGTGTAGGTGAGCGCAAAACCTCCGGCCCGTCGACCATTGAACTGATGGCTTAGCAGACGAAAAGCATTGGCATTCCCATCAAAATAAACAAAGTCTTTCCACTCTTCAGCTTGGAGCATCAACTCCAGATTTTGGCCCTTACCATTTTTGAAATAGCTTGAGATTGCCTCTTCTCCGGCGTGTCCAAAAGGTGGGTTGCCCATATCGTGAGCCAAACAGGCCGAAGAAACAACAGCTCCCAGCTCTTGAAGTAGCGGGTTTGTTTCGCCTGACTCAATTAGCTTTTCGGCCAGTATATTTCCTAGCGAACGGCCAACACTGGCAACTTCCAGGCTGTGTGTGAGTCGGTTGTGAACAAAAATGCTGCCCGGTAGCGGAAATACTTGTGTTTTGTTTTGCATGCGCCGGAAGGGCGATGAAAAGATAATGCGGTCGTAGTCGCGTTGAAATTGTGTTCGGTTATATAAATCGCTTGCTTTTACAGTGGGTTTGCTTCCCAGGCGTTTACTTGATATTAATTCGTTCCAATTCATCTTATTGTAATTGTTTATTTTTAGCGACAGAACAATGTCTGGTCGTTTTAGTTGTCAGACAAAGGTTTCGCCTATTTCGTAACCCAACATTTGGGATGATTAATTTATTTCTTGCATCAAAAGTTTTTCGCGCTCTCTTCTTTAAGTAAGCAGTCAATGCCCGTTTCTGTTCAAAAAATATCAACATGATAATTCTTTAGTTCTCGGTCGAGTTGTTTGGCTCCCGGACAAACTGATTCAAGCAATTGCCAGAAGCTTTTGCTGTGATTTTTTTCTTTCGTATGAGCGAGTTCATGTAGCAAAACATAGTCAATTATCCGGTCTGGTAGTCGCATTAAATGTAAATTCAGATTGATATTGTTGATCGACGAGCAGCTCCCCCAGCGACTTTTTACATGTTTTACAAATACTTTTTCAAATTGAAATTGGTGTTGATCAGCTAACTGCTGAAGCCGTATGGGCAAAAAAACTTTGGCTTCCTGCCGCATGACTTCAATAAGCGTGTTGCGTATAAAATGCTGAATAGTTGGGTGTTGTTCTTCTTGATTTGACGGGATATTAATCTGAATGATGCCATTTCCTACAAAGCCTGATACTTTTGCTTGGGGGACAGGAACAATCTTCAATTCGTGAAACTTTGTTCGAAAAGAGCTATCTTGCTTAAAAACAGTTAAACCTGTCTTTATCTTCTGTTGTTGTTGTTGTATCCAGCCCGATTTGGATTTGATAAAATCGATAGCTTTACTTTCTGAGGCTAACACCGGCATGGAGACATGGGCTTGCCCATTCGGTTTTACCCGTAACCGTAAATAGCGGGAACGTTCATTTCGTACTAAAGTAACCTGACCTACAGGTTCAACAACGATCACTTTTTCGGCATTCATACACATGGATAATTGTTGACGAAGATAATCAATCCTTCAAAAATTGAACTATGGAACAAAAAAACGAAATTGAAGTATTTGGGACGATAAACAAACGGGAAACGGTTTTTACCATTGATGATAAGGTAGAACCAGGAACAATGGTTTTTGAGTCTCTTGAGCCTTTCCCGGGCTATTATCACGAAACTCCTTTCGACACCAAACCAATTTACATGTACGTTGTCCTGCAGGAGCACTATCCGCTGGAGAGCATTATTCGTGCAACGCAGGAAGTAGAGAAAGTATTTGATGAGAAGTTTGATGCAGGGAAAGGTTTTCTAACGATCTACAACACCACTTACAATGTCCTGCGGGTACGACACTTGAATCGATACGATTTGATTGGCACCTTACAAAAAGCTTATTCCGAAAATGGTATTCATTTTTCGGGAAAGAATAAGAAGAACTTGAGAGAAAAAGCGAATATTCGTGTGGTTAAATTCTTTAAGCTTGAAGAGATTTCATCGGGAATTTTCTTGGATAAGAAAGAACGGTTTCATGCGTATATTGAATTACCTGAACATTTTGAATGGGAAGCCTTTGATGATTTAAGCAACCGGGTGAAGTACAACTGGGAAGGCAGTAAGTTTGATGCAGCAGTAGGAGCTTTCTATCATCAGGGACGGTTGCGCGAATTTGTGCGTATTTACAGTAACAAGTTGTCCTTGGATTACTTGGAACAGATCAAAAAGCTGTATTATGAGAAAATGAAATAATTGAGTGATTCGATAACTATAAGCGGAAGTGTTTCTTCCGCTTTTTTTTGACTCTTTTTATCCATACTGTCCTGTCCCGTGCTGAAAATGATGTGTACGCGCACATTCTCCTTCAGAAGTTTAATTTTTACGGTCTTTTTTCCCTATCTTGGTCCTCTTTAAAGCCTGAATGTTTTTGCAGGATAGGTAGTTGGATGTTTTAAGTCATTTGCATTATACTCCATAAGTACTGAACAAGTTTATTGAACAAAGGTGGGCAAGGAGTCGCGCGAATGTCTGAAATAAAGGCTTCCTGTTTATGTGGGCGCCAACATATTTGGTGACGAGCAGGAAATTGGATTTTGGGAAATTAGAAATGTAGCGTTAAGCTAGTTTAGTTTTAAAGATATTGGGATTTTCCTGCCTGTGAGGTAGGTATTGAATGCAAACGAAATAAATAATTTTAATGAGATGAAGAAGGTATTGAGTCTTTTTATGGTTACCCTTGTTTGTCTTTCTTCTTTGAAAGCACAAGATCTAGGAGTACATCAGCAATCGAAAACTTATGAGTGGCCAGCTAATCCTGAAGTTCGGGAAAAGTTGGATCAATGGCAAGATCAGAAATTTGGAATGATCATTCACTGGGGCTTGTATGCTGTTCCAGGGATTATTGAATCTTGGGGCTTGTGTTCTGAAGATTGGATCAACCGCCCAGACAGTATGACTTACAATGGCTATAAAAGCTGGTACTGGGGACTGAAAGATGAGTTCAATCCAGTTAACTTTGATCCGGAGAAATGGGCCGAGGCTGCTGATCAGGCGGGGATGAAGTACTTGGTTTTTACCACCAAGCATCATGATGGTTTCAGTATGTTCGACACCAAACAGACCGATTTTAAAATTACAGCCGGACCTTTTGCCAATCATCCTAAAGCTAATGTGGCAAAGTATGTTTTTGAAGCTTTTCGCAATAAAGGTTTTATGATTGGTGCTTACTTTTCGAAGCCGGACTGGCATTCTCAGGATTTTTGGTGGGATAAGTATGCCACGGCAAACCGGAATGTGAACTATGATATTCGAAAACATCCTGAACGTTGGAACAGCTTTAAGCAATTTACGTTTAACCAGATTAGTGAATTGATGCATGATTATGGCAAAATTGATATTCTTTGGTTAGATGGTGGTTGGGTGCGTCCGCGCGAAACAGTTAATGAAGAAGTACTTTCCTGGGGAGCACCCATTCCGGAATGGGACCAAAAAGTTGATATGCCAGCGATTGCAGCTATGGCCCGTAAAGCTCAGCCAGGAATTTTAATGGTTGATCGTACGGTTCATGGGCCATACGAAAACTATCAAACTCCTGAGCGAAGTATTCCTCAGACTCAGTTGCCTTACCCATGGGAAAGCTGTATTACTCTGGGAAACAATTGGGGACATGTACCGAATGAGCGATTAAAATCACCCGATCGAGTGGTTCATGATTTGATTGAAATTGTGGCTAAAGGTGGAAGCTTGCTGTTAGGCGTTGGCCCAAAACCTGATGGAACAATTGACGCCGAAGTGGTAAAGCGTCTTCAAGCTGTTGGTGAATGGATGAATCAGAACGGAAAAGCGATTTATGGAACCCGGATAACCGAGCACTACCAGGATGGAGAAGTATTCTTCACTAAAGGAAAAAAGGGCGAACACTATGCTTTGGCCCGTATTGCAGAAGGTGAAGCTTTGCCAGAAACGGTAAGCTGGACCGGTAATCTTCCTGCTAAAGGAACAAAGATGACCTTGGTGGCTACCGGACAGCGCGTGAGATGGAAGAAGGATGGCGACCAAGTGGTTGTGAGTGTTCCTAAAGCTTTCCGGAAGAAACACAAAACATATCCGGCCTTGGCTTTTTCTTTTCAGTCTAACGACTAAATTTTTACGACTACTTAATAACTACGAATAAAGAATGATGAAGAAGTATTTGGTGACCATTTTGTTGTTGGTTGCATCGGTTGGCGTATTTGGTCAATCGATTTGGGAAGGCTATGAGCATCTTTTTACTCCGGCTCGCCATTATGTGGTGTATAAAGCAAAAAGTCCAATTGTAATTGACGGGAAAGCGGATGAACGAAGCTGGGTAAAAGCAGAATGGAGTGCTGATTTTGCAGATATTGAAGGAGACAAGAAGCCGCTGCCTTTGCATGAAACACGATTGAAAATGTTATGGGATGAGAATTACCTATACATTTTTGTAGAATTGGAAGAACCTCATGTTTGGGCTTATTACAATGAACGGGACCTGATTGTGTATCATGAAAATGATTTCGAGGTGTTTATTGATCCGGATGGCAATGCGCATGACTATTTTGAATTTGAAGTTAATGCAGCCAATACGTTGTTTGATCTGTTCATGCCAAAGTCGTACCGTAACGGAGGAAGACCTTTTGTAATCTATGATGCATTAGGCTTTGAAAGCCAGGTTTCTATTGAGGGAACGTTGAACAAGCCTGATGATGTTGATCAGAAATGGAGTGTTGAAATGAAAATTCCTTTTGCTGACCTAAGAACTGGGGTGACCACGGATGTCCCAACGGAAGGAAAGCAATGGCGGATTAATTTTTCCCGGGTACAGTGGCAAACCAAATTAGTTGATGGAAAGTACACTCGCTTGGTGGACGAATCGACCGGACGTTTGGTGCCCGAGTATAATTGGGTTTGGAGTCCGCAGGGAATTATTAGCATGCACGCTCCTGAAAGGTATGGTTTTATCCAGTTTACCGAAAAGGCAGCCGGAAGTCGCAAAGTAGACTTTCTGCCAGAAGTGGATCAGTTGCTGGTAGATTATACCTGGTTGATTTACTACAAACAAAAAACGTTTAAACAAAAGCACGGGCGCTATGCATCAAGCCCAGAGGAACTCGGCTTGAAAGCTGAATTGCCTGACGGAAAGAGTGGAACTGCGAAAGTGGAAGTTTGGTCAACTGTACATCAGTTTTCTGCGAAGGTTACGGGAAGCAAGGGGCAGTCTTTTTTCGTAAATGACAACGGTCTTTTTCAACGTAAAAATCCGTAACTTGATCGACCAAAGGGGTTTTGAATCATTATAAAACAGGGATACATGAAGAAAAGAGAGTTTATCAAATCATCATTACTTGCAGGAGCAGGAATTCTGAGCTACACAGGTTCTTCGGCATTATCTGTGAAAAAAGAGCAAAAGCAGACTGGTTATAAGCATTGGGTATGGGAACGCCCAAGAAAAGATGACGATGAGCAAATGCTTCTGAAGAAATACCAAGGCTTTTTCGACGCTGGCGTTCGGGGTATGTTCTTCGAACAGGATAGCGAGAAGCATTTTAAAATGGCCAAAAAGGCAGGGTTGGAAGCTCATCGTTGGATGTGGACCACCAATAGAGGTGAGAAATCCTTACTTGACGCTCATCCTGAATGGTATGCGATTAGCCGGACGGGCGAATCGTGCGCGACAAATCCTCCTTATGTGAACTATTATCGTTGGCTTTGTCCTTCGAAAAAAGAGGTTCAGGAGTATTTAAAAGAGCAGGTGAAAGACATTCTGAATAAGGATTATGTAGATGGAATTCACCTGGACTACGTGCGTTATTGCGATGTGATTTTGCCTGTTAATCTGTGGAAAAATTACGATATCGTTCAGCAGAAAGAGTTGCCTGAATATGATTTCTGCTACTGCGAAACTTGCCGTTCGAACTATAAAGCTGCTCATGGAGTTGATCCGCTTGATATTGAATATCCAGACCAAAGTTTATCGTGGCGGAATTATCGTTATGAGCAGATCAATAATTTGGTGAATCAATTGGCTGAAGTGGCCAATAAGCATCGGAAACCAATTACTGCAGCCGTATTCCCAACACCGGAAGTGGCCCGTCGCATCGTACGTCAGGACTGGACCAATTGGAATCTCAACGGGATTTGCCCAATGATTTATCATGGGTTTTACAAGGAAAATGTTTCTTGGATTGGTGAGGCCGTGAAGGAAGGTGTTCACTTCTTATGCGGACGGTTCCCGCTTTATGCTGGCCTATTTCTACCTGATTTTAAAGATAAGAAAGAGCTCCGTGAAGGAATTCAATACGCTTTGGATAATGGGGCTGAAGGAGTCTCATTATTTGGAAATATCGATGAAGAAACGCTGGCAGTTTTGAAAGGCTTTCGAAAATAGAAGTCGAATCAATTAGAATTGTATGAACCTTAGATAGAAGAGAGTACTCCTTGGTGAGTGCTCTCTTTTTTGCTTAATGGTCTTGGTATTGAATGTCTGATGGTCTGAAATTCCAACGATTTGTAATTAACAGTTGAGTTAATAAATCCGGTCGGTTAACGTACAGACTTTTTTGAATTGCTTAGCTGAGCCATCCGGATGATGGAGTTCGAGCAAAACAATGTACAGGCCAATGGGTGAGCGGCTGCCGTTGGCTTGTTTCCCATCCCAGATCCATTGGCCTTGAATGGCGGCAGGTTCGTTACGCAGAAGGTGATTGATCGGTAGACCATTTGAATCAAAAATCCGCAGGTTAGCCAGGTAGCCTACTTTATCCAATTGATAGTTAATTTGTAATAAGTCATTGTAGCCATCTTCATTGGGAGAGAATGCTTTTGGTTCCAACTGAAACGTCGTGGTTTTCACCGGAGAATTAGCAGACATGGCATTTTCAAAGCCGGGAGAAGCCAGCTGATGGCCATTCTTTCCCGATGTCCAGTTGCTTGGTTCTAAGGCGGATTCTTCAAATGAAATACGCTCGAGTGAGATTCCTTCTTCTTCAATGAGCAGTGGATGATGCATCTTTTCGGTGTAGTGCATTTCATCAAGCACCTGCATGGAGTCATTGAGAAGAACCACTTCTCCTGAGCTGTTATTTAGGGCCGGCATTTTGGTGACATCCAGAAAGCAAGAAACGCAAGTGGTTGAATAAAAGTTGAGAACCTGTTCTTGGTTTTCGCTGACAGCCAAGTAGGTATTGGGTGGAAATAATATGGGTTCCGAGCTGAGTTGTACGATCGTTTTTAGATTTTGCTGATCATCCCGATTGGCGATAAATAAATGGTCAAGCCGGATTTCTTTAGACGATTGATTGTAAAGTTCAACAAAATCAACACCTTCATCAAAAGGATTAGAAAGGACTTCATTGATTAGGAGATCTCCGGTTTCGGCCAGCTGATTCGGATCAACTTTTTCTGGTTCGTCACTCCAGACCCGAATGGCGTCTACAATAACTTTGTCGGAGGCATAGCTACTGTTGAGATGAATAATTAGCCGGATTGAATCTCCTTGAAGCTGGCTTTGGCTGACTACAGATTCTCCCCAATTCCCCTGGCTTAGACCATTGTTTTCAAAAAGCTTCTTTTCTCCTTGATCTAGCTGGTAAAAGGCCTCGACATATTTACGTTCGGGGTTATTGCCACTTCCTGTCTCTTTCGCTATCAATTCGCAGTTGACTGCTGTATAGCTGGCAATCGAAATCCAAGGTGATTGCCAAACTGCTTCGCCATCGCAGTCCAAAGCTTCTAATCGTCCGCCCGAAGTGCCAACTGTTTTGACATAATCCTTCTCGGATGTAAAGCTACATGCTTCTGCATCAAGCTGCCATTCAGTTGTTGGTGGCAGATGACTATGGATTGTAATGCCATCAGAGTCTCCCCAGAATCCAATTCCAGGGGTATTAAATTCTTCTTCCCAGATGGTTGTCCCTGGATTGTTAATTGTTAAGAAATTCAAAAGCAAAAAAAGAAAAACGCTATTTAGACCCCACATTGTGTGAAAAATTAAAAGCAAACTACTAATTTTGCGGACTTTATAGTATGTTCTGAGAGAATGTATTTAGTGTATTGAAATTAACAAAATTAATTAAATTATGAAAGTTGCAGTTGTTGGTGCAAGTGGTGCTGTAGGTCAAGAGTTTCTACAGGTCTTGGCTGAGCGTAATTTCCCACTCGATGAGTTAGTTTTATTTGGATCGGCACGTAGTGCCGGTAAAGAGTTCGAATTTAAAGGAAAGAAACTGACTGTAAAGGAACTGAAACACAATGATGACTTTAAAGATATTGATATTGCTTTAACATCGGCTGGTGGTTCTATTTCTAAGGAGTTTGCAGCAACAATCACAAAATATGGTGCTGTGATGATTGATAATTCCAGTGCTTTCCGTTATGATGATGATGTGCCTTTGGTAGTTCCTGAAGTAAATGCTGAAGACTCAAAAAATCGTCCGCGTAACATCATTGCCAATCCAAACTGTTCTACGATTCAGATGGTTGTTGCTTTGAAGCCGATTGAGAACCTGTCGAAGATTACCAAAGTACAGGTAGCTACTTATCAGGCAGCCAGTGGGGCTGGAGCACAGGGAATTGCAGAATTGGAGGAGCAAACCCGTCAGCTTGCAAATAACGAAGATCCAACTGTGGATAAGTTTCAGTATCAGTTGGCTATGAATGTCATTCCTCATATTGATGTATTTCTGGATAATGACTATACTAAAGAGGAAATGAAAATGAACTGGGAAACCAAGAAGATTATGCATACAGATACCGAAGTTAGTGCTACCTGTGTGCGTGTGCCTGTTGCCCGTTCACACTCTGAAGCGATTTGGCTCGAAACCGAAGATGAGTTAACGATCGAGCAAGTCCGAAAAGCGTTCAATGATTTTGATGGTTTGACGGTGATCGATAACCCTCAAAACAAAGAATATCCAATGCCATTGTTTGTTTCTGGAAAAGATGATGTTTATGTTGGACGTTTGCGTAAAGATCTAACAAATCCAAAAGGAATTACGTTTTGGTGCGTTGGCGATCAAATCAAAAAAGGTGCTGCCTTGAATGCTGTTCAGATTGCTGAGTGGTTGATTGCCAATGGTGAAGTTAAAAAATAGTACGCCCCACCATATCAACAAAAACGAAAAATCCCGAGGCAGTTGTCTCGGGATTTTTTTATACGAGTTAAAGGCTATTCTTCTTCATCATCTGGCTTGGTCCAGTCAATGTCGTATAAGAAATCGTTGTATGGAAAGCGAGTTACATGGATTTGTTTCACCTCTTCATACAAGGTCTTTTTGAACTCTTCAACATTGTCTTTTTCTGTAGCCGAAATGAATAGTGAAGGAGTATTGTTTTTGCCCATCCAGCTATTCTTTAATTCCTCAAGCGAAAGGTTCTCTCGCGTTCTGGGACTTAAATCATCATCATCTTTTTTGATGTATTGGAAGGCATCAATCTTGTTAAATACGTAGATGGTTGGCTTTTCGCCGGTCTCAATTTCAGAAAGCGTGGCATTTACGGTTTCAATTTGTTCTTCAAAGCCTGGATGTGAAATATCAACCACATGAACCAGGACATCAGCTTCGCGCACCTCATCAAGTGTCGATTTGAATGACTCAACAAGTCCGTGTGGTAGCTTTCGAATAAAACCAACTGTGTCGGCCAACAGGAATGGAAGGTTGCCAATGACCATTTTCCGGACAGTGGTATCCAGTGTGGCAAAAAGCTTGTTTTCAGCAAAAACTTCTGATTTTGCCAGCATATTCATAATCGTTGATTTGCCTACGTTGGTATAACCTACCAAGGCAACACGAACGAGTTTTCCTCTGTTTTTTCGTTGTGTGGCTTTCTGTTTGTCAATCTTTTGAAGCTGAATTTTAAGTCGAGCAATCTTATCTAAAATAATCCGACGGTCCGTTTCAATCTGGGTTTCCCCCGGACCACGCATACCAATTCCTCCTCGCTGTCGTTCCAGGTGGGTCCACATTCTGGTCAGGCGAGGTAACATGTATTGGTATTGTGCAAGTTCAACCTGAGTTTTTGCGTGAGCTGTTTTAGCTCGTTTGGCAAAAATATCTAGGATGAGGTTGGTTCGGTCAAGCACTTTGCACTCCAAACTTCGTTCAATGTTTCGGAGTTGCGTTGGGCTTAACTCATCGTCAAAAATCACTGTGTCAACTTCATGAACTTTAATGAAATTTTGAATTTCAATCAACTTTCCAGATCCCACAAAAGTGGCAGGATTAGGAACATCAAGTCGTTGGAAAAAGTGTTTTTTAACTTTGGCGCCAGCAGTATCAGCCAGAAATTCCAGCTCATCCAGATACTCTTGGGCTTGCCGTTCATCTTGCTCCTGGTTGATTAGTCCTACTAAAACAGCGGTTTCTTGTACTTTGGCGGTTTCTATCATTCAGTTTTTCAAGTTAATCCATAAAAAAACCTGGCCCCGAAGAAACGGAACCAGGAATTTTGGTCTATTAAAAATCGTTATTGTAATACAAAGCTAATTGGAACCGTGTAAGATACTCTTACTGGTTTTCCTCTTTGTTTTCCAGGTTTCCATTTTGGAAGGTTGTTTACGACTCGAAGGGCTTCTTTGTCCAACGAAGCATCAACACCACGAGCAATACGTGCATTTTGTACACTTCCGTCTTTATCTACAACGAAATTTACGTATACTTTTCCTTGGATACCATTTTCCTGAGCAATTACAGGATATTTAATGGCGTTGGCAATAAATTTACGCAAAGCTAATTCACCACCAGGGAATTCAGGCATGTCTTCTACAATAAAGAAAACTTGTCCTTCTTCTTCCTCCTCTTCTTCTTCTTGAATTACAGGAGCTACGTCAATAACAGTCTCATCGTCTGCTTCCGTATCTTGAATTTCCAGTTCGTCCTCGATCTCAACATCATCTTCAACGATGTTAAGCACCTCAACAACCTTTGGTGGTGGTGGCGGTGGTGGTGGTTTTACTTCTTCTTGACGGGTAATAGGGATAATCTCATCTTCCACTTCCTGCTCAGCCACAGTACCTAATGACGCGGCTTGTTCTACTTTCGTAGTCCATTCAAAGGCAAGCAAGCAAAGACCTAGAGCTACCACTAACCCTATCTGAACAAAAATATTTCTTTTGCTCTCAAGATCGGCTTTCGGTGATTTCTTTAGTTCCATAATTCAGTTTTAGAAGTTTTATTCTGTCCAAAAACAATTTTTTCATTTGAGGGCTTAAAGATAGAAAATAATCTTCAAAATCAAGAGTTGAAATCTTAAATTATTCTTGGCCCGTTATGAAATAGCGTTTATTGTAAAACAAAGCTGATTGGTACGTTGTAGGATACGCGAACCGCCTTACCTCCTTGTTTACCAGGCCGCCAATGGGGCATCTTGTTAACCACGCGCAATGCTTCTTTATCGAGCGCTGGGTCAACCCCTCGAACCACGCGTGCGTCGCTTACTTGGCCATTTGAGTTGACAATAAAATTGACAAAGACTTTTCCTTGTATGCCATTTTCTTGGGCAACAACAGGATAGTTTACGGTGTTTCCAAGAAACTTTACCAAGGCTTCCATGCCTCCCGGGAATTCAGGCCATTCGTCCGGGAAAAAGATGACCGGATCAGCTTCAGTATGCTTATCATCTTCCCGGTTCGCAATTAGTTCGTCGACATTAATACCTTCATCTGTTACTTCTGTATCAAAAATATCAAGGTCCTCATCTTCTATTTCAGTATTGTTGTCAACGACATCAAATTCCAAAACAGTTTGGATGGGAGGGGGAAGTTCTTTTTTTTCTTCCTTGGTTAGTGGGATAATGATTTCATTAGGAACTTCCCATTGGACTTCGGCAAGCTCTTCGACTGGCTTGACATGCGTTTTCCACGAAAAGGCAAACAAGACTGAACTAAGGGCTAAGACCAGCCCAAAACTTAGAAATAATGAACGTTTGTTTTCCAGATTGGCTTTTTCTGTTTTTTTAGTTTCCATGACTTTAAGTTTAAAAAGTGAATGATTAATTCAATGGCTAAACCTTGAAACACAAAAACTAAACCAAAAAAGGAGAGCAAGATGTTAAATGAAATAGAAAGAGAGACTATACAATTGTATTGCTACTGTATTAATATTGTCTGAAAGCTAGGACATCCGTAGAAATGAACCGGTTTTTATACCTTATTAATTAGCGTTGATTTTTTACAAAATTACTGGGTGTTTCTCCGGTGACTTCTTTAAAAACCCGGTAAAAAGTTGATCGGCCTTTAAAACCGGAATCAACGCCAACCGATTCAAGTGAGTAGCTTGATGGAAGTTCTTCGAGAAGTTTGATGCTATGATTGATACGATGACGGTTGACAAAGTCATAGAAATTTTTGTAGCCGGCATTTTTTATGATCGAAGTAATTTTGTACTTCGCAATTCCAAGTTCGTCGGATAGCTTTTGAAGGGTAAGGTCCTTTTCTAAATAGAGTTGCCGCTGGTTGAACTGTTCTAAAAAGCGATCGTTTTTCGGCAAACAGTCTTCGGGGGCTAATTCATTTTGCTCATTGCGAACTGTTTTCTTTTGGATAGACGACAGGCTTTCTCCAATAAATGAAATATCGGGTTGAATAAGCGAGTGGACAAAGAAGTAAAAACCGAAAAAGATTAAATAGAGAAATGATATAATAAACATGAGCTGGTTGGTGTATAGCCCAAAAAGGTCAATTCCGGCAAAGATGCACTCAATCCCAAAAATTACGGCAGTTTGTCCAATCCATTTAAGGTTTCGGTTATTAATTTCGGAAACCTCGTTACGCATGGCAACCGAATACTGTTTGTAGAGGAAATAGATTAGAAAGGTGTAAACAAATGCCTGGGTAAATCCAATGATCCGGGCACTAACCGATAGTAAATTGTAATAGAAATTGTTTTCAATAAACATCTCCATGTAACGGGTGCTCTCATAATCAATTCCGTACATAATTTCTTTGGAATGATTAGGAGCCACAGCTAAACTAAGAATAAGTTCTGCGAGTGTCGGAAGCAGATGCAAATACTCACTTTTTTTAAGCCTCTTGTCCGGATCTCGGAGTTTTTTGAGGTATAAATAATAGAGTGGAAGCAGGGAAACTTTTAATGGCGCGGTAATATAGGCAGCATAAGTAATATCTAAATGAAAGAAAAAGAGGACTGGGGGTAAAACATGTGCGGCCTTAATCATGAAGTTGATATACAAGTAAGAAAGGCCTTTCTTCTTAAGCTTTTTGGAGACGTAAAATAGAATGATTGAAAAAGAAAAATAGAGAATGAATATGATGAAAAGTATCGCTGTTTGAGCGTTCATTTAAGTTTGTTTTTGTCAGGTTTGGTCGCATATTCCTTCCTTTTGCTTAAGGAATATGCCAAAAATAATTATAAAGACAGTTAATCAAGGTGGTAAAGGGCTATAGTTATAAACAAAAGGCTTGTGAATACTGCACTAGATCGCTTTTCATTTCTTGACTAAGAGTTCTATCCCGCTATTGCGATCCAGTCTTTATTTCGATGTAGTGAACAAAAAATTGATGAAATCAGGATGTCTTTCGATTTAGTGAGACTAGCTTAATGAACTTAGGGTCACGAGATAATTAGAATTAGTCTTTCCTTTACAATAAGTAATCACAAGGGGTATGGTTTGCATGCTCAAAAGTCTAATTTATCAGTTTGCTATGGAAAATTTAGGGAAAAGAACGTTTATGAAAAATGCTGAAAAGTTATTTTTCTACTTGCTTTTAGTTGTTGTTTTAGCTCCTTCTTGTAAGGAGGAAGATGAGCCTACCGAAACTAAGCCACAACTAAAATTCATTTCGGAAGAATATAAACCATTTAATTATATCGAAAACTCGCTTCCTGCAGGATTGGCTCCGGAACTATTAAATGAGATTTGCAGTCAATTGAACCTGGATTGCGAAATCAATTTCATGAGTTGGGAAGAAGGCTATCGCGAAACATTACAGACTGATAATGCCGTGCTCTTTTCAACAGCTTTAAATGCTAAGCGTAAAGATCAGTTTAAATGGGCTGGTCCAATCGCATCGCTCGACTGGAACTTTTATGCTGCAGTGCCAAATTCCATTAGCATAAGCAATCTGGAAGAGGCTAAGTCAGTCAGCACAATTGGAGTTATTGCCGATTATGCCATCGAAGAGTATTTGGTTGAGCAAGGATTTACGAACCTGCAATATTGTGTCGATATAAATGAGGCAATCGAAAAATTATTGAGTGGGGAGATTAATCTCTTTCCATCCAACACTTATGCAATTAATTCTGCATTGGAAAAAGCGGGGGAGTCGGTTTATGCGGTCACCTCAGAGTTTACGATACAAACAGAGTTGCTCTATTTTGCTTTTAATAAAGGTGTTTCGGATAATATGGTTTACAATTTTCAGGATGCGATTAACCGCTGTAAACTGAATGGCGTACTGAAAAACCTAAGTCAAAAGTATTTAAATAAGTCTGAATTCCCTGATTTTGTGCAGGTTTATACCGAGGCATATCCTCCACTTACCTTCATGGATAAGAATGGTGAAGTTACAGGTTATGGAACGGATATCGTGAAAGAGATTATGAAACGAAATGGCGTGAACTTTCCGATTAAATTAACATCGTGGAGAAATGGTTATCAACTGGCTCTTAATAATCCTTGGGTGTGTTTGTTTACAATGGACCGAACACCGACTCGAGAAAATAGCTTTCAATGGGTAGGACCAATAGGAACCAACACGACCTGGATTTATACGAAGGATGGTGCTAACCTAACAATTGAGTCCCTTGAGGATGCCAGAAAATTAGAGGCGCTAGGAACAGTTAGCTCTTGGTTTTCCACCCAACATTTGCAAGAACAGGGATTTACAAACTTGGTTTACGAAAGCGATCCAAAGGTGTTAACAGAGAAGTTGATGAGTGGACAGATCGATGCTTTTGTATGCACTGATATTACTTTCCCGGATATTCTGAAGGACTTGGGCTACACTTACGAAGATGTTAGACCAAGCTTTTCTGTAATGGCTTCTGATTTTTACGTTACCTTCTCCAATGGTACTCCTCCGGTAATTGCTCAGCAAGCGCAGGCAACTTTCGAAGCAATGAAAGCTGATGGCACTTACCAAGCGATTCAACAAAAATGGTTTTCCGAAATCAATAACGACTGAGTTAGATGACTAATTTAATACCCAGAGAAATGAGACGTTTTATAGAAGTTTGGTTGGTGATGGTTGCTGTTGTTTTTCTTTTTTCTGCATGTGAGAAAGATGATGAAGATCTTAGTAAAACCAATAGAATTGAAGAGCAGCTAACAGCCAATGAAAATATGACTGCAGATGATTTGGGGGAGTTGGGTGTTAGTTTGCTTAAGTTGCATGATGGCGTTGATCCTAAATCAGTGACTGCCGAAACCGATGCGTTTGACTTTATTGAAACAGTTGCTGTTGATCCGGATGGGGTGTTCACTTTTAGTGATTTGCCCAATGGCAATTATATGATCGCATTAACTGAAGGGTTTGTTTTTCCAGATGAAGGCTTGGTTTCTCTTTCTTTAACAGGGGGGATGGTTGCTGAGCTTGAAAGTCGTGACAGGCTCCATTGTTAAGCTTTTTGATGAAGATATTCGTGATTATATCGAAGACTTTTCACAAGGGGCCTTTATTCCGGGAAGTTTCTATCGCTCGATGGAAGAAGGGAAAGCAGCTTTCTTAAGGAATGAAGAAGTCATGACGGGCAAAAAGGTGTCAACTACTTTGTTGAATGTGGCAATAGAAAAAGAAAAGGCTTATTGGGAAAACAAAGAGTAGTCATGCAAAAACCGTATCGATTTTAAAAGAATGGAGGTTGAAAGCAAGACTTTCTTCAATCGAATTTGAAAATTGTGTATTGGCATTGCTTTGTGGATTAAAAATATTTATATATTTGCCATCGCTTATGGGGGATTAGCTCAGTTGGCTAGAGCGCTTGACTGGCAGTCAAGAGGTCACCAGTTCGACTCTGGTATTCTCCACAAGATTTGAAGCTGTACTCTTTAGTGCAGCTTTTTTTATTACTCTCTTTTAAAACAACTACCGCTTAAGTTTGCCGTTGGCTGTTCTGGGTAACTGATCAATAAAGCGAACCAGCTTTGGTTGTTCGTACTTGGAAAGGTGTTGCTCACAAGTTTTTTTGATGGCTTGCTCCAATAGCGAATCAGCTTTCCCTTCAATCATGAGAATGAGTTGCTGTCCCAAAATTTCATGAGGAAGCGAGGAAATAAAAAAGGGCTGAGAGATAAAAGGCTCGAGTTTCTTTTCCAGCTGTTCTGGCGAGAACTTGATGCCTCCTGAAATGATAACATGATCTGCTCGTCCTAGAATCCGAAAAGATTTGTTGTCTTTTAGCTCTGCCAGATCTGTCGTTTGCAGAAATTTGTGCTCCAACCCGGGCATGTGTATTTGTAAACAAGCTTGTTCCGATAAAGCGACAGATATTCCTTCAAGACAATAGTAATAAGACGAAAGTGTATTACCATTGAGTTTGCGCAGTGCGATGTGGGTGGCTGTTTCCGTCATGGCATAGCTGGAATAGCATGCTGTATTTATAGTTTGCAGCTTTTCTTCCAGTTCCTGGGGAACGGCCGAACCTCCAATTAACAAATAATCCAGGTGCCAACTTTCTCGCGGGAGTTGCAAGACTTTATGCACTTGGTTAACTACCATGGCTGCAAACTTAAATTTTGTATTTTGAAGGATGCTGAAATCGCTGGCTGGATCAATTGCAATAAGGTCTAGTTTCCCGAGCAAGGCTCGTACTAGCATCAACTTGCCGGCGATATAGCGACTCGGTAAGCAGTGAAGCACTTGGTCCCCTTCTTGTAAATTGAAGAAATGAATGGTGCGCAGTGCACTGGCCGCCACAAACTCTTTCTTTAACTGAATAGATTTTGGAGTTCCCGTACTTCCTGATGTTTGGACCTTGATTACGGAAGATGAATTGTACCATTCTTTTATAAACTCAAGCCATTCTGCCTCCCAACTTTCGTTTTTTGAAGAAGTTGTCAGCAACGAATCAATACTTGTTCGCTGACCATTGAGTGTGATATGACTTGGGAAGAGTTCCACTTTACTTGGTTTGTGAATTTTGATTGGCTGTAAAAGAACCTGCTTCTGATGGTTTGGCAACAACTTTATTCGGATTAAAGAAAAGTTTCTCGCCCCAGATGAAGAGCGGTGAATCGATGTTGTTGGTGAAAAGTTGTCCGGTCCCCAAACCCTGGTGGGTGCTGACTTTTTTGGAAAAAGTCCATTGGGCGATGGCATTCAGTCCAACGTTTGATTCTAGGTAGGAGGTAATCCACCAACCAACATTGGCTTTTTTTGCCAGTTCAATCCACTCGTCACATCCCGAAAAGCCGCCGTGGAGCGATGGTTTTAGAATGATGAATTGGGGCCGAATGGTTTCCAGCAGTGTTTTTTTCTGCTCAATTTGATTGATCCCAATCAAATCCTCATCAAGTGCAATGGGGATGGGCGTCTTTTGGCAAAGCTCAGCCATTCGATCCCATTGTCCGGCAGCAATTGGTTGTTCTATGGAGTGAAGCTTTTGTTGCGCAAGTTGTTCCAAGTAGTCGAGGGCATTACTGAAGGGGAAAGCCCCATTCGCATCAACCCTTAAGGTTAGTGATTGAGGAGCATGTTGTTCCCGAATTGCCTTAATAAGCTCCAATTCCTGGTTGAAGTTAAGTGCTCCAATTTTTAGTTTGATGCAACGAAAGCCCGCTTGCAGTTTCTCCTGAATCTGTGTTTGCATGAACGAAAGATCTCCCATCCAAATCAAGCCATTGATGGGGATTCCCTGTTCTCCGCGAGTAAATTCAGAAGGAAACAAGAGCTGTTTGCCGCCCGTTTGCATGTCCAGTAAAGCCGTCTCGAATGCAAACCGAACTGACGGAAGTTCAGTCAATAACTCGGGATGGCGTTGATAGTGTTCGGGAGCCTTACAAATTTCATTTAAAATAGTTTCTACTTCCTCAGGCGTTTCTTTGCTTAAGCCGGGAAGTGGCGCACATTCGCCAATGCCAGTCGAGTGGGCATTTTTCAAAAAGAGATACCAAACGGGGCGGGTTTTATAAACGCCTCGTGAGGTTCCGGCTGGCCGTTTAAACTGAAGTTGATATTGAATGTAGCTGGCGATCATGATACTGCAAGTATGAGTCCGAGGCAAAAAAGCAGGGTGAAGGCGAGCGTTGATAAAGACAGCCGTTTTAGAAACGGGTCAAGTGCACGCGCTTCTTTTATTTTGAGAATTTTATTCAAATCGATAACGAAAAATGGCAGTGCAAGCAAAAACAACCATTGCCAGATTGATTGTTGTTGGTGAATGGTAAAAATGATCACTGTTAGCCAGCCCCATAAAATCATTGCGAGATGATAAATCCGGCTGTTACGAACTCCCATTCGTACGGGCAGCGTAATTTTTCCAGATTGCCGGTCATTCTCAATATCACGCATGTTGTTGAGATTGAGGACACCCGTGCTGAAAAAGCCCATGCTGATCGCTGGGAGTAACGTAGCGGTTTCAAAATAACTGGCATTGAGGTAAAAAACGCCAATAACAGGCAACAGTCCGAAAAAGAGAAATACGGCTAAATCGCCGAGGCCAACATAACCGTATGATTTTTTCCCAGCTGTGTAGAAGTAGGCAGCAACAAGGGAAAGCACGCCTAGACCAATGAAAACGACAAAGGCTGTTTTGGACTGCTGCCAGGTTCCGAAATAAACCAGCAAGAGTCCTAGAATAAAGCTCAGTCCGCCAATAAGTAGCATGCCTGATTTCATCTCTTTTTGGGTGATTTCGCCACTTTGCATGGTGCGGGTTGGACCCAGTCGGAATTCGTTGTCAGTTCCACGCTGGTTATCTCCGTAATCATTTGCAAAGTTGGAGAACACCTGGATCAGTGTTGCCGTTAGGATGGCCAGTACGGCTACTACCGTATTGAATGCACCGTAAAACCAAGCCAAGCCGCATCCCATTAAAATACCTGCCAGAGCTAGTGGTAGCGTTCGGGGGCGGGCTGCTTTGATCCAACTTTTTGTTGTTGCCATAATCAGAGTTCAAAGTTCGGAATGGTCTGAGAATCTATACGTCCGAAAAAATTGTACAATGTTAGATAATCCAAATAGGCTTACCGAAACGTGAAATACTTCTCGGTAAGCTTATCCGTCCTTAAAATCAAGGGAATTTGGGGTATTTGCCAAAGTCTGGTTTGCGTTTTTCAAGGAAGGCATGTTTGCCCTCTTGCGCTTCTTCGGTTAAATAATAAAGCAGGGTCGCATTTCCTGCAAATTCCTGAATTCCAATTTGTCCATCCAGTTCAGCATTAAGCCCTAACTTAAGCATCCGCAGAGCTAGCGGGCTGTGCTCTTGCATTTTTTGTGCCCAGGCAACAACTTCGTCTTCCAATTGGTCAAATGGAACAACCTTGTTGACCAAGCCCATTTCTAAGGCTTCCTGTGCAGAGTACTGACGACACATGAACCAAATCTCGCGAGCTTTTTTCTGCCCGACAATGCTAGCCAGGTAAGATGATCCCAGACCGGCATCGAAACTACCTACTTTGGGGCCGGTTTGACCGAAGATGGCATTTTCGCTGGCGATGCTAATATCGCATACCACATGCAAAACATGACCTCCACCAATTGCAAAGCCATTGACCATTGCAATAACAGGTTTAGGCATGCTGCGGATTTGTTTTTGAACTTCCAAAATGTTGAGGCGTGGAATTCCATTTTCATCGATATACCCGCCAGTGCCTTTTACATTTTGATCGCCACCGGAGCAAAATGCTTTATCGCCTGCACCTGTCAGTACAATCACATTGATGCGGTTGTCTTCCCGGCAAATGTTCAGTGCATCGCTAATGTTGTTCACCGTAGTTGGGCGAAAGGCATTACGCACCTGTTCGCGGTTGATGGTGATCTTCCCGATTCCATCGTAGTAATCGAAGAAAATGTCTTCATATTCTTTAATGGTTTCCCATTGTCTTGTTGTGCTCATCGTATTTCGTTTTAGTTATTTCTTTTTATAATGAAAATGAACCGCTTTTGTTTATCTCCAATCAGAGACTGTCGTTTCATCCTTTATGGTGGCTATTGCTTTACCGCCTGAAACAATGCTCTGAACGTTTGGCTGTTTTTTTCTGAATCAGTAAAAATCTCCAGTAAAACAGCTTGTTGTTGATTGGGAGCATAGAGTTCTGTTAAAGCTTGAGTCACTTCTATTTCGTTTTCTGCGCGCAGGTAGTTTAAGCCGAAAGCCTGTGCAATTCCTTTGGCTTCAAAGGAATGTTCAGTCAGAAAATGTTCTTTGAAAGCAGGTGAATGATCAGGGCCTTTGATCAAACCAAAAATATTTCCCCCTCGATTGTTGATAACAATTATTCGTAAGTTGTTCGAAATGTATTTGTTCCAGAGTGCATTGGAATCGTAGAAGAACGACAGATCGCCCAGAATGACCGTATTCAATTGATTGGTGGTTGAGGCAAATCCAACAGCTGTTGATAAGGAGCCATCGATACCGCTGGTACCACGATTTCCAAAAAAGAATGCATCGGTAGGCGCTTGACAAATGAGGGCATAGCGCACGGGTGAGCTATTCCCCAAGTGGACATACGAATTGGGCGGGATAAACTGCCGAATTTGATCAAATACTCTCAGATCGGTATAATCAGTTTGGTTGATAAATTGATCCCGAATTTGATTGACCTGTTTCTCTTTTTCTTGCCAACGAAGCTGATAGCTGTTTGACTTTTCCGATACTGTCGGAGTCAATTGCTCTAAAAAATCAGAGGCATCAAGCGGTAACACCTGTGTAAGCGATTGGTACGTATCGAAATGATCTGTGTTTAGACTTAAATGCCAATGCTCCTGAGGTTTATTGTTTCGTAAGAACTGTTTTAAGGATTTGGAAACAAATTGTCCGCCAAAGCTGATGAGCAAGTCTGGTTGAAAATCAGCAGTATTCTCATTTAGCAAACCAGTCATGAGTAAATCGATGCTGCTGCAAAAAGCTGGATCATTCAAATTGGCAAGGTGCTCTTTCAGAACGACGGCTCCTGTCTTTTTTGCCAATTCGCTAAGCTGGTTTTCAAGCCCGGGATTGGGAGTCTGTTGCCCTGCAAGTATCAGAATCTTTTTGGCTTGATTGAATGAATTGGCGAGCTTTTCGATCGCTTGGTCCGCAAGCCTTAGATTCATTAAAGGAAGCTCAATTGGCTTGACCGATGGCAGAGGTTCGTCTTCCAGATCATGCAAAGGTTCTTCCAAAGGCACATTAATATGCACTGGAGCAGGCGTTCCCTGAATGGCCACATTCAGGTATTCATTGATCTCGCGAGCGGCATACCACAATTCGTTATCCGATTCGCCCAGCGGCAAGCTGATGGATTTCCGGGTAAAATTCTGGTAAATATTTTCCTGGCGAATACACTGACTTTCGGCTTGATCAATCCAATAATCGGGACGATCGGCTGTTAGCACAACGAGTGGAACCTGTAGGTAAAAGGCTTCAGCAATGGCTGGAGCATAGTTCAAAGTTGCGGTTCCCGAGCTGCAAACAAGGGCTACTGGTTTTTGCAAGGCCTGAGACAGGCCTAGTGCAAAGTAAGCCGCACTGCGTTCGTCAACGATGTTGCGGCAATTGAATAAGCCGCAGCCAACCAAGGTGTGGGTGATTGGTCCATTGCGCGATCCGGGAGAGATGACAATGTCATTAACTCCTTTCTCATTAAGCAGGCTGACCAATTGTTGAATATGCTTTTTGGTAGAGATCATTTTTTTTGAACAGCTTCAATGGCCGATAGTAAAGTACCAGCTTTGTTGATGGTTTCTTCCCATTCATCTTCCGGAACTGAGCGGGAAGTAATTCCTCCCCCTGAGTAGAGAACATAGTTCTCGGGAGTGATTTCCATGCAGCGCAAATTTACAAATAATCTGACGGATTCGTTCAATCGCCAAGGGCCTAAATAACCGGTATAGTAGCGGCGGTCGTGCTGCTCAATCTTCGAAATAAATTTGTCGGCTCTACTTTTTGGATAACCGCAAACAGCCGGTGTTGGGTGCAGGTCAGCAACAAAATCACCGAGCTTATGGGCCAACTTTTTGGCTGCAAAACGAAAGCTGGTCATTAAGTGAGCAACCTTCCCACTTTCTAAGGTTTCGGGACCTTGAGTGGTGTAAGGGTGAATGTTGAAACGATAGAAAACATCCAGCAAGTAGCGCGAAACAAAAGCTTGTTCTTCAATTTCTTTGGTGTGCCAGCTGTAGTCTGAATCTGATCTTCGAGATTGGGTTCCTGCCAGCGAAACCGTTTCAATTGTTTTACCCTCCGATTTTAGCAGAACTTCAGGAGTTGCTCCCATCCAAAGACCGGCCTGTGGCAGGTTTACCAAATAGACCATGGCATTAGGCGTTTGCTGGAGCAGCTGCATGTAAAGGCTTCCGAGCGATTCATCACCCCGGGCGTGAGGGATGAGCCGAGAAACAATAACTTTGGAGAGCTTGCTGGTGCTAATGGTTTCAATGGTCGTTTCAATCGACTTCAGGTAATCATCCTTTTGAATGATTATGTGTTTGGGCTGTGTTTGTTGAGCTGTTTTTTGCATTGTTAGCTGATCCACATCGATGCTTAGAATGGACTCTACGCCTTTCTGATAAATTCCCGGTTTCAACAAAACCAAGGGCTTATCTTCTTCAATGTGGTAAGGGGCAAAAACAAAACCCTCCTGCCCGTTTAATTTGTTTAACTGACTTGGATAAATCATGTCTTCCTGGTCAGTCAGTAATATTTCAGGAGTGTTACTTCCGGGTAGTGCCCATACGGCAAACGAGCAATTTTTAGCAAGGAGTTTGTCCAGAAGATGGGCAAGTTTTTCAGTATCAGTCATTCCGCTTTACAATCATATTCGTCACTCTGGCTGTCGAAATCAGCCTTCCTTCTTCATTGGTTATATCAACATTCCAAACATGCGTCTGGTTGCCTTCATGAATGATTTTTGCAACGCCTAAAGCTTTTCCTTTTTTCAAACTTCCGGTATGGCTGCCCGTAACTTGAATTCCCCGAACATCATAGCTTTTAAAATCAACAAGCAACATACTTCCCAATCCGGCTAGTGTTTCGGCCAGTGCCAGGTTCGCTCCTCCATGAAGCAGCCCATCGGGACGGCAATTTTTTTCGCTTAGTTCCATGGTGCCTTCAATGGTTCGAGGCTCAATCTTGGTGAATTCAATGCCCAAGCTTCCCAGTAAGCTATTCTGTGTGGTTTGGTTGATTAGTTCAAGTGGTGTTTCCGCAGTAAGTAAGCTAAAATCCATAACGTATGTATCCTAAAAAGTAAAACCTTAAAAATAGGATTTACTTTTGAATAAACAGCTCAATTTTGCTTTCCATTTCAAAGGGCCCTGGTTTGAGCTTTCCAGCTACAACTTATCCCTTCAAGCTGATGGCTATGTGTTTTGTCGGCGATACGCTTTTTTCATTCGTAGGCCGCTAATGGATAAATCTTCAGGTGGTGCATCGTTTCCCGGACTCAAGTAAAATAAGCGGGATTCGTGTTTTTGAAGTGTAATTGTCATTTGACTTAAATTCCCGAGTCCGCGACTTTCACCCAAATCCCATTCAAATACCCAAATGTTGTTTTCCTCGTTGATCTCAGAAAAAGAGAAGGTTTCAGTAACAGTTTCGTCTGTATCATTAAAAATAAGTAGTCCCCAAGCCTTGGGAGAACGGTAGCGACGGAGGGCTACCTTGCATGTTTTATCTTTGCCCCAATAAGGGAAAGTTGCACTTTGCGGGCGTTCCTGTGGAAGTAACAGACGCCAGGTTTCCAGCTGTTTTTCAGAGAGTGTCGAAAAACGGTCGGATGTGCTAACGACACCTCCTAAAATACCAATCCATTGGGCAAGGCTTTGTTGTTCAGTGCTGGTAAGTTCGCAATTTACATCGCGCAATGAAATAACGTCGGGATCGTTTTGCCAAAAGACATTGTTGAAATATTGCGAGTTATAGCTTTCCTGAAGTAGATTGCCCACGCCTGAATCGGTCCATTCGCAGTTGATACTGCTGGCAATTCGCATACCATCAACATAGCCAATCATTGGCGCATAAGGAGCTGTTCCTGTCAGCCAGAAACTGCCGGCACCAATTTCTTCGCGGATAATGTTCAGCACCTCAGTAAATATTTGTACGGAGGTTTTGGTCTTGTCATAACGATCAATTCCAACCGTTGGCTTCAGTCCCCAGTCCATAAACTCTGTTTTGTAGAAAGTGAAGCCCATCTTACGGAACGAGCGAAAGACTTTTTGAATGTATCGTTGTACATCGGGGTGACTGCCGTCAAGTGCATAATGCTTGCCTTCGGGGAAGGTCCATTCCGGAATTGGATTGCCTTCCATATCGCGGATCAGCCAGTTTTTATGTCGTTTAAAAAGTTTACTTTCTTCACTCACCATAAAGGGGGCGACCAAAATCCCGGCGCGGTAGCGACGTTGAAAAATTTCTCGGGCTGCCGCTTCCATCCCTTTGGGCCATTTGTCGTTGGCATCCAGCCAATCGCCATGAATACAATAACCATCATTGATCAGGATGGTGTCCAATAATATGGTTGGTTCAATGGTATCCAACGAGGTTAGCAGCTCGGTGAGCTTTTCGTGGCTGAAGTCGTGTTGGTATTCGTTGTATGAATCCCAATGATAACTGGTCTTTGAATCTTTTCGGGCTTCCAAACTTTCCGAAATATTCCAGGCAAGGTGCTGCAAGGTTTCGTATGACTTGTTGCCGTAAAAAACATAGATGTCCGGAAGTTTGATGAAATCGTCCTTTAGCGGGATGTTTTCAGTGACAAAACCGGTTTCAAATAAGACGGGTTCAACATCGGCATAGCGATCCATCAATCCCCGGCGGTGAGGACGGTTGTAAACCGTACTTTTTTGAATGAAGTCGCGGTGTTCATAGGCGCCAAAAGCGAGGGTGTCATTGGTGTCCGAAATCAGAGCGGTGGTCAGGTAGGAATCGTAGGACCAAGCCTGTTCTCCTAAATTATTCCCATACTCTTCGAATCGAGGTTTTTGAAATTCATACAAGCCTGATGGGCCACCAAAACCTTGTCCTTGACGGAAGAAATGCTTCACCCCGTTGATCACGGCTTCACCTAGCGGACAGAAAGAATAGGGCGCTTGTTGCATCCCTGAAAGTTCAGATCCAATTGAGATTGAGCCTGAGTTAACCTTCAAGTCCAGCATAACGAATCCTCGGTCTAATTCATAAATGATTCGTTTTCCTTTTGGCGAATCACCCATGAAGGTATTTCGCACAAAAATGCTTTGTCCGTCAATTGTTGGTCGACAATTTTTTAGGTGAATACTTCCGGCGATCAAATCAAACGTACCATCGTTGTGGAGAATCCATTGTGGTTTCCCAATCTTAAAGCGATTTCGATCAGCAGAGCTGGGGAACTCCTGTGCTGTTGATAAATAGGGAATTGTTAATAATGAGCCAATGCCTGTACCCACCAATTTTAGAAAATCCCTTCTTTCAATGGTTCTCTTGCTCATAGATGTAGTTATTGATTAGATAGATTGGGTGTAAATTTAACAAGTTTTAACAATTTTCAGGCGAAATACTTAAAAACTTCATTTTCGCTAATAAATTGTCTGGTAGCCTATTGAAATGTGATGTGTTGTACAATAGGCTTCTGATTAATATTTCGACTGCCAATTATAGCTTAAAAGCAATTAGTCCATGATTTGGTTTAGCTGTTTGATCACTTTTAGCTGTTTTTTTTCGGGCAGTAGCCGAATCCGGGTTTTGTGATCACCATTTTCCAGAATGATTTTGTGGTTGTTACCTCTTTTTCGGATCGCTGCACCACTTGCAGTCCAAGGATCATGCTCTCCATAGATGAGCCAGATATTTTGGGCTTTATGTTTCAGGAAATCTGCTAATTCATTAGAGCTTTTGGCTGAATAGACTGGCTTGCTTCCAGGGGGAATCATGTACTGATTGACGTAATTGGCTGTGGACTGAATCACTAACCAATCTTTTAATGCAGAGGTGTCGTAACCGTAGTAGCCCAATTCGGCTGCTGCTTGATAAAAGAATGCCCGAAAAGAAGCAGCTCCTTCATGAGAGAAATAGCTAGGGGGGCTAATGTTGGTTAGGTAATTAAAGAGGTCTTCAGCAGAAGCATCGGCCGGTGGAATGTCAGAGCAGGAGCTGCCCCATTGCCAAAATGAAAAGGCATACTCAAGTACCAAATAGTCCAGTACTTCATTCAAATTCATGGGGAAGGTAAACTGATGGGCTTTGGCATAATTATTTAAGAGTGGAATGATCTGTTTCCTCTTTTGCAAAACCTGTCGTTGGAATGCATGAATTCGCTGGCGGCATGAATCTGGCCCCACTTCTTGTAAAAAGGGTTCGTGGCGACCATCTTCTACTCCGAAGTTGAGCGGAGCAACATAGGCTACGGTAGCATCAACATCATTTGGAAAGAAGGCCCGATGAAAAAGAGCTGTTTGCCCTCCTTTACTAATCCCGGTATTTAGCCATTTGCCTGCATAAAACTTCTTAAAGAGCTGAACGATGTGATGATGATCATTTGCTGCATTTTCAACCGTCAAAAATTGCCAGTTGATCGGAGCAGGAACGGATTGACCAAAATAACGATGCTCAACACAGATTTGATTGGCGCTAAGAAATGAGCTTAACTCATTGACATGGTTGGGCAAGGCAGCATAGTCAGCCGCATAGCCTTCGGTTATAAAAACCACAGGACGATCGACAGCTTTGTGGTTTACAAAAATGCGCTGCAAGAAAAATCCGTTCGCCGTATCTTTATAATTTAAGGGTTGGCGAATACTGATTTGGTACGTTTCAGAAAAGAAGGTTGGTCCTTGAAGTGTATCGATGGATTTAACTTCAGGTTGATTTTTTAAAAAATCAATCAGGCTTTGTCCTGCGGAAGAAAAGGACAAGAACAGAGATAAGATCCCGACCAGAAAGGCGCGGAATAAAATGATGCGACTTAACATGGCGTATTTTTTTTGCTTAAAAATAACTCTTTTCATGGAGAAAGCCGCTTTCCCTGAATTAATGGGCGTTTTCGGTTGTTTTGAATTGTGATGAGCTCCTAACTGATATTGAATCAGCTCCTAATGTAAAGAAACTATTAAGAGTGAAGGCCTAGTTTCTCAAAAAAGCATGCCGTAAAATATATTGAGATATTTTTGTCTGAAAATAATTACATCGATTTATCGATTGATTATTGCGGGAAAGGAGTGAAGTTATGAAGCAATTATTTTGTCCAATTTCTACAGAACGAGTTAACGAGCATGTACCAAGGGTAACAGCATTGTATGTTGTTTTGACAGTAGCCTTGGGGATGGTGTTCAGTTCTCTGGCGGTAATTGCTTTTGTAGCTGCTGACTTTTTCATTCGGGCATTTACAAAATTGAGATTCAGCCCGCTGAGCTGTGCTGCTTATTGGACCGTGGAATTGTTAAAAATTCAGGCAAAGCCAATTGATAAAGCTCCAAAAGTATTTGCGGCTCGCATGGGATTTGTGATGTCTTTGATGATTGCTGTTTTGATGGGGCTGAACTTTCCTGTAGCAGCGTTGTTTGTAGCAGGCATTTTACTCTTTTTTGCAAGTTTGGAATTTGCCTTTGCTTTTTGTGCGGGATGTACCATTTACACCTACTTGGTTTTACCGCTGTATAAAAATTGATTTCTCGACAATTAATAATTAATAGTTTTTTCTCGGAGCCGGCTTTATGCCGGTTTTTTTATGCCTAAAATCGTCGCATCAATTCTTGGGTAACGGTTTCTTTTCTTCGTCTGGAGATTTGGATGATATCGCCATTCGACATGAGTAAGCGTCCACCATCGTTTTTGAGGTAGCTCTGCACATGGTTAAGGTTGACCAAGTGTGTTTTATGCGCGCGAATGAAATGGTATTCTTTTAAAAGCTCTTCAAATTCGACGAGTGTTTTTGCCACCAGCAGGGGCTTTCGGTTTTCAAAAAATAAGTGGGTGTAGTTGCTCTCCCCCTGACAGCGAATAATGGACTTGACTTCTATAAATTCGATGCGGTCAGCGGTTGGCAAGCCAATTCGCGGATTCTGTGGGTGTTGAGAATTGTAACGAAGCTGGTTGATTTGTTCGGCGGAGCGCTTTTGGTGGATGCGTTCGCTCACTTTATGTACGGCCTGCGTTAGCTCGTTGAGATTGATGGGTTTGAGGATGTAGTCGGCAGCCGAAAAACGAATGGCTTTGATGGCATAATTGTCGTAGGCTGTTACAAAAATAACTTCGAAGGTGAAGTTCTGAAAATGTTCCAGCAGTTGGAAGCCATTGGCACCCGGCATCTCAATATCCAGAAAAATAAGCTGTGGGTTGGTGCGTTCAATCAGTGGAATAGCTGATGCAACTGAAGTTGCTTCTCCGGCCAAATCAATTTGCGGACAATGGGTGTGAAGCAAGCCGGATAGGTTTTCACGACCACTTTTTTCATCATCAATCAGTATGGCTGTAATGGGACTCATAGTTCTTCGGGAATGGTAATTTCAACACGCGTTCCTTGTCGGTTTTCCTGACTGAGATCAACAAGCCGGAACGTGTACTGTCCGCCGTATTTCTCCGCCATTAGTTTTAAGCGTTCTTCGTTCAAATTTAGCCCAATTCCATTCGAGTTGGACTTTATTTGGCTCGATTTTTTTAATCCAATGCCATTGTCTTCCATGTTTATCTGAATCATTGTTCCCAGATTTTTAACTTCAACTTTCAGTTTCCGAACTCCTTGCAGGTGTTGTAGTCCATGCAGAATGGCATTTTCGGCAAGCGGCTGCAAAATTAGCGAAGGCACCATAAAATGATTTTGATCGATGCTTTCATCAACGACTTGCTCAAATTCAAAGTTGAACCGCAGCTGTTCCAGCTTGATGTATTGGTTGAGGGTTTCCAATTCTTCCGCTAAGCTCAATTCTTCCTGCTGCGAGTTTTTGAGTACTTTGCGTATTAACCCGGCAAAGTCGGATAAATATAAATGGGCCTCGCGGCCCTGGTTTTTTTGAATGAGATTTTGAACAGAATTCAAACTATTGAAAAGGAAGTGCGGGTTCATTTGTGCCCTGATGGCTGAGAGCTGTAGCTCTTGAAGTCGTTTTTCCTGTTTTTGTTTTCGGAGTTTGGTCCGCATTCGCGCTTTGAATATGAGAAAAGCCACCAAAGCCAGCAACATGGTTCCGCCCATGAACCAGATGATACCGAAAAGTGTGGATTTGCTGGGTTCTTTTTGTTTCAGAGGCTGCTCAAGAGCCTTTTCGATGTAATGGTCGATTTGATATGGGTCGGCTGCATATTCAACTAAATCCCCGTTTCGGTCAAAAACCATGAGAAAGTAATTGGAGGGATAAACACTGAATAATTGACTTAACTTGGTTTTTTGATCGAAATAGAACAAGTGGGTCGCTGTTGAATTTCGGGTTTTTGTTTGTTCTTTCCATACATCCCAGCCGAGCTTTCCATCGTTAATGATAATTGCCTTTAAGTCAGAATATTTGTCGGTAATCTGATCCAGTCTATATTGGGGGTAGGAGTAATTTTCACTGGATGTGAAGCAAATAACACAGGCTTTTTTCCCAAGAAATTTCTGCATCGAAACCGTGTCGCCTGATGCTGTTAAGAATATTTGTTTCTTGAATATTTCACCACTTAGCAATTGTTTGGTGGATTTGAAGTTTTCAGTTGTTTTGCGATTCAATAAGGTGTCGTTACTGACGGAAATAATTTCGTCCAACACCTTTTTATACTTTGAAATTAGATGTGGTGTGTTTTTCTGGTTGAAATGTGGGGAGGAACGGATGAGTAAAGCTTTCTCCCGAATTAAGGCAGATCCGGCCAAAGGCAGATTTAAAAATGAACTTTGTTGAAGGATGTCGGCTGAGGTGGAAATACCTTTCGGATAGCCTGAGGGAAGTTGCTTCTGTTCTGATATATGGTAAGTGAATCTAAAATTATCGTAGAATTTGTTTCCCGCAAAAGCTGATACTCCATTTCTTGAAAAATAGCCGTACTCTTCATAATGTTCAGAAGGATTGACCTGAGCAATTCGTTCATTTAGTTGTTGAATCAGTTCTTTGTCGTCAGGCGTATGGATGTTTGTATTATTGATATAGCGGTAAAAATTAAGAATACCACAGGCAAGTGAAATCTTTAACATTTCAGTTTCATGCGTGAGGTAGTTCCTGAAATGCGCCGAGACCCCTTCAGGAAAATCGTCATCGACTAATTCTTCCGAAAAAATAAAACGGGTTAGGGCATGTGGGATCGTTGTCTTTTTATTTTGTTGAAATTCCAGAATAAAGGGCATGATTATTCCTTGGTGGCTTGCATTGACATTGAGAATCGAATCGAAATTCTGGGTTAAAAACGTATTTTCCAATGCCCGGTTGTGGCGAAATTGGTAGCTGGAGTTTTCAGCTTCACCCAATAAATCAAATTTGATCGAATCGCCAGGTTCAGCATAAATAACTTTAAAGGTGGTATTCATGATTCGGGCGGTGTCTTCAATATAGGATAAGAAAATGAAACTATTTCTGGTTAGTGGAATGTCAATCGCAAAATGATTGTTTTCATCTAATGTGGCTTTATGGATATCGTATTTAACTCCGAACGGGGCATTGAGAACTTTAAAAAATAATGCTTTTCGTTGAGGATGCTCAATGAATCCGCTGATGTTTGCCTGGGGGGAATAGTCACTTGAATTTTTAATTAGGCGAAAAGATTTCTCTTCAATTTTTGTTCCTAGAATATGTTGGGAATTTGGAAACAAAACAGGTACGTATGATCGAAAAACAGACTCAGTGATCAGTCCATTTTTCCTGTTGATTTTAAGACTTGCCTCGTATTCGTGAATCTGATGATCCTTTTTGTACGGACGATGTTTTGAAATTTTGATATAGTCGTTCGTTAAATCAATAAGGTAGTCTTTTTGATTGATCAAAGCTGAGTCTTTCGAAGAAATGGCTGCATTGTTAAATCGAAGCAGGTAATCTTCGACAATGCTTTTTAGTGGATTGATCCATAAGGAATCAATGGATTCTTTTTGAGTGGCTATTTCTTCATCCTGAAATATTTTTTGCTTAAGTAGTTCAAGAATTGTTTTATCCATGAAGCTGTTGTCAATGAACTTCAGCGTGTTATTGGTCAAGTCTAGTTTCATTTTTATTGTTAGATCTTGCAAAACATCACAGATAATTTTAGGAAAATATGTTTGATCTAGCTCGTCCGACGGCGGAAACATGGAATCGAAATGTATTGCAGGTTTTTTGTTTGTATAGTAATTGGCAATGAATCGCTTGAGCTGCATGTTGATGGCAAGCTGGTTTTCATTGATTTGTTTGCCGACGGCAAGTTCAATTTCATATTGTTTTTCCAATTCAAATAGGAGGTGATTTTGATTTGTTTTTGATTTGTTTATTTCATCCTCGAATTCACGAATTGTGCAGTTAAAGAGGAGTGTTTGCCCTTCCTTCAGTTTTAATTGGAGTTTTTCTTGGGCTTGACTTGCGATGAAAAGCAGAAAAAAGAACAGGCTTAGGGAAATTTTACGAGCTGTTTTCATTGTACTGATTTATTGTTTTCATCAAATGTTGAGAAAACAATGAAAGATACAAATACCATTTTAGTTAACGGTATGTATGATTGATTAAACGGCAAGTAAAATTGTCAATTGCTAAATAGTTTCAGTAAGAAAACTTCTTGTTCCTTGAAGTATGCCAATTTGGTCCATTAATTTTTCAACTCTCTTTCTTTGATAGCTAAAAATCGAACAATCTATTAGTCCTTGGTTTTGAGGGAGAAAGAACAAGAAAATCCTTGACTTCCTTTAAAAGTTGAGGAAAAATCAAGGATTTTCGTTTGGACTAAAGTTTAGTCGTTAGTTTATCTAGCTAGCTCATCATCCCATCAGGATGTTGTAGCCAGTTGTCTTTTCGCTTAAATTGAACCGGGTTGCCAGTAATTTCTTTGGCAAAGGTTTTTAAATCCTGCCCCGAGAAGTTCCCGGAGGTCATAATCAATAAGTTTGTTTGGTCCCATTGCTTTGCTCGTAGTTCGGCAAACAACAGCTCCGGATCAGTATAAACGTGCAAGCCTTCCTGGGCAAATGCGTCAAAAACTTCCTGCTCACTGATTGGAGTCAGGCGCTTGTGTTCTATTGTTTTGGGGTTGAAAAATACCAATGCTTCATCTGCTTCTTGCATGCAGCCCTTGTAGTGAGGGAGAAACTCTTTTTTTAGCGAACTGTAGGTGTGAAGTTCCATCACGGCAACGAGTTTTCGATCGTTAAATTGTTGTTTGACAGCCGAGGTGGTTGCCTTTAGCTTTGATGGCGAATGGGCAAAATCGTAGTACACCGTACAGTGTTTATTTTCAGAAAGGATTTCGAGTCGTCGGGCAGCCCCTTTAAATGAAACCATGGCCCGGTAAAACTGCTCATCGCTGATGCCAATTTTAGAGCAGATGAGCTGGGCTCCGGCAATGTTTTGCACGTTGTGCTTGCCAAACACCTGAAGTCTGATTTGACGCTCACCATACGAGAGGTAGCTTACGCCATCATCAATGATTGATGGGTGCTCCTTGTAAGGGTAAAGCGTGATATCGGGTCTTGCTTGGGCTGCAATGGCTTGCAGGTTTTCGTCCCCTTCAAAATAAATGAGTGACCCATTGGGCTCGATTTGTTTGGCAAACTCCCGAAATTGCTCCACGTAATTGTCGAAAGTCGGAAAAACATTGATGTGATCCCAGGCAATCCCGCTGAGTAAAGCAACATGCGGATGATACAGATGAAATTTGGGACGACGGTCAATGGGCGATGATAGGTATTCGTCCCCTTCAAAAACGGCAATTTTGGTATCTTCTTTCAAGGAAACCATTGTGTCGAAACCATCAAGATTGGCACCTACCATGTAGTCAAAGTCAATTTGGCTGGTTTTTAAAACATGCATAACCATTGAGGTGATACTTGTTTTTCCATGTGAACCGCCAATAACTACGCGGGTTTTATCTTTGGTTTGCTCGTACAGGTATTCCGGGTACGAATAAATCTTGATTCCCAATTCTTTTGCTCGTTGCAATTCGGGGTTGTCCGGATGGGCGTGCATGCCTAAAATGATAGCATCAATATCGGGACTGAGCTGATCCGGATTCCAGCCATCTTTTTCTGGCAACAAACCATACTGGTTGAGCCGACTTTTTGAGGGCTCAAATATTTCATCATCACTTCCGGTGATTTGGTATCCTTTTTTATGTAGGGCAATAGCCAGGTTGTGCATGGCACTTCCTCCGATAGCTATAAAATGAATGCGCATAAGGTTTTGATTTTTGAAAACGAAGGTTAAAAATAAATAAAGTCGTTCAACTAATTGGGCTTTCCCTTGAATTTGTTGAATTTTGGCTTTCTTTCAATTTCTGTATTTTTGACTTTCTAGGAGCTAATTCAATGAATCAGAAGCGAAATAAAAAACAGGTATTGAGTCTTTTATGGCGCCGAGTAAGGACGTGCTTAGCGCTAGCTGTGTCAACGTTTTTATTAACTCGTTTGGCTTCTGCATTTCCGAATGCAACGGAGCAGTTTTATGCCCGCGGACTTTATCCGGTTATTGCAAGTGTGTTGTCGTGGATAAGCCAGTGGGTGCCATTTTCGTTGGACGACCTGTTGTATGTCTTGCTGATTGTCGTGGGCTTGGTAAGCTTGATGGGAATGTTGTTTCGCCGAGTCAAATGGTATTCGGTCGTTGCCCTGTGGGTGAATACCTTGGCTGCAATGTATATGTTGTTTTACTGGCTGTGGGGATTCAACTATTTCCGACCAGAGATGAACGAACGCTTGCAGGTGCAGGAAAGTGTACCGGATCGAACCGCTTTTTTGAAGGTGATGGATCAGTTGGTTGAGGGTACGAATTCATCGCATATTGCTTTTAATACGCTGAGTGTTCAGCAGGTCGATTCTTTGGTGGAGAGCTCTTATGCGCTTTTGTCACCGCTCTTGCGGTTGAACTATCCGGCAGGAGTACGGGCTCCAAAGCCCATTACCTTCAGTCACTTTTTTGCTCAGGCAACCATTTCCGGTTACTATGGGCCGTTCTTTAGTGAAGTGCATTTAAACGATTATTTATTACCTGTGGAATATCCTATGGTGTTGGCGCATGAAAAGGCGCATCAGTTGGGGATTACCAGCGAGGCTGAGGCCAATTTTTACGCATGGATGGTTTGCGCGCAGAGCGGTGACCGTTATTTGCAATACAGTGCAAACTTGTACGTGTTGCGCTATTTTGTTTACGAAGGTTATCAGCTGGAAGGGGCCGATACAATTCTGAAAAGGATTAATCCGGAGGTTCGGGCAGATTTTAAACGAATTCGGGAGCATTGGCTAGGCTTGCGGGATGAGAAGATTGATCATTACGCATTGAAAGTGAACGATGCGTATCTGAAAACCAATCAGGTTGAAAAGGGAATTGAAGATTATACGGGCGTTGTTAAGCTGGTGATGGATTTTTCGATGGATGAAGAAGCGAACAAGCGTTTGGAAAATCTGTTAACCAATTAAGTTTCCAATCAAAGAAATTTTATGGACGATTAAATGAAGAAACCAATGAATACGAAGATAATACCAATACATGCCGGACATTTTTCATGCGATGGAGGTGCGCTGTTCAGTGTAATTCCAAAACCACTTTGGTCGAAAGTTTACCCGGCGGATGAAAATAATGTGACGCGTTTAACCATGCGCTGTTTGCTGGTTGATCAAGGTGAGCGGCGGATTTTGATTGAAGCAGGCGTGGGGGAGCATTATCCAGAGAAAGTGCAACGAAACAATGGGCATGAAGAGACAGATGCTCTGCCTCAGTCGCTGGCTCAGCATGGCTATACTCCGGCAGATATCACCGATGTGGTGTTTACGCACTTGCATTGGGATCATTGCAATGGGGCTGTGGTGAGAGAGCATGGAACACTAAAGCTGCTCTTTCCGAATGCGACCCATTGGTGTAGTAAGACGCAGTGGGAGCACAGCCAAATTTCGAATGCACGGGAGTGTACGGCTTATTATCCTGAGATTTTGAACTTCCTCAAAGAAGAGGGAAACATGCAGTTGGTGGAGAATGAGGGCAAGTTGTTTCCAGGCTTTGAGGTCCGGCTGTTTGACGGCCATACCCCCGGACAGTTAATTCCTTTGGTTGATTGTGCTGGTAAAACCTATGTTTATACAGCAGACTTGATTCCCACAACTGCTCATATTCCGGTTATTTGGTTGGCTTCATACGATTTATTTCCAGTAAGTTCGATGGAGGAGAAAGAGCGCTTATTAAAAGAAGTTGCTGAAAAAGACTATGTCTTGTTTTTTGAGCATGACTTTTATACCCAATGTGCCACTGTGGCTTGGACTGACCGTGGCCCGAAATTAAAAGAAACTTTCGATTTGTAGTCGGCTTCGGGGTTCCCTTCGGGCCTCTACGCTTTGTTTGAAAGGTTTAACGTTTGATTAGATTTGAAGTTTGGGATGCAAAATCAACAAACCACAAAGACTCCGAGGTTGAGCCTTTAGTCTAGGCTTTTGCAACCGTTAATTGTAGTTTGTTGATCATCAATTCTGCTAGTCTGAACATCTAAAAATCCTTTCTAAGCCTTTGCCTTCCAGTCTCACATCCCCGTTCTCCCCTTGGCTCTTTGCGCTCTGCACCTTGCACTCCGCTATTTCTTCCGAACCCCAATTCCAGCATCATTTGTCAGTTGGTAGTTTGGTGCGTTAAATGCAGGACCGTCCTTGAATGGCTCTTTTTCTGGATCCAAGTGAGGATCGAGATCAATAAATTGGAAGCCTCCTAATCCTGCCGCAAAATGAACAGAGGTGGAAAGCCCCAACTTGCTTTCGAGCATGCAGCCAATCATCAGGCCAATATTGGCACTTCGGGCAATGGCTGCAATATCGAGCGCTTCAATCAAGCCTGACTTCATGAGTTTGATGTTGATTAAGTCAGCACATCCTGTACGGGCAACAGCCAGAGCATCAGCACTGGTAAATACGGTTTCATCAGCAGCTACCGGCACAGATGTATTTTCTTTAACCAGCTTCATGCCTTGTAAATCGTGTTTCACCACTGGTTGTTCAAATAGCTCAGGACGAATGTCATTTTTCTCCAGTACTTCTAAAAAATGAATGGCTTCGCTGGGCGTATAACCTTGGTTAGCATCCAGCATGATGCGGCAATCCGGGGCGCCTTCTTTTATTGCGAGCAGTCGGTTGACATCGTCTTTTAGGCTTTTCCCGACTTTAGTTTTTAGGGTTTTGTAGCCTTGTTGCGCCAGTTTCTGCGCATTCTCACGGGCTGTGATTGGCGCAACAATGTCGATGGTGTAATCGGTTTCAATTTGATGTTCAGCTCCTCCCCAAAACTGAAAGAGTGGAATTTCAAGCGTTTTGGTGTAAGCGTCGAGCAAGGCCATTTCAATGGCACACCGGGCCGTGGCTTGAGCCCAAAAGACGTTCTTCAACTGTTTGGATAGCTGTCGGTAGTCCGAAGCTTTTTGCCCAATCAAAAATGGCTTGCAACTGGTTAATGTGGCTAGGGCCGTTGCCTGATTTTCGCCATTGATGGGTTCCAGCGGAGCTGCTTCTCCATAGCCTTGAACCCCATTTTCAAGCTGAATGGTGACAAGCACATTTTCAATGTTGTGTTTTGCCCCAATGGCAATGGTAAAAGGAGCTTCAAGTGGAATGTTGAGTGGCTCAATGGATACGTGGGTTATTTTAGTTGCGTCCATGGTGTTCTTTCCATTTTTTAAGTGTTGATAGTAAGTAATCCAATTGTTCTTCTGAATGATCGATCGACAGGGCTAAGCGCAAGATTGCTTGATCGGCTTTTACCGGGTAGTTGACAACCGGCGCGATGATCTGGTTTGCTTTTAGAAAGTCGGAAAGCTGTTGGGCTTCTGTAGCGTGTTCAAAAAACAAGGGAACAATGGGGGTTGTGATTTCATTGGTTGTGTAGCCTAAGGCTGCAATAGCTGCTTTGAGTTGGCTGGCTTTTGCTAACAACTTGGAATGAAGGTCAGGGTGTTTCTCTAAAAATTGCAGCGAAGCAATACCGGCAGCAGCTAGCGCTGGAGGTAAAGCGGTTGATGCTCCATAGAAAGCTGACTTTTCACGAATGGGACTAATTAGCTGATGAGAGCCAGCAACGAATCCTCCGTAAGAACCAAAAGCTTTGCTCATGGTCTCAGACTGAAATAGCCCCGGGGCGTTGTGCAGTCCAAAATGTTCGGGGGTGCCACGACCATGTTTCCCCAGGATACCTGTTGCGTGGGCATCATCAACCAAAACAAGCGCTTGGTGCTTTTGTGCCAGTGCATAGATTTCATCCAAGGGGGCAATATCGCCGGTAAGCGCAAAAATACCATCGGTGGCAATTAAAATGTTCTGTTGTTTAAAGTCGTTTAGCAGGCTTTCCAGTTGCTTCATATTACCATGTTTGTAGTTGGCAATTTCCTGGATGGTTGGTGGAATTCCTTCCAGAATACTGGAGTGAGTCATTGAGTCGGTGATGACTACAGTAATCTCGTTTTTTAGCTGATCCATCAATAGCTTGTTGCCTAGATAGCCTGAAGCAAAAACGATTGCGTCATCCTGTCCTTTAAACTGGGCGAGTTGTTTTTCTAATTGAAGATGAATATCAGTTGTACCGGTGGTTCGGCGCGATGCAGCAACGTTGGTCCCATATTTTTTTAGTGCTTCGCAGGCAGCAGCGATCACTTCAGGACGATTAGCCATTCCCAGGTAGTTGTTGCCTGCAAAATAGTGGTATGAGGTACGCTCGATGGTAATATACGAGCCGACGCTTCCTTCGAGTATGATCATTAAGTTTAATTAAAGGTTTTAGTTTGGGCTTGTCAGAGCTGTCTTAAGACCAGTTTACTAACAAATGGTTAGATCAAAAATAGGAAACGAGGACGGAAATTGAAACTTTCAAACAAGAGAATATTTAAAATAATTTTCAAGCACTATCTCAGTTGAACTTGTTGAAAAAGGATGCTTCCCCAGCCATCAATATATAGGTTCAGTTTGTTGTTGTCGAGATGGTAACTTGTTACTTGAGGGAGCATTTCTACGAGCTTTTGGGAGAACTTACTATCGCAGCAGATCTTTGTACATCCGGCCGATTGGAAAACGATCTTGGAATGCGAAAGCTGGGCGATTTGACCATTGCACTGGTTGTGATCTAATTTTAATTGATAGCTGTTGGGTGATTCAATATTTAATAGAATTTTGTTCCCATCGATTTTGGGATAGTAAAAAGATTCGATTGAAATAAACTCTTTTGCTTCCCAAGCATGGAAGATGTCCTGTGTTTGTGCTGGTTCATCTTTGCAAGAATGATTAAACAAGGGGATGAGAAGTAGCCATAAATAACGCATCATCTTTATTGGTTTTTAATAAGATGAAGATAAGGGATTTGGGTTGCGCGGGCGTGTCACAAATAGCCAAATTCGTTGAACCAGGCAACGGCATCGCTTATGGCTTTGTCAATCGGTGTTTGCGGAAGTTGTAGTTCGTTGACAGCCTTGGCGGCGGTGTAGTAATTGTCGGTTGTTAGCAAGCGAGCATTGGTGGCGTTTAGTTTGGCGGGTTTCCCGGTTAGTTGTTCCCAGAAAGAACCGATGTTTCCAGCTCCTGTAACGACAGTTTGAGTAAGCTTTATCAACTGTTTGGGATAGTCCGTGACTTGCTTCATGCTTGCAAAAAATTCTTCGTAGCTTAAGTTCTCATTCCCCATTAAATAACAGTGCCCGGCTTGTCCACGAACGATGGCATGAAGAATCCCGGTAGCCACATCTTCTACATGAACAAAGTTTTTTCCTCCCGGAGGCGCAAAGAAAACGGATTTGGGATAGGCCATTAAGAGAAGTTGCCCGGAACTGGGTTTAGCATCGAACTTTCCGAGCATAAAGGTTGGGTTAACCACAGTTGCAGGAAAGTGATGCTTTCGTTGAAAGTTGAGGACCAATTGCTGTGCTTCGTATTTGCTTCGCATATAGCCCGATTGGTATTGGACCTTTTGGAATGCCGAGTTTTCATCTCCAGGGCTTTGCTTGCTTCCGGGGCCGAAGGCATTGGCTGATCCCACAAAAATAAACTGTTCAATGCCGGCTGTTTTACTTTCTTCCAGCATGATTTGGGTCCCCGCTACATTGGTTTGGTAATAGTGCTCGTAGGCTGAAGGCCATTGGGCTGTATTGGCTGCAACATGGACAACTACAGAGCAGGATGTTAACGCTTGGCGCAGGTCACCGCGATTCGTAAAATGACCTCGAATGATTTCGGCATCCGTGCCCTCCAGTGAAAGTGTATTGCTGTTTGGTCGAACAAATGCTTTTACACTATAGTTAGCTTGCAATAGTTTTCTGGTCAGGTTGCTGCCAAGAAGACTGTTGGCTCCGGTTATCAGTACCTTCATGTTGCTGGGGCTTTTTCTTTTTGAAATCTCTTTTAAAAATCTGGGTTCCTACAAAAATTCTAAAATCCACAGGAACTAAGCGAATAAAAAAGGCGTTGAACCGGTTCATAAAACCAGGGATGATAACTGTTTTCCTTTTCAGCATTTTTCGAATGGCAATTCGGGCTGTCTCTTCGGGCGTCATAATCGATAGCTTGACATACGAACTTTGTCCGCTGATTCGCTTGGTGACATCAGAATTGGTCATGATTGGCCCTGGATAAAGAACGCTTACGCTTACCTGTGTTCCTTTTAACTCGGCGCCGAGACCTCTTGAAAAATGATGGATAAAAGCTTTGGTTGCCGGGTAAATTGTTTTGTAAGGAACTGGGGAGAAAGCTGCCAGGCTTGAAACATTTAAAATATGTGCTGGCGCATGTTTTTTCAAACTGGGGAGTAAAAGTCGTGTCAACAGCGTCGTTGCACGAATATTGAGCTGGATCATATTATCAAGGTAATCCAGCGTGCTATCGGTGAATAGTTTGGTTCCTCCTGTGCCTGCATTATTAATTAGGATGTTAACCGAGAAATTGTCTATGACCCATTTGGCAAAGTTAACAGCAGCCTGTCGATCAGTTAAGTCTGTTTCCTTGCAGAACACATTGACTTGGTAGGTGTTTTTAAGTACTTCGCATAAAGATGCTAAGTTTTCATTGGGGAGTGCTACCAAAATCAGATTCATTTTACGGTGGGCACATTCTTCAGCGAAAGCTTTGCCTAAGCCTGTGCTGGCTCCGGTGATTAAAGTATATAAGTTGTTGTGTTTGCTCATCTTGATTCTTTTTTTTGAATGGTATAGAACCATCGTTCTTAAGATTGCTTCAAGCTTGTCGATTGTATCAAAGCCATTTTTATTTAGCTGGCTCTCTTGTTTACGATACAAAAAGCAGGCAAGTTTAGTTTGGGTGTAGGTTGGCAGGTCGGTAGGTCGTTTTAACCGATTGATAGTGGAGTCGTTGCCGTTTTGTAGCGGCAAGTGTTTTGCGCTATGGCTAAACGGGTCAAGTATTCCACATTGTAGACAAGGCTACACGTTTAGAAGTATAAAGGTAGGAGAATTCTATCGGAATCTATGGCTTTATTGAAGAAATGCATTTTTTGTTGCAACGCGAGGAGGTATGATTTACAATTTAAACTAGTTTCTTGGCAACTCAACTGATTGTTCTTACAATATAGATCAGATCGTTTGCTTGTATTTATTATTAATTGTTGTTTTGTTTCTGTAATCAGTTTTAAAAATCCGATGTCTGTCAAACATAGCATGTTCAATACAACAAAACGAGATTATTTCATCACTGAGTTGGTGTTGGGATTTTTAATGATCAATGGGCTGCATTTTCTGATCAAGAATTACGACAGTTCGTTTGATGGTATTTGGGATTATAGTCGCCGGGGAATTTATTTCCACGTGTTTTTTGTGGTTGTCGGAGCGTTTTTTTGGCGCTTGGGCTTATGGCTGGCTAACAAAATAAAGCCATCGGCTTTTGCGAAACTGAATCGATGGATGCGGACCATTTTGGGGGCTATCCTATTTGCAGCTTATGGTGTGGTGGTGGCCATCAGTTTTGGGCGGATTTATTACGAGCTGTTCTATCGGCTGACCAAGCAGGAATTGATGTGGAAAGACTACAAAATCTTTGATCCGGATTTTTCACTGATTGTTCTGATTTTCTATTTTTTTATCGCTGCGGTGATTAATTTAGTTTACTATTTCCGAAATTGGAAAGAAGCTGAGCTGACGGCAGAGCGGTTGAAAAAGGAGAATATTCAATCGAAGTTTGAAGTATTGAAAAATCAGATTGATCCTCATTTCTTTTTCAATAGCTTGAGTGTACTGACTTCCTTAGTTTACAAGGATCCAAACCTTTCAGCTGAATACATTACGCAACTTTCAAAAATGTATCGCTATATTTTAGAAGGGAAGAACCAAAGTCTGGCTTCGGTGGGCGACGAGTTGAAATTTTTGAAATCGTACATTTTCCTAATTAATGTGAGGTACAACGAGAATATTCGTTTTGAACTTGACTTAAAGAATGACTTAAAAAGCTCGGTTTATCTGCCTAAGAATTCACTGCAGATGTTGGTTGAGAATGCCATTAAACACAATCGGTTTGATGATGAAAATCCGTTGGTGGTGAGCGTATTTGCAGAAGAAAATTGCATTACGGTGAGAAATAATAAAAGCAAACGGGATTTAATCGAGAGTTCTTCGAAAATAGGATTGGAGAATATAAAGAAGCGGTATGAATTGATTGGCAATTACGAATTGCAGGTTGAAGAAACCGATGAAACATTTACTGTAAAACTTCCAAAGTTATCGCAAAGTGAAGCTGGATATTTTGATATTTGAAGATGAGCAATTAAGCGCAGAGCGCTTGGAGCAGTTACTTGCTCGCCTGGATCAAAACCTTGAGGTGGTTGAGGTGTTGAGCTCGGTTAAGCAAGGAGTGGCTTGGTTTAAGTCGAATCCAAATCCTGACCTGATTTTGATGGACATTCACCTGACTGACGGATCGTGCTTCGAGCTTTTCAATGAAGTGGTGATTGATGTTCCGGTGATTTTTACCACAGCTTATGACGAGTATGCCATAAAAGCATTTAAGGTAAATAGCGTGGATTACATTTTGAAACCAATTGATTTTGAAGAGTTAGTTGCGGCTTTTGAGAAGTTTAATAAATACCGGAGCCAACAACCGCAGGTACAAAGTCAGCTCATTCAAACTTTGTATGAGCAAATCAGTCGGGAAGGGAAGTACAAGCAGCGTTTTTTGGTTAAGCTAGGGGAGCAGCTCAAGCGAATCGAAAGTAAGGATATTGCTTATTTCTTTTTTGAAGATGGTTTGGTTTGGGCCAATAGCAAATCGAACCTTAAGTTGCCGATGGATTATTCGCTGGAGCAGTTGGAGCAAATGCTTGATCCACGGGACTTTTTTCGGATCAACAGAAAAATGTTAATCAAACTTGAATCTGTAGAGAAAATTCATACTTATTACAATAGCCGGTTAAAATTGGTTCTTCAGCCCGATATGGGGAAAGACATCATTGTCAGTCGCGAACGGGTGAATGATTTTAAAGAGTGGATTGGATGATTCGACTTCGTATCAGGAATGATTAGAAGCTGAAGAGTGGAATCGGTAGCACGTTACCAAATTTAAATACAGAGATTTATTCTTGCAAAGGCAAAAAATGGCCTGATGTGAGCAGGGATTGATTTGCTTAAAAATGACATTCAGAAAACAATTATTCAAACAATTAAACAATGGTCAGAAAACTAGTTATTCTTTTAATTCTTTTAGGTGCCCAGGCAAGTTCCTGGGCACAGGAAGGGCAGGTTGTTCGTGGTGAGGTGGTTGATGCTGTTACCCAGGCCCCACTGCCCGGAGCATCGGTTGTCGTACTGAACAGTGATCCTCAATTGGGGACCATTACGGATGAACATGGTAAATTTCGCTTGTGGGATATTCAGCCTGGGCGTTACGATTTGTTAGTGAGCTTTATTGGGTATGAAAACTATTTGTTTCGGGAGGTGCTTGTAGGCTCCGGTAAAGAGGTTGTCTTGAAAGCTGCTTTGCAGGAGTTAACGGAGCAGTTGGAGGAGGTGAAAATTGTTGCCCGAACGTCAAAAGAGCAGCCGTTGAATACGATGGCTACTATTAGTGCACGCCAGTTAAGTGTTGAAGAAGCAAACAGGTACGCGGGAGGCTATGACGATCCTGCCCGTTTGGCTGGTTCGTTTGCCGGTGTGGCCTCCGAAATTGGCAACAATGGGATTGTAGTTCGAGGGAACTCTCCTCGTAACCTACTGTGGCGTATGGAGGGCGTTGAAATTGCCAATCCAACGCACTTTGCCAATGTGATTGCTTTTGGAGCTGGAGGGATAACTGCGCTGTCCAGTCACATGTTAGCCAATTCGGACTTTTATACCGGAGCTTTCCCCGCGGAGTATGGTAATGCCTTGTCCGGAGTTTTTGATATCCGGCTTCGAAATGGAAACAATGAAACTTATGAACACGCTTTTAAGGCAGGTGTTACCGGACTCGACTTTTCTTCGGAAGGACCACTGAAAAAAGGCGGGGCATCTTACTTGTTTAACTACCGCTATTCAACCTATGCTTTGCTGGGATCGCTGATTCCGGAAGAAGCGGGCGATATTGGTTACCAGGATTTTTCATTTAAACTGAATTTTCCGACGAAACGAATGGGGAACTTTACCCTTTGGGGAATTGGTGCTTTGGACGACCAGGAACGAGAGCCTCTGAAGGATCAGTCGGAGTGGGAAACAGTGCAGGACAAGGAAGGTTATGCTTTGGATTTGGCAACAGGAGCTATTGGCTTAACGCACAAAATGTTGTTTAATCAAACCACTTATTTGCATACTACTTTGGCTGCTTCGGGCAATCGTATCGAAACGGTATATGATGAGTTGGACGAAGGAATGGACCTTCAGCCTAAAGAACGAGTGAATAACAACACCTCGAAATATACTTTTACCAGTACGCTAAATCATAAATTTGGTGTTCATCATGCCAACCGGACGGGGGTGGTGGTTAATCGGCACCATTACAATGTCGATAATCGGGAGGCAGCTGTTCTGGGGCAACCATTGGTGGCCTTTGCCAACGAAGAGGGCGATGCTTCTTCTGTGCAAGCCTATTCGCAGTCCATGGTTAACCTGTCAACCCAAGTAAAGCTGAATCTGGGGGTACATCTGCATTATTTTAGTTTGAATGATGAGGTGAGCGTAGAGCCTCGAGTTGGCTTGAAGTGGCAGTTTAATCCCAATCAGTCATTAGGTTTTGCCTATGGTTTAAATAGTCGCATCGAGATGATTGGCTTTTACATGGCGCGTCAACAAACGGACAATGGCATTATTCAGCCCAATAAAGATTTGAAAATGACGAAAGCTCACCACGGGGGATTAGCCTACGACATCAACCTGAATCGAAACACTCGTCTAAAAATTGAACCATATTTTCAGTATTTGTATGATGTGCCGGTTGTTCCGGATAGTTATTTCTCATTGCAAAACCTGGAAATGGATTGGTTTTTCAACGAAACCTTGGTGAATGATGGAACAGGAACTAACCTTGGCGTTGATTTTACTTTGGAGCACTTCCTGACCAACGGCTTTTACTACCTGGCAACAGCGTCGCTATTCGATTCAAAGTATAAAGGAGGCGATGGCATTGAGCGTAACAGCTTGTACAATAAGAATTATTTGCTGAACCTTTTGGCAGGTAAGGAATGGCAGTTGGGGAAGAACGATGCCAACACCTTAAGTTTAAATGGACGAATGACCTGGATGGGAGGCGATCGCTACACGCCTTTGCTTGTGGACGAGTCGATGGAAAGTGGGGAGTTAACCTACGACTACTCGCGTGCATATACCAAACAGGAAGATCCGGCTTTGGTGGTTTCATTCAGCCTGTCATATCGGAAGAATAAACCAAAGCATGCAAGTATCTGGTCTTTCCATCTGCTAAATGCTTTGGGCAACGAGGAATACCGTGATTATGAGTTTAATCTGCAGAATGGGCGTCCAGAAAAGCAGTTCGATCGCATTGTCGTACCTAATTTGAGTTATAAGATTGAGTTTTAGTGAATTATTAATGGTTGCTGAAAGAAATAAGGCATGATTTTTATCATGCCTTATTTATACTGGGTAAAAATAGCACTCAAATTCGATGTATCTAAATTCATTCATATGTAAATGCCTGAAAATCAAAACCTGATATTTGTTACTTAAAGGTTAAAAACTTGCGATTTTTTGAGTAGTCCTTATGTAAAAAGGTTAATTTTGCAGCCTGATTTTCTTAACAGTTACATTATGGCAGAAAAATATATCAAATTATTTAACGAGTTTCCTCCTGTCAGTACTGAGGCATGGAAAGAAAAAGTAGTTGCCGATTTAAAAGGCGCTGACTTTGACCGTAAATTGGTTTGGAGGACTAATGAAGGCTTTTCCGTTCAGCCTTACTACAGGCAGGAAGACCTGGAGCAATTAAATTACCTGGATACACTTCCGGGTGAGTTTCCTTATGTACGTGGAACAAAAACGAATAATAACGACTGGTATGTTCGTCAAAATATCCTCGTCGAAGATTTAGAAGAGGCCAACAAAAAGGCTTTGGATGTTTTGATGAAAGGCGTAACCTCTTTGGGTTTCGTTTTTAAGGGATGTAACCAAGTTACCAAGGAAGATCTAGCCGTGTTGTTGAACAACGTTTGCCTGGAATCCATTGAAGTTAACCTGATTGCCAGCTGCTGTACATGCGAATTGGCAGAAGCTTTTGCTGCTTATGTGTTGGCAGGCAAGTGGGATCCGAAAAACGTTGTGGCATCAGTTGCTTACGATCCATTCGGTAATTACCTGCTTTATGGCCGCTTCAAAAAAGGTCTTGATCATGTAAAAGGTCAAGCCAAGAACCTGATTGAAAAATCAGCTGAATTGCCACAATATCGCGCATTGGCGGTTAACGGTAAAAACTATGGAAATGCTGGTGCCTCAGTGGTGCAAGAGTTGGCATTTTCGTTGGCACAGGGAGCTGAATACCTTTCCGTTTTAACCGACGAAGGTGTGGCTATTGATGCTGTTGCTAAAAACATGAAATTCAACTTGAGCGTTAGTGCCAACTACTTCATGGAAATTGCGAAATTCCGTGCAGGGCGCATGTTGTGGGCTCAAATTGTAAAAGCTTACGAACCCAAGAATGAAGAAGCTTGCCAAATGCAGGTACATGCAGAAACTGGAAGCTGGAACAAAACATTCTATGATCCTTACGTAAACATGCTGCGTACGCAAACCGAAGCGATGAGTGCTGCTTTGGGTGGAGCCGATTCAATTACGGTGTTGCCCTTCAACGCGATTTACGAAGAATCAACGACATTCTCTGACCGCATTGCTCGCAACCAACAATTATTGTTGAAAGAAGAATCTCACTTCGACAAGATTGTTGACCCGGGTGCCGGTTCATACTACATTGAAGAACTGACAGCTTCGATTGCTGATGAAGCATGGAAGTTGTTCCTTGAAATTCAAGAAAAAGGTGGTTTCCTTGCTGCGGCTAAAGAAGGTTTCGTTCAAGGAAAAGTGAAGGAAATGGCTACCAAGCGTGACCTGAATATTGCGACTCGTCGCGAGAACTTGTTAGGAATTAATCAATTCCCGAACTTCACCGAGCGCTTAGAAAAAGCCGACTCAGTAGAAGAAGCATTGAGCCCAATGGATCTGACTGCTGAAGATGCTGAAATTGAAACCATCAAACCTTATCGTGGAGCCCAGGCTTTTGAAGCTGTTCGTGTGGCAACCGATAAATACTCAAAAGATAACAAACGTCCGTTGGCTTTCATGTTGACAATTGGTAACCTGAACTTCCGCAAAGCACGTGCTCAGTTTGCATGTAACTTCTTTGCCGTGGCTGGTTACGAAGTAAAAGACAACAACGGATTTGCTACGGTTGAAGAAGGTATTGCTGCTGCCAAAGAAGCTGGTGCCAATATCGTAGTGATCTGTAGTTCTGATGATGAATATGCTGAATTAGCTCCTGCAGCTTTTGATCTGATTGAGGATGATGCCATTTTCGTTGTTGCTGGCGCACCTGCTTGCACTGACGAGTTAAAAGCCAAAGGCATTGAAAACTTCATCCATGTGAGAAGTAATGTGCTGGAAGACCTGAAAGGATATCAAGCTAAATTGGGAATCAAATAGGTCAATAGATATTAAGACATCAGACTTTAGACAATAGACATTCAGGATGCATAACTATAAGGAAATAAAGATTTGGCAAAGGGCAAGGATTCTTGTAAAAGAGGTGTACCTAGTAACCAAAAAATTTCCGTCTGAAGAACTTTATGGATTAACTTCTCAAACACGGCGAGCTGTAGTTTCGGTAATGTTGAATATTGCAGAAGGAGCTGGACGAGGAACCGATAAAGACTTCAGTCATTTTCTGGATATGGCTAAAGGCTCTTTGTTTGAAGTTGAATCGTTGATTATTCTTGCTTCTGATCTTGAGTATATTACTGAGAATACCAAAGAAGAAATCTTAGCTAAAACTTCAGAGATTATCAAGATGCTAATCGCTTTTCAGAGAAATCTGTTTAATGTCTAAAATCTAAAGTCTAAGATCTAGTGTCTAAAATCTAAAATCTTAAAAACATGAAGCCAAATTTTAAAAATATAAACATTAAAGAAGCACAGGCAAAAGCAGATGCTAAGGCGTGGGCTGCTCAAAATAAAATTTCGAAAGACTGGATGACCCCGGAGCAAATCCCGGTAAAACCAGTTTACACTAAAGACGATTTGGAAGGCATGGAGCATTTGAATTATGCTGCCGGTTTGCCTCCATTCCTTCGCGGGCCTTACTCTGCGATGTACGCGATGCGCCCATGGACCATCCGTCAGTATGCCGGGTTTTCTACCGCTGAAGAGTCTAACGCATTTTACCGTCGTAACCTGGCCGCTGGTCAGAAAGGGCTTTCAGTAGCTTTTGACTTGGCCACACACCGTGGATACGACTCGGATCACCCACGGGTAGTTGGTGATGTTGGTAAAGCAGGGGTAGCGATCGATTCGATCCTGGATATGAAAATCCTGTTCGATCAAATCCCATTGGATAAGATGTCTGTTTCAATGACCATGAATGGAGCGGTACTTCCAGTAATGGCTTTCTACATTGTTACTGCATTGGAACAAGGTGCCAGCATGGATCAATTGGCTGGAACCATTCAGAATGATATTCTGAAGGAATTTATGGTTCGTAATACCTACATCTACCCACCAGAATTCTCAATGAAAGCAATTGCTGACATCTTTGAGTTCACATCTCAAAAGATGCCTAAATTCAACTCAATCTCTATTTCGGGTTACCACATGCAAGAAGCTGGTGCGACTGCCGATATTGAAATGGCCTACACCCTTGCTGATGGATTGGACTACATTCGTACAGGAATGAAAGCGGGCTTGGATGTGGATGCATTTGCGCCTCGTTTGTCTTTCTTCTGGGCAATTGGAATGAATCACTTCATGGAGATTGCTAAAATGCGCGCTGCTCGTATGATTTGGGCTAAATTGGTGAAACAATTCAATCCTAAAAATCCAAAGTCGATGGCACTGCGTACGCACTCGCAAACTTCTGGTTGGTCGTTGACTGAGCAAGATCCATTCAACAACGTAGGTCGTACTGCTATCGAAGCAATGGGTGCTGCATTAGGACATACCCAGTCGTTGCACACCAACGCCTTGGATGAAGCTATTGCGTTGCCAACTGACTTCTCTGCGCGTATTGCACGTAACACTCAGTTGTACATTCAACAAGAAACAGAGATTTGTCGGGGAGCTGACCCATGGGCTGGTTCTTATTATGTAGAAGCTTTGACTAATGACTTGGCTCAAAGCGCCTGGAAATTGATTGAGGAAGTTGAAAAACTGGGCGGTATGGCGAAAGCAATCGAAACCGGTGTTCCAAAAATGCGTATTGAGGAAGCTGCTGCACGTGCTCAGGGACGTATCGATAGCAACGCTCAAACAATTGTTGGGGTGAATAAGTACCGTTTGGAAAAAGAAGATCCAATCGATATCTTGGAAATCGACAACACTGCCGTTCGTCAATCGCAAATTGAGCGTTTGCAGAAACTGCGCGCCGAGCGTAACGACGAAGAGGTACAACAAGCATTGCATGCCATTACCAAATGTGCCGAAACAGGTGAAGGCAACTTGCTTGATCTCTCGATTAAAGCAGCACAAAAACGTGCTTCATTGGGTGAAATTTCAGATGCCTGCGAATCAGTCGTAGGACGTTATAAAGCTGTAATTAGAACTATTTCAGGCGTGTACTCATCAGAAAGTAAGCAAGATAAAACCTTCCTGGACGCACAAGATTTGGCGAAGAAATTTGCCGAGCTGGAAGGCCGTCAGCCACGGATCATGATTGCCAAAATGGGGCAGGATGGTCACGACCGTGGAGCAAAAGTAGTAGCAACCGGTTATGCCGATCTTGGCTTTGACGTAGATATGGGACCTCTGTTCCAAACTCCGGAAGAAGCTGCTAAGCAAGCGGTTGAAAACGACGTACACGTGATGGGAGTTTCTTCTTTGGCTGCAGGCCACAAAACTTTGGTTCCTGCTGTAATCGAAGAGCTTAAAAAACTGGGGCGCGAAGACATCATGGTTATTGCTGGTGGTGTGATTCCTGCTCAGGATTACCAATGTTTGTATGATGCAGGTGTCGTTGCCATTTTTGGTCCTGGTACCAGCGTGTCTGCTGCAGGTAAGAAAATCCTGGAGATTTTGATCTCAGCTCACGAAGAATAGAAAGCTGACTGTTATTGGGCAGGTGACTCCGAGTCACCTGTTCAATTCACCATATAAAAAGCCATTTCCGCAAGGGAGTGGCTTTTTTTATTTTACTGGGTGGTAGTCTCAAATTGGAGCGTAGTGTTTACCTGATTCTATTACGCTATTCTTTAAAAAGGACCTTTCTTTAGATGTTTTGTTAGCTTATTCTGGGTTAAATTCAAAGACCCCAATTGCTTTTAAATTTTCAATGACTATGAGAAGAAATCGATAGTAATTTTGATGGGTTATCCATGAATATTCAGAAGAAACTATATTGGCAACAATGCATTCATTTTCGTCCTTAGCTATTTTGAATGATAAAGAAGGACGATTTGGCTCAAAATGCCATGATTGTTGAGAGTCTTCGTCTATCGTTTTTAGTGATAGCAAAGGGAGGAGGTGTTTAATATGTCTGTTAATTAATTGGTTTGTTGTGTTCTTTTTTAGGCATGAAGCTTTTTCTATTGCTTCATATAGTGCTTCATAATTTTTGCCAAAAATATCATATAAGAAATCAAGAACTTGAATAAAAACAAATTCATAGTTCCTTGAGAAAAGTGGATTCCAAAAACTAACAGTATATGGATCCTTGAAATTAGTTCTGTTTTTATCTATGTTTTCGATGACTCTGTGATTTATGGCATTTGCATTGATGAGATCTATAAAGATTGGTTTGATGAAGGTTAATATTTGATCCTGGCTACCTCCTTTTTGAGGGGAACTATTCTCGTATGATTTAAATATTTGATCAACATAGTCTAATACGATTTTATTTTTATTAAAATGATAAACTTGAGAAGAGTAGAACTTATCAATATATCCACTGAAATCAACACCTTTTCCATATTTGTGGGCAAATATTTTTCGAATATTTTCGATATCACATACAAAGATTATCTTGTCAAATCCAAACTTGTTGTCAGGAATATTTTCTTCATTGCTCGAATAGTATTTTGCTTGATCAAAGTGAGCACTAAAAACGTTGAATAAACGAAATATGTGCTCTGGGTCAAGGCGGTCAAGGTCGTCAATAATCAATACTTTTTTCAAGTTTTCTTGATTTGTATCTTTTTTTGAAATTTCCTCTAGTTTCCAAGAAATGTATTGGGACGCATTGTCATATTCGAGAAGGAAATTTGCTTGTGTCTCATTTTGAAAGTCAAATAGCTTTGTTAGTTCATCTGTTTGCTTGATATTTTCTAATCCTTCTTTGTATGCTGTTATCAATTCTCCAATTTTTTCAAAGCTGTCAACAGTTGTTTGAATTTTCGGAATTAATTTGAGGAGATTACTTAAAGTTGAGAATCCATAGTCACGAAAAAAAAACTTAGTGTATTCTCCTTTTGTTAATTTGAATTCTTTTTCAATCTCAAATTCCGGAAACAGAATCAATTGATAAAGAATGTCATATTTTATCAATTTAAATACATCTTCATTGGAGAGCAAAGAATAATTGACAGGTCTTAGAAATATTGGTAGATATCCTTTATTCTCCTTTCTGAAGAACTTATCAAGGAAATAAGTTTTTCCAATTCCGAATGGTCCTGAAAATATAATTCGTTTGTTAGATTCCGGAGTCAGGAATTCGTTGAAATCTGCTTTTATTGCATCGATAGGAATAGTTAGTTTTTGCTCTGTCATTTTTTCTTTAAAATTACAAAACATTATAATAACCATTAAAAAAGCAGAATCAGCGAAATACTTGCGTCATCCCGAATTTATTTCGGGATCTGCTTGCTTATACCTGATGTCTTTTTAATGGTACTTAGAGATGCCGAAACAAGTCCGGCAAGACGCTTAAATTGCAGGGGTATTTATCCTGAACTTGTTTCAGGATCTACTTGCGAATCTCTACCGTGTTTTCTATGATACGAATTGCGTCTTTATCTGTCCGAAAGAAGCAGCTTCCCATCTTGTTCTATAAACCAACTGGCGGACAAATCTTTCATTTCAGGGTTGTCTTCTCGAATCAAATTGATTTTCCAGTCACGATGCCAATTTTTAAGTTGCTTTTCCCGATTGATGCATTCGTTCATGCCTTCTATTTTCTCATAATACATCAAATCAGTCAGGTTGTACTTTTTGGTAAAGGCCGATCCTATTCCCGTTTTGTGTTCGAGTATCCGTCGTTTAATATCGGAAGTAACTCCAATGTAGAAGGTTGTTCGATTTTTGTTCGACAGGATATAAACGAAGCCTTTATGCATGCTGTCAATTTTGTTAGCTAAAGGTAAGAATTTCGGAAGAGAACGTTTTGTATTTAGTTAACAGATGCCGAAACAAGTTCGGCAAGACGCTTAATGGCAGGGGAATCGGTCTTGGCAAAAGCGTTATCCTGAATTCGTTTTAGGATATGGAGGTGTAAAAAGAACTTTTGAAGATTGAGAAGGTACTGCAATAAGTTTGGCAAGATCGTTTTAGAACTGGAATGGTTAAAGGGGGGGAGCGTCGTAAAGTTTAGAGCAAAAAAAATGCGGTTTCTTTTGGATAACCGCATTGGAAAAAAAGTTTATGACTTTCTTAGTTTACTGCTAAATTATAATCGTAAACTTCATCTCCTGAGGCCAGTACCACCTGGTAGTCTCCTGTTGTCAATTTAGAAAGATCAAGTCCTTCGTTTACAGAGAAAGAATTTTCCAATGCTTTGCTGTAAACAAGTTCCCCTTTGGTGTAAATGTACAAGCTTGTTTTCTCTCCTTGGTGGTTCAAGTATGCAACACGCAAGATGTCGTCTTTGAATGAGAAAAATGGAGCAGCCAACGTTTTTTCTTTACCGACATTGATAACACCATGATCAATAGAGAATTCACGCTCGCCAGAGATGTTGTCAAGGCTTACAACTAGTTTGTAGCTACCATTTTCCAAGTTTGAAAAATCGTACACTTTGCGGTAGTCAGCCATCCCTCCATCAGTTTCTTTGAAATAAACAACAGCGCCTTGTTCGTCTTCAATACTGATCTGGAACTTGCTCTCGGCATTGTTTGAAATAGCAACGACTGCGCGATCTGCTTTTAAAGGCAAGATGTTTACACGCAGATTTCCGCTTGCCATAGCGATGTTTGCAATAACTGTTAAAGCAACCATCATGGTAATTGTTCTGAATGTTTTCATAGTTTTGAATTTTTAAATGTTCGTAATGAATTACAGTTACAAATGTAGTATGTTTTAAAACATATGCTGTAAAACATACGTTAAGGGTAGGTTAATTTTGTATTGTGTCGTTGATTGATAAATCTAATGGGGATTAGACCTTCTTTATTGCTTATAAATAAAGAGTTTGATAAGAATTGGATGTGCTTGTCAAATATCTTGCCAAAAAATAATTATGAATATTATTTTTACTTGAAATGCGACTGGTCTTGGAAGAGCAAGCTTCAAGACTTATCTTGTTGAGTCTTTTAAATACGCTCTTAATTATTTAAAGAAAAATAAACTCGAATTAGAAACAGAATACCGTAAGTTGAAGGCGCTCTTCTGATTAAAATAGTGGGTGCGAGTTTACTGTTTTGAGCTAGCTTGGTGGGGCAAGCGAGTTAGGATGCTCTGAATAGGCGTGCTTGTTTAGAAGCGTTTTTTTTGAACCGGTATTAAAATGAGCTGTTAGAAATGGAAATTAAAATATTGCAGTTACTGGACGGAGCCCGGAAAGCAGAGGGGCTGACTGTTATTATTGATGTGTTTAGGGCTTTTTCAGTTGCCTGTTATGCTTTTGATCAAGGGGTAAGTAAGATTTATCCGGTTGGGCAAATTGATTTAGCTTATGGTTTAAAAGAGAAACATCCAGATTATATTCTGGTGGGGGAACGTCACGAGCAGAAGCCGGAAGGTTTTGACTACGGTAATTCGCCTTCGCAAATTCGGAGGGACCGTTTGGATGGGAAAGTAATGGTGCATACGACCAGTAGCGGAACGCAGGGCATTGTAAATGCCACCAAGGCTGATGAACTAATTACTGGGAGTTTTGTCAATGCAGGAGCCATTATTCGCTACATCCGTCAGCAACAGCCTCAGAAGTTGTCGTTGGTTTGCATGGGTTATGCATGCCAGCACCCCACAGATGAGGATACTTTTTTGGCGGAATACATCAAAGCCTGTTTGGAAGGTGAGTCGGTAGATTTTCCTCAGATGGTTGAAAGGCTTCGGGCAGGAGCGGGAGCTCGTTTTTTTGCTCCGGAGAAACAGGCCTGGGCGCCACAGGCCGATTTCGATCTTTGCCTGGATTTGGATCGTTTTGATTTTGTTTTGCAGGTGAAACAAGAGGGCGATTTGTTTTATCTGCAAAAAGCTGTGGTTTAGAATAAGAGCAGAAGCTGTTGTGATTGGAAGGAGCAATAAATACAACAAGAGTGAGATAGCAAGTTCCTTCTGAAAGATTTAATTATACGCGTTCCCTGTTTGATGGAGTAGTTCAGGCAGGCATGAGTTGCCATTGAAAATAGAAAATATAGACAGATGAAAAAGTACAATTTTGATGAATTGGTTGATCGTACAAATACCAATTGTATAAAATATGATGGGCGTCAGATGTTTTTTGGAACCGAGGATGTGCTGCCTCTTTGGGTGGCCGATATGGATTTCAAAACGCCCGATTTTATTATTAATGCGCTAAAGGAGCGCTTGGAGCATGAAGTTTTAGGCTACACCTTCCGAGATGATTCTTATGCGGAGTCAATTACCAATTGGCTGGAGAAGCGCCATGCTTGGAAAGTGGAAAAGGAATGGTTGTCATTCAGTCCTGGAGTTGTTGCCGGATTGACTTTGGCGATTGAGGCTTTTTCAAAGCCAGGAGACGAAGTGATTGTGCAGCCTCCGGTTTATTTCCCGTTTTTTGATTCGGTGAAAGGAACAGGCCGGAAGATGGTTGAGAATCCGCTAAAACTTGAAAATGGGCGCTATACTTTTGATTTGGAAGATTTGAAACAAAAGATTACGTCCGAGACAAAATTGCTCTTACTGTGTAATCCTCAAAATCCTGGAGGAATGGTTTGGACTCGGGAAGAGTTGGAAGCTTTGACTGCGATCTGTCTTGAAAACAAGGTTCTGATCATCTCGGATGAAATTCACTCAGACTTGGTTTTTGAAGGGCATAAGCATATTCCTTTGCCAACGATTTCAGAAGAGGTTGCTCAGTCTTGTGTTGTTTGCATGGCTGGAAGTAAGACTTTTAATATTGCCGGCTTGACCACTTCTTTTGTCGTGATTCCGAACAAGCGATTGCTTGCGCGCTACGAGCGAGAGTTGAAGGTTCCGCATTTGCATATGGGGAACATTTTTGGCTCAGTAGCTTTGGAGACGGCTTATCGTGAAGGTGAAGCTTGGTTGGAACAGATGTTGGTTTACCTGCAAGAAAATATGCAGCTGGTAAGAACTTACTTAAAAGGAAATCTTCCTCAAGTTGTTCCGATGGAGCCAGAAGCAACCTACTTGGTGTGGTTAGATTTCAATGCTTTAGGATTGTCTGATGAGGAGTTGAATGAGCGTTTGTTGAAGGCAGGTGTTGGGTTAAACCGAGGTGTTCAATTTGGAAAGCAGGGAAGCGGTTATATGCGAATCAATATTGGTTGTCAGCGGTCTACTTTGTTGCAAGCCTTAGAGCGCATAAAAGCTGCATTTGCTTAAGACTATTCTAGTAATTTGATAAAATCCATTGAGCCATTTCTGTTGTGTTTTGCTCTTGCATGCAGCGGAAATGGCTTTTTGGACATTGATGACGTCCAATTTTTGAACAAGGCTGGCATTTTAAGCCGGGAACACGTTGTTGTTGTGAAGCCGGGTGAGCCAAATAGGGAGTCATTCCCAACTCGGGGGTTGTGCTGCCCCAGATCGATAGAATTTTCTTTTTGAAGGCAGCGGCAATGTGCATCAAGCCGGTGTCGTTGGCGATAACCAGACGTGCTTGCTTGACGATCGAGGCCGATTGGTTGATGCTTAGTTTTCCACATAGGTTGAGGACCTTGCCTTTCGTTTGTTGTTCAATAAGCTCAGCCATTGGTCGTTCATTCTTTCCTCCCAATATAATGTAGGGGACTTCAGCCTGGCTGATTGTTTCCAAATGCTTATCAGCGGGTAAACGTTTGGTAAAATAAGTCCCTGCAATGGCTATTGCAACATAACCTTTATGGAAATCTTTCGGTAATTGTTTTAAATCAAATTCATCTTCTTCTGGAATAAAATGATCAAGTCCCTTTTTGTCGTTTTTAATGCCAAGAGGGGCAATTGCATCAAACATTCGATCTACAATGTGGATGTTTGGTAATATGTTGATTTTTAGCTTGATTAATAGCCATTTTTTAATGTTGAGTTTTCTCAGGGTGTAAGCCGGTTTGCGCAGGTGTTGCTTGACATATTGACTCCTGATGTTGTGATGTAGATCAATGATGTAGTCAAACTTTTCCTGCTGCAGCTGCTGAACGATTTCATTCAGGTTGGAATTGTACAGGTGGAGTTTGTCGATGTAAGGATTTGCACGAACGAGATCTTTGTGCTTTTCCTTCGTTAAAAAGTGTACTTCAGCGTTTTCGGTTTGTTGTTTTAAACACCGAATAATCGGGCTTGTTAAGACAATGTCCCCGATTGAGCTGAGCCGTATGATAAGTAGTTTAGGAGTCAAGTGTAAAAGTAAATACCCTGAATGATTTCTATTCAGGGTATTGTTATATTATAGGTTCATTTTAAGCTGATTCAGCCAATACAATAATCTTGTTGCTTTTGGTTTCAACAACACCGCCATCCACATCAAAGAAATGAATTTGTTTGTCTTTGTCCACCACTTTTATTGTGCCTTTCTCAAGGGTTGAAATGATGGGGGCGTGATTTTCAAGAATCTCAAATGATCCTTTGGCTCCCGGTAGTTTTACCAAGGAAATCTCACCGGTGTATATTTTCTTTGAAGGAGTTATGATCTCAATAAACATGGTCACATTGATTTATATTAGGCCTCTGCTTCTGCTAGCATTTTCTCACCTTTTGCAATCGCTTCTTCAATGGTTCCAACAAGGTTGAAGGCAGATTCCGGATATTGATCCACCTCGCCATTCATAATCATATTGAATCCTTTGATGGTGTCTTCGATGGATACCAATTTCCCTTTCAGTCCAGTAAATTGTTCAGCAACAAAGAATGGTTGAGAAAGGAAACGTTGCACTCGGCGTGCACGATGCACAACAAGCTTGTCGTCTTCTGACAGTTCATCCATTCCAAGGATCGCAATAATGTCCTGAAGTTCTTTGTATCGTTGCAGAATTTCTTTAACACGTTGGGCACAATTGTAATGTTCCTGGCCAACAATATCGGCTGTAAGGATCCGTGACGAAGAGTCCAGCGGATCAACAGCGGGGTAAATTCCAAGCTCTGAAATTTTCCGGCTCAATACCGTGGTCGCATCCAAGTGGGCAAAAGTGGTTGCCGGTGCTGGGTCGGTCAAGTCATCAGCAGGTACATACACTGCCTGTACGGAGGTAATTGATCCATTTTTGGTTGATGTAATACGTTCTTGCATCACTCCCATTTCAGTTGCCAACGTTGGCTGGTAACCTACCGCAGAAGGCATACGCCCTAAAAGCGCAGAAACTTCAGATCCGGCCTGAGTGAAACGGAAAATATTATCAACGAAGAATAGGATATCGCGTCCTCCAGCACTGCTAGACTCATCTCCATCTCTCAAGCTTTCAGCAATGGTTAGTCCTGAGAGAGCAACACGAGCACGTGCACCAGGGGGTTCGTTCATTTGTCCAAATACCAAGGCCAGCTTCGATTTTTTGAGGGCTTCCGGATCTACTTTTGACAAGTCCCAGTTGCCTTCTTCCATCGATTTGCGGAATTCGTCACCGTAGTCAACAATTTTTGCTTCAATCATCTCGCGAAGCAAGTCGTTTCCTTCACGGGTGCGCTCTCCAACCCCGGCAAATACTGAAAGTCCGCTGTGCGCCAAGGCGATGTTGTTGATCAGCTCTTGGATCAAAACGGTTTTTCCTACACCAGCACCTCCAAATAAGCCAATCTTACCTCCTTTAGCATAAGGCTCAATCAGGTCGATGACTTTAATCCCAGTAAAAAGAACTTCAGTTTCGGTGGTCAGATCTTCATACTTGGGTGGTTCGTTGTGAATGTTCAGCCCTTGTTTGGGAAGATTTTCCATTCCATCTACAGCATCGCCCGTTACGTTAAGCAAACGGCCAAGAGCGATTTCTCCTTTAGGCATTGTGATTGGCAAGCCTGTTGCAATAACCTCCATTCCTCGCTTAATCCCGTCTGTTGAATCCATTGAGATGGCACGAACAGAGTTTTCTCCAATATGTTGTTGGCACTCAACAACTAATTTGGAATTGTCATTGCGAACAATTTCCAGGGCATCATAAATTTTTGGAAGCTCGCTACCTTCCTGGTCGAAACTAATATCAACTACAGGTCCAATAACCTGTATGACTTTCCCAGTATTTTGACTCATGATAAAAAGTTTACATCTGTGGAGCCGGAATTTACAAAAACCAGCTTAATTGAACAAATTTTAGAACTTTAATATTCAAGGTTGTAATAACCAAGAATAGCAAACGTTTCAGGCTTGTTAATGTTCACGTTTTAGGATCGTTTTTGCCAATAAAATCAGAGGCTCTTTTCTTTCACTTGCTACTTCAATTGCCTGTATTTCATTCAGTGCTTTTTGGTAGTACGTTTCTGCCAATTGCTCACTGATTTCTTTCAGATTCAGATCTGTGTAGATGGTACGTACGGCATCGATTTTTTCTTTCGGATCAAAATCGTCTTTTTCAATCCAGTATTGAAGCGCTTGCTTTTGTTTAGGAGAAGCTATCTCGAGTGCTTTTAGTAATAAGAATGTTTTTTTGTTGGCGACAATATCTCCACCGATTTTCTTGCCAAACTTTTCTTGGTCAGCAAAAACATCGAGCAGGTCATCTTGCAGTTGGAAGGCTAAGCCCATGTTGATGCCAAAACGGTAGAGTCGATCAGCATTGTCTGAGTCTGTCCCTCCAAGTAAAGCCCCCATTTTTAAGCTGCCGGCAATAAGCACGGCCGTTTTCAGGCGGATCATTTTGAGGTACTCGTCAATGCTCACATCTTGACGGTGTTCAAAATCCATATCGTATTGCTGGCCTTCGCATACTTCCATGGCTGTTTTTGAGAAAAGCTGAGTGACCTCTTGGATTGCCGGGTGGTTGATTTTTAATAGGTACTGATAGGCCATGATTGACATGGCATCGCCAGAAAGAATGGCAACATTCTCATTGTATTTTTTATGAACGGCGGGTTGGTTTCGGCGAATGTCCGCATGGTCCATAATGTCGTCATGCAGCAAGGTGAAGTTGTGAAAAACTTCAACCGCAACGGCTGCGTTCAGCATGTTTTTAATATCGCCGCTAAATAGATCACAAGCCATCAAGAGCATGGCCGGTCGTAGTCGTTTCCCACCCATGTTTAAGGTGTAGGTAATCGGTTCGTACAAATTCACCGGCTCGGTAATCGCAATCGCGCTGGCTTCTTCGGCCAGCTTGTCGATCACCAATTGTTGCAGTTCTTGGATGGAGTGCATTGGCTTCATGCTTTTTCGTCTTTAGAATTGGTTGATTTTTCGATCTCAAGTTCATCCAACTCAATATCTTCTTCTTCGTCATAGATTTGAAGAAGCGGTTCGTGGAAAGACTTGGTTGTCGTATATTTTTCAAGCCCAACAAGTAGGGATGGTAATAAAATCAAGTTAGATGTAATTGCTGTTAATAGGGTAAGTGAAACCAAAACTCCTAAAGCAGCGGTTCCGCCAAATTGAGAAACACTGTACACACCAAAGCCAAAGAACAGCACTACGAAGGTGTAAATCATACTGACTCCGGTTTCTCGGAGGGCTAATTTCACCGACTCCCGGATGTTCCATCCAGTCGCTGATAGTTCTTGACGGTATTTGGCTAAAAAGTGAATGGTGTTGTCAACCGATATTCCAAAGGCAATACTGAAAACCAGAATGGTGGACGCCTTGATCGGAATTCCGGAGAATCCCATGATTGCTGCAGTGAAAATCAACGGAATGATGTTGGGAACCAGAGACATGATGACCATGCGCCACGAATAGAACATGACAGCCATGAAGGCTGAAATGAGAAGAATGGCTAAAGTCAGGCTGCTGAACAGGTTTTTCACCAGGTATTGAGTTCCTTTAAAGAAGGTGACACTTGATCCGGTAACGGTTACATTAAATTTGTCTGCAGGGAATATTGAGTCAACCTCCATTTTAAAATCATTGTAAAGCTCTTCCATACGTTTGGTGCCAACATCGTGCATCCGAACACTGATGCGGGTAACCTGCTTGGAACTATCCAAGAATGAATGGAGGGCACTTACGCCAGCTGCTTCATCTTCCTCACTCTTGGTGGCATAGGACAAAATGAAGTTCTTCTCTTGATTGTTCGGCAAACTGTAATAGCGTTCTTTACCATTATAGAATGCTTGTTTTGAGAACTTCAGGATGTTAAGCAGGGACATGGATGATGAGAGCTCATCGTAGTGGGAGAGTCTTTCTTCCAGTTTTTCCATGCGTCTGAATACACTCAGGTTCATTACGCCGTTGGGGCGTTCTGTATCAATAATGATCTCCAGCGGCATGAGCCCATCAACCTGTTTCTCAAAGTATTTTAAATCTTTATAGATGATGTCGCTTTCCGGAATGTCGTCTACCATGTAGCCGGAGCTTTTCATTAAGGTAATTCCATAGATTCCGGCCAATAAAACAGCAGTAGCTGCGATGTAAACAATGCGCCGATAATTTTGAGATATATTTTCGAGAGAAAGGATGATCTTGTTGAATAGTTGATTCTCCAAGTGCTTGATATGCCGCTTTTCTGGTGGCTTGGCAAAGCTAAATAAAATTGGAATCAACAGTAGAGACAAGACAAAAAGAGTCAGAATGTTGAGTGCAGCAACAACACCAAACTGTCTTAAAATTTCGCTGTTCGTAATGACAAAGGTTGCAAAACCAGAGGCTGTTGTCAGGTTGGTTAAGAAAGTGGCATTTCCAATTTTAATGATAACCCGTTGTAGCGCCTTGATGTTATTTCCGTGGTTGCGAAACTCATGATGGTACTTGTTGAGCATGTAAATGCTGTTCGGAATTCCGATGACAATCAGCAGTGACGGAATCATTCCGGTGAGCAGGGTAATTTTAAAGCCAAACAAGGCCATGGTTCCTAGTGCCCAAATAACACCGGTAGAAACAATTAGAACCGGATAGAATACCGCCTTGAATGAACGGAAAAATAAGAACAAGGTGACAATGCACAGCAAAAGGGCCAAAGCACTAAAAAGGTAGATCTCCTTTTTAATTTTAATGGAGTTGATAACCCGAATGTAGGGAAGTCCCGAGTAGTGGAGTTCAAGCCCGGTTTCTTCAGAGAAGTTTTCGCAGGTTTCTTTAATGGCAAGAACCATTTTTTCCCGTTGCTTCGACTTCATTTTGTCTTTGTTTACCGTAATGGCAAGCAAATACATGTCTGTTTCCGAGTTATAGAGTAGTCCTTTGTAAAAGGGCAAGCTGTGAAAAACATTCGCTAGACTATCCAGCTGTTGTTGGCTTTGAACTTCCTCCGGGAAAATATTCTGAATTTCGAATTTTCTTTTGTCTGTGTTTTTCCTGAGGTTGTATGAGTTTGAAACCGAAAGCAGGTTTTCTACGCCGTCAACTTTATCCAGGTTGTTTACAAGTTTGTGCCAAGCCTCGAAATGGCCAATCTTGAAAAAATCAGGATCTTCTACGCCAACCACGATGAGGTTTCCCTCTTCTCCGAACAGCTGCCTGAACTTTTGATAATCGACATAAGCACTATCTTTTTTCGGTAGCAATTGTGCTGCCTCGTATGACATTTCTACTCGTGAACCATGGTACGCCATGAAAATGGTAACCAAGCCCAGAATGGAAAGCAGTAATCGTCTGTTCCTAAGTATAATCCCGGAGAGCCAAACCCACATAATCAAAATTCGTATAAAAAATTATGGCGAAAATAGTTAATAAAATGGGATTACGAAAGAAAGCATTGGTGCAGCTTCCCTTCATTAATGATAAAGAAAGATTGGAGCAGCAAGTGTATGAAACCCTTGTTTTTAGCGGTTCTGCAAAAAGGAACTACTGTTAATCGCATGGGGCTGTAAGTGGAGGTTGTGGGGAGCGATGGAAGTGATTGTTTGAATTGAAATTAGGAGTTTCGAAAACCAAAAATCAAAATATAAGAAGCCATGAAAAAGTACTTTTACCTTGTTGCAACTCCTGAATCGATTATTGTATCTCACCTTGAACCACGGGAGTTTGGAAATTATATGTCAGTCGGGACACAGAAGCGTATTCACGGGCAGGTAGTTTTCTTTGAATTTAATCCGGAGAGAACCAAACTTCATCAGGATTACATTGAGATGAAAATGAAACCCTATGATAATGGAGAACCCAAACGTTCCGTGTATCTATCCATCTACCGATGTTTCGAGCATATTCCATTAAATGCTCTGCGCAGCCTTTATTTAGTGACTGATGATGGGAAGGTTCTGGAGATTGAAGCTCATGATTATGTCCCTCAAACGACTTCCGATATCCATTTGTATCAGCAATTGATTCCGGTGACTACCCGAGTTGCCAGCAAGCTTTCGCCAATCGATTTTATTCGGCATTTGACTGATTTGGGGAACCCGGTTTCGGCTCCGCGAATGTTTATGGTCGATTTAAAACTGAATGAACTGGTGAATAATCCGGATGCGCCATTGAGCGATTTACCTTATCCGCATCCTGATCATTTGCGGGATTGTATCAAAAAATTGAAAAGCTCGCCGGGGCGGCAAACAAAGACGGTGTTGCGTTTTTTACGGGATGATATTTCATATCGGACCATTAAAACGGGCTTTTATGTAGGGGATCAGAAAAACTACCTGTTTTATCCATTTCCATCAGAAAAAGAATTGGAAGGAAAGTATTATCCCTGGTGGCGTTCGGCCCTTGTTCGACATTTTTAAATGATTTGGTTGGAAATCAGCGTAGTTGGATGAAAAGGTAGTGCTGGCGCAGCTTTGGGTATTTCGCGACAAACAATTTTTCTTGTCAAAAAAGTGCACTTTTTTTCGATTTTTGTTTTTTCTTTTCAGAAAAGCTGTTATTTTTGCATCGCTTTTGAAACACAAAGCACTTGTTCTAACAAGAAAAAATTCCCTAGTAGCTCAGTTGGTTAGAGCGGCGGACTGTTAATCCGTAGGTCGTAGGTTCAAGTCCTACCTGGGGAGCCAAGCCGATTCAGAAATGGATCGGCTTTTTTATTTTACTCCCTTTGGTAGTTCTTCTGTTTTCTGATTCGCGTGAATTAAACTCTTATCGAAAGAGGATTTTTCTTATTCCTTTTCAAAAGCGAATTCAAAGTTTTCATTGGCCGAATTCAGGTAAACCGTATAATTCCCTTCTTCCAGCTTGGAGATGTCGTAATGTGCATAGATCTGGCCTGCGGGTCTGAAGCTTGTTTGATGCACAAGACCATTTTTTCCATAGATTTCCAAATCGCATTTTTTGTTTTCCAGGTTTTCGTAGGTTAAGGTCAACTGCTGATTGTCTGATTGGAAACAGGCAGGAACAAACTCTTTGGTGTTGCTTACCGATAACTTGTTGTGAGAAACAGTGAGTTCTTGTTCGGAGGTTAAACCATCGACTTCCAGCTTCATTGCATATTTTCCATTTGCCAGATTTTTCATGTCAAAGATCTTCTTGAATGTTTGTTCCGGGCTGTCCCAGTAGCCATAATACACAATGTCGCCCGATTTGTCGTCAATGGTAACCTCCATTTCAGAAGCTTTGGGTGTTACGATGGTCATGAGTAGTCGATCTGCATCGAGTGGTCGTACGCTAATTTTGGGTTTTTCGCCCGCCATTGTAAGCGTAACAGCTAAAGCGGCGAGAATTGTAAAAAGTCCTTTTTTTGTTTTCATGATTATTGTATTAATTGTTAATAGAAAGCTTTTTCGTAGACGATTTTTTCAAAGCCATCTCCTCAACAGGAGATGGCTAGTTGTAAAACTTGAAAAAAAATGAAAGTTTTAAAGGGACTTCCGGCCCTGGTGTCGTAATCTTTCGGCGGATAGTTTTATAGGCAGTTAAGTTCAGGAGTAAACTTATTGCAGGTGAAATTTAGATCCAAGTTTCTGCGATAAAGACGATTCTGAGCAAGACGTTTGGTGTAAAAATGGTGGGTGAATGGCAAAATAGATATCAACTAGCTATTCGTCTCTCTATAGTCACTATTCATCACTCTAATTTGCATGTTTAGAGCGCTTCTCCTAAGTTTGAGAAAAATAAATAAGATTATGCCGGAAAATCGACTTCCCATTTTTTTTAGGTATCGTTTGTTATGGCACATCCTTTTTTGGCTTGTGGTGTTTGTCAGTTATTGGTTGATATATGCCGGTTACCAAGAGCGGTATTGTGAAGAGTTTTATATGAATCTCATTGTCTTGCCGGCAAGGATGATTGGTACGTACTCTTTGATTTACCTGATTCTTCCTTTTGCCATTGAGAAGCGAAAATTTGTAGTTTTTAGTATTCTTGTGGCGATTCATATCTTCCTCTATGGCTTTTTGATTTATGCCTCAATGTATTATGCGAATCCGTATCCTGATTTTTATGATTTTTCGAAACAGCCGCTTTTCAATCCTACCAAAATTCTGATCAAGTCAGCATCGGATTACGTTTTACCCATTGTGGCAGCAACAATTGTCTTGTTTAAGAAATGGTATTTGGATGAAATCGAGAATAAAAAGCTGGCTGAAGAAAAAGTAAAGGCAGAGCTCAGTTTCCTGAAATCGCAAATCCATCCACATTTTCTGTTTAATACGCTTAATAACTTATATGCCTTGACCCTGATTAAGTCAGATAAAACACCTGATATTGTATTGAAGTTGGCTGACTTAATGGATTACATGATTTATAAAAGTAACGACGAGTTTGTTCCGTTGGTAAAAGAGCTTGAGGTGCTTGAAGGATATGTTGAGCTCGAGAAAATGAGGTATAACGAGCGTTTGGACTTTCGTTACCAAGTGAATGGAGAGGTAGATACTCATCAGATTGCACCGCTAATTTTATTGCCTTTTATTGAGAACTGTTTTAAGCACGGTGCAAGTAAAAACAGGACGAAGGTTTGGATCGATGTTTCGTTGCTGGTTGAGGCTGATTTTCTGCACTTGAAAGTGGTTAATTCCTTGCCAGCCATGGGGGAAGAGTCTGGCGAGGGAAGTGAAGGGATTGGGCTAAAGAACGTAAGGCGGCGACTTGAGCTGATCTATCCGGATCGACACGAATTACTGATTAAAAAGGAAGAGGCGGCATTTCGGGTTGAACTGAAAATCTTCTGGGCGAAATAATTGGTTATGGAGAAAAAAGTAAGATGTTTAATTGTTGACGATGAGCCTTTGGCGATTGAGGTGCTGAAAGCGCATATTAGCAAGTTAGATTCAATTGAAATTGCAGGTACAGCTAGTGATGCAGTTGAGGCATTCGACTTTTTGAATAAAAATCGGGTTGATCTGATGTTTTTGGATATTAACATGCCTGAGATGAAGGGGACGGAGTTGGTGAAATCATTAAAGCACCCACCGCAGGTGATTTTTACAACAGCTTATCGCGAGTATGCAATTGAAGGCTATGAGTTGAATGTGGTGGATTATCTGTTAAAGCCGATTTCCTTCCTAAGGTTTATGCAGGCGGTGGAGAAGTTCTTTTTCGTTTACAACAATAGCAATGGTGATGATGATGCCGTATCCATTCATCGCAGGAATAATAGCGAAGAGTTTCTTTACATGCGGGAGAAAAATATGATTCATAAAATTCCGGTGAGCGATGTGATTTATGTTGAAAGTATGGGGGACAACCTGACCATTTATACCGATGATCGGACAGTTACCTGTCGATGCACAATCTCATCAGTTCAAAAATTATTGTCTGAAGCCGACTTTGTCCGTATACACCGATCGTTTATTGTTGCCATAAAGGAGATCACCAGCTTTAGCCCTGTCAGTATTTTTATTGGTAAAAAGGAGTTTTCTATCGGAAGTAGCTACCGGTCCAATGTTTTAGAAGTACTCGACTATAAGGGCTTTTTGAATAAATAGTTGTTTGGTAATATATGAACCCAAGTACGTTATCCATTTAGTTGTTTTTTACATTTTGGGCAGAACGACCAATTCTTCTGATCAATATCTTCAACATAGGTGCTTGAGCGCATAACGCAGGTAGGATTTGGGCAGTGGATGAGTCCAAATGCATGTCCCAGCTCATGAATAACTTCTTTTCGCAGACGGTCAATAAAAATCGACTCGTTGGGCGCAATCCCATAACGTTCATTGCGTAGGCGGTAGGCAGAGGCAATGCCGCAGCGGCCGTTTAAAAAAGCTTGACCAAAAATGAAGGTTAGAATAGGAATGTAGAGGTCAACATTGAAAACAGCGAGTGTTTTGGCTTGATCTGAAGCAAATTGAAGGTTGATATCTTGAAGCAGGCTATTCCCATTGTATTGTCGCCTTGAAGGATCAAAATAAAGACTTAAATCAAGGTAGCCTTCTCGGAGAATAACGGGAATTTGAAACTCCCGCTCGACGTCATACTTAATTTCATCAAGAAATCGTTTCTCGAAATAACCAAAGGAAATTAATGTAATGGTTTCCGGCTTCATGTAGCGGTCGATTTAAATATCAATCAGTTGTTTTGGTCCGAAATCAAAAATGATGACCTTATTTGAGCCAATTGGCAATTACTTACTTTGCTTGAGTTGATATTTTTTAATCTTGTTATACAGAGTTACTCGATCCACTTTCAACGCTTTGGCAGAGGCGGAGATGTTCCAATTGTATTTGTTAAGGATCTGAAGAATATGATGTTTTTCGAGGTCGTTTAAACTTTCAAATGAAGGGTTTGCTTCGGGGCGGTCGATAGGAAGGTCTTTTAAGGTAATTTTCTTGCCGTTGCCAATAACAATGGCTCGTTCAATCATATTTTCCAATTCGCGGATGTTGCCGGGGAAAGGGAATTCTTCCAATCGTTTTAGTGCAGCTGGCTCAATAGCCATTAGTGCACGGTTCATGGTGCTACAGTATTTTTTAATGAAATAGTTGACGAGTAGTGGAATATCGTCAATGCGCTCACGTAGAGGAGGAACTTTGATGTTTACTACATTGAGCCGATAGTAGAGATCCTCACGGAAGACGCCGTTATCGACCATGGTTTTTAGGTCCCGGTTGGTGGCACAAATCACCCGAAAGTCAGATTTTATTTCCTTATTTCCTCCAACGCGCACAAAGCTTTTACTCTCGAGCACTCGTAGCAACTCGATTTGCATTTTCGGTGAAATGGTTGCAATCTCATCCAAAAAGATGGTGCCGTTATTGGCCATTTCAAAACGTCCTTTCCGATTGTAGACCGCGCCAGTAAAAGCGCCTTTTTCGTGCCCAAATAGTTCACTTTCAAGTAAGCTCTCGGATAAGGCACCGCAATGAACACTCACCAATGGGAAGTATCTGCGAGGTGAGTTTGCATGAATGGCCCGAGCCACCAATTCTTTTCCTGTACCACTTTCGCCGGTGATAATTACTGACGCGTTGGATTGTGCTACACTCTCAATTTCACGGAACACTTGATTCATCGCCTCACTTTCACCAATCAGATCTTCCACATTTTCCAGAGAAACCACCTTCTCTTTCAAAATTTCATTTTCCCCCATGAGGGCAATTTGTTTCGATGCATTTCGGATGAGGTGTGATAAGTCGTCAGGATCGAAAGGTTTGGTCACGTAGTCAAACGCACCGTCTTTAAGGGCTTGAACGGCTGTTTCAACGGTTGCAAAAGCAGTCATCATAATGACGATGGCATCTTGCTGAATGGCTTTGATACGCTTTAACATCTCCAGTCCATCCATGCCTGGCATTTTGATGTCGGCCAGAATGATATCAAAACTTTCAGCCTCTAACCGATTTAAAGCAACTTTGGCATCTTCAGCACAGCCTACCCGATAGCCATCTTCAATAAACCAATTGTAGAGAGAGTCCCGTACGGAATTTTCATCGTCAACAACAAGTATGGAAATTTTTTGTGTCATGATTTGGCTGAATTAAGTCTTTAATAATGGTAGGGTGATTGCAATGGTTGTTCCTTTTCCTGGTTGCGATTTGGCTTCCGTTTTTCCCTTATGACTTTGGATAATGCCATGAACAATAGATAAGCCAAGACCTGTGCCGCTCGCTTTTTCTTTTGTCGAAAAGAAAGGTTCAAACACATAAGGTAGATCTGCTTCAGCAATTCCAATGCCGTTGTCTATGATTTCAATTTGGATATGGTCGGAGTTTGGATTATGTGTACGAAGTGTGATTTCTCCATTTTCTCCGACGGCTTCTGAGGCATTGACTAAAATAGCCATGCAGGCTTGTTTTATTTGATTGGGACTACAAAATATTTGATCATGCTTAGCAGACAAATCGGTTAAAAAGTGAATGTTGGCAATCTTCATGGGGTGACTCATCAGTGTTGCTGTATCGCTTAATATTTTATGGAGATGTTTGGCTTCAAATCCTTCCTGGTCTTTTTTGGAGAAGTCGAGTAAGCCTTTTACGATATCGCCACAACGCTTGGTTTCGCTTTCAATCAGTTTCAGGTGTTTTAGCATGTTGTTTACCTTGGTCTGATCGAGCGCGGGATTGCTTAGCTGTTTGTAGATGAGTTTGGTATAGATTAATATCCCGGATAATGGGTTGTTAATTTCGTGTGCAACTGATAAGGAGAGCTTGCCTAAGGAAGCAATACGTTCAATATTAATTAATTCGTTCTGCGCTTGTCCCAACTCTTCCGATTTCTTTTGGACTTTGTATTCCAGTTGTTGCGACCAATTCTGGAGCTCGGTATTGGCAGTGTGCAGGTTGTCTAGCATCTCGTTGAACGCGTAGGAAACCATGCGCATATCCGAGAGCGAATTAGGCTTGATTCTAAGACGAGTGTTTTTGTCGCCTTTGGCTACCTTTTCTGCCGCACGAATAATCTCGTTTAGCGGGTTTTTAATTTTTTTGTTAGTGAAGAGAATGAGAAACAGGATGAACAGAATTGTCATCAAGGTGGCCATGAGGAAAAAGTCGGTGGTCGATTCTTGTAGGGCGCTATCTAGTTTTTCAAGTGGCATCTTGATGATAAGCGAGCCGAGGATCTTTTGATCGGCACTATGTGCGTGACACGCTGCTGTGTGGCAGGATGGAGCATTGAGGATGGGTGATTTAATCATTAAGTTCCGGACACTATCGTTGTCTGGATTCATGATACACTCACTCTTGGCTTCAATGATTCGGTATGATTTTTCTTCTGCCGAAAACATTTGGGAGAAATCGACATGGCAGCTAATACAATCGGGATCGCTATGGTTGGCTGATTTGGCTGAAATGGAAGTGTAGGCCAAGTTGTTGTTGGCATCGTACATACTCACATTGTCGATCCCCGACATGTTGTTTATCAGGTCCAAGGTTCGTTGGAGTGATGCCTGGTCGTTTTTAAGCATGGCGTCATAGAGGGCTCCTTCTACCAAAAAACTGATGTTGTTTCCGTTTTCGCTGATCACGGACTTCATGTAGGTTTCATTTACCGACCGGAATATGATGCCGAAAGAGACGAAGAGGAAAAAAGAGGAAATTGCAATGATAAAGATTACTCGTCCATAAATGGAAGATCTAAATTTGACATAACCATTAACTAGGGGGCTGCCAACGCGTTGCTTTTGTTCTATTTTTTTTAACCAGGGCATAGAGCAGGTTAATGATTGTTAGTAGAACGAAGTTAGTTTAAAATTGAGATCAGATTAAATTCTGGGTTTTGTTTTATAACATAAAATAGTGAAATCCAGACTTCTCTATTATCAGAAATGGCTGAGACAACATGCAGGCACATTGCCTCAGATCCATTTCTTTTATGAAGCACTAAGGCTTAAGCGTATCATGTTTATTGTCAAGTCAGAAATTGCTCCTGAAAGTCTTGCCAAACTTCGGGAGGTAATTCTGCCATCGGATGTTCTACCAGTTCTCCTCCGTCTTGTAAAACAACCTGGCTCGGATCAGGCAGGTGTTGATTTACTGAGATAGAAAGGAAATCTTTAAAACGAATCAGTTCCTGGGCAGCCCATTTGCTTGCATCTTCGGCTAAAAAATGCGTGTTGGTATCGGCTTTCCATGCAGTGGGTTTGATTTGGTAGATCCAGCCTTGGCGATAGGGATCTTCGCGCATCAGTTCAGGCTCTTCGGTTAGCAACTCATTGGCTTGCTGGATTACGCCAGAGATTGGAGAGAAGATGTGCAGACTTTTTCCATGATGATTGATCTGGGTTAACAATTCACCTTTTTTGACCTTTTGGCCTGGTTGTTTTAGATGTGTGATATTTACTTCTCCAGTTAGGTGGAGCAGTAAATCGTCAAGCCCAACTTTAGCAAGTCCATTCCGTTCAAGAAAAGTCCAGCTGTGAAACTTGCTGAAAAAGATCCCGTGAGGAATGCGTAAAGCTTTGGAGGTAATCAACCTGCTGGATAGTTGCCCTTGTTCGGGCGATTTTGACTTTCTTGTCAATAGACTCCAGAAAGGAATCAGTAGAAGAAAGAAGCCAATAATGGCAAGGTATTCGATTCCCTTCGTTGCAAAGATATTGGTGTATGTAAATCCGTCCATAATGATGTGTTTTGCTTGTTAATTTCGGCTTTTCAATAATTTAGGGTTTCGTGTGCTGAGCCCAGCGGGGAGATTCACTAAGGACAGGCATACGACTGATAACCCAGCGAAAAATCCAAATCTGGATGAGAATGATACTTACACTAACAACCACTTCCATCCACGAAGGAATGTAGTGTGTGGCAGCATCCCAGCGGAAAGCGATGATTGACACATTCAAGCGATTTAGAATAATACCAAGAATGGTAATGATCGCAGCGATTCGGCTTAGCAAGATATTTGATGTTCGGGATGCGTAGAAAAAGAGAGCCATTGGGAGTAATACAAAGCCAAGCATTTCAAGAAGGAACCAGTAGCCCATTGGCGTATTGAGTAGGTTCCAATGCTGGCCGTGAATGAAAACCAGAAATTGCATGGCTAGGTAGGCAAACATGGAAAAGGCACAGATTTTCGAGAGGCTTTGTACTAGGTTGTTGCGGGCTTCGTGGTTTTTAGGGCTGATTTTTTGGAAGAATACGCGCTGGCTAATTGATCCTTCAAAAATGACCATGGACAATCCTGCAAAAACGCTGGATACTAAAAATAGAATTGGAATAAACTCATTGGACCACAAAGGATGAATCTTTTGGCTGGCCATGAGAAATAGTGCTCCCAAGCCAGATTGATGCAAAGTTGAAAGTGTTATTCCGAAAATAACTGCTCCCAGTGTCAGGCCAGAGAGTAACTTGTGGGCACGGCGTGAGCCTAGCCATTCGGCAATCGCTGGCGAGAATTCAATTAATTGAGCAACAATGTAGAGCAGGAAATGCCAAGCGACCAGAAATAAGACCGAGCTGGCTCCAAAGCTGTTCCCAATAATCGGATTAAAAATGTTCCACGGTTTACCTAAGTCGAGTACCAGTGCTCCGGCATAAAATAGGTAGGCCAGAAATCCGTTTAGCACGGTTACCCGGACAATGGAATGAAATTTATCGACCTTCAAAATATAAACAATGAAGGTGAGGACATAAGCCCCGCCAGCAAATGCGACACCGGTGACAACATTGAAGCCTTTCCAGAGCCCCCAAGGGATTTCTTGGTTGACGTTGGACACGGATTCGAGCCCTTGTGTAAAACGAATGATAATGAGGACTACTCCCGCCAGAATGATGGGAATGGAAATCAAGTTGAATGGTGTTAACCATTTCCCGCGGGGTTTTAGTTCACTCATTAAAAATTGCCAGCTCGATTGATTCCTGGTTGCTTTCGAAATGGGAAGTATTGGGCTAGTCATAATTTTCGTCTTTCGTTTTTTTAGATTTTGTAGCTTCGTGGATTCCTAGAAGCAGCGTAGGTACTAGTATAAAGACAGAAGGTACACTGTATAGAAAGCTTTTGGTTAAAGCGGGGTACGATGAATCTTGGATGCGTTTGTCGAAACCTAATTCATCTGGTGTTACCGGAGCAAGATAGAGGTAGCCGGTGCCGCCGGCAACTTCTTTTCCATAAATCGAATCGAGATACAGTTCAGGGATTTCTGTAATTCGGCGACGGGCTTCAGTTAGTAGCTCCTGACGGGTTCCAAAGAAAAGCGCATCGCCGCAGGTTTCAACGCAAACTGGCTTTTTACCCTCGATGATCCGGTCATAGCACATGTCGCATTTCTGAATTTTTGGATTGGTGCTTCCATATTCAAATTTAGGAACATCAAAAGGGCAAGAGATCATGCAATAGCGACATCCCATACATTTATTTTCTCGCCAAATAACAGGCCCTTCTTTGGTTTTATACATTGCTTGAGTGAGGCAAGCCGCAGCACAAGCAGGTTCGTCACAGTGCATGCATTGGTTGCGTACGTAGACTTCGCCTTGAGAGGTTTCATAACTGTTGATCACACAACGTTGGTTTTCGCTGGTTTTTCGCAGTATTCCTTTTTCGGGCTTGTCTGTTGGTTCGGGAAGCCCGTGTGCTTTGGCGCAGGCTTTTTCGCAGGCTTGGCATCCGATGCAGATACTTGAATCATACAGAATGCCGTAAAATTCGGAATCATGCTCGTCTGTCTCTGCTTTTGGGGCTCCCGAAGCTCTGACACCGATGATGCTCATGCTTGTTATTGCAATACTTTTGAAGAATTTTCGACGATCAATTGTCATAACTCAATTTTTAGGTTGGTGATTATGCGTGCTTCGAAATAACGTTTACCGAGCGGAGTCGATGAACTTGGTTTGAAAATCATCCCAAATTTCAGGAGCGAGATCACCCAGTATTTGGTCGGTAATTTCTCCGCCATCTTGGAGGATCAAGTGGTCGAAAACCATGCTATTGGCGTTTGCTGCATGAGCCAGAAAGTCTTTTAGCCGAGTGAATTCATCTTCAAGCCATTCTCTATAAGTGCTGGAGCGAAATAACAAGCGAACTTCTCGGTCCCAGTTAAGAGGTTCAATTTGGTACACCCAGCCATCGGCATAGGGACTTGTGTTCAATTGCGTTGGAGAGTCAAGCAATGATTGGTTTTGAGCTTTTATTATGCCGGAAACAGGTGTGTAAATTTCCAGTTGCTTGCCTTCGCGGATGATGGTTAGAATTTTCTCGCCTTTGTGGACTTTCGTCCCGGCCTTTTTAAGTTTTACTTGCGTTAATGGTCCGGTTAGGTGCTGCAAAAAATCATCGATCCCAACTTTAACGAAGCCGTCGCGTTCCATAAACGCCCAAGTGTGACTTTTGTCGTAAAACAAGCCCGCAGGAGACTCAATTGAGCTCTCGTTCATTGCAGGAGTCATGCCGAGATCTTCGCTGTCAATGGTTGGCAGCTTTTTGCGTTTGGAACGAGAAAAACGATAAATAGCAAGAATAATAATCACAAAGGTTCCTGGAAGTAGCCATCCTAGGGGAAGACCACTTGTGGAGCCCGACAGATTAATAGGCTCGCTGAGAGGAGTTAAAATTTGAGTATTGCCTGTTTTAGCTCGGCTGGAGAGGGGGCTGTAGCCTGATGCTGCCAATAATTCTTGCCCGCTACCATTGAGCCAGTTTAAGAACTCTAAAGCGTTTTGCTGGCTTGGTTGGGAGCTAGCCACTGCATAAACTTTTCCACTAAGTTCGCGGGGGTATTTGCCTAGCCAGACGCCACGGCTCAGGGCTTCTGGATTTTGGTAAATATCCTCAAACTGATCCAGGCGTCCGTTTCTGTTTTTGTCAATTGGCAAAATGCTAATTTGCTCATTGAATGTTTTGCTGTCGGTGTTGATGAGGTCAACAAGTTTGCAGAAACCAATTGAGTAGATGTTTTCTTGTACTGTTTGAATGAGCTCCTTGGGGGATGAGAGTTTTGTCGCCAAAATGGCATCTTTATCCAAGTTGGTGTAGTTTGCAATTTTGGTTAAAAGTTCCTCATTGTCTGTGAGATACATTGTGAAGGGTGCGTTAGCTGTGCTGCCTAAAACTTGCTCCCAGTTAGGGAGCTCAGAAGCAGCTAAAAGGGCCAGACTTTTTGCATGAATTCCTTGTTGTTGGATTTCCTGAAGCAGGGGATTGTTCGAGCTGGTAATTGGCACAATAACATCATGACCAATGACCATCTGCCAGTTCAATGCATCAGAGCTTAATTGAGCTTGAGTTGTTAGGTAGAGTTGTCCCTCAGCCAATGCCATTTCAGAAGTCATTTTGCTGATGGTGACTTTTTTGTTTGGATATTGACTTTCATAGCTGGCTGCCCAGTTGGTTGTCAGATCTATGAGTTCCGGAGAGCAGAATAGTTCTAAACCTGTCTTTTCTGCTGGCTGATCATTTTCAGCGATGCTGAAGCTAGTCAGGCTAAGCAGAAAGAAAGGTAGCGTTAAAAAAAATGTTAGAAAGGTTTTCATACGATTTGATATTAAGTACGGTTTTTAAATCTGATTAATCTTAATGTGTTGATAATTAGAGCGTAATTTGAGTCTGTTAGGTGCTTGCCAAATAGGATGCCAAAGAACTATCGACCCTGTACTTGTTTGATTATTAGTGTTTTGTGGTTTTGTATTTTGGTGATTACAATTGTTGTGGGTGTTGAAAAAATAAACACTTAAAATTGAGTATGACTTTAATTGACGGTCTGTTAGTGTTTTATGTGGCGGTGTTGAAGAAGTAAGCACTGATGAAAAAAACAACACTTTTTAGTCAAAAGCTCAGAGAACTACTTCGGAATTAAATCAGCAAAAGCAAAAAAAAGTCTGGTTTTGGTGTTGATAGCTGTCTAATTTTTCTACGGAGAAACTGAAGATTGATTTTTATTCGATGTTTTTAGGAAGCTCTAAAAGAAGCTTTTTTATTATTTTTGCTGCCTATGAAAAATTCTACCACACAAAAGACAGTTGTAGGGATTGGAAGTGCCCTGGTTGATGTTTTGGTTCAGTTGACTGATGACCAGTTGTTGGACAATTTTCAGCTTCCCAAAGGGAGTATGACTTTAGTTGATGCCGATTTGTCGCAAAAAATTCTGGATTCGACGAAGGGATTGGATCGCACGATTGAGACAGGAGGTTCTGCAGCCAATACAATTCGCGCAATTGCTCAAGTGGGTGGAAAAACTGGCTTTATTGGAAAAATATCGAAAGATGAGATGGGCCAGTTCTTTAAAAATGAATTTGAAAATGCTCAGATTCAACCGCACCTGTTTTACAGCCAGATTCCGACAGGCAAGGCGGCTACCTTAATTTCGCCTGATTCGGAACGTACTTTTGGAACTTATTTGGGAGCAGCCAGTGAATTGAGCGTGGCTGAGTTGTCGGAGGATGTTTTTGCTGCCTATGACTATTTACATATCGAAGGGTACCTGGTTTTCAATCACGAATTGATTGAAGGTGTGCTGAAACTAGCGAAAAAGCAGGGCTTAAAAATTGCTTTGGATATGGCTAGTTTTAATGTGGTTGAGGCTAATCTTGAATTTTTGGGGCACTTGTTGGACGAGTATGTCGATATTGTTTTTGCAAATGAAGAGGAAGCTAAGTCCTATACTGGATTAGAGCCGGAAGAGGCCTTGAGAAAATTGGGTGAACAGTGCGAAATTGCCGTTGTAAAAGTGGGAAAGGAAGGCTCCATGATCTTGGCAGGTGATGAATTTATCCGGGTGAAAACTCCGCAGGTTAAGAGTTTGGATACCACGGGAGCCGGTGATGTTTATGCTGCTGGCTTTTTGTATGGTTTGGCCAATGGGTTTGATCTCCAATCTTGCGGAACCTTAGCCTCGACGATGGCCAGTGAAGTGATTCAGGTGTTGGGAGCGAAAATTCCAGAATCGGCATTGAAAGGTATTCAACAACAGATCGAAAAAATTCACGGTTAAAATAAACCGTGAATCTGAGCATCAATTTTATCAATTACAGTACTTAAGTCTTCCGGACTGTTTGTAATGTCAATTTTGTCAACGTTAATAATCAGCAATTTTCCCTCTTTGTAACGGTTGATCCAGGCTTCGTAACGCTCATTCAACTGCTTGAGATAGTCCAGACGAATGGAGTTTTCGTAGTCGCGGCCACGCTGCTGGATTTGGTTTACAAGCGTAGGAACACTTGCACGTAAATAGATCAGGAGGTCGGGAGCTTTTATCAACTTGCTCATCAACTGAAATAACGTGGTGTAGTTGTTAAAGTCACGAGTTGACATCAGGCCCATTGCGTGCAGGTTGGGAGCAAAAATTTCAGCGTCCTCAAAAATAGTGCGGTCTTGAATCACCGTTTCTCCTGATTTCTTAATATCGATTACTTGGTTGAACCGACTATTTAAGAAATAGATTTGCAGGTTAAAAGACCAGCGCTGCATATCTTCATAAAAATCATTGAGGTAAGGATTTTCGTCCACATCTTCGTAGTGCGGTTTCCATCCGTAGTGTTTTGCCAATAACCTGGTAAGTGTCGTTTTTCCGGCGCCTATATTGCCGGCAAGTGCTATATGCATGATTATGTATTTTCTATTTTAATTGTTATTCTTTTGCTTGCCTGTTAGGTGCTACAATTTACAAAATTAGATTGTCTTTTGAAGCTCAATCAGCTCATCAAGGTATTTTCGATTGTTGGCTAAACGAGGAATTTTGTTTTGGCCTCCAACTTTTCCGCGTTGTTTCATCCATTCATAAAAAAGATCAGGCTTTGCAACCAAAAGGTGTGGCTTTTCAAGCGTCAGGTTCTTGTGTCTTTTGGCTTCATAATCAGAGTTGAGCGTTTTTAGAGCGTCGTCAAGCACTTCCATGAAGTACTCTTTGTCCTCTGGTTCTCGTTCAAATTCAATGATCCATTCATGAGCTCCTTTTTTATCAGTCCCCATGAAAATCGGTCCGGCAGTGTATTCTTTGATGTTGGCTCCCGTTCTTTCGGTGGCAATGTTTAAAGCTTGCTCGGCATTGTCAACAATGATTTCTTCACCAAACGCATTGATAAACTGCTTTGTTCTTCCGGTTATTTTGATTCGGAAGGGTCTTTTAGAGGTAAACTGAATGGTGTCGCCAATAACATAGCGCCATAACCCACCATTGGTACTGATCACCAAAGCATAGTTTTTCCCAAGTTCTACTTCATCCAAACTCAGTGCTTTGGGGTGGTCTTCGTGAAAATGCTCCATCGGAATGAACTCGTAGTAAACGCCATAGTCCAGCATGAGTAGCATGTCGTTTCGTTCTGGCTCGTCCTGAATGGCAAAGAACCCTTCTGAGGCATTGTAGGTTTCCATGTAGTTCATGGATGCTGAAGGAATGATACTTTGGTACTGTTCGCGATAGGGATCAAAGTTGATACCTCCATGGATAAAAACCTCCAGGTTGGGCCATACCTCCAAAATATTGCTTTTGCCCGTGTGTTCCAGCACTCTTTTTAAAAGAACCAAGTACCAGGAAGGAACTCCGGCAAGCGAGGTTACATTTTCGTCAAGTGATTCCTGAATGATTTTTTCGACCTTCTCATCAAACTCTTCAATCAGCGCAATCTCGGTTGGAGGGATGCGAATAAAGTCAGACCAGAAAGGGGTGTTTTCAATTAGGATAGCTGATAAGTCGCCATAATACGATTTATTACTGAAGTTATTCACCCGGTGACTTCCTCCCAAGGTTAGGGTTTTCCCGAAGAGCACTCCCGAGTCCGGGTTGTTTTTCAGGTAAAGGGCAAACACATCCTTGGCTCCCCGAAAGTGAACATCCTCCAACGATTGCTTGCTGACAGGAATGAACTTGCTTTTATCGTTGGTCGTTCCGGATGATTTGGCAAACCACTTGATATCGCCCGGCCAAAGCAGGTTTTTCTCGCCTTTGCGCAGTCGTTCTACATAAGGTGCAAAGTCTTCGTATTGACGAATTGGGACCCGTTCCTTAAATTCTTTTTCGGAGCGAATATTTCTGAAGTCGTACTCCTTTCCAAATTCAGTGTCACGAGCTTCATGCAACAGATCAAAGAAAACTTCGAGCTGAGCGTCGTGTGGGTGTTTTTTAAAAAGATCAATTTGGTATATCCGTTTAAAATTGATCCAGTTGATAATGGAGTTTATAAATGTCATCTAAAAATTTTTAGTCGAATATAAAAATGTCCAGAAGACTGTCTCCTGAACAAGTCAAATTTATCTTTTTTGTTTGAGACTACCTATTGCCAGCTTAGCAAAAATATTTTCCTATTTTTACTTGCCAATTGGCTATTTAACGCTTTTTATTGCGCATTATTTGCATAACTAAAAATCAATTTGGTGAATTACATCGATTTAGTTCTTGGTATATTATTGATTATAGCTGCTTTTCGTGGCTTTTTTAATGGATTTGTAGCCGAGGTGGCTTCACTGGCGGCATTAATTCTCGGAGTTTGGGGAGCCATTCATTTTTCGCATATGACTGCCAACTTTATAGTGGAAACATTTAACTATCACTCTGGACATCTAGGTTTGGTGGCTTTTCTGATCACGTTTGTCATTATTGTCATCCTTGTTCATTTGGTTGGGAGAGCTGTTGAAAGCATTGTAACGGTGGCTGCGCTTGGTTTTATTAACCGGCTGGCAGGTATTCTGTTTGGGCTGATTAAATCGGCATTGATTCTGAGTGTCGTTTTGCTAATTTTTGATGAGGTGGATGAAAATGTCGGGATTTTACCTGCCGATGTTAAGGAAGAGTCTCAAATGTATGAGCCCGTGAGAAATTTGGTTCCAACAGTATTGCCTTTCCTTAAATTCGACGCAGTTGATAACGATTTATTTGAACGCAAAAAGCAAAGAGATGGCAAAGCTAAAAAGATGGTTTAGGAAGGATAAAAGACGTTTGGAAGAACTGGAACAAACTACTTGTCTGAACTGTAGACAAGTGTATCAAGGGTTTTATTGCCCCAACTGTGGGCAGTCGACTTCGGAGTTTGATCGTCCTTTTGGATTTGTGTTTTATGACTTTCTGGGAAATTTTTTGGCTTTTGATTCTCGTTTTTTTCATACTTATAGAGATTTGATCTTCAAGCCAGGCTTTTTAACAAAGGAGTTTTTTAAAGGACGACGGGCCCGGTATGCACCTCCTTTCAGAGTGTATATTTTTATGAGTTTTGTTTTGTTCCTGCTGCTCCAAATCATGACAACCCGAAGTCTGAATTCCGCTTTGGAATACTCCTTGGACAGTGATCCGGAGGTTGCTGCAGCTGCTGATTCTTTGGCTGCGATGGCAAGTGATTCTCTTGTGGTGGAACTTCCAACTGCGACGGAAGATTCTTCCTCGTTTGCTGGGGTGGAATTGGATGAACTATTGACTGCTGATAATGTACGCGGGTCCATGCGTTCTTTGGCCGATCAGCTTGAAGAAAATGCGAAAACGGAAGAAGATCCGGGCGACAGGCGAAGGATGGTACAGTTTGTTGATACGCTGCGTTCGCCAGAGCAGCTAATTGCACGAATGCTGAAATATTTGTCTTATGCCTTTTTTGTGCTTTTGCCGGTTTTTGCTTTGCTATTAAAGCTTTTTTATGTCCGGCGGAAAGTGTTTTATATCCGGCATTTGGTGTTTTCTGTTCATCTGCATTCCTTCATCTTCTTTTTATTGAGTTTAGTTGTTGGCGTTAATTTATTGTTTCCCGGAAAGATTGGTGTCTTTTCGTTATGGCTGTTGCTATTGGTGCCGGTTTATATATACATCGCCATGAAGAAATTTTACCAGCAAGGCTACTTCAAAACACTTGTGAAGTTTGTTGTTTTGGGTGGATTTTATAACCTGCTGCTTTTGTTTTTATTTGTGACCGTGTTTATCAATGCCCTAGGCGTGCTATAACTGGTGCCTAGTTATTTTAAATTCAAAATATTAACGAGAAGTTGAAGTTTGCAATGGTTCATTTTTTGTATCTTTGCCGCAATTTTACTTGCTGTCCGACACTTTTAAAATTCGTCGGAAATCTGGCAGGTTTTAGAAAGACAAAACATATTAAATAGATACTGATGAACTTTGTTGAAGAACTACGCTGGAGGGGAATGATTCATGATATCATGCCCGGCACTGAAGAGCAACTGCAAAAGGAATTAACAACAGCTTACGTAGGGATTGACCCAACGGCTGATTCACTGCATATTGGTCACCTGGTAGGGGTGATGATGCTAAAACACCTTCAGTTGGCAGGTCATAAACCAATTGCATTGATTGGTGGAGCAACAGGAATGATTGGTGACCCTTCAGGGAAATCGCAGGAGCGTAACCTGCTGGACGAAGATACCCTTCGTCATAACCAAAACTGCATTAAAGCTCAGTTAAACAAATTCTTGGATTTTGATTCAGGAGAAGCTAATGCTGCTGAGTTGGTAAACAACTACGATTGGATGAAAGAATTCAGCTTCTTAGAATTCATTCGCGATATTGGTAAGCACTTAACCGTGAATTACATGATGTCGAAAGACAGTGTGAAAAAACGCTTGGGTGAAGATGCCAAAGTTGGAATGTCTTTCACTGAGTTTTCTTACCAATTGGTTCAAGGAACAGATTTCTTGCACTTATACCAGTCTAAAAACTGTAAACTTCAGATGGGGGGATCGGATCAGTGGGGAAACATTACTACCGGAACTGAGCTGATTCGTCGTAAAGTGAGTGGAGAAGCTTTTGCCTTAACTTGTCCGTTGATTACCAAAGCTGACGGAACCAAGTTTGGAAAAACAGAAAGTGGAAACGTGTGGTTGGATTCTAAGTTGACTTCGCCATATAAATTTTACCAATTCTGGCTGAATACTTCGGATGAGGACGCCGAGCGTTACATTAAGATTTTTACGCTTTTGACCCGTGAAGAAGTGGCTGATTTGGTTGCTCGCCATAAAGAAGCACCTCATGAAAGAGGATTACAAAAGAAACTGGCTGAGGAAATTACGGTAATGGTTCACTCACGTGAAGATTACGAGATGGCTGTTGAAGCATCGCAAATCCTTTTTGGCCGCGGAACTGCTGAAAACCTGAAAAAACTGGATGAGCAAACATTCTTGTCTGTGTTCGAAGGTGTTCCTCAGTTTTCAGTTCCAAAAGCGGAGTTGGAAGCAGGCATTAATGTTGTGGAATTGCTTTCAGAAAAAACACAGGTTTTCCCATCAAAAGGAGAGTTGCGCCGTACGATTAAAGGAAACGGGCTGAGCATCAATAAAGATAAGATTACAGATCCAGAGTTGATGGTTAACAAGGACTTCCTCATTGGCGACAAGTACATCTTAGTTCAAAAAGGAAAGAAAAATTATTTCTTGTTGTTGGCCGAGTAATCTTTTGATTGATATACTATTTTTGATAGAATATCGTTGAAAGTTATGACTAAACACGAATAACTTTATGAAACGAGTCGCACATTATTGAGGCTCGTTTCATAAATTACCTAAAAGAACAAACAATTTAAACGAATGAAAAGCTTCTTTGATAATCAAAGTCTGTTTGTGATTGTCTGGAAATGGAAGGTGCATCTGATTGTTGTTGGAGCAATTGCAATTATTGCTGCAGCTGTTTTCTCATCACCTTTTTTTATTACTCCGCTTTACCAGTCACAAGCCAGGGTCTATCCGGCCAACACCAGTTCCTATTCCGAAGAGAGTGAAAGTGAGCAAATGCTTGAAGTATTTAACTCTACTGATATTAAACGTCAGGTGATTGATGCTTTCGACTTGGCTTCAAGGTATGATTTGGAGAAGGATGATCCTCACTTCCGGACGAAGATTCTTCGTAAATACAACGACCGGGTGATGTGTAAAAAGACCGAATATGAATCCATTGAGTTGAAGGCTTTAGATGCTGATCCTCAGGTGGCCTGCAATATTGTTGATTCGTTGGTTGCATATTACAATCGGAAGGTTTTACACTTGAATCAACAAAAAGCATTAGAAGAAGCACAGTCGTATTTGAAAGATTTAACCCGGAAGCGAACTGCAATTGACAATGTCACTGTTCAGATGGAAGCTTTGCGAAAAGAATATGGCTTGTTGGATTATGAGATTCAAACCGAACAAGTAACTCAAGGGTACATGACTGCTCTGGCTGAAGGAGCTACTGCACGTGCTGTGAACGATATTAAGCAATTAATGGGCAACCTGGAGGAAAAGGGAGGACAGTTCTTTTTGCTTCAGCGTGAACTGGAGGCTTTGGAAGTACAACGGGATACCATTAGCCGGAGATACGATAAGGCAATTGGTCGGGCAGAAAGATATGAAACCTATTCAATGGTTGTTGAAGAACCGTTTCCTGCCGATAAAAAGGCTTTTCCAACGCGTTGGCTAATTGTGCTGGTTAGCTTGATTGCTGTTGAGTTTCTGGCACTGATCACCATTTTTAGCCTAGAGGGGATAAAATCGTCAAAATCATAAGATTTGCTTGGGAAGCACTATAAAATCGTTTTGTTTTACAGCATCTCGGTGTTGTTTTTAGCACTCAATCTTTTCTTTGTCGTTCAAAAAGAGAGCTTGATGGTGAGTGTTTTACCAGTTGTACTGGCTTTGGTTTTAGTGGCTGTTTTTAGCTTGGATACCTTGTTGCTTTTGGTTACTTTTTTCACCCCATTATCCTTGCCTTTACATGATTTAATTCCGGGTTTATCATTTGATATGTTTTTGCCCACCGAGCCTTTAATGGTTGGTATTCTGGTTTTATTTCTGTTTAAATTGGCAGAGCAGAAGCAGTTTGATCGCGATATCTTAAAGCATCCGGTTTCGTTGGCTTTGTATTTTTACTTGGGCTGGATGTTGCTGACATCAATTACAAGCACGATGCCAGTGGTGTCGATTAAGTTTTGGGTTTCAAAGCTTTGGTTTATTGTTGCATTTTACTTCTTGGGCATTCTTTTATTTCGAGATAAGAAAAATATTTATCGATTCATCGGACTTTATTGTGCAGCTTTTATCGTGGTTATCTTTTATGCTTGGTCGCGTCACTTGGGCTATGGTTTCCACAACGATAACGCTGCTCACTTTGTAATGAATCCTTTTTATAAAGATCATACTTCTTACGGAGCCATGTTGGCTTTTTTTATCCCTTTCTTGATTGGAATTACCTTTTCGAAGGACTACCGTCAGCGTTATCGGTATTTGGCAGGAGTGGGCTTGACCTTGTTCTCGATGGCTTTGGTTCTGTCCTATACACGGGCCGCTTGGTTGAGTTTGGCTGCTGCAGGTGCTGTTTGGATCGTTATGAAATTAAAGCTACGGTTTCAGCCTTTATTTTTAACAGCCTTGAGTATTTTAGCTTTGGTCTTGATTTTTCAAACTCAGATTTTGATGTTTTTAGAGCAGAATGATCAGGAGTCTTCGGCCAACCTAGGGGCACATCTTTCCTCGATGACTAATGTGACGACAGACGCATCGAATTTGGAGCGAATTAACCGATGGAGTTCCGCACTTCGAATGTTTGAGGAAAAGCCTGTTTTGGGATGGGGGCCTGGAACTTATATGTTTCAGTATGCGCCATTTCAGTTAACGCGTAACCGGACAATTATATCAACAAACTCAGCCGACGGGGGAAATGCACACAGCGAATACCTGGGGCCATTGGCCGAATCTGGCGTATTGGGGATGTTGAGTTTCATTTTGTTGGTTGCTGTTATCGTATACATTGCAGTTCATGCCTATACTCGGGCGAAAGATCGGGAAGTTCGACTGATTATCTTATCGGCCATTATTGGGCTTATAACTTATTTGGTACACGGTTTCCTCAATAATTTTTTGGATACCGATAAGGCAGCTGTCCCGTTTTGGGGTTTTGTGGCCATGATTGTTATGTTTGACATCTACACGAAAAAGGAAGAAGCAAACAAAAGAGCAATAAAAAAGCCCGAATAAACGGGCTTCTTCAACAATCGTATAAAACGAGTTTTATTTTTTTACGCGCTCGCTGTAGCTGCGGTCACGTGTGTCAACTTTGATGATATCTTCTTCGTTGATGAATAAGGGAACCATAATCTCAGCACCTGTTTCTAAAGTAGCTGGTTTCATAGCTGTTGAACTTGCTGTATTTCCTTTTTCTCCAGGAATTGTTTGTGAAATTACCAATTCAACAAATGGAGGAAGTTCCGCTGTTAGAGGAGTTTCGGTATCAGCATGAAAGTTTACTTCAATCAATTGGCCTTCTTTCATCAAGTCTGAATTCTCGATCATTTCAGGAGCCAAAGAGATTTGCTCAAATGTTTCGGTGTGCATAAAGTTGAAGCCCATTTCGTCCTTGTATAGGTATTGGTATGGTCTTCTTTCTATTCGAACAACATCTACTTTTACACCCGCATTGAATGTATTTTCAAGAACCTTTCCGGTTTTTACATTTTTCATCTTTGTGCGCACAAAAGCGGCACCTTTTCCTGGCTTAACATGTTGAAATTGTACAATGGTATAAATCTGCCCGTTGAATTCAATTGTTAACCCGTTTCTAAAATCTGATGTACTTGCCATATCTTTGAATTATAATAAATTACAGAGTTTTGCTGCAAAAGTAGTTATTTTCTGGCTAAAATCGTGCTCTTTAGGGAAGGCAAAGTACTCATTTGTTGCGTTTAATCAATCTGCTCTTTTCCATTTTTCTTATACGAGTAGAGCTCGCATTTGAGTGCTCCAACTTTGAGATCGAATTCTAAAAGCAAAGGGATGCGGGCCTCATCGTTGGTAATATAGAATTTCAGTCCTTCGTTACTGTTCAGTACTTTTCCTTTATCGATGCGCGGTTGAATGATGTGGCATTCCTTTTTGCCTAAGCGTGATTTGATCCGTGTTTTTCCCAAGTATTTCACATGCATCATGAAAAATTCATCGGCATGGTAAACGGGAAGCGTAAATTCTTCGCCACCGTCAAACTGATCCAGATACTCTGTGTTACGCATGAAAAAGAATGCTGTGACAAAATCAATCGTATTGGGTGCCACTTTCTTGGGACCCGACTTTTTGGAATAAAGCGAGTCTTTGTCGTGGTAAAAAAGTGCTTCGTTGTACCAACGGTAGTTCCCCTCTTTAATATTTCGAATTGCTTTATAAGGCAAGAAAGTCTCTGGATTGACAATGCTTTCGTAAATGTCATGAACTTCAAAAAGCACGTTGGCTACGCCAACCGTATTGCCATCCAGGTGTAAATGAATTGCGGGTTTATTGTTGTAGGTTGTGTCTTCTACGCTTAAGGTGGCTTCTCCTCCACGGAAAAAACTATACCTCATATAGTATTTTAACTCTTCGGTAGGTTGTGCAAATGTGGTTACGTAAGTTGTTAAAAGTAAGATAATTAAAAAATGTCTCATTGTTTCAAGATATTCTTTTTGGGAATGCCTGCAATGAAATTTTTTAGGTAAAAAGGTTCAAAATAGGCAACATCCTCAAATTCATTGTTTTCATATGCTTTCTGAGATAGAGAACACATAAACTGTGCCGAAGTTTTTACATCATCCAGAAAAATAGCTTGCGGATGATTGATCTTCGCTTTGCATTTAGCTGCTCCATTTCCAAAAAAGATGACGGCCTGTTTTTGAAGGAGCTCTTGAAAAGAATCATCTTCAATGATTTGTGCTGAGACTGCTTGAACTTCTTTATTTGAACTGTTGTAGAGAGAACAATACACTTCCATGCGGCGCGCATCAATCATTGGACAAAAGAGGCTGTCGGTTGACGCTTGAATCTTAAACTCCGACAAATTGGTGCTCACATGGTGGCTCATCGCTTGTAATGAACTAATGGCAATTAGAGGGATTTGGTTGGCATAACAAATTCCTTTGGCCAGTGAAACACCTATTCGAAGCCCGGTATAGGAGCCAGGTCCTTTGCTAATTGCTACTGCATCTAATTGGTTGAAGTCTAGCTGGTTTCTGTGAAGCAAATCTTCAGCATATACACTTAACAGACGAGCATGATTTTGTCCTTCTTCATTCTCCAGGTAATCAATCATTTTCCCATTTTTTGAGAGGGAAACACTACATACTTCAGTCGACGATTCAAGATTTAAAATAAGTGCCATTGTTCTAATCTGTTTTAGATTGCAAAATTAAGATATAAACAGAATAACAGGGCAAAAAGATTTAGAAATACGTAAAGCTTGATTTGTTTAAAACTATTCGGTCAAAAACTTCATAATAATTTCTAATTTTTATTAGTTTTAGGTGATTTTTAACCAGGTGTATGTATAGAGCTGCAATAATTGATGATGATCAGTTGGCCAGAAGGGTCTTGTTCCGAATTTTAGATCAACACTTTCCTAATATTGAGATTGTTGGGGAGGCTAGCTCTGTAGAGAGTGGAATTGACTTAATAACGAAAGAATCGCCAGATTTGGTTTTTCTGGACATTGAAATGCCTGATGGAACTGGCTTCGATCTTATTGAAAGACTGCCAGAGGTTAATTTCAAACTAGTGTTTACAACTTCTTATAGCGATTATGCGATTACAGCATTCAAATATTCAGCTTTCGATTACATTTTGAAACCGGTGCTTGTTGAAAACGTGAAAGCGACTATTCAACGAATAGGAGAAATTCCGGTGTTGAATGAAAAGCATCGGATTGAGGTTTTGAAGAACAGCCTGGAAAAGAAAGATGAAAGTTCGCATGTAACCATCGCACTTCCCGAAATGAATGGTTTTGCCATCATCAAAGTGAGCAACATCATTCGATGTGAGGGCGAGCGAAATTACACACGCGTGTTCTATCTAAATGGGACTTCTGTTTTGATTAGCAGGACTTTGCTTGAGTTTGATCAACTCCTCGTTCCTCATGGTTTTTGCCGTATTCACCGCTCTCATTTAGTTAACCTGAAATATGTCGATCGGTATCTAAAAACCGATGGTGGTTTGGTCGAGTTATCTGATAAATCTCAGCTTCGGGTATCCCCCAAGTATAAGGAAGAATTGTTGGATAAATTGCTTCATAACCGCCTTTAGAAAACTACCTCATTTTTTTTGTATAGTGATTTTTTGCGTTTGCTAGTTGTAGCAGGGCGTTTGCTAAGTGTAACATTTAGGTGATTGTTAAAAGATTACCTTTACTGCCGTTTGACGAAAACGCACAGGATTTGAGCAGATTATGTTACGGAAACAGACCGGTCTGCAAATGAAAAATAGTCGTTTTCTCATCCTGAAAAATTGGAGTTGCACCAGTAGAGCCAAAGAGTGAGAACGCAAAAAAAAATATCGCTAACCGTTTTATCTATCCTTGTTTTTATTGCCGTAGGAATGCTTACGCCTTTGAATACTTTTTCCCAAACTGAAGTGATTTGGAAAGAGGACTTTAATAGGTATGCTAATGGAACATACGGACAAGTTAGTGTCTTATCAATAATATGGATGGCCGATGAATAGTACAAAGTATATTTTATCGGTTTTATTGTTGATTGTATCAACAGCAGTAAATGGAGCATGGTATACAAGTTTTGAAACTGGGAATTGGGCAAATGATGCAAGCTGGAAAGGGACTGGTTACCCGACTAACGGTGATGGTGTTGCTATTGGGGCAAGTCATGTAATTACCCATGTTGGAGATTTAACTTGGAGTTCTGCCCAGATTTCAATAGAAGCAGGGGGGAAACTTATTGTTAATGGTGATCTTACGATTCAAAATTCAGCGAATTTATATGTAAGGGCATCTGGAATGCTTGAAGTTACCGGCAGTGTATATATTCAAAATACTTCGTTGTCAATCGGTGATAATAGCCAATTAATAATTGGGGGAAGTTTTTCGGTAGCGAAAAATCTAGATGTTGCTTCGTCAGCTCATATTGAAACAGGTGGATCTCTTGTCGTTGGCGGAAATCTGAATAACAATGGGAAAGTTGTGGTTCAGGAAGACTTTAATGTTACGGGGCAAACCAATAATAGGACTTCTCAATCGGTGCTCGATGTTGGAGGACATCTCAATTCGGGAGGAAATCTTAATAATAGCGGAAGGGTAGTCGTTGATGGCGATTTAATGCTAAATACCATAAACGATGCTAATTTGAACGTAAATTCAGGACTGATTGTTGTGAATGGTGATCTTACCAAAAGTGGTAATATCTCTGTTTCTTCAGGTTCTGATATTATTGTTGTTGGGACCTTCTATTCAGAAGGGGGAGATACATGGATTAATGACAACGCTGACTTTTATGTTTTTGGAACAAAAAATTGTGTCGGGTCTCATTGCTATTTAATAGAAGATTATGTCGACTGGGAAGGTGAAAGTAACCCTGGTGGACAATACGTCATTTATACTCCTCCTACTTACTGTTCGGGCAGCGCAGTTGCAGTTGTTGCAGAAGATGGTGTGCCATATTCAAATGATGCTTTAGGTGCACCTGATAACAGCGGGGCTCTGCTTTATGAAACAAACGATGTAATCGCTTTAGACATTACAGGTGGCAATGTTTTGCTCGCGGAAGGTACTGTTGGTGTTCGATGGTACAAGAGTTCAAATCGCACTGCTCAGGTCCTGGTCGAATTTTCAATGGATGGATCCAACTGGATTGATGCTAGTGTTTATCCAATAGATGCTAAGAAATCCTGGTTTACACAGACAATACAATTGAGTGCTGATACTCGCTTTATACGACTTACAAACATGAACGGGTGGGCATTAGAGCTGGATGCCGTGTCTTATAATACTCCTTGCGTTTTAATCGATCCGTTAGAAATGACCTCGACATCAGAAGATATTTCTTGTGTGGGGCAAAACGACGGTGAGATTAGTATTTCGGGTTCAGGAGGACAAGGACCGTATCAATATAAACTCAATTCGGGTGCGTATCAATCATTAGGGACATTCACGAATTTAGCGCCAGCTAATTATTCAGTCTGGATGAAGGATGCTTTAGGAACTGAAGTATCAAAGCTCGTAACAATTAATCTGCCTGCCACTTCCTCTGATGATCAGAATTCAGCTGGGGTTGATTCTTGGATTGGGCATTTTTATAAACGTGCTGATCAGGTAGATATGCCCCCTAGTGATGCTGATGCTTTTGCCAGCTATTTTGGAAACAGAACAGCTACGGAGACTTTTGATCAAAGCTTTGAAGAGGGGGGCTCGTGTTTCCCGTTAAACTCAAATGACAAACTTTATTGCAGTATTTACACAGAATATTTTGCAGTGAAGTATCGTATGAACTCTTCTAGAACGGGAATTTATGTTGCTGATATGGGAAGTGATGACGGAATTCGCTTGACGGTTGATGGGATCAAGGTTTTTGATAATTGGGCAGAACGAGGTTATCAGGAAGATCAGAAAATATTGTTTGAATTAGCAGGAGCTAGTCACCTTTTGTTAGAATATTATGAAAGTCAAGGAGGCAATCGGGTTTCATTTAAAAATCTGATCGAAGTTCCAAATAGCCTAATCAGTGGAACTTCTCAGACTTTATGTGAGGGAAGTTCAGCGACTGTGATTGCAGCGGATGATTCTTATACAGCAGCCCCAATTTCCAGTTCCAATAGTTATGCCGTTGATTACCAATGGCAAGAGGCTTCTTCTGCCGGAGGACCTTGGACTGATATCGATGGAGCAAACGCACAGAATTATACTCCCGCAACAGATTCTCCCGGAACCTTTTATGTTAGGAGAAAGCTAACTGTTTCTAAAACAAATGTGGGACGCATCTCTATTCCGGTAACTGCGACTAGTTATTCGGATATTGCCACTGTAACAGTGAACCCTCTTCCTGGTGCTGCTGGAACTATTTCCGGTGCAGCTTCAGTTACCGAAGGGGAAGGCGGTGTTGCTTATTCGGTCCCTACTATTACGGAGGCGAATAACTATAATTGGACTTATACGGGAACAGGAGTAACTATAAATGGGACAACAGAGAAAGTTACGATTGATTTTGCATTTGGTGCTAGTTCAGGTGTTCTTACGGTTTATGGAACAAATACTTGTGGAAATGGGACTGCTTCGGCTGATTTCCCGATAACAGTCAGTTCTGCAATACCTGGCATTACAGTTTCTCCGGTTGCAGGATTGACAACCTCTGAAAGGGGAGAAACTGATGCGTTTACAGTTGTTTTAAATACACCCCCGACAGCTAATGTTACTATCACAATTGAATCTTCAGATGTTACGGAGGGAACCATTGATAAACCAAGTCTGAATTTTGATCATTCAAATTGGAATATTCCACAAATTGTAACGATTACAGGGGTAGACGATACAGAAGAAGATGGTAATGTTTCCTATTTGGTAATCCTGTATGCTGCTTCAAGTACTGATTTGGATTATGATGAGATCAATCCGGAAGATGTTTCTGTTACCAATAAGGATGATGATATTACGCTTCCGTTGTCAATTACCTGTTCTGAAAGTCAAGTTGGCAGTTTGGATGCTGATTGTCGTTTTGTGATGCCTGATTATTCTGGTATAGCTATCGTTGAGGGGGGAGAAGGAAATGTCACAGTAACTCAGTCCCCCTTGCCGGGAACAATTATCACAACAAATACGATTTTTACCTTGACTGCTACGGATGAATTAAATGCTTCCGTTTCTTGTTCAGTAGTGCTGAATGTGATTGATGATACCCTGCCCCAAGTGACCTCCCCGGGAACCCAAAGTCTCAACGCCAATGGTAGTTGTGAAGTGACCCTACCTGACTATACGAAGCTAGTAAATGCCACTGATAATTGTGATCAAACACTAAGTCTCATTCAAAGTCCCGCTCCAGGATCAGTTATTTCGGAGACTACGATCGTAAGTGTTTCAGCTACGGATGATTCTCACAATACTGCCTCTTGTGACTTTACTGTAATTTTGAACGATGTGACTGCCCCTTTGATTAACTGTCCAGAAAACCAGACGATTGAATCGGGTGTTTCATGCAAGGCTGTGTTGCCTGATTACAGAAGTTTGGCTATGGTAACTGATAATTGTGACAATACTCCGACGATTACACAGGAGCCTGCTCCGGGAACGGAAGTCAGCGGAGTCACAACGGTAATCTTAACCGCGACCGATGACGCTGGAAATTCGCCAAGTTGTAGCTTTCAAGTCAGTGTTATCGATAATGAGCTTCCAACAATTACATGCCCTCAAGAGATAACTGTCGGAACTGATCTTTACAAGAGCTATACGACAATCTCAGATTTAGGAACTCCTGTTGCCGATGATAATTGTGGGGTTGCATTCATTACTAACGATGCACCTCCGATTTTCAATGTAGGGCAAACAACTGTTACTTGGACCGTAACCGATGTCAACGACAATGTAAATACTTGTGAGCAAGTAGTAACTGTAGTGGATGATGAAAATCCAATTATCAGCTGCTATGATGATGATCTTGTCTATGTGCCAAATTCAATTAGTGCGATAGATTATCCTTTCAATGAAACGTTTTTTGACGACAATTGTGGGGTTACAGATTTCGTATGGACCATGTCTGGAGCAACAACAAGAGCTTCTGCTTCTACCGGAATTAACCTTTTGGGTGAACAAAGACTAAATGTAGGAACAACAACTATTCAGGTTACGGTTAGAGATCAAGAAGGCAATTCAGCCAGCTGCTCTTTCTTGGTAAAAGTTCAGCAAGTTGATGATCCAACAGTGAATTGTCCAGGAGATATTTATCTTGGATGTAATCCTTCTGATTTTCTATCGAATATTGATCAATTAACTTACGTTGAAGGAAATTGGGAACTGTATTCAGTAAGTTCAGTCTTGGGAAATGAGATCTCTGTCTCTGGATTAGGCTGTTTTTTTGAACGAACAAGAACTTATACGGTAACGTTTAGGATTAGGATTATTCATTGGTGGTATTATGGAGAAGTAGATTGTACTCGTACTTATACCTATAAAAAAGATATAGAAGCTCCAGCTTTATCGGGTGTTCCTAATGATATAACGGTAGAATATAATAATATTCCAACAGCACCAACAGTTACTGTAAGTGATAACTGTGATAATGGGGCAAGCCTCAATTATTCTGAATCATCAACACAGAACCCAGATGTTAATCATCCGGGACATTATGATTATTTACTTACTCGAACATGGGAAGCGACTGATAACTGTGGGAATGTAATTTCTAGGAGCCAGGTCATTAGTGTTCGAGATACCCAGGCCCCAAAAATTGAGTGCTCTGGAGATATTGAGGAATCTGCCGGCTCTGGGAGTTGTACCCGACAACTGACGCTTCCCGATCCATTGGTTTCTGACAATGGGAAGTTGAAAAGTTTGACCTGGAGGTTGACGGGACAGACAGAAGCGAGTTCTCCAATGTCCGGTATTAACTATGTCGGACAGCAGGTCTTTAATCCTGGGGAAACAACTGTAACTTATACTGCAATAGATGTTTCGGGAGAGACGAGTACTTGTCATTTTGTAGTTACGATTCATGATGGCGAGGCCCCGTTTGTCAATTGTCCTGTTTCAGAAAGAAGTTACGAGTGTGTAAGTGATCTGCCAATTATAGGTTCAATTAGCGATTTTCAAAATGCAGGAGGACAAGTCAGTGATAACTGTTCTTCAACTGCAAAGCTGACCATTGCTTATGAGGATGTGGTTAGTCCGGGGCAAGATTGTAAGGTCATCCGTACTTATACAGTTACCGATGAGGCTGGTAACAAAGGAACCTGTACTCAGGAATTTGCAATTACAGATACTGAAGCTCCAACGATTAGCTGTGAGCCAATTGAACTTGCACCCGATGCAGACAACTGTTCTGCCCGACATTCGATAATTCCACAGATTACTGAAAATTGTAATTTGGTTGATAATGGTATTGAAGTAACTCTTACGCCTGCCATCAATCACTCCTTTAATTCGGAAACTCTCGAGTTAACAGCAGACTTCCCTTTAGGAATCACAACCATTGAATGGACAGTGACCGATGAATGTGGGCACACAGCTACTTGTGAGCAGCAAGTTATTGTCGAATTCCCGATGACTTCGATTACTTATGATGGCCAAAAGACCCAAGCCGACAATGGACCGGGGATGAATCCAGTTCAAACATCGGTGCATACTTACCAAGTTGATGGGGGAATCAATCAATCAGGCTACGCTTACCAATGGTCATTCTATCAGGATACGAATAACAATGGGGTGATGGACGCGGGAGAAGGCATTAATCCGGTAGAATACACCATCACAGGAGCTAGCAGTGCAGGAGCTACCCTGACTTATGCCGGGGCAAATGACGTGGTTCGTGCTGGAAGTTATTTGCTAGCTGTTACCAAAACACGAAGTGGAACTAGCTGTGAAAAGACAGCAGTGCTGCCGATATACGTGCAGGAAAATACCTTTGACTTAAGACTTGAGCCACATGGCAATGACTGCCAGAGTGGAGAAACCGATACCCCAACAAAAGTTGTTTGGGAGATAACATTTGACGGAAATGGAGAGGCACCTTATCAATTGGGTTATGCAATCAATTTGAACGACGGGACTGGGGCTGTAACAACATGTAGTGGAACGATTGAAGGCATCAGTTTAACGGCAACAGCAGCCGACCTCTCTCATATTTCAGGATGCTTAAATACCAGCACAACGCCTTTTGTTAGCCTTGAAAAGAATAGTGGAAGTTCAACTTTACGCTTGGAGTACACCGTTAGTAGCCGGACAGCACAGGATTTCTCGATTGGTATTACGGTGGATGGCAGCGATGTGTTTTCGGTTTCGGAGATTGAAGCAAACAATAATTCTGAAGGTCTTGAACTATGGGGAGTTCCAAACACCTCAGATATTTTAACAGATTGATTCTACACAATATATAGAAAAATAAAAGAGAAGTTAATATTAAAATTTACACCATGAAAAAGCTATTTACTTTATTAAGCCTGTTCGTCGTAATAGGCATGAGTGCAAATGTTTTTGCACAAAGTACAGGATCTGCTCCTTCTCCAGGAGCTAAACATTCTTACTCAGTAACGACAACATCAGGAAGTACCTATATTTGGTCGGTTACAAAAGGTGACTTGACGACCGATGCAGGAACTGATGCTACTTTATCGTCAACTTCAGGTAATGAGATTGATATTACTTGGGGAACTGCTCCTAACGTTGCTCTTGATAGCTGGTATTATGTGCATGTTGTTGAAGAAGACGCAAATGGATGTAAAAATGAGAAGGTGTTGCCTGTTCAAATTTCTGCAAGTGATTTTTATCTAACGGTTGCTGCAGCAAAAGATAAGCAGTGCTATGATGGAGATGTGTCTCCTGCTATTGATGAATCAGATGTAAGTATTATCAATTATGTCCATGGAAATGCAACAATTGTGTTTACAGTGACGCCAACCGGATTGGGTGATTCCTATACAGGCTATTCATTTAATTTGGCAGACTTAACTGTTCCGACTGGCTATACATCTAGTGTCGCATTTTCAAGCAATGCCTCTATTAGTAGCGGGGTTGTAACCGTGACTGATAATAGTGCAGTAACAGTTACTTATACGGTAGATAATACGAATACCTATAATAATACGACTGATGCTTCAGGATCAGCAGCTGATTTTACGGCTACCGCTGTTATTTCTGGAGGAAAATCATCCAACGGAGTAGCTGACAATGGAGATGGAGTTTACAATGATGCTACCGACGTTGCTAGACCTCATACCACAACCATTCAGACAAACTAATCTGAAGATTAAAAATTCATCAATTAGATTGTGATAAGAAATAGCATCCTGATAATAGCTTTATTATTAGCAGTCACTACCGTGGCTGCTCAGGATGCTATTTCCCCTTTTGAAGGGGCTTCTCATCATTATCAAGTTGAGCAACATGATGGAAACACTTATCAATGGCAGGTTTATCAAGAGTTGGTTCCTCTGGTTGTCGCAGATGTTCAAGACTATGATTTCTTGTCAGGAGAAAGTACATCATCCGTTGATGTACAGTGGCTGAAAGCTGGTATTTATTATTTAATGGTTGTTGAGTCCGATCCCGGAGGTTGTAACAACTTAAAAGTTTTACGCATCGAGGTTATCCCCAATAACCTAAAGTTTGCTGTTGGTAATGTAGAATCAGAGTCTTGTTATGAAGCATCGGGCAATGACTTTATTGTTGCGCTTCATTTTCAGGATAATGAAGGAAAGCCACTTGGGCAAGAACATTTCCCAATTGATGTTACTTTTTCAGTGGATGGAGAACAGCAGCCCTCTCAAAAAATTTCTTACTTTAAACAAGAATTGGAGATTGGAAGCAGTTTGTATGCAACACAATCCAATCAAAATACATTGGTGCTTGTGTCTTTAGACGAAGCGACCGATTCAAAAAATATTAAGATCCGTCCTGATCAAGAGAAGAGGACTCATGAACATCAGATTTTCGCTCGCCCCGAACTCTCTTTTGACGGTGATCTAGATGAACTGGTTTTGGGTTCTCGACGATCATTTGTGGTTTCGGGAGAGGACACCTGGGCTTATTCCTGGTTGTTGAAAACCCCCAATGGTAAAACCATTGCCTTGAATGCCCAAGAGGCAAAAACAGAAGAAGTTCTGCTCGATGAACTTGGAGAATATCAGTTGCAGGTAAGAGCAAAAACCCCCAATGGTTGTGACGGAGATTGGGCTACACAAACCTTCTTGGTAAAAGAAAGCGAACCGCAGTTGTTAGCGGTTGCAGATCAGGCAACAACAAGCGCAAATCAACAGCTTGTTATTTCGATTTTGGAGAATGACTTTGGCGTTGATGAACGAACTTCGGTATCGATACCTGAAGGAACAGAAGCCGGAGGTTTCATTAGCTTCAACAGCGAAGACAGTACCGTAACTTATTATCCCCCTCAAAACTATACCGGTGAAGATCGGTTTACCTACGAATTATGTGACGATCAGGAACCAGCCAATTGTAGCCAGGCAGAGGTGGTTATTACCGTTGAGCCCGGAATTGCGGAAGCGGCTAGTCCTATTGCCGTGCACGACATTAACGTTGGTTGGATTGATCAACAAATTGAGGGAAATGTTTTAACCAACGATTTATTTTACCAGGGAGCATCATTTTCGGTAGAGATTGTGACAATCCCAGATGAAAAAGCTGGAAAACTAACTGCTTTTGATCGACAAACAGGAGCATACGTTTTTGAGCCAACACCTGGTTATTTCGGTGAAGCTATTTTTGAGTACCGTGTTTGTAAAATGATAGAAAGTGGTGATGCTTTGTGCGATAATGGCATGGTCACAATTCAGATTGCCGACTACAATCAAACGAATTTACCACCAATTGGGAACGGAGATGTTGTTATAACGAAAGCGAATCAGACTGTTTCTGGTAATTTCTTAATGAATGACTTTGATGTTGATGGAGACCCAATCTCTGTTAAAGGAGTAAGTCAATCGAATTTACCAGGGAGTTTGGATTGGAACAAAAATGGAAGCTTTAGCTATACGCCGGAAACTGATTTTGTCGGGGAACTTTCCTTCAACTATCAGGTTTGTGATGATCAGGGGAATTGTAGTTGGTCAACCGTGATTATCTATGTTTTACCGGCTGACTTGATTGATGGTTTATTGGTAGCTATTGATGATGCTGTCTTCTCTGTTGATCAAGAAGTCATTGAAGGAGATTTGCGTACGAATGATCAAGGGCTACAATCGGGCGGAACTTTTTCCCGGGTTCCTGGAGGCGGTCCACAACATGGAACAGTAACAGTTACTTCTGACGGACATTTTGCCTATTATCCAGCATTGAGCGGTGATATGCCTTATTTTGATCGGTTTGTTTATCAAGTTTGTTCAACACAGAATGAGGGTGGTTGTTCATACGCAACGGCCTATATCTTGGTTAATCCGGTAGCTCCTTTAGCAGTAATCGATGCAGAAAAAGTGGAGCTTGGTGCTTGCCAAACAATTGTGCTTGACGGAAGCTCGAGCGAGGGGCAGGGCCAGCTAACTTACGCCTGGTCACCATCCAGTTTCTTGAGCGATGCTACAAGCCCGAAACCATCCTTTACGCCGGGCGAATCGGCTTGGTATTACCTTAAAGTGTCAGACTTGGCAGGTCGTTCTCATACCGATAGTGTATATGTTGAGGTTTTTGATGCACCTCAAACGATGCTGGATGATCAGTTGTACGTCAGCCAGCCAACGGATGTAATCATGCTTGATGCATCTGAAAGTTCGGGCGAGCAATTGACCTTCAATTGGTGGACCGAAGGCGACGCGTTGATTGTTAGTGGAGCACAAACTGCAACTCCGGAAGTGTCTGGCTTAGGAACGTATTATTTGGAAGTGACAGACCGTTTTGGATGTAGTGCTGTGGATTCCGTTGTTGTAGGCCTGTTATTACAGGTTGATGCTGTAAATGATACTTTAGGGTTACTAATCAATACGTTTGCTGATATTAATGTACTTCGGAATGATATTCCTCAGGGACAATTAAAACCTCAATCGGTTAGCATTGTTGCGCCACCAGAACATGGTGTTGCGATTGTATCGTCTGATTCGATGATTACCTATACACCAGATCAATTCTATGCCGGGAGGGACAACTTTGTATATGCGGTTTGTGATTTCATGAATCATTGTGACGAAGCCACGGTCTTAGTCATGATCAATAGTGAGCCTTTGTTTATCCCCAATGCATTCTCTCCAAATGGAGATGGAATTAACGATTATTTCGAGATTATTGGTCTCAATCAGTATGAGCGTGTTCGCTTGCGGGTGGTCAATCGCTGGGGAAGTTTGGTGTATGAATCATTGAACTATGGCGAAGGAGAAGGGCGTGATGGCCTATGGGATGGTATTGCCAATAAAGGAGTACGAACAGGAGGTGGACAGGTTCCAACAGGGACGTATTACTATGTGTTAGACCTGGGCGATGGCAGCGAAAAGCTAACAGGCTACATTTATATTGATCGCTAAGTTGAATGACTCCCAACTGTCGTTTTTCAGAATCGAGCATTGGTCGTTTTCTCCTTGCTTTTACAAATCAATCGTTTGCGTATTACTGGTCGTGTTTTGGGTGCTTTCTTATTGATAGTTATAAGCCCCATTTTGATACCCCCTGTAAGCTGTTTGATCACTGGTCATTTTTACTTCATTTTTCTGATTGTAAGTTTGTTTGATTAAACTGGAAATAGACCGAATTTGAGCGCTTTGCTACAAACGAAATCTTACTTGATTATTGATGTTGAAGGATCTTAAATGAAGCAGCCTTTCATATACTTATTTGTCTTATTTATTGTTGTTTTTTGGTCAGCAAAAGATGTAAAAGCACAACAAGATCCGATGTACACGCAGTACATGAATAATATTTTGTCTGTCAACCCGGCTTATGCTGGTTCAGGTGACGTGTTGAGTCTGATGGTCATGTCTCGTAATCAGTGGGTTGCTTTTGAGGGAGCTCCAAGCACTCAGTCCTTCGTAATGCACTCTCCAATTACCAGGTATCATATGGGAGTGGGGTTTTCATTATTGAAAGATCAACTTGGGCCAATCTCGCAAACAGGGGCTTATGTCGACTATTCTTACAGTATTGATTTTGACCGAGGGCGCTATCTCTCTTTTGGCTTAAAAGGAGGGGTAAATTTCTATGAAGCAGGCTTGACTGACTTGGAGACGGTAGACAGCAATGACCCGGTCTTCTCGAACGATGTGAATCGGAACTTTTTGCCGAATGTTGGGGTGGGGCTTTATTATAACTCCCAGCGGTTTGTTGCTGGTTTTTCAGTGCCTAAGCTGATTCGTAATGACATTAACAGCACCGACTTTTCATCGGAGTTTGTTAGTAAAGAAAAGATTCATTTGTTCTTCATGGCAGGGTATGTTTTCGATATTAATAGGATCCTGAAGTTTAAACCTTACTTTTTGACCAAATATGTACAAAACGCTCCAGTTTCTGTTGACTTAACAGCTCAGTTTTTATTTTATGAGAAGTTGTGGCTCGGAGCAATGTATCGGGTAGGCGATGCTTTGGGAGGAATGATGCAAGTGCAAATAACCAATCAGTTAAAAGTTGGTTATTCTTACGATATTACGGCGACTGATTTTGGGACTTACAATAATGGGACTCACGAAATTTTAGTTAGTTATGACTTCAATTTCGGGCGAGGAAAGATTATGTCTCCTCGGTATTTTTAAATTGAAAGGGCTTTCTAATGAAGCATATAATGTGGAAGCTTATGGTGATTTTTCTGCTTGCTGTTTGTTACAGTAATCAGGCTAGTGCCCAGAAAATAACGATTCGCATGGCCGACAAAAGCTATGACGAATTTGCGTTTGTTGAGGCTATTGATTTGTATGAGTTTGCCTACGAGAAAGATCCTGAAAATACCTATGTCATTCGTCGCTTGGCAGACTCCAATAGACAGCTTGGAAACACCGAAGAAGTCGAGAAATGGTTAAAGCTTTTAATTGATCGACGAAAGGAAGAACCGGAAGATTTATTTGCTTATTCTCAGGCGCTCAAAAGCAATGGAAAATACCTGGAAGCAGAACAGTGGTTGCAAGAATATGCAGAGCTTCGACCGGAAGACGGGCGGGTGAATATCCAGATTTCCTTGCTTGAATACATTCGCTTTTTACATCAGGATTCTGCCCGATACGATATTCGTCCGGTGTCGTTAAATACAGAAGGGTCAGAACTTGGAGCCACATTTTATCGCAATCAGATTGTGTTTTCTTCTACGCATGCAGGAAATGGGATGATAGTTCGAAAATACAAATGGAATGAGTTACCTTACCTCGATTTATTTGTCGGAGACCGCGCACCAAATGGCGATATCATCCATGTGAAGCCATTTGCTCCTAAGCTGCGCACCAATTATCACGACGGTCCCGTTTCATTTGATCCACGTGCTGATAAAGTGTACATTACCCGAAATAATGTCGGAAAATCCGGGCTTAAAAAAGATGATGACGGAGTTGTGAATCTGAAGATTCTCTTTGGTGGAAAGGAAAACGATCGTTGGGAATATCGGGGAGAATTTCCTTTTAACAGTGAGAGCTATTCAACGGGACATCCTGCGATTGATGCGAGTGGTAAGGTTTTGTACTTTGCTTCAAACATGCCGGGTGGTTATGGTGGATCTGATATTTATTTCTCGGTTTTTAATGATGGCTTCTGGAGCGAGCCATTTAATTTGGGGCCCAAAGTGAATACACAGGGAAACGAGTTTTTTCCTTTCATTAGCAACGATGGCGTTTTGTATTTCTCTTCCAATGGACATGGAGGACTGGGGGGGCTTGATGTTTTCTCCTCAGTTCCGGAAGGCGGCGTGTTTAAAGAGATTGAAAACATGGGATATCCGGTTAATAGCCCTAAAGATGACTTTAGTTTTGTGCTGGATGAAACAGGAACAGAAGGTTATCTCTCGTCCAATCGGGCAAATGGCCGGGGAAATGACGATATCTATTACGTGAAACTGAATTATATTCCGGTCATCATCCGGGGAGTTGCCAGAGATCGGGATACCCGGGATATTCTTGTCGGAGCAAAAATTAGTGTAGCCAATGAACTTGGCGATACGCTTTTTACGAGTATTACGCCTAAAGATGGACAGTTTGAATTCGAGGTGAATAAGGGGAAAGACTATATCATTAACGGACAAAAGACCTATTATTTTACGAATGAAGCTGTGGTTGAAACCCAAAAGCTTCGTCAAAATGATGAAACTTTTGTCGAGCTCTTCCTGGAGATGGAGGCTGTTGACGAAGATGGCTACCCCGAACCAAAAAGAATGGAAGAAGAGAATGGAGAACCACTTCAGATTATTGAAAATGATTATGTTGGTTTTGATATTGGTCGTTGGGAAATTGAATCTGCTGCAGCTACTACTATTGATCAACTTATTGAATTTCTCAAGAAATACCCAGACATGGAGATCCGGATCGAATCACATACAGATTCGAGGGGAGATGATGAAGAAAATATGCTGCTGACGAAACGCCGGGCAAGGGCTGCTTTTGAATATATCCGTTCGAAAGGGATTGACCCGTTGCGAGTTGGCTACGAGGGATTTGGGGAAACCCGTTTGCTCAATAAATGTGACGACGGTGTTGAGTGCTCTGAAGCGGAGCATGCTGTAAACATGCGAACGGAGGTCAAGGTTGTTCGCAAAGGGGAGTATCGAGGCAAACGATCCAAACGGAATGTCTTTTATTTCTAAGCAGAACCGGATAATCTTCTTTTGGGGCGTAAAACAGGTGATTTGTAGTTATATTTGTTTTTTCAACTACTAACTACAAATTATCATGAAAGTAAATTACTCAGCTTTGTTGCTTCTGACCGGAGCCGCTGCTTGTTCCGGGGGTACCTCATCTCCTGAAAAAGAACAAGCCAAACCCAATGTCCTTTTTATTTTAGCTGACGATTTAGGTTACCACGACCTAAGTTGTATGGGGAGTCAGTATTACGAAACTCCAAATATTGATCGCATTGCTTCGGAAGGGATGGTTTTTACCAATGGTTATGCCGCTTGTCAGGTGTGTAGCCCTTCACGGGCCAGTATCATGACCGGAAAATTTGCTCCTCGTCATGGAATTACCGATTGGATTGGTGCACCAAGTGGCGAAGCTTGGCGGAAGTTAAATCGAAACAATAAATTGTTGCCTGCCGAGTATGTTCATGAACTTCCTGCCGCAGATATCACCTTGCCTGAAGCGATGAAGCAGGCTGGTTATAAAACGTTTTTTGCTGGGAAATGGCATTTAGGTGATAAAGGTTCGTGGCCTGAGGATCACGGATTTGACATTAATGTTGGCGGTTGGGATAAAGGAAGCCCAATTGGTGGTTACTACTCTCCTTGGGAAAATCCGAACCTACCAAATCGAAAAGATGGAGAGAACCTTTCCATGCGATTGGCTGAAGAAACGGTTGACTTTTTGAAAGCTAATAATCCAGCAGAAACCGGTCAGCCGGTATTTGCTTATCTATCATTTTACGCAGTGCATGGCCCCATTCAAACAACAGAAGAGAAATGGGAAAAGTACCGGCAAAAAGCTGCGGAAAAAGGAATTGCTCCATCCGGATATAAAATGGGCCATTTCCTACCGATTCGCCAAGTTCAGGATAATCCGATTTATGCAGGCTTGGTAGAATCAATGGATGATGCTGTTGGGCGCGTGCTACAAGCATTGGACGAATTGGGGCTAGATGATAATACCATTGTTGTTTTTACATCAGATAATGGCGGAGTTTCGGCTGGCGATGCCTTCTCCACATCAAACCTCCCATTGCGAGGCGGCAAGGGTTATCAGTTTGAAGGAGGAATCCGTGAGCCATATTTTATCAAGGTTCCAGGTATGACGGATGGTGGTGCATTCTGCGATTCTCCGGTGTCAGGTACTGATTTTTATCCTACATTCCTGGAGCTCGCCGGACAGCCCTTGCTACCGGAGCAACATGCTGATGGGGTTAGCTTGGTGCCCTTACTGCAGGGAAAATCGATTGACGAGCGGCCTTTGATTTGGCATTATCCACACTATGGTAATCAAGGAGGAGAGCCTTCGGGAATTATCCGTTTAGGCGACTGGAAACTGATTCATTATTATGAAGATGAGCGTGAAGAACTGTATAATCTTCGGAATGACATGGAAGAGCAAAATGATTTAGCTACCAGCAATCCGGAGAAAACCAAGGAGTTGCATGATGCCTTATTTAGCTACCTGAATGGGGTTGGGGCAAGGTTTCCGGAGAAAGATCCGGAATACAGTGCAGAGAAAGAGCAGGCTTATTTGGAACGAGTTGAAAAGGTGAGAATGCCTCAGTTGGAGAAACAGCGCCTAAACTTCTTATCCGAAGATTTTGATCCTGGCAATAATTGGTGGGGCAGTATGGTAACCAGGGATTAAAAGGCTTGATTTCAATCCTTAGTTTACCAACGTGTTTTTGACCATTCTTATAATAGAAAAAGAGATCACTTGTTAATAAACGTTGAGAATTCGCAAATGAAATTGTCCAATTTTAAGGGATGATTGTTTGCGAATTCTCTTTATATAAGGTTGTTTATTGAAGTGGTTTCTTCTTATTTTAAGCGTTTTGGAGTTTTTGGGTCGATGGTATCCATCCATATAAATTATTTCGTTTTAAGATTGATGGAGGTGTTTTGTTGTTGAGAATACCTTGTTCTTATTGCTTGATGACTACATTTTGAATGAAACGAGATCGCTGTTTTTATTATGTACTAATGATAATAAATACAAGCGTTTTTCTGAAATAGCTTGTCTTTCAGTGTGTTAAAAAGCATCGGATTTCATTGCCTTTTTCTCTAATTTTATTAGAACTGCGTTTTTAAATGAGCAGTATGGTATTAATTTAAAATGAGTTAAAGATGAAGAAATTTACATTTTTGATGTTTTTTTTCTTGGTGTGGGGATTATCTCATGCTCAGAAGAAAAATGGCACGGTGTTCATTGAGCATCCAGCTATGGAGAAAGTAAACATGTTATGGCAGGCATTTGAACAGGGAGATCAAGCCGCTTATGGAAATTTGTTGGCCGATACGGTGATGGTCTTTTTCAATGGAAATCGTACCCTACGCACACGCGAGGCCGAAAACAAAAACCTGGAGTGGTGGGCCAGCGAGTTCGAAAATCTGAAAGTTGTAGCTGATACGCCAGCCTATGCTGATGCGATCGAGTACAAGGAAAGCGGTGTCTGGGTACAGGACTGGTTGCGCATTCAGGCAACCCACATCAAAACAGGGAACAATGTGGATTTATCGATTCATAACCTGTACAGTTTCAACAAAGATGGATTGATTACTTCTTTGCACCATTATTTTAACAATGATGTATTTGAACATTTGCGGAACGATCAACGGACCCGTGAAAATGGGAAAGTGTACATCAATCACCCGTACATTTTGAAAGTGCGTAAGCTGGTTAATGCTTATTGTGCTGAAGATATTGAAGGCATGTTGCCATTTTATGCTGAAGATGTTGCTTTCTCAAATTCGACTCTGAAACTGAAAGAACAAAAGGATTTAGCGACTCAGCAAAAAGACTGGGAGCGTATTTTTGATACCTGGGATAACATCCATATGAAGCAGGTTGGCTACCCAGACTGCATTTATTATGAGCTGAATAACAACTACGTTGTGTATTCCTGGTGGAATTTCTCAGCAGTAGCTAAAGAAGATGGCCGAAAAGTAGTTTTTCCAATCATGTTGTCGCAGACTTTCAATGATGACGGAAAAATCGTTTATTCGTTGGCCTATTACAGTACCAATCATTTCGAGTAGTTTTTGGAAATCAGATTGCTATATTTCAGGTTTGGCAGGGAGGAACCAAACTTGGAATATATCCTTTTTCGATCCAAGCTATTCTCATCAGTTAGTCCCAGTTCAATACCATTCCGGTTTTTAATTGCTGAATGCCAAATTCTTGGTAGAAAGCTGTTAGTGCAGGAAGTTCAGTACAATGAGATGGATACAACTCCTTGATTTTTTCGTGCTTGAAATAGCGAATGGTTTCTTGGGTTTGCAGATTATTTTCTTTTAAATGAAAACCTCCAATGATTCGTTCTATTTGTTGTATCCCGGTAACAGCTTTGGCGTGCTCGCAGATATTGGCAATTCCGGAATGCGAGCAGCCAGTTACAATTGTTAGCTTTTCATGCTGAATGAGTGCTAAAGCCGTGTCATCCGGAATAAAATCTTCGTTTCCCTGGGCATCTTTGAATGTCGTCGTTTGCGTTTCAAAAGGAGTTTTGCGAGGAATCTCTCCTAAGAAAAAGATTTGCTCCGTAATTTGTCGAGCTTGTTGACTACTTGTAAGTTGAAATTTCTCCTGAACTTCTTGCAATGAAAGATGTAACCCGACTGTGGTGTCATCCTTTTTCCGAAACCGTTGCGTAAAGGTAGCCGGATGAGTTAGCAACGGTAAGGAATCAAGATGAGCTAATCCATTGGCATGATCCCAATGTCCATGGCTAATCACAATCAGATCAACTGTTTGTTGTAAGTCAATTCCCAGTTTTTGCGCATTCTTTAAGAAAACGTCGCTGTGTCCGGTATCAAATAAGATTTTCTTGCCGTCATGTTCAACCAGGTATGACAGCCCGTGTTCCGCTAAAAAATGCCCCCCAGCATGATTGTCGGTAAGTATCGATAGTTTCATTTTAGTTCGTCTATTGTATTCAGCAGTTATTGGAGACAGCTGTTTTCAATGCTCCTCGTTGTAAGTTGAATAGTTTGTAATGTCCGGCATTTTCAAGCCACTCTTCTTCGATCCAACGCATTCTTTTTTGTAAGACTGGAAACAAATCCTCAGGACTTGAGCTGTTAACCAATACTGGCACGAATGAATCATTTATACTTTTTAGATTTTCGCTGAAGCGGTTGGCAACAAGAATACTAATGTTTTGCTCATGCAAAAAATGAATGAGCAAATGGTATCTTTCCGCTACTGATCTTGGGTTGGGCAATTGTTTCAATGGATTTGGGAAACTCTCCAGTACGTTGAACTCTTGGTTGTTCCATTCGTAAATTAGGAACTGTTCGGCATCGGCAAAGTAATTTTGGTCGAACATCAACGAGGAGTTAACGGCTAAAGCTAATCGTATTTTCATTTTAATACCTCCTTGTTTTCATGCTGTGAATAATTGAATCTGGTTTATTGTTCTTTGGTTGCCATCGTTTGTAGTCTGGGCCTTTTGGGGTGCGGAGGACAAACGCTGTTTAGCTGGCTGGTTTAAGAATTACAAATATAACGAACTTATGATCGCGTTATTCTGCTTAGGGGCTTCTATTTTCTATTTTTTTGAAAATAATTGCTTCATTCTTAAATTATTTTGGGAATTTTCCTTTCTCCCTGAAAGAAAAAGGAGGAGTTGCCCTTCTTTATGGGACAACTCCTGGTAAAGTAACTTATTCAATTAATGGTGATCATGGTCTCCATCTCCTTCTGCAAGAACCACATCAATAAAAATGTGACTTTCATTGCCGGCCTTGTCTGTACAAAAGATTCCAAAGTGGTACTTTCCATGAGCTACTGGCAGATTATCAATCAGTTCAGGAATAATCAACTCGTGATGATGTACCGTGGCGTTTTTTTGTCCAGGACTAAAAGTCCAGCTGTTGGAATAGCGAAATGGAGTTTCTTCACCCTCTATGCGGGCCGATTTATGCGTATGACCATCAAAATTGTTGTGAATATCAATTTTGTAAGAATGAAGTTCAGTGTCGTCTTCAAACTCACAGTCAAAATGCACATCGTGTCCAATGTAAAGCGTGTCATTATTTGCTGGCGCTTCAATGCGAATAACGGGTTTCGTTGTATCTACAAAGTCATCTTCGCAGGCAGCAAAGGCAAAAAGAATTGTAAGAATACCAATAAATTGAATGTATGGGGTTTGTATGCGTTTCATAAATTGTCTGTTATTTAAATAATTACTTATTTTTTAGTTTGAATGAGCGGTATTGCAGGAGGCCCGCGCAAAAAGTAATTATAAGCGTAAGGTGAAAGTTCCGGCGAAATAAATGCCCGGTATACAATGAGAATAACTTGATTTAGAAATACCCGGTAATGGTTAAACAGAAATGGACTGAATACGATTTGCTCCACATCCTTGTAGGGACAGCTTATTCCATGGTTTTCGACGGGTTCAAAAGCTTTGCTGACGGACAGCTTATGAACATGATGGTGGAAAAAGAGGAAGTGAATATCCCGTGCTGTTTCGTTGAATAACAAAACAAGGCTGATAACTAGGGCGATATGTTGGGCAATTCGTTTCAGAGCTTAGAGTGTGAATGGGATTTTGACATGTAGCTGGATATTTCGCCCTGGCTCAGGAATTTCCAATCTTCGGTAGAAACTAATCGCATTAAAGTGCTTGGTGTTGAGTAAATTCATGACCTGTAAGGTTATAGCAATTGGTTGATGCGATGTTGAAATGCGGCTTGACAAACCAAGTCCGAATAGCTGATAGCCAGGAGTTTTAAGCTCATTGCGAGCAACCCGGTTTTGGTCAAGTGCTATTCTGGTGTTGATAAAGAACTTAAGGTCCTCCATATATTTATTTGGCTTGCGAAACTGGTATTCCAGTTCTCCGAAAGCATTGGTTGGAGGAGTAAAAGGCAAGGGATAGCGTTGATTGGCCTGTTCAGATAACTGCGTATTGCGAATGTATTCCAGGTTGGCTGATAACTGGAGACGAGGCAAAAGTTGTTGATTGACACTGATCTCTACGCCTGAAAGTAATGCCCGACTGTCGGTATAGCGGTAGATCTGACCGGCATGTGGAAGCTTCGACCATTCTCCGGTAGGGTTAAGGAAAATGTAGTTGGAGAAATAATATAGGTAAGGTGTTATTTCATAGTGTCCTTTCGGAATATGCCACTCCAAGCTAAGATCGCCATAATAACTCCTTTCTGGTTTTAGCTGGTTGTCGCCTTGCTCGTGGCGAAACGATCCGTGGTGAACACCATTTGAGGCCAGCTCTATTGGCGTTGGGGTGCGGAAGGCTTTTCCAAGGTTAATTCGGGTGGTTGTGTTGGAGCTGGATTGAATAACTAAGCCCACTAACCAACTGAAATCTTGAAAGGAGCGTTTCAATTGTTTACTTCGGGTGGCATAGCTTTCGGCTTCCTGGTTAGTTGCTCCGGTCCCTTTTAGGTAGTCGAATAAAACAGGATCAAAGTATCCGGCAATCTCAATCTGGCTAAGGTCGAATCGGACTCCAGAGAATAGGTTGACAGTGGGCGAGAGCTTCCAATTGTAGCGAATAAATGCTCCCTGGCTGTTCGATTGATAATTCGGAAGTAGAAAGTTGTACCCTGCGATGTCGTTGTGCTTCCACTGCGTTTGCACGCCAATCGATAAGTCTTGTGTTGGGCTAAGCTGAAAGTTTGTTTTCAGGTTGGCCTGGAAAGCTTTTAGTTGGAAATCCAACTCCAGGTCAGGATTGGTTTGAGGGGCTTCCTGCTCTGGATAATGCGTATGGAATTGGCTCCACTCAGAGCGGTCGTTGTGCTGATAAGCTAAATCCAGGAACCAATCAGTGCTGCCTACTTGAAACCGGGTATTGTTGATGAGCTTAGTATGAGTTGACTTTTGGAACGGATAATCGGTATTGCGCGAATCGCCATCATCCTGAACCCGGTTGAGATCTGGAATGCCATGTGCTCCCGGGAAAAAGCCAGCTTGCTGTGAAACAATGCTGCCGGAAAAGGAGGAGGAAAACTGATTGTAAATTACCCCCGTGTGAACCGAAAAATCCCGTTCATAGCCAGCGGTATTTTTTAAGGCCCGATTGACAATCGGAATCTTTCGAGATAAATAGAGGATGGTATCTGTTGGAATGCGATAGTCTCCAAAATCGAGCAAAGTTCCCCGGAGTTTAATGTAGCTGTGTTGTTTCCTGCTTTCAAGGTAGAGAGAGCCTCCATACAGTTGGTTAACCGATTTTCCGAGTAATTGAAAATTACCCTGCTGTTGGTTGGGTGCAGGCACGCGGTTGTTGTTCAGGTGGATGTAGCCGCCAATGGCATCACTTCCATATTCAATGGCTGAAGGACCTTTGACAACTTCAGCTGATTCAACCGCAAATGGGTCAATCTCAAGCCCATGGTCAGCTCCCCAGTGTTGACCTTCCTGTTTGATGTGATTTTCGCTAACGCTAACCCGGCTAAAACTAAGGCCTCGAATCACCGGCTTTGATGTATGTGATCCGATATCCATGGAGTTAACTCCCGGCAGTCGGTTGAGTGAGTGAATAAAACTTCCACTTTGAGTGCGACTAATAAAGGTTTCTTGTATTACTTCGGTGGTAAGTGATTGGGTTTGCTTACGCTTGCCCTCCACTTTGATGGTTGCAATATTGGCAGCAAAAGGGGTTAAGCTGAGATGGATAATCTGGCTTAAGTTAGCTTGTGTAAGCACGGTGTCCATTGGTTGGTAGCCAATGAACGAGAGCTGAACCCGAATGTTTTCATGTGAACGACTCTGAACTTCAAATCGACCCTGATCATCTGAAACAATCAGGGTGTCGGGTAATTGAATGTGGCAACCAGGCAATGGTTGTTGCTGCTCATCAGTAACAATGCCTTGAAGCCTGTATTGTTGCGAGAATACGGGCATTGCCATGCTAAGCCATAGCATGGTTAATAACAGATACATCCTCATTGTTAAGGGTGTTTGTTGTTTTTATTCTGAAATGGTTGTGATTTAATACGTGCGATCCGGCAGACCAATAATATATTCAGCTGGCAAAAGCCAGCTTATAGACAGAAATGGCCTGATAAGCTCATTGCAATTTTAATTGATTTCCGGATTGTTAAGCCCAAGCAGGTGGTGCCCGAAGCGACAAGCAAATTTGCGAGCTGGTGTGTGGTTGACCAGTTGCTGCAATGATTAGGGAATGGAAAGCCCATGGTTTATAAAAATGAACCGACAAAGATGGCTGAACATGGAAGGTGGTGAATTCGTATTCGCAAACCAAACATTCTTCAGCAGGAGTTTCCAGATTTAACCCGTTGGAATTGCTTTGCTCCTGATGACAACCAGATGTACAATGCCGGTGTTCCTGTTCGTGCTCATGGATATGCACAAAGCGGTGTCCTGCCTGGAAAAATATCGGAAAGATAAAAATCAAGACAAGTAAACAGGCACTGTATTTCTTAAGCGATTGCATCATAACAAAGCTAATCAAAACAACCACTTTCTCTTTAAAAAGTTTCACGAGTTGCTGTGTTTTATTGCCAAATCATGAAGTCAATTCTTTCAACTTTAAATACGAAGCTGTTTTTAAGTGGATTAGTACGTTTTGATTTTTTATGCATCAAAAACATAAAAGATCAAGATTAAAATAATTATAAACGCCTTGTTGGTTAGTAAAAAAAATTATAAACTTGCAGTGTCAAAATAAAAATACTAACAAAACCCTTCGGATGGACTTATTTCAGAGAGACATAGAAGACGTAAACAATGAAAGCAGGCAACTGGCTCAGAAAAGGAAGATTGTTTCACTGTTGAATAAGTCTGAAAAACCATTGACAATTCCGGGGATTTGTAAAAAAGTAAAACTGAGTGTACCCACCGGGACTAAGTTGATCAATGAGTTGATTGAAAGGAACGTTATTATTGAGTCGGGTAAAAAGGAAACGGATAATGGTCGTCGTCCTTCCTTATATAAGGTTGATCCGGATTATGCGTACTCAATTGGTGTGGTGGTTTTACTGAAAGGAATTTCTCTTTCTGTTTTCAATCTTGAAATGGCTGAATCGATCACTTTTGAAGACGAACACTTTGAGTTGGATAACAGTCCCGAGTGTTTGGAGCGAGTAGTCGCTTTTGTGCTGGATGCTATCGAAAAGTCAGGTTTAAAAGGAAAACGGATTTTAGGATTGGGAATGGGAATCACGGGCCGCGTCAACTCCGGAACCGGTTACTCTTATAATTACTTCAACTTTTTAGAAGAATCATTGACTGATTTTTTTGCAAAGCGATTTTCATTTCCTGTTTATATCGATAATGATACGCATGTGTTGGGAGTGGCAGAACAGTTTTTTGGTCATGCCCGGAATATCCGCAATGCGTTTGTCGTGAATATGAGTCGGGGGCTTGGTTTGGCCATAATTGCCAATGGGGAGATTGTAGTTGGTGAGCAAGGATTTGCCGGAGAATTTGGACACATGCAATTTGCGGAGTCCAATAAGCTCTGTTTGTGCGGGAAAAGAGGATGTTTAGGAACCGAAGTCTCAGGTTATGCATTGGAGCAAAATTTTCAGGAACAAGTTGATGTCGGAGAAACTTCACTCTTAATGGTAAATCGTTCGAGAGATAAAATAAAGTATGGCCATATACTAAAAGCTGCAGTTGATGGTGATGCACTTGCTATTTCACTGGTTCATAATATGGGCTTTAAAATTGGAAAGGCTTTGGGAAATATGATCAATTTTCTAAATCCGGGAGCTATTATTATTGGTGGTGAATTTGCACGGGCCGAAGAAGTGTTGATTGATTCAATAAAGTCAGGCATGACACACACCGCTTTGCTTTTGCCTTTGCGTTCGTGCGAACTGATGTTTTCATCAATCGGAACCGAAGCCGCCTCCAAAGGAGCTGCTGCTATTGTATTACGTAATTTGAAATTGATATAACCTAAATTGAAATCACGAACTATAAAAACCAAACTATGAAAACTTGATGAAAAAGTGGCTACTTGGAAAAACTAACCTTCAACAAGTAACCATATTGTTTTATGATTGAATGGAAGAAACTAGCAGTCTTTGTTTTTGAGATGCTTCTTTTTAGAAACCTAACGTCTACTATTATAAGTTGAAGATTTAAAAAGATTATTGGGGAGTATATGTGGAAAACTTTTCATTATGTTAATCCTATCTGACTTGTAACTAAATTAAACCAATTAAAAACTATGACATTATCGAAGCTGATGTCATATTACTGAAAACGTAAAAATATGAAATTATATTTTGGAGTTAAGAGACTTGTTTGTCTTGTAGTACTTCTGATAGCGTGCCATGGAGTTATGGCACAGATAAATGTATCGGGAATCGTTGTTTCTGAAGCAGGAGAATCGTTGCCGGGCGTGAATATTATTGAAGAGGGGACAACAAATGGAGTAATAACCGATTTCGACGGAAAATTTCAACTTGCAGTGAATTCTAAGGATGCTGTACTGCAATTTTCATTTATTGGATTTGAGTCATTAGAAGTTCCGGTAAGTGGAAAAACAAAATTTGAAATTGTACTAAAAGAAAATTTGAAAGAGTTGGATGAGGTCGTTGTTACTGCTTTAGGAATGAAAAGAGAGAAGAAAACTCTTGGGTATTCCATGCAGGAAGTCAACACCGAAGATTTTAGCGAAGTGAGATCTGAGAATATTGCCAATATGTTACAAGGGAAAGTAGCAGGTGTTTATATCTCTCAATCATCAAGTGGTACAGGTGGATCAACACGGGTGGTAATGCGTGGTTTGAATTCATTGAGTGGAAATAATCAGCCTCTTTGGGTGGTGGATGGAGTCCCTGTTGATAACTCATATACAGGAAGTTTTAATCAATGGGGAGGGTCAGATGTTGCAACAGCTGCATCCGAAATTAACCCGGATGATATTGAAAGTATTTCGGTATTGAAGGGACCTAACGCTGCGGCACTCTATGGTTCCAGAGCCCAAAATGGTGCTGTTGTGATTACGACCAAAAAAGCCAAACAGGGTGAAGCTGTTCAGGTTCAATACAACGGAAATTACAATTGGACAAATTTGAATGAAGGATATGATTTTCAATGGCTGTATGGACAAGGGAATGCCGGAAAGTTTGACCTTAGTTCAAAAGATGGCTGGGGTCCTTTAATGACCGGACAAACGATTGAGAACTGGCGTGATTCTTTCTACAATCGAGAAGTTGGAGGATATCCAATGATCGCTCAGGATCAGCGGACTAACGATTTCTTTCGTTCAGGAATGAATGCTTCAAACTCTCTTTCTATTCAGGGGGGAGGAGAAAATCTGGCCGCTCGTTTTGCGTTTACAGATTCTCAAATCGACGGAGTAACTCCAGATAATAGTATTGATCGGAAATATTTCGATCTGAGCACCAATTTTAAGTATGGACGCTTAAAGGTTGAAACAAAGGGAACTTATACCCGCCAGGAAACAAAAAATAGGGTTGCACTAGGTGAATATGGGTTGATGCAAATGTTTACAAAAATGCCCGCCAACATCCGCCTGGAAGATTTGCAGGATAACATGACTGTGGATGACATTCCGATGAACTGGACAGGGCCTAGTAATGAGTACTTAAACCCATACAACTTAATTACAAATAAAAAGAGCAGTGTAACAAAGCGAGATCGGATTACAGGTGTTGTTAATGCTGCATTTGAACTTACCGATTGGCTGACGATTGCAGGAAAAACGGGAATGGACTATTGGCAAGATCATGGAAGTTATTATGGTTTAAAAAGTGTTTCTGGAACAAACCCTTCTCGCAGTGTATCGGAAGCTCGACTTAGAGAGGTTAACTCGGATATAATGCTTCGGATCAATAAGAGATTTAGTGATTTCTCATTGAGCTCGAACCTTGGGGGAGCCATTATGAATAGAAAGTATAACTCGTTGGGAGGTAGTTCTGGAACCTTGGTAATTTACGGATTCAATAACTTGTCAAACGGTTCAAGCCAAACAGCGACAGAATATGAAACAGAGAAGGAAATTCAGTCTGTTTTTGGGAATGTCCAATTGGGTTACAAAGACTATTTGTTTTTGGATGTTACAGGAAGAAATGACTGGTCTTCAACTTTGCCAGCCGACAATCGGTCATATTTTTACCCTTCTGTTAGTTTAAGTGGAATTGTTTCTGAAGTGGTGGAGATGTCAGAAGATATTGATTTCTTGAAGCTGAGAGCTTCTTGGGCTCAAGTTGGTAATGATACTGATCCTTATCGTTTATCCCAGGTTTATGGCTTTTCTAAAATTAATGGGAATCTAATTTATGCAGCTTTACCTAATACACAGCCTTTCTACAATTTGAAGCCAGAAGAAACGACTTCTTGGGAAGGTGGTTTAGACTTTAGAATGTTTAAAAACCGGGTTGGACTTGATTTCACCTATTATAATTCGAATACCACCAATCAGATTTTAACCTTGGCTACACCCCAATCAACAGGGTATACCAGCAAGTTTATTAATGCTGGTAAAATCTCAAGTAAAGGATTGGAAGTGATGTTAAACTTAGTTCCTGTTCAAACAAAAGACTGGGAATGGGATCTGAATTTGAACTGGGGAACAAACACGACGGAATGTATTGAACTGAGCGATGATGTGAAAACTCATGTTTTAGGCTCAATGAGAATTGGTCAGGTTGTGGTAAAAGAAGGTGAGAAGTTTGGTGATATCATGAGTCGTGCTTTCGATCGCGATGCTAATGGAAACATTTTGGTAGATGACAATGGTTTGCCTATTTCAAGCGCTGATTATGTCAAAGTTGGGAATATGCTCCCGGATTGGACTGGTGCTGTTACATCAAAATTATCATATAAAGATTTAACCTTAAACATTCTGGTTGATATTCGCTCTGGAGGTGATATCCTTTCAGTAACTGATGCTTTGGCAACCCAAGCAGGAACTTCTGTACGTACCGTTGAGGGACGGGAAAAAATGGTGGTTGATGGAGTTGTTGCTTCAACAGGACAACCCAATAAGAAAGAAATAACATCTGAAAAATACTGGTCTTATGTTGGTGGACCTTATGGAGTTGGAGAAGCTTATATGTATGATGCAACTTATGCAAAAGTTCGGGAAGTATCACTTGGCTATAATATCCCTAAGTCAATGTTAACCAAAGTATCTTTCTTGAAAGCGGCAAAAGTTTCGTTGGTTGGTCGTGATCTGTTCTACTTAGTAAGACATACTCCAGGAACCAATCCGGAAGGTGCTTCAAATCAGCAGGACTGGTCTCAGGCGTTTGAATTGAATTCATTACCTTCTTCTTATAATATTGGATTCAATGTTAACTTAACTTTCTAGAAAATTTGTGATATGAAAAAGATATTTAGCTTTTTGATAGCAGTGTTATGCAGCTTTATTGTGTTGGTTAGTTGTACCGATGATTTTGATGAAATGAATACGAACCCCAATGCTGCAACTGAAATTGATCCGAGTTTGTTGTTTCCGAAATTGACACGTGAAGCCATTAATGGAGGTTGGGGAAACTATCAGATGGGGGAGAATTTGCATGCCAATTTATACTCGCAATGGATTAGTAATACCGCAACATATTTTTCTTCCGACCGGTATGAATACAACAATGCCTGGGTAACGAGTGCCTACTGGACTCCTTACTATACCTATGTTCTAAAAGATCTTTTAGATATTAAACGGATGGCAGGAGAAGCTCCGAAGTACGAAGAGATGTATCATATTGCACGTATTATGGCCGCAATTGGAACGGCAAGAACCACTGACTTATTTGGGGATATTCCATACAGTGAAGCTAGCCGTGGAACAGAAAAGCCGGTTTATGATGCTCAGAAAGATATTTATTACGATATTTTAAAAGAGCTACGCGAAGCTACTGACGCTCTATCTGCAGGATTCACAGTTGATCAGGTGAAGTACGGAAATCAAGATATCATGTATGGAGGAGATGTTGACCAATGGATCAAACTAGGGAATTCTCTTCGCTTGCGTTATTCTCTTCGCTTGGCATTCATTGATGAAGAGAAAGCTCAGACTGAAGGCGAAGCCGCTTTAGCAACAGGGAAGTTGATGGAGTCAGTGGCGGATAATGCTGCCATTGCCACAAGCGTTGATGACAATACAGGAATTGGACATCCTCTCTACACCCTATGTTATTGGAATGAGTTTCGGATGAGTTCAACCTTGGAAACTGTTTATAAAGAGTTGAGTAGCGTCTATGATCCACGGATGGAATGCTATTGGGGAGTGACTCAAAGTACTCATGACACGGAAACTCCTGAATTTAAAGGTTTGCGTAATGGTTTACCAAGCGATCAGTTAGCATTGGAAGGAAACAAAGCTGTTGAAAACTCTAACATTTGGGGACTTCTTTGGGCTCCGGAATGGAACTCAGGAACAGCGACTCCACAAGGATTTAAAGCATTCCCTTTTTATACCATGTGTTATTCTGAGGTTTGTTTACTAAAGGCAGAGGCTGCAATTAGAGGATGGAGCAATGCCGGAAACGCTAAATCCAATTATGAGGACGGTATTAGAGCTTCTTTTGCTGAAGCTCGGAATGGTGTTAGCTCGTCTTTGTATAATACGGACAATGATGAAGGTTATATTGATGGCGGTTCTGTTGCTTGGCAGGAAGAGGCTGGTTTTGAAGGGAAATTGGAGAAAATCATGACACAGAAATGGCTTGCTCTATTCCCAAATGGAAACGAAGCATGGGCTGAGTTTCGAAGAACTGGATATCCTGTCTTAACTCCAATTGCCCAGAGTGATGATCCGAAAATTAACTCAAATAATGGCGAGTTTATAAAGAAACTTCGCTATGTAAATAAAGAAAAGGAAGAGAATGCAGAGAATGCAACATCCGGAACATTAAACAATGGTCAGGGTGACGGTTCGAACGTTCGAGTATGGTGGGATACAGGTAGATATAAATAGTTTTACTTTTTGATGAGGGGGGATTTTACTCCCCCTTAATCTTTATGCACCGATGAGTGTGGCAATAATTTAAGTTTGTTGTGAACGTAAGCAATAACGAAAATTAGCGTCACTTTTTCTCGGTGTTAACATACAATCATATTCAAGGTTAAAATAGATTAAAATGAAAAATAAATGGGCTTTATTAATATTCGTAATTGCGATTTCATTGTCTTGTCAAACAAACAATAATCAAAATAATAAAGATGAGGCACCGACTAATACCGCAATTTCTCAGGAGATCTTCGATCCGCTAAAAGAAGGCTATAAACTATACTGGGAGGATCAATTTCAAGGAACTGAACTGGATACGACCAAATGGAAAGTAAGAGGTACCGGACCCCGGCGCATTGGTTACAATGATCCGTCAATGGTTAAGGTAGAGGATGGCAATTTGCATTTAATGTATGATATCAAGCGAGATAGCATCATGGGAAGTGCCGTGGGGACTTATGAGACATTTAACACTACTTATGGTTATTTCGAATGTAAAGCTAAACTCCAAAAAGGGATTGGCCCATGGGCTGCTTTTTGGATGCAATCTCCGTTGATCTCTGATGGCGAGGATCCAGCAAAGTACGGTTCAGAGATCGATATCTTTGAATATTTTAAAGGAGCAGGAAAAGATCATATGACTCACTGTGTGCACTGGGCGTACGGACCTAATCAGAAATCTTGTGGTCAACTTAATAGCGACTTGGAAGGATTATCGGAAGGGTTTCATACGTTTGCATTGGAGTGGACTCCAGAGAAATATGCTTTTTATATTGATGGGTTGAAGTTTCATGAGATTTCAGTTGGCTTATCCCATATCGATCAATACATGATTCTAAGTATGGAGATCCCTGCAACACTGGAGGGAATTAAAAATGCTTGTGCTCCAGATACATTCATGGTTGATTATGTGAAAGTATACAAGAAAGAGAAATAAGGCACGTGTTTGTGAGATATTGAGAAAAAGATATAGGGCTGTTCCCAAAATAGAGGATGAAAAGTGTCAGTTTGTATCAGGTTATTGTTGATTTACTTTTTGGGAGAGCTCTATATTTTAAAAGGACTGTTGAAAATACTTCATTATGTTTTCTATAATCCAGGATTAATGCAATGCACAAGCTGTAAATAAAAAAGAACGATCAATGGGAATATGTCAAGCAAGGAATTGATGAGGCGATTTCGGAATAAAATAAGTGACTAAGAGATAACAACCTTTTAATTTTTTGAAACCTTTAAAGATGAGAAACTCAATTGTTTATTTACTGTTTTGTGTGGTAGCGGTATTTTCGGCCTGTAGTCCGAAAGCGGAGATAAAAAAGGCTAAAGTGGACAAGCCGGCTTTGTTGTGGTTTGATGCAGAAGCAAACTTTGAACGTTTTAGCGATCCTGACTCCATTGATTTTTACCTGGAGAAAATCAAGAATATTGGCTTTACGGATGCTGTTGTTGATATTCGCCCGATTACCGGCGAAGTACTATACAAAAGTAAGTATGCTCCACAGATGAAAGAATGGGCTGGTTTCGAGCGTCCTGACTTTGACTACCTAGGTCACTTTATTAGCAAAGCGCATGAGCTGGGAATACGTGTGCATGCTTCGATGAACACATTTGTTGGTGGACACAATTATTTTGACCGTGGGCAAACTTACACCACAAACCCAGAGTGGGCGACTATGGTGTATACACCCGACCAAGGAATTGTGTCGATCATGACTCAAAAGAAAAAATACTCAGCGATGATCAATCCGATTAATCCTGATTTCCAGGAACACATGCTGAACGTATTAAAAGAAGTAACAGCTAACTATCCGGACTTGGACGGTATTATTTTGGATCGTGTTCGTTACGATGGCATCATGGCTGACTTTTCTGATTTTTCAAAGAAAAAATTTGAAGAATACCTGGGCGAAGAAATTAAAAATTTCCCAACAGATATTTACGAATGGAAAACCAATGCGGACGGTAAGAGCGACTACGTTCGTGGAAAATACTTCAAAAAGTGGATTGAGTGGCGTACCCGCAATATTCACGATTTTATGGCTTTAGCTGGCAAAACAGTGAAGGCTGTTAATCCAAACATTTCGTTTGGGACTTACACTGGGGCTTGGTACCCTTCTTATTACGAAGTCGGTGTAAACTGGGCCAGCGATCAGTACGATCCTTCGCAAGAGTTTAACTGGGCAACTCCAGAGTATAAGAACTTTGGTTATGCCGAAGAGCTTGATCTGTTTACTGTTGGAAACTACTATACCAATGTTACCATGGATGAATACCTGAAGAACAACAACTTGGTGAGAAATGAAACAGATAGTAAAGCAACCCGCAGTACGTGGTATTGTGTTGAAGGATCTTGCGATAAGATTCGCGGCATTATGAATGGTCTGCCTTTCTATGGTGGTATTCTGGTTGATCAGTTTTACGATAACCGTCCTCAGCTGTCTCGTTCTATTGCCATGAACTTTCAGGCATCGGATGGTTTGATGATGTTCGACATCGTTCACATTATCGAGAAAAACATGTGGAAAGAGGTTGAAGATGGCTTTGAAATGGCTGCTGATCCAGATTATTTCAAGCGCGAACCAATATTAAATAACTAATACACATAACGAAAATCAATAGCTCAATCATGATACGAAAGCTTGGTCTAATTCTTATTCTGCTGGCTTGGGGATGGTCTGTTCCACATAGCAGTGTGGCTCAAAAGCAGGACATTTACAAGGGGAAAGTTTCTTGTGAAGGCAAGGGGATTGAGGGAGTCGCAGTTACGGATGGTTTTTCAGTTGTAACAACGGGTAAAAACGGGAAGTACAAATTACCAGCAAATCCAGAGGCGAGCATGGTGTACATTTCGTCTCCGGCAGGTTACACGGTTCCGGTGAATCGTTCTGCGCCTCAGTTTTTTCAGCCAGTTTCTTTTGGCGACAAGATGAAAGCTATTGATTTTCAGTTACAAAAAGAGAATGTCGATGACAGTCATCATGGCTTTGTTGTTTGGGCTGATCCACAAGTTAAAAAGCCGGAAGAGGCTTTGATGGCGCGGGAAGTAGCATCCGATTTACAAGACTTGCTGAAAGGTTATGGAACACGTCCTTTTCATGGAATAGGATGTGGTGATATTGTCGGCGATAACCCGGTACTTTATGATTCGATCAAGAGTTTGCTGACTCCGGTGGGTATCCCTTTTTATCAATCATTGGGAAACCACGATATGCATTACACCGATCGCTCTAACAAAGGAGCCGAAAAAGTTTTTGAAGAAAACTTTGGCCCAGCTTATTACTCATTCAATAAAGGAGAGATTCATTATGTGGTTTTGAACAATGTTTTTTACCTCGGACGCGACTATTTCTATATTGGCTACCTCACGGAGGAGCAATTGAGCTGGCTGGAGCAGGACTTGGCAATTGTTGAAGAAGGAAAAACAGTTGTGGTTGCTTTGCATATTCCAACAGCGCTGAATGAGCAGGATGTGAAGCAGTTTTCTTATTCAACTATATCCCAATCTGTTGTTAATAAGAGGACTTTGTACAAAATTCTTAAGCCCTACCAGGCTCATATTATTTCAGGTCACCTCCATCAAAATGGAAATTTGGAACTAGCTCCGAACTTGTTCGAACACAATGTGTCGTCAGTCTGTGGTGCGTGGTGGCAGGGTGATTATGCTGAAGATGGAACACCCAAAGGTTATGCTGTTTTTGAGGCCGATGGATCGAAACTAAGCTGGTACTATAAAAGTGCCGGAAAAGGGGAAGACTATCAGTTCCGGGCATATCCCGTAGGCGATAATCCTGAACAACCCGAGTTTTTTACGGTGAACGTGTGGAATTGGGATCCAGCATGGAAAGTGTTTTGGTATGAGAATGGGACGAAGATGGGTGAAATGGAGGCTTATTCAGGTACCGATCCCGAAACAGCAAAGGCTTACGCCGATAAAGAAAAACTGGATTATAAATGGGTTAGTGCTCGTAAAAATAATCACATGTTTCGTGCAAAATCAAAGTCCAATACGGCATCGATTGTAATTGAAGTGATTGACCGTTTTGGGAAATCCTATAAAACAAAATTGAACTAAGCACCCCGAATGAAAAGAGCCTTATCATTAGATGTCCTCAGGGGACTGTCCATCTTTGGAATGGTACTTTCGGGCACAATTCCTTTTGGAGGAGCTTTGCCTGCCTGGATGTACCATGCGCAATGTCCACCTCCAACACACGCGTTTAATCCTGCCGTTGCAGGAATTACTTGGGTTGACTTGGTATTACCTGTCTTCATATTTTGTATGGGGGCTGCTATTCCACTGGCTTTAAATCGTAAAATAGAAAAGGGAGCCAATGGAATCGTAATTGGAAAATCAATCGTTGCCCGCTTTTTCTCCTTGGTATTTTTTGCCATTTACATCGCTCATATTTTACCCTATGCGATTGGGACAGGTTTGGTTGACTTGGAGGTGTTTGGACAACAAATCTCTGGTTACGATTTACAATGGTTAACCCTGATTGGCTTTGGCTTGATGTTTCCCATGTTTGGGATTATTCGGGATCAGCATGAGAAACGCATCTGGCGACTGGCCGGGTGGGGAGGAGCTGTTATTTTACTGCTTATTTTTCGCTGGGGCTATGGGCAAGAGTTTAGTTTGCACCGAAGCAATATCATTATTCTTTTGCTGGCTAATGTTTATGTGCTGGGGGCTCTAAGTTGGTATTTTACACGGAATAACTGGCTGGCCCGTTCGGTGCTTTTTATCTTTTGGGCAGCTATTCAATTAACTTGTAAATACACTGGTTTTGACCAGGTCATTGATAGTTTTCAGGGAACGTCTTGGTTCTTTCTATTTCGAATGACGCATTATTCTCTGCTAATTATTCCAGCAACTTTCGTCGGTGACCTTTTGCTGAAACGCTTGCAGGAAACACCTGAAAAAGCACAGAAAAAGCCCGCAATTGTTTGGGAGCGTTTATTTCATTTGGGCATGGGATTGCTCGTTGTTTGGCTGACAGTTGCACTTTTTGAGCGGTGGATGATTGCTTTATTTATTAGTTTGCCGCTGTTGCTTGCTGGCTTTTGGCAAATTGTGAAAAAGCATTTGCCGGCTTATCGCTCCATGTTTATTTTGGCAGCGCTGCTATTGTTGCTGGGCTTACTGATCGAACCGGTGGAGGGTGGAATAAAGAAAGATCATGCAACAGCATCGTATATGGTCATGACTTCGGGAATGGCTCTGTGCTTGCTGATGTTTTTTGACTTGGTTTGCCGGTATTGGGAGCAGGGTGGTTTTGTACGCCTGTTTGCAGGAGCAGGAAGCAACCCCTTGATGGCCTATGTGGTAACCACTTGGTTTATGTTCCCATTTTTGAAAGTTACAGCTCTTATTGGAGTGTATAACTTCCTGTACCCTTCTGGATATCCATGGATTGGAGCACTTCGTGCATTTATCCTGGTATTAGCTACGATGGGATTGGTGTATTGGATGGCTAAGAAGAAAATTGTTTGGAGAGCGTAAAACGGTCTGATCAACACGAATAAAACGGATTAATAAAAAACATACTAACTGTAGAAACATGAATTTTAGCATTATTGATATCGGGATTATTATCGGATACATTATCCTGAGTATCCTGATTGGTTTCTGGATCTCTAAACGAGCGAATAAAAACTTACAGAATTATTTTCTTGGAGGGAATCAACTAAAATGGTATTTCCTGGGACTTTCCAATGGTTCCGGAATGTTTGATATTTCAGGGACAGCCTGGACGGTAACCATCTTGTTTGTGTATGGGGTGAAGAGTGTTTGGATTCCATGGCTATGGCCTGTCTGGAACCAGATTTTTATCATGGTGTTTATGGCTGTGTGGCTTCGCCGTTCCAATGTAATGACTGGCGCCGAATGGATTACTACGCGGTTTGGAAACGACAAAGGAGGTCGACTTTCACACATCATTGTAATCATCTTTGCCATCATTAGTGCCATTGGGTTTATTGCCTACTTTTTTGTGGGGATCGGGAAATTTGCAGTCACGATATTCCCCTGGGACTTGTCGCTCACCATTGGTTCAATCCATATCATTTCGGAGTACATGTATGCGACGATTTTACTCGCACTAACAACATTGTATGTAATTAAAGGTGGAATGTACAGTGTGGTAGCAACAGAGGTGATGCAGTTTTTTGTCATGACCATTGCCTGTATTTCTGTGGCTTGGTTTGCGATGACTCATGTGTCTGCGGAAGAAATCAATGCTGCAGTTCCAAATGGATGGTTCGATATTATGCCTTCGTGGAATACGAGCTTGGATTGGACCGGAATTTTTGACCAGGTGAATGATAAAATTGCACAGGATGGCTTCGGAATGCTGGGAGCTTTAGTAATGATGATGTTTTTCAAAGGCATCTTCTCCAGTTTGGCTGGCCCGGTTCCAGGATATGATATGCAACGGGTTTTGTCAACACAAACACCTCGCGATGCTGCCAAAATGAGTGGATTGACCTCATTGGTTCTTTATCCTCCTCGTTATTTAATGGTTGCCGGCTTGGCTGTATTGGGTTTGGTATTTGTTGCGCCAACACTAAAAGCAGGTGGAGGAGAAATTGATTTTGAGAAAATCTTACCCTATGTGATTAACAACTTGTTGCCTGTTGGCCTGAAAGGGATTATTCTGGCTGGTTTGCTGGCTGCTTTTATGTCCACTTTTTCAGCCTTTGTTAATTCGGCACCAGCCTACATCGTTAACGATTTGTACAAACGTTATATCAACCCCCATGCTTCGGATAAAAAGTATATTCGGATCAGCTACATTGCCTCAATCGGAATTGTGATTGTTGGGATTATCTTTGGATTTTTCTCAGCATCGATTAATTCACTGACCTTGTGGATTACCTCATCGCTTTATGGAGGCTATGTTGCAGCCAACGTGCTAAAATGGGTGTGGTGGCGTTTCAATGGTTATGGCTATTTCTGGGGAATGTTGGCTGGTTTGGCTGGCTCAACAGTGAAATTTTTGTTTTTCCCGAACACGCCAGACATTTACATTTTCCCAATTATTCTGCTGATGGCTTCTGTTGGAAGCTTCTTGGGCTGTTTGTTGACGAAGCCGGTTGATGATGAAACGTTGATCGAATTCTATAAAAATGTTCGGCCTTGGGGATGGTGGAAACCGGTACACGATAAAGCACGCAAAGTTTATCCGGGACTGACCAAAAACAAAGATCTTGCTCGAGACAGCTTCAATATTTTTGTGGGTATTGTGTGGCAAATGACTTTGATTGTGGCTCCAATTTACTTGGTGGTACGCCATTACAATGGATTGATTATTTCATTGGTGCTTTTGGTCATTACCTCAGTGATTTTGAAATACAACTGGTTGGATAAAATTAAAGATTATGAGCCAAGCTAAGAGAAAAGTAAGATATGGCTGGAGGCTTATTCTTGCACTTGTTGGTGTATTGGGAGTAAGTGAATTGGCAGCTCAAAACACCTTGCCTTATGATACTTCGTACACCTTTGCCCATTATAAAGTCAGGCGAGCCTTTTACGAGGGGCTTCCCGACGGAAAGAAGGAAATTGTTTTTCTGGGAAATAGCATTACTGAAAATGGCGATTGGAACGAGTTGTTTAAGAACAAACGAATTGTCAATCGGGGGATTGGCGGCGATGTTTGTTTTGGACTCTTGAATCGCTTGGATGAAGTTATTTCTTCGAAGCCCGAAAAAGTGTTCCTGATGATTGGAATTAATGACATTGGGCGAAGTGTACCCATTGATGTTATTGGCGAAAAGGTACGGGAGATTTTGCAGAAAATCAAGGAAGAGTCACCAAAAACTCAATTGGTCCTTCAAAGTGTTTTGCCCATTAATGAAGAGGTAATTTGGTACGATTACATGAAAAATAAATCGGATCGAATTATTTTATTGAACAAAAAGTTTGAAAAGATTGCATCCGAAGAGAATATCCGCTATCTTGATTTGTATTCCGAATTTGCAGATGGAAATGGGCAATTACTCCCAGAATATACGGCTGATGGGATTCATTTGAGTGCCGTAGGCTATTTGCAATGGCGCAAAATTTTTAAGGAGAAGGGTATTAGATTATAAAAAATTACCATTATATAAAAGATATTAAATAGAAGCAGCATGAAGATTAGAGGAACTTTTTTGGATGAGATCAGTCATGATATTCCTCACCAAAATTGGGGGCGAAAGGAATGGGATCAGGATTTTGCCTATATGAAACAGGCAGGCATTAACTCGGTCATTTTAATTCGAAGCGGCTACCGCAAGTGGCTGACCTATCCTTCTGTTATTTTGATGGGGCGGGAAGGAGCTTATCAACCACCGGTTGACCTGGTAAAGATGTTTTTGGAACTGAGCGAGAAATATGGGATGGATTTTTACTTTGGCTTGTACGATTCCGGACGTTATTGGGTGAATGGAGATTTCCGAAAAGAACTGGATCTAAATAAACTATTGGTTGAGGAAGTATGGCAGGCCTATGGACAGATGCCGGCTTTTAAAGGTTGGTATATTTCTCAGGAATGCAGCCGAAATACAGGAACAATCATCGATATGTATGCTGGCTTGGGAGAACATTGTAAAGCCGTATCTGGACAGCTGACTACTCTAATTTCTCCGTACATTGATGGAGTTAAAAATATCAGTCAGTATACCTCTGAAACTGCTCGTACGTCGGGAGTTAGCTTGAAGAAGCATGAAAAAGATTGGGGGGAGATTTTTGCAGGAATTCATAATGCGATTGATATTGTTGCTTTTCAGGATGGGCACATCGAATTTGATGAGTTGGATGATTTCTTACAAGTAAATAAGCAGTTGGCTGATAAGTATGGAATCAGAAGTTGGACCAACTCCGAAACCTTTGATCGCGATATGCCAATCAAGTTTTTACCCATCAAGTGGGAAAAACTCTTGCTGAAGCTTCTGGCTGCCAAACGAGCAGGCATGGAGCAAGCGATAACGTTTGAATTTTCACATTTTATGAGTCCGCAGTCAGCGTATTTGCAGGCCGGACATTTGTATAACCGTTACCAGGAATACCTAAAGGAACTGGAATAATTTTTTACACCCATGAGTAATTTAAATTTCAAGGCGCTTGCCGAGCAGTATAAAAAGGAACTGCTGGATAATGTTGTTCCTTTTTGGTTGAATAAATCGCAGGATCATGATTTTGGGGGCTATTTTACCTGCCTTGATCAGGCTGGAAATGTATTTGATACCGATAAATTTATTTGGTTGCAGGGACGTGAAGTCTGGTTGTTTTCAATGCTTTATAACCAGGTTGAACAGAAGCAGGAATGGTTAGATGCCGCAATTCAAGGAGCAGAATTCCTGAAGAAACATGGACACGATGGCCAGTTGAACTGGTATTTCTCGCTTACTCGTGAAGGACAGCCGCTGATTGAACCGTACAATATTTTTTCATACACTTTTGCTTGTATGGCTTTTGGGCAGCTGAGTAAAGCTACCGGTAACCAGGAGTATGCCGAAATTGCCCGAAAAACTTTCGATATCATTTTATCGAAAACCAGTAATCCTAAAGGACAATGGAATAAGGCTTACCCCGGCACACGAAATCTGAAAAACTTCGCACTGCCCATGATTCTGTGTAATCTTGCTTTGGAAATTGAACACCTGTTGGATGAAGACTTTCTGAAAGCAACCATGAAAACTTGTATTCATGAGGTGATGGATATTTTTTATCGCCCGGAATTAGGTTTGGTGGTTGAAAATTTGAATGTTGATGGAAGCTTGTCGGATACGTTCGACGGGCGTTTGCTTAATCCCGGCCATGCAATTGAAGCCATGTGGTTCATCATGGATTTGGGTGTTCGTTTAGAGTGTCCTGAGTTGGTGAAAAACGCCAATGACATTACTCTGAAAATGATTAAACATGGGTGGGATGAGAAACACCAGGGAATTTTCTATTTCATGGATCGCTTGGGACATCCTACGCAGCAGCTTGAGTGGGACCAAAAATTGTGGTGGGTGCATATCGAAACACTCATTTCCACGCTGAAAGGCTATCACCTGACTGGATCTGAAGAAAGTTTGGCTTGGTTTGAGAAAGTGCACGAATATTCCTGGACGCACTTTAAAGATGAAGAGCATCCGGAATGGTTTGGTTACCTGAATCGCCAGGGAGAGGTGCTGCTGCCTTTGAAAGGAGGTAAGTGGAAAGGCTGTTTCCATGTGCCACGAGGTTTGTATCACTGCTGGCAAACGCTGGAAAAGATTGATCAGAAATTAAAATAAAAATGGTTCATGAGGAGTGTTCGAAATGCTCCTCATGAATTCAACCTTTTCTAAAACCAACAAACGAATAAACATATGAAAACCTTCCAGATAAAACGTATCCTGTTGATGACGGGTGTGGCTTTATGCCTTGTCCTGTCCGCTTTTTCTTCTGATAAAAATCGTTTTGTTCCGGCCAATGATGATGCTTTTCAGTACATGGGGCGTGTCGATGCGCAAAACAATTTCGTTCGGTTTAATTGGCCTGGCGTAACTGTGCGTACCGATTTCTCCGGAAAAATCTTGGGTGTCCGCTTAAAAGGAGGCGACCGAAATTATTTTAACGTTTGGGTTGATGATTATCCGGCTTATGTGGTACATGCTAAAAATGATACCGTTTGGTGGTTTCCCGGAAAACTGACTAAAGGAGTCCATCAGCTAAGAATCGTGAAACGCACCGAGGCTGATATGGGCATGGCCGAGTTTTACGGATTGTTTATTGGGGGCAAAGAAGAGTTAAAAGCTCCAGCTCCTCTTCCGGAACGAAAAATCATGTTTATAGGAAACTCAATCACTTGTGGTTATGGAACTGAAGGGAAAAGCAGGACGGAGCGTTTTAAACCAGCTACTGAAAATTGTGAGAAATCATATGCGTCAATTATAGCCCGGGCTTTTGATGCCCAGTTTCATTTGGTTGCGCATTCAGGTTTGGGAATGGTCCGGAACTATGGCGATCCGGAAAAATTATCGGTGAAATTGAAGCCCATGCCAGCTCGTCTGGATTACTTGCTTGACAATGATTCAACGAAACGGTATGATTTGGAAAGTTATCAACCACAAGCCATTGTGGTAAATCTTGGAACCAACGATTTTTCAACTCAGCCTTTTCCAGATGAAGCCGACTTTGTGCGTGCGGGAAAGAAGTTGTTGCATCGTTTGTTGAAAACTTACCCCGGTGTGAAGATTTTCTGTATCACGGGCCCGATGATGGATGAACCTTGTTTTACCTATACCAAGAGAATGGTGCATGAAGTACGAATTGAAACAAACTCCGGAGATGTGGTTTTTGTGGGAGTACCGCGTCAGTTGATGAACTTGGAAAAGGACTTGGGATCAGACTCACATCCTTCGTACCGCGGACAGCTAAAAACAGCCGGAATGATTTTGCCTGTGATGGGAACTGTGATGGGCTGGGACTTTTCATTGGAAGAAATACGATCCGTGTTGGAAAAACAATAATTTTTTGGAGTAAATCATATTATAAAAATAGGGCCCGGTTTTGACCATCTTATTTGCTTAAAACTAAATTAACATGAAGAGACGTAATTTTATTGGAATGCTTGGAGCTACAGGAGGATTGTTAGCTTCTGCTCCATTAGTGGCCAGCCCGGCTGTCATACCTGTCGATGCGGCAAGGCAAAAAAAACGGAAAGCTGATCGCGAAATGAAAGCCGACCTGATCATTGCAGGTGGTGGAATTGGTGGGTGTGCATGTGCTTTGGGTGCTTTGCGCAATGGCCTTTCTGTAGTAATGACCGAAGAAACTGATTGGATTGGGGGACAAATAACTCAACAGGGAGTCCCACTTGATGAACACCGTTGGATTGAAACTCATGGGGCAACTCAACTGTATCGCGAGTTTCGTTCTGCCTTGCGGCAATATTATAAACGCAACTACCCATTGACTGATGATGCAGCTGCCAGGGAGAATTTGAACCCGGGAGATGGTGCCGTATCTCGTCTGTGTGTTGAACCCAAAGTGGCTCTGGCTGTGTTGAATGCCATGTTTGCACCTTATATCAGTTCTGGCCAGTTAACCCTTTTGTTGGAGCATAAAGCAACCCGTGCTGATATTGATGGGAATCAGGTGAGAGGGCTTGAGGTGGAGAACCGCCAAAATGGAAAATTGCTTGTGCTGACCGCTCCCTACTTTGTGGATGCAACTGAAATGGGCGATTTATTGCCTCTCACCGGAACAGAATATGTAACCGGAACAGAGTCGAAGAAAGAAACGGGAGAGCTTCATGCTCCTGAAGTTGGTGATCCGGAAAATGAGCAGGCTTTTACCTTGTGCTTTGCCCTGGATTATCGTCCGGGTGAAAATCACGTTATTGACAAGCCTGAAAACTATGATTTTTGGCGTTCTTATGTGCCGAATTTGACTCCGGCATGGCCGGGGCGTTTATTGGATTTGACTTATTCTACGCCATCCACTCTGAAACCTAAAACACTCGGATTTCATCCGGAAGGTGGACGTACGGGAAATGTTATGAACCTATGGAACTATCGAAAAATCATCAATCGGCACAATTTTAAACCGGGCTTTTATGCTGGTGACATGACCGTGGTGAACTGGCCGCAAAATGACTACCTCTTAGGGCGTTTGGTTGATGTGAGCGAGAAAGCGTTTCAAAAGCATGTTGAAGGTGCTCGTCAACTAAACTTATCCTTAGTTTATTGGCTGCAAACCGAAGTGGAACGTCCTGATGGTGGCGCTGGCTGGTCTGGAATTCGTTTACGGAAAGATGTGATGGGAACCGAAGATGGAATGGCTAAGTACCCTTACATTCGTGAAGGACGAAGAATTAAATCTTTGTTTACGGTTCTCGAAGAACATGTGGGAGTTGAAAACAGAACTTTGGTGAAAGGCAAAGAAGCTGCCGCTACTTGCGAAAGTTTTTACGACAGTGTAGGAGTGGGATCGTATTACCTGGACTTGCATCCGTCAACCAAAGGAGATAACTACATTGATTTGCCTTCCTTGCCCTTTGAAGTTCCTCTGGGGGCCTTAATTCCTCAGCGAATGGAGAACTTGCTTCCGGCAAGTAAAAATATTGGCACAACTCACATTACTAACGGTTGTTACCGACTTCATCCGGTTGAATGGAATATTGGTGAGGTTGTGGGAATGTTGGTTCAGTTTGCTTCTAAGAAACACGTTACTCCACGTGATGTACGTGAGAATAAAGATCTTTTGGCCGATTTTCAACGGTTTGTACATTTGCAAGGTGTTGAAACGAAATGGCCGCAATAGAATCGTACTAAGCAGATACATAATTTGGAATGATTTTAGGTTGAAGGAGAAAGAGACCGGACAGCTTTGGGGCTGCTCTGGTCTTTTTTATGGGAAAATTTACGAATAGATGGTGATAGGAAAAATTGTAACTATCATTACTATTTATATGAACAAAAGCTTTTGAATAACTGTCTAAGAATGAAAAGCGTGTTACGACTAACCTTAATTGGACATTATGAAAAAAGGACTTTCTTTTCGTTTTGGGATTGTATGTATTCTTCTGGGAATTATTCTTTTAGCTCTTTCTCCCCTCTATTTTTCCCACTTAGTGGAATTTTTTCGCGTTTATATTTCTGATGATCAGGTTGTAACGTCGTTAGGCGTTCGGCAAATTAGATTTTTGTTGTTTGCTGCTATTGTCTTTTGGGTTGGTCTTGGATTATTCTTCATATTCAATGTGGGAAGTTGGCTTTTGCGTATGCTTCAAGTAAAACAGGTTGCAGCTGATGTTAAACGCGTTTTCTTTAACGATCCTGTAAGTAACTATCCCCGAATGGGAAAATATTTTTTCTGGATTAGCAGTTTGATTGCACTGGGAATTCAGCTGGCCGTCATAATTTGGGGAGAGCCTGAGTGGGAGGGGACAACGGATAAGAATAGTTCGGCGCTTTTTGCTGTTGCTGTGTTGATTTTGCTTGCGTCATTAGTTCATTTACGAAAGCTTGGTGTTGATCAGCGCATGCGGAGAAAGATAAGATGGGGAGTGATTCTAGCAACTTTTTTGTTTTTTTTCTTATATGGCGAAGAAGTAAATTGGGGACAGCAGTATTTTGAGATTAAGACAACTTCTTTTTTCAAAATGAATTTCCAGCAGGAAAATTCATTGCATAACTTTTTCAATCCCTTGTTTAGTTATGCCTATGCGGCGGCAGGAATGGGGATTTTTATGGTTTTGACCTACTTCTGGTTTGTTCGTCAAGCAAATGGGTGGTTAACCAAGTTATTTGTCCCTCCTGTTGCATTTTTAATCTTCTTTTTAAGCATGGCGGGCACTGTTTATACCGGAGAAAGTGATGAGCTTTACGAAGCCTATTTAGCGGTATTCTCCGTCCTGTATAGCTTGCGGATTTGTTGGTGTCTGAAAAATCCGAATAAATCATTGATGTTACAGACTACTTAGATCCTCTTTCAATAGTGCTTTTGGTTTGTTTAAAATACTTCATATGCAGAAAGAAGAAACTGAGACATATGATCAAGGGAAAGCTATAATTGAAATAGAAGTTTATGTCGTAGAATTGATTGCCAATAGGCCCCGATGCTCTGATAAGCTTTTTTGATATAGGGAGCAGGCAGGTATCGATAATACCAAAGCCAATTGTTGTAATTAGAAGGTAGAGTATGTCACGGGGTTTCATTTTTATTCGTTCAATGAAGGCAACTGTCTTCTTTTCACGGAAATAGATGCTTGAGGCAAAAAGTAAGTAAAAGAAGTGGGCCCCTGTTAGGTAGCTGAGTACAATTTTAATGCTCGTATGTGAGTCTATTTTTAAGGCTAGTAGGCTTATTAATAATAGTTTTGAAGAGAACTTTAGAAAGTAAAATGAAAGAAAGTAAATTAAAATTCCAGCTAAAATGATCAGAGATTTCTTGATCTGCAGCACGGCATTATTAGCTTTCTGATAGTCTTCTTCCCACTCTTGGCTTGATCCGAGCCGTTTCTTTGCCACCCAAAAGGCTTCTTCATTATCCAGATCTTTCGCTTTTAAATCATCAATAAGGTCAAGAAGATGGCTTTCCAGTTCATCTACGTCAGCTTCAGTAACCGATGGATTGTTACTCAGAGCCTTTTTCCAGTTGTGTATCTTTTCTTTTAAATTGAACTCAGTATTGTTTTCCATCTATAAGATGTTTGTTGGGAGTCTTTTAGGAACGAAGAAAGATTGATCTCTTCTTCTCTTCAAACTCAATAGACTGTAAAAGTACAAATACTAATAGTTTTTCATAATGATTTTAATGATTTGTTTGAATGGCGTGTGTGAACGATTGGATTGTTTTTTGCTTGGCTGGCGGGTATTCTAATCTGATAGTTTGCTGGTTGGAAAAATAAGAAGGGAAGGTTGACCCCCAAAAGATAAGTTGAAAAAGAAGCATAAAAAAACACCTTAGAATTATCTAAAGTGTTTTCTCTGTTGACCCACCAGGGCTCGAACCTGGACTCTTCTGAACCAAAATCAGACGTGTTGCCAATTACACCATGGGTCAGTCCTCTATTGTCTTTTCGTTAAAGACGCTGCAAAAATATAAAAAGAAAATATACCGACAAGCGTTTTCAATGAAAAAAATGAAGATTTTTTTCGGCCTGTAAATAATCTGGTTGAGAATGAGGATCTTCGATTTTAGCTAGCTGAATAAAGTTTTTTTAACAGCCTTTTTCCGCGGGATCGAATGGCCGGCGACTCGTGTTTTTCCAACTCATGTTCGAACAGCTGAATCAGCTCAGGCTTGAGTTCTGGCTCTTGCTCGGAAATTTCGAAAAGAATTTGCATACCATGTACCCGGTTGGCAATTGGGCTGGTCGCCTTGTCGACAAGCTCCAGGCAATACGCTAATAAAAAAGACAAGTGTTGCTGGTCGATGGGGTTGAGGCTGATCAATTTCAATAAGTGACGTAATTTGCTGTCACAAGAAGTTGTTTTAAGTGCTTCAGTTAGTTGCCCGAGGTAGGGACGAATAAGCTCGGGATGCTTTTCATGGATTTTATCGGCAACCCAAATGGCACGCCAGTTTTCTTTTTGGTCATTGCTCAGACCAATCTCAATCAGAGCATCCAGTTGATTCGGATAATCAATTAAATAGTTGATTAAGAGGTGAATGTTTTCCCAATTGTCTAAAAGGGAATAAAACTCTTTTCTGTTCATGTTTTCAGTGTCTTCATGGTTGCGGTTGCATGATTGGGCAAGCCGCAAAAGAAAGACTAAAGATAGCTGATTCGACTAAAAACAGAAAGTATACAGAGGACTTATGCTACTTTTGGAAAAAGTACGACGAAAGCCGAAAATAGCAAAGCCCAACCCAAGATTGAGAGCGTCATATAGGCCATAACATATTTACGACCTGAGTAATAACGGTTCAGTAAGAAGGCACCAACAGGAATACTCAGAAGTATTGGGGTTGTAACAATGATGCCGGCAAAACCATACTGATCGCGGAATCGAATAAACATTCTTCTTTTCTTAATTGACCAGGAAGATTTGGTCTTGGAGCGAGATAGAAAACGGGATAAATCAACTTTAAAGAAACGGCAAACCAGTCGAATAAATTGGTCTTTGTGTTTTTTCAAAAAGCGGATGACTACCGAACTGAGGTAGTAGAAAAAGAAAAATCCGAAGATTCCTCCAAAGGTAACAGCAACAATAGCCTGAATCTCATCAATCCCAATTAATAACGCATAGGGAAAGGTGATGAAATACTTGACCGAGGCTAATAAGAAAACATGAATTAACTTCACAACACCGAATAGGTTCATCCTTCACACTGATTTTTCATGATTTAAGAACTCCAAAGTTGCAAAAATGTTTTATAAGTTGTTGAGAATAAGTTAGATTTTATAATTTGTTAACTTTTGTGTAAATAATTTATTAACGCATAGTGAGGTAAAGATGAGTCGCTTTTTTGTACTTTTGGCGCACAGAGCCTCTTTGAGAGCTTCGAATATTATTTAAAACAAATTTCATGGGTATTGCTCAGCAATGGTTTCACAGCCAGGAATTCAACGAACAATTGAATGTTCAACCACATCCATCAATCAATATTGATCAGTTTTATGCACACGTGCACCGTTTTCCGGAATGGTGGCAATCGGTTTTTGAGTTTTTAAAGTCAGATTTCAGTTCTTTAAAACCAGGTCGGTATCCATTGGTCGGAGATCAGGTATTTGCGATGATTTCAACTTACGAAACAAGAACGAAGTCAGCTTCCAAGTGGGAAGCCCACCGGCAGTTTATCGACCTGCAGTTGGTTCTTGTCGGAAGCGAGATGATGGGACTTTTGCCCTTGAACAAAGCCGTTAAACCTGAAGAATATGACGAGGCGAAAGACCTTCAGTTTTTTGAAGAACAGCCAGGCGAATATTTTCAGGCCGCACCTAATTACTTTTTTGTTTTCTTTCCAGAAGATGTCCATCGTCCGGGATTGCAAGTAGAAGGAGCAACTTCTGTAAAGAAACTGGTTATCAAACTGGCTGTTTCAAACGACTAGGTCGTTGTGTTAAAAATACCGTTGCGTTTTCAAAGTCTCATAAATGGTGGTGTTCATCAACAGCAGTAAAAAGAAATAACCAAAATCTTCAACCGGGATGGAGAACACGCGTAGGTTCAAAATGTGTTCCGGGTTGTACTCCACTACCGGTAAGCCCGTTAAAATACCATTGACGATTAGAAAGGGGATTAAGCCGATCAGGTAGGCTGCATAGAACTTGGTGAGGTGCTGCTTAAATCGGTTGCGGAAAATGGTATAGCCCAAATAAATTGCCGTAAACAGAAAGTTGAAAAAGGTGTATAACAACGTTCTGTTGTAGAAACTAATTAGTGCGAATAAAACGATCAATCCCAGGCTTATAGCTGCAAATACATTCGCAGCTTCGTATTTCTCAAAATAGGCTTTCTGTACTTCGTAGATGAATACACAGGCGTAGGGAATGACAAGAAAAAATAACCATTCTTCGATAGGAAGTCCTTTATAGGAATAGCCTAAAAGATAATCTGGATTAAATTGCCAGATTCCGGCTTCGGTAAATTTTACGTCCCATACCAAAAAGACAACAGCAGATATAATGATTGCAGGAAACAAGTATTTCCAATTTCTCCAAAACTGTACTTTTTTATCAAAACTAAGAGCCAAGGGAACAACAATAGTTCCCAGCAACAACCCTGCGTAGGTCATTTGTTGTAATTCCATCTACAAAAGATTAAATGCGTTTTTAAAATAAGCGTTGGCCAAAAGATACATTTTTTTTGAGTTTGAAACCCGGTAACGCTGTTTTAAAATTTGCGAGGGATGGGCTCGTTTTATTTTTCGAAAGAGCCTTAAGTAATAGATGTAAGCGAGATAGACTCCAAAACGGACTTCTTTTTTTAACTGCTTCAATCCTTGGAATGCATCCGTGAAATCTTGCTCTATTTCTTTTTCAATTCGAATTTTTGAAGGTTCGTCAAAACGAGAAAAGTCGATTTCCTCAAAATAAATCCGCCCTTTGTTTTCGAAATCATCTTGAGCATCACGCAGGAAGTTAACCTTTTGAAATGCTGCTCCAAGTTTGCGGGCTGGCTCTTTTAACGTTTGATATTTTTCTGGCTCATCGAAGTAAAACACTTGTAAGCACATCAGGCCTACAGCTTCAGCCGAACCATAAATGTAGGTTTTGAGCAAGTTAGGGGCGTAACTTGTTTGGTGTAAATCCAGTTCCATGCTATAGAGAAAGGCATTAATTAATTCCCGGTCAATTTGGAAGGAGTGTACAGCATGTTGAAAACTATCCAGAATTGGGTTGATGCTAAATCGGCGTGCTATGGCCTTGTCGGTTTCATGTTTAAACTCGTTGAAAATTTCCTCTTGATTTTGCTCAAAAAAAGTATCGACAATTTCATCGGCATAGCGCACAAATCCATAAATGCTGTAAATTCCAGAGCGGTATTTTCTGTTGAGCATTCGAACGCCTAATGAAAAACTGGTGCTGTAGTTTTTCGTTGTAATTCTGCTACAGTCTAAATTATTTTTGCGATAAATGTCCATGGTCGTTAAGTATTCGTTCAGTAACAAGTCGTGAGCTAATAACAGTCATGGGCAATCCTGTTCCGGGAACAGTTGATGCGCCAGCATAATAGAGGTTGTTGTAGCTTTCGTCTTTGTTTGAAGGACGGAAGCCTCCAACTTGGTTCAAGTCGTGTGCTAACCCTAGTCCGCTTCCACGGTAGAGGTTGAAGGTGCTTTCCCATTTGTTGGGAGGATAAATTATCCTCATTTCGGTGTGTTTGGCAAAGTCGAAGCCGGTGCGTTTTCCCATATCGGCTACAATGGCATCGGCAATTTCTTCCGCATCTTCCCAGTTAGGTTTGTAGCGCAAGTCGGGGACTGGGCAAAGGATAAAGACACTTTCTTTGCCTGCAGGTGCATAGTCGGGATTATGCATGGATTGAATGTTGGCATAGTAGTAGGGTTTATCCAGCTTGATGCTGTTCTTAAATATTTTGTTGGCGTATTCTTTAAAATTTCTTCTCAGGAAATAGTTGTGATGATACATCCCCTTTACTTTGGTGTCTAAGCCCAGGTAAATGGTTAGTGGAGCCAAGGTCCATTTTTTTTGATCGAGTTTTGATGGGCGATACCGTTTCCGTTTTAAGATTTGTCCCCGGAAGGCGGCAGCATCCGCATTCACTACAAAAAGGTCAGCTTCCCATTTTTTTCCGGTGCTGTCGATAAAGGCAGTTACTTGTCCGTGCTTTTCTTCCACTTGGGTTATTTCTACGCCAAAATGCATGGTGACCGCTCTCTTTTTTAACTCAGCAACCAAGCCTTCAACAATTTTGTACATGCCTCCTTTGACATTGTGGTAACCATCATGCACAAGTTCGGTGTAGTTGAGCATTGAATAGACCGCGGGCGTATCGAAAGGCGTTGCTCCCAAAAAAAAGCCAACTAGCGAGAAAATGACTTTCACTTCAAACGAATCAAAATTCTTCTCCATTTCACGCCACATCGAGTAAAACATTTTGGGAGCATGTTTTAAAGGCACACGCGTTAATTGCAGGAGATAGCCCAGTAAACTGTCAAAATTTTGTTTGATGACAATGTGTTCAGTATCGTGAAAGATGGCCCCGGCACCTTCTAAAAATCGCTTAACCTTTTGTTCCAGATCTGGTTCGATATTTTGGAATTCCGCAGCGAGCTTTTTCAGATTTTTATGAATGAGATAGGCTTTCTCATCCCCTTCAAAATGAACGGCATAAAGCGGATCGAGTTCGACAAATTCAAAAGGAACTTTAATGTTACATGCGTCTGCAAGCTCCTGAAATTCGTAGCTCATACTGAAAAAGGTGGGAGCCATGTCAAATTTGAAACCATCTTTTTCGAGTAAATTCAGTCTTCCCCCTGGGCGATGGTATTTTTCAACCATTTCAACTTCGTAACCATTGGTTGAAAGCCTTAGTGCAGTAGATAAACCCGCTAGCCCGGTTCCGACAATCAGTACTTTCTTTTTCATTTTGTTTTATGATTTGTCTTTTTTATTAAACAAACTAACATTGAAATGTTTTAATAAGTAGCAAGTTTTTTTTCAATAAGAGTATTATCTTTCTTAAAATTAATGAAATAATGTCTAAAGCACTAGTTATAGGAGCAGGAATTGGAGGAATTGCGGTGGCTATTCGATTGGCTCGACTAGGCATGGAGGTGGAGGTGTATGAACAGTCGGATAGTTTAGGAGGGAAGATCAAGGAATCTGTCCATGCAGGTTTTCGTTTTGACCGGGGGCCTTCGCTGTTTACACTGCCCCATTTGGTCGATGAGTTACTCGATGAAGACCTGAGATTTACTTACCGTAAGTTGGATTTGATTACTTCGTATTTTTTTGAAGATGGAGTGCAGTTGAAAGCTTATGCTGATCCCAGAAAATTTGCAGTTGAAGTGGAACAAAAAACCGGAGTGAAGGCCTCGAAATTGCTTGATTATCTGAAACAATCGGAGCGGATTTATCGGTTGACGGCTCCGATTTTTATTTTCAACTCTTTTCATCGTATTCGCAAGTTGCTCACCTGGGCAAATGGGCTTCGGGCCCTACAGTTTTTTCGGCTGAAGGTTTTTTCGAGCCTGCATCAACTGAATGCAAAGGCGTTTCCCGATCCACGTTTGGTGCAGCTGTTTGACCGTTATGCCACCTATAATGGTTCTAACCCATACAAAACTCCTGGAACACTGAGTGTGATTTCACATCTGGAGCATGAACAGGGAGCTTTTTTTCCTAAAAATGGGATGGCTCAAATTGTGCACTCACTGGCAGAACAAGCGCGGCGGTTGGGGGTGAGGTTTCATATGCAAGCGCCGGTTGAACGTGTTTTGGTGAATAAGGGCCAACTAAAAGGCCTTGTTGTTGAGGGCGCTTTGCAGCTTGCAGATGTGGTTGTTAGCGATGTGGATATTTACCAGTTTTATACGCATTTGATGCCCGATCAAAAACGGGTTAGGCGGATGGAAAAGCTAGAACGATCGTCTTCTGCTTTGATTTTTTACTGGGGCATGAGAAAGTCGTTTCCCCGACTGGATTTGCATAATATCTTTTTTAGTGAAGATTACGAAACGGAGTTTGTGTCGTTGTTTGAGAAAAAGGAAATTTCGGATGACCCAACAGTGTATGTATTTGTTAGTAGTAAAGAGAATCCGGACGATGCACCGGCGGGAATGGAAAATTGGTTTGTGATGGTGAATGCCCCCGAGAATGTGGGGCAGGACTGGGTTGAAATGAACCGGCGAACACGGCAGCATATTCTGACTAAGCTGAATCGTATGTTGGACGAAGAGCTGGAAGAACAGATTGTTTTTGAAGAACAGCTCGACCCGGTAAAAATTGAAGAGCAGACCGGCTCGTTTCATGGTGCCATGTATGGGCCTAGTTCAAACAGCTTGTTTGCCGCTTTTTACCGACATGCCAATTTCCGGCGCGATGTGCCCGGCCTTTATTTTGTTGGAGGCAGCGTGCATCCCGGCGGTGGAATTCCGCTGTGTTTATCTTCAGCAAAAATTGTGGGCGATATGGTTGAAGAAAAAAGGAGGAGCTTATGACAGGAAATGCCAAGCTTATTTTGTGGGTGAAAATCATTTTGGTCATCTTTTACCTCGTTGGAATACTGGGCTTCTCATTGGATCTGACATACGATTTGTTTGTGGCTCTAACACCGCTCAACTTATCACTTACCGCAGTGGTTTTGTTGTACTTTCAACAGCAGTGGTCGGTGAAAACGGCTTTGATTCTGATATTGGTTGCTTGCATTGGCTTTGTAACCGAATGGATTGGCATCAATACGGGCTGGCTGTTCGGAAACTATAGCTATGGACCGGCGCTTGGGCTGAAGCTGATGGATACCCCTCTGCTTATCGGAATCAATTGGTTGTTGCTGGCTTACGGTGTTTTTGTGCTTTTTTCGAAAATCAACCAACGATGGTATTTCCCGTTTTTGGGAGCTTTGCTGATGGTGCTGTTTGATTTTATTATGGAACCAGTAGCCACTGCCTTGAAAATGTGGAGCTGGGAATCGGCAACTATTCCGTTGAAAAACTATTTTGACTGGTACTTGGTTTCACTGTTGATTTTTGCTTTGATGCGTGCTGGGCGAGTCTCTTTGAAAAACCCTTTGGCCGTATGGATTTTGGGGACTCAACTGGTGTTTTTCTTGGCTTTAACCTTCACTTTAAATTTAATCTGATGGGAATTCTAATCGCAATCATCGTGCTAATCTGTTGGTTGGGACATTTGCTCTACTGCCTGCAGCTTTTGCAGGCTGGTGCCTCTTCTGGCTGGACCTACCTGCATGTTTTGTTACAGGCTTACTTATATACCGGCTTGTTTATTACCGGACATGATGCCATGCATGGATTAATTAGCAGAAGCATGAAGGTAAGCATGGTATTTGGCTGGATTTCATCCTTGCTTTTTGCCGGGCTTAGCTATCAAAAACTGCGGACCAATCATTATTTACATCATCAATTTCCGGCTACCGAAAAGGATCCGGATTATTATCCACGCTCGCAGAATTTCTTCGTTTGGTGGTTTGTCTTTCTAAAGCGTTATGCCACCATCTGGCAATTTCTGTTTATGGCGGTTGCATTTAATGTGCTGAAAATTTGGTTTGCTGTTCCGGAGTTGATCGTGTTTTGGATTGTTCCGGCGGTACTGGCTACTTTTCAGTTGTTTTTTGTGGGCACCTACCTGCCGCACCGAAAACCGCACACCGAAAGCATGCAGCCGCACCGGGCACGGAGCCAGCGAGGACCACATTGGTGGGCCATGCTGAGCTGCTACTTTTTTGGCTACCACTGGGAACATCACGAAATACCCCGTATTCCCTGGTGGCAGCTTTATCGTGAAAAAGATAAACGAAAAATTCAGCTATGATCAAAGCCAAACATCACTCCTTTACGATTTGGTTTTTTGACCTCTATTTTCGTTTGAAAATGGTATTTCATTTTCGGGGAATGGAAATTTATGCCAATGAGCAAGCTGATCCGAGGAAATCGATTTTGTTGCTTCAAAATCATTTTAGCTGGTGGGATGGCTACTGGTCATTATGGCTGAGCAAGCGTTTTTTTAAGCGACGATTTCATGTGATGATGCTGGAAGAGCAACTTCGCAAGCGTATGTTCATCAACCGGTGTGGCGCTTTTTCGGTACGAAAGAATTCTCGCGAGCTGATCGAGTCGTTGACTTATGCCGCCGGCGTATTGGATGATCATCAAAATCTGGTTTGTCTCTATCCGCAAGGAGAAATCCAATCGCAGCAGGTTAAAACCATTGCTTTTGAGAAAGGGGCCTCATGGATTTTAAAAAATGTAGACAAACCTGTTCAAGTGTGGTTTTGTGTGACTTTAACGGATTATTTCAGCAGCTCGAAACCCTTGATCCGGTTCTGCTTGAAACAGTATAAAGGTGAGCAGACAAGCCAGCGCATGGAGTTGGCCTACAATTCTTTTCGGGACGAATGCATAAACAAGCAACATGACTGATCTTTTAATCATTGCCTGGGCTGTATTAACTTTTCTTGCTTTGCGCACCTTGGTGGCTTTGGCCAATGTTGTGAGCCAACCTTACCTGCCTGCTGCCCGGAACAAACACAAGGAAAAAGTATCGTTGTTGGTGCCTGCCAGAAACGAAGAGCATAACCTGCCGAACATACTTCGAGCTATTTCACAATTGAATTATCCTGACTTTGAGGTTTGGGTGTGCAATGATCAGTCGACAGACAAAACCATTGATATTTTACAGGAATGGCAGCAGCATGTTGACTGGCTTCATTATTTTGACGGAGAGACTTTACCGCCTAACTGGACAGGAAAAAATTTTGCTTGTCATCAATTGGCCCAAAAAGCAAGGGGGCATTATTGGTTATTTTTGGATGCCGATGTGGCTTTAGCGCCAGATGCGCTGCAAAAAGCAGTAGATTTTTTCAAAGAAAAAAATCTTAGCTTATTATCGATTTTTCCACAACAAATCATGCAGAATATCTCAGAAAAAATGACCGTGCCAGTCATGAATTGGATCTTATTGACTTTGTTGCCGCTGAGGCTTGTGCTGCAAGCGAAAAATCCTTTGTTTGCGGCAGGTAATGGCCAGTTTATGCTTTTTGATGCCAAAAACTACCGACTGAATCGTTGGCACGAAAAAGTCAAGAATCGGAATGTGGAAGATATCTTGATTGTACGTATGATGAAAGAACATCAGGAGCATGCAGCTGTTCTATTAGGAAATGGCGATGTCTTTTGTCGGATGTACCGACACTATGCGGGAGCTTTGCAAGGCTTTGTGAAAAATGTGCACGAGTTTTTCTTTGGTAGTCGTTTGCTGATGCTCTTCTTTGGGCTTGTTGTGGTGGGAAGTCCATTACTTTTATACTTCGCCTTGGGGTGGAAAGGGCTCCTTGTTTATGGTGTTTTGCTTGTGGTGAACCGTTTCCTGGTTTCTCGAGCAAGCCATCAGCAATATTGGGCTAACCTTTTCTATCATCCTTTGCAAATGGTATTTCTGGCTCTTTTAATGATTGAAAATATTCGCCTTCGAATAACTAAAAAAGCAAAATGGAAAGGTCGCAAAATAACTATCTAAATTGGTTGCTGCTTGGCTTGATGGTTTGTCTGTTTACTCCTGTATCTGGGCAGAAGTTGGAGACGTATCAGTGTCGTTTTTTTAACTCCTACCTGAAAGGAGATATGAGTAATTGGATGGACTGGATTCAAGAAATTGAACACGATCATCCGAATGAACAGGACTGGGGGATTCTGGCTTTGCAAGCCCGTTACGGCCTTATTGGTTATTACTTCGGAACTGGTCAAAAAGAGCTGATAAAAGATGTACTTCAAGATGGGGATAATCGCTTAGACAGTTACTTAGAACAAGCGCCAAACAATGCCAGGCTCTTGAGTTTAAAAGCTGCTTTCGATTCTTTCAAAATTGGTTTGGCTATGTATAAAGCACCATTTCTTGGCCCTAAGGTGGTTGGCTCCATAAGACAGGCTATGGAGGGTGATCCGAATGAACCAATGGCTTGGCTGGAAGAAGGAAATGCTCTTTACAATCGTCCAGCTCTATTTGGAGGTGATAAAAAGCAAGCTATAGCAGCTTATCGTAAAGCGCAGAGGTTATTTGAGCAAAGCGCAGAGGTTTGCAATTATTTAAAGGTGCTGGTTGAAGTTTTTATCCTAAAAGGATACTACGAGACTAACCAACACACTCTTTACCTAGAGTCTAGGCAGAGGCTTGAACGGCTGTATGGAGAGCTTAACTGGGTGGATGATTTCCTTGTTTCAAAAATTGTTGATTAGCTTATCATTGTTTAATTGATCGGGTAATAAATTCCTGTCACCCATTTTGATTCATCGGGCACCTGTTGTGGATCTGTGAGGTACTTTTCCATTGGGCCTCCCGTTAAGATGAAATGGTTGTCGGTAATCCATTGTTGAATGAAGTTGTGAGTCTTCTCCAGGTTCGAATAAGAACCGAAGTGATCTGCCGCAGCATAAGTTCTTCGGGGCATTTTACCGGAGATGATTTCTCCTTCGGGAACAACGGCACCGTCAACGGGAATACCACATTCCAGATCAACTAAGGTTCCATCAATCTGATGATAAATGGCGTAAGGCATATCGGTTCGCAATAAGCCTTGGTCGTTTATAAACTGCATGAGTTGTCCGTAGTAAATTCCCATTTGGGTTGAAATATCTTCGAGTTGAACGTGCTTTCGGATACTGACATAATCAAATTCGGGGACTGTTACCAGTTCAACGATCGGGCGTTTTTCCTGAACAATGGTTTCTGAAACGATTTTGAGGTTTTCAATTCCTTTTTTGAAATCCGGGCCAATCATGGCATCAAACATAAGCCCCATCCAGCGGGCCAATGGGTTGTTGCCAAGGTCGGTGTCAAAAGCCCACGTGATCGTCGTGGCTCCGTTGTGTTCATCAAACAAGAAGTAGCCGGTAGCTGTGCCCTCCTCCATAAAATCCATTTCGGTGGCAATCGAATCGTAGGGAACCGATGCGGTAATGGTCAACTTCCCCGAGCCAACATTTTTCTCGTCACTTTCCCAAGTGTAGGAGGCATTTTCACCAATCCCTTTGTTTTGGTATTTGATTCTCATGTTTGGATCTAGCTGGTTCCAAACGGCCCATTTATTCCAGTTGCGTAAGTTGTTTATTTGGTTGAATACCACTTTTGCCGGAGCATCAATAACTCCTTGCCGTTCAACGTGCACCTGGCGTGGAAGAAAAAAAGCAATAATGACCATAGCAACAAGAAAGAGTAAGAGTCCGATCAGGAATTTTTTGAGCTTCTTCATGAGTTTTAATTGAATGTTTATTTTCTCCGAAAATAGTAAATCAGAATGATTCAATATACAAAAAAGAAATGGAATATACTTGATTTGAACTTTGGATAAAATGACCTATAAAACAGCCCGGAAAGTTAGGATGACCTGGCGCCTAGGCGCTACAATCCCAGAAGAATAGGGACGGTAACGTTTGTTGAGAATATTCTCAATTCCAACGCTTAGTTGATAATTCTCACTTAGTTGTGTATTTGTTTTTAGATTGATTGTTGCCCAGCCTGGTGAATAAGCTTGGCCATTCTTGTCGCTAGCATACAAATAGGCCTTGTCTTGTTCGCTGGGAGCCAGCTTATCATGACCTAATTTCCCGTTGAAACGAAGGTAGAGATCGAATGATTGACGAGTCGTTTGGTAAATGAGGTGTGAGCTCCCAAAAACCGGAGCAACATGGCGAACCGGCTGTTTTTCGCTATCCTCTCCCCAAGTTGTTGTAATGGTGCTCCGTGTTTTCCACTGGGACGCAAGAATCCACTCCATGCTAAAGTCACCTCCATAAATGTTGGCGTAATCTGCATTGACAAGCGCTTCAACTTGGCTGAGTTCATTTTCATACCAGATTGAATCTTGCCCATTGAGTTGGTATGGGCGCCTGACCATCGCATTGTTCAAGTAGGTGTAATAAAGATTTAGCTCGAAGCGGGCCAGGTTCTTGATACTGCGCAAAATGCCAATCTCGAAATTGCGAACATATTCGGGCTTCAAATCTGGATTGGGAACGATGACATTCCCCGGACTGGAGTCGAATACTTTGGCAACATCATCAATGTTCGGCGAGCGAAATCCTGAGGAGATGGCTGCATTTAATTGCCACTGAGGTGTCGGATGAAAGACAAAACCCAGGTTCCCGGTCACGGCCGTGTGGGTATTTGTGAATTCATCGTCCGGAAAATCGAAAAAACGTTTGTCGAATTTTCCGCTGAGTTGGTTGACAGATAAGCGGCTACCAGCGTTTAAGATAAATCGTTTGCTTACTGAGAGTTTGTAACTGGCGTATGCGGCTATGCTTGAAGTTTGTGAGCCGTCTGGATAGCGGGAACTGGTTGGAATGCTCGGTGAATCATTTGTAAAGTCCACCTCACCTTCGGATTGAATCCAATTGAAATTGCCTTCGAAACCATAAAACAAGGTGTTGTTTTGATCGATTTGCTTGTCCAGGTCGAGATTAAGTGTGAGGATATCCAAGTGTTCCTGTCGCTTGGTAAGTTCTTCGCTAGCCAAACGTCGGTCGTTTCTACTTTCGTCATAAGCTTGCCAACCAATAACAAGCCGGGCTTGGTTAAAAAGGAGGGCGTTGGCTGTCCATTGGGTGTCGAAAGCATGCAGTTTCCATTTTTGGGGGCCATAAAACCACTCGGCATATTTCAGTTGCTCGTTGCTGTATTGAATTAAGCGGTCGTAACGAGGAATATCGGATGTGGCTGACCAATGAAAGGCGTAATTGAAATCCCATTTTGAGTTGGGGCGATACCGAAATTTCTGCATGAAATTAAACTGGCTGTATCCTGTTTGAACCTGCTTTCGACTATTGTCATTCGAAAGAATCTTATCATCTTCAACGTATTCCGGACGGAGATAACTTTCAGGGCCATGCTTTCCCATCAGTAAATCATCAAAATCCGAAAAAGTTAAGCTTGTTAGGCTTGCCAACTTATCAGTTCCGAAGTTAAAATCGGCATGAACTGTTTTCTCAAAGTTGGCACTGGCATAACGCACAAAGGCATTTCGAGCCTGCTTGTAGTTTGACGAAGTAGAAAGCTTGGGGCTTAGGGTTTTGAAATGCAAGACGCCTCCTAAGGCATCGCTTCCATACATCACCGATCCTGGTCCAAAAATCACTTCAGTTTGTTCCAGACTGGCTGCATCCAGCGAAATAACGTTTTGCAGGTTGCCGTTTCGGTAGATTGCATTGTTCATGCGGATACCATCAACGACAAGAAGCAGGCGATTGGCTGAAAGGCCTCGGATCATTGGGCTACCTCCTCCTAGCTGACTCTTTTGAATGAAAACTCCGCCCTTGGAGTCCAGTAAATCGGCTGTCGTTTGCGGGTTAACCCGCGCTATTTCCTGTTGACTGATGCTGATAATTTGTTGAGGGACTTCCAAACGAGATTGCGCCCTTCGATTCGCAGAAACAACAACTTCATCCAGTTTGACCGGATCTTCTTTTAAGTTGACCACAAAGTTGTTTTGGACTAAGCTATGCCGGCTGATTTGTAAATCAAGGTAAGCTGTATGTGTAAAATGAAATAGCGAATCGGATTGGAAATTTGTTAAATCGAGCGTTCCTTGACTATTGGTTATTCCATTGTTTTTGATTGAATGAACAATAACACCCTCGATTGGGTGGCCTGATTGGGCATCGACAACAACTAGCTTTTGAGCACGACTCTCAAAAACGATGAATAACAGCATGCACAGTACGATAAGTTTGGTCACCAGCGGTTGATTTTTGAAATAAACAACTGTGCGGAACCCAACAATAATTATGCCGATTGTAGCAGTTTTTTCAGAATTTCAAAAGTCTGATCGGGATAATGAATCGGAGCAGGTTGATTTTGTTCCAACCAATGTTGAATGGCTTGATGCTGATTTTTGAGTCCAGTGAGTACCGGAATTTGCATAGCTTCCAGAAAAGCCGCGTTGCAAGCTTGTTCGTACTGATTTTTCATGGGGATAACACAAAGCTTTTTGCCCATGTAAAGAGCTTCGGCTGGAGTTTCAAAACCGGCTGTGCATAAAATACCTTTGCAGGTGGTAAATGATTTGGTGAAGTGAGCTAAAGAAACAGGTCGAATCCAAATATTTCCTTCGCGATAAGCGTGTTTGGTGTGCTTTGAGAAGACCTGCCAGTTGATGTGTTGAAATGGAGTCAGGGCACTAATAATGGCTTGATCGCTATAAGCCGGAAGGTAAACGGTAAAGTGGTTGAGTTGCTGAATAGCTGCCTGGCGAATGGTTGAACGAATAACTGGGGTAAAAAAGGAATTGCCCAGCGATTGAAAATGAAATCCGAATGTCGGATTGCTTGGAGCATAGTGCTTTAATATGAACTTCCCTAAAGTATCCTGATTTTTCGGTTTGGGAGTATGGGGATGGAGAACTGCGTTTTGATGACTGAGTCCAATGCATTTCTTTTTTCGAAGCTTACAAGCCCAGGCTGAGATCGGTTCAAAATCGGAGATTACATGATCGTAGTCATGGACTGGCAATTGCGAAATGCCTTTCCAAAATCGCCATGGTTTAGCTTTCTTTAGGGTTTGGGTGATATCAACTCCTCCTTGCTGCCCGAAAATGAAACTAAGCCCGTAAAGTTGATAGTCAATTGCAAATGGCAGTTGGAGGTCTCCCTGAATACCACTGACAAGTACATGTGTTTCTCCCAGTTTTTGAAGGAGAGGAACAAGCTCTGTTGCCCGCGCCAAATGTCCATTTCCGGTCCCTTGAATTGCATAAAGTATTTTCACTTAATTGTCATTATTTAATAACTGGATCCGCCAAGCGTTGTTTATTGCATGTTATTTAGTGTTAGCTCTTGAACGAGCAACTGATAAAGCTCTTTCTGGCTTGGTATATCGAGTTCATCCTGTAAATCTTCATCTTTCGACTCATCAGTAAAATGAATCAAGCTCCAGTTCTCATTGACATATTCTGCGGCAGTCAGATGTTCAACCCAGTCGCCACAATTTAAGTAACGAACCACGCCATTTTCGGTAATCACCTGCTTGTCGCAGGGAACATGGGTGTGCCCGCAAATAACAGTTTGGTAGTCGCGTTCACTGGCCGTTTGGGTGATCACCTGCTCAAATCGCGATAGTTGAGGCTTCTGCTTAATTAACTTTTTCTTCAGGCTTTTATAGAAAATAACCTCTTTGATGCGAAAGAACCGAAGGATGGAATTAATAAACTTATTAACAATCGTTAGGAGTCCATAGGTTGCTGCTCCAAATTTAGCCAACCACTTGGCCTGGTGAATGATGTGATCAAAAAGGTCACCATGGAAAATCCAGGTTTTTTGGCCATCCAAATTCAGAACAAGTTGATTCACGATTTCAAGATTTCCCATGCGGGCTCCATTGAACTTTCGCAAAAACTCATCATGATTACCGGTGATGTAAACGATTTTTACACCTTTTTCCAACATCTTGATAAACTGCCGGATGACTTTTAAGTGGGCTTTGGGAAAGTAATTTCGGGAGAACCGCCAAGAGTCAATAATGTCGCCATTCAAAACCAGGGTTTCCGGTTGTATTGTTTTCAGATACTTCAACAATACTTTGGCTTTACTGGCATGAGTTGCCAAATGGATATCCGATATCACCGAAACGTCTAATTGCTTAAGTACTTGTTTCATCGATTCGTAGATGTTTATAGCGGCAAATTGATTAAAACATGTTAAGTCCAGATTGTCTGAACATTAAACAATCAAAAGCAAATGAGAGAAGGTGTTAAGAAACTGTTTAAGTTCATGCAACTAATTACTAAACATATTGAAGTTATTTGTTGTTTCTTATCTTGTTTTTACTTTGAATGTTCTTGCTTGATTCATAGCTTTGTAATGAAGATGCCAAGGTTTTTGAATTTTGATAATGAGCATCTTTCAAAGCGGTATCATTTCAGGGAAATTGACGATTCGATCAAGGGTGTTTCAATTATTATTGTTACACTTGTAATGCTAGACTACACACTTAACCTAAATTTATGTCAGCTCGTTTGAAAGACAATGACCAAACGTTATGGGCCAGATTTTTGAACGGTAATGATCAGGTTTTGTCGTTAATTTATTTGCGACACGTCAATGCCTTGCTTGATTATGGCTGTAAAATTACGTCGAATCGTGACCTCGTAAAAGACGCTATCCAAGATATTTTCTGTACAATACTTCGAAACAGACAAACGCTATCCGCTACGGATAATATTCGGCTTTACTTGTTTAAAGCGCTCAAGCGAAAGTTGATTCGGGAAATCCAAAAAAGTCATAGGACGCAGCAGGTAGAAGGTGAACCCATTGTGGGCTTTAACATTTCCTTCCTTTATAGTTTCGACCACACGGATTTCGAATTATCGCCAACACAAAAGCAAGAATTGGTTGATGCCATTGAAGCTTTAACCGATCGACAAAAAGAAGCAATTTACCTACGATTTACGCGAGGCCTGGACTATCGGGAAATAGCTGTTATTCTAAATTTAAATTACCAATCAGCCCGGGCACTCATTCATCGGGCAATTTCAAAACTTCGGGATATCCTGGCAGATAAGGCAGAATTGTTTAGTCAGGTTTTATGGGTTCTGTTTCAATCCCATAGAAAACCTGTTTTTTAACAGGTTATTTTTTTCTCAAAAACCATCAACAGAATGATAACTGCTGTCTTATAGGGGCAGAATACAGAATCAATGGACAAATACAAGAACTATACGGTAGAGGACTTTTTAGCCGATGATTATTTCATTCAGTGGCTAAATGATCCAGAGGAAGAGCATGAGGCGTTTTGGACCGAGTTTGTTACGAAATACCCCAAGCAAAGATTGAATGTGGAACAGGCCAAATTTATTGTGAGCATGTTTCAGCATGAGCAAGAGAAATTGAGTTTAGACGAAACCTTTGATATTTGGAACGATGTGGTTCGTAGTAACAAACGTTCGAAGGTTGGCCGTTGGGGAAAATGGATGCGCTATGCGGCCATTATGGTGCTGGTGTTTGTTTCTGGTGCGGTCTCATTTTATGTGTACGAAACAACCCGGGAAGTACACTACGAATTATCAGAAGTGAATGACCCGAACCAAGGGGAAGCCAAAATTGTGCTGTCTGATGGAACGGAAATCTCGCTGGAGAAGAATGAATCGGAGATTACTTACGACAGTTTTGGAAGCCAGCTGGTTGTGAATAACGATACCATTACGCAATCACGAAATGAAGGCAAAGAGTTGATGAATAAGGTAATCATTCCTTATGGTAAAAAATCAATGATCATGCTTTCGGATGGAACAAAAGTATGGCTAAATGCAGGAAGTCAGTTGGTTTATCCTTCTGTTTTTCTTCGAAATAAAAGGGAAGTTGTTTTGGTGGGGGAAGCCTATTTTGATGTTGCTAAAAATCAAGACAAGCCATTTTTTGTTCGAACAGCCGAGCTAAATGTTCGTGTGTTGGGGACAAAGTTTGATGTCTCGGCTTACCCTGAAGATGACTTTGTTTCAACAACCTTGGAAGAGGGAAGTGTTGGCCTTGAAATTAAAGGGAAAGGGTTATTGGCAGAGGATAAGCAAATTCTGCTGACGCCAAATCAGAAGATTAGCCTGAATAAAGCAACACGAGAAACAACTGTTCGGGTGGTGGATGTTAGCATGTACACCTCTTGGAAAGAAGGAATCCTAAAATCAGAATCAGAGGATTTAATTCGATTGATTAAGAAGATTGAACGCTATTACAATATTGAGATCAGCCTGAAAGATCCGCTTGTTGCCGGATACAAAATTTCAGGGAAGCTTGATTTGGAAAACAGTGCTGAGGAAGTTTTGAACATCATTAAACTAACGGTTCCGATTGACTGGACCAAGAAAAGTAATGGAGACTTTATTATTATGAGTAAATAACAACCAAACCAATAAAAAAACCGGAGAATATGGCGGTACTCCCCGGTTTAAACCAAAAGGTTTGATTATTAGTCGTTAAACTAAACGTTCAAATTTATGAAAAAAAAGTTGTATGAAGGGGGCTTTCACGCAAGTGGAGGGTTCCAAAAAACGTTCCTTATTATGAGGTTATCTGTACTATTCCTATTAGTCAGTGTTTTAAGCGCTGTTGGGAACAGCTATTCGCAAAACACAAAATTCTCACTTAGACTTAACAATGCGACAGTAAAACAGGTATTTACTGAGATTGAGCAAAACAGTGAATTCATTATTGTCTACTCCGATGATATTCTGGATGTATCGAAGGAAGTGTCAGTGGTGGTAACCAATTCATCTGTCGAAAAAATTCTGGATCAAATGTTTGCCGGAACCCCGATTGACTACACCATCAAAGACCGGCAGATTGTGATAACTCAAAGGGTGGATTTGCCAACTTTGGGAGCGATGCTTCAAGGCGACAAAGTGGTTCAAGGAAAGGTGGTTGACTCAGAAGGGATCGCACTTCCCGGGGTGACCATTGTTGTCAAAGGAACCAGCGTTGGAACCATTACCGACTTTGATGGAGCTTTTAGCTTAGAAGTTCCCGCAGGATCAGAAATGCTGGTCTTTTCTTTTGTTGGTTTCCAAACGCAAGAAGTACTAATCGGTAATCAAACCGTCTTTGATATTAGTTTGGCTGAAAATATGTTGGAAATCGAGGAAATCGTCGCAGTTGGTTATGGTACGCAATATAAACGAGAGGTTTCTGGTTCAATTTCCAGTGTTTCTGAAAAGAATTTCAACAAAGGTGTTAATAGCACGGCAGTCGATCTGCTTAAAGGAAAAGTTGCTGGTTTGTCAATCACGCAGGGAAGTGGTGACATCACCGAAGATCAAACAATTCGTTTGCGCGGAACTTCTTCTTTGACCGGAAGTAGTAAGCCTTTCATCGTAATTGATGGCGTTCCGGGAATGAGTTTGAACTCAGTAGCTCCTCAGGATATTGAATCGATGAGTGTTTTGAAGGATGCAGCCTCTGCTGCAATCTACGGTTCACGGTCTGCCAGTGGGGTAATTTTGATTACCACCAAAAAAGGATCGGCCCGTCAAAGTCAAGTGGAGTATGAAGGTTATTTGGGCATTGACAACGTGATCAATACGCCGGATGTGCTTACTGCACAAGAGTGGCGCGACTATACTTCAGCCAATGGAATTGATACGGAAGGGTTGGATCTGGGAGCCAACACCGACTGGTTTGATCAAATTATGCGAACTGGAGTTACTCAAAATCATAACGTGTCGTTCTCTGGCGGAGCTCAAAACCACAACTATCGGGCTTCGTTTTCTTACCTCGATCAGCAGGGAGTTGTTGAAGATAACAGCATGGAACGCTATAATTTAAGAATGGTTTTTAACCAGAAAGCATTGAATGATAAACTTGACGTTTCGGTAACAGGATCAATTACCCAGCGGGATTATACGCCAACAGATACCCGGAATTTTGTATTGGCTTATAACATGCTTCCAGTGGTTCCTGTAAAAACAGAGGATGGAGAATGGTATGACACTCAGGAGTATGATCAGGGAAACCCTGTGCGAAATATCGAATACAACAGCGATCAGTATAAAAACAATATTTACTACGGAAATATTCGGGCTGACTTGGAAATTGTGAAAAACCTTAAAGCTTCGCTAAGTCTTTTAAAAGAACGTGAAAATTCAGACCGGAGTCAGTATCTGCATTCAGGAACAGAGCGTGGTCGCAACGATTTAGGGTTTGCTTTGCGCGAAGCCTGGACCCGTGACAAGGACATGTTGGAAACAACCATCAACTACCGGAAGGAATTTGAAGAGAGTAATTTGAATATTTTGGGAGGTTATTCTTACGAAGAAAACACCTATCAAAAATCAGGAGCACAAAACCGCCAGTTTGTAACCGACTTTTTTGAAGCCAATAACATTGGTGCTGGAGAAAATCTTCGAGCTGGCGATGTTTGGTCAGAAAAGAATATGAATAAGCTGATTTCGTTCTTTGGGCGGGTGAACTATAGCCTGAAAGATAAGTATGTGTTAACAGCAACTTTAAGACGAGATGGTTCTTCTAAATTCGGAGAAAATCATCGCTGGGGAACTTTCCCTTCGGTATCTGCTGCTTGGCACATCAACGAAGAAGGTTTTATGAGCGGAGCTAGCTTTTTTGATGATTTGAAATTCCGCGTAGGTTATGGGGTATCGGGTAATCAAGATGGTCTGGATCCTTATAAATCTCTGGAGCTTTACGGAACTTCAGGACAGTATTATGATGATGGCAAATGGTATAAAGCGTACCAGATCGATCAGAATGCCAACCCAAATCTGAAGTGGGAAGAGACTTCGATGTTTAATATTGGTTTTGACTACAGTATTGCCAATGGGCGTTTGCATGGAACAGTCGAATATTACGACAAAAAGACCGAAGATTTGCTGTATACCTATTCTGTTCCTGTTCCTCCTTATTTGTATCCAGAGATGGTTGCCAATGTTGGAAGTATGTCAAATAAAGGATTCGAGGTGCTCATTTCTGGAGATATTATTCGTTCGAAAGACTTGCGTTGGAATGCTTCTTTCAACATTGCACACAATAAGAACAAGATCACAAAACTTTCAAATAACGAGTTTTCAACCAGTTCAATTAAAACCGGAGATGCCTGGATTCGTGGAGGTTCATCCAATACCACCCATATTGTAGAAGAAGGCAAGGAAGTTGGTACTTTTTACGGTTGGAGATGTTTAGGTCTTGATGAAGATGGTATGTACATCATGGATGATATGGTTGACGGAGAGCCTGGTTTGAGTGATGAGGACCGGACTTACATTGGCTCTGCTCAACCCAAATTCACTTATGGGTTAGCCAATATCATTAACTATAAAAACTGGGAACTCAATTTCTTTTTCCGTGGTGTTTATGGCAACGACCTGCTGAACTTCTCAAAAATGTCCTATGCTACAACTCAGTGGTTGCCAGGAGCCAATGTTTTGCATGATGCTTTAACAATTGGTTTGTCCGATAACCCTAAGTATAGCAGTTTCTATATTGAAAAAGGTTCTTTCTTGCGTCTTGACAATGCGAGCCTTTCTTATAGTTTCGACTCTACTCCAATCAAAGGAGTTGATAAGTTACGAGTTTTTGTTACTGCTCAAAACCTTTTCACTATCACGAATTACGAAGGTTTGGATCCTGAAGTTGAAATGTCAGGACTTGATCCAGGTGTGGAAGGTCGTGAGTACTATCCAAAATCCAGAAGATTTTCAATTGGACTAAATCTGGCATTTTAATTAACTAAACTTTAACACGATGAAAATTAATAGAATAATATCATTATTACTGGTTGTCGTATTTTCCTGGGGGTACCAGGGGTGCACCAATCTAGATGAAGAGGTATATGATAAATTACCGGTGGAAGAGTTTGGAAAAACTCCTAATGAAATCAACTCGCTGATTGCTCCAATTTACCGGACTTTTAAAAATGTATTTCCTAGTAATTATCTCTTGTTGAGTGAATGCTCGGGCGATATGGCAGTAACACCAACACGTAAAGGTGGCGACTGGTGGGATGGCGGTCAGTTTAAAGAATTGCGTTTTCACTCTTGGACACCGAGTACCAGCTTGGTTGTTAGCTCATACAATGCAGCTATGGAGAGTATTACCTTGTGTAATAAGGTGTACAAGATGATCGATGTTAATGAGTCGATTGAAAACAAAGAGCAGATTTTAGCAGAAATCAGGGGTGTACGCGCTTTCTGGTATTATATGCTGGTTGACTATTATGGTAATGTCCCTATTGTTACTGACTTTGATGATACGTCTTTGCCTTCAACAAAATCGAGGACAGAGGTTTATGACTTTGTTGTTACTGAATTGAATGCGATAAAAGACTTGGTGCGTGATGATGTCAGCTCTTCAAGTTATGGAAAAGTAACAAAGGGAATGGTTTATACTTTGTTGGCCAAAATGTACCTTAATGCAGAGGTTTGGAATCCGGATGGAGGTGCAAAATGGCAGGAATGTATTGCTGCTTGTGATGAAGTTTTGGACTTAGCTTACATTATTGAGCCTAATTTTAAAGCCAGCTTTGCAGTTCAAAATCAGACTTCTCAGGAAATTATCTTTCCAGCCGTTTTTAGTACAAGCGATGGCGGAAACCATATCCACAAAAGAACGCTGCATTACCTAGATCCAGTCGCCTTAAACTTGAAAGTTGGGACTTGGAATGGTGTTAGTGCCATGCCTGTATATGTGAAGTCTTTTGATGAGGCTGACAAGCGGTTTGATTGGTCATTCTTGACCGGTGAGATGAAAGATCCGGCAACTGGAGATGTTTTGATTACTGCTCACGGACGGCCACTAATTCATACACTCGATATTGAGTTGAAATACAATATTGATGAGGATGGCTGGGGACAAGTTGAGCAAGAAGAAGGTGCCCGTTGTAGTAAGTGGGAGTTCGAAAATGGCCTTAATGGCGATATGGAGAATGACTTTGGCATTTTCCGCTTGGCTGATGTTTACTTGATGAAAGCTGAAGCATTAGTTCGTTCTGGAGCTGAAAATGCAGAGGCAACTCGCCTAGTGAATGAATTGAGAAAGCGGGCTTTTGATGATGATGCTAAGCTGTTGAGCTCAGTTACATTGGATGATATTTATAACGAGAGAAGATTTGAGTTGGCATGGGAAGGATTTACTCGTCAGGATATGATTCGGTTTGGCACGTTCCTCGATCCAATTGACGGTTGGAAAGAACAAACGGCTGAGAAGTACCTGTTGTTCCCAATTCCTCGTACAGCATTGGATGCAAATGAAAATCTAACCCAAAATCCAGGCTACTAAGCCTAATAAATGACAAGTATCCGCATAAACCCTGCGGATACTTTCTGTTTTAGAGATTTCGAGTTGGTTAAATATAATACTCTCAGGATCACCAGGATTTTGAGTTTTTGCGAATAATAGCCGCTACCCAGAGGGGTAGCGGTGTCGTAAAGGCTTTAAAAAATTGTCCTGAGGTTGACAGAAATAAGAAAGTCGTGTGCAATATGCCGCGACTTTTTTGTTTCTTTAAAGGTGTCCTGCCTTGGTGGGATAAGGATTGATTATAAAACTGACGCTTTAGCTAGTTTGCTGGAGTTAAAAAAATAGACGAATGAAGTTAATTGGCTCTTTACTTGTTTTACTAACCCTTTTCTCGTGTCAATCACCAAAGAAACCCCAAGTACAAATCGTTACAAATGTCGGGACTATCATGCTGGAATTGTATCCAGAGAAAGCTCCAGTTACGGTGGAAAACTTTTTGCAGTTAGTTGATGAAAATGCTTATGAGAATGCTTCTTTTTACCGGGTTGTCCGCATGGATAATCAGCCGGTCAACCCCGTTAAAATTGAGGTGATCCAGGGAGGATTGCAGGATGATCAGCTGGTAGAAACCTATGAGACAATCAAGCACGAAACCACCAACGAAACGGGCGTGAAACATCTTGATGGAGTTATTTCGATGGCGCGTAACGAGCCTGGCTCAGCATCAACCGAGTTTTTTATCTGTATTGGAGACCAGCCGGAGTTAGACTTTGGTGGAAAAAGAAATCCCGATGGTCAAGGGTTTGCAGCTTTTGGAGTCGTGACTGATGGGGTGGATGTTGTTCGCCAAATTCAGCATGGAAAAGCAGCAGGTCAATCACTTGAAACTTCTGTGATGATTGAGCGCATTGAACGTGTGAATTAAAAGCTGCCTTCAGGCTAAACCCAAAACCGATTTTTTTGTTTTTATAGTTCAGTTCTTAGTTGAACGATATATAAGATTATAAATTATTATTTCAAAAAAAATGAAAGAAACAACCGGAAAAATTACCTTCCAAGGAAACCCTTTAACCTTAGTTGGAGAACCCATAAAAGTTGGCGATAAAGCACCTGATTTTGTTGGATTGAGTGCTGGATTGGAACCTGTGAAATTAAGTGATTATGATGGAAAAGTTCGCGTATTGGCAATTTATCCATCGATTGATACCGGAGTGTGCCAGGCACAAAATCGAAGGTTTAATCAAGTTGCTTCGGATTTAGGCGACGCCGTTATTTTATCGATCTCTTGTGACTTGCCATTTGCCCAAGGACGCTTTTGTGCTGCCGAAGGACTGGATAAAGTTGTTACGCTGTCAGATCACAAAGAGGTAGATTTTGGAACAAAGTATGGCTACCTGATTAAAGAATTACGGTTGATGGCTCGTGGAACGGTCGTGATTGACAAAGAAGGAATTGTCCGCTATGTAGAGTATGTACCGGAAGTGACTGATGAACCGGATTATGAAAGTGCGCTGAAAGTGGTTGAAGAGTCACTTCGGGCCTAGGCATTCCTCTTTTATAGTTTGATTGATTCGCTATAACAATAAAAAAAGCTGGAGATATTTCTCCAGCTTTCTTGTTGGTAAGCATTTTAATGGTCCTAAAAATGCTAGAAGAATCTCTTCTTTGTATACGGGCGTTTATAGAAGTCGTATTCATAAATGAGCCTTATTTCGTGGGTTCCTAGTTGATATTTTCGGAATTCCTGGGCGACGGAATAATCAACGGCATAGCCAATGCGCAGGTTTTTCAATACAGAAAGTTGCATAACCGCTGCTACGGTGTGATTTGTGCGGTACATGGCCCCAATCCAAAACTTATTGTAGAACATGAAATTGGCGGCAAGGTCGGCTTGTACAGGAGCTCCAATGGCGCCTTTCACCATGAAGGATGGTTTAAAGCGAATTTGTCGTTGTTTCCCAAAAATGTATCCCCCAATCAGGTAGGCATAACGCAACTCGGCCAATGAGGAGTAGTTATTGCGGTTGGCCCTGAAATCATTTTCAATAATCTGCGGAATAGACAAACTTATGTAATAGTCTTTGGTGTAAACCATTGCCCCAATGCCCCAACTCACCATGAAATTGATGTCCACATCATCCATAAACATGGGGTCGTCAATGCCATCAGGATAAAGCTTATATTGCGTAAGCAGGTTATCGTAATTGATGAAACCGGCCTTGAGCCCTAAGCGCAAGTAGGTTTTCCAGTCCAATCGAACTTGGTAGGCGTAGTCGGCCGTAACGGTGAGTTTCTTCTCGTAGCCAATCCGGTCGTCCACAATATTGAGTCCAATACCGTTGTTTTCATTTTTCACCGGAGTGTAGAAACAAACCGATCGGGTCAGCGGTGCTCCATCGTGTCCAACGTAGTAGCGGCGGGTAAATACCTGTACGCCGACTTTCTCCCACATCCCTGCATAGGCTGGATTAACCGTTTGTATGCTGTTCATATATTGCGTAAATATCGGATCGGATTGCGCCCGACCTGAAAAACTCCATACCCCTCCCAACAAGATTAGAATGAGTATTCTAAATCCGCGGAAAAACTGTTTCGATATGTTGAGAATCCTTAACATTTCAAATAATAATGACCATTAATAAGAAACCATCACAAACCCTTTTTCTGTATTTCCGTCCCCTTTGACGAGTACATACAGGTAGTTGCCTGGCTTCAATTTTTCTCCACTAAACGCACCTTCATTGGTACGACTTCCATCCCACCATGCTTTTTCAAAGCTTCCCCAATAACTGAGGTTTCCATATTTGTCATGTTCATACATCTTGTTCCCCCAACGGTCAAAAATTAGAAGTTTCGCATTCGGGTAATTATCGATGCAATAGATTTGGAAGAAATCATGAATTCCATCTCCGTTTGGGGAGAATCCTTCCGGAATGAACATGGTACATTCTCCTTGATAGTCGAGATATTCCGGGTGACCATCAAAGTCCAGATCATCATCAAAATATATATTGTTGTTGTTCAAATCTTCATGTGCTGTAGGAATCATGTCATTGTCATCATCGGTATCGCGCCAGTCACGGGTACCGTCATTGTCGAAATCCTGCAAGTGTGGATTCGTTCCAAATGGGTCATCCAAGTCGTTCTCATTGAATCCGCCCAGGAAGTTATCGTAAGCATCGTCTAAACCATCACCATCAATATCCGAAATTTCAGGAACAAGCTCAGCAATTCCTTTCGCTCCAATGTCGTAACCTTCAATGTAGTCAGGTACATTGTCATTGTCTGAATCCGTATCGACATAATCCGGATCTCCATCACCATCGGTATCTGTTGGGTCGAGTCCTAATTGAGAGCCTTGTTCATAAATGTCATCCAAACCATTTTCGTTATTGTCGATTCCGCTTGGAGGAATGTATTTGTTCTCTTCCTGTGCCTCAATAATGTCGATAATTCCATCGTTATCGGCATCAATATCGAGACTATCCGGAATACCGTCACCATCGGTATCTACCGCGCGGTCTCCTTCCACAACGTCGATAATACCATCATTGTCATCGTCAATATCGATATGGTCTGCAACACCATCACAGTCTGCATCGGCGAAGATGGTGATGTAAACTGTGGTTTCAGAGCACAATGGATAAGGATTGTCATCGCAAATTTGATAACGGAAGCTATCGATAAAGGCATCGCCGCGTTCAAACTCGTAACGGAAAGTGCCATCAGCAAAAATGGTAACGACTCCCTGGCTTGGCTCAAGCGTTGGCGTTGTGTTGATGATGATTTGATCGCCATTCGGATCATAATCGTTGTACAACAGGCTTCCGAAGATGGTATAACAGCCTCCTGCAAATTGATCAACAGTTGCAACCGGAGCGACGTTTGGAACCAGAACGGTTAAGCTAACGGTTGCTTCGTCGCATTTTGTCTCACAAGGAACGCCATCATCGCAAATCTGATAAGTGAACTTATCTGGACCAGTGTATTGGTTGTTCGGAGTATAAGTGATGGTGTTGTCGCTATTGATTTGCAAGCTTCCGTGTGCTGGATTTTTAGTAATAGTGATTGAGCTTGGAATAATGCTTCCATCTGGATCGTAGTCGTTATCCAAAACAGCAATGGTTGTGCTGATATTCATGATGGTTGTGTCCACATCATTAGTGGCAACCGGTTGCTGGTTATCTGCAATAACGGTAACGTTGGAAGTACACTCATTGGAGTTACCATTAACATCGTACACTGTGATGGTTACTGGGTTGAGGCCAATGTCTGCACAAGTGAGCAGGTCTTTGCTGATTTCAATGCGTTCAACTCCACATTCATCCCAGATGTCACTGCTGATTAGGTCGTAAGTTAGTGTGAATTGCTCACTTCTGTCGAGCAGAACTTCCAGATCATGGCAGGTTACTCGAGGCTTGATGGTATCCAATACGGTAACATTGAACTCGCAGCTTGCGGATAAGCCATGAATATCTGTAACAGTGATAACCTCGGGTTGTGTACCAACATCTTCACAGAAGAATTCGGTTTGGCTGAGGGAGATGTTGTCAATGCCGCAATTGTCGTCAACTCCAGTCAGCACATCGTCAACACCTAAATTGGCTTGGCCATTTTCGTCAAGATACAGGGTGACTGACTGGCAGGTGATCTCCGGAGCAAAAGTATCCAGGATAATGATCGTTGCCTCACAGGTACTTACGTTGCCACTTAAGTCAGTGACGGTAAGGGTTCCCGTTGCTGTTGTCCCGACCATTTCACAGTCAAATATCATTGGGCTGAAGTCTAAAACAAGGTCATCGAATGATGTACAGTTGTCGTATGATCCCTGTGCAATTTCTTGAACATCAATATTAGTCAGCTGATATTGACCATTTTCATCAACGCTGATTTCAATCGAGTTACAGATGGCTTTAGGAGGTATGTCGTCTTTCGATTGGAATACCTGAATCGCTGTAGCTGGGTTGCCACAATAGTCCCGAATCCGGTAGATTCGTTCAAGGGTTATGCTTTGTCCACTTTGGCTGCTTTGTTCCGAGACATACTCAAATGTTGAAACATCATAGCCTAGGTTGTCGGTTGCATAGCCGCCCGCAGCATCAAACTCGCTGTAAGTTGTGTAAGGAGCTGGCCAATTGGTAGAGCATTGTGTATGAACAGCCGGAGGCGCAGTCAATGTCGGATCTTCATTATCGTTCAAATTCGGTTCGGAGACTGTTACTGAAATGTCGTTTTCACATCCTGAGATCTGGTCTACAACGGTTACTTGGTAAGTTCCGGCATACAAGTTGGCAATGTTGCGGGTGGTCGCTCCATTGCTCCAGGCGTAGCTGTACGAGCCTGAGCCACCAGTGACTGTTAACTGGATTGAGCCACTATTGTCTCCCTTACAGTCAATGTTCATCGGAGTGGCATCCAAACTCAATGATTGCTCAATGGTGATGTCAATTGTTGTACTCGTCGCACACTGCCCCGGATCAGGCGTAAATGTGTAGGTGTCTGTGCCTAGGTGGTCTGTTGAAATAACAGCTGGCGACCAGCTACCCGTGATGTTGTTGTTTGAAACTGTAGGCAGTGCAGGAGGCGTTGTTCCTAAACAGTAAGGCCCCATTGGATCAAATATCGGTACTATCTCATCGGTAATCTCGACGGTAACTGTGTTTTCAACTGCACACTGCCCCGGATCAGGTGTAAACACATAATCAAAGAATCCGGTTTGGTCGGTGGAAATTGTTGCCGGATTCCAGCTTCCGGTGATGCCTCCCACCGAGGTTGTAGGAAGTGCTGGTGGCGCGCTGTTCACGCATAGTTGTGTTTGCAGGTTGAATGATAAAGCATCAGGCTTGTTGATGATAACTTGAACGGGTTCAATGTTTGTACAGTTATTAGCACTTTCAACTTGGATGTAATATGTTCCTTCAACGCTTATCGTTGTTGGATCTGAAATTTCATTCGTGGCGGCTTGGTCATGCCAGTAGGTTTTCACCAGTGCTGGGTCAAGTCCTGGCGTAATTTCAGATGTCGTAAGGTCAATTACATCCGGTTCGCAAACAGCTATTGGATCTTGAATGATCAAATCAGGCTCCGGATAAATGGTGACTTCAACGGGTTTAACATCATAGCAGTCATTGCCAACGTCAACACGGATGTAGTAAGTTGCTCCTACGCTAATCTGCTCAGCATCCGATTGGCTCAATGGTTGAGAGGTGTTACTGTCTAACCAATAAGAAATGACGGCTGTAGCTGGAATTGTACTTCCGGCAGTAACCGAAGGTGCTGTAATATCGACCGTTCCTGGTTCGCAGATAGCTAATGGGTTTGTGGTGACTAAGTTGGGCGGCTTACTAATTACAACATTAACTGGTTTTATAATTGGACATAATCCGTTTTGGGTTGCTTTGATATAATATGTTCCACTCTTGTTGATAGCATCATAATTGGTCAATGGTGTTGTTGCGTTTTGATCTAGCCAGTACGTTAATGGAAGATCAGTGCTGCTTCCTTGCGTAATTATCGGATTACTCAAATCAATTGTTTTAGGCTCACACACTACAGGTGGGTCTGTTATGACTAGTTGAGGACGAGGATTGACTATTACTTCTACTGGTTTTATTTCAGAGCAATTTGATCCAGCTACTATTTCTATATAGTAGGTACCCGTTGAGCTAATATTTTCAGGGGAACTGACAGGGATTGATGCTGCTGCATCTTTCCAATAGCTAATGATTGAAGATGGAGGGATGGTGCTCCCTGATCTTATCGTTGGATCTGTTAGGTCGACTATTCCCGGCTCGCAAATTGCTGGTGGATTCGTGATAACGAGTTGTGGTTGTTCGTTAATGAGAACATTAACCGCAGCAATGGCTCTACACCCTGTTATTTGATCCTCACCCATAATGTAGTAGACTCCACTTTCTGAAATAGCGGAATAGTTATCCAATGGGATTGAGGCATCTGCATCCTGCCAATAAGAGAAAGTTAAATTTGGATCACTTCCAATTGTAATTAATTCATCTGTCAAATCAACGGCTGCTGGTTCACAGACAGCTGGAGGATCGGAAATAACTAGATTTGGTGTTGAATTGATTGTAACCTCAACTTTTTCAATACTAGTGCAATTGGTTGTTGGATTGGTTGATTTGATGAAGTAGCTTCCACTTGAAGTTACATTATTGTAGTTATCCAAAGGAATTGTTGCTGCAGCATCTTCCCAATAAGTCAAAACCATACCGGGTTCACTTCCTGCTGTGACTTCAGGGAGTGAAAGATCAACAGTTGATGGCTCACAAACTGGATCGGGATTCGTAATAACGAGACCAGGTAGAGGAGTGATTGTTACAATGACCGGTTTTACATCAAAACATCCTCCTGGAGCCTGAACTTTAATGTAATAGGTGCCATCAACTGCAATTTCGGTAGGATTGTCAATGGAAATTGTTGTGTCTGAATCCATCCAATATGAAATTGTAGGTGGTGATGGAATAATACTTCCAGCAGTGATTGAAGGCAGTGTAATATCAACAGTTGTTGGTTCACAAACTGGGGCAGGGTTGGAAATGAATAATTCAGGTTGAGGGCTTACGATTACTTCTACTAACTTGACGATTTCACAGCCGGTTGTTGGATTGTTTGATTTGATGTAGTAGCTTCCACTTGAAGTTACATTATTGTAGTTATCCAACGGAATTGTTGCCTTAGCATCTTCCCAATAAGTCAATACCATACCTGGTTCACTTCCTGCTGTCACTTCAGGGAGTGAAAGATCTACAGTTTCTGGTTCACAAACCGGATCGGGATTTGTGATAACGAGACCAGGACGTGGATTGATTGAAATATTGACTGGCTGAACATCAGAACATCCACCAGGTGCTTGTAATTTGATGAAGTAAGTCCCAGATGTTGCAATGGCTGTATAGTTTGTTAGCGGAATTGTTGCCATAGCATCTTCCCAGTAGGTTGTGTCAGAAGATGCAGGGACTTTACTTCCTGCCAAAATAGCTGGATCAGTTAAGTCGATAGTTGCCGGCTCACAAACCGGATCAGGATCTGTAATGGTTAATTCCGGTTGTGGGTTAATGGTGATATTTACTTTTTGAATATCATAGCAGCCAGTTGTTGGGTTCGTTCCTTTGATGTAGTATGTTCCGCTAACTGCAACTGCAGTATAATCTAGCAATTGCTCTGTCGCATTAATGTCTTTCCAGTAGCTGAAGTCAAGTCCGGCATCGCTTCCAGCAGTTCTGGCAGGATCAGTTAAGTCAATGGTTGTTGGTTCACAAACCGGATCAGGATCTACGATAACGAGATTTGGTATTGGATAGATGGTTACTGTTATTGGTTTAATATCATAGCAGCCAGTTGTTGGATCAGTGCCTTTAATATAGTAAGTTCCGTTTACAGTTATTGCGTTATAATTATCTAGAGGCTGTGTTGCATCAATATCTTCCCAATATGAAAGAGCTATTCCGACTGCGCTTCCTTGAGTAACTGATAGATCTGACAGGTCAACAATGTTTGGCGCACAGACCTCTTGTGGATCATTAAGAATTAGTACTGGTTGAGGATTGATAACAACCGTTACTTCTTTAACGTTATAGCATCCGGTTGTTGGATTCTCTGCTTTTATGTAATAGTTGCCACCGGTATTAATTGTTTGGTAATTGCTTAATGGTAAAGTGGCGTCAAAATCTTCCCAGTATGTGAATAGGAGTCCAGTTTCGGATCCTGTCGTTATTGATGGATTAGATAGGTCAACCGTTTCTGGTTCACAAACCGGATCAGGATTTACAATCACCAGATTTGGGAGCGGGTTGATTGTAACTTCTACCAGTTCTATGATCTCGCAGTTGGTTGTTGGATTGGTTGATTTGATGTAGTAGCTTCCACTTGAAGTTACATTATTGTAGTTATCCAACGGAATTGATGCTGTAGCATCTTCCCAATAAGTCAATACCATACCTGGTTCACTTCCTGCTGTGACTTCAGGGCGAGAAAGATCTACAGTTTCTGGTTCACAAACCGGATCGGGATCTGTAATTATCAGTCCAGGACGTGGATTGATTGAAATATTGACTGGCTGAACATCAGAACATCCACCAGGTGCCTGTAACTTGATGAAGTAAGTTCCAGATGTTGCAATGGCTGTATAGTTTGTTAGCGGAATTGTTGCCATAGCATCTTCCCAATAGGTGGTATCAGAAGAAGCAGGGACTTTACTTCCTGCAAAAATAGCAGGATCAGTTAAGTCAATGGTTGTAGGCTCACAAACCGGATCAGGATCTGTAATGGTTAATTCCGGTTGCGGGTTAATGTTGATATTTATTTCTTGAATATCATAGCAGCCAGTTGTTGGGTTGGTTGCTTTGATGTAGTATGTTTTGCTAACTGCAACTGCAGTATAATCTAGCAATTGCTCTGTTGCATTAATGTCTTTCCAGTAGCTGAAGTCAAGTTCGGCTTCGCTACCAGCAGTTCTGGCAGGATCAGTTAAGTCAATGGTCGTTGGTTCACAAACCGGATCAGGATCTGTGATGACCAAACTAGGCATTGGATTGATTGTCAGTGTTACGGGTTTAATAGCATAGCAGCCAGTTGTTGGGTTAGTGCCTTTTATGTAGTACGTCCCGCTAGTTGCGATGTCAGTATAATTTTGCAATTGTTCTGTTGCATCAATGTCTTTCCAGTAGGTAAATTCAAGCCCTGTTTCACTTCCTGCAGTAATTAATGGGTCTGAGAGCTTGAATGTTTCAGGTTCACATATTGGACCGGGGTCATTAATTACAAGATTTGGAATTGGATTGATTGTCACCTCGATGGTTGATACAGCCGGTTCACAGGTGCCGTTATTCAGTAGACCTTGTGCGGTAAGGGTGAGGATAACTGATCCATTTTGTTTATCATTTTCTCCAGCGGTATAGCTTGGATTAAGTAAGGTGGCATCGTCAAAGGTACCATCTCCGGAGCTTGTCCATTCAAGCGAGCTGTATTCTGTGGCGCTTGCTTCAGTCAGTACAATCGGATCATCAACACAAACTGTTAGTGGATTTCCGGCATCGGCTTCCGCATCCGGATAAACTTCTACCTGTCCAAGCTCATGCACAATACAGCCATGAATGCTTGTTTGTTCGACCGAAAGATCGTAGGTGCCCGGAACAACTTCCCAGTCAATGGTAATTTCGCTTCCTTGTATTGGATTGCCGTCCTTGTCGGTATCGCTAAAGTCGGTACCAGCAGGGTTACTCAGAGCTATGGCATTGCCATCAGCATCGGAGAGCATCCATTTCCAGCTCGATCCAGCTTCTCCGTCAATCCGGTAAGTGCGTTCAATTCCTTGACATACCCGATCAATGACATAGGGCTCCTGGGCCGCCACAGTGGCAGCAAACAGTAGGAGAGTCAATATGTACATCAATCGTTTCATGAACTATTCTTTCAAATAAATTTTCGACTTCGCCGGTAACGGATGAACGGTCAAGCTGACACTGTTTGATGGATCCAGGTTCTCGCCATACTTATCCTTGACTTGAACTACCCGGTAGATTGTTGTTTGCATAGGGCTAACAGCAATTTCATAAGGATTCTCATCAGCTTCAATGCCTGAATAGGTGTTGTAACCTGTAACATTTCCATCGAGATCACTTTCTTCTACGGTGATCTCCCAGGCGGGATTTCCGGTTAAGGTGACGATGATGAGCGCGTCATCATTGATACAGATTTCATTTGGATCCAAGTTCAACTCCGCTGTTGGTAAAGATTCACGGATCTTGATTCGGCCAATTTGAAGGTTGTTGGTACAGCCTTCAATATCTACGGCAGTTACTTTAAAGAAATAGATGCCTGGTTCGAGCCAGGTTACTTGGATTGTTGGCCCGGTATTGATACCATCTACAAAACTAGCCTCGCCGTCAGCAACGGCAGTGCCTGCAACAGTGGCAAAGTTGATGGTTGAATCGTTGTAGATTTCCCAGGTATAGGTGTCTCCTGGTTTGGGTTCAACGCCAATTTCAGTGGTTTGACCTTGGTACACAGGTGTCTGGGCTATGGCAGGAGCCACAGTCAGCAGTACTGGTAAGATTACCAGTGCCAGACAGCTAATATGGTACAAAAGTCGCTTCACTTACTTCGTTGAATTTCTTTTAATTACTTCCGTATTTGCATGTTGCTATTTTCTTTGTAAAAACCTGCTTATAGTCTGTCCTACCTGCTAACCACTGAGCAGAAATAGGACTTAATTCAGAATTGAATTTTTTAGCATCATGCTGGCTTCGTTTCAGACATAGCTTTCCTGTCAAGTCAATTTTTAGGATTGACTTATCCGGATTACTTTGTTGCCATTGCTTATTCATCGTCGTTCCATTTTGCTTTCATTTTTGTGTTTGGTCATATCGATTGAATTGGCTATAGTTATCCTGTTTCAGACTTTTCAAGCCTGAGTTCAGCCTGTCTTTTCCTCATGCAATTGGGGCTTAGGGCATGTGGTTGACGAAATGAAGGTGCTCCTCGGTTACTGAATCCATAAAGGACTTGTTCCGGAGGTTTTCCCCTGTTGTTATTTGTCATGAGTATCACATGTTTTGTCGATCATGCTGTTTGCAAATAATTTGGTGTATTGATTGGTAGATCCGCTCTCTGCCGGGCTTGGCATTGGGCTATACGACTCCTGTTCGGAGTAATTTGTCCGTTGCAAATTTTCCTTCCCGGAAACAGTGTCTTGTACATCATCATATCATTTCATTCATGCTTCATTCCTTGTACATTCCGGATCCAATCTTGGTGAGTCGTCTGTGACAGACTAGGTCGTTGAAGGATGCTATGTCGACAGTTTGTGCATAATCATTCCAGTTGAGTGATTTGTTGATCATTCATTCGGAAGCAGGAACTCTGATTCATTCCCGGCTTAAGCATACTATCTGCTTTCCTTCGCTTCATTTGGTAGTTACATTTTCGTTCCCCGACGGCCATTTCCCACCCCGGAGGCCCGGGGCGGGAAAGGATATCTGGTTATGAAAAAGCATTTAAGTCATTTTTTATGATCAAGGTGTTTTTGTAATTACAGTTGTTGGATCTGGTGCGCCAGCGTCTGGTGTTGCATGGTCAATTTGAGGACGTGGAGTAACGGTATGTTCTGCAAAGTCAGCTTGGTCTGCAGCATCAGTTGCTGTCGTACAGTCATCGTCTTCCATATCCCAGATTCCGGTTTGGTTGTTGTCTTGAGCATCAACAGCAAGGGCAAATATATTGTCTGTTAAAGACTCTTCTGTGTTATTTGAAATAACGACCTTAACAAATAAGGACACACCCGAAACAACCAGAGCAGGGTCGCTGGATGTAAATTGGACACCTGTGGCCCAGTCTGTACCTACGCTTGTTGCATCCCAGTTTGCAGTTGCAGCAACATTGGTCCCGGCTTTGGCGTCAGCTAATGACGGATGAAGGGTAACAACAGCTGTCTGTGTTCCCACTAGTCCACTGATCAGATGGAAAGTTGGTGTAAAATCGGTAACAAAGTTTGCTGCAGCCACTTCAAAATAGAGGATGTCTTTACCATAATTGACATCAATTTCTTTAGTCGTACTGTTATAGGTGGCGCTTCGTACAATGTCTACACATTGAGAGAATGCTGCATCCCAGCCAAGTGTTGAATTAACTGTATCAACATTGGCAATGTCAATGGTAAAGTTGAACTTAGGATTGATTTCGTATACTTGGATATTGTCTGCACAGTTCGTTCCTGTGGCGTATCCAACAACAAATGTTGGAGAAGGATCTGTTCCTGGAGTTCCTTGGTATAGTGTATTGGCTAAGACTTCAGGGGACCACGTGATGTCAATACTATTAGCTCCAGCTGTTGCTGTACCGTAATTCGTTCCTACGTTTAATAGGTCGCCAGAGGCTGTTGTTAGCATGTTTGCTGTATTGAGACCTGTGGCATTGATAAACTCAGGATCTTTAGTAACAAACCAAGTCCATTCATCTGCAGTTTCTGCTCCTGATGATCCATCCATGGTATAAGTATAGGATTGTCCCGGATATGGATGTAGTGGTTCAGAGCCTGCGACACAGCTTAGTGCTGGGATTGGTTGGGAGGCTGTAATTGCTTGATTAAGGACAGTCGCTTGTCCAAAAACAGAATAACTACCGGCAAAGATAGCCAGTACGAATAATGTCAGAGTTAAAATTTGCTTTTTCATAATTGTAGATTTTTAAATGAATAAATGCTTGTTTTTTAAAAGTTTGTTTTAGTTTTTTTGCTGCCTGTGCAGCATCAAAATCGGGTGATTATTGGTTCCTGATTTTTCAGTAGGGCTACTAAAAGCCGATTCGCTTGTTCCGTGCATTGGCATTGGTTTTAAGAAGCAGCGATGCTTCATATCTTTGTTTTTTCTTTTTTTTAAGGGAGACGATTTAAATGGTCCTAAAAAAATCGAACTCCCATTTTTCATAGGCAATAATTTTTAGTTCATTTTTATAATATTAGGTCTTGGTGTTATCGTGATGGTTGTTTGTTTTGGCGCCGATTCGTTGCCGTTACAGTCTTCCACCCAGTAGGTAATGGTGTGAACGATGTTGGTAAAATTGACACCATCTCCAGGGAATTTAATATCACTAGTGTAGGTCGATAGTTGACCTGTTCCAGTGAGGCTCGGTTGCGTTATCATGTTGTGTGGTGGGACTGGATCAGGCGTTGGTGAAAAATCAATTTGCCAACGCACAGAGTAATCACAATCCGGTGCACAATTATCTGTTACTGTTGTTAAGTCCAAGTCCAACGAGGTACTGCCTGCTTCAAATAGGAAGTAGTCCGGTCGAGTTGGGTTAATATCGATTGTAGGGGGGTAGTAAATTGCTTCTGATAGCGCTTCTACGCATTCTTCTATTGGGTTTAGACTGGTGATTACTGGTTCCTGCCCGTCTGTAATCGTAATCGTTTGAGTACACTCGTCATAGCCTGAAATATTATCTGCCCGCCAGGTAATGGTTGTTATGCCTAGTTGAAATTCATAGTTTCCAATAGGCGTAGGGGATGGATCAGGTGCGTTACCGGTGCTGCTGCCAGTCTGAGTCGTTCCATCCGGGTTCGTAATGGTCCAGGTCCAACTAATTGGCGGAGTCCCGGTATTAAGAGTTGGAATGCCCGGATCAAAAGTCGCTGAGCAAACATCAGCGTCGGTTGTTCTTGTAATATCATCAGCACAAGTAATTTCAGGGGCTCCCAAAACAGTGACCGTGAAAGAACAGTTTTTTGTATTCTCATTGGTATCGGTCACTGTGTAGGTGATTCTTGTTGTCCCTAGGTAAAAGAGGTTTGGGTTGGGATAAACACCTGTTCCTGTAAGCTCACTTACATCGTATTGTGTTTCATATCCAGTTGGTGGAACCAATTCCCATGTAAGAACAGGGTCGGGGCAATTGTCTCCCCAGGTCGGAGGATCCAACGAAACATTGGAGTTGTAGGTTTTGTCGTATTCGGCCTGAACAACAATATTCTCAGGACATTCAAGCTGTGGAAGGAGATCGTTAACCGTAATGGTTTGCTCACAGGTGGTTACATTGCCTGAAGCATCGGTAATGGTCCAGGTAACTGTTGTT
>NZ_FONW01000001.1:1161735-1186700 GCF_900113005.1 Sunxiuqinia elliptica
AGTGCTCGTAGGGCAGCTAATTGTAGGATCTTGTGTGTCATTAACGATAACGGTTTGTTCACAGGTGGCAACATTGTTTGAAGCATCTGTAACAGTCCAGGTGACAATGGTTGTGCCCACGGGATAGCTGTCAGTGGCATTATTGGTTCCGTTAAAGCTATTAACTAGCGTATATCCTTCGTTACAGGGGTCAGATACCTCCGGAATAGGGATATTCACCAAAGCCTCACAAAGGCCTTCTTCTGCATTTACCGGGAGAGGGTTGTCTGGACATCCATAGGTGAAAATAGGCTTGTTCAAGTCGGTTACCTGTACGTCGAATGAGCATTCAGCTTTATTTTCAACATCATCCGTTACGGTGTAAGTGACTGTTGTTGTTCCAACTAAAAAAGTTTTGCCATCAACAGATCCTGAGCCGGTCTCCGTTGAGCCATCGGGTTTAAGCATGGAATAGGTCAAAACAGGATCAGAGCACTCATCCGAGAAGCTTGGAGTTAAGCTGGGATCATTGACGATTAATTCACAGTCTCCTAAAAGAGCTTGAAAAACAAATGGCCCCTCTGGGCAAGTTAGTGTTGGAGGGCTATCGTCAGTTAGGGTATAAGTGGCTTCTTCGGTGTCGACGAAATTTCCACAATCATCCGTTACGGTAAAGGTTACTGTTTTTGTTTTGGTGTTGGTTAAAGGATCGGTTACCCAAGATTGTGTTGCACTGTTGTTTGTCCAGGTCAGTGTAGGGTCACATTGATCTGAAGCTGTTGCACCTCCATGGTTGTTGAGCCAAGCTTGGTAGCCGGCATCTTCCTCAGGATTGAGATAAACACAGTCCGTTGATCCATCACTAGGCTGCTGCGTGATGACTGGATCGTCATTATCTTGAATAATGATATCGGCAGTGGCAGTTGAAGTATTATCACATTGATCTTTTGCTGAGAAGGTAACCGTCCGTTTACCTCCACAAGCGTGGTCGAAGATTTCATAGTCAGTCGTGATAGGAATGCTTGATCCATCATCTTCTTGAGCAGTGGCGGTTGCAATCCATGCAGCAATTTTCTGCTCTGCTTCGGGATCATTGCAGTTTAACTCCAGGTTTCCGGAGGGAGGGGACCAGATTGAAGGCCCTATTTTATCGTAGGTGATGTTGAAATTGCTAATTGCTCGGTTACATCCAACGCCGGTTTCGTTGTCAATAACAACAAGCGAATAATTTCCTTCTCCTCCCGGTTGCCAATAGGGATCCGTTGAAAGGACATTGCCTGTTCCATCTGGCCCATCATACCAATAATAGTCAAAATCAATATTGGTTGGGGTAATTCCAGCATTGATTATGGGGATGTCTCCTTCGCAAATATCTCCTAAGTCAACATCAAATGAAATTGAGATAGGTGATAGCACTGAAACTGTAACTTCGGCACAATCGATGATTGGGTTTCCTTCGCATTTATAAGTTCCTGCTACTTCTCCACATACTTCATAAATAATAGTTGCAGGAGAGTTTTCATCTGCTGTGAATACTGGGTTTAGCGGATCTGTTAGATCCAGATAATTGAGCAGACTTTGGTCGTTGGGGGATTTGACGGTCCAGGTGATATCGCCATTCGGATCAAGTCCGGTGACAGAGATATTACCAACACATCCTTCATCTGCTCGCGTCACAATATCTTCGGTATCTGTTGCTCCGCTTATTGATTGGATTGAATAGGTATTCTGGTTAGCTCCAGGTTTGCAGAAGGTTACTAAATAGAATTGTCCTCCCGCCAAGCAGATTTCTTCTCCGACAGGAGTCTCTGGTCCACAGTCAATTTGATAGAATAAGGCCCCCTTTGGCCTTGCCCCAGAATTAATGTCAAAGATTAAGCCAACAGCATCCTCATCAAGATACACATTAAAAGAAACACATCGGGGAGGGCCTTCTCCTTGGTCTTGTGTCACGCCACAGCAAATTCCTTCTCTTTTTGTTTGAGGAGATATCCATAAGCTATCTGGGTTGCCATCTAGAATAGCTGAAAAGAATGGAACATCAGCTTGACATTTTTCACAGGAGCCGGCGCTGGTAACCGCAATGTATTGAGTGCACTCAATGGTGTTCCCACAGTTATCGTAAGCCCGGTAAGTTCGGGTTACTCCGGTTGGACAAAAACCAGCTGATTGGTCTAGTCCATGGTAAACTTCAGAAATAGGCATGATTGTATCAATGCCACAGTTATCTATTGCACTAATTCCAACAAACTCATCAGAAAGTGGAATCTCATCGGGGTTGGCAACAGTTAAATCGGTACATGTTAAAATCGGTTGTGTTGTATCATCAACATTTATTGTTTGAACTCTGGTAACATCATTGTCCGAGCTATCTTTTGCTCTCCAGGTGCGGGTAATTGTATATCGTCCAGCACAGTTCCCATTGGTTACAACATCGGAGAAGTCGAGTGTTGGCGAATTGTCGCAGTTGTCACTTACAGTAGGAGTTCCTGTTGTTGTCGGAGTAGTGTCTGTCCCGCATTCAACGTTTTTATCTGTTGGAAAAGAATCCCAGGTTGGAGATTGTGTGTCATTGATTGTAACAATTTGATCAACGGTTGTCGTGTTTCCTGCGTTATCGGTAAAGCTCCAGGTAATCGTAGAAACACCTGTAGTTGCATAAGGAAAAGAGACATTGGGAACTCCTGTAATAACTCCGTCACAATTGTCTGTTGTTGTTGGGTAGTTCGCAGGACTGTATTTACATTGTTCGGTAACTGATGCAAGCGTAATAGGTGTTGGAGCTTCGTTATCTTTCACTTCGATGTCGAAAGAGCAGCTTTCATTTCCACAGCTATTAGTTGCAGTTACTGTAACTGTTGTTGTTCCTAAGTTAAAAGTTTCCCCGCTTCCTGTGCCGTTGCCGCTTGCTGTTGTTGCTCCGCTGAAAGTAAAGGTGTAACTAGGGGCTGGAGTCCCTGTCGCTGCAACCGTGTAGCTAACATTTGCCTGACAGACGGCTGCACCAGTGAAAGCTTCAATTAGTGCAGTTGGGCAGCTTGTAAATGCAGGAGGCGAGTTTATAGCTAAAGTTATGCTCTGAGAAAAAGGAGCCGAACAACCAGAGGCAGTACTTGTGATTGTTAGTGAGCTTATTTCAAGGTTTTTCCCATTGTCGGTTGCTGCAAGGCTTGTTGTATTGAAGCTACTTGCTCCACTGGCATCACTGGATAGCCCTGTGATTGTTGGTTGATTAACACCATCTATGGAGTAGACCAAATCAAAAGTTGAGTTAGGGATTAATCCGGAAAGAACAATGGTCGCCGGATTATTAGCACAAACAGCTTCGTTTTGAGTCAAACTGGAAAGTGTAGGTAGCGGATTAACAACTACATCAATCGCATCGCTTGCTGTAAATCCATTGCCATCGGTTACTGTTACCTGGTAAGTTGTGGTTGTAGTAGGACTGGCTGTTGGATTGGCAATATTAGAAGCACTTAACCCAGTTGTTGGCGTCCAGTCATAAGTAAGCGTTGGATCTCCGGTTGCTGTTGTTGTTAGGTTGACTGAACTGCCTTCACAAATTGCCATGGGGTCGTTGTTATCAATTACGATGGTTGGAGGCGCAGCTGTGATTCCTGAAAATAAAATGCTGGGAGCATATAGTCCGATCGCCGAAACTTCATTGGTTGAAGTGGTAATTGACCCTTTTATCCAAGGAAGACTTCCTGTGTATACTCCCATGGTAATTGCTGATTCTGTTCCAATAACATCGCTCGGAGGATAGTCGGCTAAAACATTGTATTCCAGTCCGGTTATTCCATTGATGTCAAGAGTCCAGTATCGGTTAAGATAATCGGATGTGTTGGCATTAGATCCAGGTTTTCCTTCAACTGAAGAGACTGTGATTGAGGCATCTGAAGCGTAAGAGCCGCTGGTTATTTCAACAGATAATGGCATCGCATTGCCAGAATCGTCAGAAAGAGGAATGTCGATACTCCCAAACGAAGGGACGATCTTCATTTTAAGCGAGTTGGTGTTAAGGCTGATTTGTGTATTTGTGCCTAAAACAAGTTCATTGGAAATGGTCAAAGGACTTGCTAAAGCCAAGTCCATGTTGTCGTAAACTTCAATATTGGGAATGGGGATTTCACTATCGATGACAAATTCACTAAGAGAAGTGGTGGAGCCATTCCCAAACTGAAAAATACCATTGGTAATGGTTTTTGAGCCATTACCTGTGCCATCTGATAGGCCCATGTCGATTGCAGTACTGGCAGTACTTGCATTTTGGAAAACGATGGTTCCCCCAGTAAAATTAAATGCACCTTGGGTGCTTACTTGAAGTGAGCCGGTATTGCTTAGCCCATTTCCCTCGGTTGCCAGATTAATTGTTCCTCCCGAAATATTAATTCCTGAAGGAATATCAGGAGGAAGTGTACCTCCTGCTGTGTTTTCAAGTCGGCCAGCAATGTTAACTGTTCCATCAATAACATGGAAAGCTCCATCAACTTGTGTGTGTACGCTATTTCCAGAGGCAGTGCCAAAGTTGGCTATTCCAGAGTTGACTCGGATTAGGCCTTCGTTGGTAATCGAAAAATTGCCGGTTTCTAGGGTTCCTCCATTGACCTCTAGGCCTGCAGCTTCAGGAATCGTTAATTGGTTGCTGTAGTCGAGTTTTAAACTTGCTAAAGAATTTACCTGAATAAGTCCACCAGTTAAAGTCAGGTTGCCTCCACTCGAAACTGTTACATTACCAGTTATAGTGATTGGTATGCTTAAATTGTCCTTCGAAATGATAAGCTCTTCAAAAGTTGTCGTTCCGGAAATTGTTGAAGATGTACTTCCGGTGAATTCTACGACTCCACTTGTGCCTGCGTCAAATGAGCCACTATTGGTCCAGTCTCCGGTGAGGGTTAAAGTGATTGAATTGGCTATCTGAAGGATCCCTCCGGATTCAATGGTAATGCTTTGACAAGTCGTATTGGCATCAACCAAAATCGTTGTTCCAGCAGTAATGACAACATCATCGCTTGCACCGGGAACAACTCCTCCTGACCAGCTTGTCGGATTACTCCAATTCCCGGAAGAAGCGCTGGATGTAATGGTTGCAGCTGCAGAAGATGAGACTGTATTCAGGGTGGTGAATTTGTTGATAACAGGCAAGTCTGAATCCGAAAAAGTCTTTTGGTGAATATTTTTTTTAGAACTTAAAGCAATAAGCTGATTCGCTTCTGCGTTTGTAGTTTTGTTGAAGGAAGAAAACGTTTCTTTTTGCTGTGTGTTTTGCAGCAAAAGGGCAGCGTACGCCTGATCAGTTTGGGAAATAAGAGAACTTTCTGAAGCATTGTCGATCAATACCCCAGATAATGGATGAGTAAGAGAAAAAGCTTTTCCCTGCAAGAAACACACAATCACGACTACACCCAATACTCCCCAAAGAATCTTATTTTTTAGGACCATTTAAAAATTGATTCTTATACCTAATTCACACCTTCGTGTTACCAACATCATTAAATTTACAAAATCTTAAGCTAAATCCCTTTATGCTCGCAATTTCATTTTGATGAGTCGTTTTTTGCAACATTTAGATAAGTAAAACCTAGGTTTTACTTTCATATATTCACTTCTGTTGAGAGTATTAACATGTAAGTGCCATGTATTCAGTCAGATAGTAAATTGTTATTTTGTTGCTTGTTGTGTCTATCATGCTGACTTAAAACCAATTATCTCCTCTTTCATTGCTGGTAGATATGTTCAAAAGCATGAATCCAATACCTCATCGTTTAGAGTTAATCCAGTAGAAACAGGAATTGTTACCCCCTGAAGCCCATTAAAAACGATGATTTCGCCTATTTAAATTGGTTTTATTTTGACAATTTTTATTGTTGCTATTATTTATTGTTTGGTTTATTGTTCTCTGTTTTGAAACCTGGTTCAATAAATGTTTTGTGAGTTTAGCTAGGAGTGCTTGATTAGTTGGGTGTTAGGTGTTTCGGTCTTTATGTATTGTCTTTCGTATACAATCAATTTTGAATGGAACGTTATGTCTTTTGTTTGTTGGGAGCTAAGGGTGATATGAAATCGTCGTATGGTCGAGCATCGTGTCTTATCGATTCAGCCAAACATCTCGAAACTCAACTGCATTTAAACGGCTCACAACAATACGCTCATGATGTTTGGGGTCTGTAACAACTACTAGTTTGCCTCCAAACCAGTTTTCTACTTTCTTTATTGCATTGATGTTGATAATGGTTTGGCGGTTGGTCCTAAAAAACACTGATGGATTGAGATCTTCCATTATATTCCCGATGCGTAGGTTTAAGGGGTGTTTCTTTTTATTGAAGGTAACTGCATAACACACCTCGCTTTCGATGTAGAAATAGGCTATTTCACTAACATTAAGTGTGTACCAGTTATTTGAGCCACTTACCAAAAAGCGCTCACGGTATTGTTTGCTTTCGTAGATATTGTTTGAAATGGAAAGATGTAAGTCTTTGAGAATTGCTCTTTGGAACAAATTTTTTTTTGAATCAAGTTTAAGGAATGCTTCTTCTAATTCCTCAATTTTAATTGGTTTTAACAGATAGTCAACGGCGTTATTTTTAAATGCTTGAATTGCATACTGGTCGTATGCTGTAGTAAAAATAATAAAACTATTGATCTTAATTTGTTCGAGGATATTGAATCCCAACCCATCGGTGAGCTGAACATCGAGAAAGATGATATCGGGGCTTGGGTTTTGGTTCAACCAACAAACTGATTCAGAAACGTTCCCAAACACACCAATAATTTCATAATTGGGGTGCAAGTCAAGAATATACTTTTTCAGTAGGCGCTGTGCTGGGATTTCGTCCTCGATAATTACAATTTTCATCGCGTTATTATAGTAAGGGGATTGTTACTCTAAATTCTGTTTCTGAATGTTCAATAGAAATTTCTTTGTCTGCCAGTATCCGATACCTTGCATCCAGATTTTTTAGCCCGGTTGAATCGGAAGACAAATTCTTTTTTTGCGTAATATTATTACTTACAACGATTTTGTGCTGGCTTGAATATATTTTCACAATTAAAGGAAGGCTCGGCGATATGGCATTGTGCTTAATACTGTTTTCAACAAGCACCTGAAGTGCCAGTGGAGGGACCTCAAGCTTTAGAAAATCAGAATTGATATCGATTATTACCTGAAACCCATCACCGTATTTGGTTTTAAACATGTAGATGTAAGAACTTAGAAACTCCAGCTCCATTTTAAGTTCTACCAGGCTCTTTTGGGTACTTTGGAGTACATATCGATAAATATCAGAAAGATGCTGGGTGTATTTGACAGCTTTTTCTTGGTTGAAATAGATTTCGGAAATCAGCACATTTAAACTGTTAAACAAAAAATGAGGGTTGATCTGGTTTTGCAGGGCTTTAAGATCTGATTTCAGTTTTTCTTCCTTTAATATTTCATTGGCGATGCGTTCTTTTCGAAGGCGTTTATAGTAATTATGGGTAAGCAGTATTAAATCAAACATTCCTACATAAATGGCAGAAAATACGATGAAGAGCACCGATGACCGATCTGTTTTAATATCTTCCTGATAAATTATAATATAGATTGCAAAGATTACGATATAAGATGCTCCAATTGGGATGTATTTAGTTATCCGAAGATTGTAGGTGCCACGGCCTTTAATGTATATGCCGTTATGATAATTGCGATCTAGATAAAGCGTCGATTCACTTACGGCAATAAATCCCAGTACAAAGAAAATGTAATCAGTTCCATACTGTTTAAACTCTGACAAGATATCTATGCTTAACGAATAATTTAAGAGGGTAATTATAAGCAAACATACGGCTGTAATAATTATATTTCTAAAAATAAATAGAAAAGATCCGGGCATATCTAATACCTTGTTCAACATATACTACTCTTTAACTGTTTCTTGTGTTGACAAAGATAAGTCAACGATCTTAACATGCTAAATCACCATCTGTATTAATTTTTGTGTCCTGATGTTTGTCAAAATGTAGGCTTACTTCCATATAGTACATCCTAAATAGACGAAGGGAAGTGTTGTTGATAATTAACGTCATAATGAATGGTGTTGTCTTTATTCATCAAATCAATAAAGGCCTATAAATTACCGATGGCTTTTTGATAAACGGCATATGCAATTTTACAATCAGTCTTTGATTTTATGAAATCGGCAAAAGCACTTTGCCATTGAGCTTGGGCTTCGAGGTAATCTGTTAATAGTTCCATCCCAACATTGTAATTACGCTTGCTAAATTTCATATTTTCTTCAGCCTGTTCAAGGTTTTTGGCAGCTGCCCCGTTCCGGTTGTAGGCCTGGCTTAAATTTAGCTTAGCTTGGTTGATTTCCAGACACATAAGCTTACTGTATTTTTCTAATTCAGCATTGGCAATTTCTGTTTTAATTTTAGCTTGTTTTATCTTATTTCTTCCCTCACCCCATTGAAATAGAGGGATTGAGATGGTTGCCATCAATGATGGAGAGGCTTCGTTAGACAGATATTCTTTATTGATGCCATCTGTATTTTTGTTAGTTATTTCCATAAATCTCAAATAGTCATACGATGCCCGGATTCCAATTTGCGGAAGAAAATCGGACCGGATCAGATTTTCATTATGCTTTTGCAATTCAATCTGTTTTTTAAGTATTTGGAAGTCAGTTCGTTTTTGTACAATCGGTACATTCTCCTGAAACAAACCAGAGGGACTTATGTCAATGATTGTATCGGCCACAATCAAATCAGTTAATAAATCAACTCCCATGATACGACATAACGACATTCGGAGTAGTTCTCTGCTATTCTCAGCGTGGTCGCATTGCATTTGGGCTTCGTTATGTTTTACCTGGACTTTCAATAGTTCATTCCTGTGCATTAAGCCGGCATCAACAGCATTGCTCACCATGACATTTAACGAATCAAGTAACGAAAGATATTGATGAGCAACTTTTACCTGTTCGATAACCGCAACGTAAGTCCAATAAGTTTCTTCGGCCTCCAGCACAATGGCTTGTCTTCTGTCTTCTTGGTTTAATTTGGACAAATCAACACCAAGGCTGGCCATCTTGTTGGCTGTCTTAATTTTGCCTCCCATATAAATGGGCTGGTCAACTCCTATAGAGGTGTACCATGAATTATTCAGACGATAACCAATATTTGCACCTGGTATCATGGCATAGGTTTTAAAAATTGGGTTCCCCGCCTGATCTAAAACCGGATTTCCTTTTGGATTTAATAGGATGTTAGGCACTGGTTGGCTGCCTGACGAATTAACAACTGCTGTTGGCAAATAGATGTCTTCAAAAGTAAAGCTTTCGTTTGAACGGGTATAAAGGTATGTTCCTGAAATATTAACTTTTGGGAAGTAATTGCTACGTTGTTCTTTTTGGGCATACAAAGCGTTTTCTAGTTGTTTTTGGACAATTAGCATTTCTTCACTATACTTTACTGCCCGGATACGGCATGTGTCAATGTTCACGACCATCTGGCCTTTTGCCATCAACGAAGAGAGTATTAGAATGGTTGTTATTATGGTGTTTATCTTCATTTGATTTTATTATGTTTTTTTAAAAATGTATTCAAAACTTAAATCCAATACCTCCTTGAAAAACAAGATGTTCATCATTTGTTGGCATGTTAAATGACAGGTCAATCGGCCCCAGGATTGTCATCCTGGAATAATTTAATCCGATAAGCCATTTTGTATCTGCATTATTCATTTCCCCCCAGTTGTCCATATCAGTCAAAATACTGACTTGTGGAGTTAGAAAGTGTTTGTTGGCTATTTTGAGACGTAGCCCAATTTTTGAGCAAGTGGCTATTTTGTCAGTAAAAGATAACCCATACTGACCTGCGTACATTAAGCTGTAATTATTGAATGCTGAATATTTGTCCGAAGCATAGTTAGCTAGTCCGCCTGGATAGTCATTTCTATAAACTGCGCGATGATAAATTTCGCCGGTAAACGCAAGTGTATTATTAATAGGAGCAACGATTTCAAAATTGGCATATACTATCGGAATGCTCTTAAGTGTTGAGTTAATCACTTCATTTATACTGAACTCCGCGTGAAAAGAGATTCCTTTTTTAGGAAGAAAATACTTGTCGAAAGAATCGAAGTGAAAGCTTGAATATGCAGAGAAACGCGAAGTTTGAGTTCGGTCAGACTGTTCTTTTATAATAGTGCCATTTTCTGTTGAAAAATTAGATGAATCGAAATCATAACGTAAGCCCAGTTGAAGTATAGACGATGAATTTTTAAAGCGCTTATAAGTATAGATATCAGCATTTGCATTAAATATTTTATACTTACCTTTTTCTTTCCCCAATTTAAACAATCCCTGCTCAGTATGTTGGGCATCTATTTTTAATCCAATCCCTGGTAGTTTGTAGTTATGGGTTTCTGCGGTAATTATAACCCGGGGATTGTACGAGGCTTTAAAATCAATTGTAAATAGGTTAATTAATTTCCTGAAGTCCTGAAAGCTGTAGTTGAGATTTAAATTTACACCATCGGCAGAATTTGCCCCAAAGCCAATTTTGAGCATAGAGCTCTGTTTCAATTTAGTATGGATGTTTAATTGGTACTTATCTTTTTTTTCTATTAAGCTAGGGTAGACCATTGCAAAGTTCCCTTCTCCATAAAGCTTATACATGCTGTTTTGCAACTCGCTTGCTGAATAGAGCTTATTGACTTCAAGGTTCGACAAGTCTAAAATGTAAGGCTCTTTAATTTTTAGTTTATTATCGAGCGAAATTTGTTCGATACGATATTTTTTGGGTTCAACGTATTTTCTATCAACAGCTTGGTACTCGAGATTGTGTTTGCTGATAAGCTCCCTGATTTCGGTGATCTTTTGGCGTGCTGCTTTTTCTCCCCGTATAATTAATGTGTCAACAGCTTCTTGGGTAAAACTGGACATATTATAACCCTCCATGTTGGGCTTAATATTTAGATCAACGATTGCCCTGTTGCATTTTCCTTTTTCTAGGTCAGTAAAGCTCGCAATCTGACCGAATATTTTGTCGGCAGAATTTAGTTGTTCTTTAGCAAGTGGCTTTGTTTGAAGGTCTACGCCAATAATAATATCGGCCCCCATCATTTGGGCAACATCTGAAGGGTAATTGTTGACAATGCCTCCATCAACCAGGTATAAGCCATTGAAGTTCACTGGCGAAAACATTCCGGGAATTGCCATGCTTGCCAGAACAGCCTTTGGTAAGAAACCATGCATCAACACTTCTTCTTGTCCTGTTTCAAGATTGGTCCCGATACATGCAAATGAAATTGGAAGCTTCCTAAAATCCACACTGTCGGGAACATTTGCCATGAATTTGCAAAAAAGGTTGAGGACGTTTTGGCCACTTACTACTCCCGATGGTAGTTCTAACTCTTCTGTATCCTTATTTAAGGGCAGTTCGAGAAAATAACGCTGTTCTGCAGTTTTCAAGTTGTCAGATTTGTATTTTCTGGAGACATAATCGAAAAGTAATTCATCCCAGTTCTGCGATTTGGCCATAAGCTCGATTTCTTTGGCCGAATAACCCGTTGCTGCTACTCCTCCAATAATACTCCCAATACTATTCCCGACTATAATTGATATGGGCAGGCCTTCTTCTTCAAGGACCTTTAAAACTCCAATATGAGCAAACCCTTTGGCACCTCCGCCACTCAATACAAGTGCAACTCTAGGCTCTTGTGCTTGTAAGCTGAATTGGCTGATAATCACTAGTCCTGCTGTCAAGATAAGATTATGCAATTTCATTGGTTGACTTGATTTTGTGATTTTTATAAATGATGAAGTATAGCAAAGGCAGAATTACCAAGGTAATAAGTGTACCGACCAATAGTCCTCCCATGATGGTTACTGCCATGGCTCCAAAGAACACATCACCTATTAATGGGATCATTCCTAAAATGGTCGTTAAAGAAGCCATCATTACAGGTTGCACCCTTGACAAAGAGGAGTCAACTATTGCCTGATAGAAATCTTTGCCTGAATTGATTTGGCGGTCGATTTCCTCAATAAGTACAATGGCATTTTTGATCATCATACCCATCAAACCAATGACTCCTATGATGGCTAAAAACCCAAATTCTTTACCCGCCAGAAGCAAGGCCGGAAAAACCCCAATAAGAGAGAATACCAAACAAATTATTATGATTCCCATTTTTCGGTAACTCTTAAATAAGGACAGCAAAAGAACAATGATCCCAAAGATGGCCACAGGTAAGAACATGAGAATGTACCTTAGTGATTTTTCCTGGTCTCCTGCTTCTCCCTGCCATTCCATCGAATACCCTGCAGGTAGATCTATGGCTTCTATTTTGTTTTGCACCAAAGTCATAACTTCAGCGCCAGTAATTCCTTGATTGGGGTCGCAGCTAATTTTGATACAACGTTGTCCGTTAGTGTGTCTTATTACAGGTTCTTCCCAGTCAATTGATATATCGGCAAGAGCACTTAAAGGAGTTGATTGTAAGATTTGGTCTTCTACCTGGTCTAAGGGGATATCTTGTTCTAATATTTCTTTAATTGGAAGATTGACGGAGTTGCCGCCCCAAACAGGGATATGTTTCAAATTGTTCAGGTTTTGTTTGTCTTGGTTTGTTACCTTAAACTGAACGGGTATTTCATAATCTTCTTCAAAATATCGGGAAATTGGGATGCCTTGATTTGCCATCAAAATGGCTAGGCCAACATCTTGTCGTTCAGCTCTGAAATGAGTGGCTTCATTTTGCTTGTAGTCAACATGAATATATGGTGTTTTGGGTTCCCAGTTATTTTTTATTGTAGCATTGTTAATAGCAGATTCATCCGAAAATACCTTTTGGGCTTGTCTAGCCAGATCTTTTAGCGTATCAATATCATCGCCAAAAAATTGTACTTCAACAAGTCCGTCAACAAACATCAAGCTGTAGTTTTTTAATTTGACATAGGCATCAGGGTAGTTTTTCCTTACATAGTTTTCAATGACGGGACTTTGTTCTTTCGCTGCTTCTACATCAACATACTCAATTATCAATTCGCCATAGGACAAGCTACCATCAGGGACGCCCCTGACCAAGCTATAGCGGGTAGGAGTTCCTCCCAGGCTCGATGTTACTGATTTGATTTTGGGATTTTGTAAAAGCCAATGGCTTATCTGGCTTAAGTCATGTTCCAGCCTTTTTGTTTGCGTACCCTCAGGGAGTTTGTATTCCATGAAATTTTGGGCATAAGGCATATTGGGGAAAAAGGATTGCTTTACGTAGGAAAAACTCCAGAATGAGATGATCAAGAGTAAGATAGACGTTCCTATAATTGTTTTAGGATGTTGTATGCCCCAAATAATAACCGGTTTTATCTTGGTATTAAGGGTTGAAGTTTTTTTGTTGTTTTTTCTTTGATCTGGTTTCTTTAAAATGCTATTGGCAAACAATGGAACCTGCAATACCGATAGGATCCAGCTTAATAATAAGGAAATAGCCAGTACGAGAAATAAGTCTTTGGTATAGGTGCCGGTATCGTCGGGCGATAAATAAACAGGGATGAAGGCAAGAATAGCAATTAAGGTAGCAGCAAGCAAAGGCCAAGCATTATGTTTTGGCGTGTTTAGCATAGCTGCTTCCCGCTCTTTATTATTTTTTAAGTCTTTGTAAATACCATCGATCACAACGATGGCATTATCAACCAGCATTCCCATTGCAACAATAAACGAAGCCAGGGAAACACGTTGGATTGTCCCTCCCGCCAAGAGCATAAAAGGGAAGGTTCCAATAATCGAGAACAAGAGGCTTGATCCAACAACAATACCGCTGCGCCAGCCCATAACCAGCATGATAATAATGACTACAATTAAGACTGACTCTAATAAGTTTACAATAAAACTGTCTAGTGCAGCTTTAACTAGGTCAGACTGGAAATAGACTTTCTCAAATTCAAGACCAATGGGAAGTTCTTTTTTGATGGACGCTATTTTTTCTTCTATCTTTTCACCAATCTCAACGACGCTTTCGCCGGGGTTAATGGCAATTGAAATGCCTATTGAGGGCAGGTTGTTGTGAAACATTTTTGAGTGTGGGGCTTCCTTATAACTGCGCTCAACGGTGGCAATATCTTTTAAGCGATATTGCATATTATCATCGTCAGAGATCGTTAAGTTGCCAATGTCTTCAACAGTTTTTAATTGTCTGTTGACTGATACGCGAATACTTTTTTCACTTGATAGGTAATCTCCTGGATATACGATGGCAAGATGGTTTTCAAGCGTGCTAATGACATCAATAGGTAGGATTTTTAGGTTTGCCAGCCGGTCAATAGGTATTTTAATGTCTATAATGGCCTGTTGTTCTCCATTAAGGTTTACTCTTTTTACCCCATCAATGGTTAAAAGTTTGTCTTTGATTTTTCGGGCATATTGGCGCATCTCATCATAAGAAAAACCCTCGGAAGTCATGGCATAAAATAGGCCATACATATCACCAAAATCATCAAAAATCAAAGGGGCCATGACATCATCTGGTAAGCGAGATTTGGCATCGTTAATTTTCTTCCTCAATACGTCCCAACATTGTTCTACTTTGGATTCGGAAATTGTTGTGGCAAGATTCACCGTAATTTCTGACATGTTAGGCAATGAGCGTGATGTAATATCGCCTAAGCCCGACATTGTGCGGATTTCGTTTTCCAGTATTTTAGTTACCGACTGCTCTACTTCGGTAGCCGATGCTCCGGGATAAGGTGTTATGATCAGTGCTGTTTTTACTTTTATTTCAGGGTCTTCGAGCTTGCTCATCAGCATGTAGGAACCGATTCCTCCTAATACTAATGACAATAAGAAAAAGTATATCAGCCTGTTTTGCTTAAATGCAAATTGAGTAATATTCATGTCTTTTATAATTCTTTTATGGGAGTTGCTTTAAAGCTGTTTTGTATGTTGTCCTTCTTGATCCCAGTTTGGTGTAGGAAAATGGAGAGTCAAGGCAAACGAGGGAATCAGCACCGATGACTATATTAATTCATGTTGCCCCAATCGCCATGGCAAAGGGATAAAATGCGAATTGTTCCCTTGTTTGTTCTTGTTTTTATAGTCGTTTCACCTTTTGCCCATTGCTAATTTGAGAATGTCCGGCAGTAATAATAATATCTCCTTCCTTCAGTCCGAGTAAAATGTTAATCATGTTATTTCGATTAATGTCGCCAACTTTAACTTTTGTCAGGACTGCTTGTCCGCTTTTGAATTTGTAGACAAAGGTTTGCCCATCTTTTTCAAAACAGGAGTTTAAGGGTATTTGTATGGCATTACTTGACCCTGAGTCATATGTGAAGTGCACTAGTACATTCATTCCAGGAGCAAGGATAATGTCTTTTAGATCTTTTAAGGTCAGAGATATTTTGTACAACTTGTTTAGTTCTGATTTTGCATTGATCCCTAGAAGTGTTAACGGGAATTGTTTACCAGGATAATTGCTGCTGGTGCAATAAAAGTTGGAAAACAGATCTTTTTTTAGGTAAATACTTGCAGGGATGGCCGCTTCAACTTTTAGAGAAGAGGCATTAATTATTGATACGACGGGCATCCCTGCATCAATAATTTCTCTTTTACTTATAAAAACGGTTTGGATATACCCATCGAAAGGTGCAACTAAGCGGATATCATTCAGTGCATTTTTAGCTGCATTTAACTTAGCTGTAATTTGCTTCCTTCCCGACATGGCTTTTTCATAATCATTATCGGTAATATTATTTTTAGCATAAAGTTGTTTGACCCGTTCAGTTTCTCCGATGATTTGTTTATATTCTGACAGCGCGACATCGTATTGTAGCTGGTAGTCTCTTGGGTCTATGCAGGCTAATAGCTGCCCTTTTTTTACAAACTGCCCCTCTTTTACTGGCAGCTGGTCAACCGGCCCAGCAATTCGAAATGAGAGTTTTGCCTCATCAAGTTCTTTTAAAACACCAGGAAAGGTTTCAGTAAGTGTGCTTTTCTTTTTTTGAACAATAGTTGTTTTAACATACCTGGTTTCTAATCCCTGCTTAGGTGTGTCATTGCTACATCCAATCCATAAAAAAGAAACGAGTCCGGCAAAAAAGGCAAGTATCAGGTAGCTAATTTTAGTTTTTCTCATTTTTACAATATTAAATTTTGCAGAACAAAGATTGCTTTGCATACATATTCATTAAAGGAAAAATTAAGGGAAGTGCTAAATATTATAAGTGAAGTGTTCCGTTTACGATTTTAAATGATTTCTGTATACTGAGAAACTATAATGAATGTGGATCAAGGAGTAAAACTCTCTACTTGGACAAAAACCTTGGTGGATGATCAGTGATTTTGTAGTATTCTTTGCAAGCCTCATTAAGTTTTATAATGAGATTTTTATCAAATTATTTTTAAAAATTCAAGGTAAAATAATGCAATAGGGAGAAACGACAGATAAGTGTTACAGATATGGAACTATCTATGAATCGCAAAAACAGTCGCATTGCATCTGAACTTTCAACGAAAAACGAAATAGAGAATTGGGACAAGGTGCTTGATGTAGAATTAAAACGTATGCACATGACTTTGTCATGATTAATTTTTATTTTTAGGCTCTGCATGTGTGAATGAAGCTATGACTAAATCCATCGATTGGAAAAAAATTCGAAATGGGGACAAAGCTGATTTTGATCGGCTTTTTGATGTATACTACTACCCGCTATGTAGCTTCGTGTCAAACTACATCAATAACAACCAGCTGGTGGAAGATATCGTTGTTGATTGTTTTGCGCAGATTTGGGAAAAAAGAGCAACTTTACACATTACATCTTCGCTTCAAAATTACCTAATTACGATGGTAAAGAATGCAACAATCAGTTACATGAGGAAGCATCAGTTGCAATTTTCAGATGTAGAACAATTGGCAGATTCAATTGTAGAAGAAGATGAAACTTCGTTGGATGAAGTGGGAATTTTAAATCAACTAGCGCAGGCTGTGAATAAATTGCCTGAACAGCGCAGGCGTATTTTAAAAATGGCAGCCTACGAAGGAAAATCCTACCCCCAAATAGCTAAAGAACTGGGCATATCAGTTAATACAGTCAAAACGCAGATGTCTCGTGCTTATAAATTTCTAAAGGAAGAACTTAAAGTTTCCACCCGGACTATTTTTTTTTTACTTTCCTTATAAAATCACTATTTAAAGTGATGAAAAATTTAGACATTTGTTCAGATTGTTGCTTGTGTTTATTTTTTAAAAAATACCGATTAAGTACTTCTTATTGAGTTAGCTGATAGTGGAATGAAAAAAAACTTTCATTTTGCTGTCACCCGATAGGTATCTTTTTGCGTCAATGGTAAAAACGAACAAGGTGAAGAACAACGATAAATATTGGGACCGCTTGATTGAACGAGTTTACCAGGGCGATTGGTCCGAAAAAGAAAAGGATGGAAAACAAGAACCGATTGATGACAGGGATGATCAGTGGGTGAGGCGAACGCATGAATTGTTGAAACAGGTCTTTAATTGGGATCGATTTAACAAGAAGGAGGCTAAACTTCGGTTAGACTATCGACTGGGACACAAAACCTCTTTTTTTCAACGTTTTAATCAACAAGTCTGGGCGAAAGCTGCGATCATTTTATTAGCCTTGGTTACCGGCGCGGTTTTGCATGCCATTATGCCTGAGTCAGGACAAAAAGCAAGTTATTCGGAGGTGATTGTTCCATTGGGGCAAATGAGTCAGATCCGACTTTCTGATGGATCCGTCGTTTGGTTGAACTCAGGCTCTGTTTTTAAGTATCCTGCTTCATTCGATGAAAAAAGGCGAGAAGTTTTTATTGATGGTGAAGCCTTCTTGGAAGTTGCTCATAACGCCAAAAAGCCTTTTATAGTGAATGCGCCATCTTTTGCCGTTGAGGTATTAGGAACTTCGTTCAATGTAGATGCGTATGCCGCCGACAGTTATTCAAGTGTGACCTTGGTTGAAGGAAAAGTGGTGCTGCATGCCAATCAGGAAAAGCAAATACAACGGATGGTTCCGGGACAAAGTGCAAGTCTTCACAATGGGAAAATTGATAGACTGAGAGAGGTTGATACCGATTTCTATACCTCTTGGAAAGAAGGAAAAATTGTTTTTCGTCAGGAGTCGCTGGAAGAAATTGCCAAAAAGATGGAGCGGTGGTACAATGTTGAAATTCAGTTTAAGGATGAAGCACTCAAGAAACTGGAGTTCTCAGGGACTTTCTTGAAGTATAAGCCGGTCGAGCAGGTTTTGAAATCGTTGAGCATTATGAATGACCAAATAGACTTTGTTACTCAAAATAGAATCAATCAAAAGAACATGATCTATATCGTTAAGAAGAATAACTAAAAACGAATTTTATATGACAAAAACCTAAACGAAGTAAATCAAAAAAATGATGGGAATACCACCAGTACCCCCATCTTTTAAAACTAATTCAAAAGCCGTTGGAGCGGCTAATTAATTAATTTAAAACCATTTCAAAACTATGAAAAAAAAACGAACAATTCATGGCCCAGGCGGGCTATGGGCTAAATTATTTTTAGTTATGCGATTGGCTATTTTTCTATTCTTTGCGTTTGTCTTTGGTGCTCAGGCGAAATCATTTTCGCAGTCGTCAAAATTGACGCTTGATTTGACGAAGACCAGGTTGATTGATGTTTTGAATGAGATTGAAGAGCAGTCGGACTATTATTTCTACTTCAACTTGGACCTGAATAATTACCAGGTAGAACAAGTCAATGTAAAAGATAAGGAAATCCGAGATGTGCTTAGTACAGTCTTGACGGATTTGGGCTTGGATTACGAAGTGGTCGACCGTTATATTGTCATTAAGAAGATGGGAGATCCGACAGAACGAAGCGAGAATTCGAAAGCGGGACAGCAAAAAGGGATTACCGGAAAGGTAAGTGATAGTACAGGTGCTCCGCTTCCGGGAGCGACTGTGGTTGTGAAAGGAACAACCCAAGGAACGATTACTGATGCTGATGGTAACTACTTATTACCCAATGTGCCGACTGATGCCGTTCTATTGTTCTCTTTTGTGGGAATGAAGACACAGGAAGTAGCTGTAGCAGGACAAACCAGTATCAATGTTCGCTTAAATGAAGATGCCATTGGTATTGAGGAAGTTGTAGCTGTTGGATATGGTACCATGAAAAAAAGCGACCTGACAGGTAGTGTGAGTCAGGTAGAAGGCGATGACCTTAAGAACGTGGCTGTGCGTACGGCTGCCGATGCACTTCAGGGACGTTCTGCTGGAGTAATGGTAACTTCTACCAGTGGTAGTCCTGGTTCTATGGGAGCTGTTCGTATCCGTGGGGTTGGAACTGTAAACAATAACGATCCGCTATTTGTGGTTGACGGTTTGCCTCAGTCCAATATTGGTTGGTTGAACCCTAATGATATTCAGTCGATTGAAATTTTGAAGGATGCTTCTGCAACTTCAATTTATGGTGCTCGGGCTGCGAATGGGGTGATTATGGTGACCACCAAAAAAGGAAGTTCGGGAAAAGAGTATAAATCGAAGGTTTCGTTTGATATGTACATTGGTTTCCAGAATCCGGAGAAACGATATAACATGCTGAATGCCGAGGAATTCATGGAGTTTAAAAACCGGGCGTACACCGCAACTGGACAAGCTTTACTTGATGACTTTTCAACTCCTGAAAAACGCGAGCAGATTCTTCAATTCCTTGAAAAAAATACGGGAAGTCGGGAAGGAACTGACTGGTGGAAAGAGATTATGCATAAGAATGCACCCATGCAAAGTTACAACGTAGCTCTGTCAGGGGGCTTGGAGAAATTGAGCTACCATTCCAGCTTAGGCTATATGTCGCAAGATGGTATTGTAAAAGCGTCGGATTATGAACGGATATCTTGGCGAAATACCTTGAATGCTGATTTGGCAAAGTGGTTTAAAATGTCAGCAAATGTGGGCATTATTTATGAAGATCGACGTAATGTTAGCGAAAGTAACCCCTACAATGGAACGATCTTCTCGGCTATGACAGCTGATCCGATCACACCAGTTTACCGAAACAACCTGGTTGACGTACCTGCTTTTCTGGAATCAAAGCTGATGACGGGTTACGAGCCAAGTAACCCATTCTCACAATATGCCGGAGTTCTATACTCCAACAAACCCAATCCAGTTGCTCAGGTTGAGCTGATGGGAGAGAATGTTTGGGAAGGCATTAGCGTAAAAAGTGGATTGACAGGAGATCTAAACCTATTTCCATGGTTGAAGTTCCGCTCTAATTTCGGATTGGACTTGCATCGTGGATTATCCAAAGGTTTCACGCCAAAATACTATCTTGATGGAGACCAGAATGCTACTGATGCCACGGTTGGCCGCAGGTATTACAACACAAACTACTGGGTGTGGGATAACACCTTGACTTTCGATAACACCTTTGATTTACACCGGGTATTGGTGATGGTCGGTACTTCTGCTGAAGAAAACAAGTACGAAGAAACCGGAGCATCAAAGCAAGGAACGATTAATAACGATGAAGATCAGCGGATAATCAATGCTGCGTCAAAAAATCCAGGAGCAGATGGGTATGATGTAACCACTTCTCTGAACTCTTATTTCGGACGTTTATTCTACACCTATCGCGATCGTTACCTGTTTACTTTTAACATCCGTCGCGATGGTTCTTCAAATTTTGCTGAAGGCAACCGCTGGGGCGTTTTCCCTTCATTTTCTTTAGGATGGGTTTTCAGCGAGGAAGAGTTCATGAAGAAGTATGACTTCCTGAACATGGGTAAACTGCGTTTTGGTGCGGGTGAAATTGGTAACCATAACATTGGTAGTGGCGCTTATTTATCGACTTTCGGCAACAGTGGCTATTACACATTCGGTAATCCTCGGATGCCATATCTGAGTGGTGGCCGTAATAGCGTGGGAAATCCAAATATTCAGTGGGAAACCACACGTCAAATTGATGTTGGTTTAGATCTTGGTTTCTTGAATAATAAGTTGACTTTAACGGCAGACTACTTCGTGAAGACAACAGATGATATGTTGGTGCAGGTACCACTTCCAAGTTCTTATGGCTATCCAAATACGCCTTGGACCAATGCCGGAAGTATAGAAAATAAGGGATTTGAGATTGAATTGGGATTCAGAGAGTCGATTCGTGATTTCAATTTTTCAATTGATGCGAACTTGTTTACCTTCAAAAATAAGGTGATTAGTTTAGGTGGAGGGGAGCCAATTAACGGGTCAACACACCTTGGAAACATGACACATACACGGACTGAAGTTGGGGAGCCTATTGGTTATTTCTACGGATGGAAAACTGATGGAATTTTCCAAACGCAAGCAGAAATTGATGCCTATGCCAATAGCGAAGGTGAATTAATTCAGCCAACAGCTCAACCAGGTGATTTGAAATTCCAGGATATCAATAGTGTTGATGAGAATGGCAATATTGTTTCAGTACCTGATGGCGTATTGAATGATGCTGACCGGGTAATGGTTGGAAATCCATTTCCTGATTTTACCTATGGATTTACTCTTGCCGCTGACTACAAAGGGTTTGACGTGTCCTTATTCTTCCAGGGATCTGTTGGAAATGACATACTGAATATTTTGAAGTACGATATTCGCTCAGGTGCTGGTTGGTACAATGCTCCAAATGATATGTTGGATATTGCCTGGAATGGCCCCGGGACTTCGAATGAGCAATTTGCAATTAGTGCTAACTCACGGCAAAACCTGCAGATGTCTGACTGGTATGTTGAGGATGGCTCTTACATTCGTTTGAAAAATGTTCAACTGGGGTACACCATTCCTCAGTCTGTCCTTAAAGCGCTGAATACCCATAGTATACGCGTGTGGGTTGGCGGTCAAAACTTGTTTACAGTCACTGACTATTCTGGTTTGGATCCGGAAATTGGTTCTTCCGATCCAAAATTTATGGGAATCGACCAAGGGTTTTACCCCCAGGCGAGGATATTCATGATGGGTATTAATGCATCATTCTAACTAATGAAAACGTATTAATTATGAAAAGTAAATTAAATTTATCAATTATAATAATCCTTCTTATTGTTACAGGATGCTCCGAATCCTTTTTGGATAATCCCCCCAAAGGTTCGTTTTCTGAAGATGTTTTTTATAAAACGGAAGATGCCGGAATTAAATCAGTCATTGGGTGTTACACGCCCATGTTAAACCACTGGGATTACCAGGTGATGTGGTATGATGTGGGTAATATTATTACCGATGATTCCAATAAAGGAGGATCTGATGCTGGTGATGGTATTCGCAAAACGGAGGTTGGAATTGGAAAACCGTTACCAACCAATGCCATGTTAAATAGCTTGTGGACACATCGTTTCAATGCCATTGGAAAATGTAATACGGCTTTGGAAAACATTACCATGGAAACACCGCTAATTCATAAAGGCGGAACCTATGTTAGCGATGCTGAGAAAGCTCGTTACATTGCTGAAATCAAATTCTTACGTGGATTTTATTATTACGATTTGGCGACTGTTTTTGGTGGCGTTCCACTGATTACGACAACGCTTACTCCAGAAGAAAAATCAACACTCACCAAAGCCTCTGTTGAAGAGATCAAAGCTCAGATCTTAAGTGATGTTCAAGCCTGTATTGATGAGTCCAATATGCCTTCTTCTGCTTCGCTTCCGGAAGAAGAATTTGGTCGGGTGACTAAGGACATCGCCAATGCATTTAAAGCTCGTGTCCACCTGTTTTTTGGTGATTATGCCGAAGCTAAAGATGCTGCTTGGAAAGTGATTGAAACCGGAACTTTTGAACTGCAACCTGACTATCAGGAGTTATTCAATAGCTATGGTAACGGGTTTTATTCAAAAGAAAGTGTGTTTACCATCCTTCGTGAGTACCGACCAGGTTACACCGGTTCAAGTGTAATTCCTCAGATGAACACCGGTCGTAATAACCTTGGAGGTTGGGGAGGCGACTGCCCAACGCAGGATTTGGTGGATGAATATGAAGTTGGTGATGCTCGCTTGATTCATACCGTTATTCAGGATCAGGATGAATTCATGAAAAATGATGGGACGATTGAAGTTCACAATTATACTGGATATGACAACAACACCGGTTACCATAGCCGGAAAGCCTATGTGCCTCATCAGCGCAGACCGGACGGTGGTTTCTGGCAGGTTGACTGGACTTTCTACCTGATTCGTTATTCTGATGTTTTGCTGATGTATGCAGAAGCTTTATTGGAGTCGGGTGGTGACAAACAGGAAGTTGCCGACTACATCAACATGGTACGTCGAAGGGCTTTCCTGACTTCCTCGAGGGAAGATAGCTGGGCACACAAACGCCAGATTGTTATTCCGGAAGTGACTGAAGCAGAGTTTGAAGCAAACTACGCGGTAAAAGCCACCGATGACTTGTTGGCTGCCATTAAACACGAACGACGTGTTGAGCTGGGAATGGAAGGTTTACGCTATTATGATCTGATGCGTTGGGACGATTTTGTGAGTACGATGAATGCATTCTCGAAATTGCCGTATGCCAATGGCAAAGGATCAAAGGTAGATGATCAAACCTGGCCATATCCAATCCCTCAAACTGAAATTGATAGAACCGGAGGTTCAATTACTCAGAACCCTGGATATAACTAAACCTGAGCTACTGGTCGAAAGGCCAGTAGCCTTTTAAATGATTTAATACATGATTCTAAAAAGCAGATTATTTGCATGGGTTGTGGTACTTGGCTTATTTGGATGCCAGGCTCCGCGCAACCAATTGACAGAACAGGAACAGGCCGAGGGCTGGGAGTTGCTGTTTGATGGTAAAACCCTTTCGGGGTGGCGTGATTACAACGGGGAAAGCCTGACAGGCCCCTGGGTTGTAGAAGATGGTTGCATCAAGGCCGAAGGACATGGCAGCGACGCCAGTGGCTATGTGGTGAATGACCGGATCTACAAAAATTTTGTTTTGACTTGGGATTGGAAAATATCTCCGGGAGGAAACAGTGGAATGCTTTACCATGTGGTTGAAAGTCCAAAGTTTAAAACACCTTACCTTACTGGTCCCGAGTATCAGTTAATTGATGATGAGAATTTTAGTGAACCACTCGAAGACTGGCAAAAGTGTGGGGCTGACTATGCAATGTATCTGCCTGATCAGGCTAAGTTGAAAGTAAACCCGGCAGGCCAATGGAACAACTCTAAAATTGTTTTTGATAATGGTCATGTTGAATATTGGATGAATGGCGAGAAGACACTGGAGTTTGAAGCTTGGAGTGAAGACTGGTTTAAACGTAAAAACAGTGGCAAGTGGGAGAATATGCCGGAATATGGTTTAGCAACTAAAGGTGTTTTCTGTCTTCAGGATCATGGCTATCCAGCTTGGTTCCGGAACATTAAAATACGTGAATTGCCTGAGAAAACATTCAAAAAAGAACTTTTTAACGGAAAAGACCTAACCGGATGGGAAGCTTACGGAAATGAGAAATGGTATGTTGAGGATGGCTTGCTGATATGTGAAAATGGCCCCGATAAAGGCTATGGCTATTTGGCAACAACCCGTTACTACGACGACTATGATTTAAGTGTTGAGTTCAAGCAAGTTTCTAACGGAAACTCAGGAGTGTTTATTCGTTCGTTTGTTGAGCCGGGTGTTTTGGTGAATGGCTGGCAGGTTGAAGTCGCTCCAAAAGGACACGATACCGGTGGTGTTTACGAATCATACGGACGTGGCTGGTTGATCCAAATTCCGGAAGAAAAAGAAGATATTTTGAAGGAAGGTGAATGGAACACACTACGAATTCGTGTTCAGGACGATCATGTAACAACTTGGCTCAACGGCGAAGAAATGATGAACCTGACCGATGACGTAATCGGACGTGGTCAAGGTCGCATTGCCCTTCAAATACACGACGGAGGAGAAATCAAAGTCCTCTGGAGAAACCTAAACTTAGAAACCTTATAAATCACTAAATAGAGATGAAGAATATAAGCAGAAGAAAATTTGTAAAAGCA
>NZ_FONW01000004.1 GCF_900113005.1 Sunxiuqinia elliptica
CCCGTTCCATTTTCATGTCTGCCAATTCCTTTTGAAGACGAGCAATCTCTCTTTGTTCTTCTGTTAATTTAGGATTACCGTTTCCCGGGAAACTTGCTCCCTCACAACTGGCTAGCTCACTACGCCATCGATAAATTAACTCTGGACGGATCTTCAGCTCATTAGCTAGCTCTACTATGTTGCCTCTTTCGTAACTAAGTTCAACTGCGTTAAGCTTAAATTCTCTTGTAAAAGTCCTTCTTGCCTTGTTCATCATACTAAGATAAAATTTAAGGCCAATCATACCTTAACTTATTGTCCGATCAAATGTAGCAACTCCATAATTCGTTAGAATAAGTATCCCCCCCTCAATACTCCGAACATATGAGATAAGGTCACTTCCCCTAAAGCACGAAAACAATCACCTTTATTCGAGCAAACTAAAAACAGAAGAAGGCTGAAATCTCAATTAGACTCAGCCTTTGGCTCCAGCTTATCACTAATTGCTAATCATTAAACCAGAATAGGAACACCATTTCTGGTTTAATGACATCCACAATCAGTACCTCCGCAGCCTGAATCCGATTTTTTCTTATTGAAAAAGAATTTACGAATTAGAAAAACAACAGCTGCAATTACCGCTAGATAAGCTAATATGTCTTGTAAGTTCAATTCCATTTCGTTTACTTTCGATTAACTCAAAACCTGATAGGCTCCCATAGCCACTAAATAGGCAAAACCAGACATCATCACTAATTGGATCAACGGCCATTTCCAACTATTCGTTTCCTTTTTTACAATCGCCAAGGTACTCATGCATTGTAAGGCAAAGGCATAAAAGAGTAGCAAGGAGATTCCTGTTGGGAAATCAAACAACTTTTTCCCGGTCTCCAAATTAACATCGTTAGCCATTCGCTCCTTAATTGTTTCCTCTTCTTCACTCCCGACGCTATAGATTGTGGCCAAGGTCCCAACAAAAACCTCGCGGGCAGCAAACGAACTAACTAAGGCAATTCCAATCTTCCAATCATATCCTAGAGGTCTAATCACCGGCTCAATAGCATGTCCAAGTACCCCTAGATAAGAGTGTTTTAACTTATATGAAGCAATCGCAGTTTGCAATTCTAAATCGCTCATTGGAGGATTATCTGCAACTTGCTCCGTTACAATCTCTTCGGCTCGATGATAATCATCAGAATAGCCGTTAGACGCTAAAAACCAAAGAACTATTGAAATAGCCAGAATGATTTTCCCCGCAACCCAAACAAAACTTTTAGTCTTTTCAAAAACGGTATAAGCAACATTCTTAAAAAGCGGCATTTTGTAGGCAGGCATTTCAACTACAAAGAATGAGCGAGCCCGATTTTTAATTACCCGGTCGAGGATAAAAGCAGAAAAAACGGCCATACCAAAGCCCAAGAGGTATAAAACCATTAAGGTCAGTCCCTGTAGGTTGATTCCTGCTACTGTTTCGTCGGGAATAACCAACGCGATAATAATTAAATATACGGGCAACCGGGCAGAGCATGTTGTGAAAGGAGTTACCAAAATGGTGATTAGCCGTTCTTTCCAATTTTCGATATTTCGAGCCGCCATTACTGCAGGAATAGCACATGCTGTTCCTGAAATCAGTGGAACAACGCTTTTCCCACTCAAGCCAAAACGCCTCATTACCCGATCCATTAGAAAGACAATTCGGCTCATATACCCACTTTCCTCTAATAGTGATACAAAAAGAAAAAGAAAGGCAATTTGCGGAACAAAAATGACGATTCCCCCAATCCCAGGAATAATTCCTTCGGCTAATAAGCTCGTAAAAGCTCCTTCTGGTAGTTTGTTTTGAGTCCATTCACTTAGCGATGCAAACCCTTGATCAATCCAATCCATTGGAATACTGCTCCAATTGTAAATAGCCTGAAAAATCAGCAACATCACCATGAAAAAGATTAAGTATCCAAATACTTTATGTGTCAAAATTCGATCAAGAATGCTTCGCCAATCTTTTGCTTTAGTTAAATCAACCTGATAGGCTTCCTTCATAAAGCGATTGATAAAAACATATCGGGCAATCGTCTCTTTCTGTTGTAAACGTTTGATCTCAGAAGTATTTCTTTCTGAATAATGATTAACGGGCAACAAATCCGAATCAATTCTTTTCAAATCATTACTTTGAGACACCACCAGCCAAAGCCGATAAATGTCCTCCTTTGGAAATGCTTCCTGCAAATGCTTAAAGTAGCTATTATCAATGTCGCTTACATCGACGCACTGTCCGCTTGCTTGTTGTTCGTGACTGTCAAGCAGACCTCTCAACTGATCAATTCCTTGCTTTTTGCGGGTACTAACAAGCACCACTTTAGTTTGCAGCCGCTCTTCCAGTAACGCTATGTCCAGTGTAATTCCTTGACGTTCCATGCGGTCTGCCATATTTATTACCAGAACTGCAGGAATCCCCAGGTCCTTGATTTGCGTATATAAAATTAGATTACGCTTTAAATTTTCAACATCAGCGACAACCACTGCAACATCCGGGAAGTCCGAATGAGAACGATTCAACAGTAACTCAACAACCAACTGTTCATCGGCAGATGAAGCATTCAAGCTGTATGTGCCGGGTAAATCCAGGATCCGTGCCTTTTTCCCCGAGGGGAGATGGCAACTTCCCTGCTTCTTTTCAACTGTAATTCCCGGGTAATTTCCTACTTTCTGATTTAAACCGGTTAGTGCGTTAAACAACGATGTTTTACCGGTATTGGGATTGCCAATTAAGGCAACACGAAGGGTTTTATCCATTGCTACTTCGACAACACTTTTGAAATTTCGATTAAGGCTGCCATTTCTTTACGGATAGCCAGATTATTACCATTTATACTTAAAAACAAGGGATCCTTAAAAGGTGCCCATTGAATTAAGAGAACCTCGTTTCCAGGTAAACACCCCATTTCTTGTAATTTTAATGGTATGTGATCAACCGAGAAATTTTGAATTATTCCTCTCTCTCCCGGGCGAAGACTAGAAATTGTCTCTTTGTGAACCTTATCCGTTTGCTCAATCATTTCAGTATCATTTTAAAGAAGCGACGTTTGCAACCACCAGCTTTTTTTCGCTAGTGCAACTCTCGCCAAGTCTAATTGTTTCGAAGAAACAAAATTACCCGAAACAATCTGGTTCAACAATCCCCTTTTGTTGTGATATTCCCTTCCAGTTTCGTTAGTAAATGTGAAACCATCCCCTTTTATTAGGATAAGGTCAAGAATAAAAAAAGATAAAACTAAACTGAACGAAAAGTTGTTTACCGAAAAGACAGAAATAAGCCAATACAAATAACTATTCAGAAAAAAACGTTAATCAAAACGACATAATTTTTCTCAAAATGAGAAAAACAAGCCATCAACAATAAAGTCGCGTTTAAATTGTTATTAACAAGAAGCAAAAAAATAAACTGTCCTGAAAAAAACTAGAAATGCACAAACTATTCAATCATATTCCTTTTAAGGCAAAGCTCTTTTTATCATTCCTATATATTGCCATCGTGATGCTTTTGTCCTTGCTGCCAGCACAAGACCTTCCGAAGGTTCCGCTTTTCCCCTATGCCGATAAACTCATTCATATTGGAATGTATTTTAATCTGGCAATCATCCTCTTATGGACCTTTCACTCCAAACCAACAAAACGCATTACCCTTTATGCCTTCATTCTTTTATGGGGATTGGTAATGGAAATTCTACAAATCCTGATGCGCTCTGGACGTCATTTTTCCTGGTTAGATATTTTGGCCAATGCAACTGGATTAGGAATTGGAATCCTGCTTTACAACTATCTAATCAACAGATTTAAACTTCACAAAGAGGCAAGCTCCAGCTAAGAGTTTATAAGTTCAATCTTTTCTAGTAACTCCAATGAAACATCGGCAAAAACAGAGCAGCCCAAAGTCTCAAATCTCAAGCTGATACGCTTTTTCCCCCTCAACTCAAAAACCTCTCCTTCAATGCCTTCCAAAGGACCTCCAACGACTTTCACTTTTTGCCCCTTAGCGATGTTTTCATAACTCACGTCGACAAAAGCTTTATTTCGCTCTAAAAATATTTTCAAGTTTTCTATTTCCCTTTCGGGGATAGCAGCGGCCTTTCCCTCAAATTTCACATACCCCACAACACCAGGTGTTTGTAACACGGTTAGATATTCCCTTTCGCTTACAAAAACAAACAGATAGCCTCGTAACAAGGGTTCTTCAACTAGTTTCACCCGGTCGCTCCATTTTCGTTTTACAACTCTAAGAGGCAAATACGCATTTACCCCTTTTAAGGTTAGTTCAGTCAAAGCTTTCTTTTCTGCTCTGGATTTGACATAAACGGCATACCATTTGTAATTCACTGCTCGAATCATATTTTTTTATTTGTGACGCAACTAATTTCTCAAAACTTCATCTTGTTTAGGAGTAAAGAGTCATTAAGATGCATAAACAATTAAATTTTACTAAACAGAATATAACAAAGAAACAAGAGACGATCAATTTATATGCCACAATTATACTCTCATTTTTCAGATGTCAAAAGTAACCATTCTAACAAAAATGGACCAAAAAGACTCTGTCGGATTAATCTAATTTGAAAAATAGTTCAAAATAAATCGATTAGTTATCGAATAATAATACAACTCAATCATATCTGATTGGGAAAAAGAAACGTTATAATAACACAAAAAATGCTGAACAGCATATTTTATAACTATATTTGTAAGTTTAAATAATTTGATATGACTGAATCACTATTTAATATATTCTGCACTGTAGTTTTTAGTTTTCTATTTACTTATTTGTGTATTCCGCCAATTGTCAGAATCTCACAAGAAAAGCATCTTTTTGATGTTCCAAATTCAAGGAAACTAAACAAAACGGTTGTCCCTACACTGGGAGGAGTTGGTATTTTTATAGGTATTACGCTAGCTTCAACGCTCTTTATTGGGAAACTTTCTTTCCCTGAAATGAGATACATTATTGCCGCACTAATCATGCTGTTCTTTATCGGGTTGAAAGATGATATTCTGGTAATTGCCCCCAGAAAAAAACTTATGATTCAAATTGCTGCAGCGGCCATTCTAGTTTTTCTTGGAGGGATTCAAATCAAAAGCTTATCTAATTTATTTTACTTAAACCAAATCAGCATCTGGATTAGCGCCCCCTTATCCTTCATGCTACTTCTTTTTATTATTAACTCAATCAACCTTATTGATGGAATTGATGGGCTTGCATCCGGAATCACCATCTTTATTTCTGGAATACTTGGAGGATGGTTTCTCATAGCTGGGCATTTGGAATATGCCATTTTAAGCTTTGCGGTAACAGGAAGTCTGCTTGCCTTTATGAGATTTAATCTTTGGGGAGGAGAAAATAAGATTTTCATGGGAGATACTGGTTCAATGGTTCTAGGAGGTCTTCTAGGAATTTTGGCTATCAAGTTTTTAAGCTTCAATATTTCAGCACCTGAATCATTGCAAATTGCTAATGGACCAACATTTATATTGGCTTTATTTATCGTGCCAGTGACTGATACTTTAAGGGTTTTTACAATACGTATTTCCCAAAAACGTTCTCCGTTCTCGCCAGATATGAACCACATCCATCATATTCTAATAAAATCAGGAATGAAACATCTACAAGCCAGTGGATTTTTAATCTTATATACTTCTTTCTTTGTTTTACTAAGTTTGGTTACGATGAATTACTTGTCTACAACAATGAGTTTTGTGCTTACGTTAGCAACTAGCTTTTCCATTGTCGGATTTCTTCACAAGAATCAGAAAAGCATCAAACAAAAAAGAGCACGACAAATTCAACTTACTCGTCGAATTTTATCAAGTGGCCTACCAATTCACGAAGATCCTTTCCATATCGTAAAAGCAAACGACAAAATTTACGAAAAGAAAATCTATCAGAACTAATAGTTTCAAATGGGTTATCCCCTACAACCCCTGAATATCACAAAGTGCTGAACGCACAAACAAAATAAAAAAATGAGAGCTTTTGGATACGTTAAAAGAGTATCCCAAAGCTCTCATTCTATTTTATCAACTGACTAACCGACCTTCTGATTAGCTCAATCGTTTCCTTAAAAAGCATACAAGAGACGAAGCTCTGCACCAAAGCCAGAATCCAAAACGGAACCATCATCGTAAGCCACTTTAGCTTTCACCTGCCAATGACTATTTGGAACCAGATAACCAACTTGAGCGGCCACGGACAACCAAGATTTTGGCGAGTCATATTCAGCACCATAGTTCCCGTAATGCTTTGAATAGGTTAACCAAGATTTCCATTCAATATCTTCAGAAAGCCAACCACTCATTCCTTGATGGATCCCCCACAAACGGGTATTTGAAAATCCTGTAGAAATGCCATCTTCCCCAATTGCAGGGATAAACAATGGAAGTCCCATCATTCGATTGTAACTTACAAATCCGGAGCGATACACGCCATGAGTAAAATAGTTATCACGCCCTTCTCCTATCTCGTAGTCCGAATTTTCAGGATCCGGACGATGCTTATGATACTCGCCACTCTGGTCTCGGGTATTGGTGTACTCAACAACCATTGCTTCCAACAAGGGATAGGATTCAGTTTTACGATGCCACATTATCCCCCACAAACCATCTGGAGCATTTTCCAATTGTATCCCTGACCGATCTTCCCAAAGGTGCTGCCAATAAAACTTCCAATGGTTATGCTCTCCACGATTCGTGATAGATACCAAGTACTGCCCCAATTGATTTCCAGCAACGTTAGCCTGATCAATTGATGGAGCACTATCGCCACCGACACGGCCTGTTATGTATCTAAAATAATCTTCCCAGCCAGGTATTTTGCCCAACGTTGGAGAAACACCACCCCAGAATACCCAATGATCCAAGCCAACGGAAAGCTCCCACTTAGGCAAAAAGGTATATTTTACATCCAACCGTTTATGGTGTAAGTTAGCATCCTCAACATAGCGGTCATCATTAAAAAAATACTCATTATATTCAAAGTCAAAAGCAAAACGACTTAACCAGCCTGATTGAAACAATTGAAAATCATTGGTTCCAAATCCGACACGAGGCATTGGCCTTGCATTATTTGACAGAAACAAGTTTCCATTGGTTAGCGACAAGCCATTGCCAAAAACAGGCTCAGGCTTAGCGCCCATATGAATATACCAGTTTTTCCAATTCACACGTCCCCAGTAATTGACCAGCTGAAAATCCGAATGATCTGAGACTCTTCCTGCAGCTAAAAGGCCATAGGTTAATTGCACCTTATTGATCTCTTTATTGGACTCCTGGCTTGTAAGCCCAAGCAGGAATAATTGCTGAAAAGAATCTTTTGAATCGTATATTCCTTGCTGATTCATCTGCATCCAAAATGGAACTTCATCTGCTGAAGACACCATTGACCGGGACTCGATATCAATAGAAGGGAAATTACTCCTTGTCTGAGTAAAACCATTCAGCATTGAAGAAAACACTAAAAATGCGAGGACAATTTGTTTTTTCATTCGTCTAAAATTGTTTGTTTTTCGATAATGACTCATGTCTTTATACTTTCATCGCCAGCAAGACAACTCTTTTAATCAAGCACCTGTTTCACTCAAAAAAGTATTACATGGTCATCTTATCGAATTAAATTTGCCTATTATTTTTTTAATCAACGGACAGACAAACTATAAATTATGGAGAATAGCCCATAAGTTGCGACTTGACTATTTTAACCTTTTCTCAATTCCTTCAGTCATCGTCCCTCCTCTTTTCCAGACAGGCTAAAAAAACACAAGACAAACTATCATAACATCATACTGTTCAAATAGTTTGTCTTGTGATAATAAAAAGCAGACCTATAAGCCGGGTTCTGTATTCTTTTCCGAAGAAGAGAACCTCTATCATTTATCTGGCCGTAGCATCACTGCTACGATCTAGCAACCTACCCCTCACGACTTTCAAACGAGTTGAAACAGGACGGGCCGCCCCTATCGTGATATATTTGGTCTTGCAACCCATGAGGCGTACGGCTTTCGAGATTACCCCCGAAACCGGTGAGCTCTTACCTCACCTTTTCACCCTTACCCCGAATACACGAGGCGGTCATTTTCTGTTACGCTACTGCAAGCTTTCGCCCACCTTCCCATTAAGAAGCATGGTGCCCTTTGCTGCCCGGACTTTCCTCATTCTGACAAAAGCCAGAAGGCGATAGAGCGGTCTGCGCGGCAAAATTAGAAATTACGAAACAATTCGTATCCTATTTCATCAACTATTTTCTCAAAATCACGAGTGTCGCTCCATAACCATATTCTTGAAAGCTCGCATCCTGAAAATTATATTTTTTGTATTTATAAGAAAGCTCCCGGCGTAACTCCTGCTTCAAAGTGCCATTGCCAAGTCCATGGATAAAAACCACTTTCTTCACCTGCTTTTTAATGGCCTCCTCCATTTTCTCCCGAAAATGATTCATCTGTAACTCCAGCATTTCCTTATTCGATAGGCCAGCAGTATCATCAATCAATTCATGAATATGCAGATCAACCTCTAATAAGTCAGTTTTTTCAACCACAGGTTTCACTTTGCGCGCAGGTTCTTTCTCACGTGCTGCCTTTTTCAATTCTTTAGGAGACAATGCTTCAACAGCCTTTTCCATAGCCGATTGATTCAGCTTGATCACCATGGCCTTTTCAGTGAAAAACTCATTCGATGCAAAACTTCCTGATTTGTAAAACTTCACCGCATTTACTTTTACGGAAGCCTCCAGAGGCTGTTCCAAGCGATTTGACTTCTCCTTGAAGTAAATCAGTTGAAAGAAATACTCAGGCAACTCTGCAATATCCACCTGCGAAATGGAGTCCAACCACAACTTTGTATTAGGCTCCAACTCGCCCGCTTCCTTGCTCGAGTATTCATTCGACTTAAATTCGGAAAAATGATATAAAACTGAAAAGTTACTATCATTGATCAGATATAAGCGAATCGTTCCATCCAGCGGGTTCTGGCTATTCTCAGGCACAAAAGCTAATTGGAAGTTTGGCTCATCATTTCCTTCAATGATCACATTATCAGATTTGGCTGGCTCTACTTCCGGTATTTGTTTTTCGGGTTTTGCTTGAGCTGCAAATTGCTCAACCGATGGTTTTCCGGTTGATACCGGATCATCATTCACAACAACCAGTTCTGAAACCAGTGTTGGAATTTCAAATCCATCTTCATTTTCTACATGAACCATTGATTTACTTAAGACTTTGGTTACGACACCTCCACCTACATCATTCATAAATTTTACCCGATCACCTACTTTTATCATTTCGTTGTAATTTTTACTACAAAATTAAGAACTATTTTAACTGACAATAATTATTCTGTATTTTTGCCGCCCATGAATAAAAAAACTTCGACTACTCCCGTTTTTGATCAAAGTGCACAGGCTCTTAACTACGAGCTTCCGGATGCCAAAATAGCCAAGTATCCGCTAGCCGAACGTGATGCCTCCAAACTATTGGTGTGGCAAAACGGAACCATTCAAGATGCTAACTTTGGAACAATTGCTGAATTTCTTCCAGAAGAAAGCCTATTGGTTTTTAATAACACCAAGGTTATTCGGGCGCGTTTGCCTTTTCAGAAAACAACGGGAGCCCAAATCGAAATTTTTTGTCTTGACCCGCACACTCCTGCAGATTACCAGTTAGCTTTTCAGCAAACCAAATCCTGTAGCTGGAACTGCATGGTTGGCAACCTCAAAAAGTGGAAACAAGAGCCTTTACAAAGACGAATCCCAATTAATGGTAAGGAGGTCGTGCTAACGGCAAAAAAAATTAGCCAATCGGAAGGCAACGTCCTGGTTCAATTTAGCTGGGATGATGAGTCCGTTGATTTCTCAAGCCTGATTGAAGCATGCGGCATTTTACCAATTCCACCATACCTACATCGCGAAACCGAAAGCAGCGATTTAGAGCGTTACCAAACCATCTACTCGAAAGTAAAAGGATCGGTAGCTGCACCAACCGCTGGGCTACATTTCACAGATCAAGTTTTCCAAACGTTTCAGCAAAAAAACATCACAACCGCTGAGGTTACCCTACATGTTGGAGCAGGAACTTTTAAACCCGTAAAAGCTGCCACAATTGCCGACCATGAGATGCATGCTGAACAGTTTCTAGTGACTCGCGAGTTGCTCGTTCGTCTCCAAAAGCAGCGCAACCCAATTATCGCGGTAGGCACTACGTCTATTCGCACCCTTGAAAGCTTATATTGGCTTGGCACTAGCTTCATCGACAACGAAGATCAAGCGCCTGATAGTTTGCACATTTCCCAATGGCAACCTTATCAAAACACAACAGAAGCCTCAAAAACACAAGCTTTACAAGCCCTGATTGACTTTATGGACAAGCACTCCATCAATCACCTGACAGCTTCGACACAAATTATTATCGTGCCTGGCTACAATTTTAGAGTAGTTGACGGAATGATTACCAATTTTCATCAACCACAAAGCACCCTTTTGCTTTTGATTGCAGCCTACCTTGGAGACAATTGGAAACAGATTTACCAACACGCACTTGACAACAACTATCGCTTCCTGAGCTATGGCGACAGCAATCTTTACCTGAAGTAGGCCCAGCCATTCGCTAGCTCGCTACAGGTACTTTTTTAAACTATTGCTGAATGCACTTTGCTGATTAGAAACAGCTTGGCGATAGTTTGCTTTCAATTCTTCCGGACCATTCTCAACTAAATAAGAATAAGAGGTGAAATTTAACAGATCCAGATCATTGTAGTCGTTACCAATACCGAAAGTTAAATGGTGATGAATGTTCTCGTGGTCACATAAAAATTTAACGGCATTTCCCTTTGAAACATCCTTATGGAAGATCTCCATCCAAATATAGCCGGTATCCAAAGGTGAGCTTGTTCTCACGACTTTGATGTCATCAAAGCGCTCTTCAAGATCTTGCTTTACTTTTAAGAAAAGCTCCATTTGGTTCGGGAAAATAACCAAAAACTGGCAAGCCTCACCATCAATCTGTTGCGAAGATGGCAGCGGTTCCGAAACAGAATTGTGAAACTCAAAATAGCGTTCGAATTCATTGCAGGCTTTACTTCCTTTGTAATACCAACACGTTGAGTTTTCAGGCACTGCCCGGAATAAATGGAAATTTGTATCTCGTTCAATAAAATAACGAATAATCGCATTGGTCGTTTCTTTGATCATATTCTGGCGATACACCAATCGCTGACTCTTCCATTCACAAATTCCAGCTCCTGATGAAAACGCCACATAGTCAAAAGGCAGGTGTTTTGGCAAAACTTCGTGTACTTTTTTCAGATTACGGCCAGTTGCAACAACCCGCAAAACTTTTCGTTCTCCAAGCACTTCAAGCATCTGGAGATCTTCGTCACTAATTGATTTGTCATCTTTCAAAAACGTGCCATCCAAATCAGTGGCAACTAAACGAATAGCTTTCATTTCTACTACCTTTCTTTAAAATAATGGTTTAATCTAACAACTGGTAACTACTTATCTGAACCGGAGCATTCAGCGAAGGCAACATCTTCTCCAATAAAATACCCTCAGTCGCCTGACGGTTGTGCCCAAAAGTTGCCCTTACCCCCAAGGAAATAAACTGCACGGCACGATCCAAGGCAATCGGTAAACTATCGCCTTGCAAAAGTGCGCCAACCATGACACTGGCAAACGCATCACCTGTTCCTGGATAATGGGCGGGGATGTAATCACAACTCACACGCCAAAAGCGTTGGTCTGTTTTATTAAACGCCACAACCGATGTATTATTATTTTTACTTTGATCAGGCGCACTCGTAATAATCACCTTATCGGGTCCCATATCAGCCAGCCGTCTGGCCCACTGCTTTATTTCATCCAAGCCAATCGACGTATCATGCTTTTCGCCCAACAGGTAAGCTGCTTCGGTTAGATTGGGCGTAATTACGTCGGCCAGCTGAACTAAATCTTTCATCTTTTCAACCATTTCCGGCGTGTAGGCCGAATACAGCTTTCCATTATCTCCCAATACAGGGTCAATCATCACCAAAGGCTTACTGCCTGAAAAATCATGAATAAAGCGCTTGACCGTATCCACCTGGCCTGCACCAGCTAAATAGCCTGAGTATATCGCATCAAACTCCACCCCCAGCCTTTTCCAATGGTCAATCATGGGCTGCAAGTCATCGCTCAAATCAACAGCATGCAAATCCGGGTAAGCGCTATGCGATGACAGAACAGCTGTTGGCAGTGGGCAAACCTGTACGCCCATGGCTGATAAAATAGGAATTACTACAGTCAATGAAGCCCTCCCAAAACCACTCAAATCATGAATTGCGGCTACCCGCGGAACTGAATTTATAATCATACCCTAAATTTTGCTGTTCATGTTCAACACCTCTCTATCATTGCTAAAACCGTTAGTTGTAAGCCAAGAGGTCATTCAAAAATAGTGAAATGCTGTCAATCTTAATCAACAATAAACTAAACACAACCCAAATTTAACCTTTCGCAATACTACTCGATCAATCAATCTTGTTCAACTTCCTTTCAACATTGTTTATCGAATTTTCTTTAATGCCTCAGGTCAGAATTATACATTTATGATGTAATTTATATCTTTGTAAGCTTTCAAAATGAACCGGCCTGACTTTCAAGTTATAGTCACGCTTCTGAGTAATACAACAACAAGTACTTTGGAAAGAATGTTTCCTTTTTCGTACTTGCCTACTGTTAAAGCAGATAGAGGACTAACCGGGAGCATTTCAAAATAGTTTGCTAATAAAATAAGACAAGATATATGAAGATCGCATTAATTGGTTACGGAAAAATGGGAAAAGCAATTGAAGCCATAGCAAAAGAGCGTGGTCATGAGATCGTTTTAACCATCGATGTAAACAACCAACAAGACTTGACTGTAGAAAATCTGGAAAAAGCTGATGTAGCAATAGAATTCACCATTCCATCATCTGCCCTTCAAAACTACCTTCTTTGCTTCGATAGCGGAGTTCCTGTTGTTAGTGGAACCACCGGATGGCTGGAAAAGAAAGACGAGGTACTGAAAGCCATGCAGCAAAAAGATGGAACCTTCTTTTATGCATCCAATTTTAGTTTAGGCGTAAACCTGTTTTTCGCCCTCAATAAAAAGTTGGCTGAACTGATGAAGAACCGCAGCGAATACGATATCACGATGGAAGAAGTCCACCATACGCAAAAGTTGGATGCGCCAAGTGGAACTGCAATAACACTGGCCGAAGACTTGTTTGACATTCATCCAGGAAAAACAAGCTGGACCCTCGAATCGCCATCACAAGCCGAGCAAATGCACATTGAAGCCATTCGCGAAGGGCAAGTGCCGGGCATCCACCGGATTAAATACGAATCTGAAATTGATTATATTGAAATTGAGCATAGTGCTAAAAGCCGCCAAGGTTTTGCTTTAGGGGCCGTTTTAGCTGCCGAGTTCAGCGCCGGAAAAAAAGGTTTACTTAGCATGAATGATCTTTTAAACTTATAACACACTCAAACCGATGAAAGAAATATTAACGAACAAATGGTTCAAATTCATCGTTGTTGCCCTCATCTATAGTTCGTGGGTAATTTGGATGGAAAGCTACTGGTGGTTTATTGGCCTGGCTGTTATTTTTGATATGTACGTTACCAAAAAGGTACACTGGGCTTTCTGGAAAAAGAAAAACCCTGCTAACGGAAAACAAACCAAAGTAGTGGAATGGGTTGATGCGATCATTTTTGCGGTAATTGCCGCCACTTTTATCCGCATGTTTTTCATTGAAGCTTACACCATCCCAACTTCATCCATGGAAAAATCAATGCTTGTTGGCGATTTCCTTTTTGTAAGTAAAACATCCTATGGCCCCAAATTGCCTAACACCCCACTCTCTTTTCCATTTGTGCACCATACCATGCCCTTATCAAAAACCAAGAAATCATACTTGGAATGGATTCAAAACCCTTACAAACGAATGGCCGGATTTGGTGATGTTGAGAATAATGATGTTGTTGTATTCAACTTCCCGCATGGAGATACGGTAGCTCTGAATATGCCTACCCAAGATTACTACCAATTGGTACGCTCCTATGGAAGAGACCGAATTTGGAACGACAAACGAACCTTTGGAAAGATTATCAGCCGTCCGGTTGATAAAAGAGAAAACTACATCAAGCGATGTGTTGGAACGCCTGGTGATGTTTTGGAATTGAAAGACGGTCAGTTGTATGTCAATGGAAAAACACAAGAAAGTTTTCCAGGCGTTCAGTACGATTATATCATCACAACCAATGGAACGCCCATTAATAAGCGAACGCTGGAGAAAATAGGGATTGCCAAAGCGGACCAACAAATCTATTCCGATACGCAATATTTATATCCACTTACCGATGAATATGTCAAAGAATTAGAGCAACTCAACAATATTACCTCCATCAAGCGAGTCAATATTCCCGCTGGCAATTGGGATAGGAATATCTTTCCTCACGATTCTCAATACCCATGGAACGTTGATAATTTCGGACCTCTGACGATTCCTCAAAAAGGAGTTACTGTTGATTTAAATGCGAAGACCCTTCCTTTATATCAGCGTCTCATCAGCATTTATGAGGGACACCAGCTGGAAGTTAAAGACAATACAATTTATATTGATGGTGTAGCAACAGACAGCTACACTTTCGAAATGGATTATTATTGGATGATGGGTGACAACCGCCACAACTCGGCAGATTCCCGCTATTGGGGATTTGTTCCCGAAGATCATGTGGTTGGAAAAGCCGTGTTCATTTGGCTTTCACTCGATAAAGAAAAAGGGTTCCCGGCGAACATTCGCTGGAACCGCTTATTCAACCTTGTCCATTAATTAATTTAGACAACAGCATAAAAAGGATAATGGGGATTTGCCTCATTATCCTTTTTTTTAGTAAATTTCCTCCAAAACAAAATTATGTCTGCTGGAATTATTTTTTTGCTGATACTGGCTCTATTGCTGGTTATTTTCACATTACAGAATCCAACAACTGTTGATCTACATGTCTTTTTCTGGAATATACATGAGGTCTCCTTAGTCCTTGCCCTAATCATTTGTTTAATACTGGGAGTTGTTTTAGCACTCTTACTCAGCTACCCCAAAATTTGGAAACTAAAAGGACAACTCAAAGAAACACAAAAACGATTGACTAAGTTGGAAGAGCAAAACAGCGAAGCTCTTGAAAACCCCCATGCCGAAGGTGTTGAAATCACCGACGGACAAGACGACCCAAGCTTTTTTAAGGATTAACTTTTATGAACAACCAGGATATTTTACTGAGCACAGCCTATTTCCCTCCTGTTCAGTACCTCTCTAAGCTATTGATGCATTCAACCATCTGGATTGAAACCTTTGAGAATTTTAGCAAGCAAACTTACCGGAACCGAACCATTATTTTGGCAGCCAATGGACCAGAAGCACTTGTTGTTCCGGTAGAAAAGGGACGAAGCCGAAAACAGCTCATTAAGGATATTCGCATTTCGTACGATACCAACTGGCAGCATATTCATTGGCAGGCCATTGTTTCAGCCTACCAGTCATCTCCGTTTTTCGAAGTACTACAAGATGATTTCCAGCTTTTTTTTGAAACAAAGCCCAATTTCCTACTTGACTTCAATGAAGCGATTCTAGCAACGGTGCTGGGCATTCTGGAAGTACCTAATTCCATCAAGCGAACCGCTGACTTTGAAGAGGTTCCCGAAAACTGTTTAAACTTTCGTGATGCCATTCATCCAAAGCCTCAAAAAGCCTTGCCTGATGCCCATTTTCAGGCCTATCCTTACACGCAGGTTTTTGATGACAAATTTCAGTTTACCCCCAACTTAAGTTGTTTAGACCTGCTTTTCAACTGCGGATCAGAAAGCTACGAAGTACTGCTTAAGAGTATTCTGGGGTGACAGGATTAGGCAGAGGAAAGATTTAAACAAGAGACTAAGCTGCCCATCGCAAACAAGGAATTGCCCCAAAGTTCGAAATTTCAAGTTCCAAGTTGTTTGAAAAAATTTGAAATAGTTCGGAGTCCAGCGTTTGAAATTGTCTGAGAATCCGAGCATCTAGAAATCTATCGTCTAATGCCTATTGGTCTAAAATCTTGGCATATTCTCATTACTGCCCAAGGCGCTTTAGAAAATCACGAATAATAGTGGCATGATCAAAAGCAAGCTCAGGAAGTTCATCCGGCTTAAACCAAGCAGCTTCCGCAGCATCATCACCGCCTTTAACTTCCGCATCTTTTTCTGCAAAACCATAAAAAACAACGGAAAGGATACGCTCTCGGGGGTCACGTTCAAGTCCATCGTAAACCTGAAATTGCTCAACTTGATTCAGCACCAAACCGGTCTCCTCTTTCAGTTCGCGCAAACAAGCGTCTTCAAGCAATTCATCCATCTCAACAAAACCTCCGGGAAGAGCCCAGCAATCCTTAAAAGGTTTCCCGGCGCGCTTTACCAATAAAACTTCGGCTGTTGTCTTCTTTAAAATTAAGGCGTCAACCGTAACTGCCGGACGCGGATATTTATACGTATGTGTCATTATTGTAGTCAATTAATTGAAGAGCTCTGATCGCACTTATTCTCTCCTATTCTTCTGGCTCAATCAAACGCTTCATCACTCTCATTTTATGCGAATAACGCTTTGTCTCAACATTAAAGATTCCGAACTGGTCGACATTGTCAATCCGAACTTTACCTGAAGAGTGAATAATTTTGTTCTTTTCCCAGATAATTCCAACATGGACAATGTTCCCTTCTTCATTATCAAAGAAAGCCAAATCACCTGGCTGAGCTTCTTCTACAAAAGAAAAAGCGGTTCCTAAATGTACCTGTTGGCTCGCATCTCTAGGAATTTGAATACCTGCTTGCTTGTAAATGATCTGGGTTAAACCTGAGCAATCAATTCCCATTGGAGAACGACCTCCCCACAAATAAGGAACATTGAAATACATCAAAGCTTGTTGTATAATGAATTTTCGAACATCAATAGGAGCCTGATAAGTAAAGTTTCCAGTCATTTGATAAACGTCCCGATTAACTGAAAACTCTTTTTTATAAGGACGCCAACACGGCAAGGTACTTCCAGCAACAATCATTAAGGTTCGCTCTTCATCAACCGGAATGATATTGAAAATATCGGTACACACTGCTGAAGGCGAATTCACCACTTTGTAATAAGCCCGCTCCGAGAGCTCCGTAATCATCTTTTGATCAATCCAACCTTCATACCCATCGTACCCATGCGTAACCCGGCACCATCCCATAAACTGTTCGTGGACCTCAAAATGTTCACCGAACAATACCTGACTCGTCATCTCACTTCGCTCTGAAGGATCTTTTCTTAAGGGAATAATGCTTAAACCGGAAATTCCGTAATTCATTTGCTACTAGCTTTCTTGTATCGACATCAAACACATTACAGCATTATTTTAAAACAGAAAAACACTGTTAGCGCGCGTTTCATGCGAGAATTTGTTAATTTTATTCTTCAAATATATAACTTCAAGACTAGTTTTGTAAGTTATAGGAAGTCTATTAAAAAGGTATTTATGAAAAAGTTATTAACGCGTCTCGCCCGCTACTACCACTTTTTTTACATTGCATTCGTTTTTTTAGCAACGGTTTTCCTTCTCTATCTGATCATTCCCGGAGAAAGTCGTTTTAAATACGAGTTTCAAAAAAATGCTCCCTGGCGGCACGAAACGTTGATGGCTCCTTTCAATTTTGCCATTCTCAAATCCAATGAACAGATCAAAGCGGAACAAGATTCTGTCAGAAGTCAGTACATTGCCTACTTCAAACTTGACACACTAACTGGAATTGCACAGCAAAATAATTTAGGCAACACCCTGAAAAAGCTTGAACAAGACCAGCAAACAATCAATAACCTGACCGACTTTATCGGGACACTATACCAAGATGGAATTCTTGAACAAGCATCGGAAAACTACCCTGCCCTTCAGGATAAAGAGCAGGTTATCTTGGTCAAAAACAAACTTGCCGAACGTGTTGATATCAAAGAGCTGCATTCGTTAAAAACAGCTTACCAAGCTCTTAGTGACACCTTGCAAGCAGAACTAGGACAAACTTTTGATACTTTTACTCAGCAAGTTAACCTGAGTGATTTTATTCATGCAAATCTGAGTTACGATGAGGCTTTCAACGAGAATGAATTGCAAAAACAACTCGGAGAAGTTTCCTATACACAAGGAATGATTCAGGCTGGCGAACGCATCATTTTTAAAGGCGATCTTGTTACTCCTGATAAGTTTACCATTCTCGAATCGTTAAAGCAAACATACGAAACCAAACGCGGACAAGATATTGAACGCTATCTGCTAATCCTTGGAAAGATTATTCTGATTGTTTCCTGTTTATCGATCATGATTTTCTATCTCTATTATTTCAGGCCGGAAATTTTCAATCAAAAAAGGCGCCTGAGTTTTATTCTAATCATGATTGTATTGATGGTGTTTACCTCACGCTTTGTCAATGATCGCGATTTTATTGACTTATATTTAGTCCCTTTAGCAATTTTACCGATCCTGCTTCGCATATTCTTTGATTCCCGAACTGCGATTTTTGCTTTATTGGTAACTTCTTTATTGGTTGGCTATTTTGCCCCCAACAGCTTCGAGTACATCTTTCTAAACATGGTTGCAGGAATTACAGCCGTTTTTAGCCTCGACAAGCTTCACCGAAGATCGCATTTGGTTTTTACGGCCCTTTGGGTCTTTATCGCCTATTCGATTGTTTTCCTGGCTCTCTCGATGATCGAAGAAGGCAATATCGAATCCATTGCCTGGGAAGACCTGGAATGGTTTGGAGGTAATGCGCTATTGATCCTATTGGCTTACCCGTTAATCTATATTTTTGAGAAACTATTTGGCTTTGTATCCGATGTCACCTTGATTGAGTTGGCCGATACCAACCAACCCTTGCTAAGAAAACTGGCTCAAGAGGCTCCCGGCACTTTTCAGCACTCTTTGCAAATTGCCAACTTAGCAGAAGAAGTCATCCTGCGAATTGGAGGAAACCCATTTTTGGTGCGGGCGGGTGCGCTATATCATGACATTGGTAAAATTAACCAACCTGTCTTTTTTATCGAAAATCAAGCGGCCGGCATGAGTCCTCACAGCGAATTGGATAATAAAGAGAGTGCCAAAATTATTATTGACCATGTCACCCAAGGCGTAAAAATAGCTCGTCGTTATAAACTCCCCGAAATTCTAATTGAGTTTATCAGCAGTCACCACGGTACCACTCAGGCCAAGTATTTCTACACCATGTATAAAAATGAGCATCCGGAAGAAGAAGTTGATGCCCGTGAATTTACTTATCCCGGACCTCCTCCAAAGAATAAGGAGACCAGCGTTGTGATGCTCACTGATGGCATTGAAGCCGCCGCAAGGGCTTTAAAAGAAAAAACACCAGATAACCTTCGGGAGCTAATTGAAAAGATGGTGAAAGACAAACTGGACGCCGGCCAACTGGAAAATGCGGAATTAACTTTACGAGATATTCGAATCTTTAAGGACACAATCCTTGAAAAATTGATGAATATTTATCATGTTCGTATCGAATATCCGGAAGAAAAAAATCCGCAGAAAAAATAATTCAGTGGAAAGCGCTGAACCTAAAAAGGGCCAACCTAACTCCTAAATTTGAAGAAACTGCCTGAACATACAGAGAAAGAACTGCTCCGTGAACTAAAAAAAGGCAGTGCTGAAGCTTTTGATGCCTTATTCAATACCTATGGCAAACGACTCTATTTTTTTGCATTGGGCTACTTAAAATCAGAGATGGAGGCCGAGGAAGTGGTTCAAGAAGTCTTCTTCAAAATCTGGAAAAAGCGCGAATTGATCAACCCCGAGCTATCCTTCAAGGCCTATATTTTCAAAATTGCTTTCAACCACATCCGGGAGCTTTTCCAAAAACTCAATTTGCAACGAGCTTACCAGCATGAAATAATCAATCAGGCAAGCTCATTCAGCAACCGACTGGATGAACAAACCAACTACCAATCCTTATTGGATCAAGTCAATCAAATTATTAATCAGCTACCTCCTCGACAAAAAGACATTTTACTGCGAAAGCGTCAACAAGAACAATCCATTAAAGAGATTGCATCCGAATTAGAGCTATCGCCCAAAACCGTTGAAAATCACCTAACACAGGCCTTAAAACAACTTCGGAAAGCCCTTGAAAATCGAAACATCGGTGGCGAACTCTATTACTTCCTATTCATAAAAAACTAAATACCAAACTATTACCACTATATCTGTTTTTTTTCATCGAAAAACTAGGGGATCAGCCTGAGTTGTCCCTATTACTTATATAGCAAAGTCCAACAATACTTGTTTGGCTTTCTTTAAGATGGGCTAACAATGAAAAAAGAAAAAGACAGACTACATCAGTATTTCTCGGGAAACTATTCTCGAAAAGACCTTCATTTTACCCAACAGTTGTTTACTGATTCTACTCAAAAAGAAAATCTTCAGCAGAACCTGGAAGGACACTGGGACCGTTTTAAGCTTAGCCCCGAACAAGAAAAGACAGACTTTGAGCCACTATTAAATAAACTACATCATCAAATTCATTCAAAAGAAAATACGCCACATAAAAAAATCAGTTTCGTCTATCAGCTTCAACGTATTGCCGCGATTTTATTCATTCCCCTAGTTCTGGGCTTTGCCACTTACTTTTGGTACAATCATGCCGGGAAAGAACAGCTTGCATATGCCGAGATACAATGTCCTGATGGAACGCGCACCCAATTTCACTTACCAGATGGAAGCTCCGGCTTTCTGAACAATGGCAGTTCAATCCGTTATGCTGTGCCATTCAATAAAAACCGGGAGGTCCTGCTTTCAGGAGAAGCATTCTTTGATGTCACCAAAAACGGGCATCCGTTTCATGTCAAGACCAACAACCTCGATGTTCAGGTGATGGGTACATCGTTCAACGTCATGGCCTACGAAGATGATGCCATTGAGGAAGTCATTCTCCAAACCGGCAAGGTGAAAGTCTGTGTTTTAAACGGAAAAAAGTTAGCGACTTTACACCCCAACCAGCAACTCTCGCTTAACCTGGACAACAACCAATATCAAATCAATCGTGTAGAGGCCTCCAATTTTACGGCATGGCGAGAAGGCAAACTTATTTTCAGAAATGAAGGATTGGAAGCCGTTGCCAAGCGAATTGAACGATGGTATAATGTTGATATTGAAATAACTGATAAATCACTAAAGGACTACACTTTTCACGCAACCTTTATGGATCACAACCTAGAAGAAGTACTGACTCTTCTGACGCTTACATCCCCCATCAAATTTAAAATTGAAGAACAAAACAATAACAGTCCAGGAGTTTACATCAAAAAGAAAAAAGTGACACTGGAACCAGATATAACTAAAACCAATAAAACAAACTAAAAAGCAGGAAAGTACGGCCATACTTCCCTGCTAAAATAAGTAGTGTAATTCGTTTAAAATGTAAAACCACTTAATGAATCAAATTTATGAAAAAAAAACGAATCTGTGTGGCAGAGTCTTTCTGTGCACCGATTAAAATCTGGAGAATCATGCGCCTAAGTTTATTCTTTGTGCTAGTCTGTATTGCCCAGGTTTGGGCAACCAATTCCTACTCTCAGCAAACACGATTAACAATGAACTTATCCAATGTGAAAGTCATTGATGTGTTAAATGAAATTGAAGAAAAGACAGAGTACTTCTTTCTATTCAACCAAAAACTAGTTAATGTAGACCGCGTTGTTAATGTGAAGGTTAACCAACAAAAAGTAGAAGAAGTTCTCTCCTTATTGTTCGATGACTACTCCATTGATTACCGGATCATGGATCGACAAATTGTTCTATCGCCGGATAATCTTTTAAGCAAGCAAGCCCAAAGGACAATCACCGGCAATGTAACGAACGAATCAGGACAACCGATTCCAGGCGCAACTGTCGTTGTCAAGGGAACATCGCATGGTGTTATTACTGATCCTGATGGTAATTTTCAACTAACCAATGTAGAAACGGGACAAACACTTGTTATTTCATTTGTAGGAATGACAACCCAAGAAGTTCCCATCACAGCTCAATCTAGTTTCAACATCATTCTGCAGGAAAGCACCATTGGTTTAGAAGAAGTAGTAGCTGTTGGCTATGGAGTCCAAAAGAAAGTGAACCTCACAGGAGCTATAACAGCACTGGATGGCGAGGAATTAGCTCGTCGCCAGGTTGCTCAAACATCGATGGTTCTGCAAGGTGTTGCCCCTGGAGTAGCCGTAACACAGCGCAACGGTCAACCTGGCCGGGATGGCGGAACGATTAGCATCCGAGGAAAAACAACACTCGGAAATAGCAATCCTCTGATTCTGGTTGACGGAATTGAAATGGGGATCAACAATATTGATCCAACTTTAATCGAGTCAATTTCCGTATTGAAAGATGCTGCATCCTCGTCGATATATGGATCCAGAGCAGCCAACGGTGTCATACTAATTACGACCAAAAGAGGACAGAAAGATAAGCTTTCAGTTTCTTACAACGGCTATGTTGGTTGGCAAGATCCGACCGATCTTCCGGATGTTGTCGGCGCGATTGACCACATGACATTAACCAATGAAGCCTATGTCAATACCGGGAAATCACCTCTTTACACCGAAGCGTATATCGAAGAGTACAAACAGGGAATGCAAACCAATCCAGACCGCTATCCCGATACGGATTGGTACGATCAAGTATTAACAGAAAACGGGTTAATGCAAAGTCACTTTCTGACCATGAACGGAGGCTCTGAAAAAGTTCGGGTATTAGCATCATTAGGTTATCTCGACCAAAATGGCCTCATGTCGAACACTGACTTTAAACGCTATACTTTACGCATCAACACAGACCTTGAACTGACCAATACCTTTTCGGCACAAATTGATGCACACATCAAAAAGTCGAAACTAATTGAACCTTCCCGGGGAACCGCTTCGGCAATTCACTGGTCGGGACGTATTCCTGCCAATCAAACGGCAGTTCTCTCCTCTGGTCAATGGGGAGAAGGATGGAATGGAGACAACCCCGTTGCTTTTACCAAAGACGGGGGTTTACGAGTTGAAGATGCCCCATCTTTCACGCTGAACTTAGTTCTAAAATATCAACCTGTTAATTGGCTTTCTCTGGATGTTGCTTACTCACCAAACTACTGGCAAACCAACTATTCTGATTTTGAAAAATCAATCCAAACCTACCGATGGGATGGATCAGAAAGTTATAAAGCTCCTCAAAAGACGACATTAAATGCAAGTCATAACAGAAGCTTACACAACAACCTTAGAGGAACTGTAACTTTTGACAAAACCTTTGGCAACCATGGCATTAAACTGTTAACAGGATACCAGCAAGAAGATTACCGGAATGATGCCTTAAGAGGCTACCGCGAAGTTTTCCCATTTCCTGACTATCCCGTCCTTAACTCAGGTGGCGAAGAAAACCAAAAAGCTTACGGATCAGCCAGTGAATGGGCCTTGCTATCTTTCTTTGGAAGGTTGAATTACGATTACAAGGAACGTTATCTGCTTGAGGCAAACTTCAGACAAGATGGATCTTCTCGATTCGCAACCGGACGTAAATGGGGTTTCTTTCCTTCCTTCTCCGCAGGATGGCGAGTCTCTGAAGAAAATTTCTTCTCTGGACTCAAACCCATTATCAGCAACCTAAAAATGAGAGCTTCATGGGGGCGGTTAGGAAATCAGGACATTGGTCTCTACCCTTTCTCCTCAGATGTTAATCTTGGTTTGAAATACGCTTTTGACAAGCAAGTGGCAAGTGGCGCAGGGATTACCGACCTGGCCAATACCGAAATTTCCTGGGAAACAACAACGGCATCAAACTTTGGACTTGACCTCACCTTGTTCGACCGTTTAAACATCGTTGCGGAGTACTACTACAAAGTATCTGAGGATATCTTGCTTGCACTTGATATTCCCAAGATAATTGGCATGAACGCTCCGGAGCAAAATGCTGGTGAAGTTGAGAACAGAGGTTGGGACCTTGGGATAAACTATACCAATTGGGATAATGAATTCAAATACGATATTGGGTTCAATATTTCCGATGTAAAAAACAAGGTGACAGATCTAAAAGGCGTCAACAAAACAGGATTGACAGTTTACCATGAAGGATATCCAATGCACTCGATTTATGGATTGGAAGCAGATGGATTTATCAGCGAAGAAGATTTTGACGAAGAAGGTAATTATCTGGGAGCTACCCAATATGGAACCATTGCCCCAGGAGACATCAAATACATTGATCAAAATAATGACTCAATAATTAATGCAAGCGATTACAAAATTATTGGAGAAACAATCCCTCGATTCACTTTTGGATTGACTTTCAATTCACAATACAAGAATTTTGATTTAGGCTTATTTTTCCAGGGAGTTGGAAAAGCCGACGGACTTATTCGCGGACAAGGTATAATGCCTTTTGTTGAAGGAGGTACCGTTCAGGAACAACACAAAGACCATTGGACTCCTGAAAACAGGGATGCCACTTTCCCACGTCTTGCATTTAACGAAACCAACAATGAGCAGGTTTCCAGCTTCTGGATGAAAGATGCATCATACATCCGGTTGAAGAACCTGCAAATAGGCTATTCATTTCCGTCCAGAATAATCAATCGAATTAAAGCAGAAAAACTTAGAATCTATTTAAGCGGCCAGAATTTATTCACCATTGACAATTTCTGGAATGGATATGATGTAGAAGCGCCTGTGGGCAATGGAGGTTACTACCCGCAGGTTAAAACTTATAGTATTGGTGTTGACATCAAATTCTAAAAAAGGCAATCTTATGAAACGAACAAGAATTTTCATTCTTCAAATTCACAATCAAAAAGAATTAAAATTCATCGAGAGTTCCATCGAATGCAAATGAAATAAACAATCTTAATGAGATGAAATCAAACATTAAACAAATACTACAAACACTGTTACTGGCCACTTTGCTGGTATCATGTGATGATTATATCGAAAGATACCCTCTGAATAATCCTTCAGATGCAACTTTCCTTTCGAGCGAAACCGAACTAAACATGGCTGTAACAGGCTGCTACAATGCTCTATGGACCAAAGTCCAATCTATGCCTTTTGTCCCCGTTTTTGACCAAATATCAGATATTGGCTGGGATCGTAATGGTTCACCCCTGCAAGCTGTTGGACGAGGTGCAGCCGACTCTAGTAATGGTGATCTTCTTGGGCTCTGGGCAGATTTATATGAAGGAATTGCAAAGTGCAATTACGTACTAACCAACATGGTTCGAGGGGAAGAGAACATCCCGACTGATGTTTACAACCAATCAAAAGCTGAAGTCCGCTTCCTCAGAGCTTTATATTATCACTACCTAATTGAATTATGGGGCGGTGTTCCTCTGGTTACCCAACCCTTAACGCTTTCAGAGGCCAATGTTCCACGCTCCTCGAAATCCCAGATTGTAGACTTTCTGCTCACTGAATTGGAAGAATGCGCCAATGATTTACCAGTTGAAAACAATCCAACCAATGGAAGGGCTACCCAAGGAGCTGCCTGGGCAATTGCCTCCAGAATCGCACTCTACAATGAAAAATGGGACATTGCAATCTCTTCGGCGCAAAAAGTAATGGCCTTGGAAGGAACAGAGTACCTTATCCACCCAAACTACATGGATCTCTTTCAATATGCCGGTCAGGACTCCAAAGAAATCATTTTCTCAGCTCAATTTCTAAAAGGAGAACAAACACATTCTATGTTCCGTTTCTTTGGTACGCGAAATGCCAAAGGCCATACCAACAAAAAGCCAAGTTATCAAACAGCAGACTCCTGGGAATGTATAGACGGGCTTCAAATTGATGAATCCCCTCTGTATGATCCGCAGCACCCTTTTGAAAATCGCGATCCCAGACTTGGCTATACGCTTGCTTTACCTGGCTCAATCTATTTGGGATTTCAATATGAAACTCATGGCGACAGCACTTACTGTTGGGATTACAACCAAGATCCGCCAAAACGAATTCCCAATCTGGAAGCAACACATGCTTATGCGACATTTACCGGGATTGGCTGGAGAAAATATGCCGACAACTTAGATCGCCTAGCCGTCAATGATTGCGATTTGAATATGATTGTCATCCGATATGCAGAAGTGCTACTAAATTATGCCGAAGCCAAAATAGCCTCTGGAAGTATTGATCAAACAGTTCTTGATGCAATTAATAAAATTAGACAACGGCCAACCGTAGAAATGCCTCCAATCACAACAACTGATCCGGAAGCGCTCAAGTATGCTGTTTACCGCGAAAGGAAGTATGAACTAGCTGGCGAAGGACTTCGTCTGTTCGATATCAGAAGATGGAAAATTGCAGAAAGAGTCATGAACCTCCCGGTACTTGGAAGAATGAAAAGGTCATATCCAGCAATTGCTCCAAGAGTCGACGAATATGGAACCTCATACTACGATGAGATCCCTATCGCCGAACAAGGCGAATCGTCCGATTTCAAAATGCGTGTAGTGGAATTACGTTCTTTCAATAAAGACAGGGATTACCTCTGGCCAATTCCTTATATTGAATTAGATACGAATACCGCAATGGAGCAAAACCCCGGTTACGGGAATTAACTTAACAGTTCTAATCATTGCGACTTCTGTAAAATAGAAGTCGCAATTTTAACAACACCTTTATAAACGTCTAACTAAATTTTTCAATTATGAATTCAGGAAAAAAAATATTCTATTTCTTAATCATTTTTATCCTATTGGCCTCCTTATCAGGAAATACTTTTGCAAAAAAACGAAGCTATGACATCGTCATCTACGGAGGGACTTCGGCTGGAGTATCTGCTGCCATTCAAAGTTCCAGGATGGGAAAATCAGTTCTGCTGATTGAGCCCACCAACCGGATCGGAGGTTTAACCACAGGAGGCTTGGGTGCGACTGACATTGGTAACAAGCAAGTGATTGGTGGCATCTCTCGCGAGTTTTATCAAAACATCAAAGAATATTATTCAGAACCGGCTAACTGGAAATGGCAACGTGCAGAGGCATATCAACAAGCACGAAACAAAAAGAATGAAGATGCCATGTGGACCTTTGAACCTTCTGCTGCTTTAAAAGTATACCACGAAATGCTAAAGCCGGAAAAGATAGATATCGTCTATAACCAGCGACTAAATCGTGAAACTGGTGTCAAGAAAGAAGGCACCAGGATTGTGGCTATTGAAATGGAAAACGGAGCTAGCTACAAAGCACAAATGTTTATTGATGCAACCTACGAGGGCGATTTGATGGCTGCAGCTGGTGTAAACTACACCTACGGACGCGAATCGAACAAACAGTATGGTGAAACTTTAAACGGAGTGCAAGCTAACAACTATAACGCGACTCTCCGAAAAACCCTTTCTCGCAATAGCACCAACCACAACTTCATCAGTCGCGTTGATCCTTACATCGTCAAAGGCGATCCTTCAAGCGGATTACTTCCATTTATTAACGAAGGCGGGCCAGGCGTTGAAGGAGATGCAGACAAAGGCATACAGGCTTATTGCTTTCGCATGACCCTGACGGATCATCCAGAGAATCGAATCCCTTTTAAAAAACCGGAAGGATATAATGAATTAGAGTACGAACTGCTTTTCCGGAACTATGAAGCTGCTGATGGGCCAATCGAAGAAATGTATTCCTATGGCGATCCCTTGGTTCCGTGGATCAACTCTCAAATGCCCAACCGAAAAACAGATACCAACAATCAAAAAGGTTTTTCAACTGACTTTATTGGGCAAAACTACGACTATCCGGAAGCCTCCTATGCTGAACGTGAAAAGATTGTGGAACGTCACCGAAGCTACCAACAGGGGCTTATGTGGACTTTGGCTTATCATCCACGCATCCCAAAAAAAGTACGCGATGCGGTATCGGAATGGGGAACTTGTAAAGATGAGTATGAGCGCGAAGACGGCTGGCAACAGCAACTTTACGTGCGCGAAGCCCGTCGTATGATTAGTGACTACATTATGACTCAACACAACTGTGAAGGCTTTGACACAGCTGAAGATGCTATTGGAATGGCAGCCTACGGTATGGATTCACATCAAGTACAACGTTACGTCGATGCCAATGGCTATGTTCAAAACGAAGGAAATGTTGAAGCCCATGGCTTTAAGCCCTACCCAATCAGTTACCGAAGCATTGTTCCTTCTCAAAACGAGTGTTCTAATCTCGTGGTTCCTGTTTGTGTCAGCTCAACCCACATCGCTTTTGGCTCCATCCGCATGGAACCTGTTTTTATGGTGTTAGGACAATCGGCAGCAACAGCAGCCTCTCTGGCAATCGATGCGAATTGCGCTATTCAGCAGGTGAATTACACTGACCTGAAAGCAAAACTACTAAGCGACAGGCAAGTACTTCAGCACGTCAGCAAATAACACTCAAAAAGCAGGGGAGCTATCCCCTGCTCTATTCATTTAGATACCAACGAGCACATACTTATTCGCTTTTCCGCATTAACCGCACATCCAACATCAACCTCAAACAAATCATGAAATGAAATATGCATTACTTACATTCTTGGCAACCGGCCTTCTTTGGAGTTGCCAACCCAAGCAATCAACAGCTCCTGTTTATGAAGCCGATGTGATCATCTATGGAGGAACTTCGGCAGCAGTCATTGCCGCAGTCGAAGTCAGCCAATCCGGCCAGTCTGTCTTAATCGTTTCTCCCGACACCCACTTAGGCGGGTTAACTTCTGGAGGTTTGGGCTATACCGATACGGGCAACAAATCAGTTATTGGAGGACTTGCGCGTCAATTTTATCACAAAGTTTGGCTCCACTACAACGACTCCGCAGCCTGGGTTTGGCAAAAGCATTCGGAGTATGGAAATAAAGGACAAGGCACGGTAGCCATGGATGGAGAAAACCGCACGATGTGGATTTTTGAACCTCATGTAGCAGAACAAGTATTTGAAGATTTTGTCAAAGAAAACAACTTAACCGTCTATCGGGATGAATGGCTCGACCGGGAAAATGGCGTAAGCAAAAACGGCCAGCAAATCATCAGCTTTAAAACCTTATCCGGAAAAACATTTAAAGGAAAAATGTTTATTGATGCCACTTACGAAGGTGATCTGATGGCCGAAGCCGGAGTGAGTTATCATGTTGGCCGCGAAAGCAAAGACACTTATAATGAGCAATGGAACGGCGTGCAAACCGGAGTTTTACACCACCAGCACTGGTTTAAAGCCAACATTTCGCCCTACAAAATTCCGGATGATCCAAACAGTGGCGTGCTTCCTCGCATTTCAACAGAGCCGCCTGGCGAATACGGAGCTGGTGATGATAAAATCCAAGCCTATTGTTTTAGAATGTGCATGACGAACCATGATGAAAACCGCCTCCCCTTTCCCAAACCAGCCAACTATGATCCGGGCCAATATGAACTGCTCCTGCGTGTTTTTGAAACAGGCCGTACTGATTGGCTCAACAAGTTCGATCCCATTCCCAACAAGAAGACCGACACCAACAACCACGGTCCTTTTAGCAGCGACAATATTGGCATGAACTATGATTATCCGGAAGGAAGCTACGAGCGTCGCCGTGAAATTACCCAGGAACACAAAGACTACCAAATGGGCTTGCTGTGGTTTGTTGCCAATGACCCTCGTGTTCCTGAACCAATACGGACAGAAATGGCAAACTGGGGATTGGCAAAAGATGAATTCACAGACAATGGCAACTGGCCGCATCAGCTTTATATTCGGGAAGCTCGCCGTATGATTGGAGAATATGTAACCACTGAGAATGACGTGCTTTTAAAACGAGAAGTCCCCAAGCCTGTAGGTATGGGCTCTTACGCCATGGATTCGCACAATGTGCAGCGCTACATTACTCCGGAAGGCTTTGTTCAAAATGAAGGCGACATTGGCGTTCATCCTCCAGGCCCCTATTCCATCTCTTACGGATCACTCACGCCCAAGCCAGAAGAATGCACCAACTTATTGGTTCCGGTTTGTGTGTCTTCCAGCCATATTGCTTTTGGCTCCATCCGCATGGAACCAGTCTTTATGATCTTGGGACAGTCGGCTGCAGTCGCTGCGGTAATGGCTATTGACGGGAGTCATTCGGTCCAGGAAGTTCCTTACGCCGAGTTAGAAAAACGATTGCTTGCGAAGAAACAGGTATTAACAAAAGTGCATTAAACCAATATTGAATATTGCTATCTCGTTGGGATAAAAGCGACTCATCTAAAAAGGCTTGGCAGCACATGAGGTAGCAATATTTTTGCTAATTTTGGCAGTCAACATTGCACAAACCTAACTAACAAATTCTATGATTACCTTTTTTATCTCATTGGCAATTCTGCTAATTGGCTATTTCATTTATTCAAAACTAATTGAACGAATTGCAGGTATTGATCCGCAACGGAAAACGCCTGCGTACACCATGAATGATGGCGTTGATTACATGCCGCTTCCCTGGTGGCGAATATTTCTGATTCAATTTCTGAACATTGCCGGACTTGGCCCCATCTTTGGAGCTGTTGCCGGGGCCATGTGGGGACCTGTTGCCTTCATCTGGATTGTGTTGGGTTCTGTTTTTGCCGGAGCTGTTCATGATTATTTTTCAGGCATGCTTTCGATCAAGCACAAAGGACTAAGCATTACCGAGATTGTTGGCATCTACATGGGAAAAGGCACCAAGCAGTTCATGCGCTTGTTTACCGTCTTCCTGATGATAATTGTAGGTGCTGTTTTCATTATGGGGCCTGCAAAAATTCTGGCGGATATCACCCCTGACATCGCAACCATGACCTTCTGGGTATGGGTAGTCTTTGCCTATTACTTGCTAGCTACCATGCTGCCCATCGATAAAGTCATTGGCCGCATCTACCCGGTCTTTGGTTTTGCCTTGGTTTTCATGGCTGTTGGACTCATTATTGCACTTTTTGTCAAAGGTTATCATATTCCAGAGCTCAATGCAGCAAACCTTCAAAATTTCCATGTTAACGCTGATGATTTCCCCATCTTTCCAATGTTGTTTATCACCATTGCATGTGGTGCCATATCCGGCTTTCACGCAACACAGTCTCCCTTAATGGCTCGCTGTGTCACCAATGAAAAATACGGACGTCGCGTATTTTATGGTGCCATGATTACCGAAGGGGTTGTTGCTTTGATCTGGGCTGCCATCAGCATGAGTTTCTTTGGAGGAATCAGGGAGTTGAATGAAGTCATGACCGCAAACGAAGGCAATGCTGCTTTTATCGTCAATGAAATATCCAATTCACTTTTAGGCACTTTGGGAGGTCTGCTAGCCCTGTTAGGGGTTGTTGCTGCTCCGATTACTTCAGGTGACACAGCTTTTCGAAGCGCACGCTTAATTGTTGCCGATTTTATGAATTTCAAACAAGGGCCCATCAAAAATAGGTTGTTGGTGAGTCTTCCGCTATTTGCCATTGGCTTTTTGCTCACTCAAATTGATTTCAGCATCATCTGGCGTTACTTTGCCTGGGCTAACCAAACTTTGGCAACGGTCGTTTTGTGGACTATCTCTATCTACCTTTTGCAGGAACGCAAGTTTTACTGGATAACACTTATCCCTGCTGTTTTCATGACCGCTGTAATTGTAACCTACTTATTACTTGCTCCTGAAGGTTTTTCGCTGTCAAAAGATATTGCTTACCCAGTTGGAATAATAGCTGCTTGTGCCAGCTTCCTGTCATTCTTCGTCTACCAAAAGAGGTATGTAGCGCAACCGGCCTTTGTCACCGTCAAACAAAAGAATCCTTCGAAATAGATCAAACGAAGATAATACAAACGAAGCCTGTCTTTAGTCCCTAATTGTTGTTAGCAAAGACAGGCTTTCTATTTTTATGACCACGAATACCTCGCCGATCTCATCTCAAAAGGCCGACTCTAACTCTCGAACCTCCGTTCTTAAGGGAATAGCACCAATCAGCCTGCCCTACTCATTCTCTATAACAATCACTTAGGGGTGCTATCAGTCCAAGTTATTTGATCGTTTTTCTACCGTTTTACCTCAACTTTTTATCCTGAATAGTCTTATAGAACGTCAAAGAGCCTATGTTATTTTTCTTTTAAATTAAAGAATTCAGAAAACGCCTAAATCATTCCTATAGAATCTATATTGCATGAAGAAGCCTAATCAACTAAAAACAAAGACCTAAGAACATACCTACCACGCTAAAAAAACAAGCAAAACAACACCCAAATGCCCACAAAAACAACAACTTCCGAAAAACTAAAAAACTTGGCAAACCATTCTTTTTTCATATTTTTGTCCTATAGAAACAATACCCGAACTATTTCTACTATTAATTATTATACAAATCACATTAACTTTTATTGACATTATGAAGCTATCACTTAAGTCAACAGTAAAGCTAAGTGCTTTATTCTTATGCCTTTTTGCGTTTGCAATTTCAGGAAATGCACAAGAAAAAAAGAACTACTTTAAGGTTGGAGGAGCAGTAAGATTTAACTTATTATCAAAAAGTTGGGTGGACAGTAAAACTCAACCAGAGTTTACCTGGGACACCTGGCGTTTAAATGTTGATGGTTCCGCTGGTGGCATCGATCTAAGTTTTGAATACCGATTCTACCCCACTTTTGCAACACATTTTATTCATCATGGCTACCTGGGATATAGCTTGAGTGAAGACCTATACATGAAATTAGGTGTCAACCAAGTCCCTTTTGGTATCACCAAGTTTGCATCACACTCATGGTGGTTCCAAGGACAATATTACTTTGGATTGGAAGATGATTACGATATGGGAATCAAATTTGATTATTCCGGTATCGAAAATCTGGATTTGAGCTTTGCCTACTACCGACAAGCAGAACCTGAAGGACCAACAGCAGGAGGTGCTGTAACATACGGAAATGCTGGTCCTGGAAGATATTCATACGATATTACTCCTGGCGTTGGAAAAATTGGAACGACAACTGTTGATGCCCACATCCGCGAATTGAATCAGTTTAATGTTCGGGCTGCTTACCACATTAGTGAGCAAGTTGAAGCCGGGCTTTCAGCACAAGTAGGTGGAATTTACAACAGTGTATTGGATGAAGCAGAAACCAGCACCGCTTTTGCAGCTCACTTAGTAGCTGACTGGGGAAAAGGCTGGAATTTCAAAGGTACATTCATCAACTACAACTACGCAGCAAAAGCTGACAATGGAGAAAAACTCGACATCATTCAAATGGGAGCCTATGGATCTCCTTACGATGTTGCTGCCAAAGCCAACGCATACGCTGTTGGTATTGCCAAAGCCTTTGATGTTGACCTTGGACCAATCAAAAACATCCAAGCCTATGTTGACTACACTTACGTTGACAAAACCAATGATGACTATGCCGACATGCACCACCTGATTCCAGGCGTCTTGATTTCGGCCGGACCTGTCTATACATACATCGACTACGCTATGGGGAAAAACCAACCTTGGCTTAACTCCAGCTTTGGTAAAGGAATGGGCGTTGGCGAAGAAGATGCGGAGTGGATGAAACGCTTTAACATCAACATTGGCTATTACTTTTAATTGTCATTTATGGAAAAAATTAAAATTGAAAAACTCTCCCTGGTATTTGGGAAAGGCAAAACAAAGGCGCTAAAGATGCTCGATCAAGGCAAAAGCAAAGCCGAAATCTTGGATGCTTCCGGCTGCAACGTAGCTGTGCGCAATGCCAACCTGACCATTCATGAAGGAGAGATATTCGTTATCATGGGACTTTCGGGCAGTGGAAAATCCACCTTGCTTCGATGCATCAATCGACTCATTAACCCAACAGCAGGAAAGATCTTTGTCAACAACGAAGAGATTACCAACATGAACGACAAAGAGTTGTTAAATATTCGTAGGAAAGAGCTTGCGATGGTTTTTCAGCACTTTGGATTGTTGCCTCACCGAACCGTGCTCAGCAATGTTGCATTTGGCTTAGAACTACAAGGAATCGACAAAGATCAACGCGAATCAAAAGCCCTGGAAACCATCGACCTGGTCGGTCTGAAAGGCTATGAAAACCAAAGGGTAAGCGAATTATCCGGAGGTATGCAGCAGCGCGTTGGACTGGCACGTGGATTGGCTAATTCTCCTGAGGTTTTATTGATGGACGAAGCATTCTCTGCACTTGACCCGCTTATTCGCTCCCAAATGCAAGATGAGCTCTTGTTGTTGCAAGAGAAAATGCAAAAAACCATTTTATTCATCACTCACGATTTGGAAGAAGCCATCAAACTGGGTGATCGGATTGCGATTATGAAAGATGGTGAAATTGTTCAAATTGGAACTTCAGAAGAAATCATCACCAATCCGGCGAATGACTATGTAGAATCCTTTGTTGAGAATGTAGACCGAAGCAAGATTGTTACTGCGGGTTCAATCATGTTTGAAAAACCAAGCGTTGCTCGTTTGAAAAAAGATGGGCCTGCCGTTGTTCTTCGGAAAATGCGTGAGTCCAGTCTCAATATACTACCTGTAGTTAGAACAAACCGTACTTTCCTTGGATTTGTAAAAATCGAAGATCTAGTGAAGCTCAAAAAGCAGGAAGCTAAATCCATTGAATCAGTCATCAGCGACAATGTTATGTCGGTGAATCCTGATGCAACAGTAGAAGACATGCTTCCACTTATCAGTAAAACGAACTTACCGATTCCGGTTGTCAATGAAGAAAACCATTTGCTAGGTGTAGTATCTCCTACTTCACTTATTGTTGAAACAACTGGAAAAGATAGAGGAGAAATCAACGAGATCATCCAAAAAGCAATTGAATTATGATTATAGGACAATACATTGAAGATGCCATTAATTGGTTGACAGCAAATTTTTCAGGAGCTTTTGATGGGATCAACACCGGCATGTCTGGCTTGATTGAAGTCATTGAGTTCTTTTGGCTTTGGCTACCTTTTTATGTGGTAATTGCCCTATTCACGGGTGTTGCTTATTGGAAAGCCGGCCTCCAAAATGCGATCCTCACCGTGCTGGGGCTGACCTTCATTTATTTCACCGGTTTCTGGGACGAAACCATGCAGACCTTTTCGTTGGTGCTGGCTTCAGCCATCATTGCTCTAGCCATTGGTATTCCTTTAGGAATTTGGAGTGCCAAAAGTCCAACAGCCAACAGCATCATTCGTCCCATTCTCGACTTTATGCAGACCATGCCTGCCTTTGTTTATCTGATTCCGGCCGTCTTGTTTTTCGGACTGGGAACCGTTCCTGGAGCTTTTGCAACCATTATCTTTGCAATGCCTCCCGTAGTTCGACTAACATCACTAGGAATTCAGCAGGTTCCTTCCGATATTGTTGAAGCAACCCGGGCATTTGGAGCGACTTCTCGCCAGCTACTGCTTAAAGTTCAACTTCCGCTGGCCATGCCAACCATTTTGGCTGGAGTAAACCAAACCATTATGATGTCGCTATCCATGGTGGTTATTGCCAGTATGATTGGAGCAAAAGGATTAGGAGAAATCGTTCTTCAGGGAATCAGCCAACTTCGCATTGGCTTAGGATTTGAAAGTGGATTAGCAGTTGTATTGCTAGCCATTATTCTTGACCGAATTACTCAAAATCTGGGTAAAAAACAGAAAAAAGCTTAGTGCTGAAATCATTTGTAAACCATAAAAAAAGACAAATAAGATGAAAAGAAACATTCTAGTTGTAGCAAGTTTAGTTGTAGCCATTTTTTTAGCAAGCTGTAGCGGCGGACAAAAGAAAGGCGACTCTAAAGAAGCTAAAAAAGAAGTTACCATCGCCATGGTAAATTGGATTGAGTGTATCGCCAATACACACCTGGCAAAAGTAGTACTTGAAGAAAGAGGTTACGATGTAGAATTGGTTAATGCCGATGTAGCTCCAGTTTTTGCTGCAGTTGCCAAAGGCGATGCCGACCTGTTTATGGAGGTTTGGGAGCCAATTACACACGAATCATACATCGAGAAATTTGGCTCACAGGTAGAACATCTGGGAACTGTTTATGATGACGGAAGATTAGCATTGATCGTTCCTGAATATGTAAGCATCAACTCGATTGACGAGCTAAATAGCCAAAAAGACAAATTTGATGGTCAAATCATTGGAATTAACCCAGGTGCCGGAATCATGGGTGTTACTGAGCAGGTAATAAAAGATTACGACCTGGATTTTGAGCTTGTAGCATCCAGTGAAGCAGGAATGCTTGCCTCCTTGAAAAAAGCCTATGACAGAAAAGAATGGATTGCAGTAACCGGTTGGAAACCTCACACTAAATTTGCCCGTTACGATCTGAAACTTCTGAAAGACCCTAAAGGAACCATGGGACAAGCAGAGACCATTTCTGTAATTGCAACAAAAGGCTGGTCGGAAGCAAACCCTGAGTTGGCTCCATTCTTCAAAAATTTCAAGATGAATGATGACCAGTTAGGTTCATTGATGGTTGCTATCGAGAATGCTCCAGGGCAAGAAGATAAAGCTGCCTTAAACTGGTACAAAGAAAATAAAGAACTTGTTGACGGCTGGTTCAACAACTAGATCAATCAACAGTATTCCATACTCGTATACAAAAAGGGCTCTGCAGTGCAGAGCCCTTTTTGGTATCTATTTTCAGCATTATAGCTTCTTTTAGGGATGTTCATTGGTCATCTCAAACACCAACTCACCACCTGCCATCACATCTTTGTGCAAAAGCTTTAAATCATCAATCGGCTTTCCATTAATCGTGACAGATTTCACGTAAATATTTTCTGGCGACACATTGTTGGCTTTCACGGTAAATACGTTGCCATCCTCCAATTGAATTTTCGCTTCGTTCCACAGTGGAGTACCAATGTTGTAATACGACTCGCCCGGACAAAGTGGATAAAATCCTAACGAAGAGAAGATATACCAAGCCGACATTTGACCACAGTCTTCGTTATTCACCATACCATCCACAGCATTGGCGTACATGGTATTCCGAATTTCGTTGATCAAACGCTGGCTTTTCCAAGCGCTATTGGTATAATTATACAAGTAAGGAATATGATGTCCTGGTTCATCGCCATGTCCATACTTCCCAATAAAGCCTGAAATGTCCACATGCTGATCGCCAACCATTGGTGTATTGTTCGCCAACATGGCATCCATATCTTTTTCAAAAGCTTCAGTTCCTCCTTTTAAAGCAACCAGGTCTTCGACATTATGCGGAACAAAATAGTCGTAAGCCCAGAAGTTTCCAGAAATATAATGAGGTAACAGGTTATCCCATTTGTTCATCTCAACATCATCATGCCACGTTCCATTTTCTCCTTTCATCCAAAAGCGATGTTTATCCTTCTGAAAGAGGTTACGGTAGTTTTCTGAGCGTTTAAAGTACTGCTCAGCAACATCCTCTTTCCCTAATTTTTGAGCCAGTGAAGCAATGCTCCAGTCGTTATAGGCATACTCCAATGTTTTCGAAACAGATTTATCAACGCTGGAAGGAACATAGCCTAATTCAATGTACTCATTCAATCCACAAGCTCCATCACTACTACTTTCCTTACAAGTTAACGAAGCATCAATCATTGCTTCCAATGCTTTTTCCGGATCAATTCCTTTAACACCTTTAGCCAAGGCATCATTAATCATGGATACTGAATGATAGCCAATCATACAAACATTATCGTAGCCCGTAAGCTCCCAAACCGGCATGGTCCCATTTCCATCATGATATCTTGCAATCAACGAATTGGCAAAATCAGCGGTTGTTTTCTGATCAATAATTGACAATAGCGGATGCGTTGCTCTAAACGTATCCCATAGCGAGAAGGTACTGTAATTGGCAAAACCATCAGCCTGAAGTTTTTGATCCAGAGCCCAGTATTTCCCATCCACATCCATCCACAGGTTAGGCGCAATAAAATTGTGATACAAGCCTGTGTAGAAGATTGTCTTCTGATCTTCCGTACCTCCAGTCACCTGAATCCGTGAAAGCTTTTCCTCCCACTTCGCTTTTGCTTCAGCCAAAACGGTATCAAAATCTTTCCCTGAAGCTTCTACTTTCAGATTTTTATCGGCGCCTTCCTGGCTAACTCCAGAAATTGCAACCTTAACTTCAATTTGCTCTCCTTCTTCGGTTTCAAAGCTCACCCAAGCTTTAGCATCTTCCGCTTCTGCTTCAATCTGCCCTTCCAGCTTCTGGCCATCTTTATATACCCCTGCTGCCGAAAATGGCTTAGAAAACTTTGCGGTAAAATAAGTCGTACGCTCTCCGCCCCAGCCTGTGCTATGCGAATACCCCCGAACCACATCCTTTCCAACGGATACACTGGAAAGCAAAGTCTTTCCAAAAATTTTATGAGTCGGGTCAAAAATCACATGGGCAGCATCACTCTTTGGAAAAGTATAACGATGAATCCCAACACGCTCAGTCGTTGTTAGCTCAGCATCGATAGCATAATCTTTCAAAAATACGCGGTAATACCCCGCTGATGCTTCTTCGTTATCATGACTAAACCGCGAACGGAATCCTTCATCCGGATTCTCCTTGCTGCCCGGCACCATTTTTACCTCTCCAGTTGTTGGCATCACCAAGATATCGCCTAAATCGGACCATCCAGTACCACTCAGGTGAGTATGACTAAAGCCCATCAACGAATTATCACTTTGGTGATATCCCGAACACCAGTCCCATCCTTTTGTATCGCCATCCGGGCTAAGCTGTACCATCCCAAAAGGAACTGTCGCCCCCGGAAAAGTATGCACATGACCTCCGGTTCCAATAAAGGGATCGACATAGTCCAAAACGGACGGCACCGACTGAACTTCCTGCTTTTGAGGCGCATTACAAGCCTGCAGAAAGCAACATGCAACAAATAGTATTGCAGATAATCTCATTCGTGTAATTTTATAGTTAGTATTTCTATTGATTCTACCGGGAACAAAGGTAAAAAAACAGACGAACTAACAGGGAGAAATGATCTTAACGAAGAATGAATAGTCGTTGTTAATCAAGCTTACTCTTTGAAAATACAAATTGACTCAGTCTGCAACATGTTCTGGCTTCTTTTGCAGGTAGGGATTGTCGTTGTTAGTTATCAACCGAACTCCCCCTTTAATAATTTCAATATTGATTTCTTTAAACTTACCAATCACCTCACCATCAAGTTGTAACAATCGCTCCTCTGAAAACTTAATTCGTGCCTTATCGGTGCTTATTACAAGTTCATTCAGGTTATCATGGTAACTATCGTTAAATCTAGATAAGCCTGCTTTTATTAAGGCGTTGGCATCAATCTTTTTGACAACCACAATTTCAAACTTTCCATCCATTGGATTCCCTTTGATATTTAAGGGAACGCCGGTTCCATATTTACGGGAATTACAAATGGCGACCATGACTCCTTTCTCTTGAATGGTTTCCTCGTTGGCTTCAATCTGAAGTTCAAAGGGATTAGTATTAGATAATTCTTCCAAAAAATACTTTGCATAAGTAATCAAACCTCTATCCTCATCTTTCTCATACGCCTCAACAATCTGTGCATTGATTCCAACATCACCAATATGGATCGAATAGTGCTTATCGTTAACAACAAGCAAATCAAGTTCACCGATAACATTCGAAAGAACGAGATCTTTCAAAGCTTCCATGGGTTCGGAGTTGACATTCAGTTCGGCAGCCATTCCATTAGCTGATCCTAAGGGGATAATTCCCATTGGCATTTTAAGCTCCAAAAGTGCCAAGGCAGTAAACAAACTCGTTCCATCACCTCCTACCGAAGCAACTCGATCAGGCTTGAACTCCTCCAGCACCTTTTTCAATTTTGCAGCATCATTATTACCCGTGGTTTTAAAGAAATGAGACTCAATTCCATACTTATGGCAAAACGCCCCCGCTCGCTCCAGGAAGGGTGCCTTGTCGATTCCTCCTGAAATAGGATTGATAACAAAAAGTAATTTCATTTCATCTAAAATTAGTTGTTTCTAATCGCATGTCACCATGTTGTTCCCAAACTCACGTCTCCATCACATCCAGTTCGTCGTCAGCGCTAAAATAGGTCACCGGAACCCCTGAAGACTTCAAATCGTCCATCATTTGCTGTCGGGACGCAGATAACTTCTGTCGGGTTTTCCGAATATAAACCTGCTGTATTTTATCCGGAAACAACTTGACAACGTCCCGATATATGCGCACATCATGCTGGCTATCATCTCCCAACAAAATATAGCGTTCAATTCCAGCATGCTCAATCAAAAAACGAATGTGACTGATTTTGTAATTTACATCTTTTTTAGGATTGAATAATCTTAAGAAACTCAAATAAGGCGTAAGAAAAATCATTCCTTTCGGTAAGCCATTGTGCCTGATAAAGGCAATTAAAGCTCCCAACAGGTTACTTTCGCTTCTGGAGATATAGAAAAAACATGCGTTTTGCTTTTTTGCTTTCTCAAACACGCTTCGAGTAAAAGGGATGCCAACTCTTTTGTTCGGAACCTTAAAAGCTAAAGTCCTTATCCGCTTGAAAAAGTTAGCTGTGTGAGAAACAACAATCGTATCGTCAATATCCGAAATCACTCCGAGCTTACTCAACGACTCTTGAAACACCAAAGGATAATCTTGCACATGCTCTACGGGAACCTCGCTCCCAGGAAGAAAGACCTTTATTTCATCCTGATGTCCTCCATTGGCAATCAATTCAAAATAGCCGTCTTTATCAGTAGATGAATGTAGTTCATTAGCTCCTACAGTAACTCTGATCTCCTTATTAGCATAAGTTGCCGTGAAATACGAGCGTCCTATTTTGAGGAAATTACGGAAGCCACTTACTTTTTTGTCGTAGTGATAAGGAGCATATTTCAGCAACGTACCACGAATCAGTGATCGCTGGTTCGTTAAATGTAAAACTGATATTTGCCAAACAACAGGCATAGTTAGACCTCAATGAAATTTTCGTACAATTACCTTAGGAACTAAAAATGCAAACATAACACTTCGCTAAAAGTTTGCATGGACTTCAGTGTTTTTAGTACAACTCTTTCACTTTCGTTTTTCAAAAAGAAGATCTTCTTGATTATGCAGCTAGCCCACCCACTCAAAGTTCATAAGACAAGCCAAGGTGAACGCCATTTTCCAGCAAACGTTCGTGATACTTCTCAGAAGAAAAAGGAACTAACGCGTGAGCTCTTGCATTAGCTTTCAAGACAAATGAAAGTTTTGGAATGACAGGAACTGAACACCCAACCCCCAGGTTTATTCCAACCCCGCTCTGAGAGTCAACTGAGCCGGAAGATGTTAAATCCAAATCCAACAGTGCCCCTCCATCCAGAAAAAAGTATTTTAGAAAATTCAGGCGAACCCCAATTGGAATTACAACTAAATCTAGCTGTTCCTCCCTCGAAACAGCATTCACATCAGGGCCAACATTCGGATTAATTTGCACCTTATGATGGGCATATTCAAGACCGGTTTGCCATTCCAACAGTGAATTTATTGATCGAAGGTAGGTCAGCCCTACGGAAAAATAACTGACTCCATCATACGAAGGAGCTCCAACTAAATCTTGAAATTGAATCAAATCATTTTCTCCAAACAAGGAAGTAGTAAGTTCAAGTTTTTGTTTTTCAGCATTTTTAGATGGTTGTGCAAAACTCAAAGCACATTGAAAAAGCAAGACAAGGCAAACTAATTTTTTCATTGTTGTTAGTTGTTAGTTTAATGGGTGAAAAAAATATGAAATAGAACACAATAATTCTTGTGATTTAACGATGCATTACCTAAGTTTAAACCTTTCAGAATAACTGAAGATATCAGCACAGACAAAAAGCATAAAGCACACCAAATTACAATCAATCAAAGTACATTACAAACACCATTTGGCGTGATTATGCTTCTGTCGTGCTTTTATTCTTTTAAAGCTACAACCATAAGATGAAAAACAACACAGGAAGCTGCGTTGAAAAATACTTTTTTTCAAAAAAATTTAGGATTCTTATTGTTAGATTTGGAGTTAACACTCCCATTCATTCGTAGATCGATCTATGATGCTCGAAGATGCCATTTTTCAGTTTCTTTCAACCCAAAAAAATTATGCAAGTATGATCAATGGGGAGTAAATTATGTAATATTGCCCTAAATCCATCCCCTCTTAAAACATCAATCCTCAGCGCTCGAATAGCAGTCAATAAAAAACCAGTTTAGAAACTATCCGAAAACTATTCACTAGAAGCAATCCACAATTAGTCTTTCAGTGACTGCAAATGTATTAAAAAATCTGAGACAAGGAAACCTTATTCCATACAAGTGGGCAGTTCACGACATTCACCCGAAACGCCTATAAATAATACGCCACTCGCTCACAAAAGAATAGCTGCGGTAGCTTATCATTTTATATCGATAAAAATTAATCTAAAATTTTCTGCAGCGACCAACAAAGCATGCCATAACGCATATTACACTATGGCTCCAAAATTAAATCTTTCAAGGTTTCGATCCATAATGGGTGATCATTTAAGCTTTCAACCAGTTGTATTTTCTCACCTCCATATTCCTCAAATAGCTCTTGATATTCGACGCCAATTTCAATTGTTGTTTCCAAACAGTCTGCGACAAAAGCCGGAGCCACGAATAAAATTCGCTTCACGCCCTCCTTGGCCTTTTGGATAACCAATTCATCAGAAAATGGAGTAAGCCAGTTTTTGGTCAGGCGCGATTGAAAAGAAACGGAGTAATCCTCACGCTCTAAGCCTAGCGACTGAGCCAGCAGGCGCGTTGTCTCATAACAGGTAGCTTTGTAGCAATACTTGCCGTGAACAGGCATTTCCTGCTCACAAGTACATGATGTCGAGGGAACCTCTGGATGTACTTTATCAACCTGACGATTGGGGAGCCCATGATACGAAAAAACAATATGATCGTATGCGTCCGGCTGATAGGATTTTATTCGCTCAGTAAAAGCTTTGATAAATGTTGGATGATTGTAAAACTGACTAACCATCCTAATTTCAGGAATAACATTCCATTTAGCGACTTCGCGCGAAACAAACTGAGCAATAGTTCCTGTTGTTGATGAAGCATACTGCGGAAACACTGGCACTACAATCATCCGCCCATAGCGTTCATCTCGCACTTGACGCAACACCTTTCGCAAATGTGGATTTTGGTAACGCATAGCGGTGAATACCTGAAATTCATCCCCAAAAGCTTCCTGAAGCTTCTCCCGGTTTTTCTCTGCGTTAATCAGTAAAGGCGAACCTTTCGGAGTCCAAAGCATCTCATACAGTTTGGTCGATTTTGGTGCCCGAAAAGGAACAATAATCAAGTTGACTAGCAATTTTTGTGGAATCAATGGCAAATCAATCACCCGGCGATCATTCAAAAACTCGAATAAATAGCGCCTTACTGCCGGAACTTTAGGTTCATCTGGCGTTCCTACGTTTACTAACAATACAGCTGTTCTCTTCGAATTATCCATAAGCAACTATTTCGTTTTCATTTAAAACAACAACCTCAATCTATGTTTACCCAGTCTACGTCTTTTTTTAGCAAGCTCAATGTATTAGCCTCTGCCGAACCTTCTCGCGCTTGATAATCATACACCCACGACGCCATTGGCGGCATACTCAGAAAAATAGATTCTGTTCGTCCATTGGATTCCAGACCGAACTTTGTTCCACGATCATAGAGCAAGTTAAACTCAACATAACGGCCTCTTCTTAAGGTCTGCCAGTTCTTTTCTTCCTCGGTGTATGCTTTCGCCCGGTTCGCATTCAACAGCGTGTTATAAATCCTCGGATAAGCCTCGGCCAAAGCCTGGGTAAAAGCAAAAAACTTTTCAAAATTCTCAATCCCTTCACCATCCTGATGATCAAAAAAGATTCCTCCAACCCCACGAGTCTCATTCCGGTGAGGCAAAAAGAAATAATCATCGGCCCATTTTTTATAGTCCGAGTAAAAATTCAAATCAAATTGATCACAAATTGATTTTAACTCCCGATGAAACCAGCCAGCTTCCTTTTTATTAACGAAGTGTGGAGTCAGATCAATCCCTCCTCCAAACCAAGCTTTTCCTGATCCCAGCTGGAAATAGCGCACATTCATATGTGTTATTGGAGCATGGGGATTTCGCGGATGAATAATGGATGAAATACCTGTGGCAAAGTACGATTCTCCTTCCTCTATTTTCAATGCTTTTAGCATCCTTTCACTAACGGTGCCTCCTACAGCCGAAAAGTTGACGGCAGCTTTTTCTATCGCATCACCATTGGTCAAAACCATGGTATAGCCATGTCCAATCTCTTTCTCCCAATGATCAGTTATGAAACGAGCCTTACCATCGGCTTCTTCCAATTCGGCACAAATTTGTTGTTGTAAATTCCGGAAAGCAAATGCAACCTTGTCATTTCTCATGATAGTTCTTAATTTGAGCTATCCCCGATGATTTCAGCCAGTTGTCGTCCTTGCTTCATGCGATCGGCCATTCCAATGCCGTCCCGGATATTACCTCCCAACAATAATCCTGGATATTGGGATTCCAGTTTTGCAATAGCTGCCAGACGATCAGCTGACTCTAATCCATACTGCGGAATAGCATGCTGATAACGATTAATTACCAACAAATCTGGTTGCCATTTTGTTAATCCCAGCATGCTTTTTAGCTCTTTTTCTACCAGAGCTTTAATGCTATCATCGTCCAGGTCAACCATTTCGGGTTTTCGAACACCACCCAAAAAAGTTGACAATAGTGCACCACCTTCAGGCGCTCTTCCTTTCAAAAACGACGAAAGGAACAAAACGCCCAATACATCGCGGTTCTCATAAAATGGTACCAAACCTCCGAATGCCTTGATTGGAATACCTTCCCATTTTTTAAAGCCAACCGACACCTGAGCAACGCGTGCATAAGGCATTGCCTCTATTTTCTCAAGTTCAGCCGATGGGAAAAACGGAAATAACTTACGTAAGGCATGCCCACCAACGGTCGATACAAGCCGGTCAAAAGTGCCCAAGGTTTCGTCCTCTTTGCGGACTACATACTGGTCATTTTCCTGCTCAACGCTTAATCCTTTTTGGTTTAATCGAACTTGTTCAGCTCCAATCGCATTGGCCAATGCTTTAATCAAGGAAGTCAAACCTCCTTGCATAGAAAATACTTCGCGTGTAGCCTTTTTATCCCAATCAGATTTGGGTTCACGTGCTTTCTTGATTGCCCCACCGATAAAACTACCATACTTTTGTTCCAACTGGTATAGCTTAGGTAAAGCATAACGAACAACCAGCTTTTCCGGGTCACCAGAATAAATCCCCAAAATGAATGGATCAATCGCATATTTCAGAAAGCTTTCCCCCATCCGACGCCGAACCAAAGCGGCCAAAGTTTCATCCGGATTGGTACCTTTTTTTCGGAATGGCTCTCCCAAAATCCGAAATTTATCATACCAAGAAAATAAAGGCGTTTGAATACCGCCCATCAATCCTGAAGGCAAGGCATGCCAACGATCCCCTTTCCAGATCCATCGGAACTTAGCATCCTCATCAGCAATTTCTAACTGACAGGCATCGCCCAACTCTTCAATTAAAGCTGCGGCTTCAGGTTGACCGAGCACACCAGTACTTGGCCCATTTTCATAGATAAAATCTTTTTCAACAACACTCTCAATGACGCCTCCCACACGATCCGCTTGTTCAAATACGGTTACATCAAAACCTTTTTTTTGCAAATAATAAGCCGTGGTCAGGCCTGTTAGCCCGGCGCCAATGACAGCAACTTTCTGATTCATTATTAAACTGATTTTGAAAATTTTTGGATACTTCCTTCTAAACGAATATCAAAAACGGCTGCGATATTCCGTAGAAAGAAACGTCCCAGATCTGTAATCACAATTTCATCTTCGGTGTACGACAACAAGTCATCCGCAACAAACTCATCCAGCTTTTCCTCATTGAAATTCAGTAAGTCTTTCAGCTCCTCAACCGAAGTATTAAACTGCTCGGCAATCTGACTCCAGGACAAATACTGGTTACACATGATTTCATTGATGATTTGTCGAATAATTTTATCAGTATCCGAAAGGGCATATCCTTTCACCACCTGGATCATTCCACGGTCAATCTGGTCAATATATTCTTTAACAGTTCGTGCGTTTTGAGCATACACATCTTCCAACTGACTAATTCCAGTTACTCCAAAAGCGTAAACCTGCCCTGTTGTTTCTCGCGTACAATAACCTTGAAAATTACGATGAAGCGATCGATTCTTCAAGGCGACAGCCATATCATCATCCGGTTTGGCATAATGATCCAATCCAATCGGAATATAACCAGCCCGAGTCATACGCGCCCATGCTTCTTCAAACATCTTCACTTTGTTCTCAGGCGACGGTAAACCATAGTCTTCCAGCTTTTTTTGAGCCTTTTTAACCCATGGCACATGCGCATACGAAAAGGTTACCAACCGATCGGGATTAATGGTTATCGCCTTTTCCATGGTTCCTGCAAATGACTCAACCGTTTGATAGGGCAAACCGTAAATAAAATCAAGATTCACCGAAACTCCCGGATGCTTGCGTATCATTTTCACCAACTCTTCAATCGGAATCTCTGGAACTTCCCGATGCACGGCATTAAGCACTTTCTCCTGAAAATCTTGTACACCAAGGCTAATTCGGGTAAACCCAAACGAGATCAAGGCATCAATATAAGCTTCATCCAGATGTGCCGGATTACACTCAATAGCAATTTCCGGTTTATCAATAAACTCATACTCTGAAGTAAAAATCGCCATCACCTCACCAATCAACTGTGCCGGTAAAACATTCGGCGTTCCCCCACCCCAATGGATTTGGGAAATTTTTCGTTTCCGATCGAGCAGCTTTCCAATCATATGAATCTCTTTTTTCAAAGCATCCATATAATGCTGCATCATATCCTGATCTTTGGTTATATGTGTGTTACATCCACAATACAAACATAACTGCGTACAAAACGGAACATGCAAATAAATTGAAATATTTTCCGGCTCTTTCTCATTCGACTCCTCAACTGCCAACAAATAATCGCCCGTCACAAAATCATCACCAAAAAAATTAGCCGGTGGATAACTCGTATACCGTGGCACCGGAACATTGTACTTATCAATCAATGGAACAGGTATCTTCATCTGCTTATCTTTTGTTTTTCGACTATAACGAATAAAACCCTTAATTCACGCTTGTTTCACCCCACTATAGCTTGGAAAATTATTATTCCTCGAATTATTCTTCCCCTCTTCGTATTGGCAGTGGATGCTTACCAATAATAAACCAGCCACATACCAATAGCTCGATTCGATTTTTACGAACTTTTAAATGTAAAATAAAAAATCTGCAAGCCCAATTCCCAAGCCCGTTTTTAATGAACACAAACAATAACTAACCAATAAAGGGCTAATAACTAAAAGCTTGCTACTGACAAGGACGCTTATTTAAAAATAGAAAAGTGTTTTTATGTAATTACTGACATCCCTCAGTTACCTATAGAGACATATTTTCGTATATTCCACACAAAATAAACCATTTATGAATTTAAAATATTTATTGACATTTGGTGCCACGGTGTTGGTACTTAGCAGTTTTGCTCAAAAAAATGAAAGCCAAGGGAAAGTTGAAGTTTACAATCAAGGTGAAGGCTATTATTACGAATCCATTTTGAAAGATGTAAATGCCGTTAATGAAGAGCTGGAAGAAGAAGCTCCCTACATTCGATTCAACATGGATCAAAGCAAGCTGGATCTTCCTAATGATCCTTCTTTATATGAGACAATTTGGAGCCATTCAACGGAATCGCAGGGGAATGCCGGAACTTGTTGGTCTTTTTCAACCACCTCTTTTTATGAATCTGAAATTTATCGTCAAACAGGTAAAAAAGTCGAGTTATCAGAAATATATACGGTTTATTGGGAATATGTAGAAAAAGCCCGCCGTTACATTGAAAAACGTGGAGATTCGAAGTTTGACGAAGGTTCGGAAGGGAATGCCGTTGCTCGTATCATGAACCGATACGGGGTTGTTCCTGAAGATGTTTACACTGGACTGTTACACAATCGTCAGTTTCACACCCATGCAAAAATGATGGAAGAAATGAAGGGCTTCCTGGAATCCATGAAAGCCTCCAACGCCTGGAACGTTAATTACGGTTTGGAAACCATCAAGTCCATTATGAACCATTATATTGGAGAACCTCCGGTAGAATTCACCGTAGATGGCAAAACCTATACACCAAAAACCTACATGACGGACTACCTTCAGCTTAATCCAAACGATTTTGTCGAAATTCTGTCGTACAAGCAAGAACCTTACTGGCAGCAAGTGGAATACAAAGTTCCCGATAACTGGTGGCATAGTGCCGACTACTACAATGTTCCGCTAGATTTTTATATGGAAGTCATCAAAAAGGCTGTAAAAGAAGGCTACTCCATGAGTATTGGAGGTGATGTTTCTGAAACCGGTTTTAGCCGCGAAACCAATTGCGCCATGGTGCCCGATTACGACATTCCTTCAGAATACATCAACGAAGATGCTCGTCAATTCCGTTTTTCGAATGAAACTACCACTGACGATCATGGCATGCACCTGATTGGAATTTTAGAGAATTACAAAGGACAAGGAAAAGACTGGTACCTGATAAAAGACTCAAGCTCCGGCTCCAGAAATGTTGGTGATCAGGATTCTCGTTTCGGATACTATTTCTTCCACGAAGACTATATTAAACTAAAGATGATGGGATTCACCATTCATAAAGACGCCGTAAAAGACTTGCTTAAAAAGTTTAAATAATATTACCACAAACGCTCAAGAAGCCTCCCTTACCGGAGGCTTTTTTTAGCTCGCTTGTTTGTTGTTCTTCATGTGAATCTGGAGTCGAACCTCAACTTGAGCAAAAATCCATGATTCTGCTTTATCTTATAAAGAAATTCGTTCGGCAAACCATTTTCAGCAAAATCCCCTGTTTCATTTAATGGATTTTACTATTTTCAGGGCTGCAAAAATTTAACACAATCGAGCATCTTGTTCCTCATCAAAATGCAAACGATTGAGCTTAAATAAATTGTTTAAAGTCAAACATAAGCGATATAGAAAGTTGTCAGCTTATTTTGGGGCTGACACAAACTCGCTAAGAATCTCTAAAAACAAAAAAACGAATGGAAAAGAACATGTACCAATCTGTTTCAATGATTAAAGCATTGATTCTAATGCTTGTAATTAGTTCCAGTTTTTCATCTTGCAAAAAGAAAAAAGACGAGAATGGACCAGTTTATAACATGAGCTATAAGGAAGCCATTCTTGAAAGCAGAAAGGAATTGGGAGCTCATTTGATTTCGAGCTTTACGCCGGGGATGTCGGTTTGTGTTACAATTGACGGAGAAGTCATTTGGTCGGAAGGGCTTGGCTATGCCAATAAGGAATTAAAAGCGCCCGTCACGCGCGAAACAAAATTCCGAATCGGAACAAGTTCGCAGCTATTTACTGCCTTTCTCATGGCTAAAATGGAAGAAGAGGGGAAAATTGACTTGGACGAAAGCTTCTATACGTACATTCCCAATTTCCCCCAGAAAGATTTTGACTTTTCGCCCCGCATGTTGGCGGCACAGGCAGCAGGATTTCCACAGGCCCCAGCCAACGAAGAACTAAAACTTGACAAGAAGCTTGTTACCCTGAAAGATTATGTGTCGCTATACGAAAACGATCCTCAAGTGTATGAACCCAACACTTATTTTTTGAAGTCGAACTACAGCTGGGCTTTATTGGGCATCCTTGCTGAAGATATTACCGAAACCCGTTTCCCAGAGCTTATCAAAGAAATGGTGCTAGACACTTTAGGGCTAACCAATACACAAGTAGACAACTACCTAGCCATCATCCCAAACCGAAGCACCAACTACCACCGCGATTATATTGCCCGTTTGGTTAATGCGCCACAGGTCAACTTACGATCAATGGCTCCAGCGCTGGGCTTTTTATCAACTGCTGACGACCTGAATAAGGCTTCATTACAGTTGTTAAAGCCGGACTATTTTAACGAGCAGTCCATCAAGCTATTTTCTGAGCCTTACGAATTAAGCACCGGCCAATTGTTAAACAGCAGCTTTGGATGGTTGGTCACCTATGACAATGATGGCCGCAAAGTAATCGGACAATCTGGAAATACCGTTGGGGGAGCTTCTGCCATCGCCATCTATCCGGAAGAAAAACTGGTAATCACCATGTGTGCAAACTTAGATGACAATTACAACGAGCTTCCAGCTTTGCAAATAGCCCGTCACTTTATTGATATTTTAGATCCCAAGGAAGAACCGAAAGACGAATAACAAACAAAAGACCGGGGCAACCCGGTCTTCTTTATTTTCAGAAGCTAAGCAACATTTTCGCAGAAATCAGCACCAATACAACAATCAGCACATAACGCACAAAACGTGCCCCACCTTTGACCGTCAATTTTACCCCCAGCCAAGCTCCCAGCATATTTCCACTGGCTAACGACAAGCCACTCAACCAATCCACTTGATCATTGTAAATAAAAATTGCCAAGGCAAAGAAAGTATACCCCAGTATCACAAACAGTTTAATGGCATTGGCTTTTACCAAATCATAACCGCATCCTAAAACCAAGCCTGCCAGCAGGAAAAAGCCAACACCCAGCTGAATAAAGCCGCCATACAAACCAATAAAAAAGAAAATAAGGTATTGCCAGAAGGATGGTGCCGAACGAGTCTTAATGGCTTGCTTCTTTAGCCAAGCATCAGGCTTAAAAAGAATCACCAGAAGCATGAAAAACATGATGAAGCCAATGATCTTCTCCAAGGTTCGAGCATCAATATCAACAGCCCACATCGCTCCAATTACCGCACCGAAAATGGCCGGAATGGTGAGTCGGTAGTCCTTTTTGACATCAAAAATTTTCTCCTGACGAAAAGCGTTTACTCCAACAATATTTTGTAATAAAATGGCAATCCGGTTAGTCGCATTGGCAACATTAGCCGGAAGGCCCAGAAAAATTAAGAAAGGCAATGAGAGCATTGATCCTCCGGCAGCTGCAGCGTTAACAAAACCAGCAACCAAGCCAACTCCAACCAAAGCCAAATAAAAGTACCACTCCATGAAATGACATGTGCTTTATACGATCTGTTACAGATCTATTGATCCTACGAATATAATGATTATCAACTACAGGTAGCCAATTCATCACAAGACCACAATTCCCAATAATTTAAATATCAACGCCAAAACCAACGCTATAAATTGGTTCCCAGGAATTGTAAGGCGAGTTTTTATCCTGAATGACGTCAAACAACACCTGAAATGTGAAAAAAGACCGATTGGTAAGTAATTGCCGATAGCCCCCTCCAACGTAAAGAAAGGGCACAAAACTCCGATCTTTTTGATTTAAAGTATAATATTCCAGATTAACGAGTGAAAATTCCGTATGCAGATATAGTTGTGGCACAACATTATATTGCGTAAACAAACGTCCACCATATTGACTTGAGGTATAGGTTTCGCGAGCGTATTTGTACCGAGTATATTGATACTCAATTCCAGCACCTGCATAAAACTGATCCGTCAAGCGGGCTCCAATAATCGGGCTAAAATTCACATTGGTATAGCTCCCCAAAGAAACTCCTACGCTTCCCCCTGTAAATAGCTTATCCCGAAAACGCTCCTCTCTCTCCCGTTGCCCATTGTCTTGACCAAATGCGGTTCCGAAAAGACCGCATACTATAAGTATCGCAAAAAATACAGACTGTCTCATCGTTTAATCATTTTTTTAGGTAACTTTCTCAGGTTACGTAAAAGTTCCGCTTTTCGATTTACCGCATCAAAAATGGATTAGGTAAAAAACAAGTTTTATCATTATCTAACCTATCTAAAAATCACATCACCGACCTATTCCAAATCACAAAAATCATTTTATAGAAATATTATGTACTTGTAGATACCATATCCAAAATCAAACTACAAGTCATCCATCTTCTTAATAAAAAGAACAGATCGAAAAGAGAAATAATCCTTTATTTGAAAGTTTTTTAGCACTTTTCATTCTTCATAAATCAACTGACTACCAGCCCCATTCAATTACCCTCATAAATATTATTAGACAAATTTTACTGACGAAAAAACTTTTTTATATAAACCTGTGTTTAACTAGTCTGACTAATAAAAAAAACAAGATTTATTAGTCGATTCATTTATAACCAAATAATTTAAAATTCTTAAGATGAAAAAACTTGCCTTTGCAATCATGGTTCTGATTATGGGAACAGCAGTAAAACAAGCTAATGCACAATTCAGTATTGGCCCTGGAATTGGTTTCGCCACCGACATTAGCTCACTTGGACTTAGCGCCAATGCTGCTTATCAAATTGATGAATCATGGGCTGCAACCGCTTCTTTTACTTATTTCCTGGAAAAAGACTATTTACAATGGACTGCTTTTGATTTCAACGCCAATTACAACCTTACCGACATTGAAAACCTCGGCACACTATATGGTATTGGCGGGATTAACATCACAAGCGTTAGCTTCGACTTCCCTAATTTTGAACATGATGATTTCTCTTTAGAATCATACTCTAGCTCAGAGTTTGGAATTAACCTGGGAGCTGGATTAAACATTGATTTATCAGAAAAAATGGTGCTTGCTCCAGAAATGACTTACACTGTTAGTAGTGGTGGTTATTTGCGAATAGGTGCAAAACTAATGTTTGCTTTATAGAGATTAGCCGACAGTAATAAACCCAATAACAAAGCAGGAAGTATGCCTTTGAGGCCGCTACTTCCTGCTTCTTTTTTTGCTAGGCCTGCATGCTAACCAATAATTTCCGATGCAAGTACTTCAGCCTGAAATGAAACATCAGGGCACAAATACTCAGGCCAACGGGAAATCCCATCCAAATCCCAATTTCATTAAAGCCACCATGAAAAGCGGCCCAATAACTAAATGGGATGGTGATAATGAAGTAGCAGATAAAAGTTAGAATTCCCGGGACAGTAGCATCAGCCATTCCCCGTAAAATTCCGGAATAGATAATCTGAATGGCATCAAAAAGCTGAAAAACAGCTAGTACAATAATCATCTGTGAAGCTAGCTTAATCACGCCTGCATCGGTTGTAAACAGCGTTGGCAACCAAGTACTCATGCTCACAAAAGCTATTGAAATAATAATCACCATGCCAAAAACAATTTGAATCGAAGCGTTTGAAGCTCGCTTAATTAAAGCAGGAACCTGACGCCCGGCAAGCTGACTAATCCGAATCGTTGTGCTAACACCAATCCCCTGGTACAACATAAAGCCAAAAGTGGAAAGACTAATCACAATTTGATGAGCTGCCAAACCTGTCTCGCTAATCCATCCCATCATAATTCCAGCGACAATAAAGGCTGAGGACTCCGAAAACATATGCAATCCCATCGGAATCCCCAGTTTGATAATTTTTAGTGTTGAAGCTGCCAGCTCCTTAAAGTTAATCACCACTGATTTGAGCTGCTCGCGATGAAGCTTGCGAATAAAAACAAGCATTCCGATCGCCATCAGTACACGGGCAAACAAGGTGGACCAGCCGGCACCAACAAGCCCTAATTCAGGAGCTCCCCATTTTCCAAAAATCAGCATGTAATTCCCCAAGATATTGAAAACATTGGCTCCCAAGGTAATCATCATCGCCAACTTGGTATTGGATAAACCTTCTGCAAACTGTTTACCACTCAAAAACAGCATTAAGGGAATAATAGAAAGCCCAATAACACTAAAATACTGCTGCGAATATTCAAGAATACTTTCGGGTTGATGCATGTAAGGCATGGCCGAATACAGCAAAGTACTTGCTGCAATTAATATGGCCGCCATCACGCCATTAGCCCCAAATGCAGCCTTCTTTAAGGATTTAAGTTCGGAATAATCATTCGAACCAGTTGCTTTTCCTGTTAAAGGAGTAATTGCCATTGCAAACCCCATCCCGAAAATTAAAGGGAGTGAAAACAAGGTGTTGGCAAAAGCTGCCGCAGCCAACTCTGTTTTTCCCAAGCGGCCAATCATCATATTATCAGCCAAACCAACCGTAATTTGTCCTATCTGCGCCACAATTACCGGCAGGGCAAGCCTACGCGTTTCGGCATAGTGAGGACGATACAAACGCCAAATTCGTTTCATCATGTAAAAAACTATAAGTGATTGAGGTTGGGCGAGACCTTGCCCCTTAATTAACACACAACAGGTAGAACTTATAAAACATGTTTTCAGGCCTCAAGGTGAGAAGCATTCTCCTGTCGAAAGTATAATGTAATTAAGGTCGCCAATAAAAACGACTGCAAAAGTAGCAGTTCTATCGATCAGAAAAAAATAATTAAGGATAGGGGTGATTGAAGGAAAGAAAAATTTAAAGTTTGGAATTTATTGCCCGAGATGAAAGCTCAAATTCCAAACTTTAAAAAAAAATCATAAACTAAAATTCTATAGTTAACTTAGAAAAACAGCATAGGCTCCTATTCCACGAGACTTCCGTTTTCTATAATTAAATCGTAGAAGTAACCAGCTCCAAAGTCTTTATCCAAAGTAACGGTTCCCTCAATCGTTACGACTTGTCCAACCTCAGCCAATTCGCTTGAGGTAATGGTCAAATCATATTTCCCATCGAAGTTGGTACCATCCTGAATATGCAGCCAATTGCGCCCCATGATGTTTTTGTTGACTTTCACAATTTGACCGCGAACGGTCACTTGCTTTCCTGAATAATCTTTTTTGGATTCATATAATTTAGCAATGGTCACTCCCCCATCTACTGGTTCTACATCAATTGCTTTGTTATAGGCTTCCACCTTCTTCCCTTGGGGTTCTTGCATACTTGCTGTTGCCTTTTTCTCGCTAATTGGCTCTTTGCTAAAGCTCTGTACAAAATAGATTGTTTCAAAGGTCCGATCAAGTGCTTTACTTTTGAAATCTTTCATTTCCAAAGCAGAATCGTAATAATATTTCTGCCCAACTTCGACTGGCTGACGGTTAACAGCCATCCAAAATTGATTTCCACTTTCAGTAACTTTCAGGTACGTATAACTATCGGTTTGAATCACCTCATCAACGGTCACCGCACGCATCAAAGAACTAGTATTAATGGGCTGAACCGACTCTTTCTTTTTTTGCACACACGAAGCCAATAAAACGCTGGCTAATAGCCACACTGCTAATAATCTCATAAATTGGTGTTTTTATAGTTCTTGAATTAAATCAGTCATCTGATAAAAATAAACAAAGACAATAAAATAAAGTTAAATTCAAGGTTGACATTTATCTGTTAAACAACTAAACACCAAAAGAAAAAAGGAAAAGCCCTTCCTGAAACATCCAAGTCAGATAAATAAACGGTCTAATTGCAACAACTTTTCGCTAATGAATAATGCTAAGCATGCTCCCTGCTCGAGTAGAAACGATTCAGAATTGATCCATCGTTAGCCTCCTTCGACAAAGATTCAATCGTGTTTTTAGGAACATCATAAACATCCAGCAAAATCAGGCCATCCAAGCAATTGTTAAACTTAGGATCCACATTAAATCCAATAATCTTGGCATTCAGCTTAATGTATTTTTTCAATAAGACAGGCAAACCGGTATTTAACTGATCCACATCGCCAATAAACCGATCCAGCTTATTGATATCATCCAGGTTCTCCATAATCACATTCATATTTGGATCCTGACTCTTAAATTTATATGCCTTTCGAGGAGTTACATGACGTGCATTTTGCCAGCCAAAATGATGTGACATGATAAACTTAATGATCAAATCCTTCGAAGTTTTCGAGTAATCATCACTAATACTCACTGGACCAATCAAATAGCGGTATTCCGGGTTTTTCAGCAAAAAGTAAAGGATCCCTTTCCACAGTAAAAACAATGGCATGGGTTGCCGTTGATAAGCTTTTACCACAAACGAACGGCCCAATTCCAACGATTGCTCCAGTACGGGAATAAAGGACTCTTTCAGGCGAAACAAGCTTTGGACATAAAAGCCCCTGACGCCGTAATCGTGCAAAATGTCAGCCCCTTTCCCAATTCGATAGGCGCCGACCAAACACGAAGCCTCATCATCCCAAATAAACAACTGGTGATAGTACAAATCGAACTCATCCAAATCAATGCTTCGGTTGGTCCCTTCTCCCACTTCCCGGAAGGTAATCTCCCGTAGCCTTCCTATTTCATACAGCAAGTTTGGAATAGCATTAGCAGCAGCACAGTACACTGCAAAATTCTTGACCTTAAATAACAAACACTCATCAGTTAAACCCGCAATCTCATTTTTGATTTTTTCAGTAGAAGCTGCCCCAGCAATTGGCTCCGGCTTCTTCTTGCGCTTCAGCGAATAGTTAAAATAACGCTTAACCTCCATGCGGGAACACAAACTGTATGTCTTTGCCCTGAGGTAACGCCCAAACTGGTACACTTCAGGAAAGGCCGTTTGCTCCTCAACACGAATTGCGGAACCAATACGCACTTTTACAGGCTTTCGTTTCTTATTCAACAATTCTGAGGGAAGCCTCACTTGCTGCAAGTTGGGATTGATACGCCCAATCAAATGAAAGAAGCGACTGTTATGCCCTCCAAAGTAAACAGGAACAACAGGCACCTTAGAATGCTTAATGAATTTTAAAGCCGCGTACTGCCACTGCCTGTCCGATATCTTATTATTGGCTTGGTAACCCGAAACTTCTCCTGCCGGAAAGATACACAAGCCTCCGCCATCCTTTAAGTGCGTCATGGCTTGCTTAATACCACCAAAACCGGCACGATTCTCCTGCTGATTTTCAAAAGGATTAACAGCCAGAAAAAAGTTGCTGATTGGTTCAATTTTCTTCAATAAGAAATTGGCCATCACCTTAACATCGGGACGAACTTCACTCAACATTTTTATCAGCAAAATGCCATCCAATCCGCCAAACGGATGGTTGGCCACCACGATAAAAGGGCCTTTGGCAGGAATCTTCTTCAATTCCTTTTCATCAAATTCGTACTTAATTTCCAAAATACGAATCAGTTCATCGATAAATTCAATCCCCTCTTTATCGGCAATTTGACCATAGATTTTATTAAGCCGATTAAATCGCAACACATACATGATAAACTTAGCCAGGTTCTCACCCCCCAGAAACGCAAGATATGGGTTGGCTTTCAGAATGTCTTTGGGTTTGACTATTTCCATCGATTTATCAATTAAGCTTGCTCTAAAATTATAAAGGATAGTGTTTCCTTTTACAAACGAGTACTAGTTTTTTTAAAGAATAATCACTCAAAAAAAAGAGGTGAAAGTCTTTTAAATCCCCAAAAGCATGATAACTTTGCATCGAAAATCAAAAGAAAGGAAAACACGTGAATCAGCTATATCAGAAATTACAAACAACCGATTGGTTACCGACTAGCAAAAAAGAAGCTTTGGATCGTGGTTGGGATGAATTGGATGTAATTTTCTTTACCGGCGATGCGTACGTCGATCACCCTTCGTTTGGAGCTGCCGTAATTGGCCGGATACTCGAAGCAGAGGGACTGCGGATTGCCATTGTGCCGCAACCCAACTGGCAAGATGATTTACGTGATTTTAAGAAGTTGGGCAAACCACGACTCTATTTTGCTGTCACTTCGGGAAATATGGACTCGATGGTCAACCACTATACTGCGAACAAACGGAAACGCTCAAATGATGCCTACACTCCAGGTGGACAACAAAATAAGCGTCCGGATTATGCAGCAACTGTTTACTGCAATATTCTGAAAAAATTATACCCTGACACTCCGGTTATTCTGGGTGGTATTGAGGGATCACTGCGTCGAGTGACGCATTACGATTATTGGCAAAACAAGCTCAAGCCTTCGATCTTAAAAGAAGCAAAGGCTGACCTTTTATTCTATGGTATGGGTGAAAAATCCATTCTCGACTTTACCCGTTTGGTAAAACGAGGAGTTGATCCCACCACCATCACCAACTTGCCCCAGACCGTATTCATGACCGAGCAAGACCAAGCTTATGCCACCAACAAAAAGTGGAATAGCCTGGAGCTGTATTCGCATGAAGAATGTTTATCGGACAAAAAGAAATTTGCCAAAAACTTCATGCACATTGAAGAGGAATCCAATAAATCGGAAGCCAACAAAATTGTGCAAAAGATCGGAAAGCAAGAGGTCGTCGTTAATCCGCCTTGGCCTCCCCTTGAGGAGAAAGAGATTGACCGGTATTACGATTTGCCATTTACCCGCTTACCACATCCTCGCTACAAAAACAAAGAAACGATCCCGGCTTATGAAATGATCCGGCACTCGATCAACATTCACCGGGGATGTTTTGGAGGATGTACTTTTTGTACGATTTCAGCTCATCAGGGAAAATTCATTGCCAGCCGTTCCGAAAAATCAATTTTGAAGGAACTGGAGCAAGTAACTCAGATGCCTGATTTCAAAGGTTATATTTCAGATTTGGGAGGTCCTTCAGCTAACATGTACAAAATGAAGGGGATTCATGAAGAAATTTGCCGAAAATGTAAACGGCCTTCGTGCATCTTCCCTGAGGTTTGCAAAAACCTGGATGTTAACCACAAGCCAATGCTTGACTTGTACCGAAAAGTCCGTCAGCACCCGAAGGTGAAAAAGGCCTTTATTGGAAGTGGTATTCGTTATGACATGATTTTGCACGAAACCAAGGACAAGGCAGTCAATAAAACCAACATGACGTACCTGCGCGAGGTGGTAAAACATCACGTTTCAGGACGCTTGAAGGTAGCTCCGGAGCACACTTCAGACGATGTTTTGAAAATTATGCGGAAACCTTCCTTCAAGCTATTTTATAAGCTAAATAAGGCTTTTAACGCCATCAATAAAGAAGAAGGGCTGAATCAACAGCTGATTCCCTATTTCATTTCCAGCCACCCAGGTTGCGGAAATTCAGACATGGCCAACTTGGCTGCCGAAACCAAACAGTTGGATTTCCGTTTAGAGCAAGTTCAGGATTTCACACCAACGCCAATGACTTTAGCCACGGTGATTTACTACACGGGCTATCATCCATACACCATGGAAAAAGTTTATACGGCCAAGTCGAAAAAGGAAAAGCTTTCGCAGCGTAAATTTTTCTTTTGGTACAAGCGGGAATACCAACAACAGATTAGGCATGAACTGCTCAAACTAGGCAGAAAAGACCTCCTAAAAAAAATATTGAATTAGTATTGAGTTTCTATCCTTTTCGATTTTAAGGATGAAGATGGGAGCTCTAAGCATAATGAGCAACTGCCCGCGTTGGACAGTTGCTCATTATTTTATTATGCACTGGCTTTTTCGTCAGCCTCTTCTTTATCTTGACATGATTGACAAATACGGCGGGCAGTTCCTGCCAACAAGATGAAGCTTATTCCCAATGCCAGGCGATAATCTTTTAAAGGATTGGGATTTATCCAATTGGTTAAAGCCAATATCAAAGCAATAAAATTGATGAAGACAAATACCATTAAGATATTGCGAATTGTTCTCCGTTGCTGTTTATTCATCGCTTCGTTTTTAACGGAATATGCACATTAAATGAAGCACCATCTTGTCTTGGATTTACATTTACAATAGCGCAAGCAGAATACAACACTTGAGGATTACCTTCTTCATCAATCAACAGTTGTGGACGTTCCAATCGGTCTACTTTTAAGGTATCGCCACTGGTTAAAACCACTTGCTTTTTCATGAAAAACGGATGCTCCGGACGTGTCCATTCCAAACCATCAACCGATTCCAGCAAAGCCAAGCCTGGTTGCCCCTGCGTGATCTTTCCCGAGAAATCTTTAAACACCACAAAGAAGCGCTCCAATTCGGGGTGATACCAAACAAACGGATCTTCTGCTGAAGCAATCCGCCCATCTTCCAGTCGGATATCAAAAACAATGTGATCTGTTGTTTTAAATGGTCCCGTTGGCGAGTCGGCAATAGCAACACCATGAATTCCCCGCCAGGAAGGATCGTAAACATTTCCTTTATAAAACAGTAAATATTTGCCATCCGATGGGCGTTGTACGACAGCCGGATTAACCACAATAATATTGTCGGGGCCAGCTTTTGTTCCTTCTGGAGATGGTTCAACAATGTTATTGGGCTTCACCCGTGTTCGAGGGGCCAGCAAGGGTTCATCTGACCGCTCGAAACGGCCAGCCAACAAATCATCAAAGTTGTCAAACTCAATCACACCAATTTTCTGATATTGCTGCACCCGATTCCTTTTATTCACATTTTCCCCTTTCGATCCTTCAGGTTGAACTCCCGGATCAACTGAACCGACGTAGTAGAGGTAATACTTTCCATTAAACATTTTGAGGTGCGGATTGTGAACCGTTTGCGCATCCCAGGCGGCACTATCTCCATCCAACGCTCGCCCCGTCAACACAATTCCCTGAAACTGGAAATCACGATCTGGATAATCGGACACCGCATAGGCTATTTTAGAGTGTAATACCCAGGAATCAGTAAAAACAGGAATAGAGTCGCCACATTCCCAAGTACTGTATAGCATATGATATTTACCATCATAACCTTTTACGACACTGCCACCCCAAACAAAGCGATCTGTATCATTCAACACCCCTGGCCCCACTAAAACATTCCCTTCTACTCTGGCTTCAACGGGCTGGGCTTCTACCTTAATTTCAGTTTGTTGAACCGGGCTACATCCCACTCCGAGCAACAGTCCTCCAAATAAACTCACAATCAAACTCCGGCAATTCTGTATTAACATCATTTAGCACTTTTTCTTGAATCGAAAACAAAATTTAAATTCAATAGACCAATAGACTCTCAGCTTTCAGACTGTCTGGTATTTACGATAAGCTAGCTTCATACAAGATACAAAACAGCTCAAAATAAATGCTGAGAATCATATTTAATAAACCTATTTCGGTTGAAAAACAAAGCTTTCACCTGCTTTCAACGCCAGTGGAACAACTTGATTTTGGTAGCCAATTTCAGCAGTTTGGTCGATCGTTGCTTTAACCACTGCTTTTTCCAAACGGTTGTCAGCCCAGTAAATGTCAACTACAAATCCTCCTCTGGCTTTCAGCCCTGTTATCTGGCCGTTTTTCCAATTAGAAGGTAAGGCTGGAAGAATACGCAACAAACCATTTTCATGCGATTGTAGCAACATCTCGGCAACTCCAGCTGTATAGCCGAAGTTTCCATCAATTTGGAATGGAGGATGTCCATCAAATAAGTTATCATACATCGACTTCTGAAGCAACAACTGAATATGCTCTTGTGCCATATCGCCATCCAGCAAGCGGGCGCTGCAATTAATCAGCCAAGCACGGCTCCATCCGGTACCTGCTCCGCCATTCGCCAACCGATAATCCAAGGTTTTTCGAACAGCTTCAAAAATTTCAGGACTACCTGTTTTAGTAACACTTATTCCTGGATGAAAACCATACAAATGCGACATATGGCGGTGCCCGGGTTCGACCTCTTTATACTCGCGGTCCCATTCCAAGATACGACCATCACTTCCCAATACAAATCCCGGACGCAACTGGGCTCGTTGTTGTTTAATACGTTTCAGTAGTTTGCTATCCTTATTCAAAATCTCAGCACCATGGATGTAATTGTCAAAAACCTCAGCGATGATTTGCTGATCCATCGCACTTCCCATACAGCTTGCAACAGGGTCTCCTTTAGCGGTATAAAAACGGTTTTCAGGTGATGTAGATGGCGATGAAACCAAGCTTCCATCTCTCGGATCTTCAATAATCCAATCGCTATAAAACTGAGCCACTTGCTCAATTGCCGGGAAAGCTCTCTCTTTCAAAAAGTCAGTATCCCGTGTAAACTCAAAGTGCTGCCAATAGTGTTGCATCATCCATCCTCCTGCACCAACGGAGCATCCCCAATAAGCTGTTGGGGCCCTCATCCAAGTTGGAGCCCACAAATCAGTTGCGTGTGGAAAAAAGCTTCCTTCACAACCAAAGTTCTTTCTCGCTGTAACTTTCCCATTTTCAACCACGCGGTCCAGGTAATCAAACAAGGGCGTATTCAGTTCACTCAAGTTTGTTACATCGGCCAACCAATAGTTCATCTGCAGATTAATATTCAAGTGGTAGTCAGCATTCCAGGGAGCTGTGATATGTTGATTCCATAGCCCTTGCAGGTTTGCTGGGTTTGTTCCCATTCGCGAAGAGCTGATCAGCAAATAACGTCCATATTGAAAAAGCAAAGACTCCAGCCCAGTGTCCGTTTGCCCTTCTTTAACTTGTTGTAAACGCTTGTCGGTTGGTATCGAATCCAGTTGCTGATCATTGATATCTAAACTCACCCGGTTGTACAACTCTTGAAAATCCTGAACATGATCAGCATAAACCTTAGTTAAAGGTGTTTCACTTACCGCTTTCAGGTCCTGCTTATTTTGTCCGGCATAGTCATCAAAATAAAATGAAGAGTTTGAAACCAAGTATAAAGTTGCTTGCTTAACCCCCTGCAACTCTAGGAAATCATCACCACGAGCGACAGTTCCATCTTTATGATCAATTTTTAAGCAAGTTTCAAATTGAACCCCATGCTCAATCGGATCTGGCTTTGAATCGAATACCGCATCACGCTGGGTCACTTCCCCTTGCATCAGCAATAAATTATCTGCAGTTGTTTTGGTTACTACGGTTGGCTTTCCTCCATCCATCGGACGACTCAAGCTTACTTTACCGTTCAAACCGTCAGCGGCTTCAGTCGCCAACTCGATAACAATTGCACGATGTGGATGCGAAACAAAAATCTTCTCGGTCACCAGCTTGCCATTTGTCCGATAGCTAACGGTTGCTGTTGCTGTTTGAAGGTCCAAATCCCGGCGATAATCGGTGATGTTTTCATGCTGAAACCCTAAATGTAAATCGCCCAATGTTTGATGAGAGCGAACAACCCGTTTTCTTGAAAATTTCTCAACAAATAAAGCATCGGCCTCCACATGCTTGCCTGCCTTTAACAACTCCCGAATCTGCTCCAGGTCGTTTTCATTTCCAGCAGGCTCATCCCAGCCTTTATCTGCTGGCCACATCGAATCATCATTCAACTGAATGCGTTCCTCACTCGGTTTACCAAAAACCATCACACCAAGCCGCCCATTTCCCAATGGCAATGCCTCCTCCCATTTTTGGGCTGGCTGCTCATACCACAGCACGTGTTCTCCAGGCAATCGATTGTCCTCTACCTTATTGCTACATGACGAAAATGCAATAAGTACAATTACACAAAGGCTCCAAAAGCCCGGTAAAAATCCTTTCTTTTTCATAATTTCTGAGTAGTTAGTATGTTTGATGTTAGTCTAATACAAATCGTATTCCTCTAACTAAGCGCCAAAATAGCACTTTTCGGTGAGATTTCAGAATGAATAGTGAGTACGTTCCAGACTTCCGTAAAACTCAAAAATTCAATCGTAAAAAGCTACGATACCCTTTCGCCTAAAGTGCCGAAGTACTTTTTAAAAGCGCGTACATCAGCAACCACTTTAAAATTGGAGGGCAATTGCGGATGATGTAGCGAAAGCTGTGCTCCGGTTACAAACACCTTTTTGCGTTTAAATGCTGCATTCATTTGCTGAATATAGTCGTTCAGCTCATCGGGTTCAATACCGTTGATAAACGCTGTAAACACCCGATCAACCTTTTGCATTCCTTCAAGCTTTAGCAAGTCGTCGAAAGGCACATTTTGCCCCAAGTACAAGGTTTTGTAGCCAGCTTTTAGGGCTAAATACTGATAGAATAGCAAGCTCAGTTCATGCAACTCCCCTTCTCTTAAATAAAAAAGAACCGTTGAACTAGCTTGGTGATTCGAAAAGCGAGAACTTTCACGAATTAATAATTGACGAGTAATGTTGGACACAAAGTGCTCCTGTGCTGGAAAAACAGAGCCAATTTGCCAGTAAATGCCCACCTTCTCGAAAAGCGGAAAAACGACTGTCATGAACGTTTCCTCAAAACCAATACGTTCAATTTCCTGCGCCAGTATTCCTTCAAAATTGAGATGATCAAAATTAACCATCGAAACGATAAGTTGATCGATAATCCCTTCTGAAGAAAGTGACTTTTCGTTCAATTTCAACACTTCCTGCTGAATCTGCTTGTCCTCAAAAACAGAAACCTTGGATATTTTATACCCATGCTTAACCAGCATCGAAACATTCAAAAGCTTACGAAGCTCCTCATCGCTATAATAGCGAATGTTCGTGATTGTACGCAAGGGCTCGAGCAAACCATATCGTTTCTCCCAAATACGAATGGTATGGGCTTTAATGCCCGACAAAGTCTCCAAATCTTTAATCGTATAATAGTTCATAAGACCAAAATTCAACGTTTCTATTTAGTCGTTCCTCCTAAACAAGCGTATTCTTTGAAGCTCAACATTTCAGCTGAGCCGGTTAAAGCACTTAACTTAATCCTGTTGCAGGCCTTTCGAGAAAATCAGAGGAGCAAAATAGCTCCGAAACCTGCAAAATTACTAAACTATAACACGGTATCTGCATTTTTGTTTAACTTTTATCTAAATAAAATAAACAGGATAATTTTTGCTAAATCCTGTTTCATCTAAGACAAAAAGCCAGATCGAAATAGTTTTTTGAGATTCAACATTTCCATTAATTTTGATCCACAATCCAATATGCAATTGAAATGAAGTTTATCTATCCTGAATTTTTAGTAGCTCTGCTTTTGATCGGCATTCCGATTCTTATTCACTTTCTTCATTTCAAACGCTACAAAACCGTTTATTTTAGCCAAGTCAATTTTCTGAAAGCTGTTAAAGAAGAAAGTCGCAAAAAGAATAATCTGAAGCAATTACTCATTCTACTTTGTCGGATTTTAACTGTTGCAGCCCTTGTTTTTATTTTCTCTCAGCCTTATTTCCCGGCCAATAAAGAAGCCAAAAACCTAGCTCAAAAACTTGTAGCCATTTATGTTGACAACTCTTTTAGCATGAAGCAAGAGGGTAATCAAGGAATTTTGCTGGAGCAAGCCAAGAGTAGAGCAATGGAAATTGCTCAAAGCTATGGGCCCGCAACCCGCTTTTTACTGATCGATAATCAGCAACAACCAGAAAGTCGGCAAATCCTTAGTCAAAGCCAACTGATCAGCAAACTCGGAAGTATTCATGAAAGCCCGGTACAGTTGCCATTATCGCAAATTCATCAAAGCCTATCCAACAGGCTACAAAAACAGGGAGCAAAAGCCGAGAAGAATATTTATCTTATTTCGGATTTTCAGAGCTATGCTACCGATCTTAATGTTTTTATAAAAGATACAAGTATTTATACCTATCTCATTCCTTTAACAGGACAAAGCACGAACAATTTATTGATTGATAGTTGCTGGTTTGAAACTCCCGGACATAAAAAGAACCGAGAAGAGATTCTAAGTGTGCGTATTCAAAATCAGTCCAGTCAAAGCTACCAGAACGTTCCCGTTCGACTAAAGATCAATGATACAATCAAGGCAATCAATAATTTATCAATTGAACCTGAAGCCACGGAAGAAATTCAGCTCACCTATAAAAACAACCAAGCTGGTATACACCGCGGCCTTGTTGAGCTGGATGATTATCCTATTGTTTATGACAACCATTATTACTTTAGCTATACAGTCCATTCAAAAAATCGGGTGTTGGCCATCGCTCAGCCCAATGATCTAACAAACAGCAAACTAGAAGCACTTTTCAAAGCTGATGAAAATATTGATTTTGAAACGATTGCTGTCAATAAAATTCAGGTCAGTCAATTCAAAAATTACCAGTGCATCTATCTGCTGAACCTGGAAAATTTAAGTTCGGGCCTAATAAGCTCACTCAAGCAATTTGTGGAACAAGGTGGATCGTTGGCAGTCTTTCCGGGAATTAATAGTCAACTAAGCAGCTACAACCAACTGTTTGCAAGCTTAAATGCTGTGCAACTAATTGCCGGCGACTCTACGCAATTACGAATGGAAAAAGTTAATTACAAGCATCTTCTATTCGACAAGGTCTTCTTACATGAGAAACAAGACCTCGAGCTTCCTCGTGTTTCATACAGTTTTAGAACAAGTACAAACTCTCGAAGCCTGGAAACTTCATTGGTAGAGTTCAACAACCGACAGCCGGCAGTCTCTGAATTTCAAGCAGGTTCAGGCCGCTTATACCAATTCAATTTCCCGCTGGATGACGAGAAAACAAATTTTACACAACAAGCCATTTTTGTTCCACTGATCTACAACATCGCTTTAAACAGCTTTGCCCCACAGGATATTCAATATGAAATAAAGAATGATCTAGTTTTAAACCTCTCATTCAATGAAGCACAACGACCAACTAACACGCAAACGCTTTTGCTGGACAATGGCAAACAACAATTCAGAATTCCGGTGATCAATCAATTGAACAATCAACTACGAATTGACCCGGGACAAGCAATTCAGCAAGCTGGTTTTTACGATCTGTACAGCAACGAACACCAACTCCGAACGCTGGCATTTAACTACAGCCGGGAAGAATCTCGCTCCTCGACTCAAAATGCACAACAGTTGAACCAAGTTCTATCAACTCTAAATAATCCGAACATCACGACCATTGAAGGAGGTAACAACGACTTTGTTCAACAGCTTTTAATTGCCAATGAAGGTACTCAACTTTGGAAAATTTTCTTATTTCTTGCACTCTTCTTTCTTGCGATGGAAGTTCTTATCAGTCGTTTTTGGGAGATGATCTTTAAAAGGTGACAGCTATTAAAAATGCAATTATTAAGTTGATTCCCGCTATATATTAAAACGGATAAACCTCTTAAAAGGATTACTTCTCTGCCTCGACATGCGGAATTGAAAAACGAAAAGTCGCTCCTTTCCCCGGCTCACTCTCCAACCAAACCATGCCATCATTCTTTTCAATAAATTCACGGCAAATAACTAGGCCCAAACCACTTCCGGTCTCCCCTGCTGTTCCCGGAGAACTTGTATTTTCCTCGTAATTGAAGAACTTGTGTTGTTTTTCGGCGTCAATACCAATTCCCTGATCAATAACGGAGACCTGAATATTTTCTCCAATCTTCTTTGCATTCACCCGAATAACCGAATCTGGGTAAGAAAACTTGATGGAGTTAAAAATCAAGTTTCGAACAACTGTTGCAATCATATCTTTATCGGCAAAAACCTGCAAACTGTCATCAATATCCAACTCGACACGTTGCGATTTAGCCACCAAGTTTGGCGTTGCCAAGCTAACCACATTGTCGACAACACTTTTTAAGTTAAAAAAAGTCTTGTACACCTTAATTCGATTGGTTTGCGAACGCGTCCAAAACAACAAATTCTCGAGTAAAGCAAAGCCCTGCTCAGTTGCATCACTCAAGTCTGTAATAATCTGGCTCAGCTCCTCTTTGGTAAACGAGTCAAACTCTGATCGGAGCAAGCTGGTATAACTCACCAATGCATTGAATGGATTCTTAAGGTCGTGGGCGATAATGGAGAAAAAACGATCTTTCGAAGTATTCGATTTCTTAAGCTCCTCGGTTTTCTCCTGAAGCTTCCGAGCCAATATCTTTTCTTCTCGAAGTAAATAGAACAGAATAGCCAAAAAGAGAATGACCAACCCTATAATTAAGTACAAATACCCCTGAATATTTTTTGAACTGTTCAGCAATTCTTTCTGCTGCATATTCTCCTGCTGAAGCTCCAAAATCTCACGCTGTTTCTTTTCCAGCCGGTATTGAGCTTCCAACTTTCGAATCATTTCGGTTTGTTTCCCTCCAATCAGGCTGTCATATACCTCGTTATAAAGATCGTAGTACTTTAACGCATTTTTATAATCTTCCTGTTCTTCGTAATAAAACGACAAATTACTATAGATATCACCTGAAAAATCGTACAGGTCAATCTCTTGTGCAATTTGCAAAGCCTCCTTAAAATTTTTCAGCGAACGTCTGTATTTTTTCTGATCCAGGTATACCAAGCCAATATTGTTCTTAGCCATAGCAATACCTCCCTGGTCTCTGGATTTTTCATACAAGTCCAAGGCTTCTTTATAATAATCTAAGCTCTCGTCGTAATCCTTTTCATCATAAGCCAAGGTTCCCATATTGTTCAGTACATTGACTTGAGATAAGCTATCTCCGCTGGTCTCAGCCAACTGATACGCCTTGTTGTTAAACTCCCACGCTTTCTGGTATTGTTTCAGATTTTGATAACAGATTCCCAAGTTGATGTAGCTCGCAAGTAATCCCTCCGCATTGGCAGCCAAGCTATCCAACCGAAACGACTCCTTGTAAAACTCCAGCGCCCGCGAAAAATCTTCAAGTTCGTCGAATACCATTCCCAGATTGTTATAAACCTTCGCTTTCTGTTTTAAATTTGGATTGTGATCCAGTAAATTCAGGGCCTTATAAAAATAATTGGTCCCTTTTTCGTAGGCACCAACATTAAATTCGGCAAGTCCGAGGTAATTATAAACTTCTACTTGAAGGGAGTCATTTTCAACACGAATGGCACTATCTAAAGCTTCTTCTAAACAAGAAACTACATAGTCGTTATATAGAACCGAATCCACATAGTTTTTTGCAACCTCGACCAATTTACTTACCCGCTCCGACTTGCTCTTGTCAACTTCCAATTTTAAGGAATCTAGCCTGGGCTGCTGCCCGCAAACAAAAACCGGCACGGGAAGAAACAGTAAAAATAAGATCGCATTTTTACACTTCATGAATACCACACTTTACTGACTAGCATGCAAATATAAGATAAAACGAGAAAGAATCTTAAGATTTATAACAGAAAGCATAGTAAGGGAAAAAATATGAAATTTAAAAATGGTTTTGTCATTCGGAAAGATTTTATTTAACAGGCTAAAACACTTTGAAATACAACTGATAATATGTAATTCTGCTATTCAAATAAACGCGCTAATTTATACTACTTATGGAAAATCAATCAGCTCAATTTTTCATTGATCGTGAAGCACGATTCGGAGCACACAACTACCATCCACTTCCTGCGGTTTTAGAACGTGGCGAAGGCGTCTATGTATGGGATGTGGAAGGAAAACGCTACATGGATTTTCTGGCTGCTTATTCAGCCGTAAATCAAGGGCATTGCCATCCCAAAATTGTTGAAGCTTTAAACAAGCAAGCCAATACCTTGGCTCTAACCTCCAGGGCTTTTTACAACAATGTACTAGGTGAATGGGAAGAATACATGAGTAAGCTCTTTGGTTACGATAAGATGCTGCCGATGAACTCAGGTGCCGAGGCTGATGAAACAGCGCTTAAACTCATTCGCAAGTGGGCCTACAAAGTAAAAGGTATTCCTAAAAACGAAGCCAAGATTGTTGTCTGCAACGGCAATTTCCACGGTCGCACCATTACCATTGTTTCCATGTCTTCCGACCCGGATGCCTATAATGATTACGGCCCGTTTACGCCAGGTTTTGTCAATATTCCGTACAATGACCTGGAAGCGCTGGGAAATGCCCTGCAAGACCCACAGGTTGCTGGCTTTTTGGTTGAGCCAATTCAAGCAGAAGCCGGAGTTTATGTTCCTGAAGATGGATTTTTGAAAAAAGCATCAGAGCTCTGTAAAAAGTACCATGTGCTATTTGCTGCCGACGAAGTACAAACGGGTTTGGCGCGTACTGGAAAAATGCTGGCCTGCGACCACGAAAATGTGCGCCCTGATATTCTGATCTTAGGGAAAGCCATTTCCGGAGGGATGTTTCCTGTCTCTTGTGTCCTGGCCGATGATGAAATCATGCTAACCATTGCCCCGGGCGAACATGGTTCAACCTATGGTGGGAACCCGATAGCAGGGAAGGTAGCCATGGCTGCACTCGATGTTATTCAGGATGAAAAATTGGCCGACAATGCTGAAAAAATGGGACAGCTCTTCCGTCATGAAATGAGCTCCATTAAATCGGAAATGATTGAAATTGTAAGAGGAAAAGGGCTGCTCAATGCCATTGCGATCAAACCCGTAGAAGGAAAATCCGCATGGGATGTTTGTTTGGCAATGAAAGAAAATGGCATTTTAGCTAAACCAACGCACGAACATATTATTCGCTTTACGCCACCTTTGGTAATTAATGAAACCCAAATGCGGGAAGCGATTGAAAAGATAAAAGAAACTTTTAAAAGTTTTGGTTTTTAGTGTACTGCATGTTCAACATGTTTTTATTAGAGGGAGGCTTTCGGGTCTCCCTCTTTTCATTCCAACAGATTCACAAGCAGGAATCTTAATGACCTTTCCCAAAAGGCTTACTCTTTCGATTTCGCTTTTGCCTTAGCTTTCTTCTCAAGCCTTTTTTCTTTCAATGATTTTTCAGGCTCTTTCTTTGTATTCTTCCGAGCCTCACGATTCTTTGACATGAATAACTCAATTTAAATGAATAACATTTTGATTACTAATAACAGAGGTATTATTGGTGTAAATTTAAATGAAAGCCTGCAAACAACAACAATTTATTTTTCGAAAAAATAAATATCCAGAAAAGAAGAGATCCCCACACAACATCCTGTATAAAAAAGCACAACAACAACTGAAGCTATCTCATCTGTTTAATTTTAAGCCCAGCTTCGCTATCAGCAATCAGTTGATCCAGTCTACGTTTTCGAGTCTGTTCCTGCTTGGCACTCATCACCCAACGAACCACAACTTTATGATAATATTTTGGCATCCTCATAAAGTTATCCCAAGCCTTTTTATTCGCTTTAAATGTAGCCAAGTATGTTTGGTCGAACGCCTCCTTTTGTTGCTCGTTCCCATAAATCCCGGATTGATCTTTTTTCCTGCGCTGAAAAGCAGCCAAGCCAGCAGGACGCATCAAGCCCAACTTCGTTAGTTGATCTACTTTCTGAATATTCACATTGCTCCAAACGCTATCCGGTCTTCGGGGAGTAAACCGGATACAATAGCTTTCCTGATCAATTGACTTTCGGATGCCATCAATCCATCCAAAACACAAAGCTTGATCCACTGACTCACTCCATGTCATGCTTTTCTTTCCGCTCTTTACTTTATAAAAACCAACTAATAATTCGGAAACCGATGTATAATTATTTTTCAGCCATTCCCTGAATTCTTCTTGAGATTCAAAAAACAATAGTGTTTCTTCTGATTTCATGACGCAACATTTATTTACAAAGATTTTTTACGAACCAACCTCCAAATTAACTGACAACAAAACATTTGTAGCTATCGGATGATTCTCACACCTTGTTTTTAGTAAACAGAGGATTTCCCCAATTGTTTACATAACAGATATATAATAATTCTATTTTGAAATAGGGATAGCTCTCAAAAATTAAATGGAAAGAAAAATAAACTAGTGCTGTCTCACTTTTTAGAAGGTAAAGTGAGTAAAGAGGTTAATTATCTCCAGTTGGTTAATCAGGTTCATTTCTTAAAACATCAGGAAAACACCGTCAACACTAAACGACGTGAGCCCCCGTAATTTCGGAATTCGCCCAAGTAAATCCCCTGCCAGGTTCCAAGATTCAACCGACCACGTGTTACCGGAATCGTTAATTCACTCCCAAGCAATGACGCTTTTAAGTGGGCTGGCATATCATCGGATCCTTCATAAGTATGCGTATAAACCGGATGATTTTCAGGAATAAGCTTATTCAAAAACGATTCAAAATCAATCCTCACCGAAGGGTCTGCATTTTCATTAAGCGCAATTCCTGCTGATGTATGCTTGATCAGAATATGTACCAATCCCTGTTCTGGAAGCTCAGGAAGAGCCCGAGCAACCAAATCAGTAATTAGATGAAACCCTCTCCGAAACTCGGGCAAACTTATTTCCTTCTGCTGAATCATAAACGCAACATTTAACTTATTTCATGAAGTCATCAAAGGCATTGTAAATGCCTCCTGACTGTTGAGACTGTTGCATATCATGTTGATCTTGTTGCCATTTCAGAGCAATATCTTGTAAAGTAGAATCAGCATGATTAAAAAACAGTTTGTAAGAAGTACAGAAGCGAGGTTTACGCTGATCGCGTGGATCTTTAATCCGATCTTTTGTACACCCACCATAACATTTGGTCAACCAGCTACACTGCTTACACTCTCTGGGCAGCTGTGCTTTGGCCATACCAAAAATATTTTGCTTTTTCGAATTTAACATGTTGATGACCCGATCGTGCATCACATTGCCCAATTTCCATTTTGGCTCAACAAAGAAGTCGCAGCTATACACATTGCCATTGTGTTCAATAACAACGTAAGGGCCACACTCTTTTAACATGGTACACTCCGGAGCCTCCAAGCCAACATAGCTATAAAAAACCGACTCAAAATGACGAACAGAGGTGGTTGGCTGACCATCTTTAAAATCGGCCAACCACAGGTCAAACAACTTATTCAGGAAGTGTCCATAATCAGCAGCTGATACCGAAAACTCTGCCGCTTTTGTAGGATCGTCCTTATCGGTCTCAACAATTGGAATGAACTGCATGAAGGTCAAGCCCAAGTCTTTATAGTAGTTGTAAAGTTCTTCTGGATGCTTTACTGAATGACTGGTTACACAGCACATCGCATTGGCGGCCACCCCTTCATCCAACAACATTTTGGCTCGGTCTTCAACGCGTTGGTGTGTTCCTTTTCCTGCCTGATCAAAACGATAGTGATCATGAATAAACGCAGGACCATCTAGTGAAAGTCCAACCAACCAATCGTATTTCTTCAGAAATTTAGCCCAGTCACGGTTCAACAACAAGCCATTGGTTTGAAGCCCGTTTCCCACCATTTGTCCATGACCATATTTTTGTTCCAGCTCAATCGCCCGCTTGTAAAAATCAAGTCCCATCAAAGTAGGTTCACCTCCCTGCCAAGCCAACGAAACACTATCGCCTGATTGCTGCATAACCTGCCGGATCGTTTCTTCCTGAACTTGAGGGCTCATTCGATGCGTTTTCTGCTGATGAAACAGAGCTGATTTTTCAAGATAAAAACAATACGTACAATTCAAGTTGCAATCTGGTCCTGATGGTTTAATCAGTACAGAACTAAGGGGTCTAAATTTCTTTGCCATTTCTAATTCCGGTCTTTGTATAATAAGGAGCACAAACTTAGTAAAACATTCACAAAACTGTAAATTATTCCAATTCAAGCTAGATTTTAATATCTTGCTTACCTAAATCAGTTTATTAATTTGAATTTCGAATTATGCGTAAGGAGAAACATCGATCAAATAGGCAAATCATCCTCAAAATGAGCCTGCTAATCCTGTTTGTTACAAGTTGGAGTATTTCCCAGGGGCAGCATTTAATCCGAAATCAAGGCTTTTTTTATGGTTTAGAAGCCGTTTATGGACACGCAATGAAATTGCATTCCGACTATATTATTGATACCGATGCCTATTCTCCAACAGGCTACGGACTGAAAGCGTCGGCCAACTGGTTTATGAACTACAATTTATCGGTTGGAGCTGGCTTAGGCATACTAAACTACGAAAGCCCCAACATGTTTACCTTTCCGGTTACCGTAAACTCTCAAACATATTTAAACAAAGGATCGAATACCCCCTTGGCCTATGTTGAAGCGGGTTACGGAGTCCGCTTTAATCACCGAACACAAGATCAAGGGCTTTTATACGAAGCTGGACTCGGCTATCGCTACCGGATCAAATGGCGCAACTTTCTGGTTTTTAAAGTTGGCTACCACAACTATACCAACAACGAGTGGCTATGGAAACGAAAAGTTGACGGCTCTGCCACTCCAGAGGATCCTTTCCAATGGTTTGATTTAAAACGTCAGTCCATCACCTTAACCGTTGGCTTCTATTATTCAACACGATATTAGTTGATTGAACAAAGCTCTTTGAAGAACAAAAGAGGACCTAGGCTGTTGAACTTTGAAGTTCTTAGAGCTACCCAACAAGATCTATTGAACACAAAGATCAATCTTTGAATTGATATAAAAACGAACAGCATGGGTAAATTCATCTTAAAAACAGATCCTCAGGTGGAAACGATTTTTGCTAATTATCCCGACTTTGTAAGGGACAAAATGCAGCATCTGCGTAATTTGGTCATCGAAACGGCAGAGGAAACCGAAGGAGTGACCCTTTTAGAAGAAACCTTGAAATGGGGAGAACCAAGTTTTGTAACTAAAAACGGGAGCACCCTGCGCATGGACTGGAAGGAAAAAACGCCTGATCAATATGCCATGTATTTTCAATGTACAAGTCGATTAGTTGATACCTTTCGAATGGTTTTCGATCATAAATTTCAATATGAAGGAAAACGGGCAATCGTTTTTCAACTAAATCAGAAAGTCCCGGAATTAGAACTAAAAGAATGCATCAAAGCTGCTCTAACCTACCACCAAGTAAAAGGCTTGATAACACTGGGGATTTGAGCATTGCTAAAAAAACAACAGTCAATTCCTGCTTGCCACAAGAGTAATTCTTTAATTGCCCTGTAAAACGTCCTCGATAATGCGCCCCGTGCAGTGTTTTGGAATTCCCATTCCTAAACTGTATAAAATAGTTGGCACCATATCAACTGCTTCCACTTGCTTTAACGTACTTCCTTTACCGACTCCCTTTCCATACCAAACTAAAGGAATTCGCGAATTGTCATTATATATCGTACGCTTGTATTTATATTCAGGCTGCCAGCCATCTTCCAAGGCATACAGAATATCGCCAGAACGTTTAAAGTTGAATGAATTTGCAATAACAGCCAACTGGCTTTTCATGTAATCTCCCTGCTCAAAACTAATTGCCGGCAAGGCCAATTTCACTCCTTCAAACTGGTTGATAAAGGCGGCTGCTTTTTCTTGCACTCGTTCCAGTTCCAAGTCTTCTTTCTCAATCAAATCACGATTCAAGTAAATCTGCTGATCACCAATAAACTCAACCCACTCCCCTTGCCCATAGCTGATGTTCAGGTAAGATTTTAGCAGAGCTACCATCCGCTCTGGAGCAACAAAACCAACGGGCATGTTAAACTCTTCTTTGAGGTAGTTCACCGGATATCCAGTAGAACAGGCCGAGCTAAGAACCACCAGGTATTGATCTCTTCCAACTTCCTTATCAAGATAGTTCAGTAAGTGCTCAATATTCCGATCCAAACGCAAGTACAAGTCCTGAATTTCCACCGAGTGAGGATTAAAAGCACCTTGCTCATAGTCCATCGACGAAAAATTAACCGCAAGCAAGTCCGGAGTATGATCCTGTCCTAGTTCTTCAGCTTCAATTAAAGCCAAAGCAAAGTCTTTGACCATCGTATTTCCAAAAGGAGTCGTCTTCAGTATTTTATAACTTCCGGCGCGACTCTTTAATTTGCTCAAATTGTAGGGAAGCGTATTCCATTTTTCATAGTATCCAGGTTCCAACACATAATCATCAGCCAGGCTTTCAGTATAGCTCGTTGATGGCAATAAGGTTTCCCAGTCCCTGTTGACATACATTTCGGCAAACCCCTTATCGTTGAATGTTCGGACCCAATCCGGGAACTGGTCCACAAAATACGAACTGCTAATCATGTTTCCTGTTTGCTCATCCATCCAATAGGCTCCATCAGCCGAGTGCCCTGCAGAAAAAACAGCACTGTTGGCATTTAATGCAACGGAAAACACCTTGGATTGATTCTGGCTACTGAGTTTCAAAACATCACCAATAGTTGGGCTCAATAGTTTTACTGCCGACAACTGACCTTCTTTGGAGTCACTTCCAACTGTCATGAAATAGTCATCCCTTAAGGCATCCACATCATTTTGCCTCAAACGATCGTACCAGCTATCATTCACAATCCCATGACGCGATGGATACACTCCTGTAAAAAGGGTTGGCACCCCGGTCACAGTTTTTTGAATATGTAGGTCCATTGAGGCATTTTCGCAGACCATTCCATCATTTACCAATCGCTTAAATCCACCTTCCTGAAATTGATTCCAAAAACGACTGATGTAATCGGTTCGCATTTGCTCTACATTCAACACAACGACCAAACGTGTTTGACTTTCCGCATTCAAAGGAACCTGCTGAGCAACAACAGGCATAGCAACGACACAAAGCAGTAATGACAACAGTCTTTGGAATTTATTCAACATAGTATCAATTTTTAGCGACTCAAAAATATAAAAAAGAAAGGAACACTCTAAACTTAACGGAGGCTGTTGCCAACTATTACCTTTATTCTTTAAAATTGGCGACCTGATTTTATTCTCTCCCCTATTTCACCGCGCACTCCTTTTCTTTTTATAAAAAAAAACTCCAGTCAGTCACCTCATAAGATGCAACTGCTGGAGTTTTCAAAGGTATATTAGTCGTTGTTAACTTTCCTGTTGTGAACTTTCCTATTTCAAGAAAGATTCTTCGTCTTCGAATGGGTAACGTACGAAAGCTTCGATAGCTTCATACTCAACCAAACCTAGTTCGTCATAGATTTTCGCAGTTTCGCGGTTACGATCTTCGGCACGTTGCCAGAACTCACGTTTGTCTTCACCTGGGAAAACAGGCTCGTCTTTCTGTGACTGGTGCTTGAAGATTGCTTTACGCTTACGCATCAATTCATCCGGGCTAATTGGAACGGCCATTTCGATGTCTTCAACATCCCACTCTTGCCATGCACCACGGTACAACCAAGTGTAGCAATCGTTGGTCCACTCCTCGCCTGCTTCGCGCAACTTACGGAATGCTTTAAAAATAATTTGCAAGCATACTTCGTGTGTTCCGTGTGGATCCTGCAAGTCACCTGCAGCAAAAATTTGGTGAGGTTTTACGGCACGCAGCAAGTCAACCACAATTTGAACATCGGCATCACTTACCGGTCCTTTTTCAACCTGACCAGTTTCATAGAATGGCAAGTTCAAGAAATGCACATTGTCTTCTTTCACTCCACTGAAACGACATGCAGCAGCAGCCTCTCCTCTCCGAATCAAGCCTTTTACGTTTTTCACAAACGGAGTATCAATATCACCTGGCTTTTTATTTTTCAAGAAGTCGATCAACTCAACGTGTGACTGATGCAACTTGCTTCCTTTTTCACCTTGGCTTTCCAACAAATCAATGGCAAATTGAGAGAAACGAATAGCATCGTCATCAAACACAGCAATGTTTCCAGATGTTTGATAAGCCACGTGAACATCGTGCTTTTGATCAACCAAACGCAACAAAGTTCCACCCATTGAAATTACGTCATCATCAGGGTGAGGGCTGAAAATCAATGAACGTTTTACCGCTGGCACTGGACGCTCTGGACGTGTTTTTTCAGTTGCTCCGGGTTTCCCACCTGGCCATCCAGTAATCGTATCACGGATCTCGCTAAAAATCTTAATGTTCAAATCGTAAGCACCGCCATACTGTGCAAGCAAGTCGCGAAGACCTTCTTTTTTATAGTCGTCATTGGTTAATTTCAAAATTGGCTTTTGAGTTTTTTGGCTCAACCAAATAACAGCACGTCTTACCATACGTGGAGTCCACTCGCATACACCAACTAACCAAGGAGCTTTTGTACGGGTAAATTCAGAAACTGCCGGTTCATCAACATAAACCGAAACATCATTGTGCAATTGCAGGAATGAAGCAGGAACATCGCTTGATACTGGTCCTTCAATCATTGCTTTCAGAATTGCTGATTTACTTTTTCCCCATCCAGCTAAAATAATTTTACGCGCGCTCAAAATGGTTTCGATTCCCATTGTAATGGCACGGTGAGGGACAGCTTCTTCGCTTCCAAAATCTTTGATCGCATCACGGATTGTAATGCCATCCAATTTCACCAAGCGTGTTGTCGAGTTAGCAGTTGATCCAGGCTCATTAAAACCAATGTGGCCTGAACGACCAATACCCAAAATTTGGATATCGATTCCACCTGCTGCTAGAATCTTTTCTTCATAAGCAGCACAAAACTCAGCCACTTGATCAATGGCCACTGTTCCATCCGGAATGTTCACATTCTCAGGTTTAATGTCAATATGATTGAACAAGTTCTCGTGCATAAAGTGAACATAGCTCTTGTTGCTAGCTGGGTCCATTGGATAGTATTCATCCAAGTTAAACGTAATCACATTTTGAAAGCTTAAACCTTCTTCTTTGTGCATTCGAACCAACTCCCGATATATTTTAATGGGTGAAGAGCCTGTAGCTAAACCCAAAACAGCCATCTCATTGTTTGCTTGCTTCTCTTTAATTAAGTCAGCAATCAAACCAGCAATGAGGACTGCACCTTCTTGTTGATTCTCCAAAATTTGAACAGGGAGTTTTTCAACTGTCCTTTCGATGTAGTTAAACGTCTTAGTCATTTTATAATAATTTTAATATCAGAATTTTGGTTGGTATTTTTTATATTTTCTCCTTCAAAACTAAGGATATTTTTTGCAAAAGCAGCTTTATTTAACCGAAAAATGTGCCCGCGCACACAAAATATCATTTATCCTTAAGTATCCGTACTTGCGCTTCATAATCTCGCTTATTTTTCATCAGAAATACAATTACTTATAACTATTTTTGCTTATTATCAAACTCTGCTGTTTATTGTTTCATTGTCATTCCACACAACCAGTTAAACCCGAACTCAAACAAACCACTTTCTCATAAACAAGCCAACAGCCCTTTTTGTTACTACTTGCAAGCATAATTCTTCATTTTAATTCAATCCAGAATTGAGGTAAGACTTAATGTTTTCTCTTGAAACGACCTCTAAAGGGAACAACACCGTTGCTGGCGGCATTTTCTTGAACAACAAGTAATTTACCAAGTAACTAATACCTAAAAAGGCTTGTTTTCTTGGGTTCTGATTGATCAAATAATTAATCACCCTCTCATACATATAATGTATATTATCTTTTAGCAAGTCATACCCAACCAATCCAATATCTCTTTTCCCCGCTTTATCAATGACTGAAGCTGTTAGGTGCGTTCCTTTTGAAGTTGATACAAAAATCCCTTCAAGTTGATTCTGAACAATGACATCCAACAGCTCCCTGCTAAAAGCAGATTCGCTATAATTCTCAAACTCAAACCGAATGATGTTGTAATCATCCATTCGATTATCTTTAAAAAAGTCACGAAAACCACGCTCCTTTTCACTTAAGTGCACGGCATTCTGAATATCCTCGTTAATATGCAATACGGCAACATTCCCAGGTCTTTTTATTCGGGCAGTCAGCATTTCGGCACAAACCCGACCACTTTGATACAGATCCTGTCCGATGAAACACAGCGGCTTAGCCTCTGGAATATTGGTATTAAAAAGAACGTATGGAATCTTCCGCTCATCCAACGTTTCGAAAAATGCATTGGCCTCCTGATGGAAAATCGGAGCAATCAAAATGCCATCTGGTTCAAAATTCAAAACTTGCTCTGCGACCTTCTTAAACGAATCTCGCTCATGCAAATTGAAATAGAACGACTCAATATGAACATTGTATTGTTCCCAATCTTCCTGCGCATTGAAAACCCCGGAGCATGATTGATTCCAATAATCATCAAGTACCGGATTCGGAATAAGGGTTGCAATCTTATACTTCTTATTCGATCCCAATGTACTGGCAATCAGGTTGGGTTTATAGCCTGTTTTTTCCAACGCGTCCATCACCTTTTTCAGGGCCTTCTCCGATATTTTCCCACGTTTGTGCAAAACGCGGTCAACCGTAGCCACTGAAACTCCCGCCATCTCAGCAATATCTTTTATCCTAACGTTTTTAAAATCTGGCATGTAAAACTTATTTTTTCGAATAATCCCAGGGGCTCTCACTCTTCTTTTTCTACAATCAATGCCCCTCGAAATTAGAATATAAACATCGAAGTACGCAAAATGTTTGCGCACACAAATATAAATCATTTATTATTCGATTGCTAAGAAACAGCCTTTTGATTTTGAAAATGCCCCATGATTTCCAATCAGATAATTAAGGGTAAAGTGGACTCCAACTGTCTTTTAGGGGAAAAACTAAAAATCGAAATAATGAAACCATCTTTACTCGCAATCCTATTTTGTGGACTCAGCTTAAATCTATTTGCCCAACAACATCCCTCCAGTGAACAAATCCAACAACTCGACAGGCTCCATCTGATTATTGAGCGCTCTTCAATCGATTCAGTCAAGGTTCACTATGCAAAAATAATGACAGCATTGAAATTACCTTTAACCAGTTTTAAACTCCCTGATGGACATTACCATGGAGAATCGCCTTATGATGACTACAACTACAAACATGAGGTAACATTTGAGATAAAAGAAGGCGAGCTCATTTCCGTTGATTACGATGAGGTTCACAAATTGGGAAAAGGCAAACAAGACGACACGACCTACTGTAAAAAAATGAGTGTATCGGGAACCACTCCAGCAATCGCCTACCCGATCTACGAAAAAGCATTGATTCAAACTCAAAATGCAGAAGCAATTGATGCTGTTAGCGGTGCCAGCTACTCTTTTTATCGGCTTAAACTTGCGATGGCTTACGCCATCCTAAACGGGCCACTCTAGACATTAGTCAACATCAAGATTGGTCATTTCTGTAGTAACAGAGAAAGGATAAGTCGGGTACTCATAAATAGGCATCCGTGGTTCTGTTTCTCCAATAGAATAGCCATAGATTCCTTCGTATTCACGAATGTCTTCTCCCATGCTCTCCAGCTGCGCCAAATATTCACTAATTGATTTGGACTCAATAATAATCACTTTTCCCATTTTATTGATGATTGGACTGTGCCTGCGTGTAGGATCGTGCTCAAAGCGTAAAATACGCCGCCCATAGCGAGTAATTCCAATCACTCGAAACGATAAGCTCTTTCCTACCCCGGGAAGGTTAAGCACATTTCGGTCGGTTGCCAAAAACGGCAAGCCCCCCCTTTCCTGCAGGTCAGCAATTTGCTCAACCATTTGAGGAGTATGCTTAGGAAATTCACGAATTTCATCATAATAAGTTTTCGGAATTTCACCCAAGACTTTCTCCTCATTCTGCTCTTGCAACGAACGTGCATTAACGGCGAAATTGTGGTTGTTTTCCATATAGCCCTTTACCGTGAAGGTGTAATAGGGCAACACGCCTACTTCATTCAATACCTGACGCAGTTTACAACTATGCCCTCGCCTCGAAGCTGCAGCAGTAAAAACCAATTGATTTGTTACAATCCATCCTGCTGAAAGTAATTGTTCAATACTGCTTTTTGCTTCAGGAGTTATTTCCATGGGCGATTCAACATGGGTTTGAATAACAAACTGCCGAATGCCAACTTTCAAGGCTTTCGATTTAAACGCTGCTAAAATACGAATGAGCTCTGGGGTTATGCGTTGGGGCAGGTAAATTGGCAGGCGTGTTCCCAACCTTACCCGGACAATCTCAGCATACTTCTCTCCTTCGCGCCTTTTTTTGTTAGCTTCGCGCTTGCGCATGGCCATATCGAACACGGCATCCAAAATATTTTTCAAAGATTGATCGGCACTCATCAAGGCATCCCCTCCCGTAATCAAGATGTCGCGCAATTGCGAATCATTCTCAAAATATTCCATCAAATGGACTAACTGCTCATGCCAGTTTCTTTTTGGGCGAAGTTTTTCCAAATCAAAATTTAAGTGCCCTCGTTGAAAGTCAAACATCCGTTGGCATGAAGTGCAAAGCCCACCACAGGTTCTCCCGGCAGTATCCGGAATCAAAATAGCCACCTCTGGATAACGCCGATGAATATGATGAGAAGATGGCAACAACCATCCCGCAGCATTCGGCTCTCCGGGCTTAACCAAATCCTCCTTTTCCCAGGCCGAAATACGCCCAAACTCATTCACCAGCTGACGTGAATAGATGATGTAATCGCGAATGGCCAGATCAGCACCAATGGCAAAATAAGGCACACGAACATGCAACAACGAAAGATAATAGGGATTGACAAAAAATGGAATTCCTGCATCACGAGCATCATACAAGATTTTCATCGTATCCGGATCGAGTGAATTGCCCAACATCTCGTTGAGTAACTCGGGACTTCGAACGGCAAATTTGAGATGAAAACGATGATCACTCCACCAACTCAGCACTTTGTTATACTTCTTCTGATAAGACCAGTTTTCTCCGAAACTAAATCGAACGCTTTTAATTTTCTCCGTATCAATAAGTTTAATAATTACTCCAATAATACGCTCTCGATTCTCTTCGCGCAGCTTCACAATTCGCTCATCCAAGCCGGATGGGTAACGCTCCATCCACTCCTCAATCTGCCTTCGACCAGGCTGTTTTGGTGTTTGCTCTCCCCGATACTGTCGAAACAATTCGAGCATGTCTTCAAAAAAATAAGGTTTGGCGCCTCCCGTACCCTCGGTAACTGCCAGCCAAATCATCTTTATTGGGTTGCTCACAGCAATTTCTCCATGCAAATTCAAGTCAGGAAATTCATGTCCCGCAAAATCAATGTAATCCAGAATACGAATAGCCGCATAATCTTCCCAACTCAAGTGTTGAAGCGAGACCTTTTTCCCATTTCGGATATAGTAATTGTAAGCATCAGGTTTTTGCTTCAGTCGCAATAAAACCCAATTACGCACACCAACCAATGCTTCCGTCTCATTCTTCGAGCTCTTCATAATTTCTTCCAAACGCGGATTTTCTCGAAGAAGTCGTTTTACCAGACGATGTGATTTGACATTAATTGCAATTTTATCCAGCTGCTGAATCTTTGATGTGACCATTTTCGTTTTCTCCTTATTGTTATTTTTCATGTAACAGCTCTTAACGCATTACTCTTTAAGATACGAAAAATCGGTTTTATAGTCATGCAACTATCGCCTGTTGCACACCATACAAGGAGGCATTTACAGCTCCTTTTTTGAAATTCTGTTTTTTTCAATACGTTTGTACACGTATTTCCCTGGTGAACATTTTATGGGGGGATAACTGTTACACTCTTTTTAAATTGGCAATTCGATTGAACATGACGAAAGCATATCCAACAAAGCAAAATCTTTTTCAAAAGTTGGGCTCTTTGAAAGCGCCTCACCTTTTGTTGATTTTTCTTGTGCTTACAGCATCATGTACAGTTCGTCATTCTGTTCAGCATTTATTGGACGTTCCACTTTCTGAAACGCTCAATCCGAACAAAACAAGCTTAAATCAAGCCAACTCTTGTGTTGATTACACCCAAGATCAGGCCACCAAAAATGTGGCCCAAGCAACATTTTCATTCGATTCTTTGGAAGGTGATTTCACTGCAACGATCAACCAGCCAATTACCTCACAAAACTTTAATCAGGCTGCCGAAGACGAACGAAAGTCAGGAAAATCACTCTCTCTTTATATTTTGTACCGAAAAATGAAAATCCTGAGCTAATAAGCTCCGCACAACGAGTTTATCAACTCAACACATCTTTTTTCATTTTAAACCCCTAATCAACAAGTGCTTTGGATAATTTCAAACACCAATATTTTGATTTGCTTTTTTGAGGAAAGCAAGCTTCCATCAAGCTCAATCCAAGCCTTGTTTGATTGTACAATTTATTCATTTAGAGAAAGAACAAAATCATGAATTCAATCAATAAAAACACCCATGAATTACCTGCATACAACTTGGCAGGTCTCGCAACTTTAGCTATACGTTTAGTGATAGGATGGACCTACTTTTCCGCCTTCTGGCGACGTTTATTTTTAGCCAATAAACTTGATCCGGAAGTAGCCGGTTACATTGGAGAAAAGTTCAATCATTTTTTACCGAATGCACTCGGCATCAAACCAATTATTGAGTACCTGGTAAGCAACCCGGATATGCTTTGGTGGGCCATGGCCGCCTTCACCATTATTGAGGGGATTGTCGGTCTGCTTCTGATGTTTGGACTATTTACCCGTCTGATGAGTATTGGTGTATTTGGTCTGGCCATGGGAATTCTGCTAGGATCAGGCTGGATCGGCACCACCTGCCTCGATGAATGGCAAATTGGAATCTTAGGAATTGCTGGCGGGTTTGTCCTGTTTCTAACCGGAAGCTCCCATTATTCCATTGACCACTGGCTTTACAACAAATCGTATCCAATAACTCAAAAGCGATGGTTTAGCTGGATTGGGTCAGGCGTACTTCCAATTCCTGCCGACAAACTGAAGAAATTTGCCTTTGGTGGAGCCATGGCTATTTTAGGTATCAGCTTGTTTACCAACCAGTATTTCCATGGTGGATTATGGGGAACACTGCACAACAAGTCCGTAAAACCTAAAGTGGAAATTCAACACGCCGAAATTCAACAAAATCAACTTCAATTTACCGTTCACCGGGTTGAAGGAGTTGATGTTTACGGTTCATTCCTGATTGGAATAAGCCTGACCAATGCTCAAGGGGAAAAACTCATAGATTACAATGGCGAACAGCTGGCTAAGCTTTCAACGCAACAAATTGAAAACGCTTATGTCGCCAAAGTGAAACCGGGAGCACATAGCCTGATTATTCCATTAGGAAGTAAGGCAACCATCAATCTTAATATACCCAATCAGAATCAATTAAAATCGGGGAAATATAACCTGCAACTAACTGATATTAGCGGAGCCCAATGGACCCGTGAAATCGAGTTTTAAACCACACCCAAATAAGCCGGAAGCCCTTTGTCTTCCGGCTTATTTTGATTTGGCTACCCTACATTTTTTTCTAACATTTGCACCATTCAATTTTAAGAAGATGAAACGAGCATAATTTTATTCATCATTAAATCACCAAGGAGTATGATTTAAAAAATTATGCAAGAGCGAAGCGGTTCCATGAGTTTGAATTCTTCAGTTAACTCATTAACCGGTAATTACAAAATCACAAACGAATGAAAAAAACAAATGCCGTACGGATTCTAGATAACCACAAAATGCCTTACGAACTGATTGCCTACGAAGTTGATGAATCTGATTTGAGCGCAACAACATTAGCTGAGAAGTTGGGACAAAACATCAACCAGATTTTTAAAACACTGGTATTAAGAGGAACCAACACGGGTATTTTCGTCGCTGTAATTCCGGGACATGCAGAAGTTGATCTGAAAAAGGCGGCTAAAGTTTCGGGCAATAAAAAGGCCGAAATGGTTGCAATGAAAGAACTACTCCCCCTAACCGGATACATCCGCGGAGGTTGCTCTCCCGTAGGACTGAAAAAGCCCTATCCGATCTTCATCCATGAAAGCTGTCTTGACCACGAAACGATTTACATCAGTGCCGGCAAACGCGGAATGCAAGTTAAACTTCAGCCTCAACACCTCATTGATGTTACCCAAGCTGAAGTTTGCGATTTGGTGAGCCAGTAAAATGTTTAACTGGCTGTTTTCCGATAGCGCCAGATGGCCAGACCAAGGAAAACAGTTCCGATAACTGTTAGCGAGGCAAACTCTTCCCAAAGGTCGAAAAAGCCTGAACCTTTCAAGACAACCATCCGCATTATTCGCATAAAATAATAAATCGGATTGATGCGATCTAACCACTGAGCCCATTCAGGCATGCTCTCTACCGGGGTGAAAATTCCTCCCATCAGGATAAAAATCATCATAAAGAAAAAGGTGATGAACATGACCTGCTGTTGTGTTTCGGTGACCGTTGAAATAAACAACCCCAAGCCCAAAACACCTACCAAATACAGAGCTGCAAAGCCAAAGAGCAAAGGCAAACTTCCAACAATGGGCAAATCGAATACCAAGCGTGCTATAATTAACCCAAAAGCCAAATCAAACAAGGCAATAACCAGAAATGGTAATAACTTCCCGAGAATGAATTGATACTTTTTGATAGGCGTCACATTCAGCTGCTCAATAGTGCCTATTTCCTTCTCGCGAACCAGGTTCATCCCCGAAAGAAACATTCCAATGATGGTGACTAAGATGGCTAAAATCCCCGGCGCCATGTACCATTTATAATCCAACTCCGGATTAAACCAATAGCTATCTTTCACCTCAATCCGATGAGGAGGATTAAACTCCGGCAAGCTTTTCCATTCTGCAATTACTTCCTTGTTGTAGCGAGAAAGAATCCCAAGCGTGTAAGAATAAATCAACGATGCTTTATTCCCGTCAATGGCATTGATTAACAGCTCCACCTTCGCTTCGTCTTCCCGAACTAAATCCCGCTCAAAACCAGGAGGAATAATCATGACAAACTCTGCCTCTTCTTTCTTAAAGCTGCTCTCGGCATCTTTCAAATCAAATGAAGCATCATAAATCCGAAAAAAGGGAGAAGCTTCAAATTTCCCTACCAACTCACGCGAAGTGGCCGATTGATCTTGATTCACCAGGTAGAGATCTACATTTCTCAAATCGTACGTGGCCGCAAAAACCAAGATGAGCATTTGCACCAATGGTAGCACAAAAATCATAGGCAACATGGTTTTATTCCGGAATACCTGAATAAACTCTTTCTGAAGAATATAGCGTATTGTTCTCATTTTTTAATAGACATCAGACTTTAGACAATAGATAGTATACTTTTAGACAACTTGAAAGCTTGAGATTGAAAAACAGAAATTAGAGACCAAACAACAGAAACCAGAAACTCCAACTCCGTCTCCTTTCAAACAACGTCAAACTTACAGAGGCCACTTATATTCTATTCCAGCCTCGTTTTAAATTTCTTCACCGCAATAGCTGTAAATAGTACTGCCATTCCCAGCAGGATCAATGTTTCTTTCCAAACGTAAAGCAGACCAGTCCCTTTCAACATGATGTTTTTCAAAATGACAATAAACCATCGGGGCGGCATGGCATGCGAAAGAATTTGCAAAGGAACAGGCATATTCTCAATCGGAAAAATAAAACCAGACAACAAAATCGTTGGTAACATCAGGGCAATCATCGAAATAAACATGGCCACCATTTGTGTTTTGGCCATGGTCGAAATTAAAATTCCAAGGCATAGGGCCATCAGAATAAACAGAATACTTTCGAGCATTAACAACACCCAACTTCCAGCAATAGGCACTCCGAACACCCAATGTCCAATCAATAAAATAACCACAGCGTTGATGATCGACAATCCTAAGTAAGGAGCCACTTTCCCCAGAATGATCTGCACCGGACGAAGCGGCGACACCAGCAGAATTTCCATGGTGCCAAGCTCCTTTTCGCGTGTAATGGAAATCGAGGTCATCATGGCAGAAATCAACATCAGAATCATAGCCATAATCCCCGGGACAAACATGTGTACCGATTCCAAACCTTCATTATAATACATCCTTACTTCCGGCTTAATCTGCATCGGCAGCTGCATTTCGCCCATTTCCTTTAGCATGTAGTCATTAATAATGCCGCTGGTATAATTAGCGAGCAATTTTCCTACGTTTGGATCGGACGCATCAGCAATAACCTGCACCTTTGCCTTTCCTTCTTTTTCAAGAGATTGAGCAAATCCGGCCTCAAAAACCAGTACTTCCCTTACCTTGCCTTTCTTAAAGATCGCTTCAATATCCGCAGTACTTTCCAGATACTGGTCCAGCACGAAATAGCCCGAAGACAATAGTTTTGTGGTTATTTCCTGGGTTACTTCATCCTTCGATTGATCGTAGATGGCGATATGAGCATCCTTGATTTCATTGGTAATAACTGTTCCGAACAGCAGCAATTGCGCAATCGGAATACCAAACAGAATGATCATGGTTCGAGCATCTCGAAATATGTGGTAAAATTCTTTCTTTACAAATCCCCAAAAACGGTTCATAATTATTCGGTTTTGAGTCGCTAAACACCTCTGATGATGGTGTATTGCGAGTTTATTTATTCGGTCGCTTTTGCCTTTCGGGCCAGCTTCAGAAACACCTCGTTCATATCTGCCGCCTCAAATTGTTTTTTCAGTTTTTCAGGAGTATCCAGTGCTGCAATTCGGCCATCAACCATGATGGAAACCCGATCGCAATACTCCGCTTCATCCATGTAGTGGGTAGTCACAAAAATCGTCTTTCCATCGGCTGAAGCTTCGTAAATAAAGTCCCAAAACTGCCGACGCGTGATTGGATCAACTCCTCCAGTAGGTTCGTCCAGAAAAATAATTTGAGGATCATGCAACAAAGCCACGGAAAAAGCCAACTTCTGCTTCCACCCAAGCGGAAGCGAAGCAATCAATTTATCGCGTTCGCCCTGCAGGCTTAATTTACTTAGCAGGACTTCCTCTTTCGCTTTGCGCTCTTTCACCGACAAACCATAAATCCCGCCGTAAAACCGGATATTTTCAGCAATGGTCATGTCTTCATACAACGAAAACTTCTGGCTCATATAGCCAATATTCCGCTTAATTTGCTCAGTTTGAGAATAGACGTCATACCCACCTACCATCAACTCTCCTGAAGTTGGAGCAGAAAGGCCACACAGAATACGCATTGCCGTTGTTTTCCCAGCTCCATTAGCTCCCAGGAACCCAAATATTTCTCCTCGATACACATCGAAAGTTAAATGGTCATTGGCCACAAAACTGCCAAACTTTTTAACCAAATTTTTCACTGATATAACTGGAGTTTTCATATGGAAATAGACATTAAATGTTAGATTTTTGGATATTCGGATTTTCAAATTTTCAGAATCAAGAGACAAGAACCAAGAGCCAAGATTTTAAATATTAAGCTCTTGGGCAACCCGACAACTGGAAACTGCATTCCTCCTCCCTTCACTACTCCTTTTCTTTCATTAGAGCCATAAAGACATCTTCAATCCCTGGACTAATTTCATTGACCTGCAGTTTCTCGTGTTTTTGCGTCATCAGAAATTTTTCCAGCTCAACAGCTTCCATCTCATTCCGCTTAGGAGTTACATGAATAAACTGGCCAAAAGCATAGGCCGATTCAACCTCATCCCAGTTGCGCACATCCTGAATCAAGCGGTTCATATTATCAGACCGGGCAGCCAGAAGGGTACGAGTATAATTCTCAACAATACGAGCTGGCGAATCAATTTCCATCACCTCTCCTTTTTGCATCAGCGCCACCCGATCGCACAAACTCGCCTCGTCCATGTAGGGCGTTGATACCAGAATGGTAATTCCCTGCTGCTGCAGTTTTTTGAGCATCTCCCAAAATTCCTTTCGCGACACGGCATCAACACCGGTAGTGGGCTCATCCAGCACCAAAATTTCCGGCTTGTGAATCAATGCACAGGAAAGAGCCAGCTTTTGCTTCATCCCACCGGATAGCTTTCCTGCCAGCCGCTTTTTGAACGGTTCAATTTGAACATAGATATCTTTGATCAGCTCATAATTTTCGGCAATCGTTATTCCAAAAACGGTTGCAAAAAACTCCAAATTTTCTTCAACTGACAGATCCTGGTATAAGGAGAAACGCCCGGGCATGTAGCCCACCAACTGCCGAATCTGCTTGTAGTCGCGAACAACATCCAGACCACTCATCGAAGCCTTTCCCTCATCAGGAACCAGCAAGGTCATCAAGATGCGCATTAAGCTTGTCTTTCCTGCTCCATCGGGGCCAATCAATCCAAACAACTCGCCTTGGGTTACTTCAAATGAAATACGATTAAGAGCCTTTGTTGCCTGATAGCTTTTGGATATGCTTTCAACTTTGATCATCTCTTTAAATTGTTAGATATTAGCCTTCGGTTATTCAGAGCCAAGATTGCAGACTTTTGATTCTTGGAAAAACTGACAACTAAAAGTTGACTTCTCCTGGCATGCCAATTTTAAGGCGACCATCATTTTTAACACTCACTTTTACTGCATAAACCAGCTTAACCCGTTCCTCTTTGGTTTGAATGATTTTGGGAGTAAACTCGGCCTCCGGAGAGATCCAGCTAACCTTCCCTGTCAGCGATTGATTCTCTGTGCGATCCTGGTCTATCAGCACTTCAACCTGCTGCCCCAGTTGAATAGATGGAAGTTGTGCTCCACTCACATACACCTTCAAATCCAGTTCTTCCAAATCTCCTAACTTAACCACAGCCTTGCCTGGAGCAGCCAATTCGCCAAGCTCAACGTACTTCTCCAAAACCACACCATCCATCAAGCTTGTAATTCGGCATTGGTCCAACTTATCACGAAAAATAGCCAACTGCGCGTCCTGAACTTCCAACTCACTATTGATCGATACAAACTGTGTTTTCAGGCTCTCCAGCTGCTTTTGCATCACCTGCATCTGCCCATCAACATCATCAACCTGCTTTTGAGTAGCTGCCTTATCACTAAACAAGCGATGAATTCGTTCCTGATTGATACGCAGGTGTTTGATTTGTTCCTGCTGCACATCAACCTGCGCCTGAACAGCAATCCGGCGTACAGATACCGCCTGCTGTTGTGCTTCAATTTGATGAATTTGTAAACTCAGTTGAGTGGTGTCAACCAAGGCAAGTAAGTCTCCGCTTTTTACCTGATCTCCTAGTTCTACATCAAAATCGACCAATTTACCAGCAACTTCCGAAGAAATAATTACCTCATCTGTTTCGAAATTGCCATAAGCATCTGATAAATCATTGTTTCCCTGGCAAGCAGTCAGTGCCAGCAAAGCCCCAACCAATACCTGATATCTTTTTATGCGTTTCATCTGTTTTCTATTTTTACGATTTTAGATTCCCTTAATGGTTTGATAGTTGATTTTTGCAGCTTCCAACTGCACTTTATGTGTCTCAAGCGTGATCCGGGCTGACAGCTCTGCATTCAAGTCCTGAATGTAATCCGAGGTTGTAATTGTTCCGTTTTCTAGCTTTGAGGCAGAACTTTGCGTTATCCGCTGCTGCAAGGCTATCAATTCCCGGTCACGTTGAAGTGTGGCTTCTAATTGTTTAATTTTTCGGTATTCGCTATCTAAAGCAATGGTCATATTGCGTTCAAAATCCTGTTGTCGCGTTGCAACTAGCTGTTGCTGCATGCTTATTGTTTCTTTTTCCCGCTTGGTTTTCTTCCAGTCAAAAACAGTCCAGTTTAGCCCTACTCCCACCAAAGCGTATGTGTCAAAATCATCGCTTAACATGTTCAGTCCCGGGCGCCCATAGCCTAGCTGTCCAAAGCCAAACAGTTTTGGGTTTCGTTTCTTTTGAATCAAGTCCGCAGAAGCACTCAACATCTCGGTTTGTTTCTCAAACAACTGTAATTCGGGACGATGCGATGATCGATCGGCGCTAAACTCCAAAGACTCCATCTCCAAATTGGACAGCACCCCAACTTCTTTTCCTGTTAAAATGGCTAAGGTTGCCAAAGCAATTTCCCGCTGCATTTCCAGTTCCAATTGTTGCTGCTTCACTTTCACCTGCTCAGCCCACAACTGATCCAACTCTGAGGATAATAAAGTCCCCTGCTCCACCGCAACCTGAAGCTGCTCGATGCGGGCTTTCAACGTCTCTTCTTTTTTGGCTAGCAAATCCAGGTTTTTCTGAATCAAAAAGCTGGCAAAAAAGGTGTTATTTACCCGCTCTTGTACTCGGTATAGCTCCACCTCAACACCTTGTTGATCGGCCTCACTCTTGGCCAATTCCAAAAGTTCATTACCCTTGGTTAAGCCACCATCCCAAATAGACTGTTTGACATCTGCATACAGTTTGTATTGATCCTTGGCCAGTTCTGGCAAGGAGACATTTGGCAAGCTAATCCCGACTTTGGTAACATCGGTTTGATAAGTTGCCTGGCCATTCAAATCAATCTGAGGAAAGTAATTTGTTTGGTTGTTTGCCAACTTCAGCTCCTTAATTTGCTCGTAGAGTTCTTTTTGCTTCAGCAACGGATGCTGTTCTCTGGCCCATTGCTGACAATCACTCAGTCGAACAACCTCCTGCCCAAAGCTCAGCTGAGCCATGGTAAGCAGAAATAGTCCTATTAGTTTTCTTGTTTTCATTTGTTTAAAATTGTTTGTTTCACTGGCTATTATACTTGTTCTCTACCTTTAAGCTTGAATGGCCCGAATTACAAACCGCTTGATCTCTACCCGACGTTCCTCGTAAAATGCCTGCGTCGCCTTTTTATCATCATCAAAAGCAACATGACTAATCACAGGCTTGACTGCGAAAGGAAATACGCACAACCCAATTACGTTGACTAGCAAATGTTCTGGCTTCATTCGAACAATCTCATTGCGATCCATTGCCTCCTGAACAATCGCAAAAAGAAACTCCAAGTTGAATCCATATTTTTCAATCAGTTTGAAGAATAGCGAGCGATCACGATTCATTTCCTTGATAATAAAAGCTGGCAGATAAGGATGTTTCAACAATAAATCCATGTAGGTGTCAACCACATGCTCCACTTTCTCGACAAAAGGAATATCTTCCTGCAGAACTCGCCCAATTCGAGGGAAAGCCAAACCAATCAGTCGGCCAAAAATGGCATCGAATAATTTCTCTTTACTTCGAAAATAGTAATGCAATAAGGCCTTGTTTATGCCAGCCTCATCCGCAATCTCTTGCATTCGTGCTCCATCCATCCCTTTCTTAATAAATACATCCTGAGCTGCATCTAAAATCTTATCTTCCGTGTTGTCCTTTTTTGCATTCATTATTTCTTGATTTTATCAATATTGATTTGACCACAAGGTTTAACCACTTGGTTAAATCATATGGTCAAAAGTATGTCTTCTGGAAAACAAATCCAAAAAAATAAACCAAAAAGTTTAACCAAATGGTTAAAATATCTCAAAAAGCACTATAAATAAACAACTTAATCAACTTCCAATTCAAGTTCTATCCTTCAATTAAATATCAATATAAAATTTACTAACTTCACCTCCGACTAAAACAGAATGACCAATGACAAACAAACAACTTAAACGATTAGCTCAAATTAGCAGCTTGTTTTTATTCATCTTGTTGTGTTCTTTTCAACCCAAAAAGGAAAAAGGATGGATCCAATTATTTAATGGGAAAGACCTGAAAGATTGGAAAATAAAAATTACCGGAAGTGAATTAGGAGAAAACTATAAGAATACTTTCCGGGTTGAAGATGGCTTGCTCAAAGTGCGGTACGATGAATACGACACCTTCAACGGCGAATTCGGACATCTGTTTTACAAGCATCCCTATTCGCATTACAAAATGCGTATTGAATATCGTTTTGTAGGAGAGCAAGCTCCCAATGGGCCGCAGTGGGCTTATCGAAACAGCGGCATTATGATTCATGGTCAAAGCCCCGAAAGCATGGAGGTTGATCAGGATTTCCCAACCTCAATTGAAGTCCAGCTACTTGGAGGAAATGGCACTGATAAACGGTCAACCATGAACTTGTGCTCTCCGGGAACCAATGTTGTCATTGATGGGAAGTTGGTTTTAGATCATTGCATCAACTCCAGTTCCCCAACTTTTCATGGCGACCAATGGGTGACTGCCGAAATTGAAGTTATTGGCGACTCACTAATTAAGCATTTTGTCGATGGGAAGTTAGTCATGCAATACACCCAACCTCAACTCGATGAGCGCGATGCGACCTATCAAAAGTTACTTCCTCCCGATGGAAATAAGTTGCTAAAAGGTGGTTCAATTTCGTTACAGGCAGAAAGTCACTCGGTTGATTTCCGAAAAGTTGAATTGCTTAACCTCGGCGATGACTGTCCTGAGAGCTGGTAAACAACTCACTTGGAACAACGTCCAATTTACAAACGAAAAAAAGATAAGTCAGTAGATTCTATAAAACTCGCGAATAAACGATTGATAACCATGAATGTTGAAGTGAATCAAAAAGCGCCGGCATACAGTGAAAGTCAGATTTTAATTCACGCTCCGATTGAAAATGTTTATCAACTGCTTAGCACCATAAACGCCTGGCCCAACTGGCAAAGCCAAGTAACAGACGCCTCAATAAAAGGAGAAATAAAAGAAGGGACAACTTTTCATTGGAAAGCAGGGGGCTTCCGTATTCATTCAAAGATCCATACCGCTGAAACGCCAGAGAAGCTGGGCTGGACCGGAAATATGCTCTGGATTAAAGCTATTCACAACTGGAGTCTGTCTCGAGAAGGGAAGTCGACTCGGGTAAAAGTACAGGAAAGCCTGGAAGGCTTCTTAGCTCGTTTTATGCAAAAAACGCTTACCGATGGAATGCAGAAAAATCTTTATGAATTAAAGCTGGAAGCTGAAAAGAACAATTAAAACACACAGCTCTCCAACAGCCGGACGTGATTGCAATCCCCACCTCAATATTTACTTGAGAATTAATTTGCTTTTAAACTTTGCAAGCGAACCCGTTTTGCTGCTCTCCGGTTTGAGTAGTTCAAAACAAGCAAGGCCATGGCGATCACAAGCATTCCAAAAAGCGATACAAAGTCAGGCGACTCATCAGGCATAATGATCCAACTTAAAATGGCGCCTGCTACAGGAACCAAGAACTTCCAGGTATTTAGTTCTGAGACTTTAACTCCCGGGCGTTGTAGCAAAGTAAACCAAATGGTGAATGCTGCTGCAGACAAAAAGCTCAGCCAAGCCAAGGCAACGAAATACTCGGGAGCAACTGCTTTAATACCATAGCCTTCAACAGGAATAGAGATTGCAATTAATCCCAATCCTCCAAGAAACAGCGAAGTTGAGCTAAGCACGATAGGTGAAAGCATTGCAGGCTTTTTAGCAACCAACACATTGGAAAAACCGGAGATCACATTGTTGAGCAACAATAAACTAACTCCCAAAATGCTTATTTTTACTCCTGATGGCAACTCACTTCGGCCGAAACTAATAATTCCAACACCAACAACCCCCAACAAAATGCTGATACTCTTAATCCAATCCATCTTGTCATCATGAAAACTAAAGTGCGAAACAATGGAAATAAATAAAGGAGAAGCCCCGATAATCAAGGCTGAAATAGAGGCTGGCAGCAAGTCTAATCCGGCATAAAACAGCATGTACTGAATCACGGTTTGCAATAAAGCCACTGAGCCAATAAACCGCCAATTTTCGAGTAATTGATTCCGATACCTACTATACTGGTTAAAATACAACATCAGCATCAGTCCAGAAAGCGTAAAACGAACCCCCGCAAACTGAAAAGGCGTATGGTACTGCAAACCAATTTTAACCCCAACAAAAGCAGAGGACCAAAGTAAGCAGGCAATAATCGCCAAAAATATCGTATTTGAAAACAAATTTTTCATACCTATCAATTTTATAGACTTGCCATTGCAAGAAAACTCATTTAATAACTAACCGCTACCAACTAAGCATTAGCCAAAATTTATTGCCACCACCTAAAGCCTATGAGCCAATATTAAGCACCAGCAACAACCGTATAGAAATCTTCTTCGTTTAGATAGCGATTAGCCAAGTCCAACAAATCGGCTGGCGTTATTGTAAGTAAAGTTTGGTAATAAGCATCGTAAAATTGCTGATCCAGGCCAAAGTCATCAACAGCCCGGAAAGATTGAGCTTGAGCAAATGGGCCATCAAAATCTCGAATAAACTCCCCGAGCAGGTATTGACGTACACGTTTCAACTCCGCCTCAGAAACTTCCTCTTCCCTCAACTTCTTCAATTCCAGAAACACCTCCCGAACCGTTGCGTCAACATACTCGTTGGCTGTTTCAGTCGCAATCACCCAATAGCCCGCATTTTTCAAATTCATAATGGAAGAGCCAATCCCGTAGGTATAGCCTTTCTCTTCCCGGATGTTTGCCATTAGTCGGGAACTGAAGTAGCCCCCTAAAATCGTATTCAAAATCTGCAAGCCGATGTAGTCAGGATGATCTTTTTGTACCAATGGGCGCCCAATTCGAATTGCTGACTGAATCGCATCTTTTTGGCTAACATGATACTCTTTCTCTGAATTCGGCTGAAGCTTCCGATCACGGATCAACAACGCTTCGCCAGCCCAATCAGCAGCTCCGAAATGCTGTTCGAGCATTACCGGAAGTTTTTCATCCGTTTTTCCCGTAGCCAATATCCGACAATGATTGGAACGATAACAACGCTGGTAAAATTCTACCAGATCTTCCCGTTTTATCGTATTGAAATCATCTGCCTTTACTCGCTGGGCATATGGATGGCTATCACCAAATAAAGCCGTTGAAAACCGCTTTTGACACAATACTTTTACTTTCTTGTTCTCCAGCAAAAAACGTTGCTTACGCCGGGTAATCAAGGTATCCAGTTCCGCTTGCTCAAACAGTGGATTTTTGATTAAATCTTCGACGACCGGCAGTAAATATGGCAGATGCTTATTCAAAGCAATCAAGCTGATTCCTCCCAAGTGATGGTCTGCCAAAAACTGGATGTAAGCCCCCCGAAAGTCCATTATTTCGGCCAGTTGGGCTCCCGAATAATTCTGACTTCCTTCCTGAAGCATTGCGTTGGTCATTACTGCTTGTAGGTGCTTGTTTTCATACCAAGTACCGGCATCAAACAAAAAATCGAGTCGGGTAACTTCCTGCGTTCCCGCATTCATGATGCGCAAAGGAATGCCATTCGTCAGCTGATGCGCCTCCGGCGTTAAGATATCCGGTTTTCCCGGAGTGTAAATAGGTGGTTGTATTTCTTGCTTAATCATTGCTTTGCCATGTAATTGAGTTGCGAACAATTTGTTTCCCGGAACAATTGTCCCGCCCTTGTCATCAGATCTGAGCTGGTAATCGACCGATAAATCAGCATCTGCTCATTGATTCGCTCTGCACGATCAATATTTTCGAAGCCTGCCAGTTCCTGAGCCATATGCAAATAATTCATTTGCGAATAAACCACGTTGGCTTCCAGCTTATTTTTCACTTTCTCCAACTCAATCGCAGTTACCGGTTCTTCCTGAATTCTCCTAAGCTCTTCCCATATTGCCTTTCGAGCCTGATCGATTGTAACACCGCCAGCCAACTTGCCAGAAACAATAAACAAGCCCGGATCGTGGTCTCCTGACACATAAGCGTCCAGCTCAACAAATAGTTTCTGCTCTTTAATCAGTCGCTGATACATCCGGGAACTGTTGCCGTTGGAAAGAACATCTGAAATTAAATCACAAACATAGTAGCCGCGCTCCTGGCGTCCGGGCATATGAAAGGCCAGGTACAAAGCCGTATCCGGAACATCTCGCTCTACGGTCATTTCACGTAAGGCTGTTTGTTTGGGTTCTTGCGGAATTGGCGCCTTATTAACCTGTCGATTAGGAATCGATCCAAACCACTTTTCAGCCAACTTTACACACAAGTCTTCGTCTACATTTCCACTTAAAATCAGAGCAGCATTATCTGGCGCATAATAGCGATAAAAGAACGCCTTAACTTCATCCAAACTGGCATCTGCAATATGGCTGATTTCCTTTCCGATGGTTTGCCAACGGTAAGGATGCACCTCGTATGCTAAGGAACGCAACAACTCCCACACATCACCGTAAGGCTGATTCAGGTTACGCTGTTTAAATTCTTCAATCACCACATTCTTCTGAATGTTTAATTTCTCTTCAGAAAAATCCAACTCCAGCATCCGATCCGCTTCCAGCCAAAAACCCGTTTCCAGGTTCTCTTTAGGGACCGTCAAATAGTAATTGGTCAAATCATTGGTTGTGTAAGCATTGTTTTCACCTCCGGCATGCTGCAATGCCTCATCGTAATCCGGAATTCTTTTGGTTCCTCCAAACATGAGATGCTCAAACAAGTGAGCAAAGCCTGTCCGGTTTGGATTTTCATTTTTAGCTCCTACATGATAGCACACATCCAAGGCAACCATGGGAGTTGAATAATCTGGATAAACTAAAATTTGCAGCCCATTGCTAAGCTGATGACGGTAAAATTTGACCATATATCAAAATCTGAAATTAGCACCTTCAACAAGCTCACGACGTACTTGTTCATATTCATCAATCAGTCGCTTCATCAACTCCGCAACAGTTGGGACATCGTTAAACAAAGCGGCCACCTGACCAATTTCGAGTTCACCTTCCTCCAAGTCTCCTTCAAACATTCCCAACTTCGCGCGTCCTCTTCCCAATAAAGCGTTCAACTCTTCGGTAGAAGCTCCCCTTGCTTCCGCTTCATTCACCTGGTTAAAAAACTCATTTTTGATCAACCGTACCGGAGCCAGTTTTTTCAAAGACAATTTTGTAGCTCCCTCTCCGAGCGACGCTACCAGTTGCTTAAAGTTCTCATGAGCTGAAGATTCCTGTGTCAACGCAAAGCGCGACCCGATTTGAACGCCATCAGCTCCTAACGCCATTGCCGCCAACATAGACTGGCCACTTCCAATACCTCCTGCTGCCATCAAAGGCAAATTAGTTGCTTTACGCACCGAAGGAATCAAGTTCATCGTTGTAGTCTCCTCACGCCCGTTGTGACCTCCGGCTTCAAAACCTTCGGCCACAATTGCATCAACTCCGGCTTCTTCGCATTTTCCTGCAAAATAGGCACTGGCAACCACGTGCACTACCATAATCCCCCGGGATTTCAACCAACTGGTCCATTTTTTAGGGCTTCCGGCCGAAGTAAAAACAATCGGTACTTTTTCTGCTGCAATGATCTCCATCAACTCCTCAATTTGAGGATACAACAAAGGCACATTCACCCCAAAGGGCTTATCGGTAGCTTGCTTGGTTTTCCGAATATGCTCCTGAAGCATCTCCGGATGCATCGATCCGGCACCTAAGAGCCCCAGACCTCCATGATTACTAACAGCAGAAGCCAGTTTCCAACCACTGCACCAAACCATCCCTCCTTGTATGATAGGATATTGTATTCCAAAAAGTTGCGTTATTCTATTTTGCATGCTCATTTCAATTTACACCATTTTTCAGCCGTTCAAAATCGGCCTCATCTTAAGAGCCTGCAAAGGTAACACAAGTTCTCCAATCTCATAAATTCGCTTTTACATCAAAATGTTAAGCTTTTTAGGTGATTACGGAATCTAAAATAATTTCAACGGGTACTTAGACAAAGGATCCGATCAATCGAAATCTTTTGTCTTTAAATGGAGGTCACGTTGGGGGAAAGGAATAACAATCTTATTTTCTCGGAACTGATCATCAATTCCAAACCGCAAATCGCTTTTTATGTTCTCAACTAAAAAATCATTTGCCGTCCAGAAATACAATTGAAAATCGAGCGAAGAGTCACCAAAATCGTTAAATCGGACAAATGGTGCAGGTTTTTTGACGATTTGAGAATGAGCTTTCGCCACATCAAGCAACAGTTTTTCGACCAAACGAACATCCGATCCATAAGCCACACCAACAGGAACATAAAAACGAGTCAAGTCTTCATTGTGACTCCAGTTGATTACATGACGGCCGGTAAAACGAGAATTTGGGACAATGATAACGACGTTATCGCGGGTAAGCACTTTCGAAACGCGCAAGCCAATATCCAGTACACGCCCAACAACTCCTTCCACTTCTACAACATCATCCACTTCAATAGAACCATCAAACAGAATAATGATGCCTGAGAAAAAATCATTGAAAATATGCTGTAGCCCAAAACCAACACCAATCAATAAAGCAGAAATACTCGCGATGATCAGTGTAATTTGAAAGCCCATAGAGGCAATAACAACGACAATTCCAACCAGCCAAACAAGGTACTTTACAATCTGCAGGAAAGACTTTCCTCGTCCCCGATCCAACTTCTGACTCTCAATCCGGATATCAAACCAATACTCAATAGCAAAAGATAAGCCTCGAATAAGGAAAAGCAGTGCCAGAATAATAAGGAGGTTATAGATATGAATTGAAAACTTCTCTGAACCATACAACTCGTAATTCAAAAAGCTTGAAACATCAAACTTCATGATATTGAACAGCAGGAAAAAGAAACTACCCCAGACAAAGAGGCGGGCGCCCTGTTTTAAGAATAAAGAAAACCGATTGGATAAAGATTTCTGAAGGCTGAGCCTGCGAATCAGCCTACGAATTAACCGCATCAACACGAAACCGAGCAATACTAAAAAAATAATCTGGATGAGATCAAGCAAATCTAAACGTAACTTGCCACTCTCAAACAAAACTATTTCTTTTAGACTACTCAGCATCTTCTGTTTCAATAATGATATTTTCCAATCGACTACTTAATTCAATAACAGTAATATTCGGTGTGAGTTCACCACCTTCTGCGATTGAGATATTTCCATTTTCCTCAGAAACAATAATGGCAAATGCGTCCGAATTTTCGGTAACACCAATCGCTGCCCGGTGTCGAAGGCCAAATAAAGGATTAATATTCACCTTGCTTGTTAGCGGCAAAATACAACGAGCTGCCGATATTTTGTTACCATTAATAATTACGGCCCCATCGTGCAAAGGTGTATTTTTAAAAAAGATGGTTTCCAGCAAAGCATCAGAAATCCTTGCATTAATTTTTTCGCCTGTTCGAATGTATTCTTTCAATTCCGAATTTTGAGCAATAATGATTAAGGCTCCGGTTTTGGTTTTTGCCATATTCTCACAGGCCCGAACCATCATTCTCAAATGCTGTCCCGAAGCAGACTTGGTTTTGTCGGAATGAAACAGTTTCTCAACCCGAAGGAACCTATTGACCTGTGGGTTGCTCCCGATCAAAATCAGGAAACGGCGTATCTCCGGCTGAAAAACCACGATTAACGCCAGAATACCGACTCCAATAAATTGGCCCATGAAATTTCCCAACAGCTCCATGTTGAGTGCCCGGACAACCAGCCAGAACAAATAAATCAGGAAAAGACCAACGAAAATATTAAAGGCAACAGTTCCCTTGATCAGGAGGTAGAGCTGGTAAAGCAAAAAAGCAACCAGTAAAATATCCAGAACATCGAGGAACCTTAATGTTATAAATAAGCTCATAAATTTGCGACTTCTTTCAGCTTGGTAAAAATCCTAACTGACTCCACAGCATCTTTCACATCATGTACGCGCAGAATATCTGCTCCACCAAGTAATGCCAAAGTATTAACGGTAGTGGTGCCTGTTAAACTATCTGCAGCTTCAATTTCAAGCAACTTATGAATCATTGACTTACGGCTAACACCAACCAAAACTGGCAACTGAAACACCTTAAACGAATCCAGTCTGTTTAGCAAGTCGTAGTTGTGCTCCATGTTTTTTCCAAAACCAAATCCAGGATCCAGAATCACATCTTTCACTCCAGCTTTAGTTAGCTTACGCACTTTCTCCGAAAATTGGCGCGAGATATCTTTAATAATATCATCGTATTGAGGATCATCCTGCATGTTTTGCGGTGTTCCCTGAGCATGCATCAAAATATACGGAACTCCTAACTTCCCTACTGTATCAAACATGTGATCATCAAAATCACCTCCTGTAACGTCATTAATAATGCACTCACCACATTCATCAATAACCCGTAAAGCCACCCACGATCGATAGGTATCGATTGACAAAGGCACCTCAGGGAAATGCTTCCGAATTGCTGTTACAGCCGGCAACAAACGCGTTAGCTCTTCCTTCGTTGATATACCACTTGACCCCGGACGTGTAGATACTGCGCCCACATCAATAATGGAAACACCCTCCTGAATCATTTCTTCAGCACGCTTCAGAATGGCTTCTTCCGTGTTGTATTTTCCGCCATCAAAAAACGAATCTGAACTAACATTCAAGATTCCCATGACAACCGGATTGGTTAAATCGATTAACTGACCATTTAAACTAACCGAATGTTTTCGTTTAAAAAACTTGCTGGCAGAACTTGTGATCAACATACAACTTATGAATTAGATGGGTTAGACATTGCTTCATACAAAAGTATAATAAAGCCAACAAAATACGCATTTAATTCCTATTTTTATGGCGCAAAAAATAAAGAGAAACATGGAAAAAACCATTCAACAATACGATCACGTCATTAAAATCTGTGAAGATATTTTTGTTAAAAAGATGAAAGATTATGGCGTTGCCTGGCGCATTTTAAGGCCCAGTTCTATGACCGACCAAATCTTCATTAAAGCCCAAAGAATCAGAAGCATTGAAATGAAAGGAACCATGAAAATTGCAGAAGATCCCCGATCTGAATACATTGGGATTATCAACTACTGCATCATGGCGCTTATTCAGTTGGAAAAGGGGATTGCCGACGAAGACGATTTAACTACAGAAGAAACACATAATCTTTATATCTCTTATTTTAATCAGGCTAAAGACCTGATGTTAAACAAAAATCACGACTACGATGAAGCGTGGCGTCACATGCGCATCAGCTCCATTACCGACCTTATCTTAATGAAAATCAAGCGAACCAAGCAAATTGAAGATAACGCCGGACAAACAATAATTTCCGAAGGAATTGACGCCAATTACCTTGACATGATCAATTATGCTGTTTTTGCGTTAATTAAACTGGAATTTAAAGAATAATCATTATGAAGACTTTATGGCACGTTGCACGAATCCTGCTGGGGTTGGTGTTTATTTACTCTGGGTTTGTAAAAGGAATCGACCCTTGGGGAATGACTTACAAATTCACAGATTACTTTACTGCCTGGGGCATGGAGAGTTTATCATCGTTAGCATTCCCTCTTGGAATCCTGTTATCTGCAGTAGAATTTATCATTGGAATTGCCTTGGTTTGCAACGTGTTCATTTCTTTTTTCTCCTTTTTGAGTTTACTCATGATGGGATTTTTCACAATTTTAACCCTGGTTATTGCGATTCAGAATCCGGTTACTGACTGCGGTTGTTTTGGTGATGCCCTCATCTTAACCAACTGGGAAACGTTTTTCAAAAACATCTTCCTTCTGGCTTTCGCTATTATTACATTTTTCTACCGCAAGCGTTACCGTCCTAAAAAATTGCCGCTCATCGCTTCAATTATGGCGGGAACTACGGTTTTTGTTTTTGCTTACTTGGTTGATTATTCCTACAACCACCTGCCTATTCTGGATTTTCGCCCGTATAAAATTGGCGTTAATATTCCCGAGGGCATGACCGTTCCGGAGGATGCCCCTCAGGATGTCTATGAAAATACGTTTCATTACAAAAACAAAAATACAGGAGAAGTAAAAGAATTTAATCAGGAGAATTATCCTTGGCAAGATACCATCAACTGGGAGTTTGTTTCGATGGAAGATCCTGTATTGGTCAAAAAAGGCTATGAAGCGCCTATTCACAACTTCTTTATTGAAACTCCAGAAGGTGAAGATATCAAAGACTTCTTTTTGTATGATGAAAATTACACCTTCTTCTACATTGCTTATAATTTACAGAAAAGCAATCTCTCGACACTCCCCGTATTAGACGAACTTGCTCGTTATGCGGAGCAGAATGGAATGAATTTCATCGGACTAAGTGCCTCATTACCCGAAGATATCGAAGCCTTCAAACAAGACAACAGCCTGTCATTCGAAATTTTCAACGCTGACGAAATTACACTAAAAACCATGATCAGATCAAATCCGGGTTTGATGCTACTGAAAAATGGGACAATCATTGACAAATGGCACTTTAACGATTTTCCATCTGTTGAAGAATTTGAACAGCAACTAAACTATCTGAAGCAGGTAGGCAAATAATTGATCATCATATTTAACAGAACTTTTTAAATTAATTGATCATTTTGTAACTTTATAAGCTACTTGTAGAAACAATGAAGAGCAAAACTCCTAAATGAAAACAGAATTATTCTTAAAATTAACAAGAATAACTCTTGACCAAGTAGAGGCAAAAACAAGGAAAAAGTCCTGTGAAAAATGGATTCTACTTAGCATCATGGTTTTGTTTTGTCTGTTTTCAACCAATCAAAAAGTACTAGCTCAAGCTCAAATCGCCGATCAAATTTACTACATTGGATTACCTCATGTTCCAGGTTTAATGTCCAGAGATCCATCAGGACAAGTAAAAGGACTTCCTTTGGAATTATTCGAGGCTATCGCTCACGAGGAACAAATCCAGTTTGAATGGGTGGAAGGCTCTTGGAATGAACTTTACCAACAGCTACAAGTAGGGGCCATTGATATGCTCCCGGGCACACAGGAAACGCCAGAACGTCAAGCCTCCCTAAATTTTACCACTTCCAGCATTTACAGCATGTGGAGTGAGCTATACCTGAATAAGGAAAAACGGTTCAATAGCATTATTGAACTTGATAAGCAAAGAATCGGACTCGTGAGAGATGACAACAATGCATCGGGCTTTGAAAAATACATCGCTGCTTTTGATATTCAGTTTGTCCCAGTCTATTTCTCCAGTCACGCTGACGCACTTTTGAGCCTCGAACGTCAAGAGATTTATGCAATGGCCGGCCCCTCTCCTAATCTTTTAGGTGAACTTCCTCCACATATTGTCAGCTCTGGGCTCCATTTCAATCCTGTTGAGCTCAAATATGCGTTTCCTGGAGGTCAACACATACTGCTTCAAAAGCAAATTGACAATCGACTAATTGCTTACAAAAGGAATCCTAATTCGGTCTATTATCAGTTGCGAGAAAAATATGACCAAGCCCGTTTTGAAACAGCCAAATGGCACATGCCGCTCTGGATGCAAATAGCCTTACCTCTGGCACTGCTCCTACTCGCCTCAACCACCCTTTTTATTATCATGCTAAAACGCGAGGTTACTTTTCAAACGAAAGAGCTAAAAAGCAGGGAAACCTTTTTACGCAAGGCCATTGAAGTTGGAGAAATGGGAATCTGGCAGTTCGATGTTATCAAAGATCTGGTTTATTGGTCTGAGGAAGTTTATAATTTCACGGGAATCCCAAAGGAAAAAGATTACCTGACTTTTGAAGATATTCGAAAAATCATACACCCTGATGATTTAGAAGAAATCCGGGCTTTTCTGAGCTCAATCAAATCAAACGAAGCCTTTGAAAAAGAATGCCGGGTTATCAATCCTCAAAAACAAACCATCTACTTACGATTGATTGGACAGTTTATTCCGAATAAAAAACAACCTCAACATTTGGCTACTGGGATTATACAAAATATCAGCAACCAAAAACTCTACGAACAAGAGCTGATTCAAGCCAAGGAAAAAGCTGAACGCAACGAGAAATTGAAATCAGCCTTTTTAGCAAACATGAGTCATGAAATCAGAACTCCACTTAATTCAATTGTTGGCTTTTCTCACCTCATAGCAACCGAAGAAATTGATGACCTCAGGAAAAAAGACTATCGAAAAATCATTCTGAAACAAAACGAGGTCCTACTTACCCTTGTTAATGATATTATTGACATTTCTAAAATTGAATCAGGTTCTATTGAAATTCGATTTGGACAGACCAATGTTCGTGAACTTATTCTGGGGGTTTTTGAGAATCACCAAAACACCTGTCCCGACAATATTGACTTTCAGCTTGATTTTCAACTCAACGAAACGAGCTGCCAAGTATATACCGATCGTACACGTTTAGAGCAAATCATCAATAACCTCGTTTCGAATGCCTTCAAGTATACTCCCGAAGGACGCGTTGTAATAGGCTGTCGTTTGTCTGATAAACCAGGCTATTTTGATGTTTTTGTAAAAGACTCTGGCATTGGAATTAGCCAAGAGGATCAATCCATGTTATTTTTGCGCTTCAATCAACTCAATAACCTCAAGCAGGGAACCGGGCTTGGCTTAGCCATTTCGCAGTCGCTAGCAATTCTTCTCAACAGCCGTATCATTGTTATTTCAGAAGAAGGCAAAGGCTCTGAATTCTATCTTTCTTTCCCTTTCCAAGCTAAGAAAAGCAAGGAAGCTGTGCCCAATTTACAAAGCGAAGCATAAACTTTATCTTCTAGAATAGGTTGAAAAACTTTTGATTTTATGCGAGCTAGATGGTACGTGTAAAGCGCTATTAAAATCCCCCGCCAGTAAGGTGAGAGAAAGGATTTTGGCGGGGGTTTTAAAAAGTTAATAATACCACTAAGGTAAGTATTTTCTGCTACAACTGTAATGGATTGAAGGCTTTTGAGACTTTTAAAGCAAAAACCTAACTGAACATGACGATGCAAAAGCTCTTCATCCTTTTTTTGTTTGCTCTGCTAGTTTCCTGCAAACAGACACCTCAAATAACAGAGTGGCGCGGCACGAACCGGACTGGTGTTTTCGAAGCCAATAATCTACTAAAAAGCTGGCCTCAAGAGGGGCCTTCCATGTTATGGGAAGTTGAAACATTGGGAAATGGCTACAGCAGCCCCATTGTAACCGACGAACATATTTATATTTCTGGAGAAGTTGATAGTATTGGCTACCTATTTAAACTCGATCAAAGCGGCAATGAAATCTGGCGATCAGCTTATGGAAAAGAGTGGACAACCAACTTTCCTGGTCCAAGAGGAACTCCAACACTTGCAGGGAACCATATTTACCTATGCTCAGGTATGGGAGATGTTTTTTGTAAAGACGCTTCAACCGGAGAAACAGTATGGCAAAAAAGCATGCCTAATGAACTCCAAGGTGTAAGTCCTCGATTTGGCTATTCGCAGGCTTTGGTGGTTCATGATGATTTCGTTTACTGTCAGCCCGGAGGTACTGAAAACAATTTAGTTGCTCTCAACCGGCATTCCGGCGAACTTATATGGGCTGCAAAAGGTATGGGTGAACGACCAGCTTACAATTCTCCTTGTCTATTCAAATGGGGAAATAAGAAAATATTGGCCGCTTTTTCTGCTTACCACCTGCTTGGATTCGATGCTCAAACAGGCCAACTTCTGTGGACACATGAACAAACCAACACCAGACCCGAAGATCGACAGCCCGGACAAGGCGACACCCATGGCAACACCATTTTATTCGATAATGGCTTTATTTACTATGCAGCAGCTGATGGAAACGGAGGCATAAAACTCGCATTAAACAAAACTGGCGATGCAATTACAGAGATTTGGACGACTCCGAAGCTCGACAATTTCATGGGTGGCTTTGTTAAGCTACACAATACACTTTACACCGGAAGCCACCGAAAGCAACAATTAGTAGCAATAGACAGCAATACCTCAACCAAAACAGACAGCTTAAAGTTAGGGCGTGGAATTACAATTGCTGCTGATAGCATGCTTTATTTCTACTCCAACAACGGGACCATTTCATTAATTGACCCATCTTCCTCGCAACTCACTTCCAAAGGAAAGTTCAGGCTCAAAAAAGGAACAAAAGAGCACTATGCTCATCCGGCCATTCACAACGGGAAGCTTTATTTAAGGCACGGAAATTACCTTGGAGTTTACGATATTCAGGCAAAATCATAAATTCTCCGAAAGAGCAATCCATGAACGATTGCTCTTCTTTTTTGAATTACAACAGCTCATTCAACTTATCGCTCGGAATAAAATATCAGCTATAATTTTTCCCATAAAAAACCCTCCACAACAAACAGCTGGGAGGGTTTCCAATATTCTTAAAAGAAGGATTATTTTCCTTCTTGTTCCAATTGCAAAGTAACAGTAGTACGGTCGCAAACTTCAGTTGGTCCCCAGTACTGAATTGGTCCTGGATACAAATAGCAAGTTTCAACAGCCCACTGGTCACGGTTAGCAACCAAGTATTTGTAAGGAGCTCCGTCTAGCTCAACCAATGCTTTCTGAATTACTGGCTTCATGTGTCCATGGCGTTTTTCCATGTTCATCATCATGGTTACAGGAACACCTCCAGCAATCCACTCATCAGCAGCAGCTGTTGTGTTGCGTACACTTGACATGTAACCTGTTTTTCCTGAACCGATCAGAACAGAAGCAGTATAGCCCAATGAATAGCAATAGTCGGCATCGAAATTTGAAGGAGCAGCACAACGACCTTCGTAACCGAAGAAGTGATACTGAGTTCCAAATTTACCGTTGAATTCACCTTTTTCTTTCATCTCAGCTAAACGCGTTTTCACCATTTCACCCAGCAATTTTTCAGTTTCAATCAATGAAACTTGTACGTTTCCGTGTGGGTCACGATCCAAAGTTAACTGATTAGCAATTCCGCTAGGCAATGATTTGAAAACAGCAGCTGATTCTGGAGTCAATTGTGTAGCCAACCATTCTAAACGATGACCTTTTTTCATCATTTTGAATTCCTTCTCAATGTCAGAACCTTCGGCCAACAAGTCATTTAATTCAGCAATCAATTTCTTCATTTCAGGTACGAACTCAATCAATCCTTCAGGAATAAGAGCTACACCGAAATTGTCACCATTGGCAGCACGCTTGGCAACAATGCCAGCCATGTAGTCAACGATTTGCTCCAAGGTTTGCTTTTTCTCAGCAACTTCTTCTGAAATCAAGGTAATGTTTGGTTGCGTTTGCAAAGCAGCTTCCAAACCAATATGAGAAGCTGAACGTCCCATCAACTTGATAAAGTGCCAGTATTTTTTTGCAGAGTTGGCATCACGTTGAATGTTACCAATCAACTCTGAATAAACTTTAACAGCAGTGTCAAAACCAAATGAAGTCTCAATCATTTCGTTTTTCAAGTCACCATCAATTGTTTTTGGGCAACCAATCACCTGAACACCTGCATCTTTAGCAGCATAGTACTCAGCCAACACACAAGCGTTGGTGTTACTATCATCACCACCAATAATTACCAGAGCTTTGATGTCCAATTCCTTTAAAATTTCCAAGCCTTTGTCAAACTGAGCTTCTTCTTCCAGTTTCGTACGGCCTGAACCAATGATGTCAAAACCACCAGTGTTACGGTATCCTTCAAGATATTCTGCAGTGATTTCAATGTATTTATGATCAACCAATCCGCCTGGTCCACCTAAGAAACCAAACAATTTGCTACCAGCATTCAATTGCTTAATTCCGTCGAAAATTCCAGAAATAACGTTGTGTCCACCCGGAGCCTGACCACCGGACAGGATTACACCAACATTCATTGCAGGAAACTCAATTGCATCACTACCTTCTTCTAAAGTAACGATTGGCATCCCGTATGTATTAGGGAATAATTTCTTAATCTCTTCCTGATCAGCTACTGATTCTGTAGCAGCACCGTCAACAAGTTTTACGGCACCTTTTAATGATTTAGGAAGTTTAGGCTGGTATTGAGCCCTGGCTTTTTGTAATGCGCTAATGGTCATGTTATTAATTTTTTAGGATAGTATTATTATTTTTTTTCGAACAATCCGCTGCAAAAATAACTTAAAATGATAGGATTGCACCTGTTGTAAAAATACCTGCAACTGATTTAAAGTTAATTTAAACAGCCTGCATCCCTTTTAACATGATTAGTTCAGCATCGTTTCAACTTCTTTCAAATGACCATCCGTTTCAGCCGGATCAAGTCCCAAAATTTTTGCAAACAAACTATACAAATGAATATTCTTAAAAGAGTCGTGCTCCATGTCCTTTTTAAAAGCAGGTCCGGTAGCATAAAAAATGGCGTGCATATCACGATTGACCGGATCGTAACCGTGGGTGCCGCCAGTTGCATAACTTTCAGCATTCCAATACAAACTCCAGGCACTATCCGCAACACAAACCAAGTCTAAAATACGCTCGCTTTCAGTATAATGAAAAGCTTCAGGCATGGTTTCTTTGGTATAAACACGCATGTATTCCACCTTATCCAGCACCTGAAACACCTCATCTTCAAATCCCTTATTGGGTTGAATCATCACGACCGGATTACCAGCCTCAACCCGCTCAACCCACTCCTCTTTCAAGAGCTGATCCAGTTCAATCGCTCGTCCGGCATCGATTGGCCCCATGCCATGATCCGATGTGAACACCAAATTGATCGAATCCTTATTTGGTAAGGAATTAATTTTCCGACAAAACACACCAACCAAACTATCCAAGCGCTCAATAGTTTGCTTTGTTATTTCATGTTCCGGGCCATAGTTGTGCCCCACATGGTCAGGCTCATCAAAATACCACATGATTAAATGAGGACGCTCCTGTTCCGGAAGCTGCAACCAGTCGATAACCGAATCAATCCGAGCCTCATAAGAAACTGAGCCATCGTATTTTTTCCAAATCGAAGGGTAATACCCTTGGATTGGCGCTTCAGAGCCAGGCCAGTAATAACAAGCCGACCGCATCTGCTGCTTTTCGGCGGTAACCCAAATTGGTTCTCCCAAATAAAAATCAGGGTTTTGAACCGCCTCCCGATCACTCAATTTATAACGACCAATCACCGGATCTTTAAACGAATTCATGACAATCCCATGATTTTCAGGATGCAATCCGGTAGCCATCGAATAATGATTCGGGAATGTTTTGCTAGGGAAACAAGGTTCCAAAGAAGCTGATTTCACTCCTATCTCCGCTATTGAATCAAGATTAGGAGTATCATAAAGCATCGGATAATCCCAGCGAAAACCATCCATCGAAAGCACAATAAGATAGGAGGCATCCGTTCGAACTTCTTCTGTAAGATTGAGTGTTTTTCCTTCCGGTGTTGACTTGCAAGACAGCAGTGCAAGCAGGCTTGCAAAAAGCAATAGTTTCTTCATGATTGATCTTGTCAAATATCTTAAGTAAATAGCACGGCTAAGCTAATCAAGCGATACGAGTATTCGATTAAGACAACATTAAACTTCCAGGGCAAGTGTCAATTTCGTTTGGCAATTCGGAATCCGTTTACCACAGGAGCATAAGCCCCATTCTCTTCATCCAATCTCATTTCAACCCAGCCCAACTGTTCTCCATTCAACAAAAATGCAAGGTAAAACTGACCGGTAATTTTATCAGCATTCATCTCGTCTGGCGTATCCGGCCACACAACAGCCCGGCCGTTGCTATCATGCCAAGTATCTGTAAGCCCAATGACCGATCGAAAAGGACTTGATTGAATCTGGTTACCATCAACCTTCAGCCACAAATTTACTTTAGGAACCATTGCTGGGATCGCTGTGTACCCGGTAGTTCCTGGCACTGAAATACTCTTAAAAACCAGATCGTAAACACCATCTTGATTCAAGTCCAAAGAATCTTTATCTTCAAAATCGGTATAAATCAGAACTTCTTCGTCATTGGTAAACATCCCCAAGTCATCACCTAAAATAATCTCACCAGGGAATGACGATTCTTTCTTACATGCCAAGCTCAACAAAATCAAACAAAGCATACTAAGACCTATTTTATTGCCCAATAATCCCTTCATAAAGAACACTAATTGTTTCCAAAGAAATCATTAAAATACAACAAGTGATATTTCACAGAGTTAGTCCAGTATTCCCAAGTATGACCACCCGGACGCTCCGTGTAGTCATGAGGAATGTTTCGTTCCACCAGCTTTTGATGAAGCCGTTGATTCACGCCATAGAAAAAATCATCCACACCACAATCGAATACCAACTTCAACCGACGTCCGTCCAACAAGTACACCAGGTTAGTTACCGTGTTCTCTTCCCAATTAGCCTTATTCTCGGCATAGGTTCCCAAACGTTTTGCAATATCCCAATTGTTTGGAAATGGACGAATATCAACTCCCCCGCTCATACTTCCTGCAGCTCCCCATACATCCTGATGACGAAAAGCCAGGTAAAACGCACCGTGTCCCCCCATGCTCAAGCCCGTAATGGCCCTTCCTTTTGGCGAAGCAATCGTTTTATAAGTTTGATCAATCTGACTTACAAGCTCTGATGAGACGTAGGTCTCGTACTGCATGGAAGGATCAACAGGGCTGTCAAAATACCAGCTGGTTCGCCCGCCATCCGGACAAACAATCAAGACCTGATAGTGGTCGGCATAACTTTTTACAGCCGGCACCTTAGTCACCCAATCAGCATGATTACCTCCTGCACCGTGCAACAAATAGACCACAGGGAAAGCATTCGAGCCATCATAATTATCAGGCAGAATGACAACATTTTTAACCAATTTATTCATTGCTTCGCTTTGCACCTGCAAGGTGTCTACGCGAGCTGCAATTACATTTAAAGACCATACGGAAATCAAAAAGACGACTAGTAAACGTTTCATTGTTCTTTAGGTTTAGAAAAAAACAAAGGTAAAAAATCAATCTGCTTAATGTATGCCAACTTCAAACTATTTGCGATAATATATGCTTTTATAAAATCCTGCCACGGGGCAAATTAAGCATCTCTTTGGTTCATATTCTTGTCTGTAACCTTACCTTTTATGAGCCCTTCCTTATAGTTTTCGGGTTTCTGATTCTATTGCAAAAGCCAACTTTTGCGTTTATCTTGTGCTACTGTTCCAAAACCCGATGACAACCCAACAAACCATGAATATCCTGCTTTGTCCCGACTCATTTAAAGATTGCCTGTCAGCTCAAGAAGTTATTGAAGCTCTAGCAACGGGGGTTCAGCACGTTTTCCCTGAGGCCATCATCACAAAAATCCCACTGGCAGACGGAGGAGAAGGATTTGTGCAGACACTGCTCACTGCGCTTGGGGGGCAATTGATTTCAATACAGGTGAAAAATCCGTTGGGTAGATTGACGGATGCTTCTTACGGAATACTGGGTGACAAACAGACCGCTGTTATTGAAATGGCTGCAGCATCAGGAATTGAGCTTTTAAAACCGGAAGAACGTAATCCCATGCTGACCTCAACATTTGGCACCGGGCAACTGCTACTTGATGCCATGCAACGGGGTTGTCGTAACTTGATTATTGGTATTGGAGGCAGTGCAACCAACGATGGGGGAACTGGCATGGCCAAAGCCCTTGGTTATCGTTTTCTGAATATTCATGGTGATGAAATTGCAGAAGGAGGAGGAGAGCTGGCTCAACTCCACCATATTGATACCTCAAAAGTAACAGCTCTTTTAAAGCAAACTCAAATTACAGTTGCCTGCGATGTTACCAATCCGTTGACGGGAACACATGGAGCATCCTCGGTTTACGGACCACAAAAAGGCGCGACCGCTGAAATGGTCGAAAAACTGGATGAAAACCTGCAACATCTTGCCAATTGTATTGAAAAAGACTTGGACAAAACCATTTTGGATCTTGCAGGAGGTGGAGCTGCCGGAGGCTTGGGCGCAGGCCTCGTTGCTTTTGCCCATGCAGAATTAAGCCTGGGTTTCGATATTGTGAAAGAGCAAACCCAGTTAGAAAAAGCAATTCAACAGGCAGACTTTATTATCACCGGAGAAGGAAAAATGGATGTTCAAACCAAACAGGGAAAAACGCCATGGGGAGTTGCTCAGTTGGCCAAGAAACACCATAAACCGTGTCTTGGAATTGCGGGTTTTCTGGGTGAAGGGTACCAAGAATTGTATCAGGAAGGATTTACGTCCTTACTCGCTTTGCCCAACGGACCGATAAGTTTGCAAGAAAGTATCCAACTGGCTTCTGAGCTATTGGCAGACAAAGCGGAGCAAGCCATGCGCCTCATCAGTTTCTATCGGCATTAATCAGTTTCACTGGACTCTAGCGTTTTACACTTTGGGTCGTAAACGAAATACCTTGTTGTCCGGAAGTGGAGATCATCACAGCCTCAAACAGGGGCTCGTGACATTGAGGGGCTACCGCCCATTCAAAAATAAAATTAGCTCCTGTCCCACCATGTTCATCAGCTTCGTCAACAACAATTTCGATCGACTCCAATGGTTTTAGCGCAATAGGGTGATCAAAATAGGTTCGAATTAAATCCCCTTGCGTATTGTAATAGGCTGCACTTAATAGGTAAACTGCATCTGTTGAACTAATATTCCGCATGCTCACGGTAGCCGTCAAATTATAGGTTCTCTTTTCAGATTGACTGTAAACTTCGGAATAAATTGACAAATACGAACTTCCATGCAGTAATCCATCTGGCAGTGCGTTCTTAATTGCATGCTGTTCCCACACCCCCGGATCACTTGAACTATACTCACGTGTTTGCTGACAAGCCGCAAAACCAAGTAACAAGGCAAACAGGACTCCTCCTGATAAAGCTTGTTTTATTTTGAATGAAAACGCGTATTGTACCATGCTAATCGAATTAAAAGCCCAAATATCTTGACTTGCGTCAGTGGTGCTGAAACAGCAATGGCAAGTTAACAAAACAAGCTCAAATTAACTGCATCACCTATCAATTATTCATCTCTGCTCCAAAGAACCTCTTTTTAATGTATAACCGATCTTCAACGATGCCACAAACGGAAAGGTGTTTACTTGCTCCCAGGCTTTTTAAACAAAAATTAACCCGACATCCACTTGAACAGTAAAACCTTCCAGGGCTATGTATTCAACACCAACTGGGCAGTAAATCCCCAGTTGCCGGTCTGCCCCGGAAGAACCAAATAACAGATACTCTCGATAAGCAATTGCCTGTACTCCTACGTAAATTGAAGTTTGGTGCTTGGTGCTTGGCACTTGATAAAAGATAAACGGATGTTCTAACATGAGCATCCATATTTACGCCAAGCCCAGTATTTATTCCGACTCGGTTGCTCAAATTGTAAGTGACGTGGACTCCAACAACTTCCGGTCCCCAAGCTTGAGCAAATAAACCAACATGTCTTTCAGGGAGCCTTCTTGCTGGTTGAGTAATCACTCGCAGACTCCCCATCTGTAAAAAAAAACTGAAATTACAATAATCAAAAAACGATACATACCTCATGTATGTTCAACACCTTGCATACGTTTTCAATCTTCCTGACATTAATTCCTTTTTGATGTATTTAGTGTCATTTTTTACTTAATTTAGTTGTTTCTATAGTCAAATGTAGCACTCATGAAGATACTTTTAACTGGAGTAACGGGATATGTGGGGAAAAGACTTTTGCCTATTCTAATCGATCAAGGCCATCAACTTGTTTGTTGTGCCCGCAACTTGGACCGCATCGAAGAACGCTGGTTTGAACATCCACATATTGAGTGGGTCGAGATTGACTTTTTAAAACCAGATTCCTCAAGTGTTTTCCCAAAAAATTTGGAGATTGCCTACTACCTGATTCATTCTATGTCAACAGCATCGGGAGATTTTGAAGAACTGGAACTGACTGCCACTCAGAACTTCCGAAAATCAATTTCTCATACAAATGTGCGACAAGTGATTTATTTGGGGGGAATTTCGAATGACGAAAACCTATCCAAGCACCTTCGCTCCAGGCTCAATGTTGAAAAGGAACTGCAGAAAGGTCCTTATGCCCTAACTGCGCTTCATGCTGGAATCATCATTGGCTCTGGCAGCGCTTCGTTTGAAATTATTCGTGACATTGTAGAAAAGCTCCCCATCATGATTACGCCCCAATGGGTACTTACACTTTCGCATCCCATTGGAATTCGTGATGTATTGAAATTCCTAACTGGTGTAATTGATCAGGACTCCTGTCTAAATCAAAGCTTTGATATCGGCGGAAGAGACATTCTCACATACAAAGAAATGCTTTTGCAATATGCAGCAATCCGAAAGCTAAAACGTCGCATTGTGACTCTGCCCATTATGACTCCCAGGCTTTCTTCATATTGGCTGTTTTTTATTACCTCAACTTCCTACCGACTAGCCGTTCACTTGGTCAATAGTCTAAAAGTAGAGGTCATTGCCAAAGAAAACCCACTTCCCAAACTGCTCCAGATTAGGCCAATGAGTTATGTCGAGGCTGTAGAAGCAGCCTTTACCAAAATTCGTCAAAACCAAGTGTACTCCAGTTGGAAAGATGCTTTAAGCTCTTCTGCTTTCGATCCTCACTATGCCGATCAAATTGATGTCCCGGAATATGGCTGCTACAGAAACCGGCAACAAATTGCTTTCCAAACCAATCCTCATAAAGTTTTACAAACGATTTGGGCCATTGGAGGAGATAATGGCTGGTACTATGCCAATTCCCTATGGAAGCTTCGCGGCTACATCGACAAACTATCTGGAGGAATTGGACTTCGTCGTGGCAGAACCAGTCCTGATGAAATAAAAAATGGTGATGCCCTTGACTTTTGGCGGGTCTTACTTGCTGACAAAACCAAGATGCGCCTTTTATTGTATGCAGAAATGAAACTTCCCGGAGAAGCTTGGCTGGAATTTAAAATCGTTTCCAAAAACAATCAATATTCCTTGATTCAAACAGCAACTTTCCGACCTAGAGGAGTAGCCGGACGTTTTTACTGGGGTCTCTCCGGGCCATTTCACCTGTTCATTTTTAAAGGAATGGCTCGCAACCTGTTAAAAAGAGCCAGCAGTTAAATCCCAACTGCCGGCCTCAAATTATTCTTTCGCTTCAAGCTTGACTAGCTTATCAGCATCTCCATATTTTCGTTCAGAGCGTGCTGCCAATACAATCGCAACAACGATAATTCCAATAGCTACAAAAACAAAATCAGGAACGGGAGGTGCTTCTCCTTGAGCATAGGAGTGCATTCCTGATAAATAATAATTCACCCCAAAGAAGGTCATCAATACGGAACTAAAACCAACCAAAGACATCGCACTCAATGAAAAGTTAGTGTACATCCCTGGCACCTTGCGTAGATGAATAATAAACGAATAAACTAAAATGGTTACCAAGGCCCAGGTCTCTTTCGGGTCCCATCCCCAATAGCGTCCCCACGACTCGTTTGCCCAAACTCCTCCAATAAAAGCACCAATGGTCAACAAAATTAGGCCGACGATTACACAAAGCTCGATCACAATAGCTAGTTCAACAATGGTAAAAGAAGCATTTCGCAAGTTTGAGCCCTTGCGAAACATCATAATAAACAGATTCAGAAAACCTAAAATAGCGGCTACTCCCAGAAATCCATAACTGGCTGTAATAACTGCAACATGCACAATCAGCCAATACGATTTCAGCACAGGAACCAAGTTGGTAATTTCGGGATTCATCCAGCTCATTCCGGCCACCATCAGAATCAAGGAAGCCAGAATAGTGGTTACAGCTAGCGTTATGTGCGACTTCTTAATGAATACAAAACCGGTTAATAAGGTTGCCCAACCAACATAGAGGAGCGTTTCATACCCATTACTCCAGGGAGCGTGCCCTGAGATATACCATCGCATGGCGAGTCCCAAAGAGTAGGCTGCAAAAACAAAGGCAATCAAAAAAGTTCCCAGGGTTTGGAGTTTGCTCAGCTTCAGCTTATCATTAAAAATACGAATCAAATGAACGATGAGCAGGAAGAGCCCAACAACACCCGCAAACTTTGACAATAAGCTAAAAATATTAAGTTTATTATATAAAATCTCAAGCTTTATTTTTGCCTTTCCTGGAATAATTTCATGCCCGTGTGTTTGCTGGAAGTCTCTTAAAGCCTCCAACTTTTGGTTGGCAGTTTGATAATTCCCCTGCCCCATGGCCTGATTAACCGCCTGAAAATAATCTGTCAGTAAATGAATTGAATCCTGTTTATGCGCCGGAGATTCATAAAACTCTTTTTCATTGGCCCACTTATTATTATCATGATTCAAAACAGGAAATACCTGCAAAAAGTCTCCTTGAAAAATCTGAAAACAGATATTCATACGTTCATCGACATTGATCACCTCTTTATCAAACTTATTCCGTTGGGTTTGTTGCTTCTGATAAGTAGCATCGACCAACTGTTGCAGTCGATACACCCCGGTCTGCAAATCAAGCAATTGATTAAACGCGATGTACTCATCCCGAAGCCCCAGCTGCTTTCGTAATTCACTATTTGAAACCCGGATGATCGGTACATTTCGCCAAGCATTTGGGCGAGCACTCATGCTCAAAAATACTTCGGAAGCAGACATCCCCTCAAACGAGTTCTTTCGATTTAACTTTCGTAAAACTTCTGAAGCCAGTGTATTAACAGGCTCAACACGCCCTTTGGGATCCTGTACCAATAAGGTTTCAAACGACTTCACATGCTCCTGATTCAACTCTAAATTAGTCACAGACTGAGCCGAGCCCCAAAAAGGAGCAATCGTTAAAAGTGCCAGAACGATTACCGGTATACTTTTCTTGCGCAGCTCTTTTAAACGAGAGCTGGAACGCAACAATGCATGAAAACGGCTTTTCCCATTGAAGAACGTAAAAATCATTCCCAATGACATCAGAAAATAACCAAAATAAGTAACCACTGTCCCAAGGTAATCGTGACTTACCGAGAGTACCGTCCCTTTTTCATCGGTATCATAAGAAGACTGGAAGAAGCGGAAGCCGCCATAATCCAGAATGTTATTCATAAAAATCCGGTAAGGCATTTTTACGTTCTCGGTGTCATCAATTAGCGTCACCTCGCTCGCGTAAGAAGATGGACTCATACTTCCTGGATAGCGTTCCAGCTGGAAGTCATCCAGGAAGATACTAAAAGGGAGTTCTATTAATTTAGAGCCAAAATTAAGCTTAACCTCTACATCACCGAATTGTGCTTTACTGGCAGCATGCTCCTTTCCTTGTTTGTAGGCAACAATCTGCCTCTCTTCACCATTCATTGCCAATCGTACCATTAACGCATCACGTCCTAAAGCTGCAGCTCGTCCAGTCGCTGTAGAAAGCACCTTTCTACCTGAAGGCAAATAAGACTTCGTTGCAAAAATACGGTCTCCCACTTGATACATCCCTTTGGAGCTCAGCTCGAACTCATGTCCAGCCGGGAAAACTTGTTCTGTTTTTCCAGTCATTGACACGACTTTGACACTATCCTTTGCTTGCATCAAAAGCTTAATTCCCGATCTTCGAACATACAAATCAGCCTCTTTGTTTTCCCCTTCAAAACTAAGCGTATAGTCGTTATTTGTTACCTCCTCTGTTGCTTCCAAAACGACATCCCGCCTGGCTCCATTGCGGTTCAACAAAATAAAAGACAATAAAGGCTTACCTCCTTCATCGGCCACAATATCTTCCATGGCTGTAGGCACATAGTCAAGCACTTCTATGGATAGTTTGTCTCCATTAATAGCCATTTCTTTCGAAAAAGCATTCTTGGTGTATGGTGAAAACCGAACTTTCCAATCACCTGAAACAACGGACTTTCCCGACTTTGCTTCTACTTCAATATAGGTATCACTAGAAATCAACTGATTGGATGATTTTCCTTCACGAATATGCAACATCCCCTCATAGCTATAGAAGCGGGTTATAGCGGCCCCTGCCAGAATGATTAAAAAGGCCAAGTGGAATAAAACCATGCTCCAACGCTTCAATAAAAAGGCTTTATAATAAAACAAACTCCCAATCAAATTGAAAGCTGCAAATCCCAATAAAAGGTTGAACCATCCTGCTTCATAAACTAAAATTTTGGCTGTGTCGGTACCATAATCATTCTCAATAAAAGTGGCATAAGCGATAGAAACTCCAAAAATAACCACTAAACAAGAGGTCGTTAACATTGAAAATAAGGTGGACTTTATCTTTTTCATAAGTATAGGCTTAAGCGGTAACTCGCTTGGTTTATTACAAAAAATTACTTCAACCTTAATTTATTCGGGTTGAAGTAATTCCTCCATTTTCTAAATGATTCTTTACTTCAGAAATCCTTTTTCAAAATACCAATTTATACGGTTAATACAAACTAAAATGGCACTCAGAACAGAATGTTGTTCGCCATGTTTCGTTGATATTGATCGGATGTTTAAATTCCAATGGATTATCAGATGCCGCATACTGCATTTCATCAGCTGTTCCTTGAGCTAAAATATTATGACACAAGTTACAGTCGCGAGATATGACTTTCCCTCCAGTCGCTTTATGGCGATCATTATGACAACGATAACAGCCATTGGTCTCCAAATGTCCGAGATGATTCGGATACACTTTCCAGTTCACTTTCATCTCCGGAAAAATATTTTCATTAAAGCCGTCTTTCATTGCAGTCAATGCTTGTTCATAAAGTTCCTTTTGGTCACTTAAAACCTCAGGATACATGATTTCATAATACTCATTGGCATAAGCCTCAATAGCCCGCATTGCACTATCAGCTGTCGGGTAATCTGCTCCTAAGGCATCCATTGCGACCACTTTAATATCAGGAATATCTTTTGAAATACGGCCAGATGTAATGTAGTCATCGATAAAATTAGCAGGTGATTGATAGTTATGAGAAGGTCGGTTATGACAATCGATACAGTCCATTGTCCTCAACTCCAAGGTCTGTAAATCCATGCCTTCAGTTTCGACTGATTCGTCTTCATAGATCGTCACCTCCCCGGTTTTCAGGTTGGTATATTTCACCCAAGGAATTGTGTCACGCCCGACATCCAGCGCTTTATATTCTATTTTTACATCTGGATTGATGTGCCAGTGAATACCTTCCTGGAGCCCTTGAGCACTATAAGTTGCACTGGTTTTCATCATTAAATGAATATCCCACTCGGTATTACTTCCATCAGCCAAATATGATTTTTTTGTCTTGATTTTGCGATCATAGAATTTCTCCGTCCAGTGACATTCTTCGCAGGTTTCCCGGGCCGGTCTCAAACTGCTGATTGGCGTATGAATGGGTTGCGGATATTTATTAAAGAGTACTGAGTAGACCTGATATAATCCTGAAAGCTTACTTTTTACATACCATCCAGCTCCCGACCCCACATGACATTCAACACAGCCAACCCGCTCATGTGCCGACTCTTGGTAGGCAGTGTACTCCGGCTTCATTACCTGGTGACACAACTTACCACAAAATTCATCTGACTCTGTTAAATGAAAGGCTTCGAAACTCCCAATTGATGACAAGATCAAAAAACAGATTGTCCCCGCTACAAAAATGATCGTTGCATTTCTAACCGGTTGCTGATTGAAATCAATTACGGGCCAATCTTTGGGCTCCTCATATTCAGGATGTTTTTTCAACCTTCGCTTCTCTCGCCACATTCCGATTGGCATCAGAATCAATCCCAATACCAAAACCATTGGCATAACGACATAAATAAAGATGCCCAAGTAGGAACTCCCAATCTCAAAGATTGATGAAACAATAAAGAGAAACAGGATAATCAATAAGCTGATAACAGCAATAGAAGCACCAACGACAGTAGTCAAATTTCGAACTGATTGCGGCAATTTCATAATGACAGTAATTAGGTGATTAGTAATCCTTCTGCAAATATCTTCATTCACTCAATCGCGCTGAATGAGTTACTCATAATCAACACCAAACCAAATCCTTCCCCAATAAACCAGCCAACTAATTATTTCTTCTCTTTGGGATCCTCCTCTTTTGGATGAACATCATGGTAACCATTTACGATACTTCGGAAATTGTCCAAAGGATTCTTCCCAATCGATGCGACATACAAATGAATAATCAAGAATACCGAGATCAGAAAACCAACAGAACCGTGCAATAAGGCAGTTAGAAATACCCCACTAACAGCATATACCTCTTCAATAATTAACTCAGGAAACAATAGTGCGATCCCGGTTAAGATGGCTAAAGGCACAAAGACGTACATCACAAAAATGTATGCATACTTTTGCAGTGGATTGAATTTTCTTTTCTCAGAAATTGGGAAAGGAGCTTCTTCGCCTTTGAATAATCCCGACAGATAATAGTTAGCTTGCTTACGAACGCGCTTAACTAATCCTTTGGGTTTGATACGATAGTATTTTTTATTGGGTGTTACCAGATTACCAATAATAAAAACAAAATAGTTTAATGTAACCACAACTCCACTAATATTGTGCATCTGGACTGCCGTTCCAAAATCCATTGATAAAAGTCGTAAATCTGAATATTGCAAGCGAATACCGGTTATAATCAGCAGTATAATTCCCAAAGCATTAATTCCATGCCAAATTCTCAACCAGAGCGGGTACAGGTATATTTTATTATTTTCAGAGGTCATAGCTACTTTCTTTTAACGATTCGGAAAATCCAGTGAATTGCGATAGCAACAAGTGTCATTCCAAAGATAATGAAGCTTAAAAGCCTCATCAATGGATTTTGATTGGCTCCAATCACGTACGACTCATTCCTGATCAAATTACTCAACTCTCCATCTTCACTTCGGGCTTGTAAGTTTTGATATTTATACAATGATGCCTTTAACAATGAGTTGGACGAGTGACAATCATTGCAATTTCGCAAAGCTTCCTCTTTTGGCAAGATGTTGTGAGAAACTAAAAATGAATCGACAACCACCGTATGGCATTCAATACATCGAACATTTTGGAAATGCAATTCCTGGTTTGGTAACCAATCGTGCACTTGACTTAACTGAGGATTTTCCTCTGACGAAACCGTTTGAAACTTTAAAACGTTGTCATGACAAGACAAACACATATTATTATTGTAAGTCACAATTTCAGATACCTTGCTACTGTTACGGGCCGTCGCCTGGTAATAGTGTTGGTTATGACATTTAGAGCAAGAAAAGCTCTCTCCACTTGTCTGAAAATGAACACTTTTATGAAATTCCTCTTCAATTTTATCGAACTGGTAGTCAGCGTATGTATCATCGCCTCCATGGCAATCAATACATGTTGCCAATGGCTCCAGCTTTAATTCTGCATTGTGCGGATAGGTTTCATAATCCGCAGAATGACAATCAGTACATCTAAAAGTACCATGCACACCTACTGCCATCATTGTTGAGTCAATGATGTAAAAAGGATTCATCATCCTTTTAGTTTCCACCTCTAACCATTCATTAAAAAACGAATAGGTTTGGTTGGCATGGCACGATAAACAATGGCTATTTTCAGCAGGCATCTCCTTATCCTGCCCATTCCCTACAATTCCTATCAAAAGAAATGACAAGAATAAACACGTTTTGAGAAAGGTTGACATTTTGCGAAGGATTAAAAGCCGGAAGCTCATTGCCTCCGGCCCAATAACAGATTCTTATTTCATTGATCTCAAATAGTTAACTAGCGCCCAGCGATCTTCCTCCTCTGGAATTTTACTTTCATAATTTGGCATCTCATCACGTCCAATAATGGATTGATAATAAATAACACCATCAGACTGCCCCTGAAACTTATCTGAGGTAAATGATTCAATTGCTGTCTCTAAGCTGGCAGCTTTCGGTCCATCTCCCTCTCCCTTATTTCCGTGGCATGACCGACAATGCTTGATGTAAAGAATCTTTCCAACCTTCATCAGCGATGCATCATCTTTTGATGGATTTTCCATCTTCTGATATTTTTCTGGAACATCCCATGCTTCACCTTTTTTCTTATCTTGAACGGTTACAAACGATAATAGTAATCCGCCAATAAATACAACAGCCAAAAGTGTTAAAAAATTTCTGTGCTTTTCCATATCCTTCGATTTTAGTTAACGATTAAAAACTCCACAATCGAGTGATTGTGAACCCTATAGCAAAGTTATCAAAATCCGTGCTATTGAAGTTGTTCATCATGATGTCCTGCAACAACATACCTTCTGAATTGCCCATATAAATCTGGAAAGCATGGGTACTTGTAGAAACTTCATACCCAAATGATAAATTTGGCTTAGGGTGGTTGTCCCATTCTGGACGTTGTTCTGATATCTTATCAATTTTCAGAGGAGCATCGAAATTAAAGATAATTGCTCCCTGAGGACTAACCTTTGCGCGACCATTAAAGTGAAGTCCAACCCGATCATGATCATACTCCGGAGCCACTGAGTTGGCATGAGAGAAACTAAGTCCTGCTTGCAAGGAAATTCCGTCAGTAACTTTTCGCCCAATAATCAATTGTGAAAAGTAAGACAGACGATCGCTAAACTGGTATTCAGTTCCAAAATCTTCTTCTGGACTTCCCTCAATCGCTGCATTTCCATACAGTGTTACAAATACTGGAATCTGATTTTTTCGGGTTTGCTCCAAAATAGTCCACTTGGCATTAAAATCATTGTACATTTTTCGCTTAGAAATACCCCAACCTATTTCCACATTATTGGCAACAACATAATTCAGTCCAAGCCGAATATTGCCAGCGGGAGCATAAATCCCCCACAAATCAGAATGGCCATTTTCTACTGGTCCGAATTTATGCTGAATAACCATCTTCAGCGTTTTTACCGTAGGAATATGAGAAGTTTGCTGATCAATCAACACCCCACTCTCCCACGCAAATCTTACGGGTTTATCTTTTTCCTTTTCTTCGGTAGCTTCATCCTGAGCAAATAAATTAGTGGAAACAAACAGACCTAAAAGGATAAATAATATAATATTCTTCATAGTTTAAGTTCTTTTGAATTTCACTAATTATTCTTCGCTCCTTGTTCAATCCACACCAAAAGATATTGTGCTTGAGCTGCCGACAAGTGCTTCCAGCTGTGTGTCGAAGCATCGGGCGCTGCATAAGAATAGATCAAGCTTGATTCAGGATTGTCCTGATTAATATATTTGGTTGTGTTAATGCTCTGGTAAGCATTTTCAGCAGTAAGATCCGGGGCTTTCCCTCCAGGCTTGTGGCAACTGGCACATTGCGCTGTAAAAATTGGCAGCACTTGCGTTGCAAAGCTAACGTCCTCCGTTGAAGGGATATCTGGCACTTCCTCAGGGACAACAAAAGCATAATCACAAGATGCAATTGTTAAACCAAGGAATGCAATTAATAAGAGTATTTTATTTTTTTTCATGCTGCGTAGTATTAAACTTATCAAAGAATAAGAAAAAAGCTTCCATTTCACCCAGAAGCTTCTTCCTTTGCACTATATTTTACCTATTCTGCTTTAAGTGCTTCAATTGAATTGTTCAACAGCGCTCTAACATATTTTGGATTGTGAACACCCAAACTACGGTCTTCTTCTAAACCAACCCAGTTAAAGAATGCTCTTGCTTCAATCATTGGATAAGTACCTACAACTGGATGGAAACCGTCCTCTTCATTGCCGGCAATTACTCCACGATCAAGCAGCAAATCTCTTAGCTCAGCCAAACTTTCGTGCATCTCGGTTTGAACACCACCATAATTATAGTCTTCCAAATTTGCATCGTGACAGTCGTTACATGCATCAACATTAGGAATCCAAGAGTGGCCGCCTTGGCCGCTGGAGAATTCAGCCATATGACATCCAACACAAGAAGCTTGATTCAAGTGGAAATTTGAACCTGTTTCCGGGTATGGAGAAGAGCCGTCAATTTCAGCAAAACCTACACCTGCAACAACATTAGCTTGTGCACCATGGTGTGGACCGTAGTGAGTACTTGATATGTAGAATGTTTCTTCTCCTGGATTCGTTTCATTCGGTTCTGCTCTGCGAGACTGGTGACAATTGGCACAAAGGTTACTATTACCTTGAAGATCCATCGTTATTGCATCATTAAAGATAGGAGCAACCGGATCAGTCAATCTCAAGGCATAGTCATCGGAATCAAATGAATCATGCAATCCGTGGCATGTTCCACACTCCCAAGCATTAGGGCTAGTTATATTTCCAAATACTTCACCGAACTCGGCATACTGAACAAATCCTTCATGAGAGTGGCAGGCCGCACATGAGGCGCGCGCTCCAGCATAGGCGACTGCATTAACACCACTTTTGTGGACCGACATGGCGAACTGCCCTTGAATTGCTTCAATATTGTCACCCCCATGACAAACCAAGCAAGTAACATGACCATCAGCTCCATCCGAACCATCGGCTCCATCAGCTCCATCAGCTCCATCCAATCCCGGAGGACCTTCTTTTACACACGCAGGAATAATAAACAATACCAACGAGGCAACAAACAGTAATCGAACTATTTCTCTGAGTTTCATACGCTTAAAATTTAGTACGTTCAATAAACATGGAATGACTTCCATTCTTAGTTATGAGTATAAAAATAAAGTTGAAAGTACTAAGTTCTAAAGCTTAAGGGGTGACATATTGCGAGAGTAGAATTGACATATATCAATCAGCCGTTTTTACTGATTTTTATCAGCTCTGGCTCATTCAAAATCTCAATTTCATTACGGCTTTGTTTGATGATACCTGAGACTTCTAATTCCTTCATACTTCGGATAAAGCTTTCCTTTGTCATTCCAGACATTTCAGCAAACTCTTGTTTGCTTAATTTGTAGGTAAAAGGATTGGCATGAAAGATCTCATTTTTCAAGTAGAGTAGAGTATCTGCTACCCGCCCGGGCATATATTTTTGGGTTAGTCCAATTAGCGTGCTAAGCATCTGCAAATTTTGCTTATTGTTATATTTGAGCAGTTCGTAAGCAAATTTACTATTCCGAGCAAGGAGGGTGTGTAGCCTATTCGAATCAATGAAACAGCATTCAACTTGAGTTAAAGCCGTCACCGTGAAATGTCGAATGTCATCACTAATTACTCCACCAGCCGTAATTAAATTATGTGTAGAAATTAGCTTCAAAATAACATTTTTACCATTGGTACCTTCTGCGAGGACTTTAGCTAAGCCTTCCTTCATACAAACAAAATGAGTTGTAGAAGTATTTTGTTTTATAATTGTCTCACCTGGATTAAAAATGACATTGCGTTTGCAAGTCATTAGATAATCCATATCTTCTTTCGTTAAACATTCAAAAATGCTTGCTTCAGCCTTAGGCAAACAGTTTAGACAACAAGTTCGACTACAATTTACACAATCATTTATTTCTGCTTCTTTAAACATCTTACACCTAACACTCTAGTTAAACAAAAGTAAATTGTCGTATAAATATATATATAAATACACTCATAACTATCGGATTAAATCCCTATTATGAAACATAGAATATTCTTCTTCAATTTCGATGTTTTTAAGATACTGATAATACGACAATTAAAAAAGAAACAAGTTCCAAAAAATGTTGTAAAATATGGGATTTCGAATGCAAACAAAAATAGCAGCAAAAATCATTTTCTCACTGCTATTTGATAACCAATAAGTTGAGAGTTAGTTCGTGACAAAATCAAGAACAGAACTAAGACCTGAAGAAGCTCCTTTTTTATACAATTCGGTATACCCACACTTTCGGCAAGAAACAGCCGTAAACTTACGATTCTGAATGTTAAAGTAGCGCGTAAAACCAGCTCCAGTCATCCTAAGTTCATCGATATCTGGATGTTTACCTCCACACTTCGAACATGTATAGTTTTTTTTCATAAAATATATATTAGCATACTTAAATTTTCCATAAACGTTTACTAAGCGTAAGAATAAAAGCCTACTAAATATGACATTCGTTTTATAAGCTCATTGTTTTTCTATTCATCCTTAGATTTTTTCGTTTTTTTACGACCAGCATCCTTCAAGGCTTTATCAATAACCCACTCCAACTGCCCGTTTATACTTCTGAATTCATCAGCTGCCCAGCGTTCCAAGGCAGCATAATCATCCGGATCTAATCGTAAAACAAATGATTTCTTTTTAGCCATTCCATTTCCTTCCTCTCAATTCGCTAACACTATTATATAACCAATTTTGTAAACATCTAATAAATAGATCCTGTATTTACAATCGGCGTAGCTTCCTTGTCTCCGCATAGTACAACCATGAGATTGCTAACCATCGTTGCTTTCTTTTCCTCATCCAACTCTACAATTTCTTTCGTGCTTAATTCTTCCAACGCCATTTCCACCATTCCTACAGCTCCTTCTACAATTTTAAAGCGAGCTGCGACAATTGCTGTTGCTTGCTGGCGTTTCAACATCGCCTGGGCTATTTCCTGTGCATAGGCTAAGTAATTAATACGAGCTTCCATCACTTCAATCCCTGCAATTGCCAAACGTTCAGTTACCTCGCGCTCCAATTCTTCATTCACTTCTTCTCCACCACTTCTCAACGTAATCTCGGCATCTTCATCTTCAAAATTGTCATATGGATAAAGCCCTGCCAATTTTCGCATTGCCGCTTCAGTCTGAATATTAACAAAATGTTCGTAATCATTCACATCAAAGGCTGCCTTAAAAGTATCTTGCACCCGCCAAACCATAACAACTCCAATCATCACCGGATTACCAATTTTATCATTCACCTTGATTGGCTCACTATCCAGGTTACGGGCTCTTAACGATATTTTATTCTGAACAAAAAACGGATTGACCCACCAAAAACCATTCTTTTTAATGGTTCCTCTATACTCTCCAAACAGAATCAATACTGCACTTTGATTGGGATTAACAATCGTGAACCCCCTCGATAGAAACACAACAACAAGCAATAGCACAATAGCAGGGATAATAAGTCCACTGGCAAACCCAAAAACAATTACTACAAGCCCCAAAAGCTCAACAGCAACAAACAGATAACCAGATTTAGCTTCATGATTTTTTTCCATAGCCTTCATATTACGTTGATATCATTTTGATATCACGAATATAAATAAAAAAAAGCATCTTTGTCAAGATGCTTTACAACCACTTTTTCGTCTGGTTCAGTTTTTTATAATTTCAATACTTTTTGTCAGACGGGACTCAAGTACTTCGTACGATTTTGAAAAATTCAAAATATTCTGTACGCTTTGTTCTGACGGTGAAAATCTAGCTTCACTCAACTTCTCAATCATATCGTTAATGCCTCCTTCCCGGCTTTTAGAACCAATTGCTTCAGTCTTTGACTGATCAGCATAATAGGTATTGAAATAGAAAGACAATGTAGAATTTTTCATCATAGGCATTTAGATTTGTTTTTGGATTCAAATAGAGAACGTCTATGAGAAAAGATTATTGTCTGTGAATTCATCTAAATTTTCGTCAAATGCAAATTATTCTTTTCAATGATTTTTCGAAGATTAATAAGCGCATAACGCATGCGTCCCAAGGCAGTATTGATACTCACGTCAGTTTGCTTCGAGATTTCTTTAAAACTCAAGCCCATGTAATGACGCATGATAATTACCTGTCGTTGGTCTTCGGGCAGTAAATCAATCAATTTCCGTACATCTTCGGTTATCTGCTCATAAACCAATCGATCCTCAATATTTTCATCTGAATATTTTTGAGAATTGAATAAGTCCATTTCGGTATCGTCATTAGAGGTTGTACTAAGCAGTTTTTCTTTTCGGAAGTGATCAATAATCAGGTTGTGAGCAATCCGTAAAACCCAACTGACAAACTTCCCGTTTTCAGTATATTTACCCGTTTTTAAGGAACGAATTACTTTTATAAATGTATCCTGAAAAATATCTTCTGCAAGCTGATGATTCTTGACAATGAGAACAATGTACGTAAACACCCTGTTCTTATGCCGATTGATGAGTTCCTCGAGAGCAAACTGATCACCGTCTATAAATTTTTGAACGAGCATATTGTCGTTCAACGTTTCTGCATTGAACATTACTTTCAATTTATATTTCTAAATAAACAAAAGTAAAATTCTCCTATAGGCAATCAGTTTTTAGTATGAGTAAAACAATTTGTTAATTTTGCACTTGGTAAAAATGCCAGTTTTTTGTTTAAAAACCAAATTTCTACCTGCTAAAATCAGAGAACATCCATGACAAAAACAAAAATATCAACGTCTGAAATACACATCAAAGGCGCTAGAGTCCACAATTTGCAAAACATCGAATTAAAGATTCCCCGTAATAAACTTATGGTTATTACAGGCCTCTCGGGGTCTGGAAAATCGTCTTTGGCTTTCGATACGCTTTATGCCGAAGGACAACGTCGATATGTTGAAAGCCTGTCATCGTATGCCAGACAGTTCCTGGGACGCATCAATAAGCCTGAGGTTGATTTCATAAAAGGAATACCTCCTGCCATTGCCATAGAGCAGAAGGTTAACACACGAAATCCGCGCTCAACAGTGGGAACTTCCACTGAAATTTATGATTACCTAAAATTGTTATTTGCGCGTATTGGGAAAACGATTTCCCCAATTTCAGGACAAGAAGTAAAACGCCATCGGGTTAGTGATGTAGTCAACTACATCCTGTCTTTTTCTGCTGATACAAAAGTCTTACTCTGTGCTCCACTCATTGCTCGCAATGGTCGTTCGGTCATGGAAGAAGCCGAGCTTTTATTGCAACAAGGCTTCTCTCGAATTGAAACCGCTCAGGGTATTCAGCGTATTGACCAACTACTTGAAGAAAAAGCAACTGATTTTTGCGCTGGAGAATGCAACATTGTGATTGACCGTCTGCAAGCTTCTCCAGACGAAGACAATGTAAGCCGAATTGCAGACTCTGTTGAGACAGCCTTTTTTGAAGGCCGTGGAGCTTGTATCGTCAAAATATACCAAGATGACCAACCAACAGTCAGCATTTTCTCAAACTTATTTGAGGCTGACGAAATGGAATTTGAAGAACCATCTGAGCATCTTTTCAGCTTTAACAATCCCGTGGGTGCTTGTCCTGCTTGTGAGGGGTATGGCAAAGTAATCGGAATTGATGAAGATTTGGTTATCCCTGATAAATCCTTATCAATTTACCAGGATGCTGTTGCTTGTTGGAAAGGGGAAAGTATGCAGAAATGGAAGATGCAACTCATTCAACATGCCTCTTCATTCGACTTTCCAATTCATAAACCATACTACGAACTTACGGATAAGCAGCGGGAATTATTGTGGACCGGAAACAGCTACTTTGAGGGCATCAATGCCTTCTTCTCCATGCTCGAATCCAAAAGCTACAAGATTCAGTATCGGGTTATGCTGTCCCGTTACCGAGGCAAAACAACATGCCCTGAGTGTCGCGGCACACGATTAAAGAAAGAAGCAAGCTACGTAAAAGTTGACAATCATTCCATTCAGGACTTAGTGCTTTTACCTGTTGCCGAACTCCAGGATTTCTTCAACCAGCTAACCCTTTCGGAACACGAACAAACGGTAGCCAAACGCATTTTGATTGAAATTCGTAACAGGTTAGCGTTTTTAAACGACGTTGGCCTTGGGTACTTAACCCTGAACCGGCTCTCCTCCACCCTTTCCGGAGGAGAATCGCAACGTATCAACCTGGCAACCTCCTTGGGATCTAGCTTGGTTGGCTCACTCTACATTTTAGATGAACCGAGCATTGGACTGCACCCCAAAGATACGGAGCGACTCATTCGTGTGCTACGCAAACTTCAAAAGATTGGAAATACAGTTTTAGTTGTTGAGCATGATGAAGAGATTATCCGTGCGGCTGATGAAATCATCGACATTGGCCCAAAAGCTGGAATTCATGGGGGAAAATTGGTTTTTCAGGGAAATCACCAAGAGTTGGGTCATGCCCAAGGGAGCTTGACTGCAGACTACCTGAACGGAACAAAGCAAATCGAGCTTCCGAAGTATCGCCGAAAATGGAATAATTTCATCGAGATAAAAGGTGCCCGCGAAAACAACTTGAAGAACGTGACGGTCAAATTTCCTTTAAATACATTGACTGTTGTTACAGGAGTCAGCGGATCAGGCAAATCTACTTTAGTCAGTAGAATTCTCTATCCAGCATTGGCTAAACTATTTGGAGGGTATGGAGAAAAAACCGGCCAACACGATGCTATTAAAGGGGATTTCAAGCAACTGACGTCTGTTGAATTTGTTGACCAAAATCCAATAGGTAAGTCATCTCGCTCCAATCCGGTGACCTACTTAAAAGCTTATGACGAAATTCGCAAGCTTTTTGCAGAACAGCAGGCAGCCAAATACCAAGGATTTAAACCATCGCACTTTTCCTTCAACGTCGATGGAGGCCGTTGTGAAGAATGTCAAGGAGAAGGCGAAATCAAAGTTGAAATGCAGTTCATGGCAGACATTCATCTAACCTGCGAAAGTTGCCAAGGAAAGCGATTTAAAGAGGAAATTCTGGAAGTTACATTCAATGGAAAGAGCATCCACGATATTCTGGAAATGACCGTCAATCAATCCATCGAATTTTTCTCAGCATGCCAAGGAAATACGGAGAAAAAAATTGCCAAAAAACTACAGCCGTTACAAGATGTCGGCTTAGGCTATGTCAAATTAGGGCAAAGTTCTTCCACCCTCTCCGGTGGTGAAAGCCAACGAGTGAAACTAGCTGCCTTCCTTTCAAAAGAAAAGGATTCTCCATCGCTCTTTATCTTTGATGAACCAACAACCGGGCTGCATTTCCACGATATTAAAAAACTGCTGGATTCATTCAATGCGCTAATCGCAAGAGGACATAGCATTATCATCATTGAGCACAACCTGGATGTCATCAAATCGGCTGATTGGATTATTGACCTCGGCCCTGAAGGCGGTAAAAACGGGGGAAATGTCCTTTTTGAAGGAACTCCCGAAGACTTAGTCAAGATCACCAATACACATACGGCCAATGCCTTAAGCGAAAAGGTCTAGACTTCAGAAATATTGTTTTGCAAAGACGTTTTTTCTTTCATACGAGAGAAAAAACGATATCTTTGCGTTGCAATACTGAATGAAAGGAAGAATTTTATGCCCAATGATTTAGCGCTTTTTCGCCCTCGTTGGCGCATAGCTCTCCGCTAATAAAAATCGAAAAATGAATTTTAATTCGCACACTTTTAGTATCCCGGTCATGGGATTAGGATACACCATCGACACTCCTGTAAAAGTAGGTCACCTTGGAATATCATCGGTTATATCGCTGGTCGACGATATTCTGATTGAGAAAATGCGAGAATTCTACAGCAAGAAATTTGATATTCCCTACCAGAACATCAGTTCTAAAGTTGAAGACTCCAGAGCAAAACGAATTACGGCTTACCTCAATATGGTTGATAAGTTGGTGCACGACAAATACGAAGAAATGATCAATAACTTTCAAAAAAAAGAAAGTGAACTTGAAAAGTATTTCGACCTGCTCCCCAATTCAACTCAAATTCGGGAAAAATTTAATCACTTGGTAGAAAACACCAAGAATACCAATCTGAAAGAGGTGAAAAACTGGCTAAGAAGCAATTTAGCTCCAGGTAAAATCGATGTCAACATCATGACAAAACTGGATAAAGCAAATGTTTCTGCTGATGGAGAACAGCTCCCAGCCGAATACAATGATGCTCATGCAGCCTTGCGCGGATTTGCCAACAGCAACTTGTGTTCATCCTTAGTACTTTCAGCTGGTATGAATCCACGCTTGTACAGTTATCTTGAAAATTTCAGCGATTTTTACCCGGACGCAAATGGCGACCTTCGTAAAAAAATTATTCTTAAGGTAAGTGACTTTCGCTCGGCGATGATACAAGGCCGTTTTCTGGCTAAAAAAGGTATCTGGGTTTCTGAATTCCGAGTTGAGTCAGGACTGAATTGTGGAGGACACGCCTTTGCAACCCAAGGTCATCTGCTCGGACCCATTTTAAATGAGTTTAAAGAGAAGCGCCAGGAACTATTGGATGCAACATTCAATGTACTCCAGTCTGGATTAAAAGATAAAGGTCTTCCAGAACTCCAACAAGCACCTGAAATGAAAATTACAGCTCAAGGTGGCATTGGAACCAACGAAGAGCACCAGCTTTTACTTGACGAATACCAACTGGATAGTATTGGCTGGGGAAGCCCATTTATGCTGGTTCCCGAAGCCTGTCACATTGATTCGGAAAGCCTTGGACTACTTAGAGATGCTGATGAACAAGACCTTTACCTCAGTAAAGCCTCTCCTCTTGGTGTTCCTTTTAACAATGTTCGTGGTGCCAGCCAGCAAAAAGCCATTCAAAATTATTTAAAAGATGGTAAGCCTGGATTCCCTTGTACCAAACGTTACTTGGTTTTCAACACAGAATTCACGGATAAGCCCATTTGCACTGCTTCAAAACAATACCTAAGAAAGAAGTTCAACGAGATTGAACTTTCAGCCCACAGTGAAGAAGAAAAGCAAACACTCAAAGATAAATTGACTGAAAAAGAATGTTTGTGCGAAGGGTTGACCAACTCAACTTACTTAGCTAATGGCCTGGATACCGAAAGCAAAAGAACCGGAGTGAGTATCTGTCCCGGGCCAAACATTGCCTACTTCAAACAACTTGTTTCTTTAAAAGAGATGGTTGACCATATTTATGGAAAAATCAATCTTCTGAAAGAAGTCAAACGTCCAAATCTATTTATTAAAGAGTTGGGCATGTACGTTGATTACCTGGAAAGCAATCTAAAAGAAGCGCAAGCGGAAGAAGATAAAAAGCAGGTCAATTACTTCAAGAAATTTAGAGAGAACCTACAGGAAGGCATTCAATACTATCACCAATTTTTTAAAGACTACGAAAATAAGCTTCACGAGATGAAGAAAAACGTATTCAGCGAATTGGAGCATTTTAATGCCCGCCTTGAAAATATCAAATTCTAGTAGTTTATAAAAAACAGCTGAATAAGAAAAGCCTGCTGAAACAAGAGTGTTTTAGCAGGCTTTTTGCGTTATGCGCAGTTGTAAAAACAGTTAAGCCCACCTCCACATCATCATACCCATCTCATCATTTTAATCATCATCAAAAGCAAAGCCAACTCAATACAATTTTCATAATTATCTGCAAAGATCATCGATTTTCATTTTTATCTGCAATTCAGCATCAGGCTTTCAAATTCATTCTTTCTTTACATAGCATCTATCATTTTAGATAAACGATTACTCTGGGAATAAAAATTTCAATCATTCGTCCAGAACTTAAAGTTTTAGGACAACACCTGCTTTAAGCGTAAATTACTCGAAAACCAGGCCTACAAACACTTCTCTTAACAATTTAGACATCTTGCTCGAAAAAGTGCCACACAAATTGAATATCAACACACTATCCTAGTTTTATCTTTTCATTAGTAAAATTTTGACAACTTTATCAATCAAATTGACATCAAAACAGTGAAAAAATTATAATTTTACACCTCCCAACTTTTCAGCGCTTAAAATTTATTTTTTAATAAGTAGAAGTTATAAACCAACTCAATATTGTTTTTTTAATGAGCTTAAACGATCCAAAAAAATTTACAGAGGATTTTATGGCCTATGTGAAAGCCAAAAATCCAGGTGAAGCAGAATTCCATCAAGCAGTTCAGGGTTCTGTTGAATGTCTTGCAGATTATCTTATCAAACATCCTCGATTTTTAAAAGCAAAAATCCTGGAGCGTATGGTTGAACCCGAAAGAGTTATTCAATTCCGAGTTCCTTGGACTGATGACAATGGTAACGTCCAAATTAACCGCGGCTATCGCGTAGAGATGAATAGCTCGATTGGACCTTACAAAGGAGGACTTCGCTTTCACCCCAATGTCAACCTGAATATTTTCAAATTCCTGGCTTTTGAGCAAGTTTTGAAAAATAGCTTGACAACGTTGCCAATGGGTGGTGGAAAAGGAGGAGCAGACTTTGATCCCAAAGGCAAATCAGACAATGAAGTTATGCGCTTTTGTCAGAGCTTTATGACCGAGCTAGCCCGCCATATTGGTCCTGACACTGATATTCCTGCTGGAGATATCGGCGTTGGAGGTCGCGAAATTGGCTTTATGTTTGGACAATACAAACGTCTTCGCAATGAGTTTACCGGTGTGTTAACAGGGAAAGGACTTGGCTGGGGAGGCTCAGTAATCCGTCCTGAAGCAACGGGTTACGGTACCGTATATTTTGCTGAAGAGATGCTAAAAACACGTGGCGAAAGTTTTGCCGGAAAAACCGTTGCAATTTCGGGATCAGGCAATGTTGCCCAATATGCGGTTGAGAAAGTTCTTGACTTGGGAGGAAAGCCGGTGAGTCTTTCTGATTCAAACGGAACAATCTATGACCCCGATGGTATCGACCGGGAAAAACTGGAATACGTAAAACTACTGAAAAACGGTTACCGTGGCCGGATCTATGAATATGCAGAAAAGTACAATGTAGCGTATTTCGAAAACCAACGCCCATGGGGAATCAGATGTGACATTGCCCTACCATGTGCAACTCAAAATGAGTTGAACGGGGATGATGCTGCAACTCTTTTAGCCAATGGCTGTATTTTGGTGGCTGAAGGCGCTAACATGCCGAGTACTCCTGAAGCTAAAAACCTGTTTATTGAGAACCGGATTCTTTATGGACCAGGAAAAGCAGCCAATGCAGGTGGTGTTGCCGTATCAGGATTGGAAATGACCCAAAACAGCATGCGTTTGGCTTGGAGCCACGAAGAGGTAAACCAAAAACTACACCGCATCATGTGCAATATTCATGAAATGTGTGTCAAATTCGGGAAAGAAGAAGATGGCTACATCAACTACGTAAAAGGAGCTAACATTGGCGGCTTTGTAAAAGTTGCCAACGCCATGATAGCACAAGGATTAGTTTAAAAAGATCCTGTTAAAAAAGAAAAGTCTTAATTCGATTTTATTCGAGTTAAGACTTTTTTCATAGCTGTTTATTCTAAATCTTCATTATGCCTTTATCGTATCCAGACGCTTCCATTCTTTCGATATAAAGAAGACAACAATTATCGCGGAGCATGTGTCTGCAATAGGCATGGCTAGCCAAATTCCGGTTAATTCCCAATACCGAGGTAGGATGAATAGTAAAGGAATAAGTATAATCACCTGCCTCAGCAAAGTTAATAAAGTGGCAATCTGCGCTTTTCCCACTGATTGATAAAAATTACCAACAACAACCTGAAAACCAATCAAAGGAAGCGCTAACAAGGACAAGGTTAAACCTTCCTTTCCAAGGGCAAGTAAATTGGGGTCCGAAGCATTAAACAAGCGAACAATTGCATCTGGAATTGCCAGAATTAAGACAAACGAACTGATCGAAATGAAGGTCGCAGCAATCATTGCTAAACGCAAGGTTTCCTTCACCCGAAAACCTGCATTAGCTCCGTAATTAAAACCGATGATGGGTTGTGTTGCCATATTGATAGCCACAATCGACATGATAATCAAAGTCACCACCGAGTTAACAATTCCCATTGCTCCCACGGCCAAGTCGCCTCCAAACTGAATCAACTTCGTATTAATCAATGCCTGAACAGCTGAATTAGCGGTCTGCATAAAGAATGGCGCCATTCCAATCGCCACAATCTCCTTCACAATAACAGGATCGAGGCGAAAATACTTGGACTGTAACTTAACGACCGAACGCTTGCTATAAAAGTGAACCAACACCCAAGCTGACAAGGCAATCATGGAAACAACCGTAGCATAAGCGGCTCCCTTTACGCCTAGACCCAATCCAAAGATAAAAATTGGATCCAGAATCAGGTTCAAACCGGCACTCAACAACATCGAATACATGGCAATCCGAGCATTGCCTTCACTTCGGATAATATTATTTAGAGAAAAACCAACCACCTGAAAAACAGCACCAACCAGAATAATATTCAGATAGTCATTTGCATAGGTAATCGTTTCAGGCGTTGCCCCAAACATCTTCAGCATGGGCATTTTTATGGCAAAGCCAATCAGGGTTATTACGCCCGAAACCAACAACATCAAAATAAAACTGTTGCCTAAGACCTTTTCAGCCCGATCCACGTCGCGACGCCCCATGTTAATTGATACCAGCACGCCAGCACCAATACCAATCAGCATACCAAAAGCCATAACAATCAACATGACCGGAAAAATTACAGAAACTGCACTCAAGGCGACAGCACTAACTCCCTGTCCGATGAAAATCCGGTCAACAATATTGTACAAGGCATTCACAAACACCCCGATAAATGCTGGTATAAAATATTTTAGCATGAGACGGGGAATATGCCCCTCTCCTAATTCCTTTGTTTTATCCATCTAAAAAAATGAAAAATAGGCCACAAAGGTAAAGAATCGATTCTACAATCTACGAATATCCTACTTTAACAGTATTTTAACTGGAAATGCTAACTTTGTGTTTTTAAAAGCAAAAACATGGAACAAAAGAAAACACCAGGCATTAATTCAACAATTGTTAATCAACTCAATTCATCAAGTCCTGAAACAGTAATTAAAGCTTTAAAACAGCTAAAAGAAACTGGAAATACAAGCTATATCCCAACACTCATCGAAGTTCTCCACACGGCTTCAGACAAAGAAATCCGCAATCAGATTGTCCGCTTGCTATCTGACTTAAAACAAACTGATGCCGTTCCATTTCTTATTGAAGCGATTGAAAATAAAAAATACGTTAACGAACTCCGTTTTTTAACTTCAGCCTGTTGGGAAAACGGGTTAGACTACAGCAATCACCTTTCCCTTTTTATTGACCTGGTCATTGAGCAAGAATTGGAAACGGCCATTGAAGCCTATACCGTGATAACCAACATGTCAGGCAAAATATCTCAAGAGATTGCCGATAAGGAAAGCCGGAAACTCAAGGAAGCAATGCTCGAATCAGACGAACAGAAGAAAGCCTTAATGCACGACTTACTGGACTTTTTACCAGCTTTTGAACGAGGTATTTCTCCGCAATCCTATTAAGCGACACACCTGCTCACAGCTCTGTTTCTGAATCACCCTGATTTTCAAGAGGAATAAAAATGGGCGAATGTCAATTCTAATTTTGTTGCCTTCGACCATTTTTATAGAAACTTTCGATTGTCTAAAACGGATCATTTATCGCTAGCTCGAGGACTCATTTTTTCAGAAATAAGACTTAAATTACCAGTCTTATTGTATTTTCAGGTCAATTGCATAAAACAGTTTCCCTAAAAAGCTGTTGTTTATGCTAAAGAAGTGAAAAAACCAGATTTGTAGTTCGTGAGATTTACCCGATTTATACTTGCTTTTATTGTCTTACTGGGAATGCTGGATGACGCAACTAGCCAAACGTTTGGAGATATTCAAACCTATTCGACTCCTATTTTACTTAACTCATCGTACAGTGGGGCAACAAGAGGAGATCGGCTTATGGTTTCGCTCGTTGGAACCCGAAGAAAAGATACGCAAAGTTACATGCGATTCATTAGCCACGATTTTTTCAGAAAAAAACGTTCGCTAGGACTTAGCTACATCGGTGGTATTGATATGGATTACACTCAAAACATTTACGCTCCTTTTTTTCGGTTAGCTGCGGCAAAGTATTATCCCAAAGAGAACAAGCGCTACATTATTCCATCGATCATGCTTGGCATGCAGCAGCCATCAAAGGAATTCAGCCTTTTTATTTTCGACCGTTTTCTAGGCCCAGGTGATCATCCAGATAATAATGCGCCTCCAGGATTCTCGCTTTACCGAACGACAGAGGTTGTTGGAGGAGCTGGAATTTTGTTCGCTAATTTTGATGGCAGTGTCGGCCTTACAGCAAACTTCAGGCGATCGTACAAAAAAAAACCCTACACGGATGAATTTGATGCTTCTTCGTATCAGGTATTAATTCATGCCGAAAAAATCTTCAATTACTACAAACGTGATCTGTTAACAAAGAAATACCTTATTCGCCCGAGAGCTATAGCCCACCTTTCCGATAGCACCATGCAATTTTTTGGAGAGGTGATGGTACAACGCAAACAGTTTGAAATTGGACTAGGCTCTGTTTACAACATTGACACAAACAATTACCGCGTATCGCTTAACCTGGGCTACGACTTCAAGTATTTCAAGCTACACTACTTGGGCTCTGTTCTCAGTCAATCAGGGGACTGGATCTATCCCATGCACAATTTAAGTATCAGCGTTGTATTCCCCGAGTTAAAACGATATGGCATTCCTGTGCCTCCGCTTATCCGAAATCTTTAAAACAAAAAAGGCTTTGACTTCAGGGTACTCCCATCAGCCAAAGCCTGCACTATTTTTTTGAGCTTACGCTTAGTTTCTGCTTGAGAAGTATTTCATAAACTGAGAACGCTCGTAAAGAAGGGGATCTTCAATCTTAGCATAAGACAAACGCCCTCTGAACGCTTCAATATTTTCAAAGTTCCACTTATCCATAAAGGCTTCCAGATCTTTCAAAATACCATCAATCACCTGTGCTCCCTCAATATAAACGATTGAGCATAACTGAGTCACTTGTGCCCCGGCCAATAACTGTTTAGCCACCGCTGCTCCATCATGAATCCCGGTAGAAGCTGCAATCTCCAACTTTGGAAGTGCTGCACTTACCAAGCCCACCCAACGTAAAGTCCGGCGAATATCAGCTGGCGAACTAAACACCTCTGATGCCGAGAGCTCCAATTTATCCAGGTTGATATCGGGCTCATAAAAACGGTTGAACATGGTAACAGCAGCTGCTCCATTTGCCATAAGCTTTTCCGTCATCGATACCAAGTTTGAAAAATGATAACCAATTTTCACTGCCACAGGAATATTTACTTCTTTTTTTACTGCTTTCAACACATCAACATACAATTGCTCTACTTCGGCCCCTGTTTGCAAACGGTCAGTTGGCACTACAAAAAGGTTCAGTTCCAAAGCATCAGCTCCAGCCTTTTCGAAATCGCTGGCGAAACTCACCCACTCCTTAGCCGAAATACAATTGATGCTGGCAATAACTGGAATAGCAACCGCCTTTTTCGCTTCTTTAACCAACTCCAAATGAGCTGTTATCGAGTTATTCCGCGTATAGTTCCAAATATAGTCTTCTGCTTCCGGATAAAGGTTCTGAGGATCTTTGTTTATTAAATGGCTCACCTCGCTGTTTATTTGCTCTTCGAAAATGGATTTAAGCACAACAGCACCAGCTCCTGCCTCTTCCAAATCTTTAATTTTCTCAACGGTATTCGTCAGCCCCGAGCTGGCTACCACGATTGGGTTTTTCAATTTCAAACCCATGTATGTTGTCTCCAAATTTGCCATTTCTTCTCTTTTTTTAGTGCTTCTAATATATTAAAAAAACACGTCTCAATTTATGTTCTTTAATGGTATTCGCGTTCCCCAAAAATACGGCTTCCAACTCGAATCATCGTACTTCCCTCGTCCACAGCCAATTGATAATCGCCCGACATTCCCATTGAAATCTCCTTAAATGAATCCTTTCCTGCAAAATAAGTATCTTTCAACTGCTCGAAGATCGATTTCAGCTTGCCAAACTCCTTTCTAACCTGGCTTTCATCATCGGTATAGGTTGCCATGCCCATCACGCCAACCAAGTCAATATGCTCCAGTTCTTTCAGCTCTGGCATCTCCAACAAAGCCTTAGCTTCTTCTAAATCAAGTCCGAATTTTGTTTCTTCTTCGGCGATATGAAATTGAAGTAAGCAAGGAATAACCCGATCATTCTTCCGTCCTTCTTTATTAATCATTTTCAACAGTTTCCAGCTATCAACACCGTGAATTAAGCTGACAAACGGCGCAATATACTTTACTTTATTACTTTGCAAATGACCAATAAAATGCCACTCAATATCTTTCGGAAGCTCTTCATATTTCCGGCTCAGCTCCTGGACCTTATTTTCGCCAAATATACGATGTCCAGCTTCGTAAGCTTCCTGAATAGCACTGTTGGGTTTGGTTTTCGAAACCGCAACAAGATTAACCCCTTCGGGGATTTCACTCTTTAGTAGATTAATATTTTCTGCAATTCCCATAGTTCCAAAATTGTAGCACAAAGCTACAAAAGCAAGGGCAATGGCCTAAGCAAAATCAAATATTTTTCATTTTCGATACCATTCAAAGCAATGAGCAATTAGCTCTGCCTTTGCAAAGCATTTTCTTATCTTTGCGCCCGCATGAATAAGCTTCGGAAACATACCATTTTAAAGATGAATGACTTGGGAAAAACGAAAACCCCATTCGTCTTTTTAATTGATTTTGACTTTGAGCACCCAAAAATTTGGGGTATTGAAGAAAGTCGCCAACACCTTTTATGGCAAACTCCTTCACAACAAAACTACGAAGAGACTTCCTCGACAGTTGATTCTTTTGACTGGAAGGTGCAGCCCGTATATTATGGTCGCTATCAAAAAGCCTTTAACTTGGCACAAAGCCATTTACACGGGGGCGACAGCTATTTGCTTAACCTGACGATGCCCAGTCGTGTTGAGACCAATCTATCGCTTACCGAGATCTTTCATGCCAGCCAGGCGCCATACAAGATCATGCTCAAAAATCAATTTGTCTGCTTTTCTCCAGAAATCTTTGTGCGGATAGAAGATCAAAAGATTTCCTCTTTTCCTATGAAAGGCACCATTGATGCCAATATTGAAAATGCTGCTTTCATTCTGAAAAACAATGTCAAAGAGTTGGCCGAACACAATACCATTGTTGACCTCATTCGCAATGATTTAAGTATTGTTGCCGATCAGGTCCAGGTGAAAAGATACCGTTACCTCGATCACATCAAATCGAACCGCAATGAGCTGCTACAAATGAGTTCGCAAATCACCGGCGTTTTACCTGAAAATTACCACGAACACCTGGGGGATATAATTAATAAACTTTTGCCTGCAGGATCCATCAGTGGGGCTCCAAAGAAAAAAACAGTGGAAATAATTAAAGAAGCGGAAAAGTATGACCGGGGCTACTATACCGGGATTTTTGGTTTTTTCGATGGGGAGAATTTCGATAGCTGTGTATTAATTCGCTACCTTGAACAACAAGGCGATGAACTGATTTTTAAAAGTGGAGGTGGCATTACCTTCCAAAGCGACTGCGAACAAGAATACGAAGAACTCGTCAAGAAGATTTATGTCCCAATTGCTTGAAACCATAAAAGTTGAAAACGGCAGACTGCTCAATATGAGTTTCCACAACTGGCGCTTTAATCAGGCCCGGAAAGAGCTTTTCAATTTACCTGAGATTGACCTGGAGCAAGTAATTTCAATTCCCGATGATCTGGCAAACATCACTTACCGCTGTCGCGTTCTTTACGATCAGACAATTCAAAAAGTTGAATTTATTCCCTACCAAACACGTTCAATCCATTCGTTACAAATTGTTTACGACAATACCATTAATTACGCCTACAAATATGCCGATCGTACTCATTTAAATGAGTTGTTCAAAAAGCGAGGAAACGCTGATGAGATTATCATTGTTAAAAAGGGCTTAATCACTGATTGCACCATTGGCAACCTGGTTTTTTATGATGGAGAAAAATGGCTCACTCCGGAACAACCGCTATTGGCAGGCACCCAACGCCAGAAATTACTCTCTGAAGGGCAAATTAGACAGGCTAAAATCACCGAAAAAGACCTTATTAATTATCAAAAAGTAGGTATTATCAATGCATTTTATCTGCTTGACAACATGCCATCGCTGCCGATAAATAAAATCAATAACCTCACAAAACCAACACCTTAAGCCGCTTTCCGCTCTTACCCTTAGCTTCAGGCAAGATCAGCTTCAAAAAAAAGTTCAAGGATGCTATCTAACCTGTTTTTTTATTCACTCATTTTTGTATTTTTCGACAAGTTTAAGAACTAAAATTTAAGCTAATAACGAGCCTTCTTAAGGCGAAAACTGATGGAGGATAAAACAATGAATATCAGCAAACCGAGAGTAATAAAAGATTTCGAGAAGCTGGACAATAGTATTCAGGAGCAGATCAAGCTGGTGCATCCTGAAGGGTTCAGCCAACATTTGATCACTTTTACGAATAAGGATGGCATGTTGGTTAGTGCTCTTCCTTTTGAAACTGATGAAAAATATTATTTAGTAAGAATGACCACCCAGCAAGCAGAAGACATCATTAGTGATGATGACGACTACGATGATGAAGGTGTTCTGAAAGATGAGTCGAGAAGTGAATTTGAAGATAAGTATGCCGAGCTCGACTACATTGCTGAAAATATAGAGGACAGCGACAGCGATGATGAGGACGAAGACGATTAAGCAAATAAACTCTCAAAAAATAGCATAAGCTCAAGGATTGTCATTTGGCAATCCTTTTTTTTGCTAACAATGTACCATATAAGCAGGTACACCTATTGAAACGAGCATCAACAAGCTACATGTCTACCTCCAAAAACATCTGGAGATATTGCTCCGAACTCCTTTTAAAATACTAACTTTGCGCACAACTAAAAATTACCGCATGATAAAATCAATGACTGGCTACGGCAAAGCCGAATTTGAAACCGGAAACAAAAAAATAACTGTCGAACTCAAATCACTCAATAGTAAACAACTGGACATTAATTCTCGCATTCCTGCCCTCTACCGCGAAAAAGACATTGTGATTCGCAAAGAGCTCAATGAAAAATTGGTTCGGGGTAAAATGGACTTTTCATTATACATTGAAAACCTGGGAATGGAAAGTAACTCGGTCATTAATGAAAACATTGTTTCGGCTTATTTCGAGCAGTTAAGCGGCATTCAAAAAAAGCTAGGACTTCCTGTAACCGATGAAATCATGCAGTCCATCATGCGTTTACCGGATTCGGTGAAAACGGTTTACGAAGAACTGGATGAAAAAGAATGGGAAGTTATTCATGCCAATATTCATGAAGTAATTGCTGCTGTTAATCAGTTTCGCGCTCAGGAAGGTGTTGCTTTAGAAAAAGACATTTGTTCAAACATTAACGAAATACTTAAATTATTAAAACAAGTAGAGCCTTTCGAAAAACAACGGATTGAGAATGTAAAAAATCGGATTATGGATGGGCTCAATGAGCTCAACTTAAACGGAAACATGGATAAAAACCGTTTCGAGCAAGAGATGATCTACTACATGGAGAAACTAGACATCAACGAAGAAAAAGTTCGCTTACTTAACCATTGCAACTATTTTCTGGAAACGATGGAAAGCAATGAAGTGGTGGGCAAAAAGCTCGGGTTCATTGCTCAGGAAATTGGACGGGAAATCAATACGCTTGGAAGCAAAGCCAATGAAAGCAATATCCAGCGCATTGTTGTTCAAATGAAAGATTCGTTGGAGCGCATCAAAGAACAAATGTTGAACGTATTGTAACTTTATATTGTTATTATTTTGGCCCAATCCAGTAAATCATTCGGTCTGGATTAAATCGTGAGACTTTTGAAAGCATCAACTACATCTGCTTTCTAAACAAAGATGAAAGTTACATTGTAATAAACCTTAGTATGAAAAAAGGTAAACTTATTATATTCTCAGCTCCCTCAGGAGCCGGCAAGACCACGGTTGTAAAACATTTATTGCAACAAGACTTTGGTCTTGAATTCTCAATTTCGGCAACCAGTCGTGCGCCAAGGCATACCGAAACCAATGGGAAAGACTATTATTTTCTAAGCCCGGATGAGTTTCAAAGCAAAGTCTCTAAAGGTGAATTTCTTGAATGGGAAGAAGTGTATGCCGGAACCTGTTACGGAACCTTAAAAGAAGAAGTTGAGCGCATCAGAGAACAAGGAAAGCATGTCGTCTTTGATGTTGATGTGGTCGGTGGAGTCAACATCAAAAAACACTATGGCGATGAAGCGCTTGCCGTTTTTATTCAGCCACCTTCTATCGAAGAGTTAAGAAACAGACTGGTTGGACGTTCAACCGATAGCCAGGAAGTCATTGAAAAACGGGTGGAAAAAGCGGCTTATGAGTTAACCTTCGCTCCCAAGTTTGATGTTGTGCTCATTAGCGAAGAGCTACCAGTAACATTGGCCAATGCGGAAAAACTGGTAACTTCATTCATTAACAAATAGCTATTTTCGTAAACGTGCATGTAAAAGGGGAAATGCTTACAAACATGCAACATCTTGTAAATAAACAATTTTAATCGCATGAAAGTCGGACTGTATTTCGGAACATACAATCCCATACACATCGGGCATATGGCAATTGCCAATTATCTGGTCACACATTCAGACATTGACCAACTTTGGTTTGTCATTAGCCCGCAAAGTCCGTTTAAAACCAAAAAGAAACTGCTGGATAACTATCAGCGACAGGAAATGGTAGAACGGGCCATTGAAAATGATGATCGCTTTCGATCCTCTTCCATCGAGTTTAATCTGCCTATCCCCTCTTACACCATCGACACGCTAACCTACCTCCATGAACGTCATCCCAAGCATGATTTCTATTTAATTATGGGAGCCGACAACCTGCTTCACATTGAAAAATGGAAAAACTATGAGCTCATTCTGGAGAATTACAATTTATTGGTTTATCCCAGACCGGGCATTGACGAGAGCCAGTTAAAAAAACATCCTCACATTCATTTCATTCAGGCTCCGGTAATGGAAATTTCAAGCTCCTTTATTCGGAAAGCGATTGCTGAAGGAAAAGACATCCGTCATTTTCTCCCCACTAAAACCTGGGAATACATTGACGAAATGAGTTTCTATAAATAAGCTCTACTTATCGAAACTATTTTATTATTCCCTTGTTTATAACAAAGCTGTTCCAAAACACGCTTTGGAATGAATCTAAATTAAGCTCAGCCGCTTAAACAAATGCAGATATTTATATATTTGCACATAACACTCCGAGTTTTTAGAGCTACGTGTTCTGCATAGGCGATAAAAACCGATGGGTTGAAATGGAAACGTTTCAGCCTCCCGATTCCGGTAGTGGCCGGATGAATTTGGAAAGGAGAATGCAATAGGCTTTGAATTAAATTAGAATAGATTGCTCAAATTCCCCTTTCCATTAAATTGGTTGGGGGAATTTTTTATGGCACAGGAATGGTTAAATATGTTATTGGTGGCGGGTTCAACCCGTAATGTTGGAAAAACAAGCTTCATCTGCCAACTGTTGCAACGAGTGAGAAACCACGCCCCCATTGCAATTAAAATCTCCCCTCACTTTCATGCCCCAACTCAGGGACTTAAAGTATTATCCGAAAATGAGCACTACCAGTTATTTGAAGAAACGAACCAAAACTCAACGAAAGATAGCTCCCGCTATTTGCAGAGTGGAGCCTTACGCTCATTCTACATTCAGGTAACCGATGAGTTTTTGCCCGATGCCTTCATGGCTTTGCTTCCATTTCTAACTAACACAAATCCAATTCTCATTGAGTCGGCAGCTTTGCACAAACATGTTGCAGCAGGCCTTTTTGTATTTATCTACAACCAGGAAGCAACGAGTAAGCCGGCCACTCATGCCAATAAGCAAATTGCTGATTTCATCATTCAATCCGATGGAAAATCATTTAGTATAAAACCAGAACAATTCAACTTCAATAAAACATGGACCATCAACCAATAATCAGCCTGCAACAAGCACTTGACATAGCTCAACAAAAAGCCCTAAAGCTCCCAACCGAGTTTATCTATTTTAAGGACGCTGTTGGTCGTATGCTTGCACAAGCCGTCTATTCAGATATCAGCATGCCGCCATTCGACAAATCGGCCATGGATGGATACGCCTGTAAACGTAGTGACTTGGGGAAAGCACTAACAATTCTCGAAGTGATTCCTGCAGGCCAAGCCCCCAGCTATGCCATTCAAGAAGGGCAATGCTCTAAAATTATGACGGGAGCGCAAGTTCCAGCAGGGGCCGACACGGTGTTTATGATTGAACAAAGCGAGTTAATGGACACCAACCAAGTACGCTTTACGGGAACCAAAACATCAAGCAACATCTGCCTAAGCGGAGAAGATGTCCAAACCGGAGACTTGGTTCTGGGAAAGGGTACTCTTTTGAAAGCTCAGCATATTGCCTTGCTCGCGGCAGTCGGATGCACCTCTCCAAAGGTCTACGCCCTCCCAAAAATCGGAATCATCTCTACCGGCTCCGAGCTGGTTGAACCCGAAGTTATTCCTCAGGGCTCGCAAATTCGCAATTCGAACGGACATCAATTGGTTGCTCAGGCCCAGCAAACCAGGAGCCTTGTAAACTACTATGGAGTTGTCCGCGATGAAAAGGAGGCAACCTTCCAGCTAATTCAAAAAGCAACAGAAGAGAATGATATTACCCTTATTTCAGGAGGTGTTTCGGTGGGTGATTTTGATTTTGTCCCAGCCATTATCCAACAACTTGGCTTTGAAATCCATTTCAATAAGCTAACGGTAAAACCAGGCAAGCACACAACTTTCGCCTCCAAATCAGATCGCTACATTATTGGTCTTCCCGGAAACCCGGTCTCTTCATTCATTCAGTTTGAAGTGTTTGTAAAGCCATTCATTTTTCATTTAATGAACTATCAGCTACCGGATTTAAGTTTTCCGCTATCGCTTGCTCAACCTTTTAAACGTCGTAAAGCAGACCGGGAGGAATTTATCCCCGTCCGCATCAATGCTCAAAAGGAAGTTGAAACGATCAGTTACCACGGATCAGCCCATATTCACGCTTACCACCAAGCCATGGGGTTTATGCATATTCCGCAGGGAACAGATCAACTAAATCAGGGAGAAATAGTCTATGTACGACCGCTTTAACCGAAAGATCAACTACCTGCGTATTTCGGTGACTGACCGTTGTAACCTGCGCTGTACCTACTGCATGCCCGCCGAAGGCATTCAACTCATGAAGCATGAGGAGATTTTGTCTTTTGAAGAAATCGCTGACTTTACCCGCTTAGCGGTATCGCAAGGCATCAACAAAGTTCGGCTGACTGGCGGTGAACCCTTGGTTCGAAAAAGAATTGTCGATTTAGTGGCCATGCTTGCACAAATTGAAGGCGTGCAAGAACTCGCCATGACCACCAATGGACAGCTGCTGGATAAATTTGCAGCAGATCTGAAAAAGGCAGGTCTCAACCGGGTGAATATCAGCCTGGATACCATAAATCCCGAACGTTATTGCCAAATTACACGTAACGGAACAATGGATAAAGTTTTAAAAGGCATTGAAGCTGCCCAACAAGCAGGACTAACACCAGTAAAGATCAATGCCGTTTTGATGGGTGAGCCCACGCAGGAGATTCAGCAACTAAAAGCATTCTGCAAAGCCCATGACCTCAGTTTGCGCTTTATTCATCAGATGAACCTGCAAACAGGCGAATTTTCGAAAGTAGAGGGAGGAGAAGGCGGAAATTGCAAGCGATGTAACCGTCTTCGGCTATTGGCCAACGGAGATATCAAACCGTGCTTATTTAGCGATTTGGCCTACAACATACGGTCTTTGGGGGCTGAGAAAGCCCTCAACCTGGCTATTGGCAACAAACCCCGATCTGGCACTTTCAACCAATCGGGCGAATTTTACAACATTGGAGGATAATAAAACACACCGATACGATGAGCACAAAACTCACACATACCGACGAAGCCGGACGCGCAAACATGGTTGATGTTGGACACAAAGAGAAACAGATTCGCACTGCGACTGCTGAAGGTTTCATCAAGCTTCAACAACACACCGTTGATTTGATCCGCGACAACCACATCAAAAAAGGAGATGTATTAACCATTGCTGAAATAGCCGGCATTCAGGCTGCCAAACGCACCAGTGAGCTTATTCCACTCTGCCATCAGCTGCAACTGACAAAGGTTGATGTTAGCTGCTCCATTCAGGACAATGGAGTGCTGGCAACTTGCACCAGTCGCTGTATTGGGCAAACCGGCGTTGAAATGGAAGCGCTAACCGGAGTCCAGATTGCCCTGCTCACGATCTATGATATGTGCAAAGCCGTGGACAAAACAATGGTGATCGAGCAGGTAAAACTACTGGAGAAGCAGAAACTAGATTTGTAGCAAACTCAAAACTTTATTCCCATGATACAAGCACCACAAAACATCCGAGTTCTTTCGGTTAACTTATCCGAAAAAAAAGGAACTATAAAGCTTCCAGTTGATAAAATCCAGCTAACCAACATTGGAGTGGTTGGAGATGCACACTCGGGAAATTGGCACCGACAGGTAAGCTTGCTGGCCAACGAGAGCATTGAAAAGTTTGAACAGGAAGCGGGTCGTGCGATTAAGTATGGTGAATTTGCTGAAAATATAACCACCCAAGGGCTTCTGCTGCATAAAACAAGGCCGCTGGATCGCTTCGTTGGGAAAGAGCTGGAGTTAGAAGTAACTCAGATTGGGAAAAAGTGCCATGGCGACAATTGCTCCATCTTCAGAGAAGTTGGGAATTGTGTGATGCCTAAAGAAGGAATTTTTGCGCGAGTCATCCGGCATGGCATGCTAAAAGCAGGTGACGAATTGCATTACACTCCCCGACTAATCCGAGTTAAAATCATCACCCTGAGCGACCGCGCCAGCCGTGGCGAATACCAAGATAAAAGTGGCCCTCAAATTAAACACCTCACTCAAACCCATTTCAACACGATCGGACGTCCTTCACAATTCGAACAGGTATTGCTTCCGGATGATGCCGAGCAACTCAACTATCATCTCGAAACGGGCATTCAAAATAAAGCCGATATTATTTTTACCACGGGTGGTACGGGCATTGGCGCACGCGATCTTACTCCGGAAGTTGTGAGGCCATTTCTCGACAAGGAAATCCCGGGAATTATGGAACTTATTCGTATGAAATACGGACAGGAAAAACCGGCAGCCCTGCTAAGCCGTGGAATTGCCGGAGTTAAAAACAATACCTTAGTTTATACCCTTCCGGGAAGTGTTAAAGCTGTTACCGAATATTGCCGCGAGATCCTCCCCACACTGGAACATTCGCTTTACATGCTTCACGGAATTGATAATCATTAGTCAATTATATCGACGAGTAATCAACCATTGATTATCTGAAACTAGAAGCAACGGAATTTACTCTGCAACAACCTGCATACGAGAAACGAAGCAGGTCAGCAAACAGAAAAGGGCAAAACTTTGCTGGCAATTTGTATATTCGCTAAAAAATTAGACATGATACCCAAATTAAAACATAGCAACAAAAACTTCTTATTGCTGGCCGGACCTTGTGTAATTGAGGGAGAAGCCATGGCTTTTGACATTGCCGAAAAAATCGTGGCCATTTGTGATCGATTGGAGATTCCCTTTGTTTTCAAAGGATCATACCGAAAAGCCAATCGCTCGCGTATCGATTCATTCACGGGAATTGGCGATGAGAAAGCCCTTGAAATTTTGAAAGCTGTTGGTGAAAAGTATAACATTCCTACAGTCACTGACATCCATTCGGCAAGCGAAGCCGAACTCGCTGCCCGTTACGTAGATGTGCTTCAAATTCCGGCTTTCCTTTGTCGGCAAACCGACTTATTGGTGGCTGCGGCCGAAACCGGCAAGGTGGTGAACATCAAAAAAGGTCAGTTTTTATCGGCTGAATCCATGCAGTTTGCTGTAGGCAAAGTACGCGATGCCGGCAACAATAATGTGATGCTTACCGAACGTGGAACAACCTTTGGTTATCAAGACCTTGTGGTTGACTATCGGGGCATTCCGGTCATGAAAGAAAATCAATGCCCGGTCATTATGGACATTACCCATTCGCTGCAACAGCCCAACCAAACCAGCGGCGTTACCGGAGGAAAGCCCGAACTGATTGAAACCATTGCAAAAGCAGCGATGGCTGTTGGTGCTGATGGAATCTTCATTGAGACACATCCGAATCCTGCGGTTGCCAAATCGGATGGCGCCAATATGTTGAAACTTGACCTGCTGGAAAATTTGCTGACCAAGCTGGTTAAACTAAAGCAAGTTGTTGATCAGCTGTAACCATACTCGGAACGAATTAACTTGAAAAGGAAACAGCTGAGTCCAACGTACGCCTATCGGAGGCGCTTGTTCTCAGCTGTTTTCTTCACCTAAAACCATAACAGATTATGAAAAACCGTCGTTCATTCTTGAAAAAAACACTGGCAGGAGCTAGTCTGCTGGCGGCACCACAATTCGCCCGTTCGGCTTCAGCAAAGGGAATGCAGATTGCTCTAAAAGGGAGTTTCATGCACCAGGTTTATTTCTGGCTCAAACACCCCGAAAAGCCAGCCGATTGCAAACGCTTTGAAGAAGGGCTGCAACTGCTAGTCACCATCCCTGAAATTAAGTTGTACCACTGGGGAAAAGCCGTTCCCTCCAATCGCGATGTTGTTGATGATTCGTTCAGTTATTCTTACCTGGCCGTTTTCGACAGCCCAACGGATCAGGAAACCTATCAAACCCATCCCACTCACCTGAAGTTTATTGAGGAGTATGGCGATTTATGGGAAAAAGTGGTTGTTTACGACGCCCTTTAATGGAAGAACAGGTAAGCAATCAGAATGGCAGCAATGATCCCGGTAAGGTCAGCAATTAAGCCACACACCACCGTATAGCGGGTTCTTGAGATACCAACTGCTCCAAAGTAAACAGCCAGGGTATAGAACGTTGTTTCGGTCGATCCTTGAAAAACCGACGATAACAAGCCTGCAAAAGAATCGGGTCCAAAGCTCGGGTTATTGTAGATTTCGAGCATGGCGCCCCGTGCTCCGCTCCCACTCAGTGGTTTCATTAAAGCTACCGGTAAAGCATCTACAAAATCGGTATTTAACCCAACCAGCGAAACCAGGCCTTTGACACCGCTTACCACCAGGTCCATCGCTCCTGATGCCCGAAATACGCCAATCCCAACTAACATGGCTACCAAGTAAGGAATGATTTTAATGGCGACATTGAACCCATCTTTCGCCCCGGTAATAAAGGAATTGTAAACATCAATTTTCTTTCGAAATGCCAAAAAGATAAAGGCAATAATAATCAGAAAGATGATCAGGTTACCGCCAAAAGAAGAGACCTCCGTAATCTCATCCTGTGTCATGCCGGAGAACCACCATAACAGCCCGGCTATCAGCGCCGTTGCCGTTCCGAGGTAGGCGAGCACCGTTTTATTAAAAAGATTGATTCGTTGGTAGATCGATACGGAAATCAAGCCCGCAAGGGTTGAAAAAAAGGTGGCTAATAGAATCGGCAGAAAAATAACAGAAACCATTTGCGACTCCGCAGCTACCCGATAAGCTAAAATGCTCACCGGAATTACCGTCAAGCCTGAGGTGTTCAACACCAAAAACATAATCTGCGCATTCGATGCTTTGTCCTTCTCCACATTCAGCTCTTGCAAATCCTCCATGGCTTTCAGCCCCAGCGGTGTTGCAGCGTTATCCAATCCCAGCATGTTGGCCGAAAGGTTCATCATCATCGTTCCAATCGACTTATGATTTTTAGGCAGCTCCGGAAAAAGCTTATTGAAAAAAGGACCGAAAATACGGGCTATAACATTAACCGCACCACCATCTTCCCCAACTTTCATAATGCCCAACCACAATACCATCACCCCTATTAAAGCGATAATCAGATCGACACTGGCAGTTGCCATCGAAAAGGAAGCATCAACCATGTCCTTAAAAACGTGCAGGTCAGCTTCGGTGAAAATAATGCCAATTGCATCGGCAAAGAAATCACGAAACAAATAACCAAACACCCGAATAAGAGCAACAACAAAGGCAACCAGAAAGAATCCGATCCATATGTAATTTAATACCATACCAATAAGCTAATTCAAAGCCCGAGAGCCGGGCATTCGATCAAAAAAATAAAACCGAATCTACAAAAAAAGCTTGAGAAATCGGGTATGCCCTTACTAATTGCTCTCTATTCTGGTTATTCAGTTCCTGAGTACCCAAGTTCATAAACTACATGCGTTCGTGTATTTCCTCCCATAGCAATCAAGAGAACTCTTGCTAACAATCCTTTTGAACGTCATCACAAACGAAGAGAGACAATCTGTTCATTCCGTCTCTTTACCTCTCTGCTCTTTGCCCTTTGCTCTCTGCTCTCAGCTCAGGCCAGTTAGCTTGCAAAAAAGCCTGCAAATACCGTCTTTTCTCCTCCTTGCCGAGGAGGAGTGGCACCGATTAATCGGTGTCGAGGTGGTTTGCTTTCCTGTCAAACGAATAGAAAGATCACTTAACTATTAACTCTTCCGGTTCCGATGATCGGAACCACCTTCCCTTGTTTTCTGGTTCAAAACCCTCGTAGGCCGTTCCTTTTTCCAATAATTCGAATTTGAATTCGTGCCTTCATTGAGTTGAGCGTCTTCCTGAACTTGATTCGAAACTCTCCCCAAGCCCGCTTTGCTGGCTTTGCCCCTCTCTTTTTGAAAAGAGGGGAAGAGTCGGTGAAATCCGACAGGATTGAACGAGACTCTGGGGTGAGTTTGATCGAAAAAAAACGGTTCTCCGATCACACTTGTCTTCCTGAACTTGTTTCAGGATCTACCTACGGTTTTATCAAACGCTTTCCGATCTCCGGTCTCCGTTTATCTCTCTGCTCTTGGCCCTTTGCCCTTTGCCCTTTGCCCTTTGCTCTCCGCCCTAATCGCCTGATTTTGTGCAAATCGACTATACCACTCCTCTTATTAAGAAATACTCTATATTATGTAATTTGAGAAATAGATTTTGGAAATATGCCAAGATGTGTTGTAACTTGAAACATAAGATTGTGAGAAGTAAACCGCCGGCTGGTCATCAACCATTCCCGATTTTGCAGCCCGGAGAGGAAGAGGAGGCCGACGGAACTTCTGCAAGATATCACATAATTTAATCTTACGATGAGTTATTTTGAAGATTTTCAACTTTGGAAAGAGCAAATCGAGGACCTCGCTCCCCATGAGGTTAAACCACCCAACCAGCCCGTAGACGAATTTGTGGCAAGCACCGAAGCCCTGGCTATTGAAGCGAACAAAGATCGCGATGTTTTAACCACTGCGGGGATGGATCCTTCGCTTATTGCTAACTTGGTTACTCTTAGTGGAGCTTTGCGCTACTGCGAGGCCCAATGGAAAAGCGAATACCTCAACCGGATCGAAGCTCAACAAAAATGGCAGGAAAAATCTCCTATGGCCTACGAATTTAAAAAAGACTTATTGCACCATTTTTCGTTTGCTTACCGCAAGGATACTAACATTCATAAAAAGGTGATGCGCATTCGCGAAGGAACCAGTCACGCCGATATGGTACAGGATTTAATTGAACTGGCCGTTTTAGGTGAAAAATATCCCGAACCATTAACCGCCATCAACTTCGATCTGGACCAATTACAAGCAGCACGAAGGCTGTCGCACTCCATGTCTGAACTGCTGGCGGCAGCCAATGGCTCGCTGGATGAAAGCAACGGCACAAAACAACTGCGCGATAAGGCATTTACCCTATTGTATAAGACCGATAGCGCTGTTCGCGAATATGGTCGTTATGTCTTTTGGAAAGATGAAGATAAAAGAAAGCGGTATTATCGCTAGACTTAATGATTAAATATGGTGAACGATGCACATGGGAGTAGACATAGCTATTGAAATAAGCTGTTGACACAGTTTGTTGAACACGCCCCTCCCTCTTTTTCTGAAATCCCTGATTTTACTAGCCCCGAGGCAACTTTTACGTGCCCCTTGGGGCTTATTTTTATTTCAATTGGCTCCATTTTGACTCCAATTAGCCATTTTTTTGACGCAATTGCCCCTAAGGACCGGCCCATTTGCACTTTTTTTTACTCCATTGGCAAAAGATGTGCTCCCCTTGGCCATTTTTCGGCTTCAATCGGGGAAATTACCAGTCCAACAGGCTATAGTTTGCATTCAATTGGTCGGAGTAAGCGTCCCCTTGGCTAATTCTGGGGTTCAACCAGGAATATCATACCAATACAGACCGGCAGCAAGGAGTAAAAGCAACTTAATAAAGCATTTGTTATCTAACAAATGTTTCCTATTTTTAGATAAATAAAAACCGAAACCCTTGAATAAGCGCCCGCAAATAATGCTAAAGCTTACAATACATCGGCAACAAGAAGTAATCGAAATTGAATTTTCGGATGAGCGTGATTTTCTGGCCAAACTAAAGCCAGAAATGCCTACCCGTTGGAGCGCAGGCTTAAAAAGAATTACACCACATATGCTGCAGCATTCATTTGCGACTCAATTGCCCGAACAAGGGATCAACATAAGAGTAATTCAAAATTTTCTAAGGCATGAAAATATTCAAACAACAGAGATTTATACTCCTGTTTCGAATTTAGAGATTCAAAAAGCTATTAACCCGATAGATGAAATTATAAGTAAAATATGAATTGTTGCATTTACAATACTATTTTATTGGAAATGACACATTTTGTCACACATATGAAAAGAATAAAGTGCATAAATGTGTTATTCCAGATACGTTAGCGGTAAATTTAAAAGAGCCAAAATCATATAACTAAAATAATAGTGACTGAAGATTACAAAATATTATATGACATTTCAAAAGAAGATTTTGAGACTTCTAAATTGCTTCTCGAAAACAATTTTTATCCTCAATCACTTTTTTACTTTCAACAATCCATTGAAAAATTAATAAAATACTTAGGCTTAAAAGATGGAATTATTTCCACCAAAGACCTGAGTAGGAAAATAAGTCATAACTCAAGTCTTATCTTTAAAAAAGCATTGACTAAATATAAGAGCCTTAACAATTCAATTGTTGACTTTGATATAAATAAAGAGTTTCAAGAATTAGATGAAATCATAAAGAAAACTCCTGATGATAAAGTACTAGAAGTAATTCTTAAAAACATTTTTGATGTTTTGAAAAACAAACCAGAATTACCATTTGATATTGAAAAAATTAAAAACTTTGAAGATTTATATCAAGTTCTTAAAAAAATAAGTCCAGATATGCCGCAACTTGAAGAATTAAGACGCATTGACAACAATAAACTATTTAAACCGATAGCAGAAAAAATGCTGCAAGATTTTAAAGCTAGTTTTGATGAATACATTCAAGGAATAATTATTTTGTTTTACATAAATACAATCTCACAAAGACTTGTTTCCACTGTTCGGTATCCAGAACTTGACCAAATGATAAATCCAAGTGAAATATTTAACAAAGAACATTCTCTTGTCAAAGAATTACCAACATTACACATGGCTTTGGAATATTCATTAGAAACAATTAAAACAAAAGAAAATGAAAAGACCATTTGAGTTTGTAATGGACACTTTCTTTGAAGGTCTAGATAATCTTAAAGAAAATCAAAGACTTAATTTCAATAATTCTGAGAAATTTATGATTTGGGTCGTGGGTTTTTCCATTGGCGGGCTTTCAATTATTGTTACCAACTTGGCAAAATTTAGTAATTCATTTGACCATTGCACAATAAAGACAATTCTAATTTTGCTATCCATTTCAATAATCTCAGGAATATTATATCGTTGGTTTTTCTATATTTATCAAACGCTCTATCAAAACATTGAATTTTACCTTCAGGGTGCTTTTTCCAGGCAGCAAATTATGGAAGTAAACCCAGATGACATTTCAAATGAAAATGATATTAAGGAAGTTATTAGGCGTTTAAAAATTGACTACGATGACGATGTTTCGCATGTATTGGATGAATATGCAAAACTGACCGAGGAAGGAAAACTTATAGTTCTTAATGATTTAAAAGCTCGCTATGAAATTATTGCGCAAGGCGCAAAACGAGAATTTGAATTTGCAATGAACTACGCAAAAGACACTTTTAAAGAAGCATTTGGTTTATCTGACAAGGCAGCAGATAAAATGTTTCAACCTACTTCATCGAAGAAGTTTAGAATTTTTGGATTCTTAACCTCTATTTCTTTTCTATTAAGTTGTTTATCATTCATCACTGTTGTGATAATCTTATGTATAAAATATTGAAAAATCTACCGCTAACAAACTGTAAATTGCATTGCGGGGTTCGTGGTGTGTCGTACGCTGGATTCTCGCAACATCGTTCCGTCCTAGCGGACAGGAACGAGCTCCGAAATCCGCAACGACAACTTACAGGTGACCGTTAGGCGTCATTTTACGCTCGCATTGAAAGTTATAAAATGAATGAATCACAACAATATGAAATGTCCGATAACCGAACTAGATGCAGAAAGAGTTGATGGCAACTCTTATAGATTAGAATTAAATGATGATTACCTGTTCGTCAGGCTTGGATTTACATTTAATATGCTTTCAAATCAAGAAAAGTTCAAAAAAAATCGATACTTACTTGCTGGTGCAATATTAAATAAACAACTCGCGGATGAAAGTGAGAATGATATTTATTGGTTTACATTAACATCAGACAGTTTCGATGAAAAACTAAGTAGAATTGAATATCCAAAAACTCCAAAAGCAAAACTTGATAACCTTTTAAAAACGCTTTTTGAATTTCAAAACGTTGAGGGTGAGCTTATACAAATAAATGGAGTAGTTTCAAAACCAGAGTTTTATTATAAGCATTTCTTTAGGTCTGCATCTGAATGTTTTTATTATTTCAAAGAACTTAAATATCAAGAATTAATCGATTGTGTCTTCAACGATGCGACTAATGAGCCATTTAAATTCCGCATTACATTTAAAGGTTTAAATTATTACTTGGAATTAACAGAACGGGGTGATTTATCAAATAGATGCTTTGTAGCCATGTCCTTTGATAAAAACATGAAAGAGACAAGAGACGCAATAAAATTAGCAATTGAGAAAAATGATTTTGAGCCCATAATAATTGACGAACAAATAATTGAAAGTTCTCAAACAATCAATGATGCAATTATTGCTGCCATAAAAAGTTGTAAATTTTGCATTGCTGACTTTACACAACAAAAAGACGGTGTGTATTTTGAAAGTGGGTTTGCGGTTGGATTAGGAAAACCGGTTATTTATTCATGCCGCAATGATTGGTTTAAACGATCACATTTTGACACGAATCATTTTCCACATGTTATCTATGAATCAACAACAGAACTAACTGCACTTTTAGATAAAAAAATAAAAGCATGGATTAAATAAAAAAAAACGAACGCCTAACAAATTGCAAATTGCATTGCGGGGTTCGTGGTGTGTCGTTCGCTGGATTCTCGTTTCGCAGTTCCGTCCTATCGGACAGGAACGCTCTTCAAAATCCGCAACGACAACTTGCAAGTGACCGTTAGCTACAATTTTATGAAAGCTGCATATAAATATATCGAATCCATCCAGGATGATTTTTACCAAAAAGAAGATGGTTTGCCTTTGTGGTTCAACATAAGAGATTCACTTCAAAATCCTGCATATAAAGATTTATTCTTAAAAGAGAGCGGAATGTCTTTAGATGATTTAAATTCGTTGTTCAATGCACTAAACCGACCTTTACCAACAAAATTTGAAAACCCATATGAGTATCCAATTATCAATGATTTATATACAAACTTAACTGATAGTATTAAACTCGTTAATAAAAATAATGGAAAACCAAACCTATTCAATGTTGAGCAATTTCCAGTAATTGGCACTTTACCAATTAAAACTATAAATGCATTTATCTGCAAAGTTCCAAATTCGGATGAGTTTGCAATTCTATTAAATCATGGCATAATAAAATTTAGTTTGATATTATCACGCTTATTTGATTTACTCATTACTGAAAATAAGCATGGTTGGATAGATTTTAATGCAATCAGCAAGAATATTATTCTGCGAAATTATCACCTTAAAAAGAAGTCATTTTTACTAACCCTTGATGAATTTAGAAAATACTTTGTTACCTATGAATATGGTGATGAATTTATGAATGGAGAATATGTTTTGCATAAAACAAGCCAAGCCAAACAATATGCTGATAGTTATATCAAGTTCATTTTGGCTCATGAACTTGGTCATTTTTTCAAACAACATTTAGCTGAATTCGAACTCAAAATTCCATCAACACTTGAAGACTATAAAGAACAAATTAGCAAACACTATCGAATGGAAAGTGAAGCTGATGTTGTCGGCGCTATATTATTGGTGGAAAATCTAAATATCAATCGATTACCGATTCATTTTGCAATTATTGGAATTACAATATTTTATTGCAGTATTGATATTCTTTATGGGTCTGTTTTTTCAACAACCCATCCCAGAACAAGAATGCGATATGAAACAGTAGAAAAAACTTTGCGCAATCACTATCCAAGACATAAAATGTCAATTGAAATTGGATTTGAAATAGGAAATACTTTATATGATATAATAAAAGAAAACTATGAATAGGATTAATCTAGAAATTGCAAAACAATATGCAAATGAAAATGAACTCACTAAAATTATGGGGTTTATATTATTTACTGACAATAATCCATACGTCAAGAAAGTTCTTAGAGATGATGATTTCTGGCAAGCATTAGATGAGATATCAGGAAATGAATGGGCCATTTTTTCAATAAAGCCTAAGCAAGGAAAAATTGAGATTCCTACAAGTAAAGGAAATTTTCTTCAAATGATGGTTCCAGTTTGGAAAGAGCCAAAAGAGAATTTGAAGTTAATGCAGGAATTTGACTTAAAAGACACCTCTAAATTGCCAATGCTACTTATTGTAAGTCAGAATGAAGAAGGAGAAATACTGAAATGTGAATTCCCAATTGAAAATTCGAATTTAGATTCAGTATATAATAGTTTGAAAGAAGGTATCGAAATAGTTAAATCAACAATTGACGAAATACTACCTCAATTCAAGAAAAATGATGAAGTTTTTATTAATGTACAAAGGTCAATTGAATACAAGCTTATATGGAAGAAAATTCATAAAGGACTAAAATTTTATTCATGGATAAATGGTTTAATCCCATAAAAAACTGTAGCTAATCGAGTAGACGGCCGGTGAGCTAATAGCCCACCGGAGCGCCTCTCACACCACCGTACGTACGGGTCTCGTATACGGCGGTTCGTTGAGCATCAATACCATGCTCTTTTCACCATGATAGCTATGTCCGAGTTTAAGATATGGCTAGACGAGTAAACTCAAGCTTCCATATCGAATTTAGGACAGCCCAACGTTTAGCCCTTCCCTAACTTGTGAGACCTCTGCAACTAATGCAGCTCGTTACTGCTAGGTACTATGGCTTCTGCTGACTTCCTGACGGAGCTTGCACTCATCAGGATCTCCCCAGGTAAGAGCATCTTCCTTCACCCAATCGCTGCCTGATCTACTACTTCGGTGCTCATTCCTTACGGAACATTTTGGACGTCACAATGATGTGCTTGCTTATCCGGTTTATCAAGCCTCGTATCCAGTTTCTGTTCGTCAGTACCGGGTTTTGCCGGTTGAATTTATTTGCTCATTAATCAATCACAAATAACCTTCACTGCTTACCTTACGGTAAACCAGCTTCCTCTTGCTAATGCTTCCAATCGTTACCTTGGCGCATAAGGGACTTCCCGTCCGACCGGAGTCAGCCGGGCGGGACACCCTCTGGAATAATCTCATGCTACACTTTTACTTTTAACAATAAAAATTTGTATTTTAAACATTTTTTCAGAGCTTACAGTAAACCGTTGTGTTGCATTAAAAAGCCCCCTAAATACATCAAAATAAATAACTATGAATTTAATAAAAGGAGAAAAGCTTGATTTAACTGGTTACGAAACTGAAACATTAGTAAATGCAACAAAGGACCAGATTAATGAAAAATATATAAAAGGAGAAGTTCGTATTATAACCGAGCAAGCTAGATATCCTCTGACTGCAATTGTCGGGATGGTAGAAAGTGAGGATTATGCACTTAATCCTGAATTTCAAAGAAGACATAGATGGAATAATATCCAAAAGTCAAAGCTAATAGAATCATTTATTATGAATGTCCCTATTCCTCCAATATTTCTTTATGAGGATAAGTTTTCACATTATGAAGTAATGGATGGCTTACAAAGAATGACGGCGATTTATGAATTCTATAAAGACAAGTTTGAATTAGAAGGCCTTGATGAATGGAAAGAACTAAATGGCAAACGCTACTCAGAATTACCTGTACAAGTCAAAAAAGGAGTTGACAGACGCTATTTATCTTCAATTATCTTACTACAAGAAACAGCAAAAACAGAGTTAGAGGCAAATAGATTAAAGCAATTGGTTTTTGAAAGAATTAATAGCGGTGGAGTTAAACTTGAACCACAAGAAACTAGGAATGCAATTTTCAATGGGGATTTAAACCAATTATGTCTAAAGCTATCACGTAATACAAATTTATGCAAGCTATGGGACATTCCTCTTCCTGATTCAGAAGAGGTAGAATATGGAATTTTTAGCGATGAATTAAGAAGTACTCCTGCATTTGCAAAAATGGAAGATGTTGAGCTCGTATTACGCTTTTTCGCAAACAGACAAAGAGCTGAGTTATTTAAAGGAACTCGCTTTCGTGACTATCTTGACTTTTATTTAAAGCATGGAAATGAATATAGTACTGAAACTCTTCAGTCTCTGGAATCTCTATTTCTTGACACATTAAGTTTTATTTATGAGCTTTTTGGAGAGAAAGCATTTTGGTTATACCGCAGGAGAAATGGGAGTTGGAATTGGTATTCAAGGCCTACAACTGCAGTTTTTGATATTCTTACTCAAGTAGCAAGTGAATATTTACCTCATAAAGAAAAGATTTTAGAGCAAGCTCTAACAATAGATTCACAAATGGAAGAATTCTATAAAAACAACTATGATTCATTTGAAGGACGAAATACAAATGCTTCTGTTATTGTTGTAAGAGAGCAACTTTTTAATGATTTATTTAAAAGTTGGTTGTAGTATGGATAATGTAAAATCACAATTTATTTCTGAATTAAATTCACTTGAAAAATTAGTTGATTTTTATAATAGTGAATTTAATCTTCTTCGCATTAATGCAGAAGGGTGTGATTCATTAACAGAGTTTAAAACAGATTTCCATGAGTTTTATTCTCAAAAGAAAATATTTAATTATAACTCACTAATAATCTCATTGTATGGTTATTTTGAAAAATTCATAGAAAATATATTAGTTGAGTATATTGATAAGATTAATATTATTTTTAATCGATATAGTAGCCTTCCTGAGCCTATAGTGAAGAACCATCTAAGACTATCGCTTGAGCTAATTGAAAAAACACAAAATTCGAGATATTCTGGTTCATTAAATAAAGAAGGAATAATTAAGAATCTACACGAGTGTATAAACGTAAATGAAAATTACCAATTAAATAAAGAAGCATTTTCACAACATTCTGCTAATTTTCGACTACAGGTTGTAGATGAGATATTTAGTCGAGTTGGTATAGAATCAATTTCAAATAGAATCAGGAAAGTACCAGAGTTTGTCAACTATATAAAAGATAAATATGAAGTTGCTGAAATACAAGAACTAGGTAACGATGAAATAAACACGATTCTCAATGATTTGGCAGAGCGAAGAAATGAAGTCGCACATGGTGTACCCTCACAAATTCTGAGTAATGATATCATTATTGATTACATTGAATATTTTGATCATCTATCAAATGCTTTAATAGAAGTTGTAAATAAAAGTATCTATACGTTAGATGTTGAGCAAAATTGTGTTTTAATCAATGATATACGCAATACATATAGAAATGGTGAAGTTATATGTCTGGATTCAAACAATTTGAGATTCTCAAATGGAGATGTGATTTACGGAGTTAATAGTGACACAATATGTAAATCTAAAATATTGAATATTCAGCGAGTGGATGTTGATATTGAAACAACAGATGAAACAGAGAATTATGAAGTAGGCCTATTAATTGACAAACCATTCAAGAAGAATTACAAGGTATATATTAATAACGCAACACAACAATAGCTCATAAAGCATAGGCTTGCCGCAGGCGCAACACAAGCCTACAGCTTCATAGCCTAGCCGTTAGCAACCATATTGACCCGAGATTAAACTGAAATGAGTATAAAAACGAATAATATAAAACAGATTGGATTAGTAATCCTTATAATAACAACACTGTGTTTTGCAACAAATAACTCCCTGGCTACAAACACTTCAGCAGACTCTGTTTCAACGATAAAAGATTTAGTATCATATTGGGATATACTGTTATATCTTGCTTGTATGTTAATCATTGTTCCCTTTGTTTATATTGGATATTTGAAAATTCATATAGTTCCTGAAGAACAGCTGCCATATCATTTTGGAGGGGAGTTCACGGCTAAAGACATTCTAAATCATGTTGAAGGATTGGAAAAAATATTAGGCAAGAAATTTTCGAAGTTTAAAAGATTAATAGAACTACTTGATAATGATACAGGCGGAGATTTAAGAACGCATTCTGAAATAATTAATAGTGCCCTTTTATGCATAAAATTTGATGGTCGTAGAAGGTTGGTTGTATTTTGGGAATCATCAGATGTGATGCTAAAAGTTATAGTCCTATTGTTACCGTTGATTGTTGCAACAATTGTGTTCATTTCAAACATCTACTATGGTTTAAGTGGAGTTATAATGAGTTTAGTACCAATGGTATTTATAGTACCTCTTATCCTTACACTATTTTCCAATTTCTTACGGATTTCTCAAAACATCTTTAAAAAAAAAGGGAATCAAATTCCTGCTTTAAGTCTTGCATTCCTTGCAGTGGAGGCATTAATAAATACTCATGTTGCAAGGTCTTTTGACAATGAAACCAGGGACCACTATTATTATACCATGATTCATAAATACAACAATGAAGTAAATGCAAAATTCGGTTTCAGTGAAGTTCATGTGCGGACTAGCAGCGAAATATATGGTAGTATGAAGGAGTTGACAATTGGAGAAAAATAAAATAAGGTTGCTAATCGAGTACATATTGCAGGGTGGGGTTTAGTGGTACGCCAACTGCGCCCCGATAGCTATCGAGGGCTCGTTTTGCAGTTCCGTGTCCTTCGGACAGGAACGTCCGCCTGCCCGTCCGGTCAGGCTCTCCGAAATCCGCCCCTAAATTTACCTGAACCGTTACTTTCAATTTTGACAAATAAAAACCAACCAACATATGAAGTTTATCCTTCTAATACTAACAGTGTTTATTGCTACCAACTCATTATCATCAAACTCACAAGAAATAGGCGAGAGAAAAGTAATTGCAAATGCCAAATTATTTCTCCAAACGAAAGATCTGTTGAAAAGCGCCAAAATATTCAAGCTAAATAAATTGCTGGAAAAAGAGGCAAACAAAATATACATACATAATGTAGGAAAAGGTGATGGATGGATCATTTCCGAAATGATCGATGATAACATAAGAATATTAGCCTACTCATTAGATGGAAACTTCAACTATGATAAAGCTATTCCTTACGTAAAAAACTGGTTAAAATCTAATTTAAATAACACCTTAGAAATAAATGCAAAAACGACTAAAGCTATTTCAAACAAAAACTTGTCAAGGGGAGTAGAGCCATTCTTGAAAACATCAAGTGGTGAAGATATACAATGGGCTCAACGTGCCCCGTATAACTCACAATGTCCTGTGATTGACGGTATACAAACACCTTCTGGATGTGTCCCTGTTGCTGTGGCACAAGTGATGAGATATTGGCAATTTCCTCCAAGAAGCAAAGGAAACTGTCAATACAGCTATACCATTTCCCAAACAAATAAAACACATTCTTTCTCTCATCGCTTAGGACAATCCAACTATAACTGGGAGAAAATGCTGCCAAAAATCGATGAGAGCTCAACTGAAGAGAGTAAACGTTGCATCTCTAATTTAATGCTAGACATCGGTATGTCAATGAAAGCAATCTACGCTCCAGAGGGAACAGGTGCTAGCGATTTCTCTATTTTTAATAAATATTTCAATTACTCATTGCCGCAACATATATCCATATATGATGGATCACTCCTTGACGTTCTAAAAAGTAAAAATGATTCAATTCTATTTCACGAAAAAATAAAAGAAAATCTCGACAACAAAATTCCAGTGATTGTAATTGGACATGTCTCTGGGGGGTTCCATGCAATGATTTGCGACGGATACGATGATGAAGGTTTTTATCATCTAAATTATGGATGGGGAGGTCAATCAGATGGATTTTATCATTACTCCCAAAATATCTGGTGCGCGGATCTACTTTTTAATTCTGCTTATATCGATATTGTTCCGCAAGATATCAAATACTCTATTAGTCTGAAAGAATATAATAATACAGTTAGTCCTTTAAGTGATACTAAAATAGCACTACAAATAGAGGAAACAGACAGATCTTTTCCTTCTTATATAACCCCAAAAATAGCATTGAAATCACCAAATAATGGCAAGATAATTCCTGAGCAATCATATGAAACAGATTCAACAAACTCTCAGTATCACATTTATTTCAAAACCCCATCACAGGAGGGAACCTATGGATTAAGCTTACTTATCGACGATGGATACAAAATTCAGGAAATTGATAGTTTGACCATGCAGGTTAAAAATGCCATAAATACAAGAGACCTGTTAATTAAATCAGTCGAAACAAGCAATAAGTTCACATATAACTCTCCAAATATTGAGTATAAAATAGAACTATCTAATGCAGAAGTAAATGGAAGTTGTAAGATGAGATACAATGTGTATTCTAAAGATGTGCTTGAGTTTACCGATGATTTAAGTTATAATCTTTCGGCAGATAAGACTGTGATCAGATTTCGTTTATCTCTGGATAAAATTAGCATGGGCAAAAAAACATTGAAGATTATTATTGATCCGGAAAATCAACTAAATGAAACAGATGAAAAGAATAACACAACCACCATCAATTTTGCTTTTAATAGGGAAATACCACTGAAAGAATGGGCTGTTCTACAAGAAATATATAAGAATTCAGAAAATGGAAATTGGGAGTTTAATAAAGGGTGGATGTTGGATGAACCAATTTCAACTTGGGATGGCTTAACATTAGAAAATGGTCATATTACTGAGATTTCAAATGTATTTGAGAAAAACGTACTAATGGAGCCCGATTGGGGAACGTCTGAACATGGTTTTAATAAGTATCCCCTAGGACTTCCCGAAACGATCTCAGAATTAGACAGTTTAAGAAGCATTAAACTTCTCTATGCTGAAATGAATTCTAAACACTTGCCGCAGTCCATCGGAGAACTCAGCCAGCTAGAACTTATCAATTTATATCACTCTGGTCTTAGCGGCGAGATTCCAAATGAAATAGGACATTTACAAAATTTGAAAGAGTTAGTATTAGATGAAAATGATTTAAATGGAGAACTACCACAATCTATATTCGACCTCTCAAAATTAAAAGTTCTTAGATTAGGCCAAAACCATAGACTTACTGGAAGTATTGATTCAATTCTAAAATTTAAAGAAATTGAGTTTATTGGTATTAACCAAACTCAACTCTCAGGTAAAATTGACGAAAGAATATTTGGACTGAAAAAACTAGTAGAAATTCAGGCATACAATTGTAATCTATCCGGTGAAATATCTAAAGAAATTGAAACAAATTCTAAACTTTTAGTCATTGATCTAAAGAATAACAATATAGAAGGTGAAATATTTAACACAATTAAAAATTGTCCAAATCTGCGTAATCTAGACGTTTCAGGAAATCAATTTTCAGGCAATATACCACCAGAAGTTACACAATTAAGAGATATTTTCCTTTTTAATATATCCAACAACAATTTTAGCGGAGATCTTCCTTTAGGTTTTGCTAACTTAAGGGCATTAGACTTGTTTAACGTATCAAACAATCAGCTAACAGGAATAATAAATAAGGAGTTTTCATATCTCCGCCAAGCAAGAGACTTGAATTTTGCCAATAATAAATTTGATGAATTAGATGCTTTTGTAGTAGATTCTTTGTTCGAATATATTTACAATATTGACGTAAGCAATAACTCCTTAGAATTTAATTCTTTTGAACAAAATCTTGACTTAATTGGAAAAAATTATTTTAAATATTCCCCTCAATCCTTATTAGGTAATAAGGACGTTTTTTATAAAAAGTCAGGTTATGAATTTGTATATAAACTAAGCTGCGCCGGAACATCCAATCAATATACATGGTATAAAAACGACACTGTTCTTCGAGCAATTAATATACCCGAGATTATAATTGGTTCAACTAAGCCAGATGATTCTGGAATATACCACTGTGTTATTACGAATGAAAAAATTCCAGATTTTAACCTAAAATCAGAGCCTTTTGAATTAAAAATTGATCAAACGACAAATGAATTTATAAAGATATACCCCAATCCTGCTTCAGATAGAATTACCGTAAATCTACAAGAATTGGAAGATCAAATCACCTCATATTCAATTATTGATAATACCGGAAGAATTGTACACAAAATGAATAATCTCAGTTATGCTCATAGTATTAATATTGATGTTTCATTTTTATCTGCAGGTATATATCACATCATATTAATGGGAGATAGCATTCATGAAACAAAAAAAATTATTATTAATTAATGTATTTTCATTTATCGATACGAGGTGATAACCAAATTTAAAGTCAAAAGAATTGCCTCATCTAGAATTGAATATAAAAACATTAAAAGAATAGCTATCCCGCAATCAGACACGACACCATACACCAACCGTTCCGCTCAAACTCAACAAGCTCAAATTAATCAAAACTAAATAACGAACAACATGGAATACACAATAACTAAGACCCAAAGAAATGGAATCATTTTATCTTCTTGCTTTTTGATTTTATCTATTTTAATCCGAGGATTATTATTCCTGATTAATACACCAACTAAAATTGAGCTTGCTGAGCAGCTAATTTGGAATACGATCTATTTAATCCCTTTTGGGTATTTAATGCTGGCATTCTATAAATACCTCAAACACTATCAACGGAAGGTTTTGCAGGGTTCTATTCTTCTAATATTCGCTGCAGAACTAATTCTAAAGAGTACGCTGTTTTCCAGCTTATTCGAATCGCCCTTGAAAAAAGTGGTTCTGCTAGGTACAAGTACAATTTGGCTTATCGCTACAGTTGTCTTGCTTGTAGGTCTCTTCAGAAATACCGCCAAAACAGACCAGGGAATGCTCGCCATTCGGAATTACGCAATTTGTAGTTTGCTTATTTATCTTTTTGCAACGACACACTCCTTCTATTTGGCATCTACCAATCCTCTACAAACCCGGCTACTCGTAGGGTTAACTTCGGCAATACCCTTTAGTTTTACGATCGTTTTTGCGATGAAACTCAAATTAAAGGCATAAAACCAGCTACAAAAAAATTACCTTGCGGTGCCTTGTCTCTGCTCCTTTCTTGAGCATTGAGGGCAGCTGGCCGAGTCACTCCTAAAATAATCGGTTAGCACTCCCCTCTTTAACACAATAAATTAGTACTTTAAGAGCTTTCTGTAGTTAGTCTGCCTAAAAAGAAACCTATGCTAAGATTAATTCTTGTTCTGATTGCATTTGTTGCGACAACTCCTCTAAATGCACAACCTGAAAATTATAAAACTGCAATTGATCAATTGCAGACAGATTATAATTCGGAAAGCTATGAGCAGATTTTTAATTGCTTCTCCCCCCAGATGCAACAAGCACTGTCAATCGAAAAAACCAAGCAGTTTTTCACCAATCTCTTCGCCAGTGTCGGGAAAATGAAAACGAAAGAGTTTATCAATGATGAGGAGGGTACCGGTGCTATTTATAGGGCCAAGTTTGAAAGAGCTGTTTTAGGAGTCTACATTTCACTTGACAATCAAAACAAAATTGGTGGCCTATTAATAAAACCCTACGAAGAAGAAACAAGCAACGACAACCGAACCACGAATGCTTTAACCGCATACCCCAAGGCCATTGCTCAGACGATTTTTGGTAAGGCAAAAGCATTTCCAACGAATACGCAGCTTTCCATTGCAATCATTGATCATGGAATGACGAAATATTATGGAATCGTAAAGGAGAACGACTCGATAAAAGCAGCCGAAAATCAAGCTAAAGTTTTTGAAATCGGCTCCATTACCAAAGTCTTTACTTCAACTGTGTTGGCTTCATTGGCAACAGCCAACAAGCTAAAGCTTACCGATACGATTAATGCTTATTTCCCTTTCGCTTTCAAAAACAATATTCAACTATGTTTTGAGAGCTTGGCAAACCACACCTCAGGCTTGCCTCGACTTCCTGTGAATTTAGATTTAAGCAACGAAACGAACCCGTACAAATCTTATAACAAAGACGACCTTGAGGACTACTTAAAAACGTATCTGAAACTCGAAAACGACCGCTCAAAAACTTACTCCTATTCCAACTTAGGAGCGGGACTATTGGGCTACACGTTGGGGTTAACACAAAAAACAAATTTCCAGGACTTGCTACAAAAGGAAGTCTTCGACAAGTATAAAATGACCAATTCTTATACCGGCTCAAATGACCTTAACAAAACACTCATAAAAGGACTGGATAAAAATGGATATGAAGTACCCAACTGGGACTTTGATGTGTTGTTTGGCGGTGGCGGGATTTTATCGACGACAGAAGATTTAGCAAAATTTGCCAATGCTCAGTTTGATCCAAAAAACAAGGAACTCTCATTGACCCGAATTCCAACATTTACAATTAACGACCAAATGAAAATTGGATTGGGATGGCATATTCTGAAATCTGAAACGGGTAACGCTTGGTATTGGCATAACGGAGGGACGGGAGGCTATTCTTCTTCAATGGTTCTTGATACCGAAAATAAGTTTGCCGTAATTGTCTTGTCAAATGTGTCGGCATTTAATCCTAAAATGAAGAATATAGACAACCTTTGCTTTGAACTAGCTAAAAAACTCAATAAAAACGAATAGTAGCCAAGGCTGTATCTGAGCTATCCCGAAAAAACACAGAACCATAGAACACACCTGGAAAGCCTTAAAACGATTACGAATAAACAATAAAAATAGCCACCAGATGCAGGAAGCCAGTTTATTGAAACAACTCGTGACGACAACCAAAGAATTTGGTTGTACAACCTTTGCTTTGCAACATGAAGACAAAATCGTATTTGGAAGAAACTTCGACTTCATGATTGACTATGGGCATATCGTTGTGAATAAACGCAATGTGTTAAAGACCGCATTAGTTCCCCCATCAGAGAAGCAGTTTCAATGGACATCAACGTTCGGGAGTGTCACCTTTAACCAAGTAGGGCGCGAATTTCCATATGGCGGAATCAACGAAGCTGGCTTAGTAATTGAACAGCTATGGCTCGACTCAACGCAATATCCGAGTCCTGATCATCGGTATGGGATCTCGGTGCTTCAATGGATTCAGTACCAGCTTGACGTAGCAGAACACATTGATGATGTTATCGAAAGTGACCTTCTTCTCAGAATAATTGATAATTCAGGAGCAAACCTCCATTTCTTCGTAACAGACAAAAATGGAAACTCTGCCTGCATTGAGTTTATAAAAGGCAAGATGAACGTAAGCAAAGGGAAAGACCTAAAAGTACCTGCTCTTACCAATAGCTCCTATGAAGAGTCTTTAGGGAGTTTGTCCCGTACAAAGCAGGAAGAAATTAATCAATCTATTTTTACCAGCAACTCTTTAGATCGCTTTAAGCGGACGGCTAAACTGCTGCGAGAATTCGATCAGGAGCGTTCTCCAAACTTAATTGACTATTCATTCCTCATTCTAGATACTATCAAGCAAGCCAATTTCACACAATGGAGTATTGTTTACGATATTTCAAATCTGGAAGTCCATTTCAAAACTAAGAGCAACTTACAAAAAGCTGTAATTCGCTTGGAAGACTTTGACTTTTCCAGTGCTTCGCCGTGCTTGGTTTCCGACTTGCAAAACCGAACAAAGACAGTCCTTTTTGAAACGTACTCATCGGCCAATAATCTAGCCCTAATCAATCGGGTATTTGACAGCTTAGCTATGCTCAAAGACATTCCAAAGGAAATAAGAGAGATCAGCGCAAATTATCCAGAACAAACTGTTTTTAATGATCAAGAAAGCTGCTGCTAAATAAATCCTCTCGCTCATTTGTTCCAACAAGCCCTCCCCTCTCTTCAACGCACAACTCCCAATCCGAAGAATGAAGGCATTTGCTCGATCACTCCATAAAAAAAGGAGCTGCCAAAACTGACAACTCCTTTCCGTTTTACGACTTAGCAGATATAATTAATACCCAGGTGTTTGTTCTAATACACTTGCACCTGACTCGTCAACTGAAAGATCAATTTGAGTTTGAGGCACTGGCCAATACTCATGCTTATTTGATACAAATTTCTTTCCAGAAAGATGTCCCATAAATTGTCCTTCTTTTTGCAGATAAGCATTAAGCACATTATCAGCAATTCCCCAACGCACCAAATCAAAGAAGCGATAGCCTTCCATTCCAAACTCCATCCGCATCTCATGACGAACAGCTTTCAGTGCGAACTCTTTGCTACCAAAACTATCGTATGGTTCTACAGCATAATAAGCAGCCTCTTCACCATCCTCAAACTTCACATAGTTACTATTTTTTGCGCGCTCACGAATTTGATTAACCATATTCAAAGCTAGAGGTAAATCATCAGTTTCAGCAGCACATTCGGCCAGCCACAACATGGCATGCGCTAAACGATATTTACGATATGAATTGTTGTTAACTCCTGTAGCCCAACCGGTAGTTGTATTTCCTGAGCCTTGATCAGCTTTCAAAAACATATTCTTTTTGAAATGATAGGGTCCACCATTCTGAATATCTCGAATAGGCTGCTCAGCATCGATTGGCCCCCAGTCCAAGAATGGAACTCCAGGACGTCCAACGGTATGGTCTAAACGAGGATCAACATTCCCGGGATAAAAGTCTTTGGTATAAACCTCTGGGTTATCTTTATCCCATACGTCAGCCCAAGGTAACATTTCGTTATTGTAGGTGTCTAACAGAGGTAATCCATTTTCGTCCGTTTTAAAGGAGTTTACAAAGTTCTGAGTTGGTTGAAAGAAGCCACAGCAAGTTCCAATCTTTCCTCCTTGAGGAAAATTCAGTGCATCTCCCCAACCAGCGTTATAAGAACCATCTGAACCATCATTCACAGCATATTGAATTTCCAAGATCGATTCCTTGTTATTTCTAGTGGCGGCTAGGTAGTTCTGCTCGTAGCTTTCCATCAATTCAAAACCACCATTCGTAACCACGTCGTTTAATAACGTCTTAGCTTCCGGAAACTTCGATTGAAACATATATACCTGCGCCAACATGGTCTTTGCGGCCCATTCTGTTGCACGCCCAGGCTCACCTGCCCAACGACTTGGCAAATTATCCTTTGCAAAAGTCAAATCAGCTTCAATCTCTGGCCATACCACATGATCATTGGGAACAACCGTTGGGTTTTCTGTATTCTCATCAATCCAAGGCACTTTATAATGTACCTTCGTTAATTCGAAATAAAGATGAGCACGTAAGAATCTTGCCTGTGCAGCTGCCAATGTTTTTTCCTCATCAGTCATTCCTTCAACATCAGGAAGAACAAGCATTACGTCATTACAACGAACAACACCATCGTAAAGTGCTCTCCAGTGGTTTGTAACATATCCGTTATCTGCATCAGCAAAGAATCCTTCAATAGGATTAATAGTTGCCTGGTCTCCGAAAGAAGAACCTTTATAGGCATCATCAGCAGCGATGCTTCCCCAAACCCAGTTGGTAACTGAACTGGCCCAAATACTTCCTGAACGAACATTTCCGCCATCGATAACGGCATAAGCACCAGTTAACAAGGCATTAACACCTTCCTTAGTATAAAAAGTTTCCAATGAAGCCTGACCTTTAGGTTTGATCGTATAGAAATCATCACCGCAAGAATAAAAAAGGCTGGTCATCAATAGAATTGGTAATATAATTGCAATTATTTTTTTCATAATAAATTAAAATTTTAATTGATTATAAATTCAAATTAATACCGACCATAAACATGCGGGATGTTGGATAAGATCCCTCATCCACTCCAAAAATACGATCATCGCGGCCAGTTCTAATTTCCGGATCCAATCCACTATAATCTGAAATGGTGAACAAGTTTGTTGCCTGTACGTAGATTCTAAGATTATCAATATTCCATTTTGAAGACAAGCTTTTAGGCAAAGTATACCCAATCTGCAAATCTTTCATCCGGAAATAAGAACCATCTTCAACGAAGAAAGTCGAGTTCTTTTGCATTTCACCATCGTTTTGAAGAGCTATTGGCATCGTAATTTTCGAACCAGAAGCATAACGATCTGCGGTCCATGATTCATACAATCTTCTTGGATTACGGTTTCCTTGGAAATTGGTAAATAAAGTCCAACGATTGACATAGTTGACTAGGTCATTCCCTTGAGTTCCTTGGAAGAACATCGTCATATCCCAGTTCTTATAATTCACATCAACGTTTAAACCATAAGTGAAGTCAGGATGAGGAGAGCCAATAAATGTGCGGTCATTTCCGTCAATCTTTCCATCTTTCGAAATATCTTTATACTTAAACACCCCAGGTCTACTATAGGTATCTTCGTCAAAGCTATCAGCACTGTAAGGGACATGATCATACACTTCATCCCAGGTATTGAAAGTTCCCTCAACAACATATCCATAGAATGAAGATATTGGTTGTCCAGTAGTAGAAGCAGTATAAACATTCTGTCTCAACTGAGTACCATAAAGGATCTCATTAGCATTATCATTTAATTTGACCACCTCATTTTTGTAATGCGAAATATTTCCGCGAACATCAAATTTCAGGTCATTGCCAACTTCACCATGATAAGTCAACATCAAATCCCAACCAGTATTCTTCATCTCACCAACATTCACATCCGGCAACTGAAGTTGGCCCCAAGTATTTGGAAGCTGCTGGCCATAAAGCATGTCTGTTGTATTTCGAGTGTACCAGTCAACATTAACTTCCAAACGATTGCCAAGAAATGTCGCATCTAGCCCCAAGTTAGTTGTTGTTGTTGTTTCCCAAACAGCATCGGGATTCCCCAACTTATATTTACGAAAACCAGATTGAGTCGATGAACCAGAACCATTCAAATCATAGAATGATTCATCGATATTAGCACGGTAAGTACTGTAAATGTTGTAATTTCCGATACGGTCATTACCATTCTGGCCCCAACCAAATCTTAACTTCAAATCATCGAGCCAATTCCGACTACTTTCCATGAAAGTTTCTTCCGAAAGTCTCCATCCCAAAGAAAAGGCAGGAAATGTTCCCCAACGATTTTCTTCTGAGAAACGAGAAGAAGCATCACGACGAACAACCGCTTCAGCCAGGTATTTTCCTTGATAGCTATAATTGATACGTCCAAAATAAGAGAAGGTAGCCCACTCATCAAACGAACCTGATGAAATCTGATCAGACTCCCCTCCATTTAGAACCATATAATCAAGATCTGTAGAGAAATAGGAGGCACGGCCACCATCAAAATACTCCCAATAATTATTCACGGCTTCTGTTCCAACCAAAACATCAAATTTATGATTATCGGCAAAAGTCTTGGTATAGTTCAAAGTATTTGACCAGTTCCACTGAATACCACCATCAAAATTTTCGGTTAACCGATCAGTGGGTCTAGCTTCAGCAAATTCTGGGTTTTTCAGGAAACGATCCCGCAAACGCTGACTTTCGTAGTTAACCCCAAACAAAGTCTTTACAGAAAGACCATCCATCAAGTCAACTTGAGCATAAGCATTGCCAATGATCCGCATTTGACGATTGTGGTCATCCTTATCGCGATATAACATGGCTACCGGATTATCTCCATTACCTGTTCCCGGAGCTTTAGTTCCAGCAAAATTTCCAGCGATATCGCGAACCGGAATAATGGGTTGCATCCGGTAAGTTTGTGAAATTGCATTTCCTTCACGATTATTCTCAAATCCAACCCGATCCGTATAAGTTACACCAATGCTCTCACCGATTTTCAACCAGTCTTTCAATTCAACGTCAGCATTTATACGAGCAGCATAGCGTTTAAAACCGGTATAAATAACCGTACCTTCCTGATTCAAATAACCAGCCGATACGGAATAACTTCCCTTATTCGTTCCGCCGGTTATTGAGAAGTTGTACTCCTGAATTGGCGCAGCATCAAAAATCTCATCATACCAATCTGTTCCTGGAACAGAAGCACGATAAATTGTGTTATTTGGATAACTGTAAGCACTTTCATCTGCTGTATTACCTACTGGTTTCGCGTACATTGGAATTACTGGTTCGGCACCATTTCCATATTGCTGAGTTCCCCAACCTGCATCTCCAGGCTGTAAACCTGCATTGCGCATTTCCATAAACAACATTTCGCCATATTCCTGCGTATTCATCAAATCCAATTGGTTGATGGCTTTTTGCACACCATAACGAGCATCAAACGAAATACGAGGCTCCCCTGCCTTACCACGCTTAGTAGTGATAATGATAACACCATTAGCTGCACGCACCCCGTAAATAGCAGACGAAGAAGCATCTTTCAAAACCGTCATTGATTCAATATCATTGGGGTTAATCTTACTCAATCCTCCTGTTGTTGGAACACCATCAACAATGAATAATGGATCGTTATTATTCACCGAACCAAAACCACGAACACGAACTGTGGCATCACCACCTGGAGAGTTATCTGTTGTAATCGTCACCCCAGAAACCCGACCTTGCAATCGAGCAGCAGCATTGGCAACAGGAACAGCCCTTAGCTCATCAGCATTTACTGAAGAAACGGCTCCGGTAACTGTCTTTTTTTGTTGAGAACCATACCCCACAACCACAACTTCGTCAACACCAATGACGTCGTCCTGCATGGCAATGTCGAACGTAGCTTGGTTTCCAAGTTCAATGGTTTGGGTAATCATACCGATGTAAGAAACAACAATCGCAGATGCTCCTTCAGGAACTTTCAAATTAAATTTTCCATCCAGATCTGTAATTGTTCCAGTTGTCGTACCTTCAAAAACAATAGACACCCCAGGAATCGGAGAACCATCTCCTCCTTTTACGACCCCGGCAATAACACGTTCTCCCTGTTGTTCTGCTTTAACTGGTTTCAGAACAATCAGGTTATTGTTTTTCACACTGTAAGACAAATCCTTACCAGCAAAAAGTACATTCAAAACTTCATTGATATCCTTATTCCTGACATCTATGTCAACAACATCATCGAGTGACAGGACATCTTCAGAATAGAAAAAACGATAATTACTTGACTGCTCAATGGCACTAAGAGCAGTACGAAGTGTTTGATTTTTCACATCCAGATTAAGCTTCGTGTTTTGCGAACTAACGGTAGCACTAACCTGAAGCAAACCCAGCAATAATAGAAAGGCTGTTAGTTTCATAAGAAGAAAAAGTTTTTTCAAATGGGCCCATCCGGACTCAAAGAACAGATTTTTTTTCATAGTTTTACAAATAATTAGTTAGACAATACATACTTACGTATGCTGTTGTTTAAGTTAAGTAACAGGATGCTGGAACCATCCTGTTACTCTTTTTTTACCTTTTAGTTACTGTCATAAAATTTAGGATTATACCATATAGTTACATTTTTACTATCGAATTCGTATTTGATTGGAGAAGTGATGCTTAACACATCTAAAACATCTTTAAGGTTTTCATCTTTTAACGTCCCACTGTAAGCAAAATCACACACCTGGCGATCTTTGATCTTAATTTTCACATCATAGCGTTTCTCCAACTTCTGAGCTAACATTCCAAACTTTTCTTTAAAAATGATCCATTCACGATCTTTCCAGGAAGTATAGATGTCGGTTCTTACGTTAGATGTCAACTCAACCTTTTTAACTTTTAATGGAATATTCTTCGGAGCTTTCGGAGCCTCTGCTTCTTCCTTTTCAACATCATGATGGGCTGCATGTTCCTTCTTCGCCTGATCTTTATAAAGTGTAAGCTTCTGATTGGGATGCATTACCAACTCATCATCAGTCACATTCGTTCGATTAACGGCGATCTCTCCCTTCACCAGAATTGTTTCGACAAAAGCTTCATCGGCATAAGCTCGTACATTAAACTGGGTCCCCGTCGCTTTAACTTTGATCCCTTCAGTTTCGACAAAAAACGGTCGTTTGCGATTGGTTACCACATCAAAAAAAGCTTCACCTTCCAACTTTACTGTTCGATGATTTTCATCAAACTTAACCGGATAACTCATGGCACTTCCGGCATTAATCCACACCCTGGAACCATCGGGCAAGGTAACAACCGACTTACTTCCCAAGGGAACTTCAGTTGTAATGTAATCTTGACTTAATTGCTCGCCAGCAGGGATCAACTCATACCGAAACACTCCGTATCCCATCAAAAATGCGAACAAGAATACAGCAGCAATTTTCCCGTAAGATTGCCACATCTGAAAAAGAATGGAACGTTTATTCAACTTATCAGATAAACGTTTCCATCCTTTTTCTGCATTGTATTTTTCTGATTTACCAGAAGTATAGGTTAGTTCCAAATAAGCAACTGACTGGCTAAAGTATTCAACATTCTGCTCTGATGCCTCCACCCATTCAAAGAGTTCTACCTCCTGCTCTTTTGTTATTGAACCATCAATATAGTCCAGTATCAATAAATCAATATCAGATTTCATTTTCATCTTTAAATGATCAAGAATTAGCCTGTTTTTAGAAGTAAGACAAACAGGTTTAAAAATGGCGTACAAGATTTAACAAGAAAATTTGCCCTTTCTGCTTAACCTCCTCAAAATCAAACCGAATTTTTTTTAATGCCCGGGCAATTTGTGTTTTCACCGTTCCAACGGAAAGATTAAGTTTTTCGGCAATCGCCTTATAAGACAGGTGTTCGAAGCGATTAAGGTAGAAAATGTATCGACATTGCTCAGGCAGAGCGTCTATCGATGTTTTCAGTTTTTTCTCCAAGTCTTCAATTTGCTGAAGTCGCTCTATTTGGGAGGCTACTTCTTCTTGCTTGTAAAAAGGGTACTTGATATCCGAATCAACCAATACCTTTTTTTGTGATTTCTTAAGGTGGTTGATACTTAAATTTCGGACGGCAACAAATAGGTATGATTTAACTGAACTTTGAATCTGGATGGATTCCCGTTTACTCCATAATTCCATGAAACAATCATTGACAATATCCTGAGCATCTTCATGAGTTCCAAGAAACCCGTAAGCAAATGCACACAAAGGAGCATAGTACGCGTGGAAAAGATGCTCAAAGGACTTTTGATCATCATTATTCTTTAATTGTTCAAAAAGAATATGATCCAGTTTTGCCATGTGTCACTATTTCATAAGTTTAAGGCTTAAGAAAGATAGAAATTATTTTTGTTTTTAATAGCTACCTAACCCACAAGCAATCAACAATTAGCGATGAAAGGTAACAAGTTTATTCGATAAAAAACAGAACAAATACACTCTATCACCGGCCTAATCTACATTCTAGCCACTGTAAACAATTGGCTAGCTTACAAAAAGAGCAGAGAAATTACAAAAACATAATTTCTCTGCTCTTAAACATCTCAACAGGCAAATTAGTTGAGAAAAAAATCTTACGAACAACAGTAAGGAGATTCAGTTTATTTAACTATAATTGGCTGATCTAGCTTTTCTGCTTCGCTATTAATATACTCCTTAAAACCATCAATAGTTTTCCATTTGTCATTTTCAAGTCCCCAGACAGATAGGAAGTAATGTCTTGCTGGTTTCTGATCTTTTATTTTCTGAGAAATATAATAAGTTTCAGAAATTACATGGCTGAAATTCTTAGCCGGAACCGTTTTATATCCTTCCTTAAAAAAATTGATATCCGTTGTCCGGTCTACTTTTCCTTTCTCCGCCTTAGGAAGCATAACAGCCATCCCAAGCTCATCGTTATTCAGCGATTGAACATCAAGGGTTGCTATTGCTGTGAACGCTTCTCCTGCGTCAAAAGCATGAGGTTCATTCTTCAGCATGCTGGTTACAATACCAGTTACCAACTCCATACCTTCTTCAGCTCCGGTTACTGTAACATCAGACTGAAACCAGTATTTTCCAGGATAAATGGTAATGCGCTCAACCGCATTCAGTTTTTTCCCAGCAACATCCCATCCTTCATATTTCAAATCGAATACGGAACGGATAGGACCTTCAACAACTTTCTGGTATTCATAAACATCAGTTGATCCAAGCCGGTAGAGAGAATCCTGCACCAGCATTGCCAATCCGCCAGATCCTAAACTGCTTCCACAATGCAGCACATCCATTCCCCAGTCGGCTAAGTCATGATAACTGCCCATCTCCGGAGTATGGATCTTATCGATGATCAAGCCTGGCTGCAACTTTCCAAACAGGTCCTTCACATTTCGACAGTCGAAATAGTTACGGAAGCCCATTTTATCGTTCTCCCAGTTAACACTTTCTCCCTGCGCAATTGTAGGAAAACCATCCAGCCCTTGGGGAGCCTCATAGTGATCAACTTCGACAAAACTTCCATCATCCTGTTTGATTCCCAAGCGAAGATTTGTCCGCTTTTCAAAAACAGGATAATCCGCCACATTCACGAATTCAACACCAAGCTTTATTTCCTGCGATGCATCAAAGTCCAGGTTGACAACCAGCTCATCCCAAACGCCATCACCGGTTATATCGTCCACCTGAGAAGGGATCAACTCGCCGGCAAACTTTAACACGGGTGCCTGTCCAGCCTCAATTGCTCCAAACTTGGCCTCTAATGCCTGACGTTGGATAACAATTGTTTCATCCGGCCGAACGATAGCCGATGGGTTTTTCAGGCTAACTGCTTGTTCCTTCTCAGAACAAGCACTCGCCCCTCCCATCAACACTGCCAATAAAAAATAAGCCAATGCTCTCATGATACTTTTCTATAAGTCGTTTTCACCTTTTACATAACCGAAGTTGGCCAAAATACCTCCATCAACATAAAGGACATGACCATTGACAAAGTTACTTGCTTCAGAAGCCAGGAACAGGGCAGCATTACCCACATCCTGAGGTTCTCCCCAGCGTCCGGCAGGAGTACGAGTCATCACCAAGTCATTGAAAGGATGATTACCTTCGCGAATTGGTGCGGTTTGAGCTGTTGCAATATAACCAGGACCAATACCATTAATTTGAAGGTTGTATTTAGCCCACTCGCAGCACATGTTAGCTGTTAAAAGTTTCAAGCCACCTTTTGCTGAAGCGTAGGCTGATACGGAGTTACGACCATACACGCTCATCATCGAACACATATTGATGATTTTTCCGCTGCGTTTGGCAATCATTTTAGGAGCAACCCTTTTAGCAACAATTAATGGAGCTACCAAGTCAACATCAATCACCTGTTTGTATTCTTCAACTGGCATATCCAGAATTGGAATTCGCTTGATAATTCCGGCATTGTTTACCAAAATATCAATCTCGCCAACTTCCTTTTCAATCTCGGTAATCCCGCGATCAACATCCGCCTCGTTTGTAACGTCAAATTTCAAGGCAAAAACGTCAATGCCTTCTTTTTTATATTCTTCGCGACAGCTATCCAGCTTATCGCCTGATAAATCGTTGACACAAATTTTTGCTCCTGCTTTTCCTAATACTTTACCGATGGCCATACCAATACCATGGGTTCCACCGGTAATAAGAGCAACTTTTCCTGATAAATCAAATAATTCGTTCATTTCAATTGTATTTGAATCGCTTGTTAATTAATCTTTTAATGCATGGTCTGCGGGGTAATTCGTTCCTCCCCAAATTGTTTTTGCCGTCCAGTCCGTAGCCGGGTCTGCCCAAAACGGATCATTTTCAGGCAAGCCAAGAGCCAATAAACCAACCGAGCACAAGTACAAACTTCCAGTTGAGATATAACTCTCTGCAATATCTGGTTGATGTCCGACAAAGCCAATTTTCAGCCAACCATTGGAGTCGAATACGCCGTCGGCTTCAAACATGCGCTCAATGACTGCAGTAAGCGCACACCGTACCTGTGCAGGTTTAACCGACTCGGGTAAATGATGCTGCAGGGCCATTTGAGACAAATGCTGGAATGCACCAAAACGGTAAGGCAATGACCTCCCAATAGCCGGGAAAGTTCCTTCTGGTGAAATCAATTTTTCCTGAATAGCCGCATAACGAGTAGCACGCTTCATTACAATCTCATATGTTTTTTCGTAGCGTTTGCGATGTTTCACGACCTCCTTCAAGATATCGACCATCATTGGTTGAATGACATAGCTGTTGTAATAATCCCAGTGAAACTGAGGACCATCACCATACATTCCATCACCGACATACCATTCCATGTGTTTCTTGATGGTCAGGTCAACACGCATTTGATCCCAGTCTTCGCCAGCAAAAGCCAAAAAAGCTTCAACCATCCCGCTAAACAACAACCAGTTATTGTACCACGGAGTAATCTCTCGTGAGCTTTTCATGGCCTCAACCAGCTGTCGTTTTGTCGTTTGGTCCAGTTGCTTCCATAATACATTAGGAGCTCTTAAAATAGCATGTGCCAAAAACGCCGCATCCACCAATGGCTGATACCCTTTAGTAAAATTCATGAAATCAGGCGATTTTGGATCGACAGCCATTTTCAAACTCTTCTGAGCCAACTCAATGAAGTGCTTACGCTGTTTCCCTTCCTTGCTATTATCTGCTCCTAATTCCAGCCAAGGTGCCAGTCCTGCCATCAGCCTTCCAAAAGCTTCCAGGTAAGTAACCTCTTCCCTATTGGCTTTCATTCCTGGCTTGCATTCGACAGGCATGTTTTTCTTCAATTCCCCTTTACTCAGTGACTCCAGCAAAGGAGAAGAAATAGTTGTTAAAACATGCACCCAGTATTCACGGTGATTGGTGGGTTCTGCCGCAGCAAAAACTGAAGCAGTTGCTTTTCCGCTTAGCGGCAACAAGCCCGCTAAGGATAAATATTTAAAAACGTCTCTTCTTTTCATTTAGTAAGTATTATCTCGGAAAGACAACAATACCCCTAAAAAGGGGTATTGTAAAAAGTTTATCTTAACTCAGTTGGAGCAATAATGTCCATATCGGTGTAGTCGAGGTTCTCGCCTGCCATCCCCCAAATGAAGATGTAGTTGCTTGTTCCGGCGGCTGAATGAATCGACCAGCTTGGAGAAATGACAGCTTGCTCATTTTTCATCCAAATATGGCGAGTCTCTTCAGGCTGTCCCATAAAGTGGCACACAGCCTGATCTTCTGGAACATTAAAATAGAAATAAACTTCATTCCGACGACTGTGCGTATGCGCTGGCATGGTATTCCAAACGCTTCCAGGCTTCAACTCAGTCATTCCCATTTGCAATTGGCATGTTTCAACAACTGTATTAATCAGCAGCTGATTAATGTTTCGTTCATTAGACGACTCCAAAGAGCCCAAATGCAACACATTCGCATCTTTTAAAGTAACATGCTTTGTTGGGCAAGTTTTATGCGCAGGAGCCGAATTGAAGTAAAAATGAGCAGGTTTTGCTGAGTCTTCCGATTCAAAAACGACTTCTTTCGCACCTTTTCCAATATACAGTGCATCTTTAAACTCAAGAACATATTTTGTTCCGTCAACTGAAACAGTTCCTTTTCCACCAACGTTGATGATACCTACTTCGCGACGCTCACAAAAATAGTTTGCTTTTAATGCATCAACTGTTTCCAGTGTAAGTGCTTTGGTAACAGGAACTGCTCCACCTACAATGTAACGCTCAATATGCGAGTAAACCATATTGATGGTATCAGCTTCCATTACTTTTTCCATCAAAAATTCTTTTCTAATTCTTGATGTATCATACCCTTTGAAATCTTCGGGATGATAAGCATACCTTTCTTCAAAATTTGTTTTCATAACTAACTATTTTTTTAAGTCTTGTTTTCGTTTCAATGCTTCCAGATAATAATAATCGGCATAATTCAAAGGCACATCAATTTCAGAATTACCTGGCAAGTGTCCAACACAATGCTTTAACAAGAAACCTCCATTGGCACCACCTTCAGCTAAATATTCAGGAGAAGAAAGCGATTCAACCAACTGATCTGCCAAATCAAAATAACGCTGTCCATCTTCCACCATTGTTCCTAACTCGTAAAAAGCAGAAGCCAACAATGCTCCAGCAGAAGCATCTCTTTTTACATTCGGAATCTTAGGATCATTGTAATCCCAATAAGGAACCAAATCTTCCGGCAAGTTTGGAATAATAAAAGCAGCAATATCTTCTGCAGCTTTCAAGTATTTTGGATCGCCTGTTTCCCGGTAACACACCACGTAACCGTACAAGCCCCATGATTGGCCACGCGCCCAAGCTGACTCATCGCTGTATCCCTGATGTGTTTGTTTCCGCTCAACTTCCCCGGTAATCGTATCGTAACTAACCACATGGTATGAGCTCATATCTTCACGAAAGTGATGTTCCAATGTTGTGTTTGCATGCGTTACGGCAATATCCCTGAAACGGTTATCTCCTGAAACCTTGGATGCCCAAAACAACATTTCCAAGTTCATCATATTATCAATAATAACTGGGAACTGCCATTTTCCCCAATCCCAGGAACGAATCGCTCCGGTTACCGGGTTAAACCGCGAAGCCAAACTTTCGGCAGCTTCTATAACAAATTCTTTATAAGCTTCATCACCGGTAAGCCGATAGGCATTTCCATAACTACAAAAAACCATGAACCCTAAATCGTGTGTTTTTGTATAATGTTGAAGCCCATCAAGCTTCAAAGTACTTCGAGTAGCAACCTCTTTCCAATAATTGTCTTGGCTTAACTCATACATGTACCAATACATTCCTGCAGGAAATCCACTGCACCAATCGTATTTACCAATCATTCGGTACCCCTTTTCGGGTGTCCATGATCGCGGCAGTTTAGCTTGAGCATTGGTTGAATCCACCAATACTTTTAATTGGTCTGCCAATTTACTTGTCAATTGGGTTTGATCCTTTTTACCACTAGAACAAGCAGCAACAATTGCCACTATTACGCCAATAAAAATCAGTCTTCTCATGTTTATTTGTCGTTAAGTTATCGATTTAATCAGCTTACAAATTTAGAAGAAAGAAATGAGAAATGCAATCGATTGCATTTCTGTTTTATTAAAAATAATTTGGCATATTTGTATGTTGGTTAAAACTGAATTAGCTAGCACAATACAGCAAACATACAAAATGGATAAAAAAACGTCAGTCACAATTCACGACATTGCTCGAGAACTAAACATATCAGCATCAACGGTATCCCGAGCCCTCAATAATAACCCAAGAATCAGCCAGGCAACAAAAGATAAGATAAAAGCGCTCGCATTAAAATTAGGCTATCAGCCCAACATCATTGCCTCCAATTTGCGTAATCAGAAAACCAATACCATCGGAATTGTTGTTCCGTTAATCAATCGTCACTTTTTTTCCACCTTCATTAGTGGTGTCGAAGATGTTGCCTTTGAAGCTGGTTACAACGTTATCATCTCTCAGTCGAATGATCTTTTTGAGAAAGAAAAGCAAATTGTACACTCTCTCTTCTCTAATCGCGTCGATGGAATGATTGTGTCATTAAGCATGCAAACTCAACAGTTTGATCATTTTCAACTTTTTTCAAAAAAGAATATTCCATTAGTTTTTTTCGACCGTGTTGCTCCACAGCTCGATGCGGATAAAATTATCGTAGATGATTTTGCATGCGGCTTTAAGGCAACACAACACTTGATCGACCAAGGGTTTAAACGTATTGCTCACCTTGCGGGTCCTACGGCATTAAACACATACAAAGCCCGGATGGAGGGCTATCGATCTGCACTTGAAAAGAACAACCTCCCAGTGAACGATGAACTAATTATTTTTAACCGTTTAACTCGCATGGATGGGCAACAAGCGATTAAGCAGTTGCTAGCTTTGGACACTCCGCCTGATGCCGTATTCTGCGGAAATGACACCTCTGCTCTTAGTATAATTGTTTATTTAAAATCTATAGGAATCCGAGTTCCGGAAGATTTCGGGATTGTTGGCTTCAGTAACGAACCGTTCTCTGAAGTTGTTACACCCTCAATATCAACAATTAAGCAACCGGCACAAGAAATGGGACAAAAGGCTGCTGAGCTGTTAATTTTTGAAATTGAGCACAAGGAAAATCCGAGAAAATACCAGACGATTACAATGCCAACAGAACTGATTGTCAGGGAATCTTCACTTCGAAAAAGCTAGATCCTCAAACCACACAACTCAACCAAACAACAACAGACAACACGCTCTACCTAAATCAGGTACAGAAAGCATCGGCAATCTCTAGGTTGTGATAACATTTATTTAAACATTCAATAACAAACAAAAATGCATGCTATCGAACATACTGAACGTTTATACGTTTAATTGCAATGGTTAGCCATATTCGAAGTGCGCAGACTTTAGTATCAAAATACGCCAAAAATGTCGCTTCGTTGGCTCAAATGGGGAGTTCTTCATGAAAAATGTGCGCTTCATAAAATAAATAACAAAAAGCATCATATTGTTGAAGAGATGTCTTAAATTGCACAAATTTGGAGAGTTACAAAACAAAAAAGACCAAAACCAATTACATTTTAGTATTAAAATTAGCATGGAACAATCGGACAGTTATAATGTCAAACAAATAATAAGCTCTTTATCACATGAACTAAGAACGCCACTTACGATTCTTAGTTCAAACCTTCAATTATTAAAAGATCACCAATTCAAATTAGAAGATGAGTTGCGAAAAGAGACCTTCCAACTCTGTGAGGAAGCGCTACACTCTGTTACCCAATTTTTGGACGATATTCACTTTTTGAATATTGCGAATAAAGGAGAACTTCGAAAAAAATCAAAGAAATTCTCGATAGACCATATGATCAATCATATTTTAAATGATCATCATACCAAGTTTTATCATTCGCCTAGAATCAAGACAGAGATTCATCTTGAAGATGATTCTTTTCTTTCAGATGAATTGCTATTAAGCAAAGCAATCACTAACTTGCTAGATAATGCGTATAAATTTTCAGGGAAAGAAGTATGGTTAAAGTTAACCAATGCCAATAAATGCCTGACAATTGAAATTGAGGACCAAGGAGCAGGAATTCCTGCCAGAGAAATGGATTTGATTTTCATGCCATTTTATCGATGCGATAATGTGAAAATGCTTAGTGGCTCAGGGTTAGGGCTTTCAATCACCCAACAAGCCATTAACTGTTTAAATGGAGAGATTAAAATTGAAAGTACTCTTACTAAAGGGACAAAAGTCAAACTAAAAATTCTTTCAGATGAATTCTAAAAAGATATTGATTATTGAAGATGATTTAGCTTTGAGCAAAACGTTAAAAAATGTTTTAAAATTAAATAATTACGAAGCGAACATTGCCAGCACCGGAGCTGAAGGAATACAAAAAGCTTACGAATATTGCCCAGATCTGATTTTATGCGATATTAACATGAAACCCATTGATGGCTATCAAGTATACAATATCCTAAAAGATAGTGCTCTTACAAGTCGTATCCCATTCATTTTCATTACTGGCCGTTCCGAACTAAACGACATCCGTTTTGGCTTGGAGCTGGGTGTTGACGATTACATCGTCAAGCCATTTGAAAACGAAGAGCTTTTAAAATCTATAAAAGTAAGGATCGAGAAATACGAGAAGTTAGTAAACATTGGTAAAAACGACTACAACACGCTCCTGAACCTATCCCCAAACGGAGTTTTTGTGTTTGATGGAGAAACGATTTACGAAACCAATAAAGCTTTTCACGATTTAACCGGATTGAGTGAAACAGAGGTTAAAAAAATTACCTTCAAGGATTTGATTACAAACAAACAATATGAGAAAATTGAAGGTCGAATCATGAAATGCTCGAATGGCTTAAGTGGTAATTTTAGTGAAGAAATCCAGATAAAGACAGCTAACGGAAACTTCGAAAAATTTGTTCTACATGTTTCTCCGAGCCAGAAATACAATGGTTTTACCTTACTCATTGGATTGCTTTCTCCTAAAGAACAAGCAGGAGAGCCGACGCAAATGGAATACCAAAAGATTGTGAATATCCTTGAGGAAGAAAAGATTCACGTCTCGGGGCATTTAGCCAACAAACTGCATGAAGCTTTTGAGAATGGCAATGGCACCTCACATTCAATCACCACCACCACTTTAGTTGCCAAATCAGTCTTTTCTAAGAGAGAACAAGAAGTACTCACATTGTCTTGCAAAGGATTGCCAATTAAAATCATAGCTGATCAATTGTCAATTTCTGACCGAACAGTTGAAAAACACAGAGCCAGTTTGATGGAAAAAACGGGCGCTAAAAATATTGTTGAAGTCATTATTTACGCGCTAAAAAATGATTTAGTGGAAATTTAACCAAACACATTTCACAAGAACGAAATAAAAATCCCGTCCATAACCGGACGGGATTTTTGTATATCTCTATTCTTGGAATAATCTGTTATTCGTGCTTTGCCACCCCAATTACTCCATAAGCAACCCGGGCACCAGCGGCTCCTGTAGGCTGAGAAGTTAGGTCATCCTCTCCGGCATGGACAATAATGGAACGCCCAATTATTGAGTGGGCTCCATTTAATTCAAGCATCTTATCGACCATCCGATAATGAGCTTTTCCATTTTCATCTGCCTCTAAATTTCCGAGGTCACCAACATGCCTTACGTGTGCATGAGGGCCACCATGATCTGTTCCATCGGGGTTAAAATGCCCGCCTGCACTTGTTCCATCAGGAGCCGAGCAATCTCCGTAGTGATGTACATGAAAACCATGTTTCCCAGGGGTTAATCCTTCTACTGTTGCCTCAACCACAACTCCTTCTGGAGAATCTGTAAACGTAACAATTCCAGTTACCTCATTCCCCGCTGTAGGATGAAGAACACAAATCGCTTTTTTAATCACCTCGGCCTTTGCATCATGATCATGCCCATGCCCATGATCGTGGCCATGGTCATGCTCGGCAACGACAGTACTTTTTTCCTTACTGCCCTGTTGCTGATTACAGGCCTGCCCAACAAACAAGATCGTGGCAAATGCCATCAAGTACAACAAATTTTTCTTTCTCATAATAAATTGATTTTAAATACATTCATTTTTAAGTATAAAATATAGCTCCAAGCCTGCGTTTAATTAGAAGCAAGCAATTGGAACATCGGCTTGCTCAAATGCCTTTTCTAACAATCCCTTCTTGACTAAACTCGCCACCAAACCGGGACGTTGCTTTTCGACAAACAGTATATCAGGCTCAAGCATTTTTGCATAGTCAAGATATTCTTCCTCAAAATCACCGGAATGAAATTCCTGATAATTAACACTTAAAGCATAAAAAAGAGATTCCATACTCACACGTGCCCCCTCGTCTACTCTTCTTTTATCATCTTCGGCAATATTAATCACTGGGGCCATTTTCAAGATCCAATCAGCGACGAATTGTTGCTTTTGAACTGAAAGATTGCCAAAGGCAGCTGGCATCAATACATTTGTCATTCGTTGAAAACAATAATTAGGAGGAACAACAAGAGCAACTCCCTCATAGCTTTGGCAAGTTTCAACCAGCTCACTTTGCGACCCAAAAATCATGTTGTCTACTGCCTTATTGATAAGTAACAGCGAAGAGGTGTCGCGGTTTAACTCTTCTAAAACTTTTTTCAGTATCTCATTTTCTTCAATTGTTTGCTTTAGCTTAATTGGGAAGTTTAAGCGTGATGTTTCTTGACATAACAGCTCATCTAATTCCTTAGCAACATGGTATTTTTCCCGTTCAATAATTTCTCTATGCGAGAGTTTACTACCAGCTGCAATCGTTTGAGAGTCTGAATAACGACTAGTTACGCCATGCACCACTCTCGGATCAATTACATGAAGGACTTCAACTTCTACCTCCAATTGTTTAGCGAGCTGCAAACCATATGGGATTATACCTTACTGTTCTCCTCGGATATCACTTACTACTATAATTCTCATATTCTTCATTTTTTTATTTCTGAATTATCTTGGTATTTCGATTTATGTGTGCTTTTTTTCCACAGTTTACCGGAAGTTTTTCCACAACTCAAGCTCTTCATCCTGCATCTTCCTCTCGAATACTTCGGCTGGCTTTACCTGACAATGGCGACCTACACGGATCTGCCTTTTAAATCTCTTGAAGATAGGAACAGAAGTTGTGCCTCATATAATACTTAAAGCTGCAAATGCCAGTCCGCGAAACGAGTGATTTTAGTTAGAGTTAACTCCTATAAACAAATCAATTATGACACTACTAGAAAAAGAAAAGTTAGATAAGCTTGCCGTTAAAAAACAAGATTTCTGTATCTCTATTTATATACCAACGCACCAAAGTGGAGAGAACAAAGACAGTCTTATTCGATTAAAAAATCAATTATCTCAAATAGAAGACTCATTGCTTGAACTAGGGGTAAAATCATCGGAGCTTCAGCATTACACGGATCCAATTTACAGACTACCACAAGACTCCTCATTCTGGCGTCACCTGTCAAGAACGTTGGTTATCTTAAAAAGTCAGGATACTTTTATTTGCCAACCATTTTCGTTTGAAACGAGGGAGTTCTCCATGGTTTCCGACCGCTTTTATTTACTTCCTCTTTTAGATGCCTATCGCCCAAATGAAGACTTCTACATTCTCCAGCTAAGCTTAAATCAAAATCAGCTCTTCCATGCGAATACACATGGATATACTCGGATTGAAACCGAAGGACACCTCCCTCAAAACATCGAAACGGTCATTGGTAGCGACGTCAGGCAAAAATCTCTGCAATACAGAAGTGGCCAGACCCAATCCGGACATGGACTTTATCACGGAAAGGGCGAAGGGAAAGAGGACAAAGAAAAGGAAATCATCAAGTATTTACAGGCTGTTTCTGACGGAGTCAACCAGCTCATTGGGAATTCCGATCGGCCTTTGATTATTGCCTCTGTTGAACACATTTATGCCCATTTTAAACAACTCTCTGACTATAAAACAATCTTTCCAAAGTGTGTTGCCGGAAACTATGATAACGGGAACTCAGCCCAACTTCACGCTAAGGCTTGTTCGCTACTTAAGTCATATTTTAATCAAAATAGAACAAACCGTAAAAAACAGTACGCCGAAATTAGTCAACAAACAACCACTGATTTAAATGAATTGCTTCTAGCTGCAAGTGGAGGAAGAATAGCTACTTTATTCATCAAAAAGGGAGTCAATACCTGGGGCTTTTTCGATGTTGAAAATGGGATTATTAAGGTTCATGAAGAAAAAGAGCCCTTGGACTATTGTCTACTGGATGATGCGGCGAAGTCAACATTCAGACAAGGTGGACAGGTATTCATTGAACAGGAAGATGAACTTCCTGTTACAACAGCTGCTGCCAATGCCGTTTTAAGGTACTGACTCAAAAAATAGGTATCTTGCCCACAAGCAAAGAATTCGCAGAAGTTGAAAAAACATAAGCAAAGAAACTTGAATACCATGAATGTACTGATTACCGGAATAAGTTCAGGGCTTGGAGAAGGCCTGGCCTTATTCTACCTTCAAAATGGCCATACTGTCTATGGTATTAGCCGCAAACACAATCCCAAGCTCGAAACATTCTCCCAATTTCATTTCTTGGCACAGGATCTAAGTAAGTTCGAAGAAACCGCCAAAGAAGTAAGCCAATTTCTTCAACCCGTCAACCAACTTGACTTAGTAGTCTTAAATGCAGGTATTTTAAATGAAATAAAAGACTTAAGGGATACCGATCTCAATGAGATTAAACAAGTTATGGACGTAAATGTATGGGCCAATAAGCAACTCATTGAAACACTTTTTGCCCAAATCGATACAATCAAACAAGTTGTTGCCATCTCTTCCGGCGCCTCCGTGAGTGGTGCTCGTGGATGGAATGCCTATTCGCTGTCAAAAGCAACACTCAACATGCTAATCAACCTTTACGCTAACGAGTTACCCAAAACTCACTTTTGTGCTTTAGCTCCTGGATTGATAGATACGGGCATGCAAGACTACATCTATAGCCTGCCCGATGAAGACAAGTTTCCGGTTGTTAAACGTTTAAAACAAGCCAAAGGCACCGACCTCATGCCTACCGGAGAAAAAGCAGCTTATAAAATTGCTGCTGCCATTGAAAAAGTCAGGGAGATGGAAAGTGGTCTTTTTCAAGATGTCCGAAAAATCTAAAACCGGCTCGCCAACAAGAAACTAGCCCATCCAAATCATTCAAAAAAATGCTTTGTAGAATCACAAATAATTTCTAATTTTGCGCGACCATATTTTATGGGTATCAACTATTAATGTTTAATAAATTAGATGTTTTATGAAAAACCAGTATGAAACCGTTTTCATTGCAACTCCCGTTTTATCTGACGTACAGATAAAGGAAGCGGTAAGTAAGTTCAGAGACATCATCACCGGCGACGGTGGCGAAATTGTCAATGAAGAAGACTGGGGATTACGCAAATTAGCTTATCCCATTCAGAAAAAAAGCACCGGTTTTTATCACTTAATCGAATTTACGGCAGAGCCTTCTTTGATTGAGAAATTAGAAACCCAGTACAGACGTGACGAGCGTATCATTCGCTTCCTGACTTTCAAACAGGACAAATACGCTGCTGAGTACAGTGAGAAGAGAAGAAATAACTTGAAAGCTAAATCTGAAAAGGAGAAATAAGCTATGGCTAACAATCAAAGTGAAATCAGGTACCTGACTCCCCCGTCAGTAGAGATTAAAAAGAAAAAGTACTGCCGCTTTAAAAAGAACAAAATTAAGTACGTCGATTACAAAGATCCTGAGTTCTTGAAGAAATTCTTGAACGAACAAGGACGGATTCTTCCTCGTCGTATTACCGGTACTTCATTGAAATACCAACGTAAAGTGGCCAAAGCAGTAAAAAGAGCTCGTCATTTAGCGATGCTTCCCTACTTAACAGATATGTTGAAATAATTTAAAGATTGAAAACAAATGGAAATCATTTTATTACAAGATATTCAGAATTTAGGGAGCAAAGACGATCTAGTTACTGTTAAAGATGGTTACGGTCGTAATTACTTAATCCCTAACAAAATGGCGATTGTCGCCACTGAATCAGCAAAAAAAGTGCTGGCTGAAAACACAAAACAACGTGCTCACAAAGAAGCCAAATTGAAAGAGGAGGCTTTAACTCTTGCTGAGAAATTGCAAGGCAAGCAAGTTGTTATTGCAACTAAAACCAGCGCAACCGGTAAAATCTTTGGTTCTGTTAATACCATTCAGTTAGCTGAAGCGATTAACAAAAAAGGTTTTGAAATTGACCGGAAGCAAATCAAAATTGCTGAAGATACAATTAAGGAAGTTGGTAAATACACAGCCAAAATTAAACTACACAAAGAAGTTGTTGTTGATTTTGACTTTGAAGTAGTTACCGAAGAGTAATCACACACACAGAACAAACACATTTTTTCAAACAGATAGAAAGCCATCCTTTTCCGGATGGCTTTTTTATGTGCTTATGATTCGTTTTCATTATTAATAATGATGCCTTTATTCTTCATGATATTAATAATGGCATCGACAATATAGTCGTCCTGCATGGTGGCATAATTAAAAATCAAATCAAAATCGTTGTTGTTCATCTTTTGCCCATTAACATGCTCAACAAACAAATCCCGCTGCCGATCGATCTCCAAAACATATTCTTGCGCTTCATCCTTCGACATGTTACTGATTTGCATAATTCGGTTGATACGCCAATCCAAAGGAGCCTGCAGCTTAATGCTTAGCTTGTGCGAAATATCGCGTGCAATTGAGCCCGCAGCCCTTCCAACAATGATAAAGTTACCCACCTCGGCAATTCTTAAAATAACGTTCCGAACCGTATCAATCACTTGCTGATCCTCTGCATCGTACACCTTATCTGTTGAAAAAGCGGTAGTCACCTCATGCAAATTCATTTTTGCTTCCGATAGAAACACATTTTTAACCCGCCCCGGATCCATCTCCAACTCCTGTGCAGCTTCCTCGATAATTTCCTTACTCACCCAGCGCCATTCAACATCGGTTTTGGTCTCTGAATGATAGCTATACCCTGAAAGAATTTTGGATAGCTTAATGGCTATTCGTTTGGCAGAACAACCGCACTCACGCGAAATCATAATCACTGGTCCTGGGTATTTGGTCTTTTTTTGTTGACTGGTTGCTCCCAGCAAAAAGTTACTCAAAAAGTTCTTCATATCGTTTTGGTTTTTATTGCTTAAATACGTTTACTAAAACTACAACTTACAAACGAAACAAATCAGTAAAAGTGTTCTACAATACCTGATTTCATTGATGTTTTAAAACAATTCTACGGAACTGCAATCATTTTAGTATCTTGCCCAAAACTTTGATTATGGAAAAAATAATTCAAGTAGCGCTGGCCTCCTTTGGCATGTCTGGAAAGGTTTTTCACGGACCAAGCCTGAAAGTAAATCAAGGCTTTCGGGTTCATTCCATACTGGAACGGACAAAAAATCAATCACTTGAATTATTTCCCGAAGCTAAAATAGTCAGAAGTTTCGCTGAGCTTCTGCAACAATCAGAAGTTGACTTGGTCATTATCAATACGCCAGATCAGTTCCATTTTGACATGTGTAAACAAGCGCTAAATGCCGGCAAACATGTGGTTGTTGAAAAGCCATTTACGCATACAATCGAGCAAGCTGATTGTCTGATAGACCTCGCACACCAAAAAAACAGGATCCTTTCAGTCTATCAAAACCGGCGATGGGATGGCGATTTCTTAACGGTTAAGAAAATACTGGGAAATGGCATGCTCGGGCGTCTGGTTGAGTTTGAATCTCATTTTGATCGTTACCGCAACTTCATTCAGGCCAATACCTGGAAAGAAACCAGCGATGAGCGAAACGGAGTTCTTTTTAATCTCGGATCGCATATGGTCGATCAAATACTTCAACTTTTTGGAACTCCACGAACAGTCACGGCACACCTGGATAAGCTCCGCAAGGGAAGCTTGGTTGATGACTACTATGACCTTCGATTTCAATACGAGGACTTTGCTGCAATCTTGAAATCATCCTACCTCGTGAGAGAACCCGGACCACGCTATAGCCTGCACGGCACACATGGGTCTTTTCATAAATGGGGAATCGATCCGCAGGAGGAGTTACTCAAAAAAGGACATCTTCCTAACGAAGATAACTGGGGACAAGAGCCTTCCGAAGCTTGGGGTACAATCAATACCGAGTGGCATGGACTCCATCATCAGGGAAAAATTGAAACCATTCCTGGAGACTATAAAATTTTCTATGAAAATATCTATGAAGCAATTGCTTTAGGAAAAGAGCTGGCCGTGAAGGCAGAACAAAGCAGAGAAGTTATTCAGCTACTTGACTACTGTCTGCAAAGCAACGAGGAAAAAAGAACAATTCCAATCCGTTAATTTATACTCTGTCAGAAATTCATAGCCTCAATCCCCCATCTAATACTCCAACATTCTCATCCTCTGATCTTCCAGGGGTCTAGTCCCACTCCAGTTTTTGAAGATCTTTCAGCACGCGCTTTTCATTCAGTCTTCCGGTATATAAAACCACGGCATATTTAAGTACCAAAGGAGTAACTTTAGACAAGGCAACCGGTTCTCTTCCCGGCCAAACAGCATTTTGCATGCTCTCCTTATTCCGCAAAATCCATTGCGTACTTGTATCAAACGAGTTGGCCGAATAAATCAAAACACCACCATGATGCCCATTCTTAGCCATTGAACCACTAACATTCATATACTTTCCGGCTTGTACTGCATTCTTATGAGGTTCAACTTTTTTTCCTTCCGAAGAAAAACGGACATCGTCTGGCAAATCAATCCGAGCTGAAAATCCGCCATAACCTTTCGAGTCATCGGAGCCCCCAAGCATCAGTCCATTTACCTGCGACCGCAGCTGAATGCGAAACTGAATAATCCGGTAATTTCTTCGCTGCTCAAAAAAGCTGACCGTTGCCTTTTCTTCGACAAAAGGACGAGCTCCTGCCGCGTACTTAGGCGATTTCCAATGCACAATCGTCTTCATCATTGCCATTCCTTGTGGAAGACGAAAAAATTCAACACTTTTCACATCATGGATAAAATCAGAAAGTGTCCATTGATCGCCAATTGAAGTGCCATCAATTAGGACTTGATGCCAAGCCCAAAAGATTCCCCGATGATGAATATGATCTTCCGGAGCATTCTCGGTAATAACGGTTCCATCGGGCAAATAAACCGGATGAAAGTAGTTTGCTCTGCCCTTATCCAGGTTCATTGCCGGCGCTTCCTTAGCATAAAAGGCCACCTTTTGATCACCTTCAGTAATCAAAATACCATCACCTTCTCGCTTCATGCTCATCTGAGCCGAGACAAGACAGGGCATTAACAGACTGATTATAAGAAATAAATATGGAGCTTTATTTTTCATAGTTGGTTTAGCAAAAGCTTCTGCTTAACAGAAGTTATTAGCTTGACTAAGATATAAAATTGCCCACACCAACCGATATTTCTCTGCGCTTTATTTCATGTTCTAAAACTTAAGAAGTACCCCCTTTGTTTTTTCCTTCTTCTAAACGCTCCATTCTATTGCAAGCCTTTTTTAAAGTTGAAAGTTGTTGACGGCTGATACTGCTCAGCAAACCGAAACTTATTAAGCACTTTTTTAAAGGTATGTTTCGATGGTTTCTCATGGCTCAAGTCAATCATAAAGTTGGAAAAACCTTCTTTTTGCAACTGCTTTTTATACTGAAACAAACTAACTGGAGCCTCTGGCGTAACGATGGTAATGCCATCACGACTGGCTTTCTGAAAAGTTTTGTTCGTGTCGTCTTTGAACTGCTGTTCCTCACTGGCCACGCGAACCGGCATGCGCGAATAAAACAACTCCGGATAAGCATGAAGAAGAACGATTCCTTGCTTATTTTGCATACTTTTCAGGTTGTCGAAATCATTCTCCAATGGGTAACAAAAGTTTCGGATTCGAGTATCGTTGAGCATTTTTGCTGCTGCATCATTATACACATACACATTCTCATTGCTGCTTACCTGGCTATCCTTACTGAGCAACAAACGCTGCGACAAATGGCTAATAAAGAACTGTCGGAAACCTTGTTTTTCAATTCGTCGAATCAATTTTTGATAGTCCTCCAAATGCTCTTCCGAAATAAACTTGGGGGTTTCAATATAAATTCGATGTTTATTTTGCTGAATAAATCGTGCGGCAAAATCAAAACTCTCCAGTTCTTTTCGTGTAAATGAAAGAATCAAACCATCGACATCTTCAATCCTGATTTTACGCAACCAGTCGGGCTGGTCAACACGCACGAACAAGCGTGGCTTTGAAGGGCGCGACTTGATCAGCAACTGCTGCCGTACTTTTTTCTTTTCACCATAGGGTAAGGACTTCATTCGAGCATGTGGCAAATCAGCAAACTTCCCAGGGAAACGCTGCTCACGGCGCCCTACCCAATACAACTCATCGCCTACCCGAACCTTCTCCTGTCCATCGTAAACAAAGGAGTAGCGGCTTTCAGCAACCTCCAGCTCCCGCAGCTTCAAGTTAATCGTGCTATCATCTTGAATGTGGCGAATTCTGATTCGGTCTCCTTCCTGCATAGCCGTATCCGATTCAAAAGTCACTTTACCATCTTTAGCCAGAATGACTTTACCAATCAAGATCCCGGTATTCGAGGTATTGGTAATTCCATCGCGGACATCTTTTCCGAGAAAGTAAGCGATTTTCTCGCGACCAAAGTCCATCCGAAGCAGTTGTTCGGCCTCTTCTTTTTTCGAAGGATCATCGATGGCCATCCGGTAAGCTTTAGCCACCCGGTAGACATAGTCGGCTGATTTCATCCGACCTTCAACTTTCAACGAGTGAATACCCAATTGCTGAAGCTGCTTTAGATTGGGCAACTGTTGGTTATCTTTTAAGTTAAACAGGAATTTGCTTTGCTGATCATCTTGGTAAATACGCCGGCAAGGTTGAGCACACAAGCCACGGTTGGCCCCACGCCCTCCAAGGTAACTACTGAAAAAACACAGTCCTGAAAATGAGTAACACAAAGCCCCATGAATAAACAGCTCCAACTCGGTGGTCGAGCGCTTGGCAATATGCTTCAATTCAGTCATGGTTAACTCACGAGCCAAAATTACACGGGCAATCTTCTTCTGGGTTGAAAATTCTACGCCTAGCGAATTGTGATTCCCCATTTGGGTACTGGCATGAATAACCAATTTCGGAAAACGCAAGCGGGCAATGTGGTACACGCCCCAATCCTGAATAATAATCGCGTCAACTCCTGCCTTTTCCAAAAAAGCCAACACATCCAACAAATCATCAATTTCCTTATTTTTGATGACTGTATTTAGAGTGACATAGATCTTTACTTTTCGCTTTTGGGCTTCCTTTAGAGCCGCCATCAAATGACTTTCACCAAAGTTAGCAGCCCTCCCCCGGGCGTTAAAGTTCTTCAATCCGAGATAAACCGCATCAGCGCCACCATCAAGTGCAGCGTAAAACGATTCCGTATTTCCAGCAGGCAGTAGTAATTCAGTCTTCCGATTTCCCATAGCAAATTCAATTTCTGCAAAAATAGCTATATTCTTTTGTAGCCCGGGCAGTTTGCGGAAGAAGAAGCTTTTGCTTTAGCTTATTTTTACTAATTATAAATTACACAATTCGGTCAAAATTGTTATCTCTAGATTGCAAAAAATAAAAGTTCCTGTTTACTTTTGTTTGCAGAAATAAGATTGCTTGTGGAAAACCTTATACAAATACATCAAGCCTTGTTTGAGCAGCCTCGCCAGACAATCCGGAGAGAATTAATGAATGAAATTGACTGGTCGCACCGGTTAATTTGCATCAAAGGTTTTCGCGGGGTTGGTAAAACGACCTTTCTGTTCGATCTGGTACACGACAAATACCCGGAGGATAAAACATGCTTGTATGTCAACCTAAATAACTTCTATTTCACCAAAAGGAAGATTTACAACTTTGCCGATGAATTCTACAAAAAGGGAGGCAAAGTGCTTATTCTGGACCAAATTCATAAGTACCCGGAATGGTCTGAAGAGCTACGCGCCTGTTACGACAACCTTCCTGAATTGAAGATTATTTTCACAGCGTCTCCTGTTTTGAGAGTTATCGAGGGAAATGCTCACCTTAAAAACATTGCCAAGGTGTATCATCTCGAAGGTTTGTCTTTTCGCGAATACCTGAACTTTCATGGCGATTTTAATTTTCGCCGGTATCGTTTGGAGGAACTTGTTTCAAACCACCAGGAGATCTCCCGCGAAATTACCGACCAGGTAAAGCCACTGGCCTATTTCGAAGAATATTTACAAACAGGTTTCTACCCCTACTTTCTGAAAAACAAATCGTTTTACAACGAAACATTACTGAAACACGTTAACCTGGCTTTGGAGCTGGATGTTACTTACCTCAACCAAATTGAATTGAAGTATTTACCCAAACTAAGGAAGCTGCTTCAGATTATTGCCGGGGAAGTTCCTTTTTCACCCAACGTCAGTAAAATCAGTAACGATGTTGAAACATCGAGGGCGACCATTATGAATTATTTGCGCTATTTAAAAAATGCGCGATTAATCAACCTGCTCTTCTCCAATGGAAGCGAAGATCAGATGAAAAAGCCCGACTTGGTTTATGCGCACAACACCAACATTCTTTTTGCGGTGGAGCCCAACAACATCAATAACCGGAATTTACGCACCACTTTTTTCTACAATCAAGTGGGCTATCAGCATACGATTAAAGGTTCAAAAAAAGCAGACTTTAAAGTGAACGACAATTACCACTTCATTGTAGGTGGAAAATATACGGAACCAGAAGCGGGAACTTACGCGGCTGCCGACATGATCGAAGAAGGCCGTGGAAATAAAATCCCCTTGTGGCTATTCGGTTTTTTGTACTAGCGTAAAAACCAAGAATCTAAAGAAAATATAAATCAAAATTTAACTTGAATAGAAATGGCAAAAGAAAAAAAATTCATTACATGTGACGGAAACTACGCAGCCGCGTATATGAGTTACATGTTTAGCGAAGTTGCCTGTATTTATCCAATTACTCCTTCGTCAACGATGGCTGAGTATGTGGATGAGTGGGCAGCTAAAGGAAAGAAGAACTTGTTTGGCCGTCCAGTGCGTTTGGCTGAGATGCAAAGTGAAGGAGGTGCCGCTGGTGCTGTTCACGGAGCGCTTCAATCAGGTGCCTTAACGTCTACTTATACGGCTTCACAGGGATTGTTGCTGATGATTCCTAACATGTATAAAATTGCCGGTGAATTGTTGCCGACTGTTTTCCATGTTAGTGCCCGTGCCTTAGCCGGACATGCTTTGTCAATCTTTGGAGACCACTCTGACGTGTATGCTGCACGCCAAACTGGTTTTGCAATGTTGGCTGCCGGTTCAGTTCAAGAAGAAATGGACTTGGCTGGTGTATCTCACTTAGCCACGCTGAAATCACGCGTTCCATTCCTTTCATTTTTCGACGGATTCCGTACTTCACACGAAATTCAGAAAATTGAAGTTATCGACGAAGAAGACATTCGTCCATTGATTGACCACAATGCACTACAAGCATTCCGCGACCGTGCGTTGAATCCTGAGTCTCCTCTAACTCGTGGTACAGCTCAAAACCCGGATATTTTCTTCCAGGCTAAAGAAGCTTCAAACCCATTTTACGATGCCGTTCCTGATATCGTAAATGAGTACATGCAAGAGATTTCGAAATTGACTGGACGTCAGTATCACCCATTTACATACTACGGTGCTGAAGATGCTGAAGACATCATCATCGCTATGGGATCAGTTACTGAAACCATTAAAGAAACAATTGACCACTTGGCTGCTCAAGGTAAAAAAGTTGGTTTATTATCTGTTCACTTATACCGTCCGTTCAGTGCAAAATATTTCATGAACGTATTGCCAGCTAGCGTTAAGCGTATTGCTGTACTTGACCGTAGCAAAGAGCCAGGAGCAAATGGCGAACCATTGTACCTGGATATTAAAGACTTGTTCTACGGAAAAGAAAATGCGCCTGTTATTGTTGGTGGACGTTATGGATTGGGCTCTAAAGACACCACTCCTTCACAAATCATCGCTGTTTACGAAAACCTGGAAATGGCTGAGCCTAAAAATGGCTTCACGCTAGGTATCCTAGATGATGTTACATTCAAATCACTTCCTTTAAAAGAAGAAGTAAAAATTTCTCCTGAAGGAATCTACGAAGCTAAATTTTATGGTTTAGGTTCTGATGGTACTGTTGGTGCCAACAAAAACTCCATCAAGATTATTGGTAGTGCAACAGACAAATTCTGCCAAGGATATTTTGAATATGACTCAAAAAAATCAGGTGGTTTCACTTGTTCTCACTTGCGCTTCGGCGATAGCCCTATCCGTTCAACTTACCTGGTAACAACTCCTGACTTTGTTGCTTGCCACGTTCCTGCTTACGTAAACCTTTACGATGTACTGAAAGGGTTGAAAGCTGGAGGATCATTCCTGTTGAACTCGATCTGGGATGCAGAAGAAACTAAAAAACGTTTGCCAGACACCATGAAGCGTTACATGGCTGCAAACAAAATTAACTTCTACATCATCAACGGAACCAAATTAGGTGAAGAACTGGGCTTGGGAACACGTACCAACACCATCATGCAATCGGCTTTCTTCAAAATCACTGGCGTAATTCCTTACGACCAAGCGGTTGAAGAAATGAAAAAAGCCATTGTAAAATCATACGGTGCTAAAGGTGAGAAAATCGTTAACATGAACTTTGCTGCTGTTGAAGCAGGAGGTAAAAATGTAGAGAAAGTTGAAGTTCCTGCTGAGTGGGCAGAACTGAAACTGGAAGAAGAAGTAGCTGCTACCGACCGTCCTGAATACATCAGCAAATTTGTTGACGTAATCAACGCTCAAAAAGGAAACAGCCTGCCAGTATCGACTTTTAAAGGATATGAAGATGGTACATTCGAGCAAGGGACTGCCGCATTTGAAAAGCGTGGTGTTGCTGTAAACGTTCCTGAGTGGCAAGATGACAACTGTATCCAATGTAACCAATGTGCTTACGTTTGTCCTCACGCAGCAATCCGTCCATTCCTGATGACAGAAGAAGAAATTGCAAATGCTCCTGAAGGAACAGCTACTAAAACGGCTACTCCAACCAAACAATTCCCTGGCTTGAACTTCCGTATTCAGGTTTCAGTACTTGACTGTACTGGTTGTGGTAACTGTGCCGATGTTTGTCCTTCAAAAGAAAAAGCACTGGTCATGAAGCCTCTTGGCACTCAAGAAGACCAAGTTGCCCGCTGGGAGTACATGGACAAAAATGTTACTTACAAAGAAAAAGTTGTCGACAAATACAAATCAGTTAAAAACTCACAGTTTGCTCAACCATTGTTTGAGTTCTCCGGAGCTTGTGCTGGTTGTGGTGAAACACCATACATCAAACTGATTACACAACTTTATGGCGAGCGTATGATGGTTGCCAACGCTACCGGTTGTTCTTCAATCTACGGTGGTTCGGCTCCTGCAACTCCATACTGTAAACACAAAGAAAGCGGACAAGGACCAGCTTGGGCAAACTCTTTATTTGAAGACAATGCCGAGTATGGTTTTGGTATGGCTGAAGGTGTTTCGGCTCAACGCGACCGTATTGAAAGCATCATGAGTGAAGCACTTCAAAACGGAATTAGCGACGAAGAAAAAACAGCTTTCACTGCTTGGATTGAAGGCAAAGACAACGCCGAAGCTTCAAAAGAAGCATCTGCAAAAGTATTGGCTGTACTGGAAGGTAAAGATGGCGATTACGCTAAAGACATCCTTGGACTGAAAAAATACCTGGTGAAAAAATCAGTTTGGGTATTTGGTGGTGACGGATGGGCTTACGACATCGGTTACGGTGGTTTAGACCACGTATTGGCTTCAGGTGAAGATGTAAACGTATTGGTTATGGATACCGAGGTTTACTCCAACACCGGTGGTCAGGCTTCTAAATCAACGCCAGTTGGTGCCGTTGCTAAATTTGCCGCTTCAGGTAAGAAAATCCGTAAAAAAGACTTGGGTGTAATGGCGATGTCATACGGTTATGTCTATGTTGCGCAAGTTGCTATGGGAGCTAACCAGGCTCAATATCTGAAAGCAATTCGCGAAGCTGAAGCTTACCCAGGACCATCACTGATCATTGCTTATTCTCCATGTATCAACCACGGACTACGTGCCAGCATGGGAGCTTCTCAAGCTGAAGAGAAAAAAGCAGTTGAAGCAGGTTACTGGTCACTGTACCGCTACAACCCAGAGCATGAAGTTGATGGGAAAAACCCATTTGTACTCGATTCAAAAGAACCAGATTGGAGCAAATTCCAGGATTTCTTGAACGGAGAGGTTCGTTATACTTCACTGAAAAAGTCATTCCCAGAACAAGCTGCAGAACTGTTCAAAGCTTCTGAAGAGAATGCCAAATGGCGTCACGCTTCATACAAGCGTTTGGCTGCAATGGACTTCACTCCTGAATCAGCTGAAGAAAAATAAAAAAACCGTTTACTATAATTCCAAAAGCCATCTTCCTTCGGGAAGGTGGCTTTTTTTGCTAGATAAATGATTGCCCTAGCATTGTAATAAAATAGATGATACTGTGCTACTAATAGTCTTCCTGAACTTCAAGTTCCAATAATTGTATTGTTTTTCTATCAATATGTTTAAACGTCCCAACCATCCCATTTTCGTTTTTAATGTTCTCTTCTAATGCGTCACATAATTCTCCACAGTCAATTTCTGTTTCGCCCAAAAGAGTATAGTTAGATGATTCATTTTCAACCACCAATGACTCAAATCCATTAAAATAATTAATTGCTAAAGTAATTGTAAAGGTTGTTTCTTGAGGCACCTTAGACTTTGAATTAACTTTAACTAAAGAATATTTTACACTTGGCATATCTACCATAGGATTCTCAATCTTTTCCTTCTGAACTACAATATCATAAATATATCCAAGTTCATATTCAAATCCAGAGATCCTGTTTGAAAAGCCATACCATTCTTCCTTTCCAATCTGGCTGCCTTCTTGTACTTTAAATGACAAACCAGTGTAAAGTTCCTGCATATTTACCGGTTGTTGGTAATGATTTATACGCATTTTAGCGAATGAAATATTATCTTCTTTTTCACATGAGATTAGAAACGCTGCCATGATTACAAGAACAGCTAATAGATTTTTTTTCATAGGTCATTAATTTAAAGTTCAATATATTACATAGATGTATTAACGTTCAAATGGTTGCTTTCCTCGTCTATTCTTATGTGATACGAATTGTTAATATTGGCACATGCGACTTCGTAAATTTGGAAATGCAAGTTGCTCTAATCCATATGTGAGCAAATCCTCCTATCGTAATTTGTTCTCTTCATTACCTCCCCAAAGCCTCTAATCCGGCGTTTGACGAAATCATTAAAAAACTATGAACCAAATATTCACTTTAACAGTTTAGTTAGATTACATAAAGTCGCCCATTATTTAGTCATTATTCATTGAACATCAATCCTAAACACAAAAAAGTATGTATCATCCAAGATTGTACGGAGCATTCTATGACATGGGCCTTAAGTATGGACAACTGCTTTATGAAAAAGCGAACTTTACGATTCCTCCCATATCTGAACACAAGCATGCCTTTGGACTAGCCTCTTACGAGCTGCTAAAAAAAGATTATCCTGAGGCCATCGAAGAAATTGAAGGTTTTGCCAAAGGCATTCACGATAAACCTGAGAATTTAGGCGCTTTTCTACTCAGCCTTGGTATTTTTGAGAACACGGGACAATGCAGCGTATTTGCCTTTAAGAATAACGATTCGGTGGTGGTAGGACGCAATTACGATATGCTGTTTCAGTTTAAAAAATTTACAGAGAGCAGTCTGATTGCCCCTAAAGACAAATATGCCTACATCAGCCAATCCGATGTTTTTATCGGGCGTTCGGACGGCATCAATGAAAAGGGGCTTTTTGTTGCGATGTCGTTTGTAAATGGCACAGAAATTCAGCCAGGAGTGAGCTTTCACTTCGTAGTGAAAAAGGTTTTAGAGAACTGCAAGACAACCGCCCAAGCCATTGAACTTATTCAGACAAGCAGGGTTTCTTCGGCCAATAACTTTCTACTTGCCGATGCTTCGGGCGACCTGGCAGTAGTCGAGTCTGCGCCACAACAAAGTGTGATTCGACGACCACCGCACAAGGAGCAATTTTTAAACATCACTAACCAGTTTTAGTCCCCCACAATGAAACAGTTTGACAAGGGAGGCATTGAATGGAGCAAAAGTGCCGAACGCTATGAAGGACTGCAACAACACCTGAGTGCCATTGATCATCTGGATCTTGAACAAGCCAAAGCGATCTTATCGGATCGCTGTGTGTGTTTAGACCTCAAAAAAGAAAAGTTCGGCACCATTTGGTCGGTAGTTGCTGAGCTAAAGGAATTAAGGATCGAACGGGCCGAGGGCAAGCCCAAAACCACCAACTATAAGCCAGAAACCCGATTGGACTGGTGGTTGAAAAAGAAACAATTCCAATAGCTGATGATACAGCTATTAGGCGATAATCGTACCTAACACTTACAAATAAGCTGTCGTGTTTTTTTTGATGCTAAAAGGAGTTATCTATGTCAAGGCAGTCTCGTAGGTTATTCAAAAGCCTTTCATTCACCTGCCGTTATGTTCTCGGCAAGACAGGAATCGATTTATCAATCTTATTCGCTATACTTTAGGGATTGGTAAATCGTGCTGTCTCAAAAAGGATAATTTATCCCAATAGCCTCGTTGAAATTTGATTTTCCCATCAATTACCTGAAAAAAGCCACATCCTCTTAAGCCAAGAGGATCTTTCCATTCAAGTATTGCCCAATCACCATCTTCAAACAGATTCTCGACAAGGCAAACCATTTTTGCTTGTGCAAATTCAGCTCTAAACATCTCCTTTATTGAGTCACGCCCAGCGATTGGTTCATTGGCAACTTGATGATTGATCGCATCATCATGATAAAGTTCCGCTATTTGGTCTGTATCTCCTGTGTTGAAAATATCGACCCACTTTTTTACTAATTCTTTCGGTTTCATAATCGGTTGTTTGGTTTTATGATATCAAGCACAACAGTTCGTCGATAAAGAAGCCGGAACACTTAAACTTACGACCATCTCGTACATCATTGGCGGCAGTTGCTATTCTTCTCAATAGTATTTTTCAATTCCTCCAAACCCTTTAATGAGTTTATTCTCTTTTGTTTTTTCAATGAAATTCTTCAAACGTTTGTCAAACTCATCGGGCCGCTTGCGCGCACTGTCAATATAGGCAATTCGAATCCGTTTATAGGGTTCCGAAAAGCTTTGATAGTTTTCCCAAACAGTTTGATCCGATTTTAACTGCTTGATGATGTCTTCCGGAAAAACAAAATCTTGTTGAATGATCCCTAAAACGTCCTTCTTAACTGTTGGATGAATCATGTTGTTTTCATAGAGCCATTTCAAGCGTTCGATGTTTGGTTGCGAAAAGCTTGAGTTCTTTCTTCTTTTGCAAAATCGTTGAATCGTAGTCTCTTCATTCAGGGCTTTAACCGTACTGTCGATCCATCCAAAGCATAGCGCTTCCTCAACCGCATCATTGTATAAAATTCGTGCTTTACCCGTCTTCTTTAATGGATATTTCAACCAAACTTCATCCTTCGTCTCAAAATTGTTTTCGAGCCATGCTCTCCACTCCTGCCTTGCTATAAAATACTTGGTTTCCATTTTCTTTATTTCTAAAATTTTGGTGACGATCACTTCTATTTGATCGAGCGGTCCCGATAGCTATCGGGGCGCAATTGGTGGCACACCTCCGCCCCCAGCCCTTCAATATGTGCTGTGTTATCCTCGTTCTTCATTTTTTAAGTATTCTTTTTAAATAAGCGACATCTAACAAATTAACGGTCTCAAATTTTCCTTTATAAAACACGCCCCAGTTATTGAAAACACAAGGCAATTCCTTTGCTTTTTGCAGTGTATCCACATGAATCAGGCATACCGGGACGTCATGGACTTCACAATATTGTTTTATCCGATCAATGGTTTGGCAGACAAAGGGGCATTGCATGTCATAATAAATTGTTAGCTCTTTGTTTTCGATTTCCTGAGTCTTTACATTCTGTGCAAACTTCGGCATTGTTCCGTCAAAAGAAAGCGCAAGGAGTTCATATCCATTATCAGTGATATCAACAACTTCAAAACCATACTTCTTTACAAATGATTGGTCTGAGAGAAACGATTTTTGCTTTTTTGCTCCGAGCATACAAATACCAGATTTACCCTTTTCTTTGGCATCAGCCAAGCAATACTCCAACAGCAACTTGCCGTATCCTTTTCCTTTGTAACTTCCAGAGACCCACAAACAATACAGATAATAATAATTGTCTCCGGTTATGGGAACCCAAGCTGTTTCAAGAGGAGCATATTCAATAAAAACCGTAGCCTTTGCAGCATTTAGTTTTCTAAAGACATGCCCTTCATTTAATCGCTCTGAAAGCCATTGTCGCTTTGCTGTAATACCTTTATGGGGCTTTTTACTACGGATAATGCAACATAAATGCTCATTATCAATATTTTCATTAGTTAAGTTTATAAAATCAGCATTCATTAGTTTTCTTTTGCTGTGATTCGCTTCCTTTTTAGAGTTGGCTAAATGCCCAAGCCACGCCTTATGCCACGTTTTAGGTGGTCCTGTTTTTATTGTTTTTTAGGATTCACTTTCTAATTTTTGAATCAATAATTCATATTCATCTTTTTTAAGAACATTTGTATCATATAATTTTTTCAATCTATTTTTTTCCTTTTGGAGTCTTAATTTTTGTTTTTCTACTACAGTTAAATTGTCCTTTTTAACCTTTCTAAGTATCGCTTTTTCTTTTTTTAGTTCCTCGTATGAATAATTGAAGATTTTGGTTATTTCATTTTTAAAATCTTTAGAATTTAAAATGTCTTTCACCTCCGGATAACGTAGTTCCTCTGGAAAAGAATAGTTTGCAAAAGCTTGTTCTTTTCTTGTTTTTATTTTTGAAATATCAAACTTATTCCCAAAAGGGAAATAAGTTGAGTTATATTCTGTGCTTAACGTATTTATAACACATTTTTCAAATAACTCCTCAAATCCTTTTATTAGCGACTTATATAATTTTAGTTCCTTAAAGATTGATATTAAATTTTGTGGAGAAAGATTAAGATTTTGATTAATTGCGAATTGAAGTTGAATATTGGAGAATCTATCTAAAGAGGCCTGTTCGGAATCTTTAAGTAATATGTCCAATCGATTGTTATAAAAACTTGAAAAAATCAAGGCGTTCTCACTATATTTTTGAAATGATTTATTGTCATGGTGTTTTCTAAGTTTTATAATCTCATTAAATGCTTTTTCAAAATCTCCAAAAAGTAATTGTCTTTCAAGTCCATAATAATAGGTAAACACATATCCCGTATCAATTGGATTTGTTACATCTTGAAGCCAAGTCAAATATGCAAACCTTTGCTTAGGACTCATCGATGCATAGTTAGGCCAATAAGGTAAAGATTCTACTTCCTCCTGAGATTTTATTTTAGATATGGGAAGTGATGTGAATATTGTGCTTGGGTCAAGTTTTTCTTCTTCTCTAATTTGTGGACTCCCGTCGATGAAGCTTATATTGATTACAAACCCCATTCCTATGTGTGGTATTTTATTAGCTGGTAGGTCAGAAAAGTATAGAAGTTCTAAATTAGGAATTTGCTTTTTTATTGCTATCGCTTGATTGTTTATAGTCGAGACATCGCCTTTTTTACTTTTCGAAAAATTAAATATTCCCATTGTATTATTTGGTTTTATCGGTTTTCAACATGCCAGGGAAGCTTACAGTATCTGTACTTGCAACTACATATTGCTATTCCAAGGCTCTTCATTTGGCTACTAAAGATAATGGTTAAAATCATAATAATTCATTTCATAAATCATTAAAAAGAGCCTATTTGGTTGTAATGGGGTATTGCTTGGTTTGCGCTCAACGATGGTTTTTAGGTGATTTAGCTGTTTTAGAGGCTGCTGGACTTCGTCTAACGATTCGGCGAGTTAATTTAACGCCTCCGGACTGACTTCTTGGCAGTCGCGGAGTTCGTCCGGCTCTAGCGAACTGACTTCTTGACGGTTGGCGAGTTCTTCAAGCTTCTCGCCGAGTTCATTTAACACATCGGCGAGTTCGTCTGGCGCTTGGCCATCATCTTCCGGCGAGTCGCTGAGATCGTCCGGGCACTCGGCTTCATCCTCTGGCTGGTTGGTGCGTTCGTCTGGCAAGCAGGCGACATCTTTTAATGATTTGTCAAGACTGTCTAGCCAATGGCTGGGTAATGTTCAATAAGCTATGTCATGGTAAACAAAATGATGCATTGAAACTTACATACGCTTATTTCAACTTTTTCGGAAATGGGACTTAAGTCGATAACCAAATCATCATTCCCATAACAAACCATTTTCTTTGAAATATTTTTATCGCACCTAAAACCACCTATAGCAACCACTTACACGACATACACATTTAGTCCGCAAACAGATAATGTCTCAAAAATTATAAAAGTTTGAATGTATTTTGTTATTTCGCACACCATTTTGAAAATGGTTATTTATGACGAAAGACAAAATTTCTATGGGAAGATTTCTGCAATACAAGTATAGGCCATCGGTCGCAAGGTGGAATTTGTCTTCCCGTAATGAAGTAACAAATGGTTGAGGAGTGAGGGGTTTATCAATTCTAATAAGAACTCATCGATGGGTTCTATCTGCGCTTTAATACTTAACCAGTTTTGCTCCGATACAATCGTGTAAGAAATGAAAACGATGCAGCTTTAAAGTGTTTTTTCACTTTGAACTGTGCGGTATATGCATTCAATTTAATTCATTCTTACCAGGACACCAACCTGATTATTCCCGTATTAAAACTTGTTCGTAGAATACTTCTGCCAATTAAAAATTTAAGTATTTGTTTTAACAACAGCTTTTATGGATCAAACTGCCGCGTTGGCTAAACCCCAACCCAGCACAGAAAAAGACCTTAAAGGAAATGGTGTCGAGAAAAGTGAATATGTGTTTTTCACTACGACAAACGCCATTCCCCATACAATTATTCCAAATTCTCAGTGTCAAATGAGGAAGAGAACGGCTCAGGCTCCTATTTCCATTTTGGCCTACTCCACCTAAAAGGTTTCAAGTAAAGAAAAAGCATTTTAAATCATCAACAGAAGTTCTCAATCTCATAAGCAATAGTAATGAATAATTTCAAGAACAAGTATTTTGATATCTCAAAGCCCGTTTTCATTCCGGCAGCAATAATCACCTTTTTATTTGTCAGTTTTACGATCATTTTTAATGAACAATCCGAAGCTGTATTTTCAGGTTTTCAGGCTTATATGTCGCGTAATTTTGGTTGGTTTATTTCGCTAAGCATAAATTACTACCTAATATTTGTACTCTACCTGGCATCTAGCAAATATGGCAAAATCAGAATAGGCGGAAAGGATGCGAAACCCAGCTTCAGCAAGTTTTCCTGGGTCGCCATGCTGTTTTCAGCAGGAATGGGGATTGGCTTAGTCTATTTTAGTGTAGCAGAACCCATGCTGCATTTTAGTCATCCCATTGTTAAAGGGGCCTCCGATGTTTATAAATCCCGCTTAGCCATTCGCAACACCTATTTTCATTACGGCTTTCATGTTTGGGGAATTTACATGTTACTCGGAATTGCATTGGCCTACTTTACCTTTAATAAAGGTACTTCCTTATCATTAAAATCGACCTTGATTCCCTTATTTGGCCATCGGATGAATAGATGGCCTGGCTATCTCATCGATGTCATTGCGGTTTTAGCCACCCTATTTGGATTAGCGACCTCACTGGGCTTTGGTGCACTGCAATTCAGTACCGGCTTATCAGAATATTTTGGCTTGGAAAACAACACCAGCTTACAAGTGAGTTCTATTATCGGAATTACTTTAATTGCGACAATCTCTGTTGTAACGGGCTTAAATAAAGGACTAAAATACCTAAGTAATGCCAATATTATCATCGCCCTCATTGTTTTTATATTTGTGCTAATCTTAGGAAACACCGTTCGCTTAATCGATGGGTTTGTACAAAGCTTAGGGATCTACCTTTCTGATTTGATTGAATTAAGCCTATTCCGAAATCAACATGGTACCGCCGGAAGCTGGTTTAAGGGCTGGTCGATGTTCTACTGGGTTTGGTGGATTTCGTGGTCACCCTTTGTCGGAACTTTTGTTGCCCGGATTTCCAAGGGGAGAACCATTCGGGAGATTGCCATTTTTGGCTTGGTTTTACCTTCTGTCTTTTCATTTTTATGGATGTCTGTTCTGGGCGGAACCGCTATTAACCTGCAACTGGATGGGAATTTGGATCTGGCATCCATTGTAGCACAAGACAGCTCCATTGGACTTTTCAAAATGCTGGAGACCCTACCCTTTTATGAAATCACCGCATTTGTATGCATTATTTTAGTCGGTACTTTTTTCATCACCTCATCTGACAGTGGCTCTTTGGTTGTCGATATGATGACCGCAGGAGGAAAACTGAATGCCCCCAAAGGACAAAAAATATTTTGGGCTTTTATGGAAGGAGCTATTGCCATTGCCTTATTAGTCGGAGGTGGTTTAACGGCACTTCAATCAGCCTCCATCTCAACAGGATTTCCGTTTGCAATTATCTTGGTGCTTGTGAGTCTTTCTTTAGTTAAAAGCTTAAAACATGATGAGCAGTTACAGCTCGAGTAATAGACGATGAATAGCGTTGGATAGAGAATATCAGTTTCGGCTAAATAGCTAAGCCTGATATATCAACATAAAGTTTTTATTACTACTTTCAGCAGCGTAAAAAACATCCTATAATATGCGAAACCTAATACTGATTACATCGACTCTTCTAATTGTACTTTTATCGGGTTGTGCTTCAAAACGCGCTATTCTAGATCATAACTATGAAACGAGACAAGCAATTATACCGGGCAAATGATTTAATCTCCAAATAAGTATATGAAAGCTTTCCTTAAACAAATCACGACAATACAATGGCTTACCATTCTCCTTATCACCTCATATTTATTATGGGAATTTGTTTTTTTGAATTCATGGAAACAAAATACAGAAGGTCCCCTCATCCGAGCTGATCTTATTATAATATATCCACTTATAGCAATCGGACTTATAATTTCCTTCATACAATTACAAAAAAGATTATACCAATTCCCTAAAAATAAGTCCAGAGCAAAACGCTCCCACGAAAAACAAATATGATCATGCAAAAAATGCAACCCATGAAAACGAACTTCTTTGAATCGCCTTTCGTTGGTAAACAACTAAAAGATCAGGTTACCAATCCCAATATTATTGTCGGAGACTACAGCTATTATTCAGGGTACTACAGCGGTCACTCGTTTGATGATTGCGCCCGATACTTGATGCCTGACCGGGATGATGTTGACCAGCTAAGGATTGGTAATTTCTGCTCAATCGCCGATGGAGCCATCTTTATGATGGCCGGAAATCAAGGACACCGCCACGATTGGGTGAGCAGCTTCCCTTTCTTTTACCAAGGGTTTGAAGACGCCAAAGATGCCTTTAAAAGAGCCGGCGACACCGTTATTGGTAATGATGTATGGATTGGTGCCAAGGCCATAATTATGCCCGGCATAACCGTTGGGGACGGTGCAGTAATTGCCACGGCAGCCATTGTCACCAAAGATGTAGCACCCTATACCATTGTTGGAGGAAATCCGGCGAAACCAATCAAGAAAAGATTCTCAGACCATGAGATTGAATGTTTATTGGAGTTGAAATGGTGGAACTGGGATATTGAAAGGATTAAAGCTAACATGCCCTTGTTGTGCTCAAATCAAATTCTAGACCTCTACGAAAAAAACAAATGACCAGTTGGAAATAAGCATAATACAAACTAATTTAATCCAGACATTTCTGTTATTTTACCAATAAAATCATTCAACTTAAATTACTAGAAAGGGTAAACTGATGACAAGAGACGAGCAACTCAGCTACTGCAAGGTTTGCAAACACCAAACTTTTGATGCCCGGCAAGGAATTATTTGCGGACTGACTAACGCTCCTGCAGACGTTGAGCTATCCTGCCAGTTTTATGAAGAAGATGCAGAGCAAAAAGCTCAACATGAACTAAAAGCCCAGGAAACGGAGATTTTAAAACAGACAGCGAGCCAAAGCAAAAGGTTTGCCAACTACTTAATAGACCTCGTATTTTACCTGATCTTCAGTTTCTTTTTTGGAATTATACTTGGACTTATCCTTGTTTTATTTTCTCCCGACTCCCTCTGGATTTTTGAAGAAGACAACAGGCTCATTAATTATGCGCTTGGAGTTATTGCCGGCATGATCTACTATTCAACTCTGGAAATTGTATGTGGTCGTACTCCCGCAAAGTTTATAACCAAAACCAAAGTTGTCGATGAGCATGGGGAGCAACCTAAGATTAGCACCATCCTGGTTCGTTCGTTATGCCGATTTATTCCTTTTGAGCCCTTTTCATTTTTAGGGTCTGAAGGCTCTGGCTGGCACGATCGCTTATCCAAAACCAAGGTCATCAATTGTTCCTAAGCCTACACCCGCTCAGTACAAGTTTGAATGAAGCTGGAAACCCGATCGTCACATCACCTCCCTTCAACTAGCCAATTCCATCGGCATAGGGCTTTTTTACCGATGGTTGGCTAGCTCCTTATTAACTTGGTCTGACTAATTTGCTGGTTGGATATTTTGATTGACCCGGAAGAAGTTCGTCGGATCATATTTCTTTTTAATCTTCGCCAGGCGGTCGTAATTCTGCCGGTAACTCGCTTTCACCCGGTCTTGCCCTTCATCCATCATAAAGTTGGAGTAAGCGCCCCCCAAAGAATACGGATGCAAAGCTTCCCAATAGTTTTTACACCATTGGGTGATTTGTTCGGTCTTCTCAGGTTCCGGATCAACCCCCACAATCACCCCGGCGTATTTGGCATGCCGATAGGCCCACGGCGTTTCATCTTTGCCATTTTTAGCTGCCGCCCCGCTAATGGGATACAAGTGCATTTGAGACAATGGCGTTGGAATAGAGGAGCCAAACTCCTGATGACTTTGACACACTTCCGGCCCCAGTTCATCAAAAAAGTCGGCCCGCCAATACCATTGTAATCCGGGTCCTAACAGGGGATCAAACAAAGATTGCAGCATAGGGTAAGGCATTTCTCCCAGATGCTCAAAGAGGGGTTCTTTGGCCAAAACAGGCGCAAAAACGTCTTTTGCTTTTTCGGTTCCACCGGTGTAACACCACACAATACCGCAGAATTTTTTACCGTGCAACTCCTCTGGAAATGGAGGTCCCGGAATGATCATGGTTGCAATAAACCCATTCAAATCGTCCGGTGCCTGATGTATGAACTGGTGATACCATTCCATGATTTCAACCGTTTTCTCAACCGGCCACAAGGTCGGCCCGGCAAACACATTTTTCAACGGATGTCCCTGAAACTTAAACGAAGTAACCACACCAAAATTTCCGCCTCCACCGCGAATTGCCCAGTACAAATCGGGGTGTTCATTGGCATTGACCGTCACAAAAGAGCCATCGGCTAAAACCATATCGGCTTCCAATAAGCTGTCGATTGTTAAGCCAAACTTGCGGGATAAGTGTCCAACGCCACCGCCAAGTGTTAATCCGCCCACTCCGGTTGTTGAGATAATTCCTGCCGGAACAGCCAATCCAAACGCATGCGTGGCATGATCAACTTCTCCCCACACATTGCCACCTCCTACCCTCACGGTGTTGTCTTTAGTATCAACTCGCACAAATTTGAGTCCCGCCAAATCAATGACCAAACCATCGTTACAAACGCCTAAACCTCCGGCATTGTGACCTCCTCCGCGAACCGCCACCAACAAGTCCTGATCGCGACCGAAATTGACGGCCGAAATTACATCGGCAACATCAACACATTTAACAAACATTCCCGGATGCTTATGAATCATCCCATTGAATACCTTGCATTCTTCACTATAGTCTGGATCATTCGGGAGCACAACTCCCCCCCGAACTCCAGCAGCAAACTGCTCGACGACAGCCTGATCCAATTCAACTACTTTACGTGTCATTTTATTCCCTTTTTCACGATTACCAATTACTGCGCAATAATCATATCTTTCAACGACCACAAAATCGATAGTACATCCTTTTTCGTCCCTTCATCAATTTTATGCTTATCCAATGTTTCCAGAATATCATCGAGCACATGCATGTATTCCGCCGGGCTAATGTTCATTCCCCGGTGCGCTATAGACATATCCTTTCCTGAATATTTCGTAGGGCCTCCACTCCCTTCGCTAAAAAATTCAACACTATGTTTCTTTACCAGAGCCAATTGTTCCGGCATTTCCCGATAGGGTAAAAAGCGAGCGCTAACCTGCGGATTATTCATATGCGCATCAATTGCATCATCTACAATTTGAGTGATCCCATCGGTCCCTCCCAGACGTTCGAATAGACTTTTTTCCATATTATTCCTATTTTTTTGAGTGATTAAATCCGTGGATGTAAGATGCATACCATAATGACCAAAGCTGTTCATCAGCCGATTACAACCAAAGTTACGACAGTCCAAAAGCAGATACCTATCACATTTCGACCAAATATTAAGACTTTTAAGTCTTTTTATTTCTAAAACAGATGCCTAATTGCTTCGGAAGTTCAGAAAAATCAAGAATGCTAAGGAAAAAGGTGCAAAGGCTGTCCATCCTCGTCTTCAACTTCCTTGAGGCGAATCAAGCAGATAAAACAGAAGATAGACAACCTTCTGCTAAAGAAGAATTAGGAAAAGCTACGATGTTGGTATTCAGAGGGCGACATCCCGTACCGCTCGTGAAAGCATTTTGCGAAGTAAGAAGGGCTATTGAAGCCTGTTTCATAGGCTATCTCTGCAATTTGTCCGGCCTTTTTCCCAATCTTATCAATGGCCTGGTTTAAACGGTAGTTTTTTATGAAAGCATTGGGAGACATCTCGGTTAATCGAACGATATTTCGGTACAATTGCGACTTACTGTAGCCTAAGTTCTTTCCAAGGTCTTCCACTTGTAGGTTGGGATTCTGCCAGGCTTCTTCCATGTAATTCATCAATAGGGTCAAAAACTTCTCTTCTGTTGGACTGAGCACCAGGAACAAGCTCTCATCCACAAAAGTATTCAGGCTTTCCTGCTTATAAAGCCGCTTGATTTCATGAGAAACCACAATGTGTTCACTGGCAATGAAGAATAGGTTCCGGGCCTGCTCAATCACATCCTCAAAGAATGGACGTTCTCCTTCAACCGGAACTCCTGCACTAATCCCAATTTTAAGGTGTCCCCGCTCACAAGGGGCATTTTCGGCCCAAGTCTCAAAAGTGGAATAAAGCTCAAGGGCACACAAAACTGCTTGAGAAACTGACTGAAAAGACACCAAAAAATAATCTTTTTCCTGGCTTGCAATGGTTCCATCAAAGTTGGCGATAATTCCTCCCAGTGTTTGCATGCAAGTTAAAAGCCCTCTTTCTTCCATTGGCCCGTAACGATCACCTACCTCACCAATAATAAACCCAACTGCCATAATGAAACGGAAGGCCGAATCATCAATGATCGTTAAATGATCATCCGTTTCACTTACCGGATCTTTAATTCGCCCCAGAAAAGACTCAACCACCTGAGCATTAACTTCAATAATTTGATTGGGAACTTCGCCATGAGCGGTATTGTGCATGGCAATGATATTTTTTTTTGAAGGTGCTTCAATCAAGCAAAATGCCATTTTTCGATCTTCGTCAAACCAATAGGTTAATCCCCGACAGCCAAACTGGTCCTGAATCTTTAAATCCTGCTGATGCAACTGAGCAACATGCGCTGCGGTTACGTTTTCTGACACATCGTGGCGATCCATAAAAATAGGCATATCACAAAGCTTTAATCGTTAGCAATTTCTTTTCACTTCATTTATACCGTATTTAAATCAAAATAGTTCTAACAACATCTTCTCATAGAGAAAAAGAAAACGATGCATCAATACTTTGCAGACAGGTGAATACCTATAATTCTGAAACTTCAGAGCCAAATAGCTCGCTTTCAATGAGCAGGCAAATGGTATGATAAACGGGTAGATGATATTCCTGAACCAAGCGTGTAGAAGTAGCCGGAACACGAATTAGTACATCGCAGCAAGCAACCATTTGGCCCCCCGTTTCTCCCGTCAACCCAATTGTTTTTAACGACTTGGCACGAGCTACCAGCAAGGCATCGAGCACATTGCGGGAATTACCGGAACTACTTATTGCCAGCAGCACATCGTTGGCTTGTCCGTATCCCATGATTTGTTGGGCATAGATCAGGTCTCCCGACAGATCATTGCTAATGGCCGTCAATAAAGCGGTGTTGCTGGCTAATGAAATGGCTGACACACCTTGCTGCAGGGTTTTAGCCAAAAAAGTGCCCCGCTGCTCATCCATTTTTTTCAATTTATGCTGAAAGGAAGTTGATAGTGGCCGTTTGGCCTCAAAGCTTTTAACCAATTCGCCTACCAGATGATTGGTATCCGAAGCGCTTCCGCCATTCCCGCACAACAACAGCTTGTTTCCTTGCCGAAAAGAGTGAACCAACAAAGAAGCTGCCTCGGAAATAGCAGGCCCCTGCGATTCCAACTCCGGATAACGGTTTATCAGCTCTTTTAAGGCAGGATGATCATTCATTCGGCTGACATTTGCTGGTTGGAGTAAATGGCCACACACAAGGCCGCAAAATCGCCAATAGCTTCACCCAAAGCGGCAGGTTTCACCTGGCAAACACGCCAAGCTCCGGGGATGGCCTCTTCCTGTAAAATTCGATCAACAAAGGGCTTGAACAGCGATTCATTTCGCGCATAAATGCTGCCAATAACAATACACTCCGGGTTCAGAATATCAACCAATACAGCCAATCCTCTCCCTAGGAATTCTCCTGAAATCCGAATAATATCCAGCGCCAAAGCATCTCCCTCAGCCGCAGCTAAAGCAACCGTTTTTGCACCCAGGCCTTCCCACTCTTCCTCATTCCGACAAAAGGCAACATCGTTTCCTTGCTCCCAGCTGTCGCGCACCATCTTTTGAGCCAGCTGGGCAATTCCTCCGCCACTGCAAAAACCTTCAAACGATCCAGCCTTTCCAAAGCCAACAGGACCTTGATCAGCCAAGCGGATATGCCCAACTTCACCGCCCAAGTCATTGGTTCCGGCGTAAAGCTGCCCATTCAAAATTAAGCCAGCACCCATACCCGTCCCAAAAGTCAGAAACACCATGTTACGTGCTCCCTGACCTGCTCCCATCATCCACTCAGCCAATGCGCCGGCATTCGCGTCATTCTGCAAGGCAGTCGGAATACCATATTGCTTGCGAAACCAATCGGTAATGGGAACCTCATCCCATCCCGGCAAGTTCGGCGGCGATTTAATCACCCCTTGAACAGAGTCTAAAGGGCCTCCACAACTGATTCCAATGCTTACAAATTGATCTTTCGGGAATGCCGTAAACAGGTTCTCAATATGACGATGAAACTCCTGCAGTACTTCCTCATAACCTCGCTCCTGTGTTCGCGTTGGAAACTGCACCTTCTTCAGCACTTCAAATTTGGCATTGCCAACCACCACCGCACATTTAGTTCCTCCAATATCAATTCCCAAGTAATACCTTGAATTTTCCATAATCCGTTTAGTTGATTAGCTTGCAATTCGTTATTTCGAATCTGTTCCCCAAATTCCCAGGTAATCCATCACCGCCTGGTTGCCTTTCAAGGCATTTGCAGGCAATGGATTGTCGGCTGAATAAACCCGTAATTCGTCAGGTTGAAAGACATGCACGAAACGTTCATCAAAACCATTCTTATAGGGTAGCTTGTTCAATTTCAGTTTAAGGTGGTGTGCAAAGAAGTTATAGGCAGCAGCACGTTTCGAGGGGCCATAGTCGTGTTTCTCGAGCGGCAGGTGTACATGCTCCACCCGATGAGGAACACCATAAGCCTCATAAACACGTTTGACGTAAGGGAATTCAATAGCTGGGGTATTTCGGGTCCAGTCGGCTCCATTGGAGATGAGCAACAAGGGACGAGGAGCGCACAGAGCAGCAATCTCCACATTGTTGGTCTGATGATCAGCACTTTTGTGTACCGGCATTCCACTTTCGCAGACACAACCGCCAAAGAAATGGGCTGACACCTGAACCACCGGAGCAGCCACTGTTATGCGATTGTCAATAGCGGTCAACATAAAAGACTGTGTTCCACCACCAGAGCCTCCGGTTATCCCTACGCGCTCGGCATCCACATCCGCTCGCGATAAAAGGTAGTCCAACACGCGCTGACTGTTGTATGTTTGCAAAACCAAGGCAATCGGAATATCGTGCGTGACCTGTTTCGAATCGGCAAAACCAACCATATCGTAAGCAAACACCACCGCCCCCATCCGCGCGAATGCTGCCGCCCGGGTTTGTACATCCTCTTTTAATCGTTTATCAGGTAAATGTCCATGCGGACAAAGAATAGCTGCACATTTTCCATTCAAGTCAACTGGTCGGTACAAATTACCAGTAATGTAAAAGCCAGGAAAACTCTCCAGTACAATATTTTCAACCCAATAGCCATCCATTTTCCGTGCATGGCTTATTCGAACGTTAAACTCGCTACTTCTGGGAGGCATTTGATCCAGCTGCATGCCTTCGATAAGCCCTTGTTTAATACGATTTGCCCGCTTTTCCCACGAAGCCTGATCATGCCACTCCTGCTGAAATATAGCCATCATTTCTGCACCTTCATCTTCGGTCCAATAACGTCCTTGGCACAACATATTGTCCTGTGCTTTCAATTGCTGTCCAGCACCTGTTATTAATGCTAAAAGAATGATCATGCCACTTTGTTTTAACCAGTTCGTTCGATTCATGGTATTGAAGTTTAGGTGTTTGTTTGATCTATTTCAGGTTCCAGGTACATGGGCCGAGCTCAAATTCAGAAAAGGAAGCTTGAAAACTTCCGGATGTGGGGCTGCAAGCATAAACACCAATTCGGGCTTTTATTGTTTCCAACTTAAAATGGAACAGACGCATTTGTTTGAACAACTTTCCATCCTCCGAATTTTCAAGATAAAAATCATTGCCGCGCCGACTCAAGCGGTACCACATCTCCCTCTCCGAAGCAGGAATATCAGTACTGCTCCAATCCGAATACCCCTGTTGCGTCAATACGGCTCCCAAATGCGCATGGTCCCGGGAAATGAGCTCAACCGAAGCTTTCAGCCATTGCTCGCTATTTTGATACATCACGATCCCACACTGGTCGTACAAAGACTCCGCATTAGGATAAGCTGTTTTTAACTGGAATGAAAAGTCGCCGGTGACCTCCGTTACGAAAAGCGAAGCACTATCGTGCCGAAAGCCATAACCCGTACGTTGCCACAAATCAGTCTGCGGTTTGGTCTGCCAACAAACCTCTTGCTCCTCAATCGAAAACTCATCAGGCGGGTTGATCCAGTAAAAATCGGAGAATAGTTGTTTCATTCAGTTATGATTAGGTTGTCAATTCATTGCTCAGGATCCTCGATCGATTACTGTCGTCACGAGTTCCTCAAGTTCAGCATAATCGTAAATAATCCGGTCAGCTAAGGAATGATCTTGTCCTTCGCTGCTGGCACCGGCGTAGGCCACACAATACATGCCGGCGGCCTTCGCGGCTCGAACACCATTTGTTGAATCTTCGATCACCATGCAGTCTTCCGGTGGTGTTTGCAGCAACTGTGCCGCATATAAAAAAACATCAGGTGCTGGTTTACTTTTTCCAACAACACTGCTACTTACAACATGCTCGAAGAAACTCCGCAAACCCGATTTCTCCATAACAATATCAATGGTTCCCACGCTGGATGATGAAGCCACAGCCATCGGTATTCCTTGTTTCTTGATCTGTTTTAGAAACGAAACTAAACCTGACATCGGTTCCATGTATGGTAACCCCGAAAAATACAAATGAGTTTCCCGGTTTTGCATAGCCACCATTTCCTCCAACTCCAGATCAAGTTGCTTATTCTCAATTATCCTGGACCACATCACATCGGTGGCTGTTCCCATAAAATGAGCATGCTCTTCCTGCGAGATCGGGATTTGCATTTTTTCAAACATCCGTCTTTCCGACCGGATATGATGCGGTTCACTATCAACCAATACCCCATCCATATCAAAAATTATGGCTTTTGCTGAAATCATATCGATAAAAATTAAGCTGTTTTCTTTTACTTTAAAAAATAGCCAGCAAATCGGGAACAATCAAAAAAACAAAAGATTACGTTCCTAAACCTCACATTTGTTGGCTGTTTTCAATACAATATTAACTTGAGGAAGTTAAGCCGGATTAAGTAGAAAAGCAAACCCGTCACCAACGTGCTCATTAACAGAATAAATTAAGAAATAAATTCAGACAAACGACAAACAACAATTGGTGCAATAACGTCAAAACCTTTAAAGAGAGCCAATAACTAAACTGTTGATTTTGTCAACTACTTAAAGTCCTTTCGGTATTCAGAAGGTGTTTTTTGCATAATAACTTTAAAATAATGGTTGAAATTTGCCAGATTGTTATAACCACATTCATAACAAATCTGGGTAATGGGCTTATCCGTCTCAGCCAAAAGCTTGGCAGCAATACCAATCCGCACACTTTTCACATACTCCATAAAAGTTTGATTGGTTTTCTTTTTAAAATAACGGCAAAACGAACTGGGCTCCATAAAAACCAGTTTCGAAGCCTCTTTCAGGTTTATCCCTTCCTGAATGTTCTGAAAAACATACTCGTAGATCTTATTGATCTGATCCCGATCCTTATCATACGAACTGGGCAACGAAGAAGGTAAAGCCAGAAATTCACGATCTTCAATCTTCAGCAAAAGATTAAACACCTTCAACAGGCCAATGTAACGTTCAAGCCCTTTCAAGTCAACCATTCGCTTTAAAGTTGCTGCCACCCGCTCTGTTTTTGGCCCTTTAAATAAAATTCCACTATCTGCCTTTTTCAGCAGTTCAATGACATCTTCCAATTCCGGAATATTGAAAAAATCAGAACTGATGATGTTCTCATAAAAGTGTGTTACAATGCATTCCGGCTCCTTATCCTTTTCCGTTTCCAAGACCTCCCAGCAATGTGAAATATTGGGTCCCAGCAAGACCAAATCGCCGGGTGTATAACTCGAAATATGGTTTCCCACGATCCGTCGGCCTGCCCCTTCGGTAATCAGGTTTAGCTCAAAATTTTTATGGGAATGCATCTGATCCGAATTGGGATCCATTTGAAGACGCCGGGTGATGAAGGAGTGTTTGTGGGGAACAAAGATCTTTTCATAGACAAATTCCATAATACACTTTTTTAACCGTTCCTAACAAATATAGGCAATTATTGGAAAGGTTCAGGTCAATATTCAATGTAAAACAAACAAGATACACTAAGCAATTGGTTGCTGATTGCAGTTCCTTTGTATACATGGATTGCAAAATCCCCAATTATTTTAACAGAAGCTTTAACACCTTTTTAAATCAATATGAAATTACCATTAACCGGAGTGATCCCACCAATTGTAACCCCTCTGCTTAGCGATACCGAACTGGACATAGCAGGATTGGAGAAGTTGATTGAACACCTCATTGCTGGCGGTGTTCATGGCGTGTTTCTGTTGGGAACGACAGGCGAAGGTCCCAACTTAAGTTATGAGCTGCGAAAAGCGTTTGTAAGAAAAGCTTGCCAACTAGTTAATAAGCGTATTCCGGTAGTAGTAGGAATTACGGATACCTCAATTACCGGATCGTTGGAAGTTGCCGAAGTAGCTTATGAAGCAGGAGCCGATGCCCTTGTTATTTCAACCCCTTACTACGTTCCCATGTCGCAGGAAGAAATGGTGGCCTACCTACGCTACCTGGTTCCATTGCTTCCACTACCTTTTATGTTATACAATATGCCTTCTTGTACTAAAATGCATATGTCGTTAAACACAGTAAGAAAAGCCAAAGAGCTGGGAGCTATAGGAATCAAGGACAGTTCAGGCGATTTGGCCTACCTGTACTCCTTAATCGAAGAGTTTAAAGATTCTCCTGAATTTTCTATCATTGTAGGAACTGAACTATTCATTCCTGAAACAATGATCAATGGCGGGCATGGTGCTGTTCCGGGAGGAGCCAACCTCTTTCCCCAACTTTTTGTTGACTTATACGATGCCAGCAAAAAGAAAGATCCGAAAGCAATTGCTGCATTCCGCGAAAAAATCATTCAAATTGAAGATAAGGTTTACAATGTCGGGCATGAAGGTTCAAAGTACATTAAGAGTATTAAATGTGCCCTTTCCATCATGGGAATCTGCAATGGGTTTGTTGCCATGCCTTTCCGGCAATTTGGCCCCGAACAACAAAAGCAGCTGGCAGCCAACCTACAGGAAATGGCAAGCAAGAACTAAATGGTATAAACCAACCCAACTAAAAAACGACTTATGAACTTACCGGTTATCGACCTGATTGTTTTTATCATTATAACCCTTGGAAACGTCATTTTTGGAGCCAGCTTTTTCCTAAGAAATAAAACATCGGATCAGTTTACTTCCGGCGGAGGCAAGTTGCCGGCCTGGGTAGTGGGCATGTCCATATTTGCCACTTTTGTGAGTAGCATTAGTTTCTTGGCACTGCCCGGCAAAGCCTATATGTCCAACTGGAATGCTTTGGTTTTTAGCTTTGCCATCCCGGTGGCTGCGATTCTTGCGTCCCGCTTTTTTGTTCCGCTGTACCGCGGCCTTGGCAGCATTTCAGCCTACAACTATCTGGAAGTACGCTTTGGGAGCTGGGCCCGCATTTATGCTTCAACCTGTTACATTTTAACGCAAATGATGCGAACTGGGGCCATTCTGCTACTCTTGGCACTCCCCCTCAACGCCTTATTTGGCTGGAACATCAAAACCATCATCATTGTCACCGGCATTGCTGTGACCGTTTATTCCATGATGGGAGGAATTCAGGCGGTGATCTGGACCGATGCCATTCAGGGAATCATCCTGATTATTGGAGCTTTGGTTTGTGCAGCTGTGTTAACCTTTTCCATGCCGGAAGGGCCGGCACAGGTATTTGAAATTGCTGCAGCCAACGATAAACTTAGTTTGGGCAGCTTTGGCTCCAGTCTGGCCGACTCCACCTTTTGGGTTGTGCTCATTTACGGACTGTTTATCAACCTGCAAAACTATGGCATCGACCAAAACTTTGTTCAGCGCTACATGACTACCAGCTCCAATAAAAAAGCCCAATCATCGGCTTTATTTGGCGCCTTACTGTATGTTCCTGTTTCGCTGGTCTTCTTCTACATCGGAACCGCCTTGTATTCGTACTATACCGCCCAGCCCAACCTCTTACCCGCCGAACTGCAAGATCCCAGTGCCGGCGACAAGGTATTTCCTTATTTCATTGTGAATGGGCTTCCCCGTGGCATCACTGGCTTGCTCATTGCCTCTATTTTTGCGGCTGGAATGAGTACGGTATCAACCAGCTTGAACAGCACCGCCACCATTGTTTTGTCCGACTACTACCAACGCTACATCAACAAGCAAGCCTCTGAGAAATCATCGATGACTGTGCTTTACATTTCATCGATCGTTTTTGGAAGCCTTGGGGTCATTATCTCCTTGACACTTGTTGGTGTTGAAAGTGTTCTGGATGCCTGGTGGTCCTTAGCCTCCATTTTTAGCGGCGGCATGCTCGGCCTTTTTTTACTGGCATTTATGTCGAAAAAAGTACGCAACATTGACGCACTCATTGGGGTTATTTTGGGTGTTCTGGTGATCGTTTGGATGAGCCTGTCGCCCCTCTATTTCAATGATGAAGATCTCTTGGCTTTTCGAAGCCCTTTCCATAGTAATCTAACCATTGTTATTGGTACGCTCGTTATTTTCCTTGTTGGCTTTCTGAGTATGAAGCTATTCAACAAGAAACAAACTCAATCTGTTTAACTGATTAATAAACTGAACAATGAAACACCTGCTAATCCTAGCCCTGTTGCTTACGACATTTTCGGGCATTGCACAAAGCTTATTCAATAGCGATCAAGCCATCGTAAAATCAGAATTTATCTACCAGTCCGCTGACGTTCCATTTCCAAGTTGTCATGCTTCCACCATTGAACAAACCGATGAAGGACTCATTGCTGCCTGGTTTGGAGGCACTGCCGAGAAAGACCCCGATGTGGGGATTTGGGTGAGCCGCTGGACTAACGGCAAATGGACTAATCCCAAGGAAGTGGCCAACGGCATTCAGCACAAAGACCTGCGCTATCCTACCTGGAACCCGGTTTTATTCAATACGGGTAATTCCATCGAGCTTTTTTACAAAGAAGGCCCCAACTGTTCCGACTGGTGGGGAGAAGTAATTAGCTCAACGGATCATGGGAAAAGCTGGTCGACACCCGAGCACCTGCCCGAAGAAATCTGGGGGCCCATCAAAAACAAACCGGTACGCTTAGCCAATGGCGATCTGCTCTGCCCTTCAAGCACCGAGCTTACCGGCTGGCAGGTGCACATGGAAATTACTTCGGATATGGGAAAAACCTGGGAGCGGACCAAATCCTTAAATGACGGTAAAGAAGTTGGAGCTATCCAGCCAACCATCTTGATTCATCCGAATGGCAAACTGCAGGCTTTGTGCCGCAGTCAGAATAAGCAGATTTTATCGACCTGGTCGGAAGATAACGGCCGCAGCTGGACCCCCTTAACTCCCATCAACCTGCCCAACCCCAACTCGGGCATTGATGGCGTTACCTTAAACGATGGCACACATGTGTTGATCTACAACCACGTCCGTCCGGCTGAATCATGGGGCGATCGCAACATCCTCAACCTAGCTGTATCCAAAGATGGCATCAACTGGGAAGCAGCCGTTCTGCTTGAAAACGATTCCGATCCGGATTCTGAATATTCCTATCCGGCCGTCATTCAAACCCGGGATGGCATGATTCACATTACCTACACCTGGAACCGAAAGCTAATCAAGCATGTGGTGGTCGATCCCAAAAAATTAAGCACCAAACCCATTAAAAACGGACAATGGCCCAATCGTTAAAATCCGCTTAGAACCGACGCAATGAAAACCAATAAACCGATTATTCTCAAAGGATTTTTTCTCATAAGCTGTGTTGTGCTGACTCTCATTTGCGGGGCTCAACCCAATGAGTCCAATCAGCTTACTAGAGTTCAATACAACCATACAGACCTGCATACCGACCTTGGAGTCGGGCTGTGGGCCTGGCCTTTTCCGGTTGATTTTGACAACGACGGAGACCTCGACTTACTGGTTAATTGCCCTGATAAGCCTTTCAACGGGCTTTGGTATTTTGAGAACAATGGGGACGATCAAAACGAGCTGCTGTTTAAAGCCCCTGTTTGGTTGGCTGAGAGCAAACGAAACCTGCAACTATCGGTGATCGACAATGAAATCATGGCCATGACTCCCGGTGTTGTTTACCGCGATTTTAAGCATTCCTTCTTTCAAAAGCCAGATACCATCATTTCGGAAAGCTTTTACAAGCACCTTGTCAAGAAGGCCCGTTTTAACCTCTGGCGTCAGGTTGATTATGACCTGGATGGCGATCTGGATTTAATCCTTGCTATTGACGATTGGACGGACTACGGCTGGGACAATGCCTTTAATGAAGCAGGTATTTGGACCAACGGCCCGCTGCATGGAACCGTTTACCTCATCGAGCAGGAAGCCGCCAATACGTATAAAAAGCCCGTTCCTGTTTTAGCGGGAGGCCAACCGATTGACAATTACAGCATTTCAGGGGCGCTTTTCGAAGATTTTGATGGCGATGGTGATCTGGATTTGATTCTTGGAGAATTTGTCGATCGCTTAAGCTGGATTGAGAATACAGGAACACGCAAGCATCCAAACTATGCCACGCCTAAGTTTCTGAAAATCGACGGAGAAGTACTTCACTTGGATTTGGAAATGATCGTGCCCACTGCAGCCGATATGGACCAGGACGGACACATGGATTTGGTTGTAGGCATTGAAGACGGGCGCGTGGTCTATCTTCGAAATACCGGAAAAACCAATTCCGATGGCCCGATCTTTCAAAAGCCGGAATACCTGCGCCAGGAAGCACAACACCTAAAATTCGGCGCACTGGTTACGCCCTATAGCGTGGATTGGGATCAGGATGGCGATGAGGACTTAATTTGCGGGAACACCGCCGGGCACATTGGATTCATCGAAAACCTCGATGGCGGAAATCCACCTCAATGGGCCGAGCCCAAGTACCTTCAGGCCGATGGCAAAACCATTCTTATTCAAGCCGGAGAAAACGGCTCCATCCAAGGGCCTGCCGAAAAGAAATGGGGCTATACAACACTGTCCGTGGTGGACTGGGACAACGATGGGCTGCTTGATATTCTTTACAACTCCATTTGGGGGAAAGTTGGCTGGTTCAAAAACATTGGCGTTCCCGGCAAACCGGCTTTGGCCGCTTCGCAACCGCTGGAAGTTGCCTGGCCAGGCGACAATCCCAAGCCGGCTTGGAACTGGTGGAGTCCGGAAGGAAACACCCTGGCAACCCAATGGCGCACGACACCGCTTGGCTACGATTGGAACCAGGACGGACTGATGGACCTCATCATGTTGGATCACGAAGGCTACCTTTGCTTTTGGGAGCGTTATGAAGAGAACGGCCAACTTCACCTGAAACCCGGGCAACGCCTGTTCACCGCTGCTGAAGGACAAGCCTTCAATGATAAATTTACCAATGACAAAGATGGCTTACTACGCCTCAACACCGGGGAGGCCGGAGGCTCCGGACGCAGGAAGTTCTGCATCACCGACTGGGATGGCGATGGCTTGCCCGACCTCTTGGTCAATAGCGTAAACGTTAATTTCCTGCGGAACAAAGGCGTCCAAAACGGCCGGACAGTTCTAGAAGACATGGGCCCGGTTTCCAAGCACCGGCTGGCTGGACACACCACCTCGCCAACCCTTGTTGATTGGGACAAGAATGGCATCCCCGATCTTTTAATTGGAGCGGAAGACGGGCATTTTTACTACCTCGAAAATCCACATCAAAACAACCAACAAAAATAAGCGCATCATGAAACGAGCCAACTCCTTACAACAAACAGGTCGAATGCTTTTAGCTGGTGTATTCCTGGCGGCCATAGTTGCTGCAGGCAAGACCTCGACCGCCCAAAGTTCAGCACCAACCAATGCCGAAAAGCTGGGATTCCCCAAAGGAAAAAAGATCCTGCTGCTGCACTCCGACGATGCCGGAATGTGTGAAGAAGCCAACCTCGCGGTGATGGCCTATTCCCTGAAAAACCACGTTCAATCGGCGGCCGTGATGATGCCCTGCCCCAACGCAGAAGAAATGGTGGCCTGGGCTAAGAAACACCCACAGGCCGACATCGGTGTTCACCTGACGCTGACCAGTGAGTGGAAAAGCTATCGCTGGGGGCCCCTGGCTGTGGCTGCTGAAGTTCCCGGATTGATTGATCCCCAGGGAAAACTTTGGCCCGAAGTCATTGATGTGGTTCGCCATGCCAGTCCCGAAGAGGTGGAACAAGAGATTCGCGCGCAGATTGATCGCATGCTTGCGCTTGGGTACCAACCAACGCATATCGATACGCACATGGGAACACTCTATGGCTCGGCCAAATTTCTGACCGTATTTTTGAAAGTGGCGCAGGAATACCAGATTCCGGCAAATGCCATCGACCTCTCCAACCCCAAGGTGGCCGCCTACTACAAGCAAGCCGGCTATCCCATTTCAGAAGAAACCATTGCCCAGCTGGCCGCTTACCAACTTCCGAAGCTCGACAACTTTACCAGTGTGCCCAAAGGATCAAGCTACGAAGAAAAGAAGGCCAACTTCTTTCAGCTGGTCAACGCGCTCGATCCCGGGCTTACCGAGATTATCTTTCATCCGTCCATTGAAACCGACCACCTTAAAAGCATTACCGGCTCGTGGCAACAGCGGGTTTGGGAAGCCAAGATGTTTTCCGATCCGGAGGTCATCCGGTTTTTTGAAGATCACGGCATTGTGCTCACCACCTGGCGAGAAATCATGAAACGTCATCAATCCAACAACTAAAAAAATATGCGCCCTTTTCTTAAAAGTTCCGTTCTCCGCCTCGCAGTCCTGCTTGCTCTTACGATTTGGTCCTGCAAACCACAGCAGCCCATAGCGCATATTCTGGCCGAATTTCACAATCCAAGCTCCAGCTATGTGATGGTGGCTGCCCACCGCGCGGCCCATAATGGTTACCCCGAAAACTCGCTTCCGGCCATCCGGCATGCCATTGACCTGGGCGTCGATATCATTGAACTGGATGTGAAAGTAACTACCGACAGTGTGGTCGTTATAAACCACGACCGAACCATTGACCGCACAACCAATGGGACCGGAGATCCGGAAGCTTATGCCTGGAAGGACCTGCAACAATTTCGGCTGGAGATGCCGGATGGTACCCTGACCAACGAGCGAATAGCCACTTTCGAAGAGGCGCTGCTGCTGGTCAAAGGCAAGGCCATGATTGACATCGACATCAAAACCAGCCATCTCAAGCCCATTGTTGATGTCATTACCCAAACGGACACCTGGGATCACATCTTTTTCTTTGACAACGACTACCTGGCCTTACAGGAAGTGCGCGACAGGCAGCCCGGCGCGATGTTGATGCCCCGTGCCTACTCCTATCAAATGGCCGACTCGGCCCTCATGCTTTTCAAACCGCCGGTGGTGCATATCGACCATTCGTTTTACACCGAAGAAGTTTGCCAATTGATCCAAAACCATGGCGCCCGCATTTGCCTGAATGCCCTCGGAACTCAGGATTCCATCATACGTTCCGGAAGCCTGCAGAAAGCCCTCGATAACCTTTTAAAATACCAGGCCAACATCATCCAAACCGATGAACCCGAACTGCTGATTCCGGCACTGGAAGCCATCGGCAGACGAACCTCCGGCAAGCAATAGGCCTTCACAGCAACAAAGCAGCCTAGGGCCAGTTGCTATTCTCACGATCCGAATAGTTTTAAACATACTCCCAAAGCCCACACAGTGGGCTTTCCCCTCTTTTTCAAAAGAGCGGGGAAGAGTCGATACAATCCGACAGGATTGAAAAGACTCAGGGGTGAGTTTAGTTAACCCGAAACAAGCTCGCTTCCCTTCTGCCCGCCTCAGAACCAGCGAAAGGTTTAACTTGTATTTCGAAATCATTCCTTTTGATAAACATATTTTATATATTCGGGGAGGTAAAACAAACAATAACAGCTAGTAAAAAAACTGACCGGTAATAAGAAATAAGTATATCAAACACTTACACACACCTTGTGCGTAATTTTGAATAAAAACAATTCCTAACCTATAATGAAAATACTATCAGAAAAAAATAGCATCAGATTATTAGCAAGTGGAGTTATCTTATTCTTTTCGGGTATTTTTCTTTTCCTGTGGGAAGAGTCAATTTCCTTTAGTAGTGCTGTTGACTCGGAGAAATTCTCTCAGTTTGGAGATTTTATCGGTGGAATTATTGGATCAATTTGGTCTTTAGCTGGAGTAATTTTATTCTATGTTGCCTTGACAGAGCAAAAAAAAGATATTCAAATAAATAGGAAAACACTAGAAACACAAGTAGAAGCTCTGCAACAACAAATTAAAGAATTTAAACTACAAAGAATTGAATTAGAAGAAACAAGAAAAGTTTTTACGGAACAAAGTATAACTTTAAAAAATCAACGATTTGAAAATACTTTTTTTCAATTACTTAGTTTGCATCATGAAATAATAGACAAGCTCAACTTCATTAAAAAAAGTGGTGGTTTCAGAGAGAATAGACACCTGGAAAAAAGGGAAGTCTTATCTCAAGCATTTATCGATTTGAATCACAGAATTGAATATATTAATTCCACAAATAAACAAGATGAATATGGACAGATTATAAGTACTCCTAATGAAGCACAAACATTAGAAGTTGCAGAATCGCGGCTAATGGAAGCCTACGATACTTTCTATTTCAATGAATACAAACAACTTCTTAGTCACTACTTTAGGAATATCTATCACGTTTATAAGTTCATTTTTACAAATAGACTTATTGAAAAAAAAGAAAAGCAATTTTATGCCTCAATTGTGAGAGCACAATTATCATCAGATGAGCTTTTCTTGATTTTGTATAATTCACTAAAGAAAGGCCTTGGCTATCCTAATTTCTTGTTTCTAATTAAGGAATTTGATGTCATGCAAAACTTCGATTTTGGGTTAATAGAAAAATATAAATTTCATAAGGAAATATACACCAGATGGATAGCAAGTGTTACTCCAGAGTTCGATTATGAAGAACAAAAAACTACCTAATATAAAATCATGTATTTAGAGACATTAAGCATCAAAAAATTTAGGTCAATTAATGACATTACCTTAGAATTTAATAAAGGAGTAAACATTATTATCGGAGAAAATAATGCTGGTAAGTCAGCAATAATAGATGCTTTACGTATTTGCTTAAGTATAGGTAAACAATGGCGAGATATTGGAATAAGAAATGACGAAGACTTTTATATCGACACGACGGTGATTTCAGATGAATTAGAGCCTATAGAATTCGACCTCACTTTTAAAATTGAGGATGCACAGGATAGATTTTATTTTAATTCAATGGTGTTTCAAGATGCTGATAATCCAGATAACCAGAATATACAAATTCATTTCAAATATTTTTTAGATACAAATGAGAAAGGGAACAAAGTATTAAGATGGAGTATTTGGGGTGGCGAACTCGAAGGACAGCCGGTAAAACCAGAAGAAGCACAACAAATATATTATTCATATTTAGCTCCCTTAAGAAATGCAGAACAAGAACTTAAACCATATGCCAGAGAAAATAAGGTTACATCATTATTCAAAGAAATTACAAAATATTTGAAAAATGGAGAAGGAGAACCCGAAGAGGTTAATCTGGATATGGCTAAGAAAACTGAACTAGCTCAGAAGCTAGAAAATGTAATTAATGATGAGGATTGGACAGGTCTTATAAAGACTGGAGAAAATTCAATTAATGAGCATTTAGAAAAGTCAGATATTAATTCAAAAACTTCAAAAATTAATCTGAGATTTCTAGAATATAAGTATGAAAATATTGTAAAGGGTGTACTAACGAGAAAATCAGTCTATTCTGATGAACTAATTGGAGAAGAATTATTTAAACAAAAATATTTTGATATTTCTCAAAATGGATTAGGAGAAAATAACTTGATACTTGCCTCTGCTGTTTTAGGTGATATCGAAAATCGCAGAAAAGAAAAGATTGAGCATTATTATGCATTATTAATTGAAGAGCCAGAAGCACATCTCCATCCGCACAAACAAAATACATTTTTCAACTATTTAAACCATCTACAAGACTTTGGTGCACAAATATTCATCACATCTCATTCTCCAACGATAACAGCAAAATCAAAACTCGATAATCTAATTATTTTACAAAAGACGCCAAATAATATTGTTTCGTTTCGCGTAAAAAACTCTGGACTAAACACAAAGAATAAATCATATTTGCGAAAGTTTTTGGATGTAACTAAATCTCAATTGTTTTTTGCCAATGGAGCCATACTTGTTGAAGGCATATCCGAAGCTTTATTACTACCTGTTTTTGCCAAGGTAGTAAATGATTCATTTGATATTGACAAAAATGGTATTGAGGTCGTCAATATAAATGGTGTCGCATTTGAGCCTTTTGCCAAACTATTTAATTCGGACGAACCTAGCAAAAGATTGCACTCACGTTGCTCTATTTTGACTGATGATGACAAAGGACAAATATCACCTAAGCATTTTATTGATGTTGAACAAGAGATTACAAAAGTAGAGGCGAAAAAGATACACCATATTCTTAAAGGCGAGGAAATTATTGATTCGACAAATAGAATAGTAAATTTTAACGAAGAGGATGAATTGAACTTAGGGGATTATCAAGATAAAGAAGTTTTTGTGAAGCAAGTATTACACGAAAGATTCAATAAAATTTCTGACAGAGCAGAAATTGCCACAGAACTATCAGCAGGAAATCTAAAAGTTGAGCTTGCTAGCAATACATTTGAGTATGAATTAATGGTTGCTGACAGCTTCAATTGTTGGTTAATTCGGCTGATTTATAGAAAAATGCACCCTCAAACAGTGTTTTGCTCTTCAACAGCTTCAATTGAAACAAAAGCACATGATTTATTAAGCAAGTTAAATTCAAACAAAGATAAATCTGCACTTGCCGAAAATTTAGTTTATTTCTTAGATAACAGCAGCCAAATTCGAGAAAAGTTTAAAGTTCCTAACTATATTGAGAGAGCACTTAATTGGGTAATTCTTGGAGTTTAATATGTATAGTCATTTATCAGATAGCCAAAAGGAGATTTTAAATTACGACGCTGGTTGTGTCGTAGTAAAAGCATGTCCAGGTAGTGGAAAAACATACTCTGTTGCAGCGAGAATGTCAAAGCTTTTAGCTCAAAAAAAATTTAGACATAAAGGAATTGCGGCTTTATCTTTTACAAATGTGGCTTGTGAAGAGATTGCAGATAAATTAATAGTAGATTTTGATGTCAAACAAAAAATTGGCTATCCTCATTTTTTAGGGACACTCGACAGTTTCATAAATCAATATATATTCATGCCTTATGGTCATCTAGTTATGGGCTGTAAACAAAGACCTGAACTAGTTGGAGAACCTTATTCTACTTGGAGTATCAATCGCTATGAGAGAGACCCTCATCAGTATTTTGATAAAACGACCTTTGATTTAAATGATAATCTAATTATGATTGCACCACATCAGGCATTTCATTTTAAATGGATTTATCTAAATAAATCAGGAGAAATAAATGGTAATATCCAAAACATCATTAATTCAAAAAATGACCTATTTAAAGTTGGATATGCAAATCAGTCAGATGCAAATTACATAGCATTGAAAATATTACAGAAATACCCTCTTGTAGCTCAAAACATAGCCAATCAGTTTGAATACTTTATCATAGATGAGGCACAAGATACTAATGATATTCAAATGGGTATAATTGATGCTCTAAATAATTCAGGAGCAGGAAATTTTATGTTAATAGGTGATAGAGACCAATCTATATTTGAATGGAACAACGCTCGCCCTGAGCTCTTTGACGAAAAATATAATCAATGGGGAAAGATTGAACTAAATGAAAATAGACGTAGTTCTGAAAATATTTGTAGATTCATAAATTTCTTATCTTCATTTGATAGAATTAAAGCGGTGACAAAGTCAATTGCCACCTACGACTATGTACCTTCAATTGTTGGTTATAAACCAGAAAAGAAAAAAAGAGGCACCCAGAACTGGATTGTAACTCCCGAGGAAAGTAAAAGCAGTTTCGACAAAATAATGTGTTTGTTTTGTGCCACTTGTGAAGAAAATGGAATTGAAATAAACAAAGATAATGTAGCCATATTATATCGTGGTCAATCTAAATCTCAGTTTCTAGGTGTTCAAAGAGACAAATTCGAGTTTTCAAGTAATCCATGGTTACCAAATAATTATCATGTTAAAGATATTGTAAAGGGCAAGCATTTATATGAGAATGGTGAATTTAAAGAAGGTTATAGATTATTAGAGAAAGGAATTATTGAAGCTATAAACAAGCCTAAAAATAATACCTTCTATTGCACAAACTCATTCATACAGTTGCTAATAGACAACAACGGAATAAAAGAACATAGAGATAATTTATTTGAGCTTATCGAATTGATGCCCACGACTAAAAAGAAAACACTCAATGAGTGGATTAATGAGACTAATACACTATTTTCTAAGTTTAAAATTAAATTCCAAATAGAAATAGATAATGGAAATATTCAAATTGATGAACTATTTGGAAATAATATGAATCATGGAGATGTGCACCCTTTTTACTTTGGTACGGTCCATTCCGCCAAAGGCAAAACATTTGAAGCTGTTCTTCTATTATTGGGTAAAAAAGCTGGAATGAATTACGTAAATATGCTATCTCGTGATTTTAGCACTTTGAAGCCAGCTTATCAAGAAGAATTGAGAATTGTTTATGTTGGTATGACCAGACCTCGTAAAGTATTAATGTTGGCGGTGCCAGAAGATGATGTAAATGAATGGAAAACCAAATTAAATTAATCAACGCAACGTCAAGCACATTGGCTGGTCAAGCAAAACGACCAACTCACAGATCAAAACTTGCCAAAAACGATGGCTGTCCCAAAACAGGAACGAACTGCAGAGGATATAACACAAAAAACAACAAAAGCTCATAAACCATAGGCCTTTGCCTTTAACCTCCACCACCAAACTGCTACCCAGAAGTACAACAATCAGCAACCTCAAAAATACAACTGACCCAGTTTATTGAACACTTCCCATTGTTTGAGTATCAAAACCCCTTGGTTAACTCATCAACTTTGTTGGTTGACTTGTCAACTTCTTCGGTTGGGGCATCTACCTCTCTGGTAAACACGTTTACCTCTCTGGTAGCCTCATTTACTTCTCTGGTAAGGTCATTTACCTCTCTGGTAGCCTCATTTACCTCTCTGGTAAGGTCATTTACCTGTCTGGTAGGGTCATTTACCAACTAAACTTGTCAGAAAAGGAGGTTTTTGACTAAAAAAGAGCAAAAAAGCTGTTTTACAGGCTATTTTAGGGGTCTACCCCCTTCAATTGGGTTGCTACCCCATCAAAATTGCTTTCTACAAGCCCTAAATGGCAGGCTATCAACACGGCTCCCCTTTCACCAAACACATTCGGTAACAAACGGTGTGTCTGCTCGTACCTTTTTTGTAAATTAGTCTATACAACTCGATGCTAACCAGCTGTTATAAAAAACCGAAAATGATAACGGACAAACTAAATAGCACAAATCGGAACAAATGTACAGGCTGCCACGCCTGTGCCTCAATTTGTCCGGTTAACTGCATCGACATGTGCACCAACAAAGAAGGTTTTTGGTATCCGGAGGTGAGCGCGGCTTGTATTGAATGTGGTAAGTGCATCGATGTTTGTCACCTCTTTAATAAAGAGGAAGTAACGAACGAACCGATTGCTTTGGCCTGTATAAACAAGAACCCGGACATCCGCTCAACAAGCTCATCAGGTGGTGTTTTCTACGAACTTTCGAAATACATTCTTTCGCAAGGAGGACTTGTTTATGGTGCACGTTTTAATGCGAATTTCGATGTTGTGCATAGCTGCGTCAGCGAACGCTCCAACCTCACGAAACTCCAGGGTTCCAAGTACGTTCAAAGCAAAATAGGTGCAGTCTATAAACAAATCGAATGCAATCTGAAAAACGGCAGAAAAGTCTTATTCTCCGGAACTCCTTGCCAAGTAGGAGGATTAAAAACCTTTCTACAGAAACCTTATGAATCACTAATTTGCGTCGATCTGGTTTGTCATGGCGTACCTTCTCCCATCGTTTGGAGAAGCTATTTAGACTATCAAGCAAGCAGCCATGGCTCAGCAATCGAAGACGTTGCGTTTCGGGTAAAAGCTAGCGGCTGGAGAGAACACGCACTAAAGCTGGTTTTCAAGGATCAACAACATTACCAACAACCGGTTGCCGATGATTTATACCTAAAAGCTTTTCTAAAAAATATCTGCCTCAGGCCTTCGTGCTATACTTGCGATTTCAAATCGTTAAACCGGGCAAGCGATCTAACGCTGGCCGACTTCTGGGGGATTGAGCATATTGCTCCCGAGTTGGATGACAACCAGGGAACTTCTCTTATTTTCATCAACAGCCCAACAGGGAAAGACCTTTTTGATCATATTCAAGCCTCTTTCACTTACAAAGAAGTCGACATCAAGCTAGCGGTTAAGTACAACCCTTCAGCCCAAAACTCAGCCAAACCACATCCTAATCGAGCTAAATTTTTAGCACATATTCCTGCTTGGCCGTTTGATGAAGTCGTTCGAAGCTACTGCAGAGACAGTGTACTCGTAAAATCAAAACGAAAAATAAGAAAGCTAGCGATTACGTTTTTGGATGAACTGGGGATCAAAAATCTAATCAAATCGGCCCTTGCCAAATCATGATACAAGCGTTTTTTTTGATTGAAAAACTGCTTACGGATAGATCTCCACCGTTTGCTTTTTATCGCTGGCGTCACTCTGTTCAGGTCCTCTTCTCCGGAGATAAGAAACCGAAGCAGAACGGGATAAACGCGTCTTTCCAAACTTGGTTCGGAATCGGTCAATAACCTGCCTACTCTTCTATTTCTATCGTTGTTTGATCTTGAAGAGTCCAACTGATCAAGAATCTCGTCAGTCGAACAAAGCAATACAGTCTGTCCCATTCTTAAAAGAAGTCAATCAACCAAATAGACTAACCGAGCTATTCCTTTTGATAAACATATTTTATATATTCGAAGTGGTAAAGAATGCAATAAGCGAACAGGTCTTTGATGAATTTAGACATCTATACGTAAAAACGATATTGAAAAAAATTTAAAACCCTCCCAATAACTCAATAGAATAGGTATTGTTGTCCCCCTGAATTTAGAGGAATAACAATTCTAGTTGATGTACACTAGTTGGCTACAAGCCTGAGAAACCGACAAATGATTGAATTTGATTTAGACAAACAAACCATAAAAGACTTGGAGATTTTTGCAGAAAAAAGTACTGCAAATTCGATTTCAAAATTCTACAATCAAACCAAAACGTTTGGCGGCAAGAGTAAATCTTGGATTTCAATCGATTAGCAAATTCTTTAGTCATGATCAAAGAAAAAATGATATTTAGAGAAGCCAAAGCAGCTGATATTGAACAGATTCAAATTGTACGAAACTCGGTTACTGAAAATACGCTGTCAAATCCGGGGTTAATAACGGATGAAGATTGCCTGGAATTCATCAGCCAACGAGGGAAAGGCTGGGTTTGCGAAATCGAAAATCAGCTTGTTGGTTTTTCAATCGTTGATTTGAAAGAGCAGAATGTTTGGGCCTTATTCTTAAAGCCGCAATTTGAGCAACGGGGCATCGGGCGTAAACTTCAAAAGCTCATGCTTGATTGGTATTTTAAGCAGACCAAAGCCAGTGTCTGGTTAGGAACTGCGCCAAACACAAGAGCTGAAAAATTCTACCGACAATCCGGATGGACTGTCATCGGCACACATGGAAAAGGTGAAATCAAGTTTGAAATGACCTACGAAACCTGGCAGAAGCTCAATCCATAGGTAAACTGATTCGAATTTAGCACTACCTGATTTTATCCGGATCCACCACCAAATGCTTGATGGATTTGCCATGGTCGCCGGTGCGCGATGAGTACGAAATGTGCAATCGCCCGTCCGGTGTCTGAATCAAGGACGGATAAGAATAGCTGCCACTCGACTTGCTGTGTGGCTTATCCTTTTCCAGGTAGGTTTTCCACTTCCAGCTTTGGCCTTCATCGTCCGATAGCATCAGCACCACCTGGTAGCGCCCGTCCGAAACATCATTGCCCACAAAGGCCCAACGCCCATCCTGCAGGTTAAGCAGCTCCACGCTGGCCGTATTGGGGATATCCAGCTTTTGGGTGTACGACCAGCTATAGCCATTGTCTTTCGAGACACTTCGGTGTACGCGGGCCGGAGCATCTCCGCTATCGCGCATGTAGGCCACCAAATCGCCATTGGTGCAAAGCGCCAAAGCCGGCTGAATAGGTCCCCGCCCAACAATGGGTTTGGAGGGCTGCCAGGTTTCGCCATCATCATCAGAGAGCGCACAAATCGACAGGTTAAACCCATCCGAATACAAGGGTAGCACCATTCGTCCACTGGGCAAAATCAGGGGTTTGATGCGGCTCATCCAGCCAATGCTTCGCAAAACCGGGTCGTGGCTTGCTTTTTTGATCTGCTCATCGTACAAGGGCGCGTAACCGGCCCAGCCATGATGCAGTTCCGGCATTTGCTCAAATTGCGCTGCGATTTCCTCAACAAACTCCTCGCCCGGCTTCAGCAAAATATTATCCTGCCACTCCCACACCGGAGCTCCCGGCTTATCGTAGTTGGCGCTTGTGCGTGTCCGCAAAATCGATCCTTCCCAGCGGTTACCATTCACCGCAATCCAAACCAAAAACAACTTGTTTTGGCCATTCAAAAACAGTACCGGGTTGCAATCGGGGATGTCCGGCGTGTCTGCCATCAGAAAAGGCATGCTCCACTGCTTCTTCCCTTGCTCTAGCCGCGCTCCCATGATTCGCACATCGTCGGATTTGCGTTCACCACTGCCCTGAAACCAACAGATAAGAAGATCGCCATTGGGCAAAGCCACCAAGCTGCTGCTGTGCACGTGTTCTGACTGTTCCAGGAAAATAAGCTCCTCGCTAATTACCGCTTCATACGAATCCTGTGCCTGCAGGCTTGCCACTCCTGCCATCAGCAGCAAGAAAAATATGATCGCTTGTTTTATCATCCTTGTCAATTTTTAGTTAAAGATAAGATTTAGCTGCTTTTAACGGGCGGCCTGTTCTTTTTCCTGAAACGAACCGGGAAACGAGCATTCCAAAACCTTCTTGCCACTCCACTCCCGAATCCACGTTTTAAACTGGCGCTGGTTTTCTTGCAGCACAATCACCCGACCACCCGCTTTCGGGTCTTCCTCATTTCGCATCACTTTGGTTACTCGCCCATAAGCCAAGGCAATGCCATGGAAAACACCAATGTAATCGTTGATATGATCATGTCCGGTGAAAGTCCCCATCACATCTCCCCCATGAAGCATAGCAGCAAACATGCCTGTATTGATATCCGGGCTGCATTCGTCTTCGTTTTTTACCCCGACAGGAGGCGCCAGTTGGTTGTTCCACGCTTGAGTGTATTCCGGCAAGGGAATATGAAAGAAAGCAAGGGCCGGCAAGGGTTGCCCAGCATTAGCCGCCGTATAGTCGCGACTCTTTTGCAAGTACCAGTTGACCTGTGAAAAATCGAACCAGCCGTAACCATCCACCTTCGGTTTCAAGGTGCTGTAGGCATTCGAGTCCATGCAATAAAGCAAGGCTGCCGTCTTTTGGTTGTGTCCCTTCACGGTTAACACAAAATTGGTGCTTCCCGTCAGCGTGCCTACATCGTGGTTTAAGCAGCCCGGAAACTGCTCCACAAAGTTGGCCAGTTCCTTTCGTGCCTTAGCATCCCGGGCATCATGGTTCCCAAACACCACCACCCAAGGAACATCTTCTGCCTCGAAGATGGCAGCCAGCTTTCGGTAAATTTCCCGAGGTGCATGCTGACTGGCAATGTCGCCGGTGAGTACAGCCAGCTGCGGCCTCTCTGCCGCCAACACCGAACTGATGACATCAAACACCTGCACGTTTTTCCCTTCTTCCAGGTTGATGTGCGTATCGGTAAACTGCACCACTTTAAAATCTCCATCTGAAGTAAAATCAAGCGATCTTTTCTGTTGAGCAGTCCCACTCAAAGTCCAGAATACAAGCAGCAAAAGGGTATACACCAATCGTTTCATTTCTTATTTTTTTAATTTGAATTCATCGGCCAACTGCCCTTCCGAATCAATCGCCTGGTACGAAAGCACATCGCCATCAATCTTTAGGTACTGGTAAAACTGCCCTCGCGATTTCTGTACTGCCGCATACGGTTCTTCTCCAATATCGCGGGTTCGGGAGGGAATACCAATGGAAATAATATAGGCCGTACCATCCTTGTAGGAAGACACCACTTCGCCCTGCTTCATTGGCTTAGAGCGCATGTAGTAGTGAATATGCCCTCCGAACACCAGATCGACATGGTATTGATCAAACACAGGAACCCAAGCTTCCTGGATGTCGTAATAAGGTTCTTCCCAATTGTAAGGCGGAAAGTGAAACATGGCAATTTTCCAGCTTGCCGTTGTATTTTTTAGCTGCTGCTCAATCCATTCGGTCTGCAACTCGACCGGCGATGTGGCATCCAGCATTAAAAACAAGGTATTTTTGTATTGAAAGGCGTAAGTATGCTCCGGAATAATTCCGGAAGGACCTTCCTCGGGGTAGCTAAACATTTCGCGATACATCCATGCCCCCAAACCGCTCCGGTTATCGTGATTGCCAAGGGTGGACATCATGGGCCGCTGACTCATAATGCCATCGGTATAGCTCCACAAAGCGTCCCATTGGTCGCGGTGCAGACCATCGCTCACCAGATCGCCAACGATGGAGTAAAACGCAGCATCCGGATGTTTCTCAAAAGCCACGTTCAGCAGTTTGCCCCACTCCTTGGAAAAGTGTGTATCTCCAAACCAAATGAAGGAGAAAGAATCATCCTTCGCCTGAGTGGTAAATGCGTTTTCAGGACTCCATGCGGCATCGGTCGCAAGGCGGTATTCGTAGGTTGTTCCGGGCTTCAGGTTTCGTAATTGTGCGGTAAAGCGATGACAATAACGATCGTTCATCAGCATCAAATCTTCCATCAGAAAAGAAGTAGCATCAACGGTTTTCACCTCGTCGCCTCCCTTTTCCCGATACTCCACCTGACCTGTTTGTACCGAATTGGCTGTTCGCCATTGAATATCCATGGTCGTTGCCGGATCATTACTCCAGCTGAGCAACAGTTGATCCGGTTTAGCCGAAGACGGATGCTCGGTTGCCCGAAAAGCACCAACAAAGTGCGACTCGGTTCCCCGCCCGCGAATGGTGGTCAGCAGTTTTTGTCCTTGCAAAGCTTCCGGCACCTCCTCTAAAACCAACTCAGTCCAATCGTGATAGGTAAATGCCCCATCAGCCATCGTTCCCACATACTGATGCTTCGGAAAAAAGTTACTCAGCTCCAATTCGTCGGCAGGATTTTGTGGTCCCACGCTCACCAAGTAGTGCATTCCAAAGTTCTCAAAGCCATTAATCCCCAAGCCGACGTGTCCGGCATCAAAATTCTTTTGCCACACCTCATAGCCTGTAATTTCATTTTTTAGCTTCATAGCTGTCTTCTGAAATCCCTGCTCTTCCAACCAAAACGGGACCACCTTCTGCTTGACACTTCGCAGCACCGAAACAACTACCGGCACATTCACATCAAACATCCAATACTTGCTACTTAAAACCTGCAACTCTTGCTCGTTGAATAACTGAAAGGCCTGCTCGTAGGTAATCGCCGCCAATTCTTCCTCGCTCTTCGTTTGATAGAGCTCGGTTACCTTGGCATCAATCACTTCTGCAACAGATGGTATCTCCGGATTCGGCCCGGCACAACCGCCCCAAATCAACAGCCCAGCCAGCATCACCAAACAACTCTTCAACTTTAATTTTTTCATTATTTCCATAAGTCAATCTCTTGGGTATTAGCTCTAATTTTGTTTGAATAATTCAATTAATATACTTTCGGACGTGATGGTCCCTGATAAGGTGCAGCCCCCTGGGGTTCTCCAACTTCCACGTCCAACAGCTTCGGATCGTTGGTTTCCGGCGCTTCAATAAAGCCATGGTAACGTCCCATCCAGTAGTCCCGAACAAAGCCGGTGGGCTCCATAATCCGATGCCCATGGCGTCCTCCGTCCAAAACAACAGCATTGCGGCTTCCCCGAACCACATTCTTTTCGCGGGGAGAAATCGCTTTCAGCCCCCCTTCGTACGACGTGTAGCCTGCTTCAACATGCAAATCATCGCGATGCGAATTCCGGAAAGTATGCTCGGTTGGATCAAGCGTCCATGCCCTCAAGTGCTCCACTGATGCCTGCACATCGCAGTCGTTGCCGGTAATCACGCCATAAGCAAAGTTGAACCAGGGAATGTGCTCCATACGTTTCACCTCCCAGGTACGTTCCAGGCTGCGCAGGTACACCGAGCGCAAAACCGGATCTTTCTCATAACGCAACAAAGTGTAGTAGCTGTAAAAGGCCAGTTCATCGTCCCAAGGCGCAAGGTTCTCGGGTGGAAACACATTCTTTTGACGAATGGTATTGGCCGGATAGCCCCAATCAATCAATTGCTGGTAACCATCAGCAAACTTCTGATTTCCGGTGAGCGCCAAGGCCGTTTGCATAAAAGTCAGGGCCTCCAATCCGTTTACGCCGCGGTCAACGTATCCATAAGGCCTTAACAAGTATTCCGGATTCCACCGGCCCCAGCGGGTTGGTTTTCCGTCCATATCGTGCAAGGTCCATCCACAGTCGATGATGTAGTTGGAGATTTTTGCCAGATGCTCCCGCGCCATTTCTTTTTCTTTTCCATCGGCCACTAGATCGTGAAACAAGGACACCGAATAAAAATGGGCAATGGCCTCATCGCTGGAGGTATCCCCTTTCCAGTACCACTTGCCATCGGGAGTTGGGTACCACTTGGCAGGCAAGCCACCTGATCCATGTTTTCCCATCTCACCCTTATCGCCTGTTATTGACCAAATGGAACGGGCAAAAAATCCATCAATAGGAGTTACTTGCTCCAACCAAAGCATGGCTTTAAACGACTCCACCGCTTCCTCCCGGGCCTGTTTATCTCCCGTAACCGCATATTTGTAGCACATAGCAGCCAGGTAAGAAGCCGTATGCGAACCGTCGTTATCGCTGATCTCACGCACCCACTCCCCATTTTTCAAATCAAGTGTATGGATGAAGCCCATTCGTTTATGCCCCCACGCTTCCAGGTGATGCTCATAATAGGCCGCTTTCTTCTGCAAAGTATATGGCTCATAAGACAGAATCGACAGCCCTCCATTTGTTGCAATAAACACTTGCTGATTGTCAACAGCCAGGGCATTCACCCGATTATCCGGAAGCCAGATGTCCGCTCCGAAATAATGCCACTCGTCATTCAACATACGCACCGCTCCACGCTCGGTGCCAATCCAAATATCCTGATCGAAGCCTCGCTCCAGGCAGGTCGTATTTTCAACCGGCAAGCCATCTTCTCCCCGAATGGTTTTCAGCGCCGCTCCCTGCAACACACCCAAACCACGGTCAGTCGCAATAAACAAACGACTGCCATAACTCAGAAAGTCACGCGTATTTCGTGAAGGAAGAACGCCCCAGTCAACAAAGTCATCATTCACTGTTTTGCCATCAAACAAAACGATTCGGCCCGGGCGCAAAATATATAAAGTTCCACTGTACGATTCGATATGGTCAATGGGTCCTAAACGCACCGGATCAGCATGAAGCTGCGTGCCATCTTCCATTAACATGGTCATGTTGCTGGTGTAATAACCTCCTTCGGGTTTGGTACTTACAAAGCGATCATTTTCCAATCGAAAAATCTCTTCCGAAGTTGCAGCATGCAAAGCACCGGCATGCATACACACATCAACAAAAATTTGATTGTCGATTAACTTCCAGGCATTCCCCTGGTTGCGATAAATTCCGTGGGAAGTCAGCGCCCAAACGGCCCCACCAGCAGCCTTCAACCGAACAACCTGCTCGGGGGCCTGAGAGGCAGGAACTAGTTTTCCATCGTCCACCTGAAAGAGCTGCTTGCCAATCAAGGCATAGCAAGTTCCCTGCGTTGCAGCCACAGCCGTTACCGGCTCGTCGGTTGTAATTTTCTGCACCGATTCTTGCAGGAAAACTTCATCTTTCTGAGGCTTCCAAAGTTGCTGATCCACTTGGTAGAGCGGCTGTGCAAGCACGCTTCCAGTCACTCCAAATACCAACAAGCAAGCAATAAACCAATTTCGAAAAACAGCTAGTAAATCCATCGTTTGTTCTTTTCAAAAGTTTGTAATTTGCAGTTGTTCGAAAAGAAAGTAAGTGGCGTACCCAAATCGCTGAGCAGTTTAAGTACGCCATCTTATCAAACTAAACCAAAACAACCTTATTTTTTATTGAACCGGCTTCAGCGCCGATCTCGTTAGTGTCTTTATTTCGTTTGAAAATCAAACTTACTTTTGAGGCTCACTGATGACTCCCAAGTAACGGCCAATCCAGTATGGAAGCAGCCAAATATCGCCCGCACTGTATTCGGCATGTCCGCGGCCATTGCTGTCCAGGTCAAACCGATTGGCATTGTGACGGGACACCCGTAACTCTCCTGCCGGCAACACTTCCCGGATGGTCTGCTTTCTGAAGTTGGGCTCCACAAACTCAATATCCTTGCGATGGCTATTTTGAATGCCCCAATCAATCAAGTCCAGAGGGTATTCTCTCAGGTACCAAATCGCCTCTTCAAAATCGTAGTTATCTTTTCCAACCAAAGCCGTCATGATATTCCAAAGCCCTTCTTTCTCCGGACGCTCATGTTCCCAGTGGTCCACAATCGCCTTTTTGTAATTCGCCTTCAGCGTATCGTTGAAAGCGTAACGATAAAGTCCCCAATAACCACAGTAGTACATTTCATCGTCCGAATGGTTCCAGCCACTGGATAGCATCTTGCTCCAATCGTCGGAATCCTCCGGTGCAGGGCCAATCTCTTTCATCGGGCGCATCAGGTTCTCGTAATAACCATGCTCCTCCATTAGTTGAAAGGCGGCTTTCTTGTACTTTTCTTTTTGGGTGAAATGATAAGCAGTTTGCAACATCCCAATGTAGTTGCTGGAGTTAATCTTCCGGTCGCCAACCATGACTGGGCGGGCATTCACATATTCAGGGTTCCAGCGGCCCCACACCGTAGGCTCACCATTCCAGTCCACCAAATAATGGTCGTGCTTCAAAGCATGCGACATCAAGGTATCGATCAAAGTAATGGCTTTATTTTTCAAGTCCGGTTCAGCAATCAACTCTGCAATGGCCCCAAAGGCAAAGATGTGACCAATAGCTTCATCGCTGCTGGTTGTCGATTTCCAGTCCCATTCCGGATCCTCAGCCCTACGCCAAGGTTTATCGTGGTATTTATAGCCCCGGCGCTCGAAAGACCGCGACGGAAAACCGGGAACAGGATTAATGGAGTAAAGCCGCTCCATGGCATCCAACGATTCGCGCACATTTTGCAAAGCTTCGGAAGAACCGGTTACCGCATAGCGAAACACTTCACCGGCCAGGTACATGGTCGTCCACAAACCATCATTGTCAGAAGTTTGGAGGCTACCACTTGTAACATCTCCATCCGTCATGTTGCTCACCGTTCCGTTAAAGCCATGACGAATGTGACGTTCCCGAACCTGCTTGTCGTAATACATCGCTTTATCGTGCAAGGTCATTTCCTTGCGACAGATTTTCCCCAAGCCTTTGTTGGTCAAAATCAAGATTGAATTCTCCGACCCATCAGCCAAGTCAATCACTTCATCAGATGGCAGCCAGCGTTTGGACGAGTAGTATCGATAACTGCCATCGTCCTTACGCTTAAATGCACCGCGTGTTGATCCAAACCACAAGCCATCCTCCAGCTTGGCAATGGTCGTAATTTCATTCCAGGGAAGTTTTCGTTTAATGGCACCCGGCTTTCCTGTTTTGGTATCCACTTCGTAATAACCATCATTGGTTCCAACGAACAACTGATCTCCGGCCACTTCAATACAGGTTATCGAAGCATCATCCAGAATGGTCGTCAACCTTTTTTGAGCTGGATTAAAAGTTGACACCGTATGCTGTCCTAAAATCCAATACAGCTTATTCAATGCATCGTAGCGAATGGCGCGCACTTCATCTTCGGCAACGCCCGACCATCGCACCTGGTCCCAGTCCAGCAACTGCAAGTTCTTCCCATCTGAGATCAGGAAAGTAAAATCATCATCAACTGCAAAGTAACGCGCTTCAGGTAGCTGATGGCGACTGTATAATTTCCCAGCCCAAGCGTTACTCAACACAGCCTTATCATCCAAATAGACCAGCTGTTTTTGATGGCTCATCAAATCCTTCAGTCCTTTATCTGATGTTGGCAAATACTGCACATCTTTTACCAGTTCGCCGGGAAAAAGAAATTGGCCGGCTTTTGGTCGCAACAAACCATGCGACGAAAGCACCTGCACATAGCCATTGCGATCAGCAGCCACCCGCCGAAGCTCAACCCGGTCGTTGTTAAAATTGTATTTGATACTGTATTCTTGAATAAAAGGGGTATCCTGAATTTGAGCTTGATTGCTCTTTCGCTGTCCTATGGAAGACAAGGAAAGCATTAGCCCCAAGATAAAGATACCCGATTGGAGAAGTCGTTTACTGTTCATTTCTATTGGTTTAAGTTCTGTTTAAGTTACACTATATTTATTACTAATTCTATCCGTTTTTAGATTTCACTCAGGGCTGCATCAAGCTTTTCCAGGTCTAACTGTAGCGTAAATATTTGTAAAAAACTGGTTGAGGTATCTGATTCACCATTGTCTACTTCCACATTATAAGCAGCCAGCTGCCCATTGTTGGACACCACCAACTGGCTGCGTTGTTTGGAATCGTCCGTAAGCCAAAAGGCTTTCCCAAAGTATGGCCCTTGTTGGACATAAGAGGCAAGTAGATTCCCATCAACCAGACAAAAAATCCAATTGCCGGAAGGATGCCAGCGTAAATCCGACGCATCCGACCGGAAGCTGCTAACCTGCTGGGGTAGCAATTCTTTCTGGTTGGCTTGATCACTCTCCTCTGCAGGGATAATCCACAATTGATTAATTCCCGATTTATCTTTTGCCAAGTATGCAATGTAGCGGCCATCTGCCGATCCGCGCACAATACCTGAGACCCCACCGGCATGTGTCAACCGACGAATGGAAACACCTCCAGGCGGTTCCGGGAAATGGGTTGCATCACCGGAATAGGCCGTTGTAATCACAACATTTTCGGGGACATCAGCCACAAATAAATCCTGCTGATAATCACGACCATTTTCGGCTCTTACCTTCCCCACAAAAGCCCGCATGGTTCCTTTTCGATCAAGCCAGGAATCCCCAAAAGCCCGTTCAATTTCACCAGCCTTTGATTTCCCTTTTTGTGCAGGTTTTAGCAACACCGCAAAGTAATGCGAAGCCCCTTCGGGAGCCTTCAAGTTTGGCTCCATGTAGGCAATGGTCCGATCATACTCCGGGCACAGAAAATCGTCGTAGGTAAATCCAATTCGCAAGCCATCCTTCGAATACTCATGCCGATGCGTTCCTCCCCGATGGGCTCCGGAGATTGTTGGCCGATCGGTAGCAACAGCACGCTTGTCGAGCCATTGAAAGTGGCCCGCTCCATCAGCACTGACCTCGGCTCCATTCCGATTACGAATGCCGTAATAACCGCGCTCCTCAACCTCATTCAACATCGGTCCATGAATGAAAGCCACCTTATTTTCGCTGGGGTGCCATGATACCGCCGCAACTCCCGGAGCAGCCTGCACTCCAGTAACTGATTCCGGCATCCAAAGCACCGTTTCTCGGCCAGTTGCCAGCTCAATTTTTTCGATGGATTGACAATTAGCTAAGTCACTATTGAAGACCGTTCCGCGCGTATCGTAGCATAAGAAACGATCATCCGGAGAGAAATTATCGTTGTTGTCCAAAGCATGATTTTTTTCGGAGAAGGAAAGTTGCTGTTCGCTCATGAGTCGTCGATTCTTATTTGGTTGGGTTGAAGTTTTTGAAGTACAGCCAATCACGGAGACTGCCAGCACAAAGAGTAGGCAAAAAACAAGGGGGCGATATTTCAGATTTGCGGCATTCATCAATGTGTTTACACCAATTCTTTTATAGCTTAATTTACTCGGAATAAGCGATGGGCTTCCCACTCCTGTCCAAACATATCCTTGGTTCGAACGGTAAGTTTATGCACTCCCGAGGTCAAATTATCGGGAAGCTTTCCTTCCCACATATGCGTTGAAACGCTCGGATAATCCATCGGATAGCCAAGAACATCTTCTAATTTACGATCCCCTTTCTCCAGTTCCAGGTAAGGGTTTAACAGATGTACTTGTAAGCTTTGCGGGTCAATTTGATCCTTTTTTTCTAAGTTGAACCACGATCCTTGTCCATTCACTTGCATTTCGACAACTGATTTTTCCGATCCGGCAAATACATTCACCACAACCACTTGCTCGCCAGCGTTGGCTTCATCAATTTGCTCTGGCAAGTAGATATTCATCTGGTAATCCGCCGGACGCCTTGCTGCTTTAAATCGAATTTTGTAGCTATTTTCATCGAAGCTCACAATCGAATACCCATTGGGGGCTCCGTCATTCATCGTTGCATGAGGTATTCCGAGTTCGTCCTTCAAACCACACCACCAACTACCACAAACCGTCGCATTCACCAAGTGATGATGGGCTTCATCCCCCTGCCATCCCTGGCCAGCATCCAAAAATAAATGAGCTTGTTCATGCGCATGCCCCGAAATGGAAAAGCTATGCTTTCGATCCTGAACTAGTTCCAGAATAGCCTCCTTATTATCGCATTCAATGATGGGAGCATGCATCATTAAAACCACCAGTTTATCTGCGGGAACAGCTTGCAAATAGCTTTTGACAAAAGCAATCTGCTCGCTTGTAAAGTGCGGAGAATAACGGCCATCACCGCCATAAAAAATATTGTTCAAGGCAATAAAAACCACCTGCCCGTATTCGAAAGCATAAGTACTTGGCCCAAAGAAGCGCTCAAATGTATCATCCCGCTCTTGATTTGATTTGGCCTGACGGTCGTTGTCATGATTACCAAAAATGTTGTACCACGGAATCCCGATATGACCAATGTATTGACTGATGCTATCCATCAAAAGCGGATCATCGGCAACCAAGTCTCCAAGGCTAACTCCAAAGCGAGCCTCCGTTGCCAGGCACTCCTCCACCACATCATGGGCAATGTACTCCACCTCCTTCATGCCACGAGCCTGCGGATCGCCCCAGAAAAGCACGTCAAACTGCTGCGGTTCATCATTCCGTTGCAAAGGAAAGTTCAGCTTGCTTTTGTTTTTTGCAGCCAGCACAAGATCATCAAATAAGAAATAATTTTTGGGTAGTTGATTGCTTTTAAACCCAACCTGATAGTCAGCTGGTTTGACCACAAAGATTGCTTCTCCGTTTCGAACAGGCAGCTTCCAATAACCATCAGCATCGGTTTGAATGACTTCCAAACCATTGGAGACAGAAACACCATTCACGCCAGGTTCTCCGGAATCCAATTGGCCATTCTTGTTTTGATCGAGATAGACAAATCCATCCGAAAATGATTTTGCCTGTGCAATCCCCAGTAAACTCGCCAGCAAGCATCCCAAGATTAGTATACTTCGAATTATCATTGATTCGTTTTAACAGCCCCTGAAACTGAGCAGCTTGACTAAGTTCCGGAGACTTTTGTCATTATACATTGAATCAGCGGAGGTGCATGGCGCCCCCGCTGATCACTTATAGTTGGTTGTAGAACCTTAATAAGGTTTGTTAGTTCCTTGTAGCAGCCAGAATTTTGACCATGCACTATCTTCACCATCGGTCGCGGTGTAATCCGTTTCCTGAAGGTTTTGAATGGCAGCATTGTAGTTCACATTATTCCGGTCTTTTTCGCTTGCACCATACTGAAACCGCAATGGCATGGCCTCACGAACCCCCTTCTTGCCAACTGTTAGCTGGGGCAATCCTGTCCGGCGCCAGTCGCACCATGCTTCATGAGCAACGGTCCAGTTGGCGATCCATTTTTGCTCCATAATTTGCTCTATTGAACCGTCAAAAGCAACACCTGCAACCGCCACATAATCATCGTAAGCATCCCCCACTTCCCATGTATTCAGCGAAGCTTTTATACCTTTTTCATACCAACTTTGCTGATCGCCAACGTTCCAACCTTTTTGAGCAGCTTCAGCTAAAATGAAACAGACTTCAGCATAGGACATCAAGCGGGCTTTTAGCAAGTCACCTTCGGCCTCCATATAAATATCATCCAGAGCAGAGTTGTGCACATTCGGACCTCCCTGAATAGGATTTGGATTTAAGTTCCAGCCCGAGCCATCTCCGGTTGTCGAAGCAATAGGCAAACCAACATAAACCATCGTATCAACCAATACCTTACCAGCTTCGGCATCATCAACCCAGGTATCCGGGGCATACAAAACCATGTTGTTTTCTGCCATATAAGTAGGATTTAAATACCTAACTCCATCCATAACAACATCGTCTTCGTAGTCCTCTGAAACCTTTATCTGCATCTTCACTGGGTTGAACCAAACATCCAAACGCGGATCTTCCAGCCCTACCAAGACATCGCGGAAACCAGCACAAAGCTGAATCCGATTAAAGTTACTGGCCGAAGCATCGTAGGTGACATTTGCGGGCCATGAATCGGAGTTGGAAGAACCAACATAGCTCATCATGGCATCCTCTTCGAATGAAGCAAAAACCGGATAGCTGGAAGCATTACTCATGATCTCCTCAATTCCTTGCTTGGCATAGTCAGGAAGTTTTTCAGAAAGTCGCATATAATACCTCAACATCAACGAATTGGCAAACTTCCGCCATAATCCAGGATTCCCACTGTAAAGAATATCGGCATTCGCCTGAATTCCTTTGTAGGCCCCAGCCGGCTTCGACAAAAGCGTATTGGCTTCTTTTAGTTCTTCAATGATTCCTTTGTAAATTGTTTCCTGCGAATCGAAAGTCGGAAACAAATCCCCCTGACCACCGTCCGGGGCATTCAAGGCATTGGCATAGGGAGCATCGCCCCAGGAATCAACAATATAACCATAATTAAAAGCACGCATCACCAAAGCAACTCCTTGCTGAAACTCCATCCCTTCTTCCATCGAGCGTTGATACAGGTGCTTCGCATTACGCAAGTTCGCATACCAAGTATCCCAACCTCGTTCTTTGTTCCAATCATACTTGTTAAGCTCGCTTCCCCAACCACTCTTTTGCACATACTGCATGGTTCCAGCCACCCAGCCTTCATAATTATCCTGCAAGTAAGGATGGGCCGTTTGAGAAATAACTGTTGGAACAACCAAGTTGGGTTGGACAAGATCCGGGTCAACCCCATTCGGGTCAATATTCAGCTCTGTCAGATGGTCTTCGCACGATGCCAAAGCAAGGATTGCAAATACCAACAATATCTTGTGAAATGAATTTATTCTTTTCATGTTTTTCTGTTTTATCCGTTAAAAACTCACGTTCAACTTAAGACCAACAGGAATTGTCCAAGGACTAACATTGTATCGCTCAATTCCTTGTTTAAATTGAATACCACTCCCTTGTACTCCTGACTCAGCCTGGAAAGCTGTTTCCGGATCAACATTGATTCCAGCTTTCGTCCATAAAATTAGGTTCCGGCTGTAAACAGAAACCGAAGCATTCTGAATCCCAAGCGACTTCAAAGGAGGAAGCTGGTAGGTCAGTGAAATCTCGCGAAGTTTTACGAAGTCTGCATCGAATGTCGCATTGCGGGTATAATCCCAACCATAGTAATCCTGATAACGGATCAGAGGCGTACCGTCGTCTCCCAAATGCTCTTTAACCATCACGAAATTACCATTGTCATCATAATAGCCTTCAACACCCGGCATAAACACACCATCGTTTAAGGTGATCCCATTTTCGGTATGTGGCAAACCTCCGGTGTCTGCAGTTGGCCCTCCAACAATCACAAAAAACATTCCGTCGGGCGATAAGTACTCATCAGCATGATCTTTCAGGTATTGAGCGATTTCAGGGCCACTCATATCATTCAACTTAAGAGTACGATCCATCCAGCGTTGCGTGTGTAAATCTGACTCCCCATAACGAAAGGTTTGCGAAACAAACTGACCTCCTTTACGCCAGTCCAAACTTGCACTCAACGTCCATTTTTTATAGGAAACCGAAGTTTGCATCCCCAAAGTAAAATCCGGGTTAAAGTTTCCAATTACAGGAGCTACACGGTTACCATCAGCACCTTGTAGCGTTCGGTCACTATCATCCCAGCCTTCATCATCAATGACTGGCCAGCCATGGTACGGAGAATTCGGATCATCAACACGAGTCATCGCACGGTCAATAATTTGTCCGATTTCATCACCTACCCAAGTGTAGGCTCCTCCTTTGGCATCGCTCCAAAGCCTGATGTAGTCAAAGCCTTCCGCCAATTCTTCAATTCTTGTCCGGTTTTTAGAGAACACGAAATTCACATCCCAGTTCCAATTTTCAGTAGCTATTGGCACCCCTCCTAATGAAAGTTCAATCCCCTTGCTGGAGATTAAGCCCGCATTAATTTGCTTGCCGGTATAGCCTGATGATGGAGGCAGTGCAATACTCAAAATTTGGTTTTCATTTTCCGATTCATAATAGGTACCATCCATTCTTAATCGGCTGTTGAAGAATGCCAAATCAGCACCAATTTCCCAACTGGTTTGAATCTCCGGTTTTAGATCTGGCAATAATAAAGTACCCGAAGTCCCCAGGCGAGGTTGATTATCCCAGGCCCCCATGTTTTGCATGGTAGCCATCAAGCGATATGGGTCTGTGTCGTTACCAACCATAGCCCAACCTCCACGCAGTTTAGCCAAGGACACCTTGCTTCCCATGTCGAATACATTATTCAACAACAGGCTTAAAGATGCTGAAGGATAAAAATAAGATCGGTTATCAGCAGGGAGGGTACTTGACCAATCATTCCGTGCTGTTAGATCCAAATAGACTGCATCTTTATATCCAAGCGATGCAAGCGCATACAAACTATAAATAGCCTTTTCACTCCAACTTGAACCATATTCAATATTGTCGGGAGCAATGTTACTCAACGAATACAGCCCGGGAACAATTAAACCGCTACCTCTCGCTTTCGTTCTGGCCATATTGTTTTCGGCATATTGATACATGTAGTTACCACCAGCCGAGGCTGAAAGGCTAAAATCTTCAAAGGTCTTGTTGTAGGCTAGCAAAAAGTCTCCATTTTGTTCTCTCCGAGCCATATTGAAAATACCATAGGCCCCATTTGCATCCCGCGTATAACTGAGGGCAATTTTACTCTCGCGTCTTTCATGAAACTGATCATGCGTATAGCGTCCCATTAATGATAACTCAGGCGTGATTTGCCAGTCGATTTTTGCATTTCCAAATACCCGGTCTCGGCTGAAACCGTTATTCACTTCATTCGCTAAGAAATAGGGGTTATTGATTCGATCCACTTTTTCATACGATCCATCTGGTTTCAGATCCAGCGTATAGGGACCGTTCTGTTGAATTCCTTCCAAGCCAGGCTCCCAATAGTTTTTCAAATCGTTAATGTCAATATGCGAATTGATATCATACAGAGCTTGGAGCGGGTTTGCTCCTCGGTTTCCAATAGATGGTCGGTTATCTGCTCCTGAGTTTGTAAAATTAATGCTCGAACTAACCGTAAGGTTATCGACTACTTTCAATGAAGAGTTTAGGCTAATTGAGTTTCGGTGTAAATCACTATTGGGGATAATTCCCTGATTCTGCATGCTTTCAAATGACACCCGGTAATTTAACCGATCTGTTGCATCGGTAACCGAAACCCCATTGGTAGATGTAATCCCGGTTCTGAAAAAGTCTTTAAAATTATCCGGGTGAGAAACCAACTCAGTCGCTTCTACTTCTCCATTCGCATTGAAATAAGGCCATTGATATACCATCATTCCCTTGTCCATCTCCGGGCCAACCCAATAAGAGTCTCCCACAGGAACTACGTAATAAGGCAAGCCATTATTGGGGCGATTATCTTGTGTGTATGGCCGTTGCCCATTCGCAAAACGAGTATGTTTTTCCAAATACTTGTAAGGCGTTTCGACAACGGTATTTGATGTAACCGTCACACCGAGTCCTTTCGATTTCTTTCCGGATTTTGTCGTGATAATCACCACCCCATTACCAGCGCGTGAACCGTACAAGGCAGCAGCACTTGGGCCCTTCAATACCGAAACACTTTCGATGTTTTCAGAGCTTAAATCAGAAATGGCATTACCATAGTCCGGATTATTTTCACGACCAACAGAAGTAATGTTGTTCAACGTATTATTCATGGGCACTCCATCAACCACAAAAAGCGGCTGGTTATCACTTGTTAATGACGAAGCCCCCCGAATAACCATACTTACTGATGACCCAGCTCCACCAGTAGAATTAATGGCTACTCCGGAAACTTTTCCGGAGAGTGAATTCAAGACATTTTCCTGAGCCACCTTTTGTAAAGACTCCCCATCAACTTCAGCAACTGAATATCCCAATGACTTTTTTTCACGAGAAATACCGAGTGCCGTTACCACCACTTCATCAACTCCAATTGTTGATGACTGCAAAATAACGTCTACCACAGATCGTCCATTGACTGGAACATTTTGCGTTTCCATACCAACAAAAGAGAATACCAATGTTACATTGGAGTTTGGCAGTTGTAGGTTGTAGCTTCCATTGAAATTGGTCACTACCCCGTTGTTTGTACCCTCAATCACGATAGATACTCCAGGCAAAGGCTCACCATCATCACCCGTTACGGTACCGCTTACCCGATTTTGGGCTGTAGCAGCAACACAAAACAGAGCAAATAGTGCAACCAGAAGTGTCTGCAAAATTCTTTTTTTCATAGATAGTTTTTTTGATTTAATTAAAATCATGGATCATAATCTCATCATCCACTCTTACAAAGTTTTATAAACGATCAGGCAATTGCTTCTGGAATTTTACTCTAAATACATTAAATATTAACCCGCATGTTTTACAACAGTGTAAAAACCAATTACTGCAGGTTAAAATAATTTCACCTTTAAATTAAAACTACATCATCTCCCATCAATGATGCATTAACATTTAGATAAACTAAGAAAATGAAAATCAATCGTGAGCTCCCGGTAATCCATCATGCAAAAAAACCGAAAACCACGCCATTAAAAGAATTAAGAAGATTAAGATACTGAAATACATTTTATGTATTCGAGCATAGCTTAAGCGATCAAACCTTACGGAAATGTTAAATGGCTCTTTGCTTCTTGACAGTAAAACCCAAATGATAAGCAAGTTAACCAGATAGAGCCACTGATTAAAAGGAAATGTACCCGTGAGCAATCCGGATACTAAAAAGCTGCACAACATATAAAGTAGAAAGAATATCGTAAAAATCAGCTGGCTTTTACCCTGTGTGAAACAATCAGGACTTCCAAAAGCATATTTACCAGCGACCAAGGCAACGATAAATAAACTTGCGGCTACAATACCAGAGCTCCACCAAGCAAATGACTCGTTACGCTCTTCCAACTGTAACCGAGCAACTAACTGTTCAGGTTGAATCGATTCACGAAAAACAATCACCGGAATAACCATAATGAGTTGTTTATTCATCTTTTACTACGTCTCAGAGAAAATTTCATTCCATTAAAATCACTAGTCGAGCAACTCCGTTTGACCATCCACTTTCCTAAGTTGAAAATGATCGAACAATTCGCCATTAGCGGTATGAGCTTCAAAATTGAGTTTTCCGGGTGCAATCGTAATTTTCTGAAACAACTGTACTTTACTTCCTTTTCGTTTCATCCAGTCCTTATCTCCTGCCTCATACATCTTCGGGCCACTTACCGACACGACGTAAACCGGCTGATGAAGAGGATTTGAGCTATCCGAGGCCATCCCTCTGCCATACGAATGATCATGTCCGGAAAGGACCAAATCAACCCCATACTTTTCAATCAAAGGCTGAAAGTGTTTTCTTAAAGAAGCATTGTCGCGCGATGCTTTCGGAGAATAAAACGGCAAATGGGTCGTCAGAATAATCCATTCGCTTTCCGTATTGCCCAGAACAGAATCCAGCCAAGCAACTTGCGACTGCATCTCCCAACCGTTCTCATCGTCCAGTTCGTCGCCTGCAGCTGAATCAATTGAGATTAAACGTAGATTTTTATAATCGATGAAAAAACACGTTTCTTCCAACCCTTTGGGGCCATTTTTCGGTAACTCAAACTGTGCTCTCCAATGTGGATCCAAAGTCCGATCATCATAATCATGGTTTCCCGGAGTCATTAATTGGGGCGTACTTGAGAAGATGAACCGCCCAGCCTCAAACCACTCCTGCCACTCCCGATCTTTGCCTGCACGATTTATCAAGTCGCCGGCATAAAGCATAAAAGCAGACTCGGGTACTTGCTGATAAGCTTTTCTTACCACCCGCGACCATTGCGATTTCAGGCTTGTTTGCGGATCCCCAAAATACAGGAAAGAGAAGGCTTCCTGATCTTCAGCAGGAAAAGAAAACTCCAACCATTCACTATAATTTGTTCCATCGCCAACCCGGTAAATATAGCTTTTCCCTGGAGCTAAGTCCTTCAGCGTACAACTATGCTGTTTGGCATGAATAGCTGGTTCATTCGAATAAGTATAAACAAGCTGTTGCGTGTTGGCCACGACTTGACGGGTATTCTCCGAGGCCACAGGTCCCTGCGGTGACAGCTGCCATTCACAAAAACCTTTTTCAACCAAGGTATCTGTTCGCCAGCTAACAGCAACCGAATTTGTTCCCGCTGCCGTCAAATTCAGAATAATTCGATCAGGACTTGAAGATGCAGCATTTGATTGCGCCATCAAATAGTTACTTCCAATACATAAAAGTCCAGCGACTAAACACATTGTACTTTTAACGAATGAATTCATGAGCATCCTTATTTTGGTTTTATTCCTCAAATCAACTAGAAGTTCTTCCCTTACACATCACTTTTTAGAATCTTTGCTACAAAATATCCAACACCTCGCCAAACAAGCAAACACCTTAAAAATAAATCAAATACCCTGCTGCCACTTCACGAATTTTTGGCAAAACAAATGGAATATTAACTCAATAATTTCCTTCTGGTAACGAAATAAAAATAACCTTTGCACCAGGCAGGCTAAGTACAAAACATCATCATCGTTTGAAGTAAGGATAAGCGGCAGGTTTCTGTTTTCCGGTGGTGGTCATTGTTGTGGTTATCGTTACACTAGGCCTTTGCCAATAATATAAAACACCAGTTTCGGTGCCCACCAACAAATCGGGAACTCCATCGCGATTAAAGTCAGTGACCACAGGACCATCCGTATGGCCCATCAAGGTACGCGAAATCACCCGCCCCATGTATTGCAAAACCATTTTCCCATTTTTCATTCCCAGGTTCTTCATCCAGTCTACTGCTGGTTTTGATGAAAAGACCAGATCTTCCAATCCATCACCATCCCAATCAGCAAAAGTTATTTTTAACCGGCCATGACTAGATCCTGTTCGCTGATTTAACAAGATTGGCGATCCATCCGAGAAAACAAAATTCCGCTGAGGATGCCCCAAGCGTAATTCATCTCCCACTTTTTGACGCGGATAAACCACCAAATAACCTTCGTAATCCAACATCACCAAATCATTAAGGCCATCTTGATTAAAATCCATGATAAAAGGAGATGTCCGCCAAGGAGCCAGCAGTTCATTCCCTTCAGAAACTCCTGGTGTCCAAGCTGGCTTTTGAGGCTCTCCTTCCCATTCAACATAGAGCGGCTGTGGTTTTGACAGCTCCGGCTTTTCCCTGGTACCTTTATTTTTCAGCCAAACCAAATTGCCATTGTGTTCATTCACCAAGATATCGGGCAACCCATCGTGATCCCAATCCCCAACATCAATGGTTGTATATCCCCAATGCGGATTCTCTGTATTGGGCAACACTTCCGTCGGAATAATCCGAATAGGAACTCCATCAATTTCGAGGATTTTAGGAGCATCCCAAACAGGAATATCTCCCCCAAGATTTTTCACAAAATAGATGTTTCCAACTCCATTTCCGCTCAAAATATCATCCAATCCATCGCCATCCCAATCAAAAACACGAGGAGCAGCCAAAGCCCCTAAATCAACGAACAAAGCTTCCTGCTGCAAAAAGACCGGAGGCAAAAACTCAGGAATTCCATGGTTCACCTTCCCAGTATTTTTCAGAAAAGAGACTTTCCCATCTTCATCGCCTGCTAAAATATCGACAAAACCATCCCGATTAAAATCAACTGCTTTCAGTTTAGTTGCATTCCCATAATGAGAGACAAATTGAATGAGCTCTCCCTGATAGCGCAATTTCTGCCCTTCATGGAATTCATGTACTTGCGGAGTGCCCGCATTCTGAAAATAGACAATATTGGCAAAAGGGCTGATGGCCAGGTAATCCAAATCACCATCATTATCATAGTCTGCCAAAGGAACTTCCAGGTACAAATCATTTCCGAGGGGTTTGCCCAATGACGTCTTTAGTTGCTCCGGCTCCTCATAAGTAGGATCTTGATTGCTCCCTGTATTTTTAAAGAAAAGTAAAAAATCGCCTTGTTTGCTTGACAAACCACAAACCAAATCGAACAAAGAGTCATGATCGAAATCGATCATCTTCCAGGTATTGTAATTTGTGCCAGGCATATAGCCCCGTGCTTTCAACGGCATATCCCTTTTCTTCCAGAATACATTTTGTGGGACATCTTCATAAATCAACAACTGATCATTGACCCGATCCGGCGTTAACACATGGACATGCCCATTCACCTCTGACACTTCGAAGAATTTACCATCGTAGCCTAAACGAAATCGCTCGGAAGAAACCTGTTCACCAGCCCGAAACACAGGATAATCAACGTTTCCGCTAATGTTTTCAAAATAAAACACCCCAACCTCAACGTAACTACCAGACGCTGATACTAACAAGTCTAAGTCTCCATCACCATCAAAATCCATGGGCATAGGCACCGACTTAAAACCAACATCCAAATCCACCAATAAGCCAGAGTGTCGATACGCCAACTTTTGAATTCCCCGGCTATCATCCGTGTTGTTCCCAGCATCCAAGGCCTCAGACTTGCAGGCTCCCAGGATTCCAATCATGCCGGCCAAACTAAGATTGATGAGAAGTCGAATATGCTTTCTCATAGCAGAAAGTAAATAATTCATAGGTCTCCAAGTTTTGGTTAAAGCAGATCCTTCCAATGCTTTAGGCTACAAGTAAAGCTCCAACAGACCTTCAACTTGTTAAGAATCTGCTTATCAATCGCAACAAAAGGAAAAACTCGTCTATCAAAATAAGTTGATTTACCTGAATCAAAATTCCTTAATCTTATTCAATTCACATTAAATATTAACTCAATCAACGTATTAGCAAAAATCAACTTGGATCGAACAATATTTAATGCAAGGAGAACAAATTTCCATATGTTTTTCATTCAGGTCCTCCTTAAATTTACTAAACAGATTGAAATACTTTAGTTTAAGAGTTGTATCTTAAATAACAAAATAGCTGCTTTGATAAGCTATTGACTGATTAAAGGAAAGACCTCAAGCCATCCGTCCATAAAGAAAGATCCTTTGATCACGAATATCTTTCTAGTTCTTTGACAACAGACCAACCGACCTAAAATTAACTGATAACCAACAGAATGAAGACTTACTTACCTGAATATTAATCTTAGCTTTCTTAACTATGAAAAAATTATTCCTCTTTCTGTTCTTTTTTAGCACGATTGGATTTCTATTTCTTTCATCTTGTAAAGAAGATGAATCACGTCCTACCTTTCCTGTTTCAGCCGACATCTTTTACAGTATTGATGGGAAGCAGGTAGCTTTCACAGGCCTAACTCACAGCGCCACAAACTGGCTTTGGGATTTTGGTGACGGGAACACAAGTACCGAGCAAAATCCGGTTTATATTTATGAGAATGGTGGCTATTACACCGCGACCCTTACCGCAACTGACTCCGACGGCCAAACAGCCATTTCGGAGGTGAACCTGGCCGTTGCTTTAACGCCTTACGTATTGCTAACCAGTGGCCCAACAGCTTCCAACGGAAAAACATGGAAACTAACGGCAGCCCACCCTGCCGAAGATCGACTGGCCAATGCCGATGAATCTTTCTCCGTCGCTTCCGGTGCACCGGAAACCCTTCCACAAGGGGCTTTCGATTTGTATTTAAACATGGGAGAAGTTTACGACGACACCTATACCTTCTTTTTTGATGGCAGCTATGCCCACGATGTAAAAAGTGATGGAGCGGCTTTTAGCGGCTTGGTCTTTCAATACGTGACCACCGGAGGCGAAGGAATCGTTAATGCGGGCGGCGCCGACTTCGGACTATGCACCGGGAAATACACCCCAGAGACTGATGCTACATTCACCTATGTTGAAAGCGAAAACTTTGTCGTTCCCTCTGTTTATGGTGCTGATGGAACAATCACCTTTGAGGATGTGAGCACGCTGGACTTCTCGGGGACCGAATTTGTTGGTTTTATGGACTTCCAACGAAAAGTCATTCTTAACAAGATCAGCGACAACTCCATGCAACTTGTCATGTTTATGGCTGCCTCTCCTGATCATCTGCCGATGAATACGCATGCCCTGGTGCTCACTTTTGTTGTGGTCAATTAATGACTCTCTTCATCATTGTTTCCAAAATCAGAACACATTCAATTGAAAAACTATGAATAATACATATTCTTTATCGCATAGCATTCCAAAGACCTTGCAATTCCTCTGGCTCATCATACCCATTCTTTTAACCTTCGAGCTACATGCACAAACTGCGACGGAGCACATCGTGTCGGGAACCGTTACTTCAGCCAACGATGGTCAGGCACTACCCGGAGTAACCGTTGCAGTAAAAGGCACTGCCATTGGAACAGTCACGAATCTTGATGGGCATTATTCCCTCGTATTGCCACAGCCCAACGCAACACTCAACTTTTCGTTCATCGGCTTCACCCCAAAAGAAGTTGAAGTTAATGGACAAAACCAGATCAACCTAAGTTTAGAAGAAAACATTGAAGCCTTGGAAGAAGTTGTGGTTACTGCTTTAGGAATAAAACGTGCTGAAAAATCGCTAGGCTTTAGCGTCGGACAAGTTGAAGGAGATGACTTGACTCGCGTTGCCCAGGAAAACGTTTTAAACTCCATGGCCGGGAAAGTGTCCGGAGTCACCATCAGCTCTACCGGAGGCGCCGGTTCAACTGTCAGTATGGTTATTCGCGGAGCCAGCTCGATGAGTACCGATAACCAACCTCTGTTTGTTGTTGATGGCGTTCCTATGGCCAGCACCGTTAACAATGTGGGTGGCTTTGGATCTGATAACCGGGTCGATTATGGAAATGCCATTGCCGACCTTGATCCGGAAAGCATTGAAAACGTATCCATACTGAAAGGCCCCAGTGCGGCAGCACTATACGGTACAAGAGCCGGAAACGGCGTAGTGCTCATAACGACCAAAAAAGCCAAAGCCGACCAAGGCATGACTGTCCAGGTTACGTCCAATACCGTTTTTGATATTCCTTCCCGCTTTCTCAATGTGCAATCTCAATTCTCAACAGGTTTTTTCTCCTTTCGACCTGAAGATGTTGGTGGAGGAATTTTACCAGAGATAACAGCTGGTGATGCAACTGCCTCCGGACCAGAAAATGACAAAGGCTACTGGGCTGTGCAATGGGATGCTCCCCTAGATGCCAACGGCGTCCCCATCCCTACCGAAGTCATTTCTTACCCCAATAATGTTCGTGATTTCATTAACGATTATGCCTTCACAACAACCAATAGTGCCGCAATTTCCAACAGTAGCGGGGCATCAAACTACCGGTTGGGAATTACCAATATGACACACAGTGGGCTGGTTCCGAACTCAGACCTGAATAAAAACAGCATCAGTTTAGCGGCCTCCTCCAAAGTTCGTGATAATTTTACGGTCAGCACCGACATCAACTTCACCAACAGTTGGGCAGACAACCGGCCTGCTTCAAACCGTGGAGCCAACCCCATGCAATGGGCCTACATGCACCCAGCCAATATTGACATTCATAAGTTGAAAGATTATGGATCGGGAGAGAATGTCAAACGGGTTTCCGGCAACCATGAAAATCCTTATTTTTTGGCTCATGAAGTCAACAATAGCTTCAACCGCTACCGGATTTATGGCAACCTAATAGCCACTTGGGAAATCAACTCGAAACTGAGCTTCATGGCACGCTACACCCTCAACAAAACCGATGAGGTTCGGGAGTCCAAAATAGCACCGGGTTATTTGAAGGAACCCAATAATGGAGCTTATGGAATTGGCAATGGAAATAGCCTGGAGCGCAACACCGATGTGTTGGCAACTTACAAAGATGACTGGGAAGACTTTTCATTGACAGCTTCTGCCGGAGGCAATGTCCTGTATTCAAAATCATCGGTCATTTCCAACTCATCCAAGCCAGGTTCTGGTTTGAATGTTCCCAATCTTTACACCGTCAATAACATCAATTCAGGAGCACTAAACTATTCAAACAGCCGGGCAGAAAAAGCCATTAACAGTGTTTATGCCATGGCTAACCTGGGATGGAAAGATCGCATCTTTATTGACCTGACAGCACGAAACGACTGGTCAAGCACCTTACCCGGTGAAAACAGATCCTACTTCTACCCTTCTGCCTCAATGAGCATTATGCTTAACGAATTGGTTGACTTGGGTCCTAATGTCAATCTCTTGAAACTAAGAGGCGGATGGGCACAAGTTGGAAACGACACCTCTCCTTACAGCTTATACGCCACTTATTCCAATCAAGGGCAATGGGGTGATGCCATCGCCTTAGCCAAGCCAAGCGGGCTACTAAGTCCTCAACTACTCCCGGAACTGGCCACCTCTCTGGAATTTGGAACCGATATCAGGCTCTTCTCCAACCGCCTGCGCCTTGAAGGAACTTACTATACCGTTGATAACGAAAACCAGATTTTGGGTATTCCCTTGGCAGCATCCACCGGGGCAAGCAGCATCCGTATCAATGCTGGCTTACTACAAAGCAAAGGCTGGGAGCTCTTAATCGGAGGAACTCCTATTCAGAACAATGACTGGACCTGGGACTTAAACCTCAACTTCACAACCAATGAAACGCGTATTCTAGAGTTAGCCGAAGATTTGGACTTTGTTGAATTTTGGGATAATGCACGCGTAAAGAACATTGGCTACGTAAAAAATGATGCCTTGGGACACGATGGTTTGGTCGGAAACCTCTATTCGCGCAAAGTGCAACGAGTAACCGATGAAAGCTCGCCTTACTACGGCTTTCCAATTCTGGGAAGTGGATTGGATGCTGAATGGATGGGAGAAGAGGCCTACTCGAAAGTGGGAAATTACAACCCCGATTTCATTATGGGCTTGCAAACCAGTCTTCGCTACAAGAACCTCTCACTAAACATGACCTTCGATTGGCGTTCCGGCGGGCAATATGTATCGCAAACCTACCGCTACCTCTCCGAGAATGTGATCACACAAACCTGGCTCGACGAGCTAGTTCACCCGGGAGAATTGGGCGGAGCTGCCAGCGAGGAACTTAAAGCCTGGGTTTTGGAGCATAAAGATGAACTTTTACTAAGCGACCGTTTGCGCCCTGTTGGAGGTCCCACCCCGGAATACGGAGGATTTCCCGAGAACTTTAGTGGCGTAACCGTGTACGATGCCACCTTTGCCCCTGGAGTTATGGGCCATTACGATGAAAATGGCAAGTTCGTTTTGGAGCAGGAAAACCTGGGGAATGAAGGAACAGTCTTTCTCCCATACGTGGTTAGCTATCCGTGGGACATTGGGCAAGCCAACTTGTTTGATGCCGACTATGTGAAACTTCGCGAAATCTCCCTGAACTATCAGGTGCCTGACCAGCTTAGCCGAAAGCTGGGCATGCAGGATGTCAACCTAAGCTTGTATAGCCGCAACATCATTTTGTGGACCAAAGACTCAAAACTTGGAGTTGATCCGGAACGCGCCTATCAAGCCGAAGGAAACGGGCGATTCTCGCAGGGCGTTGAACGTTACAATGCTGATCCATGGATTGTTCCTATTGGTTTCAAATTGAGTTTCACCTTATAAAATCAATCAACAATGAAAATTAGATATACCATCAATAAATGCTTCATAGCACTCACCGCATTCATCTTTTTGCTGGCCATTTCCTGTAAAGATTTAGGAGAACTCAACGTCAATCCCAACGGTGTTGATCCGGAGAATGCCGATCTGAACCTCTTGCTTCCAACCATGATCACCGGAGTTGGAAAAACGGTTGTCAGCCTAGGATTTGGTCATATAGCAGGCGTCATGCAACACACCCAGCACGATGGCTGGTCGAGCGGACACAACGACTACGATTGGGATAACGCCAGCCACAGCTGGTCCGGCTACTATGGCATTTTGCGCAATACCGACGAGTTTCAGAAAAAAGCTGAAGCCGGGAACTACGAGTTCCACCAAGGCGTAGCTCTCGTGATAAAAGCGTACACCTTTGGCTTAATTGCCGACCTGTGGGGAGATGCTCCATACACCGAAGCGCTCCAAGCTGAATCCGGAACTGAATACTTTAAACCCATATTCGATGATCAACGGGATATTTACCTCGGGCTATTGGCTGATTTGGAAACTGCCAACAGCTTACTTTCCAAGGACAATGAGGCATACTTCAATGTCAATGCCACACAGGATATTTTGTATGAAGGCGATGCCAGCAAATGGCGTCAGCTAGCCAATTCGCTGGCTTTACGCTACTACATGCGTCTGTCAGCCAAGGAACCCAGTATTGCGGAAGAAGGCATTAAACGCATTACTTCCGATCCATCAAGCTATCCTCTAATTTTACAAGCTGAAAATGATGCCACCGTAGGCTACATTGGACAATCTCCCGCCGACTCGTGGCCCAGTAACATGGTGTTTGATCCCGATCCCAGTGGAGACTATATGCGGGTGAAGTTATGCGCCACGCTTGTTGACGCAATGCAGGAACTCAATGACCCTCGCTTGGGAGTTTGGGCCAATAAGGTCGCCATTCCGCTTGAACTTGTTGAAGGCGAAGGAGTGGATCAGATCGTGGATGGCAAACGCCAAATTTCGCAAGACATTGTTGATGCCTATGAAGCAGCCTGGCAGGTAGGTGTTGATTTTGACCAGGATTTTGTGGGCATCCCGCCCTCTGTTTTTGCGGCCTCACAATACAATTTGAATCCCAATCTGGACCAAGGGGTGTTCAATCCGCATGCTTCACAGCTCAACGACCGGTATATGGAAACCCACGGTGATCTACTTCAGATGCGTCTACTATCTGCTGCCGAGGTTCACTTCCTTTTGGCCGAGGCCAGTTTGCATGGTTGGGCTCCCGGAACTGCCGAAGGACACTTTACCACAGGCATCCAGCAATCATTCAATACCTGGGGTGTTGGAGCTGAATCTGACACCTACATTGAAGCGCTGAACTTTGATGGACTGGAAAGCATCATTCAGCAAAAATGGATTGCCAGCTGGACTGCTGCTGCCGAAGCGTGGTTCGATTACCGAAGAACAGGTTATCCTGACCTGCAAACCGGGGAATCAGCTAAACGAGCCGCCTTGCCCCTGCGCTTTTACTATCATTTTGATGATGAAATTTCGAAAAATACAACCAATGCAGAGGCAGCCATCTCCAAGCTGGAACCAACACAATACAAAGGAAATGATGTGAGCAACAACAGTGCCTGGTCGAAAACCTGGCTTTTGCAAGGCACCAACAAACCCTATTAATTCTGATTTTAGACTTCAATAAAAACAACCACCATGAAATGTAAACAGCTAAAACAAATCTTCTTCTCGCTACTTTTTAGCCTGACAATGACCGTTTCCCTGTATGCCGGGAACAATGGAGCAGTTACTCCGGAAACGGCGTTAAATGCCTACCTGAATAACGATGATACTTCTTTCAAATGGGAAGTTCACGACCAAACTCAAGCAGAAGGGCTGACTGCTTACCGGCTAATTCTCACTTCGCAAACCTGGCGCAACATTCCGTGGCAACACGAGCTCATTGTCCTTGTTCCAAAGGAGCTCAATTACCACGATGCCCTGCTTTTTATTACCGGGGGAAGTGTTAAAGAAGGCTATCCCAACCTGCACAAATGGGACGACAAGCTTATCCAGTCGATGGGGCAAATGGCAACCACCAATCAAGCCATTGTCGCCATTATTTGGCAGGTTCCCAACCAGCCGCTGTACGACGATTTAACGGAGGACGCCTTAATTTCCTTTACCTTGCATAATTACCAGAACGACCAGGATTTTACCTGGCCCCTTCTGTTTCCAATGACCAAAAGTGCCATCAAGGCAATGGATGCCATTCAAGAGTTTTCCAGGCAACAACTGAGTTTTGGGGTCAAACAATTTGTTGTTTCCGGTGCCTCCAAGCGCGGATGGACCACTTGGCTTACCGGAGCCAGCGACCAACGCGTCAAGGCCATTGGTCCCATGGTTATTGATGTGCTGAATATGCCGGTCAATGTCGATTACCACAAGGTTGCCTGGGGCGACTACAGCATCCAAATTGAGGACTACGTCCGCCTGGGCATCGCTCAGCAGGTTAACACACCGAGAGGTTCAGACCTGGTTAATATGATTGATCCTTACGCCTACCGGAAAAACCTGAGCATTCCGAAAATGCTGTTTATTGGTACCAACGACGAATACTGGCCGGTTGATGCAGTTAAAAACTACATCGACAGTATTCCCGGGCAAAATATGATTTGCTACACCCCCAATGCCGGGCATGGGCTGGGCGACAAAAAGACAGCCTTGACCACGCTCAGCGCTTTCTTTGGGATGGCGGCCCGCAATCAGCCTTATCCGATAAACGACTACAGCATTTCAACCACCGCACAGGGAGCTTCGCTGAAAGTACTGGCCAATGCGGATTTATTGGAAGAAGTCATTCTTTGGACGACCTCCTCCAGCGACCGCGATTTTCGTGATGAGCAATGGAGCAGCAGTAGCCTCGGGCAAAAAGCCAAATCAGAAATTCAACTCGACATTCCTTTCCCCGAGACGGGTTACAAAGCCTTTTATGTCGATCTGAAATACAAAGCGCCCTATGGGGGAAGCTATACCCAAAGCACGCGCATGTTTGTAACCGATAACAAAGCACTTTTACTCCAGCGAGGTCAATAGTTTTCTAAAACTCCCAGCGCCTGCAGTTCGATGGTGTTGGGAGTTAATTTTTAATTCCTGAAAGATGAGACAGTTCTTCTTGCTTTTTAGTCTTTTATTATTTTTACTACCGCCCCTGCAGGCCCAAACATTTAAGGCCGGAGCAGCCTTGCGCGTAATTACGGCCTATTCCAATGCCAAAATATTCACTAAGTTTGCCTTCAAAATAAAGGAACTATGGATATTAGCGGAAGCTGGACCTATCACGAAGATTTTGAATACGGCCAATCGACAGGCCAAGTAGAATTTACCCAAACCGGTAACGAAGTGAATGGCGTTTTTTCGTTTACCGAAGAAGTTGAAAATAATTACCGCATCGAGGTAACCGAAAAGGTAAAAGGCACCATTACCGAGGATCAACTGTTGCTGGAAAGCCTTGAAGTAACGGCCTTGCAAAACGGCAGTCCAATCAGCTATTTACCCAACACCTTCGAAATACAACGCATAAGCGAAAACCAAATGGTTGGATCAACGTTCGACAGCGAAGCTGTTTGCGGCGTATTTGTGTTGGAGCGAAAAAGTTAATCTTTTGGCATCAAAGAGGGGAATAATTGCATTAAGCTGTTTGATATTTTTGTTAAAACGGTAATTTTGGCTTATCCTAAAAATATTAAATCATGAAGAATCTACTGAAATCAATTGCTGGTGTTCGTAAAGCCATGGGCTTAGTTGCCTTGAGCCTTATTTTTGCAAGCCTGTCTCTTTCATTAAGCGCTCAGGAGCATCCCATTACCGGACACTGGGACCTTACCGTTCAACACAATGGCCAGTCACTCCCCTCTTGGCTTGGCGTAAAGCTGTCGGGTTTTAAAACCTATGTCGGTTATTTTGTAGCCGATATTGGTAGTGCACGCCCGGTTTCTGAAATCGTTTTTAAAGATGGAAAAGTATCGTTCCATATTCCACCACAGTGGGAAAGCGGCGACAATGATCTGCTTTTTGAAGGAACACTGGAAAACGATGAATTGAGTGGTGTGATTACCACGGCCTCAGGCGAAAAGCGCTCGTTTGTTGGTGTTCGTGCCCCCGAACTAAAGCGCAATATGGAGCCCAAGTGGGGAAAAGCCATTACCCTTTTCGATGGCAAGAACCTGGACAACTGGCATGCACAAAAAGGGGAAAACCAATGGGTGGTGAAAGATGGTATTTTGACCAATCCCAAGCCAGGAACCAACCTGATCAGTAACCAGAAGTTTGATGATTTCAAATTGCATGTTGAATTCAAATACCCTGAAAACGGGAACTCTGGGATCTACCTAAGAGGCCGCTACGAAGTCCAAATTGAGGACAGTAAGGGAAAAGAACCATCATCCATCTACCTCGGTGGTGTTTACGGATTTCTTACTCCAAACGAAATTGTAGCTAAAAATCCTGGTGAGTGGCAAACCTACGACATCACCTTGATCGGACGTCGGATAACCATTGTTGCCAACGGCAAAACAGTGATTTGCGACCAAATCATTCCGGGAATTACCGGAGGCGCCATCGACAGTCATGAAGGCGAACCGGGCCCAATTATGTTGCAAGGTGACCACACTGCAGTCGAATACCGAAACATCGTTATTACACCAGCGAAATAGTTGCTGTCTAAGAAATTAATCCTAAGAAGCCTGCTTTTCATTCCTTCGAAAGCAGGCTTTTTTTTGACCAACAACCGGTATGCTATCAAAAGTAGCCTGCCTTTTCTGGTCTCCGGGTTCCACTTCACTCTTTGCTCTCTGCCCCATGCCCTCTGCCTTTTATCTGAGGAGTGGCATCAGTTCACTGATGGCGAGGTGGTTCGCTTTCCTGTCAACCGAACAGAAAGATCGCTTAATTCTTACCCCTTCCGGTTCCGAGCATCGGAACAACCTTCCCTTGAAAAGAGGAAGGAAGCCCAAACGCCAACTTTATCGCAGATCTGTAAAACTATTTTTGCCAGCAGGGGGCTATCCGACTTTCCTCAAATCTCTGAAGTTCTCACCCTGGAACAGCAAAAGAATTTCCCTCAACTTTTATTTGATATATCAAATAATTACATATATTTACTTGATATATCAAACAACTATGAAATTCAACACACCTACAAGTACTGCACTTTACGCAATTGAAGAAACAATAAAAGCTTATCGAAGACTAAGTCAACAAAATATATCTGCAGTAGTTCCCAAGATCACTGTGGATCAGGCTCTAATTCTAATTATCATTGACCGTGAGGATAAAACTCAATCTGAAATTGCAGATCTAATTTTTAAGGATTATGCATCAATGACCCGAATTATAAAGTTGATGATAGAAAAAAAGTATTTAACCAAGATGATTGATGAAGCAGACAGACGAAAGACAAAACTGAAAATCACAACAAATGGGAAAAGCATTATAGAACAATTAAAGCCTGTGATTCAAAAGAACAGGGCTGTTGCATTAAACAATGTGTCGGATGAAGAGCTGGAACAGATGTATAAGACGCTCAATAAAATAACCCAAAACTGTCAAATCGCCCGGAAATGAAATTCTTCTCGTTGATAATTTTGCTAATAACTACATTAGCTCATTCCCAAAATAAGTCCAAGCTGGAAAGTTATATGGATGCTCAGGCAAATATCAATGGTTTTTCAGGAACGGTATTGATTACAAAAAGCGATTCGGTCATGCTCAAAAGAGCGTATGGATTGGCCGATTATGAATGGAAAACTCCAAATACTATTGATACCAAATTTAGCTTGGCCTCTGTTTCAAAACAATTTACGGCCGTTGCCATTTTACAGTTAGTTGAAAAAGGTCAAATGTCGCTTGACGATAAGCTAGTGAAGTATTACCCGCAGTTTCCGCATGGAGACCAGATTACAATTCAGATGATGCTGACCCATAATGCAGGGTTTCAGATGGACTATGACGAACTATATCTGGCAAAAACAGCATTAGAAAAAGACTCGGTGGCAAGCTACATTATGCAAAAACCATTATTGTTTGAACCGGGTTCTAAAACGGCTTATAGCAATATTGGCTACTATCTGCTGGCCCGCATCATCGAAAAAGTTTCCCATCAAGCCTATGCCACCTATTTGAAACTGAACTTGTTTGATGTAGCCCAAATGTACAACACGGGAATCAGTAATAACGATTCAATTGTTGCTAGATATGCAAAAACCTATTACAGAAAAGACAATGTATTGATTAAAAACCCATACATCAACTGGAACTACAACATCGGGCACGATGGGGTCTATTCTACCGTCGGAGATTTGTATTTATGGAATAAAGCATTGTTTGACAGTACTATTCTGCTTAATGCGGCTTCTAAAAAGAAAATGTTTACGTCTTATAATGACGAGAAATTTGGATTTGGCTTATTAATCAACCCGTTCTATAATCAGAATCATCAACTGATGGCCCACGATGGAGGCTTCTTTGGTGCGATGAGCTCGTTTAATAAATTCACCGATGATGATATCTTTATTACTGTACTATCCAATAATCAATCTCCATCCTATTTAATTGCTTACGCTCTTGCCGCAATTGTTTTTGACAAACCGGTAGAACTTCCATACAAGCATGTGCAGGTTAAGATAGATACCAAAGTATATGAGGCTTATATCGGGCAATATGAAGATATCACGATTCTGAAGAAGAATGAAAAGCTCTACTATTCGAGTTATGATTCTGAATTATTACCAGCATCCAATGAGCAATTTTTTCGTTCCGATAATCGTCATCTGACAATTGAGTTTGTACGCAATAGTAGCGGAATAGTAACGGCGCTAAAGCTTATAAAAGCAGGCGTTATAGCAATCAAAAAGAAAACGGATTAGAAAATACACGCAAACAGAGCTCTAAGAATAAAAATTTCAAACCCTTAAAAATGAAGAAACTAATTTACCTGCTAACAGCATTTGTAGCACTCCATGCCTGCACAAATATGAAAACAGTTTCGTATCAGGACCCTAAAATAACTGAAATAGCAAACTATTTAAATGCGCTGAATGGTTTTAGTGGTGCCGTTTTAATCGCTAAAGATGATAGTATCCTGTTTAAAAAAGCATATGGTTTTGCTCATTTGGGGCATCGCGTTAAAAATAATACAGACACTAAGTTTTCTTATGCTTCTATTGGCAAATCATTCACAGCCGTTGCAATATTTCAGCTCATTCAAAACGGTAAGTTAACCTTGCAAGATCCCATCGGAAAATTTCTTCCGGACTATGCTAATAAAACAGCAAGGGATTCGATAACCATTGAGCTCTTGCTTAAACACAGAAGCGGATTACCTAATTATTTCCATTCAGAGAACTACCTCAATACGTCAAAACATCTATTTAGAAGCATCGAGAGCCTTGAAAAACTATACGAGGACGAACCTTTAGAATTTAAACCTAATGCGCAATTTGCTTATAGAAATACCAACTATATTGTGCTTGGACGAATTATAAAGGTGGTGAGTGAAATGACTTATGAAGACTATATCCAAACACATATTTTCTCGGTTGCAGCCATGCAAAATACAGGCGATTTTGATATTGACCTTAATATTGACAATGCCGCTGAAAACTATACATTGTCAGATGTTTATCCTAACGAGCTTCAAAAAACAATCTTTATGGGGGCTGCGAAAGGTGGTCCGGCCGGAGGTGGGTATTCAACCATCGATGATTTGTATAAATTCGCAAGTGCTTTTAAGAGCAATCAGCTTTTAAGCCCTCGCTTAACAAATAGCATGAAAAAGGAGCCGGAAAGTGGCTGGTATGGATACGGAATGCAATTTGCCGGTGCAAAAGGTTCGGGCATTTATGGGCACAGTGGCGGGCATTATGGTGTAGGAGCTGAATGGAGAGTGTTTGAAAAGCAAAATTACATCGTGGTGCTTTTAACCAATAAGGATTTAGACCAAGGTTTTTTTGATGCTCGTTTTTTTATCGAAAAAACCATTGCAGGTACTACACCTAAGTTGGATAACTACTTTTTCACCCAAAAAGTAATCGATACTTGTTTAGATAAGGGGATTGAGCAAGCTAAAATGGTGATCAGTGCATCCAGTTTCGAACTATCTGAGCTTAACCTGAATGCCAAAGGCTATGAGATGATAAAGAGAGGTTTCTATAAAAAAGCGATCGATCTATTTATGCTTGAGGTACTATTTTTCCCTGAATCATATGATGCATATGATTCTTTAGCCGAGGCCTATATGAAGGATGGACAAAGCGATAAGGCGATAGTAAATTATCGCAAAAGTTTGGAAATGAACCCTGAAAATCACAATGCCAAAGAGAAATTAACCAACTTACTCAAATAAACGGAACCTGTTACCTAACAAGGTGCAGGCGCATATCGGCATCGCGTCGAAATATAAGTAAGTTTGAAACTGTCAGTTGCACAACCGGAGTTGCAGACTTCGCATATGGAATGACAGGATAAAGTGCTGTAATGGATGGGGTAGTGATAATTAGAACGAAACTACAATGAACAAAAAAGTAGCAATATTAAGAGGGATTAATGTCGGAGGAAAACGGAAAATCCTTATGGCCGACCTGAAAGCCATGTGTCAAAAATTGGGATGGAAAAATGTGGTCACTTACATACAAAGTGGAAATTTGATTTTTGAATCAAGCCAACAAAACACTGAACTGGAAAATGTGCTCGAGAATGCTATCAAGGAAAAGTTTGGCTTTGAAGTTCCGGTTGTTGTTCGGCGTTTAAATGAGCTACAAGCGTTAATCGATAATAATCCATTTTATAACCATGATGCTGATGTTAATCAATTGCATCTAACCTTCTTAAAGGAAAGCCCGACTGCGGAAAATACAGACAAAACACTAAGCTATAACTACGAACCAGACAAATTCGAAATCGATAATAAAGCCGTATTTATTTTCTGTGCCGGAAAATACCATCAATCAAAACTGACTAATACCTTTTTTGAGAAAAGCCTAAAGGTTGGAGCTACAACAAGAAATTGGAAAACCGTTTTGAAACTACAGGAACTATGTCAATCGCAAAATATTGGATAAACCAACTAAAAAGGATCGCATCTCTATTTGCCAGCTAATAGTATAGATGCGATCCCTATCACTGGAATCCAGCCCCCCAACCCTGAATCTCAATAATCTGTCTTTCGTCCTCCGTCCTCGGTCTTGCAAAAAAACTCTGCGCCTTTGTGCCTCTGTGTTTTAATTAACTGTCTATTTTGCCACTAACTAATTCTACGTAAAATCGGATCGCATCTCTATTTGCAAGCTAATAATAAAGATGCGATCCCTATCACTGGAACACAGAGCCCTGAACCCGCAACCCCAAACTCACAACTCCAGTCACCGTTCTTCCGTCCTCGGTCTTCGGTCTTGCAAAAAAAAACTCTGTGCCTTTGCGCCTCTGTTTTTATCCTTCCCGGCACAATACACTATGCAGTAAAGGTCATGCCTAAATCCAACTAATTTCCTATTTTTACGCCCCATTAAGGCATCATGATATTGGCAGCGTATGTCTCGTATCTTATGTCTTGAGTCTTGATACTTATGTCTTAAACCTAAAAAAGCATGTTTAAAAAAGTCCCCCACACCTACGTTATTGTCTTTCTCCTGATTGTATTTGCTGCTATAGCTACCTGGTTTATTCCCGGCGGCGAGTATGTTAAAGAAACCACCGTGGTTAATGGTGTTGAGCAATCACAAATGGTGTATAAATCCATCGAAAGTCAGCCACAAACCTGGGAGGTGTTTGCTGCCATGGTGCATGGCTTCGAAAAGGGGGCGGGCATCATTGTTTTCATCCTGATGATTGGTGGTGCTTTTTGGATTATGAATGCTTCTCGTGCTATTGATGTCGGCATTCTGTCTTTCTTAGGTTTTGTCAAAAAGCTCGATAGATACAAACTGATACGCGCCGTTGGGGCCAATAACCTGATTCTGATCCTCATCATGTTGATGTTTTCCGTTTTTGGGGCCGTTTTTGGCATGAGTGAAGAAACCATCGCCTTTATGGTGGTGCTTATTCCGCTGGCGATCTCCATGGGCTACGACAGCATCACGGGCGTAGGCATTGTGTTTGTGGCCGCTGGTTTAGGCTTTGCAGGAGCCGTGCTCAACCCCTTTACCATTGGTATTGCACAGGGGCTGGCCGGACTACCGCTGTTTTCCGGCTTCGAATACCGATTGGTGTGCTGGCTGGTGATTAACCTTATTGGCTTCACCTACATCCTTTGGTATGCCCGTAAGGTAAAAAAGAACCCCGAGCTATCGACTGTTTATAAAGAGGACGAGTATTGGCGGAAGCGAGCCGAAGGGCAGGCGAATAATATTGAAGAGCCTGGCACAACAGCTGCCTGGTGGGTGTATGCACTAACAACTATTGTACTGGTATTATTTGCCATTAAGCATCCATATACAACGCTGAAAATGGGAGGTGGCGAAGGTGTTACCTGGCCTGTGATGCCGGTGATGGCTGGCTGTTTTGCCATTGCAGGTTTTCTTTCTTTGCGCAACAAGGTGCATTTCTTTATCCTGAACCTATTAGGATTCACCATCTTATTTCTGATTATTGGGGTGATGGGCTACGAATGGTACATCACTGAGATTGCCGCTTTGTTCCTGGCCATGGGCCTACTGTCAGGAGCATCAATGAGCTATGATGCCAATAAAATCACCAAGCTGTTTATCGATGGCGCCAAAGATATTATGTCGGCGGCGCTGGTGGTTGGTCTGGCAGGCGGTATCATCGTCATCCTCGAAGATGGTAAAATTGTACACACCATCCTGCACTCGCTGGCTCAGTCCATGAGCGATTTGGGCAATATAGCATCGGTGGGCATCATGTATATGATTCAAACGCTGATCAATATCTTTATTCCAAGTGGTTCGGCCAAGGCCGCTTTAACCATGCCTATCATGGCGCCTTTTAGCGACCTGATTGGCCTGTCGCGCCAAGCAACGGTTATGGCATTTCAGTTTGGCGATGGCTTCACCAATATGATTACGCCAACGTCACCTGTTTTAATAGGTGTGCTGGGCGTTGCTAAAATACCCTATTCCAAATGGGTAAAGTGGATCGCTCCACTGATTATTCTGATGATAGTGATTGGCTTTCTGTTATTGATACCAACAGTAACCATGGAGCTAAACGGTTTTTAGTGGGAGTTGCTGGCTTTCGGCTTATAACTATTAGCTAAAACCTTTATATTAGGCACAAATCCGACATCAGCATGCAGCTTGAAGCCCGCAACTTACGGATGATTAAATAGCATGGCCTATTCATACTAAAAGAGAATGCAGCCCTTCAGATATTACTTCATCCTGAAGGACTGCTATAGTAATAACCATGGTGTAACCTTTGGAACCGATGCAGGGCTGGATTCGAATTCATGCCTTCATCGGGGTTTAGCGTCTTCCTGAACTTGTTTCAGGATCTGTTTCCCATCGCTCTTTTCAATCCTTATTTAATCTTGAAGACACCAACTGCTCAAAAATCCCGTCATTGCGAACGAAGTGACGCAATCTGCCCATCTCGTTTACGAAATTCGCTTTTCTATACTCGCTAAACCAACTTGTCCTTTTGGCTTGATCCAAAAGAACGAAAAGATCAAGGCTGACGATGCTTTTGAATGAAAACCACGGATCAGTCACTCCCCGAAAACCAACTCCTCCCGCTGGTCGTCAAACAGGTTTTTCTTAGCGAGTACCTACGCGAATTCCTTCCCTTGTTTTCTGGTTCAAAACCCTCGTAGGCCAATCCTTTCTGTGATCACTAGTCGTTGAATTAGTGACTTCATCGGGCTGAGCGTCTCCCTGAACTTGGTTTAGGATCTGTCAACACCGAGCTACGGTTTTATTTGAAACGAGATCTGATAATCCCGTTTCCGATCTCCCTTTTTCCATTTTCATCTTCGCTCTCTGCCCTATGCCCTTTTGCTTTCTTCATGAAGAAGCGAATTCATTAATTTGTCAGTTAATCTATTTATTTTGATAAACATATTTTATATATTCGGAGTGACAAAGAACACCAGGAGCAAACAGGAAGAATATCAAATGTTATCAGAAGAAGGTGTTCATAATTTTAAATAAAAGCAACCTTTATAGCTCAAGATTAATCTATTATAAAAAATCAGCTATGAGAAAACTTATATTTCTTTTGACATTGTTCATCGCTATCAGTTTTTACAGTTGTAAAAAAGAAAAGCTACAAGCAGATTTATATCTCTATGAAGATTCGTCATATAGTGGCACGTTTAAAACCATAAACTCAGAAAATATTTCTGGTACGGTAATTTTGAATATTTCAAATGGATATTACGAATGCTTAACCAATCTGCCTTTTGGACACGGGGCTGGAAAGTTGGAAATTAAAGAAACTAAGATAAACTTCATTGACACGTTATTTCTCCCAATTCCAGCAACATACGGACCATCTTATGTTATCAGTGGAGAACACTTTTACACGTTTGATGGAGAGAATTTAAAAATGTGGAGAGAAAAAAATGTTGGTAGTGTTCAATATGATTTACAAATTGAAAGGAAAGACTAAGCCTAACATTTTTTTATAGCAGGCGGGAGTTTTAGAGGGTCTTACAGGATTCCTATTGGAAATCACTCCAACCGCATATCTCCACTGCAGCCTCCAACCTCACCTAAAACAAACCGCGATTCGATCATTCAAAACAACTACCCAGATGAGCATATTTGAACTAATTGGAGAACTATTTAATCCTGGACAAGTAGGAGAAATTGACTTTAACGACCGTAGGGAAACGTATCACCGAAAGTTCATCATCATTCGATTGGTGATCTCATTGCTGCTTTTAGGACTTTTAGAGTATCTATTCCTTCGTTATCCAAAACACTACAATGACTTTGTCTACATCCTGAAGGTAAATGCGTTTCTATTAATCTACCTTCTCATCTCATTTAAAATCAAGATAAGATCGAACTCGGATAATCTAGGGTGGGTTCCCTTTTTAATCGACAATCCTTTTCGTATCTCAGATGATTTCAACCGCTTTTTGGTTGTTTTAAAAGTTCTCTTTATGCCCGGAAAATATATTTCAAGCAGCATCCATAATTTCTATAAATCCATCGTTACCAAATAAAACAGGGACCTAACTCCCCTCATTACCGCTTCGCTAAAACGGCGCAGGTTGAGTTTAATTGAAATAAAATTGGGGTCCCGGTTTCTGTTGTCCTTTTGGCTTAATCCAAAAGAACGAAAAGATCAAGACTGACGATACTTTTGAATGAAAACTACGTAGGTCAATCCTGTTACCGATAATTTGAACTCGAATTCGTACCTTCATCGGATTTAGCGTCTTCCTGAACTTGGTTCAGGATCTGTTTCCCATCACTCTTTTCAATCCTTATTTCTCAACCACTCACCCATTTCTCCTCCTATTCGAGGAGGAGTGACACCGATTGATCGGTGTCGAGGTGGTTTGCTTTATTTTCATCGAAGTGTAAGATTCAATTCGTCCTTAACTCTTCCGGGTCCGATGATCGGAACCACCTTCCCTTGAGAAAGGGAAGGAAACCCAAACGCCAACTTTATCGCAGATCAGTAAAATTATTTTTGTCTGCAAAAGGGCATCAGACCTTTCTTAAATCTCTGAAGTTCGCCCCCGCTAGAACGCGTCTTCCTGAACTTGGTTCAGGATCTCTCCCTGCCATTTCCAAGCCCATTCTCCTGCGCATGAAAAAAGGCACCTTTTTCAGATGCCTTGTACAAAATGCCCGTGGTTGTTACTCTACCAGGGGTTCCACCGGGCTGTCCTCCTCAGCCGCACTGGCACGTCCGTCCCGGGCAGTTATTGTTTCGTTGTAGTATTTAATGCGCTGATTCAGTTCACGAATAAAGGCTTCAGTAGCTGGTGTGGCTATTTCAAGTGTTACCTGTGCATTAATCCGCTTGACTATATTTTGATAGATCGGATCGAGCTCATCGCGTAGCACTTTTACATCGCCACTGTCTTTGTTCGCCAGTTCAAGGTTACGCGAATCGATGAGTGACTGAAAATCGAGGTTCTGCTGCTTCAATGCCGCCACCCAACTGGTGATGCCTAAGGTGTTACAATGTGCTTCATTTTTGCTTTTTTCCAAATCCTCAACCAGGTTACTAATGGCCGCACTCTCTTCGTTATACGACAAACTACGAACATTGCCATACAAATCGAAAATACGTTTGATCGCTTTGGCACTTGCTACTTCAGCTTCAATGGGGCTTAACAACGACGACTTGACACGTTCGTTCAGAGCGCTCCAGGTGCGGTCGCGGCCGACATCCACCGTGGCAATTTCTTCGGTTTTCACACTCCCGGGGTCAATCAGTAGACTGCCGTTTAAGCGAGCCAGCCCACCTGCAAAGTCGGGATAAACACCTTCGAGCTGCAAAGCAGCCGGTGTGGCCTTGTTGATGGCTTTATCCACCTCACTCATAAATTGATAATGTTCGTTGTTGCGCATCCGCGCGAGCTTGATTGTTTGAATGAATTCCATGGTCTGTGTTGTTTTAAATGTTAATTAGAATGTTTTTAAGGCTATTTGGGGCACGAATAAAACAAGCTTATTTGTTTTGTTCAGTTAAAATTACAACAATCTGATTTTCAAGTCAAGACCAGAAAACTTTTGTAGAACATAAAATGAATTCAATACAAGCACTCGCTCCTTAATCAGGGGAAAAGCCGGTTGCTCATCGAAAGTGCCCCCTAGGCGCACGGCACCACAAGCTTGAAGTTCGGAGGCTTGCCGGCGATGACTGGCAACAAAATGTTTCCAAACAATAGCTTCCCCGCGACGCATGGCATGCCTCTGTTTCGGTTCGAAAGCTTGCCAGTGATGCCCGGCAACAAAATGTTGACGAACAAAAGCTTGCCAGCGGTGCCCGGCAACAAAATGTTGGCAAACAAAAGCTTGCCAGCGGTGCCCGGCAACAAAATGTTCACAAACAAAAGCTTGCCAGTGGTGCCCGGCAACAAATTGTTGGCGAACAAAAGCTTGCCGACGATGGCTGGCAACAAATTGTTGGCGAACGAAAGCTTGCCAGCGGCCAATGGGGAGCTCTATATGTCAGTACATTAGCATACTTTTAAAGTGGGGCGATTCTTGTGAAAGGTGCAGTTGACGGGTTAGTGAGCTGAGGAAAGAAAGTCTCGTCATTGCGAACGAAGTGACGCAATCTGCCCATCCCGTTTACGGTCTTCGTTTTTTCTATGCTCGCTAAACCAACTTGTCCTTTTGGCTTAATCCAAAAGAACGAAAAAATCAAGGCTGACGATGCTTTTGAAGGAAAACTACGGATCAGTCACTCCCCGAAAACCAACTCCTCCCGCTGGTCGTCAAACAGGGTTTTCTTAGCGAGT
>NZ_FONW01000003.1 GCF_900113005.1 Sunxiuqinia elliptica
TTGAAGATGGAAAAGGAAAGTGGTGGGAAGGCCTGAATCCAGCTGATCTGTATGGATTACCACCAGGGCAAAGAACTCCTGAGTATATCGAAAGCGTCAAGCAAAACTGGGTGCTTCGTCACACCGAATTGGTAACAAAATACGATGTTGACATGCTTTGGTTTGATGGTTATGGATTCCCTTACAAAGAGTATGGCAAGCAGGTTTGCCAGAATTTCTTTAATCACAAGCTTCAGCAAAACGGAACAATTGACGCTGTTATTGCCGGAAAATTCTCGAACGAGCCGTCAACTGTTAAGGATATTGAGCGGGGAGGAGCCAGTGAAGTTTTGCCTTACCCCTGGCAGGGAATTACTACGCTTCGTACCTGGTTCTACAAAGAAGATACAGACCGGATGGAGTACAAGCAAAACGCCAGAACCATAATTGAATTGCTGGCCGATTACATGAGTAAAAACGGAAACTTGTTGCTTAATGTCGAACTCTTGGCTGATGGAACCATTCCGGCAGAACAAAAGGTGATGTTGGATGATATTGGCGCTTGGGTTAACCTGAACAGTGAAGCCATTTATGCGAGTAAGCCTTGGCTGATTTATGGCGATAACCTTAATTCGTATTTGAAGCTTGCGGATGATGGTACCGATGAAACGGATCTGGCAGCCTTGCAAGAACAAAAGAAATCGGCTCATTTCAATGAGAGAACCGCAGCAAGCCCAGCTTATGGGCATGACGAAGTACGATATGTAACCAATAACAAGGCCTTGTATGTGATTGTGTTGAATCCTGCAAAGGGCGATATTGTTCTTCCATCTTTGGGGTTGAATTCAACCCAGAAACCTGGAAAGATAACTTCGATCAAGATGATTGGAGGAAAAGATTCGATTAAATTTCGACAGGGACAAGAACAGCTTATTCTCTCGGTTCCAGGTAAACGCCCCAATAAGTATGCGACGGTGTTCAAATTAGAAGGAGTTTTATAACCAGATGAAATTATTTTACTAAAGATTGAAATTTAAAATACAATTACGACTCAATTACTACGAATGAAAAAGATTAATTTATTACTAATTGGCTTGATGCTTGTAGTGGCAGGATTTGCTCAATCGCACCCGGACAAGTTGTTCTTTAAGGACCGGCTGGAGAAGCTCTCTGAGGATAACTTGTTTAAAACAGAGGGCTACTACAACTGGTGTTCCTCCATCATTAAGGGAGAAGATGGTAAGTATCACCTGTTTTATTCGCGTTGGCCTAAAAAGTACACGTTTTTGAGCTGGCTGACTCACTCGGAGGTGGCACATGCTGTTGCCGACTCGCCAACTGGGCCTTGGAAATATAAGGAAACGGTGCTGCAAAGCCGGGGAAAAGGCCATTGGGATGCCATTACGGTGCACAATCCCAAAATCAAAAAGTTTGATGGCAAATACTATCTCTACTATGTAGCAACGAACATGGGCGACGAGGATTACACCGATGAGGATTTGGTAGAAATGGCCCGTGTTGGGTACAGTCACCCAAACTGGAAAAAGTACCTGCGTCCTAACCAACGCACAGGAGTGGCTGTTGCAAACTCAATAAATGGTCCATGGAAACGAATGGACCAACCCTTGATTGAGCCTTCAGGACCAATTACCACTTTAACGGTAAATCCGGCAATTACCCAAGGAAAAGACGCTAAATACTACTTGATTGTCAAAGGGGATAAACCCAATGAAACCCGTTTTATTCGCAATCAGGCAATGGCCATTTCTGATTCGCCTGTTGGGCCGTTTGTCATTCAGGAAAAGCCGGTGATTGATTACCTCGACACCGAAGACATGTCGGTGTGGTACGATGCCAAACGCGATTATTTTTATGGAGTGTTTCATGCACATTCTTTTATCGGAATGGTTAGTTCTCCGGATGGAGTGAACTGGAAGAAGGCAACGGAATATGTTCTGACTCCGAAGAAATTGGAGATGAATGATGGCAATTTGCTGGTTCCTGATCGTTTGGAACGTCCGTTTGTTTATCTGGAGGATGATGAACCTCAGGTGCTTTCGTTGGCCGTAAAGAAGGGTGATGAGGCCTACATCGCATTTGTTCCGGTAAAACAGCAGAAACGTCCGGTTCCCAATAAGCGTCAGCAAGCGTGGCAGGAAGCTGAGTTAGGAGCCGTTTTTCATTACGACTTGCATGTGTTTGATGGCAAGAAATACGGACAAGGTGGTAACCGGATTGATCCGGTCACCGATTACCAGGTTTTCAATCCAAAGAATTTAGATACCGATCAGTGGATAAAAGCGATTAAGGATGCTGGTTTTACCTTTGCTATTCTGACAGCCACACACGAAACTGGCTTTGCGCTTTACCAATCGGATGTGAATCCTTATTGTATGAAAGCCCTGAAGTTTCAGGATGGAAAGGGCGATTTGGTTCGCGACTTTGTGAATTCGTGCCGTAAGTACGGAATCAAGCCAGGGATTTACCTGGGGATTCGCTGGAACTCGTTTGTTGGTGTACACGACTTTAAAGTCAATGGTGAAGGAGCTTTCCGTGAGAACCGGCAGAAGTGGTACAACCAAATGGTAGAAGGCATGGTTAAAGAGATTTGCACCAACTATGGCGAGTTGTTTGAAATTTGGTTTGATGGAGGTGCTGATCATCCTGCCAATGGTTCGCCGGATGTTTTACCCATCGTTCAGCAGTATCAACCCAACTGCTTGTTCTATCACAATAAGCAGTTGGCCGAAGCGCGCTGGGGAGGTTCTGAATCAGGAACGGTTGCCTATCCTTGTTGGTCAACTTTCCCGTATTACTCTACCGGAGCAGGAGAGTCGGCTCATCAATCGATTGGGAAAAACAACTTCCAGTTATTGAAAGAGGGCGATCCAAATGGAGCTTATTGGATGCCAGCCATGTCTGATGCCCCTTTGAGAGGCTACAACGGGCGGCATGAATGGTTTTGGGAGCCAGGAGATGAAGCACATATCTTCCCAGTGGAGAACCTAATGGAGATGTACTACAAGTCTGTTGGACGAAACTCCACATTGATTATGGGATTGACTCCAGACCCTGATGGCGTGCTTCCCGAGCCGGATGTTCAACGACTGAAAGAATGGGGAGATGAAATCAAGCGTCGTTTTGAAACGCCTGTGGCTCAAACGAAAGGAGAGGGCAAAAAACTTGTGTTGAAATTATCTAAGGCCCAACCAATAAATCATGTGATTATTCAGGAAGAGATTGCTTTGGGAGAGCGGGTACGCCGCTACAAAGTAGAAGGTTTGGTGAAGGGAAAATGGACTAAACTTTGTGAAGGACAGTCGATTGGTCAAAAACGAATTCAACAGTTTGAACCCGTTGAATGCTCTAAAATTCGCTTAACGATTGAGCAATTCGAAGAGCTTCCTTCGATTAAGAACTTCGCTGTTTATCAGGTTGACTAAAAACACGTCGATGAAACGATACTCATTCGCACTAATCATCAGTTTGGTGATTAGTTGCTTTATTTCTTATGCTGACGATTGCTTACCGGATAGACAAGCTGGTAAGCAATTGAGCATGCCAACAGTTGACTGGGAAGGGGCAAAAAGCCAGTGGAAAGGCTTTGACCGTTATGATTTTGTTTTCTTTCCGGAGGAGCAAAAGGTTGGACTGCCTGGTCGAAGTGCTGATGGAGGTGGTCTTTCTGCCCGGATCGTCGTTCCAAAAGTTGCTTTGCCCGGAAATCCCTGGGTGTGGCGAGCACGCTTCCCGGATTGGCATACAGAAATGGACAGTATCTTGCTCAGCGAAGGATTTTACATTGCTTACATTAATACAAACAACCAATATGGCAGTCCGGCGGCTGTTGACAGCTGGAATCAATTCTATGAGTATTTGGTGAATCAGCATCAGTTGTCCCGAAAAGTTGCGTTGGAAGGCGTTAGCCGGGGCGGTCTGTTCATTTACAATTGGGCTAAGCAGAACCCGGAGAAAGTGAGTTGCATTTATGCCGAAGCTCCGGTTTGCGACTTTAAGAGTTGGCCCGGTAGATTTGGTAAAGGGCAGGGGAGTGCTGCCGATTGGGAACGCTTAAAGCAGGAGTATGGCTTTGCATCGGATGAAGAGGCCTTGAACTATGCGAACAATCCTATGGACAACCTGGAGCAGCTTGCTCTGGCTAAAGTGCCTGTTATGCATATGATCGGCTTGAAAGATGAAGTTGTTCCTCCTAAAGAAAATACCTTCCTGCTTATTGATCGGTATGTGAAGTTGGGGGGACCGGCAACGATCATTCCTTGTACCCGGGGTGAACAGAAACTGTTTGGGCATCATTTCCCAATTGAAACACCGGAGTTGGGGGCACAATTTATCCTTCAGCATACCGAGTTGCCCGCCAAAGTACTGGATGCTACCCAGTATCATCGGCTTCGAAGCGGATTGAAGAACAGTCAGATTAAGTTTGAGCGGGAAAAGAAAGGACGGGTGGCGTTTTTGGGTGGTTCAATCACCTACAATGGTGGTTGGCGCGATAGCATTTGCAACTATCTGCAAACGCGTTTTCCCGATACGGATTTTGAGTTTATTGCAGCGGGCATCCCTTCCATGGGGACTACGCCGGCTGCCTTTCGACTGGAGCGCGATGTGTTGGCCAACGGGCCGGTTGACTTGCTGTTTGAAGAGGCTGCTGTGAATGATGCCTCCAATGGGCGAAGCGATGAGGAGCAAGTAAGAGCAATGGAAGGTATTGTTCGTCATTTAAAAAAGAGCAATCCGGCGATTGATTTGGTGATCATGCATTTTGTGGATCCCGATAAGATGGAGACTTACCGCCAGGGAGAAGTGCCTAAAGTAATTCAGAATCACGAAAAAGTGGCTGCCCATTACGGAATTTCTACCATAAACCTGGCCAAAGAAGTAACCGACAGGATTGATGCCGGTGAGTTTTCCTGGGAAGAAGATTTTAAAAACCTGCATCCTTCGCCATTTGGACAGCAGGTTTATTATCGATCAATGAAGCAACTGCTGGATCGAGCCTGGAGTGGCTTTGTGGCCGAAGATGACAAGCTCACCAGTTACTCGATGCCCGATCCGATTGACTCGGATAACTATGGCAATGGAAAGCTTGTTGCTGTTGAAAAGAAGCAGGAAGGGAAAGGCTGGCTGTTTGTGCCCAGCTGGAAGCCCAAGGACAACAAAGGAACCCGGGCAAACTATGTCAACGTACCCATGTTGGTTTGCGAAAAACCATCAGGTATCTTGAAGTGGAACTTTGAAGGGAATACCGTTGGAATAGCCGTTGCGGCAGGTCCCGATGCAGGGACGATCGAATACCGCATTGATGGCGGCAGCTGGCAGCAACTGGACTTATTTACGCGTTGGAGTGCGCATTTACACCTTCCTTGGTATTACACCTTGGCAACCGGGCTGGATGACGGAAAGCATGTGCTGAGAATCCGAGTCTCCGCAGAAAAGAACAAGCAAAGCACGGGGAATGCATGCCGAATCAGGTATTTCTATTGCAGCGATTAAGGTGGTTCTGTTGGGCAACTTGTCCTTTTGGCTTGATCCAAAAGAACGAAAAGATCAAGGCATGACGATGCTTTTGAAGGAAAACTACGGATCAGTCACTCCCCGAAAACCAACTCCTCCCGCTGGTCGTCAAACAGGGTTTTCTTAGCGAGTACCTACGCAAACTCCTTCCTTTGTTTTCTGGTTCAAAACCCTCGTAGGCCGTTCCTTTTTCCAATAATTCTAATTCGAACTCGTGCCTTCGTCGGATTTAGCGTCTTCCTGAGCTTGGTTCAGGATCTGTTTCCCATCGTTCTTTTTAATCCCAATTTCTCAATCACTCACCCATTTCTCCTCCTATTCGAGGAGGAGTGGCACCGATTGATCGGTGTCGAGGTGGTTTGCTTTATTTTCATATGAGTGTAAGATTCGATTCGTGCTTAACCCTTCCGGTTCCGATGATCGGAACCACCTTCCCTTGAGAAAGGGAAGGAAACCCAAGCACAGGCTTTATCGCAGATCAGCAAAATTATTTTTGCCAGCAACAGGGCATCCGACTTTTCTCAAATCTCTGAAGTTCTCACCCCTTGGAAGAACCACCTTTTTCAAAGTTTCAAACGTTGGAAAAGGTTTGATCTCCATTAAACCAACTTGTCCTTTTGGCTTTGATCCAAAAAGGACGAAAAGATCAAGGCTAACGATGCTTTTGAAGGAAAACTACGGAGCAGTCACTCCCCGAAAACCAACTCCTCCCGCTGGTCGTCAAACAGGGTTTTCTTAGCGAGTGCCTGCGCAAATTCCTTCCCTTGTTTTCTGGTTCAAAACCCTCGTAGGCCAATCTTTTCTCCATGTTCTGATCATTGGACGTTGAATCCATGCATTCGCGGTAAATTGTTGAATGCCCTTTTCCCTCCTGGTCAGGAGGAGTACTTTCACTCAAGGCGAAAGGGAGGTGGTTGTTTGGAAGGCTTGCCAGCGATGCCCGGCAACCAAATGTTCACGAACAAAGGCTTGCCGATGATGACTGGCAACCAAATGTTTCTGAGCAAAGGCTTGCCGACGATGACTGGCATCAGAATGTTTCTAAACAATAGCTTCCCAACGATGCATGGCATACCCCTGTTTCGGTTCGAAAGCTTGCCAGCGGTGACCGGCAGCAAAATGTTGACAAACAAAAGCCTGCCAGCGGTGCCCGGCAACAAATTGTTGACGAACGAAAGCCTGCCAGTGGTGCCCGGCAACAAATTGTTGGCAAACAAAAGCTTGCCGACGATGGCTGGCAACAAAATGTTGGCGTACGAAAGTTTGCCAGCGACCGATGGGGAGCTCTATATGTCAGTACATTAGCATACTTTTAGCGTGGGGCGTTTTTCTGAAAGGCGCAGTTGACGGGGCAAGTGGGTTGTGGAATGAAAAATGCCGGAGAGAAAGGATTTGCGCTTGGTTAAACAACCTAGTGAAATGCGTGACAAACTGAAACGAACAGCCCCCTTATTTAAGCCAAGCGGTAAGGAGGAGCAAGCTGGGGTAAATCTAAAAGCCGATGGTTAATATGTTATCTAAAATCAAGGATACCGAACTATATTTTCTATATTTAAAGTGATCTATTCAATAAGCCCAAATACATGGTAGATAGATGATCAGATAAAAAGTTCGCATTCATTGAAAAACACAGAATCACCAGATGAGTAAATTTGAAGGAATAGATGATTTTATGAACAGTCTTACTCCAGAGCAAATCGAAGAAGGGAATAAGAAACAAGAGGCTGAAAACAAAGAAATGTATCTTGAATTTTCAGATGCATACTCTAAAGGATGCTGCTTTCTATGCGGAATGAAATTGGATTATTTTAATCCTTCTGAAACTTGTTTTCATTGGTTTTTAAAACCCTCAGACATAAAGAAAAAGCATTTCAAAGATTACTTATTTGAATATATCGGATTTTTTAAGTTAGAAAGTTATTTTAGGTGGTTGGCACATATAGAAAAACCATTTAGAAACATTAATGACCTAAAATGTGAGACAACAGAATCGAAATTGCTTGAAACAACGATTAAGTATAAAAATATTGAGTGGACATTAACATATGGACAGTCAGACCTTGAAGGTCATAAAGGTTCTCAGAATGCAGACTTTCCTCACTTTCATCTTCAAATGTTAGTTGATGGATTACCTTTTATTAGATTTAATGACTTTCATATACCTTTTTCCAAAGAGGATTTATTCAATATTGAATTACTTAAACAAGACAACGTTTTGTTTCTGAATTCGCAAGCACCAGGTATGACTGATATATTGGAAAATTCTGAAATGCTAGAAATAATTGAAGAATATTGCACTGTTCCCGAGAATGAAGAAGATGCTTCTTTGAATTTTGGAACAATGATTCAAATGCCCGAGGGAAAAACAATGTCGGGAGAAGAAATTGCTGAAATATTTGAAGAAAGTAAACGGACTAGAAGACCAGTAAGACATTTAATGAAAGAACATTTTCTTGATGCGAGTATTGTATCGGAAGTTACACCTGCTGATGGTGTTCCTGAAAAGAAAAAAAGAATGAAAAGATAACAGTGTACATATGGAGGCCGGGGGGACGCCAAGTGCAGATTCTCGTTTCGCTGTTCTGTGTCCTTCGGACAGGAACACTCTCCGAACCCCACTAAATAATATATGCAACCATTAGGGAAGGTGTAGCAAAGTCACAACCAAAGCAAACAGCAAGTTTTTAATATGAATAAAATTGATATAGCTTTTGATTTTCGACAAGACAGTAAGTGTGGTGACCCCGATACCGACAGTCAAAAATTGTATGAAGCTCATAGTTTACTATGGAGTAAAATGTTGCCTTGTGGAAAAACTCTTGATTTGGAAATCCTGGGCCGCAGTGCTGGGAGATTACTTATAAAAAATAATTTATGTGATAATTTGTCGAGTGATAGAATGTGTCCGCATTTTGACGGAAAATATAAAGGTAGATTTGATGGTTGGTTGGATGACTTGGAGAGGGCAGAATTAAAATATAAAGTTAGGACTATTGGTGGGCATATAGTCTTTCCTGCTCATAGTAAGAATGGGTTTACTATCAATCAAGCGAGGGGAGTGAACAGGAAAATTTGCGACAGGTTTGATCTTACTTTGGAGTGTATAAGACGCTTTTATGAAGAAGAGAAAAGTCCACTTTATGACACACTCATGAGATACAAAGATTTTTTTGATTTGTTTGTTGACTTCTGCGGTTACGTCGATTTCTTTATGTTACAGGATTTTGTTCGCAATAAGGATCAAATAAATTTTTCGTTGCCATTTGACAATTTTAATCGTCCAGCATTACCTCAAACCGTTGACGAATATAAAAGATATAAAACCCAAACTATAGATTTGATGGATAGTCGAAACAAGAGAATCTTGGAAAGCTCCTATGAAGAGGAATAAAAAGCCAAGATTATGACTGTCAATTCCTGTTAGCTTAATCTCTATGGCTTTTTAGAGCCTCTTTTTATTGTTTTAGAAAAACAAGGAGTTAATTTTAGGGGCCTATTGAACCGATTTGATTACGAATGCCAGGTAATTGAATCAAAACCCATACACGATAAATGTCTAGAATCTGAAAATCAAACAATCGATTATTATTACTACTACTTATGAAAAACTCAATGAACCTTTTTACACTACTCGTTTTAGTGCTCTGTGTTTCTTGTACGAAGCCGCAGAAAGAGCCTGTTAAAATTTGGTATGATCAACCGGCAGATGCTACGGTTGCCGATGATCCCAATGGATGGAAAGATGATCCTCAGTGGTTAAGTGCCTTACCGTTGGGAAATGGCTCCCTGGGCGCCATGGTTTTTGGTGATGTTCACCAGGAGCGGATTCAGCTAAGCGAAGAGAGCATGTGGTCGGGAAGTGTGGATGAAAATGACAACCCGGAGGCAGGTAAATACCTCGGTGAGATTCGTCGCCTTTTGAATGATGGAAAGTACAAAGAGGCGACAGCATTAACCAATCAGACCCAAATCTGTAAAGGAAAAGGAACCGGGCATGGCAATGGGGCAGAAGTCCCCTTTGGATGTTTCCAGACACTGGGCGATTTACGCATCGACTTTGACAAAAAGATGCCCTACGATAACTATTATCGGGAGCTGGATTTAGCGGATGCGATCGCCCGCGTGACTTACGTTCAGGATGGGGTGACTTTTCAAAGAGAAGTTTTTGTTAGTCAACCTGATCAGGTGATGGTCGTTCGCTTAACGGCAGACAAACCCGGACAGCTTTCTTTTAGTTGTGAACTGGATCGTACAGAGCGTTTCAAGACCTATGCCGAAGGCGATGAGCTGATCATGAGCGGAGCGCTTAGTGATGGTAAGGGAGGCGAAAACCTGCACTACATGGCTCGCTTAAAAGCCATTGCCGATGGCGGAACGGTTCGATTGAACGATGCGGGTTTGACGGTGAAGGATGCCGACGAAGTAACACTTTTGTTAGCCGCATCAACGGATTATGTGTTGGATTATCCCCTGTTCAAAGGGCGCGACTATGCAGCCTTAACGAGCAAGCGACTTCAAGCCGCTTCTGAAAAGAGTTATCAGGATTTGAAACAAGCCCACCTGAATGAATATCAAAGCTATTTTAACCGGGTGAGTTTGGACATTACACCAGAAGAACTGACCGCTATTCCAACGGATGAGCGATTGGCGGCCTTCAAGGAAACAAAAAGTGATCCACACCTGGCTGAGTTGTTGTTTCAATATGGTCGTTACCTGATGATTGCGTCCTCGCGCCCCGGAACCTTACCGGCCAACTTGCAAGGTCTTTGGGCCAACAAAATTCAAACGCCCTGGAATGGCGATTACCACACCGATGTGAATGTGCAAATGAATTACTGGCCGGTAGAGGTGACCAACCTTTCGGAAATGCATCTGCCCTTGTTTGACTTTATTGAAATGATCTCGGAGCCAGGAGAGAAAACGGCTTACACACAATATGGTATGAATGGCTGGGTGGTACACCCGGTTGCGAATGTTTGGGGCTATACCTCGCCGGGCGAAAGTGCCAGTTGGGGCTTACACTCTGGTGGTGGTGCCTGGATCAGTACCCATATTTTTGAGCATTACGCTTTTACGGGCGATGAGGCTTTCTTAAAGCGCATGTATCCTGTACTTGAAGGTTCTGTTTTGTTTTACCTGGATTGGCTGGTTGAAGATCAAGAAACCGGGAAACTGGTATCAGGTCCGGCTGTTTCACCGGAGAATACGTTTATTGCCCCCGATGGAAGCCGCAGCCAAATTAGCATGGGGCCAACGCACGACCAACAAGTGATCTGGCAGTTGTTTGCCGATTACGTTCATGCTTCACAGATTTTAGGCATTGAAAAGGAACTGGTAGGGACAGTCGCAAAAGCACAAGCAAAACTGGCCGGATCAAAAGTTGGTTCGGATGGTCGATTGATGGAGTGGGCCGAAGAGTTTCCGGAGGTAGAGCCCGGGCATCGCCATATTTCGCATTTGTTTGCCATGCATCCGGGTGCTCAGATTAATTTTGAAAGCGCTCCCGAGTTGATGGAAGCAGCCCGTAAGTCCTTGGATCATCGCATAGCCAATGGAGGAGGCCACACGGGCTGGAGTGCAGCCTGGCTGATTAATCAATATGCACGTCTGCATGATGGCGACAAAGCCAAGGAGAGCTTGAACACGGTATTGGCCAAGAGTACTTCTCCAAACTTATTCGGGCAGCATCCACCGTTCCAAATGGATGCCAATTTTGGTTCAACGGCCGGTATTGCCGAAATGCTACTTCAAAGTCATGCGGGGTATATCGACTTGCTGCCAGCCTTACCTTCTACCTGGGCAACTGGTAAAGTTGAAGGATTAAAAGCACGGGGTGGCTTCATCGTGGATATTGACTGGCAAAACGGTCAATTGATTCAGGCAACAATAACATCGCTGAATGGACTGCCGGTAAAACTGAAATATGGAAATAAGCTGATTGAGCTGGAGCAAACGGAGAAAGGCCAAAGCTATCCATTCGATTCAAACATGCAACTAATGAATTAATCTACCTGACGATGAAACGAATCTTGTTTACACTTTGCATTGTTCTGGTTGTCGCAACAACCAGCATGGGCCAGAAATCACAGAAAAGCTTATGGCCTGTTTCTTCTGAAAAACCCAACAAACACCAACTTGAGCAAATTGAGCGAAAGTATGGCATGTTCATCCATTTTGGCATAAATACGTTTCATGACATGGAATGGACTGATGGATCGAAGCCTGTTGAATCGTATCAACCAACAGCCATTGATGCGGACCAATGGATTAAAACGGCCAAAGATGCCGGAATGAAATATGTGATCCTGATTACGAAGCACCATGATGGCTTTTGCCTTTGGGATAGCGAATATACCGAGTACGATGTGGCGAATTCGGGGAACACCACCAATGTTGTTGAAGCTGTAGCCAAAGCGTGTAAGAAATACGACATTGGCCTGGGCTTATACTATTCGTTGTGGGATCGAAACCGGAACGGCGATGTGAAAGATGCCACGCTGGACGAAGCATACAATAACTACATGATTGATCAGCTAAACGAGTTGATGGATATGACCAAGCCGATCACGGAGATTGTTGAGTTTTGGTTTGATGGAGGTTGGCTGAAAGAAAATGACCGCTGGCCCGTTGCACGGATTTATGAAACCATCAAATCGCGCGAGCCACACTGTCAGGTAGGAATCAACTGGACAATTGGGCTGCCCGAAAATCCGGATCATCACCCCGTATATCCAAAGGATCAAAAAGAAGGATACCCCATTCGCTATTTCCCCAGTGACTTCCGCTTGGGTGATCCGTACTTGCCGGTTGCCAATGACCCGAAGGTATTTACGCATGATGGCAAAAAGTATTACATGCCATGGGAATCTACGGTATGCATTAGTCAGCGCTGGTTTTACAACACAACAGATACCACGTTTAAATCGATTAATGAGTTGGTTAAGCTCTACGAGCAAGCAACAGCGCAGGATAACATTCTGATCTTAAATTGTCCGCCTAATCGCGAAGGGCGGCTAAGAGATCAAGATGTGGCGTTATTGCTGGAACTAAAAAAACACATCCAGTTGCCGGAATAGTATTCTCTTTGGGTTTAAGAATAAGAAAGTCCCCATGCATTGTCAGAAGAAATCTGCTTGCATGGGGATTTTTATTGAAATGAGGTATAAATCCAAAAACTGAAAACCCATATCTTTGATTTAAGAAAGGACCATTTAAGGATTAGCCGGTTCTATAAATATTGAACGAAACAGTACCGAAGAATGAGATTGAATGTTAATCAGAAGCTTGGGATGCTCATGCTAGTTTTGCTGTTGTCAGTAGGAACTTTGCTGGGGCAGTCCAATAAGTTTAGAATGATTGAAATGAGAGGACACAGTGGTTCGCATTTGTATGGAGGCGAAACTTTGGGCGAGTTCCTTAAGTATGGCTATTCTTCCGGAGAATTACGACTGGGATGGCAGTCGGATGATGATTCGGAATGGTCGGCTAACTACGGGCAGCCGATGTATGGAATCGGCCTTTACAGTGGAAATATTGGGAATGCTGACGTCTTTGGAAATCCGAATGCCGTATTCGGATGGATGACTTTTCAAACCAGTAAACCTCATCGCCGTAATGTTTTTGAGATCAGTCCGGCTTTTGGATTAACCTATAACCTGGAACCCTACAACGAAGCAACAAACCCTCAGAATGATGCTATTGGCTCACGTTTTGCGGTCTATTTTAACATGAATGCTGGCTTTGCTTACCAGCTTACCCGCGAGCTGGACTTGACTTATGGGATGGATATTACGCATTTCTCCAATGGAAGGACTTTTGTACCGAATTGGGGCTTGAACATGCTGGGCTTTAATTTGGGGCTGCGTTATCATTACAATCGCCTGCAACAGCAGGTTGATCCCGGGCCGCATCCTAAAAATATTGTTGAAGCGCGTAGAAAACGCATTAGTAAACAGGCCAACGAGTTGATTGACCTGAATAGCCTGTCATTTTATGCAGCCATAGGAACGGTGCAAAACTATGCTGAGGATGGTATTGCCGAGGTAAATCGATATGCTGCTTACTCTTTTGTGTTAGACTACGAATATCGTTACAACACAATGATTTCTTTCTTGGCCGGATTCGACTTTTTTAGAGATGAAAGCTTGAAACCCAAGTATCCCGAATCAGCAGACCGTAATTTGTGGGGTGTTCATGGAGGTGCTGCCTATCACTTTTGGCGGTTGGCTATCCTTCTGGAAGCAGGAACTTACTTGGGAGATGATCGGGGGAAAGATCCGTTGTTTTTGCGTCCTGCTTTGCGATTTGACTGGACCCAACATGTGAAGTTGCAATTGGGCTTGAAAACCCGCAGAGGAGCAAGTGCCGATTGGATTGAAACCGGTGTTGTTTTAACGCCTTTTAGCTGGTAGATTCTTTTAAAAAATACCGAATTTCCCGGAGACCGCTTAATTAAGTTGTCCCGGAAAAATTCGGCTATTGTTTATTTGAGAAGAGAGTCTTTTTGAGTGCTCTGGCTTTAACTTACAATCCTGCCAGAATGATGAGGGCGATACCTGCAACAAAGAGTAAAAACATGGCCGTCAGCAGCCCTTTGGTATTTTCAGCTCCTTTAAATTCTTTCCAGATAAAAACGCCCCACAAAGCAGCAACTAAGGTTGCTCCTTGTCCGAGTCCGTACGAAATGGCAAAACCGGCTTTTCCTGCAGCCAGAATGCTAAAGGCCATCCCAATACACCAAATAATACCTCCCAGAATACCGGTGAAGTGTTCTTTTAAACTTCCTTTGAAATAGGTTGAATAACTTACTGGCGAACCTTCAAAAGGCTTTTTCATCAGTACCGTATTGAAGAAAAGGTTACTCAAAAGAACGCCTATCGAAAAGATGAAAACAGCAGTATAGGGGGTTAGTAACCCTGCTTCAGGATGTTCGAAGCTGGTCGCCATGGAACTGGCAACAAAACGGTAAAAAAGAGCCATTAGAATTCCTCCAACCACTGAAAGAGCAATCCCTTTCGTTGGGATTTTCATAGCTTGCGAAGCTTTTCGTTTGTAAGCCAGTGCATCCAAAACAATGGCAAGCATCACTAAGCCCACACCAACGAACAACCAAAGAGGATCGCCTTTTGGGGTGGCCACGTAGTTGATGATTACTCCAAGGACAAGGGCAATTCCAATACCTACAGGGAATGCAACAGACATTCCTGCGATGGAAATGGCTGCGGCGACCAGGATGTTTGCGGCATTGAAAATGATACCGCCAAGCAAGGCATTCCCAATGTGTTTGCTTTCGGCTTGCAACAGGTCGGGAATAAAGCTCCGGCCAAGTTCACCACTACTTCCGAGTGTAAGTCCAAACAACAGAGACATGATTACAATCCCCAGTACATAATCCCAGTAAAACAGTTCGAAACGCCAGGATTTTTCAGCAAGTTTTTGTGTGTTTGCCCACGATCCCCAGCAAATCATTGTCACAAAACAGAGGATAACGGCAATCGGATAGGTTTCAACAATATACATGGTCTACGTTTTTTTGAATTATTGTTAGGTTGTTTGATGTTCTATTCAGTGAAAGTCGGTTGTCTCAACTTCCTTGCGATAGGGAATTGAAGATTGTGCCCCAATTTTGGTGACACTCAAAGAGGCTGCCTGACATGCAAAGCGAACAGCTTCCGGAAGTTCCAATCCTTCTGAAATGGCAACTACTAAAGCTCCGTTGAATGTATCGCCAGCAGCTGTGGTATCCACCGCTTTAACAACGGGGGCAGGGATCATTTCTGAATGCGTTGGACTTAGTAAAAATGCGCCTGAAGCTCCCATCGTAATAATGACAATGTTAACGCCTTTAGCTCTTAATGCTTCTGCTGCTAATTGTGCTCTGCTTTTATCGGTCGCCCGGATCCCGGTAAGAAGCTCAGCCTCTGTCTCGTTTGGCGTAATGATAAAAAGGTTTTTGTAGAGCGCATCAGGCAGCGGGCTGGCTGGAGCTGGAGCCGGGTTCAGTACGACTTTTTTACCCAATGAGTTTGCTTTTTCAGCGATGTAAGACACCGTGTCAAGCGGCGTTTCCAGCTGAAGCAAGACCAGGTCTGCATCATTAAGCTCAGTTGCTGCCTGATCAACATCTTTTGGCGAAAGGGTGCCATTGGAGCCGGGTGCAACGACAATTGAGTTTTCTCCTTCAGCATCTACCGTAATCATGGCAACGCCACTGGGATGGTCCGAATCTGTTGCAACAAAGTTAATGCGGATGCCTTCATCTTCCAGAAGTTGCATGGCTTGCTTGCCAAAAATATCGTTCCCAATTTTACCCACGAAGGAAACGATGCCTCCTAATCTTCGGGCAGCTACAGCTTGATTTGCACCTTTACCACCGGGATTCATGAAAAAGCGTCCTCCTAAAATTGTTTCTCCGGGATCCGGGAATTTGCGGGTTTTGATTACCATGTCGGTATTGGAGCTTCCAACAACTAAGATTTTTTTCATCGGTTTAGATTATTGCCATGTTATTCTGATTGGTCAGAAACACGCGATTTTTTATTCTATCGTTTGATTCAGTTTTGAGTGAACTAAGTTAAGTTGATTCTGAATGGAAAAGAATCAATAGTTTTTATAATTTTAGGTTTTTAAATTACTCTATTATGTTTGTTTATATTTCTTTGTGATTCATTCATAGTTTGTTTATGTGTTATTGTTCGAGCTTTAAAATTATTATTTTAATCCTGTTTTATTGCAATGGCAAAAGTAGATACCTTGGTTTTACTGGTTAATTCACTAACCAAAGCTGAAAAGCGCGTTTTAAATCTAGCTCGGTCAAAAGGGGCCGATGAAAAAGACTATCAAATACTCTATCGGTTGTTGCAAAGTCAGCAAGGCGGTGGAGAGGAAGTTAGAGAGGCTTTTCTGAAACTTCGTCCCAAAGCTTCATTTGATTTGACCTGTCATTACCTGTATCGCTATGTTGTGCAGAAGTTGATTGCTTATGAAGCTGAGCAGGATGTTGAGAATCAGTTGCTGGACAGCTATCGGGAATGTAAGGTTTTGGTTGGTCGGGGACTGCATGATGAATGCTTCAAGCTGATTGCAAAATGCCGAACCAAAGCTGAATCCTATGAGAAGTTTGACCTCTGCGCTTTGTTTGATCGCTTGGAGTTGCAGTTGCTCAATCAGTTTGAATTTTGGGATTATTCGGAGGAAGAATTGGTTCGAAGAATGGGAAAACTGGAGTTGGCTGTTAAAAAGCAAAGGGCGATTGACAATCATTACTCGCTGTATCACCTTATTCGTCATCGCCAGTTCAATCAAGGACCAACTCGTACTGAGTGGGAGAAAGAGAAATTAAATGATTTAGCATTTAACGAATTACAAGCGAATGTGGGCTTGCTTAAAGATTCGTACGAAGCGCGTAAGGTGCATTTGCTTTTTCAGTCATCCTATTTCTGGATGACGGCCAATCCAAGGTCAAGTTTAAAGGTTTATTTTGAATTGAATGACTTGTTTGAATCGCATAAGCGGTATTGGAACTCGCCTCCGATTTTATACATGGAGCATCTTCGCGGTATTTTGAATAACTTGAGGTTGTTTGGTCGCTTCAAGGATATCCCGCATTTTATCGATAAGGCAAAAGCAGTTGTTCAGGAAGATTCGAGAGCGAAGTTAGCTGTTGCTCATCTTCGGTTTCTTTTTGAAAGCTATTTGTTAACCGACCAAAAACAATACGCAAAGGCTTGGACTCATCTGCAAGAAAATCAATCCATCCTAACGGAATTGAAGGCTGGACTGTCAGTTGCTTCTTATGCCGAACTGCAGCTGCAGTCAGCTTTTGTTTGCTATAAGAACGGTTTGTTTCGTGAAGCCATTAAAGAACTGGCTCCTTTGATGAATCTGGGGCGGACCATGGTTCAGCTCCCCAGTTATAATGCGGTTCGTCTATTGATGGTGATGATTCGTTATGACATGGGCGATTTTGAGTACTTGAGTTACGAAATTCGCTCTTTTGAACGTAATTTGAAAAACAAATCGGGGCTCAGAAAGAGCGAAGCGTTGATGCTGAAAACAATAAAGAAATTGCTGTTGACGAATGATCCGAGCAAACGGAGAGCAACAATTGAAAGTTGCCAGCACGAGCTTTCGATTTTGAAGCGGAATGCGAATGAATGGTTGTATATGGTTTCGCTTGATATGGATGGGTGGCTTGCTCGACAGGTTTGAAAAGGTCAATCGAAATTGACTTGATTCTTAATAAAATAAAGTATTTTGTAATCGAAACTAAAACCTAATGGACCAATGAAACTGAACCACTTTCTTTGCTTGGCGATGCTTTTGTGTGCAGTAATTGATGTGAAGGCAGCCATTTCCCCAACAGAATTGACTTGTGAATACCTCGATAATCCTGCGGTTGTGGATGTTCTGCAGCCTCGCTTGGCTTGGATCAATCAGGCTGAAGAAGGGGAGCGGGGACAAAAACAAACTGCTTGGGAAATTCGGGTTGCTAGCTCCGTCGATTTACTAAAGGAGCCTGATTTATGGCAATCGGGAAAGGTGAAAAGCGAGGAATCAAACCGAATAGAGTACGCTGGAAAATCGCTGAGTTCGCGAGCTGAATGTTGGTGGCAAGTACGTGTGTGGGATAAAAATGGGACGGTTTCAGAATGGAGTGAACCAGCCTTTTGGCGAATGGGAATTCTAGATCCCAATGAGTGGAACGCAAAATGGATTGGAGCTCCCTGGCAAGGTGAAGAGCCGCTGCCTAAGCCATCGAATCCGGGAGTTAAACTACCTGCAGAACTCCCACCTCCGGCTCCTCTGCTGCGTAAGTCATTCGCCCTAAATAAAAAGATAAAACAAGCCGTGGCTTTTGTTACGGGCCTGGGCTATTTTGAGTTTTACCTGAATGGACAGAAGGTTGGGAATGATGTTTTGGTACCCAATCAAACCAATTATGGCAAGCGTCCGGGGCTAATTCATGAAAATATTCCTTTAGAAGATCACTTTCGTGATTACCGGGTGATGTATCTCGCCTATGATGTAAAAGACATATTGCAACAAGGAAATAATGTTGCAGGGGCTATTGTGGGAAATGGCTTTTATAATCCGGCAAAATATTGGGCTTTGGGCTACGGAACGCCTCGGTTTATTGCCCAAATCCATGTTGTTTACGAAGATGGCTCGGAAGATGTCATTGTATCGGATGAAAGCTGGAAAGCTTCGAAAAGCCCGATTCTCATGGATATGGTTTATTACGGGGAGCATTATGATGCCCGTTTGGAGCAAGCAGGTTGGAACACCGTGGACTTTAATGATGCCCGGTGGAAGCCTGTTGCGTTGCGAAAAGCTCCTGATGGAAGGTTGGTGGCTCATACAGCCCGACCGGATCGTATTATGGAAGAGCTAAAACCGGTGACGATTCGAAAGGAAAAAGACGGACATTATTGGGTAGATTTTGGGATTGAAGTGAGTGGTTGGCTGTGCTTAACAGGAGTGGAGGGCCCGGCAGGTCATAAAATAACGATCAACTACTTCAGTAACGAATATTCGGGTGATAATACGTACACCCTCAGGGGGGAAGGACAGGAGTCCTATGCCGCGCGCTTTAACTGGTTTGTTTTTAGTGCTGTTGAGATTATCAATTGGCCCGGAGAATTAACAGCAGATCAGATAAGAGCAGAGGTGGTTCATACAGCAATTGAAGCGTCGGCTACTTTTGAATGTTCTAATTCAATGTTTGAAGAGATAAACACCATCTGGCGGAGAAGCCAAACCGATAATATGCATGGTGGCGTGGCGAGCGACTGTCCTCATCGGGAGCGTTCAGCTTATACGGGCGACGGACAAGTGGCCTGTGTTACCGTTTTGCACAATTATGATGCACGAAATTTCTATCACAAATGGATTCAGGATATGGTTGATGCGCAGAATCCGGAAACGGGCTATGTTCCCAACGGAGCGCCGTGGCAACCGGGGTGTGGAGGAGGTGTTGCCTGGGGCGCCGCTATTTGTGTGATGCCTTGGGAGTTTTACAGGCACTATGGATCGGTTGATCTATTGCAGAATACCTATGAACCAATGAAAGCCTATCTACGCTATATGCAGACTTGGGTTGATGATGATGGAATTATGTTTTCGAAACGCACGGGGAAGGATGGCAAAATATTGAAATGGTTTAACCTGGGAGACTGGGTCGCTCCGGGAGATTTACCTCCAGATGACATGGTTCATACTTTCTATCTTTGGTATTGTGCCGATATCTTGAGTAAAACTGCAGCAGTTTTGGGAGAAGAAGATGACTCTCGTTTGTATCAAGGGATTGCTGAAGCAACTAAACAGGCATTTTTCAAGCGGTTTTACGATCCTCTGAAACATTCGTATGGGAAAGCTGGTGGAAATATTTTTGCCCTTAAAATGGGTGTTCCTGAAGAGCAACGGGAACAAGTCATTCATCGTTTAACGCAGGATGTTCTAGAGCACAATGGGCATCTGGATACGGGGATTTTTGGGACTCGTTTCTTTTTTGAAGTGCTATCAGCAAATGGCCTTCATGAGTTGGCCTACCAGGCGATGAACAAGCGGGAAGAACCAAGTTATGGGCATTGGCTGGAGCTGGGAGCAACAACAACCAGGGAAAACTGGAACGAGGATGGCTCACATAATCATCCGATGTTTGGTGGAGGCTTGGTCTGGTTGTACCGAGATTTGGCAGGCATGCGTTTGGCTGAAGGTTCTGCCGGTTACCGGAAAATCGTTTTTCGTCCTCAGCTGATTGAAGAACTTGATTACGTGAGTTATTACAATAAAACCAGCTATGGCCGTTGTGGAATTGACTGGAAAAAGCAGGATCAGAAGTTGCAAATAACATTAACTGTTCCAGTAGGATGTCAGGCAGAAGTACATGTTCCGTTAATGGACGCTAACAAAATTACCGAAAGCCAGCAAGCTTTAGATCGGGCTGAGTCTGTCCGCTTTCTTTATGAAAAGGAAGATGCTCGTATTTACGCTATTGGTAGTGGAACCTATCATTTTTTGTCTGAGTAGGGGATGTTTCTGCAACATTTAAATTGGATTAAAACAAGCTTCTCTTATTTTTGTTATCAATTGGTGGCTTGTGCTAATAGGCTTAATAAGGATTAATTACAGCTCTTTTTTTTGAAAAGTGGAGAACATAGAAATTTGATTTTGCAAAGTGTTTCATCATTTGAGCACTTTTTCAGAATGAACTACCATTTGGCTTGTTTGGTTGCTCTACGCTATTTGAAGGATCAGCAAATTGCTGAAGATATCGTTCAAGAGACTTTTATGGGCTTATGGCAAAAGCGAAATGAACTGACGATTGAGAGTAACTTAAAGCAATACTTGTTACGAGCAGTTCGAAATCGTAGTCTCAACTACTTGGAGCGTTCCAGACAGTTTGACCAGCTAACGGATGCAGCAAAAGAACTAGCTGTTGACGAAGAACAATCTGTTTATGCTGATGAAGAGCTGGCGGTTCGCATTGCCCGATCAATTGAAATGCTTCCTCCGCAATGTAAAAAGATTTTCTTACTGGCCTATCAGGATGATTTGACTTATAATGAGATTGCCGAGCGTCTTAACCTTTCAAAAAATACGATAAAAACGCAGATGGGCATTGCTTATAAGATATTGAGAGAAAAGTTAAAGTCGTATTTCTTGAATTTATTTATTCTTCCTTTCCGCCAATTAATGCATTAGCTTGCGGTATCTTAGGTCGGTTCATCGACCGATTGTCTTACCGGAGATCAAAAAAAAATCATATTGTTTTCACCCTCTTTTTGATTTTCTGTGTCTTACCAATACGATGGAACAGAAAGAACAAAATAAGTGGGAGGAATGGGCTGCAACTCTTCATGAAAAAAAAGAAGATGGAAGTCAGTTCATTCAGGGAGATGATGTACAAGACAAGAAGGCTGTGCATCGGATTTTTGAAGTGCGCGGAAAGGTTAATACCGTGTTGGGTTTAAAAAATGTTGATCAGGCTTGGAATAGCTTGCATCGGGATTTAAAGCCCCGAAATAGCCGAAGGACGTATTTGCGGTATGCCAGTATTTTGATTTTGTCTTTGTTGTTGTCAGGTGCTACCTATTGGTTAGGGAGGTACGCTCAGTTCAGCAATAACAGCTATGCTACGATTAGCTCTCCTAATGGTCAGATTACAAATTTCACGTTGTTTGATGGAACGAATGTCTGGCTGAATGCTGGCTCTACGATCAGATATGCTCAATCATTTAACCGATCAGAACGAACAGTCTATTTAGAAGGCGAAGCTTTATTTGATGTTACTAAAAATGCAAAGCTTCCCTTTTTAGTTGAAACAGGACTTGCCCAGATCAAGGTTGCCGGAACCAGATTTAATGTACGAGCCTATACCGAGGAAAATACGATTGAAACCGTTTTGATTGAAGGCGAAGTGCACTTTTTAGAGGGAAGCCGAGCATTGGTCTTAAGTCCTGGTGAGCGGGTGCAATTAACAAAGGAGTCTGGAGCAATTAGCAAAGCAAGAGTTAATACGTCGGAATATACCTCTTGGCACTTGGGAAAACATCATTTCAATAATGAATCACTATCCGACTTGGTGCTGTTGTTGGAGCGTTGGTACGACATAAAATTTGTTTTTGAAAGCGATTCGATTAAAGCTTATCGCTTTTCTGGAGTAATTGATAAAGAAAGGTCGCTGGATTACACCTTAAACATTATTGAAGAAATTAATCGAGTAAAATTTGAACGAAAAGATGACCAAATCATGATTAAAGCAAAATAAAAAGAAAGACCGGAGAATGCTGGTAACATCCTTCGGTCTTACAAATCCTAATACCAGTTTTAGCAGAACGGGTATTAGCAAGTTTAACACTCAATCACAAACTTATGAAAAAAAAACAATTTTATCCGCGAATGCGGTGGCGGTATTTTTCGCCTAAATTATTGTTGTGTATGAAACTAACGATCTTGCTTTTTTTAATAGGAATTTTTGCTGCTTCAGGAAAGACCTATTCGCAACAAGGCCGGTTTAATTTGAATTATCGGAATGTTACCATAAAGGAGGTTTTTGATGAGATCAAGCTGCAAAGTGATTTACATTTTTTTTACAGTAATGACGATCTGGATATTTCTCGGAAAGTTGATATTAAGGTCGCTGATGCAAGTGTGGAAGATATTTTAAATCAGGTTTTTGATTCAAGTGATATTCACTACAAAATTGTTGACAATGTTGTTATTATTTCACGATCTGATGTTCAATGGTCCTTTGATCAAACCGAACAGAGATTGACGGTTAAGGGGACAGTCACGGATTCCTCGGGCTTACCTCTTCCGGGATTAACCGTTTTGCTGAAGGGGAGTACACAAGGAACAATTACAGATAGCGAAGGGAGTTTTACATTGGCGGATGTACCAACAAATGGAATCCTTATTTTCTCATTTGTAGGGATGGAAACAATGGAAGTTGCAGTGGAAGGCCGTTCGGTTATTCAGGTAGAGATGCGCGAAAAAGCGATTGGCTTGGAAGAAGTTGTTGCAGTAGGTTATGGAACATTGAGAAAAAGTGATATCACGGGGTCGGTCAGCTCGGTAAAGGGTGAAGATTTAGCCCAGATGCCGATGCAGCGAGTTGACCAGGCATTGCAAGGACGGGCTTCGGGGGTGTTGGTTCTGAATACTGCTGGAGCACCGGGAGCTGAAACAACAATTCGTGTTCGGGGGATGAACTCAATCAATGGTGGCAATAATGCCTTGGTTGTAATTGATGACTTACAAGGAGGTAACTTGAATGCCTTAAATCCGAATGATATTGAGTCGTTGGAGATTTTGAAAGATGCTTCGGCTACTGCAATTTATGGAGCTAGAGGAGCTAATGGAGTTATCCTGATCACGACTAAAAGTGGGAAAAAGGGAAAGCCAGTAATTAGTTACAGTTATAGCTATGGGATTCAGGCAATAAGAGATAAGCTGGATTTGATGGGAGCTGCGGATTATGCACGTACTCGGAATGCCTGGCGAGCAACTCAAAATGCCTCGGGAACGCCAACTCCAATTTTTACAGACGAAGAAATTAGCGGATTCGAGCGTAGCGGAGGAACGGATTGGCAGAATGAAATATACCGGGTTGCACCCATTCAAAATCATCAGCTGTCCTTGGGTGGAGGAACGGAAAACATGACTTACATGGTTTCTGGAGCTTATCTTGATCAGGAAGGTATTCTCTTGAATTCGGAATACAAACGTTTCAACTTACGGGTGAACTTGAGTGCCGAAATCAGTGAAAAGTTGCACTTCGGATTGAATTGGGATGGTGCCAAAGAAACGGGAAGTTCACCTCCTTATGGGGGAGGATCAGCTCTTAGCTTTTTAGGGCAAGCGGTAAATATTGCTCCGCGTTGGGATCCCACAACACCTCCGTATGATGAGAACGGCAACTACAATCGCCACCCGGTTGAGTATGGTGCTTTTGATACCTGGAATCCCTTGGCGGCAGCAGTAGAGCCTGACATGAAAAATAACACCGTTCGAAACAACCTTAATACGTACTTGGAGTATGAGATTATTAACGGGTTGAAGTTGAAGGTTACAGGGGGTGCTACCGTGCGAAATATCAATAACAAAAGTTATTACAACAGCTTAACATGGGAAGGAAAGCCAGTTGGTGGAAAACTAGGCTATGGTACACTTCATTCTAGCTTGTTCTCCCGCTATCAAAACTCGAATATCTTGACTTATTCAAATAAGTGGAATGGGGTTCACGATTTAACGATTGTTGGCGTTGGTGAACAGCAATTTGAAAAGTTGGAAGATTTTGGATTGGTCGCATCTAAATTCACCGTTGACCAAACTGGAATTAATGATTTAGGAGGAGCTGATCAAATTTCGGAGAAATACTCCCACTTGGAGGAACGGGTAATTAATTCTTTTTTAGGTAGAATTAACTATGCTTATGCCAACAAGTATTTACTGACAGCCACCTACCGAGCTGATGGTTCCTCGGTTTTTGGCGACAACAATAAGTGGGGCTATTTTCCATCGGTTTCATTGGCGTGGCGAGCTTCTGAAGAGTCCTTTATCAAGGATTGGAGCTTTTTTTCAAACCTGAAACTAAGAGGAAGTTGGGGAATTACAGGTAATCAGGCAATCAGTCCATACCAAACAATTGCTTCAATGGAATCCGGTTTTAACTATCCTTACAATGGGGGAAACTCAACGAATTTGGGATTTCGTATTGCCAGTGCTCATAATCTCAACTTGAAATGGGAAAGCACCGAACAGTTAAACCTGGGAATTGATATTGGTCTTTTGGATAGTCGGATAAATGCGACAGTTGACTGGTACAAAAAGACAACTGAAGACCTTTTGCTTAATCGGACACTTCCGAGCTACACGGGTTTGAGGAGTGTGATTGATAATGTCGGATCGGTTGAGAATAAAGGCTTTGAGATTGCCTTGACTGGAGACCCCTTGGTTGGTGCCTTCAAATGGAATACAGGAGTTAATATTTCATGGAACCGCAATGAGGTTCTGGATTTAGGCGAGAATGATCGTTTGGAATTCAGAACGACTTACGGTGGGTATGGTCTTCGAAATGGCTTTATGCAGCTAAGAGTTGGCGAACCTTTTGGACAAATGTATGGCTACGAAACGGTTGGAACTTGGCCCCAGAGCGAAGAAGCAGAAGCGGCTAAGTACGGCCAACTTCCAGGGGATATTAAGTATACCGATGTCGATAAAGATGGTAAAATAACTCCGAGTGATATAAAGGTTATTGGAAACTCAATTCCCGATTTCATATTCGGTTTTACAAACCGTTTCTCTTATAAAGGTTTCGAGTTAACGGCTTTAATTCAAGGTTCTAAAGGAAATGATATTTTCAATCAGGGAAGAATCCGACTTGAAGGAGGAGATGAAGGAACCAGCGTTCGGCTGTTAGACCGATGGACACCAGAGAATCAGGATACGGATGTGCCTGCTTTTATCGATGAGCGAACACGTTTGGATGCAGCCCTTACCAGCACAATACAATTGGGGCGTGGTGATGATCAACGTTTGAGTCGTTGGGTAGAAGATGGTTCCTACATACGTTTGAAGAATATCACACTTACCTACAATATTCCTTCTTTCTTATTGAAAGAATGGGGGATTGGTCATTTGAAAGCTTATGTGAGTGCAACCAACTTAATCACCTTTACCAATTACTCAGGTTATGACCCTGAAGTGAGCTCATACAACAGTAATGATGCCCAAATTGGAGTTGATTTAAGCAACTATCCAACGGCAAAAACATTCACTTTCGGAATCGATGTTTCATTCTAAAACAGAAAAAACCATGAAAAAAAATAGATATCATAGTTACTTGTATTATTGGCTAATTGCTTTGCTGCTGTTCCAGGTTTCTTGTAAAAGCCTGGATGAAGATCCGCAAAGTTTTGTTTCGCCTCAAAGCTTTGGAAACTCAACGTCGCAGATTGAGGCTGCTTATGCGGCATCGCTTAATTATTTATGGAGATATTGGGGAGGCTATGGATATGGCTATGGTCCGTTTCGCCATGATGACCAACTTGCTGGAGGAAACTTAAATATTGGCTTGGATAATGGCGATGGCTTGTGGCGGATGCATTACGGTGCCTTGCACAACATTAACAATGCGATTGCCTCCATTAAAGCGGGTAATGTAAAAGGGGCAACTGATGAAGCGAAGGATTTGTTGTTAGCCCAAGGTTTGTTCTTAAGGGCTCATAATTACTTTATGCTGGTTCGCATGTTTGGAGGTGTACCACTAATTACAGATGAAACACCTGACCCAATTGCCAATCCTTTACCAAGATCATCCATTGCCGATGTGTATAATTTGATCGTTAGCGATTTGATTTTTGCATCATCAAAACTGCCGGAGAGCTGGACTGGAGAACCTGGAAAACCAACCAAAGGAGCAGCACAAGGAATACTGGCAAAGGTATACCTGACTATGGCAACTTATCCATTGAATGAATCATCAAACTATCAGAAAGCTGCAGATGTAGCTTTGCAAGTTATCGAATCGGGAAACTACTCATTGGTCCCAGGCATAACCGATGTATTTAAGCTTGAAAATAAATATGGCCCGGAGATGATGTGGAGTTACAATTCAACTTATGATGATATTGCTACCGATCCACAAATTTGGGCTCCTTCAGTTTATGCTGATGGCGGCTGGGGTGATGCAGCTATTGATACTACTTTTGAGCATGGCTGGCCCGATCAAGTGCGCAAAGATGCCTATCTTCTTTTAGAATGGGAAGGTGTTCCTTATACCGATTTTGCTGAGCAAACACCCTTTTGTAAGAAGTTTTTCTTTTACCTGTCTGAGGATGATTTCAACGGTTATTCGTCAACAATGAACTGGCCGGTGATAAGGTATGCTGATGTGCTTTTGATTTACGCAGAAGCTGCAAATATGGCTAACGGAGGTCCTACGGACAAGGCTGTTGACGCAATCAACCAGGTAATTGATCGAGCAAACAATTATGAGGAGAACCCACTTCATCCGAAGCTATCCACGGCGATGAGCCAAGCCGATTTTGATGCCGCTGTTATTCAGGAACGGAGTTGGGAGTTGGTGTTCGAAAATGCAGATCGCTGGTTTGATATCTGTCGTAAGCGAATTTTGGATCAGGTAACTGCTCGTCCTGATTACTTAGCCAATTTTAGCGAGGATGATTACTTGTTTCCGATTCCGGAAATCGATCTGAATCTGAATGAACTACTGGAGCAAAATCCAGGATACAGCAATTAATTTTTGAGTTTGGGAAGTCTGGCTGGACTCCTAACAAACACTGCAAATATATGCTGAGCCGTGTGTCGGCTTGGCATATATCCCTGCCTTTATTGGTTATACCATGATTAGATTTTTTGTGACACGCCGAATTACAATGCTCTGTGGGCCAGGGCTTATATTGGCATTTTTGTGCTTGGCAACTTGTACCAATACAAATCAGACGCTTACGGAAAATGAGGATTCTTGGGTAAGAATAGGTCCTGGAGGTGGAGGTTCAACCTTTATTCCTACTTTCTCATACCATACTGCTGATGAGTTTATTGTGCGGTGTGACATGACAGGTTCTTATCTCACGGAGGATGGGGGAGAGTCATACTCCCAAGTGAATGTGCCTAATGGGGCAACAGCTTATGCCTATGACCCAACTAATCGTGAGACAATTTACCTGGGATCGAATAAACTAATTCGGTCTAAAGATGGAGGAAATACCTGGGAACAAATATTTCCTCCTAGAGAAGATGTCGTTGAGGAATATTTCTTGGGTGATCATGCTAATTATCACTTAAGAACCAAATTGTCGGAAACGGATAATGCCGATAATAGTCGAATCCAAATGATTCGGATTGATCCGGTTAGACCCGAAAATATTTACCTCGGAAAAGGAGATCGATTTATTTGTTCGTTTAACGCAGGAAAAAGCTGGCATGAAATTCCTTTGGATGCGCCACTGATTTATAGCTATGCTTCTCAAACAGGAGATGAAGTTTATCTTTTTACTCATAAGTCGCTATTTGTATTTAACCGAAACGATAAGTCATTGACATCTAATGTGCTTCCTGAGGGGATGAGCCCCATTGCATCTGTAACTGGAGGTGTAAAGGCCGAAGATGGTAAGGTCGTATTCTACTCACTTCATCAGCGTGAATCAACTCAAAACGAATTTGCTCCAACAGACGTGTTTTTCACGGAGGACTTTGGTGTTAGCTGGAATCGAATTGATTCTCCTTTGATTACCAATGAGGAAGGTGGGGAAGTGCCAAGCTATAGTCAAATTGCTTGTGCCGAGAATGATGCTGCTAAAGTTTATTTGATCGCAAATCGTTATTTGAGTGAAGAGGAAAATGGAACCCGAAAATTTTGGTATGGAGCCATAGCATCTGCTGATGCCGGAGAACATTGGAATTGGGTTTGGAAAGGAGGAGGTGGCTCCGGTCAATATGGAATAAAAGATGGTCTGGACGCTGAAAACCTGAACGATGCATGGGTGAAAGAAGCTTTTGGTGGAGAATATATTCGATTGATTGATGTTGGGGTTTACCCAAAGGATGGCAATGTTGCGATTGTAACAGATTGGTACCGTACAATGAAGACGATGGATGGCGGTAAGAGCTGGAAGGAAGTGTATAGCCAGCCTCATGAGGATAAAACCTACACAAGCCGCGGAATGGACGTTACCACTTCGTATGGGGTTCATTTTGATCCTTGGGATAGCAGTCATTTGGCACTTAGTTTCACCGATATAGGATTTCATCATTCTTATAATGAGGGTGAAAGCTGGAAGCGATCAGTTGCGGGCGTTCCTGGTCGTTGGGTCAATACTTGCTATTGGATGGTATTCGATCCTTCAGTACGGGGAAAAGTTTGGTCCGCATGGTCTTCGATGCATGATTTTCCCCGAGGGAAAATGACTCGCTCGCCGAAATGGAAAGAACATGCACAAGGAGGAGTTTGCCTCTCGGTTGACGGTGGTGGTTCTTGGGAACCACTGATTGAGGGGATGGGGAGTGACTCTCCGGTGACTTCCATATTACTGGATCCTTTTTCTCGCCCAAATCATCGGACGCTTTACGCAAGTGTTTACAGCAAAGGAGTGTATAAATCAACCGATGATGGACATAGTTGGACCATAATGAACCAGGGAATTGAGAACCCAACGGGCTCTTTCGAATTAAGCCTGTCAGAGAACGGTGATTTGTTCCTGGTTGTCTGTCCCACGCCAAAGCATAGCGATGGAAAGCTAAGACGAGCTTATAGTCAGGGAGCAGTATACAAATCGGTGAATGGAGCTGAAACCTGGGAGCAACTTCGTGTAACGGAGCAAGCCATATTTGCAAATGGAATTGCTGTTGATCCTTTAAACCCGGATCGACTTTATCTGGCTTGTTGGTCCGATATTTTTCTAAGTGATTTGATTGGAGCCGATGTGGCCCGGGAAACCGGCGGAAATGAGTTGATCGATATGGCTGGAGGGGTGTGGACTTCTGCTGATGGCGGTAAAACTTGGGAACAACTTTTAGACAATGATCTATATGTCTATGATGTAACCGTTGATCCATATCATCCAGGGCGTCTTTATTGTTGCACGTTCAATCAGGCCGCATACCGAAGTGATGATTACGGACAGAGTTGGAAAAAGATTAAAGGTTACGATTTTCACTGGGGACATCGTGTTGTTATTGATGAGAATGACTTGGATAAAATCTACATTACCACTTTTGGATCGAGTGTTTGGCATGGTCTATCAGCAACAGAATAGGAGTTAGTTACAATGGCAAAAGATCATCAAATAATTCAAGTGCGGGGCTATCAGAAAATCCTTCGAGTGCTTTTTTTGATTGCCTTGATTCCTATCTGTTTTTACGAGATAAGCTCGTGTTATTCATTGTCTAGTGGCCAGAGGAATTTAGGAGAAGGCGCAGATGGTGATTGGGATTATGTTGGTCCTGGCGGAGGTGGGGCAATGTTTTGTCCTACAGTAAGTCCCCATGACCCTAAGATTGCCTTGGTGAGTTGTGATATGACTGGTTCTTTTATAACCTACAATGGAGGCCAATCATGGCGAATGTTCAATCTTCGTGGGGCGGTTAACTTTTTTGTGTTTGATCCGGTTGATTCAAATACGATCTACGCAAATTCCATCGGTTTATTCAAAAGTATTGATAAAGGAATTAGCTGGAGCCTTGTATGCCCATCGCCAGAGGAGGTTGTTGGCCTTGTTTCCAAAGGAGATCACGCCCAGGAAAAGATTGTTACCAAGGATAGGACGGAAAGCAGCGTTCTTGCTCTGGCTGTTGATCCGGCTAACTCTGAAAAGTTGTTTGCTGTTTTTAAGAGTGATGGTTTGACAGCCCTGTTTATTTCGAATGATGGAGGATTGCATTGGAAGAAAGAGCGGGATTTAGAAGATGGCATCCAAAATGTTTTCATTCGCCCATTATCTCCAATAAATGACCGTACAATATTCGTTACGGGGAAAAACTCCGTGTTTGTTCGAAAAAATGGGATCTGGAAAAGAAATTCAGGTCCATCAGGCGTAAACTATGTAACCAATTATTCTGCTGGATTCAATTCGAAGGAGGATAAATTCATCATTTATGCTATTTCGGGTAAAGGCTATTTTAATGCAACCAAGGAGCTTTTAGGAATTTTTTACAGCGAAGATGGTGGGGAAACATGGGAAAACCGTCAGGGGGGGCTTCTTCGTTTGCATGAAGAAGGAGCAGCTGCCCCGGAGTGGAGAAGCATATCAACATGTCGCGATAATCCGGAGGTTGTCTATGTGTCCTTTAACAACTTGACGATCGATAAACAAACAGAAGCAGTTGGAGTCGCTAAAAGCCAGGATTATGGTCAAACCTGGGAGTTATCCTGGATTGACCAATTCTCAAATGGGAAAAGCTTTCCTGCTGCAAATTTTCATGGGGGCTGGTTGAATGAACGCTTTGGCCCGGGCTGGGGCGAAAATCCTTTTGCCATTGGCATTGCTCCTACAAATCCCAATATTGTCTACACAACAGACTTTGGACGAACAATTAAAACAACTGATGGAGGTAAAAGCTGGCAACAAGTTTATAGCAATAAATTGGAAAATGGGGGATGGCGTTCCAAGGGTTTACAAGTGACTACCGGTTACGGAATCGTGTTTGACCCTTTCGATCGGAAGCATGTTTTTCTGCTGAACACCGATACCGGATTGATGAAAAGTTTTGATGGTGGTGAGAGTTGGGAGAGTGCAACTCGAAATAATGGGATTCCTGCAAGTTGGATAAACAGCACTTACTGGCTGGTGTTTGATCCGGACATAGCTGGAAGAGTTTGGGCGGTTATGAGTGGAACGCATGATCTTCCAAGGCCTAAAATGTGGAGAACTGGAGGAATCGAGAATTTTAAGGGAGGGATTTTATTCTCTGAAAATGCAGGTCGTACATGGACTCCTGTAAGCAATCAACTTAGAGAAGCTGCTTTTACGAATATTGTAATTGATGAGGATAGTGATCCGGATCAGCGAATTTTATATGCCTGTGCCTTTGGAAAAGGTGTTTACAAATCGGTTGATGGCGGACAGAGTTGGCAGCTGAGGAATAAGGGAATAAGAGGAAATGAACCACTTGCCTGGAGGATTGAAAGGCGAAAGCAGGATGGCGTTCTGTTTTTAATCCAGAGCAGACGCAGCGAGGATGGAAGCATTGGGAATGAGGATGACGGTGTCCTTTATCGTTCGGATGACAATGCTGAAACCTGGCAAGAAGTGAAAATGCCTTCTGGTGTCAATGCGCCAACTTCTTTGATTATGGATGCTTTCGATTCCACGCACTTTCTGCTGTCTGCCTGGGGACGAAAAAGCGATGGAAAGTTCTCCCCGGACGAGGGAGGAGGAATTTACCTTTCGCAAGACGAAGGAAAAACATGGTCGAATGTTTTGGTTGAAGATCAGCACATTCATGACCTCAGTTATGATCCCCGAAACAAAACCTATTATGCCTGCGGGTTCAATGGTTCTGCCTATCGCTCAGTTGATGGGGGCAGAAGCTGGACCCGAATAAAGGGATACAATTTCAAGTGGGGGAAAAGAGTGGAGATTGATCCCAATGATCCGAATAAAATATTCATTATCACATTTGGAGGTGGTGTTTGGCATGGCCCCGCAAATGGAATCCGGCAAACGATTGAAGATATCAAAACACCAAAACTTGCCTATTGAACGAGAAGAAATCATAAAATGTATTCACTTAAACTTAGATAAAATGAAATCTGTAATAACTAAACTACTTATTATTCTGTGCTTTACTTTTTCGATAGAAATAGCCAATGCACAAGTTCAAATAGCTGAAGGAGATCCCCCGAACAACACGGATTTACCTTTCTTCTTCAAATCAAAACTAGAGCATATTGATGAAGAACTTGCCTTGGTTGAAAAAGGAAAGGTTGAAGCAGTTGCTATTTCCCCCGGAGGTTTGCCTGTTTATGCGGTGTATTATGGTGAAAAAGAAGAATTTCATTCTCAGGCGAATTATAATTCGGCAGTGGCAGCTCGAAATCCAGCATATTATGCGCAAAAAGGACCGGACACAAAACCTGTCGTTTTTATTATTGGCCCCGTGCACGGTCAGGAAGTTGAGGGAATTGTTGGCTTGGTCAATCTAATTCATATTGCTGAAACCGGAAAAGATTACCGAGGCCAGGATTGGTCAGAACTGCAACAAAAGATTGAGCAATGCCGGGTGATTATTATCCCTTGCGCTAATCCGGATGGGCGAAGAAGATGTCCATATGATAGTTTCTTGGGTTTACACGAGGATATGGTCACCAAGTATGGGCAGGGAACGCGAAAAGACGGTTCCATGTGGGGATGGCCAGGAGCCAAATCCAATCATCCCATGGTGGGTGATGTGGGCATTTTAGGGTCCTATTTCAATGATGCAGGGGTCAATATTATGCACGATGAATTCTTTCACCCTATGACTGCTGAGACGAAAGCAATTTTAGAGATCACCAGAAAGGAAGCTCCTGACATGACTGTTACAGTTCATTCACATGAAACTCCTCCGGCCATTTATAATCCGATGTATTCAGCTTGGTACATGAAGGAACGGGTTTACGATCTCGAAAAAAGGCTGAACAACCGCTACAAAGAGGCTCAGTTATCCTATATGCCGGATTCATTGTTACGCGTTCCTCGCAAGGAAGATGATGAGTTTCCGCCGCATGACAGTTTTAATTTGGTTTGTGCGTTGCATAATCTTTCAGGGACCATGGCTTTTGCTTATGAAAATAACGATGGGACGGTCTCAGACCGCATTCCGGAGCCTTTTGTAACTTATGAAGACATTCTGGATATCCAGCTACTGTTGTATGATGAAATGTTGGATTATGCACTGAACGACCGTTTGTACTGGACCCTTGAAGAATAGATTATGAAGCAATTATTACTAACTGCGCTTGGTTTGTTGTTGATCTCCAGTTGGGGATTTTCACAGTCTAATACACTTGTTCGTGAGTATCAGAAAGTTTTTACAAGCTATCCGTTTTCTGATCCGGATCCGATTCCAAACATGGGAAAGTTTTACCCCTATTACCGGTACGATGGTTATACCAATGAACCTCGACAGATGGAATGGAAAGTTGTTGAGCTTGAAAATGAATTTTTGAAAGTTCAGATTTTACCCGAAATCGGTGGTAAAATATGGACTGCAATTGACAAGAGTACAGGAAAACCATTTCTGTATGATAATCAGGTCGTCAAATTTCGGGATGTTGCCATGCGTGGCCCATGGACAAGTGGGGGAATTGAAGCAAACTATGGAATTATGGGACATACTCCCAATTGTGCAACGCCGGTGGATTATCGAATCCTAAAAAAGGATGATGGAAGTGTAAGTTGCATCATTGGAGTTTTGGATTTGTTGACGCATACCAGTTGGCGATTGGAAATAAACCTTCCAAATGATAAGGCTTATTTTACCACGCGTTCGTTTTGGTACAACTCTTCAGAACTAGAGCAACCTTATTACACCTGGATGAATGCGGCCATCAAAGCTGCCGGCAATCTTCAATTCATTTTCCCAGGCACGCATCATCTTGGGCACGATGGGGTTGCTGCAAGCTGGCCGTTGGATCAGGCCACGGGGAAAGATCTTTCATTTTACGAGAACAACAATTTTGGGACTTATAAGTCGTATCATATTGTCGGAGAACGATCGAATTTTTTTGGCGGCTACTGGCATGATGAGAATTTTGGGTCTGTTCGTTATTCTACCTACGGAGAGAAACCAGGGCGTAAAGTATGGATTTGGGGACTTTCGCAAGAGGGCATGATTTGGGAAGACCTTTTAACAGATAATGATGGTCAGTATGTGGAAATCCAAAGTGGCCGGCTATTCAACCAGGCTGACGCAAAAAGTACGCAAACGCCATTCAAACACCGAAGTTTCTTTCCGCATGCTTCTGAATCCTGGACTGAGTATTGGTTCCCAACATCAGGAACGCAGGGAATTGCAGAAGCTAATCCTTATGGTGTTCTCAATGTGAAGCAGGATGAAGGTTGGTTAAAGCTTTGGTTTTATCCTTTGCAAGCATTGGCCGAAGAGCTTAAAGTCACGAATGGAAGTCGAACAGTTTATACGGCTGACTTAACCCTCCAGCCAATGGAGCTCTGGGCTGATTCGATAGTATTCAACGGAAGTCTGGATTCTTTAAGGGTCATATTGGGAAAACAAAAGCTGGTATACAATGCAAATCCCAAACACAATCAACTGAATCGACCGATGGAGGCTCCGGCTGATTTTGATTGGGAGTCGACTTATGGGCTTTTTCTTCAAGGGAAAGAGAAGATCAGTCAACGGGATTATGCCGCAGGAGAGCCATTCATCGAGAAATGTTTATTGACCAATCCGAACTATCTGCCGGCTTTGGTTGAAATGGCCTCGTTACAATACCGAAAGATGCTTTATGAGGATGCTTTGCAAACGGTGATAAAAGCTCTTCGAATAGATACCTATGATCCAGGAGCGAACTATTACTATGGTTTGATCAATCATCGACTAGGAAATATAACTGACGCAAAAGATGGATTTGACCTGGCTGCCATGGATATGGGTTTTCGCGGTGCTGCCAATATTGCTTTGGCTTCATTGTATTTAAAAGAAGGAGATTTGTCCCAAGCGGTGGCTCACGCTGAGAAGGCACTTGAGTTCAATGTTAAAGCAGTGGATGCTTATAAATTGCAAACAATTGCTTACCGGTTACAGGGGGAGAGGCAAAAGTCAAGGCTTGTGCTTGAAAAAATTGACTCTTTGGATCCATTAAATCATTTTGCTCGATTTGAACATTTTCTGTGGAACACAACGGAGGAGGCAAAACAAAACTTCACAGTTCTTGTGCGGTCTGAAATGCCAGATCAAACATATCTGGAACTGGCTGTTTTTTATTGGCGATTGGGCTTGAATAATGAAGCCATTCAAGTGCTGCAACTGGCCCCGCATTCGGTGGAGCAAGCCTATTGGCTGGCTTATCTAACGAATCAACCGGTGGTATTTGATCAGCTAAACTTGGAACTAAGCTTCCCTTTCCGGGGCGAAACGGCTGAGGTGATAGAGCAACTGCGCAAGAGATCGGATCATTGGATGTTGAAATATCACTTGGGACTGATTCATTGGAGTAAAAACAATTTGAACTTGGCGAGTTCTCTTTTTGATGATTGTGGAAGCGAGCCCGAATATGCACCATTTTACGCTGCTCGTTTTAAACTGCAGTCTGAAATTCAGAAAAACAAAAAGGAAGTTACTCTGGACGATTTGAAATACGCGATGCAGTTAGATCGCAATCAATGGCGCTATGGTAAATGGTTAATTGAAGCATATTTAGAAAGCCATGATTTTGCAGAAGCTTTAACTATTGCTCGCGATTATTTGTCTCGTTTTCCTGAGAATGATCCTTTGGAACTCTTGTATGCCAAATGCTTAATTCGAAATGGCGAATTTAAAAAGGCTGCTTCTTCTTTGCAGCAAGCGCAGATTTTACCCAACGAAGGTGCAACAGAAGGACGGGAGCTTTATCGGGAAGCACAGCTGATGCTTGCCTTCGATCAGCTAAAGAAATATCAATATAAGAAAGCCTTAGAGACGGTTAATAAGGCTCTGGAGTGGCCTGAAAACTTGGGAGTGGGGAAACCTTATTCTTCTGAAATTGATGAGCGCATGGAAAAGTGGATGCTTTACTTGTGTTATGATGGCTTAGGACGGACCACTGAGGCCAGGCAAATTATCGATGATCTTATGCAAAATCACCTGTTCTTAGAGAAAGATGGAGGGCATAAGCCGGCCGTAAATGATTTGGTTACCGTTTGGGCTTTTCATGTCCATGGAGATTCTGAAGCAGCAGAGACTTTATTGAAACATGGACTGGCCAAATACCCCGAAAGTGAAATAATGACTTGGGTCGATCAAATCTACCGGGGAAAAAGGTCTTCTGCCTCTTCGCTTGAAAATCAAACGACAGACTATCGCTTACTCATGCAGTTGACTAACTTGAACTAGAAGGAAAACGATATGGAACGACACAAAATATGGACGAAAACGCAATTGTCAGTCTTGGTTAGTCTTCGCTTTTTAATTGGATGGCATTTGTTTTATGAGGGATTATCCAAATTACTAAGTCCCAATTGGTCCTCTGCCGGATTTTTGAGTGAGTCGAAATGGGTGTTGCAAGGAATGGCTGAATGGATTATTGGAAATAGTCGGGTGCTTGCTGTGGCTGACTTGCTGAATACCTGGGGCCTAATCGCAATTGGTATTGGCCTGATTGTGGGCTTATATGCCCGAACAGCCGCTTTTGTTGGAGCAGGTTTGTTGCTGGTTTACTATTTGAATAATCCGCCGCTGATTGGCCTGGAATATTCAATTCCGAATGAAGGTAATTATCTGGTCGTGAGTAAGACGTTGATCGAAGCTGTTACCTTATTTTTGCTAGCAGTGTTTCCAACGAGTCAATTTATTGGATTAGATGTATTAAGGGTAAACTTTCGAAAGAATTTCAGTAATTAAAAGACACAAGATGGCTACTAATAAAAAGCAAGATAACTACAATCATCAGGGAGAGGAAGTCCCAAGGAAAAGCGCAATTCAACGAAGAACATTGCTAAAAGCGTTTGCTGGGATTCCTGTTTTAGGCCTGATGGGGCTTGGAGTTTTGCAAAAACGGTCGTTCGACAAACAACAACAGCATGCCATTGCTGACGAATTAGGATTAGGGAAGATTCGTTTGTCTCCGATTTCCAGGCATACTGCAAGAGAAAAGGGAGAATTAATCCGGATTGGAATTGTAGGCTTTGGCAATCGGGCTAATCAACTGGTGAATGCCTTAGGATTTATGCATCCGGAGGATATGGAACTGAAGCAAAAAAACGGTGCATTGGATCGCTGGCTTGGGCAGGAGTCTCTAAACATTGCCATTGTCGGTATTTGTGATGTGTTCGACCTTCATGCAGAAAGAGGACTGGAAGCAGCTGGTAATAGGATAAATTCTTCGGCTAATGATGTAACGCTTCCGGTTAAACGCTATCGCCATTATCATGAGATGCTGGCGGTAAAAGAGATTGACGCCGTTATTATCGCTACGCCAGATCATCACCATGCTCCAATGGCGATTGCAGCGGCAAAAGCCGGAAAACATGTTTATTGCGAGAAGAGTCCTGCTCAATCCGAAGATGAAATAAACGAATTATACAAAGTCATTAAAGCGAGTAAGATCACCTATCAGTTGGGGCATCAAATTCCTCAGAATTTTATTTTTCAGCAAGCCAAAGAAATCATTCAAAAGAATATCCTCGGAAAAATTAGCTTGATTGAAACAACATCAAACAGAAATACGGCAAGCGGCGCCTGGATCAGGCACTTGGATGATAAGGGACAAGCGAAACCGGGAGACGAGCAGTCAATCGACTGGGGGCAATGGCTTGGCGGAAAACCAAAAGTCCCGTTTTCCATTGATCGTTTTTATAACTGGACCAAGTGGTTCGACTATGACATGGGGATGATTGGCCAGCTGTTTACGCATGAGTATGATGCTGTAAACCAATTGCTGGGAATAGGTATTCCAAGGTCTGTGAGTACATCAGGCGGAATTTACTATTGGAAAGATAATCGGGAAATCCCGGATTTGCTTCATTGTGTCTTTGAATATCCAAACCATGAATTGACCATGTTGTACAGTGCGACACTGGCGAGTAGCCGTAATCGAGGGCGTGTTTTTATGGGGAATGAGGCTTCAATGGAACTGGGAAATGCGATCAATATTACGGTTGATTCCAACTCAACACGTTTTAAAAAGCAGCTGGAAAATGGAACGATTAGCCCTTCAGAACCCTTGCTTACTTTAAATCCCAACTCAGGGAATGTCGATGCGGTGACTTCGGCCACTGAAAAGTATTATTCTTCGCGCGGCCTCACGGATACCTATATTGATGGGAAACTGGTGGATGTGACTCATTTGCATTTAAAAGAATGGCTGGACTGCATTCGCTCGGGGGAAACGCCCACTGCAAACATTGAAAGGGCTTTTGAAGAGGGAATCACAATTGTAATGGCACATCGGTCATACCTTGAAAAGCGGACGGTTGAGTGGGATCCGATTTCCCGAAAAATCATTTAAAAGATTTTTATGCGAACAAAACTAATTGATCTGCTAAAAGTTATTGGCCCTGGTTTTATAATGGCTTCCGTTGTTTTGGGCCCGGGGAGCATTACCGTTGCCTCACGGATTGGTTCCGAGCATGGTTATTCTTTTTTGTGGGTGATAGTACTGGCTGCTGTTTTTATGATGGTTTATGCTTCCATGGGAACACGTTTGGGTGTGGTAAGTGAAAAATCAGTTTTGGAGGTTATTTCGCTAAGCTACGGACGTTGGTTTGCCGTATTGATTGGCCTGTCTACTTTTTTATCTACTTCGAGCTTTCAATTTGGAAATAACCTGGGGATCGGAATTGGAATGCAGGGAATTACCGGCATTGATGAGCGGGTATGGCCATTGATTTTTACCCCATTGGCGCTCTTGTTGCTGTTTTGGGCTAAAAACCTGTATAAAGTTCTGGAGAAACTGATGATGGCGATTGTAATGATTATGATTGTTGCCTTTATGGTGAATCTTATTTTGACTAAGCCGAACCTTGTTTCGGTTGGCATGGGATTTATTCCACGGGCTTTTTCGATTGGGCAGGTTGAAGTAATCGTGGCTTTAATGGCAACATCATTTGCCTTGTCCGCAGCGATCTACCAAGCCTACCTGGCCCAGGATAAAGGCTGGAAAAAAGAACAACTGTCCCGTGGATTGAAAGATACTTTTGCAGGAATTGCTTTTCTATCTACCATCTCCGCAACTATCATTATTACATCAGCTACAGCGTTGAAGCCACGAGGCATTGTGGTTAGCTCGGCCGCAGATATGGCTCAGCAAATGGATGCCTTATTTGGAGGCGTATCCAAAATCATTTTCAGTTTGGGACTATGTGCTGCGGCCTTTTCCTCACTCATGGTCAATGCTGTAATTGGCGGAGGCTTACTGTCTGATAGCTTGGGACTCGGTCGTTCCATGAATGAAAAAATGCCGAAGATCTTTACCGCGATCATTCTTTTACTGGGCATGTTTGTGGCAATTTTCTTTCGCGGAAATGTTATTTATGCTCTGGTGATGGCGCAGGCCTCTTCAATGATGGCTGTTCCAGCTATTGCAATTGGCTTACTGTTGGTGGCAAACCAGCGAAAACTTATGGGAGCACACCGCAATACGCTGCTTCAGAATGCAATTGCCATTATCGGTCTGATCTGTATTATGGTAATGATCTATTTTATGTATCAGAAATTAGAACAGTTTTTCAATGTCTTATAATACTCAGAAATCAGGGAGCAGGAAACTACCTGATGTGGTTCAATTAAGCCAGGAGCTGATTCGCTTTAACACGGTTAATCCTCCCGGCAATGAAGCCGAAGCAGCCCGTTACATCGGAAATTTACTTTCTGCCCATGGGTTTCAGGTTGAATACCCTGTTTTTTCAGATAACCGGCTGCATGTTGTGGCCGAAAAAGGACTATCTGCAGGTTATGCCCCAATTGTTCTGTCCGGTCATTTGGATGTTGTCCCGGTTGGAAAAGGAAGCTGGAAGTATGATCCTTTTTTAGGGGTGATCGAAGGAGACAAGATTTATGGTCGTGGAGCAAGCGATATGAAAGGAGGTGTTGCTGCTATGATTTGCGCTGCCATTAACTCCTTTAGGGAGACTAAACCGCTGGGAGGAGTTCGGCTTCTGCTTACCGCTGGAGAAGAACTGGGGTGCCAGGGCGCTGTTCAGTTAGCAAAAACGATAACAAGCCCGGTAAAGGCCAGCGCTATTATCGTTGGGGAGCCAACAGCGAATTTCCCGACCATTGGACATAAAGGTGGTTTGTATCTGAATGCATCAGCCCAGGGGAAAACAGCCCATTCGTCCATGTCAGAGCTAGGTGATAATGCGATTTATAAAGTTGCCCGGGCAATTCAAAAGATTGAAGAGATGACATTTGATGTTGAGTCGGATCCTTTGCTGGGCCTGACAACCCTAAATGTTGGTCGAATGAGCGGGGGAATGAATATCAACTCGGTGCCAGACTATGCTGAATTTTCCATCGACATTCGTTCAACTGGAAAGGTACGGCATAGTGAGATTCTGGATCGGTTACAGCAGGAGTTGGGATCAGCTATTCAATTGGATGTCCTGGTTGATCTTCCAGCTGTTCGTACGAATGAGCAAGATCCTTTTGTGGAGCTGGTAAATGCTGTCTGTCGTTCAAAAGTCAAGGGAATCAGTGGTGCAAAGGCATTGCCCTATCTAACTGATGGCTCTGTTCTTCAACAACTTTATGAGGGCGCTTCAACAATTATCCTGGGGCCCGGAGAACCCGAACAAGCCCATCAAACGAATGAGTATTGTAGTATAGACAAACTAGTGCAGGCAGTAGCCATTTACCAGGAAATTATAATCAGAAATGGAGAATTAAATCAATGAAACGGGGCATGGTTATAGGGTTACAAAAGAGGCTGGTTAAATCGCCCATGCAAGTTCCATAAAATGACATTCAATTTAAACTTATGAAAAAGTACCCGGATTATTATCAAAATGAAGATGAGTTGGAGAAGGCTCTTTCCAGACCATCCAGGGAAGTCGTTGAAATGATCAAAAAGCTGGATGGCGATTTGATCTTTCTGGGAGTGGCTGGAAAGATGGGAGTTTCCATGGCTCGGATGGCCAGAGAGGCTTGTTTGCAGGCAGGAATCGAGAAACGAATTATCGGAGTTTCCCGCTTTAGTGAGGAGTCGCAACGGCCGTTGTTGGAGGAGAGTGGCATTGAAACCTTGAAAGGCGATTTGTTGGATCTGGATTTTGTCAGGAGCCTTCCGGATGTGGAAAATGTTTACTACCTGGCCGGGACAAAATTTGGCACAACCGGGAATGAATCGGCAACCTGGGCTATGAATGCATACTTGCCGGGTTTGGTGGCTGATAAGTACAAAAACTCAAGAATCGTAGCTTTCTCCACAGGTTGTGTCTATCCGCACGTCCATTACCAAAGTGGGGGATCAAAAGAAACGGATTTGCCACAACCTATTGGAGAATATGCTCAGTCGTGCTTAGGACGCGAGCGGCTTTTTGAATTTGGTAGCCTGAAGAACCTTACTCCTGTTTCGCTGATCCGGCTGTTCTATGCCGTTGAAATGCGTTATGGTGTTTTGGTAGATATCGCCACCAAAGTATTTGAAGAAAAACCGATTGATATTACCATGGGCTATGTAAATGTGATTTGGCAGGGAGATGCCAATGCCATGATCTTACGGGCTATTGAATATTGTGAGAGTCCTGCAAAAGCCTTGAATATAACAGGCCCTAAATTACTCTCCGTTCGCGAAACTGCTTTGAAATTTGGCGAATTGATGAACAAGAAAGTAAGACTGACAGGAGTTGAAACAGAGACCGCTTTGTTGGGCAATGCAGAAGAATCCTTCAAACGATTTGGTAAACCGGAAGTAGGTATTGACAAACTGATTTTCTGGACAGCCCAATGGGTTGCAGGAAAGCATAGAGTCTTGGGGAAGCCAACCCATTTTGAAAACAGAGATGGCAATTACTAAACAACAATACGATGAATTATAGCAAAATACCTAAAGATGTCCTAACCCGCTTTCGACAAGGAGTGGTTATACCGGCACTCCCATTGGCTTTGAATAAATCACGGAAACTGGATGAACGTCGTCAACGTGCTTTGATGAGGTACTACCTGGATGCCGAAGCAGGAGGAGTGGCCGTAGCAGTTCATACGACCCAGTTTGAAATTCGCCTGCCCAAAATTGGCCTCTTTGAGCCAGTTCTGGAGATAGCTCGGGAGGAATTTGATAATTTTCAGCACCGAGCGCAAAAGCCAGTTATCCGGATTGCCGGGGTTATTGGGCGAACTGAGCAGGCTGTAGCCGAAGCCCGCCTGGCACTTAAAAATGGGTTTCATGCCGTTCTGTTAAGTATGGCGGCCTTTGCTGAAGATTCCAATACCGCTATTCTAGCGCATTGCCAGGCTGTAGCTGAAGTTATACCCGTAATTGGTTTCTACCTGCAACCGGCAGTTGGTGGACGAAAACTGGATGTTGGATTTTGGTGTGAATTTGCCCGGATTGAGAATGTGATCGCAATTAAAATGGCTCCGTTCAATCGCTATCATACGCTGGACGTGGTTCGTGGTGTAGTTGAATCTGGTCGTGCTGATCAGATTGCTCTTTACACCGGGAATGACGATAATATTGTGGTGGATTTATTGTCGGAGTATCAAATTCCGGTGAACTCAATAATACATTCCAAGCGTGTTGTGGGTGGACTACTGGGACACTGGGCCGTGTGGACTCGTGCTGCTGTAAACTTACTGGAACGCGTTCAGTCCGGGAAACTGGATCGTCATGTCAAAGAAGCTTTGGTGCTGGCTCATCAGGTAACCGATACGAATGCTGCGTTCTTTGATGTTGCCCATAATTTTGCAGGATGTATCGTAGGCCTTCACGAGGTTTTGCGTCGTCAGGGACTACTGGAAGGCGTCTGGACGCTTGATGAGCGGGAGGTGCTTACTCCAGAGCAGAAGGCTGAAATTGACCGGATTTATGCGGCTTATCCCCATCTGAATGATGATGAGTTTGTTGCTCAAAACAGAGATAAATGGTTGAGCTAGAAATTGAATAAATCACTCTTATAACTAGACAAGAATATATGGAAAAAATCGAAAGAGTAATTGCTCTCGATGTGTTTCGGGGAATAACCATTGCCGCTATGATCATGGTGAACCAGCCGGGAAGCTGGGACTTCAGGTATGGACAAATGAGTCATTCTGCTTGGCACGGTTGTACTTTAACTGACTTGATTTTCCCTTTCTTTCTTTTTATTGTTGGAGTCGCCATGTGGTTTGCATTCCAAAAACAAGAACAAAAACTTACACCTTCTTTAGTCAAGAAAATTGTTCGGCGTACCATCTTGATATTTCTTACCGGTATTTTTCTCAACTTGTCGAAACAACTAATGAGTACCGGAGAAATTAATTTCACGATGCTACGGATTACTGGTGTTTTGCAACGAATTGCTATTTGTTACGGTATTGGAGCTTTTATATGTCTGTTGCTCAGTTCGAAACAACTATTCCTGGTCTCAGGAGGTATTCTTGTAGGGTATTGGTGGGTACTTTGGTACTTTGGAGGAACTGATCCGTATTCTGCGGAGCATACGATTGTCAGTCAAATTGACGCTGCATTGCTGGGGCAGAATCACCTCCGAAGCGGACACCTGGTTGATGCTTCCGGATTGTTTGGCTCTATACCTGCCATAGTGCATGTTATTTGGGGCTATTTGCTTGGCCGGATTGTGAGTTTAAATATCGACCGAAAAGAGTTGGTCTTAAAGATGTTTATTTGGGGAGTTCCAGCCATTTTATTGGCAAAAATTTGGGATTATGTATTTCCAATCAATAAAATTCTTTGGACAAGTTCTTATGTTCTTTTCTCAACCGGAGCTGCTTTAATTACTTTGGCGTTTCTTGTCTGGATTATTGACGTGAACAACAAGCGAGGTTGGATTAGTCCAGTGATGGCCTTTGGTGTAAATCCTTTGTTTGCTTACGTTTTTGCTGAGCTTTGGGGAAGTGCCATGACTTACTTAATAAAAATCCCCTTGGATGGAGGTCTTGTTTCATTGAAGTACTACATTTTTAGCCAGCTTTTTGCTCCATTTGCTGGCAACTTAAACGGCTCTTTACTCTACTCAGCTCTAATCATGCTATTCTATTGGTCCATTCTTTGGGGCCTTTATCAACGAAAAATCTATATAAAGCTTTAAAAATGAAGATGTCATTGGCATAGAGTGAAGTATTGGGCGCCATTAGGAAGCTTCCTTTATGTTTTAAACTTATTACTGATGAAAAAAATAAAGTCGTTGTTCATTGTAGGTATTGTCTTGGTATTGACAATGAGTTGTTTGAGAATATTTGCAGAGAATAGAGAAATGTCTGATTTTAAAATCAAAGGATTTCATTTAGATCTGCGTATTCAGGTAATGAAGCCTGAGGCATTGAAAGCTTTTGCCAATGAACTGGCAGATTTCGGTATTAATACATTGATTATGGAGTGGGAGGGGACTTTCCCTTTTGATTCACATCCCTTGATTCCCAATAGATATGCTTATACGAAAGATGAAATACGGGATTTTGTAGCTTACTGTAAGGATTTGAATATTGATGTGGTTCCAATGCAGCAGAGTCTGGGACACCTTGAATATATTCTGCGGCATAACCGCTATGCCGGGCAGCGGGAAGATTCAAAGGATATATCTCAGATTTGTCCGATGAAGACCGAGTTAAATCGGGTTTTATTCACTGAGTTGTTTACTGAAATGGCAAGCTTACATCCTTCAAAATACTTTCATATTGGAGGAGATGAGGCATATCTTTTCGGACATTGCAATTTATGTAGTCAGCATATAGAAGAGGAGGGAAAAGCAAAACTGCTGTCGGATCATTTAAAGATGCTATGCGAGATTATTGTTTCATTAGGAAAGATTCCGGTTTTGTGGGCTGATATTGCGAATGAATATCCTGAAGAATTAGCCCAACTGCCCAAAGAAACAGTCTTTATAGTCTGGAACTATGGATGGGCTTATGATCGCTTTGGCGATCCAACTAAAATTATAGAGAAAGGCTTTGAAGTATGGGGTGCACCTGCCTTAAGAAGTCATCCCGACAATTTTTACCTGACCCGCTGGGAATACCATTTTCAGAATATACGTGATTTCATTCCTTTGTGTAGAAAGAATGGCTACAAGGGCATTGTAATGACTTCCTGGTCGACTTCCGGAATTTACTCAGCGGTTTTTGAAGATGAGAAAACGATTGCTGATTTGATCGCCGTTCGTAATGTTTATCCAATTTCCGGCTTTCGGGTTTTAATGGCTGCTTATGCGCAGGCTTTAACCCAGGACGAGAGCTTGGATGTAGATCAGTTCATGATAGCCTACAGTAGCGAGCGATTTGGTTTTACAAAAGAGCAAGCACTCCGGTTTTGGAAAGCTATAAAAGGAAAGCCTTACATGATTATTGATGGAAAAGTAGAAGGGGCAGAAGATGTTTCAGTAGAAGCTTTGTGGAATTCTTCAAAAGATAATCAAAAAGTACTGGCAGAATTGATGCCAACCAAAAATAAGGAAGAGTTTGAACACTTCAGGCTAATGAAGGCTATTCGTGAAAATTACCTGGCTTTTAGGGTTGTGGAGGAGAAGGTTAACGAAGTTGATTTCACTGTAGAAATGGTTCCCGGTATCTTGACCCATTTGGATGCAATTATCGCGAAAGACGCAGTGATTAGCAGACGTTTTCGTGAGTTGAACGAGGATTTGCTATACCCCTCTGAAATTGAGCAGGAAAATCAGGTGAAAATAAAACGGGTACGCTTGCTTTACGAGAGATTATTAAAAAGACGAAGAATACTTACAGGAGTTAGCGGAGAAAGAAATTAGAAGTCAAAAAATCGGTCATACCAGTCACAAAATGCTTTCACCCCTCAGGAAAAGTATTATATATTTGTAGAATTCCAAAAAAAGTGTGACTGCATGAAAATGGATAAGAATATTTGGGGTGAATTTAAAAAAGGTAATTCTGAAGCAACCTCTCATATTTATAATCGCCATGTTCAAATCTTGTATCGGTATGGCAAGAAAATCACCTCTGACAGTGAGTTGATTAAAGATACTATACAGGAATTATTTTTGGATTTAATTCGAACCCGACATAATTTAAGCGAATTAGATAACATCCAGTTTTATTTAATCAAGGCATTTCGCAGGCGTATTCTTGCGGAACTAAAGAAGAACACCTTGGTTGAGAAGATCGAGGATCGAACGTCTTCTTCAGAGTTGACAATCACTTACTCCTACGAGGAAGAGCTGATTCGAAAAGAGCACCTGACACATCGGGAAAAAATCGTTCAGAAAGGATTAAAAGCCTTGACACCGAAACAACGGGAAATTTTGTTTTATCGCTTCACCTGCAATTTTGATTATTCCCAAATTTGTGAGTTGATGAGTTTAAAATATGATTCAGCTCGTAAAATGACTTTTCGTGCTTTACAATCGTTAAAGCAATGTCTGTCAAAAACTGACTTCAATTTCTTTGTTATTCATTTTCAGTTATTTGAAATTTAATTATAAAATATTTTCATTTTTCTGTCCACAAAGTCGTACTTGCCTCCTTTATACTAATGTTTGATGGAATACTAAGAGACTTGTGGAAAAGAAATACTTAAAATATACTGCAGAGGAGCTTGCTCAGGATTTGAGGTTTATCCGTTGGGTAAACAAAGGCGAAAATGAAAGTCGTTGGAGGCAATTTGTCAATGAGTATCCGGACTTTGAGCTGAAGGTGAAGACAGCTAAAAAGCTGGTTCAACTATTGGATGATTCTCATCAAGAGCTGGAAAAACAGGAAGTAAATCGTATTTGGAAGAAGATTAGAGAAGGCGAACTTAATCAGCAGCATGGTAAACGAATTCAGCTTACTCGACTATTGAAGTATGCGGCAGTCTTGGTTCTGTTGCTTGCTCTTGGTGGAGGCGTTTCGTTCTTCTTTTTTTATGACTCTTCTGCGTACCATTTTTCCGGTTCTGAAATTGACATGCATTCGGCTCAGTCGAAACTTATTTTGTCGAATGGTAATGAAGTTGATCTTGAAAGAGACCATTCAACAATTGCGTTAAAGGATGAATCCATTAAGATTAATAACGACTCAATCATCAATTTAAAACAAAGCCAGCTTGAACTCGTCGAAGAAAAGCTCAATGAAGTGGTGGTCCCTTATGGAAAGCGGACAGAGTTGGTATTGGATGATGGGACCAAAGTGTGGTTGAATGCGGGAAGCCGGTTTGCCTTTCCTGCTAAATTTGCCGAAGATTCCAGAACCGTTTACCTCGAAGGAGAAGCTTATTTTGAAGTGGCTCATAATCCCCAAAAAGCTTTTCTCGTGAATGTTAACAAACTTCAGGTACGTGTCCTCGGAACCCGCTTTAATGTGTCGGCATACAATTCTGACGAGACCATTGAAACTGTTTTAATTGAAGGGAAAGTAGCCATCAAGGAAAAAAGCAAGTTAGCCGCATTTAAGAAAGACATTTATCTGGAGCCCAATCAAAAAGCCATATTTAATAAAGACAAAAGGAATAGTGTCGTTTGGGAAGATTCCAAAGTGGAGAACGCAATTGGCTGGGTGAATGGATGGTTTAGCTTTTCGCAAGATAATTTGTTCCATGTTTTCAAACGACTGGAGCGTTATTACAATGTCCAGTTTCGTTATGACGAGAGTTTTATGTCTAACGAATTATTAACTGGAAAATTGGATATGAGTGAATCGTTGGATGAAGTATTGAGCTATATTACAAACATGTCTGCAGTCGAATTCAGAACCGAAAAAGATATTATTTATGTGACTAAAAAATATAATAAAATACCATTGATTAATAAATAGCAAAAAGCCGAGAAGTCCCTCAACTCCTCGGCTTTATAAGTAAACTACTAATAAATAGTAATTTTTAAACGTGTAACAAAGTTATGAAAAAAAAACGTTTTGAGATGCTTTCTCTTAGGGAAGGTATGTCTAAAATCTTCTTAAGGATGAAGATGCTGTGTGTGTTTATTTTAGTGGCAGTAGCTACTGCCACGGCTAGTAATACTAGCTATTCGCAACAAACAAAGTTCAATTTAAAATTGAATGAAACGACTGTCCTATCTGTTTTTCAGGAAATAGAGCGGAATAGTGAGTTTATTCTATTTTATGATGAAAACTGTGTCGATGTTAATCGAAAAGTAAATGTTAGTGTTGAAGATGAAACTGTTGAGTCAATTTTAGCTCAGTTGTTTGCGGAGACAGGAAACATCTATAAGGTTTTTGATCGACAAATACTTGTTTTAAAGGCGGAGAAAAATAGAGACTTTTCGATGCTGTATGGAGATGGTTTGGATGAACCCAATGTGCCAACAGAACGGAAAGAAATATCGGGAATGGTTGTGAATACCAAAGGAGAGCCAATTCCTTTTGTGAACGTGGTTATAAAAGGTGCGACTATTGGTACAGCGACTAACGAAAATGGGCAATACCGGTTGTCTGTAAATGGCGATGTTACGCTAATTTTTAGTAGTATGGGCTTCAAAGATTATGAAGTTAGCACGAAAGGAAAGGAGCGCATTGATGTCGTCTTGGTTGATGATAATATCAGTGTTGGCGAGGTCGTTGTTATGGGGTACAACGAAATTGAGCGTAAGCACTTGGCTTCATCTGTTCAAACCGTAGATATGGAGAGAGTTGAAAATCGTCCGATTTTTAAATTACAGGAAGCATTTAGTGGAACGGTAGCTGGAGCAACGCTTTTACAAGGAAGTAATCTGCCAGGAAGTGTTCCCGGAACGATATCTATTCGCGGGTTGAGCACGCTTCAAGATGCAGATCCATTGGTCATTGTTGATGGCATCGAACAATCTTTAACAGATATTGACCCAAATCAGATTAAAAGCATTAATATATTAAAAGATGCTGCATCGGCATCAATGTATGGCTCAAGAGGAGCAAACGGCGTTATCATCATTGAAACCAAGCGTGGCTCTACTGGAGAGTTTAAAGTGGACTTGCACAGCTGGATAGCCATTCAACAACCTATTGATTTACCAGATTTTGTCAATTCAGCAGATTACATGCGGTTGAACAATGAGGCAAAGGAATTGCAGGGTCAAACAAAGCTATTCACAGAAGAAGAAATAGTGTTAGCAGACAAAGGGGAATATACAAATACCGACTGGTTGGATGAGATCATGCAACGCACTGCTTATTCTCATAACACAGCAGCTAATATTTCAGGTGGAGGTGGTGTTGGTACGTTTAACTTGATGCTAGGCTATGTTGAAGAAAATGGATTGAATGATATTGAAGGAACCAATAAGTTTAGTGCGCGTTTCAATACCAATATTAATATTGCTGATCGGTTTGTCCTTCTTGCCGATTTTTACGCCCACAGGCTACAAGTAAACCGATTGTATGCCAACGACGATGGACATGGCCTTTACAAAGTAGCTTGGAGAATGAATCCAACGTTAGATATTTTTTATGATTCCGATCTTGAGGATCATTATATCTTACACAATAACAGGAACCCGGTAGCATCAATTACCCACGGAGGAACAAAAAATTACCTACACGACAGAAGTACCATAAACTTGCGTCCTCGTTATTACATCAATAAAAATCTTCATATCTCTGGAAATGTTTCGTATATGATTAACAAGTCGGCCGATAAACATAAGCGCGAAACATTTAAGTTTTACGATGGTGACGGTAAGCCTGTTGATGTTTGGGATAATGAAGTAGGTGCTTCTCAAGGAGTAAGTGTCAGCCAGGTAACTGCCAGGGGACTAGTGAACTATGAGAATGATCTGCGTCAGAAGAAAGACAAAATATATCTCGTATTGGGATCGGAGATGATGAATTACATCTATACAGATTATCGGGAGATCTCAAAATCATCTTTCTTTACAAAATTGAATTATTCATTCGATAATCGTTACCTACTGGAAACCACATTTAGAACGGATGGTAGTAGTAAGTTTGCTCCTGGAAACCAATGGGGATTTTTCCCTTCGGCATCGTTAGGATGGAATGTCCATAACGAAAGTTTTATGGAGTTTCTAAAAACAAGTGATATTGTAGATCAACTCAAAATAAGAGCTTCTTATGGATTAATTGGAAATGAGAATGTGTCACCCTATTTGTGGCAAGAAATTGTCAATAGATGGGGGTGGACCATGCGTGTTCCTAATCCAGATTTTACTTGGGAAAAACAAAAGCAAACAAACATTGGTGTAGATCTAACGATTTTAAAGAAAAAGTTGAACCTGACTTTTGATGCTTACAAAAAGCATTCTTATGATCTAATTTACTCAGATTTTCCGGTTCCTCCACTTACGGGATCATACTATTTAACTTCCTCTGTTAATATTGGAGAAGTGGAGAATAAAGGTTGGGAGTTGTCTGCAAGGTGGTCTGATCAAATTAATGATTTTTCCTACAGTGTAGGTGCTATGGTTTTTGATAATAGCAATAAGGTGTTGAAAGCTGGTTACACAGAATCGGACACCTTGATTTTTAAGAATAACGATGATAAAATTTGGTATCGAGGTATTTCAGTGGATAACTACTATGGTTATGAAAGTGATGGATACTTTAATAGCCCGGAAGAGATTGAAGCGACAGAGGCAAAACTACCCAATACCCTTCCTGGTGATATCAAGTATGTCGATCAAAATGGAGATGGAATTATTAACGATAAAGATAAAGTCAATTTAGGAGATCCTTTCCCTCACTATAATTATTCGATTAATATTGACTTACGCTATAAACGTTGGGATTTCTCGATTTTAGGACAAGGGGTTGGAAAACGAACTGGGCGCTTGAATGGACAGGAAGGATACCCTGTGTTAATGGATGGATCCAGTAATAGTTTAGGAGCTCCACGACAGTACTATATGGATAATCGTTGGACGCCTGAGACGCCCAATAGTCGTTTCCCTCGTGTATGGACGGGCTCCAGTACAAATGCAGTATTGAGTGACGTGTGGCTTAGCGATGCATCCTTCTTTAGGTTTAAAACAATTCAGTTGGGATATTCTATTCCTAAGGTAGGCAAGAGTATTCGGAATGTACGTTTTTATATAAATGCCCAAGATGCGATTACTCTCACTAGTTGGGACGGTTTGGAACCTGAGCGCAATGGAGGAAATGGAAATTACCCTCGAATGGCAACCTATAGTTTTGGTGTTAAAGCAACAATTTTTTAATAAGCAAACGGATTTAAAAATGAAAAAGACGATATATCTTATTTTCGCGGCACTAACTTTGGTAAGTTGCGACGAATTTCTTTTAAAAGAGGATCCTACAGCAACTTCGTTTGTTGAATTTTTTAACGACGAAGAAGATTTAAGGCGGGTAATTTATAGTAGTTACTTAGATGTCTTTACTCTTACATCAAATAGGCGAACCATGTTTTATATGGACGAAGGGAAGTCTGACAATGCCTATAGTCGACTTGAGGGCGACAATCATCAACGCATTGCTAATGGTAATTTTAATAGTAACACAGACGCATTTTTGTATTACTATGAATTGCAGATGAAACACTTGGGACGATTGAATACGTTTATTGATAATGCTGATATCCCTTATGTCGAAGATGAAGCTGTTCGGCAGAAATACAAGAGTGTACTTGAAGCATTGCGTGTGTGGCACTACTTTCGTTTAACTTTCCGCTGGGGAAATGTACCTTTTCATTTGCAGCCTGCTGATTTGACGGATGCCAAGCAACCTGCAACAGAAAAAGAAGAGATTTTGGAACAATTGTTTCCTTTGGCTGAGCAGATTGCCTCCAGATTACCAGCAGAAGAATATACCACGGATAAATACATGTTCAATAGGTATTCGTTAAAAGCAATAACCATGCGTTATGCACTGTACAACGAGCGGTATGATTTAGCTGCGAAATTGGCTAAGGAGATCATGGATAGTGGTAATTATGCGTTACATCCGGTTTATTCTGACTTGTTTCAATATGAAGCTTGTTCTGATAATAACGAGTTTATCATGCATTTAGACCGGGAGAGTAATGGGAATAGATCAACTTATACTTTCCGGGATATGGGCCCTCACTACCGCACAGGAGGAGGTCAGTCCTACTTGGTGCCTTTAAAAGCTTTGGTCGATTCGTATTGGACGCTACAAGGGCGGCCAATTGCTCAATGTCCTTTGCACACGAAAAAGGAGTATGAGCTTGATCCCACTTTAAACCGGGATCCTCGTTACGCTGTTAGTATCATGGGACACGGAGATGAGTTTTATGGCGAAGCGATTGACATCTACAATTCAAATAATCCGATGTTTTATGAGAACCAACGGGCAAGTAGCTCCGGTTATTGGTTCCGCAAATTTGTTTCGGAAGCAGATGCATTTAAGTCTGGAGGAACAGGAAATATGGAGTTTGCATTTTTACGTTATGCAGAAGTATTGCTGACATATGCAGAAGCCAAGATCATGCAGAACCAGGTAGATGCTCTTGCTAAAAGCTGTATCAATCAAATTAGAGAACGTGCTGGTTTAGACATGACCGTTGCTGATGTTACTTTGCCAGAGTACGATTCTTATACGCAACAGCAGTGGATTGACTTAATTCGTAATGAACGCCGAATTGAATTAGCGGGAGAGGGACTGCGTTACAATGATCTTATTCGGTGGCGAATTGCAGAACAAACTTTGAACCAGCCAGCACTCGGACACACGCGTGAAGTAAATGGACAATTAGAATCTTTAAAAATCGAAGATCGCTCATTTAAATCAAACAATTACCTGTGGCCGTTCCACGAAAATAGTTTGCGGGTAAATCCGGGGCTGAAACAAAATCCTGGCTACTAAAATTGCTTGATCGAGAGATTTAGCTAATAGAAATTGAATATTATTTTCCCGTTTTGAATTAGAGTAATTGCTATTTTTTTTCATATCCCCGTCATTCTATTGGCGGGGATTTTTTATTGTCAATAAGTTTGGGCTTATGGATTCGGCAATCCTTGAAATAAGCCTTACTTTTAGGGCTGATTCATGTTGTTGATCGTTTAATATTTGTCTATGAAAGCCGCTTCAGTAAAAGAAATCCGTGATGAGCTGAAAATATACACGCCTGAGCAATTGCAGGAGTTATGTCTTCGTTTGGCACGTTTTAAAAAGGAAAATAAAGAATTGCTGACCTACTTACTATTTGAAGCTGGCGATGAGCAGGCTTATATTCATGGAGTCCAGGAAGAAATAGATGCCGGATTTGCTGCAATCAATTTTCGAAGTATTTATTTGGTCAAAAAGAGTTTGCGCAAGATTTTACGCGACACAAACAAGTATATTCGTTATTCAGCAGTTAAAACGACGGAGATTGATCTACTAATCTACTTTTGCAGGAAGGTGAGAACCTCTAAAATCCCTTTGTCAAAAAGCCTGGTGTTGCGGAACCTCTATGCAAGGCAGGTGGCTAAAATTGAAAAGCTTTTAGCCAAAATGCACGAAGATATTCAGTTTGACTACGAAGATGATATCACTTTCTTAAAGGCATAAAAAAAACGAAGCTAGTTGCCCAACTCCGTTTTTTTTGTATGGTTTTGTTGAAGTATTTAATCGTATTGATGGTCGCTGTTTTCAGCATCACCACATTCGCAATCGCAACCCAAACCTTTTTCATACTGTTCCAATGCACGTAAACTCATTCCCATAGAAGAGAATCCGCCGTCGTGGAAAAGGTTTTGCATGGTTACTTTGCGGGTTAAGTCTGAGAAGAGCGTGATACAGTAATCAGCACATTCATCGCCTGAAGCATTACCCAGTGGAGACATACGTTCTCCGAAATCAAGCAACTTGCCAATTCCTTTTACTCCACTTCCTGCAGTAGTTACCGTAGGAGATTGAGAAACGGTATTGATTCGAACACGACGCTCACGACCATAAATGTATCCGAAGCTACGGGCAATTGACTCCAGTAAAGCTTTGGCATCAGCCATGTCGTTGTAGCCGTAGAATGTACGCTGGGCAGCAACGTAGGATAAGGCAACAACTGAACCCCATTCGTTAATGGCATCCAACTGACGGGATACTTGCAATACTTTGTGGAATGAAACAGCTGAAATATCCAGTGTTTTGCTTAGGAAGTTGTAGTCCAAATCACTGTAGTGACGTCCTTTCCGAACGTTTGGCGACATGCCAATTGAGTGAAGGATGAAATCGATTTTACCTCCTAACACTTCCATTGATTTTTTAACCAGGTTTTCCAGGTCTTCAACATTGGTGGCATCAGCTGCAATGAGCTCTGCACCACATTTTTCAGCAAGTTTTGCTGTGTCTCCCATGCGCAAGGCAATGGCAGTATTGGTTAATGTAAAGCTTGCTCCTTCTTCATGAGCCCTTTCGGCAACTTTCCATGCAATAGAGTCTGCATTTAGAGCTCCGAAAATGATTCCTTTTTTACCTTTAAGTAAATTATAAGCCATGATTTTAAATTTATGAGTAAAACAACTCTCGTTTAAAATGGTTGTAAAAATTTTTCAAACAATAAAAAAACCGGCTTCTGCCGGCATTTTCTAGATCTTTTCGATGCTGTTGACAGGCAACCATCCCTGGTTGCCATCAGCTAATCGGATTTCTCTCCAGCTTCCCAAGCTGTCTTTTATTTCGACTTTTAATCCTTCATGAATCAGGAATAAGTCGGTTCCACTTTCCGATGGCGAACTTTTTACCGTAACACTTGGCTGGGTAATGATCGCAAAGTTGTGGTTTGTCATCCGATTTTTCTGCCGGGCGGCAAAGTTAAAACTAAAAATGGAAATGGCTAGAATTAATATTCCAAACCAAAATGAGAACCGTTTTATGGCTACAGTCCTAGTAAAAACAAATACTCCAGCCAAAACTAGCAAGAGAATAAACGCTCCGACGCTAATTTTAGCCCATCCATCAGCCGATTTTTTATTGGCTAAATTATGCCACCAACGCACAAAGAAGACTTGTGGTAAGGGATCAATCGCATCAACAACATGTTGGTTGGCCAATTCCAGGTTAAACTGGACATCTTCATCATTTGGGGCGAGTAATTTTGCCCGTTCGTATTGAATAATGGCTTGTGTTACCTGCCCATCTTTATACAAGGCATTGCCCAAGTTATAATACACCTCAGCTGATTCCTGGTTGCTGTTTAGTATTTCCTGATAAGCAGCAATTGCTTCCTGATATTCTTGATTTGAGTAATGGGCATTGGCTTTTTCCAGCAAACTATCCTGTGCGGTTGCTGAAACAGCCCAAAGTGATATAATTAGAATTTGAAAGATTATTTTCATTGTCTCAGGTATTAACGAATTTGTTTTTCAAGTTTTCCCATTAGGCTGGCAGCTTGTTGGAAAAGTTCATCTTTGGTTCCTCCAACAGCACTTGGGGCGTAACGGGCAAATTCACAGGTATCCACAATTTGAATAAATTCATTAATCGTATCAGAAGAAACCTGACGCTTTTTAAGCGATTCAGTTGCATTTTCACGATTCAGGTCGGCTACCGGGATGCTCAACTTATCGCTAAGGTAACCCCAGAAAGCTTTCAAAACGGCTTCGTAGAATGCTTCGTCTTGGTTTTGCTTCAAGTGTCCTGCGGCAGCCTTCAGACGTTTGCGGGCAACTTTGTTTGCTTTCTTATTTCTAATCAATTGAATGTTGGCGTTTTCCTTCAGCTTTTTGCGATACACTAAAGCTACAATAGCAAATACCAATAAAGCTCCCAGGTAGATCAAATAAAAGCTTAAACTACCAAAGAACGAAGATTCTTTTGGTTTTAGCTTATACTGTCCTTGTTTGATGAAGCGAATGTCCTTCCCAATAAACCGGACATCTTCTTTCGAATAGGCGCTGGTAACGGTCGTACTTTGATCATCACTGCCTTTTTCAACTTGCAGGTTGAAGGCTTTTGACTGATCATATTTGTATTTTCCTGAAGCCGGATCAAAACTGGCAAATTGAATGGCCGGAATGGTGTATTCACTGGCAAAACGTGGAATGAAAAGGTATTCAAAAGTTTTGCTGCCTGTTAGTCCGTTGCTGGTTGCATTCAGGCTTTCATTGGTCTTCGGATCATAAACCTCAAAGTCTGCCGGAAATTCAACCTTTGGCGCATCGATCAAGCGGAGGTTGCCATTCCCCGAAATAGTAACTTTCAAGGTTGCTGCTTCGTTTGATTTCAGCTGTTCTTTATCTAGCGAGGCTGAGAATTTCAAATTTCCAACAGCTCCAGAGAAACTGGCAGGAGGATTCGGCAAATCTTTCACCTGAATATTCACCGGATCGCTAACGACTTTAGCTTCAATCGTACGATAATTGTCGAAGAAATCATCGAAGAAGCTTCGTTGCTGGCGGACCCGCTGCCTTACAAGGCAAGTAATTTCGAATGGATCGATGGTGATCTTGCCTGTCTGTTGTGGAAAAAGAAGGGTCTTTTTTAAGATGCCCACCTGGTAAATCTTGTTGTTATAAACCTCGCGCGTAAAACTAATTTGATTCGGAATGTCGATTTCTTGGGTCCAGAACCCTGCGTAGGAAGGGAGCTTTACATCGTTAAAACTGGTTATTGGGACATTCGGAGCCACATAAATTTTAACGGTCGCCAAAATCTGTTCGCTTTTAAATACCCGCCGTTTGTCAAGCTCAACCCTAACAAAAAGGTCTTCCTTATTGATTGAGCCGCTGGCCGCCGCCGCTTGCTCTTGTTGGCCTCCTTGTGAGGTCACTGGCTTTTGCCCTTTTACAACCTGAATCTTCAGTTCGTTGGACTCGTAAATCTTTCCATCTACTTTTATGGATGCCGGGCGAATAGTAAACGTTCCTTCCTCTTTGGCTCGTAAAATAAAAATGTAGGAAAAACTAACTGTCTGGGTGGTTTTTCCATTGATAATCTGAATGCTGGAACTTTGCGAGGTGGATGGTCCCATCAGAATATCGAAATTTGGTATTTCGGGCATTTGTAGGTCCGAACCGCGCTCGTTTAAGGTAAAGGATAAACGAAACTGTTCGCCTACGGTCACCACATTGGGGCCCGACATGTTAAACCGAACACTGTCGGCTCCGGCATAAAATGCCGGAATGAGAAGCATGAGTGTAACTAATATTTTTTTAATCATTGTGCTGATTTATGCTTTGATTAAAATTTTTGCAAAAGTAAGAAATAATCAACTACCAGTCTTTGTCTGTTTTTCGCTGTTGGGCTTTTGCAGCCTTGGCTTTCTTCACTTTCTCCTGAATTTTTTCTTCGTCATTTTGCAGAGCTTGCAATAACCGTTCCGCATTTTCCTTAGATATTTTTTGCTGTTGTGGTTGTTGCTGCTGTTGTTGTTTATCTTGATTTTGTTGTTGTTTGTCCTGATTCTGCTGTTGCTTATTCTGGTCTTGCTGATCCTTGTTTTGTTGATCTTTATTTTGATCTTGGTTTTTATTCTGGTCCTGATTTTTGTTTTGGTCTTGGTTCTGGTTTTGATCCTTATTCTGATCTTTGTTCTGATCCTGATTTTGCTGCTGCTGTTGTTGTTCTTGCTGTTTTTTCAGGTTCATGGCATACACCAGGTTATATTTACTTTCCAAGTCTTCCGGATTATTTCGCAAGGCATTTTTATAAGCATCAATGCTTTCATCAAGCTTATTCTGCATCATCATGGAGTTTCCCAGGTTGTGGAATGCCCGTGCCTTTTCAAGTTTATCATCACTTTTTTCAGCTATTTCCTCAAATTTTGACGTGGCCTGTTCAAACTTCATTTGTTTGTAAAGTGCATCGCCCAGGTTAAAATTCCATTTCAAATCATCGGGGCGTTTCTCCAATGCTTTGCGGTATGCCGTTTCAGCTTGACTAAACGCGGTAGTATCAATTTTTGTTGTATCGTTAAGGGCTTGCTCAAAAATATCATTCCCCTGCCGTATAAACTTGCGCTCGTTTTGTGCTTGTGCACTAATGCCAATAAGCAGCAGGCCAATAATCAATGTGAAATATGGTATAAATGATCTCTTCATTTGATGTCAATTTAAACGTTCAACGGTCATCGTTTACCAACTTGCTCGTTGGCTGTTTCATTATCCAAATAGTTTGATGTTCTTCAAATATTTGTTTTTGCGCTCGAGGATTAAGAAATCCAATAAAATCAAGAATATGGCGAAGGCAATAAACCACTGGAACTGGTCTTCGTAATCCGAATAAACCAGCGACTCCATTTCTGATTTTTCCATCTTATCAATTTCGTTGAAAAGTGTATTCAGTCCCACTTGGGCATTGTTTGCTCTCACATAAATCCCGTTTCCGGCAGCAGCAATCTGCTGTAGCATTTCTTCGTTCAACTTCGTCACTACCACATTGCCATCTTTATCTTTCCGATAGTCGCGCTGTCCGTTTCTGACGACTGGAATGGGGCCTCCTTGCGGTAATCCCATGCCAATGGTGTGGACAATGATTCCGTTTTGAGCTGCACTTGTTGCTGCTCCAATAGCGTCATCTTCGTGGTTCTCTCCATCGGTAATGATGACGATGGCCTTGTTGCCTTCAAACTGAGGGCTGAAGGATACCGAAGCCAGTTCGATGGCAGCCCCAATAGCTGTTCCTTGCCGGGGAACGATGTCGGTATTCACGGCATTTAAAAACAGTTTTGCCGAAGGATAATCGGTGGTAATGGGCAACTGTGTGTAAGCATCGCCAGCAAAAACGATTAAGCCAATTTTGTCATCATTCAAATTATCAACCAATCTGGAAATTGCCCGTTTGGCTCTTTCTAGCCGATTGGGTTGAATATCTTCGGCCATCATCGAGTTGGAAACATCCAATGCAATGATTAACTCAACGCCTTCGCGTTTAACGGTTTTAAGCTTGCTGCCAAACTGAGGTCGGGCCGTGGCAATAATCAATGAAGCCAAAGCAAACAGACAGATGATAAATTTGACAACAGGTCGCGATTTGCTGACATTGGGCATCAGTTGGCTGATGACTTCTGTTTGCCCGAAACGCTCCAATGCTTTTCTGCGTCTTCGGCGTGTTATCCAAAATAATATGATGAACACTGGGATAACTCCCAATGCATATAAATACTCAATATGTGCGAATCTGAACATTTCCATAATTACCTAGCGTTAAGGAATGTTTCTAAATAAAGTTGTTTTCAGGAATAGGCCAGTAACCAAAACTAGTCCGGCTAGCATAGCATAGCGAACAAATTCTTCGTCTTTGGTACTGTATTCCTTGACTTCCATTTTTGATTTCTCCAACTGGTCAATTTCTTCGTAAATCTGTACCAGCTTGTCATTGTTGGTTGCTCTGAAGTAGCGCCCGTCAGTGATGTCCGCAATCTTTTGCAAGGTCTCTTCATCAATTTTGACTTCTACATCCTGCATCTGAGTACCAAATGGCGTTTGCACAGGGTAGGGGGCAGTTCCAATACTTCCCACACCGACAGTGTACACCCGAATTCCAAATGTTTTTGCCAGTTCGGCTGCAGTCTCCGGTGCAATTTCACCTCGGTTGTTTTCTCCATCAGTTAGCAGAATGATGACTTTGCTGATGGCATCACTTTCTTTTAGGCGGGCGACAGATGTTGCCAAGCCGTTTCCAATAGCTGTTCCATCTTCAATCATGCCACTTTCAATGTCTTTAAATAAATTGATAAGTACGGCATGGTCGGTTGTCAATGGGCATTGGGTAAAGCTTTCGCCACTAAAAACAACAAATCCCATCTTGTCATTCTGGCGTCCGGAAATAAACTCGGTAGCCACGTTTTTTGCTGCTTCCAGACGGTTGGGCTGGAAATCGCGTGCCAGCATAGAGCTGGAAATATCAAGTGCAATAACAATGTCAATTCCTTCGGTAGTTACATCCTGCCAACTGTTGGACGATTGAGGTCGCGCCAGTGCTACTGTCAACAATCCAATGCCCGCCAGTTGCAACACAAAGGGCAAGTGGCGGAGGTAGTGTTTCCAGCTCTTGGTTAATCCGCTAAATCCTTTCAGTGATGAATAGCGGATACTGGCTCCCGATTTTCGGTACCTGAAAACGTACCAAACAACCATTGGAAGGATTACCAAAAGGAGGTAAAAAAACTCCGGATTTTTAAAAGTTACTCCGTTCATCATAGCTCACTTATTTTAACTCGACTTCTTCACCTTCCCGGTCATCTTTTGGCGGAGTCGGCTTTTTATCTTCTAACTTGGTTTGGTTCACAAAAAAGTAGGCGTTCATCAGGGTCAGGTTATGATCGTCAGGAAGTGGGGTGTACTTCGCAAATTTGACCAAATCAGAGAGGCTAAGAATCGACTTTAACTCTTCGAGTGATTTCCCCGAGAGTAATTCCTTCTGCCGTTCAAAAGCCTGAATGGTTTCTTCTGTAGTATACTCCATGGCCTGAATGTTAAACCGATCTTCAATATAGGTTCGAAGCGTATCAGACACCATACTATAATAGTCTTTCAAGTGCTCGGTTTGCCATAACTTTTCATCCTTAATTCGATCCAATTCTCGCAATGCGATGACGTGAGCCGGCTCTTTGGGCTTCGGTGGTTTTACAAACAGCGGTTTGTTTTTACGACGACGCTGAATGTAGTAAAACAAGAAGAAGATCAATGCTCCAATCAGGATAACTCCCAGAATATAAGGTGTCACTTCCTTCAAGGTAACCGGAGCACCATAGGGTTTTTTAATGTCAACAGGCCCTTTGGTTGTATCTAGGGGCATGCTGTGTACAAAAAATGATGCCGGCAGTGTTTCGATGCTATCGTAAAGGTTATCGTATTTCAACCTGAAATAAAAGGGTGGTACGACTTGTTGACCACTGTCAAAAGACGTGATGGTCAGGTTTTGGATAATCCGGATTTGATTTTCTTCATCCAGCTCGAAGGTATCGAGCGGTGATTGAGCAATTACTTCGACCGAAGCAGACAAGGAGTCTCCAATTGCCGGAAACTCAATGTCCAGGTTATTCGGTTGGCTAAGTTCAAGCCGCAGATTAACCTGATCACCGATCAGAATATTGGTTGAATCCAGAACAGCCCGGGCTTGTATCTGCTGTGCCTGGGCCAGTTGTACCTGTAGAACAAACAGGCTGAGTACGATGGCTATGTTCTTCAGTTTCTTCATTCGTATTTATGCTTTTAAACCTCGCTTTTTGAATAGGGTCATCAGCGATTTCACATAGTCTGCATTGGTATTGATTTCGGCATAGTCAACGCCGCTTTTCTTGAATGTTGTATCCAATTGCCGACTAGTGTCCTGCCACCATTTGGCATAGGTGTCGCGAACTTTTTTGCTGCTACTGTCCACCCACGCGTATTCACCGGTTTCGGCATCTTTTAGTTTGATCATGCCAATTGGGGGCAGCTGAGTTTCCCGTTCATCATAGATGCGCAAAGCAACAATGTCGTGTTTGTTATTGGCAATGGTCAGCGCTTTGTCAAAATCCGGATCGTCTTGTAAAAAGTCGGATATGATAAAACCAGTACACCGCTTTTTGATGGCATTGGTCATGTAACGGATCGCTTCTGTAATATCGGTTCCTTTGTTTTCCGGCTCAAAGTCGATCAATTCACGGATAATGCGTAAAATATGAGACTTTCCTTTTTTCGGAGGAATGAATTTTTCAATCTTCTCAGAAAAGAAAATAACCCCAATTTTATCGTTGTTTTGAATGGCCGAAAAGGAAAGAATGGCTGAGATTTCGGTGATCACGTTCTTTTTGAATTTGTCCAATGATCCGAAATCCCGCGATCCACTGACATCAATCAAAAGCATCACGGTTAGTTCGCGTTCTTCCTCAAAAATCTTGATGTACGGTTTATTGTATCGAGCAGTCACATTCCAGTCGATGTTGCGAACATCATCGCCAAACTGGTATTCGCGAACCTCGCTGAAAGCCATTCCGCGCCCTTTAAAAGCCGAGTGGTATTCACCCGCAAAGATGTTACGGCTCAACCCTCGGGTTTTAATTTCAATCTTCCGTACTTTTTTTAGTAATTCCGTGTGTTCCATCAAACAATTTTTTCAAAATTGAAATTCCGTGCTACAAAATAATTGGCTCCAAGTAAGCCGGATAAGCAATGAAATATTGATCACAAGCTGCTTTCAAGTTCACTCATCCGATTCCTTTTGGATGTTGGAATTTAGTTCCTGCTATGGAACTTCAATGGTATTCAGAATATCTGTAATAATCTCTTCGCTTGTAATGTTATTGGCCTCTGCCTCGTAGCTCAAGCCGATCCGGTGGCGCATAACATCATAGCAAACAGCACGAACATCTTCTGGAATGACGTAGCCGCGACGTTTGATGAAGGCGTAAGCTTTGGCTGCCTGGGCTAAACTGATGCTGGCACGAGGAGAACCTCCGTATGCGATCATATCAGCATATTTTTCCAGCTTGTATTCTTTTGGATCACGAGTGGCAAATACAATGTCGACAATGTATTTACTGATCTTCTCGTCCAAATAAACATCTTTAACCACATTGCGGGCGTTTAAAATATCTTCGGGCTTAAGAATGGTTGTTGCCTTTGGAAATTGCTTCAGCAAGTTTTGCTGGATGATCAGTTTTTCCTCTTCTTTTTTAGGGTAGTTGATAACCACCTTCAGCATAAAACGGTCAACCTGTGCTTCTGGTAGCGGGTAGGTTCCTTCCTGCTCAATGGGGTTTTGAGTGGCCATAACCAAGAATGGCTCCTGCAGCTTAAAGGTTTCGTCGCCAATGGTAATCTGACGTTCCTGCATGGCCTCAAGCAAGGCAGACTGTACTTTGGCTGGGGCCCGGTTAATCTCATCCGCCAAAACAAAGTTGGTGAAGATGGGACCTTTTTTTACCATAAATTCCTCGTTCTTCTGACTGTAAATCATTGTCCCCAGCAAGTCGGCAGGAAGTAGGTCGGGGGTGAACTGAATACGGGCAAAATCAGCGTTAATGGTTTGCGAAAGGGTATTAATGGCTAAGGTTTTTGCAAGCCCCGGAACACCTTCTAGTAAAATATGTCCTCCGGAAAGCAAGCCGATTAATAAACTTTCTACCAGGTGTTTTTGTCCAACGATGACTTTATTCATCTCAATACTGATCAAATCCACAAAAGAACTTTCCTTTTGGATTCGTTCGTTCAATTCACGAATATCAACTGTTTGATCCATATTTATTCTATTTATTTTTCGATTTCGGTTCACGAAAATACAGCAAACTAGTCCTAAAAAGGATGTAACTTTGTTAAAAAGTGTTAAGTTAACTTTTGCTGAAAGAGCTGTAAAATTAATAATTTCAGCTAGCTGTTCAGCCTTTTTAGATATCTTTTTTACATTTGCCAAAAATCTTGATTTTGAAACAGCGATACTTCATCGAATTAGCTTATAACGGAACTCGTTTTCATGGGTGGCAAGTTCAGCCAAATGCTGTGAGTGTGCAGGAAACACTGGAAAAGGCCTTGAGTACAGTTTGTCGGGAAGAGATTGCCGTGATGGGAGCCGGACGTACGGATACTGGGGTACATGCCAGTTATTTTGTGGCTCATTTTGAGTCGGAAAAGGACAGCTTGGATCATCCGGACTTTACGTATAAGTTGAATAGCTTTTTGTGTGCGGATCTGGTGCTGTTTCGAATTAGCAAGGTTGGGGAACAAGCGCATGCCCGTTTCGATGCGACCTCGCGTACCTATCATTATTTTATCAATCAACGAAAAGATCCGTTTGCTCTTGAAACGTCGTGGTATATGAACCGCGAACTGGATGTTTACAAGATGAATGTGGCTTGTGCTGTTTTATTCGATTATGTTGACTTTACAAGTTTCAGCCGACTGCATACCGATGTGAAGACCAACAATTGTAAAATTTACTTTGCCCGTTGGGTGCAGAAAGATCATGGGGTGGTTTTTACCATTAAAGCTGATCGTTTCTTGCGCAATATGGTTCGGGCAATTGTGGGCACCATGGTTCAGGTAGGGCTGGGAAAACTGTCGATTGCTGAGTTTCGCAAAGTTATTGAAGCAAAGGATCGTGGTTTAGCTGGAGCTTCGGCGCCTGCTCAAGGTCTTTTTCTAGCTAACATTACCTACCCCGAAGATGTGTTTCAACATATGGAAGAATAAGATTACATTGACAGTTCCCCAATTTATTTTTGAATTTCCTTCTAGTTATATTTAGCCAGAAAGGTTCCAGCCTTCATAGTCTCTTTCTTCTTATCGTTTCCTCCTGAACCCAAATTACATTTGAAGCATATTTTTTCTCCTTCTTTGATGAATGAAGGAGCATAGCCATTTAATTAGGCAAACAGCATCGTTTTTGTTTTAAGAAGTTTCAAAATTTAAGGAATTCCTTCCAAAACCTGACAATTTATATTGTTTCTAAGACTGGGGCTGCTAATTTTGAACTTCGAAACAAAACCAATAAACAAAATTATGCACAAACAATTATTGTTAGGGGTTGAAGCGATTGGCCAAGGAGCGATTGATGGAGGCATGTCGGGAGTATATGCTTATCCGGGAACACCTTCAACTGAAATCACAGAATATATCCAGGAGAATAAATTAGCAATTGAACGTGGGCTGCATAGTAAGTGGTCGGCGAATGAGAAGACGGCTTACGAAACTGCATTGGGAATGAGTTATGCAGGCAAACGAACAATGGCTTGCATGAAACATGTTGGGCTTAATGTTGCTGCTGATGCTTTTATCAACTCGGCCATTACCGGTGTTAATGGTGGTTTTATTGTAACTGTAGCTGACGATCCATCTATGCACTCTTCGCAAAACGAGCAAGATTCACGCTACTATGGTAAGTTCGCCATGATTCCTGTCTTGGAGCCTTCAAATCAGCAGGAAGCCTACGATATGGCTCGTGAAGGTTTTGAGCTTTCAGAAAAAACCGGAGTTCCTGTGATGCTGCGGATAACCACTCGTTTGGCTCACTCCAGGGCTGGGGTCGATTGTAAAGCGGTTTTGGATGAAAATCAAACAGCTATGCCGCAAGATGCCCGTCAGTTTGTGCTTTTGCCTGGTATCGCACGACGTAGGTATAAGTCGTTGCTCGAAAAGCAGGCTGCTTTTGTGAAATTATCAGAAGGATCGAAATACAATAACTATTACGAAGGCGAAGAAAAAAGCCTTGGTATCATTAGCTGTGGTATTGCTTACAATTATTTGATGGAGAATTACCCGGAAGGTGACTGTCCTTATCCGGTATTGAAAATCTCTCAGTATCCAATTCCAGAAGAACAGGTTCGAAAAATGGAGGCTGAATGTGATGAGATTTTGGTTCTGGAAGAAGGATATCCTTTGGTTGAAGAACACTTGAAAGATTTCTTTGGAAAAGGAACACAGGTGAAGGGACGTTTGGATGGTAGCTTGCCTCGCGATGGGGAGCTGAATCCGGATTTGATTGCGAAAGCTTTGGGAAAAGACACTTCAACCGGACCAGACGTTCCCGGGTTGGTCGCCAACCGTCCTCCGGCGCTTTGCCAGGGCTGTGGGCATCAGGATGCTTATGAAGCAATGAATGAAGTGTTGGCTGACTATGGCAAAGGACACGTCTTTTCTGATATTGGCTGCTACACTTTAGGAGCTTTGCCACCATATGAAACAATCAACTCGTGTGTTGATATGGGGGCTTCGATAACCATGGCGAAGGGCGCTTCTGACGCCGGATTGCTTCCAGCGGTTGCCGTTATCGGGGACTCTACTTTTGCGCATTCCGGCATCACCGGTTTGTTGGATGCAGTCAATGAAAATGCCAATATCACGGTGGTTATTTCAGACAATGAGTCTGTCTCAATGACGGGAGGTCAGGATTCGTCGGCGCAAGGAAAAATTGAAAGCATTTGTCAAGGATTAGGAGTCGATCCTGAGCACATCCGGGTGATTGTACCGCTGAAAAAGAACCACGAAGAGTTGGTGAAGCTTTTCCGCGAAGAGCTGGCTTATGAAGGAGTATCTATTATTATTCCGCGTCGTGAGTGTATTCAACGGGCAAGTCGCAGAAAACGAAACTTGAAAAGACACGCCAATCATTAATTCGTAGTCAAAAAAACAAACAACCAGGGCTATCAACTTCTGATGAAACAAGATTTTAAATAGGAGCTTGATGCTGGTTCTAAATTCTTAAAAAATGAAGTCAAACATTATATTAGCCGGAGTTGGCGGACAAGGTATTTTATCGATTGCTGCGGCTTTAGGAACGGCAGCACTTGAAGATAACCTGTACATCAAACAAGCAGAAACACATGGTATGAGTCAACGTGGAGGAGCTGTTGTTTCTCACATGCGTATCTCGGATAAACCCATTGCCTCGGACTTGATTAAGCAAGGAACTGCTGACCTTATTTTGTCCGTTGAGCCGATGGAGGCTCTGCGCTACCTGCCTTTCTTGTCAGAGACAGGTTACTTGGTAACCAACACAACGCCATTTATTAATATTCCGAATTATCCGGATTACGAAGAGGTGATGGCTGCTGTGAAGGAGCAGCCTCGCTTTGTAGCTATTGATGCGGATCAGATGGCTAAAGATGCAGGTAATGCACGTTCCTCAAACATGGTGATGCTGGGAGCTGCCAGCCCTTTTATTGATATCGATTTTAAAATGCTGGAGGATGGTATCCGAAACGTATTTGGCCGTAAAGGCGAAGAAATCGTTGAGATTAACCTGAAAGCACTTCGCGCAGGCCGCGAATTTGCAGAGAATAATAAGTAGGTCTGTTTACAGAGATGTTTTTATCGAGTATATCGATTTAAAATGATTAACTAAAGTAGGCTGCCAGAGCAGATAAAAAAATAGAGAGCAAGGTTCAATCCATTGGGTTGAGCCTTTGTTTTTATAGTCATTATGCGTTACTTTGAGGCCTTCATTTTAATATTACTACGCTAAATTATTACTACTATGAACCAATTTGTTTTAACCGGGCTGGCCTCATTATCGGTACTTTCTGCCTGTCAGTCCACAAAACAGAACAAGGAAGAAAGCCTGTCCCAAAAGCCGAATATCGTTTATATTCTGGCAGATGACCTCGGTTATGGCGATTTAAGTTGTTACGGACAGCAAAAGTTTAAAACTCCCAACATTGATCGGTTGGCGCAGAAAGGAATGCTTTTTACGCAGCATTATGCGGGATGTACGGTTTGTGCTCCTTCCAGGTCTTCGTTAATGACCGGACAGGATACCGGACATACCCCAATTCGTGGTAATGTAGAGGTGGAGCCAGAAGGGCAGTTGCCAATTTCTTCTGATACCTACACGGTTGCGGAAATGTTGAAGGAGGCTGGTTATGCTACTGGTGCTTTCGGAAAGTGGGGGCTAGGTTCTCCGGGCTCTGAAGGCGACCCAAATAACCAGGGTTTCGATGTATTTTTCGGCTACAATTGCCAGCTGCTGGGACATAATTACTATCCGTATCACTTATGGAGTAATCAAGACAAAGTGGTGTTGGATGAAAATGCCGGCCACGGGACTGGTGTTTATGCGCCGAATATGATTCATGAACAGGCTTTACGCTTTTTGGAAAAGAATAAGGATAAGCCTTTCTTCATGTACTACCCGACGATTATTCCACACGCTGAGTTGTTCGCTCCGGAAGAGTATATGGAAAAATTTAGAGGCAAGCTGGAACCCGAGCGAAACTATAAAGGAGTTGACGACGGTCCTCGATATAAAAAAGGAGGCTACGGCTCACAACCAGATTCGCATGCGGCTTTTGCTGCCATGGTGACCTTGCTGGATGATCATGTGGGAGAAGTGATGACCAAGTTGGAGGAACTCGGCATTGCAGATAATACGATCGTAATCTTTACTTCAGATAATGGTCCTCATAAAGAAGGAGGAGCTGATCCTGACTTTTTCAATAGCAATGGACCACTTAAAGGGTATAAGCGCGACCTTTACGAAGGAGGTATCCGAGTGCCAATGATTGCTGTATGGCCTGGACATATTGAAGCTGGAAGCAAGAGCGATCACATCTCTGCTTTTTGGGACTTCATGCCAACCTGTGCCGAGCTAGTTGGTGCGAATACCCCAACAAACGGGCAGGGTGTTTCATTCTTGCCAACATTGCTTGGAGAACAAACGCAAGCTGAGCACGATTATTTGTATTGGGAGTTCCATGAGTGGAACGGACGTCAGGCTATCCGTAAAGGAGATTGGAAGTTGGTTCATTACAATGTGTTCAAACCTGAAAAGAAAACTACGGAGTTGTATAAGGTAACCGAAGATCCGGGAGAAGAAAATAACTTGGCAGAGCAATATCCTGAAAAGGTAAAAGAACTAAAAGCCTTATTGGATCAGGCTCGGGTAAGTTCCCCTGATTTCTCATTTAATGATTAAGGTTTTTAGCTGATATAAAAAATTGAAACAGAAAGGCCATCTCTAAAAATGAGATGGCCTTTTGCTGTTTAATAGCGTCCTTCAGTTGTGTCTTTTAAAAGGTGATGACATGAGTTGATGGATCTTTCAAATAGTCGGTGAGTGGTTTTCCCATACCGTCTACCTCAAAGCCCAGTTTTTTCAAATCATCAGCAATGCCGTATGCATTGGCACAAGCAATACAGGCCCTGATTTCTACGCCATCCTTTTGCATGGTATGCAGTTTTTCCTGAATTTTCAGGTTCTCCGAAGTTAATTTTGCTGATGGCCCCCAAATGATGAGGGTAACCTCATTGAACCAATCGTTGTTTTTAGCAGCATGCGTGTACATGAGTGCCACGCGATATGCAACGTAAGGATCATCGCTGGTCCAAACAACAACCAGTTTCTCTTGCTGCTTTTCGTTTGTAGTTGGTGTGTTTTGAGCCATACTTGGGAGCATGTTTAAAAGCAAAAATGCTAGGGTTAGGTAAATTTTTGGATGTTTCATCTGGATAAATTTTAATTTCCCGATAATTTAAAAATTCAAATTTGACAGATGGAACCACTCCATCCGTCGCTTTCTCATAATTAATGAAGATTTTCGATAATGGCCAGCAGTAACTTCCCACTGATTCGCGTTTTATAATCTGGATTCACGTATTCAAATTCGATGTTTCCATTTGTGTCTATCACAAATACGGAAGGAACCGGCAAAATGCCTTGATTTTCCCCTTCGCTGCTTTTCTCAAGCAAGCCGAGGTAGTTTTCAGGAGCTTTAAAAGCAATTCCCATGGCTTCCATCAGCGTTCCGTCGGCATCAGAGTATAGTTGATAATGGATTTGCTTATCATCTTCAGTTGTTTGCAGGTTAGCTGGAGCATCCGGGCTGATAGCCAGAATTTGGTAACCTTGGTCAATAATTGCTTCCTCAGCCTCTTGAATTTCCGAAAGATGAGCATTGCAATAAGGACACCATCCGCCACGATAAAAAAGCAAAACGGTTGGCTTTTCGGCGACCAGGCTTCGAAGCTGCTGTTCTTGGTTGTCCGCAGATTTTAAACTAATATCAGGGACTTGTTGTCCGATAAGCAAGGGGCTTACTTCTTCCGGAGATTTGGCCACTTGGGCGAGTGTTGTGCTACTTATTAAAACGAGTAAAACGATTAGTGCTTTCATCGGGTTGAAATGTTTTTTTGTTTCAAATCTGAAGCCAGCTGGCTGACTTTGTTGTTGAAATTGAGGGCTCCAACGTTTCGGCTGGAGCCTCTATTCTTATAAGAAATAAGGACCAAAATAGTTTAAGCTGCTTGGTGATTAATGGCAGGAACAGCAGGGAAATCTACCGGAATTTGGGTGGCATTATGCAAGAAATTGGTAAATCCGGTGAGGTTTACAAGGGCAACCAAGTCAACCAAAGCTTTTTCGTCGAAACCCTGCTCGAAGAAACGCTCTTTGGTTTCATCGCTAATCCGACCTCGGCTTTTGGTGATTTCATGAGCGGTATTTACCAATACGTTTAGGCGTTCGTCGGCAATTGTTCCTTTGCGGATATCAATGGTATCTTGTTCGCTAAATCCATTCATTTTAGCCAAAGCAGTGTGTGCTGCAGTACAGTATTGACACTGATTGGTTTCAGAAACTGCGAGCTTAATGGCTTCTCCTTCCTTTTTGGTAAAGCTGGATTGTGCAACTGCTTGCGAGAAGCCTAAGAATCCCTCTAAAACGTTAGAAGAATAGCCAATGGTTGCATATAAGTTGGGTACCATACCCAGGCTTTGTTCCAACTGACCGAAAATTTGTTGTGCTTTTGCATCTACTTGTTCTTTGGTAGGGACTTGAATCTTTTTCATTGTTTTCATTTTTAAGTGAGTAATTGTACAATGCAAAGATGGCTACTGCAGGCTAGCTGCGGAATGATGGTTTTTCCCGTCTAGTTGTCAATATTTCCCAAAGTGCTTTAGAAGATTATTTCTTGCACCCGATATCCAACGCTTTGTGGTTGTAATTTCGAAAAATACTTCTGGTTAAAATGGTGGAATTGTGAGTTGTTCCTGGTATTCCGAAGGACTTTGCCCGGCCACATTCTTAAACAGTCGACTAAATTGAGCTGCTTCCGAGAAACCTAGATCATAAGCAATTTCTTTAATCGGCTTGTCGGTGTAATACATTTCACGTTTCGCCTCTAAAATAATTCGTTCCTGAATGATTTGGAGGGGTGAGGCTCCATATAGCCGTTTGAAGGTGTTCGAGAGCGTTTTGGGCGATTTAAAAAGGAGGTCAGCATAATCTGCCACTTTGTGCATGGTGCGGAAATGCTTTTCAACCAGAGCTTGAAAATTGCGAATATCATCGGTTTCCTCCTGTGGCGGATCAATGTTGCGAAAAAGTTGTTGACGGCCCAGCCGAACGCTGATGATGATAAGCCGTTTGAGGAGTAGGCGCAACATGTCGCCTTGCGTGCTGTCGTTTTGCTGAAACTCTTCCTCTATTAATCGAATCAAATGTTGGTTGTCAGCAGTCTCTTTGGTGTTGGTATGTAGAATGGGCAAGCCTGGCATTGCACCAAAAAGAAGTCCATCGCACGATAACTCTTTATCATGTAACTCAAGGCAGTAAAAAGCTTGGTTGAAATCAATCAGGTAATGTCGGTCATCCTTGGGTTCAATGGATGAAACATAACTCCCCGGAGTTACAAATACGATACTGTTGGGCTTTATCTGGTAACTTGAGAAATCAGACTGCACGATCATGGTTTCTCCAAAGTTTAGGAAAATACTGTAGAATGAGAGTGGGGTTTGGCTGTTTGCTTTAAGCCATTTGGGAGCTTGTGAAAGGGCAAAAAAGCCATCCAGCTGGTCGCTATATGTGTAATTCATCCGTCTTATTTTGAGCTTGAGTATTCCGATACTTATCAACTTTAAAGATAACCAAACCATTTTTTTGAATGTCGGTAGGCTTGTTAACGTTTGTTATGGCATGCAAAAGCTGATGCTCCTTTCATCTCGTTTAGCCTATGTTTACTGGCCCTGTTAAAGTTTTAGCCTCCCTGTTGGCTTTTTTCCTGTCCCTGTTACGATTTTGTTCGCCCAGTTATTAAATCTTAGCTTCCTGTAGGTGTTTTTATGATCTCTGTTATACAGGGGGTTAAAATTCTTTATGTAGAGGGGCGTCTAACTGAAAGGACTATCGTTTGATTAACAGGATACTCAATAATACAGGCTATTTGAATGATTTTTTATTTTCGAGCCGGTAAAATTCACGGGATATGGTTAAATTCGGAAGAATTTTGAATTGAGTTATGAGTAATTATAAGGACGTTATTGAAAAGCTAATTGAATTTAGAGATGAGCGAAATTGGGAACAGTTTCACGATTCGAAGAATTTGGCCCTGGCTTTATCCATTGAAGCGGCAGAGTTAAACGAGTTATTTCTTTGGAAGAAAGAGCATGAGTTGAGTGAGGTGAACTACGAAAAGCTGAAAGAAGAGCTTGCCGATGTTTTGGCTTATGCCTTTTTATTGGCCGAGAAACATGAGTTGGATGTTTTTGATATCGTACTGGATAAAATCAAAAAGAATGCAGTCAAGTATCCTGTAGAAAAGGCCAAAGGAACGGCTAAAAAGTACACCGAACTGTAGTTAGTTAGCGTTTCTAAACTACGCTTGGCAAAAGCAGCTGAAAAGCATTGTAACATATTTCGCTTTTAAGATTGGGCCATAAAAAAGTCGAACACAATTGTGCTCGACCATTTCTTATTTCGTGGTATTTTTTTTATCTAATCCCGAGCGTAGGTGTACCAATAAAGGGTTCCGACAAAGAAAGCTCCACCCACAATATTTCCAAGGGTTGCTGGAATCAGGTTTTTCACGATAAAAGTCGTCCAGCTAATGTCAGCTCCTTCAAAGATCGCTAGTGGAATAAAAAACATATTAGCGATGGAGTGCTCAAAGCCCATTGTAACAAAGGCCATAACGGGCCACCAAATGCCCAGAATTTTCCCGGAAGTGTGTTGCGCTGACATTCCCATCCAGAGCGACAAACAAACCAGCCAGTTGGCGCCAATTCCTTTCAGAAAGGTTTTAAAAAATGAATTGCCTGTTTTTCCTAAGGCGATATTTTGTACAGTTTCGCTCCAGGGAGAAGCACTCACCAAATCGGTTAAATGAACCAAAAAATAAGCGACAAACAACGAGCCGATGAAGTTTCCAACATATACCAAGCCCCAGTTACGTAAAGGGGCTGTCCAGCTTTGCTTTTTGCCGAGTACGTTGGGCATAAAGTAGGCATTGTTACCAGTAAACAATTCTGCACCGGCCATGACTACCATCATCAGGCCAACGGGGAACATGGCGCCCATTAAAAATTTGGAAATTCCGGGGTTTTCGGCTGCGATTCCAGGTACCCCGCCACCAACCAGAATGGCCAGTAAGCCGCCAAAGGCAATGTACGCCCCAGCCATAAATGCAAGAACCAGGATTTTTTTTGCGGAGTAGGAATCTTTGTCGATTGCCAGTTTGCCGGCAACTTTGATGATTTCTTTCGGTGAATATAAACTCATCGGTTTTTTATTTTACAATTACTTTTTTGAAGTGAGGGTTTAGTTTTTTCTCGATGCGCTCCAGTTGCTCTGCCGTGTTTTCAGCAACATCTTTCAGTTGATATTGCATTTCCAGCGCTTCCCATTTGTACTCTCCCAGTTTGTGATAAGGTAAAATTTCAAATCGTTCGAGGTAGTTCATTTCAGAAAACTGCTCAATCAGCCAGTCAAGTGAGCTCTCGTCATCAGTAAAACCAGGAACAAGCACGTAACGTAGCCAGAAGGGGCGCTGACTTTCTTCGCGTAGCCGGATGTTGCTGAGCATTGCTTGTAAGCGTGATACACCAGTTAGTGATTGAAAACCTTCGTCAGTAGTCGCTTTTACATCGAACATGACTAAATCGGATAATTCGGAGATTAACTTCTGAGCTTCCGGCGTGCGAACGACACCGTTGGTGTCAATGTTGGTATGGATATTTTCGGCTTTTAAAGCCTCGAAAAATGGGATCAGTGCTTTGCTTTGTAGCATGGGTTCACCTCCGGAGACGGTTACGCCACCATCATCGCCAAAGTAGTTTTTCATGTTGCATGCCCGTTTTACGAGTGCTTCAATTTCCGTCGCGTTACCACCTTTTAGGTTAATGGTGTCGGGATTTTGGCAATACAGACATTTAAGGTTGCAGCCCTGCAAAAAGACCACCAACCTTATTCCCGGACCATCATGCGTCCCAAATGATTCGATTGAATGAACAGAAAGTGTATTTTCAGTTTGGGTCATAGTCTATAAAAATAGAAGACATCCCATCTCTAAAAAGAGACAGCATGTCTTCTGGATAAGTTATATGGATAAAATCCTTTTTATAACGATTCGTGGAATGAGCGAGTCAATACTTCCTGCTGTTGCTCGCGGGTTAGACGAACAAAGTTTACGGCGTATCCCGACACACGAATGGTCAGCTGAGGATGTTCCTCTGGGTGTTCCATTGCGTGGATCAGAGTTTCGCGATCCAAGACGTTCACATTTAAGTGCTGTGCGTTTGAGCCAAAGTAGCCATCCAAGGTCCGAACCAGGTTTGCAATCCGATCTTCAGGAGTTGATCCCAATGATTTTGGTACTACCGACAAGGTGTTTGAAATACCATCTTTCGAATCTTTGTAATCAATTTTAGCTACCGAGTTAAGTGAGGCAATTATACCGTGTGTGTCACGCCCGTGCATTGGGTTAGCTCCTGGTGCAAATGCTACACCTTTGGCACGCCCGTCAGGTGTAGCCCCGGTTTTCAGTCCATACACCACATTCGAAGTAATGGTTAAAACCGAAAGGGTAGGGTTGGCATCTTTGTACACTTTGTGCTGCGATAATTCAGTATTGAAGTGATTGACTACGTCGCGGGCAATCAAGTCAACACGATCGTCATCGTTTCCGTATTTTGGGAAATCACCTTCAATTTCGAAATCAACAGTCAAGCCGTTTTCATCACGAATAGGTTTTACTTTCGCATGTTTAATCGCAGACAATGAATCGGCTACAATTGAAAGGCCTGCAATACCATAAGCGATATTAATCTTTGGATTGGTATCAATTAAAGCCATTTGGGCCTTTTCGTAGTAATATTTATCGTGCATGAAGTGGATGATGTTCATGGCATCGTTATATACGCGAGCCACTTCTTTCATCGCTAGCTTAAAGTTCGCGATCACTTCATCGTAATCAAGGTAGTCGTTTTGAAGAGATGGGATACCGTCAACCATTTGAGTGCCGGTGTTTTCACACTGTCCACGGTTGATGGCCAATAACAGCGTTTTTGCCAGGTTGGTTCTTGCGCCAAAGAACTGAATGTGTTTTCCAAGCTCCTGCATTGACACACAGCAAGCAATACCGTAGTCGTCACAGTTCGCACTTGTCCGCATCAAGTCATCATTCTCGTACTGAATGGATGAGGTTTCAATGGATACTTTTGCACAGTAATCTTTGAATCCCTGAGGCAGGTTTTTCGACCACAGAATGGTGATGTTTGGCTCTGGGGATGGCCCCAGGTTGTATAATGTATTCAGGAAGCGGAATGAGGTTTTTGTAACCTTGCTACGTCCATCAATCAACAAGCCACCGATTGACTCCGTTACCCAAGTTGGATCACCAGCAAAAATTTGATCATAAGCTTCCATGCGAAGGTGGCGAACCATGCGCAGTTTCATGACAAATTGGTCAATGTACTCCTGCGCTTCTTCCTCTGTGATAATACCTTCAGTTAAGTCTTTTTCAATAAAAATATCCAGGAATGAAGATACACTTCCCAATGACATGGCAGCTCCATCTTGCTCTTTTACGGCAGCAAGGTAAGCCATGTAGGTCCATTGAACAGCTTCGCGAGCATTTTCAGCAGGGCGGCTAAGGTCAAGATTGTAGATTTTACCCATCTCGATCATGTCGTAAAGCGCCTTAATTTGCTCTGAAACCTCTTCGCGCAAACGAATCGTTGCATCGGTCATTGGCCCGTGGATCTCACTTAAATCAGCTTTTTTAGATTCAATTAACCGGTTGATTCCGTACAAGGCAACGCGTCGGTAATCTCCAATGATTCGTCCACGTGCGTAGTTGTCAGGTAGACCAGTTAAAAATCCTAAAGAGCGGAATTTGCGAATCTCGTCAGTGTAAGCGTCAAACACACCGTCGTTGTGCGTTTTTGTGTATTTGCTGAAACTCTCTGTAATAACTTCGTTTGGTGCGAGTCCATGCTCAGAAAGGGCTTTCTGAACAACTTTGAAGCCTCCATAAGGTTTCATCGCACGTTTCAATACTTGATCTGTTTGCAGGCCTACGATTACTTCACTTTCCTGATCGATGTAGCCGGCTTTAAATGCAGTCATTGAAGATACGGTTTGCGTATCAACACTGCGCAGGCCATTTTTTTGGCGCTCTTCCTTTAGTGCGTCTTTACAGATGTCCCACAAGCGAGTTGTACGTGCCGTTGGGCCTACCAAAAAGTCATGATTACCAGTGTAGGGAGTGATATTCTGAGTAACAAAATCCTTTACCTCAATGGTGTTGGTCCAAATTCCTTCTTTAAACTTCATAGCTGATTTTCTTTCTGATCGTTAATTATATCATTGATTGCAACTTAATACAATTCATATGTTTTATAACATGTAATTTTTCGGCAAATATAGGAAATATTCGGAACAGTCAAAATCCCCATTTTTAGTGATTCTTCCAACTGAAGAAAACTCAATAATAAATACCTGTTGCTCAGTTAAAAACAACAAGTATATTTTATGGATTGTTTTGTTTTTTTATTTAAAATGGATGGGATGGTTAGTCGCTCAGCAAAGAAATACTGCTTTGTATATCTGATTGCTCCCATTAGGAGGGTTAAAAGTAATAGAATTTTCAAGTAACTGATTATTTGTAATAACTATTTTTCGTGTTTTGTGTTGCTTTATAATTATTTTTCGTGATTTGTAATTGTTTTTCTGCTATATTTGGTGTAATTGTTTTTCGTAGATGAATATGAATCGTAATTGTTTTTCACAAGAAATAACTGTTTTTCGGGGCAGAGTTGCTCCGGAAAAAGGCTATTTGGTTGGATATGGAGCGATTATCCATAATTACAACTTACCTGTACCAATTCCCTTTGGTCTGTCATTAATTAGTCTGAAAGACAGGAAGTATCAAACAGAAAATTGGCAAATTTTTACTCCCAGATATAACCCGGATAGTACGCTCTACAAACAACTAGTTTTTGCACTGAAATATGAAGGTGTAAACCTCCTGATATTAAAAAAGCTATTTGACGTATTAAGCCCCGATGAGATAAAAGAACTTGTGCGGATTGAACCAACAAGCCAGTATAGTCGCAAGATCTGGTTTTTATATGAGTGGTTATTGCATTATCAATTAGATATTCCGGATTTGAACCGAGGAAATTTTGTGTCGCTAATCGATGATAAAAAACAATTTGCCATAGGAGGGAAACGATCATCTCGTCATCGGATTATTAATAATTTACCGGGGACACCAGAGTTTTGCCCGTTGATTTCCAAAACCGAAAAATTAAATCAATACATTGCTTCTGACTTTCAGAAGCAGAAGAATAACTACCTGAAAGGCATTCATAAAGATGTGATGCAACGCGCAGCATCCTTTTTATTATTGAAAGACTCAAAAGCGTCGTTTACTATTGAAGGAGAAAACCCTGGAACAAACCGCGCTTTGCGATGGGGGAAGGCCATTGGAGAGGCTGGTAGAAATCCGTTATCAAAAGCAGAGTTGTTGCGGTTGCAGCAAATCATTATTGAGAACAAACGCTTTACTAACATGGGATTTCGCACTGAAGGCGGTTTTGTGGGAGACCGTGACCGAGTGAATGGTGATCCAATTCCAGACCATATTTCGGCTAAGCCGGAAGATGTGGAAATGCTTCTGGACGGACTGATTGAAGCTTCGGAGCTCATGGAAAGTGAAACTTTTAATCCCATTCTAGCTGCTGCAAGCATTGCTTTTGGTTTTGTTTTTATCCATCCTTTTTCAGATGGAAATGGCCGACTTCATCGCTACCTGATTCATCATCTTTTAGCGAAACTGAATCTGGCACAGCAAGGTGTTATTTTTCCTATTTCAGCTTCGATCTTAGACCGGATAGATCAATATCGAAACGTTTTGGAATCGTATTCTCATCCAGTTTTAGACCAGATTGATTGGGAGATTACGCCGGATCACAATGTCCGGGTGTTGAATGAGACCATTGATTATTACCGGTATTTTGATGCGACCAAGCAAGCTGAGTTTTTGTTTGAATGTGTTTTTGATACCATTAATCGGATCATCCCCGAGGAAGTCAATTACATTCTCAACTATGATGAGTTCAAACGATTCATTGATGATCAGTTCGAGATGCCGGATAAATTAGTTGCAAGCTTGGTTCGTTTTCTCGAACAAAATAATGGAACACTTTCCAAACGGGCACTGAGCAGGGAATTCAAGGCACTTAAGGTAACGGAAGTGAAGGTGATTGAAAAGTTGTATCGTGAAATATTCAACGGATAAAAGTAAATCAAAAAAAAACTCACCAATGCTTGATGCATTGATGAGCGTCAGTGGAGCTGCGGGGAATCGAACCCCGGTCCAAACGAGGAAGCCATATGCTTTCTACATGTTTAGCCCCGACTTAATTTTCGAGTAGTAGCTGGATCAAGGCCACCGACCACTACCTTATCTTCTAAAGTTTCGCTTAGTGCGCGAAGCGAGCACTTAACTAGCCTCGATTTTTTGCACCGCCGAACCGGATAGCCTCAAGGCAATAGCATCCGGGCGATGTCCTGTCCCAGCACCTTGTGCCGGGATTAAGCAGTTAACCTACTGTGATTCGGTTACGCAGCAAGAGCGTAATTGTTTTCGCCAATTAAAAGTTTGATCATTAAGATTTTCGAGCCAACAACCAAAGCTCGACATGCTTACATACCTCTTCTACCCGCTGTCAAAACCAGTCAGCCCCGGTAATCGAGGGACGACAAAATTACAATAAATTTTGGCAAAACCACAAACTTACGATAGTTTCTCTCGCTTTATTCTCGGTGGTTTTAACGAATAGCATTTGATGAACTAGAAAGCAAGCTGACTTCTGAATAAGAAGATAATTGTTATCTTTAGAATTCGTGAAATAGAAAGAGAATTATGAAGATTGGCATTTTGAGAGAGACCCGGCGATGGAAAGATCGTAGAGTAGCTATCACCCCGGAAACAGCAGCGTGGATTAAGCAGAATTATCCTACCATTGATATTGTCGTTCAACCCAGTTCGTTACGAGTTCATAAAGATGAAGAATATGCTCAATTAGGCATTCCTGTTGTAGAAGATATTTCAGATTGTGATCTGTTGATTGGTGTTAAAGAGGTCGCAAACGAGGCGCTTATTGAGGGGAAAACCTACCTGATGTTTGCTCATGTTGCGAAAGAACAATCACACAATCAGGAGTTTTTTCGGTTGATGGCTCAAAAGAAAATTACCTTAATTGATTACGAATATTTAGTTGACAAACACAATGATCGTTTGGTAGCCTTTGGTTTTTGGGCGGGCGTGGTTGGTGCCTATTATGCACTACTAGGAGTGGCTAAACGTTTTTGTGATATGGAAATACCTGGGCCAGAGGAATGCACAGATTTGAATGATTTGCACCGTCAGTTAAAAGCAATTCCACTACCTCCGTTAAAATTTTTGATTACCGGGGGTGGGAGAGTGGCTTCAGGCGCTTTAGAGATTATTAAACATTTGGGTATTCCAGAAGTGCTTCCTCATGATTTCTTATTGAGGGATTATGATCATCCGGTATTTACCCGTTTGGATCCAGAGGACTACGTTGAGCGGACGGACGGACAAGCATACAGCAATCTCCATTTTTACGAGCATCCACAGTTGTATCATTCCAGCTTTTTGCCATATACTAAATCCGCAGACGTATTTATTCCTTGCCATTTTTGGAATCAACAATCGCCTGATTTTTTCACCAAGCAGGATTTACTTGCTTCAGACTTTTCTATTTCATTGATTTCAGATATTAGTTGCGATGTGCCAGGCCCAATTCCAACAACCCTTCGAACAACCGAAATTGAAGCTCCTTTTTATGATGTTGAGCCTGAAAGTTGTTCTGAAAAAGAAGCCTTTTCATCCAAAGAACATGTTACGGTAGTTGCAGTAGATAACCTGCCGGCAGCTTTACCGTTCGATGCCTCTCGCACTTTTGCCAGAGATTTATATTATGAGGTATTTCCCTCGCTTTTTGGTGTCGATCACCATCAAATAATTGAACGAGCAACCATTTTAGACAAAGGAAAATTAACTTCATGCTACAGTTACCTGGAAAGCTTCTTGAATGATTAACTAAAGGGATACAATAACTGCTCCTGCAACGAGACCAGCAACCAAATAGTACACGCGGGATTGTCGAATACGGTTCTTCTCATCAACCAACTTTAGGTTTTCTATCTGCTGGTTTTCCAGTTTTAGATCGTTTTGAAGGAGCTGATCATGCCAATAATTAGCTTCCAGTTTTTTGATGGTAATGGCACTGTCAGCAAGTGCTGTTCGCTCTTCAAACAAGCTAATTTTTTGCTGGTAAAGCCCGAGTTTTTGCTCGTTTATTTCGTTGGCAACAGCACTCTTAAGAAGTGATTTAACCTTTTGGGAAGGAATCACATAAACTGTATCACTTGTATTGTTGGTATACGTTTGTCCGGGATTGACTTTGCTACTTTGTGCCATAGCAGACCAGCCTGTTAAAAGGACAAAGCTTAGAATAAGAATTTGTTTCATCGTATTGGAAATTAAAATCAATAATAGAAAGTTTGTATAGAAGCTTATTTCTGCTTCAGCAGAGGGACAGCTAATTAGACGACTACTTTTGTCTTTAAATTGAAAGAAGAGTTAAGGCCTTTCATTTAGCATTTCCAGAAGTTGATCGCTATTCGCTTGGTCGATTTCTTCCAACTTTTGCTTTTGGTAGTCATCCAAATGGTTGATTTTTTCGGAGAGTAAAGCCGATTTATAGTCAATGTATTGCATTTTTGCTTGTAACAAGCGGAATTTGGCATCATATTCTTGCCGGGCTGTTTCCCATTCTTCGCGTTTTAGGTTATGGTCGGCTTTTATTTGCTCAATCTTTTCTTCGGTTGTTTTCTTTCCAAATATTTTAGATTTCATTCCTGCCCATAAAACTGCAAGGCCACCTATTAATGTCCCGGGGCCTTCAATTTTGAAGCTGACGAAAATCAGCGAGCCAATAACCGCTAAAATGACCACCCCAATAATGATAACTTTGATATTCTTTTCCATAGTGCTGTTTAATTGGGTTCATCGCCTACAACTTCCTTACCTTCGGCGGTATAATTGGATTGAGTGGCATTTGATTGCATTGTGCTAGCTGTAATTTTAGCCAGTTCCTCGCGTGTTTTATTATCTTCCTTGATGATTTTCTCATCGTTGCGGTCTTTCTGATCCATCACCCGGAAGATTTCTTTCATACCAAATATTAATCCCCAAATGGTTGTATTGAAGGTTACCCATTGTGCTCCATTGATTCCTAATTCGTAGGTTTGACCGCCAACTTCAACCATTTTATGACAGATTAACAGGTAGGTGGAGACCCAGGTTCCTGCAATTAATCCCCATAACTTGACGGAAATGAGCGTAAACATGAGTTTGGAGAACCATTTCAACCAAAATTCCTTTTGAATGATGGTGTAGAATTCTTCTTGGTTGATATTGCTTTTTTTATTCATGACTTTAGGGTTAATTTTAACAGTTTAGACCAGGTTTGAGGGCCAACAATGCCGTCTGCGATAAGTTGATTGTCGGTTTGAAATCGACGAATTGCAGATTGGGTTCTTGTTCCGATAATGCCATCTGCTTTTCCACAGTTATAACCCAGTTCATTAAGACGAGACTGAATTTCAGGGATTGTCTTTTCAATGTTTTCAGGGTTTTCTTGTGCACTTAGATGCCCACGCTTGTTTTCAACCCACTCTTGCATGACAAAGCCTGGGCAGGCCGGTTTCCCGAAATGATAGTGTCCGAAAATATCGCTAGAGTTTAGCTGGAGACTTTCAAGCAGAAAGTCTACGAGATCATTGGTTGATTTTATTTGCTCTAAGGTTGGTTCACTGGTGCCCATATCATATCCCGGACCAGAGAAGTTTCCTTGTAGCATAATTCCAATTCCACTGGTATTTTGACCTTTGCAATGCCAAACAATATCGGATAGCTCGTTGGCTTGGATAATTTCACCATCTTTTCGAATAGCATAGTGATAACACAGGTGCGGGCATCCCTTAGGCGTGATGTGATTTTGGGGGCTAACCGAAATGTGATAAGTATTTACATTTTCGATTGAACTTTCACCCAGTTCCTGATGAATAATGATTTTATTGATCTGGCGAAGGTCCCGCTTTTTCCATACTCGAGAAGAATGCCAGGGAAGTTCTTTAATGAGATTTTTAATTTGCATAAGCTTGAGGGTTAAGTGAATTGCTATACAAATTACTAAATTGAACTAAAAAATTCAACTGTCTAATTTTTTTAGTAGGGAGTTTTTTCTTGTAAGCGACAAGAAATCCTTTGAATTTTTCGAACATTTGTGACGAAAGTTGTACATTTGTTCCGCTCAAAATCGGGATGTAGCGCAGTCTGGTAGCGTACTTCGTTCGGGACGAAGGGGTCGCTGGTTCGAATCCAGTCATCCCGACATTCTCTGATGACAATTTGCTTATTGAAAGCGGATTGTCATTTTTTTATCAATACAGACAGACTCTATTTTCTAATTTGGTTGTTTTGGGATGTGAATTTGAAACTGATCTGCGTTTGGATATCTAATTAAGGATATGTCAAAGAACATTTCTGTTGTAGTGGATATTTTATTGAGAATAAAACATATGTTTCATTTGAAACTTGTAGTTTTGAATTCAATTAAATATTTTTTAATGGCACATACGTTAAAACTTCATATCTGGAAGGTTCTCCTAAAGCCTTCGATGACAAAACAAAAAGATGTACCGAATGAAATGTTACTTAATAGAATTAAAGCAATAAATGGTACCGAAAGTGGTGATCCTTATATTGCTTTTGCCAAAGGGTATATCGAGTCTTTCAATGGCAGGTTTGCTAAGAATAGGAAAAGAACAAAATCATTTGCACCTATAGTAGAAAAGATTTACACTAAAAGCAATCAAAACTTAATTTATGGTTTTCTTCAAGGAGGCCCGACTGGCATAGAACAGTACATTAAACCAAACTCTGACTATAAAAGAGATTCAACGGATGTTGGAGTGGATGACGTAGTTAATTTAGATTACTATTTTCATTTTTGGATTCCTGCTGATACGAATTATGCTTATATCATGCTGCAAAGCTACAGTGAAGTTAACAGGGGGATAGCTGGGCCTTTTTTTGAACATCTACATGAATTCTTAGGAAAGTACGGGTATATTATGAGGGGTAAGGAGCCGAAAGTCCCTAAACCAATCAAGGAGATGTTTATGGAAGAGAGCGTCATAATAGGGATGGATATAATAAAAGACAGAACAAGTCCAGCAGATAGAAAAAGATTCAATCAGGCTCTGCATGAATCAGAAAAAGCAAAGTTTAAGCTTAGTGTTTCTGGAATTTCAATGCCTTTTTCATGGTTTCAGAAGCATTTCAAAATGAGTAAAAGGGGGAATCCCTTTTTTATCGATTTATCAGAGTTAGGAATAACGGATCCCAACGATTATATAGCAAATGTTAGATACAGAGATCCTATTACTAATACTTCTACTCAGGCAAAACTATCAGATTTATTGAATATTCGGCCTACAATTGTACTTCCTGAAAGTGTAAAGAAAAAGGGCTCTGAATACCCTGATCTGGATAAAGTTTTTGTATTTTGTAATCAGCAACTTCAGATGCTTTTACTCGAAGAAAAATACGCGACGGTAGATGAATATCAAGGTTAAACAGATATTAAAAGAAGCCCATAAAGCACTCTATACTGAAGATACTGGGGATGTTTCAACTATTAAAAAAATCGTAAAGATATTTGTATTTGATCTGTTTCCTGGATTAGTAGCTATTTTTTTGATTTTTACAGATAACATACTTGATTCAAGCTCATCTCTAATTGGAAGTATATTAACCACTTGTTCAATATTTGCAGGGCTATTGTTTAGCTTGATCATTGTAATTGTAGATAAAGCGAAAAAGATCAAGGAAACTAAGAACGAAGAAGTTTTAAGTGAATTCTATTACTTGAAAAAATATTTGCGTTTTTCAAAGCATTTGATCACCAAAATTTCATACACGATATTAATTTCTTTATTAGTTATTGTCTTTTCTGCTTTTTTGAATTTAAATTTTGGATTGGGAAAATACATTAGTTTTGTATCTACATACAAGCTGCATATTATCAGCTTCTTTATTTATTACTTTTCCATTCAGTTCATATTATTGATTATAGATATTGTTTCTGATATGTACGACGTCTTTTTAGAAGAAATCGATTGAGTATTTTTGTTTCTTTTTAGCTGAAATAAATGAATCTCAAAATTAAATCTCAGATTCTACATAATAGTGTAGGTTTTCTTTAGTGATAATATCCAGTGGGAGATACTTTATTGGCTGAACTTTCTTCTTAAAAAGTAAATGGTCAATCAGAAAGTGAATGCCAAAGTAACCTTGTCCTTTAGGGTTTTGGTTGATCAAGAAATTGATAACTCCCTCATTTAGGAAAGTCAGGTTTTTCTGAAGTAAATCGTAGCCCACCAACCGAAGTTTCTTGTCTTTTCGTTTTTTGAGGTATTCGGCAATGGTATAGGCTTTAGAGTTGGTTACAAAAAAGCCAATAATTGAAGGAACATCAATTAAAAGTTGATCCAGTTTTTTGTAGAAAGCAGCTTTGTCCGAGCTGTTTTGAAGTTCCAGCCGCATCAGGTTGAATTTATCTTCCTGCTCCTTAAAATAATCCATAAACCCTTGCTCTTTCCGGATCAGGTGGGAGGAGTTTGGAACATCTTCATCAATGTGTGCCACAACAAAGCTCACCGGCTCTGTTCCAGTAAATCCATAATGCAGCAACTTGGCTGCAACCACGCCACTTTGATAAGAATCCTGCCCGATATATGATAGTGGATCGTAATTGGGAATGTGTGTGTTAAAAAGGTTAAAGGGAATATCCTGCCTTTTCCATTCATTTAAATAAGCAAGTGACTCCCGATAAAAAACAGGAGCCACCAGTATACCATCGTAATTTCCTTCCGTAACGACCTTAGCTTCTTTTTTAAATGACTCCACTTCGAACTGATTGAAAATATGATAGGTGACCGTTACCCCATATTGAGCCAGTTCTGATTCTGCTTTTGCAATACCACGGATTGGACCATCCCAGAATTCGTCCAAAGCTGCATCTGGAATTAAAGCTGCAATATTGAACTCTTTTTGGGAAACCAAAGCTCGCGCCAACATATTGGGTTCATAGTTGAGTTCTTTCGCAATGGTTTGGACACGTTGTTTCACTTCATCCGAAACCCGTCCACGGTTGTGTAATACGCGGTCGACGGTTCCGGTTGATACATTGGCCTTTTTAGCAATATCTTTAATTCGAACAACGTTCCTTCTGGGTCTTTTTTGCTCCATGATTTTTGAGTCAAATAAGGCTAGGGAAATTTATGAAACTTCTTTTTGTATTTGAGTCCAAATTATAAAAAGACTACTTCTCCAAAATAAGGTGGCTGATGAAAATCAGGCTGTGGTGTCTCAATGTTATTCCAGCTTAAGAAATGGGGTTTGCTTAGGTCGTCGCCACATTTGTAGAAGTTTGCCCGCGCATTTTTTCCCGACAATTTACTCAGCTGACTGTTTCCGAAAAGTTCAATTGGAAGCTGTATACTTAGCTGCCACTCAAAGCGAGGAGATTCTTGTCCATTGAGACGTTGAATTTTAGTTTGTGTTTTTATCTTGCTGAGTTGCTCTACGCTCTGAGATGCTCTTTTCTCACGATCTGGTCCATTAGCTGACAGGCAAGTTCCCAGGCTGTTAAACTCGAAGTTGTAATAGTTTTCTTCTCCATCAAAAATAATGAAGAATTCAACACAGCTATCCGTGTAAACCGGCTCATTGTGGCGGCTGTAACGCGCTAATATTTCATCTTCGCGGACGGTGTAATGAAGAAAAATATACGCATCGTTATGAGCGATCTTAAAATTGACATCATGTATTGTATCTGGTTTTCCCCAAGGAGCAAAGGCTAGTGGGGTAGCTGCTTGTTCTTTTAAAACTTGAGCAATTGCTTCTGGGCCTGATATTGGTGCTTCCAGGCGTGGAATTTCTAATTTCATTGGTCTAAAATTAATTGTTCTTGTGTACTAAAATTTGTCTAAGATAGCTTTATTGTTCGAAGTAGAGAAATGTTACTTATTCTTTGGAAAAAGTGTGTTCCTTCTGTGAAAAAGAAGTACAAAGGTATCTTTTTGATAATAAGAGTTTTGGTTAGAATAGTTGTCATTTGTTTAAAAAGGAGTCTCTCGTTAACCTTCTGATATGTATGGCATTGTCTCTATTTGTGACTTTTAGAGATAATTGCGTGTTCGTACAATATGTGTGGAAATAGAACGAAAAGTTCATTGTAAAAATATATCTTTGCGGTTTTGCAAAACTAGTAACCACATATAAATCTAAAATTTTGACTATGACTAACAAATCAGGCAATGATGGGAAAAATTATCTAATCCCTATCATTATTATTGGAGTGATGTTCTTTGCCATCGGATTTGCTTTAGGAATCAATAGTTACCTGATTCCATTGTTGAATTCTTCTTTAGGCATTTCTTCTACTGAATCTTACCTTGTATTAGCTGCAACTTTCTCTGCATTTTTACTATTTGGATATCCAGCTTCATTGGTAATTGGGAAAATTGGCTATAAAAAAACCATGGCGCTTTCGTTTTTGATGTTTGCTCTAGGTTTTTATTTGTTTATTCCATCGGCTAAAAATGAAAGTCTTGTTCTGTTTTTAATTGCTTCTTTCATTAGCGGTATGGGAAATACTTTCCTTCAAGCATCTGTTAACCCATATATCACGATTTTGGGACCGATTGAAAGTGCGGCTAAACGGATGAGTATTATGGGAATTGCCAATAAATTGGCGTGGCCTATTGCTCCTCTGTTCTTGGCTTTAGTTATTGGTAAAAACGTCGAAGATGTGCAGTTAGTTGATATCAACCTGCCATTTATGATTATTATTGGTGTGTTCTTATTGCTGGGAGTTATTGCGCTTTTAGCTCCTCTTCCTGAAGTTAAGGCAGCCGGTGAAGATGAAGATAGTGTCGATGATTGTCCTTATGCTGCAAACAAAACATCAATCTGGCAATTTCCTCACTTGCTACTAGGCGTGTTGGCTTTGTTCTTATACGTCGGTGTCGAAACAATTTCGTTGGGAACTTTGGTTGATTATGCAACCAGCTTAGGTTTGGCAAATGCGGAGTACTATGCTTGGATTGCTCCAATTGGAATGGTTATCGGTTACATCTGTGGAGTTCTGTTTATTCCCAAATTTATTACGCAAGATCAAGCCCTGCGTATCTGTGCTTACCTGGCTTTATTTGGCTCGGTAATGACGGTAGCGGTTCCTGAGCAATATTCAATTTACTTTATTGCCTTTATGGCTTTGGGATGTTCTTTGATGTGGCCAGCATTGTGGCCGCTTGCAATGACTGACTTGGGTAAGTTTACCAAAGCAGGTTCATCCTTAATGGTAATTGCAATTGTTGGTGGTGCTATAATTCCAACTGCTTTTGCATTGTTGAAAGACTCTTTTGGAGCACAAAACGCTTATATGATTTGTATTCCTTGTTTCGTGTACATCCTTTACTATGGAGTTTCAGGACACAAAATCAGAAGTTAATTGATTACAAAAAATACTGAGAGAAGGTCGCTAACTAGCGGCCTTTTTTGTTTGGTAATTTTTTATAACGTTGAAGAAGATTCGGACAAGTCGAGCGCTATGCGCTTTCCTTTTTGTTCCTAATAAAAGATAGAAAATGGTCCCGCTGCCTGATCCCTTTGCTAAATCACTTTTTATCTTGAATTAACCTACGATTTGAACTACGCTTTTTGCGAAAATTATGTGTTCGAACACATGAGTTTTAATATATTTGTCGTTGTATGATCCTGGGGACAGCTTAGCCAATAATAACCCCTGAAATAGCATAATGGAAAAGTCTCAAGTAGCAGAGGCCTTTTTTGAATAGTATGATTAGATACACACTTAATAAATTAAATCAGTTTCGAAATGAAAAAATTAAAAATCAACTTTTTTATACTGGTGTCTGCGATGGTCTTGGCGGCTTGTAGCACAGGAAAAAAGGAAGTTCCGCAAGTAGCTGTTGTTCCTCAGCCAAATAAGCTAGTTAAGGCAGAGGGGACATTCACAGTTAATGCTAAAACGACTTTTGTAATTCCTGAAAACAAGGCGTTAAATTCGACTGCCGGCCTGGTAAACATGCGCTTTAAGCAGGCTGCTGGTTTTGAATTGACAGTGGCTCAGCAAAAGCCTGCTAAAAACTTCATCGCAGTTGAGTTGGCTAAAGGAAGCATGGGCGATGAGGCTTATGAGCTTGAAGTTGCGAAAGAAGGGGTGACCATTAAAGCAGCAACTGAACGTGGGGCTTTTTATGGATTGATCACCATGTTACAATTGTTACCTGCTGAAATTGAAAGGACCACTCAGGTGAGTGATGTTGACTGGACAATGGCTTGTGTTACAATAAAAGATGCTCCTCGTTTTGTGTGGCGCGGAATGCACTTAGATGTTTGTCGTCATTTTGTTCCTGTTGATTTTATTAAAAAACAACTGGATGTGATGGCCATGTTTAAAATGAACACTTTCCACTGGCACTTAACTGAAGACCAAGGATGGCGCATCGAAATCAAAAAGTATCCAAAACTAACCGAACTTGGTGGTGTTCGCACCGAAGGTGATGGTTCAGAGTACGGTGGTTACTACACGCAGGAAGAAATCAAAGAAGTTGTGGCATACGCTTCTGAGCGTTTCATCAATGTTGTTCCTGAAATTGAATTGCCAGGACATGCTTTGGCTGCATTAGTTGGCTACCCAGAGCTTTCTTGTACTGGAGGCCCATTCAAAGTACGCAATGTTTGGGGTGTTGAGCCTGATGTATATTGTGCCGGAAAAGAAGAAACATTCCACTTCCTGGAAGATGTGATTGATGAAGTTGTGCCTCTTTTCCCATACGAGTATTTCCACATCGGTGGTGACGAGTGCCCAAAAACACGTTGGGAAGAATGCCCCGATTGTCAGCGTAGAATGCGCAAAGAAGGTTTAAAAGATGAGCACGAACTACAAAGCTATTTTGTACAACGTATCGAAAAAGTATTGTTGGCTCATGGCAGAAAAATGATTGGTTGGGATGAAATCCTGGAAGGTGGATTGGCTCCTTCGGCAACCGTTATGTCATGGCGTGGAGAAGCAGGTGGAATTGAAGCCGCCAAACAGGGACACGATGTAGTGATGACTCCAGGAAACTGGGTTTACCTTGACCACTATCAAGGCGACAGCCGCTTTGAACCGGTTGCTATTGGTGGCTACACTACTTTAGAAGAGTCATATGGTTACAATCCGGTTCCTGCGGACCTAAAAGGAGACATGGCTAAGCATGTTTTGGGAACCCAAGGAAACGTTTGGTCTGAGTATATGTACACTCCTGAGTTATTCGAGTACCGTATTTATCCACGGATTATCGCTTTAGCAGAAGTGGGCTGGACAGAGACAGCAAATAAAAACTACGAAGACTTTTTGACTCGTATGAACCCTCAGTTTGAGCGTTTAGACTACCACAACATCAACTATCATATTCCACTTCCTGAAGGTCCTGTAAATGTTGTTGCCTTTACAGATCAGGCTACTTTAGATTTTTCAACGACTCGTCCAGTGAAAATGGTTTATACAACTGATGGAACTGAGCCGAATGCAAATTCAACTGTTTATGAGGCTCCTCTGACTTTTACAGAGAATACAACTGTAAAAATTCGCACCGTATTGAACCACGGCAAGATGAGTAAGGTGAGAACAATTCAGGTTGAAAAACAAACTCTAAAGCCGGCAGTTGACGCAAAGATTACTGGTACAGGCTTAAAAGGTAAATATGCAGAAGGAACCTTTATCGCTGTAGCTGATTTGGATAATGTAAAAAGCTGGAAAGAGATTGTTGTTACTAGCAAGAGCCTTCCAACGATTAACAAAGAAGCTAATCCTACAGGAGCAATTTTGGAAGGTTACATTACCATTCCAGAAGATGGAATTTATGAGATGCAAACCAACTTTGATCAATTCTTTATTGGTGATGAGCTATTGATTAACAACGATAAAGAAGTGAAGCGTTTCTCAAGAAATAATAAGACGATTGCGTTGGCAAAAGGCACTCACCCGGTAAAAATTGTTTACCTGAATAACAATATTGGTGGTTATCCTCAATCTTGGAACCATTTTAGGATAAACTACCGTAAAGTAGGCGACGAGAAATTCACAGATATCAAAATTGATAATTACAGCTATTAATTTTCTGGTAGCCGAATAATCGGATACCAAATTTTACTTATTACCTTGGGCACTGTTTTTTGAAAATAGTGTCCAAGGTTTTTAGCATCGAACAATAAATATCATATTTGCAAATAATGTATCAATGGTTTTATCCTTAAAGCAAATAGAACTTTGCTTTATATTTTAATTATTTAACACATGAAATACTTACTACTACTGATTACTCTGGTTGGACTAAGCTCAACCGGTTTCTCGCAAGAGAAACATCCTGTAAAAAACGTGTGGGGGTACGTTGAAAACATCAATGTTATTAGTGAAAACAAAGAACGAGCCCATGCCTCCTTTGTTTCATTCCCCAGTAAACAAGAAGCCTTAACACAAAAGGCAACAGATGCCAGTACTCGGCATTATCTCGATGGAGTTTGGAAATTCAACTGGGTACGATCTCCTAAAGATCGTCCTTTAACCTTTATGGATCCTTCCCAAAATGTTGACAGCTGGGATAACATCAAAGTGCCTTCAAACTGGGAAGTTGAAGGATACGGTGTGCCAATCTATGTCAACCACCAATACGAATTTTCGGATTACAAAGCTCCTGTTTCAGCTGAAATGGAGTTTGTTGATGATATATATCCCAAGTATCCGGGAAAGGTGCCTCATGACTACAACCCTGTAGGCTCATACCGTCGCAACTTTACTGTCGCAAAAGATTGGAATGGAAAGGAAGTTTTCCTGCACATTGGAGCAATGAAGTCCGGAGGTTTTGTGTGGATAAACGGAGAGTATGTGGGCTATTCGCAGGGAAGTAAGTTACCTGCTGAGTTCAATGTAACTCCTTACTTAAAAAAAGGTGAAAACACCATCGCATTGCAGATTTTCCGCTGGACAGATGGTTCGTACCTGGAATGCCAGGACTTTTGGCGTATTAGCGGAATCGAACGCAGCGTTTACTTATACGCCCAGCCAACAGTACGCGTGCGCGATTTTGAAACAAATGCCGTGTTGGATGGCAGCTATGAAAATGGAATTTTAGACCTGAATATAGACCTGCAGAACCACGGAAAGAAAGCAACGGCAGTTCGTGTAAACTATGAGTTGCAAGATGCGAATGGCTCGTCAATTCTGGAAGGAAGTCAAGAAATTGAAGTTGCCGGAAATGGTGAGCAATCCATTTCAATGGGCGAGAAAGAGATTGAACAGGTAGAAAAGTGGAGTAACGAACACCCTAATCTTTATACCTTATTGATCTCTCTTCAAGATAAAAAAGGAAATACCCAGGAAGCAATCGCTTCAAAAATTGGTTTCCGCAAAGTTGAGATCAAAAATGGCTTGCTGTTGGTTAACGGGCAACGCGTAACTTTAAAAGGAGTAAATACGCAAGAGACCAATCCGGAAACCGGCCATGTTGTAAGCGAAGAACTAATTATGAAAGACATTCGCTTGTGGAAAGAAAACAACATTAATGCGGCACGCTTAAGCCACTATCCTCACAGCGAGCGCTTTTACGAATTGTGCGATGAGCATGGTATTTATGTGGTTGACGAAGGTAATATTGAATCACACGGAATGTACTATGGAAAACACTCGTTAGCTAAAAAGCCAGAGTGGGAAAATCCTCATGTTGATCGTTTGGTACGTTTGGTAGAGCGTGATAAAAACCATCCTTCGGTTATTATCTGGAGTATGGGAAATGAAGCCGGAAATGGTGTTAACTTCTACGCCGGATACGAAGCAATGAAAGCGGCTGATACACAAAAACGTCCGGTTCAGTATGAGCGTCCTTACAAAGACTACGATGGTAGCATTCTAGATATGGATTGGAATACCGATATTATCGTTCCTCAATATCCTTCTCCTTCATTCTTTGAATACATTGGAAAGCACAAAACAGATCGTCCTTACATTCCAAGTGAGTATGCTCACGCGATGGGAAACAGTACGGGGAACTTCCAGGACTACTGGGATGTTATTGAATTGTACGATAATCTGCAAGGTGGCTTTATTTGGGACTGGGTGGATCAATCTATCTGGAAGACCAATGAAAAAGGAGAGCGCTTTTATGCTTATGGAGGCGATTATGGCGAAAATATGCCAACCGATAATTCTTTCTTGAATAACGGGATTGTCTTCCCGGATCGTTCACCGCAACCTGGGCTTTACGAAGTGAAAAAAGCACACGAGTTTATCAATTTCAAATTTGAAGGTATTAACCGTCATCAGGAAGCTCGCGTTTATCTTGAAAACTTGTACGACTTTACCAATCTGAATAAGTTCGTAATTAAAGCCGAGATTAAAGCTGACGGGCAAGTGTTAAAAACGGTTGATTTTGATGACGTGGACGTTGAACCTCATGTCGGTAAAATGATCCGTGTCTCGTTTGCTGATATAAATATTAAGCCAAATACACGCTATTTTGTGCATGTGTCAGCTCAGCTAAAAGAAGCTTGGGGCTTATTGCCAGCAGGTTTTGAAGTGGCACATGAGCAAATTGAGTTGGCAAAATTGTATAAAGCAGAGCCTGTTGCCAGAGAGTATGGTCCTGCAGTTACTGCTAAGAGCGAAAGAGGACAGGTTGTTGTTTCAAACGATAGTTTTAATTTGGTTTTTAGCCGCAAGGAAGGCCGTCTAATTTCTTACAAAGTGGATGGCAACGAGCTGTTGTTGGACGGTAAAGGACCTAAGCCAAACTTCTGGCGTGCTCCAACTGACAATGACTTTGGAAACCGGATGCAATTCAAAAACCAGGAATGGAAAAAGGCATCGCTATTCTCGACTGTTAAAGAGCTGAAGCTTGATCAGCTAGCTGACAACCAAGTTAAAATGACTGTTGTTTATGAGCTTCCTGGAGTGAATACTACCTTTGAAAGTGTTTATGAAATTGCCGGAACAGGAGTCGTGAAAATTTCAAACACGCTAAATACAACCGATTATAAAGCTGATATTCCTCGTGTAGGAATGCGCATGCAACTACCAGCTGACTACAATCAGTTGACTTATTTTGGTCGTGGACCTTGGGAAAACTATGTTGACCGGAAAGCTTCTACTTTCATTGATTTGTACCAATCAACGGTTCGCGAGCAGTACGTACCTTACGTGCGTCCTCAGGAGAATGGCTACCGTACTGATGTTGCTTGGTGGGCACTTAGCAACGATCAGGGACGTGGCTTGTTGGTTGTTGCCGATGGACCTAAAAGTGGATTGGGTATGAGCGCGCTACATATGCTTAACGAAGATTTCGATACAACTGCAGGGATCGATTATGAAGGAAACAGCGAAGTAGAGCCTGAGTTCCGGATTGACGGAATTCCGGAAGTAAACGGAAGTAAGCACATCAATGATATTAAAGAGCGCGACTTGGTTCAGTTGAATATTGATCTAGGACAACGTGGCCTTGGAGGTGATAACAGCTGGGGAGCTCGTCCACAAAAAGAGTATACTATAAGTGGGCAGAAGACTAATCACTATAGTTTCTTCCTGGTACCATTTAAAAATGGAACGGCTAAAAGCTTCGATGCTGAAAGCAAAAAGTTGTAAGCGAATAAAATAACCTCATGATAGGAAGCTGGTCATACGAAAGGTATGATCAGCTTTTTTTTGTCAATTGTAGTTAGTCGAATGCTAATTTCAGAATATATTTATATTTGTCTACAGCAAAAAGGGAGCAGATGGGGCATTCAGATTCAGATTATTTGGGAGACATTTTCGAAAAGCAATTCCGTGATTTATATTTCTACGGAATGAAACTTGTGCCAATTTCTGAATTGGTAAAGGATACAATTCAAGACTTGTTTACCGAACTTTGTGATCAGAAGCAGAGGCCTAGAGAAATTCAGAATATTGAAGCTTACCTATTTGTTTCATTACGTCGAGAGCTTCTTCGGCGAGTAGAAAAACTCCGTAAAAACAATTCAATTGAAGAAACGCCAATTGAAAGTTTTGTCTTTTCAGAAGAAGACTTTCTTGTTGATAAGGAGAGTGGGGCTGCTGTTAGCCAGCAGCTGATTAAGTGTCTCGATGAATTAACCGATCGCCAACGAGAAGTAATTCTGTTACGCTTTAAACATGAAATGGAATTCTCAGAAATTGGCAAGGTTTTAGAAATGAATGTTCAATCTGTCCGGAATCTACTGTTTCGAGCTCTCGAAAAAATTCGAAAAAAAATAACACTTTTTAGAGATGGTGAAGTGCATGATTTAGAGGTGTTTCTATTCGCTATTTTTAGAAAACGTTAATTTTCCTTGAAAAAATTGAGTATAAAAACACGATTTCTACTCTTTATAACCAAAGAGTGAGAAAATGAGCAAATTTGATGAGCAGATAGTTGAAGCGTTGATTTCGGATACCAGCTTTATTCGCTGGGCAAAAGGAAAGCAACCAGAGGACGAGGGAAAGTGGATGAGATGGAAAGCAGGTCATCTCAAAAATGAGGGTGAATTTAATGAGGCTGTCAAATTAGTTAAAACCTTATCTTTTAATTCATCGGCTATTTCTGACCTGGAAATAAGCTACCTCCGACAAAAAACATTTAATCAAACGAGCAAGGCTCAAAGTCAAAGAAAGGGCAGAAGTCTTTCTATTTTAATTCGGGCTGCAGCGGTCCTTTTTATTCCTTTGCTGTTAGCTGCCGGTTGGCTTTTTCTAAATCAAGAGCATTGGAAATCAGCTTATACCACATTGGCGTCCAACCAATCGGGACAGGATGTTACCGTGTATTCGCCAAAGGGAACCAGAACAGTCGTCCAATTGCCAGATGGTTCAAAAGCGTGGTTAAATGCCGATAGCTATTTAACGTACTCTCCGGTTTTTAATTCGAATTCAAGAACGGTACAATTAGAAGGCGAAGCCTTTTTTGAAGTGCAAAAAAGAAAACAACCTTTCATTGTTGAGAATTTTGGCCCTTCAGTAAAAGTTTATGGAACCCGTTTTAATGTGAACTCATATCGCGAAGAGCCCACTGTTACTGTTGCTTTAGAGACTGGAAGTGTGGCTCTGCAGGTGAATAACACCGAACAATATTTAACGCCAGGAGAAGTCTCCTCATTCAGCAGGGAACAGAAATCAATTCGGATTGAGAAAAAAGATTTAGCACCCTATCTGGCTTGGCGCGATGGTCAGTTTGTATTTCGAGCGAGTTCCTTGCAAGCAATTTTTAATGTGTTCGAGCGACAGTACAACGTGGAATTCCAGCTGGAGGATCAGTATTTAGGTCAAGCTAAGTACGATGCCACCTTCACCAATGAGAACTTTGAAAAAATACTTCATTTATTGGAATTAACAGCTCCCATACAAATGGAATATACAGAAGGGTATTTCAATAAAGAGGGAGATTATATAAAAGGAATTGTAAAAGTAAATGCAATTAAGTAATTATAAAAAAGAGCCTATGTAAAAAAAGAAATGCAGATAATGCCCTAACATTATCCGCATCCCATCATTTGATTTTTAATTAATTGTAAGAATTAATCACGACTAAATTATGAAAAAAAACGAATTGAATGGTTTGTCCTTAAGGAAAAACCTCAGAAAAGCCTTACGCATTATGAAACTGACTACAGTATTATTGCTGGTTTTCGTATTTCAAACATTTGCCGTTGTGGGATATGCCCAACGAACGCAACTTACTTTAAATATGAAAAATACATCCGTTGAAGACGCTCTTTATGAAATTGAGCAGCAGAGTGATTATGTTTTTTTATACAATAGAGATTTGATTGACGTTAGTCGCAAATCAAATCTAAAAGTAAAAAATGCCAAAATAGAAACCGTGTTAACGCAACTTTTTGAAGACACTAATGTTGGCTATCAAATTATTGATCGTCAGGTAGTATTGTCTGTTAAAAGTGTTCTACAGCAAAATAGAACGGTTACAGGGAAGGTGACTGACTCATCCGGGCAGTCGCTTCCTGGAGTAACAGTTGTTGTAAAAGGAACTACACGGGGCACAATTTCAGATTTTGAAGGTAATTATGCCATTGATAATGTCCCTGCTGATGGAGTTTTGGTGTTTTCTTTTGTAGGAATGCGAACCCAGGAAATTGTAATCGGGAATCAAATGAGGTTTAATGTTACAATGGCAGAAGATGCTATTGGCATTGAAGAGGTTGTTGCTGTAGGTTATGGTACTCAGAAAAAGATAAACTTAACCGGGGCGGTTGCTCATATTTCTTCCGAAGATATTGAGAATAAACCGGTAACCAGTGTTGGTGAGGCCTTACAAGGAGTAATCCCAAATCTAAACGTTTCAGTTTCAGACGGAAGCCCGGGAACAACGCCTAAATTTAATATCAGGGGAGGTACTTCATTTGGAAAGAAACCAAATTCCAATGATTTGGAATTTAAATTGGGAGAACCTCTGGTATTGGTTGACGGGGTTGAAATGGATCTTAATCAGTTAAATCCGGAAGATATAGAAAGCGTATCGGTACTCAAAGATGCAGCTTCAGCAGCTATTTATGGTGCGCGTGCGGCTTATGGCGTTATGCTGGTTACCACTAAAAAAGGTGGTGACGGGGGTAAAACACGGTTTAATTATTCCAACTCTTTTCAATGGAAATCACCTACAGCAGTTCCCGATTTGCTGGATGCCTATACTATTGAATATGCAAGAATTAAAGCAGTTGAGTTGGAGAATAAAACACCAAGTTCAGATGCTTTGCTTAAACGCGATAAGGTTAGGGCCTACATGGATAATCCCGGTACCGAGCCAATCTATTATATGAATTCAGGAGGTCATATCGTTTGGGTAGGGAATACGGATGTTTACGGAGAAGCACTGCAGGATTTCTCTCCAACCCAGCAGCACAACCTTAGTGTTTCTGGAGGAACTGCAAAAACCGGATATTACGGTTCAATAGGGTATCAGCAACAAGATGGAATTTATAGAATAAATACCGATAAAAGTAAACGTTACAATGTGATGTTAAACCTGAATTCGGAAGTGAATTCATGGCTAAGTATGGATCTGAAAACCTCGTATAGTAACTGGAGTTACCAGGAGCCTGTAAAACCAGCCGGAAAAGGAGGATGGTGGATTGCCATGTCGCAGAACCCGGAAAGGAATATTAACATGCCAATTAAAACTCCCGAGGATTCGCCCGTAGGAGAGATGTATACAGATAACATACTTTCGTTTATGGATTACGGCTCAAGTAACCAGACAAAAAAAGAAACGACAGTATTATCGTCATCTGTTACTATTAACCCGCTGAAAAACTGGAATATAAAAGGAGAAGCTTCCTATAAGTCGTATAATTATAACCGGAAACAAGCTATCCCGTTATTAACCCGAATTGAATTCAAATGGGATGCCCCTACCACTGTACATACCGATCCTAGCTCGATTACCAGGTATTACACGCACACCAATCAGTATACTTTAAATGCGTTTACCGACTACAGTTTTACAGTAGATAAGCACAATGCCTATATGTTGGTTGGTTTTAACCAGGAGTGGTATGAATACGACTACCTGATGGGTAAAGGGGAGGACATTCTTACGCCAAATATTCCTTTCATCAGCCAAACACTTGGGAATGAATATGCCTCTGATGCAGCATCGGAGTGGGCACTGAGAGGCGGATTTTATCGTATTAAATACGATTATGAAGGGAAATATTTGTTGGAATCAAACGGCCGTTATGACGGGACTTCCCGTTTCCCAAAGGACAGCCGATTTAAATTCTTTGCTTCTTTTTCCGGGGCGTGGAGAGTTTCGAGTGAACCATTTGCAGAATTTATGAAGCCAGTTGTTAATGACTTAAAACTAAGAGCTTCCTACGGCAGTCTGGGGAATCAAAATGTGTCGAATTACCTTTATATCCCTTCTTATGGTTCTATAGCAGAGGTGAAACATATGTTTGGAGGAATGAGACCAATGGGGGTCACTCCTCCCGGATTGGTTGACCCGGATCTGACATGGGAAACAGCCACTACTGTCGACTTTGGAGCCGATATAACTGTATTTGATAAACTAGCTGTCAATTTCGACTGGTATCAACGAAAAACGAGAGATATCCTTGTTGCCGGCGATAAATTCCCTGCAGTAGTGGGCACAGGAGCTCCTACGAAAAACTCGGGAGAGCTTACCACAAAAGGTTGGGATATGACCATACAGTGGAACGATAAACTTAGTAATGGTTTAAGGTATAATGTTTCACTGGTTTTGTCTGATTATCAAACTGAAATAACAAAGTTTGGAGGAAACCCCAACAAACTGCTAAGTGGCCTTTACGAAGGACAAATGATGGGGGAGATATGGGGATTTGAAACGGAAGGAATTTTCCAGTCGCAGGAAGAGATTGATGTCGCACCAGACCAAAGTGATATCAGTTCTGGAATTTGGTATCCGGGTGATGTTCGTTATAAAAACCTGGATGAAGATGATACTAAAATTGGTTACGGATCAAGCACGGTTGATGATCCGGGTGATAGGAAAATTATCGGAAACAGTACACCACGGTACCGCTTTGGTATAAATTCAAACTTAGCTTTTAAGAATTTCGATTTGAATATTTTCCTACAAGGGGTTGCAAAGCGCGATTATTGGATTAGCAACAAACTATTCTGGGGACAGATCGCATCCGGTACCGGTACCTGGGAAGTTTATAACAATTCATGGACTCCCGATAGAAGAGATGCCTTATATCCGGCCTATAAAGCGAAAGGTGCCAATATACAACCACAAACAAGATTTTTGCAAAATGCAGCGTATATGCGAATTAAAAATGTAACTATTGGTTATACATTGCCGGTATCGGTATTGCAAAAGCTGGAAATCAGTAAACTCAGAGTTTATGCTTCAGGAAATAATCTATTTAGTTTTTCAAAACTTCCTGATGTATATGATCCCGAGCTATTATCGGCTGACTATCCTATATTAAGGACTTATGCCATTGGATTCCAACTAACCTTTTAATTAAAACATGATCATGAAGAACTATAGAATAAAAATAATTGCAATAAGTATTCTTGCGCTATTAATCTACAGCTGCAATGATGATTTCATGGAACGATATCCGCTTGATGATATTAATGATGAAAACTTCTGGGAAACCGAGACAGATCTGGAGCTCTACTGTAACAATCTTTATGCTACTTATATCAGGGGGTTTAGTTATGATTGGGCTTACCGATCCATGTCGCCCTGGGGGTATAATGAGGCCACTATTCCGTACGGCGATGCCATAACTGATAATGCGGCTCCACAAAATTATAAGAAAGTGGCCGCCAACGAGTATATCGGTTATATTACCGGCGCAAGTGGCAGCGGTGGTTGGAATTTTTCAGATATAAGAAGACTGAATTATTTTCTCGATAATTACAACAGAGGAGATATTGAGTTTGATAAGATTAAAGCATATCTCGGCGAAGTGTACTATTTTAAGGCTTATGACTATTTCGAGAAAGTAAAACTTTTTGGAGATGTGCCATGGCTGAGCCACGTGGTAGAAGTAAATTCAAGTGAAGTAATGGCAGCTCGAACTCCAAGAGCAGAGGTTATGGATTCTGTACTTCATTTAATGAACATGGCAATTGAATACCTGCCGGTAAAAGGCGATGAAAAACCGGGGCGTATTAATAGAGATGTAGCTTTACATTTGAAAACTCGAATTGGCTTATATGAAGGAACTTACAGGAAATATCATTCTGACTTGGGATTAGATGGAATCAGGTTCTTGAATGAGGCAGCATCAGCATGCGAAGCATTAATGACAGGAGAGTACAACCTGTACGAGTCTGCTAGTGTTGATGACGATTACAATAGCCTTTTTGCCCAATATTCTTATAGTGGCAATTCTGAGATTATTTTATGGAAGGACTATAGTGCTGATGATAATTTAGGAGCTGCATTTAGTAGGTATTACACGCAAAACCTTCGTGAAAAATGGGGAGCTACCCGTTCTTTAATTGACGAATATTTATGTGCCGATGGCAAACCTATTTCTGTAAGTCCATTGTTCCAAGGGAAAGATTCGATTCAGGCTGAAATGTTGAACAGAGATCCACGTTTAACACAAACTATCTGTCGTTTCGGAGAATATGCACTTGCTTCAGGTGTAATGGGGGCTAATAATACCCCCTTACCAAATTTGCCAGGACTCTCTGGAAATAAATGTCCTACGGGATACCGTATTGCAAAATGGTGGCTTAACGATCCTGCCGATTGGGATAGAGTTACAAGGGGCGAACAGGCATGTCCTATATTTCGTTACGCTGAGGTATTGCTAAACTATGCTGAAGCTAAATATGAATTAGGCGAGTGTTCTCAGAATGTTATTGATAACACCGTAAATGTTATCAGACAACGGGTGAATATGCCTGCATTATCGATCGATAATATTCCGGCCGATCCTGTAATGGATAGTAACTACAGCAGATATTGTGACTATGTACCATCTCCCTTGTTACGAGAAATACGTAGGGAGCGAAGGATTGAACTTGCTTTTGAAAACTTTAGATGGGATGATTTAATGCGATGGAAAGCAGGAAAATTTCTGGAAATTCCTGTTGAAGGAATGAAATTTGTTCAAAATCAATTTCCAACGGTTGTAGTGGATAAAGATATTTATTTAAGCAGCGAAGGTTACATTATGCCTTATGCACAAACTTTACCAAACGGTCGTGCATTTGACGAAAGCAAACAATATCTATTTCCCATTCCTATGGAAGATTTGGTATTAAATCCAAATTTGGTGCAAAATCCAGGATGGAACTCTGTTACTCAGTAGCTTGTACGAATAGTTGCTAGGATGTTATCATCGTATAAGGCTATCCAAATATGTCTTTTGTGATCAAATTGGGATCAGTTTTTCGAATATTGATTTTGGTAAAAGCATAATTTGACTATTGGATAGCCTTTATTTAATAAAGGATTATGTTGTATGAAGAATGAGTCAAATGTCTTTTTTTAAAAAAACAAGCTAGAAGTTAATGCTAATCAAATACGGTGTTGATGCCAATATTTATTATCAATCAGAATCTATTAGAGGTTCAATAAAATGGTAGAGCGAATTTATCTCAGAGACTAACCAACCCAAAATGCACGAAATTCTGTAGGTTGTTATCGAAAATCATTCGAATATAAGTGCTGTCAGGGGATACTTCAATGTAGGGCAACTGTTATTTTTGAAAGCGGGGCAATTTGTTGATTTTGGTAAAATGCGAAGTAGGCATGTGCTGTGTTTTTAAGAACGTTGAGTTTAAACTGGACGAAAACAAAATAAAAATCTTTGGTGAAGAAACTCGGTGAAATATTTGAAGTTGAGACTATATGGTATCATAATGGAGAAAAGAAATGAGAAGGAGAAGAGTCCTCGAATCACATTGTATATTTTGGACTTTAGGAATGAAAATATCAATCGTAATAATTAATAAATAATGAAAAAGTATATTTTAATTGTTGTTCTAAGTATTTTAACCATTGCAGGGGCAATGGCTCAGGATATAAAAAAAGATGTAGAATATGGTCAGTATAATGGTCTGCCTCGTCAGGATCAAGCCATGCAAAAATGGCGTGAAAATCGTTTTGGACAGTTCATCCATTGGGGATTATATGCGATTCCCGGAGGAATATGGGAAGGAAAAACTTATCCGTATGCCTCAGAGTTCTTGAGAGGTTCAGCGAAAATAGCAACGTCAACATGGGATTCTTTAATTTACCAGTTTGATATTCCTAAATACAATCCCAAAGAGTGGGCTGCAATAGCTAAGAATATGGGGGTAAAGTATGTAACCATTACTACTAAGCACCACGAGGGATTTTGTTTATGGCCCAGCGAGTATACTGATTTTGACATCGAGAATACGCCATATAAGAAGGATTTATTACGTGAGTTTGTTGATGCTTATACCGCAGTTGGAATAGATGTAAATTTTTATTACTCGGTGTTAGACTGGCATCATCCGGATTGGCGTTACGATATTAAAAGTGATGAAGATAGAGCCGCATTTGAACGGTTAAAACAGTTTACTAAAAACCAGTTAGTTGAACTCGTTACCCGCTATCCAGAAGTGAAAGGCTTGTGGTTCGATGGAACATGGGATAATTCTTGGAAAAAGAGTGGGCAGTTTTCGTATGAGTTGGAAAAATTGTTGAAAAACAAACGTCCAGGTTTGATTGTAAACAGTCGAATGAGAGCTGATGAACACGGCAGTCGACATTTTGACAGTAATGGGATTTTAATGGGAGATTATGAATCTGGGTATGAACGTCGCTTGCCCAATCCGACAGACAAGGAAGTCTTAACCCGTGACTGGGAGTGCTGCATGACCATTCCTGAAAACCAGTGGGGATATCATAAAGACTGGAGTATCAGTCATGTTAAGTCACCATTGGAATTGATCGAGATGTTGGTGCAGTGTACCTCTCAAAACGGGAATTTTTTGCTCAACTTTGGACCTATGGGTAATGGTGATATTCGGCCAGAAGAACGTGAAGTTGCCAAAGAGATTGGAGAATGGATGAAGGTAAATAGCGAAGCTATATATGGTTGTGGCCCTGCTGACCTTGAAAAACAAGACTGGGGCTATTATACCTATAATGAAAAAAATGGAAAAGTTTACATGACAGTGTTTAATAACCCCGTATTAGGAAAATACAAAATAAGACTACCCAAAAGCCATACACTGAAGAAAGCTTCGTTAATTACGAAGCAGGTAGAGTCACTTGAAATAAAGCAAATAAGCCCTACTGATTACTTTATTATTCCTGATAAGATAAATAACAAGAAGCCTTTTGTAATTATTCTGGAAATTGTGGACAGGGCATCAGGTAAGTTTCATCAGAAAGCACTAACTTAATTCTGAGCTTTTTTATTAAAAGCTCTCTTCCTAATCTTTTTCGCCTTCTTCCAGCTGTGTGAGGTGTTCTTCCAGGGGTGGGAGGGGGCTTTCCAAGACATTTTGTCAATTCTTCCAGCTAAAAAGCCAATCTTTCCAGCCAGGTGGGGTATCATTCCTGAAAAAAACGGAATCATTCCTCATCTTTTGACTGTTCGGATTGGCTTTTGTTGCTTTCTTCCAGTATTTTAGACTATTTCAAAATAGAATTGTAAACTAGTGTTATTCGCCTAGTGCCGGTTCTTCATCGGCTGTTGTTGAACGTCGGTTTTTTCGGTAATGGCTAATGTACCCTTTATAACGCTGGGGATTTCGCCAAAATAGATATTTCCCGGCATCACGGATTTCATCAACCAATTCTTTCAAATAAGTATAGGCTTTGTCTCGCAATAATTTCGATTGATTTTGATCGGCTTTATCGCCGTTAGCCAAGCCCAATAGGTTCCCCATTTCGTCGGCTTTAGTTGCTGCAAGGTCTAATTTCGAGAGGTCGAAGCCAATTGCTTCCAGTGGAGTTTGGTTTTCACGGCCAAGCACAGCCAAGTCGTTTAAATCCTGGATCATATCAGCATGTCCATCACCTTCAGCAATAGCCGAAATACGCCCCAAAATTACCAGATCTTTACGATAAGCATAGCGGAAAGTATGGAGCAGTTCATTGCGAAGATCATAGGCTTGCGGAGAGAGTCGTGACCAATCACGTTGGGCTTCTTGTTGTGAATAACGGTCTTTAAACCAGATGGATTGAGTTTCTCGACAGGCACCTGTTCTGACCGGGAGATCCTCTATTTGCTCCGAAGTAATTCCGATTGTTGCCAGTTGCTCCTGGTCGTCACGGCTCCAGTGGTAGAGGTTTTCGGCTTCCTGTAAGTAAACATCAACAGGAATTGTTGGGACTTGAGTTTCTTCATCTGGAATGGCCTGAATGGCTTCCAGTTTTTGGTTGTAATCATCAACATTTGCCATAGTTTGTTATATTTGAATGGTTAATAATGGAGCCCTATTGGGCTTTATTGAACTTGACCGGTAAGCTTGTGCAGAGCTTGCCGGTTTTTTTGTTTAAAGAAGAAGTTTCCTTATTGAAAAAATAAGTATTATTTGTTTCGTAATTCCTATGTTAGTTAACTTTTTTTATTTGTTCGTCTTGTAAGTTGTTCTTTTATAGATAAAAATAGGTCTTTAAAACAAAATATTCAACTTGGTTCTATATTTTGAAAAACATAAAAAATAATGTGGGTTGGAATAAATAGAGTTCATAGAATTTCTGTTTAAGTAAAAAAAGAGTAACTCAGATTATAGAGTCAAATCAAAAACAAGGAGCCCCTTAAAAACGATACTTGAAAGATAATCTGCTAAAGTCAGATTAAGGACTTCACGAGAACTATGGGAATGAATTAAAAAGCGCTTAAGCATTGACAACAAACTGGTCATGATACTTCGTTTTGTGTCTTCGCTAAAATAAACCTACTTTTAACGCCCTAAATTGCTTGTACGATGGAGATGAAAGAACATACTCAAGAGCTATTTCTATTTGCAGAAATGAGCCAAGGCAAGGAGTATGCCTTTGATTTCTTTTTCAATTATTACTATCCAGGGCTTTGTGTATATGCACAAAATATGTTTTCACTGCCCGAAGAAGAAGCTAAAAATGTTGTTCAGGATGTCTTTCTAAAGTTCTGGAACGATCGAAAGAAAATTAGCATAAACTCTTCGGTGCGGTCCTATTTGTTTGTCGCCGTAAAAAACAAGAGTCTGGATTATTTGAAGAAGAATAAATCTCAAGGGAAAAATATTGAATTGGAAGGAAAAGAGCTCCCCGAAGAGTCTATTGATGCGTACATCTATTCGGAACTGCAAACGCTTTTTGATGAAAGTTTAGGAAAATTGCCAGCCCGATGTCGTGAAGTTTTTGAGTTAAGCCGTTTCGAAGGGCTTAAAAACCGGGAGATTGCGCAGCGACTGGATATTTCTGAGAAAACGGTTGAAAATCAAATGACAAAAGCTTTGCGGATATTGAAGGTTGAGTTAAAAGATTATCTGCCATTATTCCTTTTGTTCGAAGCTTTTCATTTTTTTAAATAGTCTTTGCAATAAATGAATTTACTTGCAGACTACTAACGATCGTCGTTCATTGACTTTGTATTCGTTTGATGATTAGGTGTTTTTACTTCATCGAGATGCTTAAGTAAACCGGTCTAAATATAGGTATAACAAATATCTGATATTCTGACATCTAAAAATCAGACGATCGATTATAAATAAAAAAGAACAATTTTTCTTGTTTGGGCGTAGGGGGAAATCGAAGAGTTGTCGTCATTACAGATAAAAGCACGATTCGTTGAAAGAGAAAAACAAGATATACCGTTTAATGGAGTTGGAGTACTCTGGAAGCCAGAGTAAGGAGCAGCAAGAAGAACTGGATTGTTGGCGCAAAGAATCTACAGAGCACGAAACAGAATACCAGGAAGTACGCAAAGTCTACAGCTATTCGCAGCGCTTGCAGGCAATGAAAAAGATTGACACATCCAAAGATTTAGCCTTGCTAAAGTCGCGAATGGGGAAAACGAGCGCTATCCGAAAGCTTTATAGCGGATTTCAGCGTGTAGCCGCAGTCTTGGTAGTCCCGCTTTTACTAGCGAGCATCTGGATCTTCATGGGACAGCCGAAATTTAATCAAGAAATTATAAAATCAACAGAGACGGCCTTTGGTGTACGTTCTCAAATTCAGCTGAGTGATGGCACCAAAGTTTGGCTTAATTCAGGAAGTCAGTTATTCTATCCTGAAGAATTTTCCGGCAAAAAACGGGAAGTAAGACTGGTAGGCGAAGCTTACTTTCAAGTTCAGTCCGATAAGAGTCATCCCTTTTATGTAGAAGTTGGAAATTATGCTGTTAAAGCAACGGGGACCAGTTTTAACATCAGTAATTATCCGGATGATCGTGAGATGACAACTTTTCTTGAGTCTGGAAAAGTGGATTTGATTGCCATAGAGGGGGGAAAAGAAATGAGTTATGGAAAGTTAAGCCAAGGGCAAAAAATAGTGGCAGATAAATCGGGTAATAAGGTAACTTTTTATACTGAAGCAAACAGTAAAAAACACTTGGGATGGATTGACGGAAAACTTCTATTCCATAAAGATAGTATTGGAGATGTTGCCCGTAGATTGGGACATTGGTTTAATGCTGAGATTATTATCGATGATGAGAGCTTAAACAAGTATTTCTTTACAGCGACATTTACCAATGAGTCGCTGGAAGAAGCACTCCGCTTGCTTAAATTTAGTTCACCAATCGAATATCAAATAATCAATAATAAACAGCTTGACGATTCGTCGTTTGCCAAGCGAAAAGTAATTATAAGAAAGGGAAGAAAATAAACAAATAACGAAAAAAGGGAAAGCTGGACACTTTCCCTTTTGGAAAAATCCTGGTAGCACAGGATTAATCAATTTAATAATCTAATAGGTACAAATTTATGAAAAAAAATCATTCCCATTATGGGGGAGGAGCGACCTTGGTTTCTCCTCAAAAAATTTTCCTAAAAATGAAAGTCACACTATTTGTTGTCTTGTTTTCAGCTATTCAGGTGCTTGCCACAGGAGCTTACTCGCAAACCAAAGGCTTCACTTTAGCGAAAGAAAATACGACACTTGAAAACGTACTGAAAGCGATTGAAGATCAGTCGAACTATTATTTTCTGTATAATGGAAGTTTGATTGATGTTTCGCAAAAGATCAACGTTAAACTGGAAAATCAAAGTCTGGAAGCAACGCTGCAAGCCTTGTTTAAAGATGCTGATGTAACTTACAAAATCTATAACAGGCAAATTGTTTTGTCTCCTGCAAAGACAGCCGCTGATGTTCAGCAAAGTATGGAAGTGAAGGGGAACGTTAGCGATGCATCAGGAGCGCCACTACCTGGCGTTACTGTTATCATTAAAGGAACGACAACCGGAACAATCACTGATTTCGATGGAAATTACGTCCTGTCAAATGTAGCTGAAGGAAGTACTTTACTCTTCTCATTTGTTGGAATGAAACCACAAGAAGTAATTGTTGGTAACACTTCGACAATTGATGTAACGCTTGCTGAAGAGTCTATTGGAATTGAGGAAGTTGTTGCCATTGGTTATGGTACACAGAAAAAAGTCAACTTAACCGGTTCGGTGAGTACAATCGATTTCGCAAACGAAATTGAATCACGTCCTGTTACGACAACTTCCAGTGGACTTCAGGGAGCCATTCCAAACTTGCAAATTACCCCAGAAAGTGGAAAACCTGGTCATTCAGCTTCCATTAATGTTCGTGGTACAACTTCAATAAACGGAGGAGGTCCTTTGGTTTTGGTTGATGGAGTTGAAATGAGCATGGACTTGGTAAATCCCAACGACATTGCCAATGTATCCGTTTTAAAGGATGCGGCAGCTTCTTCAATTTACGGTGTTCGTGCTGCTTATGGAGTCGTATTAATTACCACAAAAAGTGCAGGTAAAGAAGGAGAAACAACGGTTTCTTATTCAGGGAATGTGGCTTTTTCGAAACCAACGGTTTTACCAGACATGGTAGGAACAAGCTATGAGCATGCGGAGTTTATCAATAAGGCCTTGCTGAATGCTAACATCGGTGTCATGTTCGAAGATGATCATATTGAAGGGATGAAGGCTTGGGCACAAGACCCAACAAACAATCCTGAGTCCGAAATTATCCAAGGAACCTATCGCTTTTATGGTCATACCAACTGGGTTGATTTAATGATGAAGAATTCGGCACTTTCACATCGACACAACATCAATGTTTCGGGCGGAGGTGAGAAAACTCGTTTTTATTCTTCAATTGGGTTTGTTGAACAGCAAGGAATCATTCGTTATGCAGAAGATAAATATCAACGTTTAAATACACGGTTGAGTGTTGAGAACCAAACAAACGATTGGATGAAGCTTGGATTTAAATTGTTATATAATTATGTAGGAGAGGATGAACCTCATAAGTATAAAGACGATGTTTTCCGTCAAATGGTATTCTCTTCTCCTGTTCGTATAGCAACACCTTTCCTCGGCGATCCTAATTTCCCTGAGTATGATCCATTCATCGGTAAATATTTTGATGATCAAAATCCAATTTCCTTGTTGAAAGAGGGAGGACGTGATATGAGTAATACGCATGATATTTGGGCAAGCGTTAGTGCTGACTTGGATATTATGGAAGACTGGACTGCTCGGATTGATTTTACCTATAACCGGAAAATGGACCGTTTTTCAGAGCATCGCAAACGGATTGACATGATCACAACAAGTTTCGTTGAAACAGAAGGAAATACGAACAACAACTCTTACAAGCAAATCAGTCGGGATAAAAGCTATTCTTCGTTTAATGCATGGACTCAATATGAAAAAACATTAGGAGAAAAGCATTATGTGAAGGGAATGGTTGGATTCAATCAAGAGTTAACACAATATAGCTCTTTTTCTGCTTTGCGTCGGGAATTGCTATCTCAAAACTTGCCTTCTTTAAGCCTGGGAGTAGGCGATCAGCAGGTTGCCGAGTCTGGTTATGAGTGGGCTTTACGCGGAGGTTTCTTCCGTGCAAACTACATCTTCGATGATCGTTACTTAGTCGAGGTTAACGGACGTTACGATGGAACTTCTCGGTTCCCCAAAGATAATCGTTTTGTTTTTCTTCCTTCATTTTCACTGGCTTGGAGACTTTCCGAGGAAGCTTTTATGGAATCGACCAGAGGTTGGCTGGATAACCTGAAAGTCAGAGGATCGTATGGTTTGCTAGGAAACCAACTGTTAACAGCTAAAACATGGAGTGGCAATACCAAGTACTACCCTTATATCCCATTTATGGCATCAGGTTTTGCAGGTAATTATTTGTTCGGAACAGAGCAAGACTTGTTAATTAATCCTGCTGGTTTGGTATCCAATTCATTAACTTGGGAAAAAGCTTCTACTGTTAACTTTGGTTTCGATGTTACTATGCTTAATCAGCGTTTAGATGCCTCTTTTGACTGGTACCGAAGAACCACTTCTGATATGTTGGTTAAGGTAGAATACCCTGAACTACTAGGAACAAGTGCTCCTCCTGCCAATAAGGCTGAACTTCAGACAACTGGCTGGGAACTATCTGTAAGCTGGAAAGATCGTATTGGTAAGGATTTCTCATACGGACTAGGTGTAATTTTGTCTGACTCACAGGCTGAAATTACCAAGTACGATAATCCAACCAACAGTTTAGGCGATCATTATGTTGGGAAAAAGATTGGTGAAGTTTGGGGATATGAGACAGAAGGTTTTTTTGCTGTAGGAGAAGATATTGCTAGTCATGCCGACCAATCAAAGTTAGGAGCTAACTGGAAAGCCGGTGATATCAAATATGTTGATAGAAATGACGATGGCTTTGTGAATAATGGTAAAAATACGCTTGAGGATCATGGCGACTTAAAAGTTGTTGGGAATACAACTCCTCGCTATCAGTATGGTATTACAGCCGATGTTACCTACAAAAATCTTTACATGAACCTCTTCTTGCAAGGAGTTGGGAAACGTGATTTCTGGCCAAGTTCTGAAGAGTTTTGGCCTGTTGCTACACAATACTACAATACGCAAACTTGGTTTTTGACAGACACTTGGACTGAAGATAATCCAAATACCTATTTCCCTCGTCCAATTGCTCGGGAAACAAAAAACAGACAAAAGCAATCCAAATACATGCAAGATGCTTCTTACATCCGCTTAAAGAGTATTTCTGTGGGGTATAACATTCCTCGAAATTGGCTTGACGTAATTCGCGTCGCTAAAGCTTCAGTATTTGTAAGTGGCGAAAATCTTTGGGAACACTCTAACATTAAAGGACCTTATGACCCTGAAGCAGCAAAAGGTAACGGAGCGATGCTTTATCCTTTTCAACGAACTTACTCTGTTGGTGTTAACGTAACATTTTAAATTACTCAAGCAATTCAAATAAGATGAAGAAAATAATAAAAAATATAGGATTAGTATTGAGTGGCTTAGCAGTATTGAGCTCTTGCAACGATTCTTTTTTAGATCGCACGCCAACTCATGACCTGAATGACAATAGCTTTTGGACGACAGCAAATGACTTGAAGACGTATAATAACGGGATTTACAACGAAGCCGGCAATAACAACGACTACATGTTTTTGCTGGGATTTACCAACGGAGCTTGGTCCAGTAATACCCACAGTGTTTTTGCTTTTGAAGCACAATCTGATAACATGGCTTCAATGTCATCGCGACATCAATGGGCAACAAAAATTGCAGCTGGGCAAGAAGTTGTTCCCAATGATGCAGGTCGTGGTGGTTGGAAATGGAGTGTATTAAGAAGAATCAATGTTTTCTTTCAGAATTATCAGAAGGTAAATGCTGATGAAACAATCATCAATGAATATGCTGGAGAAGCTTATTTCTTTAGAGCTTGGTTTTATCTGGATAAAGTTCAGATGTATGGAGATGTACCCTACTTGACAGAACCTCTAAACACTGATTCTCCTGAGCTGTACGGTGAGCGGATGCCTCGGAAGATGGTAATGGATTCTGTGTTGAGAGATATCAATAAAGCTTGCGAATACTTGCCTTTGGATTGGGATAGTGATAGTCCTAGTCGTATTACCAAAGGAGCTGCTTTGGCCTTGAAATCACGTATCTGTTTATACGAAGGAACCTTCCGTAAATATCATAATTTAGGTGATCATGAGAAATTCCTAAATGAAGCTATAAAAGCTTCTGAAGACTTAATGGCACTAAACAAGTACGCAATACACAACACCGGAAATCCAGCGACGGATTATACGACTTTGTTTACCAGCGAAGACTTAGCATCAAACGATGAAGTTATCCTCTATCGTAAGTATCAAACAGGAGTCTTAGGGCATCGTTTGTGCGGATATATTATGGCTAATGTTGTTGGTGTTACCAAAGACTTAGTGGATGATTATTTGTGTCTTGAGGCAGATGGAACAGCTCTTCCTACTGGATTAAGCGCTGTATATAACGACAACAGCATTGAGGATGTATTAACTAATCGCGATCCGCGTTTAACACAAACAGTTTTAGATCCTCGTCAGGCGCATGACATCTTCTTTAACAAGGATCAATATGAATACCCAATTCTTGATGGAATGAAAGGGAATAAGTCAACAACTGGTTATCATGCGATTAAGTATTACATTGCCGAGCAAGATAAAAAAGGCTATGGCAAAGAAGACCATGATGCTCCATTGTTCCGATATGCAGAAGTTTTATTAAACCTTGCTGAGGCTAAAGCTGAGTTAGGAACAATTACTCAAGCTGATTTGGATCGGACGATTAATGTTATTCGCGAACGGGCGGCTATGCCTGCTTTAACACTGAATCCTCCAATGGATCCAAAGTATGCTGATGAAGGCATCTCTTCGTTGCTTGTTGAAATTCGTCGTGAGAGACGTGTTGAGCTTTCTTTCGAACAACTACGTTACACCGATTTAATGCGCTGGAAATGGGGAAAACGATTGGCCTTGCCAGTTCTTGGAATGCGTTTCGAAGAGTCAGATCGCAACGATCCTCATTTTGCAGATATTAGTGATCGGGTAAAAACAGTCAATGTTGATGGAAAAAACTACATTGATGTGTTTGCAGGAACCGACTTTGAGAACCGTGTTTTTGATGAAAACAAACACTATTATCACCCAATTCCTGTAAATGTTATTTCAAAGAATCCAGCAATTGAACAAAACTCTAATTGGGAATAGCTGTTCGCAGGGGTTTGGTGCAATCGATTCAAATAACTTAAGCAATAGTTAGGTGTTGCTTTTTCAGAAACTGCAAGGTTTGATATTCAAAAGCCTTGCAGTTTTTTTGTCATTTTGGGAGTTCATATTCGTTCTTCGTTTAATTTTCCAAGCCCGTAAGTGCTGTTTCTTGCTACAAAAGAAGTATATAAGTCATTTTAAAATGGCTGAGGAATTTGTCGAATTTGGTTTGAAATTGGAGGATTAAGACCTTGGTAAATAAATTTTGACCAAAATCTATTTGATTAAAAATTTAATACTCAAAAAAAAGATTAATACTTTTAGCAGTTAAACACCGCCTGGTGTGAAGTATTTAACAGGTTTTAGCAATAAACCTCTAATCAATAAAACTAAATTATAAACTAAATGAAGCAAAAAGTATTTTTAGTAGCAGTCCTGCTATCTGTAACATTCTTGAGCAATGCGCAAGGATTAAACACATTAACAAAAGAAGAAAAGAAGGCAGGCTGGGAGTTACTCTTTAACGGAAAAAACCTTGACGGGTGGAAAATTTTTCAAGGAGGTGACGTTAAAGGATGGAAAGTCATTGATGGTATTTTAAATAACTCAGGAGTAGGAAGTGACCATGGTGGCGACATTATTTCCAAAAAGCAGTTTAAAGACTTTGAATTATACTTGGAATGGAAAATTGCTCCGAAAAGCAACAGCGGTGTTTTTATTCGTGTGCAGGAAGGCGACACCAAAAAGATTTATGAAACAGGGCCAGAATACCAGTTACTTGACGATAAGGGATGGCCAACCAAATTGGACGATAGCCAATACTCCGGAGCCAACTATGCGATGCATACGCCTCAAGGGGCTGAAGTTAATCCCATTGATGAGTGGAACACAACGCGCATCGTTGTAAAAGGAAGCCAGGTACAGCATTTTTTGAATGGTAAGAAAGTGGTTGAATATGAGTTATGGACTGATGAGTGGAAAACTTTAAAAAGCGAGTGCAAATGGAAGGATAAACCGCTTTATGGAATGGCAAAAAAAGGCCATATTGGTTTACAAGACCATGGTGGACTAACACAGTTCAGAAACATCAAAATCAGAAAACTATAAATTAAACCACATGAAAAGAAGAGATTTTCTAAAAGGAGCGGCCGCATTCGGCTCAATTACCCTATTGCCTTCATCGGTTTGGGCACTGGCCAAAAATGGTAAACTAAGAACTGCCCACATTGGTGTTGGCGGAATGGGGAATTCCGATTTGGGTTCTATTGCTTCGCATTCGCAGGTTGAAGTTACGGCCCTTTGCGATGTTGACTCTGTTCGGTTGGCTGCTGCCAAAAAATTGCATCCCAATGCCAAAACATTCAGCGACTATCGGGTGCTATTTGACAAGATGAGAGATGCTATTGATGCGGTTATTGTGTCAACACCGGACCACACACACGCACCGGCATCGATGCTGGCCATGCAGATGGGTAAGCCTGTTTATTGTCAGAAACCTTTGACACACCATGTTTCAGAGGCTCGGGCGATGCGTAAATATGCCGAAGACAATAAGCTGATCACTCAAATGGGGATTCAATGCCATTCCAGTGACATGTATTTAAAAGCGGCTCTTTTAATTAAATCCGGAATTATTGGAAAGGTAAATACCGTACGAGCCTGGTCTCCTAAAAACTGGGGATACGACGGACCTGCTCCAACAGGAAGCGATCCAGTTCCATCCACATTGGACTGGAACTTGTGGTTAGGCACTTCGCCTGAACGCCCGTATAAAGACAAAATTTACCATCCGGGGAATTGGCGTAAGTTATTGGATTATGGCTGTGGAACCTTAGGCGATATGGGAGTTCATATTTTTGATACGCCTTATACCGCACTGGAGTTGGATGTACCAAGAACCATTAAAACCAAATGTCGTAAGCCAACCGGATTTGGGCATCCCGAGCACAATGTGGTTGAATACGAATTTCCGGGAACGAAATACACCACTGAAAGTTTAAAGTGGGTGTGGTATGATGGTCCTGGAGCGCCTAAGAAACACAAAGATCTGGAGCTGCCCAACAATGAAAAGCTCCCGGAACAGGGGGCCATGTTTATCGGTGAAAAAGGAAACTTGCTCTTGCCTCACTGGGATTACCCGAAATTGATTGTCAATGGAAAATACGAACCCATCGACTTCCCGGACATCCCTAAAGCCGACCACTATCACCAGTTTGTTGATGCGTGCTTAGGAAAAGATGAGTGCAGTGCTCCGTTTACTTATGCTGCACGGTTAACAGAGTCTATTTTGTTGGGAGTTATTGCCAACCGTTTCCCTAATCAGATTTTGCATTGGGATATTGCATCGGCAAAATTTGTTGAACCCGAGGCTAATCAATTGTTAGACTTCAAATACAGGAAGTTTTAGATTTATAAGCCATTTATAATGAGTACTACTAGAGGGTGTCAAAAAAATAGAAGCCTCAAGTAGTACTCATTTTTTTTACCTTTTTCGTATTGGATAATTTTAGTAATCACCTTTCTATAAGTTGAATTCAACGCTACATGGAGGCATATTATTAATCTGCCCAGATATTGAACTTTTATTAGCTTGAACAACTCAGATAATTCTGTAATTTTGAATTTTTCCTCCTGAATCTGCTTTTATCATTCAAGTAAGCAGGAGTTCATGAGGATGTTTCGGTGCAAAAAGAGTGTGTTTGAAGATTCAGTATTGGCCAGTTTCTATACAGTTGTCAAAGTGGAAATCATTCGAATAGCTAAAAATCTATTATAAACATATAACGTCATACAAAATGAAAAGAGAGCTTGCTTTTGTTGGCCTTGCGCTATTGCTTGGCAGTTGCTCAAAAACGGAGAAGAAACCAAATGTCCTTTTTATTATCAGCGATGACCTGACGGCAACAGCTGCTTCGTCCTATGAAAATAAAGCATGCCAGACCCCAAATATTGATCAGCTGGCATCTGAAGGAGTACGCTTTACCAAGGCTTATTCACAATATCCTGTCTGCGGTCCGTCAAGGGCTTCCATGATGTTTGGCTATTACCCGAGTGCAACAGGGACCTATGGTTACGTTAGCGGAAGGGAGAATGTTGGACCGGACCGGAAAAGCTGGGCTCAGTTATTTCGCGATAACGGTTATTACACGGCAAGGGTGAGTAAAATCTATCATATGGGAGTGCCTATTGACATTGAAAAGGGGAGTGACGGAGAAGATGATCCAGCTTCATGGACTGAAAAATTCAATAGCAAAGGGCCAGAATGGAAAGCGCCAGGTGAAGGTGAGCTTGTCCAAGGAAATCCAGATGGAACGCTTCCCATCAAAGGAGGGAATGTGATGACCATTGTTAAAGCTGATGGTGATGACTTGGTGCATTCTGATGGACGAACTGCAGAGAAAGCTTGCCAATTAATACGAGAGCACAAGAATGATCCCTTTTTCCTGGCCGTTGGATTTGTAAGGCCTCATGTGCCTTTTGTTGCTCCGGCAAACTATTTTGATCCTTACCCACATGAAGAGGTCAATTTGCCCCGTAAAGTTGAAGGAGACTGGGACGATATTCCAAAGCGAGGCATCAATTATGTTACCAGCGTGAATGGACAGATGAACGAAACACAGGAGAAGAAAGCTGTTGCTGCTTATTATGCTTCCGTGTCGTACATGGACGCCCAGGTAGGAAAAGTCTTAAAAACGCTGGAAGAAGAAGGACTCGAGGATAACACAATTGTGGTATTTACGTCTGATCATGGTTTCCATTTAGGAGAACACAGCTTTTGGATGAAAGTGAGTTTGCACGAGGAGTCAGTTCGTGTTCCTATGATCATTAAAGTGCCAGGAAAAAAACCAGCAGTTTGTCACTCCTTTGCTGAATTGGTTGATTTATATCCAACCATTGCAGAATTAGCTGGCTTGGAATACTCCGAGCATTTGCAAGGAAAAAGCTTGGCCAAAACACTCGACAATCCGGAGCATGCGGTTCGGGATATGGCCTTTTCGGTGACTCAAGGAGGAAAATCATTTCTTCTTAGAACCGATAAATGGGCATACATTCAATACGATGAAGATGCCGGATCGGGCATTGAGTTGTTCGATATGGAAAAGGACCCGCAACAATTCACCAACTTAGCTGAAAATCCAGCTTACGCAACGGTTGTTGACGACTTCAAAGAAAAGCTAAAACATAAACTTCAGGAGGTTAGAACAAACGATTTGAATTTATAAAACTCGTTTTATTCCAGACTAATCTCTGCCTGCTTGATTGCTCCCTGATTCTTAAATTATTTGAATCAGGGAGCAATTGTGTTTAAAGCCCCATCATCCACCCCAATTTTAGCCAAATAACATTCTAAGAAAGTTCCTTGAGTAGATTCATTTATTATGTTGACATCGAATGTCTTGAAAAGTGCTATTGAACGATTCTGGTTAAAAAATACAGTGATTGTGCAATCGATTTCACTTCTTTTAATTATCTTCGAACAGTCAAGAAAAAGTAAATAATTGATTTTGATTTTATGGGAGCGACCTAAGCTCTTTTGCCTATTAAAACGACTAAACATTTTACCAATGAAAAAACTACTTCTCATTTTACTTCTATCAGTTATAATTCAGCCACTTTGGGCTCAAAAAACAGCCGATATAATTCCTGCACCTACTTCATCAACGATGGGACAAGGCCAGTTTAAAATGCATGCAGGCTTACGTATTCTGAGTTCAACGTATTTTCCCGAGGAGATTTACTTCTTGCAAAAAGAATTACTCCGTTATCAGAAGCTTTCGAGCACCATCGTTGAAAATAACCGGGATGCCGAAATTGTACTGGAGAAAACGAAATTGAATAATGATCAGTTGTATACATTGGATGTTACTCCGGAACAGATAAAGATTCAGGCAGAAACAAAAGAAGGTGCTTTTTACGGCATAATCTCATTGCTGCAGCTGGCTAACAACAGTCAAAGTAAATCAATTGCTTGTGTAAGCGTTTCAGATAAGCCAGCTTTCGGTTGGCGTGGTGTTATGTTGGACGAATCCCGACACTTTTTTGGAACGGAGAAAGTCAAATCACTAATCGACTGGATGGCTTACTACAAGCTAAACCGCTTTCACTGGCATTTGACAGATGAGCCCGGTTGGCGTTTGGAAATTCTCAACTATCCGAAACTAGGAGAAGTTGGTGGAATTGGCAATAAGTCTGATAAAAATGCTGCTTGCCAATACTATTCACAGGAAGAGATTAAAGAGATTGTTTCTTATGCCGCTGAACGACACATTGTGATTATTCCGGAGATCGATATGCCGGGACATGCCACTGCAGCCAACAAGGCTTATCCAGAGTTCAGTGGTGGCGGCTCCGAAAGATACCCTGAGTTTACTTTTCACCCAGCCAAAGAGGGGACTTACCAATATTTAACCAACGTTTTACGCGAGGTAGATGCTCTTTTTCCATCGCAAATGATTCATGTTGGCGGAGACGAAGTAAGTTTCGGAAATCAACAGTGGAAAACTGACGCTGCCGTTCAACAATTGATGAAGACTGAAAAACTGGCTGATTTGAAAGCCGTTGAAGACTTATTCATGCGTCGGATGTCCGATTCTATTTTAAATATGAATAACCAGGTATTGGTTTGGGATGAGATGGCTAATGCAGGCTTACCAAAGGATAACAGCATTATTTTCTGGTGGCGACACGACCAACCCAAACAATTGGAGTTGAGCTTGAAAAATGGACATAAAACAGTTATCTGTCCTCGTCTTCCGCTCTATTTTGATTTTGTACAACACCCCGATCATAAAGTAGGACGACGCTGGGCTGGAGGCTTTAACCAGTTGGAAAGTGTTTATAGCTTTTCGATTGACCAGCTTCCGGTTGCAGCAAAAGATCAGGATTTAGTGCTTGGCTTTCAAGCTAACCTTTGGACCGAAACGGTGGATTCGGTTGAGCGGTTTGATTTCTTGCTGTTTCCACGTTTGGCTGCAATGGCCGAATCGGTATGGTCCGATAAAGGTCAAAAGGATTACACCGATTTTCTGGAACGTTTGAAGCCGCACCTCAAACAGTACAAAGAAGCTGGATTATATTATTTCAATCCGTTTGACATTAATGAGCATCCAGAACCTCTAATGAAAAAATAATAAACAATACTCTTAATATTTATGATGTGAGAATTATAAGTGATTTAACTTTGTTTCTTATATCTTGGTTTTAATTCATTAACTGATGAGATATACTACAACTACCTTACTACTTTGCTTTCTTCTAACTGTCTTTTCAGCCAGCGCATGGGAGCAGAAAGATTTATTACAAAAAGAAGCTGGCGTGAGCCAACTAAAACAAAGCATACTCCCTGCTAAAAAGTGGGTCACTTATCCTGATTATGCTGACCGTGCCGGATGGGACAAGCTAACCACCGGATTGAAAGAAGAGTTGATTCGCCAAGGTGAGACTTATCTGGATTATGAGTGGAACGTTGTTCCTGCTACGGCTTATCTCGAATTTGAGAGAAGTGGTAACCGCAATATTATGCAAAAACCATTTGGCGAAAATAACAACGCTTTGGCAGCTCTTTTTCTAGCTGAACTTGCTGAAGGAGAAGGGCGTTTTGTTGATCAGATTGTCAATGGAGTTTGGCTTTCTTGTGAAATGACATCGTGGGCACTTTCGGCGCACTTTTATGGAGCTCAGTCGATTAAAACATCGCTTCCTGCTTATAAAGAAGAGGTGATTGACCTAACTGCTGGCGATGTTGCCTCGATGTTGGCCTGGGTTCATTATTTCTTAAAAGATGAATTGGATAAAGTAAATCCGTTGGTTGATCAGCGTTTGGTTGACAACTTGCGTGAGCGCATTATGGTTCCTTATATGGAACGAGACAACTATTGGTGGCAAGCTTTTCATGCCACTCCAAAAACAATGGTAAATAATTGGAATCCATGGTGTAATTCAAATGTGCTGGCTACTTTTTTGCTGATTGAAGATGATCAACAAAAATTAGCTGAAGCCGTTCACCGAACCATGGTTTCTGTCGATAAATTCATCAACTATGTCAATGCCGATGGTGCTTGTGAAGAAGGTCCTTCCTACTGGGGACATGCTGCCGGCAAACTATTTGACTACCTTGACTTGCTGACTACAGCAACCGGAGGAGAGGTAACACTTTTTGATGAGCCTGAAATCCGCAATATGGGCGAGTACATTGCAAAATCCTATATTGGCAACGGCTGGGTAGTCAACTTTGCGGATGCATCAGCCAAAGGTGGAGGTCCTATGGGAACCATCTTTCGCTATGGGCAGGCAGTTGACAGCGATTTGCTGAAGCAGTTTGCTGCTTACCTCTATCAAAGGGAAAACAATCCTTCCCGTCTATCACATGGGCGAGATGTTTTTCGCACCTTGGAGAATTTAACCATCTTCCAAGACTTGAAAGCAACAACAGCCTCACTAGATACTGAAGCTTCAGTGTGGTATCCACAAACGGAGTTTTGCTACATGCGCCAAAGTAACGGATTCTTTTTTGCTGGAAAAGGCGGATTCAATAATGAAAGTCACAACCACAACGATGCGGGAACATTCATTTTGTACTACAACAACGAGCCGGTGCTGGTTGATGCAGGAGTTGGAACATACACCCGCCAAACGTTTAGTAGCGAGCGGTACTCCATTTGGACCATGCAAAGTAACTACCACAACTTGCCAGTGATCAATGGTGTTCCGCAAAAGTATGGAAGTAAGTATAAAGCAAGCTCGGTTAAGTTTAATGCAGGGAAACGACAATTCTCAGCCAATCTGGAACAAGCTTATCCGGACGAAGCTGCCGTAAAAAGCTGGAATCGGGCTTATTCTTTCAAAGGCAAAGAGCGCTTTTTAATAACTGATCGTTTTGAATTGAAAGAAGCTAAAGATTATAACCAAGTCAATTTTTTGACACGTGAAAGACCTCAGATTGATGAGTCGGGCCTTGTCTTGATTCATGCAAAAGGAGGAGACGTAAGTTTGAAATATGATGCAGCAGGCTTTAAGCCTACGATTGAACGGATCTCGTTGGACGATCCAAGATTGTCGAAAGTATGGGGTGATTGCCTTTATCGATTAACTTTTACGGCAACAAAACTTCGTTCAAAAGGAACTTACTCTTTTGTTGTTCAACCTGAATAAGCTTGTTGATAAGATCAAAAATGTCTGAATATCTAAATATCATACAAAAAATAAACGAATGAGAGCAGTTATTACTGGTTGCGTGGCCATTGCAGGCTTGGCTTCTTGTGCAACTACCGAAAAACCGAAAACCGATCGTCTTCCCAATATTGTCCTTATCAACATGGACGATATGGGGTATGGAGATGTCTCTTTGAATGGAGCTACAGGTTTTACGACTCCAAACATTGATAAAATGGCAGGCGAGGGGATTGTTTTTACACATTTCTATTCTCCGCAGGCTGTTTGTAGCGCATCGCGGGCTGGATTGTTGACCGGCTGTTATCCGAACCGTGTCGGGTTTCATGGAGCTCTGGACCACAGCGCTACGATCGGCATAAATCCAGATGAGCAAACCATTCCTGAGTTACTAAAAGAAAAAGGCTATGCGACAGCTGCTTTTGGGAAATGGCACTTGGGACACCGCGAAAAGTTTTTGCCTCTTCAGCATGGATTTGACGAGTTTTTTGGAATTCCGTACTCCAACGATATGTGGCCAAATCATCCGGTTAATAAGAACTATTATCCGCCACTTCCTTTGTTTGAAGGAAATGAAGTGATTCAGGAAAATCCGGATCAATCACAATTTACTCAGAACTTTACCAAAAGAACGATTGATTTCATTCAAAAGAATAAAGAAAATCCATTCTTTGTGTATCTGGCACATCCCATGCCACACGTTCCGCTTTTTGTTTCAGACATGTTCAAAGGTAAATCAGAGCAAGGCTTGTTTGGCGATGTGATCATGGAAATTGACTGGAGTATTGGTCAAATTAATAAGACCTTGGAGCAGCTTAATTTAGCCGAAAATACGTTGGTCATTGTGATTTCGGACAATGGACCGTGGATGACCTATGGAAACCATGCCGGAAGCTCTGGTGGTTTGCGCGAAGGTAAAGGAACTACTTTTGAAGGAGGCCAGCGCGTACCTTGTGTAATGAAATGGAAAGGCGTAACTCCAGAAGGGGCGGTATGCAATTACCTGACTTCGGGAATTGATATTTTACCGACCATCGCAACATTGGCGGAAAGCCCAATGCCTGAGAAAAAGATTGATGGAGTTAATTTAAGCCAGTTAATTCAAGGTGATTTTAGCACTAACCCAAGAACAAGCTTCTTATACTATTACCGAAGAAATAACCTGGAAGCTGTTCGTAAAGGTGATTGGAAACTGGTGTTTGAGCACCACGGACGTACTTATGAGAACAATATCCCAGGGCGTGACGGACAACCCGGGAAAACACCTGAAAATGCCTTGATCGAAAAAGGCTTGTATGACCTACGTTGTGATCCGGGTGAACGCTACAATGTCATGGAATTTTATCCGGAAAAGCTTGCTGAATTGGAAGCTTTAGCAGAAGAAGCCAGAAAAGATTTGGGCGATGATTTAACCAACTCAGAAGGAACTGGCAGACGTCAGCCTGGACGAGTAGAAGAATAACAACAAAAATATTTTCCTGAGTTTTGATGCTTCGGAAGATCAACCGGAGCGATTAAAGCTCAGGATTTTTTTATTACTGAAATATATAAATACGAACAAATGAAGAAATTGAAAAACAGTATTGCTGCCTTACTGCTTGGAGCTGCCATAGTTGCATGTCAACCGCAGAAAGGTGAAGAGTCGAACTTTATCAATGAAAATATTGAGTTTGCTACCGCTCAACAGAAATTACAAGTTGAAAAAATTGAAGCTTCCGGCAAAGTACTGAATCCAAGGACCATTAAAGATGGCAAGATTCGTTACATCCGCCGGGAAGACTGGACCAGCGGCTTTTTCCCAGGCTCCATGTGGCAAACGTATGAGTTAACAGGTGATGATTATTGGTTGCCTTATGCCCAAAAATATACGGAAGCATTGGACTCAGTAAAATACTTGACTTGGCACCATGACGTTGGTTTTATGATTGAATGTAGCTTTGGAAATGGCTATCGTTTGACTAAAAACCCCAAATATGCTGATGTAATTGTTCAGGCTGCAAAATCATTGGCAACACGTTTCCGTCCAACAGCGGGAGTCATTCAATCGTGGAATGTTACTGGTGGCTGGCAGTCCCAAAGAGGATGGGAGTGCCCTGTAATTATTGATAACATGATGAACCTGGAACTGTTGTTTAATGCAACCAAGTTAAGTGGCGATTCAAGCTTCTACAATTTGGCTGTAGAGCATGCCGACAACACGATCAAAAACCACTACCGCCCGGACTACAGCTGTTATCACGTTGTGGATTACAGTCTTGAAGATGGTTCGGTACGTGCCAGGGAAACTGCTCAAGGGTATGCCCACGAGTCAGCATGGGCACGTGGCCAAGCCTGGGGAATTTATGGTTTCACTGTTTGCTATCGCGAAACAAAAGATCCTAAATACCTGGAGCAAGCACAGAAAGCATTTAACTTCGTAATCAACCATAAGAATTTCCCAACAGACTTCGTTCCATATTGGGATTTTGATGTGCCAGAAATTCCAAATACGCCGCGTGATGCATCTGCCGCATCTATTATGGCGTCGGCTTTGTACGAAATGGCAAGCTATACCGACTATGACTTTTACAAAGGTTGGGCTGACAAAATTATGCATAGCTTGGGAAGTGATGCTTATCGTGCACCACTAGGCGAAAACGGAAATTTTATTTTAATGCATTCAGTTGGAAGTATTCCTCATGGAGCTGAAATTGACGTTCCTCTGAACTATGCTGATTACTATTTTTTAGAAGCATTGAATCGTAAAATAAAATTAGAGAAGTAACCCAATTCCTTACTTTCATCATGAATAAACACAAACGAAGCAATGTTGAGCCTGTATTAACCACCTCGAAATTGCTTCGTTTGCTTTTAGTTTAGCAATTGATTCGGCTTGATATTTTGAAATGACAAACTTGGCTAAATAACAGCCTGTGCAACATCAGGAAATAGTCGATAACCTAAAATAAATAATCAATTAATCAAATAGATAGATCGCTTGTAAAATTTTAGTTATGAGAAAAAACGTTATTCTTTTTTTAGTAATCTTTTTAATTGGATTAAGTACTCCGAGCTACAGTCAATTTTATGAAAAGCCCAAAAGAGCTTCTGTTGCATTGGAGCATGGCGCACACCGATTGGGGCGACGCACAGATGCGATGATGGAAACCTGGCGCAATTATGGGCTGGGGCAGTTCATTCACTGGGGTGTTTATGCCATTCCCGGAGGACAATGGAACGGAAAAGCTTATCCGGGCGCTGCAGAGTGGATTCGTGCGTGGAATGAGATGCCACGCGATGAGTACGATCAGTTGTACAAACAATTCAATCCCAAAGATTTTGATGCAAAAAAATGGGCCCGTCAAGCCAAAGAGATGGGAGCCAAATATATGCTTATTACCACAAAACATCACGATGGATTTTGTTTGTGGCCAAGTAAATACACCGATTATACTATTGAAAATTCACCTTATAAAAAAGATATTGTAGGTGATTTAGTAAAAGCCTATACTGCCGAAGGAATTGATGTCTATTTGTACTTTTCAATTATCGACTGGAATCATCCGGGCTATCGCAGCAAAATTAAAAGCGATGATGAACGTCCGGCTTACGAAGAGTTCAAACAGTTTACACGCAACCAATTGGTGGAACTGCTCGACATGTATCCTGAAACAAAAGGTTTGTGGTTTGACGGTACTTGGGATAAAGCTTGGGTTGAACAAGCAGAATTTGCCGATGAGCTAGGAAAAGAACTGCGCTCAATGATTCCCGGTTTGATTATCGGCAGTCGCTTTCGGGCTGATGAAAAAGGCAATCGCCACTTTGATGCCAATGGCGACATGATGGGAGATTATGAGCAAGGATGGGAGCGTAAGATCCCGGCAAATATTGATGTTTTGAACGGTAATGACTGGGATTGTGTCATGACCATCCCTGAAAACCAGTGGGGCTATAATTCAAATTGGAAAGGACATGTGAAAAGTAGCAATGAGTTGTTGGAAATGCTTATTCGCTGCGTATCAATGGATGGAAACTTCGTATTGAACTTTGGCCCCGATGGACTTGGCAACATTCGCCCGGAAGAAACTGAGCGGGCTGCCGATATTGGCAAATGGATGAAGAAAAACGGGGAGGCAATTCACGATTGTGGTTATGCTGGCTTGGATGAACAGAATTGGGGATACTTTACTAAAAGCAGAACCAGTGGTAAAACTTACCTGTTGGTTACCAATGTGCCGGTTACAGGTGGTTTAACGGTAAAGGTTCCTAAAGACAAGGAAATCGCGAAGGTTTACCCACTTGCTTCGCCCAATCAATCACTGAAGTTGGAAAAAACAGGCAAGTATGATTATTTCGTCCGCCTGAATGAAAAGAATACGGATTCGATCGCAGTATTTGTTTTGGAATACAAAGGAGATGGCGAATCAGGTTCTTACGATTTCCAGGAACCAAAGATTTGATGAGATTAAAAACGAAAGGTTAATTTTTCGAATCTAAATAAGATTTCTTTATAGAGTCCGGCTAACACGTTTACGGTTAGTCGGATTTTTTTGTCTTTGTTTTCTTGATTTCCACAGAGGATGAGTGTTTATGATTTTACTGAGAAGAGGAAAGCTCAATTGGTTCTGTCCAAAAAACTTTCAAAAGTTGATGTTAGTAAGTTGTTCCTGTTTTCGCAGCTTTTGGGCTGTGGGTAATGTTCCCTTTTATTATATTTACAGTTTAATTTGAAGAAATGCCTTTTTTCTGATTTTTTTAAAGCGGATCAGCGAATCGAGGCGAACAGATTTCTTTAGAATAAACTAGACTTGGAACAGTTGAACCATAGAATACCAGCATATAAAAACCTTCTCAGCCTATTGTTTTTAGTACTACCACTAGTTCTAAAAGCTGAAATTGTAAAATTCGATGCATTATCGGACAGTTTACGCCGAGACCTCAGGCTGAATTCATTCTTATTAGTTGATCATCATGCTTTTGAAGAAAGCGACATGGATAAACTCTTTGCCGCCCAAATACCGTTGGCGTTTCAAATCGACAGTGCGAATAGCTCTTTTTTGGAGAACAAGCTTAGCCGTTCGCTCCCACAACAGAAGCTAATCCCGGTTATTGCGGATTTTGAACTTTCTTTTTCAACGTCGAACAAGCTTGTTGTGATCACTCCTGATCAGTTGGATCAAATGAGTTTAAAACAATGGGAAAAAGATACCTTAACACATCAAAAGGCCTTTACAATACATGAACTGCTCCAATTAAGAATCGATCATCAAACAGAAGGGGCGTTGGCTAGTTTGATGAAACTGTGGCGTTTATCCGGGAAAATGCCAAACTTCCTTTCAGCGAACTATGCTGATTGGGAACAAACGGCAGACTTGGTGACAGCATTAAATAAACACCCAAAGATTTTCGGTGTTGTTTTAGATGGTGAAAAGCCGCTGGAAAATGTCAACTGGAAAGGATATCCAGGACGGAATACCAATGGTTGTTTTAGTTTCCCAATTCCAGCAGGTGGAGTCAACAATCTGGTTCCGTACAAAGCGGGGTATCAGTTTTCTCCAGATATCATTATGGATTCTCCGGTCAATTTGCATTTTCCAAAGCTTTTTAAAGCTGTAAAATTAGCGGCCGATTACGGCTTAACGGATCATTTCATTTTCAAAAATGGGGAGATCTACAACACAAAGCGCCCAGATAATGAAGACATTCTGAATCATGGTGTTCGGTTTGTTGAAGACCCGGAAAGGGGAGGAGTCGCCTGGTTTGAAGATCGGGCTTATCTTGATGCCGGTATTCAAAGTCGAACAATTCTGCATCCAAACTTCACGATTACAGCTTGGATTAAACCAACGGAGCTGGATAATAACAACAGTATCTTAGGGAAGGGACGTGATTTTGTCATGAAACTCCATGATGGCGGTTTAACTTATACCATGCAAGGAGTAAAAGACTATTGGAATAAAAACGTGAAGATTCCTGTAGATCAATGGACTTTTATCGGCTTGGTTCATTCAGAATACAACAATCAAATCAGTTTCTATGTCAATGGGGAATTGGTGGGGCAAGAACAATTGGTTCATCCATATAAAGAATCGGATTACACGTTACTGATTGGTAATAATTTGTGGGAAGAATTCTTTGTGGGATACATGGATGAGGTAAAGATATGGGAGCGTGAGTTGAGTGATGCTGAGATGTTGGAACAATATACGGGAACTCAGGTTGAACCAAAAAGATATGCCTATTATTGGGCTTGGGCGGCCCTGTTTTTCCTGGTTCTTTGGATTTTATTCCGCAACTATATTCGGGTACGCCAACAATTACTAAAACGAAGAGAAAAACACAGCAAGGAAGAACCCCAGTTGGTCATACCTGAACCATCCCAGACGTTTCAGGAAAAAGTTAGCTTTTTTGGCGGACTGAAATTGATCAATGAAACCAATGAAAACCTTGCGTTAAAACTATCGCCCAAGCTTAAGCAGCTATTTATCCTGATCTTTTTGCATAGTGTTGATGGACAGCAAGGAATCTCAACCAAACAGCTTTCCGGTATTTTATGGCCAGGGATGAGCCCGCAAAAAGCCAAGAATACCCGTGGAACCAATATCCAAAACCTGAAAACCGTATTGGCATCCTGTTCTCATATTCGCCTGGTTTTTCAAAATAAACTTTGGTTTTTGGAAATTGATGAGCCTTGCTATTCAGATTATGCCGATGCATTGTGTCGCGTACGAAGATTGGAACAAGCAAACGACTTGAGTGCAATAGAAACCGAACTTCCTCGTTTGCTGGCCATTCTGAAAAAAGGCTCCTTGCTACCAAATATGAACGAGTCGTGGCTGGATCCGTACATCAGTAGAACAAGCGATCGGATTATTGATTTAGGAATAAAACTTTTCCAACTACTGGATCAGAAAAAACATGCCGATTTAATCTACGAGGTGGCCGAGGTCATTAGCTTGCACGATCCACTAAACGAACCGGCTCTGCAGAAAAAATTGAATATCCTAACTCAGGACGGCAAGCTGGGATTGGCTCGTTCCGTTTACGATCATTTCAAAAAACTGTATTTTGAAATGTACCAGGAAGACTACCCTAAAGACTTCAAAATTTTAACCAGTCGATAAGCATTTTCGTTCAGCTAAAAGAATGCAATGAGCTCTTCAATCAAGAAACGGTTTCTCTGTTTTGTAAGGAGAGCTTTTTCGTCCGATTGAAGAAGAATATGCTAAAGGCTATTTTGAAAATTTAGCTTGACCAGCTTCGCTTATCTTGATCAAAACATGTTGTAGAAGCATGTTTTTACCTTTTTTCTCTCGTGTTACCCCATTTATTACCCCTGTTGTTATACCCCAATGCCTTTATTTGGACTCCTGAAATTCAGATGATTTAATAATTACCAAATTCTATAATCTAACGAATGAGAAAAGAAATGAAGAATCGCCGGGATTTTCTTAAGAAATCCTTGATTGCAGCAGCTGGAATTACAATTATTCCAAGACACGTGCTTGGAGGACCGGGCTATCTTGCTCCAAGTGACCAATTAACCAAAGCCATTATTGGAGTTGGAGGTATGGGACGTGGGCACATCGGTTACGAAGGAACTCGTGTGGTCGCGATGTGTGATGTTGATAAGAAGCACCTCGCTGATGCTGCAAAACTGGTTAAGCATGATGTGAAAACATTTACCGATTTCCGCGATGTATTGCAACTTCCTGAGGTCGATATCGTGCATATTGCAACACCTCCGCACTGGCATGGAATTATGTCGGTAATGGCTGCTGAAGCTGGTAAAGATGTGTGGTGTGAAAAACCAATGACACGCACCATTGGAGAAGGAAAGCGTGTTGTTGAAGCGATCAACGCAACCGGACGTATGTTCCGCTTGAATACCTGGTTCCGTTTCAAAGACAATTTTTATGGTTTGAACACGCCTGTTAAACCGATTAAAAAAGCCGTTGAAAGCGGTGTTCTTGGATGGCCATTGAAAGTAACCATTAGTGGTGTTACTGGCTTTAACTGGAAATTCTACTGGGTTGGAAAGACCAATCTTCCGCCACAACCGGTTCCTGAAGAATTGGATTACGACATGTGGTTAGGACCTGCTCCTTACAAACCTTACAGCCGTCACCGTGTTCACCAAACATTCCGTGGTTACTGGGATTACGATGGTGGTGGTTTAGGAGATATGGGACAGCACTACATCGACCCTGTTCAGTATTTCCTTGGAAAAGATAACACCAGCCCGGTAAAAGTTGAAGTGGATGCACCACAACAGCATTACGATGCAATCGGTACTTGGCGTAAAATCACGTTTACTTATGACGATGGTTGCCAAATCATTTTGGACGGTGAAAACAAAGACCAAAATGCCCCTTACATTGAAGGACCAAACGGTAAAATTTACAAAGGATTCAAATCAGACATTCCAGATTTGAAACGATTGATTGATACTTTACCTGATCCAGATCCTGAAATTACCACGTTCACTGAGTCTGTGAAGACGCGTAAGAAGTTTGCTTTGAACGAAGAAAACGGACACCGTTCGGCAACCATTGTGAACATGGGAATCATTGCATTGCGCTTAGGACGTACCTTGGAATATGATCCAGTAAAACAGGAGTTCATCAACGATGATGAAGCCAATAGACTGATCAACCAACCAATGCGAGGAGAGTGGTCTATTTAATTCAATGAAGGAGTAATTTAAAAACATCGTTCAAGGAAGGGCGTTTGTTTATACCCTTCTGATTTTAAATAAAATAAAGAATGAAACATCGTTTTAAAATAATTATCACCGTATTGTTAGCCGCTTGGCTGGCAGTACCGACTTTTGCTCAGGATAAAAGAACGCTGGATACAAAAGTAGTTGACCTTTTGGCTCAGTTTCCAGCACAAAATACAAAGGAAACCAACCGCCTGATGCTTGAAATCCTGGAGCTGGGCGCTACAGGCGTTGATCATTTCTGCGGAATGATTATTCCTCCTGGCACTGGCAATGATACGCAGGTACGCTACGCTGTTGCTGAACTTGCTCAATATGCAGGTGCTCCAGGCAATGCCCGCGTGCAAGCCATGGTTGAAAAAGCATTGCTAAAAGCCATCGATAAAGCTAATGATCGGGAAGTTAAAGCTTTCTTTATTCGCCGCTTAGCTTATTGTGGAGAGTCTGCTACAATTAAAGCACTTGAACAATACGTAAACGATGCAGACCTTTACGGTCCTGCCATAGCAACACTAACTTCACTGGGAACAGATGAGGCTGCAGCTGTTGTTTTGAATAACTTGGATGGTAAAAGTGGCATGCAGCAAGCTGTCATGGTTAAAGCACTTGGAACGTTGGCTTATAAACCAGCAGAAGCAAAGTTGATTAACTTGGTAGGTGCTGCCGAAGGCGAGACTTTAGATCAAACTTACTGGGCATTGGCACAGATTGGCGGAAAAGCATCGGCTAAAGTATTTAAGAATGCTGCTAAAGGTTTTACCTATACGGTACCAAATGCCGAACGTGTAATGGCTTATTTGGATTACGCCACTCAACTAGCTGCTAACGGCGAAGTAAAGTTGAGTAATTCATTTGCTTCAAAAATTTTGAAAGACGCAACACAAGCAGACCAATTGCATTTCCGTTCAGCAGCCTTGAAAGTGCTGCAGAACAACCAGCAAGAAGGTGCTTTAAAATTGCTTCAAAAAGAACTGAATAATAGTGACAAAGCCTACCGTAATGCGGTTTTAACATTAGCACAGAATGGCCGTACGGCTTCTCAAGTTGATGCTTGGGTTGCTTACTTGCCCAAAGCTGCTCCTGAAACACAAGCTGAATTGTTGAACTTTTTAGCTGATGCTGATCAAAATAGCGTATTGGAATCAGCCATTAAGCCTTCACTTAATTCATCAGAATTAGTCGTTCGTCTGGCAGCAATCGAAGCTTTGGCACTGAACCAGGAGGAAAAAGCAGTTCCTGCATTATTGGCTCAGTTAGCAAAAGCAACCGACAAAGCAGAATTGGCTCAAGTGAAAACATCACTTTTGAATAGTTGTTCTGCTGATGAAACCAATTTGGTCGTTGATGCCATGGGCGAGTTAAATAGTGAGGCTAAAATTGTAGCCATTCAAGTATTGGGCGCTCGCAGAGCTTCAGCACACTTTGATGAAATTAAGAAGCTATGCCAATCAGCCTCGTCTGATGTAAAAGCAGAAGCCTATGCCGCATTGAAACTGGTTGCAGCCAATAACAATATTGGGGATTTGATTGGCTTGATAAAGTCAACAAACAATAAATCGGAAGTTACGGCCGTACAGCAAGCAATTGTTAACTTATATCAAGCTGATAACAAGCCAGCGACTTCATATGTATTGAATGAAATGAAAGGGGCAGCTAAAGAAAAGCTGATTCCTGTTCTTCCTTTCTTGCAAGATAAAAATGCGTTGAAAAACGTAACCTCAATCCTAAAAAGTGGAAGCTCATCTGAGAAAGAGGCTGCTTTTGCTGCATTGATTAACTGGACATCGCCAGCCGCTTTGCCAGTGATGTTTGATGTCTTAATAAGCAATAGCTTCAAAGCTGAGCACGACGATGTGTTTAAAGCCTACGTAAAATTGGCACAGAACGGTCAAATTCCTGCTGACCAACGTTTACTCTGGTTGAAGAAAGCAATGGAACAAGCAAATAATGATCAGGAAAAAGGAATGATTATTCGTGCTGTTGGTTCTGTAAAGACATTCTTGTCGTTAGTTTTTGTTTCAGAGTATTTGGATGATAGCAAATTGGCTGGCGTAGCATCCATGTCGGCTATGCGAATTGCCTTGCCATCAGCTGGTGAAAACAATGGCCTGACTGGAGAATTTGTTCGCAAAGTATTGGAGAAAGTAAAAGCTGAGATTACTGGACCAGATAGCCAGTATTTCAAAATTGACATTCAGGAATACTTGGATAAAATGCCTATGGAAACTGGCTATGTGTCTATTTTCAATGGAAAAGACCTTTCTGGCTGGCAAGGTTTGGTGAAAAATCCAATTGCCCGCTCAAAAATGACTCCTGCCCAATTGGCAAAAGAGCAAGCTAAAGCTGATAAAAAGATGCACGAAAACTGGTCAGTAAAAGATGGATCAATCGTGTTCAATGGCAAAGGCGCTAACCTGTGTACTAAAAAAATGTACCGCGACTTCGAAATGATTGTCGACTGGAGAATTACCAAAGACGGTGACAGTGGAATTTATCTTCGTGGAACTCCTCAAGTTCAGATTTGGGATACAGCTCGTGTTGATGTTGGTGCTCAAGTAGGTAGTGGAGGTTTGTACAACAACCAAAAGAACCCTAGCAAGCCATTGGTTTTAGCTGACAATGCTATCGGTGACTGGAATACATTCTACATCAAAATGGTTGATGACAAAGTAACTGTTTATTTAAATGGGCAGTTAGTGGTTGACAATGTTACTTTGGAAAACTATTGGGATCGTAGCTTACCAATCTTCAGAGAAGAAGCAATTGAGCTTCAAGCACACGGTACTGACCTGGCTTTCCGTAACATTTATGTTCGTGAGTTGAGTCCTGCTACTGTTACGCTAACTGCTGAAGAAGAAGCTGACGGCTTTGAATTGCTATTCAACGGTGAAAACCTGGATAACTGGATTGGTAACAAAATCGACTATGTTGCAGAAAACGGGGAATTGGTTGTTCGTCCACAAAAGGGAAGCCGTGGTAACCTGTATACAGGAAAGGAATACTCAGATTTCATTTTCCGCTTTGAATTCCAATTAACAGAAGGAGCCAACAATGGTTTGGGAATTCATGCACCTCTGGAAGGTGACGTTGCTTACCTCGGAAAAGAATTGCAAATTTTAGATAATACGGCTGCTATTTATGCGAACTTGAAGCCTTATCAATACCACGGTTCAGTTTATGGTGTTATCACTGCCAAACGTGGATTTTTAAAGCCTCTTGGCGAATGGAACTACCAGGAAGTGATTGTAAAAGGTGATGATGTGAAAATTACCCTGAATGGCGAAGTGATCGTTGATGGCAACTTCAAAGAAGCTAGTAAAAACGGTACGCTTGACGGCAAAAACCACCCTGGGTTGAAACGTAATTCTGGTTACATCGGATTCTTGGGACACGGTTCTCAATTGAAATTCCGCAACATTAGAATCAAAGATCTAGCAAAATAGAAAGCAAAAATTTAGTTCTCAAAGTAGAGTTATGTTTTAGGTAAATTTGAAGGGCCTGCAAGTAAAATTGCAGGTCCTTTTTTTTATGGTTAAAAGCGACGAAAATTCGTATATGAAAATAGAAAAGAATTCAAAGACTTTAGGAATACGACAAAAAGGAAATTTGTTGTGCTCCCAAGCGCTTCTATTAATTGTATCAGAAGTAAACTTATTAGTAGAAGGATATAGCGATTTGATGTGTGATGACTTAAGCCTTCTTATTGGCCTGTTCTAATTGCTTGATGACACGTTCTCCCAAAGCTGTTTTTCGTTCAATGTGCGTTAGAATTTCCTTGACAAAATCATTACTTTCAAACTTTCCTCTGACGCTTTCAAAATCCAACTGTTTGGTTTTGTGATCTCCGTCCATCCCAAATCCAGTCATCGCTTCCAATCGAAATTCCTTTTTAGCATCTTCATAAAGCATTTTATCAATGGCGACTACACTTTTACGCCACTCTTCAATAATTTGAATGATTTCCTCAATGGACATACTTGTAAGCGGTTTATTGAAATATGTTGCTGCAAAGTTGGCTGTCCAGTTCCATTCGTAATTGTAGTAGTTATCGTGTAACGAATAAAAGCAATCTTCAACCTGCTGTAACTCCTGAATATCGCCTTGTTCAACTTGGTTTAAAAGCTCAACGATGGCATGCTTGGGAGCAATCAATCCGGCAAGGTCAATCCAGTCTCCTTGTCCTATTTGAGAGTCGGGTTGCAGGCAGGCCTTGACATCATTCGCTGTATTCAGAGAACAGGTATTCAATCTGGTGATGATTGAATTACCAATGAACTTCATGATTGCCAGGTGATACAGCTTCAATCCCCGGTTTAACGCGTGGCGCTCTATCTTGGTATTGTTATAAGAAAAAACTGCAGTGGTTTCACCCGATATCGCTTTGATTTCTTTTAGCTTATGAATGGCATTGCCCATTTTCTGAATGGTGAATGGGCTTAGTAAGTTGAAATTTACACAGTCCATTTTGTGTGGATCAGTGCGTTTATCACGTCGCGGCCATTTCAAGACATCACGAATAGTGCCTACACTTTTCAGGTTGATGGCCGGAGCTAACCAGCTCTCATCATCATTCTCTAACAAATAGGAGAAAGGCATATCTGAGGTATCGGAGTTTTTATAATGTCTCCCCATAACAAGAGTAAATGCACCGATTTTGGCTGGCCACAACAAGTAGGAATCACTGGTCGTTTTTGATCCCCGCTCCACAATCCCATGATGAATGGGGCCAAGTTTGTACATGTGGTTACTTTGGTTTGAACCACTTCCGGCATTACAGAATGAGAACATGCCGGCAATCAATAAGGTCGATTTGTGGTGGGTTACCGTGTAAGGCCCGGCAAATACCGCACATGCTTCGCCATGAAACCCTTGGCAGTTGGCAAAAAACAGGGAGTTTTCTGCTGAATACTGAGAGCCTAAAACACAGCCTTGTCCTACAAAGCAGTTGGCGACAAGGGCAGCTCCTGTAACTACAGCACCCGACGAAACAATGAAGTTTTTCAGAATTACATCGTGACCGATACGAACGGGCGCATGTTCATTGCTGTTGATCGTGCCATTCTCGATTTGACTGCTTCCATCAACAAGCGTATGAGCCCCGATCCTTACGTTTTTGATTTCCCGACAATTGGTGATTTTGGCATGGTGCCCGATAAAACCTCTAGCGGAGCAAACACCTTGCGTGTAGTGGAGAATCATTTGCTCAATACGCTCGATAAAAACTGTCCGATGCTTGTAAAATGCCATGATATAAGCCATATGTGCCGATAGTTTATCGTACATCATAACTTTGCGGCCGCCAGTCTCATCTAGTACAGAAATCTCGATGCCATTCCCAAAACTTGATTCTCCATCGACTGCACAAAGATCAATGTTATCAATTAATACATGATCTTCAATGTCGTAATTAGCAATGTAGTTCTTGACTTGGTTGATGTAAACATCATCACCAATTGTGCAATTGTGAAAATGAGCATGGTAAAGTCCGCATGGGCGCTCAAGTTGTCCGAAGAAAGTCATCGATCCGGCAAGCACTCCAATGCGATTTTCGCCACTAAAATGGCAGGCATAGACACGTTTAGTATCAAAGCCATCTTTCACTTGAATGTTATCCCAGTTATCAGCTGATGAATTGTTTATCTCGAGTTGTTGTATTTCTGCTTGAGTAAGTTTTCGATAGCTTTTACTGGTCATAAATTCTGTTTTTAATGGGTTATTTGAGCTAAATAATCGTAATGGTCACCTCTAAAAACTCGTTTTACCTTTAGCTTATTGTTTTGAACGTATTCTTTTAGCAAATCAGGATCAACATATAACCATGGGAAGGATAACCCTTTATGCTGTTTGTACTCTGTTTGAAAAATTAATTCGCCATAATACTCTTCTGCGGCCAAGTCAACAACTGCCGAACCATCATCTTCCATATACAGAAAAATCAAGTCGGAGGAATCAATAAGAATTTGACCTCCGGGAGCTAGCAAGCTTTTCAATTTTTGAAGCAGATCGCCCAGGCGATTCAAAGTCCCGGCAATGCCTGTTCCATTCATTAAAAGTAAGATGGTATCAAACTGGTTGTGTTCAAGCTGGAAAAAATCGCTCTGAAGTACTTGTTTAATGCCTTGATCTTTCATAACCTGGCAACAAAGAGAAGAGCGCTCCAAGGCTGTTACATCAAGTCCTTTTTCTTGTAAGTAGTTTGAATGGCAACCAACACAGGCTCCTACGTCAAGCACTTTCCCATAAGCCAAATCCAGCGCTTTCTGTTCCAGCTTGGGCATTTGATTGTAACTTCGGAAAAAGTAGGAGGGAAGCACCTCGTCGGTATCAAAACCGTCAGAATGAATAAGAATTGGGGAATTGTCGCGATGAAAATGGTAGTTAAATACTCCTTGTGATATGGGATCTTCTCCCGGGAATTTAATATCAGTCATTGGCTATTTTAAAAGAGATAATTCGCCTTCAAATTTAAAACAAGTTTCTTGTTTCTGCGAATAAATATAAAAGCCTTCTGATTCTCCTTCGCCAATAATGAAAATTTTAAGATCGGGGTAGTTTCTGGAAATATCCTTGATCTGATCCAGGTTAATATTCTCTTTTTGCAACCATTGAGAAGTCGTCAATTCACCAAGTTTTAGGCGTCTGCCAGCATGATCTGCTTGTTTGAAAAGCAGTAACGATTGATGATAATTTATTTGCTTAAAATTGACCATTCTCTTATTTAATTGGTGAAGACAAGTTACAACATTTTAACGGCAAAAGGGGAATCCTATGTCAAATTTTATAAACAATTTCGTTAAATATATTGATAACTATTTTTAGTCTCTATTCAGAATTTGCTGTAGCAGAAATCGAAATCAGGGCAAGAATAACCAGGTTAATCAGCTAAGGTGGGACGCTCTTTTATGCTATTCTTAAAGAAAAGAAACGCCGGAAAAAATCCGGCGTTTGTACTCTTATTCTTTTGTTTATCTTTTAAAACCTAAACCCAATAGTTAACAGTAATTGGTCTTTGGTAATTTCATATTGTGCCAAATCTGAGCCTGAGTATACTTCTGCATAGTTGCGGTCAAATCCGTGTTTATAGGCAGCATCCATAAAGAAGCCCCCTTGACGAAAACCTAGTCCTGCAGAAATCGTTGATGCTACAGCGTCATCCGTTCTTCCATCAGCCGATTGATATTCCGCATTGATAGGAGATGGGAAGTGCTCATATCCAGCTCGAAGGCTGAAGAGCGAGTTCACCCGATACTCAGCACCCAAATGAAGGTTTCCAACTGATCGGTAGGCATTTTTGATTTCTTGGTTTTCATCAAAAAAGTCATACCCATTACCGCCATCGCTTAGTTTGATGGTTGAATAATCAACATATTCATAGTCAACACTGATAATGGCCGATTTCCCAATAACATAAGCTGCACTGAATATAGCTTTCATCGGAGTCGTCAAATCATAGTCATAATCTCCAAGAGGAGAATAAGCAGAATAGTTCTTTTCTCCAAAATCAATATCAGAGAACATGGCATTGTCAAAAGCATCATGCAAATTATAGAATGTTGGGGTATGCAAAGCAACGCCTAAGCGAAGTGCATCAACTGGCTTGTAGATAGCCCCAATTTTGAAATTAAATCCAGTACCTGTAGTGTTTAAATAGGTGTTGAATGAGTAGTTATTGAATATAGGGATTTGTGCATTGCCATATTCAGATAAACTTGTATTTTCTTTGAAATTCACATCGTGAATACCAACAGTTGCCCCTAAGTAAAATTTGTGGTTAAAGTTAGCTGCAAAAGACAGCAAAAACTCATCAATAGCTCCTTTTTGAGAAAAAGATTTGCGCTGATCATGTTCATAATTTGTCAAATCATCTGTATAAGGAAACTTTTGCATATCATGTCTATAAATTCCTTCGGGACCATCATCTTCTGTATAAATCAATTTTGTATCAGCAGCTAGTTGCTCATAATATGGATCTAATTGATCAACAAGATATCCATCAGCATTAAGAGCAAATTCATCTAACATTGAAGATGTTGCATTGCTGGCACTAATCATGCGTTTCATGTTGTAATTGTTTAATCGGTTGTAACCAACCCCAAAGCTCAAACCAACAACGGAACCTCCTGAATTATTTTTCAGAGTAGCCACGTAACCTACATTGGGTAATCCGATGTTGTATTTCGAATCATTGGTTGTTTGTCCCAAGTAGGTGGCATCAACATCTGTTTTGCCAAACGAAGGAGTAACAACAAACTCACTACTGCGATAAACTCCAAGGCCTGCAGGGTTAATGCTTGCCGAGGTAAAGTCACCACCTAAAGCACCAAAGGCATTTCCCATTGCTGCCGAGCGGGCAGTTCCTTTAATTCTATAATCAGAATAGCGAAGTCCATCCACCAAATTCTGTCCCATTGCTGTTGAGCCTAGTAATAATAAGGCAACAACCATATACTGTATTCTTATCATAGCTGAATCAAATTTGTATAAACAATTTGTGTTTCTATTTCAATTATCTACGTCCGCTGTTGCTTGAACGTGAACTGCCACTGCCACTTGATGAGCTGCCGCTACTTCTCGAAGAACTACTTCCACTTGAACGGAAGCTTCCACTGCTACTGCTTCTGCTTGGAGAAGATGACCGGTAGCTACTACCGCTACTTTTTCTACTAGGTGAGGTCGAACGATAGCTTGGAGTGCTGCTTCGGCTGGACCCTTTATTATAGCTTGAGTTTGATCGGTAGCTTTTCTTGTAGCTATTCGATGAATTTCTTGGTGACGTGTAAGAACTTCTGGTCCGAGAGCTTTTTGTTGTGTTCGGCTTGGTATAAGTTGAAGTTCTTGGTTTGCTGTAATTATTACTATTATAGCTAGAACGGGTTACCGTGCGTGGTTTGCTGTAACTCGGTGTATACGACCGACGCTGTGTAGAAGTAGTCGTGGTTCTGGGTTGATAAGTACGCTGAGTACTTTTTATCCTGTTATTATTGACCGAACTGTTGGTAATACTTCTGCGTCCAGAGTTACTAACCTGGCTTCCGGTTGTTCTTCGCTTATTGACAATTGTTGCATTTTTGGTGTTACGATCCTGACCTGTTGTGCGTCGTCCGCTATTGCTTACAACGGATGATCCAGGACGTCTTCCACTACCAACATTGGTCGAAGTGCTTTTGTTACGATTACCACTGTTGGATGAAATCCGGTTTCCTGAAGAATAGGATCCATCGCGTCGAGCTACATTACTATAGCTTGAGCGTCGATGACCATACTCATATCGGCTTGAATCGTAAATCGGGTAGGAGTGGTTGTGTCCCCAGTAGTGGTCATAATAGTGATGATGTCCCCATGAGTAATAAGGACTGTACCAGTTATACCCAAAAGAGAAGTAAGGACTATACCAACTAGATCCCCAAGGGTTGTAGTAACTGTAATAACCACCATAGTAAAATGAATCATACCAAGGATCATAATAGAATGGATCGTAATAAAATGAATTATATCCCCAGCTACTGTAATAAGGCCCGTAAAAATAAGGGCGGTGAAAACGACGAATGCGATACGTATAATCCAACTCATCCGCATCGTAATAATTGTTAATTACGTAATCAACGTCTCCATCATTTTCATACATCGTGGTATCAGAACCCAATAACTCCATGTTATCCATATCGTAGACCAAATGATCAGCTTCTGGCTCGTCACTCTCAAAAACGTAATTTTTAAGGGTTCTTGAACCATCTTCATTCTCCTCCAATTCAGTAATTACCTGCTGTTGCGAAATCACTTGGGTGTTTCGTGCATTGGCTGCGGGTTCTTCAACTACAGCTGGAGGTGGAATATCACCGGGAGTAAAATAGATGTCATCGTACCTGTCGGTTACATATGTCCCGGTAGAACATGCTCCCAGCAGTAGTGTTAATGCTGAGAAGAGTGTAACTTTTGCTTTCATAACTAGACCTCCTGTATCTTTAAAAATAAATTATTTACTTTGTAGCTTCAAAATTTCAATACAAAAGAAGCAAATACCATACCAAAAGAAAAGATATGGCTAAAGAATTAACTCCTAGAAGTGAAAATTATTCTCAATGGTACAATGAATTGGTTGTAAAAGCCGATTTGGCCGAGAATTCTGCTGTGCGGGGATGCATGGTAATTAAGCCTTACGGCTATGCCATTTGGGAAAAAATGCAAGCCGAGTTGGACCGTATGTTTAAAGAAACCGGACACGTGAATGCTTACTTTCCGTTGTTCATCCCGAAATCGTTTTTTAGCAAGGAAGCCGACCATGTTGAAGGGTTTGCCAAAGAGTGTGCCGTAGTTACTCATTATCGATTAAAAAATGACCCGGATGGGAAAGGTGTTGTTGTTGACCCCGATGCACGTTTGGAAGAAGAGCTGATTGTTCGTCCGACCTCAGAAACCATTATTTGGAATACCTATAAAAACTGGATTCAGTCATATCGCGATCTGCCTATCTTGTGTAACCAGTGGGCAAATGTTGTTCGTTGGGAAATGCGTACCCGCTTGTTTTTGCGTACTGCTGAGTTTTTGTGGCAAGAAGGCCATACTGCGCATGCAACTCGTGAAGAGGCCTTGGAAGAAACTGAAAAGATGGTCAATGTTTATGCCGACTTTGCCGAGAACTTCATGGCTGTTCCCGTCATTAAGGGTGCAAAATCAGCTAACGAACGTTTTGCCGGTGCTCTGGAAACCTATACCATCGAAGCCCTAATGCAAGATGGAAAAGCGTTACAGTCGGGGACTTCGCACTTTTTGGGTCAAAACTTTGCTAAGGCATTCGATGTTAAATTTGCGACTCGCGAAGGAAAAGAAGATTATGTTTGGGCATCAAGTTGGGGAGTTTCTACTCGCTTGATGGGTGCCTTAATTATGGCTCACTCTGATGACCATGGTTTGGTGTTGCCTCCAAAGTTAGCTCCTTTTCAAGTGGTTATTGTTCCAATTTACAGAAAAGAAGAGCAGCTGGAAGCAATCAATGAAAAAGTTGAAGAGATCGTTAATAAGCTGAAAGCTAAAGGAATTTCGGTTAAATATGATAACTCGGATACCAAAAAACCAGGTTGGAAGTTTGCTGAATATGAGCTAAAAGGCGTTCCTGTAAGACTGGCTTTGGGACCGCGCGATTTGGAGAATGGCACGGTTGAAATTGCCCGCCGCGATACGCTGACCAAAGAGGTTGTTAACCTGGAGAACATTGATCAATATGTTGCAGACCTACTGGAAGAAATCCAAAAGACAATCTTCCAAAAAGCATTCGATTTTAGAACCGAGAAAACAACGAAAGTAGATACGTACGATGAGTTTAAGGAAGTACTGACAAACAAAGGTGGCTTTATTTTAGCCCACTGGGATGGTACTCCTGAAACTGAACAACGGATTAAAGAAGAAACGAAAGCAACAATCCGCTGTATCCCATTTGATGGGGAAAAAGAAGAGGGAACTTGTATTTACTCAGGAAAACCTTCAAGCCAACGCGTATTATTTGCTTTAGCTTACTAGATTTTTCGCATAACATGATAAATGAAAGCAGTCAGTTTTGGCTGCTTTTCTTATTTTTATGGAAAATCTAACCCAATGGGAAAATCAAACAACGAGAAGCACTACGAACAACTTGTAACAAAATCAAACGTCAAGCAGCTGGCTTATACCAATACCTTAAGTTCCTTTAATTTACTAAAAGAGGTATTGAAAGAATTGGCTGATGAATTCCGGGACGCTTTGGATGGAAAGGTAGCCGAGGAGATTCTTCCCGAATTTCATGAGAAAGGTTTATTCGAGGCTGAATTTCGTTTGGCTGGAGATTTATTGGTGTTTAGCATGCACTCCAATGTTTTTGTTTTCAACCGGGAACACCCCATTTGGAAATTAGATTATATCAAAAAAGCTCCATTAAACGGATACTGTGGCGTCATTCATATTTATAATTTTTTGTCAGATTCCTTTAAGTACAACCGTTTGCAGGACTTAGGGTATTTGATTGCCCGCATTTTCATTAATCAGGAAAACCACTTCTTTGTTGAAGGAAAACGCCAGTCTGGTGAGTTGGTTAAAGATTTTGGAATTGATGAAGTTACCAAGAAGGTTTTAAGGCAGATACTGGAAACTGCCATTCAATATACGGTTGAATTTGACCTACTTGTTCCACCATACGATCAGGTGAAAATTGCCTCAGTGGAACAAATGAAGGTTGAAATCAGCCATTCTAAAATAAGAACTGGCAAACGCGTCGGTTTTAAGTTTAACTCAGATGATGTTTAAGATATGGAAAAAGTAATTGATCGATTTATTAGGTACGCAAAAGAGTATACCACTTCGGATCCGGAAAGTAAGACGTTTCCGAGTACAGCACGGCAGTTGGATTTTGCAGACAAACTGGTTGCCGAATTGAAGGAAATAGGTTTGCAGGAAGTTGAGAAAGATGCCAATGGATATGTGACGGCTACCTTACCTGCCAATACCGAAGAAAAATGCCCTGTGGTTGGTTTTGTTGCACATATGGACACCAGTCCTGATTTTTCCGGGGAGAACGTTAAACCTCAAATTCGGAAATACGAAGGTGGAGATATTGTATTAAATGAAAAAGTAACCTTGTCACCAGCTCAGTTTCCCGATTTGTTGAATTACGTTGGACAGGAAATTATTACTACAGATGGCTCAACCTTGCTGGGAGCCGATGATAAAGCCGGATTAGCTGAAATTATGACTGCTATGGCTTATTTGGTTGCTCATCCGGAAATCAGACATGGAAAAGTTCGCATATGTTTTACGCCCGATGAGGAAGTAGGGAAAGGTGCTGACCATTTCGATGTTGAAAAATTTGGAGCAAAGTTTGCTTACACCTTGGATGGTGGTGAGATTGGCGAATTAGAATATGAAAATTTCAATGCTGCCATGGCTAAGGTAACCATCAACGGAAGAAGCGTTCACCCGGGGGCTGCTAAAAACAAGATGATTAATGCCATTGAAGTTGGTTCAAAACTAATGAAAATGTTGCCGGCGCATGAGCGTCCGGAATACACCGAGAAATATGAAGGATTCTTCCACTGTGTCGGATTTCAAGGAAGTGTCGAACAATCCGTTTTGACTTTCATTATACGCGATCACGACAAAGATCTATTTGAGAAACGGAAGCTTCAAATGGAGCTGGCTTGCCGTTTCTTAAATGAAGAATTTGGTCAAGGGACAGTTGTTTTAGAGCAAGTTGACCAATACTACAACATGCGCGAAAAGGTTGAACCCGTTAAATACATTGTTGATTTGGCAGAAGAAGCAATGACTGAACTGGGTATTTCGCCAAAGATCAAAGCAATTCGCGGAGGGACCGATGGTTCTCGCTTGTCCTACATGGGTTTGCCTTGTCCTAATATTTTTGCCGGGGGACATAACTTTCACGGACCGTACGAATATGTTCCGGTTCGATCAATGATTAAAGCTGTTGAAGTAGTCATCCGGATTTGCGAAAAAGTGGTTTACTTAAAAGATGCTTGAAAAACTTAAAAACAATATTGCCCACGAACAATTGCTGACCTCGACTGACCGGCTGGTACTAGCGGTTAGTGGAGGTTGTGATTCAATGGTCATGCTCGATTTGTTTCGTCAAATGGAGCATGACTTTGTTGTGGCGCACTGTAACTTTAAATTGCGTGGTGCCGAATCGGATGGCGATGAAACCTTTTTGCGCGACTATTGTGGAGAACACGGCATCGAGCTATTTGTCCAAACATTTGAGACACGTGAATTCGCCGTTCAGGAGGGGATATCAATTGAAATGGCGGCCCGGGAATTGCGTTACCAATGGTTTTATGAACTACTTGATTCGCTTCAATACAATTACCTGTTAACGGCACATCACCAAGATGATCTGGTTGAAACCATGCTAATTAATTTAAGTAGGGGAACAGGGATTCGAGGCTTATCTGGTATCCATCCCCGGAAAGGACGATTGGTACGTCCTTTGCTATTTGCCTCGAGAAATGATTTGGTAGCTTACGCCAATGAAAAGCAAGTTCCTTATCGTGAAGACTCAAGTAACAAAGAGTTTATTCACCAACGGAATTTGATTCGCCATCAAGTGCTGCCTTTACTGGAAACCATTAATCCAGCTTTTAAAGTGAATGCCGCAAAAACAGCGGCTATTTTAAAAGAAACGGAACTGGTTTTTAATGCCCGAATAGCAGAAGAACAAAGCCAGTTTTTAAGCAGAGAGGGAAAGCATTGCTTTTTAGCAATCGATTATTTAAAAGCCTCTTCTTACCCGGAAACCCTGCTGTTCGAGACTTTAAAGTCTTTCGGGTTTACAGCTGACTTGGTGCAGGAAATCAACCAAGCACTTTATGCTGAGCCAGGAAAAGTGTTTTACTCAACAACTCATCGCCTGGTGAAAGACCGGAGCTATTTTATTTTGACTCCGCGTGAAGAGGAGTCGCTATCGCGCTACTACATCGAAAAAGATTGCTTAGAAATTGCTACTCCTATAAGATTAAGTTTTCAGCAATTGACCAATGATTCATCGTTTCAGTTCTCAAAGAATCGTTTAATTGCAGATCTTGACCTGGACTGTCTGGAGTTTCCGCTAGTCATAAAAAAGTGGGAGCAGGGCGAGTATTTTCAACCTTTGGGAATGACTGGTTTTAAAAAGTTAAGTGATTTCTTCATCGATCAAAAATTCTCCATTCCGGAGAAAGAAAACAGTTGGATTTTATACAGTGGAGGAAAGGTTGTTTGGGTAGTTGGCCACCGCATAGACAACCGATTTAAAATTATGCCTGAAACCCAATCAGTCATTCGTATACAGCTTTTTGAATGAGTATTTCTGGGGCGGTGCTTAACTCATTCCAAATAAAAAAATACCAACATCTTGGGATTGTGAGGCAGCACCTGTGAATTTATTTTTGCGCACATTAATCATTTATTATTTAATGTGTTGCTATGAGAAAGAGATTATTACTTATCCTGATGCTGGCTGGGATAACAGCATCGTATGTAAACGGGCAGAATGCAGCCGAGTCGTTGTTGAACTCTGAAAGTAAACTAAGCATTGGCGGATATGCTCAAATTGATTATAATCAGCCGCTTTCGTCAGATGTTCATCAGAATGGTAAGATGGACATTCATCGTTTGGTCATGTTGTTTGCTTATCGCTTTAATGACCGGACTCAGTTTGTTACTGAGGTTGAATACGAACACGTAAAAGAGGTGTATGTTGAGCAAGCTTTCCTGAATTACCGCATTAATCCTTGGTTAAACTTCAGAGGAGGTTTGTTGCTGATTCCAATGGGGATCATTAATGAATACCATGAACCAGCTACTTATAATGGGGTAGAGCGTCCGAATTTGGATAGCAAAATTGTTCCTTCAACCTGGCGTGAAATTGGTGCTGGATTCACTGGAAATGTGCAGAACCTGAACTTGAAATACCAACTGTATGTGGTGAATGGATTTAAGAGCTATGATGATGGAGGTATTTTGCGGGGGAGCGATGCTTTCCGTAAAGGACGCCAAAAAGGAGCTGAGTCTATTTTGACACATCCAAACTTATCAGCCAAGATTGACTACTACGGAGTTCCGGGGTTGAAATTGGGATTGAGTGGTTACTTTGGCGAAACACAAACCAGTCTTTACGACGGCATTGCTAAAGATGACAGTGCTTTAGAAGCCAAGGCTGACTCCTCAGTTATTGGGATGAACATGGTTGGATTGGACGGACGTTATTCAATCGATGGTTGGGTATTCCGTGGACAATTGAATTATGCTTCTTTATCGAATACCAATCAGTACAATGCTTTTACGGGTAAAGACGTTGGCAGCGAATTATTTGGCTACTATTTGGAAGCTGGTTACGATTTGTTGAATGGCCAAAAGACAGAGCAAAAACTGGTTCCTTTTGTTCGCTACGAAAAGTACAATACGCACAAAGCAGTAGATGGAATTGAGAAGAACCTGGCTTATGACCGTACTGATATCACCGCTGGTATTGGTTGGTGGTTGGCACAAGGCGCTGTCCTAAAAGCAGACATGCAGTGGTTTGGCAATGAAGCCACCGATGATTTTGAAACACAATTGAACCTTGGAATTGGGATATGGTTCTAAAAAAGATAATGATAGCAATGCTTGGCTTGTTGTTGATGACAACGAGTCAAGCTCAGCTTTTTGGAGCTGACGATGCAACATCCAAGAAGTTGGTTAAACTGTTGTCGAAAGAATTACATGTTGACCGCTCAGACTTGGAGTTCGAGAAAGTATCAACAGCAGAGTGCCTCCAAACAGAACAAGTCGAGTCTGTTTTGCGGGTATACAAAGCAGGAAAGCCAACTGGCTTTGTCGTGTCGGCAATTGGAAAAGGCCGGTATGATCAGTTTAACTACTTGGTTTATTACAACGAAGACCGGGAAGTCAAGCTGGTGAACGTTACAGCCTACTTCTCTGATCACGGAAATGAAATTACCTCAAAACGCTGGCTAAAGCAGTTTAATGGTTACGATGGCGGAGATCTAGACTATGGCGACGAAGTACAGGCCATTTCAGGAGCAACTTTATCGGCAAGTTCAATCGTAAAAGGCATTCGCGAAATCACCATCTTATTGCAAGATTGTAATTTGTAGTTCCTTTTCTCTCCCTACTAGATTAGAACTCAGAAAAGCTCCCAAAGTAGAGTTCCCACCTTCGGAGAAGTGGGGACTTGATTTTCTAATGCTACCTACCCATAATTAAGCGTCTTTCCGAACTTGTTTCGGAAAGTGTCAGTAAGTAGTTTACATTATCCATCTCTTGCTTACCATCATCGCGAACAACGTGAGGCGACCTCTTAATTACTTTCTGACCACCGATCACCACCACTCTTAAGCTGCCCCTTAGATTTCGTTGCAATCTGTTATTGCCTGCTAACTACTGCTGGACCAAAGCTGTCGATACTCTTTTGGCGTTTTACTTGTAATTCCTTTAAAAGTGCGATTAAAATTTGAGAGATTGTTAAATCCGCATTCAAAAGCCACTTCTGCAATATTCTTATCTGTTTGCGAAAGCAATTTACAGGCTTCTGATATTCTTAATTCATTGATGTAGTTGATGACTGATTTTCCAGTTTTGCGCTTAAAAAAGTTAGAAAAAGCAGAAATACTCATGTTAAACTTGCTTGCAATATCATCTAGCGTTAGTTTTTGAGTATAGTTTCGGGCTATATAATCAAGGGTTTGAGTAATTCGATTGAGAGAGCTTTTTTTATCGATATTTTGAAAAGAAGATGAAGCTAACAAGTTTGAACTTTGATCGGCTGCAAGATTATGCAGTATTGTTAAGATGGAAATTAGCCGGTGAAATCCATATTTCGCATCAGGTAACTGAGTTAAAGCTTTCCTGTTCTTTTGGGCTACCTCATCCGAAAAAGAAATCCCCCGTTGGGCCAACTCCAACATGCTTGAAATATGCTGAAACTCCGGAAAGTAATTGATGTAGCTAACAAAATCCAATCCAAACTGAATAACTACAGCTCTGACAGGGTGCGTCGCTGGATTTTCTATGAAAATTTCATTGTTTTGCCAGGTATGCGGAAGTTTACTCCCTACCAATACCAAATCTCCTTCCTTGAAAGGTTCTATAGAGTCACCAACATATCTTGTTCCAAAGCTCTTTTCGATATAGATAAGCTCATACTCATCGTGAAAATGCATGGGCATCATAAAGTGCTGACTTTTATTCCAACGAGTGATAATTAAACTTTCAGGAGTAATTGAAACTTTTTCATATAGCATTTTCATACCATTCTTTTGCGTTTTTGAATGTGAAAATAGTATTATAAATCGAAAAAATCCTACTTGATTTCAAATACCTGCCCCTTTAAGTTTGTTCGTCTATAAATAGGATTGCATGGATGCTATAAAAGCAACAGGAAAAGTAGACTAAACTAAGTTGTGTTTAATACTATGCTTTTATGCTTCAGCGATGAAGATACTGTTTAATTGTATTGCGTTTTTTATCAATCAGCTTCATTTTTTTGATGCAAAATTTGAATCAATTTGAGTACTCTTAAAGAAAGGGAGTTATTACTGAAGTTATCTAATGGCGACCAACTGGCTTACGGAGTAATATTTAGATTGTACTATAACCGTCTATTTTATTTTGCACGACACTATTTGAATGATCATGAGGTGGCTCAGGATGTTGTGCAAGATGTATTTTCTGATATATGGGAAGATCATCATAAATTTTCCAAGGTGAGAAATCTTTCCTCTTGGTTACATACTTTATGTAAAAATCAATGTTTAAAGAAGATTGATCATATTAAGGTGATGCAGAAACATGAAAGGTCATTAAAATATAGGGAACTACTTATCGCCCAAGGAGCACTTCGTGACTTAGATACATCTCCGGTTGCCTTTAACGAAATTAGTGAGATTATAGATAAAACACTAAGACAGATTCCGAAGCAGACAAGGCTGATATTTGAGATGAGTCGCAATGAGAATAAAAAGAACCGAGAGATTGCAAAAGAGTTGAATATTTCTCAGAAAACAGTGGAGGCCAATATCTCAAAAGCACTCAAATTGCTTCGAAAATCTCTTCACCATTACCTTCCATTCTTACTCTTTCTAATATAGCCACTGAAATTAGATGATAATTTTTATTGCATGTAGTGTGCAGACTATTAGTTCATTGGTGTGTAGATGAAAAAAAATCTTCTTTTCTGATAGGGTAAATAACCATTAACCGTACTTACTTACAAACACCTGTTCATGGACAACAAAAAATTAAAACAATATACACTAAATCAAATTTCAAATCCGTCAGAACTAGAAGAAGTCATTCAATGGATTGAAGCAACTCCCGAGAATAGAAGTGAGTATAATCGACTTAAGAATTGTTGGGCTTATGCCTCTTTCTGCAATTATGATGACTTACCACAGAAAAGTATAAGAAAGCGATCTGTTGAACGAATGCTTTCGTTAAAGGTATTCAGATATGCCGCTGTTTTTACATTGGCTTTTATTCTAGGAGGAATGTCCATCTACTTCATAGAAGGTTCTCATCAAGAACTTGCCGTTAACGAAGTAATTGTTCCTTTAGGAGAAAATGCCCAAGTAATATTGCCAGACCAAACACATGTTTGGTTGAATTCAGGCACTCGTTTTAAATATCCGTCAAACTTTACTGGAAAGAATCGAGATGTCGAGTTGTTCGGAGAAGCCTATTTTGATGTAGAACATGACTTGGGTCGTCCTTTTCGTGTAATGACTGAAAATCTTACTGTGAAAGTCCTTGGCACTCAGTTTAATATTGAAGCTTTAAATGATAAGGACGAAGTGAATATTACGCTGATTGAGGGAAAGGTTAATTTGCAGACCAATAAAGGTCAATCTATCGTGGAATTAAAACCTAATCAGAATGCCGTTTACAATTCAAAAAGCAACGAGTTGGATGTGCAATCTGTTGATGTTGAATACTATACTTCTTGGACAAAAGGAATTATGCTGTTCAGAGATGAAAAGTTGGCTGATATTGCTGATCGTTTAGAGCGTTGTTATAATGTCTTTATTGAGTTTGACGATGAAGCTTCAAAAGAAATCAAATTTTCTGGATCAATATTGAGAAACAAGCCAATTAATCAAATTTTGGATATCCTCAAATTTACGTCAAACTTAGAGTATACAATTACAATAAGACACGAAAAACCGAATATTATTCATTTAAAAAAGAAGCCTATGTGAACTAGAAAGGATCGGAAAATATTGGAAGTATTTCCCGACCCTGTTAATTAGAGTTTAATCTTCTGCCCGAAGATTTGTATTAATTTCTAACATCTCAAATTTATGAAAAAAACTTTTAATTGTTGCAACCTGTATAGGTTGTCGAAATTCTTACGCATTATGAGAATTACCGTTTTTCTGCTTTTACTGGCGACCATGCAAACACTTGCAGGAAACGCTTTAGCACAGCGAACGAAGCTGAGTTTTAGTATGAAGGATATGTCTGTTGCTGAACTTTTAGAGCAAATAGAGAATAAGACTGACATTCACTTTTTCTACCAAAGTGGAGATATTGACAACAAAGAACTCCTGAGTATTGATGTTGAGAATAAAACCGTAGACGAAATTCTGGATGCTTTTTTACCTAAACTAAACCTGAAGTATGAGACTTTTGATAAATACATTGCAATCTCAAAAGCAGATGCTAATCTCGATAATTTTTTGCAACAAGAAATCGATGTAAAAGGTAAGGTCAAAGATGCCTCGGGAGGTCCTTTGCCTGGAGTTTCTGTTGTGATAAAAGGAACAACAATGGGAACGATTACTGATTTTGATGGTAATTTTAATCTGTCAACGGTTCCGATTAATTCAACATTGATTTTCTCATTTGTTGGAATGAGAACCGTCGAAAAAAAGGTTGCAGACCAATCATCTTTCAATATTACGATGGAAGAGGATGCCATTGGAATTGAAGAAGTCGTGGCTATTGGTTACGGGGTCGCTAGGAAAAGTGACCTTACAGGAGCGGTTGTGAAAGCCAATATTGAAGCATTTCGCGAGCAGCCCAACATTAATATTGTGCAGTCTTTACAAGGTTCTGTTCCTGGCTTGAATGTTGGCATTACCAATGATGCTGGGGAAAATCCAGGAATAAGTATTCGTGGAACAAACTCACTAAGTGGCAGTTCCTCTCCTCTGATTGTGCTAGATGGAGTGATCTATCGTGGTCCACTAGGGGAGATCAACCCCGACGATGTCGAGTCGGTAGATGTTCTGAAAGATGCCAGTTCTGCAGCTATTTATGGTTCTGAGGCAGCCAATGGGGTACTGATCATCACTACTAAAAAAGGCCAAAAAGGGGAAAAACCACAGTTTAGCTACTCCTCTTATTATACGATACAAAAAGCCGCAAGCCGGATGACACCGCTTAACCGGTCTGAATATATTCAGAAAATAAAAGATGTGTATTGGCAGGAAAGTCGCATGGGAGATGACTATTTACAAGTAAATCCCGATTTTGACGTGGCGTTAAAGCTTGGTCATTCAGGTGTGAAAAAATATTTTGACGACGGTTATGATACCGATTGGTATGGCTTGATCGCCAACGATCACGGCCATATCCAGAACCACAACCTGAGCGTTAGCGGTCAGACTGAGCTTACCAACTATTACCTGTCAAGTTCGTTTACTGAGCAAGAAGGGTATATTATTAACGACAAGTACAAGAAATGGACCGTTCGGGCTAACTTTGAAAACCAGATTACCGACTGGATGAAGCTGGGATTACAGTCGTATGTTACCTCTGCAGATAACAGTGGCGTATCTCCTGATATGCGTACCGCTTATCTGCACTCTCCAGTGGTAACCCCATACGACCCGAAAACAGGCGAATTGGATTATTTCCCGCAAGCTGGTTCCATTACGAATCCGTTGCAGCGTCTTGAGGTGACCAATTTTGACAAACGTTTAAACCTGTTTGCAAATTTCAATGGAGAGATCAAATTGCCATTTGTAGAAGGATTGAAATACCGTTTTAACTTCTCTCATAACTACCGTTCCAGTCGTAAGTTTGGATTTAATCCGGCAGGAGAGAGTTTTGCCGGCAGTGGAAACAAGGATTACGGTACGGCCTATGACTGGACCTTTGATAATATCCTGAACTACTCCAGGGTATTCAACGATATTCACGATGTTTCTGCAACATTGGTGTATGGACGCGAGTCACGTGAATATGAAGGGACAGCATCTTCTTCCGGTGTATTTGTGAATCCTGATTTGGGATACAATAAGCTGGAAGCAGGTTCAGTTGATAAAATGAGGGTTAACTCGGGAGCCTGGGAGGAAAACAGTTTATACTCCATGGGACGTTTACAATATAAGTTGAATAACCGCTACCTGGCTACCGTAACCGTTCGCCGGGATGGGTTCTCCGGCTTTGGTGAGGACAATAAGTTTGGCGTCTTTCCATCCGCAGCCTTTGGATGGGTCATTAGTGAAGAGGATTTTATGCAGTCCACCAATTGGATCAATTTCCTGAAGTTGCGAGCTTCATATGGTGAAACCGGAAACCGTACCGTCGGCAGGTATTCTACATTGGCGACTGTAAATTCTCAAAATTCCTATGTGTTTGGAGACGGCGGTCCTTCGGCAATTGGTATTGCTATCGGAAGGTTGGCCAACAGTCAGCTAAAATGGGAGACAACTACTGGTCTGAACCTGGGGCTTGATTTTAGTGTATTGAATCAGCGCCTGCATGGTAATATTGAGTATTACAATACAAATACAACAGATCAGCTTTATAAAATCCGGATTCCTTATATGACCGGATTTGAAGAGGTATTTACAAATATTGGAGAAATAGCTAACTGGGGAGTTGAGGCATCCATTACTTCGCTGAATGTGAAAACCTCTGACTTTGCCTGGGAATCAACTGTAAATTTTGCACTGAACCGTAATGAGGTAGTCTCTATTTTAGGTAAAGATGATGATGGCGATGGTAAAGAAGATGACCTGATTGATAGTGGCTTATTTATTGGAAAATCAGTAGGAGCCATCTATAATTACGTGATTGATGGTATCTACCAGCTTGGAGATGAGGTACCCAGTGGCTATAATGTGGGTGGGTACCGATTGGTTGATCTTTCCGGACCCGATGGAGTTCCCGATGGAGAAGTGTCTGCAGCTCATGACCGGGATATCATTGGTTATACCGTACCCGCGTATCGATTCAGTATTCAAAACCAGTTTAGATATAAAAACTGGTCGTTGCGTGTATTCGTCAATTCAATTCAAGGGGGTAAGAACTATTACTATGGCAAGAATACCCCTTATGTTGGAGCATGGTCTGGTGGTGACAATATCACCAACTGGAATATTGTTAAAGAGTGGGACTATTGGACACCCGAGAATCCGGGAGCTGAATATCCTGCATTGGAATATGTTGCCAAAATACGCCCCAATACTTATAAGCAGAGAAGCTTTATACGTTTGCAGGATATTTCGTTGTCGTACAAGTTCGACAAACACCTGTTTAAAGGATATATCAAAGGTCTGAAACTGTATGTCAGTGGAAAGAACCTGCACACCTGGACCAAGTGGAAAGGAAATGATCCAGAACTAGGAAAAGGAATCAGTGATGAGGCTGTTAATCCGGTATTGAGAAGTTATTCTATAGGTGTAAACCTGCAGTTTTAATCTTTTGAAAAAAAATAGCATGAAATATTTAAAGTTTTTATTTGTTGTTGCAATCTCGTTGCAATTGTTTAGCTGTGATGAGATGGAGGTGCTTAAAGAGGTGCCATTGGATTTTTACAGTCCTGAGAACTCTTATACTAAACCAGTACACATAGAAACTGCGCTGAATGGCATATATGGTTCTGTAAGGGGGTTTTATAATGGGCATGAAGGTAGAGAAGATATTCATCTTGGGACGGACTTGGCTATGGGAGGAATTAATCCCGCAACAAGGGCATTTGGGGATTACCCTTCCTCGTTAACGCCTACTTCAGGAATTGTATCTAGCAGATGGCGAGATATGTACCGGGTAATTTATCTAAGTAATGTGATCTTGAATCGCATTTCAGATATTGAGTATCTAACGGAAGATGAGAAAAACGAGCATATTGGAGAAGCACGGTTTTTCCGTGGTTGGGCTTATCGTACTTTAGCTTTCTTTTATGGTGGAGTGCCTATTGTAACGGAAGAAATCAGCTCTCCAAAAAGGGACTTTGTGCGTAATAGTAAAGAAGAGGTTCTGGCTCAATGCGTAAAAGATTTTCTATTTGCAGCGACTAACTTGCCCAAAATATCGAATGTGTCTGCTGAAGGCCGTTTGTGTCAGGCAGCCGCCAATCACATGCTCACTGAGATCTATTTGGCTCAAAAAGATTGGGATAACGCCATTGCCGCTTCATCCAAAGTGATTGATGATCCTAATTTTTCCTTGATGACAGAACGCTTTGGTATTAAAGCTGATCAGGATGGAGATCCTTATTGGGATTTATTTCAGCGGAACAACCAGAATCGCTCAGCAGGGAACAAGGAAGGTATATGGGTCACTCAGATTGAATTTGATATACCAGGTGGTGGTGGCTCCAAGAATCACTGGAATGCAGCATCTCAATTCGAACGCTTTATTGTACCCCTTTACTGGTATTTAAAAGACCCGGACGGGGTCAATGGGTTTGTTGGCCCAACATCTAAGAATGGTGGACGTGGAATTGGGAATGTCAGACCTACAGATCACTATATCTATGAAATCTGGCAAAGTGATTGGAACAACGACCTTCGAAACCATAGCCGCAATATACAGCGCGATTGGGTCTTTGATAATCCCAATTCAGCTTATTATGGTCTAAAAGTCAGTGAAAACCTCGATCTAAGTAAAAATGACACGTTAAGATGGTTTTTTGCTTATCCAACAAAGTTGACCACTAAAGGAGATCATCCCGTAGAGGTGATTCAGGACCCTGCAACAGGTGTCATGTTTGGTTCTGCAGGGGCAACTTACCGGGATCGTTACATGATTCGTATAGCCGAAACGTACCTGCTGCGTGCAGAGGCATACTTGGGAAAAGGTCAAAAAGATAAGGCGGCCGATGATATCAATGAGGTGCGCGGCAGAGCCAATGCTACACCGGTAGCTGAAGGAGATGTAGATATTGATTATATTTTGGATGAGCGGATGCGTGAACTAGACTTTTTTGAACAGCGCAGACTTACATTATCTCGTTTAGGGATGCTTGTAGAGCGTACCCGAGAATATAATCCGTATAGTGGTGAGACCATTGAAGATCATAATGGGTTATATCCAATTCCTTACAGTGAAATTGAACGTAACTCGGAAGCTGTTTTAGAGCAAAATCCGGGTTATGTAAACTAATTGATACTTGTAGAACTAAAGTCTTGAAACCTAGTTTTCTTGAGGTTTCAAGACTTTTATTTTATTGATTTTGGTTTTTTTTAATAATGATAGAAAAGAGTTTATTTATAGGTGGTCTTTTATTAGTTTTTTGCAATTTTTGCGTTGGGCAGAAGTCGGTAGAAAATAAGAAAGCAAAAGAATTTGACGCAAATTACCGCATAGTCTTTACTGACCCACCCCGAAAAATACCAGTTCCGTATTCCGTAGATGCTCCGCTACTTGGAAACGGATATACCGGTGTGGCCATTTCCGGTAGACCGGAAAAGCAAGTTTATTATATTGCCAAGAATGATTTCTGGAGGTTAAAAAATGGATATAATGAGTCATTCCCTGCTGTATTAGGAAAGATCGAAATCGATATTCCAGAGCTTACCGGAGCTACTTATCATCTGGAACAAAACCTTTATGATGCTAAAACTTATTCTATCTTTAAAAAGAATGATGCAGAATTGAATTACTGTACTTATGTTTCGGCAGCCGAAGATTTGATGATTATTCAATTAAGTCTGAAAGGGAATCAGAAGGTAAATGGAAAAATTAACCTCTTATTGCCTGGAAAGAATGAGATCATTGACAACCCACCATTGGATAATAAATTTCCTGCGAAAGAAGAGACTGGCATTGAGGAAGATGGCATTATGTGGATATCCCGTGCATTTGAAAAGGATGTAGATATCCCTACACAATCAGCCATTTCCATGAACATTCTGAATGAACCTTCCAACACATTTACACTTGCCCCGGGTAAAAAGGTAATCATCGCCTGTGCCTTTTCCAGCAATTTTAAAAGCGATAATTGCGTTAAGACAGTTATTGATCGTGTTGCAGTTATCAATAAGTCTGCATTAAAAGAAATAGAAAAAAAACACCATGCGTGGTGGCGGGATTTCTGGTCAAAGTCTTACGTGGACATCCATGATGATTTAATTGAAAAGCAATATTACTTGTCGAATTATAGCATGGCTTGTTTTAGCCGCGATAAAGACTTTCCACCTTCCATCTTTGGAACTACTATCACCAAAGAACGCCCGTATTGGAATGGTGATTATCATTTAAACTACAATCATTTTGCACCTTTCTATGGCTTGTTTTCTTCCAATCACATTGAGCAGGCTACTCCTTGTATAATCCCGCTTCTTGCCCAAAAAGAAAGGGGTGAATATTATTCTGAAAAAATTTGCGGGATTGACGGGGGAATCATGTTGCCAGTAGGAGCAGGTCCCCTTGGGATTGAGACCACCAGGCGTAATGAATTGATGGAGAAATTTAGACATTATACTAAAGATGGAAATGAAGAAGAAGGTGGATTATTCTTCGGACAAAGAAGTAACTCCGCTTACTGTGTTGTAAACATGGCCATGCAGTTTTATTACACCTATGACCTGGAGTTTACCAAAATGGTATATCCATTTGTGAAAGGTGTCGCCACTTTCTGGGAGAACTACCTAACTTTTGAGGACGGCCGCTATGTGATTTATAACGATGCAATTCATGAAGGCACTGTTGGGACAATGAATCCAATTCTCTCATTGGGAATGGTGAGAATGGTAATGCAAACGGCCATAGATATGAGCAGAGAGTTGGAAGTTGATGCTGAACGCACCGACAATTGGCAATATGTTAAGGATCATCTGTCAGATTATACTTACCAGGAACGACAAGGAAAAAAGGTTTTTCGCTACACAGAAAAAGGTACAGCCTGGTGGGGAGGCAATACTCTGGGTATTCAGCATATTTATCCTGCCGGACAGATCGGATTAGACAGTGATCCTGAATTGCTTCAGGTTGCTCACAATACGATTGATGTAATGCAGCGCTGGATTGATTTTAATGGATCTAACAGCTTCTTTCCGGCCGCAGTGAGAGTCGGCTATAACCCAGATACGATTATAAACAAGATGCATAAGTATATTGAGAATACTTATCCCAATGGTTTCCAGCAGAACAACCCACACGGAATTGAAAACTTCAGTACTGTGCCAAATACCATTAACGAAATGTTGTGCATGGGGCATGGTGGAGTATTGCGCGTATTTTCGGTTTGGCCCGAAAAGAAAGATGCTTCGTTTTATAACTTGAGAATCTGGGGAGCCTTCCTTGTATCCAGTGAAGTTAAAAACGGTGAGGTTTTATATATCGACATATTAAGCGAAAAGGGAAGGATCTGTAATGTCCTAAATCCCTGGCCCGGAAACAAAGTGCAGGTTTCCCGGAACGGGAAGAAGGCAGAAACACTTGAAGGGGAGAGGTTCTTTTTTACTACAAGTATATTTGAAAGTATTACCCTTAAAAAACATAATTGATGAAAATACTTAAAGTGTTAGTACTGGTTTGTTTGTATGTAGGCTTGGGGAGGACAACAGGACAATGCCAATCAGGCAGTCTGGACGATTATAACATTACCTGGACAGAACAAAGCAGGAATAGTAGTGAATCGATGCCCGTTGGGGGCGGAGACATCGGTTGTAATGTTTGGGTGGAAGATGGTGATGTGCTCTGTTACATGCAGCGTAGCGGCAGTTTTAGCGAGAATGGTGAATACCTGAAGTTGGGTCGCGTGCGCTTGCGGCTTGAGCCCAATCCCTTTAAAAATGCTACCTTCTTTTCTCAGGAGCTCAAACTCAAAGATGGTTATGTTGAGATTAACGCAAAAGGGCAAACGGATGAGGGGATGGTTGAAGCGGTGATACGAATTTGGGTGGAAGTGCTGCGTCCGGTTGTCAGGGTGGATGTAGATGCCAATGTGCCGGTTGATGTGACAGCCTCGTACGAAAATTGGCGTACCGAAGATCATGAACTGAAACCAGCTCCCTCGCGTGAGCGATTTACCTGTTTCAACCTGGAAGGTTATCCCGGAAAAATCATTCGCCATAAGGACAATATCTTTTTTAAGGATGAAGGGGTACTGTTCTATCACCGTAATCCTAACAAGAAGCTGGTACCGGAGATACTGATTCAACAACAGGAGTTGGAAGAGTATCAGGATGAGATTGTGGATGATCTGAAGAACCGTACTTTTGGAGGAATGATGACTGGTAAGGGATTTGCGCCTGCCGGGACAGAGAATGGGATCTATGCCCTTACGCCTTTTAGGGCCTGGAAACTGAAAAGTACTACCCCCGAAACTCAGCATCGTCTGATGATTGCCACTCATATAGATCAGGCAGAGAACCTAAATCAATGGACCGGAGAATTACAAGGATTAGTAAAAGAGGTCGAAAATGACCATCAGGAAGCGTTTCGGTCGACTGTACAATGGTGGCAGAAGTATTGGCAACGAAGCTGGATTCGGCTATTTCCGGATAATCCGGACCCGGCAAACAGGGAGTGGCAGACCGGAAGAAATTACCAGCTCTTCCGCTATCAGCTGGGGTGTAATGCATATGGCGAGTATCCCAGCAAATTCAATGGTGGCAATTTCACCTTCGATCCTTCGCTGGTGGACAAAAGCCGGGCTTATGGTCCCGATTGGCGGGCCTGGGGTGGAGCAGTGTTCACTGCCCAAAACCAGCGACTACTCCATTGGCCGCTACTAAAAACCGGCGACTTTGAGGCGATGCTTCCACAGTTCGAGTTGTACCGCAAAGGACTCGGCGGGGCAGAAGCCCGTGTGAAAAAACATTTTGGACACGGGGGAGGTGTCTTCTCGGAGTACATGAATGTGCCCGGTTTGGCGCTTGGAGCCGGTTATGGATGGAAGGGGGAGAGTCATCGCAAAAGAGGGGAGGAAATCCCTTTTGGAGATCCCCGTGCCAATGCGTTAAGAGGTTATGATGACTTCGTAGAAATCGGTGTCATGGCTAATCAAGCCATCTCTTACCACTGGGAGTCGCAGGTCGAACACGCCTATATGATCTTGGAATATCACCGGTATTCCGGGAATGACATCTCTGACTATATTCCGTTCATCAAATCTGCCCTGGTGTTTTTTGATGAGCACTACCAAAAACGGGAACAGATACGCAATGGAAGATCACTGGATGAGAAAGGGAAGCTGGTGATTTACCCGTCTACCTCTTGTGAATCGTACCGTGGTGCCAAAAATCCAAGCGATCTGGAGTCTGGATTGCACGCCTGTATTAGTTCAATCCTGGAGCTGGAAGGCAATTATTTCTCCAGTGAAGAGAAAGCGTACTTCCAGGGATACCTGAAGCGGTTGCCGGGTTATTTTTACGATGATATTGAAGGTGACCTGGTATTAAAACCGGCTGAGTCATGGGGCAGGTATCAAAACGTGGAATGCCCTCAATTTTATCCTCTCTTCCCGTTTAACCGTTTTTCCCTGGCAAAAGATGATATGACGGTTTTCCAAAATACCTGGAAACATGGCAAGTTTCCCAAGGATATGGTGATCAGCTGGCATCAGGATGGCATCTTCTATGCGCGGATGGGAATGACGGAAAAAGCCGCGGAGTACAACGTGAAGAAGCTGCAGGATTCCCAACGCCGGTTTCCCACATTCTGGGGCCCCGGGCACGACTGGGTACCCGACCATAACTGGGGCGGAAGTGGAATGATTGGCTTGCAGGAGATGCTCATGCAGTGTTTTGAAGATAAAATATACCTGTTCCCCGCTTGGCCAAAAGAGTGGGATGTGAGTTTTAAATTGCATGCTCCCCGGAATACTACGATTGAAGGAATACTGAAAGATGGGAAAATAGTTGAGTTAATCGTGTCTCCTGAAAGTAGAAGAGAAGATGTGGTTATTCAAAACTTTAGAATAAAGTAGTTCAGGGGGCCCGGTAGTGCTGAGTAGTAGAGCGGACAAAACAAAAACTGGATCATAATAAATAAAGAAAACGGCAAAAGATGGGCAGGTTTAGTATTTTACTACTGTTGGGGGCCTATGAATCCCTTGTACAGTATAGAATTCGATCTGAAAAATCAGCTCAATCCTATTAGTGAATCATCTTCTTGGCTGGAAGGTGCTTGGATGATGATGAAGATCACAGGTAAGGATTCGCTCAAGTATTTTGAGGTCTTTCAGATGGCTGATTGGGAGCAGAAATGAAGGAAGATGTCGATAATAATAAAGGCTAGGTTAATGGAAAAAACAATAAAAATAGATATTAAGCTATCAGATAATCACCCAGCCATGCAATGGGCAAAAAATCAGTCCGATGCTGTGAATGCCATCGGGCATGTAGGTACACATATCGACGGTTATACAAAGGAACCTAAGAAAAAAGAATACAAAGTGGCTGCAGAAGTAATTGATTGCCGCCAGCACATGCCAGCAAAAGAAGATCTGGCTCTTGATAGTTTCAAGAATAAAGCGTTAGTGCTTTATACTGGAGCTATGGCGAAGTACAATTATGGGACAAAGGAATATGGCGAAGCACAAACGTTTTTAGATGAGCATGTACTTGAAGCCATATTGGCTGATACCCCACAGTTTATTTTAATCGATGGATGTGGTATTGGTCAACATGGAGAAGAGCATATTCGTTTTGATAAAAAATGTGAAGATCATGATTGTTTTGTGGTGGAGAATATATGGCTGGAGGAACCTTGGGCTAAAAAAATACGAGCCATGCAGATAAAGATTAAGCTGGCTCCGGAATCAACAGGAAAGCCTTGTGAAGTATATGCACGGGTGACTGATTGAGGATCGTTTTTTATGTAAATAAGTTCTAGAGTAGGGATATCAGATATTCATATAATAAAAGTCTATGAAAAAGATAGTAGGATTTGCACTATTGTTTTTAATTAATTTGAGCGTTATCGCGCAGGTTAATATTTATGTGTCACCTGTTGGCAATAACAATGCTGCAGGCAGTAAGGAACAACCAGTGGCTACCATTAAGCGGGCTCAGGAACTAGTGAGGGAGTTAAAAGCTCAAGATGGTTTGCCTGATAAAGGTGTCCGTATAATGATTGAAGCGGGTGAATATACCTTAGATGAATCCCTGGTTTTTACTCCAGAGGATAATGGTGAAAAAGATAGACCGGTCATTTTTCAGGGAGCTGAACCAGACGGTGTGCTCATCACTGCCGGGCGAAAAATCACTAATTGGAGAAAGGTGAAGAATAATCACTGGGTAGCCTCCGTGCCAGAAGTAAGAAGTGGTGACTGGTATTTCAGACAGTTGTTTGCGGGAGAGAAACGGCTGACTCGCGCCCGGATTCCCAATGCAGGATTCTTAAAAACAAAAGGTCCACTCACTAAATATGCTGATAGTGTTGGGAAATATACCTGGAATCAGAAAATGCGAGAAGAACAGCCAGGTCAATATTGGGAAAGCCGGTGTGGTTTTCAGTTTAGGAAAGGCGATATTCAACAGTGGGAAAATTGGGATGAGGCTGAAATCTTAACTTATCACAGTTGGGAGAGTTCCTGGCAAACCATACGCGAAATAGATACAGAAAAGCAGGACGTCTATTTTAATTCACCTTGTCGTTATCCCATCGGCACCTTCGGAAAGGAGATGCGCTACCGCGTTGAGAATATTCCGGCAGCTATGGATCAGCCGGGGGAGTGGTACCTCGATGGGAAGAAAGGAGAAGTGCATTACCTGACTGCCGAAGGCGAAGACCCGAATACGATGGAAATTTATGCTCCCTACCTGAATGAGTTTATGTCATTCCAAGGGGACTCATTGAAGAAAGTACAATACCTTTCGTTTAAGAACATCAGCTTTAAATATGCCCGTTACAATTTAGGTATTTACGATATGACTCCGCAATGGCCCCAAGAGATTCAAAAAGGGCTGCCACAATTCCCCGATCATCCAAGAGGCGGCTATACGGATGCACAGGCGGCACCGAGGTCAGGTCAGGCGGTGGAATTGGTGAACGCTGAGCACATTCAGTTTGAGAACTGTCGTTTCAATCATGTGGGTGCCTATGCAATGAGAATTGGTGAACGTTGCTTTAATATCAAACTGCAAGGTTGTGAGATGTTTGATCTTGGAGGTGGTGGTTTGTTATTGGGACGCCCCGATCGGAATGTGGTGAAAGATCGTATTCCTTTTGACCTGGCTCCAGGTTACAATATCATTTCCAATTGTTACATCCACGATGGCGGCAAGGTACATCCGGCAGCTGTTGGATTGTGTGTGATGCAAAGTCACAATAATTTGATAGAGCATTGTGAGATTGGCTATACCGGGAACAGTGGTATCAGTAACGGTTGGTGTTGGACAGATCATGTGGAGACTTATAATTTTAATAACCGCTTTATTGGTAATTACATCCACCATACATCTCAAACGATGGGAGATGCTGCAGGTTATTACAACAATGGAGCTAGCCGGGGAACCATATTACAGGAGAATTTTATTGACCAGATTGTAAAAGGCCCAGATGTACATGGTGTGGTGGATGGCATGGGCATGGACTCTCATAGCCGATATATTTATTTTGAACGTAATGTAATTGGGAAAACGAGTGGTAAGGTAACTAGTTTTGCCCGCCAAACAGGTCCATGGAATTTCACATGGAAAGATAACAACTTTAACTGGGATATAGAACGTCCTGTTTTTGCTCATAGCCCAGAACTCGATCATAGCGAATTTACGATTGTTGCAGATTTTAAGCTTCCATCTACTTTTTTGGATTTGAGTGGATGGACCGAACGACAATGGGTACTCAGTAAAAATGGAAAGTCAGATGCTGATGGTTATTACGGAATGCTCGTTGAAGGAGGCAAAGCTATTGCATATCTCAATGTGGGAGGAGGTAAAGAAAACAATCACCAATTGGTTGTCGAAAATGATTTGCAAGAAGATGCGCAAAACCGTTTTGCCATTAGCTATGATAGTAAAATATTTCGCTTCTATGTTAATGGCGCTGTGGTAGAAAAGAAAATTGCAAAAACAAGAAAGCCTGGTAATGGAAAGTTAGTTGTGGCACATTTGGGAGCGAACTGTCTTCGATACAGTGTTGATCAGTTGCTGATTTTTGATGAAGCCATCAAAGATAAAAAAATGAGTGCACTAAACCCTGAAAGTACAAATTTGACTTTTCAATGGGAGCAGCCTCAGCTTTCCGGTGCAAAGGTCGATTTTGAGCAAATTAAGAAAGAGGCTGGCATAAAAGCACCTTATAAATCAGTATTGAAACAATGAAAAATATAACACTTATTACTATCGTCTTTTTTGCGTTAATATTTCCCTATTTAACGTTTGGGCAGGGCTATAAAAATCCGGTGATTCCAGGTTTTTACCCCGATCCCAGTATTTGCAAAGTGAGCGATGACTATTATCTGGTAAGCAGCACCTTTGAATATTTTCCGGGGGTGCCTGTTTTTCATAGTAAAGACCTGATCAACTGGAACCAGATCGGGCATTGCCTCACGCGCAAGAGCCAATTGCCATTTGAAAAGGTGACGCCTTCTCAAGGAATTTATGCACCCACACTAAGGTATCACAATGGTGTGTTTTACATGGTGACCACGCTAATGATTTCCAGAAATGAAAATGCCAATTTTTACGTAACAGCCACTAATCCGGCAGGTCCCTGGTCTGATCCAATATATGTGGATCAATCAGGTATTGATCCCTCTCTTTTCTGGGACGACGATGGTAAAGTGTATTTTCAGTCCAACCGGGCAACCTCTTTTGACGATGCAAGGGCTATCTATCAATCAGAAATTGATATTAAAACAGGAGAAATCCTTTCTGAAATAAAAATGCTGTGGACCGGGAGTGGAGCCCAGTACATCGAGGCTCCTCATGTGTATAAAAAAGACGGCTATTATTACCTGATGACGGCCGAGGGTGGAACGTTTTATAATCATCAGGTGACCATTGCCCGCAGTAAAAATATATGGGGTCCCTATGAAGGTTGTCCGCATAATCCCATCCTGACTGCGCGGAATAGTTATGACGTGATCCAGGGTACCGGGCATGGTGATCTGATAGAGGCTCACGATGGATCCTGGTGGATGGTTTTTCTTTGTATCCGGCCAACAGTTGGTAACTGTCCGGTGCTGGGACGAGAAACCAGCCTGGTTCCTGTAGAATGGAAAAATGGCTGGCCGGTGGTGAATGAGACAGGTGTGGCCACCGCACAAATGGATGTACCCACACTGCCTCTTAAACCGTTTCCTGAAAAAAGCACATTGACTGAATTTGATGAAAAAGAGCTTGGTCTGGAATGGAATTACATTCGAAATCCTGTGGCATCAAATTACTCGCTGGATAACAAGCAAGGATCTCTGGCTCTGAAGGGCGAAAAATGGACATTAAGCGATGCATTAGGTGAAATCACATTTGTGGGACGCCGCATTCAGCATTGGTCTTTTAGTGCAGAAACGGAACTGGTATTTGCCCCAAAAGCTGACAATGAAACTGCCGGTATTTGCATTATGTCGCGCAATAATTACCATTACGATTTATTTCTTCAAAAAAGGAATAATCAACAATATCTCGTTCTGGAGTACCGTATCGGAAGCATTACTCACCGTGAAGCGGAAATACCTGTTGAAGGTGGATCCATCAAACTAAAAATCGGAGGTAAGAAAACCTTTTATGAATTCAGTTATGCAGAAAACGGTTCTTCAAACTATCACACGATAGCTTCGGTGGATAGTCGGTTTATGAGCGCCGATGTAAGTGGTGGTTATACCGGTCCTTATGTGGGATTATTTGCATCAGGCAATGGCGAAAAGTCAACAGCTTGGGCGTATTATGACTGGTTTAAGTATCAAGAAAAAGGTGAGCTCTAAGGATTTTAAAATGGATTTTGGAATAATGGAGATCTAATCATAAAAGGAAATGAAAAGAACGATAGGAATATCAGGAATGCTTTTGATGGTTGCTTGTACAACAACAGTTGAGGAATGCAAGGCGAAGCGACCAAATATTATTATTGCGATTAGTGATGATCAGTCTTTTGCTCATACAAGCTTTGCAGGATGCACTTTTGTAAGAACTCCGGCATTTGATCGAGTGGCTCGAGAGGGGATTTATTTCTCTAATTGCATTGCCGGTTCTCCGGGATGTGCGCCTTCAAGGAGTTCGCTGGTGACAGGCCGGCATCATTGGCAAAATGAACAATCCGGTCAGCATTTTTCCGGATGGCTTGATAAGTATGTCCCATTTGTTGATTTACTCTCGGATAATGGATATTTGACAGGCTACACCGGTAAAGGAGTTGCGCCTTTTCAGTATCATCGTAATCATATAGAAGAAGATTCTTTTCGGATTGAAAATGCTGCAGGAAAGGGATTTAATCAGCTTGCTTATGATGCGACTGAAAAAGAAACGACTGGACTGTCATCAATAGACTATTACGCCAATTTCAAAGCATTTATGTCAGGCCGAAAAGATGACCAGCCTTTTTATTTCTGGTATGGTGGCTATGAACCTCATCGTGTGTATGAAAAGGGGGCTTGGAAAAGATCAGGCAAAAAGCTTGAGAATGTGCAGGTTCCCGGATTCTTGCCAGATACGGAAGAAATCCGTGGAGACATACTTGATTATGCGATGGAGATAGAATGGTTTGATAAGCAACTGCTAAAAATGATAAATTACTTGGAAGAGATTGGCGAGCTTGAAAATACCATCATTATTGTTACATCAGACAATGGTATGCCTTTTCCCCGGGCTAAAGCTTTATGTGTTGAATACGGTATTCATGTTCCTTTGGCTATTCGGTATCCTCAGAAATTTCCAGGAGGACGCGTGGTGGAAGATGTCGTTTCATTCATCGATTTTGCACCTACTATACTTGAACTGACTGAAACCACTGCAGACGGGATGATGCCTGTAACAGGTAAAAGCCTTGTAGAAGTATTGACTTCAGATAAGGATGGAATGGTTGATCGTTCTCGACAATTTGCATTTTCTGGAAGAGAAAGGCACTCTTCGTCACGTTGGAAAAACTTGGGGTATCCGCAAAGAGCTATTCGCAATAACGACTTCTTATATGTCTGGAATATGAAACCGGATCGTTGGCCAGCTGGTGCTCCACAGCGTTTGAATCCCGACCAGGAAAATGAGCTTCTTCCTTTATATGGTATTGATGAGCAAGGAAAACATCATAGTGATTGGGCTTTTACTGATGTGGACGGAAGTCCTGCAAAATCCTACATAGTTGAGCATTTTGAAGAAAAAGAGGTCAGGCCTTTTTTTGATTTAGCCTTTGAGAAGCAGCCGGAAGAGATGCTTTATAATATCAAAGAAGATCCTTTTTGTTTGAATAACTTAATTGAAGATAAGAATTATAGTTCAATCAGAGCAAAACTCAAGCAAGAGCTTCGGAAAGAGTTGATACGAACCGGAGATCCTCGCATGGTTGGATCTGACGAAGGAATATTTGAGACTTATAAACGCTATAGTTCAATAAGGGCTTTTCCTAAGCCGAAAGAAGCTGGAAATAATAATTTTTAGAATAAGAAAAGTAATAGACAATAAAAATCCAACAGTCAACAAAGAGCAAAATTTAAGAGGTAAACTCTTGTTGTTTATGATTAACCTAATCAAGTTTGATCTAAGGAAAAAGAATGAAGTATATGAAATTTTATTATTGCAAATATTTGGTCTGTTTGGGACTGAGCATTTTAACCACAAGTTTGACTTGTAATGCTTTAAATGCCAGAAAAGCAGAATCTGAATTTATTAAGCAGAGGGCCATTTACATTAGCCCGGAAGGAGATAATTCTGCTGATGGATTAACCCCTGAAAGGGCCCTAAGAACATTGGAAGGGGCAAGAGATTATATCCGTAAGCACCAACTGAATAAAAACATGAAGTCGGACCTCTATGTTTATCTTGCTGCGGGACGTTATGAGCTGGATGAAACTGTGATATTTCGTTCAGAGGATTCAGGATCAAATGGCTACCGGATAATTTACCGGAACCTTACTAATGAAAAACCGGTGATTTGTGGAGGTCGCAAAGTAGAGGGCTGGAAAAAGGTTTCAGGAAAAGACTACTTTGTTGCAGATGTTTCTGAAGAAAAAGGTTATGCTCCCTATTTTAAACAGCTATATGTCAATGGCATTCGTGCACAGCAGGCTATCTCGAACAAGCCGTTTAGGTCCATAACGGCTCCTAAGTCTGGCGATATCCAGAAGGGTAAAGTGCGTTCCGAAATCAGTAATCATCCCACAAGGCATTGGTGGAATGACCCGGAAACTGAAGAAAAGCTGGATGGTATTGAGTTTAGTAAAGTCGACATGCCGAAATCTTATTCAAATGTAAAAGATATTAGTTTGCATGCCTTGCTTGTTTTTAAAATGATGCAAATTTCAGTCGAAGAAATAATTGAAACAGACAGTTCCTATATTTTTCGTTTGCCAAATCCTGATTTTCAGTGGTGGACTACCTGGCAAGATGCATCGGGCGCAATGGGGCATTACATTGTAAATGCCATTGAGGAGCTTGACGAGCCCGGGGAGTGGTGTTTGAACACCACCGAAAACAAACTATACTATTTCCCTCAGCCATGGGAAAATATGAAAAAGGTAGAAGCCTATGTGCCAGTAGTGGAAGGCCTTATTGAATTAAATGGAACTCCCGAAGCAAGAATTAAAAATATTGTATTTGATGGCCTCATTTTTCAGCATGGAAACTGGACTTACCCTGAAAAGCACATGCTGGGCAGATCGCAGGCTGAAATTACAGGTGAGTATGATTCTGAAGTGCCAGGCCAGCTTATTTTAAACTACACTGACGATGTGCAGGTGTTAAATTCAGTTTTTCGACATCTGGGATCGTGTGGTATTCAGCCTTACGAAGGGGCACATAGAACAAGAATTGAAGGGAATTACTTCTACGATTTGAGCGCAGCAGCCATATCCACTGGAAAGTGGTACACTAACAAATTACTTTGTCCTAATAATACAATCTGCAAGCATACCCTGATACGAAATAATGTAGTGCGCAACATTGGACGTGATTATTACCAGGCCAGCGCTATCAATACCTTTGCAGCATACGACGTGATCATTGAAAACAACGACATTTCGGATATTGCTTATGCAGGAATTCATGCTCGTATTGGAGATAAGCCCACGCATCATCCCGGAATTGGACGTTTGACTTACCGCAGGAATTTACTTTCGCGTTCTTCGGCTATGCACAAGTGGGGTATTCGTGATGGAGGAACACTATACACTCATGGCTACTATCCGAATTGCCTGGTTGAAGAAAATTATGTGGTGTATTCCAGTCGTAATGTGATGGATGTTTTCTATGCTGATAACTGGAGCAACGACTCGCGTTGGCAGCACAATGTAAGCCAAGATTCTCATGCCGAGCATGTTTGCAGGGCCTGGATGTCAAGCTCTGATCGGGTGATTTTTGACAGTAATTACGGTGATGCTCCATGTACCAGTGCTGGAGGTGCGCAGTTGATCAATTATCATTACATTGGAAATAACGCATGGCCCGATTCCGCTTTAGCCATTATGGAAAATGCCGGATTGGAAGAAGATTATCAGGATTTGGCTGCACATAGCTACGGACATGAAAGTTTACTAAAAAATAAGCCGGTAACAGTTTCTTCTGAGGAAGATGACAATCTTGCAGAATATGGCAATGATAATAATTGGGGCACGTATTGGCACACGGCAGCTGATGCCAAGGGAAAATCTTGGTACCAGGTAGATCTGGAATCAGAATATGTGCTGGAAAAATTGGTGATTATTCCGGTCAAAGATCGTTTTGAGCCGGCATCCCGCTCAAGTTATGAGGTTCAGGCGTCCAACGATCCTTCATTCAAAGATTACACGGTATTAGCAGTTAAAAATGAAGTTGTATCTTTTTATAAAACAGATACAAAGTGCAGCAATATGTGGGAAGTGTTTTTGAATCATCCCAAGCCGTATCGTTATTTACGGATCATTGGCAAAAACAAAGCTTCATTTAGTCTGGCTGAATTTGAGGCTTTTGGATATAAAAATTAAATAGAAATAAGACAATGAATTTTATAAAAGTGCTATCGATAAAGTTAGTCCTTTTCTGCATTGTAATGTTTATCTCAGGGTGCTCTCATAAGAAAGCAAAAGATGTGACTCTTGAGAAATACAGATCGTACAATGTTTTATGGGACTCCCCGGGGATGAATGAGTTGGGTTCAGTGCCGATTGGAAATGGCCAGATTGGTGCCAATGTTTGGATACAAAAAAATGGAGAATTGGTCCTTCTATTGAGCCATACCGACTCCTGGGATGAAGCAGGACGTTTGCTCAAGTTGGGGATGGTCCGTGTTCAAGCTTTTCCTGAGGAGGTGAGCTTGAACACCCCTTTTAAGCAAGAGTTAGATATTGTTAATGGTCAACTTTTAGTTCGTTTAGGAAATGATGAGAAGTTTACCAGCTTGAAAGTTTGGATAGATGCAAACAATCCGGTTATTCATATAGAAACTCAGGGAAGTGATGCATCAGAGTGTGAGGTTAATTTGGATTTATGGAGAAAAGAGAACCGCCAAGGATCAGGAGCTGATCTTATTCCTTTCTCAGATATGGGAACTTTCAAATATTTCAACCCAAAGCTTTTTGCCGATGAAATTGTGCCAGAGTCCTCGGAAATGGACGATTTGATTTGGTTTCACCGTAATGCCGAATCAATCTACCCGGTTACGTTGAAAGGGCAAGAACTCGGAGGTTATCTGGAGAAGAATAAAGATCCGCTTTTGAACAGGACTTTTGGAGCTTTGATTTCAGGCGAAAATATGAAACGGGAGAAGAATAAACTCAAATCTGTTACAGCACAGAAAAAACATCATGTTTCGATCACTTGCCTGACAAAAGTAACTCATACAAAAGAGGAGTGGATTAATGATATTAAGTCTTTGGATAAAGAAATTCAAGCCAAAGATTTAAGCGATGCCTATGAAGAGCATTGTGGCTGGTGGCACTCATTCTGGAAGCGTAGTAGTATTTTTATTTCAGGCAATAAAGAAGCAGAAGCCGTAACGGCTGGATATATTCATCAACGGTATCAGTTGGCTGCGTCGGGACGAGGAACGATGCCTGTAAAATTCAATGGTGGAATCTTTACTGTTGGACAGTCGGAAGGCTCATTTGACCCGGATTATCGTAGATGGGGAGGTGCATATTGGTTTCAGAACAATCGTCATTTGTATTGGCCAATGCTAGCAAGTGGCGATCAAGATTTAATCATGCCGTTTTTCGATATGTATAAAAATGCCCTTGAACTGGCAAAATACAGAACACAAACTTACTATGGGCACGAGGGGGCATTTTTCCCTGAAACGCAATACTTTTGGGGGACTTATAGTAATACTTGCTTCTATTATCAACAAGAAAAGCCTGCGGAAGGAGAGCTTCCAAAGAGTGCATCGTTTCCAAATCCGAATAATCCCTACATGAAAAATTATTGGGACAATGGAATTGAACTAAGCGCTATGATGCTTGACTACTTTGATTATACTCAAGATAGTTGTTTTGCAAAAGAATACCTGGTTCCTGTCGCCTCTGAGATAATGACTTTTTTTGACCAACATTGGGAAAGAAAAGATGGTAAAATTCAATATTATCCAACCCATGCAGTTGAAACATATTGGGGGGCGAGAAATCCGAGTACAATTATAGGTGGTTTACGCTATGTTTTACCCCGCCTAGTCAATTTATCGGAAACCTTAACCACAAAAAAGATGCGGGAACAATGGGGGAGAACATTGACAGAACTGATCGAATTACCATTTGATACTATTGACGGAGTGAGGAGAATTGCACCGGCTCAAGAGTACGGTAAAGCATCTAATCAGGAAAATCCAAGTCTTTATCCCGTATTTCCATATGCTTTGTATGGTGTCGGGCAACCTGAATTAGAGCTTGCTCGGAATACGTATCTTACACGTCGCATTAAAAGCAATAAGTGTTGGTATCAGGATGCAATTCATGCGGCTAATGTTGGTTTTGCAGAGGATGCCCAAGAGGATGTTGTTGCTCATTTTACGAATGGTAATGAATCTATGCGGTATCCTTACTTCTGGAAAGCTGAAAATGATTGGGTTCCTGATTATGATAATGGTGGTTCGGCTTCAACGGCATTGCAACAGATGTTGATTAAGTCTGTAGGGGAAAAGATTATTATAACTCCGGCATGGCCGAAAGACTGGAATGTTGAATTTAAACTCCATGCTCCTAAAAATACGACTGTTACAGGAGTGATTAGGAATGGGGCAGTGATTGAATTAGATGTAGAGCCTGAAAGCCGGAAAAAGGATATAGTCCTTTGGAATGAAAACTAGTTGGAGTAAAAGAAGAATTAATTTAAATAAGATGAAAAAAAGAATTAAGACAATATTGTTTCTGTGGATGTTATGCATATTTTCTTTGTACACATCAGCTCAGAAAAACAAATATCCTTACCAGGATCCTAAGGTTCCGGCAGAGCAACGAGTAACCGATCTACTTTCCCGGATGACACTGGACGAGAAAATCGATCAGTTATCCATGAAAAGTCTCAATCAGCTTAAGCTGGATGAGAAGGGAGAAGTAACCGAAGAATCGCTGGAGAAACTGTTTGGTGGACAAAGTATTGGTTGTCTTGAGAGTCCTTTTGTGGAGCACGAAAAGATTGCTAAATTCTCAGAAGCTGCAGATCTTTACCTACGTAAGCATACCAGGCTGGGGATCCCTGCCATTCAGATTGCAGAATGCTTGCATGGGCAGATGGCCTTGGGGGCCACTATCTTTCCTCAGGCGATAGGGCAAGGCAGTACCTGGAATCCAAATTTGATTTACCGTATGGCCGAGATTATAGCGAAGGAAGCTTCACTGGCCGGCGTTGACCAGGCTCTTTCTCCTCTTTTCGATTTAGGACGCGATGCGCGTTATGGCAGAATTGAAGAGTGTTATGGTGAAGATGCCTATTTGGTATCTAAAATGGGGGTGGCATTTGTAACCGGGATGCAAGGAGATCCAGAAGTGACAAAAACAGAGATACCTGAGAATAGGTTGATGTGTACCGCAAAGCATTTTGTGGGCTGTGGAATTCCTCAATCCGGTATTTTTATTGCGCCAGCCGTGATGGGAGAGCACGAATTGCGAAGCCTGCATTTCAAACCATTTGAGGATGCGATAAAGAAAGCAAATATTTACAGCATAATGCCGGGTTATCATGAGGTGAATGGAGTGCCAGTACATGGCAGCCAATGGCTATTGACCGATATTCTCAGAGAAGAGTGGGGTTTTAAGGGGTATGTATTTTCTGACTACACGGCCATCAATATGATGCAGAATTTCCATAAGGTAAGTGACAATAAGAAAGAAACTGCTCGCCGTGCCATTACAGCGGGGGTTGACCTGGAAGCTCCTGGAAGGTCTGCTTATGGCGAACTAAAAACGCTTGTAGAAAGCGGAGAAATGGATGAGTTGGTTGTAGATACTGCTGTAAGGCGCATTTTATTGGCAAAGTTCAAAGCCGGTATGTTCGATCGGCCGTTTAAAGTGTCGAAAAAACGTGAGGAACAAATCCATACTCCAGAATACATCGCTCATGCCCGGAAAATGGCTGAAGAGTCTGTCGTATTGTTAAAGAATGAGGATCAGCTGTTACCCTTGGATAAGAATAAGATCAAATCCATCGCAGTGATTGGGCCTAATGCTGATCAGGTACAATTTGGTGATTACACCGTTACTAAAAGTAATGACTATGGAGTGACTCTTTTGCAGGGGATACAACAGTTGGTTGGAGATGAAGTAGAGATCAATTATGCCCGAGGCTGCGGCATTACAGACTTGGATAAAAGCGGATTTGAAGAGGCGATTGCTGCGGCAAAGAATAGTGAAGTGGTGGTTTTGGCCATTGGTGGTACCAGTTTAATTTACTCTGGAGTTGGCTGGGGCAATGAGAAATTGGATAAGCACAATACGTGTGGTGAAGGTATGGATCGTGCTTCATTGAATCCGCCAGGGGTTCAGCAAGAGCTGATTCGAGCCATTCAAGCAACAGGAAAGCCAGTGGTTTTAGTTATGATTCACGGTCGTCCCTATTCCATTGAATGGGAAAAAGAACACATTCCGGCCATCGTAGAGGGCTGGTATCCCGGAGAGCAGGGAGGACATGCAGTCGCAGATATTTTATTTGGGAAGGTAAATCCTTCGGGGAAATTGCCAGTATCAGTACCTCGAAGTGCCGGCCATATTCCAACGGTTTATGACTATAAACCATCAGGAAGAGGGCTTTACCGTCGTAGAGGGACTCCGGAAGATCCCGGGCGCGATTATGTTTTCTCATCACCCGAGCCGCTGTTTTGCTTTGGGCATGGCTTAAGTTATACTGATTTTGAATATTCTGATCTTACTATTAAAACCAAAGAGGTGAAGGATGGCCAATCTGTAGAGCTCTCTGTTAAGGTTAAAAATACAGGCGATAGAGCAGGAAAAGAGGTGGTGCAGTTATATTTGCGCGATAAGATTAGTTCTGTAACCACGCCTGTGAAGCAACTGAAGGGATTTAGCAAAATTGAGTTACAGCCTGGAGAATCTAAGCTAGTCGAGTTCTCCGTTGACTTTGAAGAGTTGAGCCTTTGGAATCAGGAGATGGAAAAAGTCGTAGAACCGGGTAGTTTTGAAATTCAAATTGGCAGTTCATCGGATGATATCCGCCTGAATGGTGAATTTACAGTTTTACAATAGCCGTATCCGATAAGCAAATTAAATATTTAAAGACCATGATTAAACTAATCAGACTTACTATTATCCTAATAAGTATTTTAAGCATAGCGGCATGTCAAAAGAGTGTGTCTCCACCAGAACCTTTTTTGCCGGTTCCCCATGAGGCTCAGTTGAGATGGCATAAAGCCGAGTATATCATGTTTGCTCATTTCGGAATGAAGACTTTTTACCCTAGCGATGATCACATGGGGTATGGCTTGGAAGATCCAGGAAAATTCAACCCTAAAGATTTTGATGCTGAGCAGTGGGTAGAAGCCGCAAAAGCGGGCGGATTTAAAGGGATTGTAATTACTGCAAAACATCACGATGGTTTTTGCAATTGGCAAACCAAAACAACAGATCATTCTGTAAAGTCTTCGCCATGGAAAGAGGGAAAAGGAGACGTTATTAAAGAATTGAGTGAAGCCTGTCACAAGGGAGGCATTTATTTTGGAATTTATGTATCGATAATTGATAAGCATTTTGAAAATTCAGGTTCGGATAAATATTCCGATTATGGAGATTATTATTTTGCGCAACTTACCGAGCTGAGTACACAGTACGGCACAATTGATGAGTATTGGTTTGATGGCTATAAAGCCGATGGACTGAAGCTTGACTATAAGAAAATCGCCGAAATGATCAAGGAAAATCAACCGGATGCTGTCGTCTATGACTCAGGCACAATGGTGGAATTCCTTCCAGACAGATGCATTAGCTGGCCTGGAGCTCATGGCGGGATTTCCCCTGATCAGAATTACCGGGTTGAAATTGATGGTGTCATGCGTTGGTATCCTGCTGAACCTTCAATTATCTGGCAGGGAAACTGGTTTCATAATAACACTCCGGTGATAAGCCTGAAAGAAATGCAAAACTACTACCTGACTTCGGTTGGGTATGGCGTAACGCCATTATTGAACCTGGCTCCAAATTGGAATGGATTGATTGATGAGAATACGGTTGATGGAGTTACTGCATTCAAAACTTGGGTTGACAAGCTGCATAATAGAGACTTAGCCCGTTCTGAAAAAGCTAAAGTAAGCGCACCAAATTTCAGAGGAGGGGACAAGGCGTATTCACCTCAGCAAGTAGTAGATGGGAATTATGAAACTTATTTCGCAACTGATGACAAGGTTACTGATGCGCGAATAGAGATTGATCTGGGAGAGGTTCAGGAGGTTGATGGTTTTATTCTCCAGGAATTCATCGATTTGGGGCAGCGTGTTGATGGCTATTCGATCCAGTGCCGCGTTGACGGTAAGTGGATCGATGTCTTTTCTGGTAGAAGGATTGGCTATAAGCGAATTATTCTAGAAGGGAGAGCTTCTGCAGCCGATATTAAATTTCCGGCAACCGATGCTGTACGGTTGAAAATAACCAATGCACTCGCTTGTCCTTTAATTAGTACGTTCCAAGTCATTGGGACAGATTAAATGTGAAAATAGTACTATAAACGGAAGAGATAGTACTTGATTCGAAATACACGCTCCAATAAGTTTGTTGCTGAGCTGATGGGGCTACTTTACCTTTTATTAAGTTGGAATATATATCGAATGAAAACACGGTTTATCTTTTATATTGTATTAGTGCTTTGTGGATTGGGATGCCAAAGTCAATCTGAAAAAACGAATACACTTCCTTATGTTTTGGACATGGTTTATAACAATCCCGGAGAGGCGCCAACAGTATCAACCTATACTAATCCCTCTTTCTTAAAAAGTAGAGGATATAAGGGCATGGTTCCTCAGTGGTACATTAACTGTGCCATTACGTATGATAATTTTGAAGAGAATATTGTACCAATTGGAAGTGATGAGCGCAAATGGATTGAGCAACGTGCAGCTATGATTGATAAAAAACTGGCTGCTTGTGATTCAGCACAGCTGGATGTTTATGCTTTTACGGACATCTTTGTAGCTCCAAAATCGATTTGGGCAAAGTATGGTGAATCAATGGGACAGCAGGAGACCAACCTGCATGGTTATGGCGGAGATGTAAAAAATGTACGTAAACCAAACGTGCAATATCCAATTATCAGCCAGTTAATACGAGCACAGATTGACGGGATTTTTAAGCGTTTCCCAACGTTGGATGGTCTAATGATTCGTTTTGGCGAAACTTACCTGCACGATACACCTTTTCATATGGGGGGAAAGCCTGTTCGGCAGGGAAAGGAAGGAATCGCAGATCATGTTAAGCTTCTCAATATTTTACGCGATGAAATTTGTGTGAAGCGTAATAAAAAACTGTTTTACCGCACCTGGGACTTTGGGTGGTTCCACACAGAACCGGAAGTTTACTTGGCCATAACCAATCAGATCGAGCCTCATAAGAATCTAATTTTTTCCATCAAACATACTAAGGGCGATTTCTTGCGCACCTTTCCATTTAACCCTACGCTGGGGATTGGCAAACATGCTCAAATAGTCGAAGCACAATGTCAGCGCGAATATGAAGGAAAAGGAGCTCATCCGAATTACGTAGCAGAATCTATTATTAATGGGTTTGAAGAGAATCAGGCTCAGGAAGGAATGAAAAGCCTGAGCGATTTAAAAGCAAATCCTAATTTCAAAGGGGTTTGGACCTGGTCGCGTGGTGGAGGTTGGAAAGGCCCATACATAACCAATGAATTGTGGTGCGACTTGAATGCCTACGTATTGAGTCAATGGGCACAGGATACCAGCTTGACAGAACCAGCTATATTCAAACAATATACTCAGGAATTGGGGCTTTCTGATGCAGATGCGAATACGTTTAGGCAAATCGCATTACTATCAACCAGGGGAGTATTCCTTGGGCGTAGCAGTGAGTTGACTCCAATCAACCCTTGGTGGATTCGTGATCAGTATATGGGAGGCCTCACAGCGCCTGAATTTAATGATCACACAGATGAAGCTTGGGGGAAAACGAACAAGGAATTTGAGCGTATTGTAGCTAATAATATGGTGGAAGCTATTTTGGACGAAAAAGCTGAAGCTGTTAGAATCTGGAAAGAGATTGAGAAGCTGGCCGGTCAAGTTAAGTCAGGGAATGAAAAATTTCAAGATTACCTGCAAGTATCCTGTTCTTATGGCCGTATCAAATATGAAATTATTCAGCAGGCGTGGATTGTTATGCTGAAAGGACTGGAAGGAGACAAAACGGGGAACTATGACCGTGTTCGCATTGAGAATGCTTATCTTCAATACAAGGAACTTTGGAAAGAGTTCGAGGCTCTGAATAAAAATAACCAACAATGTGCTACGCTTTATCTTCCATATGGTTTTAACAATCATTATGAAGCCTTACATAGTGATGAAGGAATGGAAAAAGCGGTGAGTAAATATTTTGAAATGATCCGATAATAAGTATAAAAAACAGTCTAAACATCATAATAATGAGACCAAACAAAAATATTCTAAGCTATTTCTTGATCCCACTATTTGTTGTGTGCTGTCATATGGAGAGCACGGCACAGGTTAAGTTCTTTGTTGCTCCTGACGGCAACGATCTAAAGCCGGGAACGAAGGAAGCACCTCTGGCAACACTAACGGGAGCCAGAGATGCAGTTCGCGCTTATAAACAAACAAACGCACTGCGCTCATCCATTGAAATTATTGTTCGAGCTGGCCATTATGAGATGACTGAACCTTTGGTGCTGCTACCAGAAGATGGTGGAACTTCTCAATTTCCCATCATTTATAAGGCAGAAGAAGGAAGTAAACCACAGTTTAGTGGAGGAAAAAAACTATCCGGATTTAAGGTCAATGATGAAGGAATCTGGGAAGCCAAAATTCCGGAGTGTTTGTACTATAACTGGCGATTTGATCAATTATATGTCAATGGGAAGCGAGCCGTTCTGGCCCGTACTCCAAACAACGGATTCTTGAAAATTGGTGGTGTAAAACAGAACATTTGGACTAGAGGTACAGGACGTGTGGCTGAAAAAGCCGAACAGGTACTTTCATTCGATGAGGCGAATTTTCTTTCGCTTCAAGGCATTACGGATGAAGAGATAGAAAATGTTCGCTTTAGGGCATACCATAAGTGGGATTTTACTTTGCGGTTTATTGATAAAATAGATAGGGATAGTGCTAGGATTTACACGTCGGGACAAGGGATGAAACCTTGGAATCCTTTATTTAAAGGAGGACGCATTGTTTTTGAAAACTATGCAGTTGCATTGGATGAAGCGGGAGAATGGTACCTGAATAAGGCTGGCATGCTCTATTATATACCTCGGATAGGAGAGACTCCTGAAAATACGGAGATCATCGCTCCAGTACTCGAAAATATTATCTCTGTTGTGGGTGATGCAAAAAACAATAAATTGGTGGAGAACATTCGTTTCGAGGGGCTTGCTTTTAGTCATTGTCATTATAGAATGCCCCGCACTGGTTCCGAACCGAACCAGGCTGCCGCTTTGATCAACGCTGCAATCATGCTTGAAGGGGCGAAGAATATCTCTTTCACCGATTGTGAAATTTCCCGAACCGGGCAACATGCCTTATGGTTCGGAAAGGGCTGCAGTTATAGTAAGGTGGAGCACTGCTACCTGAATGACTTAGGAGGAGGAGGCATTTACCTGGGAGATTTTGCTCCCCAAAAGGGCGATGAGCATACCCATAATATTCGCTTACATAACAACATCATCCAAACCGGAGGGCAGGAGTTTCCTTCTGCGGTTGGTGTATGGATTGGTCATAGTTCCGATAATGAGGTGTCCCATAACGACATCGGCAATTTTTATTACTCAGGAGTTTCTGTTGGCTGGATATGGGGATATGCTGAAAGTAATGCCAAGAGAAACCAAATCACGCACAATAATATCCATCACATTGGATGGGCGTTGCTAAGTGATATGGCTGCCGTTTATACACTGGGTAAATCAGAAGGAACAGTAATTAGCAACAATGTTGTTCACCATGTACATGCCTATTCGTATGGCGGCTGGGGACTTTATACCGATGAGGGATCTTCAGATATTGTCATGGAAAACAATTTGGTATACAGTACAAAAACGGGAGGATTTCATCAGCATTATGGCGAAAATAATATTATTCGAAACAATATTTTTGCTTTCGCTAAATTGTATCAGTTGCAATGTACCCGGGTAGAAGAACATCGTTCCTTCAACTTTGAGAGAAACATTGTTGTTTTCGATAAAGGTGTTGTTTTGCAAGGTGCCTGGAAGAAAATTGATATCCACATGGACAATAACCTCTATTGGAATACCACAGGAGATCACTATGTTTTTAATGGCGAATCCTTTGCTGACTGGCAAAAATCGGGACATGACGTCAACAGTATTATTGCAGATCCGTATTTCAAAGATGCTGATAAGTATAATTTCAAGCTACGAAATAAGCGTAATGTAAAAAACATTGGATTTAAGCCGTTTGATTATGAATTAGTTGGGGTTTATGGTAAGGCAGGATGGATTGAAAAAGCAAAACTACCGGCTGCTGTTACCAAGGCGTTTGATCAGGAAGTTGACCAGAATATGAAGGAAAAATAGTACAGAAATTTTTATAGAGAGTTCTGGCTGCTATTTATTGGCTAGTTCAAACTATTATTAGGCATTGTAAAGTAGATGTTGCAAGTTGAGGGGAGGGATTTTTAGAGTTGATGCATTCAAGTGCGCTTTCAATATAGGGAGTTTAAAATCTATTTTGCTTGATCCATTAGCTGCTTCAAGTTTATTTTCTAGTTTTTAACTCCATGTGTTTTTGGAGCAAATGATTAAAGCGTTTTGTTTAATTATTCCAGCTGTGGAGTTTTGTGTTTTTGGTATTCTGAAGCAGAGATCCCAAATTGTTGTTTGAAACATTTTGCAAAATAGGAAGGATTGGTAAAGCCAACTCCATACAAAATTTCTGAGATAGTGTAATCTGTGCTTTTTAGCAGTTGTGCAGCTCTTTTTAGACGAATCATGCGAATGAATTTGGTGGTACTCATTCCTGTGAGGTTCTTTATTTTCCTATACAGACTATCCGGGCTGATTCCGAGAGCTTTTCCCATATGTTCAGCGGTATAGTCGTGATTGGATATATTCTGTTCGATTAAGGCGATCGTTTTTCGTAGGAATTGTTCATCCAGGGAAGTTGGTGAAATATTGGAAGGTTCCAAATTCAGTGTTTTTATTTTTTGCTGGAGTCTTTCCCGTTGCGCAATTAGGTTGTTTATTCTTGTCTTTACCAATTCAATACTGAAAGGCTTTCCAATGTAGTCATCAGCTCCTTTTTCGTAACCTTCTATTATTGATTCAGTTGCTGTTTTGGCGGTTAATAATATGATTGGAATGTGAGATGTTTTAAGCTCCGACTTGATCTGTTTGCAAAATTCAATTCCATCGATGCCAGGCATCATTATGTCGCAAACAATGAGTGATATGTCATTCTTGAGAAGATAAGTGAATCCTTCGCGGGCATTATCAAAATCGATAATATTGAAATATTTGGTCAGGCTCTCTTTAAGGTAAAAGCGCATATCATCGTTATCGTCAATAATAAGAATTCTATGTCTATTCGATGAGGAAGTATCAACTTTTTCTTCGATGCTTGAATCTTTACCAGGCGTGTTATCTCGAAATTTCAAATCACGAATATCGGTGGAACTGTAGTGAGCCTTCCCTTTCTGAAATTCAATTGCAAAGGAGCTGCCTTTTCCCGGCTGACTTTCTACACTCAAGGAACCTTTGTGAAGTTCAACCATTGTTTTTACAAGCGACAGTCCGATTCCGGAGCCGCCTGAAGTATTAGAATAAGATGATTGATAAAATCGGTCAAAAATCTGGGGAAGGTCTTTAGATTCAATTCCGATTCCATTATCTGCTACGGTGATGCGAATGGCGGTCTGATTTTCTTCGATTGATAGTTGTATGCTTCCTTTAGGGGGCGTAAATCGGATTGCATTTGAGATGAGGTTGAAGAGAATTTTTTGAAGTAAATTTTCATCAGCCCAAAGTTTTGTGTTTTGACTCTCAGTAAAAAACTTTAAAGTGATGTTTTTTCTATTGGCTTCCCCTTCAAACTGTCCCAATATTTGTAATATGAATTCATTCAGGTTAAGCTCTATCACCTTTAACGTGATCTTTTCTTTTTCCATTTTTCTGAAATCAAGCACTTCGTTGACCATATTCAGAAGCAGGTTGGCATTCTTTTGCATTAGGGTAAGCTGGCGGTAACGGGGCGTTTTAGCTTGTTCATCTTGCAACATACTTTCAAGTGGACCTAGTATTAAGGTTAAAGGGGTTCTTATTTCATGAGAAATATTTGTAAAGAAAGATAACTTAAGTTCATTGAGTTGATCTTTTTGCTCTTGCTTTATTTTTTCAATGTGCAAGGCTTGTTTGATGTCGATTCGTGCTTTTATTATTCTATAGATGATAAAACCAATCAGCATTACGATCAATGAATAACCGGTATAGGCCATATCCGTCCTCCACCAGGGAGGAAGAATTTTTATTTTTAGATGGCGAATCTTAGGATTCCAGGTATTGTCTTTATTGGCAGTTTTAACTTTTAACGTATACTCACCAGGAGAGAGGTTTGTATAGCTTATTGATGTCGCAGCACCTGTTTTCTGATTCCAGGATCTTTCAAAATTCTCTAGTTTATAGTATAGTTGATTCTTATGTTGTGATGAATAGGATAAGGCTGTAGTGTTAATTGTAAATACGTTGCAAGAGTAGGGAAGCGTAAGCTGTTCTGTATAATTTATAGCTTTAGTAAGAGGAGTTGTCCCTTCTATTTTTTCGCCAGGCTTTATCGTTGTATTGAAAATTTTTAATTCAGAAAAAATGATTTCGGGGTAGAATGGATCCTTTTTTAGTTGAGAAGGGTAAAACGAAAAGATTCCTTTATTGGATCCAGTAATCATTTCATTTGTTTTTGTATCAAAGAAAAGGGTGTAAAAACAAGTTTCGGTAAGAAATTCCTGTTTTTCGCCACTTGCAATATGATAGCTGATTAACCCGTGATATGAGGCAATCCAGATGTTACCTTTATGATCTTCAGTAAATGCGGAGGCAATATTGTTTGGGGTGTGGGTAAAGAGCTTGAATGAATCTAATTGCGTATTGTAACATTTAATAACCCCATTTTCTTGTCCAATCCACAGGGTTTGTTGTGAATCCAAGTAAAGACTCCTTATTGGTATCTGCTTTTCATGTGGGAGTTTTATGGATTGAATGGATTTCATATCAACGATATTTCCCCTATCATCTGTTTTCGCTTTAAACAATCCCTTTGTTAGACTTCCAATCCATAAAACGTTGTTTTTATCTGGTATAATTGCTCGAATTTCTACATTTTTTAATCCAGAATCCAGAGCGGTTTGTTTGAAGAAAGGATGCTGTTTTATGGTGTTGTCATTATTCTTTAAATTAATGCTGAATAGTCCATGAGTTACCGTGCCAATCCATAAAACTCCATGTTCATCCTCTACGATTTGATAAATTCGATCTTCCTTTAGTAAAGATGAATCAAGCTGTTGTGAGAATTCAGGATTCATATGGGGATAGGAGAACGCTTTTAATCCATTCCCCCAAGTTCCCACCCAAAGAATCTTTCGGTTTTTATCGAAGTATAAATCTGAAACGGAGTTTATAGTCTTTGTTTTGAGTTGTTCGCTAAAATACGGCTGATCTTTTTCAAATTTACAAAGGCCACTGCCATGTGTTCCAAGCCAGTATTCTCCAGCTGCTTTTTCTGCAATCGCCCATATCATATTTTCCGATAAGTTGTTTGCTTTCCCTTTGTTTCGAATAGTAATAAATTGCTGATCGTGTAGGTTTAACAGATTAACACCTCCATTCCAGGTTCCAATCCATAAATTATTGTGTCGATCTGTATATAGAGAAAGTATTTTATTTACATTAAGCGTGTTTGAGTTTGTTGGAATATTTTTGTAATGGCTTATTTCTGGTTCCTTGTTTCTGAAGTTAAGAGCGTACAGTCCATCTTCTTGGGTGCCGACCCAGAGGGTTCCAAATTTATCCTTACAAATGGCCCTGATAATATTGTTTGAGAGTGTGGGATTAGACGGTTTTTGGAGATAAACATTACTCTTCATTGTTTTGAAATGAAAGATATTTAACCCAGCTTGAGTCCCAATGAACAATGAATTGCCGAATCGTTTAATCGTCCAAATGTTTTGAGAGGAGAGCGGTATTTCAGACTTTGATAGTTTCGAAAATTGAGTATCAATTTTTGTCATTTCAAGTAGCCCGTTAAATCTTGTTCCGAGCCATATTTGCTGTTGAGAAGAACAAATTGAATTGATTTCGTAGTCTTCGCTTCCAGGATATTTTTTGCATGCAACACTTTCCTGAATTTTTAATTCTAAAACATCTTTTATTTCAATTGAAAAGAGCCCCCTGTTTAGTGTTCCAATCCAAAGCTTGCCTTGCTGATCGTCATGTAAGGAGATAATTGGGAGATTTAGGGAGTCCGAATTTAATAAAAGAGGCAGTGGGGTAATGCGTTCCGTTTCTTTGTCAAAAAGGAAAAGTCCGCTATCCAACGTGCCAAATAAAATTTTCCCGGTAGATATAGGAATTATTGCTTTGACTTTACTTCCGAAACCTGAAGTTTTTACTAAACTATAATTCTGTATTGAATTGCCATCGTATAGATTAATTTCATTCGCTCCAAAATAGAGTAATCCTTCTCTATCCTGCGCAATACAGTCAATATTGTCAAGCGATAACCCTTCTTTGGTTGTTATTTTCTTGAACTTATATTCAGAAAAGCATGTGATTGGAATAGTAATGAGAAGAAGAAGAGCAACTTGCTTCATAATATGAATCACTTAGTTATTCGTGGTTGGTCGTCACAAATTTATTCAATAATGTTAATATTTCAGCCAGTTTCCGATATAGGTAAAGAGATTTCCGGTTTTGTTATAGTGGTCACGGATACGGAATAATGATTGCCTGATATGTGATACCTGTTTGAGCATGACTAGCCTAACTTTCACTGATAATATTTAAACTAAAACTTTATGAAAAAAATGACGAAATGGGCACTCCTGTTCTCGCTGCTTTTTTGGAGCGGAATCGGCTTAACTCATGCCCAGCAAAAAACGATTAACGGGACAGTTACCGATAACGACAAGAATCCGCTTCCCGGAGTCAATGTGGTGGAGAAAAGTACCATGAATGGTGTTATCACTGACGTGGATGGGCACTATTCTCTGGCAGTGAGTTCAGGGAAAGCCACCCTTGTTTTTTCTTTTATTGGCATGACAGCAGAAGAGGTAAACGTAGGTGATAAGACTACGATTAATGTTATGATGGAACCTGATGTGATTGGTCTGGAGGAAGTTGTTGCTATTGGGTATGGATCTAGCAAAAAGCAGGCAGTTACAGGATCTGTCTCTAAAGCTAACTTGGAAGCTTACCGTGAGGTTCCGGTTAATAATGTTTTAGAAACCGTAAAAGGTATTGTTCCTGGGCTTAATGTAGGAGGAACTAACAGGGCTGGTCAGGTTGCAGGGCTTAGCGTTCGCGGCCAAAACTCAACGGGAGGGAATAGTCCATTAATAGTTCTTGATGGTGCTATTTATGGCGGATCAATTGGAGATATCTCTTCTGATGATATTGAAAGTTTGACAGTATTAAAAGATGCAAGTGCAGCTGCTGTGTACGGATCTCGCTCTGCCAACGGTGTTATTTTAATTGAAACTAAAAGCGGACGTGGAATTAATGGTAAGCCTAAATTTGACATCAAGTTGAGTTACGGGATAAGTAATGAGCTTGAACGTTTGGAAGTGTATGATGCTGACGGGTATATTCAGAGACTATTGGATATTAGGGCAGCTAACGGCTTAGAAACTGATCCCAATAACATTCCCCTTTATTTACAGGATGAAGAGCAGAAAAACTATGAAGCTACACCTGATCACAGGCCAACCTTGACCGATCCTTACGAAATGTTCAGACAAAATGCATACAATGTAAGGGCTAATGTGAGTGTTTCAAACAGTACTGAGAATAGTTCTTACTATATTTCAGCTACGATGACCGACCAAAAAGGGGTCGTTTTAAATGACAGTTATAAGAATTTCACGGGAAGGGTTAATATTAGCAGCGATTTAACTGATTGGTTCAACCTGGGAGTTAAAAGTTCATACAGTGTTCGAGATTTTTCAGGTGATTCTCCTAGTATTTATCGAGCCACTCACTTTAGCCCGTGGGCAACGGTGTTTAATGAAGATGGCAGTTACAAGCAATTCCCACAAACTACTACCTCATTTAACAGCCCTTTTTGGGAAATTGCGACTGTCGATCATGATTTACAGAATAATCTAAACGGAATCGTAACCGGTAAAATTAGTGTGCCAGGTGTTAAGGGGTTATCTTATACGATCAATTATTCTAATTCATTACGTTGGAATGAAAGAAATTATTTTTACAATGAGAATACCATCAACGGAAAAGGAAAAAACGGCATAGGGCAGCGTTCGTACAGTCGTTCTGTCAGTACTTTGTTTGATAACATTGTAAAATACAACCGGACTTTTGCAGAGAAGCACAATGTAGACGTGACCTTGCTTTATTCGCGCGAGAAATATGTATATGAGAGCATGGCCGCATATGCCGAAGATTTTGACAATACCATATTATTGGATTATAAGCTGGAAGATGGGAAAACCCAAACAGCTTCAACCGGAGGTGGCGAGAGTTTTGCAATTGGGCAAATGGCAAGGGCAACATATACTTTTAACAATAAATATTCGCTAACAGGGACGGTTCGTCGCGACGGATACTCGGCATTCAGCAAAAACAATAAATGGGGCATATTTTCATCAGCCGGTTTTAACTGGAATATCTCGAAAGAGCACTTTATTGAAAATATAGACGCAATTAATGACCTGGCACTTCGAGTGTCTTATGGTTCAAATGGCAACCAGTCTATCGGTCTTTATCAAACCCTGGCTAAAGTAGGTACCAGTAAGTATCTCTTTGCTGGAGATCCTTCTTATACCGTAACTCAGTCAATTTCGTCTTTTGCACTTAACGATCTGGGGTGGGAGACAACAACCGGATTAAACCTTGGACTTGATTTTGGAATTATCAACCACCGTATTAATGGTTCTGTTGACCTTTATAAAACAAAAACCTCAGACTTGTTATTTCCCCTGTCATTGCCAAGAGCCTCAGGAAAAAGCAGTATTACTTCAAATCTAGGAGAAATTCAAAATCGTGGTATTGAAATTAATTTACATACTTTGAATTTACAAAAACAGGATTTTGAATGGACATCTGATTTCGCATTTTCATTAAACCGGAACAAAGTGGCTACGATCTATGGAGAGGACAATGACGGTGATGGCATTGAAGATGATCTAATTAGTTCAGGATATTTCATTGGAGAACCATTAGGAACCATTTATACTTATAAAGTTATTGGAATTTACCAACAGGAAGACATGGACAACGGTACCATTATGGATGGGATGCGACCGGGAGACTATAAACTGGAAGATATAAATGAAGATGGTAAAATTACTTCTGATCAAGACCGCCAGTTTCTTGGAACGAGTAAAGAAAATTTCAGGTGGAGCTGGACCAATACCTTCAGGTATAAGAACTTTAGCTTAATGGCCTATCTCTATTCGATCTGGGGAGGGAATGGGTATTTTCTATCAGGAAATAATACCCCATATTATGATGGTTATGCCAACAGGGCTGATTTGAATCATCCGGTTTACGATTATTGGACACCGACCAATACCGGTGCCATGTTTCCACGCCCCGATTATAGCAGCAACGCAGCATACCGTGGAACAAAATATTTCGACCGAAGCTTCATTAAACTGCAAAAGGTTTCATTAAGTTATAACTTGACCGATATGGTTAAGCCTTGGGGGATTCAGGGAATGCGTGCAACTGTAAGTGCTGACAACCTGTTTACCTATGCACCTCATTGGGAAGGGCTGGATCCGGAAACCGGACAAGGATTAACTGATAGTGCTACACCTTCTATCCGGACCTATTTATTTTCACTATCATTTAATTTCTAAAAATTCTAAAAATGAAAAGATTAAAATATTATATATTAATTCTGTGCCTTACTGTTACCAGCATATCCTGTGACCATGATGAGATGTTAAATGAAGTTCCAAAAGATTTTTTAAGTCCCGAGAATTCATTTACCACTAAAGCTGGTTTCGAGTCGGCATTGGCTCACATTTATTTAAGCATCAGGGACAACTTTTACGCAACTACTGATAGTTATAGCAACTTTGATATGCTGGGAATGGATGTGGATATTGCATCGGCATACAATCCATCTCCATCCTCGTTTACAGAGATGTTTCAATGGGGAACATTTAATGCCGACAATGGATATGCTAGCAGATGGTGGAACCGTTGCTACGACTATGCTTTTAAGGCCAACGTCATTATTGGTAGAGCAGAAAGTGACGTCGTGAAGTGGGCATCTGAAGCTGAGAAAAATGCCATTATTGGAGAAGCCAGATTTCTAAGGGCTTTTGCTTACCGCTTTTTAGCTAATATGTATGGTGGAGTTCCCCTGGTCCTGGAAGAGACATCGGGGCCAAAATTTGATTATCAACGTGCATCACAAGAGCAGGTCTATCAGCAATGTAAAGACGATCTGTTATTTGCAACCCAGTGGATGTTAACTGTTGATAAGGTTAAAGGCGGGCGGGCACCACGTGCAGCGGCTTATCACCTTTTATCTGAAATTCTTATTCAGATGGGCGACTACCAGGGAGCAATTGATGCGGCTTCAGTAGTTATTGACGATCCTGCCTATTCGTTAATGACCGAACGTTTCGGTAAATACAAGGACTTTCAGTTTAACGGTTATGACCATCAAGGTGAAAACGAACCTTGGGGTGATGTTTACTGGGATTTGTTCCGGGATGGAAACTTCAACCGGGTTGAAGGTAATAAGGAGTGTATCTGGAATGTACAGTTTGATGTGGACATTCTTGGTGGAGGAAATGTTGGTCAGTGGGGAGGTAACTTCGTACTCGAAAGATGGTGGGGGCCATTGTACTGGAACCTCAAAGACAAAAACGGCGTGAGCAATTTCCTGAAAGATACCCTGTGTGGGAGACCCGTAGGGCGCGGTACAGCAACAGAGTACCTGGATCAGCTGGTATGGCAGTTCAAAGGCGATTTTGATCGTGACATCCGGAACTCAAAATACAATATTCAGCGAACTTTTTACTGGACCAATCCAAACAGTAAATTTTACGGACAGGAAATCACTCCGGAAAACTTAGGTACTGCTTCTGATTATAACAAATCAAGGATAAGCCCAAGTTTAAAGAAGAATGTAACAGTTATTCATTATGGACAGTTTCAGGATGCTACCAGCAAAGAATGGCACGATAACGGACGTATCTACAAAGACTGGTATATCATGCGATTAGCCGAAACTTTTTTATTAAGGGCAGAAGCATATCACTTAAAGGGTGAAAATCAAAAAGCTGCCGACGATATCAATGTTGTAAGAAATCGGGCACAGGCAACTCCTGTAAATTCGGGAGATGTCAATATTGACCTTATTCTTGATGAACGGGCTCGTGAGTTGCATGTTGAAGAGTATCGTTTGAATACCTTGTTGAGAATGGGGAAACTTGTTGATTACCTGATGAAATATAACGAATCGGTAATCTATAATGGGTACTCATTAGGTAATCATTTCAATAAATTTCCAATTCCTAATTCGGAGATTGAAGCCAATAAGGAAAATCTTCTGGAACAGAATCCGGGATATTAATAGGTCGTTATACTTAATAATTAAAAAAAGATGTCCTGCTGTGTGCTGATGCAGCAGGACATCTTATCTTTAAGGTAGGTTTTACGAGAGCTAGCCCACTGGGTTAAAATGGAACGATAAAGACAAGTTTTATTATGAGGAAAAAAAGAGAAGTATTTTGGACATTGATGGTAATAGTTGCCATGCTTGTTGTGAATAGTTCATGTCAAACAAGAGAGGTTCAAATTTTTGTGGCCACAGATGGCGACAACAGTCATGGTGATGGGAGTGTTGAGTATCCATTTGCCACGCTTGAACAGGCCAGGGATGAGATTAGAAAACAGAAAAGAGACGGAACAACACAAAAAGCATTTCATGTAATTCTAAGGGAGGGGACTTATTTTCGAAACTCTTCTTTTTTATTGGATGAAAACGATTCGGGAACAGAAGATCATCCAATTGTATATTCCTCTTATAAAAACGAAAAAGTGATTATTCATGGCGGAATCGAAATTCCTTTGGAAAAGAAAAATAAGTTAGTTTCTTCAGATATACTCTTGCGACTTGCGGCTGAAGCCCGTGATAAGGTTGTGGAAATAGACCTTCGTGCGCTGGGGATTAGCGATTATGGAACAATGCGCCCGGTTGGATTTGCAAGGCCTTTTGGTCCTGCGTGGCCCGAGCTTTTTGTAAACGGTGAACCATATTCAATTGCCCGTTGGCCCAATGATTCTACCATGATAATGGGAAAAGTTATTGACCGGGGATCAGTTCCGCGCGATGGGGATCTTTCAAACCGGGGAGGAAAATTTGCATTTGAAACCGATCGGCCTTTAAAGTGGCAATCTCACGAAGACATCTGGATATCTGGATACTTCAGAAGAGGTTGGGCAGAAGATGCGGTTGAACTGGCAGAAATAGATACCGTAAATAAAATCTTCAGTACGAAACAGCCTTCGCTTTATGGATTTGAGTCGGGGCACAAGTTTAGCAGGTGGTTTGTGTACAATATTTTGGAAGAGGTAGATAAACCGGGCGAATATTACCTCGATCGTAAAATGGGAAAACTATACTTCTATCCCCACGAGGAGCTTGAATCCATTGAAATTTCGATGCTGGAAACACCTTTGGTTAGTATAAAAGGGGCTTCCAATGTGCAGCTTGAAGGAATAGATTTTGAGTGCTCAAGGGGAATGGGAATTTATATGGAATGCACCAATAATAACCTGATAACAGATTGTACGTTCAAAAATCTGGGTATCGTAGGTGTTTGTATGGGAAAAGGAATTGAACCTTTTAAAGAACTACGTCATGAAGGAACAGGAGAAGCTGCTTCCGAAAAAATAGGTAGCTACCTTCAGCATATTTACGAAGATCCGGTGTTTAACCGCGAGGCCGGACAAAATAATGGTGTAGTAAATTGTACGATTTATAATACCGGGGCAGGAGGTATTCATTTAAGCGGGGGAGACCGTTTAACGCTGGAGCCGGGTAACAATTATGTTGAAAATTGTATCATTCACGATTTTAACCGCATTGAAAAATCGTACCGTGCCGGAATTGATATCAGTGGGGTTGGAAACCGAATTGCCAATTGCGAAATGTACAATGCTCCAAGTATGGCAATCCTGTTACACGGTAACGACCACAGAATAGAATACAACGAAATCCACCATGTTTGCCATGAAGTTCACGACCAGGGAGCACTTTATTATGGTCGCGATCCATCCGAACAAGGGCATAAAGTGTATTATAACTTTTTTCATCACCTGAACAGTATTCATGCCACATCGGCCGTGTACCACGATGATGGTGCCTGCGGAATGGAGGTTTACGGAAATATCTTTTATAAACCCGGAAGCATCCCTGTACTTATTGGAGGGGGGCACGATAATCCTTATACCAATAATATTTTTATCGATGCCGAGTTGGGAATTCACGTAGATAACCGCAATCAGAACTGGTCGAAGAATGTGATTGAAAAAGGCGGACTTTACGAGCAACGCCTGAACCTTGTCAAATATAACGAGCCACCTTATAGCACGAAATATCCTCAACTGGCAAAATATTGGGAGGATGATCCATCGCTCCCTAAACGTAATCCGGTTTCAAAAAACATATTTTACAAGGTAAAAACGCCAACCAGGTATAATAACGATTGGTTGCCTTTTATGGATGATAATTGGGTGACAGATGAAAATCCAGGTTTTGTGAATGAAGAAGAGATGAATTTTGAACTGAAGGAGAATGCCAAAGCGTTTGAAGCCATTCCCGGTTTCGAAGCTATTCCATTTGACAAAATCGGAGTAAAAAAATAAATACAATGCAAAAACATTATAAAATTCTTATTGCTGTTTGGGCGGCGTTTTTTGTGATACAAGTATCTGCACAGGAAAGTCAAAAGCAGGATGACCAGTTTGCCAAAATAGGCAATATGGATGTAGCTGTCCGTACACATTTGTTGAAAGAAAATCCTCCTAAAGATTTGCCGGCGAAGTATTTACCGGCAAGTAACGAGAAGGGAGTTTCTTTTAAGCCTTTCGATTTAATGGACACCCGGGAAGAGCTGGAAGCCGAATTGGTTCGGATGCGCGAGGAATATAAACCGTTTCTGGAAAACCATGCCCCGGCAATAGCCAAAACAAGGGACAGGATTTATCTTACAAATGCACTTTGGCGAATAGAAACAGCAGAAGACAAACAAAATTTCGATAATGTGTTGGAGGGGAAAGGACAATGGACTGAAGTTCAACTACCTCATTTTGGGGGACCATTGGGCCGGGCCGTAACCTATTATCTCAAAGAGATAGATATTACCAAAGAGATGATGGATAAAGGTTCGTTGTTTATCTGTTTCAAAGCGGTCGACTACATAGCCAATGTTTTTATAAACGGGCATTATCTCGGTTCGCACGAAGGATTTTTTGCCCCCTTCGAATTCAATTTTACACCTTATGCAAAGGAGGGGAAAAATACCCTTGTTGTTCAGGTTAAAAACGATTATACAACCACCGGAGGAACCAGCGAAGAAGGTGAACGTGTAAAAGGCGATAAAATATTTGGTGCAACAAATTTGGGATACGATGATCCTTATAATGGATGGCACCACAGCCCTGCAGGAATGGGGATTTACCAGGATTGTTACGTTGAAGCACGTGCCCCTTTGCATATCCATGATATTTTTGTGAGACCGCTTTTAGATACCCGGGAAGCAGAAGTTTGGTTGGAAGTAAATAATTACTTCAATTATACTAAAGCTGTAAAATTTAAATTATCGGTTTACGGTCAGAATTTTGAAGAAACGATTGTTGAAGACCAGGAATACATTCCATCTACGGTTCATATTCCCGGAGTTGGCGATTTGGCTAAACCCACTGATTGGCAAGCCAATAAACTTGCGCTGGGATATGGGGTAAATTTCCTTAAAACCAGGGTGAAAATACCAAATCCAAAATTGTGGGATAATACAACACCCTGGCTCTACCAGATCCAATTGAAAATGTATAACGAAGACGATGAGTTAACCGATGTGCAGACGCAGCAATTCGGAATGCGTTCCTTTACAATGGATACTGTTTCTGTACCCAAAGGAATGATGTATTTGAATGGCGAAAAAATTCGTCTTCGCGGCGCCAATACAATGGGTTTTATGCAACAGGATGTTTTTCGTAAAGATTGGGATCAGTTGATTGACGATATTTTGCTGGCAAAAATATGTAATATGAATTACTACCGCTTAACCCAGCGCCCTGTGCAGCCAGAGATTTACGAATATTGCGACAAATTGGGAATGATGACCCAGACCGACCTGCCTTTATTTGGTGGTTTGCGCCCAAATAAGTGGGCCGAAGCAGTAAAGCAGGCCGAAGAAATGGAGCGTCTGGTAAGGAGCCATCCGTGTAATATAATGGTAACCTACATTAACGAACGTTTCCCAAATGCCGAAGGTGTCCCTCAGCGAAGTATGAGTACCTATGAAGAATATGCTCGTTTATTTACTGCCTGCGATCAGGCCGTACATATGGCAAATCCCGACAGGGTGATAAAAGCGGCAGACGGTGATTATGATCCGCCATCGCCCGGATTACCTGATAACCACTGCTACAATGCATGGTATAACGGGCATGGATTGGGGCTTGGAGAATTACATCAGGGGCATTGGATAGCTACAAAACCCGATTGGTATTTTGCTTGTGGGGAATTTGGCGCTGAAGGTTTGGATCCTGAAAATGTAATGCGAAAATATTACCCCAAAGAATGGTTGCCTCAAAACAAAGAGGAGGAAAAGAACTGGAATCCGGGTAAGATTGCAAAGGCACAAACCCAAAAGTTTCATTACCTGTGGTTTAATACCCAAAATACAATGCCCGATTGGATAGAAGTCAGCCAAGAGCACCAGGCCTGGGCAACTAAAATCCTAACAGAATCATTCCGGAGAAATCCGAATATGGTATCCTTTGCCATACACTTGTTTATTGATGCATGGCCTGCCGGATGGATGAAAACAATCATGGACGTGGACAGGCAACCCAAAAAAGCATTCTTTACATATCGGGATGCTTTGGAGCCACTGATGGCAAACCTGAGAACCGACCGTTATGATTTTACCAGTGGAGAAGAAATAATAACAGAAGCCTGGATTTGCAACGACCTGAACCATTCGCCGGATAATTATACACTTAAGTATCAGTTTGAGAAAAACGGAAGAATTATTTTTGCCAATAAGATAACTCCGCATATACCTGTGAACAGTTCCGGTTTTCTAGGCTACATTAAATTTCCGGCACCAAAAGTTTCAAAGCGGACAGGATATGTTTTAAGGCTGGGATTATTTGATGAACAAGGAAATGAAGTTAGCCAGTCCACTCTTGATCTGGAGGTATTTCCAAAACAGAATACGCCTTCAGGTAATATTTTTGTTAGCTCTGATGAAGGAGAAGTGATCGGGATCCTGGATGAGCTTGGAATAACAGCCCAAAAATCATTGGAGCAGGCCTCGGTAATACTGATTGATGACTTCAGCTGGTACAAACAAAATAAATCGAGTGTTGAAGAATTAGTTCGATCAGGAAAAAGAGCCATATTTCTGGATTTGGAGGTCGGTTCTTATATGCTTGCCGAAAGTAAATTAACTGTGGAAAATACCATTATGGGCGAATATTATTTTGTGTCGCCGGCAACGGGGCATAAAATGGTTAATTGGGCCAAGCCAATGGATTTTAGGTTTTGGTACAATAGCGAGAAAGAATGTGTCCGTCCATTCATAAATAAAGTTTTTAAAGCTGAAGATTGGACTCCTATATTGCTTACAGGGCGAACCAGCTGGGGAGCAGATCTTGGACCGCTCCTGGCAGTGGCCGAAAAGAAATATGGAAAGGGTTGTTATGTGGTTTGTCAGTTGAAACTAAATAACAGGATTAATGCAAATCCGGTTGCCCGAAAATTCGCTGAAAAATTATTGAATATTAGATAATTACTACAAAATGAAACTTACATTATTTATTACTCTTTCCTTTTTAACAATTCTATTTTCTTGTAATACAAAAGATATTAAGGTAACAAGCCCTTCGAACTTACTGGAAGTAAAAATTGTGAACAGCGAAGAAGGCTTACTACTGGAACTGAGCAAATCCAATCAATCCCTTATGCATATTGATTTGGGAAAATTTGCCCTTGATAAAGGAATTATTGGCAATACTTATCAGATTGAAGATGTACAGTACACATCGAAAGATGAAACCTGGAAGCCTGTTTATGGCGAAAGAAATTCGGTACGAAACCATTATAACGAGCTTGAACTTGTGCTAAAAGATAAAACTTCCGGTAAGTTCGTCAGGATAATTTGCAGGCTTTATGATGAAGGTGTTGCATTTCGTTACTTTTTCGATCAAACAACTTTTGACAATGCGGTTGTGGAGAAGGAACTCACTTCATTTAATTTGAATGGAGATTATGAAGCATGGGTAACAACCAATGCCCAGGGATATTACGAAAAGAAACACATTAGCCAAATCGAAGAAGCATGTGAACGCCCGTTTGTTATCCGGCAAAATGAACAATCTTATCTGGCAATAGGAGAAGCTGCACTGGTTGACTTTGCACGTATGAAATTAAAGTGCAATTCGGGAAAGGAAAATTCATTACAAACGGAATTGACAGGAACTGTTGATTTGAAAGGAGCGGATTATAAAACTCCCTGGAGGTATGTAATGGTAGCTGAAAACCCCGGAGAATTGCTCGAAAACAATTATTTTGTTTTGAACCTGAATGAGCCAAACAAAATTAAAGATACTTCGTGGATTAAGCCCGGAAAAGTGATTCGCGAGGTAACCCTGACTACAAAGGGTGGAATGGCTTGTGTTGACTTTGCAGCCAAACACAACTTGCAGTATGTTGAATTTGATGCCGGCTGGTACGGCAATGAATACGACGATACATCGGATGCAACGACTGTTACTGTCGATCCCAAACGGTCGCCGGGACCACTTGATCTGCAGTATGTAATCAACTACGCAAAAGAAAAAGGTGTCGGTGTAATTTTGTATGTAAACCGTCGTGCATTGGAAAAACAATTGGATGAAATACTTCCCTTATACAAAAGTTGGGATATTGCAGGGTTAAAATACGGATTTGTGAATGTGGGCCCGCAAACATGGACAAGCTGGGTGCACGATGCTGTCCGAAAAGCTGCTGATTATCAGTTGATGGTCGACGTTCACGATGAGTATCGCCCTACTGGTTACTCTCGTACCTTCCCGAACCTGATAACCCAGGAAGGTATTCGTGGCGACGAAGAGAGTCCTTCTACCGAGCATACCTTGATTACCCTCTTTACCCGTATGATTGCCGGTGCAGGAGACAATACGAACTGCTTTTTGGCTCCTCGGGTATCTGAAAAAATGGGTGGAAAGGCCGGGCAAATGGCAAAAGCTATCATGCTTTACAGTCCGTGGCAATTTGTCTATTGGTACGATCGTCCCGAAGGATCACCCCATAAAAAGGGGGGAGCCGGCTCAGCTGAAGGGATAATTGAAGAAAGTGAAGAACTTGGTTTTTATGATGCTCTGCCCACCGTGTGGGATGAAACAAAAGTATTGGAAGGTGAGATTGGTGAATATGCAACCGTTGTCAGAAGAACCGGAGAGGATTGGTTTGTTGGATCGTTAACAGCTAATAAGGCTCGTTCGCTTGAAATTTCATTCTCCTTCTTGGATGAGGGGAAAGCTTATGAAGCAACCATCTTCTCACAAGATGCAAGTGGCTTGGAGGATAATAAAGTGACTCTGGAGACACTTGCAGTAAATCAAAAAACGATCTTTTCGAGAACTTTGGTAGAAAACTCAGGTTTGGCCGTGATCATCAGAAAAAAATAAAAACCGTTTAGTTATGCGTTATTTACTTTTATCAATTTGCTTCGTTATTATTACAACAAGTAGTTTGTTTAGTCAGACCGATGAGCAGCTTGGATTACATTCCGAAGGAGGCCCCTGGAAGTTTTATCCGGCAAAAGAGAAAAAAGATAGTCTGAAAAATGTTTTACTGATTGGCGATTCGGTAATGAATGGCTTTCATCAAAGTGTAATCGACAGCCTTAAAAAGTTAGCTAATGTTGATTGCTGGTTAACTCCAATGCACTTAAAAAGCGAACATCTTTTTAGCGATTTAGCAAAGGTCGTTTCGTCTAATGATTACGATGTCATTCAATTTAATATTGGTCTGCATGGTTGGCCGGAAGGACGGATTGAAGATAATGAATATGTTCCGCTGCTTGAAAAGTATGTTCAAACCCTAATTGATAATGCAAAAGGTGCAAAGTTGATTTGGGCAAGTACAACACCAGTTACCGACCAAGATAAGGCTGAGCTAAACAAGGAAATCAATCCTACCATTACCGAAAGAAATGAATGGGCAGCCGGTGTGATGAAAAAATACAATATCCCGGTAAACGATTTGTACGGGTTGGTTGAGGATAAACTGCATCTGGCAAAATTGGACAGGTTTCACTGGAAATCCGAAGGCTATCATTTAATGGCAAATCAATCGGTTAAAACCATTATTTGCGAATTAATTAAAGCGCAATTAGTCAATGCGATAGATGATTGCAATGTCATTTGGGATTCACCATCAAAAAACTCATTGGGTTCCATGCCGGCCGGTAATGGCGATATCGGGATTAATCTTTGGGTAGAAGAAAACGGAGATTTGCTGTTTTTCCTTTCAAAAACCGATGCCTGGAGTGAAAATGCCAGGTTGTTGAAACTCGGAAAAGTAAGACTGTCGCTTTCGCCCAACCCTTTTAATACGGGAGAACCTTTTTCACAGGAATTAATTTTGAAAGATGGGGTAATACATATTGAAGCCGGCAAAGCAGAAGAAAAGGTATCCATTGATATTTGGGTGGATGCCAATCATCCGGTAGTAGAACTTGACGTTAAAAGTCAGAAAAAGATTACCGCCTCAGTAACAACAGAACCATGGAGGCTGGAACAAAGAGAGATCTCAGATAATGTAGAAATACACTCTGCTTATGGATTAGAAACAGTTCTTGTTGAGAAAGATACTATTTTTGAGAAAGACCAGGGAAATATTATATGGGCGCACAGAAATGAACGTTCGATATGGAAAAATAACCTGACCATGCAGGGATTGGAGGGATACCTAAAAATGGGTAAAGACCCCTTGTTATATAATACTTTCGGCGGTTTAATACATTCAAATAATCTGCAAAAAACAACACCGGCAAGATTAGAATCAAAAGAAGCAATCACAGAATTCTCCGTATCGGTATTTGCATTAACCGCTCAAACTAAAAGTCTGAATAAATGGGAAAAAGAGATCAATAATATTGCCAGAAAAGTAACATCCGAATCCCGCGAAAAACGATTGAAAGCCCATGCTAACTGGTGGCAGTCATTTTGGAACAGGAGCCACATTTTTGTGAACACATCAAACAAGACAGAAAAAGAAAGAGTTGCCAATGTTTCAAAAAATTACAATTTGCAACGTTACATGAATGCCTGTTCGGGAAGAGGGAATTCGCCGATAAAATTCAATGGTTCTATTTTTACGGTGGACACCAAAAATCTGGATAACAGATTTGCAGGTTTTGATGCAGATTTCCGGCAGTGGGGAGGACCCTACTGGTGGCAAAATACAAGGTTGCCCTATTGGTCGATGCTGGAAGCCGGCGACTTTGACTTGATGAAGCCTCTGTTTAAAATGTACCGAGATGTGCTGGATATTCGAAAATTTGCTACAAAAACTTACTACGGACACGATGGTGCTTTTTATATCGAGACAATGCGGCACTGGGGAACATTTGCCGAGTCAAACTACGGATACGACAGGCCTGACGGCTTGCCACTTGGAACCACCGTCAATAGGTTTATACGCTATTACTGGCAAAGCGGATTGGAATTTTCTCTCATGGCATTGGACTATTATGCGTTTACGAAAGATGAAAAAACATTAAAAGAACTTATCCTTCCAGTGGTCACAGAGGTGATGACATTTTTTGATCAGCACTGGGAACGGGATGAAAATGGTAAAATATTGTTTGACCCGGCAATGGCACTGGAAACCTACAATACGGCTGTAAATCCATTACCCGAAATCATTGGAATAAATAAGGTTTGTTCTGAGTTATTAAAGTTGCCGGAATCTGTAATTACTGATAAACAACGAAAACAATACAACAGATTAATTACCGAATTGCCCGAAATACCTATGCGGAAAGTGGAAGGGAAGGTGTTACTGGCACCGGCTCAGGAATACAGAGGTAAGCAAAATGTGGAGAATCCGGAACTGTATGCAATTTTCCCATATCGGGCCTATGGCATCGGGAAACCTGATTTGGAGATGGCTCGCAATACATTTGAAAACAGAGCAGTAAGAGAGACTGGCGGGTGGCAACAAAATGCAATTAAAGCGGCATATTTAGGATTAAAAGAGGAAGCTGCAACGTTGACAACGACCAATTTTAATACGAGCAATAAGGCTTATCGATTTCCAGCCATGTGGGGACCTAATTACGACTGGACCCCTGACCAGGATCATGGCTCAGTTGCCATGATAGCTTTACAGCGTATGTTGTTGCAGTACGATTGGGACAGAATCTATTTATTGCCGGCATGGCCTAAAGAGTGGAATGTGCAGTTTAAATTATGCGCTCCTCGGAATACCGTAGTTGAAGGAGTGATTCGAAATGGTAAAATTGAGAGACTTGAAGTAACTCCGTCTTCTCGAAAAAAGGATTTGATTATTGGTTGGGAGTAATCTGAGGTAGGAGAATTTGAGTATTTACTTTTTAAAGTCATTAATTATAAACCTGAACAGAATTTAATTAAACCTAAAGAAAATAATTATGAGATTCGTTTTTTTTGTTGGCCTGGCTATGCTGTCGTTTTTGGTGCAAGCCAAAGATTATAACCTTCTATCACCTGATGGCCATGTCAAAATATTGATCTCGTTAAACGAAGGAAAGCCAGCATACACAGTAGTTGTTGGTGATAAAACGCCTATTCAAAATGCCGCATTGGGTTTAAAACTGAATCCTGCCTATCATGGCGTGTTCAACGTTGTCAACACTCAAAAGCAAGAAGTGGATGAAACTTATGAAATAACTTGGTGGAAAAACCGGCTGATTCGAAATCAGTATAATGGAATGACACTATTTCTGGAAGAGGCAGGAGGAAATCGCAAGCGGTTAGCGATTGAGTTTAGATCCTATAATGATGGGATTGCTTTTCGGTATGCTTTCCCGGAACAGAAAAATTTGAAGGAGTTTGTCATCGAAGAAGATCTTTCGGAGTTTGCCTTTACCGATGACTACACTTGGTGGTCGGCCAATGGTGAACGTGATAATTTGGGGCCTCTCTCAATTAATGCTGCTAAAGATCCAGTATTTGCTCCCATGGTGCTCGAATGTGCCAATGATTTGTACCTTGGTATTCATGAAGCAGCGATTTATGACTTTGCGAATTTTAAAATCAAGCCAGCAGGCAAAGCCAATGCTTTTCAATGCGACTTACAAGGACCTTCCAACGCAAAAACGGGCATGCATACCTCGTGGCGTGTGATCATGATTGGTCAGCAGCCTGGCGATTTGGTCGAGAGCAACTTACTTCAAAACCTGAATCCGCCCTGCAAAATAGAAGATACGTCGTGGATAAAACCGGGTTTGACGATGTGGGATTGGCGTGTGTGGGGCTTTACCGCTCCCGATGGTTTTGTATATGGACTGAATACAGCTTCGCACAAACGGTTTATCGACTTTGCAGCAGAAAATAATGTCGATTATCTCTTGATGGACGCCGATTGGTATGGTCCTGAGTTCAGTGAAAAATCGGATCCAACGCAATCGGCAGGAGAAATCGATATTGAAGAAAACTTTAGATATGCCAAAGCAAAGGGAGTCGGAATTATTTTATATCTCAATGATGTGGGGGCGAATAAGTTTGGCTTGGAGCGTGTGCTGAAGCAATTTCACGATTGGGGGGCTTCAGGCGTGAAGTATGGTTTTATGACAAGTACGGGGCAAGCAAAAGTTTTGCAAACTCGCCGGGTCGTTGAGCTTTGTGCGAAGTATAAATTGACGGTAAATTTTCATGATAATCCGATACCTCCAAATGGAGATGATCGTACCTGGCCCAATGTACTTACGCGCGAATATTGTCATAGTCAGGCCGATGCAAAATATTCCTATTATCCAGAGACTGCTGTTTCTGCGGCTTTTATTAATATGCTTGCAGGTCCGCTTGATATGTGTAGCGGATGGTATGGTTTTGAAGGGAATGAAGTTCGACCCAAAGTATTTCGTTTTATCCCGGGGACGGTGGCTGCCGAAAATGCGAAGTTAGTCGTATTCCATAGTGGCATATCGGTATTGGCCGATTCCCCAGAAAATTATAAGGAGAAAGCCGATCTCTTTGATTTTGTCATAAATCTGCCCAAGCGATATGATGAGTATAAAGTTATTGATGGCCACATGGAAAGCCATATTACGGTGGCGCGACGTGCGGGAGAGCATTGGTATCTTGGAAGCTTGACCACCCGTGAGCCAAGAACTTTGAGTCTGAAACTGGATTTTTTGAACCCTGGAGAAAAATACAAGGCTTTTTTATTTGAGGATGCTTCCGACACCCACTTTATAACCAACCGTGAAGCTTACCAGACAAGATTTCTTGAGGTGGATACCGAATCAACTTTAACCATAAAAGTAGCACCCGGTGGAGGGGCATCAGTTCGAATCGAACCGATTAACAAATAGTTTTCCACTAGGAACAAGGATCTAGAAATGAGAAAATTGATAGCATTGTTTTTCCTGAGCTCAACATTCTATTTAAGCGAGTATCGCATCTCCCAAGAAATCGCACATTTTATTTGTTTGGATTATCGACTATTTAGATAGTGTGAAAATAGTATTATAAAATAGTAGGATTATACTTGATTTGCAATTCGTATAGAAATAGCTTTGAATGCATAATGCTACAATGGCTGTGTATGATTTATATGGTTCATATATAGTGCTTTGATATTGATCTTGAATGCTCCTATTACTTAAGGTATCATTCAAGATGAATCAATAAAATAACACATTGTTTATATTTTTAGGCAAAAAATTAAACCGGATTATATCACTTATAAAATGAGAATTTAATACATGAAACAAAATATATTTAGTTTGGAAGGTAAAGTTGCTGTGGTCACTGGTGGAGGTGGCGTGTTGGGAGGCAATATCTGTAAAAGTCTAGTTCGTGCTGGTGTTAAAGTAGCTGTTTTGGATATTCGTCAAGAACAGTTGGATGCTCGCGTTGAAGAGTTGAAACAATTAGGAGGAGAAGTTGCAGGCTTTATTGGCAATGTGATGGATAAGGAAAACCTGGAACTGGCAAACAAGCAGATACTTGAAAAATGGGGACGAATTGATATTCTGGTGAACACAGCAGGAGGTAATATTCCAGGAGCAACCCTGGAGGAAGATCAGACTTTTTTCGACATGCAAATGGAAGATTTCAAAAAAGTGACTGACCTGAACATGAATGGATCAGTGCTTCCAAGTATGGTATTTGGCAAGTCCATGGCAAACCAGCAACGAGGAAGCATCATCAACATTTCATCGATGGCCACCTATTCAGCAATTACAAGGGTACCAGGCTACTCTGTTGCTAAAGCAGGAATCAACATATTTACCCAATGGCTGGCTTCAGAAATGGCACTGAAGTTTGGAGAGGGAATACGTGTAAATGCAATTGCTCCAGGCTTTTTTATTGGCGATCAGAACCGGCGTGTTTTGCTAAATGAAGACGGCTCATTGACCCAGAGAAGTGAAAAGGTCATCGCACGCACCCCAATGAAACGTTTTGGTAACCTCGATGAACTTAACGGAGCAGTGCAATTTTTGTGTTCCGATGCTGCCAGTTTTATTACAGGTGTAATACTGCCTGTCGATGGTGGCTTTTCCGCTTTCAGTGGAGTATAGCCCATAGGCTGGTTGGGAATTGGATAATCTTAAAATGTAAATAATTAAGAAATTATGCTGGAAAAAACATGGCGATGGTTTGGGGAGAATGATCCAATATCGCTAAGAGAAATTCGCCAAATTGGCGTGGAGGGAATTGTTACGGCCTTGCATCATATCCCCAATGGTGAAGTTTGGAGTTGCGAAGAAATTTTAAAGGTGAAAAAGAATATCGAACAGCATGGGATGCGTTGGTCGGTGGTGGAGAGTCTTCCTGTACATGAACAAATTAAATGGGGCGGACCATTACGAGATGGATTGATTGAAAACTATAGGCAAAGCTTGCTTAATTTGGGGCAGTGTGGTGTCGACACTGTTTGTTACAACTTCATGCCTGTCATCGATTGGATCAGAACGGACTTAAACCATCAGCTTGAAAATGGAGGGGAATCACTCTTTTTCGATTTTGTTGATTTTATTGTATTCGACCGCTTTATTCTCGACAGGGCAGCAGCCGAAGCCAGCTATCCTCCAGAGCTGGTAGAGCAAGCTCATATACGGGTACAACAAATGACCGATGCAGACAAAGATCGTTTGATCGATACCATCATTGTAAAAACTCAAGGTTTTATTGATGGTATTTCGGCTGACAATCCCCAGCAGGCAGTTAAATTGTTTAAAGAGTTACTCAAACAATATGAGGGAATTGATGAAAACAAACTCCGTATAAACCTAAAATACTTCCTGGATGCCATTATCCCAACGGCGGAGCAGACTGGAATAAAACTATGTATTCATCCGGATGACCCTCCAATGAAAGTACTCGGATTACCTCGGATTGTTAGCTCGCTGAGTGATATACAATGGATATTAAATGCTGTGGATCATCCTGCAAATGGCCTCACGTTTTGTGCGGGCTCATTGAGTGCGGGAGCACATAATGAATTGACGTCAATTATTGAAACTGTCGCAAACAGGGTATATTTCGTACATCTTAGAAGTACTGAACGATGCGAGGATGGAAATTTTTATGAGGCTGAACACTTAAAAGGAAGTGTTGATATGCCGGCGATTATGAAGACACTGCTGCAAGAGCAAAACCGTAGAAAATCAACAGGATTAACAAGCTGGAGAATTCCTATGCGCGTCGACCATGGACATAAACTTTTAACAGATTTTGACGGAGCCTACAACCCTGGTTATCCCTTAATCGGTCGTCTTAAGGGCTTAGCAGAGATTGATGGGTTACAACATGGTATTGCTGCTATGCTCAATTATGCAGAACGAAGCGTTTAGTTCCCTAATTTGGTCTAACACCCCATTGCGATTATTTAATGGGGTTATTTTCTCTCTTTATGCCAACGCTGGCCCGGGCCAAATTTTCGGGCGTACGCATGTTTTCCCCTTCGGTGAAGTAGGGGAATTGATCTTCCAATACCACCTGTCCAACATTAAGCGTCTTTCCAAACTTGTTTTGGAAAGTGTTTGGGAATTGTCTTCGTCATCAGTTTCTAGCTTATCGTCATCGCGAACGGAGTGAAGCAATCTTCATCCATTCGTTCTTTTCTCCTTGGATGAGAAAATGAACCAAAAGAATCAAGGCTCACGATCTTTTTTAGAGAAAACTACGGATCCGCCATGCCACGAAACTCAACTCCACTCCATCCCCCTCAATAAATATCGGGGTGCTGGGAGTGTCAAACAGAGTTTCTTAACAAGGACCATCCCAATGTCTTCCCTTGTTTTCTAGTTCAAAAATCTCGTAGGCCAGAGTTCCACCTTCGGAGAAGTAAGGGACTTGATTTTCTAATGCCACCAACCCCCAATTAAGCGTCTTTCCGAACTCGTTTCGGAATCTGTTTATGAATTGTTTACACTACCCGTTTTGACTTTCCTGTCATCGCGAACGGAGTGAAGCGATCTCCTTAATCCTCTCTGATCACTGACCACCGATCACTCAATCACTTTTTCACCATCTTCCTTTTCGTCATCGCAAACAACGTGAAGCGATCTTCATGATCTTTCCTTACCACCATTCACCTAATCACTCAATCACTTTTTTCGTCCTGATCACTGGACACACAGCACTCGTCCAACTTTTAAGATTCAAAATGAAGGACTTCCCAGTTCTTATCAATACGTTCTAACAGGTCGTCAAACTTCTCATGTCCTTTGTTTGCAAACAAGAGGCACTGAATTTTTGCGGAGCCATCAGCAACACGGTATACAACCGGATGATAACGATTGGGGAAAATGGTTTCGGCATCGTCAACCATCAACAGCTTAAGGTTGGAACATGGGATTCCGGTATTGCTCAGAAGCTCGTTAATTCGTCGAGGAGTTCCGATCACAATATCAAGCCCCTCATAAATCGTGTCTTTTTGGTACAGCAAGCTTCCTTGCTCAAAGACCGTAAATGTGCGAAGGTTGGTATGTTTTCCCAGCGTTTGAATTTGCTCTTCCAACTCAAAGGCTTTTTCTTTGGTTTCAACCATGATAATTGCTCGTGGAGCTTCCTCAAAAGCTTCTTTAAGCTGCTGGATGACACCAAGGGCAATGGTTGTTGTTTTACCGGCACCTTCCGGGGCAAAGACCAACAGGTCGGCGCCCGACTTAATTTTAGGAATACAGGTTGATTGAATTTGCTTCGGCTCTTTGTCTAAACCTTGATCAATAATGCCTGAGACTAATTCTGGATATAGTTTTTTAAATTTCATGCGCTCGTTCTTATCTTGCAGTTAACAGCTCCTCTGATAGAGTTGCCAATGGTTATAAACCATTCCCCAATACTATTTGACTGCAAAACTAGTAAATTCCAGCGAGAGGAGTAACACCAAGCTCATTCTCATTCCCAACCTTACCTGTTCAACGAAAACTGTTCGTTTGTTTCGGATTAATTCACTCTTCGCTGCTCAGTCTCGGAGGCTGTTTTTCGTTTTCGAACATTGATGGCTTCATTGCCAAAGCGGTGGGTGAAGGTCAGCCGTATGGCACGTGATTCAAAGTCAAGGTACCAGCGGGTATAGATATTCAATTCAGGTTGGTCGGCAACACTTTTGAGTTTATTGGTCTTCAGTAAGTCTGTAACATTCAGGTTAAAGCGACTATTTTCATTCTTTAGCTTCCATTGCATCCCAATATCCAGGCGACCAGAAGGCCTACGCTCGTATAGTCCTGAATTTGATTTTGACCGGTAAAAGCCAGAGACTTCGCCCGAAACTCGTTTACTAATGGTTAAACTATGGCTGGAGTTGATCCGATAATTTTCGCGGCGGATGTCCAAAATTATGTCTTCGTAGTCAGTTTTTAGTTGATTGCGCACCCATGTAAAGTTGTTTTGCATCTTCCACCAGTCGTTCTTGAACTTAAACTAAAAAGTAATCAATCACATGCCCTTTGATAATTGAGTCGCGATGAGCTTTGCCCAGTAATCGCATGTGATTCGATTACTGGCAATCTCCTCTATGTCATTTCAACTAAATTGGAACCAGTATCGAATTTACTTTCCGATACAGAAGTTTTTAAAGATGTGTCCAAGGACTTCGTCGTTGCTGATTTCACCGGTGATTTCTCCGAGGAAATGAAGGCATTCGCGGATATCCTGAGCCAGGAAGTCACCGCTGATCCCGTTGTGCAAACCATCAATTACCCGGAGTACTGCTTGGTGTGCATTGGTCAGCGCCTCGTAGTGACGAATATTCGATACAATTACGTCAGTTCCTTCTGGTTGGGCTACCTGGGCATTTTCTTTCAGCAATTCAATAAGTGCATCCAAGTTTTGCTGCTTCTTAGCCGAAATAAATACCAGGTCTTCATTGTCATTCAAGAGAATAGCGCCCAGCATTTCTTTAATCTTTTCATTTCCACCAAGGTCTGCCTTATTTCCAACGATAATCAATTTCTGATCCTGAATGCGCTCCCGGATCAGGTTTACCCGCTGGCTAATTAGATCGATGGGATTACTTAGATCGGTTACCAACAAAACAATGTCGGCTTGCTCCAACTTGCTATAGCTCCGTTCAATTCCCAGATTTTCAATCTGGTCAACGGTCTCACGAATACCGGCCGTATCGAAAAAGCGGAAAGCTGTTCCTTCAATGTTCACCACATCTTCAATCACATCACGCGTAGTCCCGTGAATATCCGACACAATGGCTTTTTCTTCATTCAAAATGGCATTCAATAAAGTCGATTTCCCCACATTGGTTTCTCCAACAATGGCTACCGGAATTCCGTTTTTCAGGACATTTCCCAACTTGAATGAGCTGGCCAGTTGATGCAACAATCGCTCAATCTTTTCAGTCAGATCCACCAACTGCTTACGGTCGGCAAACTCAACATCTTCTTCGCTAAAATCGAGTTCCAATTCAACCATGGCAATGAAGTGCAGCAGTTGATCACGCAACTTCTTAATCTCATTGGAGAAACCTCCCCGCATTTGTTTCAAGGCCATTTTGTGGTTAGCCCTGTTAGTTGATGCAATCAGATCAGCTACAGCCTCTGCTTGCGAAAGGTCCATTTTGCCATTCAGGAAAGCCCGTTGGGTAAATTCGCCGGGCAAGGCCATGCGCGCACCGCTCTTCAGCAGCAATTCCAAAATGCGTTGCTGGATGTAAACTGCGCCATGGCAGGTAATTTCCACAACATCTTCGCCCGTAAAGGAGTGGGGGGCACGAAACAGGGCGACCACCACCTCATCAATAATCTCATCGGCATCGCGAATAGTTCCTACGTGCAGCGTGTTGGCTGCTTGCTCCGACAAGTGTTTTGCTTTTGCCGGAGAATGAAAAACTTGATCTGCAATAGCCAGTGCTTCTTCGCCTGACAAACGGATGGTCGCTATTGCTCCAACACCTGGAGAGGTAGCAATAGCGCATATAGTAGCTTGATCGATCATGTATGGACCTTTTTAGAAAATTCGCTTCAAAGATAATATTAATAACAGGAACAAAGCTTCCGGATTCAATGGGTTGTATTTCAGGCTCCTTTTCAGAAAGAGACGCGCAAAACCATTTCTTTTAAGCTTAAATAAGGTAAAGCCCAAAGATGAATACCGCTTCGAAAGCAGCTTGGGCTGTCCTTCATACAGATCCAGAAACTGCTTTAAATGCATGTATTTGGTAATCACTCTTCCGTGCTTGTCGAGCGTAATGCTATCGCCCGATTCATAAACGTTTACTAAAACTTCCGGAATGTGGTAAAAGTAATAATCGCGGGCAATGCGAGTAAGCAATTCCCAATCCTGAAACGACTTGTATCGTGGGTTAAACAGGCCAGACTTTTTAAATACCTCCGTCTTAACAAGAATGGTGGAAGTGGTAATAAAGTTCCTTTTCAGCAGCCGCTTTAAAATATTGCCGTTCTTACTTGAAGAAAACCGGCTCGGATGGGTGCGCAGGATTTTACCATTGTTTTTCTTTCGCGCAAACGTACAATAAACAACGCCATAGTTCGAATCCAGCTTATTAAATGCCTGAAGCTGCTTCTCCAACTTTAATTTATCCCATAGATCATCATCATCAAGCATCGCAATAAATTCACCCTGAGCATTTTTAATACCATGATTCCGGGCATTGTTGGCTCCCTTGCTTGGATTGTAAAAATACTTTATCCGTGGGTTTCCCTGAGCCAGTTTTTCGACAACCTGCTTGGTATCATCCTTGGACTGGTCGTCAACAACCAATACTTCCAGGTTTAAGTAGGATTGTCCCAAAACACTTTCAATCGCTTGAATTACCTTTTGGGATCTATTATAGGTAGGAATTACACATGAAATAAGCGGCGTGTCCTTCATTTAATTCGATTTTCATTAATTGATCACGCAAAAATACATAGATATTGAAGAATTACAGGTTGCTTTCCCAAATATTCATCTTATTTTTGGCTCTAGCAAAACGAAGGTGCGGTTTGTGCTTGTTTGTTAAGATACGTTTTCTTTGGTCACAAGATCGTGGAGGTTACGATAAAAAAGCAGGAGACAGGGAAGCACGATTGTCCGTTTTAATGCCCATTATTTGAACCTAAAAGATTAATAAATGCAGATTTGTATTACACGCTCATCAAGATATGCTTATTCTGAAACGTTTATTCGTGATCAGATCAAGGAGTTTTCGGAATTGGCTCAGGTTCATTCGATTCATAGTGGTCGCTTTCCAGAGAAAGATGAAGATGGTAATCTGCTTAGTCCTAAGGTATTTTGGGGCATACACAAATTTGTTAAGCTCTTCACCGGGAGGAATAATTACTTTAGCAACTATGGAGTAAAAAAGTATCTTCAGAAGAAGAAGATTGATGTTGTTTTGACCAATTATGGAATCTCTGCAGTCCACATGGTTCCTGTGTGTAAGGCTCTCAATATTCCTTTGCTCGCTATCTTTCATGGGCACGATGCAACAGACAGAAAGCTTCTTCAACAGTACAAAAACAAATATCCTCGATTATTTGAATATGCATCCTATTTGATTGCGGTTTCTGAAGATATCAAGACGCAGTTGATAAAACTGGGAGCTGATCCAGCTAAAATTGAAGTGGTTCCTTGTGGGGTAGATTCTTCAAAATTTAAACCCCAAACAAACCCTACTGATGAGAAAAGTTTTATTTCAGTAGGACGATTCACCCCGAAAAAGGGGCCGTTGCATACCATTCGAGCTTTTTACAAAGTGATTCAAGAAGAACCGAATGCAACGCTTACAATGGTGGGAAGTAAATCTGGCTTGTGTGGTAAGTGCGAGCAACTGGTTGCTGAGTTAGGAATTGAAAAGTCGATCCATTTTACCGGGGTTTTGGGGCCCGATGAAATATCAAATTTGATGAGCTCATCTCTTGGATTTATCCAACACTCCATCACCGCACCCAATGGAGATACCGAAGGGACTCCCGTCAGTGTTATGGAGGCTAGTTCTTCCGGACTGCCAATTATTAGTACTCTTCACGGAGGGATCAAACAAGCAGTGGTGCATGGTGAAACCGGATTTTTAGTAGAAGAACAGGACGAGGACGCAATGGCGAAATATATCTTGCAAATCTGCAAAAATCCAGCTTTAGCGAAAGAGATGGGAGCAAAAGGGCGTGCGCATATTCAAAAAAATTACGAGCAAAAAGAGCAAATCAGAAAATTACATCGCCTTGCAGAGAAGGCAATTCAGCGTATCAACTAGCTTTTTACCGTTTCTTTTAAATAAAACAAGAAGTGAAACAATAGCATCTTAAATGATGCTGAAAAGGAAATAAAGCTTGTCTTGCTCTGCGATTGACTTTTCTTCATTTATCCGTTTTTTGAATATACTGGTTAAAAAGTCGGTATAAAAATCCAAAAATAAGTGGGTAAATCATTCTTTCCAGAGCGTATTTAGATCAGCTTTCGTGGTTTTTATTACATTTGCTACTCTAACAAATTTCCATAAAATAGTATAATATGAAACTATTAGAAGGTAAAACGGCACTGATTACCGGTGCTTCAAGAGGTATTGGTAAAGCCATTGCATTAAAATTTGCTGAAGAAGGTTGTAATATTGCCTTTACCGATCTTTTTGAAGATGAAAATATGAAGGCTACTGAAGCAGAGCTTGCTGCATTGGGTGTTAAATCCAAAGGTTACGCTTCAAACGCCGCCGATTTTGCAGATACCGACCGGGTAGTTGCAGAAATTGTAAAAGAATTCGGGCAAATCGACGCTTTGGTCAACAATGCCGGAATTACAAAAGATACTTTGCTGATGCGTATGACTGAAGAGCAGTGGGATGCTGTTATCAATGTCAACCTGAAGTCAGTTTTTAACTTTACCAAAGCTGTACAACGTACCATGTTGAAACAACGCTCTGGATCGATTGTTAACCTGAGTTCAGTTGTTGGTGTTAGCGGAAATGCTGGTCAAGCAAACTATTCAGCATCAAAAGCGGGAATCATTGGCTTCACCAAATCAATTGCCAAAGAGCTTGGTTCACGCGGTATTCGCAGCAACGCCATTGCTCCGGGATTCATCATTACTGAAATGACTGCCCAAATTCCAGAAGATGCTCGTAAAGCATGGGAAGCAAACATTCCAATGAAGCGTGGAGGTACTCCGGAAGAAGTTGCAAAAACAGCTTTGTTCCTGGCTTCTGACTTGTCAAGCTATGTAAGCGGACAGGTGATTAATGTTTGTGGTGCAATGAACACCTGATTTTAGCCAAACAAAATACCAAAGGCCGTCATCAAAAGTGACGGCTTTTTCTTTTACCAAAATCAAACAAACGTTCTGTTTATGAAGAAGGCCCTGTTCTTTGGCTTAGCAACCTTAGATATCCAATACCTGGTTGACCAATTTCCGGAAGAAAATATCAAAGTAAAAACTCATCCTCCAGAGCTTTTGGTAGGAGGGCCGGCAACCAATGCTGCGGTTGCCTTTTCGGTGTTAAATGGGGGAGCAAATCTGGTAACAGCCATTGGGCACCACGCCTTTGTTCCTCACTTTCAACAGGACTTCTCCCAAACGAACATTCAGCTAACAGATCTGCTTGCTAATCAACCGGCAGTGCCTGTTTTAGCCACCGTCATCACTTCAGCAAATGGCAACCGGACCATTTTTACACACCATCCGGAAGAAGTAGAACAAAACCAGTCATTCTCTAGCTTGCTGGATGAAGTCGAGCCAGAAATCATTTTGCTTGATGGTTTTTATCCTCATGCGGCAGTTCAACTATGCCAGGAAGCCAAGCGCAGAAAGATTCCGATTGCTTTTGATGGGGGAAGCTGGAAAAAGCATTTACCCGAGCTGCTGCCTCTTGTCGATTTTGCAATATGCTCGCATGACTTTAAGCCACCCGGTTGTCAAACAAGCGGAGGAGTATTTGACTACCTCGATCAACAGTGCATTCCTTATAAAGCCATTACGCGAGGTGGTTCCAGCATCCTCTATCAAACTTCCGAGGATCAAGCTGAAATTGCCGTGACTGAAGTTGATGTTGTCGATTCCTTAGGGGCCGGAGACTTTTTCCATGGAGCATTTTGCTACTATTATCTTTGCTCAAGGGATTTTGTCGATGCTCTTCGCAGGGCAAGCTTATTAGCTTCTCAAACTTGTCGGTTTAAAGGAACCCGATCCTGGATTAACAAGATTTAAATATTTTTAATACAAGGCACGAAACAGCAAAAGCGGAATAATCAACAGGCTAAAATAAAACTCTTGCCCGATTGCATGAATGCTTCAAACAAAGAACAGGAAGGACAAAGAAGAGCAAAGCAGTTGCCCCTGTCGCTTCGGTGAGCTAAAAACCATATGAAATTAATGATGAAAATCAAAGCAGAATACGATAAAATATGCTCTTTCCTTTAAACTTTATTTTCCATAACTTGCATTGATCTAAATGCTTGCTTGCGCTTTTCATGAACAAAAAAAGTATTGCTTTTCAACTTGGGATCTATGTGTTAACGGCTGTAATCCTGGTTAATGCATTGATTGTGTTTCTAAACTACAAACACAGCAGGGATATTTTGTCTAAAAAAATAGAAGAAGGAGCGATCCATCAATCGGGCTTAATCATCAACGAGATTTCGAAGAAGATTGTTAACGATCAGGAGGTAAGCCGAAATGTGGCCAACCAAGCCTTATATTATCATGCGCATGGCGATTTAGGCAAGTTTATTGAGCAGGTGGTGAAGCATAATCGGGTGATGAATGGCTTACATGTTCGGTTAATTCAGTCAACCGATACCTTGCTGTTTTCGTCCTACCGGAATTCAAAAGGACAAGTCGATAATTTCCAAACACCACAAAACAATTCGATTACCCGCTTCCCAAACCTTGTTGATTCTACAGCATCAATCTATCGTGGCATTTGGTCCCAGCCATTCTATTCGGCCTATGATTCCACCAAGTTGCAGGTTTCATACTTCTTGCCAATTCCTTCCAACGATTCTACGATGCAAGGCATTATTGCAGGTGATATTAATTTGGGCTTTTTATCCCAAGCAGTCTCGAACATTCGAATTGGAGTAAGTGGATTTGCTTTCATTGTAAATAAAAATGGTGATTTTTTATCGCACCCCAATCCATCGTGGATTTTGAATAAGAATCTTTTTCACCTTGAATCGAAAATATTCGATACCCAACATGGTTATTATGAGCAGCTCCTTGAGAATGGAATTCCGGGCTCTGGAACAGCGTTCCCCGAGATCTTGAATTATCAGAAGAGTTGGTTTTATTTTGCCCCAATTCCGCATACCGAATGGCGGGTAATTGTTGTTATTCCCACCAAGGAGCTTTACGATGAACTGGATGTTGCCTTTCAGGAAATTGTATGGATCTCACTACTTGGTATTTTGCTGACATCCTTGATTATTGTACTTATTTTCAACAAAATGCTTTCGCCCTTAGCACAAGTAGCTCGTTCCATTCAACGTTTTAGCTTTGGAGAACGGGGAAGAAGAAGCAAAAAGAATGAAATTGAGCTGTTAAATGACAGTTTAAAAGAACTTCAGGTTCAGTATGGAACCTATATGAAAGAGCAGAACCAAATTCGAAAAGACAAGCGGAAATACGAAAAAGACCTTAAGTCGGCCAAAGAAATACAGCGCACCATTGTTCCACAAGACTACAGTTTTCTGGAAAAGCATGGGGAGATTGATTTGCATGCGATATTACAACCAGCAGAAGGTATTGGCGGCGACTTATATGATTTCTTCTTTATCGATGAAAAGCACTTGTTATTTACAATTGGAGATGTATCTGGAAAGGGGATTCCTGCTGCCTTATTCATGGCTGTTGCCAGTACATTGATCAAAACAAAGTCGAATGACCTTTCGGCAATGAATATTGTTGACGTAGTCAATAAAGCACTTAGCAAGGAAAATCTGAACCAACATTTCCTCACCCTCTTTTTGGGTGTTTTAAACCTCGAAACCGGAGCGTTAGACTATTGTAATGCCGCTCACAGTTATCCTTTTTTGATCAGTTCAAAGAAAAGGGCCGTTCTGTTAGAGCAAACACATGGCCTTCCGATAGGGGTATATTCCAATAAAACCTACAAATCAAGCTCAATTATTTTATCGAAAAATGACCAATTGGTATTTTATACCGATGGGGTAACTGATTGTAAGGATGTCTCTGGAGAAATGTTTGGGATGCCCCGGCTAAGACAGTTCGTGGACAGTTACGGGACTCATTCTCCCAAAGAGCTAACTGAGGCTCTTCTTGATGAACTAATGGCTTTCAAAGGCAAAGCTCCTCAAGCTGATGACATCAGTGTCATGGCCATCAAATTTAATGGGAAGTATCCTTAAAAGAGCTTGATTTTTGTTTTTTTTCAAGTTTATAGGAAAATACTTCCTGATTTTTAGCCAGCCATATTGAACGTTCGTCTTGCTAGCTTGTTAGCTTAAGAAAACACTTGGCTGTCTATGGATTTATTTGTACAAATTGCCATCATTGCTGCTGGTATCGTTGTTGGTATTTTTATTGCCTATGCCTTAATTGCTTACTTCAAGAAAATTGTTCGTCGAACCACTGAGCATGGGGTAGGCATAAAGCTTATTCAACTAATTAGCCTTCCATTCATTTTTCTCATCGTATTGATTGCCGGTTCTACGCTTTTTTCAGCAACTAAGCTCAGTGATCAACTGGATGTTGACACATCAATAATTGGAGGAATACTTTACATTATTTCTCTTAGCTGGTTAATTATCAATGCAATCAGGGGAATCAAAGTTTATGTCTTGGCTAAATATGACATTTCGACCAAAAACAATCTGAAAGCTCGGAAAATACACACCCAACTATCGGTTCTCGAGCGCATGCTAATCGCCATTGTCATTCTAATTGCTACTGCTATTATTTTGATGACCATTCCGCAAATTCGAAAAGTAGGAGTAAGCCTACTGGCTAGTGCCGGAATTGCAGGAATCATTATCGGTTTTGCGGCTCAAAAAAGTATTGCCTTAATCCTGGCCGGCTTTCAAATTGCGGTAACTCAGCCGATACGCCTGGAAGATGTGGTTATTGTGGAAGAAGAGTGGGGATGGATCGAAGAGATTACCTTGACCTACGTTGTTGTTCGCATCTGGGATAAACGACGACTGATTGTCCCAATTACGCATTTTATTGAAAAGCCTTTCCAGAACTGGACACGTACCTCTGCTGAAATAATGGGAACGATCTATATCTATGTTGATTATGGCTTTCCGGTAGAGGCCATGCGGCAGAAATTAACAGCAATTTTGGAGGAAACTCCACTTTGGGATAGGCAGGTCAATGTGCTTCAAGTAACCAATTTAAATGAAAAAAGCATGGAACTTCGGGCATTAGTCAGTGCTTCCGATTCCCCTACAGCATGGGATCTTCGCGTCTATGTTCGCGAGCAACTTATTCGATTTTTACAGGAAGAATATCCGCAGTTTTTGCCAAAAGGGCGAGTTTATTTGGAAAATCAGCCGGAAACGAGGCGCTAATCCTGTCTCCGGCTGTTGGTTGGTTTTAGTGTTCGCAGTTACCATGATGTTCTGTACATATCGACAAATCAGTATGGTAATCCTTGTTTTTCCATTGAATAACAGCCTCATCAATTGTTCCGCTAAAGCCGGTTAACACGGTGATGTTTTGAGCTTTTAGCTTTTGAATTGCTCCCTGACCAATTCCTCCAGCAAGTAGCAGGGTGACCCCGTCTTGCGCAAGCTCTTCAGCCAGGTTTGATTTACAGCCACATCCTTCAGCAGATGTTTTTGCATATTGCCGAACAATTTCTTGATTATCATTCAATTCGACTATTGAGAAAAATTCGCAGTGCCCAAAATGTCCATCAACACTGCTTCCTTTTGTTGGAATCGCGATCTTTGTCATTATGTGAAGCTTATATTTTTGTACTTTTGCTTGAATTAAGATACAAATATAAAGAACATATGTTCTTATAAAGTAATTTTCAATGAAAATTCGACGACTTCTTAGAATTCTTCATCGCGACTTTGGCTATTTCATCACAGGTATGCTTTTGATTTACGCCATTTCAGGTATCGCAATTAATCACCGAAAAGATTGGAACCCGGACTATTACGCTATTTCAGAAACAATAGATCTTCCCACCCAAGCCTGGTCTGAACTATCGGAAGCTGAAGTTCAACAAATCCTTAAGAAATTTGAGGCTCAACCAGTCTATAAGAAGCATATTTTCAGCCAACAGGAATTGGTTAAAGTCTTTGTCGAAAATGGTATGGTTATTTATAATCCGCTTGCAGGAAAGGCAGAGTTGGAATTGTTAATGCGTCGTCCCGTTCTCTATCACATCAATAAATTGCATATGGCTGCAACCACTAAAGCCTGGGTTTGGGTATCCGATATTTTATCTGTCATTCTAATTTTTGTTGCCATTTCAGGCCTATTTCTTTTAAAAGGAAAACACAGCATCACCCGAAGAGGGCTTTGGCTAACACTAGCAGGCTTTATAATTCCACTGTTCTTTTTAATTTTTTACATATCTTGAAAACAAAAACAACCATGAAAAAACTAAGCTTGATTTTATTGAGTTTGATGCTAGCCACGATGGCCTGTCAAACTTCCCAAAAGAAGTCAAATGAAGGTTCCTCAGAGATTCATCAATTTACTGTTGATGAAATCCAAACCAAAGGCTACGATTATATTGGAAAAGAAGTCGCCATAACAGGCACCGTTTCGCATGTGTGTAAGCACAGCGGACAACGATGCTTTTTGATGGGAAGTGGCGAAGAGATTACCATTCGCGTGGAAGCGGGACATCAAATTGGTTCATTCAACCAAGAGCAAATGGGGAGTGATTTAACGGTTACCGGAGTTCTGCAAGAAATTCGGATTGACGATACTTACCTTGCAGAGATGGAAGCTGAAGCAGGAACTTGTAGCGAAGAAGAAGCAGAGCATACCCACGATGGCAATCATGAAGTTGATGGAGGAAAACATGATCAGGATAAACAAAATCAGTTAGCAGAGATGCGTCAAAAGATTGAAGCATCTGGTAAAGGTTATTATTCCATTTTTTACCTGGATGGCATCAAAAGTGAAGAAGTTGTAAACTAGGTCAATAGCTTTTAGTTAAAAAATAAGAATAGGCAAGGGGTTGGCAAATGTGCCAGCCCCTTGCCTATTTAAATGATCGGAGAACGCAATCGATCTGCTCTCGTTGGCAGACAAATTCGTTTATTTCTTAGTTACCTCAAGCAACTTTACAGGAATCGCATTCAGATCATAGAATGGCTTGCAGATCTTCGTTGAATCTAAGAAATGCCCTTCGTAAGTGATCTCCAGTAGATCATCAATATTGGGTTTATAGCTTACCTTCTGATCTTTGGCAACTACCACAAAATAGTCATCAGCACTTGACTTTAGCCACTGATTGCCCCAAATACCAGCCTCTTCGCATTCACTTTCAATAACTCGAACTGTAGCCGTATAAACTACAGGTGTTTCAGGTTCTGAAGTTGGGGGCGTAGTTTCATCAGCTGGTCGATAAGCTTGAATTGTAAAGCTATTGCTCTTGTCCGTTGCATTAATGACTTTAAACCACAAATTGGGATTTTTCAGATCTTCATCAGAAATGCTGATGTTTTTTAGGTTAGCAGTCAATGAATCATTTCTTGCTTCGGTTCCAAGATCTCCGGTCGTTAAGTGTGCAACAGTCAGGGGAATGATCTTTTTATCGCCATCAGTTTGATAGTTTCCATCCCAAACAACATCAAATTGGTGTTGTTTCTCGCCTCCAGTATATTCCAGGTTGAGATATAACCAATTCTCATAAATACCAGCTTCCACAATTTTAAAATCTTGTTGCTCTTCAGGCGCATTAACTTGTGCCGATTTATAAAGCTTCATACTGGCTGTTGCCCCGTTTTCAGTTACTGGCTCAGTAACTTCATTTTCTTTTTGGCATGCGACAAATACACAGGCCAAGAGGAGTAGTCCTCCTAAAACTCTTGTCATTTTCATTATCCAATCAAGTTTTAATTGTTTGCATTTAACTCCTGAACGACCAGTAAACACGAAACGCTGCAAGAGGAAAGCCACTTTTTATAACAAATGCTTTAGAAATAACTTAAATAACATAAGCTCAGGGCTTTCATGGAATGAAAAAAGGCCAGCACTTGTATAAAGTGTCGGCCTTTTCGTTGTATCTTTTATTCTTTCGTTATAGCGAAGGATATTTCTTTAGATCTATTTCATGCATCATCGCGTAAATAGCCTCAAAAATCTGCTCAACATTGGGCTTACTAAAGTATTCTCCATCGATGCCATAAGCAGGACGATGTTCATTCGCAGATAAAGCTTTTGGCGCCGTATCTAAGTAATCAAAAGCCTTTTGCTCATCAATTACTTTTTGCATCATATAAGCCGTTGCACCTCCAGGAACATCTTCATCAACAAAAATTACCTTTCCGGTTTTCTTGATTGATTCCAAAATACGATGATTAACATCAAAAGGAAGCAAAGTCTGTACATCAATAACTTCAACTGAAATCCCTTTTTCCTCTTGCAACAACTCGGCAGCTTTTACTGCATGGTTGACGTTCCAGGCATAAGTTACCAAGGTAACGTCAGTTCCTTCAACCATGACCTCAGGTACACCCAAAGGAACCTTAAACTCGCCCAAGTTATCGGGTAGGGGTTCTTTTTGATTATAACCTTTTAAAGGCTCAATAACCAAAGCCGGGTCATTGGCTGAAAGCAAGGTATTATAAAAACCAGCAGCTTGGGTCATATTACGTGGAACACAAAGGTACATACCACGAAGTGATCCCAACAGCATTTGCATGGGCGATCCGGCATGCCAAATACCCTGTAACTGGTGCCCGCGAGTACGAACAATTAGAGGTGCAGCTTGCTTGCCTTTTGTACGATACTGCATGCTGGCCAAATCATCACTCAAGGTTGAATGGGCATAAATCAGGTAGTCCAGGTATTGAACCTCTGCAATTGGACGGAAACCACGCATGGCCAGCCCAATACCTTGTCCAATAATTGTGGTCTCACGAATGCCGGCATCTCCAACGCGGGAAACACCATACTTTTCCTGAAGACCTTTCATTCCCTGGTTAACACCTCCCAATTTCCCGGTATCCTGACCAAAAGTTAACAGGTTCGGGTAATTGCCAAATAACACATCGAAGTTTTTATTCAAAATAACAGAGCCATTCACCTCTTGAGAGCTATCGGAGTAGCTCGCTGCCACAGACGGAACATGAAGAGCCGAATCAATGCCTTCGCGATACAGCTGACTGCTGTAAAACGCCTTGCTACGCAATTGGAATTCGTCAATCCACGCATTCAACTTTTCACGGATAGCCTTAAGTTCAGAATCGCCATGAATAGCGTAGGAGATCCGCTGTGCAAAACTCAAATACTTCCTCCGCGTAGGGAAGATCCGTTTCTTTATTTCTTCAAACTCTTGAATATAATTGACTTTACTATTCGATTGCTGTTTAAGCTCGTCGATAAGTTGCTCTAAGCTGTCCGCTTCTTTTTGATATCCGTTGGTGTAATTTTTCCAAGCATTCTTTTTGGCCTCTTTTGCCCGCTTTTCTGCCTTCTTCTCCAGTTCTGTCACGGTATCCATATCGGCGTTTCCCGACTCGATAAGCCACAATTTGAACTGGTAAATTCCATCGTATTCTTTTTCCCACTCCAAGCGCTCTTTGCTTTTGTAGCGTTCATGCGAGCCACTGGTTGAATGCCCCAAAGGCTGCGTCACCTCCTGTACGTGGAATACAACTGGCGTGTGCGTTTTCCGACATTCAGCAATGCCGTTGGCAAACATCTTAACCAACTGGGGATAATCCCATCCCTTGCCGGTATAGATTTTTAGCCCATTTGTTCCTTTTTGTTTCTCAAAGCCTTTCAGGGCCTCCGAGATACTTGACTTCGTTGTTTGTAGTTCAATCGGGACACTAATTCCAAACCCATCATCATAGACAGCAACAGCCAATGGCACTTGCATCACCGAAGCGGCATTGATGGTCTCAAAAAACATGCCTTCTGATGTACTGGCATCTCCAATACTTCCGAAAGCCACTTCATTGCCTGTTACATTGTTCTGCAACTGCTTTTTCAATGATGGGTTATCGCGAACCACTTTCGAAGCTTGAGCTAAACCTAACAAACGAGGCATTTGCCCTCCGGTTGAACTAATATCGGAACTGGAGTTGTAGCGATCTGCCAAGTCTTTGATTTGTCCTTCCTCCGTAATGTTGGATGTACAAAAGTGGTTGTTGAAATTGCGTCCTCCTGTTGACGGATTAATGGTATCATCGGTATCACCATAAATCATGGCGAAGAACTCTTCAGGTTGCAATAAACCTAAGGCCAACATGAAGGTTTGATCGCGATAATATCCCGATCGCCAGTCACCCTTTTGAAAGGCTTTGGCATAGGCTACTTGCGCAATTTCTTTACCGTCGCCAAAAATGCCGAAATGGGCTCTTCCGTTATGCACCTCTCGTTTTCCAAGAATACTTAACTGGCGACTTAAATAAGCAATATAATAATCGTTGAGTAACTCAGTGGTTTTACGATCTTTTGCTGTTAGTTTTCCCGCTTTTTCTAAAAGCATTGACTGATTTTTTGTGATTAAGACTCGTTCATCTGAAATACATTACAAGAACGTTCGGTCGCTCGATTTGTTTAGACAGATCGAATGATGAAAGCTGTTGTAAAACCTGTAAAAAAGCTTGATTCAGCTTATTCCAGCATAGAACTTTTTTGATCTTTAATAATAATTATCCCCTTTGGTCTTGTCGTAATCCCCCCAGATTTTCAAAAACCAGTGAAGTGAAGAAAAACAGGCTGCCAACCTTGTTTTTTGGGTCTAAAGCAGCCTGTCGTAGCTATTTACAGTGGAATATTTCCATGCTTACGTGGCAGATTGGATTTCCGCTTATTATGCGTCATTTCCAATGCATTGATGATTTTTTCTCGCGTATCTTCCGGATAAATGATTTCGTCAATATAGCCTAAAGATGCTGCCCGGTATGGGTTTGCAAATGCATCGCGGTACTCTTCAACGGCTTCCGCCTTTTCTTTTTCGTCCGTAATATTACGTTTCAAGATATTGATTGCTCCCTCAGGTCCCATTACCGCAATCTCGGCTGTTGGGTAAGCGTAGTTGATGTCTCCGCCAATGTGCTTGCTGGACATCACATCATAAGCTCCTCCATAAGCTTTTCGGGTGATCAGGGTAATTTTTGGTACTGTCGCCTCAGCAAAAGCGTAAAGCAATTTTGCGCCATGCTTAATAATGCCTCCAAACTCTTGTTGTGTTCCGGGTAAAAATCCGGGTACGTCAACTAAAGTTACCAGTGGAATATTAAAAGCATCGCAGAAACGCACAAAACGGGCTGCTTTTGCTGATGAGTTAATATCCAAAACCCCGGCCAAATGAGCTGGCTGATTCGCTACAATTCCTACCGACTTGCCGCCAAAACGGGCAAACCCGATAATAATATTGGCTGCATAGTTTGGCTGAACCTCCAAAAAGTGTTCATCATCAATAATTTTGAAGATGATGTCTTTCATATCGTAAGGCTTGTTCGGATCAACCGGAACGACCTCATTTAAAGCTTCAATTTTCCGATCAATCGGATCGGTTGTTGTTTGTACAGGTGGTTCCTCCATGTTATTGGAAGGAATAAAGCTTACCAGCTCACGAACCATCATGAGGGTCTGCTCTTCATTATCACCGGTAAAATGAGCAACGCCACTCTTTGAGCTGTGGGTTACAGCGCCTCCCAAGTCTTCTTTCGAAACATTTTCATGAGTAACCGTTTTAATCACCTCAGGTCCGGTAACAAACATGTGGCTGGTTTCATTGACCATGAAAATAAAGTCGGTGAGGGCAGGAGAGTACACGGCACCTCCGGCACAAGGGCCAAGAATGGTACTGATTTGAGGAATCACCCCTGAAGACAGTACATTATTATAAAAGATATCGGCATAACCGGCTAAACTTTGCACACCTTCCTGAATACGGGCTCCACCAGAATCATTCAATCCAATCAGTGGCGTTCCCATCTTAATGGCTAACTCTTGAATTTTGACAATTTTATCGGCATTCGAGCGGCTCATGGTCCCTCCGAAAACCGTAAAATCCTGTGCAAACACATAAACCAAACGGCCATGTATTTTTCCATACCCAGTGACAACACCATCACCTCGGTATTTCTTTTTATCGATTCCAAAGTCGGTTGCACGGTGAGTCACAAACTTATCGATCTCATTGAAAGTTCCTGCATCCAATAGTTCTTCGATACGCTCACGGGCTGTTTTCTTCCCAGCAGCATGTTGCTTCTCAATACGCTCTTGACCACCACCGGCCTCGGCTTCTTTATTCAGTTGTTCAAACTGTTCAAATTTGCTTTTTAAATCCATAATTTTTCTAATTATTCGATTTCAACCAATACCTGATTGGACTCAACAGTGTCACCATCAGCCACGTTCACTCTTTTGACCACGCCGTCAACAGCCGCTTTGTATTCACTTTCCATCTTCATGGCAGAAATGATTACAGCAGTCTGTCCCTGGCTTACGGTATCACCTTCCTGAACCAACACTTTGACAATTTTACCTGGCATCGGAGCAATAATCTGTTTGTCGCTCACCGAGATACCACTAGCACCACGATTACGAATGTAACGAGCTTCTGCATCAATTACCTCCAAATCGTAGGTATTATACAAGGTATAAGCGGTATAAGTCTTGGGTTTTTGAGAAGGCACCAGTGAAATATTGTGTGAACGGTTGTTCTCTATAATGGAAAAAGTTCCTTCATCGTTATGCATCAAATCGATGTTATAAACCTTGTCATCAACCATAATCTCAATGAGATTTTCATTTTGATTCAAGATTTTAACAGACGCGATTCGATCACCTAGTTTAATTTCAACAGGCATAATTATGTGTTTTTATAAACGATCAAAATTCTTTTGGTAGGTATATTTCTTCCAGCGGTTTTTAGCTGGGTTGAGCTCCTTACTCGGAATCACTTTGTTCTTCCGGTTGATAAAATCAAAGTAGGTTGAAATAATAACCATATCCTGACATTCCTGCTCACAATCATCAGTCGCCATCAGCGTACTACGATTCTTCTCAATAAAGTTGGTATCGTAGTTTCCGCTAACAAAATCAGGGGTATCCATAATCCTTTCCAAGAATTTCAAAGAAGTGCGGATTCCAGTGATTTTGTACTCATAGAGGGCTCTTCGCATACGCTGAATGGCTTCTTCCCGGGTTTGTGCCCACACAATCAACTTGGAAATCATTGGGTCATAGTGAATCGGAATTTCATAGCCTTCATAGACATAGCCATCCGTCCGAACTCCCAATCCCAAGGGCTGGGTAATGGTATGAATCTTTCCGGGTGAAGGCATGAAGTTATTGTCTGAATCTTCAGCATAAATCCGACATTCAATCGCGTGACCTTTTTGCTCTAGCTCACTTTGAATCAAGTTGAGATGTTGCCCTTCCGCCACGTCAATCTGCTTTTTCACCAAGTCAATTCCGGTAACGCGCTCAGTAATCGGATGCTCTACCTGCAACCGCGTATTCATTTCCAGAAAATAATAATTCAGGTCATTATCTACTAAGAATTCAATGGTTCCAGCACCAACATAGTTTACCGCTTTAGCTGCATCAACCGCATGCTTTCCCATTTGAAAACGCAACTCTTCAGTCATTAATACTGAAGGGGTTTCTTCCACCATTTTCTGATGACGACGCTGAATGGAGCACTCCCGTTCAAACAAGTGGACAGCATCTCCATGCTGGTCTCCTAAAATTTGAAACTCGATATGATGCGGTGACGTCACATATTTTTCAATGTAAACGGCATCATCACCAAAAGCAGCCAATGCCTCAGACCGTGCAGCGCGAACACCAGAAATGATGTTCTCCTCTTTTTCAACCAGACGCATTCCTTTGCCGCCACCACCAGCCGATGCTTTAATCATCACTGGCAAACCGATTGTGCGGATTGTTTCAATGGCTTCATCTTCCGATTGAATAGCCTCGGTTGTTCCAGGAACAACAGGTACTCCGGCAGCAATCATGGCTTTGCGGGCCTGTATTTTGTCACCCATCTTTTCGATCACTTCTGGCGAAGGACCAATAAAAATGATTCCATTATCCTTACACAATTTGGCAAATCCCGCATTTTCAGATAAAAAACCGTAGCCTGGGTGAATGGCATCGGCTTTTGATTGTAAGGCTACTTCAATAATTTTATCAGCTTTTAAATAACTGTCTTTCGATGGAGCCGGCCCTACGTAGTAAGCTTCGTCAGCATAACGAACATGCATCGAAGTTCGGTCGGCATCAGAAAAAACAGCAACAGTTGCGATATTCATTTCACGGCAGGTGCGCATGATACGGATCGCAATTTCACCCCGGTTAGCTACCAGGATTTTGTTGATTTTCCTCATAATAAACTTTTAATACTTCAAATATTTGTCTTATTAAATAGTCTTTCCTGTCATCTTCTAAATTCTACCATAAAAACCATGTTCGGAATAAAAAGTTCTCTCAAGACCTTCATTAATTATCTTTTACGCTAAAAAAAACTTTCCATTAAAAATTTGTCAGCAGTAAAAATTATGTATATTCGCATATCATTAGATAAAAATTATGTTTTGCCAAAAATCACGAATAACGCTACTAACCACCTTGTCATTTCTGCTGTCATCTTCCTTCATTCAGGGACAGTCAAACGCCACTTATAATTTATCTACAGATTCCGCAGTAAATCTTGCAGCCAGCCAAAAACGAGTATACTACGCATCTTTTATTACTGAAAAAGTGCGCATTGACGGTTTATTGAACGAAAACCAATGGGAAAGCGGAAAATGGAGTGGTGGTTTTATCCAACAACAACCCAAGCAAGCTCAAAATCCATCGCAAGAAACGGAAGTATGTGTGTTGTATGACCAGGATAATTTATATATAGGCTTAAAGTGTTATGATAATGAACCTGAAAAGATTCGATCTGTTCTAAGCCGTCGTGATGAAATTAGTGGCGACATTGCGGGAGTGGCTATTGATTCGTATGCAGACAAGCGAACTGCATTTGAATTTGATGTATCGGCGGCTGGGCAAAAGGTGGATATGATGCACCTCGGAGATTATGAATGGGATTACAACTGGGATGCAGTATGGGATGGCAAAGCAACTGTACAGGATTCGATGTGGACCGTTGAAATGAAGATTCCTTTCAGTCAGCTACGCTTTTCGGATGAAGAGGAGCAAGTGTGGGGTATTCATGTATGGCGTTGGATCGACCGCCATATGGAAGAAAGCCAGTGGAAGCTTATTCCGATTGATGCTCCTGCCATGGTCTATCTTTTTGGCGAACTGAGAGGAATTAAGGGAATCAACTCCAAACGAAAGATGGAGTTTTTACCCTATGGCAGTACCAAATATTCTCCCAATACCGACTTAAAGAACAAAACGAATTATGATTTTGGACTCGACGGGAAAATTGGCTTGAGTTCTGACTTTACCTTAGATTATACGATTAATCCCGACTTTGGACAGGTTGAAGCTGATCCTTCGATCTTAAGCTTAACGTCCTACGAGGTTTTCTACGATGAAAAACGGCCCTTCTTTCTCGAGGGTAATAACGTGTTGGATTATAGTTTGGGGCGTGATTTACTGTTCTATTCCCGGCGAATAGGCCGCGCGCCGGTTTATACACCAAGTTTGAATGACAAGCAGACCATGTCGCTTCCGGATAACACAGCGATCATCAACGCCTTAAAAGTTACCGGAAAAAATAAGAAAGGCCTATCAGTCGGTGTTGTTCAAAGTTTAACAGCAAAAGAAAAAGCAACGATTTATACCGGCAACGAAAAGGAGCAGCAGACCATTGAACCTCTTTCAAATTACTTCGTCGGAAGGGTCAAGCAGGATTTTAATGAAGGAAATACCGTTTTAGGTGGAATCGTTACCTCTTCACTACGGGCAATTGACGACGATCATCTTAACTTTCTTCCCAAATCGGCATTCGTCGGAGGAATTGATTTACAGCACAACTGGAAGAAGAGAAAATACTTTCTGGATTTGAAAGGTTTCTATAGCCGTATTGCCGGAAGCGAAGAGGCAATTACTGAACTTCAAACAGCCCCCCAACACTACTATCAAAGGGCAGATGCTGACCATCTGAAATTTGATCCTAATCATACGAACCTGACAGGACATGGAGGACAAGTACGAGGAGGTAAGCGTAGTGGTAAGTTCAGAGCTATTGGATCTTTTAACTGGCGATCGCCTGGCGTCGATTTAAATGATCTGGGGTACTTGTACCAAGCTGACTACCTGGAAAGTGATTTGGAATTGAAGTACCAAGTTAATAAACCTAAAAGCATTTTTAGAGACTATTACTTTGAACTCAGCCAAAAACATCAGTGGAGTTATGGTGGCGAGCAAACGAAAGAAGAGATCGAGTTGCATGGCTTTTTGCGCTTCACAAATCTGTGGCGAATCCATGCCTTTCTTGAGCATGACTACAACTTGTATGACACCCGAGAGCTAAGAGGTGGTCCTAAACTTTTTAAAGATCCAACCTGGGAAACGCGTCTGTTTTTCCAAAGCAATAATGCCAAAGATCTTTTAATTGCCGGAGGACCTCATTGGATCTGGTCAAAAAATGATCTATACAAAAGAAACAACTATACCTTTTACATCCGGTGGCAAATCAGTGATCGATTCAACATCAACAGTCAAACAGACATTGAACAATTAAACGACTATCACCAATATGTGCGTCAATTAAGGTTGGCTCATGACAGCAAAGGCTATCTGGTTGGGGAACTTAACCGGAAAACTATTTCGACTACGCTTCGTCTGGAATACTTCATTAGCCCCGAGATTTCACTACAATATTACGCTAATCCTTATGCATCGGTTGGTTCATACGAGAAATTCAGGCGCGTTAATGATGGTAGCAGTACCGATTTAGGTACACGCTATTGGCAAGCCTCAAACCTTCAGCTTGAAGAACAAGTCTATACGATGACCGATCAACAAGGCGAAACCTATCGCTTTTCAAATCCTGATTTCAACTATCAAGAACTACGATCAAATCTCGTTGCTCGTTGGGAATTTAGGCCGGGCTCTACCTTATTCTTGGTATGGAATAGCAACCGTCTGCTGTATGAACGCAACACAAATCATTCAGTAAGCCAAAGTTATAGCGACTTATTTGGCTTGAAATCAGAGCATGTTTTTATGATCAAATTTAATTACTGGTTCTCTTTATAAGCTCAGCAAGGAATCTTACTTTTGTCGGCTTTTTATTATAGAACACAAAGCGTAAACCATTCATGTAAATTTGTGTTCTTTTGTTTTCTAAATTGAAGAAAGAGACCGTGAGAATTTCAAATTATTTACCCATATACCGAAGAAATCTTCGCTTGGCATTTCCTGTTGTATTGTCTCAACTCGGACAAGTAACGGTAAGCTTAGTCGACAACATGATGGTTGGTCATGTTGGAACCGTTGAGTTAGCAGCAGCAGCATTTTCCATTAATATTTTTCATATCGGAATGCTTTTAGGGATTGGTATCACCATGGGATTAACTCCTTTGGTAGGAACCATGTATAGCCAGAAAAGAGAACTGGAAGTAGGAGAGTACCTGAAAAATGGTTTGTTGGTTCACCTCTTAGCAACGGTGCTTATTTCAATACTCATGGCATTTATCAGCTTTTTCCTGGACAATATGGGGCAACCCGCTGAAGTTATTGAAAAAGCTATTCCTTATTATTTACTATTGGTTCTTTCCTTGCTACCCATGTTGCTCTTTTACTCTTTCAAGCAATTTTTGGAGGGAGTAGGAAATACTAAAATAGCGATGTATATTACCTTAACTTCCAATTTGGTAAATATCTTTTTAAACTACCTGCTGATCTATGGAAAGTTTGGTTTTCCAGAACTCGGATTGAATGGAGCTGGGATTGCAACTTTAATTTCCCGTATCATCATGCCCTTGATGCTCATTCCCTTTATTATAAAAAATAAGCAATATAAAAGAGAGTTTCGGATTGCGTATCACGCGAAGATCCAATGGACAAAAGTCAAAGAAGTATTCTCGGTGGGCTTACCAATTGGCCTGCAAATTATTGTTGAAGTATCTACATTTAGTTTTGGTGCTATTATGATGGGGTGGATTAGCAAGGAGGCTCTTGCTGCCCACCAAGTTGCTATTGGCTTGGCATCATTTACCTATATGATTAGCCTTGGCGTTGGTGCAGGAACAACAATTCTGGTCAGTCATGCTCGAGGAATGGGAGATCGAATGCAAATGCGACGCAGCATCTTTGCCTCAGCTCACCTGGTGGTTTTATTCATGTCGATCATGGGAGTTCTATTTGTACTTCTTCGCCACCAATTACCTTTATTATTTACCGATGACACCGAAGTGGTTGTGATTTCGGCAGGCTTACTTATTGTTGCGGCCTTATTTCAAATATTTGATGGTGTGCAGGTCATTTTGTTAGCTTCACTTCGAGGACTATCGGATGTAAAACAGCCCATGTTTATGGCTTTTATTAGCTACATGATCTTGGGTTTACCCATCAGCTATTTATTTGGAATTGTTTTGAATTTTGGCGCTATCGGTGTCTGGATTGGCTTTTTGAGCGGACTTGGCTTTGCGGCAATTCTATTTTCGTTTCGTTTAAAACGTCATTTATGGTAGTTCTCTGCAAACCTTTGTAACAAAACAAATAAACTAGTATGAAAAGAAAGCGGGCTATCATCGTCATGATAACCCGTGTTCATAATTTAGTTTAGTTAGACCAGAAAATAAATATTGGTTTAAAGAGAAAAGGTATCTATAAGGATTTCATTCTAAAGCATTTGTTTTTAAATGCAGTGCTAATATAGCAACTATTTCGATCGAATATTAAAAAAACCTTAAAATTTCTTAATGATTCCCAAAATAATTGGTTTTGTATAACTGTAATATCCTGTTTTCCAAAACTTAAAAAAAGTCAATATGTTATAGAATATGTTTGAATTTGTAAGCTATTAAGACGAAATACTTTCAGAATAAGAGTAAATAATTCTGATTTTTGCGAATTCTATCAGACAAAAACACCTTTAAATCTGAATTGAGAGTTTTTTTTATCTTTGCCAGCAAATATTACAACTATGCAGCTCTACAATAAATTCAGCAAAGAGGAGCTAAAAGCTCTTTTGGAGGAAGAGACATTTAAGCGGAAAACTATTTCCTTTTATCGTTATGTACGAATTAAAGAACCTCAAGCCTTTCGAGATGACTGTTATCGACAATGGAGTCAGCTTAATTGCTTTGGACGAATTTACATTGCTCGTGAAGGAATCAATGCCCAAATGAGTGTTCCGGAACATGCTTTAGACCAGTTTTTGCAACTGTTAGATAATACGCAAGGATTGGAGAATATGCCAATTAAGTATGCCGTTGAAGATGATGGCAAATCATTTTACAAGCTTACCATAAAAGTTCGCCCCAAAATTGTTGCTGATGGCCTGAATGATCAAGCATTTGACGTGAGTAATGTTGGAACACATCTTTCGGCAAAGGAATTTCACGATTTAATTGATGATTCATCGACCTTATTGATTGATATGCGGAACCATTACGAAAGTGAAGTAGGGCATTTTAAAGGAGCTGTATGTCCTGAGGCCGATACCTTCAGGGAAGAAATTGAAATGGTCGTTGCTGATTTTCAGGATCAAAAAGACAGGAAAGTACTACTATACTGCACAGGAGGCGTGCGTTGTGAAAAAGCCAGCGCTTATTTAAAACATCATGGCTTCAAAGATGTCAACCAACTGCATGGAGGAATCATCGAATATGCTCGGCAAATCAAGCAGCTAAAGCTAGACTCAAAATTCATTGGGAAAAATTTTGTGTTTGACGAGCGACTAGGCGAAAGGATCAGCAACCAAGTTATTGCCCGTTGTCATCAGTGTGGTAAGGCCTGCGATACCCACACGAACTGCGCCAACAACCTTTGTCATATTCTGTTTATTCAGTGCGAAGAGTGCGCCAAACAATACAATGGGTGTTGTACTGATGAGTGTAAAACGGTGTTAAATGCCAACGAAGAAGAACGTTTGTTGTACGTTCAGGATTTCAAACGTAAATTTGGCAACCGAAAAAGTTTTAGAAAAAGCATCGATAGTAAGCTGAGTCAAGCTCAGCGTTCGGCTTCAGAATAAATATCTATGAGTAATTTTTGGAATGAAATAGAAGGGCCTATTCTTGCTTTAGCGCCCATGGAAGATGTTACTGACACCTCGTTTCGGGAACTGGTAGCCCAGCTCTCCGAACCAGGCTGTCTCCACCTGTTCTTTACCGAATTCACTGCTGTTGATGGCATGAATCATCCTGTAGGCAAAAAGCGTGTTTCTGAACGCTTGATTGTCAGTGATAGCGAACGAGCAATTCTCAAAGAAAAAGGCATTCGGCTAATTGCTCAGATTTGGGGAAATAAGCCCGAAGTATTTTATAAGGTTACTCGTGAAATTACGGAAGAATACCAATTCGATGGCATCGACATCAATATGGGGTGTCCAGTGAAAAATGTAGTAAAGCAAGGTTCTTGCAGTGCATTGATTGGGACACCGGAGTTAGCTCAAGAGATTATTTATGCCACCAAGGAAGCAACCCATTTACCTGTTTCAGTGAAGACAAGAACCGGACTAAAAGCTCATGAGACTGAGCGATGGATCACCCAGCTACTGGAGACAAAGCCGGCCGCAATTACATTACACGGACGAGTTCAAAAACAGCAGTCTGATGGCGAAGCCAATTGGAACGAAATAGCAAAAGCTGTTGCAATTCGCAATCAACAAGGGCTTACAATCCCAATTCTAGGAAATGGAGATGTACTTTCTTATGCCCAGTCCATGGACTATTCGCAGCAATATGGAGTAGATGGCATAATGATCGGGCGAGGCATTTTTCACAACCCCTGGTTTTTCAACTCCCTGCAGCTCGAGCGAACAAAAGATGAAAAAATGGAGCAACTGGTAAGGCATACACAGCTATTTGAAAAAAATTGGGGAGGAGTGAAGAACTTCAATATTCTAAAGCGATTTTACAAGATCTACGCCAATGGATTTGAAGGAGCATCTCAGTTACGGGCAAAATTAATGGGCGCCAACTCATTTGATGATGTCTATCAACTGGTTAACGCCCAAAATATGGTTTTAAGCTAAATTTGTGATTTACTTAGCTGTTTTGTTGTCTTTATCTTTAGTTTCTAAGATTTTAACCTTGATCTTCTCATTTTTCTTATCAAAACCAATTGAGATCGTATCTCCTTCGGTTATTGATGCTTTAATGATCACCTCAGCCATTTCATCTTCCAGGTATTTCTGAATTGCCCGTTTCAAAGGACGAGCTCCATATTGAGAATCGTAGCCTTTTTCTGCAATAAAATCTTTGGCAGCCTTTGAAATTTTCAATTTATAATTCAAAGCTTCGACACGACCGTACAGTTCCTTCAATTCGATATCAATAATTTGGAAGATATCTTCTTTCGAAAGTGTATTGAACATGATAACATCGTCAATCCGGTTTAGAAACTCTGGAGCAAAAGCTCGTTTCAATGCCTTTTGAACAATGTACTTAGCATGGTCATTTTCCTCCTCTACAGTTTTAGGCGTCGAAAAACCAACTCCACGACCAAAATCTTTCAGTTGACGCGAACCAATATTCGATGTCATAATGATAATCGTGTTTTTGAAATCAATATTTCGTCCCAAGCTATCGGTCAAGCGTCCTTCATCCAAAACTTGCAACAGCAAGTGGAAAACATCCGGGTGTGCTTTTTCAATTTCGTCAAGCAAAACAACAGAGTAGGGCTTCCGACGCACTTTTTCAGTCAACTGGCCACCTTCTTCGTAACCAATATACCCCGGAGGTGCACCAACCAAGCGTGAAACAGAGAATTTCTCCATGTACTCGCTCATGTCAATCCGAATCAGCGAGTCGATGCTATCAAATAAATACCTGGTAAGCACTTTAGCCAACTGAGTTTTTCCAACGCCCGTTGGACCGAGAAAAACAAATGAACCAATTGGTTTATTGGGGTCTTTCAATCCAGCACGATTTCGCTGAATTGCTTTTACAATCTTAGCAATTGCATCGTCTTGACCGACCACACTACCTTTAAGTTTGGCTCCCATGTTCATTAGCCGAATGCCCTCTGCTTGTGCTATTCGCTGCACTGGCACTCCAGACATCATAGCAACAACTTCGGCCACTTTCTCTTCTTCAACCACTTCTCGGTGACTGATTAATTCTTTTTCCCAGGCTTCTTTTTCCTGTTCCAAAAGCTGAAGCAAGTTCTTTTCTTTATCCCGATGGTTAGCTGCTACTTCGAAGTTCTGGCTTTTTACCGCTTTGATTTTCTCTTCGCGGGTGCTCTCAATCTTTTCTTCCAACTTAACAATCCGGTCCGGTACATTAATGTTTGAAATATGCACCCGGCTACCAGCCTCATCCAAAGCATCAATTGCCTTGTCTGGTAGATAGCGGTCAGTAATGTATCGAGCTGTCAATTTGACACAAGCTTCAATTGCTTCTTTCGAGTAAATCACATTGTGGTGATCTTCGTATCGCTCCTTGATGTTATTCAAGATTTCGATGGTTTCATCGACAGAAGTAGGCTCTACCATCACTTTTTGAAAACGACGCTCCAAGGCACCATCTTTTTCAATTTGCTGACGATACTCATCGAGCGTTGTTGCTCCAATACACTGGATATCACCCCGTGCAAGTGCTGGCTTCAGCATGTTGGCAGCATCCAGCGAACCGGTTGCTCCACCTGCTCCAACGATGGTATGAATCTCGTCAATAAACAAAATGACGTTGCTTACTTTCGATAACTCATTCAAAATCGCTTTCATCCGCTCCTCAAACTGTCCCCGGTACTTTGTTCCTGCAACAATCGAAGCAATATCCAAGCTAACCACACGCTTATCAAACAATACGCGCGAAACTTTCTTTTGAATGATGCGAATAGCAAGTCCTTCAGCAATTGCAGACTTACCAACTCCTGGTTCGCCGATTAAAATTGGGTTATTCTTTTTTCTACGTGACAGAATTTGAGCCAAACGCTCAATTTCTTTTTCACGCCCTACAATTGGGTCGAGATTGTTCTCCTCAGCCGCCTTTGTAATATCGATACCAAAGTTATCGAGCACAGGGGTTTCTGATTTTGCAGAACCTGTTTTTTTAGAAGACGAACTGCCTGTGGGCTGCTGCTTTGAGAAGGGATCGTCAACATCATCTTCGTCTCCAAAGTCAGACTTTGCTTCCGGCTGTTTATAATCTTCCAATCGCGATTTTAAAATGTAATAATTCACATGAAATTCGCTTAACAATGCTGCGATTTGACTTTCCTTATCTTTTAAAAGTGCCAGCAGCAAATGTCCGGTATTAATTGTTGAGCTATTGAAGGCACGGGCTTCAAGGTAAACTAGCTTAAGTGCTTTTTCTGCTGATTTTAAGAGCTGAACAGAAGCTTGCGGATCAATCATATTATCAGTACGAAGCGTACTTTCGATCGCTTCTTTTACTTCAGATAAATTTACTCCCAAATTGGTGAGAATATCAATTGCAATTCCTTCTCCCTCTCTCAAAATCCCCAAAAAAATATGCTCAAGCCCAATCTGCTCATTGCCTAACCGAATAGCTTCCTCCCGACTATAAGTGAGAACATCCTTTATTCTTGGTGAAAATTGAGAATCCATAATAAACTGTCCTTATTATTAATCAATAAAACAATGTTTCTCCTAGTAACAAATACCATTCCGAAATGTTGGAACGACTGACGTCTTGTCCTATGGATCTTATCAATGATAAAAATAATCAATATTTACAGACCCTACCGTTTAATTTGTTGGTTTTTTGAACACTGAACTGTTAAAATCTTGTGTTTCAGGGGGAATTAAAATGCGCTTAAAATGGCTGTTATTATTAGTATTTTTATATTTTTGTAAGTCAAAATTTTTCAACATAAAATTTCTTTAAAAGGAGGATTAAATGGCTGAAGGCGAAAAAATTATAAAAATAAATATTGAAGAGCAGATGAAATCTGCTTACATCGACTATTCGATGTCAGTCATTGTTTCAAGAGCACTACCTGATGTGCGGGATGGTTTAAAACCAGTTCACCGTCGGGTTCTATTTGGAATGAGTGAGTTAGGAATACTGTCCAACCGTCCCTATAAAAAGTCGGCTAGGATTGTAGGGGAAGTTCTTGGTAAATACCACCCTCACGGTGACTCTTCAGTTTATTTCACCATGGTACGTATGGCACAGGAATGGTCACTTAGATACCCGTTGGTAGATGGCCAGGGTAACTACGGATCAATTGATGGAGATAGCCCTGCTGCAATGCGTTATACGGAAGCCAGAATGGCAAAGATTGCAGAAGAAACACTTCAGGATCTTGATAAAAACACCGTTGATTTGCAACCGAACTTTGATGAGTCGTTGCAAGAACCAACCGTACTACCAACTCGTATTCCAAACTTGCTGGTAAATGGTGCTTCGGGTATTGCTGTGGGAATGGCAACAAATATGCCACCACACAACCTAACTGACACCATTGATGCCATCGTGGCATACATTGACAACCGTGAAATTGAAATAGCCGAGCTTGTTCCAATTATTAAAGCCCCTGACTTTCCTACAGGAGGTATTATTTATGGTTACAAAGGAGTAGAGGATGCCTATGAAACAGGTCGCGGACGCATTGTTTTAAGAGGAAAAGCACACGTTGAAGTTGGATCAAACGGACGTGAAAAAATCATTGTAACCGAAATTCCATACTTGGTAAACAAAGCTGAGCTCATTATTAAAATTGCTGAGCTTGTTCACGAAAAGAAAATCGAAGGGATTTCGAATGTGAACGATGAATCGGACCGTGACGGGATGCGTATTGTTATCGACATCAAAAAAGATGAGATCTCAAATGTTGTTTTAAATAAGCTGTATAAGTATACACAGCTTCAAAGCAGCTTTAGCGTAAACAATATTGCCTTGGTAAAAGGTCGTCCAAGATTGCTTAATTTAAAGCAGCTAATTCATTATTTCGTAGAGCACCGTCACGATGTTGTTGTACGACGTACGCAATATGAATTGGAACAGGCAGAAAAGAGAGCACATATCTTGGAAGGATTGATTATTGCAAGTGACAATATTGATGAAGTTATTGCATTAATAAGAAGCTCAAAAACACCAGAGGAAGCACGCGATCGATTGATTGCTAAATTTGAATTAACTGAAATTCAGTCCCGTGCGATCGTAGAAATGCGTCTGCGTCAGCTTACTGGACTAGAGCAAGACAAGCTACGTGCTGAGTATGAGGAAATCATGAAGTTCATTGATCGTTGTCATGAAATTCTTGCAAACGAAGAACTTCGGATGTCGATTATAAAAGACGAGTTGCTTGAAGTAAAAGCCAAGTACGGCGACGAACGTAAAACTGAAATTGTCCCGAACGCTGAAGAATTCAACCCAGAAGACTTCTATGCCGATGAAGAAATGGTCATCACAATTTCTCACATGGGATACATTAAGCGTACGCCGTTGACCGAGTTTAAAACTCAGGGCAGGGGAGGTACCGGTTCCAAAGGAGGCTCAACCAGAGACGAAGACTTCCTGGAGCACATGTTCATTGCAACGATGCACAACACGCTTCTTCTTTTTACAGAAAAAGGAAAGTGTTTCTGGCTTAAAGTTTACCAGATTCCTGAAGGCACGAAGACATCTAAAGGAAGAGCAATTCAAAACTTATTGAATATTGAGCCGGACGACCAAGTGTTGGCTTACAACAAGGTCAAAAGATTGGATGATGAAGAGTATATTAATAATAACTACATCATTCTTTGTACCAAAAAAGGAGTTATTAAAAAGACCTCACTCGAAGCATATTCTCGCCCTCGTCAAAATGGGGTAAATGCGATTACAATTCGTGAGGGAGACCAACTATTGGAGGCACGCTTAACCAATGGCAACCAAGATATCATGATCGCGGTAAAATCTGGGAAAGCAATTCGTTTCCACGAAAACATTGTTCGTGCCATTGGTAGAACAGCGTCTGGAGTGCGAGGTATTTCACTTGCTAATGAAGCAGATGAGGTAGTTGGCATGATCTGTGTAGAGAACGAGTCTGAAGACGTTCTTGTTGTTTCTGAAAACGGTTATGGAAAACGATCAAGTATTGATGGTTATCGAATCACTAACCGCGGTGGAAAAGGAGTAAAAACTATCAATATTACAGAAAAAACAGGAAACTTAATTGCAATTAAGAGTGTGGTTGATGAAAATGACTTGATGATTATCACTCAAAATGGATTGACCATTCGTCTACCAATTTCATCACTTCGTGTTATGGGACGTGCTGCACAGGGAGTTCGACTGATCAACTTAAAAGGAGATGATTGTATTGCTTCTGTTGCAAGGGTTACTTTCGAACACACAGATGAAGTGGAAGACGCAGAAATCGTTGATGAAGAAGGAACAAGTCAAAACATTGATGAAACTCCTGAAAATGAAACTCAAGACGAATAATCTTACATTTGATAACGATCTTAAAAAAATTAAATTTGTAGGAAAAATCTAAAAACTAATAATGATGATGAAGAGAACTGTTTTTTTATTAGCACTTATACTTTCTGTAACTGTGTCATTTGCCCAGAAAGGAAAGGTATCGAGTGCGCAAAGTTATAAGGAATCTGGTAAGCTTGACAAGGCGCTTGAAGCCATTGAAAGTACAATCGACCCAAGTAATGACAAGTCAGAAAAAACACTGACTTGGCCTAAAACCTGGGAAGTAAGAGGGGAGATCTTCCAAGCTCTTTACCAAACCAAAGATGCAAACTACCAAAAGCTTTCTGATGCTCCTTTAACTGAAGCATTGAAATCTTACAAAAAAGCATTAGAACTGGATGAGAAAGGAAGAAATGAAAATTCAGTAAAAATAAAATTGACCCTTTTAATTTCAGATATTACTGACCAGGCTGTAAAAGCATTTGGTGATGACAATTACGACTTGGCCTTGCAATCATTCAAACAAATTCTTGAAATTCAAGATATGCCTTTGATGCAAGATGAAGAAACGGAGCAAGCTGTTGATACAGTAATCATTTTCAATGCTGGGTTAGCTGCTTATAACGCAGAAAAATACGACGAAGCAATTAAGTATTACGAAAAAGCTGCAGAATATGACTACAATGGAGCTCGTACTTATGAATTGATTTCTTCAAGCTACATATTACAGCAAGATACAACCAATGCGCTTACAGCCTTGCAAACAGGTTTTGAGAAATACCCAGAGAACAGCCAAATTATGGTTGCTTTAATTAATATCTACCTTAATGCAAATAAAGTAGACGAAGCAATGAAATACTTGGAACTAGCTATCGAACAGGATCCTGAAAATGCTTCATTCCACTTTGCTCGCGGGTCTTTGTATGACAAAATTGACGATACAGAGAAGGCTACCGAAGCTTATAAAAAGGCTATCGAAATTAAAGAAGACTTTGCAGATGCTTATTACAACCTTGGAGCAATTTATTACAACTTGGGAGTGAAGCAAATTGAAGTTGCTAATTCGGTACCTACAAATCAGCCAGACAAATACGAAGAAGAAAAGAATAAAGCTGATGTTGAGTTCAAAAAAGCAATTGAGCCAATGGAAAAAGCAGCAGAATACGCAGCAGTTGGAACAACAGATGCAGCCAAGCAAACAGAATTAAGCGCACTGGAAACTCTTAAGACATTGTATTACCGTCTGAAAATGATGGATAAATTTGATGTTGTGAATAGCAAACTAGAAGAGCTTAAGCAATAAGAATAAATAGCCAAGATAAAAGGAGGGAATTTTCTCTCCTTTTCTTACATTTATAAAAATAACATAATATCAACTATAAGACAAATATAGAAATACTAAAAAGGAGCAATTGTTATACGAAAATACCCACAGCAATAAAAAACCGTAATGAGAGCTTAAAGCGAAATCAGCCTCTAAAATTGACCGGGTAAACAATTACGACGTGGACTTCAAGGACAATTAGGCAAATCTTCTTGAATTCTATTTGTTCTCCCTATTTCAATATTTCGATCAACTCTGCCAGACCGATCTGAAATATTGAATTCTCAGCACGTTAATTTTCTTTACTATTTACAAGCCACGAAGGTATTTACAATGAACCTGGTAATGAAAAACAATCGTTTCCCAAGCAGACACTTATTTTATTGTATGTGTAGCCTGGATGCTCGCTCTGTGGCTGTAGTCGCCAAACTGACTTAACTAGATAGAATCCTTAAACTAGGTTTCTGAAAGCCATTCGTGCTTCCAGACACATAAAATTCACATTACACAATTGTAAACTACCTAGATAGCAGGATGAATAAAACTTACCCAATGCGCTAGTAATCAAAGAAAAGCCTTGATTTTCATTTGTAAATCAAGGCTTTTCTTTTCCTTTTTATTCTTATTCAATTGATGATTTACATCTTAACATCTCGCATAATGTAAGAAGAATAGTCCTTTATTATTGGCGCATATTGTTGATGAAAAAGCTTCGATGAAATAATAAAATCGGCTGTAGAACGATTGGTTGCAACCGGAATGTTATAAAGTGTTGAAATTCTTAGTAAGGCTTTAACATCTACATCATGAGGCTGTGGTTGCATGGGATCCCAAAAGAAAATCAACATATCAACTTTCCCTTCTGAGATAAATGCACCAAGTTGTTGATCTCCTCCCAGCGGCCCTGACTTTAACCGCACTACATCAGGTGGAATAATCTCATTTTCAGCACATTTTTCATGAATAGTCTCCTGAACGAGTTTTCCTGTTGTTCCTGTACACATCAAAGTGTGTGGCACCAACTCTTTCCAGTTGTATGCAACCCACTCCATCATATCTTTTTTGCGATGATCATGAGCGACCAAGGCAATTACTTTCTTCTGTTTAATCTTATTCATAACTCATTTTTTTGCAAAGATAAGCAGACTAAGAGTACAAAAGTATTTTACGTTCCCTGAAAAGCAGTGTTTTCACCATTATTTCATAAAAAAGGCATGAACTCTTCAGAATTCATGCCTTTGTGTTATCTAATTGAAAATTAATCTTTTCCTATTTGAAAACAGCTTTGAGGTCTTTCACCCAATTGTCGATACGCTTCTTAGAAAGACGAGCTTGGTTTTCCTGATCCAGGACAAGTCCCATAAACTTCCCATCTTCAATAGCATGAGAAGACTCGAAAGTGTAATTATCAACTTCAGTAAAACCAACGAGCTTTGCTCCACGATCGCGAACCAGCTTAGCCATGATTCCAACACCATCGGCAAAGTTTTCCGGATAACCGACTTGGTCCGCCAAACCGTAAATAGCAATGGTTTTACCTTTCAGATCCAAATCTTCAAGAGCTGGAACAAATTCATCCCAGTAATTCGGCAGTTCTCCGTCAAACCAAGTTGGAACTCCCAAAATTAATTGATCGGATGATAGAAACTGTTCTTCAGTGATCTCCTCTGCATTAATAACATCCAACTTGAGATCTTTCCCAATAGCTTCGACTATTTTCTCGCCAGCTTTGGCCGTTTTATTTGAATTAAAACTATAAATAATTGCGGTACTCATGATTTTCAGTTTTTAGTAAGCAAGGATCTTTTTAGCTGCATCATAAATTTTGTCTACAGTAGGCAAAATAGCCTTTTCTAAAGCCCGGTGAAAGCCTACTGGGGTGAATGGTGATCCAACACGGTGAACCGGACCATCCAGATCCTCAAACGCTTCTTCCATGATAATGGATGCAATTTCAGCGCCAAATCCCGAGTGAACTTTATCTTCATGGACAACCATCACTTTTCCAATTTTCTTGACACCGGCAAGGATTGCATCCTTATCCATTGGCACCAAAGATCTTAAGTCGAGTACTTCACATTCCAAACCTTCTTTAGCTAGCTTTTCCGCTGCGTCAAGCGCCAGGTGTGTCGCATTCCCGTAGGTAATGATAAACAAGTCATTTCCCTCACGACGCGTACGTGCTTTACCAAATGGAACTTCAAAGTCATCAGGAATTACAGCGGCAGCCTTAGGATCATTATATAACGCTTTAGGCTCCATAAACATGGTCATTCCTCTTGACCTCATGGATGTTCTTAATAATCCGGCAGCATCGTCAGCAAACGAAGGATAAACAATTCTAACCCCAGGAATTGAGGTCAAAGCCCCTTCAATCGTCTGCGAATGGTATAATCCGCCGCCGATATAACCTCCTGAAGCAAGACGAATTGTCACATTCGGGGTGAATTTTCCGTTTGAACGCCAGTAGTCATGACTGGAGTCAACATATTGCTCCATGGCTGGCCAGAAATAGTCTGCAAACTCAGCACCTTCTACTACAATACGAATTTTATCACTGAAACGAGACATTCCGTTCGCAGTTCCCATGATAAAATCCTCTGCAATAGGCGCATTGAATACGCGTTTAATCCCGAATTCTTGCTGCAGCCCTTTCGAGACGTTGAAAATTCCTCCTTTGTCCTTGTTAGCCATATCCTGTCCCCAGATAAAAGTATCCGGGTTATGTCTAAATTCGGCTTTCAAGGTTTCATTCAGACCAGTGATCAACTTTTTCTTTTCACCGTCTTCCTCATGCAAGCCGTCTGGGTACTTCTCAGACTCATAAGCTTCAGGCAAAACAAAATCAAAGATCGATTCCGGATCTGGATCTGGAGCTTTCAGGGCAGCTTTATGAGCAGTTTTTACAATTGCCTTAGCATCTGCTTCAATAGCTGCCAATTCTTCTTCCGTAAAGCGCTCATACCGGATCAACATGCGTCGATACTTTGCTAGTGGATCGTAATCTAATACGTAGTTTCGTTCCGCTTCAGATCGATACAATTCGTGTCGGTCTGAGTTTGAGTGCGAGCGCATACGAACACAGTTTGCCTGAACCATTACAGGTTCTTCAGCTTCCAATGCATGACGCTTCGCCTCAGTCATGGCATTCATTGAATCAAAAACATCCTTTCCGTTACAGTGAATAACGCGTAGATTTTTAAAACTATTGAAGTTATTGGCCACTTTACGGGTTGCTGTTTGATCCTTCTTTGGAACAGAGATTCCGTAACCATTATCCTGAATAGCGAAAATCACAGGAAGCTTTTCTTTTGATGCTCCGTTAATCGCCTCATAAACATACCCTTCTGACAAGGAGGACTCTCCTTGAGAACTGATAGAAACCGCTTTCTCACCATAGTACTTAATGGCTCGAGCAGCTCCAACAGCATGTAAGGTATGGTTACCTGTTAAGGACGAAACATTGTGAATGTTCCATTCTGGCTTGGCAAAGTGGTTAGACATATGTCGTCCGCCACTTGCAGGATCTGTTGCCTTCGAAATACCGTTCAAGATAAGCTCTTCGGCCGTTAATCCGGCTGAAAAAGCGGTTAACATGTCACGATAGTAAGGAAACAAATGGTCCTTTTCTTTTTCGAAAATCTGACCAATAGCCAGCTGAATTCCATCATGCCCTGCATAAGGAGCATGATAGGACCATCCAATAGCCTGCTTCAAGTAATTAGGCGCTTTATTATCAATAGCACGCCCAATCGTTAGCAATCGAAACCACTTCTCAAGCGTTTCTTTTGGTGTACTTTTTATTGAATATACTTGTGGTACAGTTGTCATTTCTTGATTTTTAAATTAAGCCCATTAGATTTCACGATTCACATCAAATTCTTCGAGCAAATCTCCAATCCGCCTAACAAAGGCACCTCCCATTGCTCCATCAATAATGCGGTGATCGTATGAAAGTGAAAGGAACATTTTGTGTCTAACCACAATAACGTCACCTGTTGGTGTTTCCATTACTGCTGGTTTCTTTTCAATTGTTCCAGTTGCCAGAATCGCAACTTGCGGTTGGCTAATAATTGGCGTTCCAATCACATTCCGGAACGAGCCGAAATTGGTAATTGTGAAAGTTCCTCCCTGGTAATCTTCTGGCCCAAGCTTGTTATGGCGTGCTCCTTCTGCTAAGCTATTCAGCTTTTTGGTAATTCCAAGCAAGTTCTTTTGCTCGGCTTCTTTGATAACTGGAACAACCAGGTTTCCATCGGGTTTTGCAACCGCAATCCCCACGTTAGCAGAAGGATGTAAATAAATTTTATCGTCGCTAACGGATGAATTCACAATTGGAAATTCCATTAATGCCTTCGCTACAGCTTCTGTAAATACAGGCATAAAGGTAATTTTCTCACCGTATTTCTCCTGGAACTTGTCCTTCACTTTCTTCCGCCACAATACCAAGTTGGTAACGTCAGCTTCAACCACTGAAGTAACGTGTGGAGAAGTTTGCTTTGAACGAACCATATGGTCTGCAATCAGCTTTCTCACTCGGTCCATTTCAATGATCTGCTGATCTGCTCCAATAGATGCACTAATTTTTGGTGCTGCAGGCTTGGTCGATTCGGCTTTAGGTGCCGTGACTTCTTTCGCAGGCGCAGCTTTTTCGCCTTTCCGGCTTTCCAAATAATTTAGCAAATCATTCTTTTGTACGCGACCGTTTTGGCCTGAACCTTCAATACTCTCCAGTTCTTCCATACTAACTCCTTCTTTTTCGGCAATGCTTTTTACCAAAGGAGAGTAAAATCGGGTAGCAACAGTTTTACTAGACGCTTCCTTTTCAGAAACATCCTTTTCACTTTCTTTAGAGGTTTCTCCAGCTTTATCGGCTGATGCATCCTCGTCTTTATCCGTTGTTTCTTTGTCGTTAGTGTCTCCGGAATCGCTATCGCTATCACCTTCTCCTTCGATTTCAACAATTGCGACTACTTCACCAACCGGAACAAGCGCCTCTTCTTCGAAGAGGATTTTTGAGATAACACCATCAACAGGCGATGGGATTTCAGAATCTACTTTATCGGTTGCCACCTCAAATACAGGATCATCTTCTTCAATTGTATCTCCCTCTTTGACAAACCATTTGGTAATTGTAGCTTCCTGAACACTTTCGCCTAGTTTAGGCATTAGGATCTTGAACTCTGACATACTCCAAAATTATTTATTTAACATTTTGATTATTCTTGAAATTTCAACATATTCAACAAGCCAAGAATTGAAAAGTTCAAGGAGTAAAATGCTTCCTAAATAATCTTGTTTAATAAGGAAATAAAGAAGAAGCGACGAAAATCATTTTCGTGGAAATGATTCAGAAAAAATCAAAAGCCACAGAAGCTATTGAATGACAATTCTATCGAAAACACCGATTATTTCTTCTGAATTATTAGCCTGTCTCAATTCCTCTTCGATTGAATCGGTTTCTTGATTGAAAATGACAATCGACTTATTGATAATATCAACCATATCTTTTTCAATTTTTTCCTGACTGAGAGTCTCTTTCCTTTTGCACTTTCGAAAATGGTGCGTCAGTTTTTCAATGGAATAATACAGATCAGGTTTTCTTATCTCCAACGAAGCTGTATAACTGGGTGGTCCGCAGTTGACATTTTTGGTGTAAACTTGCCTGAATTGCTCTAGCTTTACCGATAAGGTTTCCCCTAAAAGCTTATCGTAGGTACATTCTTTTACTTCGGGGAAGTTGCATGCGATTTGTTTAAACTGATAAATTTCCTGCGCCTTTGAAGAGACTGCAATAAGTATACAACACAAACAAACAGTAAACTTCATAAATCATTCCTCCACTAAATCAGATTTTCTTTTAAAAATAGAAAAAAAGAATTAGCAAAAGCTAACCGCTGCCGAATAATGTTGAAAAACACGTTAGTGATTAATCGCCAACGGCAAGGTATCAATTGGGTAATAATTAAATAAATCCTGCTGGGGCCATTCCTCTACTCGTCGCGTCAAACGCTGCATAAAACGATTAATTTCATACGGAAACTTTGAGCCCTTCCAGCTACTAGTATTGGAAAGAAATACCCAACTCAAACCATCAGGTTGTCGCTTTAGCATAGCAACTGATCCTGCCATGCTTCCTGTGCGAGCCCAGGTGCCATGATCTGTTGTTGCCCGCCAACCGAGTGGCCCTTTAGCATAGGTGTTATCGGTCATTTCCAGGATGGAGTTATCCGACAAAATATCGTGCACCTGAGGATAGCCATCAATCAGCACAAGCAAACGAGACAATTCGACCACAGAGCAAATCCAGCCACCAGCGGCTCCAAGTAGCTCGATAGGATTTCCGCCATCCGATTTAGCAACCATCAAGCCTTTTCCATTGAAATCGAAGATCTGCTGACTGCCTCTTTGCTCGAAGTAGTCAACCTCATTGGGGAGTTTATACATTAAATTGCTATGTCCGATATGCATATCCAAAATACCATTGGGAATAAGAATATCTTCGCGAACATAGTCTTCGTAGCTTTTTCCAGTAATGGCAGAAACAACCTCGCCCAGAAACATATATCCCATATTGGAATAAGAGGTTTGTGAACCTGGCGGAAAGGATAATCGTCGACTCGCAACGTATTTAGAATAAGTTGTCATTGTAGCAGGAGGAGGATCTCCAACTTTATTGGCAATACTCAAAGAATGAAAAGCAGGGTCGCCATAGCGCTGAGACCAACCTCCGGAATGGGCCAGCAAGTTTCGAACGGTAATTTGGTATAACTTTTTATCTCTTACTTCTCTGAAATATTCATTGTCTAGTATTGCTCCAGGACCAAAGACTTGATCATCCAGATTGAGCCGACCATCTTCAACCAAGTGCATAATGGCAATGGCTGTGATAAGCTTAGAGACACTGGCAACTCTAAAGAGTTTTCCTGGCTCTACCTCATTGCCTATGCGGTCAGCTGTTCCAAAACCCTGAGCATATACCAACTGTTCATCTTTTATGACAGCAAGGGCAACTCCTTTCAACTCCCAACGTGTGATAAAGCGCTCAACCTGTTTGGCAATGTATTTAGAATGTTCAAAGTCAGAAAGGTCATTCCTGATTCTATAATTAAGCCCTTTCAGCTCCAATTCATAGTAGGCAGGCACTTGCTTTTTCCGGCTGATTCGCTTTGAACCAAAGGATAAAACAAATACAGAAACAAGTACAAGATATTTGAGATACTTCGTCATTTACAAATCTAAATTAGATTAATTTACATTTGCAACCCACCAATTAAGTCACTCATACTATGCATTTTATTCTTTTCCATATACGAATCGATTCCTTCAACGATTTGAGTTGGAATCGTAGGATCAATAAAGATTGCTGTTCCAACCTGAACCGCAGAAGCTCCAGCCAACATAAACTCGATAGCATCCGTTGCATTCATGATTCCTCCCATCCCGATAACCGGGATTTGAACAGCCTGATATACCTGCCAAACCATTCTTAAAGCAATCGGTTTAATGGCAGGGCCTGATAAACCGCCAGTGATGGTTGATAAAACTGGCTTCCGACTATTGGCATCGACAGCCATTCCCAGGAAAGTGTTTACCAGCGAAACAGAGTCGGCCCCTTGACCTTCAACAGCTTTCGCAATTTCAGCAATATTGGTCACATTGGGTGAAAGCTTTACAATCAATGGTTTATCGTACACTCTACGAACAGCCTTAACCACCGCCTCTGCTGAAGGACAACTTACCCCAAAAGCCATGCCTCCTTCTTTTACGTTTGGACAACTGATATTAAGCTCAATGGCAGGAATCTTATCCAATTCATTGATACGCTCCGTCAGTTCGATATATTCTTCGATTGTTGATCCATTGACATTAACGATAAAGTTACTGTCAATGTCCTTAATATTCGGGTAGATATTCTGAATGAAGTTGTCAACCCCTTTATTTTGCAATCCTACAGCATTTAACATTCCCGAAGGGGTTTCAGCCATCCGGGGATAGTCGTTGCCTTGACGAGGCTTTAAAGTGGTTCCTTTCATGACTACGCCTCCAAGCATAGCCAAATCCACGAAATCAGCAATTTCTTCACCAAAACCACAAGTTCCCGAAGCGGTTAATACCGGGTTTTTAAACACCAAATCCTTGATACGAACGCTTAAATCTACCATGTTAGTTTATTAATATTAAAAACCGGTCCTTCTGTACATACACACTGATTGCCTTCCTTGGTTTTCTCAACGCAGCATAAGCAAACGCCAAAGCCACAAGCCATCATATTTTCCAACGACACTTCACAAGAAATACCTTTGACTGCAGCTTCCTTAGCAACAGCCTTCATCATCATGTCAGGGCCACAAGTATAAACCCGATCAAAAGTGCTTAATTCATTGGTAAATACAGGATGGTGAGTTACAAAGCCTTTTTCACCCAGGCTTCCATCTTCGGTGGTAAAGTAATAATTCCCAAATGCCTGATAAGCATCAATATTGACGTGATCTTGTTGACTTCTAGCTCCCAGGATGACATGGACGTTCTCAGCTGGGAGTCCGCATATTTTTGCTAAAAATAGCATTGGAGCGACACCACTACCACCACCAATTAGTAAAACCTTATCTTGTTTTTGAGGTAATGTAAAGCTATTTCCTAAAGGATAAACAACACTGATTTTTTCTCCTTCTTCGTAAGTGGTTAACACTTTTGAACCTCGCCCCAGAATCTTAACTAACAACGAAAATGTATTATTCTCGTAATCAACGTCCAATACAGAAAATGGACGACGCAAGAATATTTCAGTTGCTTTTTTAATCTCAATATTTACAAATTGACCGGGAAAAATCTCAGGTAATTTCGTCGGAGCTTGCAAGACCAGTTTAAAATTATCATGGTTTAACTGTTTATTCTCTACTAGCAGCAACTCCTGAACCGTTTTCTTCATGTGTTTATAATTGAATGTTTTTACGTGGTAACACATGTAACTTGCCAGTAAGCACTCGAAGAAAGCTACTTCAGCTGGCTCATTTCATACGATACGAATTTGCCGGCAAAGATAACCAGAATAATTTATTTTGACGGACCGTATTCTCTAAAAGTTTGATCAGTATAAAACACAACAATGCGTTCTACTTGTTTTTCAGAGGAAGTCTCTCGCACTGCTTCTGCTAAAGGATTGACAGGTGTTTTTTCAACTGTTGGCGCTGAAATATCAAGCGGCTTAATCCTTTCCTTTTCCACAGGAGCTTGTAACTCTTGCTGTTGTTCGAAAAGAACCGGCTGCACTTGATCCTTAGATCCGTCTTCAAGCATCGTTCCATTGCCCATAATCAACCATTTGGCATTGATTTCCGGATAGGTTTCCAACAATTTTGAAATAAACTGAAAGCTGGGCTTATTTCTCCCGTGTAGTACATGGGTTACATTCGACCGTTGTACGCCAATCGTATCTGCCAGCTCCGAAGAACTCAATCCTTTATGATCCATGAAATTCTTAATCCTGCTATTCATATTTGAGAATTTTACATTTCACAAATATACAACAACAAATTTAAATAACACAACAGCTCTCCCTATTTACAAAAGTTTCATTTGTAACTCTCAAATGACAAAAACCGTAAACTCCCCCAGATTACACTTAAAGTAAAACTAACAACAAACTCCCTAATATACTCATAGAAAACACACTAAACAAACAAAGACTCTTTAAAATAGCAGCATTTGCAGCCTGCGTCCCAAAATACGCTAAGAAAACACTTTAGATAATACCACTAAATACCTGATTTAATGTATATTATTTCACGAGAATAGCACAATAGACTAAATAGTCGGCCGCAACTTTTACGTGATTTACAATACACATGAACAGTAGACAAATCTGAAAAGTAAAGACAAAAAAACAAGTCTCCTCTCCTCTTCTGCAATTAACAAATACAAACTAGCAAACAATATTGACTCGCATTGTCTAATTCAAAAATGTAAATCAGGAGAATGATAAAAGAGAAAGTACTTTAGGAATTCTAAAAATATTTATCCCTCACATGGGTTTAGTTATTTGTCTATTTTACGTTTTTACCTTGTTGCAAATTTTGATCATAAACTAAATCGTTAAATGGAGAAATCTGAGAAAGTTCAGAACTGCTTGTTTCCTACACTTAAAAAGTCAAAAAAGAAACTGAAGCGCCGACAATAATTAGACTACACGCAAATTTTCACGCCCTGCTAACTGTGACGTCAAAAATATTGAATTCTCAATGAGCTAAAAAGCGCACTAAATATGTCTAAAACACTAATAACCATCGGATACTTACATTTATCTGGCTCTGTTTTAAAACTGCAATCTAGCCCAAAATCTCTATATTGAGCAAAAAATCTCTGCTTCGTCATTTATTTAAAGATTCTGGATCAGAAATTCATGGTGATGTCATTTTGCTTAATTAAATTCGCCAGAACATTTTTTAGAATAAAAAGAAATCAATCATAAGCCATGAGAGGAATTCCCGGTTCTGGTGTTTTTATTTTTTTTGCTATCGTTTTTCTTATTGAGTTGTTAGCGTTTTTTGCCGTGCGGCATTTGCTTGATCGCCCTCGTGTAAAAAAACAAGTAACCTTGATGTATTGGTTACTCAGTTTTTTGATGTTTGCAATCTTGCTGCTGGCTTTTTTAAACCCAGATAAGATTCGAGAAACAACCAATTATCAGTTTTTTTACTTTGTTATCTCCGTCTCCTTTTTAAACCTTCTTCCTAAAATAATTTTAGCTGTTGGTTATTTACTTTCAATCATTCCAAGACTATTTCGCTCATTTCGAATAAGCCGCGTTGTGGTGATGAGTTCTTTAATCATTGGACTTGGCCTAGTCATTACCATTGGCTATAGCATTGCCTTTGGCCGAAAAACCCTCCGAATTGAAAAGCATGAGATATTTATTAAAGACTTGCCGGCCGAGTTAGATCAAACAATACTGCTTCAATTTTCGGATACTCATCTGGGAAGTTTTGAAACTGATGCTTTCTTTAAACGAACTGTCGAAGTCATAAATCAACAAAACGCTGATGTGCTATTATTTACTGGCGATATGGTAAACAATTATTATCAGGAAATGGAAGGTTTTGAAGATGAACTGGCTAACATGAAGGCGAAATATGGGAAGTTTGCGATACTTGGTAACCATGACTACGGAGACTATTCCAATTGGGAAAATGACCAACTAAAGCGCAATAACCATCAGCAACTTTGTGACAAGATTGAGCAAGCTGGATTTCAGTTGCTTCAAAATGAATCTGCTGCAATCTCAATAAATCACACCCCTGTTGAAATTATTGGAGTTGAAAATTGGGGACATGCTCCTTTTCCTCAATATGCCGACTTAAGTAAAGCATTGAAAGATACCAAGGCCAACTCTCTAAAAGTATTGCTCAGTCACGATCCTGCTCATTGGGAGGCGCAAGTAATTGATCAAACCGAAATTCCACTTACGCTATCAGGCCATACGCATGCTGCACAAACAGGACTTCGTATTGCAGGAATTGAATTTAGCCCAATGTACTTTGTCCAAAAATACTGGGGCGGACTTTATCAGCGTAACGACCAATACCTATATGTTAACCGGGGTTTTGGTTGTGTCGGATTTCTTGGCAGAATTGATATGGCACCTGAAATTACAGTGTTAACCCTTCGTTCAAAGTGAGTCGAAATCCACTGAAAAGAGCAATTGGAAATAGGCTTTTTGAGACTTAGGCAAGAAAGCTGTCCGAAGCCCTAACGAGACAGGTGTCAGCAAGCGTAAAAAATGCCCGTCTCCCATAAGATCAACACCAATTGATTGCATATCCGTTGAGAATGTTCCGGCAACCTGACCTTCCTGGCTGTATAAATTACCCGTTGCATGAGCATAATCATAAAAGAAATTAGCACGCAAACGTTTCAAGAAAATCCAGCGACCTAAGCTCCAATCAGGATAAGCCAACGGCATAGCATAATCTGCCGATAAAGTATAAATCTCATTGTTTTGGAAACTTTTATAACCATGGGGAGAACGAACAATATTCCCAAAAGTAAAGGCAGCTCCTTGATTGCGTTTTTGATAGCCGTAGTAAAAACGAGTACCATGATTCTGCATAAAACCAGGAACAAACAGGTAAGCTTGAACAGCAGACAAATCTCCAACATCACTGCCTCCTTTTAATCCATACCGAAACGTTAGTTCAAGCGCTTGTCCCCATCGTGGCCGAAGGTCGAGTTCTGCCTGTCTCAACATATTTTGCAAATACAGTTGGTAGGTTACCGAATGATAGTAACCTTCGTAAAATTCATGTGGTGTATCAGTTGTATGAGCAATGTTCTGGTAAGCATAGTCAATTTTTGGGCGAACGTACTGGGTATACTTTCCCTGGCTAAATTGCAAGGGCAAGTAAACACTCGCATCAATATTTAATTCTTTCCACGAAAAGCGTTGCTTGGTTGTGTCGCTTGCAATAATAGCACCACTCTCTTGATCAATTGTATTCTCTATCAACCAATAATGTGCGCTTGGCTTTCGATAAGAAACCTCTGCATCAAAAACAGGAAACCAACCTGAATATTTAAATCCAGCAATATACTTCCCTGTTTCGTCGGCCCAATCATATTCATAGCCCAAACGAGTTTCCGCGGTCCCCAACTTATTTTGAGAAAATAAGGAAACACCCGGTTTTACATCTTCTTCGGCTGCATCGATATAAGCTGGAGCCCAACTATGAAAGTTGAATAAATGAGCCAATTTCCGATAAGGCTTTGTTTCAAAAACGGCATGCTCTTTTTCTGAAAAATCAGGGATTCCTAACTCCTGACTCGCCAGTTTTTCTGCCAAGGGATAAGTTTTAAATATTGTGGAATCCAATTCCTTATTTACCATTTCGTTTTGATGAAGCTGCACCAGTTGAAAACCATCGGAGTTATAATTACTAAAAACCAAACCTCCACCAATAGACGCAGGATAATCAGCTCCAAAGGGTACCGAGCTTAGCTGTTTCGTTAGCTTGCTATTAAGATCTAGCTGGTAAATATTATCGATTCCAGAAAAAGAGCCTGTAAAGTACAACTTGTCATCAGCAAAATAAGGATTGCGTATTTCATGAAAATGTCCATCCATAAGCACTTTTGAGTGTCCGGTCATTACGTCCAATGAAGTCAGCTTCTTTCCTTCTGAGGATTGTGTTACAAAGAATAAAGAGTTGCCAGAATCATCCCAACAAGGTGTAAGTAGATAAGGATTGCCTGGCAATTTGAATTGCTGAAGCAGTTGGCCATTTTGCAAATCAAAAATTGACAAAGAATAATGATTCGAATGATCCACTTCAATTGCAGCAAATTGCTTAAATGACGGGCTGATCGTAGGACTAAACAGCTTATTCTCATGCTCAAAAACCTGCTTCTCATTGGTTTCGCTGTTGTAAACCACAATCACTGATCGATCAGCATGCGTCCATCTTATATCTGGCCGGCGTTCAGACCAAATCAATTGATTTCCTCTTCCAGAAAACGACTCTTTGAAAATAGCACCGGGAGTCGTAACCAATTCTTCTGATTTAGAAGTCAGTCTGACAATTCGAGAAAGATCAACCCGACTTTCTTTTAACGCAATCCAAGTGGAGTCATTCAGTGCGTAAGCCTGTGTGTATCTCGTAAAAAACGGCTGTCTAGCAGTAATTTCTTTCACTTTATAAATCTTGATATCAGCCACTTCCCGACTCCATTCTTTTTGATAATCATTAAACAAACTACGATATAACCCGGCTTGGTTCATCCCTGTTTCTCGTTTCAAAACACGATCAACCGGTGTAATGGATAAGGGACGCTTGGCAATCTCGCTAATAACATTTTCCCAAACTTGCGACCCAAATTTTTGGCGAGTACCTCCCACCATCCAATAGCCAAACTTATACCGGTTCGGTACAAAATCTTTATAGGATCCCAAAGAAGCTTTATTAAAAGAATATGCTCCTTTCTCCAAAAGCTGCGCTTTGTTTTCCATCAAAAAAGAAGGCAATCGTCCGCGTCCTGCTTTTGAAAGTGCAGTTTCTGTAACCACCGCATCTCCTTCAATAAACCAAAATGGTAAATAAGCTCCAACAGCTACCGCAGCTGCCTGCTCTCCAAATAATATTGGCAGAATGTCAGGTAATTCTTGTTGAATTTTGTCCATTTGCACCACATGTCGAAATTCATGAATTGCCAGCTGTTCCAACCAGTCCTGTGCATAAATGGCTTGATGCGGAGTTGTAAACAACTCAACTCGTTTGGGAGACCAAGCCACCAAACCATTTGACTTCACAGTGTGTGTATGCAGAATGATCGAAATTTTCCGAGGTTCGTGCTTTAAACTTTTCGAGCCATAAGCATATACTTTCTCAAAAACAAAAGCTACCTGTTGAGCTTTCTCTTCGTAGTCTTCTGGATAAATAAGCTGAAAGTGCTTTGTATTTATTTGACGCCACCGGATTGATGCGGGTTCCTGTCCTGTTGAAAAATACTGCGAATACCCCGTCGTTAGCGAAAAAAAAGCTAGCACAAAGCTGATGACGAACCTCTTCATTTGTTCGATTTTTTATTGTGAAATAGCTAGTCATTCGATCTAATGACTTCTGAAAATTCCGATTGAGTCTTTTCTAGTGAAGGCATGACAAAAAAGGCAATTGTTCCAACTAGAATTTAGCGCATGCGAGTTTTCGTTTAGTGTGATTCAGACAGACAGACCTGCTACTCCTTATAAATAATTATTTTTAGTCAGGTGAATATAACCAAAAAAAGCCGGAGCAATTACTCCGGCCTGATCTATTTTTTAGTAACGATTTAATCAATTAGCATATTTTCCTGCTTGTTAATTGCTCCCTGATACAAGGATGCAAAAGAAGCATGAACCCAGATCAATGCCGGAAAGACTCCCACAATCAACAATGCAAAACCAATGATTACAATGAAAAATGAGAGAATTCCCATTCCAAAGATGGTCCAGCCAATGCCTTTTGACAATTTCCAGCTTTGCTCAATGGCCTGAATCGCATCCAAATTTTTATCCATTACGAGGTAAGGCACAAACACTAATCGGCAAGCAATGACAATCCCTGGAATAAGAAAAAACATCAGGCCCATCACGACGAGGGCTGATTTCAGTAAATTTGCAAGAATGATATTCAGGTAGTTACTAAAGCCCTCAATTAATTTTCGAAGTTCAATTTCTTTTTCCCGAACAGCATCCAGATAAATCAATTTAGAGCTATATGTAAACACGGGAACCAATAAGAGATAGTAAGCTGTTCCAAACAAAATCAGGAAAATGGCTCCCATGGTTGTAAAAAAGGCACCAAATCCATTACCAAAACCATCACTGCTCAGATTTACATTAGCCCCTCCCGGGCCATTGACCATACCAATAAGAATTACCACAACCAAAAGGTACAGAAAATTGCGCTTCATTACCTGCCAGCCATTGCTAAAGCTGCCTCCTAGAGTGGGATGTAACCGAATGTAATTGATTAATTCCATGACGACTCGTTTTTTGATTCTGAATTCAAACCTAGGATATTCTATTAAAAATTCCTTCCTACCATAGTAGTGTTTTGTCAAAATCCTACTATGGTTTGGTTCAAAAATTATTATTCAGCAGACTTTCCTACTTTGGTAGGATCTTCATTTACGTGCTTTTTATTAATTTGGCTACACCATGCAAAATGCGCTATTTATACTCTGTTTTATCACCTCAGTCGGACTTTCTGTTTTTGGATTGATGACGGCTTATCGTTTAAAAAATAAGGAAAACCAACCCTATGCCTCCTCCTTATTCTATTATATTATCTTCCTTGTTGCTTTTGGATTTTACAGTATCTGGAGCTATCTAGGTTTTCAATTTTTACTTAATCATGTTATCCAATCGCATGATACCTTATTGAATATTGTTGGAATTTTTCCATTTATGGGTTTTCCATTAATCATTGTTGGCTGGTACCTATTCATTCAGTTTTGTGTTGAAATGGCCGGCTATAAGCTAAAAGGCTATGTAAGCTTTCTCTATTTCTCTGTTTGTATTCTTTCTTTTCTTTTTCTAGGGAATCATTTTAAAAACCAATTGTTACAAAACGAGCTATACCAACTCGATTTCGTCTTTAAAAGCATTGGTATTTTACATCTGTTGCTGGTTCTTTCAGGTGTACTTTTACTCTTACGGAACCGGAAACACACGCTATTGAAAAATTCGATCTATACCCTACCGCTTGTCCTATTTGTTCCTGCGCTATTTGCTTCTACTTCCTTGTTGATGAGCTCTTCGCACTGGATTGCTGTTCTATTTTTTATTTTGTTTTACTTCAGCCACCTCGCTCTAGCTCCGGGAGTTATCTACTTCACATTAAATGCTGATGAGTGTCAAAACACGGATACGTTCACACAGTTTTGCTCAAAGTATGAAATCTCGAAGCGCGAAGCCGAAATTATCCAGGAAATATGCTTGGGAAAGACGAATCAGGCGATTGCTGATCAGCTATTCATCACGGTACAAACGGTAAAGGATCATGCACATCGGATCTACTCAAAAACTGGAGTAAGAAACCGGGTACAGCTAACAAATTTGGTGCGGGAAACAACAAAATCAGAGCCTGTCTAACAAACCCTGATTTCGACCTTGGAGCTATGAGAAATAATTATCTCTGTTAATGGAAACAATCGTTCATTCTAAAATGTTGAATGTTTTTTTGTTAAGTTTTATTAAAAAGCTGTTGTCACTTCCGATTCCATCATTTTTAGCAACGTGTTTAGCGCTAAGAATGTTAAATTTGGGAACCTAAATTGAAATTGTTTTGGAGATTTTTTTAAATTCATCATATCCTTTTCTAATATTCCTTGCATCCCTAGCCATAGCAGGGATGCTGAGCTACTTACTCTATTGGAAATTCCAACAGGATTCTCCTTTATCCATCATTCAAGTACGCCTCTTGGCTGGCTTGCGATTTCTTTCGGTGTTTTTAATTGCTGTTTTGTTATTAAAGCTTGCTGTTCAACATATAAAACACCAAACTCAGCAACCAGAGCTCATCATCGGGGTGGACAATTCTGCCTCACTTACAGATTTTAATCAGGAGGTAAATCAAACAGTTGCATCACTTCAAGAGGAATTAAAAAGCTTCACCCCAAAGATTCTGTATTTCGAAGAACCTTTTCAAAATACAGATTCAATCTCTTTTAATGGTAAGCGTTCAGACTACAGTGGCTTTATCGAAAAAGTTACGAATAAATACGGAACCGCTGATATTGGAGCACTTGTCCTTTTGGGAGATGGGATTTTTAATGCAGGAATTGATCCGGTGTATGCATCCGAAAAGCTTAACTTTCCAATTTACACCATTGGTCTGGGAGATACCTTAGCCCATACCGATGCTGCTATTCAAAATGTATCGGTCAACTCGACTGCTTTTTTAGATACCAATTTCCCAGTTGAAATCGATTTGAATTTTACTCAAGCAGCCGGAGAAATTGTGACTCTAGTTATTAAAAAAGGGGACAAAACCCTTTATTCACGAGCTATTCGCATACTTTCGGAGAACTATTTCTTCACCGAAAGCGTCCTTTTAAAACCCGAAAATACAGGCATTGCTCATTACACGATTCAGATAGATGAAATAGGTGGAGAGCAAAACCTGGCCAATAATAATTACGAATTTTCAGTAAATGTTATCTCCGACAAACAGAAAATTCTGCTATTGGCACACGGGGCTCATCCCGATTTAGGGGCCATTAGCAGTGCCTTGTCTCCAATTACAAAATACGAAACAGAGCTAATTACAGGATACCCCTCCGAAGGGTTGGATTTTTCGGAGTATGATTTAGTTATTGTTCACCAATTGCCGGATAATGATCCTCGCTCAATCAACTTGCTAGAGCAGCTGACGAAAAGTCGGCGCCCTTGCCTATTTATACTTGGGAAAAACAGTGTTGTTTCGCGTTTTAATAACCTCAAAACAGGTATTGAGATCCGGACAAACAATAGTTTTGAACAAACAACACCCACAATCAATACGCAGTTTAGCCACTTTAAACTTGATTTTGAGTCGCTAAAAGCCCTCCAAGGCTTTCCTCCACTGCTGTCTCCTTTCGGCAACGTTCAGGCTGATTCGTGGGTTGAACCATTAGCTAGTCAAACCATTCAGAATGTGGAAACAAGCAGGCCCTTAATTGCTTTTGGAAAAAAGGAAGGTCGCAAGCTAGGCTTTATTCTAGGAGAAGGAATCTGGCGTTGGCGTATCCACAGCTACCTGAATGATCGTTCGCATCACTTATTTGATGACCTCATTCAAAAAACAGTCAATTACCTCATTTTAAAGCTGAATGAAAATAACTTCAACCTTTATTGGGAAAACGAATACCTGGAAGATCAACCGGTGACCATTCAGGCAGAGTTATTCAACGAAAGCTTTGAATTGGTTAATGAGTCGGATGTTGAAATTGACTTGAACGACCAAAATGGCAAAAACTACCATGCGATGTTTGATAAGTCTGGCGACAAATACATGCTGAATTTGGGCATTCTTCCCCCTGGAGAATATGCATTCAAAGCACAAACACAACTGGGAACAAGTGAGTACACCGAAGAAGGTCATTTTGTTGTGAGTAAAATCCAGCAGGAACTGACAAATACGCAGGCCGATTTTCAAGTACTGAATCAAATTGCTGCAAAAACAGGAGGAAGCTTTATTTTACCCAATGAAGTAGAAAGCCTAATTGAAAAGTTGAATGCAACCAATCAACTGAGTACTCGAAAACTAGAACAGCAAGTTTACCAAGAGCTTTTATCGATGAAATGGGTATTTTTCATCATCCTGTTTTTGCTTGCTTTGGAATGGTTTTTGAGAAAATACTGGGGAATATACTAAAAGGTAATCATCGTAAGTTTTAACACATTGGAAGTAACCCAAATAAAATATGCTGATTACAACATCAAGATATCGTTTAAATAAAATTAAAAACATGAGGATCAATCGGTTCAACAAGATCGTTAGCTTACTTTCATTGGTCATGCTATTTACTTCATGTGCCTCCAGTTATAAAACAATGTATATTGAAGTAGCTAAGCCTACTGAACATTTACTGGACAATGATATTGTCAGCCTTACGCTGATGAATCGGGCAATGACTGATGAGTTTAAAGAGTTTCCGGCCGATAGCTTGCAGATGTACTTCTATCGCCAGGGATTTAACGTAAATGCAGCTGTTTTGGACAGCTCTGCTGCTGATACAACTATAAAAGTAGCAGCCGAATTACTTTTTGAGTCCGGACGCTACGATGTAGTTATTCCCGAAGAACGTAATATTCCTCATCCAAGCAATTATCAATACGTTCCGAAACCACTTGACTGGGATTATGTGTCAGAGATATGCGAACGCTACAATACAGATGCCCTATTGGTTATGGAACGCTACATCAATGTACTGATGACCAACTTCATTCAGGTTCCTTTTTCTGATTTATATGAAGCCACAATTGACTCAAAGTATGACGCCATCTTTCGTATTTATGATCCCAGAAAACGGGAAATTGTCAAACAAATCATGATTAGCGATACCATCTTTTGGAATGAAGCCGAGTATTCTCAAAAGAAACTGTTTGTTGAGAAGATGGTTCCGGTGAAACAGGCAATAAACCAAACAGGAATTCAAGTTGCCTTGGAATTAGAATCAAAGCTGGCACCGCAATGGCAAACTGAGTCTCGTGGCTATTTTGCTCTAAAGGATGCCGACGAAGCCCTTATTCAAAATGGAATTACAGAGAATAATTGGCAAGCAATATACAAACACTGGGAGCAACTCTTAAATGCTAATAAAAGTCCTGGAAAGCGTAGCAAAATTCAATACAATCTGGCTGTTGCCAGCGAAATCATGGGAGATATTGACCACGCAGCAGAATGGGCAACAAAATCATACCGCACGCAATATCGTAAACAGACCGAAGACTACCTGTATCAGCTGAAAAAACGGAAAAAACTGCTTAGCCAATTTGAACAGTTCTCAGCGGAATAATCGGAAAAGCTAGTGCAACATGGCGAAAAGCGAATGGGAAAACAATAAGTATTAAGTGTTGGTCATCGCTAGCCTTTCCTTAGAGGTTTTAAAGCCTTGAAACTAGCCGTTTTTTTAGGCATACTACGGAGCTTTAATCTAACCTGTTCTACTTCATCTTAATAATGAAACGAATCCTACAGTCCCTCAATCTGTATAAACAAACAAGGTGATTACCGCCAGTTTTAATGGAGATAATCACCTTGTTTTATGGAATGATTTTAAATCGCTAATTTTTATAGACCACAGGTGCTCTTTTAAGAGCTCGGATAATCAAGAAAAGACCACCCAACACAAATGGCACACTAAGCCATTGTCCCATATTTAAGGCCATTCCAGCCTCAAAAGCTTCCTGATCCTCTTTTATAAATTCAATCAAGAAACGAGATAGGAACACCATAACAAAGAAAACGCCAACAATAAATCCTTCGCGATTTCTCAGATCGGTCTTCCAGTAGGTATAAAGCATAATCGCATAGGTCAACAAGTACGAAAGTGCTTCATAAATTTGGGTTGGATGCTTGGCAACTGTTTCTCCATTTCGTTCAAAGATAAATCCCCAAGGCAAATCAGTTTGAATTCCATAAATCTCAGAGTTCATCAGGTTACCCGTCCGAATCAATGCAGCAACCAAAGCAGTAGGAACGACAACGCGATCGAGCACCCAAAGGACTGAACGTTTAGAGACTTTACGGCTCCACCAGATAAGGGCAATGAAAATACCAATTGCACCTCCATGGCTGGCTAATCCGCCATGCCAAACCTTCAAAATCTCACCTGGGTGTTGCGAATAATAATCCCACCCATAAAAGAATACGTGTCCAAGTCTGGCCCCTACGATCGTTGCGACAATTAAATAAATGAATAAGCTCTCAAGCCATTCCGGATTGATTTTTTCAAACTTAAACATTCGTTCTCCCTGGTAATATCCACCTAAAAAACCAAAGGCAAAAAGCAGTCCGTACCAACGAATCGACAATGGTCCAAGGCTAAATATCTCGGGATCTATATTCCAATGAATAAAAGTTAAAAATTCCATGAAGCAGGTGTTTTATTCGGCATTCTTTCCGTGACAACTCTTGTATTTCTTTCCACTACCACATGGACAAGGATCATTCCGTCCGACTTTCTTCTCAACCCTTACAGGCTGCACTCGTTGTGGCTCTTTGGCTGCTTGTGCTCTATTGCCCCCAGAACTTACTTCAGGACTCTCTGATTTTTGGGTTGAATATTTACTCATATCCGTCCGTTTCCGGGCTTCAGCTTCACGCACCTCATTCGGATCAGAAATTGGAATATGCCCTTTCATTAAAGTGGATACAACATCTTTATTCACCTTTTGCACCATCACCTTGAATAGGTTGAACGATTCAAACTTATAAATCAACAATGGATCTTTCTGCTCGTAAGTAGCGTTTTGTACCGATTGTTTCAAGTCATCCATCTCACGTAGTTGCTCTTTCCAAGCTTCATCAATTGTAGAAAGAACGACTTGCTTTTGGTAAGACTTCACCAACTCTTTTCCTTGATTATTATAGGCTTTTTCCAAATTGGTAATAATCTGGAAGATTCGCTTTCCATCAGAAATTGGAACAACAATATTTTGATAGATATGAGACTTACTCTCATAAACATCTTTAATTACCGGGTAAGCTTGTTTTGAAATTGTTTCAACTTTCCGGGTAAATGTTTTGATCATTGCCTGGTAAATCTGTTCTATAATCTCCTCTGGCTTCATTTTGATGAAGTCATCAGCTGAAACTGGAGATTCGATGGATACCAAACGAACCAATTCCAAATTAAAGTCTTCGAACTGATCACTACCATAGTACTCATTCACCAAGTTCTCCAATGAATCATACATCATGTTCAGCAAATCAACCTCAAGTCGTTCTCCAAACAAGGCATGGTGGCGTTTTTTATAGATAACTTCACGTTGTGAGTTCATCACATCATCGTACTCAAGCAAACGCTTACGAATACCGAAGTTGTTTTCTTCAACTTTCCGCTGCGCACGTTCAATTGATTTCGTAATCATAGAGTGCTGAATAACTTCACCTTCATCCAAACCCAAACGGTCCATAATTCCGGTGATCCGATCTGAGTTGAACAAACGCATCAAATCATCTTCCAATGAAACGAAGAACTGAGAGCTACCCGGGTCTCCCTGACGTCCGGAACGTCCACGAAGCTGACGGTCAACACGACGAGAATCGTGACGCTCGGTACCAATAATGGCCAAACCACCACGCTCTTTAACTTCTTTAGATAACTTAATGTCGGTACCACGACCAGCCATGTTCGTTGCGATAGTCACCATCCCTGAAGCACCGGCGTCAGCCACAATGTCTGCTTCTCGAGCGTGCAACTTCGCGTTCAATACATTATGCTTGATTCCCCGGATCTTTAACATCCGGCTTAGTAATTCCGAAATTTCAACCGAAGTAGTACCAACCAACACTGGTCGTCCGGCCTTGTGCAATTCCACAATTTCCAGAATTACAGCATTGTACTTTTCACGTTTTGTTTTATAAACCAAGTCTTCCCGGTCATCCCGAACGATTGGACGGTTTGTTGGGATAACCACAACCTCCAACTCGTAGATGTCCCAGAATTCTCCTGCTTCTGTCTCGGCAGTTCCAGTCATACCACTTAATTTATGGTACATCCGGAAATAGTTCTGCAAGGTAACTGTTGCAAAAGTCTGTGTTGCGGCTTCAACTTTCACTCGTTCTTTAGCTTCAATCGCCTGGTGCAAACCATCCGAATAACGACGGCCTTCCATAATACGACCAGTCTGCTCATCAACAATCTTCACCTTGTTATCGATCACCACATATTCGATGTCCTTTTCGAACATGGCATAGGCTTTCAACAATTGGTTAATGGTATGAACCCGTTCTGATTTTACGGCATAACTTTGCAACAATTCGTCTTTCTTCTCTAATTGCTCGTCACGAGATAACTCCGTGCTATTCTCAATTTCAGCAATCATACCGCCCATATCAGGCAATACAAAGAATTCCGGATCATCAACATCTGCAGAAATCAGGTCAATACCTTTATCAGTAAGCTCAACAGAGTTTTGTTTTTCTTCTATAATAAAGTAGAGCGGATCAGTTACAATATGCATGTTTTTGCTGTTATCCTGCATATAGTAATTTTCCGTCTTTTGCATGGCTGCCTTAATTCCCTCTTCACTCAGGAATTTAATAATGGCTTTGGTTTTCGGAAGCCCTTTATGAGCTCGTAGCAATAACAAAGCTCCTTCTTCCCGCTCCTCTTTCGTAGGGTTCTCTTTTGTTAGCAGGCGTTTTGCATCAGTCAAACACTGAGTAACAAAATTCTTTTGCGCCGAAACTAACTTCTCTACTTTAGGCTTCAGTTCATCAAACTTCTGGTTATCTCCTTTAGGCACTGGCCCAGAAATAATCAAAGGCGTACGAGCATCATCAATCAATACCGAGTCAACCTCATCCACAATCGCATAGTGATGTTTGCGTTGCACCAAATCTTGTGGATTGATCGCCATATTGTCACGCAGGTAATCGAAACCAAACTCATTATTGGTACCATAGGTAATATCCGAATTATAGGCTTTACGGCGGGCATCGGAGTTTGGACGGTGCTTATCAATACAGTCAACACTCATTCCATGAAACTCAAAAATTGGCCCCATCCATTCGGAGTCACGTTTTGATAGGTAATCATTCACAGTTACAACATGAACACCACGACCAGCCAAAGCATTTAAAAAGACCGGCAAAGTCGCCACAAGGGTTTTACCTTCACCAGTTGCCATTTCGGCAATTTTTCCCTGGTGAAGCACAACCCCACCAATTAACTGTACATCGTAGTGAACCATCGCCCAAGTCACTTCCGCTCCCCCGGCAATCCACTTGTTATACCAAACAGCCTGCTCACCATCAATCTCGATACTATCTCTTCCCGCTGCAAGTTCCCGATCAAAGTCAGTTGCTTTAACCACCAAACGCTCGTTCTCAGTAAAGCGACGAGCTGTATCTTTCACCACAGCAAATGCTGCCGGCAATATTTCATTCAGAACAACTTCAATCTTTTCATTGATTTGCTCCTCAATCTTGTCAACTTGTTGGTAAATTTTCTCACTCTCCTGGATGTCAACTTCTTCAACCTTAGCTTTCAAGGCTGCAATTTCATCCAAATCAGCTTGAATCCGATCTTGAATCACTTGTTTTAAACGAGCTGATTCCCCTCTAAGCTCATCAATTGAAAGCTTAGAGATTCGTTCGTATTCTTTTTTGATTTCTTCAACAATTGGGGTGATTTCCCGGATGTCTCGATCTGATTTGTTGCCCAGGAATTTTCCCAGAATCTTCGTTACAAAAGCCATTATATCAAGTTTCTTATTATTACCTATTAAACGCACACAAAAGTAGTTATTATGCTTAAGTTTACTTGTGTGTGGGCGTATTTTTTTCAATAATAATCATGCCAATCCAGATTTACACACAAATTACGCCAATATAACAGTTCATGCTGGATTGGCCTGCCAATACAACCGAAAAGGCATTTTAAACAAGCCTTTATAGCATTGCGACTTCTTGCAATCTAGTACTTATCAAATTTGGATCAAGTGATTCGGCATATCTTTATATAGCCCCAGTTTCTCAGTGCACCAACCGTTTAATAATAAACTGACGATTGCCCGATGAGCTTAATCTCGTTTTATTTTAACTAGTTTTGCTAAAATAAAGAAGAATAGGATGAAGGATTTTTCAACACAATGTTTTGTTTGTCAAGAAGAAGTCGATTCAAAAACAGCTCTCAAAAACCAGGCATTAAACCTACCTGTTTGCGAGAAATGCAAAGGCACAAAGGCAGAAGAAGTTAAAGAAAAGGAATTGACGGAAGGGCTGGCTGACGGATTTGTATGTGGCTGCATATAAAAAAGGCTGCTTCTGGGGGGAAGCAGCCTCTCGAATTGATTCTGTTTAATTACTAAAATTACTAATTTAACAGGTGTTTATAACTTGGATTTACTAAGTTCGGAAGATAAGCAGCGATCAAATTCAGAGCATCCTCTTCAGAAAGCTCATTAGGGCTCAGAATTTTCTGTCTGGCAAGCTCTGATTCATTTATTACTTGATTCGTCATTACCTCTGGCAATTTGCTGTATTCAGCTCTTACGCGTTTTGCTCCAAATCCTTTTTTGCAGCAAACATAAGCAACTTCAAAGTGCTCGGCACGAACGACATAATGCTTAGAACGTTTATTCTGATGTAAACTGATTACAATTGGTGACTCAGTTTCATCATAAGAAAGCACCCATGCTTTATCAACGTCTCCTGATAATTCCTGGTTGCTTACTGGAACAATTTGATAATCATTAAATGTTTTATCAGCTCCGGTGGCTTGTACGGCAAAAGTTGCCAAACACAATAAGACAATTGAGATTCCTGTAAAGATTCTGTTTTTCATGACTGTTTGGATTTAATCGTTTCTATTAAATTGTTTCTGTTTTCTAATCTGAGTAAAAGATACTCAACTGTTGTTTTCTGATTGTTTACTTAATAGACGGTGCTAAATCCAAAAAATTACACCTCAAAGTCGTTATTTGCCCCATGTTTCGACGAACAACCAATTTTAACAGACGAACGCCTCGAAACCGTCAACAAAAACTAAACCGCTTTTTGTAATACGTGATGTAATCAAACTATTTTGTTTGAATATACTGTTCCAATCGATCCATTCCTTCGCGTATATTCGCTAATGAATTTGCGTAAGAAAAGCGCAGAAATCCTTCTCCCCCTGGGCCAAAATCAATCCCTGGAGTTACGCCAAGGTGCACCTTCTCTAAAATATCAAAAGCAAGACGATAGGAATCAGTTCCGAGGTGTGTGGCATCGACAAACACATAGAAAGCTCCCGTTGGCTCAACAGGAATTCGAAATCCTAGTTCTTTTAATCGTTGGATTAAATACAAACGCCGTTCGTTATAAACTGCTTTCATCTGTTGAACATCTGCTCCGGCCGATTTTAAGGCGGCAATTCCTGCTCGTTGAGCAACAGAACTGGCACAAATAAATAAGTTCTGCTGTAATTTTTGAATTGGCCGAATGAACTGTTTGGGGGCAATTAGGTATCCCAACCTCATCCCAGTCATGGCATATAACTTTGAAAAACCGTTTAACACAAATACTTGGTCTGAAAATTCCAGCATACTGTGAGCATCCTCTTCGTATGTTAGGCCGTGATAAATTTCATCCGAAATTACAGGGACTCCAAGCTTGGCCAAGTCTCTCATCGTATCGGCTGTTAGTAAGTTCCCTGTTGGATTCATCGGACTATTGATTAAAACAGCCTTCGTTTTAGTCGAAATTCGTTTCTGAATAGATTCAGCATGCAACTGAAAACCATCCTGTTCGCTAACAGGCACCCGAACGGCCTTAGCGCCAATGTAATGTATAAAATTAGGATAGCAGGCATATGACGGGTCCGATAGGATCACTTCATCATCTTGCTCGCATAAAACAGAAAGTGCCAACAAGATAGCCGGAGAGCTTCCAGAAGTTATCACAATCTGATCCGGATCGATTTCTACTTGATAGTTTTCACGATAAAAACGGGAGATTTCATCACGTAACTCCGGATCGCCAAGACTATGAGTATAATGAGTTCTACTGTCGGCAATCGCCTGCTGACAAGCTTCAGCCACTATTGGAGGCATGGAAAAATCAGGTTCTCCAACTTCTAGATGAATGACATGTTTTCCGGCTTTCTCTAGCTCAGCCGCTCTTTCAAGCACCTCCATTACAATGAAAGGTGAAATATCTTTTACCCGCGATGCAGTCATTGTGATTTTTGACCTCGAAATTACAGAAGATATCAGATTCTACAAGCTTGAGAGAACAAAATAAGCGCTATTTTTTTGAGCAAAGATTCAAAATAATAACACAGTTCGAGCTATAATTATCAGATAGAAAAGATTAAAAACAGGCTAGTAGTAATAACAACAAAGTCCTTACTGAACCTTAATTACGGAATAAAAGGATGGTGGTCGTTGCTAATGCTGAAGCTTCCACTCAGTTTAACTTTCTTGGAGATATTGTACTGTAGAAACATGGAAGCACCACGAATACTCATGTCCTTCAAAGATGGATTTGCTGGCATATTATCAAAAATGGTACTTCCAGCAAAACTATTTCCTCCGACCACAAGTCGGTCGTTTAAGTTGTAGTGAGCTTGGTTAGTTACTGATAATGAACCTAACCACGGATTAAAGACAGGCGCTTGATTGGTGAGACTTAATGTTTTAAAACCGGCGTAAGAATTATAATCAATCACCCACTCAGGTTGTAAGTCAAATTTCATTGGAACCGACAAGTTTGGCTCAGTTTCAATTCCTCCGAAGGTTGAATTCGGCAAAAAATTGAATAACTCGCGGTATATAAAATCGTACTCTGGGTTGATAACTTTACTCACTTTAACTGAATCAGTTTGGGCATACCCCAGAAAACTGATCAATACCAAAGCACAAACCAAGAAAGCAGATTTTATCGTTTTCATGTCGAGTCTCTTTTTTATAAAAGCATTTACTTAAAAGACCAAATATTTTCGTTTAAAAGAGTGAAGGCAGGTTGCAGCCCAATTTGTGTAGACCTCCCCTAACCTTCAAATTATTTCAAACTTAATCAATTGGAATTATTTCCCAAATGATTTAAAGCAACTTAATACCTAAACTAACAACAAAACTTTTGCTTTTCACATCATTGTCGAGCAACGGCCCAGAATACAAGTCTCCGCTGCTATTTTCCATACGAACATCAAGTGTCAAAAATAAGAAGTCAGCTCCGACACCATATTGCCAACCAAAGAAACTGTCTTTTACATCATTCGAATCAAAAAACTCATTATTGAGTTCCTTATCCGTAAAGAATGACATCAATGGACCGGCATTTGCTCTTACTTTCAATGGCCCTTTATCAATAACGTTAACCCCTAATAATATAGGAACGTCAACGGTTTTTAAATCGAAAGAATGGATGGTGTGAGAAGCCCCAGATTCAAAATCCACCGTTCCACCTTTTGAACTAAAATAGGCCTCGGGTTGCAAGTAAAGCCTTCCTAAGTTTAAGCGGACAAATGCTCCAACATGGTAATTGTCCACGCTACCCTCACCACCAATATCAGCAGTCAGTTTTGAATTACTGTATCCTCCCTTTAAGCCTAAATTAATTGGCGACTGCGCCATCGAAGGTAAAGCAAACACAGCTAGAAGTAAGAAAATTGTAATTTTTTTCATGGCATTTTTAAAATTAATGATTCTAGAAGTTAACGTTTATTTACGTCAATAATTGCCAAACTTTGCCATAAAAAACAAAGTATGCCTGCTAAAAATACGACATTTTGAGCAGGCATACCATAGCACATTCAATTTCTTTTAGTTAAGCAACTTAATTTAATAAACCAGATCACATGCTTCTGGAGGCATCCAATGTCGGTCTTTTCCTTCCCACTTCACATTACAACCAATGGGATTGGTCATTGGAACGGTTGTCATCTTCCCAGCGGTGAGCTCATATAATGTTCGTTCCAAATCATTCACCTTAACCTGCGATGCATCCCGTGGATAATCGACCCCGCGTCCGGTGTACACCAAACGACGATCTTGGTCAAATATAAAAAAGTGCGGTGTTCGCAATGCCCCATAAGCCAAGGCAACCTCCTGACTCTCATCCCGGAGGTAAATCCAAGGAAAGCGATTCCTATTCATTCGCTGCACCATGTGGTCAAAATCATCTTCCTGGTACGTATTTTCACTATTGGAGTTAATTCCAACAAAGCGGACTCCATCCTTTTCAAATTTTTCAGCTGCTGCTCTTGTCAACTCATCACTCCCAACCACATATGGGCAATGGTTACAAGTGAAGAAAATAACCAGAAACCGAGCTTGCTCAAAATCTTTAAGCGAATAGTTTTTTCCATCCGTAGCAGGTAAATCAAAATCGATCGCCTGCGCTCCTATCTCAAGTGTAAAACTCATAATTCCCGTTGTTTTTCAGGTTACTAACTATTCAAGTAACAAGCAAAGGCTATAACTTGTTGGAAACATTATACGTTATACTTCTAAGAGTAGTTTTATTTCAACATGAATGAAGAGTAAACAATCACCAGAAAACAGTTAAAAAACAAGTTTTACCACTTGGAAAATAGAATTTTTTTTTTCTAGTTTACAAAACCAATACCTCAAGGTATTTTTTAGAAACTAAGTTATTAATTATTAGATCTGTAAAATTAAAATGAAATCGAAAAACAGCTCCAGCAAGAAGCAAAAGCATTCCGATTTTGAGGACATGGATTTTAGGAGCAAATCACCAAAAAGTGTAAAAAAAGAACGAAGCTCAAAACGGCGACTGTCTATTTATGATGAATTTGATGATGATGTTGATTTTAATGATTTTAACTCAAACGACGACTTATACGAAAAATAAGCACTAAAAACAGATCATAATCCACTTTTTTAATTGATTACATTCAGGCTTTCTCTATTCAGAAAAGCTTGCAGATTATTGACCGCAATGTCCATTAAACGCTGGCGAGCTTCTATAGTGGCCCAAGCAATATGTGGCGTTAGATAGCAATTTTGAGCTGTCAACAGTGGATGATCGGCAGCAGGAGGCTCATCCGAAAGGACATCCAAGCCTGCTGCTGCTAAATGTCCTTCATTCAACGCATCAGCCAAGTCTTGTTCATTGATCAGCGGACCGCGCCCCGTATTGATTAGCACAGCTCCTTTTTTCATCAAAGCCAGTTTTTCCTGACCAATAAACTCATAGTTTGCTTCAGTTAAAGGACAATTTAAGCTCACCACGTCCGACTCTTTCAAAAGTTCATCCAGCTCGCACTGCTTAAAGTCTTCCGAGATATCTTTCAAAATCGATCGATTTTGAAAGAGGATTTTCATGCCAAAAGCATGTCCTATTTCAGCCACTTTTTGTCCAATTTTACCAAAACCAATAATCCCTAATGTCTTACCGCTAAGTTCAAATAGAGGCGTTCTAAAAAAAGAAAAATCGGCCGAGTTAACCCATTCTCCTCCATGCACGGCCTCCGAATGAAACTGAACTTGATTTACAATATTTAGCAAATGAGCAAAAACCATTTGAGCAACCGAATCTGTGCTATATGCAGGAATATTGGTGACTACAACTCCTGCTTTTCGTGTAGCCTCCAAATCAATCACATTGTAACCAGTTGCCAGTACTCCAACATACTTCATCGCAGGACAAGCCTTTAATACCGCATCATCAATCACCACCTTGTTGGTTAAAACAATTTCGGCATCACCGATACGTTCAACGGTTAAACTAGCTGGTGTGCGATCGTAAATTTCGCAATCACCAATTGCTTTTAATGCATCCCAACTTAAATCACCTGGATTTAAGGTATAGCCATCCAATACAACTATTTTCACAGTACTCTATTTTTAAGGTTATTTGAATTTTCAAAAACATGAAGGTAGCCAAATTCAGACAAAAACCGAACTCAACAGATTTGCATCAATATGCACACTTGCCTATTTGTTAACCAATCGGTTTTAAAGGCATTTAAATTGAAGGTTCTTCCCCAAAAACGAAGCTTAAAGCATTAACCTAGCCGACCGTTTTTTACAAAAAAAGCTGCTCCTCAAAAATTCGAGAAGCAGCTTGAGTTATAGCATTGAAAACTAATTACAAATCCAATAATAGTTCCTCCGGATTGATACCTGCGTTAAGCATGCGTTCCGGATTCTCAACCAGTTCCTTAACTTTCACCAAGAAGCCGACTGAGTCTTTACCATCGATGATACGGTGATCGTATGAAAGTGACACATACATCATTGGGCGAATCTCCACCTTGCCATTCACAGCCACCGGACGTTCAACAATATTGTGCATTCCCAAAATAGCAGATTGTGGCGGGTTAATAATTGGAGTGGAAAGCAGTGATCCAAAAGTCCCTCCATTGGTAATGGTGAAAGTACCTCCCGTTAACTCTTCTACCGAAATTTTTTTGTTCCTTGCCTTCTCGGCCAAGTCTTTCAAGTCCTTTTCAATTTGAGGAACAGATTTGCTTTCTGTATTTCGAATGATTGGCACCATCAGGCCTTTTGGTGTTTGAACGGCAATCCCGACATCGACAAAGTCAGGGCTAACAATCTCTTCGCCATCCAGCATCGAATTAATGGCCGGGTGAAATTTCATGGCTGTAGCCGCTGCTTTCGTAAAAAAGCCCATAAAGCCTAATTTAAATCCATGCTGATCGATAAACCGACCTTGGTGCTTTTTACGCAACTCCATAATCCGGCTCATATCCACCTCATTGAAAGTTGTTAGCATGGCCGTTTCGTTTTTAACCGCCACCAATCGCTGGCTCAACTTTCGTCTCAAAGAACTCATTTTCTCACGATTTTCCTCTCGCGAAAAGCTTCCTTCTTCTACACCAGTGGGTGCCGATTTTGGTAAGCTCATAACAGCTTCTACTTCTTTTTTCGAAATCCGCTTGATGCCCTCCAGAATATCATCCACCGAAAGGTTATTTTCCTCCATCATCTTGCGAGCAACCGAGGTAATTTTAACATGCGACTGGTCATCCTGTGCTTTTCCAGTCACTTCGGCTCTAGGTTGCTTTGCTTCAACAACTTCTTTTGCCGGAGCCTTCGCTGCTTTCTCAGCTTCAGGTTTAGCTTCTTCTTTTGGCTTTGCAGTCTCCTCCGGTTGCACCGAAGTATCAATTGTACAGGCTACTGAACCAACTTCAAGCGTACCACCTTCCTGGGCTTTAAAACTCACTTTTCCAGCCTCATCAGCAACCAATGTCAAGGTTGCTTTATCAGACTCTATTTCTGCGATCTCATCGTCTTTCTCAACAACAGATCCATCTTCGACCAACCACCTGCCAAGTTCAACTTCAGTGATTGACTCACCGGGTGTTGGTACTTTTATTTCAATGATCATGATTTTTTTATGCTTTAGCTAATTCTTGTTCTCTAAAAACTTGTTCCAAAATTTTATTTAGGCGAAGATTATGTTGTTTCATTAAACCTCCAGCCGGGCTACCACTTTCGGAACGGGATGCAACCTCAAAAGGAATATGACTTAACTTCCGATTGATGAATGGCCAAGCTCCCATATTTGCAGGTTCATCCTGTGCCCAAATAATCCGATCGGCTTTATCATACTTCTTCAATAAGCTTTCGATCTGATCAACTGGTAATGGATAGAGCTGCTCGACTCGTACAATTGCGGTCGATTCATCTCCCATATCGACTCGTTTCTTTGCCAAATCATAATATAAACGACCGGAAGTAAACACAACCTGCTTCACATTCTCAGCTTTCGGCATATGATCATCAATAACTGGCTGAAAATGCCCTTTACTTAGCTCTTCCAAGGTACAACTAACCATTGGATGGCGCAATAAACTCTTTGGTGTAAAAATGATCAATGGCACCCTAACTTGCCACTTGAGGTGGCGTCGCAATAAGTGAAACATGTTATCGGGCGTTGTAGGTACCACGATTTGCATGTTGTTACTTGCTGCCTGAGCTAAAAAGCGCTCAATCCGCGCACTGGAGTGCTCTGGTCCTTGGCCTTCATACCCGTGCGGCAAATACAGGACAAGATTATTCATCAAGCCCCATTTCTCGTGTGCCGATGTAATGTATTGGTCAATAATAACCTGAGCAACATTGCTAAAATCGCCGAATTGTGCTTCCCAAACAGTTAAGGCATTGGGCTGTGCCAAAGCGTAACCATACTCAAAGCCCATTACACCGTATTCGGACAATAAGGAGTTATAAATATGGAATGGAGCCTGTTTTTCAGCGACATGCTTCAATGGGAAATACTTGTCATCGCCATCCTCAAATACGAAGGCGGCATGTCGATGTGCAAAAGTGCCTCGTTCGCAGTCTTGACCGCTGATTCGTACCGGATGTCCTTCTGCAACCAAAGTTCCATAAGCCAGCAACTCCGCCATTCCCCAATCCAGTCGATTGTCCCGAATCATTTGTCGGCGATCAGCCAATATGCGATTCACCTTATTAAAGAACTTGCGTCCTTCAGGTACCGAGTTGATCTTACCCGCTAGTTCAACCAGCTTTTCACGCCCAACGCCAGTTGGTATCGCCTCAAAAAATTCTTTCTTGGGTGCATGATCAAATTCTTTGTACTCATTAACCAGAAATTGCTTGATCTTCAACTTTTCAATCTTTTCCGATTCTTTGTACTTATCACTCATTAATTGATCAAACCCTTTGATCTCATCTTTCACATCTCGGGCAGTCATAATCCCCTGCTCAATCAGCTTTTCCGCATAAATATCCCGAGGATTTTTGTGCGCAGAAATTGCTTTATAAAGCTGAGGTTGAGTAAAACGAGGTTCATCGCCTTCGTTATGCCCATATTTCCGATAACACAAAATATCAATAAACACATCGGTATTGAATTTTTGGCGGAATTCCATCGCCAACTTTATCGTGTAAATCAACGCTTCAACATCATCGCCGTTTACGTGAAAAACCGGAGAACGGGTCACTTTGGCCACATCAGTACAGTAGGTACTTGACCGAGCATCCAGGTAGTTTGTCGTAAATCCAACCTGGTTGTTAATGACCAAGTGAATTGTTCCTCCCGTTTTATAGCCTTTCAGCTGCGACATCTGAATTACCTCATAAACGACTCCTTGGGCAGCAATAGCGGCATCGCCATGAATAACAATTGGCGCCAGCTTGTCATAGTCTCCATCATAAAGTGAATTGATTCTCGAGCGAGCCATTCCCTCTACCAAAGGAGCAACGGCTTCCAGGTGAGATGGATTTGGCATCAGGCTCAATTTCACCTTTTTGCCGTAATCTGAAGTCACTTCATTTTCAAACCCTAAGTGATATTTAACATCGCCCAAAGAAATATCTTCTTCATACTCCGTTCCATAAAATTCTTTGAAAATGTATTCGTACGGCTTATTCATGATGTTGGCCAAGATATTCAGTCGTCCACGGTGAGCCATTCCTACAATGAACTCTTTAATTCCAAGCTCAGCTCCTTGCTCAATAACAGCATCCAAAGCAGGAATTAACGCTTCAGCTCCTTCCAAAGAAAAACGCTTTTGCCCTACAAATTTTTTATGAATAAAGCTCTCAAAGCCCACAGCCAATTTTAAGTGATAGAAGATGTGCTTCTTCATTTCAGGAGTAAATTCCTGCGAATTCTTAGAACTCTCCATCTTCTGTTGCAGCCAAGTGATCACCTCTGGGTGACGCATAAATACATATTCAACGCCAATGGCATCGCAATATGTAGCTTCCAGATGAGCAATGATGTCTTTCAGTTTAGCCGGTCCAATTCCAATATTGTTTCCGGCCTGAAAGACTTTCTCCAGGTCGCTTTGCTCCAATCCAAAATTTTCAATAGCCAAAGTTGGAGAGTAAGTCCGCCGTGAACGGACCGGATTGGTTTTTGTGAACAAATGTCCCCTTTGGCGATAACCATGAATTAGGTTAAGTATTGCAAACTCTTTATCAATCTGATCACTTCCCTGGAATTTGCCTGAACTATAATTTGTTCTGGCAAGCTCAAACCCCTTAAAGAAGTTTTTCCAGCTTTCGTCAACGCTCTCAGGATCTTTCAAATAATCCTGGTAAAGCTCTTCTACAGCAGCAATCTCTTGATTGCCTACTTGCGAAAATGTATCCATATGTTGATTATTCGGTTGTTAAGGTCTTGTAAAAATAACTTTTGTACATTAACAATCCATCTATTTCTAATGTTTATAAGGTTTTCATGTTTTGAAAGAAGATTTACGATCACCAATTTTTTTATCTCTCCAATCAACCTTTTAAAAAATGATTCAGTCTACTGAGCCAGGAGCAATTAGGCCATTTTTTTGTATCTTCGAATGGCTCAAAAAGAAAAAAAGTTACCATTAATTGAGCATAAATAAATTTCATAAGTTTATATTCGAACTGAACGAATTAAACCTTTTAGGCAAATTATCCCTTATACATTTCGAAAGCGAATTCATTAATATCCAATTATAATCTCATGAAGAAGACACGCTCTTTCTTAGCTATTTTGATCGCTTTATTGGCAATCATTTATATGCTTGGTCCGAAACCGCCAAAACCGGTTCTTAATCCTGATTTAAATAATCTTGGATTTTCGAAAAGTGAAATTGAAACTGTTCTTGCAGAAAGAGAAAAGAGGCTTCCCGTCAAGCCAGGAAATGAATCCCGAGTGATCTGGGAAAACGACAGTTTGAAACAACAAACGGAATACTGCTTGCTTTATTTGCACGGCTTTTCGGCTTCTGGTGTTGAAGGTGCTCCAACGCATGAAAACTTTGCCAAATACTTTCAAATGAATGCCTACATTCCTCGCATAGCTTCACATGGGCTAGATGTTCCAGAGCCGTTACTGGATATGACTCCAGATCATTTATATGAGTCAGCAAAAGAAGCCTTGCAAATCGCTCACCTTTTAGGGCGAAAAGTAATTATCATGAGTACTTCAACCGGAGGAACTCTTTCACTAAAGCTGGCTGCCGACTTTCCAGAGCTGGTCGATGGCTTGCTGCTGCTTTCTCCCAATATTCGCATCAATAACCCTGGAGCATTTTTGTTGGCCAAACCTTGGGGCTTGCAAATAAGCCGGATGGTTACGGGAGACAAATACCGCTATGTAAACGATAACCCGGAAGATGAGGAATGCAAGTACTGGAATTGTTATTACCGAATGGAAGCGACAGTGTATTTACAACAGCTGGTGGAAGCCACCATGCATAAAAAAACTTATGAACGCGTAAAAGCCCCTGTGTTTCTGGCCTACTACTACGAGGATGAAGAACATCAAGACGGAGTTGTTCGCGTTGATGCCATGCTGAAAATGTTTGATCAACTAGGGATACCAACGAAGCAAAAACAGGCCTTTAATGCTGGTGTCCATGTTATTGGTTATGGGGTGACGTCAAAAGCGCAACCAGAAGTTGAGCAAGCTTGTATTGATTTTGCCCAACAGGTTATTGGACTATCACAATAATTTTTGTAGTCCTACCGCTTTACTTTCTACCACAAATATTAGGATATAAAAAATCCCGTCTGTGACACGAATTTGTCGCAGACGGGATTTTTCAGTTTTCAATAGTTCGTTTATAAGTGTCCGATAAGATCAAATTCCGTTGATTCGGTAATCTTAACCGGATAGAAATTTCCAATCTCAATTCGGTCATCTTTCGAGACCAATACTTCTCCGTCCACTTCCGGGCTGTCGTATTCAGTTCTTCCCACAAAGTAATCAGCCTCTTCCCGATCGATCAGTACTTTCAGCGTTTGGCCAATCTTTTTCGTATTCAATTGCTCCGAAATATTTTGTTGAATTTCCATCAGCTCCGAAGCCCTGCTTTGTTTAACTTCTTCAGGAATATTGTCCTCATACATTTTGAATGCATAGGTATCGTCCTCATTGGAGTATGCAAATACGCCCATTCTGTCGAACTGCTGTTCTTTAACAAATGCTTTCAGCTCTTCAAAATCTTCCTCAGTTTCGCCAGGATGGCCAACAAGGAAAGTCGTTCGCAAGGCAACTCCAGGTACTTCTTCCCTAATTTTGTTGATCAATTGAACCGTCTCTTTCCTGCCAATTTTTCGTCTCATCTGCCCCAACATATGATCAGTAATGTGCTGCAATGGCAAGTCCAGGTAATTGGCAACATTGTCTCGTTCGCGCATTACCTTTAATAAGTCCATTGGGAATTTTGAAGGATAGGCATAGTGCAAACGAATCCATTCCAAACCTTCAATATCAGCCAAGCGATCGACCAACTCAGCCAGCTTGCTCTCACCATAGCGATCAATGCCATAGTAGGACAAATCCTGAGCAATAATCAGTAACTCTTTGGTTCCACCTTCAACCAGCATTTTTGCTTCTTCCAACAAGCTTTCCATGCTTCTTGATTTATGGATACCTGTAAATTGAGGAATTGCACAGAAAGAACAATGACGATTACAGCCTTCACTAATTTTTAAATAAGAAAAATGCCCCGGTGTGGTTTTCACACGATAGTACATCTTCTGCTCAAAAAAGTCAGCATTTAAATCTTTAATGATTTCCTTATAATCAAACTTACCGTAAAATTTATCAACCTCAGGAATTTCTTTTTGTAGATCTTCTTTGTAACGAGCTGATAAACATCCCATCACCAAAAGCTTATCCAACTTTCCGCTTTTTCGGTCTTCAACATGGCTTAAAATCGAATTGATCGACTCTTCTTTTGCATCCAGAATAAACCCACAGGTGTTTAAAATAACGATGTTAGCATCATCTTCTTCGCTGTCATGAACAACTTTAAATCCATTTAAATCAAGTTGATTGAGTAGCATTTCAGAATCTACCAGGTTTTTCGAACATCCCAGGGTAGTTATATTGACTTTTCCTCGTTTCATAATTTCATATTAAAATCTTCGCACTTTACAACAAACAAAGCCGCAGGTAGTTTTCAATTTTTTCATTTGAGCTAAAGGCCCCCAGCCGGCTTTTGATAACGCTATAAAAAACAGATCCCGAAACAAGTTCGGGATGCCATTAATCTATATTAGGTCTATTTTCTTTATGAGAATAGCGACTCAACAAATTCTTTTCTTCGGAATAATTGCAAGTCTTCCATCTTTTCTCCGATTCCGATGTATTTGACCGGTATCTTAAATTGATCAGAAATACCAATAACGACACCGCCTTTGGCTGTTCCATCAAGCTTTGTAAGCGCCAATGCTGACACTTCTGTCGCCTTGGTAAACTGCTTAGCCTGCTCAAAGGCATTTTGCCCTGTTGATCCATCTAAAATCAACAGCACCTCATGAGGAGCATCTGGAACAATCTTACGCATCACATTTTTGATCTTGGTAAGCTCGTTCATTAAGTTGACTTTATTGTGCAAACGACCTGCGGTATCAATAATAGCCACGTCGGCTCCCTGTGCTTTAGCTGATGCTAAGGTATCGTAGGCCACTGAAGCTGGATCTGATCCCATGCTTTGCTTCACAAGCGGAACATCAACACGTTCAGCCCAAATTTCAAGCTGATCAATTGCTGCAGCCCGGAACGTATCGGCAGCTCCCAAAACCACTTTTTTACCCGCTTTCTTAAAATTGTGAGCCAATTTCCCGATCGTGGTTGTTTTTCCAACACCATTCACTCCAACCACCATAATTACATATGGGGTATCACTTGCTGGAAGGTCAAAATCAGCTTCTTCGCCGGAGTTATTTTCTTCAAGTAGAGCAGCTATCTCCTCTTTCAATAAGTTGTTGAGTTCATCAACTCCAAAGTACTTGTCTTTTGAAACACGAGCTTCGATTCGCTCAATAACTTTTAGGGTAGTATCAACTCCAACATCCGACGTAATCAATACTTCCTCCAGATTGTCAAGAACTTCGTCGTCAACTTTAGATTTACCAATAATGGCTCGCCCAAGCTTTTTGAAAACGCTTTCTTTTGTTTTTGAGAGTCCTTGATCAAGGCTTTCTTTTTTCGACTTCGTAAATGATCCAAATAGGCCCATAGTTTTCTGATTTTGAGTGGCGCAATTTACAAAAATTGAATGATATAATTTAATTTAAATAAGAAGGGCTAATAAAGAGTTAACATAGCCGAATTTAACCTTCGCGTAATTTCCTGATTTCCTCTTTCATTTCGCTCAAAACGGTAGATATGTGCGCCGTTCCTGGGAACTCTGGCAAAGGAAGCTCAAAACTCAACACGCCTTTTGCTCGCCATAATTCCAATACCGAACTGATTGGAATTCGGTAAGCTTCATACTCTGGGTTATCCGACTTCAACAACAGCTCATTATTTTCCTTTATATATACCCGTTTATATACTAAACCTTCGTCACGGGTAATTAATACGTAGGTTTGTCCTTCTTTCAACTCATCAAGATCAACCAGGTATTCGCAAAAAACATAAGCCCCAGGAGCTACTGGCAACATGCTATCCCCATTTAGCTGAAAAACCCGGTAAGTCCGGTTACGCGAAAGCTCAGGTATTGGCATATAGAAATGAGGTAATTCGCCAACATATTCTGGATCAGCATAGCCACTCAAATAGCCAGCCGCAGCTTTCACCGGAACAATGGGAATACGTTCCTCATTATCGGGAGTAACAACAACCGACAATATTTGTCCCGGTCCATTTGATTTGGGCAGTAAAGAAGAAGGCATTTTTTCCAAATTGGTACCAATTAGCTCATCCAAACTTAACTTAAAAAGCTGAGCTAACTGTTGCATAACCTGAATTTTAGGCGTAGCCCTCCCCTCTTCATACGAACCAATTAAAGCTCGCTTAACGGCTAGTTGATCTGCCAACCGTTGCTGGGTAAGCTGATGCTTCCTACGCAAGTATTTGATATTCTGAGCTAAATAATTCATCAACACAAATTAATCTAAAAATATTAGCAAAAACTAATTTTATTAGTATTTTTGACTTGTCATTTTCATTCTTAAAACGCCGTAAAGATAGAAGCTAATGCATGAAAAGGTTCAGAAAAAACTAAAAATTTTAGCAGATGCTGCAAAATATGATGTTTCCTGTTCCTCTAGCGGAAACAGCCGAAGCAATAGTCGCGGAGGCATAGGGAATGCCGTTGCTGCAGGAATTTGCCATAGTTTTACAGACGATGGGCGCTGCATTAGCTTATTTAAGATATTGATGACCAACCATTGCATCTACGATTGCGCCTATTGCATCAACCGGAGAACGAATGATCGGGCACGTGCCACATTTACTGTTCAGGAAATTGTTGATTTGACGATCAATTTTTACCGGAGAAACTATATTGAAGGACTCTTCCTTAGCTCCGGGGTCATCAAAAATCCGGACTACACCATGGAGCGCCTGATGCTTGTTGCGAAGAAGCTTAGGCTCGAAGAACGATTCAATGGTTACATCCACATGAAAGCTATTCCCGGAGCCAGCCAAGAGTTAATCCAAAACGCAGGTTATTATGTCGACCGAATGAGCGTAAATATCGAGATCCCAACAGAACAGCAACTCGAAAAGCTGGCTCCGGAGAAAAACTACCCAAGCATTATCAGGCCAATGAACCAGATCAGCGAGGGTATTTTGGCGTACAAAGAAGAACGAAGAAAGTACCGGCGCGTTCGCAAATTTACGCCTGCAGGACAAAGCACCCAATTGATTGTTGGCGCAAGCCCGGAGAGCGATCGACAAATTCTCCAGCTTTCATCCAATTTTTATCACCAACAGCAACTTAAGCGGGTTTACTATTCGGGATACCTCCCTGTTAACACCTATGATCAACGTCTCCCGGCCATTCAATCACCTCCTCTGGTTCGGGAAAATCGCCTGTACCAAAGCGATTGGTTGATGCGTTTCTATGAGTTTTCAGCTGATGAGATTCTAACTTCAGATCAACCATTTCTGGATTTGGATGTCGACCCAAAACTGGCCTATGCCCTTCGCAACCTGCATTTATTCCCAATCGACATCAACCGAGCAGATTATCACATGCTTTTGCGCGTTCCCGGCATTGGTGTACAGTCTGCAAAAATGATTGTTGACGCTCGTCGGTTCAGACGTCTGACCAGCTATCATTTAAAGAAGATTGGCGTGGTTTTGAAACGTGCTCAGTATTTTATCACCTGTAACGAACTGGCTCCTCGAATGACTGACTGGGAGCCACAGCGACTCAAAAGCCACATTGTTGCTGCTAGCCAAATGAAACGACGCAAAGCCGGAGATACGCAGTTGATGCTATTTCATCCCACAATGAACAGTCCGGCTATCCCAAAGCAACTTCATTCTAAAAATTAGCTCTGATGGCTTACCTGATTTATGATGGCAGCTTTGAAGGGTTTTTAAGCGTGGTGTTTCAATGCTACCAACAAAAGCTTAGCCCAACGAATATTTGCAAAGAAAGTGATTTTCAGGAGGTATTATTCGCCCAAAAGCAAACTATTCCAAGCAACCCGAAACAGGCTCAACGCGTTTGGAAAGCGCTTCAAAAAAAGCTCCATCGGCGCAACCAGGAACTTCCTCTTCGAGCCTTTTTATCAGAACATCCAGGCATTGAGATGATGCTTTATCGCTTTATTCGGCGAGTATTTGATACTAGTTTTAGTATTGAAACAGACTATGGTGATTCGGATGTTCTGCAGCTCAAAAAGCTGGAAAGAAAGGTACTGAAAGAAACCGCCCGCTTACTTCAGTTTGTTCGCTTTCAGGAAACAAGCGATGGTATTTACTTTGCACCAATTGAGCCGGAGTTTGATGTTTTACCCTTTACCCTTCATCATTTCAAAGACCGGTTTGCGGATCAACAATGGTTGATTTATGACCTTCGCCGCGATTATGGCTTTTACTACAACCTAAAGACAGTGGATGAAGTTACGCTAAGCGAGAAAGCTTTTTCGACCATTGATGGTAAAGTAAACACCAACTTACTAGAAGAAAAGGAAGTGCATTATCAAAAGCTTTGGAAGAACTATTTTGACAGCATCAACATAAAAGAACGGAAAAACCTAAAGGTACAACGGCAATACATGCCACAACGCTACTGGAAATTTCTGCCCGAAAAATCACCTAGAATAAAGGACTAAACCTTTCTAATGTACTCTAATAAATTACAAGCGACCAATATCTACCAAACAAAAAAGCTCCTATCCAAGGATAGAAGCTTTCATGTTAAGCAAACAAATATCTTTACTTTTTAAAATAGTCTTTAACCATTTCGTTAGGAACGATATCTTCCTGAAATGTGTAAGCTCCGGTTTTTTCTGATTTTACCATTTTAATTACTTTGGCATAACCTTTACCGGCTCCTTTTTGTAGTGATGCAACTGCTTTCTTAGCCATATCTCAATATTATTTAATTTCGCGGTGTACAGTTACCTTTTTCAAAATTGGGTTGTATTTTTTCAACTCCAAACGATCAGGTGTATTTTTCCTATTCTTAGTTGTAATATAGCGTGATGTTCCAGGAACACCACTATCTTTATGCTCAGTGCATTCTAGAATAACCTGAACTCTATTACCTTTTTTAGCCATTTTCTACGCTTTTAAATATTCGTTACGAATCCTTTTTCCTTAGCTTCTTTCAAGGCATTAGTCAATCCTTTTTTATTGATCGTACGAATACCTGCTGCAGAAACTGTTAACGAAATCCAACGATCTTCCTCTGGAAGATAGAATTTCTTCTTGAACAAATTCGGGTAAAACCGACGCTTAGTTCTTCTTTTGGAGTGTGAAACATTGTTTCCCACCACTACTTTTTTTCCGGTAACTTGACAAATTTTTGACATTGTCTTATTTTTTATTCAGAATCACACATTTTTCAAACAGTTCGCAAAATAAGCGCTTTTTCTTGAAAATATCAAATTGTTTCAAAACTTTTTCGCACTTTTTTCAACAACTAATTGTTTAAAAATCAAAAAGTTTTTCTCTCATCTGAATCTGACAGCTATTTTTATATGCCCTTCAAACTCAGCCGCTCTAAAAAAAGCATGTTTTTTTGCAATAATAAAATGAACATATTCTCGTTATACTGGTTGTTAGTGATAGTGTTTTAAAATTATTCAAAAACTTTTAAATAAAAGCAATATGGAAGAACAAATTAATCAAATGCCGCGTATTGGCGACCTTGCTCCAGACTTTGAAGCAAACACCACTTACGGGCCAATCAAATTCTCAGAGTTTAACAAAGGTAGCTGGGTAATTCTATTCTCTCACCCAGCTGATTTCACACCTGTTTGTACAACCGAAATGAGCGGTTTTGCTCTTCAAAGTGAGGAGTTCAAAGCTTTAAATACCAAATTAATGGGTTTGAGTATCGATAGTATTCACTCTCATGTAGCTTGGGTAAATAATGTTAAAAAGAACAGTGGGGTTCTTTTCAATTTCCCAATTGTTGCTGATATCGACATGAAAGTGTCAAAACTATATGGCATGCTACAACCCAATGAAAGCGAAACGGCAGCTGTTCGGGCAGTATTTATCATTGACCCAACCGGAAAAGTTCGCTTAATTATGTATTATCCGTTGAACGTTGGACGCAATATGGATGAAATTGTACGTGCCTTAAAAGCACTACAGGTTTCAGATAAACACAATGTTGCTTTGCCTCTAAACTGGGTTCCGGGCGAGAAGGTGATTGTTCCTCCTCCAAAAACTGTTGAAGAAATGGAAGAACGCGAAAAGTCAGATTATGAAATGATGGATTTCTACCTGGCGAAAAAAGATCTGTAATCGAGAAAATCTTTATAATTGTTAACAGGAGGTGCATTTTTGTACCTCCTGTTTCATTTTATAGAAAAGACCCTTATTTTAGTCCAGTATAAATCGAATAAATGCGAACCGACCAACCAACATATTATCCTACCATTTTGGGAGCTGCCCATTTGGTCATCCTGTATATTTTCATTCAAACCGTAGTGGATTTCCCGCTCGCCGTTTGGGACTATTATCATGGGACCGAATACCTTGGTAACCCCATAAAGAAGATTGTGTTATCATTGGGCTCCATCCTATTCATTTTATACTTCGCCTACCGAAAGGCAAAAACAACAATCAGCCAACTATTTCCGGCAAAACGCTTTAATCCTCTCATTTTTATTCCAATCCTGACGTTTTTGGCTGCTGCCCATGTTTTTCTGGGAGAGATCAATCAAAAAGTTGATGAACTGATCCCTCCTCCACCATGGTTTTGGGAATTGTTTGAACGAATTTTTCAAAATGACTACGGATTTTTGGGGGCCTTTTTGAAGGTGGCAGTTATTGCACCTATCGTCGAAGAGCTCATTTTTAGGGGAGTGATTATGCACGGTTTTATGCGTAACTACCCGAAAGTGATTGCCATTTTTGTCTCGGCACTATTCTTTGCTTTATTCCATTTAAATCCATGGCAATTCCCGGCGACTTTCTTACTGGGACTTTTGCTCGGTTGGGTTATGGTCATTACCCGAAATATTTTTGCCTGCATTATTGGGCACTCCATCAATAACCTGCTGGTTTTACTTTCAATTGAGTATTGGGAAGAACTCAGCCAGTTCTCCTTTTACCTGCTTGAGAAAACTGACCAGCTACAAATTAGTTACCTGGTTGCTGGTTTCAGCGTGGTACTCATTGCCCTGCTGGCTCTTTTCTCAACTAAAAAACAAACCTCTTAGCACCTCTCTTTCATATGGACTATGTATTAATTGCTTTCGGCATCCTATTTATTATCAGTGGTATTTTAGGAGGAGTTCTCCCTGTACTTCCAGGCCCTCCCCTAAGTTATGTGGGATTAATCCTGCTTCACCTTACTGAACGTTACCAATTTTCAACCAATTTCTTAGTGATTTGGGGAATCATTACGGTCGTTGTCTATTTGCTCGACTACTTTATCCCGGTATGGGGCACTAAGAAGTTTGGAGGCAGTAAACGGGGCGTTTGGGGAAGTATTATTGGCCTGCTTGTCGGCATGTTCCTCTTCCCTCCTTTTGGCATTATCGTAGGCCCTTTTGCCGGTGCTGTACTTGGCGAATTGAGTGGAGGGAAACAATCCAAAGAAGCTCTACGCTCTGGATTTGGTTCGTTTGTTGGCTTTTTAGTGGGCACGCTGCTAAAGCTGATTGCCTCTGGAATGATGGCTTGGTATTTCTTTGTTGAAATGATCTAGATACGCTGACAAAATCACCTACATAAAGCAAAGCCCATCAAACATCTTCATAGATCTTTGATGGGCTTTGTTGTCTTTACTAGCTCCCTTCCATACGTTGATCACTTAGGATAAGGCAGCTTCTTTTTGGAGCTTGTTTTCAGCAACCAGCTTACGATATTGGTAGATATCCTCAATAGTCGCAACGGTCATATCATGCTTTTGAGCAAAATCAATCACTTCAGGCAAACGCGCCATGGTACCATCCACATTGGTTAGTTCACACAAAATAGCGGTATCACCCAAGCCTGCTAATCGTACTAAGTCCACACTCCCTTCGGTATGTCCCCGACGCTCAAAAACGCCATTATTTTTGGCTCTCAAAGGAAACACATGCCCTGGATGCGATAAATCATCTGCTTTTGCATGATCAGCAATGGCTGTTTGAATTGTCGTTATCCGGTCTTGAGCTGAAACTCCCGTAGTAACACCTTCTTTCGCTTCAATCGAAATTGTAAAAGCCGTTTGATTTTTGCTGGTATTGGTTTCGACCATTGGCCGTAAGCCAAGTGTTTGGCATTTTTCTTCGGTCAGACACAAACATACGATTCCGCTACATTCGCGAATCATCAGGGCCATATCTTTTGCTGTCATTGTCTTGGCAGGAAAAATGATGTCTCCTTCATTTTCGCGGTCTTCATCATCGACCAGCAAAATACCTTTTCCTTCTTGTAGTTTTTGAATTGCCCGTTCAACCCGCTCCTGGCTGGTTGCCCCAAATGCATTTAACGTGATCATTTTTACTCCTCCTTTTTGTTGTAAATCTCAAAAATCTTCGGAGCATTGCAATCACCACGGCCCTATTGTACAAAGCCAATTGCACAGGCAGTCGATTGGTTATTGATTCTTCTCTCATCCAGACTTTAACTGTCGGTTTTGGAGTTTCACCAAATCAATCCTCTATCAGAGGAGTCGCGGACTTTTACCGCCGGTAGGGACTTGCACCCTGCCCCGAAGAATATCGGGGCAAAATTAGCTGTTTCCTATTTCTCAATCAAGTTAAAAGCCATTGATTTTTGACGAAGTATAAGTTTTCTCGTTGTACTTTTCTAATTGCTATCACATAAAAAGAGGCCGTCTCAACTTTAAATTTTGAGACGGCCTCTTCAGTTTGAAAGATAACTTGACCAAGCGTCAAGTCATTTTATAGTGTTTCAGTCTTTAAAATGACTTTCTCAATAATCACATAAACAACGATTGAGCTAACCACGCTATTGACTGGCGCAATACCCGGCAAATAAGTTGCAGCTAAAACACCAAAGCCCCATGCAACTACTGCTGACCAACGAAATTTGCTGATCTTCTTTTCTGCAAAAGCAATGTATTTTGATTTATGAACCAAGAAATAATCGGCGATTAATACCCCGCCAATAGAAGGGAGCATTGAGTTCAAGACATTCAGGAATCCAACAAAGTTGTTGTACAAATAAAGCGCCAGCAGGGTTCCAATTATCCCATTAACAATCACCATAATCTTTTTAGGCAAACGGGTGATATTTGAAAAACCAAGTCCTGATGCATAAAGCGCATTATCGTTGGTTGTCCAAATGTTCAAGCCCAGAATAATCATCGCCCAAACAATCATGCCCTGATTCATCAAAACATCACTAATATCGGATTGCTGATAAAAGGCAGAACCAACAGCACCGAAAAAGAACATTAACGAATTACCTAAGAAAAAGGCAATCAGTGTGGTTGATAGAGCAATCTTGCTACTTTTTGAGAATCGGGTAAAATCGGGCGTTAAAGTTCCCCCGCTGATAAATGAAGCAACACAAATCCCAATGGCAGAATACAGTGTCATTGGGTTTTCGGGAACGATATCGAACCAAACCGATGTGCCTCCAAAATCATTGAAAGCCTTTCCAACCGACATCAAGCCAAGCACCGTAATGGAAGGAACTGCAATAGAACTAAGTACCGTAAGTGCCTTGATCCCAAACCAAGCCGTTGCTGTCATAATTAAACCCGACACGATAACCAGCAAATAGATATTCAATCCTGTGACTTTTTGCACCGGAATAGCAAACATAGCAACTCCAACACCAAACCAGCCAACTTGAGTTATCCCTAATAAGAAAGAAGGAAGAATAGATCCTCTTTCGCCAAAAGAATAACGAGCTAATAAGTGTGTTGATAAACCTGTTCGTGATGCAATTAAAGCGAGTAAACCAGTATAAATTCCAAGAATCAGGTTTCCGGCCAAAATTGCCGTAATAAACTTTGATGCGGTTAAGCCTGCTCCAAGCTTTCCTCCTGCCCACATACTGGCTGAAAAGAAAGTAAATCCAAGCATAACCAAAAGCATTGCCCAAAATCCTTTTTTACTTTTCGCGTCAACTGCCGATAACGAAAAATCGTGATCGTAGTGTGATGGTGATTCCATAGTTAGTCTTTAATATGAATGATTTTAAGAATTTGCAATGCTTTTTATTTTGGCCAAATGCTTGGAAGCTAATTCCTCCAAATCGACTTTACCAAACTGGCTGCAATCAAGCATCGGAGCACGCTCTCCAACCTGTTGTTCGAAGGTTCTTCCCCGACGAGCCATGGTATAAATCTGCTCCCAATATTCAATCACATCTTCCAAGTATTCGGGGAGCCAGAATGCCCGCGAACCGGCGTCGTAGATCACACAACGTTCCATCGGAAATGTCGGATTTTCGTATTGGCTTTTGATAAATTCTGGAGCCATCACAGCTTCGCGCTTTACCAAGTCGGTTCCGGTAAGCTTGATGGTTAAAGGAGATGAAACAGTGGGCACCGTAAAACGCCCTTCAATATAGCATAAAGTGGTTGATTGATAGCCTTCAAATTTCTCGCGACAAAGAGCATCCAGGTTTTCCAGAATTTCTTCGGTCCGTTTTCCGCCAAACGTAAAAAACAGGATCGATTCGATCTTGGTATTATTCATCTCGGCTTGTTTCACCAATGCTTCCAAACCAAACTCCAAGCTGGTGCCAGTAGCTACCACATCGCCAATAACAATTTGAGCTGAATGGGGCATATACACTTTCTGGTAATCGCTTTCAATGATGTGCCACTCTTCTGAATCCGGATTGATACGGGCCCGTTGTGCACTAATAAATGAGGAACCATGCAAATTCCAATCAAATACATCCGCAATTGCTTCACGTAAGCCAAAGTTCAGGCCACCTCTTAAAATATTAAAGACAATGGTTTTCCGTTCTTCCAAATTAATGACCTGCTCTTCCTGTAAACTCTTCATCACATTTGAACAAGCCGTCCGCAATTTGCGGGTGTAATTCACCCCCATCACAGTGGTATCGTTGCATATAGCACGCGTTTCTTCGCTTGAAATTACCAACCGGTTGACACTCGTCTTCCCCTCCTCTTCAATTTTATAAATTGAACAGTTATTTCTCTTTGAAATTCTATTCAGCATTTCTCTACTACGTTTAAAAAAAATTAATTGGGAAAACAAGAGGCCAGGATAGCCTCCGAGCGTGTCCCAGATATTTTAGAATACTCCAAATTCTGGACGACAAAAATGCTTTTTTTAATCGAAAAGTCAAAAATAATTTTTCAAAAATCGGTATGATAAAAAGCATACGAAGCAATAAGCTCCTTTAGCTGAATTTCTTTGGATCGAAAGAACCTTTGTTCATCGAGCCATGAACCGTGAAAAATGGAGGGAGTCCTACGATAAAGCCAAAGTAAAAACACAAGTATACTGGGGAAACTCCATTCATTTATAGCAATGATAAAATAAAACTATCCCACGACTTAATTAAAAGATCATGGGATAGCGCTTATGAATTGGGGAAAAAGGTTTCTAATGATTGAGCTGTTTCATTCTAATAATTCGTTCATGAGATACGCTCGGTTAGTCGATTAAAATATCATTTACTGACTTCAAAAGACTTTTCTCGTTCGCTGCATCTAAATCATGCATAATTTCCCAAATAAGGATTCCTTGAAGATCATTTTCTTTCACATACTGAGCTTTTTGGCTTATTGTGGCTTGTCCATTGTAAAAAATGGTTCCTACATTATCTACGGAATAAGCATTTGCTTCCTGCCCAATAATATCCTTATAGGCGATACCTTCGGCAATCCCTCCAACTTCTTCTTTGGCGAACTTATACCCGTAAAATGGGATGCCTGCAACAAGTTTATTGTTCGGCAACGATTTCTCATTCTTCCATATCGTTATGTACTTCTTAAAATCGTCAAGGCTGGAATGTTGTCCATATGGCGATTCAGGCCATGTTCCTCTGTAGTCATACAACATCAGACCAACCCAATCGAGGTACTGATACATTTCGACAGTGTAATTATGCATATAGTATTCAGACGTTCCGAAAGGCATGGCCAGAATTTGATTTTCATTAAGTCCTGCTCTGATTTCTTTTAGCAGAATAAGCAGACCTTCCTTTTTCAGCGGGTCGGTCAAACTGGCCGTTCCGCCTTCCCATGCTTCAAAATCAATATCAACACCATCTATATGGTATGTTTTTGCTACGGACAATATATTTGCAATCAGCTTGTTCCGACTTGTTTCATTCATGATGCAGTCGCCAAAAGGATGATTCCCTCCGCCACCAATGGCAACCATAACATAAACACCATGGCTATGTGCTTTTTGAATTACACCTGGTAACAGTTTAAGCAATGCATCATTGGTGATGCTGCCATCAGCAGAAACAGTTAGAAATGAACATACCAAATGGGTTAATTTTTTCAGCTGCCCATCGCTGGGTAATTGAGCATTGGCATGATAGATAGGCCAATAGCCAATTTTCTTATACTTGTTTGTATTCAGGGCATAGACGTTATAAGTTAAGGTTTCTTTAACCGTTCCTGCCTCTGAAAGTGTTAGTTCAATTTCAGTGAGGCCCAGGTCTTTCTTCCCGGGCGAAAAGGCAAACGATTTTTCACTACCGACTTCGTGTCCATTAATGGTCCACTTATAGTTCAGTTCTTTATTATTAGAACTAACCTCTGGACTCAAAACAATGCGCTCCTCTACCCGTACCAGGTATTCTTTCTGATCTTCATTGATGGTTAATTTGGTCGGATTGTCTTTTTTGCATCCCGAATTGAATACCAGTAAGATAAAGAGCGCTATGATATTATTTTTGATCATATCTAAAGATTAAGAAACCAGCTCTGTATGTCAGTCAGACCATCGATACAAAGCTGGCTGAAGACTAAACAGAGTTATTGATTATTTAAAACTTGGTATAGTTTTTTAGTCAATGATTTTTCATCATGCGTATCTTGTTCTACACTGTAAACTGCAACACCACCCCACTGATTGGTAATGACAGCATTGGCTTTCTCCTCGGCACTAATCAAACTGTCAAAGAAAATTCCACTTGCCTCATCAATATAACCAGAGCTGTAGTCGCCATGATTCTTTGTTGAGACTTCGGCCCCTGAATGTGCATTCACAATGTTTTTGTAACTCACATGAGAAGTGTATAATGAGGCATTAGACCAGCCAACAGCAGTTCCGTCAGTCGGCCAGTCGTAGCGAACGCCATAGGCAGAAATACCAAGAACAAGCTTTTCTTTCGGAACACCATAGCCTAACCATTTATTTGCTCCACTGGTAAATGTTGCATCATATCGGGCATGGTGATGAGAAACAATATCATCAAACCCATAAGCCACGAGGTTGAACCAATCGACCTCACTGATGGTAGCCCAGGATTGTATGACATTATCGTTCCACACCGGAAATGCATTCATCGAAAGTAACATTTTACCACCTCCGTCTTTATCGGGCAAAGCTTCATGCAATTTTGCAACGAATGCTTTTACTTTTAGCGCCTGCTCTTCGGTAATCATTGGGTTGGTTAGGTTACAATCGATATTTACTCCGTAATACTTATTGTTCTCCAATTCAGCTACAATGTTGGCTATTAGTTCATCTTCCTTTGTTTCTATTGCCTGAATGAAGTTCGCATTTCCCCAAGGGCCTCTACCGGTAACGGGGTCGATATTGTCGGATACAGAAAGCAGGACGTAAACGCCCTCTTTTTTAGCTGTTTCGATAAGGTTTGAAAGATTGATTTTTCCCAAACTGGGAGCTTCCACTGCTCCTGAAGCATCCACCACAGCCGAGGAAACAATTAAATGTGTTAGGTTAGCCCAATCAATATCCTTATCGGTTGCATCAGAGGCTATAAAACCAACAACTTTATGTTGGTATTCTTTGGGAAGGAAGAAGTCTACACGAAGTGACAAGGTCATCGTATATTCACGCGTAATCTCTCCCCGTTTGACAACCAGTTTCAAGACGTCATCTTCTCTCTTCTCAGGTCGTTGATAAGTAAAACTGGGTTGATTTGTTGCTTCTTCCACTAAGGTGCCGTTCAGATACCAGCTGATATCAGTTCCTTGAACCGGGGAGATCATTGGGTCTATTTTAAGCTCTTCGTTTACCGGAACAATACCAGCTGTTAACCAGTTGTAAACGAACAATTCAGATGAGCTAAACTCGGGGTTGGAAAAATTCTCTTTTTCACAACTCAAGGTAAACAGAGTTGCTATAATTATTAGTAGTGTGCTTATCTTTTTCATGTTATTGATCTTTTAAAGATTATTCTTTATCCCACCATACTCTATTTTCCCAGGAATCTATTCCGTTGGGGAATCTTTTCACAGCTTCTTCCCAGTTAGCATGATTCACAGATTGCTCCTCAATGGGATAGATTAGCCTGCGAGGGATAATCGTTGATTCGTTTGCTGTATTTTGAATAAACTTTAACTTGGGATAACCGCTTCGTCTCCAGTTTGCAAAAGACTCTGGCCCGTTTAGCAGGTTATTCACCCACAACTGGCTGTTTATTTGCTCCAAAGCCGTTTCGTTATCTGCGCTCAACGTGTAGCCTGATACAAAATCAGAAATTGCGGTTTCTGAAGGGGATTCGCATTCATAAATACTTATCAGTCGGTTGATTGATGCTTGCAGTCCATTTTTAAAGTGCTCATCAGCATTCCCACTTAAGTAGCCCCTTGTGATGGCTTCAGCAATTAAAAATTCAACCTCAGCATAGGTAAAGTGCGTATAGGGAGCTTCCAATCGCCTAAATTCTTCAGCAAGTTGTAAAGGAGCATTGATGTTGGTCATTTCGTAGGATTCACCATCTTTTGTAAGAACAAATGGATTTAATGAAAAATCATACGAAGGCCCCATTTTCATGCCCATGATAGAATCGATGGCTAATGCCTCGTCCGTTAGATCAACGAGCTTACTGATATCGCCGTATCTTAAAATCTGCTTACTGTACACTCTTCCAAGCATTAAGAGTTTTGGGTCATTGATGGCTTCCATATAGTTAACCATAGGAGCTGTGAGATAGGCTGACTCAGATCCGACGTTAAACACCTGAGATAAGCCATTTCCTCTTAAATCAAGATAGCTACCATGGTGAAAGCTGACTTCAGCGTGCTTCAAAACAACATCATCAGAGATCGAAGTCATTACCCCTCCGGTTGCTGCAACAGCTTTTTGAGCTTCCGATTTTGACAATTCCGGATCAGCTTTCCATACTCTTAAGGCAAGGCGCAAGCGCAAGGAGTTCGCAAATTTTTGCCACTGTGTTATGTCTCCGTCAAAAAATAAATCTCCTGTAATTACATCCTTATCAGCCGAAAGTGTATTTGTCGCTAAGTCCAACTCCTGAAAAAAGTCGTTATAGATATCCTCCTGCTTGTCGTAGCGAGCAGCATATATTCCTTTGTAGTAGGCTTGTCCGGCATCAAAATAAGGAATGTCTCCCCACAAGTCAGTAAGTCGGTGAAAAATAAAGACTTTCATGATTCGGGCTATTGCATTGATGTTTATTTTGCTTTCGTCCCCTTCTGTATTGCCAATAATATCGACACATTCTTTAATTTCCCGAGGATACTCAGCGCGCCACAAGCCATCCATGTAACTGTCATTTTTGATGTAATATCCTCCGTGGCTAAACGACCAGGATCCCGTGATGCTTTGAGAAAAGCCCATGGTATAAATTGCATTGGTGCGCCATTGCTCGTATCGGCTACCCGATAAAGAAGCTTGGATATAAGTCAATTGGTTTCCCGGATTAACGCTTTGCGAGTTAACAGCATCCGGATTTTGATTTAACTTATCAAAGTCATTACATGAGGTAAGTAGCATCACCATTGAAAATAGGCTTACCGTAATGAATTTTATAGGATTTATTTTATTCATCTTTCAATGTTTTAATATTAGAATTTAAGGTTCAGCATAAAACCGATATTACGCCTTGCTGGAAGTGATCCATATTCGAATCCAACTCCATTTCCATTGTTGTATTTGGATTCAGGATCAACCCCTCCCGGAACTTTTGAATACAACACCCACAGGTTACGACCAATCAAAGAAACCGTCATATCCAGTTTATTGTCAAACCAAGCAGAAGGAATTGAATAAGTTAGGGCAAGCTCTCTTAGCTTGATGTAGCTTGCATCATAAATAAATGGTTCTGGAGAGCCATCCTGAAACCGGCTCCAATAGACTTGAGGATTAACATAGATGTCATTTTTCACAGCAGTGTATTCAACATTTTGATCTACCTGATTGGCTATTTTCTCAACACCATTATCCGTGTATTTAAGAATGACACCATCGCCTAAGTAACCTCCGGTCGCTGTCCATTCTTCTTCTGTTGCACCGGCTGCTCTTCGCTCCTCTTCTGAACGATACCAACCTTCGCGTCCCTCAAGGCTCGCAGTGGAGGCTCCATTGATGTAAGCCGATTGATTGGTCATTGAGAATAGTTCGGCTCCCCACTTGACATCAAACAACATTTTGAATGTCAGGTTTTTATAATTAAAGCTTGAGTTTAAGCTTCCTAGCCAGTCGTATACTCCATTGCCAAGCACTTCCAGCTCAGTTCCAAATATTGGGTATCCATTACTGTTAAATACTTTTTGACCATTGTGTCTTAGCTGCTTCTTCCCTACGATTGTTCCGTACCCTTGATTTTCAATGGCCCTTATTTCAGCTCCGGCCCATCGGGCTGTAGATAAAGTCAGCGTATTAACATCTTTGTGAAGCTTTTTAATCAGGTTTTCGTTTTTGGCGAAAGTGGCGGTTAAGTTCCACGAAAAGTCGGTTGTTTTTATTGGAGTTCCATTGATGCTAATTTCAATTCCCCGGTTTTGTACTTCTCCAGCATTGATCACCGCATAGTTATAGCCGGATGTTGCAGCCAATGGAAGATTCATAATTTGGTTAGACGTTTTTTGATTATAGTAGGAAGCATCCAGGTTTAACCTGTTTTCAAAAACTGCGATATTAACCCCGAATTCGATCGCATCAGTAGATGTAGGCTTCAGGTTTCTGTTAGGTACTCCGTCAGAGGTTATTCTCATCAAGTTTTGTCCATTAATAGCTATTGGGTAGTTGCTGTAGGTTTTATCTAACACATAAGGATCGGTGTCGCCACCTACCTGTGCCCAGGATCCTCGTACCTTAAGAAAATCGATGGTGGATGAGCTCATCAGTTCCGAAAAAATAACACTTCCTGATACAGAGGGATACATGTAAGACCTGCTGGAAGCTGGAAGAGTTGACGACCAGTCATTCCGAAGGCTGGCATCTAAATACAACCAGGATTTATAGGAAAACCGAGCCACTCCATACAACGAGTTAACTTCCTTTTTGGGGTGAGAAACTACAGGAATTCGGTCTTTGAAATCGTTGATTGATACGATTGCTCCGGTATTGGCGTTTGTTGCACTGATTACTTCAGTTGTATTGTTGTATAACCTGATGTTACCTCCAATATTCCCTGATACTCGGACATCTTTGTTGATCTGCTTGTCAAAATTCAAGAGCAATTGGTGATTTGTTTCCTGGGTAATAATCCGGCTTTGAGTTAAAGCACCAGTAAGCAATCGAGGAGTTGTTTTGGGAGCATAGTTTTGGTATTCAAAACTATATAAATCTGTCCCTGACAAGAAATCAACATTCAACCAGTCAGTAAGGGCATAGTTTAGATGAGCAAAACCTGTTACCCGGTCTTTGGTCGATTCATTCTTCATTCGGTTGATTACCCAATACGGATTAATGCGATATTCATTGCCGTTCCAATCAACATAGTTTCCCGCCGCATCCTGGTAATTTTCTTTAAGCATCGATTGGTCCACATTGGGAGCAAGTCCCAGAATGGTGTTGCCGATGTTACTTGGAGAATCCGCCAGCTCGGGCCTGTTTTCAACCTTCGACGTAAAGTAGGTTATTTTGGCATCAGCCTTGAATTTTGGGGTGAAGTTCCACGAACCTCTAAAGTTGAAGTTATTTCTTTGCAAACCGCTATGAGGCACGATGTCTGCCACATCGGTTCTTCCGTACGACAAGCGGAAAGTCCCTTTATCATTACCTCCATTAAGAGAAACGGTGTTTTGGGAAGAAAGACCAGTTCTGAAAAAATCTTCGATGTTGTGACCGTCATTGGCTAGTCCATATGAATATCGTTTTCCATCGAAACCAAGAACTTGCAGGTCAGGATTTAACTTGCCTCCCCACGAGATTTGAGCTGTTCCCCGGGCTTGAGAAAGGTCAAGTGGAGGGAGTCCATTTCGTCCCTGTCCATATTCCGTTTGTCGGTCTTCAAACTTGTTTAACAGTTCAAGGTTTGTTTGGGACGATATTTCCACGCCAATGCGAGAGTTTTTAGCTCCTTGCTTGGTGGTAATCATCAGCACTCCATTTGTTGCCCGGCTCCCGTATAAAGCCGAAGCTGCAGGCCCTTTTAGTACCGAGACACTTTCAACATCATCTGGGTTTAAACTGGAAATTCCATCTCCAAGATCCGGCCCTGAGGCATACTGTCCCGATCCGGCCGAGCCTAATGTTCCATTATCAATCGGAACGCCATCGACAACAACCAGAGGTTGGTTATTTCCTGATAAATCAGATATTCCCCTTAACACAATTCGTGACGAAGCTCCTGGTCCCCCACTAACTGAGCTGATATCCAAACCTGCTACTTTCCCCTGTAAAGCAGATATAACATTGATTGTTTTGTTATTCGCAATATCATCGCTTTTAACTTCGGTAACTGCGTAGCCCAGCGCTTTTTTCTCTCTTTTTATACCAAGAGCCGTAACGACAACTTCTTCAACACCAAAGTTTTCTTCTTTTAGAACAACCGAAATTTGTGTCCGATCTCCAAGCGCGACTTCCTCGGATTGCATCCCAACAAAAGAGAAGACCAAAACCTGAGTTTCAGCCGGAACCTTTAACGAGTAATTACCATCAAAATCTGTGGTGATTCCAATCGTTGTTCCTTTTACAACAATCGACACTCCGGGAAGGGGCTCTCCTTTCGAATCGGTTACGGTACCTTCAATTGTTTTTGTTTCTGCTTGATCCGCTAGAAGTGGGAGTACTGTATCCCCTGCTTCTCTTGGAACCAAAATGATGACCTTGTCGCGTATTTTATAGGTCATATTGGTGCCTTGCAGGCAATTATCAAGAATTTGCTCTACTGTAAACTCTGTAAAATGACAATTAATTGTTCCCAGTTCTTCGATGTCATCAACATTGTAAACAAAGGTGAACTCGCTCTGACTTTTGATGTCTTTAAAGAGTTCGGTTATGCTAGCATCTTCTAGGTTGACATTGAACCTTGTGTTCTGCGAAAATGTACTTGCCGATACCTGAAGTAAACTGCATAAAATAATTACAAAAGATAATCGCATAATTAGCAAAAGTCTTCGAAGCGGCCATTGAATAGCGCCACTTCCATTCATCCATTTTTTTTTCATAAATTTGACATGTTTTGGTTAATACTTATAATCCGGTGAAGAAGGATTGTATTGACTCGATCAAAGCGGGAAATGGGGGAACATTTTCCGCTTACTTCTAGTTAACTATTATCGTATTCTCAACAATATTAAAATCTGCTTTTTTAGTTAGTTCCAGGATATCCAGTACTTGGCTCAAGTTTTCGTACCGCTCAACATCAACCGAGAATCTTAGCTGACGGCTTGCTGGTTTTTTGAATTCCACATCAATGTCATACCATCGACTCAGATCTTTAAAAATTTCTTCCAAGGTGTTGTCTTCAAACAATATGCGTCCATTCTTCCAAGCGATGTATTTATTGACATCCACATTTTTTATTGCGATACCAGTGGCCGACAAAGAGGCTTGCTGATTTGGCAATAAGTTGGAACTTTGATCTGAATCAAGCTGTTTTATTGATACTTTTCCGGTAATCAGCGTGGTGGTAAGTTCCGGTTCATCCGAATAGGCACGAATGTTAAAGGAGGTCCCAAGCACATTGATCGCCATCTTTGATGTATGCACAATAAAAGGACTGTTCTTATTCTTCTTTACGTCAAAAAACGCTTCTCCATTTTGGAGATAAACCTCTCGTACATTCGACGCAAAAGCAACAGGGTATTTAATTGAAGTCTCAGAGTTTAACCACACTTTGGTACTATCGGAAAGGATTAACAGGTATTCTCCACCGCGTGGAATTTGAATTTCGTTGTACTGTATTTCTTCATGCTTTTGTGGAGTTTCCTGTGAGCTGTACAAAATTTCTTTGGGGCCATTTTGAACAACGATACCATCCAAATCTGCGATCAAATCCTTTTTTACTTCCAGGTCAACCACACTCCCATCAGCAAGTTTTAGTATGGCCTTACTTGATCCCGGGCCAATTTCACTGACCACAGTTGCTATAGGCGTTTCTTTTACTTCCCGATTTTGCTGAATGATTAGCCAGCTGGCAATAACAAAGGGAATTAGAATTGCAGCATACTTGAAAGCATTCCGATAAAGCTTTCTTACTTTCGTTTGTTTCGCTACTCGTTCAAACTCCCTGAAGGCCTTTTGTTGATCAAATTGCACCAAATCATCCAGCTTCCTGGGAATCTTCGTTTCATCCATCAAATCATCATACAAGGCATGATTTCCCTCACTTTCGTTGACCCAGTCATTAAGGGTTTCTTGCTCATGCTCTGTTAAAGCTCTTTCTCGCTTAATTAGCAAAAGCTTTACAATCTTATCTATTTGCTTAAATCGATCCATTGTTTACAACACTTATTACTATAACACGGATATGAAAAACAGGGGTGACGGTTATGAAATATTTTTTCGAAAAGATTTGAATTTGCAAAAGAAAGCATGCTGGCTTTATTTCATCATTTTGATTAGGAACAGCAAAACGGACCAACTCAATTCTTTACGCAACACGCTGTATGCCCGAAGTTTTAGCGACTTGACCGTGTTGATTGAGATGTCCAGTTCTTCAGCGATTTCTTTATTGGAGAAACCTTCAAGGCTTAATAAAATGATTCTTTTTCTTTCAGGCGAAAGCTTTTCTATGGCAACATGAATTTGACGATAAAACTCTTCTTCAATCAATAGTTGCTCAATCGATTTATCCTCCAGAACTATAGTCTGGATCTCTTTATCGGATGAAAAATCAATATCTGACAATTTTGAATTATCACGAATGCTATTCAGACAGGCATTTTTGACGGAGAAATACAAATATGATTTAAGCGCTCTGGTCGAATTAAACTTCGAGTCGCTTCGCCATAGTCGGATGAAGACATCCTGAACAATATCTTCGACAAGGTCGTTCTGCTTGAAAAAACTGGAAGCGAAGCTGCACAATGAGGGGTAAAAATTAGCATACAAATACTTGTAGCCATCAATTCGTTTTTGGTTAATTAGTTCTAATATATTAGCGCCCTTTTCCATCAAGTACAAATATAGATATCTTAACAGTAAAAAAACAGAAACTTAACAATAAGCTATTCTTCCATTCAAAAAGGTTTGATTAGGTCCTGCCTTTCGAACCTTTCATTTCAATAGAGCAAAACATTTCGGATAAAGAATCAATGTGGGAATTAGGCTTTACTATTCACATTCAGTTACACGAAGTAGCTGAAAGCCTATCGTGTAAGAATTTCTTAGGCCAGAATTGAATTCTCCCTTAGCTTCATGTCCGGTTTCGGCAAACAACATTTCGTACATCAATAACCAGCTTATTCCTCTCCGAACATTTGATTAAGCACTTTGCTTTGGCTATTTTTAGCCACTGTTGCTATTTACAGCAAATTCTGATACTGCCACCATAGCCAGTTTAAGCAAGTCATCCCTGTTTTTGTACTACGCATTCTCTTTTGAGGAGGTGTTTGAGTGCATATGGAATAAGCTTAAAACGTCTAATGAATCAGTATCAGAAACTAAGTATGAAGAATAAAATAGAACTAGTATCATGTTTAAGAAACTTGTGGCAATTGAACCGGTTAGTTTAATTCCATCTGCAGAGAAAGCGTTAAATCAGTATGCAAAAGAAGTGGTCATGCACCAGGATATTCCTTCGGATGATGATGAAATAATCAAGCGGATAGGTAATGCTGACGCGGTATTGCTGAGCTATACGTCATCCATTAACCAGACGGTACTGGAGCAATGCTCCGAAGTAAAATACATTGGCATGTGCTGCTCGCTTTATTCTCCTGAGAGTGCCAATGTCGATATTAAATACGCCAACGAAAAAGGGATCACCGTTACCGGCATTCGCGATTATGGCGACGAAGGCGTGGTAGAATATGTGGTGAGTGAGCTTGTTCGCTGCCTGCACGGTTTTGGAACCAATCCCGATGGAAGCTCGGCAAAACCTTGGGATGGCATGGCTCGGGAAATTACCGGCCTTAAAGTTGGAATTGTGGGTTTAGGAAAATCGGGAGGTATGATTGCAGACGCGCTCCATTTCTTTGGTGCCGACATCACCTACTTTGCCCGAAGCAAAAAAGAAGAAGCTGAAAAGAAGGGCTATCGCTTTCTGCCGTTGAATGAATTACTCTCGCAAAGCGAAGTGGTATTTTGCTGTTTAAACAAAAATACCATTCTGCTTCACGAAAATGAGTTTACCCAACTGGGCAACCGGAAGATTCTATTCAACACCGGACTTTCTCCTGCCTGGGATGAAGCTCCTTTTGCCCGCTGGATTGATGCTGACAATCGTTGCTATTGCGATACCCTCGGAGCTTTGGGAGATGAAAAGTTCCTGGCTCATCCGAATGTGCGTTGCATGCAGGTGTCAACTGGCCGTACCCGCCAGGCCTTTGTGCGCCTGAGCGAAAAAGTATTGGCCAACTTATCAGAATACGATGGGCAAACTGATATTGCGTAGCGTATTAACCACCGACCAGCCTGCAATTTGGGCTGTTTGACTATACACATCGATCACTGCATGAACCTGTTCATTCCGGACTTCAATGCGGTGATCGTCGCCAACAAAGTCTGGGGTTGATGTTACCGACACCTGAATGTCTTCGGGCCCCACTGAAGCCAGCGAAGCAGCTACTGCAACATTCACCTTGGTTGGGAAAAGTGCAATGGCCTCCTGGGCATTTCCTTCAAACACTTTTCGCTTTTCAGTTTGCAAAGCTTCGTCATACACTGAAGTTCCCTTCAGAGAATTTGGCCCCTTCTCGGTGTCAAACGATACCCTTGTTTTGCCCATCAGCGAAGCGGTACGCAACACATCAAAGCCACCTGTTGCTCCTGATACGATATGCACACGTTGGCTGTTTTCCCGTGCCGTTTGCTCCACGTCCTGATAAAACGCACGATTGGCTAAAGCTCCAATGGACAAAACCACCAGCGATGTGCCATTTTTCAATGCCGGTAAAGCCAACTCTCTCAAGGCTGCTGGCGATGCTGATTCTACCAGGTAATCGGGCTTCAGTGCCAACAGTTCATCCAGCGAAGAACAAACTTGACAAGTATAATCAGAATCAGCTTTCTCTATTTTATTGGCAATTGCTTCGGCTTTCTCTTTCGTGCGAGACAGCACTCCAACAAGCTGGTAGTCGGGCAAAATCCCATTGATTAGAGCATCTGCAACAATCTCGGCCAGCTTTCCACAGCCTACAATAACAAGTCTTTTTGTATTCATAGTAATTGGTAATCTATTATGTCATTTTTTGCAGTAAAAATCATCGAATTGAAGAAAAGCAAAGGTATCAAAAGTTTATTGAATAAGGCGAATAGCAAGTCTTACACCTTCTTCCATGATGTTTCTTCTAGTTAAAAAACGATAAAATAGTGTTGTTTAGCTAAAAGAAAAAAGCGCTGCTTAAATCAGCACCATTTCCCCCTAAGTATTGCCTGGAAAGTTTTACTGAAACAAGTCAATGAGTTCATCCAGGCTAACTTTCCCAAAATAGTCCGTTAAGTTAACCGATGACAGTACGCGCCGGATATGTTCTGTTTCGTGTAGTTGTCCAGCCAGCTGTTCTTCCAGCTCCTCAATGGGCTGTGAAGCAAAGAAATCTCCGAAGATCCGAGCTTGTCGAATCACCCCCTTCTTGACATCGAGGTGCAACTCAATAAATCCGGCAGGAACCTTAATCGCTTTCTTGAAATTATAAGCAGGCGAACCTCCAAAGTTCCAATCCCAGGTACTGTATTTTTCTTGAGCCAGCTGCTCTATTTCAGCGACCTCCTGGGGATTAAGTTCATGAATGCGGCTAGGTTCCGCATTTTCGCGAATGATTTGATCGATCAGCAATTGCTTGAACTTATCGATCGTTATTCCTCCCGGGAAATAGTCAATCAAATTGGTTACACGAGCACGGGCCGACTTCACGGCTTTGTCCTTAAACTTGAGCGGATTAATTTTCAGGGCTTCGCTCAAAACCTGCATTTCCGAGTTCAAAAGGATGGTGCCATGCTGAATCATCTTGCCATTACGGGCCAGCTTGGCATTTCCGCTAAACTTCTTACCATCCACCAGTAAGTCGTTGCGGCCTTCCAATTTAGCCGGTACATCCAATCCATTCAGCAGGTCAACCACGGGCTGTGTGAACTTTGAGAAATCCGAAAAATCCTCGTCTCCCAGTGGCGTATGGAACGAAAAATTCAGGTTTCCCAAATCATGGTAAACCGCTCCTCCTCCCGTAAGTCGTCGAACTACCTTAATTTGGTTCTCGGTGACATAGTCGAGATTGATCTCTGCCAAGGTATTCTGAAACCTTCCTACAATAATGGATGGTGCATTGATGTACAGCAAAAACAGCTCCTCCTTAGGGTACTTGTTCAGCAGGTATTCTTCAGTAGCAATATTGAAATAAGCGTTGTTCGATGGCGAGTCAATAATCAGCATGGTTCTTTTTTTTTGCCAAAAATAGCAGTTTTTAAAGGATAAACACTCAATAACAGCGAAGGAATAACTTGGTTTAATTTCTATTCATAGGGCGATCCCCCTCAGCTCGTTGGGCTTTTAAGATTACATTCATTCAAATGCTCCTCCTTCATCTCGCACCAAAGGTGCGTTTACATAAAGGCAGAACCTCGCCCTATTGCCAGAGCACCCGCCAGACCTACAGACCTATAGGGTCGTGGACTCAATGGGCACTCCGTGTTCATAAATCGATACCCCATCTTCATGCGATGAATCCGTTGGGCTTTTATATTGCACTCATTCAATTTACTGTCCTTTTTTCCGCACCAAAGGTGCATTCGCAAACAGGACAGGGCAACGCCCTGTGGTCAGAGTATTCGCCAGACCAGTAGCCCTGAAAGGGCGTGAGCCTAATGGATACTCCATATTCATTGGTCAATCTCCTAGGTCAACGCGATCAGCTCGTTGGGCTTTTTAAAGTTATACAATATTTAGACAAATCCCTTTTCCACCCGCACCAAAGGTGCATCCACAAACAGGCCAGGGAAACGCTATCTTGTCTGGGATGTCTTTATCAATTAGCTTCTCGCGTTGTTTAGTGCTGAAGGTGATGTTTAGATACACTTTGGATAATGATTGTGGCATAGTTTACTCGTTTTGGTGAGACAATCGCTGTTGCCCTTTCAGGGCGTTATTTCATAGTGTAACCTATATTCATAGGGCGGATGCCCTATGCTCATGCTATAAGCCCGTTGGGCTTTTATATTGCACTCATTCAATTTACTGTCCTTTTTTCCGCACCAAAGGTGCATTCGCATTAGGACAGGGCATCACCCTGTTGTATGAGTACCCGCCAATCCTACAGCCCTGAAGGGGCGTGAGCCTAACCTGTATAAGTTCCGAGCAAAATAATAATGACAATTAAGGCGATCAGTGCCGGCCAGGCGTACGGGTTGCCGAAATTGAAGGTCCATCCCATCCAACGGCTGTATTTGGGAACAATCAGTCGCGGATCTTTGCGGTTAACGTAAAAAGGACCTTTCCAGTTGTTGAGATCCCGACTCATCGCATCCAGTAGTTCTTTTTCCAACTTCCTTCTTTTCATTCGTTCATTGATTTAATGATTAGCTTCTGCCCTTTCCGGGCCTAATTGGTTTTTAGTTTACACACAAGTTGCGGGTTATTCTTAGGTTTCTGTTGAGCTTTATTTTATAGTTTTCGGTTAATTTCCTTCCCACAATGCGGACATGCATCTTCGCTTGCCTCCTTCTTATCGATCTTATTCATAAAGCCAGCACTAATGATGCCTGTGGGAAGTGCTACAATACCAATTCCCAAGATCGCAATCAATGAACTAATTACTTTTCCAACGGCAGTAATTGGATAAACATCTCCATACCCGACTGTTGTTAATGTAGCAATGGCCCACCAAAATGTAGCAAAAATATTTGGGAACTTATCTGGCTGTATCTTGCTTTCAACATCATACATTAAAAAAGATGAAATCAGTAATATCAGAACAGAGACAAAGCCCGTTACAGCTAGTTCTGATCTTTTTTCTTTCACTACTGACCAAATTAAATTCAAAGAGCTATTGTAGCGGTTTAACTTCATCAATCGGAAAAAACGCATTAACCTAAAAAGACGAAGAAACCTCATATCCACCGCAATAAGGAATGGTAAATAGAATGGTAGAATTGCCACCAAATCAATCATTCCATAGCCAGAAAATACAAACTTAAAAATTGATTTTACCTGACTGGAACTAGGATGTGTCAGGTCAGCTACATACAACCGCATCAGGTACTCAATGGTGAAAATGATTATTGAGATTAGCTCAAATATTCTTAAGAAACCCCCTGCCTTTATTCTAATCTCTGGAACTGTTCCTATAGCTAATGCAACGACATTGAGTATAATGAGGAGCATAATCCCATAATCAAAAACTAGGTTGTATTTTGATCCATGAGCTCCCTTGTTAACAACACGATAGATTTTTTCCTTTAGCATCGCTTCTTTAGTCAGGTTTTGACCAATAAATCTACCCAAATCCCTTGAATAAAATTTCTGTTAAGTGGTTTTTCTATTCGTCAGTTATTAACACTAGTTCATTGTTCGAGAGGCAAAATCGCTTGGTTGGGTCATCGACTTTGTTGGTTGGCATGTCAACTTCTTCGGTAAGGGCATCAACTTCGTTTTGGAGGGGACTGACCTCTCTGGTAAACACGTTTACCTCTCTGGTAGGGTCATTTACCTTTCTGGTAAGCACGTTTACCTCTCTGGTAAGGTCATTTACCTCTCTGGTAGACTCATTTACCAACTAAACTTGCCTAAAAAGGTCGTTTTTAAGCATAAAAGAGCAAAAAGCAGCAAAAACAGATCATTTTGGGACTTAACCAGGCATTTTCCTGAGGCTACCCTCCATTTTTGCACGAATACACCATCTAAAGATCAACCAATCAACGAATAATCACCCCATAACAATATGTTCGATAACATTAAAAAGACCTACCAAATGGTCTTTCATTTTAAGTTCAATCGCTGTAATTTGTATCATAATTATTGGTTTGATAAAATCTCTAAAACAAATAATCATGTCAACAAATTTTAATTTTAGCTTTGGGACACTAACTCAGCGTGCGGATCGAATTGACAGTTTACTGCAACGCGATTCCGCTGAGTTTGAACACATGGGCTACGATGACAGCTATCGGAATCGCTTAAAAGCAGATGTCGAAGTCTTTCGTCAGTTACCATCTGACGACTACTGGTTGGGCCAACAGATGCTCAAAACAGAAGACAAGAAAAGATTTCAACAAAGTCTGGAAGATCAACTGATTAACCTGCGCTTTCGGGCTAAGATGGCCTTAGGCGAACAATCGGTTGAATATCGGGCGCTTCGGTTTGGTAAAATACAAACAATGAAGGAGCAAGACCTCATTATTTTTGCCAACCATGTGAGTACCACCTGTCGTGAAATGCTGGAAAAACTGGCCCAGCGTAACATCACCGAATCCATGCTCGAGGATTTGGATGTAACCACCCAGCAACTGGATGATGCCATTGACGAACAAAAGAAAATGATTTCGACCCGCGAAGCCAAGTCGTTTGAGCGTGAAGAGAAGGCCAACGCCATTTACACACAGATTGCTGAAATATGCGAGGTCGGCAAAAAGATTTGGGAAGAAAAGAACGAGGCCTATTACAACGACTATGTGATTTACGGATCGAAAGAAGCTGTTACTGAAGAAGAAGAAACTCAAGCCGAAGAATCGGCAGAATAGCTCGGGTTGAGATAACTCATGCTAAAAAGCTCCGGAAACGGGGCTTTTTTTTATGCCCCGGAATTGGTTCAACGCAAATACTCTCCTCCTTTTTATTGCGAACAAAAAATTAAAAAAGCGAAATGCCGCAACAATTTTTTCTCAATTTATTCAGGAAAAAGCCCTAATTTAATAGGAGTTCAAATGAATGACATGGATGGCTTGGTTCTTTTTTGCTTGTTGCGCTTTTTAACTTTCTGAAAAACAGGAAAATACAAAAACACGATTATATGCAAACGGGATCATCGGAAGAAGGTATTTCCGACCTGTCGAATAAAAGCCAACCGCGAGAAGCACTAAGCTTACATTCAACGAACAAAAAGTTGAGATTGCATAAACGGCCAACAAGCGATAGTTAATTGCAACGGTAACCTGCCTATGAGATTAGCTGCTATTGGTGCTAATAAAAACCCTTAATCAATCGGTATGAACAAAAAAACGAAATTCTCACTATCCTACTTTCTGAGTATTTTCCTGGTCATGATTTTAGTGGAGGCCATCTTCTTTTCTGGCTCAACAACCAAAGAGATTCCTTACAGTACGTTTATTGCCGACGTTAAGAGCGGTAAAATTGAAAATGCCTTTATCACCCAGGATAAAATCTATGGCAACTACCTACCGGAAGGACAAACAACAAGTACGATCAAAGACGAAGAGGCGATTCAAACAGAGGGTAAGCCGGCTCCCTGGCGTTTCGACTATAAAAAGCGAAAAGAAGAGCTTAGTCGACAGTTTTATGTTATAAAAATTGAAGATCCCAACTTGGTGGCAACACTTGAGCTGGGCAAGGTGAATTTTAAGGGAATCATTGAAAACAATTGGTTGGCTAACTTCTTTGCTAATTGGATATTGCCCTTTATCATCATTTCCATCATTTGGGGATTTGTGATGCGACGCATGAGCAACTCATCGAAGATGGGAGGCCAATTTTTGAATGTTGGTGAAAAGAAAGCCAAAATCTATCCGGCAGATACCCAACACCTCACCCACTTTAAAGATGTGGCCGGATGCGATGAAGCCAAGCAAGAGCTGGCCGAGGTTGTTGACTTTCTGAAAAATCCCGAAAAATATACCAATCTGGGGGCTAAGATTCCCAAGGGCATTTTGTTGGTGGGACCTCCAGGAACCGGTAAAACCCTACTGGCTAAGGCTGTTGCAGGCGAAGCTGGCGTTTTGTTTTATGCCATGTCGGGCTCCGACTTTGTTGAGATGTTTGTAGGTGTAGGTGCCGCAAGGGTTCGCGACCTATTTACCGAGGCCAAGGCCAAAGCTCCATGCATTATTTTCATTGATGAGATTGATGCCATTGGTAAAGCACGCTCATCAAATGGTATGGGGGGAAATGATGAGCGGGAAAATACACTCAACCAGCTGTTGGTTGAAATGAATGGTTTTGAAGATGACTCAGCCGTCATTGTGCTGGCAGCCACCAACCGCCCCGAAACACTGGACAAAGCGTTGCTACGTCCTGGCCGTTTCGACCGGCAGGTAACCGTGGATCGTCCCGACTTGGAAGGCCGACAAATGATTTTGAACGTCCATGTGAAAAAGATCAAACTGGCGAAAGACGTTGAGTTAAGAGAAATTGCAGCTCAAACAGCCGGTTTTGTAGGGGCCGACCTGGCCAACCTGTGTAACGAAGCGGCCTTATTCGCCGCTCGGGGAAACAAACAGGAAGTACACCACAAAGACTTTCTGGATGCTTTTGAGCGAGTTATTGCAGGCCTGGAAAAGAAATCAACCATCATCAATGTTAACGAAAAGAAGGTGGTAGCTTACCATGAGTCGGGGCACGCAATTGTTGGCTACTACACCAAAGGGGCCGATCCGGTACGAAAGATATCCATCGTCCCCCGGGGTTCGGGAGCTTTAGGCTATGTGTTGCAAGCACCGTCGGAGCAGCGTTTCCTAATGGGACAAAACGAGCTGATTGGCAAAATAAAAGGGTTACTGGGAGGTCGTGCTGCTGAAGACCTCGTGTTTGGAGAGGTCTCTACAGGTGCATCCAACGACCTTGAAAAGGTGTCATCCATTGTTAAAGCCATGTTTGTTGAATACGGAATGAGCAAGAATGCCCCTAACCTTTCATTGAAAATGCCGGGACAGAATAGCTACCTGGGAGTTACTGACAATGTCTATCCCATGTCGGAAGAACTGAGAAAAAGCCTGGATCAGGAGGCCAAAGAACTGGTAGCCCAGTGTTATACAGAAACCAAGCAGTTTTTGGAAGCGCATCGCGAACAGCTCAATAAACTGGCCGGTATTCTGCTCGATAAAGAAGTCTTGGATGAACAGGATGTTGTCCGTATTTTGGGGAAGAAGGCGTAAAAGCGGGCATTCTCAAACTACATCAATGACGAAAACAAACGCATCAATCGCTCAAACAACTTGATGTAGACAGGACGGCGTTGCCAGTTGGCAAGTGTCACCTGTTCCGAATTATCCAGGTCCTCCTCAAAGCTACTCGCCAGGCTTGCCGCAATTTCATGATCGTAAGCAAGAGCATTGATCTCGAAGTTCAGGTCGAAACTGCGGTGGTCCAGGTTGGTTGTTCCCACAAAAGACAGGTACTTATCGCATACAATGGTTTTGGCATGAACAAAACCTTTATTGTATCGGTAAATTTCGACACCGGCTTCCAGCAATTCCTCGTAATATGAGCTGGAAGCAGCATTAACGAAGATTGAATCGGATACGCCAGGTACCAATAGGCGAATCCTCACACCGCTAAAGGCTGCAATTTTTAGCATGTCAAGCAAGGACTTGTCCGGAATAAAATAGGGAGTTGTCAATAACACCTCTTTCCGCGACAAAGCGATGGCTTGAACCATCGTGTATAAGATACTTGAATGATCGGAATCGGGACCGGCTGCCACCATTTGGACGAGTTTATCGCCCTTCAATTCTGATGGTATAATAACGGGGAAATAGGCCGGGGAAAATTCGATTTTTTGCTTGGAACAGAAATTCCAATCCGTCAGGAAAACATACTGAAGATGCATCACAGCCTGACCCGTTATCTTCAGGTGAGTATCCCTCCAGTATAGCTGATTATTGCCGGAGTTAATGTACCGATCAGATACATTGATTCCGCCAACATAGCCACAAACTCCATCTACAATGACAATCTTCCGGTGATTGCGATAATTCATCCGATTGGCAAACCAAATGGAGCGTATCTTATAAAAAGGAAAGGCTTGCACACCCGCAGCTTGCAAGCGTTTTATAAATAATTTCCGAATGCTTGAGCTTCCAAAGTCATCATAAATAAACCGAACCTCGACTCCTTCCCGGGCTTTATCCATTAAAATATCAGCAATCTCAGTTCCAATCGAATCATCTTCGTAAATATAATACTCAATGTGAATGTGATGCTTAGCCGACTTTAGACTACGAATCAGCTCGGGAAACTTGTTTTCCCCATTGATGAGTGGGACCAACTCATTCTTCAAACTCGACAGGTTTTCCGCTGCTATATGTGTTGCCAGCGGGTAATAGTAGTCAATTTCATTTTGCTTGCGAGCCAATACCTCCTTCGAAAACTCATGAATTTGCCTTTCAAACTCAGGGAAAGCGGCTTTATCAAACTTGAGCTTTTTATTGTACAGCGACCGTTTACGGTAATTTACCCCAACGGAAAGGTAAAATAAAATTCCTCCCACAGGCACAAAAAGCACTAAGAAAATATAGGCTAAAGTTTTACTGGGGGTGTATGTGTTGATCAAAATCTCAACACATACTCCCAGTACTATAAGGTAATAGGCAATGATTAAAATATCTAAACTTTCCACAAGGCTTCTTTCAACGATGAATCATAGCAAAATACAACATTGCTTCGATAAAGATCGGTAAAAAAACAAAAAATTGTTCTGCTCTAGTGAACTGTTTAACGATTCATCATTTCAGGTATAGCGTTAACACAAACCTACACCTGATTTAACACGAGTCCGTCTTTCTAAGCTCAAATGCATCCGCCAGCAACTGGTAAGAACGCAGCCGTGCTTCGTGATTCGAGCTTAAGGTGTGTACCATAATCTCGTCCGTTTCATACGCTTCACCGATCTGCATCAACCAATCGCGCACCTGATCCGGCGTTCCAATCAAAACACGTGGCGGTTGTTGTGGATCAGTCAGCATTTCCGGTTCGCGAAGTCCGCCAAGCAGGCGAATGGCCGTATCTTCATCCTTCAACAAGCTCTGAATATCGCCCGAACTGCGCAGGCGACGCTCAAACAACTGAAAAGGAGCCGACAAGCGGTTGGCCTCTTCTGCCGTTTCAGCTACAAACACATTGAGTGCCAACATTAACGTTGGTTTTTGCAAGCCTGAAGCCTGTTTTGCCGGAGTAAACTGCTGATGATAGATCTGCGAAATACCGTAGGACTGCATGGGGTTGATGAAACCCGAAAAGGCATAGCGCAAACCCAGTTTCGCAGCGGCCATAGCGCTCCACGAACTTGAGCCCAGCAGCCAAAAGTTCGGGCTACTCCCGTTGTTGTACGATTGAATTTGAGCAAACGGACTATCGGCTTCAAAACTGTTGTTCATCCATTGCACCAACTCCTGAAGTTGCTCCGCTGAGTCGTCCGCACTCGGACGATACACGGACCGACGTCGCTGCAAGGCCAAATCGCTCACCGGGCCAGTGGTTGCCCGGCCAATTCCCATGTCAATGCGCCCGGGAAACAAGTCCTCCAAAGTATTGAACACCTCAGCCACTTTAAAGGGGCTGTAATGATTCAACAGCACCGCTCCCGAGCCAACCTTAAGCTGGCTGGTTTGTGACGCAACAAGCGGAATCAGCACTTCCGGACTTCTTCCGGCTGCTGCGCCGGTGGCATGGTGCTCAGCCATCCAAAAGCGGGTGTATCCCCATTCATCCACCTTCTTTGCCGTGTCCAACGTATTCATTAAGGCCTGTTGCCGATCGCCTGATCGTGGAACAACAGATAAATCCAATACTGAAAGCTTCATGTTTAGCTCCTTAATCAATAACTGTTACCAATTCCGTTAGCGGTTTTCTCACCTTCACCAGGTTAACCAGCCAATCTTTTTCTACATCGCGATAGCCAAGCGGCAACATAAGCGTGCTTCGCAAGCCTTTTTCGCGCAAGCCCAGCAGTTCATCCAAGGCTGCCGGATCAAAACCTTCCATCGGCGTGTGGTCAACCTGTTCGTAGCTAGCCTGGGTAATGGCAGCCATAAAGGCAATGTACGTTTGACGAGCCGTGTGCGTAAAATGCTGCTCTTCGGTCTGCTGTCCGTACATATTCAGCAAAAATTGGCGATAGTTTTCCCAGCCTTCATTGCGCATTCCACGAACCTCATTCGTCAGGTCAAACATATGGTTGATACGCTCTGGTGTATAGCTGTCCCAAGCGGCAAAAACCAACAGGTGTGAGCCCGAGGTAATTTGAGGCTGATCAAAGGCAATGGCCCGAATCTTCTGTTTCATTTCCTCATTGGTGATCACCAGTATTTCAAAGGGTTGTAATCCGCTGGAAGTTGGCGCCAACCGAGCGGCTTCCAAAATGCGTTCGATTTTATCTTCTGCTACTTTCTCCCCGTTCATGGCTTTGGTTGCATAACGAGTACTTAATTGGTCTAAAAAATCTGTATTCTTCATCGTTTTATTTATTGCGATTGTTTCTAACTATTTCGTGCTACAGCAAGAGATTCAAACGCTATCAGCACGCTTTTTTTATTTTAAAATGAATTACTTCGAATGAATTTCCTGAAGGAATACTTCAGCTGTCAGTTTTCCCAGCTTATTCGCAGCCATCGGGCTATCGCCAGTCAGCAGCTTCCGATCCTGACAGACTTTTCCGCTAGCCGTACTATTGACAATCTTCATCCCTCGCTCCTTCAATTTTTCGCCAAACAACCAGGGCATTTTCCCCGGCAAGTAACCTAAAGCAGGCAACAGCTTATCCATCGAATCAGGGAACGCTGCCAATTGGTAGCCCTTTAGGGGAAAGTTTCCCTGCGGTTCCTGCATGCTGGCTGCCAGCAAGGCCGCCGGACCATGGCAAATGGAGACTAAGTATTTATCTTCTGCCAAAGCCCACTCAATGACACGTTTTACATCTGTGTTTTGTGGCAATCCCAAAATAGCTCCATGTCCTCCGGGAATAAATACGCCCAGGTAGGGCGAATCTTCGAACAAGCCAGACTCAACTACATCACGCAAATCAAGCGGACGAGCCAATTGGGCCTTGTTTTGCCGATAGATACGCATCACATCCTCATCTTCTTCGGGCATCGCCCAGTGTTCCAACTGCAACGGCTTTCCCGTTGGCGTCGCCAAGTCGAAACCAAAGCCAGCTTGCTCCCAGTGCAACAAAGGGACAAATAATTCAACCGGATGATTTCCGGTTTCAAACTGCTTCCCGTTCTGCATGGACAGAAGCCCCTCTTCTGTTCCGATCACCAGTATCTTCCGATTTTGATCCTCATTCCGGTTTTTATACCTCACCGGTTTATAATCCGTCGTACGCTTAACCGACAGCTTCATGACTAAGCTGGATGGCGCGTAACGGTTAACTCCGCGGCTTGTCGGAGCTGTTCCTAATAGTTTTCGAATTGTTTTCATTGCTTAACGAATTAATTGAACTTTCATTGACCCAACAAAAATACCGCATTGGTTGGGCATCCTGTTACTCCTGAAAGACCACTTGCTACTCCTAAAAGCTCAAATGAAGTGAATAAACCAGCCTATATCCTGAAGTATTCCTCCTCGCTGAAAGGGACAAGATCATCGAATATCCCTTGTTTAAAAAGAAGTTTAACAATGATGACCCGCTAAAGTTGATTAAGCTTGTGCTAGGGTTCAACCTGACTTGGCAGAATGCCAAAATGATTCTTAAACGCTTTAGAAAACTGACTCAAGTTAGCATAGCCTAAGATGAAACCGGTCTCCGAAACCGTGTAGGTCCCTTTGGTTAGAATTTCCATCGCCTTGGCCATTTTGTTTTGCAGGTGGTATTGATACGGCGAAGTGCCAAACACCTCTTTAAACAGCCGCTTGAACTTTGTCAGGCTCATGCCGGCTTGCTCCGAAAGTCGCTCCAACGACACTTCCGTAATCGGGTTGGCATCAATCGACTCACGCACTTTCATCAGTTGCTCCAAATCCTTGTGATGAATGTTTGCCTTTGGCGGGGTGTTTAAACGTCTTCGCTTCAACTTCACAAACAGGTAATCCAAAATTTGGAGAATGACAGAAATTGAAGTTAAACGATCCGAATGCCGCAAGTCGATCGACTTAATCAGGTCTGAAAAACGGTAATCCAGGTTTTCGGAGATGTAAATGGGGCTGTTACATTCAAAGAAATTGCACATCCCCGATTCATCGACCAATACATTCTCATCCAACCATGTGTGGGTGAACAGTAAATTGAAAATCCGAACTGATTCATGCGCTTTTACGATCGTTTGCGATTTTGTCGTTGCCGAAGTCAGCAACACATTCATGTTATCAAAGCCCAAGGTGAAGTTATGCTCTTTCGATTTATGCTGTATTTGTGAGTTTGACAGGTAAAAATCAACCAGAAACAATTCGTTTTTCTGATGAGGAATTCGGTGTAACTCCAGATCTTCATTCAATTTAAAATCCATCTGCTGTGCCCATAAGCCCTCTTGCACCTTAAGGTAAGTTGATTGGCCATCGCCCATCTTCGGATCCAAGGTAATCTGATTCTCCTGAATAACCGAAGGAAGTTTCTGAGCTAAAAGCTCATACCACTCTTTGGGATCTGATAACTGATAATATATATTTCTCATTAATCGTCTCTTTCAATCTAATTATATGCACCCTATCCAACTCCACTCAAAGCTATAAAAGCAAATCAAACCGCACGGCAAACCAAGAATGGGTGCTTTTATATTTTCCAGAGACTATAACAACGCAAACGCCTCTCGGGTTCTCCAACTGTATGCCAACGGCTGTTACGCTGTTTCTGAGGAGCTTGTAATACAAGACATTTTTTGTATTTTTGGCAAACATAAAACACCAGTTCTTGTTATAGAAACTGAACGATTTTGTATGAAAAAACTGCTATCCATACTATTCTCCATATTCTATTTGACGCTAACCATTGGTTTAGTAGTCAATATGCATTATTGCCAGGGAGAATTAGCTTCGGTGCAGTTGTACGAAGAAGAAGCCAGTTGTTGTTGTTCGGATCAAGCCTCGATAACGAGCTGTTGTGATGACCACACGCAACTTTTAAAACTTGATATTGAGCCTACGCTTACCCCGAGCCATCGGCTAAATACGCAAGTTTGGGAAATCGACTTATTGCCTTCTGAAACGGCAAACCAAACCTTGGATGAACTCCCCTTCAATGGTTCTATTTGGTCAACAGACACTCGACCACCTTTGGAGGAGCCTTCCTGGCTGCTCTTTTGTTCCCTAATTTTCTACGGGTAGCTCGTGATAAAATACGATACCGCTTCAGCCTTTACAGGAGGCTGTACTCCTTCAAATAAATAGTTTACAAACAACTTGGGCAAAAGATTTAATAAACTTGGCTTTGCCTTTTTTCATTTATGCAGATTGCTTAAGTGACGAGAAGCATATAAAAGAAGCCACAAGTTTACTTCTTGCTTCAGGTTTAAAATCAAAACAAATGAAATCGACCATAAAAACATCATTATTGATGGTTGCCCTACTTATATCTTTCTCGCTACACGCTAGCGCGACGACTGAGAAAAAGGTAGCAACTGCAGAGTTTAAAGTATCAGGCGTCTGTAAAATGTGTGAGAAACGCATTGAAGATGCAGCTTTAATAAAAGGCGTAAAACTCGCTGACTGGGATAAAGAAAAACAAAAAATAAAGGTCATTTATCGTCCCGACAAAACCGATGAATTAACTATTCAGAAAGCCATTGCCAAAGTGGGACACGACACCGAAAAAGTAAAAGCAAGCGATAAAGCTTATCAGAAGTTGCATAACTGCTGTAAATATCGCGAAGGACAAGAGATTCATTAAATGACATAAACATGATGCAGATAAAATGGATGATTCTTCTGCTACTTGTGACACCTTGCTTAAGCTGGGGACAAGCTGCTCCCAATTGGGTAAATGGACAGGTAGTGGAGAATGGTGAAGACGGAAAAAGTGAACCTCTCGTAGGTGTGAATGTCTATTGGGCTGGCACAACAATAGGAACCAGTTCTGACGAGCAGGGGCGCTTCCAGCTGGAACGAAACCAGCAAACGAATCAGTTGGTATTTAGCTATGTTGGCTACAGAAATGATACACTAGAGGTAAATTCGGGAGCATTGCCCAAAGTTGTGCTTAGTGCCTCCGTTGAACTGGCCGATATTGAGGTCGTGAAACGACAAAAGACTACAACTGTTTCCATGCTTAACTCAATCAAAGTTGAGCAAGTTGGAGAAAAAGAGCTGCTAAAAGCTGCTTGTTGTAACCTCAGCGAGAGCTTTGAGACCAATCCCAGCATTGATGTTTCGTTTACCGATGCCGTAACCGGAACACGCCAAATTCAGATGTTAGGACTCGCGGGCCCTTACGTCCAAATGACCCGTGAGAATATCCCGGACATAAGGGGGTTATCCTCTCTCTATGGCTTGCTGTTTATTCCTGGTACTTGGATTGAAAGTATCCAGCTAAACAAAGGTACCGGATCGGTTGCCAATGGCTACGAGAGTATCGCAGGACAAATCAACGTGGAGCTACGTAAACCAGAAGAGGCTGAACGCTTGTATTTAAACCTGTTTGCCAATACCGAAAGTCGCCTTGAAGCCAACCTGAACCTGGCTCACCGCTTCAAAAACGGGAAGTGGTCAACGGCCTTATTGCTGCATGGCAAAGACAACTCCAGCAAACTGGATCATAACCACGATGGTTTTATGGATATGCCCATCGGCGACACCTATACCCTTCTGAACCGATGGAAGTATTTTGGGGATGATGGATTGCGGTTTCAAGCCGGAGTGAAAGGAACAACCATGAACAACCAAGGAGGGCAAATCAACTTTCGTCCGGAAGATGCCTTGACCACCAACGCTTGGGGAATGGACCTGCAAATTCGCAGGCTGGAAGGCTGGACAAAACTGGGAAAGGTTTTTGAAGATTTTCCATGGCGATCAGTTGGCTTACAATTAGCGGGAAATACGCATAAGCAAGACAGCTACTTTGGCCTAAACAGTTACAATGCCAAACAGGAATCAGGCTATGCCAACTTCGTCTATCAAAGTATTTTAAGTAATACCCGGCATGAGTTTAAAACTGGAATCTCGTTTCAATACGATCATTATAATGAGCAGCTAAATGATACCACCTTCAACCGCGAAGAAGCCGTTCCTGGAGCCTATTTTGAATACACCTATCTCCCATCCGAAAAATTGTCTTTGGTTGCTGGGCTAAGAGCCGATTATCACAATTTGTTCGGAGCCTTTATAACCCCACGCTTGCACCTTCGTTATGCTCCATTTGAGCAAACAGTCATTCGTTTGGCCGCAGGTCGCGGGCAACGCACCGCAAGCATTATTTCGGAGAACAGTGGCGTACTGGCAAGCTCTCGTCAGCTCATTATTCAGGGACAGGACAATGGTAATCCCTACGGCTTTGGGCCGGAAGTCGCTTGGAACCTGGGGCTTAACCTTACCCAAAAATTTCTGCTGGATTATCGTGAAGGAAGTGTCAGCTTTGACTTTTACCGAACGGATTTCAGCAAACAGGTTATTCTTGATTTAGAACAAAGCCCTCAGCAAGCCTTGTTTTACGAGCTGAATGGCGACTCTTATTCAAACAGTTTTCAAGCTCAATTTGACTATGAAGTACTAACACGCCTCGATGCTCGTCTGGCTTACCGTTGGTACGATGTCAAAACAACTTATGGCGATCAACTGCTTCAAAAACCTTTGCAAGCAGCACACCGGGCTTTCCTTAACTTAGGCTACGAATCGCATAGCCATTGGAAGTTCGACTACACCTTGAATTGGCAGGGTAAAAAGCGAATTCCATCAACAAGCTCGAATCCTGAACAGTACCAGTTAGAGGACTATTCGCCGGATTTTTTCCTGATGAATGCTCAGATTAGCAAGACCTGGAATGAACGTTTTGAACTATACGTTGGCATGGAAAACTTAGCCAACTATAAACAGCCCAACCCTATTTTGGCAAGCGATCAACCCTTCAGCCCTTATTTTGATAGTTCACTCGTCTGGGGACCAATCTTTGGACGAAAGACTTATTTTGGACTACGATATAAACTTCAATAATCCCAGAGGATGCCAGCCGTTTTAGCTGGCATCCTTTTTTCTTTTAAACCAGCACTTTTCATACTCGCACCTCCACTTAAGCTGGCACTGACGAGCGGAACTGAAATCCCCTCCATGATTTTCATTTTTGGGAGTTATTAACAAGATAAACAGGTCTGGAATAAAAGGCTTTTAATAGGATTCTCTTGCTGGTTTGTTAAAAACTCCATAGAACAAATTTCAGCTAAATGGCTTAAACTTGTTATCGATTATTGGTTTCCCCGCCAACCACCGTTGACTGGGAATAAAAAGGGAATCCTGTGAAAATCAGGAGCTGTCCCCGCAGCTGTAAGTCCTTACGATGTTTCTGATGTTCTTTTGCCACTGTCCGCCAATTCGCGGATGGGAAGGCTTTCGGAAACCGGATGAGCCAGAAGACCTGCCATAATCTGTTTACAATTAGACTTTCGGGAGTAAAGGTCTGGTTCAGAGGTCGAATGGCATCCGTATACCCTTTTTGTTCTGATTTGTGCCGCTTTCTGTCTTTGCACCATTATTCCTCCCGATGGCTTGATTTACAACATCAAAATACAACGAATAATGAATGCAAAATTAATTGGGCGTACATCGGTGCGCGACAACATCAAACTCAGCGAGAATCCCTCGTATCCTGTTTTTCGTGAGCTTTACGAGAAACAAAAAAAGGCCATTTGGTTCCCCGAAGAGCTCAATATTCAGCAAGATGCACTCGACTACCACCATCTTTCAGTTGAAGAGAAAGACCTGTTTGACACAGCTGTTGGGTACTTTTCTTCTTCGGAATTATTGGTGCAGAATGTTTTGGTCAATGCTTTTTTCCCTTTATTAACCGATCCGCATGCCAAGATGAGCTTTAGCACCCAGCTTTTCATGGAGAACATTCACAGCGACTTTTTCGAAAGTGTGCTGCAGTCGTTTGGAATGGATCATGCTGCAATGTACGATGTAGCTTTCAGCGATCCGTTTCTGCGTAAAAAGCAATCGCTCATTGTCGAAGAGATCGATAAAATCAGCTATGGAAAAATTGATCCGGAAACACTTGAAGGACAAAAACAGGTACTTCGGGCTATTCTTCTGAATAACATTGTATTGGAAGGAATCTTCTTCTACTCCAGCTTTGCACACTTTTTCGCCATGAAAGAGATGGGCAAAATGAAGAATGTGGCATCGGGTGTGGAATTGATTTTAATCGATGAATCACTCCATTTGCAAAACGGCATTGAGGCCATTCTCATCATTCTGGATGAAAGCCCTGACATTGTCGAGGATGAAGCTTTTGTGGAAGAAATGCGCAGTATCATACTGAAAGGCTTGCAGCTTGAGCTCGACTACATTCGCTCAAAATTTGGTCAGCGAAGCCTGCTAGGCATGTCCTATCCCGAACTGGAGAAATACCTGAAATACATTACTGACAGGCGTTTGGTGGAACTTGGTTTCGATCCGGAGTTTAACATCCACGAAAACCCCTTACGCTTTTTGCAAAAAGAAGATGTAAAAAAGCTGATCAACTTTTTTGAAGTTTCATCTACCGAATACACCAACTACTAAAGCCAGTAACATGCAACGAACAGTAATCAAAAGAGACGGTAGCGAAGAGCGCTTTCGCACCCAGGAAATTATCAACGCCATTTTTGAAATCATTAAAGGCATGGCGGTTGAAGATGATTATGAGCTGGTTTTCCGGATCATCAAGGAACTGGACCTAAAAGTCCCGGAGCGAGTAACAACAGAAGAATTGGATGTCTTGGTTTTGAAGGCCATTGAGCACCTCATTCCTAAGCATCCGGTATACGATACCCTCGCCACCTTACAGTTGCTAAAACTGATCAATAAGCGGGTTGGTCGCCAATTTAGTTCCTTCTCGCAATACCTGAAATTCAATATTGAAACCGGCTATCTAAAAGAAGACTTGGTTCAGTTCGATCTGAAAACCATCGAAAAAGCGATTGACTATGACAATGATCGCCTGCTCGACTATTTTGGATTGACCACGCTTCGAGATCGTTACCTATCGAAAGACAGAGAACAGGAAGTGATTGAAAAGCCACAGTGGTTTTTCATGCGGGTAGCCTTGGGAATTGGAACGACCGAAGACGAAGTAATCGCCATTTACAACAAGATGTCGCGCTTGGAATACCTACATTCAACCCCAACCTTATTCAACTCTGGAACCAATGTCTCTCAGTACTCGTCTTGCTATGTCAATGTCGTAGACGATTCTCTGCAATCCATTACCGACAAGCTAACCGAGACCGCTTTTTTAGCCAAATATGCAGGCGGCGTAGGGACCGACATCAGCCGGGTTCGAGCTACGGGATCGCACATCCACTCACTAAATGCCAAATCATCAGGCGTTATCCCATTCATCAAGGTTTTCGATACCATGGTGAACTCCATCCAGCAAGGTGGACGACGCCGGAGTTCGCAGGTCATTTCCATCCAACCTTGGCATTACGATATTGAAACCTTCCTGGAATTACGGGAAACAACCGGGAATGCTTACTTCCGAACACCATCTTTAAATACAAAGCTCTGGATGCCGGATGAAATGATGAAGCGCATTGAGAAAGATGAGCCAGTCTATTTATTTGATCCGGGAGAATGCCCTGAGTTGGTAGAGGCTGTTGGTGATGATTTCTCGAACAAATACCACAAACGCATTCAGCAGGCTGAAGCGGGTGAACTCAAACTTTTCAAGAAACTTTCAGGCCGCGATTTCTACAAGAAATACCTCTTTAAGCTTGCGAAGACCGGGCATCCTTGGTTGACCTTTAAGGATGCGCACAACCGGCACAACCCTTGCCCTCAATATGGAATCATCAACAGCTCAAATCTTTGTACCGAGATTGCGATTCCAAACAATCCAGAATCGACGGCAGTCTGCACCCTGGCCTCCGTTAACTTGGCGCGTCACATCAATGCGGATAAAACGGACTTTAACTGGACGCAACTGGAAAGCACCATTCAAATTATTGTCCGCGCCTTGGACAATGTGCTGGATAAAAATTACTATCCATCCGAAGCCAGTAAACGGAACACAATGGACCTACGGCCACTCGGTATTGGCATGATGGGTTTTGCTGAAGCCTTGGTTCAACTGAAAATTGCCTATGATTCCAGCCAAGCCGTAGAAGTGGCTCAAAAGCTGGGGCAATTTTTCCGGGAGAAAGCTTACGGAACGTCAGAGCAATTAGCCAAGGAGAAAGGAGCCTTTCCACACTACGAAGCGGTTCGCAAAGCAGGGAAAGCTTACGCCTACCCTGCCCGACGCAATGCGGTATTGCTTGCAATTGCACCCACCGCAACCATATCCATCATTGCCGGAACCACTTCCTCCATTGACTCGTATTTCAGCAACCTGTACTCACGCGATACCCTTTCCGGAAAATACATCGTCATCAACAAACGACTCATTGAGGATTTGGAGATCAAAGGACTATGGAATGATGAAATTGCCGATGCAATTAAGAGCAACAACGGCTCGGTGCAAACCATTGAGGCTTTGCGTGGCAAGATTGATGTGAACCTGTATAAAACCACCTACGAAGTGCACCCCAAACGGCAGATTGACCTGGCTGCGGCATTTCAGGAAACCGTGGATCAAGCTGTTTCAAAATCAATTTACATAGATGAGCAACTACGCGCTGAAATGGAAGATATCTACCTGTATGCCTGGAAAAAGCAATTAAAATCAACCTATTATTGTTTTATCGACAAGGTCATTAAAGGCGAAAAATATACTTCAGAAGTTAACAAGCGAGGCAGCCGAAAAGGCTTCGGACGTCAAAAGCTTGCCACGCCTGATTCAAGATTGAAAAATGATTCACCCGACGGGCTAAAGACGATAGAACTGGAGGCTCGAGCCAAGTTTGGCGATGAACTTGTCGATGAGGTAAAGAAAGGCAACCAGGAGACTTGCCCAACTGATCCGTTGCTGGCCAAGCTCTGCCCCAGCTGCGAATAAAAAAACAAAACATCAACTAACTTTTTTATAAATGAATACAAAAACCAAAATTCAAACGGTTGTTAAACGTGACGGCCGTTCGGCAGCTTTTGATACCGAAAAGATTGCATTTGCAATTTTTAAGGCTTTACGAGCTACCGGCAAGCCCAGCCGGGAAAATGCCAATACCTATTGCTCTCAAGTCATTCAGCAATTAGAGCAATTGCAAGAAGAGACGCCAACCGTTGAAAACATTCAGGATGTTGTTGAACGAGTGCTCCTGGATAATCAGGAGTTTGATGCAGCTAAAGCCTACATCATTTACCGTTATCAGCATCAAAATATTCGGGAGGCCAAAAACATTTTTTCCAATATTGACCTCATCGAAGATTACATCAATCTTCAGGATTGGCGGGTGAAAGAAAGTGCCAACTCAACCTATTCGCTGCAAGGGTTGAATCAGCATATTTCCACCATCATCAGCTCGCAGTATTGGTTGAGCCAGATTTACCCCGAGGAAATTGCACAAGCCCATAAAAGCGGGCGTTTCCACATCCACGACTTGGGCTTTCTGAGTGTTTACTGTGTAGGCTGGGACCTGGAAGACTTGTTATTAAGTGGATTCCGCGGTGTTGAAGGAAAAACACAAAGCAAGCCCCCCAAACATCTGCGAACCGCTTTGGGACAGCTTGTCAACTTCTTTTACACCATGCAGGGAGAAGCTGCCGGAGCCCAGGCATTATCCAGCTTCGACACTTATTTGGCACCGTTTATTCGCCACGACAAACTGGACTATGCCGGCGTAAAGCAGTGCCTGCAAGAATTCATGTTTAATGTGAATGTACCTACACGTGTAGGCTTTCAAACACCATTCACCAACGTAACGCTCGACTTGGAAATTCCGGGACACATGCTACAGCAACCGGTTATTATTGGTGGTGAGTTGCAAACATCGGTTTATGGCGATTACCAGGAAGAAATGAAGGTTTTCAATCAGGCTTTTGCCGAGGTGATGCTTGAAGGCGATGCGAATGGCAGTGTATTCTCTTTTCCAATCCCAACTTACAACATCACCAAAGAATTTGATTGGGACAATCCGGCCTATGAAAAGATTTGGGAAATGACTGCAAAATATGGGATTCCCTATTTTTCAAACTTCGTGAATTCAGACATGAGCCCGGACGATGTTCGCTCCATGTGCTGTCGTTTGCGCTTAGATAAGCGCGAATTGAAAAGCCGTGGTGGTGGCTTATTTGGCGCCAATCCGCTAACTGGATCAGTTGGTGTGGTTACCATCAACTTGCCTCGTTTAGGATACGAATCGGCTTCCGAAGAAGATTTCTTTCAACGGCTATCGCACCTGATGGAATTGGGGAAAAGCAGCCTGGAAATCAAACGGAAGGTTATCGAACAACTGACTCATCAAGGGCTTTACCCGTATTCGAAATTCTACCTGCGTCACTTGTACCAGAAAAATGGCAGCTATTGGGACAACCACTTCTCAACCATTGGCTTGGTTGGCATGAACGAATGTTGCCTGAATTTTCTGGGCAAGGAAATGATTTCAGAGAAAGGGCATGCCTTTGCCGTGAAGATCATGGATTTCATGCGCGAACGCTTGCAGGATTTCCAAGCTGAAACCGGGCATATCTACAACCTGGAAGCCACGCCAGCTGAAGGAACTTCGTATCGATTGGCACGCATCGATAAAATGCAGTATGCAGACATCATTGTTGCCAATGAGCAGCATGTAGCCCAAGGAGCTGAACCATATTACACCAACTCTACCCAGCTGCCGGTTGCCTACACCGACGATTTGTTTGAAGCTTTGCGCCTGCAGGATGACTTTCAGGTTCGCTACACCGGAGGTACAGTTTTCCATACGTTTGTTGGCGAACGCCAGTTAAGCAGTGATGCCATTAAACGACTGCTAGTTATAGTAATGAATAACTTTAAGTTGCCTTACATCACACTGTCCCCAACCTTCAGCATTTGCCCCAGCCACGGTTATTTGTATGGCGAACACCATCAGTGCCCCAAATGCCAAGCAGATGGTGTTGAACAAGCTTGTACGGTATTTTCCCGCATTGTGGGCTATTTGCGACCGGTCGATCAATGGAACGACGGTAAGCGACAGGAATTTGATGAACGCAAATTATTCGATCACCAATCTCATGGACGAGAAAAGCCCCTGGAACTAATTCAGCTTCCCGAAGAAGTTCCTGTTTCATAATTGAGCAGCAAACTATCCGGCATTTTCTGTCGGATAGTTTCACCAAGAATCTATGCTTCTCCAATTCGGGGAGGTAGCCGGTTCTTTTTAGTTGAACTGATCAATCAAGCTTAAACAATTTTCATTATGCGCATCAATCCTGACCGTAAAAAGTCCAAGAAACGCTACCCTCCACTCCTTTCGTGGGACATCTACCAACAATACCTAATTCGTATGGAACAAGAGCAAAAACAAAAGGAAACACCTAAAAACCAGTCATCACATGAACATTAGTGGATGGATTAAACAAAGCCTGATGGATTATCCTGGGAAGATCGCTTCGGTAATCTTTACCCAAGGATGTAATTTTCGTTGCCCCTACTGTCATAATCCAGAACTTATTCCAAAGGGAAAAGGCAGGATTGATGAAAACGAAGTGTTGGCCCACCTGCGCAAAACCCAGATGCTGCTCGATGGCATTGTCATTAGCGGTGGAGAGCCAACCATGCAAAGCGATCTGACGGATTTCATTCGTGAGATTAAAAGCCTGGGCTTAGCTGTTAAATTGGACACCAATGGCAGTCAATCGAACCGTTTGGAGCAATTATTAGCTGAAGGCTTAGTTGATTATATCGCAATGGACATCAAGTCAGAGCTATGTCCAGCAGACTATTCCAAAAACTCAGGAATTCCTGTTAGTACTCCATGCTTAAATGAAATTCGCCGATCAATACAGCTACTTATTCGTTCAGGCGTTGAACATGAATTTAGAACAACTGTTTGTAGAGAATTGATCTCGATGGAAAATTTGCATAGAATTTTAGCTGAAATGACTGGTGCTAAGCGCTATTTCATTCAACATTACCGACCAGCTGAGAAGCAGACAACGATGCGCTTTTCGGCCTATTCAAATGAGGAAATAGCTGGCTGGTTAGCTATAGCCAACCAGCAATTAGACGTCGCCATTCGCGATTGATTCGAATAGTTGATTTAATGACAAGCAAATTACAAAATGAACAATAAATACGAAGAACACGAATGTGCCAATTGTGGCTGCTTAATGGAATGCACCGGAAGTGTTAATTGTTGGTGTTTAGAACTAACGATTCCTGAAGAAGTGCAGGATTTTATTGCTGCTAGTTTCGATGGTTGCCTATGCCGAAACTGCATTGCTGAAATGATTGAAAAGATGAAAAACTACTCTGGCTTGAAGGAGATATAAAGTAGGACATACGAAAGTACAATATAATATTTCTTAAAACTATCGCCAAAAGCCTTTAATGTGAGGTGGCAATGAAGGTCGATAATACGTTCCATGAGTTAAGGTTTTAAGATAAATTTGTTTTGATTTGTGCTATAGCTTCTGTTTTCAAAAGAGTCAGCGCCATTGAGTACGAGGCCGATGTCATCAATTACCGTTTGGCTATTTTTGTAGTACCAATGATCAAATAACTTCTCTTTGATTGAACGCTGGTCCTTTATAAGCGAACAATCGACAATGCTTACATTAGAAGGAATATGAAAAGGCCGTACTGGCCCATTCTTTCCCAAGCGGCTTTCAAAGTTTTTGGTGTACTTCGAAATTCGCAAGGCATCATCACTTTTGTGGGTATACACATGAACCCGCTCGCAAAAATCATTGATATGGTACAAAGGATTGCCTTTCTCAAATGCATCGTGCTGAATATCCGGCGCAGCAAGAACAACCTCCTTGAAAACCTGTCCGAAGCTGGAATAACGTGAGCTCAACACACTTGCAATCATCTTTTCGAAAACCGCATTGCCAAGGCTGTGCGCCAGCAGGTGAATATTTTTTCCACACTGCTTATCCACACCAACAAACTCACTAAAAAACTGCATCAGTTTAATCCATCCCCGTGCTAAAGCTGCCCCGGCATAATGTGCATCTTCCCGATCGTTTTTATATTGAAGCAAGTTGTTGTTCGAAGGCCAGCAAAAGCCAACAACACGTCCGATGGAAGACTCCGGATTATCTACATAATTGGTTACCAGATGCTCCATATTGCTAATAAAACACTTGAACCCGCAGTAGAAGCCATGAATAAAAACAAGCGTATCGTTTTTCTCTTTGTCTTCTTTCATTTCAGCATAAATACGGTTAAACCACTCCGAAGATCCCTTCTGTTTGGAATCTTTGTAATCAATCGGTTCATAGGTCTTGATCCCATGCTCCTGCACAATATCCGGATCAGGAATAAGAGCCACTTTCTTTTTGCTAACATCCAAGTAGCCAAATCGCAGATTTTGGGTATTCCCACATGAATCACTGGTGTCAATTTGCTCAACACCCCGTTTTTTAATAATTGTCCTGTTTGTGAAGATAAACTGTTGCATCATTTTTCAATTTAGGTTTTGTATAATGAATTTAGAAGTCGTTAAAAGTGGAGTTGAAAGCAGCAATGTCTAGGTGCAGCTTGTCTTTGAAGGATGATAATTGCATTTAAAAAAATGGCATATCAGGCCAAATTTTAATTAAGGGAGATAAATAGAATAACAGCGTTCAGCTGCCTGTTTTATCCTAAAATGAAGGATTGCAGCTTTAGCGTAGTAGCAATAAGCAGAGCATCTTACAAAAGATGAGAGCACAGATTCAAAAAAAAGATAAAATAAAATAATAAGATCCGCAACTATTTATTTTAAGTAATTTTTCTGAAATTTATCGGTTAAGATGCAGCATTTTGTCCATTTCAGTCGTACTGGCTACATAACATATACATGACACAAATTAAACATGAACAACCTACCCATCGAGCAATGGATAAAAAGCAGATCAAAAGTTATTTTACTTGTTTTTTTATTGCTTTATCTCATTTTAGCTCTTTTAAGTTTCGACACTAAACTAAGTACAGGAGGCGACGACTCCTGGTACCTTCTAGCCGCTAAAAAATTTTTAGATGGAATTTCATTCCCCACTTGGCATGGCAGTTTATACCCCATTGTATTAAGTCCACTTGTAGCGATTATGGGCATCAATGTCCCAGCTTTCAAGTTGCTTTCTGTATTTTTTATTGCTTTGGAGATTCTTCTGCTCGCTGCAATTTGGCGGAAACGAATACCTCCTTTTATTTGGTTCTTTACAATTGGTTTAGCAGCCCTCAGTTTTCAAATGATTCACTACTCGAGCACAACCTATAGTGAACCATTTTTCCTCCTGATTCAAGCTTTGGTCTTCTTTTCATTTTACCAAGTTGATCAATTAGACATCAACCAAACTCCTTCTCGAGAAATACTTCTGAAACTGTTCTTCTTTAGTTTCTGCTGCTTTTTGTTGTCCATTACCCGTAATATTGGTTATGCCGCAATTCTAGCCGGGTTGTTTTATTTTTTGGTAAAAGGACAATTCAAAAAATCAGTTTTAATCTTCTTGTTCTTCCTTGTGCTCACAGTTAGTTTCTTCATCTATAAAAAATTAGTCTGGCAAGTTGATAGTTTAGGAGTTGAAGGTCAATTAAATCATGTTCTTTATAAAGATTTTTACCATCCGTCAAAAGGCAATGAAAGCTTTATTGGCCTATTAAAACGTTTCTGGGAAAATTCAGAATTATACATTTCAAAACACTTATTGAAATTTTATGGGTTTAAATCTTTGATGAGCACTAAAACATCTGCGTTAACAACCATCCTCTTGTACCTGCTCTTTTTCGGAGCACTTTGGCAAGGATTCAAAACTCGGAAACACTTGCTTTTTATCGCATTCTATTTGGGAATATCCATGGGCGGAACATTTATTACCCAGCAAACTGCCTGGGATCAGGAAAGGCTTGTTCTAATCTACCTTCCACTGATAACCGTTTTAATTGGAACCTTCCTTTATGATTTGATTGACAAGAACCTGAAAGCTCCAAAACTCACCATATTCCTTTTCGTTCTAGCGATTGGTTCCATGAGCATCAATGCGATTCATACCACCTCAAAACTGGAATTGGCAACCATCAAACGGAATTTCTCCAAAGACCCATTTTCTGCCTACACTCCTGATTGGAATAATTACTTAAAAATGTGCCGTTGGGCAAGTTCAAACTTACCCGAAAAAACCAAAATTGCTTGTAGAAAGCCCAATATCGCTTCAATTTATGGGAAAGGGAATTTTGCTGGAATTTATAAAATTCCGCACCATACCCCGGATAGCGTTCTTCAATTCTTCCAACAACGAAATATCGACTATATTATCGTGGGAAGCTTAAGACGGATTCCCAGCAAAAACACAGGAGCTGTAATAACAACGGTTCGTCACACGCTCCAGATTCTTCTGCATAAGTATCCCTACATTCTTGAACCGATCTATCAAATCGGGCATTCGGAGCATGCTGTTTTATTCAAAATTCATCCAGAAGAAGAGCAGCTTCCTGTAGATCAACTAATCAACCGATTAAAAGCAGGCTTATACGTTGCTCCAAGAAATAGCTATGCGATGTTTCTGCTTGCCCGGCTCTATGCCGGATCCAAAGATTACAAGAATGGTATAAAATGGATCAACAAAGCTTTAAAAATAGAAGCCAAAGAACGGCTTTACATCGAGTTACGAGCTACAATTAACTGGGAAAGACAAGCCTATTCTGAAGCGATGAATGATTTTAAGCTTTTAGTAAAACAGCAGCCTGAGAATATCATTTACTGGAATAATCTAACAGCTTGTGCCCAAAAATTAGACTTACCAGAGGCAAGAAAATACCTAAAAACAGTCAATCAATTAAAAAATAACAATAAATTGTAATCGAACAATTCAATTATGATTTTTTACTAAGCCTATGATAGCAAATCAAAAAGTCATTGTTGTTCTTCCTGCTTACAACGCATCAAAGACACTAAAAATCACCTACGACGAAATTGATTTTTCAATTGTCGATGATGTCATTCTTGTTGATGACCACAGTAATGACGATACCATTAAGGTTGGTCGGCAACTGGGGATCAAACATATTGTCCGCCACGATAAGAACAAAGGTTATGGGGGAAATCAGAAAAGTTGCTACAACAAAGCACTCGAATTAGGGGCTGATATTGTCATTATGCTTCACCCCGACTACCAATACACGCCCATGCTAATTCCGGCGATGAGCCATCTTATTGGCAGTGGACTGTACCATGCCGTACTAGGATCGCGAATATTAGGACGTGGAGCATTAAAAGGAGGCATGCCACTGATAAAATTCCTAGCTAATCGTGGATTGACCATGTTTCAGAATCTACTTATGCATGCGCATTTATCGGAATACCACACCGGCTACCGTGCTTTTTCGCGTGAGGTTCTGGAAAAGGTCAACTTCAATGCGAACTCTGATAATTTTGTTTTCGACAACCAAATGCTGGCTCAGATTTGGTATGCCGGATACGAAATTGCGGAAATCACCTGCCCCACTAAGTATTTTGACGACGCTTCAAGTATCAATTTAAGGAACAGTACGATGTATGCCTTCGGAGTTCTAAGAACTTCAATCCAATATCGGCTCCACAAATGGCGTTTAAAAAAGTCAAATTACTTCAAACTCCAGCCGTCAAAAAAAGAATAATCACGTTCAATTAGATCGTTTATTTCTAAAAATAAACCGTCAAAAAAAGGCTCGCACCTTCTGGTACAAGCCTTTCTAATGTCGTCTAAAAGTGATGTGTTTAGTAACGATCTCTACGAGGAGGTCTTTCCGGTCTTGGCCGGGCTTTGTTCACTTTTATATTTCTTCCGTTCACTTCTGCTCCATCCAATTCTTCTACGGCTTTGTCGCCTTCTGCTTCAACAGCCATTTCAACAAAGCCAAATCCTTTAGCTCTGCCTGTTTCACGATCCTTAACAATTTTTACGGAAACAACCTCTCCGTATTCAGCAAAGATTTCACCTAGTTCGTCTTCTCCCAGATTGTAGTCCAGGTTACCTACGTAAATGTTCATAATAAAAAGAATAAAAAATTTGAAATAAAATAAAAAACATTAAAAAGGTGAAGTGTAAAAATGTGGACCGGAAAATTTAATTGGAGAATGAAATAATCACAGAAACCGAGCAAGTTTGCCCCCACCTTAAAATACATAAAAATAACGCTTCAGTTGGGGATGAATATCCATTCATTTTGCGAGAAATAGTTGGCTTACTGTGTAGCAAGCTGCTAAATCACAACCATACTTACCTACAAAAATAAATATTGTTTTGAATCTGCAAATCTTTTACACGCTTTTTTTACGTCAGCAGAAAGTTAAGTTTTTGGATTGTTATCTTCCAGTTAATCAACTTGTAGTACCAAGCCTTTTAGATATTCTCCTTCGGGATGGTAAATATTGATTGGATGATCAGCTGGCTGATGCAACTGGTGTAAGATTCGAACTTTACGCTTGGAAATGGCGGCTCCCGAGAATACGGCTTCACGAAATTGATCTTTGGTAACCACTTGTGAGCAGCTAAAAGTAAAGATAATTCCTCCAGGGCGAACTTGTTCAAACGCTTTTGCATTAAGCCTTTTATAGGCCTGTAATGCTTGGCGCAAAGCTCCGCGGTGTTTTGCAAATGCTGGTGGATCCAGAATAATTAGATTGTATCGATCTTTAATGTCTCGCATAAAGTCAAATGCATCAGCAACAAAAGCTTCATGGCGTTTGTCATCAACAAAGTTAAGCGCAACATTTTGACGAGTCAGTTCAATGGCTTTAGCCGATGCATCCACTGAGTGTACCGTTTTAGCCCCTCCTTGCATCGCAAAAAACGAAAAGCCTCCGCTGTAACAGAACATGTTCAACACATCGCGTTCGGCTGAAAATTGCTCAACAAGCTTTCTGTTCTCGCGTTGGTCGATAAAAAAGCCTGTTTTTTGCCCCTGAATCCAATCAACCTGAAACGATAGCCCGTACTCCTTCACAACACAAGGAGCTGACTCGCCCAATAAATAACCATTCTCTGGTGAAATATCTGCTTTATAAGGTAGCGTTTTATCGCTTTTATCGTACACAGCTATTAATTGGTCGCCAAGGAGTTTCTTCAGAAGTTTGGCCAACTGATGACGAACATGATACATCCCGACCGAGTGGGCTTGGTAAACTGCCGTTCCATTATAAAAATCAATAATCAATCCGGGAAGTCCATCACCTTCTCCATGCACCAAGCGAAATACATTGGTTTGTTCGCTCCCTAGCAGGCCTAAATCCCGACGAAGCTGAATGGCACTTGCCAGTTTATTCTCCCAAAAGACATTATCGACAGGTAGTTCTTCGAACGAAAGGATGCGAACAGCTATTGAACCAATCTGAAAATGGCCAATCGCTAAAAACTCATCTTTATTGGAAACAACTGTCACCAGTTCTCCTTCTTCCAACTCTTGGCTGATGTGTTTAATTGCTCCGGAAAACACCCAGGGATGAAACCGGTTAAGTGATTGCTCTTTTCCTGGTTTCAGCGTTACTATCGGTAATGTCATGATTATGCGGTCGTTAATGAATTGAAAATCTCACAAGAAACCCAAGCATCAGTTGCGGCATAACTCAACTGAGCATCAGTCAAGTGTTCTGCTTCCCAGTTTGACAGCCTTTGCGACTTGGAAATACGGAAACCAAGCACAATTCCCGTGATCTTTTTTAAACTAAAATCCTGAATTCCATATTCTTTAACTTCGTCTTGCAATTCAACAAATCCGCCTGGGACAAAGCGATTTATTTTTTGAAGAGCTTTGATATCGTCGCGAATAGCCACTCCTATCTTTCCTATTTCAGGATCAGCCAAAATCGCCTTTAATTCATCAGGGAGACCTAATTTATTTATTCTGAAAATGAATGCTTTTTCGCTAGTGGACAACTGCAGCAAGGCTACTTTATTAACTTGCCCTCGCTTAAACGAAGGTTTGGTTTCGGTATCAAATCCAAGAATATCTTGCTTTTTTAGGTAATTTACAGCTGCCTCTAGCTGATCAATCCGATCAACTAAAACGATCTTTCCGTCAAAAGCATGTAGTGGTAGTTCCGCCAGTGCTTCTTTTGTGATACTTTCTTCAAACATAACTACTCTCCCTGGTCCTTAAATAATTGATTTAACCACTCCGGCTTATTGCTTTCTGCTTCAACATCTTCGCTTTTCCTTTCTTGATTCATCGCCTGATCTAAATCATAGTCGCCATACATCAAGTTGTGAACAGCACGCAAGCTATTGACCAATCGCTGTCCCCAATAATTTTTAAAATTATCCTGACAAACCCACAAAGCTTCCTGCATGACCAATTCATCCCCCGTACGGAAAGTCATCAAAAAATCCTTTAAATCTTGGTAAATATCGGCTAAACACTCAGAAATACTAGCAGATAGGGGTTCATCGCTAAACTGCATTCCCGGATCAAAAACCTCTTGAAAATCATCAAATTCCCCCAGCAAATTCATCATTTTTTGCTGCAGGTAGTTGTAATCCACTTCAGAAACAAATTTCTCCAGTCCCAACTCTTCATAGCTATTAAGGTCCTCTAAAACGGACACTTTTAAGTAAAGGAGCGGTAAAATTTTTTGTGTTTTATTCAAAAACGAACGCGTGGCCTCTTGTCCTGCATGCTCAACAAGATTACAGAACTCATTGGCAACCGTGACAAACTCAATAACATTCTTCGAATAAACAATCGGATTTAAACTTTCTTCGGTCATAAAATGTGATTAATCCTGCAAAAGTAATAAGATTTTCTTTTTTGACCGTTTTTCAATCAATTTGTAGCTTCTTTCTTTCGCCATTCTAGCTTATAGTCGATCCGATGGACAATTTTTCCATTATCCATCAGCCAACGAATCACTTTGATTTTTTGCGTTTCATTGCCCTTAAGCTTCATTAGAAGCTCCTCAAACGTACATGCTTCAGTTAAACTACTTTTGATATCCTCAGCAATACGATCGAACTCCAATTGACTTAAATCTAGTTCATTTCGCTCTCGACAAACGTCACATTTTCCACAACGGGTTGATTCTGTTTCACCAAAATACTCGAGCAACACCTGGCTGTGACATTTCAGCTTTTGAGTTGAATAGTAAATCATCGCATCAATCCGCTTCTGGTACTCCCGTCTGCGATCGCCATAATTCTCTTTGGTAATTTTTAGCCGGCTGATGTCAACCCGTTCTTTTGGGAAATAAATGTAGGGCGTTGTTTTTCGAGGAATGTAGTGAATGACTTTATGGGCATTCAGGTGATTAAGGAAACGATACACCACTGCGACCGACAAATTCGCTCGCTTGGCTAGAACCTCTTCGTTGATTGGCACATAGTCTGTAAACAGCCCCGAGTAGGACCGCAACAGCAGCTTGGTAAAACCATCAAAGCTAGAATTAGCCACCTGAAATTTATACAGTTCATCGCGATTAACAATAAAATTCACCCGTGCCGGATTATCTGCTTCTTCGGTTAATTCCAAGTAGCCTTCACGTTGCAAAATTTTGATACTATTATAGACTTGCTGAATTTGCATCGAATATTTAGACGCAAACTCTCCCAACTTAAAATCCTTAGTTTGATTTTTACCGTAGCCAACAGCAAGTTGAAAGGTATTGCAAATAGCTTGATACACTCTTTTGATTACGTCAACTTCAGGAAAAGACTTCGTCACATTTTTTTTCAAAGCCAAAATATCCGACTTTCCGTAGATTAGTACCGCATAAGCTCTTTTACCATCCCGACCAGCCCTGCCAGCTTCCTGAAAATAGGCTTCGGGCGAATCTGCCGGCCCAAAGTGAATCACAAAACGAACATTGGCTTTGTCAATTCCCATTCCGAAAGCATTGGTGGCTACAATCACCCGCGTCTTCCCCGATTTCCAATCATCTTGTTTACGTTCGCGCACCATGCTGCTTAAGCCAGCATGATAATAGTCTGAAGTTATCTGGTTGCGCCTCAAGTACTCACTAATCTCCTTGGTCAGCTTTCGGCTACGGACATAAATAATACCTGTACCCTTCGCTCGCTGAACCGATTGAAGCAGATATTGTAATTTATCTTCACGCTCACGGACAATGTAAATCAGGTTTTCCCTGAAAAAGCTTTTCCGCAGAACGTTCTCCTTTTTAAAATTAAGCTGTTTCTGAATGTCTTTTTCGACTTCGCGCGTAGCCGTGGCTGTCAATGCCAACACCGGCACATTCGGAAGCAATTCCCGCAGTTCGGTAATCCGTCGGTACGAAGGCCGGAAATCATAGCCCCACTGCGAGATACAGTGTGCTTCATCCACCGTAATCAGGTTGATATCCATTTGAGGGAGATGATTCCGAAAGCGCTCAGTACTTACCCGCTCAGGCGATAGATAGAGAAACTTATAATCACCCCAACAAGCTTTATCCAGAGTGATCTTAATCTCTTGCTGGCTCAAGCCGGAATGAATCGCCAACGCTTTAATGCCTTTCTTATTCAGGTTTTCCACTTGATCTTTCATCAACGAAATCAGCGGTGTAATAACCAAACAAAGCCCTGGCTTTGACAACGAATACACCTGAAAAGTGATGGATTTTCCGCCACCAGTAGGCATCAAGCCAAGCGTATCATTCCCTTTGGCTACCGACTCAATAATCTCCTCCTGTAATGGACGAAATTCGGAATAGCCCCAATAACGCGTCAATATGGCTCTGAAATCACTCAACTCCTCTATTTTTCTGCAATGATTATAAAATCCATTTCAACTTAACAAATTTTAATGAAATTTAATTTTTTTAGGGCAGACATCCAACGGAAGCCCTCAAGCTTAATCCGGTTATTTTTTGTAGTTTTGGCCTAGTAAATAAACTAAACAATTCCGCCATGTCGTTTTACACAGAAAAAGTAGTTTCAGAGGGATTAACCTTTGACGATGTCCTGCTTATTCCCTCCTATTCTGATGTATTACCACGTAATGTCGACTTAAGGTCTTCATTCACTCGCTCAATCAAGCTAAATACGCCCATTGTTACAGCGGCCATGGATACGGTTACCGAAGCAACAATGGCTATTGCCATTGCCCGTGAAGGAGGTATTGGCGTGATTCATAAAAACATGAGCATCGAAGAGCAGGCCCGCCAGGTTATGTCTGTAAAACGAGCGGAAAACGGTATGATCTTCGATCCAATTACGATTGAGCGCGAAAAGCAGGTTCGGGATGCCCTTGAGTTAATGAAACTCTATAAAATTGGAGGAATTCCAGTTGTCAACTCTCAAAACATACTGGTTGGCATTGTCACCAATCGGGATCTACGATTTGAACTTGATTTGGATCGTCCAATTGCAGAAGTGATGACCTCGGAGAATCTGGTTTATACAACCGAGTCAACCAATTTGGAAAAAGCTTCAGAAATTCTACAAAAACATAAAATCGAAAAGCTCCCGGTTGTCAATCAAAATAAAGAGCTGATTGGACTGGTAACTTATAAAGATATTACCAAGGCGAAGGATAAACCTCTTGCCTGTAAAGATGAGAAAGGACGGTTGCGGGTAGCTGCCGGTGTTGGCGTGACAATTGACACCATGGAACGAATTGACGAGTTGGTAAAAGCACAAGCCGACGCCATCGTTATTGATACGGCTCATGGGCACACCAAAGGAGTGCTCGAAATGTTGCGTCAAGCCAAAGCCAAGTATCCTGAGATTGATTTTGTAGCGGGCAATATTGCAACTGCCGAGGCTGCAACCGATATGGTTTTAGCCGGTGCGGATGCCGTTAAAGTTGGAATTGGGCCTGGCTCCATCTGCACAACCCGCGTGGTTGCCGGTGTTGGAATTCCCCAACTTACTGCAATCTACGAAGTCGCTCGAAGCTTAAAAGACAGTGATGTCCCAGTTATTGCTGATGGCGGAATTCGTTATTCTGGCGACATTGTCAAAGCGATTGCTGCCGGAGCAAACTCCATCATGGCTGGCTCCCTGTTTGCCGGCGTAGAGGAATCTCCCGGTGAAACGATCATTTTCCAGGGACGCAAATTTAAGTCGTACCGGGGAATGGGATCTGTAGAAGCCATGCAGGCCGGATCAAAAGACCGCTACTTTCAGGATGTAGAAGATGATTTAAAGAAATTGGTACCCGAAGGAATTACCGCACGTGTTCCTTACAAAGGTACTTTATACGAAGTGCTCTATCAGCTAATCGGAGGATTACGTGCAGGAATGGGCTACTGTGGAGCAAAAAATATTGAAGAATTGATGCATGCTAAATTTACCAGAATAACGGCTTCCGGAATTCAGGAAAGCCATCCTCACGACGTGTCAGTAACCCGCGAAGCCCCCAATTACAGTACGCGTTAGCGTTTCCTGGCTTGTCTTTATCAATGCTATAAAAACTGATTACCATTTTATGAATCGTTTCCTTTGCTTGTTTTTTTTACTGTTGGTAAGCTATTCAGCCTCCACACAAATAACAGATGAGGAAGTCATTCTTCAACTTGGCGACCGTTCTTTCCTTAAAGAAGAATTCAGCTACCTATATAATAAAAATAATAAGCAGGTTCGTGAAGACTCAGAAAGGATGGATCCCGAAGAATACATGGAGCTTTTCATCAATTTCAAACTAAAGGTACTTGAGGCTGAACGATTGGGTTACGATACCCTACCCGGCTTTATTCGCGAGATGGCCAATTACCGCGAAGAGCTTGCCAAACCTTACCTCACAGCCGTTGAGTATAGCAATCAAATGGTGGAGACAGCCTATAAAAGAATGTTGACAGAGGTCAGGGCCAGCCATATTTTGCTTCAACTTGCTCCGAATGCTTCACCTGCAGATACCATAAAAGCATGGAATAAATTAGTTGAAGTTCGAAATGAGGTTTTAAATGGGGCTGATTTTAACGAGTTAGCTGTAGCTAACTCTCAAGATCCTTCGGCAAAACAAAATCGAGGAGATTTAGGGTACTTTTCAGCTTTTCAGATGGTCTATCCTTTTGAAGATGCTGCTTATCGTTTGGACCTTGGAGCGATATCCATGCCCGTGCGAACGAACTTTGGCTATCACCTGATTTTCGTTTCGAACAAAAGGCCAGCCAAAGGAGAAGTTAAGGTTGCCCATATTATGAAACGTTTGCGACCAAATGCCAGCGAAGAGCACATAAAACGGGCAAAACAGGAGCTCGATAGCTTAGCTATTGCCATTCAAGACGGGGCTGATTTTGCGGAATTAGCTCAAACATATTCGGATGATCAGCGTTCTGCGGCTAAAGGAGGAGAACTGCCATGGTTTGGCTACTCGGGAATGATGCCTGCGGAATTTGCAGAAGCTGCTTTTGCCTTAACAAAAGATGGTGCAATTTCACCAGTAATTAAAACGCCTTACGGCATGCACTTGATCAAACGTATCTCCCATCGCCCCATTCCATCCTTGAAGGATATGCGCGATTTCATTGTCGACAAAATCAGGAAGAATCCAGAAATTAGCCGTCATAGTCAGGAAGAGTTCATCAAAGAATTGAAAAAAACGTACCAGCTTAAATCAAACGACTCGATTGTAGCCCAAACGTTAAAAGAAGCAACGAATGCATTTGCTAATGGTCAGTTGAAATTAACGCCACCGCAGCATCCTAACCAAGTTTTATTTCACTTTGCTGATCAGTCTCAGCGTAAAAGCGACTTTTGGAAATGGCTTCGAGTGTCAACAAAATCTCAAAGTAAAAACCCAACAATTCAGGACATTGAAGATCATTACAACTCCTTTGTTACCCAGTCGCTCACCAATTACGAAAAGGCACACTTAGAAGAAAAGCACCCGGATTTTAAATATTTATTGCAGGAATACCACGATGGCATTTTGCTGTTTAATATTTCTGAAGATAAAATCTGGCAAGCTGCTGTTAACGACACCATTGGGCTACAGTCATTTTATCAGAAAAACAAAAAAAATCACAATTGGGGCGAGCGTTTTCAGGGATGGTCAATTCGTTGTCAAAACCAAGAGGTTCGAGATTTTATTGATGCGGTTTTTGATGAGGATCCAGACATTCGCTATCACGAGTTGCATGATGTTTTAAAAGCACACTTTGAAGAAGGCCAGGCTGCGCTTTCCCATGGTTATTTTGAAAAAGGGCAAGATCCGCTCATCGACTACCTGGTGTGGAACAAGCCAAAACCGGACGACCATCAGGATGGTTTAGATTATGTGAGAGGAAATAAAATCGCACCACAACCCAAGTCTCTGAATGAAGCCAAAGGGCTGCATGTAGCCGACTATCAAAACCATCTGGAAAAAGAATGGCTGAAGTCGCTCAGAAAAGCTTATCGGGTTAAAGTAAAAAAGAAGGTATTACGCGAAGTTGAGTCACTGAAATGAAACTGAGAGAAACGACATTATTATTGCTTGTTTTTTGGTTTTCAGCTTGTACCCAAGTTGAAGACAAAGTTCCACTTGCCCAAGTTGGAACAAAATACTTGTACCTGGAAGATGTGCAAAAGGTTTTACCAGATAATATTTCAGATACGGACAGTACGCTGTGGATGGAAGACTTCATTCATAAATGGGTACAAAAAGAACTATTGATCCTGAATGCTGAAAAAAACCTGACACAGGAGCAAAAAGACGTTAGTCATGAATTGCAAGAGTACCGGAACTCGCTCCTTACCTATCGCTATAAGAAAGCACTTATGGAGCAGAAGATGGACACCACAATCCATGATGATGAAATAAGCCAATACTACGAGGCGAATAAAAAAGAATTTGTTTTACAAAGTGATATCGTCAAAGCCATCTACCTGAAAATTCCATTGGAAGTAGCCAATGAAGAAACGATTAAGAATTTGTGTTTCGAAAATGATCCACAAAAGCTTCAGGAACTGGACGAATACGGTATTCGGTATGCAAAATCATATGATCGTTTTGATGATAAATGGATTGATGCCAGCCAGGTTTTGGCGCAGATTCCCGGAGAAATTGATGACTTGGAGCGTTTTTTGCGCAGAAACAAGTTTATTGAAAGTGATGATACAGATTATTATTATTTTATTTGTATCCGCGATTTCAGATTTGAAGGAGAATATGCACCAATTGACTTTGTTAGCTCATCCATCAAAAACATTCTTTTAAATCAGCGTAAAATCAATTTCCTGAAGAAAATTGAGACTGATGTGTATAAAGAAGGATTGGAATCGAATAAGTTTAAACTTTATAATACTCAAAATTAGACCAATATGTTCAGAAAAGTATTCATTGGTATTCTGTTCTTAAGTTGTTTCAGCACGGCAACCATGGCTCAGGATAAAATTATCGATCAAATTGTAGCCGTTGTCGGTAGTAACATTATCCTGAAATCGGATATCGAAAGCATGTATATCCAGCAGCAAGCTCAAGGAATTGTTTCAGATGGAGATATGAAATGCGAAATCCTGGAAGATTTTTTGGTTGAAAAGCTATTGTTAGCCGAAGCCGAACTGGATACGAATATTATTGTAAGCGACAGCCAGATTAACCAAAACCTGGATCAGCGTATGCAATATTTCGTACAGCACCTGGGGTCAGAAAAAGCAGTAGAAAACTACTTTAAAAAGCCAATTACCCAGATAAAAGCCGACTTGGAGGAAGTCATCCGCAATCAATCCTTAACAGGACAAATGCAGGGAAAGATTGTAGACAAAGTTCAGGTAACTCCTGCTGAAGTTCGTTACCATTACCGAAACCTCAAGAAAGAGGAGATTCCGGTGATCGAACCTCAGGTTGAGTATGCACAAATCACCCTCTTCCCTCCGATTGCACTGGAAGAAGAAAACCGCATTAAAGCACGTTTGCGTGAGTTTAAAAAGCGTGTTGAAGATGGTGAAAACTTTGCAACCTTAGCCGTACTTTATTCCGAAGGTCCATCTGCCGTAAATGGTGGCGAACTGGGCTATATGGGCCGTGCACAATTGGACCCCAATTATGCGGCTTCTGCGTTCAACCTGAAAGGAGACCGGATTTCAAATGTTGTTAAAAGTGAGTTTGGCTATCATATTATTCAACTTGTTGACCGCAAAGGAGAACAGGTGAATTCCCGCCACATCATTTTAAAACCTAAAGCAACTCCAGAGGCTATGGAGGAAGCTTATAACCGCTTAGACAGCTTGGCTAATTTTATTCGTAAAGAAGATCTTTCCTTTTCTGATGCAGCTTTACGCTATTCATTCGACAAAAACTCCAGAAACAGCGGTGGAGTTGTCATCAACCCAAATACCATGTCAACCAAATGGCGAAAAGAAGAATTGGATCCTGATGTGAGTAAGGTATTGGATAAATTGAAGATCAATGAGATTTCCGAGCCATTTAAAACCATTGATGACAAACAACGCACCGTCTATAAAATCGTGAAGCTGATCAACCGGACTGAAAAACACCGAGCCAATATGCAAGAGGATTACCAAATGCTAAACGACATTTACTTGCAGAAAAAGCAAGAAGAAGCCTTGGATGAATGGATTTCGGAACAGCAAGCAAAAACCTACATCAGTATTGATGACAGTTACATCAACTGTAACTTTAAATTTAAAGGTTGGATTAAATAACAATAGATCGTTAGATTTCCAGATTTCAAACTGTCAGACCTTTGTGAGATCTTCATTCAGGATGGCCGATCAAATGCCCACTTGAATTGCAGAACACGAGAGATAACACGGTTGTAAAAATTTGACAAACTATTGAAATAAAGCAAAAATGAATTTCAAAAACGATGTTGAAGCGGTTGATGCGTTAAACCAAAAAATCGATTTACTTCAATCCGAGATTAAAAAGCGAATTTACGGCCAAGATGAAATCATCAAACAGGTGCTGATCTCGCTTTTTAGCCGCGGCCATTGCTTGTTAATTGGTGTACCAGGATTAGCAAAAACCTTATTGGTAAACACAATCGCAGAGGTATTGGGCTTAAAATATAACCGCATCCAGTTCACTCCGGATTTGATGCCTTCAGACATCATCGGAACCGAGATTCTGGATAAAAACCGGGAGTTTAAATTTATTCGGGGGCCACTGTTTGCCAACATCATTTTGGCCGACGAGATTAACCGGACTCCACCTAAAACGCAGGCGGCATTGCTTGAAGCCATGCAAGAACGAGCAGTAACCGCCTCGGGAGAACGTTTCGAGCTGGAAAAACCCTTCTTTGTTCTGGCTACACAAAACCCGATTGAGCAAGAAGGAACCTATCCCCTGCCAGAAGCACAGCTGGATCGTTTCATGTTTTCCATTTGGCTGGACTATCCTGAGTTTGAGGATGAGCTTACCATCGTCCGGAACACAACATCAGATTACAATACAGATTTAAAAGAAGTCATCACTGCAGAGGAAATTAAATTTTTCCAAAAACTGATTCTTAAAATCCCGATCAATGATAACGTATTAAAGTACGCTGTTGAGCTGTCATCAAAGACACGCCCGGGCACTAAACTGGCAGCGAGCATCACTGATAAATACTTGAAGTGGGGAGCCGGCCCCAGGGCTTCGCAATACTTGGTTTTAGGAGCCAAAACACATGCAGTTCTTTCCGGAAAGTACTCGCCGGATATTGAAGATGTCAAAGCTGTTGCCAAGACAATTCTTCGTCACCGGGTTATTAAAAACTATAAAGCTGAAGCTGAAAACATTTCTGTTGATCAAATTATTCAGGAACTGTTGTAATTAAAATTGAATGAGTTTGAAAAGCAACAATATTAAGTTGGTTCTGATCCTTCTCCTGTTACCTGTTATTGGCCTGTCGCAGACCAGAAAAAAGGTAAATATTGAACAAGCCGAATTCCTTGAATTTAACGAGCACATTGTCAAAAATGCCCAGCGTTTAATTGGCAATGTAATTATTAGCCATAACAATGTACGCATGTGGTGCGATAGCGCCTATTCGTATACCGATACCAATATGGTTGATGCATTCGGGCATGTTCATATCTTAAAAGACGACACATTACACATGTATTCAGATTATCTGAACTACAATAGTGGTACAAAATGGGCCAGAGCCACGGGGAACGTGAAATTGGTGAATAAATCAACCACGCTTACTTCTGACACCTTAGACTTTGATATGACCCGTAATGTTGGTTATTACAATGACTATGGAACCATCATTGACAGTACAAGTACTTTGCACAGTAAAATTGGAGAATACTATGTAGACGACAATAAAGCCTATTTTAAGACTGATGTCGAAGTGCTCTCCGAAGACTACACCCTGGACTCAGATACGCTGATTTACGACACGAAAACAAAGATTGTGTCCATTGTAGGCCCGACTCGTATTCGTGATGAAGAAACTGCCTTATATGCCGAGAGTGGCTTTTATAACAGCATAACAGGAAGTGCTGAGCTATTCGAAAACCCAGAGATTATTGGGAAGGAACAAAAAGTCAATGCCGACTCTATTTTCTATGATAAACCCACCGGTGATGGGAAAGCTGTTGGCAATGCCCGTATCGAAGATTTTAGAAACCGGATGATTGTCAAAGGAAACCGGATTGTTTACAACGACCTGCAGGAAACTGCAATGGCTACAGACTCGGCCCTCTTCATGCTATATTCCGAAAAAGATACCTTGTTTCTGCATGCCGATACCCTAAAGTCAGTACCCGACACCGTTCCAGACGAAAAATTGGTATTAGCCTATTTTCAAGTCAAATTCTTCCGAGATGATATGCAAGGAAAATGCGACTCCATGGTGTATTGGTCCAAAGATTCAACCATTCAATTATACCACGAGCCTGTTGTATGGTCCGAGAACAACCAAATGACCTCAGAATACATTGAGATGATTACCCAAGCCAACGGCCCTGATTTGGTGCGAATGGAGCAAAATGCATTCATCGTAGCCATGGAAGACAGCGGTCGCTACAATCAGATTAAAGGACGCGATATGCTGGGCTACATTCGCAACAACGAGCTCTATAAAATCAATGTTGATGGAAATGGACAGTCGGTGTACTACGCACGCGACAGTAAAGGCTTAATCGGCCTGAATAAAGCACAAAGCAGCAATATTGAAATATACTTGGATAGCAGTAAGGTGAAAAAGATTGTTTTCATTAAAGCGCCCGACGGAGAGCTTCTTCCAATTCTAGATATTCCGGAAGAAGACAAGGAGCTTCCAGGATTTCAGTGGCTGAATGCCATTCGCCCCAAACGGATGGAAGATATTTTCAAGAAACATCAGGAAACAAAAATAGCAAGGTAATCTACCTTGCTACTCATATTCTTTACTTGCATGCCATTTTTTAATACTCATCTTCATTGAAGAAGAAGTCATCTTTGCTCGGATAATCCGGCCAGATATCTTCAATACTCTCGTATACCTCCCCTTCGTCTTCAATTTCCTGCAAGTTTTCAATTACTTCAAGTGGAGCACCTGATCGAATGGCATAATCAATCAACTCATCCTTGCTCGCAGGCCAAGGAGCGTCCTCTAACTTTGAAGCTAATTCTAATGTCCAGTACATATTCGAAGGAATTTAGTGTTTGATTCTTTTTTCAGTTTTGCGAATATATAAAAAAATAAAGCAAAACCTAAAAAAAATATTTTATCATTTAAACTCCCGATTCCCAGATGTTTTCAGCAATTCCATCATCATATGACAGCTTCCGCCCAAGCACAAAAAGGTAGTCTGAAAGTCGATTTATAAATTTTATGAGATTTTTGTTAACTTCTGTTTGCTCAGCTAATTCTACAATCCGCCGTTCCGATCTCCGACAAACGGTTCGTGCTATTTGGGCATTTGCTGCCGCCTGACTTCCTCCCGGCAAAATAAAACTGTTGAGTTTTGGAAGTATTTTAAACATTTGATCCATTTCTTTCTCCAACATTTCAATGTCTTCGACCTTACATGGAATTTGCTTTTTAAAGTCTGCAATTGAATCATCAGTCGCCAATTGGGCCCCAATGGTAAAAAGAATGGATTGAACTCGCTTTAAAACGTCCTGAACATGTTGATCAACATTCATCGCTACAATCAACCCAATATGACTATTGAGTTCATCAACGGTGCCATAAGCTTCAAGTCGAATATTGTATTTCTTTACACGGGCTCCACCGATTAAGCCAGTCGTTCCATCATCACCTGTCTTCGTATAAATACGTGCTTCTTTTTCTTTCATTAAATCACTGGATTTGGGTTGATTTCATCTGATTCTACTTGCCCATCCTTCAACCGGATAATCCGGTGTGCATGCAGAGCAATGTCTTCTTCGTGTGTAACAACAATCAAGGTATTTCCTTGTTGATGAATCTCAGCAAATAGCTGCATAATTTCTTCCGAAATTTTTGAGTCCAGGTTTCCTGTAGGCTCATCTGCCAATAAAATAGCTGGCTTGTTAATCAAAGCCCGGGCTACAGCAACACGCTGACGCTGCCCTCCTGAAAGCTCATTAGGCTTATGGTCTACCCTCTCGGCCAAACCAACATTAGTCAAGATTTCCATTGCCCGCTCTGTTCTTTCTTGCTTTTTAATACCCGAATAAACCAACGGTAGCATGACATTATCAAGTGCTGTGCTTCGAGGCAAAAGATTAAAGGTTTGAAAAACAAAACCAATTTCCCGGTTTCTAATTTCGGCCAGTTGATCATCAGTCAGATCACTTGCATCATGACTGTTCAAAATATACCTGCCACTTGTTGGCGTATCCAAGCATCCGATGATATTCATTAATGTTGACTTACCAGAACCGGAAGCTCCCATAATGGCGACATATTCTCCTTCGTTAATTTGGAGAGAAACTGAGCGAAGTGCCCGTACAACTTGGGTTCCTACCTTATAATTCTTAACAATGTCGGTTAGGTTGATTACTTGTTTCATTTGTTTAGACATGATTTTGGTAATTGACAGAAAAGAGACTTGGGGTAAACCTTTCCATTTTCCGGGTTAGTAAATATGGTGTTGATTGATTATCGTTAATTTTACAATACGAAATTTTTCTTTTTTGAAATGATTGATACGAATTAAACAAAAACCATGCAATTTTCGCTATTTACAAACAAAAAAATCTTAATAACTCGATTTTATTGCTCGTCCTTTGCTGACTTTTGTTTTCTATCTTTGCTTCATGCCAGAGTATTTGGATCAAGACATTAAATTTTTGGCAGGTGTTGGTCCCAAGCGGGCTGAATTACTCAAGAAAGAGTTGGGTATTCGCACCTTTCGAGATCTGCTGTACTATTTTCCATATAAATATATTGATCGTACAAAGTTTCATGCCATTGCCGAGGTTCGTTCTAACCAAACCTACATTCAGGTAAAAGGAAAGATACGTGCTTTTGAAGTGGTTGGCGAACGCCAAAAACAACGCTTAACAGCTGTTTTTTATGATGAGACCGGGAGCATGGACCTGGTTTGGTTTCAAGGAATAAAGTATATCCGGGAGAATTTGGTTCCAGGAAAAACCTACGTTGTATTTGGCAAACCATCGGTCTTTAACGGACGCGTAAACATTATTCACCCAGAAGTTGAAGATAAAGCCAGCGAGCAGTTTAAAACCGGGGTTTTACAAGCCTTTTACAATACGACCGAAAAGTTAAAAAAGCGCTTCCTGAATACGCGAGCTATTAACAAGATTCAATACAATCTGGCACAGCAACTCCAGGGAAAAATCTATGAAACGTTACCTTCAAAGATCAAAGAGCCGCTAAAGTTGATCTCGCTAAAGGATGCACTGCGGCAAATCCATTTTCCGGAAAGCAGCCATTATCTCCAAAAGGCAACCTTCAGGCTTAAGTTTGAGGAGTTGTTTTACATTCAGCTAAAAATTCTGAGTTTAAAGCATAGCCGACTTGAGGCTTTTAAAGGATTTATTTTTTCTCACGTTGGCTACAACTTCAACCAGTTTTATGCCAACAACCTGCCGTTTGAACTCACGGGAGCACAAAAGAAAGTGATCAAGGAAATCCGGAAAGATCTTGGCTCTGGCAAGCAAATGAATCGCCTGTTGCAAGGCGATGTTGGAAGTGGAAAAACACTGGTTGCCCTGATGACAGCCCTACTGGCTTTTGATAATGGCTTTCAGGCCAGTTTGATGGCTCCAACCGAAATTTTAGCGATCCAGCATTATAATACCATTGTTAAAATGCTGACTGGCCTTGGTGTAAAAGTTGCGCTACTTACCGGTTCCACCAAGAAAGCTGAACGCAAAAAGATTCACGAACAATTAGAAAGTGGCGAACTGCAACTGCTAATTGGCACCCATGCGCTTATTGAAGATACAGTCAGTTTTTCTCGTTTAGGACTGGTAATTATTGATGAACAGCATCGATTTGGCGTTGCCCAGCGAGCCAAGCTATGGAAAAAGAACAAGCTGATTCCACCACATATTCTGGTGATGACAGCCACCCCAATTCCGCGAACTTTAGCCATGACACTTTATGGCGATCTGGATGTTTCGGTCATTGATGAGCTCCCTCCGGGACGGAAGCCAATCGATACACGGCATTATTTCGAGAACCGTCGGAAACAAGTGTACGAGTTTATTCGGGGACAAATAGAAGTTGGAAGGCAGGCCTACATTGTTTATCCGTTGATCAGCGAATCAGAAAAAATGGATTACAAAAACCTGGAAGACGGCTACGAACTAATGAAGCAAGTATTTCCGCGCTATCAATTAAGCATGGTCCACGGAAAAATGAAGCCGGCCGAAAAAGACGCCGAGATGCAGCTCTTTAAAGAAGGGAAAACTCAAATTATGGTAGCCACCACCGTCATTGAGGTTGGCGTAGATGTACCCAATGCGTCGATAATGGTTATTGAAAGTTCGGAGCGATTTGGTCTTTCCCAGCTCCATCAGCTTCGCGGCCGGGTTGGTCGTGGTGCCGAACAATCGTATTGCCTGCTGATGTCCTCGTATAAAATTAGCAACGAAAGCAGAAAGCGACTCGAAACCATGGTTCGTACAAATGATGGGTTTGAAATTGCCGAGGTTGACCTACAACTTCGAGGGCCTGGAGATATTGAGGGAACCCAACAAAGTGGCTTGGGAGTTAACCTGAACATCGCCAATTTAGGAAAGGATGGAGAAATTCTTCGCATTGCCCGAAATGTTGCCTCCGATATCCTTTCGGATGATCCTCGATTGGAAAAAGATGAGAACAAATTGCTGCTTTATCACTACCAAAAAATGAAAAATACAGAGTTCAATTGGAGTGTGATTAGTTAAGAATACTTGTCATTTTTCACCATTTTCTGTTCAGCAAACAAACTAAAATCCGTCTTTTTTTGCCAAATAGAGATTGTTTTTTGAAAATAATCCTGCAATCCAGAGATTGCAAAAATTGAGAGAAAACAATGAGTTTTATCACCCACCTCTGTATCTAGCTAGAAATAAACAAATTACAAAACCGCCTAAAAATAAATTATTTAAATCGAATATAAATAGCTCAAGATGTTTTAAAAATGATATTTCAATGGATTCTAGTTATCCAAACATCTTTAGTTTTGCACTCATATTAAAAGCTTGGAAGAAGAAAAAATGTCGGGAGAGATTTCACACAAAGGAATTATCAAAGAGCTTTCAGATCAAAAGATAATTGTGGGGATTATCAATGAGTCAGCCTGCTCCTCTTGCCACGCCAAAGGTGCATGTTCAATGGCTGACATGAAAGACAAGGAAATTGAGATCAATCATTTCAATGGAGATTTTCGAGTAGGCCAACCCGTCGAAGTTATTGGCAAAACCTCACAAGGATTTAAAGCTTTGTTTTATGGCTACGTCCTCCCCTTCCTATTAATCATGATCATTCTAATTACACTGACCAGCCTGCAATTTAGCGAGGCAATCAGTGGACTAATCTCTCTCGCGGTTCTTATTCCCTACTATTTTATTTTGTACCTGACCCGAAATCGGATACGCAAGAGTTTTGAATTTGAAATCAAGCCTTTACCATAAATATTATGAGTATTACGATTGTTTATACGATGATTGCTTTAAGCGCTATAGGTATTTTGGCAGCTGTCATTTTATACTTTGTAGCACAGAAGTTTAAAGTATACGAAGATCCACGGATCGACGAAGTAGAAAGCGCTCTGCCCGGTGCCAACTGTGGTGGTTGTGGCTTTGCAGGTTGTCGGGCTTTTGCCGAAGCCTGTGTGAAAGAAAATGAGTTGTCAGCATTGTTTTGCCCAGTGGGTGGAAACGATTGCATGACTGATGTGGCAGGCATTTTAGGTCTTGAAGCTGTTACGAAAGATCCTAGAGTTGCCGTTGTTCGATGTAATGGAACGTGTGAACACCGCCCCAAAACCAACCAGTTTGATGGTGCGTCATCATGTGCAGTGGCCTCTTCGCTATACAGCGGTGATACTGGATGTCAATACGGATGTCTGGGACATGGTGACTGCGTTGCAGCCTGTGACTTTGATGCTATTCACATGAATCCGGAAACTGGCTTGCCCGAAGTTATCGATGATAAATGTGTGGCTTGCGGAGCTTGTGTTGAAGCTTGCCCAAAAACATTGATCGAGCTTCGTAAGCGTGGTCCTAAAGACCGTAAGATTTACGTCTCGTGTCGGAATGAAGACAAAGGTGGTATTGCCAAAAAATCATGTGAAGTGGCCTGTATTGGTTGTTCAAAATGCTTCAAGGTTTGTCCTTTTGATGCCATTACCATGAAAAACAACCTAGCCTTTATTGATTCGGATAAATGTAAACTGTGCCGAAAGTGTGTTGTTGAGTGTCCGACCAATGCGATTATTGAGCTTGGATTTCCACCACGCAAAATAAAGGCTGATTTACCTCCCAAACCAGCTGTCAAAAAAGAAGCTCCGGTGAAAAAGGAGGTCAAGGCAACAGAAGAAAATAAAACCGATAACATAGAAAAAAAATAGGAGGCCATCGTGTTAAAAACATTCAAACTCGGCGGGGTACATCCGGCTGAAAATAAGCTTTCGGCCGATAAAGCCATCGAAAAACTGGCTTTACCCAAAAGTGTTTTTATCCCCGTAGCCCAGCATATTGGAGCACCAGCTCAAGCCCTGGTAAAAAAAGGCGATCAGGTTAAAGTTGGCCAGTTAGTAGCAAAATCAGGAGGTTTTGTCTCGGCCAATATCCATTCATCCGTATCCGGTACCGTAAAAAAGGTCGATTTGGCCATGGACAGTTCCGGTTATCCGAAGCAAGGAATTCTTATTGATGTGGAAGGCGACGAATGGGAAACCGGAATTGACACCTCTTCTACGCTGGTAAAAAATTTTGAAACCGATCCGAAAAAGATCATCGACCGCATAAATGAGGCCGGAGTTGTAGGTTTGGGAGGGGCAACTTTCCCGACACATGTTAAGTTAGTTCCACCACAAGGGATGAAAGCAGAAGTGCTTCTTATTAATGGTGTGGAGTGTGAACCCTACCTAACATCAGACCATCGCGTAATGCTCGAGAAAGCTGATGAGCTATTGGTTGGCGTTCGCTTGTTAATGTGTGCCCTTGAAGTTGATAAAGCCTATATCGGGATCGAAAATAACAAGCCTGATGCGATTAAACACCTCAAAGAACTCGCTGCCAAAGAAAGTGGCATTGAAATCGTTCCGTTGAAGGTGAAGTATCCGCAAGGTGGAGAGAAGCAACTAATCAAAGCCGTTACGGGACGTGAAGTTCCTTCAGGAGCTCTACCAATTGCCGTTGGCGCAGTGGTGAGCAATGTCGGGACAGCGTTGGCTGTATACGAAGCTGTTCAAAAGAACAAGCCCTTAGTGGAGCGCGTAGTTACCATTACCGGTAAATCAGTTAAAAATCCGGCTAACTTTCTGGTCCGCGTTGGAACGCCAATTCAATACCTGATTGATGCTGCTGGCGGTTTGCCCGAAGATACCGGTAAGATTATCAGTGGTGGCCCCATGATGGGAAAAGCTGTTGCATCAACCGATATTCCGGTGACCAAAGGAACTTCAGGAATCCTATTGATGCAGGATGCCGAAGCCAAAAGGCAGCCAATGAAAAACTGTATTCGCTGTACTCGTTGCGTTACCGTTTGCCCCATGGGACTGGAGCCTTACTTTTTAATGACTGTTTCGGATAAGCAAATTTGGGAAAAGGCTGAAGCGAGTAAGATTATGGACTGCATTGAATGTGGTTCATGCAGCTACACCTGTCCTGCCGACCGTCCCCTACTCGATTATATCCGATTAGGAAAAGGTAAGGTTGGAAACATTATTCGTTCCCGGAAAAAATAAAACTGTAAATGATAATCCTGATTAAAAAGCAATGAGTAAACTTCTAACCATATCACCTTCACCGCACGTACACACCAGTGATTCGGTGAATAAGATCATGTACCGGGTTATCCTGGCTTTAGTGCCAGCTCTCGCCTGGTCTGTTTTCATGTTTGGCTTCGAAGCCATCCGGGTAACACTACTTGCCGTTGCAGCCTGTGTTGCCTTCGAATATTTAATTCAGAAATACATCATGAAGTCAGAACCTCAAATAACCGATGGTTCTGCAGCCTTAACCGGTATTTTGTTAGCCTTTAACGTTCCGGCAAGCTTGCCCACCTGGATGATTCTTGTTGGGGCATTGGTTGCTATTGGCGTTGGAAAACTATCGTTTGGCGGATTGGGAAATAACCCTTTCAACCCGGCCTTGGTCGGACGTGTATTTCTATTGATTTCTTTTCCTGTTCAAATGACTAGCTGGCCCGTAACGCAACACGCCACTGTTGATGCGTTAACCACAGCCACTCCTTTAGCTCTTTTAAAAGAAGGTGTAAAAGCAGGTCAACCAGTAAGCGAAGTGATGCAGGGATTGCCTGCCAACCTGGATTTGCTCTATGGTAACATGCCCGGATCTCTTGGAGAGATTTCTGCCTTGTTCCTGCTACTGGGTTTTGCTTACATGCTTTGGAAAAAAGTAATCACCTGGCACATCCCCGTATTCATTTTGGGAACCATCTTCGCTTTCCAGGGAATTCTTTGGATGTTCAACCCCGAAAATTTCATAGAGCCGGTATTTCACCTGTTGACGGGTGGTGCCATGTTGGGTGCAATCTATATGGCAACCGATATGGTAACCTCACCAATGACTGTGAAGGGACAATTGATTTACGGTATTGGCATTGGAGTAATAACGGTTTTAATCCGAAATTTTGGAGCATATCCGGAAGGTATTTCTTTCGCGATTTTGATCATGAACGGATTTACTCCGCTCCTTAATGTTTATATCAAACCGAAACGATTTGGAGGAACGAAATAATGGCTCAAAAAGAATCTACATTTCTAAGCATGACCTTAACCTTGTTTGTGGTTACTCTGGTAGCTGCAACCATATTGGGTTTTGTGCATGATTTAACAAAAGAAGACATTGCCCTGGCCAAACAAAAGGCGCAGGAAAAAGCAATCGAAAGTGTTCTTCCAGCTTTTGACTCACTGGGAGACGCTTATAAGTTACTACCTGAAGATGGTGCAGACAGCCTGGAATTCTTTCCGGCTTACGATGCCAACCAACAACTGGTAGGAACTGCAGTTAAAACCTACACCAAGAATGGATTTAGCGGTTTTATCAGCATTATGGCTGGGTTATCGCCAGAAGGAGACATTACCGGCTACGAGGTGCTTGAGCACAAAGAAACCCCGGGATTAGGCTCAAAAATGGGTGCTTGGTTTAAGGACGAAGCAAAACCTAAGCAAAACATTTTGGGTAAAAATCCTTCAACAACAAAATTCCAGGTTTCAAAAGATGGTGGCGATGTTGATGCCATTACCGCATCAACCATTACCAGCCGTGCTTTTCTGGATGCCGTTGTTCGGGCTTATAAAACGTACCAGGCAAGTGCCGAAGATCAAACTCAAGCAAGCAACCATACAAGCAAAGGAGGTCAATCATGAATCAAATGCAAAACTTCACCAAAGGTTTTATCAAAGAAAACCCGGTGTTCGTACTGTTATTGGGAATGTGTCCCACTTTGGGGGTAACTTCCTCCGCATTCAATGGTTTAGGAATGGGCTTAGCCACCACCTTTGTTTTGGTCATGTCAAACTTGGTAATTTCATTGGTAAAAAATGTCATCCCAAGTAAAGTTCGTATTCCTAGTTTCATTGTAATTATTGCTGCATTTGTGACCGTAGTTGAGTTAACCATGCAGGCTTACCTCCCTTCACTCTTCGAGAGTCTGGGGCTGTTTATTCCCCTGATTGTTGTCAACTGTTTGGTACTGGGCCGTGCAGAAGCTTTTGCGTCAAAAAACAACTTGGTTTCGTCTTTGGTTGACGGTTTAGGTATGGGACTTGGTTTCTCATTTGCCCTAACACTACTTGGTGCAGCCCGCGAGTTCCTGGGAAGCGGAAAAATCTTCGACATCGCAATTTTCCCTGAAGATTATGGCATGTTGTTGTTTGTCCTTGCTCCTGGAGCCTTCATTGTTTTGGGCTACCTGATTGCCCTTATCAACCGTTTGAATAAAGCATAGGAGATTTGATTATGGAATACATTATTATCATTATAGCCGCCATATTTGTCAACAACATTGTGTTGAATCAATTTTTGGGAATCTGCCCTTTTCTTGGGGTGTCCAAAAAGATTTCGACGGCAGTGGGAATGACAGGCGCCGTTACCTTTGTTATGGTAATTGCAACCATTGTTACTTACCTGATTCAGGTGTATATTCTGAATCCGCTTAGTTTGCAATTTTTACAAACCATCTTCTTCATTTTGGTTATTGCTTCTTTGGTGCAGTTGGTTGAGATCATTCTGAAAAAAGTAAGCCCTTCCCTATATCAGGCATTGGGTGTTTTTCTTCCATTGATTACGACAAACTGTGCTATTCTAGGGGTTGCAATTTTGACTTACCAGAAAGAGTTTAACCTGATGGAAGGCGTTGTTTTCGCCATTGCCAACGCAATTGGGTTCGGACTGGCATTGGTTCTATTTGCGGGTTTGCGCGAGCACCTCGACTTGATGAATGTGCCAAAAGGACTAAAAGGAACCCCAATTGCGTTGATCGTTGCCGGTATTTTGGCAATGGCTTTCATGGGATTCAGCGGATTGGTATAAGGAAAAAACCAAACAATATATTGAGCTTGGTAAGTTACCAACGCAATTAAATCCAACAAAACAATTTTAAATAGATCAAGGCAATACCTTTCGGGGCTATTGCCTTTTTTTATGCTCCTAGACGACTTCAATTCATTTTCAGAAACAATTATTCCCCTGCTATTGAAAAGGCTAAATAAGACTTCTTAAAAGCCTAATCATGAGCCCAAGCTTTCGAATGGAATTCCCTAGCAGATTAAGAAGCTTGTTGCTATTTCATTCCCAAAGTCTGCCATCGCGACAAAAAGCGCCGTTCGCTTCCCTTTCCGATGACTATTTCTTCGTAGAAAAAGAAGTTGCCTGGCCGCTTCTCAAGCGATAGTCTAGAAACAAAAAGAGGCATCTTCTTTCGAAAATGCCTCTGATAATATTTTAGGAAGGGAATCCTTATCGAATCCGATCGATGGAGCGAATCAAAGCTTCATCTTTTCCAATATTGCGAATTGCCAGGTAATCCAGAATAATTGCAACCAATGGAAAAACAACTGCCACCTTGTAACTAATCTCATGGCCTTTGAAGCTGTAATAGGTAAAGAAATAGAACATGCCAAACAGCCCCAACAATAGCAGAATTGAAAAAACCAACACGCGCATTTGCACCACTCTTTTTTTGTATAAAAACATGGCCACCAAGTGAAGCACACAAATCAATCCCGTAAAGGCCAGAATGGGGAGTCCGCTTTCAACAATCTCTCCGTTATGCAAAATACCTTGAATATTGAACAGGTAGAGTTTACCGTTGGCAGCAATTTCAGCAAATGGCAAACCAAACAAAAGACCAATCAGAATGGCCGAAATCAGTATATAAAGTGTTTGAATACGTTGTATCATAATTTAGAATTTTTTTGGCAAAATTACATTTTTGGGGTAAAGAGGCAACATCAAAATGAAAAACTTTTTTATTTGATAGATCGCTTGTGTCAAGTCAAACACGACCTTTTCCATCAATCATATAATGTCCCTCTACCATTACCCGTTTGTTTAAGTGTGTATACCAGATGTAACCCGTAACATTGGGATAACCACATTTCCGGAGTTCTTTCATGTAGTTTCCAACTTGATAGTGGTATTTTTCCAACTCTTTCTCGCCCGATTTGTAGTCCACCACAATCAATTCATCGTCGTTCAGCATGATTCGGTCCGGGCGTTTTACCCCATTGGCTCCTGTGATCACCGATCGCTCATTCAACACCCGATAGCTCCCATTGAACCAGGCAGTCACTTCCGGAGCAGTAATCAGCTCATGGATCTGCTTTTTCATAGTTTCGCCTTCAGCCTGCTGAATTACTCCCCGAAAAACCAAGTCATTTACAGCTGCTTCAACATCCTCATGCGTTGCAATCTGAGCCAGCACCTCGTGAAAAATACGGCCTTTATTGACCTTGGTAGAGGCCAGTTCATCTTCAACAAAGAAATGCTCATTCCGCTTTCGAAGCTTCAAATAACTATGAAAGTCGGCAAAGCGAAATTTATCAAGAACTAAACAATGGTCCTTTTTCGTTTCTTTAGAGCTCTTCGGAAACTGAAAGGATCCAAGTTCGAAGGTTTTCTCCTCAGAATCGTAACTCGCCAGGAGATCGCAGAACAAGCTCTCCTCCCCTTGCAAGGCAAAATGATCAGCTTTCTCAAGCGACTGCAACAGCGCGTCTGCCATTGTGGTAAACTTGCCCGAAGTAACCGACCAGGTAAACAAGGCCGTTCTTGCCCGGGTAAATGCCACGTACAGCAAGTTCAGGTTATCAATGTAGTTGCTGATTTTCTCCTGAAAATACTCTCTGAAAAAGATAGACTCTCCCATGTCTTTCCCAAATTTCACCGGAACCAGTTCCAGCTGGTCGAAGGGAGGAAGCTTGGGCTGGCACCACAAAATGGGCGCATGCTGGGGCGATACATCTATTTTCCAGTCACAGAATGGAATGAATACATAGTTATACTCCAAGCCTTTAGCCTTGTGAATCGTTTGAATCCGGATAGCATCCAGCTCTTCCGAAACAGCAATGGTCTTTTTCTGACCTTGCTCTTCCCACCAAATCAGGAAAGCAGAAATGTCCGTGGTCCGACTTTTCATGAAAGCTGCCAGCTGATCGATAAAAGCCTGCAGGTATGCCAGCTCATCCTGAAGTTCGAAAAGGTTAAACAGCTCACATATTTTCAATGCAATTTCCTGAATATTCCGACCACTCAAGGTCTCTGTGAAGTAATCGCTTAGCAGAAAGTCAGACAGGTTATTGTTTTGATCGGTCAGTTTCTCAAACAAGCTGGTTTCTTTGGGCTTGTCAAACGACTCAAAACTAATGGCCATTTGGTCGGATTTTGGCACCGTAAGGCTCGGAACTTTTCCTAAAGCATCCAGCACATCAAACAGTTCGTTGTAATACAGATGATTTGCCAAAGCCAGCGCCACTTTATCATTCGGATCGGCCAGCAATTGCAAAAGCGCCAACACAAGGCTCACGGCGGCTGAATTCTTCACATAAAGCGACTCGCTGGACAAGATGTTGAAGTTGTACTTCGTTTCAGCTTCCTTTTCCTTCAACAAGCGATCAGCAATTTCTTTGGCATCGCCCTTGGTTCTGACCAATACGGCAATCTCATGCGCCGAAGCCCCCCGATCCTGAACTTCCTTGATGGAAGCGACCAGCTCATCCAATATTTGAGCACGAAGCTCTTCTGGATCGACATCTTTTCCATTTTCGAGGAAACGCATCCGAATCGCTCCATCATCCGCCAAACGGGTATTTGCAATTTCCTGCAAACTTTGTCCGTAGATTGATTCAATCTGGCTTTCCATCTCCTGATCTTCCAACCGGTTCTCTGCCAATTCAGCATTGATGTGCTGCTGAAAAAGCTGCGGCAAAATCTGAAAGATGGCGTTATTGAATCGAATGATGTTTCCGGTACTACGCCAGTTTTTCTGGAGTGTCTCTTCTTCAGCACCATTGGCCGGAAACTGATGGTTGACTTCGCTGGCGAGCAAGTTCCAGTCACCATTCCGCCAACGATAGATTGCTTGCTTCACATCGCCCACAACCATTCCTAAATGATCCTCGGCAAGGGCATTGGCAATTAAAGGCTGGAAGTTTCCCCACTGCAAGCCAGAAGTATCCTGAAACTCATCAATCATGAAGTGGTTGTAAAAAACCCCTGTCTTTTCATAAATGAATGGAGCATCCGAATCATCAATAATGCTCTTCAGCAAGGAACCTGAGTCCGAGATTAGTACCACCCCTTTCTCCTGAGTAACCCGCCTGACCATTGCCTGCAAGTCCACCAAAATTCCCAGGGTGTAAAGTTGACTAACGATGAGCTTTGCCGAGTTGTACTCATGCAATTTCTGATAGAAGAAAGTAATGGCTTCCAACAAAAGCGGTTGCAAGGCAGCTGCAGCTTCAACAACCGGCGCCGGATCTTTTTTCCCGGTCCACTCGTCCAGTTCTTCCGATGCTTTTAACGCTCGTTTCGCTGGCCACTTATCCAGGTTAAGATCAGCCAGTCGTTGAAAAGAGGCTGCTGCCCCACTCTTTTTGTACTTAAAGTCATCCACCGACAAGCCGCGTTGTTCCATGACATTCAAGCCGGCTTTTCCAATACGTTTGAGGTTATTTTCAAACTGATGAATGACCGCATTCAGCTCTTTCTTGTAGGCATTAATGAAAGCTTTATCGTTGATCTTTTCGTACAAGGTCTGGTTTAGAGCCTTAAAAGTCTCGTTGTAAATCTGGCTTCCCAGCTTCAGGATATCATTTTTCAGGTTCCAGCCTCCCCCTTCCCGGATCTTCTCGTTGGCAAATTTCTTCAGCCATTCCAGCAACTCCGGGTTTTCTTCAATGGATAGCAGCAATTCATCGACCGCTTCTTCCAAAATCAAGTTATCCTCCAGGTCAACTTGGTAAGCAACATTAATCCCCAATTCCCGGTTAAACGATTTAATCACCCGTTGGAAAAAGCTGTCAATCGTACTTATCGAAAAGCGCGAATAATCGTGCAGAATGCTTTTTAGGCTTTTTCGTGCCCGCTCAGCTAGGACCACTTCCGGTAGTCCCATTTCCTGAACAAGCAGAGGAAGATAAGCCGATCGCTGCTCCTGGGCCAGCACATACAGCTCTTCGATAACCCGCTCTTTCATTTCGGTGGTTGCCTTATTGGTGAATGTTACCGCCAAAATGTTTTTGTAGTTCCACTCGCCAGAAAGAGCAATCTTGAGGTATTCGAGCGCTAGGCGGAAGGTTTTCCCCGAGCCGGCTGACGCTTTATATATTTTTAGTTTCGACATATTTCTTGCGTAAAATTCAAAAGTAATAAGAAACATCCACATCACTGCCGAAGACGAAGATATAAACCGAAAGCAACACTCGAAAGCTTGAAGAAAAACACAAGGAAGTCAAACAATTCGATTTTAAACTTAATAGATTATTAGATTTATAAATTTCAAATTACCAGATTAATGAATATGCTAAAGCAACTCAATCGTTCTTGGTAGTTAGGAGAAAAAAGGAATAAATTGAATTTGCTCCTACTTAGTCAGACGAATCATAATTCCAACTTCAAAACAGCGAAAAACGAAACCACAGGATACAAGCATGCGTTAGCAAGGGACATTATTGTTTCAAAATCCATTCAACGACTGGGTCATGACCATGCTTAAATTCGGTAAAACTTGATTCAATAATTTTATCAGGCGTGATCGTTTTTAAATCGTTATCGGCCCGTTTAAAGTATTTGGTTGAGTATTGCAAGCTAAGCGCTGAAGATGGCAGTTTAAAGCTTCTTATTTCGCCAAGATGATTGGGTTTCCCGGAGGTTTCTTCACCCACTAAAATTGCATTAGTCATGTTCGTAAAGTCCATAATATTGATTATCGCCGAGGAATACGAATCTCGTCCTGTAATTACATAAAGCTTTCCTTTACGGTTAATTTTATCTATCGTTGATAATTCTTCAATTAATTTTGTTCCCTGGTAAGAATTCCCCCCGCCATTAAAACGAACATCAAAAACAACTTTATCAAAATCGTTTTGCTGAATGCTGTCCACGATTGCTTTGTGAAAAGCAGAGAATGAAGGAAGTTTTTGAACATCTCCTTTGAAACCAGATGGAGGATATTCTCTACTCCAACATTTGTTATACTGAATGTAAAATACATTGTCCTCGGTTAAAACCTTGCTCCAAAAAGGAAGTCTCGTATTTTGATAGCATAGTGGTATCGGCTTAGGAAGAACCCGAACCATGTTGTTTCGATTCATCCGTTCGGGATGAATTAAATACGCCAGGGTTTCTCCATCTTTTTCAAGGGTTAATTTTGTTTCAGGTTGTGCCGCAAACCCGAAATATTCTAAAAACTGGATTACCGGTATTGTTTTCGGAGCACTTTTCTTTACCGAAGCCAGATTATCCATGGCTGAAATCGTACTCAATGAATCTATTATTTCACTGATTCCATGTCCATTTATTTCGACGAGTTTCGCCCCTAATAGGATTTCATTGCTTTTGGTGGTTGCTTGCACCCATAGTCCATCGTTAAACCACATCAGCCCAATAGGAAGGATTTTATTGTAATCAAGGAATGGTTTTAAATTTAAAGCAGTATGTGAATCTCCGAAGCTTGCAATCAATTGTTGCAATTTAACGGCTACTTCAAAATCGGAGAATTGATGTTGGATTTTAGCGATGTTGTCAAGTTCCGTAAAGAAGTCCTGTTCACTCTTAACCATATACAAATCATAATGATTTTTGGGAAGTTCCACTTTCAGATATTCGATATCAGCATTCCAGTCAATACTTTTATCGTTTTGAGCGAACGCTGTTAAACAGGCAAATAGTAATGTTAGTACAATTAGGTTTTTCATCGGTGTTGTTTTGTTTTTTTAATATGAGAGGATTAGTTGAGTGTTGTTGGGTAGATTTCCAAGAGCGTCAGAGTCCGATAGGATATGAAGGTTAAGAAAGGAGCCCTCTATAGCTATCGGGCGCAGTTGGCGTACCACCAAACCCCGCCCTGCAATAGGTACATTGTTACACTGCGTTCAAGCTCTGCGCTGCGCGCGGCTCGAACACTTAATTATTAACACCAGTATTTAAATTTCTTCTATATTTTTCGGCATATGAATTCTCTAAATTTGAAATGTCTAGTTTGTGTGTATTGATAAATTCTTGAATCTTCTCATCACTTAGTTCATTTATATTATAATTTTTAAATTCTTTAATAAATGATTTAATTGATGCTTTAAACAATTTTAATTTACCCTTTCTCATTACCTCAACTTTATGCGTGAAATCTGCGCTATACGATAAATTTCGAGTAGGTATAATAAGAACCCTTTTAACAGTAGCATCACCATAAATACTCTCAAACCATGCACAATGCGAATTCATTTGGCCTGCTTCATGTTTACTAATTGCATCACGTTTGTCCGAGACTTCACTTTTGCACTCAAATAAAAAAAACCTATTGTCTACTCCGCACCACAAATTATCAGGTCCTTTTCTAAACTCTTTATCTGGCCTTTGGCTAATAAAACCTAACAAACAGCCGATTTCTTTCACAGAGCTTTCAAATTTTTCAGAATCTATTCCAAAAGTTAAATCACCTAAAATGCTATCGACGGCCAAAATCAATTCATCATATGATTGAAAATTAGATATCCATGTTTTTATTCGTTTAATCCTGTTTTCATTTATAAATTCAATTTTCTTATATGTTATGCCATCTTTAGGTTTTAGTAATTGAGAATTTAAAAGAAAAGCAGATTTTTGTAATTTATTGGATTCAGTTTTACTTTCAAAGTATTTATATCTTGCTAATTGCTGTAAGTACCATCCTTTTTCTGAATCATCATCTACGTATTTATCAATCAACTCTTGAGTTTTTAAACATGCTGTTTCATTGTCTTCTTTGAGATTTGCATTTTCTGCTTCCTTTTCTAATTGCAAAACTTCATAAATATTTATCTCTTGTTTATTTTCAGATACTTGGTTCATTTCTTCAATGTAAAACTCCTTCCAGCCTTCATCACGTTTTAAAGATTGATCAATTAATGAAGCTAGTACTTTATAGGCTGATTCATCAGGTTGTAATTCTTCTTGAGCCATTTCTGCAATTTGTAAACCTATCTCAATTTGCTTCCTTGTCTGCGATGAGAAATATTTATTTGTTTGAACACTTTTTATAAACTTTACCAAATCCGAACCAATTATCAATATTGCACTAAAATCCTTTTCACCTCTAACACTTCGCCCTAATCCTTGCTCCACTCGTTGAGCTAATTTTATATTGATTACATCACTATTAATTCTGCATTTTTGTTCGTATCTGTCATTTAAAGAATCAAAAAATGGCATAGAATCAATTATCAAAATTCGACAAGATTCATCTGGTAAATCAATTCCATCATATCGGTTTACAATAACTAAAGTATTTTCAAAATCTCCCTTTTTCAATGAACTTATTTCTGTGAATATACTTTTTGACTCTGCAACTTTTGCCCCCAACTCATAATAATGTTGTGACTTCTTAAAACTGGAAACAAGAGCAACTCGACCAAAATTGTAATTTTTTGCAGGTGCAAACTTTGTTACAATTAAGGCCCTATCTAATGACTCATCTATTAGTGATGGTATTAATAACATCTTTTCTCCAGACCATAATTGTTTTTTATTTGTCAATGGATTTGTTACTGCATTTTTATTAAAACCTAGACCTTTTATAAAAAAAGAATCGTCTTGGGTTGTTGCCGACATTAGTATTCTTTGTTGAGCTCTTGAAAATGTTCCAAAGCTTCCAACTGGCACAAAAATCGGTGTTATCTCAATTCCTTTCCCGGTAATAAAAGCTTGGCAATTATGAATTGAATTTTTCAGAATAGGCCAAGAAAATTTTATAAAATTTTCTTCCTGATTGCTTGATAGTAGAGTAATGACATCACTTGATTTATCAATCCAAGACCAATAAGGAATCATTAATAATGTATCGTAAATACCTGCCTCAATATCAAAATAACTTCCTTCTCCTTGTTCCTTTAACTCCGATTCAAACAGCTTTAAAATAGAATTATATAGTTCATGTTCTCTACTTATTCTAATTGTAAATGAATTCTTAATTGAATCAATACATGCATGTGAATCGTCAAGTACTATTGTGTTTGTTTTAGTAAATGAATTATCTATACCAAAAATTGATTTACCATTAAATAATTTTTGAACATGTGTAACCAGTATCTTTTTACCATCTAAAAAATCATTTGGTATAGCATTATCTGCTTCAATTGTGCAAATTGGAATACCAAATTTCTGTGCCTCCAACACTACCTGCTGCACTAAATAGATATTGGGACATACATAAATACATGGGCCTAATCCTTGATTAATTTTAGATTGTAGAATTAAAAGCCCAATTAAAGTTTTCCCTTCACCAGTATGAAGTTTAATTATTAAGTCATTATCTTCTTGGCATTTATTATACCATTCTTCTAATATCTCGTTTTGGGCAGGTCTTAAAGGACCTGTTACACTTCTCCTATCCAGAGAATCATATATTTCCGATGGAATTGTTTTTTTGTCAAGTTGACCTTTGCTTAATTTTTTTCTAAAATCTACCATTTGTTGTAGTTTAATATTTGTGTTAACTAGTGAGCATCAACTATGGTTGTTATATTTCCTTTTGCAATTTTTCAAGTATTGTTATACCTATAATTTAGGAGGTATAACAATACCCATTCTATTGAGTTATCAAAAATGTTATCTAACCGATTCTAGAATTTCAGCCATATCGTTTTTGCTTACGCGTCCTTCTGCCGTATCCTTTGTGGGATTTCCCAAGGTACTGATTTCCCTTAACTAAACAGTATGGGAATGCTCAGTTTTAGAGTGCTGGTGCTGTTTAGTGCGCAAGGGAGGGCTCGCCGATAGTTTCAACACGCCCCTATCACCATCGTTTTCAGCCTCTTTTAAAATGCCCAATTAACAAAACTATGCTGAGAAACATAAAACTATTGCCAGATTGTGGGCTTTACCACCTCCCTATCTTGTCCATAATGCTTGTCTTTAACAAAGGCGTTTCAAATCGGCTGCTTGTTTGTTTAGGTAGCTGGGAATCCAGCAAGCATGCGTGAGAAGACATTCTCCTGAAGCTTGGAGGGTAGCTTCGGGGATGGAATGACTCTCCAAAGCTTGGGATTCACCCAAAAAAGTTCTTTGACAAGCCAACCGACTGCTTCAACCGGTTTCCCGAGGGCTTAAACTACCCAGCCAAGTGCTTGGTACATCAAACCGAGCCGTTTGACTATAAAACAAAGGGCTTGGACGATTCCCAAAAGCAGTCCGGATTCCGGAAAAAGTGGTCCGGATACTCAAAAAACAGCTCCGGACATTCAGCCGCGCATAAAAGGAGCATTTTAAGGGCTCGGAATTGTGTTTCAACTGCTCCGCCGAGTGTTTTAAGTGCTCGGTTTTGTGTTTCAAGCTGTCGGTTACGTGTTTCAACTGCTCGGTTTTGTGTTTTAATCACTCTGCCAAGTGCTTGAACTGCCCGGTTGTGTGTTCCAATTTGTAGGTTGAGTATTTCAACTTGTCGGCCTGGTATTTCAACTAAAAATGACGGATTTCGTGACAGTAAGGGCTTCACTTCGAGTGAAGCTCTTACTCGCAGGCTGGAGTGGAGCCCTAACATTTAACCGGTCATTCTATTGATCAGGTGAATGGGAGTCACCTGATCAATACGCACCATTACCTGCACGTTCAACGCTTCAGGCAGCATCTTTAAGCCAAGCCATAACCCTTAAGGGTAGTTAATCGCGAATCGGAATTCGCGACACCTAATAGACAGCCTTCCGATGAAGCTTATCCGTCAATCTAGTGAGGGCTCTACTTTGAGTGAAACCCTTACTCGCAGGCTGGAGTGGAGCCCTAACATTTAACCGGTCATTCTATTGATCAGGTGAATGGGAGTCACCTGATCAATACGCACCATT
>NZ_FONW01000005.1 GCF_900113005.1 Sunxiuqinia elliptica
TTGAAGATGGAAAAGGAAAGTGGTGGGAAGGCCTGAATCCAGCTGATCTGTATGGATTACCACCAGGGCAAAGAACTCCTGAGTATATCGAAAGCGTCAAGCAAAACTGGGTGCTTCGTCACACCGAATTGGTAACAAAATACGATGTTGACATGCTTTGGTTTGATGGTTATGGATTCCCTTACAAAGAGTATGGCAAGCAGGTTTGCCAGAATTTCTTTAATCACAAGCTTCAGCAAAACGGAACAATTGACGCTGTTATTGCCGGAAAATTCTCGAACGAGCCGTCAACTGTTAAGGATATTGAGCGGGGAGGAGCCAGTGAAGTTTTGCCTTACCCCTGGCAGGGAATTACTACGCTTCGTACCTGGTTCTACAAAGAAGATACAGACCGGATGGAGTACAAGCAAAACGCCAGAACCATAATTGAATTGCTGGCCGATTACATGAGTAAAAACGGAAACTTGTTGCTTAATGTCGAACTCTTGGCTGATGGAACCATTCCGGCAGAACAAAAGGTGATGTTGGATGATATTGGCGCTTGGGTTAACCTGAACAGTGAAGCCATTTATGCGAGTAAGCCTTGGCTGATTTATGGCGATAATATCGATTCGTACCTGAAACGAGAAGATGACGGTACCGATGAAACAGACCTAGCAGCCTTGCAAGAACAAAAGAAAACGGCCAATTTCAATGAAAGAACAGTAACTAGCCCAGCTTATGGACATGATGAAGTTCGATTTGTGACCAACAACAAGGCTTTGTATGTAATTGTGCTGAATCCTGAAAAAGGTGATATTGAGCTCCCATCATTAGGTTTGAACTCCGAGCAAAAGCCGGGGAAAATAAACTCAATCAAGATGATTGGTGGAGATCAAACCATTAAATTTCAACAAGGATCAGAAAAGCTTATTCTTTCGGTTCCTGGTGAACGTCCCAATAAATATGCAACAGTGTTTAAGTTGAGAAGATAAAAACTAGTAATAGTCAATAATATTCCTAGTAGCGAGGATTATTTTAAACTCCTCTTGTTTTTATATTCTTAGAAATGTGAAAAAACGACACTTTAATTTACTGTTTATATATATTTGCTTCAAATACGTTAAATAAAACGCTACTCATGAATACACTAAGAAAAAAAATTCCGGGGCTGGTTTCAGCTTCTATGGCAAGTTTGATGCTTGCGTCTTCCTGCACGCCGGGAAGTCAATCCGAAACTAGTTCGCGAAAAACGCCCAATATCGTTATTATCTATGCGGATGATTTGGGTTACGGTGATGTCAGTTGTTATGGTGCAACAGAACTAAAAACGCCCAATATTGATAAGCTGGCAGGCGAGGGAGTAAGGTTCACGCAGGGCTACTGTACTTCTGCTACCTGCACGCCCAGTCGGTATGGAATGTTAACCGGGCAATATCCGTGGCGCAATAAGCGCGCTCAGGTACTCCCTGGCGATGCTCCATTGTTAATTGAGCCGGGCAGTGTAACCCTTCCATCGATGCTGAAAGAGGCCGGATACCGGACGGGGATTGTCGGTAAATGGCATTTGGGTTTAGGCGAGGGTAGTATTAACTGGAATGAAGAAGTTAAGCCTGGGCCCCGGCAAGTGGGGTTCGACTACGACTTCATCATGGCTGCTACAAATGACCGTGTTCCAACTGTTTTTCTGGAAAAAGGCCACGTGGTTGGCTTGGATCAAAATGATCCGATTGAAGTTAGTTACAGGGAAAATTTTGAAGGAGAACCATCTGTTCCCGAGAATCCGGAGTTGATCAAGATGAAATCAAGTCATGGCCACGATAATTCGATTGTGAATGGTATTGGTCGGATTGGTTTTATGAAGGGAGGCGAAAGTGCCCGATGGATTGATGAGAACATGGCAGATACTTTTCTGGTGCGTGCTCAAAAATTTGTTGAGCTAAATAAAGACGAACCTTTCTTCCTCTATTATGCTTTGCATCAGCCTCATGCTCCCCGTGTTCCTCATCCTCGGTTTGCCGGAAAGTCGGGACTCGGACCAAGAGGAGATGTCATTGTTGAAGCAGATTGGTGCATTGGAGAGTTTATGAAGACGCTGAAAGAAAATGGGCTTGACGAAAACACGATTGTCATATTTTCGAGCGATAATGGGCCGGTTGCCGATGACGGTTATCACGATGAATCCGAAACCTTAATGGGAAATCACACGCCTGCCGGACCTTTACGCAGCGGAAAATACAGCTTGTATGATGGTGGTACGCGTGTTCCATTTATTGTGCGCTGGCCAGGACAGGTAAAACCTGGTGTTTCTGATGCCATGGTTTGCCAAATGGATTTCCTGGCATCTTTTGCTTCATTATTGGGGATTCAAATTGAAACAAAAGATAGCGAAAATATCCTTCCTGCCTTATTAGGAAAGACGGAGAAAGGACGTGAAGACCTGGTTGTTCAGGGAATGAGGACCACGGCATACCGTAACGGCGACTGGTCGTTAATCCTTCCGCAGAAAGGGCCTAAAATGGTGCCATGGGGAGTGAAGAATGAAACAGGTTTTGATGCCGATGTGCAACTTTACAATTTGGCCAACGATATTGGTCAAAAGGTTAATGTTGCAAAAGAAGAAGTGGCAAAAGTAGAGGAACTTACCACTAAATATAACGAGATATTGGAAGATTAGGGGGCGTTAGGTATTTCCTAATCTTCTCTGACTTCTTTCAACTAAAAAAGCCAATCTTTTCAGCGAGGAGAGGAATTATTCCTCATCTTTTGACTGTTCGGATTGGCTTTTTTTGTGCCGTCTCTATGGACGAATCATTCGTTAAGCTTTTATCGTTATTTGATCCATTGTGTTTGATCTTTGGTGAGGACGTTGGTGGACTTGCATTGAAAATAATGTATTCTAAAAGTTTGGCAGTCTGAAGTGTGAAAAAAGAATGATCTATTCTGTTTAAATTGAATCTTCAGAATAAAGCAGGGGTGAAGCATAAGACCTGTATTGCTCTTCTCCGCTGATTCTATTCGTTTTTTTGTAGCTTTAAGCCTTGAAGATGGTGCCACTGGGAACGAGAATCATTGGAATAATTCGCTCAAGGAGGCAGCAACCTGATAAAACACTACTCATGAATACACTAAGAAAAAAGATTCCGGGGCTGGTTTCAGCTTCTATGGCAAGTTTGATGCTTGCACCTTCCTGCACACCAGGGAGTCAATCCGAAACTAGTTCATCACAAACTCCCAACATCATTTATATCTTGGCAGATGATTTGGGTTATGGCGATTTAGGCTGTTATGGGCAACAAAAAATTGAAACGCCCAATATTGATGCTTTGGCCAAACGGGGGATGCGCTTCACCCAGCATTATTCTGGAGCGCCAGTGTGTGCTCCTTCACGCTGCGTTTTGCTGACGGGCTTGCATAGTGGACATGCTCAAATTCGAGGCAATGATGAGTGGGCTGACCGTGGGCCAACCTGGGACTTTGAGGCGATGGCCAAAGATCCACGGCTGGAAGGCCAACGTCCGTTAAAGGCAGGAACCCAAACGCTAGGCACCGTATTACAACAGGTTGGTTACAAAACGGCCGTTATCGGAAAGTGGGGATTGGGGGCTCCATTTACTGAAGGAGTTGCCAATAAACAAGGGTTCGACTTTTTCTATGGCTACAACTGCCAACGTCAGGCCCATACCTATTTTCCTCTGCATTTGTGGCGCGATACAATTAAAGAACCGCTGGACAACCGCCTAGTTGCACCGCACAAAAAATTAGCCAAAGACGTTGATAAATACGATCCGGCATCCTATGAAGATTTCTGGTTAACCGATTATTCGGCTGATTTGATGCAAAAAGAAGCCATTCGTTTTGTCAAGGAAAATAAGGAAAAGCCTTTCTTTTTATATTATGCAAGCCCAATTCCGCACGTGCCTTTGCAGGCGCCTAAGCGTTGGGTTGACTACTATGTGAAAAAGTTTGGCGACGAAGAGCCTTATACCGGAAATCAAGGCTATTTCCCGCACCTAAATCCCAAAGCTGCCTATGCCGCTATGGTTTCTTATTTGGATGAGCAGGTTGGCGAATTGGTGGCTACCCTAAAAGAAGAAGGAATTTATGAAAATACAGTGATTGTATTCACCAGCGACAATGGACCAACCTTTAATGGAGGAACCGATTCGCCTTGGTTTGATAGCGGCGGCCCCTTCAAAAGCGAACGAGGCTGGGGAAAAGCTTTTGCCACCGAAGGAGGGCTACGTGTTCCGATGATCATTCAGTGGCCGGGGAAAATTGAGGCTGGTTCTGAAACCGATCATATTTCTGCCTTTTATGATGTTTTGCCAACCTTTAGCGAATTAACTGGCGCTGAGCTCAAAGATCCTGTTGATGGAATTAGCTTTTTACCCGAGGTAATGGGTAAAACTGATCAAGCTAAGCATGATTTTCTGTATTGGGAGTTTCCCGCATCGGGCGGTCAGCAAGCTGTTCGAATGGGAAAATGGAAAGGCATCCGTCGGAATATTTTCAAGGATAGCATGCAGGTCCATCTGTACAATTTGGAAGAAGATATTCAGGAGTTGAATGATGTTGCTGACCAACATCCGGAAATCGTTCAGCAAATTGAACGTATTTTTGAGCAGGAACATGAGCCGGCAGAACTTGAAAAGTTTAAGATTAAACAGTTAGGTGATTAGTTCCATCGTTCACCGGTGAGGCATTTTACTAAATCCTTAAAGTTAAATAGATTACTTCAAATGTCTGACAGCCTGAAATCAGAATAAGCTACTATAAAATGAATTTGAATGGGAATTGACTGGAAAGGATTTGAAGAATGCTGTGAGGTCGATTGCTACAAACGATAATAAATACAACAAAAACATGAACCATTCAGTATTATCAGCAGGATTATTGCTTTGTACGGGTGTAGCAGCAGTAGCTGCTCCTGCTAATAAGAAGAAGCCCAATGTCATCGTTATTTTAACTGATGATCAGGGAAGTATCGATGTCAACTGTTATGGAGCGAAAGATTTGACAACTCCTAACATGGATAAGTTGGCGAAAACCGGTATTAAATTTACACAGTTTTATGTGGCGGCACCTGTTTGTTCGCCTTCAAGAGCATCCATGCTCACGGGAATGAATCCGCATGCTGCTGGCTTGCCGGGCAATGCTTCTTCGCAGGAAGGGAGTTCGGGCATGCCAACCGACCGGGTTACCATCGCCGAAGTCATGAAACAGGCTGGCTATGCAACAGCCCACATTGGTAAATGGCACGTTGGTTATACGCCGGAAACCATGCCTTTGGGACAAGGTTTCGACTATTCATTTGGACACATGGGCGGATGTATCGATAACTATTCGCACTTCTTTTACTGGAATGGCCCAAACCGTCATGACCTTTGGGAGAACGGCAAGGAAGTTTACCGTGAAGGAGAATATTTTGGCGACCTGATGGAGCAGAAAGCCAAAGATTATATTGAAAATCATCAGGATGAGCCATTCTTTATGTATTATGCGATCAACATGCCGCATTATCCGCTGCAGCCCAAGGCAAAGTGGCGGGAGCATTATAAAGATTTGGACATGCCCCGGAGGGACTATGCCGCTTTTGTTTCAACGGTTGATGACCATATCGGACAGTTGATAAACAAGCTTGAAGAGTTGAAAATGCGGGACAACACCATCATCATCTTCCAGTCCGATCATGGACACTCGACCGAGGTGAGAACCTTTGGCGGTGGTGGTAGTGCAGGCCCATTCCGTGGCTGTAAATTCTCCTTGTTTGAAGGAGGAATCCGTGTTCCGGCAATTATCAGTTGGCCCGGTCGCCTTCCTCAAAACGAAGAGCGCCATCAAATGGCTTTCAACATCGATTGGTTGCCAACCATTGCTGAGTATTGTGGAATTAAAGAGCTGCCTGAAGGCGTTGAAGGACACAGCCTTTCACGGGTGATTGAAAAGAAGAAAGAATCACCTCATCAGCTTTTCTTCTGGAAAAGTGGTCCTGGTTGGGCCGTCCGGAAAGGCGATTGGAAGTTGATCGGTTATCCACAGGATCCATCGAATGAAACAAAGTTGGACTTTGACAAAGATTTGTTGTTCCTGGTGAACCTGAAAATGGATTCTACGGAGATGACCAACCTGGCAACTCAGTATCCAGAGAAAGTAGAGGAATTAAAGAATGACTATTTGAATTGGGAGTATGCCAGTCCGGAAGACATTCCAACCAAGCGATTGCAGATAAAGCACAAAGCGAATGGTAAGAAGGTAACAATTGAGTCGGCTCCGCATGCGAAGTATAAGGCCAATGGTGCAGCATCGCTGGTTGATGGCGAAACCGGAACCCGCTTTTTTAGTGATGGATTTTGGTTGGGCTTCGAAGGAAATGACCTTGTTGCGACAATTGATATGGGAAAAACAGAAGTCATTAATGAAATCTCAGTTGGTTCTATTCAGGATGCAGAATCATGGATTTTCTTCCCGGAATACATTGAAGTTGCTTGGTCAGCTGATGGAAAACAGTACAGTAAGCCGGTGCGAAAAATGGTAGAGCCTTTGAAAAGTGCAGGGCAAAAATCCATCCGAAGGATTGCTCTTCAGCAAGAGGATATCAACGCTCGCTTTTTGAAAGTGACAGTTAAAAGTTACGGGAAAGTTCCAGTGTGGCATTCCGGAAAAGGTGGAAAAGCCTGGCTGTTTGTCGATGAAATAGCCATTCAGTAAATTCAAAGTTAAAGAGTTGAAGTTTGAAATTTAGAGCCAAGAATCAGGAGCCAAGATTGGCAGGTATGAACCGTCGAAAGCTTTCGAACAGACTTTTGAGTTGTCTGGATACCTGATCATTCGAAGTCTTGATTCTTGACTCTTGATTCTAAAAAAATATAAAATCATAACAATGAAAGTTGCTCTTACAGGCTGTGCTGTGTTGGCTGGATTGGCTTCAAGTGCTGTAGCTGGCAACCCAAAGTCAGATCGTTTACCCAATATCGTATTGATAAATGTTGATGATATGGGTTGGCGCGATGTCGGTTTTATGGGATCTGAATATTACGAAACGCCCAACTTGGATAGCTTGGCAGCTAAATCGATGGTGTTTACCAATGCCTATGCGGCGGCGGCCAATTGCGCCCCCAGCCGGGCTTGTTTAATGACTGGGCAGTGGGCATCGAGGCATGGCATTTATACGGTTGGCACTTCGGAACGAGGCAAGAGCAAAGACCGGAAACTAATTCCTACGGCCAATACAACAACCTTGGCAGATGAAGCGTACACTTTAGCCGAAGCCTTGCGCAGTGCCGGCTACCTGACTTGCTCAGCCGGGAAGTGGCATTTAGGAGATGATCCTTTGACGCAAGGATTTCTGGTAAATATTGGCGGGAGCCATGCTGGGAATCCCGGCAGTTACTATCCACCTTATCGAAATGTGAATTTGGAGGCTGAAACGAATGGAGAATACCTGACGAATCTTATTGGCAAAAAGGTGGTGGAGTTTGTTTCTCTGGAGCATCAAGCACCCTTCTTTTTGTACTACGCTCCTTATGCGGTTCATACGCCTATTCAACCGGTAAAGCACTTGTTGGCGAATTACGAAAATAAAAAAGCCTGGAATGGACAGGATAATGCCGCTTACGCAACAATGGTTGAAAACCTGGATATTCAAATTGGACAATTGCTAAAAGCTTTACGAGAAAATGGGCAGATGGGTAATACCTTGATTTTATTTACTTCTGACAATGGAGGTCACTATGGCATAACCAAGCAATGGCCGCTTCGGTCAGGTAAAGGAGCTTATTACGAAGGTGGAATCAGGGAGCCCATGTTTGTTTATTGGGCAGGGAAAGTTGAGGAAGGGGCGCAAACAGATGTGCCTGTTTCTAACTTGGATTTTTACCCAACCTTACTTGAAGTCGCAGGAGCCAAGTCCGCTGACAATCAGATCTTGGATGGCCAAAGTTTGTTACCTTTGTTAACAGGCGAAGAAAAAGAGCTTGAGCGCCCGCTTTTTTGGCATTTCCCCGTTTATCTTGAAGCTTACGGCCTCAACGATCAGTCAACACAGGATCCTTTATTTCGAACAAGGCCGGGATCAGCCGTTCGGATTGGAGACTGGAAGCTGATTCAGTATTTTGAGAACAATGATCTAGAATTATATAACTTGAAAGAAGATATTGGGGAAAAGGATAATTTAGCAGAGAAGTATCCTGAAAAATGTAAGGAACTATTGACGATCCTTGAGCAATGGCGGACGGATACAAATGCTCCGGTGCCTGATCAGCTGAATCCTGATTATTCAATAAACTAACGATTGATAATTACTACTAACAATTACACTTATGAAACGAGCATGTTCAAATTAGTAACATAGATACGGATGATTGATTTGATGCGAGTTCCATGAGTTACCATTAAAAAATGAATAATTTAAACGAATGAAACTTGGAAATGTATTAAAAACGTCAATCCCCATGGCTTTGGCCGGCTTGGTTGGATGTAGTGAAAAAGTGCCGGAAAAACCCAACGTGGTTGTTATTTATGCCGATGATATTGGTTATGGCGATGTGGGGTGCTACGGTGCAACGGCTGTAAAAACTCCTCATGTTGATCAACTGGCTGCCCAAGGTCTTCGTTTTACCAATGCTTATGCTTGTGCTGCAACCTGTACGCCTTCGCGTTATGGTATGCTGACGGGCCAGTATCCCTTCCGCAGAAATGATACAGGTATTGCCCGTGGCGATGCTCCGATGATTATTCGTAAAGAGCAGTATACCGTGGGAAGCCTGATGCAGGATGCTGGTTACAACACGGCGATGGTTGGGAAATGGCACCTTGGTTTAGGAGAAGGAGGCTTTAATAATCAGGATTGGAATGGTTTTATCACGCCAAACCCTAACGATATTGGTTTTGGTTATACTTATTTTATGGCTGCAACGGCCGACCGGGTACCTTGTGTGTATATTCAGGACGGGCATGTGGTTAACCTCGATCCCGAAGATCCGATTGAGGTGAGCTATACCACGCCTTTTGAAGGAGAGCCTCTGGGCAGAACACATCCGGAGTTGTTGAAGATGCATCCAAGTCATGGACATGATATGGCCATAGTGAATGGAATAAGCCGGATTGGTTACATGCGTGGAGGAAAGTCTGCCTTGTGGACAGATGAGAATTTTGCTGATTCAATTACCAGCAAGGCTGTGGAGTTCATTGAGCGTAACGATCCGAAAGTGACCGGAAAACCATTTTTCTTGTATTTCGGAACCAACGATGTGCATGTTCCGCGTGTTCCCAATCCTCGCTTCGTTGGAGCAACGGATATGGGGCCAAGAGGCGATGCAATTGCGGAGTTCGACTGGTCGGTTGGTGAAATTCTAAATACACTGAAGCGACTTGGCCTGGATGAAAATACCATGGTTATCTTATCCAGCGATAATGGTCCGGTGGTCGATGATGGATACCAGGATCAAGCTGTTGAACGTTTGGGAGACCATAAGCCGGCAGGACCTTTGCGTGGTGGAAAATACAGTGCATTTGAAGCCGGAACCCGTTTGCCGTTCATTATTCGCTGGCCTGAAAAAATTAAGCCCGGAATATCAGACGCAGCAGTTAGCCAGATTGACCTGATGGGGGTTTTAGCTGGCTTAACCAATCAACCCATCCCGGATAATGCAGGACCAGATAGTTTTTATGAGTTGGATAGCTGGTTGGGACAAGATCAGGATGGACGCGAATACGTCATGCAACAGGCAGGTACCTTGTCAATTGTCGAGGGTGACTGGAAATACATTGTTCCTTCAAAAAGAGCTCGGTATAGTGCTAGTGTTGATATTGAAACGGGTAATGATACGGTTCCTCAATTGTACAATCTGAAAGCCGATTTGGGGGAAACCAATAACCTGGCAGCAGCCAATCCTGAAATCGTACAGCGCTTGAGTGAAAAGTTAAACGCTGTAAAAGAAAATACAGTCACCCGTCCAAAGGTCGTACAATAGAAAGAAAGCAATACTCTAATGGATAAAAAAGCATGAACCCGATTTCTCGAGTTCATGCTTTTCATTTTTTTATGCTGTTTTTACAGTAAAGTGTCCGTTGGCTTCAGGCTGAAATGGGATATCAAGAATTTTAATCTGATTATCTTTTTTCCAGGTGCTGTAAGTCACTTCATCACCAATCCTACTTAAAAAAACAGCAATCCCCAAGGCGGAGAAAATAGATAGTTTATGTTCTCTGATATTTTCCCATTCGGGATAAACCAACTTCATATTCAATACCGTTGTGGTATTGACTTGCTTGAGCTGTACAACCGAGTTCATCGTTACCACATCTGAAGGAATCTCCTGAGGAGGAACCTTTTGAGCTTTGCCAAGCTTTTCTCTTAGCATATTAATAAACTCAAATTTGGTATAGTAAGCTTGCTCAATTGTTCTAAGCTGTTGCGTAATTTTGTCGAAGTCGATAGTTGATATCAGCATAGCTACTATTTCTTTTTGCGTTTAGCTACTTTCTCCTCTGCTTTTTTCAGCTTTTTCTCATGCCTTTTTTCTTTGATACTCTTTTGGGGAGTTTTCAGATCATTACCTTTCTTTGCCATGTTTAAAAAATTTAAATGATTAATAAATAAGACACTTCATGAGAATGAAGGGATATCTAAGTGGTGTATTCACCATTTGCTTCAGGCTGATAGATGATTTTGGTAATCTTCATTTTTTTGGTTCCTTTCGGAACTTCAAATGAGATGGTACTGTTGACTTTGTAGCCCAGTAGTGCAATTCCCAAAGGCGACAAAATAGAAATGCGCCCTTTTTTGAAGTCTGAATCCTGAGGATAAACCAGTTTCAACACCATGGTTCTTTTGGTGTCCGGATCAAGAATTTCAACTTCTGAGTTCATAGTAACATAGTCAGCTTCCATTTTCTTGGACTCGACTCGTTGAGCCCGTCCTAATTCTTCGCTCAGGAATTTCAGGTTTCGAATTTCAACGCTTTTATCGTTTTGGGTGGAATGAACTAGTTTACTTAAGCGTACAAAGTCTAATTCAGTAATTATTATTTGATTATCCATAAGTGTATAAGATTAAATTATTAAAAAGAATAAATGAATCTTGAAAAATGAACGTGCTGTTAACCGGATACGGCTAAAATGAAAAACAAGGAACTACCCCACAGCAATGGGTAGCACCTTAATGGGTGTTTTGGGTATGATTAATGCGTGTTTTAACATGATCAATTGTTCTTCGGTCTGATCAAAAAAGTGTTTCTTTAATCAAAATAAAATCACAATAAAAAACGGATACGACATAAAAATATCGCATCCGATGTAAAAGTAAGCAATCTTTTATATTTTTACAAAAATTTCGGGCGAATGAGGAGCAAATACGATTTTCTAAAGCAGTTAATTGATTTATATGAAGAGTACGAACAAGAAGAAAAACACCTAAACCTCTTAGGATTTGCGCAGTGGACAATTAATCGGTTGGAGGATGAGCCCGATTTGAATAAGGGACTGAGTCCCCGAATAAGGCAGGAGAGTGAAAGTTCATCGACTCCATTTCTGAATGATTTAAATGACAAAGCCCGTTTTTTGGAGCTTGTTTCCAGAATTGCGCGCTACCATGAATTTTACACACGCAAGGCTTTAAAGGAATCAGTGATCAATACGCGCCTCGAATTTTTATTTTTACGAACGATCGACCAGCTGGAGCGGGCGCGGAAAACGGATTTAATAAACACCTACCATCTGGAATATACAACCGGGATGGATACGATCCGGCGATTGAAAAACAACGGTTTGCTTTACGAAGTGCCTGATGAAGCAGATAAACGAGCCAAGCTGCTGGAACTAACTGATAAGGGAAAAGAAGTACTGGCCCTTTCGGTGAAACGTTTTAACGATGAAACGACCATGTTTTTTGCTGCAACCAGCGAAAACAAATGGAAAAAGGTATTGCCTGCTTTGGTTGAGCTGGAAGATATACACAGCCAGGTGTACCAAAAACACAACGACAAGCCATTTGCCGAATTGGCTAACCTGATGGATTCTCTCAAGCGGTATTATAAATAGTTTCTACAAGGTAAAAACCAAGTGGAGCTAAATGATTAGCCCGGAATATCATGATCTATTCCGGGCTTTTTCTTAATTAAGCAAGCATTTTATTTAGAATCTGTGCTTACAGAGTCTTTCTTCCCATGTTGTTCCAGAGTAAAAATTCGTTGAAAGTGGTTTTCCAGATGCTTACGCATCGCCATACGGAACTCGTCTGGTGAGCCGTTTTTCAGGGTGTCCACAATTCCTTTGTGAGATATGTATCGCTTATTTTCAATTGGTTTGTGAATGAGGCCGCTATCGTAGACATAGTTGAATACCGGAAGCAAAATTTGCTGGAAGTTACGCAGGGTCTCATTGCCTGTAATTTCATAAAGCTTCCCATGAAATTTGATTTCATGACTGATGTCGAAAAGAATATCTTCGCTGAATTCCGGTTCTTCATCAACAATGGCCTCTAACTCCTCAATATCTTTGGGGGTTATTCTCCTGAAAATTAAATCTCCCATTCCAATCTCAAGCACCAGTCTGAGCTCAAAAATATCTTTCAAGGTGCTGTTGTCAAGGATGTGCGGAATCATTGATTTTTGAAGCAATACCGATAAATCCGGGCTTTTGATAATCGTCCCTTTGTGCTTTTTCGATTCGATAATTCCCATGGTTTTTAGGCGGTTTAGCGATTCACGGATGACCGTTCTGCTTACGCCCATGGTATTAACCAACTCCATCTCTTTAGGAATTGAATCACCGGGTTGCAACTCTTTTTTAATAAAGAATTCAATCAGGTTCATTTCTACTTTATCAACTAAACTCCGTGTATCAACTGCCTGTAGTAATGTACTTAGATCTTCTGTGCTCATACTGAATGGGATGAATATGTATTACTTAAGACACAAATTTCAGAAATATTTTGGAATAAAAAAACAAATCTCTACTTTTGAATCGTCTTATGTCATACATAAGGCAATTGAGAAAACTTAACACGCATTACTTATGAAGAACAAAATTCGAACTTTATTTTCGTTTGGTTGGCTGCTGGCTTTGGTTATGGTGAGCAGTTATGCGTTTGCACAGCAAACAGTTACCGGTCGGGTAGTAGAGGCGGCAACCGGTGATCCTCTGCCAGGAGCAACAATTCTTGTTTCGGGCACTTCAACAGGAACAATTACCGATTTTGAAGGTAATTACTCGCTGGCTGTTCCGGAAGGGAGCAAGCAGCTTGAATTTTCAATGATTGGTTTCGAACACCAGTTTATTCAATTGAATGGTGCTGCAATCGTTAATGTAGCGATGAAAGTGAAAACTACAGCTTTAAATGAGGTGGTGGTTACAGGTTATACCACGCAGTCTCGCGCAGAGATGACGACCTCAATTGCAAAGTTGGATACCAAAGTGTTGGAAAGTGCTCCTCGCTCTAATGCGGCAACTGCCTTGCAAGGAACAATTGCCGGACTGAAGGTGACGCAAACAACTGGCCAGCCCGGATCGACACCTAGTCTGGTGGTTCGTGGAGGTACAAGCTTTTCAGGCACAGGAAGTCCGCTGGTTTTAATTGATGGTGTCCCCGGATCGTTCTATGCTTTAAATGCTGACGATATTGAATCGATGGAAGTATTGAAAGATGCTGCATCAACAGCAATTTACGGGGCTCGTGCAGCAAATGGTGTTATCTTGGTGACAACTAAAAAAGGCAAAGTTGGCAAATCGAACATTACTTTTCGGGCGAAGTTTACAAGCAATGAACGTCGCGAAGATCCGATGGAGTATCTGGGAGCTGCTGACTATGTGAAGTTTAACCGCTTGGCCGTTAAGCAGGCTCAGGATGTGATGGGCTATGCTTGGTTAAATCAGTTTTTAACCGGGGCACACGCTGCAGCAACGGGTAACAATACCACAAACTCGATTTATACCACGATGGTATTGTCTGATGATAACAAGTACTTGCTGAATTTTGATGGTTGGCAGACCATTGATGATCCTGTAAATCCGGGAACAAGCTTGTTGTTTCAAGCCAATAAGATGAATGAGCTGTTTTATCAGGATAGCTATGCTCAGGATTATAGTTTGTCTTTTGACGGCGGAAACGATAGAGGAACCTATTACCTGGGACTTGGTTTCCTGGATGATAAAGGCTTGGTTTTTGGATCTTCGTTTAAACGTTATTCAGGTACGTTCAATGCTTCTTATAAACTATCGGACGCATTGAAAGTTAGCTCTAACCTGATTTATGCACACTCAAGTCAGAACTTGCCTTTTGACAGTGAATACAACTTATTTCAACGGACAGCTGGTCTGGCTCCAACGTCACGCATCTATAATAATAATCCGGATGGGAGCTTGTCGAGCGAGTACCAGCCAGGCACTTACCTGGGATTTGGAAACCCTCTTTATTACCGAGATAAGTTTATTCGCTACAATTTAGAGCAACGGTTAACAGGTTCAGTTCAGCTTGACTACAATTTTCTGAAAGACTTTACAGCAACAGTTCGTGGAAGTCATTTTTCGATCAACAATTCCAACGAAGCTTTCAATAAGGCCTATTTGAATTCGGGACGATTGAATACCGAAAGAATATCATCTGCCAGTCACAAGCGAACTTTGCGTAACCAGTTGACGGCAATGATCAACTTCAGGAAGAAGATTAATAAGCACCACAATGTGAGTGCATTGCTTGGAGCAGAATATTTTGAAGAGAATTATTTTGAAATGAAGGCGGCTACGAGGCTTTCGCCAACCGATTTGATTTATACCATGAATGTAGGATCGGAAGCTAGCGGTGTGCCTTCTTCTTACCGTACGGGGTATGAGATTGCTTCTTTGTTTGGGCAGGCCAACTACGATTACGATTACAAGTACCTGTTGGGTCTGACTTTCCGTTACGATGGAACTTCTCGTCTGGGAAATAATAAATATGGCTTTTTCCCTGGAGTATCCGTGGGATGGAACGTACACAACGAAGATTTCTTCCAGCAGTCGGCAATTAAAAATACGATTACCAAAATTAAACCTCGTTTGAGTTATGGGGTTAACGGTAACATTGATGTACTAAGCAACTTTGGCGTTTTTGGAAGGTATGGCAAAACATCAATTTACGACACACAAGCGGGTTATGCAAACAATGGCTTGCCTTTGCTCGACCTAAAATGGGAACGCTCAACAACCTTGAATATGGGATTGGATGTTGGCCTGTTGAATAACCGCTTGATTTTGATTGCGGATTACTTCGTTCGCGATGTGGAAGATAAGCTGGCAGATTTGACCTTGCCACTTTGGACCGGTTTTTCATCCATTACCACCAATAACGGAACGCTCCGCAATAAAGGGTTGGAGTTGCAGCTGGATGCAGGTGTGATTGACACGGATGACTGGAAATGGAACCTCGGATTGACTTATTACCGGGTGCGTAATTTCGCACAAGATTTGCCTGAAAATGGGGTGGATAAAAATCGTCAGGGAGGAACTGAAATTTATGATCCTGCAACTGGAGAAACCAAGTATGTTGGCGGTTTGCAAGAAGGAGAACGTGTCGGTTACGATGTAATTACAGGTTATGTGTTTGATGGTGTTTATCAAACCCAAGCCGACATTGATGAACATGCTGGCCGTGTGGTCGAGTTTGCAACGCAAAAAGATACGCGCTTCCTCGGAGATACCCGCTGGAAAGACATGAATGGAGATAACGTAATCAACTACCTGGATCGGGTGGTAATTGGCCGTAGAACTCCCGATTTTACAGGAGGTGTGACCTCTGATTTGAGCTATAAAAACTTCAACTTGTTTGTAAAAACCGACTTTGCCGTTGGACATTATATCATCAATGGTCGTCGGGTAAAAGGAATTGCACAAACGCAGGGAAACCAAAACGGACCACTGGAAATTCGCGATTCATGGACTCCGGAGAATCCAACGTCCAATGTTCCAATCTTTACTTTGGTTGATCGTCAGCGAAACCACTTGGCAGCAGGAGGAGACCAAGGTTCCATGGACAATAGCAGTTCCAGAATGTGGGAAAAGGGAGATTACCTGGCTTTACGGGAAGTTACCTTGAGTTATGATCTGAATGGAAAGCTGGTCAATAACTACTTCCAAAATATGAGACTTTATGTAACAGGTGCTAACCTGGCTTATTTCAATGGGTTTTCAGGAAGTTCACCCGAAGAGTCAAGCAACGGAATTGACTCGGGAAGATTTCCTTTGCCTCGCACATTTACCTTTGGCGTAAATGTTACCTTTTAAGAGAGATATGGAATATGAAACACCCATGACAAAGAAATTTGACACATACAATGATGATTGAGATGTCTCATCTAGTGTCCTGATTCTTATGTCTTGGCTCTAATTTTTAAACACATGAAGAAATATATCTTATTACTAATAAGTATTGTCCTGCTAGGAGCTTGCGAGCTGGACATGCAGCCTGAAAGTGATCTGACCTACAATGGCTTTTGGGATACCGAAGAAGCTGCACGAGCAGCACATGTAGGAATTTATGCCAGTTATAGGGGTTATGCCAATACCTTGTGGCAAATGGGTGAACTACGCGCTGATGTATGGGGAGGCAATACCATTGAATCACCTTCTGGAATCGATCTGATTGAGAATAACATCAGCACTTCAATTGTCCATTTTAATAACTGGGCCAATTTCTATGGTCTACTTCACTACATCAACGATTTCATTAAAAATGCACCAGGTGTGGCGTTTGCCGATGAAGCAGACAAAAACCATATGCTTGGGCAAGTGTATGGCTTACGGGCTCAGATTTACTATACAATGCTTAAAGCTTGGGGAGATGTGCCAATTAGCACAGAACCTTTGCTGGAAATCGATTTGGAAGCTTTGAAGAAAGGTCGGGCTCCAAAAGCTGAAGTGATGCAGCAGGTAAAGAATGATCTTGCAAAGTCGTTGGAATATTTTGGGAATGATAACAGCATGTGGCTTGGCAAAAATACCTATTGGTCGAAAGCGGCTACGCTCACTCTGAAAGGAGATGTGTATTTGTGGTCGGGCAAGGTGCTTGGTGGTGGAAGTGCTGATTTTACTGAAGCCAAAAGCGCATTGAATCAAATTGCTGGTTTTAATTTGGTGGATTACGCTTCACTTTGGGGACAAGACAATGAGAATAACGAAGAGTTTATTTTCACTTTTGACTATCAGCAAGATCAAGCCGGTAACTTCTATGCTTCGTTTACAGGGCGCGCGGTTGATTTGGCCGGGCTGTTTGACGATTCAGGCAATTCGGTTGGTGATTTGGTTGTGAATGGTGCAAGTCGTTTTGGCCCATCGGATAAGCTGCTGTTGGCATTGGATGATCCCAAAGATGCCCGTAGAAATACCTTCATTCGCTTGTACGACGATGGAGCTGAGCATTTTCCGTATGTTGCCGGTGATGAGCGTTACAAGGGAGCTGTTTTGAATAAGTTTTTGGGAATTGTTGGTGATGATGGCTTGAGAAAGAACTACAACAATGTGCCTTTGTATCGTTATGCCGACGTATTGTTGCTATTAGCCGAAGCAAAAAATAACCTGAATGAAGATCCTTCGGCAGAGATTAATGCCGTTCGGGAACGGGCTTACGGGGCAGATTTTGCAGCTTACTCCTATTCGAATGGGACACAAGAGGAAAATACCCAAGCCATCCTGAATGAGCGATTGAAAGAGTTTGTAGGAGAAGGTAAAAGATGGTGGGACCTGGTGAGAGCTGGTGATGGAATCGTGTTTGATGAAGTGCCCACTTTAAACGCAGCTGAGGCTTACAAAATCTATTATTCAATTTCACAAGGAATGTTGGCGAATGATTCTGAGTTGACTCAGACCGAAGGTTACAAATAATGTGCTGCGAACCAATCGTTGTTCAGCAGTTTTTCATAAATTAGTTTGTTATAGCCGGAGTTTGAAATGAACTTTGGCTATAACTTCACTTTACGTTTATAGAGTTCTTTGCTTAGAAAAAGGAATACCTGACCAATTTAAAATTTTGATTGACATGAGAAATTACCTGCTTATTTTATGGTGTGTGTTGATGGCCAGTTTGCCTGGTTGTTCCGGGGCACTTCAAACGGAACTTGAAGGAGTGGATGAAATGCTAATTCAACAAAAGAAGGTCCCCTTATTTATTGAAAAAGAAAATCAGGATGTTTTTCAAATTCACCTGGATCTGGAGCAGGCGATGACTTACGATCTACAAAAAATAACCTTAATCCTTTCCGAAGGAAGTCAAACCGACTTTGTTAAATCAATTGATGTGTCTTGGACTGCCGAATCATCGCAGGATACCACTCAAAAAGAGTTTGGGAAAGCAACACTTATTACCGATGAGAAAATTGAAATTGAAGGAGCAGAAACACTCACCGAGGGAAGTCATTCATTGTCTTTTCAGTTTGTTTTGAAGGATAATGCGGCTCTGGTTCAACGCTTTTCTATTGAAAAAGCAATTCTAAAATTGGACCGAAAACAACTGGAAATTGCCGTTGATCATCCGTTTGCCTATCGGCCAGCAAAAGTGCTTCGTGCGGCAGGGCAGGACCAGTGCGATACCTATCGTATTCCCGGGTTGGTAACAACGAACGTGGGAACTTTGATTGCTGTTTACGACAATCGTTACAACAATAGCAAAGATTTACAGGAAGACATCGACATCGGTATGAGCCGTAGTACCGATGGTGGTGAAAGCTGGGAGCCCATGCGTGTGATTATGAACATGGGAAAATGGGGTGGCCGTTCGGAGCGACTCAATGGTATTGGCGATCCCAGTGTGTTGTATGATCATGTCACGGGGACAATTTGGGTAGCTGCCCTTTGGATGAGCGGAGCCACCGAGAAAGACATGCTGTGGTGGGCTTCAAAGCCGGGCTTAAGCCCGGAGCTTACCGGACAATTCATGGTCGCTAAAAGTACCGATGATGGGCTGACTTGGTCAGAGCCAATAAATATTACCGAGCAGGTAAAAGATCCCGCTTGGCAATTACTGCTACAAGGGCCCGGAAGAGGAATTACCCTGGAAGATGGAACCTTGGTTTTTCCTGCACAGTTTAAGGCTGATATTGGAGAAAAAGCACTTGATGGAGGACAGTATACCTGCCATTCGACCATTGTTTTCAGTAAAGATGCTGGTGAAAGCTGGGAAATTGGAACTGGCGCCAAAGCGAATACAACCGAAGCGCAGGTGGTGCAATTATCGGATGGCAGTCTGATGTTAAACATGCGCGATGATCAAAACCGGAAAGACAAGTCGGAAACAAACGGTCGAGCCGTTGCCGTGTCAACTGATTTAGGAACAAGCTGGGAGCTTCATCCAACTTCAAATTCAGCTCTGCAGGAGTCTAATTGTATGGCCAGTATTATTGCTGCAGATATCGAAATCAAAGGAGAAAACAAACGGGCATTGTTCTTTTCAAACCCGAACAACAAACATAAGCGTACCAACATGACCATCAAAGCGAGTTTGGATGATGGAATGACTTGGCCTGATGAAAATCAATTGGAGTTGAATGAGGAAGGAGGCTATGGTTATTCTTGCATGACCATGGTTGATGAAAAGACTGTTGGTATTTTGTATGAAGGGGTGAAAGCGCTTTATTTTCAGAAGGTCCCTGTGGCTGATATCATTCAAGAGTAATAAACGCAATTGTTCGTTAGGTTTATAGAGCCATCTTATTTTACGATCTTTTGATACCTAGCGATCACGTGAAAAAACTAAAGCCTGAATTTTGAAAAATATCCGAAAATATTACCAAGCTCTGATTGTATTGCTGGCTATAGGAGTGCTTCTGTCTTGTCGTACTCAAAGTGATTATACACCGGCCTTAATTCCCATGCCTCAGCAAGTGGAATGGAATGAGCAGCTGTTTAACCTGGAAGATAGTACAACCTGCTTTGTCCAGCGAATTGTTTCCAATCTACCACAGGTTCAGCGACACAGTGAAGAGGCTTATGCATTGACTGTCTCATCTGATTCTGTCATTTTAGAGGCTACGACTGAAACGGGAATTTTTCGCGGGTTGCAAACCATCAAACAGCTTGCTTTCGAGCTAAATGGGAGGCGTTATTTAAAGGGATGTACCCTTGTTGATTGGCCGGCTTTTGCGGTACGTGGATTCATGCAGGATGTAGGGCGGAATTTTCAGAGCATAGATATGCTGAAAGAGCAAATTGATGTGCTGGCGGCCTATAAGTTTAACGTTTTTCATTTTCACGTGACTGAGAACCCCGGGTGGCGTTTGGAAAGCAAAAAATATCCGCAATTGAATGCGGCGGAAAGCATGACTCGCCAAAAGGGTAAATACTACACGCAGGATGATTTTAAAGAACTTGTGGCTTATTGCTTGGAGCGAAAAATCACGCTGATTCCAGAGTTTGACATTCCGGGACATAGTGCTGCTTTTCGAAAGGCTTTTGGATTTGAGGCGATGAGCGATCCTCAAGTGCAACCGGTGTTGATTGATTTGATTGATGAATTGTGCAGCTTGGCTTCGGCAGAAGTTATGCCCTATATTCATTTGGGAACTGATGAAGTCTGGCACAATTACGAAGAGCCAGCTCCAACGTTGCTGCCAGCTCTTGTGGAGCGTGTAACGCAACATCATCAGCGAAAATTGATCGTATGGCGCCCGGGGCAGCACATCGCTGAAGATTCCGTTTCTATCACACAGCTCTGGTCATCAGGCGGGCATCCAAAACCCGGACATCCATACTTGGATTCACGTTTAAACTACCTGAATCACTTGGATCCATTGGCCGGAATTCCTCAGTTGTATTTCGAACGTATTAACGGGGCAGAACACGGCGATTCGTTGCGTCTTGGTGGAATCCTCTGTTGCTGGAACGACAACAATGTAAATGACGCGTATGCTATTTTGAAAAAGAATCCTGTTTATCCGGGCATACTTACCTACAGTGAAACTTCGTGGACAGGTCAGAAACAGGTACTTGGAGAAAAATATTTGGCAAAACTGCCGGAGAAAGGCAGCTCGCTGTTTAATGAATTCTGTGAATTTGAGGATCGCCTGATTCAGCATCGCGATCGATATTTCGAAGGAAAGCCTTTTCCTTATGTGAGACAGACTTCTATTGAATGGGAAGTTTTGGGGCCGATAAATAATCAGGGGAATGTCGATGAGCAGTTTTCTGTTGAAAAGGCTTTGCAGGACAATTACCTGATTGATTCGGTGGCGTATGGATGGCGGGGACCTTTTATTGGAGGGACGATTCATCTGAATCATTTTTTTGGGTATCCATCGTACTTTCCTAAAAAGGAAGGGACTTATTATGCACGCACAGCAATTTGGTCGCCCAAGGAGCAGACCGTGGGAGCCTGGATTGGCTTTCATGATTGGTCACGCTCAGGAGGTCGTCGAGGAGGTCCTTTTCCGCAGGATGGTGAGTGGCACAACACGCATCCGAAGGTTTGGCTGAACGGCGAGCTCGTTGCTCCACCAAAATGGAATAATCCGGGCTTGGAGAGCAATACTGAAGAAATTCCATTCACCGATGAAAACTATTTTTTCAGAAAGCCAAGTTCCATTCTCTTGAAAAAGGGCTGGAATGAAGTTTTGCTGAAAATACCCGTGAAAAAAGAAACTTGGAAAAGGATGTTCACGTTTGTGCCGATCCTGGAAAAAGACGGGACAGCGATGGAAGTCGAAGGGTTGGAGTATTCAACCGAGATAGAAAAATAAATGATTAACACGATAAAAAGATGATAACTAAAATTGAGGGACTTATTGCAGCGCCATTTGCTCCAATGCTTCCAGATGGAACGGTTAATTTAGATTTAATTCCTGATTACTATTCTTTTTTACAGAAGAATGGGGTGGTGGGAGCTTTTATTAATGGATCGACAGGTGAAGGCGTGTCGCTTTCGCAAAAGGAAAAGCAACAAATAACAGAAGCTTGGACGCGGCAGAATAAGCAGCACAAGGCACTAAAAGTGATCAATTTGGTGGGAGGTACCTCTTACCAGGAGTGTATCGAAAGTGCGCAGGCATCAGAAGAAGCAGGAGTGGATGCAATTGCAATTCTGGCTCCGTTCTATTTTAAACCGACAACTGGCGGGCAGTTGGCTGAATTCTGTGCGCAAATCTCTGAGGCAGTTCCCAACCTGCCGGTTTATTTTTATCACATTCCGGTTTTGACGGGATGCCAGGTAAGCATGTTTGATTTCATACAGGCAGCTGATGGGATGATTCCAAATTTAGCTGGAATTAAGTACACGCATGAGGATTTTATGGATTTTCTGACTTGTTTGAATTTCAAGGATGGGAAATACGACATGCTGTGGGGACGAGATGAAAATCTGCTTTCAGCTTTGGTATTGGGCGCTCGAGGGGGAGTTGGAAGTACGTTCAATTACGCTGCACCTCTTTATCATGAGCTCATTAGAGCTTACGATGAAGGAAATTTGCTTGAGGCGCGCAAGCTTCAGCAACAATCAATTGATATGATTCGCCTGCTCGGCAAATATGGAGGCATCGCCACTGGTAAAGCTTACATGAGGTATGTGGGCTTGGATTGTGGAGCGTTCCGTTTGCCTGTCAAAAACATGACCAATGAGGCTTATCAACAATTTGAAACTGACGTACGTGCTTTAGAAATGGAGCCGTTTTTTTCAAAAATACAAGATTAAAACAATGGCCATGGATTTTGAAAGTTTAGCAAAGCAATATCAAAAAGAATTGCTGGACAAGGTGATTCCTTTTTGGGAGAAGAACTCAAAAGATGAGCCATTTGGGGGCTATTTTACGTGTTTGGATCGGCAAGGCAAGGTGTTTGATACCGATAAGTTTGTCTGGCTTCAGGCGCGGCAAGTTTGGATGTTCTCGTCTTTGTACAATCGGGTAGAGCAAAAGCCCGAGTGGTTGGAAATGGCTGAGCATGGAGCTCGTTTTTTGATGGAGCATGGGCATGATGGACAGCTGAACTGGTACTTCTCGCTTAACCGGGTAGGAAAGCCGTTGGTGCAGCCTTACAACATTTTTTCAGATTGCTTTGCGACTATGGCTTTTGGTCAGTTGTATCAGGCGACTGGGAATGATAAGTATGCCGCTATTGCCAAGCAAACTTTCATGAATATTCTGGCGCGGGAGAATAATCCCAAGGGACAGTACGATAAACTGGTTCCTGATACCCGTCCGTTGAAAGGCTTTTCGCTTCCAATGATCTTGTGTAACCTGTCTTTGGAAATTGAGCATCTCCTTGATTCGGACTTGGTGAGTCAAACCATCGATGAAGCAATCTATGAGGTGATGGAGGTATTTTATCAGCCAGAGTCAGGATTGATTTTGGAAAATGTGACACCTGAGGGGCATTTTTCGGATTCCTTTGAAGGGCGTTTGCTAAATCCGGGACATGCCATTGAGGCCATGTGGTTTATTATGGACTTGGCTGAGCGGAAAAAGGATGAGAAGCTGATGCAGAAGGCTGTGAAAATTGTGTTGGATACGCTCAATTATGGTTGGGATCAGAAATTTGGCGGTATTTTTTACTTCCTGGATGTGAAAGGTCATCCAACACAACAGTTGGAATGGGATCAGAAATTATGGTGGGTGCATATCGAAACACTTATTAGCTTGATCAAAGGTTATCAGCATACCGGAAGCAAAGAATGTTTGCAGTGGTTTGAAAAAGTTCACGATTATACCTGGTCGCATTTTGCCGATCCTGAAAATGATGAATGGTTTGGGTATCTGAATCGTCGGGGGGAGGTTTTGTTGCCTTTAAAAGGTGGTAAATGGAAAGGTTGTTTCCATGTTCCCCGAGGACTTTATCAGGTGTGGCAAACGCTTGAAAAATTGAAGTAATAATTGTTTTTGAAATTATCTGAAAGTCCGTGTTTTGTTGGATTTTTAGACTAGATACTAAACTGGCCAAGCCAGAACCAGACAGGGAAGAAGTTCGGAGTCCCGGGGTTCAAAGTCCGAATTTCCAATTTCTATTTTCAAGTCCTGTTTGAGGTTGTTTAAAGGGGCTGGAGTTTCAGGTTCCTATTGTTTTAGGTTGCGGGGCGTTGGGAGTTTGAAGTTGTTTGAAATTCAAGATTTGAGATTCAAGATTGTCCGAACATCTGAAAATCTGAGCATCCCAAGTTTTGGTTCTTGATTTTAATTTCCAATTTGTCCGAACATCTGAGAACCCGAATATTAGAACATCTCTTAGATAAATATGACTAGAATATGAGTACGATAAAAGGAGTCTTGCGAATGGATATGATGTCGAAGTTTATTTTAGCCTTGACCTGTTGGTTTATTGGTTTGGGGCAAGCTGTTCAAGCGCGGGAGCAGATTAATCATGTCGAGCAAAATAGTTTTGATTTATTTGAAGAACTTGGAGGAAAAGTAGGACAAGAAGGTGTGGCCGGAGCTTTTGTGGGCGTGCATGGCGATGTGTTGATTGTTGCAGGCGGTTCTGCTTTCCCGGAAGGAAAGCCATGGGAGAATGGACAGAAATATTTTTCCGATGGCATTTATGTGTTTCAGCGATCGGGTGATGGTGATTTTACCTTGCTGAAAGAAGAAAAGCTCTCGCAAGGAATTGCAGAAGGAGCGTCTGTTAGTTTGGCACAAGGTGTTTTGTGTATCGGGGGGCAAAGTTCTTCAAGCTTAAGTGAACAAGTAGTTTTGCTCGCTTGGTCAAACGGTCAGCTCGAACGGCAAGGGTTTCCACAACTTCCTGTGGCTGTTAAAAATGCAACGGCAGCGGTCATCGGAGATTGGGTTTATCTTGTGGGAGGACAGAGTGAGTCAGGCGCCCTCGACCAATTCCTGGCATTGGATCTATCCAATAAAGAAGCTGGCTGGCAGGAGTTACCCAATTTCCCTCATCCAGTGACGGGGGCAATGGCTATTGCTCAAATGGATGGAGAAGAAGTGAGTTTGCATGTATTTGGAGGTCGGGCAAAACCAACAGGGGCCTCTAGAACGACCTTCTATGCTGATGTATTTCGTTTTTGTCCTTCCAATGGTAAATGGGAGCAGAAGAAGCCCATCCGATTGTCTGGAGGAGAATCTCTGTCGTTGGCCGTGGGAGTTGCTGCACGTGTTGGGGCTTCGCATGTTGTTTTGTTAGGCGGTGATTCAGGTACTACCTTCAATCAGGTTGAGGACGCAATTAGTCAAATGGAGGCGGGAGACAAAAAGGCGCAAGTCCTGCGCGATTCCTTGTGGATGACTCATCCTGGGTTTAATAAGCAGATTTTGATCTACAATACGGTTACTGATTCGTGGTTTGAGGGAGGTACTTGGCAGGGAAGTCCGGTAGCTGTAAGCTCATCGGTTTGGCTGAACGGTTCTCTGCTTATTCCCGGAGGCGAGATTAGGCCTGCTACTCGAACGCCTAAGCTTCATGAAGTTCGATTTTCAGTGAGCCCGGTCTTTGGTTGGCTCAACTATTTGGTGCTGGGCGTTTATTTTATCGGCATGCTATTGCTTGGTTTCTATTTTATGAAGCGGGAAAGCAGCACCGATGATTTCTTTAAAGCGGGAGGACGTATTCCCTGGTGGGCTGCCGGAATTAGCATCTTTGCAACAACTTTAAGTGCGATTACATTTATTGCAATTCCTGCAAAATCGTATGCTACCGATTGGCGAATGTTCATGTTTAACATGGCCATCATTTTCATTGCTCCGGTTGTCATTCGTTATTTCTTACCCTTTTTTCGTCGATTTAATTTTGACACCGCTTACCAGTATCTCGAAGCGCGTTTTAATAGAGCTGTGCGTTGGCTGGCTTCTAGTTTGTTCGTGTTTTTTATGGTGAGCCGAATTGCCATTGTGCTTTTCCTGCCCTCTTTGGCATTGAATGCCGTAACCGGATTTAATATTTACCTGGCAATTGTTGTGATGGGAGTTGTGACCATTATTTATTGTACCAGTGGTGGAATTGAGGCGGTCGTGTGGGGTGATGTCATTCAGGGAATTATTTTGGTTGGCGGAGCATTCATTGCCCTTGCTTTTATGTTGGCAGGTGTTGATGGAGGTTTGAGCGGGTTTCTGGAGATAACTGCAGAGCAACAAAAGTTTCATACGTTTGACTTTCGGTTTGACCTCTCGCAGCCTGTGTTTTGGGTCGTCATGATTGGAGGCTTGGCGAATACCTTGATTTCTTATACCAGTGATCAAAGTGTGGTTCAACGTTATATGACAACAAAAGATGAGCATGCGACCGGCCGAAGTATTTGGTTGAATGGTTTTTTGAGTATTCCGGTGAGTATTATTTTCTTTCTGCTGGGAACCGGTTTGTATGCTTTCTATACATCCAACCCAGACCAAATGGCCATTGTTAATCCGAATATCGATTCTGTTTTTCCTCAGTTTATTGTGGCTGAAATGCCAGCAGGTATTGCTGGATTACTGATTGCTGCAATTTTTGCGGCGGCAATGTCAACCTTGTCATCTAACATCAATTCGGTGGCTGCGGTAATCACCTCCGATTTCTATAAAGTAATGGTGCCAAAAGCTGCACTTGCTAAAAATATGGCTGTTGCACGCTGGTCTGGAATAACTGTTGGGGTGTTGGGAATTATGATGGCTTTGGTGTTGGCTACTTGGAATATCGCGTCCCTTTGGGATCAGTTTAATACCTTTCTAGGTTTGCTGACTGGTGGATTGGCGGCTTTGTTTGTAATGGGAATTTTCTTCCCCCGAATTTCTGGAAATGCGGCTCTTTTAGGTGTTGTTGGTGGATTATTCGTGTTGGTGCTGGTTAAAAATCATACGAATCTGTCTTTTCTGTTGTATGGTTTTGTCAGTATTGTTGCCAGCGTCTTGTTTGCTTGGCTGGCCAGCTGGATGCTTCCTAACCGGAAGTCTATCGCTGATTTTACCTGGAAAGGTCAGCGTGTTTAAATGTCGTGGCATTATAAAGCAAGCCCTGCAGGAATCACTCCTACTGGGCTTGCTTTATTTGTTTTGTGCTAAGATCTTTATTAAGACCAGGTAGAATCTTGTTGAGCGGTAATCTTTATTATTAAGGGTTACCGTTTTTTGTATTAGACGATGATCAGTTCAATGCCCATTTCCTCGATGGCGTTGGCCGTATGCTGCGGAATGCCCGGGTCGGTGATAATCATGTCCACCTGCTCAAGGCTACAAATACGTCCAAACCCTCTTTTCCCAAACTTGGAAGAATCGGTCAGGATAATTGTGCGTAGCGCCGCTTTCATCATTTTCTTGTTCAAAAGAGCTTCTTCAATGTTGGAGTTGGTAATCCCGTTTTCAAAGTCAATGCCATCCACGCCCAAAAACAGCTTGGAGCAGGTCAGGTCATCAAAGATCTTGGCGGCAAAATCACCCACCACGGAAAAGGAGTTTTTGCGGACAATTCCTCCCAGCTGAATCACTTCGATGTTGGGGATGTTGTTCAGTAAGATGGATGTTTTCAGTGAGGCGCTGACCACAGTCAGGTTTCCTTTGGGATTCAGCTCCTGGGCAAAGGTGTGAGCCGTAGATCCGGAAGCAATGATGATGGAATCATTTTCTTCAATGAGCCTGCAGGCAGCCAGGGCAATGTTTCTTTTCTCGGAAGTTCTCATTTTTTCCTTTTCCTGCAGGTTGATATCCGTTGTGTGCGGATTGACCGGGCTGGCGCTTCCGTGCGTTCGGTAAAGCAGCTTTTTTTCTTCCAGGTACTTCAGGTCCTTTCGGATGGTAACAGGCGTTACATCCAGCTCCCGGGCAATATCCGAAACCTTGATAAAGCCGTTTTTGTTGAGCATGTCCAGGATGTATTTGTGTCTTTCAGCGATACTTAGCATGTTGTTTCAGTATTATAGTTTATGCAAATATAGGTTTTTTAATGATGTTTGGTGGGTTTCGGAAAGGATGGTTTTGTTTCTTATTGTAATTATTAGCAGTTGTTTTGTAATTTTTATCGAAAAAAAGATAAAAAACGATGGACCGTATTTTCTTTTTACGTATGTTTGTTTCGAATTATTCAATAAAAAGAAAGAAAAGGAAACTTTAAGATCGAATAGGTTTCGTTTTTGGAGCTTCCCCAGGAAAAAGAGTGAACTATGAAAAGAGAAGAGTTAGCAGCAGAGATCGGTTCCGGTCGTTATGAGAGTGATGTGATCGTGATTGGCGGAGGCGCCACCGGTCTTGGTGTGGCTGTAGATGCAGCCTCGAGAGGTTACCGGGTGTTGTTGCTGGAGCAGGATGACTTTTCGAAAGGGACCTCGAGCCGGAGTACCAAGCTGGTTCACGGGGGAGTTCGTTACCTGGCCCAGGGAGATGTGAAACTGGTGATTGAAGCCTTGCGCGAGCGGGGCCGGATGCGTCGTAATGCGCCGCACCTGGTTCGGGACATGCGCTTTATTATCGGGAACTACAAATGGTGGGAACGCTCGTTCTACACCATTGGTCTGACCTGCTATGACCTGCTGGCCGGCAAACTGGGGCTGGGGCGTTCTTTACCGCTTTCCAGTTCCCGGATCACGAGGGAAATCCCGGGCTTAAAACGGGATGGCCTGATGGGTGGCGTGGTTTACCATGACGGTCAGTTTGATGATTCGAGAATGGCCATTAGTCTGGCCCAGACAGCCTTTGATTACGGCGGTGTTTGCCTGAACTATGTCCGGGTTGACGGTCTGGAGAAAGATGGCAGCGGGCGGGTTTGCGGAGTTCGTGCCGTGGATCTGCTGAATGGCCGTGACTTTACGGTTCGCAGCCGGGTGGTGGTGAATGCCACCGGTGTTTTCATTGATGATGTAATGGGCATGGACAGCCGCCAGGCCAATAAGAAAGTAAGGCCAAGCCAGGGGGTTCACCTGGTTGTTGACCGGAAGTTCCTGGGCGGCGACTCAGCACTGATGATCCCGAAGACGCGTGACGGACGGGTGTTGTTTGGTGTCCCCTGGCACGACAAGGTGGTGTTGGGTACGACGGATACACCATTAAACCAGGCCTCGCTGGAGCCCTGTGCCCTGGAAGAGGAAGTTGACTTTATCCTGGATCAGGCCGGACAGTACCTGGCTATGCAGCCCAAACGTTCGGATGTACTTTCGGTTTTTGCGGGGCTTCGTCCGCTGGCAGCGCCCACCAAAGGGGAAGGGCAGAAAACCAAGGAGATCTCACGCAGCCATAAGATTTACCAGTCGGATTCGGGTCTGCTGACCATTACGGGTGGCAAGTGGACTACCTACCGGGAAATGGCCGAAGAGGTGGTTGACCGGGCCATTGGTATTGGCGGCCTGGAACGCCGGGCCTGTGTCACGGCAGATATGAAACTGCATGGCTATGCGGTTCAGGATCCGGAGTCAGGCTGGGATTACGTTTACGGCAGCGACCGGGAGCAGCTTCGCTTGCTGGAGCAGGCTGATGCCACGAACAAGGAACTGTTGCATCCGGACTACACGTTTAGGGTGTCTCATGTGCTGTGGGCTGTGCGTGAAGAAATGGCTCAAACTGTGGAAGATGTACTGGCCCGACGGGTGCGTGCGTTGTTTTTGGATGCACGTGCTGCCATAGAGATGGCTCCGCGCGTGGCTGCAATTTTGGCTTCGGAATTGGGCAAAAGTAATGAATGGGTGAACGAGCAGGTGACAACCTTTAACCGACTAGCTAAATGTTATCTGATTTAATTTGTTAAATTGGAAGTTTGTAAAAATAAATCAAAACTAAACATAACGGTATATGGAAATAATAACCAGTAAAACTTTTCTTTTTAAGCTTGCTTCAGTAGCATTCTTGTTATTTTCAGGATGTTCCATGTCTGCGCAACAGGCTAAGCGAAACTATCTTGAGTTTAACTCAACTAAAGAAATTCAAGAGTTCTTCCGATATAAAGAGGATGGCTCCATTATTGTAAGCGGCCATCGTGGTGGACGTGAAAAAAACTTCCCTGAGAATAGTATCGAAGGCTTTCAGAACGTATTGGATCAAATACCTGCCTTCTTTGAAATTGATCCCCGCCTGACGAAGGACAGTGTTATAGTGTTGATGCATGATGCAACGCTGGATCGTACAACCAATGCAACCGGGCGGTTAGCTGATTATACGTGGGCTGAATTGCAAGATGTCCGATTGAAAGATAGCGATGGTAAGCTTACTTCTTGCCATATTCCAACCTTGGAAGAGGTTATTGAGTGGAGTAAAGGGAAAACGGTTGTTAACCTGGATAAAAAAGATGTTCCCTTAGGAATGATTGCTGAGCTGATTCAAAAGCATAAAGCTGAAAATCATGTGATGCTAACTGTGCATACAGGTGCTCAGGCGAGATATTATTACGATCGTTTTCCATCGATCATGTTCTCTGCTTTCTCCAGAAATGCTAAGGAGTTTGATGATTTAATGATCTCAGGAGTTCCGGCTAATAACATGATTGCTTATGTGGGGCGAACCATTGATGAATCGAATGAGAAAATTGTAGCCAAGTTGCGCGCCAAAGGAATTCCATGCATGGTTTCCTATTCACCAACTCATGATAAACTGAAAACAGCTGAGGAGCGAAAGCAAGCGTATCTTGAATCGCTAAAAGCAAACCCCGATATCGTGGAGTCTGATTTTCCAACGGAGATCTGGCCGCTGCTAAAATAGGCTTCCTTGCCTTGCAAGCCCGGAACATCAGATCGAATGAAATACGAACTAACTACAACTAAACGATGAAAAAACAATCAAGTGCCTTTTTTAGCCATGCTGGTCTGCCCAAACATTTGTCGTGGGGATACCTTGGTGTGCTAATTTTTATGATGGGAGATGGGATTGAGCAGGGATGGCTGAGTCCTTATTTAATTGATCGGGGACTTAGCCTGGAAGCCTCAGCCGCTTTATTTACAGTATACGGAATTACAATTGCCATTTCGTCCTGGTTTTCAGGTGTGCTGGCAGAAACCTATGGCGCCCGAAAAACAATGTTTTACGGGCTGCTGCTTTACCTGTTAGGAACCGTTGGATTTGTTGGGATGGGAATGCCTGATTTGAATTATCCTGTGATGCTGGTCACTTACGCTGTTCGTGGTTTCGGCTATCCTTTGTTTGCTTACGCCTTTTTGGTGTGGATAACCTACAGCACGCCGAAAGAACAGCTGGGACGAGCGGTTGGATGGTTCTGGTTTGTCTTTACCGGTGGTCTGAATGTCCTCGGGGCTTATTACTCAAGTTGGGCCATCATTGAATTTGGTCACATTTCTACCTTATGGACCAGCGTGTTCTGGGCTTTGATTGGGGCACTATTTGCTTTGGTGCTGAATAAGTACACGAAACTGGAGCGCAAGGGGGCTGATTCAAAAATGAAAGACCTGATGAAGGGAATTACCATCATGCGCGATGAACCCAAAGTTTTGTTGGGAGGGATCGTTCGGGTGATTAATACCACCGCACAATTTGCGTTTCCGGTCTTTTTGCCTTTGTACATGGCCGAACATGGATTTAATACAACCGAATGGTTGCAGATCTGGGGAACCATTTTTACAGGTAATATTGTTTTCAACCTGATTTTCGGATTTGTTGGCGACCGCGTTGGATGGCGCAATACAGTAATCTGGTTTGGAGGTGTTGGTTGTGCAATAAGTACGCTGCTGTTTTATTATTCCCCGGTGTTTGGCAACAGTAATTTCTGGATTGTCATGGCTGCCGGAACCTTGTGGGGAGCCTTACTGGCGGGTTATGTGCCCTTGTCTGCTTTGGTGCCATCGCTGGTGAAAGAAGATAAAGGCGCCGCAATGGCTGTTTTAAACCTGGGGGCTGGACTTCCGGTGTTTGTAGGCCCATTGCTGGTTGGTGTTTTTTATCAGTTAATCGGAAGTGAAGGAGTGATTTGGCTGCTTGCCGGACTTTATCTGCTAAGTGCCTTCCTCACCCGCTTTATTACTCTTCCGAACAATGCAAAAACAATGTAATAAAAATTAGATATTTCAAATGAAACTGAATGTAAAAGAAGCGCTGGATTCAGCTCGGGATACGCGAGCTTTGATCATAGACGAGAAGATAATAGAACAGGTTTCTGATTTATTCAAAACCAATTTTGACGGGCGGAGAGCTGTTGTGGTATGCGATCAAACCACATGGAAGATTGCAGGCGAAAAGGTATTTAAATGCCTGAAGAAAGAGGGAATGACCGAAGTGGAGCCATTCGTTTATGACGAGCCAAAGCCGTATGCTGAATTTGGAAATGTAGAGAAGCTGGAAGCGTCTTTAAAAAAGCATGATGCTATTCCTGTAGCGGTTGGATCAGGCACATTGAATGACTTGACCAAGCTGGCTGCAGCCCGCGCCGACAGACCATATATGTGTGTGGCAACAGCTGCGTCTATGGATGGATACACAGCTTTTGGTGCTTCCATTACATTTCAGGGAGCTAAACAAACCTTTTCATGTCCGGCTCCTCAGGCTGTTTTGGCAGATGTTGAAATCATCAGGCAGGCTCCTTCGTTGATGACCGCTTCAGGATATGCCGATCTTTTTGCAAAAGTAACCGCTGGTGCCGACTGGATTATTGCTGATGCGTTGGGGGTGGAACCGATTGATCCACGGGCTTGGTCAATTGTACAGGATGGATTGAAAGAGGCACTGGCCGATCCGGAAGGAGCTAAAAATGGTCAGCTAACAGCAATTACACCGTTGGTTGAAGGATTGATTTTAGGTGGTTTTGCCATGCAGTGGTCGCAAACCAGTCGCCCTGCATCCGGCGCTGAGCATCAGTTCAGTCACTTGTGGAACATGGAGCATCATACCCATGAAGGGGAAACGCCATCGCACGGGTTCCAAGTTGGAATTGCCACTTTGGCTGTTACTCGTTTGTACGAAAAAATGCTTCAAACCCCATTGGATTTATTGGATGTAGAAGCCTGTTGCAAACAATGGGGTGAATGGCCGGAATGGGAGCAAAAGATAAAAGAGCAGTTTGAAAATACTGACTTTCTGGAAACAGCCTTGACGCAAACTCAGAATAAATACATCGATAAAGACGCTTTGAGCGATCAGCTGCAAAAGCTTAAAACAAACTGGCCGGTGTTAAAAGCACGTCTGACTGAACAACTGGTTCCTTCAGAAGAGGTCAAAAAAAGACTATTGGCTGTTGGTGCTCCGGTAGAGCCTGAGCAAATTGGTATTTCCCGCAAACGCATGAAAAATTCATTTATCCGGGCATCACACATTCGGTCCCGTTTTACGATTCTGGATATTGCCGTAAGAACGGGTTCCCTGGATCAGTGGTTGAACGAAATATTTGAATAAAAACTATGTTAGACGATAAAGTATTTTTATCATCCTTTCCGGATGAGCAGGCTTTGTACACCCATTTGCAAAAGATCAAGCATGTTGCTCTGGACATGGATGGCACTATTTATAAGGGGAATACACTGTTTTCCTATACCAAACAATTTTTGGCTGACCTGAGGGCGATGGGAATCGGTTATTCATTTTTGACGAATAATCCGTCGAAAAGTACAGCTGACTATTTGGAGCATTTGCGAAAGATGGGAGTTGTGGCTACCAAGGAAGAATTGTACACCACAGCGCAAGCTACCATTGCTTATCTGAAAAAGCATCATCCTGAAGTGAAACGCCTGTTTATTTTAGGAACACCAAGTATGATTGAGGAATTTGAACTGGCCGGATTTGAGTCCGTTCCGAATGATCCGAAGGAAGAGCCGGATGCTGTTGTGGTTGGTTTCGATTTAACCCTGGCGTACGATCGTTTGTCGCGTGCAGCTTGGTGGGTTTCGCAGAAAAAACTGTATGTGGCAACCAATCCGGACTATGTTTGCCCGACCGATGAACCTGTGGTTTTGGTTGATTGCGGCTCTATTTGTGCAGCGATCGAAAAATCAGTTGGGCGCGATCCGGATGTTGTCTTAGGCAAACCTCAGCCTGAAATGCTCAATGGTATTTTAGAACTACACAACTTAAAAAGTGAAGAAGTTGCCATGATTGGCGACCGGATTTATACCGATATCTTGATGGCACACCGGGCTAATAGTTTTGGAGTGCTTGTATTGTCGGGTGAAGCAACCGAAGAAGATGCCGTAAAAGCAGTCCCAAAACCCAATTTGGTGACACCAACGATTGAAACATTTGGAGAGCTGTTAAAGCTTTCGCGAAATAATAAATAGAAGTTATGAAAGGGGTTATTGGAGCTGACTTTGGATCTGATTCCTGCCGGGTGGTCTTGGTTGATACACATTCCGGAGAAATTCAAGCAACGGCCACTCGGTTTTATCCGCGATGGATGGACGGAAAGTATTGCGATTCGGAAATAAATCAGTATCGCCAACATCCTGCTGATTACCTGGACGCTTTCGAGGAGGCTGTGGTTGAGATGTTGCAAGCAGCGACGCCTAGTCAAAGAGCTGCTGTTGTTGGAATTGCATTTGCTACAACAAGCTCCACCGTCTGTTTGACCAATGTTGACGGAACCCCATTGGCTTTGCTGCCTGAGTTTGGTGAAAATCCCAATGCGATGTTTGCACTGTGGAAAGATCATACCGCCGTGCAGGAAGCCGACGAAATTAATGACTTGGTTCGACAATGGCCGGTTGACTACAACAAATACAGTGGAGGGCGCTACTCTTCGGAGTGGGTTTGGTCAAAGGTGCTCCATTTATTGCGCAAAGATGAAAGCGTGCGCAAACGGGCTTTTTCATGGGTTGAACATTGTGACTGGGTGCCCAATTTGCTATGCGGAATCAGTAATCCGAACGAGCGAAGATATAGTCGCTGTGCCGGAGGGCATAAAGCCATGTGGCACAAAGAGTGGGGAGGGCTTCCTTCCGAAGAATTTATGCGAAAATTGGCTCCCGACTTCTCCGGGTTTTTATTTCGCCCTTATCAGGAGACTTACACCAGCGATACTCCGATTGGAACTTTAACGGAGGAGTGGGCATTACGGCTTGGACTTTCCACGGATGTAAAGGTTGCTGTTGGAGCTGTCGATTGCCATGTCGGAGCTGTTGGCGCTCAAATAAAGCCCGGCGTTATGGTGAGCGTTGTGGGAACATCAACCTGCGATATTTTGGTAGCCGAGAAGGATCAGGTGGACGCTTCGGTCGTCCCTGGAATTTGCGGTCAGGTGGATGGTTCGGTGGTGCCTGGGCTGATTGGTTTTGAAGCCGGACAGCCTGCTTTTGGCGATTTGTATGCATGGTTTAAGGACCTGTTGATAGGGCCTTTTGAGCAGTTATTGCCTCAGGCTGATTGGTTGGATCAGCCATTGCGGGAGCGCTTGGTGAAAGAAATGAGCGAACAAATGATTCCCTGGCTGACAGCTGAAGCTGAAAAGCTCCCAGTTGATGCTCATACGGTTTTAGCGACAGACTGGATTAACGGGCGTCGCTCGCCGGATGCGGATGAGTCGGTGAAAGCAAGTGTGACAGGTTTACACTTGGGAAGTAATGCTCCGGCCATTTTTAAAGCCTTGGTAGAGGCTTCAACTTATGGGTTGAAAGCGATCGTTGAGCGCTATGTCGAAAATGGGATGGCCGTTAACGAGGTGATTGGAGCAGGCGGAATTGCTCAAAAGTCAGCCTTTGTCATGCAGACAATGGCTGATGTACTAGGCTTGCCGGTGAAAATTACGAAAGCCAAAGAGTCGTGTGCCTTGGGTGCTGCCATGTTCGCAGCTGTCGCTTCAGGTGTGCATGTGAGCATTGACGAGGCGCAGGAAACCATGGGACAGGGATTCTCAAAAACGTATTATCCGCGGAAAGAATATGCTGCCATTCACCAGATAAGGTATCAGGAGTATTTGAAATACAAGAAATAGGAGAATAAGATGGATCAAACGGCAGGGAGTATGCAAAAAGAATTGAAAAATAAGCAAGGACAGAAGAAAATAGGAACAACAATGAACGAGATTGAAACAATGAAGAGAGCAGCGGATAATATCCGTATTTTGTCGGCTGCCATGGTTGAAAAAGCCAAGTCGGGACATCCTGGGGGTGCCATGGGAGGAGCTGATTTTATTAATGTTTTGTTTTCAGAATTTCTGATTTATGATCCTAATAATCCCGAATGGGAAGGTCGGGATCGTTTTTTTCTTGATCCTGGTCATATGTCTCCCATGTTGTATTCGGTGTTGGCATTAACAGGAAAATATACGATGGATGAACTGGCGGCATTCCGTCAGTGGGGAAGTGTTACTTCCGGTCATCCGGAGTTGGATATCGCCCGTGGAGTAGAAAATACCTCGGGTCCATTGGGGCAGGGACATACTTATGCTGTAGGGGCTGCCATTGCTGCCAAGTTTTTAAAGGCTCGCTTTGGCGAGGTGATGGACCAAACCATTTATGCTTACATCTCCGATGGCGGCATACAAGAAGAAATTTCACAAGGGGCAGGCCGGATTGCCGGACATTTAGGGTTGGATAATCTGGTCATGTTCTACGATTCAAATAATGTACAGCTTTCAACTACGGTTGACACGGTTTCTACTGAAAATGTAGCGATGAAATACCGAGCCTGGGGATGGGCTGTTGTTGAAATTGATGGGCACGATGTCAAAGCGATTCGCGAAGCTTTAAAAGACGCGATGTTTGAAACCGAACGTCCAACACTGATCATTGGGAAGACGGTGATGGGGAAAGGCGCCGTTACTTCCGAACGCAAAGATTTTGGTAACCAGGTGTCAACGCACGGACAACCTTTGTCGGCTTCTGGTGCTTCATTTGATGAGACCATTCGGGACTTGGGCGGTGATCCGGAAAATCCATTTGTCATTTTCCCTGAGGTGCAGGAATTGTATGCTCAAAGTCACATTGAATTGGAAGAAGTAGTGGCCGAACGTTACGCCAATAAGGCCAAATGGGCTCAGGAAAATCCAGAGCTTGCCGCGAAATTGGAACGTTTCTTTTCAGGTGATGTGCCGAACATGGATTGGGCGGCCGTTCAGCAAAAACCAAATCAATCTACCCGTGCGGCTTCATCTGTTGTATTGAGTGCTTTTGCCCAAAATATTGAAAATATGATTTGTTCATCGGCTGATTTATCCAACTCGGATAAAACCGATGGCTTTTTGAAACAAACACATCGTTTCAGTAAAAAAGATTTTAGCGGAGCCTTTCTGGAGGCTGGAGTTTCAGAGTTAACGATGGCTTGCTTGTGCATTGGGATGGCTTTGCATGGCGGCGTTATTCCCGTGTGCGGAACTTTCTTTGTTTTCTCCGATTACATGAAACCCGCTTTGCGTATGGCTGCTTTGATGGAGCTGCCCGTTAAGTTTATCTGGACTCATGATTCATTTCGGGTTGGCGAAGATGGGCCAACGCATGAGCCTGTTGAGCAGGAAATGCAGATTCGTTTGCTGGAAAAGCTGAAGAATCACCATGGAGCAAACTCCATGATGGTGCTACGTCCGGCTGATGCAGTGGAAACAACAGTAGCTTGGGAAATGGCCCTGAAAAATAATTCAACACCAACAGGCCTTTTGTTGTCGCGTCAAAATATTGTGGACTTACCGGCTAAAACAAGCCGTCAGAAAGAAGCCCGTCAGGCTGAAAAGGGAGCTTACACTGTTAATGAAGATGAGAATCCGGAGGTGGTGCTGGTGGCTTCAGGTTCTGAGGTCGCAACTTTGGTTGAAGGTGCTCAGCTGTTGCGCAAAGATGGAGTGAAGGTTCGGATTGTATCGGCTATTTCGGAAGGGATTTTTCGCAATCAACCCAAAGAATATCAGCAAGCGGTGATGTTGGACGATTGCCCGGTATTCGGCTTAACAGCCGGCTTGCCAACTACGCTGGAAGGCTTGGTCAAAAACCGGGGAACCATTTGGGGCTTGAATTCTTTTGGCTACTCTGCGCCTTACCAGGTGTTGGATAAAAAATTTGGCTTTACCGGTCAAAATGTATATCAGCAAGTGAAAAAATTACTGGCCTGCGTGGAAGAGCCAGAAACAGAGGCCATGCAGTAATGCAGCTGTCTGATCAAAAGCAACTAAACCAGATTAAACTAAAATTAAGACGATGACGAATATATTGAGTTTTCTTAAACCTGCTCCTGAAAAAGAGCAAACCATTACGAATAAAAGTGAGTTGAATGCCAAATACAAATATTGGCGGACACGGGTGTTGTACACCACGATGATTGGCTATGTGATGTTTTATTTCGTTAGGAAGAACATCTCAATTGCGATGCCTGCAATTGAAGCCGATTTGGGAATTTCGAAGGCCGACTTAGGGCTTTTTCTGACCTTGCATGGTGTGGTGTATGGAATTTCCAAGTTTGTAAATGGCTTTTTCGGAGATCAAACCAATCCGCGCTATTTTATGGCGTTGGGCTTGTTCTTCTCCGCTTCCATGAGTTTGCTTTTTGGCTTGAGCAGTGGTGTGGTGGCTTTTGGCGTTTTCTGGTTGCTGAATGGCTGGTTTCAAGGAATGGGGTTTCCTCCTTGTGCCAACAGTTTAACCAATTGGTTTTCGCCCTCTGAACGGGGTGTCAAATTTGCTTTATGGAACACTTCACACTCCATCGGTGCAGCTTTGGTGTTGGTGCTAAACAGCTTTTTAGTGGTGTATGACTGGCGTTACTGTTTTATTGTTCCTGCAGCCTTGGCTTTTGTGGGCGTGCTTTTTATTCTGAACCGGCATCGCGACAAACCAGAATCATTGGGTTTACCCTCTGTTGATGTATATAAGAATGAGGAAGCAGAAGTGAAAGAGGAAGGTGAGAAAAAGAAAGGCGATTTCAAACGTTTTGTGCGCAAGCATGTTTTTGGTAATCCAGCTATTTGGTTCCTTTGTTTGGCGAACTTTTTCTTATACACCATTCGGTATGCTATTTTGGATTGGGGCCCAACTTTCCTGACAGAAATGAAAGGCGTTGATTTGCAAAAAGCAGGTTGGCTGGTTGCTGGTTACGAAGGATTTGGGATTCTGGGAATGCTTTCTAGTGGATGGATGATGGATAAAGTGTTTAAAGGTCGCGGAGGACGTGCCGCACTGATTTACATGTTGATCTGCTCAATAGCCGTTTTCTTTTTCTGGAAATTGCCTCATGAAAGTCCATTCTTTTATGGCATTCTACTTTGCATTGTGGGCTTCTTTATTTACGGGCCTCAGGCACTGGTCGGAATCATTGCTGCAAACCTGGCAACGAAGAAAGCTGCGGCTACTGCCATCGGGCTTACGGGCTTGTTTGCCTACTTAAGTACCGTCTTGTCCGGATGGGGACTTGGCTATCTGGTCACACACTATGGTTGGTCTTTGGGCTTCCTGATTTTGGTGGCCTCTGGAATTGCAGCGACCATTTTTTTCGCTTTTACCTGGAACTCTGGTTACATCGAAGAGAAGGCCAGTTGATCTGATGTCATTACTTAAAAACGAAACAATAATGAAGCAAGGAGTTATTCGATTAGTAATCATTTTTATGGTTTTTGCCTGGGTGAAAACAGCGCAGGCACAAGAGCGAAAGTATTCAATTTACTGGGAGCGCCGGGCTAGTTTGTTTGAAAACCTGCCAACCAGCAAGAAAGATATTATTTTCCTGGGAAACAGCATTACTGATGGAGCCGAATGGGCTGAGCTTTTTGATAATCCCCGGGTGAAAAACAGGGGGATTAGTGGCGACATTACAAGCGGAATTTTGGATCGTCTGGATCCCATTGTGAAAGGAAAACCAGCCAAGCTTTTTCTTTTGATCGGAATTAATGATGTTTCACGAGGGATTTCAGTTGACTCAATTGTTGGCAACATTCGTCTAATCCTTGAACGAATTCAGCTTGAAAGCCCCAAAACCCGGATTTATTTGCAAAGTGTATTGCCAGTGAACGATGCCTTTGACAATTTTAAGAAACATGCTTCGCGGTGGGCGATGGTTCCCGAAATAAATGTGGAGTTGAAAAAGCTTGCCTCCGAAAAGCAGCTTATTTACATTGACCTTTTTAGTCATTTTACCGATGCTTCCGGGGCTAAATTGAATCCCGACTATACAAATGATGGGCTACATTTGATGGGAGAAGGTTATTTAAAATGGAAAAAATTGATTGAGTCTCATGTGAATAAATAATTAGTTTTTACAAATTTCTTTTATTTGACGGGGTATTTGCAAAGCATGCAGATACCCCGTTTTTTTAGTTTCTATAAAATTTGTTTTGAACTTTGGTTTGTAAAAGAGTTTGTTTATCGATTAACTTTACACAAAAAACCAATGCTGCTTAAATTCGCCTTATTACTGTCGATGCTCATCCAATTGGGGGCAACCATTCTGGCGGTGAGTTTAATTCGACGTACGCGATACAATATAGCCTGGATCCTTATTTCTGCAGGCTTTGTACTTATGGCTGTGCGTCGCCTTTTTGAGTTTTCAACCTTGTTTTGGGAGTCTCAACTTTTCGATCGGGAGAGCATGAATACATGGTTGGGAATTCTTATTTCGGTATTGGTATTTATCGGGGTGATATTTATTCGGCAGATTTTTAACCTGCAGGACCAAATAGATCAACTGAGGCAGGAGAGCGAAAAAAGAGTGCTTTCAGCAGTAATTCAGGGAGAAGAAAAGGCTCGGGCTAATTTTGCCCGCGAGTTACACGATGGTTTAGGTCCCATTCTTTCTTCTGTGAAAATGACGATGAGTGCTGTTGATCCCAACCAGCTTGATGGACAAAATCGAACGTTTGTTGAACGTTCATGCATGTTGGCAGACGAGGCCGTTGTTTCGCTGCGTGAAATCTCCGATCATCTAAGTCCACACTTGCTGAAAAATTACGGTTTGGTAAAAGCGGTTGAAACGGTGGCTACCCAGTTGTTTCAGACTTCAAAAATTGACTGCCAGGTCAATTCGAATATTGGCAGCAAACGTTATCCTGATACGATTGAAATAAGTCTTTACCGGATTACTTCAGAATTGATGAATAACACGGTAAAACATGCCAATGCTTCGAAGGTGAAAATTTCCTTACAGCAAACTGATCAATTTTTTCAGCTAAGGTATCGCGATGACGGGAAGGGGGCTGATGAAAAATCAATCTCGATAGAAAGAAGCCAGAATGGAATGGGACTTGAAAATATTCGGTCCAGAGTGAAAATGTTAAATGGCTATCTGTTGATTGAAACCAGTCCGGGGAACGGTTTCTTTGCCAATATTTTAATTCCCGTATCATGAAGAAATGGAATATTTATTTGGTTGACGATCATGCCCTCTTTCGTGAGGGCTTACGTTTCTTACTTCAAAATATGGATGGGGTTTCGATGATTTATGAGGCCGAAAATGGAGCGGAACTGCTTCAGGGCTTGGAGCAGTATGATGTCAATTTGATTTTATTGGATATTGAAATGCCGGTTATGAATGGCATTGAAACCGCTGAGCGAGCTTTAAAAATCAGACCGGATATGAAAATCATAGCCTTATCGATGTATGCCGATGATAATTATTATGCGAGCATGATTGAAGCAGGGGCGGATGGCTTTCTACTCAAAAATTCCAGTTTTTCGGAAGTGAAAAGGGCGATTGAAGAGGTCATGAATGGGAAGAACTACTTTTCTCTGGAAATTCTACAGGCCATCCTGAATCGGCTGAATCGTCCCAAAGAGCAGAAAGAAGCGCAAGAGCTAACCGAGCGGGAAAATGAAGTTCTTTTTCATATTTGTCAGGGACTTTCCAATACTCAGATTGCCGAAGAATTGGGAATTAGCAAGCGCACGGTTGACAAGCACCGGGAAAATTTGCTTCAAAAAACACAATCAAAAAATACGGCTAACCTCGTGATTTATGCCATTAAGCAAGGCTATTTCAGCATTTAGACTTAGAGCTTACGTGTTTTGACGTAGGTGCCCATTTAGGTGTTTCAGCGGTTTTTCTCGAATGGTGTGCCCCATACCTTTGAGAATAAAAAATCATGATACAATCAATCAGTATTCTGGCCGGTAAAAACAAGGTCGGACTTGCAGAACGATTTTCGGAAATACATATTGACGCAGGGGAAATTATAGGTATTGTTGGACCAACCGGAAGTGGTAAAAGTGCATTAATCGAGGATATTGAGCAGTTGGCTCAACGCGATACAACAAGCTCACGGCAGATTCTTTTAAATGGCAAGGTGCCAGATGCCGACCTGCGATTCGATCCCAAGAAGAAGTTGGTAGCTCAGTTGTCACAGAACATGAACTTTCTGGCCGATATGACGGTCGATGAGTTTTTAAGGCTTCATGCAAAATGCCGGGGAAAAGATTCACTATTGAGTGAAAAGGTGATCTATTACGCCAACTCATTAACTGGCGAACCTATCCGAAAAGACATGAATTTGACTGTTCTGAGTGGTGGGCAAAGTCGCTCATTGATGGTGGCCGATGTGGCTTTTATCAGTGATTCGCCCGTAGTGCTAATTGATGAAATCGAGAATGCCGGAATCAAAAAGCATGAAGCATTGGAATTGCTTTCCGGAAACGGGAAGATCATTTTGGTTGTTACGCACGATCCTGTTTTAGCCTTGCTAACGCAACGTCGGTTGGTAATGCGAAAAGGTGGCGTTGAGAAGATCTTAACGACAACGGAAGATGAAAAACGGTTGTCGGTATACTTAAATCAGGTTGATCGGGAGCTTTTTACCATTCGGGAACAGGTCCGGCATGGTGAGGAAATTTCTCTTGAAGCAAGCAGTGTCGCTTCAGTAACCGAAAATATCATCGGATAGACAATCTTCTTTTTTTTAATCAACTGAACTATTTTTCATGAAAGTAATTATTGCAGCCGGCACACCCGGAGCTGGCAAAACAGCTGTCTTATTAAACACGATAAAGCAAGTTCGAAAACAGCATCAAGTAGCAGTCGTAAAAATAGACTGCTTATATACAGAAGATCATATTCGTTTTTTCTCCATCGGAGTGCCCGCTTTGTTGGGTTTGTCCAAAGACATGTGTCCCGATCACTACACAATTTTCAATACCGGAGAAATGATTGAATTTGCAGAGAAACATAAAGCGGAAATGTTAGTGATTGAAACGGCCGGATTATGTCATCGTTGTGCCCCATATACAAGTAACAGCCTTGGAGTCTGTGTTATTGATGCGACAACCGGCCCAAATACGCCTTTAAAAGTGGGGCCATTCTTGAGCACTGCCAATACAGTTGTTATTACAAAAGGAGACGTGATTTCGCAGGCAGAGCGTGAAATTTTTCGCGAGCGGGTGTTGGAGATGAATCCTTCTTGCCGGATTATTGAAGCCAACGGCCTAACGGGGAAAGGAGCAACTGAGCTTGCAGCTTGTTTCGAAGATGCGGCTGAATTTAGTTATGACGAAGAACGCCTAAGGCATAATGCCCCATTCTCAATTTGTACCTTGTGTGTTGGCGAAACGCGTGTTCATCAGCAGTTCCATCGCGGAGTGATACGTCATTTAAACGGAGTTCAGGAATATTTAGGAGAGTAACGATGAAAACACAAAAGCGTATTGTGGAGTTATTGCCTGGATTTAATTGTGGAGCTTGTGGCAAAAAAGACTGTGCTCATTTTGCCGAAGCATTAAAGATGAGCCAGGCAGGAGTGCAGGATTGTCCCGTGTTGAAGCAGGAGCGTTTTCGCTCAAAGCGAGCAGTGCTGGAACAAATGCTAAATCACCAAGATGGGATTTGTAAAGGGGCAGTTCCCAAAGTAGGATTGATTGATCAGGCTCTGGCCGACTTTGTTTTGCATCCGCTTCGAGGGGAACCTTCGTGTCGCGAGACTTTGGTCAACTTTGCCGGAGTCCATTTAGAAAAAGGCCAACTAATCAGGTACCGTCCTTTGGGCTGTCCGATCATTCACTTTGGCCGTGTTCTCGAATTGACCAATGGATTACTCGATGTTTGGGTAATTGGGCCTTGTCAGTTTATCAATAAAGGAGAAGAGCCGGTTGAGTTGGGAATTTGCATGATCTTGTCTTTTCAAGGGCGGATTGAAGGACAGTTGCCGGCAATTGGACAAACCGTTAAATTTTTACCCGCACATTGTATGATGGGGAAGGTGCATTCCGGAATTGTGGTTCAGATGGTTGATGGGCAAACCCGCATTGATTGTATTGATTTGAAGGTTTGGCAACATGCCGATCGACTGCCATCTTCGTAAGCTTTTCATCCATAGGTCAGTCTAAGGTTTTCAGCGACTTTCGGTAAAAAATCGCTATTTTTACCCACTGCTTTTCAAAACCTGTTCTGATTTTAGCTTGAGATACTATGGATTATGCATTGATTGAATACCTCGCTGATTTTTTGACCCCTGAACGAAATGATCTTTTTGATCGGGTACTGGACTTGAGGACTCGCTATTTAACAGTGGTTCTGGAAGATATTTACCAGCCACAGAATGCGAGCGCTGTGTTGCGGTCAGTTGATTGCTTTGGTGTTCAGGATGTGCATGTTATTGAAAACCGGAATAGCTTTACAGTGGACCGCGAAGTGGCTATGGGCGCTTCAAAGTGGTTGAATGTGCATAAATACACCGAGAATGAAAGCAATTCGCTGGATGCAATCAAACACCTGAAAAATCAGGGGTATCGAATTGTTGCAACCACTCCGCATGAAGGCGATACTGACTTGGAAGCTTTTGACCTGACAAAAGGGAAGACAGCCCTGTTTTTCGGAACAGAGCTGACCGGTATTTCCGATGTTGTTAAAGAGGAAGCCGATGAGTTTTTGAAGATTCCGATGTATGGCTTCACGGAGAGTTTTAATATTTCTGTTTCCGCAGCAATTATTTTGCACTACCTGACACTGAAAATGCGTAATGAGGAGACGATTAACTGGCAATTGTCGGAGGAGGAAAAAGCAGCCATTAAGTTGGCTTGGATCCGGCGATCGCTGAAGCGGTCAGAACTGTTGGAAAAGCGCTATCATGAACTACAAAAGAAAGGAATATGATGGAAGTATTTGTTGAAAAATTTGCCGATCTAAAAATATTGCGATACGAACTGCCTGATTTTGAAAAACTGGATCTGAAGCAGAAACAATATATCTACTATTTGTCTCAGGCTGCACTTTGTGGACGAGACATTCTTTGGGATCAGAATAATCGTTATAACCTGCCAATCCGACGTTTTCTGGAAACCATTTATAAAACGTTTTCCGGAAACCGGGAGTCCGAATTGTTTCAGCAGTTTCATGTTTACTTAAGGCGGGTTTGGTTCTCCAACGGGTTGCACCATCATTATTCGATGGACAAAATAGCTCCGGGCTTTTCTGCCGAAGAGTTGAAGGAATTGATGGAGCAATCAGACTTGACCGGACTGAATTACGAAGAGGAAGCTTTGAACGATTGGATTGATGTGATTACAAATCCGGAGCGGGAGTTGAAAAGAGTAAGCTTGGATAGTCAATCTGATTTGCTAAAGGCTTCAGCAATGAATTACTACCAGGGAGTTGAGCAGGAGCAGGCTGAAGCTTATTATAAGCAAAAGCATCAGGAAGCAGGCGAAAATGCACCTTCTTTTGGTTTGAATTCGCAGCTGGTGTGCGAAAATGGGAGGCTGAAAGAGAAGGTGTGGCATGCTGATGGAATGTATGGAAAAGCAATTCGGCAAATCGTTTTCTGGTTGGAAAAAGCGTACCCCTTTGCCGAGAATGAGTTGCAGCAAGAGTGTATTCAAAAGCTGATTGCTTACTATCAAAGTGGTGATTTGGCAACCTTTGATGAATACAGCATTGCTTGGGTGAAAGAATTAGACGGAACAGTCGATTTTGTCAATGGCTTTATTGAAGTGTATGGCGACCCCCTTGGAATAAAAGGGAGCTGGGAGTCAATCGTGAACTATAAAGATGAAGAAGGAAGTCAGCGGGCTGCGGTGTTATCTGAAAATGCAGCCTGGTTTGAAAAGCATTCGCCGGTAGCTGAAAATTTCAAGAAAGAGACAGTGAAGGGAGTTAGTGCCAAAGTGATTCACGTGGCGATGCTTGGCGGCGATTGCTTTCCGCACACACCAATCGGAATTAACTTGCCCAATGCTGAATGGATTCGGGAGGAGTATGGCTCAAAATCAGTGACTATCGAAAATATAACCAAATCATACTTTCTGGATTCATTGGGGAACGGCCTATTGGAAGAATTTGCCGCCTCAGAGGAGGAAGTTGAACGGGCCCGTAAATATGGTTACCTGGCTGGTAATTTACATACCGATTTGCATGAGTGCTTAGGGCATGGTTCCGGAAAAATGATGCCCGGCGTAAAACCGGAAGATCTGAAAAATTACTATTCAACCATTGAAGAAACCCGCGCCGATTTATTTGCGCTTTATTATGTGATGGATGAACGGTTGTTAGACTTAGGACTGGTGCCATCTATGGAGGCCGGAAAAGCAGAGTATGATGCGTACATGCGCAATGGCTTGATGACCCAGCTAACACGGATTGAGCCAGGAAAAGAGATTGAAGAATCGCACATGCGCAATCGCCAATTGATTGCTCGTTGGGCTTTGGAACATGGAAAAGAAGAACAGGTTGTTGATTGGAATGAGCAGGATGGTAAAACCTATATTAAAATCAATGATTACGTGAAGTTGCGGGATTTATTTGGACAATTGTTGGCCGAAGTGCAACGAATCAAATCAGAAGGAGATTTGGAGGGAGCCGCCGCCTTGGTTGAGAATTATGGCGTAAAGGTTGATGCTGATCTTCATCAGGAAATTCTTGAGCGTTTTAAACGATTGAACATTGCGCCATATGCTGGCTTCTTAAATCCGGATTTCTCTTTAAAAACAAATGATCAGGGCGAAGTAGTTGATGTTGAGTATGCTTATGCAAAAGACTTAAGCTCTCAAATGCTTCAATATGCTGAAAAATTTAGCTTCCTGTAGTCTGGTGCTTGGAACAGTCGCTAATTAATTGATGGAATCAATGTTTGGGTTTTACGTTCTTGCTTGCTGATATTTTGGTGAGAATTAGCGGAAGGTAGTTTGAAGCAAAATGTGCTTCCTTGTTTCAAATTGCTTTCAACCCAAATGGTTCCTCCCATGGCATGAACAAATTCCTGGCAGACAGTTAAGCCCAAGCCTGAACTTTTTTCTCCTTCGGTTCCGGGCGTTACCTTATCGCGGTTAATCGAAAATAGAATGTGTTGTTTGTCTTTCGGAACACCAATGCCCGAGTCTTTAACACAAACGGTAACTTCATTTTCAATCTGCCTGAATTCTACTTGGATCGAACCTTCTCGGGGGGTAAACTTAATGGCATTGTTTATCAAATTTCGGCAAATGGTTTTGACCATGTTGCGGTCTCCCCATAGTTGTTGATCTTCTTCGGTAGGACAGCTAAGGTGGATTTCTTTCGATTCAGCAATGGAAATATACAAGTCAAAACACTCTTCAATAATTTCTCGGATGCTCACCGACTCATAAAAAGGCTTGAGTCCTGCGGTTTGGCTTTTGGCCCAACTGAGTAAGTTGTCTGTCAGTTCTAACACCTGGTCATTTTTCTGATCCATCATTCGGGTAACTTGCTTCAAATCATCCATCCGGTTATCAGCTAGGTAAAAACCGATAAGCTTGGAAACATTGGAAATGGAAACAAGCGGACTTCGCAAATCGTGCGCGATAATACTGAAAAGCTTATTCTGGGTATGGATTGACTTTTGCAATTTCTCATTTTGTGTCGAAATCTTGTTTCGCTGGCTCAAAATTCGTTGTCCCTGCAGCTGTAGAAGTCGATTGACCTTTTTATAGTAATAATAGAAATAAATGAAAACGGCCAGAATACCAACGACCAAAATCGTAAAAACAATCAGGTAGTTGCGCTGTGTTCGCTGAATGTAGATTTGATCTTCTTTTAGTTGATTCTCTTTTTCTAATAGTGTAATCTGGTTGTTTTTCTTTTCGGTTTCGTATTGTTTTTCCAGCTCCAGAATTTTTTCAGCGGTCTCCAGTTGGTAAATACTGTCGTTAAGATGAGCCCATTTTTCGAAATATTGTAGCGCTTTTTCCATATGGTCGACGCTTCGTTCTTGGTAGCCCATGTGCCAATAGTTCAAATAGAGATTTTTGTAGTTACCAAGTACTGATTTCGAATTTTGGGCTTTGCGGGCGATTCCTAATGCTTGTAAGAAATAGGCTTCAGCTTGCTTGTAGTTATCTTGATCTAAGTTAATTGCTCCTAAAACCCTGTAGCACCGTTCAATTTTTATTTGGTCACCAAGCTTTATGTTTGCCTCCAACGATTTTGTGATGTATTCTTCTGCTTGTTTGTAACGTTTTTGTCGATAATATAAAGCACCAAGATTATAGGTTATTGTTGCGTGATCCCTTGGACTATTGATTAGTTGTATTTCGTTATAGGCCTTATTGAAGAAGACTTCCGCTTCCGAGTAATTTCGTTGGGTGGCATATACATTTCCTTTATTCATGGAAAGCATGAAGTGTTGTTTGTCGGTTAGTTGATAAAAGTAGTTGCTGTCGAGTTGGTTAAAATACGCTAGTGAGCTGGAATAGTTCTTCATTTTTCGATGAAGCGTACCCAAGGTATTTAATATTCCGAATCTAAGATCAATAGGATCGAAGTCGTCTAGCAATCGTTCAGCTTTAAGTAGATGTTTGATTGCTTCTTCAAAATTATAATCGTTTTCAAAAGAATAAGCGAGGGCAGAATGTGATTTAATGGTAATCAATCGGTTGTTCTGTTGTTGGCTTTCTTGCAGAACTTGATTGAGTATGAAATAAGCCGTGTCTTTTTGTCCTAGTTTGAAAAAGGCTTTTCCTTGTAAAAATTGTGTTTCCCATAATCCTTCTTGATGATGGAGGCTTGCAGTTCGGGCTTGAACTTGTTTACTTAGCAGCAGTGCACTGTCTAAGTTACGTTCCAGGAGGTGGTTGATTTGCTCCAAAAGCAGATTCACTTCAACGGAGTCAGCTTTGCTCGGTTGCTGTGCTCTATTCGGTTGAAAGTATAAACTAAGTAAGATAAGCAAAAGAAACTGCAAGTTCTTAAGCATAACACCAGATGATTAAGATAAAGTTTAAGCGCAATGAAAGGTACAAAAAAGCTCAAGAAAACTCAAAAAAGAAGGAGAAGTCATTGACTCTTGAGACAACGACTTCTGTTGGAATTAGTTTTTATCAATTATCTGCATCAATAAAGTCAATATCAGTTTCTTCATCTGCAGGAGGCCCAAGTCTCTCTTCTTGCATTTTCTGCTGAACGATACATTTTATGGTTTTATATTTGTCAGCTTTTTCCAATGGAATTCCGACAGTTGTCGAAAAGATGGGGAGATCTGGCCCATTGACTACTTGTGTTTCGGAAGATAAGGTGATGATTACTCCCCAGTAAGCTTGTTCGTTCTTTTTTACTTCTTGCTGTTCAATACTGGTGATTGTTTGGTCTTTGTTACCCGATAGAACAACATCTAAAGTGAAATCGACAGTCGTTTTAGCTAAGCTTAGGTAAGGTTTAAAACTTTTCATAAGTAGAATTTTAAAATTAATGCTATTAAGTTATAAAATAAATGATACAGCTTTGGTGAAGTGTTGGTAATTATTTTGTTAGAAAGGTATTTTTATCAATTGTTTGGTAAATATTTTCCAATTTCAGTAAAACAGCCTAACGAAAGATTTGTTTTGAACTAAATGAAAATGAAGCCTTTTATAGGCTTGTACAGTTCAAGGGGTGATCAGACTTACTGGCGTCAAAATTTTCTCGCTCTCGTCCTTCTTAGCTGAGGAAAAAGCGAGAAAATCATGATCAGATTTTAGAGCAAATTCTTTTGGTAACAGTTGATTTGCTAGTTGTGGCTATTTCTCTGGGGCATCTGCCGCACAGCGAAACCCAGTGTTGAAGAGTGAGGTCTCGAGTGAGTTGAATGAGCGGCCGGAAACGGTGTAGCTGTTTTCCCTATTCTGATCGAAGAAGAAAGAGCCTCCGCGTATAACTTTGATTTGCTCGTTGCGTTTGTAGGGAGTTGGATTTCCCGGGTAGGGGGCGTAGGTATCTTCGCACCAATTCCAAACATTACCTCCCATATCAGTCAATCCGGCTTCATTTTTACCAAAAGCACCAACTGGAGACGTAAACTGGTATCCATCTTCAGTGGTGTTGGTCTCAATTGATTCGCCTTGCCAAACATTGGCTTGGTAGGCGCCGTCAATTAATAGCTGGTTGCCCCAACTAAAGCGCTGACCATTGTTTTTTCCACTGCGGGCAGCTACTTCCCATTCTGCTTCGGTTGGCAACCGTTTTCCAGCCCATTTGGCGTAAGCCTGAGCATCGTTCCAGCTAACATGGGTAACGGGGTGCTCGTCATTTGCAGCAGCTTCTCCCGGGCCCAAGGGATATTCCCAAGTTGTTCCCGGTTTCAGTTCCCATTGTTGCGTTTTGAAGTTAAATACGCCGGAATCTCCAAATTTCTCTGCTTCGGTTTTGTAGCCCGTTGATTTTATGAATTTGCGAAATGCAGCAACCGTTACCGGAGACTGATCGATGTAAAAAGCCTTAAGTGTCACCTCATGAACCGGCTTTTCATTTGGAAGGCCGGTTTCGCTTCCAATCAAATAACTACCTCCAGCAAAATGGACCATGTGTTCATAGTCGGGGGCTTGTGTTTTCGTGTTTTCGGTGGTAACTTCGCTAGTGGTTGACTTGGTAGTCTCTGGCTTTGTGTTTGGCTTGTTCGATTGGTTTTGACAAGCCATTAGAAGCCCGCTTGCCAGAATTAAGGCAGTCCATTTTAATTGCATGTGATGTTGAATTTATTTGACCGATAAAAATGATGATTTCTAATCGTTAATCAAAACGAATGACAAAGATGATCGTGTTTTGAGAAGTATTTCTCCTTGAGTTCGGTTGATATGGAGACTCTGATCGTATAAATCGTAATTCCAAAAATCATTAATCATGAAATCTAAAAGCGTAGTACTCGTTAGTTTGCTGGTTTTATTCTTATCTGGTTGTATAGTCTTCTCATTTTATCCGCTGTATACGGAAGAAGACTTATTCCCCAATGATCTGCTCGTTGGTGAGTGGATAGATGCTGACTCAACAACTTGGGAATTTGATTTTAACTATTTCGGGAAACCTGTTTTGGAGAATCGAGACAGCACTGCTTTTATTTTAAGAATGAAAGAAAAGGATAGCCAGGAATTCAGCAAGCAAGAGTTTTTAGTTCGTGTAATCGAATTAGGAGGACATTATTTTCTTGACTTCTACATGGAAGAGTATTTAAAAGAGAATGACTTGACTTTTTTTGATTTACACCTTATGCCTGTTCATACTTTTGCCAAGTTGGAATTGGATGGAGACGATGCTAAAATAAGTTGGTTTTCCAGTGCTTGGCTGGAGGAACTTATTGAGCAAAATCGAACCCACATTCGATATGAAAACAATGGGGACCACATTTTACTGACAGCAAAACCTCAGGAACTACAAGAGTTTGTGGTTCGCTATGTAAATGCACCGGATGCTTTTGATGATGGCTTATCAGCTAGCTTACACCGAATAGCGAATTAGCCCGTCTTATCTGGAGACTCGGTGAGTATTGCTTGGCTTATAACTTAAACCATTCCTGAGCTTTTATATGAAAACTCTTTTCATCTTTATGGCTAAAGGTATTGGTTCGAGGAACCGGAGCATAATCTGCTGAGTAAGTCTCAAAGTGTTCAATAATATCTTTGAGGGCATCGATAAAGAGCTGCACTTCTTCGTCAGTCATGGTTGGATGAAGCGACCAACGCACCCAACCTGGTTTTTCCGACAGGTCTCCGTGACTGATTTGGTCCGTAATCTCATCGGATCGTTCGGCGGTTACTTCCAGTAGAAAGTGCCCGTAAGTGCCGGCGCAGGCACATCCCCCGCGAACTTGAATGCCGTATAAGTCGTTGAGCAATTGCACCAAGAGGTTGTAGTGAATGCCCGGTACGTAAAAAGAGATTACGCCAAGCCGATCGCGTTCATTGTTTGCCAGAATTTGGACTTCCGGGATGGTGTCAAGTCCTTCAAACGCAAGAGTGAGTAGCTCCTCTTCGCGTTTGCGGATATTTTCAATTCCCATTTGGTCTTTTAATTGGAAGCAAAGAGCTGTTTTTATCGATTGAAGAAATCCAGGAGTCCCTCCATCTTCACGAGCCTCGATATTATCAACGTATTTGTATTTTCCCCAAGGATTGGTCCAGTCAACGGTTCCACCTCCCGGATGGTCGGGCACGGTGTTGTGATACATCGACTTATCAAACACCAAAACTCCAGAAGAACCGGGGCCTCCTAAAAACTTGTGAGGTGAAAATAGAATTGCATCCAGTTTCATCATTGGATCTTTGGGGTGCATATTGATCTCGTCATAGGGAGCAGACGCTGCAAAGTCAATGAAAGCAACTCCACCATATTCGTGCATAATCTTGGCCAGTTCGTAGAATGGTGTTCGTATTCCTGTTACATTGGAGCAAGCTGTGAATGCGCCAATTTTGAACGGACGATCTTTATAGTCTTCGAGCTTCTTGCGCAGGTTTTCAGGCTTCACAAGCAGGTTCTCATCAGGTTCAATAATGACCACATCAGCGATTGTTTCGTACCAACTGGTGTGGTTGGAGTGGTGCTCCATATGGGTGATGAAAACAACCGGCTTTTCTCGTTCTTCAAGGCAGCTTTTGTCCAATAATTTTCCATAGGTCTTTAGCCCTAAAATACGCTGAAACTTATTAATCACGGCGGTCATCCCAAATCCTGCGGTAATGATTACGTCATTAGGTCCAGCATGAACATGGTCTTTAATGATTCGGTGAGATAGTTGGTAGGCGGTGGTCATCAGGGCGCCGGTTTCGCTGGTTTCGGTATGTGTATTGGCAACAAAAGGTCCAAACTCGTCCTGTAGTTTTTGCTCAATCGGGCGATAGAGCCTTCCACTGGCAATCCAGTCGCCATAGACAATTTTTTTCTTCCCAAACGGACTGGTAAAAGACTGATCGATCCCGATAATTTGATCGCGAAACGCTTTAAAGTAATTTTCCAACTGCCTCATAGTTCTTTCCTATTTTCAACTTCGATGGTAAAAATAGAGTATTCGACTGACATAAGAACAGAAAAAAATCATTTTTTAGTGTCGTAAGGGGGGAGGCATGGAAGGTGGAATGACAATTCGTCATTGTTCTGAAATGGCATGCGGTTTGAAAAAAAGCCTACATCAAATTGATGTTAAACTAAAAAATATAAGTACGATGCAAAAAGGTAAAATTGGCGTTTCCAGTGACAATTTATTCCCAATCATCAAAAAGTTTTTATACTCAGATCACGATATCTTTCTTCGTGAAATTGTTTCCAATGCTGTTGATGCAACTCAAAAACTGAAGACTTTGGCTGGTCGTGGCGAAACTTCGGCTTCTACAGAGAATGCTAAAGTTCGGGTGACTCTGGATGAGGATCAGAAGACCATTACTGTTTCGGATAATGGAATCGGGATGACAGCCGATGAAATTGAAAAATACATTAACCAGATTGCTTTCTCAGGAGCTAACGAGTTTCTGGAAAAATATGAAAACGATGCCAATGCGATTATTGGCCATTTTGGTTTAGGATTCTATTCTTCATTCATGATCTCAAGCAAGGTTGAGATTGTGACTAAGTCGCACAAGGATGGAGCCCAGGCGGTTAAGTGGTCTTGCGATGGAAGTCCGGAATACAGCATTGAAGATGCAGAGCGTGATGGTGTTGGAACAGACATTATTATGCATGTGAATGAAGATTCAGCAGAGTTTTTGAATAAAGAACGAATTGCTGAAATTTTGAATAAGTACTGTAAGTTCTTGCCTGTTCCGGTTGTATTTGGGAAAGAAACCGAGTGGAAGGATGGTCAGGAAGTTGAAACAGAAAAAGAGAATCAAATCAACGATATCAATCCAGCTTGGACGAAAACACCGGTTGATTTGAAAGATGAAGACTACGCCGAATTTTACCGGAAGTTGTATCCAATGAGCGAAGAGCCATTGTTTAATATTCACCTGAACGTTGATTATCCATTCAACCTGACTGGAATTCTGTATTTTCCAAAATTGAAAAACAGTATTGAAGTTCAAAAGAATAAGATTCAGCTTTATTCTAACCAAGTTTTTGTTACGGACTCGGTTGAGGGAATTGTGCCTGAGTTTTTGACTTTGTTGCATGGGGTAATTGATTCACCGGATATTCCATTGAACGTTTCTCGTTCTTACTTGCAAAGCGATTCAAATGTGAAAAAGATCAGCAGCCACGTCACGAAGAAAGTGGCCGATCGTTTGCATCAGCTTTTCAAAGACAGCCGTGAGGACTTTGAGAGCAAGTGGGATGATCTCAAGATTTTTATCGAGTACGGAATGCTTACTGATGAAAAGTTTGCAGAACGTGCCATGAACTTCTTCTTGTTTAAGAATACTGATGGTAAGTATTTTACTTTCGAGGAATATGAAACACTGATTAAAGAAAATCAGACGAATAAGGAGAATAACCTGGTTTATTTATACACCAGCAACTTGGATGAGCAATACTCTTTTGTACAAACAGCCAAGGATAAAGGCTATGATGTCTTGATCTTGGATGATGTTTTGGCTACTCCGCTGTTAAACAAATTTGAGCAAAAGTATACTGATAAGCGCTTTGTTCGTGTGGACTCGGATGTGATTGAAAACCTGATTCAGAAAGAGGACGAACAAGATGAAATGTCTTGGGAGGAAAAAGATGAACTAAGTCCGGTTTTCCAAGCTGTTTGTCCAGACACGAATGGAATTAACTACATCGTTGATTTCAAAAACCTGGGAGAGAACGGCCAGCCGATTGTCATCACTCGCAATGAGTTTATGCGCCGGATGAAAGATATGGGCCAGTTGCAAGGCGGTATGAACATGTATGGCGACCTGCCTGACAGCTTGAATATGGTGGTTAATACGGCGCATCCATTAGTGAAAAAGGTACTTGAGGACAAAGACCAAAAGTTGGGTGATGCCTTGACCACAATCAAAACTGACTTGGATGCTCAAAAGCAAGAGCGTGAAGCTTTGGAAAAAGCCAAAGAAGGTAAAAAAGAAGAAGAAGTTCCTGCAGCAGACAAGGAGAAATTGGAAGATTTAAGTAAGTCAATTGCTGAGTTGGAGCAACAGAAGCGCGAAAGATTAGGTGAGTTTGGAAAAGAAAACAAGCTAACCAAGCAACTTGTCGATTTGGCTTTACTGGCTAACGGCATGCTAAAAGGCGAAGCGCTTGATAAATTTGTTCGCCGAAGTGTTGATTTAATCAAATAAAGAATAGCGACTCGTTCGCTTACTGTTTTAGAGGTAAAATGCGGTTTGGTTTTCCAGATCGCATTTTTTTGTGTAAAAAATGCCTCCCAAAAAGGAGGCATTTATGCTATTGGGTATTACATTATTTTATCGGAACCTGGCGTTTGAATTCCATCTCCAAAGAAATGAAAGTTTCAGTCCGGGCAATGCCCTCTACCTCTTGCATATCCACATCAATGATGTGTTTTAAATGCTTGTTGGTTTTGGTTTGAATTTTGATAAAAATGGCATACGACCCAGTAGTGTAATGACACTCTACAATTTCCGGAATCTTTTTTAAAGCTTCGACTACCTGAACGTGGTACGTGGCTTTTTCCAGGAATAACCCCATGTAAGCACAAGTATTGTATCCCAATTTTGATGGGCTAACAATAAATTCACTTCCGGATACAACGCCTAAATTTAAAAGTCGCTGTACTCGTTGGTGAATGGCTGCCCCCGAAACGCCACATTCCCGGGCTACTTCCAGAAATGGAATTCGTGCATTTTTAGTAATCAACCGTAGGATTTTTTCATCCAACTCGTCGATCTGTGGAAGCGGATCTGTATGTTCTTGATTCATTTTTGTTAATTTTTTTCAACTTTAAAATCAAAAGTTAAAGATACAAAAAAACGACAATTATTAATTAACCGTATTTAATAACATGTTTTTCGTGATGATTTGTAAGTAAACAATCTAAAAAGGTTATAAATAGTTGTCTTAAAATTTTGATCGGCAAAAGTAAGCTATTTTTTTAATATTCTCAATGATTGGATGACATACTATTTGAAAATCGATATGTTATTGATTATTTTTTGAATCCAAAGATGTTTGCTGTATAAATTCAGTGATGTCATTACCACTTGGATTTTGGAAAACCCGCAAGCCAAATTCCGGCAAAATTGCTAATACATGATCCATTATGTCTGCTTGAATGGATTCATAATTAGCCCATTCCTGATCTTTGCTGAAAACATAAAATTCAAGAGGTAAGCCTTTTTCTGAAGGTTGAAGGTGGCGTACCAAAAAGGTCATATGCTGATGAATCTTTGGATGCTGTTTGAGATAATTTTCCAGGTAGTGACGGAAAACTCCCAAGTTGGTTTGCCGTCGGCCATTAAAAATATCGCCCTCTTCAACTTTCAGTTTCTTATTATGTGCTTCAATTTCTTTTTCGCGTTCGGTAATATAATCTTTTAGTATGTAGAAATGACTTAGTCTTTCAAGCATTTGCTTGTCACAAAATCGAACACTGCGCATATCCAGATTTACTGAGCGCTTAATTCGGCGTCCGCCTGATTCTTCCATTCCAACCCAGTTGTTAAACGACTCCGAAACCAAGGCATACGTAGGAATGGTGGTAATCGTTTTGTCCCAGTTCTGAACTTTTACGGTGTTCAGGCTGATGTCGATAACTGTTCCATCGGCATTGTGGCTTGGCATGGCAATCCAGTCGCCAGGTTTTAGCATTTTGTTGGCTGATAGCTGGATGCTGGCAACCAAACTTAAAATGGTATCTTTAAATACCAACAGCAAAACAGCGGCAATTGCACCTAAACCTCCAATAAGATAAAGTGGAGATTTATTAATGAGCACAGCGATAACAAAAATAACACCGATGCAGATGATCAGGATTTGGAGCAGCTGAATATAGCCTTTAATGGGGCGGTTGACAGCATAGGGAGTGGTTTGGTAAATGTCGTTGGCAGCATTGGCAAACCGGACGGCAAACAGGGTGAAAATACCGACAAAGTAGATTCGAACGGAGCCTAAAAGAAGGTTGCTGATGAACTCGTTTCCTGAAAAATCGTAAGTGTAATAGATAATCAGGGCTGGGCTGATATGGGCCAGTGCCCGAAATACGCGTCGTTGAATCAGAAAGTCGTCCCATTGGGTTTTCGTTTTTTCAACAAATTGATGAACAATCCGGGCCATTATTTGCCGGGTTAGCCAGTGAGCTCCAAACGAAACTAAAAATAAAACGATCAGGCCGGCAAAAATGGCAATAGGGGTGCCAATGCCATCGGGGACATTCAGATCCCTCAAAATTGTTTCAAAGAGTTGTAGTAAATATTTCATTCGTCTATAATTATTTATGTCGTTTACATTTGCTGAAATTTCCAATAAATCTTTATGCTTCTTTTTTGTGAATCTGAAGAAGAAAGACTTCTATTCGTTTCATAGGACAAATGTCAAATTGATTCTACTTTTTTGTTGTTAAATTTAAAGGCTAAAATTAATGAATTTGTTATGATTGGGAAATGGCAATTATTGGGGGTCTTATTTATGCTTTTGCCTTGTTTGACATGGGGCGATAATGAGTTTAGTAACTATTTTGAAAATCATTCGTTAAGGGTTGATTATTTGCTTGTTGGGAATCATGATACGGTGGAGGTCGTGATGCATCAGCTAAAAAAAGAAAAGCAGTATGGTGGTTCTCAGACCAAATTGATTGATGAATACGATCGGGGAACTTACCGTTATCGACTGTTTGATGTTGCCTCAGGAAACCTGATTTTTTCCAAAGGTTTTTGTCCTCTTTTTCAGGAATGGCAAAGCACAGAGGAAGCCACCAAGCAAAAAGGTAGCTTTTACCAAGTGGCTATTTTTCCCTTTCCGAAGAAAAAATGTAACATGGTAGTGGAAGAGCGAGGATGGAATGGAAAGTTTGTGGAGTTGTTCCGGACCGAAATTGATCCGAAAGACTATTTCATTCTGGATGAGCAGGTGCCCGATTATCCGGTTATCAAACTGATGGAGAATGGAAAGCCGCGTTCGAAAGTTGATGTGGCCATTTTGCCAGAAGGTTATCAAGCTTCAGAGATGAAGAAATTTTTAGCCGATGCTCAGCGTATGCTCGATGCCATGTTTCAAGTAAGCCCTTTTAAAGAGGCGAAGCACGATTTTAATGTCTATGCTGTTGAAGTACCTTCACAAGAGTCGGGAACCGATGTCCCAGGTGAGGGGATCTATCGAAACACTGCTTTTAACTCGACTTTTTACACATTTGATACGCCACGCTACCTTACGTCTCAGGATATGCTGTCCATTCATGATGCTGCGGCAGCCGTTCCGTACGATCATGTTTATGTGTTGGTGAATACGGATCGATATGGTGGTGGTGGTTTCTACAACTATTTGTCCCTGACTTCGGTGGATGATGTTTTAGCCGAAAAGGTATTTATTCATGAGTTCGGCCATGGACTAGCAGGCTTAGCTGATGAGTATTATAGTTCGGACGTAGCTTATGCTGATTATTATAACCTGGAAGTGGAGCCTTGGGAACCCAACATCACCACTTTGGTTGATTTTAAATCAAAATGGGCCGATTTAATTGATGAGACAACACTGCAGCCAACTCCTCGTACGAACAAGTATTCGAAGAAAGTCGGACTTTTTGAAGGTGGCGGTTACCAGTCAAAGGGAATTTATAGCCCCGTGATGGATTGCCGAATGAAAAGTAATGAACCCGATGTGTTTTGTCCGGTTTGTGAAAGAGCCATTAAAGAAGTAATCGAGTGGCATTGCGACTAATGCAAGCTTGAGGTAATTGGCTTATCTCTATGAAATACCAAAGGCTGTTTGAACTTAGTCATGAATTGATCTTGACTTTTTCAAACAGCCTTTGGTTATATCGTGCGAGATGAACCTTATTCTTTGTCTTCTTTTTTAGATTGAATGAGGTAGCCTGCAATCAAACCCAAACCTCCAAACAGGAAGATCATGGAAACGTAACAGGTGCCTTCTTCCAGCGAGGTGTTCATATCCAGAATGTTTCCGACTAAAACACCAATTGCCACACCGACAAACAGTAAGCCAAACTTCAGGCTCAAAAAGTTAGTGCCTTTCCAGCGCATTTTAAATGATTGTGGATCTGTTCCTCGTTCGATCATTGCCATACGCTCTTTATTACGTGTAGTCCAGAAGACGTACAAAATCGCAAAAACAAATGCGAAAAAACTTACCGGAATTACAATTGCTTCATTCATAGCTTTTATGTTTTATGTGTTTCAATTTTTTCTTCGCCCTTATGACGTCAGTTTTTTTATTCGGTTACAAACAAGGAATCTTTTTCTGAAAAAATGTTCTAAACAAAGGACTTTGAGTCGCAGAAAAGACTTAATGGTAGAGGGGGATTACCTCAATTTTCTCGATAAAAACGGCAGTGGAACAAAAGCGATTAATTATTTTTATTGAATTCTGTAACCAGAACGCATTCTCGTCGTCAAACAGGTAGTATGAACCGAAAGGATGATCATTATTACATTGAGCAGGTTGTCAATGGCAATGTTGCGGCTTTTTCATATTTGGTTGAAAAATATCGAGATATGGTCTACGGTTTATCTTTGAAAATGCTAAAAAACACGGAGGATGCCGAAGAGTTGGCTCAAGATACTTTTGTGAAAGCATTTCAATCATTAAGTTCATACCAGGGAAAGTCGAAGTTTTCAACTTGGTTGTATCGCATTACTTATAATGGGGCGATTACGCTGATGCGAAAACGAAAGTTGGCATTGTACTCGTTGGATGAGCAACGCCTGTCGGATGAAGATGAATTAACGATCGGAACCCGGCTGGCAGAAATTGATCAGGAAGAGTTGGCCGAAAGCCTGAAAAGAGCGATGGAGGAGCTTCCAGCGGACGATCAGGTGCTGATTACCCTGTTTTATTACGAAGACCAGCGAGTTGAAGATATTGCCCACATTACAGGCTTGAGTGCCAGTAATGTGAAAGTGAAAATTCACCGGGCACGAAAAAAAATGTATCTGTATTTGAAAGAAAACCTGGAAGAAGCCGTTTTTAATGTACTGTAATAAGGAAGGAGTAAAACGATGAAAGCAACAGATAAGCAATTTAAAAACTTGATGAAATCCTACCAACCGGAAAAAGCTCCGGCCAATTTTACCATGGATGTCATGAACCGGCTTTACGCTGAGACTAGTAAGATCTCGGAGTATAAGCCTGTGTTGAACAAGTGGGTGCTTCGGGTATTTGCCGTGCTTGTCGGAAGCTTTATTACTTATGCCATGTTTGCTACAGGAGGAACAGCGGCCGGTGAAAGTCTTCCCGGAGCCGAGCAGGTGAAAAGCTTGGTTTCTCAGGTTGACCTGTCTGGAGTTGCTGTGGCTGGTCATAAAATGGCCGGTTTGTTCGGCAGTCTTCCGCCAGTTGTGGTGGCAATTTTCTTGTCTGCCACTTTTCTGCTGCTTTTAGACCAGTTTTTCCTGAAACGCAAAAAACAGGTTGCTGATCAATAGTCTTTGTTGTTTTTCATCTCAGAAATTAAATCTCCATACCAACCAGGTAAGCGGTGTAGCCCAGGTAAATGACTAACATTAGTCCTGCTTCCCAACGATCCATTTTTTTCTTTTGTCCGGTAAACATGGCAATAAAAAGAAGGAGCGTTCCCCCAATTAACAAGTAAATATCAGTATTGAAAATGGGGTTGAACGAAATAGGCTTAACTAAAGCACTGGTCCCAAGAATCAAGAAGATGTTGAAGATATTTGAGCCGATAATATTTCCAACAGCGATATCGTTGTTTTTCTTCAGGGCGGCAACCACGGAAGTAGCAAGCTCGGGGAGGGAAGTTCCCAGTGCGACAATGGTCAGGCCGACAATTTTTTCGCTGATTCCAATTGCAGAAGCAATCGTCACGGCATTAGTTACAACCATTCGTCCTCCCAAAACAAGGCCGGCCATACCAACTAAAATCAATCCCCAAATCTTCAAAGGAGGCATCGTTTGGACAGCCTCTGAGGGAGTAGGAGCATCATTCTTTAGTTGCTTATAAACGTAGAATAGAAAGCCAGCAAATAAGGCGAGTAACACAAGTCCGTCGATTCGGGAGATGGAGCCAACGCCATTCCCTGAAAAATTATTGGCCAGCACAAAGAGCAGTACGGCAGCAAGTAAGGAAAACGGAATTTCTTTCCATACCGTACTGGATTGAACAACCATGGGGGTGATGAGTCCGGCAATTCCTAAAATGACAAAAAGATTGATGTTGTTACTGCCAATGACATTGCCAAACACCAGGTCGTGGTGATTTTGAATGGCTGCATAAAGATTAACCACCAACTCAGGAGCCGAAGTTCCAAAAGCAACAATGGTCAGTCCGATCGCAAGATCAGAAACATTGTATTTACGGGCCAGGGAGGATGCTCCGTTCACCATCCAGTCAGCTCCTTTTATGAGCAGAATGAGGCCCAGCACTAAAATCAAAAATTGTACAAGCATCAGTCAATCAATTAAAGTCATTTAAACTTTTTGCTAAAACAGTTGGTCTGCAGTTTTAGTTTGCCCGGCTACTCTTTGATGATTATTGAGCAGCATGAGCGGGTCCAAATGTATCGTAGTTTTTGATTGGTTGATGCTTGTCTGCTGTTTTTTATTTCTTATAAATACACTTGCTAATTCTTTTCGCTAAGCCGCCAGATTGAGCCATTTTTTATTGTGGTTTTCTCAAGGCGTTTTTCCTCAGCCAACTGTTGCAACAATTCTTCTGCTTTGGCTCTGGGCATTTCACTCAATTCAGCGAATTCACGCGTCGTCAAGCTTGAAAAAGCCTTAAAAAGTCCTTGCCACGATTTGTCGTAAGGTAATTTTTCAGCACTGGGATAAGCGCTTAAAATGGCTTCTTCGAAAGTTTTGTAAGGACGGACACCATAAATGATCTGTGGCTCTTGGTCTTTCCCAATAACGAAAAGGCTTGGAAAACCTCTTACTCCAAGCTGACGGGCTTGAGCCAGGTCTTCCTGGAAAAGTACTTTTGCTTCCTGTTCCATGGCCTGCTCCAGTTTTGCCGTATCCAGTTGAAGTTCGCTTGCCACTTGGTTGATGACTTCCTGACGGGCAATATTCTTCTTCTCAATGAAAAGCTGTTCGCGGATAAGACGCATAAAAGCCGTGGTTTTCTCTGGTGCTTGCATCTCAACAGCTTTAAAAGCAATGGAAGGCGGATAAGAAGAGTGCAGCGGATCTTCCAGCCAAACGCCTCCATCAATAGGCATGTCGTAGTGCTGGCTTACTTCTTCCCAATGGTGGGCAACATCCGACGGCTTGCTAATGCCCCCGCTGTTGTAACTCCAGTCGGGGAGGAGTCCGCCCATGCGATATTCAATTTCGAAATAAACACCGTATTCCAGTTGTAGTTTGCGTAGTTGAGGTTCAATTCCCCAACAGGCCGAACAAATGGGATCGGTATAATAAATAATTCGAACGGGTTTTTGATTGGGGCTGAGCGTTTGCCCTTCCTGCTGGCTTGATTGACCAGGAAGTTCACATAGTCCGGTTTCGGGATCGCACAAAAGTGGGTTGTTCGTTGTTTGTTTCATAGTGTCTGAATTTTGCTGAGCATGACAAACCGGATGGACGGTCAGAAAAAATAGGATACCGAGCAGCCAAATTGTTTTTGTCATTTTGTTGTTTGTTTAATTATTTTCGAGGCAAATTTCAGCAATCATTTCATACGAGTCAATTAGTCAGAAAATTATGACCACCATAAAAAACACATGTGCGCAAGCTCCTTGCCCCGCCGAGGGCTTGTTGAAGAGCCTTTCAGGAAAGTGGAAGCCGCAGGTATTTCGACTGGCTGTTGAGGGGCCCTTACGATTTAATTCTTTGTTGCGCCAACTGGAGGGAGCCAGCAAGCAATCGCTTTCGGTTGCTTTAAAAGAGTTGGAAGAGCAAGACATTTTGCAGCGGACGGTCGTTCAGGAGAAACCTTTGCATGTAGAGTATTACTTGACCGAAAAAGGACAGGCCCTCATTCCCGTGTTTAAACAGCTCGAAGTTTTGGGAAGCTAATCGGCTTATTTTTTTTCGAGTTTATTGGTGCCGGAACAGGCATAAGGCTTGTCTGGAAACGATAGATCACCACCTGATTGCCTGAATCAGAAACAGGTTGACCTTCTTTCAAAATGGCATGGAAAGTGGGACGATGGGAAGAACGATCGTCTAAAGAAATGAGCGAAAAAAGCAGGGGGCTTTTGCCTGCAATAAGGATTAGCTCAGGATGGTTAAGATGGTGACAAAGATCGTCCAAATACTAATGCCATTGATGAAAAGCAGCTCCGTAGCTCCGTTAATTCCACTTTTCAGAAAAGATAGCGCCGTAGCCAAAACTACAAGTCCGATGACGATCAGGCCCGATAAGCCTAGAAATTGCTTGTGCTCGATAATGGCAAATTGGTAGGTGACAATGAGCGCGGGGATCGATAAAAAGACCACAACTGCCAGCAGGTTGTGGAAGAAGCGTTGCAAGGCCGGCGTAAAATTGTCGAGGCTGTAGGGCTTTAAGTTGTGCGGCACAAAGGCCAAAAGGGTTAAGGAGGCCACGCAAATATCGATGTACTGCATCAGCTTTTCGTGCTGCCCAAGGTCGTAAAACTCGGAGAGTAGCCAGAAGAAAGTGTATAAAAGAATGGAGGACGCAAACAGGAGACGTTTATAGCCTTTCGCATATTCCTTGCCATACAAACTTTTGTTACTCAGGAAACTCAGGGTTTGTGTGTTCAAATCAATTTTGATGTGTTGAATCGATTTCCGAACTGCACCAGGCAGAATACCGGCAAATAAAAATCCAATGAGCAAGATCCCTAGCTTGATCCAAAACATGTTGCTTTCAGTTATCAGGTAAAACAATTCACCCTGCTTTTGGCGAAGGTGATTAGATGCAATTAAAATACAAGTTTTTTTTAGTCTGGGAAAGAGCGGCCGGGTTTCGGGTGTTTTTTTGGGCCAAACTTCTTTTGCTTCCGCTCAAAAGAGGAAGTTAAAAACGTCAGCCTGAAGAATTTCGAACCTACGATGGTCTGAATACCGGTCAGCTAATGCTTAAAGCTTTTCGAAACGGAGAACAAGTTCCCACTTGGTTTGAGCAACAACGGTGTACTTAAAATTAAGCGGTTTTAGCGGATAGACTTCGATAACATCCATCAGGCCATTGCTGTTTTGGCCGATGCTCATCATGTAGTTGTTGGTATTTTCGCCTCGGTTGTTGGGGCCAACAAACCAAATTCCCATCATGAGTTCGTCACCTGTTGAGTTAGGCCAGTCAACGCTGCAAGCAACCGAGTGACCATCGGCTTGGGTGTAAGCCGAGTTTATGACAACTCTATCGATTTTTAGCTGTTGGTCGTCCCAATTAGGATCGCCATCAATTAAGAGGTTTCCGCCAGTGGCGTTAATGCTGATTACGGTACAGGCATTTTCCATTTTTCTAAATTTATTGGGTTGTTAATGTGTATTTGTCCCCGTTTTCACGAACCCTGACTCTCGCCGTTTGACGAAAGTCAGGCACAATTAACAGTTCAATCAATTAGTTGGATGCTTCTTGCATCTCGGCTCTGGTGGCATCGTTCCAGTTATCGGTACGGAACGAAGAGGCCGGAAGCATATTGGTATCGAACAGGGTTCCCTCAAGCCAGTTGCTCCAGCCGTAACGGACTTCAACCGGAGTTGGGACTTGGTCGCTTGATACGAGTATACTTTTTCGGCCTGTAATTTTAGCCTGAGCTGGGTAGAACACTTTGTCGGGCCCGGCAATTTCAAATCCCTCCAGGTGGGTGGGGGTAAACAGCCCCATTTCGGCATGCTTAAAGTGAAGCAGCAGGCCACCATCTTTTTCTTCCTTCGATTCGAAAACGGGCCCGTTGCAGTCCACCGTTTCATAGCCATAAGTTTGGTTTAAAGCGAAGTAGAGCAAGCGATCAGCCACCTCTTGCTTTTGGGGCGGATGAATGCAATATTCGCTACCAATATCGAGGGTAACGGCCATGCCAGAGTTGGGAATCAGCTCGGCTGATTTTAACTGAGATTCGCGCAGGAAGGCGGTGTTTTTATAGCTGTTAAACACCTCGTGGTCGTTATACCAAAAAGGAGCAATTTGAACGTAGTAAAAGGGAAAATCACCAATTTCCCAACGGGTACGCCAATCTTTCACCATAACGGGGAAAAGTTGGGTATACTTATCTGGCTCATCCCGGTTCGATTCGCCTTGGTACCACAAAGCACCTTTAATGGTGTAAGGAATCAGAGGGTGAATCATGGCATTGTACAAAGCAGTTGGAATACGGTTAGTGGTCTTGCTGATATCGACCTCGTCCAGATCAACTTCCTGGTAGTTGCTCATGGCTTCTTTGCTGATCCAGGCCTGAACGGAACTGCCTCCCCACGAGGTATGGATCATGCCTACCGGAACATCTAAAATCTCCTGAAGTTGTTGTCCGAAGAAATAAGCAATGGCACTGAAAGACCGAACATTGCCCGCATGGGCTTGTTCCCAGCCGGTGTATTCTTCAAGGTCGGCAAGGGGCGTTTTAGCGCCTTTACGAGCGGCGGTAAACAAGCGTAAGTTGGGGTTTGCCGCGTGAGCAATGGCTTTATTGGCTCCAAAAGTTGGTTGTCCGGCATAGCCATCGAGTGACTGTTGCATGTTCGACTGTCCCGAGCAAAGCCAAACCTCCCCAAAAACAACATTATCGAGGGTGATGTTGGTATCGGAGCTGTTTATCTTGATGACCTGAGGATCGGTTGAGTTGTTCGTTTTTACTTCAACGCGCCAGTTCCCTTCCTTATCAGCTGTTACCTGCAGCGGTGCAGTTAGCCAGCTCGCATCGATGTTTAGCTGTTGATTGGCATCAGCCCAGCCCCATAAAACCACGGTTGTATTGCGCTGTAACACCATGTTGGATGATACAATTGCCGGAAGTTTTACCTTGGCCGTAGCTGCTTGAAAAAACAGCACAGCGAACAGCACTGTTAGTGTCAGTTGGGGTATTCTTTTCATGATTAAGTAATGTTAGGGTTTGTATTCGAGGCCTTAAGATCGCACATAAAATGCAATGAGACAAGTGGAAGCTGGAAATAGAGAACAATAAATGACTTGTGCAATTGGCTTATCGCGATAGAGTAAGGAGACGATTTGATCGCTGATCTTTTGGGCTTAAACTTCATGAATACACGTTTTAAGATGCCCCTTTTCACGAATGGCAAAAGCTTATCCCGCGGGATGTTTGGTCGATGATCAGCCACGGACGGTTTTTCCTAAAGCTTCCAGAAGCTGAGGTTTATCTTCCAGACCAATCCGGGCAACAGCGTAGAATTCGCTCATCCAGTCGTCCAGCTTGGCAAAGGCCGCATCTTTCGATTGAGTTGCTTCCTGCGATTCCCCCTTCTCGCGAAGGTAAACAGTGCGTGCGGTTTCCAGTTCCGAAATTTTGGTCTGGGCCGCCTCAAGTTCATCTGTGGAAATTTTTAGCCGTCCCAGCTTGCTTTGAAGGGCGGTGTCGGTAGTGGCTACCGAGTAGAATTTCTTGACTGTTTCCAGCCATTTAACGTAAGCTTTTGGAAGTGAGCCGGTGATTCCCAATTGCTCAGCGGTTACCGGATCGTTACGGAAAATTACCTTGGCTTTTTTCCGATGCAAGGAGTACAGAGCATGCAAATCTGTTTGTTTTAGTTGAAAATCAGCATACGCAGCCGATGTTTCATCATCTTCTGTTTTGTTCAGATCGTAGGCCAAGCGCGTTGTAGCCAGCAAGGTTTTGCCTTCCCCAATCAAGCTGCTGTCGTAGCCTAAGTCGGCCATAATTGTGGCAATTTGAGGCTGTGCCTCGGCATTGTCCAGCGCTACCCGGTAGGTCTCCAAAGTAGCGGCTTCTGAATGTCTGGGTCTGGTTGCCATAGAACTAAAATTTAGGGTTTATAATTAAGCATTTCTGGGAATGCTCTTGATTTCAATGTGCTTCAGCTTACTCGTGCCTTGCTTCACGTTTCCCATGGGCTGCTAGGGCTTGCTCATGCGTTGCTTCATGTTTCCCTTGGGTTGCTTCACCTTGCTCATGTATTGCTTTGCGTTGCCCTTATGTTGCTTCGCCCTGCCGTCCTATACTTCCTCCTGATTTTGGGCCGCTTCGGTTGAAATGCCCCTTTTTTCCGAATCCTTTGTGCTGGCTTCCTGAATGGAGCCAGTGATAACTCCGTCTCGTCCTGTTTCTTAGAACCGATTGTTAAATGTAATAAATTCTATTTTGATTAGCAGCATCTTAAGCCTAAAAAATGGAAATGGGGATGGTGGTGGTTGGAGGAGAGGAGTGAAAGCCTCTCCCTACCAGGGGCGTTAGAGGGGAGAGCAATTTTATTGGTTATTGTTCTTTTTCAATTTTATTATTTCAATATTCTCTTTTTTTACTTCAATCTCTTGATAACCATCTTGATCAATAGTGTGCGCATTGGGATTTATTTTTCTATGATAGCTTGAAGCAATAATTTTACCCCAAGGATTCTCAATGAAGGTATTAATCATATTAGGATCAAGAGAGCATTTGAGAATCATGGGTTCTCCAATATTTTCAAGCTTGTGTGCAATTTCTGGTATTCTGTATAGGGGAAAATAAACTTGTTCACCACCGTAATATTTTAATAACAGTTCTGCACCTCCATTGATTAAAGCATGTTGAGTGAAATTGAAAAAAATTCGGTTATCTCTATTTTTTCCATTTGAATTATCAAACTGTCCTTTCCACAGTAATCGTATTTGATCTTGCTCATTCGTTGAGAAGAGATGAAAATGATTTTTAGTAAAACTAGCTCTTATTTCTTGTCCTGTCCTGATAATGATTCCATGGGTTAAAATATCTTGCTCTAATGCGTTCGTGAAATGAAAGCCAACTATTTTATGTGTGAGGCAGTAATCATTTATCTCAGAAATCAGATTATTCATTGTTTTATTATTCGCAAAATTTTCAAGAAACTCATAAAATCGAAAATGAGCGTCAAAATCATTTAGTCTTTTAATAAAAGAAACAGGTAATCCATCTAAATTTTCTAGATTAATCATTGGTTTGATTATGATTTTTACATTTTCTAATGGCTGCTACATTTTGGGGAGTGGTTTATTAAGAGTTTATTGCTTGAGAAGATAATTTTTATCGGTTATACTTTCATCGTGAGTAATGTTAAAAATCAAGAGTAGTTTTTCTAATATGTCGTGGGGTATATCAGTAGAACCTTCATAGTTCAATAATTCAATGCAGTCATTTACAATTGAAGAAGGAACTTTGAGTTCTCTTGCAACAACTTCATATATAATTTTTTCGGAGAAAAGAAGTTTGCCGTAGAGATCACTACATTTAAGTTTTATTAGATATTTAAAAGTGTATTTATAATGAATGGCATTTCTGAATTTCCTCAATTTTGTATATTCTTTGAATGGCCTGTTTAACCTTCTATTTAACTTGTCAAGAATCTCTTTTGATGCTCGTAATAAAGAAATCTCTTTTTGGGAAATATTATAATAACAGAGTTGTTGATCTACTTTTAAGAACTTAAATCGATTCTTTGATATTAGAATTTCGTTCAGTTTAGATTTTTTAATATACTTTCCTGTTCTTTCTTCAAATGCTCCCCTTATCCCAGGAGTGGAACAATCTCTTGATATCTTTTGCGTAGTTCTCAATAGATACTTATCTATGAGTTCAGAAATATTACATTCTATTTGTTCTTGTTTATCCATGCTTTTTGTAAGGAGAACATCTCCCTTTTTATTTCTAAATGTGTTAAGTATTTGATGCAAGGCGCTATTTAATGCTTACACTTTTCTTATGATTTAAAAGTAACCATAAAAAATATGGGAGCTACAGTTGGGAATATGTTTTATAACCCGTTGGGGGTAAGTTGGGACGATTGGGGAAGCGCTAAAGTTTGCCATTTTCGGAACCGGAAGGGGGTAAGATGAGAAGTATCGGACAAATCGCATAGAGGAGCTTTTTAGACGGGATGGCTGGATCACATTCAAAATAAATTTGTGGGCAGCTTATTGGTAGATTCCGAAAACAGTTTGGAACGAGGCGATAGGTCAGGTTGGGAAGCTTTGGGGCAGCTAGCCTTGTTTCGGTGCAAGTAACGCAAACCACCTCGACATCAGTAAACTGATGACACTCCTCTTTTGGAAGGAGGAAAAAGGGCTTGCTGCTGGCAACGTTTGTATGATTAAACCTTTTCCAAGTTTGAAACTTTGGAAAAGGTACCGCCTTTTTTATTGTGCCCAAACGCCGTTTTTAAACAGTTGAAACCATTTTTCAATGTTGTCATGGGTATGCAGTTCGATGGTTTTAAAAATTTCGCGGGCAAATTCAATGGTGGCAATTCCGTTTGCTGTTATCACTTGCTTGTCGGTTACTGCCAAGGTTTTTTGATAGTGCGCATCGCCACGGTATTGCGGGGCAATTTCTTTGAGGTAGTTTAAGTCGTTGCTGGTGTGGCGCAGATCGTCCAATAAACCGAGTTGTCCGAGGTAAGTTGTTGCCGCACAAATTGCCGCAATGGGTTTACCGGCCTGGTGCACACTTCTGGTCAAGGAGTCCAGCTCGGTAATCGCTCTTTTTTCCCAAGCTGTTCCGCCAGGAAGAACCAGCAAATCAACGGCGGCTGGGTCTATCGTATGAAGCGAGGTGCTTGGCTGTATCGATAATCCGCCCATTGAGCTTACGGATTTCCCATCTACCGAAAAATAAATCAGCTCAAAGCGTTCACTTCTATTAATCTCGGGGGTGAAGTAAGCGATCTCCCAGTCGGAAAATCCATCAAATAGGAATACATAAATCTTTTTCTTCATGCTATTGGTTTTTCTTTGTTTTCTGTCATCATCTCCATCGTATCTCTTTTTCCTTTATTATTTTCATCATTTAGGCTCTGAGTTTAGAACCTTTTGATTACTATTTCTATCCATAAGACAGAACGGGAGATTAATGCATAATATACGAATTACGATATTGTATGCCTCTGTAATTGCAATTGTTTTTGCTATTTTTCTATTAAAGCCTGTTCTAAAATTATTCTGTATTTTCCGAAAGGACTTCTTTTGACAGGATACCCTTTTAGCAGCATGGAGGTGATGGCTCCAGCTCCTACTACAATTGGAGCTCCTGGAGTTGTTGAAGCACTTGCTGCAATAGCAACTTGCTCATTTGACGCATCTAAAGATAAATCATCGCTGGAAGAATTCTCTGAAGTAACTTGGATATAGTAATAGCCATTTTGGTCAATTTTAAATTCCCATAACGAATAGATATGAAACGGTAAGATACTTGAAGGAGAACGTGTTTCATACTTTTGAACTTTTAGGCTATCTAACAATTCACCATTTTCATCATATACTTTAACTACAGGAAGCATGATTGTCTTTTTAAAACCTCCCATGTTTCCTAATGAAATGAGTTCAAGAGAAAAAATACCATGTTCCAGATTAAATTTATGAAGATTACAAGGCGATGGAAATGGGGTTTCTTCTTCAAGTATAACTATTGGGAGCTTGTCGTCCAGCTTGGATTTTATTTTCTTATTTAATGAATTTTCGTTGGGGTTGATCTGTTCTATAAGGTTATCGAAGGAACCGGTGAAACATTGGTTGATATTAAACTCTTCCAAAAAATCTTGAGTGGTAACTTTTTGTCCGAAAGAGCTATTGGTTGTTAGGAATAAACCAATAATCAAGGTAAAAGACAAAATAAGATTCCTTACTATCATCGTATTTAATTTTAGCTGTTTTTACTTTTTTAGAATCCCTTTTTCGACACTTGCATCAAGAAGCTTTTCGGCATAATTCCACAATTCTGCTGAACCTTTTTTAATCACTTTTTTCTTTTCATAAACTGTTGGGTATTTTACGTCGAACTCTCTCCAGGTCCCTCCATTGTTGGAGGTATTTTGCAATAACGGTTCGAGGCGATCCATTGATTTTGCAAACCTGGCTTCCTTTGAAGTTCCTTCTTCAAATTCAGTCCACAGTTCAATGAATTCTGAAGCTTGTTTTTCAGGCAGAATACCAAAAACCCGTTTGGCCGATTTCAGTTCTTCCTCGGTATTTTCATGGTTTTTGTTTTGGTCATAGATAAAAGTATCACCAGCATCAATTTCAACGATATCGTGTATCAGCACCATTTTGATGACTTTTAACAGATCCACTTTTTCGTCGGCATATTCGCTTAATACAAGGGCCATCATGGCTAGGTGCCAACTGTGTTCCGCATCGTTTTCATTGCGATCGCTATTCAATAGTTTTGTTCGCCGCTGGATGTACTTTATTTTATCGATTTCTTTAATAAACTCAATTTGCTTCAATAAATTTTCATTGGGCATAGCTCTTCTCTTTTTTGTGGTGCTTTTAGCTGTTGGGTATCTTTTGCAGTCTTCAAGCTTGACAACTACAATAATTGCATTTATAATGTTCCGGGAACTTCAAAGATTGAACCGATACGATTATAACTAACTTTTTCATAGTATTGATCAACATCAGACATCACGTAAACGGTTTGATCTGGATAATCTTGGTATAAGCATTCCATTAGTTTGCGTCCAATTTCTTTTCCTCTGAAAATGGGTTTTACCAGTAAATCGCAAACATAGATGTAAAAGCCACAATCATCCAACGAACGGGAATAGCCACATAAAACATCCTCTTGATAGGCGACATAAGTGATGGAGACTTCCAGCGCTTTTTTATATTTTTCGGTCATGATTTCATCGGCATAATCCCATCCTTCTTCCTCCCGGATCATTTGCATCAGCTTGATTTCATCAGTAAGCTTGTTGTATTTTCGTATTTGCATTTTTCTTGGTTTTAGTGATTGGTTGATTAGTTGTCGAGATATTTTTTGCGACCAACGATGAATTCGCTGCGTATGACTCGTTATCTTTGACGAATGATGTATGCTACTTTCAAAATACGCTTCCTAAAAGAACACTTCTCCGTCAGAAACTCTTAATTTGACTTTCTGTTCTTTGAGCTTTAATTCTTTGTTGTTCAATGCAGCCTGAACCACACTTTTGTTATAGCTATTTACCTGATCTGAGTTCAGAAAATCAGTTGGGTTGATCCATCTGGCTTCAGCAATCTCAGCTGAATCACGAATGCTAATCTCTTCCGATTGAGCTTTGGCTGTGCAGACCAGGTATAAGTTGGATTCGTCGAATTGCCCGTGTTTAAAATGGCCAATGTTTAGAATTGATTCAAATTCAATCGCGATGCCTGTTTCTTCGAAAACTTCTCTTTTCAAAGCCGCTTTGATTGATTCTCCCTTATCGATATGACCTCCGGGAAGCTTGTAGCCAGCGTAAAATTTGTCTTTAACGACTAGCAGCTTCTCCTGATGAATAACGATGGCGCCAACGCCAACAATGAAGTTTTTGGAGGTTGGCACGATCGGGGCTTGTTGCAGTTTTTTGATCAACATGAGGTTTCGCTCATCGCAGTGATGAAACTCGAAATCCAATCGGGTGAGAATGGGTATGTAATCCGATTTTTCGATGGGGATTTTAATCCACAACAGCTCTTTGTCGCTGGCTACCTCAATGATGCGTAATACTTGATCTCTAAACTCGTCGGTATTTTCCGGAAGCGTCGTGTTGTCAATAATGACGCCATTGTATTTGTTTTCAGTTGTTCTGATCATATCGGGTATTGCTTTCTTGATTGGCTTTTTTATGTGGGTAAGGTCGCGTTGTTCTTGTTTGTAGATTACTATATCCTAAAAACCATATTCTCCATCGAGTAAAAGCACTTTTATTCTTTCCTGGTCAAATTGTCCTTGTATTATCGTATAGTAATTACATATCTTATCGGGAGACTTGCAATCTTCACATTTGCCAGTTTTTGTGCAAGGTGTCTTTTTATTTAATCTTTTTGCATCAATTGGAGCTGCAATATTTTTTATACGCGAAATGGCTTCATCATCATTCTGAACAATTTTATTCGTTCCACAGATCAGCAGCACCTTTTTGGGGCCATAAATAATAGGAGCAACCCTACTTCCATTACCGTCCAAATTGAAAATTTTGCCCTCTAGGGTGATTGCATTAATCCCACTAAGAAAAATGTCGGATGAGAAATTGTCTCTATAGAGTTTTGCCTTTTCAGCTTTTGTAATGTCTTTTTTATACTTGTCGAGAAAGTTAATGTTGCTTTTTCTCAACAGGTCAAATAATCCAATTTGCTCCAGGGTTAATGAATCTCCAGTTCCAACTGTGAGGTTAGGTTTTAAGTTATCAATAAAATAGTCAACTAATTCTTTTTTCGAAGGAAAATGGATGGCTTCAATTCTATTTTTTTTTAGTGACTTAATAAGTTGTTCTATTGTTTCTTTATTCATTTTATTAGTTGCTTATAGCGCTTGGCTTACATATTCCAGGGCTTTTGGGTTGTTGACGTTGTAGGATGAACGGACTATAAAATTGAATTATTTCAATTTTCTTCTCTCTCTTATTTTTTTGAGGCAAGCAATTTACAAAAAACAACGTGATCCTCATGCTCATTGCGCCGAGCTATTGCTTTTGCCCCGTTGGGGTGTGAGTCAGTGCCCCGTGGTGAGTGAACGGTGGTCAGTATTGGGGGATCAAGTCCCGATTTCTACGAAAGGAGAAAAGGAATTGAGATTTTGTCTTTAAAATAAGTTTGGCTGTTTGGCGCATGCTGGTCTAAGCTCTATTCAATAATTTCGGAGTTGCGCCAATAATCATCTTTACATCAATCCTCAGGGCGTTGCCCTTGAGTTGTTGCTTTTGCCCTGTTAGGGCTGCAGGAAGTGATCGGTGGTGTGTGAATCGAGAATAGTGAACAGCAAACAGTGAATGTTGGCCAGTCAAAGTCGCCCGGGCCGGTGTTGGCGTGAATGATTTTCTGAGGGAGCAGGGTCTCTTGGGTTTGAAAAAAAATCATGAAGCGGGCAGAAGGATTACTTTGACTAGATTTTTACCTCCTTTTTATCAATGAAAAAGGAGGAGCCCCTCTGGCTTGAAGAGGCGAAAAGGAGTTGGCATTAAAAACGTTTGCCTGTTTGGCGCATGCTTGTCTAAGCTCTATTCAATAATTTCGGAGTTGCGCCAATAATCATCTTTACATTAATCCTCAGGGCGTTGCCCTTGAGTTGTTGCTTTTGCCCTGTTGGGGCTTTAAGAAGAGTGGTCAGTGGTCGGTGATTGGTTTGGGGAAATGTTGATTAAAGGAGTTCACTAGTGGTCAAAAAAAGCAGCGTTGATGTGACGCTGCTTGTGTATAATCATTTAAAATGGGAGATCATCCTGATCGGTTGGTGCCGGTGGAATATCGTCTGGAGTAAACTCAGGAGGAAGATCCTGTGGTGTTTCTGGCGCCAAACGATCAATTCGCCAAGCGTTGATGTTATGGTACCAACGTCCGTTGAATTCGCGCGACTCAACCGAGAACGATACGTTTACATCTTCGCCTGAATTTAAGCCTTCGAGCAACGAAATTTTATCGTTGAACAAGGTAAAACATACTTGACGTGGAAACTGGTCATCAGTTTCGATTACAAACTCTTGTTTTTTCCATTCTTTTCCGGCTTTGCTTACGCCAGAAGCTACCGCTAGAACTTGACTTATTTTTCCTTTAATTTCTAAACTCATTGATTCAATATTTTTTCAGGTGTCAAAAATAGAGAGAAAAAAAGACCCCTGAGAAAAATTTTCCAGGGGTTTTTCAAAAAGTTTTCAAGAGTGTTTATTCAACAATCTCTAACAATTCAACTTCGAAAATCAAGGTTGAGTTAGGGCCAATATCAGCACCAGCTCCACGAGGTCCGTAAGCTAAATCGCCAGGGATGTACACTTTCCATTTTGATCCTACTGGCATCAATTGCAGTGCTTCAGTCCATCCCGGAATAACTTGCCCTACACCGAAAGTAGTAGGTTCGCCACGCTCTACAGAGCTGTCAAAAACAGTTCCGTCAAGCAAGGTTCCAGTGTAGTGTACTTTTACTTTTTGGTCGGCTGTTGGTTTTGCTCCTGTTCCTTCAGTAATTACTTCATACTGCAAGCCACTTTCAGTAACTTCTACGCCTTCTTTTTCTTTATTTTTTGCCAGGAATGCTTCGCCTTCCTGTTTGTTTTTCTCACCTTCAGCTTCAGCTAACTGCTGGAAGTAAGTCCGGATGAACGTTTGTGCTTCTTCTGTCGTCATTTGAGCTTCAGCACCGTTCAATTGTTCTTCAAAAGCTGTAACCAGAATTGAGTAATCCAATTCGTCAGCACCAGAAGCTTCCAGCTGTTGTTTGTTTTGATCTCCAACTAAAAGACCGATCGCATAACTGGCAGAGTCTGCGTTAGTCGCCAATTTGGCTTGACGCGACGATCCTTGAGGTTGACAAGCTGCCAACACAAGTAGGGCAGCAATTGCAAATAAAATGGAATTAAATTTCATCGTTTTAAAACTGTTAATTTGTTGTTGTATTAGAGCGTACACGCCATTTGGGGCGTTTTATTTCTAGCTTGAAAAAGAAGTGCGTTAGACAATTTCCAACAGCTCTACTTCGAAAACCAGCGTTGTGTTAGGGCCAATCGCACCGCCTGCACCACGCTCACCATAAGCCAAGTCAGAAGGAACGTACAAGCGCCATTTTGATCCGGTAGCCATCATCTGAAGGGCTTCAACCCATCCTTGAATAACTCCGTTAACCGGGAATGTAGCTGGTTCTCCACGTTGTACAGAACTATCGAATACGGTTCCGTCAATCAAGGTTCCATGATAGTGGCATTTTACTTGGTCGCTTGGGCTTGGTTTTTCGCCTTCTCCTTCTTCCAGTACTTGGTACTGTAAGCCGCTGGCCGTTTCAATAATGCCTTCTTTTTCGCGGTTTTCAGCCAGGAATTTCAAGCCTTCTTCCAAGTTGGCTTTGCCTTCGCCACTTTGTTGTTTTTCCATGAACGCCTGCAGGATTTGGTTGGCTCCTTCTGGGGTCAATTTAGGTTCCTTGCCGGTGAAAATATCTTCGAGAGCCAGCATGAAATTGCTTGGTTCAATGGTTTTTACTCCTGATTGAATGAGGTTGCTCGCAATGCTTAGTCCTAATGCGTAGCTAAATTCTTCCAGTTCGCCTGAAAATTTGTGATCTGACATAAAATTCTATTTTTTTTAAAGAGCTACGAAGATAAAGGAATTTTTAGGATATCCCTGACCAAGGCTAGGCTTTCTCGCCGTACAGCATTTGCTTCTTTCCCGGAGGTCCCACCAGCCGCTGCATTGCAAAGCCATTTTTTTGTAATGATCGGCGTACATCACCTTTGGCACAGTATGTTGTAAAGCGGGCACCAGCTTGACAATGTGCACTTATTTTGTGGAAGATCTCATCAGTCCACAGCTCGGGTTGCTTACTGGGAGCGAAGGCATCAAAATAGATGAGATCGAACTTAGGAAGCTGACTCAGATCGACCGTTTGCAGGTCGGTTTGCAGTTTTGTAAGTTCAAATCCTTCGGTAATCAAAACAGGCTGATTCCAGACGGCTTGGTGCATCTTTAAAAATAGGGCTTGTTGTTCGGGGCTGTGCGCTTGGGTGTAGTTGAGTTGGCTGTATTCATCAACTGTTAAGGGATATTTCTCCAGTGAATAGTAATGGATATTTTTCCCTTGGCGGTGCAGTAAACTTAGCCAGGCATTAAGTCCCGTGCCAAAACCAACTTCTAATAAGTTAATTTCTTGTTGGGGGCAACGGTCGAGTCCCTGGTGTATAAATACGTGCATCGATTCCTGGATTGCTCCGTGAATGGAGTGGAAGTGTTCATCCATTTCCGGGAGGTAAAGCGTATGCGATCCGTCTTCGGTTATTTCAAGTTGTCGTTTCATTGTGTTTTTTTCTGAATGAATTTGACAGCTGTCACATCAGAGCAAAGCTTGGCGGCGCAGCTGTTGAAGGGGCAAATTTCGTGATTTTATAGCTGGGTTCCACATTTTTATTCTAATTTTGATTGGCTTAAACAAATGCTATGTTGATCAAATTGTACGAAGAAAATCCGAACCAGCGGGAAATTGAAAAAGTGCTGGAAGTATTACGCAGTGGTGGTATCATTATTTATCCGACTGATACGGTTTATGGAATTGGTTGCGATATTACCAATGCTCGTGCTGTTGAGAAGGTAGCACAATACAAGAATGTGAAGATTGAAAAGTCGAACATGTCTTTTATCTGTAGTGACTTGAGTCATTTGTCAGATTATGCCAAGCCCATCTCAAACTCGATTTTTAAATTGCTGAAGCGCAACTTGCCGGGGCCTTTTACCTTTATTTTGGAAGCTAACTCCAATGTGCCTAAATACTTTAAAGGGAAAAAGAAGACGGTTGGTATTCGGGTTCCAGATAATAATATCATTCGTGAGATTGTCCGGCAGCTGGGAAATCCAATTCTTTCGACCTCGATACACGATGAAGATGAGGTGTTGGAATACACGACCGATCCGGAACTGATTCATGAGAAGTTTGAGAATTTTGCAGACTTGGTAATTGACGGGGGCTTTGGCGATAATATTCCATCAACAGTTATCGACTGTACTTCGGATATTCCGGAGATTACTCGTCAGGGTAAAGGGGAGCTTGAAGAATAACCGCGATCATTGAAGTTTGGTATTTCAAGTTTCAGATTCCTAATTTATTTGAGGTGAGCCAAGCTTGGTTTGAAGGTTGAATCGGGGAAATAGATTTTCAGACCAATTATTTTCTCCAGAAAGCAGGGGAGAAGAGTACCAATACGGTGAAAAGCTCCAAACGCCCAAGCAGCATTAAGAAGGAAAGAAACCACTTTCCTACAGGTTGCACGTGGTGGAAGTTTTCTGCTGGTCCAACATTTCCTAAGCCCGGTCCAATATTCCCTAAAGAGGTGGCTACCGCTCCCATGGCTGACTCCATGTCGGGCTCAATCAATGTGAACAGGATTGTGCTGAAAAAGAAAATGATAAAATAGATCATGAAAAAAGCCAGCACATTGGTGATGATATGCTCTGATACCGACCGTTTGTTGAATCGAACAGGAATTACTGCATTGGGGTGTAGCAGGCGACGAAGTTCGTAATAGCTGTTTTTCATCAGCAGGACAACTCGCATAATTTTGATACCGCCACCTGTTGATCCGGCACTTCCTCCGAAGAAAAAGAGCGAAAAGATCAGGATGGTTAAGAAAGGATTCCACGTGAGGTAATCAGCCGTGGCAAACCCTGTTGTTGTGATGATGGATACAACCTGAAACAAGGAATCGCGAAATGCCTGTTCGTAGCCCAACTGGGTTGAAACCAATAGTCCGCTGAAGATAACAGCGGTAAAGCCGACAATAAACAGGACGTAATATTTGAATTCTTCATTTTTAAATACTTTCTCAAATTTACCATGAATAGCCAGGTAGGACAGGGTGAAATTGGTTCCAGCCACAAACATGAAAAAGATGATCACATACTGGATGAATGGTGAAGACCAGTAGGCCACCGAGGCTTGCTTGGTGGAATAACCGCCAGTAGCCATGGTGGTAAATGAATGGTTTACAGCATCAAATAAGGTCATTCCTCCTGCCCATAAAAGCAGGGTTTCAGCAACGGTAAATCCCAGGTAGATAATCCACAGACTCTTTGCTGTTTGCTGAATACGAGGACTAATTTTATCGGGTGTTGGTCCCGGAACTTCTGCAGCAAAAAGCTGCATCCCACCAATTCCAAAAACCGGCAATATAGCCAAGGATAGTACGATAATCCCCATACCTCCCATCCATTGGGTCATGCTTCGCCAAAACAGAATCCCATTGGGGAGGGCTTCAATATCATTTAGGATTGACGATCCGGTGGTTGTAAAGCCGGACATTGTTTCGAAAAAAGCATTGGTTAGCGTCGGGATCGAGTCACTAAGCATATAGGGAAGACTTCCGAAAAAAGAGAAGACCACCCAAACCAAGCTGACAATGACAAAGCCTTCATGCTTCCCGATTTTCTTTTCGGCTCCTTTGGTAAGAATGAGTGCCAATGAGCCAACGCCCATGCTGATGAGTGCCGAATACAGCAAAGCCATCAGGCCGGCATCGTTGTAAATGGCGGAAACGCCCATTGCCAGGAGCATTGATACGCCTTCAACAAACAATAAGAACCCCAGAATCCTAAAGACTATTTTGAAGTTAAGCATGAGAGCATGAAATTATTTGAAATACTTATCGAGCTTTTTAATGGCTGACGGCAAGGCGAAGACAACAACTTTGTCGTTTTCCTGAATGTGAGTATCGCCCTTTGCAACAAAACCTTTTGTTCCTCTAATATATCCTCCAATTTTAGCATCATCAGGGAATGCTAAATCCCGAATTGGGTGCTCCGTAATTTTTGAGCCTTCTTTGGCAATAAATTCAAAAACTTCGGCGTCGGAGGCTGTCAAACACTTGGCCTGCGCCACTTTTGCTCCCAAAGTATATTTATAGATGTAGCTTGCTGCAATCAATTTTTTATTAATGATACTACCAATATCCATGCTTTCAGCAATGCCCATAAAGTCGATGTTTTCCACTTCGGCAACGGTACGTTTTACGCCCATTGTTTTCGCTAGGTGACAAGACAGAATATTGGTTTCAGAGTTTCCGGTTACAGCAATAAAGGCATCCATGCGTTCAATTCGTTCTTCTTTTAGCAAGTCCAGGTTCCTGCCATCCCCTTGAATAACCAAGATGTTTTCAAAGCGATCTGCGACTTTCTGACTACGAACCTTATCGCTTTCAATAACTTTGATGTTGTAGCTGTCTCCTAAGCGTTCAACAGTCTTTTGAGCAATCCGGCTTCCTCCTAAAATCATTACATTTCGAACGGCAAAGATTTCTTTTCCAGCCATTTCGAATACCCGGTTTTGATTGGCCCGGGTGGTAATGAAGAAGACAATGTCGCCATTCATAATCATATCTTTCCCGTAAGGAATGATTGTTTCGCTTTCGCGGTTGATGGCTACTGCTCGGATATCATTATTTACACTGGTAAGGTCTTCAAGTGTCTTGTTCAGAATGGGGGCATTTTCGCGAATCTTGACTCCCATCAAGATCAGTTTTCCTTGCGAAAATTCGATCATTTGCCGGGTTCCAACCTGCTTTACCGAGGAGGCAATTTCTTTGGCGGCCAGGCTTTCAGGATAGATTAACTCGTCAACCCCCAGGTTTAAGAGCTTTTCTCGATACTTATCAGTTAAATACTCTCCCTGGTTGATCCGCGCAACAGTACGTTGAACCCCCATATCTTTAGCCTGAACGCAGGCAAAGATATTGCGTTCTTCGTAAGGGGTTACTGCAATAAACAAATCTGCTTTTGAAAGGCCGGTTTCTTTTAGGTCCCGGAACGAATTTGCATAACCAGTGATCGTGAGTAGATCCACTTGACTGGAAATGTGATGCAACTTATCGGCATCTTCGTCCATCAAGACGATGTCGTGGTCTTCCTTGCTCAGCATTTTGGCAAGGTGCGTACCAACTTCACCAGCGCCAACAATAACAACCTTCATAATTACGTTACTCCTTTTTTCAAAAATTCAGCCTGGTAAAGTAAGGTATAAACAACAATTTCAACAAATTTAAACATGCTTTTCGGCTGCTTTGCTTTGCCGAACGAACGCTTCGTTATTGCATGTGATTATAAATCAATGGTAAACGTCTGTTGTCTTCTCCTGTGATAATTATTTAACATTGTTCCTTTTTGCCTGGCTGAATCTAACTTCATGTGTAACAATAAACTCCAATATTTGTGTTCTCCTTTTTCGAGGATATAGTTCTGCATAGGCTGCTTATCTATACGTTCTTTATATTGAAATGTTTGGTTAATGAATACGATTGTACCTTGGTCAATAACCAAATCCGACGTTTGAAAGGAAGCACAGGTGTCTGGATACAAGATGATGGGTTGATTGAGCTGAAGTTCTCGAGTTACAGCTTGAATCGGAGGCTGTTTCCTTGGAGTTTTGGTCAATAGCAGCAGGTAGTTGTTTCGGCCATTAATCAGCTGAATGGCTTGGTGACGAGCATAAATGATACAAGCTCTTTGCTCAAAGAGCTGTTGTTTTTGCCAAAGGCCTGCTATTAGAAAGATCAGGTAGAAACTTAAGGTGGCAAACAAGAAGGCTTTGCGTTTTAGCTTGATGAAAAAGATTAGGCTGACGAGCATGCCTGCAAGGAATGCTAGCTGGGAGTTGCTGATGCTGATGTTTTCAATTAGCGAGTAGGGGAGTTGGTCAATTTGTTTCAGCGCAAAGAGTGTGATTTGGGTAACACCTGATAATGCCCAGGCAATAGCTGATGATAGCATCTCCAAGGGAATACTCAGGAAGAACAGCAAGGTTCCTCCAAGTATGAGATAAGCTGCTGGAAGAACAATAAAATTACTTAGCCAGAAGAAAACCGGGAATTGATGAAAATAATAGATTGATAAAGCAAAGGTGCCTAGTTGTGCTGCAAATGAAACGCAGAATAATTGCCAGGCTTTAGTGAGTAGCTTATTCTTAGGATGAATGAGTCGTTCGAGCCGAGGATAAAAGAAAACAATACTGGTTACAGCAGCATAAGAGAGTTGAAATCCCACTTCAAAAATTAGCCGTGGATTGATTAGTAATAGCAGGAAGGCTGATGCAGCAATGGAGTTGTAAATGGAGCTTGGGCGTCGCATGCTGTTGCCAATCAAAATAAAGGAAAACATTACGGTTGCTCGTTGCACCGAGGGGGAGAATCCGGTTAGTAAGGCATAAGCCCAAAGCAGCGCAGCTATCAATAATACAAAGCAGACTTGTCCTAAGCGCGACCGTTTGAGAAATCCCAAGAGCTGCGATAGAAAAAGAAAGATCATTCCAACATGTAAGCCGGATACCGCTAAAACATGCATGGCTCCTGTTGATGCAAAATACGAACGGGTTTCCGGGGCTAATTCTTTGCGGTAGCCTAGTGTAAGGGCCGAAATTACCTGAACAACTTCTTGATTGTCGATGTGTTCATGAAGCAGGCAGATCAGTTTTCCTCGAAAGACTTCTGCTTGTAATTTTAATGAGAAGGTTTCGAGTGTGGTTAATGGGTAGTAATTTGTTGAAGGAATATACGTGCTGAAAAAGACCTGGCGGTTGGCCATGAATCGACGATAGTTAAATGCAAAGGGCTCTCCGGAGTTTTGAATGCGCTGAAGTTGGCTGTTGATAGCCAGTCGATCTCCTGGTTTTAGTTTGGTTGCAGCATCGGTTTTTTCAAAATAAGCCAGTACTTGTCGATTATGAAGATAGCTTGAGTCTGCTTGTTCAATACGAATGAGACATTGGTATGAATTGGGTTTGGGTGTTGGGGAGTCTAATACTTGGGCAACATACTTGTGTCCTTGATGCTGTTCAGGTAATTGGGTGGTGCGAATCGAAAAAGAAGCGAGAACGACGATGGCTAAAGCAAGGAGGGAGGAAGCGAAGAAATCAAAAGGGGATGCTTTGCTTTTGATTTTTGAAAGAGCCAAAAGCAAAGCAAGCCCGAGTAAGCATACAACAGCTATTCTATGTTCCGGGACGTAAAATCCAAGGAGTAAGCCCAGTAACCAAAAGCTGAGAATCCGGATGAATGGGTTGTTCAGGAAAAAGTTCACAGTTCTTTGTTTTATAACTGCTTACGTTTTTCCTTCGTCACGGTTTACAAAATTCAATTTATTTTGACGAAGCGAACAAAAATCGTGATGAACTCCGGGCGATCTTTTATAAAGCTACTTTTTCCCAGGTAAAACAATCCGGTATGAAGTACGAACTTTTCCCTTGGTGATGGCGGTTAATTTTCCTTTAAGGAGCCTTTTTCGCAGTGGGTTGAGATGATCAATCAGTAGTTTCCCATCCAAGTGATCGTATTCATGCTGAATCACCCGGGCTGCAAAACCACCATACTCTTCGATGTGCTCTTCCAGGTTTTCGTCAAGGTACTTGATTTTGACATGCTCGGGGCGGCTAACATCTTCACGGATTTCTGGTAAGCTAAGACATCCTTCATTCATTACCCATTCGTCTCCTGTTCGTTCAAGTATCTCTGGGTTGATGAATGCTTTTTTGAATCCTTCCAACTCAGGTTCTTCATCGGCTGCCGAACTGGCATCAACAACAAAAACACGAAGTGATTTTCCAATTTGAGGGGCAGCAAGCCCAACACCATCTGAGTGGTACATGGTTTCAAACATGTTTTCAATAAATTCATTAAGCCCTTCAAAATCCTTGTCTATTGGCTGGGCAACTTTGCGCAAAAGAGGATCTCCATATACGGTTATCGGATAAATCATGATCTGTATTTTTGTTGTTCCATGTACGATTGAAGGATAATGGTTGCACTAACGGCATCAATCGTACCTTTATTTTGTCTGTCTTTCTTTTTCAGGCCTGCATCAAGCATGGTCTGAAAGGCCATCTTTGAGGTAAATCTTTCGTCAACTTGCTCAATGGGCATGTCGGGAAACAATTTCTGAAAACGCTTCAAAAATGGGTTGATATACAGAACGGCTTCTGAGGCTTCATTGTTCATTTGAAGCGGATAACCGATAATGACTTTTTCGACATTTTCTTTTTCAAAATAGTCTTTTAGAAAATCTAAAATATCGTGAGTTCTGACTGTCGTGAGTTTGTTGGCGATAAGCTGCAACGGATCAGTAACAGCAAGCCCTACACGTTTTCTTCCGTAATCAATCGCTAGTATTCTACCCATGTTTAAAAGAATTGCTGCAAAATTAATATTCTCAAATCAGAATGAAAGTACAAGTTTGATAAAAAAGCTTTTCTGATCGTTTTGTTAACTTCTTGGTAACTAGTTTTTTCATTTTTTGGCATATCCTTTGCATAGAATCAGTCAACTGATTACCGGTAAATGCAGGCACCAGAGCAAATGAATTATTAACTAAAAAAAAACTGGAAGCCATGAGAAGAAGAAAAATGAGACTGATTGCTACGATGATTACTCTGGCGGCGGTCATGTTAAGCGTAAACGCTGAAGCACAAAGAAGAGAGACTGGCTCGGACAGAGGCCGGACAAATAAGGAAAGTAGACAGTATAGTAGTAAGAAGTATAATAACCAAAGAGCGGATCGTAACAGAAGGAGTTATTCTAATAGTGAGCGGTATTCAGATAGTCGGAAGCAAAACAATGCTTACCGAAACTCTGATAAACGTTATTACAAGAACGACAACAGATATCACAAGAACGATAAGCGGTATTCCAAGAATGACAACCGATATCACAGGAATGAACGTTCTTATCATCACAAAAGAGATGCTCATTGGGATCGACACAAGCATAAGTCGTACTACTACACCAAAAAGTATGGGCATAAACATTATCGCTACGACCGTCGCTATGAATACAATCATCCAAGATACGGGCATGTTTACAAGCGTTTTTATTCGAAGCCGGTAAGGGTTAGGCATCATCACCATGGCGACTTTTATTTCTATGGGGGCCATTATTATAGGCACCATCGCGGAGTAGGCTATGTTAGAGTCGAGTTTCCTAGTCATCTGGTGTTTGATTATTTACCGTTCGAATGTGAGCAAGTTTGGGTAGGGCCTAACGCTTATTATCAGTATGGCGATATGGTTTTTGAGCGTTGCGATCACGGCTTCCGCTTAGCTCCTAAAATTGATATTCATATTTCAACCCATTTCTAATTACATAAAGTTGTTCTAAAAAAGAAAAAGCCATCATGCGAGCATGATGGCTTTTCTGTGTTGTCTTTTTGCATTAAAATGACGGGATTAGTTTCGCTCCGGCTTGCTGCATAGCTGTCCAAGCTTGTTCTTCATCACCTGGTTTGGCTCGAACGCCAGCAACTGCATTCTGAATAACGGTTGTTTTAAATCCAGCCTTAAGGGCATCCAGTACCGTGTTTTTTACACAGTACTCAGTTGTTAAGCCACAAATGTATAGCTCCTTAACCTGCTTTTTTTGTAAGTATTTCTTCAGGTTAAGGCTGGTGGCTTCAAAGGCGGAGTAGCCGTCATCACTATCGCGGGTGCCTTTTTGTACGATTGTTGTGATTTTTTCGTGATTTAATTCTGATGGAAAATCAGCCCCAGCACTGTTGGCAACACAATGAACTGGCCATTGCTCAAAATGTACGGTCTTTTCCGGGTGCCAGTCTTTGGAGGCGACAACTAGTTCGAATTGATTTAGTAGTTGGTTAACAACGGGAATAATTTGATTTCCGTAGGGGGCTGGCAGAGCTCCTCCAGGAAGAAAATCATTTTGTAGATCGACAATAAGAAGCGCTTTCATGATTCCAAATTTTGTCGGTTAATCGAATTAAAATAAGTCTTTCTTCAAATATTGTTTCGCTAAGTCATTGCGGTTTTGCTGAAGCTTCTCGCTGATTCCTACCTTATAAACGTGTGGATTTAAAAATCGTTTATGTTCTTCAGTGAGTTGCTTAAGTCGCTTTTGAGTGTATTGAGCCACTTCTGCAGGAGTTTGTTTGCTCAGGATGTTTTTCCCATCATGCATGGCTTCTTGAATCAGCGATTCTTTGGTGTATTTTGAGATCTCTTTTTGCTTGTGCGGATCAGTCGGGTGATGAATAAATTCGTAGTCAGGTTCATCAGCGAACGAAATTCCATCGGCACCAAATAGGCCGTCCTGGTCGACAAACCGGTGGATGGCTTTAATGCCGGGCAAAGTCATTTTAGCAATATTTTCTGACACTTTGATAGAAGGAGTCCCGTCGAAATGAGCGAGTTTGTAAACGCCGTCCAAAGCCGCATCCTCTTTTCCTGCAGCTAAAGAAGTGCCGACTCCAAAAATGTCAATCGGTGCCCCTTGAGATAGCAAACTTTGAATAATAATCTCATCCAATTGGTTGGATGCAACAATCTTCACATGTTGCAGGCCGGCGTCGTCAAGCAAGCGACGTGCTTTTTTACTTAAATAGGTTAAGTCTCCGCTGTCAAGCCTGACGGCAGCCAACTCATGCCCTTGTTGGTGCAGTTCGCGAGCTACAGTAATGGCATTCGGAATACCGCTTTTTAGGGTATCGTAGGTATCTACCAAAAGCGTGCACTCATCTGGGTAGTGTTTGGCATACGTTCTAAAAGCTTCCAGCTCATCGTCAAAACTCTGAATCCAGGAATGTGCCATGGTGCCACTGCTTTCCAAGTCAAAATAATAGGCACTGAATACATTCGAAGTGCTGTTAAATCCTCCGCTTACAGCTGCTTTACTGGCATGGACACCACCAAGTCCTTGGGCACGCCGAAGCCCAAATTCCATCAAAATACGGTCGCCGGCTGCCAGACGTATTCGGCTGGCTTTTGTCGCTATTAGCGATTCGAAATTGAGGACATTCAACAAAAGGGTCTCAATCAATTGGGTTTCCAGAATAGTCCCTTCTACTCTTAATGTAGGTTCATAAGGAAAAACCAATTCTCCTTCCCGAACAGCATGAATGTTTCCCTGAAAGCGGAATGTTCTTAGGTAATCAACAAACGAGGACTGAAATCCAATGGATAACAGATAGTCACAATCTTCAGGAGAAAAATGAAAGGCTTCAATCATTTCCAGTAGCGAACTAAGCCCTGAAAAAACAACATAGCTCCCTTTGTAGGGATTCTTTCTGAAGAAATAATCGAAACTAGCCCGTTTCAAGTGGCGGTTGCTTAAAAAATAGCCCTGAGCCATCGTTAACTCGTAGTGGTCAGTATAAAGGCCAATATTGTTTTGTATAGGTAACATAGGAATAAAATTTACGGGGTGACCGTTAAAATCAAAAACGTTGCAAATTACATATAAAAATACGGATGAGGTAACAGAACAGTTCGAAAGATCTTTTGTGAAATGAATTGAGGTGGTGATTTGTGGATTTCTTGCCTCATTGGGTGGGGAATTGGAAAGGAAAATGATTCGATATAAATAGAGCTTTTTTTTGAGGTGAAATCTTTTTATGTTGATTGTCAGTATTTTGTTTGCTATTTTTACTCTGGGCCGTTTGTTCGGCATTGTCCTTGTAATCTGAGAAGAGACTATAGACTTGGAATTAGTAACTTAAAACAATAATCGAATGAAAACGAATCAAGCACATGCTTTTTGGAAAGGTAATTTGAAAGATGGAAACGGTAGAATGCAGTTTGAAAATAGCGATACAGAATTCCCGTTTAGTTTTAAATCCAGGTTTGAAGAAGGTGTTGGTGCAAATCCCGAAATGCTGATTGGATCAGCACATGCAGGATGTTTTTCCATGGCTTTTTCAAATATTTTGGCCGAAGAAGGGTATGAACCGGTTGAGGTTGCAACGAAAGCTAAGATTAAATTGGAAGTAGTTGATGGAGCTCCTACGATTACGACCAGTCACCTGGACGTGGTGGCGGAGGTTCCTAACATTGAAGAGAATGTTTTTCAGGAATTGGCAACCAAAGCCAAGGAGAATTGTCCCGTTTCACGAGCTTTAGGAAGTATTCATATTACCATGGAAGCTAAGCTTCGTTAGCCACAGGATTTGTTGCTTCAAAATTGGGATTGATTATTTATCCTGATATTTCATAATAGACCAGAAAAAAAGAGCCGTTTCAACTTGTGCTGAAACGGCTCTTGTGTGTTTGTACTTTTAGAGTTCTTTAGTTACGATGTTTAATGTTAGCTAGGGCTGCTGCAACGCGCGCAATAGGAACGCGGTATGGAGAACAGCTAACGTAATCCAGGTCAACACTGTCGCAGAATTCAACAGAACTTGGTTCACCACCATGCTCGCCGCAAATACCAACCTTCAAATTAGGTTTCGCGGAGCGTCCTTTTTCAACACCAATTTTTACCAGTTGTCCAACACCGTTACGGTCCAGAACCTGGAATGGGTCTTGTTTCAGGATACCATTTTCCAGGTATACCGGAAGGAATTTTCCGGCATCATCACGAGAATAACCCAAGGTCATCTGAGTTAAGTCGTTGGTCCCGAATGAGAAGAAGTCAGCTTCTGCAGCAACATGATCAGCCGTCAATGCTGCACGAGGAATTTCAATCATTGTACCAACGAGGTAGTCAATGCGATCTCCTTTTTCTTCAAAGACTTTTTCAGCAGTCGAGCGAATGATTTTAGCTTGATTTCTAAGTTCTGCTACGGTACCTACCAATGGAACCATAATTTCAGGTCGAGCATCAACACCCTTAGCTTTCAGGTTCAGAGCTGCTTCAATGATTGCACGAGCTTGCATGGCTGTAATTTCAGGATAAGTAATTCCTAAACGACAACCACGGTGTCCGAGCATTGGGTTGAATTCTTCCAAATCAGCAATTTTCGATTTTACAGCATCGATAGAAATGCCCATTTCTTTGGCCAATTCTTTTTGTGTTGCTTGTTGGTGAGGAACAAATTCGTGCAAAGGTGGATCCAGCAGACGAACGGTGACACCATAGCCGGCCATCGCTTCAAAAATCCCTTCAAAATCTTCACGCTGGTATGGAAGTAATTTGGCTAGTGCTTTTTCACGTCCTTCCAGAGTTGATGATAAAATCATTTCGCGCATGGCTTTAATCCGGTTACCTTCGAAGAACATGTGTTCTGTACGGCAAAGACCAATACCTTGTGCTCCAAAGTCACGGGCAACTTTAGCATCGTGTGGAGTATCAGCGTTGGTGCGCACAGTCATACGTGCAAACTTATCTGACAGGTCCATGACTTTTCCAAAATCACCACCTAAGTCAGGATTCATTGTTTGTACTTTGCCTTCGTAAACTTGTCCGGTTGTTCCGTTCAGTGAAATCCAGTCTCCTTCTTTGAATTGTTGCCCGTCAACGTTCATGACGCGGGCTTTGTAGTCAATTTTTACAGCGCCTGCACCTGATACACAGCATTTACCCATACCACGAGCAACAACCGCAGCGTGAGAGGTCATTCCTCCGCGCGCCGTTAGAATACCACGAGCAAGGTTCATTCCCTCTAAGTCTTCAGGAGACGTTTCGATACGAACCAGAATCGAGTTTTCGTATTTTGATGCCTCATCAGCAAAGAATACAACCTGGCCTGTTGCTGCTCCCGGAGATGCTGGTAATCCTTTTGCCAGTACTTTGGCGTCTTGTAAAGCAGCTGTGTCAAAAACCGGGTGAAGAAGTTCATCCAATTTCGCTGGCTCAATGCGAGAAAGAGCTGTTTTCTCGTCAATCATTTCTTGTTCTAGCATGTCAACTGCAATTTTCACCATCGCTGCTCCGGTACGTTTCCCGTTACGGGTTTGCAGTAACCACAATTTGCCATCCTGAATGGTGAATTCCAGGTCTTGCATGTCTTTGTAGTGGTTTTCCAGTTTCTCCTGGATGGCCATCAATTCTTTGAAGATTTCAGGCATTGTTTCTTCCAAAGAAGGGTACTCAGCTTTGCGAACTTCTTCTGTTACTTCAGCTAGTTCAGCCCAGCGCTTACTTCCTTCCAAGGTAATTTGCTGAGGTGTGCGCGTTCCTGCAACAACATCTTCACCTTGAGCATTGATCAGGTATTCTCCATTGAAAATGTCTTCTCCTGTAGCTGCATCACGGGTGAAAGCTACACCTGTGGCTGAGGTATCTCCCATATTTCCGTATACCATTGCCTGAACGTTAACGGCAGTACCCCATTCAGCTGGAATGTTGTTCAGCTTACGGTAGTAGATCGCACGCTCGTTCATCCAGCTATCGAATACCGCAGAAACAGCACCCCAAAGTTGTTCCCATGGATCATCGGGGAAGCTCTTGCCTGTTACTTTAAGTACTGCTTCTTTAAAGCGGATAACCAATAATTTCAGGTCTTCCGTTGTGAATTGTGTATCCAATTCAATTCCTTTTTCTTCCTTCAGGTTTTCCATGATGGCCTCAAAAGGATCAATGTCTTCTTTGCTCTCTGGTTTCATTCCCAGTACAACATCACCATACATTTGAACAAAACGACGATAAGAGTCCCAAGCGAAACGTTCGTTGCCTGATTTTTTTGCAATACCTTGAACGGCCAGGTCGTTTAGCCCCAGATTCAATACCGTGTCCATCATTCCAGGCATTGATACCCGTGCGCCGGAACGAACAGAAACAAGACAAGGGTTGTCTTTATCTCCAAATGTTGTGTTGGTTAATTCTTCAATAAGAGCAACAGCTGCTTCAACTTCTTCTTTGATTGCTGAAACTGCTGCGTCATGGCCCTGTTGCGTATAGATGGTACAAACTTCTGTAGTAATTGAAAACCCGGGAGGAACAGGAACTCCGATCAGGTTCATTTCAGCGAGGTTAGCGCCTTTTCCACCAATGAGGTTTTTCATATCGGCTTTGCCTTCAGCCTTACCATCACCAAATGTATAAACATACTTTGCCATAAAGCGTTTTTTGAGGGTTAGTTAAAATATAATATTCAGTTAATGTTAATCACGTTATTTGGACTCGTTAAAATTGAAAAAATGAATCCTAAAAAACAACCAAAAGCTCTGTTTTTTAGCCACTTTATGAAAATGTGGGTGATTGTTGTTGAATTGTTTCTGGCGAAAGATTGCAAATTTAATAAATCCAATAATATTTCTTGTTGTTTTACTTAAAATAAATGCTACAAAAGCAAGCTTGGACGAATCTGCATTTTTTTCACTTACAATGGACAAGTAAAACAACTAAAAGTTCATCAAAAGTGAGGGAATAATTAATAGGAGCATAATTTGATTGGATTTAATGGTAGAAAGAATAGGGAAACGAAAAGAAAATGCACTATTTCTGGCGTTTTTTGTGGCAAATCGTAATTAGAAGTAATGAATTGAAGCAATAGTGAGTTGAATTCTTAACATTTATTAACGTTGCTTGTAGGTTCTTAACTATAATTCCCGGTACTTTTGTATTGTAAGTTTTTCAAATAGATAAGTAATTTTTTTCATAGAGATAGGTTTGGTTAAGTTATAAAAAAGGATGGTCCCAGCCATCCTTTTTTTATTGGCCTGTTTTGAGGCCAGAAAATTTGATGTGAATGCCTGCTTCGGGACGGAGGATTTCTCGGTTATCTGTCAAAACTACTTTCCGTTTTCTTCTTTTCAGAAAAAATTTCCTATTTTCTTTGTGTGACTAGGACAAAATGTCTGTATCCGGTTGGTGTTTAGGGCTTGGCTGACTTTTTGGTTTATTGGGATAGTCATGAAAATAAAAGGAGGAAACCATGAATTTTAACAACTTTACAATTAAATCTCAGGAAGCTTTGCAGCATGCGTTTGAAGTGGCGCAAGCTAATCAACAGCAGTCTATCGAAACAGGACATGTGTTGAAAGGGTTACTGCATGCCGCGGAGAATGTTACCGGTTTTCTTTTGAAAAAGATGGGAGTGAATACCGGTATCTTTCAGCAAGCTTTGGAGAAAATCATTGCTTCATATCCTAAAGTTAGTGGAGGAGAACAATACTTATCCGGAAATACAAATAAGGCTTTGCAAAAGTCTGTTGACATCTCTCGAAAAATGGGCGATGAGTTTGTTTCGGTAGAGCATATTTTAATGGCTTTATTGGAAACAGGAGATACAATCTCGAACTTGCTTAAAGATAGTGGCGTTGGACGAAAAGAACTGAATGCAGCTGTTGAGGAGTTGAGAAAAGGAGCTAAGGTGCAGAGTCAAACCGCCGAAGATCAGTTTAATTCGCTGAGCCGTTTTGCTGTTAACTTGAATGAAATGGCTCGAAATGGCAAGCTTGACCCGGTGATTGGTCGGGATGATGAAATCCGACGGTTGCTGCAGATTCTTTCTCGCCGGACAAAAAATAATCCGGTGTTGATTGGAGAGCCGGGAACAGGGAAAACGGCTATTGCAGAAGGATTAGCTCATCGGATTGTGCGGGGCGATGTCCCCGAAAATCTAAAATCAAAGCAACTATTCTCGTTGGATATGGGCGCTTTGGTTGCTGGGGCAAAATACAAGGGTGAGTTTGAAGAACGCCTAAAAGCGGTTGTCAACGAAGTAGTTAAGTCTGATGGTGAGGTCATTTTGTTTATCGATGAGATTCATACCTTGGTCGGTGCAGGAAAAGGGGAAGGAGCAATGGATGCTGCTAATATTTTAAAGCCTGCATTAGCTCGGGGCGAGTTGCGTGCGATAGGAGCCACAACTTTGAATGAATACCAAAAGTACTTTGAGAAGGATAAAGCATTGGAGCGCCGTTTTCAGATTGTTATGGTCAACGAACCGGATGCCTTGAGTGCGATTTCGATTCTGAGAGGATTGAAAGAACGCTACGAAGGACACCATAAAGTACGGATTAAGGACAATGCAATCATTGCTGCGGTAGAGCTTTCACAGCGGTATATTTCAGATCGTTTTTTGCCGGATAAGGCTATCGATTTGATGGATGAAGCGGCTGCCAAGTTGCGTTTGGAAATGGACTCTGTTCCAGAGGAGTTGGATGAAATTGAACGTCGGATTAAGCAGCTTGAAATTGAGCGTGAGGCAATCAAGCGGGAGAAAGATGAAAGCAAGCTGGCGTCGTTGCATGAAGAAATTGCCAACTTGAAGGAAGAACAATCGCGCTATCGGGCTCAATGGGAAATGGAGAAATCCTTGATTGATCAAATTCAGCAGAATAAAACTAATATTGAAAGCTTTAAGTTTGAAGCGGAGCAAGCTGAGCGTTCCGGAGATTATGGAACGGTTGCCGAGATTCGGTATGGAAAAATAAAGGAAGCGGAGGAGGAAATTGTTCGTTTGCAGGCTGAACTGCAACAAATTCAAGGCGATTCTTTAATAAAAGAAGAAGTTGATGCTGAGGATATTGCTGATGTGGTTGCTCGATGGACCGGAATTCCGGTATCGAAAATGCTGCAAAGTGAGCGCGAAAAGCTGTTGCACCTGGAAGAGGAGTTGCACAAGCGCGTTGTTGGGCAGCAGGAAGCAATTCGCGCTGTTGCCGATGCCGTGCGGCGAAGCCGGGCTGGTTTGCAGGATGAGAAAAGGCCAATTGGATCCTTCATCTTTTTGGGGACAACCGGAGTTGGAAAAACGGAGTTGGCAAAAGCTTTGGCCGAATACCTGTTTGACGATGAAAATATGATCACTCGTATCGATATGTCGGAGTATCAGGAAAAATTTTCAGTGACTCGCTTGATCGGTTCTCCTCCAGGGTATGTTGGTTACGATGAGGGCGGTCAGCTGTCTGAGGCCGTGAGGCGGAAACCTTATTCTGTTGTGCTTTTTGATGAGATTGAGAAAGCGCATCCTGATGTATTTAACGTCTTGCTGCAGGTGTTGGATGATGGCCGTTTAACAGATAATAAAGGGCGTTTGGTGAATTTCAAAAACACCCTGATCATTATGACTTCAAACTTGGGCTCTCAGATAATCCAAGAAGGATATGAGCGAATGAATGACTCAAATAAAGGAGCGGTGTATGAAGAAACACGTCAGGCGATTTTTAATTTGTTGCGGAAGACGATTCGTCCGGAGTTTTTGAACCGAATTGATGAGACAATCATGTTTACCCCCTTGTCTCGGGAGGATATTCGTGAGATTGTCCGGATTCAGTTTAGCCGGATAATTAAGCGGTTAGGAAATCAGGATTTGAAGATTGAAATTAGTGATGAAGCTGTTAACTGGCTCGCTGTTGTTGGTTACGATCCGCAGTATGGAGCACGTCCGGTTAACCGTTTGTTGCAAAAGTATATTTTGAATGACTTGTCGAAAAAGATATTGGCAGGTGAAGTTGATGTTAATCACACCATCAAAATTGAACTTGAAGATGATGAGTTACAATTCAAAAGCGAATAAAAAAGAGGCAGGATTTCCTGCCTCTTTTTTATATCGTGTACTAATTTTTACTGTGTTGAAGGTTGTTTGGTTTTAATCATCTAAAATGATGGAATAGTAACCTGGCTTTATTGAAAAGCTAGCGAGCGGTTATAAGGTCTCTAAAACTTCTTGTAGCTCTTTTTCTGCATGAGCTATTACCTCGTCAAATTCTTTTAGAAAGTCGGGATAGGTTTCAATTGCTTCCAGCTTTTGCGTCTTCAATTGCAGATCTTTTAGTTTCCATCCCAGATCCTCCATTCCAAAAGTCATAACCGAAGATTTGGCTTTATGTGCTAGTTCTCCCAATTCCTTATATCTTTTGTTTTCTAAATGGTCGTGCAACCCATTTTTAAATTCGGGTAACTGGTCGAAAAACATGAGAATGAATTCTTTCAGAATTTCATCTTCGTCACCGGTGATTTCCTTGAGGTAGTCTAAGTTGGTGTAATTTTTTTCAGGCATGCGTTTGAAAATATGTTTTAACATACAATAATAGCTAAAATTCGAATACAATGCCAACGCAGCCAAGCAGATAATATTTTAACTTTGCGATGATATTTTTCATGATTTAAAGATTTTGGAAGTCTTACTTTTGATGTCCCAATGAAAATTTTGTGAGACACTTGAAGGGAAATATTTCCTCTTTTTTTATGAAATTTTTTTGACAGAGAAAGTTGAAAATGTTTAATTTGACGTGCCAATACTGAGTCGATAATAACTTAGTTCTTGGTATTTCTTAGGAACTGTTGAATCGAGCATAGTGCCATTTTATGGGTAGTATGCCGGAAAATTAAATTTTAAACGAATGAAAAAAACTGCATTCAATCAACTACATAAAGATGCTGGTGGTAAAATGGTCGAATTTGCTGGATACGAAATGCCAGTTGAATTCAACGGAATTAAAGAAGAGCACTTAACGGTACGTAATGCTGTAGGTGTTTTTGATGTGTCTCACATGGGCGAATTTTGGGTGAAAGGGCCTAATGCAGCCAAATTGGTGCAAAAACTGACGACCAATGATATCTCGAAACTGCGAATGGGGCAGGCTCAATACACTTGTTTCCCGAACGGAAAAGGTGGTATTGTTGATGATTTTTTGGTTTATTATTATGAGCCCAATAAATACATGTTGGTTGTTAATGCTGCCAATATTGAAAAAGACTGGAATTGGGTTGTTTCTCAAAACGATGTTGGTGCAGAGCTTGAAAATGCTTCAGACGAAATTAGTCAGCTGGCTATTCAGGGACCAAAAGCAACTGAGGTTTTGCAAAAACTGACAAAGGTTGATTTAGCAGACGTTCCATTTTATACGTTTGTTACTGATAAGTTTGCTGGGGTAGACGATGTCATTATTTCTGCTACTGGCTATACCGGATCCGGTGGTTTTGAGTTGTATTTTCACAACAAAGATGCGGAACAAATTTATAAAGCGATATTTGAAGCTGGCGAAGAATTTGGAATTAAGCCAATTGGATTAGGCGCTCGCGACACCTTGCGCTTGGAGATGGGATTCTGTTTGTACGGAAACGATATCGACGATACAACAAGTCCGATTGCTGCTGGCTTGGGCTGGATTACCAAGTTTAACGATGATAATGAATTCATTGATAAAGAGTTGCTTCAGGTTCAGAAGCTCGAAGGAGTGAGCAGTAAGCTGCGTGGCTTTGAAATGATTGATCGCGGAATTCCTCGCCATGGTTATGAGTTAGCTGATAGCGAAGGACAAGTTATTGGACACGTAACGTCAGGCACACAATCTCCAATGTTGAACAAAGGAATTGGAATGGGATACGTAGCCAAGGAGTATTCTGCTTTTGGAACAGAAATATTTGTGAAGGTTCGCAATAAATTATTAAAAGCAAAGGTGGTAAAAGTACCTTTCGTAAGTCTTCAATAAGGGGGTTGACTTACAACTTTTCTAATCTGAGAGCCTGCTGAATTCAGCAGGCTTTTTTTGGGCAATAAATCTGTGAAGAGGCAGAAAAGAAACAATACTTTGCTTTCTGTGTTGTTTTGTAGCATCGTGCTTGTTGTCATTCTTAAAAATTAACAATTTGAATAAAATACAGGAAATCTCGTATTCATTTCTGTCTTATTCTTTCCAGAAACTTATCTTTGCGTCGTTTGAACCTTGAACATAAAAGATGAATCACAAAAAACGTCGACTTGAAGTTTGCCTTTCTCCGGCAATTTATGAGAAACATGCCAATGATGAGAATATTGTTGTTGTTATTGATGTTTTAAGAGCAACTTCCTCGATTTGTAATGCTTTTGCTAATGGCGTGAAGCGGATTATTCCGGTAGCTACTGTTGAGGAAGCCCGGCAAAAAAAGGAAGACGGTTATACGGTTGCCTCTGAGCGTGATGGCTATGTGCTTGATTTTGCTGATTTTGGGAATTCTCCATTCAATTTTAGTGCTGATAAAGTAAAAGGAAAAGAGATTGTCTATTCAACCACCAATGGAACTCGTTGTATTCATATGGCCAGTCATTCTCGAGAAGTGCTGATTGGTTCCTTTCTAAATTTATCGGCATTGGCAAACTACCTCTTGAAGCAAGACGCGCCGGTACTCATTTTTTGTGCTTCCTGGAAAGATCGATTTAGCTTGGAAGATACTGTCTGCGCAGGTGCCTTGGCCGAGCGTTTATTGGCTTCTGGTCAATTTGAGAGCATTTGTGATGCGGTAACGGCCTCGGTCGATTTGTGGTCGCTGGCGAAAGATGATTTGTTTGGGTACATTCAAAAGGCGGCCCAAAAGGATCGTTTAGCATCGAAAGGTTTAGATGATTGCATCGCCTTTTGTCATGAGCCGGATCAAATGGACTTGGTCCCCTATTTTGATGATGGGAGCTTGCTAGCAAAGGTCTCTACTCCTTGCGAAGTCAACGAGTAGCGTGTTTTGGTACACTGGCGAAATAGTGCTGGGTGATTGAGGAGTGGTTCGAAGAAGAAGGGAAAGCAGCACCACCGGCTGTTTTTAGTATAGGAAAAATAAGTTACTTTTTTATGATTTCTGTCAAAACGGATGAGATGATTGGTAATGTTTTACAACTTATTCAAGAAGAGAACAGACTGATTTTTCTCAGATATCAGCCTTTCATTTTTCCTTTATTTTGATTGAATATATAACTTTAGCAAAAAATAAATTTAACCCTTAATATTAAATAAAATGAAGAAGCATAATTTTTCAGCTGGACCTTCAATTTTACCACAATTTACCATCGAAAAGACAGCTGAAGGCATTAAAGATTTTGCCGGCTCTGGTCTTTCTGTTATGGAAGTTTCGCATCGTGGAAAAGATTTTGTCGCTGTAATGGACGAAGCTCAGGCTTTGTTTCGTGAATTACTGAATATTCCTGAAGATTACTCGGTACTATTTCTGGGGGGCGGTGCTTCGTTGCAATTCTGCATGATTCCGTACAACCTAATGAGTAAGAAAGCGGCTTACCTGAATACTGGTGCGTGGTCAGCAAAAGCAATCAAAGAAGCTAAATTCTTTGGTGAAGTTGTTGAAGTTGCTTCTTCGAAGGATACCGTTTACAATTATATCCCAAAAGATTTTGAAGTTCCTGCTGATGCAGATTATTTCCACTTTACTTCAAACAACACCATTTACGGAACCCAAATTCGTAAAGATTTTGATTTAGATATCCCTGTTGTTTGTGATATGTCGTCAGATATTTTTTCTCGTAAAATTGATGTTTCTAAATACGGAATCATTTACGGTGGAGCTCAAAAGAACTTGGCGCCTGCTGGTGTTGCTTTTGTTATCATTAAAAATGACTTGGTCGGAAAAGTTGACCGTGCCATTCCAACCATGTTGAACTACCAAACACATATCGACGGCGGTTCCATGTTCAACACACCTCCTGTTGTGCCAATCTTTGCCGCTTTGCAAACCTTGAAATGGTTGAAAGCAAATGGTGGTATTGAAGCTATGGAGAAAATCAATGAAGAGAAAGCAGCTTTGCTTTATGATGAGATTGACCGGAATCCTGTATTTAAAGGTACTGTCTTGAATAAAGAAGATCGCTCATTGATGAATGTTTGCTTCATTATGAATGATGGTTATGAAGCGTTGGAAAAAGAATTCCTGGAGTTTGCAACAGGAAAAGGTATGTCAGCAATTAAGGGACACCGCTCGGTTGGTGGTTTCCGTGCATCGATTTACAATGCCATGCCAAAATCAAGTATTCAAGCCCTGATCGATTGTATGCAGGAGTTTGAGAAAAAACATGCAAAATAGTTCTTTTAGATAGGAAGGTGGATCTTAAAAGAATTCACCTTTCGCTTTTTTTAAGTCATTAAAGCATGAGGAACGGCTAAAGTAACCTGAGGAAGGTTACTTCGATTTGGCTTGCAATGACATTTTATTTTAACCTAAAAAACTTGAATAAAATGACTAAAGTATTAATTGCAACCGAAAAACCGTTTGCCCCGGCCGCGGTTGCTCAAATGAGTAAAATCTGCGAAGACGCGGGCTATCAGGTTCAACTGTTAGAAAAGTATACTGAAAAAGAAGCCTTGCTGGAAGCTGTTGGCGATGCCCATGCTTTAATTGTACGAAGTGATAAAGTCGACCAACAGGTACTCGAAGCTGGTCGGGAGTTGAAAATTGTTGTGCGGGCTGGTGCTGGTTACGACAATGTAGATACTGCTTATGCGAAAGAGAAAGGCATTTGCGTGATGAATACTCCCGGACAAAATTCAAATGCAGTAGCCGAACTGGCTATTGGATTGGCAATATTTGCTATTCGTAATTTCTTTAACGGAACATCTGGTGGCGAGTTGCGTGGCCGCGTCTTGGGCCTACATGGCTATGGGTACGTAGCGCGTAATGTGCATCGAATTGCGCGAGGCTTAGGAATGACAGTTAAGGTATATACTCGCTACAGTAAGGCACAAGCTACTTCTGAAGGTCTGGAAGTAACCAATTCTTTAGAAGAACTGTATGCGGTTTCTGATGTGGTTTCAATTCATGTTCCTGCTCGTGGCGAACACATCAAGTCAGTAAGTATGGATGTGTTAAAGCACCTTAAAAAAGGAGCCGTTTTGGTGAATACAGCCCGTAAAGAAGTGGTTAATGAAGAAGAACTTTGCCAATTTATGACTGAGCGTGCTGATATTAAATATGTATCAGATATTGCTCCGGATTGTACTGATCGCTTTAAGCAAGAGTTTGAAGGTCGTTATTACTTCACACCCAAAAAGATTGGAGCTCAAACAGCTGAAGCAAACCTGAATGCCGGGGTTGCTGCTACCGAGCAAATTGTTGGTTTCCTCGAAAAAGGAGATGCAACGTTTCAGGTGAATAGCTAATTGAGTGAGTTGGGTTTTTAAGGCAGGGCAAAGTCGAACTCTTTTGCCTTGTCTTCGTTACTTTATTTTCAACTTGATTTTAGGTTGAGTGTATTTTTGAATGTTGTTGGTGACTTTATTGTCCCCCAGTATTCTCTTCATTTTAAATTGATTAAAAATGGCTAAAATAAAACCCTTTAAAGGCTTGCGTCCACCGAAAGACATTGTTGAGAGTTTGGCTTGTTTGCCTTATGATGTGATGAACTCGGAAGAGGCTGCTCGCATGGCTGAAGGAAAAGAAAATTCCTTGTTGCACATTACTCGTGCCGAAATTGACTGTCCTGCAGGGATTGATATTCACTCAGAGGAAGTGTATAATAAATCTGTTGAGAATTTTAATCGTTTCCAGGAAAAAGGATGGTTAAAACAGGATAATGCTGACAAGTATTACATCTATGCTCAAACAATGAATGGACGTACACAGTACGGAATTGTTGGAGCTGCGTCTTGTGAAGATTATCACACAGGCGTGATCAAGAAGCATGAGTTAACTCGCCCGGATAAAGAAGAAGATCGGATGGTGTTGACCCGTTATTTGAATGCCAATATCGAACCTGTTTTCTTTTCTTACAAAGCAGTTCCTGAGATTGACCAGATTGTAAGTTCAATCGTGGATAATCAAGAGCCTGAATATAGCTTTGTGGCTGAAGATGGCTTTGGACACCAGTTTTGGCCAATCAACGAGGCAGGTGTAAACCAGCAGATTGAAGAGTTGTTTGCAACAAAAGTAGAAGCCACTTACGTTGCTGACGGACACCATCGTACTGCCGCAGCCGCTCGTATCGGCGTGGAGAAGAAAGCTCAGAACCCAAATCATACCGGAGAAGAGTCTTACAACTACTTTATGGCGGTTCACTTTCCGGATAATCAGTTGCAAATTATCGACTATAACCGAGTGGTGAAAGATCTGAATGGTTTGAGTAAAGACGATTTGCTGGCTCGTTTGAGTGACGGTTTTGAAGTGGATAAGATGGGAGCTGAAATTTATAAGCCTTCCAGCCTACACGAAATGAGCATGTATTTGGATGGAGCATGGTACAAGCTTGTGGCTAAAAAAGGAACTTATAATGACAATGACCCGATTGGTGTGTTGGATGTGACGATTTTGTCAAGCCAAGTGCTTGAGCCAATCCTGGATATTCAAGACTTACGTACTTCTACCCGAATTGATTTTGTCGGTGGAATACGTGGTTTGGGAGAATTGCAAAAACGGGTTGATCAAGGTGAAATGAAAGTTGCTTTTGCCTTGTATCCAGTTTCGATGCAACAATTGATTGATATCGCAGATAGCGGTAATATCATGCCTCCAAAAACAACTTGGTTTGAGCCTAAATTGCGCTCTGGATTGGTTATCCATAAGTTGGATTAAAACTTTTTTGAAAAAAATTGGATAAAGAAAAGGCCTGAGAATTTCTCAGGCCTTTTTCGTTTATGGTGATCTCTGTATTTCTAGTATTCACCCCAGTGCTTGATGGTAATGTCTTCGGGAGTGTGTTTGCAAATGGCATAGATAAATGCACTTGCAACCCGGGCATTGGTAATCAGTGGTACATTGTAATCAATTGAATTCCTACGGATCTTGTAGCCGTTGCTTAATTCCCGTTTACTGTAGTTTTTAGGAATGTTTACAACAAGGTCAATTTTCTTCTCACGTAAGTATTCAATAGTATTTGGGTGTTGATCTTCTTCGTCGGGCCAGTGTAGCATGGTCGATTCTACTTTATTTTCGCGTAAGAAACGGTGAGTTCCTTCGGTTGCAAAAACATTGTAGCCATTTTCTACCAACATGCGTGCGCTGTTCAACATTTCCAGTTTTGAGCGGGCTGGACCTGAAGAGATCAGAACGTTTTTGCGAGGGAAATTATATCCAACCGAAAGCATGGCTTTCAGAATAGCTTCGTAGAAATTTTCGCCAATACAAGCAACCTCTCCAGTTGATGACATATCAACTCCAAGTACTGGGTCGGCATTTAACAGACGGGCAAAGGAGAACTGAGGTGCTTTTACGCCAACGTAATCCAACTCGAACAACGATTTATCTGGCTTTTGATAAGGAATTCCAAGCATAACCTGAGTGGCAATTTCAATCAGGTTGATCTTCATGACCTTCGAAACAAATGGGAAGCTTCTTGAAGCACGCAGGTTACATTCAATTACTTTGATATCGTTGTCTTTAGCCAGAAATTGCATGTTGAATGGTCCTGAGATATCAAGTGCTTTCGCAATTTCTCTTGAAATCTTTTTAACACGGCGAATCGTTTCAACATACAGTTTCTGTGGAGGGAACACAATGGTTGCATCGCCCGAGTGAACTCCGGCAAATTCAACGTGCTCGGAGATTGCGTAAGCGACCATCTCTCCTTTGTCGGCAACTGCATCCAGTTCAATTTCCTTGGCTTGCTCAATAAATTCAGAAACAACTACGGGGTGCTCTTTCGATACATCAGCGGCCAACTGCAGGAAATGCTCCAATTGCTCTTGGTTGGACACCACATTCATGGCTGCACCAGAAAGTACGTATGAAGGACGAATCAGCAGTGGATAGCCAACTTCATCAACAAAACGATAGATGTCATCAATGCTGGTTAACTCGTTCCAGCGAGGTTGGTCAACACCTAGATCATCAAGTAGTGAACTGAATTTTTTACGGTCCTCTGCGTTGTCAATCTTTAGAGCCGAGGTTCCCAGAATAGGTACATTCTGGCTGTCCAGCTTCATGGCCAGGTTGTTCGGAATTTGGCCTCCCACAGAAAGGATAACTCCCTTGGGACTTTCCAGGTCAATAACATCAAGCACACGCTCGAATGTCAGCTCATCAAAGAACAAACGGTCGCAGGTGTCATAATCCGTACTTACAGTTTCCGGGTTGTAGTTGATCATGACTGAGCGGTAGCCTTCTTTACGAATCGTATTGATCGCATTGACCGAACACCAGTCAAACTCTACTGAGCTACCAATACGATATGCTCCGGAGCCCAATACGACGACTGAGTTATTGTCATGAATAAACTCAATGTCGTGCTCAGTACCATTATAAGTCATATACAGGTAGTTTGTTTGGGCAGGATATTCCCCAGCGAGGGTGTCAATCTGCTTAACTACCGGAGTAATATTTCTAGCTTTACGATGCTCGCGAACCTCGATCAGCTTGTTGTTCATTTCGCGGTTTGGAGCTTTCAGAACCAGTCTTGCAATTTGGAAGTCAGAGAAACCTGCTTTTTTAGACTGAAGCAATAGTTCGTCGTTAAGCTCTTGCAGTGAGTTAAACTGAATCAGGTCTTCCTTCAGTAGGTAGATTTTATAAAGCTTTTGAAGGAACCAGCGGTCGATTTTTGTTTTCTCGTAAATCTCATCGATGCTATAGCCTTTATTGAAAGCTGCTGCAATGGCAAAAATTCGTCGGTCGGTTGGACGAGTCAGTTCTTCGTCAATCTCCTCAATGGTGATTTCTTCTTTATTGGCTACAAAACCGTGCATGCCGAGTCCAACCATTCGAATCCCTTTTTGAATCGCTTCTTCGAAACTACGACCAATGGCCATGATTTCTCCGACTGATTTCATGGAGCTACCAATGTGTTTGGATACGCCGCTAAACTTGTTTAAGTCCCAGCGTGGAATTTTACAAACAACGTAGTCCAGTGCCGGCTCAAAACAAGCTGTTGTAACTTTGGTTACAGAGTTACTCAATTCGTGTAGGCCGTATCCTAAGCCTAATTTTGCAGCAACGAAAGCCAATGGGTAGCCGGTTGCTTTTGAGGCCAAGGCCGAAGAGCGGGACAGACGAGCGTTTACCTCAATAACCCGGTAGTCTTCCGAGAAAGGGTCAAGGGCAAATTGAACGTTACACTCACCAATAATTCCAATGTGGCGGATAATCTTGATAGAGATTGCCCGTAGTTTATGATATTCTTTGTTGGATAGAGTTTGAGACGGAGCAACAACGATACTTTCACCGGTATGGATTCCCAGTGGGTCAAAGTTCTCCATGTTACACACCGTAATACAGTTGTCGTAACGGTCACGAACAACTTCGTACTCGACTTCTTTCCATCCTTTTAATGATTCTTCTACCAGAATTTGAGGAGAATAAGAAAAAGCACTTGAGGCGAGTTCTTTTAGTTCATTGTCGTTAGAGCAGAACCCACTTCCTAGTCCTCCCAATGTGTATGCGGCACGGATAATGATTGGGTAGCCTAATTTTTGGGCGGCAGCTTTGGCTTCCTCCATATTGGTACAAGCCAGGCTTCGAGGTGTTTTTACTTCAATCTCACCAAGCTTTCCAGCAAAAATATCGCGGTCTTCCGTGTCAATAATAGCTTGAACCGGAGTTCCTACTACTTTAATATTGTATTTTTCAAGAATTCCCTGTTTGAACAAGTCAACACCACAATTCAATGCCGTTTGTCCTCCAAAGGCAAGAAGGATTCCATCAGGATTTTCTTTTTTGATGACTTGTTCTACAAAGAAGGCTGTGACAGGCAAGAAATAAATTTTGTCAGCAATTTCCTGAGACGTTTGAATGGTCGCAATGTTGGGATTGATCAAGACCGTTTCTACGCCCTCTTCTTTCAGTGCCTTCAGTGCTTGAGACCCGGAATAGTCAAATTCTCCGGCTTCTCCAATTTTCAATGCTCCCGATCCGAGAACAATTACTTTTTTGATGCTTTTATCTATTTGGTTACTCATTATAAGCGGTGTTATTTATTGAGCTTTTTGCTTAAATTCAACAATGTTTTGAATGAACTCATCAAACAAATATTCAGTATCAACCGGTCCGCTGGAAGCTTCCGGGTGGAACTGAGTTGAGAAGAATGGCTTTGTTTTATGGCGAATTCCTTCGTTGGTCTTGTCGTTGACATTGACAAACAAAGCTTCCCAATCTTCTGGCAGCGTTTCTTGAGAAATGGCGTAGCCGTGGTTTTGCGAGGTAATAAAACAGCGATCAGTTCCAGTCAATAATACGGGTTGGTTGTGGCTTCGGTGTCCGAACTTCAATTTGTAAGTTTCGGCTCCGGCAGCTCGCGCCAAAAGCTGATTTCCTAAGCAAATTCCCATGATTGGCTTGTCGGTTCGCATTGCCTTTTGGATGTTTGCAACTGTCGTTTCACAGCGTGCAGGGTCTCCTGGCCCGTTTGAGATGAAGATACCGTCGTAATCTTCATTTGAAAAATCATAGTCCCATGGTACGCGAATCACGGTTGCATTACGATCAAGTAAGCAACGGATGATGTTGTTTTTTACTCCGCAGTCAACCAAAACCACTTTGTGTTCGCCATTGCCATATACTTCCTTTTCTTTAATACTAGCTAATGCAACCAGGTTTTCTTTGTTGGGATCGTAAAGTTCGATGGGCTCATCCTCAAATTCGATTTTTCCCAACATGGATCCTTTTACCCGAAGAATTTTGGTTAGCGCTCGCGTATCGATGTCATACAATCCTGGAACTTGCCATTCTTTGAGCCAGTCTCCCAAGCTCTTCATTGCATTCCAGTGGCTGTATTCTGACGAATAATCAGAGATAATCAACCCGCTGATGTGTACTTTGTGCGACTCATAATGTGCATGGATGCCTTCTTTCTGAAGATCGGTAGGCACACCATAGTTCCCAATCATTGGGTAAGTAGAAACCAAAATTTGACCCGTATATGAAGGATCTGTTAAACTTTCGGGATAACCGGTCATGGCTGTGTAAAAAACCACTTCTCCGGCAACGGATTGATCGTATCCGAAAGATTTACCTTCAAACCTGGTCCCATCCTCTAAAACCAAACTGACTTTTCTTGCCTTTGTCATTGTAGTAATCGCTTATTGATTAAAAAAAATGCGTCTGGCTACTAAAAGTAGGGCAAACGCATTGTGCTTATTTCGTTTAAATAATGTCTGTTCTTCACCGTCATAATGTGATACTTCGAAAACGTTCAAGATATCTAAAATGTTTCCTCATGAACTTATCGGCTACAAAAATAGAAATAATTCTTGAATATAGATTTGAATTTCGTAATAAAATGCATAATTTTGCATTGTTATTGAATATATATGCAAGATGAAGAATCGTACAAAAAGGCAATTAGCGATAAAAAAAATCATAACCTCTCAAGAAATCAGTAGTCAGGAAGAGTTGTTGGGAATTTTGAAAGAGGATGGATTTGATTTGACTCAGGCAACATTGTCTCGCGATTTAAAAATATTAAAAGTCGCTAAGGTGCCACATTCCAATAAAGGATACGTATATGTAATTCCGGAAGGGGTAACAGTGGAGCCACAGCGAGAAAACACAAGAGTGAATTTTTTGGCCGATGGATATCGCGATTTGCAATTTTCAGGAAACTTGGCCGTACTCAGGACTCGCCCGGGGTATGCCAGTAGTTTAGCCGCCGTGCTAGACAATGCCGACCCGTATGAAATACTTGGAAGTATTGCGGGCGACGACACCATTTTATTGGTGATGAGAGAAGGCGTTACTCCCAGTGACTTAATCAACAGTTTAATTTTGATTATGCCCTCGCTGGAAGATAAGATTGGATAGAAGGATAGGAATTGATTAAATGAAAAAGGTAGAAAATATTGTAGTTGCAGCAGCTAGCCTCGCTCACTTAAAGTATGTGGGGCAGATTAATGATAGCATTGATGCTGCATCAAAAGAGAGGGGAACAGGTATTGCTCGTCGTTCGGACGAGTACATTACCACCAAAATAATGGAAGGCAAAGCAATTATCGCCCTGGATGGCGAAGATTTTGCTGGCTTTTGTTACGTCGAATCGTGGGGACACAACCGTTTTGTGGCCAACTCGGGCTTGATTGTGGTGAATACCTACCGTGGAATTGGTTTGGCGCGTGAGATTAAGCGAAAAGCTTTTGAATTATCGCGGAAAAAGTTCCCCGATGCCAAAATCTTTGGTTTAACCACAGGTTTGGCTGTTATGAAGATTAACCATGAACTGGGATACCGTCCGGTAACTTTTTCGGAGCTAACAACCGATGAGGATTTTTGGAAAGGGTGTCAAAGTTGTGTGAATTACGATATTCTTACGCGTACCGGACGTTCGAAGTGTTTGTGTACCGGAATGTTGTTTGATCCGGCATGGGAGGCTGAGAAAGCGAAAAAAGAGACGAAACCCAAAAAAGTTTCGTTGATGGAAATGATTGGGAAATTGAAGAATAAGAGTAATTCCAACGGGAAAGACTCTGGTTTTAAAATGTTTAAAAAGTTAAAACAAAACATGAGTGATGACACTGTTCGGCAGTCATTTCAGGATTAATTTTCTTCAAATGATTCCGGATATTGTAATTGGTTGATTGATCACTATAACCGTGCAGTTGAGGGAAAAATTAAGGTTAGTATAGTTGTAAGTTTTCAGTAAGATGCTGAGCTGTTGTCATCACTTTTCACAAAAAAATAAACGAATGAAAGAGAAAGTAGTACTAGCATATAGCGGTGGTTTAGATACTTCGTTTTGCGCGAAGTACTTGTCGGTAGAAAAAAATCTTGAAGTATATACGGCAATTGCAAATACCGGAGGTTTTGGTTCGGAGGAACTAGACGATATTGAAAAGAAAGCCTATGAGTTGGGCTCAACCAAACACGTAACCTTGGATGTTACTGACACCTACTACGATAAATGTATTCGTTACATGGTGTTTGGGAATGTGTTGCGTAACAATACGTATCCAATCTCAGTAAGCTCGGAGCGGGTTTTTCAGGCAATTGCAATTATTGAATATGCCAAGAAAATTGGTGCCAAATATGTTGCTCATGGAAGTACAGGAGCAGGAAATGACCAGGTTCGTTTCGACTTGACTTTTGATGTATTGGCTCCGGATATTGAAATTCTGACACCAACTCGTGATCTTCAGTTGACACGCGAAGCTGAAATTGACTACTTGAAAAAACACGGTGTTGAAGCCGATTGGTCAAAAATGGCCTACTCGATCAATAAAGGCTTATGGGGAACCAGTATTGGTGGTAAGGAAACATTAACTTCAGATCAAACCTTGCCTGAAGAGGCTTACCCATCTCAAATGACAGCCGAAGGCGAAAAAGAGATTACCCTCGATTTTGTTGAAGGAGAACTGAAAGGTGTTGATGGCAAGAAGTATTTCAATACTGTTGATGCTATCCGTGCTTTGGAAGCCATCGCTGCTCCATTTGCAATTGGGCGCGATATGCATATTGGCGATACCATCATTGGAATTAAAGGTCGTGTTGGGTTTGAAGCGGCAGCTCCTATGTTGATCATCAAAGCCCATCAGATGCTCGAGAAACACACATTGACCAAATGGCAAATGTATTGGAAAGAGCAGCTGTCTAACTGGTACGGTATGTTCTTGCATGAATCATTGTACTTGGATCCGGTAATGAGAGACATCGAGAAGTTCCTGGAAAATACGCAAAAGGCGGTAACCGGAACCGTTACAATTTCGCTGAAACCTTATCATTACGTATTGGTGGGTATCAAGTCAGAAAATGACTTGATGAAGTCAGACTTCGGTGAGTATGGTGAAATGAACAAGGCTTGGACCAGCGAAGATGTAAAAGGCTTTACCAAGATTTTGGGAACTTCCCTGAAGATTTACAATTCAGTCAATAAGAAATTTTAATTCGGAGAGAAACGTATGATTCAAGTTGGTATAATTGGAGGAGCAGGATACACGGCTGGAGAGTTAATCCGAATTTTATTGAACCATGCTAAAGCGGAAATTGCATTTGTGCAAAGTAGCAGTAATGCTGGAAATCCCATTGACACAGTGCATCGCGATTTGATTGGGGAAACTTCCCTGAACTTTGTTGCTGAGCCTGATTTCGAGGCAGTGGATGTTATTTTCCTGTGCATGGGGCATGGTAAATCAAAAGAATTCATAGAGAGGAATAGCATCCCAGATGCTGTTCGCATTATAGATTTGAGTCATGACTACCGTTTAAAAGCTGAGGGAAATGACTTTATTTATGGCTTGCCCGAGCTTAATCGGGAAGTGATTCGTTCTTCGCGACGAATTGCGAATCCCGGTTGCTTTGCTACAGGGATTCAGCTTGCTGTTTTACCATTGGCAGCAGCTGGTGTTTTGGAAAATGAAGTACACGTGCATGCAATAACCGGCTCCACTGGAGCCGGGCAGGCACCTTCTCGTACTTCGCATTTTAGTTGGCGAAATAGCAATGTTTCCGTTTATAAAGCTTTTCAGCATCAGCATTTGGGTGAAATAACCCAAAGTTTTAAGCAGTTGCAAAACTCGTTTGACTTTGCCATCAATTTCATTCCGGTACGAGGAAATCACACCCGGGGTATTTTTGCATCGGTTTATACTGATTTTAAGGGCAGTCTTGAAGAAGCTAAGGATTTGTATAAACGCTATTACGCTGATCATCCGTTTGTTTTTGTTACCGATGAGAACCCGGATGTTAAGCAGGTGGTTAATACCAATAAGGCCGTTTTGCATCTTGAAAAGCATGGTGACAAACTGTTGATTTTAAGTGTTACCGATAACCTTTTGAAAGGGGCTTCAGGTCAGGCGGTTCAAAACATGAACCTGTTGTTTGGATTGGATGAGAAAGAAGGCTTGAACCTGAAACCAGTTTCTTTTTAATTAATGCGCATGAAGTTATTTGATGTATATCCAGTTTTTGATATAACCCCGGTAAAAGCCCAAGGCTGTTATGTTTGGGATGACCAGGGAACACGGTACCTGGACCTGTATGGGGGGCATGCTGTAATATCGGTGGGCCATAGTCATCCGGTTTATGTTGATTATATTAGCAATCAGCTAAACGAGATTGGCTTTTACAGTAATTCGGTGAAGATTCCGCAGCAACAGGAATTGGCAACTCGTTTAGGAAAGCTTTCCGGGCTTGATGATTACCAGTTGTTTCTATGTAATTCAGGGGCTGAAGCCAATGAAAATGCCATGAAGCTGGCCTCGTTTGCGACAGGCAAAAAAGGAATCATCAGCTTTAAAAAAGGGTTTCACGGAAGAACTTCGGGAGCTGTTTCGATTACGGATAATCCGAAGATCATTGCTCCAGTGAATGAAAACGAGCATGCTGTTATTTTACCATTGAATGATATTGATGCCGTTGAAAAACAGCTTCAAAATGGTGATATTGCTGCCGTTGTCATTGAAGGAATTCAGGGTATTGGTGGAATTCATGTGCCAGACCCCGAGTTTTTAGAGCAATTGGAAAAGCTTTGTAAACAGCATGGTGCATTGTTGATTTTGGATGAAATCCAGTCAGGTTATGGTCGGAGTGGAAAGTTCTTTGCTTTTCAATACACCAATATCAAACCGGATATGGTCACCCTCGCCAAGGGCATGGGGAACGGTTTTCCAGTTGGAGGCGTATTGATCAGTCCTGAGTTGGAACCTTGGCCCGGCATGTTGGGAACAACCTTTGGCGGGAATTACCTGGCATGTGCTGCAAGCATTGCCGTACTTGATATTATGGAGCAGGAGCAATTGGTGTCTAATTCCGAAGAAATTGGAAATTACCTGATGGACCAATTGCAAAAAATGCCCGAAATTAAGGAAGTAAGAGGTAAAGGTTTGATGATTGGAATTGAATTTGAAACAGAAATCAAAACCATTCGACAAAAACTGTTGTTTGAAGAAAAGATATTTACCGGTGTATCCGGTGCAAACACAATCCGGTTGCTTCCTCCTTTGACTTTAAGCAAGGAGCAAGCCGAGTATTTTATCCGGAAGTTTGAAAAAGTCCTGAGCGAATTAAACCTTCACTCAGTTTAAAATACGAAACGAATGAAAGTTGGAAAGATCGCCATCATTGGCGCAGGAAACATGGGTGGGGCCATTGTGAATGGCTTGTTGAAGTCTGGTTATGTCGAGGCTTCATCCATTGCTATTGCTGACCCTCGCAAGCAAACGCTTGAGAAATTCAGTGCCCAGGGAGTCAATACATTCCAGGATAACAGCCAAGCTGTTGAGACGGCTGACTTGGTTATTCTGGCAGTAAAACCTTATCACATCGAGAAGGTGATTGACGGATTAAAGCCGGCACTGAACCCGCAAAAAATCATTGTTTCTATTGCTGCTGGTGTAAATTTGAGCGATTTGACCAAACTTATTGGCGAGGAGTACCGTATTTTCAGAGTGATGCCTAATACGGCGATCTCTCTGCAGGAATCCATGACTTGTATTTCAGGAAATGGAAATTCAGAAGAATCACTTGCTGTGGTTAAGGAGCTTTTCGATCATTTGGGAGCAACGGTTGTTATCAACGAGGAATTGATGGCAGCGGCTACAGTACTGGCTTCTTGTGGAACGGCGTTTGCCTTGCGCTATGTACGTGCGGCCATGCAAGGAGGCGTTGAAATGGGCTTTGGCGCTGAAATGGCTCAGTTTATTACGGCTCAAACCGTAAAAGGAGCAGTGCAACTCATTATGAATACGGGGCATCATCCGGAGCGGGAAATTGACAAGGTAACCACACCTCGAGGAATTACCATCACCGGAATCAATGAAATGGAGCACAAAGGCTTCAGTTCATCCGTTATTCAAGGACTGATCGCTTCTTTCAATAAGATTGAGCGTGGCTAGAAAGATTGGAGATGAGTTTCAACTATAAAAAAATTACCATTAAAGTTGGTAGTAACGTTCTAACTAAGACTGACGGAACATTGAATGTTGCCCGTATGGCACATTTGGTTGATCAAATTGCTCAGCTTTATAAGCAAGGTGTTGAGGTAATTTTAGTATCGTCGGGTGCTGTTGCAGCCGGCCGTAGTGAAATTAAGCTGAATAAAAAGCTGGACACGGTTTCGTCCAGACAGTTGTATTCAGCCGTGGGACAGGTGAAAATGATTAACCAGTGGGCCGACTTTTTCACGCAACATGGGATCAATTGTGCGCAGGTGCTCACCACGAAAGACAATTTCGGGGAGCGCAATCATTACCTGAACATGAAAAACTGTTTTACCACTTTGCTGGAAAATGGGGTGGTTCCAATTGTGAATGAAAATGATACGATTTCGGTAAGTGAGTTGATGTTTACGGACAATGATGAGCTTTCGGGCTTGATTGCTTCGATGCAAAACTCGGATGCCTTGCTAATTCTGAGTAATATCGACGGAATTTACGATGGAAATCCGGCATTGTCTGAATCCAAAGTCATCACCGAAATTGGACAGAAGGACCGGGATTGGATGGAAAATATTTCAACCCAAAAATCGGGTTTCGGTCGTGGTGGAATGCTAACCAAAAGCTCCATCGCCCGAAAAACAGCCAAGGAAGGCATTGCCGTTCATATTGCCAATGGCTTGCGCGATAACGTGCTGACCGATATTTTGCGAAAGGAAAGTCAAGTCATTCATACTTGGTTTAAACCAGGTAAACGGAAAGCATCCAATGTGAAAAAATGGATTGCCTATTCAGATAGCTTTGCCAAAGGTGAGTTGGTGATTAACCAAGGGGCCTGCGATGCGTTATTCTCACCCAAAGCAACAAGTTTGTTGCCCATTGGAGTGACCAAGGTGAAAGGGCAATTCAAGAAAGGCGATATTGTTAAAATTATGGATGAAAAAGGTCATTTGATTGGCTGGGGGAAATCGCAGTATGCAGCCGAAAAGGTGCATGCCAAAAGTGATTCGGCTAAGCAAAAACCTGTTGTCCATTACGATTATTTATACTTAAGCGAAGATTAGAAAATTGACTCAGGATAATTATTTATACCCTTTTCTTCAATCCCCTTTTTGTTGACTTCAACAAAGTCAAAATATTCTGAGTTTGTCCCCTTCCTCCCCCAGGGAAGGGGACTTTTAATTAAACCTAACAGGAGAGATCATGGAGGTAAAAAAACAACTGGATTTGACATTGAAAGCCAGCAGGAGCCTGGCCCTGTTGAGCAAAGACAAAATTGATGAGATTTTGCTCGACTTAGCCGATGCTGCCGAAGAGCATGCGGAGGCAATCCTTGTAGAAAACCAAAAAGATTTGAACCGGATGGACCCGGCAGATCCCAAATATGACCGGTTGAAGTTAAGCACAGAGCGTATTGCTGGAATTGCTGCTGATATTCGGAATGTTTCCTCTTTACCCTCTCCGCTGGGCCGCATTTTAAGCAAAATAACCCGCCCGAACGGCATGGTCATTCAAAAGGTGTCTGTCGCTTTTGGGGTGATTGGAATCATCTATGAAGCCCGTCCGAATGTGACCTTCGATGTGTTCTCACTTTGCCTGAAATCGGGGAATGCCTGCGTGTTGAAAGGTGGCAGCGATGCCATTGATTCGAACACTGCCATTGTAAAAGTGATCCATCAGGTGTTGGAAAAGCATGGCGTTGATCAAAACATTCTGACCTTGTTGCCTGCCGATCGTGCAGCTACTGCCGAGATTTTGAATGCCCGCGGCTATGTTGATCTGATTATTCCCCGAGGATCTCAGGGATTGATCAACTATGTGCGCGAAAATGCCACCATTCCGGTTATTGAAACCGGAGCAGGAATCTGCCATACCTATTTTGATGAGTATGGAGATTTGGACAAAGGGCAGGCCATTGTTGAGAATGCGAAAACCCGTCGTCCGAGTGTTTGCAATGCCCTGGATTGTTTGGTGATTCATGAGAGCCGCTTGAATGATTTACCTGAGCTGTGCGCTGGCCTTATCAATAGCAAAGTGGTGATTTATGCCGATGAAAAAGCTTACCCGCTTTTGAACGGTCATTATCCTGCCGAATTGTTGGAGAAAGCAAGCGAGGAGTCTTTTGGAATAGAGTTCCTGGATTTTAAAATGTCGATTAAAACAGTTCCTTCATTTTTAGATGCCTTGGATCACATTGCGGCTTATAGTTCAAAGCATAGCGAAGCCATTGTTTCCGATAGCGAAGAACGCTTGGATTTATTCCGGAAAATGGTGGATGCCTCTTCGGTATATTGCAATGTGTCGACCGCTTTTACTGATGGTGCGCAGTTTGGATTGGGTGCTGAAATAGGCATATCAACACAAAAATTACATGCCCGCGGACCAATGGCTTTGGAAGAGCTTACCAGCTATAAATACTTGATTGATGGGGATGGGCAGGTAAGGCCAAAATAGATTGATGATTGCAAAGAGCTGAGAGTATGGAGTAAAGAGAAGCGCAGGAAGCAATTGCTACTGGCTATCTTGAGATTTGCAACTTGAAACTTTGAACTTGGAATTTGAAACTTGATATATTACGAACTATGAAGCATTTTACGTCAGTACATGATCTTGACAATTTAGACGAAGCCTTAAAGTTGGCTCTTGAGTTGAAGAAAGATCCTTACCAATATCAATCACTTGGAAAAAATAAAACCTTGTTGCTGGTGTTTTTCAATTCCAGCCTTCGGACTCGTTTAAGTACGCAAAAGGCGGGACTTAACTTGGGGATGAATGTCATTGTTTTCGACATCAATGAAGGTGGCTGGAAACTGGAAACAGAGCTTGGTGTAATTATGGATGGTGATAAGCCGGAGCACATTCGTGAAGCAGTTCCGGTCATTGGAAAATATTGCGACATCATTGGCGTCCGGTCTTTTGCCAAATTCGAAAACCGGGATGATGATTACCAGGAAAAAATTATTCAGCAGTTTATCGACTATGCTGGGGTGCCAGTCGTGAGTATGGAAGCGGCTACACGTCACCCGCTGCAGTCTTTTGCCGACCTGATAACGATTGAAGAGCATAAAACAAAAGCACGTCCTAAGGTGGTGATGACTTGGGCTCCGCATCCTCGGGCATTGCCGCAAGCAGTTCCTAACTCGTTTGTTGAATGGATGCGCGAAACGGATTACGAATTGGTGGTCACCCATCCGGAAGGTTACGAGCTGGCCCCAGAGTTTATGGGTGATTTAAAGCCAGAGTACGACCAGATGAAAGCTTTTGAAGGAGCTGACTTTATCTATGCTAAGAGCTGGGCTTCCTATTCGGACTATGGCAAAGTATTGTCGCAGGATCGTAACTGGACGGTGAGCGATCGGCAAATGGCGGTTACCAACAATGCCAAATTCATGCACTGCTTGCCCGTTCGTCGTAATATGATTGTGGCTGACTCGGTGATTGATAGTGCAAACTCCATTGTTGTTCCTGAAGCCGAAAATCGTTTGTTCTCAGCCCAGGCTGTTTTAAAAATGATGTTAGACCAGATGAAGTAAGAGAAGGTGTTGTTGGTGTTTCTCCGAAATGGATAACTGCCCCCAATGACAGCGTTAATGAAAAGAGAATTGATGAGTAAGCAAAAATTAACAATCGTAAAAGTTGGCGGAAAGGTCGTGGAAGAAGCAGCTTCGCTGGCCGATTTGCTGGGGCGTTTTTCAGCCTTGGACGGACTGAAGGTGTTGGTGCATGGAGGTGGTCGCTCTGCCACTGCAATGGCCGAACGCCTGGGAATTGAAACCCAAATGGTGGAAGGACGCCGGATCACAGATCAATCCATGTTGGAAGTGGTTACCATGGTGTATGGCGGACTGGTTAATAAAAATATTGTAGCACAACTGCAGGCTTTGGGGCTCAATGCCATTGGCCTGACAGGTGCTGATCTCAATTATATGCAGGCCGTAAAACGTCCGGTAAAAACCATCGACTATGGTTTTGTGGGCGACATCGTTCAAGTGAATGTGGATGAATTAAATCTCCTGCTCGAAAAGCAGGTGATTCCAGTTCTGGCTCCTTTGTCACACGACAAACAGGGAAGCATGCTGAATGTGAATGCCGATACCATTGCAGCAGAGGCAGCGGTTGCTTTCAGTGAGCATTTTGAGGTTGAACTGGTGTACTGTTTCGAAAAGTCCGGCGTATTAGAAGATGCTGACGATGATGCCTCTGTGCTGAGCTCGTTGACTTATGAAACGTTTAAAGGCTTGCAGGAAAGTGGTGCCATTCATGCCGGAATGATTCCTAAGCTGGATAATAGTTTCAATGCCATCAAACGAGGAGTATCAACAGTGCGTATTACCAATATTCCTGGGTTACAAGAAGGCGGAACAAGCCTGTTAGCTGAATAAAGCCTGTTATCAAGTAACCCAATTGGGATCAAAAAATTGGGTTACTTGATAATAAATAGGCTAGGATTTAACTCTTGATTGACTTGCCCAATGATTCTAGGAGTTGAGGGTGATCTTCCAGTGCAATTTTTGCAACGGCATAAAATTCACTCATCCACTCATCAAGCTTGGCAAAAGCAGCGTCTTTTTGTTGGGTGGCATCTTCTGATTCTCCAACCTCCCGAAGGTATTCAGCGCGAGCCGACTCTGTTGAGCTAATTAGCTCTGAAGCCTGATTTAATTCTTCTTCCGGTACTTTTAACCGGCTTAATCTATTTTTTAATTCTTCGCTTTTAGTCAATTCGTCATAGAACTTTTTGATCATTTCCATCCACTTGACATAAGCACCAGGTTGTGTTCCTTGGAGAAGCAATAAATCAAGAATCACAGGTTCATTTTTAAATACGACTTTTGCCTTTTTTCGGTGAGTCTTGTAAAGTTCTTTTAGTGCGTCTTTTTGATTGCTGAAAGTGGCATAGGCAGCAGATGTTTCATCATCTTCTGTCTTATTTCGGTTGTAGATCTCAAAGGTTTTGGAATAAAGGTTTTCACCAGTAACAATGACTTCAGGAGTATAACCATATTCAGTCATGATAGAGGAAATCGTTGGTTGCTTTTTTGCATTTTCGATTGAAACCCGGTATTGCTCCAATACCGCAGCTTCTGAATTTGTTCTTTTTGTGGACATAAATTCAACATTTTAAGTTAAACTGGTATTTCGTCGTGTCCTTAAAGGGCACGAGCTGTTCCTTAACATGTTTTTCGCATCCCTTCATGCGATTTATCCACTTTTAAGCACATTTTGTTTACTCTTTGTTGTCGTTTGTCTTCTCCTTAAGGCAGTTGGTGGGAGCCTTGTGGTGCTTTGTCAACTCCTTGGGAAATAGCTGCTTCACCTCTTGAATAAACCTTAATTCAAATATAAAGTGTTTTGATTAGTTAGCAATAAAATGAATTGATTTTTTATGAAAACTTTATAGCTTTAGCTCCAAAATTCATAACTTCTAATCAAACAATATGAACCTGATCGAAATCTGTATCGCTTTTGTGGCTGCTATTATTAGTGTTGGAACACCTTTGGTCTTTCAGGTCATATCGAAGTTTGATGAGAAATACCAGTCTGCAAAAGTTATTGATCTGTTTAAGAAGGAAAGCAAGTTTGAATGGTTAAAGGGATTGATTATTGCAACGCCAGCCTTTGCGTTGTTGTATGTGTTAATTTCATTTTTAGTAGTTTTTATTCATGAAAACAGGTTTAGTAATTTACTCTTTATCATCTCAGCACTTCTTTTGTTGTCAACAGGCTTATTATTGTCTCAATTTATATTCTTTTCTTTTAAAGTTTTAAAATTCAGTAATCCTTTTTCTTTTGTAGAAGCAAGAATCAAATATTTGGAAAAGAATACGAAGACCAAAAGGGTTGAATCTGATGATAGCATGGAGGTAGTTACCAATTTCTTCCTTTATTCATTATCAAAGGAATTGGTTGATATTTGTACTCTGATCCCTAGATATATGGTTGCTGTTTCCAGATGCTATGAAAAAAACTCAAAAAATGGTATAGTTGAATTTCCAGATAAGTTTTATGAATCAACTCGATACATAGCACAGGAGTTTTCGTTGTCAGAAAGTGCAAGATTAAAGAAACTTGAGAATGTAGCGTCTGGATTTGATTGGTTAATTGGATCAGCAGATGGGCTGAAGATATCTGAAAAGACATACAATGTACTTTGGTCAAGTTTGACATACCTGGTTTCAAATAAGAAGGATGATGTGGTTTTTGCATATTGGAGGAGATCATCACGATACTTTGAATTTGAGTTAAGGCGGCCTGCTAAAATATATTCGACTCCTGATTCTACAGATAAAGTTAATCAGGAAGAGATTAATCAAAAAGAAAAAGAACGTGACGAATTTCGCGATTTTCATTATTATCTGGGAGGGATGTTATTATCTGAAAACCGGATGATGTGTATCCGAAAAATTTGGGATCATACCAATAGCGAACCACCAAGATATCCATTGTTGCCATCAACAATGGGTGAGATATTTAATCGTTATTTTAAGTTATGTACCACCTTTGATAACGAGTTATGGGAAAAGGCTGCACGATTTAATTTTCCCAAAAATGATTCTATAAATTTTGACTGGGAGGTAAATGGGATGATTAAAAGATACTTGGTGCTTCTGTTTCTGAGGCAATACACTTTGAGAAAATATTTGATGACACAAAATTATTTTAGTTTGCCAAAGTCACCGGATTCTCAAGCAGGTAAAAGGCATTGGCTTGAATGTCTTCCTTGGTTTAGGGAACGATTAGAAGAGTATATGGCGGATGAAAATTTCATGGAACTTCTACGATTTGATAAGATCGAGGGGGCCTGCGACGAAAGGGGATTATCAAGGCCGTTAGCATTAATTGATGAGTTTAAAGAACGACTCGAGGCAGACCTCAAACAAGCTGAAGTTGAACAACCGATATCCGAAGAAAAAGAGAAGAATTTTTTAACTGTAAGCAAATCCTTAATCGAAAGTGCAACTGTAGAATACGGAAATGTTTTGGTTAAGGAAAGCGGGATTAATGGGAAGGAATACAATTCATTTTATATCGGTGGTGAATTCCAGGTAGTTTCGAAAAGTGATTTTGCAGACGAACAAGGCTATGATCACATCAATTACGATTCGTTTTTAGCAGAAAGTATATCAACAAAACTTCAGATGGGGATTTCGGAGACATTTTTAACATCGGTTAAGGCAAGTTATTTATTAAAAGAGGAAGACTTATTTCCAGCTATCGATCGTTTGGGTGTTATTGATAAACCAGAAGATTTTATGATTGTTTCTTTTCGTAATAACATTAAATATTTTATGGATGTTTTAGAGGTTGGTGAATTAAGCAGCGAGAAATACAAGGGGATTGATATAGTTGATATCTGGACTTGTGATAGTCGTTTAGTTAGAAGTATGTTTTTTATTCTTAGGAAATCAGACAAGCCTATATTTGTATTTGAAGAGCCAAGGAGAAAATGGAAAGAAACATATGAACCCAAAGAACAAATTTTATCTCCAGAACCTATTTGGGCTTCAATCATCGATCTACACAAGCATACTACAGTTCAGGGGAAACTTCGGGAGCAAGGACTGAATGACGATTTGGATGATAAAGTGCTGGTTTCAATTGAAATGCTAGCAAAAATATCCTGGAAAAAGACTGCAAAAGTTATTGCTCTTGTATTGGCTAATGCCTATGAAGATAAAGGGCTTCCCAATAAGTTGGAAGAAGTTAAACCCTTCAATAAAAATTAAAGAAAGGGGCATGCTAAATTTATTTGCTACTTTTGACCATGCGTTTACGGCTCCAACCTTAAAAGCGGGAGCAGCGTTATTAGCCATCAATTTTCACTAAAAAAGAGAGTATATGCCCCTTACCAATAATGACATTCTGAAAAAGCTACGCGTAGCCCTGAAATTGCGCGATGAAGATATTGTGGAGATTCTAAATCTGGTGGATTACAAGGTGACCAAGAGCGAGTTGGGAGCTTTTTTCCGAAGTGTTGAACATCCGAATTACAAGCCGCTTCAGGATCAGATTTTACGAAATTTTCTGAATGGACTGATTATTTACAAGCGTGGCCCGCGGGAGCAGAAACCTGCGAAAGGCCCGGATAAAAAGCAGGAATAGGCTTTTTCAAGTTTAATTCCGCACCGTATCAATATAGGCGGGCTGAAGGCGGTTGCATGCAACAGGAAATTCTGAAAGTTCGTTGTATACAACCGCTTTCTTTTTGCTTTAGGTTGAAGTCTGCGATTATGGGCATTCAGCAATAGGGAAGCAGATACAACAGAAAAATAAGAATGATGCTCAGCCCGAAGCCTTCGTGCAAGCACGCAAACAAATGGTTCGCATGCAAATTCAAGCCAGCGGTATCCAAGATCAGGAGGTGTTGGAGGCCATGCGAACCGTTCCCCGTCATCAGTTTGTTCCGTTGGACTATCTGGCAGAAGCCTATCGCAACGATCCACTGCCAATTGGCTACGGACAAACCATCTCGCAGCCTTACATTGTTGCCTATATGACCGAACAGATTTGTCCCCAATCTGACTTTAAAGTGTTGGAGATTGGTACAGGTTCGGGCTATCAGGCTGCTGTGCTGGCCGAAATTGTTGATTCGGTTTATACCATTGAAATTGTGGAGGAGCTTGGGCAGGCGGCTAGGCAGCGCTTGCTGGATTTGAACTACAACAACGTGCGGGTAAAGATTGCCGATACCATTGCTGCAGAGGCTGCAGTTGCTTTCAGTGAGCATTTTGAGGTTGAACTGGTGTATTGTTTCGAAAAGCCCGGCGTATTGGAAGATGCTGACGATGATGCTTCTGTGATGAGCTCGTTGACTTACGAAACGTTTAAAGGCTTGCAGGAAAGTGGTGCCATTCATGCCAGAATGATTCCCAAGCTGGACAATAGTTTCAATGCCATCAAACGAGGAGTATCAACAGTGCGTATCACCAATATTCCTGGTTTGCAAGAAGGCGGAACGAGCCTGAATTAATCGCAGAAATTATTTTAGCCGATAACTTATAAGGCCCCGATCCAATAATTAGATCGGAGCCTTTTTTTATGGTTGAGCTATTTTTAGCTAAAATATTCTTGTAGAAAGCGGATGAAATTACGGTGCATAATGTTGTCAATATCCTCCGAATTGTAGCCTCTCTGGGCGAGGAGATGAGGCAGTTTTTGCAAATCAGCGATGGTGTCCAGGTCGTGTGGGCATTGTTCGGTCCCAAAAGCTCCATCGAGGTCACTACCCACTCCGGCGTGTAAGGAGTTGCCAGCCAGCTGACAGATGTGGTCAATGTTGTCCACCATTAAATCGAGCGTTACCTGGCGTTCTTTAGGATCAGACTTCCCACGAATCCAGTTTGGAACCATCATCCAGGCATCGAGTGCCAAGCCAATTACGGCTTTCCGGTTGATCAACTCTTTGATCATTTCGTCGCTGAACTGGCGATTGTGGTCCACAAAATGACGGCAGTTATTATGACTGGCCCAAATGCTTCCTTGGTATACTTCGAGGGCATGCCAAAAAGCATCGTCGTTGAGATGAGTCATATCCAGAATCATATTCAGCTGATCCATGGTTTTTAGTAGTTCAACCCCACGGGCGTTGAGCCGTCCACTTGAGTCGGTTCCATTGGCATAAACTCCCGGGCCGTAGTGGGCAGGACCAATCGCTCGCAAGCCATAACCGTAGGCTCTTTCCAAGTGGTTCATTGACACGATTGAGTCAGCTCCTTCAAGGCTAAGCAGGTAGCCAATAGGTGTTTGCTCCGAGGGATTCTCCCAAAGTTTTAAGCTTTCCGCAAGGCTGGTTGCATCGGTAATGGGCTTCATTTCGCCGGCTTCTTCCATGGTGCGGTACCATTGCAGCTGTCCTTGGGTTTGAGCCCACGCTTGTTCCTGCGAAAACCAGCCGGGAATTGGGCTGCCAGGTTTTACCACTCGTGCAATTTGTGTGGCTACAACCAGCCCGACATGGCCTTCACGTAAGGCTGGAAATGAAACGGTGTTTTTTTCCCGGTCGGGTTTGTCGGTCATCCCTTTTTCACTAGCCCTGATTTGTTCAACAGTCCACCGTTGATCCCGATTCCATTCCATGGCATTCATGGAAATGTCGAGATGGGCATCAAAACACAATATTTTTTTGTCGTTCATTGGTTTGTTCTTTCGTTGTTTGATTTAGTAGATTCGTTTGCGTGCGGCAACTTGCCAGGTCTTTACAACTTCCTGCTGTTTCACCACATACACTTGCTCGTGAAGGGCTATGGTAGGGCAAACATGCTTCGGAATACCATAAACCAACTGGCCGATTGGTAATTCAGATGCTTGTTTACTCTTGATAACCAAGTGTTCTTCGCTATGATTGATGACTTCATCAATTGGCAGGTCCAGGAAACGGAGACGTGGATGAGGCATTTCGGAAGCCAAAGCTTTGTAGCCAAGGTCGAAACAGATATACCCATTGGGTTTGCTGATTACGCGTGTGGCGATGACTGCTGCTGGCTGAAATTTCAACTCGGGCATTTCGTGGGTGTAGCCTTCATCCCAAAACACAGGCGTTCCGGGGCAAAGTGTCCGATCTGGATATTGGGCATGAATGGGGAAGGTTGGTGTACCTCCACAAGTAAGTTCGCCAACAGAAATGCCTTGTTGCTGAAGTGTTGCTATCAGCTCTTCTACGGATTTGAAGTCTTGCTCTGTTTGTTGTCTGCGGGCTTCAATATCTGCAGAATGAATATGTCCATCGTAAACGTGCAAGCCTGAAAATTTCAGGTTCTTATGAGTCTGAATAGCTTGAATAAGCTGCAAGGCTTGCTTGGGATCAATGCCCGTGCGATGCATGCCATTGTCAAGATCAACAAAAACAGCAGTTGTCAGTCCGGTCTGTTCACTAGCTTTATTTAGAGCTGTTGCAGCTTCGTATGAGTCAACCGTTACCGCAAATTTCACATTGGGAAAACGGTTGCACAGCTTTAAAAAATGCTGAATGGCAGGTCCGAGCAGGGGATATGCCAATAAAATATCTTTCCCACCCTGTTGGGCAACCATCTCAAGCTCGCTTAAGGTAGCGCATTTAAACTTCTCAATGCCAAGTTCAATTTGCAGGGCAATTAATTCAGGAATCTTATGCGTTTTAACATGAGGACGCAAGCGGGAAGTACCTCCGGCAAGTTTAATCATTTGCTGGAGGTTGGAGTTTACCCGTTCCTGATAAATGAGCACGGAAGGGGTAAAAACTACCTCTTCGTTGGCGATGGAGTACCACATCTCGGATGGACTATTCATGATCGTGAAGTTCGAAAATACACTCTACTTCAACGGCAATATTTCCAGGAAGGGACATGCCAACGGCGCTTCGGGCACCTTTCCCGTTTTCTTCGCCAAAAACGTCAACCATAAACTGGCTAAAGCCATTGATTGTTTGCGGGTGTTCTTCAAACTCCGGGTAGCAGTTGACCATCCCCAGTGTTTTGATGAGGCGTTTAATTTTTCCCAGATCTCCTAATTGCGCTTTTATGGTTGCAAGCATGGTTAGTCCAACCTGTTGAGCTGCAAGTTGTCCTTCTTCAAGGGTGAGGTCCCTGCCAACTTTTCCTTTAATGAGTTGGCCGTTACTTTGCAGCGGGCCTTGACCGGAGACATACAAGTAGTTACCGGTTATCAGAGTCGGATGATAAATTCCACCGAGGGGAGGAGCTGGTGGTAGTTCAAGTCCTAAGGCTTTAATTTTTTCTTCTACAGTTTGCATGATATTCCTGTTTTTAGGTGTAAAAAATAGCTTTATTCTAATTGATTTAGACGAAAATACTGACGATAAAAATGCCAATCAGGCCAACAACGGAAATGGTGGTTTCCATGACCGTCCAGGTCATCAGGGTCTCCTTTACTGAAAGGTTAAAATACTCTTTAAACATCCAGAAGCCACCATCGTTAACGTGCGAAAGCATCAGGCTTCCAGATCCAATGGCCAGAACCATAAGTTCCGGCGAAACACCGGGGCTTGTAGCCAAGGGGAGGACAATGCCGGCAGCTGTCATTCCGGCGACGGTGGCTGAGCCAACTGCCACGCGAATGACGGCAGCGATGAGCCAGCCCAGGAATAGCGGGGAAAGTTGTGATTGGCTTAATAGATCGCCCAGGTAGTCACTAATTCCGCTGGTCACCAAAATTTCTTTTAAGCCTCCCGCGCCTGCCAATATCAATAAAATCATGGCAATGCTTGAGATGGCATGAGTAAGCCCGTTCATAATCTCACCGATCTTTTTCCCACGTCGAATGCCGAGTGTGTAAATGGCAAATAGAACAGAAATCAGCATGGCAAAAACTGGGTTCCCAATGCCTTGTAGCACTCCATATATGGTTGAGCCTTTGGGAACCAGGTAGGAGCCAATCCCGGAGGACGCAATCAGAATTACGGGCATTAATGCAGTGACAATGCTGATGAATGTTGAAGGAAGTTCTTCTTCCTCGAGAGGCGCTTGTCCTGTAAAATCCTCCAGCGGTTTGGCTTGAATGTGTTTAAAGCGTGGGGATAGAATGGGACCGGCAATAACAATAGCCGGAATGGCTACCAGTAGTCCCAAAAACATGGTTTTCCCAAGGTCGGCATTAAACATGTCGGCAATCGCTGTTGGGGCGGGGTGTGGGGGCAGGTAGCCATGAGTAACCGACAAGGAGGCAAGCATGGGAAGTCCTACAAATAAAAGCGGAAGTCTGGTGGCAGCCGCAACAGTAAAGACAATGGGAACAAGAATAACAAAGCCGACCGAGTAAAACATCGGAATGCCAACAATAAAGCCGGTCAGCATTAAAGCCCAATGAATTTTTTTCAGCCCAAATGCTTTCACCAAGGCATTGGTAATTCGTTGTGCAGAACCGCTGTCGGCAACTAGTTTACCAAGCATGGAGCCAAACCCCAGTATAAGTACCAGCAAGCCCAAAGTGTCCCCCATGCCCTTTTTCATGGCATCAATGGTAGTGTCTAAGGACAAACCCATTCCCAAGCCCACAAAAAGGCAAACCAATGAAAACGAAATAAAGGCATTCAGCTTGAATACAGTAATGAGTAGCAAGAGCAGAATTACTCCTGTAATGACAATCAGTAAAGGTAGCATGTTGTTCTTGTTTAGTTTAGTTAGTTGCCACTTGCGCGACAGGTTTTAAGCGGCTTTTGTTTTTAGGGGTGGGAATAAAACAAGAGCAATATCTTAAAACAAACCCATGCAAGCAGTTGTCTTTCAATCTGCTCGTATGGGTTCATAAATATAGAATATAATCTTGAAGAATGAAATGATTGTACGACCTCATTTCATTCTAAATAATGTGATTATCAATTGTAATAAGCGCCAATATTGGCTTTGCTTAACCTCTTTTTATTGTTTAAGAAGAGGCTTTTTTATCGAATTTGAATGTTTTGTATAAATAGCCCATAAAAGGGAAAATGATCAACACTCCAACAATCAAAGCAATTAGGAGGTGTAGCTGTGTTTGTTCCGATGCAACTGAGCTTTGAACAGTAATGTCTGTCCCGTCATTAATCTTCACAAGTATGGGGAATTGAATGGCAAACCAGCCCACAACGATCATGGTTGTTTGAAAACCGGCGATAAGCCTTAAATAGTTTTTATTGTTCCGGTTGAGGTTGACCCATAAGAGAGGCAAAGCCAGTGTTGCCAAAATAATACTGATCATACTTGGTGTTGAATGGTAGAACTCGTAAAACAAAGGATGCCCATCAATTTGAGCGGCAGCAAATACAAAAGCACCAGCTAAAACGAGTGCCACGATGAGGTATTTACCCATCCGGGTGAACCGTTTTACGTGCACCGGGTCAGTGGTCTCTCCTAAAGTGAAAATATTGGCCAAAAAGGCAAATAAAACTACCAGAAAGATACCCATGCTAAACGAGAATAAATTGAGCCAAGGGTGCAAATAGACCCTGAAAAAGCCCAAACTATAATCGGTCGTAATTTCTCCCAGAATAATTCCTCCCATGGTTACTCCCAGAAAGAAGGTTGTAAACAGGCTGGAGTATCTAAAAATTGATGAGTAAATTGCTTTTGGGGTTTCTTCATCAATGTCGTAATGACGAAAGGTGAAGGCCGAGCCTCGAAAAATAATCCCAATCAGAACCAGTAGAACCGGAATGTGTAAAGCTGTAAGCACCGTTGAGTAAACAGTGGGGAACCCAACAAACAGGATCACGACCACCAAAATTAACCACACATGGTTAGCTTCCCAAACAGGTGCAATTGCGCGGGCAACAATGCCTGAGGCTTTTCCTCTCGAAATCAGTTCCAGAATTCCTCCGCCAAAATCAGCTCCACCAAGGAGCACATAGAGTAAAAGGCTAATGCCTAGTACGATTAGAATAATCTCAGTCATTGGATTTGTATTTGTTTTGAAGCATTTTAATTTGACGGCTCAAAAGCCAGATAACAATAAAGCTAAGTAGCAAGTATACAGCCGTAATGGTGTAGAACGTGTATTGGATTCCCGGCATCGGAGTCAGTGAATCTTTGGTTTTCATGATGCCGTAGATAATCCAGGGTTGACGGCCAACTTCGGTAACCACCCATCCGGCCTGAATGGCAATAAAACCAAGCGGAGTAGCAACAATCAGCAGTTTTAACCACCAACGCTTTTCAAGCCAGTGTTTCCATTTGTAGGTTCCTGCCAGGAAGATCACACCCAACAAGGCCAAAAACATCCCAATTCCCACCATAATTTGGAAGGAATAGTGTGTGATTGGAACTGGAGGCCATTCTTCTTCCGGAAACTCTTCCAACCCTTTCACCTCGGCTTTGAAATCGCCATGAGCCAGGAAACTCAGGAATCCAGGGAGTTTGATGGCATACTTAACTTCCCGGTTTTCAACATCGGGGATCCCTCCAATAATCAGCGGAGCCGACTCTTGAGTTTCAAAATGTGCTTCAAAAGCAGCCAGCTTGGCGGGTTGGCGTTCTGCTACACTTTTAGCGGCATGGTCGCCACTTAGTGGTTGCAACAAGGCAGCTACCGAAGCAAAAGCCAAGGCAATGGTGATTGCTTTAGCATGAATCTCGAGTTTGTTTTTCAGGTAGAGGATGGCGTGTACACCGGCAACGGCAAATCCGGTAGCCGAAAAGGCCGCAATAACCATGTGGTGCGATTGTACAAACCAAGCCTTGTTGAACATTGCTGCAACGGGATCAATATTGATTGCTTGTCCGTCGACCCAATCAAATCCCGCAGGAGCATTCATCCAGGCATTTGCCGAAATAACAAAAATTCCGGACATAACTCCGGCAATTCCGACAACCATTCCAATGTAAAGGTGTAGTTTTTTATTGAGGCGATTCCAGCCATATAGCCACAGCCCTAAGGCAATTGCTTCTACAAAGAATGCTGATCCTTCGTAGGAGAAGGGCATTCCAAAAATGGGGCCTGCATGTTCCATAAATGTAGGCCACAACATTCCCAATTCGAATGAAAGCACCGTACCCGAAACGGCTCCAACCGCAAAAAAGATGGCCACACCTTTAGCCCAGGCTTTAGCCAGGTCAAGGTATACCGGTTTTTGGGTCTTCAACCATTTCCATTCGGCGACAAACATAAACCAGGGCATCACCATGCCAATACAGGCAAAAATGATGTGGAATCCCAGCGAAACGCCCATCTGTAGACGGGCAGCCATAAATTCATCCATGTTATTATCTTTTCTTTTTTAAACCAATATTACCTCATTCAACACCCAAAAAGGATTTCTGTTTGATGGTCGAAAAGATAAAAGTGAGGCGACTTAACTATCAGTGACTTGCAAGGGCTTCATGAACGCGATTTCGTAGCTCTGGAAGTACGGATTGGACGAACCACGGGTTTTTAGCTTGCCAGATATTATTTCGAGGAGAAGGGTGGGGCAGAACAAAGAAACGGGGTAGATAATGGTTGAAGTTTTGAACCGTTTCAGTGAGTGTTCTTTTGGTTTGCTTGCCGAGGTAATGGTTTTGAGCGTATTGACCGATCAGCACCATCAGCCGAACTTCGGGCATCTGATTCAGCAGCTTGGAATGCCAGAGCGGGGCACATTCTTTTCGTGGCGGCAAGTCGCCTGATTTGCCTCTCCCCGGATAACAGAATCCCATAGGAATAAGCGCAATTTGGTCTGGATCGTAAAAGGTCGCTTTATTGACTTGAAGCCAGTTTCTCAGGTTGTCACCGCTCTTGTCGCCCCAGGGAGTGCCACTTTGGTGGACTGACAGCCCGGGAGCTTGCCCGACCAAAACAATTTTACTTTTTGAGCTGGCTGTTATCGTCGGTTTTGGACCTAATGGAAGATGAGCGGCACAAACCTGGCATTGGGTAATTTCTTTAAGGAGTTGTTCCATAGCTGTCAGCAAAACTACGGTATCTTTTAAATAAAAACCAATTTTGTAATTGCAAGGTTTTCTAATTAACTGAAAATGGATTTTTGCTCGTCCGGAGTAATTCTCAAAAGACGATCGGGGCTATTGGTGAGTACGTAAAGTGCTCCGTCAGGCCCAAATTTTAAATCACGAATTCGTCCCATGCCCTTGATGATAATTTCCTGTTGTACAACCTTATTGCCTACAACATCCAGTAACCTGATTTCCTGGAAAGCCAGTGCTCCAACAAGTAGATCATTTTCCCACTTTGGAAACAGAGGAGATTGAATAAAGGTGGTCGGGCAAACAGCAATAGATGGTGTCCATTGAACGACGGGAGACTCCATGCCTTCCTGATAGGTTTTATCTGAAATAATTTCGCCACTGTAGTCGATCCCGAAAGTCACTACAGGCCAACCATAGTTGGCTCCTTTATGGAGAATGTTGAGTTCGTCTCCTCCCCGGGGACCATGGTCTGTTGACCAAATTTCACCGGTTTTCGGATTGATGGTTAAGCCTTGCGTATTTCTGTTTCCCAAAGTATAGATTGCCGGTAAGGCTCCGGGTGTTGTGATAAATGGGTTGTCATCGGGAATGGAGCCATCCGGATTGATGCGAAAAACCTTTCCGGTTGGCTTGTTCAGCTTTTGCGAGTCCTTATCTCTTCCCATATCGCCGATAGTGAAGTAAAGAGAGCCTTCCTTATCAAAGATCAGCCGACAGCCCCATCGGTCACCATGAATTAAATGTAACGAGTCTGGCATTTGAAATAGAGTTTGTTCTTCTTGCCATTGATTCTCTGTAATTTTTCCCCGAACAATTTTGGTCATCCCAGGAGCATCTTTGTCGTCTACATTACCAAATGTTTCGCTGTAAGCCAGGTATACCCAGCGATTGGATTCGAAGTCAGGATCTAAGGCAATGTCCATGTAGCCTCCGGTAAAGCTGGCTGTGTGTGGCTTGGGTAAGCCAGTAATTGGTGTTTGATCAAGTTCGCCATTGACAAACCATTTGAGCGAACCGTGTTTCTCCGAAATCAGTGCACTGTCGGCATTTAAAAATTCGATGGCCCAGGGGGTTGCTAAATGATCAATAACAAGTTTCTCTACTTGCAGTCGGTAAGTTTTTGTTTTTACTTTTTCGGTACCCGTTTTTACTTCATGCGAATCGCGGTCTTGCTGAAAGGCAACAATGTATTTACTGATTGCTGTAATTTCCTTTTCGGTCAAGATTGTTTCCCAACCGATCATGGTTGAATTAGGGATGCCAAATTTAATTCTACTTGTGATGTAAGCTTCTCCTGCTTCATTTTTCCACAGTGAGTTCAATAACTCGGAACCAGAGGTTGTTCCTTGCAGCTGCATGCCGTGGCAGCCAGCACAGTGCAAGGTGTAAAGTTCTTTTCCTTTGGGTTTTTGGCAGGAACTGAATAGTACCGTAAAGCCAATGGCTATGAATATGAGACGTAGAGCAATCATAGAAAGATTTTAAGGGTGTGCTTTTAGTTGATGATTAAGTCCTTTTATATCTTTCCGCGCTGAGTATCGTATTTAACAACTCTATTATAAAGATGTTTTTCAATATATGAAAAATAATTCAATTTTAGTTTTGTATATAATTGTTTTAATGGGTAATGGATTGATTTCTAGTTAATAATGTAGATGTGTTTTTTTAGAAGAAGAAATGTATTTGAGTATTGGCTCATAAAAAAGCCCTTTCGGATTGAAAGGGCTCTTGAATTATGCGTAGGCATTTATTTTCTATTCTAAGTAAGTGTATCCGTATAGGCCTGATCGGTAGTTTGACAGAAACTCTTTTCCTTCAGCTGCCGAAATCTTACCCGATTTTACCGAGGAGGTTACCCAGGTTTCAACCGTTCTAACCATTTTCTTAGGATTGTACTGAACGTAGTCCAATACTTCAGCCACTGTTTCTCCATCAATAATCTGATCAATGGAATATCCATTTTTGTCAACCGATACATGCACGGCATTGGTATCTCCAAACAGGTTGTGCAAATCACCAAGAATTTCCTGATAAGCACCAACTAGAAATACGCCAATGTAGTATGGCTCTTTAGCCTTTAGTTTGTGTACAGGTAGGTAGTACGACAAATTGCGGGTTGAAATGAAATTATCAATTTTACCATCTGAGTCGCAAGTTATGTCCTGCAAAGTTGCAGATCGATCTGGCTTTTCATCAAGCCGGTGAAGCGGCATGATTGGGAAAATCTGATCGATCGCCCAAGAGTCAGGCAATGATTGGAACAGCGAAAAATTGCAGAAGTACTTATCTGCCAAAAGCTTTTCGAGTGAATGCAGTTCTTCGGGTACGTGACGGATTTTGCTGGTCATTTGGTGAATTTCACGAGCGATCGACCAAAACAGACGTTCAATTTGGGCGCGTGTTCTGAGGTCGAGCATACCCAGGCTAAAACGATCCAAGGCTTCTTCCCGGATTTGTTGAGCGTCGTGCCATATTTCTAACATCCTGGGCTGGTTGATCGAGTCCCAAAGATCGTACAGTTCTTTTACCAATTCGTGGTCGCCTTCTTTAGGTTCCTCTTCGTCATCCCACTCTGGGAGCGAAGCAGATTCCAAGACTTCAAACACCAATACCGAATGGTGGGCCGTTAAGGAGCGTCCCGATTCTGTAATAATGTTTGGATGAGGGATGTTGTTTTTATTGCTCACGTCAACCATGGTTGAAATGGCATCATTGACATACTCCTGAATGCTGTAGTTTACACTGCTCTCACGGTTTGCTGAACGAGTCCCGTCGTAATCAACTCCAAGTCCGCCACCGATGTCAACAAATTCGATGTTGAATCCTTGTAAGCGCATTTGGGCATAAAACTGCGATGCTTCGCGAAGTGCAATTTTAATGCGTCGGATTTTATTCACTTGGCTTCCGATGTGGAAATGAACCAATTTCAGACAGTCGTCCAATTCTTGACTTCTCAAGTATTCCATCGCTTCTAAAAGCTCGCTTGACGTTAAGCCAAACTTGCTAACGTCGCCTCCTGAATTTTCCCACTTGCCACTTCCTGAGCTAGCCAGTTTAATTCGAATACCAAGGTTGGGTTTGATTTTAAGCCGTTTGGCGATTCGGGCGATCAATTTCAGCTCGTTCATTTTTTCAATGACGATATAGATGCGCCTACCCATTTTCTGAGCGAGCAAAGCCAATTCAATATAGTCTTCGTCTTTGTACCCGTTGCAAATAATTAGTGAATCGTTATTGGTATTGGTTGCAATAACGGCATGCAATTCGGGCTTTGATCCTGCCTCAAGGCCAATATTGAACTTTTTCCCGTGGCTGACAATTTCTTCAACAACGGGACGCATTTGGTTAACCTTAATGGGGTAAATGATAAAATTCTGCGCTTTGTAGTCGTATTCCTGAGCTGCCTGTTTAAAACAGTTCGACATCTTTTCTATCCGACTATCCAGAATATCCGGGAAACGAATCAGCATCGGTGCTGCTACATCCCTTAATTGAAGTTCTTCAATTAGTTCTTTCAGGTCAATTTGAGCTCCATCTTTTTGAGGAGTAACCACAACATTTCCCTTTTCATTTATTGAAAAGTAATTGATTCCCCAACCGTTGATGTTGTAAAGCTCTTCTGTATCTTCAATGCGCCATTTTCTCATTGCTATTTATCCAAATTATTGTGTTTTAGTGTGACTTATTTTCGCTCCAAATATAATTGATCAATCAATACAAAAAGCAATATTAAAACACAAATGAAAACGAAGCAATTTTTTTGCAAAAAAGCTGCTATTCTTTGTCGAATAACAGCTTTTAAATCAATTTTATATGCTACGTTAATTTAATTGGGAATGGGCTCTGGGAAGTAACTTTGTTTTAGTTTTTTAGCCACATTTACCAAGGCAATTAGTACGGGGACTTCAACCAAAGGCCCAATAACAGCGGCAAATGCTTCTCCTGAGTTGATACCAAATACGGCGACCGCAACAGCAATGGCCAGCTCAAAATTGTTTGAGGCTGCTGTAAATGAAATGGCTGTTGTTTGCGGGTAGCTGGCACCTGATTTTTTACCCATAAAGAAGGAGATCAGGAACATTACCACAAAGTAGATGACTAGTGGAATGGCAATTCGCACGACGTCAAATGGGATTTTGACAATGTACTCACCTTTGAACGAGAACATGACGAAAATGGTGAATAGCAAAGCAATAAGAGTAATGGGGCTTATTTTAGGTAAAAATTTGGATTGATACCAGTCTTCGCCTTTTAACCTCGTTAAGCTGAATCGGGTCAGGAATCCTGCAGCAAAAGGAATGCCCAGGTAAATTAGAACCGACTCGGCAATCTGTTGGATAGTAATGTTCACTTCAAAGCTTTGAAGTCCCAGTAATTCAGGGAGAATTCCGAGGAAAACCCATGCATAGACAGAGAAAAATAAAATTTGAAAGATCGAATTAAAGGCGACCAATCCGGCAACGTACTCCCGGTTTCCTCCGGCCAAATCATTCCAAACAATGACCATGGCAATACAACGGGCAAGTCCGATCAGGATAACTCCCGCCATGTAGTGGGGATAATCCTGTAAGAATAGAATTGCCAATGCAAACATCAGCACTGGGCCAATCACCCAGTTCTGAACCAGCGAGAGTACAAGTAGTTTGGTGTTTTTAAAAACCAGCCCTAGTTTTTCGTAGCGAACTTTGGCGAGTGGGGGATACATCATCAGAATCAATCCGGCAGCCAGGGGGATATTGGTTGTTCCCACCTGAAAATGACTCCAAAAGTCACTTATTCCTGGTTGAAGGTAGCCAATTAGAACGCCCATTGCCATTGCTGCTAAAATCCAGAAGGTGAGGTAGCGATCCAAGAAGGACAGTCGTTTTGAAGTTGCCATTTGTTACTGTTGGAGTTGTTGATAGAATTGGAAGAAACGTTCCTTGATTTCGTCGCGGACACGGTGAAATTCACTCCAGATAAACTCGTCAGTTCCTTGGGCATGAGATGGATCATCAAAGCCAATATGGATGCGGTGTTTTACCTTGCCTGAAAAAGTTGGGCAACTTTCGTTGGCACCACCACAAACGGTAATCACATAATCCCACTCATCGTTGAGGTATTGTTCAACCGAGTCGGAGGTATGATGACTGATGTCGATACCGGTTTCGCTCATTACTTGAACGGCTTTTTCATTTAATTTTCCCGATGCTTCGGTACCGGCGGAATAAACTTCTAGTTTGGGGTCAAACGATTGTAAGAACCCATGAGCCATCTGGCTGCGGCAGCTGTTGCCAGTGCAAAGAATTAAAATCTTCATATAATCTAATTTGGATATGTTTAAAATGAATCTCAATTGAGATGCTCACTAGGCATTACCTAGCTTTTGCATGAAAAACCTTCAGGCAGGCTGAGGCCTTTTAAAAATTGATCAATTACGAACTGCATTTCATCAATTCGAGATTTATTTAAGCAATAGTTGGTTTTTGATCCATCGATTGTTCCACGAATTAGTCCCAACTCTTTAAGTTCTTTTAAATGCTGATTCACGGTCGTGCGGCTAAGTGGCAGTTCGTTTGATATATCGCCGGATATACAAACTTTACTATTGGCCAGGTAATTTAAAATAGCTAGTCGGGCAGGATGTGATAAAGCTTTAAAGAAGAGTGCAGCTTCCTGAAGCTTTTCATCAAACAATTCAACTTTTGCGTAAGTCATAATAGTTTATTTTTATGACGCAAATATACGTCACAATATTTTTGGTTGACGTATATATACGTTAATTATTTGTAAATAATTTAGAGGTCGGGTCGTGAGTATTTCTGGAAGAGAAAGCGTATTTAAGTAAGAAACTATTTAAATTTTAAAGAACTGTTTGGTGAGACATAGGAGATTAAATAGGAAAATTGCCTAGAGAGAGCCTGTTCATTGCTTTTGTGAAAATTGAAAAAGAGTTTAAATAATTATTTCCTGTTTCTTACCGTTGAGAAGAAACCGATAATTCAAGAATATTAGTTGTATTTTTGAGCTTGAAGCTGGTGAATACAATGGGCTTCATTGATAGGTAAACGTACTTAGCGATATAACGATAAAAGAAAGAAAAAATGACTACGAGAAGAGACTTCCTGAAGAAGGGAACACTGACGATGACAGGATTAGCGGTGGCTGGTTCTAGTGGGGTATGGGCTTCGACCGGAAAAGCCGACTATGTTTCGAACAGACCGGTATTGGCAAAGCGCAACTTCACGTCGAAAGCTGTTGAAGAAACAATTGCGACTGTAAAACCAAAATTGAAAGATCCAAAGTTAGCTTGGATGTTCGAAAACTGTTTTCCAAATACTTTGGACACCACCGTTGAACATGAAATGAAGAACGGTCGTCCGGATACCTTTGTAATCACCGGAGACATTCACGGAATGTGGTTGCGTGATTCAACAGCTCAGGTTTGGCCTTACTTGCCACTTGCTAATGAAGATAAAGCCTTGAGCACACTTTTAGCTGGTGTTGTCAATCGTCAAACACAGTGCATCTTGCTTGATCCTTATGCCAATGCTTTTAATAAAGAATTGGTGCCAGGTGATTGGATGAGCGATTTCACCGACATGAAAAATGGTTTGCATGAGCGTAAGTGGGAAATTGACTCACTTTGTTATGCGGTTCGTTTGGCTTACCATTATTGGAAGACTACTGGCGATACAGCTGTATTTGATGCTGATTGGCAAAAGGCAGCAGCTGCTATCGTTAAAACGTTTAAGGAACAACAACGCAAAGATGGCTTGGGACCTTACCGTTTTGAACGCACCACTGCCCGCCAGTTGGATACTTTGTCCAATGGAGGATATGGCCGACCATTAAAACCAGTTGGATTGATCAATTCTTCTTTCCGCCCATCAGATGATGCTTCGACTTTCGGATTTTTGATTCCTTCAAACTTATTTGCTGTTGTTTCATTGCGTCAAATGGCTGAAATCAGCAAAGAGGTGACCGGCGATAAAGGTTTTGCCAAAGAATGTAAGAAGTTGGCTGATGAAGTGGAAAAAGCAATTCAGGAATATGCCATTATTGAGCATCCTCGTCATGGTAAAGTTTATGCTTTTGAAGTAGATGGATTTGGTAATGCAACGTTTATGGATGATGCGAATGTGCCAAGCTTGCTGGCTTTGCCTTACCTGGGATGTGTCGATAAGAATGATCCGATCTATCAGAATACTCGTGAACTGGTTTGGAGCGTGGACAACCCTTACTTCTTTAAAGGAAAAGTAGCAGAAGGTATTGGTGGGCCACACATTGGTTACGATATGGTTTGGCCGATGAGTATCATCATGAAGGCCATGACCAGTTCGGATGATAAGGAAATTGCCTGGTGCATTAAAACACTGCGCGACACCGATGGGGGGACTGGTTTTATGCATGAAAGTTTCCACAAGGATGATCCTGCAAACTTTACACGTAGTTGGTTTGCCTGGGCCAACACTTTGTTTGGAGAGTTGATTCTAAAACTGGTTAACGAAGGAAAAATAAACTTGTTGAGCTAGACCAATTGGCCAGGGATGGCCAGTTAAAATAGGAAACTGATTTTGGGTTCGATGACCTGACAGTTTTTTTAATGAATTAAAATCCGGGGAAGAAAGTCTTCTCCGGATTTTTTTGTTGTTGTATGTTCTTGGGAAATAAAAAAGGTTGCTTCCCGAAGGAAACAACCTTTTTAAACTATCAGTAAAAAAAACGCTTGTTACTGTTTTTTAGCCCACCATAGTGGTGTAAGTACGGCATCTTCTCCACCTAAGAAGCTTACTGCTTGTTGGTAGCCTTCAGAGTTGCTGTTTTCCAAGCTTGAAGGATACTTCAAACGTTGAGGGAAGAACTTAACGCTATTGGTCATGTAATTTGAAGCGTTAAGATCAGGAAGTTCAGTCATTGGTAGATCAACTGCAGGATTCTCGAAGAAAGGCAGTCCTAAACGACGGTGATCATTCCATGCTTCCAGTGGCAACCATGGCAATTGAGCAAGGTATTTTTGAGTGATGATTTTTGTTAACTCATCATTTTTTACTTGCCCGTTTTGGTAAATGGTATTGTTTGGATACTCGAAAGTAACTATTCCAGCTTCGTCAGTGTAACCATCAACAAAGTTCATGGTGAAACCTCCGGTAGGTTCAGTTGTGTGCTCAAAGCTCACTGAAGTTCCTGCGCGGTTGTATGATTCAGAAGCAAGGTATTGATCAGCTAATCCAGAAAGACCCCAGTATTCGAAACTTGCTTTAACACCGTTTTCGTATGCTGTTTTTGCGTCAATTGGTGTATTCCAACCTCTAACAGCAGCTTCAGCAATCAGGAAGTTTGTTTCCCAGCTTGCAAAAAAGATGCGTTCTGATTCACTTCCTCTGAACTCTTGGCTTAAACGAGGATTCGTTCCCGTGTAGAAAGAAACCTGGTTCTTAGCTGATTTTTCACCCCAAGCACCTAGAGGAGCTGCGTTCCAAGTGTAAGTTGCATCAATTTCTTTTACAACTTCATCGTTATCATCTACCAAGTCACGAGTAACTGTTTTTGCATCTTCAGTCCATGAAGGGTAGAAACTGAAATTTGAGTTATCAAAGTCTCCAGGAATAATGAAAGCTTTGTAAGCACGTGGATCCATTACTTTATGAAGACCATCAAACCAGTATCCTGCTGATGGGTCATTAGTCATCGTTGTCAGGTGATCAGAGAATCTCAATCCCATGTAATCTGCAGGCTTAATTTGGTCGTGCATTTCAGCAGGAAGAAGATCTTCTGAGTTGATGCCACCTAGCCCAATGTAAAGGTTATTAAGCGTTGTCGATAACATTTGGCTGTTCCATTCTCTGCTCATTACACCAGTTAAGTTATCCCAACCTGGTTTTTCTGCAACTTTGAAGTTGTCTTCAGCGTCCAGAATCAATTGTTGAGATACGGCAGCTTCAAATTCCGCTTGAGCTTTTGCTGGATCAACTTCAGATAAACGCATTGCAAGACGAAGTCTCAATGAGTTACCATACTTAATCCACTTAGCATAGTTGAATCCGTATGCTTGGTCGTATTTAGCAATTGATTCAGGCAGTGCTTCGTCGGTGTTGATTTTTGCTGTTGCATCTGTAAGTTCAGACAGCATGTGATAGTAAACCGTTTTAAGATCCGAGAATTCAGGGTTTTCGCCATTGAAAGCATCAATTGGCATTGGACCGAAATTGTCAGCAAACTCGCTCATCAAGTACACTCTCCAAATTCTGGCAATATGCATCATATTTTCAGTATAAGGGAATGCTGTTCCTGCTTCAATTTTTGCTTCAGCCGTTGTAATGGCCAAGCTAGAAGCTTTTAACCAATCAGACAACGCATTGTAGTAATCGCCACTCCAGCCATCGCTGTATGAACCAAGAGCAAGCGATCCGTTTGTACGGTGTTGTCTTGATGCTGTTTTCCAGTAAAGAACGAAAGCTCTTTCGGCTACGTGTGGATTTTGCTGTGCTCCAATGATAGAGCTGTTTATGATGTATTCAACTTGAACTTGATCAGCATTTGCTGCTTTGGGGTCAACGTTTACGTCGTCAAAGTCGGAGCAAGAAAAAAGTAACGTGCTGCCAAGTGCTAAAGTGAAAAGTTTTTTTAATGTTTTCATTTTATCTTATTTTAAAATCCCAAAGTGATATTGAATAAAAAGTTTCTTGATGTAGGAGGTGCAGTGTTTTCAAAACCAATTGCGTTTGTTCCTGTAGCAAACGTTGACTCAGGATCAACTCCGTTCATGTGACTTTTGATCATCAATACGTTGTTGCAAGAGAATCCTACGCTTGCACGTTGGAATACTGTTTTTGACAACAAAGATTTTGGAAGTGAATAATTCAACTGCAGCGTACGCAATCTGATGTTGGTTGCATCATAAATGTTTGCTTCACCAATTCCCAAGTTTCCAGTTGTGCTGGTTACAGTTGTCCAGTATTGTTGAGCAGTGATGCTTTGGTCATTTGCAACAAATCCGTTGCCACTAGCAATAACTCCATCCAATACCATATCTTCTCTTGAACCTCCAGGAGCAGTTACTAAAGCAGTACCTGAAGCTTGCATTGATTGGTTTGTTGCTGAGAACATTTCTCCACCAAAACGACCATCGATTAGGAAGCTAAAAGAGAATCCTTTGTATGAGAAGGTGTTTGTTAGTCCTACCAAAGCGTCAGGCTGTTGGCTACCGATTTTTTCTTTTTCAGTTGTTCCTTGAGGAAGTCCGTCTTCAGTTAATAACAGTTTGCCATAGTGAGGGCTGTCAACATCTTCAACACGTAGGAACTTTGTTCCGTGAATTTCGCCATATTCTCCACCAACATTGGCTAGGATTTTTACATTATCAAAACCGCCTAATTCGTAGATTTTAATGTCGTTGTAAAGATCTTCAATCGTGTTTTTGTTGAAAGAGTAGTTCAACTGTACATCCCAAGTCAGGCCATCGTTAGCACTGTCAAGAATACGTCCGTTAACCATCAACTCAACTCCGGTGTTTTGGATATCTCCAGCGTTGATTTTTTTGTTTTTGAATCCACTAAGCGGGTCCATTGGCAAGTTAATCAACTGACGTGTTGCATTTGATTTGTACCAAGCGAAGTCAAATCCTAAACGGTTATTGAAGAAACGTCCGTCAATACCAACTTCGTATGATTTAATCAACTCGCTTTGTACACCTGGATCGTACTGAGTGTTGTTCAATCCTGCAGTTGTGTTCCCTAGTGGATCTTTGTCAACCCAGTAAGTGTTATATAACTGGTATGGAGGAAGGTCGTTACCTACTTCAGCATAGGATGTTCTGATTTTAGCGAATGTCAACCATTCTGGTAAGTAGCCACCATTTTTATTGATCATGTCAGTGATGATCCAGGAAGCGTTAACAGAAGGGTAGAAGAATGAGCGGTTATCCGGGTGTAATGATGATGACCAGTCATTTCTGAATGTACCTTCTAAGAAAAGGTAACCATCGTAGTTCACTTGCAACAACCCGTAAACAGAGTTGATTTTTTTAGAAGAGAACGTTTCTTTGATTGAAGGCTTATCTTGTCCGTTGTTAAGAGCAAATAGGTTTGGAATTTCCAATTCGCCAGAGCTACCAGAAATGCCTGAAGACTCTTGCTCCATCAGGTTTCCACCAAGTGTAACCATACCTCCGAATTTACCGAAGACATTGTCTTTTTGTGCAGTTACCAAGGTTGAGTAGTTGATTTCGCGGTGCGAAGATTTACCTAAGCTGTAGCGACCAGTTGCACTGATAGGGCTTCCTGCGTGTAGTTTTGTTTCAGTGTTTGTTGAGTAGATGTCAGCTCCTGCTTTTACTTCAGCGTGAAGCCAATCGGTGAAGTTGTATTTCAATGAACCGTGGAAGATAAAACGATCACGAACGTCTTCGTTTAAGTTGTATTTTTCTCCCCAGTATGGGTTCACCGAGTTACCACCACCGTACCATTGCATGTTGCCTAACTCATTTATTGGGTTTTGGAAATCTCTGATATCCAAAGAAACAGGCAACAAATACATTGTTCTAAAGCTGTTTGAAGAGTTATCTCCTCCAAGTGGTCTGTTATTCGCAGTAGAGCGAACATACTGAATTTTAGTATCCAACACCCAGTCGTCATTTTCTCCGAAAGTTGACATGGAGCGAGTCATCAAGTTGGTCCGGTTCAATTTCGCTCCTGGGATCATACTCTTATCAGAAGTTTGAGTCACAGATGTATAAAGTGATGTTTTATTGATCTGTTGTTGGAACGAAACGTTGTTGTTCAGGTTGATACCAGTATCGAAGAAGTTGTCGATATTGTTAGCTGATGTTAATGGAGCAGTTGTGCCATCCCATTTTTCAACATCTTGACCTGCAATTGCTGGACCCCAGCTAGAACCTTTACGGTTGTCGAAAGAACCTTCAGTACCCTGACCGAACGCTTTTTGCATGTCAGGAGTAATAAATGTAGATTGGAAACCTACAGATGAAGAAACGGTAATTCCTAGTCCGTCTCTTTTGCGACCAGTTTTGGTTGTAATCAAGATTACACCGTTTCCTGCACGAGAACCATATAGTGCAGCTGCAGATGCTCCTTTCAATACAGACATACTAGCAATGTCTTCAGGGTTAATGTCGCTAAGTCCGTTACCCATATCAGTTGAAGGGTTCCAGTAGTCGTTGTTTGAAGCTCCAGTGAAGTTGTCAATTGGTACTCCGTCAACTACGATTAGCGGTTGATTATCTCCGGTTAAAGAGCTATAACCCCTAAGAACAATTTTAGATGATCCTGCTGGTCCGTTACTTGAACGGATAACTTGTAGTCCGGTTACTTTACCTGTCAAAGAGTTAGTCAGGTTTACCTCTCTTGATTCCAATAGAGATTCACCTTTTAGTTCCTGCATGGCATATCCCAGGGTTTTTTGTTCCCTTTTGATACCTAAAGCAGTAACAACAACCTCATCCAGGCCTGTTGTTTCCGGATCAAGTACTACATTGTATGTTTTTGCACCATCGGCAGTCATTTCATGAGTTTCCATACCGATGAAAGAGAATACAACGATTGAACCTTGAGGAACAGCGATGGAATAGTTGCCATCAAAGTCTGTAACGGTTCCGTTTGTTGTTCCTTGTTGAACAACAGATACACCTGGAAGTGGTGCGCCATCTTCAGAGCTGGTAATCGTACCGGAAATTTTCACTTCCTGTGCCATTACGATACCTACTCCCATAAGAAGCACTGTTAGTGTAAACAGGCTCTTCATTAACCATTTTAATTTTCGATTCATAGAGATGTCTTTTTTACATAGTTAATAAACGCGTAATTAATTATTTAAAGAGAGTTTGTTTCTAATGATTTGTCCCGGAATATTCGCTGAAACACCATGACGGCAACTCCTTTGAGGCCTGAGTGTTCTCCCATTTCCGAAATTTCAATTCGGACATTGTTTTGAATATTTTCTAAGCAATACTGATTAATGGTTTGCTGAATAGGGACAAGTATATATTGTTGGGCTTGTGCTAGCGGACCGTTTAAAACAATGAGCTCAGGATTATAAAGCTGGATGAGGATTGAAAGCCCCCATCCGAGCTTTTTACTGAGTTCATTGAGTAGTAGTATCGATAATTCATCCCCTTTTTTAGCACAAGCAATAATTGCATCAACTGTGATTTGCGACGGATCTTCTTGAAACAGACTGGTTAACTGAGAAACGGCTCCTCTGTTAAGGTAATCGTGTGCCATTTCAATCAGTGCTCTGGCAGAAGCTATGGTTTGCAGGCATCCCTGTTTGCCGCATTCGCAAAGTTTTCCGCTTGGAGAAACTCGTATATGACTGAACTCTCCAGCACTTCCATTGGAGCCATGGTAAATTTGCCCATTTAAGATCATGGCCAATCCAAGTCCCCAGTTCCAGTTTAAAACCAAAGCGTTCTTTGTTTTTTGAGCTTTTCCAAAAACGAACTCTCCTAAAGCTTGCATTCGGGCATCATTTTCAATGATAACCGGCATGTTTAAACGAGCGGACAGTCGTTCTTTAACATTTTGGAGCTTTGGGTCTTTTATAGTCTGGTTAATGCCATGCGTTGTATCAATCAAGCCTGGCATGCTTACGCCTGTTGCAATAACTTTATCGCTGGATATTCCAGCCTCTTTTAACAAGACTTGTAATACTTGTTGAGTTTTCTCTTCCAAGTTTGGATCGTCAATATCTGTTGAAAATTCAATAATGGATGTAAGCTCTGAATTCAGACTATTGAAGATTAAAGCTTTTGCTTTGTAATGACCTATTTCTATTGCCATGATGCAGAAAGCATCGTGCGCATGGCTATAAAGTATTGGGCGTCTTCCCCCTTTTGAGTCGCCAATTCCAGCCACCCGAACTGCTCCCTCTTCGATAAGCTCTTCAACGACAGAACGAGCAGTGGGTAAACTTACATGGGTTTTTGTGCAAAGAGAGGATGCCGAAAGCGGATACTCCTTATATAAGTACAGAAGTATCTGCATGCGGAGCTTGTAGCGTTTTAGCTCGCTGATTGTCATTTTTTCAGTATCTTCCCTTTTCCGCAAAACCATGCAATTCGTATTTAAAGTTAGAGTCTTTGTTAAAATAGTGTAATAAGACTATTAACTTTTGTAAAAAATTTCAAAACGAAAATATGGAAAGGGAATAATATTTTAAAGCAATTTAACATTTAAAACAAAAAGATATAAGTTTTTGTCATTTTGCAATCTTTTTGATAGGGATGGGTGGACTTGAAGACAAAGGGTGTTCTTTTTGTGTTTTTTTTGCTTACTTATTTTTCTCGGAGTTTTAAGTCTGAAAAGACTTTTTTTTGCTTTTAGCTAAGGTTGAAGGTCATTTTTTACACAGTAGTGAAGTTTTTTTAGCAAAAAATTAAGATTAGAGCTATTAAATATTCAAAATGCTGTGCCTTAATGTTATGTTTTTTAGGCTGTAGCTACTAAAAAATGTTTTCGTAAGTAAATCTGAAGAAAATTAGGAAAGAAAGTCAACTTTTATAAAAAACAGAGTTGGCGATAAGAATAAAGACTGGGAGCCGCTTTTGGGAGGTTCAGAGAAAATCAAAATTAATTAGAACTATCGCTGCATATGATAAGTTGTAATTCTCTGTAGGAAAGAGAGGGCAACAGATGTAGAAAATAGAATTGTTTCTATTTTTCCCTCTATGTTTTTCCCTCAGAATTCGATGTTGTAAAAAACTTTACCATCAGGTTGTTATTTATTGAAGAAATAAAAAGAGGCTGTCCTTTTGGGACAGCCTCTTTAAAAAAATAATCAATTGTTCTTATTGTGGTCCTGCTCCGTATGTCGGATTTGATTTATCGAACCACAATCTTTCGCTATTTAATACCTCTGGATTGATCGTACCGGTGGTAAAGCCTTGCTCTTCCATTGCTTGCTTTTTGTTCTCGAAGTTTTTGTCATCCTCGGTCAGCGTGTTGATTGTAAAACGACGAGGAACGGTTAGCTCGCTACCTGATGATAACAATTCATCCCATGGAAGAAGGTCACTTCCTTTTTTAGGAATACCAGAACGGCGTACAAGTGTCCACATGTCTCCTGGTGTATTGGCAAAGTTGATGTACTGTTGAATGTACACTTTCTCAAGACCATTTTCTCCCAGGTCATAAGCTGGCTGTTCCAATAAATGTTCAACCTCTCCATTCTTAAGTTTAGTTGATGCTTCTTCTGCTTTTGTTGGATCAAGATAAACAGGGTCTGTGTTGTAGTATGGCATTTGGTTGTTTTCTGCCAAGGCATCAGCGCGAAGGATTGAGAGTTCAACTCCTCTGTTAAAATAATCTTGAGCTGACTTAGGAAGGTTAGCTCCTAATAGCTTGAATTCGGCCAAATACAAATTGGTTTCAGCTGCACTACCCAAAATTACATGCAATGGAGGATCGTTGTCTTTCAATTGGATTACACGTCCACCTGGTTTTGTTGGGTAAGTGTAGTCGTATGTTGTCCGAACCAGTTTTTCAGAGAAAAGAGAAGTTGCAGAATAAGTCTTTTCTTTATCATCTAAGCTGATTTTGTACAAGTTTCCTTGATCAAAATAAATGTTGTTGGCTGCATCGAGAGTTGCATCGGGAGCTAAAGGAACACCGTGGTAGCGAACCCAAGGTTCTCCAGCACCCTTCCAACCTGCAAAATTGCCATCAGCATCGTATTCAACGTATTCTTCTACGTATGGAGGTAGCGCTTTCTCTGCATCAATGAATGCTTGTACAACTTCTGCGTTGAATCCATTCTTTTCGAAAATAAAACGAACGCGTGGGTCTTGATTTTCTACCATGAAATCGACTAGGTTTTTGCTAGCATATCCAATCCAAAAACCGTTTCCTGTTCCGTGGTATTTTACACCACGATTGTATACAAAATCGTCAGTAAGGTCATCCATGTAACCGGCAGGAGAAGTCGCAACTTCTTCTGCAATTTGGTTTGCTTTTGTTGGATTTACTCCTTGAAGGCGTACTGCAATTTTTAGTTTCAGTAAGTTACAGTATTTTGCCCATTTTGAGTAGTCACCACCATAGATTACATCTTGATCTCCAAGAACAACCTGGTTTTCTGCAGTTGTTAGGATCTCAAGCGCAAGGTCCAATTCGTTTAACCAAGTATTGAATAATTCTTCTTGGGCATCAAATTTAGGAGTGATTAATGGCGGATTTGTGTACGGTGCTAAGCCAGCCTCAGAGTAAACCATTGACCCAGTGAGGTCGGTAATAGTCATTGAAGGCTGAATCTGGATTGGATAAGTAATTGCAACCATGGCCTGGTGAAGAGCCTTGTTTTCTTCGCTCATTGCTTCAACTGAATAACGGATATCCTGCGTTTGAGGAAAAAGCTCTTTGTATGGATTTTGTGTGCCAAAGTCTCCCATTTCAACTAAGCCAGGACCATTACCTCCTTGTACTGTAGTTACCTGTGCCCATGGATAGATATATTGAAAGTTGGAGTAGAACCAGTTGGTATAATCGTTTCCGTACATTTGCTCAACGGCTTTTGTGACGGAATATCTCAATTCTGGTGCTGATAAGTCTGATGGGTTTGAGTTTAGGTCTGCAAATTTCTCTTTGTCGCAGCCCCAAGTCATCAGAAAAATCAATGCGAATATGATATTGAATGTCTTTTTCATTATTCTCAATTTTTTACGTTAATTAAAAGTCAACAGATAACGTCATCGTATATGTTGCCGTATTGGGGACGATTGAACGTTGCAGGAAGCTTCCACTACTTGTTGTTCCCCTGAAGCTTTCCGGGTTCATATTGTTAGGCATCGTATTATACAAGTACCCTAAGTTCCGGGCATTAAAAGCAACATAGATGTTTTGTGCCTTAATTTTTTGTGCAATAGATTTTGGCAAGTTATAACCAATTGAGATATTTCTTAAAGCGATGTAGTTCAATTCGTCGTACCAAGAATCGTTAATCACACCTTGTCCCCAAGAGTTTGTGAAATAATGATAGAATCCTGCATGTGTTGGTTCAACATAACCGGCATCAAATGCTTCTTGATAGGTCATGCCGCCTACGTTTACTTTTTCTCCGCTAGGACTGGTAATCTCTTGTCCTTTTGCAAAAACCCCATCAGGAATAATACCATCAGTAAATGTTTGGCCTTTAGAGTCATCGTATTGAGACTCCCAGCTAACACCACCATATTCAGGATCTCTTCCGTATAATGATGTTTCTAGCCAACCATACGAAGTTCCGTAGCGGTTTGCGTAAGAAGCTACATGGCCTCCAAAACGAGCATCAAGTAATACCGAAAGAGTAACTCCTTTGTAATGGAACGTGTTATCCCAAGAGCCTTCAAAGTCTGGTGTGATTTTACCTACTTTTTGGGCTTCATTGCTACGTTCAAAGAATGCACCTCTTCTGGAATCACTCCAGACCAATACATTCATTCCATTTCTAGGATCATTTGGATCTTCTGATTGATATTTCTTTGGAAGGATATCTGACATTAGTACACCATATTCACCACCTTCGAAAGCCACGGAGCCTACACGAAAGTTTCCTCCATTCACGATTCCTCCGAGTACGCGGTAAGCTCCAAAGTCATCATGAAGATCAGTTACTGTTGTGGTATTGTTCCAGTAATTGAATGTTGAAACCCACTCAAAATTGGTGGTTTTGATTGGGGTGACATTTACTTTCAGCTCAATCCCTTTGTTTTCTAGGGTTCCGACGTTGGTCAATAAGTTTTTGATTCCAGATTCTTCAGGAATTGGAACTTCTCCAATTTGGTTATTAATAACTTCGTTGTAGTAGGCAAAGTCTACCCCGAAACGGTTGCTGAAGAAACGAAGGTCAACACCAACTTCAAAAGAGTTTTTCTTTTCAGGTTTGATATTACGGTCAACAGACAATGTGCTTTTAGCATTGTTATAAACGAAGCCTCCTGAGGCTAATTCATATTTACCTATTTTATATCCAGGGTTGATATAGTAAGGAGAAGTGTCATTACCAACTTGTGCCCAAGAAACGCGCAGCTTACCGAAGGATAACCAGTTTGGGGTATCTAAGGTTTCGCTGAACAACCAAGATGAACTAACAGAAGGGTAGAAGTATGAGTTGTTACCGGTTCCGTCTGTGTAAACTAGGGCTGAAGACCAGTCGTTACGCCCCGTAATGTCCAGGAAGAGTTGATCTCTCCATCCAAAGTTTGCTAAGAAGTACAGCGAGTTAATTTGCTTTGTTCCTTCAATTTTACCTTCAGATTTGAGTGTCTTTTTGGAGTTGCCAAGGAAGAATCTTCCAGGAACAATTAGTCCTCCATCAGTTTCAACTTTTGTATAGGACTTTTCTTGCTTCCACATTTCGCCACCAAACATGATGTTTGTGGAGATATCGTCAGTTAATTGGCGATTGATACTGGCTACCAGTTTCCCTGTTTGGCTTACGTCTTTTATGTGATGTAGTTTGTAGTAGCCGCCTTCATTTGCATAGCCTCTACCTAATTCTTTTTTCTCTGCAGAAACGTTATAGGCATTCATGTTACCTTCAGCTTTGATTGACAGCCAATCGGTAATATTGGCAGTTAAGCTTACGATTGGTCTAACTACTTGCTCTTTGCGGGAATCTACATCCATGTTGTAGGCAAACCATGTTGAGTTGCCAGGGACGTATATGTTTGCATCGCTATAAGCAGACTGAGGAGTACCTCCATGTGGCGCTTGGTAAACTTCTCTTTTGTTCCATTTTTCAGCATCATACCAGTTTACCCAATTGCCTCCAATGAAATTCTCAGCCAAGTTATTTCGTGGGTTTTTAGGGTTTGAGGTCGTAAAGGAGATTGATGCCTCAGCCTGTAACCAGTCTGATAGTTTATGAGTTCCGGCAAAGCGCAATGAATTACGAGTGAATTCATTGGAAGGAAAAACCCCTGTTCTGTGATTGTAAGAATCAGATAGGTAGAATGTACTTTTATCGTTTCCTCCGCTTATCGCAACAGAAGTATTGCTGTTAAATCCGGTTTCATAGGCTTTTAGCATGTGGTCTTTGATCGGGCTGTAGCTAGTTGTGCTTCCATCATAGTCAACGATATCACGTCCATCGAATTTTGGACCATAGCCCATCCATTCCCAGTCAAAATTTTGCTTTGTTATAATGCCGTCCCCATTAGTATAGACTTGATTGCGGTCAAAACGGTAGTAGTTTCCTTTGGCATCTTTGTTCCCATAATCAATATACCCGGGCATTGCACCAGGAGCATAAACATACTGGAAGTCCGGTTGACCAAAGGCATGATCAATACCTACAGATTGAGAAACTTTTACGCCCAATCCCTTTTGGCCTTGGCCATCCTTTGTTTTAATGACCACAGCACCATTGATCCCACGAGAACCATACAATGCTGTAGCAGCTGCTCCCTTCAATACAGAAACGGATTCATAATCGTCTGGGTTCAGGTTTTTTAATTGGTTTCCAAAGTCATTTGAGTTGCTTGACCAGTCTGCATGGGCGTTTGATACTTCATTATCAAGAATTACGCCATCTACGACAAAGATCGGTTGGTTGTTGTCCGAATTTAATACTGATACCCCGCGGATTTGGATTTTTGAATTACCAAAAAGACCACCATCAGAAGCACCAATACTAACACCTGCAGACTTTCCTTGCAGGGCCTGAACTGTTCCGACAGTGTTGGCAGATGCAATTTCTTCACCTTTTACCTCAGTGAAAGCATAGCCAATCTTTTTTGTTTGCCGTTTGATACCAAGAGCAGTAACAACAACTTCGTCCAGACCTGTTGTTTCAGGGGTCATTTTTAAGTTGTATGTTTTTGATTCATCGGCATTGATTTCATGAGTTTCCATACCAATGAAAGAAAAAACAACGACTGATCCTTGAGATACTGTTACAACATAGTTCCCGTCGAGATCGGTCACTGTTCCATTTGTTGTTCCTTGTTGAACAACAGATACACCTGGAAGGGGTGCACCATCTTCGGAGCTGGTAACATTACCGGAAATTTTCACTTCCTGTGCAATTACAAAACCAACTCCCATAAAAAGCACTGTTAGTGTAAACAGGCTCTTCATTAACCATTTTAATTTTCGATTCATAGAGATGTTTTTTTTACATAGTTAATAAAAGAATAATTATATAATTAAATAGAGTTTGTGTCTAATGATTTATCTCTGAATATTTGTTGAAATACCATAACTGCGACTCCTTTGAGGCCTGACTTTTCCCCAAGTTCTGATATTTCTATTCTGACATTATTTTGAATGCTTTCCAGGCAATATTGATTGATCGTTTGTTGAATGGGGAAAAGCACGTATTGCTGAGCTTGTGAAAGCGGGCCATTTAGGACAATGAGTTCAGGATTATAGAGTTGAATGAGGGTTGATAATCCCCAACCTAATTTTTTGCTAAGCTCGTTAAGTAGCGAGATTGATAATTCATCTCCTTTTTTAGCACAAGTGATAATTGCATCAACAGTAAGCTGTGAGGGCGCATTTGCAACAAGAGTAGTTAGGTGCGAGATTGCTCCTGCTGCTAATCGTTCTTGAGCCATTTCAATTAGAGCTCGGGCAGAGGCTATTGTTTGTAGGCAGCCTTGCTTGCCACATTCACAGAGCTTGCCGTTCGGGACTACTCGGATATGGCTGAACTCTCCAGCACTTCCGTTCGAGCCATGATATATTTGACCATTGAGGATGATTCCTAGTCCAAGTCCCCAATTCCAGTTTAATACCAATGTGTTTTTTGTATTTTGTGCTTTCCCAAAGACGCATTCACCCAAAGCTTGCATGCGTGCGTCATTTTCAATAATGACTGGCATCTTTAATTGAGCGGATAATCTTGCTTTTATGTTTTGGTCTTGTGAATTTTTGATGGTTTTATTTATACCAGATTTGACGTCAATTATTCCAGGCATGCTAACTCCTGTCGCAATTATCTTCTCTCTGGAAATGCCAGTCTTTTTTATAAGCGTTTTGAGTGTTTCTTCTGTTTTTGTTTCCAGCTCTGTGTCATCAATGTTGGTCTTGAATTCAATTGTTGAAGAAAGCTCTGAATTGAGGCTATTGAATATTGATGCTTTTGCTTTGTAGTGCCCAATTTCTATGGCTAAGATGTAGTAGGCGTGCTCAGTGTGCCCATATAAAATGGGGCGTCGACCTCCTTTAGACGCCCCGACTCCTACTATTTTTACGGTGCCTTCTTGTATTAATTCGTCCAAGACAGAGCGAACTGTAGGTAGACTAACATGGGTTTTTTTGCTTAGGGAAGATGCAGAAAGAAGAGTGTTCTTATACAGATGAAGAAGTACTTGCATTCGGAGCTTATAGTGTTTAAGCTCACTTATTGTCATCCTTTCTGTGTTTTCCTTTTTTTGAAGAACCATACTCTGGCTTGTTAGTGTTAGTTTTATAAATTGAAATTTTAAGATCGAATACTTTATTAAAAAATTTCAAAACGAAAATATAGAATTCAAATAAAGTTTTAAAGTATTTTAACATTTAAATTTAAAAATATATTTAAGATGGATTTAGAGTCATTTTGCTTTTTGGTTTAACTCTTTTGTAGAATAATGTTTTTTTATTTTCCTGGAGACTGTCTGTTTGGCTGAAGTCTTATTTCGTTGTTGTGGGAGGAATTATCCTTTAGAGGCACTATGGAAGCGTTTTTTCATAGATATGTGATGATTTGTTAGCATTAATTTAATACTAAGAGACACTTTGTATTTTTTGTTCTATAAGGAAGGAGAGGTCTTTTCTTTGACTTTTTTGTAACGAGAAGGAGGGGAGAAGCGGCTTTAGCTAAAACGAAAGGGTGTTTTTGTGTTGGTGAGTTGAGCGCTAGTTGTGATGTAGATATGTATTTTCTGATAACGAAGGAGATAATACCTAGCGTTTCCAGTTATTTTATGATAGGGGAAGCCCTTTATTCGAAAAGTTTTTCTTGGTAGTTATAGTGAGATATCTGTGGATTTGTCCCGAAAAATACGATGAAATACCATGACTGCGACCCCCTTCAGACCAGATTGTTCTCCAATCTCAGAGATTTCGATTTTGACATTGTTTTGAATGTTTTCCAGGCAATATTGGTTTATGCTTTGCTGGATTGGAACCAACACATACTGTTGGGCTTCTGCCAAGGGACCATTAAGAACAATCAGCTCTGGATTGTAAAGTTGGATAAGGATTGATAGTCCCCAGCCAAACTTTTTGGAAACTTCATTAAGTAAGGAGATTGATAGTTCGTCTCCCTTTTTGGCGCAATTAATAATGTCCCTCACGGTTACTTCTTCTGGCTTTGTTGCAAATAGGCTGGTCAGTTGGGAGATTGCTCCTTCTTTTATTTGTTGTTGGGCCATATCAATCAGGGGGCGGGCAGAGGCTATTGTTTGTAAGCAACCTTGCTTGCCGCATTCGCATAGCTTGCCGTTGGGTATCATGCGGATGTGGCTAAATTCCCCGGCAGTTCCGCTTGACCCATGGTAAATTTGCCCGTTCAGGATCATGCCGAGTCCTAATCCCCAGCTCCAATTGATCACAAGTGTATTTTTGGTTTTTTTTGCTTTTCCAAAGACAAATTCACCCAGAGCTTGCATGCGTGCGTCGTTCTCGATGATGACGGGCATTTGAAGTGCGGATACTAATCGTTTTTGTACGTTTTGCTGATTGGTATTTTTGATGGTTCTGTTCACTCCTTTTTTACTGTCGATTAAGCCGGGCATGCTGATTCCTGTTGCAATGACTTTTTCTTTTGAGATGCCAGCTTCCTTGAGGAGTGTTTGAAAAACTTCGTTTGTTTTGTTTTCCAGGTTGGGATCATCAATATCTGTGGTGTATTCGATGATTGAGGTAAGTTCTTTGTTTAAGCTGTTGAGAATTACTGCTTTTGCTTTGTAGTGGCCTATTTCAATTGCCATAATGCAATAGGCGTTGTCGGCATGGCAATAGAGGATTGGCCGTCTTCCTCCTTGAGAGTCTCCAATTCCTGCAACTTGTACAACTCCCTCGTTGATTAATTCATCCAAAATGGAACGAACTGTTGGTAGGCTAACATGATTTTTTTTGCTGAGAGCAGAGGCCGATTGGGGGTGTTTCTTATAGAGATTAAGAAGAATTTGCATGCGTAGCTTGTAGCGCTTAAGTTCGCTAATTGCCATCTTTTCAGTATCTTCTTTTTTTAATTGAACCATGGGTTGAATGTTTAGGTTTAGAAATGGTTGATAACGAAGGTTGGTTAGGAAAAAGAAAGGAGCTAAGATATAAAAAGAGAATAAGATTTTTGCATGAAGAATTAGAAACTGTTTAAATTTTATCGATAAAATATATTTAGAAGCCGTTTTGATGAGCAATAAAACTTAAGCAGTTTCTTGGAAGGAAGACTAAAATAATAAGTATGGTCGTAAAAAAAAGCCTTTCAGATTTTTTCCGAAAGGCTTCTTGTTAGCTAGAGTTTATTTATTGAACTTATTTGGCCCACCACAATTTGGTGTCTTGTGTGTTGGGGCCTTGAATGCCGATTGCAATATTAACATTGGCACCATTAGTGTTAATGGCTTGATTACCGTAGCGCATGCGCTGTGGGTAGTCGCCGTTGATATCTCCTGCTGCGAAAATATCAAAGTCGCTTACTCCTTGAGCAAGTTCTGTGGGGTAGCCTGTGTCGCGAACAATTGCCCAAGCTTCAAAGCCATCGGTGTAGGAAACGATCCAGCGTTGGGTGGCAATTTTCTCAAGCATTTCGTCGGTAGAACCATTTAGTTGTGCCATATCTTCTTCTGCGAGGAAGGTTTCAATTGCACCGCTGTTTACATCCCAAAGCAGCATTGCTTGGCGAATTCCTTCTTGGTAATGGGCTTGAGCATCTCCACTTCCAAAACCTTTAACAATGGCTTCTGCTTGTAGAAAGTGGCCCTCCGCTGCAGTCATTGCAATTTCAGGGAACATGTCACCAGAACCTTTTCTTTGAATTACGATTTCAGCTGGAGTTGACCAGAATCCATAAGCAGAGTATGGATAGGTGTCGCCATTCAGACGAGTTGGTTGGCCGATGTAATAAAAGTTCTCGGCCATTTCAATTGTTACCACTTTTTTACCTTTGTCATTGACGCCATCTGTGCGTGTGTATTCTGCTCCTGCTTCTTCCAGAACGGCAAGGACATAGTCAACTCGTTTGTCGAACAATGCAGCTTCTGGTCCGTCGGGCTCAACAAATTCGTTGGTGCCACCTGCTGCGGGTTTTGCATATTTCTCTAAACGAGGATCGTTGTTGTTTCGAAGGTTGTCTATAAGTGTTTTTCCGACAGTCCAATCAGAGCCTGTTCCGAAATTGTACCATACATCGCCATAAGCAGCACTGCTCCATTGTGATTGGATTTCATCTTTTTGTAATAGGCAGTTCTCATCGCTAGCTTCCAAAAGAGGAGCTCCGAGAGCTTGTGTAATGGCAGATTGAGCAAAGTCCGCACCTGGGGCTCCGTAAGCCCGTAGTCCCATTCTTAGTTTTAAAGTGTTTGCTAGCTTCTTCCATTTTTGCAGGTCGCCATCAAAATAGAGGTCGTTATCGCCAACATCGTCTACGTTGGAGCCGGTCTTGGTTTCATCGCCAATGATTTGCATGGCTTCGTCCAATTCAGCTATTATTCCTTGGTAGATGACTGCTTGCTCATCGAATTTGGGGAGGGTGATATCTGGGTTTCCTGCTTCGGAGTAGGGAAGCATTCCGAAAACATCGGTATACATCTGGAAGTAGAGTCCTTTCATGACCAGTCCAATTGCATACATGTACTGGTTTTCAAATTCACCTCCCGTTTTCACCAGTTTCATGTAGTTGTCAAGGTTTCCGAGATAGCCAGCAAGCCATCCCCAAGAAGCATCTGTGTAACCACTATTGTAGGCATAGCCTAAGGCATCAGACCACCAGCTTCCGTTGAAGCCAAAGCAGAAATGTCCTGCGTAGCGGTCAGCGTGGATTAAGTGTGCCCTCCAGTATGGGAAACGGTCTGGAGCATACAGCCGAACCTGAGGGCCGGTAAGGAAGAATTTCGCGCTTACTTCGTCTTTGGTAAATGCATCCGGTTTGATATTCATTTCATCAAAATCCGAAGTACAGTTGCTCATGACGGTAACCATGAATAGTAAAATCAGTAATCTATATATTGCTTTCATTGTCTATTATTTTTTTGGGTTAAAATTTAATATTCAGATTGACCCCAATACTTCGGTTGGTGGGTAGGTTATATGATAAGATACCCTGCCCATTGTTACCGGTACCCAAACTTGCTTCCGGGTCGACATGATCAATGTCTTTATAAATAAAGAAGAGGTTTCGACCAATTAATCCAACCGTGGCGCTTTGAATGAATGTGCCATCGAAAACAGATCTTGGAACTTTGTAGGATAATACCATTTCCCGAAGTCTTACGTTGGTTTGGTCGAATACGTAGTTGGAGGCTATGCCTGAATAGGCACTCCAATAATCTTGTCCACTAATTTTGATGGTGTTTGCGGTGAATCCACTTTCTTCATCACCAATTACACCGTCAACAACAATTCCTTCTTCTCTGTACTGCAATGTTTTTGGAGTTACACCACTACCATCCAGAGCTGCTTCGGTTGCTGAGTAGATTTCTCCTCCAACGCGCGCGTCGATTAAGAAACGCAGGGAAAGGTTCTTATAGCTGAGGCTGTTGGTGAGACCACCAATCCAGTCGGGCTGTGCATTTCCTAGCTTTTCTTTGTCGGCAGATGCTCGTGGTTTTCCTTCATCATTTAGCCAGATGTCTCCATTGCTGTTGCGTCGCCAAGTTGTCCCCCAGATATCCAGGAAGCCTCCGTTTACTGTTGCTTGAATGTTGAGGTTTCCAGAATTGGTTGTATTTAATACGTGGCTCTCTAAGCCTTCGATTAAGTCTTTAAGTTTATTCTCATTTTTAGAGAAGTTGAACGATACATCCCATTTGAAGTTACTTGTCTGGACAGGAACACCGCCAACTAGAATCTCAATACCGGTATTCTCCATTTCTCCAATGTTTTCTCTGAAGTTAGAATAGCCAGTAGCTGCCGGTACTGGTACATTGTATATTAAATCCTCTGTTTTGATGTTGTACCAAGAGATGTCGGTGTATAGACGATTGCTCAGCAAGCTAGCTTCCAATCCTACTTCAAACGATGTAATGTTCTCTGGTTTTAAGTCAGGATTGAATTTAGTAGATGGCCTGGAGAGTTGTGTTCTTCCTAAATAGCCGTCTTGGGCAATGTTGAAGTAGTCGTAAAGCTGATAAACGCCAGTGTCGTTACCTACCTGAGCCCAGCTGGTTCTCAGTTTCATGATGTTGAAGACTGTGTTCTCTGGATCGAAGAAATGATCAGTCAAAATGGAAAAACTAACAGATGGATAAAAGTATGATCTGTTGTCTTTGGATAGTGCTGATGACCAGTCGTTCCTTGCAGTCAGATCCAAGTAGACAAAGTCTTGGTAGGAGAGACTTGCTGAGGCATATAGCGAGTTTACTTCTTTTTCCTGTAAAGGAGTATTTGTTGGGCGAATTGTTCTTGCATTGTTCAGGAATACTCTTGTTGGAATTTTAAAGTCTTCCGCAAAAATAGTCATCGCATCATACATACGGTAGGAATGGTTTCCTCCTGCTTGAGCGGCTAAGCTGAAATCTTGCGTGATGTCTTTGTCGAACATGAGTAAGAAGTCTGCATTGGTTTCAGCTGATCTGGATTGGCTGACATTCATCCTACCAGATGTGTAGAAGTGGTGTCCTGGTTTGCTAATGCTATTCCCTTTCACATTGGCTACGTCGGTTCCAATTCTTATAAAAGCGGATAGCCAGTCTGTGAAATCATAGGATACCTTGGTGAAGCCAATGAAGCGCTCTCTCCTGTTAGTGTTTTCGTCATGGCGCAAAATCCAATATGGGTTTGCTCCCAGAATGCTATACGAGATTGAGTTTAACGATTCTTCTGGTTTTTGGAACGTTTCTAAGTCACGAATATCCACATTTCGCGGCATACCTAGAACATAGGCCAATACGCCTTCAGAGCCCTGTGAGACTCTGTTGGTCAAGTCCTGTATAAAGTAGGTGGCTTTTGCATCGACTTTAAATTTGTCGGTCAGGTTGGCCGTTCCACGTAGGTTGAAACTGTGGCTATTGAGTTTTGAATTAGGTAATACCGATTCGGTGAAGTTATTGGTGTAGGAGAAGCGTACGCTAAAGTCTTTGCTTCCACCATCAAGAGCTACCGAATTGATGTATTTGCCTGCTGTTCTAAAGAAGTCTTCCACATTGGAGGATTGGGCTACATAGGGCCTTTCTTCTCCGGTGTAGTAAAGTTGGCTGCTTCCGTCCATTTTTGGGCCCCAAGAGCCAGCGCTCTGTTTGAGCTCGTCAACAGTTGCCGGGATGTTTCCCTGAGTTCCTTGACCGTATTCGTTTTGGTAGTCGGGCAGTTCCATTGGGTTGTCAAAGGTGATGTTTGAGTTAATGGAAACGCCGAGTCCTTGCCCTTTTTTTCCTGTTTTGGTTGTGATAAGCAATACACCATTACCGGCACGTGATCCATATAGTGCTGCTGCGTTCGGGCCTTTCAAAACAGATATCGATGCAATGTCATCTGGATTGATGTCGGTGATACCACCGCCTGTTACGGTACTGGAATATACACTACCGCCACTGTTGGATCCTCTATCGTCAATTGGAACACCATCCACAACAATCAGTGGCTGGTTGTTTCCGGTGATAGAATTGTTACCGCGAATGACAACCCGTGATCCACTACCCGGGCCACCCGTTCCTTGGGTGATGACAACCCCTGCTACTTTTCCGGCAAGAGAGTTTAGGGCGTTGTGGTCTTTGACCAATGCAATTTCATCGCTTCCGACTTCGGTAACTGCATATCCCAGGGCTTTCTTTTCCCTTGAGATACCAAGGGCTGTTACGACAACTTCATCCAGTCCGGTAGTTTCAGGATCCATGACAAGGTTGTAGGTTGCTGAACTGGATACTGTTGTTCGATGAGTTTGCATACCAATAAAAGAGAATGCAACTTCTGATCCGGAAGGAACATTGAGTGTGTAAAAACCATCCAGGTTAGTGATGGTTCCAGTAGTCGTTCCTTCAATAACAACAGAGACTCCGGGGAGCGGAGCTCCATCTTCTGAGCTGGTGACAGTTCCGGAAATTGTTACCGTTTGTGCGGCGATAAAGCCTGTTCCAGCTAAAAGTACTAAGAGTGTGAGTAAGTACTTCCCTAACCATTTTTTTCTTCGATTCATAGAGTTAAGTTTACATAATTAATAAAAGATAAATATTAGGTAAATTTTAAGAGAGATAATACGGTCCAACTGACTTGTCGCTGAATATCTTCTGAAAAACCATGACGGCAACTCCCTTTAATCCTGAGTGTTCTCCCATTTCCGAAATCTCAATTTTGACATTGTTTAGAATACTTTCCAAACAGTATTGATTAAGGGTTTGCTGTATTGGTACTAAAACATATTGCTGGGCTTTTGCCAGTGGTCCGTTGAGTACGATTAATTCGGGGTTATATAGCTGGATGAGGATGGAAAGTCCCCATGCCAGCTTTTTACTTAGTTCATTTAGTAATGATATCGAGAGTTCGTCACCATTCTTCGCACACTGTATAATATTTTGAATGGTCAGTTTTGTCGGCTCGTTCTTAAATCTTTTAGTAAGTTGTGATACTGCTCCTTTTTTTATTTGCTCCCGAGTCATATTGAGTAGGGTTTGGGCAGAGGCAATGGTTTGTAAGCAGCCTTGTTTGCCGCACTCGCAAAGTTGTCCTTCAGGCAAAACTCGAATGTGGCTGAACTCGCCAGCACTTCCGCTGCTTCCCTGAAAAATTTGGCCGTTTAAAATAACGCCAAGCCCGAGTCCCCAGTGCCAGTTAAGTACCAAGGTGTTTTGTGTTTTCTGTGCCTTCCCGAAGACAAATTCTCCTAGTGCTTGCATGCGAGCATCGTTTTCAATGTATATCGGAATATCAAATTGTTGACTCAGGCGGTGTTTTATATTCTGTAGGGCTGGATTTTTGATGGTTCTGTTGATTCCGTTATCGGTATCGATTAACCCAGGCATACTGACGCCGATAGCAATGATCTGGTTGCGATTTAAGTGAGATTCTTGTAGTAATGTTTTTAGTGCTTTTTCCGCTTGGAGTGGAAAGTCAGGATCATTAATTGTTGTGTCAAATTCGTATATCGAAGATATTGTCTTGTTGAGGCTGTTAAATATAGTTGCCTTTGCGTTATGGTGTCCAAGCTCGATGGAAAGAATGTGAAATGCATCTGAGGCGTGGCTGTATAGGGCAGGTCGTCTTCCTCCTTTCGATTCTCCAACTCCTGGAATGTAGACGATTCTCTCGTGGATTAGATCATCCAGTACAGCTCGAATTGTGGGAAGACTGACATGTGTTTTTTTGCTTAAAGAAGATGCTGTTTGCGGATGCTTTTTGTATAAAAAAAGAAGTATCTGCATTCGCAATTTATAGCGCCTTAGTTCACTGATCGCCATTCGCTCCGTATCCTCTGTCCTGCGTGTTACCATATAGCTTTCCTGTTACAAGCAATAATGCGCTGGAGGATTTTAGCAAGTAGTAGTCGTAATAGTAAAAGTTTTTCTTTTCTAAATACTTAAACGAAAATACTTTAAAAAGTTTTTAAATGATAGTTATCAAAAATGTTAAAAAACATACTCGTGAGTATCTTTTTAGACTGTATTGATGACTGTTTATGTCAATTTGATTTTTATATATTTGTTTTTCATTTTTATTGATTATGTTTTTGTAAACTTGTAAAGGAAATGTGTGCTATAAAGCAATAGTCTTTGTTTGAATATCAACAAAAGGATAGCTTTTTGTTGATATTACGGTTTATGAAAAATGAAACATAAATGAATAAAAAGTTACATAAATAGGAGAAAATGCGCTTTAATTCACCTTTTTTTATTTGTTTTTTGTGCTTTTTTTAGAGGATTTAAAGAACAAAAAGTTTAGTTTATTACTTGTAAGCTTTCTTTTAGTCAGGTGAGTGTACGCACACATGATTTCCCTCCGTGTCTTCGAAAATTGCAAAGTAGCCAATCTCATCAGTTATTTTCGTTTTGGGTTGAATGATTTTACCATTCGCAGGCTCTATTCGATTAAGTACTTTGGTTAAGTCTTTGCCTCCATTCAGGTATACTTTGGTGCCTAATGCACTAGGCGTGTAACCATGTCCCTGGACAATGGCTCCGCCAACACCTTTTGATTCGGGATCCATCGGAAAGAATCCCATTCGAAGTGACCCCATCATTTGCTCGTATAGTTCACAATTCAAAATTGAAGAATAAAAAGCTTTTGCCCGTTCAAAGTTTAAAACAGGAATTTCAGCCCAAACAATCGCATCTTTAAGGTTTTCCATATTCATAAGTTTTTATTTTTAGTTTAACGAGGCTCGCAATCAGTAGGTTCCATTGGGGATAAAATAGCAGCGTTTTTTTTAGTCAATCGAGAGGAGAAGCTTATCTTTGTGGTTCGCAAAAAGTTGTCCTGTTGTGAAATGAATAGGAGTTTTTATTCTTCAAATTCACAGCGGATAAGAATTAAAAAATCATCGATGCTTCTCTATCTGAGAAACAGGAAGGTAGAGTATGCAGACGAAATGAATAGTTTTATGGAGATGAAAGAACGCCCATTGATTTTTATCACGAATGATGATGGTATCGAAGCTAAAGGTTTAAAAGAGGTGGCCGAAGTTATGCGTCTTTTTGGCGATGTTGTTGTTGTGGCTCCGGAGATGGCTATGTCTGGAATGTCGAGCGCGATCTCAGTGGAAAGGCCACTTCGAGCGACAAAGGTACACGAAGAAGAAGGTTACATTGCTTATAAGTGCAGTGGAACTCCGGTTGATTGTGTGAAGCTTGGCTTTAATCATTTAGTTGAACGCTTGCCAGATTTTGTAATCTCAGGCATTAATCATGGTGCGAACTCTTCCATTAGCGTGGTGTATTCCGGAACAATGGGAGCAGCGATTGAAGGCTGCTTGCATGGGGTGCCTTCAATTGGCTTTTCGTTGTGCGATTATGCACCTGATGCCGATTTTTCGAAAGCTAAAATGTGGGTTGCAAGAGTGTTTCAATCAGTTTTTGAAAAAAGTTTACCTCCATTTGTCTGTTTAAATGTGAATATTCCAAAAGGTAATATCGAAGGTATTGAAGTATGTCGGCAAGCTGCGGGAAAATGGGTTGAGGAGCTGGAAAAACGCACTGACCCTCATCAGCGTGAGTACTATTGGTTGGCCGGATATTTCAAGAATTTTGAACCGGATGTGGAAGGTACGGACATGCATGCCTTGGATAATCAAAAGGTATCCGTGGTGCCTGTTAATGTTGATATGACTTGCAGAGAGACTTTTATGCAAATGAGAGATTGGCAATTCTAATGGGGCGTTCATCCAATCATATTAATCACCTGAAATATGGTTTTTGGCCGGGGCTCGTTTTTCCGCTAATCATGTTTGTATTGATGTACCTGGTGCGTTACAATGAGGTTGGTCTTGGAGATTACCTGAAGAACTTATGGCGTTTCCAGATTCTTATAAAACTGATGTCGCTCTGTGTTTTGCCCAACTTGCTCTTGTTTTTGGTTTTCTTTCAGAAAAAATATGATTTGGCTGCCCGTGGTGTATTGATGGCTACTTTCATCTATGCCTTTTTAGTTATTATTTCGGTGGCTTTTCAATAGACTAGAAGCCCTCTTCTTTTATTATAGATCACAGATATTCCTGATAATCCAGAATCCAATTATAATTGTAAGGATTAGAAAAATTGCTGTTGTTCCATAAAGTGATTTCCGAAATTGCAGAATCTTTGGTGAAGGATTCTTTTTTAGATCAAGATAAATTCCCATTAAAATATAAGGAAGGGATATTATTAAAAGCGGATTCGATTTGAAAGATCGACCTATATTTAAATGTAATAAATGGTGAATTGCTCGCTGTGATCCACAGCCAGCACATTTATATCCAGTTATTAATTTAAAAGGACAGGAGGGAAAGTGATTTGTAGTTTCGGGATTATAGCTCCAATAGTTCAGAACGATAAATCCTAATAGTAAACTAATGACGATCCATTTTATTTTAGCTTGCCAAGAATCCAGCTGCAACACCCAAGATCATTAATATGAAATAAATGGCAATTCCTGCGATTCCGATAAAGAATCCTATTTTTGTCCACTTTCCAGCTTCACTTGATGCTCGCTGGGCTCCTTCTACGTCTTTTGCATAAAAACGGGATTCAACTTTAGCTGCGTTGACAATCCCTGCAATTCCAAATGGAAGGCAACAAAATAGGGTTACTAAAATTGATTCAACCAACCATGTTTTTGGCGGTCTTTGATTCATTGGTTGATTTTCCATCTCTTATTTTTAGTATTAATTAATTCTGTGATCGAAAGTAGCACTTTTCTGTCAAACTAAAAATGGAAAAATATTTTATATGTATCTTTTTTATGAATGGTATACATATGGCTTTCCCGATTTTTGGAGCTACTTTTGTGGCTCTGTTTTGAGAAAAGAATTGAGGGATAGTGTTTTAATTTGCGAAACTATGAAGTACTATTTTATTGCAGGCGAAGCTTCTGGTGACTTACATGCATCAAATTTGATTGAAGCATTGAAAAAGCAAGATGCAGAAGCAGATGTTCGTGGCTTTGGCGGAGAGCTGATGGAAGCTGCGGGTATGAGCTTGGTAAAGCATTATCGGGAAATGGCTTTTATGGGATTTATTCCGGTACTTCTGAACTTGAGAACCATCAAGCGAAATTTTAAAACTTGCGAAGCTGACTTGTTGAGTTTCAAACCTGACGTGTTGGTGCTGGTTGATTATCCTGGTTTCAATTTAAGAATGGCTGAGTTTGCTCAAAAGCATGGCATTCGTGTTTACTACTATATCTCACCAAAAATCTGGGCCTGGAAGAAACATCGTATCAAGCAAATTAAAGCTCATGTCGACGAGATGTTTACGATCCTTCCGTTTGAAACTGACTTTTATAAGGAGTTAGGGTATTCGGTGAATTATGTTGGAAACCCCGTGCTGGACGCGGTGGTTAAAAGACCGGCCAAGCCTGATTTTGACACATTTATTGCTGAAAATAACTTACCATCAAAACCGATTGTTGCCTTGTTGCCGGGAAGTCGATTGCAGGAAATTAACTCCCTATTGCCCCGAATGCTTGAAGCTGCCTCTGCTTTTTCAGAGGATTATCAGTTGGTGATAACCGCTGCACCTAATGTGGAGCTTTCGGTCTACGAAAAGCTAACGGATGGTTATGCTGTGCGTTTAGTTGAAAATCAAACCTACGAGGTGTTGCAGCAAGCTAAAGTTGCTGTTCTGGCCTCAGGAACAGTCTCGCTGGAAGCCGGTATTTTGCGTTGTCCGCAAATTGTATGTTACCGGATGGCGGGGGGCGCTTTCTTTTTCTGGATTGGTCAGAACGTATTGAATATTTCCTGGGTATCATTGGTGAATTTGATTTTGAAAAAGGAAGCAGTAAGAGAATTGCTGCAACATCGTTGTTCGGTGACCAATATCCGACAGGAGTTGGGAAGGCTTTTGAATGAGTCAACTTATCGTAAAAGACAGTTGAACGATTATGAGGAGTTGCATCGCCAGCTAGGCGAAGCAGGAGCCTCGGAGCGGGCTGCCGCCATGATCATTGAGAAATTGAACGAAAAAAAGTAATCTTTTTCTATCTTCGTTTGAGCAAAAACGAAACCAAGCATGTACAGTTTATTTCGCAAGGAAATCACCGTTTTTTTTGGATCGCTTACTGGCTATTTAATTGCCTTTGTTTTTTTAATTGCCAATGGCTTGTTCTTGTGGGTATTACCCGGAAATTACAACCTGTTGGATAATGGTTATGCAAGCCTGGATAGCTACTTTGCTTTGGCTCCATGGATTTTTCTATTTCTGGTTCCGGCCTTGACAATGCGTTTGTTTGCAGAGGAACGTCGATTGGGAACACTGGAAATTTTGGTGACCCACCCACTGTCGTTATTGCAATTGGTGTGGGCTAAATACCTGGCGGGGCTTGTCTTGGTCTTGATCTGTCTGCTTCCAACTTTAATTTATTTTTACTCCATTTATTGGTTGGGTAACCCGATAGGTAATTGGGATGGAGGAGCTGCCTGGGGATCATTTATTGGTCTGTTTTGTTTGGCTGCGGCCTATGTCGCCATTGGTGTCTTGGCTTCAGCATTGACTGACAACCCGGTAGTTGCTTTTGTGGTTGGCTTATTGGGTTCTTTTCTGGCTTATCTGGGATTCGAATTTGCCGCTTCATTAAATTGGACTCCGGCAATTAATGAGTTGCTAATCAACTTGGGGATCAATGAACATTACTTGTCGATGAGCAGGGGAGTGATCGATTCGCGCGATGTAATTTATTTTCTGGCTTTTACTTTTACCTTGTTGGTCCTGACGAGCTTAATGATTCAGTCAAGACTGAAAGCATTAAAAACGCAGCTTAAAAAAATAGCTTGGCTAGTTGGTGGATTGGCGGTTTTGCTTGTCGTTTCTTCAAACTGGTTTTTCCGAGTCGATTTAACTGCTGAAAAACGCTATACCTTGTCTCCGGTGTCCGAGCAAATTATCGGTCAGTTGGAAGCTCCTGTTAAGGTGGATGTTTTTCTGGAAGGTGAGTTGCCTCCGGGCTTTCGAAAGTTACAACAAGCAGTTGTTGAGAAACTTCAGGATTTGAATTCGTATGCCGATTTTCGGATCCGCTTTGAAAAGCTGGATCCGTACGAACTGGTCAATACTTCGAAGGAGCAAGAAAAATTGTTTGATCGCCTGGTGAGTTTGGGCTTACGTCCGACTGATTTGCGCCTACAGCGTGATGAGGGAACCGTAACCAAGCTGATTTTCCCGGGAGCAGTTATCAAATACAAAGATTACGATATAGGTATAAACTTTTTGAAAAATAACCCTTCGTTATCAGCTGAAGAGAACCTGAATCAATCGATTGAGACCCTGGAGTACGAGTTGATGCGTGCGTTTAAGCAATTGGTTGACGATAACCGTCCTGAGCTTGCTTTTCTGGGAGGACATGGAGAATTGGATGAGCCGGAAACCCGGGATATCCGCCAAACTTTATCCGAGAACTTTACAATTTCAGATTTGAGCGCAAGTGATCTTTTCCATCGAGATACTTTGCCTGATGTACTTGTTATTGCTGATCCTGTCCGGGCTTTTCCGGAGCCCGATAAGTTTTTGCTTGATCAATATCTGATGCGAGGGGGCAAACTGGTGTGGCTGCTTGATCCGGTTCAGGTAAGTTTGGATAGCCTGAGTAGGGGGGAGACAACTATTGCTTTTCCTCGTGATCTGAATTTGAATGATCAGTTATTTCGCTATGGTGTTCGCATTAATACCAACTTGGTTCAGGATGTTGAATGCCTGATGATTCCTGTTAACACGGCACCAGTAGGAAGTGCCCCGAAATATACTCCGGCTCCTTGGTATTATTCGCCATTGCTAAGTCCGGCACAAGATCATGAACTGAGCCGCAACCTTAATCGGGTGAAAGCGGAGTTTGTGAGTTCCATTGATTTGGTTGGGAATGATGAGCAAGTCAGAAAGTCAGTTATTTTGCATACTTCGGCTTACTCCCGAAGTGTACAAACTCCCCTTGAGGTTAGCTTGCAAAGCATCAATAATCCACCTTCGCAAAGTTTGTTTAACGAACAAAAGCTAGCTGTTGGCGTGTTATTGGAAGGGCAGTTTCAGTCTGTTTTCAAAAACCGGGTACTCACTGATTTTAATGCGCAACGTATTCCAGTGGTGGAGCAGTCAAAAAATGCAAAAATGATTGTGCTGGCTGATGGAAGTTTAATCGCGAACCAAGTGTCCCGAAGAAATGGGCAAATTCAAACCCTTCCTTTAGGCTACGATCGCTACTCGCAACAGACCTTTGGGAACCGGGATTTTCTGGTCAATGCCATCAATTATTTGTGCGATGAAGACGGATTGATGGCTTTACGGTCGCAAGCGTTCAAAATTCGCTTGCTGGATAAAGTGAAAATTAGGGAGCAGCGCTTCTTCTGGCAGTTAATAAATGTGGTTTTACCTTTGTTGGTAATTGCCTTGTTTGGGGTGATTTTCAATGTGATTCGAAGGTACCGTTATAGCCGTTAATTACTTTGTATAAAAACTGCCAGGAAAGCATAGGTTTAAAAATGCAAAGTTTGTATATTCGTATGATTGTGCACCGAAATCGTTCGTTAAAAGCACGGGAAAATAGGTCAAAAATTTAAAATAGATATCAATGAAATTTGTTGTTTCCAGTACCGAATTACTGAGTCATCTGAATGCCATCAGTAAGGTGATTAGTTCAAAAAATACATTACCCATCTTGGATAATTATTTATTTCAACTGGAAGATAATCGCTTGACGATTACTGCTTCGGACTTAGAGTCGACATTAATAACCAGCCTCGAATTGGATAATACAGAAGGAAATGGTGATGTTGCAGTTCCGGCCAAGTTGCTGAATGATACCCTGAAAGAGTTTCCAGAGCAACCACTGACTTTTCAGATTAATACTGAAACATCAGCTATTGATATTTATTCGGAGAACGGTAAATTCAGTATTGTTGGTCAAAATGGGGAAGATTTCCCAGAGCTTCCAGAATTGAAAGAAGAAGCAACTGCAACCATCGAAGTGAATCACGATGTACTGTTTAATGGAATTACCAAAACCTTATTCGCAACTGCTGACGATGAGTTGCGTCCGGTGATGAATGGTATTTTCATTGAATTGGGAACAGAGGATTTAACCTTTGTGGCTTCTGATGCACACAAATTGGTTCGTTACAAGCGTAGCGATGCCAAGGCAGAAGTGGAGTCGTCTTTTATTCTGCCTAAAAAACCAGCTGCTTTGCTGAAGAACTTGCTTCCAAAAGAAGAGTTTGATGTGAAGCTTCAGTTTGATGATAAAAATGCCTTTTTTACCTTAAGCAACTACAAGTTGATTTGTCGTTTGGTAGAAGGTAATTATCCAAGTTACAACTCCGTAATTCCGACCAACAACTCCAATAAAATGATTGTTGACCGTTTGGAATTGTACAATACAATTAGACGGGTATCTGTATTTGCCAACCAGGCAAGTAACCTGATAAAAATGCATATTGACGATAACCAATTGGTGGTTTCTGCTCAGGATGTCGATTTCTCAATTTCAGCTGTCGAGCGTTTGAAATGTCAATACGAAGGCGATGAAATTGAAATTGGCTTTAAATCTACTTTCCTACAGGAAATTTTGTCAAATCTTTCTTCAGGTGATGTGAAAGTGGAGCTTTCAGATCCAACGCGTGCCGGCTTATTGCTGCCTGCTGAAAAGGATTTTGAAGAAGAAGATGTGTTGATGCTACTCATGCCAATGATGATTAATGCGTAAATTGTAACTGAATAACATGCTAAAACCTAACAAGATTTGTTTTGTTAGGTTTTTTTGTTTTAGTTAATCTAAAAAATAGCTTGCAGCAACAGGTGTAAGCCAAAATGTAAAAAGAAATGAACTTAAATTTAAAGAACCCACTGGTTTTTCTAGACCTTGAAACCACGGGGATCAATGTTGTAACCGATCGTATTGTCGAAATAGCATTATTAAAAATACACCCGGATGGAAGGGAAGAGGAACGCGATTTACGAATCAATCCAGAGATGCCTATTCCAGAACAATCCAGCAAAATTCATGGTATCTATGATGATGATGTGAAAGATGCTCCAACCTTTAAGGAAGTGGCGAAGACCTTGGCTAACTTTCTGGAAGGTGCTGATTTAGCCGGGTTTAACTCAAATCGTTTTGACATTCCTCTGTTGGCCGAAGAGTTTCTTCGGGTCGGAGTAGATGTCGATTTTAAAAAGCGTAAGTTTATTGATGTTCAGGCTATTTTCCATAAAATGGAGAAAAGGACTTTGGCGGCTGCTTTCAAGTTTTATTGCCATCAGGAGTTGGTGGATGCCCACAGTGCTATGGCAGATACCAAAGCCACCTATGATGTGCTGAAAGCTCAGTTAGATGTTTATGAGGAAACAGAGTATGAAGACAATAAAGGTATTAAAACTGTGCCTATTAAGAACGATGTTAATGCCTTGAGTGAATTTTCTTCTTACGATCGGAATGTTGATTTCGTTGGAAGAATTGTTTATGATGAGAATGGTGTCGAGGTCTTTAACTTTGGGAAAAACAAAGGTGTACCGGTCGAAAAAGTTTTACGTGAGCAGCCTGGTTATTTTGGCTGGATTATCAACAGCGAATTTCCGCTTTACACCAAGAAAGTACTGACAGCCATTAAGCTTCGGATGAAGGATTGATCCTGAAATCGCTGGCTTTAAGCAGATAACTTTAACAAAATACGAAGCCAATGAAAATCATTTGTATCGGACGAAATTACAGTGAACATGTTCGGGAGTTGAACAATGAGATACCGGATGAACCGGTTATTTTCATGAAACCAGACTCGGCCCTATTGCGGAACAACGACCCTTTCTACATTCCTGACTTTAGCGAGGATGTTCATTATGAGTGTGAGTTGATTGTTCGCATTAACCGCTTGGGTAAAAACATTGAACCACGCTTTGCCAACCGCTATTTCGATGAAGTTGGCTTGGGTGTTGATTTTACTGCGCGTGATTTGCAAAATATGCTAAAGGACAAAGGTTTGCCTTGGGAGAAAGCAAAGGCGTTTGACCGGTCGGCTGTCATTTCTTCAAGCTTTGTTGCCAAAGAGGAATTACCCGATTTAAACTCCATCAAATTTCAGCTAAAAAAGAATGGAGAGTTGGTACAACGTGGCGATTCGGCTTACATGCTTTTTGCCATTGATGAGTTGATTAGCCAGGTCTCGAAGTACTTTACTCTTAAAATTGGTGATCTGATTTATACCGGAACTCCGGCAGGAGTTGGGCCTGTGGCTATTGGCGATCGCTTGGAAGGCTTTTTGGAAGGTAAAAAGCTCTTCGATTTCGAAGTGAAATAATTCAGGAAAAAGGAAAAAAATTTACAATAGAACAAGCCGAATTTTCAAGCCAAGCTAACTGGTTTGAGAATTCGGCTTTTGTGTTTTCTGATTGGCAGGTTTCGAGCGAGCTCATCCTTACTATTGGTGCTGTCCTGCAATGGATCGAGGTTCCCTGCGTTAGTCCGAGGCGTTCTGCGTTGGTTTTTTGCTTTCCTGCGCCGCAGGATTCATTAATGCTATTGCAGGACGGTAATAAAGATCGCAGGGACTTGAAAAAATGAAGCAGGGCGGCAGCAATAGCTGCAGGAAAGGGGAAAGCTGTTGCAGGATAATAAAAGAAGTCGCAGGAGCCGGTAAATGAAAAAGGCTGCCCGTTTAAGACAGCCTTTTTCGATAAATTATTTGTTCCAGGGAACGAGTTTTGATCGGTAATAATTGATTCCCCAAGTATCGTATTGATTGCCATGAGCAGCTAGGCGAACTTTGTATTCATCCCAGCTTTTTCCTTCAGTTGGCGACCAGCCAATTTCAGCATATCCAGCTAAACGAGGGAATACCAGGTACTCCATATCGGCCCGATTGGTAACGGTTTCAGTCCACAGAGGAGCTTCAATTCCCAGAATATTATCGCGGCCAATTTCTTTTTCCAGTTTGACTGGATCCCAGTCGTAGCCAGTATCTACTTCTACATACCCAGCCCAGTGCAAACCTAGTGGCGACAAAGAGTCGTATTGCATGTCCAGGTAGGCTTTTTTAGCTGGTGACATAATCACTTTTACACCTTGCTGAACGGCGTTTTTAGCATTCTCAGCACTTGACCAGTATTGAGCAATACTACGCTTATCCAATTTAGCGAGCGTTACTTCATCCCAGCCAATCATGGTTTTCCCGTGGGCATAAACGAGGTCTTGTACCCGTTCGATAAAAGGAATGTAGTCTTCTTTTTTGGTTACATGTGATTCATCTCCACCGATGTGGATGTAAGGGCCGGGAGTTAGTGATGCCAACTCTCCAATCACATCATCGATAAATGCATAGGTAATTTCCTTGTCGGTACAGAGGGTGCTAAAACCAACTTCAGTTCCGGTATAAAGCTCCGTGGCTTTACCATCGCAGTTGAGTTCAGCATACGACGCCAGCGCTGCATTGGTATGGCCAGGCATATCAATTTCAGGAATGATGGTAATGAAGCGCTCAGCAGCGTAGTTCACCAAATCAGTATATTGTTCCTGGGTGAAGAAACCACCTTCGCCACCGCCAACTTCGGTGCTTCCACCAATTTCGGTCAGCTTTGGCCACGATTTAATTTCAATGCGCCAGCCTTGGTCATCAGTCAGGTGAAGGTGTAGAACGTTAAACTTGTAGTAAGCCATCAGGTCCATAAAGTGCTTCACATCTTCGGCTCCTAAAAAGTGACGGGCTACATCAAGCATGGTGCCACGGAATTCATATTCCGGGAAGTCGTGAATTGTTCCGGTTGGAATCATCCAATCAGCTTGTTGAACGCTACTACTTGCTATGGAAAGCGGTAACAGCTGACGAATCGTTTGAATTCCGCGGAAAGCTCCTTCTGCCTTGTTGACTTGAAGGGTTAGCAGTTTTTTGTCGATTTGTAATGCATAGCCTTCATTTCCTAATTCAGAATCATTGGTTGTGGTCAGGAAGATACCTTCAGAGGGGGCTTCGCTGACCGCTTCGACGGTCAATTGAAAGCCAGTGGCAGGAGTTAGCTTGTCTTGCAGGTATTGGGCTGTTGCTTCAAGGTTTGAGCCTGCCTGAACATAGATCTTGGTTTGCTCGGATAGTCGAAAAGCTTTCCCGGTAGCCGTAACGGATACTGGCTTGGGAATAACGTTGTTTTGGGTTAAATCGGTTGGCTCCTCGGGTGCGCAGGAAAGCAACCCAGAGATAATCGCCAAAAGGAGTAAAACGTTTTTGTTCATGGTTGAATTTTTCTATGATTTAGTTCAAAAATAATTGGGACTAAGGTATAAAAAACATGGCTATTATTATAGCAAATAAAGAGCGCTGTTAAAACAAATTAGCTTAGTTAACTCTTTAAAATTGTTTGAGTTCAAGCTTTTTGAAATAGACCCGTGCTGCCTTCTTTACATGGCCTGAAAGCAGGATTGCACTAATCATTGTAGGGAACGCCATAAGGGCAAAGGCCAGGTCGAAAAAGCTAACGACCACTTTAAGCTGAGCAACTGCTCCAACAACCACAAGCACAACGACGGCATAATGATACCAATTTTGATAACGGGCGCCAGCGACAAAACTCAAACACTTACTGCCGTAATAGGGAAAGGCAAACATGGTTGACAGGGCAAAAAAGCTGACACAGATGGTTAACAAATAGCTGCCATAAGGAATGACCTGCTCAAAGGCCTCGGCTGTGAGCGTAATTCCATCGGCTTCGCTATGCTTCCATACTCCCGTAATGATAATTGCCAGAGCCGTCATGGTACAAATGATGATGGTGTCAATGATGGGGCCAAGCATGGCTACTAATCCTTCACGAATGGGCTCATTGGTTTTTGCAGCACCATGGGCCATTGGGGCTGTGCCAACTCCAGCTTCGTTGGAAAATGCTGCGCGCCGAACTCCGGTAATAATGATGGCTCCCAGCGAACCACCAAGAACTGCTTTGCCCGTAAAGGCGTCTTCAAAAATTAAAAGAAAGCTGGGGATGATCTGATCCGTGTTTGATAGAATAATGAATAAAATGGCAATGACATAAACAACCACCATCATAGGAACAACTCTACCCGTAACTTTCCCAATTCGTTTTACCCCACCTAAAATGACAAGGGCAACAATTGCTGCCAGGCACAGGCCAATTATGAGGTTGCTGGTAAAAGAGCTAGTAAGTCCGTTTTGTTCTAAGAAAATATCGCCAATGGCTTGGGTGAGTTGGTTAGCCTGAAACAATGGAAGTACTCCTAGCATGGCTGCAATTGAAAAGAAGAGAGCCATGGGTTTCCACTTCTTGCCAAGTCCTTCAGTAATGACATACATGGGGCCTCCCTGGATTTCACCTGCACTGTCTTTTCCGCGATACATAACAGCAAGTGAGCAGGTGAAAAATTTGGTGGCTACACCAATTAAGGCAGAGACCCACATCCAAAATACCGCACCGGGGCCTCCGGTGGTGATAGCAATTGCCACTCCACTGACATTCCCCATCCCAACTGTGCCGGCTAAGGCAGTTGCCAATGCCTGGAAGTGATGTAGCTGGCCGTCTTCTTCAGGATCATCATATTTCCCTCGTAAAATCTGGATGGCATGTCCAATGTATTTGATTGGGGCTAGTCGCGAGAGAAAGAGGAAGTAAAGGCCTCCTCCCAATAATAGAATGAGTAGAGGGGCACCCCAAATGAGATCAGATAAATTAATGATGATTTCGCCGAATTTTTCCAAAGGCTATTTTTTTCTTATTCGCTAAAATACACTTTTAACTTTAGGAATATAAGCGAATTGCAATTTTATTGAGGACATCCTGATACGACTTGGCGAACTTAGAAATAACGATTGATGTGGACTTCGGGATGAAGTGTTTGATCTTTTTCGCATAAGTAACGGGCAAATTGATTGGCAAAATAGGGACCGAGCATAGTGCCCTTGGAGCCTAGCCCATTGAAAATTCCTACTTGGGGGAACTTGGGATGAAGCCCTAAAACCGGACGTCGGTCGTGTGTCGTTGGGCGAATTCCTGCCCGGTGATCCACCACCTCATACGAATCAGAGAAGAGCCTGTTGAGCTTTTCTGTGAGTTCAATTTTTGCTTGCTCGTTTGGCGTAGTCGTTAGATCATCCCAATCGTAGGTTGCCCCCAACCGGAAAAATTGATCTCCCTCGGGCATTAAAAACAGGGCTTTGTTGAGGATGAAGTTTTCATCGTAAGTGGTCGTTTTTATCCGGAGCACTTCTCCTTTGGTATGCTTAAACTGAAGGTTTTTGAAAAACGGATTTTGGGAAACGGCATGGCCTTCACAGAAAATGACTTTTTGGGCTTCCAAGTCTTGGTAACTGACTCGGTCTTCCTGTAGAATGAGTTTCTCCCAATCTACTTTTTCAAATCGAATCCGGTTTTGCTTTTGAAGCTGTTGCCTCATGCTCTCAATCAGTTGCTTGAGGTCAATACGTCCGCTTTGAGAAACTGTGCCAACTCCAAACGGAGCATGAATGTATGGCGAACTGATTTGTTCGGGATTTTCAAGCAGGTAGTTCTGGAGCTTGTTTGAATTTACCTTTTTCCGCCAAAATTCATCTTCTCCTTTACCCAGTACTTTTTTGATTTGGAGTGGGTAAAACAAGCGAGTGCCGAATTTTTGCTCCAGCTCTGCATAGGTATTGAGCAATTGGGGGTAAAGTTCATCAATGAGCCAGCTTTTGGTTAGTCGCCTAAAAACAACAGGATTAATAACTCCTGCTGCAACTTCAGAGGCTTTGGGCTGCTCCGGATTGTCCAGCACCATGCACGACTTCCCTTGTTTGTTTAAGGCGTGTACAAGCAAGGTGCCAGCCAATCCTTGTCCGATAATCAGGTAATCAAATTTCATTACCCATAAGGACAGCAAAAGCCCCAAAAAGTTCAGACTTAAAGAGCCACTTCAACAAGTACTGGAAGATGGTCTGATGGATAGCGCTGTTCGTAAGAGTCGGTCAATACGCCATACTTCATAACCTCAATTTTCCCTTTGATAAAGATGTAGTCAATTCGGTTCTTTAGCTCACTATTGAAATTGAATCCATTGTAGGTTCCCTCTGGCCCATAGGGAGCTTGTGCTGAAACCTTTTTGCTGTCAGCTAGCTGAGTCTCAAGACGTGCAATTGGTGCCGATTCCGGAGTTAAATTGAAATCGCCCATCAAAATAACCGGATTGTTACGGGTGTTGAGCGAATCGATTTTCTCAAGAATCAGTTGAGCAGAATTGATTCGAGCTTCATCGCCCACGTGGTCAAAATGGGTATTGAACACCCAAACTGATTTTCGCTTGTCGTAATCTTCGAGTAGGGCATAAGTGCATATGCGCTTGCAAGCTGCATCCCATCCCATACTGGGGACGTTTGGTGTTTCAGATAGCCAGAACCAACCATGATCTTTTAACTGATATTTTCGACTGTTGTAAAAAATTGGAGAATACTCTCCTCTGGCTTTGCCGTCTTCCCGGCCAACGCCGATCTGATCAAAGCCTGGTAGTTGCAAGGAAATGTCGGTGACTTGTTCGTACAAGGCTTCCTGTAGCCCAATGATATCGGCTTCATGAAAACGTAGCAGGTCAGTCACTTGTATTTTTCGTTTGGACCAAGCATTTTCTCCATCTCCTTCGTTGGCGTAACGAATATTGTAAGTTATGACGTTAGCGGTTTGAGCCTGAATTGTTTGGCTGATAGTTAGAAGGATCATGACAAAAAAGATAGTAATTTTCATCCGTTTAATTTGTTTATGAGGTATGATATGAAACTTGCATGTTAATTTTTCATAGAACTAGTGGATTAAACATGTCTACTTCATTTGTTTATAAGCTGTTTTAGTTTGCGCAATAGTTAAAACCCGGATAGTCGCAATTATGTTCTCCGGGAATAATCGTATGGATTTGATCCCGGGAATTGTTCAGCACAAATTTGTGGCAGAAGGTCAACATTTCCTCCACTTGGTCAAACATGGGAGACCCTGCAACGCTATGATTTCCTCCGCACACGGTATACAGCCAGTAGGGTTTTCCAAGTTGTTGCAATTTATCAGCAATGGTTTTAGACCCATGGAGCATGAGGTAGCCTTCCCGGTCTTCGCTACAGTAGTGATGTGGTGCAGAAGCGTAAGGAACCAAGTTGTCGCAAGTTCCATGAAAGAACATCGACGGAATTGCTGAATCAGCATAAATTTGAGTGGTATCAGCCATTGCTCCAGCCATTGAAATAACGCCTGCATAAGAAACAGGTCCAGACTCCAATCCGTAGCAATAGGGAGGCTGATAAGCAGCGGGAAGCACGGTCTCTGCTCCAGCACTACTTCCTGCCAAGATGATTTGATGTGGGTTTATTCCTAGGTTCTCCCAGTTGGTGATTAGGAAATAGGTAGCATCTTGCAGGTCTTCAACTGCCGCGGCTATGGCTTCCAGTTTTTCGTTGGTTGGACAATCACATCCAAAGCCTGTTTTCGTGCCTTTACGAAGCAGGCGGTAAGTGATTGACACGGCAACGTAACCTCGTTGGGCAAATTTTTTGCAAAAGGTGGCAGTGCCTTCATTGTTTCTTATTCCTCCTGAAAATCCGCCGCCATGAACATACACCAATACAGGACGCTCAGTCTCATTGTCGAAAGCCGGACTGTAAACGTCCAGTTCCAGGTTTTGTCCGTCTTTTTGAATGTAAGTGTAGGTTTCAACATTTACGCTGTCTGTTATTTCTTCCAGGTAGCGTTCTTGTGCAAATCCTGTATGGAGAATAAAAAAGATGCAGAAAGTAGAAAGTAAAATCTTCATGGGTTATCAATATTTAAGTAACAACCAATTGGCAGAATGAAATTAAATTGACTAGGCTAAAATAACTTACGTAGTTCGCTAATGCAACTTTTTCACGCATGATGGTTGTCACGGTTGTTGGTTTATTGTTTCTCTTTTTAGGTGAAAGAGGTTGCTAAATTAGATAAAAAATGAATCGACAACAATTAATGTGGCCCTTGCATTTTAGATGTTTAAAAATTAGAGCTGCAGGCTGAAAGCAAATAGCTTGGAGTGCAGGAAACTTAGTTTGAATGATAAGTTGACAACTGGTTAATTGACATTAGCTTTTTGTGAGCTTTTACGGCGACGCCTTATCGGTTCGTAATGAAGTTGTCAGGTGGCTCGGTAGCTAAGCTGTTATTTTATTGCTTGCAGTTCTTTGTATACTTCCAGAGCAGCGGGAAATGGCTGTAAGGCCCTTTCAAAGATGCCTAAGGAGTATGCAATGGTTAGGCCATAATTGGTGAGAGGAACACCTACTTGGCGGGCTTTTATCAAGCGCGACAGCATTTCTCTTCGATTCCACATGCAGGCTCCGCAATGAATAATGAGTTTATAGTCGGCGACATTTGCTGGAAAATCGCGTCCTCGTGCATGATCAAACTGTAGTTGTCCGCCAACGTATTGGGTTAGCCAACGTGGAATTTTAACCGTGCCAATGTCTTCGCCAATGGGATGATGCGAACAAGCCTCGGCAATTAAAACCCGGTCACCTGCCTTTAGTTGGTCAATGGCCATCGCTCCCCGAACCATCTCGGTCAAATCGCCTTGATGACGGGCAAAAAGGATCGAGAAACTTGTCAGGGGAATATCTGGAGGAGTATCTGCGGCTACTTTTAAAAAAGCCTGACTGTCGGTGACCACCAACTTGGGAGGTTTATTGAACCTGGAAAGTGCTTCTCGAAGTTCACGTTCTTTTACCACCATGCAAAAAGAGTCGCCATCCAACAAATCGCGGATACTTTGTACCTGTGGTAAAATCAACCGGCCTTTGGGGGCTTCCTTATCAATCGGAACAACCAGAATCGCTGCTTCTCCGGGGCCAACCAAATCAGCCACAATACTTGGGCGATTGATAAAATCGTCGGGAGCACTTTTTAATATGGTTTGACGCAGCTTGGAAATACCTTGGTTGGTAACAACAGAGGTTTCAACTACAGGTAGTTGAGAAACGGAAAAGCTGTTCAGCATGCAAGACTTTGCTGTTTGTAAGTCGGCTTTATTAAGTACAATGATAACAGGAACTTCTCGTTCTTGAAGTTGTTGTAAAATCTGCTCTTCAAATTCACCCCACTCCTGGCTACTTGAAACAATAACTCCCAAATCGGTTCGATCAAAAACACCTACCGTTTTTTGGATACGTTTTTCTCCCAAAGCCCCAACATCATCAATCCCGGCTGTATCGATAAAAAGAACAGGCCCTAAGGGGAGTAGTTCCATCGGTTTTTCAACGGGGTCAGTGGTTGTTCCTGCTATTTCCGAAACAATGGAAACTTCTTGCTGCGTAAGTGCATTGAGCAGAGAGGATTTACCAACATTGCGTCGGCCGAAAAGACCAATGTGTAGCCGAAAAGATTTTGGGGTTTTCATCCGTTTGTATTTTGTTCGAAAAATACGAATGATCGCTTATCTCTCCAATGATTTTTGGAATTATTGCGAATGGCTTTGGGGAGGCTTGAAGAGTTCTGGGCGATAATGAATGGATTGATTTTGAGGGAAGGCTAAACCGAAAGGGCATAAAAAAAGCCGGAATAACCGGCTTTGCTTTTATTAATCGATGAATTACTTTTTGTCGTCACAAGATTTTTTCTTGCTGCAACATTCTTTTTTGCTCTTTTCGCAAGCTTCTTTCTTGTCAGCTTTTTTGGTTTGTTTTTTGTCTTTCTCGTCTTTATTTGCTGTACTTACTTGTTCTGTTTTTGTTTCATTAACTTGAACTGCATAAGTAGCAGAAACTCCAAACGCGAAAACAATAGCCAACATTAAAACCAACTTTTTCATAATTTTCTATTTTTAAGTTTATAACGAGAGCAATTTATCAAGAATAAGTCTAAATTAAAATAGCCTTAACATTTATTTAGAAATATTTCGATTTGTCGATTTGATAAGCTAAAAGCCTAGCTTATTAACTCTTTCGGGACTGATTAAAGTATCAAATTCATCTGGACTGAGCAGCTTCTCTTTAAGAATAAGCTCGCGAATTGTTTGGTTTCTGGCCGTTGCTCGTTGCGTTATTTGTGAACATTTCTCGTAGCCTAATTCTGCTACCAAGGCTGTAATTACTGCCGTTGAATTAAGTACATGTTGTCGACATTTTTCTGGATTTGCAGTTAACCCGTGGATGCATTTTGAACTGAAAATACTTGTTGCTCGCTGCAAGAGTTGAATACTTTCCAAAAGCTTGTCGGCAATAAGCGGCATCAGATGGTTTAACTCGAGGTTGCCGGAAGCTGCTGCCTGGGCTATTATCTGGTCATTGCCCATCACTTGAGTGGAAGCTTGTATCACAGCCTCAGGGATGACCGGATTTACTTTACCAGGCATCATGCTTGATCCTGCTTGTTGGACAGGGAGATTGATTTCTCCAAATCCAGCATCAGGACCGCTACTCATCAATCGTAAGTCATTGGCTATTTTGATGAGTGTGCCGGCACAGGCTTTTAAAATACCAGAGACTTCAATAAAAACATCGGTATTTTGAGTGTTTTCCATCAAGTTTTCAGCCCGGGCCAGTGAGGTATTGGTTAGTTCGCGCAAACGGTCTGTTACCTGAAAAATGAACTGGCGAGGAGCGCCCAGTCCACTTCCAATAGCTGTTCCTCCGAGGTTTACAACACGCAGGCGTTCTTCGCACTTGTATATGCGCCAGCGGTCACGGTTTAAGGCTTCAGCATAGGTTGCCATTTCTCGTCCTAGAGTTGTTAAAACCGCATCTTGTAACTGGGTTCTGCCAATTTTGACGATATTGGAAAAAGCTTTCTCCTTTTGTTGAAAAGCTTCTTGCAACTCAAGCACCCATTGCTCCAAATGGTGGAGCTGAACGATAGCCGCCAGTTTTAGAGCAGTGGGGTAGGTATCGTTAGTGGATTGGTGGCGATTGATGTCGTTTAAAGGAGAGATAAGCTGATAACTCCCAAGTGGTTTTCCCAGTAGTTGAAGTGCCCGGTTGGCGATAACCTCATTAACATTCATATTGGTTGAGGTGCCCGCTCCTCCCTGTAGGGCATCAACCAAAACGGCATCCATTAAAAGTCCGCTGGCCATTTCATGACAAGCTTGTTCGATGGCATCAGCTTTTTGTGCGTCCGGGAAGTAAGCCAATTTACGGTTGATTTGTGCGCAGGCCAACTTGACCCAGCCATACGCTTTCACAAGTTCCGGGTTGACTTTCCGGCAGGCAATCGGAAAGTTTTCCAATGCACGAAGCGTATGGATGCCATACAAGGCATCTGCTGGCAGCTCTCTGGAGCCTATTTGGTCGGTTTCAACTCGGGTTTTGGCTTTATCCATGCTGTTGTTGGAATGGTTGAGGCTTCGAATCACTCTTAACAGAAAACATCACTTTGCCCATTGTTTACACGGTCAACCAGTTTTCGAGCTCGATCAGCTGGTACTCCTTGCATGCCGGCAATGGTTTGTTCTACCAGTTGCTTGCCAATTTCAAATGTTTTAGGCGTGGCATAGTTGTTCAGGTATTCCATAAAACTAGAGAGGGCATTGGGGCCACAGTGTGCTTTTATTGCTCCAGGCTTGGCTAGATCCATAAAATCCTGGCCGGTGCGTCCCAGTCGGTAGCAGCCGGTGCAGAACGAAGGAATGTAGCCCATTTCTGCGACATCACGAATTACTTCATCCAAAGGACGATGGTCTCCCAGACTGAATTGTCCGGAAACTTCATCTTCAACTTCTTCTTCATATCCTCCCGGATTGGTTCGGCTGCCAGCTGATATTTGGGAAACGCCCAAGGCAAATGTTTCCCGACGCATCTTGGCGGTTTCCCGAGTCGACATGATAATGCCTGTGTATGGAACGGCCAAGCGTAGAATAGCTACAATCTTGCGGAACTCCAGGTCGCTAACCGGGAACGGAGGATGAGATGCCATGTCAGATCCGGTGGCTGGTTCCATGCGTGGAACGCTTATGGTATGTGGGCCAACGCCAAAAACACGTTCCAGTTCAGCACTGTGTTGCATCAAGGCTAGTAACTCAAATCGATAATCATTCAAGCCAAACAGAACGCCGATTCCGACATCATCAATGCCGGCTTCCATAGCTCGATGTATGGAGGAGAGCCGCCAATCGTAGTTCATTTTTTTACCACCAATGTGCACCTTTTTATAGGTCTCGCGATGGTAAGTTTCCTGAAAAATCTGGTAAGTGCCAATTTTCTCAGCTTTCAATAATTTAAATTCTTCGGTTGTCAGTGGTGCAACATTGACATTGACCCGGCGAATTTCTGCATCGTTAAGCTTGGCTGCATATACCGATTGGATGGAATCTAAAACATATTGAAATCCTTGACGCGGATAGGACTCGCCAGCAACTAGCAGAACGCGTTTATGCCCCTGTTTGATTAATGCTTCTGTTTCGTGAATAATTTCATCTTGAGTTAGCGAACGGCGAACAATCGCTTTGTTTTTGGCCCGAAAAGCACAGTAGGTACATTCATTGGCACACAGGTTTGAAATGTAAAGTGGTGCAAAGAGTACCAGGCGTTTCCCATAAATGGTGTCTTTGATCTGGTTGGCTGTTTGAAACAGTTGTTCAAGCTGAGCATGATCATTGATGCCAGTAAGTACAGCTACTTCCTGCAGGTTCAGCCCTTTCATCTCAGCAGCTTTGCTTAAAACATCCTGTACTTGCTGGTTGTCCGGATGAGTGTGTTTTTCGAGGATATCCTGTATTTCTTGTTCTCGAATGAATGATTGAGTTGCTGTTTCCATGGTTTTATTTTTTAGCTAGTCCTGATTTTACTTGAACTCCCTGAATAGCTCCGAGTCGCCCGGTTAGTTTTCCCAGTTCATCCGTAGTGGTATCTACCACCAAGGTAATCACCGAAGTTGATCCTTTGACTCTAGGGATGCCGGTTCTTGCCAGGATATGGTCGGCATGTTCGCTTAGTAGTTCGTTTACAGCCGCAGAACATTGGTCGCGGTCTTCGATGATAATTCCAATAAAGCCCAAGCGCTTTTCAGCATTCATGATTTTTGGTTTGCGCGGGAACGCAGGAAAGAAAAGTCATTGCACATTCAGCAAACACGAAAAAGAAAGGCATGCGTCCTGTAACGTACTTAAATTTGATGTTCTTCCCTTGAAGTCAGTCCATTGACCTTCCCGCAGGTTTTGAATCAAAAGTACAATAGTTTCTTCAAAAGAAACATGGTTATTGCTCAGGTTCTGAAAATTTTAAAATTCATAATTCTTGCTTCTTTTCCCATAAGTATGTATTGAGCATTAAGGCTTGAGAAGAGGCTTATTTTCAATCGACATGATAAATCTTTTTCTGTTGTATCCCGATTTGATTAAATTGGCGGGGCTAAAAAAAGCAGCTTATGTCTGACTTTGATTCAATTTTTCGAAATTATCATCAAGTATTGGTTGTCTATGCATACAAGTTTGTGTTAGATGAAGAGGCCGCATTGGATGTTGTGCAGGATGTTTTTACTCATGTTTGGGAAAAACAGAAGTTTGATTTTGAAGAAGAACATTTGAAAGCTTATTTGTTTAATGCGACACGAAATACTTGTTTGAATTTCTTGAAACATCAAAAAGTAAGGCAAACGCATGATGAATTTGTCAAACTGAAATCATTGGAAGTCCAGCATTATGCAAGCGGAGAAAAGTCGTTGATCGAAAAGGAAAGTCTTGATAAAATTCACCGAGCTATTGCAGCTTTACCTGCCAAATATCGGGAAGTGATTGAGTTAAGTCGATTTGAAGGGTTGAAAAACAAGGAGATTGCAGAACAACTCCAAATTCCACTTCGCACGGTTGAAACCCAGCTTTTTAGGGGGCTGTCGTTATTGAGAGAACATTTGACAAAACAAGAATTTAAAATTCTACTTTCCATCTTCTCCCTCAATAGAAAATAAAAAAACTGATTTTTTTTGACGTAGTTTTCGGTTTTTGGTTGTGTTATAGTAAAGGCCTCAAGAAAAAGGCATAAGACTATGACTGAAATAAGCAAACATGATGAATTAATTGCCCGCTATTTGAATGGTAATTTTTCGAATGACGATGAAGTCCTTTTATTACAGTGGGTTAATGCGGATCCAAAGAATAAGAAACAGTTTTTGGAACTGAAAGACACTTGGGATGCAGGGTTTAAAACGAAAGCTAATACCAATGACGAGCTTTTGAAATTTTACAAAGGGCAAGTTCGTTCTCAATCAAACCGCAAAGTTAGAACTTGGGTGTATGCTGTTTCCGCAGCGGCTATTTTAGTTATTGGCTTGCTACTTGGGGGACTTTTACCTTCTGGATTACCTTCAAAAGGCATTCAACAGTTGGAATCATTTTATGTTCCGGCAGGTTCTCGTTCCGAATTAACGTTGGCTGATGGTACCAAAGTGAAGCTGAACTCGGACAGCCGTTTAGATATTAGCCCTGACTTTTTAAGTAAGAATCGGGTCGTCCGTTTAGTTGGGGAAGCTTATTTCGAAGTTAAGTCAGATAAAAAACACCCCTTTACGATAGAAACCCCAAAGTTTGATGTTCTCGTTACCGGAACCAAATTCAATATAAGTAGTTATGCGGATGACAGCCAGATTAGCACAGCGCTATACGAAGGAAGCGTGCAGTTGTCAACCATAAACAAGCAAGTAGTTCATTTGACTCCAGGCGAAAAGGTCAGTTTTGATCAGAAAACGATGGAGCCAATTCGTGAAAAAGTTCGAATTGATGCTGATTTGGCTTGGGTGAATGGGGAGTTTATGTTTGAAGAGATCCCATTTTCAGATTTAATTAAGCGCTTGGAACGCTGGTATGATGTAAGTCTGATCTATCAATCCAGTGAGCTGGACTCGATGGTCTACTCCGGAAGTTTTAGAAATCAGGAGACGATTTGGCAAGTTCTGGATGCGTTAAAAATTACTTCACCCATTGATTATCAAAAGTTGGGAGTACGAAAATTTGAATTAAAATACCAGCCTATGTAAAAAAGGTAAGGCTGAATGTCGCCACAACATCCAGCCTTAAAAACAATCAAATTAATAATTGTCTAAACATTTCAAATTTATGAAAAAAAAGCGAACCAGGAGAGAGTATGGTCTGCGGGATGACTTTCTCAAAATTTATCGAATTATGAAACTAACCTGTTTGTTTTTATTGGCGGTGTTTATGCAGGTGTCTGCAGCAACCTATGCTCAAAAAACAAAACTCAGTGTGTCCGGGCAAAATATGTCTATAGAGCAAGTCTTGGGCCAAATTGAAGATCAGTCAGAGTTTTCCTTTTTCTACAATAATCGGGAAGTTGATTTAAGTAAGGAAGTAACGCTCGATGTCAGAAATAAGCCTGTTGATGAGATTATGAATTACCTGATGGATCAAACAGGCTTAAGTTACACTGTCAATAACAAGTTAATTATTATTCATAAACAGAAGGATAATCGTTTTCGAGAGATTGTTGGGCAGAAACGCAGGATCACCGGAAAAGTGACGGACGCTAGTGGTCAACCGCTTCCGGGTGTAACTGTACTTATAAAAGGGACTACCCAGGGAACAATTACGGACTATGATGGAAACTATACGATTGATGGTGTTCCTGCAGAAGGGGTTTTAGTTTTTTCTTTTGTGGGGATGAGAACGGAAGAAATTCTGGTTGCGAAAAATACGCTAATCAATGTAACCATGGAAGAGGATGCCATTGGTATAGAAGAGGTGGTGGCAGTTGGATATGGTGTAATTAAGAAAAGTGATTTAACGGGAGCTGTTTCAGCCATAAAAGAGGACGATTTTAACGCTGGAGTTAACGGTTCAATGGAGCAATTGGTGGCAGGAAAAGTAGCAGGAGTCCAAATTTCTCAATATAGTGCGGAACCAGGTGGTGGAATTTCAGTACGTATTCGTGGTGTGTCTTCTGTAAATGCAGGCAATGATCCGCTTTACGTTATCGATGGCTTACCGGTTGATAATAGCGGTATGTTTTCTGGAGGAGGAGCTGCGAATATTGGAAAGAATCAAGCAAGAAATCCATTAAACTCTCTTAATCCCAACGATATTGCATCAATAGAAATACTTAAAGATGCGAGCGCTACTGCAATCTATGGGGCAAGAGGCTCAAACGGAGTAATCCTTATCACGACAAAAAGAGGAAAACAAGGGAAAACAACTGTCAGTTATAACACCAACCTTGGAGTACAGTCAGTTAAAGATAGGTATGATTTGCTGACCTCTCAGGAATATATGCAAGTTATTAACGAACTCTCAGTGGCCGAGGGTAAAGGAACAGTTTTTTCGCCGTCAGACGTGGCAAGTATTGAAGGAACAGATTGGCAAGATCAAATATTCAGGACAGCTCTTATTCAAGAGCATAATCTTTCAGCAACAGCAGGTGATGATAATACAACCTTCTTTGCTTCCTTAAATTATTTTAATCAGGAAGGCGTAATTAAAAATACAGGTATTGAGAAGTACATTGGTCGAGTCAATTTAGAGCATAAGATTGGTGAGAGGGCCAAAATTGGGATTAATTTAAATACCAGTTTAATTAATGACAATAATAGCATTGATAATAGCGGCGATAATGAAGGGGGAGGACCGCTTTATGCAGCCCTGCTGTATGATCCAACTGAACCTGTTTACGATGAAAATGGAGAGTTAACGATCTCTTCTAACCTAACAGTACAAAATCCGGTTAGGTTAATCAAAGGTATTTCTAGCAAAAGTGTTACCAATAGAACATTTGGGACAGCTTATGTTGAGTATAATGTTGCTAATAATTTACAAGCCAAATTAAATTTTGGGACTGATCGCGCTACTTCCAGAAGAGATATCTATAATTCCAGGCTGACTTTCCATGGTTCAGGGGCGGGTGGTCTAGCAAATATTGCAACACTAGAGCGTTCAAATGTTCTTCTCGAATATACGATGACCTATAATAAGTCAGTAGGACAGAATAATAACCTTACTGTACTTGGAGGTACTACTTATCAAAGCTTCTCTTCAAGGCATTTTGTTGGCGATATCAGCGGATTCCCGGCAGATGATTTGCTTACCAATAATTTTTCGTTGGGTAATACTGATAATGACATGTTATACAGCGGTCGAAGTGAAAATAAATTGCTGTCTTATCTCGCCAGAGTGAATTATTCAATCGATAATAAATACTTGCTTACAGCGTCGTTCCGTGCAGATGGCTCTTCTCGATTTGGGAAGAATAACCAATACGGTTATTTCCCATCTTTTGCCGGAGCATGGAAGCTGTCAGAAGAAGATTTTATTTCTGATTTATTTTACAATTTAAAATTAAGAGCAAGTTGGGGACAGATTGGGAACGAATCAATTGGTAATTACGAGTTTCTAACAACTTTAAGTCCAGGTGATAGTTACGCAGTGGTTAACAACTCAATTGTTCGAGGCATAGAACCTTCACGTGTGGCCAATCCTGATTTGAAATGGGAAACAACCGAACAAACAGATATAGGATTAGATGTGGCTTTCTTAGACGGTAGAATTAGTTTTACTGGTGACTACTTTATTAAGTACACGAAAGACATGTTATATAACCTACCCATGCCACAATCCACCGGTTTTGGATCCCGCAGAGCAAACATCGGAAAAATGAAAAACACAGGAATCGAATTTCTTCTAAATACGATTAATATAAAGACAAATCGATTGGAATGGAGTTCTTCGTTAAACTTCACCAGTGTTAAGAATCGGGTAGAAAGCCTCGGTGGATTGAATGATGTAGTTGGCAGGTATTCAATTATCAGGGAAGGCGAGCCTCTAAATGCTTATTATGGGTATCAGGTTCTTGGGCTTTTTCAAGAAGGAGATGATATAGCAGGATCAGCTCAACCAGATGCACTTCCAGGTCACCCCAAATTTGAAGATGTCAACGATGATAAGAAAATTGATACGAAAGATTTACAAATTATTGGAAAACCTTATGCCGATTTTATTTTTGGATTACAGAACACCATCTCCTATGATCGTTTTCAATTCGACATATTTATTCAGGGACAATATGGTGCTGATTTGATTAATCAGAACCTGGTTGAAAGTTTATACCCTAAAAACTTTAGAAGAAATAGGATTACAACAACTGCATTGGATCGATGGACCCCGGAAAATACTAATGCGAAATGGCCTTCAGGAGTATTTCCCGACGACTACGGCGGTAATCGAACAACAAACTCGCTTACGGTACAAGATGCTTCCTTTATTCGTCTTAAAAATGTGCAACTCAGCTATGATATTCCGGTTTCCCGAATCAAGTTTATGAGTTCTGCCAAAGTTTTCATAACTGGACAAAACTTACTTACAATTTCGAATTACATTGGCTCTGATCCAGAGGCAAATGCGAATGGAGGAGGAAGTACCCGAATTGATATCAGTGGTTATCCGCCAGCTCAGACATGGTCTTTCGGAGCCAGATTTAGTTTTTAAAATTTAACACGCGAAAATAAACATAAGAAATGAAAAAATACATATTGAAGATAATACTCGTGGTCGTTGTATTTATGCACACCACCAGTTGTACTGATTTATTGGATGCTAATGTTTATTCCGAATTAGATCCTCAATCAAATAGCGAGGAAATTATAATGTCAACCTTGTACAATGCATATTCCAGTGCACAATTACGTTACTATTCCGGAGGACTTACAAGATTTTATGTATCTGCAATGTGTTCAGGCGAAAACTGGAACGAGGGAGGGGCGATAGCCGCACGTCTTAATCCGTTACGGTCCTTTACCTGGGCAAGTAACCATCATGACCTGGGTACAAGCTGGAACGCCTGTTATCAGGGAATTAGAGATGCAAATACGCTTTTGGAAAATGTGGGAGAGGAAACGGATCCATTTAAAAAATTGGTGAGAGCCGAAGCTACATTTATAAGAGGATGGTGTTATGTTGTACTTTACGATCTGTTTGGCCCGGTACCTCTACGAACATCCACTCTCGACAATCCGGAGCTTGCAAAGGCAACGGATGATGAAATGAAAATGCAAATCGAGAAAGATATGCTACAGGCTATTCAGTCACTCCCCGACGAGCCTGTTGAATATGGTAGAGCCAGTAAAGGTGCAGCAATGGGGATTTTGTGTAAATTCTATTTGAATACTAAGCAGTGGCAAAAAGTGGTTGAATTGTCTCAAGCAATTATAGATATGGGTAAATATGACTTATTGCAAAATTATAAGGATGTTTTCGCCATAGCCAATGAAGGGAATAAAGAATTGCTTTGGGCTTTAGCACGCACGGCATCGGGTGCTTCCGGAAATTCAGGAGGAGGTACTTATCTGCAAGCAATTACTTTTCCCACTGATTACCCTCTCGCTTCTAACCAATCAGTGTATGCTGCAAAAACATACTTCTATGATGATTTTTTGGATTCTTTTGAAGAAGGAGATGAGCGTGCAGAATTATTTGTCAGAGATTATATCAATACTTCAGGAAATCACATTCAATTGTACGGGAATGATAAATCACTGACATTAAAATATGAATTTGACCCGGATGCTGTTGGCCCTGCAAATGGCAATGATATGCCAGCAGTAAGATATTCAGATATTCTATTAAGTCGTGCAGAAGCATTGAATGAATTAAATGGTCCAACTCAGGAATCAGTTGATTTAATTAATGAGGTACGTATTAGAGCTGGTGTATCGGTAAGAACATTGGCCGATTTCCCTTCTAAAGAAGCTATGCGCAGTGCCCTTTTAAAAGAGAGAGAATGGGAATTCTATGCCGAGGCAAAAGGTCGGCAGGACCAAATTCGTCAGGGCGTATTTATATCTCGCGCGCAGGAAAGAGGAATAACAGTAGCCAAAGCTCACCATGTATTGTTTCCTATTCCTTTGTCAGAGATGAATGCAAATTCAAATATCGAACAAAATCCAGGCTACTAATGTATTGAGCAACTAATTTTCATGTTAGGCAGATTATTTAACCTGCCTAACATGAAGATACTTCACCCATTAGGGGAATGATAAGTTGTATGAAAATATTCAAATAGATGAAAATATTTAATAGCCATCTGTCCTTGGTGCCTTTTATGTTGCTCTCAAGTTGTCAACATCAAAAGAATGACAATGACACGTATTTACCTCCTAATATCGTAGTGATATTAGCTGATGACATGGGATATGGCGACCTGTCTTCGTATGGAGCGACCGGATTTTTTACTCCCAACCTGGATAAATTAGCGATGGAGGGTATTCGCTTTACCAATTTTTATGTATCTCAGCCTGTTTGTAGTGCATCAAGGGCCTCGCTGTTAACGGGATGCTATTCAAATCGGATTGGAATTAAATATGCACTTGGTCCTGGATCTAAGATTGGACTCAACCCGGAAGAAGAAACAATTGCCGAAATATTAAGAGAAAGAGGATACAAGTCCATGGCAATTGGAAAGTGGCATTTGGGTGACGATGTGAGTTTCTTGCCTATGCAGCAAGGTTTTGATGATTACCTTGGATTGCCATATTCTAATGATATGTGGCCCGTAGGGTATGATGGGAAGCCAAAAGAAAAATCCAAACACCCGGAGTTGCCATTGATTCGGGGCAATGAATCTGTAAAAAAAATCAGAACGCTGGATGAGCAGGCTGAGTTAACAAGCCTTTATACCAAAGAAGCAGTAACGTTTATTGAAAAGAATAAAAAGCATCCTTTTTTTCTCTACCTAGCTCATTCGATGCCTCATGTGCCACTGGCAGTTTCGTCGAAGTTTAAGGGTAAGACAAAACAAGGGGTATACGGTGATGTTGTAATGGAGCTTGACTGGTCGGTGGGGGAAATAATCAAAACACTGGAGAAGCTTGGAATACGAGAAAATACCTTAGTTATTTTTACCTCAGACAATGGCCCTTGGCTTAGTTACGGAAATCATGCAGGTTCTGCCGGAGGGCTTCGTGAAGGAAAGTTAACGAGTTTCGAAGGTGGAGTGCGTGTGCCATGTATAATGAGCTGGACAAGAGAAATTCCTAAAGGAATCTTAAGTAATAAACTTGCTTCAACGATCGATATTCTACCGACACTTGCTCGTATTACAGGTGCCTCGCTTCCCAAAAAGAAGATTGATGGGATAGATATTTCTGCGATAATGAAAGGAGATGTCGATGCCACCCCAAGAAGAGTTCTGTATCATTACTTTGCTGACAATCAATTAGAAGCTATTCGAATGGATGATTGGAAACTGATATTTCCACATAACTACAAATCTTATGAGAATACGGAACAAGGAAATAATGGTTATCCGGGCATATACAACAGCTTAACAACTGCCCGAAAACTGTTTAACTTGGATAACGACCCGGGAGAACGCTATGATGTAAGTGGTTTGTATCCGGAAGTTATAGACGAGATTGAACGCATTGCACAAGAAGCAAGAGAAGATTTAGGGGACTCTCGAACCGGAGATGTAGGCAAAAACAGGAGAGAGCCAGGTCGTTTAAGTCCTAAATAAGCTAGTGTTTTGGTATGGTAATAGTTAGTAAAAAGTCGATGGTGATTGAAATGGATGAGGCGTGTTTTACGATAGAATCATGAGTGGCTGAAAAGCCAACCGACCGTATGATTGATGGCCGAGATATTCGTTCGTTATTGATGCCTTCGGGAAATTACCCCGAGATTGAAGATTTTAGGTTTTTGTATTCTTATTTCAATAATCAGCCATCAGCCATTCGGGCAAAGGAGTGGAAGTTACATGTCAGAATCGGTTCGCAAACGAAGAATAATTATGGGTACGAAGCTTCACGCGAAACCCCGTTGTTATTTCAGGTTGAGAAAGATTTGGGAGAGCGAATTGATTTGGCTGATCAGGAATCCGAAAAAGTATCCGAACTCCTTTTAGAATTAGAATAGATGGAGCGAGAACTTGAAGATGAAGGATCATTCTGGGGAAAGGAATAGGAATTGTTATGAACTTTTGTTTTTAATGTGATAGTGTTACCCATTAAAATTACACATCTAAGAAAATAGGAATTATCTATACTTTTAACTAATTTTTCGGAATCAATCAAAATAAAAAATTAAGGAACTTTCGATTCAGAAGAGAGTCGAAAATCTGCGGTCGTAGAGCATGTTCTGGATGCTTCCCGAATTGACAATTAACATGACCTAAAATAACTAATTTAATTCTTAAGTAAACAATAATTGGGATATCCTGAAGCATTGGTCTTGCCTCATGGATATCTTGTTAAAAAGATCAAAATGAAAAGATTACTTTCAGTAATTTGCTTGCTGGTCGTATTTAATGTGACAATGGCAAAAGAATATGAGCTTTCTTCTCCGAATGGAAGAATTAGCCTTAAAGTGAATGTTGACGAAAATTGCACTTATTCTGTTTTTTTAGGAGATCAGCAGATAATCACCGCTTCTCCAATCGCTCTTGAATTAGCCAACGGAGATGTTTGGGGGAAGGATGCCCGTGTCAGAAGAGCTAAAGTAACATCACATTCCAATGAGTTGACTCCCGTTGTTCAGCGGAAATATGCTAAAATTCAGGATGTTTACAACCAGCTTACCTTATCGTTTAAAGGTTATTCTTTGGAATTCAGAGCTTATGACGAAGGAGCGGCTTACCGTTGGGTTTCCGCATTAAAAGGCGAATACAAAGTGAAGTCGGAGCAGGCCAGCTTTGTCTTTCCTGCCGATCATACCACTTGGTTTCCTGAAGAAGAAAGTCTATTTTCTCACCAGGAAAGGGAGTACCTGAAAGTAAATTTATCTGCGGTTGGCTCTGACAGATTCTGTTCAACGGGTATGCTGGTGGATTGCGACAATGGAGTGAAAACTTACATTTCAGAGTCAAACCTGATGGATTATCCAGGGATGTTTCTTCAAGGGGACGATCAAAATCAGAATGCCTTGGTCGGAAAATTTGCCGGTGTTGTTTTGGAAGAAAAACAGCTAAGCGATCGTGATGTAAAACCAACAAAATATGCCGACTACATTGCAGTATGCAATGGACCAAGGAGTTTCCCCTGGAGGGCTTTGCTTATAAGTGAGAATGATGAAGAACTTGTGCAATCCGAGCTGATTTATAAGTTGGCGCCTGAGTTGAAAATTCAAAATACCGAATGGATTAAGCCTGGAAAAGTTGCCTGGGACTGGTGGAATGCGAATAACATTTATGGCGTTGATTTTAAGTCGGGCGTAAACAACGATACGTACAAGTATTACATTGATTTTGCCTCGAAAAACAACCTGGAATATATTATATTGGATGAAGGTTGGTATCACCTGGAGAATATTATGGATGTTGTTGATGAGATTGATATCCAGGAATTAGTTGACTATGGAAAAGAGCGCAATGTGGGAGTAATCCTTTGGGTCGTATGGAAAGCGTTGGATGATCAATTGGAGAAAGCTCTTGACCAGTTTGAGGCTTGGGGAGTGAAAGGAATCAAAATTGACTTTATGCAACGCGATGACCAATGGATGGTCAATTTTTACGAGAAGATTGCCAGTGAGTGTGCTTCGCGAGAATTACTAGTGGATTATCACGGGGCTTATAAACCGGCCGGACTTGAGCGGGCGTATCCCAATGTGATTAATTACGAGGGCGTTAAAGGTATGGAGAATGCCAAGTGGTCATTACTCCCTGATCCCGAGCATAATGTAACGTTGCCATTTACAAGAATGGTGGCTGGAGCGATGGATTATACGCCGGGAGCAATGATTAATGCGACGAAGGAGAATTTTAGGAAGGTTTTTAAAGAGCCGATGAGTTCAGGGACACGCTGTCATCAACTGGCCATGTATGTTGTTTTTGAGAGCCCGCTTCAAATGCTTTGCGATAATCCATCAAACTACTATAAAGAACCGGAATGCATGGAATTTCTTTCTGTTGTGCCTTCAGTTTGGGATGATACAAAAGTTCTAAAAGGAAAAGTAGGAGACTATGTTGCCATCGCTCGTCGGTCGGGTGATACTTGGTATATTGGCACCATGACAGATTGGGACGCCCGCGAGTTAAGTCTGGATCTTGATTTCTTAGGTGATGGAAATTATACCATGAGTGTGTGGAAAGACGGAGTGAATGCCGACAAACATGCTGCAGACTTTGCTCAGGAAAACCAGGAGGTTAATTCTGCTTCAAAAGTTAATGTTAAAATGGCTCCTGGAGGTGGATGGACAGCTATTCTTAAAAAGAAATAGCTTAAAATAATTGCAGCTTATAACTGAGTCAAATTCGAAAAGTGTTTTGACAAAAAGTTTGAAGGCCAATCTTTATAGCAAGCGAAGAGATGATTCCTGCAAAAATGGAGTTTTCCTTCTTCGGCTATAGGGATTGGCTTTTGTTTTAGTATTTTGCAGGTCGCTTAACCCAAAATCGCTTATCATGAAAATAGGAAGGTCTACCGTTTTTTTCACTTTGCTTGTTTCTTTGTTTGGTTGTCGGCAGGATGATAAGAAGCCGAACGTAATCATCTTTTTTACTGATGATCAGGGATACGCTGACCTGGGATGTTATGGAGCAACCGGGTTTGAAACCCCAAATTTGGATGCTTTAGCTGAGAGCGGCATCCGGTTCACGAGCTTGTATGCGCCAGCTACAGTGTGCACGCCATCGCGAGCAGGCTTATTAACGGGTTTGTATCCCAAAAGAACCAATTTGCATGAAGCTGTGATTTTTCCTTACTCGACGCATGGATTGCCCCCGGAAAGTTATACGCTGGCCGAATTGTTTAAAGAGAATGGCTATTCAACGGCTTGCATTGGGAAATGGCATCTTGGACATCAGCCTGAATTTATGCCTAACCGTCAAGGATTCGACTATTTTTATGGAGTTCCGTATTCCAACGATATGGACGGGCATTATTATCGACATAATAATTTTCAATCTCCACCTTTGCCGGTATACCGCAATGAAAATATCATAGAAGAAGGTCTAGATCAGCGCTACCTGACCAAGAGGTACACCGAAGAAAGTATTCAGCTGATCAAGAATCGGGGTGAAGAACCATTCTTCATTTATCTCGCCCACAATATGCCACATACGCCACTCCATGTTAGTGAGCAATTTGAAGGAAAAAGCAAGATGGGCTTGTATGGCGATGTCATCATGGAACTGGATTGGAGCATGGGAGAAATTATCCGAACACTAAAAGAGGAGCATATTTACGAAAATACAATTGTGGTGTTTTCTTCAGACAACGGGCCGATATCCAATCGTTCAGCAAGGCCGTTGCGAGGCACAAAAGCGACGACTTGGGAAGGAGGACAACGTGTTCCCGGATTAATTGCATGGCCTCAGGAAATTCCAGCGAATAAAGTTTCAGATGGGATGGTTACACTGATGGATTTGTTTCCAACGTTTATTGACATTCTTAAAGATACTGATTCTGAAAAAAGAAGTTTTGATGGGATTAGTCTTTTGGAGCTCTTGAAAAATCCAGAAGAAACAAAGTTGGAGCCAAGACCTTTTCTTTACTATGCACGCAACGGACAGCCAGAAGCAATTCGCGAAGGAGAGTGGAAGTTGCATATGCAAAAAAGCCGGGGATGGCATCAGGATAGCACCGCTTTTTCACCTCAATTGTATCAGCTTGGAATAGACCTAGGAGAACATCAGAATGTAATCAATGAGCATCCTGATATTTTTAAGCAGATGAAGAATAAACTAGAAGAAGAAGATGAGTTGATGCAATAGCTCTTGTTCGTTAATTGGAGGGAAAGAATTTTTTTGTCTGTTGAAGTGGAGGGTGGTTTTTTGATAAAGTTGCTTTTTTGAAGTGAACCAATGAATACATCGGCCTATATTTGGCAGTCAATTCTTCTGGATAGAAAAGAACTTATACTTTTATGGCAGCGTCCATCTATTACTAGGGGGGTATTACTAACTAAAATATTTCGGAAATTTATGAAAAAGGTGAGTTTGATAATGAGTTTAATTGTGGGCACTCTATTGTCCTTCAATTTTGTTGAGGCACAAAATAAGCCTGAAACATTAAGTGAAGATGCGGCGTGGTGTTGGTTTTCGGGCCCTCGTGCAATCTACCGTCACAATGGAAAAGCTGAAATTGTTACCGGTTGGATTACCAAAGACGGGACTTTGCAAGCAGCTCTTTTAAATTATATAGAAGGTGCAAGTCAGGTTCAAACAATTGCCCCTCAACTTGAAAAGGACGACCATGCCAACCCAGCATTTGCCGAGTTGGCGGATAAAGATGTTTTGCTGTTTTGCGCCAAACATTACGATCATAAAGTGCGGGTTAACCGATTGAAGACTGATGCTTCTTCGTTGGAGTTTGGAGAAACTGTTGAGCACGATATTTATGATGAAGAAGAACTCAAAAGGTATCCATACAAGCGCGTGACATATGCCAATCCATTTGCGCTTTCAAATGAGAATAACCGTATTTATTGCTTCGGACGCTGGACTGGCTTTAAACCCAATATCACTTGGTCTGACGATGATGGCGTATCCTTTGAAAAGAGTAGGGTCTTTATCACCAACATTCCTTTTGATGGTAACAATCGTCCTTATGTCTGTTACTCCTCGGACGGAAAATCGAAGATTCACATTCTTTTTACCGATGGACATCCTCGTAATGAACCGTTGAATTCGGTTTATTATGCTTGCTATGAGAATGGTGCTTTTTGGAAAGCCGATGGAACCAAGATCTGTGATCTGAAAAATATTCCATTTGAGCCGAAAGATGCATCAGTGGTTTATCAGGCAACTGAAGAAAATGGCCGGGCTTGGATTTACGATATAGGATCTGATCGGAAAGGGCGTCCGGTTGTGCTGTATGCCCGCTACCCGGAAGAAACCAAGCACCTGTATCATTATGCCATATTTGATGGGAAAAAGTGGATTGACAACGAGGTTTGTAATGCTGGAAAGTGGTTCCCTCAAACACCCGAGGGGAAGATAGAACCGGAACCACATTATTCAGCAGGAATGTCCTTAAATCCGTTAAATCCGAACATTATTTACTTGTCGCGTGACGTGAATGGTACCTTTGAAATTGAAAAGCAGGAGACACGGAATCATGGAAAGAGTTGGAAGGTAACGCCCATCACACAAAACTCGGAATATGACAATGTCAGGCCGGTTGTTCCCAAGAATATGAAAAAAGGGGATGTCCCAGTTGTGCTTTGGATGGTGAACAAGAAGTATATTCACTATACCAATTACGATACAGGGATTGATTATTTTGTCGATGAAAAATAAAAATACAAAAGCAATGAGATTAAAGATGATACTGGGGATGGCAATTGTTTTGCTGTCCGTAGCGGGATGTTCAGATAAGAAGGGTGCGTTTATTCAAGAAAATGTTGATTTTGCAGGGAGCCAGCTAGAAAAGGCTTTGGATGCGATTCCGGAAGATGGGCGTTTACCCCGATCAATCAGAAAAAATGGAGAACTAGGAACGGTTGGCCCTTACGATTGGACCAGTGGTTTTTTCCCCGGTAGTTTATGGTATCTGTACGAACTAACGGGTAACGAACAATGGCGAACAACAGCTGAGCGAACAACGAAGTGGTTAGAGCCCATCCAATATTATACCGACAATCATGATGTTGGTTTTATGCTGAGTTGTAGTTATGGAAATGGCTTGCGACTGACAAACAATGCTGATTACAAGCAAGTGCTGATTAATGGAGCAGAGTCGCTTTGTACCCGGTACAGCGATGTTACTCGCTCGATAAAATCATGGAATGGAGGCGGAACCAAAGATGGAAAGAGGTGGCAGTTCCCGGTCATTATTGATAATATGATGAATCTGGATTTGTTGTTCGAGGCCTCCAGGTTGTCAGGGAATGATAAGTACCGAAAGATTGCCATCACTCACGCCGAACAAACGATGAAAAATCATTTCAGGGAGGACTATAGTAGCTACCATGTTGTGGATTATGACACCCTAACCGGAGCAGTAAGAGGTCGATATACGCATCAGGGATATTCACATGAATCAGCATGGGCGCGTGGACAGGCTTGGGGTTTGTATGGTTTTACGCTTTGTTATCGGGAAACAGGAGACGAACGGTTTTTGCAATATGCTGAAGCGATTGCAAGCTATGTCCTTAATCATCCCAACATGCCAGAAGACCTGGTGCCTCTGTGGGATTATCACATCAATGATCCGGCCTACGTTCCAAGCTGGTTGGAAAAATTGCCCAAGCTGGAAAAACCTTGGCGAGATGCTTCGGCTGCTGCAGTAACGGCATCGGCTCTTTTGGAGCTAAGCCAATTGAGTAAAAAGAATGGAACAGTTTATTGGGAAGCAGCAGAACAGATTTTGTTTAGCCTGAGTAGCCATTATAAAGCCAATCCTGAAAAAATTCCTTTTTTTGTTCTCGATCATAGTGTTGGAAACATTCCTTCACATTCCGAGATTGATGTACCAATTAATTATGCCGACTATTACTTCTTGGAGGCTTTAGCACGGTATAAAAGGATGAATAATTAGGCTGCTTTTAAAAGAAAAAACGATGAAAAACACAAGCTACTTCTGGTTATGCTCTTTGGCGTTGGTGTCGTGTGAAAGAAAAAACGCGGAACCCAAAATTAGTCAGCAACCCAATGTCCTCTTTATTTGTGTTGATGATCTCCGTCCTGAGTTGGGATGCTATGGTAAAGAATACATTCACTCACCAAATATCGATCAACTCGCAAAAACAGGAGCGGTTTTTACAAACCATTTTGTTTCTATTCCAACTTGTGGAGCCTCTAGAAGTAGTTTGTTGACTGGAATGTATCCGCAAACCAAAGCCCATTTATCCAATGAGGCGATTCACAATATGATATCAGGACAGCCTGAGCAGGAAGCTCCGGAAACATTTATTCATCACTTAAAACGAAACGGGTATTATACGGTTGGAGTGGGAAAAATAAGCCACTATGCTGATGGTTTGTTGTATGCCTACACCGATTCGGTAGGTACCGAACTGGAATTACCCCATAGTTGGGATGAAATGTTATTTGATGCCGGAAAATGGGGGACTGGTTGGAATGCATTTTTTGGGTATGCTGATGGGGAGAACCGACAAAGCCGCAATCGTCAGGTAAAACCTTATGAAAGAGGAGAGGTGGACGATGATGGCTATCCAGATGGATTGACAGCCAACTTAGCCCTAACGAAATTGAAGGAATTAGCTCAAAAGAAGCAGCCTTTTTTTCTGGGCGTTGGTTTCTTTAAGCCACATCTTCCATTCAATGCTCCTACAAAATATTGGGATTTGTATCAGGAGGATGACATTCCCTTGTCTCCAATTGCAGCTATTCCTGAAAATGTAAATAAAGCGAGTTTACACAATAGTGGCGAGTTTAATGGTTACCAGCTTGGAGATGAGGAAGCATCACTGGAAGGTCCGGTATCTGATGCATATGGACGAAAGTTGCGACATGCGTATTTTGCTTGTGTCAGCTATGTCGATGCTCAAATTGGAAAATTATTGGATGAATTGGACGAATTAGGCTTAGCTGAAAATACGGTGGTTGTTCTTTGGGGCGACCATGGTTGGCATTTAGGCGATCAGTTGGTTTGGGGAAAACATACCATTTTTGAGCAGGCCCTTAAAAGTGCATTCATTGTTCGGGTGCCAGGAATAACGAATGGTCAGCCGGTGAATGGTGTGGTGAGTTCGGTTGATATTTATCCGACCCTCATGGATCTTTGCCAGGTTGAGATGCCGCATACAACGGATGGGAAGAGTATGCTCCCTATTTTAGCAGGAGATAAGCTTGCATGGAAAAATGAAGCATTTGGCTATTTCCGAAATGGAATTACGCTTCGAACCGATCGTTATCGATTAACCAAATATTTTAGAAACGAACAACCGATGATTGAATTGTATGATCATGCAAATGATCCACATGAAAAACGGAATATTGCTGCTGAGCATCCAGAGCTTGTTGAAGAGCTGATGTCTCTTTGGGAAAAAGGAAATACAGGTTTGTATGATCAATAAACACTGGCTGTAATTAAGCTAATTCTCTAATCATTTGATTGGAGAGTAGTGTCTTTTTGAAGTCATGTCCTTATTTTTTTATTTCTTTACAGCCGTTAAACGGCTAATTGTTGAAGAATTCGATTCGGAATATTGATTCAGAACTATTGATCTCGTTGCAAAAAGGAGATCATTCCGCTTTTGAAAAACTCTTCTTGAAGTATGGACAGAAACTTTTTGTGTTTGCTGTATCCTATTTAAAGCAGAAAAGTGAGGCGGAAGAGATTGTGCAGGAAGTTTTCATGAAAGTTTGGAAAAATCGCGAAAGACTAAAGACGGATACTTCTTTTCAATCTTATTTATTTACTATTGCCTATAATTCAATCAGAAAATCATTTAATCGGAAAGCTCAGGTTAATCAGTTCAAAGAAGAAGTGATTGATCAGTTAGATAATGGGGACGATCCGATTGATTTTGAAAATAACTACCAACTGGTTATTCAGCGGCTGGATCAATTTATTGCGGAGATGCCAGAACGAAGAAAGAACGTGTTCGTTCGGCGAAAAAAACATGGAAAATCACTAGTTGAGATTGCCAATGAATATGACATTTCCGTGAAGACCGTTGAAAATCAGATCACCGAAGCAATGAAATATTTAAAGCGCCGGTTTGCCGAGGACTTTCCTGGAGGCCTTTTGTTTTTCTCTTTATTTTTGGAGAGCCGATAATAGATATTGGATTTCCAAATGTTCGGGAAATCACGAACTTGAAATATAAAACTTCAAATAAGCTTCCCATTTCGTAACCAATTCCTGAGCGTTTTGACCCTGTTCTTTCTTCTTTATCTCTCCTTCTTTTACACTAAAATTTAAAAAAAAATCAAATCGGAATAGGGGTTTTGAAAAAATGAGGATATAACGAGTGAGTAATTTGAATGAATCTCACTTATAACTCATGTCAGAGAAGAAAATAGATAGAGAACGATTAAGACGATTTGTCAACGGGAATTATTCCCGTACCGATTATAAACAGGTGAAGCAGCATTTTCAATCGGGAGCGGATGAAAATCTTCGGGAAGAGTTAAAAGAGCACTGGGAAGGACTCTCTGCGAACCAACCACTGAATGGGGGCTTGGAAGTCATGCTTGAACGGTTCAGGAAAAACCATATTAAAAAGTCGGAAGCCAAAGGAAAATCAATTTTGCGATACTATCAGCGTATTGCCGCAGTTTTGTTTATTCCAGTTTTGCTGGCTGCAAGTCTTTGGATATTTCGTACAACCAAATACCAAGAGAATATTATGGCAACCATTCACTCGCCTGCAGGAGCGAGAACCGAGTTTGTTTTGCCTGACGGATCAAAGGGATGGTTAAATGGTGGCTCACAATTAACTTATCCTGTTGTTTTTTCAGAGCATCGAGATGTTGAACTTGAAGGTGAGGCCTATTTCGAAGTTGTGCACCGGAGTCAGCAGAAGTTTCGGGTTAAAACAAAGGCGTTAACCGTGCAGGTACTGGGCACCTCTTTCAATGTGGCTGCTTATGCTGACGAATCGGCGGTCAATGTAATTTTACAGGAAGGCAAAGTTCAAATCCTGAATACAGAGGATCAACTGACTTATACGATGAACCCCGACGAAAAATTTGAGCTTGACCTGTTAAAAAATGAAGCAACAGTTAGCCAGGTTGATGCGAGTAGCTACACATCGTGGACCAAGGGGTTTTTACGATTTGATGGAGAACCGCTATCCGAAGTGGTGAAAAAACTGTCTCGATGGTATCATGTCGATTTTGAGATACGTGATAAACGACTGCAGGATTATAATTTCAAAGCCACGTTTAAAGACGAGCAGTTGGATGAAATCCTTCGTTTGATTTCTTTAACGACCCCCTTGAAATATCGAATAGAAGAACGTAAACTAAATAAGCAAGGAACTTACATGAAAAAGAAAATCATTATTGAATGGCAGTAATTTAAAGCAAATCAGGAAAGTGCTACCAACACTTCCCTGACAAATTGCAGAGTCACTACAACGAAATTTTTAATCACTCTACAACGTAAATTTATGAAAAAATTACAAAGAAGTGGGGCAGTTTACTGGTGTGCCCTCAAAAAAACATTTTGGATTATGCGCTTAGTCGTTTTATTTCTTTTAACAGGCATTTTGCAGGTTTCAGCATTAAATAGCTTTTCTCAGCAAACCCGCATGTCAATGAAGTTGAAAAATGTGCGTTTGGCTGATGTGTTAAATGAGATCGAAAATCAGTCAGATTATTATTTCCTTTATAATCAGGATTTAATAGATGTTGATCGGAAAGTCAATGTAGATGCTAAAAAACAAACAGTAGAAGGCATCCTGAAAGAGTTGTTTGATCAAACAACTACTGAATTTATGATTCGTGATCGGCAGATCATTTTGACCAATTTGAGCTCTACAGCTTTTAGCCAACAAGCACGAGAGGTGAGTGGAAAGGTTACTGACTCGTTCAATCAACCGCTTCCAGGGGTCACTATTGTTGTGAAGGGAACAACGAAAGGAACGGTTTCGGATCTTGATGGAAATTATACCCTTGATCAGGTTGCAGCAGGGGACGTTCTATTGTTTTCTTTTGTTGGAATGGTTCCCCAGGAGATTCCTGTAGGAAACCAAAGTGCGATTAATGTAACAATGAAAGAAGATGCTATTGGCATTGATGAAGTTGTTGCTGTTGGATATGGAGTACAAAAGAAAGTTAACTTAACTGGTGCTATTTCAAGCGTAACTGCAAAGGAATTAGATGCACGTCCGATAACCAACATGTCTTCAGCTTTAAGTGGACTAGCAACAGGAGTCCATATTTCTCAAACCGATGGGCAGCCCGGTAAAGATGGTGCCACTATCCGAATTCGAGGTGTTGGTACCTTGAATAATGCTAATCCGCTGGTATTAATCGATGGTATTGAGTCGGGAATTGGAGATATTAACTCCAATGACGTTGAAAGCATATCGGTACTAAAAGACGCAGCATCTTCCGCAATTTATGGATCAAGAGCGGCAAACGGTGTAATTTTGGTAACAACGAAGAAAGGTAAAGCCGGAGCTTTGAAAGTTAACTATAACGGTTATCATGGCTGGCAATCTACTAGTCAGATGCCAGAGTATCTAAGTGATTTTGCAACCTATATGGAAATTGCGAATGAAGCTTGGACAAACATTGGTCAAGCAGCCATATTCTCTCAAGATGATATTGATGCATTTCGCAACAATCCTGATCCAGTATTTAGACCAAGTGTAGACTGGGTGGATGTATGGTATGGAGATACTGCTCCAATGCATTCACACCATCTCTCTTTTTCTGGCGGAACCGATAAAGCGGTCTATAACTTTTCTCTTGGTTATCTTGACCAAAAAGGGATTACTCCCGACACTTATGCAAAACGTTATAATTTCAGAATGAACTGGGAAGGAAGTATTCTCAAAAACTTAAAAGTCGGAACAAACCTGTCGGGTTTTTGGAAAGACCTAGAGAACCCTGATGTTACTGAAATCTTCGGGATTGTTCCTGGTATTCCCTATGAGAGGCATCAGGATGGACGTTATGGTAATGCACAGGCTATTGGTGTTGGTACAGTTATCAATCCACGAGCCCAATGGGAAAATACGCATAATACAGAGCGAAACCAGAATTTCCTTGGAAAATTGTATTTGAATTGGGAGATTATTGATGGATTGAGTTTTTCTACGAATGCGGCTATTAAATTCAATAATACTCTTAAGCAATCTTTTGGAGGATTAACTGAATTATGGAACTTTAATACGGATGAAGTTGACCAGACATTAAATAAACTGACGCCAGCTCGGAATTCAAATTCAGAGAATTTTACCATTACAAATTACAATACCTTAAATTATTCGAAAACAATTGCCGAAAACCATGATCTAAATGTATTGGTCGGATCAAGTGTTGAGAAGTATCGTGGTGATTGGTTTAATGCAGGAATTGACAATTTTCACAACAATGAGCTATTTGTGTTAAATGCTGGATTGGATAATCCTCAGGTAGGAGGTTCGGCAAGTGAATGGTCGCTTGTTTCCTTTTTCTCAAGAGTGAATTATGCCTATAAAAGCAAGTACTTACTTGAAGGCAATGTGCGCTATGATGGTTCATCCAGATTTAAAGAAGGCAATAAATGGGGGGTATTCCCATCTTTCTCTGCGGGATGGCGAATATCCGAAGAAGGATTTATGCAGGATGTTAGTTGGCTCGATAATTTAAAAGTCAGGACTTCATGGGGAAAATTAGGGAATCAGAATATCATGAGAGGTAGTTCTCCAAATTATTATCCTTATCAAACCAGTTATGCTTTAGGACAAACTTATTCTTTGGGTGGAAATATCACTTCGGGGATTGCTTCTACTGAGGTGGTTAACTCCGATATAAAATGGGAAACCACGACAACCTCAAATATTGGGGTTGATGCAACCTTATTTGGGAAACTCAATGTTACAGCCGAGTATTTTCATCGCTTAACCGATGGTATTCTTATTGGTATGAATATACCCAAAACGATGGGAGATAAAGCAAGTCCTGTCGTAAACCTAGCTGAAGTTACAAACCAAGGTTGGGAATTGAGTGCCAATTATCAGGACAAATTGGGGGATTTAGCTTATAATATTGGTTTTAATGTCTCTAATGTTAAGAATGAAGTCACCAAATACCAAGGAGAAGTTCGCTCTGGTGGAAACTTCGTAATCTGGGAAGGTTACTCTTTCAGATCAATGTATGGGTATGTTGCAGATGGCTTGATCCGATCGCAGGAGGAATTGGATGCACTAAATGAAAAAGCACGTGAGTTGTCGGGAAATTCAGGAGCTTGGTATATCAATAATAAAACAAAGCCCGGCGATGTAAAATATCAGGATTTGGATGGAAATGGTATTATTAACAGCGAAGACCGCGAAGTAATTGGTAACACTATTCCAAAATACACTTACGGATTTAATTTAAATCTGGATTATAAAGGTTTTGATTTTGCAACTCTACTTCAGGGGGTTTACGGACGAGATACTTATTTGGGAGGAAATGGCGTAATTCCTGTTGGTGTAAATGGAGATCGTGGCTTATTCCCTTCTAAATGGGCTACCGACCGGTTCATCCCATCTGATGAGTCAACCTGGGCTACAGCGACCTTGCCACGAGCAGTAAATCCTAATAGTCATTCGAAAAACTATATGTTCTCTACTTTCTGGAAACAAGATGCTTCCTATCTAAGGGTAAAAACAATTCAATTGGGATATACGGTTCCGAATACAGCTGCTTTTGGTATTGACAGGCTCCGATTATATGTGAATGGTGAAAACCTGTTTACATTCACAAAATTCGATGGATTTGACCCTGAAAGGTCTCAAACGGCTAGTGGAATAACTCAGTATCCATTGCAAAAAACAGTATCGGCCGGTGTGCAAGTGACATTTTAAATGATTGAACATTAAAAAGAAAGACAATGAAAAATAAGATAATATTATTGGCGGTAATGTTAACGTTGTTTGCTTCGTGCGAGGACTTGCTGGACAAACAGCCTTTGGATAAAATTTCAGAAGCCACTTTTTGGCTGTCTCCTAAAGATGCAGATGCGGGCCTCCAGGCTTGTTACGATGTATTACAATGCCGGGGAACAAGTAAAAACCCAGCCTACGAACTTTGGGGAATGATGGATGCCTTAACTCCAATTAGTTACTCCAGAAACGGAGGTTATAACTCAATAGCAGAAGGAACCCATGATCCTGGCAATGGCTTAGTTAATGGGTATTGGAACGTAGCATATAAGGGTATCGCCAGGTGTAATGATGTACTTGATAACATTGATGATATTCCTTATCCTGATAATGAGTCGGATATAAAAGCAAGGGTAAAAGGTGAAGCCTCGTTTTTAAGGGCTTTATATTACTATCAGTTGATCGTTGCTTTTGGTGATGTCCCTTTAATCCTTTCTGTTCAAGAAGTTTCTGAAGCGATGGTTCCAAGAGCGCCTCAAAATGAAATAATTCAGGCTATGCATAAGGATCTTGACATTGCTGTGAACTCTTTACCGGTGTCTTATTCTTCAACTGAAATTGGCAGGGCAACTAAAGGAGCGGCCTTAACCTTGAAAACTAAAATCCATTTGTTTGAAGAAGACTGGGACGGTGCAGCCTCTACTTCAAAGCAGGTGATTGATTTGGGAGTTTACTCCTTACAACCAAATTTTAAAGATGTGTTTAACTGGAAAAATGAAAATAACTCAGAAGTAATCTTTGATATCCAGTTCATTTCGTATGTTGATGATGGGGCTACTTTCGATAAAATGTATGCAACAAGGTCACACTCTTCTTGGGGATGGTCGTGGTTAAGCCCGACACTTTGGCTGGTTGATAAATTTGAAAAGATTGATGAAAACCCCGAATATACCATCGAAGATGAGCGTATTCAGCCTGATGTTTATGAATACTTCGAAGGTCGTGACCCACGTATGGATGCAACAATTCTCCGACCAGGGGGGCACACAATTGTGGAGAAAGGGTTGGATAAGCTTTATCCCTATGAAATCACAAATTATCATCATAGTAAAACTGGTTTAACTACTAAAAAGACTATTATTGAAGGCGACGGAGGTATTCCGTATGATTCACCTAATAACTGGATTTTGTTTAGGTATTCCGATGTATTGTTAATGTATGCTGAAGCAAAAAAACAATTGGGGCAACTCGATCAGGCTACAGCAGATTTGTCAATCAATGCAGTGAGAGAAAGAGCATCCGATAAGCTTCCGTTGCACAGTGCTACAGATATTACCCTTGATGATATCTATGATGAATGTATCCGAGAGCTGGCATTTGAAGGATGGCTTTTCCCACGATTTAAACGTTGGGATATGCTTAAATTGAATGATGGGTTTAAAGTTATGGGAATGGCAACAAACAGCACAAGTTCAACATTTGCTGCTTCTCCGGTGGTAACCCGTCAGTATTTCGATTACCATCAGTGGTGGCCGATTCCGCAAAGTGAAAGGGACATCAATCCTAATTTAACTCAAAATCCAGGTTATTCTGAATAGACGAGACTATTCTATATCGAATAGTTGATATAGACATCACTTTATGAGGTATGGTATTCCTTCGTACTAAAGAGGGATTACCGTACTTCATATGGTAACGTGTTGGGGACGAATTTTACTTTAGAAATTTGTGGTAGCCTTTTATTAGTAAGGGCTTTATTTTTTACTTTCAAATATTGCTCAATATGGATATGCTAGGATTTCGGCTTATAATAACAATGTTATTTATAAGCGTTTTTGTTTATGTACGAGCTCAACCTCCTGAAGGCTCCAATCCTGTTCTAAAATGGCAAGATGAATTTTCAGGGGTAACTCTAAATCCACAAAATTGGACGGATAGAGGGGAGAGTTATAGGAAAACCCGCACGCATGATGGTTTTCCAATTTATTGGAGATATGAAAAGGACAATGCTTATGTTGAGGATGGGAAACTGGTATTAAAGAATACTAAAGTTACCACAAGCGTCGACACTGTTCTTGCTGCAGGCGTATCATCTGTTAATCTGTTTGAATCTACCTATGGTTACTATGAGGCAAGAATAAAGATTGCTCCAACCAATGATGGTTGTCACACAGCATTTTGGCTGCAAAGTAAAACCATGGGGAACGTTGGGAGTGGAGGAAGTGATGGCGCTGAAATTGATATTGTGGAGTCTGCTTTTGCTACAGATCATTATCAAAATGCAATTCATTGGGATGGATATGGAGAAGATCATCGTACATGGGGCAAAAAAGTTGAGGCAAGTATTCATGATGGGGAATTTCATAATTATGGGTTAGAATGGGGCCCCGGCTATTACAAATACTATTTCGATGGGCAACTTAAATCAACTTACCTTGGAGAAGGTGTCTCATCATCTCCAGAATACATTATCTTGTCAACAGGGGCAAGTTGGGGGGAAGGGAATGCCCATACCGGAGCTTTTCCCAACTATGCATATATTGATTGGGTTAGAGTTTATGATATTGCTTATAGTGATATTAATAATGGCAATGCACAAAAAGTATCTGCTACAGATGATACATATGCCTATGGTGCAGATGCTGGTACTTCCAAAACTCATGGAAATGAGAGTACAATAATTGTAAAACAAGGAGCTACTGATCCTTATGTTAGACTGGGATTTCTTAAATTTGATATTAGCACCTTAACGAATGATGTAGAATCAGTAAAATTACAAGTCACAGCAAAGTCAGTCAATGAAGCTGGAGAAAATATAAATTTTAATGTTTCATATATTAATAATGATAACTGGACTGAGCAGAGTTTAACATGGGATAATAAACCTAGTCCCGATGGTTTTGTTGGCGGGGCGACTATTGAAAGTGGAAAAATTGAATGGGATATTACTTCGCAATACCTCAATAACCTTAGCGATGGAAAGTTGTCATTTCAGATCTCATCTTCTGTTGAAGGTCCAGCACAGGTTGATTTATACTCAACAGAGGCTGGATCAGAGCTGGATTCACCTCAGCTTATTATTAAAAAGAATATAAGTACCTCTATAACCGAGCCAACAGGTAATGTTAGTGCTTCAATCAGACTATATCCAAATCCAGTAAAAGATAGAATAAACATCCTATACCACTCACCCAAAAATAGAACTATAACAATTGTTTTACGTCGGGTGACAGGAGAAACGATGCTCGTCAAAGAATTTTCTGTTGTTTCAGGGCAGAATAATATTCAACTTGCGACTCCTGGGAATATCAACAGCGGGATTTATCTATTAACAATCCATAATCCTGAGAAATCGATAACACAAAAACTAGTAGTTGAGAATAATCTTTAATATAGATGCATATTGGAGGTGTGAGTAGTTGTAGAATTTTCTGAAAATTCTAGGAGATGTGAAAGAACAATAGTCTTGATTTTAAATCAATATATAATAGTGTTATGCAAATTAATAAAACGCTTGCTTTACTTGCAATAGTATCCCCGTGGGGATGTAAGGAAGTTGAGAAACAAATAGATGAAAAACCCAATGTAATTGTTATTTTCCCAGACCAACTGCGTAGGTATAGCGCTGGTTTTTGGAATGAAGAGCCGTACAGATCTGAAGTCGTAGGAGTATCTGATCCTGTAGTTACCCCGACTATTGATAAATTAGCAAAAAATGGAGTCGTTTTTACAAATGCGATTAGTAATTATCCGTTGTGTAGCCCATACCGGGGGATGATGCTTACAGGACAGTATCCGCAACAAAATGGGATATGGGGAAATTGCAAGGCAGGACGAAACCATGAGTTGAGGAATGATGTAAAAACAATCACAGATGTTTTCTATGAAGCAGGTTATAATACTTCTTACTTTGGGAAATGCCACTGGGAAAAAACTGAAGCTTTATTTGATGAGAATGGGAACTACAAAGGAACCTTGGAAGAGCCAGGGGGACACTTGGTAAATAACTACGATACCTACGTTCCTCCAGGGGCATCCCGACATAGTATCGAATATTTTTACCAAGCATTGAAAGATGCTCATTTTGATTCTCATATTTATTCTAGTGATCCGAAACTTATTGGCGGAAAAAAGGATGGTGAGTTGCACAAAACTACGAAGTTTTCAGCAGAGAATGAGGCCGATCAAATCATTAAGTATGTGAGAAATAGTCATGGCCAAAGAGATGAAGATAAACCATTTTTTATGATTTGGGCTTTGAATCCTCCACACAATCCGTGGGATGATGCAAACACGGATATGGATGCTCTTCACCAGCACTATGATACGGACAAGTTTGCAGGTATTAAAGATCTCGTTCTTCGTCCAAATGCAGATTTGGAGGTTGCTCATTATGCACGCAATTATTTTGCAAATGTCACTGCTGTAGATAAGTATATTGGAACGGTGATTGACGAGCTGGAAAAACAAGGTTTATTGGAGAATACCATTGTTATTTTCACCTCGGATCATGGAGAGATGCTTGGGAGTCATGGAAAAACGGGGAAAAATATATTGGAGCTGGAATCCATCGCGGTCCCGTTTATTGTTCACTATCCTAAAAAAGTCAAGACTGGAATTACTGATTTAATGTTGGGAGCAACAGATATTATGCCAACCCTACTTGGGTTAGCCGGATTACAAGACCGAACTCCATCAGTGATTCAAGGAGACGATTTTTCAAAGGAAATTTTACATCCGGGGACTGATGAGATAGAAAAGCCTGAGTCTGTGCTACTGTTGCTTGGAAATGCCCGTGGAATTCAAAATGATCGATATACCCTTTGTATTGAGGAAGATGTCGTTGCAGGGAAGATTACATCTTCCTATTTGTACGATAACAAGAAGGATCCGTATCAGCAAACCAAAATGTTATTGGATGTTACTCAAAGTGAAGTGCAATTGTTGCTAGAAGCCTTGGGGGAAAAATTGAAATATTCAAATGACCCGTGGTATTTAGAGCGTAAATATGCAGATTTAATTGTATATCCTGAGTGAAGCTTCTGATTATTAGTGAATCGCTTAAATAGTTTATCTGAGATAGGAAAGTGAGGAGGGTTTGGCCATTGGTCAAACCCTCTTTTTGTCTGAGCGTTTCATTGCTTGAGTTGAAGGAAAGTAAAGTTTGCTGGCTAGATCTGTAAATAGTTTGTAGATTCCTGTGTCATAGGGGACGACTTGGTAATTTGTTAGAAATCATCGTGCTGCGAATGTCTGAATATTTTAAAGCTAAAATTTAACGATCTCTTGTAATCATGTTATGTGAAAAAAAGTGTTGATGATTTCAATGGAATCCCTACTTTTGAGTTCGCAATTACGTAATTTAGATCGATTTGGATCAAGGGAACCGATATCAGGATAAAGATTTAGTTGTTCAACTAAAATCAAACTCTTCCTCTGCTTTTCAGGCTTTGTTTGAGAAGTATAGCCAACGAATTTACCGTTTTTCCCTAGGGTATTTGAAGAGCACTCAAGAGGCCGAGGAGATTGTGCAGGATGTTTTTTTGAGAGTTTGGAAAGCCCGGGAGGAACTACTTGTCGAACGATCCTTTGAATCTTATTTGTTTACAATTGCGAAGAATACGATTTTAAATACCATTCGGAAGGCTAATTACGAAAAAGCATATTTGGAATATTCCAGCCTTCACTCCAATAAAAATAGCTTGCTCGACGAAGAGTTGGATTTTAAGGAGTTAGACCGTATTTACCGGCGAGCCATTGAGAAGCTTCCTGCCCGTCGTAAGGAAGTATATCGTTTAAGTCGGGACAATGGGCTGTCTAACCGTGAAATTGCGAATGAGTTAGGAATCTCGGTTAAGACGGTTGAGAATCAAATGACGGCTGCTTTAAGTGCCATAAAAAAGGAGTTACTTTCCTATGGAATTTCCGGGAGTATCTTTTTCGAACTTTTTTTATAAAAAAGAAATTTTCGCATAGGGGGTAACTCTTGCTTGTGTGTATACCTATTCAAAAAGCACAGAATAAGCAATGGTTGCATTTCAAACGAATAGTAAAGAATGGCTTGATAAACTCCAGTCGGACAAGCTTAGTAATGCGGAGAAAGAAGAGCTACAAGAGTATATTCGAAGTACCTATAAAGATAAGCAGCTGGAGGAACTGATGGCTCATCATTGGAGTTCGACAGGACAATCCGATTCAGTTGCGAAGGAGGCCGATCTTAGTGTCATTGAATCAAAACTTCTTGCTTATATTGCTGGCGAGCAAGCCGTGACACGCCGGTTGCATCAGAACTGGAAGCCTGTTTTGATGCGGGTTGCTGCCGTACTGTTCATTCCGTTATTGCTGGTTTCTTCCTTCCTGTTTTATACGGTTTTTCAGCAAAAACAACCAGAAACTACTCAAGTCGTGATGCAGGAAGTAATCGCGTCACCCGGTTCAAGAGTTCATTTTACTTTGCCTGACAAAACAGAGGTTTGGCTTAATTCGGCCAGTAAGCTCGAGTTTCCGGTAACGCTTGGAGAGCAGGAAAACAGAGTTGTCAGTTTATATGGGCAGGGTTATTTTAAGGTGGCTCCGGATAAAGAACGGCCGTTTATGGTGAAGGCTGGAGAGATGAATATTCAGGTATTGGGAACCTCGTTTGATGTGGCCAATTATGAAAATGATTGTTTCTTTAATACAACGCTTGAAGAAGGAAAAATCGCTCTATTGAGTCCGGGAGGTAAGCCAATTGCACAGTTGGTTCCTGGAGAGCAAGCCACGCTGAATAAATCAACGCATCAGGTCAATATTAAACAAGTTGATACCCGAAGCATAACTTCATGGAAAGATGGTTTCCTTCTTTTCGATAATACACCACTTCCCGAAGTCGTGAAGCAGCTGGAACGATGGTACAACTGTGAGATTCAACTCGAAAAAGGTCTGGATGTGTCTCCATACAGTTTTAAAGCAACCATTCAGGATGAAACCTTGGGAGAAGTCCTTAAAATGATTGAAATATCTACGCCTCTAAAAACGAAAATTACAAACCGAAATGTAACGATATGGATTGACTAACACGAAGAAAGGCAGTGTTCGCACCACTGCCTTTGATGAATTAACCATAGGAATATAATTAACTCAATGAAAAATCAAATTTATGAAAAAAAATTGGTTCTTTAAGAAGCATAGGTATTTGCTTTCTTATGCTGGTAAAATCTTGAGAGTAATGAAATTAACGACCTTTTTGACCATTCTGACAAGTTTGCAGTTGCTTGCAGTTGACAATTTTGCTCAAACGCAACGACTCAGCTTAAACGTTTCCAATGAATCCATTCAAAATGTTCTGGAAATCATTGAAAATGAAACGGATTACTTCTTCTTTTATAACAGTCAAGGAATTTCACTGGATAAAAGAGTTTCGCTAAATCTTTCAGAGAAGTCGATTTCGGACGTTTTGAATAGCTTATTTGAGGGTGAAAATATAAGCTATACGATAAGCAATCGGCAGATTATTTTGGCTGGGAACGAATTTCAGGCATTGCAACAACGAAAAGTTACCGGGAAGGTTACTGACGCTTCAGGGGAACCACTCCCCGGAGTAACAGTACTTGTGAAAGGAACCACCCAGGGAACCGTGACTGATTTTGATGGAAACTATACGATTGCAGACGTTTCTGCTGGCGCAACTTTGGTATTTTCATTTGTGGGGATGCGAACGCAGGAGGTGGCAGTAGGTGGTCATTCGGTAATGAACGTGATAATGGAGGAAGATGCGGTAGGAGTTGATGAAGTTATTGTTGTTGGTTACTCTGTACAGAAAAAATCCACCTTAACTGGAGCTGTGTCGCCAATCAATGTTGATGATATGAAACATCGGCGCGTTGCCGAACTATCCCAAGCCTTGCAAGGCCAAGTTGCAGGGGTACAGGTTACTCAAAGCACAGGTGCTCCTGGAGACGAAATTAATATTCGTATTCGGGGAGATGGAACAATTGGAAGCAATACGCCGCTATATATTGTTGATGGTGTTCCTACCAGAGAACTCAACTTTCTTAATCCTTCCGACATTCAGTCTATGACAGTGTTAAAGGATGCATCAGCAGCGGCAATTTATGGATCAAGAGCTTCTGCAGGGGTTATTATCGTAACAACCAAAGTGGGAGAGAAAGGGAAATCTGCGTTTGATGTGAATTACTTTCATGGAGTTCAACATGCTATTAATTTGCCAGATATGCTCAACACAGAGCAGTACCTTAATACAGTAGAAAAGGCATGGAATAATGCCGGATATGAAGGGACAAACCCTTATGTGGCAGACCGGGGAAGAAGCGATTTTGCTAATACCGATTGGCTGGATGAAGTATTTGAAGCAGGATATTCTCAAAACATTCAGCTGACGGCAAGTGGCGGGAATGAGAAACTGCAATATTTACTCTCAGCGGGGTATTATGACCAAGATGGTATTGTTGTTTTTGATAATGACAAATACCAACGCTATAATTTCAGGACAAATATTAATGCTGATTTAACTGATCGGATAAGCGTAGGAACGAATGTACAACTTTCGTATGCGATGCAGGATAAGCTCTCGTCCAAGGGAGATCGTCCCGGAATTATCCGTCATGCTTTACTGAGACCACCAGTTATCCCGGTATATAAAAGTCCGGATGATCCAACTTATACCGAACGTGATCCGTACACTGATCTACCATTTTACAAGCACAATAATCGTGATACCGGAGGTTGGGAGAGTGACAAATATGAATGGACCCAAAACCCGGTGGCTTTAGCCTATTTTACGAATGATAAAAGATCGCATTTTAAGACTTTCGGTAATTTGTATGGAGAAGTAGCACTTTTAAAAGATAAATCGTTAAGGGCTAGGACAAATGTTGGGATCGATTTAAATTTCACACACAATAAAGCTTTTTTTCGAAACTTTGGAGATGATGATGGCGGTGGTAATGAGGTAGATAAAGGGAGTGGTCGTCAAAATCGTCCGAATGGATTAAACGAAGATCGAGGAGAAGCATTAACCATCTCATGGAATAACACGCTAAACTACAATAAGTCATTTGATAAGCATAGTGTTAGTGTATTGCTTGGAAGTGAGTTTATTACGAATTATTCGTCAAGCCTAAATGCTTCGCGAAGACGATATGAATACGATACAGAGAAGTTTCAATACATCGATTTTGGAAGTACTGAGTTGGATCTATGGAATGGAGGTACAGGTTCAGAGTGGTCTTTGTTATCCTTCTTTGCATCAGCTACCTATGTTTATAATTCTCGTTATATGTTGACCGCTAATCTCAGGGCAGATGCATCTTCAAGATTTGCTGAAGATAATCAGTGGGGGTATTTCCCGTCACTTTCAGCTGGTTGGAAAATGAGTGAAGAAAGCTTTATGGAGAATATTGACTGGTTGTCTGATTTAAAGCTCCGGGCCAGCTATGGGAAACTGGGAAATCAGGAAATAGATAACTATGCATACTTAACTCTTATAAAGAAAGATGGTGATAAATACTTAGTGTCAAGGTATGGAAATCCAAATTTGAAATGGGAAACCACGACTCAGTACAACATAGGGCTTGATGCTGGATTTTTGAAGAATAGGCTTTACCTAACGGCGGACTATTTTTGGAAGACAACAAGCGATATTCTATTACCTATAACGCTTCCCAAAATTGTTGGCGATGTGCAGCCTACCATTGTGAATGCCGGGGAAGTAAGCAATGAAGGTTTTGAGTTGGGAGTTACTTTTAGAAACAGTGAACGTGCCTTCAAGTATAATATCAACGCGAATGTAGCTACCGTAAAGAACGAAGTAAAACAGCTACATCCTAATCTTCCTAGCCTTATTGGGCAGGTTAGCAGAACCGTTGTTGGGCAACCGCTAAATGCATACTATGGTTATGTCTTTGAGGGAATTTATCAGAATGAGGATGAAATCGCATCTCATTTATTTGGCACTTCTTCACCAACAGTTAGTCCCGGAGACATCCGGTTCAAAGACATGAATGAAGATGGAAAGATTGATGACAACGATCGGGATTTTATCGGTGATCCTAATCCCGGCTTATTGTATGGCTTGAACCTTTCGGGATCGTATAAAGGTTTCGATTTAGCTCTTTTCTTTCAGGGAGTAGGACAAGTTGATCGTTACAATGATTCAAAAAAGATTGTCGATTACGACACGCGACCATTCAATTACACGACCGAGGTTTTAGGAAGTTGGGATGGGGAAGGCTCTACAAACGCTATTCCTCGTGTGAGTTTCACGGATAATGGTAGTAGTAAGGTATCCAGTATCTTTGTTGAAGATGCCTCTTACTTCCGACTTAAGAATGTTGAATTGGGCTATTCATTCAATAGTTTGCACCAAGTTGGAATAAAGGGAATTCGCGTGTACGTTTCAGCTCAAAACGTTTTTACCCTGACTTCTTACAGTGGACTCGATCCGGAATCAACGGATCTAATTGATATGGGAACATATCCTCAAGCCAGATCTTTTATCGCTGGTATTAATCTGAACTTTTAGTCAACTTAAATGAATCATTAGTTATGAATTTGAAAAACAATATATTCTTTGTGGCATTGATTTTATTGATGTTTGCAAGTTGTGACAGTTTTTTGACCGAAGATCCGATTGGGCTGTTAACTCCAGAGCAAGTCGATTTGGATCCGACAGTTACAAGTGTCGAATATTCCGTAAGCTCTGGCTACCAATTGTTGTCGGGAACACTTAATATTATCGGAAACTGGGCTTGGGATGAAGGAACTGTAACCCGTAATGATTTTATTTTGCAAGATATTGCTTCTGATGATATGCAAAAGAAGTGGAATCCAGATGGCGATCAGGCTTGGATGGATCAGTTTGATAATTTCAGTTTCATTGCTTCGAATGGCGGCTTTAATGGGATTTGGAGTTATAATTATGAAGGGATTTCAAGGGTAAATACGGCAATTAGCTACTTGACAGATGAAGAGATGATGGGCAAACTAAATATGGAATCATCATTGAAAAACAGACTTTTAGGGGAGTCCTACTTTTTACGTGCCTTTTATTACTTCGACTTGACCACAATCTTTGGTGATGTTCCATTGTTGCTAGTTCCTTTAACTTCGTTTGAAGAGGCTTATGAAGTCGCAGTAAGAGTAGATAAGGCAAAAATTTGGGAGCAGATTGCAAGTGATCTTGCCAATGCAAAGACTTTATTGCCTTCTCAAAAATTTCCAGTTGAAACTGAAAAGTGGCGAGTTTCGAAGGGGGCTGTAATTGCTATGCAAGCGAAGGTGGCTTTGTATAATGAGCAGTGGCAAGAGGTTATTCAGTTTATTGAAGAGATGGAAAGCTTGGGGTATTACGAGCTTAATACCAATTACTTCGATTCTTTTGATGCGAGTAAAGAGTTCATGGATGATGAAGTGATTTTTGCGTATGACCATGAATCGTCGCAAACCCCGAGAAAAGGGAATGGCTTATGCGCATTAATTGGCTGGGGATTTATAGCCCCTGAGTCTAACTTTATTGATGAATTTGAAGCGAATGATCCTCGTTTGGCTTACACGGTTGATGTTGAAAATCGTAATGTAAATAAGTTATTGGGAACATTGGACGGAACGAACAAAGGGAATGGTGACGCCTCAAGTAATCGCATTTATATTCGTTGGGCTGATGTGGTGTTGTGGAAAGCAGAAGCCTATTTGGAATTGGGAAACAGCGAAGAGTCAATAGACCTGATTAATGAAATTCGGCAACGGGCAAGAAACTCTGTCAATATTGATGGAGAAGTTCCAGTTGCAGGAACACTGCCTGCTTATGACCGATCGGAGAGCGATTCAAATGTGATCAAAAGTTGGTTGATTCATGAAAGGCGATGTGAGCTTGGTTTTGAATCACATCGGATGAATGATCTGAAGCGATGGGGAATTGCGGTAGATGTTTTAGGAACAAGAGGTTTCTCTGAACATCATCATTATTACCCGATCCCTCAGGGGGAAATTGACAAATCGGGAGGAAGCATTACTCAGAATCCAGGGTATTAAATTATAAAGAATAAATCAAAAATAACCCTAGACAGAGTATTTGCCAATATTCTGTCTAGGGTTCTAAAATATAGAAGAATGAAGTTTAGAATTGTTTTCATTTTAATTGCTGTTGTTTTCCTATTTACGCGTTGTAATCAAAGAGTAACACCTCAGAAAACAGCGTTTTTAGTGCCTTTCACAAAGAATGTAAATGTGAATCCGTGTTTATTACCTTCTGATAGTTTGCAGTTTTTTTGTCCAGTTAGACAAGAGATGGTCAATTGGGAAGAGAAAGATGTATTCAATCCTGCTTCTGCAGTAAAAGGAGATACTGTATTCCTTTTATATAGGGCAGAAGATACGGTTGGGAAATATCATGGAACTTCACGAATCGGCTTAGCTTACAGCCTGGATGGTTACCATTTTCATAAAAGAGAAGAGCCTGTCCTGTTTCCTGACAATGATGAATTTAAAAGGTACGAGTGGGAGGGAGGTTGTGAAGATCCCCGCTTGGTTGAAGATGATCAGGGGACTTACTACCTGACTTATACAGCTTACGACGGAGATAAAGCCCGATTGTTTATTGCCTCTTCTCGCGACCTGAGGAACTGGACAAAACATGGTTCGGTATTTGGAAAGGCGGGGGATGAATATGTTGCGATGTGGTCAAAAGCCGGATCAATTGTTTGTAAAGAAGCTGATGGACGAATGGTTGCCACCAAGATCAATGGAAAATACTGGATGTATTGGGGAGAGTCAAACATTTACATGGCTACTTCTGATAACTTAATCGATTGGGAGCCTATCTTGGAGACTGATCCTCAAAAAATGGAACTGGATACCATGCGAAAATATACGACTGCCTTTAAAAGTGTATTTTCTACTCGGCATGGCAAGTTTGACAGCGAGCTTGTTGAACCAGGGCCTCCGGCAATATTGACGGAAGAGGGAATTCTATTCATTTACAACAGTAAAAACAGTCCTGAATATGGAGATAAACAATTGGCTCCTGGTACTTATGCTGCGGGACAAGTGTTGATTGATAAAGATGATCCAACGAAGGTTCTGGGACGAATGGATGATTGGTTTATTACACCAGATCAACCCTTTGAAATAACAGGACAGGTTAATAACGTTTGCTTTGTTGAAGGTTTGGTTCATTTTAAAGATAAATGGTTATTGTACTATGGAACTGCGGACTCAAAAATTGCAGTAGCCGAGTCAAGCTCTTCAATAAAATAAGAAGGTAGATACTAGTACACTTTATTATAAAGCCTCAATGTAGTTCTGCATTGGGGCTTTCTTGTTTGTAAAAATCTTTTTTCTCTGCGTTCCTTTGTTTTTGATGATTTTAGCTAGCTTTAAAGGATCTAAATAGACACCTGATTATTGCTAAGATTATGGACTTCAAAACGCTCGTTGGCCTATCTGGCCTGTCTTGTTGCTGCTTCCTTCATTCAGCGGCACAGGAAAATACCTTGATGCAACGCCCCAATTTCATTCTGATTGTAGCTGACGACTTGGGCTATGGGGATTTGGGTTTTACCGGAAGTACGCAGATTAAAACCCCCAATATTGATCGTTTGGCAGCCAATGGAGCTGTCTTTTCGCAGGGCTATGTTTCTGCTCCGGTTTGCAGTCCTTCGCGGGCAGGAATACTAACGGGGAGAAACCAGGTTTCATTTGGACACGACAATAATATTGGAGGAAGTCAGCCCGGTTTTGATGAGGCGTTTTTAGGCTTGCCTTTAAGCGAAAAAACCATTGCGGATCGCTTACATACCTTAGGGTATGTTAATGGATTGGTGGGGAAATGGCACCTTGGAGATCAGCCTCATTTCCACCCATTAAAACGAGGCTTCGACGAATTTTGGGGATATACCGGGGGCGGTCATGATTACTTCGCTTCGGAACCGGATGGACGAGGCTATAAAAGCCCGATTGAGTGTAACTATAAAGAACCGTCAGCAATTACCTACATCACGGACGACAAGGGGACCGAATGTGTTGATTTTATTGGGCGTCATAAGGACGATCCTTTTTTCCTGTTTGCTTCGTTTAATGCACCTCATACGCCCATGCAGGCTACCAAAGCAGATTTGGAATTATATCAACACATTGAAAATAAAAAGCGACGAACCTATTGTGCCATGGTGCATCGCCTGGATGTAAATGTGGGACGAATTATGGATGCTGTTGAGGCAAACGGATTAGCCGATAATACCTTGATTGTTTTTATCAGCGATAACGGAGGGCCTACGAATTCCAATGCATCAATCAATGCCCCATTTAACGGGCAAAAAGGAATCTTACTGGAAGGCGGTATCCGAACCCCATTTATTATGAACTGGAAGAATACTATTCCTGAAGGAACTGTTTCAGCAGATCCTGTTATTTCGCTGGATTTAGCTCCTACTTTTTTTGAATTGGCAGGAGGCAAAACTAAGGAGGAAGATCAATTTGATGGCGTTAATCTTTTGCCCTACATCAAGGGCGAAATAGATGGGAAACCGCATGATTCTTTTAACTGGCGGTTCACCATAAGTGCTGTTATTCGGGAAGGAGATTGGAAACTGATTCGATTGCCTGATCGTTTTCCTGTCCTGTATAATTTGAAAGAGGATTTATCCGAACAACATGATCTTGCGCCTGAAAATATAGAGAAGACAAAGGCATTGCTAAAGAAACTGGGGGCTTGGGATCTTGCTCAACCGCATCCTGTATTTTTGGAAGGAGCTGAGTGGCGAGCAAATCAACTAAACTTGTACGATAGAACCTACCAGTTAAGTCAACCAGAATAAAAAAGCCTGATATTTTTCTAAATTTGACAGATGGAAATTTCTCCAGAAAAACTCCAAAAACTAGCAACCGGAATCCGTGATGGTGAGATCAAGGCTTTTGATGAGCTATACGAGCTCTATAGCCAGCGGTTGTATGGTTTTGCATTTTCAATGCTGAAAAACAAGGAGGATTCGAAAGAAATAGTGCAAGACACCTTCTTGAAAATTTGGAGTAGACGAGCAGAGATAAATACTTCGCATTCATTAAAATCGTTTCTGTTTACAGTTTCCTATAATTTAGTCATTGATCTTTTTCGCAAAAGGGCAAAAGAAACGGAATTTCAGTCTTACCTGAAATATTACCTAAGTCAGAACAACTCTGAGTCTGCAATCATGGTCGAGTTTCAGGAGTTGAATGAGGAAGTTCAGCGCTTAATCGCCGAGTTGCCTGAAAAACGTCGGCAGATTTATAAGCTGAGTAGGGAAGATGGGCTTAGCCACAAGGAAATAGCATCAAAGTTGGGGCTAAGTACGAAAACGGTTGAAAACCAAATCAATTTGACCTTAAGACACCTTCGCGTTCATATCAATTCCAATAGTTTATTGGTCCTGCTTTTCATGGCTTTGTTTGGTTGATTGTTAGTTTGCAGTCTTTCTGCATCATCATGAGTGGCGCGAAGTGATCTTCCAAGGGAGAGGACTTAGGTTTCAAGTTCGAAGCGCCTAAAGTTGAGGAAGAAGTTTGAAACGGTTTGAAATAGTTTGAAGAGGGGCGGGTTCGAATTCCCAATTTCCAGTTTGTCCGAACATCTGAGAGTCTGAAAGTCTAATCGCTATTGTCTTCTTGTCTTGGCTCTTGACGTCTAATCTTAGAAGTTTCAAAAAAAGAATGGAATTCTTTTGGGGGGTAGATAGCGTTTCTGCGTATTGCTTTTGAATAGGCATAGAATGACGATGTGAAGTTACAACAGCATGCGGGAAATGAGTTGGATAAAAGCATCAAGCAAGAAGAAGTTTTTTGAAGACAATGCATCAAAAAAAAGTTTGTCACAGACGATCACAAAAAGATTTCAATCAATGAAGAAAGAAGATGAAATAACAACTTTAATTCAGAAGTATCTGGAAGATAGCTGCAGCGCAGAAGAACTGGATGAGCTCATTCATCTTTTAAATAAAGATGGGGATCATCAGCAGGTTGAAGGGGTACTTTACTCGCATTGGAAAAATAAATCGTCCTATAAAAATGAACTGGAAAAAGAGGAGCTGGATGAGATGTTAGCGCTTATCCATCAGCAGATGGTTCCGGCAAAAACTCGCTCTAAAACACCAATTTTAAGAAGCCTGAAAAATCGTTTTGTGCGGGTGGCAGCTGTTTTATTTATTCCCTTATTGCTTGGCACGCTCTGGCTGACTGTCGATAAACTACAGAGTAAGCAGTCTGCAACCATGGTGGAATTGGAAACGCCTTTCGGATCGAAGATTAAAACAACCTTACCTGATGGAACTGAAGTGTGGCAAAACGCAGGAACCGTATTGCGATACCCAAGCTATTTCTCAGGAAAAGGCCGCGAAGTTGAGTTAATTGGAGAAGCCTACTTTCATGTTGTCTCAGACGAAAACAATCCGTTTTATGTGCAAACAAAAGCCGGAAAGGTGAAAGTGACCGGAACGCGATTTAACTTATCTGCCTACGAAGAGGATGCTTACTCTTCGGTGGTTTTGGAGGAAGGAGAAGTTGTTTTTCTTTCGGGAAAAGGGCAGGAGGTTCGCTTACTTCCAGCAGAACAACTTGTTTATACAAAGCAAACAGGAGCATTGGTAAAGCAAAAAGTGGACGTAGAGAAATACACTGCCTGGACCGAAGGAAAACTGATTTTTAGAAATGATCCATTGGCTGAGGTGGTTCAACGACTGGAACGCTGGTTTCATGCAGATATTGAGTTGTTGGACCCCGACGGAAGCTTGGCAAAGCATACGTTTACCTTAACCATCGAACATGAAACGTTGCCGCAAGTGTTGAACTATATCACACAAGCTGCTGATTTGAGCCTGGAAACCAGTGGGGTGGAATCGTTTGACGATAGCTCGATCCAAAGTACGCAGTATCGAATATCAAAACATAAAAACTAGAAGCCTATGTGAATACTAAAAGAATTAAAACTAAAAAGGAGGATGCTGGAACATCCCCCTTCAATTAGTTAATTAAACAATCTTCTGGATAAAAATTGTAAAATTCTAAGCATTACAAAATTATGGAAAAAAATCGAGAACGGTTTGGCTTAGCTGTGCCTATTTGCCAAGTCCGGAAAATTACACGGATTATGAGATTAACCGTATTATTAATGACTATTCTGATTAGCCAGGCTTTTGCGACTAGTAGCTACTCGCAAGGCAAGTTACTTTCGTTAAGGCTAACTAACTCAACGGTAAAAGATGTTTTAATCGAAATCGAAAAAAACAGTGAGTTTTATTTCTTGTACAGCAATCTTCTTGTTGATGTTGACCGAAAGATTAATGTTGATCTTGATGACAAGAAAATAGAAGAAGTATTGGATGATATTTTTCAGGGAACAGAGACAGTCTTTGTCATTAATGATCGGCAAATCATCCTGAAACCCAATTCGAAAGATGCCGATTGGCTTGGTCTGCAGCAAGACCGAACTGTAACAGGTAAGGTGGTGGATGAGAATGGTCAGGCTCTTCCCGGAGTAACGGTCATGCTAAAAGGAACCACCCAAGGGACTGTCACAGATTTTGATGGGAATTATTCCATTGCAGATATCCCTCCGACGGGAGTTCTCATCTTTTCTTTTGTAGGCATGCGAACCCAGGAAATTGTCGTTGGGAATCAAATGACAGTTAATGTGACGATGGCAGAAGATGCGATTGGAATCGAGGAGGTTGTAGCAATTGGCTATGGAACGGTAAAAGCAGTAAATGTTACGGGGGCAGTCGCTCAGGTTGGAGAAGAAGAACTAAAAGACCGGCCGGTATCAAATATTGGACAGATTCTTCAGGGAAAAGTGGCTAACCTGAATGTTGCGACAACTGATGGTGCGCCAGGTGCAGGACCTAGCTACAACATTCGGGGAACGACAAGTATTAATGGTGGAGGTCCACTCTTTGTTGTTGATGGAATTCCAGTTGACAACATAACGGACTTGAACCCATCGGACATCAAAACCTTTACCGTGCTGAAAGATGCAGCATCTGCAGCTATTTATGGTGCTAGGGCTGCCTATGGAGTGATTATGGTAACAACGAAGCAAGGAGATAAAAACGAAAAAATCTCGATTACCTACAATAATTCTTTTGGTTTTAGTAATCCAACTCATACTCCGAATCAGGTTAACTCGCTTGATTTTGCAGAATCTTATAACATCGCTTCGGCCAATTCTGGACAATCACCAATGTTTACCGAGGAACATATTCAACGAATCAAAAACTATATCGCTGATCCGGAGAATTATCCGTCCAATGTCCCCGATCCGAATAAAGCCAATCATTGGTCATATGCCAATTTAGATAATGACAATGTTGACTGGTGGAGAGCTTTCTTTAAAAACAACCGATCGAACCAAAAGCACAATGTTGGCATCAGTGGTGGCGGAGAGAATGTTACCTATTACATCGGAGGAGGCTATTATACTGAAGGAGGTTTCCTGCGCTATGCCAACGAAGATTTTGATCGATACAACCTGACCTCCAATATTCATACAGAACCGACAGATTGGATGCGGGTAGATTTGAGAACCCGTTATTACAAAACCTACTTGGATAAGCCATCAGATGGCTATAACGGTGATATCGGAAATTGGGCGCACCTGGCAACTACTCGATTTCCTAACTGGTCGCTGTATGATCCGAATGGACATCTAGCAGCAACAGCACATTTGGGAAAGCAAACTGCAGGAAGAACCAATCACAATAATGACGAATTTAGTCTTAGTGGTATTTTAGAGTTAGAGCCAATAAAAGATTGGAAAATCAATTTCGATTACACCTACCGAAATCATATTTACCGTGAATCTACGCACGCAATGCCTCATGTTTGGGAGTATACGATTGATGAGCAACCCATTTATACCAGCCACTTGGATGCTTACTCAACGCAGTTCGCGACAACCGAGTATAACTCGTTTAACTTCTATACTTCTTATACGAAGGAATTAGGAGGACACTCTTTTTATGTGCTTTTGGGGCAGCAGGTTGAGGAGAATAATTATAAAAGGTTATATGGCCTGAAGAGGGATCTAATTTCTCACGATATCCCTTCTATTGCAGTTGGTGTTGGCGATACCGACTTAGCAGAGAACCTTTCACAGTGGGCAACCATGGGCACGTTTGCCCGCTTAAAATACAATTTTAAGGAGAAATATTTGATTGAGTTTAATGCCAGGTACGATGGTACCTCGAAATTTCCCGAGGGAGACCGCTTTGGCTTGTTCCCTTCAGTTTCTGTAGCCTATAATATGGCAAAAGAAAATTATTGGAATTTAGAATTTGTAGATTCCTTCAAGTTAAGGTCATCTTATGGTTCGTTAGGGAACCAGAATGTCGCAAATTACTTATACCTGAGTACGATTGGAATTGGAACAAAGTACCCCTATATCATTGATGGAAAGCTCCCGAATTACCTAGGAACTCCAGGTTTGGTTAGTGAGAGTTTAACTTGGGAAGTGGCTACCACCTTTGATGTTGGCTTTGATGCCGCATTGTTGGGGAATCGTTTAACAGCTTCTTTCGATTGGTACCGAAGGGTAACTACAGATATGATTGGACCCGCAGAAGCTTTACCTTCTGTGTTGGGGACATCTGTTCCGACCAAAAATAATGCAGACCTTGAAACAAAAGGGTTTGAACTGACCTTAGGCTGGAAAGATCGTATTGGGAAAGAGTTCGATTACAGTTTGTCTTTCGTTCTTTCCGACTACAAATCAAAAGTGCTGAAATACAATAACCCAACTAAATTGCTTTCGACTTATTACGAAGGAATGGAAATTGGAGAGATATGGGGAATGGAGACTGTTGGAATTATTCAGACAGAAGAAGAGCTAGCCAATATGCCTGATCAATCTTTGTTTTGGGGAAACTGGTCTCTGGGAGATATTCAATATCGCGACTTAGATGGTAACGGAACTGTTGATTGGGGGGAAAGCTCGGGGGATAATCCGAGAACGCTGGATAACCCGGGAGACAGAAAGGTTATCGGAAACTCTACCCCCCGGTTTAATTTTGGACTTAATGGAACAGCAAGCTGGAAAGGTTTTGATGCTAGAATCTTTTTACAAGGAACAGCTAAACGTGACCTCTGGGTAGGTAATCATGGAAATGGAGGTGTATTATTCTGGGGGTTTACCGGAGGTTTTGGGTCGAATTTGTACGAGCCTCAGCTTGATTTCTGGACACCTGATAATACCGATGCCTACTATCCGAAGCCATACAATAGTCGGGAGATCCATAAAAATCAGTATCCGCAGACGAAGTATTTACAGAATGGGGCGTATTTGAGACTCAAGAATATTCAGCTGGGGTATACTTTACCTCGCAGTATTATGAATGATATTGGTTTTATCAGCAAAATTCGAGTTTTTGTAACTGGCGAAAACCTCTTTACCATATCTTCTTTACCCGAAATGTATGATCCCGAATTAACTCACGGATGGTGGGGAGCTGGGAAAGTTTATCCAATAACTAAAACATATGCTTTAGGTGTAAATGTTAACTTTTAATAAGAGCAAAATACCATGAAAAATTATATAATAATACTGTTGTCGTTGATGATTTTATGGTCGTGTGAGGATGTGTTAGACAAGCCGCCATTAGATACAATTACCGACAAAGAAATTACATTTTCGAAGAAAGAAATGGAGCTTTATGCCAATAAGTTTTATGGCAATTTTCCGACACATGAAGGCTATTGGTTGGGGATTTTTGAGATGGATAACTCCTCCGACAATATGATTTCAGGAGACTATAATTACAATGCTCAGCTTGCAGGAACAATTCAGGTTCCTGGAAGTGGCGGTGGTTGGGATTTCAGTAAAGTTCGGAGTGCAAACTTCTTTTTGGAGAACTATCACAAAACCGAGGAGGAGCTTTCAACTGTAAGTGCTTATATTGGAGAAATGTACTTTTGGCGAGCTTGGTTTTATTTTGATTTGGTAAAAGCATTTGGAGATGTCCCTTGGTACAGTAAAACGCTTACCACTGAATCTGAAGAGCTCTATGCTCCAAGAACTCCAAGAAACGTTGTTGTCGATTCTATTTTGGTTGATTTAGATCAAGCAATTGCGATGTTACCTGAGAAAGGACAGGAAACAGAGGGGCGCATTTATCGAGAAATTGCACTTTTATTTCAGAGTCGGGTTGCGCTTTATGAAGGAACTTGGGAGAAATATCATAATGGAACAGACTTTGGCGTTGACAATGCTGATTGGGATAAGTATTTCAGAAAAGCAACAGAGGCAGCAAACCAAGTGATGACTTCAGGGCATTTTGCCATTGATAAGGCGGGAACAAGTCCTAGCGAGCATTATTGGGGATTGTTTAATCAGGAGGATTATTCGAACAGCCAGGAAATCATGTTATGGAAAAAATGGGATTTGAGTCTTAATCTTTACCACTTAGCAAGTGCGTTTTTCGGAGTATCTGATAAAAATACAGGAATTTCAAAATCGTTGGTTAATTCTTATTTGTGTACAGATGGAAAGCCGATTGCCGTTAGTGATCTGTATTTAGGAGATGATTTAATCGATGAGGAATTAAGCAACCGAGACCCCAGATTAGCTCAGACCATATTTGTTCGGGGAGATGTTCGGAATATCTCAGGAACAGATACAAGCTTTTTTTCGGTTCCGGATCTTACTTTGGAGGCCAGACTCCGAAACACAACAGGCTATCAGTTAGCAAAGGGAAACAACCCGACTGCAGACAGAACCAGTAATCAGGATATTACCGGGAGTATTATCTTCAGGTATGCCGAAGTCTTGTTGAACTATGCAGAGGCAAAGGCAGAGCTAAACGAATGTACTCAGTCTGTGTTGGATGAATCGGTTAACTTGTTGAGAGATCGAGTAGACATGCCGCATTTAACGGTTGATCCTGGATTTGACGAAGGTGCTTCAAAAACGTTTCCACAACTGTCTCAATTAATGAATGAGATCAGAAGAGAAAGACGAGTTGAGTTGGCCTGCGAAGGTTACCGCTTTGATGATTTGATGCGTTGGGCTGCAGCCGATATTATTCAACGTCCAATGTTGGGCGCTAAAATTCAACAATATGCAGATATAAAAGATGAGTTTCGCCCGGTCTTAGTTCCCGAAGCTCTATTTTCTAAGAATGGGTATATTGCTCCCTATGAAAATAGCCCTGCGAAAGATGGTTGGCAATTTAATCCTAATAAGAATTACCTAAAACCCCTTCCGTCTAATCAATTAACACTTAACCCTAATTTGGAACAGAATCCTGGGTATTAAGAGGAAATAAAGGTTGTCTCATAAGCATTTTCAAGCTGAGATTTTGCTTTGAGATAACCTTATTCTTTTTTCAAACTTGAGCGTTTCCTATCAAAGTTTAGTAAAAAGTAGAGGTGTCAATAAAAGTATTTAACGAATGAAAATAAAGAGTGTAAGTGTATTCCTTATCTTGATGTATAGCATGCTGGTAGGATGTTCCAGTAAAAATGAGGTGTACTATGTTGGAAGTACAGAGAATGATCTATATGACTTGCTTGGTCAGGTAGATTTGGAGGTTAGGCTATTTCCTACGCTGGAGGATGCTGTGAAAAAGTCAACAGAGGGAATCGGAATTATTAAGGTATCGGATAATTATCCACAAAAAGAACCAGGCGTTTCGGATGAATTGTACCAGGCGATTAAAGAAAAGAATCTTAAATTATACATCGAGTACCCCGAGGATTTTCCGGGAATAGAATTAGGGAAGAATGTTCTCCAAACCAATTACGAAAGGGGAGTGATAACTGCCGATGTTTTTGGGGCAACCCTGAAGCGAATGGATATCATTGGGTTAAATGATTGTCACTTTCTGGAAACGAAGGAAAAAGAACCCTTAATTGTTTTGGCAAAAGTTGCAGGATTTGACCATGCCGCTTATGGATTGGAGGAAACGGATGATTATCCCCTGCTTTTTCATAAAGAGAATGCTTTAATTGCAACAACAAAGTTGAGCAATTACCGAACAGGAAGGTATGGCCCAAATGATTCCTGGCAAGCAGTTTGGAAATATATTTTGACTTGGGTTAGTTCCGATAAAGAGTTAAAAGTTCCTGAGCTTAAATCAGCGGTATCTCCAATGTTCTCCAAGGAAGAACCACTTCCTGAAAGTGCATCTACTGAAGCTGTGAAAAAAGGAGTGGAATGGTTTTATAACGGACGCTTTTTTATTCATTCGGATTGGGCTGAATCGTGGTGGCAAAAATATCAGGGAGATGGCACAGAACCTTGGGGTCCCCCTTTAGATCAAGCGTTGCCCAATGGGGATGGTTCTTTGGGAATACTGGAAGGACATGCATCAACGATCTATCACGACGGCGACCAGCTTTATCGGTACTGGCTTCGGGCTGATGTGCAGGGTGAAGTTGCTTACGCAATGGCTGCCGCAGGCAATTTACTGAAAAAACCGGCTTATAACGATGTCGCAACGAAGCTACTAGATATGGTTTACTTTAATTCTATTTTTTCTGCCGGATTAAAAAGCGATAAAGAAAGTGATGTGTATGGATTGTTAGGATGGTCACATACACACCCATGGGTTTTCTATGGAGATGATAATGCGCGCTTTTTATTGGGAGCAATTGGTGCTTCAGCTTATTTGGGTAGTGATAAATGGGATGAAAAGATTGCTGAAACGATACTGGCTAATTTCCGAACAACAGGGAAGTTAGGATTCAGAAGTGGGCGCTTGGAGGAAAAGCCGATCTTAGAGGCTGGCATAGAAGAACTACAGAATAGAGAGCTGGTAAATCCACATCCTCATTTTGAATCGTGGCTTTGGGCCTGTTACTTGTGGTTGTATGATAAAACGAATTATGAGCCGCTTTTGGAGAAGACGAAAACAGCTATTCAGATAACCATGGAAGCTTATCCTGATCGGTGGAATTGGACCAACGGAATTCAACAGGAAAGAGCACGTATGATCTTGCCTTTGGCTTGGCTGGTTCGAGTTGAAGACACTCCAAAACACCGAGCATGGCTCGATCAAATCGTGGGTGAGGTTCTGGATAATCAGGTTGCCTGTGGTGCAATTCGAGAAGAACTAGGCGCAGTGCCGGGGCAGTTTGGACGAACCAATTCGAATAAAGCTTATGGCACAACCGAAGCTCCATTGATCTTCGAAAATGGCGATCCGGTGGCAGACATGCTTTATACGGTGAATTTTGCTTTTTTCGGACTTAATGAGGCTGCTGAAGCCACGGGAGATCCTAAGTACAAGGAAGCCGTTGATAAAATGGCTGATTTTCTAATCCGAATTCAAGTTCAGAGTGAGAAGCATAAAGATGTGGATGGTGCTTGGTTTAGGGCTTTTGATTATAATCGGTGGGACTATTGGGCATCAAATGCCGATCATGGTTGGGGAGCTTGGTCAACTTTAACTGGCTGGATTCAGAGCTGGATTGTGGCGACTCAAGTGTCCGTTCAAAATGAAAGTAGCTTTTGGCAGGCTACCAGCCATTCGTCAATTAATGAGCACATGGATGAGGTTGTAAATAGAATGGTGAATTAGTATAGAGCAAATAGGTTTTGGGCTAATTAAATATGGAAAGCTCCAGTGTAATTCACCTGCACTGGAGCTTTTTATTTTGAGCGAATTCGATAGTTGATTCAGTAGTGTGTTTTTTCAATTTCTCTACAAGTCCGTTGCCAATAAAGCCACCCGCAAAATTTTCTGGTCTAATCTGTAATTGTTTTGTGATATCTTTTATAAAATTGCAATCTGTTTGCCAATTCTTGTTTGTGTGTCTTGGTGCCCGTTGTCTTAACTGATGAAGAATAATGCTGAATAATATTTTACCCCTTAAGTTGAACTACTGCAAGTCGTTTATTATTTTCTTTTTATGTTTGGTATCGTTTAGCCAAGCTGAAGCTCGTCCTGAGCAAGACAAAACTGAGTTCGAAGAATTTTGGCAGGAATTTTATGTGTATCATAATATTAGTAAGAAGTTTAGTGCCGAAGTTCTTTTCAATAACCTTTATGGTTCCGAGCAGGGTTTTTATGATTGGTTTGTCGAAGGGAAGCTTCGATATCGTTTAAACTCATGGGTGAACTTTGAAGCCATGTACCGGCATGAGAATTATAAGTTGGGTGATCGGAGAGTGGTGGAGTACCGTCCAATGTTTAGAACCTCACTGAAGAAAAGTGTTGGAAAATGGAGTTTCCGGAACAGGCATAAGGTGGAGTATCGACTATTTGAAGTGGGAGAATCACATGTTCGGTATCGAACTGACTTGAAAATCAAACCTCAGCTAAATTGGACCTCACTGAAGCTAAATCCGTATGTGACAGAAGAAATATTTGTTGCCCATCAACAGTATACCCGCAATCGTGTGTATGCTGGAATTGAGGGAAAAAAGGGAAAAATTGAACCCGGAGCATACCTGTTGTTGCAATCGAATAATAACACCGATCTTTGGGCACATCGTCTGATTGTTGGCCTTGTTTTGGGGCTCGAATTATAGTTGCCCCAAGAATGGATTGGGCTTAAATAGTTATTTATTCTGATCTTTTTTTAAGTTTGTTAGATCAAACTAGCCGGATGGATACAGCGTTTAATCAAGATCGAATTTTGAAGGAGCTTGCAAAAAGTAACAAGCAAGCTTTAGAGGAATTATTCAATTACTATTATCCGAGGCTCTATAACTTCTCAAAATCATTCCTGAAACTTGAAGATGGTATTGATGATGTTCTGCAAGAGGTTTTCCTAAAAATCTGGCATAATCGGGCAGAGATTAAACGTTCAGAATCATTCAATTCGTACATTTTTACGATAACCCGAAATTTGTTGCTGAACGAATTAAGAAGTCGTTTGAACAACCAAAAGTTGCGTGATCGTATTCTGGAGGCTTCTGTGGCTGAAGAATTCCTTTCGATGGGCAATGTGGAGTATGATGAGTTAAAAGAAAAGGTTGAGGAAATTATCAATGAACTTCCTCAAAAGCAAAGAGAGATTTTTAGAATGAGTCGCATTGAAGGACTTTCCCATAAAGAAATTGCAGAAAAGAAAAGTATTTCGACAAAAACAGTTGAGTATCATATTGGGCAATCAATCAGTATGATAAAATCGAGGCTGGAGACCTTAGGCTTCTTGTCTGTGTTGTATTTTTATCTCTTTCTGTAAATTTTCTTGATTTTTATTTAGGGATGGATCCTTTTGCTGTGTATTACTAGTAGAAGACACAAAATGAAGAATCTATTCAAAAAATATTTCCAGTCGGTAATCACGCCAAATGAGTTTGATCAGCTTACTGATTTTATCAATCAGAAAAAGAATGAACCAGCAATTCATCGGTTCATGGATGATGAATGGCAACGACAGTCTCAAGAAACATTTTCTGAGAAACAAAATCCACTGTTGCTACAAAAAATCAAGCACACAATTCTAAATGAAGAGCTTAGCCGCTCGTTGCAGAGGGCCAAGTATTATTCCCTAGGACTGAAAATAGCAGCTGTTCTTATGGTGGGGCTAGTTATTGCCAATGTTTGGCTGTATCGGGGACAAGAGCCGGGCGATGAAAAACAGCTGGTTCAAACAGTAAGCGTTCCGAATGGAGCAAAGACCGAATTTGAATTGCCAGATGGATCAACAGTCTGGTTGAATGCTGGAACAACAATCTCGTATGCTGCAAATTTTGAAAAGAATCGTACTGTTGAACTTCGGGGGGAAGCCTTTTTTGATGTGGTAAAGAGCAAAAATACATTCTCCGTAGAAACAAAGTCAGGAAGTGTAGCGGTATTGGGGACAGCCTTTAATGTACAGGCCTATGAGGAAGGTGAATTCACAACAACTTTGGAACGTGGGCGAGTTGAAATTCTGAATAAGAAGGGGACGAAATTGGGAATTTTAGAGCCCGGAGATCAAGTCCAACTGGTCGATGATCAATTCGTAAAAGATCAGGTAGATACACGGATCTATACTTCATGGAAAGATGGAAAACTGATTTTTGTGCGAGAAACCTTTCCTGTTGCCATGCGACGTTTGGAACGATGGTTTAATGTCGATATTCAGTATTCAAGTGATGATTTTGAAGGGCCTTGGTTTTCAGGAACCTTCGAGAACGAAACGATAAGCGAGGCAATGGATATTATTTGCAAAACAGCATCGGTTACCTATTCGTACAATTCGAAAAAACGAATAATAAAAATAAGTGCGTTGAAAAAATAAACGAAGGAATATGAGAATAAGCTAACTAAAACAAAAGAAGCAGGAAATGCGACTTCCTACTTCTTTTCAATAATTGATTTATAAGGAGTACAAACCAATCATTACAAAATTATGGAAAAAAAACGAGGTTGCGATGACCAATGGTCGTCTCTTAACCAAACTTTATTGAAAATGAAATTAACAACTTTCATTCTGCTGCTCTCAATCATGGGAGCATTTGCTTCAAAAAGTTTCTCCCAAACCAACCGGTTAACGATGACGGTGCAAGATATGCGCATGGAGGATTTCTTGAAGCTTGTTGAAAATCAGTCTTCTTATCGCTTTTTTTATAGTGGCGAGATTGATGTGGATCAAAAAGTGTCCGTGAGTTTTAGTGATTCTCCAATTAATCAGGTGTTGGATGAGGTATTGCTTAATGCAGGGATCACTTATGAAATTAAAGGACGTCAGGTTATTCTGTCATCGTCCAATCCAGCTGTTCAAACAGGGAAAATAGAAGTGAATGGAACCATTAAGGATTCTTCCGGACAGCCACTTCCTGGGGTAACGGTACTTGTTAAAGGAACTACTCAGGGAACCATTTCTGATTTTGATGGAAACTATACTCTAAAAGATGTTCCGGCAGATGGTATTTTGGTTTTTTCTTTTGTCGGAATGCGGACAGAAGAAATGGCCGTCTTGGGCAAAAGCGTGCTTAATATCACTATGGTAGAGGATGCCATTGGCATTGAGGAAGTGGTTGCTGTAGGCTATGGGACTCAGAAAAAAGTAAATCTGACAGGAGCAGTTTCTGCCGTAAAAATGGAAGAGGTTTTGGGAGAGCGTCCGGTTACTGGATTGGGAACCATCTTACAAGGTGCTGTCCCGGGATTCACGTCCTCATCCTCTGCGATTCCAGGAGGCGGAAACAGCTTTAATATCAGAGGTTTGGAGTCAATTAATGGCGGTGCTCCCTTGGTGCTGGTCGATAATGTGGTATATAATGACTTATACCTAATTAATCCGGATGATATTGAGAGTATTTCAGTCTTGAAGGATGCTTCTTCTGCTGCAATTTACGGGGCTCGCGCATCTTTTGGAGTCATTTTGATCACGACAAAAAAAGGGAAACGAGATGAGAATCTTTCAATTAGTTATAACAATAATTTTGCGGTATCAACGGTGAATAGTCTTCCAAAGTTGGCTGCCCCTTCAGATATGATTCAAACATTAAAAGATGGAGAGTATTCATCTATCTGGTCTGGCCAAAATATTGATACTTACACGGAGTTGCTTCAAGACTATCGAAATAATCCGGCAGCCTATCCATTGGGCTGGACCGAAGCTAATGGAACCAAGTATTTCCTGAAACAAACCGATGTGATGGGCGATATGTTTGAACCATCGTGGAAGCAAACACATAACATTTCGGTGCATGGGGGAAGTGCAAAAATCAATTATCGAATTTCGCTGGGCTATACCGATGAAGATGGGATTTTGGTTACGGATAAAGATGGGTTTAAAAGAACCAGTGTTTCTTCTTATGTGAGTGGAGACATTACATCATGGTTAACAACATCTCTGGATATTAAATACAACACTGGTGATAAGCAATATCCTCATTTGGATGGAAGTAGCGAGTTAAGGCTGTGGCCAACCAATCGTCCCTCTTATCATCCGGATAGTTCACTGCCTTATGGAACCGATGGAGATGAGTACCTGGTGATGACTCCGGCTAACATCATCAAACAAGTTGATGTGTCAGAAAGGGTGAGTGATAATACTCGGATTTTTTCACGTACTGAGATTAAACCCTTAAAAGGCTTAAAAGCTATTTTTGAATATTCTTATCAAATGGGTTTGACGGATAATCAGAACTATGCCAACTATTTTCAGGTTCACCAAGGATTAGCTGAGAGTATAAAACCATCAACTAAAACCAATCCGTTTTCTACATCAAGGGCCACAACAAAATATACAACAATCAATGCTTTTGCTAATTACGAAAGAACATTTGGTGTATCGCATAACCTGTCAGGAGTTATTGGGTACAATCAGGAATACAATGATTACAGGTATTTAAAGTCGACGGCTTATAATATGATTAATAATGAGCTTCCGTCTTTGAGTGGGACAAATGGATTAACTCCGCCTGACACCGAAGATGATTATAGTGAGTACGCACTTAGAGGCAGTTTTTTCAGGCTTAATTACAACTATGACCAAAAATACTTCATCGAGTTTAATGGTCGTTACGACCTGTCTTCCAAGTTCCCTACTGATTATCGTGCTGGTTTCTTCCCATCGGTGTCAGCTGCTTGGAATCTCGCAAAAGAATCATTCATGGAGTCAACAAACAGAACGATTTCCTTATTAAAATTAAGAGCTTCATACGGAACATTGGGTAACCAGAATATTGAGAACTATGGTTTCATGCCTACCTTCCCGATTGTTGATGGCAATTGGATATACAACGGCCTTGTCCCTCAAACGATGGGTGGATTGCCAATGGTGCGTGCGAACTATACCTGGGAAGAGGTCAATACGGTTAACGGAGGTATTGATTTTGGCTTCTTAAATAGTAAACTCAGTGGTTCGTTTGATATTTATCGACGTAACACGATTGGTATGTTGGGGCCGGCGGAAGAGTTTCCTGCTGTGGCCGGAGCAACTGCTCCCAAACAAAATGCTGCTGACCTGAAAGCCAATGGTTGGGAGTTTTCTCTTAATTGGAAAGACAATATTGGAGAAGTTAAATACACTCTGGGATTCAACCTGTATGACTCTCGTTCTTATATTACGCGGTATAAAAATGATACAGGCTTGTTTTACGACCGAAATGAGGCACAAAAAGCGAAACGCTACCGAACTGGCATGGAGATCGGAGAAATATGGGGCTATGTGACTGATGGTTTTTATACCGCAAGTGATTTTGATGCTAATGGAGCTTTAAATAGCGACGTGGTTAGTATTAATGGCGTAACATCGCACGAGGGAGACATTAAGTATAAAAACTTAATGGATGATGAAGCTAGCGAAAATAGAATTGATACGGGGGACAATACAGTGGATAATCCCGGCGACCGAAAAATTATTGGGAATAGCCGTCCTCGTTACCAGTATGGTGTAAATGGTTCAGCTGATTGGAAAAACTTTGGATTATCTTTTATTCTGCAAGGAGTTGGAAAACGGGATGCCTGGATTGGTGGAAATATCATTTTTCCTATGGCTAGCCAGTATGGAACTGTTTACGCTGACCAGGTTGGTAAAATATGGACACCTGAAAATAAGGACAATGCGTATTATGGTCGTATCTATGAAAATGGAGGAAGCTCTCAGGGGGCAAATCAAAGAGTTTCTGATAAGTTCCTGAGTAATGCCGCTTACTTGCGTGTCAAGAATATCACACTTAGTTACAGTTTACCAAAAAGTATTCTGAATAGAATTCGTTTGAATAATGTTAAGGTATTTTTTAGTGGTGAAAACCTATTTACATTTGATCATCTTCCGCAAGGTATTGACCCGGAAAACCTGACATGGACCTATCCGCAATACAGAACTTTCTCGTTTGGTGTAAATTTAAACTTATAAGACCATGAAATTCATTAAATATATATTTTTCATAATAATTATAACATCAGTTGGGTGTAATGATAGCTTCTTGGAGTATTCACCTAAAACATCGGTGAGTGAAAGCACTGCTTTTGTTACTTACGATAACTTTCAAACTTACTCATGGGGTATGTATGGAATTTTTGCCAATACTTCCATGAGACAATATGCTGAGTCACATGCTTCAGGAGATGTTCTAGCCAACTACCTTTATAAAAGTAGTGGTACGAATGTTCAGAATAATCATTGGCAGTGGAATAATATTACTTCGACTACAAATACAGATAATGGCTGGGATTTCAGTTATATGCGTAAAGTAAACATCATGCTTCGCAATATTGATGGTTCGCAGATGAGTGAGGCTGATAAAAAACACTGGCGAGCGGTAGGTTTATTCTTTCGTTCGTACCGTTACTATGATTTATTAGCTCGCTATGGTGACGTACCATGGTTGGAGGATGTAGTGGCTGACGATGATCTGGATATTCTCTATGGGAAAAGGACTCCCCGAAATGAGGTGGCGAGTAATATTTTGCGCGACCTGAAATATGCAGAGGAAAATATAAAAGAGAAAGGTGAAGGTGAGAATACGATAAATAGAAACGTAGTACGAGCGCTCATGTCACGTTTTTGTTTATTTGAAGGAACATGGCGCAAATACCATTCGCTTTCTGATGCAGAAGTTTACCTCAATGAATGTGAGCGTGTATCAAAACTTTTGATTGATGTTTATCCTGCAATTGCTGCTAACTATGTTGACCTTTGGTCCTCCGATGACTTATCTTCCGTTCCTGGAGTCATATTGTCTAAACAGTGTGTTGAAGATCTGGAAATGTCTGGACTTCCTCGTATGGAGCGAGGGGGAAGTCAAAAGGTGTCGTTGCATGCACGTACGGTGGGGCGTTATTTGTGTCAGGATGGTAAGCCCATTGCAACGAGTGATCTTTATGAAGGAACTGGAGCCAATGCTACCGTCAATGATGAGTTTAAAAATCGCGATCATCGCTTGTACTGGCGCTGTGTTCCTCCTTATAAAACCAATAAAGGAAATGGAGTTGCAGTAACCGATGCAAATCGGGACTCGTGGTGGACTGAAGGGATGGATCCGAAAGATCGTTACTACATTGATTATATGAACAATATTAACGATGCCAATCACCAATTTCCTTTGCATACCTGGCAGCCTCAGTTTCTTTCCAGAGTTCCAATGATTCAAACATCTTCTCATTCTTGGGGGCCGATGCGTAACTATGGCGGTTATTATTTCTACATGTATTATAATACCTACAATGAGTCAGCAATACAGGCTGGAGCAAAATTTGCTGTGACTGATTTTCCAATTTTTCATATTGAAGAAATTATGTTGAACTATGCCGAGGTTATTTACGAGTTGGGCAAGTTTAATCAATCGGTTGCCGACTTAACCATTAATAAGCTTAGGGCTCGTGCGAATGTGGCTGCAATGAATGTCAACGAAATAGATGACTCTTTTGACCCGGACAGAGACCCAACAGTTGATCCTGTGGCTTGGGAAATTCGCCGGGAACGAATGGTCGAACTACTGGGAGAAGGATTCGGGTTTTATGATATTCGACGATGGAATAGAGGCGAATATTATATAAATCAAAGGCCTTTAGGCGTGCGTGTTGCTGCATCCGAAAAAGATGATTACTTTGGAAGCGCATCAATTTTTATTACCGAAGCTGATGTCAACCCGGAAGCCTCTGTTACAACCGATGACTTAGGACGTGTGGTTTGCGTTGGAGATTTTGTCCAACAAGGGAAAGGTTGGCAAGATTATTATAATCTGAATCCGATACCAAAAACGCAGTTGATACTGAATGAGAACCTGGAGCAAAATCCAGGATGGCAATAAATTATTTTTGAGATCAGGTGGCTTTTATTTTTTTGATAAAGGCCACTTGGTTTAAATAGAGTTTACGTATGAATAATTTTTTTATAGCTCTCGCTGGAGTTGCCGGTTTGGCCGGATGTCAGGCAATAGACAAGCCTGAAAATAAGTTGCCCAATGTTGTTTTTATTTATGCCGATGATTTGGGGCGTGGCATGTTGTCGTATGAAGGACAACAAATCGTAAAGACACCGAATATTGATCGGATTGCAGCAGAAGGAATCCGGTTTAGTAATGTTCGGGGCTGCATGTTTTGTGCACCGGCCCGGGCAAGCCTTTTAACTGGCTACCATGATTGCCATACCAATAAGTGGCAGATTACGAGTGGCGGTGCTTACAAGAAGGTTTTTGATGGCGAGGTTACGGCTGATGAAATTTCTCAAGCATTAGACAAGCAGGTTGGGAATTCAAATACCTCTACAACAACCTTGGCTGAGGTATTTAAAAAAGCGGGCTACACAACTGGTCAGGTAGGCAAGTTGGAGTGGGGCTTTTCGGTTTCGTTTGAAGAGATGAAACAGCATGGCTGGGATTATTACTATGGCTATCTTGATCATGTGATGGCCCATGGTTTTTACCCTCCTTATATGTTCGAAAATGGACAGAAAATTGATATCCCGGGTAATACCCGAAAAGATTGTGGAAAAACAATCGAGCGGGAAACGCCAAAAGCGTATAAGGAACGGTGGAATATGAAAGGCAAGAGTTTATATTCTCAAAACTTGTTTCTGGATAAGATGCTTTCTTTCATTCGCGAAAACAAAGACCGTCCGTTTTTTCTGTACCATCCAACACAATTACCACACGGTCCGGTTGCCATTCCTGAGGTACATGATGACTTTAAGAATGACGATCGCTTGACTCAAATCGAAAAGGAATATGCTTCGATGGTGAAAATGCTGGACGATCACGTTGGCGTGATTATGCAGGAGCTGGAAAAGCTCGGTTTGGAAGAAAATACCATGATTATTTTTAGCTCGGATAATGGCCATGAAATCTACTATTCGCAAGAAGGACGAATTCTTAAGCCGGTTCGAAATATGCAAACCGGAGAGCGATTTGATAATGTTACAACGAAGTTTTACTCTGAGCTGGGAGGCGATGTGTTTAATGGTAACGATGGCATGGCCGGGTTAAAGTATGACAGCTGGGAAGGAGGATTAAGAGTCCCCTTGCTTGTGAAATGGCCCGGTAAGATTGAAGGTGGACAGGAGGCGAATAACCTGGTGGCTAACTATGATTTGGTACCTACATTTGCCGATTTATTGGGCATCGAATTGGAGGAGTCAAAAGATGGAATTTCGATCATGCCGATACTGACAGGAGCGGATAAAACGACAGAACATGATTACACGATTAACTCGTCCATGTATGGAGGAACGATCGTGACTAAGGAAGGGTGGAAGCTTCGGAACTATTACGGCAAAGATATCTTCCAATTGTACTATTTACCGGATGATTACCGCGAAGAGAACGATTTGGCTGCTCAGTTTCCTGAAAAGGTTGAAGAGCTTAAAATGATTTTAACCAAAGAGTGCAATGGTGATTTGGCCAATGGGCAATTTACTTACCAGAAGTTTGTACTCCCAATGGTAAAAATTGATACGAACGAATAAGACTATGAGATTTCTGAAATGACGAATCTAAAGTAGCTCGTTGAATCTTTATAATCGTCCGAGCTTTAATGTTCTTGGGATTCTGCGGCATGTTTGTTAAGTTGTTTTAAAGCCTATGCTCCAATTATCTATTGTCTAATATCTGAAAATCTAATGTCTAATAATCTAAGGAACTACTAACTACTTAATTGAATGAAAATGAAACCTACCCTGATTGTCTTGTTATTTACTTTGTTGGTCTCCTGCGTCGCCAACGGAAAACAGGAACAAAATCCGAAGAATAACTTAGTATTTAATGAGCTGGCTGCTACCTGGGATGAAGCGATGCCTTTGGGGAATGCCATGGTCGGTGCACTCGTCTGGAAGAAAGAGGGCAAGCTGCGTTTTTCACTTGATCGTGCTGATCTTTGGGATTTACGCCCAATGGCAAACATCGATTTTAATCAATGGACATTTGAAGATGTTTATGAGCACTGGAAAGCCGAAGAATACAAAAAAGTACAAGAGGTATTTGATACACCTTATAATCAGTCGCCGGCTCCTTCAAAAATCCCTGCTGGCGCCTTGGAGTTTGATATTGAAAAGTTGGGTACTGTAAAAGAAGTGAAGTTGGAGCTAGAAACGGCATCCTGTGTGGTTTCTTGGGAAAATGGTGCAAAGCTAACGACCTTTGTGCATGCAGAGAAGCCAATTGGTTGGTACCGCTTTGAGAATTTGCCTGAAGACTTGGGAATTGAGCTTATTTCGCCAGCGTATAACCGGGAGAATAATGAAGGTTATACCAGCCAGTCTCGAAATGACTTGAATCAATTGGGCTATGAGCAGGGAGAAATTACTAAAGACAACAACTCCCTGACATACAATCAACACGGATGGGGCGATTTTGCGTACCAGATCCATACCTCGTGGCAGCAGACCGAAAACAGCTTGGAAGGTTGTTGGTCGGTTTCTTCCGAAAATGATAAAAAAGATAGTCAACCACTAGCAAGTGAGTGGGTGAAACAGGAATTGACCCAGGGACTTGAGTCTTCCTTAGCAGAACACTTAGCATGGTGGAAAAGCTATTGGGCAAAGTCGGCAATTAGCATTCCTGATTCGGTGTTACAGCGCCAATATGATTTGGAAATGTATAAATTTGGATCCGCTGCAAGGCCCGATGCGCCCCCTATTTGTTTGCAATCAGTTTGGACGGCAGACCATGGGAAGTTACCACCTTGGAAAGGCGATTTTCACCACGACCTAAATACCCAGCTAAGCTATTGGCCATCTTACACCGGAAATTACCTGGATTTGGAAGAAGGTTTTCTGAATTGGTTGTGGAAGTATCGGCCAACATTTAAGAAATATACCAAGGAGTATTTCGGTGTTGAAGGAATGAATGTTCCGGGTGTGAGTACCTTAGAAGGAGAACCGATGGGCGGCTGGATCCAATACTCCATGGGGCAAACAGTGGCTGCTTGGTTAGGACACCATTTTTACCTGCATTGGAAATATTCAATGGATCGCGACTTCCTAAAAGAACGTGCTTATCCCTGGTTGAAAGATGTGGCGGTGTTTTTTGATAATATGGCCATCAAAGCGGAGGATGGGACGCGAAAACTGAAAATGAGCTCGAGCCCAGAGATCTATAATAACTCGTCTAAAGCTTGGTTTTCAGAAACTACGAATTTTGACTTGGCTTTGATTCGCTGGACGTATGAGAAAGCAGCAGAGCTAGCAGGTGAATTGGGATTGCAAGAAGAACGCAACGCTTGGCTGCAAATACTTTCAGAGTGGCCTGAGTTGGCTGTTGATTCGGAAACAGGATTGATGTTCGCCCCGGAGTTCCCCTATAACGAGTCGCACCGCCATTTCTCGCACCTGATGGCATACCATCCCTTAGGAACAATTGATTTTTCAAAAGGGGAAAAGGATCAGGAGATTATCCGAAATACACTGGAGAACCTCGAAAAACAGGGACCAGATTATTGGACAGGCTATTCGTATAGTTGGCAAGGAAACCTTTACGCACGGGCTTTCGAAGGAGAGAAAACAGCAGAAGCGCTTCGTGTTTTTGCTGAATGCTTTTGTTTGAGAAATTCATTTCATGTGAATGGCGACCAATGTAAAGCCGGGCACTCAAAAATGACTTATCGTCCATTTACCTTGGAGGGGAACTTTGCTTTTGCAGCCGGTGTGCAGGATATGTTAATCCAAAGCCATACCGGAGTCGTAAGAATTTTTCCGGCGATTCCAACGGATTGGAAAGACGTTCGCTTTCAACATTTGCGTACGCAAGGGGCTTTTTTAGTATCAGCTGAAAAGCAGGAAGGATTGCCAGTTTCGGTAACCGTAAAATCTGAAAAAGGAGGAGTGTTTAAACTTCATAATCCTTTTGGAAATCATGATTTCAACGTTGATGGTCCTGATTTTGCTCTTGATTCAGGGATAATTAAGATTAACATGGAGGCAGGACAAGTGGTTAAGTTGACCTTAAAATAGGTATGAAATAGCTTTAGAATTGCAAGCACAAAAGGGGAGAGCGTTTTGTCGCTATCCATATGGCTTGTTACTCCAAGATAAAAGCCAATCTTTTCAGTCGAATGTGGATTTCCACGAATCAATGACTGTAGAGATTGGTTTTTTTATTCTGATCGACCGGATTTATAAGCCAACAGAGGCACCAAAATTCTTGAAGGTGTTTTGTGTGTTTTTCAGATGATTTTTAGTTAGTTTTAGATTCACTAAAAAACCTATGGAACAAACAACAAGCTCAACTAAATCTCAGCGCGTGCTTTCGATAGATATCATGCGTGGTTTAACTCTTTTTTTAATGCTTTTTGTGAATGACCTTTTTGTGCCCGGAGCACCAAAATGGATGGTTCACACCCCCGCCGATTTTGATGGAATGGGATTAGCAGACTGGGTTTTCCCCGGTTTCCTTTTTATGGTCGGACTTTCTGTCCCTTTTGCTTTTGCCTCTCGTTTAAAGAAAGGAGACCGTAAACCACAACTCCTTGGACACATTTTGGTGCGTACCATCAGTTTACTAATTATTGGAGTCCTGATGCTGAATGCCGGACGGATTAATCCTGAGTTGACAGGAATGAACCGTTTTGTCTGGGCGATCTTGATGTACCTGTGTGTGTTCCTCATTTGGAACAAGTATCCTTTAAATCCAAATTATAAAAAGCTTTTCATAGGATTGAAAACCCTTGGTATTTTGGGCTTGGTAGCCTTGGTTGCAATATACCGAGCCGGAGAATCTGGGCAGGTGGAGTGGTTAAGAACAGGCTGGTGGGGAATCCTCGGATTGATTGGCTGGGGATACTTTGCAGCTTCCGTCACATTCTTAATTGTTGGCGAACGGATGTTGGGAATTGTGGCTGGCTGGTTATTGTTTTTTGTGTTGAATGTTTTGTCGCAGCTACAGTTACTTGGAGGGTTGGATGTAATCAAACCTGTTTTTGGCGTACTCCTGTCAGGAAGTACCCCTTCAATAGTTATGGCTGGCTTAGTTGTTGGCTTGTTACTCAAGCAGCAGGGAAAGAATAAACAACGGTTTTTAATGATTCTTGTGTTGATGGGGATCGCTTCGTTGGTTGCTGGCTTGGTGTTGCGGCAGTGGTTTATTGTTTCTAAAATTCAGGCGACACCCAGTTGGGGAATGCTTTGTAATGGCATTAGCATGTTGCTTTTTGCTTTGTTGTACCTGGTGCTCGATGTTTGGAAAAAACAGCAATGGTCGCGAGTGTTTCTGCCAGCTGGGCAAAACTCCCTAACAACTTACTTGGCGCCCGATATTTTTTATTACCTGATTTGGGGATTGAGCTTGCCTATTTTGTTTTACAAGCAAGAAGATAGTCAGTTGTTGGTTGTTGCAGGATCATTGGTGTGGGCTTTTGCCATGGTGGGCTTTGCTGCGTTGTTAGCGCGAATCAATATTCGATTAAAATTATAGAACGAACGCTAACTTATTCTCTTTTACTGATTGACAAAGTTTGAACTGCTAAAAGCTTTTGAAATCTTGCTGCGAAATGGCTTAATCGCTAAAAACGAATGAAACTAAACAGATGAAACACTTAAGGTTATTTTTTGCACTAATGCTTCTTGTAGGCATTAATTTGAATGTTCAGGCAGGTGAAACGCTTCCAATTCGCGGTTTTTGTATTGGAGCTCCACAAGTTGGAGAAGTCACAGACTTTGTCCGCTTTATTGACGAAGAACTGGCGCCTCGGCAGGTCAATGTGTTGGTACTGCGCGTTGACTACAACTATCAATATGAAAGTCATCCAGAGCTCAGAAATGAAGTAGCACTTTCTAAAGAGGATGTGAAGCAAATGGTTGAAGTATGTCAGAAACACAACATCCGTTTGATTCCTCAAATAAATCTATTGGGGCATCAATCCTGGCATTTGCGTTTGGAAAAGCTGCTTGAAGTTTATCCGGAGTTTGATGAGACACCGCATGTTCAGTTACCCGAAAAGTATGAGTGGCCCAATGAGGATGGCTTGTATTGCAAGAGCTACTGTCCACTGCATCCCGAAGTGCATGCTGTTGTATTCGACTTGGTTGATGAAATTTGTGAGGTTTTCGAAGCGGACGCTTTTCATGCCGGGATGGATGAGGTATTTTATATTGGTGATGAAAAATGTCCCCGATGTGCTGGCCGCGATAAGGCTGAACTATTTGCTGGCGAAGTCAATAAAATTCAAAATTACCTGGATTTAAACGATCGCCAGCTTTGGATTTGGGGCGATCGGCTATTAGACGGGAAGACAACTGGTATGGGTATGTGGGAGGCAAGTATGAATAATACGCACCGTGCGATTGACTTGATTGACAAAAACGTCATGATTTGTGATTGGCATTATGAGCGTCCCGATAAAACTGCCGTTTACTTCGCCATGAAAGGTTTGAATGTGGTAACTTGCCCATGGAGGCACCCTGAGAATGCAATTGCCCAAACGCGCGATATGTTTGATTTCAGGGCATCTGCAACTCCCGAAATGAAGCCGCGTTATCAAGGAATGATGCAGACGGTGTGGTCAAGTGCAGGGCGCTTTCTGCAACAGTACTACAATGAAAATGACACCGTGACCAATTCACCCGCCAATTGCTTTCGAGCGATGTTCACCGAAATTGAAACCCTTTCATCCAACTAGAAGAGCCGTGGAATAAAGCGAAAAGTGATTTATATTACTGATTAGACTCGGAGATTTCTCGAAGAGGACAGTTTAATGGGGCATGCTTGGCAACCATGTCGAGCAAGTCCTTTCGCTTAATGGGTTTCGAAATATAATCGTCACAACCTTCCGAAAGCGCACGCTCACGATCCGACTCCATGGCATAAGCCGTTTGAGCAATAATTGGTAGGTTGGGGCGAAACTTTTTGATTTCTTTGGTCGCTGTATAGCCGTCCATCACTGGCATACGAATGTCCATGAGGACTTGCATGATTTCAGGGTTTTCCCGACAAAGTTCAACTGCTGCAAGGCCATCTTTGGCACGATAAAGCTTTACATTAAAATCATTGAGCGATTCGGCAAGGTAGAGGTAGTTAAATTCTTCATCTTCCGCAATTAGAATGTGAATTTGCTTATCGTTCATTTGCTGTCTTTCAAAGGTTTGACAATATAAATCAGTTGTTTAAGATAACGGATTCAATTTTATTTCCCAATTTTTTGAATCCATTTGTTTGAAATTAAAGTGAGTTCCGTCGGATAAACTCGAACGGACTTTTTATACGTTTAAAATCTTGCTCCAGAATCATTTTTGCAGCCAGTTGACCAATCTGGTCATGGTTGGTGGAGATGGTTGAGATTCCATCACACAACAATTCTTTTACGGGACTTTCGTTATATGAAATAATTCCGATGTCTTTGCCGGGAACCCAGTTGCGTTGTTTGATCAACTTGATTAAGTCATACAAATCATAATCCGAAATTAAAATGTAAGCTTCATTTTGATGGATTTCTGCTGGATTCAGGGAATCGAAAATTTGAAAATCGAAGCCATGAATTTGGTTGAAGATCTTGAATCCACGTCCAATGTAGCTTGAGTAAAATTCATTCTTAGGAAACACCAGGTTGAGCTTTTTATATTTCTTAAGTAGGTCCAACGCTTCACCCAGTGCCGTCAAGATGTCTTTGTCATATTCCTGGTAAACCACCGGGTAATCTTTCAGTTCTTCCAAATTTTTATCGATCAGCAGGACTTTTTCTTTGGGGATTTCCCGAATAACCGATGCAATATCAGTTTGCTCGTTTCTAAAGTGCGGCAAAATCACGAAGTAATCGTAGCTGCTCAAGTTGTTGTTAATAATACTTTCAAACTCACCCAGATCATAATTGTAAATAAACACATCAACACTGGCTTTAGTACCAATCGTTTGTGTGAAAGAGGAATACAAACTCCGCTTGTAGTTGCTTAGTTTATTGAATATAAGCGCAATTTTTAGGCGGTGGCTAACCGTGGTTTTATTAACGTAGTAGCCTTTCCCTCGTACGGATAGTAAAACGCCCTTACTTTTCAGGTAGACATACGCTTTCTCAACCGTATCGCGCGAAAGAAGCAGTTCTTCACTGGTTTCATTGATTGATGGAATGCGCTGACCATGTTTGAAAATTCCAGCTTCAATATCTGAAATAATGAGATCGACAACTTGTTTGTATTTCGGAATCTCAGAATCTGAATCTATTCTTGAAAACTGGGTCATTCTTACTCGTATTACAATTTTGTAGGTGTTTCAATGGGTAAAAATAAGAAATCAAATGGTCTCCGGGGGCATGTCTTCCGACATTTTGCGTGAGCGAATAAGAATTCCGCGTCTTCTTTACACGACAGACTTATTCAATCACAAGTTTTAAGAGACTTCGGATGCTCGCTTCGTTAATCAAAAAAAACTATCTTGCGCAATAAACAAATATTAACCTGATCAAACGCTGATGAAACGTCGACTTTTCTTTATTGTTTTTTTTGTTGCCAGTTTAACTACTTTCTCTCAAGAGAAAAAGCAAGAACAGCTAGTCAAAGAAGGATGGAATTTTGGAGCCTTGCCGGCTGTGACGTTCGATACCGATTTGGGTTTGCAGTATGGCGGTTTACTCAACTTTTACCATTATGGAGACGGTAGTCGTTATCCCAGCTACGATCATTCCCTGTATCTTGAAGTTTCTCGTTATACCAAAGGAAGTGGAGTTTATCGGTTTTACTACGATTCCGATCGGCTTTTTAAAGGATTGCAAACTTCTATGGATTTGAGTTTTCTGACAGATCAGGCATACGATTTCTACGGATTTAACGGCTTTGATGCTGTTTATAATAAGGCTTGGATTGATGACGAAGCGGATGAATATATTTCGCGGGTGTTTTACAAATACGACCGGAAGTTGTTTCGTTGGAAGATCGATTTTCAGGGTAAATTGTCAGGGAATAACTGGAGATGGATTGCTGGTTTAAATTGGCTGAATTTCGACATCAAATCGGTAGACGTAGATAAGTTGAACAAAGGAAAAGAGGGCGAGGATTTGTTGCCTGACGTTGATGGCTTATATGATAAGTATGTCGATTGGGGAATTTTCAGCGCAGAAGAAGCTGATGGCGGTTTTGTGCCAACGTTTAAAGGGGGAATCGTACTGGATACGCGAGACAATAAGCCTTCACCGATGAAAGGGGTTTGGTCCGAAGCAGTTGTGGTTGTTGCTCCAGAGATTTTAGGAGCGGAAAGTGCTTTTGCAAAGCTTAGTTTAACGCATCGGCAATATTTTACGCTGGTTCCGGATGATTTGTCTCTGGCTTGTCGGTTGGTTTATCAAACCACATTGGCTGGTGATGTGCCATACTATTATCAGTCGCAGTTTATAACGTCCGTGATGAAAGGGTCTACTTCGGAAGGGCTTGGAGGCTCAAAAACATTGCGAGGCATTCGTCGTAACCGGGTGATTGGCGATGGCTTTTTCTTTGGGAATGTTGAGTTGCGCTGGAAGTTTGCCCGCTTTCGTTTGTTGAACAACAACTTCTACTTGGGATTGAATGGGTTTACGGATTTTGGTCGTGTGACCAATAAAATTGAGTTTAACAATCCACTGTCGGTTACCACATCTTCAGTGCGGTATACTGAGTATTTTGAACATGATGCTGAGAAAATGCACTTTTCGTTTGGCACGGGTATACGCGTTGCGATGAATGAGAACTTTATCATTGCCATTGACTACGGACGCGCTACAGATAAGCGAGATGGAGAGTCAGGCCTTTATACCGGATTGAATTACCTGTTTTAACCAAAAGAATCCCTCATCAACTTGTTTTGTCGATGAGGGAAAACTACAGCCCTGGAATGAATTCTTATTTTTTTAGGAGTCCTTCAGCTTCACAAATCTGTTGAATTGCTTGAAAGGTGTCAGAAATATCGTTGTCAAGCCCTACCGAGAAACGAACTAGCCCATGAGATAAGCCCATTTCCTGTTGAACATCTTCTGGAACCTCAGAGGATGTGCTTGTTCCGGAACAGCTAAACAAGGTCTTAAAATAGCCCAGGCTTACGGCGAGGTAACCCACATCGGCTTCCTGCATTTTTTGCATGATGGTATTGGCCTTTTCTACGGTTTCAAAATCGATTGACAACATGCCTCCGTAACCAAAGTCAGGATTCATCAGGTTTTTATGGAGCATGTGTTGAGGGTGTGATGGAAGCCCTGGATAATTGACTTTCACGCCGATTTTATCGAGTTGGTGCGCTAGCCAAAAGGCGTTTCGGCTGTGCTGCTTCATCCGGATGTGTAACGTATGCAGGTTTTTTAAAATTGAAGAAGACCGCAGTGGATCGAGTACTGGTCCTAACAGCATGGCTGTTCCATCGTTCACATTCGATAAATCATCAATAAACTGCTGGGTTCCGCAAATGGCTCCTGCAACACAATCGTTTTTCCCATTAATAAATTTGGTCATGCTATAAACAACAATGTCGGCACCAAGTCTTGCCGGAGATATAATCATTGGCGTAAACGTATTGTCAACCATGAGCTTTACCTTATTGCGCTTGGCAATGGTAGCCAGTTTGGGAATGTTCGAAACCTGCAACAAAGGGTTGGTGACACTTTCAGTATAAATGACCTTGGTGTTGGGTTGAATAGCGTCTTCAACACTTTGCAGGTTGGAAATATTAACAAAGGTTACCTCTATTTGGAACTTTTTGAGGTAATTTTTCAAAAAGGCAAAGGTGCCTCCATAGGTCGTTACACTAGTAACAATATGATCGCCCGTGTTGCACAGCTGAAGTAAGGCGCAGGTTATGGCGGCCATGCCGGATGATGTAACCCAAGCAGACTCAGTGTCTTCCATGGCGGCCAAGGCATCTGCCAGGTACTTGTTGCTTGGATTCCAATGACGTGAATACAAGAAACAGCCCTCCTGGTGTCCCAGAAAAGTTTCAAACATATCTTCTCCATGCATGAATGAGTAGGTTGAAGAGTCTGTAATTGAGGGGTTAACTCCTCCAAATTCTCCAAATTGCCGTAGCTTTTGAATGCGACTGGCCGGGTCAAAAGTTGCCATAATTCTTCATTTTAAGTTTGTCTCAATTTAGAAGAATGACAAGTTGGAATATATGATTTTTAGCCAAGTCAAAGGCTATTCTTTAACATCTTTTTGAGTGACTAAAGTTATTCTAGAAGGGGGATTTTTTTAGAAAAAGGGCCTGCAGTGTGCCTCGTAATTCTATTCGAAATCAGTATGTTTTGTGATCTTCTTGTCTGAATGTCTAATGTTCTATTCGCTTAAAAGCCTTTTAGAAAAAAAGCAATGGCCACCCCGACATAATTCCCAAAAGCATAGCCCAAAATTCCTACAGTTAGCCCCGAAATAATGATGTCTTTGTTTTTCAAAGCGCCGGCGACTACCGGGACAAAAGGAGGCGAAAAGGTCAGTGCTGCGATGGTGATAATGGTTGTATCCGAATCAACTCTGAAGATCCAGGAGAGGAAGACGTGTATAATCATGGAGCCAAAAACAGCCAAAGCCACAAATAAGAATAAATGCAGAAAATCGATTTGAAACATGCTGCTTAAGTCGCCCATACTGGCTACAACCAGCGAAAATACGATGATGAAATACATGCCCAATTGAAAGGTTTTTTCAATTCGATTAACAGCTTTTAAGGTACTGCAAAATAGTCCCAGGGTCGTGATGGATAAAATGACAACAACCATTTGAGCTGATTTGGGGACAAGTAGGCTAATTCCTCCTGATGCTGCAAAAATTCCAACGGATAAGGCAAAAGCTTTTAGGAGTTGCACAATCCCTTTTCGACTTAACATGCCAAGGTAGTTATCCATACTTTCTCCTTCTGGAGTTTGGATAGCAATAGCCTGACCATTGGTGTCATGAAAAGCAGGTAAAAACCAGTTAAAGACTTTCTGTGCAGTAGTCATCAGGAAGGTCAGGCAAATGGCGCCCAACATCATGTCATAAGTATGAGTTAGAATGAAGATGTTTGGGCTTACATCCAAAGCCGTGCTGATAGCGGCTAGGTTGGGAGTTCCACCAGTGTAAATGCCAATGAGCATCCCCGTTACTTTCCAAGCTTCAACGAGTTCATCTTTAAAAAAGAAGTAGCCGGGAAATATGACTGCTAAAAGGGAGACCATGGCTAGTACCAATGAAAGTAAAGCTCTTTTGGCAAGCTTCAGCCAACGTTTTATATCCAGTGAAAAAAGTAGGAGTGGAATTGCTAATGGAATAACAATGGTCATAATGACATCTTGTATGCTGGCAACATGGTTCGCAATTAAATCATTTTCAGTGATTGCGCCTTGCTGAAATAAGGCATTAACCTGCTCATAAGGAAGATTGGTCTTTCCTGCTAAAATTTCTTTAAAAGCGAGCGATTGGCGAGGGAAAATACCGATGTTCCCAAGCACTAATCCGATGATATAGGCCAAAACAACAGCTCCAATCTTACTTAAAAAACGAGAGATATGAGTGAGATAAATCAAGAGGATGGGAAGACCAAGATAAAAAACAACCAGCACAATTCCTGGAATCATGACATATGAGATTAGTTCGTAAGCGGTCAAATATAGAAAAAATGTTTTTCTATTCAGGGACTTTCTTCGTTTCTGATGAATCTGAATTTGGCCTGAATCTCCTTATCTTAATATTTAAGTAGGCGAAAAGAATACTCATAAACGGACTGATGATATTGAAAAAACAATAGGGAAGGTAATCAAAAGTAGCTACTCCTAATACTCGTGATTGAGTGGCTCCACCGGTATTCCACGGGATAAGAACGGAGGTGACAGTTCCCGAATCTTCAAGCGAACGGCTCAGGACTTCTGGTTTCAACCCCTTGTCTTCGTAAGCTTTACGGTACATGCGACCAGGAACAACGATGGAAATATATTGGTCAGAAGCAGTTGCATTGAAGAAAATACAGGTGCCAACAGTTGAGCTGACCAAAGCTCCGGTTGATTTAGCCATATTCATGATAGGCTTGGTAATGCGTGCCAACAAACCTCCTGACTCCATAATGCCTCCAAAAACCATGGCTGATAAAATAAGCCAAATGGTGTCAAGCATTCCTTGCATCCCGGTGGTATGCAGTAGTTTGTTTACATCGGCATCGTGGGTTGCCAGTTTAACTTCTCCAAACATCGACTGCATAAAACTGATGTAGGAGGCTTCAGCATAACTACTTGCATTTGTTGCAATAGTCTGGATAATTTCCGGTTGGAAAATAACCGCAAAAGCACCTCCGAGTAAGGTGCCAATCATCAATGAGGGGATGGGAGGAACCTTTAAAATGATAATGACAAATAGAACAACGGGGACAATAAATAGCCAAGGAGTGGTATTGAAGGATTCGCCAATCACTGTTTTTACAACAGCAACATCTGTCACTGTTTGACTAAAATCATAGTTGAAGCCTATGATTGAAAATAGAATGAGCGTTAAAATCATGCTGGGAACCGTAGTGAATTGCATGTACTTGATGTGGGTAAACAGATCAGTTCCAGCCATGGCTGGGGCTAAGTTTGTTGTGTCACTTAGTGGAGAGATTTTGTCACCAAAATAGGCGCCGGAAATAATCGCTCCTGCAACAATAGGATCACTGATTCCAATGGCTTTCCCAATACCAAGTAAAGCTACGCCAATGGTGGCTATCGTTGACCACGAACTTCCGGTTGAAACGGATACAACGCCGCTGACAATGACAGCCGTAACCAGAAATAGTTGAGGGTTGATGATATCCAGTCCATAATAAATTAGCGCAGGAACAATTCCACTGACCATCCAGGTTCCTGCTAAAGAGCCAATGAGTAGTAGAATCAGCATCGAAGGCATGGCTGAACCAATCGTTTTAACCACTTGATCGCGTGTAGTATCCCACTTTTGGCCGTTGCGGCGTACAATGATTCCAGCTACCGTAGCAGCAAGTAACAAGGCAATTTGATTTGAACCTGCGAGAGTATCTTCAAATACAAAGACATTCAGTGTAAGAAGAACAATTAGACAAATAATTGGGAGCAATGCTTCAAATAGGTTGGGAGTACGTTCCATCGAGGCCATATAAAAGGCTAATTTTTATGCTTGTAAATAACGGAATAAATGCCAAAAAACCGAAATTTACGAGTCGCAATTGTGCTTTATGGGGGGATTAATACCAAATATTGCTCAGATTATTATTAAATTGTGACGAGAAAGTGACATCTTTAAACGTTCATTGGGGGATGAACCGTTTTTAGGAATCTGGAAGTTATGCGAACGAACATGGGACACAGTTGCATCCGTACACTATTTCTATTTTTAGCGATTATTTTTTTCTTTGAAGCGAGGGCTCAATCAGATGACTTTTTCGTCATAACTGGGCGATTGAGTAGCGACGATGGGAAGAGTGATGATGTTCATATTGCCGTAACAAAAAATGGGGCAGATGAACAACAGTTTTCTCCTTCCCGAAGTGGTCGGTTTCGATTTGAATTTGCGTACAACAATGAGTTTCACATGACCTTTCTGAAAGAGGGGTATTACAAGAAGACAATTGTTGTTTCTACCCATGTTCCTCAAGCTGTTCTGGAAGAAAATAGTGATTTCCCGCCATTCCAGATTGAAGTATCGCTGGTTAAAGAAATTCCGGGAATTGATAAAAGCTTTACCAATAAACCCGCGGGGCGTGTGTTTTACAATGCCAATATTGATAATTTCGATTCCGAAGTGTTTTTCTCGGATATTCAGTTGGAAGAGCAGGCTGCTAATGCGCGTCAGCAGGAGCAGCAACTCACGGCAGAGCAGCGGGCAGCCTTAGCACAACGCGAGGCCGATTACAAAAAGTCAATTGCTGATGCAGATCGCATGATTGGCGCTGAGAAGTATGAAGATGCTTTGACTAAGTTTGAATACGCGAGCGGGTTGTTTCCCGAGCGTCCCTACCCAAAAGATCGGATTGCTGAATTGCAGGACTTGGTTAGTGCCTTAAAATTGGCAGAAGAAAGACGACGGGCATCAGATGCTGCTTTTCTGGCAAAAGTTGCTGAAGGTGATAAGTATATGGATCAGCAGGAGTATCAGCAGGCAAAAGAAAGTTACACCGAAGCCTTGGCTTTACGCCCTGATGATGGTTATGCTAAAAGTCAGCTGGCTCATGCCAATGGGCTGTTAAGGCAACAGGAAATTGATTTGCAGTATAATCAGTTGGTGGCTGAAGCTCAAGAACTGTATGATGCTGGCAGTTTGGAGGCTGCCAAAGAGCGTTACTTAGAAGCTTTAAAGCTCCGTCCCGAAGAGGCGGCTTTCTTGAATGGTCAAATTCAGAAAATTGACAATGAGCTGGCTGCTCAGATTGAGTTGGCTCAGCGAGAGCAGCGTTACAATGAGTTCATGGAGCAAGGCAGTGAAGCCATGCAACGCGAAAATTACAACGATGCTTTAGTGGCATTCAGGCAAGCATTGACCAACAAACCCAATGATGAACTGGCGACACAAAAGATAGGTGAAGTCGAAGAAATTTTATTGCAGCTTCAAAAGCAGGAGAACTACAATCAGTATATCGCTGATGCGGATGCTGCTTTTCAGAATAAAGAATTACCGAAAGCCAAAGGTTTATATCAGCAGGCTTTAAATGAGTTGCCGGATGAGGATTATCCGAAGCAACAAATTGCAGCAATTGATCAGCAGCAGGCTTTAAATGAACAGTTTGATCAACTGGTAGCACAGGCCGATCAGCAAATTGCTCAGGAGAATTTTGCTGAAGCGAAAGCTCTCCTGGAGCAGGCACTTGCTATTCGGGACGAATCTGCCTTGAGGGACCGGATTCAGGAATTGGATATTCGTTTGGCTCAGATTAAATTGGACAACGACTATGCTGATTTATTAAAAAGGGCTGATGTTGCCAAAACGAATGAGGAGTATGCATTGGCCAAGCAGTTGTATAATGAAGCCTTGTCTTTAAAGGAAGATGAAACTTATCCGGCTGAACAAATTCAAGAGATTGATGCTTTATTGGCTCAAATTGCAGAGCAAAAGCAATTGGATGAGCAGTTTAACTCCACGATGGAACAGGCTCTGGCGGCTTTCGATCGGGAGGATTATCCAACAGCTCTGAAGGGATTTCAGGCTGCGTTGTCACTTAAGCCAGATAATCAACTGGCGCGTGATCGAATAGACGAGACTGAGGAAATTATCCTGCAGTTAGAGAAGAAACAACAGTACGATGAAATCATTGCTCAGGCGGATGCTGCTTTTGGTCGTTCGGAACTGAATCCTGCAAAAGAACTGTATCAACAGGCATTGACCGTTTTGCCGGCAGAAGCTTATCCGAAGCAACAGATTGAGGCAATTAACCAGCAAATACGGGAAGAGGAAGCCCGCCAGTTGGCACTAGCTCAAGAACAACAAAGGAATTACGATGTAGCGGTGCAGGAAGGGGACAGCCTTTTGGCATTGGAGCAATACGAACCGGCTAAGTTGGCTTATCAAAAAGCACTATCCATCAAGCCCGAGGAAGACTATCCGCGTAAGAAGATTAGTGAAATTGAAGGAGAATTGGCTCGTCTAGCTAAACTGACTGCTGCCTATAACAAGGCAATTGATCAGGCGAATGCTTTTGCAAAACAGGAAAGCTATGAAGCCGCTCGTGAGAAATATGTGGAAGCATTGCAATACCTTCCCAATGAGGCTTATCCTAAAAATCAGATTGCTCGAATTGATGAGATTCTGGCTCAGATTGCGGCAGAGAAGAAACGGGAAGCTGATTACCTGTTAGCTGTTCAGGCTGGTGATTCTCTGCTGAATTTAGAAGAATATCAGCCGGCCAAAGATCAATTCTTGAATGCAACTGCGTTGAACCCGAACGAACGCTATCCGAAAGATAAAGTCGCGGAAATCAATCGTATTCTGGAACAGTTGGAACGCGAACGTATTGCAGCTGAAGTGACCCGCAAGGCCTATGATGAGGCAATTGCCCGGGCTGATGGAGAACTGGCTCAAAAGCAATATGTGAATGCTCGTCTGAGTTACGAGGAGGCATTGAACTTAATCCCGGAGGAAACATACCCCAAAGATCAGATCGCTTTGATTAATCAACTGATTGAGCAGGAAAAAGAAAGTGCCTATCAGGCAGCAATTGCTTCCGGCGACCAGTTGTTGCAAGGCGAGAATTATAGCGAGTCTAAAAGTGCTTACAACGAGGCTTTAAAAATTAAGCCGGAAGATCCTTATGCAACAGGACAGATTGCGAAGATAACCGCCATTCTGGAACAATTGGCTCAGGATCGTTTGCAACGGGAGCGCCTGCAAAAAGAATACGACGATAAGATAAAGGATGCTGACCAGAAGTTTGCAGCTACTGCTTATCCCGAAGCCAAAGGGCTTTATGAGCAAGCTCTAACAATCCTTCCAGAGGAAACTTATCCGAAGGAGCAGATTGCCCGAATTGACAGTTTGTTGTTGGAGATTCAGAAACAGCAGGAAGTTGATCAGGCCTATGCCCAAGCAATTCGAAATGGACAACAGGCTTTTGATCGTGATGAGCTTGTTGAAGCATTGGGCTTCTATCGGGAAGCAAATACACTAAAGCCAGAGGAACAACTACCACCAAAACGTATTGCTGAAATTGAAGCTTTAATTGCTCAACGTGCAGAATTGGCTCGATTGGCTGCTGAAGAAGAAGCACAGCGCCAGGCCATGTTACAAGCCAAACAGCAGCAGTATGACCAAGCATTGGCTAATGCACAGGCTGCATTCGATCAACAACAATATGCCGAAGCCATTGAAGATTTGGAGGCTGCTTTAAGCATATTCCCTGATGAGCAGTTCCCGAAAGACCGGATTGCTCAGATTGAATTGCTCATTGAACAGCAGAAAAGAGATGCCATGGCTCGGGAGCAACAAGCGCGTCAGGACTCGATTTTGCGGGCGCAGCAGTTGGCTTTTGATCAACAACTGGCCTTGGGTGAAAAGCAGGAAATGGCTGGGGAATACGATCAGGCGATTGCAACTTATACAGGAGCAAAGTCAATCGTTCCTGCTCGTGCTGGCGAAGCAGATCAACGAATTGAACGCGTGCGCGAAAAAATAAGAGCCAAACAAGAGTTGGAAGCTAAATACGCTAGCGCCATTCAAGCTGCTGATCGTTTCTTTAATAATGAAGAGTTAGAAAAGGCCTTGATCTTATATCAGGAAGCATTAGGATATAAACCAGATGCTACCTATCCGCAAGAACGAATTCGATTGATCAACCAACGATTGGGCGAGTTGGAAAATCGCTATGCTGCAGCTATTGAAGCAGCCGATCGCTTTTTTACTTCGGAAGAATGGTTGGGGGCTAAAGGAAAATATGCTGAGGCTTTGACCTTAAAACCGGAAGAGCAATACCCGGCAGATCAACTTCGCTTGGTGAATGAAAAATTGGCCGCTTTGCAACAGGCAGAGCAAGAGCAGGCACAAAGGGATTTGGCTTATCAGAAAGCAATTGCTGAAGCCGACCGGGCATTTGCGGCCCAACAGTATATGGTGGCTCGCTCGGGATTTGAATTGGCCAAAAGCATTAAGCCCGAAGAAACTTATCCGGATGAGCGTATTGCCGAGATCGACCGATTGTTGGCTCAGCAGGCTCGTGAACAGCAACTGGCAGATCAGCAACAAGCGTTGAATGCAAAATACAATGAAGCCATTGCAGCAGCTGACCGGGAGTTTCAAGCAGCAAGGTATGAACCAGCTAAAGGCTACTATGAAAGTGCCCTGACAGTTAAGCCGGGAGAGCAATATCCAAGCACGCAGTTAAAAAGGATTGCTGAACTTGTGGCAATGCAGCAGGCTGCTCAGGCACAGAAAGCTGTTGAGGTTGAAGCAGCGCCCGTTCCTGAGAAAGTGGTTACACTGACTGATGACTATGATGAAATGATTCGCCAGGCTGACGAAAGCTTTGATCAGGGGGATTACAAGATTGCTCAATATTATTATCAAAAAGCATTAAACGAGCGTCCAAATGAAAGCTATCCGAAAGAACGTTTGGCGGAGATTCGTGATCTCATTAATCAGACCTTGAGTCAGCAAGAATTGGCCGATTATGAGAATGCCTTGAAGCAGGCTGACCAGGCCTTTGCCGATAAGCAATACAACATAGCGCGCTTTTATTACTACAAAGCCTTAGGGATTAAATCATGGGAACAATACCCCAAAGATCAGCTACTGGAGATTCAGCGTTTAACCAATTCGCTACTTTCTCAACTTAAGGAAAAAGAGTACCAGGATTTGATTGCCGAAGCAGATGAGGCTTTTGTTCGCAAGGATTATTCAATTTCCAGGGCTTATTACAATCGGGCGTTGTCGGTTAAGCCAAAAGAGCAATACCCGAATATTCGCTTGAAAGAGATTTCTAGCCAGCTTGCCATGGAGTCAGCCAATGCGGATGAGAAGGCTTACCAGGATTTAATTACGAGAGCAGATCAGGCGATGAGTGCCAGCAATTATAGCATTGCTCGTTTTTACTATCAAAAAGCCTTGGGCGTGAAGCCTCAGGAAGAGTATCCGAAGAAACAGCTTCAAGTGATTAAGGAAAGCCTGAAACAAGTGAACAACTAACCATCAACCAACCGCAAAATGGAACTGAGTTATATTCATTGGAATCCAGACCCGGAAATTATCAATGTTTTAGGCCTATCTCTTCGTTATTATGGATTACTGTTTGTAAGCGGTTTAGTCCTGAGTTTAGCTGTGTTGCGAAAACTGTTCAGGCGGGAAGATATCTCTGCAGATAAATTGGAGAAGCTCAGTATTTATGGCTTTGTGGGGATATTGGCTGGAGCGAGATTGGGACATTGTCTTTTTTATGAACCGACCTATTACTTGGCGCATCCGCTGGAAATGATTTTGCCGCTTAAGTTTCCGGAAGGAGGAGGCATTGAGTTTGTTGGTTATCGGGGCTTGGCCAGTCATGGGGGAGCGCTTGGTCTAATTATTGCGCTGCTGGTGTATGCTCGAAAAACAGGCGAATCGCTATTGAAAACGATTGACCTTATCGCTGTTGTGGCGGGTTTGGGAGCTGGTTTTATTCGTTTGGCCAACCTGATGAACTCTGAAATTATTGGCATGCCTACTCAAAAACCATGGGGATTTGTTTTTGAGCGTGTCGATCAATTACCACGGCATCCGGCACAACTGTATGAAGCTTTAGTGTATTTCTTGATTTTCGGGATGACCCTATTGTTGTATTATCGGAAAAGAGCGGTCTTGCAAAATGGATTCTTGTTTGGTTGGACCTTGACCTTGATTTTTACAGCTCGTTTCTTTATTGAGTTTATAAAAGAACGCCAAGTAGCCTTTGAAGAAGGGATGCGTTTAGATATGGGGCAAATCCTGAGTATTCCTTATATTTTGGTTGGCCTTGGCTTTATGATTTATGGATGGCGAAAGACAAGGCAATTAAAGGCGCTTTCAAGTCTTGTTTAATATTGTTCCAGGAATACTGATTCTTGTTAAAAGTAGTCTATTAACATGTCTTTTGGACGTGAACCGATAATTCAGGCTTGTTTATTCACATGTTTCGATATCTCTGAACTCAGCTCGCTGGCATCTACAATGCCAACACCTGTCCATTGAACATCTCCTTTTTTGAATAGAATTAGCGTCGGAATGCTTCTTACTTGATAGTGGGAAGCAATAAACGGATTGTTGTCCACATTTACCTTGATGATACGCACACTTTCCTTAAAGTTGTTTTTCACCTTTTTCAGGATCGGCGGAATCTGTTTACAGGGTTCACACCAGTCTGCATAAAAATCGACTAATACCGGGCGTTCTGACTTGATAATACTTTTAAATCGTCTGCTCATCTTTTTTCTTCTTTTTTACAATCATGTCGTTAGTCCAATCTCCAATGAGATAACCTAACGCTCCTCCCCACAAAGTTGAGTAGTACCATACTGACTTAATTGGACAAGTTCCGGTTTGACAACCGATGAATTTCCAGTAAGCTAAGCCACCCAACATTCCAATCAGTAAGAAGATTAATTGAATTCGGTATTTTTTTAAGGTTTTAAACATGTATTTAAAAACTGAAACATTGGTAAGCCTGATTGGTTTGAAAAAAACGATAGAAAAAAACGATGAGTGATAGATTGTGTCAAAAATGAAAAAAGGCTGTCAAACTAAATTGACAACCTTTTTCTTGAGCGGGAGACGGGATTCAAACCCGCGACCCTTAGCTTGGAAGGCTAATGCTCTATCAGCTGAGCTACTCCCGCAAACTTAATAAAATCCAAATTGTGGGGAGAGCAGGATTCGAACCTACGAAGTCATAAGACAGCAGATTTACAGTCTGCCCCAGTTGGCCACTTTGGTATCTCCCCATTTTGAATATCTGAAGAATAAGATTTCTAAATAAGAATCAGAAATTGTTCTTCAACTTTATCAGTATTTTTTGAACGTTGGTTGAAAATGCCAGGCAATTGCCTTTTAAATTCATCCTTGCTTTGAGCCGAATCTCAGATTCGAACTGAGGACCCCGAGATTACAAATCACGTGCTCTGGCCAACTGAGCTAATTCGGCAAGGTGGGTAAGCTACCTGTGTCGCACTGCTACAACCGCCTACCCTTGCTGCCTTCCGACCCTGGGGGAATTCAGCAGGAGCTAGTCGCACAGGACTTACCCGGCGACAAAAGTAGAAAAAAATGTATTCCCGACAAACGAAATCGCGCTTCTGATGAGTTTTTTTTTGCGTCGTTTTTCTAATCGATTATTTCTCAGTGATATGTTCAGATAAAAAAAATCACTTTTTTTTTGAATTAATAAAATGGGGCATTTGTCCGGTCTACTTTTGAAAAATCCAATATATTTGCCTAATACCATTAAATCATATTAATCATGGAACAAAAATCTACCTTCTGGAAATCAGCGATGACTTTAGGCCTTTACCTTGCTATTGCTTTGATATTGTATAATGTAGTCCTTTATGTGTTGGGCGAAAACATGAATAAAACACTTGGATTGATTACTTATGTAATTATGGGAGCAGGTATTTATTGGTGTCAGTTAAACTATCGTAATAATGAATTGGGCGGATACATCGAATATAGCAAAGCGTTGGGCTTCGGAGTGGCCGTTATGCTTTTTGCAGGTGTTTTGAATGCACTTTATACAGTTATTTTGTTGAAAGTTGATCCAAGTATCATGGAGCAAGTGCGCATTATGCAGGAGGAAGCTATGTTGCAACAGGGAATGTCTGAAGAGCAAATTGAAATGGCTGGTGAAATGATGAGCAAGTTCCAAAGCCCAATCGTTATTGTAATCTCAAGTTTGTTTACCTTTGCCTTCATCGGTTTCCTGATTTCATTAGTTACTTCAATCTTTATTAAAAGAAAGCAAGAAGAAGATGCTTTTGAAGAAGCAATGGATGAGATTAAAGCTGAAGATTAATTGAAGGGAGCATGAATATAATTCGCTTGAAGAAACGGAGTAATTTTTCCATGCGAATTTCCTGTCTATTTGTGAAGGCAGGCATGCGATATCAACAAGAACAAACAATTCTATTTAAATGAATATTTCCGTAGTTATTCCTTTATTTAATGAGGAAGAATCGTTGCCGGAGTTGACTGGCTGGATTGCAAAAGTGATGAATGAGCATCAATTCAGCTATGAAATTGTGTTGATTGATGACGGCAGTAATGATGGATCGTGGGAAGTGATTGAACGTTTACACGCGGACAACTCCTGCATTAAAGCGATTAAGTTTAGGCGAAACTACGGAAAATCAGCAGCCTTGTATGCTGGATTTGCAGCAACTAAAGGCAAAGTGGTCATTACCATGGATGCTGACTTGCAAGATAGCCCGGATGAAATTCCGGAGTTATACCGTATGATTACGGAAGAAGGCTTCGACTTGGTATCGGGCTGGAAAAAGAAACGATATGATCCGGTTCTATCGAAAAATATTCCCAGTAAGTTTTACAATTGGATTGCCCGGCGAGCAACTGGCATCAAAATTCACGATTTTAACTGTGGATTGAAAGCGTACCGAAGCCAGGTTGTTAAATCCATTGAGGTGTATGGAGAAATGCATCGTTACATTCCTATTTTGGCCAAATGGGCAGGTTTCAAAAAGATCGGTGAGAAAGTCGTTCAGCACCAGGAACGAAAATATGGTGTGACGAAATTTGGCATTGAGCGATTTATTCGAGGTCCGCTTGACTTGCTTTCGGTTATTTTCATTTCTCGTTTTAGTAAAAGGCCGATGCACTTTTTTGGCGTGCTTGGGACAATTGTTTTCCTGATTGGTTTTATTGCAACAGTAGTTGTCGGTGTTAACAAGCTAATTGCAGTGGCTAATCAAGTGGCAGCGCCACGCGTAACAGATACGCCTTACTTTTATTTGGCTCTGACGGCCATGATTATTGGAACTCAGCTGTTCTTGTCTGGATTTATTGGCGAGTTGTTGTCTCGCAATTCGTCGGAGCGAAACAAATACCTGATCGAAGAGGAGTTAAACTAATGCCGGCTTCAATCAGGTATTGGCTTGAAAATTAGTTGGGGCTCCAATAAGGAACCTGGTTTTCCAGGTATAACACTGGAACTTCTTGCTGGAAGTCAGCCAGCCATTCGGCCATGTAGGCCATTCCGGCTTCTTCTGACTTTATGTGCCCCAGAAATATCACCGCTTTCTTTTTACCTTGAAGTTTGGCATCATTCAGGTACTGGTAAGTTTCCCATTCTTGGGCTTCTCCAGCAATCAGAACATCGATATCTGTTTGGAGCATCTGGATATGGCGTTGTGCTCCGGGAGCACCAAGCGCCAAACCAACTTTGGACACTTTCATGTCAGGATTGCCAATCACGCGAATTCCAGGAATCTGGAAAAGGTCCTGTAAATATTGTGCTAAGTCCTGAAGGGATTGTTCTTGGAGCGATATAAAGTGGTAGTCATCACCAGTAACATTATTACTCCATCCTAATTTATCCAATATGCCAACGTAAATTCCGTCAGGCTGGTGCTTGTGCCAGTGGTCATGAAAGCGCCAAATGATAAGTCCATGCTTTTCGATGTAGTCCAGCTTCGTTTGGAGAACCGGATCATCCTGCAGGTGCTGCTTAGCATCCAGGTGATTATAGTAAACGGGCTCGTGTGTAATAATGAGGTTGCACTTGTTGGCTACGGCATATTCAAGTGTCGTCATATCAGCAAACATACAACACAGAACTCCGCTAACAGGGCTTTCCGGATTTCCACTTTTGAAGGTATCAACTGTTTCTGATGACCACTGACAGTTAACCTGATTTTTGATTTGATCAATAACTTTCTGGGCTGTTGGCTGAGCCATCACTTGCCAGCTTGCAACAACCAGTAGGAGTGCGATTAGTTTCTTCATGTTGATTGATTTTTACTTCGTTAAAAGTAGTCGTTTCCGCTGATCTTCGGAAGTGAAATGATCATAAAATCATTGGTTTGAAACTAAAAAAGCAACAGTTGAGTAAAAGACGAAATGAAAGGAATCAACAACGATTTAGTTGAGGCGACTTTCAAATTTCTTGAGCTGACGTTTTAGCTTTTTGTTTGTTTCGGGCTGATTATCCAGAAATTGAAATGCTTTGCGGGCAATGAATCGGTTGTCGTGTTCGAGCAGGCTGGCAACAATCTTTTCGTTTTGGGCTGAATAAAGCTGATGTGCTGAAAAGAGTTCAAGAACAGCTTTAACTGCTGAGCCATTGAGCGTTGGGAGTTGGCTAGCAAGTTGGGCTTCAATTGAAGGGGATAAAATGGCAACTTGCTTCAGTTTGTTGAGTATTCGTAATCTCGAAAAATGAGTTGTTTGATCGAAGTAGGAGAAAAGTCGGAGTTGGCTTGCTTCTTCTTCAAGGTAGTCAACTGGAATTGCATCAATTGCCTGTTTGGCCGTTGTGAGGTTATTGCTCGTTACCAACGAGAAGAGTTGATCCAATAAGGCTGGTGTCCAAACTGTTTTACCCGTAATATTTTTAAGCCCCCATTGCACATCGTATTGGTCCGGACTACTCAGTATTTTTAGCAATAACTCGGTGCTTAAATGCTGTTGCGTGTAGTTCTCAACTTGCTGCTGAGTAAGCCCATGAACAATGTGCCACAGGGTGTAGGTGGTGTAAACCGCATTTTCAACAACAAAATCCTTGATTCCCGTAATGGTTGCAGAGGTGACTCCATCAACTTCCTCTTCGTCAGTTTTAGGAACCAGTTCTTCGATCTGGTAGTTGGCCAATCTCGAAAAAGGGTCGGCTAGCAGGTGATGCAACTGTTGATAATCTTTGGGTTGAAATGGTTCGTGTTCCGTTTTGCTCAAGAATTCCCCTTCGGGAAGCCTGAAACCCAAATAGCGTCCGGTGACTGTCCAATACAAGCTGATGTTAAGTAACCTGCAAGTTCCGTCAATGCACACTCCGGTAAGGATATTGCGAGCATAGGAGTGGGGTAGGCCATCCTCATTTCGAAGAACAAAAAGCGAGTCGTTACCGATTGTATCGTTAAATTCAATGAGCTCGAAGGTTTTGTTTATTTGTTCTGCTTCGTAGGTTGCTGGGTATCGCAGCTCCATCCAATCGGGAGATTTTGCAGCGAAGAAAATCAAGATGAAAAAGAAAAATAAGTAGCGCGTTGTTGGCATTGTACTCTTATGGCTTTGAAATTCAGACGCAAAAATAATGCATTGAAAGGAATTGGGCGAGAAAAATACAAAATATTTGGACCTCGAAATCTTTATTTAAGAAATTGTGAACATTGGAATGAATTTACGATAGCCTGTTTTTTTGCTCCTGAATTAAGCTCTAGCTTTGTGGTATGCAAAAAACAAGCTTTAACCGGGTTCCATTCAATCCGGCCAAATCTCCAGTCTTTTATGGCTGGTTTATCTTATTGTGGGGAACATTGGGCATCATTATGAGTGTGCCGGGGCAGACAATGGGGGTGTCAACCTTTACAGATCATCTGATTGATGCTTTGGGCTTTAGTCGGAATGAGTTAAGTACAGCTTATTTGCTGGGAACAATTTCCAGTTCGTTTATGCTTACGCGTGCCGGCCGTTGGTACGATCAGGTTGGAGCACGCTGGCTTGGAGGAATTATCACGGTTGCTTTGGGAATCGTGTTGCTGTATTTGAGCCAGGTTGACCGGATAGCCTTTGCTATTGGAAGTTTTCTGGGAGCTGAAAATATTCAGTTTTACCTCAGTTTTATCATGATAATGGGAGGCTTTTTCTTGTTGCGTTTTACCGGGCAGGGAGTGCTTACCATGGTTTCGCGCAATATGATGATGAAGTGGTTTGACCGAAAAAGAGGTTTAGCCAATGGCATTAGCAGTGTTTTTGTCTCCTTGGGTTTTGCAATCGCCCCTTTGGTCTTCGATTTTTTGATTGAAACCTATAGTTGGCGTTGGGCGTGGATTTTGTTAGCTCTTATTGCCGGCTTTGGTTTTAGTATCGTAGTTCTTATTTTCTTTCGGGATAATCCGGAAGATTGTGGCCTGGAGCAAGATGGCCTTAGCGAGCAACAAATAAAGGAAGAACAGAAGATCAAGTCTCGTGCAGAAAAACAATATACATTAAAGGAGGCCAAAAAGTCTTATCCTTTCTGGGTATTGGTGGTGGCATTGTCGATGCAAGCCTTGTATATTACCGGTTTTACCTTCAACATTGTTTCAATTTTCGAGGCGGCATCAATGGATAAAACAGTGGCTTTGGCCGTTTTTGTGCCGACTTCTATTTTGTCGGTATTTATTTCGCTTACAGGAGGCTGGTTAAGCGATCACATTAAAATGAAATACTTGCTGTTGGTCTTCTTGTTTGGCCAGATTGTGAGTATGATTAGTTTAGCCTTTCTGTCGCCCGGCCTTCCCTATGTTTTCTTAATTATCGGGAACGGGATTGTTGGTGGTTTATTCAATGTGCTGAATTCAGTTGTTTGGCCGCGCTTTTATGGGCGGAAGCATTTAGGAGCCATTAGTGGTTTTGCCATGAGTTCGCTGGTTTTTTTCAGTGCTCTGGGGCCCTTGATGTTTAGCTTTTCTTTCTCCGAAACCGGAACCTATTCGTGGGCGGCATGGGGCTGTTTGGTGATTGTGGCTGTTAATTTTATCGCAGCATTCAAAGCCGAAAATCCTCAGGAGAAACTCGCTGCCAATTAATTGAATTGCAGTATAGGAATCCTATCTTTGTTAAAGAACCAACAAAACCTAAAATCATGACTACAATATTTAGGAGCCTTATTCTTGTCATGCTTGCTGCATTGCTTGGTGCATGCCAAACTACCCCCAAAGAAGAGTGGACTAGCTTGTTTAATGGCGAAAGCCTGGAGGGCTGGGAAGCCATGGAGCATCCGGAATCTTTTAAAGTTGAAGATGGCATGATCGTTTGTAACGGCAAGCGTGCACACCTGTTTTATACCGGAGGAAAACAGCGGGGAATCTTTCGCAATTTTGAACTGAAGGCCCTCGTGAAAACGGAACCGGGAGCAAATTCTGGGATCTTTATTCACTCCAAGAAACAGGAAAAAGGATGGCCTTTGAAAGGATATGAAGTTCAAGTGAATAACTCGTATGCGGGAACCGGGAGTTTCAAAGAGCTGAAAAAGACCGGGAGTTTGTATGGGATTCGCAATGTTTATTATCCCACAGCTGAGGATAATGAATGGTTTGAAATTCATGTTCGTGTTGTCGAGAATCAGGTCGCTGTTTTTATTGATGGAAAACAGGTGGTTGACTACATTCAGCCGGATGATCCTTACCGTCCGCGTAACGACAAATACAAGGTGTTGGATCGAGGACAGATTGCTTTGCAGGCGCATGATCCGGGTAGTAAGACCTATTTTAAGGACATTCAAATTAAGGAACTTCCGGAAGGTGAGAAGAAAAAGGTGCCGGTAAGCAAGGAATGGGATCAGAGAATTACCCGTTTACATATGGACAATTTCCCCGTGGTTGATTTGCACGTGCACCTAAAGGGAGGCCTTACCATTGATCAGGCTACGCACAACTCCATGAAATTGGGAATCAATTATGGAATTGCACCCAACTGTGGGCTAAAGTTTCCGGTTACGGATGATGGATCGCTGTATGCGTATATGGATACCGTGAAAGGACAGCCAATTTTTCGGGGAATGCAAGCTGAAGGAAGAGAGTGGGTAACACTTTTTTCGCCGGAAGCAATTGCCCAATTTGATTACGTTTTTACAGATGCAATGACTTGGACCGATGATCAAGGGCGTCGCATGCGTTTGTGGATCCCGGACGAAGTTTTTGTTGATGACGAACAGCATTTTATGGATCAGCTGGTTGGAAAAATTGAAGCGATTGTATCGCAAGAACCCATCGATATCTATGTCAATCCAACTTTTTTACCCACGGTGATTGCCGACAAATATGAGGAGTTGTGGACGGATGAACGGATTGACCGGCTGGTGAAAGTATTGGCAGACAATGGTGTGGCTCTGGAGATAAATTCCCGCTTGAAACTTCCTTCTGAAAAAATACTGAGACGGGCGAAAGAGGCTGGCGTGAAGTTTACTTTCGGCACGAACAATGTTACTCCCAATTTTGGGCGTTTGGATTATTCCCTTGAAATGGCTGAAAAACTGGGTTTAAGTTACCACGACATGTTCCTGCCTAAGCCTGAAGGGAAAAAGCCGGTTCAAATTAAGGGCTTACCAGATGAAATCACGGGTTAAAAATAAGAAATACCGGACTTAAATACTTCGGTGATTCCTTTCAGTTCAACGGCCGATTTAATGATTTGAATCACGGCATCAGTATTGAATTTTGAGACATTGATGATTAAATCAAATATTTCTTCGGGATGTCTTTTGTCGAGGTAATGCTTGCGAAAAGCATCTCGTTTTTTCTCTGTCTCTTGGATGTATTTTAGTGCTTCAGTTGGAGTTAGTTGCATTTTGGAGGCAGTTTGAGCAACCCGCCAATCCAGAGGGGCTTCCAACCTTACATGCAGGGAATGCTCAATGTCGCGCGCAATAATATGGGCTGCTCGTCCAATGATGATGCAGCAACCTTCAATGGCAAATCCTTTAATTACGTCTTTAACTGTTTTCAGAATAACCCGATCGCTTTTATACATTTTGGCGTTGAAGGCCTCCAAAATTTCATCAAAGGTGGTACGGTCATTGGGAGTAAACAGTCGGTTGATTTTTCGAGGATCAAGTTGTAGTTCGTGAGCGCTTTGCTGAAGTACTTCCTTACTGATTACCTCCCATTTCTTACAAACCATAAATTCGTTTAAAGCTTCGGCCAATTTCTCTGCAGTTGCTATGCCTCCACAGCCAACCTGTCTGGAGATCGTGATGACAGGGCCTGCAACCGGAGTTTTCTGGCTATCCTTATGTTGAATGTCGCCGAAGCGCTTGTTCATGTAGTTGAGTAATGAATTTTCCATGATTGCCTGTTTTAGAGGTTTTATTGATTTTACGGATTCGTCATCAATCAGTTATATGTTTGTCTGAAAATACAGACTTATTTTTTGTGATTCGGAAGGCAGGTCTTGTTAAAAATCATGAACAGAAAGCAGAATTGTTAGTACCTTTCGGTTTCGTAAGAAAACTTAAAAAAATAGCTCATGTTTAATCGTGAAACTTATATTGAACGAAGAAAGAGACTGAAGGAATCAGTAGCTGATGGTATTATTTTGTTGTTGGGAAATGTTGATTCTCCCATGAACTGCAGAGATAATACTTATCACTTCAGACAGGACAGTACGTTCTTGTATTTCTTTGGATTAAATTATCAGAATTTGGCTGCAGCAATTGATGTTGAATCAGGCGAAGAGATTCTTTTTGGAGATGACTTTTCAATGGATGATATCATTTGGATGGGGCCTCAGGAAAGTATCAAAGATAAAGCGGCAAAATCGGGGGTAACCAAGACAATGCCTTCGAGACAATTATCTACCTATGTGAAAGAAGCTGTTCAGCAAAAGCGGAAGGTTCATTTTAATCCTCTTTATCGTGCTGAAAATCAATTATTGTTGCAAGAGCTAACAGGAATTGCACCAGCCCAACAGCAAGAAAAAGCGTCGTTGGAGTTGATTCATGCCATTGTTGCTTTGCGCTCTTGTAAAGATGCCAATGAAATTGAAGAGCTTAGAACAGCGGCAGCTGCGGGCTATCAAATGCATGTGACAGCTATGAAAATGGCGACTCCGGGTACTTGGGAGCAGAAAATTGCAGGAACGATTGAGGGAGTGGCTATGGCTAATGGAAATCCTCCTTCTTTTCCAATTATTCTTTCCCAGAATGGCGAAACACTTCACAATCACGATCATTCCAATATTTTGGAAAAAGGTAAGTTGATGTTGGTTGATGCAGGAGCGCAATCCACCGAGTTTTACGCTTCAGATTTTACTCGGACTTCTCCGGTAGGAGGAAAGTTTACAAGCCAGCAGCGCGAAATTTATGAGATTGTGTTGGCAGCCAATAACCGGGCAACAGAATTGTCTAAGCCTGATGTTACCTATTTATCGGTTCACTTAGAAGCTGCAAAAATAATCGCTTCAGGGCTGAAGGAAGTTGGTGTGATGAAAGGTGATGTTGAGGAAGCTGTAAAAGCTGGTGCACATGCTTTGTTTATGCCTCATGGTTTGGGCCATATGATGGGATTGGATGTTCATGACATGGAAGATTTAGGACAGGTTTACGTAGGTTACGATGAAGAAACCCGCCCTGTTAATCAATTTGGAACGGGGGCTTTGCGTATGGGACGCAGGTTGCAGCCAGGTTTCGTGATAACCAATGAGCCTGGAATTTATTTTATTCCTGCATTGATTGATCAATGGAAATCGGAAGGAAAATTCACCGAATTTATCAATTACGACCGCTTGAATGCTTATCGCTCATTTGGAGGTATTCGTTTGGAAGACGATTTGCTAATAACCAATGATGGTTGCGAATTAATTGGTGAACGCATTCCAATCACTCCGGAAGAAGTTGAGGCGGTGATGAGCTAACGCTTAAAAAGACTCGATATAAAACAAAGAGAGCTGCTATTGTGCAGCTTTTTTTGTGAGTACATGATGGTAGAAATAGAAAAGTTCAGACTGAATATCGTCTCTTAAATGTCGGTAGGCCTCAATTGGAGAAGCGAAAGGATGTTTGGGCTGTTCGGGATTGGAGAAATTCAAGTGCAGTTTGTGGTCGTAGTGCAAGGAAAGTTGGCGATAAGCTTCCCGCGTATTTTCTGAAAGGGTAATGAGGTAGGTGTACGATTTTTGAGAAGCTTGGTCAAGACGAGTGAAATTATCTTGATGGAGATTTAACTTTAGCTCCGCCATGGCCTGTTTCGCTATAGGGGGCACTTCGATTAATGGTTCCAGTCCTGTAGCCGTTATTGCCAGTTGCTGGTCCATGGCCAGGAGAATTTCCTTGGCCATAATGCTTTTGCATGATCGTCCACCTCGGCAAATAAATAAAATAGTCATAAGCCTACTGGTTTTTGTTTTTTGATCTAATTTACAGGTTTTTAATTGATTGTGAAATAGCTGATTATGATATATCTTAACTCCTGAGATTTAGATCCATCCACGTTTAAGTGTACCACGTCTAAAATTTGGTTAAACAGGGTTGATGGGTTTAATTTGTTCAGAAAGAATTCTTATCTTGCCCCATCGAGAGATTTATAAGTAGGTAATGAGTAGTGTAAATCGGTTAGCATCCAGAGAACCATTAGAAGAAATCCTGAAAAGTAGAGCGGAGATTTCTGGAATTGAGTACATCAAAGATATTTTAGCGTCGATGTCTTCAATCGTTTGTATCTTGAATAAACAGAACCAGATTGTCTTCTCAAATGATGTCCTTCTACAAAAATACAATTTCGATTTAGAGAAAAATATTCTTGGCGTTAGACCCGGTGAAGTGTTCAAATGTGTAAATGCGAACAACGAAACTGGAGGATGTGGAACATCTGAGCGTTGTGAGTATTGTGGAGCCCGAACAGCTTTTGAAGAAGCTTGGTCTAAAATGGAAAAAGTGATTCATGAATGCAAAATCACTTCTCGGAAAGGTGACGAAATCTATCAATTAGATTTAGAAGTTTCAGCGACACCAGTAACTTTTGAAAGTGAGTACTTGATTGTTGCGATCAATGATATTACTGAGCAAAATAGAAAGATTTTGTTGGAGCGGATTTTCTTTCACGATATCTTGAATATTGCAGGTAGTCTTCAAGGAGTGATTGATTTAGTTCCAAATTTATGCGAAGAGGAGCAAGAGACTTATCTTGAAGTTGCCGGATCTTTGACCGAACAAATTATTGATGAGATTAAGGCGCAACAACAAATGATCAAAGCTGAAAGTGGAGAACTTCAGGTGCATTTAAGAATCCTCAATATTGATAAGGTGCTTAAAAAGTTGGGAGATCATATCCGCTTCCATAATGTCTCTCATGAAAAGGAAATCAAAATTCTCAACCATACAGAATCGAAGGTTATTTGTAGTGACGAAACGCTATTGACACGAGTGCTGCTGAATATGGTTAAAAATGCGATGGAAGCAGTTCGGCAGGGTGAAGAAATTGTCTTGGAAGCAACTGATTTAGCAGATAGAGTGCGTTTTAGTGTGCACAATAATACCTACATTCCGCGAGAAATTCAGCTGCAGATATTTCAACGTTCCTACTCAACCAAGGGGAACAATCGTGGAGTTGGCACCTACAGCATGAAACTTCTCGGTGAGAGTTATTTAAAAGGTTGTGTCGACTTTACGAGTACCGAAGAGGCCGGAACAACCTTCTTTATTGATCTTCCTAAGATTACTTTGGATTAAGGCGTTTGTTCTGTTTTTCGTGACGACGCTTTAATAATCAGTCGTAAGGATTGATCAAAGGTGAAGTATTTCCACAACCAGTTTATAAAAATCAGTAAGCGGTTTTTTACACCAACAATCGACATTAGGTGAACAAACATCCAGGTTAGCCAGGCAAAGGAGCCGCTAAATCGTAAGAAGGGAAGGTCGACGACTGCCCGATTTCGTCCGACAGTAGCCATTGAGCCTTTATCGTGGTATTCAAATTGCACCCAGGCTTTGCCTTCCTGCTCGTTTGTTAGATTGCCAGCTAAGGTTGACGCTTGTTGTAAGGCCACCTGTGCAACTTGTGGATGTCCGGTGGGGTAGTTGGGCGTTTCCATATAGGCAATATCGCCCAATGCAAATACATCTTTTAACCCATTAACTTGGTTATAGCGATCTACTATGATGCGGTTCCCACGAGCGATTTGATCAGCCTGGATTCCTTCCGGCGATTGACCTTGAATCCCTGCTGCCCAGATGAGGGTCTCTGTTTGAAAGCTTTCGTGGTCTTCCAATTTTACTGTTTTACCATCGTAGTTAACCACTTTATGCGATAGCAGAACTTTAATCCCTAAATCATTCAGGTATTTTTTTGCTTTTTCACCCGATCTTTTGCTCATTCCTCCCAGCAGTTGCGGGCTGGCCTCAACCAAGGTGATTTCCATCGAGCTAAAATCAAGGTCGGGATAATCTTTGGGCAGAATGAACTTCTTCATTTCAGCTAAAGCTCCACAAACTTCAACCCCGGTTGGACCGCCACCGACAACCAACACACTAAGTAACTGGCGGAGTTCTTTCGGATCGCGCACGGTTACTGCTTTTTCAAAGTTCAGCAAAATCCGGTTCCGCAGGTAAAGAGCTTCGGAGACGGATTTCATCGGGACTCCATAAGTTTCAAAGCTCTTGTTCCCAAAGAAATTTGTTGTAGCCCCTGTGGCAAGCACAAGGTAATCGTACCACATGTGTCCAAGTGATGTTTCAATTACCTTTTTCTCAGGTACAATACGTTCAACATTGGTAATACGAACGTAAACATTTTTGATTTTCTGAAACGCTTTTCGCAGCGGGAATGAGATGGAACTGGGCTCCAATCCAGAGGTCGCAACCTGGTAAAAAAGTGGTTGAAACTGGTGGTAATTATTACGATCTACCAAGACAATTTGGTAGTTCTTTTTATAAAGTTTTCGGGCCAATTTGAGTCCAGCAAAGCCTGCCCCCACAATAACTACCCGTTTCTGATCTGTTTCTGGAATATTAACTGGCATGACAATTTTTTTTTCAGAAACAAACCGCATGATAGATTGTTCCCGCGTTTTCCGACGAAAGTACAAAATGAATGGAAAACAAAGAAAGCCTTTTTTTATAAAAAGGCATGGGGCCCCGAACCCAGGGATCGTTTGAGCAATCAATTTATAGAAAAGAGGTCGGGGTCCCAATGCCAGGCAGCCAATAGGCAGAATGGTTGGCTGTGTTTATTTATATTTTTGAGAGTCGTTCTTTCGCTTTCTGAACAGCTAAGTCGAAGCTTGGAAGGATCATATTCGGGTCAAGTAAATCAACCAGTTTATTTTTCTCCAGTTCTTTTAATACCTCGGGGCGCACACCGGAAAGAATGACGGTTGTTTTCGAATGGTGTAAATCTTCGATGACAGCTTCCAGGTTATGCAGGCCGGTTGAATCGATAAATGGCACATGGCGCATACGAATAATCAGCACCTTGGATTTTTGCCCAATGCTTTTTAGGGTTGAGCAATACTGCTTAGCCGAAGCAAAGAAAAAAGGACCACTGATTTCGTAGATTCCGACACCTTCAGGCAGGTCGTTGTAGTTTTCAAGAACATCACTGTCTACCTCCAACTCTGTTTGGTGGCTTACATCAGCCATTCGTTTCATAAAGAGCAATGCAGATAGCGCAATGCCAATTTGAATGGCGTAAGTTAAATCAACCAAAACTGTTAGGAAGAACGTTACCAGTAAAATGAGAATGTCGAACCCGGATCCTTTCAAAATGGATACAAAGGAACGCCATTCGCTCATATTATAGGCCACCACAATCAGAATACCAGCCAGACAGGACATGGGAATGAGTTTGGCCCATTGCCCAAAGAAAAGCATAATCAGCAGCAGGGTGATTGCGTGGATGACACCAGCCACTGGCGTGCGACCGCCGTTTTTTACGTTGGTTGCTGTACGCGCTATTGCTCCGGTGGCAGGAATTCCTCCAAAGATGGGAGTAACCACGTTGGCAACACCCTGGGCAATCAATTCGGTATTGGAGCGATGGTTGCCACCAATCATCCCATCGGAAACGACAGCCGAAAGGAGCGACTCAATACCTCCAAGCAGGGCGATTGTTAGTGCAGGCGCAATATAGTTTGCCAAGTTGCTCCATTCAATGCCCGGGAAGTCAACCTGAATGGTTTTAGGAATTTCACCAAAAACGGTTTCAATAGTGGTCACGGGAAGTTTTAATAGTTGCACCAAGGCGGTAATAACGATGATGGCGATGAATGACCCTGGAATTTTCTTCGTGACTTTTCCCGAGAATATGGTAATGAGAATTGTTGCTAGCGAAATGCCAACAGCATACGGATTGATTGAGTTTATTTCAGAGAAATAACTGCCCCATTTGGGGATAAAATCAGCTGGAAGATTGGCAATTTCGAGTCCAAGAGCATCTTTGATTTGCGTTGTGAAAATAACCAAGGCAATACCACTGGTAAAGCCAACAACGAGTGGGTGAGGGATAAATTTCAACAGCGAACCAAGTCGGAGTAGGCCGAAAGCAATGAGAAAAACTCCTGCAAGCATTGTTGAAATCATCAGGCCATCGAGCCCATAGGTTTGAACAATCCCAAAAACAATAACGATAAACGCTCCGGTTGGGCCGCCTATTTGTACGCGGCTTCCTCCCAATACAGAAATAATTAATCCAGCAATAATCGCTGTAACTAACCCTTTTTCAGGCGATACACCTGAAGCTACGGCAAAAGCAATTGCCAGTGGTAGCGCAACAATACCAACAATGATTCCAGCAAACACATCTTTTGAAAACTGGTGCTTGCTATACCCCTGCTTGAGAACACTCACAAGCTTGGGATTGAACAGATGTCCCATAAAATTGTCGAATTTTGAAATTGGAGCTGCAAATGTATGGACAATTTGCTGTCATTGTTCTGAAAACCAAGGTTAAATTTTCCTTAAGAGAATTTGTGGGGTGTTTAATTCGATGTATTGTAGTTGTTTAGGTTGGTTTGTGGGTGGCGTAAATGACAAGGGGGATGGAGATTTTGAGCGATAAAAATGAACAATATTTCATCTAAATGCCTTTTTCAGCTGTGAATAATGATTTTTGTTCCGTCTTTTTATTCTCTTGGGAATGTGCCGGAAGTATCACCATAAAGGAACTTCCAATTTGGGGAGTACTTTGAATTTTTAGTTCGCCGCCATTCTTTTTTATAAAATCTTTAACAATCAGTAAGCCCAGTCCGGTGCCTTTTTCGTTGTTTGTCCCTGGCGTAGATCGCAGTTCATTGGATTGAAGCAGTTGATCAATTTGCTTTTGCTCCATTCCAATTCCAGAGTCTTTGACACACAAAACAATGGAATCGTCTTCTTTTTTTGCAGATAAGGTGATATTACCTTCAGGAGGAGTGAACTTGATGGCATTGTTGAGTAGGTTATTGATAATGATGGTCAAGGTATGTTTGTCGGCTAATACGAAGTGTTCATTGGCAACTTTATTCAGTAACACGATTTCTTTTTGATGGGCATTCGATGAAAAAGATTCGATACTTGTTGCAACAGTGGAGTTTAGCTGGATCGGCTCTTTCCGAAGAAAGATCTTCCCACTTTGCGAGCGTGACCAGGTTAATAGGTTTTCCAGCATTTCATAAAATCCTGTTGCCGAGGTATTCACAGACTCAATCATTCGTTTGCGATCTGCATCGGTGTAGGAATCATACCGAACCTTTAGAAGATTCATAAATCCTAAAATGGAGTTGAACGGATTTTTAAGATCATGACTAATAATCGACATGAAGGTGTCTTTGGTTTTATTCGACTCGGCCAGTTCTTCGTTTAACGAATTGATGGCTGCAATTTTTGTTCTCAGCTCTTGTGCCATGCTGTTAAATGATTCTGCAAGCACAAGAAGTTCTCCTTTGGCATCGAGCGATACTTCTGTGTCTAAGTCGCCTTGCCGGATTGCTTCAGTTCCTTGGATGAGCTTTTTTAGCGGTCCCGAAATGGAACGAGCAATGTACAGCCCAATGGCAAGTGATAGCAGGATGCTAAGCACGGTAAGCGTGATGCCGGCCTTTACAGCTCTTTCTACATTTTGATCCAGTTCTTTGATGACTGTTTGAACTTCGTGTTGCGCATCTTCTTTGAGGTGCTGGATTAGCTGTTGGGCGATAAGCAAAGTAGGCTCAGTTTGCGAACGAAAAAGGTGTCGCGCTTGGTTGTATCGATGGAGTTCGTACAAACGCATGCTTTGATTAGCCGATAAAGAGAACTGGTTGATAATGGTGTTTAGCGAGTCGATTAAGAGCAGTTCTTCTTGTTCCATCTGTTTTTGTTCTGGCTTTTCAGAACGCTCCAAATCGTTTGTTGTTGCCTCTTTTAGTTGCTTTAATGAATTTTGAAGAGCAACGGTATTTTCTCTGATTCTTGTTCGATATAATGCTTGATCGCTGGTTGGTAAGCTGCCTGCTTGTTCTTGAAATAAACGCAACAGGGAATGCGTTATTAGTTGCAAACTAAGTTCTATTTTGCTTGACTCTGATAGCTCCTGCCTTTTGGAATGTTCCAAGGCATCAATCTTCCGAATGATTTTTTTATTGTGGTGAAGGGCATAGTAATCAATCAGAGCCATTATTGCAACGACAGTGATAAAACCTAACAAAATCCTTTTCCAAATTTCCATGCGCCCTTTTGCTAAAAATGCATCATTTGCCTTAGATGTCAGATGACTTGCTTCGTTTCAACTTTACAAGTTTTTTACTTTCGCAATACTTGATTGAACTCGTTAATCTAAAGGAAGGCCTTTACTCGAAAGCGCTCACAAATTAAGGAAAAATCAGAACATTTTTGTTCTAAAATCGAAATAAAAATAGTTTATAAAACATTGAATACTAGTCCTTGTATGCCTTGTGGTACAGCTGGTTTTATTCCTTATGTTATCTTAGTTTTTTTAGAACGGCCTCTGTCTCGTGCTTTAATCTTTTGATAACAACCGATCACCTGCTAGCTACTGACAGAAATGATGTATGATAAAAAAAATTAATATGATTTTTAGGATTTGGATTAATCTTTCTGAATGTTGAATTGGATTTTCCATAAACCTCTCAGTTCATTTAATTGGTAGTTGGTCGCTTGATCATTGGGGTAAAGTGTTTGTAGCTTTTGGGCCGTTTGTGGGGCAATTTCATTCACACTTCCGTGGCATTGTAAGCAGGTTGGTATGCCGATTTTTATTGGTTTGTAATACAGAAGTTGATTTGCCAAGTAAACAAGGGTATCTTTCTGCTGTCCTACTTTATGATTTTCAGCCGTCCACTGCCAAATCAAACTATCGGTTTGGTTCTTTAAGCTGTTTGCTGCGTTTCTTGGGCGATCTGTAATTCGTTCGATGGTACAATTGTTGATTTGGCTTAGGCTGTCTGTCAGCGAAAAAGCCTTTAGATTACAGAAGGATACGGCATACTGGCTTCCTCCTTGCTGCATGGCTTGACCAACATGGTTGAGCAAAACAGCTTGTGTTTGATTGGAGATAGCTGCTCCCTTGGCAATTAGTTTATGGTAGGTTTTTTTCGCAATGGGCTGATGTTGCTTGGTCGAAGTACAGGAGAATATACCGAGCAGGACTAAAAATAGCGAGACATGCATTATTTTCATGAGCGTTTTTGGTTTTAATTGTTGGTAAGGCATACGTTATTCTTTTAATATTTGTTTATGTTTAGGTCAGTTATACAAACAAGCTGTTCGACATGAAGGTTCGAAAATTAACAAGGGGGGAGGAGATCCCTTATAATTTATTATTGCTTGGCGATGAAACGGTTGAAGCTATCAACCGCTACATCGCCAAATCGACCTTATTTGTTTGCGAAGAAGCTGGTGAACTGATCGCTGTGAGTGCTTTGTTTCCGATCGATGCGCGTGTTGTTGAACTAAAAAATATTGCTGTTGTTCCGGCTTTTCAAGGCAAAGGAATTGGAAGCTTGCTATTGGAGCATGTTCAGGAAGAAATGAAGCTTGCGGGTTATGAGGAGATGCTTGTTGGAACTCCGGATGTCGCAATTAAACAGCTCACTTTTTACCGAAAATTGGGGTTTAAGAATGATCACATTCGCAAGAACTTTTTCCTTGACAATTACCCGGAACCGATTATTGAGGATGGTATTCAGTTAAAGGATATGCAGGTCATGAAAAAGCGCTTGAGCTAAAGAAATGGATGCCGGAGTTAGTACGCAAGTGAGTTTGAGTTGTTGAGGGCGCGTCTTCCTGAACTTCCTTCAGGAGCTACCTCCACCTTGCTACACTTCTATTTGATACACGGTCCATCCGGTTTCCATCCTCCGTTCTCCTGTCTCCGTTTTCCTCTTTGCGCTCTGCTCTCTGCTCTTTTCTTTGCCCCAACGGGGCCAAAGCATTAACTCGAGGCAACGCCCTGTGGGTGTAGTAATGCACAACCAATAATCGGCGCAACTGCCAAGTATCGTTGAGCTCAATGGCAAGCATGCGCCGAATAGGTTTCCCAATTGATTATCGAATTCCCTTCTCACTCATTCCTCCAAAAGAACTTCTCCTTTTCTAAAGTTTGATCACAAACAGCCTGCCGTTTCTCCTCCTTTTTGGCAAGGAGGAGTGGCATCAGTTTACTGATGTCGAGGTGGTTCTCTTCTCTTTATCAGTTTGAGGTTCCATTCCTTCCTAACTCTTCCGATCACATTAAACGAACTTGTCCTTTTGGCTTAATCCAAAAGAACGAAAAGAATCAAGGCTGACGATGCTTTTGAAGGAAAACGACGGATCAGTCACTCCCCGAAACCCAACTCCTCCCGCTGGTCGTCAAACAGGGTTTTCTTAGCGAGTACCTACGCAAATTCCTTCCCTTGTTTTCTGGTTCAAAACCCTCGTAGGCCAATCCTTTCTGTGATCATTAGTCGTTGAATTCGTGACTTCATCGGGTTTTGCGTCTTCCTGAACTTGTTTCAGGATCTACCTCCTCCTTGCTACACTTCTATTTGAAAAACTGCCCATCCTGTTTTCGTCTTCCGGTCTCCGATTCCTCTCTGCTCTTTGTCAGCCCAATCAACGCCCCAACGGGGCTAAAGCATTAGCTCGAGGCAATGCCTTGAGGATATTAAGGTAAAAATGATTATTGGCGTAATTGCGAAGTCTTTGAATTGAGCTTAAGCAAGTATGCGCCAAATAAATAAACGTTTTTTTAAGACCATTCCTTTTCTCCTTGGATGAGAAAAGGAACCAAAAGAATCAAGGCTGACGATGCTTTTGAAGGAAAACTACGGATCAGTCACTCCCCGAAAACCAACTCCTCCCGCTGGTCGTCAAACAGGGTTTTCTTAGCGAGTGCCTAGGCAAATTCCTTCCCTTGTTTTCTGGTTCAAAACCCTCGTAGGCCAATCCTTTCTGTGATCATTAGTCGTTGAATTCGTGACTTCATCGGGTTTTGCGTCTTCCTGAACTTGTTTCAGGATCTACCTCCTCCTTGCTACACTTCTATTTGAAAAACTGCCCATCCTGTTTTCGTCTTCCGGTCTCCGATTCCTCTCTGCTCTTTTCCAGCCCAATCAACGCCCCAACGGGGCCAAAGCATTAACTTGAGGCAATGCCTTGAGGATATTAAGGTTAAAATGACTTCACCCGATCACCGTTGTCTTCCTGAATTTGTCAGCCACTTGTTGGCGCGGTTTTGCAAACGGTGCCTCGCTGATCAAGAAGTTATTTGACCTGATGGACAAGGCACAAATTACAAATTTGAGCCAGCGGGAAACAATGGAAATCTTAAAACCCTTGATTTTACTGTCCCCTAGCCAGATTGGACCCTCCACAAGCTCAATTGCCCCTCCCATTGGCACAATTTTTCGATTCCATTGGCAATATTTCCTTTCCCCTAGGTCAATTTTCTGACGCAATTGCCCTTAAGGAGCGGTCCATCGGCCATTTTTTTAATTCCATTGGCAAAAGATTTGCTTCCATTGGCCATTTTTCGGCTTCAATCGGGGAAATCACCAGTCCAACAGGCTATAGTTTGCCTTCAATTGGTCGGAGTAAGCGTCCCCTTGGCTAATTCTGGGGTTCAACCAGGAATATGCTACCAATACAGACCGGCAGCAGGGAGTAAAAGCAACTTAATAAAGCATTTGTTATCTAATAAATGTTTCCTATTTTTAGATAAATAAAAACCGAACCCCTTGAATAAGCGCCCGCAAATAATGCTAAAGCCTACAATACATCGGCAACAAGAAGTAATCAAAATTGAATTTTCGGATGAGCGTGATTTGCTGGCCAAACTAAAGCTAGAAATACCTGCCTGTTGGAGCACAAGCATAAAAAGAATTACACCACACATAGCGAGGCATTCGTTCGCGACTCAATTGCCCGAACAAGGGACCAACATAAGAGTAATTCAGCATTTACTAGGGCATGAAAATATTCAAACAACAGAGATTTATACTCCTGTTTCGAATTTAGAGATTCAAAAAGCTATTAACCCGATAGATGAAATTATAAGTAAAACATGAATTGTTGCATTTACAATACTATTTTATTGGAAATGACACATTTTGTCACACATATATAAAAAATAAAGTGCATAAATGTGTTATTCCAGATACGTTAGCAATAATTTTAAAGAAAAGAAAAATGAAACATTTACTATTGATTATTACTGTACTAAACATCATGTTTAGTTGTACACAAAAGAAAGAAAATATTTGTAAACTTTCTGGAGAAATACTAGATAGGAAAAATGGCAACCTATTTTTGTATCAACCAGAAAGTTCACAATTTGACAAAGATACAATCCCGTTCAAAGATGGGAAGTTTGAGTTCTCTCTGCCTATAAAATCACCAGAACTATACATTCTTTGGTTTGAGGAAGATGAAAATGACGATGGAAATCCAGTATTAATAAATATCTTTCTTGAAAATACGGAAATCCAATTGAAATTGTCAATGGATAATCCATTAAAATATGAAATATCAGGAGGGAATTTAAATCCTATATACCTAGACTTTTTTAAGGAACATATGGCTATACAAATAGAAAGCTATTCTCTATACAATAAATATTTACAAACTACAGACTCTGATATAAAAAATAATATCAGAACAAAAATAGATAGCATAACTGCGATTTATTTACAAAGTGGTGAAGATTACATGAATAGTAACAATGATATTTTATCCGCCTTTTATATGTGGTCTGCAAGGAAAGTAATCGAGAAGGACTCAATCATTAAATTATTAAATAAGCATGAGCCTATTTTCCCTACTTCTAGGTATGTTTTTGAAACAAGAGCTTTTATTGATGGATTTGAGAAAAATAAAAAGGGACAACAGTTCACTGATTTTGAATTATTGAATACCGAATCAGAAAGTATTAAACTTTCTGATATAGTAAAAAAGAATAAAGTAACCCAGCTCCTTTTTTGGAGTTCAAAATGTGGAAGTACAGATGGAAAACTAAAAGCATTTAATCCTATCTACTCAGAATATAAAGATGAAGGTTATGAAATTATTGGAATCTCTGATGATTTCGATATCAATAGATGGAAAAATGCTATAAAAAGAAACGAGACAAACTGGACAAACCTACTCGATGTTGATAGTAAAAATGCAATTGACGAATTCTATCATTCAGCTATAAATGGAGATGCCTTAATTGACCAGAATGGAAAAATTATCGCTAGAAAATTGAATTCATCTCAGGTAAAAGAAACATTGGATGAACTTTTGAAATAGAAAAAACTATTGGTAACAATGTGTAAATTTAATAGCGGGTTCGGTGGGTGTTCCAACGTTGGATTCACGCCCAATTATCCTTTCCTATCGGACGGATAACCGCACGTAAATCCGCTACTAAACTTAGTGTGCCGAGAAGCAGAACATCGGCCTAATTATCGTTCTGCATGCTGTAAATAAGATGGAGGAATCCGGCAGTATCGGGATGAACCTCCGGTGTCGTCTTACAGGAGGGGGCATCAAACCACCCAAAGGTGCTTTGGTTAAGAGCCTTGGTACTGAGCGTTTGGGAAACGGGTCCGCTGAGAGCAGGCTCAGGTATGGGTATAAGAGCTAAACGAAAGTGAACCGCTGATGAGGAGTCGGGAAGTGGCCACATTCTGTCAAAAGTTGTAGCGTATGTTATGCAACGATAAGTACAGCGGGGACCTGTTTACTGGCT
>NZ_FONW01000006.1 GCF_900113005.1 Sunxiuqinia elliptica
CTAGAATAGTTCATCAACTACCTGATTGAAGTAAGCGATGTTCTTTTTGATATCAGGCACTGAGTTGTCCCAGTTGTATTCATATTCGATGGAGAATAATCCTTCAAATTTTTCCTCTTTCAAAACTTCCAACATGTCTTTCAAAGGCAGGATTCCTGTTCCCCAAATTACATCATGCTGTTCGGCTTCGCCTTCCACTTTTTCTTTGATGTCTTTAAAGTGAAGCGATTTCAAACGGCTTCCATATTGTTTCAACCCTTCAACCGGATCAATGCCCATCCGTTTCCAGTGACCAACATCAGCACATGCCCCAATGCGATCGCTCAAGCCATCAACAGCTTTCATGAATAACTCAGGCGACCAGTAATTGGATGGTTTAGGGTGATTGTGAATGGCCACATCAATTTTGTACTTGTTGGCCAGCTGATCAACAAACTTCAGGTGTTTGTATTCGGGCTCGCAGGTGATAATTTCAATGCCCATGGCATCCGCAAACTGGAACAGTTGTTCCCATTCTGCTTCATCTTTACAAATAACCACACCACTGGCCTTAATTTTTACGCCTTTGGATTTAGCATATTTCAACACCTCTTTTTGGGTGGCTTTATCCATTTTGAAATCCATGGTTCCTTCAATGTCTTTTCCCAATGGCTGTCCGTAGTAAACTTCCATGTAGTTCAAGCCCAATTCCTGCGCTTTATCTACTGCTTCCTGAAAGGTAAAACGGTGAAACGTATAACTCTGAACACCTAGTTCCCATCCGGCTTTCTTTAATTTTTTACTTGGTTGAGCTACTACTGGAAATGCCATTACTAATGCAATTAAAAAAAGACCACAAGTCTTCATTGTTTGTCTCATTATCCTTCAATTTTAGTGTTTGTTGTTGGTTTTGTGTTCTAACAGGAGAAACCAGCTTGCACCAGTTTCTCCATTAAAGTATTTTGCTTTTAGCCTATTTAGGCATTGGTGGCAAAGCCCATCCTTCGCGATAGGTGTGGTTAATCCACTCTTCTGAAATCGCTTTCGCATTGAAATCAGCAAACTGACGATCGAAACGAGGATCGCCATCCACCACTTCAAACTTATCAACGGTTACCACTTTAATCTTATCTGAATCAGAAATATTCGTAAAACGCATATTTTCACCATCCCAGTGAAGGGTCCGGTTCAGCGACTGCAGACGTACGGCCAGCACTCCCATCACAACCATTTCGTTGAATGGTCCGGAGTATGCGAAGTTGGCACTTGCCTCTTTTCGGCTGCCTTTCGATTCTTTACAGGCACGGATCCAGTCACGCTCGTGTGCTCCCGACCAAGGGCCGGCTTCTGAACCAGGGATACGAGCAATCGTTGGTGTTGGCTCTTTAAAGTCTTCCATTCTTTCGTAAGGCAACAAGGTAGGCTGCATACCATAATAGCTGGTCATGATCTTACCTTTGGTTCCCACAAACAGCAAACCACCGCCGCTGTCTTTACCTAAAACTTCACCATCAGGAAGTTCAATCGGACGTTCAGGAAGGAAACCACCGTCGTACCATACCACTTTAACCTCTGGCATACCAACATCAGGCATGTTTTTGCGGGCAGGGAACGTATAAGTTACCTTTTCGGCATGAGGAGCACTCTCGGTATTTACAAGCGTTGAAGAAGCCTCAACTTTTGAAGGGTATTTTAAATTCAGGGCCCAGAAAACCGGATCAAGTACGTGACAAGCCATATCGCCTAAGGCGCCAGTACCGTAATCCCACCAGCCACGCCAGTTCCAGGGTGTGTATGAAGGATGATAAGGACGGTAAGCAGCCGGCCCTAAAAACAGATCCCAATCCAGGGTTTTTGGAACTTTCACGTTCTCAGTTGGGCGTTGCAACCCTTGTGGCCAGATCGGACGGTCAGTCCAGGCATGTACTTCAGTCACTTCGCCAATGGCTCCGGACCAGATCCACTCGCAAACACGACGAATGTCGTCACCTGAGTTCCCCTGGTTACCCATTTGCGTAGCAACACCATATTTTTCAGCCAGTTTGGTCAACAGGCGTGATTCATATACCGAGTGTGTTAAAGGCTTTTGTGTGTAAACATGCTTGCCTAAAGTCATGGCGTGTGCTGTTACACCAGCGTGGGTATGGTCTGGCGTTGCCACCATTACCGCGTCGATTGAGTTACCCATTTTATCCAGCATCTCGCGCCAGTCATTAAATCGTTCTGCCTTCGGATAATCTTTAAATGTTTTATCGGCATATTTCCAATCCACATCACACAGAGCTACAATGTTTTCAGCGCTCATGTTACGCAGGTTGTTACGTCCCATTCCACCGACACCAACTCCGGCGATATTCAGTTTATCACTCGGCGCAGTATGTCCAAATGATTTTCCCATAACGGTACTTGGGACTACTGAGAATGCAGCGCCTGCCAGGGCAGTTGCTTTTACAAATTTTCTTCTGCTTATATTCTTCATCTCTATTTAGTGATTTATAAGGTTTCTAAGTTTAGGTTTCTCCAGAGGACTTTGATTTCGCCTCCATCGTGTATTTGAAGGGCAATGCGACCTGGTATAAAACCTGACTTATAGGGGGATAGGGAAAATTAGTCAACCCCCCAAACATATAGTTCAGATAAATCCATCTGTGCTCCACTGGTTGGCCCGATATTATTGTTGGCATAGGAAAATGCTTCCGTTATAATAAATCGAAGATATCTCCCATGTGACGGAGTAACTTCAAAAACATGAGAACGAGCTCCATTGTTAGTAATTTGCCAATCGCCAATTTTTTCCCAAGTGTTCAGATCATCACTAATTTGGAAATATCCCTTTTTTTGGTTGCCGCGATAAATGTTATCAGGCTTACGTAGTCCAATTTTAACAATATTCTTTGAGGCTTTCATATCTATGACAAAGTAATATGGCATAGGCTTTGGCACATCCCATTTAGATCCCCAGAAGGTGGAGATATCATTGTCTAGTAATTTTTCTGGAGTTCGATTAAGGTCAATATACTTGGTTTCTTCGCATATACATGAATTCCATTCAATAATTTCCCAAGTTGTTCTAGATAATTCGTAAGCAGAACAGCTAATATGCAATAAAATAGTCGCTCCTTGTTGGGCAATTGTATGTTCCGAAACTTCTTTAATTCGTAGAGGAAGGATGTATTCTCCGAATAAATAGAGGTCAGGTTTATTTAACAAATTCTTCCGAACGATTGAAATATTCAAATCTTTAGATTTTTGTCCAACATTCAGAAAGTGTTCATTGGAAAAAAGTTGATATGAATTGTCCGGTAGGAGCAGATAATTGGTGTTATTTGCATCATTATATTTTGTTAATTCTTGAGTATCAACTTCAATCTTGAAATTCAGTTTTGCTTGAGGTTTATAGTTGGTTTGAATAGATACAGGAACATTAAAACTTTCTGGGTCGTTAAGCGAGAGAGAAATAGGAGTCTCAGATAATCCTGGCTCAGTGAATTCAATATAAGGTTCAGATAAGACAGGAATAAGCAGTACATTTGAATTATCAGCTAAAAGTTCAATATCATTAACCGCTTCAATACGGATAGGTAATGCAAAACTCTTCTTTTGCGATGAGAGTTTCTTAATTGCGGTCGTGTTAAATAGAATGCAGAATTTGTCTGATGCTTCTTTTTCGGCAATATTTAACTCTTTATTTTCAAAAGTAAAGCAGTTAGCTGGTAAAATCTCATATTGAGAGTTTTCTGCTGTATTGTATGATTCTAGCAGATCATTTGCTATTGTAAGCTTTAATTTGGCTTCTTTTCTGCCAATTCCAGATTTATTGACAATAAGCTCATACTTATATGTTCCAAAATTAAATAGTTGAGCGTTTTGCACCCCTGATTTTATTAGGTAGACTTTATCTTCTGTAATGTCATTCATTCGGTTATCTTCGCATGAAAAAATTAAGGGTATGAATGAAAATATAAACAGGAGTTTTATTGTTATTTTTTTCGTATTCATTGTTTTTATTTTTTTTGAGGGCTACCAACCATAGTTTTGAGTAATATTTTTCATTTCGTCTAATTGAGACTGATGAATAGGAAATAAATAGTGTTTTGACTGAAATACCAAAGGCAAACAGATTTGGTCAGTACGTTCCCATGAGTCTTCATAATTGGTTGCAAGCAGGTTTCTTCCGTAGCGTGGTCCATTGCTTTCTTTATCTGCAATCATCCAAGTACGAATATCATAATAACGAAGATTCTCGAAAGCCATTTCTACCATTCGTTCCTTACGAATGAGTTCACGAAGAAGACTCTGGTTTCCTATTACTTCAGGGTAAGCTTCTTCAATATCATTAAGGCCACTTCTATTGCGAATTTTATTGATGTATTCTAAAGCGCTGGCTTCATCCCGAGTTGGTTTTTCATTGCATGCTTCAGCGTAATTAAGATATACTTCCGCCAGCCTAATATATGGCCAACTAAAGCTTCCCCATTTATTGTTATCCATATCGTTTCTTGGGTCAGTCATTCTTCTCCACAGATATCCGACCTTACAGAAGTCGCCAGATTTATTGTTATAGGTAGAAGTACCTCCCGTATGAAAAGTAACCAACTTTTTCCCTTGGAAAGTATTGATCCAATACATTCCATTAAAAAGAACTGATGCGTAAAATCGAGCATCACGTCCAACGCAACTCTTGTGCGCTTTTATTGTAAACTTGTCGATAGGATGCACATATGAATCGATGAATCCTTCATCAGAGTATCCAGATAATGGGTCGATTATAGGTGCCCCATCAGTTTGATAATTGGTTATAGGGAAACGCCCTGACTTTTCCATCGGATAAGTGTCAACCAATTTCATAGATGGAGCATAACCTCCGTATCCATGTTTAACGACCAAAGGGGGATTACAACGTACATTCCATAACCAACCATTAGATTCCCATTTAGCAAAAATCAATTCATCATTCCATTTCTCGAAGTAAATTCCCATGTAAGATTTTATCCCCTTTTGAAAAGGATCGGTCTCTTCACTGTTTTCATAAAGCTTATATATACCTAAATCGATAACGTCTTTGGCGCCCTGTGCTGCTTTTGTCCATTTAGAAGGATCAGGAACTTGAGGAAACAGAAAGTCTCCATAATGGTTTTTCATCCCCCTGTACAGGTCACAGCCATTGAATAGGGGGCGGGCTGCATACAATAGCATGCGTGCTCGAGTTGCTAAAGCAGCTCCTTTTGTGGCTCGACCATACCACGCCGGATCTTGAATTTTAAGAGGTAAGTCTTTAGCTGCTTTTTCCAATTCGCTATTGATAAACTCGAAGCAAAAATCTAAAGAGTGTCTGTCTATTTCTTCATTTTTTATATTCAGATCAGGAATTTTATCCCCCCAAATATAGACTGGTCCATATTGTTGAACCATCATAAAATAAAGGTATGCTCGAATGAAACGAGCTTCTGCTTTAGCATGCTGACGTTCTTCTTGTGATAATTCCAGACAGTTGTCAACATTTTCGATAAAAATGGAAGCTTGATGAATTCCTTTATAATTATGAGACCACGTATGATATAAGTTGGTTGAAGGATTCCATGAGCCATCATTGTGTCCGAGATAAGGTGCCCACGCAATCCATGAATAGTATGCTTCATCTGATCGGGGAGTAGTTGATTCTTTGGCTTCGTAATCGTTTGGTAGAAAAGAATATACTTGAGCAAGATAGCGTTCAGTTGTTGCACGCTTATCAAATGCTTCTTCTATAGTCATTTGATCGTTTAAATCAGGGGTGAGATATTCTTCACAAGAAAAGAACATCATCATCATAACAGGAATAACTATGTGTAAGGATGTTTTTTTTAACATTGTTTCAGTTGTTAAAAGTTTAGATTAACTCCAAGAGTAAAAGTTTTCATATTGGGATATACTGCACCTTGCTGATTTGTGATTTCAGGATCCCAAAGTTTAAAGCTGCTTAATGTGAGTAAGTTGACTCCTTGAGTGAAAAATCGGATAGACGAAAATCCTACTTTATTAGAAATTGACGTATGGAGGGTGTAGCCCAATTCTGCATTCTTCAATCTAAGAAAGCTATTGTCAATTTGTTTAGCGGTAGATCTTTGTCTATTGTTCTCGTTTGTGTAAATAGACATTCTTGGATATTTGGCTTTGGGATTTGGAACTTCTACTTTCCATCTATTTTTTGCAACATCGGCATACACTCCAGATAGGAATAAATTGGAATTTTCAAATCCGTTAATTGCAGTTCCTCCAGTAAACATAGTTACATTCTCTACTCCTTGGCAAAATAGAGATAGGTCGATACCTTTATAAGCCAAGCTAATACCAAATCCATAATTAATTTCGGGAATACTGGTTCTTCCTATTGGAACTATATCTGAAGCGTTAACTACCATATCACCATTGATATCACGGTATTTCAAGTCCCCTGGACGAACGGGGCCGTATTGCTGAACTGGAGAATTCTGAATGTCTTCTTCTGACTCAAAATAACCTATTGCGACTAATCCAAATTGTTGGTATAGGGGTTTCCCAACCTGACTTTTGTAAGCCATTATTGGGGTTGGTTTGTCATCGTATAATTTTTTATTTCTGTTGAATGTGAAGTTGGCTCTGGCTGAGATAAATAAGTCTCCAATTTGTTCTCTGTAATCCATTGATGCATCAATTCCTTTGTTTTCCATCTTTCCAAGATTAACATAAGGGGCAACATTAATTCCGACTATGGATGGAACGCTTTCTCGTTCAATGAAAATACCGTCACGTAATTCATGAAAGTAATCAGCTTGTATATTGAGCTTATTGAATAGCCCAACTTCAATTCCAATGTTAAATTTCTTTGCTTTTTCCCATGAGACATGGGGGTTTCCCGGATACCCTGTCGCAAGCCCTCTAATCCAGGATTGTCCCATTTCTCCAAAGGTGAAAGAGTTGTAGTCTTGCATTTCTGGATTGAAAGCGAATCGGCGACCTCCTCCAATTTTGTCGTTACCTATAGTGCCGTAAGATCCTTTTAATTTTAATGTGTTAATGATTGGATTAAGAGGAAGAAAAAAGTTTTCACTACTAAGCAAATACCCCAGTGCTATTGAGGGGAAAAAGCCATACTGTTTCCCTGGTGAGAAATTTTCGGAGCCATTGTAGCCAAAATTTCCTTCTGCAAAATACTTATCGCGGAAAGCATAGGTAATACGGCCAGCAATTCCCATATTTCTGTATGGAAGAGAGTATACATATTTGGTTGGAAAATTATTTACATGTTCGCGTTGGTTGAATAAAAATAAACCCCCAACTCTATGATTTCCATTAAATACTCGATTATAGGTAAGAGATGCTTCTAAGTAGGTTGTACGTGTACCTGCATTTCCTCTTTCAAAAGTCATATAATTTCCGCCATCGGTAGTTCTTTTTAAAATGAGGTTACCTTCAGTATCTCTGTCGATAGCGTAATAAGTTGTGGGATTCTTTTTACGGATGATACTGGCAGAATTGTATGCATCCCATGAAAATTTAATATTCGCTTTTAATCCAGGGGTTATTAATTCAGAGAAATCTTGAGTGATTCCGATTAAAGATTGGGCATTATTGTTGAAAATCTGGACATATCCTGTATTATTAAGCAGGTTGTATGGGTTTTGTCCAATATCTGGTTTAGCTAAGCTTCCATCTGAATATATTTTGGGTATAGCTATAGGAACAGTTTGAAAAGAATACAACCAAAGGCTTGTTGTATTTGGCCTATTTTTGATCTCGTATTGATTGGATAGGTTTAAGTTCAGGATAGTATTTCGGTGTAGTTTTATGTCAATATTCGAGCGAAACGAATATTTGGTCCAATTTAGCGAAGGATTGTATTCTTCACTTTCAATTGCATCGAAAATACCATTTTCACGATATACTGATCCAGACACATAAAAATTAGCAATTTTTCCTCCGCCAGAAACACTCGCATTTAAACGATTACTAGTTGTAACATTCTTATAAATTTCATTGAGCCAATCAATATTTGGATATAGGTCAGGATCTGATCCATTAAGATATTTTTGCTTGGCTTCCTCGGAATAGAAATTCCGTCCTTTGTTAGCCTCTCTGTGCACTTCATTGTATAAATCGATGAACTGTTCTGCATTTGCCATTTCTGGCATGCGAGTTGGAGAGAGTAGTCCAGTTTCTGCTTTTATATTGATTAAAGGCTTGCCTGTTTTTCCTTTTCGAGTAGTAACAAGTACAACTCCATTTGCTCCTCTAACACCGTAGACAGCTGTTGCTGTTGCATCTTTTAAAATCGAAAATGTTTCAATGTCTTCAACATCTACTAAGTCCAGCGAACGTTCAATCCCATCGACTAGTACAAGTGGACGGTTATTGGCCCCGAAAGTACTTACTCCACGAATCCAGAAATCAGCTCCAGATCCAGGTTCTCCAGAACGTTGAACTGCAACAATTCCCGCCAATTGTCCGGCAAGACTTGTACTTAGTTTTCCCACAGGCATCCTTAAGTCTGGGACTTTTACAGACGTGATTGCTCCAATAACACTTTCTTTGCGTTGTTTCCCATATGCAACAACAACAACATCTTTCAATTCTTGAGAATCTTCCTTTAAAGTAATGTTAACATCTTGTTGTCCCGTGTACTCAAGAGTTTCGCTGGTCATCCCGATAAACGAGAAAATTAATTTATTTCCTGGAGATACATTGATTTGAAAGGATCCATCAATATCTGTCATTACTCCACGGGTGGTGCCTGATATGGTAATTGCTGCTCCTGGTAGAGGTAATCCTTTTTCGTCTGTAATTTTACCTTTTAGTATTTTCTCCGTTGAATCTTGCAAGGGTAAAGCTGATGGCTCAGAATTATTGGGTAGTTTCCCAATAGATATCTGTCGGTCGCGGATAATGTAAGAGTTATCGGTTCCTTTTAGCAATAAGTCTAGAATTTCATCAATATTTTTGTTTGAAACATTAATATTGACTTTTCGATGAGTGTTTACTTGTTGGTCTTGATAAAAGAAAATAAATTCAGATTGAGATTCAATATCCTTTAGCACTTCCTTCACCGTGGCATGTTCCAATTTTATTGAAAGCCTTGTATTTTGAGAATAACTGGATATACTATATGCAAAGGCAGCATTAAAAATAACCAGAAACAAGGTAAGCCTCATAACAAAAAATATTTTTCGAAGACTCTTGATGAAATCCTCTTCTGTTGAAATTTTTTCCATAAATTTGATTGTTTTTGTTTATTAGATGACTTTTAGGTCGTTTAATTGAAATGAAACCGGGAATTGTTTGGACGCATCTCCCGGTTTTTTGATTCTTTAGTGTTGTTTTTTGTTCGGTTTACTTCATAAGCATTAAGGTTTTATAGTGATAAAATCTTTATTTTCAATAACTTTTATAGAAGAAGTAAATGAAATAGATTCAAATACATCTATCAAATTATTTTTTAAATCAAGTTTTCCAGAGAATGTAATTTGTTCGAGTCCTTGCTCTATGACTATTTTTGTGTTGTAATATCGCTCCAGTTTTTTTGAGACATCTTTTATTGGAGTATTTTCAAAAATGAGATATCCATTAATCCATGAAGCGTATAATTTTGGATTTACATGGTCTTTTTTCATACTCTTGCTGTTTTTTATATATTTAACTCGTTCTCCAGGGATTATTTCTATGTTGTCAGAGAATGCTTTATTCGTAGAAATATTTACTTTACCATGTAGTAGTACCGTTTCTATAAAGCTGTCATCACTATATGCTGAAATATTGAAGGTTGTGCCTAAAACCTGAACTTTTATAGCAGGAGTAATTACATAGAATGGTTTATTTTTATTCTCTGCTACCTGGAGAAATGCTTCTCCTTTTAGGTAAATTTTGCGTGTTTTAGAATTGAAGGAGCTTGGATATAAGAGTTGACTGCCAGAATTAAGCCAAATTTGTGTCCCATCTTCTAATGTAATTTTTGAGCGTTTGCCGTAAGGTATAATTAGCTGGTTCAATTCTTGTTGTGGTTGTTTCTCTTCTTTACTATTGTATATGGTATCATTATTTATTGTTAGTTTATTTTGAGCAGTTTGTTTTATCGAGGTGTTGTCTGTAGTAAATTCATGTCTATTCCCATTTGAAGTAATTAGTACACCTTTATTTGATGATATAGGAATATTTTTTTTTGATGGGAAGACATTGTTTTGCTGTTGTACATAGATATAGAATGAAGAAGCTGTTAGGATTAGTAATATTGCTACATACTTAAAAATATGAATGATAGGAGTGGTTCTCCTACGGATTTGTTTGATAAGAAGTCTGTGAATTTGGTCTAGTTTTTTTTCAGGAATAACTTCTTTATCAGAACGAATGGCTTGAATCATAAATATTGCCTTTCGAATACTCTCTTCTTGTTCTGGGTGCTCTTCTTGGTATCTATTCCAAAATAGTTCATCTTTTTTGTCTGGAGATATAATCCATTTTATAAAAAAGGGGTCAAGGACAAAATCTTCTATTGTATACCGGCTATATTTTGATGTTTCCATTAATTGATCATACTTTTATTAATATAAAGGCATGCAAGTGCAAAACATCATCGTTCGAAGTGAATTTTCGTATAAATATTTTTTTGAGAATTAAACTTTATTTGAAAATAAGGTTTAATAGTTGGATTAATTGAGTTGGAGTGTGGATTGATTGGCGAAGACTTTTTATCGCTTTACAAACTAGATTTCGACTTGACTCAATACTAATTTCCATGATATCGGCAATCTCATGATAACTCATTCCTTCCCTATATTTTAAATAGATTGCTTCTTTTTGTCTAACAGGTAATTTTTCAAGGGCCCCAAAAAGATTTAAAGTTTGCCTATGAATTTCTTCATTTTTTATGATTTCTTGTTCAATCGAGTAGGTTACTCTAAAGGAATAATTATCAGCTAACGGCTCAACATCTGGATTGATCTCCTTCTTTAAAATACGAAAAAGTCGGCGTTTAAATGCGCGCATAAGATAAAATAGAATATTATCTGTTTCTCCAAGTGTTTCTCTATTTTTGATTAAATCTGAGAATAAATCTTGAACTACATCTTCTATTGTATCTCGATTTTGTGTGAATTTTAGTCCATATCGGTATAGTCTGGGAGCACTTTCTGAATAAATCATGGAAAAATATATATCATTTCCCTGTCTTAACTGATTCCATTTATATTCGTCTTTTAATTGTGCTTGCATTGATTAGTGTAAGTTTAGATCGTTTTTTATTGATATGTTAAGTTGTAGGTATGGAAGTCATAAAAATAAGAATATAAAATGATTTTTGTAATCGATCTTAGGAGGTTATTTTTTTCCAAAATATGACTATTCAGATTATATGCTATTGATGCGAATTTTGTCTATTTGGGAGGTGAAAGAATTATCTAAATGATCAAATGCTTCTTTATTGCTAAAGAAAGCCAACTCCTATCAGATTGAATTGCTGATAAAGAGTTGGCTGAAATAGGAAGAAGAAATACTTCTTGGGGATAGCCAAATTTTAACTCCAAAAATTATGGAAATGATGAACGGGGCCATTGCCTTTTCCGATTTGGTAGGCGGCTCCTTTTTCAATGGCTTGATTAATGTATTGTTTGGCGTGCCTTACTGCATCGTTAAGCGATTCTTGCTTAGCCAGGAAGGCGGCAAGCGCCGAAGAAAAGGTACAGCCTGTCCCATGCGTGTTCCGGGTATTGATCCGTTTTGATGAAAGCTCCAGAAACTCATCCGTCTCTGCATTGTAGAACACGTCGATAAGCTCATCATCCGTTAAGTGTCCTGCTTTGAGCAAAACGGAAACGGTTTGCTGGCAGGATAAGGCCTTGGCAACTTTTTTCAAATCAGCTTGCTGGTTGATTTTTAGGCCGGACAAGATTTCTGCTTCCGGAATATTGGGGGTGATTACCCGCACCATTGGAATCAACTCTTGTTGGAGTGTTGCAATGGCTTCGTCTTGCAGAAGTTTATCACCAGAGGTGGCTACCATAACCGGATCCAAAACAATGTTATTGACTTGGTGTGGCAGGATTGACTCTTTAACTGCACGAATGAGTTCCGAAGAGTGCAACATACCAATTTTTATAGCATCAGTTCCAACATCTTCCAAAACTGATTTGATCTGTCCTTTCACAAAATCGATCGGAACAGGGTGGACTCCATAAACCCCAACCGTGTTTTCATCAACAATGGCGGTGATAGCCGTTGTTGCAAAACAGCCACAGGCTGATATTGCTTTAAGGTCGGCCTGAATGCCGGCACCACCACTGGGGTCACTTCCGGCAATGCTTAAAACTCGTTTATAGTTCATTATTACGATTTAGAAATTATTGAAAATGATTAAAACCGGTTTTCCCGAATTGAACTTTTTTCCCTTCTTTGACCCAGTGAATTTCCGGTTCTCCTTTTTCAATGACACCGATTGGAAAAACGGTTTGGCCAAACTGTTCTAGAAATAGCCTTTGTAATGGTTCGAGCAGACTGGATTCGAGGGTAAACAGCAATTCGTAATCTTCACCACCCCCAACTGCTAATTCTTCCGGCTGCCAGTTTTGTTGCTGACTCACTCGCTTCAGTTGGTCGGAGATCGGCAGCTTGTTCAATTCAATTTTGGCCGCTTTCCCGGAGGCTTTCAGAATATGTTTGAGGTCGGAGGCAATTCCATCCGAAATGTCCATCATACTGTGCACCCTGTTAAGATTGACTAAGGTTTCTCCTAGTTCAATCCTGGGTTCTGGCTGGTGATGTTTTTTCAAAAGGTAATAGGTATCCTCATTTGATTCCAGCTGGTTGAGCAGAACCTGCAGCCCACCTGCCGAATCACCCAATGAGCCGGTAACACAAACCACATCGCCTGCTTGTGCGCCAGAACGTAATTTGGCCTGTCCTTTGGGGCACTTCCCAATGGCACAAACATTAATGGCCAAATGTTTAACCGATTTGGTGGTGTCACCTCCTAAAAGTGGAGTTTGGTAACGATCCGAAATGGCGTGGTAGCCTTTCATCAGTTCATCCAGGTATTCAACATCGACTCCCGGAGGAATGGCGATGGACAGAAAAGTCCCAATTGGCGTTGCTCCCATAGCAGCTAAATCACTGAGATTAACAGCAACCGATTTGTAGCCCAGTTGCCAAGGGGTGATTTTTTCACGCAAAAAGTGAATATCCTCAATCAGCATATCGGTGGTGACCAGCAAATCTTCGGTGTCATTCATTGGTAGAATGGCGCAATCATCACCAATGCCAAATACATTTTTGGTCAGCAGCGATTTAAACTCGGGTGAAAAACGTTCTATAAAACCGAACTCGCCTATTTCTTTTAATTCCATGGTTTTCTCTTTATTCTTCCAGTTTTAATGCCTTTAGAAATAGTTGATTAAATAATTGTACTTCAATTAGACTAGCCATTGCTCTTGCTGCCAGGCACTGTGCCAAAACATCCATTCCATTTTAAAGGATAGCTCAAAAGCTCTGGTCATTTCCTTGCGCTTTGCTGGTGTTGCGTTTTGCGCAGCTTCATCGCAAATGGCAACTGCCTTTTTTACGGCAAGGGCAAACTCTTCACCACCGTAGGTATTGATCCATTCCTGGTAAGGATTTGCTTCTTTAGTTTGGTGAGCGAGGATATAATCACCCACTTCTTTGTAAACCCAGAAGCAAGGCAATACAGCAGCCAAGGCATTCTCAACCGATCCGCTGGCCAGCTGTTGGTGCATGTGACCGGTGTAAAGCGTGCAGGTTGGAGAAGGCGTTGCATCTCCGCTTGCTCCTTTCAGGTACGATTCGTGCAAGGCTTGTTCTACGGTGACGGTATCTGAAGAGAATGAAAGAAAATCTTCGCGCCATTCTTTGCAGTCAAGTTTTGCGGCAATGCCCGCTAAAATTTTTCCATACTCGGCAAGGTAAAAAGCATCCTGCTGCAAGTAAAAAAAGAACTTTTCCTTTGGGAGTGTTCCTTCCATCAGTTCGTTCAAAAAAGGTAATTTTAATATTTGGTTATAGACTGGGCTACAGGTTTCCCCGGCTTCTTTACTCCATTTCATAGTTTTATTTTTTAGCAATTAATTTTTTTAATGATGCTGCGGCTTTCATGGGACTATCCGCTGACGAGATGGCCGAAACAACAGCAACTCCGTCAGCTCCTTTGGCAATGATCTCAGCAGTATTCTCAATATTTATTCCGCCAATGGCTACAGCCGGGTGTTTGGATAATGCACAGCTGGCTTTTACGCCTTCGAGCCCAAATGGGGTGAACGTATCTGTTTTGGTCGGGGTGGCAAATACGGGCGAAATTCCGATGTAGTCAACATCCAAAGCATTGGCTTCTTCAACCTGTTGAATGGTTTCTACTGATAGCCCCAGAATTTTATTTTTCCCCAGAAACTGCCGGGCAATCTCGCAAGGCAGATCGCTTTGTCCAATGTGCAATCCATCTGCATCAACGGCCAAGGCGATGTCTAGGCGGTCGTTAATGATGAGCGGAATATTCTGCGGGTTGAGTATTTTTTTCAACCGAACTCCAAGCTCATAAAAGTCTCGTGATGAACAGTCTTTTTCACGGAGCTGAACCATGGTAACACCGCCTTTTACTGCTTCTGCAACAATGTATTCCAGTGGCCTTCCTTTCGACAAATCACGGTCGGTTACCAGGTAGAGGCTTAAATCAAAAGGAATCATAGTTAATTGATAAAAGTGTTGGTAATTTCTTCTTCGGAAAGTTGATACAAGGTGTCAATGAAGACGGTTTGTAAACTTCCCGGACCGGCAACTTTAGCTGCTGATAACTCACCGGCAATTCCCATCACAGCCATGGCGTGTGCTGCAGCCTGAAGTGCATTTTCATTGATTGCGGCAAAGGCTCCGGTGATGGCAGATGCTGTACAGCCCATTCCGGTTACTTTGGGCATGAGTGTACTGCCGTTTTTAATGGAAATGACCTGTTCTCCGTTAGTGATGAAATCTTCCACTCCGCTAATGACCACCACTGCTCCGGTTTGATCGGCCAAACGCTTGGCCGCTTCTAAAGCTGAATCGGCAGCGATGGTGCTATCGACTCCTTTAGTGGCTATATTTTCTTTTGCCAAAGCCATGATTTCGGAGGCATTTCCGCGAATAATGCTTGGTTGGCATGTGGCTATAATTTGGGTTGCTACTTGATTCCGATAAGGAGTAGCGCCTACACCAACCGGATCGAAAACAACAGGGATTCCTTTTTGCTTGGCAGCAGCTCCGGCCTGAAGCATGCCGTCAACCCATTGTGGGTTTAAGGTTCCCATGTTGATGACTAATGAAGCAGCAATTCGGACCATATCGGCGACCTCCTCAATGGCATGAGCCATCACGGGAGAGGCACCAACCGCAAGCAAGGCATTGGCCGTATTATTCATAACCACAAAATTGGTGATGTTATGGACCAAGGGGACGTTTTTTCTTAAGGCTGTTAAATCAGCATAAATTGATTTTGAATTGATCATGACATTTGTTTTTGGGAACGAACGAATCTTGCCGCTAATGTTTTTATAAAACAAAAGCCGCTCCGCAGAAATGCGAAACGGCTTGTATTTAGCGTTCAATTAATCGTCAATTGAAATACAATCCTCGTTTCCCTCCGCTGTTATTATACATTTCAGGTTCCGGGGTATAATCTCAGCCCACCTATTGGCAGACACCCCCAACGAGATGCAGTAAAAGTATCAAATATTCTTGAAGAACGAAAGTCGTTTGCGTGACCAACTGATCATACTCAATAAAAAATAATTAACTAAGAGGAATGGAAAAGCAGAATTTGCTTCCTTTTCCTAAGGTACTCTCTGCCCGGATTTCTCCTTGGTGAGCATCGATAAATTCTTTGGCAATAATCAATCCAAGCCCTGTTCCCGTTTCGTCGTTTGTCCCTCTCGAAGAGGAGTTTTTATCAATTTTGAAAAGGTCGTCTAATTGTTCTGTCGACATGCCGACCCCTGTGTCAGCAACCACAAAGTTTAGATTGTCAGATTCCGTTGTTGCTGTAACTTTTACGCTTCCCCCATTTTCCGTGAATTTGATGGCATTTGTAACCAGGTTTTGGAGCGCAGAGCCGATCATATTTGAATCGAGTTTAGCTGTAATCTCTTTTTCCACATCCCATTCAAGTTTGATTCCTTTGTTTTGAGCAATCGGAGCTACAATTAGCATGGTGTCAGAAACGAGCTCTTCAACTTTTTCAGTCTTTGGAGCATACTTGGTTTTCCCATTCTGCATTCTTGTCCACACTAAAAGGTTTTGAAGCAGGTTGAAAATTCGTTTGGCCGATTGGTGAACAATGGAAGCGTACTCGGAGGTGTCTTCTTTGTTGCCTTTCTTTGCTGATTCATTCAGCATTTCACTAAAGCCAAGTAGTGCATTGAATGGGTTCATTAAATCGTGGCTAACAATGGAGAAGAACTTGTCTTTTTGCAGAGAATCCTTGGTTACCTTTTGGTTTAGATCAACAATGTGTTCCTGAAAACGATCGTTTTTAAAGGCAAGCAAAAGAATGTAGCCAGCTAGAATACAGGCTAGCAACATAAGTGCAATCAGAATGTTTTGTAAAAAATCGGTTGAGCTTCTTACTGAAATTAGGAATGAATTATTCTGCTTGGCTTCCTGAGCCCGAATGCTGTTTTTTATCTCATCAATGAGTTGATGAATTTCAGCAATTAGACTATTGTTAATGGCAATAAGTTTGAGTTCACTTTCTTTGAGCTTATACGTTTTTTGAACCAGCTCTTTCATATTTCCTGGTTGAGAACCCGAATTGCTTGATCGCGTTGATTGAGTTGTAATTTCTTGACTGTTGGGAGATTGAACCCGGAGTTTTGTACTGACATTTTCCTGGACTTTTTCTCCTACAATGGCGCTTTTTATTTTCCCAAATAAGCCTTTCTTGCGCGTTTCTCGCGTTTCTGTTACGCTAATTGTATCAACTCTTCCTTTGGTTTGACGAGAGGAGTATTTCTCCAAGTCAGCTTGATATTCTTCCAGGTCTTCAACTGAAAAGATCAAAGAATCAGTGGTCTGTTTAAGCCTCACATAAATGTCTGTTTCCCTGGTTTTTTCATCCAGAATCCCTGAAATTCGATCACTTTCCTGCGCCGTATCTTTAGCAACTGTTTGCTGCAGTTGCAAAATATTTTCAGCTAACGTTTGCACATGGAATTTATAGTCCTCAAAAACCGGTCGTTCAAATGTGATGCAATATTCCTGGAAACGAGCTTCCACCAATAAAAGCGATTCAGTTACGCTTTCTGATTTTAAAAGTTGTTCCCGATTCTGTTGCGATAGATTTAATGCCGATTGTATGCGACCTTTTTCATTAATCAAGCTGACTATTATACCAATAATCAGAACCAAGATTAATGCCATCAAAATGGTAGTCACCATTAGTCGTTTCGGCAATTTTAATTTAGCCATTTCCCGAATTCTCCTTTTATAATTTTGTAGTATAATGAATACAAAAATCGAAATTATAAAAATAAAAATGCGATTTTGGAACTATACTTCATCTATACTTTTGTGGTAATCTTTTGAATATTAGTTTGTTTGCATTTTGTCGATTAAGAGGAGAAAGTCCGTGAGGTTTTCTTCATTAACCAAGTTCAATTTTTTTCGAAGGCGGTACCTGGCGACATCAACACTTTGAGGATTTTGAAAAGTAAGAACAGCAATATCTTTGGAAGAAAGACCAGAGCGAAGTAGGGCGCATAGTTTACGCTCGTTAGGCGTTAGGTTAGGAAAGCGCTCCAGCAAAATGCGATAAAACGAATCAAAGGCACTCTCAAAACGAGTTTCAAAGTCGTTCCAAACTTGTTCGGCCATGTTCATTTTAAATTTATTGGTCATTTTTCGAATCAAGTCCTGTCCTTCTTTTGTTGCATGAGGAAGCACTTTTTCCAAGTCATTGATCAGGCTGGTATTCATTTCATTGAGGTGCATCATTTTTAGAGCACTCGAGATTAATTCGATCTTTTTATTATTAACAATGTCCTCATTGGCTTTTTTTAGTTCCGAGATATCGGTGAAGGCCGTAATGATTCCTAGCGGCTTGTCGTGGCTGTCGCGAACAACATTCTTAGAAATAATAAAAGTCTTATTTCCGGGAAATCCATTTTTCTCGTAGGCCAGAGCAGTTCCTTTTTCAACCAATTCGATATCTTTCTGGACATGAAAGCCAATTTCTTCACTTAGAAAATGGCGGTAGATTGATTTGCCAAGAAGTTCGACTTTATTTTTATCGATTAGCTTCTCGAAAAAGTGATTGCACATGAGTAAAACACCTTCCAAAGAACAATAAATAACGGGGTGAGGAACACTTTCGAGTAGGGAAGAAATGAAGATATTTTTATTCTCCAGCGAGTTATTTTGATCCTTAAGTACTTTCAGCGTATTAGATAGTAAAAGGATGTTGTTGATTCGGGCATTAAGTTCGAGCTTTTCAAAGGGCTTTTTCAGAAAGTCAATTGCCCCAATCGACATGGCCAAGGCCAAATCTTCAGAAGAGGTCATCACGCCAGTAATCATCAATACGGGAATATCTTTTGTTGCTTCGTCTTGTTTCAGTCGTTTTAATGCTTCAAGACCGTCCATTACGGGCATGTTCCAATCCATCAATACCAAGTCGGGATCCGTCGCTTCTACTTTAAGAAGGCATTCTTGTCCGTTGGAGGCTGTGATGATTTGATAATCATTATCCTTTAGCATTTTCTGAAAAAGCTTCAGGTTTAAAGGTTCATCATCAACAAGCAGTAGTTTTGAATTGCTCATCTGTCTGTGGTTTGGTTTTCTTTGTAGGAACGTTGTAAACTAACTTATTGTTCCTGTTTTTCATCCTTATTTGATGACGGGTTCTATTTTACAAAAGTAATGTTTTTATTTGTGTTCTTTCTCGTTATTCGCTGTGGTAAGCGAAGCTCTTAACTATTGTTGATGTCTATTCTAAAAGCGACTTGTTCTTATGATTTGATTGGCAATATTTTATACTTGTCGTTAAATAATGTTAAACGTTGTGTTTTTGTAATTGTTGTCTTTCAGTTGGTTGCAGCTGGTGTATAGATCTTGTATAGATGGGCGTATAGATGTTGTAAAGGTTGTAAATAGGGTGTTTTAGTCAAAAACTTTGGATTTTTGCAGGGAGTGATTTTCGTAAGATCCAGGAAAGATACTCAGTAAAAAGCAAAGTATGAAAAAAAGTTTAGCAGAGTTTATAGGGACCTTTTGGTTGGTTTTCGGTGGTTGCGGAAGTGCATTGTTAGCCGCAGGGTTTCCGAATGTCGGAATCGGGCTTCTTGGCGTCTCGTTGGCCTTTGGATTAACAGTTGTTACGATGGCTTATGCATTGGGACCAGTTTCCGGAGCTCATCTTAATCCAGCGGTAACCATTGGGCTTTGGATAGGCGGTCGAGTGCCATCAAAAGAGGTTCTTTCCTATGTAATTTCGCAGGTCGCGGGAGGTATTGTAGCTGCGACTGCTTTGTATTTTATTGTTACCGGTAACGGATCAGAGATCGGCTCTTTTGCCGCGAATGGTTATGGTGAACATTCGCCGGGAAATTACAGTATGCAGGCGGCTATCATCACCGAGTTTATCATGACTTTCATGTTTTTGCTGATTATTCTGGGAGCTACTGATGATCGGGCTCCAAAGGGATTTGCAGGTTTAGCCATTGGATTAACGTTAACCTTGATTCATCTGGTGAGCATTCCGGTTACCAATACGTCAGTTAATCCAGCTCGTAGTATCAGTCAGGCATTATTTGTTGGCGATTGGGCGCTTTCTCAGCTTTGGCTGTTTATTGTCATCCCAATTGCAGCAGCATGTGTTGCTGGCTTGGTTTATAAAGGACTACTTCGCGATAACAGTTAATATTTTACGTTCGCAATCAATCAATCAATTCAAAATATAATTTAATTCTATTATTCAATTTTTAATTAACAAGCAATGAAAAAACAATTACTGATCCTGTCTCTCGTGCTTTTTAGCAACTTGCTATTTGCGCAAGCGCCAATTGCCAAAGGAGAGTCACAACTGAATGCAGGTGTGGGATTATCCTCATGGGGAGTTCCTCTGTATGTCGGTTTAGACTATGGCGTGCATGAGGACATCACCATTGGAGGTGAGCTTTCTTATCGCTCGTACAATGACAAGTACGCCAATGTAAATTACGATCACTCGGTGATTGGTATTTCTGGAAACGGAAATTATCATTTTAACCGGGTATTGGAGCTACCTTCTGAATGGGATTTTTATGCTGGATTGAACTTGGGATTTTATATCTGGAACTCGCCCAACGGATATGAAGGCTCACATTCGTCTGGTCTGGGACTTGGTGCGCAAATTGGAGGACGTTATTTTTTCTCCGACAATGTTGGAGTGAATCTTGAATTTGGAGGAGGTAATGCTTTCTCTGGAGGAAAGTTGGGAGTGACATTCAGACTATAAGCAGAACATGAATCATGTGGGAACTTAGGTTCTCAATGCATGTCTGCCACCCCGAAATAAATGAGTTAGAATGAAAAAATGATCAATTAATTATGAAAAAGTTACTTTTAATTTTAGCAGTAGGTTTGTTGTTTCAAACCGGATATGCACAAAACAAAGACAAAAAATGGGGCGTCGGTATTGGTGCCGGTGCTTATTATGGAAATACTCTTGAAGGAACAGGTGTAGCCACTGAGTTTTACCTGAGCCGTTACTTAAGTCGTTCGTTTGACTTGATGCTTTTGAACAATCTGGGACTTGGAAATAACAAAGTTTCAAGTACCATGGATTATGCATCTACATTCTTGAACTTGCGTTATAAATTTAATAACGGTTACATTTTTAAAGAAAACAGTAGCATTCAGCCTTACTTGTATGGTGGTCCTGGTTTTATCATTGATAATGATAGCGAAGGAATCAACTGGGATGCTGGTTTAGGTTTCAAATTCCCTGTTAGCCCATCTGTTTCGTTGTTTGCTGAAGCCGGATTTGTCGAAGGTTGGGCTGATGACGATCTTCAAACACGTCCAAATACCGAGAGTTTTTGGAAAGGTGTTGGAGGTGTAGAAATTGCTTTCGGAAAAGCAAAAGACACGGATGGTGACGGTGTTCCTGATCGTAAGGATGATTGTCCAAATACTCCACAAGGAGTGCCTGTTGACAAAAATGGTTGTCCAATTGATACCGATGGAGATGGTGTGCCTGACTACAAAGATGATTGCCCAACTGAGGCTGGAGAAATTGCCTTGAATGGTTGTCCTGATAGCGACGGCGACGGAGTTGCTGATAAAGACGATGACTGCCCTGATACTCCTGGAGTAAAGGAATTGGCAGGATGTCCTGATAGCGATGGCGACGGAGTTGCTGATAAAGATGATAAGTGTCCTGATACACCAAAAGGATACAAAGTTGATAAAAACGGATGTCCATATGACCGCGATGGTGATGGAATCGTTGATGAAGAAGATGATTGTCCAACAGAAGCTGGTCCAGCTGAAAACAACGGTTGCCCTGTTGTAGCACCAGAGTTTGATGCCGTTCTTTTCGGATTCGATAAGAGCAGCTTGACTTCATCAGCTAAAGCTGGGTTGGACGATGTTGTTGAAACGATGAAAAAGCACAAAGAATTCTCAGTAGAACTATATGGTCATGCTGACGAAGTTGGTACTGAAAAGTACAACATGGATCTTTCTGAACGTAGAGCTAATGCCGCGAGAAGCTACCTGATTGAAAAAGGTATTTCTTCAAGCCGGATCATTAAGGTTGTTCCTCTTGGAAAATCACAGCCGGTAGCTCCAAACAATACGGAAGAAGGACGTGCAAAGAATCGTAGAGTTGAGTTCGAGCTTGTTAAATAAATCCATGCGAACTATGCGTGGGATTTGAGTTTTGAATTATATTCGGGCCTAAAGAGGGATCATTTTGATCCCTCTTTTTTTTGATTTTAGGTAGAAATGATGCATCGGTTACTAAAAATAAGTACCTTTGTGTCAACTAAAAACATTGGATGTTTAAATTTAAGAAGGATCTGGTAAAGTAAATAACCTGGGCGGTTGGCCTTTGGTTATCCCCTATTTTCAACTCAGGCATGTTCTTGTCGGAGTTATTTTTATAGCTATACTTTAACAATCAGAAGGTTGAGGAAAGACAAAGAGTAAGGATATTCTTTTGTGACAAAACTCAACACGCTTAAATTTAAAATCATGAGTAACGATAATAAATCGATTCACGAATTTGACTTCAATTTAATCTGCGAATACTTTTCGAGCGTAGAACGACAAGGGCCAGGAAGTCCTGAAGTAACAATCAAGGCTTTGGGCTTCATCGATAATCTTCATTCAAACTCTAAAATTGCCGACATCGGTTGTGGAACGGGTGGTCAAACCATTGTACTGGCAGAAAATACCTCAGGATACATTGCTGGAATTGATTTGTTCCCCTTGTTTATCAACTTGCTTTCAGAAAATGTAAAGCAAAAACGGTTGGAAGGCAGAGTTAAGGGAGTTGTAGCGTCGATGGAGGAACTTCCATTTGAGCCAGAAGACTTGGACTTGATATGGTCAGAAGGCGCAATCTATAACATTGGCTTTGAGCGAGGATTAAAAGAATGGAGTAACTTTTTGAAAAAAGGCGGCTACATCGCCGTTTCAGAAGTATCGTGGTATACGGAAAAGCGTCCCAAGGAAATTGAAGATTTTTGGATGGATGCTTATCCGGGGATCGACACCATTCCTAACAAAATTGCTCAAATGCAACACGCCGGTTATGTTCCAGTAGCTTCATTTATCCTGCCCGAAAACTGTTGGACGGAGCATTTTTACGCTCCCCAGCCTGAGGCTGAGAAAATTTTTCTGAAGAAGCATGCTGGCAATCGTCTTGCTGAAGAGTTTGTCGCCAACCAACGACACGAGCGACAACTTTATCATCAGTATAAAGACTACTATGGCTATGTATTTTATATTGGTAAAAAGATTTAGATTTTAACTTGAAGGACTGTTTGAGTGTCCTTGAGCAGTCCTTCTTTAGGAATTGAATGATCAAATGAATGATTTAAACTTATATGGTTGGAATGATTGGTTATTCCAGCAAAAAGAGGCGTCTGACTATTCCGGTTTTATCCACGGTCGGATTGCAGTTACGCATAAAACCTGTTACGAGGTGGTAACTGAAACAGGTTGCTATACCTGCGAGTTGACAGGCAATATGTTGTATGGGAAAGAGGACTCGGAATTGCCCTGTACCGGTGATTGGGTAATTTTTCAAGTCTTGGATGCCGATAAAGGGCTTATTTTAGATCGGTTGCCTCGCCGTAAAACCTTGTATCGATTGAAAAGTGGAACTGTTGCAGAGAAACAAGCGATTGCAGCACATGTCGAGCAGGCTTTTATTGTGCAGAGTTTGGATTTAAACTTCAACGTTCGTAGAATTGAACGAACCATGTTGCAAGTGGTAGCCGAGGAGATTCGTCCGGTGTTAATCTTAACTAAAACGGATTTGGTTTTTGAGGAAGCTGAAGTTAAGGCTGCCTTAAAACACCTGGGAAATAAGCTGCCTGTATGCTATACGAGTATTCATGATCCGGCGAGTATCGCAAAGCTACGAAGCTATATTGGTCGGGGAGAAACGGTGGTATTTATAGGTTCTTCGGGAGTGGGGAAGAGTAGCTTAATTAACCAGTTGTGTCAGAAAGAGGTATTGCAAACTGGCGCAATTAGCGGCTCAACAGGCAAGGGTAAACATACCTCCACACGACGAGAGATTATTTTACTGGATGATGCGGGCGTATTAATCGATACTCCGGGAATAAAGGTTTTTGGAGTCACCAGCGATGATCAGGATAAACTGTCTGAGGTGCTGGATTTAAGCCGTTTTGAGGGAGCATGCCGTTTTGCCGATTGTCAGCATGTCAACGAAAAAGGATGTGCGGTGATCAAGGCGGTTAACGATGGCGAAATAGAAGAGGGGGTTTATGAAAATTACCTGAAGTTAAGAAAAGAAGCCTGGCATTATACTTCCTCGGTGCATGAAAAACGAAAGCGCGAAAAGTCGTTTTCAAAGATGGTAAAGCAAGTCAAAAAGAAGCCTTTTTAGTGGAAAGGGATTGATGAGATAGAATAGCCTTGCACTATTGTTGTGAGGCTATTTTTATTCGTTTTCACACGTCGAATTATGAGAGGAGCATTTACTGCAAAGTCCGCTAAGCACGCAGTTTACACTGGCTACTTCATATCCTTCGGGAAGGGAAAAATGAACAGGTTCTTTCAGGCATTCAATCGAGTCGCAGCTGGTACATCGAAAATGAAAATGAGGTTCTTGTGGAGCATCACCCTCACATTTCATGCATACGGCAAAATATTGTTTTCCGTCCTCTGCAACAATCTTGTGTACGGTTCCGTCATGGCAAAATTGATTCAGCACACGATAGATTGTCGCTCGGTTAATGGGGATGTCAATGGCTTTCTCTATGGCTTCGTGACTCAGCGCCTTGCCTGATTGCGCCAGTAGCTTTAGAACAGCCTCTTTGGTTGGTGTGTTTCTCCTTTTCATCTGGTAAAATTAAGCTGTGTTTTGAATGTTTCGTTAAAAAAACAATCAATTTATTAATGCGACATTATTGCAATAATAAAGCTAACGATTAACTTTACCAAAAAAAAACATCAACAATAGACGCATTTTGGAATCAATGTCAGCGTCTTTCTTGCCTGATCACCCATTTTATTTAGCCGTTTACTTTATTCTTTTAAACAGTGATAAAATGGAAAAACAGAAAACTTTTGATGTAATTATTGTAGGTGGTAGCTATGCCGGACTTTCTGCTGCGATGGCTTTAGGGCGATCATTAAAAAAAACATTGGTGATCGATAGCGGACAGCCATGCAACAGACAAACACCGCATTCGCATAATTTCTTGACTCAGGATGGAAAGACTCCCGCAGAGATTTCCTTGATAGCCAAGCAGCAGGTTGAGAAATACGAGACGGTGACCTTTTATGATGGACTCGCCCTGTCGGGACAGAAAACAACTGATGGTTTCAGTATAAGCACTCAAGTGAATGACACGTTTCATGGCAAAAAGCTAATTTTTGCTGCAGGAATAAAGGACGAAATTCCTGCGATTCCTGGATTTATGGATTGTTGGGGAATTTCGGTCATTCATTGTCCTTATTGTCATGGTTATGAGCACCGAAACAAGAAAACCGGGATTTTTGCTGATGGCGAGAAAGCATTTCACTTGGCTTCCTTGGTTAGCAACCTAACTCCACATTTAACTCTTTTTACCAATGGCTCTTCCAATTTTAGCCCGGAACAAAAGAATAGGCTAAAGAAAAACAACATTCAGATTAATGAATCCAAGTTGGTTGCAATTGAGTATCGCAAAGGTTATTTGCAGCAGGTGGTATTTGAAAATGGAGCAAAAATGAGACTGGAGGCGATGTACGCGAGTATTCCTTTTCAACAGCAAACGGCAATCCCTGAAAGTTTGGGCTGTTCCTTAACCGAGCAAGGTTTTTTAAGTGTAGATCCTTTTCAGCAAACAACTGTTGAGGGAATTTATGCCTGTGGCGATAATTCAAGTCGGATGCGTTCAGTGGCTAATTCAGTGTCTACAGGCAATGTTGCTGGTGCTATGGTAAATATGGAGTTAACCAACGAAATGTTTTAGAAATGAACAGGATACTAAGTTATTCGTTGATTCTTTATATTTTCACAAACTACCAACCCAAATGACAAAAAGCAACTCGTTTTTAGCTACCTATGTGGGTGGTCCCACGGTAATTATAGAATTGGCTGGATTGCGGATTATGACAGATCCGACACTTGATCCAGCAGGAGTCTATGATTTAGGGCATATTACCCTTGAAAAGTATAAAGATCCGGCAGATGTTGATGTCGACAAAATTGACTTGGTTTTATTAAGCCACGATCAGCATCAGGATAACCTGGATGATGCAGGGCGTGAGTTGTTGACCAGAACACCTAAGGTTTATACAACCGTAATCGGTGCTGAGCGGCTAGGTGGAGGAACAATCGGATTGAATCCTTGGGAAGCAGATCACATCCAAACTCCTGATGGCTCGGAGCTGACAATCACTGCAACTCCGGCAAGGCATGGGCCAGCAGGAATTGAAAAGATAACTGGCGAAGTGATTGGATTTCTGCTTTCGGTGAAAGGGAAGCAGAACCTGGAATTATATATTACCGGTGATACGGTTTATTATGAAGGAGTGGCTGAAGTGGCTAAAAGATTTAATCCAAGTCATGTTTTTATTTTTGCTGGAGCTGCCCAGCCTAAAGGTGCTTTTCATGTTACCATGAGTGTGAATGATGCTATTGACACGGCTTTCAAATTTCCGGAGGCCATGATAATTCCATTGCACCACGATGGTTGGAAGCATTACACGCAGACTGGTGATGACCTTAAACATTCGTTTGCTGCAGTAGGTATTGATGACCGCTTAAGCTTGCTTCAAATAGGTGTTGAAGCGGTGCTGCAATTCTAATGCCTGGCATTTGGGAAACACAGGGATTAGAAAAGCAAGCGGGCCACATGGTGCAGCCTGAGTTAAAATCAGAAAGCAAAGTCAAAAACTATTGGGGCAGTTGGTCAAACTTGGGGACAAGTTCCAGCTCGTGGTCCCAATTGGCTTTGCTATCGATAAAGATATGTCCAATGGGTTTGTTGGGGACATCTGTGTCTAAGGAGCCTGCAGGAACCACCAACAGCGAGCCATTCATTTGTACGTTGGGGAGTGCTGATCCACAATTGGGGCAGAAGCTTTTTTCATGACGCGTTGGCTCCAGCTTGAAGGTTTTAACCTGATCTTTACCGGATAGCCAATTGAGCTTGGCAGAAGACGAAAACAGGTTAGCTCCATGCGCTGAGCCAGTGTCTTTCTGACAACGCTTGCAATGACAAAGGAAAAAGTGCTGGAAGTCTCCCTCTATTTCAAAAGTGATGTTGCCGCAAAGGCATGAACCAGTATGTTTCATTTGAATTACGATTTAGGTTAATAATTGGTCGTTCTATTCTCAACAGAAGCTTGAATAAAATGTTTGCAGATTGAATTAGCTTCTATTTATTGATCAATCAAAAAAACATAAAAAAGAAAAATTGAGCAACTATTGGGTTTGGAAATACCAACGAAAAGTTCGTTGCCTAAAACTAAAAAAGCCTTGCAAGTTATTTCTTGCAAGGCTTTTAATTCTTGGTGACTCAGCTGGGGTTCGAACCCAGGACCCCATCCTTAAAAGGGATGTGCTCTACCAGCTGAGCTACTGAGTCATCCTGTATGACTGCCCTTATTGTTTAAAGGCGGGTGCAAAGGTAAGTACTCAGATTTTAAATGCAAACTTTCCAGTGAAAATTTTGTCATTTTTTTGATTTTTTTTTGAAAATGCCTGGCTTTGAAGCTCTCTTGTAAAAAAAGATTATTTTTGCCGACAGCCCGGTTTCCTGTGAGCTTTGAAGCCGGCATGTAAATATTCTGATTGACTACTGAGCTGGTTGATTGATGCATTAAGAGCATTGGTGCTCTTTAGGTCAACCACCGTTAAGAATCTAAATAAAATATACCGAGATGAAAGACAAAATAGTCGTTATCACAGGTGCTTCTTCGGGCATTGGTAAGGCATTGGCTTATGAGTTCGCTTCGCGTGGAGCATCATTGGTCTTGGCTGCCCGCCGGATGGATCGCCTTCAACAGATAGAACAAGAATTGCCTGGGACTGAAATCCTGTCGGTTCAGGCAGATGTTAGTAAAGAGGAGGATTGTGAAAACTTGATGAAGCAGGCTGTTGATCGTTTCGGGCAGATTGATGTATTGATCAATAATGCAGGAATATCTATGCGGGCACTTTTTGCCGATCTGGATGTTAGCGTTATGAAACGCTTGATGGATGTTAATTTCTGGGGAACGGTGTATTGTACAAAGAGTGCTTTACCACATCTTCTGAAAACCAAAGGAAGCGTTGTTGGTGTTATTTCAATAGCCGGTTATGTAGGTTTGCCTGCGCGTACAGGCTATTCTGCTTCCAAGTATGCGATTCGTGGGTTTTTAGATGCCTTACGTATTGAAAACCTAAAAACAGGCTTACATGTGCTTGTGGCAGCGCCTGGTTTTACAGCGTCGGAAGTTCGGGAGGTTGCTTTAACGCAGGATGGAAGTGCACAAGGGCAAACGCCGCGCGATGAAAGTAAAATGATGACGGCTGAAGAATGTGCCAAGCATATTGCCAATGCAGTCAAAAAACGGAAGCGTGAGTTGATCCTTACGTTTGTAGAAGGAAAGCTAACCGTATTTTTAGGTAAGTTTTTGCCTCGTTTACTCGATAAATTGACGTTTAATCACATGCGAAAAGAACCGGATTCGCCATTTAAATAAGAACTATGCTGGTACACGAAACACAAGTGCGGGTCTATTATGAGGATACCGATAAAATGGGGGTGGTTTATTATGGCGTTTATCCGCGCTACTACGAGATTGGCCGAACAGAGATGATTCGAAGTTTGGGCGTTTCGTACAAAGATATTGAAGACACTGGTATTCTGCTTCCAGCACGAAGTTTGAATATCAATTACCTGAAATCGGCTTATTATGACGATTTGCTGACAATCAGAACCATTGTGGAAGCGATTCCAAAGGTCAAATTTCCAATTAAAACAGAGATTTACAATCAGCAAAATGAACTGATTAACGAAGGAGAAGTGGTTTTAGCTTTCTTTGATGGTAAGACCAATAAGCCGTGTCGAATTCCGGAGCAGTTCCGAACCGCGATGGAACCTTATTTTAAATCTTGAATTGGGTAATCAGTGAGTAAGCATAGCTGATGATCACAAAAACCCAAATGATCACACCGGCTACTTTATTGAACCACCATAATAGTCGTAGGTTAAAGCGATGGCGGAAGATGCCGACCAAGCTTGTTAGAACCAGCCACCAAGAGCAGGCTCCGGCAAAAACGCCAAAAACAACAAAGAACGCTTGATAGGGCTTTTCAATGTTTAAAACAATTCCCGTTCCGGCAAAGACAGCCAGGAAAACAAAAATCACCAACGGATTGGGAAAGGTAATCAGGAATGTGCTGATGTAATCCTGTAGGTAGGTCGAGCCCTTTCGCCGTGACCGGCGGATATCCTTTACCGGATTTTTCTGAAAAATATGAACTCCCAGCAGGAAGATGATCAAGGCACCCAGCGTTTGAAAGGTAAACTGGTATTGCCTGACAAAGTCGATAATCCACGACAAGCTAAAGCCCGCAATGATGGCATAGATCGCATCTGAAGTTGCCGCACCCATGCCCGAAACAAAACCGGCTACACGGTCTTTATTGACTGTTCGTTGAATGATAAGAACACCAATTGGGCCAAGAGGAACAGAAACGGCCAGCCCTATAATTATCCCTTTCAGAAATAAATCGAAAAACATGCTGCAAAAGTAATTAATTGATGAAAAATCCCTTATAAAGCATTTGACTAAAATTTAGTTTTAGGTCATATTATTTGTACTTTTACTCGGCTTCGCAAAAAGTTGACTGTTTTCACTGGTCATTCAGATGAAGATTAACAATTAAGTTCTGTCAAGTCCTAAAAAGATCATCACCTAAATTTTTAACGAATGAAACATCATTACTTACTCATTGTATTGTCGTTTCTATCAATACAACTTATGGCGCAAGATATTGAAATAAAACTATGGCCTAATGGCGCTCCCAATAAAAATAATCCTCCCGGAGCGGAAGAACGATGGACGGAAGGAGGAATTCTTCGATATAAAAATATTTCAGAAGCAGAAATGTATGTGTATCGACCGGATGATGCCATAAACACAGGAGCTGCTGTAGTTATATGCCCAGGAGGTGGTTATGTTATTGAGGCGATTGATCATGAGGGGGTTAAAATTGCAGAGTTTTTGCAAGCCAACGGGATCACCGGTATTGTTTTGAAATACCGCTTGCCTTACGGTAATTCCGAAATCCCATTGAGTGATGCTTTGCAGGCGATTCGAGTCACACGTTCTAAGGCCACTGAGTGGGGAATTAACCCTCAAAAGATTGGAATTGCCGGTTCCTCTGCGGGAGGTCATTTAGCATCAACCGCGGGAACCCATTTTGATGAAGGTAATCCGTTAGCCGCAGATAACTTACAGCAGTTGAGCTCACGACCTGATTTTATGCTTTTACTTTATCCGGTAATCAGTTTCAAAGAAGGAGTGGGGCATATGGGATCGAGAAAGAACCTGATTGGAGAGACTAACGATTGGAATATCGCGAAAAAGTTTTCCAATGAATTGTGGGTTTCTGAAAACACTCCGCCAACATTCTTTGTTCTTGCGGATGATGATCAGGCGGTAATCCCTGAAAACTCGATTTCATTTTACCGGGCTTTGAAAAAAAACAATATCCCGGCCGAATTACATATTTTTGCCAAAGGAGGTCATGGATTTGGAATGACGGATCGTGATATCCCGGCAGCTAAGTGGCCAGCGCTGTTTTTAGACTGGCTTAAATCGATTGGAATAACAAAATAATGATACACGCAAAACACCCTAATCTTATTTTTAACTATTGTCCGAGTTGTGGTTCTGAAGCCTTTCAGCAAAACGGAGATCGCTCCAAGAAATGTGATCACTGTGGTTTTCATTTCTTCTTTAATACTTCGGCAGCTGTTGCAGCGGTTATTACTGATGCAGAAGGACGCATCATGTTTACCCGCCGGGCAGTTCAGCCGCATAAAGGAATGCTTGACCTTCCCGGAGGTTTTGTAGATCCGATGGAAACAGGAGAAGTTGCTTTGGAGCGGGAGCTTGAAGAGGAACTTGGCGCAACGGTTAAGAAAATGAGTTATCTCTGTTCTTTCCCGAATGTTTATCCTTTTTCAGGGACACAAGTTTTTACACTTGACTTGGCTTATCAGGTTGAGCTGGAATCGTTGGAAAACCTAACGCCGATGGATGATATTTCGGGCATTGAGTTTTACTACCCCGATGAAGTTAACTTAGACGAATTGCCTGCGCAGTCGATGAAAAACATATTAAAAAAATTACAACAACATGGTTGAAACCATTCAAAATCGAATAAAAGGATTACGTGACGAGATGAAAAAGGCCGGAGTTCAGGCTTGGTATATTTCAGGAACGGATCCACATCAAAGTGAATATATGCCAGAGCATTGGCAAGCACGAAGTTTTATTAGCGGCTTTACCGGATCGGCCGGTTTGCTTGTGGTAACGCTGGATCGTGCTGCTTTATGGACTGATTCTCGGTATTTTCTGCAGGCTGGAGAGCAATTGGCCGGAACAGGAATTCAACTGATGAAGCAGCGGATGCCCGAAACTCCTGAACCAGCAGTTTGGCTGGGGAGCCAGCTAGAGGCAGGTGCAAAAGTTGGTACCGATTTATCTTGCCTTTCGGTGGCGCAATCGAAAAAGTTGCAGGCGGATTTGGCGGCTGCTGGCCTATCGTTGTGCGACACAGGCGACTTACTTCAACATATTTGGGAAAACCGCCCAGTTCTACCTGTTAATCCGGTGTTTGAACATCAACTGAAGTATTCAGGGAAAAGACGAACCGATAAGCTAAAGGAGATTCTTCAGTTTGCAGAGGTGAATGGCGCTAATGCGACTTTGCTGACTGCTTTGGATGATTTAGCCTGGGCTTTTAACTTGCGGGGAACAGATGTTGAATACAACCCAGTGTTTGTCGGTTTTGGCTTTGTGGCCGAAGGGAAGCACACCTTGTTTGTTGATCAGCAAAAGATCAATCAAGAGCTGAAAGATCAGCTTCAGGAAGATGGAATTGCTATTCAGGATTATGAGTCATTTTATTCGTTTTTAAAGGAACTGGATGAAGATTGTGTTGTAATGCTTGATCCGGCACGGACAAATGCAGCGGTACAAGCGGCAATCCCAGATAAAGTAAAAGTGATTGAGCAAACATCGGCCGCGACTTTGCTGAAGGCTCAAAAAACAACTTTCGAGATTATTCATATTCGCGAAACTATGAAAAAAGATGGTGTGGCGATGGTTAATTTCTTGTATTGGTTGAATCAGACGGCAGGTAAAGAACCGTTGACTGAATTTGACTTGGTCGAGAAATTGGAGTATTTCCGGGCACAGCAAGAGGAGTTTCAAGGAAATAGCTTTTACTCGATTGTTGGATTAAATGGTAATGGTGCGATTGTGCATCGTTCGGTGACCCGCGAATCTGCAGCTTCTATTGGTGATGAAGGAATGTTGCTCTTCGATTCTGGTGGTCAGTATTTGGGAGGAACAACTGATATTACCCGTACCATCACTTTAGGAGAGCCAACTGCTAAGCAAAAACGTGATTTTACGCTGGTACTGAAAGGGATGATTGGCTTGAGTCAGGCGAAGTTTCCTGCCGGAACTGTTGGTGCAAACCTCGATGTTCATGCCCGGATGCATTTGTGGAAAAATGGGTTGAATTATGGACATGGAACTGGTCATGGGATTGGCTACTTTTTGAATGTACACGAAGGACCGATGAGCATTCGGCAAGAATATAATGAGCAAACAATTAAGCCAGGGATGGTTATTTCGAATGAACCCGGACTGTATCGTGAAGGAGAATATGGGATTCGCATCGAGAATGTAATTGTATGTGCTGAAAGCGAAGAAACTGGGTTTGGACGCTTCCTGGAGTTTGAAACACTGACTTTGTGTCCTATCGATTTGAAATTGGTTGAAAAGCAATTGCTGAGCCAGGATGAATTGGATTGGCTGAATAGCTACCACGAAAAAGTTTATAAGCGATTGGAGCCACTTCTGGAAGATGAGCAACGCGTATTTTTGAAAGAACAAACCCGAAAGTTGTAAAATCGGACGAAATAAAATGAAAGAAGCTACTTGTATATACAAGTAGCTTCTTTGTATGTTATAAAGTCTATTTTTATCATTCGCTGTTCATCGAGATCAAGAACTCTTCGATAGAGTTGCTTCTCATCAATCTGGTTTTTATGAAATCCATTGCTTCCAGAGAATTCATATCGGCTAGGTAGTTGCGCAAAATCCAAATTTTGTCCATAATGCTCTTTGGCAACAATAGATCTTCGCGACGAGTACTTGAAGAAACGATATCCACCGCAGGGAAAATACGCTTGTTTGATAATCTACGGTCAAGCTGCAATTCCATGTTACCAGTTCCTTTGAATTCTTCAAAAATAACATCATCCATTTTTGATCCGGTTTCAGTCAATGCTGTTGAAAGAATGGTTAATGAACCTCCTTCTTCGATGTTACGCGCAGCACCAAAGAAACGCTTTGGTTTATGAAGTGCATTTGCATCAACACCACCCGAAAGCACTTTGCCTGATGCAGGAGCTACTGTGTTGTAAGCACGAGCCAAACGGGTAATTGAGTCAAGTAAGATCACAACGTCATGACCACATTCTACCATCCGTTTTGCTTTTTCAAGTACCATGCCGGCAACACGTACGTGGCGGTCAGCAGGCTCATCAAAAGTAGAAGCGATAACTTCGGCATTAACACTACGAGCCATATCAGTTACCTCTTCCGGACGCTCATCAATTAACAGAACGATCATGAAAACTTCCGGGTGATTGGCAGCAATGGCATTTGCTACTTCTTTTAACAACATGGTTTTACCTGTCTTTGGCTGGGCCACAATCAAACCACGCTGACCTTTACCTATCGGTGCAAACAAATCAACAACCCGGGTTGAGATGTTGTCATGTCCATTGCCGGTCAGGTTGAATTTCTCATTCGGAAATAATGGTGTTAAATGATCAAAAGGAACACGGTCGCGGATGTAGTCCGGTGTACGTCCGTTGATTTCCAGTACTTTGATCAGCGGAAAATATTTTTCACCTTCTTTTGGAGGCCGGATTGTACCTTTTACAGTATCTCCTGTTTTTAATCCAAATAATTTTATTTGAGACTGTGATACGTAAATGTCATCAGGTGAGTTCAGGTAATTGTAGTCTGATGAACGCAGGAAACCATAGCCGTCAGGCATGATTTCGAGTACACCTGAGTTGGTGATGATTCCCTCAAACTCATAAGATTTGTCAGATCCACCATTGCCATGCTTGCCTTTGGGATGCTGTTGCTTTTCCCATTTTGGGTGCTTTGGTTTGCGGTCTTGATGATCTTTTTGTGGGGTGTCTTTTGGTCCTCCTTGAGCTTGAGAAGATTTGTCAGCCTTTTTTACAGTAACTATTGGTTTTTGTTGAACTGGTTGGCTTTCCTCTTTAGGAGCTTCTTCTTTTTTGTCCTGAACAGGTGGAGTTACTGGCTTTTCCTCCGCGTTTTGGGGAGCTTTATCTCCAGCCTTTTTTGATTTGTCAAAGAATGAAGTAGCCTTGATTACAGTTGTCCGCTTACGCTTCTTGTTTTTAGGAGCTTCTTGTTGTTCTCCCTCGTTGGCTTGCTTCTTCTCTTGTTTATTATCTTGTTTTGGGGTGGTTGCTTTTGGTTTTGCTCCCTTGTCTTTTTTGGGTGGAGCTGCTTTTTTCTCAGAAGCGATGATCGCCTGAGTGTCTAAGATCTTGTAGATCAGATCTTGTTTTTTGTAGGATTCAACCTTTTTAATGTTAAGCTCTTTAGCTATTTCCCTCAATTCGGGCACAAGCTTTTTGCTTAATTCAATAATGTCATACATATTTTTTGAAAATTAATTACATCAATAAAATGCTTGGAGGAGAAAAGTAAAATGTCTTTTGGAAAATATCTTGGATAAAGTATCTATCGAATTATTCTGCAATAATAAGTAATAAGAACTTATTCCCCAAAAAAAGATTTTATTTTCTGAAGAGATTGTGGATTGCTTTCGTTCAGAATTATAAACAAAAAAACGCCTTTGGGGTTCATTCATAAAGGGAAACCGTAGGTTTATCATGAATTTTGTGCGCTTCGTGAAAAAAAAGTAAAGAATTATTATTTATCCACTTAATTAACTATTTTCACTACGTAAAAAGAAAATGCCTAAGGAAGATAAATTAATTGACCACTGATACTGAGCCGGATGAGACAGTTGAAAATTACCAAACAAGTTACGAATAGGGAGACCTTATCGTTGGATAAGTACCTGCACGAAATTGGCAAAGTGGAGCTGCTAACCGCAGAGCGGGAGGTAGAGCTTGCCAAAAAGATAAGAAAAGGAGATCGTGCGGCACTTGAGGAGTTGATCAAAGCAAACCTGCGTTTTGTTGTTTCTGTATCGAAACAATACCAGAACCAGGGGCTGAGTTTGCCCGATTTGATAAATGAAGGTAACCTGGGCTTAATCAAAGCAGCTGAGCGTTTTGATGAGACCCGGGGGTTTAAGTTTATTTCCTACGCTGTATGGTGGATACGCCAATCAATTTTACAGGCTTTAGCGGAGCAGGCCCGAATTGTGAGACTTCCTCTCAATAAAATTGGGTCGATCAATAAGATTAATCGTACATTTTCGAAACTGGAGCAAGAGTACCAGCGCGAACCAACATCGGAAGAAGTTGCCAAAATACTGGAAACAACGGCGGATGTGGTTGAAGATTCAATGAAGGTGTCGAGCCATCATGTATCAATGGATGCTCCAATGCGTGACGAAGATGGCAACAATCTTTACGATGTGATGCTTAATGATGAATCTCCCAGTCCCGAAGATGGTTTGTTGGATTCATCCTTGAAAAAGGAAATTGAACGAACCTTGGCAACACTAGGGGAGCGGGAAGCCGAGATTTTGAAGTACTATTTTGGCTTGAATGGCTACCGCCAACATACGCTTGAAGAAATTGGAGATATTTTTGGTTTAACACGTGAACGTGTGCGGCAAATCAAGGAGAAATCCATCAAGCGATTGAAAAATAATTACCGTAATCGCTTGCTGAAAGCTTACCTAGGGAAATAATAACCGATTCAGTTTATTTCTTTTTCCGATAATTAGGCGGAATGGCTTACCTTTGCCTAAAATTTTTTTAACTCATGACTACGCGATTGATAGCTCCATCTATTTTATCTGCTGATTTTTCTCGTTTAGGAGAAGATATTGAAATGATTAATCAGAGTCACGCTGACTATATTCACTGCGATGTGATGGATGGCGTGTTTGTTCCCAATATTTCTTTTGGTATTCCGGTAATCGAAAAAGTGGCAGAAATTGCTAAAAAACCGTTGGATGTTCATTTGATGATTGTTAATCCGGACAATTACATTTCGGCTTTTCAAAAGGCTGGAGCCGATATCCTGACAGTTCATTATGAGACTTGTCCACACTTACACCGGACGGTAAGTTCAATTAAGGAAGCTGGAATGAAAGCCAGTGTTTGTCTTAATCCGCATACTCCGGTTACTGTGTTGGACGATATTATCGGCGACCTGGATATGGTTCTGCTGATGTCGGTTAATCCGGGTTTTGGAGGACAGTCGTTCATTAAAAATACCTATAAAAAAGTACGTCTGCTGAAAGAGATGATCGCAGCTAAAAATCCGAGCTGCCTGATTGAAGTGGACGGAGGAGTGAATTTCGAAACTGGCCTTAATTTGTATGATGCCGGAGCTGATGTTTTAGTGTCGGGAAGCTTTATTTTTAAAGCAGATGATCCGATCGCTGCAATCAACCATTTTAAAACATTGTAACGGATTATGAATATTGATGGCCCGGAGGACACTCCGGGTTTTTTGTTGTCAAATCTTTGAGCGAGCAACCTGTCCCGCAACTTCCGCATTTGTTCGCAGAGGCTTTATCCTTAGGTTTTTGTAGCTTTTCAATTGTCTTGTAAAGCCTGAAGACAACATAGCTGGCAGTTGCAAGTAAGATTACGTATGTTATTATCTCCTGTACCATCTTTTCTATAAAGGAATACTGCGAAAGAATGTTCGCGGCTAAAAGAAAAAGCGCGCAATATGCAGGGTGATAAACGACAGAATCCATGCCAATGTCGTGGTGTAGACCATTGTGAATATGGCCCAAAAGAGCTTGCCCGATTCGTTCTTAATGGTGGCAATAACCCCGATACATGGGAAATAGATGAGCACAAAGACTAAAAAAGCCAAAGCTACAGGAACAGATATGATTAACTGACCTTGTTTGGGGCCAGTAGGATAACGTTCTTGTCTGAGCTTTTGTGTAAGGCTGGCCTGTTGGTCATCGTCAACTTGGTAGAGGACTCCCATGGTACTTACAACAATTTCTTTAGCGGGGAGGCCTGCTAATAGACTGACACTCATTTTCCAGTCAAAACCTAAGGGCCGCATAACCGGTTCAACAAACTGGCCAATTTGCCCCAAATACGAATTTTGAAGTCTTACGGCTTCCCGGCTTAGTTCTAGTTGGTGAATTTTCTCTTGGTTAGCAGGCTGTTCCTGTGAATTCTGAAGCTGCTCAATTTGTGCAGATATCGCATCTGAAGCATCCGTTTCACGGGGGAAATAGCCAAGTGCCCAAATAATAATCACGCCCACCAAGATGACTCCTCCAATTTTCTTTAAGTACTGCCACGTTTTGTCCCACATGTGGATCAAAACATTGCGAAAGGTTGGAATGCGATAGGGGGGCAATTCAAGTACAAATGGTGTTTCTTTGCTTTTAAAGATGGTTTTATTGAATAGTTGAGCCATCAGGAAAGCAATAAAGATACCTGTGAAGTAGATGCCAACAAGTACAATTCCGGGATGACTTGGAAAGAATGCTGAAATGAACAGAACATAGACCGGAAGTCGCGCACTACACGACATAAACGGAATAATCAGCATGGTTAAAAGCCGATCGTTGGGATTTCTTAGTGTTCGTGTTGCCATAATAGCAGGAACGTTGCATCCAAAACCCATGATCATCGGAATAAAGGAGCGTCCATGTAGACCAAAGGAATGCATGATTTTGTCCATAATGAAAGCCGCTCGGGCCATATAGCCGGAGTCTTCCATGATGGAAATAAAGAAAAACAGGATTAAAATATTGGGTAAAAAGACCAATACGCTTCCGGTTCCATCAATAATTCCATTGGTGATTAGGTCACGTAACATGCCCGGAGGCATAAGCTTGGTTACAAGTTCACTCAAGGAGGCAACCAGGCTTTCGATCCAGCCCATGGGGTAGCTTCCTATGGTGAAGGTGCAATAAAATGCAACGAAAATCAGGATAACAAAAATGGGCATTCCCAGTAATGGGTGTGTTAGGAAGCGGTCAATTTTGTCGGATCGGGATTTCCCCGGATGGAGCTTTTGTTTGAAATTTTCCTTTAATGCTCCGGCAATGAATCCATACTTGGCATCAGTGATAATTGTTTCGCTATCCTCATTGTATAGCGATTCAATACGTTTGGATTCATCTTTGGTGATTTGTTTGATTTCTTCAAAGTTGGAGTAGCGCGATAGATTGAAAAAAGTTTCACTGTCTTTTTCCAACAGCTTCAACGCCATGAATCGAGAACTAATTTTATCGGTAATGGGTTTGTTCTCTTTTATTTTTGCTCGTATGCGCTGAACCGATTTTTCAATTTCTTGCCCATAGTTGATGTGGATATGACGAACAATCGGGTCGCGATCTTCATAGACTTCAATTGCTTTTTGGAGTAAGTCGTCAATTCCTTTTCCCTTTGAGCTGATGGTTGGAATAATGGGAATTCCCATCATTTTTCCCATCTTTTCGTAGTTCAGCCTGCTTTTGTTTTTCAACAGTTCATCGTACATGTTCAAGGCGCAAATCACTTTGATGTCCATGTCGATTAGCTGGGTGGTTAAAAACAGGTTGCGTTCCAGGTTCGACGAGTCAACCACATTCAAAACAATGTCCGGCGTTTCTTTCCAGATGTATTTCCGAACGTAAATTTCTTCGGGCGAATAGGCTGTCAGGGAGTAGGTCCCTGGTAAATCAACCAAATTGAATTGGTAACCATTTTTTTTGAACGAGGCCTCTTTGGCACTGATTGTAACACCGCTGTAGTTGCCAACATGCTCTTTAGAACCCGATAAATAATTGAATAGGGTCGTTTTTCCACAGTTGGGATTTCCAACTAAGGCAATGTTGATAATCTTCCCTTTTTCGGTTGCTGACTGCTTGAGGATTTCCTGATCAATGACTCCTTTGAAACTTGGCTGAATATGGGCTTTGGCTTCATTCAGCGAAACAACTTCAATCAGATTAGCCTCTGAGCGCCGAAGGGTAATGTTGTAGTCCATGATTTTGAACTCGATAGGTCCTTTGAATGGCGCATTTTTGATCACTTTGACCTCTTTGCCTCTGACAAAGCCCATCTCCGTGATTCTCTTCCGAAAAGAACCGTGTCCAAGTACTTTGGTTATTATTACCGTTTCGTTATTTTTTACCTCAGAAAGCCTCACCCTCTACCCCTTTTATGCTAATTTGAATTAAATTAAAATAACTGTGCAAAGATATTTAAGTTTTTAAAAAAGACTTGAAAAATATGGGAAAAGCCGTGTTTGGTCTTTGCATTCACTTAACTTTGTGAAAAGAAGAAAGCATTATGGAAAAGGATAACAATTTGAAACATATACAGGATGCCCTGAATGCCTTGCCAGATGATTTTAGCATTCTTGAAGAGCAAATCGATGTTGAGCTTCAGATGGCCTATTTTGAGATGGCAAAATCCGAACGTCCTGGTGTGTTGAGTAAGGAAGAGCTTGAGGAGGCGATCAAAACGTTATTTGAAGGTGAGATTGAATTAGAAGAAAAAAAACACTTATTGGTTAAGCTGGCCGGACAAGATAATATCGAAGCATTTCGTGCCATCGAGAGCTTTCGGAAAGAAGCTGACGATAGCATCAGAGATTGGGCCGTATTGGCCTTGCAGGAAAGCCGGATGGTTATTCAGAGTTCCTTGTTGGGCGAGCAGCAGGTGTTTATTTCAACGGGCTTAGGAGGAAAAGGACAAAACATCCGCTATTTTGTGGCTATGCAGCATGCAGAAGCAGATACTGCGTTTAATGAAACGCAACGGAAGCTCATTGAGAGCGAATTTGGCTTTTTTCTGAATAAAAGTGAAGGAACACTTGAAGAGATCAACTTTCATGAAGGTTTTGCTTTAGCGGTGTTTTTATTTCCACTGAAAGAAAAGCTGCACCTCATCTTTAAATCGTTTATTGATGAATGCAACCAGTATGGGAACTTTTTAAGTGAAGATGTCATTATCACTAATGTCAAGAAATTAACAATTGAAGAAGTAAAAGAATTTATAAAGAAGAACGAATAATGAGCGAAAACAAAATTAATATGGCTTTGCAGGTTTTACCGCAAGCCGAGGGAAAAGATAGTTATGCCTTAGTTGATGAAGCAATCAAAATTATTCAAGACTCTGGATTGACCTACCAGGTGTGTCCTTTTGAGACTGTCATTGAAGGAAATTTTGATGAATTGATGGAGGTCGTGAAGGAAGTGCACCAAGTGCTGGAAAAAAATGGAACAAAAAAATTAATGACCTATATTAAATTACAGACTGTTTTTCAGGAAGATGTGACAATTGACGATAAAATGAGAAAATATAAATGAAAAAAAGCACAAAATAATTTGATTGTTTCATCTGAAATGTGCTATATTTGCATCGCTTTTGCACCGGACCTGTAGCTTAATTGGATAGAGCACCTGACTACGGATCAGGAGGTTAGGGGTTCGAGTCCCTTCAGGTTCACTCGAAAAAAGAAAGAGTTACAACTTCATTTAGTTGTGACTCTTTTTCATTTTATCCTCTATGAGTTTTTGAATTTATATACCTACTTTTTTGGATTTATTTCTGTACTTCTATTTTGAAGCTATTCCTGTCGATTAAATTTACTTGTTGGTTCGAGATTGTGTGTCCATTTAAATCAGTCCTATTGGACAAAAGCAATGGACTAGAGAAGTTGTTTCAGGTTTCGTTTCACACTTTTATGAGTTTAAAATACGGATAAAACAGAGGAGTGCTTCTGTGTTTTGAAACGAAAACGATTAAGTACAGAAATAGATAGCGCGTATTATTGACGGGGCATCCTACTTTTTTCCTTTCTTACTTGTCGTATTTGTTTGAATTCCTTAACTATTGGTTTGATAATTTGACTCTTTACTACCTTCGTGGCTGTACTTTTGTTTCGTAGAGATAATGGATCTATGGTGCAAAAGGAAATATTTATGACCGCTTGCTACGTTTAGATGGAAACAGCAGGGAGGAGCCGAATGCTCCTTGCTGATTTTATCATGCTGAATGAGTGTCTTAAGTTGAGAAACTCAACTAATCAACAACGATCTTTAGTTCTTTACAGTCTTCTTTCCCTATGGCTGATAAAATATAAACTCCTGAATTGAGCCCTTTCACTCTAATTTTGTGATGAAAAAAGGCTTTGCTGTCTCCTGACTTAAAACATTGCCAGAGATGGTAATCGATATTTTTAACCTCCTTTTTTTTGTACGATATCTTTGCGCATAGTAAAAAATCATTGATTAACTTAAGATTCGTCGTTGTTGTATGGAATAAAAAACAGCCGTTTTTTTCTTTGTAATTCTTTCCAATATTCGATACATACTGAGGGCTTTGGCTGCTTTGATTTACGGCGAGCAAAAAAATAGTTGAAAATTTTCTTTAAAAAGTGAGTAGGTTTTTCTTGAATGGGAGTATTAAAGGAAAACAAAAGCAAGGAATGACCAACAACAATAGAAATACTCGGGCTTTTTTTGAAAAAGTGACTGACTTTGTGAAAAAGCAAGAAGTTATTACGGGGCCCGACGAGAAACAAAATTTGTGGACCAAGATAGAACGGGAGATTGTATCTAGGGAACGTGTCCGAAAGTTGCGTATTTATGCTTCTGTAGCGACAGCTGCAGTTCTGTTAGGATTTGCAATCTGGATTGAAAGTGCAGGTATCCTGGAACAAAGCAAAAGCTTGAATCAGGTTGTTTCCGAGATTTCAGTTCCCAAGCAGGCTTCTGATATTATCTTGATGGTATCGGATAGCGATGAGATCCGAATTGAAAAGGATACTGCAATTGTCAACTTTGCTGATAATGGAAAGATAACCGTAAACAATGAGGCTATAGAGAGGAAGCCCACCAAAAGTTCAGCAAGAGAAAAAGAAGAAAAGTATAATCAGATTATTGTCCCCGGAGGAAAGAGAACGATGTTGACCTTGTCAGATAGCACCAAAATATGGGTTAATGCAGGGACACGTATCATATTCCCAGAGGAGTTTAAAGGAACTGAGCGGAGGATATTTGTCGATGGCGAGGCTTACCTGGAGGTTACCGAAAATAAAAGAAAACCATTTGTTGTTGAAACGCCTGCTCTCTTTGAGATTGAGGTGTTAGGGACCGCTTTTAATGTTTGTACCTACGATGAACTGGAGTTTGCAACAGTTGTGTTAGCAAGAGGAAAAGTGGAGGTCGCAGGAAGTGGAAGACAGAAGAAAATTATGGCTCCAGACCAATTATTGAAAATTGATGCTGAAGGTGTCTTGGAGGAGCCGATTCCTGTAAATGCCGAAGACTATATTAGCTGGACCAAAGGACTAATGGTTATAAAATCTAAGCCTTTTTCAGAAGTTTTGAAAAGGCTACAAATCTATTTCGGCGTTCCGCTAAATATCGATCCAAGTCTGAATGAATCTATCTCAGGTCAATTGGCTCTTAAAGACGATTTTGAAGAGGTCCTCTTGGGATTGAAGAACATTGTGTCCTTTAGTTATCACGAAGAAGAGGAGGGCGGGTACCGAATTGAGAAAGATTGAATTTGATTAAGTAAGATTTTTTAAAATGCACATGAAGATGTTTTGATCTAACCTATAAATCTAAATGAATATGACTAAAAACGAATGCCTATGATAAAATGACTAAAAAAAGAACATCAACGAAAAAAATAAGCCGGAAGATACTGGTACTATCGTCCGGCTTTTAAAGAGATTCAAAATGTAAATTTAAAATCTATTACTTATACAAATATATGACTAATATAGATGCAAATGACTTAAATAAGAGATCAGTATTAAAGAATTATATTCGCAGAATGAGATTGCTAGTGATCTGCCTTATTTTAGGTTTACAAATAAGTTACGGCGAAAACAGCTATTCGCAAACAGTAACAATATCCCTCAATACAGCAGGGAAAACAGTAAAAAGTGTATTGGATGAGATCAGTCAAAAAACCGAGTTTGTCTTCATTTATCAGGATAACTCGTTAGATCTTGACCGAAGAATAAATGAACAGTTCGAAAAGCAGGGGATTAATCATATCCTTGACGCCCTATTTAAAGATACAGACAATGCTTATGTCATCTCCGGAAGACAGGTGTATATCACGAAGAAAGTCAAAGATAAACCTGATGAGAATATCCAGACGCCCAAAGATGTTGTCACAGGTACGGTTACCGATGAGACCGGAGAACCTCTGATTGGGGTGAATGTTTATGTGAAGAATACGACGAATGCTTTTGTAACTAATATCAATGGGCAGTACTCTATTAGTGTTGCTCAGAATGAGGTGCTGGTATTTAGCTATATTGGATACATGACAGAGGAGATTCCTTATGGCGGTGAAAAAAACATGGATATTGTTTTGAAAGAAGATGTGCAAGCCGTAGAGGAAGTAACCGTTGTTGCTTACGGAACACAGAAGAAAGAAAGTGTTATTGGAGCGATCACGACTTTGAATGTTGATAAGTTAAAAATTCCTGGATCTTCGGTGTCAAATGCCTTGGCAGGGCAGCTTGCTGGTGTTATTGCAATGACAAGATCGGGAGAACCAGGGAAGAATGGAGCCGCTGAATTTTATATTCGAGGAATTTCATCTTTTAAAGGATCAGCGACTCCTTTGGTATTGGTTGATGGAATTGAGCGGGATTTGGACTTGGTGGATACAGAGGATATAGCCACTTTTTCAATTTTGAAAGATGCTGCAGCTTCGGCAGTTTACGGAATGAGAGGGGCAAATGGTGTAATATTAATTACAACGAAGTCGGGAAAAAAAGGGAAACCCCGGATTTCAGTAAGAGGGGAGTCCGGAATGACTTCGCCAACAAAAATGCCAAAGTTTGTAAATTCTGCTCAGTGGGCTGAATTGTACAATGAAGCAACCGGAACAGCATACTATAGCGATGAGGTAATTGAGAAATATCGTACGGGCGAAGATCCTGACTTGTTTCCAAACGTCAATTGGATTGATGAATTGTACGACGATTATGCAGCAAATCAACGTATTAATGTGAATATCTCTGGAGGCGGCGAGGTTAGCTCTTATTACATCGCAGGATCGTATTATAACGAGAGTTCTATATTCAAAGATGCCGGCGATGTTTACGATTACAATACTTCGATCAATTACGACAAGTTTAACTTCAGGGCTAATCTGGACTTCCGGCTGACAGAGAGTACAAAGTTGAATCTGAATCTTGCAAATATCTACGAAAAGTCTTTCGGGCCCGGGAGAAAGACAAGTGATATTTGGTCCTATGCTTTTGGTGCATCACCCAATGCATTCCCCAAACAATATTCAGATGGAACGATTGCTGCTCCTTCTACCGACTCGGGCTATAACCCATGGAACTTGCTTGTTCATAGTGGGTATCGAGAGCAGTTTTGGAATTCATCTCAATCATTGCTTGGCTTGACCCAGGATTTTGGAAAGTTGTGGAGTCCTTTAGATGGCTTAACTGCAAATATTAAGTTTTCGTGGGATGCTTGGAATACAACAACACAAATTCGTTCTAAGGAACCAACTCAATATCATGCAAACGGTCGTGATGAATCAGGCAATTTAGTTTTCGGCAATGCTATCCGTACAGGGAGTAACGAGTTAGGTTACAAAAAAGAGACGAATGGAACAATGACCACCTACTTGGAAGGATCTTTGAATTACAACCGGGTTTTCAATGAAGTTCACCGGGTTGGAGGTCTATTTTTGTACAATCAAAAAGTACATTCCAAAACTCAGGAGGGGGATAAATATTTGTCATTGCCTTATAAGAGTCAAGGAATTGCAGGGCGGGTTACTTATGCATTCAAAGATACTTATTTTGCAGAGGTGAATATGGGCTATAATGGTTCTGAAAATTTTGCTCGAGGACATCGATTTGGATTTTTCCCGGCCTTTGCAATTGGCTGGATGGTTTCAAATGAACGCTGGTTTGAACCACTAACCAATGTCGTTGATTTGCTAAAACTGAAAGCTTCTCATGGGATTGTCGGAAACGATAATATTGGCGGTAACCGCCGTTGGATTTACGAACCAACAATTTCCAAGGTTAAGAATAGTGATACCTGGAATTACGGGGTTTCTGGAGGAAATAGTGGAGATGGACTTCGGGTTGGCGATGTTGAAAATCTGAGCGTTTCATGGGAAGAAGCAGTAAAGACAAATATTGGCGCAGAATTTTCATTGTTTGAGAAAGTACGTATTCAGGCGGATTATTTCAGGGAAGAACGAACAGGTATTTTCCTTTCTCGGGCCGGATTGCCTGCAATTGTCGGACTTTCAACAATCCCGTACACAAACATTGGTGAAACCTTAAACCAAGGATTTGATGGGACTCTTGAATATTCACAGGAAATAGGAGAAGTGTTTCTTACCGCTCGCGGAAGTTTTACCTACAACCGAAACAAGTTGCTGAATAATGATGAGCCTGATTGGGAGTATAAATATCAGAACAAAATAGGAAAGCCTTTTGGTACAGGTGATAGCAATTATCAGCCGTTTGGTCTAATTGCTTTAGGGCTTTTTGAAAGTGAAGAGGAGATTGAGAATAGCCCGGAACAAACCTTTGGCGAATATCGTGTTGGCGATATTAAGTATCAGGATGTAAATGGTGATGGTAAAATTGATTCCTACGATAAAGTAGCTGTTGGCTACACGAACCTTCCCGAAATGGTTTATGGGTTTGGAGCTACCGCACAATGGAAAAACTGGGATGTTAATGTGTTCTTCCAAGGTGTTGCTCACACTTCGTTTTTCCTTGGCGGAACATCAATGCGCCCATTTTCAACAGGAAACCTGGAACGAGCAGCAGTTAATGAGGATATTTATGGAAACGTGTGGATGACAAGCAATACTGCCGAGCAGAATGCCAAGGCTATTTATCCTCGCTTAAGCACAGGAGGTGGTGTTGGTTCTTCAAATAATTCGCAGAATTCGACCTGGAACCTAAGAAGTGGCGATTTTATACGTCTTAAGAATTTCGAACTAGGATATACGTTCTCGAAGAATTTGATGGATAAAACTTTTGTAAGATCTCTTCGGGTTTATGTTTCGGGAAATAATCTATTAACATTCAGCAAGTTCGACTTGTGGGATCCAGAGCAGTTGCGCAGTGATGGTTCAGGATATCCGCCATCAAGAATGATAAACATCGGACTTAATGCAAACTTCTAAAATTGAATAGACATGAAGATATTTTCAAATATAAAACTTGAATTTGTTTTATCATTAGTTGTCGTGCTGTTGATGACTTCTTGTGAAGACTTTTTGGATAAGCAAGAGGACGAGGCACTTACCTTTGATGAAATATGGGAAACACGGGGGAATACTGAAGCCTATTGGTTAAATGCAATGTCGTTTATTCCTTATGAAGCAAAAAAGGCAATGGGCGATGCAGATCCTTGGTTAGGAGCTTCTGATGAAGCGACAGTTACTTACAACCGGGCCTTCCGGAAAATCAATTTTGGTTCGTGGAATGCATCTGATGTACCATATTATAAGATGGCCGATTTTTACAAAGGAATACGGGAGTGTAACATCTTTATGCAGAATGTTGATCGTTGTTCTGATCCTATTGTAACGAAGGAAGAATTGGCAAGCTGGAAAGTTCAGGCACGTTTTGCTCGCGCCTATTATTATTTTGCCATGATGCGTATTTATGGCCCTGTGTTTTTGGTCGGCGATGAGTTGTTGGATTTTACAGCAACAACGGAAGAACTTTATCGTCCTCGAAATACTTGGGATGAGTGTGTTGATTATGTGGTTAGCGAGCTCGAGGCTTGTATGGCCGATAATGCAATGCCTCAAGTTTGGCGTAATGATAATGAAAAAGGCTTGGGTACAAAGGACGTTTGTCAAGCGGTAATCTCTCGTCTAAAGTTGTATTCGGCAAGAGATTTGTTTAATGGCAATACGCTATACAGCAGTGTTAAAAACCCTGTAGCCCCTGATTTCCCTGAACTTTCAGGAGTTGATTTATTTCCTCAAACATACGATGTAAATAAGTGGGTTGAAGCTGCAGAGGCAGCCTATAAGCTGATAAATGAAGGTTCATATGAATTATACCGGGCAGGAAATGGTAATCCATACGAGGACTATTATGGAGTTACCCAAGAGCTTTGGAATTCTGAACTTATCTGGACAACTGGTTATATAGGCCGATATTCTTATGCTGTAACAACTGTACCTACCAGTGTTGCTGGAACTGCCTATGGTGGTGTTGGGCCAACACAGCAACAAGTAGATGCTTATGCCATGGGCAACGGGCGGTATCCGGTAACTGGTTATGAAGGGGATGGAGCTCCTGTTGTTGACGAAGAATCAGGATATAGCGATGATGAGTTTGAAATGGTTTCATGGGATTACCCTTCATGGGCTGGATTTGATTCTTATTCAGTTACAACTCCGAATATGTATAAAGACAGGGAGCCAAGATTTTATGTATCTGTATTTTATGGTGGTGGCTACTGGCATCATGGCAATAGTAAAACCTTAACCTCTTTTGCGTCAGGTGCTAATGGCAATAAATCGCATGACCATCCTAAATCTGGCTACCTTATTAATAAGTATTACGATCACACTTCAAACTCTGCAAATGGCAAATGGGGAAATATGACTTATCCTACTTTTCGGTTGGGTGAAATTTACCTGAACTTTATTGAAGCCGTGTTAGAGGGGAAGAAAAGAGGGGCATCATTGCCGGCAGGCTATGAAAGCAAAGCCATGGAAGTATGGGCTGATTTGAGAGATCGTGCTGGATTAGATCCAATTACTGAAATTTATCCAGATGCAGATATTGATAAACTAATTGAGTTATATCGGCAAGAAAGACGTATTGAGTTAGCTTTCGAAAACCATCGCTATTTTGATACACGTACTTGGATGATTGCAGAGGAAGTTGATGGAGGCCCAATGTATGGAATGAATATCACTGTTCAGGGAAGTGGTTCTTCAACTCCAGAGGAGTACTGGGAGCGGACTGTTTTTGAAACAAGGGTATTTCGGAGTAATCACTACCTCTATCCTTTCTCACAACGTGAGTTGGATCGAAATAAATTATTGACCCAGAACTATGGTTGGTAAACAATGAAGTTTAATCGAAATAAAACGAGATATTTTATGAGAGGCAATAATATATATCTGTCAATGCTTTTGGGGTTATTGGTTTTGATAACTTCATGTGATGACAATAAAGATGAGTTTTTAAGTGATTTTGATACGATCTTTTATTTTCTCAATAGTGGAGAACAAAATCTTACACTTTATAAAACTGGAGAAAACACTGATTATGCTGTCACAATTAATAAGGCAGGAAGTGATCTAGGTTCGGCAGGAACGGTTTCTGTTGCTGTTTTAGATGACAGTCAGATGGCTTTATATAATCAGGAAAATGGAACGGACTACACTGCCTTGCCCGAAACGGCTTTTGAGTTTTTATCTCAGACTTCAATGAATTTTGGAAGCGGAGAACAATATAAAGTTTTTGAGGTGCAATTTAAGACTGACATGATTGATGGTTTAGGCAATGATTTAAATTACGTGCTTCCTTTGAGTTTAAGCTCAACAGATTCAGTTAATGCTGAAAAGCAAATTGTAATCATCAATCCTGAAATAGAAATCCCGTCAGTTTATTTTACGAAAACAGGCTATGTTGCAAACTTACTGAGCGATAAAGGTGAAGAGCAGGTGGCTTTATCGTTACCTTTAACGATGTCAGCAACCAACAAATGGGAATTTAACTGTACTGTTGAAATTGATGAAGCATTGATTGACACGTATAACCAAGAAAATAATGTCAGCTATACCTTGTTGCCAGCTGAGTCATACACTTTAGCTGGAGATGGAACTGTGGTGTTTACAGCGGAGGATCAAACGGTGAACCTTGACGTTAACGTTGACCGGACAAAACTAAGCTATGGAAACTACATTCTTCCACTTCGCTTAACGGAATGTTCGAAAGAATCATTTGTCATTGACCAGGATAAAAACACGTGCCTGTTCGGTATATCCTATACCCCTGATGCTTCTGATTTAGTTGCGATTGATTTGACAGCAGAGATGCTCTCTTCAAATGCAGTTGAACCATCGGAGGGATCATTGGCGAACTTGCTGGATGGCGATGTGAATACTTATTTCCACTCTGCATGGAGTGTGTATGTGCCTGATGCTCATTATTTGCAAGTTGATTTAACTAACTCGTTGTCTGCATTTAGTTTTGACTTTACAGGACGAGCAACTGGAGGCGCAGGTAATCCTAAGGTAATTGATATTTATGCAAGTACGGATGGAACAACATTTGAGAAAGTTTCAACGATTATGCAGGAAAATCTACCTACCGGAGCTGCAGGAGCTTATGCATCTCCCGTTATTGTGATGCCAGAATCTAAATACATTCGTTTTGTTGTTCCTCAGAACATGACTGGAGGAAGCTACTTCGTATTTAGTGAATTTAGTATGAAAGGTTTATAATCCTTATAAATTAGGTCCGGGAGTTCTGTTACTCCCGGGCTTTATACCCTCTTCTTCACGAAGCAGAAAATATGTCTCTTTTCATATTTCCAGATACTGAATCCTTTTCTCAGTTCATTTTTAACTTAAACGATCATGGCTAAATCATCACTGAACTTACTTGGTCTTTTTTTAACGTTTACACTATTCTTCCAACTTGGTTGTAAAGACGAAAAGTTTGAAGAAGAAAGTCAATTTCAAATTGAAAAGTCGTCCTTAACACAAGACTTAACAGAGGACGGAGGTACAATCATAATTCCGGTCTTAACGAAGTTGAATGCAGATGACTGGAGTGTTTCCTCATCTGTGGATTGGTGTATTGCTGCAAAGTCATACGATTCGAATAATCGTTCGATTACAATTTCGGTTTCGCCCAATGAGGGTGTTGAGTCAAGAGAAACAACATTAAATGTCAACTCAATCCTTGATGATTATACAATTACGGTGAGACAATTAGGATATGGTCCGGCGATTCTTGTAAAAGAGCATGCTATCGCTTTGGATAAGCAAGAGAGCCAGTTTATAATTACAGTCACTTCTAATGTTGAGTACTCAATTGGCGAACCGTTGGTTGATTGGGTTGCTGGTAATCCTGTTGGAACCAAAAGCAGTTCGCTTGTTTCAAAAGACTTTCATTACATTGCTGAAGAGAATGCTGGGCTTGAAAAGCGTTCTGCAATGTTTAAGTTTATATACAATGAAGATAGTTCGGTGGCAGATAGCTGTATTGTTACGCAAGCTCCTTTTGTCCCTTCTACTGATGATATTCCGGAGGATATAAAAATTGCAATAAAGAGTGCAACTGCCAGTAGCGAGCAACAGGGGACCGGAATTGATGCGTCTTTTGATAATGATAAAAGCACTATTTATCATTCTGCCTGGAACAATACATCATCTAATTATTTTCCAATCAGGTTGAATTATTTTTTTGAAGATGTATCCGAAATGGATTATATCGTTTATTATCCGAGACAGGATGGAGGAGCTAATGGAAGTATGAAAGAGTTTGAACTTTGGATTGCTACTGAGGAGAATAACACATTGACAAAATATGGAGAGTATGATTTTCAAGGGCAATTATCTGCCAGTCGAATAGCTTTCAATGTTCCTGTTCAAAATCCGATTCAGATTCAATTTGTTGTAAAGTCGGGAGTTGGAAACTCTGGACAAGGTTTTGTTAGCTGCGCTGAAATGGAGTTTTACCGTTATAGCGAAGCTAATCAGCAGTATTTGAATATTTTTACCGATAAATCATGCTCAGAGCTGAAAGCAGGGATTGGAGAAGCCGAAATCGATGAAATGGAGAATCCTTTCTTTCGTAGTTTAGCATTGAAAATCTATCGGAACGAATATGATACCGAATTTAGGGTACAGGACTATAAGGCTTATACAAATCCTGATTTTTTTGCATCTGAAGCCAGAACATCCCCCTACAGTTTGCGGGATAACGCGACTGGTATCTATGCCACCGAAGGGGAGGAGCTTGTGGTTTTTGCCAATGACTTTAATACGAATATCTCCTTGTTTATTCAAGGGAATGAATCAGCTTTTTCGGGAACAAGCTATTCTTTATTACCAGGAGTAAATAAAATAAAAGCAGAGACGACGGGATTAATCTATGTGATGTATCATACCCGGTCAACAACTGAGTCTCCAGTTAAAATTCATATTGCCACAGGAACAGTTAATGGTTATTTCGACAAAAGCAAGTATACTAAAGAGGATTGGGAAAGGTTGTTATCCAAGGCCACGTATGATTATTTTGATGTGCTTGGCGAATATGCTCACTTGACATTCGAGACATCGAAATTTAGAAATTATACACCGGATGGTTTGGCATTAATCAACAAGTATGATGATCTGGTTTATAAGGAATGGGAGTTCATGGGATACAAAAAGTATAACCGGATGCCTGGAAATAGACTATACTTTTTAGGAATTAATAGTTCTTACATGTATGCTACGAATTATTATACCGCCTATGAATCAAGTACCTTGGTGAATTTATGCGATCTAACTAAGTTTTCAACTTCTTCCTGTTGGGGGCCAGCTCATGAAGTTGGGCATTGCAACCAAACCCGTCCCGGATTGAAATGGATTGGAATGACTGAGGTTACCAATAACATTCATTCCATGCACATTCAAACATCATGGGGAAATCAATCTCGTTTGATTGTTGATGGAGTTTACAATACAGCTTTTAATAATCTATTAAATAGAGGAATCCCTCATAACGGGTATGATGGAGATAAAGGTGTTTTCGTAAAATTGGTTCCTTTTTGGCAGCTTAAATTATATTTAATGGATGCCTTGGGAAAAGACGATTTCTATAAAGATTTGTATGAGTATATGCGGAATCAGGATTATTCACAAGCCACAAATGATGGCTTTTACCAATTGGATTTTGTACGTGCTGCATGTCGGATTGCAAATTTAGATTTAACACCGTTTTTTGAAGCTTGGGGATTTCTGGAGCCCGTTGATATTACGGTAAATGATTATGCAACAAAGCAGTTTACAATTACCCAAAATGAAATTGATGATTTGAAAGCCGAAATCGCAGCGAAGAATTATCCAAAGCCAGAGCATTCGAATATCTTTGAGATAACAGATAATAATGTATCCAACTACCGCTAGTAAATTTTATTCATCTTTTTGAGAAAATAACATGAGACAATTTTTTTATATCGTACTGTTTTCGCTGATAACAACAGCTGGTTATGGAGGTAATGACTCCGTGGAAATCCCATTGGGAGGAAATGCCTACCTTAATCGTGAGGCTGGCAACATGAAGCTCACCAAGGAGGGGATTGCCAATTGGGATGATGAAAGAGCAATGGTGTCGAGCTGGTTTAAAGTGGGACACGAAGGACGCTTAACCCTTTCAATCAAAGCTAAAAGTGCTGACGGGAAATCAACGATAAAAGTGGAGGTTAATGAAAAGCCATTCCATGTGGAACTAAGCAATTCTGACTGGGAAATCATAAAGGTGGGAACAGTACAGGTGAAAGCAAACCAACATGTACAAGTTGATTTTCAAGGGAACTCAAAATCCGGAACTACTTTCGGAAGTGTTTCAGCTATTCTTGTTGAGGGAGAAGCTGCTCAAGAGCCATTAACCTTTGTTCGTGAGCCGGAGAACTTTTACTTTGGGCGTCGGGGACCATCTGTTCACCTTTCCTATGAGGTTCCTAAGTCAGCAGGAAATATCGAATATTTTTACAATGAAGTTACTGTTCCAACAGGAGAGGATGTCGTTGGGTCTTATTATATGGTTAACGGATTTGGAGAGGGCTACTGCGGGATTCAGGTGAATTCATCAAGCGAGCGACGGATTTTATTTTCTGTTTGGAGTCCTTATACAACAGATGACCCTTCAGAAATCCCGGAAGATTCAAGGGTACTTCTATTGGAAAAGGGAACTGATGTGGTGACGAATGATTTTGGAGGAGAAGGATCTGGAGGACAAAGTTTCCGTCGATATTCATGGAAAGCAGGGGAAACTTACCAGTTCTTGACCCGGGTACATCCTGATGTAGATCGTGAAGGAGCAACGGTGTACACCGCTTGGTTTTTTGATCCCGATGAAGCGGCATGGCAGCTAATTGCATCGTTCTCGCGCCCAAAGACAGTTACTTGGTATAAGCGCCCTCATTCATTTTTGGAGAATTTTATTCCTGCTCAGGGGTATCTTAGTCGTCAGGTTGAATTTGGCAACCAGTGGGCAATTACCGAAAAAGGAGAGTGGCTTGAGCTGACCAATGCAAAGTTCACATATGATGCTACTGCGGCAGCAAAACGTAGAGCGGATTATTTTGGTGGCTTAAGTAATGGAAGACATGCATTTGTACTAAAAAACTGTGGATTTTTTGACAAGGACACAGTCTATGGAACGGTGTTTACAAGGAAGAGCTCTCTGCAGACCAAGCCGGATGTAGATCTTGATTCTTTACCGAATAAATAGCTTTATTGGTGAGCATAAATAGTAGTGTTAGGCTTTTTCTTAAGTCTTCACTACTAATTATGGCTTGCTTATTTTTATTTTGCAACTCTCTTCGCAATTTTGTCAGTGCCCTGGAGGCTAAGTTCATTGAAGATTGCTCATTGATATCAAGAATCTCGGCAATTTCCTTGTGCGGTAATTCCTGAATATACCTGAAATAAATGATCTGTTTTTGATTTTCTGATAATTGGTTGTAGGCTTGAAGTAACTTCTTAAGCAGTAGTAATTCCTCATCGTTGGCTCCAAGTTTTTTTTCTAACTCATCTTCATCAACTATTAGATGAAATAAGGCATCCTTATCAGTGATTTGAAGCTTGTCTTTGTTGAGTTTATCAATGATGATATTTCGGATTGACTTTAACAGATAGGAGCGTACATGTTCCGTTGGCTTTATATTTTTACTTGAATAAAGCTTCACAAATAAATCCTGGATGCAGTCTTTTACAAAATCCATATCTGGATATAGTTTCAGCCCATAGTTAAGCAGGTGGTCATAATATTTTGTGTATATGACCTCCAGAATTTGTTTTTGTCCACTAATAAAAATGTTCCAGTAGGCGGAATCTTTCATTGCGTCGTTTAGTGAGATCTAATTTTCCTTTCTCCTCTTTTTAAGAGAATTTTAATATTAGAAGGATGAAAGATACCAAAAATAAAGATCGTAGGATGCTGTCTTAGTTGAAAAGTTTGGAACTTACTGCTGGCTGTTGGCTGTTTTGATAGGCCAATCTTTACGGCTTAAATAGCAAATGTTCATCAAGGAGAAGCTGTTGGGGTGTTTGATGAGTATTCAAGTCAAAGGCGAAAGGGAATCTGTTTCGTTTGGTCACTACTCCATTATCTACTTCCAATTACCTAAGTCTATTGTTGGTGGACTCTAATTTTACAATTTTTTATTATTGCGGCGTGCTTCACGTTCGTCGGCGTACAACGAAGGAAGAGAAATGTTGAACTGGATAACCAACAAACGTAAAATGATAATGAAAAGTACCGGAACAGTTTGCAGAATAACAGTTGGAAGCTGTATGCGGTGTAATAATAGGTAAAGAATGGACCCTAAGATACAAACGGTAGCATAAACTTCTTTTTTGAAGATAACAGGAACTTCGTTAACTAAAATGTCGCGTAAAATACCTCCAAACACACCAGTTATGGTCCCTAATATGACACAGTTGACCGAAGCTAGTTCGTATTGTAAGCCAATTTGAACGCCAGTAACTGTGTAGAGAGCAAGTCCTATGGCATCAAAAAACAATAAGGGACGGTTAATATGGAAGAGTCTCGATTTGAATACAATGGCGAAAATGGTTCCCGCCAAAATGAAATGGATGTAAGAAGTTTGTTCCAGCCAGAAAGCGGATTTGCCGGAAAGCAACATGTCGCGGACAGTTCCTCCGCCTACAGCAGTTGCAAAAGCAACAATCAGAACTCCAAATGGATCAAAGCGTTTGCTCATGGCCGTCAGTGCGCCTGATATCGCTAGTACAAACGATCCTAAAATGCTGATGTAGTTCAGTGTTGTTTCCATGTTTTACGGGCTGTCTTTTGTGCTTGAAACGAGCTGATTGATTATTCTTTACTGTCTGTTATTTTCGATTGATTTTGGCCGGCAATGATACACATTTTTATTTAGGAACAGGGGGACTCATAAAAAATGTTTTAGATGTTTACGTAAAAGTTAAGTAGCCGGTTAGAACTCGTCTTTTCGAAATCAGTTGGCAAATTCAAAGTTTACGTAAACTTACTGCAGTTGGTGGGTGCTTTAAATAAAGATTGTAATTTTGAAGATTGAATTAAAACCAAGTATAGATGAATCGGAAATTAGAAGCTTTCAAACGTTTGCTAACGATTATGGACGAATTGCGGGAGCAATGTCCTTGGGATCGAGAACAAACTTTCGAATCGTTACGCAAGTTAACCATCGAAGAGACTTATGAGTTAGGCGATGCTATTTTACAGGCTGATCTTCAGGAAATAAAAAAAGAATTGGGAGATTTATTGCTTCACATTGTTTTTTACGCCAAAATAGGATCTGAAAAGAATGCTTTTGATATTGCTGACGTCATCAATAGTTTGAATGAAAAGCTCATTTACCGTCATCCGCATATCTACGGCGATGTGAAAGTTGACGGCTCTCGTGCTGTTGAGCAAAATTGGGAAGCTTTGAAACTGAAGGAAAAAGGACGAAAGAAAAAGACGGTTTTAGAGGGCGTTCCTTCTTCCTTGCCAGCTTTGGTTAAAGCTAACCGTATTCAGGAAAAGGCAAGCGGCGTTGGCTTTGATTGGGAACATCCAGAGCAAGTGTGGGATAAGGTGAAGGAAGAGGTTTCGGAATTACAGCACGAGTTAAATGAAGATCACAAAGACAAAATAGAAGCGGAATTTGGCGATCTGTTTTTTGCGATGGTCAATGCAGCACGTTTGTATGGCGTTGATCCCGAAGCAGCATTGGAGCGCACAAACTTGAAATTTATGAGGCGTTTCAATTATCTTGAAAGTCAGACCTTGAAGAAAGGAACCGATTTAAAAGATTTATCGCTTGAGGAAATGGACCGTTATTGGGATGAAGCAAAGAAAATGGAGGAATAAAAAATAGCCGGGTAAATGAGGAGCACTTGCCCGGCTATTTCTTTATAGTTTTTTATGCGATCCGTCGCAAAATGGAGGATTGTCCGTCTGTTTGCAACGGCACCAGAAAACTGTTTGTACTTCAGGGATTTTCACTTCCTTAGGGCTAAATTCACTTCCTTTGTGTGAGCCATCGCAAAATGGTTGATTCTGACTTTTTCCACAAGCGCACCAGTAGTAAGTGCCTGGCTGCATTTCCATCATCAGTGGACTTTTTTCAGCTACTTTTCCTTTAGGCATAATTGGATTTTTTATCGGTTATTACCAATGCTTAAGTTGGTCATTTTAGGACACTTTTCCAAGCTTCAGAGCTTTTGAATTTATTTTTCGATACGATAAGCAACAACTTGGTTGTCAAAAAAAGTTGGGACGAGAAGTAAGTCTAGCTTTTTAGCGAAAAAGACGTCTGCTGTATTGATCTTCTCGGCCGTTGAATCCCATAGCTTCGTTAGTTGATCACCATCGAGGTAGTAAATTCGGCCTGCCCAATTGGAGAAAACAAAATTGTCTTTATTATCTTTTTCGAGTCCATCAATGCCATTGCAATCGCTGCGTAGCGTTTTAAGTTCCTTTGTTTTTAGATCAGCGACTTGTAGTTTTTGTGAGCCGATGTACAATTGCCCATTTTCGGTATAAAGTCCATTGACGTCAGAGAGCTCATCATTATCCATCCACACGGAAAATACACCATCTTCTAAAATGTGAATTTTACCCGTCCGTGTGTCGCTTACAAAAATGTTCCCATTTTTACAGGCAGCCACATCATTTAAAAAGATGGACTCGGGAGCTGGATATCTTTTAACAATTTGTTTCTTGCTAATGTCGATTTCCACCAGCTCATCAATATCCGAAACGTAGAGTTTGCCTTCAAATATTGCCATCCCTTTGGGGGCGCTCAGTCCGGTTACCCATTTCATTTCTTTTACCGTTCCATCCGGATTCAATTGCGTAATGTATCCATTGCCATCTTTTTCAGAAGGATTTTCATTAATGTTGGCGACAAAGATGACATCCAGGTCAGCATCATAATAAACAGATTCAGGAGTTTGCATCGTTGGCCCTGTTCGCCAAACTTCTACAAGTTTTTGGGAATAGCCGTACAAAGAGAAAAATAAAATAAATACGGCCAGAATTGTTTTTTTTAGGTTCATTTCCGTTATTTTTAAATTTAGTTCTATCCACTTTAACAAGACAATTATCATTTGGTTTTTACCTTAAACAGAGATTTATGAAAATTATAACTCAAGCTATTGTGTTGACTGCTATTTTATTAGGGGGATGCTCTCCTTCGCCCAAAGATACCTTACTTTATATTGGAACTTATACGGACACCGGAAGCGAAGGAATTTATTGTTACCAGTTCAACAAAGAGTCTGGCGAGATGACTCCCAAATTCATAACGCCCCACAAGGAAAACCCATCGTTTTTGACAATTAGTCCCGATCAAAAATATTTGTATGCAGTTTCTGAAGTAACAGAAAGTCCTGATTTCGCCAGTGGTTCTGTTTCTGCTTACCAGATTTTGGATTCAGGTGAGTTGGAGAAAATTAACCAACAGGCAACTGGTGGTTTGCATCCATGTCATGTTACTGTTTCGCCTGATGGTCAATTTGTGGTGGCGTCCAACTATTCCAGTGGGAGCTTGAGTTGTTTTGAACGTCAGGCTGATGGTGGACTTAAGGAAATGATGCAGCTTATTCAGCATGCTGGAACTGGTGCCGATTCCGTTCGACAGTCAGCTCCTCACGCGCATTCTGCTTTATTTACTTCAAAGGGCTTACTGATTTCAGCTGACCTGGGAACCGACCAGCTGGATTTTTATCATTATGATGAAAGGGGCAAAGAGTTTCAGCCGGCGGAGCAAGCTTCTTTGGAGATGAATCCCGGAGCTGGTCCTCGCCATTTTGCATTTTCGCCTGACGAGCAGTTTATTTATGTTGCCAATGAATTGGATGCAACCATCAGTGTATTGAAAAAGGAAGGGGCCAAGTATGAGCTGTTGGAAAGCATTTCATCTGTTCCGGCAGATTTTTCAGGTGTGAACTATGGAGCCGATGTGCATTTAAGTCCGAATGGGCGCTTTGTCTATTGCTCAAACCGGGGGCATAATTCCATTGCTGTTTTCGAACGTTTGGATGATGGGCGCATTCGCTTGTTGCAAACGGAATCGGTTCGAGGAGATTGGCCCCGGAACTTTACTCTTTCGCCAGATGGTCGCTTTTTGTTGGTCGCTAATCAGAAGTCGAATAATATAACTGTTTTTTGGGTTGACCAGAAGACAGGCTTGTTGACCTATACAGGCAATCAGCTTGAGCTTATGGCTCCGGTTTGTTTGCAGTTTTTGGAGCGCTGATTGATAACAGCAATTGAATTGTAGGTAGGGGGCAGAGGTATACCTTTGGGTGCTTTATCTTTGTTGTGGAATTTTAAAGCACAATTGTTTGATTTTATTAACAGTTGTCCATTAACTTTTTAGTTAAGCTATTGTTGTGTTGTATTGAAAAATAAACGTATTACATGATGAATCAAATCCTAAAAAACCTAAGCGTTCTCATCGTTGCATTATTTTTTGGAAGTTGCACAATGAGTAACGGACAACATTCGGAGCAGCAAATGAAGAAAGCTGCTGAAAACTACCAAAATTATTGTGCCGGCTGTCACGGAAATAATCTGGAAAAATTTGAGCAAAAAGACTGGATGTACGGTGATGACAACTCCAGTATCGTGCAAAGTATTACCCATGGGCGCGAGGAGATGGGCATGCCTGGCTTTGAAGTGACATTCTCGAAAGAGGAAGTTGAAGCTTTGGCAGAGTACGTTCGTAAGGGGGTGCCCGAAGATAAAGAAACGCTTCAACCGGCGCTTTCTGCAAACCAGCTGGTTGAGTCTGAGGTTCAGAAATTTATTATTGATACCGTTGTATCAGGGTTGGAGGTACCTTGGGGCTTGGAGTTTTTACCTAATGGTGACCTGTTGATTGCAGAGCGTTCAGCTAAGCTCTTCCGTTTTACCAATAATGAGTTGCAGGAAATTTCAGGCTTGCCAAACATATTGGTGAAAGGGCAGGGAGGCTTGCTCGATCTGGAGCTTCATCCTGACTATGAAAGTAACGGATGGATTTACATGGCCTATTCAGGTTATGCTGATGGGAGTCCTGATGAGGCTTGCACCAACATTATGCGGGCGCGATTACAAGGAAATTCCCTGGTTGATCAGGAGCTGATTTTTGATGGTTATCCTGATTCGAACAAGGGACACCATTGGGGGTGTAAACTGGAGTTTGATCGCGAGGGATACTTGTTTTTTGGGATTGGCGATCGCGGAAGTCGTGATGTTAATCCACAAAGTTTGACAAATACCAACGGGAAAATCCATCGGATTCATGATGATGGCTCCATTCCGGAGGACAATCCATTTGTGAGTACCCCGGATGCGGTTAAAAGTATTTACTCTTATGGACACCGTAATCCGCAGGGAACAGCCATGCATCCGGAAACTGGAGAGATTTGGGAAACGGAACATGGGCCTCGAGGTGGAGATGAATTGAACCTGATTAAGCCTGGAGTAAATTACGGTTGGCCAGTGATCTCGTATGGAATTAACTACGATGGAACCAGCTTTACAGATCTTACAGAGAAGGAAGGCATGGAGCAGCCACTTACCTATTGGGATCCTTCAATTGCTCCATGTGGTACAACCTTTGTAAAAGGTGACCGATATAAAAACTGGAAGAATAATATTTTAATTGGCTCGTTGCGTTTTATGTATCTCGAACGGGTGGTATTGGATGGTTATCAAGTTGTGAATCATGAAAAGCTGCTGGAAGGTATCGGACGTGTTCGCAATGTGGAGATGAGCCCTGATGGTTATGTCTATGTGGCGGTTGAAAACCCCGGAAAAATTCTACGGCTGGTTCCGGTCGAATAGCAAAAATTCACCTTCATATAAAAGAATTAAACTAGAAAAACTCCCCATAACGGGGAGTTTTTTGAGCATAAACGAATAGCGACGTTAAAGCAGTTTGTCGCTCTTGTATTGAAAATCGTATGATTCATTGTGCTGACTAATATCCAGTCCGATTTTTTCAGATTGAGCAGATACGCGCAACAGAACAATCAGGTCGGTAATTTTATAGAGTAGGTAAGATCCACCAAACGTAAAAACTCCCACAATTAATAGCGCTAACAGATGGTATAAGAAAGTGGTGAACTCTCCGTAAATGAGTCCAACCTCTTAGGCAAATACAGCAGTAAGTAACATGCCAACAATACCGCCCATACCGTGTGCCGGGAAAACATCCAATGTATCATCCAAGCGTGTTTTTGAGCGTAATTCAATGGCATAGTTGCTGATGATTGAGGCGGCAACACCGATGAAAATACTGGCTCCCACGTTAACAAAGCCTGCAGCAGGGGTAATGGCAACCAAGCCCACAACTAGGCCGATGGAAGCTCCCATTCCGCTTGGCTTTTTCCCCTTGGCCATGTCGTAAAACAAATAGGCAAGCATCGCTGCCGCCGAAGCCGTGTTTGTGTTCATCAAGGCTAAGGCCGCAGTTGAATTGGCGCCTAAAGCTGAGCCAGCATTGAATCCAAACCAGCCAAACCAGAGCATGCCCGCTCCAAGCAATACAAACGGGATGTTAGCTGGACGTACTTCTGTGCCAAAATCTTTGCGCTTGCCCAGAAAGATAGCTCCGGCAAGTGCTGCAAAACCTGCCGACATGTGTACGACGGTTCCTCCGGCAAAGTCTAGAACGCCCCAGTTGCGTAGGAATCCGTTGGGATGCCAAGTCCAGTGCGCTAGTGGTGAATAAATAAACAGGGTGAAAAGAACCATAAATAGCAGGTAAGAGCGGAAGCGTACCCGTCCGGCAAAAGATCCGGTGATAAGTGCCGGGGTGATGATGGCAAATTTAAGCTGGAACATGGCAAAGAGAGCGAAAGGAAAAGTTGGTGCCAGGTCGGGGTGAGTAGCGCCAGTTACTCCATTAAACATGAAATAGGTAAATGGATTGCCAACCAGCCCAAATCCATCGGGACCAATACTTTCTCCAAATGCCAGGCTAAAACCACAGATAACCCATATGACACTGACAGCCCCCATAGCTATAAAGCTTTGCAACATGGTTGATAAAATGTTTTTAGAATGGATCATGCCGCCATAGAAGAAGGCTAGCCCCGGAGTCATGAGCAGAACGAGCGCGGTGGCTGTAAGCATCCAGGCTACGTCACCAGAATGGATGGCAGGATCATCTAGTCCTCCAAATCCACTTGGGTAAAATACGCCAATAATGGAAAACAAGATGAGTAGGGATAAAATGATGATCCAACTTAGGTTTGATTTTTTCATTTCGTTCGTTTTTATCTTTTATTTTATCTCTTTTGTTTTTATTTTGATGGATTATGTGTCTTTGTGATCTGTATGTGATTTTAAAAGTATCATTTTGTTTTATAATTTTGTATTTTTGAGTAAAAATGTTAATCAATCATAAAAAATTGTAACATATGTCTTATGTTTTATAAAATGTAAAAGCTATAGTTAATTGTCTGCGAGTAGTTTGGATATTGAAAACTCAAAGCGCGGAGTGTTGCATAATGAGTGAATGAGCATTGGATCATTAGCTATCTGCTAAAAATTACTTACTTTTGCTCGCATATATTTTTATAAAAGGACAGAATATGACACTACGGAACAATCTAGATAATATTGACTTACACATTTTGGAGATTATCACTCAAAATGCGCGAATTCCTTTCAAAGATGTTGCTGCTGAAGTTGGCGTTTCAAGAGCTGCGGTTCATCAGCGGGTTAACCGAATGATTGAAATGAAAGTAATCACCGGATCGGGGTATCACATTGATCCTCGAAAGGTAGATTACAAAACATGCACTTATGTGGGCGTTTTTCTTGAGAAGGGAGGCTTTTACGAAGATGTTGCAGAGGAATTAAAGGAGATTCCAGAGATTGTCGAATGCCATTATACCACGGGGCAATATGCGATTTTTGTAAAAGTGTATGCGCGTGACAATGAGCACTTAAAAGAAGTTTTAAGTGAGAAAGTGCAAAAGATCTCTGGAATATCAAGTACCGAGACGTTTATTTCATTAGAAGAAACATTTAAACGGCAAGTGCCCATCAGGGATTAAGCACTCGCTGTCTGACCGCTTCGTAAACCAATAGCCCAGCGGCCACCGAAACATTTAACGACTCAATTTTTCCTAAAATTGGAATTTGAAGTTGTTCATCTGCTAATCTAAGAATAGCGGGTTCAATGCCTTTTTCTTCAGAGCCCATCACAATTGCTGTTGGGCCTGAAAGATCGGCTTGAGTATAGGAATAGGAAGCTTTTTCGGTAGCTGCTGCAATCTTCAAGCCTGATTCTTTCAAATAAATCACACTTTTTTTAAGATCCTTTGTTCTACAGATGGGAAGAAGGTGTAAAGCTCCGGCTGATGTTTTCACCGCATCGGCATTGATTCGTGCTGCTCCTTTTTCGGGAATCAGAATTGCATCAACTCCAGCACATTCAGCGGTGCGAACAATTGCGCCAAAGTTGCGGACATCAGTAACCTGATCTAAAACAAGTAGTAATGGGGTTTTTCCCGCTTCAAAAACGGATGGCAAGAAATTTTCGACATCATAAAAGGTGACCGGAGAAATAAAGGCCAGTACCCCTTGATGATTTTTGCGGGTAATCCGGTTGATTTTCTCCATCGGAACATATTGAAAGGGAACATTGAGAGCTCTGATCTTTTCAAACAGCTCTTTAAACAGTTCACCTCCAAGCCCTTTTTTTATTAAGATTTTATCGATTTCTTTACCAGAATCAATGGCTTCGATAACGGCACGAATGCCAAAAATAAAATCATCCGTATTTTTTTGTGGTCTTCTTCTTTCCATCCTACCAGGTTTTTTGCTGTTTTAATACTTCGTATTCTTCTTGATTGGTTTCCCATTCGCTCATGACTTTCTCAAGTTGAGCCTTCAATTGGTCATACTCCTCAAAAATACGGTGATCCTCTAAATTTGAAGGATTAGCCATTTTCTTGTCGTACGCTTCCAGTTCACTTTCTAAAGAGGTGATCTTTTCTTCAAACTTCTCTATTTGTTTCTCGAGCCGGGAGATGTTTTTATTGATTTCTTTACGTTCTCCGTAACTCAATTGGTTATCATTGACGAGCACTTTTTCTTTTTTCTCGGCGGGTCGATTGGATGGCGATTTGCGTTCCAATTCTTTCATGGACTCCATTTTCTTGCGTTGCAAAAAATCATAAATACCGCCAAGGTGCTGCTTGATTTTCCGGTCTTTAAATTCGTAAATGCAGTTGGCCATCCCATCTAGAAATTCCCGGTCGTGCGATACAACCAAGACGGTTCCTTCGTAGCTAGCCAAAGCTTGTTTCAGGATTTCTTTAGATCGCATATCCAAGTGGTTGGTGGGCTCATCAAGTACCAAAAAGTTTACCGGCTCCAGCATTAAACGAATCATAGCCAGTCGCGAACGTTCGCCTCCTGACAGCACTTTGACTTTCTTCTCAACATCCTCTCCCGAAAACATAAAAGCACCCAGTATATCGCGAATTTTAGTGCGTACATCTCCAACAGCAATTTGGTCAATTGTTTCCAGTACGCTTAGGTTTTCATCCAGTCGTTGGGCTTGGTCCTGTGCAAAGTAGCCGATTTTAACGTTATGCCCAATTTTTAGCCCTCCCTCATATTCGAGCTCATTTAAAATAATGCGGGCAAGCGTTGTTTTACCTTCGCCGTTTTTCCCAACAAAGGCGACTTTTTCGCCTCGCTCAATCATCAGGTGAATGTCGTCAAGCACCAGCAAATCACCGTACTTTTTGGTTAGGTGTTTACAATCAACAACAATGGTTCCTGATCGTTCTGGCGGCTGAAAACGAATATTTAACTTGGAGTTATCTTCTTCATCGATTTCAATGCGATCCAGCTTCTCAAGCATTTTTGAACGCGATTGAACCTGAACGGCTTTCGTTGCTTTGTAGCGGAAGCGTTCAATAAACTTCTCGGTATCCTCAATTAACTTTTGCTGATTCTTATAAGCTGCCAATTGCGTTTCCCGGTGTTCTTGACGAAGTTCCAGGTATTTGGTGTAATTGGCCTTGTAATCGTAGATTTTCCCCAGGGATATTTCTATTGTCCGATTTGTAACGGCGTCCAAAAATGCACGGTCGTGCGACACCAGAACAACTGCTCCTGAATAATTTCTTAGAAATTCTTCCAACCATTGAATTGATTCAATATCCAGGTGGTTGGTTGGCTCATCGAGCAAAAATACATCGGGTTTTTGAAGCAGGATTTTAGCCAATTCAATACGCATTCGCCAGCCTCCACTGAACTCAGAGGTCGCCCGGGTAAAATCATTCCGTTTAAAGCCAAGTCCCATAAGCGTTTGCTCAATCTCAGCTTCAAAGTTTCCTCCGCCAACCAACTGGTAACGGTCATTGAGTTCCGTTACTTGAGTGATCAGGTTCATATATTCGTCCGATTCGTAATCTTCGCGAGTCGCAATTTGGTGGTTGATGTGATCTATTTGATTTTTAATTTGCAAGATCTCATCAAAAGCTTTTCTTGTTTCTTCAAAAACGGTGTGGCTATCGGCGACAGCCATGTGCTGAGGTAAATAACCCACACGAATATCTTTAGGGACAACCACAGAACCTTCACTAGGCTCTTGCTGTCCGGCAATAATTTTTAGAAGTGTTGATTTTCCTGCTCCGTTTTTCCCGGCAAGTCCAATACGGTCTTTGGGCGTAACTAAGAATGAAATCTTCTTTAAAAGCTCAAAACCACCAAAACTAACAACTAATTGATCGACTGAAATCATAACGAATAAAAATTGAAGTGCAAAGATAAGAGAATCCAGCTATAATTAGTGTTTACGTTAAAAAGGCTTAGTACACGATTTTGCTTCCCAGTGTTGGTGTCCCGCATAGTCGGCTAACAGCTAGTGCTTAAAAGCTGGATTTCATAAAGATCAACTCCTATTATAATGGATAACATGACTTTGATGACAACTGGTTCAGCTATTTTCCTATTTTTGCAGAAAATTTGAGATTATGGGACGGAGTCGCAAAAAGAAACCATTATACGAGCAAGTTACAATAACTGATATTGGTGCTGAAGGGAAAGCTTTGGCACGTGTGAATGATATGGTTGTTTTTACCACGCATGCTATACCTGGCGATGTGGTTGATTTGCAGGTTACCAAAAAGAGGAAGAAGTACCAGGAAGCCCGAATCGTGAAAATTCACGAAAAATCGGCTGATCGGGTAGAAGCTTTTTGCGAGTATTTTGGTATTTGCGGTGGCTGTAAGTGGCAATTTTTACCTTACGATAAGCAGTTGTTTTATAAGCAGCAGCAAGTTGAAGATCAGTTGAAACGATTGGGGAAAGTGGAGTTGCCCGAATTATCTCCAATTTTAGGTTCAGCAAAAAATACATTTTACCGGAACAAGTTGGAGTTTAGCTTTTCGAACAAACGATGGCTAACCTTGGATGAAATGGATGAGGAACATGAACCTGCAACAATGAATGCGTTAGGATTTCATATTCCGCGTATGTTTGACAAGATTATCGATGTTGAAAAGTGTTGGCTGCAGCCTGACCCTTCCAACGCGATTCGGAATTTTGTGCGCAGCTATGCTTTGGAGCATGAACTGGAGTTTTTTGATATTCGTAGTCAGGAAGGGTTCCTGAGAAATATGATTGTGCGTACAGCTTCGACAGGAGAGAATATGCTGATTCTGGCTTTTTATAAAGAGGATGTTGAAAAGCGGGAGGCACTGCTGAATGCGATTGTTGAAGAATTCCCAGAGCTAACGTCCTTGATGTATGTTATCAATAGCAAAGGGAATGATACGATTACCGATCAGGATGTGATTGCCTTTAATGGGCCTGACCACATTTTTGAGGAGATGGAAGGCTTACGATTTAAAATCGGTCCTAAAAGTTTTTACCAAACCAACTCGGAGCAGGCCTATGAGTTGTATAAAGTGGCTCGTGACTTTGCTAGCTTGTCCGGGAATGAGGTTGTTTATGATCTATATACGGGAACTGGAACCATTGCCAACTTTGTGGCTCGTCAGGCTCAAAAAGTGGTTGGAATCGAGTATATCCCAGAGGCTATTGAGGATGCCCGGATTAATTCGTCCATTAATGGAATTGAGAATACGAGTTTTTATGCCGGTGATATGAAAGCGGTGTTGAACGATGATTTTATTGCTGAGAACGGAACGCCAGATGTGATTATTACGGATCCACCACGCGCTGGAATGCATGAAGATGTGGTGAAAACAATCTTACAGGTAGCTCCTGAAAAGGTGGTTTATGTAAGCTGTAATCCTGCTTCTCAAGCACGCGATTTAGCCTTGATGGACGAACAGTACAAGGTGGCGAAGATTCAACCGGTTGACATGTTCCCTCATACGCATCATGTGGAGAATGTCGTTTTGTTAGAGAAGCGATAGAATAAACCTTTTTGAAGGTTGGCTTGTTTCAGAAACACAAAAAACAAAAGTTATGCTAGCAATTATTTCACCTGCAAAATCGCTGGATTTTGATACTCCTTCGGTAACGAAAATACATACGCAACCTGCGTTTCTGAAAGAAGCTAAAGCAATTAATCAGGCTTTAAAAAAGTTGAGTCCTGATGACCTTTCTGATTTGATGAGTATTTCCCCCAAGTTGGGAGAGCTTAACTTTCACCGGAACCAACAGTGGCAACCACCTTTTGATGAGAAGAATGCCAAGCAAGCCGTACTGGCTTTTACGGGCGATGTGTATCAAGGGCTGGATGCGCCCAGCTTGTCCGAAAAAGAACTGGAGCAGGTTCAGCAAAAGGTACGTATTCTATCAGGGCTTTATGGGCTGTTGAACCCTCTTGATTTAATTCAGGCCTACCGTTTGGAAATGGGAACTCGTTTTGGAATTGATGGTGCTGAAAACTTGTATGCGTTCTGGCGTGAAAAGCTGACGCCAAAGTTGAACAAAGAATTAAAGGCCGCTGGCGGTCCTTTGATCAACTTGGCTTCCAATGAATATTATAAAGCCATCGATGCAAAAAAAATAGAGGCTGACATCATTACTCCAGCTTTCAAAGATTTGAAAAACGGAAAATATAAAGTGATTTCTTTTTATGCGAAAAAGGCAAGGGGATTGATGTGTCGGTTTATTGCAAAGAATGAGCTGACCAAAGCCGAAGACTTAAAAGCTTTTGATTCGGATGGTTATTATTTCAATAACGAGCTTTCAAAGGGAAATAACTGGGTGTTCACCCGCGATCATTAAGAAAATACCTAAAGTATTAAAAGCTGATCAAGCTGGAGAAGAAGTTTGAGCCTGTTTGGTTTGTATGAGAATCTGAAAACTTATTGTTCAGGCTACAGTGGGGCGCTAATAGCAAAATTCGGTCATTAAATAGGTCTTGACATAGTCGTTTATGGCCGCTTCCAGGCTTGTGAATGGCTTATCATAGCCTGCTTGACGAAGTTTATCAATTTTTGCACAGGTATAATATTGGTAGTTGTCTCGAATATCTTCCGGAGTATCAACGAAACTGATCGATTCTTCGACATCCATCGCTTTAAATACAGCCTTTGCCAGATCCAAATAGGTTCGGGCAACGCCGGTGCCAACATTGTAAATTCCCGACTTTTTCCGGGTTTTCATGAAATGAACCATAACATTCGCCACGTCCTCCACATAAATGAAATCACGTGCTTGTTCGCCATTTTTGAAGGCCGGCCGATGAGAGCGGAAGAGTGTCATCTTCTTCGTGTCCGAAACCCGATTAAATGCTTGGTAAACAACCGAGGCCATTCTTCCTTTGTGGTATTCGTTTGGACCGAACACATTAAAGAATTTAAGTCCTGCCCAGAAGTATGGTTTCTTCTCTTGTGCGAGAGCCCAACAGTCAAAATCGTGTTTGGATTGTGCGTAACAATTGAGCGGCTTAAACTTTGAAACGAGTTCGTGATTATCATCAAAGCCATATTCGCCATCACCATAGGTAGAGGCGGATGAAGCATAAATTAGTGGTAATCCAAACTGGATGCAGCCATCCCAAATTCGTTTAGAGTAATCAAAGTTAAGTTGCTTATAAATTTCGGGTTCTTGTCCAATGGTATCGGTGCGTGCTCCCAGGTGAATGATGCACTGTACCAGATGGTGATTGTCATTTAACCATACAAAAAAGTCATCACGATCTACCAGCTTTGAGTAATTTTTCGAGATATAGTTCGAAATTTTCAAAGGATCATTAAACTTGTCAACCAGAATTAAATCTTGAAATCCTTCTTGGTTGAGCTTTCCGGCCATGTAACTGCCGATAAATCCTGCGGCACCTGTAACAACTATCATATGAAAGATTTAACCTCTCTTATTGTAAGAAAAACTACAAGACTACAGTTGTAACTTAAAAAAAGTTAAAATATTGTCAAACGTATCAAAAATAATTTTGAATAGGTGGAATTAGTCCTAAAGTTTTTCAATTCGATCTTGCAAAAATAATTATTTCTTCCATCTGTCGAAATTCCAAGGCAGGAATAGTTGATCGAAAATGGCCTTTTTGCAGAAAATCATAAGTCAATGGGTTTTTTTGATTTGGATTTCTTCCAGAAAAGAATGCGTGAGGTTTCCTGAAGACTTCAGGGTGATTCTCCCCAGAAGTTCTTACTTTTGTCTTTTGGTTTCGATTACAGCCGATTGTTGTATAAAACAGAATAGTTATGGAAGAATCATTGAATGGTGAACTTGGCGGTTATCAACGAATTGAAAAGTTTGATCGCGAAAACACCGAACGAATAAGTGATTATTATCGGAAGATTATCGGTTTGCTTGGTGAAGATGTAGATCGGGAGGGGCTTGAGAAGACGCCTTTGCGTGTTGCTAAAGCCATGCAGTTTTTACTTCAAGGATACGAACAGAATCCGGAGGAGATGCTGCGTTCTGCGATGTTTAAGGAAGATTACCGGCAAATGGTAATTGTAAAGGATATTGAGATTTATTCGATGTGTGAACATCACATGCTGCCTTTCATAGGGAAAGCCCATGTTGGTTATATTCCGGACGGATATATCACCGGCTTGAGTAAGATTGCCCGAGTGGTTGATGCATTTTCCCGACGCCTGCAGGTTCAAGAGCGACTGACCCTGCAAATTAAGGAATGCATTCAGAATACCTTAAATCCTTTAGGTGTTGCAGTAGTAATCGAAGCACAACACTTGTGCATGCAAATGCGCGGGGTGCAGAAGCAACATTCCATTACAACAACATCTGACTTTACGGGTGCTTTCGAGCGAGTGGCTACTCGCGAGGAATTTATTAAGTTGATAAGTTCAAACTTGTCTTAATGGCGACTTTAGGGAGATGCAGCCTTTTTGAGGAATCTTGTTGAACCTGAATGACTCGCTTGGGGCGATGTGCGGAATAACACATTAATCCATGAAAAAATCATTTTCAATTAGTGCCGCGGCCAACATTTTTATATTATTTTAGCTTAAAATTTTGCAAGACCGCCAAAAGAATAGCGGGATTGAGAGAAGCTTAAATTGTTGAGAGAGAAACGTAACTTATAATTTTAAAACCATAAACATGAGAAAAACAAGTACATACAAATTAGTTTCTTTGGCTGTGCTCTTGGCTTTGTTTGCAGGAACAATTAGCTCGTGTACCGGCAATAAAAAGGAAAAGAAGTCTGATCCTAAGGTTGTTGAAGAGGCGATTAAAGAAGAAATTGAGGAGTATTCCTATCCTATAGTTTCGGCGTTTGAAGTGACCAGTATGTTGAATGAGATTGAAGCAAGCTACATTGTCGGCATTACCAATGATGCAGAAAAGGCTGGCAGCTATTTCTCTGAAAAGGATCGGGCCGTAAACTTGGGGATTTATACCGCAGATTTAGCTTATGCAACTACTTATAATCAAAAGGTTGATGTTCAGAGCTATTTTGCCGCTACTGAAACCTTGGTTCGCGAGTTAGATTTAACAGGCGCTTTTGATGAAGAGCTTCCTGAAAAAATTGAAGCAAACTTGGATGATAAGGACGCTTTGGTCGAAATTATCACCGAAATGTTCCAGAATGCGTATTCTTATTTGAATCAACAAGGAAGAACAGAAGTGTCTTACTTGGTTTTATCGGGAACTGTAATTGAAGGTTTGTATCTGACAACTCATATTTCAGAAAACACATTTCAAAATCCAAAGTTGATTGAGGCAATTCTGTTCCAGAAAGAGCCACTGATGAAATTGGAATCAATGATGGCAGAATATAAGGATTCTGAACTGTTGAAAGATGTTTATGTTGACATCGTAGAAATCAATGAAATTTATGCGATGGAAGAAGGAACAACTTCAATGACAAAAGATCAGGTTGAAAAACTAACGGATCTGTTGACCAAAATGCGTAATAAATTCACGCGGTAGAGACGAAACGAATCTTTACAAGTTAAGATACAAAACGGGTTTTTGTTGTTCCGCTGTTCGGTAGGGAATGCAAAAGTCCGTTTTTTTTAAACCTCAGGCTTATGTATGAAGGGATCATTGAAACACTGATCAGGCTTTTTGCAATTATTACAGATTATCATGACGATGAGTCGAAGGAGCTTTCCTCAAACTTGGTTCGGTCATTTTTACACGAAAACTTTAACAGGGAGTTGGTGGAGGCTTATCATCAGCATTATCTGGAGTTTGTTGAACACTATCACATCACCAATCGGGATATTTTGTATCAGCAGGATGGAAATGGCGATAAGTTTATCAACAAAAAGTACCTAAACGAGATCTGTAATGATATTGTAGCCCAGTTTGATTTGGGAACGCGTTTCATGATTGTAGCTCAATTGCTGAACTTCATCAAAAAGGAAGGCGATTTTAAGCTTGACGATTTAAAAACCGTTAATCTTGTTGCCCGGGGTTTGAAGATTGATCCCAAAGAGTATGATAATCTTTATCGTTTCCAATTGTTCTCGATTGATAAGGTAAAGGATAAAGCAAACCTGTTTGTTGTAAATGGGAATGAGAGTTACCCTGATCCAGAGATCAAGCACTTGTATCGCGAGAATCAACAGGTAGAGTTGGAACTCATTCGCATTGGAAGCATCAATACCTTGTTTTTTCGTTATTGGGGACCACGAAATATGTATATGAACGGGCATCGGCTTACGCAGCGCCGTTTGTATGTTTTTCCTCCAGGCGCAATTCTGAAAACATCGAGAATTATCCCAATCTATTACAGTAGCATTATGACTCGGTTTATCCAGGAAAAAGGAAAACCGCGTATTGTGCTTAATGTTGACAACGTTGAATATCGGTTCAGTCGGAGAAACTACGGTTTACATCCACTGAGTTTTCAGGAGCATTCAGGTGATTTAGTCGGCATTTTGGGTGGCAGTGGTGTTGGAAAAACCACCTTGTTGAATGTGTTGAATGGGAAGCTAAAACCCAACAATGGAACAATCACAATTAATGGTTACAACTTACATGATCCTCGAAACGAAGAATTGCTGAAAGGGGTGATTGGTTACGTGCCTCAAGATGATTTGTTGTTGGAAGAGCTTACGGTTTATAAAAACCTTGAATTCAACGCGCGTTTTTGTTTTGGGGAGATGACCGATGAAGAGATCGAAGCTAAGATTGATCAAGCCCTGAATGATTTTGACTTGGTTGAAGCCCGTGACTTGGTTGTTGGGAATCCGCTAAAGAAGATTTTGAGTGGAGGACAGCGGAAGCGACTCAATATTGCGCTTGAGTTGATGCGTGAGCCATCCATTTTATTTGTTGATGAACCTACATCAGGACTTTCGTCGGCCGACTCGGAGAAGGTAATGTACTTGCTGAAGAAGCAATGTTTGAAAGGGAAGTTGGTTTTTGCCAATATTCATCAGCCGTCGAGTGACATTTATAAGCTGTTTGACCGGATGATTGTGATGGATAAAGGAGGACGGGTTGTTTTCTTTGGAAACCCCATGGATGCCATTACTTATTTTAAAGATCAGGCTGGCTATGTCAATCCCGATGAAAGTGAATGTTTGAGTTGTGGTAATGTAAAAACGGAGCAGCCGCTTCGGATCATCGAAGCTCGCATGGTCAATCCGTTTGGGAAGAGTATTCGGCGGCGTAAAATAACGCCTGAAGACTGGTATGATCGTTATAAGACCCAGGTGGAGCCCAAGGTGGTTGACTTTATGCATTTGAATCCGGTTAAGCAAGAAGCGTTCCCGGAGGTTCATTTCAAAATACCTGACTGGCTAAGACAGCTCAAGTTGTTTGTTAAGCGCGATTTTGCTACCAAAAGCTCAAATAAACAATATTTGGCTATTGCCTTACTCGAAGCTCCTTTATTAGCTATTATTTTGGGTTTCTTTTCGAAATATTACGATAACGGCGTTTATAGTTTAGGAACTAATGATAACCTCCCCGCTTTTTTATTTATGAGCGTGGTGGTGGCTTTATTTATTGGCTTAAGTATTAGTGCTGAAGAGATTTTTAAAGACCGAAAGATATTGAAGCGAGAGGAGTTTTTGGATTTGAGTCGAGGGGCTTATATTTCCTCGAAAATCTTAATGCTGTTTTTAATTAGTGCCATTCAGATTGTGTCATTTGTGTTGATTGGCCATTACATGCTTGAAATTCGAGGATTAACTTTTTCTACATGGGCCATTTTATTTTCAACGGCCTGTTTTGCAAACTTACTGGGATTAAACCTCTCAGCAGGCTTAAATTCTGCTGTGGCCATTTATATTTTGATACCACTTTTATTGGTGCCTCAGTTATTGCTGAGTGGTGTTATAATTGACTTTAACAAGATGCCTCCTTCTTTAAGTAGTTACAATAAAACTGCTTGGATTGGTGATGTCATGACTTCAAGGTGGTCCTATGAGGCTCTGGCTGTTAATCAGTTTAAAAATAATGAATACCGGAAGGTGATTTTTGACGAGGAGCAGGCGCGGAATGATTTAGGTTTTAAAGCTTTTTACTGGATTCCTGAAGTTGAGAAGTACCTGCATTCTTATGATGTTTTGCAGGCAAGCAATCGCAAAGCAGATGCAGAGACTATTTTGCCTTTGCTTAAAAACTCCTTCCAGGATTTATTTCGGGAGAAAGGGAATGTAAGCGATTCTGTGAGTTTGGCATTTAACCAACTGGAGTCAGCTAATTACAGTAAAGCTTTTAGAGGACTGCTTCAAGCTTACCTTCAGCATGCGCAGTCGGATTATAAAGAGGAGTATCAGCGGGCATCAAGCGTGTTAGAACAGAAATATAAAGGCTTGCTGAATCGTTTTGATGGTGATGAGGATCGTTTACAGCATTTCAAAAATAAGTATGCGAATAAAAAGCTGGAAGTCTTTCTGAGGGATAAGTATAATCTTCATAAAACGTATATTCATAACAACCGGATTTTCCAGGGTGATGAGCCGATCTTTCGAAGCCCTGCCCAGAATAACGGTGCTGCACATTTCTACGCCTCGTTTAAACGGATTGGAAAGTGGCGAATTGACACCATCCTGTTCAATATGGGGGTTGTTTGGTTATTCACTTTTTTGTTGATGGTGGCCTTGTATTTTGATGTGTTGCGTCGTGTATTAACCTATGTCGAAAACTGGCGTTTGGCTCGTCAGGCCAAGGTCCGCGATAAGATTTTCTACAGTCCTGTCTCTTTTGTGAAAGGAGATCAGACAAAGAGGAAATAGCCTTTAGTATGCCTCTGATTTAATCCACCAGTGCTTGCTAGGATAGGGGGAGCCCAATGGAAAAACTTGTCCCACCTCAGGTGTAGCAATAGTTAACACATTGTCTGTTGCTGCTTGTAATAGTCGTTCTACAGGCTCGGTCCAGGGATGTATACTTAGTTTGTACTTTCCCCAGTGAATGGGAAGTAAAGCTTTCGCTTGGAGATCTTTTGCAGCTTGGTAGGTTTCTTCCGGAGCCATGTGGATTAGTGGCCAGTAAGGGCTGTACTGTCCACATTCGAGCATGGCAAAGTCGAATGGGCCAAAGCGTTTACCTATTTGTTTAAATCCGGGGAAATAGCCGGAATCAGCTCCGAAAAATACATTTTGAGAAGGACCTTGAATCACCCAGGATGCCCAGAGTGTAGAGAACCGATTGGTTAATCCTCGTCCGGAGAAATGGCGGGCAGGAGTTGCTGTAATCTTGATTTTAGCTGTAAACTGAAAGCCTTCCCACCAATCGAGCTCTGTGATTCGATCAGGGGCGATTCCCCACCGTTCCAAATGAGCACCGACACCAAGTGTTGTTAAGAAAACTGTTTGCTTATCTTTTAGCTGTTTTATCGCTTTGTAATCCAGATGATCGTAGTGGTCATGGGAGATAATAATGAGATCAATCTTGGGGAGTTTATCCCAGTTGTAATTGTGCGTATAGGGAAATGCTTTTGTGCCGACAAACGAAAATGGCGAAGTCCGTATACTAAAAACCGGGTCGGTTAAGATGGTTAGTCCATCTATATTGAGTAATACGGTTGAGTGTCCGAGCCAGCTTACTTGGATCTTTTCAGTTGGTAATCCAAATTGATTTAGATCAATAGGGTGAGTTTTTATGGGGGTTTGTGGCACTCTGTTGTTGCTTATTGAAGCAAACTCTTTTATGAGTTTGAGGTAGGGGACATCATCGGTTTGAACAGGTGTCGGAAGTGGATTTTGGAATTTCCCATTGGTCGCATGGGGAGACTGTTCAATACGTTTTAGACGTTCTCCTTTGAGAGAGCCTCCAAAGGATGGATTAAGAACAACTAGAAATATAATGGCAAGAATGAGTAAGGCGAGAAGTATGATGGAAATGGTCATTATTTTGCTCATAAAATGAAAGGCTTATTTATTGGGGATAAACGTTTCAGTGGGCAAATTGATTATTTAGAGCAAAAAAAAACCGCCTCGAGGGGCGGTTAAAAGAATCTTTTATCCAAGATATGTCTTTAATAATTTACTTCTGGATGTGTGACGCAATCGTCTGATTGCTTTTTCTTTTATCTGGCGTACCCTTTCGCGGGTTAGCCCAAATCTTTCTCCAATCTCTTCCAGGGTCATCTCCTGGCAACCAATTCCGAAGAACATCCTAACGATGTCACTTTCACGTTCTGTAAGGGTAGCGAGAGCACGTTCAATTTCTCTGGCAAGCGATTCCATCATCAGACTGCGGTCTGCATTTGGAGAATCGTTGTTGACTAACACATCAAGTAAGCTGTTGTCTTCACCTTCAACAAAAGGTGCATCAACAGAGATGTGACGTCCGGAAACGCGCAGGGTATCAGCAACCTTTTCAGGAGGTAATTCCAGCGAGTCTGCCAATTCTTCGGGAGATGGTTTACGCTCGTTCTCTTGTTCGAATTTCGAAAATGCTTTGTTGATTTTATTCAACGAACCTACCTGGTTAAGCGGTAATCGAACAATACGAGACTGTTCAGCCAAAGCCTGAAGGATGGACTGGCGGATCCACCACACAGCATAGGAGATGAACTTGAAACCACGGGTTTCGTCAAACTTTTCAGCAGCTTTAATCAGACCCAGATTCCCCTCGTTAATCAAGTCGGGAAGGCTTAAGCCTTGGTTTTGGTACTGTTTGGCTACTGAAACCACGAAACGAAGGTTTGCGCGGGTTAGTTTCTCCAATGCATGTTGATCGCCTTTTTTAATCCGCTGTGCCAATTCTACTTCTTCCTCAACAGTAATCAAATCTTCCTTGCCAATTTCTTGCAAATACTTGTCAAGAGAAGCACTCTCGCGGTTGGTAATCGATTTTGTAATCTTTAATTGTCTCATATACCCTTCTAAAAAAAATCGTGCAAATATAGACTTTTACGGTCAATAATTCAAACGAACAGACAGCTTTAGCTCACACACCTTGATTTGTTAAATCTAAGTAAACAATGCGTGTCTAGTTAACTCCAAAAACAAAGTAAGCTGGCTCTCCATTCGGATAAATGCCTTCGATCAATACGCCACCTTTAGCCTTGTTGATGATGCGTTTAAAATCATTAACCGCTTCAACCTCCTCCTTGTTCACGTCGGTTATGATAAAACCCTCTTTAAGGCCTGCGTCCTTAAGTTTGCCTTTTCCCAAGTCGGTGATTTTTATCCCATGGCCTAAGCGTAGTCGGTATTTCTCGTTTTCTGTTAACCCCTCAAATTTTGCGCCAAGAAAAATATTGTCGCTAGCTTTGATGATTTCTGTATCTCCGTGCATGTTACGGAGGGTAACTTCAAATTGTTTCGGTTTATTGTCTCTTTTTATCAAAACTTTTATCACATCCCCTGGTCGGTGCTTGCTAACTTGCTCTTGCAGTTGGGCTGTAGAGTTAACCGAAACCCCATCAATATTTAAAATAACATCTTCATTTTCAATTCCTGCCTCTTCGGCAGCACTGTTTTTGTTAACCTCAGAAATGAAAACGCCCTCTATTTTATCAATATTGTGCTCTTCAGCTATTTTTGCATCGACATCTCTTATTAAGACACCAAGTAAAGCACGCTGTACTTGTCCGTATTCTTTCAAATCATCAATTACTTTCTCTACGATGGATACGGGAACCGCGAATGAGTAACCGGTATAAGATCCGGTTCTGGAAGCAATGGCTGTGTTAATTCCAACGAGCTCACCATTCATATTCACGAGTGCACCACCACTATTGCCTGGGTTTACCGCAGCATCGGTTTGAATGAATGATTCAATTCCCATATCGGCGCGATTAATGCCAATGTTTCGACTTTTGGCACTAACAATTCCTGCTGTTACGGTGGAGGTTAATTCAAATGGGTTTCCAACAGCCAATACCCACTCGCCAAGTTTTAAGGCGTCCGAGTTTCCAAATCGTAAAAATGGAAAATCTTCTCCTGCAATTTTTAAAAGGGCAATATCTGTTGTTGGATCGGTTCCAACCAGTTTTGCATTAAACTGTCGGTTGTCGTTTAGTACAACCTGAATGTCGTCGGCATTATCAATCACGTGATTGTTGGTTACAATATAACCGTCCGATGATAAAATTACGCCAGAGCCAGAGCCTTGCCTAACTTTTGGAGGCATTTGTTGCTGGTAGCGGTCGCCATAAAACCATTCGTAAAATGGATTCCTGTAATACTGTGCTTCCTGTTGCGAGGTCACTTTAACGTGTACAACAGCATGCACCGAATTTTCGGCTGCGTAAGTTAAGTCAGGCGCTTCTCCCTGCGGCGCCGAAGGCAGGCTTGCATATCTCATGTTCTGCTCCTGAGGAACAGTTACTATTTGTGGTTCGTTAAAAAATGTACTGTATGCCCATACAGCAACAAAAGCACTTGCTAGTGCTACAACAAAGGTCAATCCTAATTTTCTGTATGCTTTCATCTCGTTCTGTTTTAAGATTTATAATCTTTTTTCAACGTGCTAATTTAACGCATAAAGAATGCCAGTGTTTACTTGTTTTTGATTCATTTGTATTGTTTAACAAGTTTTAACAGCAAAATTGGACAGAAAGACAAGATATTTCTCTTGCAGAAGGTTTTTGTTGTTCAGTTGATTGATTTGGCTGACGTTTTTTCATCATGTTGAAAAAATTACTTATTTCTGTCGTATTGAGACTGACATTATTTCATTTATATGTTTAACTTTGGTATCGCTTGTGCAAATTAAATAAAGACTAACTATTGCCTTGATGGGGAAGAATCGGGATAAAAGGAATGAAGCCACTTCCAGAAGTCTGACAACCTATATTCGAAGGGTTGTTATTTCAGCGACTTTGCTAATGACTATTTTTGTGGCAGCTGTGGTTAGCGTTCATGAAATTTTGCTTTTTCGGGATATTAGTCGGAAGCAGCAAGAAACTCATCTGAATGAACATAAGCAGTTTGTTCGGGATTTGATTGATATCGAACTCGCTTACATTGCTAGTCAGAAAAGGATGTTTGACGATCGAATGGTCGATGCCCTGAAAGAGAATGTATGTAATGCCCATCATATTGCAACAGGCATTTATGAGGCGTACAACGGGAAATTGCCGGATGAAACGATCCGAGGATTGATCGTTGAGGCTGTTTCGTCGATGAAAAGCAGTAGTTCGTTCATGCATGTTTTTATTAACGATCTGGAAGGACATGGTGTTTTTTATGCAGGACGTCCGGAATACAAAGGACGTAATTTGATGGACTTTGTTGATGTGGATGGAAACTATGTTGTAAAAACGGAATTAGCCCTTTTAGAAAATCAGGATGAAGGCTATGTTGCCTATGGCGAAGAAGCATTTGTTGTTGAAGATACCTTACCCCGGAATAAAGTTGTTTTTGTCAAAAAGTTTGAGCCGTTTGGTTGGTATTTTGGCTCAAAGACTTACCTCGAAGACTATTACGATGAGTTTAAGAAAGAGATTGCACAGAAGGTAAGCTCTGATTATTTCCGCTATGGTGGTTATGTCTTTATTAACGAGATGGATGGCGAGCCAATCGTAATGGATGGTAAGGCTTATGATGGCAAGTTTAATATGCTGGATGGCAGTGATCCTGAAAGACAAGCGATTTTTGAAGAACAATTGGAGGCAGCAAAAGCTAGTGATGAAGGGGGATTTTTCACTTACCGCTGGAACAAGATGGGGGAGACAGATAAAGCGCCAAAAATTTCTTTTGTCAGAGAGTTTAAGGAGTGCAACTGGTTGGTAGGAGCTGGTTTTTATTTGGATGAAACCTGGGCTGAAATTGAGGCTCAAAAGCAACAACTAAAGCATGATATGGTCCGAAATCTGCTGATCATTCTGGTGGTCTTATTGTTGGCAATCGTCATCGAAATCCTTATCATCTACCGGTTTAACTCAAGCTATATTGCAGACTTTAATAATTTTACCCGTTTCTTTAACCGGGGAAAACAACGGTACCAGAAGTTAAATATCGACAACCTGTATTTTGATGAGTTTAAAGATATGGGAAAAGTGGCTAATGAAATGATGACGGAGCGGGAGCGGGTGTATAAACAACTTGTTTTAGAGCAGGAAAAAGCGATGGAAGCCGATCGGCTGAAAACAGCTTTTTTGGCGAACATGTCGCATGAAATTCGAACTCCGATGAATGCCATTCTTGGTTTTTCCAGTTTGCTAAATGAATCATCAATTTCGGAGGAAGACAAGAAAATGTTTACTAAGCTGATTCATAAGAATGGTGAATTGCTGCTGAAGTTGATTAATGATATTATCGATATTTCAAAGATTGAATCGGACCAGCTTTCTATTAGTAAAGAGTCGTTTTTATTGGCTGATTTGTTGGATGAAGTAAACTGGCACTATCGGGATGTTGCTGCAACCCACGAAAAGAATGAGGTTAGCTTTACTTTGGAAAATCATTTGCCTGAGCATTACCGATGCCATACAGATAAGTTGCGGTTGAAACAAGTACTTGATAATTTAATCAGTAATGCGATGAAGTTTACCACATCGGGCACCGTTGGCCTAAAAGTGCATAAACGAGGCGAATGGATTCATTTTCAGGTGCAGGACACTGGAATTGGCATACAGCAGGAAGATCTGAAGAATATCTTTCAACGTTTTCGGCAGGGGAATGAGCATGCCAGTAAGCACTACGGAGGTACCGGACTTGGTCTGGCAATTGCTCAAAAGATCGTTCACCTGATGGGAGGCGATATCGGTGTAAAGTCGATTCCCGGAAAAGGATCCGATTTCTACTTTTATATTCCTGCCTAATTTTTTTTAGAACTACATTATTTGGCAAGCTGATCAGTAATTAGTTGCTTGAGCTCTTTAAAATCTTCGTCTTTAAACCCAATTGAGCTGTAGATAACTTTCCCATTGGCATCAATCAAAAAATTGCGTGGAATAAATTGGGTGGCGTATTTGGAGTAGATTGAGCGATCTGCATCTGCGGTGAAGTCTAGTTTAAAGCCTTTTTGCTGTTTAAATTTGGCCAGCTCTTCGGGCTTGTGCTCGCGTCCAATCACTAATAGCTCAAACTTTTCGTTGTTTTGATATTTTTCAAAGACATCCTTTTGCAGATGAGGTAGTTCTTTTAGACAGGGGCCGCACCAGGTTGCAAAGAAATTGATCAGAACAACTTTCCCTTTTAAATCCGATAAACTTTGTTTTTTCCCGTTAAGGGTTATAAAATCAAAATCAGGAGCTTGCAGACCTGTTTTTGCCAAAGTTGTTTGTTTCATGTTTTGCTCAGTTTGGGCTTTCCCTGAAAAACTAAAAAAGACCATAAGCACGGCTAAAAGCGAAAGACGGATTGTTGTTGATTTCATAAAAACGAAGTGTTGAATGTAATGAAAAATTGGGTGGAGGGTGAAATAAAAGCTTCCGGAATCAATCCGGAAGCTTTCTTAATAAACCAATTGAATTACGGTTATAGCTTTGCCAAAAAGGCATTAACATTTTTCTCAATACGGTCATTAATTGCGTCAGTCTCCGATTTTTGGAATTGATCGCCAGTAATATTTTCGAAAAGCTCAATGTAGCGTTCTGAAACTGAATTAACAAAATCTGCAGTCATTTCAGGAACTTGTTGTCCTTCTTTCCCTTGGAAACCATTTTCAATCAGCCATTGACGAACAAATTCTTTAGAAAGCTGTTTTTGGCTTTCTCCTTTTTGAAGACGTTCTTCATAGCCTTCAGCATAAAAATAGCGTGATGAGTCAGGCGTGTGAATTTCATCAATCAGGTAGATTTTGCCATCTTTCTTACCAAACTCATATTTAGTGTCAACCAGGATTAAGCCTTTTTCTTTGGCCATTTCTGTTCCACGTTGGAAAAGCTTGCGAGTGTAGTCTTCCAGCATTTCATAGTCTTCTTTGCTCACCAAGCCTTGTTCAATGATTGCTTCACGCGAAATATCTTCATCGTGTCCTTCATCTGCTTTGGTAGTAGGAGTGAGGATTGGCTCCGCAAATTTTTGGTTTTCGACCATGCCTTCGGGCATAGGAACACCGCAAATACTGCGCTTGCCGTCGCGGTACTCGCGCCAGGCGTGTCCGGTGAGGTAGCCACGAATTACCATTTCAACTTTGAATGGCTCGCAGTGGTGACCAACAGTTACATTCGGATCTGGCGTGTCAATTTTCCAGTTTGGGACAATGTCGGCAGTTGCATCCAGAAACTTGGAAGCAATTTGGTTCAAAACTTGTCCTTTGTACGGAACACCTTCAGGTAACACCACATCAAAAGCCGAGATACGGTCAGATACAACCATGACCAGGAATTCATCGTTGATGTTATAAACATCTCTTACTTTTCCGTGGTACACACTTTTTTGCTTGGGAAAATCAAAGTCTGTTTTTGTAAGTGCTTTCGTCATTTTTTTGAGTTTTTGTCTTTCTTTATTGCTTCTTTTTTTGCGAGTTCTTTTTGATAGTAGTTATCGTATGCATTGACAATATCGCGCACCAATCGGTGTCTGACGATGTCTTTAGCATCAAATTGGACAAATGAAATGTCTTTGATATTCTTCAAAATTTTCTTTGCCTGAATCAAGCCTGATTGGTGAATGCTTGGTAGGTCAATTTGAGTTTCATCACCGGTGATGATGAACTTGGCATTCATCCCCATCCGGGTCAGGAACATCTTGAGTTGGTTGAGGGTGGTGTTCTGGGCTTCATCCAAAATAACAAAGGCATCGCTCAAGGTACGTCCGCGCATAAAAGCCAATGGCGCAATTTGAATGATCCCATCTTTTAAAAATTCCTCCAACTTCTTCGCCGGAATCATATCCTGAAGCGCATCGTAAAGAGGCTGAAGATAGGGATCGATTTTTTCTTTTAGGTCCCCCGGAAGAAAACCAAGCCGTTCTCCGGCTTCAACGGCGGGGCGACTCAGAATAATTCGTTTGATTTCTCTGTTTTTCAGCGCTCTTACTGCCAAAGCAATGGCGGTGTAGGTTTTTCCAGTTCCTGCTGGCCCAATGGCAAAAATTAAATCGGAATTTTTGCTGGACTCAACCAATAAACGCTGATTTGGAGTGCGTGCCCGGATTGGCTTGCCGTTTATTCCATGAAGTAAAACTTCCCGCGTATTGGCCATTTCGCTTTCAATTTGCGAAAAATCGTTGTTCATGACTTGTTCAATGGTATCTAAACTGAGCACATTGAACTGGTTGTAATGGTCGAGCAATAGTTGGAACTTTTTTTCAAAAGCTTCACTTTCAGCTTCATCTCCTTGGATGATTAATTGATTGCCTCGACTTACAATATTTAGTTTTGGAAAAAATGTTTTGATTAGATCAATTTTGGTGTTGTTTACACCGTAAAACTCTAGTGGATCAACACCTTCCAGATATATTTGTTTTTCAAACATAGACTTGTTTAATCTCCTTTTCTTTAACAGCAAAAATAGCAAAAATGTTGGTTGTGCTTCGAAAAAGAAGACCCTTAGGTACGGAAAAATAAGTCAAACGTAACACTGGTTTATTTACTTTTTGAAAAGCGCAGTAACAAGTCCTCGATAAGACGAATGGCTTCCCGGTGGCTGCTGTCAAAATTATTCAGAAAAACAGCAAAGAGTAGCGGCTGCCCACTTTGAGTTGTTAGCTCTCCTGCATAGCAACGTACCCGGGTCATGCTGCCACTTTTGGCTCGCAGACTGTTCTTGGGAAAATTTACGGGATTGAAATGGTAGAGGGTGCCATTGGGAACACAAGGAATTGAACAGAACCAATTACTCCCTTCAACACTTTGGGTTTTCATGTAATGAAGGATGCCAACCATTTGTTCTGCTGTTAGCGCATTGAAATGAGACAGGCCACTTCCATCAGCCATAAAAAAGCCGTGCGTGTCGATGCCATGTTTTTCCCAAAAGTCAGTGATGGTCTGAGTTCCTTTTTTAGTAGAACCTTTGCCATTCATCAGGAAGGCTAGGTATTTTAGCAGGTGTTCTGCAAAAAGGTTGACACTTTCGTAGTTGGTAACCGTCGCGATTTCTAAAAGTGTCGGAGAAAGGGTTCGGCTTACTAAGGTCAGCTGGGAAAGTGTGTCATTATATCCCTGACTTTTAATAAATCCATCAACGGTTATCTGAGCTGAGGTGATTCGGTCAAGTAGTTCCCAACCTAGTAAAAAAGGCGGATTGGGTACTGAAGCCTTGATGACAAAGTCGGCTTGCCCCAATGGAATGGTGCCGCGTATGGTTCGCTGATTGCTCATGGGAGCACCATAAACATAGGCTAAATCTCTTTTTACTGTTGATGATTTCACTTGGTTGTCCAGTTCCAACTCAGGAATAAACGGCTTGGTTGTTAGTACACGGGTTGGTTGGCCTGCTTCAGCAGGAGAGGCCATGTGAATGCGGTACATGTTGTCGTAGACCGATAAGCCACAGGCTCCGGCTCCATAATAGTTTCCGAGGTCTTCCCAAATCCAGGTATTTGGAATGGTCTGCTCTTCAAAAATGGTCGCATCGGTAATAATGTCTCCGGTGATGTGCTTTATGTGAAGTGCTTGCAGTGCCTTTGTCCATTGATCCAGAAAGTGATTTTCGAGGTAATGCTCCTTAAAATACTCAGAACCCAGGGCAGGATCGCCTCCTCCAATAATGACCAAGTTTCCGTAGAGCGTGTCGTTCTTTATCTCTCCTGAATAAGCCAGTTGGGTTTCAAAACGAAAGTCCGATCCCAAAATCTCAAGAGCAGTTGCAGTGGTAACCAGTTTCATGGTTGAAGCAGGAGCAAGGCTTAGCTGTGGGGCAGTTTTGGCTAAAACTTCTCCAGTTGTAGCGTCTTGCACAAAAATACCAATGCCCGCATTCTTTAAGGTTTCATGCTTTTTCCAGAGCGAAATTTCGTCATTAAACGACCAGTCTTTTGTGGGTTGAGATTGTGCATTCAGCGTAAAGCAAAAGAATACCAAACTAAGCAAGCTTATCATTTCCTTGATCATAGGGGGCGTTTGAAAATTGGACTTCCGTTGATAAAAGTCGATTATAATTGTAATTTTGCATGGAAGGTATTCATTTCACCCGAAATAATAAAAAAATCGATGCTTAAAACCATCTTGATTGTTGGAACCGGTGGGTTTCTGGGTAGCGTGTCCCGCTACCTAACCCAAGTTCTTGTAGAACGTTATTTACACAGTACTTTTCCTTGGGGAACTTTCGTCGCCAATATTGCGGGCTGCTTTCTCATCGGTTTGGTTTATGCCTTATCTGAACGAGGAAACTTACTTTCTCCCGAATGGCGTATTTTTATGACTGTTGGCTTCTGTGGTGGTTTTACAACCTTCTCATCTTTTGCTTACAACAATCTAACAATGCTTTCCGAAAATAACCTGATTCAGTTACTTGGAAACATTGGTTTAAGCCTCTTCTTTGGTATTGGTGCGGTGTATTTGGGGATTGTTGCTATTCGGTTGTTATATAGTTAGTGGTGCTTTGGGGAATGATCTTCCTTTCTTTTTTTTACTACACTTTATCATTCATGTCAGTCTCGATTGCAAAGAATTGTGAGTTTTGATGTCTTTTAAGTGTCGGTTTTCATGCTGATTTTTACACTTTTTTTGCTTTGTTAACTTCTGTTTTGTGGAATATTTCTACAATTACACGGGTATTCCTCAGCTTTCCTTTTCCTGTGTTTGTCAATTTTGAATGGGGAAGCTTTGTTGGTATTTGTCTGTATGTCAGTGTCTAATTCTCGTCGTTTTCCCCTGTTTCCTTTTTTTGGCACGCTTATCTCTATAAGGATGGGTGTAGAGACGATAACTAAAATTGTAAAACATTTAAAAATTAGAAGTCATGAAAAAAGGAATGATAATTACCGCTGTAGTCGTAGCAATGGGAATGAGTGTACCAACCGGAGTGCTGGCCGCAGAAGCCATGAAAACGAGTAGCGTTGTTCAGCAGGAAGTAACCTACGAAAAAATTGAGCTTGAAACCCTTCCGGAAGCTGTTGTGAAATCTGTTTCTGAAGGCTATGCCGATTATTCAGTATCCGAAGCTTTCCAAGGCTCAGATGGCAGCTATAAAGTAATTCTGGAAAAGGACAATGAAAAGATTGCTGTGTTTTTCAACGATCAAGGTGAATTCTTGAAAGTGGAAAAAGCCGATGATGCTGAAGAATAATCAGCAGGATTCGCATAAAAACACAGGAATCCACGGTTAACTCTCGTATTTAGTTAATCTAATTACTAAACAAACAATTGTAGAATTTAAAAATTAGAAGTCATGAAAAAAGGAATGATAATTACCGCCGTAGTCGTAGCAATGGGAATGAGTGTACCAACCGGAGTGATGGCCGCAGATGCCATGGAAACAAGTAGCGTTGTTCAGCAGGAAGTAACCTACGAAAAAATTGAGCTTGAAACCCTTCCGGAAGCTGTTGTGAAATCTGTTTCTGAAGGCTATGCCGATTATTCAGTATCTGAAGCTTTTCAGGGTTCGGATGGCAGCTATAAAGTAATTCTGGAAAAGGACAATGAAAAGATTGCTGTGTTTTTCAATGATCAAGGCGAATTTCTGAAAGTAGAAAAAGCCGATGATGGCGAAGCATAAGCAATAGCAGAATTAGAAGATAAGACATAGAAATCAGCAGTTACTTTGGATGCTAATTGAGATTAAGTGTCTTAACCTCTATCATGAAGAAGAAATTCGGAGTGATAGAGGTTTTTTCCATTAAACTATTATGACAGCGATTGACGTATACTATTAGATGTAGTTAATCGTTGTATTTGTTAATACGGTGAAACTCATCGGTAATCGAAATTGACCATGGCAAACATTCTAATCATAGATGATGATGTGACTTTTGGGATTATGTTACAAACCTTGTTGGAGAAGAATCATTACAAGGTAACAACTGCTTTTTCTCCCCTGGAAGCGAAGCGTATGATCCAGAAACATTTTTTTCAAGTGGTGATGACCGACTTGCGCATGCCGGATATGAGTGGAATGGAGTTAATTCGTTTTGTGAAACAGCAGTCACCATCAACCCAGATTGTTATGATGACTGGTTATGCTGATATTGCTACAGCTATTGAGTCGATTAAACAAGGGGCTTTTCACTACATTCCGAAGCCTTTAAATCCGGAAGAGGTGTTGAGTGTTGTTGCCGAAGCGATGGAGGGGCAGGAGCAAAAAACGGCTGATAATACCTTGGGGAAGCGATTGGATGTCGCCGATTATCAGGAAGGAGTTAGTGAGCTTGCTAAAAAGTTAGAAAAGCATATTGAGCTGGTGGCGCCAATACCAATGTCCGTTTTAATTATTGGAGAAAGTGGAACTGGGAAAGAGTATGTCGCTAAACTCATTCACGATAAAAGTAAGCGGGCGGATAAGCCCTTTGTCGCAGTGGATTGCGGTGCGATTCCGAAGGAATTGGTTGCCAGTGAGTTTTTTGGCCATGTGAAAGGTTCGTTTACCGGAGCTATTGCCGATAAAATTGGACACTTTAAAGCAGCCAACGGTGGAACCCTTTTTTTAGATGAAGTCGGAAATCTTTCGTACAATACCCAAGTGCAATTGCTGAGGGTGTTGCAGGAGCGGCTTGTGCGTCCGGTAGGTAGTAATGAGGCGATTCCTGTAGACGTGCGTATTATTGCTGCAACCAATGAAAACTTGACGACAGCTCAGGAAAAGGGGGAGTTTCGGGAAGATTTGTATCACCGGCTAAACGAATTTCAGATTGATGTTCCTGCTTTGCGCGAACGGCAGCAGGATATTCTGTTTTTTGCGCGCTATTTTCTGGAGCAGGCTAACCATTACCTCAATAAAGCGGTTGAGGGATTTGAGAAAGGGGTGGAGCGGGTGTTTCAAGCTTATCCCTGGCCCGGCAATTTGCGCGAAATGAAAAACATCGTTAAACGTGCTACTTTGCTTGCCCATGGCAGAACAATTACCTTGAAAGAAATTCCTTCAGAACTTTACGCTAGCCGTGAAAACAATTGTTTCGCGTTGTACAACGAAAAAGAAGAAGGAGAAGTGATTCGGAAAGCGCTGGAGGCAGCGAATTACAATAAAAGCCAGGCAGCTCGCTTGTTGCAGATTGACCGGAAAACCTTGTACAACAAATTGAAAACATACGGGATTGAGGTTCCCGGTCGACATAAATCTTAGTGCAATTGGTAGCTTGTTTTTATTTCTTGGAGTAATTGCTCAATGAGAGGAATAACTTGTTGTGCTCGTGCTTCACGTTGTTCAAAGGGCGTATTCTTTTCTTCCAGTTGTTTTAACAGTTGAACAATTTCATCGGCCTCCAACTGTCTGAACATAGCCAGCATTTTATGCGCAAGTTCGGCAAGCTCATCACTGTCGCCTTCCTTAAGATCGTGTTTTAACCGTTGAAGATTTTCTTGCGATGAACTCACAAATGACTGCAAAATCAATCGTAGACTTTGCTCATCGTCTTGTGCAAAAGCACGAACTGTTTTTAGCGAATAGCTGGTGATATTTTTCTTGTTGCTCACGACATTCAGATTTTTTCAACACAAAGCACTTTTTACTATACGTTATTTTAGCAATGATATTTTGTAGACTGCCTGATTTTCTTGAGTAGCATAGCCGGCTTTTCTTTCCTTATAAGTAACTTGTTGGGTGGTTGGTTAGTATAAACTTTATGAGGCGATTTGTGGAAAGAATGTGCCCCTTTTTTCAACGATTGGGCCCATTGATGCAGAATGGAATAGGTCGTTATTATTCCATAAATCAACGAATTGAAACAGAAAAATAATTGAATGTTCTGTGGGAACGATGGATGGAACTGTTCCATCTGTCAAATTTGGATTTTTAGATTATCAGGAAATAAAAATTTATACAGATGAAAGGAAAAGCCAGTTTGTTGAAAGTGTATATTTCTGAGTCGGACAAAATTGGATCAACGCCTCTTTATGAAGCAATTGTTGCTGAAGCTAGAAATCAGGGACTTGGTGGCGCGACGGTGCATCGAGGGATTCTTTCTTTTGGGGCAAGTCACTCAATTCACACGATGAAAATTTTTGCCTTGTCAAGCCATTTGCCTATTGTTGTCGAAATTGTCGATAAAGAAGAGGCCGTTCGGGAATTTGCGAAAAAAGTAAATGAACTGATTGCACAGTCAAAACGAGGGGCTTTAGTCACGGTTCAGAATGTAGAAGTGATCGAATACCGCCCTGGAGATAAGTACAATCAGTTTCGTAATTTTTAGCTTCCTTGTATTTGCAGAAGAGCGATGGCTACTTCCTCTGTTGGTGATTGACAAGTTTTGTCTTGGCAAACAAAGATACGGGTTGTTTTATCCGACCAGCGATTGATTAATAGCGGGAGTTGGCTTTCTGTAAAGCTGGCGCTGAATAGGCAGTTGGGGAGGTAGCTCGCTTGAATCTCTTGTAGCTTTCCTAAAGCCTCCGGTCCGGAAATCGCCACCTCAAAATAAGGTTGTACAAAATTGAGAGCTAGGTTCATCCAATTCGAGAAGCCCGATGGATAGTGGCTAAAATCGTTGGCTAATTTCTCCAACATCTGTTCAGCCGTTTTAAGCAAGTGATTTTGCTCTAAGTGATGTCCCAGTCGATAAAGGTTGTTAGCCATGACAGAGTTCGAGGCAGGAGTCACATTATCATGGATTTCAATGTTACGATGAAGCAGGTCAGTTTGCTCATCACCCGTAAAGTAGAAGAACCCTTTTTCTTGATCGAAGAAATGGAGTAGGGTGTAATCTGTTAATTTTTGTGCGCTAATAAGCCATTCCTCGACACCGGTTGTTTCATAAAAATCGAGCCAGGCTTGTGTCAAAAAAGCATAGTCTTCCAGAAAACCATCAATCTTGCTAATTCCATTTTTGAAAGAATGGTGTATGGAACCATCGCTATTTTGAAGGTTTTGCTGGAGGAAACGGGCGTTTTGTTCGGCCAAATCAAGATATTCTTTTGCGCCCAAAGCTCTATAGGCTGCCAGCAAACCAGATAATGTCAGGGCATTCCACGAAGTGAGTATTTTATCATCCAATCCTGGGCGAATACGCTTTGCCCGTACATTGAGGAGTTGATTTCTCCAATTGGTTACTCTCTTTTTTAATTTGGGAACTTCAAGTTGGTGTTGCTGTGCAAAATCTTCGTCGCTGGTTTTTCTTAGCAGAATGTAGTTACCATCTTCCCAGTGTCCATTCTCATTCACTTGGTAATACTTTGAAAATAAGGGCCAGTCACCAGCCAGTAAGTCTTGCAGCTCCTTTTTTTGCCAAACATAGAATTTCCCCTCTTCTCCTTCGCTGTCTGCATCCAACGATGAGTAAAAGCCATTTTCTGGCGAAAGCAGCTCTCGTTTTAAAAAGCCAACGGTTTGTTCAATGACTTCCTGGTAAAGTTCATTGCCGGTTTTATGAAAAGCTTGAGCATAGATTTGCAGTAACTGCCCATTGTCGTAAAGCATCTTCTCAAAATGAGGAACCTTCCAAGATGAATCAGTTGAATAACGGGCAAAACCTCCACCTATCTGGTCAAAAATGCCGCCCCAAGCCATTTTGTTAAGGCTTGTTTCTACGTAATTTAAAGTGTCATGATCGTTGGTTTGATGCGCCCAACGAAGCAGAAACTGCAGGTTATTGGGGAGCATAAACTTCGGAGCTCCTCGGTGGCCACCCTCTTGCTTGTCAAAGCTGCTTTTCCATCGATCAACTGCTTGTTCCAGTTGGCTTATTGACAATGCCTCACTTTCTTTTAAGATGGGGACCAAGCTGCTTTCCTGGATTCCTTGGCTGAGTCGCTCAGCATATTCCGCTGTTTTTTTCGGGTTTTGTTGGTGGTAAGCATGAATTTGCAACAAGGCATTGGTCCAAACTTCTTTCTGAAAATAGGTTCCACCCCAGATTGGGCGCCCATCAGGTAGTGCAATTGCATTGAGAGGCCAGCCTCCTCGCTGAGTCATTAGCTGAACAGCGGTCATGTACAATTGGTCAACATCAGGGCGTTCTTCGCGGTCCACTTTAATGCAAACAAAATGCTCATTCATTATTTGAGCAACCTCGGGATTTTCAAATGATTCGTGCGCCATTACATGGCACCAATGGCAGGCGGCATAACCAACACTAATCAGAATGAGCTTATTCTCTTGCTTGGCTAGCTGGAGTGCTTGCTCTCCCCAGGGGAGCCAATTGACAGGATTGTGGGCGTGTTGTAATAAATACGGTGATGTTTCGTGAATGAGCTCGTTGGTGTATGTCGTTGTTGCCATCTTTCTAATTTGAATGAATGTCTACTTTCTTCATTCAAAACAGAGTGAAGTCAGGAAAGTTTGCTTGAAACGATTGTTCCTGTTACTTCTCGTCCAGAAAGATTTCGCCCCGGAGGAACGTTTTGGCTTTGCCGGCAATCAATACCCGTTCGCCTTGCAGGGTACACTGTAGCTGTCCTCCCCGGGCCGAAAGTTGTTGTGCTGAGAGCTGTTCTTTCCCTAATTTCTGGGACCAGAATGGCACGAGTGTCGTATGAGCCGATCCGGTAACCGGATCTTCATCAATTCCTGCTCCGGGAGCAAAGAAGCGACTTACAAAGTCCACGTTTTTTCCGGGGGCTGTCGCAATGATCCCTCGGGATTTGGTTTGAGCCAATAGACCAAAGTCTGGCGCTAATTGTTCGATTTGTTCCTGTTTGTCGTAGATAAAAAGGTAGTCGGTTTTTCCTAAGAAGCAGGCTTTGGGTTTTGCTCCGATGCCTTGAATCAAACTTTCAGGATGCTCAATGGGGTGAAGCTCATCAATTGGGAAATCCAATTCCAGTAGTTGATCTTTTTTTCGAACAGTAAGCTGTCCACTACGGCTACCGAAAGTAATTTGAGTTTTCGGATAGTTTCCTTCTTCAAAAATGGCATGTGCTGTGGCAAGTGTGGCGTGGCCGCATAGGTCAACTTCCATGATGGGAGTAAACCAGCGAATTTCAAATCCGGCGCGGGTGGGAACAAAAAAGGCCGTTTCACTCAAATTGTTCTCCATAGCAATGGCTTGCATGGTGTCATCTGGAAGCCATTCTTGTAAGGGGACAACAGCCGCAGGGTTTCCTTGAAAAATTTCGTTGGCAAATGCATCAATTTGAAAAATAGGCAGTTTCATTCTCTAGAATTTTACGGTTAGCTTTAAATTCAATTTACGATCTGTTAGGTAGTTTGGAACAGCAAAAAGATCGCCCTTATTGCTTGAAACCCAGAAATACGAAACGGTGTTGTTGACACCAATTAAATTGAGAACTTCCAGACCAAGCGACATGTCTTTAATGTGGCTGAAGAGTTTGCTTTTGACTCGGGTTTCAGGGCCAATTAGCACTTTTGAAAATCCGAGGTCAATACGTCGGTAGGGCGGCATTCTGAAAGTATCTTGGTAGCGCTCCGAGTTGGGTGGCCCAGTAGGAAGTCGAGAGCCATAGAATGCGGCTAAGTGCATTTTGTAAGTCGGATTTCCCGGGAAATAATCTTGGAAAAATATACTGATGTTAAGCGTTTGGTCGGTTGGTCGCGGAATCCAGCCATGCCCGTCTCCAATAATGTCTTCTTTGGTTTGAAGTAAGGAAACACTCGCCCACGACTGTACGCCGCTAACAAATTCGCCATTCACTTTAAAATCGAGGCCTGCAGCATAGCCTTTCGCTTCTTGATCGCCAAGGTAGCGAATTTGCACGTTTTCAATTTGGTAAGGTGTCAAGTGCGAAAAATTCTTGTAGTACAACTCCGAAGTTAATTTGAATGGACGATCCCAAGCGGTAAAAAGGTAATCTGATCCCAGTACAAACTGAGTTGATTTTTGCGCTTTTATATTTGATGCGATGTTCCCGTCGCGATCTTTTAACTCTTTAAAGAACGCAGGTTGTTGGTAGCTGCCACCGGCTAATCGGAATACAAAGCGAGACTCCCAGTCTGGATAATAGTTGATGGCCAGCCGAGGACTTATCAAAAACTCATTGGTGTAGTCCCAATAATGAAATCGGACACCTCCCGTCAGGTATAGTTCCCCTTGACTTATCGGAATCTCGTAGGTATCTTGAATGTGCCCAGAAAACCGCACGGTGTTCATTTTATTGTTGGTGGTAATCACACGGAACAGGTTGACCGTTTCATCGGAATAGGGAAGAGAGTAGCCTGTTGAGTCACGCATTTCCCATTCGTTCATTTGGTCATGAATATCTTCCAGTTGAAGCTTTACTCCCCAATTCAAGAGGTGGTTTGTTGTATTGTAGGCTCCTTTGTGCGAGAAACTGTAAACTTTAGCCACTAGTTTATTGCGGGCGTGATTTAAGAAAGAACCAACGCCAAGGTTGAGGACACTGTCTTCGGCTGCCTCCTCGGCTAAATCAGACTCCAACTGATTCAGATAATAGAAGCCCAGAATGTCGTAATTAACTTCTTCTTTGGTCTGAAATGCAGAAGCAATAAATTTCAGGTTCAGGTTGTTGTTGGGGTGATAATTGGCCGATAACGCTCCCAAAGAGGTTGCAAACCGGTCTTTTTCCTGACCTTCAAAATAAATTTTAGTGTTATAAACGGTTTGGTATGTGCCGAAAGAGGTTTCCCTGCTTTCCGGAACAAAATGGTAATCGTTTCGGGCAATATTTCCCAGAAAAGACAGGTCAAAAGCATCGGAAAACCGATAGGTGATGTATGTTTGAAAATCGATAAAGCTCGGATCGTATTCTCCTTTTTCGTCGAGGCTGCCAACGAGGTAGCTGTTGGTTTTGTAGCGAAGGCCTCCGGTGTAGCTGAGCTTCTTATTTTTGCTGATGTCTTCCAAATGAATTGAACCTCCAAGCAAACTAGCGCTGGCACTTCCTGCAAACTCAGTTGGAGTTCGGTATTTGATATCCAGCACCGAGGCCATTTTGTCTCCATATTTGGCATCAAATGCTCCTGCTGAAAACTCAATGGTTGAAACCATGTCGGAATTGATAAAGCTCAGCCCTTCTTGTTTGCCGGAACGAACCAAAAAAGGTCGGTAGATTTCAATGTCATTCACATAAACCAGGTTTTCATCGAAGTTGCCTCCCCGAACTGAATACTGAGAACTCAGCTCGTTGTTTGAGCTTACTCCGGGCAAGGTTTTAATCAAGGCTTCTACACCACTGGATGACGCATCTGGAAGGATATTGGTAAATTTAGGATCGATGCGGTTGATGTTGCCTGCTCCTTTTCGTCTTCTTGAAACTTGTACCTCGTCGATTTCTTCGGAACTTTCAGTAAGCTGAATATTCAGTTCAATTCTTTCTTCGGATCGGGCTTGCACACTACGTTCAACACTTTGGTGGCCGATAAAGGAAAAGACCAGGTTGACTTTTTTCTTTGCCGGAATGCGTAGAAGATAAGCTCCTTTTGGGTCGGTTGTTGTTCCAATCGGGTAGTTTTTGATGGAGACATTGGCAAGTTCAATGGCTTGTCCTTTTGTGTTGGTGATCGTGCCGTAAACAGTCGCGTTATTGTTTTGTGCAAACGACTGAAATGCAATAAACAAGCAGAGTAAGCTTAGGAGGTACGTTTTTTTCAGTTTCATGAAAACAAAAGTAATATTCTCTGATTTAATTAAACTCATTCAATTTTGAATAATTGTGCTTACTTTTATTTTTAGTTGAATTTTAACCGAGGCAAATGGAACGACGCGATTATATTTTACATCAAATTCAAGAGATGGGGGCCTTTCTTGCTCGCCTGGCTGGAAAGTTGAAAAAGGAAGATAAACCTTCTTCAGAACAAAAACAGAGCTTTGATAAAGAGTTGGACAAGCATTTGGGATTGAACTTGGATGATTTGCTTTTTCTGGAGGACGCTGCTTTTCTGGAAGTTTTAGAGGGAAAACTGCTGGCAAAGGAAAATTTAACGCAGTTTGCGGGCATCTTGGAACAATTGGGTGATTTGGCATTGAATGATGAGACCTTCCTGCGTCAGCAAATCTATTACAATAAGGCCTGTGTTTTGCTAGGCCATGTAGACGAGAATAGTGGAAACTACTCCATGGAACGTCAGCAGCAGCTTGCTGCACTCCGCTTGAAATTGGGAGAATAGAGTTGTGAGATCAGTCAACTTGTGATGTCATTAAATGTAAAAGACCTTCTTCCATTCTGAATTCGGCAACTTCAATTCCTTTTTCTCGAATTGCTGTCATAAAACCTTCATTCATCATGCGCCCGGCCATAAGCGGGAATTCCAGAAGAGCAGGGAAGCTATCTTCGTTGGCTGGATTTTTGAAAAAATCAATGCAGGTGCTCACTTGAGTGGAAAGGTAAATTCGGCAAGCCATTGGTCGGGCTTCATAAGCCGAGCAGCTGCCATTTTTCAAGAGCGGACAAGGGGCTTTATGATTTAAAAGCGTTTGCTGGTCCAGTGTTTCAGTGGTTTTATTTTTCTTTTTTGCCTTTTCTAAAACGACTTTTTGTTGTTCTGCAGTAAATTGTTTTTTGATGAAATTGCCCAAATAATGGAGCTCATAGGAATTGGCAAAAACCGCTTGGTGACAGCAAAAACTACATCCTCTTTTGCAATGAATGGGGGAGTTCTGCTTTTGCGCCATAAGCTGTAGCGAATCAATTAACTGGTCAATGCCTTCATACATTTGCTTGATGGCCAGAAAAACGTCTTTTTCTTGGTATCCGTTTTGCGCTGCCTGAAGCCCCAGTTGATAGCCGTCATTGTAAAAAAGTTGTTCGTATTCTGATTGTTTGGTGGTCATTTTCTGTGTTTGAAAATTTTAAGCAAGATAGGAAATCATCCCAATAAAACGCTCTGAGAGTGTGTTATTTATTCCAACCGCCAGCTTGTCTGACTTGTTCATCCTGAAAGGCGTTTGTTGGTCGATAATTTTGGGTGGTTGATCGGAAAAAGAGCGTGTTTTCTGTGGCTTTTAGCTTAATTTGATTGCATAAACGAAATTGAACAAAAGACTAACCTTATGAATTTAGATGCTCTCACCGATAAATTTGTTGAACAGTGGAATCGCACGTCTTCCGAAAAACCAAACTGGGGAGCCGTTGTGGATGCAGTAGAGAAAAAGCAACGAGCAGCTTGCGTAGATCGCTTTTTTAAGTCGATGAAAAAGCTGGAACCGGGTTTGGCAAGTTCTGTTGATCAACCGTGGATTGACGCTTTGATCTTAATTCAGTTGCGGGATTTGTTTCAAGAGGCTTTTGCTTACCAGCATGAGGAGATTGATTTGATGTTTTCGCAGGAAATGATGAATTCAACCAAGGCTTTTGTTCGGAAAGCGCGGGCAATGGATTCTGAACTTTCAATGACCAGTATTTTTCAGGCTTGCAGGAATGTGTGGATTATGAATGGGCTGCAGTTGATCTTAGGACGAAAGGTCGAGTTAACGCCGTCTATTTTTGCCTATAGTATGTTGTATCCCTATACCGATAATTTTGTTGATGATCCGGAGATTTCGAGGCAAGAAAAGCAATTATTTAGCCTGCGATTTGAGCAACGTTTGTCGGGCGAGAGAATTGCCGCAGTCAATGACCATGAACGGAAAATCTTTGGGATGGTTGAGCTGATTGAAGGGCAGTATGACCGAGAAAAGTATCCTGGGGTGTTTAATTCTTTATTGGACATTCATCGGGCGCAAACGGAAAGCATGGTGTTGCTTAATGCTGATTTGGTAACATCGGAGGAGGCATTGAGGGTTTGTCTGGCCAAAGGAGGCGCTTCGGTATTGGCTGATGGCTATTTAATAGCCGGAGATTTAACTCCTAAAGAAGTTGATTTCTTGTATGGTTATGGTGCCTATTTGCAATTGCTGGATGACATTCAGGATGTTGGAGAAGATCTGAATGATGGGTTGATGACCTGTTTTTCGATGGCTGGGAAGGAGCAAGAGTTGGATGAAGTTCTTTATAAAACATTCAATTTTGGAGATGCAGTTCTGGATTCATCCAAGGACTTGTGGGCTTCTGTTAACTTGGATTTTAAAGGGCTTTTGCAAAAGAGTATTTTGCTGTTTTTTGTCGAGTCAGTGGCTACGGATACCAAGTATTATTCTCCCCAGCTTCAGTTGGAAATAGAGGAAGTATCGCCTTTGTCCTTGGAGTTTGTCCGTTCGCGTCGAAACTTTTTCACCCCACAAAAGCACCTGATGCTAGCTAAATTGGAAAAGTTGGTTCGCTTAACTGAAGCAGATTCAGTGGTAAGTTAAATTCAGTTGGAAGAAATTAGATATGAAAAAGCGGGAACCTCAATTTGACGAGGTTCCCGCTTTTGTGTTTTATCGTTTTTCAAACTATAGCATCTAAATATAACAGCAGTTTCCTGCTCCGATACTATTGCAGTTGATTCTTAAGAAAATCAGTTACGCGCTGATAAAGGTGCATCCTGGTGTTACCACCATAAATACCATGGTTGCGGTTGGTGTAGATGGCCATGTCGAATTGTACGTTGGCTTGAACAAGGGCTTCAGCCATTTCCATAGTATTTTGCAGGTGAACATTGTCATCAGCTGAACCATGAATCAATAACAGACGTCCGGTTATTCCTTCAGGATGATTCAATGGAGCATTGTCTTCATAGCCATCAGGGTTTTCCAATGGTGTGCGCATGAAACGTTCGGTGTAAACGGTGTCGTAAAATTTGAAATTTGCAACCGGGGCAATTGCAACTCCGGCTTTAAATAAGTCACCTCCTTTTTCCATGGAAAGCAAGGTCATGAAGCCACCATAACTCCATCCCCAAATTGAAATGTTGTTTTTGTCAACATAGGGAAGTGTTGTTAGGTAGCGAGCTGCTTCAACTTGGTCGTCAGACTCATATTTACCGAGTTGCATGTAGGTCACTTTCCGGAAATCCTGCCCACGGGCACCGGTGCCACGAGGATCGACACAAACCACCAAAAAGCCTTCTTGAGCCAGGTAGTTGTACCAACTAACAGACCAGCGATCCAGCACTTGTTGGGAGTTTGGACCACTGTACTGAGTCATCACAACCGGGTATTGTTTTGATTCGTCGAAATTCACCGGTTTGATCATCCAACCGTTGAGGCTAACTCCTTCGGAAGTCTCAAAATTGAAGAAAGATTTGCTGCTGATGGTGTATTCAGATAGCTTTTCATTGAGTGCTTTGTTGTCTTCCAATACGCGAACTAAGCTCCCTTTATTATCATACAAACTGAATGTTTTTGGCGTATCAAGGCTTGTGTATTCATTAATGAAATACTGAAAGCCACTGCTAAATACCGCCTTGTTGGTTCCCTCTTTCGGACTTAAAGTTCCTTGTTTTTTCTTGTCCAGACTTACGTAGTATACTTCGCGTTGCATGGGCGATTTTTTAGCCGCTTGGTAGTAAAAGATTTTCTTTTTACTATCGAACCCGTAAAAATCGGTCACATCATATTCTCCTTGCGTTAGCTGGCGTACTTCAAATCCTTGACGATCGTAAAGGTAAAGATGAGAAAAACCATCTCGCTCGCTATTGACAACAAAGTAGTCGTTGTCTGGCAGGAAAATGAAATCATCGAGGAAATCTTCGCCAATGTAGCGGTCATTCTTTTCGGTAAAAAACAAACGGCTGTCTCCAGTGTGTGGATTGGCAAACAATACATCAATCTTATTCTGACGACGATTTAGCCGGAAGACAGCTAGGTCATTGGCATCAGCGGTCCATTTTAGGCGAGGGATATAAATGTCTGTCTCTTCACCTAAGTCAACTTCTATTTTTGTTTTTGATTTGAGATCGTATGAGAATACCGAAATGAGCGAGTTTTGCTCTCCGGCTTTGGGGTATTTGTAGGTGTATTCGCCCGGATAACTGGCATTTTCTTTCAAGGATGGAGATTTTCCTTGGAACATTTTCATTGAGTATTCTTTAACGTCAGTTTCGTCAAAGCGGATGTAAGCCAGGAATTTGCTGTCCGGAGACCAGGCAAAAGCTTTGCTGAATGCAAATTCTTCTTCGTAAACCCAATCGGGAACACCATTGATGATGGCGTTTTTCTGTCCGTCGTTGGTTACTTGATTCTCGGTGCCAAAACGGAGTGTTTTGATGAAAATATTATTATCCCGAACAAAAGCGACCCGTTCACCGTTGGGAGAAAAAGTAGCTTCTTGCTGTTTCCCTTTTTCTGAGAGGGGGGCAAGTTCTTCAGTTACAGAGTTCCAAACATAGTAATTGGCAGAGAATGTATGGCGGTAGATTTGTTCTCGTTCGGTGGTCAACAAAATTTTAGTTTCGTCGTCACTGAATGAATAAGCCGAAAAATGGCTGATTGCAGCATTTTCTAACTGATCCAGATCAAAAACTGTTTCTACTTTTTTACCATCTTTGTAGCTGTATTTTACAATTCGCTTTTCGTCTTCCAGGGTTGTATAATAGAGTCCGTTGGCTGAAGAATGTAGCCCTTGAACGGTTTTTTCCTGAAAGGTGTAGTTTTGATTAAAATCGGCTAGCGAAAGTTTTTTTTGAGCGAATAAGGGGTTTCCTATTGTTAAAAAAAGGAATAACGATAAAACAATTCTGTGCATAGTTCTATTTATTTTTGCCGTCAAAGCTTTGTTTTTTTTTCGAAAAAAGAAAGTTGCGATCAATAAAATTATCCAATACGTCAAATCCATCTTGAATTCATTACAACGTATTTAAGAAATGATTTATTGGATGAATAAATAATGAAAGTAAAGAGATATCATAAATCTATTAAGTAAGTATTATTTCAATGAAGAAACGTTCTTTGTTATTTGTAGTTCTAGTGTTGGTAATTCGGATTGCTTCTGCGCAGTCTGACGTTGTGGAGTTTATAAAGACTGGCCCAAAGAATGCCAGCAAGTTAATGGAGGCTTACCTTAATCCCTATGCTTTGGCATTAGGTGATGGATTAAATAATGGTTGGTATTATACGGCAGAAACGCATGAACGCTTTGGCTTCGATTTTTCGATGAGTGTGAGTGCTGTTCGTATTCCGGAGTCGGGGAAAACTTTTGACCTTAGTCAGCTTGGCTTGCAAAATATCGCTTTTGATCCTTCAAACAGCATTGCTCAAACAATTGCTGGTTCTGATTTAGCCGGGCCAGAAATTGCCGTGTTGGACCCGAATTCTCCCCAGGATACGCTGACCTCATTTTTAAGTCCGGAAGGTGTTGGAATGGATATTGTTCCTATTCCTATTGCTCAGCTGGGAATTGGTCTTTTGCCACATACCGATATTCTGATTCGTTATGTGCCTAAATTACGCTTTAACCAAGATGGCGATCAGGCTGAAGATGTTCGGGTTGGATTGATTGGCTTGGGAGCAAAACACAGTTTTAAGGATTGGATTCCTGGTTTGAAGGCGCTTCCTTTTGATGCAGCGGTATTTGGATCTTATTCAGCGATTGATGCTAACTCTGGAATTAATTTTCAGCTGAGTGACTATGGCGTCAATCCTCCGTCAGGCTATGTTCCTGATGAAAATCAAGAATTAAAAATCAAAACGAATACGATGAAGTTCGGGCTGATCGTGTCAAAAAAAGTAGCGCTTCTAACTTTCTTTGGAAGTATTGGCCATAGCCAGAGTAAAACAACGGTCGATTTATTGGGACGGTATCCGGTAATTACAGAGGTTGGCGTTGGAAAAGTTGTGGTGGAAGATGAAGTTGATCCCATTCACATGAACTTTGAATCTTCCCAACTGAGTTTAGATGCTGGGGTGCGCATGAAACTGTCGTTTTTCAATGTTTTTGCTTCGATTAGCAAAGCTGAATACACCTCCTTAAATGCGGGGATCGCATTGAGTGTGCGTTAGTAGGAAAATGAATTGAAAATAATGAAAGGTGCTAGTAGGCGCCTTTTTTTGTTGGGCTTTGCAATCGATTTTATTGCTTAACCCTTGTCACAGTCAGCTAATAATAATTATCTTTGCACCCTGAAAATAAAATCCATAATTCGATACTGATGATTAAAATAACATTACCAGATAATAGTGTCAGAGAATATGAAAGTGGAATTACCGGCATTCAGATTGCAAAATCCATAAGTAACCGCTTAGCCAAAGATGTTTTGGCTATCAGTGTAAACGGAGCTGTTTGGGATTTGAATCGTCCAATTACGGAAGATGCCAGTATTAAACTTTTCACCTGGGACGACCGAGAAGGAAAAGAAACTTTTTGGCATTCGTCGGCCCACTTAATGGCAGAAGCTATTGAGAGTTTTTATCCCGGAACCAAATTTGGGATTGGGCCCACTGTCGATACCGGATTTTATTATGATGTCGATCTGCCAGAAGGAAAACAATTATCGGAAAAAGATTTAGAAAAAATCGAGAAAAAGATAATTGAACTGGCTCGCCAAAAAAATGAAATTGTTCGTCAAGATATCTCAAAAAAGGAGGCTTTGGATATGTTTACAGCCAAAGATGACGAACTTAAGCAGGAGTTGATTAGTGAGTTGGAGGATGGAACCATTACGCTATATAATCAAGGTGGTTTTACGGATCTGTGTCGTGGACCTCACTTGCCCAATACAGGATACATTAAAGCGGTAAAGTTAACATCGATTGCTGGTGCATACTGGCGTGGCGATGAGCATAACAAAATGTTAACTCGTGTATATGGGGTAACTTTTCCAAAGCAGAAGTTTTTGGAAGAATACCTGGTTTTGTTGGAAGAAGCCAAAAAGCGCGATCATCGGAAGATTGGTAAAGAGATGGAACTGTTTACCTTCTCGCAGGAAGTTGGACAAGGCCTTCCAATGTGGTTGCCTAAAGGAGCGATGCTTCGTGAGCAGCTGGAGAACTTTTTGAAAAAGGTTCAGAAGAAATTTGGCTACGAGCAGGTAATTACTCCTCATATTGGCGATATCAACTTGTACAAAACTTCAGGGCACTACGCCAAATATGGAGCAGATTCTTTTCAAACAATTAAAACTCCGGCTGAAGGCGAAGAGTACATGTTAAAGCCTATGAACTGCCCTCACCACTGTGAGTTGTATAAATTTAAACCTCGTTCATATAAAGATTTACCAGTCCGGATGGCTGAATTCGGAACTGTTTATCGTTACGAGCAGAGTGGTGAGTTGCATGGTTTGACAAGGGTGCGTGGCTTTACTCAAGATGATGCGCATATTTACTGTCGTCCGGATCAGCTGAAAGACGAGTTTAAGAAAGTAATTGATATCATTTTTATTATTTTCAAAGCATTAAACTTTGAAAACTACACCGCTCAGATTTCGTTACGCGATCCTGAAAAACCTGAAAAGTACATCGGATCGCCCGAAAACTGGGATAAGGCCGAACGTGCTATTATTGAGGCTTGCGAAGAAAAAGGTCTGAATACAGTAACTGAATTAGGCGAAGCAGCTTTCTATGGTCCAAAACTGGATTTCATGATTAAAGATGCCTTGGGACGAAGCTGGCAATTGGGAACCATTCAGGTTGATTATAATTTGCCTGAGCGTTTCAAACTGGAGTACATTGGAGCTGATGATAATCGCCATCGTCCGGTCATGATTCACCGGGCACCATTTGGATCTATGGAACGCTTTGTGGCTGTTTTGATTGAACATACTGCCGGAAAATTCCCATTATGGTTAACTCCGGAGCAGGTTGTTATCTTACCAATCAGTGAAAAGTACAATGAATATGCTGAAAGTCTTTCAAATTTTCTAAATAATTCCGATATTCGCACCTTAATTGACGACCGGAATGAAAAGATTGGTCGCAAAATTCGGGATAACGAACTTAAACGTATCCCGTATTTATTGATAGTTGGAGAGAAGGAGGCTGAATCTGAGATGGTTGCCGTTCGAAAACAAGGTGAAGGAGACCAAGGAACGATGACCAAAGAAGAGTTTGCCAAATTCATCCAAAAAGAAGTGAAAGAGCAACTAGCATCATTTTATAACTAAATAAAAGAATAGGAGGGTTTTCTTATCGCAATAAAAAAACGCCCATATCGAGGAGGACGAAGAGTGGACACAGGTCCACAACATAACATTAATCAACGTATTCGCGCGCAGCAAGTACGTTTAGTTGGTGAAAACATTGAGAACCAGGGGGTATATTCATTGTCAGAAGCGTTGAAGCTTGCAGAGTCAATGGAGCTTGACTTGGTTGAGATTTCGCCTAAGGCAGATCCTCCGGTTTGTAAGGTTATAGACTACCAAAAGTTTCTTTACCAACAGAAAAAGAAACAGAAGGAGATGAAAGCCAAAGCAGTGAAGGTTGTGGTTAAAGAAATTCGTTTTGGACCCAATACGGATGATCATGATTTTCAGTTTAAGCTTAGGCATGCTGAAAAGTTTTTGCAAGAAGGTGCAAAAGTAAAGGCTTACGTGTTCTTTAAAGGACGTTCAATTCTGTTTAAGGAACAAGGAGAGATCTTACTTCTGCGTTTTGCAACTGAGTTGGAAGAACTAGGTAAGGTGGAACAAATGCCACGTCTGGAAGGTAAGCGTATGACAATGTTTATTACACCCAAAAAGAAGAAATAGTATTTCTTCGAATATAAAAATTGAAACAAGATGCCAAAAATGAAGACGAACTCCGGTGCTAAAAAACGGTTTAAATTAACCGGCTCCGGAAAACTGAAGAGGAAGCATGCTTATAAAAGTCACATCTTGACTAAAAAGAGCACAAAGCGGAAAAGAAACCTAACCTACTGGGGAACGGTTGATAAAGCTGACGAGAAAAATGTGAAGCTATTGCTTAACATGAAGTAATAAATTCCTTTTCGAAATTATTTTAAGTATTTAACAGAGGGTATAGCTGTAAAGATTCGATTCGTATCGGACGCTAGCCACTCACAAATTGAAGATTATGCCAAGATCAGTAAATCACGTAGCATCTCGGGCTCGTAGAAAAAAAATCCTCAAGCAAACTAAAGGTTATTGGGGTGCCCGTAAAAATGTTTGGACAGTTGCCAAGAATGCTCACGAGAAAGCGTTGACTTATGCTTACCGTGACCGGAAAACTAAAAAGAGAAACTTCCGCGCTTTGTGGATTCAACGTATTAACGCTGCAGCTCGCCAGGAAGGATTAAGCTATTCTCAGTTAATTGGTTTGTTGAAAAAGAACAACATCGAAATTAACCGTAAAGTATTAGCTGACTTAGCTTTGAATCAGCCAGAGGCATTTAAAGCTGTAGTTGCAAAAGTAAAGTAAATAAGAATTACAGGTGTAATAAATAATAGAAACCTCGCTTTGGCGGGGTTTTTTTTGGTTTTAGACTTTGATGGGAAGCAGTTAAAAAAGCTTGGGTTGAATCGTTTTCCCGTTCATCTTTGGGGTAGCGTGCTTTTGCAATATCATTTCAAATAACTTGACTGTAGCTAAAGCATCGCCTCCTGCCCGGTGTCGACCGTCAATATGAATGTTGAGGTCTTGACACAGGTTTCCCAAGGAATAGGAAGAATGGCCGGGTAAATATTTTCGACTCAATTTCACGGTACACATCGTTTTGCGTTCATACTCATAGCCTAAACGAAGAAATTCTTGTTGGATAAAACGATAGTCAAAGCTTACGTTGTGTGCAACAAAGGTTGTGCCTTCAGTAAGCTCGACAATTTGCCGGGCAACCTCGTAAAACTTAGGCGCATTGGTAACCATACTGTCGTCAATGCCGGTTAGCTTGGTGATAAAATAGGGGATGGAAGTCTCTGGATTAATGAGGGTTTGGAACGACTTAATAATTTCAATTCCATTATGCACAAAGATGGCAATTTCTGTAATTTTGCCTGCTTCAGCACGTTGTCCGGTTGTCTCTATATCAATAATGCTAAACAAAGTTGTCGTTTTATTTGGTGAAAATAGGAAAAATGAATTAGCTTTATTTCAAAATAGACTTAAATATCGTGAAATTGGGGTGGAAATGTAAAGAGTTTAGTAGGCAATAAAACTTATCTACTTGTTGATTGTTTATGTTTTTAAGATTTGAGTAGTGAGTTTTATAAAATACATAATGTTAAAATGATCACTTAATTTACTACACTATGAGACGAATTATTTTTCTATCTTTTTTTCTGTGCATCGGAATGATGCTTCAGGCGCAAACCGCCGATAAAAAATGGGGCTTAGGCCTTGGAGCTGGTGCATATTACGGTAACACGAACGAAGGAACAGGTATTGCAACGGAGCTTTATTTAAGCCGCTACTTAAGCCCTTCTTTCGATTTGATGCTTTTGAATAACCTGGGAATGGGGAATAATAAAGTATCAAGCACCATGGATTATGCCACCACATTTTTGAATTTGAGGTATAAATTGAATAACGGTTATATCTTTAAAGAAAATAGTAGTGTTCAGCCTTATCTATATGGAGGTCCTGGTTATATGTGGGACAATCAAGAGGAAGGCTTGAACTGGGATGCTGGATTAGGATTTAAGTTCCCGCTGAGCCCAAGTATTTCGTTGTTTGCTGAAGCCGGATTTGTAGAAGGTTGGGCTGACGACGACACTCAGACACACCCAAATACAGAAAGCTTCTGGAAAGGAGTTGGAGGTATCGAAATTAACTTTGGAAAAGCTAAAGACTCAGATGGTGATGGCGTTCCTGATCGCAAGGATGACTGTCCAAATACACCACAAGGCGTAGCTGTAGATGAGAACGGTTGTCCTATTGATACCGATGGTGATGGCGTTCCTGATTATAAGGATGACTGTCCTACTGAAGCAGGAGAGATTGCCTTGAATGGTTGTCCTGACCGTGATGGTGACGGTGTTGCTGATAAAGATGATGACTGTCCTGATACTCCAGGATTAAAAGAGCTGGCCGGCTGTCCTGATAGTGATGGTGATGGTGTTGCCGATAAGGATGATGATTGTCCTGACACGCCAAAAGGTTACAAAGTTGATAAGAACGGCTGCCCATACGACCGTGATGGCGATGGCATCGTAGATGAAGAAGATGACTGCCCAACAGAAGCAGGTCCTGCTGAAAATAATGGATGTCCTATCGTTGCTCCTGATTTTAGTGCCATTCTTTTCGATTTTGATAAGAGTAGCTTGAAAGCTGACGCTAAAGCTGGATTAGATGTTGTTATTGATGCGATGAAAGAACACAAAAGTCTTTCTGTTGAATTGTACGGACATGCTGATGAAATTGGAACAGAAGAGTACAATATGGATCTTTCTGAGCGTAGAGCTAATGCAGCTAGAAGCTATTTGATGGAGAAAGGTATTGCAGCAAACCGTATTATCAAGGTTGTTCCTCTTGGAAAATCTCAACCTATTGCTCCAAATACAAGAGAAGGAAGAGCTAAAAACCGTCGGGTTGAAATTAAAGCTGCTAAATAATTAGAGAACGAATTTCTAATCATTTATAAATAAAATTAAAGCCTCGCAATTGCGGGGCTTTTTTGATTCTATCAATGACCTTATTTTAGCTTAGAAACTATTATCTTTGCGGTTCAAAATTTTTGACTATGCATATCGACCAAATCATAAAAGAAAAAGTAGTAGAAGCGATTCAGGCATTGTATGCCCAACAAGTTGAAACTGATTCAGTACAAGTTCAAAATACGCGTAAGGATGTTGAAGGAGACATGACTATTGTTGTTTTTCCGTTTTTACGCTTTTCGAAACAATCTCCGGAGCAAACTGCAACGCAGCTGGGAGAGTACTTAAAAGAGAACGTTGATTTGATTGAAGATTTTTCAGTGATCAAAGGATTTCTGAACCTGACCATCTCAAAAGAGTATTGGTTGAGCGTATTGGGAGCAGCTTTTTTAGATCCTGAGTTTGGCTTTCAAAAAGCAAGTGAAGAATCGCCACTAGTCATGGTGGAATATTCATCTCCAAATACGAATAAGCCATTGCACTTAGGGCATATTCGTAATAATTTGTTGGGCTTTTCAATTGGTGAGATTATCAAAGCCAATGGAAATCGGTTGGTAAAAACCAATATTGTAAATGACCGCGGAATTCATATTTGCAAATCGATGTATGCCTGGAAGCAATGGGGAGAGGGAAAAACCCCCGAAAGTACAGGGATCAAAGGAGACCATTTGGTTGGAGATTTTTATGTCTTGTTCGACAAGCATTACAAAGCGGAAATCGAAGAGCTTGTAGGTCAAGGCTTGTCAAAAGGGGAGGCTGAACAGCAGGCTCCATCTATTGTTGCTGCCCGTGAAATGCTAAGAAAGTGGGAAGCAAAGGATCCGGAAGTAATTAAACTTTGGGAAATGATGAACCAATGGGTTTATGAAGGATTCGATGTGACATACAAGGAATTGGGCGTAGATTTTGACAAGATCTATTACGAGTCTGATACATATTTGGTTGGAAAAGACGAGGTTTTAAGAGGGCTTGAAGAAGGAGTTTTCTATAGGCGTGATGATGAGTCAGTATGGGCAGACTTGACTTCAGAAGGATTGGACGAAAAAATTCTATTGAGAAGTGATGGTACTTCCGTCTACATGACCCAAGATATTGGCACGGCTAAATTGCGATTCAACGATTACAAAATTGACAAAATGGTGTATGTTGTTGGAAACGAGCAAAACTACCATTTTCAAGTTTTGTCGGTTCTTTTAGATAAGTTGGGATTTGATTGGGGAAAAGGATTGTACCATTTTTCTTATGGCATGGTGGAACTTCCTCATGGTAAGATGAAGTCAAGGGAAGGAACTGTGGTTGATGCTGATGATTTAATGGCAGAAATGATCGAAGTGGCACGGAAAACTTCAGAGGAACTAGGCAAGCTGGAAGGCTACACTGAGGCAGAGTTGGCTGAAACCTACAAGACGATTGCCTTGGGTGCTCTTAAATATTTCATGCTGAAAGTAGATCCGAAGAAAAATATGCTGTTTAATCCAGAAGAGTCGATCGACTTTAACGGGAATACAGGACCATTTATTCAGTACACCTACGCACGTATTCGTTCGGTAATTCGTAAAGCCAATGATAATGGTATTGAACTGAGTGAAAAGCTGAGCGAACAAATAGCTCTTTCTGATAAAGAAAAAGAGTTGATTAAATCATTGTCTCTTTTCCCTTCGGTTGTAAAAGAAGCTGGAGATACATACAGTCCTGCAGTAATTGCTAATTATATCTATGCGCTGGTTAAAGAATTCAACCAGTTCTATCATGATCATTCGATTTTGGGGGAACAGGACGATGCCGTTCGTAACTTCAGGTTGGTGTTATCAAAAGCGATAGCCAATACAGTACAAAAAGGAATGAGCTTGTTAGGAATTAAAGTTCCCGAACGGATGTAAAAAAAAGGCATGAAAAAAGGGGGTCAGAACTGACCCCCAAAATTCTACAAAATTGCGATTCGTGAAAAAGGGACTTTATTTTCTCGTTGACAGATGCAGTTTTTATGCTTTTGGATAAGAATCGCTCTGTCATAACTTGATAGCGAATTTATATATTCAATTCTTTCGGATAGATTCATCTGGCGAATATGCTTGTATGCACAAGTTGCCGTTTCATTCTTCATAGGACAACTAAAAACTAGTCCATAACAATATGATATTTCTTCTCCCATCCCTGAATCTCTCCATCATAATATAAAGAACTTACACCTGTTTATTCTACTTTACAAGAAAAGGTAACCCGTTAATTGAACTTTTTTTTAAAGAGAATTAAAAATTTCTCTTTCTATTATTTTTGTATTTTTGCACCAGCTTGAAAAATAAATCAATACCATACGAATATGTTTGAGAATCTTAACGAGAAATTAGAGCGGTCGTTTCAGCTGCTAAAAGGGCAGGGACGAATTACCGAGATTAATATAGCGGAAACATTAAAAGAAGTAAGACGTGCACTTTTAGATGCTGACGTTAACTTCAAAATTGCCAAATCATTCACTGAAAAAGTGAAAGAAAAAGCACTTGGGCAAGACGTTTTATCGGCTGTTAAGCCTGGCGAGATGATGGTTAAGATTGTCCACGATGAGTTGGCAGAATTAATGGGAGGGCAATCTGTAGATATTAATTTATCAGGGAATCCAACGGTAATATTGATTGCTGGTCTGCAAGGATCCGGTAAAACGACCTTCTCTGGAAAGCTATCTAATCTTATTAAAAATAAGCGCGGTAAACACCCCTTACTGGTCGCTGGTGACGTATACCGTCCTGCTGCGATTGATCAGCTTAAAGTTTTAGGAGAACAAATCAATGTTCCGGTTTATACTGAAGAAGGAAATAAAGAGCCAGTAAAGATTGCTCAAGCTGCAATAAAACAAGCAAAGGCCAATGGTAACGATGTGGTAATTATCGATACCGCGGGTCGTTTAGCAGTTGATGAGGAGATGATGAAAGAGATTAGCGCTGTGAAGAAAGCGGTTTCTCCTCATGAAATTTTGTTTGTTGTTGACTCGATGACTGGTCAAGATGCTGTAAATACAGCAAAAGAGTTTAATGATCGTCTTGACTTTGACGGGGTGGTATTGACCAAACTAGATGGTGATACTCGTGGTGGTGCAGCCTTGTCAATTCGTTCTGTGGTAAACAAGCCAATTAAGTATGTTGGTACAGGCGAAAAAATGGAGGCATTAGACGTGTTCCACCCATCAAGGATGGCTGACCGGATTCTTGGAATGGGGGATATTGTTTCACTGGTTGAAAAGGCGCAGGAACAATTTGACGCTGAAGAAGCCCGAAAATTACAAAAGAAATTAGTTAAGAACCAGTTCAACTTTAATGATTTCCTGAAGCAAATTCAGCAGATCAAGAAGATGGGTAATATTAAAGATTTAGCTGCAATGATTCCAGGTATGGGTAAAGCACTAAAGAATGTTGATATTGAAGATGACGCCTTTAAGCATATTGAGGCAATCATTCATTCTATGACCCCGGATGAGCGTAATGATCCATCATTATTGAATGGTTCTCGTAGAAAGAGAATTGCCAATGGTTCAGGTACCGATATTCAGGAAGTAAACCGTTTGATCAAACAATTTGCCGAGACACGCAAAATGATGAAAATGGTTTCGCAAGGAAAGAATATGGGACGAATGATGGGTAATCTACGTGCAAGATAACTCCAGAAAAAATCAAGATAATGAAGTTAATCGACGGAAAACAAATCGCAACGGACATTAAAAAAGAGATCGCACAGGAAGTTCGTGAAATGGTTGAAGCAGGTGCGAAACAACCTCACTTAGCTGCCATTTTGGTAGGACACGATGGAGGAAGCGAAACATATGTAGCATTCAAAATTAAAGATTGTGAGGAGGTTGGTTTCAAATCTAGCTTGGTTCGCTTTGAGGATGATGTTACTGAAGAAGAATTGCTGGCGAAGGTTCATGAACTGAATAATGATACCGATGTAGATGGTTTTATTGTGCAGTTGCCATTGCCTAAGCATATTTCTGAGCAAAAAATAATTGAGGCAATTGATCCTCGTAAAGATGTTGACGGCTTCCATCCGATTAACGTTGGACGTATGGTGATCGGGTTACCTTGTTTTGTTTCGGCTACGCCGGATGGTATCGTTGAGCTTTTGAAGCGTTACAAGATTGAGACTTCAGGGAAAGACTGTGTCGTTGTCGGCCGAAGTAATATTGTTGGGCGTCCAATGAGCGTTTTGATGTCGCAAAAAGCAATTAATGCTACCGTAACTGTTGCTCATAGCCGAACAAAGGACTTGAAAGAACTGTGTGCAAGTGCTGATATCTTGATCGCTGCTTTAGGAGCTCCTGAGTTTATTAAAGGAGATATGGTTAAAGAAGGAGCAGTGGTAATTGATGTTGGAACAACTCGGGTAAAGTCTGATCAAACCAAATCAGGATTTAAGTTGAAAGGCGATGTCGCTTTTGATGAAGTGGCCCATAAATGTTCGTACATTACTCCGGTGCCAGGGGGAGTAGGTCCAATGACCCGCGTTGCTTTGCTGAAAAACACCTTGTTAGCCGCAAAAAAAGAAATTTATAAATAAAACCGAATGGTTTTTCGTTAAAAAGGTGACTGATTCAGTCACCTTTTTTTGGCTTTGTTTGTTTAACTTTACAAAAACAAATTTCATCTATGAATACAAAAACATCTCCTTTTATTGTTTTAGCGGCTGTGGTTTTGGCTTTTATCAGTACATCATGTAGTACTGTTCCACTGACAGGTCGTAGTCAGGTTAATTTGTTACCTGAATCGAATATGGTTGAAATGAGCTTAACCAGCTATGACCAGTTTTTAGATACCAATAAAGTTGCAAGCAACCGCCAACAGGTGGAAATGGTTAAGCGAGCCGGGCAAAAAATTGCCTCTGCTGTCGAGCAATACCTCAAAAGCAATGGCTATGAAAGCTATCTGCAATATTTTAAGTGGGAGTTTAATTTAATCGAAAACGAAGTTCCTAACGCTTGGTGTATGCCGGGAGGGAAAGTTGTTGTTTATACGGGTATATTGCCGTTGACGCAATCAGAAGCTGGTTTAGCAGTGGTTATGGGGCACGAAATTGCACACGCGGTAGCCAGACATGGAAATGAGCGAATGAGCCATTCTATGCTGGTTCAAATGGGCGGAATTGCCTTGGGAGAGGCGATCAAAGAGAAGCCAGAGCAAACGCAGGCCATTTTTTCGGCTGCATACGGAGTGGGCTCACAGGTAGGAGTTATGCTGCCTTTTTCACGTCAACATGAGTATGAAGCTGACCAAATGGGATTAATTTTTATGGCAATTGCAGGTTACAATCCTCAAGAAGCTGTTGGTTTTTGGCAACGAATGGCTCAGAATAGTGGACAAAAACCTCCGGAGTTTCTAAGCACGCACCCGGTCGATGCTAAGCGTATTGAGGCATTGCAGGAGATTATGCCAGAAGCCATGAAATACTACAACAGTTCTAAGTAAAATGAACATTTGTTAGCGATAAAATAAATAGCTGTTTGTTAACAGGTTTCGTCTATTTTCAAAATAATTTTTTATTTTTGATAGTTCAACTATGGAAATAATTTAAAACGAGCAAGATGGAAGGCTTTGATAGAAAAGATGAAACGAAAGAAGTCGACAGCAATTTCAGACAAGAAATTTTCTCAAAAGCTGTAAGAGCAGGGAAAAGAACCTATTTCTTTGATGTAAAGTCGACAAGGAAGAACGAGTACTATTTAACAATTACTGAGAGTAAGAAACGTTACGATCAGGATGGTAAGTTCCACTTCGAGAAACACAAAATTTTCTTATATAAAGAAGATTTTGAGAAGTTTTCTGATGGTTTGAGTGAGGTTATTGACTTTATAAAAGCTAGTCAGTCAATGGAAGATGCAGAGATCGGTATTGAAATGACACTTTCTGATAATGAAGATGAAGTGATCGAAGCAAAAGATTATACCAATGTTGAGTTTGACGACTTAAACACTTGATGTAGATTTTATTAAAAAGAAGGCTGCTCAACCAATTGAGCAGCCTTCTTTTTTTATGCGAATTTTCGTTCTTTCTTGATACTCTCATAGGCTTCATTAACCTTCTGAAATTTCTCCTTTGCAGCATTTTGAAAGTCTTCACCCAAATAGCTTACTTTATCCGGATGGTATTTCATAGCCATCTTACGGTAGGCTTTTTTAATTTCTTCGTCCGTTGCATTTGCATCAACTTCCAGAATTTTATAAGCAGCATCCGTGTTGGCGATAAACATGGCCTTAATTGATTCAAAGTCTTTTGAGCTGATCCCCATGTTTTGAGCCATGTGTTCAATCATTTTTAGTTCGGACGGGGCCACTTGTCCATCAGCTTGGGCAATCCCGAATAAAAAATGGAGAAGTTGAAGCCTGGATGAATAATCCATATTCTTTTGGATCTGATAGCAAACATCAGCTACTGGAATGTTTTGTTTAAGTAGGTCGCGAAGCATTTTTATGGCTTCTTGAGCTGAACTTGATCCGAAGGAGCGAACAAAGAATTGTTTCACATATTCCAATTCGGAACGGAGAACTTTTCCGTCGGCTTTCATGACAGCTGCTACCAAAACCAGTAAGCTCATGACATAGCCTCCGGTGGTTGTTGTATGTGGTTGACGCGTTGTAGTCGAGCCTGCTGGTCCTGTTTGTCCGTTATTGGTGTCCATCATCGATCCGACAACAAAACCTACAATTCCTCCAAGGGGGCCTAAAAATGCCCATCCTAAACCTCCGGCAATCCATTTTGCAAATTTACCCATGTGCTCTAAATTTTTGATCTAATTCTAATAAGACAGGAATGATTAATTCCTGGTTGTTGTTTTTAATTATAAAGTCAGCCAGTTGTTCTTTTTTTTCATCTGGCCATTGTTTAGACATACGTTCTTCGACTTGCTTAGCCGAACTGTTATCTCTATTCATAACCCAAGCGGTACGCTGTTGTTTAGGGGCTGTCACCAAAATGTTATAATCCATCATTTGAGCAAAACCAGTTTCAAAAAGGATGGCTGCCTCGTGGATGATATAAGGCGTTTTTTGCTGATCAGACCATTCGAAAAAGCGCTTACGAACTTCGGGATGAACAATTGAATTGACTTTCTCAAGTAAAGATGGTGAATTGAAAATGAGTTGTGCCAACTTTTTTCGGTCAATTGTCTGATTTGGGAGGTAAATGTCACTTCCAAAATACAAGGTCATCTTACCACGGATAATGGCTGATTCATTAAGTAGTTTTTTTGCATCAACATCAGCTTGAAAAACAGGGATTCCGATTAGTTTGAAAAAGTTGCATATCGTTGACTTTCCACTTCCAATTCCTCCGGTAATTCCGATTTTTAACATGGTTTTATTTTTCAATGAGATACTCAATTCTTCTGGGGGCAAGGTTTACTGCCTTCAGGTGTGGAGGTACTTTCTCTAGTTTTACAGGAAGGTAGTCTTTCTGTGACAGGATATCTTCATACGAAACAATTGCCTCAAAGTCATTCGATGTAATCGACGAAAATCGACTAAGACCAACTAAGAAATTTAATTTTACCTCGGCCGGGAAAAGACTAATGTGTATACTATCTGGAATTCCTTGAATCTGCACCGGAACCGCAAGTTCTTTTTCTGTAAACTCTTCAATTGGTATTTGAACAACCACGCGCTTAGGCGAAAATTCAAGGTGCTTAATATCTTGCAATGGAACGTTCCGTTGTACTGTCTGTGCAAGCTCTTTGTAGTGTTGAGCTACTGTTTTTATTATTTTAAGTGTATCCAAAATTGATTCGGGGCCATGGACGATAACTGAATCAGGCTTCACTTGAACGGATTCGTATTGATAGTGTTGCTTTTTTAGTTGAAAGCTGATGGCTGGTTCTACTTTTTTCTTTTGGCTGACGATCCGGTCAAACTGGAAGTAGATCGTGTCAGGGTGAACACCCGTGATGGTTAACTCGTTACTCAGCTGGTCGGCAATTTCATTTCGGAAAAGACGGCTTGACAAAGCATAGTTTGAGCGACTGCTGTCTTCCATGCTTTCGCCTCCAAACTCATTGATATTAAACACGAGTGGCGAAAAGGCCATGCTCAGTTTATAGCGCAAAAGCGTAAAACCATAGGATTTAACATCAAGCGTAAAATGACTGGGGGGATCGTTCACCAATAATTTATTTTTGGGGTGATTGGTGTAGCGAACCGGAAAAGAAAGTTCCACTTCGTATTCTTTTTCAAGTGCATTCAGAAGCCAAAATACCGAGGCAATTCCCACACAAACGAGATAAATAACCAACTTGCGGTCATTCTTTATATTTAACCTTCGAAGAAAGGTTTGTATCTTATGTAGCCATTTGTTTTCCACGCAACCAAAGATAAAAAAAAGGGTTGACTCACTGTCGACCCTTTCCTGGCTTTTACTAAAAAACCATAAATTATTTTTGTGGAGTTACATCAGACATGTCTTTTACGACAGCGCTTTTGTCAACTCGTAGTTTTACATTGTCATCGACTTGCAACAAAACGTAGTTTTCCTTGATTTCTGCAACTTTTCCATAAATTCCACCAGTTGTTACTACTTTGTCGCCTTTGGCCAAGCTTTCACGGAATTTCTTCAATTCTTTCTGACGTTTAACCTGAGGACGGATCATAAAGAAGTAGAAAACAACAATAATCAGAACGAGTGGAAGGAATGTTGTTATTGGATTTTGTTCTGCTCCAGGCTGAGGAGCCATTAATAAATAGTTCATCGTTTCTTAGCTTTAATTTTTACTGTATAATTTTATAAATTCATTCTCTACATTGGCCGCAATCGCTAACTTTTGGGGTTTTTCTTTGGCATTCGAGTAAATCAACAACTCTTTATACACTTTTCCTGTTTCGCCAGCTGTATTAAAAACAACTTCAATTAACCCTGTTTGTCCAGCTTTAACAACTTCCTTTGGGAAATGAGTTTCAATGCATCCACAATCTGTTTCGATGCGTTTGATGATTAATTTTCCTTCCCCGGAATTTTCAAACTGAAAGCTGTAAGCAACAACTTCTCCTGATTGGAGATTCCCAAAATTATGGAATTCTTCCTGAAACGCAAATTCTCCAACAGCAGTATCTGCTTGGTCTTGTTTGTTATTTGGTTTGGTGTTGTTTTGACAAGCAGACAAGATAAGAATCAGTGCTATCGTTAGCAGCTTATTCATGATTTAGGCGTATCTTCTCCAATTAATCCGCGACCAGCTTTGAGAATTTTATTTTCATTTTTCAAGGCTTTCAAAGCCTTGTCCAGGATGCCGTTGATGAAGTTTCGGCTCTTTTTCGTGCTGTAATATTTTGACAGTTCGATGTATTCGTTCAAACTTACTTTCGTAGGAATTGAAGGGAAATACAAGAACTCGGCAATAGCCATCTCCAAAATCAACTCATCGATAAATGCAATGCGTTCAACATCCCAGTTAACGGTGTGAGTGGTGACAACCTGTTTTAGCTCGTCATGATTCAAAATGGTTTTCCGGAATAAATCTTTGGCGAACTGACGATCCTCCTCATCTTTAAACATTGGAAGAAGTGCTTGATTTTCGCGGGTGTATTCCTTGAATTTCTTGAATGTTTTGATGATCATGCTAATGACAAAGTCAACATCATCATTCCAGTAAATACTTTGTTCTTCCAGAATTCCGAAAAGATCATCAGATTGAAGGATAACTTCAGCAAATAGCTGTTCAACCAGTTTCTTGTCTGCTTGATAAGAGCTTTCTGGAGCAAGCATATAGCTCTTGTAAAAGTCTGTTGCAATCAATGCATTGTACATCTTCTTGACAAACTCCGGCTCATTAATCCAGCTCAGTTTTGACTTGTCAAGGTATTTGTTTAGACTCTCGTTTTCTTTTAGCTGACTGATTAGCTGATTCCGGATAAAACGGGTATTCGGATTCAGATCCTCTTCCGTTGGAAAGTGTTTCTTCTTTCTCAACTCAATAACTGATTCGGCATGCTTACTGATCTCAATGGCCAAATCCAACAAATAATGGTAAAGATCGTATGTTTTCTGTATACTGAAGAATAGCTCCTTCTCCGAGTTGTTAATCGACTTCTCCGACGAAGTATAATAGGCGTACAGAACCTGTAATACTTTAATACGAATAATTCTTCTGCTAATCATTGTTATAGAACTAGTTTTCCTTTAAAAGATGGCAAAGTTACACAATTTCTTTTCTGCTGTTCAACATCTACTTGTTTTTTTCGTTGTCGTCTTCGAAATAATTTGCCGTGTGGTCCGATGTGTAGAAGGTAGAATGGTCATCTTCTTCATCATCAGCTTCTTCTTCCCATTCGTAATGCTGTCGCTGCGGCCCCTGTTTTCGGTAATAAATGCTTAATAATAGGCCACTCACACTTCCCCATAAATGACTTTCCCAAGAAACGTCGGGCTTGATTGGGAAAATTCCCCAGAACATACTGCCATAAAGGAAAACAACAATGATGGCAATCGTCAGTAATTTGACGTCGTTTCGAAAGATGCCGCTAAAGAATAAAAAGGAGGCAAGTCCATAGATGACTCCACTGGCTCCAATGTGCCAGGCCTCACGTCCTCCGAGCCATACACAGAGGCCCGAAAGGAGGTAAATCAAGATAAATATTCGGTAGGCCAGTTTTCGGTAAAAGTAGAAAAGGGCCAGAGATAGTACAAAAAAAGGAGCTGAGTTAGCTGCCAGGTGTTTGTAACCGCTATGAATGAATGGCGAAAAAAGGATGCCTTTCAAACCTTCTGGTTTAAGCGGAAAAATACCATAGACAGCCAATTCAATATTTAATGTTGATTCAACTAGAAAGACCAACCAAAATGCCACTAAAAAGAGCGTTGGAAAAACAAGACTGTGTTTGAAGATCTTTTTTTCCAATTCGGGATCATGCGAATCGCCGCTGGATGGATAGTAGTTGAATAAGGGCATTTAAATTAAACGATCAATTAGTTTTACAAAGCCGTGGATGTCTTCTTCCGTTGTATCAAAAGAGGTCATCCAGCGAACTTCGGATCGGGATTCATCCCACACATAAAAGAAATATTCTTCTTGCAGTTTGGGAATAATCTTAGTTGGAACAATGGCAAAAACACCATTGGCTTCGGTTTCCTGAGTTAGTTGTACTTTCCCGAGTTTTAAGATCTCTCGCTCGAGCAATTTGGCCATTTGGTTGGCATGCTGTGCATTGGTTTTCCAAAGTTCGTTTTTGAAATAGGCCAAAAACTGGGCCCCAACAAAGCGCATCTTTGAGAACAGTTGCATGTTTTGTTTACGGATATATTTGGTGTATTTGGTCAGGTCTGGATTGAAGAACAAGACCGCTTCACCCATTAATAGGCCATTTTTGGTTCCCCCAAAAGAAAGCATATCAATGCCCGCATCCCTTGTGAAATCGCGAAATGGCAAGTTTAGCGCAACAGCTGCATTAGCCAAACGGGCGCCATCCATATGAACCAATAGTCCATACTCGTGAGCAAGTGCGGTGATTGCCTTAATCTCTTCTAGTGCGTATACGGTTCCTAACTCCGTAACTTGAGAGATGGAAATTACCCGAGGCTGTGAGTGGTGCTCGAAATCAAAGCCATGTAGATATTGCTTGATCCCTTCGGGAGTAATTTTCCCTTTTTGACTTGGAACCGGAAGTAGCTTGCAGCCGGTTAATTTTTCAGGAGCACCACATTCGTCAACTTGAATGTGGGCAGTATCTGCACAAATAATGGAGTTAAATGAATTTGTTGCCGAGGAGAGTGCAAGGACATTTGCTCCTGTTCCATTAAAAACAAAAAATACTTCGGTATCCTGCCCAAACTCTTTCTTAAAAAGTGCGATGGCTTCTTGCGTATAAGGGTCGTCTCCGTAGCCTACAACATGTCCTCGATTAGCCTGCTCAATGGCTTTTAATATATTGGGATGAACTCCTGCGTTGTTATCGCTGGCAAATCCTCTGTTCATAAATCAATCTTTAGTTGGGTTTTACAATTTGAAATTTGCGGTTTTCCTTTTCAAGCTTCTTCGTGCTAGCCTTAATTCGCGAAGATGAAGAAGCAGGGTATAAAAGAAAAGAAAATATTACTTCGAACAAAATTGTTACAGATGAAACGAGCATGATTTTATTCATCATTAAATCACAAAGGAGTATGATTAAAAAAAATTGTGCGAGAGCGAAGCGGTTCCATGAGTTTAAAATTTTAAACGAAAGAATATTGTAGCCATCTAAACCATTGATAAGTTGCTGAATTTTGTGTACTTTTTGGCATATAATGGCTTGGGAAAAAGGAAGGAAATATTGTTTTGTGTTAAACAAAACCAGTTTCTGGAAGAACTTTTTGTTGCGAAATTGTTCTGAGTATAAAAAAGGGACTTAAACAAATGAAAAAGAAGATCAATATTTTTTGGTTTCGGCGCGACCTAAGGGTGCGTGATAACCATGGATTGTATGAGGCTTTACATGCAGGGGAGCCAGTTTTGCCCGTTTTTATTTTTGATACCCGAATTATTAATGATTTGGAAGATGATGATAGCCGGGTTGAGTTTATTGTTGATGAAGTACGGCGATTAAAAGCTGAATTTGAGTTAAATGGCAGCACTTTTTGGATTTATCATGGTAAGCCTTTGGATGCATTTAAACGATTATGGGTTGAATATGATATTAAAGGTGTTTACGCCAACGAAGACTACGAACCTTATGCTCGCGAAAGGGAGGGTGAGATCAGCCGTTTTTTACAAGCGCATGAGGTCGATTTCTTGCTATTTAAAGATCACGTGATTTTCCATAAAGAGGATATTTTAAAAGCAGATGGAAAGCCCTATACGGTATTTACGCCATACAGTAAAAAATGGCTTGAGCGATTGACTGCTAAAGAAACAAAAATCTTTCCTTCAGAAAAGCATTTGAATCAACTTCACCAAACAGCTCCATTAAAAGATATTCACTTGCGCGATTTGGGTTTTCGGCGAGGTAGCATTGAATTTCCGGCGAGAGATATTGATGAATTGACATTGGAAAATTACGCTAACGATCGTGATTTCCCGGGACAGAATGGAACCACTCATTTGGGAATCCATTTACGCTTTGGAACAATCAGCATTCGTGAGCTGACAAGAAAGGCAAAGGAACATTCCTCTGTTTTTCTGAATGAACTGATCTGGCGTGATTTTTATGCAGCCATTTTGTGGCACTTTCCACATGTTGAAGGAAGTGCTTTTAAGCCAGCTTACAATCAAATACCTTGGATCAACTCGGAAAAAGAGTTTGCTCGCTGGTGTGAGGGAAATACAGGTTACCCCTTGGTTGATGCAGGTATGCGTGAGCTAAATGAAACGGGGTATATGCACAATCGTGTCCGGATGGTTACGGCCAGTTTTCTATGTAAACATTTGCTGATTGACTGGCGATGGGGTGAGGCTTATTTTGCAGAGAAACTGTTGGATTTTGACTTAGCGTCGAATAATGGAGGTTGGCAGTGGGCTGCAGGAACGGGTTGCGATGCGGCGCCTTATTTTCGGGTTTTTAATCCTACGTTACAGGCCCAAAAGTTTGATCCTGAACTAAAATACATTCGAAAATGGGTGCCTGAGTTTGAACAACTGACTTATTCGCATCCGATGGTTGAACACAAATTTGCCCGTGAACGCGCTATTTCAACCTATAAAAAGGCGTTGGATTCGTTATAAAATCTTTTATAAAAAAAGCATGGTTGATTTACTTCTTAGTCAATCGAACCATGCTTTGTGTACGCTTAATCAATTTTGATTATTCATTAGCGAGTACACTATGAGTCTCCTTTTATCCAGTTAACAATCTTCGGATCGTTTGGCTTAACTTTTGGCTTGATAAAATCGACTAGCTGTCCATTTTTATCAATCAAGTATTTTTGAAAGTTCCAGCTAACTTCTGAATCACTGACTCCGTTTTTTGCTTTTTGGGTAAGCCATTGGTAAACGGGATGAATATCTTTGCCTTTAACAGATACTTTGCTCATCATGGGGAAGCTTACGCCATAGTTTTTTTCACAAAACGCAGCAATGTCTTCGTCTGAGCCAGGCTCTTGGTTCGCAAAATTATTGGCCGGAAAACCAACAATTGTAAAATGCTCTCCTCCATATTGGTCATAAAGTTCTTGTAAAAGTTCATATTGTGGGGTCAGACCACACTTGGATGCCGTGTTAACCACCAAAACTTTTTTACCTTTCAACTGGGCTAAATCAAAATTCCCGCCTTCAATATCTTTAACGGTAAACTCATGGAAGCTACTTTGTCCAAAACTTAATGAAATGGCAAAGATCATAGCTAAAAGAAAAGTCAATTTTTTCATAGGTATTTATCTTTTATAGCAATGAAACATTCAGGATGTTGACGTAAAGTCAGCAAATAAGATTGCTAACCTTTTCAAAGATGCTTCATTAGGATAAAAACAGTTGATCATGTAAAAAGTTTGCCATGTGAAGGCGAGCCGAATCTTAATTCTTGTTAATAAAATCCCCCTGAATTTCCTCTTAAAATGTTTATCTTTGAGCTTCATTAAATGAAATTATGGAGAATTTTATTGTTTCTGCCAGAAAATACCGTCCAGATACTTTTCAAACAGTAGTTGGTCAAGCTTCAATTACTTCAACATTGAAAAATGCCATCAAGAACAGTCAGTTGGCGCATGCCTATTTGTTCTGTGGTCCTCGTGGTGTTGGGAAGACAACTTGTGCCCGTATTTTTGCAAAAACAATTAATTGCCAAAACTTAACAGCAGAGACTGAGCCTTGCAATAGCTGTGAGTCATGTATGGCTTTTAACGATAATCGTTCGTATAACATCCATGAGCTGGATGCGGCATCGAACAACTCGGTCGATGATATTCGTAACCTGACAGATCAGGTGCGGATTCCTCCACAAATTGGAAAGTACAGCATCTATATTATTGATGAGGTTCACATGTTGTCTCAGGCTGCTTTTAATGCCTTCCTGAAAACCTTGGAAGAGCCACCAAAGCATGCCATTTTTATTCTGGCAACAACCGAAAAGCACAAAATTATCCCAACCATTTTATCGCGTTGTCAGATTTTTGATTTTAATCGAATTAAGATCGGAGATATTTCGGGGCACCTGAACTATGTTGCCCAGAGCGAACAAGTGCAAATCGAAAGCGAAGCATTAAATGTCATTGCTCAGAAAGCGGATGGCGCCATGCGAGATGCACTGTCTATTTTTGATCAGATTGTTAGCTTCTCAGGTAAAAATATCACGTATAAAGATGTGATTGATAACCTGAATGTATTGGATTACGACTATTATTTCCGTTTAGTCGATTTGCTGTTAGAGAACGATGTCGCCAATGCGTTGTTGCTGTTTAATGAGGTGTTGGATCATGGTTTTGACGGGCACCATTTTATTAATGGACTGAGCAGCCATATACGGGATTTATTGGTCTGTAAGGATCAGATTACAGTGCAGTTGCTTGAAGTTGGAGGTGAAATCAAGGAGAAGTATAAAGCACAGGCTGCTGGTTGCGATCCCGCCTTTTTGCTGGAGGCGTTGAAAATAAGCAACGAATGTGACATGCAATACAAAGCCAGCCAGAATAAACGCTTGCTGGTTGAACTGAGTTTGATCCGGATGGCACAGCTCACCTTAAAAAAAAAATAGCTAACGACAACGAAGTTGTTGAATTAGAGCCAATTTTCTCTGGGAAAAGTCAAGCTGCTGCACGAAAAACAAGCCCTTCCGGGGCTGCTCCCAAACGAGATGAAGAACCTCAAAAAGCATCGAATGCCGCTAGCTCATCAGATGGTGACGTTCCTGTGCGAACTCCTGTAAAACGAGTAATAAAGCGACGGGGAAGTGGTTTTACGCCTTCAATTAAGGATGCTCTGTCTGGTAAAATCGATGGCGATAAAGAAGGAGACGCAAAGGAGAAGCTCAAGTATTTTGTTGGCGAACAACTAAAGGAATCGTTTACCAAAGAGCAGTTTGAGGCGAAATGGGGAGAGTATCTTTTGAGATTGAGTGACCGTCCAAACCTGAAAGCGACCCTTTCCAGAACACCGGAATTATTGGAGAATTTCAAGCTGAGCTTAAAGATTGATAATTCGGTTCAGGCAGAGGAAATTAATAAGATTAAACCGGACTTGGTCTCTTGGTTGCGGAAAGAATTGCGGAACACAAGTATCGAGTTGATTACCGATATTGTGGCGCAGGAAGTTGAGTATAAGCCTTATTCTGAGACCGAGAAGTTGAATGAGATGGTTAAAAAGAACCCAAATCTTGCTTTAATGAAGCAACGGTTTAATTTGGATTTTGGAGAATAATTGATGGTAAACAGGCTTAAGCCTTTGTTAACCCATTATGAAAATAGCTGCAATCAGGCAGCGATCTACTTTTTTTTAGTATTTTTGAATAAAACGAAAAACAAGATCACTATGCTTAAAGAAACAGTTTTAAAAGCCCTGAATAAGCAAATCAATGCTGAAATGCATTCTGCTTATCTTTATTTATCGATGTCGGCCTATTTTGAAGACCAGGGACTATCTGGCTTTGCTAACTGGATGAAAGTACAGTACCAAGAAGAACTTTCACATTCCCTTAAAATATTTGACTTTGTAAATGAGCGTAATGGCCGTGTAATTTTGGAGCCAATTGCAAGTGTTCCTACCGAGTTTAACGGAGTCATCGACGTATATGAAAAAACCTTGGAGCATGAGCAAAAGGTTACCGAAATGATTAACCAGTTGATGGATGTAGCCGTAAAAGCAAGTGACCATGCAACGCAAAGTTTTTTGAAGTGGTTTGTTGACGAGCAGGTTGAAGAAGAGGCGAATGTAAACGAGCTATTGGATAACTTGAAGTTGATTAACGGACAAGGGAATGGCGTGTTTATGCTTAACCGGGAGCTTCAGGGACGCAAGTTTGTTGACACGACGAAGGCAGAATAATTGAATTTTATAATGATAAATTCTAAGGCTGCCTAATTAGGTGGCCTTTTTTATTTTTAATGATCCTCGTATTGGATTTCGGAATAGAAAGCAGCATGAATAAACAAATAGAAAAGGCTTGGTTGGAATTGATGGAGTTATGTAAGGCTTCACCTTCTGTTGAGGAAGTAACTGAAATCGAGAAGGCTTTCCAATTTGCCTGGGAGGTGTTGGGTGAAGATACCTGGCCAAGCGGTGAAATCATATTGGTCCATTCCATTGAAGTCGCCCAAGTTGTTGCACGGGAGGTTGGCCTGGGAGCAAGCTCTATTATTGCCGGCTTGCTTCACAATGTAAGCTACGAACAGCGGAGCAAGCAAGTTGGCCTAAAAGAGGTTGAAAAACGCTTTGGGACACAGGTCTCGGGGATTCTGGAAGGGATGGCTAAGATCAATGCCTTAGGAACAGATACGGTGGATCTGTATTCCGAAAACTACCGGAAGTTGATGCTGGCTTTAGCCGGCGATGTTCGGGTTATTTTGGTGAAAATTGCCGACCGTTTACATGTTATGCGGAACTTGGCGATGCATTCATCAGCGGTGCAGCAGAAGATCGCCATGGAAACTTCGCATTTGTATGCGCCATTGGCTCACCGTTTGGGCTTGTACTACATCAATTCCGAGATGCTGGATCTTTGCCTGAAGTACACCAATCCAGAAGCTTATCAATATGTTGATGATCGCTTAAAGGAAAGTCGTGACGAACGCAAGAACTTTGTGGCAGAGTTTGTTAAGCCGATCGAAGAAAAGCTGAAACGTCGAGGATTTAAATTCGACATGAAAGCACGGACCAAGTCGATCAATTCTATTTGGAAGAAGATGCAAAACAAGAAAGTAAGCTTTGATGAAGTTTACGATTTATTTGCCATTCGCGTGATTTTGGATTCGGAGCAGGAGCTCGAAAAATCGGATTGTTGGCAGGTGTATTCCATTGTTACCGAGGAGTACCAGTCGAACCCAGAGCGGATGCGGGATTGGATTACCATGCCCAAGTCGAATGGTTACGAGAGCTTGCATGCTACGGTTTTGGGACCGCAAAAGAAGTGGGTGGAGATTCAAATTCGGACACGTCGAATGGACGAAATTGCAGAGAAGGGCTTGGCTGCCCACTGGAAATACAAAGGTGGATCAGCCAGTTCGGAAATGGAAAACTGGTTGGCAAACGTTCGCGAGATTCTGGAAAATCCAGAATTGAACGTGGTCGATTTTATTGATGACTTTAGCACAAACATTTACAATGATGAAATATTTGTTTTTACGCCTAAAGGCGATTTAAAACGCTTGCCGGCCGGTTCAACCTTACTGGATTTTGCCTACGAGATTCACTCCGAAGTGGGGGATCACTGCGTGGGAGGGATGTTGGATGGTAAGAAGGTGACCTTGCGCTACAAGTTGAAAAATGGCGACCAGGTGGCTGTTGATACCTCCGCGAAGCAAACGCCTAAACTGGACTGGCTTGAGTTTGTGGTGACAACGAAAGCAAAGACGCGGATTAAGGTGAGTGTTAACGAGGAGCGACGGATTGAGGCTGAAAATGGGAAAGAGATCTTGCTTCGGAAGTTGAAAAACTGGAAGATTGATTACAACGACGAACTGATCCGGCTATTATTGAAACACTACAATCTGAAGTTGGCTCAGGATTTATATTACAATATTTCGGTTGGAAAAATTGATACCTTGGCCATTAAGGAACTGATTGTTGAAAAGGAAACAGAGGCTACAGCACGGCAGAAGGTTGAAGAGATTTTACCTTCTGATCAAATGAAGGAGCTCGACTTCTCAACGGGGAATGATTACCTGGTGATTGATAACAACATCAAGAACGTGAATCACAAACTAGCTCCTTGCTGTAATCCGATTTTCGGCGATGCAATCTTTGGTTTTGTTACCATCAATGACGGGATTAAAATACACCGGCGCTCATGCCCCAATGCCAAGCAAATGATTGAGCGCTATCCCTATCGGGTGATCCCAGCTAAATGGCGTGATTCGACCAAGCGGACCTCATTTCAGGCAACAATACGTGTTTCAGGAACGGATGAAGCTGGAATTGTTGGGCAAATATCCTACGTCCTCTCCAAGGACATTGGCGTACAAATGCGCTCGATCAATATTGATACGGTCAATGGAGAGTTTGAAGGGACTTTGAGAGTGTTTGTCAATAACCTTGATCATTTGGATTTCCTGATTCATAAACTGCAAAATATCAAAGGAGTGATCCATGTTTCCCGGGCCGATACCTAGCCGAATAATCCCTCGCAAGGGAGCTGTGGTTTTCGATTTCTCGGATTTTGATACTTAATTTATTGATCGTGAGGTTGTAGTTTCGACCCAGTCTGTAGTGTGAAGAAAATGCTAAGAGAACAATTTGCTGACTTAGCTGTCTGGAAAAAGCGAAGCATGTTTTACAGAGAAGGAAGATAAAAACGATAACAGTTAAGACGACGGAGCAATGATAACTCATTTTTATGACTTTAAAGCGCGGTCTCTTCAGGGAGAGGAGATCGATTTTTCGGCGTACAAAGGGCAGGTGATATTGGTCGTGAATACGGCCAGCCAATGTGGTTTTACGCCGCAGTATGAAGGGTTGCAGGAACTTCATGAGAAGTATCAACCCGAGGGTTTGACGATTCTGGCTTTTCCCTGCAATCAGTTTGGTAAACAGGAGCCCGGAACTGCCGATGAAATTGCCCGGGGCTGTTTGGTAAACTACGGGGTTTCGTTTCAGGTATTCGATAAAGTTGCCGTTAATGGAGCCCAGGCACACCCTGTTTTTCGCTTTTTAAAGCGCCAGTTGCCGGGCGTGTTGGGTGGCCGGATCAAATGGAATTTCACAAAATTCTTGCTCGACCGGGATGGTGTTCCCGTCAAGCGCTTTGCTCCAATGACCAAGCCCGAAAAGATAGAACAAGACATCCTCAACTTGCTTTCCTCTGAGGCTACTTTCTAATCCATTCGGTTTTTTCATTGGCCGGAATACGAGTTCGTGGTGGGCGTTGAAAGGCGGGATCAGGTTCTCCAAGAACAAAGAATCCCACGGGAATGTCCTCTTCCTGTAGGCCCAGAAAATCGCGCATTTCCTGTGAGTAACAGATGGCTCCGGTACTGAGATATCCAGCTATTCCCAAAGATTCAAGACTCAGGTACATATTTTGAACGGCGCAAGCTACTGAAACCAGATCTTCCTGGGCCGGAAATCGCTTGTGTGGATCGCGCTGCGCAATGACGGTTACAATATGCGAAACTCGTTTCCACTTTTCGAGGTAAGCTTTGTACTTGAAATCCATGAATTGATCTGCTGGAGTTATTGCTTTATAAATAGCTTGTTGAACCTCAAAAAAGCGTTTAACGCCTTCACCTGCGAATACTTTTAATTGCCAGGCTTGTACCAAGCCATGTGATGGAGCCCAGCTGGCATTTTCTAACAATTGCTCAATGACTGTGTCATCAATTTGACTTCCTTCTTTTAAGCCGTTGACAAAGGTGGACTTTCTATTTTTGATCCACTGAGAGATATCATTTGCTGTAAAATTCATTATTCTATTAATTTTAGCCGTTTTACCAGTAAACAAACAGGCTGAAGAATGGTTGTTTACTCCACATGCGGTTCAGCCTAATTTGTTTATTTTTGCCTGAACTCATTCCGGGAAAAACAGAATAGTAATCATTTGTAATGTCTGACTAATGAAGAAGGAACTAGCACTTTTAAAATCTTATATTGACCGTGGCGATTTGGTCGATGCTCAGCGGATGATCGATCGTTTATTGGAGCAGTACCCAAGCGAAGCCGAATTACACTTTTTGCATGGGAAACTAGCTTATAAACAACAGCAGTGGGGGCAGGCAATCAATGCTTTTAATCAAGCGCTAGACCTCGATCCTGATCATTCCGAAGCTGCATCGAACCTGGAAATGGCCAACCATATTTTAGGTTATTATACACCGGATATGTTTAATCCGTAATGATCAGCTTTTTTGAAACAAGGTCGTCGCCCGATTGAACACGAAGGATATAATGTCCGGCAGGTAGCCCTTTTACGGAGAACTGTAACTCCAAAAGATTACCTTCTACTTCTTGGTTAAAAAGGGTCTTTACGAACTGCCCCATGGGATTGAAGAGGCTAATCCTTAGTTGTGGATTTTTGGTTTCAATTTTCAGGTTTAAGTAATCAGCTGTTGGAATAGGGTAGGCAGTTACCTTTACCGGATTCTCATAAAAGAAGGTACTTCCTTCAGCTGTTTTTAAAATGGGTAGAATGGGGAATTCATCACCCATGATTTGTTGGGTCGTTGCTTCGGGGAGTTGAAACCATTGCTGAAAGATCGATGCATAAATTGATCGAAAGTCGAATTGCATATCCAGGTTCATAAATGGATTAACTTCCTCGGGAATGGTTGGATTGTGACCAAGTACGGTTGGGTTAATCGGTTGACCAAACAGGATCGCAGGATAGGCTGTTCCGTGGTCAGTTCCCAGATTTTCGTTCGAAGCAATGCGACGTCCAAATTCCGAGTAAACCATGCCAATCACATTTTCTTCCAAGCCCATTCGGTTCAAGTCATCTTGAAAAGCCAAAATACCATCAGCTAGATACCTGAGCAAGCTTGCATGATGTCCTTGTGTCGTGGCGGATTCGCTGGCCACCTGATTGGTGTGGGTGTCAAAGCCGTCCAGGCTAAGCACGTAGATCGGCGTTTCAAGTCCTCCATCAATTAGGCGTGCAACAAGTGCCAGTTGTTTGGCCAGTTGGTTCTTGGGATCTTCGGGGTACAATGGAGATTGATTTTCCCCTTTGGATGCAGCTTCCTGAATAGGATCCAAATAGGCATCAGCAACTCGCATGGCATCCGTTATAAAGCGTAGTTCATGATTATACGGAGAATCTTCTTCAACTTGAGTTTGCTGAATTGTTTGCTGAAAGTTGTTGCTTGCATCGGTCATGCTTATGCTATAGTTTGCAGTATCGCCCTGGCTAATGGGAGAGTCTTGTGTTCCGATCGTTATTGCCAAGGGGTGTGCATCCTCGGTATTTGGAAAGTCTGTTGGGAAATCAGGCGATGCGTTTTGGAAATACCGGCCCAACCAACCCGAGTTCCAATTTAGTTCAGTAGAAGAGGCATTATTTACGATGGTTTGTGATTGGAAGTGCGATAGACTGGGCGAGGGGTAGCTCACATTTTGAATAATGAGGGCCTGCTTTAAATCATAAAGACGTTTGAAACTATTCATTGCGGGATGCATACCCAAAACATCGGTGAGGCGAATCAACTCTTCCTGTGGGATGATAATATTGGGGCGTGCCTTCCTGAGATTGATATATTGATCTAGCGGCGTAAACATATTGAGCCCGTCATTTCCTCCCTTTAGGTGAATCAGAATGAGCTTTCGTGTTTTATTTCCAGATGTAAGGGCTTTTAAAACGGCGTTATCAGGAATTAGTCCAAGAGCTTGACCTTGGATAAGGACAGGCAAGCTGATTGCTGATAAACCATATTTTAGGAAATTCCGTCTTTTCATGCCAATTGATATTCTGCCATCATAAAAATAGTTTGAGCCAGTTTTCGTATTTCATTTTCAATAATTTCCCGTTGAGTCGCGTCTTTCGGGGTGTTCTCAAATTGTTGCCATTCTGAACTCCATTCGGCATCACTTAACTCTCCCATGATGAGTTCTTTTAAAAGTGCAAGTTGGTGAGTGCTGATTGGCTTGGGAAAGAATTGTTTGGACAGCTGATCAATGACTTGATTGATATCTGATGGCTCTGAAATCGTTTTGATCAGTTCAACCCAATTGGCTCGAAAGAATACGCCATTCTGTTTGATCCCTTCAGGGGAGCAAATTGTCTGTACAAATTGCTGTTTGCGCGAAAGAGTGGCTGCATTAATCCATAGTTGATGATACCTCGGAGCTTGGTAATAAGCCGGCCATCCTGCTTCGTCAGGGGGAAATCCCAGCCCCATGCCTTGCTTGGCAGCTTCATTATTAAAATAGTTCAAGAGATGATATTGACCAATGAGCAGTTCTTTCCCCGGAATTTGGAAATGGCAATTTTTTAGTGTCCCCGTAACAAAGTCGATAGGATTTTTAATCAGGCAACCTCTGAGAGTGATATCATAAAAATGCTGGCTTTTTAGTAAGCTTGATAAAACAGGCTTCAGTTCGTACCCATTTGATTGAAGTATTGTGGCTAAAGGTGTAATGATTTCAGCTTCGATGGTTTCATCAATCTGATAGTAAACAAACCAACGGTACAGCTTTCGAACGATATTTTTGGCGGTGGCTTCCTGCTCAAAAAGCAGCTGAATTAGTCGCTTGTACTCAGACTCTCCTTCGTTTTGAATGCTTGTTCCCTGAAAGTACTCTGAGAAAACTTTCGAGTCAGTATTGTGGTTGCCTTCATTAAAATAAGCCTGCCCTGTCGTTTCATCAATTGTCCAACCTGACAGAATAGCTGTCGCTGCCTGCACATCTGTTTCGGTATAATAAGCAGCCTGCTCGGCAGTTTGCTCTTGAGGCCAGCCTAGTGTGAAGTATTCAAGTAGGGTCCGGGCTTGGTTTTCATTGGGCGACTGGGCGTAATTAGATTCGCCATTTAACGCTCGAAGTGTCGCTGGTAACAGGATCATTTCTTCCGTAAACTGTTTCAAATTGCCTAATGCATTCTTGCGGAGGCAATGGTTGTATTCGTATAGGAAGTCTGCTCGTTGAGCAAGTTCTTGCTTCAGTGCAAAGTGGTTGTGCCAAAAGAGAACAAGTTTCTCGCGAATTGATATGCCTGAGGATAGTGTTTGTCCAAACCACCAGCCATTTAAACTGAGAAGCCGGTAGGTATTGTAATTCGAATTGTGCGGCTTGTCAATCCAGGTTTCTCCGATGGGCGTGTCTGCATCGCGGCTGTCAATTCCAAGCGGAGGATCGGGAAAAGGGAGGTCTTCCAGGAGTCGATCAACAACGGTTTCAACCGATTCATTATTGACTTGCAGAAGGTCGGCTGCGGTGTATCCAAATAAACAGCGAGAAAGCAAATGGCGCAACTGATCATCGGTTAACTGTCCGACGAGGGGCTCCAGACTTAGGTTCTGATAAGTGTATTTTGTGCTTGATCGATTGTAAAGAGGTTCAATCTTTGCCTGTTTTGTTGTCGAAAAAGTACGATTCATAGCCACGCTGTTGATTGGATTGCCTGGATCACTTAAGCTAAAAAAAAGATAAGCAATTTTCCCGTATTTATATACGTCTGGCAAGCAAAAGGTAACCCTCAACAGAATGAGAAATGTATAGACTTTGCTTTTAATCCAAAAAAACAGTCGGAGTCATCCCTGGATTTAGGGGTATGAATGTTCGTTTTTAGACTAGCTAGGCTGCTTGTTTTGAAAAAAGCTGAAATGAACACTTCCGTAATTGCGTGTCTCAATCAACTCCGGATGATTGGAGAAATCGTAATATTTGGAGTGTTCCAGAATGAATAGCCCATCTTCTGCCAACAGTTGATTGTCGAAAATTAGGTTGGGAACCTCTTCAAATTTGGGGTGGTCGTATGGTGGATCTGCAAAAATGAGATCGTATTTTTCAGATGTTTGCTCGCAGAATCTAAAAGCATTGCCCTTTATGGCTCGAATTTCATTCTTGGCATTTAGCTGTTGAACGATGGATTGAATAAAAGCATGGTGCTTAAAATCGAGCTCTATACAGGTAATCGATTGGCATCCGCGCGATAAAAACTCAAACGAAATACTGCCGGTACCAGCAAACAGATCGAGTACTTTGAGTGATTCAAAATCGTATCGGTTGGTTAAAATATTGAACAGGCTCTCTTTGGCTCGGTCGGTGGTCGGACGTGCTTTAAATGATTTTCCTGGATGAAACTGTCTTCCGCGATGTATGCCTCCTACTATTCTCATGATTGGGTATTAAAAAGGTTTACAAAACGAGCATCCGGAAGTTGGTCAAATAAATAGCTGTAGGCCACATTGTGGTTTCTACTTTGAATTGACACATACTTAAAATACTGACGTAGATGATGATAAATTGGAGCACGTTTGTTTATTCTGCCATTTACGTGAACGGCAAGCTCTTGCTCTGGAAACCGTTGAGCTACATTCAAAATAAAATAGAGCAAGTCATTGTCGTTTCGATAGGCAAATGAATTGCAAAAATGAATGCGTTGATCCAATACACTTAGGATGAACTGGTTCTTATAAATTTGGATATCCAAAAGTGTATTCTTTCCTGTTTTTCCGGCATAACGGTTCAAAACATTCACAAACTCATGTTGGATCATGGTGCCGGGATGATTCTCCTCGAAAAAGCGTTTTACCTTTTCCACAATGGCAAATTGAACCAAGGATTGATAGCTTTTTACCGGGAGATAACTCAGCTCTTCGTCTTCTTCAAGTTTATGGTTGAGTTGATAGTTTGCCTGAGCTTCCATCCCCGAAAAGAAAGCCTCTGGAATAAGCTGCATTTTATCTGGAGAAGAATAGACCAGTTGCGTAGTTTTGAAGTTAGCTGTTAACACGTCAAATTCAGCATAAATATCAGCGAGTTTGCGATGTAAGAATTTGGGTGTGCCTGAAAATTCTTTATGAAAAAGGTAGACATACTTGTTTTGCAAGCCATCCCTTATACAAAAAGAAAATCCATCCAGACTAAACTGGATGGATAAATGATATTCTTGTGTGAAATTTAAATCAAAGGTCTCGTCAACAAGTAATAAGTGTTGTTGCATAGGATAAATTACTCCCAGTTACCAGCATTATTATTTGTTTCAGTTAATGATCCAACTTTCAATCCAGGGTACTTGTCATTAGTACGTCTTTGGTCATTCAAGTTAATTACTAACTGCTTGTCCAAATTTTTCAGGATTGTGTTGTTGTGAGCTTTCGCCTCAAAAACAGGAACTTTAATTCCGGAACCGGTTGTCAGAACAGTTGCTCCTAAATGGAATTCAGCCACAGTGTCTTGCACTGGGATCATTTTGATATCCTCGATAGGGTAAGAACGTCCAAATAAAGTATCTAAAACACCTACTTTAATTGTATCCCGGATAATCAATCCTTTTTTGATCGCAACTTCTTCAGTCACCCCAGCTTCAATCATACTATCAGTAAGCATACCAATTTTGCGCACCAAAGGAAGAGAATCTTGTTTTACGAATGTAATTAAAGTATCCCAGTCTCCGGTAAAACGTCCGTTTACATCTTTGAACGCAAGTTGTGCTTTACGAATGTCTTTTAGTCTCTGAACGGTAGCGTCATACCTTTCATCTTTTGCCTTCTCAAACAAAATCGGTCTTTCTACACTCTGATAGATAAGGTATGCAAGGATGATTGCAGCGACTATAAGTACGATCTGAATAACTGTCTTCATCTGTATCGTTTTAAGATTAGTTTATGTTTGCATGCAAATTTATAAAAAAAATTAGATTACTATCTGTGGAATAGTTTTAATTTCGTCTGAATGTTGAAAAAACACATTCAAGAACAAATTTATCAGAACTTAGGCTTTACGCCTACAGAAGGGCAAAAGCAATTGACTGAAAAACTTGCGACTTTTGTCGTCAACGCCGATCCCGATGTTTTGTTTTTGTTAAAAGGTTACGCTGGTACCGGGAAGACCAGTATGTTGAATGCTTTAGTAAAAACACTTCATGCATTTAAGTTTCAAACTGTTCTGTTGGCTCCAACAGGAAGAGCTGCCAAAGTCTTGAGTTCGTACACCGGGCAAAGTGCCTACACGGTGCACAAGAAAATCTATCGCCAGAAGTCGACAACCGACGGTTTTGGGCAGTTTGTTCTCGATAAAAACCTGGCAAAAGACTGCTTCTTTATCGTAGATGAAGCGTCGATGATTGCAAATTCATCGAATGAGGGCTCGGTGTTTGGAACCGGTCGTTTGTTGGACGATTTGTATGAATTTGTCTATACCGGCAAGAATTGTAAGTTGATTTTGGTGGGAGATACCGCGCAACTTCCTCCGGTTGGCATGGAGATCACTCCTGCTTTAGATGTTTCGGAGCTCGAAATGTATGGTGCAACGGTAGATCATCATGAGTTGGTTGATGTGGTGCGGCAGGAACAGGATTCGGGGATTTTGTACAATGCTACCGAAATTCGTTCGCTGATTGGAGAGGGGTATTTCTTTCCAGATTATTTTCCGATTGAAACGGAGAGTTTTTCGGACATTAAACGAATTGGCGGTGGAGAGCTGATTGAGAAGATTTCGGATTGCTATGACAAGTACGGAGAAGAAGAGACGATTGTTATTACACGATCAAATAAACGGGCCAATAAGTTTAATGAAGGCATTCGTTCGACTATATTATATAAGGAAGCTCAAATCACGGTTGGCGATTTATTGATGGTGGTTAAGAACAACTACTTCTGGTTGGGTGAAGATGAAAAGGTGGATTTCATTGCCAATGGTGATATTGTCGAAATTCAATCGATCTATAGTTACGAAGAGTTATATGGTTTTCACTTTGCCAATGTTTGCCTGAAGTTTGTTGACTACGACGACCTGGAGATTGATTGTAAAATACTGTTGGAAACCTTGTCGATCGAAACCGCTTCGTTGGGGTATGAAGATAGTCAGCGCTTATTTCAGTCGGTTGCTGAAGATTATCAGGATATCCGAAGTAAAAAGAAGCGTTGGGAGAAAATTCGGGAGAACGAGCATTTCAATGCTTTGCAGGTGAAGTTTGCCTATGCTGTTACTTGCCATAAAGCACAGGGCGGACAGTGGGATGCTGTTTTTGTGGATCAGGGCTACTTGGTGGAAGATATGTTGAACGTGGAATATCTGAGATGGTTGTATACTGCTTTTACGCGACCGGTAAAAGAGCTTTATCTTGTGAATTTTAATAAAGAGTTTTTTGGAGAATAAAAAAGGAGCCGTTCAAGGCTCCTTCTTCTATATTATTCACTTTTCTTACTGACTAGTTACTTTCAATCACTTGTCCTTTTTCGCGATACAGGTCTACTTTATCTTTAAGAAGTACGGCAATAACAGTCACCTGCTCGTCTTGAACTGACTCTGGAACATCGATATACACAATGCCAGGAACAGAGCTCCAGTATTGTTTCCCAACCACTTTCCAATTCAATTTGGTACCTTCTCCAACAACCCAAATACGGTTGATGTTGTTTTTCAAGCCTTTAATCATTAATGGACCGTTTGGTTTGTGAGGAACGAACAAGTACAGAATATCTCCTGCTTTGTTCAAGGCTGTAGGGCCATAAAAATGTTCGTGAGGGATTCCTGCGCGGGTTCCGTAAATGGCTTCTTGGTGCTTGTTGGTCCATCGTCCCAATTCTTTCAAGATGTTTACTTGTTCTGCAGGAATTGTTCCATCAGCTTTTGGGCCAATGTCAAGCAACAGGTTTCCACCCATGCTGATACAATCAACCAAAATACGAATGATTTGATTAGGAGTCTTGTAATCATGATCATTGTGTTGGTATCCCCAAGAGTTATTCATGGTCATGCAAAGTTCCCACCAGTCGCTGTCTGGCTTGGTAACAGGAAGACCTTGTTCAGGCGTTTCGTAATCACCGTATCCTTGAATCCTTGAATTCAGAATAATGTGTTTGTTCCATTTGCGAAGGCTTTCGCTCAACTCTTTTGCTTTCCAGGCCTCAGCTGATTGTTCCCAATCGCCATCAAACCAAAACAAGTCTGGCGAATATTTTTTAGATAGTTCTTCCAACTGGCAGAAGTTGAAGTCAACAAATTTGTTGAAACGCTCTGGATCGTTGGTATAGCGCTTTTCAACCCGGGTTTTGTTTGGGTAATCAGGATGAGACCAGTCAAGAAGTGAGTAGTACAAGCCAACTTTTACATCATTCTTTTGAAATTCTTTAACCAAAGGAAAAAGCAAATCTTTTTTAGCGGGAGTCTTTTTAACAACGCTCAGGTCGTTGCATTTGGTGTCCCAAAGAGCAACGCCATCGTGGTGTTTGGTTGTTATTACCGAATATTTGGCTCCACTTTCTTTAATTAATTTGGCCCATTCTGTTGGATCGTAGTTTTTAGCGGTAAAGCCATCCAGTTGCTTCATGTAGTCTTCGTGCGAAATGTAGTTGTTGAAGAATGACCAACTTTCATCGATCCCGTTGACAGAGTATATGCCCCAATGGATAAAAATCCCCAGTTTGGCATCTTTAAACCATTGCATGCGTTGTTCCTTTTCTTTCCCGCTCTCCTGGGCATTAACCAGCATTGGAGAGCAAATCATAATAGCAATTAGTAGTCGTAATAAATTTCTCATAATAGTAATCGATTAAGTTGCCAAATATAGGAAAAGGAAAGGAAATAACCCTTGATGAATGCTATCGAAAGAGTAGTAAAAGCCAGCTTGAAGCTCTGGAAAAAACGGGCTTAGTCGCGAACGACTTTAAAGACTTCATTTTCAATGATTGCTTCGGTGTTGGGGAAAATTGCACGAGCCTCTTCAAGAATAATTTCGGGTGTTTTGTAGCGAGCGGAGAAGTGGCCGATCAGTAATTTTCCAACATTTGCCTGCTTGGCAATGCTTGCGGCATCTGCTCCCGTTGAATGAAAAGTTGCTTGGGCCAACTTTTTTTCCGATTCCGCAAAAGTGGCTTCGTGGTAGAGTAAATCAACTTTTGAGATTATCGGGATAATTGATTCATGGTAGGCCGTATCGGAACAAAAAGCAAACGAGCGTGGAGCAGCTGGCGGAATCACCAATTCTTTATTTGGAATGATGTCTCCTTTTTCAGTTTGAAAATCGGCTCCGGCTTTGATGTATTTGATTTCCCTGATAGGGATTTTGTATTGTTTTAGTTTACCTTTTTTGATGTTTGGCTCTTTACTTTTCTCGCGAAATAGAAACCCACAACAAGGAATACGATGATGGAGAGGAAACGATGTGATGGTTAGTTTTTCTTCATCGAAAATTACTTGTTCTTTTTTGAAATTGAGCGGATGAAAAACCAGTCGAAAGCCAAGCTCTTCTGTTCCCAGAAAATCTAATTGGTATTGGGTGTAGCGTTGCAATTCCGAGTGCGCATAAATGTGGAGGTCTTTTGTGCGCCCCAGCAAAACCTGGGTTGAGATAAAGCCAATCAGCCCAAAGAAATGATCGCCATGGAGATGCGAAATAAAAATGTGGTCGAGCCGTCCAAAGCCAATTTTATTTTTGCGCAATTGGTGTTGGGTGCCTTCGCCACAATCAATTAAAAAGAACCGCCCAAGCACATTGAGCACTTGAGCGGTTGGGTATCTTTTAGAAGTAGGCATTGCTGAACTACTTCCAAGAATTGTCAATTGAAAAGGCATCTGCATACAGGAATCCCTGTTTAGAGTTTGCTCTTTTCTACCAATAATCCTTCAGCTTCGTTAACGTCTTTTGTAATTAGCAAGACGGTGTGAAGCATCGAGATGCGTATCAGATGTTCAACATCAGGTTGGAGGCCACACAGTATAAATGTTCCGATTGCATCTTCGCAGAGACGGTTGGCAACAAGTATTGCACTTAATCCTGAAGAATCGATGTAATTACAATTGCTAACATCCAAAATGATGTTTTTCACTGAATCGTTTCCCAAGACTACCAACTCTGATTTCAACTCCGGCGCATTATTCGTATCGAGTTTTTTGGATAAAACCCGAACAATGACGTGATCCTCTTTTTTAATAACCTCAAATTCCATGGGAGGAAATTTACAAATTAATGTTGAAACAATTGATACTTAGTGGTTCTATTTTTCTTTATTTTCTTCTGCTTCCATTTGAGATTTCAAAGCAGCCAATTCGCTGATATCACCAAGAGTTGTTTTTTCTTGGCTTTCTTTTACAGCTTTCATAGCTTTTGCAGTTTGTTTGCTTTGAGCTTTTTTCTTAGCAGTGTCTTCTCCTTTTTTCTCATCTTCGAAAATACGTGAGTGAGAAAGGATGATACGTTTTGCTGCTTTAGAGAATTCAATTACTTTGAAATCCAATTTTTCTTCTAAGCTAGCTTTTGATCCATCTTCCTTAACCAAGTGACGAGGAGTTGCAAATCCTTCAACACCGTATGGCAAAGCGATTGTAGCACCTTTGTCGAACAATTCAACAACAGTACCTTCGTGGATTGAATCAACAGAGAAGATTGTTTCAAATACATCCCATGGGTTTTCTTCCAGTTGTTTGTGTCCAAGGCTCAAACGACGGTTGTCTTTGTCGATGTCCAGAACAACAACTTCGATGTCAGCACCGATTGAAGTGAATTCTGATGGGTGTTTGATTTTCTTCGTCCAGCTCAAGTCTGAAATGTGGATCAAGCCGTCAACACCTTCTTCGATTTCAACAAATACACCAAAGTTGGTGAAGTTGCGAACTTTTGCTTGGTGTTTTGTTCCAATGCCGAATTTCGTATCAACTTCTTGCCATGGGTCTTTCTTAAGTTGTTTGATACCCAATGACATTTTACGCTCGTCGCGATCTAAAGTCAAAATTTGAGCTTCTACTTCGTCGCCAACTTTCAGGAAGTCCTGAGCGCTGCGCAGGTGCTGTGACCAGCTCATTTCTGATACGTGGATCAGACCTTCAACTCCAGGAGCGATCTCAACAAACGCACCGTAGTCGGCCATAACAACAACTTTTCCTTTAACGCTGTCGCCAACTTTCAACTCAGCATCCAAGTTATCCCATGGGTGAGGAGTCAATTGTTTCAAGCCAAGTGCAATTCGTTTTTTGTCATCATCGAAGTCAAGGATAACAACGTTCAGTTTTTGATCCAATTCTACGATTTCGTTTGGATGAGAAATACGTCCCCAGCTTAGGTCGGTAATGTGGATCAATCCGTCAACACCACCAAGGTCGATGAATACACCGTAAGAAGTAACGTTTTTAACAGTTCCTTCCAATACCTGACCTTTTTCAAGTTTAGAAATGATCTCTTTCTTCTGTTGTTCCAGTTCAGCTTCAATCAACGCTTTATGTGATACAACTACGTTACGGAATTCTTGGTTGATTTTAACCACTTTGAATTCCATGTTTTTACCAACGTACATGTCGTAGTCGCGGATTGGTTTCACATCAATCTGAGAACCAGGCAAGAAAGCTTCAATTCCGAATACATCAACGATCATACCACCTTTTGTGCGGCATTTGATGTATCCTTTGATAATTTCATCTTTATCCAGCGCATCATTAACACGGTCCCAAGAACGGACTGCACGTGCTTTTTTGTGCGACAGGATCATTTGTCCTTTTTTGTCTTCAAGACTTTCAACGTAAACTTCAACAGTATCGCCAACTTTCAACTCAGGGTTGTAGCGGAATTCGTTCAAACTTACAATACCGTCTGATTTGTAACCTATATCAACAACAACTTCGCGTTTGTTCATTGAAATAACGGTTCCTTCCAGTACTTCTTTTTCCTGAACGGTGTTTAAAGTGTTGTCGTAAAGATCAACTAATTCTTGTTTCTTTGCTCCGGCGAAGCCTTCATCATCAGCTTCTAAAGCAGCCCAGTCAAATTCTTCTGTTTCAGCAGCGGCAGGAGCTTCTGCTTGCTGAGCGTTTTCTACAACCTGTGGTTGTTCGAGTTCTTCCTTTTGCTCAAGGTTCTCTTTTTTTTCTTCTGTCATGTAAAATGCAATTAATTAATAAGTTAGACTTTATATTTGTTAATGCGCGGCAAAATTAGTATTTAATAGGTTTAAATCAAAGGTTTTCAGTGCTTTTTTGGCTTTTTTGCTTGTGTTGAAGCTGAAAAATAATTTTGACGGAATATTTGCTCGTTTTTTTTCTCTTCAATTCGACGAACTGTGTAGCTTTGCAGTCGTTTTTATTGTTCAGACTGATTTATTTTTTACTTTTGATTGGCTGGCGTGAAAATGAAAACTTTAGCTCCTGATCCCATACGGATATGATTGGTTGAAAACGTCGCTGAGGGACTCTGAAATCCTTGATTTAATTGGGGGCAGATTACAAAAATTTATGGACGCACGTAAAAAACGGATTTTAGTAACAGGGGGAGCAGGGTTTATCGGCTCCCATTTGTGTGAGCAACTTTTGAATGAGGGGAACGAGGTGATTTGCCTTGACAATTTTTTCACGGGCTCAAAACAGAAGGTTGTTCACCTACTATCCAATCCTTATTTTGAATTGGTTCGGCATGATATTACGATGCCTTATTATATAGAGGTGGATGAGATTTATAATTTGGCTTGTCCGGCTTCTCCGGTCCAGTACCAATTTAATGCGATTAAAACCATCAAAACGTCAGTGATGGGCTCGATTAATATGTTGGGATTGGCCAAGCGGGTTAAAGCGAAAATCTTGCAAGCTTCCACCAGTGAAGTTTATGGCGATCCAGAGTTGCATCCACAACCTGAATCCTATTGGGGGAATGTGAATCCAATTGGAGTTCGCTCGTGTTATGATGAGGGAAAGCGATGTGCCGAATCACTGTTTGTAAATTACCATGTGCAGAATGGGGTTTCCATCAAGATCGCTCGGATTTTTAACACTTATGGCCCTAAGATGGAGCCTGATGATGGTCGGGTGGTATCTAATTTTATCGTTCAGGCGTTGAAAAATGAGGACATTACCATTTTTGGAGAAGGTACTCAAAGTCGGAGTTTTCAGTATGTTGATGACTTGGTTGAAGGGCTGAAACGCATGATGGCAACGCCAGATGATTTTATTGGTCCGGTGAATATTGGTAATCCAATTGAATTTACGATGTTGGAACTGGCTGAGGAAATCATAAAGTTAACGGGAAGTCGTTCTAAGATCATTTATTTACCCTTGCCGGAAGATGATCCGGTTCAACGACAACCTGATATTCAATTAGCGAAAGAAAAGCTTAATGGTTGGCAGCCTAAAGTGCAGTTGACAGAAGGATTGACCAAAACAATTGCTTATTTCGACGAACTGTTAAAAGCAAGTAGTTAGTTGGCTGTTTTGCGGCAAGTGGACTCCAAGTAACAGCAGTCGCATAAGTCAATAAATAAAATAGAAAGGAAACTTATGAAAGGCATAATTCTGGCCGGAGGATCCGGAACACGCTTATATCCAATAACAAAATCAATTTCGAAACAGATTATTCCTGTTTACGACAAACCAATGATTTATTATCCACTGTCGGTTTTGATGCTGGCAGGCATTCGCGAAATCTTGATCATTTCAACACCCCAGGATATTGGTTTGTATCAAGACCTGTTGGGCGATGGTTCGCAGTTTGGTATTCATTTGGAATATGCCATCCAACCATCGCCGGATGGATTGGCGCAAGCTTTTATTATTGGAGAAGAGTTTATTGGTGATGATCAGGTTTGCTTGATTCTTGGTGATAATATCTTCTATGGCTATAATTTTAGCCAGATATTGACAGAGGCAGGGACGTTGGAAGATGGCGCCTTGGTGTTTGGGTATTATGTGAATGATCCGGAGCGTTATGGGGTGGTGGACTTTGATGAAAAAGGACAAGTGCTGTCGATTGAAGAAAAACCGACTCAGCCACGTTCAAATTACGCCGTGACTGGCTTATACTTTTACTCGAATGATGTGGTGAAAAAGGCTAAGAGCTTAGAGCCATCAGCAAGAGGAGAATTTGAAATCACGGATCTGAATCGTTTGTATCTGGAGGAGAATCGGTTGAAAGTACAGCTATTGGGACGAGGATTTGCCTGGTTGGATACCGGCACGCATGATAGCCTGCTACAAGCTTCAAACTTTATTGCAACCATTGAACAACGCCAAGGGCTTAAGGTGTCTTGTTTGGAGGAAATTGCGTTCAAAAAAGGGTACATCAGCAAAGAACAGTTGCTGGAGCTGGCAGAACCTTTGATGAAAAATCAGTATGGGCAGTACTTGCATAAGCTCGCAAACAAAAAGATTTCGTCTTTCTAAAATCGAATTTATTAAATGGAAATTACAACTACACCAATAGCAGGCTTATTGGTTATCACCCCAAAAGTATTTCGCGATGATCGCGGTTATTTTTTAGAAACTTTTAATATTAAAAAACTGGAAGAAGCAGGAATTAACACTTCCTTTGTGCAAGATAATGAATCAAAATCGACCCAGGGAGTAATCCGTGGATTGCATTATCAGTTAAATCCTTATGCCCAGGGCAAGTTGGTTCGGGCAATTGAAGGAACTGTTTATGATGTAGCTGTTGATTTGAGAAAAGATTCGCCAACATTTGGTCAGTGGTACGGAGTTGAGTTGAGCGGTGAAAATAAAAAGCAGTTTTATATTCCAAGAGGATTTGCTCACGGTTTTTCAGTGTTGAGTGAAACGGCCGTTTTTGCATATAAATGTGATGCTTACTATCATCCGGAAGCCGAGCGAGGCATTCGTTTTGATGATCCGGAGCTGAATGTTGATTGGAAGGTAGATGTTCAAAAAGCAGTTGTTTCTGCAAAGGATGAGGCAAGTGTTTCTTTTGCCAAAGCAGAGTATAACTTTTGATTGGCTGGCAAATAGATTACTAGAAATAATTATAAAACGACCAGGATAATAATCACTTGTAGTAAACGCTTCGAAAGATTTTAGTCTTGGTGTTAATTTTGAAAGAAGATGAAGATTCTTGTTACAGGAGCTGAAGGACAACTGGGGTCGGCCATTCGGGATTTGGCAGATCAGTTTAAGCATTTTCAGTTTATCCTGACAGATATAAATGAGCTGGATTTAACCGATAGCGAGGCTGTTACTGCTTTTGTAAATCATGAGCGGCCTGACTATATCATCAATTGTGCTGCTTACACGGCAGTGGACATTGCTGAGAAAGAATCCGATTTGGCAAAGTTGATCAATACTAAAGTTCCCGCAACGCTGGCTCGGTTGTCAAAAACGACCGATGCTCGCTTGGTTCATGTATCTACCGACTATGTGTTTGACGGAACCACTTATGTTCCTTATGTTGAAGAGGATTTAGTTAATCCTGAGTCAGTTTACGGAAGGAGTAAGTTGAATGGTGAAATAGCCGTTCTAAAAGAAGCGCCTTCTTCTCTGATTATCCGTACTTCGTGGCTTTATTCTGCTTATGGGAAGAATTTTGTAAAGACAATGATCAAGCTGGGCGAAGAGCGGGAAGAGTTGAAGGTCGTTTATGACCAGATTGGAACACCTACCTATGCCGGCGATTTAGCCTTGGCTATATTGACGATTATCAATCGGACTTCGAAGGAAGAGTGTGTTTGGAAGCCGGGGATTTATCATTATTCGAACGAAGGTGTTTGTAGTTGGTATGATTTTGCAAAAGCAATTCATGAGCTATCGGGCGTAACTTGTCAAGTGCGTCCAATCTCAACAGATGAATATCCGTCAGTGGCTGTTCGTCCGCCATATAGCGTTCTTAATAAATCTAAAATTAAGCGTATTTTTGGAATTCAAATTCCATATTGGCGTGATAGCCTGCAGCATTGTATTCTTGAATTAAAAAAAGTAGACTAAAATATGACAAAAAATAACGAAATTTTGGATCAGGTAGTTAGCCGGGCGCAAAGCTGGCTAAGTGAGGTTTATGATGAAGAAACCCGCAAAGAAGTAAAGCGAATGCTTGAACAAGAAGATAAGAACGAGTTGATTGATTCGTTTTATCGTGATTTAGAGTTTGGTACCGGAGGTTTGCGCGGAATTATGGGCGCAGGTTCAAACCGGATGAATATTTATACGGTAGGGGCTGCCACTCAGGGACTGAGCAATTACCTTAAAAAGGAGTTTGCTGGCTTGGAGCAAATTAAAGTTGCCATTGGACACGATTGCCGGAACAATAGCCGACTGTTTGCTGAGAAGAGTGCTGAGATTTTTGCGGCTAATGGCATTCATGTTTACCTGTTTGAAGATTTACGCCCTACGCCTGAATTATCTTTTGCAATTCGAGAGTTGGGATGTCAAAGTGGAATTATTCTTACCGCTTCTCATAATCCGAAGGAATACAATGGCTACAAAGCTTATTGGGAAGATGGCTCTCAAATTGTCGGTCCTCATGATGTAAACATCATTGCTGAAGTTCAGAAAGTAAAGGTTGAAGACATTCAGTTTGAAGGCAACAAAGAACTAATTGAGATTCTTGGCGAAGAAATGGACCGCAAATTCATTGAAAAGGTGAAGACGGTTTCTTTAGCTCCTGAGATTATTCAAAAATTCAAAGACCTGAAGATTGTTTACACACCGATTCATGGTACTGGTGTAAAACTTATTCCTGAAGCATTGAGAGCTTTTGGCTTTGAAAATGTCATCAATGTGCCCGAGCAGGATGTGGTGAGCGGTGATTTTCCAACAGTGGTTTCGCCAAACCCAGAAGAACCAGCTGCAATGGAAATGGCCATGAAAAAAGGCTTGGAAGTGGACGCTGATGTGGTGATGGCTTCAGATCCTGATGCTGACCGAATTGGTGTTGCCGTGAAAAATGACAAAGGCGAATTCTTCATTATCAATGGAAACCAAACTGCCCTGTTGTTTATTTACTACATCATCACCCGGATGAAAGAAAATAAAGCATTCGAAGGGAATGAGTTCATCGTAAAAACGATTGTATCGACTGAGAAAATCGCTGAAATTGCCCGGAAGAACAATATTGAGTATTTCGATGTGTATACCGGTTTCAAATACATTGCTGAAATTATTCGCGACTTGGAAGGACAGAAAAAATATATTGGAGGAGGAGAAGAAAGCTTTGGGTTTATGCCAGCTGATTTCGTGCGAGATAAAGATGCTGTTTCTTCTTGTGCTTTGATGGCTGAAATTACAGCGTGGGCTAAAGATCAAGGGAAAACACTGTTCGAATTATTGCAGGATGTTTACCTCGAATATGGTTATTCTAAAGAGAAAATGAAATACATCGTTCGTCCAGGAAAAACAGGTGCGGATGAGATTCAGCAAATGATGGTTGATTTTCGAACCAATCCACCTAAATCATTGGGCGGAGGTTTGCTGAAAGTGGTAAAAGATTATGCCGATTTGACGGAGAGAGATTTGCTTAGTGGTGAAAGCAAAAAAATCAATCAGAAAACAACGTCAAATGTCCTTCAATTTTTTACTGAAGATGGAACAAAAATCTCTGTTCGTCCTTCGGGTACTGAGCCTAAAATAAAATTCTATTTTGAGGTAGCGGGAGAACTTCGCAGCCGCGATGAATTTGAAGAGGTTGAGCGCCTGGCCGAGCAAAAGATTGATGCCATCATGGAAGAACTAGACCTATAATTGTTAAACTAAATTTGTATAAACCATGAGAAAATTAGTAGTCGTACTAGTGGTGTTTGTGACTGTCGGGGCTTGGGCTCAGGAAGAAAGGCCTGAGATGGTGCCAGCCATGACTGAAATCTGGGATCCGGAAGTTCCAGTCATTACTCCGGGGGAAAGTCCAATGGATGCTCCGTCGGATGCGATTGTGTTGCTGAACAGCGAAAAACCATTTGGTTATGAATGGACCAATGGGAATGGTGAAGAACCCGGTTGGGATTTTGAGAATGGTGTTGCAACAGTAAAACGCGGCACCGGAATCATTAAGACCAAGCGTAGTTTTAAAGACTTTCAGTTGCATGTTGAATGGCGAACTCCAGTTGAAGTTGTTGGCGAAAGCCAGGGCCGCGGAAATAGTGGTGTGTTTCTGCAAGGTATTTACGAGGTTCAGGTATTGGATAATTTCAATAACCGGACTTATCGTAATGGGCAGGCTGGAAGTGTTTACAAACAGCATGCTCCTTTAGTGAATGCCTGTAAAGGGCCTGGTGAGTGGCAAACGTATGATATTATTTATACCGCACCGCGCTTTAACGCTGATGGAAGCTATTTTACACATCCACGAGTTACCGTAATTCACAACGGAGTGTTGGTGCAGAACAATGTCATCGTTCGTGGTCCAACAGAATATATTGGAATTCCTGAATATACCGTGAAACCTCATGGCGATGGGCCGATCATTTTGCAGGATCATGGTAATCCGGTAAGTTACCGTAATATTTGGATTCGGGAATTGTAAGAATTGCACTTAACCAGTTTCTTAAATCATAGAAAGGGAGAATTGTCAAACAGTTCTCCCTTTTTTTATGAGTAAGGTGAATTAATTTCACACGTTTCAATCTTGTTGTTTCTATTTCACTTCTAATCGATCTTATTCGACGATTTCGTTGATGTTGAGAATCCGTGTTTCCGTAGAGTCATTTTTGATGCTGGTCACCTCTCCTTTGCAATTGGTGAAGTACACGTAATGGCCTCTATCGTAAAAGCGATAGACTTTACATCCATCGTGTTCAAACAAGTAACTCACATTGTAGGTGTCATTGTTTTGGGGAGCTAGGTTTGAAATTGGAATTTCAGTAGCGCAAGAGGCAAAGAATCCAATTCCCAAAAACAATGCAAGGGCTTGAAAAAGTCTTTTTGTTTTCATAGGCTTTATTTTAGTCGTTTACGCATTTGCTTTCGTGTAATCTATTCGGTGTTTTTGTGATTTGCAGCCAAGTTGGCCTCTCAGTTGCCAGCAGGCTAATGCTTCTAAAAATAGCATAAATCATGCCGTAGCAGGCACCGGTTGCGAAGAAAATGAATTATTTTTTCTTATGCAGCTCTGGGCGTTGAGAGCTTATAAATAAGCCTTTACTTCCGGCAGTATTACTGGCTCTTAACTTGGTTCCTGTCAGTAGTCGTTTTAAAATTTTTACGAGTGAATTTTTCATGATGTATTCGTTTTTATTGGTTATGATGAAATTGATTGAATAATTGCTGATTTTCTTTTTTTCAGAATCGATTTTAATCCTTCTGTTGAAATATTTTCCAAGCTCAATTCGTGATAGTTTTTAGCATGAAAACAATCGGGTTTGGGAAGAACATAGCCATCGGGGCTTATCACCATTTGGTAAAGATAGGGGAGGTCAAAAAACTCGAATGAAAACTGCAGCCAGCTGTTGTTGAGCTTTTCTTCTACGTTTTGGCCGGTTGCTAAAAACTGTTCGAATCGTTTTCGCAGGTAAGCATCTTCTTGCCAAAAATCTGGAATCGTGTGATGCTGAATGCAGAAGTAAATATTGAGAGCCTGTTCACTTTCTTCCAAGAAATGATGAGTTTTTTGAATGAGTCTCGAATAGTCTTCGTTTGAGATGAGCTGATGACTCAGGTTTTTAGCATGCCCAATTGGAAGAATCGGGCTTGCAAAAAATTTTGTAATTCCCAGTGACGAAAAGCGGAAAATAAGCTCAGGCATGCAAGACTGGTTTCCTTGATACAGCGAGGTCGCCAGATTAATCTTTTCAGGGTTAATCCAGCTGATTAGCTGTTTCAGGTTGTGCTCCATCTTGTCAAAACTTCCTGCTCCGCGAATGAAATCATGCTGTTCGGGCAAACCATCGACACTGATTTCTAAATAGTCAATGTCATTTGAAACAGCTTCAAAAAAAGGCAGGTTTGAAGAGGCGTTTGAAATGATTCCGCAAAAATTGCCAGCATCAAGCTGTTTGACGTATTTACATAATTGAGGGATCTGGCTGTTTAATGAACTTTCCTTCCCCGAGAAATGAAAATGCCGGCATCCCTGATCGTAAAATGCTTCAATAACAGTCTTCCATTCGTTCAGTGAAAGTGGGTTGCCGACGAGCGTTGTATCTCCCCAATAACAGTGTTTACAGTTGAGGTTGCAAGCATAACTTACACTCAAATCCAGAATGAGAGCATCCAGCTTGTTGGTTGCTGCTTTTATTTGTTTCCTAAGTAGTTTTTGAGAATAGAAATCCTCCAATAATTGCAGTACTTGTTTATTCATAGTACAAGAGGTAGTCGGCGTTCATCTCAGGTTGATCAATCTCAAGGGTATAACGATCCGGATTAGCGTCATCTGCATAAACATTCCGAAGAAATACGGGCTCGTTATCTTGGGGACCATACTTGTAAGCTTCAACATTGTTGAACTTCATCTCTGGAGTTTTCTGAAGCGATAAAATGGCTTTATGAGTGCTTTTTGAATAAACATTCGGTAATGAAATATAATCTCTAAGCTCAAGTAACATTTTGGGCCAGGTCCAGCTAATTTGTAGCTCAAAGGTATCGCCTTTTTCTTTTTTGTTTTTAAATGAAATGATGATGTCTTTTATGGTTTCATCCCTGCCTCTATCGGCAATTTTAGCATTTAGTCGTTGATTGGTTCGTAGGTCTTCTACAACAAAATTGAGGTTGTCAAATGAGGTGTTTTCGTCACCTCCAATTGTTACGATAAACTGCCAAGTGGCGTCCGTAAATTTTCCTTTAAAGTAGAATGAAGCTTTTGTATCACGCAGGCGTCCGTTCGGGAGTATTTCGTCTTTCACCTCAAATAGATCTAAAATAACGGGGTTGTCGGGGCGGATGGTTCCTGATCTCCACATGTGGGCGTAAATTAAAGGCCATTTCTTAAAAAAGGGAACATTCCGTTCTTTTTCTAAGAATTCCAGACGGTTGCGCAAACTGCTAATCTCTTTATTCTTTTTCTGGATAAAGCGGAGAAAAAGAATCAATACGAAAAAAAGCACTGCAACAGCTAATGCAAGAATCCATATTTTTTTGTTCTCGGCAAATAGCGGATAAGAAATCAGGGTGACAATGGAGGCAACAAATCCAATAAAACCACTAACAATCAGAAAGGTGTCTTTTAGGCTGTTTCTCATATTTTTAGGCTTGTAGGTGTTTCTTGAATCAGTTGATATTCAGTCATTCATAACAATTCGATGCCTGGGAATTGCCTTCAATACACAAACCCAAAATCTCTTTTTCCTATAACTGTCTTTCTTCAGATATGGCACATCGGAAAACTTGCCGATTCGATTCGTTAAGCAGGAGTAAATCTAACAATATCTTTTTCGATGATCAACATTCGTTCATAAAAAATGAGTTTTTTTATGAACTGTATTTTGCGAATAAAGGAAAGCTAAGAATTCAATTCCTCGTTGTACTATTTCTTTTCTTAAAATAATATATACTTTTGTTGCATTATTGGTGCTATGCTTTTGCGTAGCTAAGAGGGAATCAGGTGAAAATCCTGAACAGACCCGCTGCTGTAAGCTCAAGAAGGCCTTATGCGGAATAAACCACTGTGAATAACGGGAAGGTGCATAAGATGAGTAAGTCAGAAGACCTGCCAATACATTACATAGTTTTTAAACTTTCGGGGATTAAAGTTTAGAGATGGAAAGGTTCTTCTTTGGAACTACTTTTCTGTTCTTCGCATACCATTTCCTGAAAGTAGTAATAGTTAGGAATTAGCGATAATGAACAGAAAATTCTTTTCCATATTACTGCTTTGTTTGTGGCTGCCTGTTTGTTTGGTAGCTCAAAGCAGACTCGATAGTGTCCAGCATATTCAGGAAGTACTTGTTGCCGCTCCCTTGGCAACTTCCAAGGCAATTATTCCAGCTCAACAGTTAGAAGGCAAGCAATTGAAAGCGCTAAATAGCTTTTCGGTCGCCGATGCTATCCGGTACTTTGCAGGCGTTCAAATCAAAGATTACGGTGGCGTTGGTGGACTGAAAACGGTCAACGTGCGAAGCATGGGGACGAACCACATGGGCGTTTTTTACGATGGAATTCAGTTGGGAAATGCCCAGAACGGACAAATCGATTTGGGAAAGTTTTCCTTGGATAATATTGAAAGCATTTCGCTGTACAACGGACAAAAAAGCGATATTTTTCAGCCTGCCCGGGATTATGGCTCTTCCGGATCAATTTATCTCAAATTTCGACGTCCACATTTTTCGGGGCAGGAAAAGGAGCATTTGAAAGCTACTTTTCGAACAGGATCATTCGACTTGGTGAATCCATCTTTTCTGTACGAACGCAAGTTGTCGGAAAAGGTAAATGCTTCCATCAATGCCGAGTATATTTATTCATCGGGGAAATACAAGTTCCGTTACAAGCGGGTTTTGCCCGGAAGCAACGAGGTGGCCTACGATACAACAGCTATTCGAAAAAACGGAGACATTCATGCTTTTCGGGTAGAAAGTGGCTTGTATGGCAGAACCGAAGATGGGCACTGGGAGGTGAAAACTTACTATTATGATTCGGAACGGGGGATTCCCGGTGCCATTGTAAACAATCGTTGGATGAATGCGCAGCGCCAATGGGATACCAACTTTTTTGTGCAGGGAGGCTGGCGAAAAGTAATCACCGATCGTTACGACCTGATGCTCAAAATGAAGTATGCCAACGATCGCATGCGGTACCTGAATCCGGATACGACCTTGATGTATATCGACAATTCCTTTCGGCAGCAAGAGGCCTATGCTTCCCTGGCTCAAAAATATCAACTCACGACTTATTGGGATGTTTCTTTGTCAACCGACCTGCAATGGAACTGGCTAAAGTCGGACCTGGAAGGCTTGGTCTATCCAACCCGAAGATCAGCTTTGGTTGCTTTGGCTACGGCACTCGATTTGGGGCCGTTTAAGTCGCAGGCAAGTGTGTTGGGCACCTTTATCAATGAAAACATAACATCAGTAGCAAACAGTGACGGGCAAGCGGCAAGCTCGGCACCGAACAAAGAGGAAATAACACCCGCTATATTCTTTTCATATGCTCCTTTTGAGAATCACGACCTGACTTTCCGGGCCTTCTATAAGCACATTTTCCGGATGCCTACGTTTAATGATTTGTATTACACCGACATCGGAAATATCAAACTGAAGCCTGAGTTTACGCATCAGTACAATGTTGGTTTTAAGTATGCTAAAACGATGGCGAATCGCTCCTTGGTTCATTGGGAATTGCAGGCCGATGGTTATTACAATGAGGTGACCAACAAAATAGTAGCTGTTCCCAAGGGAAGTGGCATGTACCGTTGGATGATGATGAACTTGGGAAGGGTTGAGATCCGCGGACTTGATGCGGTTGCTGCAGCAACTTTCGACTTGCCTTTTGAGGTTTTGCTGAACCTGAAGGGAACTTATACTTACCAGAAAGCGCAGGATTTTACTCCTCGAAAGAATCCGGATTTGGAGAAAACGACATGGGGCGGGCAGATCCCTTACATCCCTTGGCACAGCGGTTCTTTTATTGCTTCGGCCGGGTATCAATCCTGGCAGCTGAACTACAGCTTCGTTTACGTGGGCGAACGCTACCACAATTCGGCCAATATCCGCGAAAATTACGAACAGCCTTGGTACACGAATGATGTATCGCTTTTGAAGACGGTTGCGCTAAACGACTGGAGCTTAAAAGTGGCGCTTGAAGTCAATAACCTGCTGAGTCAGGACTACGAGGTGGTGTTGAATTATCCAATGCCCAAACGAAATTACAAATTAACATTAACCCTTGAATTATGAGCCGATTGTTATTAGGGCTGCATTGTTTGCTGTTGCTCGGCGCACTGTCGTCGTGTCGCGAAGAGGTTGAACTGTTTTCTTCGGATGAAATTGACCTGGAAAAACCGGAGGAAACAACAGCGTATCGTGGTTTTTACCTTCTGAATGAAGGAAATATGGGGAGCAACAAGTCGACCCTTGATTTTTACGATTTTGATTCGGGAACGTATAGCCGAAATATTTATGCTGAGGTCAATCCAGATGTCCCAAAGGAGTTGGGAGATGTGGGCAACGATCTTCAGATTTATGGCTCAAAGCTTTATGCAGTCATCAATGTTTCGAATAAAATTGAGGTGATGGATGCTCAAACTGCCACTCGAATTGGGCAGATAGAGATCCCCAATTGCCGCTATATTCAGTTTGAAGGGAAATACGCTTACGTTACTTCTTACGCTGGACCGGTTGAAATTAACCCTGACTATACGCAGCGTGGTTTTGTGGCGAAAGTCGATACAGCCACCCTGCAGGTTGTTGATGAGTGCTTGGTCGGATTTCAGCCGGATGAACTGGCAATTGTGGACGGTAAAATTTATGTCGCAAACTCGGGTGGCTACATGGGAGCCGGAAGCAGTGATAACTATGAACGCACAGTTTCGGTGATTGACATGGAAAGTTTTACCGAAGAAAAGCGCATTGATGTGGCTGCGAACCTGCATCGGGTGCGCGCGGATCAGCGAGGAGACTTGTGGGTGAGCTCCCGTGGCGATTATAAAGAGCTGCCTTCCCGGTTATTTTTTATCGATTCGGAAAAGCAAGCGGTAACTGACACCCTTGATATTCCCGTGAGTAGCTGTTACCTGTCAGGAGACTCGCTTTATGTGTGCAGCGTTTCTTGGAGCTACATCACGTATTCCAATGAAATTACCTACGCCATTGTTAATACGAAAACACGCGAAGTCGTTACCCGCAATTTCATTACAGATGGAACGGATGAGGAGATTGAAATTCCCTATGGAGTAATGGTTCATCCCGTTTCCGGAGATATTTTCCTTGCTGATGCTGGCAACTATGTCACGCCCGGCATGCTGTACTGTTTCGAACGAAGTGGAAAAAAGAAGTGGAGTGTGCGCACCGGCGATATTCCGGCTCATTTTGCGTTGCTGAAAAAAGACTAACCATCAACAAATTTTATATGATACGAAGAATCAATCGACCCGTAAGCTGGCTTTTTGTTGGCTTGGCTGCTATCAATTTAGTGGCCTGTAATGAGGATGACAAGAAAGAATTGCTTCCTCCCAAAGAAATTAAGTTGAACGACAATTATACGACGACTCGTTCAACGGTGCTAACCATTAAACCCGAAGTAACTGGCTACGAAGCGGCCACTTACAAATGGTCTTTAACGCAAACTCCGGAAGGGGCCGTGGACTCTTTGATTAGCGAAGAATTGGAGCTTGAGTTTATAACGATTCGGCCTGGAACCTACGCATTAAACCTTGAAGTGACCCAAGCTGATAAAAAGGAGGATTTTGCCATTGATGTGCTGGTAGAGCAGGAAGGCGAAGCATTTAGCCCTTATTTAGCAGAAGTGCTCGATTATTTGCCAGGAGTTGGACAGTTTGTAAACAAGCTTCCAAGCTACGAAGAAGGGGATACCCAAGCAAGTATGATTGCAAAAACCAGCGATTTATTGGCTGGCGAAGATGCTTCGATGATTACCCTCGGTGGTTTTGGTGGCTATGTTACTTTTCGTTTTGACCATACGGTGGCTAACCTTCCCGGAAAACGTGACTTTCGGGTGAAAGGCAATGCTTTTGGTGCCGCATCTAATCCACAGCCGGATGCTCCCTTTGGTGGAAGCTGTGAACCCGGAGTGATTATGGTCGCTTATGACAAAAACCAGAATGGAGAAGCCGATCCGGAAGAGTGGTACGAGATTGCAGGAAGTGCTCATCATTCGGTAAGCTCCGAAGCTTGGTATTGCTTGGGTAAAGCTGCCGGCAATGATCTAGACATTATTCCGGGCTACGAGATTACCTATTTCCGCCCCACGGAAGAGCCAGACCAGGCAACAGAGGAGTACATCCGTTGGGAGGACAACCAGGGAAATTCCGGCTTTAAAGTGAAAAACGCATTTCACCGTCAATCTTATTTCCCGGCTTGGATCGAAGGGGATTCTTATACCTTGAAAGGCACCCGCTTGCCTGAGAATGGCATTGACGAAAGCGGGCAGGGGAACTACTATGTGTTGTATGGTTTTGGCTTTGGTTATGCCGATAACTATCCCAATGCACATGACAATTCGGCCATTGATATTGCCTGGGCAGTGGATGCAGAAGGAAATCCGGTGCATTTGCCCGGAGTGGACTTTGTGCGGGTGCATTGTGGCGTTAATCAGGAAAACGGTTGGCTGGGCGAGTGTTCAACGGAAATTGCTGGCGCCGAAGATCTTCATCTGCTGGGTGAAGTGATTGATTCTGAAAAATAGACAATCAAATAAATTATAAATAACAAAAATGAAAAACTTAAAATTACTAGCAATCGCAGGGATTGCATTGGGGCTATTTTCTTGTTCGGATGATCCGGTTTTGCCCGAAGCACCACAAGTATCTATTAAAAGTATCAGTGGCTTGGAAGAGGTCGCCCAGAAGGATACGCTGGCCTTGGTGGCTACCGTCACCAGTTCGGCTGAAACAGACATTGTCTGGAAGGTTAATAACGAAGAAGTGCAGGCCGGAGATACTTTGCTTTTCACTGCCGAGGTAATGGGGAACTACGAGATTAGCCTGAAAGCTGTTAATGCAGGCGGAGAGCATACGGCTACTTTTGCGGTTGATGTGTTTGGCATGTTTCGGGATGGTACTTTTGTGTTGAACGAAGGAAACATGACCTCTGAAAATGGAACGCTCATTTTTATCAGCCCTAAAGGCGTGGCGATCGACAGTGTTTACCAAAAAGTGAATGGATCCGAGTTGGGGAATACAACCCAAGATCTTTTTATTGCTGATGGCAAAATGTACATCATCGCTCAAAACGGTGATCGCATGGGAGGAGATGGTATGTTGGTGGTTGCCAACGCAGAAACCTTGGAAAAAGAGGCAGCTTTTTCGAATGAAGATTTGGCCGAGTTGAGTTGGGCATCGCACGTCGCCGTTATTGGCAATAGTGCTTATATCCGTGATAATGCCGGAGTCTATTTACTCAATCTTGATAGCAAAGCATTAAGTTTTATTGAAGGTACCGCAGGAGCAATGAAAAACCGGATGGCTGTTGCCAACGAGAAGGTGTTTGTTCCAGCAGGGAAGAAAATCCTTGTGTTGCAAAACGGTGAAGTGAAATCGGAAGTTGAATTGCCTGGAACAATCTCAGGGCTTTTACTTTCGGCTGATGATAAACTGATGGTGTCGTGCAGTGGAAGTCCTTCGTATATTTTGAAGGTTGATCCGGCAGACTACAGCATTATCAAGCAAAATGAAATTGCGGATTTTAGTGTCAGTGCAGGCTGGGGAGCAAGCCCGGCGATTGGTGCTAAAGGTGATACCGTATATTTTGGCTCAGGAACCAAAATTTGCCAGCATATCCTGGCAACTGGAGCAACATCGGTGATGACTGATGTAAGCGAGCACATTGAGCATGCCGGAATTGTTTACAACAATCTGGGAGTACACCCGACAACTGGAGAGGTTTACTTCAACACCTTGAAGGGCTTTGGTATGGATTACCTGATTAATGACATCACGGTGTTCAACTTTAGCAAAGAAGCTCCCCAAATGGTGCATGATTTTAAAGATTACACCAACTTCCCCGCAGGTTTCTTTTTTACTGCAAACTACCGCTAAGTCGGACAGTAAAAACATAGCAGTTAGGAAAGAGCAATCCGTTAGGGGGTTGCTCTTTTTTGTTGCTTACTGACGGTTTCCTTAAAGAAATCTTTTAAATGTTCTTCGCCATAGCAGGGAGCCGACATGTCCATTGCCATGGTGGTTAAAAATAATTCTGCAGGCCCATAAAATTTCGAAGAAGTAAAAGTGCGCAAGAGCCAAAGTGTCAATTTTCGGGTCCAATCGGGGAAATAGATGATCTTGCTAGGTTTGGAATAGGCGCCTAGTGCCAAGGAGGCGATTTCGTTTTGCGACAATAAATCAGGTCCTCCAACAGGAAGATCTTTATCGGAGGACTGAATGGCGTCAACGCAAACTTTTGCCAGGTCTTTGCCATGTATCGGATTGAGTTTTGGTTTGCCATCGCCAAAAAGGTAAACTTTGCCTCCTTGAGCCATTTTTAGAAAATCGCCCATGTCCGAGAAAAAACCATTCGGACGGACAAGGCAGTAATCCAGCCCACTGGATTTTAGGTAATCACCCAGCTTTTCCTTGGCCTCACAAACTTTGATTTTTCGAAGCTTGTCGCCATTCAGTACCGAAACATAGATGAATTTTTTAACTTGGTGTTTTTTCGCCTCTTCAATCAGGTTGACATTGGCTTGGTAATCGACATCCAAGTAGGTCAATCCATCTTTTTGGCGGGTGATGCCAACGGTGCTAATCACGATATCGATTTGCTCAAACAGTCCTCTCAAGCTGTCGGGCTGGGTAACTTCAGCTTCTACCACTTTGAATTGCTTGGTGTCGAACTTGGCTTTCTGTTTATTTCTTACGAGCAGTGTGGGTTTATAGCCGGACTCGATAAGTTGGTGGGCGATGTAGCGTCCCAGATAACCAGTTGCTCCAGCTAATAATACTTGGGTTGTTTTCATGATAACTGATTTTTAATAAGTCAAAAATGCACATGAATCTCCCAAGTTCTCTTGACGATCGTCAAGATTTTTTTGCCAGCTTCATGCGCTGATGAACACGCTTCTTTATTCGGCTGAGAGTTTCGGGTGAAACACCTAAAAAGGAAGCGATGTATTGTTGAGGAACGCGAAGAAACAGATCGCTCCTGTTTTCGAGTAAATCGGAGTAACGTTCTTCGGCTGACTTGGTAACGAAAGAGGCAATGATTTGCTGACAGTTGATCAGCTCATTTTCGGTGGCAATGCGGGCAAGCAGTTCGAACTTGCTTGATTCTTTCAATAGCTGTTCGATATTCTCCTCCGGGAAATAGGCGAGCTGTGATTGTTCTACAGCTTGGTAGTTTTCTTTAGCCGGCACTTGGTAGGTGTAGCTTTCTCCTGCGCAGATGAATTGCCCTTCGGTATAAAAGAAGGCCGTCTTTTCCGTGCCATTTACATTATAGAACAACCGGACGCAGCCGCTCACTAAAAAATAAATCCGGGTAGCAAGATCGCCTTCCCGGATAATTAATTCATTCTTTTCTACTGTTCTGAATTGGGTGTGTTGTAGTAACAACTCTTTTTCAGCTTGAGTCAAATGTGTATAGCGCTCCAAATGTACAAGCAATGCTTCAATCATGCCTAGGCTTATTCTTTTTGACGAATGTAAGCATATAAGTTCATTTTTACCACCTTCGATTCTGTTTGTTCCCAGAGAGGGGAGAGTTGATCTTGAAGGATTTCAAGGATGTCCTGCTGCTTTTCTTCGCGGTATCTTTTTACGGCAGACCAAGTTGAAACAAAAGCCAAGAGATCTTTCAACTGCCAGTGTTGATTCATGGAAAACTCCGGAATGTCAACTTGCTGAAAAGGAAACTGAACACCTTGGAATCCCGACATAATGAGCCTGTTTTTATCCGACCAATAGGGGGAAATGGCAGCATGCAAAACGTGATCAATAAGTTGATCGATGGCAGGACTGATCATGAAAAAGCCATAGCCAAAAATGGCCAGTACACCTTGGGAACGCAGAATGCGATTCGCTTCTTCGAAAAAGGCGGGGATATTGAACCAGTGTAAAGCCTGCCCAACGCAAATCAGGTCAAAATGGCGATTCGGAAAATTGGTAGACTCAGCAGCACTGAGCTGATACGTAATTTTGGGATGCCTGAACGCTTGTTTCAGTTGGTTTTCACTAAAGTCGGTTGCCTGAATTTCTTCAAACTGATTGGCCAGATCAATGGCCACCTGTCCATTGCCACAAGCACAATCCCAAAGGCGTTGGCGCGAGGGAAGCAGCGAACAGAGGTAGTCGTAAAATTCGGCGGGGTATTTGGGCCTTGACCGGGCATAATGCCGGGAGTCAACATCAAAACTTCGAGAATTTGGATCCATCATTTAAAGGTTTGTGTTAAGGAATGAAGCTTGCTGAACCCGTTAAACTTGTTCATTGAGTAAGGCTTGAACCACGCTGCTGTTTTGCAGCTTCCCCTTTGGATCCAGGTTTGTTTTGTACTGGCAAAATTCCTCAGCCCATTTCGAAGTCCGGACTCTAATTGGAGGAGCACTCGACTGCGCAATTCCTAAAATAACCTGGGCAACTTCATGCGCTTGCTGAAAGGATTGCGTGTCTCCTTGAGCAGCCCGTTCCTGGATGCCGGCAATGTATTTCTGAAGGATGGGGAGGTAGTCATCCTGGGGGATTCCATTTGTGCCCATGGTTTTTTTTGTGGCCGATTGGCTGAACTCCGTGGCGATTCCTCCGGGTTCGATGGCCGTGAAGTGAATGCCAAAATTTTGTGGCAAATAAGTGGCCAAAGCTTCGGTATAGCCTTCAACGGCGAATTTGGCTGCACAGTAGAGCTCGTTAAATGGTTGTCCAACCAAGCCACCAACTGACGAGATATTGATGATGTGGCCGGACTTTTGCTTTCTCATCCAGGGGAGTACGGCTTTGGTACAACGAACCACACTTAGGTAGTTGACTTCTGTAACCCATTGAATTTCTTCTTCCGATGCTTGTTCCGTCGTTTTTGCAAAGCCGGCACCGGCATTGTTTATGAGGATGTCGATTCGGCCTTCCTGCTGCTGAATGGTTTGAACTGCTTGGTTAATGGACGCTACTTGACAAACATCTAACTCAATAATTTTCAGTTGGGTATTTCGTTTGGCAGACTCTTCGAGCAAGCGATCTTTTTTGTTGAGGTTGCGCATGCTGGCGTAAACGGTATAATTCTGTTCCGCAAATTGTAAGGCCGCTTCAAAACCCAGCCCTGATGATGTTCCTGTGATCAGTACAACTTTGTTCATTTTATTTTAGTTATTGGTTCATGCTTTTGTTGGCGGGCGATTAAAAAAATAAAGCAGTTGATGGCTCCGAATCAAGGATAAGAGCTTGGTGGCTGCTCTGGAATCAAAGTTCGTTTGGCTTTTTATTGTTCGTGTTCAGAAACGCGGGTTAACGATTGTGAACGCAGGTTATAGGAATGGCATTCCCCTGAAAAACGGGAAACATGTTTTGTAAAACAGATCGGGGGTGATATTGTTTATCAGTTGGTTAGTTGATCTGTGAGGAGTTGATGGAGTGGGCGGATTTACGGTGTTGGCGTGGTCGAATGCTCGACTTTTGGTTCAAGTCTGGTCTGCTTTCAAATAGGTTTTTGATAACACATCATGCGCTCCGGCTTTGCCAAACAGGAAGGAAAAGGTGTCGAAAGGATAAAAACGCAAAACGGTGCGTAAAAAGATTCGTGCTTTGTTTGGGCGTTGACCGTGCCCATCAACAACGGTGGTTTTGGTGAGCAGTTTGCCAATGGTTTTTCCACTTAGCGATTCCAATAGCCAGTAGTAAATAAAGCTGCACCCGAACAACAGAAGCTCTACGCGTTGTTGTGTGAGGGCGACAAGTACTGTGGTAAGAATAAAAATGACGACCAGATCAACAAGGCAGTTGATGAGGCGAATTCCTTTGTTGACCGGTTGGATTTGTTGGTTAGTCACGACCTTTTCGTTATTTGTTCCAACTGTAGCCGATGCCCATGCCAAACCAAGCCCATTGGGTCTCGACAGCATTCATTAGCGGATTCCAGTTCAGGTTAAAAAATAAGCCGTTCGCTTTTGGCGTAATTCGGATCCCCGCTTTTCCGTAAGCAATGTAACCCAAATTGTCGGCTCCATTTGAAAACGAGAGGTTATTTCCAACAGTTCTTAGAAAAACGGCTGCTGATATACCTGCACCGTATTCGAAAGCGACGCGATTTTTTCCGATGAGTCCGTTCAGCCCAATTGGGAAAATAAGTACATCGGGGACATAGCCAAAGCCCATTCTCATCCCCAAACCATCGTTTCCCGGCTTAAAGCGAAAGTCGTAGTTTACGGAGCCAATAATTCCACTTCCCAGTAGTTCGGCGTAAACAGTTCTTTTTTTAGCTTGTCCTTGGGCAAATAGACTGGTTGAAATCAGCAATATGGTTGCGGTCAGAAAGATTAGTTTTTTCATCGTTTGGGGTGCTTTTTGTTAGTCGATCATTTGAATAATTATGATCGACTAAAGTAAGCTTTCCAAGGAATTATCCAACAACAATTTTAAGTTGGTGAAATCAGTCAAAAGAATTTAGTTTAGGCGAAAAGGCCTCCTAATCTTTCTGTTGCTCTTGTAGTTTTTTAAGTTGGTTTTTCAATCGGGTGTTGTCGATAATCAGCATGACAATTCCCAGGATAGAGCCTGTGATTAGAAGTTGGCTACCGTAAGGATAGTGTTGAAGTTTGAAGAAAGCTCCCAGCAGGATCAGTGCAGAAGCACAACTGTAAAGAACCTTGATTAAAAGGTCGGCTTGATTTGATTTCATCGTGTTCGGTTTTTAAGTAGGTAAACAAAAATAATTAAAATGTATAAATGTGGGCTATTTTATTCTTAAAAGGCGAGTGATAAACGTTAAGTTGGTGATCATGAAGTAGCCAATAACAACATTCAGTCCGCTAATAAGCCAGTTCGACTTGTAATTTGCGTTTAGTGGTTGCGATTGAATGTCTGTGTAAAATGCACTCCAGCTTTGGCTAATAAAGGCCGGAAGGTTATGGATAATCAAAAAGCCTCCGATGATGAATATCCCTATTTTTACTATTTCCTGCGTGTTTAAGTTGCCGAGATCAAGTTGTTTGTTATCAAAACCTTTTTCGAGCTTGAGTAACCTGACGATGTGAGGTGTCTTAAAAATAAGTAGAAAGAAAAGGCCTATGACTAAGGCAATCATCAAAATTAGATAAATAGTTGATTGTAATTCTAAATGGGGAAGCATGAAAGAGATATTCTGAGGTAGAGTTACAAAGAGAGTGACCGCTATGGAATAAAGTCCGAATAGTTTGATAACTAAAATGAAAAAGTCTTTGGTTGTCATAGGATAATTGTTTATTGAGTTAATAATGAGAAAACGATGGTTGGGAATTCATGAGGCTTTGCGGTATAAAGCCTATTTTTAAAGTCACCTAGCCGCGCGCTTTTCGGACTAACTCTTTAAGCATTCTTCTGACAATAAGTTGATGAAAAGGCTTAACGGGAACGAAATAGATCCTTCCGAATAGGTTGTTGAATTGGACCGCAGTTGTTATGGCTATTTTCTTTTGGGTGGTTTCAGCGTTTGGGCGATCAAGCAAAAGCGATACACGAAAATCGAGGTGTTTATCATCTTTACCTAAAATAAGTTCGTTCTCAGATCGGGCATAGAGCTTAAAAATCCCCAGTTGTTCGCCCAGCTCAAATTTGAGTTCGTCAAGCTCTTGTTGTTTGGCTTTATGGAGGTCGGAGGTCTTTAATCCCACCAATTTGACGAGTTGATCCCGGATGGCCATTAAGGTATCTATCCAGGCAGGACCACTGGATAAAAGCAATTTGGCAATATGCTGAATGTCGTTTTGCTCTCCATCAACCACTGCCTGGCTTTGGAAACTATCGATGTAATGAAAGGACGCTTCATCCTGTTTTAACAGCGAACGACTCGGGATTTTGTTTTGTTTCGTTATCATTTGTTTAGAGGGGGAGTTGAGTGTTTGTTAGCTAATGAATGTGAGTGAAAAATTGCCGGCATTTTTATTCTTTATTATAATAAACTCTAAAAATACCAGCTAATATTAGGAGTTGGACTGTTTTTGTTGTCTTATTAATTTAAGGAATTCACTTTTTGATAGTTGGGTTGCTAACTTCTTCTGATTTGTTTCATTCATACTGTGTCCTGTGAAATTTGTTTTCATCGTTAATTTTCATTGGATTACTTGAGAACCATTCAATAAATTTATCAAATTGTTCGCTGTTTTGATTATACCATTCTTCGAATTCTTTTTCGTTGCCTTTCATAAATAACCAATAATTGTAGGATTCAAAATGTTCTAAATCAATTAATTTTTTGTGCCAGTCAAACAATATGTTTGGATATTCTGTATTTCGATTCTTATCATACCATTCTGTGATAAATGCAGTTCTAATGTTGCTAAATGATTTTATCCCCAATTCATTTTCATTTGCTTCTGGAATAACAGACAAAGCCATTGTCATTTCATAAGGTATCGAAAAAGGAATCTGTAAGTTGTCTGCCTTTTCAGAAATCGGGAATTGAGCTGCTTTACTAAAACTAACACCAACTTCGGTGTCTGATTTTATAGTTATTGCTGATTGATATGTTTCATAAAGAAGCTTGCTTATTTCTTCAGTTTTTTTAGACCCCCTTTCAATATTCGCAAATAATTCACCATACAAAATCCCCCAGATCTTTTCAGTAGTATATTTGCAAAAATATATTGATGCTGTATGGTAATTTGAAGGGTAAGGTGGGTTCCGAAGAATACCCTCTTCCCAAATATTTAATGCTTCATCATATTTTTTTAGAACCTCCAGAACATTTCCTTTTTCAAAATGTAGTCTTCCGGAATTAGGAAACTTTTCTAGCCCTTGATTATATATTGCTATTGCTTTTTCTGGTTCTCTTTCCATGTCCCAGATGTTTCCCAATAAAGTGTAACACTGATCACTATTTTCTTTATACGTCAAGACTTTTTCTAATTCTTGAATCGCCTTTTTATAATCATTTTTTAGATAGTAGGCGTAAGCTGTTTCGTATGGGTAATTATAATTTTCAGGATCAAGTTGTTGTGATTCTCTCAGCATCTTAATTGATTTATCAATGTCTCCATTGTCCATCAGTTTGATTGCTTTAACGGCTTTTTCATATGCAATTACTTTGTCACTTTTCTCTTGTGAGAACGAATTCAAACTTAGTGTGATTATTAAAATACTGATGACTATTTGTCTCATTATTTGATTGTTTTATTGTAATAGAGATTATTTGGTTTTTAGATTAATCCACCACTTATCCAATTAGTTTGGGCAATGTACAAAATAGAAAGCGATAATCGAGATTATGTTTGTATGCTATAGAGCGATAGGAGGTGCAGCGCGCGATGTTGGGCAGGGAGGGGAGGCCGGTTTGGTTTCTCGCAGGCTGGCGAGAGGCTTTCTTGGATCGGAATTAGCTCTCGCAGCGCTGCGAGAGCATTTCTTGGACTGGGTTTGGGCTCTCGCAGTTCTGCGAGAGTATTTTCTGGATCGGAATTTATTGTCGCAGCGCTGCGAGAGTGTTTTTTGGATTGACTTTGGGCTCCCGCAAGGCTGCGAGAGCATTTTTTGGATTGGGTTTGGACTCTCGCAGGCCTGCGAGAAAATGTTTAGAAACTAAAAAAGCCCTTCAAATTGGCGGATGTCGCATGTTTTTAATGTATAATCGTTAAAAATATGTTTATAAACATAGTTGATTTGTGACTCAGAAGGTTGACTCTAAAATAATGATGTGTTAAATTGCTTCTGATTATCGTATTAATCAAGAACCCCTAAAATCATTACCATGGAAAAACTAATTGTATTTTCAATTCTGAATACGGGTGAAGTCTCTTCGTTAACCACTGGTTTGTTGTCGGCAGGCGCGCCAATAGCCCAGTCAGATAACCGTTTTCGGGAGCTCTACTCCAATGTTGAGGAGATTAATGATCGCTTAACTCAAAATCTAAAATATTCAGCAAAAAGTTTATTGACTGAAACACTTTCAAAACTGGATAAAAACAGGGATCAAGGCTTTGTGTGTTTACGCGACCAATTGCAGGCAATTTCCATCTCTTTGCTTCCGGCCAAGGCGGCACTTGCCAAGCAGCTTTATGCGGAGTTTGATAAGCTGGGCACTTCGCTTTACCGCTTGGGCTACCAGGTACAGTCGTCTTTGCTGAATGCCTTGTTTGAGGCTTTTGATAAAGCAGAGGCACAACAGCAGCTCGCCACCCTTGGGCTGATTGACGATTACGAAGCTTTAAAATCGGCCGAAAACACTTTCTTGGCTGCTCGCAAACGTCGGGTAGCCGAACAAACCAGCCGCTCGGTTGAGAATGAGCCGGCCACGGAAATTGCCGAAGAACTGTTGCCTGAATTGTCAAAAATGGTGACCTACGTTCAGCTGTATGCTGAGCTGGAGCCGGAAACTTACGAGGCGGCTTTTCAGGAAATGGTAACGATTATTAACGAGGTGAACCGGACAGCCCGGTCTCGCCATACCCGCCAGGAAAACGAAGCTGGCGATCAAATGGAATAAGCTGTTTTTTGGGGAAGAAACAATTATTCTAGATGTTTTTTTGATTAGTTTGGGTTGTAGTCCTGGGGAGGCTGCAACCCTTTTCCCTTTCAGGGGGTTGCACTTGCCTTTAGCTCTTTTACAATTTGCTGAGCGATCTGTTGTTCGGTGTAAAGTTGGTGCCCAAAGCCCGGAATTCGCTCATAAGTTACGGGCATGCGTTCCAGCCATTCGGAAGCTGGGGCGTAAGGATCATTAGCTCCAAAGTAAAGATGGACTGGGGTGTTTAGGCTTTGTGTTTCGTAGCGTAGTCTGGTTGATGAAAGGGCAATCAAGCGTTGGATGGGGAGTCCTTTTAATCCGGCTTGCCAGGCAATGGTCCCGCCCACGCTGAATGCCAGTACCGTGACTGCTTTGGGTTCCAGGCGTAGCAATTGGTTGCAGGCCGCTTCAATCCCTTCGTTTACAAAATGAGCATGCCGCACGGCTTCGGGCAACTCTTCAGTCGGTAGGCCTGCCAACTGGCACGAGTCATAAACCTGGATATCAAAAACAGCACTCAGGTCAATCAGGTAGTGGTTGAGCCACGGGGCTTTTTCAATCCCCCACAAATCGGATAAAACAAGGAGTCTGGGTTTCATTTTGCTGCTTTTTGAAGGCTGCCAAGGTAGCGATTTTCATCGATAATCGTTTCCCTGATTCGGGTTCTGGCAGGTTTGTTTTCGCTCTTGGACATTAATCCACGGGAATGTAGATCTCACTTTCCGATTGTTCGTTGTAAGGCCCCAGGTATTGATCGCCATACCGTTCAAAATTGAAGGGTTTGTTGAGGCGGTAATGGGTGTCGGGCAGGTATTGGTGGTAAATGTAGCGATAGGTGTAGCCAACCGCATTGGACAGTCCGCGATGTGTGAACCGGAGGTATTTCCCTGCCGGAATTTGTTTGACTACAAAGTAAGGCGGAAGCCCGGCTAGTTGAGCTATCTCGGCACCAATAAAAAAGTACATGCCGCCAAGATCCTGAATGTCGGACCAATATTGCAGTTGAATAAAGTGTTGCTCGTTGCCGGCCGTTTGCAGTTGATGGTGCTCGGCCATAAACTGGTTCCATTGGTTCGATAAATCGTTGGGATAAGCATCCTCGGCTGCAAAAAATGAGGTGCCGGCCAAGAGAAGCTCCGGAAGCTCAATTTCCTGGGGAGGGCTGGCATTTGAATGAGCGGTCCCAAAAATTTGATCCGCACTTAGCGGTTGAAGTAGGGGAAGTGTGAGCACCGATGCTCCGTTTCGCACCTTGCTGGGGCTTAGGTTGAACTGCTTGCGGAAAGCCCGGGTAAACGATTCGGGGCTGCCAAACTGGAAATCGTAAGCAATGTCCGCTATCTTCTTGTCGGTGGTTCGTAATTCGTGAAGGGCTTCGGTGAGCCGCCGTTTTTGCAGGTAGCTTTTGGGCGAAAAGCCTGTGGTGTGCTGAAAGAGCCGGATGAAATGGTAAAGCGAGTAGCACACTTCATTGGCTACGGTCATCACATCTAGCTCAGCTTGAAGGTGGTCCTCCATGAAACAAACAGCTTTGTAAACGAGGTCTTTGTTGGTCATGTGCTAAAGATAAGGGCTGTCCGCTAAAAAACGGATGCTTTTTGTCAGCGGACAGCCAATGAAATGGATCTCTAATTAGTGCCTGCAAGAAAACCCTCAAAACCAAAGTCTCTGATAAGAAAATGTCAAAGACAAGGCTTTCAACCCGAGAGTAACGCAGTATTTGGCGTTTTCTTGCAAAGACTACCTAAAAATTGAACTCTTGATCCCAGTCGAAGCTGGCGGTGTCTTCATGGTTTTGAGGCCAGTGCTTGCACCAGTCGGGCACCTCGCAGTCTTTCACCCGCTCACTAAAATGATAGGGTTTGATATCGAGCACCGGGCTGTTGTTGGCCGCATCGATGTATGGAATGTGAATTGTTCCGGTTTCCTGGTCAATGTGAAGCACATCGATGTTGGTGATCAGGATAGGATTGGGGCGCACCTCGGCACGGGTTGCAAATACGCCAACTTCTTCGGGCCCTTTGCTGTAGGGTTTCTGAAAGGTCAGGCTTTGGCGTTCTTCATCCGAGTCGGATAAATGGCCCCACCACAGCACTTGCAGGTGGCTGAATCCGGCGATGTTTTTCAAGGCCGGGATAAAGGCTTTGTCCAGCTGAATGGCGAACCCGTTTTCTGCTTTTACCACACCAATTGGCTTTAATTGCATTGCATTGTTCATTGTTATTCTGTTTTAAGATTTGAATTGAAAAAATGATCAATGGCAAAAGTAGGAGGTACGCTCCGCACAGACCTGACAAGTTTTGCGAATCAAGCCTTCATTCTTAACCCGAATTGCTAAAAGCTGAAATAAGTGGTGTCTTCTTCGGTTTCAAGAGCCGAAAGAAACTAAAACCCCTCAATCCGAAGGTCGAATTGGCTGAGCAGCCCCGGTAAGCCAATCACCGAGAAACGGGCCTTTTTGACCCGGTTGGCTGCCGGATCAATGGTGTAGTTTTGGGCCGTGCGAAAGTCTGCCTTTTCCAGGTTGGTCCGGAAAAAGTTAGCTTCACTCAGTTGACAGTTGTCAAAAACGGCTTCGTTGAGTTGCGTTTCACTAAAATCGGCCTGAATCAATGAGCAATCGATAAAGTGGGTTTGCTTCATCTTTTTTTGAGAGAAAAGCGCGTAGTCCAGCTGGCAGCGTTCAAACCGAACTTGAAACAAAAAATTATTGCATTGGCTAAAATCAAAGCCCATCAGTTTGCAATGTTTAAACCGAACGTCTTTCAATCCGGTATCCAGTACTTTTACCAGTATCAGGTTGCATTGTTTAAAATCGCAATCTAAAAAGACGGTTTCGCTGAGGTTGCAGTTGGCTAATGAGCAGTTGATGAAGGTGCATCCATCAAATTCAAGTCCGGCGAGCTCTTGTTCTGTAAAAGTCTGTTGTTCGAAGGTTTTATCGTAGTTGGCAGTTTCCAGCATGGCTTATTGTTTGGCGATAAAGTTATTTTAAATATCGGAAACAGCTGTTCAGTTTAAGGAGAAACCCTAAATTTGTTGCTGACAAAATTCGTTGCCTTTGTGGTAACCAAACCTATTTCAGACAATTCATGAAAAAAAATAAATTTCTCCTGCTATTTGCTCTATTTCTGCCTTCGGTGTTAATAGCACAAGTCGATACCCTGCAATTAAACCGGACCTTTGCTAAGAAGTGCTGGTCTGACACAAAAAAACTGGTCACAACACCCGTTCGTTGGGATTCGCGTGACTGGGGAACCTTTGGCGTAGTGACGGCCTCGACGGCTGCCCTGATGCTGGTTGATGAACCGGTGCACGATGCCTTTCTATCGTGGAATGAGCAATGGGGTGATGGGGGAGAGCAGTTCACCTCCAACTTTTTGGAGCCTTGGGGTGCCAAGTATTCCTTGGCCGTGGTTGGCGGCTTGATGGGCTATGGCTTATTGGCCGGCGATTTGAAAAGTCAGTCAACTGCTTTGATGGCTGGCGAGAGCTTTGTGCTGGCCAGCTTATTGGTGCGCATTCCGAAGATGGTGTTGGGCCGTGCCCGTCCCGACTCGGGAGAGGATGTGTCGCCCTTTCGGTTCGATGGGCCTTTTGAAGGAACGAGCATGCCCTCAGGCCATACTACAGCGGTATTTGCTGTGGCATCGGTAATTGCCAACCAGTATGCTGATAGGCCAGTTATTCCTATTCTTTCGTATGGAATTGCCACAGCTGCCGGTATATCGCGCCTTTATGATGGCCGCCACTGGTTAAGCGATGTGGTGGCAGGTGCCGCCATGGGGATTGCTGTTGGCAACATGGTCAGTGGCAAGCAAGCGAAGCATAAACGCTTGGCGGTATTGCCCTGGGCTACCGGAAAACGGGTCGGTGTAAGTCTGGCTTATAATTTGTAAGGAACTTTTTGCTGAGAAAAAAATAGAAAACTGATTGTATGATTGAGAAACTAAAACCCATGAAGAGCTGGCCTTATCTTTTCCTTCTTGTCTGGTTGTTTGCGGCCTGTTCGTCAGGCCAAAAAGCACTGGAGCGGGGAAATTACATCGAAGCGATCGAGAAAGCAGTTAACCGGCTGAGTAGTGATCCGGGCAACAACAAAGCACGCAAGGTGGTGAAAGATGGTTACTCCATGGCGATGGAATATTATCAGGAAGAAATTGACCTGATCTTAAGTACGAACACTGCATTTAAGTGGGGGCAAACCCTGGATGTGATGCAGCGGGTTAATCATTTGGGGAATTTGATTCGACGGGTTCCGGCTGCGCGAGAATTGGTTCCTTCACCTAAAATTTATACTTCGGAACTGGAACAGGCTACCGAGCGGGCTGCCGAAGAGCGATATCAGGCTGGGGTAGCCAGCTTAAACCAGCCAACGCGCGAAGCGGCTAAAGAGGCTTTTTATCATTTTCAGCGGGCCGATGAGCTTATTGGTGGCTACAAAGATGTGGCAGAGAAAATGCATGTGGCAAAAGAGCGGGCTACAATTCATGTTATTCTGGAGGCAATTCCGCTGCCATCGCGCCGCTACGAGCTGTCTGCTGAGTTTTTCTATGAGCAGGTGATTAACCGGATGAAGCAGAACTTTCCGGGTTCTGGATTTGTATCGTTCTACACGCCCGATGAAGCCGAAAAGCAAGCGCTTCGTTATCCGGATATGGTGGTCAGCATGGAGTTCTACGATTTCTTTATCGGGAAACCGATGCATTTTGAAAAGCAGGAAAACCTGAGCCGGGAGCTTGAGTATGATGTGGAGGTGAAGGTCGGACGTGATTCGGTACGTATTGAAAAGCGCCGGAAGCTAATCCGCGGAAAGATTAAGGTGATCACCGATGAGGTATCCTCGCAAGGATTATTGAATGTGAAGATTGAAGAATTTCAAAGCCAAAAGCTTATTCTGAATCAGGAGATCCCTGGCGATTTTGTTTGGCGGAACCAATACGGTGTTTTTGTGGGCGATGAGCGGGTGCTGACAGATCAGCAAGTTCGTATTTTGAATAATCAGGCAATTCCGCCACCAGCTCCTCAGGATTTATTCATCGAATTTACCCGTCCAATTTATATCCGCTTAACTGATCGGTTGACGAGTTATTTTCGAAAGTATGATTAGTCGATAAGCAGTTTAGAAACGGATATTTCTTGTTTTCGAAGCGCAAGACTTTAACTGATATTATAAAGGCGCATGTTTGAGATTCATTATTGAAAATCAAACGTGCGCCTTTGTCTTTTTAGTTCTTTAATCAATCGCTTAATATTTCGGAAGCGCTTGGTAACGGGCTAAGCCACCTTTACTTGTTTCTTTGTAGTGCGCAGACAGGTCTTTCCCGGTTTGATACATGGTTTCGACAACTTCGTCGAAACTAATCCGGTGATGTCCATCACTCATCAATGCGTAAGTGTTGTGGGCAAGCGCACGCTCGGCAGCCATGGCATTCCGCTCAATGCATGGAATCTGAACCAGCCCGGCAACCGGATCGCAGGTCAGCCCTAAATGGTGTTCAAGCCCCATTTCCGCAGCATATTCAATTTGGTTAACGGTTCCGCCCATAAGCTGGGTTGCTGCCGCTGAGGCCATCGCGCAGGCCGTTCCTACTTCGCCTTGGCAGCCTACTTCTGCTCCCGATATCGAGGCATTATGCTTAACCAGGTTGCCAATTAGCCCGGCAGTTGCCAAAGCCTTATAAATTTGCTTGTTCTTAAGCTTGTAAACTTTTTTGTAGTATTTCAGTACGGCTGGGACAACACCTGATGCACCGCAGGTTGGAGCCGTGACAATCAAACCGCCTCCTGCATTTTCTTCTGAGACTGCCAAAGCGTATGCAAATAGTTGCGATCGCTTTTTAAAAGGGCCGGTAAAGTTATCGGCTTTTAGCTTAAAGGCTGCCGCTTTGCGCGGAAGATTTAAGCCTCCGGGTAAAGTTCCCTCGCGATGTAAGCCGGTTTTAATCGCCTCATCCATGGTTTTCCACACGGTCGCTAAAAAATCCCAAATATCCGGACCTTCTTTTTCTTCGACATACTCCCAAAGCTGCTTGCCATTTTTATGACACCAATCTAAAATATCATCAAGCTTGGTAAGCTCATAAATTGACGATGTTTGCTGGTTGATGCCTTCTTCTGAAATGGCTCCTCCACCAGTGCTGTAGTATGTTTTGGTACTTTCCACTTGGTCTTTTTCGTCCAGCGCTTCAAATTTAATGGCATTGGGATGAAAGGGAAGAAAGGTATCCGGTTCCCAGATGATTTCAAGCGGGTAAAGTTTAAAAACTTCGTCCACTGCAAAATCAGTAAGGTGCCCTTTGCCGGTAGCGGCAAGGCTACCATACAAGGTGCATTTAAAACGCTTAGCTGTGCGGTGTGCTGCCAAAAATTGCTCAGCAGCAATTCTCGGGCCCATCGTATGACTGCTTGATGGACCATGTCCAATCCGGTATATTTCGCGAATCGATTTCATCTCTTTTGATTGTCTTTTTTCGTTTGCCCCGATACGTGTCGGGTACACTTTCCCATTTTATCTACTTTGTCGCGAGCAAAGCATCTTCCTGTGAGAAAACTTTTATCATGCTCGTTTCATTCGTTTTAATCGTCGGCAAAAAAAGAAGCATTTTTTTAGATGAATGCTTACAAAAATCAGTATTTGGACGATTTTACCTAAGTTTTACATAGCACAATCATAAGGCTTTTTAGTCAATTCGTCAAAAGCTGTGGTTTTTCATATTAAAACAGCTTTTGTCAACGCTTTGTTGATCGAAGAATTCCTGTGTTTTCAGGGAAGGGGGATTTTGATAAATGGTTTGTTGCTAGATTTTTATGCGCATTGTTGTTAATCATGCTTAGAAATCTGCTTTTTAGCTGTCAATTTTTATTAATACCATTAACTTTGTTCTTTGCAATTTCATCCTGAAGTTGTTTTTTATTGAAAAATAAATTCGTCTTATGAGAAAATTGGAAAACCTTAGTCCGCAACCACTGTGGAAATACTTTGAAGATATTTGCCAGGTTCCTCGACCTTCAAAAAAAGAGGAGAAAATTCGTGCTTTCTTGCTGGAGTTTGCAGCTAAAAATGGGCTGGAAGCTTTAACCGATGAGATTGGCAATGTGCTTATTCGCAAACCAGCCACTCCGGGAAAGGAAAACGTACCCACAGTGATTCTGCAATCGCACATGGATATGGTGTGTGAGAAGAATAGCGACAAGGTTTTTAATTTTGATACGGACGCTATTGTCCCCATTATTGACGGAGATTGGGTTAAAGCCGACGGAACAACTTTAGGGTCTGATGATGGCATTGGGATTGCCGCACAGATGGCCGTTCTGACTACTACAGACATTGCTCATGGCCCAATTGAATGTTTGGTTACTGTGGATGAGGAAACAGGACTAAGCGGGGCTTTTGCTTTGCAACCAGGGTTCTTGACCGGAAAGGTTCTGATCAATCTCGATTCGGAAGATGATGGTGAACTGTTTATTGGTTGTGCTGGAGGAATTGACACCCTTGGCACACTTACCGTGGAGAAGGAAAAGACACCCGGAAAATCCTTCGGCATGAAAATCATGGTGAAAGGCCTGATGGGAGGACACTCCGGTGACGATATTCATAAGGGAAGAGGTAACGCCGTAAAAATTCTAACTCGCTTTTTGTGGAAAGCTGTTCGTCAGTTTGGCGTACGCATCGCTGAGTTCGATGGTGGGAACTTGCGCAATGCTATTGCTCGCGAAGCTTGGGCTACGGTGATCGTTCCCAACGTTCAGAAAGAGCAGTTGGTGGCTGAAATCAACATGTTCTCTGCGGATGTTGAGTTCGAATATGAACGTACTGAGCCCAATTTAGTTGTGGATCAAAGTTCAGTAGCCGTGCCCTCAAAAGTGCTTACTCAAGCTAGCCAGGAACGTCTTTTGAACTTACTCTATGGTTGTCCTCACGGCGTTTTGGAAATGAGCACTCGCATGAAGGATATGGTGGAAACTTCAACCAACTTGGCTTCGGTTAAATTTGTTGATGATACGCAGATACTAATTACCACCAGCCAGCGTAGTGAAATTGAAAGCCGGAAATATTTTGCTTCAGAAATGGTTCGTTCTGTCTTTGAATTGGCGGGCGCTGAGGTTAAAAACTCTGATGGTTACCCGGGCTGGACCCCAAATCCAGGCAGCCCTATTCTGAAGGTTGCTGTAGATTCGTACGAGCGTTTGTTTAATGATAAGCCGATTGTTCGCTCAATTCACGCTGGTTTGGAATGTGGACTGTTTTTGCAAAAGTATCCCGGATTAGACATGGTTTCCATTGGGCCGACAATTCGTGGAGCACATTCTCCAGACGAACGAATTAACATACATACGGTTGAGCGCTTTTGGAACCATCTGGTTGATATGCTCGAAACACTTTCCTAGTTTTTATTGTTTGATATCATTCTGTTAAGCATATTCTAGATCGCTGTTTTGCTTAAAGTTGTGATAATAAGACAAATTGGTCTTATTCTAAATTGAGGAAATTGATGTTTCCCTCATTTGTGGGAATGTAAAATGTTTTTATGTTTGTCCTACTAAAATAGTAGGAAAGGTAGGACAATATGAAGAGAATGAAGGACATTTTACGTTTGGGTACGTTAATAGCCGTACTTTTTTTAGGAATTCAGAACCTGGCAGTAGCGCAGGTTTCATATATGCTAGATGAAGCTGAGAGTTCAGCATTTGTTCGAGGTACTTCAACAATACATGATTGGGAAATGAAAGTTGAGCAGCTTCAGGGAAGCATTACGCTTGCTGAAGCTGGCTCAATTAACTCCTTGCAAAAAGGAAATTTCCAAACGAATGTTGAATCGCTAAAAAGCGATCGTAACCTAATGAACAAGAAGACTTACGAAGCACTTAAGTCAAAAAAACATCCTCAAATTACTGTTCAGGTAAACAGTGTCAAAGAAGTGCAAGGAAAGTTGGTGGCCAACCTGGTAGTAACAATTGCCGGGCAAACCCAAAAGGTCACTGACGAAATTGAATTGAAGACCCTTGCGAACCAAGCTCTAAGTGTCCAGGGAATACTGGACTTGAAAATGACAAGTTACCAGGTAGAACCACCCGTCGCTTTAATGGGAACCATTAAGACCGATGACGAGGTGAAGGTCGCTTATCATTTAATTTTCAAACAGAAGTAACTCGTAAGTCACCAACATAAAAAGGCTTACGCGTAATATTTAACCATTTTAATTTTATCGAAAATGAAAAAGATTTCATTGATTTTTGCCGTATTATTTATGGCTGTGATAGCATCTGGTCAAAATTTCGAGCAACCAAAAGTTAGCGCAGAAGATTTTGACGGTGTAGAAGTGAAAGTGGGAGGTGATTTTGCTATTCAGTTGCAGTCGCTTGATCATGAAGCGCCGGTTGAATTAATTGATCTTAAAAATAACTTTAATTTACCAACTGCCAATCTTAATCTGACTACACGGTTGGCTCCCGGAATTCAGCTTCACATCAACAATTATTTATCCTCACGTCACCACAACGAAACATGGGTTGAAGGTGGTTATTTGACGATTGATAAGTTGCCGTTTTTGCCCGCTTCTGACGGCGTTATGGAGTATTTAACCATCAAGGCTGGGGTAATGATGCCTAACTATGGTGATGCTCATTTTTACCGCAGTAACAATGCAGCCGTGTTAAACAACCCTTTTGTAGGAAACTGGATTATGGATGCGTTTACCAACAATCCAGGCTTGGAAGTTATGTACCGCAACAAAGGATTCTTGGCGGTTCTTGGAACCAATAATGGCCGGATGAATTATGGTCGCGGAAATGATATTGGTGAGGATTTGGTTTTCAACTGGAAGTTGGGATACGATACCGATATCAACGAAGACCTGCGGGTTCGGGCAACTGTTTCGGGCTATCATGTTGGAGAAGGACATAGTGGATCTTACCTGTGGGATGGTGACCGTGCCGGGGCACGTTATTACAATGTAATGCAAACTGCTGATGCCGAAGGAGACAACTTCCGTTCAGGTCGTTGGAGTCCAGGAAGTGGCCAATCGGAAATGAATAGCTATATGGCCAACTTGTTTGTGAAATTCCACGGATTGGAAGTGTTCGGAATTTATGAAGACATGAAGGGGGTGAAGCGTGATGTTGATCAACATTTTACGCAGACCGCTTTGCAAGCTATTTATCGTTTCGGAAGCTTTTATGTGGGAACACGTTTGAATAAGGTTTCAGACCACAATGATTCTTCTGTAAAACGCACCAATATTGGTGGAGGATGGTACATGGTTGATAATGTACTTGTGAAGTTAGACTATGTGAATCAAAAGTATGAAGGCGTTGCTCATGGAGCTATCGATGGAGGTAAATTCGATGGTTTGGTAATTGAAGCAGCCATCTCTTTTTAACGATTGATTAACTCGTTTGATAAGACCGCCCGGAATTTTCCGGGCGGATTTTCACTTTTTGAATTATTGAGATGAAAGCTCCTTGGATAATTATTGGTGTGTTATTGATGTTGTCCTGTCAGGCAGCCGGAAGTGGATCTTCGGGAGAGAAGGATCCCTTCAGTAAATACATGTTTGATCAGGTCCATATTCAGGGGAAAACCAATGTGAACAGTTTTCATCTGGAATATCGCGAGGATGAGTTTTGCCGGGTTCCAGGTGATTTAAATGCAAAGAATACCAATTTAGAAATTGATATTCCGGCAGCACAAGTAGAGGCTGATTCACAGGTTATGTTGAAGGATTTTTTAGAGCTAATTAATGCGGCAGAGTATCCTAATATCAGTATTGAGATTGCACGCAACGAGATTAGCTTTCAGCATGCTGAAGAAGAGACGAAGCTGATTGAGTTGAGCTTAAATGGGATCAAAAAACAATTTGAATGTACGACCTATACGCAGGCATGCTTCGGAGACCAGTGGTGTTTGAATGGGCAGCTTAAAATAAGATTGACTGATTTCGATATAGAGCCGCCTCACAAGTTTTTGGGTTTAGTGAAGGTGAAGGACGAAATATTTATTAATTTTAGAATCTTATTTTCATAAAAACCAAAAAACGAACCGTTGAAGTTTAGTACTAAAACCCGATATGGAATTCGTGCTATGCTTGAAATTGCAAAAGACGAATCTCAAAGTGGTGTTTTTCAGAAGGATATTGCGGCCAATCAAGACATCTCTGTAAAATACCTCGACCAAATTATACATGCCTTAAAAGTAGCTGGATTAATCATTAATCTGAAAGGTAGGAAGAGTGGTTATATCCTTACCCGCAAAGCATCCGAAATAACAATGCTTGATATACATAATGCCTTTGAGCCAGGAATTTGTGTGATTGATTGTTTGGCCAAAAGTTTTGATTGTGAGCGAAAGTCCTTCTGCGAGGTGATCGGCTTTTGGGAAAAGCTGAATCATATGGTGGTTGACTATTTTGAGCAGGTTACTTTAGAAGATCTCCGTTCTGGAAAAATTAAATTAGACCAATAAGGTGGGGTTTAGTGTGTGGGCTTAACCACTCTAATGCGGTATCTCTTTCCGAAAATATTTTTATTGAAAACTTTGTTGAATCAATTTGATCCTTAAAAAGCATCGCTAAGGCTATTCCCTTGGGAGTATCGCTTACATAGGCGATTTTTACTTTGGAAAAACCTGCCAGGTATAGGTTGCAATAATGAGCTAGTTTATCAATCTCAGATGGTTTTATGGTGGGTAAAGCCTTACCATGATCCTGCAGAATACGAATGGTATCTGTTGTCACATTATTTGCAAGGTATTGAAAGTATTCTTCAAATACCGATAATGGTGTCTCACCATAAAAACGGGCATGGATGATACCCATTTTTTCTTTTACTGTAAATTTATTCATTAGACGCGCACAATAAAACCGTAATAAATATACCGTTTTTTTGTTAAAAACAATATACTGTTGTCGAATTAAAATCTGCTATTTACACTATTGTTCAAATAGTTTTACTCAGCTCTCGAAGTTTTGATTATTGTTTATAATCAAAACAAACTCTCTTTCATGTTTTTAAAGGCTTGGGAAGTTGTTTGTCGGTCTGCTTTTCTTGAAACGAAAGCGAAAATAAAAGGTTCAATTCAGTGGAAAGAAAATATAGTTTTTTTTGTGGGTTGCATTGGAAAGTATTGGCGAACTTGTGCATGGAAAATGAAAAAGCCTGACGCTGGGCCAGGCTTTAGTTATTGTGGTTTAATAATCCATTTCAAGGTTCGTATCATGAATTTCATGCCAGGGAAGTCCATGTTCGTTAAGAGCTTCCATGAATGGATCTGGATCAAACTCTTCAACATTAAACACCCCTTCCTGCTTCCACAGTCCTTTCAAATACATCATGGCGCCAATCATTGCGGGAACACCAGTGGTGTAGCTGACGGCCTGAGTACCTGTTTCGGCATAGGCTACTTCATGATCGCAGTTGTTGTAAACGTAATAGGTCTTTTCTTTTCCATCTTTCAATCCTTTGATACGACAACCAATTGAGGTTTGTCCTTTGTAGTTTTCGCCCAAATCACCAGGATTTGGTAAAACAGCTTTTAAGAATTGAATAGGAACGATTTCTCTTCCTTCATACATAACTGGTTCAATACCTGCCATGCCAATATTTTGGATCACACGAAGGTGGGTGAGGTATTCCTGTCCAAAAGTCATCCAGAACCTGGCTTGCTTAATGGTTGGGAAATTTTTAACCAGTGACTCCAATTCTTCGTGGTAAATTAGGTACGATTCTTTAGGGCCAATATTAGGATAATTAAGTGGCTTGTGGATTTCGTGTGGTTCAGTTTCAATCCACTCACCATCTTTCCAGTATTTTCCTTTTTGGGTTACTTCCCGGATATTAATCTCGGGATTGAAGTTGGTTGCAAAAGCTTTCCCATGATCGCCCGCGTTGCAGTCAACAATGTCCAGGTAATGAACCTCATCAAAGTGATGTTTGGCTGCGTGAGCTGTAAAAATACTGGTAACCCCCGGATCAAAGCCACAACCCAAAATAGCTGTAATTCCGGCTTCTTTAAAGCGATTCTGGTAAGCCCATTGCCATTTGTATTCAAATTTGGCTTCATCCTTGGGTTCGTAGTTCGCTGTATCAAGATAGCTTACTTCAGTTTCCAGACAAGCATCCATAATTGGAAGATCTTGGTATGGAAGAGCAACATTAACAACCAAGTCAGGTTTGAAACTCCGGATTAGCTCAACCAATTGAGGGACATTTTCAGCATCAACCTGGGCGGTCTTTATCCGGTTACCGCCAATTTTGTTTGCAATTTCATCACACTTGGCTTTGGTTCGGCTAGCCAGCATGATTTCCGTAAAAACTTCAGGGAGTGCGGCCATTTTGTGAGCAACAACTGTTCCCACACCGCCAGCACCAATTATCAATACTTTTCCCATTGATTCTTTCTTTTTTACATTAAATTATTTCGCCCCAAAGGAACTAAATTTTTTTAATATTGGTGAAACACTTTATAAACGAAAATATAAAAAATACTTTCTTTTTAAAAGACTGTTTTGTAGGAAGTTATTTCGTGTATGTTGTTTGAGTAATTAACTCTTCAAAAACTGATGATATTAGCATTCCAGCTTTTATGAACTGGTTGTTTTCTGACTAAAAATAACGAAATAGCTACCTTTTTCTTACAATTTCTTAATCCTGTAACGCCTTGCCTACAATCTTGTTTTAAAATGTGTACTTTTGTGAAACATGTTGTTTTTTTAAAAGAAAGGATAAGCATATGGTTACAAGTAAAACTGCAGCCGATTTAAATATTGAGTTTAAAGAAAAAGAAATTGTTGAAACACTGCAGTCTCTTGCTGATAAATTCCCAGGAAAGGTTGTTTTTACAACAAGTTTTGGAATCGAGGATCAGGTGATTACAGATTATATTTTCAAAAATAATATTCCCATTAAGGTTGTTACCTTAGATACCGGACGTTTGTTTGAAGAAACTTACAAGGTTTATAACCGAACAATTGAAAAGTATCAAAAATCGATTCAGCCTTTTTATCCTAAGAATGAGGATTTGGAACAATTTGTTGCAGAGAAAGGGCCAAATAGTTTCTACTTGTCGGTTGAGAACCGGAAACAGTGTTGCCACATTCGTAAGGTTGAGCCTTTGGGGCGTGCCTTAAAAGGAATGGCATGTTGGATCACAGGTTTACGTGCATCACAGTCAAACAATCGTCATGACTTGGAGCAGTTTGTTTGGGATGGCGGTTTTGAGATTGTCAAGTTTAATCCATTGTTGGATTGGAGTTTGGATGACTGCCGAACTTATGTGAAGGAAAATCAAGTACCATACAATGTGTTGCATGATCGTGGTTTTGTAAGTATTGGCTGTGCCCCTTGTACTAGAGCCATTAAGCCAGGAGAAGATTTCCGTGCCGGACGGTGGTGGTGGGAAAACAACTCCAAAAAAGAATGTGGTTTGCATACCCACTAAGTTATTTATAATTGACCAGATTGTTTTTTTGCTGTGCCTAAAATCAACAGCTTATTAATTAACGGAAATGTCTGGTCGTTTGAAAATCCGAAAGTTTAACGATCTATTGCAAGATAGCAACCATTAGATGGATAAAATAGTTAGAGCAGGCTTTATAGAGCCTGCTTTTTTTTAGCGATCAACAATTCGGCGCCCAAAAGGAGTTAGCGCTAGGCTTACCAATTTAAAGTGTTGGCGAGCAAAAGGAATACCAATAATTGTTATGGCAAAAAGCAGCCCAAAAACAAGATGCGACAGAGCAATTAAAATACCACCAAATAACAGCCACAGTATATTCATGATCGTCGATAAACATCCGGGGGCGTAGTCCATGTATTTAATGCGTTTTCCAAAAGGCCAAAGCGCCATTTGAGCAACTTTAATACTTTGAAGTCCAAATGGAATTCCCACAATTGTTAGGCATAGCAGAAGTCCTCCAATTAAGTATTCCAGGAAAATGAAAAAGCCTCCAAAAACGATCCAAATAATATTTCCGAGTGTATTCATAGGTTTTAAGTTTGAAAAATCTTCTTTTTTATAGTGACTAAAGTATCACTTTTTTATTCAACGATCTTCTGAATTTCGATAAACCAAGTAGTTTTTCCGGTGAATAGAAGCTATCTGCTTTTTGGGGATTGCCTATTCCGTTTATTCGCTACTGTGGATATTGAGCTTTTTGCTTTAATTCTGAAATGAATTGAGTGTTGAGCATGTAAACGTTGGCTTTCCCATTTTCAGGATTTGTATAGATTTCTTGAAGGTCTTTGTAAGAAATAGTCGGTGTTTGGGGCTTTGATACTTTTGAACTCATGAAATAAATTGTGTTTCCATCTGGCGATAGGCTGGCAGAATATTCTTCTCCTGAATTGGAGTTTATTTTTGGTCCCATGTTTTGAGGAACGCTCCATTGGTCTCGTTCATTTCTAAAGGAAATGTAATAATCGGTTCGTCCATAGGAGTCTGGCAGACCATAAGCAGGGATGATTAGAAACGATTCGTCGGGAGCAATGGTTGCATTATAGCGGTCACGCCCAATGTGAAGGTGTTCTGGCAAAATTTCAACGGGTTGGTATTCTCCGTTTATTAAACGTGAACGACAAATTAAGTTTCTACCGACCTGCTGATCTTCCCGGGTAAAATAAATGGTGCCATCTTGGGTTAATGAGGGGAAGAATTCCGAATGTTCGGAGTTGATAACAGCAGGGAGTTTTTGAGGAGCATCCCACCAATCACTATTTCGATTCATTACCCATATGTCCATGTTGTTGATTTGGCTCGAATCAGTCTGTTCGTTACTCACATAAAACAGTTGTTTCCCGTTTGATGATACATAGGGTTCGAGATACTTGAACTGAGGCTTGTTTAATGCTTCCAGCACTTCGGGAGATGTCCATTTCCCTTGTTCAAACTTTGAATAAAGAATATAAGCGTAATTAAATCCGCCAATTTGAACGGAAAAATACAACTCTTTTTGATCCGGAGTCATGGTTAGATCACGTGTGTAAAATCCGGTATTGATTATACCCGGAAGAACCAGCTGAAGTGAATCCGTACCTGTTAAATCACCAGCAGGAGTACCTAGTTGGTTGGCTTTGGTGGGTGTGCAGGAAAAAACAACAATAAGCATGAAGCTCAGACTTAAGTTGAAGAGTCGATTCATGTTTTTTGTTTCGTTAGTTTCATTTTCCTTTTTAGAATTACAGCTTGGTTGAGCTTTTTTGCAGGTGGTTAAAATTTGCGCCAAGCAGAACAAGCTTGTTCCAGTTCCGGAAAGCTTGTGCTTGACGCAAAACTGCTTGTTACTTTATGGTTATACTTTGCGTAATTTCCATTTTCCCTGTTTAAAGAGAATGACTCCAATGATTGTCAATAGTGACTCGGCAATAATAATTGCCATTGCAATACCAGTAATTCCCATACCCATGTTCATTGCCAGCAAATAGGCTAGGGGAATTTCTAACAGCCAAAAGCAAACTAGGTTGATTTTAGTTGGCGTTAGGGTATCCCCACTTCCATTAAATCCTTGAACGACTACCATGCCAAAGGCGTAAAATAAGAAGCCGGCACCAAGCCATTGCAAGGTAATGGTACCACTGCGAATGACACTGTCCTCCTCGATGAACAAGCGAACTAATCCTTCGGGAAACAAAAGAATGAAGGTTCCAATAAGTCCCATCATGATCAGGTTGACTATGCCAGTAATCCAAACTGACTTTTCAGCGCGATCAGGACGGTTGGCTCCCAGGTTTTGACCAACCAAAGTGGCTGCCGCATTGGATAATCCCCAAGAAGGAAGCAGGGCAAATACAATAATGCGGATAGCAATGGTATAGCCAGCCAGTACATCGGCACCTAATTCAGAAACCAGCCGCACCAGGATAATCCAACTCGAGGTTGCGATGAGGTATTGGAAAATTCCACCAACCGAAAGCCGAAGTAATTTGAGCATCACCTTTACCCGAATGGAAAGGTTTTTTACATCAAGGTGAATGCGCCCATTTCCTTTAAATAGCAGGTAAAATTGATAACAAACAGCAATTCCTCGTCCGATGGTTGTGGCAATGGCAGCACCCTGAATTCCCAATTCAGGGAAAGGTCCCCATCCAAAGATCAGCAAAGGATCCAGAATCAAGTTAATGATGTTGGCCATCCAAAGTACGCGCATAGAAATGGCAGCATCGCCAGAGCTTCGGAATACGGCATTAATAATGAACAGCAGCATGATTACCAGGTTGCCACCAAACATGATCATGGGATAATGGTAGCCTTCATTGGCCATGCTTTCGCTGGCTCCCATTAAAAGCAAAAATTCTTTGGCAAAAATAAAACCAGGTATAGCCAGAATGAGTGAAAAGAATAAGCCTACCATAATGGCTTGAAAAGCGGCATTGCCCGCTTTCCCGGCTTTCTTCTCGCCAACACGACGGGCGACCAAAGCGGTGGTTGCGGTACTAAGTCCAATTCCAATGGCATACACAATGGTCATGACCGACTCGGTAATTCCAACGGTTGCAACAGCGTCAGCTCCTAAGCGCGAGACAAAGAAAATATCGACCACTGCAAAGACCGATTCCATCGCCATCTCCAGAATCATTGGGACTGCCAAAATGAAAATGGCTTTCCCCAGACTGGTGTTGGTGAAATCCCGGTCGCTTCCGGCGATAGCTTCTTTGATATCGGACCAAAGGGATTGGAGGCTGACGGGTTTTATTTTGCCTAACGACAAAACAAACTTCTTGTAAAGCATGTGAGAAAAATTAAAATGATTGAAAAAAGAGATAAATACAAAAAGGGTATGCTAAGCCGGCTGCAACCCGGGCTAGCTTTAGCAGTTGGTCTTAGTGACAAAGACCGGTGTAAGATAAGTAGTCATCATGATGTGGTCTCCTTTTTGTTAGAAACCAAAAATACAACATTTTACATTTACCAAACAAGTCTTTTTTTATTTTATTTCGATTTTTTTGTTTATCAGATCGTGTGTTTTTCGGAACAGAGCATTTTGTTTGAACCTGCCAAGCAGTTAACTGTTCCTAGTAGGCATAAAATGAATATTTGATTTGAGGGTGTTCTGGTTGAATGTATTTCCATAAATGTTATCGCGGAAATATTGGGAAGAGCAGACACCACAAGATAAACTAAAATTCAATGAATAGGATTATTGTCGTCGCAGCTATTTTGTTTAGTGTTGGTGCGTGTCAGTTGCGCACAGCAGAGCCTGTAAATACTTCGGAGCGTATTCCGGATGAGCAAATTTCATTGGGAGGAGTCTTGGCAGATGAGTTGACCAAAACAAATCAAGTGGGCAGGGACGCAGATAAACGCGGCCCTGTTTATATGGTGACAATTGAGGAGCTGCAAAAACTTTTGGAACAAACCAAAAGCACCGGAACAGATTTGGATGATACTGATATTGGTGAACGCTGGGAGAACTTAAATACCGAAGTAACCAACACTTTCGAGAGTTTGACGACTCAGGATTTGAATGCCTGGGTGGCGTTGAATGATAGCTTATTAAAATACACCCAGCAAGTGCGTTTTGCTGATGCCTTGGAACGCGTTGTTTATAATCCTGTAAATGACGTTTTAGAGACCGATCAGGTGAAATCGTTTTATTTTACCCGGCTTTATGATCGAATTTATTTTAATGTATTTGGCAGTTCAAGTTTGCACTACGAGCACACAACAGGTGGTGTGGTGCGTATTGTTCAGGATACTGATTATCCTTTTGATGGGAGAGTGAGCATTAAGCTGGAATTGCAGGATAAACGCTACCTCGATTTATTTATTCGAATTCCGGAGTGGGCTAATCGAGCCAGTGTTACCGTAAAAGGAGTAAAGTACAATGTTGTGCCTGGACAGTATACTGAGATTGCCAAAAAATGGAAGAACGGCGATGAAGTTGAGATCATTTTAGGGATGCGTCCTGAGCTTGTAAGCCGTGAGGAACCGACCAAAGCATTCTCGTTAAATTATGGCTCACTGATGTTAAGCTACCCAGGTTCTGAGGGCAAACAGCCTCCAGTATTTACTGGAACAGATCCAATTCAACATTTGAAATTTGTGTCTCCTGTAGGGAAAATGCCTACATTCACGTTTTCTGGAATTCAAGATACCACTTTGGTTTTGCAACCTTTTATTCAGCAAGAGTTAGGCTCAAATCTTCGTACTTCTTGGATTCAAGTCCGATAGGTTGAGAGAGGAACTTGTATTTATGTTCCATAGCTGTGGTTTCTCATTAATCGATGCTGCATGATAGGTTCAAAAATTGGCTCGATTAGAATTGAGGAGGTGAAATTCTTTTATCTTTGCCTCAAGCCAATTAAAACTAAACTCTGTGAGTGTTTCTCCAAACATCAGCGATCAGGATTTGACCAGACTGCTAAGGACGGGATCGAAAGATGCTTTCCGGGTGCTTTTTGATCGTTACGGAGGACGGCTACAATATTTTGCACTGAGCTACCTGAAATCGGAGCACGACTCCGAAGAATTGGTACAGGATGTTTTTCTCAAACTCTGGGAAAAAAGAGAAATTCTGGATTGCTCGGGTAATCTCCGCTCCTATATTTTTAAAGTTGCTGTAAACAGTATCTACGATTTTATAAGACGAAAAAACGTAGAGCAAGCCTTTGTTGAGTTTGCGGCAGGAAATCAGGCTGAAGTAGATAGCACCTGGGATGATGTGGTGTATAATGATATGGTGTTGCAGATTGGGCGCTTGATGGATAAGATGCCGGAACAGCGCAGGCGAATCTTTAAAATGAGTAGGGAGAAAGGGATGAGCAACGAGCAAATTGCTGCGGAATTAAGTTTGTCAAAACGAACCGTTGAAAATCAGCTGTATCGGGCAACTAATTTCCTGAAAGAAAACCTTCGTCATAGTCCGATGACAGCCATCTTATTTTATTACCTCTTCTGCTAAACGAAAAAGAAAAGTATTTTTTTTTTGAATCGGGCGTGAGTATATTCTTGGTGCTACTCGTAATACTTACAAATTAAGAAATGCGAGAATGGGGGACCAGTTAAAAACTAAGTTGGAGAAGTTGAGAGATGACGCCTTACCAGAGAAGGAGCGTCGGGAGGGATTGAGCTTGTTTCACGATCATGCTGCGGAGTACGATGTGAAACAGGAGCTGTATCGTCAACTAATTGAAACGGAGCATGATTCAGCCGAAAGAAAATCTTCGGTAAGTTTCGAGCAGGTATGGAAAAAAATGCAGGCCTCGAAAGCTGGTGCGCCCAAGCAGCGCAAGTTGTATCATGTTTGGTATGCCGCTGCAGCCGTTTTGATTATGGGCTTGTTAATCGCCAATTTGCTTCAGGAGCGCGAAGAGCCAGTTGTTCCACTTGAATATTACACGGCTATTGCGCCCAAAGGATCGGTATCACAAACCATCCTTCCTGATGGAACTGTAATTTATCTGAATGCAGGATCAGAATTGAAATATGCAGCCAATAGGTATCAGCAGGAACGTGAAGTGTTTTTAACTGGTGAAGCTTGGTTTGATGTTGAAAAGGTCGAAGAAATGCCTTTTACGGTGCATACTTCATTTTATGATGTTCAGGTAAAAGGAACCGAGTTTAATGTGAAAGCTTATCCGGACGATGATGATGTGGTGACCACACTTGAAGAAGGAAGCATTCAAATTAATTCAACTCCAAACCTGAAACTTACTCAGGATATTAATCTGGAACCCGGAGAACAGTTGGTCTTCCATAAATCAGATAAAACGGTTAGTGTTAAAAAAGTGCGGACTAACCTGTTTTCATCCTGGAAAGACAATAAGCTCATCTTCATCAATATGAAATTGGATCAGTTGGTGACTTTACTTGAGCGTAAATATGGAGTGAATATTTCAGTCCAGGATCAGGAAATTTTGAAATACCACTACGATGGAACCATCAAAAATGAAACAATCATTGAGGTATTAAATATTATCAAACAAACGCTTCCTATTAATTATCTTATTCAGGATCAGGAAGTCGTGATAACTCGAAAATAAATAGGAGGAAATCTATGTAAAATGAACTTGAACTAACCTAAAACCAAAAGCCGGCAGATGCTGTCACATCCAACCGGCAAGTAAGTTAATAACCTGGTGCTGTCACACCAATTAATTATTAATCAACAACATTCAAATTTATGAAAAAAATTGAATTTACCTTCCCCGATGGACGAAGGGAGAAACAAAATCTGTTTTTAAAAATGAAGCTGACCTTACTAATCTTACTGGTTTGCCTAATGCAGGTTTCGGCCTCCGTTTACTCGCAAACAACAAAGCTATCCTTTGACCTTCAAGGGAAAAAGATTTCAGATGTTCTGATGCAAATTGAGGAAACTACTGACTTTCGCTTTTTTTATCAACGAGAGCAAGTGAATGTCGATCTCACCGTTAACCTTAAAGCGGATAATAAGCGTGTCGATGAAATTCTTACCGATATTTTTAAAGATCAGGGGGTGACCTACCGAATTATGGATGACAACCTGATTTTGTTAACCACAGGCGAACTGATGACTGAGCAACAGCAAACGGTTCGGGGCAAAATTTCGAACGAACGTGGCGAGTCGATTCCCGGGGCTACCGTGGTTGTTAAAGGAACCTCAATTGGAAGTATCACTGACGTTGATGGTAACTATGAGTTGAATGGAGTTCCTGCTGATGGAATCTTGATCTTCTCATTTGTAGGAATGCGCACCCAGGAAATTGAAGTGAGTGGACGAACAAAAATTGATGTAGTTCTGGCTGAAGACGTGATTGGTTTGGAAGAAGTTGTTGCCGTTGGTTATGGTGTTCAGCGGAAGTCCGATGTAACGGGTTCGGTTGGTGTAGTCAATGCTGACGACATTTTGGAGCGCCCGGCTTTCAACGCCCTTCAAGGGATGAAAGGTAAAGTTGCCGGGGTAAACATTTTCTCCAACTCCGGATCTCCAACAGGAAGCACTCGTGTCATGATTCGCGGTATGAACTCCATTGAAACCACATCAGATCCATTGTATGTTGTTGATGGTGTGGTGATGGAAGATTTCGACATGGTAAACCCAAATGATATCGAACGAATTGAAGTATTGAAAGACGCTTCTTCTGCCGCAATTTATGGTGCTCGAGGTGCGAATGGTGTTATTTTGGTAACCACCAAGCGTGGATCTAAAAATGGGGACGTTGTTGTCGGTTATGATGGTTACGTTAGCGTTGGGCGCATTCGTAAAAAAATGGATTTGCTGAATGCTGAAGAGTGGTTGGAAGTCATTAAAAGAGGGTATGAAAATGCTCCAAAATACAAAGATTATGCTCCAGGAGAAGAGCCTACCATCGATTTTACTGATCCTCGTTTGTTTGATGCGAATGGAAAACCACTTTACGACACTGATTGGCAAGAGGAAGCTACACGTACAGCGATCTCTCATAACCACCAGTTGAGTGTTCAGCAAGGAAATGAGAAATCTTCGGTTGGTGCATTCTTAAACTATACCGACAACCAAGGAATTATGCTGAACTCGTGGATGAAGCGTGTGAATGCTAAAATTGCCTACGATGCAAGTCCTAAAAAATGGCTGGACTTTGGGATTAACATGTTGGTCAATAAAACTTGGGAGAACGAAGCTGAAGAAGGTGGTGGTCACCAAATGCCTCGCCGTTCAATGATCGAGATGATTCCAATTATGCCTGTTAAGTTCCCTGACGGAAGCTGGAGTAATAGTTCAAGTACCAGCAACTTTGCTTTGGAAGGAATGGCCAACCCGGTACACGTTCTTGAAACTCAGGAGCGTTTGAGAAACCGGACTCAATTCTTTGGAAACACTTACCTGAACTTCCATTTGACCAATGATTTGCAGTTGAAAACACAATTTGGTATTGATAACCACATTCAGCAAAACAGGGAATATAGTCCGAAGGATTTATTAAATATTTCGTACCCGAATGCTTGGGCTAATATCAATGACTACGAAAAGATTTATTGGCAGGAAGAAACTTACTTGTCTTACAACAAGTCTATTGGCGATCACCGGATCAACTCTGTTTTGGGTATGAGTTGGCAAGAACGCATTTACCGTAGCAATACATCTGGTACCTCCGGATTTTCGGACGACTTCTTTAAGTATAACAACATGGGAGCAGCCAGCGACCCTGATGCTCCGGGCTCAAGTTATGAGAGATGGTCGATGAATTCCTACTTTTTCCGCTTTGGTTATTCTTATAAAGACAAGTACCTGGCAACATTAACAGCTCGTGCCGATGGTTCATCTCGTTTCGGAAAGAACAATAAGTACGGTTATTTCCCTTCAGCTGGTTTAGGTTGGGTGGTGTCTAACGAAGATTTCCTTAGCTCATCGTCATTAATTGACTATTTAAAATTGCGTGCCAGTTATGGTGTTACAGGTAGTACTGAGTTGGGGATTTATCGTTCGCTGGCGACCATCTCTGGTGGTACCGTATTGTTGAATGGAGCTCGTGAGAACTACAATGTGGTTACTCGTTTGCCAAACCCTGACTTGGAATGGGAAAAAACTTCTCAGTTTGATGTTGGTTTTAACCTGACCATGTTAGATCAGCGTGTGTCTATGGAGCTGGATTACTACTATAAGCTAACAACAGACTTGTTGTTGGGACGCCCTGTTCCTCATTCCACCGGATTTACTTCAGTAACTGACAATATTGGTTCAGTATCCAACCGGGGAATTGACTTCCTGTTGACAACTCAAAACGTTGAGACCAACGACTTCCGATGGGAATCAACCTTGAACTTGAACTACAACAAGAACCGAATTGAAGAGCTGGGTGAGAATGATGAAGACATTTTCCCTGGACCTTGGTGGGTTTCTGGTAGCCAAACAATTTTACGGGTTGGTGAATCACTTGGTTCGTTCTGGGGATACCGTCGCTTAGGTACCTGGGGAACCGATGAGGTGGAGGAAGCTGCTGCTGTTGGAGCTGTTCCTGGCGTTGCCAAACGTACAGAAGAAAGAGAAATTCTTGGGAAAGGATTGCCTGATTTGACAGGTAGTTTTATTAACCGATTCAATTATAAAAACTTCGATTTGTTGGTTGATCTTCAATTTACGCTTGGCGTTGAAATTATGCAACAGTTTTTCCACTCTACCGAAGACCGTACAGGTTATGCTAACGGCCTAGCTACTATTTTGTATGATGGCTGGACTGAAAGCAATCAAAATACTATGGTGCAGCAAATTCGCAATGCGCCACTTAATGGTCAAAACTCAGAAGTTGACGACCATTGGGTTGTTGATGGTTCTTACCTGAGAGGTAATTTAATTTCGCTAGGTTATACTTTCGACAATAGCTTGCTGAGCCGTGTTGGCTTTAAGTCATGTCGGGTATACTCCAGTGTCGACAACTTGTTTGTGTTACACTCCGACGATTTTAAAGGCTATGATCCTGAAGCAACTTCATGGACTGACAACCAGTGGGGACAGAACATTTTCTTCTTCCAGTACCCTAAGCCAACAACAGTAACTTTTGGTGTCAACGTTAAGTTTTAATCCTGTAATTAAAAGAAGAGAACAATGAAAAAATTACTAATATTAATGATGGCTCTTGGTTTCCTTGCTTCGTGCGATGACTTTTTAGAAGAAGAGCCAAGAAGCGAAATGAGTGTCGACCAGTTTTTCAGTTATCCGTCTCATGCCTACAATGCTGTGAATGTGCTGTACCGAACTGGTGCCCCTACGTTTTATAGTACTGGAGTATATGGTGGAAGCCGGGCTATGCTTGGTGGCTACATCTCCGGATTATTCGATAATGATTATAAAGGACAGGAAGTACATGTACAACACAGTCAAAATTTGACGTTGAATGGAGATAATTTGGCCGGTTATTTTGATGGAGCGTGGGATGCCTGTTACCTGGCTATTTCTCGGGCTAATCTGGCAGTAGCCAACATTGCTGAGACTCCAGATCTGACTGACTCTGAAATCAAACAATTGGAAGCAGAAGCTCGCTTTTTCAGAGCATTCAATTACTACTATTTAGTGAAAACCTTTGGTGATGTTCCGCTGATTTTGGATGCTTACAACTCTTTGGATAACTTGTATGTTGAGAGAACTCCTGTGGCGCAGGTTTACAATCAGATTATTGACGATTTAAAATATGCAGTCGATCAAGGAGGATTGGATAATTTACCAATGCCAGCGAATGACTTTCGCGTATCAAAAGCAACAGCAGCAACTTTGCTGGCTGATGTTTATTTGAATATTAGTGGCTATCCGGTTCAGAATAACAGTTATGCTGAAGCAGCAACTGCTGCTCGTCAAGTAATTAACAGTGGAAACTTCTCGTTGATTGCTCACGGAGCAACTGAAAGTGAAAGTGCTTATAATGTGATGCGTTTGTCTGATGTTGAAGATGAATACATTTACTCCATTGAGTATGATGCTAGTATTTCGGAGAACTACTGGCAACCAGCAATTTGCTATCCAAACAGTGCTACAGCATGGGGAATTTTCAAATATTCAATTACGAACAATGCTTATAAGCCAATGCCTGAATTGCTTTGGATTTACGATGATGAAAAAGACTTACGTATTCAGGAGAAGCAATTCTTCCATTCAAGCTTGACTTACATGGATGGAGACGAAGAAGTAACCAAAACATTTGAGATATCGCCTTATTTGTGGCATAATGACGAAGCCTTATTCGAAACAGGTAAAAACAACAAAGATATGGTTGTTTACCGTTATGCCGAGGTGTTGCTGATTGCTGCTGAGGCAATTGCTCAGTCTGAAGGAGTTACTTCTGAAGCTATCGGCTATTTGGCTGATGTTCGTGCGCGTGCATACTGGCAAACAGATCGTAGCGACATTGTCGCTGAACTGACTGGCTTGTCGGTTGATGAGTTTGTAAAAGAGGTGTGGAAAGAACGCCTGCGTGAATTGTCTCTGGAATATCGTATTTGGGCTGATATACAGCGTACGCATATGTTCCCGGTAACCAATGAAGCGAATAAAGGAGAGGTGACTTTCGATAATGTCGTGGGACACACAACCGTATGGGGAAAGAGCTTGGCTGAAAAACACCTGCTTTTCCCAATCTCAGAAAACGAAAGACAGCGTAATCCGAACTTAACTCAGAATTCAGGTTATTAATCTTTTAATTGCATGTACAGAAAGCACCGCCCGGTTGGGCGGTGCTTATTTTTAGCTATTTTTGCCTGAATAATATAAATAAACTTGGAAGAACCATGAAGATTTTGAAGCAGAGCGGAAGCTTTTTACTGTGGGTTTTGGCCCTTACGAGTTTGATTTCATGTTCGAATTCGGAACAAGCTGCTCCAACTGAGGAGCTGATTAATTACGTCGATCCTTACATCGGATCCGGAGGTCACGGGCATGTTTTTGTAGGAGCAAGTGTGCCATTTGGTGCAGTGCAGTTGGGCCCAAACAATGAAACGCAAGGTTGGGATTGGTGTTCAGGATATCATTATTCTGACTCGCTGATCATTGGATTTGCTCATACCCAGTTGAGTGGAACCGGAATTGGTGACCTGGGCGATTTGTTATTTATGCCTGTTGACGGAGCTTTTACTTCTGAAAATGATCCGAAGAATCCTTTTGATTGGAAGTCGGGCTATACGCACGATGACGAAGTGGTAGAGCCTGGTTATTATCACATAAAAATTAACCGGTTTAATGTTGATGTTGAGTTGACGACTACTGAACGGGTTGGTTTTCATAAGTACTTGTTTCAAAATGAAGGAAACTCAAAGGTTATCGTTGATCTGAAATATGGAACTGGATGGGATCAGTTAACTCAAGGTCTTGTTGAACAAGTAGGCGAAAAGAGCATTCAGGGATTTCGGATGTCTAAAGGATGGGCGAACGATCAACGCGTGTTTTTTTACACCGAATTTTCGAAGCCAATCAAACAATTTGAAGTTATTCGTTCTTCAGAAGAAACCGGAACAGCAACTGCGGTTATCGAATTTGAAGGAAATGGCGAACTGCTGGTTAAAACAGCAATTTCTCCGGTTGGAATTGAGGGAGCTAAAAATAACCTGACAACCGAGTTGAACAATTGGAATTTTGCTGCTGCCAAAAAGAATGCACAGCAAGCCTGGAATACTGAGCTGGGTAAAGTTCGTATTGAAACCAGCAACGCTACTCAAAAGAAGATTTTCTACACCGCACTTTACCATAGCATGATTGCGCCATCGTTGTTTAATGATGCCAATGGCGATTATCGTGGAACCGATCGGGAAGTGCACAAAAATCCTGGTTTTGAAACCTACACCACTTTCTCCTTGTGGGATACCTACCGGGCAGCTCACCCTTTATTTACCATCGTTCAGCCTGAACGTGTCAACGACTTTGTAAACTCGATGTTAGCTATTTATCAGCAGCAAGGAAAACTACCTGTTTGGCACCTGATGGGCTGCGAAACCAACACAATGGTTGGCTATCATGGCGTGCCAGTTGTGGTTGATGCTTACTTAAAAGGCTTTGATGGCTTTGATGCCGAGTTGGCTTTCGAGGCTGTTAAAGCTTCGGCATTGCGCGATGAACGTGGCTTGGATTTTATCAAAGAGCGTGGGTATATTCCTGCCGATAGTCAGGTGGAGTCGGTTGCAAAAGCATTGGAGTATGCTATTGACGACTGGTGTATAGCAGCTATGGCTAAAGCTATGGGAAAAACAGAAGATTTCGAGTTGTTCTCAAAACGAGCAAAATACTACCAAAACTACTTCGACAAAAATACGCAACACATGCGTGGAAAAATGGACGATGGTAGCTGGAGAAGCCCATTTAATCCGATTGCTTCACTGCACCGGAATGATGACTATTGCGAAGGTAATGCCTGGCAATACACTTGGTTGGTGCCTCAGGATGTAGAAGGATTGGTTGATTTGTTTGGCGGTGAAGAGCAATTTATCCTCAAATTGGATAGCCTTTTCTCCATTGATCCAATTCGTTTGGAAGGTTCTTCAAATGACATCACCGGCTTGATTGGGCAATACGCTCATGGAAATGAGCCAAGTCACCACATTACCTACATGTACGCATACGTTGGTCAGCAGTGGAAAACCGCTGAAAAAGTTCGTCAAATTTACGATGAAATGTACACCGACCAGCCTGACGGATTGAGTGGAAATGAGGACTGCGGACAGATGTCTGCTTGGTACATCATGTCTACCATGGGCTTTTACCCGGTAAACCCAGCTAATGGCGATTATGTTTTTGGAAGTCCGCTGTTTGATAAGGTCGAAATTAAGCTTCCAGCAGGCAAGTCATTCACCGTGATTGCTGAAAATAATAGCGATAAAAACATCTATATCCAGTCGGTTGAGTTGAATGGTGAAACTTATGACCGTTCTTACATTTCGCATGAGGCGATTATGGCCGGTGGAACTTTGAAGTTTGTAATGGGGCCAGAACCTAATAAAGCGTTTGGAGCAGCCAATGCCGCTCGTCCGCATTCTGGCTACTAATGGTTTTTGTAAAGCCCAGGCAGCTGAGCCTGCTGGCAATATAACAACCCCGTTTTTTTACCGTTCATAAAATTGAATTGAAGAAGACCGGAAAAACAGGCAACTTGAACGTTAACACTTTTGGGAAGAATGTTTTCCCGGTCTTTTTTGTCTGATGATTTAAAAAAAAGGAAATTCATGAAAAGATTGAATAAGCTTGCAGTTATCTTTTTATTGTGTCATCTGTTTTTAGGATGGCAAGCTAAAGCAAAAGACTTTAGCCCGGTTGATTACGTCAATACGTTGATGGGAACCGATTCTGAATTTGTACTATCCAACGGAAATACCTACCCGGCCATTGCCTTGCCTTGGGGAATGAACTTTTGGACGCCCCAAACCAACAAGATGGGTGACGGATGGGTTTATGCTTACGACCATTATAAAATTCGTGGGTTTAAGCAAACACACCAGCCCAGTCCATGGATTAATGATTACGGTCAATTCTCCATCTTCCCATTAACCGGAAACTTGGTGGTTGATGAGCACGAGCGTGGAAGTTGGTTTTCTCACAAGGCCGAAATCGCCCAGCCTCATTATTATAAGGTGTACCTGGCCGATTATGATGTGGTAACGGAAATCACCCCAACTGAGCGTGCGGCTATGTTTCGTTTCACCTTCCCCGAAACCGAAGATGCTTATGTGCTGGTTGATGCTTTTGACCAAGGTTCGTATGTGAAAATCATTCCTTCGGAAAATAAAATTATAGGCTATACCACTCGCAATAGCGGGGGAGTGCCTGATAACTTCAAGAACTACTTTGTGGTGGTTTTCGATAAGCCATTTGTTACCAGCAATGTTTGGAGCAAGGATAATGTGGTGGAAGGAAAAAGTGAGTTGGAAGATGAACATGCCGGAGCAGTTGTAAAGTTCAAAACCAAGAAAGGTGAAAAAGTACACGCTCGCGTAGCTTCTTCCTTTATTAGTTTTGAGCAGGCTGAACGCAACTTAAACGAGCTAGGAAAAGATTCTTTTGATGAGGTAAAAGCAAAAGGCGAATCAATTTGGAATAAGGAGCTTTCGCGGATTAAAGTTGAGGGCGGCACAGATGACCAGATTAAGACATTCTACTCGGCCTTGTACCGTGTTTTGTTGTTCCCTCGCAAGTTTTACGAGTACGACGCTAATGGAGACATCGTTCACTATAGCCCATACAATGGCGAAGTGTTGCCAGGATATATGTTCACCGACAATGGTTTTTGGGATACCTTCCGTGCTGTATTTCCATTTTTCAACCTGATGTATCCTGAATTGAATGAGAAAATTCAGGAAGGATTGGCCAACACCTATAAGGAAAGTGGCTTTTTGCCGGAGTGGGCAAGCCCGGGGCACCGCGATTGTATGATTGGATCAAACTCAGCAACCATTGTTGCTGACGCGTATTTGAAAGGTTTGCGTGGATACGATATTGATGCACTTTGGGATGCCGTGGTGAAAAATACCACACATGAAGGTCCCGTGAATTCGGTTGGTCGTTATGGTGTAGATTATTATAACGAACTGGGCTATGTGCCATACGACGTTGGTATCAATGAAAATGTTGCTCGTACTTTGGAGTATGCTTTTGCTGATTTCTGTGTTTACAAGCTTGGAAAAGCATTAGGCAAACCCGAAAGTGAAATTGCCATTTTTGCTGAGCGTTCTCAGAACTACAAGAACGTTTTCGATAAAGAATCGAAACTGATGCGCGGACGCAATGAAGACGGTTCGTTCCAGTCGCCATTCAGCCCATTCAAATGGGGAGATGCATTTACTGAAGGAAACAGCTGGCACTACACCTGGTCGGTTTTCCACGATGTGGAGGGATTGATTGACCTGATGGGTGGTAAGAAGGAATTTGTATCGATGTTGGATTCTGTTTTTGTAGTTCCTCCAATTTTCGATGATTCATACTACGGACAAGTAATCCATGAGATTCGCGAAATGCAGATTATGAACATGGGAAATTATGCGCATGGCAATCAGCCTATTCAGCACATGATTTACCTGTACAATTATGCCGGCGAGCCTTGGAAAACGCAGTATTGGATTCGCGAGGTGATGGATCGTTTGTACACGCCAAATCCCGACGGTTACTGCGGAGATGAGGATAACGGCCAAACTTCGGCTTGGTATGTATTTAGTGCGATGGGCTTCTATCCGGTAGCTCCGGCTACTCCTGAGTATGTGATTGGAACGCCATTGTTCAAGAAAATTACTGTGAGCCTGGAAAATGGTAAAACCATTGAAATCAATGCGCCTGAAAACAATCAGGATAACCGCTATATTCAATCGATTAAATTGAATGGTAAAAAGTACAGCAAAAACTACTTCAACTATGATGAGTTGATGAAGGGAGCGACCATAAACTTTGAGATGGGAGCAGAACCAAATAAAAAACGAGGAACGAAAAAGTCAGACTTCCCTTATTCATTTTCAAACGAAAAATAAGAACGACACGAAGTTCCGTATAAATAAAAATTAATCATGAAGAAGCTAAGTATTTTATTGCTGATGAGTCTCTTCTTTGCAGTCACCTCTTGCAAAGAAGATGATGATTTCTCCAATGCGGAGATAGTTGCCCAAGAAGTTCATAAGGTGATGGATGACAATAATATTCATCGTGTAATTGGAATTCATACCGGTCAATCCTATGTCCTGCCGGCTTCTCATAATGATGTTGGGCGTGATTTTGAATTTTACTCCCATTTTGTGAGAATTGATGAGGTAGCTTTTAACCTTGATAAACTCTTAACTTATGAGGTGAGAGAAGGTGATGGAGTTTATTACTTACTCTTATCCTTTTGATGCTATGCTGCAGTTTTGATCGCAAAATAGCGTTACAAGCATAATCTATCACGAAGAAGTGAAAGGTCATTTAACCCGGTTTCGGTTATTGATCTTTCACTTTTTTTGTTTCAGGGCCAATCGTTCGTAAAACTATTTTAATCAATAAACGAAGCGTCTGAAAGTCCAGGGGCTGATGTATTTCGAATTGACTAGGCTTTGCAGTAGTAACTTTATAGGAAAAACAAAATAGAAGTGAATGCTTGGCTGAAGGCATGGTTGCAAGAGACGGAAATACAATATTAGTAGATTAAAAGGAGAGACTATTAATATGAGTTTTAAGGGAAGTGGATTGGCCTATTTTTTATCAAGGCCGGAATCAAACTGAAAGCTTAGTGCAAACGAGAAGTTCCGACGAAGGAGGAAATCACTCGTTGGACTTGGCTTTTAGAAAGATATAGGGTGAAGATAAAAATCAGCCTTGAATTTTCTGTTTACTCTTTGTTTTAAGACAAAGAGTAAAATCTGTCTGATAAGACTTTGTGGATTTAATGATTAGTAATAAAAAATTGAGTGGTGTTAACGAGAGAAAATACTCTTTTTTTTAAAAAAAAGGCCATTCCTCGTAGGAATGACCTCTTTTATTACAAGGCAATAAGAGTGTAATTATATAAATCTCTTCGTTCGACTGTTATGGTATTCATTTTGTTTATTATATCTGTAATACCATAAGTTCCAGAAAGCCATTTGTAGTGTAGGGTGAATCCAACGCTGGATGCAGTATCCAGTAGATATACAACTCCTTCTGGATCTGTATACTTTTTGAAGTTATTCCAATTAAACCGTACAAAATTTGTCTCGGTAGACATACTGTTTGTGAAAAAAGTATGTCTAGATAACTCATCAGTAGAGGTAGGACTAACCGTTAGTATATCAAAATACTTATTGTTTGATATGTTATTTTCAAGTGATTCAGAAGGTGGGATAACATCAAGTATCATAAGGTCATTAAAACGAGTTCGTAATAGCACAAGGGTTTGTGGATTAGATTGATCTTTAGATTTGACAGCGATTATATAAGGTTCTGATAACTGTGAGTGTAAAATTTCATTAGCACATCGTGCCTTTAATTGTTTTTTTATATTTTTTTCTAATATGAAGTCCCATAAGGGGATAAGCCCATCATCAGCGATATCAATAACTGCATGAGAGATTTTGTCATCCAAAGAGTTCATCCAAGGAGAAAGATCGACATTTGCTTGTTTGACATCTATTGGGGGAGATAATTGTGAATATACTTTTTTCCCTCCTACAGTAGAAATAGACATTTGAAAATCTTTTATGTTTTGTAGTTCATAGTTATTATTAGTGTATCCAAAACCTAATCCAACATCTGCTTTTCCATCGATTTTTCCAAGTTTGAAGGAGGCATTTATATTGGCATCCATATCGAATTCATTTGATATGGTACTCTCATTTTTTGTATGGCGTGCACTATATAAAGCTGTTGCTCTTCCTCCTGTGATGAATCTTCGTAGAACAAAGGCTCCATAATTATTGAAGATTTCGACTGGGGTGGTATTGTATAAATCGTCTTTGAAGTCAGGTGATAAATAATTCTCCATTATCTTTTTACTTATATTAGAGCTTGTTTGCAGTTGATAAAGATCTGATCTAAATTCAATATCAATTTGACCATGTACTCGATCACTCTCTGCAATTTTGTTTTTAGTGTAAGTATCTTCAAATTTATTTTTTGCTCCAATATTTAGAATCCCTAAGTTAATGGAACCTCCTCCGCTTAATTTTCCTTTAATTGTAGAGTTATCCACATAGCGTTCAAAATTGGCAAACGAGAAGGCATTGACATTGGTTGTGTTTATCCCTAGATGAGTTTTATAGGTAGGGTGTGCATCAAGTAGTTTTTTCATATCGATTACTGGATACCCAACATTTTCTGCATACCCAAATGGTATGGTGTTCGCTTTGTATGAGCGTCCTAAATAATCATCAAATGAAAGAACAGACGAATTTTTTAACTTTGGACTGCTTTTTTGTGAAAGGATAAGAGGATATTTGGAATTCCTTTCTTTAATAATAATTAACTCATCATTATTTTCGGCTATTGGGTTTATTGAATCTTCTTCGCATCCAAAGAAAGCAATACAAAACAATAAGATAAAAAGTGTAATTTTTTTCATAATATTTCTATGGTAATTTAGTTTTGTCAAATGTATAATTTTTTGTTTAATAAATACCATAGTTAACTATAAATAGTTTTAATATATTAATTTGTTTTATTATAGTTATTTGAAATTTTAGTGTTATGAATTATATGTTAGATTTTGGAAAATTACTATGATCGATACTGCTATTGTTTTTATATGCCTGTGAGGTATTATATCAATCTTTAAATTAAGATAAATATAAAAATAAAAAGCACACTTGATTTCAAGTGTGCTTTTTATTTTTATTTTATGTCTCGTCCTGAAATAGCGTTACACAAAAAGTAACGTTATGGAAAAAATAAATCATTCACAGTACGTTAAGCGCACACAGAGGGATTATTCGATGTCCTTTAAATTGCAAGTTGTCCGGGAAATTGAGAGCGGAGAACTTAGTATGACAGCCGCTACGCGAAAATATGGGATACAAGCGCGCAGTAGTGTTCGCAATTGGCTGCGAAAATATGGTACCTTTGATTGGGAGAATCAAACACCATCGTATATGCCCAAGAGCCAGGAACAAAAAATACTTGAACTTGAAGCCAGGGTAAAATTGCTGGAAAAGCAAAAGGCCTTTTTAGAGCATCAGGTCGACCGGGCTGACCGCAAGGCGGTTCTGTTTGACATGATGATTGATCTGGCAGAGAAAGAGTTCAATATTCCTATCAGAAAAAAATGCTCACCCGAACAGTCGACCTTAGCCGGCAAGAAGGAAAAGAAACGATAGTTTCTGCCTGTGACTTGTTCGGGGTTAGCAGACAGGTTTATTATCGCAGTATTCAATCCGTAAAGCGAAAGCAGACAACAGCCGTGCAGGTTGTTGCCATGGTACATGAAATACGGAGAGAGATGCCACGCCTTGGCACACGCAAGCTTTACTATTTATTACGGGATCGGCTGAATGAAATTGGAATAGGCAGAGATCGGTTGTTTTCTATTTTGAAAGCTAACCACCTGCTGATAAAACCAGTAAGAAGTTATCGGAAAACAACAGATTCTCACCACCGTTTTCATAAACACAAAAATTTGGTTTCCGGGATTGTTCCGTCCAAGCCGGAACAGGTTTGGGTAGCCGACATTACTTATATTGGAAACCGCAGGAATCAACAATACCTGGCCCTGGTAACCGATGCCTATTCTAAAAAAATAGTTGGGTATGATGTATCCGGATCTCTTAGCGCTGAAGGAGCAATACGTGCGTTAAAGAAAGGTCTAAAAAGCCGGACTTATAAAGCAAACACGCTGATACATCACTCAGATCGGGGACTGCAGTATTGTTGTGATGACTACCAGAGAGTTCTTACAAAACAGGAAGTAAGATGTAGTATGACCGAATCTTACGATCCTTACTCGAATGCAGTTGCTGAGCGTGTTAATGGAATATTGAAACAGGAATTTATGCTTGAAGACTATCCGAGGAAGCTACCGGTAATGCAAGAATTAGTAAAAAACAGCATTGAAATTTATAATGCTAAACGACCTCACTGGTCTTGCCAAATGCTTACTCCAGAGCAAATGCACAAACAAGATACCGTTAAAATAAAAAGCTATAAAAACACCCCGTTTCAAAGCCAGATTTGAAACGGGGTGTGAATCTATTAACTTAGTCCAATAATCTGTAACGCTTATTTAGGACTAGTCATTACCTCTTCCAAGATCAATTTAGAAACACCGTAGTCCGTGCTTGTTGTTTCTACGGTTAGCGTACCGTCGGCGTTGATATAGATTTTATCGCTATTTCCTTCGATTAATTTCTTTTGAGCCAATACGGTATCGTCATAGCTAAGCTCAGAGAAATCTCTCATGCTGATGCTGAAAATGCAAAGACCGGTTTCTTCACTGGTAATGTCATCAGTAGCTAAGTCATCAGCAGCTAATGGAGCTGCAATAACCCGACGAAACTGGGCTAAATAGCTTTTTAGTTCATTATCGCTCAGTTCAGTGTATAGCTCGAATCCCCATGGCTCATTCAAGTAAGCTAACACTTTTGTCTCCAGTTCTTCTTCAGGTACGTTCATTGCAATGCTGGGCTTCAATACCTCTCCGTCAGCTGAAAAAGTTAAAACCATATTAAAGTTTTTTGCATGCTTCGCATCCATAATCCGCGTTTTGGCAACGGCACCATCCTCTGTTTCTGAAGCTGCTAAAAGATCATCCGAAGGTTGAAACTCTTTATAAGCCCACTGAGCAGTGGTAATCGTCTCGAAGTTGGTTGTGATCTTAGCAACTAGTTCTTGCTTTTCTTTTGCTTCAATTTCTTCCGGAGTTAAATCATCATCTTTTGAACAAGACGTAAAACTCGCAACAGCACCTAATAAAAGGGCAAAAATTACATTTCTCTTTTTCATCGCACTAATTTTGAAATTTGGGATTTCTCCCGTTGGTTTATACTTGTTGTTAATAGATTACTTCTGAAACGAATAGGTTTTGAACCGCTTTTGGCGAGGTTCGTTTTCCTTTTTAGTACCGTACAAGCCGGCAATGATTTGCTCGTCATCAACTTCTTTGATGCGTATGGCTAATTTGTATTGGCTGACTTCGTCTTCTGGTATGTTCAAGGCATTTACCGTAAAGCTCCCATAGTTTTGTCCGGCCTCAATCATAACTGTTTGCTGGAATGCAAAATGCTCGTCGATCGTTCCTTGGGTGGCTTCATTCACAATTTCCAGGGTAACAAGAATGGTTTGGTCAAGGGTATGGCTTAAGATTAAACTGTCTTTAAATTCGCCGGCTTGCAGGCTGTGGTTGGTACTTTCATTAACGCCCAAACGGATTGCTGCTTGCTCAGAACTTAAACTAACAAACGGATTTCCGGTGTAGTATTTATCCTCTGAAACGTGTTCGTACGGATTTTCGCACGAAGCGAATAGCATTACCAATAGGAATAGTGCAATTGTATTCTTCATGCTGCTCTAATTGATGTATGGATTGGAGTTGGTTTCTTCTTTGGGAATATCCCAGATGTACAGTGGAGAGTTTGGAGTAAGAACTTTCCCATCTTTCCGTTGCACCACAATATTTAATTCGCTGGATAAGCGCTTTAAATCATAAAAGCGAAGTCCTTCGGCGAATAACTCTTTCCGGCGTTCGTTTAAAATATCCAATTTGGTGGGAGCCTGAGTTAGCAGCTCGGCACCCCGTGCTTCTTTTAGCAGGTTTAATACGCGCATGGCTTCGTCGGGAGCTGATTCCAGCACGGCTTCAGCGTAAATCAGGTATTGTTCTGCCAAGCGAAAATGCTTATAGTGCAGGTTCCGGTCGGGCTGGCTGTTGCGCTCATTCACCGGGATGATATGCTTATAAGGCATTTGGTTGGGCCCGATGTAGGATGCTTCTTTGCGCACATCATCTGCCGAAAAACTGGTCATCAGTTCGTCGCTCAAGCTTACATTATTGGTCACATACATTTCGTGGTAGTCTACCAAATCTGCATCATCGGTATCACTCAAATCATGGGTCATAAAGATGATTTCTTTGTTAGCCGTTCCAAACTGGTCTTCCCAAAGCATCCAGTAAGTTTCTTTGGAAAGCAGTGGCGTATGGATGAAATGGGCCGATGCATCCTTGGCCTTGTCCAAATCGCCGGCAAAAAGGGCTACACGGGCTTGTAGTGCGCGCACGGCATCCAAGCCAAATTGGTAGGCTTTGCGAGTTGATGAAGGTGCGTAATCTGTGTCAACAAACAGCTGCTCCGCTTTTTCCAAATCCGAATAAATTTGTTGGAACACCTCAGTTAAGCTCGCTCTGGGCAGGTATTCCAAATCTAGTTTTAGCTTTAGAGGAATGGCAGCTTCAGCGCCGTTCTCGCCAGTGTAGTGAGGCGCATACAATTGAACCAGGTTGAACAAAGACCAAGCGCGTAAGCCCAAAGCTTGCGCATAAATTTGGTCAATCTCTTTTTGCTCCGTTTCATCATTGGCCGGAACAATACTGTAATTCCCAATAAGCACATTCTCCTGAGCAATCAATTGATACTGATAACTCCAAATAAAGGGCTGTGGTTGTGTTTGGTAGTCCCAGTTGTAAATGTAATAATTGGTTGGAGCATAGCCTGGGAGTACGCTTGAAAAATCATCGCTGGCAAAATCCGTCGATTGCATATTCATGACGGATGAGGTCATCTTGCGAAACACATTATTCAAGGCCATTTGGTATGAATCCACGTCAGAAAACGCAGCTTCCTCAGGAACAACATGGTCTGGAGTGATATCCAGCAAGTCGCAGCTGGATAAAAAGACAAGGGCACAAAGTGCTATTTTGAGTGATTGAATATATTTTTTCATCTTGAATTTTTAAAAGGTGACATCGACTCCCAGCGTAAAGGATCGTGGTAGTGGTTGCCCAATTCCTGTAATTTCAGGGTCAATACCTTCGTAGCCAGTAATGGTCAGCAGGTTGTTTGCCTGTGCCGTTATTTTGAAAGCAGTGATTCCTTTAATTTTAAGCTGCTCACTAAGGTTGTATCGAATAATAATATTCTTCCAGCGCAGGTACGAAGCATTTTCAACAAACAGGGAGTTTACACTCGTGTCGGAAAAGAATTTGGGGTAGGGAAGTGGCTTCACATCGCCGGGTTTCAGCCAAATATCATTGTAAAAACCTTCATAAGGAACTTCGCCATTTTTCACGTTACGAATCATTCGAGCCTTCAGGTTGTTGTAATTTACACCTCCCCAGGCGTAGGTAAACAAGGTTGATACTTCTAAATCGTGATAGTTAAAAATATTGGTAAAACCACCGGTTACAGGATGTGTGTAGGTGCCGAAACCAGTCATTTGTGGGGCAACTCCTCCTGTTACCAGATTCATGTTTTCGTCGTAATAAAGAGGCATGCCGTTTTCAGGATTCACGCCTGCCCAATATTTCACATAGGCTGAGTTAATCGGCTCACCGACTTTGAAATAGCCTTCACTGCCTACTTTAATCTCATCTTGCAGGTATAAGTCGGTGATTTCATTGTCGTTGTAAGCAAAGTTGATGTTTGTTGTCCAACGGAAATGATCGGTACGAATTGTTACAGCACTCAGCTGCAATTCAATCCCCTGGTTACGGAGCTTTCCAATGTTGCGCAATAGATCAGAATAACCATTGCTGGCAGGAATATCCACCGCGGCCAGCAGGTCATCGGTGTTTTTCACATAGGCTTCGATGGTTCCGTAAATGCTATGATCGAAAAGCCCGAAGTCCAGCGCTAAACTCCACTGTCTGGCACGTTCAAACTTCAAGTCGGGGTTCCAAAATTCAACCAAGTTGATGACGCGATCACCTAAATAGGTATCATTATTGGTGAAATCATAGAACGGCAATCCCAAGGTTTGGCGGATGCCGCCGGAGTTGTAGTTTACACCGTAGGAGGCGCGTAATTTAAACTGATCAAATACATCGAATTGTTCAAACCACGACTCTTTTTGGATGTTCCACGAAGCACCCAATCCCCAGGCTGGAACAAAACGTTTGTCCTCAGGAAGAATGGATGATCCATCGTAGCGGAACGATCCGGTAACATTGTATTTGGAGGCAAAATTATAGTTCCCGCGCAGGTAGAATCCCAGAAGAGCATCGTAAAATTTTGCTGTTGAAATGGTGGCATTGGGATTGGCCCCAATCTCCGGATCAACCTTATCGGATATGCCAATGCTATTAAATCCAAACCCCCAGTTTTTTGTGTGAATGTATTCCGTTCCACCACTTACCGAGATCGAATGATCGTTAAAACGTTTTCTGAAATCAAGCGAGAGGTTTAAGCGCGAAGCCAGGGATTTTGATTCGTTCTTGTTAAAAGCTCCTTTGCCTTTGGTGATCCCTGCATCCTGTACCAATTTGTTCGCTAGTGTGACGCTGTTGTTTTCGCTATCGTTGTAGGTTATTCCAAATGAAGCGTTGGCATTGAAAGCTTCCGAAACAATCCAGTTCAATCGCGAATTAAGATCAACGCGCCAGGAGGTATAATCAGAATAACGGCCATTCAATTCGTCAAAAGGATTTTCGAAGTACTGTCCGCCAATGGTGATTGGATTTCGTGCGATGAAGTCGTCCGAGTTCGCTGTTTCGTAGGGTTGCAGCGTGTAAATCAAGCTGGCAGGAGATGAGTGCGATTTTGAACGTTTACTTCGTCCTACCGAGGAATCAAAACCAACGGAAACATCATCGTTGAAGTTATGATCCAGGTTAAAGCGGGTTGTAAATCGCTCAGCCCATGAATTATCAAAGCCACCTTGTTCATCGTAATAGCTGGTTGATAAATAATAGCGCGTATCGTCTGCTCCTCCGGAAATGCTCAATTGCAGGTCTTTTACCTGGGCAATGCGCGACAATTCCTTTAGCCAGTTGGTGCTGGTTGATTCAAGTTGACGGTAACGCTTGTTTTTGATGAAAGCTTCTTCTTCGGAGTCGCTTGGGGTAGGCGTATAAATAAAGCCTAAGCCAGAAACAATCTCCAATTCTCTTTCCAATGCCAGTTTCTCGCTTGATTGCATTAAGCTAATTCCACCGAGTCCAGAAATAGGTTTGACGGTATGTTGGTAGCGAACGTTGTATTGAGTTTCTCCAACAATCCCGCGTTTTGTCTTGATTTCGATGACTCCATTGGCTCCCCGGGTTCCGTACTCAACCGTCGATAATCCGTCTTTAAGTACGCGAATGTCAACAATATCATCCGGGTTAATGGTGTTAAAGACATCTGAAGAAATTGGAGAGCCGTTTAAAATATAAAGAGGCTCGTTGGCTCTGTTGGCCGAGACCAGCTCTGCATCATCTTTTGCACGAATTCCCAGGGAGTTGTTCCCGCGAATCCGAATGGATGCTTTTTCGCCGGGTTCTCCGCTCGACTGGATGGCCAAACCGGCTACCTGTCCTTGCAATAGCTGGTCAAATGAACCCGCAGGTGTTCCGGCGGAGAATACTTTAGTATCGATCTTGCCAACCGAACCGGTAATGGTCCGGATATCTTTCTGGTTCTCTCCAAAGACCACGACCGCTTCCAAATCCTTAGATGAGGGTTGTAGCTGAATGTCAATAATTGTTTTGCTTCCTACAACCAGTTCTTGGCTTTCGTAACCAATGTAGGAGTATTGCAAAATCGTTTCAGGAACCAGGCCTCCAAACTTATAATGTCCTTCGTAATTGGTGATGACTCCTGAAGTGGTATTTTTAATGATGACAGTTGCTCCAATCAGGCTTTCTCCTGTTTGTGCATCTGTAATAATCCCTTCTACCGTTATTTGCTCCTGCGCATTGGTATTAAACGAGCAAAGCAAACTCAGGAATAGTATTAAAAGAACTAAATGCTTTTGTATAAACTTCATTATTAAATCGAATAGGTATATTTTTCTTTTTCGTCAGGAAGGGGTGAACCTCCTTTTTATTTTTCCGGGCTTAGAATAAACTGTAAATGATTTTTCTGATCCAGGTATTTTTTAGCCAGTTTACTCAATCGTTTGGTTGTTACACCTTGTATGTGCTTCTCATAACGTTCAAAGTCCTTTGCTTTTTCACCACGTGTCCATTGGTCTTCCAATACCCGGCGCCAATAGCCATTGGTTTCTAAAGAACCTTCCCGGTTTTTCAGCCAGGCTTTTTGGACTTTTTCGAGGTTTGCAGCTTTCACTTGCTTTTTCATCGATTCAATTTCGCCAAAAGTGGCCTGAATCAAGGTGTCGACATTGGCCGGAGAACAGGTGAAATAGATATCCATTCGGTAGCTGTCGTACGGGCGCTGCAAGATTGTTGAAGCAGCATAAGGGGAGTACACGCCACCGATTTCTTCGCGTAGCTTTTCATTCAGGCGAATGGTAAGAATATCGCTTAACAAGGCCATCTCAATTCTCGACTTTTGAGAACTTGGATACTTCCCGGTGAAGCGCATCAGTACTTTGGTCTTTTCATCCGTGTTGCGAGGGAACTCATAGCGATGTTCTCCCTTTGGTGGGCGAATTCCATGATCAGCATAAGTTGTTCTTATTTCTTTTGATGGAAGACTCCCCAGGTATTGCGCTAAAAGAGGCTTGATCGAATCGACTTCAAAACTCCCGACAATGAAAAAGCGTGTTCCATAAGCTGACCCAAAACGCGATTGGTAAAAGTCGAATGCTTTGTCCAGACTAATTTGGTCAAGCTGCTCCGGTGTTAACAGCGTGGCCGTTCTTGGGCTATTTTGCATCATGATTTTATTGACTTCATCCGCAAAATAGGAGTCCGGGCTATTCAAAGTATTTCGGTTGTATTCTTTCTTATTCTCGATGAACTGTTCGAACTTCGCTTCATCTTTTCGCGGGGCAGTGTAGGTTAAATAACTTAGCTGAAGTAAGGTTTCGAAATCAGCTTTCGATGAAAAACCACTTACTCCTTCCGTGTAGCGATGGATGTATGGCGCAATATACACTTGCTTGCCGGAAAGAATCCGTTCCACTTCCAGTGCATTGAATTTTGATAAACCACCTCCATTAACCAGAATGGCAGCCATTGAGGCGTTGTCGAAGTTGTCTATTGAAGCCAATGAGTAGCCTCCTTCGCGTAAGGAAGAGAAGCGAATTTCATCATTTTTGAAAGTCGTTGGTTTCAAGGCAACGCTTACACCATTGTCAAATTCAATGGTTGTAATGCCCATTTCTTCGGAGTATGTTTCTTTTAGAATCTGTCCAGCCTGAGGTTTTTCCGCCATCAAAGGCTCATCAATCGCCAGATCGTCATAGGGAGCCAGTTTCTCTTTGGCTACATCTTTCAAGGCAGTCAAAAGTTCCTCTTCTGTCGGCGTATCGGTATCAGCAGGTGCAGTCACAAAAATCACCCGGTTTTCTTCGGATTGATCGATATATTCATCAACCAAAGCCTGAATGTCGTCCAAGGTGATTTGGTCCAGGGTTTTCTGAACAAACTCTTTTTTGAACGAAATGCTGGCATTCTCTTCTCCATAAAGAATGTGGTTGGAAATCGCATCCATGATCTGTCCCGAGGATTGTTTGTTCTCTTCATGAGCCATTCGCTCCATGTCGTTATAGAGGATTTCCTTTTTTCGCTCCAATTCCGCTTGCGTAAAACCGAATTTTTTGATGCGCAACAGTTCTCGCATTAAACCTTGGGTACCTTCAATAATTTTGTCGGCTTTAACCGTTGCCAAAGACATGTAGCGATCGGTATGCCCAGGTCCGCTTGTTGCGTATGAGTGCGCGTACATATAGGGAGCATCTTTTTGCTGGGCAATATCGGTAAGTCGCTGGTTAACCATGTAAGTGTAAATGATATTGGTTACACTGCGTTTGAGATCTGCCAATGTCTTTTCATCTTGATGAGGAAACTTGCGAATAATCTTTACCGATGTATTTGTAATTTCCTGATCTTTGATGATTTTAATTAGTGTGTTATCATGAGCTGGCAAGGTGTAATGCTTACGCTCGGGGGCATTTTCGGGATTTTTAATCGTTCCAAATGTAGCTTCAATACGTTGTTCAATATCTTCTTGATCGAAATTCCCGACAACCACCAGGCTTGTTAAATTGGGGCGATACCATGCACGATGAAATTTTCTTAGTTCTTCGTCATTTCCTTCCTTAGTAACCACTTCCATCAATCCAATAGGACGGCGATGAAGATAGCGGGCATTGTGGTACAACATGGGGTACATTTCATCTTTTAAGCGGTTGTCTAGTCCAATTGTTGTTCGCCATTCCTCTAGAATGATACCGCGCTCCTTGTCAATCGCTTCGGTGCTAAGCGTCAGGCCCGAAAGAATATCACCAAAAAAGTGGAAGGCCTTATTTAGCGTTTGTTCATTGGAATTTGGAAGCGGAAGCATGTAAACCGTTTCGTCATAGCCGGTATAGGCATTAATGTCGGCTCCAAACTCAACTCCAATCGACTGTAAATAGTCGATCAGTGTATTGTTGGGGAAATGCTTACTCCCGTTAAATACCATATGTTCCAAAAAGTGGGCAAAACCGCGTTGTTCTTCAGTTTCTAATATCGATCCGGCTTTGATAATCATCCGAAACTGTACCTGTTTTTCTGGAATCGCATTGTGCTGCAGATAATACGTGAACCCATTGGGTAACGTTTTCTTTACAACCTTAGGATTCAATGGAATCACAGACTGGTCTGTTAACTGAGCAAATCCCTTAGTCGTAAAAAATAGGGTAAAAGAAGCCACCAGAAGGTATGTAATGAAACGATACTTCATATTTACTATTCTTTAAATTAACGGTCGTTAGGGGCTGATAGAAAAGTCAATGTATTATGGAAGTATTCTCCCTCTTTCTCCTTCAAAGTAAAACTGAAATTTCCACCAAAAGTGGCGACAAAGATATCAAAAACGAAGTGAATCGCAAGCAAAATCTGGAATAGGAAAAACAAAGCATCGAACTCATTTATATTGAAGTTATGATCATATAAGTGTTGTCATAATGATTGATTCTGTTCTTGTTTATTCGTTTGCTCATTTATTGCATGGGAGTAGTAGTTATTTGTTTAAACAAAAGGGCGTTTGGTTGTATTTATACACTTAAAACGATCTCTCGAGAGGTAGATAGTATGCATGTTTAATATTATGATTTAGATTGTGTCGTTATTTTTTGATCGGATATTATCCTTTGTTAAATAATGTTTTAAGCATTTTTTTCACTTAAACTTTTTCTATGATTTTAAAAAGTCTACATTTGTATGTTCAAACATATGAACATATAATTTCTGAGAGAGTGAAATTTCATGAGTTACCCTAAGAAATAAACAATTATAAAAGAATGAAATTTAAAATAGACCATTCCAGTGCGGTGCCTTTGCATGCTCAGGTCGAGACATTATTACGAGAATTAATTGAGTTGCCGAAATATAAGAATGGGGGCTTGCTCCCCAAGGAAGTTGACTTGGCCAAGCAACTAGGAATTTCGAGAAATACCTTGCGACAGGCTACCAATAAATTGGAGTACGAGGGCTTGCTGGTTCGTAAGAAAGGAGTCGGTACTCGAGTCGCTGAAAAAACGGTGACAACGCAGCTTGATCATTGGCATAGCTTTACCAACGAAATGAGTGCGCAAGGCTTGAGCTTTAAGAATTATCGCTTAGTTGTTGAATGGGTGGAGGCTGATCGAAAAATTGCTACTTTTTTTAATATTCCGGAAGCTACATCTGTTTTGAAATTGAGTCGTTTGCGAGGGGATGAAGAAGCTCCTTTTGTCTATTTCGAAAGTTACTTTCATCCGCGTATTGGATTAACCGGGAATGAAGATTTTTCGAAGCCTTTGTATGATTTGCTTGAGAATGATTTTCACGTTGTGGCGTCTTTGTCGCGCGAAAAGCTAAAAGCGCGTTTGGCAACCACCATTACAGCCAAGCGATTGCAGATTGGAGCCGGTGATCCGGTTTTGGTTCGCGAACGGTTTGTTTATGATCCAGGCGATCGTCCATTGGAATACAATATTGGTTTTTACAAAGCCGACAAATTCACCTATAAAATTGATATTCGGAGGCCGTAATTAGGACTTGAAATTGATTGATTCACACCAAAAATATTAGGATATGAAACAACAAATAGCTATCGGAATTGACGTAGGAGGAAGCCACGTTAGTTGTGCTGCCTTCAATTTGAATGAAAAGAAATACCTGCCGGAAACCTTTGCGGAGAGTGATCTGGATAATCATGGTCCTGCAGATGAGATTATTGCTGTGTGGAGCAAAACGATTGCTTGTTCCATCGAAGCAGTTGGTTTGGAAAATCTGTCTGGAATTGGATTTGCTATGCCTGGTCCTTTCAATTATGAAAAAGGGATTCCGCTATTTACCGGAGAAAACAATAAGTACGAAAACATTTATGGGATTGATGTTCCAGCCGCATTGCGAAAGTCGCTGAATCTTCCGGTCGACTTTCCAATCCGCTTCATCAATGATGCAACAGCATTTGCCATTGGTGAAGATTGGGCCGGGAAAGCTCAAGGCAGCAAGCGGTCGTTGTCGATTACACTGGGAACCGGCTTTGGATCGGCTTTTCTGAAAGACAATCTTCCGGTTACTTCAGGCGATGATGTTCCCGAGCAAGGCTGTATTTGGCACCTTCCATTTAAAGAGGGAATTGCTGATGATTACTTCTCAACCCGAGGACTGGTTGGCCGCTATCAGCAAAAAACAGGGAAATTGGTCAAAGGTGTTAAAGAGATTGCCATGAGCGCACCAACAGAAGAAGTTGCTCGTGAGCTTTTTAATGATTTTGGATCGCAACTGGTGAATTTGTTGCAGCCCTGGTTGGAGCGTTTTCAGGTGGAAGTTTTGGTTATTGGAGGAAATATAGCCAATGCTTATGATTGGTTTCAGCCAGCCTTAACAGCAGCCTTAAAAGATAAGAACAGTAACGTGCGTGTCGAGATATCAAGCCTGAAGGAAACGGCTGCCATTATCGGTAGCGCCGTCTTGGCCGACCATTCTTTTTACGCGCGGGTAGAACCTTTATTGGCTGAAATGTAATCCGAATCTAAACCAACTAAATATGACAAAATCAAAAATTTCCTTGAAACTAGTGGCTCCAGTCCTGATGAGCTTTTTCGTCATGAGCTTTTGCGATCTTGTAGGGATTGGTGTTGATCGTGTAAAGCTTGAGTTTGGCTTGTCCAACACCATGGCTCAATTAATTCCGTTAGCCGTTTTCTTCTGGTTTTTCGTCCTGTCTGTTCCCGTTGGAATTTTGCAGGATCGGATTGGAAAACGAAATGTGCTAAACCTGGGAATGGCCGTGACTGCCGTTGGGCTTCTCGTCCCTTTCTTCTTTTATTCCTTCGGAATGGTTTTGTTTGGCTTTGCCCTACTGGGAATTGGAAACACCATTGTGCAGGTTTCAGCGAACCCATTGCTGGTAGATGTGGTGCCGGATCAAAAGCGATCAAGCTTTCTGAGTTTCTCTCAATTTATCAAGTCCATCGGATCGATGTTGGCTGCTCCTTTAGCGGGTTGGCTGGCCTTGGTGTATGGCGACTGGAAACTTTTATTTGCGGTATTCGGGGTGGTGTCCATTTTGGCTATTTTGTGGTTGGGCCTAACCCCTGTTGAAGAAAGCCGAAACACGGAGACCCGGGCAACTTTTGCTTCTTCTTTTAAGTTGTTGGGAAATGGATTTATTGCCCTAATGGTACTCTGTATTTTCTTGGTTGTGGGGATTGATGTTGGTGTAAATGCGGTTTCCGGACAGTTTCTCTTGCATAAATTTTCGTCGGCACAAACCTTGGCTGAGTCAGGGCGCAGTTTCTATTTCTTTGGTAAACTGCTTGGAACCTTGGGAGGAGCTATTTTGTTGGCGAAATGGTCGTCACGAAAGTTCTTTGTCGGTTCATCTATAGCCGGAGTTCTTTCTCTGCTGGCTTTAATTTTTGCACCTACCGAGACACTGGCTTTGGTTGTTATTTTCATCGTAGGCTTAGGAATTGCGAATATCTTCCCACTCATTTTTTCACTTACAGTAGAGCGTTATCCTACCCGTGCCAATGAAATTTCAGGCTTAATGATTATGGCCATCGTTGGAGGGGCTATTCTGCCTCCAGTAATGGGATGGGTGGCCGATGCCTTCAATATTACCGCAAGCTTTGTGGTCTTACTCGCAGCAATTGTTTTCATCTTAATCGTATCAATTTATGGCTTTCAGAAAAAATAAAAAAAGGTTGCAGTGGTTGGTAGCAGGCGTATTTGCACTGCTGGTAGCATGCAGTCCAAAGAGCAATCCAACAGCTTATGACGCCTTACAGTATGTCAATCCTCAAATCGGTTCGGTGCACGGACGTTGGTTTTTTTACACGCCGGCAGCCTTGCCTTTTGGGATGGCCAAGTTGGCTCCGCACACCAATGCTTATGAGGGCGAAGGAAGTTGGTCGCCCCAGGGATATGACGACCGGCATGGTTCCATCGAAGGATTTGGGCATTTCCATGAATTTCAGATTGGTGGGCTGGTTGTCATGCCAACAACGGGAGCATTGAAAACGGTTCCCGGAACATTGGAAGAGCCGGATGCGGGCTATCGCTCTCGGTTCGATAAGGCCAGCGAAGAGTCAAAGCCCGGTTATTATTCGGTGTTATTGAAGGATTACGACGTTCGGGCTGAGTTGACTGCGACAGAGCGCGTAGGTTTTCATCGTTATACGTTCCCAAAGTCGGAGCAGTCGAACCTGATTGTTGACATTGGGCATAAGCAAGGTGAAAGTAGCACGGTAACCAATGCTTTTATCCGGATGAATGGGAAAAAGCAGCTTGAAGGTTATATCGAAACGTATCCGGTGTACCTTACTTTTTGCGATCCGGATAACCGGGTGAAAATGTACTTTGTCATTCAGTTGGATAAAGAACCGGAAGCTTTTGGCTCGTTTGTCAATGAGCAACAGGAAGCCGGTAAAACCGAAAGCAAGGGAGTTGGCAATGGCTTTTACCTTACATTTCAAACTGATGAAAATGAACTGGTTGAGATGCAGGTGGGCTTGTCTTATACAAGCATAGCCAATGCACGCAACAACTTGAATGTGGAGGCTGAGGGACAGACGTTTGACTCGGTGAAAGAAAATGCAGCATTAAAATGGAATGAAAAACTTTCCCGCTTCCAGGTGGAAGGGGCTACTGAGGCTGACCGGATCAAATTTTATACGGGCTTGTACCATGCCCTGTTGGGACGCGGAATAGCGAGCGATGTGAATGGCCAATACATTCAGTACGATAAAACAATTGGGCAGATTCCGTTGGATGAATCGGGTACACCTCGGTATCATCAGTATAACACAGACGGCATTTGGGGCGGTTTCTGGAATCTTGGGCAGCTTTGGGCGCTGGCTTATCCCCGTTACTTGAGTGAATATGTCCAGTCCAATATCGACTTCTCGAAAGTAAGTGGCTGGCTGCATGATGGAATGGCTGCCGGAACCTACACAAACGGAGTCCAAACCAACTTTCAGGGCTTGTTAATGGCTTCGGCTTACAATGCAGGTATTCGCGATTTTGAAGTAGAAACAGGCTATGAGGCAGCCTTGAGAAATGAGCTTGAATACCACAGTCGAAACCTGGGAAATGGGAAATATGATTTGCATTATTTCGTAAAGAATGGCTATGTGCCATCAAAAGATACGGTGATTGCTAATGGTTGGGTGTTCAACTTTGGAGCATCTCACACCCTGGAATATGCTTTTAGTTCGTATGCCGTAGGGCAATTTGCCAAAGCATTGGGACATAAGGCTGATTACCAGAAATTAATGACTCAGGCTGGAAACTGGGCAAATATTTTTGACCCGGAAACCCGTTTTATCAGGCCGCGTTACGAAGATGGCCGCTTTATTGAGAACTTCAATCCGCTGGAAGGATGGCGTGGTTTTCAGGAAGGGAATGCCTATCAATATACCTGGTATGTTCCGCATGATCCGGCTGGCCTCATCGAGAAAATTGGAATTGATACATTCAACGTTCGTTTGGAGAAAACATTTGTTGAAAGTCAAAAATCATTGTTTGGAGGAGGTCGCGAGGTGCACAGTTTTTCAGGTGTGGAGAAGCTGTACAATCAGGGAAATCAGCCTTGCCTGCACCAGGCCTGGTTGTTCAATTACTCGGGCAAGCCTTGGCAAACCCAGCATTGGACACGAACCATTTGCGATGAATTTTATGGAACAGAACCACTGCATGGTTATGGTTTTGGGCAGGATGAAGATCAGGGACAGCTGGGCGCCTGGTACGTGATGGGGGCACTTGGACTATTCGATGTTCAGGGGCATGCGGCAATGAATCCATCCTTCCAGTTCGGAAGTCCGATGTTTGACAAAGTGACCATTCAACTGGATGAAAACTATTACGAAGGAAAGACTTTGGTTCTCGAAACCCGCAACAACTCCAAAGAAAACAGATACGTACAGTCGGTTACCTGGAATGGCCAGCCTGTGGAAAATTGCTGGATCTCGCGAAATGAACTGATGAAAGGGGGAACCCTGCTTTTTGAAATGGGTAGCAGCCCTAATAAAAATTGGGGAGTAGGAATGCCTCCTCCGTCTATGACGAAGTAGTAGAATCTGTCAACCAAAAACCAAAAGCGATGAGTAAAAATTCTGTTTTAACGGTGTTCTTTTTGTTCGCATTCATGTCTGTGGGATTTGCTCAGGGAGAGGAAATTCTGTTGAACACAGGGTGGAAGGCCAAACGGGCAAGTGAGCTTCCGGTGGATGGAACTGTGATTTCCTCGGCTGACTTTGAGTTTTATGACTGGATGGATGCTCAGGTGCCGGGAACGGTGTTGACCACCATGCTGAAAAATAACAAAGTACCAGATCCTTTTTACGGTTTGAACAACGAGCTGATTCCTGATATTTACGATACAGGAGCAGATTACTATACGTTTTGGTTTCACAAGCGTTTGCCGAAGCTGGAATTGCAGGAGGGGCAACAGGTTTGGCTGAAATTCAGAGGAATTAACTATTCGGCTAACGTCTTTTTGAACGGACAGCGTGTGAATACTGATACTCATCATGGTATGTTCCTGCGGGAAAAGTACTTGATCACTCCGTTTTTAAGTCAAGAGGATGGTGCTGCCAATAACCTGGCAGTAATTGTACATCCGCCCAATCCGGTTGGGCATGCCAATGGCGGACAAGGAGGTGATGGAACAATTGCCCGGTCGGTTACGCAGCAGTTTACTGCAGGTTGGGACTGGATTTGTCCGATTCGTGACAGAAATACCGGAATTTGGGACCAGGTTGCCATTGAAATTACCGGACCTGTGGATATTCAAAATCCATTTGTTCGTTCAAGAGTGCCCGGAAAACGAACTTCCGGAAAGAAACAAAAACCGGCCTTTTTAACTGTTTCTGCGGAATTGGTTAATGCAACAGCAGAAGATCAGAAGGGGGTTTTAGTTGCCCAAATAGGTGATCAGAAATGGACTTTGCCTGCTACGCTTAAGACTCGGGAAACGGTTACGCTAAGCTTTCCTGAGATTAAAATGGAGAATCCGAAATTGTGGTGGCCGAATGGCTTGGGTGAAGCGAATTTATACCAGTTGGAATTGAGCTTTCAGCAGAATAATACACAATCGGATAAAGAAGCAGTCGGCTTTGGGATACGCGAAACCGGAACTTATTTTGATCAGGAAGTTGGTGGGCGTGTGTTCCTGGTGAATGGTCAAAAAGTATTTATAAAAGGTGGAAACTGGATTGCTTCGGATGCGCTGTTGCGACTTTCGCCCGAAAGGTATGAAGCTGAGGTTCGGATGCATGCGGAGATGAACATGAACATGATCCGGGTTTGGGGAGGCGCGATGCCAGAACGGCCTGAATTTTATGAGGCCTGCGATAAATACGGACTCTTGGTTTGGCAGGATTTGTGGGTGTCGGGCGACTGTAATGGCCGCTGGCCCGATCCAAAGAAAAAAGAGTCGCAAGCCAGAAGACAGGCGTATCCTGATGATCATTCGTTGTTTTTGACATCGGCTATCGATCAGATTAAGATGCTCCGGAACCATCCGAGTTTGTACCTGTGGTGCGGGGGCAATGAATTTCCACCTCCACCGGACATTAACGAGCAATTGGAGGAACGGATTTTTCCAGAGTTTGATGGAACCCGTTACTACGTGAATGAGTCGACCTCGGACAGTATTCTTCGAAATACGATTGGCGGAAATGGCGACGGGCCATACGGCATTCAGGATCCACTTCGCTTTTTTGTGGTGGAGTCGTATCCGTTTAATCCGGAGTTGGGGTCAGTGGGCGTTCCCAATGTTGAGGCCATGCGCAAGATGATGGATGCAAAGGATTTGGTTCCACCGAGCAATGACCGCCCCAATCAGGTGTGGCGCTACCATAAGTACATTGGCTATGGAAATACCATTGAGCAAATGGGCGAAATCAAAGGGATTGAGGATTTCTGTAAAAAGGCTCAACTGGTCAATTACGAGCAATACCGGGCGTTGCAGGAAGGCTTTAATGCTGGCATGTGGAATCAATACACCGGTATGCTGGTGTGGAAAAACCAAAATCCGTGGACCGCTTTGCGCGGACAGTTTTACGATGTGTTTCTGGATCAGACAGGTGGTTTCTACGGTTATCAGCATGGCGCAAGCCCAATTCATGCTCAACTCAATTTGAATGATTCTACCATTTGTGTGATGAATCAAACGCTTTCAGAGGTGACCGATCTTACCGTTGAGGTGCAGTTGATTGGGCTGGACGGAAAGCTTTTGCATGAACGAACCTTCGAGCTTGATGTTGAGGCCAACGCCTATAAAAATGCCGGACGACTGTTTGAACAAGAAAAGCCGGAGGGATTTTATTTTGCTCGTTTAAGCCTGAAAAACAAGCAGGATGAACTAGTTGATGAAAATCTTTATTGGTTGGTGAGCGAACCTTCCGATTGGCAACAACTCGATAATCTTGCTCCAGTAAATCTTCAGGTGAACTTAAAAAGAACGGAAGGAAGCAACTACCTGGCTGATATTTCCAACAAGGATCAGTCAACCGCCTTTTTTATTCGATTGAAAATTACGGATAGAATGACTGGCGAGTTGATGCTGCCTGTTTTTTTTGAAGATAACTACCTGACGCTTTTCCCCGGTGAGCAAAAGCAGATTGCGATTGATTTATCGCAATTGCCCAAAGAGAAGGACTTTAATAAACTTCAGTTGGAATTGGCTCCATGGAATGGAAAAAGAATCATCAAAACTTTTAATGAATAATGGCAACGAACCCATCGGTCGTTGTCTTGTGTGGCAAACAAAACTTTATTAATCAACAACTTTAATAGATATGAAAGCAATTATTGCTATTTTCTTAGTACTTGGAATGACGTGTTGTACGTCGAAATCAACTCAGCCGGATCTCAAAGATCAGATTCGAAACAATGAATATTTTGCCTTTACAAAAGCAAAAGCACTTGACATTGTCAAAACAGGTTTTAATGCCGGTGATGGCTATGGCGAAGTTTGGATTCGCGATTACAACACTTTTATTGAACTTTCTGCGGAAGTTTATCCTCAGGAAACCTTGAAAGAAAACCTGCGTGTTTTTTTTCGTTTGCAGAGAGATGATGGAAACATTATTGATGGATTTATTCCGAAAGAGAAAGCAAAGGCATCGGAAGGTGGTTACGACTATATTTTTACCGATCTGGAGCCGAACTATGCCGGGCATAAAAATACGGTTGAAACCGATCATGAAACATCATTGGTTCAGGCCGTTTATAAGTATGTGAAGAAAACGGGAGACACCGCATTTCTGAAGGAGAAAATTGGTGACAAAACGGTTGCTCAACGCCTGGAGTGGTCAATGGACTTTTTGTTGAATGAACGCTGGAGCGATCAGTATGGCCTGATCTACGGAGCGACTACTGCCGATTGGGGAGATGTGCAGCACAGCCATCCTTGGGGCGTTTACATCACAGACGACACGAAATTTTGTCTTGACATTTATGACAATGCCATGTTGGTGATTGCGTTGAACAACTTAATGGAGCTTGTTCCTGAAACGAAGGCGAAGTGGAAACCAATTTGCGATGGAATTGCAAAAAATACGATGAAATACTTGTGGGACGAGCAGAATCAAAAGTTCATTCCACACGTATATCTCGATGGTTCTCCTTTCCCTGCCGACTTCGACGAAAACCAAATTTACTACCACGGAGGTACCGCTACAGCCATTGAAGCCGGATTGCTGTCGAAAGAGCAAATTAAGGTTTCGCTCAATAAAATGATTGAAAACGTCAAAGCATCTGGAGCCGGATCGATTGGCTTAACCATGTATCCTCCGTATCCCGAAGGTTCGTTTGAAAATAAAGGCATGTATCCGTATGGTTATCAAAATGGCGGAGACTGGACTTGGTTTGGTGGTCGTATGATTCAGCAATTGATCAAGTATGGTTTTGTAGAAGAGGCTTATGAGCAAATGCAGCCCATGGTTAAAAGGGTAAAGGATAACGATGGTTTCTTTGAATGGTACACAGTTGATAATCAACCTGAAGGTTCAGGAACTTTCCGCGGTTCAGCCGGTGTATTGTACAAAGCCATTCAGATGTTTGAGGATTACGCGAAAGAGAAATAATAGGCAAAGGGCATGGGGCAAAGAGCCAAGAGGAAAATGGAAACAAGTTAGATCGTTAGATTTAGTCTTGTGTCTAAGTTCTTGTTTCTTGAATCTAAATTGAAAAAGATAAAGCAAAATATGAGTACACAGAATTGGAGAAAGACGAGTCAGTATTTGATGCCAGCTCAAAAGGAAGAGGAAAGTGCAGGCGATTATGGCTTGTATCCGGCCCATTCGTTGGGCGAAGGCAAAATACATTTGGGGGTAGAGAGCTTGGTTGAAAAGCTTGAAAAACATGAAACGATTATAATCGATGGTTACCAGGGCGTGTTTTTCGGAAAACTGAAAGAGAAGCTCGACGCACAGTTTAAACAAAAGGGGATTGACGTAAACTGGATTGATGTTGCTGAATACTTAAAGCCAGAGGCCGAAATCAATGCGCTTATCGAGCCATTTCTCGGGGGTGACGATCCGATTTTTGGGAAACGGGCAACCATTGAGTTGATTGATCTTTTTGACAAAACACGATGGGGCGAAATTCAAGATAAAATTGCTTCAGGAAAGAACATAGTTTATGGCGTAGGAGCCAGCCTTGTTGGAATCGAGGGCTTGTTGGTATACGTTGATCTGCCTAAAAACGAATTACAATTCCGTGCCCGCGCAAAGACCATTACCAATATCGGCGCATCGAATCCGGACGAGATTAAGCCCATGTACAAGCGCTTCTACTTTGTAGATTGGGTGGTTCTGAACAAGCGCAAGCAGGAATTACTTTCGAAGATTGACTTGCTTGTTGACGAACAGCGTTTGGATGAAATAACCTGGTTAAAGGGAGACGATTTAAGGCAAGGATTAAATGAAATAAGCAAAAATGTATTCCGAGTGCGCCCATGGTTTGAGCCCGGTGCATGGGGTGGACAATGGCTTGGCGAAAAGGTGAAAGGATTGAACAAAGATGTGCCGAATTATGCCTGGTCGTTTGAGTTGATTGTTCCTGAAAACGGCTTGGTCTTTGAAAGCTCAGGTCATGTTGCAGAAGTGTCGTTCGATGCGGTTATGTTTCAGGAGGGCGAGAATGTCTTGGGGCAAGCACATTCTCAGTTTGGGGCCGAATTCCCCATTCGTTTCGACTTTCTGGACACCTTCGACGGAGGGAATTTGTCCATTCAATGTCATCCTCATTTAGATTACATTCAAAAGCATTTTGGCGAAAACATGACCCAGGAGGAAACCTACTACATCCTGGATGCAGCACCGGAAGCGAAATGTTATCTTGGTTTTAATGAGGACATTGATCCCAAGGCTTTTGAAGCTGATTTGAAGTACAGTTTCGAGAACAATAAGTCCATTGACATTACCCGCCATGTGCAAGTATTGGACTCACACAAACACGATTTGTTTTTGATTCCTCCGGGTACCATTCATGGTTCAGGAATTAATAACCTGGTGCTGGAAATTAGCTCAACCCCCTACATTTTTACCTTTAAAATGTATGACTGGCTGCGTTTGGACATGGATGGAAAACCGCGTCCAATCAATATTGAACGAGGAATGGAAAATGTTTGTTTCGACCGAAAAGGCGATTATGTGACCGATAAATTGGTGGCAAAACCGACCTTGGTGGAGGAAGGTGCGGGATGGAAGTTGTATCATTTGCCAACCCACGAAAAGCATTTGTATGATGTGCATCGCTTCCATTTGACCGGAGAAGTTGAGGTGCAAACCGAAAACCGTTGTCATGTGCTGAGCTTGGTTGAAGGAAGCAGCATTTTGGTAGAGACGGAGAATGGCCTGACGAAGCGCTTTAACTATGCTGAAACATTTGTAATTCCTGCTGCTGCAGGTTCCTATAAAATAACCAATGAGGGTGAAGGCGAAGCCTTGGTAGTAAAAGCATTTGTGAAGTAATTTCTAGGAAAGAATACCTAACCCAATTAATGTGAAACATCCAAGACAAAGATTTCTTGACGCAATAAAGGAGGAAGGAAAGCGGAGGCCGGACACCGGTATGAAAGTCTGCGTATCCGAAAATCTAAAAGTCTTGTGTCTTGATTCTTTTGTCTTGGATCTAATTCTAAACATATGAGACTTTACAAGATTTCGACAATTCTTTTACTGGCAGGGCTATTATTAAGCTCTTGCAGTTCGAAGAATAAAGAACTTGCCGATAAAATACTTGCTGATCAAACAATGCAGGAAGTAGACAGCATGGCTCGCCAGCTGATGAAGAATGGGTTTTATGCCGGATCAGGCTACCAAATGGTCTGGTCGCGCGACTTAAACACCTTCATTGAACTATCCTGCGAGGAATATGATCAGGACGTTATTCGTAAAAACCTGCTGATGTTTTTTCATTTTCAGCAGGCAAACGGCGAGTTGCTGGATGGTTATGTTCCCTGCGAAGCTTTTACTTGGGGAGATCCGAATACTTATGAGTCGGAAACAGCTCCTGGGCACATCGGTTTTAAGAATACGGTAGAAACGGATCAGGAAACCTCGCTGATTCAGGCTATTTATAAATATGTGGTGAAGACGGGGGATAAAACAATCCTTGCCGAAGAGGTGGCAGGTAAGTCTGCTTACGAGCGGCTGAAATGGTCGATCAATTACTTGCTGAATGAAAGGTATGCTGCAAAATATGGCCTGATTACTGGTGCTACGACATTTGACTGGGGAGACGTGCAGGTTGAAGGAGGTGCTGTGGTGGATGTGGATAGCTTGACTCATTGGAGCATTGATGTGTATGACAATGCGATGTTGGCAATTGCTTTGGATAACCTGGCTGAATTAACGGATGATAACTCGGATAAACAGCGATGGAAGACGATGCAGGAAGATTTGCTGGTGAATATTCGAAAGTATTTGTGGGATGCTGAAAACAGCAAATTCATTCCACATATTTACCTGGATGGTTCTCCTTTTCCGGACGACTTCAACGAAAATGAAATTCATTATCATGGGGGAACCGCAGTTGCCATTGAGGCAGGCGTTTTAACCAGAGATGAAATTGCTGCAGTCCTTAAGCATATGGTGAGAAATGTTGAGCAATCAGGTGCTCCGTCGATCGGTTTAACGCTTTACCCGACTTATCCAAGCGATGTTTTGGGCAAGAATGTCTCCGCGCCTTATGAATATCAGAATGGTGGAGACTGGACTTGGTTTGGCGGAAGAATGATCCAACAGCTTATTGTGAATGACATGGTTGACAAAGCGTATGAGTTGGTACAACCCATGATGAACCGTGTCATTAAAAATAAAGGGTTTTACGAGTGGTATAAAATCGATGGAACTCCGGCAGGTTCTGGCGATTTTAAAGGATCTGCCGGAGTACTTGGAAAATCAATCGAACTATTTAACCAATGGGCAGAAGAAAACAAATAAAACAAAGCTTAAGCTACCTGCTTTTGTTGTGTTGTCTGGCAGGAACAAAGGCTTATGCCAAAGATCAAAGTGTGATTTGGCAAATCGGTGAAAATAACAATAGTTGTGCTGAATTTGCATTGGCCCCCAAGGGCTATCCTGATTACATTGCGAATGACTTTGGCTGGGAAGACAAATATTTCCTGATCGGGACATCTAACGATCAAAAAGACTGGCCATACATCATCCCCGGAACAAGTGATACCTGGGGTGGAACCTGGGGAACATCCGGTTGGCGCTCAAGTACCCTGACCATTCTGTTTGGGTTGGATCAGTTGCCTCGTTCCAATGATTGGAAACTGGTGGTTGATCTTTTGGACTGCAATCCGGATGATTTGCCACTGTTTAAAGTAACGGTTAACGGAAAATCATGGAAGTACCGAATTCCGGTAATCAACCCGGCTAGTTCAATCGATAATGATTCTGATAATTCGTCGGAATACCTTGTCGAAATTCCCCTTCCCAAAGGCTTAATTGCAAGCGGGGGAAATGAAATTGCTCTAACTGTTCTTGAAGGATCCTGGCTTCGCTTTGATCAAATTAAACTTGAAGGACCTAAGGGCGTGGAACTGACACAAAACAAGCAGGCCTTTTTGCGAAAAGTGGAACCTGCCGATTATGAAGTAGAGCATTACGGCAACAAAATACAACCACTATTGATTGATGTTGAGCATCTATCAGGCACACCTGACATGACCGTGATTCTAGATAACGAGGAAGTTTTTGCATCAACTTTGGAAGAAGGACGGTATGTGTTTGAAGTGCCGATGCCGGTGGTTCAGAAAGCACAAAAGAGCAGCTACGAAATTTGGCTTAATGGAGAAAAGCTTCAGGCGGGGAAAGTAACAAGGCAGCCGCCGAAGTTAACTTCACCAGCAGGCTATGTGGATACCAAAATTGGGACTGCCCATTCTCGGTGGATGATTGCTCCGGGACCGTGGATGCCATTCAGTATGGTGAAATTAAGCCCTGACAACCAAAATGATGGTTGGCAGTCTGGATATGAACCTACCTTTGAGTCGGTGGCTTGCTTCTCGCACATTCACGAGTGGACCATGGCCGGATTGGGGACCATGCCCACCAATGGCGCACTTCAAACAGAAGTTGGCGATGAAAAAGATGTGGATGGTGGTTACCGTTCGCGAATTGATAAATCAACAGAGCAGGCACCTTTGGGTTACTACAAAGTGCATTTAACCGATTATGACATTCAAGCCGAATTGACTGCAACTACCCGTTGTGGTTTTCAGCGCTATACCTTCCCGAAAGATCGCGATGGATCGCGTGTTTTGCTGGATCTGGTGATTCCTTCGGAATACCGGTATGACCTGCTTGAAGCTTCGGTAAAACAAACGGGCGAAAATACAATAGAAGGCTTTAGCCATCAGCTTTCACCAAATACCTGGAGTGGTGGAATCTCGCAGGAGTACACCATTTACTTTGTTGTAGAGTTTGACCAGCCGATAGCCGGATTTAGTACCTGGACTGAAAATGGCGTGGAAGAAGGCGCTGCAAGTTTAAATGTTCAGGGTGCAAAAGATGCCGGAGTTATTGTTGATTTCGATACTAAAAAAAATAAAGTGGTTCAGCTTCGTTCGGGGATTTCTTATGTGAGCCTTGAAAATGCAAGAGAGAACCTGAAAACTGAAGTCATTGATCCTTTCGGCTGGGACTTTGAGGCCGTTCAGAAAAATAATGTTGATACCTGGAATGACCTTTTTAGTCGTGTGAAAGTGGGCAGCAACGACAAGTATGAAAAAACACGTTTTTACACCAACATGTATCGTGCTTTGTGCAGCCGCAATACGTTTAGCGATGTGAATGGCGAGTGGCGGGATGCCGGGGAAAAAGTCCGAAGAATGGAAGACCCGTCGTCTCCGGCTTTGGGCTGCGATGCTTTCTGGAATACCTTCTGGAACCTGAATCAGTTTTGGAATCTGGTAACGCCGGAATGGAGCAACCGCTGGGTAAATTCGCAGTTGGCCATGTACGATGCCAATGGTTGGCTAGCCAAGGGGCCGGCCGGAATGGAATATGTTCCGGTGATGGTGGCTGAGCATGAGATTCCACTGATTGTTGGTGCTTACCAAATGGGGATTCGCGACTACGATGTGGAGAAGGCTTTTGAAGCCGTAAAAAAGATGCAAACAACTCCCGCGCAGGAAGTCGGAGGAGGTTTTGCCGGTAATCGAGACTTGGTTACTTACCTGGAACATGGTTATGTGCCCTACGACCAAGGCCGTTTTTCCAATTCGCTGGAGTATGCTTTTGACGATTGGACCATTGGACAGTTTGCAGAAGCTCTAGGTAAGCAGGGCGATTATCAAGCATTCTCGAAACGCGGAGCTTACTGGCGGAACGTGATCGATACGGAAACTGGTTTTGCCCGGATGAAAGATTCTAAAGGGGAGTGGTTTCCTGATTTTGATCCGTACAAGTCTGGGGCCAACCACCACTATGTGGAAGGAAATGCTTGGCAGTTAACCTACTTTGTGCCGCAGGATGTGCCGGCATTGGCTGAAGCCATTGGGAAAGGCCGTTTTGTAGAACGGCTGGATTGGGGATTTACTGAAAGTTATAAAACACGCTTCAATGGTTTAAACGACCAATACTGGAACTACCCGGTTATGCAGGGAAATCAGCAGTCGATGCACTTTGCCTTTCTTTTTAACTGGGTGCAGCAGCCGTGGTTAACGCAAAAGTGGAGCCGTTCCATTTTGGACCGTTACTATGGTTATGGCATTTCCAATGCGTATTTGGGTGATGAAGATCAAGGGCAGATGAGTGCCTGGTTTATCATGGCATCCATTGGGCTGTTCCAAACGGATGGTGGTTGCCGGGTTGATCCGGTTTATGAAATTGGAAGCCCTTTGTTTGAGAAAGTAGAAATTGATTTGGGAGAACGATTTGGACGTGGTAGCCAGTTTACTATTGAAGCCAAGCATGCTTCCCGCCTGAATAAATATGTCCAATCGGCTAAGTTGAATGGCAAGAAGTTGAACGATTTTAAGTTTCCGGCTAGCGAATTGTTAAAAGGCGGAAAGCTCGAACTGGAAATGGGACCAAAACCCAATAAGAATTGGGGTGTTGTTTCCAAGTAGACTGGATTGATAAGATCATTCACTTATTTAGCAGGAGTCTTTTGAATATTCAAAAGACTCCTGTTTTGTATTTAGCTTATTCAAAAAATCTCGTATATTTACAGACCAGAACAGAACAGTTAAAACCAACTAATGATGAAACGAACGACATTACTTTTTGTCTTTATTTTTGGCCTGTTAATTCAGGCGTCTGCACAATTTGAATTTCCTTTTCAAAATCCTGATTTGCCTGATGACGAGCGGGTAGAGGACTTGGTGTCACGCTTGAGTGTCGAAGAGAAAATAAGTCAGTTGCTTTATGAAGCCCCTGCTGTTGAGCGTTTGGGAATTCCTAAGTATAATTGGTGGAATGAGTGTTTGCATGGCGTTGCCCGTGCCGGTTATGCAACCGTATTTCCGCAATCTATTTCTATTGCCGCTTCATGGGACAAGCCTTTGATGAATCGTGTTGCATCGGTTATTTCAGATGAAGCCCGGGCAAAACATCATGAATTTGTTCGCCAGGGAGAGCGTGGAATTTACCAGGGATTGACTTTTTGGTCGCCCAACATCAACATCTTTCGTGATCCCCGATGGGGACGTGGCCATGAGACTTATGGTGAAGATCCATACCTGACCGGACAAATGGGAAAGGAATTTGTATTGGGTCTGCAGGGTGGCGACTCCGATTACCTGAAAGTAGTAGCCACGGCCAAACACTATGCCGTACACTCCGGGCCTGAACCAATACGTCATGAATTTAATGCCGAAGTCAGTGAGCGTGATTTGCGCGAGACTTATTTACCAGCTTTTCGCACTTTAGTTGTTGATGGAGGTGTTTATTCGGTGATGGGTGCTTACAACCGGTTTCGCGGTGAACCTGCTTGTGCCAGCCCTCAATTGTTCGATATTTTGCGGAAAGAATGGGGCTTTGAAGGCTATGTCGTTTCCGATTGTTGGGCAATTTCCGACTTCTTTCAATTTCATAAGATTGTTCCCGATGCGGCTTCGGCTGCAGCGATGGCTGTTACCGAAGGCTGTGACTTGAACTGTGGCGTAAGCTATAAAGCGCTGGATGAAGCTTTGGAAAAAGGCCTTGTAACGGAAGAAGCAATTGATATTGCCGTAAAGCGCTTGTTTAAAACACGGATCAAGCTGGGCATGTTTGATCCCGTTGAGCGGGTAGAATATGCGCAAATTCCTTTTGAGGTGAATGATAATCCAGCGCACGACTTGTTGGCTCGTGAAGCGGCCCGGTCGAGCATCGTGTTATTGAAGAATGAAAATTTACTTCCCCTTTCCAAAGAACTGAATACAATTGCAGTTATTGGTCCTAATGCGGACGATGTGCAATCGCTTTGGGGAAATTACAATGGGGTTCCTTCGCATCCGGTTACCGTTTTGCAGGGGATTCGAAATAAGCTTGAGCCGCAAACAAAAGTGTTGTACGCTCAAGGTTCCGATTTGGCTGAAGGAGTTCCAGCGATGGAGTCAATTCCTTCTATTTATTTGCAAACCAAAAATGGAGAACAGGGCTTGCTTGGCGAATATTTTGCCAACAGTGAGTTTGAAGGACAGCCTTTATATACGCAGCTCGATGATCGTGTCGATTTTGCCTGGGACATCGGAACTCCCGATCCTCGCTTGGAAAGCGGACAATTCAGTATTCGTTGGTCAGGCTATGTAACTGCTCCTAAAGATGGGCTTTATTATTTTAGTGATTGGGGCAAGCCATACATGAAAATTACGGTGAACGGCACCGAAGTGACTGGCGGAAATCATGAACATCATGCTGCTCTTAATCCTGTTTCGTTGAACTTGAAAGCCGGAGAGCAATACGAAATCGTTGCAGAATACCGCAATTACTATGGTGATGCAACAGCCCGCTTGATGTGGACAACTCCCAAAGGAGACATGGTGAAAGAGGCAGTAGCAATAGCTGAAAAGTCGGATGTGGTGGTTTTAGCGCTTGGCTTGAACGAACGTTTGGAAGGTGAAGAAATGAAAGTGAAAACTGATGGCTTTGAAGGAGGTGACCGGACGCATCTGAACCTACCTACAACGCAGGTTGAATTGATGAAAGCTGTGATGGCTACAGGTAAGCCGGTTGTTTTGGTATTGATCAATGGAAGTGCTTTGTCGGTCAACTGGGCTGCTCAAAATATCCCCGCTATTCTAACGGCAGGTTACCCCGGACAGCAAGGGGGAAATGCAGTTGCCGATGTTTTGTTTGGCGATTACAATCCGGCCGGACGTTTGCCTGTGACTTATTACCAATCGGTGGAGCAACTTCCTTCTTTTGAAAACTACGACATGGAAGGGCGCACTTACCGTTATTTTAAAGGACAGCCTCTTTTCCCTTTCGGGTATGGTTTGAGTTATTCGTCGTTTAGTTATAGCAACTTGGAAGTTCCAGCAAAAGTAGGCATGAACGAGCCGGTGAAAATTTTTGTTGAGGTGACCAACACCGGCGACTGGGATGGCGATGAAGTGGTTCAATTGTACCTGACTGACGAGAAAGCTTCAACGCCACGACCGATTCGTCAGCTGGAAGGTTTTGAACGTATTCACCTAAAAAAGGGAGAAACAAAAACGGTGAGCTTTACCGTGGAGCCACGACAGTTGTCGCTGATCAACAAAAAAGATCAACGTGTAGTAGAACCAGGATGGTTTACCGTTTCAGTAGGTGGAAAACAACCCGGATTTAGCGGACAAGCTGATGCGGGAACAACAGAAACTGTTTCGGGACGTTTTCAATTAAAAGGAAAGACAACAGTAATTCAATAATTCATTTTTTAGTTTTTTTGATTTAGAAAACCCGTTGGGCAAGACCTTGCGGGTTTTTTGTTTGAACGGGGAGATGGTTTTGGGGGCACTTTCAGCTTTTTATTTTTCGTTTTTATAGCCCCACCGTAATGGCGTGTAAAAGTCAAAAGAAGCATTGCTAAATGAGGAAAATCGTAGTCTTTGTAGGGAGTTTTGCTATGGAGTTTTCGAAAACCATTATCTTCGTACGTTTACTATTACTAAAACTAAGAAATGAATAATTTAACAAAGTTACTTGCCGGAACTTCATTGCTTGTGCCAGGAATGAAGGGATTGGCACAAAACGTAACGACTCCTCAAAAGCAATCGCCTAATATCGTTCTGATTTTTACTGATGATATGGGGTATGGCGATTTAGGAACCTTTGGGGCTACCCTGTTTCAAACGCCCAACCTTGATCGATTGGCCTCGGAGGGAATGCGTTTTACAAATTTCTACGTGTCGCAGGCGGTTTGTAGTGCTTCCCGGGCTTCGCTTTTAACCGGGTGTTACTCGAATCGGGTTGGGATTAATGGAGCCTTAAATCCACATGCTAAAATTGGGCTGAATCCTGAGGAAGAAACAATTGCTGATGTGTTGAAAAGTGAAAACTATGCAACAGGGATGGTCGGGAAATGGCATTTGGGACATTTGCGCCAATTTCTTCCGTTGCAACAAGGGTTCGATGAATATTTGGGGATTCCCTATTCGAATGACATGTGGCCTTTGTATTACGATAATACGCGAAATGTTCCACCATCGCATAAACGAAAAAATACTTACCCGGAGTTGCCTTTAATAAAAGGAAATGAGTTATACAGGGAATTAAAAAGTATTGAAGATCAAAACGAGATTACAACAGTATATACGGAAGCTGCCGTTGATTTTATCCGGCGGAAGCATGATGATCCATTCTTTTTGTATGTTGCACATTCGATGCCACATGTCCCCTTGGCTGTTTCTGATAAGTTTAAAGGAAAAAGTGAGCAAGGCTTGTATGGTGATGTCATGATGGAAATCGATTGGTCGGTTGGAGAGATTTTAAACGCGTTGGATGAGTACGGAGTTGCCGAAAACACCTTGGTGATTTTTACTTCGGACAATGGCCCTTGGTTGTGTTTTGGTGATCATGCTGGGTCGGCCGGTGGATTGCGTGAAGGAAAAGGAACCAGCTACGAAGGAGGACAGCGTGTTCCTTGTATTATGAAGTGGCCGGGCGTAATTCCAGAATCAACCATCTGTAATAAATTATCTTCAACAATTGATGTGCTGCCAACATTGGCTGAAATAACAGGAGCCACCATGCCTAAGGCAAAAATTGACGGAGTTAATATTCTGCCCTTATTGAAAGGAGAACAGGATGCCGATCCTCGTCGTGTGCTATATTATTACTATGGAAATAATCAGCTTGAAGCGGTTCGAAAAGACAATTGGAAACTTGTTTTTCCACACGATCATCGCTCTTATGTAGGAGATGAACCTGGGCAGAATGGTTTGCCAGGACCAACACACACGGCAACATCAGGACTTGAACTATACGATCTTCGTCGCGATCCCGGTGAGCAATATGATGTGAGTGCTTTTTACCCTGAAAAAATAAGTGAGTTGCAAGCTCTTGCAGAAAAAGCTCGTGAGGATATGGGGGATTCGTTAACCGGAAACGAAGGAGCTAACCGGCGGGAGCCGGGGAGAGCGAGTGAATAGAAAAATCGATGTAAAACTTTAAATAGAACCAGATGTCAAAAAATCGGAATATTGCAGCCTCCATGGGATTGCTTTCAGTAGCAGGTCTAGGCTTGGTAGGATGTAATCAGCCAGCAGCTGAACAAGCAGCAAAGAAGCCGAACATTGTTTTCATCATGAGTGATGATCATGCTTTTCAGGCAATTAGTGCCTACGGGCATGAGGGCTTAAACAAAACGCCTAATATTGATCGGATTGCTAAAGAAGGAGCCATTTTTAATCGTGCGTTTGTTACAAACTCCATCTGTGCCCCTAGTCGTGCGGTAATGCTGACGGGAAAGCATAGCTTTAAGAATGGTAAGGTGGATAATGTGCAGCCATTCGACTGGAACCAGAACAATTTCCCCAAATTGCTTCAGCAAAATGGTTATCAAACTGCGTTGATTGGGAAAATTCATTTGGATGGACTTCCTCAAGGATTTGACTTTTCTGCAGTATTGCCTGGGCAAGGTCATTATTACAATCCCGAATTTATTATCAACGGAGAGAAGCAGACCATTCCAGGTTATGTGACCGATCTGACGACTGAAATGTCGTTGAAATGGCTGAAGGAACGGGATCCCAATAAGCCATTCTGCTTGTTGTATCATCAGAAAGCTCCTCACCGTGAGTGGCTTCCGGCTGAACGGCATTATAAGGAGTACACAAAAATGACCTTTAAAGAACCTGAAACGCTTTTTGATGATTATGAAGGGCGTGGTCGGGCTGCTCATGAGCAGGAAATGAATATTTTGAAAGATCAAAACTGGTCTGGAGACTCAAAAGTTCGGCCCGAGGTTATGGACGAGCTTGGTATTCCTCAAACATTGACATGGGATAAAGCGGCTTTCAAAAGTAATCTGGGGCGAATGGATGAAAAGCAACGTGCAGCTTGGGATGCTGTTTACGACCCGATTATTGATGAGTTCAAAAAGAATTATCCTAACATGTCTCAAGAAGATTTGATGCATTGGCGCTTTCAACGATACATGCAGGATTACCTGGGATGTATTGCTGCAGTTGATGATGGTGTGGGACAGATGTTGGACTTTTTGAAAGAAAATGGTTTGGATGAAAATACCATTGTCGTTTATACTTCCGATCAAGGATTTTACTTGGGAGAACATGGCTGGTTTGACAAGCGCTTTATGTATGAAGAGTCGTTCCGGATGCCTTTGCTAATTAAATATCCGAAAGAAATTAAACCAGGAACTGTAATTGACGAACTGGTTCAAAATATTGACTTTGCTCCAACTTTTCTGGATTATGCTGGTGTTGAAATTCCTGCAGACATGCAAGGTGTATCAATGCGTAAATTGATGAGTAAAGAAGCATCAGAATGGCGCGATGCCATTTATTACACCTATTACGAATATCCGTCGATTCATATGGTGAAGCGCCACTATGGTGTAAGGACCGATCGGTATAAACTCATTCATTTTTATTACGATATTGACGAGTGGGAATTGTATGACTTGGAGAAAGATCCTCAGGAAATGAAAAATGTGTATGATGACCCGGCTTATGCTGATGTTCAGAAAATGATGCACACGCGTTTGACAGAACTTCGTGAAAAATACGGTGATAGCGATGCGAATGATCAACGGTTTTTAAAAGAATACCTGGATGTTGTTAAACAATAGATAATAAGGCAAAAAGGTGTCATTGAAGATGATGGCAACGATTGATAATATTAAAGGGATGCTGATTTGGCATCCCTTTATTTTTGTATTGATGCTTATCTGTGCTATATCAATAGTTTGAGGGGAGGAGCTTGTAGTTGTCTGATTATTAATTTTTTGTGATTTTATGGCCTGGTCTAATAAAACGCTTTAAATTAAGAGATTACAAATGTCTAATTGTCTGAAGCCTGAAAATCCAACGATCTGCTGCTATATTTCCATTGTCTAAAATCTATCATCTAATGGCTATTTATTAAAATAGCATTGCAGGATTTGTTTATCTTTGCCCCATCCAAAAAAACAGATTCATGCAAGACAAAATTTTAATTCTTGATTTTGGCTCTCAGTACACCCAGTTAATTGGCCGGAGGGTGCGCGAGCTCAATATCTATTGTGAGATTCATCCTTACAATCATTTTCCTGAAATTGATGAAAACGTGAAAGGTGTAATTTTAAGTGGAAGTCCTTTTTCTGTCCGCGATGAGAATGCACCACAACCAGATTTGTCAAACATCAAAGGTAAATTGCCTTTGTTGGGCGTTTGCTATGGTGCGCAATACATGGCACACAACTTTGGAGGCGAAGTTCTTCCTTCTGACTCCAGAGAGTATGGACGAGCAAACCTTGGTTTTATTGATCAGGAAAGCAAGTTGTTTAAAAACATGACCCTGAATACGCAGGTTTGGATGTCGCATGGTGATACCATCGAACGTTTGCCTGAGAACTATAAAATTATTGCATCAACAGCTGATGTGAAAAATGCTGCCTATAAAATTGAAGGCGAAACCACTTATGCCATTCAATTTCACCCTGAGGTTTATCATACAACTGAAGGAACTCAACTGCTGAAGAATTTTGCTGTGGACATTTGTGGCTGTCAGCAAGATTGGACTCCTGATTCTTTCATTGAGACAACTGTTGCTCAGCTGAAAGAAAAATTGGGTGACGATAAAGTTGTACTTGGACTTTCAGGAGGTGTCGATTCAACCGTGGCAGGCGTTCTGTTGCATCAGGCCATTGGCAAGAACCTGACTTGTATCTTTGTGGATAATGGTTTGTTGCGTAAAAACGAGTTTGAGTCTGTTTTGGATTCGTACAAAGATATGGGATTGAACGTGATTGGGGTTGATGCTAAACAGAAGTTTTGGGATGATCTTAAAGGAATCACAGAGCCAGAAGAAAAGCGTAAAATCATTGGTCGCGACTTCATTGAAGTATTTGACGTAGAAGCTCACAAAATTAAAGATGTCAAGTGGCTGGCTCAAGGAACAATTTACCCTGATGTGATTGAGTCGGTGTCTGTTAATGGACCATCTGCAACAATCAAGTCACATCACAATGTGGGTGGGCTACCTGAAAAAATGAACCTGAAAGTGGTTGAGCCTTTAAACTTGTTGTTTAAGGATGAAGTCCGTCGGGTTGGAAAAGCGCTTAATATTAAACAGGAATTACTGGGACGTCACCCATTTCCGGGACCAGGATTGGGAATTCGTATTTTGAGCGATGTTACTCCAGAGAAAGTTCGCATTCTGCAGGAAGCCGATGCTATTTTTATCAATGGGCTACGCGAATGGAACCTGTATGACGATGTATGGCAGGCTGGTGTGATGTTGTTGCCAGTACAGTCGGTTGGTGTAATGGGCGACGAGCGAACTTATGAGAATGTGGTTGCCTTGCGTGCTGTTATGTCAACAGATGGAATGACGGCTGACTGGGTGCATTTGCCTTACGAGTTTTTGGCAAAAGTATCCAATTCAATCATTAACAAAGTGCGTGGTATTAACCGCGTTGTTTATGATATCAGCTCAAAACCGCCAGCAACAATTGAGTGGGAATAATCAAAGAAATAACGATAAATATGAAAGGCTGTCCGTTTAGAGACAGCCTTTTTTGTTGTTGCTTGATTGCTCGGGTATTGTAATTCATTGTATCTTGCTAAGCTTAGTTTAATTAAGGTATTATAAATGTCTTTTAGTCTGATATCTGAAAATTGAGCAATCGATGAGATTAAATGCCAGTTCTTTTATAATCCTAATTGCATACAACGTTTGGGGGATTTGATCATTTGTTACGCAAAACCTCTGGTTCCCAATGAACTCTTTTTGCTCTTTAACACTTATTAATGTGGAGGCATTGTTCTGCGCGCGATATTCTTTTATCTTTATCGGTTCAAATAAAAAAATAGGTTCAGTTTAGCCTCTTTCATGTCATTATGAAGATTCTTTTTCCGAAAGAATTATTGTTTTGGAGTAGGGATGAAGGATCGAATCTAGTTTTTAAAGCGTTTATTGAGAAGTATAATAGTAAGTTGAATTTTTATAGTCGCCTGATTTTTAGTTTCTTTTTAATTCTATGAGTCGTTTTGTTAAATTTTTCTGAATGAATGTCCTGAAATTGTCTGGTAGTCGAGAAAACTGAAAATCTAATGATCTATTAAAAGTAGAAAAATTGAAAAAATGGGAAGATTGAATAAAATACGTATCGTCGGATTAACGCTATTCTTGTTTGTTGCTACGGCATTTTCCGGCGTTCAGGCACAGGATGTGCAAACCAATATGCTTAAGTATGGGCGGTTGCTGCAGTTAATTAAAAGCAACTACGTGGATACAACGAATATTGATGATTTAACAGAAAAAGCAATTGTTAAAGTACTTGCAGAGCTCGACCCGCATTCGGTTTATATTTCAAGAGAAGAAGTTGAGAAAATGAATGAACCCTTACAGGGAAGTTTTGAGGGAATTGGTATTTCATTTAATATTTTGAAAGATACTTTGCTTGTGGTGACAACCATCCCAGGTGGACCTTCAGAAAAAGTTGGCTTGCAGGCAGGCGATCGCATCGTTGAAGTTGATGGCGAGAATGTTGCTGGCGTTGGTCTTGAAAATAGCGACGTATTTAAAATGTTAAGAGGAGACAAAGGAACGGTTGTAAACCTGAAGGTCTTACGTAAACGTGCTGAAGGTCTGCTGGACTTTAAAATCATCCGCGACAAAATTCCAATTCATAGTTTGGATGCATCATATATGATTAATAACGAGACCGGCTACATTAAACTGAATCGTTTTTCGGCCACAACAACAGAAGAATTTTCGGAAGCTATTACAGGTCTAAAGAAAGATACTGGTTTTAAGAATCTGGTGCTTGATTTGCGTGGCAATGGTGGGGGGTATCTAAAAGCAGCAATTGAATTGGCCGATCAATTTTTGGGAGCATTCAAAATGGTTGTTTATACTGAAGGAGAAAACAACCGCAAAAAAGAGTATAAAGCATCAGCTCTTGGTGAGTTTGAACAAGGGAAGTTGGTGGTTCTGATCAATGAAGGTTCAGCATCTGCCAGTGAAATTGTTGCTGGCGCTATTCAGGACTGGGATCGCGGTGTTGTTATTGGTCGACGTTCATTTGGAAAGGGTTTGGTACAACAACCTTATTTCTTGAATGATGGGTCAATGGTTCGTTTAACAACAGCACATTATTACACGCCGAGTGGACGTTGTATTCAAAAAGCATACGACGAAGGCGTAGAAGCCTATCGCCATGATTACCTGAAACGTTTGGAAAGTGGCGAGTTTTTTACTGAAGACAGTGTTCATTTTGACGAAAGCCTGATGTACGAAACTTTAAATAATAAGCGAGCAGTCTATGGTGGGGGAGGTATCATGCCTGATATTTTTGTACCGATGGACACGTCGGTTCACTATGCTTATTTTAACCAAATGGTTCGTAAAAACATCGTTTATAGTAATACTTTAAGTTATTTGGATGGAAATCGGGAAAAGTTTACCCGGAAGTACACCGACTTTGACACGTATCAGAAATCATTTGAGATTGATGACAAGTTGATCGAAAAGATGTTTGAAGAGGCAGAGAAAGAAGAAATTGACTATAAAGAGGGTGATAAAGAGTTTGCCAGATCATTGATAAAACGACAGGCAAAAGCTTTGATTGCTCGGGATTTGTTTGAAGTGAGTAAGTTCTATCAAATTATCAACGAAGATAGCGATGAGGTGAAAGAGGCATTGAAGGTGCTTAATAATGCCTCAGAATACAATAACCTGTTGGTCGAAAAGTAAGCTGATGACAGATTCTATTATCTTTTGGCTTTCGGTCAATTACATTGAGTTGATTGGAGCTATTCTTGGTTTTGTTTACATTTTTTTATCCATTCGTCAGCATATTTTTACTTGGCCGGTAGGATTGATTACTTCGGCTCTGTATGTCTACGTTTTCTTGGTTTCCAAGTTCTATGCAGATATGCTACTGCAGGTCTACTATGTTGTGGTAAGCATTTACGGTTGGTATCACTGGCTTAAGGGAAACCCGAAAGCAGAGCAACAGCTGAAAGTTAGCCGCACTCCGCGTAAGTTGTATTTGCCTTTGTTGGGGGTTAGCTTGACGCTTTTCCTCTTGTTTTTATTTGGATTAAAGTATTATACCGATTCTCCGGTGCCTTTCGGCGATTCGTTGACCACTGCTTTAAGCATTGTTGCGACATGGATGCTTGCCCGAAAATACCTGGAACATTGGCTTATCTGGATTTTTGTCGACTTCTTTTCCGCATTTTTATATGGATTCAAAGGTTTGTGGCCAACCGTTATTTTATTCTTGGTTTATACGGTTATGGCAGCCTTGGGATATCGAAGTTGGAAGAATGATTTAAAGAATGCAGGATGAAAAGACCATTTCGAATTGCAATAACAGGACCTGAATCGACAGCCAAAAGTACTTTGGCACACGAATTAGCTGAACATTTCAAAGGGATTTTCTATCCAGAGTATGCCAGGCAGTATCTGGAATCCCATTCTGCAGAATATACTTACGAGGATGTTGAAGCTATAACCAAAAAGCAAATTGAGCAATATCATGAGGCTGGAAACAGTAATGCCTCATTTGTTTTTTTTGATACTTGGTTGATTATTGCAAAGATTTGGTTTCAGTGGGTGTATCGACGCGAACCGGACTGGCTGGAAGATCAAATTGACGAATTGCCAATCGATTTGTATTTGTTGTGTTTGCCAGATATTCCTTGGGAACCTGATCCTTTGCGTGAAAATGGAGGAGAGGAGCGGCTGCATTTGTTTGGGGTTTATAAAGAAGAATTGATCGCTCGAAATCAACGTTTTGTTGAAATTGGAGGTTTAGGAAATGAGCGGACTAGAAATGCTATTCGAGCGGTTCAGTCGTGCTTGAAGTCCTGATTTATATCAGTTTTTTCCTTGTTTTTCAGTAATAAAAAGAGGACTTTTGTTATAACAGATTGTTAGATTTTCAGGAACTTGAAAATTGAAACTTACAACTTTGAATTCCGGTTTTGGGCTTTAGGTTCAACCTTGTTTGAAGGTCAGAACATCCGGAAATCTAATGTTTATAGTCTAATATCTAATAAATGAAGATAGCTAATAACATTACAGAACTGATTGGAAGAACTCCAATGGTTGAACTTCATAAGTTGACCAGCGGTTGTGGAGCGCGTGTTTTTGCGAAACTGGAATCTCAAAATCCCGGAGGATCAGTAAAAGATCGACTGGCTTTAGCAATGATTGAAGCTGCCGAGAGAGAAAAAAAACTTGGGAAGGATACGACAATTATTGAACCGACGAGTGGGAATACTGGAATTGGATTGGCCATGGTTTGTGCGGTTAAGGGTTACAAACTAAAAATAGTAATGCCGGAGAGTGTTTCTGTTGAACGACGTTTGGTATTGAAGGCTTACGGTGCGGAGTTGGTGCTTACTGCTGCTAAAGGTGGCATGCGTGAGGCGATTGAAACAGCAGAGCATTTAGCGCACGAAATCGGAGATGTGTTTATTCCAATGCAGTTTTCAAATGAAGCAAACGCGGAGATGCATCGGAGGACAACAGCCGAGGAGATATGGGCAGATACAGAGGGTGAAGTCGATATTTTTGTGGCAGGAGCTGGTACTGGAGGCACAATTACCGGAGTTTCTGAAAGATTGAAAGAAAGGAAGCCTGCCTTGCAGAGTGTTGTTGTAGAACCCAAAACATCAGCCATTTTATCTGGCAAAGCGGCCGGTTCGCATAAAATTCAAGGAATAGGACCTGGCTTCATTCCGGAAGTATTAAATACGGATTGTTACAATGAGGTTTTCCCTGTCGCTGATCACGATGCCTTTGATACAGCGCGGAAGCTAGCTTTAGAAGAAGGTATATTTTGTGGGATTTCTTCAGGTGCTAATGTTTTTGCAGCGCTCGAAATTGCTCGCAGAGGAGAGAACAAAGGCAAGAACATTGTTGTCATTATATGTGATACCGGTGAAAGGTACTTAAGTACAACACTATTTAATCAAGAAAATAATGGAATCTGATTTAAAGATATTGGATCTAATAAACAAAACCGTCGAACAACTTTCTGATCGAGATAGTTACGATTTGGTTTGTCATGAGCATCGTTTGGGAGAACCACTTCCTTCAACTCAAAAATTAGCCAAAATAGTGAACATGATTCGGGAGATCATTTTCCCGGGCTATTTTGGAGATACAAGCTTGCGATCGAATACGATTAAGCACTACATGGGCGTGTATGTTGACGAGCTTTTCGAATTGCTTTCGGAGCAGATTTTTGCGGGCCTTTGCTTTACATGCGAAAATCCGGAAATGGTCGATATGCAAGAACGCCGAGTTCATGCTCAGGGGATTGCAGGTGAGTTTATTTCACATCTTCCAGAGATTAGACGGAAATTGGTTGGCGATGTTGAAACAGCCTTCGTTGGAGATCCAGCAGCAAAGAGCCAAAGCGAAGTCATTTTTTGTTATCCAGCTATTCGTGCTATTTCAAATTACCGGATTGCGAATCAGCTTTTGAAGTTGGATGTCCCATTAATTCCACGTATTATAACCGAAATGGCACATTCAGAAACAGGTATTGATATTCATCCTCGTGCAGAGATTGGTGAAATGTTTACTATTGATCATGGTACGGGTGTGGTAATCGGATCTACTTGTATCATTGGGAATAATGTCAAGCTTTACCAGGGAGTTACTTTAGGAGCGAAGAGTTTTCCTTTGGATGAAGATGGAAATCCAATAAAAGGTGTGCCTCGTCATCCAATTGTGGAGGATAATGTAATTATTTATGCCCAGGCAACGATTCTTGGACGTATTACAGTTGGGCGAAATTCGATAATAGGAGGTAACGTATGGGTAACCAACGATGTGGCTCCTGATTCTAAGATTGTTCAGTTTAAAGCCCGTGAAGCTTCATTTAGTGATGGAGCAGGGATTTAGAAATTTAATTCATGTATAAAAAATTTCAATTTGTTGCTACAACCTATGCTGGTTTAGAGCAGGTTTTGGCAGAAGAGCTTATTGACCTTGGGGCTGATGAGGTAGAGGAAGCTCGTCGTTCTGTTTATTTCTCCGGTTCTTTGGAGTTGATGTATAAAGCAAACTATTCTTTGCGAACAGCTTTGAAGATATTAATGCCGCTGAGAACATTTCGGATAAAACGTGTCGATGATTTATATCACCAGGCAGGCAAGATTCGGTGGGAAGATTTTTTTGACTCAAGACAGACATTTGCGGTCCAAAGCAAAGTGTTTAGCGACTTATTTCGAAATTCAATGTTTGCATCATTAAAAGTGAAGGATGCAATTGTTGATCGTTTTCGACGAGTAGAGTCTAGACGGCCTTCAGTGAATATTAATCGACCTGACATTCTGGTTAATTTGCATGTGGCAAATGATCAGTGTACTATTTCTTTGGATAGTAGCGGTGAGTCCCTGCATAAACGAGGATATCGTTCTGGTGTCCATGAAGCACCGATTAGTGAAGTCTTGGCAGCGGGAATGATAAAGCTATCAGGATGGAGTGGTAGTGACTCATTAACAGATCCGATGTGTGGTTCGGGCACCATTGTTATTGAAGCAGCAATGATCGCAAAAAATATTTTACCTGGAGAGTTTGGACGTAAGTATAGTTTTCAAAATTGGAAGGGCTTTGAAAAAGAGGCGTTTATTCAAGTAAAAAACCAGAAAGAACATAAAAATCCTGATATTAGAATATATGGGTCAGACATCTCCCGTGAGAATATCGACTTAGCGTATAAAAATGCCGAAAAGGCTAATGTTTCGGATATTGTTCAGCTAGATATCGCTGATTTTCGCACATTAGAAAAGAGATCAGATTCTTCTTTCCTTTTGTTTAACCCTCCTTATGGTGAGCGAATAAAAACCGGAGATCAAGCATTTTACTCGATGATAGGAGAGCGCTTAAAACATCATTATCCTGAGACCACTGTTTGGGTAATTAGTACGAACGAATGTTTAAAATCAATTGGCTTAAAGCCTGAATTTAAAATCCCATTATTTAATGGTTCGCTGGCTTGCAGCTTCAGAGAATATAAACTATATAAAGGGTCAAGAAAAACTAATAAATAATATTGCTTAAATTATCGTAAGTTATTTTTACTCACTTTTTGCCTACAGAAAATCTAATTTTAAGAACGCTGCTCAAAGAACGATTGAAAATGATAAAAAGACACAGTGATTCTAAAATCCCTATTCTATAGGTCTTTTCAAGCGTATGAGTAATAAAATATCTTTTAAGGTAATTTAAATAATGATTAGTCGAAGTCTTCAACGATCAAGTCAAGATCACGACCGCGGCCACCTTTTACTTCGTTTAATTCTTCTTTTGTTAATATTTCGAATGAATCAAAAATGTTGTTTTCGTTGTTAGCAAATAAAGTTTTCATTACTTTTAAGTTTTAATGGTTAATACTTTTAATTCCTTAATTATCCTTTGTTCGCTTCTTTATTCTGCTTAAGGAAAAAAGGTAACCCCTAGTGAGTGAAAAAAATGAGAAAAAAAATAATGACTAAGTTTAAGTCTTTGTTGTATAGGGTTTTATTTGGAGGATTTTTTTTTCTTTTTTCTCAAGTATTTTGCTTTGCAAGCAGCGTAAATAATGATAGCCTAGCTGTAGTGCATTACTATCGAACGGGGATTTCTCAGTTTAAAATAGGTGATTTTGAAGGTGCAGTAGAGCAATATAAGAATGCGATTGAGTTAGGAGAGAATATCTTTGGGTGTTACAGTCGGAAGTTGTTTTCATCTTCAGTGAATCTTGGAATTGCATATAAGAATCTTGGAGAATATGATGAAGCTGTAAGTGTATACTTAGAGGCGGAGAGAATAGTAAAGGAGAATTTTGGAATTGATAATCCTCGTCTGAGTTTTGTTTATGGGAACTTGGGGAATATCTATAAGTTAAAAGGTGATTACGTTAAAAGCTTCGAGTATCAGCAAGCTGCATTAAGAGCCTTTTTAGTAGCTCCTGATAAGTATGATTCCCAAATTAGTATAACACGTTCCAATATTGCAGAAGCTTTATATTTGTTAGGTGACTATGAAGAGGCTATCCTAAGTGCTTTTGATGCACTGGAAGATAGTAATGACAATATTAAGTCTTTCTTATATAGTCTTATAGCTAGAATTTACTTTCAACAGAGTAATTATCCGGAAACCAGAAAATATTATCAGGAGTCGTTGTCGATTCTAACACAGGCTTATGGCGCTGATTCATATGACTTGGGGTTAGAGTATATCAATTATTCTCAACTTCTTTTAAAGATTGGAGACTACGATGAAGCCTATCGTTACACGGAGTTAGCAGAGGATATTATCGTTAAGTATTTTACGAAAAAGAGTTTGCAGTATAGCGATATTATGCTCAACTATGCCAATTATTATTTGGGGCGAAGTTCTGAGGCGAGTGAGTTAACTGACTTTTATGAAAAGCGGAAGGCGGATTTGAAAAAGGCTTTAGGCTATTATCAAGAGGCTTTGATTGCAGGAAGTGACGTCTTCTCATCGGTTGCTTTTAACGATAATCCAAAACCAGGAGAGGAGATTTCTGAGATTCAGATGCTGGAAGTAATTAATCAGAAAGCTGGTTGTTTAGAAGCACTGGCTGATTTATACTTATCGGGTCAGGATAAGGGCAATGCAAAGGAAAGCTTCGAATTGGCTTTAAGTACAACGGAGCGTGCAACAGAGCTTATTCATCAAATAAGAACAGGGTATGTGTCAGAAGAAAGTCAGTTTTTTCTATCTGAAAATCAGGAGTCTACTTTTATTAGAGCGGTTGGGGTTTGCTACAAGCTGTATGATTTGACGAATGAATTTCAGTTTGCGGAAAAAGGGTTCAGTTTTGCGGAGAAGAGTAAGTCCGCAAGTTTTCTTGCTTCGGTAAAAGATTCCAGAGCCAAGAAATTTGGAGGTATACCAGATAGTCTCTTAAAACGAGAAGACTATCTCAAAACTAATATATCGAATTATAAGGAGATGCTTTTTGAAGAGAATCAAAATGAAGATCCTGATTCTGCTCGGATTGAACTATTCAATTCAAAAGTATTCCAACTGAGTGAGCAATATGAACAGTTAGTAAAAGTTTTTGAAGAATCCTTTCCTAATTATTACGCTTTTAAGTATGAAAATAAGGTCGTCGGAGTTGATCAGATTCAGGAGCGGATTAGTGATCGGACCGCTGTTATCGAGTACTTAATAGAAGAGCCAACTGCCCAAAAATCCAATGGACAAGTCTTTAAGTTTGTCATTACTCCAGATGAGCTTCATTTCTCTAAAGAGGTTGTCGATTCTACTTTTGTAGGAAATATTGAGTCTGTTTATCAGTTTCTTACAAGTTCGAAGTATCTTTTTACTGGCAAGGGAGAATATCGGAAATATGCACTTGCCGCTCACGAACTGTATAATGTGTTATTGAGTGACGAGAAACAGGTTTTGGAGGATAAAGATTTGGTGGTCATCCCAGATGATAAACTCGCTTATCTTCCATTTGATGCCTTGCTTTCTGCGCCCCCTGATACAACAACCATGAATTTTAGAACTTTACCCTATTTGGTAAAGGACTATTCTATTAGTTATACTTATTCTGCGACATTGCTTTACGATTATTTTAACAAGGAGAAGGTTGCCAAACATGATTTATTGGCTTTTGCACCTAGTTACGAAGGGGACGATCGGGACTACACTGCAAATGCAGAATACCGCGGAGGGTTGTTGCCGCTTCCAGCTGTCAATAAAGAAGTGGATTTTATTCACGGTTACGTTAATGGTGATGTTTTTAAGGATTCTTTGGCGCAGGAGTTTCGGTTTAAAGAATTAGCATCAGACTATGATATTTTGCACTTGGCAATGCATACAATCATCAATGACACGCTACCAATGTACTCTAAATTGGCCTTTTCTAAGCCGTATGGAGCTCAACTGGACGACGGCTGGCTGAATACCAATGAAATCTATTCGATGGATTTAAATGCACGTATGGCTGTTTTAAGTGCCTGTAATACGGGAAGTGGAAAGTTGCAAAAAGGAGAAGGTGTAATGAGCTTAGCGCGCGGGTTCCTGTATGCTGGATGTCCGTCTATTGTAATGACGTTATGGGAAGTAGAGGATGAATCTGGGGCGCATATCATGAAAGACTTTTATAAATTTCTATCCAAGGGAAAAAGTAAACATGAGGCGCTACGTTCAGCCAAGTTGGCTCATATTGCTAATGCTGATCCTCTGAAAGCCCATCCGCATTATTGGCTTGGTTATGTTGTCGTTGGAAATTCAGATCCTCTTTACAAAGGGAAAGATATTTATTTTATTCTGATCATTTTCGGTGTTGTCGTACTTCTGTTTGTTGATCAGTTATACCGCAAGCGAAAAGCCCGGGATTAAGCACCCCGAGCTTTTCTAACCATTTATTTAAAAGACACTCTATTTGCGTAAAAAGGTATTCTTAAAGTAATTTTTTGAACAGGATAAGGATAAAAGGAACTTAGGAACTTAAATTAAGAATACCACAGAAAGTAATGAACGTTTGAACTTTAAAGGATAATTGAACAATTAAGGAATAAGGAACTAAGGATTAAAAGTATTAACGATTCATTCTTTTCTACTTTGCTAACTTGTTTTTATAGGATTCTTTATTTGCTTACTAATTAATTATTCTTCCAGGTATCTGATTTTTCGCAGTATTGCTGATGCTTTTTCCTGGTAAAATCCATTACTGTTTGCAATACTTTTAAACTGTCGGTAAGCCTTTTTTCTGTTTTCGTTTTGCAGGTAGCAAAGTCCGATGTACCATTGTGCCTGCTCAATAAAGAGGTTGTCTTTATCCTGAATAACTTTTTGGTAGGCCTCAATTGCTAGTTCCGGCTTTCCGGTCTGTTGATAGGCCATGGCTGAGTAAAAGTTACTTACCGGGTTGTTTTTATCTATCTTGAGTACCTGGCTGAACAGGTCGATGGATGCATCGTACTGCTGATCATTGTACTTGTGTAGAGCCTGGGTTAGCTTGCTGTCAATCAGTGCATCGCCTGACCTGAAAATACCGGTCGTCTGATAGGGCTGATAAAACTGGCTGTATAGTTCGGCATCACTTGATGTTGTATTTCTGGATATGAGCCCGGAAATACTTAATAGGAGAATCAATGATGCAGCCACCGAGGCAATAGCAACTCTTGATGTTGTTAGTTTGGCAGCGAAAGAACGCTTTTTCTTTTCTTCGCGGTTCACCTGCTGTATGATGTCGCCCAGCTTTGCTCTGAGCTCCATGACTTCGGTTTCCTGTATAGCCTTGTCAATATCGGCATACAAATCCAGTTCTGCCGCCAGGTCCGGGTTGCTTTCCAGTTCTGTTTCGAAGGCTTCCTGG
>NZ_FONW01000002.1 GCF_900113005.1 Sunxiuqinia elliptica
CCAGAGCAATGATGCAGGCGAGTGTTCTGCGGTTGTGAGCTGGATAGAGCCTACGGCTTTGGATAACTGTACTGCTCCGGGTTCACTGGTCTGGAGTAAGTCCCACACTCCTGGCAGCACGTTTGCAGTGGGTACAACAGCGGTGACTTACGCGGCTACAGATGCAGCAGGAAATATCAGTTTAACCTGCAGTTTTGATGTAACGGTTACCGATGATGAAGCACCGACAATCACCTGTGGTAACACAATTGAGAAAACGATACAGTCAAATGCTTCTTGTACTAGTTATATTGAGGTTCCTGTGCCTGAGGTAAATGATAATTGTGGAATTGCTTCTATTGAGAATAACATCAACGGTGCGAGTGATGCAAGTGGCGATTATCCAGGAGGAGAAACAGTTATAGAATGGATGGTAACAGATTACGGTGGGAATAGTAAGACGTGTGAACAACTGATTATTGTTTATGCAATTCCATCGGCTTTTGATGATGTAGCGATCACAGCAGAAGATACTCCTACAACAATTGCAGTTGTGGCAAATGATGTGGATTGTGATAATAATATTGATTTGAACACTTTGACAATAACTTCTGGGCCTGCGCATGGAAATGTTAATATCACAAGCAATGGAGGAATAAACTATACTCCGGATAAGAATTATGCTGGAACCGATTTCTTTTCTTATCGGATATGTGATGAAGATGAGCAGTGTGATGAAGCAAACGTAGCGATCACCGTTAGGTCACAGAATGATCCTCCTGTAGCAGTAGATGACCTGAACAATACATTTGTCGATATAAATGTTGGTGGCAATGTGCTAACCAATGATTATGACATTGATGGAAATAGTTTGAGTGTCGCAATTGCTGGAAATCCTTCACATGGATCAGTGGTGTTAAATTCTAATGGAGATTATACTTATAGTCCTACAGCTGGCTATTTGGGAGAAGATCACTTTAGCTATCAATTACGAGACGGTCATGGAGGCACAAGTACCGCCGAAGTGTTTATCACGATTATTAGTGATCATGCCATGAGTAACCAACCTCCGGTTGCAAACGAGGATGTTTATGTCGGGAAAATGAATACCTCTATAATTGGGAATGTTCTTAAAAATGATTACGATCCAGATGGAGATCCATTAACATTGAATACGAATTTAGTTGCTCAACCTTCAGAAGGAACAATTCAAATAAATGCTGATGGTTCATTCATTTATTCTCCAAAGACCAACTATTCAGGTCAAATTTCTTTCACCTATCAAGTGTGTGATGATGGAGAGCCCCTTCAGTGTAATACGGCACAAGTAATTTTAATTATTGATCGCAATAGCAATGATAATTCAACAGTGGCTGTTGACGACGCCTTCTTCACAAAGGTTAATAATACGCTAACAGCAAATGTTGTGGGGAATGACTACGATCCGGAGGGACATAGCACAACTGTTTCTTTAATTGGGCAAGCCTTGCATGGAGATGTGGTGCTAAATGCCAATGGAGGCTTCAGCTATACTCCTGATACTGATTATATCGGACCTGACCATTTTACTTATCGATCATGTGATCAAGGAAGCCCAACAGCATGTGATCAGGCGACAGTATACATTAATGTATCTGAAGTGAATCATCCACCTGTCGCTGTTGACGATTGGTTTGGACGAGACGGGGCAGCTGCTAATATCCTATTGAATGATTATGATCCGGATGGAGATGAACTAGTGCTGAATACAACTCCTGTCGTTTCGGTGCAGCATGGAACATTAATTATTAATGCAGATGGTTCGTTTAGTTATACTCCTGAGCAATTATATTTTGAACAAGATTCGTTTACTTACCAGGTTTGCGATAATGCATTGGTTCCATTATGCGATGAAGCAACAGTGATCATTTATGTGGACTCTGATAATGATGGTGTTGCCAATGTATTTGATATTGATGATGATAATGATGGCATCCTGGATATAGTTGAAGGTGATAAAGCAGTTGACACGGATAATGACGGCGTGCCAGATAGTTTGGATATTGATTCGGATAATGATGGTATCCCAGATAACCTGGAGAGTCAGCATGCAGAAGATTACGTTGCTCCATCGGGAGCTGACGCTGATGGAGATGGCTGGGATGATGCTTATGATAATGACAATGGGGGAACACCGATTGTAATTGTAGATACTGATGGAGATGGTATAGGTGATTACTTAGATGTTGACTCAGATAACGACGGAATTATTGATGCAATTGAAGGAAATGATTCTAATCATGATGGCGTTGCAGATAGTATAGCAACTGGCGTTGACAGTGACGGAGATGGTTTGGACGATGCCTACGATACGGTCAATAACAAATCTAGTACAGCTACAAATGCCTTAGGTTCTAATGTTATAATGGGCAACTCAGATGGAGATGAAGTTCCGGATTGGAGAGATATCGACTCAGATAATGACGGAATAGTAGATAGTGTAGAGGGACAAGACAGTCAACTAGCCTATGTCGCTCCAACGGGGAATGATAGCGATGGAGATGGTCTGGATGATGCCTATGATCCTGATGTTGGAGGTATTCAAGTCGGTGTGGTGGATACGGATAGCGACGGTATTCCAGACTACCTGGATGAGGATAGTGATAATGACTTGGTCCCTGATTTTGTTGAAGGACAGGATTTGAATAAAGACGGACAACCTGACCATGAATTTATGGGACTGGATGCAGATGGAGATGGCTTGGATAATTCCAATGATACCTCAGACGATATTACAAGACTTGAAAACCCAATGGGGACTAATGTTCCTTTAGCAGATTCTGATGGAGATGGAATTCCTGATTGGCGTGATACAGATGATGATGGAGACGGTTTACAAACCGCATCCAAAGAAGACTGGAACGAAGATGGGGATCCAACCAATGATGATTGTAACTACAATGGCATTCCGAATTACCTGGATGAAGAATCTTGCGATTTGCTCATTCCTGATGCTTTCTCTCCTAATGGAGATGGAATTAATGACCACTTCAGAATTCGAGGAATGTATAAATATCCGAATGCTAAGATTGAAATTTATAATCGCTGGGGAGCAGTGGTTTATACAAAAGAGAACTATGGAAATATCACCATGTATGGAGACCCTGATGCATGGTGGGATGGTCGTGCTAACAGTAAAGGAACTTCTGGTTCCGAAATACTTCCGACAGGAACTTACTTCGTCGTGTTGATATTGGAGAATTCATTTGTCCATAAAGGCATTGTATACATAAACCGGTAAAATGAATTAAGATGAAGATGATTAAGAATATATCTAAATATGCGATAAGCTTACTGTTGTTAGTATCTTCAGTTGCTACTTCATTCGGACAGCAGGATCCTATGTATAGTCAGTATATGTTTAATATTCAGGCATACAATCCGGCTTACACAGGAACTTGGGAAAGCATTGGTATTATGGCTCTTGGGCGTCATCAGTGGGTCGGGTTTAAAGGAGGACCCGAAACCTATACACTTACAATTCAAGCTCCGTTGAGAAAAAAGAATGTTGGCTTGGGGCTTTCGGTGATGAGTGATGATATTGGTTTTGAAAAACGTTTTGCCGTATTTACCGATTATTCCTACCGGTTTAGTATTACGAATGATATTTCACTTCGCTTAGGTTTAAAAGCTGGTTTTACCAATTACGAGAATAACCTGTATGATTATACTTTGTATATACCAGGTGGTGGGAGTGATCCTGCTTTTGAAGGAGTGATTGACAAAAAGTTGATGCCTAATTTTGGAGTTGGAGCTTTTATGTATTCTGACCGCTTTTATGCAGGATTCTCAATTCCCAAAATTCTACAGAACGATTTTGACAATAATGTTACAAACTATACAACAGGGTATGAACTAAGGCATTTTACTCTGATTGGAGGTTATGTGGTTAACCTGAGTGATGTGGTAAAATTTAAGCCATCATTCAATGCACGTTATATCAAGGGATCACCAATCGTTACAGATATTAATGCAAGCTTCTTATTTGCTGACCGGTTTTGGATTGGAGCTATGTATCGGACAGCTGATTCTTTCGGATTCAATACTCAGTTTATTATCAATCGAAAATTGCGCTTGGGGTATGCCATTGACTTTAATACATCAGATATTAGTTCTTATAACGATGGAATTCATGAGGTGATGATTTCCTATGAATTGAATTTTGTCAAGACACGTTATACATCACCACGTTACTTCTAATCTGCAAAATCAAACAGGATATGAAAACAAAATATTTACTTGCGTTTATCTTCATCTTGATCACAACAAGTGGTATGGCTCAAAAAAGTCTGTTTGAGGATGTAAAGATGTCAATTGATACCTTGGATATTAATACCCCATACAGTGACTTTGGCCCGGCAATTATTGAGAATGAGTTAATCTTTTCTTCTTTTACAGATGATATTGGGAAAAAATCCAAGAATCAGAATAAAGCATTTTACGATTTATTTTCTTCTGATCTGAATCAAATAGGAAATATTATTACCCCAAGAAGAATGTTAACAACAATGATTTCGCAATATCACGAGGGGCCGTTAACATTTTGTGAGAAAACCGGAGAGCTTTTCTTAACCCAGTCAAACTGGGAAAATCCGGAAGAACTTAATATCGTTTTTAAAAAGCGGAATATCCGATTGGGCATTGTCGTTTATGAAAAAACAGCATTGACTTGGCAGTTCAAAGAAAAGTATCCGTTTAACAGCAGCGAGTACTCCATTGCCCATCCAACAATAAACGCCACCGGCGATACACTGATTTTTGTAAGTGATATGCCTGGTGGATATGGAATGACAGACTTGTACTATTCTGCAAAAGTAAACGGAGAGTGGGAAGATCCGGTAAACCTGGGACCAAAAGTAAACAGTGCCGGGAAAGAGATGTTTCCGTTCCTGAATATTGATGGTAGTTTGGTGTTTTCCTCTGATGGACATGAAGGAGTGGGAAGTCTGGACCTGTTTTTTATTGACTTTCCAATTCGTGATTACAGTGCTCGGTCAACTTTTGGCGATCAGATTAATTCATCAGCTGATGATTTCGGATTAGTCATTCATCCTAATCAGCGATCAGGCTATTTTTCTTCAAACAGAGAGGGAGGAGCCGGTGATGATGATATTTACTTTCTGAAGATGGAGGATTATCGATTCAATGTTGTGACACTCTCGAATTATACCAAGCGGGCCTTGACAGGAACCAATGTGAACATTATTGACGAAGACGGGAAAGTTGCCGCAACGGGGCAATCTGATGAAACAGGAAAGATATCGGTCAAATTGAAAGTGGATAAGAAGTATACTTTAATTGCTTCGTTAAATAATTACCTGGATAAGGTGGCTGATCTGGATTTGACCAACGAGGGCGATTTCGTTGAGAAAAATCAAAAAGTTTATCTCGATCCGGAGTTTATGTTGACTGGCCAGGTTGTTGATATCTTAGGAAACATTCCAATCCCGGATGCAATGCTAATTGTTTCGGATGGAAGTAAGGCTGATACGATTTATGCGGACTATCAGGGGCAGTTCTCACATTATATCGAACCTGACAAAGATTATAAAGTTGATGTAACAGCTTATAATTTCTTTGGAACCGAAGTTGAGTTCAATACGCTGGGGATGAAACCAGGAGCTGTAGATTATTTAGTTCAGCTGAATAGTTTGGATGCAGGATCTCGTATCGAACTGAAAAATATTTATTATGATTTGGCTAAGTGGAATATTCGGCCAGATGCAGCAGCGGAACTGGATCGATTGGTCTCAGTGCTAGAAGAATATCCAGACCTTCAGATTCGTTTGGAATCGCATACCGATTCACGTGGTGCGGATGACTTTAATATGGAACTGTCACGCAAGCGGTCTGAATCAGCTTTCCAGTATCTTGTTAGTAAAGGAATCGATCCGGACCGACTTGAGCATGTTGGATTTGGAGAGACTCAGCTAGTAAATAAATGTGAAGACGGAGTGAATTGTACAGAAGAAGAACATGCGGAGAACAGACGAACCGTCGTCGAAATATTAAAAGCAAAAGTTACAAGAAGAAGCAAAGGAAACATCTTCTACTTCTAATAACAAATCTCTCATCGCATAGTCTTTAATTATTTTCTGGTTGATGAAAAGGGGATCGCGAAATTTCGCCATCCCCTTTTTTAGCGTATTATTTTTTTATTAGCTCATTGATCTTCAGTGGAACTTTCATCTCTTTGGCAGATTCTCGTCGGGTTAGTAGCATTGGTGCGGAAACGCCTACTGAGAGAGCCATCAATACAAAAAAAGCTTTTAAGCCGTTGGTCACGGTATCGTCTAACAGTTGATTAAACGAGTTGGGATCAACCTGCTCGGTCAGTCGGATGATTCCCAGCATCATGCGATAGGCGAAAGCTCCGGGAACCATGGGAATAACTGCAGGTATGGCAAAAACAAACGGGGGTGAATGTTTGAAATGCGCAGCGCCAATACTTAGAAATCCAACCAAAAGAGCACCGGCAAAGGAGCCAAGAATAATTCCTCCTCCCAGACTTAAGGTGAGCAACTTGGCAGCGCCTCCAAGTGCGCCCATCAAAAAGATAACCCACAAGGTACGCTTGGGGACATTAAATAAGATGGCAAAACCAACGGCTGCAAATCCGAGCCAGATCCATTTCTCAAAAAAGGCGAACCAATCCATTGTTGTATTGTTTTTGAAAATCAGTTTAAATATTATACATCAAGATTGCACATAATAGTCCAGCGGCAATGGATAGTGCAATGATTAATCCATTCATGCCACGGACAATACCATTCATCAAATTTCCGTCCAGTAAGTCTGAAAGTGAGTTGATTAGAGGGATTCCGGGAATGAGGTACAGTACAGAAGTGGCAAAGGCAAAATCGGGATGGGTGCCTAGCTGAAGTTTTACAGTTGCCCCGGCAATTACCGATGAGCTTAGCGCAGCAAAAAAGATCGCCAGGTAGGGATTGAATGCTTTCTTTACTGCTTCCTGCCGGATAAATAAACCAGCAACAGTTGCTGAAAATGCGATTAGCATATCGATATAACTTCCTCCAAACAAGCGGCAAAACGAGGCTCCAGCAAGCCCAACCATCAGAAGCGTTGTTAAGCGCGAATAGTGTGGCAGAGACTTTAAACGCTCAAGTTCCTGTTGAATTTGGTTCAGATCCCATTTTTCTTCTACAATTTTCCAGCTCATCCGGCTAATGCCACTCACCATTTTGAAATTTGCTCCGTGCGGCGATGTCCGTTTTAAACGGCTGAAGAAGTAGTCTTTTTCTTCGTCAAATAAGGTCAGCATTAAGGCTCGGTGCGTAATGAGCAGTTCGGCATTGTATCCGTAGCTATTGGCTATTCGCGTTATTGTGATGCGAATACGTGATGAGTTTGCACCTGAGGACATGAGGAGTGCCCCAATCTCAAGTAGCAACTTACACAACTTATTAATCATTTCTTCTTTGATATGCATGAGCAACTGTTCAGAAAGTTTATTTGAAGTCGCGAAATAACTAAAATATTGGCGATGCCTGTTTTTTTGCAATTATTCAGACAATACAATTTAAAGTATTGTTATTACTCCAAATCATTCGATTAAGTTACTCGCTTGATTCTGTAGAGACAATACGTAAAAAGCTTCAGTCTGTTAACCTGAAAGAAAACTATTTTGTGAAATTAAGAAGTTAATTAGCAGCGATAATTCCCATTTTTCGCATTAAGAAATTGGCATTCATCGTAGACGTAACGCCATCTGTCAGTTTGTAGTCAAATAGCAGTTCCTCTTCAGTAAGTTGAATTTCAAAACACTTATTGGTGATCTGTTTGGGATAGTCGTTTTGCAATTCCGTCAATTTAAGGTCGTGTGTTGCAACCACTCCAACTGCTTTTAGCGAAAGTAATTGTTCAATCAACTTAATCGAGCCCGAGAGTTTGTCTTCGGAATTGGTTCCTTTCAGCATCTCATCAATAATTACAAAAACAGGTTGGCCGCTTTTAATTTCATCTAGAATGGCCTTGAGTCGTTGTAACTCCGCAAAAAAGTACGATTCATCATTCTGTAGGTTATCCGTGGTTCGCATGTTGGTGAAAAGCGAAATGGGTTTCATGCTGACCCAGCTGGCGTTAACCCGGCATCCGTTCATGGCCAATAGCATGTTGACACCAATGGTTCGCAGAAAGGTACTTTTCCCGGCCATATTTGCTCCGGTGATGATGGTAATCTGGCTTTCTCCGTTCATCCTAAAATCATTTCCGATGCATTTTGCAGCCTTAATCAGTGGGTGTTTTAAGTTGTTGGCAGTTAAGTGAAATTCGCCATCTTCAAATTTCGGAAGTGTCCATTCCGGGTGGTTGTGATTCAGGTTGGCCCAGCTTGACAGAGCGTCGAAATGGGCGATGGTTTTAAACCAGCGCTTGACATCATCCTTATGTTTGTTTTGCCAATCATACAACTGAACGCAGCAACGCAAGTCCCAAAGGGCAAGGCTGTTTAAAATGAATCCAACCAAAATATTTTGCCTGTAGTCAAAACTAGCCATGGTTTTTGTGAGTCTTCTTAAGACTTTACTGGCTGTCTCATGTTGTTCGGAAAATAGTTTGCTTTGATGCTCTTTCAAGAGCTGGGTCTCAAATGTTTTTTCTTCAATCAGAAGCAATAATTCCTGGTAGTTGCCCAACAATTTGGATTGACTGCCAAACAAGTTATAAAAATCCTGAATTGTTTTTCGGTACGAAGCCAAAGTAACAATATTGATAACGACCGAAAGTAGAAAAAGAATCCAGGGTAAACCAAAGAAAGCATATGTAGCAAAGGATAACAGAGTAATGATCGGGAGGATTACTAACAGCCGGCCGAGTTGCTTGGGTTGTTTAATGTGAATTTTCTGGGTGATTTGCTCCAGAAGTTTGAGGTCTTGCTCATCGCGAACATGGCCTTTGGCAGCATAGAACTGTCGCCAGCGAGTATATTTGGCTAACTCAAGCAATCCTTCTTGCCTGATTTTTAAGCTGGAGGTAGACGAATTCGCTTGTTCCAAATCTTGAGCCAGTTGTTTTTTCCCCAGCTGAGTAACCGTGCGGTTGATGAACTGGAAAAGTGATCCTTCGCCAAAGATGTCCAAGTCGTATGTGTAATGATGGTGTGGGTCTGTAAATTCAGCTCCATTTTCAAACTGGCTGTATTCTTCATCGAGTGCTTGCAGCTCTTTTTCGTTGATGGCAATCAGGTTGGTGTACAACCATTTCGCTTTTTCTTGTTTCAGAAAGACTTTGATCCAGTAGAAGAAAATAACAGTACAGCCAATGGCAACAGCATAGGCCAATAAGGGCGAAATCTTAGGAAGATAAATCAGTGACAGAGGAATACCCAGAAATGCCAATAGCCTGAATAAAGCGAGTTGGCGGATTTTCTTTTTTACAGAAGCAAGTTTTTTTTGATCGTGGTGAAGAAATTTGGTGTATTCCTGTCTAAGTTCCTGATTCATGGTTTAAATAAGTTGGGCGTGGAGGAGTTGGTTTGCAACTAAAAGAACGGTCGCTGTAAAAATTAGAAAAACCATAAACAGGCTAAAAGTTTCTTGATTGCTTAAGCTTGTTTCAGCAAGTTTCGGAAGTTTTAGCAGTAAAAATCGGTTTTCGATAATTAAGAACAGGCGATACATCAGCTGTCCAATAAGCAGACCAACCAGCGCACCGGTTAAGACATCAAAAGGGTAGTGTACTCCCAGATAGATGCGGGTGTAGCTAACCAAGGCAGCCCAGAAATAAATGAGTAGCTGGAAACGAGTATTCTTAAACAAGCGGGCAGTGAAAGCTGCAACGGCAAAGGTGTTGGTTGCATGGGATGAAAAATAACCATAGAGCCCACCTTTCCGGTATACATTGTGTACCAAATGTTGAATATCGGGATCGTGCGTGGGGCGAAGTCGCTGGACGGTTTCTTTAACAAATACCGAAAATTGATCGGCGATAACAATCGACAATGCTAGTAAAACAAGAGCAGCTATTGCTTTCATTCGGTATTTACGAATGATAAAATATAGCAGTGTCAGGTAAAAAATAGACCAGGTTGCCGTTTGGGTGAATAAGGGCATAACAACATCCCAAAACGGATTGTGCATACCATTAAAAAAAAGGAAAATAGACTGATCGATTTGTTTTATGGATTGAATAAGAGCGATCATGAAGGATTTAGGATTTGCCAGATTTTATCTTTCAATTGTAAAATACCCTGGTTGGCAACCGCTGAGATGAAACTGTGCGGAATGTCTTTTAGTTCGGCACTAATTTCTTCTTGAAGCTCCTCATCTAAAAAGTCGGATTTACTGATGACCAGGTAGCGGTCTTTATCCAGCAACTCAGGGTTATATTTTTCAAGTTCATTTAAAAGAATACCATATTCTTTTCGGTGGTCTTCACTATCAGCAGGGACCATAAATAAAAGCATGGAGTTACGCTCAATATGTCTCAAAAACCGTAGCCCTAACCCTTTCCCTTGATGGGCACCCTCAATAATTCCAGGAATATCGGCCATCACAAATGACTGCTGGTCACGGTACGAAACAATTCCTAAATTAGGAACTAAAGTGGTAAACGGGTAATCGGCAATTTTTGGTTTTGCTGCCGAAACAACTGATAGTAAGGTTGACTTCCCGGCACTTGGAAATCCGACCAGACCAACATCGGCCAAAATCTTAAGTTCCAAAATTTTCCAGCCTTCTTCGCCATCTTCTCCGGGTTGAGCATACCGAGGGGTTTGGTTGGTTGCAGATTTGAAGTGCATGTTTCCTAAACCTCCGCGGCCTCCTTTAGCCAGGTATTGGGTTTCGCCATCGCGGGTAATTTCAAATAGGAATTCTCCGGTTTCGCCATCTTTGGCAACTGTTCCTAAAGGAACTTCAATGGTGATATCTTCACCATCGGCTCCAAAACTACCATGCCCACTGCCAGATGCGCCGTGGCCTGCAAAAATGTGTTTCTTATAGCGCAAGTGAAGTAAGGTCCACATTTGCGCATTGCCTTTTACAATGACATGACCTCCACGTCCGCCATCTCCTCCGTCTGGTCCTCCTTTGGGAACAAATTTTTCCCGACGAAGGTGAGTTGATCCCTGTCCGCCATTTCCTGACCGGCAGAATATTTTTACGTAGTCAACAAAGTTGTTTTCAGCCATGATTGTAATGATCTTATGGTGCAAAATAAGCAAAAAAAGACGAATGCATTAACTACATTCGTCTTATAATATTGTGTGTATCCGCTTAGAATGAGCTAACTGTTTTTTGTAAACGAGCAGCAATCTCATCAATGGTTCCCATTCCGTTGATGTCGAAATGTTTGTCTTGAGCGGCATAGTACTCCTTAAGAGGAGAAGTTTTTTCATGGTAAACAGTAATCCTGTTTTCAATGATTGACTGATCCTGATCGTCAGAGCGGCCAGAGGTTTTGCCTCGGTTCAGTAAGCGGTCAATTAACTCTTGCTTGTCAACTTCCAGACACAGCATGCCGTTAATTGGTGTTTGCTTTTCTTCCAATAGCTGATCAAGCGCTTTTGCTTGTGCTACGGTCCGTGGAAATCCGTCAAAAATGAATCCGTTTGCTTCAGTATTTTGAGCAAGTTTATTGTTGATCATCCCAATAACCACTTCATCAGGAACCAACTCTCCTTTGTCCATGAATTTTTTAGCCTCCAGGCCCAGCGGAGTTTCTGCAGCAATCTCGCCACGTAATAAGTCTCCGGTTGACAGGTGAATCAACCCAAAACTTTTAATCAGAAATTCAGCCTGGGTACCTTTTCCTGCTCCAGGAGGCCCAAATAGAATTAGATTTAACATTTAACTATTGAATTTTGGTTTTTAGTATTTGTCGATTGTTATTCTACAACCTTGAAAATATCAATCAGGTTGCGTCCTCTTCCGTCATAATCAAGCCCGTAACCGACAATGAAATCGTTGGGGATTTCAAGGCCAACATAATCCAGTTCAACTTCTTTTACTAAAGCATCCGGTTTTAACAGCAGGGTTGCAACTTGTACTTGAGCCGGATTTTTTGCTTCAATTTGTTTGATGGTATTATCAATGGTAATCCCCGTGTCAACGATATCCTCTAAAACGACAACCGTACGGTTTTCCAAACTTTCATTTAAGCCAATTAATTCTTTTACTTGGCCAGTGGTGTTTGTGCCTGTGTACGAAGCCAGTTTAACGAATGAGATTTCTGCATCGAGTAACGTAATTCGCTTGAAAATTTCGGCAGCAAACATGAATGACCCGTTTAAAACACACAGAAACAGTGGATTCTTGCCCTTCAAATCTTCATTCATTTTTTCAGCCATTGTTTCGATAACTGACCGAATTTTCTCGTATGGAATAAACAACTCGAATTCTTTGTCTAAGATTTTTACGTTACTCATTGTGATGGTTTTTTTGTTAATGGAAAGATGAGTTTCAAATCTGTTTATTTTCAATTATTTTAGCTCAGAATTTTAAAAAGTACAAAGAAACAAAAATTAATTGAAAAGATGGAAGCTAAAGTAAGTATCATCATGGGGAGTACCTCAGATTTGAGTGTCATGGAAGGAGCTGCTAAAATTTTGGATGAATTTGAAATTCCATTTGAGATTAACGCATTGTCGGCACACCGTACGCCTGAAGAGGTTGAGAAGTTTGCAAAAGGGGCTAAAGATCGCGGAATTCAAGTGATTATTGCTGGTGCTGGAATGGCTGCTCATTTGCCAGGCGTCATTGCTGCGATGACACCACTGCCTGTAATTGGGGTTCCAATTCGGGCTAGTCTGGATGGCTGGGATTCCATGCTGGCAATTTTGCAGATGCCTCCGGGAATTCCTGTTGCTACCGTGGCAATTAATGGAGCTCGTAACGCTGGTATTTTGGCGGTACAAATGATGGCATTGGGAAATCCGGATTTGATGGCCAAATTCGTTTCTTTCAAAGAAGAATTGAAAGAGAAGATTGTAAAAGCCAACAAGGATCTTTCTGAGATAAAATTCAAGTTTAAAACAAACTAGTTTTTTGTTTAACTGAAAAGTTGTAACTTGAAACTGCTTGGTGCTTAAGGGGGGTATTGAATCTAATACGCCCTTTTGCTATGTTAAGAGTATGGTTAATCGGTTTGCTAGTTTTCTTGTTTGTGCCGATAAGGGCACAAGAATCTTTTCACAGTCCTCCTCGTTTTCAGGCACTCGGAAATGCCAGTGTTAGCCTACAATCTCCTCTTTCAATATTTTCCAATCCTGCCGGGTTTTCTAGCCATGATAAAGTTAGTTTGGGCCTGTCTTATGAAAGTCGTTTTTCCTTAAATGACCTTCAAACGGCCTCAGCCTTCGGTGTGTTTCCTCTTGCGGGTTCTTGGTTTGGTGCTTCTTTTTCTCAATTTGGCAATCAATCTTACCACGAAAATAAGTGGAGTGTCGGAATTGCAAAGCAGCTGTCGGCAAGGCTTCGCGCGGGAATTCAGTTTCATTACCTCAGTATTTTTTTAGTTGAAAATGACGAACGGCCAGCTTATTTATTGGCAGATTTTGGGGTGCAATACGCATTCAAAAATGGGGTGATCGTTGGCGCACAACTTTTTAATCCTAACGAGCTTCAATTTTTTAAAGGAAATTTAACGAACAGCCAGCCATTGGTTATCCGGCTTGGAGTTCATCAAACATTTGGCGAAGCGGTATTGCTTGCGGTGGAGCTATACCAGCAGGAAGAAAAAGTAACTGGAGCTCGTGCAGGCATTGAGTTAAATCTGAAAAGACAGTTCCAGTGTCGGGTGGGAATTGATTCGCAATTGTCCTTATTTACCATGGGGCTGGGCTATTCTGTGAAGCATTTTCAGTTTGATATCGCGTTTGCTCATCATCGTTACTTGGGATATTCTCCATCTTTTTCAGTGTACTACAACTGGCCATGAAAGCTTGCATTATAAATATCAGTTGTGTGTTTATGGCTCTAATATCTTGGGGACAGCAACCGGACATGCAACAGGTCGCTAAGTTGGAAGATGTTATTGAAGCCATTGTTGCAGACAATGAAGACGCTAATGTTGAGCAATTGCTTGATGATCTTCAGGCCTTCAGGGAAGCTCCCTTGAATATTAATCAGTGTCAACGGGCAGATTTGGAACGATTGTATTTTCTATCTCCGGTGCAGATTGATCACCTATTGACCTACCGTCAGCAGTATGGCCCGATTTTGACTCCGTTTGAGTTAGCTCAGGTTGATGGTTTTACTCGTCAGTTGATTGGTTGGCTACAGCTTTTTGTTGTTTTTGGATCGGCAGAAGCAAGCAAACGTTTTTTTCCAACTCGACAGGAAATTCTATTGCGGGCCATCAGGCAGATTGAACTACAAAAAGGCTACAAAGAACCTCGAAAGTACCAAGGTTCTCCAGAGAAACTCTATTTACGCTACCGGTTCTCTTCTTCGACGGTGAGAGCAGGTTTAACTGCCGAGAAAGATGCTGGAGAGTCTTTTTTTTCAGGAGCTAACCCAGAAGGATTTGACTATTACAGTGCTTTTGCAATAATTGGACTGAAAGACGATCAGCATCAATTGTTCTTGGGCGATTATCTGGCCCGGTTTGGTCAGGGCTTGGTGGCCTGGCAAGGATTTTCTCTTGCTAAATCGGCCGAAGTCAACCAGGTTGCTCGATTTGGGCAGGGACTTCGGACGTATAGTTCAACCGATGAAAACAACTACCTGAGAGGCTTGGGCGCGGCATTTCATTGGGGGAATTTCGGGTGGAGCCCATTTGTTTCGTATAAAAAATTTGATGCCAATCGTGAGCAACGAGCAGAAGAGACTGTTTTTACCTCTTTCCAATCGTCGGGCTTACACCGAACAGCAAACGAGATTGAAGATAAAAATTCGGTGAGTGCTTTAACCATCGGAACGAATCTGACTTATACGTTTCAACGGTTCTCTTTGGGCGTGACTGGAGTATACAATCGATATGGCTTGGCGCTTGACCGTAGGGAAGCAGACTACAACCGGTTTCTATTTGAAGGACGGCAACTAACAACGGTTGGAGCAAATTATCAATGGGGCGTGAGCCGGTATTATTTTTATGGGGAAGCAGCTTGGTCTGGAAGCAAAGGATTCGCGTTTATTCAGGGAGTAGAAGGCCAATTGGCTGATGAACTCGAACTGTCGTTGTTGTATCGTTCTATTGGCAAAAAGTACAATGCTCCTTTGGGAAGTGGGTTTACTGAAAACAGCCGCTTAAATGATGAGCAAGGTCTCTACCTGGGAGCAACTGTTGAACCTTTGGCAAATGTGAGTGTAAAGCTGTATGCTGATCTTTTCTCGCATCAATGGATAAAATACACAACAGTGGCTCCGGCAAAGGGGGCAGAATACCTTTTGCAAGTCAACTATCAGCTGAATGATGAGTGGGAAATTTACGGGAGGTATTTTTATGAAGAAAAGCCTGTGAAATCGAAAGGAGCAGATTTTCAGTTTAATTTGGAACAGCAACGGGAGAAATGGAGAGTACACTTGAGTGGAGCAATTGCCGATCGGTATCTTCTAAGGAGCCGACTTGAGTGGATCAATTATCAGCACGAGGAGCAATCAAAAGGATGGCTGGTATTTCAGGATTTTGGGTGGCGAAGCAAAGCAAACAATTGTTCTGCTTGGTTTAGAGTAGCCTATTTTTATACCGATGATTATGATTCCAGGATTTACACCTATGAGAATGATCTGCTCTACCAGTTTGCTGTGCCTGCTTTTTACGGAAAAGGCATGCGTTTTTACCTCAATGGAAAAGTTAAAATATGTGAAAAAATAGACTTCTGGATGAAGCTCGCAAGGAGCTGGTTTATTGGTGTTGACACGATTGGAACTGGTTATAGTCAGTTGGATGCCAATAGCCGTACAGAGGTTAAATTTCAGTTAAGATTCAAGTTTTAACTTGCATTTTATATCTTTGCCCGCGAAACTTAAAGGATTGGGGTGAAAATGAACTACGACGATATTCGGCCTTATGAAGACCATGAAGTCAATCATTACATTAATGTACTGTTAAAGGATGAGGTCTTCCAAGAAGTCCTTCGATTTATCTTTAAAGACGATAATCAACGTCTCGCAGCTCAAAAAGCGCTAGCTCAAATTCAGACTGTGGAAGAGTTACAATTAAGCTTCATGTATACTCTCATTAAAGACTGGATTATTGATAAAACGACCAGCGGAATTAGTTGGAGTGGTTTAGAGCACTTGGATCTATCCAAAAGTTATTTATTCATCTCAAACCATCGGGATATTATTCTCGATTCTGCAATTTTGAACTACATCATAGTCAATGCAGGGATGAATACAACGGAAGTTGCCATTGGCAATAACCTGTTGATTTATGATTGGATTCTCCACGCAGTAAAGTTGAATCGGGCATTCGTGGTTAAACGCAACCTGCCAGCGCGTGAGTTGTTGTTGGCATCGAAAAAACTGTCGAACTACATTCGTGAAGCTGTAACTAAACGGAATCGCTCTGTTTGGCTTGCCCAGCGAGAAGGTAGAACAAAAGATGGTTGTGATCAAACGCAGCAAGCTTTGTTAAAAATGCTGAACCTGAGCAATACAAAGGATTTTGCAGAAGGTTTTCGCGAACTACAAATTGTCCCTCTCTCGATTTCATACGAACGTGAACCTTGCGGAATTTCAAAAGTTGAGGAGCTCTACAAACGGGAGTGCTCTGGGTATGAGAAAACTCAGGCTGACGATATGAAGAGCATGGCTTTTGGATTGACTCGTCCGAAGGGACGCGTACATTTCGCATTTGGAAAGCCAATTGATGCTCCACTGGATGAATTTGCAAAAGCAGAGACCGTGAACGAGAGCATTCAACAGTTGGCAAGCTACATCGATTTAAGAATTTACCGGAATTACAAGCTTTGGCCGAATAACTACTTGGCAGCCGACTTGTTGAACGGTAAAGAAGAACATGCCGATAAAGTGGATGATGCAACCCGTGAAAAATTCTCAGAGTTACTGGAGGATTTGGTGCAAACCATTGGGGAAGGAGATCCAGAACGTCAGCAAGAGTTGTTCATGCAGATGTATGCCAACCCGGTGCTAAACGCAGAAAAATAAGCCATTTATAATTTTTAGTTGGTACTTGTAGCCGAGTTTCTTGGGTAAAGGGGAGTATTGTGTCTTAACCTTTAATTTGGATATTCGTAAGCTTTAATGTTAAAATAATGTTGCCGGATAAGTCTGGCACTCATTTTGCTAACAGGTTTACGGATTAGAAATTAAAGCCTTGAGAAATGAAACAATTTACGCTATTCATGTTGATGATTATGTTATCATTGAGCATGGGATATGCTCAAGATACAACAGAGAGTGCCATACAAGAGATGATTGAAGGTAAGCAGTTTAAGTTTACCGCACGTTCTGTAACCCCTTTGAGCGGATCAACAATAAATTTGACATCGACCTACGACTTGGTTGTTGATAGTTCCTTGGTTGAAGCATGGTTGCCATTTTATGGCAGAGCTTACCAGTCGGATTACGGAAGCACGGAAGGAGGAATCAAGTTTAAGGAAGAAGCTAAGCTGTATGAGGTCAAGTACAATGAGAAAAAGAAATCATATGCTCTTCGGATTGAGGTTGATACCGCAAAAGACTCGTATAAGATATATATAAGTGCGGGGGAGAGCGGTTATGCTTCTATGAGCATTTCTTCCAACCGAAAACAGTCGGTTAGCTACTATGGAATAATCGAAGCAATAGATGAATAAAAAAGGCAGGTTTTTCCTGCCTTTTTTATTTTGTTATTTTTTTCGCTACTTAATCATTCACAATAACTTCTTTCGCTTTTCCAGGTAACACCAGGTTTAATAGAATTCCAACGACTGCTGCAAGCCCGATGCCTGCCAGCGAGAAATTACCCCATGAAATAACAGCTCCTCCAATACCAATGGTCAAGACAATAGAAACAACCACTTGATTTCGAATTTCAGTCATGTCGGTTTTAGAATCAATCAATGTCTTAATACCTACGGATGCAATAAGACCAAAGAGTAGAAGCATGATTCCGCCTAGAACAGCTTGTGGAATTGTTTTCAGGATACCGCTGATTTTACCAATTAAAGAGAAAACAATAGCGGTAATAGCTGAGATACGAAGAACAAATGGGTTGGTCACTTTTGTTAAAGCAACGGCTCCTGTTACTTCAGAATAAGTAGTGTTAGGAACACCTCCCATTAAACCTGCCAAACCGGTTGCGATACCATCTCCCAATAAGGTTCTGTGCAAGCCTGGTTTCTCAATGAAGTTCTTTTGAGCAACACCTCCAATAGCATACATGTCACCAACGTGTTCGATGATCGGAGCAACAGCAACTGGGATCATGTATAGGATGGCTCCCCAGCTAAACTCGGGCATTGTAAAAGCAGGTAAACTAAACCAAGCAGCTTCTTTAATCGGGGTGAAGTCGATTACACCAAATACCAAGCCAGAAATATAACCAACAACAATTCCGATGAAGATGGGAATCAGCTTAATAAGACCTTTGGTAAAAACGACGACAATAACGGCTGTTGCCAAACTAATAATGGCAATTGCCCAGTGAGTCTTGGCCATATCAACGGCAACACTGGCCAGTGATAACCCAATAATCATGATAACTGGTCCAACAACGGTAGCTGGAAATAAGCGTTCAATGAGTTTGATTCCACGCCATTTAACGATGGCCGAAACCACGGTATATACAATACCAACAGCAACAATCCCTGAAAGTGTTCCGGGTAGGCCATAAAGTTTAGTCGCCTCAATAATTGGGGCAATGAATGCAAAGCTACTTCCCAGAAAGACGGGAACCATTCCTTTCGTAATCAAGTGAAAAAGTAGGGTTCCGATCCCAGCCGTAAAAAGGGCTATCGAAGGATCAATCCCCACCAAAAGCGGCACGAGCACAGTGGCTCCAAAAGCAACAAACAAAAATTGCACACCCAAAACCAAGTTACTTCCGGTGAACTGGTTCTGGTTCTCTTTCTTTTTCAGGTTCATAATTTACTTGAAATTTGGTCAATTGATTTTTAATATAGTTTTGCTGAAATGTCGCGAATGTACAATTGGATGTTTGTTTTTCCCCGGAATTCATTCTCGGCAATCGAGTAACAAATATCAAAAGGTAAGCCTTGGCTAATGGCTTCATAATGGTCAGCCTGGCTGAAAGCAATTGCTGGAAATACCGATGAATTACCAGTTGGCTCGACCAAGTCCAGTTTCAAGTGTTCGAGTTGGCGTCCTACACAACGGCTTGTTCCGCTATCGAGTACATTTTCTGTAACAAAAACGGGAGTCATGTTGTGAGGGCCAAATGGGGCAAACTGTTTAAGTATCCGGTAAAATTTAGGGGTGATTTCCGAAAGTTGAATCTTAGCATCAATATCAATCATTTCGGTTTGTTGCTTATCTGTAATATTTTTAACAACAATTTCTTCAAATCGACGGGTGAAAGCCGGGATGTTTTCAATTTTCATGGTTAGTCCGGCTGCATACATGTGCCCTCCATAGGATTCCAGAAGGTCGCTGCAGGAGCCAATGGCTTCGTACAGGTCAAAATCTTTTACAGAACGAGCAGAGCCGGTAGCCATACCATTCGATTCTGTTAAAATAACTGTTGGGCGGTAATAGTGCTCAGTTAACCGGCTGGCAACAATTCCAACCACGCCTTTGTGCCAGTCCCTGTTATAAAGAACGGTAGATTTTCGTTCGGATTGGTAGGGATCATGGGCAATCATATCCAGTGCTTCCTGAGTGATGTCGCGATCCAGTGTCTTACGAATTTCGTTATACGAATTGATTTCGTTACCAAGGTCGATAGCTTCTTCCTCTTCGGTAACAACAAGGATGGCCACGGACTTTTTCCCGTGTTCAATACGTCCGGAAGCGTTGAGGCGGGGACCAATTTTGAAAACAATATCACTGACCGAGATGTCTTGCCCGACCAAGCCCGATAGTTGTATGATTGTCTTTAGCCCAAGGCTGGGGTTGGAGTTAAGCTTGCGTAAACCATAATAGGCCAATACGCGGTTTTCTCCGGTTACCGGAACAATGTCTGAAGCAATACTTACAACGACCAAGTCAAGCAAATCGTATAGCTCAACAACGGGTACATCATTTTGTTGGGCATAGGCTTGCAGGAGTTTAAAACCCACGCCACAGCCCGACAACTCTTTGTAAGGGTAGTCACAATCAGGACGTTTAGGATCTAAAACTGCTACGGCTTCCGGAATGATATCATCCGGGTTGTGGTGGTCACATATAACAAAGTCAATACCACGATCTTTGGCATTCTTTATTTTCTCAACAGCTTTGATCCCGCAATCGAGTACGATAACCAGCGAAATGTTTTGTTCTTCGGCATAGTCAATACTACGCGGAGATATGCCATACCCTTCTGAGTACCGATCTGGAATATAGTAATCCAAGTCCTTAATTCGACTTCTTAAAAACTGATACATCAGGGCAACAGAAGTAGTCCCGTCAACATCATAATCACCATAAATCAATACTTTTTCTTCGTTGCTGATTGCTTGCTCCAGCCGGTGGACAGCTTTGTCCATATCTTTCATTAGGAAAGGATCGTGCAAATCCGATAGGCGGGGGCGGAAAAAGGATTTGGCTTCGTTGTAGGAAGTGATTCCTCGTTGGGCCAAAAGGTTGGCAATTACCATATTCACATTGAGGGCAGCAGATAAATGCTTGATAACATTGACATCGCCTTGAGTTTTAATGTTCCAGATTTTATCCATTCTGATTGCTTGGGCCTCGTTTGTGTCCTCTATTTTAATTGGTCAAAGATAAGCAATGCTAGTTGATCTGGAAAGAAAAAGAAACGCATTAATTCATATTCTGTTAACAGTTGTTCCCTAGTCCAATCTAAATTTCATCCATTCAAACCATTAGGAGAAGCATAAACTTATTAACATTAGCTGATAAAACCCAAGATGTTGATTATGTTCTCTTTAGTTTGACTTGGACTTTGGTAACGATTAAACTTTTCTTTGTTATCTTTGCACCAAATTTTTTTAAAAATACTTCAAATCGAAAAGGATCCATGAGTATAGCAGAGCTTAGCGAACAGGAGGTTATCCGCCGCAATTCAATGGCGAAATTACGCGAGTTGGGAATCGAGCCCTATCCGGCCGAAGAGTATCCCGTAAATGCCAAGACCGCTGAAATAAAGGCCGGCTTTGATCCGGAGAAGAAGAACTACCAGGAAGTCGTATTGGCCGGACGAATTATGAGCCGACGCATTATGGGTAAAGCATCGTTTGCTGAACTGCAAGATGACACTGGACGTATTCAATTGTACTTGAACCGGGATGAAATTTGCCCGGAAGAAGATAAAACCATGTACAACGATGTATTTAAAAAATTGTTGGACATTGGTGACATTATTGGTGTGAAAGGATTTGCTTTCATCACTCAGGTGGGAGAGAAATCAATTCATGTCAAAGAAATTACGGTATTAGGAAAATCACTCCGCCCACTTCCCATTGTAAAGGAAAAAGACGGAAAAACATACGATGCTTTTACTGATCCCGAGCAACGCTACCGTCAACGCTATGTTGACTTGGTGGTTAATCCACAGGTGAAAGATGTTTTCATCAAGCGGACAAAGATCATGAACACCATGCGCGAGATGTTTAATGAAAAGGGCTACCTGGAAGTGGAAACACCAATCTTGCAGGCAATTCCTGGAGGGGCTGCTGCTCGTCCGTTTATTACGCATCACAACAGCTTAAATATTCCGTTGTACCTGCGGATTGCCAATGAACTTTATTTGAAGCGATTGATTGTTGGTGGATTCGAAGGTGTTTATGAGTTTGCAAAAGACTTCCGTAACGAGGGGATGGACCGGACTCACAACCCGGAGTTTACTGCGATGGAGATTTACGTTGCTTATAAGGATTACAAGTGGATGATGGACTTCACAGAAGAAATGGTTGAACGTGTGGCCTTGGCTTTGCACGACAAAACCGAAGTTCAGCTGGGCGACAAAGTAATTGATTTTAAGCGTCCTTATCCAAGAGTGACCATGCGTGATGCCATCTTGGAACATACCGGACACGATATTGCTGGTAAGAACGAAGAGGAATTACGTGAGATTTGTAAAGCACTAGATATTGAAACCGACCCAAGTATGGGTAAAGGAAAACTGATTGATGAACTATTTGGAGAGAAATGTGAGCACAATTACATTCAACCAACATTCATTATCGATTACCCGGTTGAAATGTCACCACTGACTAAGAAGCACCGCGACAACCCCGAGTTAACCGAGCGTTTTGAATTGATGGTTAACGGGAAAGAAATCGCCAATGCTTATTCAGAGTTGAATGACCCAATTGATCAACGGGAACGTTTCGAAGACCAGTTGCAACTTTCTGAAAAGGGAGACGATGAAGCCATGTTTATTGACCAAGACTTCTTGCGTGCACTGGAATATGGCATGCCTCCAACATCAGGAATGGGAATTGGAATCGATCGTTTGACCATGTTTATGACCAATAGCCCATCAATTCAGGATGTGTTGTTCTTCCCACAAATGAAGCCGGAGAAAAAAGCAACGGTTGATTCAGATGAAAAATTCATCGAAATGGGGATTCCTGCTGAATGGGTGGATGTTATTCGTAAAATGGGTTTCCAAAAAACGGAAGCTTTGAAAGAAATTAAGCCAGGAAAGTTTTTTAATGACCTGTGTGGATTCAATAAGAAAAACAAACTTGGCCTAGCCAATCCGTCTATGGATGAGGTGAAGCAATGGCTTGCCTAGTCAGTAAGGCGAACGATTATGCATGGAGAACCTAAAATAGCAATTATTGGAAGTGGAAGTTGGGCGACAGCATTGGCTAAAATTCTGTTGAACAACGTTGAACATATCAATTGGTATTTTCGTAACACGGACAATATTGATCAATTTAAGCGGTTTGGTCATAACCCCAACTACCTAAGAGGTGTTGAGTTTGACATTAACCGCATTACTTTTTTCGATAATCTCGACCAGATTATTGAAGAATCAGATTTGTTGGTTTTGGCAATCCCTTCAGCGTTTTTACATGATTCTCTGAAGGAAGTGACAGTCGATATGAGCCACAAATTCATTGTTTCAGCAGTCAAAGGAATTGTTCCTCATGGCAACCAAATTGTTGGAAGTTATCTGCACGAAACATTCAAAGTACCGTACGATCGGGTTGGAGTGATTGCCGGACCATGCCACGCTGAAGAAGTGGCTTTGGAGCGTCTTTCATATTTGACTATTGCGAGTCCGGACATCAAGCGAGCCGCAGACTTTGCGAATTTACTGGAATGCGAGTACATCCGGGCACATGTATCGGACGATATCTTTGGAACAGAATACGCTTCGGTCTTGAAAAATATTGTGGCTATTGCATCCGGAATTGTTCATGGGCTGCGTTATGGCGATAATTTCCAAGCCGTACTGGTGGCCAATGCCATTCAGGAAATTAAGCGTTTTGTTGATAAAGTACATCCCATAAGCCGCGACATCAAAAGCTCGGCTTATCTTGGTGACCTTTTGGTTACAACCTACTCCCAGTTTTCGCGTAACCGCACATTTGGTGCGATGATTGGGAAAGGCTATACAACACGGACGGCACAAATTGAGATGCACATGGTGGCTGAAGGGTATTATGCCACCAAGTCAATTCATGAAATTAATGAAGAGTTTAAGGTGAAAATGCCTATTTGTGAGGCTGTTTACAGTATCCTGTATGAGAATGTGCCTCCTTCAGTTGGAATTCGACAATTAACCGAAAAATTAAGATAAAGACCATGAAAAGTATTTCATTGAATCTGGATAAAACATTCGATTTTATTTCAAAAGATACCGTTGAAAGCTATGCAGGCCAATTGCAAAAACACAATGAGGACCTGCATAACAAAACCGGAAAAGGGAACGATTTTTTAGGCTGGGTAAACCTGCCTACTTCGATAAGTGAGGCTGAATTGGCCGATTATGAAGCAACTGCAAAAACATTGCAAGACAAAAAGATTGAAGTTTTTGTGGTTGTGGGTATCGGTGGTTCCTACTTGGGCGCTAAAGCAGTGGTTGACGCGTTGACCGATAGTTTTGCGCAGTTGAAAGGAAGCGATAAACCGCTAATTCTATTTGCTGGTCAAAATATTGGTGAAGACTATTTGTATGAGCTTCGTCAGCTGTTGAAAACCAAAGAATATGCTTTGGCTGTTATTTCTAAATCAGGAACAACAACTGAACCAGCCATTGCTTTCCGTTTGTTGAAACAAGACATTGAAGAAAAATATGGAAAAGAGGAAGCTGTTTCTCGGATTATAGCTGTTACCGATGCAGAGCGCGGTGCACTAAAATCATTGGCTAACTCCGAAGGCTATAAAACATACGTAATTCCTGATGATGTTGGTGGCCGTTACTCGGTACTGACTCCCGTAGGATTGCTGGCCATTGCTGTTGCAGGTTTCGACATTCGTGCCTTGGTGCAGGGAGCCGTTGATATGGAAAATGCTTCGGGACCAGACGTTGCGTTCGAAAATAACTTGCCTGCTCAATATGCAGCGGTGCGTAATGAGTTGTACAAAAATGGCAAGATGATTGAAATCTTGGTCAACTACAATCCAAAGTTGCACTACTTTGCTGAGTGGTGGAAGCAGTTGTATGGTGAGAGTGAAGGAAAAGAAGGCAAGGGTATTTTCCCTGCAAGCGTCGATTTTACATCTGACTTGCACTCGATGGGGCAATACATTCAGGAAGGTGAGCGTAAATTGTTCGAAACCGTTTTATCTGTTGCTTTACCCGATCGTGAAGTGCGTATCCCATCTGACGAGGCGAACTTGGATAGCTTGAATTATTTAGCTGACAAGCGCGTGGATGAGGTGAATAAAATGGCTGAGCTGGGAACCATGTTGGCTCACGTTGATGGCGGTGTTCCAAACATTCAGGTTGAACTGCCGAAATTGAATGAGTACTACCTGGGACAATTAATCTATTTCTTCGAGAAAGCTTGCGGTTTGAGTGGTTACACTTTAGGTGTGAATCCATTTGACCAACCAGGAGTTGAGGCTTACAAAAAGAACATGTTTGCCTTGCTTGAAAAACCAGGTTTCGAAGAAGCAACCAAAGCAATTAAAGCACGCTTGTAAGCGTACAAAAGATAATCTGTCTAAGAGGGATGCCACAATTTGTGGTGTCCCTTTTTATTTGTCTCCACTTTTCTGGTTGAAGCCGAAATAGCTCCAATTTCTATTTAAAAGTAGGGCTGTTTTTTAAAGAATGAATTCAGGCTTAGGAGTGGGATAATAGCTAAAGAATAATTATTTTTAGTGGCTAATTACTTGTTGCTTGTCTTTATCTCGTAAAGCAATTACTCACTAATTCAAATTCGACTACTACACATTTACAAGGGGCAGTTTAACTTGTGAAACGAGCATGAAATTTTTCATTCTCATATACACGGAGAATGATTGAAACTATAAACAAATAAACTAAACTCAAACAAATGAAACGAAACATTGGATTATTGATTTTACTAACCGTTTTATTCGGCTGCAACACAGCGACACAAAAAGCTCAACAACCTGAAAAACCAGAGAAGCCAATCAAGCAGCCTATTGAAGGCACCTGGAAATTGCTTTCCGGAACTTTGATTGAAAAAGGTGATACTGTTACAACAGACTATACCAAGGGAGTTGAGTTTATCAAGATTATCAATGGAACACACTTCTCCTTTTTGCAACACGACTTAACCCAAGGAAAAGATTCGGCAGCGGTATTTGGTGCTGGCGGTGGAACCTATACCTTGAAGGATGGAGTTTACACCGAGAATCTGGATTACTGCAGCGCCCGCGAGTGGGAAGGAAACAGCTTTGAGTTCGAAGTTCAGGTCGATGGCGATACACTCATCCAGCAAGGTGTGGAGAAAATTGAAGAGCAAGGCATTGACCGAATGAATATTGAGCGCTACATACGGGTGAAAAATTAGCGTTAGGAAGTTATCCGGAAACTTGTTTTCTGTTAGCTTTGTTTAATGATGAACCAACCCTTTGGCTTGGTTTAGACACTTGATGAACTAAAACGAACGACCAATGAATCAATCGACAATAAAAATCCTACAGAGCTTGGGACTGTCAGAAGATACCCGCTTGCTGATTATCCATGCTGATGATGGTGGGCTGGCCCATGCCGAGAATAGCGCAACCATGCAAGTATTGCAGGAAGGGAGCGCCAATTCATACAGTGTGATGGTTCCCTGTCCCTGGTTTTACGAAATAGCCGGCTTTGCCAAGGACAATCCGCAAATTGATTGTGGTATCCACCTCACCTTAACGTGCGAATGGGAAAAGTACAAGTTTGGCCCGGTGCTGTCTATTGAGGAGGTGCCAAGCCTGGTGGATGAGAATGGCTTTTTCTACCGGAACCGAGCGGGAGTGGCGCAGCATGCCACAGCTGAGGATGTTCGCAAAGAGCTGGTTGCCCAAATCGACCGGGGCATGAAGTTCGGGATTCAGCCCACCCATCTCGATTCGCATATGTACAGTGTTGGGGCACGACCTGACCTGCTGCAGGTATATCGGGAGTTGGGACAGTTATATGATTTGCCTATTTTGCAGAGCAAGGACTTTGCGGACATGGTTCATCCCGGATCGGATAGCCTGTTGGAGGAGGAGGATTTATTGGTCGATCGTATTTTTTTGGGAGAATATCCTGATTTTGAAAAAGGCGAATTGCGCAAGTTTTATGCCGACAGTCTGGATCAACTGATTCCCGGGCTGAACCTGATTTTGATTCATCCGGCAATGGATACGCACGAGATGCAGGGTGTCAGCTGGAATCATCCAAACTTTGGATCTGAATGGCGGCAAATTGATTTGGACTATTTTAGCAGTGAGGCGTGTCAGCAAAAGATTGAGCAAAACGGCATCCGGATGATTACCTGGGAAGAAGTTTATGCTGCCTGGAAAGATGCCTATTTATAAACAAGCTGAGAAGGCAGCTGTTGAAAAGAACGACTGATGGAGGAAATGACCTTACATATAAAAAACATGGTGTGCCCACGTTGTGTGATGGCCGTTGAGGAAGTCTTGACTGATTTGCAAATTGCTTATGAGCGGGTACAGTTGGGTGAGGTGGTCTTGGGCAAAGCGCTAAGCAAGGAACAGCGCAAGCACTTGGAACAACGCCTGCAAAGTTTGGGCTTTGAGTTGCTGGAGTCGGCACGCTCAACCACCATCTCAAAAATCAAAACGCTGATCATTGAACAGATTCATTACTCGAAGGAGCCGATGACCATGAACTTTTCAGATTTGATTGCCGATAAGCTACACCACGATTATGGCTCCCTAAGTCGCTTGTTTTCATCGGTGGAGGGAATGACCATTGAGAAATTCATCACCCGCCAGAAGATTGAGCGGGTGAAGGAACTGCTCTTTTACAATGAGATGACCTTGTCGGAAATTGCCTGGCAAATGGGCTACAGTTCTGTAGCCTATCTATCTACTCAGTTTAAGAAAGAGACCGGCATGACTCCCTCGCAATTCCGGAAGGATCGGGAGCCTCGGTTGAATTCCTTGGATAAGCTCTGACCAAAATCTTATAAACAAGCCACAAAATAGTGTAACACCTGACCGGCTTTCCTGAGCGATCTTTGTAATGCTGAAAGGAGTTAATCCTTCAACTAAAAAGAAAATGCTATGGGAAAGTTAGAAAATAGACAACAATCATTTCCAGTTACCGGAATGACCTGCGCGGCATGTGCCTCCAGTGTCGAGTCCATTTTAAATCATACAGAAGGGGTGCAGAGTGCCCAGGTGAACTTTGCATCCGGATCAGTTTGGGTGGAGTACGAACCACAGGTTGAACCTGCCGATTTGAAGAAGGCATTGCAGGCGGTAGGGTACGACCTGATTGCTGATGTGGATGACCCCTTTGAGGCGCAGCAGCAGGAGCAGGCCCGTTTTTATCAGGAGGTTAAGCGACGTACGTGGTGGTCGGCCATCCTCACCTTGCCGGTTTTTATTCTGGGCATGTTTTTCATGGACTGGGAACCGGGGAAGTGGATTTCGCTGGCTTTGGCCATTCCAATTCTGTTCTACTTTGGTCGCCACTTCTATATTCAAGCGTGGAAACAAGCCAAACATCGCAAGGCCAATATGGATACCTTGGTGGCGCTTAGTACTGGAATTGCTTTCCTATTCAGCCTTTTCAACACCCTATTTCCTGAGTTTTGGTTGAGTCGTGGAATAACACCGCACGTGTATTACGAGGCGGCAACGGTGATCATCACCTTTATATCCTTAGGAAAGCTGTTGGAGGAGCGGGCAAAAACCAATACCTCTTCGGCCCTGCGGAAGCTGATGGGCTTGCAGCCTAAAACCTTGATTGCTATAATTGATGGCAAAGAGCAGGAAATTCCGGTTGAGGCAGTTCAGCAAGGGGCATTGATCGTGGTGCGTCCCGGAGAGAAAATTCCTGTTGACGGTTCGGTGGAATCTGGTCATTCGTTTGTGGATGAAAGCATGCTGAGCGGAGAGCCGGTGCCGGTTGAAAAGCAGGCGGGTGATGCCGTCTTTGCTGGAACGGTTAACCAAAAGGGGAATTTCCGGTTTCGGGCAGAGAAGGTGGGGAGTGAGACCATGCTGGCTCATATCATCCAAATGGTGCAGCAGGCGCAAGGAAGCAAGGCGCCGGTACAAAAGTTGGTCGATAAAATTGCCGCTGTTTTTGTACCCGTAGTGATGCTGATCTCGGCGCTGACTTTTGTGGTGTGGATGAGTGTTGGGGGAGACGATGCTTTCACGCATGCCTTACTCACTTCGGTGGCAGTGCTGGTAATTGCCTGTCCGTGTGCTTTGGGACTGGCCACGCCAACAGCGGTGATGGTGGGGATTGGCCTGGGAGCTGAGAACAATATTCTGATTAAAGATGCTGAAAGCCTGGAGCTGGGGCATCGGGTGAATGCCGTGGTGCTGGATAAAACCGGAACGATAACCGAAGGAAAACCCGATGTTGTTGGCCTGAAGTGGGCTAAATCGGCTGAGGTGGAAAAAACACAGGCCATTTTGCTGGCCTTGGAGAAAGCCTCGGAGCATCCTTTGGCTGACGCCGTTGTGCGGAAGTTGGAAGAAGAAGACCTGTCGCCGGTGGAGTTAAAAACATTTTCGAGCTTAACGGGGCGTGGGGTAGAAGCCACAGACCAACAGGATCAGGCTTACTATGTTGGTAACCTGACCTTGATTCAGGAGAAAGGAATTGCGTTGGATGCGGCGCTTGAGCAGCAGGCCGGGAAGTGGCAACAAGCGGCTAATACGGTCGTGTATTTCGCCAACAGTCAGCAGGTGCTGGCCGTAATTGCCTTAGCTGATCGGGTGAAAGCCTCATCGCAGGCAGCGATTGCCCGCTTGCGCAAGCAACACATCGACGTGTATATGTTGACCGGTGATAACGGCGAAACTGCGAAAGCCATTGCTGCTCAGGTGGGGATTGAGCACTACGAAAGTGAGTTGCTCCCCGATGATAAGGCCAGGTTCGTGAGCCAGCTGCAGGAGCAGGGCAAGGTAGTGGCCATGGTGGGAGACGGAATCAATGATTCGCATGCTTTGGCGCAGGCCGATGTAAGCATTGCTATGGGCCATGGAACCGATATCGCCATGGATGTGGCCAAGATGACTCTGATCACCTCTGACCTGGAAGCTTTACCAAAAGCTTTTGCCCTTTCGGGGAAAACGGTTCGCGGAATCAGGCAAAACCTGTTCTGGGCGTTTATCTATAACCTGATTGGAATTCCAATTGCTGCCGGCGTGCTTTACCCGTTCAACGGCTTCTTGCTCGATCCCATGATTGCCGGGGCTGCGATGGCGTTCAGCTCGGTATCGGTGGTAAGCAACAGCTTGCGGCTAAAAATGAGTAAGCTGGATGCTTAGGGTGAAATACATCGAAAATGTAGAAAAGATCAAACAAATGATAAGCAATCATTCGAATCAAGTGTTGAATAGCTAAGTAATTCACCCCGAACCACTGTTCGACATAAATTCATTTTAATAACAGCCGGGAGGCAAATTTCAAAGAACGCTTGCCTGCTGGCACAAATTTTAAATGCAATGAAGACATTAACGTTTAAAACAAACATCAAATGTGGAGGATGCCTGGCGAAGGTAACTCCGGTACTGAATGAGGAAAAAGCCATTGAAAACTGGAAGGTTGATCTGGAAGCAGCCGATCGTGTGCTAACGGTTGAAACCAACAAGCTATCGGGCAACGATGTACGCCGGCTGGTGCTGAAAGCGGGTTTCGAAGCCCACGAAGTAGGCTAGTGTCAAATCAAGCATGACCTATCGCGCCAAGCCTTGTCCTTTTCCGGTTTTGTTTCATTATAAAAAGACTCACGTAGCTACGGCTATGTTTCCTTTTTCTAATTTTACAAAACACGGAAAATTAGGGTGGCTTACACGAAATCTTACACTTGACTTGACACTAGTAGCGCTCGACGGGTTGGGCATGTAGGGACCCGATTGTTGGTGTCCCTGCAAAACTCGTTTGTCAGGTCGCTTTTGTTGGATTCCCTTTCTTATCTTTGCTGCATGAGATCGGATCAAATGAAGGGCTACCTGTTTGCAGGAATTGCAACCATTGCCTTCTCCAACATCTACATTTTCAGTAAGGCAGCACTTAACGAAGTGCACCTGGCGCAGTTTGGGGTGTACTGGTTTTTCATTGCGCTGGTGCTGAATGTAGCCTGGTTGGTCAAGTCGGGAGGACATCAGGCCATTCGGCAGTTTCGTGGACGGCAATGGCGGGTGCTTGCCTTGCTGGGCGTACTCGAAATTCTGACAACCACCAGTTTTTTTCTTTCCGTACAGGTGATTCCTGATCCGGCCGTCACCTCTTTCCTTGGAAATATGTTTCCGGTGATACTCACCGTGATGGGCATTGTTTTTCTACACGAACGCTTTACCTGGATGGAATCGTTTGGTGCCATACTGGCACTGGTTGGAGCCTTCATTATCAGTTACCAGGGCGGAACCACTTTGTCCGACCTGTTTATTCCCGGAACCGGAATTGTGCTGATCAATGCCCTTTTTGCATCAACGGCTTCGCTGGTGGTGAAGCTGAATGTGAAAAGCCTGACCCCCGAGCAAATGAACACCAACCGAGTGGTTTGGCTGTTTACTTTCTCGGTCATCATGCTGCTGGTGTTCGATCAACCGTTGTCGATTCCTTCAAGTGCCTTGCTCAATATCAGTATTGGAGCTTGCCTGGGGCCCTTCCTTGCCGTGCTGATGATCTACCATTCATTCAGCCTGATTGAAGTGTCCAAGTCCTCTATCGTTCAAAGTACCAAAGGCGTTTTTGTACTGATTGGCAGCTTCTTCTATTTCCACACCCTGCCCCTGCCACACCAATTGGTGGGTGGCGCCATCACCGTCCTGGGCGTTGTCATCATCTCCCTCAGCCGCGCCGGCCTTTTAAAGGCTAAGAAGTGAGGGGACAGCACCAGTCCAAAATAGTGTGACGTGAGTCTTAATATTCCAATAACCCGAAGGTGATAACCATAGGAAAATAATGACTAAGCTAGTCGCAAGGGAGTTGATCAATGTTTTCCAGAGTATTTCAAAAAAGGTGTTTTTTCGAATAACCCGAAGGGGTTTAATAATGGTAGCCGTAGGTTACACCTACGGACAATAATGAATCGCGCAGTCCCCAGAACCCGGAACGGGTTCAATATCTTCCTAAGGCGACGATCTTTTCAAATCAATTTCATTAATTGAACCCCCATTCGGGGTTCCTTTTTGGTAGGATCGTATTGGAATCTACAGGTTGCACTTGTCGTTATTGTTATTGAATCCAGAACTGGATTCAAAATAACCCGAAGGGTTTAATTAGTATAGCCGCAACCTATGGAAAATAATAAATAGCACAGCTCACTGAAGCTGGGGAACGATCAATGTTCTTCGGAACATTTCAAAAGGGTCTTTTTTTTAATAACCCGCAGGGTTTAATAATGATAGCCGTAGGATACACCTACGGACAATAATGAATCGCGCAGTCCCCAGAACCCGGAACCCGGAACGGGTTTAATATCTTCATAGGGGGACGATCTTTTCAAATCAATTTTATTAATTGAACCCCCATTCGGGGTTCCTTTTTGTCGTAATGCAGTTGGAAATCTACAGGTTGCACCTATCGTTATTGTTATTGAAGCCAGAACTGGATTCCAATTAACCCGCAGGGTTTAACTATGATAGCCGTAGGTGCAACCTACGGAAAATATGAGGGATGAGGCCGCCAGAACCCATTATGGGTTCAACATCGTTATAACGAAATCACAATAAATACCGTTCATCAAAATCGATTCCATGTTTTGTCAAAAGTTCGATGAACTCTTCTCTGAATGGTTTAACCCGGTGATGCTCCTGCTGGTTTTTGATGTAATTAATCAGCACTTCCTTTTGCTTTATCGAGTAAGTAAATGCTCCATAGCCCTCCTGCCATGCGGTGAAGTTGGGGAATATCCGGTTTTGTTTTATCCACAATGATGAGGCAACCTTGATGTCTTTAACCAAGGAAGACAACGGAATTGTTGGATGCAAATGCATAGCGATATGGATATGGTCTTCAATGCCATTGATTTGATAAAGTTTACAGTTTTTATTCTTCAATAGTCCCCAGATAAAGCGAAATAGTTTTTCGCGGTTGTGTTCAAGTAATGTTTTTTCCCGGTTTTTTGTGGAGAAAACAAGCTGATACAAGATTTGTGTATAGGTTGACATATTCTGTGATTTTCTTCAAGATAATTAAAATCAATTAATTGAACCCCCATTCGGGGTTCTTTTTTGTCGTAGTGCTGCTGGGAATTTGCAGGTTGCACCTGTCGTTATTGTTATTGAATCCAGAATTGGATTCAAATAACCCGCAGGGTTTAACTATGATAGCCGCAACCTATGGAAAATAATAAATAGCATAGTTCACTGAAGTGAGGGAACGATCAATGTTCTTCGGAACATATCAAAAGGGTCTTTTTCCAATAACCCGTAGGGTTTAACAAACATAGCCGTAGGTTACACCTACGGACAATAATGAATCGCGCAGTCCCCAGAACCCGGAACGGGTTCAATATCTTCCTAAGGCGATGACCTTTTCAAATCGATTTCATTAATTGAACCCCCATTCGGGGTCCTTTTTTGTCGTAGTGCTGCTGGGAATTTGCAGGTTGCACCTATCGTTATTGAATCCAGTTCCTGATTCCAAATAACCCGTAGGGTTTAACTAGTATAGCCGCAACCTATGGAAAATAATAAATAGCATAGTTCACTGAAGTGAGGGAACGATCAATGTTCTTCGGAACATATCAAAAGGGTCTTTTTCCAATAACCCGCAGGGTTTAACAACTATAGCCGTAGGTTTTACCTACGGACAATAATGAATGGAGCAGTCCCCAGAACCCGGAACGGGTTCAATATCTTCCTAAGGCGACGATCTTTTCAAATCAATTTCATTAATTGAACCGCCATTCGGGGTTCCTTTTTGGTAGAATGCTGTTGAGAACCTACAGGTTGTACCTGTCGTTATTGTTGTTGAATCCAGAACTGGATTCAAATAACCCGAAGGGTTTAACTAGTATAGCCGCAGCCTATGGAAAATAATAAATAGCACAGCTCACTGAAGTGAGGGAACGATCAATGTTCTTCGGAACATATCAAGAGGGTCTTTTTTTTAATAACCCGCAGGGTTTAATAACTATAGCCGTAGGTTTTACCTACGGACAATTGAGAATGAAGTAGTCCCCAGAACCTAGGATGGGTTCAACATCATTAATTAAACCCCCGTTCGGGGTTCTTTTTTGTCGTAATGTTGTTGAAAATCTACAGGTTGCACCTGTAGTTATTGTTATTGAATCCAGAATTGGATTCAAATAACCCACAGGGTTTAACAAACATAGCCGTAGGTTACACCTACGGACAATAATGAATGGAACAGTCGCCAGAACCCTGAACGGGTTCAATATCTTCCTAAGGCGATGACCTTTTCAAATCGATTTCATTAATTGAACCCCCATTCGGGGTTCCTTTTTGTCGTAATACAGTTGGAAATCTACAGGTTGCACCTGTAGTTATTGTTGTTGAATCCAGTTCCGGATTCAAAATAACCCGCAGGGTTTAACAACTATAGCCGTAGGTTTTACCTACGGACAATAATGAATGGAGCAGTCCCCAGAACCCAGGATGGGTTCAACATTTTCCTATGTCAATCATCATTTTAAATCGATTTGATCAATTGAATCTCCATTTCAGATTCTTTCTCCCCAAAAAATGACGTTTTTGAGACAACTAAGTCCCTTGTTGAAGCTTATTTCGGGCTAATTTGCCTTGTTTTTAAGTAGCAAAAAGTGCGCTTCGTTGGCTCAGGTGGGGGGCTCATCACGAAAAAAGTGCAGTTCATGAAATTCTGCTTAACCGGTACCCTAGTTTTGATTATTAGGATGTAACTTGTTGTGAACGAATTCTTTTAATTATTTAAAACACACAAACTATGGAAAACAAAATCAATTACCAGCTTCCCAGTGCGGTCGCTGAGGAGGCTGCGGGAAAGATCAACGAAGCCGTTAGCCTTTTGAGTCCTTACCTGATTGCCTTGAATGCTGAGGAGCGGCAATCTTTACCCAAGATGAGTGATGGTACGGCCCCGTTTGTCGAAAAGTGCCTGGACTATTGCGAGAGTGATGCCCAGTTTGCCCCTCCCTTTCTCGATTTGGAAGGCTTCCAGAATGACATGGACAGCTGGGAAAAGCTGATGGCTATTTTGCGGCCGGTTCAGCAGTTGGCGGCCAACCTGGACGATACCACCACCCAAGCCGGATCGGAAGGTTATACGGCGGCACTGATGTATTACAATTCGGTGAAGCAGGCCGCCAAGCTTAGTATTCCCGGCTCCAAAACCATCTACGACGATCTGAAGAAACGCTTTGCCAGCAATGGCAATCGGACGGTTGAGTAAGTTCCCCTAGTTGGATGGTTTTAGTTGAAGTGTTCTAAAGGCAGGATCTGTTTTCAGGAGACTGTCTTTTTTTGTTTACAGGACACCGTTTATTGAACACTCTCGAACACTACCGCCACCAAATCGGCTCAAGTCAGCCGGGATCCGACTCGAGTCAGGTTTGTGCCAACTACTGGTTGCTTTTGGGTGACTCCTTTCATCTTTTTGTCGACTGCAGTTCCCTTTGGGACAACTGGAGTCTGGCCGGAACTAACTGCAGTTAGCCTGAACCTGGGGCGAGTTAGCTGGTACCCGACTGCAGTCACCTCAGGGCTAACTTGAGTCAGGTTTGAAGTGGGAGGGGGTACTTCATAAGTGGGGGGAGGGTACTTCCGAAGTACCCCCTGAGCTGTTAAATAGAAGCTATTTAGAAACAATCCAAAATTGAATTTAGTCATACCTATATTTTGTAAAGTTTTGTAAATTGAGCGGTGAAAATGAAAAAGTAATTGACGAGTAGGTGGATATATGCAGACGTTGCGCTTCATGCGAAAAAAGACAACCTGAAAAATGATAACAGAATTCATCGGACAAGGATTAACAGATAATGTTGAAGAATCAACTGGAGACTACATTTGTTCCTCATTAAAAGAAGAAGTTTTCACAGATATTACGTTTTTTGTTGCTTTCATGAGAAGTAAAGGACTATTGAAGCTGAAACCTTTCATTCAGACCGCAATAGCTCAAAAAAGAAATATTACCATTTATGTTGGAATAGATGATAAGATAACATCAAAAGAAGCTCTGGAAATGTTGTTAGAACTTGATGTTGAAGCATATGTTTACAATTCGAAAAGATACATATTTCACCCTAAAATCTATTTATTTGAGGGAGAATTAAGAAATAGAATAATAGTTGGTTCTTCGAATCTAACTAAAACAGGTCTATTCTTTAATATTGAATCATCTATACTACTTGACTTTACAGGAGAAGATAAAAGTGGGTTTAAAGTTTTAAATCAATTAAAGGAGTATTATTCACCATTACTTGAATTTGATAGTGATAATTTAGACAAAGTAACTCCTGAGCATATAAAATTTCTAGTTGATAATTCCCGAGTTTCTATTGAGCAATATGAGTCCGATGAAGACTACACTGTTAATGCTCATGATAATTCAAAGGAAAAGAATCGGAATCCCAAAATTGGAGAACTTGGAAATATTGAAATCTCGGAGAATAAAAAATCTCCAAAGAGATATGAACTGAAGATAACAGAAGAATATCTTGAAAAATGGGATTCAATGTTCGAAAGAATGAAAGAGTTCAAAGAGAAGTATAATAAGACTACAGTTCCTAGAGATTATCATGATAGAACTTTATATGGATGGTTTCGGAAGCAAAAAAACATATACAATCATCCAACTCTAAAGATGCCTGAAGAGCATTTAGAAAAATTAATCTCAATTGATTTTCATTTTGAAGATGGTCATAAGGAACGTGAAAGGTTAATTGAGCTTAATTGGTTGAGAATTTTAAAAGAAGCATTGGAAGCAGGTGAAAACGTAAAGGCAAATCACAGATACAAATTTAATAACGAGACAATAGGAACATTCTTAGTTGGAGTAAAACAAGCTAACAACGAAAATCCTCCTAGGAAATTAGAATTAAGGAAGGAAATTGAAGAATTGGGTTTTGATTATAAAGAAACAAGTCGAAAACCCGAACATGTTGTACAGCGTTACCTTGATAAATTAGTTAATGATGAGAACCCAAATAAGATGTCCTATCAAAATCATTTTAATAGTGCAATTCTTCCAAAGAAGAATAAAATATCAGCTGAATTAAAGAAAGAACTTGAAGAGGTTTGGGAATTACAATTTGAAGAACCAAGAACTTGGGAAAAGAAATCAAAAGTACAAGATTATACACCAGAATGGAAGGCGTTTAGATATAATAGAACATTAAATCCAGAAGGCAAATGGTACAAGGGCAAATCTCACATGGGAGATATTTATGAATGGGTTTGGGGTAAGAAAAAGAATAAGAGGAAAATGGATTTAGTGATTGATAGGTTTAATGAGCAAGAGAAGAGAGAGCTTAAAAATGAAGGATTTCCAATTGATTAGCCTGCACCTTACTTCCCTCCGCTACTGCCCGATTATATTGTATGGTGCTATTACAAACTAATAATATATAGGATCAACACTTAGTCCCTCATTATTCAGCCAACAAAATGATAAACCACCCAAAAATTAAAATAATGAAACAACGATTATGGATGCTCTTGGTCTTACTGCTCGGAGCCATTGATGGAGAAGCACAGCTTTTCGATCAATACGGAGTGAGCTTGGGAGCAACGTATGCCACCCAGGATTGGGATTATAAATCAAGCATCTATGTTCCGTCAATCGACTATCATGTGGGGATGGCGGCCTTCCTGTTTGCGGAGAAGAAGCTGAATAAAACGTTTCGTCTCAGGCCCGAAATTGGTTACATTCAAAAAGGATTTGTGGATAATCATGAGTTTGTTAGTGGTGGTCCAGCAGTGGAAGTTATTGACAAGAATGTGGTATTCCATGATTTGCAGTTAAACCTAGGACTTAAACTAACGCCTTTTGCAACCAAACTGATGCCTTACGGGGTGTTAGGAATTTATGGCGATTACATGCTGGCTTATGACGATGCCGTTATTCAGGAAGGCGAGGATGGGCCTGAGTTTGACATGTACAGCAGTCAGATTGATGATTTCAAGAAAAGCAATTTTGGCGGTTTTGTTGGGCTGGGACTGGAATTCGATGAGAAACTCTTTTGTGAGCTGACCTATAGCCCCGCATTGACCAATCGTTTCAAAGACCAAAGGATTCAAGTGAAAGACCATTCTGTCGAACTCAAACTAGGGCTTAAGCTGGCTCGATGAAAATGCTGAGGACATTGTTTAGTATTAATTTTCCAAAATAGAATGATGAATAGAATAACGAGCTTATTGATGATGTTTATTCTTTGTGCGTCGGTCGCCTATGGGCAGACGAGCAGGTTTAAACTTGGGCTTGAACTTGGTCCCAGTTTGGCTTCATTAAGTGGAAATGATTTTATCGATGACTATCATGATAGCCGGTTGGGTTTTATCGTGGGGCCAAGCTTGGAATACCGGCTTAGTGACCTGTTGTCGGTTAAAACAGCCCTTGCTTTTGAACGGAAGGGCTCAATGATAAAGTCGGAGGTGCTGACCCTGGATGAAAAATCGTTTGAAGAGTATAAAGCACGAATGAATTTTGATTATCTGACGATGCCCTTACTGGCGAAACTAACAGTGGGGAATACAACCCATTTTTTTGCCAATGCCGGTCCTTCGTTCGGCTACTTAATTCAGCAAAAAACAATTACAGAGGCTTTTGGTGGAATGCCCAAGCATACTGTCGATGAATCTGAGGGTTTCCAAAAAATAAATATTGGCTTGGTTTTGGGACTTGGAGCTGAGCATCCTGTCAATGAGCGCTTATCCTTATCGGTTGAGCTGCGGAGTGATTATGGCTTGAGCAATATTTCGAAACTGCCTATGAGGGATGATGGACGTATTGAAACCAGATCAATTCATTTTTTAGCCGGCTTGACTTATAAACTGAAGAAATAGCCTGGCTGCTTTTTAAATTGTGTTTGGTTTGATGAGGGGCAAAATAATTGGGGACTTGTTGAGTTATTGAAACGAGTAGATGTAATGGGTAAATTATGAGGAAGCAGCAGCCCGACTACGGGGAATATCTAATTGGAGAGGGTGTTGATCTATCACGCCTGGATCTTGTGTTGAAAGGGTTTTACAAGATTGTCTTGTTGAGTAAAGGGAGCAAAATTCGCATTGATTTTGAAGAATATGTTTGCGAGCAGGACGGCATTTTCTTTTTCAACGAAGAGCAGTTTTTTGAGCTTGGGACTCCTGCTAAGGGGCGTCTGGTGTTTTTCCATCCCGATTTTTACTGCATCGAATTGCATGATCATGAACTGGCCTGCGATGGCATTTTGTTTAGCAATGTTTTTTCCACTCCTTACATGGCTTTGGATAAGGCACAGGTTGACAAAATTGATAATGTGGTGGATGAAATTAGCTGGGAGTTGAAGCAGCCCGATCGGTGGACCGAGGAAAAAGTGCGGATACTGGTTAAGTACATCATTATTGAATCGACAAGGACCTGGCTTAAGCAGCGAAAATCGGGCGAATTGGAGCTGTCGGAGCAGGATGAGTTTAGCCGGAAGTTTAGTCAGCTGGTAGAGAAAAACTATACCCGCCTGCATTATGTGGGCGAGTATGCCAAGCTGCTGGGGGTAACCACCAAAACAATGAACAAACGAATAACTACAGATACCGGGATAACGCCCAGCTGCATCATTGTTAATCGCATCATGCTGCAGGCGAAACGCTTGTTGGTGCACACTCAGCTTACAGTGAAGGAGATTGCTCATAAGCTGGGCTACGAAGATGCTGCTTATTTTAGCCGTTATTTCAAAGTGCAAACGCAAGTTGCCCCGCTCACTTTCCGAAAAAATTATCTTAGTTCATAAATTTATTGCACCATCGGGTTACACGCTTACTGTGGAAAAAGTCCTGTACTTTGGACCAAATATCCATTTTTCGCTTGAGGAGCTTGTTCTAATTTTGCCTGAAAAATAAAAACAAAGCAACTATGAAAACAACTGTAAAGGCCAATTGGACCGATAGTCTTAAGCGTGGAAAAGGAGAGTTTCAATCTGATAACCCGCTACTCAATAAAGTTCCCTATAGTTTTATGAAGCGTTCTTCGGGCGATGTTACGCTTCCAGAAGAGTTTTTAGCTGCGGCACATGCTGCTTGCTTTAACATGACGATGGCGATGTTGCTATCTCAGAAGCAATACACGATTGAGTCGCTGGATACGGCGTGCACCATTTCGTACGACAGCGACCAGGTTACACACTCGGAGTTGGAGGTAAGCGTGAAAGTGGAAGGGCTTAGCGATGACGAACTGCAAGCAATTGCTACGGAGGCCAAACAGCTGTGCCCTATTGGACAAGCCTATTCTTTCCCTTCTTCCTTTAAAATAGCAGCTGAAGTTGTTGAATGATAAACTTGCATTGAAGGACTTGCAGCCCTGATAAATCCCTTGTTGGTCTGCAGTTCCTTTGCTTGGAAGGATTTAAATAATTAATGAAAGCCATCGTGTGTGTTGCACGGTGGCTTTTGTTTTTCGCTTTAAAATGAAAAAAGGGATAAGCAAAGCCATGCAGTTGGTTGTTGTAGAAAACGTCATGCCAATTCAATCCAGATGAAAGAACAAAAACCACTTGTTGATGCCGTTTACCGCTTGGAGAAGTTTCCGGGAAAGGGAGGCTGGACCTATGCTGAAATACCGGAAGTCCTGCAGAACAAGAATAATCCTTTTGGGTGGGTGAAGGTAAAAGGATCGATTGATGATGTGGCTTTAAAGCAATACAAACTGATGCCAATGGGGAATGGGCGACTGTTTCTTCCGGTAAAAGCAGCCTTAAGAAAGAAAATTGGTAAAGCAGCAGGCGACTCGGTGCATGTAATTTTATTTCCGGATGATTCTGAGCTAGAGATTCCGGGAGAAATCCGGGATTGTTTTAAAAATGAAGCTCCGGAGCTTTACCAGAATTTCTGTTCTTTTTCAGAAGGAGAACAAAAGGCTTACCTCGATTGGATTTACGAAGCCAAAACGGAAGCAACCAAAGCCAATCGTATTGTGCGAATGATGGAACGCCTTCAGCAAAAGTTAAAATTCTACGATTAAGAAGATAATAGATCGTTAGATTTTCAGATGTAAGACTATCGGATGTTTGTAATGCCTTAATTTGGGTAGCTTATCAGAATATGCAACAAGGCTTCAAGGTATTCGAAAGTTAATCGATTATGGAAGCTTGAAGCCGAGCAGAAAAAATCCGATCAGTGGTTGCTTACCGATCGGATTTTGGTATCTAGTAATGAAAACCGATTTTTATAATTGGATGGGGATCCCGTTGTAAAAGTCCAGAATTTTTGTTCTAAAAATATAATCGTACTTCGCTTGCGACAGGTCACTTTGAGCTTTGGTCAGGTTATTTTTCGATTGGTTGTATTCCACTGTGTTTACCATGCCCACATTAAATTTTTCTTCGGTGTAACGAAAGGCTTCCTGCATCGACTCCACGGCTTTGTTACTGGCCATGTATTTTTTCAAAGCGGCTACTGCATTGGTGTAGGCCTGCTCAATATCTTTGCGCAACACGTTTTTGGTGTTTTGAAGTTCATATTCCTGGTTGATCACTTGCAGCTCAGCATTCTTGATTTGCGTTCGAACTTGCCCTTTGTTGAAAATCGGAATCGACAGATTTACGCCAAGGCCATAACGTTCGTTGTTTTTCAACTGATCGTTGAGCGAAATCTTATCGCCGTTGAAGTCTTCATACTTGTTGTTGTACGAGTTGTAGTAGTCAGCGCCAAAAGTAAGTGTTGGGTACAAACTGCCTTTGGCAATAGCCACCTGTTCCTGGTAACTTCCCAAACGGTATTCTGCACTTTTAATCTCAGGGCGAAGGTTCACAGCCTGACGAAAGACTTCCATCGAATTTAGCAAGCTACCGTTTGCTTTAACAACTGGCAGAACAGGCTTTTCAATCTTAAACTGCTCGGTTGAAGGCAATTCGAGTAGTTGATACAAGTTGAGGTAGGCCAATTGTAAGCTGTTTTGTTGGTTCACCAAGTCCAATTCTTCGCGAGCCAGCTGTGCTTCAATCTCCAGCAGACTTCCTTTAGCCAGGCTTCCGGCATCAACCAGCTTGCCCGTGCGTTCAATCTGCAGTTTGGTCACTTCTGTTTGAGCTTCAGCAACCTGAACCAGCTCTTCGGCAAAAAGGATTTCGAGATAAGCGGCCACGATGTACAAGGAAATGTCATCCTTTGCTTTTTGGAGATCGGCCAAGGCGGCTTTCAAGTCCAAATCAGCTTTTGTGATTGACTTCTGAAGGATGAACCCATTCCAAAGCGTCATGTTTGCACTTAAGCTTCCACCTGTTTGGTTCGAGTTGTAATTGGCGTAAGTATTGTCGTACTGCAACGAGCGCCCAAAGTTGAAGCTGTTGGACAAGCCACCATTCACCGAAGGTAGGCGGTTGTTCTTGGCTTGCTGCAATTCGTTTTCGTAATATTGTGAATTGATGTCCTGCTGCTGAATCCGGATGTTATTCTCAAGCGCATAATCAACGCAACGTTGCAAATCCCATGATTGTTGGGCATTCACAGCTCCCGAGAAAATCAAGACCAGCAGTGCAGTGAGTTGAAATAGTCGTTTCATTGTTATTTTCTTTATGTTTTCCACCAAGCTAATTTAGTCATTCGTTTGGAATAGCGGGGAATTCACTTCAGCTAATTTTGGTGTGCTTTCAAATTTTTAATGCCTCCGTTTTGTTCCAGCTATTCAGTTACCAATTCTGATTAAGTATTTTGGTTGTCAGTTTCTTCCTTCAGCTTTTTCGGATCGATTTTTTCGCCTTTTACCTTATCTGATTTTGCTAAGCCTGAAACCACTTCGATGTTGATTCCATCAGAAATTCCGGTCTCGACTTTTCGTTTTTCAAATTGATTCTCTTCTTCGTTGATCAGCACTTCAACAAAAGCCGAGTCATTCTCAAATTTTAGCATGCCTTCCGGAATAACCATCACGCTGTCTTTGCGCTCAAGGACGATGCTCGCGTTGGCGCTGTATCCAGCTCGGATGAACTGATCGTCTTTCAACGATACATCGGCTTTAATTTCAAATTGAATGGCTCCGTTTTCTTCAACTCCCTTCGGAGAAATGTATTCCAGGATAGCTTGGAACTTCTCTTTTTCGATGGCTCCAATTTCCAGTTCAATCGGCATGCCTTCCTTGATTTTACCAACTTCGGTTTCATCCACTTTTCCCTCGAAGATCATGTCTTGCATGTCAGCAATAGATGCAATGGTGGTTCCTTCGTTGAAGGTGTTTGATTGAATAACCGAATTGCCTTCCTCTACCGGAACATCTAATACCATGCCGTTGATGGTTGAACGAACCAAGGTGTTGGTCGCTGTTTGAGCCTTTTTAGTCACCCCATTTTTAATCAATTCCAAGTTGTTTTCGGCAGCAGCTAACTCTTCTTTAGAGGTGTCGTAGCCTACTTTTGCTTTTTTATAGTCCTCATATGAAATAACCTCTGAGTCGAATAGCTTCTGCTGACGATCATAGTCGATTTTCGAATCTTCAAAGTTGATTTTAGCTTGGTTTAAACGAGACTCAGCAGCATTCAGGTTAACCATGTCTGGAATGATCTTGATTTTAGCAATGATTTGTTCTTTCTTGACAAAATCTCCGGGTTGAATGTAGACTTCCTCAATAATTCCGCTAACCTGAGGTTTAATTTCAATCTCTTGGCGTGGAACCACCGAGCCGGTTGCTACTGTTTTTCGAATGACATTGCTAACAAAGGGCGTTTTGGTTTCAAAAACATCGGGTTGTTTTTTCGATTTGGTGTAGAGGAAATAGATAGTTCCTCCAAAAATTGCGACTAGCAGCGCGATCCCCAAAATTTTAAAAATCTTTTTCATCTTGTTCTGTTTTTTATGTTTTCACGGTATTTGCTGAAACTCGCCTCCGAAGTTGCCGGATTTTACAGGAAGATCGGTTTCCAGAGCTTGTTCCATCGTTTCGGTTTTTATTTTAGTTTTATTTCAGTTTTACTTCTTGTTGCTTAGCTTTCATCGCGCAAGGCATCAATTGGTTTAATTTTGATGGCTCGTCGAGCTGGAATAAATCCGGCAAAAGCTCCGGAAAAAACCAAGACAGCCAAGGCTGATAAAGCCATTGTTAGGTTGACTTCCGGGTTGCGGAAAAAGACTTCATCGCCGGCAGCCAACAGGATTTGGTTAAGCACTTCGAGCAGGGCAACTCCCAGCGACAGCCCAATGTAGCCTGCCATAACCGTCAGGAAAACACTTTCAGCAATGATGTGAAGCATGATTTTCCCGGGGGTAGCTCCAATGGCACGCTGAATCCCAATTTCCTGCGTTCGCTCTTTAATGATCACAAGCATGATGTTGCTGACTCCAATAACGCCTGCCAATAGGGTGCCGATACCGACAATCCAGGTTAGCGCCTGAATTCCCAAGAACAACATGGAAAACTTTTTAAATTCAGCTTCAATGTTGAACGAGCCAATGGCTTGCATATCGTCGGGCGCTATCTTGTGACGCTCTTTCAAAATTCGTTTTAGCTTTTCTTCGAGCGAGCTTACACTGGTTCCTTGGTTAGCCGTTACCGAGAAAAAGTGAATTTCATCGCCATAATTGTAAGCTGTTTGCATGGTTGAGAATGGGATGATAATGGTTTCTTCCTTTTTTCCTCCACCAATATTGATACGGGTTTCAGGATGGATTACTCCAACCACCTGGAAGTAGACTCCGCTGATTTTAAGGTACTGGCCAATCGGGTCTTCATCTTTATCAAACATGACTTCTTCAACACGCTCACCAATTACACACACTTTCCGTTTTTGCAGGACGTCAATCTCGTTCATCAACCGTCCTTTTACCGGAGTCCACCCATCAATTTTGAAGTAGTCAGGGTAATCGCCATAGATGTTGAAGGCGCCGGTGCGCTCGCCACGAATGGTGTTGTCTCCATTCTGCTGCCAACCGAAGAGGCGAGGCGACAGGTACTCGATTTCTTTCACACTTTGCCGGATATATTCAATATCCTGATTGTTGTAAATCCATCGGCGTCCGCGCTGAAAGCCCTCGTATGGCTTGCTGGTCCGTTCGGTCCAAAAGAAAGCAGAGTTGGTGGCAAAGGCTTTAACCCCTTCCATCACTCCATTTTCCAAGGCGCGTCCGGCTCCCGACATAATGATGAGCATGAAGATTCCCCAAAATACACCGAAGGCAGTCATGAAGCTTCGCATCCGGTTTTGCTTGAGGGCACTTAATATTTCTTTCCAAAGGTCAAGATCAAACATGGTTGTTTTTTTAGGTTTTATTCGTCGCGCAAGGCTACAATTGGTTTAATACTGGCTGCCCGTTTCGCCGGGATATAGCCTGCAATGGTTCCGGCTACAACCAGCAGAATGGTCGCAGACACTGCCACTCCAAAGTCGACAGTCGGGTTGAGAAAAATGGTTTCTCCTTGTCCTGCGGCATCTCCTGCCGATTGAACCATCGCATAGTTGACGAGCTCCATAAGTCCGGTGCCCAGTACAAGCCCAATGTAGCCTGCCAGCGTGGTAATCAGGATTGATTCCAGCAGAATTAAGCCAATGACAGAAGCCGGACTGGCTCCAATCGCTTTACGAATACCAATTTCTTTGGTGCGCTCTTTCACGACAATGAGCATGATGTTGCTTACGCCTACAATTCCGGCGATGAGCGTTCCAATTCCGATAATCCAGATGAAAATCTTGATAGCCTGAAAAATCCGCATGGTTTGGATGTAGTTTTCCAGTTTGTTGTACATGCCCATGGCACTTTCGTCGGCAACATCAAAGCGGTGTTTTCGGGCAAAAGTGGTTCGAATGCGTTCTTCAATGGCCTGGCTCTCGTCCAGTGTTTCTCCGTTGATGGTTATGGCAAAATTGTGTAGCCTGTTGGAGCCGTTAAATACTTTTTGGGCCGTTGATACCGGCATGTAGGCATTGCGGTTTCGGGTTGACTCCGGTTCAATGCAAACGCCAACTACTTTGAATGGGACATTGTTGATTCTTACGTATTCACCCAAAGCAGGCTTTTCCTTAAAAAGAGCTTCGTGAATATCTTTCCCGATCACGACAACCTTCCGGGTTTGCAGAATGTCAACGTCATTGATAAAACGTCCTTCCAGGAGTTCCATGCGGTCTACTTCATTCAGTTCCGGATGGCAGGTGACTGTTGTGTATTCCCCTGATTCCTTTCCATAGGAATAACGGGTATTTCCCATAAAGTAACGGCCCGATGCTGTTTCCACGCCGGGAATATTGGTGATAATGTCGTAATCATCATTGTGAAATTGGATGGGACGCCCTGGCTTTAAGCCTTGGTGAGCAATGGTTGTTTCGCCGGTCCAGATCCACATGGCGTTTACTGCGTCGTTCATAAAATTGCTGGCAACCCCATTGCTTAGTCCGTTTCCGGAACCCAGCAGGATCATCAGCATGAAAATTCCCCAGGCAACAGAGAAGCCGGTCAGGAACGTACGCATCTTGTTCTTCTTAATGGTTGACAGGATCTCCTGCCATTTATCGATATCAAACATGAATGGTTTGGTTTAGGCTGTTACCAATTCTTTGTTGTAGGTATGGCGGAATTCGCGAAGCTCTCCATTCCGGATGATCTCATCAATCCGCCCATCTTTCAAACGAACCACCTTTTGGGTCATCGCTGCAATATCGTGTTCGTGAGTAACGATGATAACGGTAATGCCAGCATCGTTAATCTCTTTCAGGATGTCCATCACTTCGTAGGAGGTAGAAGTATCCAAAGCTCCTGTTGGCTCATCGGCCAGGATAATCTTTGGATTTGAAATTAAGGCACGGGCAATGGCTACACGTTGTTTTTGTCCGCCTGACATTTCATTGGGCATGTGCTCAGCCCATTCTTTCAAACCTAATTTTTCGAGGTATTCCAAAGCAATGGCATTGCGCTTTTTGCGATTGACTCCCTTATAGTACAAAGGCAGTGCAACATTCTCCATGGCATTTTTAAACGAGATGAGGTTAAACGATTGAAAGACAAATCCAACCATGTCATTACGAAGTTGGGCTGCTTTCTTTTCGCTCATGTTGGCAATTAACTTATTGGCTAACAGGTAAGAACCTTCATCGTAATTGTCGAGCATGCCTAATATGTTGAGTAAGGTAGATTTGCCGGATCCTGAGGATCCCATGATAGAAACAAACTCGCCCTGCTCAATCTCCAGATCAATGCCTTTGAGCACATGCAGTTTGCTGCTCCCCATGTCGTAGGATTTGTGGATGTTGTTTAGTTTAATCATTGTTTTCTAGTTTTCGGCTTTCTTTTCAAAATTGAGGATTTCATCGCTTTTTTCTGACATTTATTCGATGAACGGGCCATTTTTCCATGTCAATTGCATTTTGACCCCCTTTTTGATGAAAGTTTAATGTTTCAATGTGGCTTACATTTTATAGGACGAACAGTCAGGGGAGACGTTACAAGCTGAATGAATTTTTTTTGAGCGAAAGTTTAACGGAAGAGGTGAGAAGGCGTAAAGAAAGGCATCGGAAAAGGACTAGAAACAGCTTCTGGTGGAAGTAATTATATTCCGCTTTTTTCCCTTTGGAAGGGAGGTAAATTGATTTACAATTGTTGAAATTTTCCGTTGAGAACAAGGCCGTCAATTCCCATTTGCTGTGCTGAATTTAACGCATCTTCGGAGGTATGGACAATGGGCTCTCCCTTGCCATTGAACGAGGTGTTGATCAAGGCCCGAACGTGGTATTTGTCGGAGAGCAGCGACAGCAAGTCAAAGAGATACGCATTTTGCTCTCGCTTAAAGATGGTTTGAATGCGGGCCGTTCCGTCAATATGGACAGCTCCAGCCAGCTCATTTCGCTTGTCCGGAATGATATCAAAATCCAGAAGCATGTATTCACTTAAGGGATGAATTTGATCTTTTTCGGTAAAATAGCGAGCGTTTTTTTCTAGCATCACTGGAGCCACAGGTCGATACCATTCTCGCTTTTTGTGTTGCATACTCACTTGCTGAGCGAGTTTGGGCTTATCAGCCAAACACAACAGGCTGCGGTTTCCTAAAGCTCTTGGTCCTGCTTCTCCAAAACCATTGCACACACCAATAACCTGCCCTTTTAACAAGCTCTGAGCAGCTAACTCCAGATCTTCTGGGGTGTATTGGAGTGTTTCTGTTGGCAGATTCCAGTTGTTTAGGTACGGACTGTGTTTTTCCACAGTGCCGTGTTTGCGCCATTCGGCATAAGCTGCAGCTCCCAGTGCAAGCCCGGAATCCTCGCAGCAAGGAGGAATGTAAACTTCCTCAAAGATGCTGGATTCAACAAGGCGGGTATTGGTAACAATGTTTAAAGCACAGCCACCGGAATAATAGAGTACTTTGGAGTTATATTGTTGCTGAAGTCGTTTGAAAATTTCAAGGGTTTCCCGTACAAATAATTCGTGTAAGGTGGCAATAACATCTTGTAAGAAGGAATTCTTCTGATCAAAGGACTTCAGGTCAACATTGAAATCGGCTTTTGCCTGCTGAAAGAAGCTCGATTTTTTATTCCAAATGTGCTGAAAGTAATCGTGCTTTTTCAGCCATTCATTGAGCTCTTTCCGGTAGGTTCCATGTCCGGCGAGTCCCATCATTTTCCCCGGGACCGAGTTTTGATCGTATAGCTTGGCACCAATCATTCCAAAAACCAAGGCATTGGCATTAAACAAGCTGGTCAGGTACTGGTAGTCCCAGTGGGCAGTTAGCTTTTGAATTTTATCACCGCGGTAAAGCCAAGCCGAAAAATTGCTTTTACTGGCTCCTCCATCGAAGTGAACAAGCAGGCTGTTGGGTTTAAAAGGACCAAAAAAAGGTAAGCACGAACAGATGTGGGCCAGTTCGTGGTTGAGGGCCCAGGCTGAAGCTTGCTTGCCAAACCACCAGCCATTGCCAGGTTCCAAATCAGAGGCCAGTAGTTGAGGTAGTGGGGCTTCAAAACGAACGTTTCCTTGTGAGCTTAAGAAGGTGCGTCCGACCACATTGTCCACAAAAACCAGGTCGTAATCGTTCCCCAGCAGGCGTTTCTCTTTTAGCAGGGCATAAAGTTGCTCGTGCAGGCTGTTGTCTCTTTTGCGCCGTGATACCCTTTCCAGCTGCAGAAACTCAACAACTTTTCCATGTTGCATAATTGCCAGATTATGGTCATGCACATAAAACGGATACTTGTAGGAATCCCGGTCCTGAATTCCATAAATCGCCAATGTCGGTTTATTCGGATTCATCAGACAAACTGCATGTAAATAATCAGAGCAATAAAAAGGTACATGAATAAATTGCTCCAGAATTTTCGCTTCATGAAAATCAGGTAGTTTGAGATTAGAAACGTGAGTGGGAGCGACATGATGATCAAGATTTCCTGGGACACTGCCGGCACGGCAATTAACAAGACAAAGGCAATGAAGAAAATCAAAAAGAAAACCTGAAAGTTTTTACGGGTACTGATTTTCTTTTCGTCGTATTGATTGAGCAGAAAAATACTTGACAACAGGGTTAAAACAGTGAGAAAGCCAAGGTAGATCTGCAAGGGCAGGTTATCTCTTAAAAAGTGGTTATCAACGTACAAGTTGGCTGTAATGGTCTCGGTAAAAACAGCACACTGATTGGTTAGAAAGTAATACGACCAAGTGAAAAGCCAAGGGACGCCAACTCCCATCAGGGGGAGAATGAAATTGCGCCACTGGTACTGTTTCTTAATCAATAGAAATCCGATCCAGATGACTGGGAAAAAGAAAATCAGGTTCAGGTAAAATAAACTTCCCAAGCCAATAAAAAAGCCGGCTTCGAATGCACTGGCGTGAAATTGTTCCAGTTCATAAGATTGAAAAATCCGGTCGACACAGAGCAGCAAAAACAGCAAGGCAAAGTAAACCGGATGCAGCGCATGCAAGCTAAGCAGTCCGCTGACAATCAGGACAAAAATATTGGATGGTAAAAATGTTCGGATACGGATAAAAGCGTAGGCCGTATTTAGCCGTAAAACAAGAAAAGACAGCGCAATAACGAACACCATGGCCAACAGATTACTTACCAGGGCTGATTGCGACAGCCACTGGTGTACCGGTTTGTACAGGAACATTGCATTTTCTCCCTCAAAAAACGGAAAGTATTCGGGATGGATGTAAGAACGAAACCATAGTCCGAGTACGATGAGAGGAATGAGTAAAAAATGATATGCCTGATTGGTTTTGAGTATCCTGAGTATCATTGAGTCCGGATTGCGCTTGTTAGAGTTTATAAATCAAATCCGAGGTCTTTCCGGTAGTACTTGCCTTCAAAATCAATTTTTTCGGCATTGGCGTATGATTGTGCCAGCGCCTCTTTCATGGAATTTCCGTAAGAGCTGACAGCAATGACACGACCTCCGGCTGTTACCACATCGTTTTCAGCTTGCTTTGTTCCGGCATGAAAAAGGATGCTGTCGTTTACATCACCGAATCCGCTCATGACTTTTCCGTTTTCGTAGGAACCCGGATAACCACCTGAAACCAACATGACTGTAACTGCGTTGCGTTCATCAAACTCGATAGATTGCTCGGCCATTGTTCCATTAGCAGCAGCTTCCAGCAGATCAACAAAATCTGATTTGATACGCAGCATAACAGCTTCGGTTTCAGGATCACCCATGCGAACATTGTACTCAATCACATATGGATTGCCATCACAATTAATCAGCCCGAAAAAGATAAATCCATTGTAAGGGATTTGGTCTTTCTGAAGCCCTTCAACTGTTGGCTTGATCACTTGATCTTCCACTTTTTTCATGAAAGCGGCATCAGCAAAAGGAACCGGACTGATTGCCCCCATACCACCCGTATTCAAACCTGTATCGCCTTCGCCAATTCGCTTGTAATCTTTTGCTTCAGGAAGGATTTGGTAATCTTTTCCATCGGTAATTGCAAAAACGGAAAGCTCCACGCCAGACAAAAATTCTTCGATAACCACTTTACTCGATGCAGCACCAAACTGGCCATCAAGCATGGTTTTTAGAGATGCCTCTGCTTCTTCAAGTTGCTCGATGATCAGCACGCCTTTACCAGCAGCCAAACCATCAGCCTTCAACACATAAGGGGCTTTCATTTCTTTCAAGAAAGCGATTCCTTCTTCCAGTGTCTCAGGAGTTACAGTTGTATATTTTGCTGTTGGAATGTTGTGACGAGCCATAAATTTTTTGGCAAAGTCCTTAGAGCCTTCAAGTAATGCTCCTGTCTTTTGCGGGCCAACCACTCTGACCTGGCTCAATTGCTCATCGGCTAAAAAGTAATCGTGAAGTCCTTCAACCAATGGGACTTCGGGGCCAACCACCACCAAGTCAATGGCTTTTTCTAAAACAACTTTTTTAAGGCCTTCAAAATCAGAAACACCTACGGCAATATTTTCGCCTAAGTCAGCTGTTCCTGCATTGCCTGGTGCAATGTACAGTTGGTTTACTTTTGCCGACTGCTTAATTTTCCATGCCATGGCATGCTCTCTTCCTCCTGATCCAACAAGTAAAATATTCAACATGATCTGTAATTATTTGTCTGTTTTTAGCTAGCTACTTTTTGATATTCTTCGGGTATAAGTGTAAAGGTATAACCTTTCTGTTTCAAATTTTTAATAACAACAGGCAAAGCTTCTTTCAGGTTCTTTTGTGCCTTTAAGGAATCGTGAAAGATGATGATGGAGCCTGAACGAACAAAGTTCATCACATTGTTAACGACTTTTTCAGGTGTTAAGTCTGATCGGTAATCACGACTGATAATATCCCACATAACCAATTGATATTGGCTGCTCAGTGCTTTGTATTGTGATTTTTTCAACAGCCCATGTGGCGGGCGAAGGAGCCGCGATTGGATGAATTTCCTGGCCAGCTCAACGTTGTTAAAATAGTCTTCATCGGGCGTTTTTAGCCCTTGAAGGTGGTTAAACGTGTGGTTGCCAACCTGGTGTCCGCGATCCCGTAGTTGCTGAAAAAGTTCGGGGTGACGTTTGACATTTTCGCCAACACAAAAGAAACAAGCTTTAATTTGTTCCTTGTCAAGCAAGTCGAGCACCCAAGGAGTTACTTCCGGAATTGGCCCATCGTCAAAGGTTAAGACCACCTGTTTTTGCTTACCAGATAGTCGCCAAAGTGCTTTGGGAAAATACCTGGTAAGCAAAACCGGAGGTTGTATTCTTGGATCAAATCGAAGCATTAGTTCAATGTACTGTATGCTTGAAAATAGTTGTTAAAACTTGCTGTAATTTCTTTAGAGAAATCTTCCAATTTGTACTCGTTCGTGATGAGACTCATCTCGCGCAGGAAGTACATGATACGCTGAATTTCTTCATCAACTGAAACCAGGTATTTATCATCCAGCTTGAGGAAGTAGTCCATTTCTTCCTTGTACGATTCGTAGATTTCCCGCATCACTTTAGTTCCTTTATCCATAGCTCCAGCCGACAGGTAATCTTCGGCCAACTGCAGCGAGAAGTAGTTGTAAGGAACGATATCGTGTGGAATAAGTTCTAAACTGCGATCCAGTACTTTGATTGCTGAATCTTTCCGGCCTTCCTGTACCAAGCTTTCAGCAAGTCGGTTGAAGTTATTCCGGATATTCATCATCATTCGTTGATTGTTCTCGTCGATGTAAACCTCCGGATCGTTCATGTTTCCCCATTTGAAATCATTCATCATATGTTGGTACATCCGTTCGGTGTTTACACGGCCAAAGTAAATGCCTGACTGCTCTGTTTTAACAGGGGTGAAGCGGTAAGCAAATCCATCAAGCTGGAAGTAATCCTGCAAGCCCAAATATTTATCGCGGCCCACGGTGATGGCATAATAGATTGGGCGCTCCCAATTGGAGTTGGCAATCATATCAAGCACCATAAGCTCATCTTTGGTAACGTAGTTTTTATTCCCAAAGTCGATGAAAATGGTATCCACAATCTGATCGTATTGCGCCTCAGGAACAACCTTATTGCGAATAACAGCTTCTTTATCCACTTTTAAGAACAAGCGTTTAGACGGAATGTAAGCTGCATTATCGGCCTGCGTTAGCTTGGTCTTTGGATTGTCATCTTTGACAAAGTCCAATGCTTTTTTCAAGTCCACAGCACCCTTAATCCGAGGATCATTCATCAGGTAAATCACATCCCGTGTTCCTTGCACATACTGATCTTCCGTAAAGGTGATTGGCAAAGGGTTGGATTCGTAGGCCTGACGACGCATTTGATCGATGTACCAATCGGTTTGCAGGTAACTCAAGTTACATACACGAAGGTCGGTACGAACGCCTTCAACCTCTTGGTTGTACCATAATGGGAACGTATCGTTGTCGCCATTGGTAAAGATGATTCCATTGTTCTCGCAGCTGTTCAGGTAGTTAGCCCCAAAGTCGCGAGCGGTATATCGGTTTGAGCGATCGTGGTCATCCCAGTTTTCATTCGCCATAACTCCGGGAACCAAGAATAAACTCAAAACCGAAGCCGCAATGGCTGTGCTTGTATAAGGAAGCCATTTCTTCAGGAGTTCAGGAATGGCAAGCACGCCAAGTCCAATCCAAATGGCGAAGGCATAAAATGATCCGGCATAAGCATAATCTCGTTCACGTGGTTGATGCGGATACTGGTTCAGGTAGACCACAATGGCAATTCCTGTCATAATGAAAAGCAGACTAACTACCCACATGTCTTTCTTATTGCGGTGATAGTGAAAAAATGCTCCTAATAGTCCGAGTAAAAGCGGTAAGAAATAGTAGGTATTTCGTGCTTTGTTGTTGGCGTATTTGGCTGGCAAATCTGATTGATCACCCAAACGGGCTGAATCAATAAAATTAATACCACTCAGCCAGTTTCCGCTAAGAACATCGCCATGCCCTTGAATATCGTTTTGACGTCCCACAAAGTTCCACATGAAATAACGCATGTACATGTGAACCACTTGGTAGCGAACAAAAAACTGCAGGTTTTCGCCAAAGGTTGGTAGCTTGATCGTCTCCGGCTCTCCTTGGCGGTTGGTTATCTGAACCGTTTTTCCTTCAACGCCAGCCCAACTCTGATAGTCTTTTATGTGTTGGCTTTGACTACTCCACATCCGTGGAAAGAAAGTTGTGAAGCGAGAGTCGTACTGAGGCTTCTGACGAATATCAGAAACGACATATTTGCCATCTTTTTGAATGTAGTACGGTTTATCTTCAACGTATGGATTCTGAGGATCAAGCGGAGTGTTGTAATTCTGGCCGGTAAATAGTGGGCGGTCTCCGTATTGTTCGCGGTTCAAGTAACCTAATAAGGAGAATACGTCATCGGGGCTATTTTGATCCATTGGAGTATTGGCCGAAGAACGAATAACAATCATGGCAAACGATGAATAACCAATGATAATGACCATAAAAGCCACCAGCACGGTATTCCAAAGTACCAGGTTCTTTTTGGTGGTGTAATGAATGCCAAAAACAATCAACCCAATAAGCAGAGCAGCGTAAAAAATAGTTCCCGTGTTGAATGGCAGTCCAAAGCCATTGACAAACATGAGTTCAAACCAGGAGGCAATTTTAATAACCCCCGGAATGATACCATACATGATGATTCCTAGAAGCAAAATCGAAATGACCAGACTGGCAATAATTCCGTTGCGGGTAACCGGATATTTTTTGTAATAATAAACAAAGACAATGGCAGGAATAGCCAACAGGTTTAACAGGTGAATTCCAATAGAAATCCCCATCAGATAGGCAATCAGGATGATCCAGCGGTTGGCATGGGGCTCATCGGCTACATTTTCCCATTTCAGAATGGCCCAGAAGACGATCGCAGTAATGAGCGATGAACTGGCATAAACCTCGCCTTCAACAGCTGAGAACCAGAAGGTATCAGAAAACGTGTAGGCTAAAGCACCAACAACTCCACTTCCAATAATGGCAACGGTGTGCCCCAGGCTATATTCTTTCTCTGTGCCAACCAACTTTTGAGCCAAGTGGGTAATTGTCCAATACAAAAACAGGATGGTAAACGCACTGGCCAATGCCGACAAGGCATTGATCATCATGGCTGCGCTTGATGGATCGGCGAAAATTGTGAAGAAGCGTCCCAAAATCATGAAAAAAGGAGCACCCGGCGGGTGACCTACTTCCAACTTGTAGGAGGTTGTAATAAATTCACCACAATCCCAAAAACTGGTGGTGGGTTCAATCGTCATTAAATAAACAACGGCTGCCACTAAAAAGACCAGCCAGCCTGTAACATTGTTGATGAACTTATAATTCTTCATAGATATAATTAATTTCGACGGATGCTTAATTTTCGCTCAAACAATTCGTAATCAATAATTTTTAAAATGAACGTCTGAACTTGTGATTAATTCTTTTACCGCTAACAAGATGCGCGAATTTTTTATGTTTGCGAAGATAGCACATTCTTTGAACTCAGACTAATGTGATCTTGAAATTAAAACTTTTTAACAGCCAGTCTTTCCGCATGTATTAACACTTTTTTGAAATTGTTTTAACACAGAATCAGTACTTTTACACAAAATCAGAAGAATCGCATGGAAATTAAAGTTTTAGGTCCGGGATGTGTCAAGTGCCGGGGATTGGCCCATCGGGTCGAGAAGGCCGTGGCTAGCTTGCAGTTGTCAGCACATATTGAGAAAGTGGATGATCTAAATGAAATTATGCGTTTTGGTGTATTGCAAACACCGGCTTTAGTTGTAGATGGCGAGGTTGTTATTCGCGGAGACTTGCCAAGTTATAAAGCCATTTGTAAACTTTTGGAAGACCTAAAAAATAAAGAATGAGATTCTTTCTGATCGGACTGCTTGTGACTGTGCTGGGAGCTTGTGTGGAACAGACTCCTGTAAAAAGCGATAAGCTTGTTTTGCCAGAACAAGGGCAGATCGGTTTGTACTACTTTCGGACTTCCGTTCGCTGCGAAACCTGCAATGCCATTGAGAAAATCATTCAGGACGAATTGGCTGGCAAATACGAGGGAGATTTAAAGTCAGGCCGGTTGGTTTTTCGTCAGTTTAATTTGGATGAGGCTGATTGTGCCAAGTTCGCAGGCCAGTTTGATGTCGTCTTTAAATCATTGGTGGTGTTGAAAGATAGCCAGCAAGTAAACCTGACAGAAGAGGCTTTTCTGTATGTGCTGCCAAAGCCTGAAAAGTTTAAAGCAATCTTGGAACAAACCATCGATCAATTTTAATGCAAGAGTTTTTTACCAACCTATTGGATCAATCTTCTTTTTCGCTGTGGTCAGCTTTTTTGCTGGGCCTGTTAACCTCACTAGGGCCGTGCACACTAACTAGTAACCTGGCAGCTGTTGGATTTATTGGTCGCGAAGGGGCGAATAAGAAACAAGTGTTGTTGGGCGGACTTTTCTATACACTGGGGCGGGCACTTTCGTATGTGCTACTCGCTGTTATCTTATATTTTGGAGCCAATGCACTTGATATTTCCGGCTTTTTAGCTCGTTATGGCGAAAAGTTACTGGCCCCACTCTTGATCTTCATCGGAATTGTTATGCTTGACTTGCTACGGATTCCATTCCCCTCGTGGAACTGGTTGGTCAATCAGTTGGAAAAAGAAAATCAGTTGAAAGCGATTAAACCATTTCTGTTGGGGGTGGTGTTTGCTTTGGCTTTTTGTTCTTATAGCGGAGTCATGTACTTTGGGCTGTTGATTCCAATGACCTTGAAAAGCCCGGCAGGACTGCTGCTTCCTTTTTTGTTTGCTTTGGGTACCGGTGTTGTTGTAATTTTATCAACGTTATTGTTGGCCTTTGCTTTTGACGGATTTTCAAGCTGGTTGCGAAAAGTCCAAAACCTGGAAATCTGGTTACGGAGGGGAGTGGCCCTTCTGTTTATTCTGATGGGGGTCTATCAACTTCGAGTTATATTTTAAGCCGTTTTGATGAGATTGCTTTTACTGGCAAACGATAGGCCGGATTACTATTCGTTGCCAATGTGTTTTAGCTTAGAGCAAGCTCATCGCATTTCCACAAGGTCGTCTTTTTACAAAAAATAGCCTTGCTGTACCCATACTGTACCCATGAATAATTGGACAGAAAGGTCAATGTCGAGTAATTTTGCCCCCAAAACGAATTAGCATAATTTCTTAATGCTTATTGAGGTAACCAAAAATCATGAAAAAATTCTACTTCTACCCGAAGTTAGCTAATCTGCTGGCTTTTACCTTCAAAATCTTTTTGATCAGTTTAATGTCTTTTACTGGAGTTTATAACACCTTCGCTTTAGAGTTTAGAACAAAGCTTTTAGATGATCTAGCAGGAAATATAAACTCAATAAGTAATTCGCCAATTGCTCGAGATAATAATAGGATTTATGAGCTTTCTCATAGGAGTTTTATCGAAGAAGAGGATGTAATTCCCCCCACAGTAAAGACTCGTGATATTACTGTTATCTTGGATGAGTCAGGGAATGCTATGATTACGGCAGAAGAGATCGATGATAATTCTTCGGATAATGTTGGGATTACGGGACTTTTCCTTGATCTGACTTCGTTTGATTGCAGCCAGATTGGCGATAATACGGTGAGCTTGACAGCACGTGATGCGGCTGGTAATATGGCATCGGCAATGGCTGTGGTGACTGTACTCGACAATACTCCGCCCAAGCTATTAGAAAAGAACTATACCCTGATGCTGAATTCAGAGGGAACAGCTTCTTTCAATCCAAAAGATTATTCTTTTGAAATAACCTTAACAGTAAATCCAACCTACACTTCGAATTGGGTGATATTTAGATATTTTCAAGACGATCTAACACCGGAGGAGTTGGATGGTTTGTATTTTACGCTTGATGGACTTTCCTATCATCAATTGTTTTTTGATCATACGGATAGATTCGACCAATCCTATTTCTATCTAGATACAGATGGGCATAATCCCAGTCTGAATGCACAGGATATATTTGGGAAAAATCGAAGAGAGTTCACTTTAAGCTTCGCATCGTGGTATGATACCTGTGGAGATGTAGAGGTAAGTTTAAGTCAAAACGAGTTTGGATGCGATGAGGTGGGGAATCATTCACTCAAGTTGCTTTTGTCTGATGCCCGGGGAAATAGCATTGAAGAATCAGTTGTAATAACGATTGAAGATACAATAAGGCCGCATCTAACTACAAAGGATCTGACAATAGAGTTTGAGAATGAAACAGATGTCCCCAGAACAATCACTTCTGTCGATTTGGTCGAGAAGGCGGTGGATAACTGTGCCGTTCAGGATATTACGATAAGTCAAGAGGTGTTTAGTCCGGCTAATGCAGGAGCAAATGAAGTGAAGGTGAGTGTAACTGATAAGCAGGGCAACCGCGTAGAGCAAACAGCCGTGGTAACTGTTGTCGTCCCAGATCAGGTTTCACCAAAGGTTGTGACTAAAGATATCACGGTTCAGTTGGATCAATCGGGAGGGGTAAGCGTTAGTCCGGAACAAATAGATAATGGCTCTAGCGATAATCTGAGAATTACATCACTTACCCTGGACCAGACTTATTTTGACTGCAGTAGCGTTGGCGATAATGTTGTAACGCTAACAGCTCAAGATGCTGCTGGCAATACGGCATCGGAGCCTGCAACAGTCACAGTAGTTGACAATTCTCGCCCTACGCTATTAGAAAAGAACTATACATTGATGCTTGATTCAGAAGGAAGAACTTCTTTTAATCCAGAGGATTATACATTCGAAGTCTCCTTAACAGTAGATCCATACTACACTTCAAATTTGGTGATATTTAGATATCTTAAGGCGGATTTTGAACCAGAGAAATTGGACGGTTTATATTTTACGATTGATGGATTTACCTATCATCAACTGTTTCTTTATCAATCGCATGTAGGTGGGGCTGCCTATTATTATATTGATAAAGATGGTTCTAGTGGGACTCTGAATGTGCAGGATATATTTGGCGAGCAGATGAGAGCGTTTACCTTGAAGTTTGCATCGTGGTACGATAACTGTGGAGATGTGCTGGTTGAGTTGCCAAAAAAGGATTTCACCTGCGATGATTTGGGCGAAAATATGCTTGATGTGACCTTTACCGACACATACAACAATCAGTTGGACGAAACAATTGCGGTTACCGTAAAAGATACCATTAAACCACTTCTGTCAACTAAGAATCTGAAGATTGAGTTTGAGCATGAAGAAGATGAAGCAGTTACTATTGAATCGCAGAATCTGGTGGTAGAGGCCACTGACAATTGTGGAATTCAGGAGATTACTTTAAGTCGAAACACCTTTAACGCTAGTGATGCCGGAGAGAATGATGTTGTCGTAATGTTGACAGATACTTATGGGAATAGTGTTGAGCAAACGGCGGTGGTAACTGTTGTTGTTCCTGATCATACTCCTCCAATGGTAATCACTCAAGATATTCAAGTTGAGTTGGATGAGTCCGGAAAGGCAACCATCAGCCCGGAACAAGTAGATCATGGTTCTTCTGATAATTTGAGGATTACAAACTTAAGCTTGGATCGAACCTTTTTTGATTGTAGTCATCTTGGGGAAAATACGGTTGTTCTGACTGCTTTTGATGCTGCTGGAAATAGGGCATCGGAAACCGCTGTAGTTACTGTGGTTGACAATATTCCACCAAGTATATCTAACAAGCCTCTCATGGTGATGCTGGATGCTGAAGGGAATGCTTCTTTTAATCCTGCGGATTATTTTTTCGAAATGTCGTTAACGGTGTATGGCAACTATGATTACAACAGGATTAGTCTAAGTCGTTTTGAGAATCGTGATGTGGCTCCTGAAGATTTAGACGGTCTGTATTTTAGACTTGAGGGAGCTCCATACCATCAGTTATTTTTTGATCGTACTTATTCTGATGGAAGCTCATTTTACTATATTGATCGGGAGGACTATAGTTCTAATCCCAATATGAAAGAGCTATTTGGCAATCAATCCCGTGAACTGAACTTGAGTTTTACACCATGGCCCGATAACTGTGGAAATGTGCAAATTGCACTGAGTCAGAATGAGTTTAGTTGCAATGATATTGGCGATAACACACTCACCCTAACAGCCCGGGATGGAAGTGGGAATGAGATCAACTCTGAGGTTACGATCACGGTAGTAGATACCATCAGCCCTGTTTTAATCACCAAGAATTTCAAGCTTGAGTTTGAAAATGCGGAAGCTGACTTGGTTACTATTGGTCCTAAAGATTTGATCACGACAGCAAGTGATAACTGTGCAATTCAGAATATTGCGTTAAGCAAAAATACATTTGGTCCGAATGATACTGGAGAGAATGAGGTTATCGTAAGCTTAACTGACATTCATGGTAATACGACAAGAAAACCGGCTTTGGTAATTATTCCCGATGTCATTCTCCCGGAAGTTATAACACAAAATATTACAGTTGAGTTAGATGAGTATGGGAAGGCAACCATTAGTCCGGAACAAATCGACAATGGTTCTTCTGATAATATCGGAATCAAGGCTCTTTCGTTAGACAAAACTTCGTTTGATTGTAGCAACAAGTTTGGCGATAATAGAGTTACCTTAACGGCATACGATGCAGCTGGAAATAAGGCTTCGGCAACGGCTGTGGTTACAGTGCTAGATAATATCCTTCCAACACTATCTGCCAAGAGCTATACACTAAAGCTTGATGCTGAAGGGAACGCTTCTTTCAACCCAAAGGACTATTCATTTGAAATGACCTTGACGGCAGTTCCCGATGGCGGTTCCAATGGGGTAATCTTAAAGGACTTTAAAGAAGGAGGTTCTACTCCAAAAGAGCTTGATGGCTTGTATTTTACCATAGATGGAATTTCCTACCATCAGTTATTTCTTGTCGACATGGATTACGCAGGGAACTCTTATTATTATGTTGATTTAGAAGAGGGTAGTTCTAGCCCCAATGCACAGGAGATATTTGGGTCTCAAGCAGGGGAGTTTGACATGAGCTTTACACTAGGGTATGATAACTGTGGAGAAGTGCAGATTGTCTCAAGTCCGAGTGAGTTTAGTTGCGAGCATGTGGGAGAGAATGCGGTAATCCTGACTGCCCTGGATGCCAGCGAAAATAAAGTAAGCAAACCGGTTACCATTACGGTGAAGGACACCATTAGTCCGGTTTTATTGACCAAGGATTTTGAGATTGATTTTGAAAATGCAAGAGCTGAATCAATCACGCTTGATCCAAGAGATTTAGTGCGTGGCGCTACCGATAATTGTGGGATTCAGGATACTGTTCTAAGTCAAACCACATTTAGCCCGGATGATACCGGTGAGAATGAAGTTATTGTAAGTTTAACTGATATTCATGGCAATCGGACAATGCAAAAAGCGGTGGTCTCCATTCCCGACGTTATTCCTCCAATTATTGAAACACGAGATATTACAGTCGATTTGGACGATTCTGGAGAGGCAACAATTACTTCACAACAAATTGACCGAGGTTCTTCTGATAATGTGGCAATTACTGAACTATTTTTGGATAAGACTTCGTTTGATTGCAGTGATTTAGGCGAAAATACCGTTACGTTGACAGCCCGGGATGCTGCTGGGAATGTGTCATTTGGAAGAGCGATTGTAACAGTTGTTGACAGGCTTGAGCCAACGATTGCTCAAAAAGAAGACATTGTTATCGTTGCAGAAGCGGACGCTTACTCGGCAGTGGTCGAGTTTTCAACTCCTTCGGCAAGTGATGCCTGTGGCGTGGAAGTGGTTCAGACATCAGGACTTGCCAGTGGCAGTGAATTTCCTGCGGGAACAACAGAAGTCGTGTTTACTGCGACTGATACCTCTGGAAATACCAGTGAAAGTCATTTTATGGTGACGGTTGAGACTGTTAACCGAGCACCAGAATTGAAAGGAGAGGTGGATACGATTTATGTAGATAAGAATACGACTTATACAGCAGATCTTCCAACGGGCTTATTTGTTGATGCAGATCCTGGCGATGTGTTAAGCTACAGTTTAGCAACGAAGGATGGATCAGCACTTCCAGCCTGGGTTGTATTAAGCTCGGAGCAAATGCAAGTAACCGTTTCCCCAACAGATTTAGAAGTTGGAGAGCATATTTTCCTATTAACAGCGAGTGATCAACATGGAGCTACGGCAGATGTTGAACTGGTTATTGTTGTGCAGATTCCGACCGGAGTTGAGGATTTGAATCAGGCTTTTGATTTTGTCGTTTATCCTAACCCGAGCAAGGGTAAGGTGTATGTTCGTCTTCAGAGAACTGACGTCTCAGAAGGTGAAATACTGATTCACAGTATTGGAGGACAGGAGATTTACCGGGAAAGTTATTTGTTTGATAAAGAAATAGAATTAGACCTATCGAAAGAAGTGGATGGGGTTTACTTTATCAGTATTCAAGCCGGCGGCCAAGTATTAACCAAAAAGGTAATTTTGAAAAAGTAATAGACTGAATTTTCTAAAAGTAAGAGGCCACTCATTTGAATGGCCTCTTGTTATATTTATGAAATACCTTGTGTTAAGACTGCTTCTCCTTCCTCAATTTTCTTGGCCAAGGATTGAATCGTTTCCTTGTTGACCAAGGCGGTGAAATCATTCCTGATTTTTGAAAATTCATCGTGAAGAGGACATTTATTGCCGCTATCGCAACTTTTAAAGCCAAAGCTACAGCGAGTGAAAGCTTTTTCTCCATCAATGGCCACAATGACACGGTAGAGTTTTAGCGGCTCATCTTTAGCATTAAAAGCAAAACCGCCATTGCGTCCTTTCATGCTATAGATAAAATTAAACCGGGTAAGCACCTGCAAAATTTTAGCTGTAAAATGTTCTGGCGACTCAATCTCACGAGCAATCTCGCGGTATCCCGGTCGTTTTTCTTCCCAATTTTGTAGCTGGATGTACACCAGCGCACGAATAGCATATTCTGCAGATTTTGAAAGCATTGATTTTTAATTTTGGCGCAAAATTAGTGTTTTTTCACCACTTCTTGTTCCAGAAGGGCAGCTTTCGGAAACAAAATATTGTTTTCAAGATGAATATGCTGATGTAAGTCTTTCTCAAACGCCTGTAACGTTTCATAGGCGGCGCGATACGTGTTGCAAGCATCAGCTGGGGGAGTATAACCATTGGTAAGCTTCGAAATCAACTCAAATCGGGCTCCTTCATTTTCATGTTCTTGTATCATTGCTGCAATGGGTTGTGTAACCGACGGGCCACTTGTCGTAATTGTTTTGCCATCAGCTGCCAGTTGGGCTAATTTTTCAACTAGGGGAAAGAGAATTAATTCTTCTTTTTGAAGGTGCATGGTAAGTTGCCCCGCTGATTCTTTGAAATGAGCGTTCACTTCAATAATTTCCGGATGATTGTCTCCGTGAACTTCCTCTATTTTATCAAGGAGCTTATTCAGTAAAGGAATATTCTCACGCACAAACGAGTGGTGATTGTCAACAATGTAATGAATTAACTGAGGCAATGGCATTTCATTAAACTTAGGAGCAACCGACTGTTGTTGGATGGAATGCTCAAGTTGTTGGATTACTTCTTTAACATCGATTGCGTTTGTTGCACAAGCTTCTTGCAAACTTTGCTTACCTCCGCAGCAAAAATCAATTTGGTATTTATCAAACACTTTTACAGTTTGAAAGTGGTCGCGGGCAATGTCGCCTACCAGGTTTTCTACGCTAATCATGATAATTCAATTTAAGATGTGAATACTTAATTTCTGTTCTAAAATACAAATGAGGATAAAAAGGTCCACTGATTGACAAAACTAGAATAATCTTTTTATATTTGCAACAGAGGATAAGAGGATGTTATTATCTATTAAATACAAAAACTATGAGTACAAAGAAGTTATGGTATGGTTTTACTGCAGTAATGGTTCTTTCTTTTGCAGTCCTTCTTTTTTATGGTTGGGAAATTTACAGGCAGGCACCGCCAATCCCTGAGCAGGTGGTTACCACTTCCGGGGAAGTTATTTTAACCAGTCAGGAAATCAAAGATGGCCAAAATGTCTGGCAGTCAATTGGTGGACAAGAGCTGGGAACAGTTTGGGGACATGGAGCCTATCAGGCCCCGGATTGGACCGCAGACTGGTTGCACCGCGAGGCCATGTTCATGTTGAACTACTGGGGAAAGAAGGATTTTGGCAAGCTTTACGAAAACTTATCCAATGAACAGAAAGCAGCCTTAGAAGCAAGAGTTCAAAAAGAAATGCGGACCAATACCTATGATGAACAAACTGGAAATTTGGTGATTTCAGATTTGCGGGCGCAGGCATTTGCTGAAGTGGGGAGCCATTATTCCGGCTTATTTATGGATGGGGAAGAAAAAGCTCATTTGCGCGAAGCTTACGCCATCCCAGTAAACACGATTAAGTCGGCCGATCGCATGCATTTGATGAATGGCTTCTTCTTTTGGGCAACTTGGTCAACCGTAACTGAACGGCCGGGCAAAGAAATTTCTTATACCAACAATTGGCCTCCCGAAGAGCTAGTTGGCAATCGACCAAGCAGCTCGTTAATTCTTTGGACGGGTTTTAGTGTGATTATTCTTTTAGCAGGAATTGGATGGCTGGCTTGGTATTACGCTTCCAACAAAGATGAGGATGAGCGTATGGAAGTTCCGGCGGTCAATCCGGTTTCCGGCATGAAGCTTTTTCCATCCATGAAAGCTACTATAAAATATTTCTGGGTCGTTTCTCTGTTAATGCTAGTGCAAATCATGGCAGGAGTAATTACAGCGCACTATGGTGTTGAGGGAAGCGCATTTTATGGCATCCCGCTTGACCAGTGGCTACCGTATTCCATTTCAAGAACGTGGCATGTGCAGATTGGAATTTTCTGGATTGCAACCTCTTGGTTGGCTACTGGTTTATTCTTTGCGCCAGCAATTGCAGGCAGAGAACCCAAATACCAAAAGTTGGGAGTCAATGTATTATTTTTCTCCTTGTTGGTTATTGTGCTAGGCTCATTAGCCGGACAATGGATGGGTGTGATGCAAAAACTGGGCTTAGTCGAAAACTTCTGGTTTGGGCATCAAGGTTATGAGTATGTGGACTTAGGACGGTTCTGGCAGATTTTCCTGTTTGCAGGCTTATTCATCTGGCTGTTTTTGATGGGGCGAGCTTTATTACCAGCTTTAAAGGAAAAAACGGAGAACCGGAACTTGTTGATCATGTTTTTGATTGCCTCAATTGCTATCGCCTCATTTTATGGCGCCGGCCTGATGTGGGGACGTCAAACGCACCTGGCTATCGCTGAATACTGGCGTTGGTGGGTAGTCCACCTTTGGGTCGAAGGATTTTTTGAAGTGTTTGCAACCGTTATCATCGCTTACCTGTTTGTACGGATGCAGCTGATCGGCGCTAAAATTGCAACGACAACCGTTTTGTTTTCAACCATTATCTTTTTGAGCGGAGGTATTTTAGGAACTTTTCACCACCTCTACTTTACCGGAACACCAACTGCAGTGCTTGCTTTGGGGGCCACCTTCAGTGCGCTTGAAGTTGTTCCGCTGGTGCTGATGGGATTTGAAGGTTATCACAACTTGACCTTAAGCCGGTCCGGTGATTGGGTGAAGGCCTATAAATGGCCCATCTACTGCTTTATTGCGGTGGCATTCTGGAATTTTCTGGGAGCCGGAATCTTTGGCTTCCTGATTAATCCACCAATTGCATTGTACTACATGCAAGGGTTGAACACCACTCCGGTACACGGACACACTGCGCTGTTTGGTGTTTATGGCTTTTTAGGAATTGGATTGATGTTATTCGTCTTGCGCGATATGAACTTGAACAAAGTTTGGAAAGAGAAAACCATCAAAATGGCTTTTTGGGCAATCAATATTGGTTTGTTGTTGATGGTGCTTATAAGTGTGTTGCCTGTTGGTTTGGCTCAAACCTGGGCAAGTGTAAAACATGGCCTTTGGTATGCTCGTTCGGCTGAGTTCATGCAGCAACCATTTATGGCTACATTAAAATGGTTGCGTGTGATTGGTGATACCATTTTTGCAGTAGGAGTATTTGCTTTGGTGTATCACATTTTCGGATTGGCCTTTGGCTGGTCTTATGAGAAAAGTACTACAGAAGATTAGTAAATCGATCTGAGTTATTTACAGGTTCAAAGCCACTTCTTCGGGAGTGGCTTTTTTATTTTAATTCAAGTCATGAACAAGTCTTGCTGGCTGGTGTTTGATTTTTCTGTTAATAATAACGTTTAAAAAATTAAACACATTAAATTATGGGAATTTTTTCATCCTTACTGGGGAATGCCGGAGTTGTTGATCAGGAAAAACTGAAGCAAGAGTATGCACAACTATTGGTTGAAGGTGAGCAGATTGAGATTGGCTTTAAGCTGATTCGAGACACCTTTATTTTTACCAACAAACGCTTAATTCTGATTGACAAACAGGGAGTGACTGGCCGGAAAACAGAATACCTTTCGGTGAGTTACAAGAGCATTTCTCGCTTTAGTGTTGAAACAGCCGGAACTTTTGATTTGGAAGCTGAGCTTAAAATCTGGATTTCAGGCGAAATGCGTCCGAGTATTGCCAAGCGTTTCAACAAGTCGGTGAATGTGTATGATGTTCAGCGGGTATTGGCTCAATATGTGTTGGGTTAATTGGGTTGAATGTTGTCAGAAATAGTGTCAAAAGCTGGTCAGTAAGTAAATTGTTTACTCGTTGACCAGCTTTTTAAATTTTGAGCGAATCGGTTAAATTTCAGGGAGTTTCCACGGGGTTCGGTAGTTTGGCGTGAGGTAGTTGTTGGCTAGTTCGCTGTTTGTAAACCGGTTGGTTTGCTCATCCCAATGAAGCATGCCGGCTCCCGAGCGAATGGCGATGTTGGCACTATGGGCGGCAATAGCTGCTGCACGGCCAATTTCGGGGCTACACACGGGGGATTTTCGGTCGCGGATGCATTGCACAAAATTTTCAACATGTTGGGCATGATTTTCACCGTGGGAATCCAGTTCCAGTGGTGGAGTTTTATCGAGCTTACGTTGGTTGTCCCATTCCGGAAGTACCTTAAAGCCCGATCGGTCAGCCAATATCGTTCCCAAATCACCAACGAAGGCCAGCCCGTAGCTTTGATCCCAGGGGCCATTTTCTGTTCCGGCCGTGTGTTCCCAGGTGACAGCATAATCATCCAGCTGAAAAATTACAGACATGGTATCAAACGTCTCATGAGCATGGTCGGCAAATGAAAGGTTTCCTCCGGATGCCATAATGGTTTTTGGGGGCGCGACTGTTTTCGATGGCCAGAATGCCATGTCCAGCAGGTGTACTCCCCAGTCGGTGACAAGTCCTCCGCCATAATCCCAGAACATGCGCCAGCTTCCGTGAAAGCGCGTGGGGTTGAAGCTTCGCTTGGGAGCCGGCCCCAGCCAGAAATCAAAGTCCACCCCTTCCGGAACCGGAGTGTCGGCTTGGATGGGTTGCCCAATTCCATAGTTGAAATTACCCCAGACATTCACTTTCCGAAGTTTACCCAACTTCCCATCGGCAATTAACTGGTGTATTTTGTTCCAGTGGCCGCCACTGCGCTGTTGCTGTCCCACTTGCACCAGTTGTTTGTTGTAGCGTTTGGCTGCTTGTACAATGAGATTGCATTCGGTAATGCTGTTGGCAAGGGGCTTTTCAACATACACATCCTTCCCGGCTTGCAGAGCATAAATGGTCGGCAGGCAATGCCAGTGGTCGGGCGTCCCAACAATGACGGCATCCACATCCTTGTTTTCAAGCAGCTTGCGGAAATCGCCATAAAGCTTGGGTGATTGTTTGTAGTTACGTTTGATTTCAGCAGCTTTCTCGTTCAGCACTCGCTGGTCAACATCGCAAAGAGCAACACAGTTTACGCCTCGCAGGTTGAGGTGGTGCTTTAAAATGCCAAAGCCCATGTTTCGACAACCGATCAGGGCAACATTTACCTGATCGCTGGGCGGAACTGTTGACGCTTTGAGGTAGGCTGGAAAGGCAGCTGTGGCAATTGTTGCTGCTGCTGTTTTTTGGATAAATCCTCTTCTGGTAGTACGCATGATTGGATTTGTTTTAGTTTGGTTAGGCAACATGTTAAATGCTTATCTTCAAATGTAACAAGAAATTGGCAGAATGATCCCGTGCAAAAAGTTGATGTAGAGCAGGCTTTGCTGAAAAAAGAATACCTTCGTAAGATGAATTATTTGGCGCACTTATACCTTTCAGGGGAAGACGAACATGTGTTGGTTGGTAACTTCATTGGCGATTACGTGAAGGGAAAGCAATTTCAACGCTATCCGTTACAGGTGCAGTCGGGAATTTTGTTGCATCGGCAAATTGATTGGTTTACCGACAGGCATGCGCTGGTAAAAGATTGTGGAAATCGTTTTCGGGAAAACTATGGGCGCTACGCTGGCATTGTGACGGATGTTATTTTTGATCACTTTCTGGCTGCCCGGTGGACTGATTATTCGGCTTCTCCGCTGCGGCCGTTTGCCAAGAAGGTGCATGCCGTGCTGCTGACGAATTTTGCCTTGCTTCCTAAACGGGTGAAGTTATTCCTTCCTTTTATCATTCAGCACAAACGCTTGGAATCCTATGCCAGCTTAGAGGGCATTCATGAGTCGTTGGCAATTATGGGAACGCGTACGAGCCTGCCTGAGGAAGCCGACTTTGCCTTGGAGGTTTTGCAGCGCGATTATGAGTCGATTCGACAAGAGTTTGAAGCGTTTTTTGCTGAGTTAGTCGATTTTGTTGAGGCCAACTTTGAGGTGTATATCCAAAAACCAGCTTTGAAATAGAGCAGGGAATTGTTGTCCTTCCCGGTCCTTGGATTAACTGGCTTTTATTGAACTTATGCTATTTGCAACCTGGGCGGTTTTCATTACTTTAGTTCTGAAATACAGAAGAAAGATTGCATTTTTAATGAATTAGTCCCTTGAGAACAGCTATTAACATAGGATTTTTTGACCTGATTATTTTTCTGGGTGTTTTTCAGGGATTGTTTTTGTCCTTGTTTTTTATCCGCCATCGTAGTCAAACCAATCACGCGAATCTATTTCAAGGACTTTTACTGCTTTTCCTGTCCTTAGTTATTTTTGAGGAGTTGCTCAATAATACAGGGTATATTGTTCATTTATTGGCTATATCCGATTTTTCGGAACCTCTAAATTTTACTTTTGGCCCGTTGGTTTTTCTCTATTTCTTTTATGTACTTCACCCTAAGCAAAAGGGAAAAAGGACTTGGGCTCATTTTATTCCTGCTGTTTTTTGGTTGCTGTATATGGTATTTACTTTCATTCAGCCAGCTGAAGTCAAGTATAATTCCTATTTATCAACTAAGCATCCTGACTGGCCATTTTTGGAGGTGGCCATGACGATTACTGACGATCCGCTCGGAATACGAAATTACGTCAATCAGCTTACATTGATTCATTTTTCCTTGTACTTGGTTGCAGTCGTAAACTTATTGCTCCAACAATTCCAAGAGCAGCACCAATCTTGGTGGCGACCAAGCAACGACTTGCTTCGACGGTTGAGAGACGGACTGCTACATTATTTGGTAATTATTGCGATTTACCTGAGTACGAAGTTATATTTTGGGATGGAGAGTGATATTGGTGGGTACTTGATTGCTTCGTATATTTCATTGATGATTTTTATCTCGAGCTACCAGGCACTTCAAGTGTCTGACTATTTCAAACAACCGCAGTCTTTTCTGGAATTTCCTTCGGCGAAATACCGCAAATCTTCATTGGATGAACAAGACAAAAGACGGATCTTGTCCAAAATTTCTGTAGCCATGGAGAATGAAAAGTATTTTATGCAGAACCTGGCTTCCCTGTCTGGCTTGGCCAAGAACATTCATGAAACAACGCATCATGTTTCACAGGTGATTAATGAAAAGCATGGCAAAAGCTTTTTTGAGCTGTTAGCTTCATATCGAATTGAGGAAGCGAAACGAATCATGTTTCAAGCAGACAGTCAACAGTTGACGATTGAGGAATTGGCAGAACATGTTGGCTATAATTCCAAGTCGGCGTTTAATAATGCGTTCAAACGGCTGACCAAGCAAACCCCATCTCAATACCGTAAAGCCATTCGTATCTCCTAGGGGCGGCGCATACTTTTAAGTTGTTGCCTATCGGGACATACATCGCTACGATCGGCAAAGTCGTTTGATTTTGAGTGTGCTGTCTAGCTTTGAGGAAAAAAGAGCTTGTCATGAGAAATCAAACGAATCAAAAACAAACCCGTCAATACGACATCGATTGGCTACGCATTCTTTTAATTGGGAGCGTATTTCTTTACCACATTGGCATGATCTTTAACAGTTGGGATTGGCACATTAAGAATGATGTCACATATGGATCTCAAAGTGCACTTTGGTATGTGATGACTTTATTGGGATGTTGGCGGATGCCTCTTCTGATATTGATTTCGGGTGCGGGTACTTACTTCGCCTTGGGCCGACGAACATCGTGGCAATTTTTGAAAGAACGGTTTAAGCGACTTTTTATCCCGTTGGTTGTCGGAATATTTGGACTGGTTCCCATACAGGTTTATTTAGAAAAATCTGCTGAATATCAATCTTTAGCTGAGTTTTACTTACATATGTTTGACGGCGTTTATCCTGAAGGAAATTTTAGTTGGCATCACTTGTGGTTCATCGCTTATTTATTTTTCATTGCCGTGCTTATTTCACCTTTTCTGAAATTTTTGAGAAGCAATCGTGCTAACGCTTTTTACATCACTTTGGAACATCTCGCAATGAGGCGGATGGGAGCTAATATCTTTTTAGTGCCCATCGTTGCTTCTCAGTTGCTTTTACGTCCATATTTCCCCGAAAATACCCATGCTCTTCTCGATGATTGGGCTGCCTTGGCTTATTATGGGCTTTTCTTTTTATCGGGTTTCCTATTGATCAAGAATCGTAGACTGAATGATCGCCTGCGTGAGCTTAAGTATGGTTATCTTACTGAGGCCATCGTAGCAAGTGGCTGCTTGTTTCTTATTCCGGATAGTATTGAATCTGTCCTGTTATCCAAGGCTGTTCTGCTGGTATGTGAAGCCGTTGTTGCCTGGAGTTGGGCATTAACAGCACTCGGGTTTGCCCGGCAATACCTAAATTGCGATAATCGATTTCGACGAATAGCGAATGAAGCAATTTATCCGTTCTATTTATTACATCAACCAGTAATTGTGATGGTGGCTTATGAGGTAGTCCAATGGGATTTAGCTTTGGGCTGGAAAGCATTGACTATTACCTTGCTGGCTTTCATCGGGACGAGCTTAATTTATTGGTTTTTGGTGAGACCTTATCAGCTAACTCGGTTGTGTTTCGGCATGAAACCATTGGAACGGAAAACCGAAGTTAAGTTTTCGTCGTTTGCTATTTATGCCCATCAGAAGCAAGCGATTTAAAGCAAAAAAAGCTTCTGAGTTATTCAGAAGCTTTTAGATATCTATGGTAGCTGTTATTTTATACCACGTGTAATTTGAGGTTGGCATTTTCAAAGAAGAATTCATCTTCTTCAAATGCTGGCTCCAAGTCGTCAATCCAAATTGCCCGTGGATTGTACTTGGCAAAGAAGGGTCTTCCAACCCAGTCCGGATTTCTCCCTTGCAGGAAGTTCAGTACAAAGACTTTCTCCCCATGGATTTTTTGAATACCTAATACCTGAACTTTGCCAGGAGCACATGACATGGACGGTCCACGAACCGTGCGGCAAACGCCACTTACCTTTTGAATTGCTTTTTGGTAGGTTTTCCAAGCTTCTTCAAGCGTCACAGCAAAGTAGTCCTGAGCTCCAGTATTGCGGGCCATGAACATGTAGTAAGGAATGATTCCCAAGTTTACTTGCTCGCGCCACATTTTTGACCATAGTTCTGGATCATCATTAATATTTTTCAGCAATGGAGACTGCGACCGGATTTGAACCCCAGCACTTTGCAGATTTTTGATCGCTTGTTTTACGGCTTCGGTCTCCATCGCACGCGGATGGTTAAAATGAGCCATCACTGAAATGGAGATTCCTCGTTGCGTCACCTTTCTGAAAAGCTTCATCAGCTCTTCGGCATCATCATCAGTTGTGAATCGATAAGGCCAGTAGCTCAACGCTTTGGTGCCAATACGAATGGTACGAATGTGATCCAGATCAGCGTCCAAAATGGCGTTGAAATAATGTTCAAAAAACTTGGTTTTCATGACTGCTGGATCGCCACCTGTAAACAGAACATCGGTAATTTCAGGATGCGCTTTCAGGTATTGAATCATTAAGTCAGCCTCTTTCATCGCAAACTTGAAGCTATTGAGTGCAAACTGAGGCCAGCGGAAACAGAACGTACAGTAAGCATGGCAGGTCTGTCCCTGGCTTGGGAAAAACAGCATGGTCTCACGGTATTTGTGCTGAATACCATTCAATCGAACTCCATTCAGCTCAGGAACATTCGATTCTTGTCCTGCTGGATTTGGATTGAGTTGAAGCCTAATTTCGTCAACTGCTTTTTTGATTGTTGCTTTGTCAGTGTTGTTTTTTAAAAGAGGTGCGATCTTTTGGTAGTGCTCTTCAGCGAGCATCCCTTTTTGAGGGAAATTGAGGATAAAAAACGGATCCTCTTCAAAGTTGTCCCAATCGATTAATTCTTCAACGATGTAGTTACTCACTTTGAAAGGTAAAACAGTTCCAATAACTTCGATGACAAATTTTTCTTCTTCACTTAATTTTTCTTCAATCTGAGGAATTTGTCTGAAATTACTGAGTGTGTAAGAACGATACTTCATGTTACATTTAGTTTTATTAAGTTAATACCACCGGAGTAATAACCTATATCATGTGAAAACTGGGGATGCCGTTGCAACCACCTAAAAACATGATATATTACATACTTTTAAGTCCCTTTTTTAACAGCCTTGCGAATTTAGTAAAAAAGGCGGTGAATAGAAAGGAATTTCGACGGTTTATGCCGCTTTTTAGTGGCTTAATTTCTCACTTCTACTTGCGTCAAGTCTCAGAAAGATAAATAGAAGAATGGTAAATGACCATAATGAAGATCCTCCGTAACTAAAGAAGGGAAGGGGAATTCCAATGACCGGAGCCAAGCCGATAGTCATGCCGATGTTAATAGCCAAATGAAAAAACAGAATACAAGCAACACTATAGCCATAAACCCGACTGAAGGTTGACCGTTGTCGTTCGGCCAGGTAAATCAAGCGAAGCAAGAGGGTTAGGAAAAGCATCAAGACGGTGGTTGTGCCAATAAACCCCCACTCTTCTCCAACGGTACAGAAAATGAAGTCCGTGCTTTGTTCTGGGACAAAGTCAAACTTGGTTTGGGTTCCGTTTAGAAATCCTTTACCGGAGAAACCACCTGACCCAATGGCAATTTTACTTTGGTTGACATTATAGCCAATGCCCAGTGGGTCAGACTCAATGCCCAGCACTTCGTTGATACGTGCCTGATGGTGGGGCTCCAGAATATTGTTAAAGACATAGTCCACCGAAAAGGTGAAAAATACCAGTCCCAGGTAGATTCCAAGGATCGTTAGCATGTTATACAAGCGGTGCCGAAGTGAGTATACGCCGAAGATAATAACGGAGATGATGGTTGAATAAAGTAAAAGTTGGGTAGGAGCGATTTCAAGTTTAAAAATAGAACCTCCAAATAGGAATGCTGCCGATAAGCTGGCATAAATCCCCAAGGCTTTGAGTGTCTCGGGCACTTGCTGTCGAATGAAATAATGGAAAAGCAGTGCGCCTATACTTAAAATGATGATGGCGTGGAAGGGGGACAGCACCATCGTCAGTATGAAAATCAGGGCAGCAACGAAAGCTAGAAAGAGGACAACACCGGATAGCCCCTCCCGAAATAAGACTAAGATGAATACGCTGATTACCAGTGCAGAACCGGTGTCGTTCTGCAGGAAAATTAAGGCTACCGGAAGTGCCAGAATCGCACCGATAATCAATAGCGACGAGATTTTTTCCATTTTGAAACTATGGGTGCTCATGTATTTAGCTAAAGCTAAGGCCGTTGTGAATTTCACAAACTCAGCCGGCTGTATCGCAAAACCTCCTATCTGAAACCAAGAGGTGGCTCCTTTTACTTTTGTTCCGAAGAGGAGAACGGCAATAAGCAGCAGGATGGTGATTCCGTAAAAGACGTAGGCAAAGAAAACATAAAACTTACTGTCTATAATCAAGAGCATGATGGCAATGACAATCGCGGCTCCAATCCAAATTATTTGCTTCCCATAACGCTGGCTCATGTCCAGGATGCTGGCATGCTCTTCGTTAAAGACGGCGGCATAAATGTTAATCCAGCCCAGGAAAACGAGAATGAGGTAGAGAATGACTGTTAGCCAATCCAGGTTTGCCCATATGTTGTTTCTTCTTGCCACGCGTTTATTTCTTTTGAATTGGATTTAACAAGTTTGCTTCATGCATGCGAGTTTCAATAGGAATCCGGCGGGGAGCAATGCTGTCGTTCAGGTATTTTTCAATGATTAAACTGGCTATTGGGGCACCATAGCGTGATCCCCAAACCCCATGCTCCACATAGACCGAAACGGCAATTTTGGGGTTGTCTTTAGGGGCGAAAGCAATAAAAACGGAGTGATCAGAACCATGATTATTTTCAACGGTTCCGGTTTTTCCACAAATAATAATGCTGTCCAGTCTGGATGTATATCGTATACCACTTTCTTCCACAACGGCTTGCATGCCTTCAATGACCGGATCGAAGTGTTCAGGCGAAATGGTGGTTTCATGGCGCTCAAATTCTAGTTTCTGTTCCGGGTCTTGGGTATTCCAAACCGACCGAACCAAGTGGGGCGTAATGTAGTGTCCTCTGTTGGCAATGGTTGCTGCTACATTGGCCAGCTGGAATGGTGTAATTTGTAATTCGCCCTGCCCAATGGCCATCGAGCGTATGGTCAAGGCATTCCAGTGATTGGCTCCATAAAAATAGCTGTAGTAGTCAGCTTTGGGAATATTGCCCGGAACTTCGTTGCTTAACTCGTTGCCCAACTTAGTTCCTAAACCGAAACTCATGACATGATTTCTCCATACCTCATAGGCATCACTGACTTTTTGGTATTTCCTAAAAATTGCGCTAAACGTATGCCAAAAAAATGGGTTGCACGATTCTCGAATGGCATCACGCAGGCTAATGGGAGAATAGTGATCGTGGGTACAGCGAATGGGGCGCGAACCTCGTCCGCTACAGCTAAAAGCCGTATGCGTATTAATGGCATCCTCTTCGAGTCCGACTAGAGCGTTAATGAGTTTGAAAGTAGAGCCTGGAGGATAGAAAGCGCCAACTGCCCGGTTAAACATCGGTAACAAGGTATCTTGATCGAGTTTGGCGTAATTTGCTCCTCTTGAACGGCCAACCAAAAGCGAGGGATCATAGGTGGGAGCACTTAAAAAGGAGAGTACCTCTCCGGTAGCTGGTTCAATCGCTACAATACTCCCTTTCTTATTATTCATCAGGTATTCTGCATAGGCCTGCAAGTCAGCGTCAATTGTTGTCGTCAGGTTTTTCCCCAGCACAGCGGATGTGTCCCTACGTCCATTTTGATAGCTACCTTTGATTCGGTTATGCACATCAACTAGCTGAAAGCTAACTCCTTTTTGTCCGCGCAATTCTTTTTCGTAGGCTTTTTCCAGGCCAGTAATACCGATGTAGTCACCTTGCGAATAGTAAGGATTTTTCTCGATGGTTGACCGATTGACTTCACCGACGTAACCAAGTACGTGAGCCGCTGTTTTCTGAGGATATTCCCGAAGCGTACGTGTTTGAACAAAAAAGCCAGGGTAACGAAATAGTTTCTCTTGAAGGACTGCATAGTTTTCGGGTGAAAGTTGCTTGACAATCACCGAGGGTTTATACCTCGAATATCTTTTTGCCTTGTTTAAGGAAGTAATGAAATCCGCTTTCTCAACTTTCAGGATACGGCACAAAGCAGTGGTGTCAAACTCGGATAGCTCGCGAGGGGTAACTAGTAAGTCATACGATGCTTTGTTATATACCAGCAATTCACCATGACGATCATAAATGAGGCCTCGGGCCGGATAGCTTACAACCCTGCGGAGTACATTTTTAGTGGCATATTGTTTATAGTTGCTATCCAGCACCTGAAGTCGGAAAAGGCGAATAGAGAAAATGAGAACCACCACGATAAAAATGGCCGCCAGAAAATACTTTCGTTTCGAATAATTATCCACGTGCTTACTCCTTAAAAATCAGAAATTGACTGATGATAATCAAGATTGAGGTAAACGCAGCACTCAGCAAGCTGCGTATCAAGGTGTGAATAAAGCCATTGAATGTAAAGGCTTCAACAAAAAAGAGGAATAGGTGGTGTGCTAGGACCAAAATTAGGGTGTACCGTAAAAACCAGCCAATTCCCATAAATTTTAAACGGGGTGGGGTATTTACTTCAATGGTGTCGCGGGGTGAAATTAGCGAAATGGTGTAGGGGCGCAAAAAGGCCAGGAAAGTTGTTGCCGAAGCATGAAAACCCGGGGTATTGCTGAAAATGTCAACCAGGAGTCCGAGAAAGAACCCGAGCAGCAGCAAAAGGTAACGGGGAGTTTCAAATGGCAGCAAAAGAATAAAAAGAACATACATGTATGGATTAATGTAGCCACTGAACTGAATGTTGTTCAGAAGTAGTACCTGTAGCAAAACCAGGACCACCAGCATGATGGTATATTTCAATAAATCTCTAATCATTGCTATTCAGGTTTTCCAACATTTTTTGTTCTTCCAGAAAATTATTTTTGACCACTTCAACATGTGAAATGGTTTTAAAGTTGCTTGATAATTTAACTTTTACCTGGTAAAAGTTAGCGCCACTATCGTGGTTAAATTCGTCAATAATTCCGATAAGAATGCCCTCCGGGAAAATGGATGAATAACCACTGGTTGTAATGGTATCTCCAACTGCTAGCTCAACATGAAACGGAATTTCATAAAGCTGAGCATACTGGTAGTCCGAACCATCCCAGCCTAAAGACCCGAAATAGTTGTTCTTTTTTATTTTAGCAGAAATACGCCAACGTTTGTTTAGTATACTTGGCCCCGAACTGTAATGATCTGTAACGTTGGTGACCATTCCGACCAGACCATGCGGCCCAACAATTCCCATGTCTGGCTCAATTCCATCCAGTCGTCCCTTATTTAAAGTGACGTAATTGTACTGTTTGTTCGCTGAATTGTTGATAATTCGGGCCGGAATAAACTGGTAGGTCGTATCCCGAATAATTGAACTATCTCGACGACTAAAAATCTCAACAACCTCAAGCTTTTTCAGTTTGGTGTGCAACTGAGCATTAACAGCAGCTAACTCTTCGTTTTGCTGTCGAAGGTAAAAGTAACTGGTAAAGTCAGCATAGGTTTCCAAAATAGATGCTGTGAACCGGTTACTGGAATTGAGAAATTTAGCTCGTTGAAAATTGTTGTAGTTTACAATCAATATCAACGAGATGACTTCCAGCGCCAAAAACAAGAAAACAAAAGAATGTCGAGCAAGAAACTGGAGCAAACTTCTCATTAAACAGAAGGTTTTTGCTCCTTCCTACTCAGTTTTACCTGATCAGGAAGGAGAATTTATCAACATTTTTTAGTGCGATACCGGTACCTCGGGCCACTGCTCTTAGTGGGTCTTCTGCAACGTGGAACGGAATGTTGATTTTTTCGGTCAATCGCTTATCCAACCCACGAAGCAATGCTCCACCTCCAGCCAGGTAAATTCCTTTTGAAACAATATCAGAATAGAGCTCTGGAGGTGTTTGCTCCAACGCACTAAGGATGGCTGTTTCAATTTTCGAAATTGATTTTTCCAAACAGTGGGAGATTTCCTGGTATGAAACCGGCACTTCAATTGGCAAAGCGGTCATCTGGTTTGGTCCCTGAATAACATAGTCATTTGGCGGTTCTTCCAGTTGAGAAAGAGCAGAACCAACATGAATCTTGATTTCTTCTGCTGTGCGCTCTCCAATTTTGATGTTGTGCTGGTGGCGCATATACTCCATGATGTCGGCGGTAAGGTCATCACCGGCAATACGAATAGACTTGTTGGTAACAATACCCCCGAGTGAAATTACGGCAATCTCCGTGGTTCCACCACCGATATCAACGATCATACTTCCTTCAGGAGCTTCAACATCCAGTCCAATACCAATGGCGGCGGCCATAGGTTCGTAAATCATGTATACTTCCCGACCTCCGGCATGCTCCGAGCTATCTCGTACGGCCCGTATTTCTACCTCCGTAGAGCCAGAAGGGATACAGACAACCATTTTTAAGGCAGGGGAAAACAGTCTGGATTTGGGATTGATCATCTTGATCATGCCCCTGATCATTTGTTCTGCAGCGTTAAAATCTGCAATTACTCCATCGCGCAATGGCCTGATGGTTTTTAGGTTGGCATGTGTCTTACCTTGCATTTGGCGCGCTTTCTCACCAATTGCTACAAGTTTTTCAGTTTTCAGGTCAATCGTTACAATTGATGGTTCATCCACCACAATTTTATCATTCTGAATGATAATGGTATTGGCAGTCCCAAGGTCAATTGCAATCTCCTGGCTTAAGAATGAAAACAATCCCATAGTGTATTTCTCCTAACTGTATCTTAATTTCCGCCGCAGCAGTATTTGTTAATGTTTAAAGTGTCGTCTTCCGGTAAACAACATGGCGATACCAAACTCATCACAAGCTTCGATAACTTCGTCATCGCGAATACTTCCACCGGGTTCAACAATGTATTTTACTCCGTACTCGTTCGCTGCTTCGATGCTGTCGCGGAATGGGAAAAAGGCATCGGAAATTAAGACAGAATCTTCGATGGTAATTCCTTCTTTTAAATTAAAGCGTGGAATTGTTAATTGACGAAGGCTGTCTAACCGATTGGGTTGCCCCATGCCAGCTCCTGTAAGCCAGAACGAACCGTCGGAATTTTCGGTAACTAAAGCAATAGCATTACTCTTCAAATGCTTACATGCTGTAATACCAAACTTGGCCAAGTTCAATTTATTGTTGTCAAATTGAATTTTTGTGACATTTTTAAATTCTTGATCCATGCCTTCGTCTTCATCCTGTACCAACATCCCTCCGCTGATTGAGCGGTAAAGTTTTTCTCCAGTGGTTTCGGCTTTAATTGGTGTAACTAACAGGCGAAGATTTTTCTTTTTACTGAATATTTCGAGTGCTTCAGGAGTAAATTCCGGAGCAATAATGATTTCGACGAATTTCTTTCCAAACCAGTTGGCAACATCCGCGGTTACTGTGTCAGTGAAACAGATGATTGAACCATAAGCACTGATTGGATCACCGGCCCATGCCAATTCGAGTGACTGCAAAATGTCGTTGGTAACAGCCAATCCACAAGGGTTAAGGTGTTTGATGACCGAAACAGCTACTTTGTTGTCGAGGTGAGTCACTGCGTGGTAAGCATCGCTGGCAGCTTTCCAGGAAGCATCGGCATCCAACAGGTTGTTGTACGAAAGTGCTTTTCCTTGCAGGACTTCAGCGTTTGCCAAAGTTGTTTGGCTGTCGGCGTTGTCAAATTTGTAGAAGGTAGCTGACTGGTGAGGGTTTTCGCCATAGCGAAGTACATGCCCATCATTCAGGCTAATCCGGTTTGTTTCGGTAATTCCTTCGTTGAAGTAGTTGAAAATGGCTGAGTCGTAGTGTGATGAAGTCGCAAATGCTTTGCGCGCAAATGCTTTTCGGTCATCCAACGAACTTTCACCGTTTTTCTCATTCAGTAATTGGATGAAATCATCGTATTGGTTGCGAGACGAAACAATGATGACATCGTTAAAGTTTTTGGCAGCGGCACGAATCAATGCAATGCCACCGATATCAATTTTTTCAATAATATCTTGTTCGGACGCGCCTGAAGCAACAGTTTCTTCAAACGGATATAAATCAACGATAACCAAGTCAATTTCAGGGATTTCATATTCGGCAATCTGTTTTTGGTCGCCTTCATTGTCCCTGCGATTCAAAATTCCTCCGAAAACTTTAGGATGAAGCGTCTTGACGCGGCCTCCCAAAATTGAAGGATAGCTGGTTAAGCTTTCAACTGCTGTCACTTGAGTTCCTAAACTTTCAATAAATGATTGAGTTCCTCCTGTTGAGTAAATCTGAACACCTAATTGATCAAGTTTTTTTACGATGGTATCTAGTTTATCTTTATGATAAACCGAGATCAATGCTGATTTAATCTTTTTTAAATCCTTCATTTATAGTCTTTTGAAATTGATGCACAAAGATAATAAAATCGACTGATTTTTCTTTCTGAAAAGAAGCGGAATTCAGGATTTTGTTAACAAAAAGGTAGTTGCAGGTCTGATTTTATTGGATCAGTGTCGGCATTGCTTTTTAGGGGATTTAGAATAGGACTGTAAATCAACTTGTAAGTTGAATCTGAATCACAATGAAAAAATTTGTTAAGTTTTTTTGTGGATTGTTTTAAAAACGGCATGCTGACACAGGAGATTGAATTCGTATTTTTTTTGTTTAGAGCATAAGTCGGCTTGGAATATTTATATCTTTATTGATCTAAATTTACAGCATGCTGCTATTGCGATTAATTTTGGAGAGTTTTGCTTTTGCCGGCGAGTCATTGCGGGCGAATAAGTTACGTACTTTCCTTTCATTGCTGGGGATTACCATTGGCATTTTCGCAATCATTTCGGTTTTCACAGTCATCGATTCTCTGGAGCATTATATCCGAAATAGTTTGAATGCTTTGGGAAACAACATGGTTTATATTCAGAAATGGCCGTGGACTCCTCCTGAAGGAGAAACAGAATATCCGTGGTGGAAATATTTGAATCGTCCGGTTCCGGAGATTGGAGAAACTGAGGAAATTGTTCGTCGTTCGCAATATACTGAGAATGCTGTTTTCTTTTTTGGGTTTGGAGCGACTGTCCAATATGACAATAACCGGGCTGACAATACCGAGGTTTTAGCTACAACCCACGAGTTGATTGATACCTGGAGTTTAAATATCGATCGGGGCCGCTACTTTACCGAGTCGGAAAGTCATTCGGGGACAGCAATGGCTGTTGTCGGGAGTGAGCTGGTTGATCGCTTGTTTGGAGGTAGCGATCCGGTGGGGAAGGAAATCAAAATTATGGGGCATCGGTTGTTGGTGATTGGAACCTACGAGAAGCAAGGGACCGATATGTTTGGCACTAGCATGGATAAACGGGTTCATATTCCGGTGATGTATGCTGCGAATATGGTCGACTTTAAAAATCGAGAGCGTGGACAAACCATTAATGTAAAAGCAAAGGCTGGCGCTGGCCGGGAGGAATTTGTTGCCGAATTGGAAGGGATTTTGCGGGGCTTGCATCGCCTGAAACCAATGGAAGAGAATGACTTTGCCATTAACGAGGTGAGTGCAATAAGCACTCGTTTTGATGCTTTCTTTGCCGTTTTTAACCTGGCCGGCTGGGTGATTGGTGGTTTTAGTATTGTGGTTGGCGGTTTTGGGATTGCCAATATCATGTTTGTTTCGGTTAAGGAGCGCACCCGTATTATTGGAATTCAAAAATCATTAGGGGCCAAAAAATACTTTATTCTACTGCAATTTATTTTTGAGTCGGTTATCTTGTCTTTAATGGGGGGAGCTGTTGGCTTATTGCTTATCTTTCTGGGAACCGGAATTGTTGGCTATGTGTCGGATTTGACCATCGCGATGAATGTTGGGAATGTGGTTCTTGGTTTTGTAATCAGTGGGACCATTGGTATTTTGTCAGGCTTTTTACCTGCCTTAAGTGCCTCACGACTCGATCCGGTGGAAGCGATGAACACGGTGTAGGTGTAGAAAGAGTGCTCAATGTTGTCTTGCTTTCAGTCTACTCTGAATGGTTGTTTAGCGGGTTTCCTAAGTGAATCAATGCATCACCCTGGTAAACAATTGGAGCATGGTTGAGCCCCAAAACATAGCCGCTGGTTGGCACTTTTACTTTATGTTCAAATTTGCCATAAGGGTCCGAAATACTTCCAATAATCTCACCTTTCTCAACGTGTGCTCCATCTTTGATGTAAAAGCGAAAAAGTCCTCCGTGGCGAGCGCGTACCCATGTTGAGTGCTCAATGAGAATGGATTCACTCATGGGTATGGAGGAGAGTTCTTCTGAGAAATTTCGCATTCCCAGATGGTGCATAATTTGCATCACGCCACGTGTCCCTCGCATGGTAATTCGTTTGTGAAAGTCGAGTGATTTCCCTCCTTCAAAAAGCAAAACCTTTTTCCCGGCTTTCATGGCTGCTTGCCGGAAGGAGCGTTCCCGGTCAGGAGCAAACACGATAAAGCGTGGATTGAAAATCTTTGCAAGCTCTACAAGTTCAGGATATCTTCGGCTGATGCGTATTTGTGAGCTATTAAAGCGATTGGCTCCCCCTGTGTGAAAGTCGATACAGTAGTCGATGTGGGGGAGAATGTTATTCATTAGGTGGTAAGCGAAAATACTGGCTAGGGATCCTTGTTTAGAGCCAGGGAACATGCGGTTTAAGTCCTTTCCATCTGGGAATTCACGGGTTTGACTCAAAAAACCAAAAACATTAAGCACCGGAATACAGATGACGGTTCCTCGTTTGGGTTTGTTGATTTTGCGGGAAATAACCTCTCTGATTATTTCCACGCCATTGACTTCGTTGCCATGAATGCCCGCATTAAGCAATAAAATAGGACCGTCTTCCAGCCCTCGTTCAATGATAACCGGTACTTCTACTTTTGTTCGGGTATGTAGCCGGGCAATATCCAGGTTGAGAATAGTTTGTTTTCCCGGCTTTATTTCTGTATCCAGAATGCTTAGAGGGCGATGTGTTTTCATACGGAAGTAAGTTACACATTCCGCTCGACATAGCGAATAATGCTTCTGGCAATATCTTTTTCAGTTGCGGCTTCAATGCCCTCAAGCCCGGGGGACGAGTTAACTTCCAGTATTAGTGGTCCGTGATCGGATTGAAGCATGTCAACACCTGCGACTCCCAGCCCCATAACTCGAGCGGCTTTCAGCGCTGCATTTTCTTCGTCTTCGGTTAGCTCAATGATTTCTGCGGTACCTCCCCGGTGTAAGTTCGAACGAAATTCTCCTTTTTTAGCTTGCCGTTTCATGGCACCAACAACCACTCCGTCAACCACAAAGGCACGAACGTCGGCTCCCTTGGATTCCTGGATGTATTCCTGAACAATAACTCGTGCTTTCAGTCCATTAAATGCTTCGATTACAGATTCAGCAGCATTGTCTGTTTCAGCTAAAACAACGCCCAAGCCTTGAGTTCCCTCCAGCACTTTAATGACCACGGGAGTTCCTCCAACGCTTTTAATAATGTCTTTTACATTACGCGAGTAGTTGGTAAAAACAGTTTTGGGAAGGCCCAGTCCTGCTCGGCTCAAAATTTGAAGGCTGCGGAGTTTGTCGCGCGAGCGCACCAAGGCCTGAGACTCAATGGCTGTAAATACTTTCATCATTTCGAATTGGCGAACAACAGCGGTGCCATAAAAGGTAACTGAAGCTCCGATGCGGGGAATTACGGCATCGACATGCTCAAGTTTATGGCCTTTGTATAAAACTACTGGCTTTCTTTTTTCAATCACCAAATCGCATTTTGAATGGTCGATAACGAGCATTTCATGACCTCGTTGTTTTCCCGCTTCCATCAATCGTTGAGTCGAGTATAGGTTTGGGTTCCTTGATAATACAACAATCTTCATCGGTTTTATTTTATTTTTTTGAGACTTCACATTGCCAAGCAATCCATGGTGTCTCTTTTTTTTTGTTAAAAATAAGGTGCGACTACCTTTGGCTTTCGCTTACCGGGTGGTCAGCCATATTTTGAGTTAGTAACTTATTGTTTTTCTTTTTCCTTTGCTTGACAGGTTCTTGAGTGAACTGTCAACGACAAAACGTTTCGATAGGAATTTGCGTCCTAATAGTACCGGAAATTTCATTGTTCCTCTTTCAGTAAGCGTGAGCTCAATTGGGAAAAGCTCTCCAAAAAGCTGAATCTGAGTGGTGATGCAGTAGCGTTCTTCAAGCTGTCCGTTCGAGCTCTTCACTTTTTTTAGCTCAAAAGTATCGAAGAGGAACTCTTTGTCATGGTACTTGGGATGTTGTGGATCAAGAAAATGACATTTTAGTCTATCTTGATCGTTTTGTTTGATAATTTCAATGTTGTGACAATGGAAGCTGGAAGTATAGGCTCCCGTATCTGTTTTTACCTCAATTCCCTCCAAATGTAAAAGCGGGAAGTTAGCAAGATCTTCGCGTCCGATAACTATTCTGGAAAGCATCTTTTTTTAAATGATGTTGAAGAATAATTTGGCAATCAACATGTACATCATCAGCCCAAGAATATCATTCATTGTTGTGATAAATGGGCCCGTAGCTAGTGCCGGGTCAATTTTCAGCTTGTTTAATATCAGCGGGATGGTTGTTCCAAATAGCGATGCAAACACGATAACAATAAACAAGGAAATACTAACAGCCCAGGTTAATTCCATGCTATTGCTAAAGGCAAAGTTGTATGTGAAAATCAGAGTTGAGAACACCAGGGCCGTGATTAACCCAACAGCTAATTCTTTTAGTAATTTCTTTCCAAATGAGTCAAAGTCACGGGCTCCGCTGGCTATGGTTTGCACAACAATGGAAGAGGATTGCACGCCAACGTTTCCTGCCATTGCAGCAATTAGCGGGATGAAGAAAGCGATTCCTTGAATTTTGGAAAGTGCTTCTTCGTTGGCGCCTAAAACACGTGCACCAAGAATTCCTCCTAATAGTCCGATTAACAGCCAGGGAAGTCGAGCACGGGTTAAATTCCAGACCCGGTCTCCCGATTCAACATCGCCGGTAATACCGGAAACCATTTGGTAGTCGCGTTCGGCTTCTTCTCGGATGACATCTACCACATCATCAATTGTAATGCGCCCTTTGAGTCGTCCAATATGGTCAACTACCGGAATGGCAACCAAGTCGAATCGTTCCATGGCCATGGCAACGTCCTCGTGGGAAGCATCGGTTTTTACATAGTGAATGTCATCCTCAATCAGGTTTTTTATTTTCGAATGCGTTGGATTTAAAATCAGTTTTTTGAGTGATAGAATTCCTTTCAGAAAATCATCGTCATCAACAACATACACGTAATAAATTTCGTCAATGTCTTCTGCTTGTTTCGAAATTTCTTTGAGTGATGTTTGTACGGTCCAGTTTTCATTGACCTTGATTAATTCTTTAGCCATTAAACCTCCGGCCGACTCTTCATCGTATTCCAGCAGATCTGCAATATCGCCAGCTTGTTCTTTGTCTGCAATTTTTTGAAGAACAGCCTCTTTCATGTCCTCCTCCAAGTCGCGAACAACATCGGCGGCATCATCCGAGTCCATGTATTCAATGAATTGCTTGGCAATCAGTTCAGGAGGAAGAACTTTTAAGAACCGACGACGCTCGTTTTCCGGGATTTCAATCAAAACATCCGAAGCCTTTTCGCCTTCAAGTAAAAGGTAAAGAAACTTGGCTTCTTCAGTGTTTAACTCATCCATTATCTCTGCGATATCCATTGGGTGGAGATCTTCCAGCTTGGCTTTTACGACTTCGCTGTTTTGCTGCTCGATAAATTCTTTGAGTTCGTCAATAAATTCCCTGTTCAGTTCAAATTGCATGCTTCCGATTTTAAGACTGGTCTTGAATCAGTCGAGTTATACGTTCAAAATCATTAACACTTAATTGCTCCGGACGTTTAGAAAAGATGAGATCCTGTTTTAAAGTCTCATCACGAATAAATGCCTTGAGTGAGTTGCGTAAGGTCTTTCGTCGTTGGTTAAAACCTGCTTTAACCAATTGAAAGAACAGCTTCTCATCGCAATCAAGTTTTTGGGTTTCATTCCTTCGCAGCCGAATAACGGCTGATTTTACTTTCGGTGGGGGAATGAAAACATTTTCATGAACAGTAAATAAATAGTCAATATCGTAATATGCTTGTAAAAGAACACTTAGAATTCCGTAGGTTTTACTGCCTGGCCCTGTTGCTATGCGCTCGGCCACTTCTTTCTGAATCATGCCAACAACTTCGGGAACCTGATGGCGATACTCCAGAACTTTAAAAAAGATTTGAGAGGAAATGTTGTAAGGGAAATTTCCAATGATGGCAAAAGGCTCCTGAAAAAACTCATTCAGATTGAGTTTTAAGAAATCTTTTGAGATAATCCGATCCTCTAAAGCGGGTAAATGCTTATTCAGGTAGTCGACAGATTCTCGATCAATTTCAACAACGGTTGTTTGGTAATTTGTATTCTGAAGTAAAAAACCGGTAAGCACTCCCATGCCCGGGCCTATTTCAAGGACATGATGAATACCGTCAGCTTGTAGGCTGTCAACGATTTTATGGGCAATATTTTGATCTTTTAGAAAGTGTTGCCCCAGATTTTTCTTTGCTCTGACATTGGTCATTATTGTCGATCTCTTCCATTAGGTGTGACAGATATGTTGTTAAAAATCGAGGCGATTTAAAACAAATCTATATTTTTGTCTGCGAAACTTGCCTTTAAAAAGGCGTGCAAATTTAATAAAGTACTTAAATAATAAATGAAGTGTCGCTAAAAAACGTTTCTAAATTTAGCGTAATTTCACCAATTAACAAGTTTGATTTGAAACCGAAAATAATTCAAGCCCTTAAATTTATTGCCTTTTTAACTCTCGGAGCTCTGCTATTTTGGTTGGTTTATAAAGACCAAGATATTGAGCGGTTAAAATCTATCTTAAAAAATGATGTCAATTACTGGTGGGTGTGGTTGAGCTTGTTTTTTGGCTTGCTCAGTCATATCAGTCGTACCATGCGTTGGAGTTTAATGATAGAGCCACTGGGGAAAAAACCACGTTTGCTGAACACGTTCTTAGCCGTTATGGTTGGATACTTGATGAACCTGGTGTTTCCGAGAATGGGCGAAATTTCGAGATGTGGCGTGTTGGCACGATACGAAAAGATGTCGTTTACGCAGTTGATTGGAACTGTTGTTGTCGAGCGGATTATAGATGTGATCATGCTGTTGTTGCTAACACTGATCGTTATTGTTGGGCAGTTTGGTCAGGTGATTCAGTTTATGGAAAACAATCCTGATGTTCGGGAGAAACTAAATAGTATTGCCATGTCGCCTTGGGTAATTCTGAGTATTGTAGCTCTGATTGCTTTAGTGGTGGTTTTTAGAAAGCGACTGTTACATTCTTCCGCTTTTGAGAAAGTACGTGGAATCTTAAATAATTTTGCGGAAGGCCTGAAGTCCATCAAGGATATGAAAAATAAATGGGCTTTCATTTTACACTCCGTTTTCATTTGGGTGATGTATTACTTGATGCTTTATGTGGTCTTTTTCTCTTTTGAATTTACCTCGCACTTAACCATGATTGCTGGCTTGACAACTTTTGTCCTCGGAAGTTATGGGATGGTTGCTCCGGTGCAAGGAGGGATTGGCGCATGGCATTTCATGGTGGTTCAAGCTCTAATGGTCTATGGAATTGATAAGGCGGATGGGATGGTCTTTGCTTTGTTGGCTCACACCTCAATGACGGGAATGATGATTGTTGTTGGGCTGATTTCCTTACTAATACTGCCATTTATTAACCGGAGTAAGCAATAAAATTGTAGCTTTACCGGAGCTAAAAAAACGCAGAATTCGCTTTGTCGTTCCCGTGATATCCGGGGAGTTGGTCATCTGCTATAACCAGATCGATTTTCATGAATACCGAATTATTTATAGCAAAACGCCTGTTTTCGTCGAAAGATCAAAATCAAAGGATGTCTCGACGGATTGTCCGGCTGGCAGTGGCTGGCATCAGCCTTGGGATGGTCGTCATGATTCTGGCTGTTGCTATTGTTACTGGTTTTCAGCGCGAAATTGAGTCCAAAGTTAATGGTTTTGCGGCTCATCTACAGATTGTCAACTACGACAGTAATCTCTCCTATCAAACCGAAGCGATTAATAAAGAACAAGGTTTTTTAGAAGAACTAAAAGCGATGCCTCAGGTGAAGCATGTACAGCAGTTTGCCACGAAGCCGGGCATGATTAAAACCGATGAAGATATCCAGGGGGTGGTGCTGAAGGGGATTGCTCCTGATTTTGATTGGTCTTTTTTTGATGCCAACCGGGTTGCAGGCGAACGCATTGCTCTGGATTCGTTGCGTACCAATGCGGTCTGGATTTCAGAGCAGCTTTCAAACTTGTTGAAACTGGGACTAGGTGATTCTTTTCGGATGTATTTTTTGAATGAGAATGAACGGGTTCCCCGGATTCGTCAGTTTGAGGTAAAGGGAATTTACCGAACTGGATTGGCTGAGTTTGACCGCATGTTTATGCTGATTGATATTCGCCACCTACAGCGTCTTAATGGTTGGGCTGATGATGAGATCAGTGGTTACGAGATTTTTATGGATGATTTGGAGGAGGTAGATAATGCTGAGTTTAAGATACGAGACCTGGTGTTGGCACATTTGAATGATGAAGATTCTCTTTTACGAGTAATCAACATCAAACGCAAGTTTCCACATATTTTTGACTGGCTTCGGTTGCTTGATATGAACGTCTGGATTATCCTGTCGTTAATGGTATTGGTTGCCGGATTTAATATGATCTCTGGTTTGCTGGTCATTATTCTTGAACGCACACAAATGATTGGCGTGCTCAAGTCGCTTGGAGCCGCTAATGTCGATGTGCGAAAGGTATTTTTATACCTGTCGGCTTTCCTTATTGGTGAAGGTTTGCTTTGGGGGAATGTGCTGGGAATTTTATTGGGACTTGCGCAACATTACTTTCAGATTATTCATCTTGATCCGGCTTCCTATTATGTAGATACTGTCCCGGTGAATATTTCCGTCTTGCATCTGGTACTGCTTAATATTGGTGCACTATTGGTCACCATGCTCATGCTTATTGCTCCATCTTTTTTCATTAGTCGTATTGCTCCGGAAAAAACCATTCGCTTTGATTAAGTGAAGGCTTTTTGCTTGCTGTTTAGCTCTTTTTATTCGAGTTAAGAGAAAGAAAGTTAAGAGATTTAAATTCGGTGTGAAATTTTCGGAAATGAGCATGATTTCTTAAAGCTTTTTGCCACTTACTTTGTTATATTGCAGTAATGAAGGACGATTTCATATCTCAAGTTCATGAATTGTTGCGATCCGAATTGCCTGGAGAAAAGGCACATCAGAAATTATCGCCACCGGGGCGTAAGTTGAAAGCGGATCTGGATGCTATGGAAACCATAAAATACAGCAGCGTTTTGCTGTTGTTGTTTCCCATAGAAGGAACTATTTATACTTGTTTGACACGCCGAAACCCGAATATGAAAACGCATCCGGGACAAATTAGCTTCCCAGGAGGGCGAATTGAAGAAGGAGAACATCCTGAGTTAACAGCTATTCGTGAAGCGCAGGAGGAAGTCGGTATTAAGCCGAATGACGTCCGATTGTTGGGCCAGTTGTCCGAGCTTTATATTCCGGTCAGTGGTTACTCCATTTTTCCATATGTGGGCTGGATGGACTATCGCCCTGATTTTGTTTTGAATAAGGAAGAGGCGGAAGAGTTGATCTTACTTCCAATTCAGCAATTTTTGGTTGAGGATAAAATTAAGCATGTTGAGATGGACACTGTTCGGGGGCGGATATCGGTTCCCTATTACCCATACCAAGGGGAGGTTATCTGGGGAGCAACAGCTATGATTTTAACCGAATTTTTTGACGTCCTCAAGTCCGGGAAACTTACTCTGTGATGATGTTTCGATAGTCGCGATAAGTGGTTAAAACATTGTTAACGTAGTTGTAGGGTTCTTCTCCTCGACAATAGCCCCATCGAACAACCGGATCCTTGAAGTATTTTGATGCCGACTTATTGAGTAGATAATAATCCACATTGTCTTCCCATATTTGAGGGTTTTTATCGTATTTCTGAGCTAAACGCTGCGCATCTTTCACATGCCCCAAGCCAACGTTGTAGGAGGCTAATACAAACTTGATTCGTTGGGTTGAATCGGGAACATCTTCACGCAAGTTTTTGTCCAGCCAATTGAGCAATCTTACCCCTACTTGGATATTTTGCTCTGGTTCTTCAAATTCATTGATCCGAAAAAGATCAGCTGATTCAGGCATGATTTGCATAAGACCGTATGCGCCAGCCCAAGATTCTGCGTAAGGATCAAAGCGAGATTCCCGGTAGATGATGGCTGCAAGTAGCCTCCAGTCCATCTTGCCTTTGTTTGCCGCTTCTTTAATTAAATCATCGAATGGAGATATTTGTCCTCCGCCAATCGAATGATAGGTGCTGCTTACCATAGCATGCGATCGGCTGTTTTCAAAATACTTACGATAAAGGACTGCAAACGTGGCTGTTTTCTTAAAATTTCGAATCCAGTTATTGAGGTAGCTGAGCCACTCTTCCGAGCCATTTCTTACTGCCCAGGCAATGTTTTGAGGAAAGCTGATTGGCGTTTCAATATCCAGGTTGTTGTAGTAGGTTTGGTTTACTTTGGCCACATTTTCATCGCAAACAGTGTAGTCGATATCTCCTTTGGAAACCATTGCAACAAGCTGTTCTACACCGTAGATGGAGTCTTGCAGAATGGTGATTTCTTCGCCGATCTCATCTGAGAGGTTGACCAGTCGACGGTAGTAGGCCGTGTTTTTCTGAACGTAGATCTTTTTCCCACCCAAGTCAAGTTGATTCCGGATGAGGGAGTCTTCTATGGCTCGGAAACTCATTTGCTGCCAGTTGTTGGGTTTTCGCTGAACCAATACTTGCCGGGTTTGTTCCAGAGGCTCCGTAAATTCAATGGTTTCATCTCGCTTTTTAGTGACTGTAAGGTTTTTGGCAACTAAGTCATAGCGCTTGCGGTTGAGGCCATCGAATGTTTCAGATAAGTTGTTGCTGACAGATATTTCCAGTTCCACCCCCATGTCTTTTGCCAAGTGTTGCAAAAGCTCGTACTTAAAGCCCATAGGCTTTCCCCTGTAAACAAAGTAGTTGGTTGAGTTGTAGTCTACAACGGCCCGTAACTTTCCCGATTTCATAATTCGGGTGAGTTCATTCTTTTTGGGTGTTTTTTCGTGTTTGCTTTTAGCCCGGTCATTTGAGCAGGAAAAAAGCAGGAGTAAAGAAATAAGTAACAGAAATCTGCTGGGTGTTTTTATTAAACTCATACAATGGTTTCAGTTCACTAATCGTAGAATGTCCAGGCTACTCCTAAGCGAAATGTCCTTCGGTACAAAGGATGCTGGGGAGCAGACCAGAAATTGCCATCCAATAATCCTGACGCTGCGTTAAGCCATTGAAAAAAGACTCTTGTTCGTTTCAGTTTCAGGTTGATATGTGCATCTACAAACGGAAAGTTACCGATTTTTTTTTCATTCTGCCAATAAAAACGGCCTGTTGCAGGATCATAAGTATCAGCGTAGAACTCGGTATTGTACCTTACGTCAGCTCCAATCTGGGTGTATAAAACTTTGGATATAATGGTTTTGTAATTGACACTCAGGTAGCTGCTGAAGTCTGGCAGGTGCAGGTATTTTTCTTGATTACCTTTTTGCCAGAGTAGCTGTGCTTTTAATAACCAGTGTTTGCTTTCAATGGTTTTATTCAGGTAAGCCGATAAAATCAACATCTCTGCTGATGCTTGTTCTGGTTTAGCCTCTTTGTTGTTGTATATGTAGTTTCCAATCAAGGCATAATTGGCTCCAAGTGTTAGTTTGTAACGTTGTGAATGGATTTTCCCTCTGATGATCATCTCGTTGATGTTGTCAAAGCGGTTGTTCCATTGATGGTGGTTTGAGCTGAAGCGTGTTTGAAAATAATCTGGAACCAGCGTGTTCAATTCACCTGAAAGTTGCAAGCTTGTTGTGTCTCTGCCAATGCGAAGCGGTTTGTAAATAAACGCACTAAGCTCAGTTTGTCCCGAGCGGTAGCCGGTAAGATAGATTTTTCCTTCGGCTCCCCACTTCCAAAACACGCCTTCATCGCGCGAAATGCCGCCACCAACAAAGGTATTGCTATGGTTGAATTTTTGCAGGACGGTATCGATGGGCATTTTAATTCGAATCAAATCGTGTCCGATGTAAGCTCGTTTACTGAAGGTATATTTTCGGTCAGGAGCTTCATAAAATTTCAGTTGGAATGTATTGCTTAGTCGGTTATAACCAATTGTATCATTGGTCGCCAGCGAATCGATAAAGGTATTTTTGTAAAAACTCAGTTCTTCCTCGGTCTGATGCTGATCGTTGTAGGTCTTTTGGTTGCCAGAGTATTCCACTTGGTAAAAGAAACCTGTTCGCGGGATAAATTCATCGTAAATATTGCCGATGCTGTCTTCTACTTCAACGGTTTTCCCCAGTCTGTATTCCGTGTTCCAAAAGAAGGTATTATTCCGAAGGGTGGAATTTGCGTTGTCTCGATTAACGACGTAAATATCCGTTTCTGAGAACTCATTCAAATCAGCATTCGGATCAGCTAAGCCTCCATTCTCTTGGTTTTTAACTCGATTAAAGATCAGGTTAAAATGAGAAACTAACTTGTCCGTATTGTAACTGGAATATAACCCAATAGAGTGGAATTTATTTTCTTGAAACTTGTATTGACCCGTTGCTTTGGATTGATCGTAGAAAAAAGTAAAGTTCAGATCTGGATTTACGTTTTGTGAGTGGAATACATTGAAACGTGTTTCGTTTTGGACATTTTTGTTCCCACTTTGACTATAATCGAGCAAAGTGTAGGGGGTGGTTGTGTTGAAATACCGGATGTCCGACGGTAATTTTGCGTACAGATCAAAATTTTGGTAAAAATAAAAGTCAGAATCTCCCTGTCGTTTAAAGAAGTCATTTGACAGATAGGCTCCTCCAAAATTTCCTGTGAAGGTATTGCTAATGCTTTCCTGAAAGATAGGATTGTATAGATGAAAAAAGCCAAGAGCAGTATCTACTTCAGCTTCTTGGAGCAAAGCTCCGTCGTTTTCCAGAGTCCAAGCCCGAATGTGGGAGGGAATACTTTTTTCATGATCGTGTTCTTCCACATCTAAGCTGTCACTTGTATCGAAAGAGTTGTTCGGATCAAATCCCCCAAAATTATTGAGTTCTCTTTGGGCCAGCGCACAACTCACGCTCACCAACAAAATCCATATGGTTAACTGTAGTTTCTGAAACATGCCGGGGCAAATATAGTTAAAAGTCAAAGTCAGATTGAATTTTAGTCCTTAAAAAAGTTAAATAAAGCGATTGTTTACAAATAAATATGATGGCGCTGGTTCCTAAAGTTTTACAGATACATAAAAAGTCCTAATGATCCAGATGGCTTGCCATGCCTAATCTTAGAAGGCAAGCTTTATTGATGTGCTGTTTCTGTTATCCGTAGAAAGGATACCTGGCAGAACCTTTGTTTGCTGTTTTATTGTGGTAGTTTATCTACAAGTTGGTAGAACTTGTCTACAATTGTATTGTTCATATCGTATTTATTTGCTACTAGTCGGATCGCCTTCTTTTATAGCTTGTTCTAGTCATTATAGTCTCTTAACGTGCTAGGGGGGAAATTATTTTGAATAGTATTTGCCATGCTGTTGCTAACAAATGAAAGATCTAATAAATACGATTCAGCATTTACTCGAAGCCTTCTTTCAGGAAGTTGGAGATATTTTGCTGTTTACAGGAGATGTCGTACGGCAATTTTTCACAGCTCCTTTTGAGTGGAAGGAGTTGGTTCGGCAAGCTTACTACATCGGGAACAAAACTTTGCCATTAATCGGGATTACCGGGTTTATTATGGGCTTGGTATTAACCATGCAAAGTCGACCAGTTATGGAAAGCTTTGGGGCTGAGTCGTTGCTGCCCGGAATGATTGCTGTTTCAATTATTCGAGAAATTGGACCTGTGATTACAGCCTTGCTGTGTGCCGGAAAAATTAGTTCAGGAATTGGTGCTGAGTTGGGAGCCATGAAAGTTACCGAGCAGCTGGATGCAATGGAGGTTTCAGGGGCGAAGCCGTTGAATTACGTCGTTGCCACCCGGGTGTTGGCAACAACGTTTTTGGTGCCTGTTTTGGTCATTATGGCTGACGTGGTTGGTTTGTTCGGATCGTATATGGCCATTGCGATGAATGAAGATTTATCATTCATGCTTTTTTTATCCTTGGCTTTTGATTCGCTGAGCTTTGTCGATATTATTCCGGCAACGGTTAAGACATTCATTTTCGGCTTTTTCATTGGCCTGATTGGATGTTATAAAGGTTATACGGCGGATCGGGGAACCGAGTCTGTTGGACGGTCTGCAAATTCTGCAGTAGTCACAGCTTCGCTAGTGATTTTTATTATTGATTTGCTGGCCGTTCAGTTTACCAGTTTATTAGGGGCTAGTTAATTTATTAAACAATCATGGAAATAGTAATTGATATCAAGCATTTGAAGAAGGCTTTTAAACGGAATGAAGTGTTGAAAGATGTCAATCTTCAGCTTGCCAAAGGAGAGAATTTGGTGATTCTCGGAAAATCGGGAACGGGGAAATCTGTTCTTCCAAAATGTATTGTTCGGTTGATTGAAGCTGATCGAGGAGAGATACATGTGCTTGGAAAAGATATTTTGAAGCTGGAAGCGACTGAGTTGGATGAAGTGAGAAAGAAAGTCGGTTATCTGTTCCAGGGAGGCGCTTTGTACGATTCGATGACGGTGAAACAGAACTTAGTGTTTCAGATCAGGCGTACGCAACTGGAGAAGAACAAAGCCGAATTGCGCGACTTGGTTGAAGAAGCTTTAGCAAATGTTGGTTTAAAAGATGCGATGCAGAAAATGCCAGCTGAATTGTCAGGGGGAATGAAAAAGCGAATTGGCTTGGCTCGTACGCTGATTCTAAAACCAAGTATCATCCTTTATGATGAGCCAACGACGGGCTTGGACCCTGTAACCGCTGGCGAGATCAGCGAGTTGATTTTAGATGTTCAGCAGAAATACAACACCTCCTCAATTATAATCACACACGATATGAAATGTGCCAGAATGACTTCAAATTCGATCCGAATTATGAAGAACGGGAAATTTGAAGTTGTCGGGAGTTATGATGAACTAAGGCATAGCGACGATCCGGAAGTTCGGGCTTATTTCAGCTAAAAAGAATGTATTATGGGTAAATCAAAAAGTCGTTCGTTTAAGTTGGGCTTGTTTGTTTCTGCAGGAGTGCTGCTTTTTATGTTGGCAGTGTACTACCTGGGAAGCAAGCAAAATTTGTTTTCTTCATCCTTCACGGTTCAAAGTCGGTTTTACGATGTAAAAGGCTTGGTTGAAGGTAATAAAGTCCGTTACTCTGGAATTGATGTGGGAACAGTTTCCAGTGTAAAATTGATTGCCGATTCTACCATTATGGTTGAACTGTCGATTGATGAGCGCGTGCGTGAATTTATCCGAAAGGACTCCAAAGTTGAGATTGGACGGGAAGGGCTGATGGGGAGCAAGTTGGTATTTATCCATCCTGGAACTGCGGTGGCTGGCAGTATCGGGGACAACGGAGAATTGGAGTCTGTAAAATCGGTTGATATTGAGGAAATGCTGCGTGAAGCTCAAAAGATTATTGATGATGGAAGGGCAGTATCTAAAAATCTTTTGGCAATGAGTCGGAAAATAAACGAAGGTGAAGGAGACTTGGCACGATTAATTAATGATAATACAATCACAACCACGCTTAGTCAAACAGGAGATGAACTGCTTGGCATTGCTCAAAATGCTCGTGAGATTACCGAAAAAGTGAACAAAGGTGAAGGGGATTTAGGACGTTTACTAAATGATACGACCATTACTTTTCAAATGAATAGAAGCTTGAGTCAACTAGAGGAAGTTGGGGCAAATGCAGATACTTTTACACAAGAGATGGCCAAGTTTGGAAAAGCATTAAATAACGGGCAGGGCCTGCTCAATCGCTTGGTTTACGATAGCGTCATGGCAGTTCATGTGGATACCACGATTGTGAAAGTGGGCGAGGGGGTTGATGATGTGGTTGAAACAGCCGAGGCGATTCGGGAGAGTTGGTTGCTTAATTTATTTTCAGGGCGAAAGAAAAAGAAAGTAGAGAAATAATTAAACGTTTTTTTGTTGTAACTTCTTTTCAATATTATGAATGAGTTATCTGAATCGATTGAATTAAATATTTTGTTCCTTAGTTTGAAATAATCACTTAACTTCAATGGGCATCATCAAAAGAATGCTGGTTTTTGGACCAACCAATTCTCAAAGAAGAAGTGCATGAAAGAACAACTCGAAAAACAAATTCAACAAATAGCTGAGCTTATTAACAAGGTAGAAGAGGGAGATACCAATGTTGATGCATTGATTGGTCTTGAAGAGTTACTGGACTTGTTGAGTAACAAAATTAAGTCAAGTAAATTAGGTGGTTTGCTCGATAGCCAACCGGCTTATCTGGAGTCGGTAAGACATGAGGCCATTTTTATTTTTGATCGATCGTTGAAGGTGTATAAGTATACCGGGATGTTCGATCAACTTTTTCATCCACAGAAAGAGGGGGCTCTAAAAGTTTCAGACTTGCTTCAGTTTAAAAATGCAAAAACGTTTTTTGATAAGATCGAAGAGTTGTTGAAAACCCAAGCAAATCAAACTTTTGATGCAACAATATATTCAAGTCAGGGCGTTCCGTTACCTGCAACAATTAGTTTAGAGCTACTTGGAGGTAAAAAAGGCGATGAGTTGATCGTTGGTGGAGTTAATTTTCAAAATACAACCCTCACAGATATTAAAAATTATCAGCAGCTGGTTATCGAGAATTTGCCGGATATTGATGTGTATCTGTTTGATTCGGATTATCGTTACGTACTGGCCGGTGGGCGAGAGAAAGAGCGTTTTGGGATGTCCAATAGTTATTTCCCCGGGAAAACGCTTTTCGAGGCATTTGAAGATAAAATTAACCGACGGCTTTTCCCATTTTACCGGAAGGCGTTGAATGGAGAGATGGCTGAGGGAGAATTCCGTGTCGAAGATCAGATTTACTATATCTGGGTGACTCCCGTTCCAAATTTTTATAATGAGGTTGTTGGTGGAACAGCTATCGTACAAAATGTAACGAAGGATAAAGAAATTGAGATCCGTCTAAAAAAGGCGAAAGACGATGCTCAAAGAGCAGATAAGGCAAAGTCGCTGTTCTTAGCCAATATGAGTCATGAGATTCGTACGCCATTGAATGCAATCATTGGCTTTGCAGAACAGTTGAGTCAATCGCAGATGAATCGGGAGCAGGATCGTTTTGTGCAATTTATTAGTGATTCCTCCGAGCATTTATTGTCGTTGGTAAATGAGATTCTTATTCTGTTTAAAATTGGAATGGGAAAGGTGCACATTGACCGGGTTCCTTTTAATTTAACTCAACTGCTCAATGTTATTTACAATTCGTTCATTATAAAAGCGAATGAAAAGCAATTGCAGTTCTCCATACAGGTTGACCCAGGAATTCCGGAAACACTTGTTGGCGACCCTTTTCGGCTGAGGCAAATCATTACTAATTTAGTAGCAAATGCGATCAAATACACCGATGAGGGAGCTGTTGTGTTACGTTGCTTTTTGCTCGAAAAAGATGAGCAAACTTACCATCTGAAATTTGAAGTTGAAGATACTGGAATGGGAATCGCATCAGAGCTCATTCCGAAAATTTTTGATGAGTTTACACAGTCTGAAGCGCAGCCTGATAAAAAGCGTAAGGGAGCGGGTTTAGGGCTTACCATTTGTCGAAAGCTGGTTGACTTGATGGATGGTCATATTGATGTGGAAAGTGAATTGGGGCAGGGAAGTTGCTTTTCTGTATTGCTGCCGTTTTATCATCCGTCCGACGAGGAGCAGGCCAAGAGTGAAAGTCACTTTTTATTGAGTGAGAGCTTGTTGAGAGGAAAGAGAATTCTTTTTGCTGATGATGATGAATACAATCTTTTATTAGCCGAAACGGTGCTTGGAAATTGGGAAGCCTCATACACGTTGGCAGTAAACGGAGAAGAAGCTCTCAATCTTGCAAAAACTAACTTATTTGATATTCTTTTGTTAGATATTCATATGCCGCGGATGAGTGGTGTAGAGGTTGTTAAGGAAATAAAAAGCGATCCAAAGAATCCGAACTTAAACACCAAGGTGCTGGCTGTCACTGCCAATGTCTTACAGAGTGATTTAAAGATGTATATGCAGGAAGGCTTTGACGGTTATGTGTTGAAGCCGTTTAAAGAGAAAGAGTTGTATAATAAAATCTGTAATGTGCTACAGCTGGGAGAAGTTTCAGGAACGGAATCACTGTGGGAGGCTCCGAGGCAGGAAAAAGAACAAGAGGGCAATGGATTTGATGCAAGAAATTTAAGAAAAACCGCGAATGGAGATAGCACGTTTTTTTATAAAATGATTGATACATTTGTAAGAAATGCAGAGCAATTAAGTGCCGATCTAGAGCAGAAGTTAGATGAGCGTGATTGGAATGAAATTGGGGAGAGGGCTCATCGGGCAATCCCTTCATTCAAATATTTTGAACTGAATGTGCTTGTCGAAAAGTTGAGACGATTGGAGGATTTATCTTTGCGCGAAAAAAGTTTTGATGCGCTTCCGAACGAGATTCGAGAGGTTTTGAGAATGGTGGACCAAGCGATTGAAGAGGCGAGGCAGGAAACAACAGAATAAAAAAACAGAACCAAAATAGACATAAATCACGGGAACAAAATGAGCAAGATTCTGATAATTGACGACGATACATTTATTTGCGAGATTCTGAAAAAACAACTTGACAGCAGTGGTTATCAGGTTGATACTGCTTTCTCGGGGAAAAGCGGAATGGAGGCAATAAAGGGAAGTAGATTTGACTTGGTGCTTTGCGATTTTAGGCTTCCGGATACGGATGGACTGGAAGTGCTTCAGAAGATTAAGGCTTTGTCGCCGGCAACGGTTGTGATTATCATTACGGCTTATGCCGATGTTCGTCAAGCTGTGAAATTGATGAAGATGGGAGCAGAGGATTACATTACGAAACCTTTGCAGCAAGAAGAAATTTTGACTTTAATACGCAAAAAGCTGGGAGCTGAAAGCCAAAAGCAAGTGAAGACCAAAGCGCATATCTATACTGATGGAGATTTCATTATGGGGAAGAGTGAAAACATGCGCTCGGTGATTAATTTATCCCGAAGGGTAGCGCCAACGAATATGTCAGTGCTTATTCAAGGTGAAACCGGAACAGGAAAAGAATACGTTGCCCGGTTTATTCATCAGCACAGCAAGCGGAATGATAAACCTTTTGTTGCTTTGGATTGTGGAGCTATTCCCAAAGATCTGGCCAATAGTGAGTTGTTTGGTCATATAAAAGGTTCGTTTACTGGTGCTGTGCGCGATAAAGATGGCGTATTTCAGCAAGCTAATGGTGGGACCCTGTTCCTGGATGAAATTGGCAACTTAACCTACGATATTCAGGTTCGTTTACTGCGTGTGTTGCAAGAGCGGACAGTTTCCCGGGTGGGAGAAAATAAATCTCAAAAAGTAGATGTTCGGATCATCACAGCAACCAATGATGACTTGAGGGACGAAGTAAGTCGGAATAACTTTCGGGAGGATCTTTATCATCGGGTAAATGAGTTTAAAGTTAACTTACCACCTTTGCGAGAGCGAAAAGAAGATATCCTGTTTTTTGCACGCCATTTTCTCGAAGCTTCGAATGAGGAGCTTGGCCTGAATGTGGTTGGCTTTAGCCCGGAGGTAGAAGCAATTTTGCAACATTATGCCTGGCATGGAAATCTGCGGGAACTAAAAAATGTAGTTAAACGGGCTGCCTTGCTGACAACAGGGACGGAGGTTGAGCGAGAATGTTTGCCTCATGATATTGTTCATCCACCAGAAGCGGAGGTTACCAGTGGAACCGTTGAAATTGGGGAGTCGAAGTTAAAGGATGCTTCTTCTGAATTTGAGAAACAATTAATAATCAGAACGATTGAGGAGGCGGGCTTTAATAAGTCGAAAGCTGCACGCCTGCTGAAGATCGATCGAAAAACCTTATATAACAAAATCAAGCAATACGGAATTGAAATTTAAGCCAAGCGGATAGCTGTTTGGAATAGAAATTGGGCACTTGCATTTCGTGAGGAGGACTAAAAATGCAACAAGCAAACTTATTGAAAAAAATAGCGATTGTTGATAATGCCCTTGGGTTCTTCAAAATTGATGAGGGAAAGCTGGGGAAAGAAACGCTAAAAGAACAAGTTCAATGCTTTAAAAAAGCAGCTGATTTATTGCAGTACTTGAAACAATTGAAAAAAGATCGAATGTTGACAGAATTTCCAGATTATGTCTTGATTGATATTCATTTGCCGGATATGGAAGCGGATGTCTTTTTGGATGATTTGGATCAGCTGATAGGGGCTAGCGATGCGTCTGAAGTGTTTATTCTGTCAAGTTCAGCTAGCAAGAAAAATCGGGATTTGGCTATGCAGTATCCTTTTGTAAGTGCATACCTGGAAAAGCCTGTTTCGGCTGATTTGCTTGAAGTGTTGATTGGAGTGAAAAGTGTAGATAATCCCCCGCACTAGTTTGTGGATTTTTTTTCACAACTGTATCGTAGCAAGAGGTGTTCTTTTAAAGAAGGTCACTTTTTTGAAGAGGAGACAATATTTTTCTTCAATTAATGTTTTGTAGGGAAGATTAATTTGCAATTTGATGAGTGAAGGGTAAGTCCTGGTAGGACGATTGGTGTAGTGTATAATTTAATGAATTCAATTATGTTGTTTAGGTTTTCTCAAGGACAATCATTCGGGTATTTACGTGGAGTTGTGATGATCTTGCTTGGTTTAGCTTTGCTTTTTTCACCCGAGTTTACTTTGGTGTCAATTGCTCGTTTGGTCGCTACTTTATTTATTGTGAAAGGAGCATTAGCGGGAATTTCGTTATTACTTTCCAGAGGCGAGCAAAGAAATCCAGGATTATTACTAGAGTGTATAATTGACCTTGGAATAGGCTTACTTGTGTTATACAACCCCGGAGGAACAGTGTCGTTCTTTGTCGTTATTTTGGCCATTTGGGCGCTACTTGGTGGTTTGTTAATGGCCTTTTCTTTTAATACCCTTCGCCGGGTGGGGGTAACCAACTGGGGACTGTTTATGAGTAGCATTATTGCTTTATCTTTTGGCTTGGTATTGTTGTTTGAGCCACTTCAGGGAGGAGTCGCTTTAGCAACGATTATCGGAGCCTTCTCCTTAGTTTACGGAATTGCCAATATTATTTCAGTGGCTTCCGGGCGAACCATGTAGGTATTTTCTATTTATTGAAAATAGTATAACTGAGAAGACAGTTACCGTATAGGTAACCGTCTTTTTTTGTTTGGGGTATCTGTTTTTATGAGCTTGAAATGCCTTTTCTTTCTGATAAATAAGTTTTCTTTTTTGCAGTTTCCAGTGTGCTTTATGCGGTCGTTAGATGTCCTGTAATCCCCATTATTCCAGTGTTGTTAAGGTTTTTCTACAACGTGTAGAATATGCTCTACTTCTAATAAGCGATGGTTTAAAATGGATGAATGGCTAATTCATTGATAGCTAGTGTCTTTTGCTTTCGTGTTTTCCTCTGGTAGAGTTTGGAACAGTATTCTCAATATTACAAGTAAATGTTTTAGAAACAAGATGATAACTGACAAGAGTAGATATGTTCGGTTGGATCTGTTCAACATTTAAAAGAGTACAAAAATGAGAAGTTTGAAGAAACGCATTGAGAATATGAATCTTTACCTGAGTTCGAAATCCTATTCGGGCAAGGGAAAGAGTACGATTAAAGGAACTGACCGCCCGATGAGCTCGGGGAAAATGACCAATACCTTGGATGGAACCAAGAGTACGAGAACGTCTGACAAGCTCAGAACGTCGATTTAAAAGCAATTATTAACCAATTTAAAAAAGAAAAGTCATGAGTAAAGCAACAAGAAATGCCCTGCTAGGGTTTGTCGCTGGTGCTGCAGCTGGCGCGCTAGCCGGAGTTTTATTGGCTCCTGAAAAAGGTGCTAAAACCAGAAAGAAAATTCAGAAAAAAGTAAAACGAGTTTCTGAAGATATGACCGATACCATCGGCGAAAAAGTCGATAATCTGAAAGATCAGTTGAATGAGGTGATTCATCAGGTGAAAGATAAAACCGATGAGGCTGAGGCCAAACTCAAGAAAGAGGCAAAAGCTGCAACAAATGCGACCGGTAAGTAACGGAAAACTAATTTTTAACAGTCTGAATTTATGAGCAAAAACCTTTCAGATAATATCAACGAACTGGGAGATGTTACCAAAAAATATGTTCAAACGCGTATTGATTTGGTTAAACTGACTGTTCTCAGTAAAGCAACACAGGTAACTTCTTATCTGATCAGTAATTTAATCCTTGCTTTAGGCGGGGCGTTGATCCTGTTTTTCGTATTGGCAGCTTTCGTTGTTTGGTACGGACAAACCTATGGCGATTATCTGACGGGTTTGTTGCTTGCAATTGGCGTTTTGGTGGTGTTGTTTGTGCTGTTTGCGTTATTTCGAAATCAACTTATCAGCTCGATGGTATTGCGAAAATACTCATCCATGCTCTTTGAGGAAGAGGAAGAAGAGGAGGAGTTATGAAAAACATTCGAAATATGCGTGAGTTGCGTTTAAAAAGGCAGAGTTTAACGTATAAGCTTCACCACTTGGAAGATCAGCTGAAAAGCCAGTCCGATAGAACGGTTCATGCCTTTACTGGTTATGTGAGAGATTTGGCATTTGAAACTGGGATGAAGATTGCTGTGGGCTTACTGCTACGTTATCGGAAAAAGGCGAAGTCCAAAAAAGAGAACGAAAAGGAAGACTAACGCATGGTGCCCGGGGCATTTTGTCTTGGAATAAAGAATGAAATGTCTGGAGTAAAACTGAAGGCAAAAGGCCATGTAACTACTGTCCAGAAAGGATATTTACACGATTGATATGATAGCTCCAAAAGGAGAACAACGATAAAGCTTAGAAAACATGAAAACAAATTTATTGCTACTAGATACAAAAAAGAACATGGAGAACCTCATTTTTTCGGGGTTCAACCTGAGTAATCAACTGCATCGGAAATTGAAGATCGTTTATGTGATGGATTTCAATTGGATAGGAGGTAGCGGATTTGTTGACCCAACAGCCTCCAGTATTGATGCAAATATTCGAGTGGCTGAGAAAGCTTTAAGAAAAGACTTTGAGGAGGCCGAGTCCGAAATGCGCCATGCTATTGGTAAGTACCTTGAGTCCAATCCGCAAAATATTCATTACGAAGTGAGTGTGGAGGAAGATAGTCGAATGACGATTGTGAATGACACGATTCAGGAAGATGGAGATGTGTTGTTGCTAATGAGTAACTACAATAGCTATTCGGGTTTGACTACGGGGACGATTAATTATCCCAATATTATTGATAAAGTTAGCTGCCCGGTACTGATTTTGCCTGACGATGCCCCTTCTGTGAGTCTCAACAGTTTCTTGTATGCCACTGCTTTTCACCCTGAAGATTTTAAAGCCATGCGCCATTTAAAAGAGATTGCTTCTGGGGCTGAAAATCGCGAACTTACGGTGTTTCATAATCTTGAAACGACTGCTTTTGAAGATATCTTGAAATGGACCGGTTTTAAAACAATGACCAAGGAGAGTGTTGACGGAATTCGACTGCGCTTTGCTCATACCCGTGAGAAAAATGTTCGCGAAGGGTTAAAAAAATACCTTGAAGATGAAGATCCAGATGTGGTGGTCATCCTCAAAGAAGAAAAAGGATTTTTTGAAGATCTTTTTTCATCTTCTGAAACTCACTATGTGGTGACTCATTTCAATAGACCAGTATTGATTTATCACGAGAAAAATCTGAAAAAATAACATTGTAAAACCAAATAAAAGCTAAAAATAAGAATAGAAAATACCATGGAAACTAAAGAGAAAACATTTGTACGCCTAGGATTTAATCAAAAAGACACTTCAGAGTTAATTGAGCAGATCAATCTGTTGATCTCCAGTTATCATGTTCACTATCAAAAACTCAGAAATTTTCATTGGAATGTAACGGGGAAAGACTTTTTTGATTTGCACGAAAAGTTTGAGGAATTGTACGATTTTGCAAAAGTAAATATCGATGATTTGGCTGAACGAGTTCGCGTTTTCGGGGCAATTCCAACGGCAACCTTACAAGCCTATCTGGATGCATCGAAAATTGCAGAGCCCGAAGGTGTCCCATCACCAGACGATATGGTGGATCAGGTCTTAAGCGATTTTGAGATTTTGCTCTCGCAAATGATCAATGTGCTTGAAACGGCCAATGATTTGGGCGATGTCTCGACAATTGATTTGGTGAATTCGATGGTTAAACAAACTGAAAAATATTATTGGATGTTTACTTCGTGGCTGGAAGAGAAATAGCTTAAAATCCTAGCAGGATTTATTTGATGATGGTCGGTAGTTTTCTGCCGACCTTTTTTTATCCGATTTAATTTATTTCAGCAGAAATAAGCTGCGATGACATCGCTTTTTTTGGGAACAATGATTCAATATGATTATTTTTACGAGCTTGATCAATTAAACCCAAGTTTTCAACTGTTCGCTGTTAATTATTGACAAAATAGTGAAACTTTAAGGGTCTTTTGTTTTCTTTATATTTGTGACAAATTGCAATAAGTATGACTCCTAATTACGATGAAGGTTCGATTAGAACACTTGATTGGCAGGAACATATCCGGAAGCGTCCCGGAATGTATATCGGAAAGCTCGGAGATGGAACTGCCTCTGATGATGGAATTTATGTGCTCTTGAAAGAAGTCATGGACAACTCAGTTGATGAGTTCATGATGGGATTTGGAAAACGAATCGAGGTTCAGATTTCCAATGAGTTAGTAAGTGTACGAGATTACGGCCGGGGGATTCCGTTGGGAAAGCTACTCGATGTCGCATCAAAAATGAATACAGGAGCCAAGTACGATTCCAAGGTATTTAAGAAGTCAGTAGGATTGAATGGTGTTGGTATCAAGGCGGTTAATGCACTATCCTCTGAGTTTACGATAAGGGCTTTTCGAGAAGGACAAGTGAAAGAGATCGTTTTCTCTTCCGGGAAAGTGATTGAGGAAAAAGAGCTGGCGGCTACGGATGAACCCAACGGTACTTCAGTTGCATTTGTGCCTGATCCGGAGATTTTCAAGAATTTTCGTTTCCGCAATGACTATGTGGAAAGCATGATGAAAAACTATTGTTTCCTGAATGCTGGTCTTGTCATTGTTTGCAATGGTGAGCGCTTTCAGTCGAAAAATGGATTGAGGGACTTGCTGGAGGAAAACCTGGACGCTGATTCGCTTTACCCAATTATTCATTTGAAAGGGGAAGATATTGAAGCAGCATTAACACATGGGAATCAATACGGAGAAGATTACTATTCTTTTGTCAATGGACAGCATACAACGCAGGGGGGGACTCACTTATTGGCTTTCCGCGAAGCAATTGTAAAAACAGTTCGCGAGTTTTATAAAAAAGATTTTGATCCCTCTGACATTCGGGCATCAATTATTGCCGCAATCAGCATTAAGGTTGAAGAGCCGGTGTTTGAATCGCAAACGAAAACGAAGTTGGGTTCAAAAGATATCGGGCCAGAAGGACCTAGCGTTAGGCATCATGTGCTGACCTTCGTGCAAAAAGAACTGGATAATTATTTGCACAAGAACCAGGACGTTGCAGAAGTTTTGCTTCGGCGTATCCAAGAATCGGAACGCGAGCGAAAAGCGATTTCCGGAATTAAGAAGCTGGCAAAGCAGCGGGCCAAAAAAGCCAGCTTGCATAACAAAAAGCTGCGCGATTGTCGTGTTCATTACAACAGCAACAAAGAGCGCAAAGAAGAAACCTCCATTTTCATCACCGAGGGAGATTCGGCAAGTGGGTCCATCACGAAATCACGCGACGTAAATACGCAAGCGGTGTTTAGTTTGAAAGGAAAACCGCTGAATACTTATGGTTTAACGAAGAAGGTGGTTTATGAAAACGAAGAATTTAACCTACTGCAGGCAGCGCTCAATATTGAAGAGAGCATGGAAGACCTGCGCTACAACAAAGTGATTATTGCAACCGATGCCGATGTTGACGGCATGCACATTCGTTTGCTTTTGATCACATTCTTTTTGCAGTTTTTCCCTGAATTAGTAAAAAAAGGGCATCTCTATATTTTGCAGACACCTTTGTTCCGGGTAAGGAATAAGAAGAAAACATTTTATTGTTATTCCGATGAAGAGCGATTAGCTGCGGTCAAAGCTGTTGGCGCAAAACCGGAGATTACCCGATTCAAAGGGTTGGGAGAAATCTCTCCCGATGAGTTTAAGAACTTTATTGGACCGGATATCCGCTTGGACCCGGTGCAGATGAAGAAACATGAATCGGTTTCACAGATGCTTGCATTTTACATGGGGAAAAATACTCCCGATCGGCAGGAGTTCATTATCGATAATTTGTATGTCGAAAAAGATGAAGTAAACTGATCTCATTTCGAATGAGCTTTTTTTACTGAAGTTTTACTTTTAATCAGATTGTTGTGGCAGAAGAGGAAAAAAATAAAGAAAATCAGCAGATTGAACAAGGTGATAGCATTACATATTTATCAGGAATGTACCAGGATTGGTTTCTTGATTATGCTTCCTATGTTATTCTGGAGCGGGCAGTTCCGTATGTGAATGATGGACTAAAACCGGTGCAGCGTCGTATTTTGCATGCCATGCGCGAGATGGATGATGGCAGGTACAATAAGGTGGCCAATATCATCGGGCAAACCATGCAGTATCACCCGCATGGCGATGCATCAATTGGCGATGCACTTGTGCAATTGGGACAAAAGGAATTGTTGATTGATAGCCAGGGAAACTGGGGAAACATTCTGACCGGTGACGGATCAGCAGCTCCTCGTTATATTGAAGCGCGTTTGTCAAAGTTTGCTTTGGAGGTGATCTTCAATCCAAAAACGACAAACTGGAAACTGTCCTATGATGGACGGAATAAAGAACCGATTACGCTTCCTGTTAAATTCCCCCTTTTATTGGCGCAAGGGGTTGAGGGGATTGCCGTTGGATTGGCTTCCAAAATTCTTCCCCACAACTTTAATGAATTGATCGATGCTTCTATTGCCTACCTGAAAGAAGAGGAATTTGAAATTCTTCCCGACTTTCCAACGGGCGGTTCGGCTGACTTTTCAAAATATAACGATGGCCTAAGGGGAGGTGCTGTTAAGGTTCGGGCTAAGATTGATAAAGTGGATAACAAGACTTTGGCAATTACTGAACTTCCATTTGGAAAGACTACTACCACCTTGATTGAGTCAATCATTAAAGCCAATGACAAGAACAAAATTAAGGTCAAGCGAATTGATGATAATACGGCTGATAGAGTTGAAATTTTAGTTCATCTCGGAGCTGGTGTTTCTTCAGATAAGACCATTGATGCTTTGTATGCTTTCACGGATTGTGAGGTTTCAATTTCGCCTAATGCTTGTATCATTGAAAATGATAAACCCTTGTTTATTGGTGTTAGCGAAATTCTAATTCGCAATACCAATCAAACCCGAAGCCTCTTAAAACTGGAACTTGAAATTCGAAAGCGGGAGTTAGAGGAGTCTTGGCATTTTGCATCGTTGGAGAAAATATTTATCGAAGAGCGAATTTATAAGGATAAAGAGTTTGAGCAGGCCGAAAGTATGGATGAAGCCATTGCGCACATCGATAAGCGACTCGATCCTTGGAAACCCCAACTGATGCGGGAGATTACTCGTGATGATATTCTGAAATTGATGGAGATTCGTATGGCTCGCATCCTGAAATTCAATACGGATAAAGCCAATAACTATATTCAATCAATTGAGGATGAGATTGAAGAAATTAAACGTAAGATTGAAAGGATTACGGATTTTACAATCGAATACTTCCAGCGAATCAAAGATAAATATGGAAAAGATCGGCAGCGAAAAACAGAGATTCGAAGCTTTGAAAATATTGTAGCAAGCAAAGTTGTGGTGGCTAACGAAAAGCTTTATTTCGACAAAGAAGAAGGTTTTATGGGAACCAGCTTGCGTAAGGCTGAATATGTTTGCGACTGTTCGGATATTGATGATATCATCGTATTCAGACGGGACGGAACCTATTTCATAACGAAGGTGGCAGACAAAGCTTTTATCGGGAAAAATATCCAGCACATTGCGGTGTTTAAGAAAAATGATAAACGGACCATTTATAACGTTGTTTATCGTGATGGGCGCCAAGGAACCTTTTACATGAAGCGCTTTGCAGTTACTGGAATGACACGCGATAAAGAGTATGACCTAACAAAAGGGACTACTGGTTCACGCATTTGGTACTTCAGTGCTAACCCGAATGGAGAAGCAGAAGTGTTGAAAGTTACCTTGAAGCACAAGGCTCGCCTGAAAAAACTGAATTTTGAAATCGATTTTAGTGAGCTAGCCATTAAAGGCCGTGGGGCCATGGGGAATATACTCACCAAAAATGATGTTCATAAAATTAGTTTGAAAGAGAAAGGTGTTTCAACGCTTGGTGGCCGGAAAATCTGGTTCGACCCCGATGTATACCGTTTGAATTCTGATTCAAGAGGGAAGTTCCTGGGCGAATTCCAAGGCGAAGATAAAATCCTGGTGTTGTATAAAAATGGAGATTACCAGTTGTACAACTTCGATTTGTCGAACCACTTTGATCCTGATATTTTAACCATTGAGAAGTTCGATAGTAAGAAAATTCTTTCGGTGGTTTATTATGATGCTGAGCTCGAGTTTTACTATGTGAAGCGTTTTGAAATTGATGAAATCATGGGGCGCCGTATTGGTTTTATTGGCGATCATGTAGACAATAAATTGGTGAGTGTAACTTGGGTGCGTTACCCTCGTTTGGAGATAGAGTTTGGAGGAAAGAATGTTTCGCGCGATAATGAGATCATTGAGGTCTCTGAGTTTATTGGAGTAAAGTCGCATAAGGCCAGGGGAAAACGGCTGACAAACTACGAAGTAGAGAACATTAAGGAGATTGAGCCTGTTATCAAGGATGAAGATGATAAACCCCAGGATGAGGTTGTCGAAGAAGGAGATGTTGAAGATGACGTTCCTTTTGAAGTTGATCGGCCTGGAGATGAGGAAGATGATAAAAATCAAATGTCGTTATTTTAATGAAGGTTTTTTTGATAGGATACATGGGGTGCGGAAAATCCACCATGGGACGTAAATTGTCCGAGCGTTTGGATGTCGCATTCATCGATCTGGATAAATATATTGAGCAGAAGTACTTTAAAACAATCCCCCAGATTTTTGAAGAAGAAGGGGAGGCTGAGTTTCGTTTAAAAGAACAGGCCGCACTGAAAGAGGTGGCTGAGTTTGACGATGTCATTGTTGCAACCGGTGGTGGTGCGCCTTGCTTTTTCGATAATATGGAGGTAATGAATCAAGCTGGGTTGTGCGTTTTCTTGGATGTTGATGCTGAAGAGTTGGCTCATCGGTTAATTCACTCGAAAACTGAACGCCCGCTAATTAAAGGGAAATCTCCGGAAGAGCTTGTTGACTTCATCTTGGAAATGATGAAAAAGCGGAGGCCTTTTTACGAAAAGGCGCGGTGTGTGTTAAAAGGAAAGGAAATTGCTCCCGAGCAAGTTGTTGCAGAAATAGAGAAGCGAAGTGAGTAAAATTGAAATTTGTGCCTTGGCTTCTGGAAGCAATGGAAATTGCTATTACATTGGTAACGATAAAGAAGCCCTGTTGGTTGATGCGGGTTTATCGGCCAGGCAGTTACAAATGCGTTTAGCGGAGAGACAGATCGACCAGCGAAAAATTAAAGCCGTCTTAATTACCCACGAACATAGTGATCATTGTCGGGGAGCAAGGGTGCTGGGAAAACGTTTCCAAATTCCTGTTTACTTGACGAAAAAGACTTTCTTGGCGATGCGGAAAGCTGTTCAACCTGAAACGCCGAGATGGTTTGAGCCCAATCAGGACTTCCAGGTAGGCGAGTTTTTAGTTACTCCATTTGCCAAACAGCATGATGCCGCTGATGCTTGTTCTTTTCGGATTTCTTATGCCGGAAAGCATGTTGGTGTAATGACTGATATTGGGGAAGCTTGCGACCGTGTAAAAGAGCAGTTCAGTCAGTGTCATGCAGTGTTTCTGGAGAGTAATTACGATCATGATATGTTGATGAATGGTCCTTATCCTTACTATTTGAAGCAGCGGGTTTCTTCCAGCCGTGGGCATTTGTCAAATGAGCAAGCTTGTGACTTATTGCAGGATCATGCAGGGGCAGAGCTACACACGATTTTTTTGAGCCACCTTTCAGGCGAAAATAATACTCCCGAAAAAGCCTATGCTGTTTTCGAGCCCTTGAGCACAACCTATCGTATTGAGTTGACTTCCCGACATGGATCAACCGAACTCGTTGAGATATAACAATACAGACTTAGAAGGTATAATTCACAAAGAATTGCCAACCTCTGAAGTCAAGTGCAGAATTACTTCTTGCAACCTCTATCGAATATCTACCTTCCATACTCCAGTGTTTTAAGGGATGAATAGAGAGACCGACCAAAAGGCTAAGCGGCCTTTCCTCCAAGCTTCTTTCGTGCCCTTGAAGATTATTTGTCGGATTGTATTCTAATTTGTGATTTAATCTAAATCCGATTTGCCCTCCGGAATAAATAGCGATCTGTTTGATTGGTTGGAGCTGAATAAAAATGGGGATGTCCAAGTAGCTTCCTTTGGCTTTTACTTCCCACGAATCTCGATAAGGTCTTTCAAAGGCTTTCTTTGCAAAGAGGAATTCGGTTTGGATGGATATAAATTTATATACTTTAAAATTCGAAAACGCTCCGAATTGGTACTTTCCGATTGGATCATCTAGTTCATAATTAGAGTAGAAATAGTTTGGTCCCAATTTAAATCCAAATGTGCTGTTTTGGGCAATTGATAAGCTTGTTACAAATAGAAATAAGATAAGTAGATAATATTTCTTCATAGCAATTAGGTTTAGTGTGCGCTTTGCTTCTAATCTAACTGGGGGAACTCTAAAATTAATGAAAAAAATATTTATGAAATGGAGAGCATTTGTGTTTTTCAACAAATAACACGTCTGTAGCTATTTGGATATGTGAGGGTGGCTTTTAGGCCATAAAAAAAGCCTGATCAATGATCAGACTTTTAATCAAACAAGTAGTGAAAAATATCGTTAATTGAAGGAGCTGACTTCGAAAGTCCCCGCCCCAATTTCAGAATTAGTCTACTTTAGTAACGTTCGTTGCGATTGGGCCTTTGTTTCCTTGGCCAACCTCAAACTCTACAGTTTCATCTGGCTCTAAGCCAGCGTAGGCGTCAGCTAACCCAGAACGGTGAACAAAGAGGTCTTTGTCTTCTTCTGTTAGGATAAATCCATATCCTTTGGTAGCGTCATACCATTTTACAGTACCTTTCATAATCAAACTCCTAATTAGTAATTTGATCTGAAATTGTTGTCTCTACGGCCATAGCCGCCACCGCCACGGTTGTTTCCGCCACGGAAGCCACCACCACGGTTGTCTCTCTTTTTCTCGATAGACTCGTTAACAACCATTGTGCGACCTTCGACATCAGCGCCATTCAATTCTTCAATGGCTTTTTTTGCTTGCTCAGCGTCAGGCATTTCAACAAAACCGAAACCTTTACTTCTTCCAGTAAATTTGTCTGTGATTAGCTTTACAGAGCTTAATTCACCGTACTCCTCAAAAATCTCACGCATATCATCTTCAGTGATTGCGTAATTGAGGTTTCCTACAAAAATGTTCATAATCAGTATTAAAATAAAAATGTGATGTGGCAAATGTAGATTAATTTTGCTTCTAAAAAAATAAAATGAGAAAAATAAACGAATAATTTCTCTTTTTTCTTTTTGTTGATAATCAATAATAAAGAACTACTTCAATTTTTCGAATTGATGAGAATAGAAGTCAGGTATTTAGTTGTTTGCTTTTGTAAAGGGCGGTTGCTGTACTATAAGTTCTTTCTTTAAGAAAAGTGTGCTGGTGGGAGCTTTATGAGTATGAAAAGGGAGGAATTGTAATTTTTGGCCGATTTTAAATAAACCAGCCAGCTCTTAAAACCAGTTCAATGCTTTTTGGTTGTTGCATTCTTTGGATGAAAGCATTTTCAGTTTTTGGAGCCGGCTGGCTGAGGTGTATTAAGTCTTATTCAGTTTCCAGCAGGTTGTCGCTAATAGCCTGCAGGGTTTGTTGTTTGTATTTACTGTGAACAAGAACAGAGATGTTGTTTCGACTTCCTCCATAAGAGATCATTCGGATTGGAATGCCTTCAAGTGCATTGAATACAGTTGCTCCAAAACCGCGTTCTTCTTGAATAATATCGCCAACAATGCAAATAATGGTTTGGTCTTCATCAACTTCAACTTCTCCGTATTCTTTTAGCTCTCGAACAATGTCGGGGAGAGTACTCGGAGTGTCAACAGTTAGTGAGACGGCAACCTCTGAGGTTGAAATCATATCAATTGGTGTTTTGAAGAACTCGAAGATTTCAAAGACATTCTTCAGGAAACCGTAGGCCATTAACATACGGTCAGAGCGAATTTTAATGGCTGTAATACCGTCTTTTGCCGCGACCGCTTTAATTCCTGTTCCACTGCTTTTTGATGTGATTAAGGTCCCCGTGTCAGATGGATTCATCGTATTCTTTAACCGAACCGGAATATTGTGCAACTTAGCTGGTAAAACGGTTTGGGGATGCAAAATCTTTGCTCCAAAATAAGCAAGCTCGGCAGCTTCATTGAACGAAAGTTGCTCAATCTTTTTGGTGTTATTGACAAAGCGGGGATCATTATTGTGAAAACCATCAATGTCTGTCCAGATTTGAACTTCGGAAGCATTCAGCGCAGCTCCAATTAATGACGCAGTGTAGTCAGAGCCACCTCGTTGTAAATTGTCAATCTCATTCTGATCGTTGCGGCAAATAAAACCTTGCGTAATGTAGTAGTCGGCTTCACCTACTTTTTGTAGAACCTGATCAATGTTTTGTGTAATTGCATCCAGATCTGCTGCTTTTTCTGAATCAATACGCATGAAATCAAGCGCAGGAAGCAATTTGGTTTTGTGCCCATTTTCAAGCATTAGCTGGGTGAATAACCCAGTTGAAATGAGCTCTCCTTGTGCCAGTATTGTTTTTTCCTGAATTTCACTAAAAGTTCCTCCGGCTTGTTTGCGGATGGTGTCAAAGCACTGTTTTATAATTTTGAGGCCTTCCTGTTTTCGAGTTGCAGCCTGGAATAGGTTATCAACAACGTCTTTGTACGTTTGCTCAAGTTTACCAATCTTGGAACGAGCTGCATCTTTATTCTTCTTGTACAAATAGTCCGAAATTTCCACTAAAGCATTTGTTGTGCCTGACATTGCAGACAGAACAACCAGCTTTTTCTCTCCATCAGTAATCAGTTGCATTACAGCGTTCATGTTCTCAACGCTACCAACTGAAGTACCTCCAAATTTTAAAACTTTCATTCGTTTATATTTTAAATTTTCATCGGTTACTCATATGGGGTAGACTTCAGGTTGAAATACCACACATTGGAGTAATAATTCCACTTCCTGTAACGCAGGAAGGTCAATCAATTTTTCTTGAAATGCTTACGAAAAACACTGTCGCATTCCTAGAGTTCAATTTTTTGATTTTCGGGTAGCAAAGATTAAAATTTTTTGCTGATTTATAAAGTGTTATTTTATTCGAGTGGATTAATATTCGTAAAAAATGCATAAATATTAGTTGTTTTTTTGGTAGCTTTTTTCCTGTTTTTGTAACTTATTGTATATGAGAAGGCAAAATACAGGACGTAATGCTAAAGGAGGATGCATTGTTTCAACGAGCTTTGTATGATTATTTGTTAAGAAGCTGTTTAAGTTTTATTGCTCATCTTGTTTTGACTTATTTTGAGATGGATTTTTTGATTTTTCGTTGCAGGTTTAGCGGGCTAAATCAAGAAGTGAAAAGTGAAAAAGAGACAAACAAGTAGTAAAGATCATCTAAACGGCTTCTAAATAATTTAGGTGTTGTAGAATATCTTAATTATTTGTGAAATAGTCGTTAACTTTGAGTACAAAGATTTTTGGTGGATGTCCAATCTCTTCTCAAGAGATTTATGTGCAGCTAGGGGTGGATGCACGGATGTCCACCTTTCTTTTTGCATATAAGTGAGTAACTGGCTTTCTATTTTGCTTCCCTTTTTCTAGAAATGGCCAAATATGGTGTGCTTTTCAGAGTTGAAAAAGATGGTTGAATAGATGTGAAACCCTTCCCGGTTGGTGTTGAGTTTTCGCTCCATATATAAGACGGGAGCACCTTCTTCCAACTTCAGCAATTTACCAATCTTGGCAGTTGCTCGAATGGCTTTCAGCTTTTGTTCGCCTCCTTTAACCTCAATCTGATAGTTATTTCTCAGAACCTCAAACAAGGATTTGTTTTCTAAGGTACGGCTGGTGAAACGAGATAATCGAATGTTGGGAATGTGGTTGATATCATAGAAAATCGGCTGTTCGTTGACAAAGCGTAGGCGTTCAATATAAACACAGCCAAAGTCTTTCTCGGCTTCGGAAAGCTCAAAGCTAAACGGATCGGGCCATGCCGTGATTTTGGGCTTTTGAAGAATTTGGGTTTGCAAATATTGTTTGCCAATAGCTGATGAAGTGCCGGAGATCGACAAAATACCAATGTCCTGTGGTGGTTTCTGTACGATGCTGCCTTTCCCTTGCTTTTTGTAAATAAAACCTTCTTGGACCAAGGTTTCAAGTGCGTGGCGCACAGTTGGTCGGGTAACCCCATGTACCGCGCAGAGTTCATTTTCGGACGGCAGCAAACTGCCTTCCTCATAAATCCCTGAAATAATGTGACGTCGAAGGGTTTCGTACAGCTTTTTATACTGTGGTATTTTGTTGTTTGTAGACATAGGTTAGAGTTTGATAAGCAAAATTAAGAAAAATAATGAATTTTGCACTATTGACTTGTATATACAAGTTGAATGTTTTAAGTTTGAAGTCTTGAATCGAATAGGTGTCTCTTAATAGTTGTTATATAGACTGTTTAAGTGAAAGTTTGTTTGTTGGTTGTATGTTATAACAAGTTGGTGAGTTTGGTTGAATGATAGCAGATGCCACAAGCGAATGAAAACCTTGAACCAAGAAATAACCAGCTAAGAAGAATCAAAAAACTTTTGAAATAAATACTTATGGCAAGTCCAGTAATTATGCCTCGGCAGGGGCAGTCTGTTGAAACCTGTATCATTGGACAGTGGTACAAAGCAGTTGGAGAGCAGGTAAAAGTAGGTGATATCCTGTTTTCTTATGAAACTGATAAAGCTTCGTTTGAAGAGGAAGCAAAAGAAGATGGCGAATTGTTAGCCATTTTTTATGAAGAAGGTGATGAAGTTCCGGTACTGGTGAATGTGGCAGTACTGGGAAAAGCAGGAGAGTCCGTTGATGAGTTTCGCCCGGGCAGTGTAAGTCGTGAAGAAGTCTCTGAAGAGCCAGAAGCCGAAGAGCAACAAGCAACTAAAGAACTTTCTGTAGAACCAGAAGTTATTATTGCCAATGAAGCAGGTGAAGGGCGTTTGCGGATCTCTCCAAGGGCAAAAGTAATGGCTGAAAAGCTTGGTGTTTCGGTAAGCAAGGTGAAGGGAACTGGGCCTCAGGGACGCATCATTGCCCGTGATATTGAACAGGCAGCAGCAGCTCTGCCGCAGATGACTCGCTTGGCGCAAGAAAAGGCAGCGACGGAGAAATTGGTGGCTGGCGAGGCTGAAACAGGAATTGGCGGACGTATAGCAGCAGAAAACCTGGTCGAATATCAATCGGTTTATGGCGATGATTTTGAAGTGAAAAAGCTGAGCAATATGCGGAAGCTGATTGCCAAATCGATGCATCAGTCGCTACAAAATTCAGCTCAGTTAACGCACCATATGAGTGCCGATGCTCGTCGTATCATGGCTCTGCGCAAGCAGCTTAAGGCGAAACTTGAAGCAGGTGAATTGAACCAAAATATCACCATCAATGACTTGGTGTGTTATGCCGTTATTCAGGCATTAAAGAAATTTCCACAAGTAAATACCCATTTCCTGGGAGACAGCATGCGCTGGTTTAAAAAGGTGCATTTGGGCTTGGCTGTTGATACGGACCGGGGACTGATGGTTCCTGCAATCCGGCAGGCCGATGACTTATCGCTGGAAGGACTTTCGTCTCAATTGGCTGCAGTGGCGGCTCAATGTCGTAAGGGGAATGTTAATCCTGAACTGTTGAAGCCGGAAGCTGCAAGTTTTACGGTTTCCAACTTGGGGAATTATGGGGTTGAAATGTTTACGCCAGTGATTAACCTGCCGCAGACGGCTATTTTGGGTGTTTGTACCATTGTGCCGCGTCCGAAAGATTTAGGTGATGGCGTGTACGGCTTTGTTCCGATGATGGGCTTGTCTTTAACCTACGACCACCAAGCATTGGATGGCGGCGAAGCAACCTTGTTCCTTCGCGAGGTAAAAGACCAAATTGAAAACCTGACTATTTAGATATTCGGATATCAGATGATCTGAGAATCCAGAAATCCAATAATCTAGACAATCTAAAACAATGAGTAATAAATTCGATATAGCCATTCTAGGGGGCGGTCCTGCGGGTTACGTTGCAGCCGAACGGGCAGGAGCCAAAGGAATGCGTGTAATACTATTTGATAAAAGAGCTTTAGGGGGAGTCTGTCTGAATGAAGGATGTATTCCTACCAAAACGTTGTTGAACTCGGCCAAGGTGTTGGAGAATGCGAAGGAGGCAAGTAAGTATGGGATTCAGCTCGAAGGCTCAATTATGGCCGACTTTGGTAAGATTATGAAGCGGAAAGATAAAGTTGTCCGCAAGCTTGTTGCCGGAGTCAAAGCCAAAATGAAGCATGCCAAGGCGGAAGTTGTTATGGCCGAAGCTGTTGTTAAAGAAAAGCGGGGAGATGTTATTACGCTCGTGGCTGATGGCAATGAATATCAGGCGACTCGTTTGCTGGTTTGTTCCGGTTCTGAGGCAGCTGTTCCGCCAATTCCAGGGCTGGATTCGAGCAATGTTCTGACGAATCGTGAGATCCTACAATTGAAAACCTTACCCCAAAGCCTGGTAATTATTGGTGGAGGGGTTATTGGATCTGAGTTTGCCGATTTCTTCAATGCAATGGGGACGAAAGTGACTGTGATTGAAATGTTGCCGGAGATTCTGACGGGAGTGGACGAGGATATTGCTGCTTTTGTTCGCAAAGAATTTACGCAGCGTGGAATTGACTACCACCTGAATGCTAAAGTAACCGAGTTAAAAGGCAAAGAAGTCTTTTTTGAAAAAGATGGAAAGCTGCAGTCCATCACTGGCGATGAGGTGTTGCTGTCGGTTGGACGCCGACCAAATGTGGCAGGTATTGGCTTGGAGAATATTGGCGTAGAGTTTACTCCTAAGGGAATTAAAATAGATGGAAACTGCCGCACAAACATTCCGAATATATATGCAGCAGGAGATGTTACCGGCTTTTCGTTGTTGGCTCACACGGCTAGTCGTGAGGCTGAAGTAGCGGTCAATCATATGCTGGGACGAAAAGATGTTATGCGTTACCAAGCCATTCCGGGAGTTGTTTACACCCATCCTGAAATTGCAGGTGTCGGACTGACGGAATCTGCTGCGAAGGCAAAAGGAATTGAAGTGGAAACCAGGCAGCTGCCCATGGCTTATGCCGGACGTTTTCTCGCAGAGAATGAAGGGAAGGATGGCTTTTGTAAAGTGATTGTCGGAAAGAAATACAAGGAAATCTTAGGAATCCACATGGTGGGCGGTGCCTGCTCTGAAATGATTTGGGGAGCTTGTGCCTTAATTGAAGCTCAATTCCGGGTTCAGGATGTTGAGGAAGTGGTGTTCCCACACCCAACAGTTAGTGAGATTATTAAAGAAACGATATTCCAGTTTTAGAGAGTTTTAAGTTCAATATTCCAAATTTCAAGTTATGGCGACGGTTGAACGTTTTGAAGACTTAAAAGTGTGGCAGTTGGCGCGTGAGTTTTGCAAGCTGATTCATCAGTTTACGTTGAACGATGAGTTCAGTAGCGACTTCAAGCTGGTAAGTCAAATTAGAGCTTCATCGGGCTCCATCATGGATAATATTGCGGAAGGATTTGAGCGGGATGGTAATAAAGAGTTCTGTCAATTTTTGTCTTTTTCGAAAGGTTCTTGCGGAGAAGCCCGTTCTCAGCTTTATCGTGCATTGGATGCTGGCTATATCTCAAAAGCCGGTTTTGATCAGGCTTATAATCAGGCTATGGAAATTCGCAAGATGCTGAGTGGGCTTATGTCCTATCTGAAAAAGTCTGATTTGAAAGGAAGGAAATTCAAATAATTGCCGAGCTTAACTTGGAACTTGGAACTTGAAACCTGGAACTTGAAATAAGAAGATAAAAGTATAAATGAGTCTTTGGTCAATAGGTTATTCAATTTTTGATAACTAAAAGCTAAAAACTGAAAACTAATTTAACATGCCTAAAGTACAATTTATTGATCCTAAGGAAGTGAGGAAGGCTGGAGAAGTTACCTTCAAGCCAATTCCTGTCAATCAATACAATAAAAGTGTTGAGGAGGAGAAAGCCAATTTCTCCAATGAGGATTTAGTTCGCATTTACCATGACATGGTTGTCATTCGGGAGTTTGAGACCATGCTTAACGATATAAAAACCAAGGGTGAATACAACGGGATTGCCTATAATCATCCGGGGCCAGCTCACTTGTCGATTGGGCAGGAAGCTGCAGCCGTGGGAATGGCTTACACACTTGGTGTTGAGGATTTTATTTTTGGTTCGCACCGTTCGCATGGCGAAATTCTGGCGAAAGGTTTGTCGGCAATTCACAAACTAACCGATGAGCAACTGACCGAAGTGATGGAAAATCACTTTGATGGAAAGACTTTTGCTCCGGTAAAAGCAAACTTTAAAGGAACGACCAAGGAGTTGGCAGTTCGGTTCCTGATTTATGGAACGTTGGCTGAGATTTTTGCCCGGGAAACTGGATTTAACCGCGGTCTGGGGGGCTCCATGCACGCTTTCTTTACCCCTTTTGGAGTGTATCCAAACAATGCGATTGTCGGAGGATCGGGTGATATTGCAGTTGGTGCTGCACTTTTCAAAAAGGTAAACCGGAAAGATGGAATTGTGGTAGCCAATATTGGTGATGCATCCATGGCCTGTGGCCCGGTTTGGGAAGGTTTGTCGTTCGCAACCATGGACCAGTTTAACCAACTGTGGGAAGGTGATATGAAAGGTGGTTTGCCGCTGATCATCAACATCATGAATAACCAGTATGGTATGGGAGGACAAACCTGTGGCGAAACGATGGGCTACCAGGTTGCAGCGCGTATTGGAGCTGGCTTGAATGATGACCAGCTGCATGCTGAGCGTGTGGATGGCTACAACCCATTGGCTGTTATTGATGCTTATCGTCGTAAACGCAAAATACTTGATGAAAAACGGGGGCCGGTGTTGCTCGACATTCTGACTTACCGGTTTAGCGGACACTCTCCGTCGGATGCTTCCTCTTACCGTTCAAAAGAAGAGATTGAAGCTTGGCAGGCTGTTGACTCAATTATCTGGTTTGGACAGGAGTTGGAAAAAGCAGGTGTTGCAGGTGCTGATGAGCTTAAAAAGATTCAATCAGATACAACAGACTTGATTTCATGGGGATTAAAGTTGTCGACTAACGATGAAGTTTCTCCTTTGATGGATATGGAAAAGTATCCGGAACTCATCGGTGAGATGATGTTCTCCGATGAGTCGGTTGATAGCATGGAGCCGGAAAGAACTCCGGAAGTTAATCATCCGATGGCGGAAAACCCAAGGGTTAAGCAGTTGGTTAAAAAAGAGCGTTTCGCTTTTGATGATCAAGGAAAACCATTTTCAAAGATTAAACAATATGGCTTGCGCGATGGCTTATTCGAAGCAATTGTCGACCGGTTTTATAAAGATCCAACCTTGATTGCCTATGGTGAGGAAAACCGCGATTGGGGAGGTGCTTTTGCCGTTTACCGCGGCCTGACAGAGGCATTGCCTTATCACCGTCTGTTTAATTCACCGATTGCCGAAGCTTCTATCGTAGGTACAGCCATTGGCTATGCCATGTGTGGTGGGCGTGTAATTCCGGAAATTATGTATTGCGATTTCCTGGGGCGCTCAGGGGATGAGGTGTTTAACCAGTTGCCCAAGTGGCAGGCAATGAGCGGTAATGTGATTAAAATGCCGGTGGTGCTTCGTGTGTCAGTTGGCTCTAAATATGGGGCTCAGCATTCGCAGGACTGGACTGCCTTGGCTGCTCACATTCCTGGTCTGAAGGTGGTGTTCCCAGCTACGCCCTACGATGCAAAAGGGCTGATGAATACGGCCTTGCAGGGAACGGACCCCGTTATCTTCTTTGAAAGTCAGCGTATTTATGATATTGGCGAGCAGTTCCATGAAGGTGGTGTGCCCGAAGGATACTACGAGATTCCATTTGGCGACCCGGATGTGAAACGAGAAGGGAGCGACGTAACGATTTTAAGTATCGGCGCCACCCTGTACCGTGCATTGGAAGCTGCTGATCAACTGCAGGATAAATATGCGATGAGTGCCGAGGTGATTGATGCCCGTTCTTTGGTGCCATTCAATTACGAGCCGGTGATCGAGTCGTTGAAAAAGACAGGACGACTTGTAATTACAGGTGATGCTTCGGCAAGAGGTTCATTTATGAAAGAAATGGCTTCTACAATTACCGAATTGGCTTTCGATGAGCTGGATGCTCCACCGGTGGTGGTTGGTTCTCGCAACTGGATTACCCCAGCTTATGAGCTTGAGGAACATTTCTTCCCCCAAGCCGATTGGATTATTGACGCCATTCATGAAAAGATTGTTCCGATTAAGGGACATGTTGTCAGCAATAATTTTACTACAACTGAATTGCTCCGCCGGAATAAAAACGGCATTTAATTGGTGCTTTTTCAGAGCTTTGGACCCCGTGCTGTTGCATGGGGTTTTTTGTTTTGAGGCGAAGTCATTCCTCTTTTCAATGATTTTTCTAAATTCATAGTCGAAATAGCTACTTAAAAATAGATCGGCTATCTTCCAGACTTTGGGTGCTAATTTTAAAGTTGTCTGGAAGTCCGAGTATCTGAAAATCGAATGCCTTAAATCTTAAAACGATGAATAATCTAGCAGTAGGAACAAGGGTGTCGCACCCGGTATATGGCGAAGGAATCATTGCTCGCTCCCATTTGACAATCTATGAGATTTTCTTCGAGCGTGGAGGAAAGTCGGAAATGAGTAAATACAACGAGGATCTGGAGGTGCTCGAAACGCCGGAAACTGAGCCTCGCACTGGATTGTCGCTCGATGAAATTGAAGAAGTGATGAGCTTTGTGCTGGAAAAATACCAGGGAATTACGCACACGGTGAAAATTGGAGAGAAATGGAAAGACGGCGTGATCGAATTAAAGCCCGGAAATCCGGAGTTGCAAGCGAAGGAAATTCCCATCGACACCTTCTTTCATAAGATTGTTATGCTGCGCGACCGGCTGCGGGTACTGGAGCAAAACATCAACAGCCACCCCAAGTTGGATGACGCGGACAAAGTCCAACTGCAACAATACATCTCGCGAGCCTATGGAAGTTTAACAACTTTTAATGTGTTGTTTGCCGAAAAGCAGGATTACTTCAAAGGGCAGGGGAAATAGTTCAACTCAAGAGCGAATCTCATTTGTTGTGCGTTGTGTTCTGTTTTCTTAACTTGAGAATTCATTCACATCAATAAATAAACTTATGGCTAGTTTTCAACCAACGCCCATTCAGATTGAAGATTTGCAGGCCATCTCGATCGAATCATTTAAGCGTCCGGCAATGCCTGTTTCGACTTATTTACAGGAAGCAAACGATTTGTATGTCTGGAGTCAGGATGATCGGGAAAAATTGTTGAGGTTTGATTTGTCTCCGACAATCTTTGATGAGTTAGTGCTTGGAATCAACTTGCTGAGTTATTATCAGGGAGAATGGACGAAAGAGCAGGGGCTAGTCAATCCGACGGTTGAGGCATTCGCAGCTAAAAAGCAGGAGGCGCGAGAGTTGCAACAGCATGTCGTTGCCAGTTTGCGCTTTGCTTTTAGGCGCCATCCCAGTTTGTTACAAAAGCTAAGTTTATCAGTGAGAAGAACACCTTACTCGGCCTGGTATCAATCGTTGAATGATTTGGCGGTCTTAGGAGAGGCTGAATCAGACCTTCTTCTGTCCATTGGTTTTAATCTAGATGAACTGGGGGTGTTACGGCAGTTGGCAACAGAGCTACCGGAATGGCATGCTTTGGCTTCGAAACAAGTTGCCCCATCCAAAGAGCTTCGCGATCGCGCTTACTGTTACCTGAAAAAGCGGGTGGATGACTTGCGTACTTGTGGAAAGTATGTCTTTCGTGAGGATCCTTCCAGGAGGGTCGGTTATGTTAGTCAGTTTATGAGAAGGAAATCCCAGGCTCAAAAACGATCCAGAAGTAATCAAGATAGGTAAGCAGAACGTTTTTTTTTGGCTGAGGAATCATTTTTTTATAAAGAAGAACCATTCTGCATTGCTAAATTTCTATTCTTCATTATGAAAAAAACGTTCTGCATATCGAAAAATGATGCAGGCCAACTTTTTCCTTTGCTGGGGGAGATGTTCCTAAAGCAAGTCTTTGGTTGACTTCAGGAAACTGCTTTCCCTCTGGTAAGTTACGATCCCCAAAATCATCTTTTCTCTAAAATTTAAGCTTGTTTTTACAAACAATTCGAATAAGAGGATGTTTATGTCCTCTAAAAGGGCTTGTGTTTTTTTAAAGAGCAAAATCAAGAGTTATGCAAAAGAGGGGAGCCGCATTTATTTTAGTGTTTTGGGCCGGTTTTGTCAGTGCAATCAGCTTTTTAGAGGCTTGGCTGAAGTTTAAGGCGCCTGGAATTACCCTGCCTTTGGGCTTGGGAATTGGGAAATTGGTATTTGCAGCAATGAATCGTACCGAGTGGGTTTTTTTGCTGCTCTTTGTGGTGGCTGTCGTTTGGTCTCGAAGATCGCCAAGGAAGATTAATCGAACCCAGTTGAGTTTGTTTGTAGGTTTGGTTGTGGTGTTGGCTGTGCAAACTTTTTGGTTGTTGCCGGTGCTTAATCACCGGGCCGATCTGATCATTGCAGGTCAGGTGCCGGGCGGATCGTTGGTGCATATTTTTTACGGAGTTGCAGAGATCTTAAAAGTCGTAAGCTTGTTTGTCTTGGCATTTGTTCTAACAAGGCAAAAAGCAGAAACACATAGATGAGTCGAATAATACTGTAACCAAAATTGCTGAAACTGAAAAAGGATAGTAGGATTTTATTGATCAGTAACCGGTAATTCTAAAATATTAACAGATGAAAACCATTGGAATTTTGGGTGGATTGGGCCCCGAAGCAACAGTCGGCTATTACAAGGAAATCATTAAGGGAGTAAATGAGCAAAGGAATGATGGGAGCTTGAATTACCCGGAAATGGTGATTTACAGTGTGAATATGGCCCGATTTATAGGTTTGCTGGAAAGTGGTAGGCAGGAAGAAGCCGCTGATTATCTGGCTGCTTGTATTAACAAGTTAGGCCATGCGCAAGTCGATTTTGCGGCGATGAGCGCCAATACTCCGCACCTGTTGTTTGAAAATATTCAGTCGAAGGTTACCTTGCCTTTGGTGAGTATTGTTGAGGCTTGCGCGCAAAAAGCAAAGGCTACAGGGGTAAAACGCTGCGGCTTAATTGGCACCCGATTCACGATGGAAGCCGGCTTCTTTTCCGATACTTTCAAGAAATACGACCTGGAAGTTGTTGTTCCCAAGGAGGCTGAACAACAGTTGATCCATGAAAAGCTATTTACCGAGCTGGAGCTGGGCATTTTTAAAGAGGAAACCAAGCTGAAGTTGTTAGCGGTAGTGCAGGAAATGATCGCACGGGATGATATTGATGCGTTGATTTTGGGATGTACAGAATTCCCGGTGATATTTACGGACGATTCATATTTAGGCATTCCGTTTTTGAATACCACAAAAATTCATGTTGATAAACTGTTGGCACTTTGTTACAACGAGGATGATTCGTATTTTACAAAAGCTTAAACCCGAATTTTCCGCTTGCTGTATGCCGATTATTCATAAAAAGAATCAGACCTTTGTAGCAACATTAAAACAGACGAAATGATTACACCATCAGAGTTTATAAAGGGATTGCCCAAAGCAGAATTACATTTGCACATTGAAGGAACACTCGAGCCGGAGCTGTTGTTTGAGCTGGCCGAACGGAACAAAATTCAATTGAAATATGAGTCCGTAGAAGCCTTGAAGGAAGTCTATAATTTTTCCAATTTGCAGGAGTTTCTGGATTTGTATTACGAAGGTGCAAATGTTCTTTTAACAGAGGCTGACTTTTATGATCTCACTTGGGCTTACCTGTTGAAATGCAAGGAACAGCATGTTGATCACACCGAAATCTTTTTTGATCCGCAAACGCATACCGATCGGGGTGTCCTTTTTGCAACAGTCATCAACGGAATTAACCGGGCCTTGCAAGATGGACAAGAGCAGTTGGGAATCAGCTATCGTTTAATCATGTGTTTTTTACGCCACCTCAGCGAAGCATCAGCTTTTGAAAGCTTGAAAGAAGCTTTAGACTACAAAGACCTGATCAGTGGCATTGGGCTTGATTCGTCGGAAAAAGGAAATCCACCAGCCAAATTTGAACGGGTATTTGCACAGGCACGTGCTGAAGGTTTTGATCTTGTAGCACATGCAGGAGAAGAAGGCCCAGCAGCTTATGTCAGCGATGCTTTGAACCTGCTGCAGGTAAAACGCGTTGACCACGGGATTGCCTCAATTAACGATCCGGCGCTAGTTGCTGAACTGGCTAAAACCAAAGTGCCTCTAACGGTGTGTCCGCTATCAAACCTAGCGTTGAAGGCTGTCGATCGATTGGAAGACCATCCGCTAAAAAAATTGATGGACCAAGGTGTGCTAGTTACTATTAATTCAGATGACCCGGCCTACTTTGGAGGATATATGAACGAAAACTACCAGGCTTCGGCTGAGGCGCTTGGGCTGAATAATATGGAGCTGTGTCAGCTAGCCAGAAATTCGTTTGAAGCCAGCTGGTTACCCGAGGAGGAAAAGTCAAAGCATATTCAGGCGGTTGAGCAGTATTGTCGGGAGAATGCTTAGTTGAATAAGAGTCAAGTTGCGGCTCTGGATTGAAGGGGTTTATTGGTTTTGATTTCGTAGGCTCTGAAGCGAGTTCCAAAAATAAACGTTCGCTTCGGAAGAAATGGTATTGAGAATCTTTTTAACAACAATACAATGAGTGAACTGATTAACAATTCCCGTTATCGTAAAGAGCGATTGAAAGAGCTGATTTTAAAGTTACATGAAGGAGAGTCGGCTGCAACAGTAAGAGCAGAGTTGGTCGCTACCCTAAAACACATCCCTTACGGAGAAGTGGTTGAGGTAGAGCAAGAATTGATTCAGGAAGGTTTGCCTGAACAGGAAGTGTTGAAGTTGTGTGATGTGCATGGTGAAGTATTGGAAGGGCACATTGACCTGAGTGCAGCACAGGAAATCCCGGATGGTCATCCGGTTGATGTTTTTATTCAGGAGAATAAAGAGTTGCTGGCCGTTTGCGTACAAGCAACGGAGTGGCTTAATCGCCTGGATGAAGTTGCGGATGCTTCATTTGATGAATACCGTATTCAATTACTGGCTTACTTCAATATGTTGATGGATGTTGATAAGCACTACCAACGCAAAGAATACCTGGTTTTTCCTTATCTTGAAAAGAACGAAATAACAGGACCTCCAAAAGTTATGTGGGGAAAACATGATGAGATCAGGGGACAGTTGAAAGGCTGCATTGATCTTTTACGCATGCCAGAATTAACGAAAGCGGATTTGAGTGACGCTTTGGATTTACTTTTCTTACCCGTATTGAAAGCTTTGACGGATATGGTTCAAAAAGAAGAGGAAATCCTTTTCCCGATGTGTATGGATGTACTGACAACTGAGGATTGGTGGAACATTCATAAGCAAACCTTAGAAATTGGATTTACCTTGTACGATCCTCAGGAAGAGTGGATCCCCGAGGGAATTGAATTGGCTGATGATGCCGGAAGTGCTGGCTCCTTAATGACTGACGGAACGATTCAATTGCCATCAGGTAGTTTCTCGGCGAAAGAGATCATGACAATTCTAAACACTATTTCGGCTGATATGACTTTTGTTGATAAAAACGATAAAGTCAAATATTTTACGCAAGGCAAGCACCGCATTTTTACCCGTAGTCGTTCCATTATTAACCGCGATGTTCGCTTATGTCATCCTCCGGGAAGTGTGCATATTATTGAAAAGATTCTGGAGGACTTTAAGTCGGGAAAGGCTTCTCATGCGCCGTTCTGGATTCAAATGAAAGGTAAATTTATTCATATTGAATATCATGCTTTACGGGATGAAAAAGGAGAATACCTTGGGACATTGGAAGTATCTCAAGATTTAACGCACCTTCGTGAGTTGGAGGGTGAACAACGGATTTTATCATATACTGACCAAAACAAAGAAGCTCATGAGTAAACTTACCATTACCCCAAAAACAAAGATCTATGATTTGTTGGATGCTTATCCGGAGCTGGAAGATGTATTGATTGGTTTGGCTCCACAATTTAAAAAATTGAAGAATCCGGTATTGCGGAAGACAATCACGAAAATTACAAGTCTCAGTCAGGCAGCAACAATTGGCGGATTGAACGTAGAAGAGATGATTAATGTCTTGCGGAAGGAAGTTGGACAAGAGGAAATTGGTTCCTTAACAGAATCAGGGGCAACTTATCAAACAGAGCAGCCCGGCTGGTTCGATGCGACAAAAGTAACTCAATCCATTGATATACGAGAAATGCTGCATGCCGGCGAACAGCCGGTTCATGAAGTGCTTTCAGCAGTTAAGAAATTAAAAGACAAGGAAATCCTGGAGGTCATTGCTCCTTTTATTCCGGCTCCCTTGTTGGACAAGTCGTTGAGCATGAATTATCAGCATTGGTTGAAGAAAGAATCCGCTGAAAAGGTGGTGATCTATTTTGCTAAAATTGACTAGATCGTTTTTGAGACTTGGCGCCTGATTGTTCATACAGGATACCCAAGGATGGCTTTTGTTTGGGATTGTTCTTCTTTTGTCGTAGAATCAAAATACGTAAACAAAGCGATTTATGGACGAATCAATTTTCGATAAATTTCCCGAAGAGCAAAAGTTGTTGGCCAATGCAAAAGAAGCTGACCAAGCTCTTTTGAATGTGAATGGGCATTTTCATACCCCGTATTCTTTCAGTGCTTTTACCGAAATCCGCCAAGTTTTTGAAATGGCCCGTGAGGAGCAAGTAAGCGTGCTGGGAATTAATGATTTCTACACGACTGATGGCTATTCCGAATTCAATGAGTTGGCAAGCAAGTTTAAGGTTTTTCCGCTATTCAACATTGAGTTTATGGGTTTGCAGAAGGATTTACAAGCTGAGGGAGTTCGGGTAAATGACCCCAACAACCCGGGGCGGACCTACTTTAGCGGAAAGGGCTTGAAGTTTCCGGTTGAATTGAATGCCGAGATGGTGGATCGCTTGCTGCGAGTGCAGGATGAGAGCAACCGCCAAACCGGGGAGATGATCGAAAAATTGAATCACTGGCTGAAAGAGTTGGGCGAAGACTTGTCGTTTTCATTTGACCAAATGAAAGCAGATTACGCCAAAAACTTGCTTCGCGAGCGGCATATCGCCAAAGCATTGCGCGAAGCTGTTGCTGCTAAATACCCACAAGCAGAGGACCAGAAAGCATGTTTTGAAAAGATATTTGAAGGGAAAGCACCAAAATCAGAAATGGCTGACTTTGCCGGCTTGGAAAATGAGATCAGGGGGAACTTGTTGAAATCAGGAGGAAAGGCTTTTGTTCCTGAAGATGATCAGGCTTTCCTGAGCTTGGAGCAAGTGATCGAGTTGATCGTTCGGGCAGGAGGAATTCCATGTTACCCCGTGTTGCTCGATAATCCAAAAGGAGAATTTACTGATTTTGAAGGCGATTACAATAAACTGTATGAAAGCCTGCTTGCTAAAAATGTGTATTCAATTGAGCTGATTCCAGGACGAAACAAGCCTGAGATTTTAGAGGAATTTGTCAATTTCTTTAATGAAAGAGGCTTTGTTATCACATTTGGGACAGAGCACAATACACCCAAGTTGGATCCAATTACTGTTTTTGACGGTAATGGACAAGCGCTAAATGCAAACTTGAAGCAAATTGGTTATGAAGGTACCTGCATTGTGGCAGCCCATCAGTATTTAAAAGCTTCAGGCGAAGAGGGCTTCCTGGATGCAGCTGGTAAAGCCAAGCTGGATCAACGTGCCGAATTTATTGCTCTTGGAAATGCCGTGATTCGTCATTTTGTAGATTAGTCAGGGAATTAATGGCTTGAAGATAAGAGTTAAGAACCAAGATGATAGACTTTCGAATTTTCAGACTTTGGACAATTTTGAAACAACATCAAACTTGGAACTTGAAACTCGGAACTTAGAATTTGAAACTTGAACGAAATGGAACAAGGAATAAAAGATCTTATCGAAGTATCGAAGTTTTATGGGCAACAAAAAGATTATGTGTTGGCCGGCGGCGGAAATACTTCTTATAAAAATGATAAATACCTGTGGGTAAAGGCCAGTGGCTTTGGTTTGGCTACCATTGATGAAGCTGGCTTTGCCAAGCTTGACCGCGCACAGTTGGCTGAAATGAATACGAAGACGTATTCGGAGGATTCACTGCAGCGCGAAGCTGAAATTGTAACTGATTTGATGAGAAGCCGGGTAGAGCCTGAAAAAGGGCAGCGTCCTTCGGTGGAGACTTCATTTCACAATTTGATGGACTTTTCGTTGGTGGTGCATACCCACTCAACCAAGGTCAATGGGCTGATGTGTAGCCAGCAGGCTGCTGAGAAAACGGCTGAGCTGTTTGGAGACAGCGTGCTTTACATTCCTTATGAAGACCCGGGTTATATTTTATTTAAAGTGGTTGAACAAGCCGTTTTAAACTACCGGAGCGAGAAAGGTCAGGAGCCAGCAATCATTTTCCTGCAAAACCACGGTGTTTTTGTTGGTGGAAATACGATTGAGGAAATCCACAAGAACTATAATTTGATTGAAGAAACGCTGGATGCTGTTTATGGTGGAGAGCCAGCCAATGAGGCGTTGGAACTTGCCAGCGAGGCAGACCAAATTGTCCCAGCCATCCGGATGATGGTGTCAGGCGATGAACTGAAAACGGTTCGTTTGGTAAACAGCAGCCTACTTAATAAATACTTGCAGCAAGAGAACCAGCAAGCCATTGCATCTCCTTTTACGCCCGATGGAATTGTTTATGCTAACTCATCTTTTTTGCATGTTGATTTTGCGGGTAATGTTGAAACGTTTCTAACTACTGTAAAAGAAGAAATTCAAAAATATACCGCAGAGAAAGGTAAAGCTCCAAAAGTAATTTTTGCTTCCGGATTGGGCGTGTTGGTTATTGCCGATCATGCTGAAGGAGCTGAAATTTTGGTTGATGTTGTGACGGACCATTGTCGGATTGCTCAATTTGCTGAGTCTTTTGGAGGACAGCATCCCATGACTTCAGCACAAATCGCTTTTATTGAAAGCTGGGAAGTGGAGCAATATCGTTCTAAGGTATCTTTAGGAGCTACTGCTGGAAGAGCTGATCGCAAGGTGATTGTTGTGACTGGTGGAGCGCAAGGTTTTGGTGCTGGAATTGTTGAGCAGCTGATGGAGCATGGTGCCAATGTGGTGATTGCTGATTTGAATGCTGAAAAAGGACAGGCCTTTGCCAATGAGTTGAATGACGTTAAGCGAAAAAACAAAGCGCTTTTTGTTGCCGTCGACGTTTCCAAGGCAGAGTCGGTTCAAAATCTGATTCGCGAAACAGTTACCTATTTTGGAGGGCTGGATACGTTTATCAGTAACGCCGGAATTCTTCGGGCTGGCGGTTTGGATGAAATGACTCCGGAAACTTTTGAGCTGATGACGAAAGTGAATTATTCAGCTTATTTCATTTGCTCCAAGTATGCATCGGCCGTGATGAAACTACAAAATCGCTTCAAACCCGATCATTTTGCAGATATCATTCAAATTAATTCAAAATCAGGTTTGAAAGGAAGTAATAAAAACTTTGCTTACGCCGGAGGTAAATTTGGAGGAATTGGCCTGACACAGTCGTTTGCCTTGGAATTGATGCCTTTTAATGTTAAGGTGAACTCTATTTGTCCGGGTAACTTTTTCGACGGTCCGTTATGGGCTGATCCCGAAAATGGCTTGTTTGTACAATACCTGCGGGCTGGGAAGGTGCCAGGCGCGAAAACGCTGGAAGATGTAAAACAGTTTTACGAAGCACAGGTGCCGGCTGGTCGTGGTTGTACTCCCTTGGATGTGATGCGGGCTATTTTCTACGTCATGGAACAAGAGTACGAAACCGGACAAGCTGTTCCGGTAACCGGTGGGCAAAATATGCTGAATTAAGGCCTTCTTTTTAGGATTATTCAGTAGATCGATTTCGAAATAAAATCGGAATCAATGGATTATAAAAATGAAAGGATAAAATATGAAGACAAAAGCAGTTCGATTATACGGAAAAAAGGATTTGCGACTGGAAGAGTTTGACCTTCCGGCAATCCGGGAAGATGAAGTATTGGCAAAGGTTGTCTCTGACAGTATTTGCATGTCGTCCTACAAAGCAGCGACTCAGGGAACCGACCATAAGCGTATTCCTAACGATGTTGCCGAGAATCCAATCATTATCGGGCATGAATTTGCCGGCGAATTGGTTGAGGTTGGCGTAAAATGGCAGGATAAATTTAAGGCCGGGCAAAAGTTCTCCATTCAGCCGGCGATTTATTATGCTGATGGCCCTGTGGGCGTATTGAGTGCACCAGGTTATTCGTATCCTCATATTGGGGGAGATGCCACTTACGTAATCATTCCCAAGGATGTGCTGGAGCAAGATTGTTTGTTGGTTTATGATGGCCCCGGTTATTACCCGGCTTCGTTGGCCGAGCCTTTGAGCTGTGTGATTGGTGCGATGCATGCCAACTACCACACTACTCCTGGTTCCTACAAGCACGATATGGAGATTGTTGATGGCGGGAAAATGGCAATTCTGGCCGGTGTTGGCCCAATGGGATTGGCTGCGATCAATTATGTGATTATGCGCGAAGATCGGAAGCCTTCTTTGATGGTGGTGACTGATATTGATCAGGATCGCTTGGATCGTGCTGCTTCAATTTATCCGGTTGAATGGGCAAAGTCCAAAGGAATTGAGTTGGTTTATTTGAATACCAGTGGCGATGATCCGGTGGCTAAAATGCGTGGACTAACCGACGATGAAGGTTACAATGATGTTTTTGTGTTTGCTCCGGTGCCAGCTGTCATTGAGCAGGGTGATGCAATTCTTGCGAATGATGGTTGTTTGAACTTCTTTGCAGGACCAAGCAATGCTGATTTCAGTGCTAAGATGAACTTTTACAATGTTCACTATGCCTCGACGCACATTGTGGGAACCTCTGGAGGAAATAATGACGACATGGTCGAATCTTTGGAGATGTTTGAAAAAGGATTGGATCCTGCAGGCTTGGTTACGCATATTGGTGGCCTGAATGCAGTGATTGATACCACCTTGAACTTGCCAGCCATTCCGGGAGGTAAAAAGTTGATTTACACACATAAATCAATTCCGTTGACAGCGATTAGTGAATTTGAAGAAAAAGGTAAATCTGATCCGTTGTTTGCTGAATTACACCAGATCTGTAAAAAGAATAACGACCTTTGGTCGGTCGAAGCAGAGCAGTACTTGTTAGCCCATGCTGAAGATATTTAGTGAGAGAAAGAGATGCATGATCAGTGGGAATTGCTGAATGGTTCCCTCTGATCGATAAAAAACCAGAAATAAAAGAAAAGCATGATTTACATGGCAGACACGGCCGACCTTTCGGCCTTGAAAGAATTGTATGATTTTTTCCCTTTGGAGGGAGTAACAACGAACCCTACAATTTTGAAATTAAGCGGAATGAAGCTTTCCGCAGCAGTTGACGAACTGAAAAAGATTGTGGGCGAAGGCATGTTGCACGTGCAGGTGATGAGCCAAACATGTGAGGACATTGTGCGCGAAGCAAAAAAATACAAATCGTATTTTGACTTGGGCGATAATTTTTATGCCAAAATTCCGGTAATGCCTGAAGGCTTTAAAGCGATGCGCATATTGAAGGATAGCGGTATTAAAGTAACTGCAACGGCTATTTTTACACAACAGCAAGCTTTGGTGGCTTCTAAGGCTGGAGCTGACTTTGTTGCTCCCTATGTGAGCCGCCTGGATAACATTTCATCGCATGGCATTGAAGTGGTAAGTGATATTGTGAAAAACATGAAGGAGTATGGTTTAAATACGAAGGTATTGGCGGCCAGTTTTAAAACCGTTGACCAAATTCATCGGGTAAGCATGCATGGTTCACATTCGGCTACAATTGGACCTGATTTGTTAATGCAGCTGATCAAACACCCGATGACCGATATCAGTATTGATAAGTTCACCGAGGATGGAGAGGGCTTATATGATATTGAATTTTAGAAAAGAAATTGGACAAGATTGTTCACAATAGATGCTATTGAGAGCATTAAATCGAAATCGAAGGGGCTTTATTAGCCCCTTTTTTTATGCCATTAATGTTTTGTTTTTACAGATTGAAAGATTGCTTACTTTTATGAGTCCCTTTTTGTCGGATAGGAATGGAGACTAAGACACATGAGTCTTTTTCTCAGATACTTCCCTGTTTTATAATTCATGGATGAATTTGTATGATATCTAATAAAAATGGTAATTTTGGTGCGTAGATTATTGGACTACTTATGCGTAAAGAGATCAATGCTGATTATCTTTTGTGGGAAAGGTTGAAGAAAGGGGATACTTCTGCGTTTAACGAATTGTATGGAAAGTATGCTGATATTCTTTTTTCGTTTGGGATGGTATACTCTGGCGATAAGGAATATGTGAAGGACTGTATACATGATTTATTTTTTGAGCTTTTTAAGTATCGGAAAAATCTTTCAGAAACAAATAGTATTAGGAATTACTTGTTTAAATCCTTAAAAAGAAAGGTACGTTCTAAACAAAAAGGGCGGTTACAATTGATATATACTGCTGAATCGCTGGAATGGAATGATAGCGGTGAGGGCGATGGTGGGGAGGATCTGTTGCAGGATGATATTCAAAAGTTAGCAAAAGCCATTCAGCAATTGCCTGAGCGACAACAAGAGGCACTGAATTTACGTTTTATCGTTGAGTTACCTTATTCCGAGGTGGCCAGTATTATGGATATTTCCTTGGAGTCAGTTCGTACCTTGGTGTACCGTTCGGTTAAAACGTTAAGAGAAGACCTAAAAGATAACCAGATAACTGTTTTGTTTTATGTAATGCGCAGCTATTGATATGATGATATAATCTACTAAACCTAAGATGACCAATAAAACCTCTAAAAAACGAGCTGAAGATATATTGATTGATGATGATTTGCTGAGTCACCCGAAAGGCCTTCAGGCTATCCCGGAGCTTGATGAAGCTGAACTGTTATTCGCAAACAATATTCGGAAGGCACTAAAAACACAGCGAAAGAGGATAGATGAGAGGGAGCAAAACGAACTTCAGGATCGACTAAATAGATCCATAAGACAGCACCAAAAGAGGCGACGTATCGGGCAAATTTCTTCAATTGCAGCGATTTTGCTGATTGCTCTTGCCGTTGTTTCGTTGGTGGAAACCAATCGCTCCGAGTTTTTGCGTTTCGCTTCCAACTTTTCTGTTGATCCCCAAGCGGGGCAAACAAAGCTTATTCTTGAAAAAGGGAATGACCTTAAGATTACGGATAAAGAAGCGAGCATTAAATATTCCTCGATAACGAACTCCATTGAGGTAAACTCGATTCAGCAAAACACAAAAACGACTCTTGCTGCCGAGATGAATCTTCATACCTTGCTGGTGCCTTTTGGAAAACGAACCAAAATTACACTTTCCGATAGCAGTATTGTTTGGGTGAATTCAGGTTCAAAACTCGTTTATCCTTCGCGGTTTGATGATAATAAACGGGAGGTTTATCTGGAGGGAGCCGCAATTTTCGATGTCAGTCACCGAGCAGATCAGCCCTTCTATGTTTATACGGATGATTTGGATGTTCGGGTTTTAGGAACCATGTTTGCCGTTAGTGCCTATCCGGATGATGAGACGGTCAACACCGTTCTTGAGCGCGGAAAGGTGGAACTGAAATACAAAGGAACAAGGCTGATTGGTTATGAGAAAGACATTCTTACTCCGGGAACCAAGGCGAGTTATTCGCCAGAGGATGGTGCCATGAATCACAGCCAGGTAAATACCCGCAATTACACATCATGGAAGGATGGTTATGTGTTTTTAGAAAAGAAAACACTGGGGTATATTGTGAAAAAAATAGCGAGGTATTACAACGTTGAAATTCATGTTGAAGATGAACAGCTGGCCTCGGAAACTTTCTCTGGATTATTGGATTTACGAAATAATGCCAATCAAATACTTGAAATAATCTCAGAAGTCATTAATATTGACGTTGAAAAGGACCATGATCGGATTATAATTAAACGAAAGCAGAAACAGTAGCAGGAGGAGAAACCTGAAATAACTTAGGGCTGGAAACTTTTAAGAATAAATGGGAATTTTTTTCGGGTGAAGAATACATGAGGGGGAAAAAACATATTCTGTTATTCATTTTAATTTGCTTGTGTGCTGTAGGAAGAGCTCAAGATGAGAAGATGACTATTCGCTTAAAAAAGACATCTTTAGGGGCTGTTTTTGAGCTTATTCAGCAGCAGAGTGAATACATCTTTTTCTATAAAGACGATCAGGTCGATGTAGATGTTAAGGTTACGGTTGATGCTGAAAATCAATCGATCGACAACATTCTTGACCAAGCCTTGGTCGGAACCGATTTAAAGTATAAAATTTTCGATCGCCAAATTATCATTATTCCCAAACATGAGGTGGGAGATGAGGAAAATGTCTTTATGAAAATCCGGCTTGGATCCGGAAAGAGAACGATTACTGGCACCGTCTCTGATGATGAAGGGAGCCCTATCCCAGGAGTTTCAATCATTGTAAAGGGGAAATATACGGGGACAACAACCGATGATAATGGCACTTACTCTTTCGAAATACCGGAGAATAGCCATCGCTTGGTTTTTCACTACATCGGCATGCAGACGAAAGAAGTGACGCTTGGTGAAAGCGATGAAGTTAATGTAACGCTCAATTCGGAGGTGTTTGACGTGAATGAGGTGATCATATCAGCGTTGGGAATTAAACGAGCGGAGAAGTCGCTGACTTACGCGATGCAAACGATTAGTGGCGAAGAGTTGACCAAAAGTCAGGAATACAACTATGTAAGTTTGCTTACAGGAAAAATATCGGGAATTGAAATCACCAAAAGTGCTGCCGGAGCCGGAGGTTCAACGAAAGTGATCCTTCGGGGAAATAAATCATTAAGTACGACCAGCGAACCTCTTTTTGTTATTGATGGAATTCCGATGGCCAATCACAAAGGCCGTCAATTGGGAATGTTTGGGGGGAAAGACGGAGGAGATGGTTTATCTCAGTTGAATGCAGAAGATATTGAAAGTATCAGCATTCTGAAAGGAGCCAATGCCGCTGCTCTGTACGGTAGTCAGGGGGCCAACGGGGTTGTTCTGGTAACCACACGAAGTGGGCACAAAGGACATTCTGAGGTTACTTTTAGCACAAGTTGTGGCGTGGAAACGATTCTTGAATTACCCAAACTTCAGTATAAATATGGAAGTTTTGGTGGGGCCAAGGAAAGTTGGTCTTACACGCCGGGAGACTATTCTGATCGGTTTATACGCGACTTTTTTAAACCGGGTATAAACCTGGTAAATACGGTGTCGGCAAGTGGTGGAAACGATAATTCAGTGGTGTACTTTTCTCTTTCAAATACCAACATTAGCGGGATTATTCCGGAAAATGAATACAATAAGACCAACTTGACGTTGAAACAGTCCACCTCATTGATTGATGGTTTGTTGGATTTTAGTTCCAACGTCATGTTATCCAATGAGATTGTGAATAACAAGAATGTTGCTGGCTACTACCTGAACCCGTTAACTGGGCTTTATTTCTTCCCTCGAGATTTGAACTATCAGAGCTATGCTGAAAATTACCAGGTGTTCGATCCTTTAAGGAACATGTATTTGCAGAACTGGTTTGTGGAAGACCATTTTCAATCCAACCCAGAGTGGATCATTCAGAATCAGAAGAATGAAGATCATGTTCGGCGTGGGATTGTTAACGCCATGCTCGATTTTCAATTTAGTCGACGGCTGAATCTACTCGTGCGAGGTAATTATGATTATGCGGTACGCACACACGAACAAAAAAATAAGGCTGGTTCAAATGGGACTAATGTGCATCCGAATGGATCGTGGGAATACGAGAAGTTTTCGGATGAATTGGTTTATGTTGATGCCATTCTTTCATACCATACAAAAATAGGGAAGTTCAGGTTTGATGCGATGCTTGGAGGAACCTACCAGCAGCACAAGTATGGTTTGGGAACGAGTGTAAATACCGGACTGGATGGTTTGAAATATCCAAATGAATTTTTCTTTCAAAACATTGCAGATAATGTGATGATCAACTCAATTTTGCAAAGTAGCTTGATTAAAGAGGCTGTTTTTGGGAACTTCCAACTATCGTATAAAGAAAAGATATTCTTGGAGTTTTCAGGGCGTAACGATTGGGCTTCGAGCTTATATGGAACGGGGAATGATTCTTATTTTTATCCATCGGCAGGAATTGCCGTGTTGATGAATGAGCTCGTTGATCTTCCGGATTTTATCAGCTATGCCAAATTAAGATCATCGTATGCGATGGTGGCTAACGAAGTTCCTTTCAATTCAGTCAGTCCCAACAACACCATTTCACAGATAGGTGTTGAAATCAATACCCGGAGGCCATTTACGAATTTGAAACCGGAGATGATCCGAAGTATTGAGTTTGGAGGAGATTGGCGTTTCTTTGGTGGACGATTTGGTGTGGACCTAACCTACTACAACATCAACAGTCGGGATCAGTTTATTGCTTTGCCTGCTCCATACGGGTCAGGTTATACCGAATACTTTGTGAATGCAGGAGAGGTTGTTAACTCCGGTTTGGAGATGTCTCTGAATACCGAGATAATCAAAACGAAAAAGTTAGGCTGGAGGTCGCGATTGAATTATTCTCACAACCGAAATCAGATTGTGGCTTTGCATCCGAGACTAACAAATCCAATTAGTTTGTCTGATAATGAAGGGTATCAGTTGATTATTCAGGAAGGTGGATCGTTCGGCGACTTGTATGTTTATAAGTTTAAGCGTGACGATCAGGGACGAATCATGCTTGATAAGAATGGAAATATCATGAAGTCCGGTAATAAAGAATACATTGGTAACTCAAATCCTGACTGGAGCTTGGGCTGGAACAATACGCTTCATTATAAAAATGTTTCTTTTAGCTTTCTGTTTTCAGGGAAGTTTGGCGGGAAGGTCATCAGCCAGACCGAAGCAATGCTTGATGGATATGGTGTTAGTAAACGAACAGCCGATGCTCGAGATAACGGAGGCGTTGCCATTAATGCTGTTGCTTACGACGGCACTGCGGTAACCAGTATGGATCCAAAGAAATATTATACCTACATTGGCGATCGTAACGGAATTAAGGAAGCTTATACTTACGATCGTACCAATATTCGACTTAGCCAGGTGAACCTTTCCTACCAATTTGACTTACCACATTCGCGTTTGAAAAAGGTCGCTGTTTCGTTGACCGGACAAAACCTTTTCTTTTTGTATAAAGATGCTCCGTTCGATCCGGAAATTACCTTGAACACCAAAAATACGGACCAAGCGCTGGATAATTTTAGCTTACCAATTACCCGAACCATTGGTGCTGCCGTAAAATTTACTTTCTAGCCAGTCTTCAGCTTCAGGACAAAATCATTCAACTAGTAGCTTTTATTTAGAAAAAAATAGCTCTTGTCAAAGTGTTGTTTTTTAGTGTCTTATCTGTTTGTTGCAGAGAAAAGTGAAAAAAAGTTTCTTCTGAGCGTCTATATTTTTCAAAAACTGTCCTTATGGTTTTTGAATTAGCACCACGATAAGAGTAATGGGAAGATTTATGAGTAGGAAGAAACACGAAAGAGGGAAATTGATTATCAAGGGAAATGAGACTCAAAAAGAAAGAGTAGGCGATACTTACTTATCGGGTGCTGATACTTTTTCAGAAGATGAGCTGAAGAGCGCTGAAGCCTTGTTGAAAGACCTCTCCAGCCTGCGCAAAGGCTTCCCAAAAGAAGAAAAGAAACAACTCGGGAATCAATTAAATCAAAGTATTCAGAATTATCAAAGAAAAAGACGTTGGAGTCAGTTGGGAATTGCTGCGTCTATTTTGCTTATCATAGGTTTTGCTGCAACATTTCAAATGGAGCAATTATCCGATTTTAGAACGTATGTAGAAGATATAACTCCCGTTGAAGAAAGTGCTTCAACGCGCTTGTTCCTTTCCGGAGCTCAAGAGATTGTGATCGATTCGGAAGAATCAAAAATTGAGTATACCACAGCCGGAGACCAAGTGAAAATTGATGCGACTCAATCGGTTGATCAGCAGTTGACTGATAAAAAAATGGCTTTTAATACGGTGGTGGTTCCTTATGGAAAACGCACCATGCTTCGCTTGTCCGACAGCAGCCGTGTTTGGCTAAATTCTGGCTCTCGTTTGGTTTATCCAGCTCGCTTTGAGTCGGATAAGAGAGAAGTCTACCTGGAAGGAGAAGCTGTTTTTGAGGTCAGTCATAATGCCGCTCATCCTTTTCATGTTATTACCCAAAATTTGGAAGTGAAAGTTTTGGGAACCGTCTTTAACCTAACGGCTTATCCTGATGAGCAAATCACACAAACGGTGTTGGAAAGTGGCTCCGTTGAACTGCAATTTGATGGAGATGAGTTATGGGGAAAATCAAAAACGGTCATTGAGCCGGGTACATTGGCGGTTTATGATTTGGAAAGCAAGCTGATGGAACAAAAGCAAGTAAATACCAAGTGCTATACTTCATGGCGAGAGGGCTTTTTGTTTGTTGAGCATTTGGCATTGAAAGATATTCTCAAGAAGGTGGCCCGCTACTATAATGCGGACATCCGGATTGCAGAGTCTGCCTTGGAAGAGGAAACCTTCTCGGGCTATTTAGATCTCAGAAGCTCAGTAGGGCAAGTGCTGGAAGTGATTGCTGAGTTTATGGAAATTAAAGTGAAGGAGGAAAACGAGCAAATTATTATATCAAGAATATAAAAAAAGCCGGAAAGTGCTGCAACACCGCCCGGCATGAGTGAATAACATCGTACAAACATTATTAACCCAAAAACTTCAAATTTATGAAAAAAATGAAGCAAAGTGTACCGTCTGTCCCTTTGAGGATAGTTCGGAGCCGAAAATTTAAACTTCAGAAAATTTTCGTGCTAGCGCTATGTGTACTAGGATGCTCTACCTTGTTGGGAACAGCAAACGCTACGGCAGCTTCCCCTAATTCTGATCTGTTCCAGGTGGAGCAACAGAAAAAAACGGTGAAGGGAGTTGTTACTGATGATACCGGAGAACCTATTCCAGGCGTATCGGTGTTGGTTAAAGGAACAACAATTGGTCAGATTACCAATTTTGATGGTCAATATGTGCTTGATGTGCCAGCCGATAACGATACGATTGTATTTTCATTCGTAGGTTTGAAAACACTGGAAGAAGTTGTTGGCAATCGCACGGAGATTAATGTGATGTTGGAAAGCGATGCCGTTGATGTTGACGAAGTTGTTGTAACTGCTTTGGGTATCCGTCGTGATAAAAAGACATTGACTTACGCTTCTCAACAGGTTTCAGGTGAAGAGCTTCTAAAATCGAAAGATATTAACTTCATGAACAGCCTGAGTGGTAAGACTGCCGGTCTGGAAATCAGAAAAAGTAGTTCTGGTGCTGGTGGTTCTACACGTACGGTATTGCGTGGTAGCCGTTCTGTAAGTGGGCTGACCGAACCGTTATATGTAATTGATGGTATTCCAATGGTTAACCACAAAGGCGGGCAGCCAGGTATGTGGGGAGGAACTGACCAAGGTGACGGTTTGTCTCAGATTAACCCGGAAGATATCGAAAGCATCAACATTTTGAAAGGAGCAAATGCTGCCGTTCTTTATGGTAGCCAGGGAGCAAACGGTGTTGTGATCATTACCACTAAAAAAGCAAAAGAAGGCCGTGTTGATGTAACCTTTAGTTCCAGTGCTGTTTTCGAGAGCATCATGGCAGCTCCTGAGTTGCAGTTTGACTATGGTAGTGAAGCTGGAGCAAAAGAAAGCTGGTCTTATACAAAAGGAAATTATGACAGCGACTATGTTGATGATTTCTTCCAAACAGGGCACAACCTGGTGAATAACCTTTCAATTAATGGTGGAAATAACAGGACATCAGTTTATTTCTCTTACGGAAATACGAGCTCATCAGGTATTGTTCCTAACAACGACTATCAAAAACACAATGTGATGTTTAAGCAATCAACGAAGTTGTTTAACGACAAGGTTCGGGTGAGCTCTAACGTGATGTTGGTTTCTGAAAAAACAGACAACCGGAACACAGCTGGTTATTACTTGAACCCGCTAACTGGTTTGTATCTTTTCCCACGCGACAAAGATTTCCAATCTTATAAAGATAATTACGAGGTGTTCAACACTGACCGGAACATGTATTTGCAAAACTGGTTTGTAGAAGATCACTTTCAGTCAAATCCTTACTGGGTAATCAACAAAGAACCTAAAACGGACTTGTCTAAGCGTTTGATTGCAAGTGCAACTTTAGAGTATTTCATTACTGACAAATTAAAGTTCCAAGCTCGTGGAAACGTTGATTATGCTGTGAAGTCGTACGAACAACAACATGCTGCGGGTTCTAACCCAACCAACGTGTCTGCAAACGGAAGATGGCAGTATCAGAAGTATGAAGATAAGTCAGTTTATACCGATGGAATCTTTACTTACCAAAATGATTTTGGTGCATTTAGTTTAGATGCAACCTTGGGAGCTAGTTACCAGGAAACCGTTCTGGGAGACGGAATTGCTGTTGACAATGGAACCAATGATTTACTTTATCCAAATGAATTTTTCTTCCAAAACCTACCTTTTAATGTTCAGGTACGTTCAATCTATGCTGGGAAAGTGATTAAGCAAGGTGTTTTTGGTAACTTCCAATTAGGATTCAAAGAGATGTTGTTCTTAGACCTGTCAGGAAGAAATGACTGGGCTTCAACTTTGGCCGGAACCGGAAACGATTCTTATTTCTATCCAGCAATTGGTCTTACTGGTATCGTTAGCGAAATGGTGACCCTACCAGACTTCATCAGCTTCGGAAAAGTGCGTGCATCAAGTACAACCGTAGCGAACGAAGTACCTTTCAATAAAATTAATCCTCAGCACAGCATTAACAGTGGTGGCGGTGTTGACCGAAACACGCAACAACCATTTAGAACATTGAAACCTGAAATGCAAACCAGTATCGAGTTGGGTACTGACTGGAGATTCTTCAATGGCCGTTTTGGATTCGACTTCACTTACTACCATGTAGATAGTAAAGATCAATTCATTCCTCTTCCTGCTCCATCAGGTTCAGGATACACCACTTATTTCATCAATGCTGGTAAAATTGTGAATAAAGGGGTTGAATTAACGGTTAATACCATTCCGGTAAAAACCAGAAACTTTACCTGGAACTCAACTTTCAACTACAGTAAAAACAACAGTGAAGTAGAAGAACTGGTTCCTGAATTTGAAGATAAGAGAATTGACTTAGGAAGCTCTGAAGGTTATTCAACTTACTTGTTGGCAGGAGGTTCTTTCTATGATTTGTATGGTTATAAATTCCAAAGAAATGAGCAAGGGCAAATTATTTTGGATGAAAAAACTGGAAAACCTCAAAAAACGACTGAACGTGAGTATCTTGGTAACCTGGAACCAGAGTGGAGTTTAGGTTGGAATAATAGCATGAGATACAAAAATGTTTCATTGAGCTTCTTGATTAACGCTAAAGTTGGAGGAAAAGTAGTTAGCCAGACAGAATCAATGCTGGATGGATACGGAGTAAGCAAACGTACGGGCGATGCTCGTGACAATGGTGGTGTGGTTGCAATCAATGCCATCCAAGGAACAACTCCTGTAACCGAAATCGATGCTAAAACATACTATACAACAATAGGTGACCGTAATGGTATTTTGGAAGCTTATGTGTATGATCGTACCAACGTTCGTTTAAGCCAGTTGGCGCTGACTTACGATTTTGATATGACGAAACTTAGCTTGCCATTGAAAGCAGCTTCTGTATCGTTAGTTGGTCAGAACTTGTTCTTCATCTACAAGGATGCTCCTTATGATCCAGAATTGGCCATGAATACAGGCTTGGGATCGCAATCGTTGGATAACTTCAACTTGCCTTCTACTAGAACGTATGGTTTTAACCTAAAAATTACATTTTAACAATTCGCAACTATGAAAAAGATATTTTTTACAATGATGCTGGCTCTTGCTTTAGGAGCTTGCACCGATCAATTTGAAGATGCGAACACCAATCCCTATGAAATTAGTGGAGAGTCGCTGAAACAGGATTTCAACCATGTTGGGGCATATTTCTCTTCGATGTTGGGGAATATTTTTGGACACCAGATTGAAGAAAACCTGGTTGCTGAATCATTTGCCGATTATATGGCAACTCCAACTCCTTTTGTGAGTGGTGTTAATAATACGACTTACTACATTCGTTGGAATACCTACTGGAACCGAATTTATAATTCTCTGATGGCGCCATCAAAACAAGTGATTGAAATTGCTGAAGAAGATGGTTACGAGGTGTTCGCTCAATGGGCACGCTTGGTGCGTATTCTTGGAGTATCACGTTTGACAACTTATCACGGTCCGGTTATCTATTCAAATTATGGTTCTTCTGAATCAACAGTTTTCTACGATAGCGAACCTGACTTGTACAATACGTTCTTTACTGAGTTGGACAAAATTCAGGAAGTATTCAGAGCGAATGAAGATTATGCTGGAATGAAGAAGTTTGATGCTAGCTATAATGGAGATGTAGGCCAGTGGATGAAGTTGGTCAACTCTTTGCGTTTGCGTTTGGCAATTCGTATTTCAAAAGTAGCTCCCGAGCTGGCAAAAGCTGAAGGCGAAAAAGCCATTAACGACCCTGCTGGCTTGATTATGAGCAATGACGATAACTTCACGATTTCATTGTATGGTAGCAAATTGTATTTGGCCATTATCTGTTTCGAATGGAATGATACCAGAATGTCTGCAGCCATGGAATCTTTCTTGGTTGGTTTGAAAGACAGTCGTATTGACAAGTTCTTCCAACCTGCAACTGACAATAGCTTGTACCCAGATCATCCTGAATATCCTTTCAAAGGGATTCGCAATGGTGCTGAGTTAGTTGCTAAAGACGATCGTACTTCTTTCTCCATGATTAACGAAAGCTTCAAGTCAATTACTAAGAGAAACTATTTGGAAGCTGCTGAAGTTTACTTCGACTTGGCTGAAGCAAGCTTGCGTGGTTGGGACGGCGCTGGTAATGCACAAGAAAACTATGAAAACGGAGTTCGTGCTTCTTTTGCAAATTGGGGTGCCGGTGGTGTTGACGAGTATTTGGCAGATGACACAAGTACACCAATTGACTACAATGACCCAAAAGCGTCGGGTGATGTTAACGACTTTGTTGCTCGTTCTACAGTAACCGTAAAATGGAATGAGGCAGACTCTGATGAGTTGAAGTTGGAAAAAATCATTACTCAAAAGTGGATTGCTGGATTCTTTAACCCGAACGAACCTTGGGCTGACTTCCGCAGAACTGGCTATCCTAAAATCCCAACAGTTTATAAGAACGACAGTAGTTCTGACTGGGGTGTGATTCCTGAAGGCGAATGGATTAAACGGATGCCATTTGTTGAGGCAGAAAGAACCGGAAATGAGGAAGGTATTGCTGATGCTACTCAAAAATTAGGTGGTGCAGATGATATCAGTACTCGCTTGTGGTGGGATACAGGTGGCCCTAACTTTTAATCAGTCTTTTTAGAGATATTGCTATTTTGACATTGAAGAGGTGTTCCATTTTTAGGAACACCTCTTTCTTTTTGGTCAAGTTTGATGAGCTTGTTTTTTTTTTATTTCGTACAAATAAATCTGAAATTCTTGTACGTTTTATTGTTGTTCGATTTTTATTTAGAAGCTTGATTTTCACCTGTTAAAAGTGACATTTGTTAGGATTGAATCGCATTTTTAACTTTTAGACTAAAAGACTTTTTTCGTCTAAAGTTTTGTAAATATCTGATTTACAGCATGAATGCTTTGTTCAAGAACAAAAAATTTTACTTTTGTCGGCTGGAACTAATGAATTTTTTTATGAAAAGAACAACTTTATTAACCGTTGTGTGCTTTTTATTGTTACCAGCTGCTTGGGCAGGTGGAGTATTGACCAATGCGAACCAAAGTGCGCAATACATCCGGATGCTTTCCAGGAACGCATCAACTGATATTGATGCTGTTTATTTCAATCCTGCCGGATTAATCAAAATGGAAGATGGCTGGCATTTTGCGTTCTACAGTCAAACAATTTTTCAAAACAAAACAGTGGACAGTCAATTCCCGCTGCTAAATGATGGCTTGTATGAGGGAGAGGTGACCATTCCGGTTTTTCCAACAGCTTTTGCTGTTTACAAAAAGAATGATTGGGCTTTTTCCTTTGGTTTAGGACCCAACTCGGGTGGTGGAACTGCTGATTTCGATCGGGGACTGGCTTCGTTTGAAATTCCGATTTCGAAAGTTGTACCCGCTTTGGCTGGTTTAAAACAGCTTGATCCAGCCTTGGATGTGCAAGGCTACAATGCCGATTTGTCTTTTGAAGGGAGCTCGGTGTTCTGGGGGATTCAGTTGGGAGCAACCTATAAAGTAAACGAGGTGTTATCAGTTTATGGCGGTTTGCGCTATTTGCCTTCAACGAACGATTATTCCGGCACCATTCGGAATATTCAAGTCAATGTTGGCGGCAATATGACTCCGGCTGCTGCATTCCTGACACAAACAAGTGGCATGCTGAGTGTAAAATCCGATCAGTTGGCAGGTGCAGCACAAGGTTTACAGCCATTGATTGACAATGGAGCAGGAAGCTTCACCCTTGATCAACTGGAGCAAAACGGCTACATCGATGCAACTCAGCGTACTCAAATTGAAGGAGGCTTGATGTCGTTGGGGTACAGCCAGGAGCAAATTGATGTTCTGAATGTTAACCAGGCGCAAACGGGTTTCAGTCAGACGTCGGCTGTATTGGCCGGAACTGCAACAAGTTTAGGCGAAAAAGCAGGTGATTTGGAAGATAAGGAAGTGGATACAAAGCAAAAGGGAACGGGCTTTACACCAATGATTGGCGTAAATATTTCTCCGATTGAGAATTTGAATATTGCCGTTCGCTATGAAATGAAAACAACCCTTAAGTTGACCAATGAAACTGAAGTTGACGATCTGGGCTTATTCCCTGATGGAGCAGAAAGCCGTAGCGATATTCCTGCTGTTTTGGCTTTGGGCGTAGGGTATAAGGCGAAGGATTGGCTTGAAGCACAGCTTTCGTACAGCCGTTATTTTGATGATCAAGTCGGTTGGGGACACAATGTGCGTGATTTGGCTATTTGGAAAGATGTTGACCCAACGAAGATCCGTAACCGGGAGATTGATCACAACTACTGGGAATTAGCGCTGGGCTTGCAGTTCAACCTGAGCGATAAATTTGCTGTAAGTGTTGGAGGTATGCGCTCCAATGCCGGAATTGCTCCTTCATGGCAAAGTGATTTTGGATTTAGTAATCCATCACATACGGGAGCTTTTGGTATCAGCTGGAAACTTGCTGACCGGTTGACCTTGGATGCCGGATTCTCTAACACGTTCTACGAAGATCAAGAGGTAACCTTTACCGATCCTGATTTACCTGATTATAACGACATCTACAAGAAAACAACCACCAATGTTGCGGTTGGATTGTCATACAGTATTTTTTAGGTGCTAAAAACGCATCATCGGATGAGGCATTGTTTGGACACAGTGCCTCATTTTTTTTGCGATGAATAATGGTTATTTTAGCCCATCTCAATCGATTTTAAAAAACAAAAACACATTTATGAAGAAGTGGAGTTTACTTTTTGGCTTGTTAATGCCATTTTTTGTTGTAGGCCAGTCGGTTAGTTTAGAGGAGTTGGAAACGATTCGAGCTGGTTTTGAGAAAAGTAATTATACGAAGGCAATGCAAAATGCGCTTTCGTCGAATCCGATCACTGACTTGGCGTGGAGCCGGGAAAATGAGGGAACAACAGATCATTATTTTACCTACCGGGTGGATGTATCTGGAATTACAAATCAGAAGAAATCAGGACGTTGTTGGTTATTTACCTCGTTGAATATTTTCCGTCCAATGGCCCGGGAGCATTTCAATGTTAAAAGTTTCGAGTTCTCGGAGAATTACCTGTATTTCTGGGATTTGTTCGAGAAATCAAATTTGTTTTTGAGCAATATGATTGCCACTGCTGATTTGGAGCTTGATGATCAAAAAGTACGGTGGTACTTCCGTTCACCGGTGGACGATGGCGGGCAATGGATCAATTTTGTCAATCTGGCCAATAAGTACGGTATGGTTCCACGCGAGGCCATGGAAGAAACTTATTCCAGCGAGAATACCAGTTGGATGACTCGCCTGCTGAAACGAAAATTGCGCGAGCAAGGCTTAGAACTTAGAAAATTGAAAGAAAATGGAGCCAGCAAGAAAGAGTTGCAGGCGACTAAAGTGGAGCAGCTGGCAGTTATTTATCGGATGTTGGTGTTAAACCTGGGCGAACCTCCAGTAGAATTTGACTACCGTTACCAGGATAAAACGGGAAATTTGGTTGATGCAAAAACCTATACCCCGCAACTTTTTATGAAAGAAGTGTTGGGCGACATTCAGTTGAATGACTACGTAATGTTGATGAATGATCCATCGCGTCCATACTGGAAGCACTACGAAATTGAAAATTACCGGAATGTGCAGGAGGGTGAGAACTGGCACTATGTCAACCTTCCAAACGAAGATATTAAGTCATTCTGTATTGAGTCGATCAAGAACAATGAGGCCATGTACGCTTCTTGCGATGTTGGCAAGCAGCTTCGACGCGACTATGGCGTGTTGGATGTGGATAACTTTGATTTTGACGCCGTATATGATGTACCATTTACAATGAATAAAACTGAGCGAATTCAAAGTAGCGATAGTGGATCGAGCCATGGTATGTCTTTGATTGCTGTTGAGGTAGATGAGAACGAAAAACCGTTGAAGTGGCAATTTGAAAATAGCTGGGGTGAAAAATCAGGCGAGAAAGGATACTTGACTTTTACCGATAAATGGTTTGACGAATACATGTTTCGCGTTGTGGTGCATAAGAAATTCGTAAGCCAGAAAGTGTTGGATATTTATAGCAAAAAAGCAGAAATGCTTCCACCTTGGGATCCAATGTTCTAAGAGAAGACGTTAAAAAAATAAGCCGGCCACATCATTCAGTTAATGTGGCCGGCTGTTTTTATTGGATTATTTAAAAACGGTTGATTGGTCATTCAAAATGTTCATCGGTATAGCCCTCTTCTCCCCTTATCGTAATAAGCCAGTTCACGATTTCATCCGATGCCTTGGAGGTGTTCTTTTGATAGAAATCACCTCGGTTTTGAAGTAGGTATCTGGTTAATTCTCCCGAATCTTCATCAGCTAAATAAATCGCATAACTTTCTACTCCTGCATCAGCCATTACGTGTTTGGCTTCAGAAAGTGAACCATTTTTGGCACTTAAAGCCTTAATTTCCATTTGGCGAAGTTCATTGAGCTTGACCTCCGTAAGACGCACCTCAGCCTTTTTTAGGTTTGCGTTGAATAAGTCTCTGCTTATTTTGTCTTCACTTGGCCAGTTCCAATTTTCGGGTTGGCTGTATTCATAAATATTTCCCGCCTGGTCAATGATAAATCCCTGGTGAGCGTATCCCCAGGCATGATTGACATATTCAAATTGGAAATAGACGGTGGTGCCCAGTTGTTCAGTCACTTCATTGGTATTGGTGCAAGCCGAATTCCAAAGAAAGGGTAGAACGAGCAGTAGTAGTTTCAACTTATTCATAGTTGTAAATTAAGTTGGTGTGAAAGTAGTCATCGCCATAGCCACTGGCTGAAAACGATATTTTTACCGGACTTTCATTGCCCTCCTGAAGTCGGCTAATATCAAATTGGTACGTTTTACTGATCCAGGCTTCGCAGTCGTCATTGTTTGCATCGTGACGAATTTGAAAGGAAGGAGGTGGAATTGGTGGCGTGGCGCACCAGCCATGCACGCGAACTAAGTTGATCGAATGCTCTGTGCATCCTCCGCCATAACTCAGTTCAACAATCAGCTTATCATCTTCAATATAAGCTTTGGAGACCGTAACTGGATCATTTTTCAGACTGTCATAATTAGAAACGTAAAGATCAATGTAGTCTGGAGCTTCCAGAGATGCGTTTTTGATCACAGATACATTTGTTAGCAAACAATTGGAGCCTCCACAGCGATTATTCTCACCAATAATTCGGTAGTCGATTTCAACTTCATCACCTGAAACAAGTTTAAAATCAGTCCAATTTTGAGGGAGAAGAAGATCGCCATTTTCAAGCTCAATTTGAACACTGCAATCCAGGGTTCCGAGGATCGCTACGGTTCCTTTGCTACGCTGATCTTCTTTAAAGTCTGACTGATTACAGCCAACGAAGATTAGCGCCAATAGGGCGATAAAGTATAAACTTTTACTCATGAAGCAGTGGATTATTGACTTTCCCTAAAAATAGCATCGCATTGGTATCTTTCTCGCGAATAGCGAAAACAAAAGGACGATTAATGTTGAAAACAGGATCGGGACCAACAGAAGTAACTTCTACTGTGACTGCCGTTACGGCTGCAGCTTCAGTTCCTTTTTCATCAACCTTGATATAGGTTTTATGTTTTACCTCAGATATGGAAAGCCCTGATTGATCAGATATTCCAGCGAAATTTGCACTGCTTGGGCTAAAGGCATCAGTCATCCCCAATGTTTGAAGGTTGTCAACCAAGCTGTTTTCATACTTGAATTCAAATTTGGGAAGAAATACCTTCAGGTTCCGAGAATGTAAGTTGTCAACCCATTCATCCAATTGCTCCTGATTCATCTGCTGAATGATGTCGTTGATGGTGTAAGCGTCGTTGGGCAGGAAGATCAGCATGCTGTATTTTTTACCGCCATAAGGGAGTTCCAACAGTTGAAATGAATCGGTATTGGAGTAATTAAGTGTTGTCTTATCCAGTTGCATGGTGGAAACCTGAATTTCGCTGCCATCTGAAGTGTAAAAAGTGCGATCAGAAGTTGCTTGCTTGTCAAACTGGAAAGTCCATTCTCCGTTGAAGTAGATGGCGTTAATCAGATACATGATATCTTCAGGATTGACGGCTTGTATGATTTCTTCAATTTTGTTGTTGGTTTTATCCCGCACCCACCCATTCACTTGATCGCGTGTTGCTTTTTCTGCTTCAAAGTTGAGGCCTTTAACTTCAGCATTGTAATAGGTTTGGTTGGTTGAAATAAACGTTGGCTTTATACTGAACCCATTGCGATAAAAAATGGCGTTGCTAATTGACAGATCTACCCTGGAATCGTGACTAGTTAGAGCGTTGACCAGGTTTTGGTAAGATTCATTGATTTGTTGAGGCGTAAAGCCACTTTTGTGCAAAACGGCTTCCATTTCAGTTTTTGTGTTTCCTTCTGCTCCATTATAAGTCATCGCTAATGCTTGCGAAATACTTAATGGTGATAGCATAAGGTTTTTCCCTGCTTCCTGTTCCTTGTTTAATTCCTTAAATAACTCCAATCCAAAGGCATTGTCAGCTTTCACAAGTTGAGCTGACTTGTCATTCAGCTGTATATCACTGATTTCGTGTTCAGTAATGTCTTCGCTGGAGCAACTGATCAGAGAACTCATTAGAAATGATAGACCAAATAGAAAGAAGAACTGTTTCATCGCTTTAAGGTTTTGCTTGATTGTCTGTTACATTAGATTGATAACCCCTGGAATTGGTTGCGTCAGATACTCAGAAAAAATCATTTTTTTGTTACGCAACCTTTTGGTGGTTTTGTCCATCTCTAGATTGAAATCACCCATGAGGTCTGTTTGCAGGCCTTGATAATTGAAGCAACAAGCAGAAAGTTAGGCATTTTCTGTTAATTTTGATCTGGACCAATTGCAAAGACATTGAAAGACCTCAGGCAACTCATTATCGATAGTGCTGCTGGTAAAGCGAAAGCGCAGGCTAAGCTGTATCAGCTTTTGGCACCCAAAATGTTTGGGGTTTGTCTGCGGTATTCCAAAGATGAAACCGAGGCAGAAGATAATCTGCAGGAAGGTTTTCTAAAGGTCTTTGAAAAAATTGGGTCCTATCGTCATGAAGGTTCTTTTGAGGGCTGGGTACGACGAATTATGGTGAATGTGGCGCTGGAAAGATACCGGAAAAACCATGTAATGCATCCCGTGGAAGATATGGCAGCTTATGAGGTTCCAGAGTTTGATGACCGGATTATTTCGGACATTTCAGCAAAGGACTTGATGAAGTTGATTCATGAGCTTCCTCCGCGTTACCGGATGGTTTTTAACCTGTATGTTTTTGAAGGGATGAATCACAAGGAGATTGCCAAGGAAATGAAAATTTCGGTTGGCACTTCGAAGTCGAACCTGGCCAGAGCCAGGGGAATTTTGCAAGAGAAGGTGGTGAAAGTTTTTGGTGAAATAGAAAATAATTATTCTGCATGATCAAGGATAATGAAAAAATGGACGAGTTGTTCCGTTCAAAATTGGAAGGTTTTGAGCAAGATCCGCCATCCTATGTGTGGGATCGGATTCGCGAACAACAAGCTGGCAAAAGGCGCAATGTTTTCTTCCTGTATCTGAAGGGAACAGGAGTTGCTGCGGCCGTATTGCTGGCTTTTATATTGGGATGGCAGTGGCAGTTGGATAGACAGGAGGAAATCCCAACCCTAATGTCAGAGAAACAGGAAATTGTTGCTCCGAATCAGCAAGCTGAAGGGCAAGATCAAGCTGCCGCAGCGGTTGAGGAGCTGACTGCAGAGGCGCAGGTGGCTGAAAGTAAACAGCCTGAGCTAATTGAGCGTGAAACTGAAGCTAAGCCAGTGGTTCGCGAAAAGCAAATCGAGCCCTTGGTGGCAGCGGCAAGGAATGTTACCCAGCAAGTTACTCAAGATGAGATAGCCAGAGAACAGGAATCATTTAGTTTGTTGAACCTGCTGGATATTCAGTTGGATGAAGTCTTCCCGGAAGAGAATCAGTTGGCAGCAATTAATCAGAAGAAAATAACGACAAACGAAGCTTTGTTAAGCTCTGTGGATCAATCCCGAATTCAGGAAAATGCTCGTTTGCTTGCAGCGAATCGTGAAGCTAAACAGAGTGGAAGTTGGCAGGTTGGCGCCATGGTAACTCCTGTCTATGCGATTAGCAATAACTCGCAGAGTAACAACTATGCGCGGGATATGGCAATTGCCAATAATAACAGTGATCTGAATCTGGGCGGCGGAATTTCGGTGGAGTACAAAACTGCCAGTAAGTGGAGTGTTCAGAGTGGAGTTTACTATTCGAAGTTGGAACAAAATTCGTCGAATCAACCCTATCGGGCAGAGAATATTTATGCCGATGCTGCTCCGCCATCTTCCGATATCCAAGATGAACTGGCTTATTTTAATACAGCCGTTGCTGTAAGGTCGGGAGAAATGTTGATGAACACGGCTGCGGGGGTTGTTGCTCTTGACAACTTGCCGAGTAATGCTAAGTTGAGCAATAGTTTTGAATCTCCTTCTTCACAAGATGGAATTCTGCTTACTGCAACGGAGTTTGAACAGGCGTTTGATTACATCGAGATTCCATTGATCGTACGCTACCAATTGTTGGATGCAGCTTTTGATATTCAGCTGCTGGGAGGGATCAATACCAGTGTGCTGGTAGCGAATAATGCCTATGCCCGAAGTCAGTTTGGACGCGAACACATTGGCGAAACCCGCGATATGAACACTTTCAATTACAGTACGAGTATTGGTGTTGGCGTTGGGTACGGAATTACGAATAAAATTAGCATTCATGTTGAACCCCAGTTGAAGTACTTCTTGGGTTCGTTAAATGATAATCCGGATGTTAGTTTCAAACCATACACAATTGGTGTTTCTACGGGTTTGAGCTATCATTTTTAAGGATAAAAGAAACGCATTTTCTACCCTTAATATTTAAGTCTATTAACGTTAGGAAAAAAGAAGGCTGTCCCTTTGAAAGGGCAGCCTTTGTTGTTTTCTGCTTATCTGTTTTTGCTTCGATTTTTTTTATGGAAGAATAACGTTGTCAATTACATGGATGACTCCGTTGGTCGCTTGAACATTCAATAAATTTGCAACAAGCGATGAAGTCCGGTCATTGGCGTCTGTAAGTTCCAGTGTACTAACATCAATTGTGAACGAACCATTTAAGGTAGTAACAGTCCCAGATTCAAGATCGCTGGAATATACACGTCCTTCAACAACATGGTATTTAAGAACATTGGCTAGCGTTGTTGCGTCTAAATCATCAAGGCCTCCTACTTCAAGTTCTTCAAAAAGTGCTTCGAATGCAGCATTGGTTGGCGCAAAGACGGTAAATGGACCTCCTTCGGCAAGGGTACTTGTAAGTTCAGCCTTGATTACAGCATCAACCAAGATTGAAAACTCCGGATTGAAGCTGATAGCCTTTTCGACCAAGTTCATGGATGGTGGCAAAATCACTTGATCAATAACATGAATCACCCCATTAGACGCTTCTACATCAGCTTGAGCTACGTTGGCATTATTAATCATGACCCCGGAGCTTAAGTCAACCTCGATGGCTGCTCCATTCAAGGTTGGAACAAAGCCATTTGCAAGATCTGTGGACATTACTTTGCCTGCAACAACATGGTACAGAAGAATTGGGGTGAGCTGTTCTGCTGTCAGTGCATCGACACCACTTACGCCAAGCGTACTAAATAAGGTTTCGAAAGCGGCATTAGTTGGTGTGAACACGGTAAATGGCCCTTCCCCCGACAATGCATCAGCTAAATCTGCTTTAACAACAGCATCAACCAAAATTGAAAACTCAGGATCGAACCCAATTGCTGTTTCTACAATGTTTTTAGGGGGAAGGAGTACTTTATCTAGAACATGGATGACGCCGTTGGTTGCTTGAACGTCCGCAGTAACTACCATGGCATCGTTAATCATTACTCCGCCAGTCAGGTCAACTTCAATTTCTTTTCCGTTGAGCGTCATGACACTGCCATTGCTTAAATCCATGGAAAAAACCTTTGCTCCTACAACATGGTAAAGCAAAATAGGCGTAAGCTGCTCTGCAGTTAAGTCAGCGACTCCGCTAACTCCCATTTCGGCGAATAGTGCTTCGAATGCCGCATTGGTTGGCGCAAAAACGGTGAATGGGCCTTCGCCGGAAAGTGTTTCGGCCAAATCAGCTTTGACAACCGCGTCAACCAAAATTGAAAACTCGGGGTTGAAACTGATTGCTTTTTCAACAATATTCATTGACGGAGGCAATAAAACTTGGTCAATAATGTGGATAACTCCATTAAGAGCAGTCAGGTCTGCAATTTCAACTTTGGCGTCATTCACCATGACTCCATTGTTTACATCAATGTTTAAATAGGCGCCGTTAACTGTTTTCACCAAGCCTGTTGATAAGTCCGAGGACATCACTTTCCCGGCAATAACATGGTAAAGTAAGATTGGCGTTAATTGTTCGGCAGTAAGGTCATCAATGCTTTCAATTCCTAATGTTGTAAACAATTGTTGAAAAGCTTCATCAGTCGGAGCGAAAACTGTCAGCTCACTTTGCGCAACGGTGCTTACCAAATTTGATTTTGCCAAGGCTTTGATCAGCGCTGTAAACTTGGGTTTCTTTTCCTTCATTGTTTGCTTTTTCAATTCTGAAACATTACCGGAATAGGAGTCCGGATCGTCTGAAATTTGTTGCAAGGAGGTTGCGATATTTTCAGGAGAAGGGTTTTCAGGAACCATAGGGTCGTCGTCGTCATTGCAGCTAACCAGTGCAACCGATGCAAATAAAAACAAAGCAACAGTTAGATGCTTCAATAGATTCGATTTTAAGTTTTCACGTGTTTTCATGATGGTTAAATTTTGAGTTACAACTATAAAACATGATCGCTTGAATGTTTGTTTAATTCTTTTGGTTTAAGAATAAACAAAAATAGATCTTTATTCATGCAGTACCCGTATTTATTGAATATTCATTGTTTGTTAATAATTGTTAATAAATTGTTTTTATTGAATGTTTAGGCTTGATTATCTATTGCTGTCTTAACAAGATTATATTTTTTTATTTGCCGACTCAGTTTTAACTTTAGCCATTACTCACTTGTTATTGAAATGAACTAAGAGAGAAGCTATGATTAATACCAATGAAATTGAGAATATAGAGCTGAGTTATTTACAGTTGAAGGACTATGAGGAGTTAAAGCAGGCTTTGATTGAGTCCTATCCAGAGATGCCGGATTCCTATTGGTTGCGCCCTCAGCTTAAAACATTAATTAACCGGTTTCCTGAAGGACAGGTTGTTGTTAAAGTTAACGGGCAAATTGCTGGTTGTGCATTTTCAATCATTGTTGACTTTAGCAAATATGTTACCCGACACACGTATAAGCGCATTACCGGAAACTATACGTTTAATACGCACACTCCGGATGGGGATATGCTCTATGGAATTGAAATCTTTATCCGCCCTGAGTATCGGGGATTGCGTTTGGGCCGGAGATTATACGACTATCGAAAGGAGCTTTGTGAGCGTTTAAACTTGAAAGGTGTGGCATTTGGAGGACGGATTCCGAATTACCATAAGTATGCCGATCAGATGTCGCCTAAAGAATACATTGCCAAAGTGAGGATGAAGGAGATTGATGATCCTGTATTGAACTTCCAGATTTCAAACGACTTTTATCCTTCGAAGATTTTGAAGAATTACCTCGAAGGAGATGAAGCTTCAAATGATTATGCCGTTTTGCTGAAGTGGGACAACATCTATTACGAAGAAGAAGCTAAGCAGCCTGTAATTACGAAGAAAATTGTTCGTCTTGGCTTGGTACAGTGGCAAATGAGGCCATACAATAACCTGGACGATGTGATGAATCAGGCAGAATATTTTATTGATGCAGTTTCTGGTTATCGATCCGACTTTGCTCTTTTTCCTGAATTTTTCATGGCGCCTCTTATGGCTGAGAACAATCACTTAAGCGAGCCCGAAGCAATTCGGGAACTGGCTAAACACAGTGAAGCAATTAACCAGCGTTTTTCAGAGTTGGCAATAACCTATAATATCAACATCATTACAGGGAGTATGCCTGAAATCCGGGATGATCGTTTGTATAATGCCGGCTATGTTTGTAAGCGTGATGGTTCGGTTGAGCGTTTTGAAAAATTACATGTGACTCCGGATGAAGCTAAAGTTTGGGGTATGCAGGGAGGAGCCGAGTTAAAAGCGATTGAAACCGATTGTGGCAAAATTGGTGTGTTGATCTGTTACGATATAGAGTTTCCGGAATTGGGGCGTTTGTTGGCTGACGAAGGTGTTGATATTTTATTTGTTCCGTTTCTGACGGATACCCAGAATGGCTATTCTCGCGTGCGAAATTGTGCCATGGCCCGGGCCATTGAAAATGAATGCTATGTGGCTATTGCCGGAGGCGTGGGTAATCTCCCAAAGGTGCATAATATGGATATCCAGTATGCGCAGTCGATGGTTTTTACGCCCTGTGATTTTTCCTTTCCAATGAATGGAATTAAGGCAGAAGCAACTCCCAATACCGAAATGATTGTGATTGCTGACGTGGATATTGACCTGCTTCGGGAGTTGAATCAGTTTGGAAGTGTGCGAAACCTGAAAGACCGGCGTAGTGATATTTTCCAAGTTAAACGATCCTAGTGTCAATAGTTAGCTACTTTAACTGTGGGGGCCGGTTGTTCTAAGGAGCCAATAATATAAAATGGGTCGCGGCTGATGGCTACAAACTTTCCAGACCAACTGACCTTTGCTGTTTGTTCGGTACTTCGGATGATGTGGTTTTGTGTATTGCCTCCTTGGATGCTGATTACGTGTGGGCTTTTGTTAATAATTGACAGCGAAAAACTGGCAGCTAGTTTTTCCGCCCCTTGAATTTGAATTTCAAAATCGACTGGTCTTTTTAGTGGTTTTGGAGTTTTGTCGAAATCCATCTGTTGCTTGACTACGCGAACAGGGAGAAACAGCGATTGGTTATTGCCTTCATCGACGATGATTAACTCAAAATTTCCATAGGTATCCGGGATTTTTATCAGGAGCTTGTTTTTGCTTTCAATAATTGGGGAAACCGAAAAACTTTGGGTGTTTCTATTTTCAAAACGGATAATCGTGTTGCTGCCATCTCCATCAAAAGGGCCTTGAATGTAGCACTCAGCTTCGGCTACAAAATAAGCAGGTACAATAAATTTTTTCTGAGTGGCTTGCCCTTGTGTTAGAATTGGTGCAAATGCCAGAAAAAATAAAAGAAGTTGCTTGAAATAAGCCATGATTTTAAGTATTGATTTAGTAAAAGAAAGGTATAAATAAATACTTATTTCTCTTGTGGTGTCTGGCTTCTTTGTTGCAAGTACCATATTGAACATACAAAAAAGATGGCATCATGAGCACATGTGCAAAATGACTAGTTGCCTGCTATTTAAAATAATAAGCCGTAATAAATATTGAAAGTTAATCTTTAATTTGAACTAAGGTTTGTATTTATGATTGGTTTATTTCCTCTTTTAATAGGTGCTTTAGGTATTTAATTGTTTGGTAGGTAGTTCAGTCTATGTCTTCACTAGCCGAAAGTGCAAGGATGATAAATAAAGAAGAAATAAATGTAATTAGATGTATGCATTTAAGGGAAAATCTCCCATATTTAACGTAGAATTTTAGCTCTGAGCGAACAAAAATTATGGCGCATTTTACCATATACTAATCAAAAAAACAAAACCTAATAGCTTCCTAAAACCATGAAAGGCGTAATCTCTTTATTTCTAATTCTCTTATTCACATCATTGAGTTTATCTGCAACAAACTACACTGTAACTGCAAACCAATTAAATGTCAGACGGTACCCTTCAGCTGAAAGCATATCCCTTGGAATGTTAGAAAAAGGTGATACGATACTTGCCTTATTAGGGAACCCTGAGTGGACAAAAATTGAATACAAAGATCAGCATGCTTATGTTAGTAGTAAATACCTGAAAAAAGTTGAAGTTCCTGTGATAAAGGAAAAAACAAAAGAAAACTCTAAAACGAGCAACGCAAACACTCGGAGTATCATTCTGTGGATTGTGACAGTTGTTTTTAGCACTTTCTTTGTTCGAAAAGCTCAAACAGCAGGCGAAAAACGATGGGATCGATCGTCGGTTAGGAAACATGCCATCTTAACAATAATCGTTTATTCAGGTATATTTTATGTGTTTTTTAATTATTTCTCGAGTATATCGAGCCATTTACTTTCGGTTGAGTCCTATGTAAAGTATCTAAATATACTCTGTCTCCAGATTATTTTATTGGTCGCATTTTATAATTTGATAGCTCTACGAAAAATAATGAATTACAATAGTTGGAAAGAATCAAAAGCTACTTTTTCCATTATTGCTACGATTTCTGTTGTTATCTTGAGCTATGTATTTGTTCTGATTTTTATCGATAGCCATCCTAAACTTGCGCGAGGCTTTATTGTAGGATCTCCTATTTTTCTAGCAGCAGGGCTTATTATACAGATTATGGGTAATGAGATTCATGGAGCTAACAAGTATACTTTACCTATCGCTTTTGTAATTAACGCTGTATCTTTATTTGCTGTTGGTTTGGCAAGTTCACTTATTGCAGGTATTGAATTTACGCTACCAACCTTTTTATTGGTTCTGCTTTATCATTACAATTTACTGAAGGTTCCATCATCTAAGCGGCTCAAAAAGATAGTAAGCAAACCCGATCAAGAAGCTATCGAAAGAGAAAGGGAAGCCGCGATGTTGGATACTGCGATTGATAATATGATTCAAGAAGAAATGGAAAGACTTGATGCAAAAATTGCGGCAAGCGAAGCCATGGATGAATCAGATAATGAATTGATCGAGGAGGAAAGCATAGAAAATGAGGATGTAATTGATATTTCAGATTTACACAAAGAAGAGAAAGCACTTTATTTAGCCTATGTAAATTTAATACAGTCTGTCAATCAAGTTTGTTCCGTGTTATCAATAAAACCACTTCAGTTACTTTTAACTCCGGATCAACTTCGTCCAAGGTTTAAACCTGCGACAGGTGAGTTAATAAAATCAGAGCTGCCGAAAATTTGGAAGGTGTTGGTGCAAAGATACCCAGTTCAATTAGAGGGAGTAAAGCATGATGCGAATGATGACGTATTTTTAGGTATTGTAGAAGAGACCCAGCATGAGACGCTTCAGCATGCATTGTGTTACTATGTTGAAACTTTAATTGAACTGGAAGCTTGTGAACTGGCGATTGAAAAAAATGCACCGGAAAAATCTAAACAAGGATCAATACAAAAACAACCCACAACCAAGCAAAAACCAAAATCGCAACCGGTTGCTAGACCAAAGATTCAGAAAGGCATAAAAGCACGAAGGGAAATTATTTCCGAAGGAGATGTAAAACATATTGGGTTTCGTCTTTTAACCTATAGAAATGGTGTGTGGATCGATGAAAATGGAGCCCCGTGGAAGGAATATGCATCAGGAAGGTTTAGACCTTTGAGAAAATTCATGATTCATAATTAGTCCTGTCTTTATCACAAACACAATCTAACTTTAAAAAATAGCACCATGACTATATCACCGTCAAAAATCATAAAATTTCCATCGAATAACGATATTTCTGAATTGGAGAGAAGAGACCAAAAAAGGTTTATTGCATTAAACTATAAATTTATAAAATCCGCTAATAGTAAGTTTTTTGCCGTTTTTGCCCGTAAAGAAAAACTTTGTGCTTGGATTTATCAACTGGATGACACCGGTTCTTATCGTGAAAAATATAAGATTGATGAGTTTCCATTTGAGTTCGATTTACGAGATTTTAATAATATCGCAATCGATAATGAAGGAAAGCACATATATCTTGTCTCCACCGAAGATGATAGAAGAACTGTTTACTGTTTTACTACTCGGTTTTGTTCTTCTGTTGAATATCGACAGCAGTGGTCTGTAAGCCTCCCTGATAAAATTGTAGACCCTGGTAATGCCCCATATCCTGTAATCTTAGTAGATAACAGAAAAAATATATTTGTCTCTGATGGAAATGGTAAAGTGTTCACGTTCAATCATCTTTTGCCTGAAAATCATACGGAGATATTGATGGAGCAATATGTTGATCGCGTGCATGATATGATCCTGGCTAAAGGGGGTAGCCTGTTGTTTGTTTTGGGATACAAGGGGGAAATGATGAATGTTGGGACAATTGTATCGGTTGATTTAAGAACTATCCATATCAACTATGCCTTTCAAGCCAATATATTTCGTGATGGCTATACGATAGCCAATATGTTTTGTTCATCAACGAATCTTTTCTATCTGGACAATAAGGGGGTTCTACATCTTCATAATATAGATTCAGGGGTAGAGACGTTTAAAACAAAAGCTTTAGATGAACATATTGACCTGCTAAATACTGATTATGAAATTTTTTATAAGAACAAACACCTTTTTATTAGTCAGGATAGTCGAGTTTTCATATTTACTCTAAAAGGAGAATTAATTAGCGAAATCTTCATCAGGGGTTGGACTGGGTCAAAGGTTTTAGATTTTAGTAATGAGAAGGTTCTGTTTGTTCTGGACCGAATAGGAGTTCGCCATTATGATTTAGAATTAAATACCAAGGCGAAAAGTAGTTTGGATTATAAATTGACTAAGGACGAATTGGATTGTGAGGTATACGGTTTCCGGGACATAAGCTACTATCCTGATCAGGAGCAGCTGCACCTAATAAGCGATAGGAAGGAAATTATTATCGATATTGCTTCGGGCAAGTGGAAACAAGTAGAGAACGATGAGGCGTATGGCACAAAATATTTATCCAAGTATTTAACAAGGGATAAGTATCTGTTGGCGGAATTTGATGAGGAGCATGTTTTTATAAGAAATCTAATTAATGGATCAAACTTTGAGTTGGAGTTTGATTTTGATGTGGATGATAATGCTCATTCCGAATTTTTTGTTCCTTATTTCTCACCCGATCAAAGATTCTTTGGCTTATTTATCGACAATCATATAAAAATATTTGACCTGGAAAGGAGGCAGCAACTGGAGGATAGCGCTACTCCTGTTTATGTTAGGAATGATACTTTATCATTATCGCCTTGCAGGTCTATTGCTGCTTGTCATAGGATCGAATCTAACAGTTTAAAGCTCTTTGTGTGGGATTTAAGCAATGGGCAAGTTCTTTTTTCAAAAAACTATTCGGAGTTCAAAGAGCATGATATGGAAGGATGTGTTCATGCTTTTAGCCCATGTGGTAAATATGTGCTTGTTGTTTTGGCAGATTCAATCTATCAGTATGATTTGAAAGGGGATTTGATTCTCAAGCGTAAAAATACAGGAAATAAGGGTAGCTCTACTTCCGGAAGTATCTATTTCATTTCGGAGGATGGCTATTTTGTAACAGGTGCCTATGAATCACAGGTTTGGCATGTTGATAAAGAAGAACCGTTGTTTAATATGCAGCAGGACTATACCTATCAAAAGATGATTCGATTGAATAATAACAGATTCGTTTTTTGGGATAAACACGACATAAGCGTCATCAGTACTTCAGTGAATACGACTCCTGCTTTTGGCTCAAATGAGGCTACTCCGGATTGGCATAACCGAAATGCAATTAAGCAGGCCAATGAACTAGAAGTGACGTATATCCGGAAAGAAGTGCTTGACAGACAGCAGGAGCGGGAAGTTGCGCAAAGAAGGGGCTTAGAAGAGGAAAGGCTAGAAAGCAGAAGAGCAGAAGAAAAACGGGAAGAGGAGAGAGCACGTGCAGCTTATAGGAGAGAAGAAGAGGAGCGGGAGGAAGAGCAAAGAAGGCAAAGAGAAAGAGAGGAAGCTGAAGCGAGAAGAAGGGAAGAGGAGGAAGAAGCCGAGAGGTTACGCAAGGAAAGAGAAGAACGAGAAAGAACATACACTCTGGAAGAAATTTGGAGTCAATCAGCCGGAAGTGTTAGAATGAACGCGTTATATGCTTGTTATTATCATCAAGCAGATGGTCGATGTAGCTATCGGGAACAAGATGATTGGTGTACGGCTAATGGTGACCATTCTTATAGTACCTGTTGGGATACCGATAGCCTAGATTACTGCATTAAATCAGAAATTGGAGATAAGCCAAGACAGTACTAACATAAACACCCCACGCGGCAGTGCAGAAAATGGAGCCGTTGCACTAAAAACCATTCAGAAATGGGAGAAAACCTGGGTTGAGCCCATTTCTGAATGGGTTGATCACTTTCCTGGCTGGTAATTTTCATTTCCGGGCGGTTGGGGCTTAATTCGGTGTGGTTTGATTGCAGTTTTAGCTGGTAGGTGGTAATTCTGTCTGGTAGGATTCAACCCCGCTTGATCTTGTTTTAATAAAGGAGGCTGGTATCAACTTTAGCCTTTCCGCCAAATGTTACTGTCATTTCCACCAAAAGGCTTTTGAATGTAATTTTGTACGCTTCCTGTACCTGGTTTCTTGTTGTATGTACCAGAAAAAGAATCTTCTCACGCAACCTTTTTTTGCCAACAAACATCTTAAAGGCAAACAAACACCAAAATAAACTTATGAAACAATTAGTCTGTTTGCTTGCTTTTTTATTGGCAATGGGTGCGGCTCAAGCTCAAAAAAAAGAAGTGATCTACCTCAAAAATGGGACGGTTCTGAAAGGACAACAAATCCCGGTTGATGATGAAAAAGTGGTTATTCGCTCGGGCAAGGATACCTGGGTTTTTCAGACCTCAGAAATTGACTCTGTAGGTACAAAATTCTCCTCTGCGATTTTAAGCGGTCAGAAAGCTTACTTCATCAAAACGACCGGCGGTTTGCTTATCGGTAGTTCTTCCAACGATAAATCAAAGCCCTTTTCATTCGACGCATCTTTCAACTTAAAAGTTTTGCCGAACTGGTATGCAGGCGTGGGTACTGGTGTCGATTTTCTGGAGGAGTCGTACTTGCCTGTTTTTGGGAACCTGGAGTACCATTTTCGTGAGTCGATGTTTACGCCTTTTGTCGGACTTAAAGCTGGTTATCTTTTGCCTCTTGATGATAATATAATGGTGGGCTCCAATCATTACTATGATATTATTGTGCCATGGTCAAGCTCTTATTATGCCACCCAAAAGTTGGATTGTAAAGGTGGATTTATGCTTAGTCCTAGCTTTGGCATGGTGAATCAGCTTAATGAAAACCTGGCCTTGATGATGTCATTTGGCTATCGTTTTCACCAAGTGAGTTTTGAGGGTGGAAAAGACGAGTATAAGTTGGAGCGTGAGTATAATCGCCTGACGATACGGATAGGTATTCTGTTTAACTAGTAAATTGATAGAAATGAATGCAAAATGGATATACAGTTGCCTGTTGTTTGTTGCGGTAGTATTTGCAGGCTGCGAAGATAAAATTGTTGAAACTTATTTGGGAAACTCGCCGGTTTACATGAGTTATGAAGACTTGCGCAATGCGGTAAAAATGGAAAGCGCCCGGGATATTGAAAACCCAGGGAAGATCTATTTTAAAGACAACTACATCTTCATTAACGAGGTGATGAAAGGAGTTCACGTGGTTGATGTGTCAGACCCTGCAAGTCCAAATTCGATTGGATTTATTGCAATTCCCGGAAATGTGGACATTGCAATTAAAGAGAATGTTTTGTATGCCGATAGTTATATTGATTTGGTTGCTGTGGATGTGTCTGATTTAGCTTCGGTGAAGGAAGTGGGACGCGTGGAAGATATTTTCCCCTACATGCTGCCTGAGTACGATCCGGAATACCGTCTGGGAGAAGTGGATGATGAATTGGGCGTTGTTGTAGATTGGGACATAAAGAAAGTCAAGCGCGAAATTGAGCGCAACTATTATCCCATTTATTATTACGATAGTTTCTCTGATCGTTTGGAAACAGGCGGCAGCTTTTTGACGAACTCTGGTGTTGGCGGAGGCAGTGGAACCACCTTTGGCGTTGGAGGATCAATGGCGCGCTTTGGCCTGTACAAGGATTTTCTTTATACGGTGGATAATAGTACCCTGTACACGTTCCGGATTACCGACCTGGAGAATCCGCTGGAATTAGGCTCGAGCAACATTGGGTGGAATGTTGAAACAATGTTTATTTATAATGATCATTTGTTTTTTGGAACAACCACAGGCATGTTAATATACAGCTTGGAAATTGAGCAGAGCCCCAAATATATTAATCGATATCAACATATTACAAGTTGTGATCCGGTAGTCGTGCAGGATGACCTAGCCTATGTTACGCTGCATGATGGCGGTGGCTGTGGACGATCAGTCAACCGGCTCGATGTTATTGAGATGAATGATGACTATTCGCAGTTGACACCCATTGCAAGTTATTCGATGGCCAATCCTCACGGCTTGGGGATCGACGACGATGTCCTGTTTATTTGTGATGGAGATGCTGGCTTAAAAGTTTTTGATGCATCGGATCCTTTACAAATTGGCTCTCATTTGTTGGCCGAGTTTGAGGATATCAACACCTATGATGTAATTCCCTTGAATAATTACCTGTTTATGGTTGGTGACGGAGGATTTTACTTGTATGATTATTCCGACCTTCAGGATATTCAATTGATTGCGACAATTCCCGTTTCAACCACAGATTAATAGATCTGTTAATTCAACAAAAAAATCCGGCTACAATTAGCCGGATTTTTTCATTGCTCCATTCACGATGTGATTGGAGTGACTGTTTAATAATTATAACGAGTTATTCTTGATGAAATCGATGATTTCTTGTTGATAACCAAAAGCCATTCCCACAACGGTGTCAGCAGCGCCGTAATAAACAGCAATTTTCTCGCCATCGTTTAAAGCAGCACATGGGAAAACCACGTTAGGCACATCGCCAGCCAATTCGTAAGGCGCAGCAGGAGCCAACAGGTAAGGTTGTGTCCGGTAAAGTACTTTGGATGGATCTTCCAAGTCAAGTAAAGCTGCTCCCATTGAATAACGGAATCCGTTGCAGGTGTTGATTACTCCGTGGTAGAACTCCAACCAGCCTTCTTCGGTTTTAATTGGTACTGATCCAGCTCCAATTTTAGTACACTGCCAAGCACTGTTTTCAAAAGGGCTAACTTTCATCACACAGCGGTGCTCGCCCCAGTATTTCATATCCGGGCTGTAGCTGATGTAGATGTCTCCAAAAGGCGTGTGTCCGTTATCACTTGGGCGGCTCAGCATGGCGTAGCGACCATTGATTTTTTCAGGGAAAAGCACGCCGTTGCGGTTGAAAGGCAAGAAGGCATTTTCGCACTGGTGGAATGTTTTAAAATCGAAGGTGTAAGCGATTCCGATTGTTGGTCCGTGGTAGCCATTACACCAAGTTACCCAATAACGATCTTCGATAAAAACGACCCGTGGATCGTATTTGTAATCGGAGTCAATCATTTTTGTGTTTCCAGCAACCATTTCAATGGGTTCGTGGTTGATGTCCCAGTTGATACCGTCTTTACTGAATCCAGCAAAAATGTTCATCTGAACCGCTTTGTTGTCGCAACGAAAAACGCCGGCAAAGCCATCTTCAAAAGGAACAACGGCACTGTTGAAAATACTGTTTGAGCTTGGAATGTGGTAACGTCCAATAACTGGATTTGCAGAATATCTCCACATGACCTCGGTTGAACCCTCTGGTCTGTTTTCCCATGGAATTGCAGGTTGTGTAGTCATTGTCTTGTATTTTTTTGAATGATTAAAGTTATGCTTTATTTTTCGATCTCTTTGGTTTCCGATTCTTTGTTGTCGGGATGAGTAAAAGGTACAAACTTGGCAGCAAAGAACGATGGAATCATGGCTACCAAAACAAATAAGAAGAAAGATTTATAGCCGATTGAATCGCTTAAGAAGCCACTAAGCATACCCGGCAGCATGAATCCTAGGTTCATAATACCCGAAGCAAAGGCGTAGTGAGCCATTTTATATTTTCCCGGAGCCACTTGTTGCATCATAAATAAGGTTAGTCCTACAAAGCCAAAGCCGTAGGCAAAATACTCAACAACAACGGCAGAGCCTATTAAATAGATGTTTGATGGACGAAAAACAGCCAGTAAGGCATATACGATAAACTGGAAGTTAAAGATGCAGATTAAGGAGAAGATTGACTTGCGCAACCCTTTGCCGGCAATAAAATAACCAGCAAGTAAAGACCCCAAAACAAAAGCTCCTGATCCAAATACACCATACAAAAGCCCAATTTCCGAAGTACTCAGTCCAAGCCCTCCGTCAGCAACTGCAGCTTTGAAAAACAGTGGAGCGATTTTCACGGCAAAGCCTTCGGCAAAGCGATAGATGATGATGAAGCCGATGTACCAGCCAATGTATTTCTTTTGGAAAAATGTTCTTAATACATCCCACAAGATTTGAAATCCTTCTTTCAGTGAATGTACTTCACCTGTGGCTGCTCCTCCGGATGGCAACATCCGTGTATGGTAAAAGGAAAGCAATAGCATGGTTGCTCCATAAACGATCATAATGATCATCCAGCCATGGAAAGCTCCTATTGTATTTTCAAGAACTCCGGCTAGATAAACCAGTCCCCCCGCTGTTAACACTTTGGCGATATTAAAGGCAGCCCCCTGCCAGCCAATATACCTCGCTTGGTCTTGGGAGGAAAGGACATTCATGTACACTCCGTCCGTTGCAATATCATGAGTGGATCCACTTAAGGCAACAATAGCCAAGAGGGCCACGGAGTAGGCAAAAAAGTCATTTAACTGTAATGAAAAGGCCACCATGGCAAACGTAACACCGGTTACAAACTGGGTTGCTACCACAAAGTGTTTCTTTGTTTTGAACATCTCCAGCACCGGGCTCCATAAAAATTTAAGCGTGTATGGGAGAAGGAGTAGTGAGGTCCAAAACGCAATCATGGAGTCACTAATCCCCAGACTTTCATACATCAATGGTGATGCTTGATTAATGGCAGCATAGGGAAGTCCCATGCCAAAATAAACAGTGGGAATCCAAGCCGCAGGGTGGATTTTTTTTAGTTGATTAAAACGCATGTTCGTTGGTATTTTTGTGTTTTTTTATTTCTCAATTTCCAAGACACCACCCGAAACAAGCTCTTTGTGGTTGATGAAATAACGATTTAGCTTTTTCCCGTCTTTGTTAATCTTGCGAATGTACTCTCCATCTCCTTTGGTACGAATGATGAGTTCTTTGCCGGGATAGAAGTTTTGATCCAGTTCTATTTTGACTTCGTCAAAAGCGGGTTGAGCAATGGAGTAATCTGTGTTACCCGGACAAACAGGGTAGAACCCCATCATGCTGTACACGGCCCAGGCTGAAAGTGTTCCACAGTCGTCGTTCCCCGGGATTCCCCCCGGAGCATTTTTATAATGCTCGTTCAGCAAGCGGCTCACTTCTTTTTGGGTGCGCCATTCTTCTCCTTTGACGTAGTTGAACAACCACGGATAATGGATGTCGGGTTCGTTAGCCACATCATAATGACCATCGTCAAAAATACCTTGCAGTTTTTTTGTGAATTTTTTCTTGCCACCCATCAATTTCATGAGTCCTTTAATGTCATGAGGAACGCAAAAGGTGTATTGGTAAGCATTTCCTTCGTGGAAACCAGGGCTTGGCTCAAAGTTCTCTCCTTGTTTTGGATCGAAATCTTTATAGAATGAGCCATCAGCCATTCTGGGACGAATCATCTGGAATTCATCCTTGTCGTAATATTCTTTGTAACGCAACGACTGAGCCAGAAAACGTTTATAGTCTGCATCTTTGCCCAAAGCTTTCGCAAATTGAGCCAGGTTCCAATCGGCAATGTAGTATTCCAGTGCATGCGATACTGAATTGTCAAAAGGTGTTGTGTAAGGCACATAACCTTTGGCCAGGTAGTCGTCAATGTCTGGGCGCAACTTGTTTTGGGCTCCTTCAGTGGTTGCCGACTTATACATGGCTTCATAAACAGATTCTGTATCAAAATCAGTTAGTCCGCGAAGATAAGTGTCAACAATTACCGGAATGGCAGGGTCACCTTCCATTACATGCGTTTCCGTGCTGTTAAGTTCCCATTTTGGAAGCCAGCCGCTTTCTTCGTACATGGCAATCATTGAGCGCACCATGTCCAGCTGTTGCTCGGGGTAAATCAAGCTCATTAGCGGATGAAAGTTCCGGTAAGTATCCCAAAGCGAGAAAACGGTGTAGCGGTCGCCTTCTTTAACTTCGCCAATTCCGTAGGACTCCATCAAAGGGTATTGACCGTTGACGTCATTGATTACGTTGGGGTGAATGTGCATGTGGTACAACGCGGTGTAGAAAATCGTCTTTTGATCATCCGTTCCGCCTTTTACCGATACGCGAGAGAGGGCTTCTTCCCAGTTGGTTTTGGCTGCTGCACGTGTTTGTTCAAAGTTGAAGCCGGGCATTTCCACTTCCATATTTTGTCGGGCATTTTCAATGCTGACGTACGAAACAGCCACTTTTACCAATACTTCTTCGTTACTTTCGGTATCGAATGTCATGTAAGCACCGATGCTGTCGCCGGCCATCTGTGCTTGAAATTCAGGATAGAACTTGAAGGCACTATCGGTTGAAGACCAAGCTGATTCGGCTGTCATTTGTGGCATCTTTTTCCAAGCTCCGAATGATTTGGCCGGCTTGCTAAAACGGGCTACAAAATAAACCGGACGTTCAGTCCCATCGTTATAACAAAATGTGCCGGTCATGCGCCAGCCTTCAATTTCACGGTTGTTTACAATGCGTAAAGCGGCTCCGCTTTCGTTGGTTAATCCCGTGCCAAGGTCCAACAGGATATTGGATTGTCCTTCGGGAAATTTGAACTTACTTAGTCCAACCCGGGCACTGGCTGTTACTTCTGTGGTAATGTCATATTTTTCCAAGTGATTGGAGTAAAAACCGGGTGAAGCTTTTTGCTCCGTCATTGGAGAACCATAAACCTTATTGCTGGCTTCCACTTTTCCGGTGGTTGGCATCAGCAGGATAACACCAAGCTCAGGACATCCTACGCCACTTAGGTTGACGTGAGAATAGCCGGTGAAAAAGTGGTTATCCCACGAGTAAGGAGTTGACCACCACTGGTTATCTTTGTCCCACTTGTTGCTTGCCGATCCACTAACATTGAAAGGCACTACTGAAACCATGCCTTGAGGAACAATGGCTCCTGGGTTGGTCGTACCATAATTGGTACTTCCAATGAATGGATTTACCCAATCCGTCGATTTTTTTTCTTGCGAATAAGCAGCGTCCAAGCTACTCAAAGCTAAAACAAAAGTCAGGATAGCTAATCGTAAAACGTTATTAGACATCGTAGTAGAATTTGAGAGTTTTAAAATCGCAAAGGTAGTCAATTCGCACTTGATCAGGATATTTTTAGGCTTCTGGAAAGCCTTGAAAACTTTTTTTCAAATGTTTTTTTAGAGTAAGTTTTTGTTTGATAATTGGTTGTGCGTGACTGTGATGATGACCTTTTTTAATTGCGATGCCTTTTCAGTGATCTAATTTTGTTCATTTTTAGGGAAGATTTGAAGGATTAAGAAACAGAAGGCTAAGGCTCTGTGTTATTCTTGTTGGATTCTTGTCTCATCGAGTGGTTCCTGTTTTTGTATAGCTAAAACTGACTGTTTTCGGGTGATAGCAAGCAGTTGCTGTGCTTTGTCGTTTTTTAGAATTAATTAAGTTGAAAGCCAGCTGCAAAAGCACTATTTTTGCCGTTTAGTAAAATTTGAATGTAGGATTATGAAGCGGATAGCAAGTCGATTATTGTATAGTTTTATTTTAGTGGTTCTGGTGTTGGGAGGTTATCAGTTTTTGGAGTCTTCAACCTATCCGGAACGGGCACCAGAGGCTCCGGCCAAGCATTATTATAGTTCTGTTGAAGTTCCGGATTCACTGACTTTTGCTGGAGAAAAAGTTCCTTTAGAATATTTCGATGTGTATGAAAGTCTGGACCGCGAGTTGTTGGTTAATTCCTATTTTCATTCACAAACCTTGCGGTTTATGAAAATGGCTCCGCGGTTCTTCTCTATTATTGAACCGATCTTGGAAGCAGACAGCATTCCGGAGGATTTTAAATACCTGGCTTTGGCTGAGAGTGGGTTTAACCCGAAGGCAGTATCTCCGGCAGGAGCCGTTGGCTTTTGGCAGTTTATGAAAGGAACGGCACGTGATTACGGCTTGGAGGTGAGTGGCGAGGTTGATGAACGTTATCACATTGAAAAGTCAACCCATGCGGCTTGTGCTTATCTGCACGAGTCCTATAAGAAGTATGGAAGCTGGACCTTGGTGGCTGCAACCTACAATGCCGGACGAAATTTCGTTGGCAGGCAGCTTGAACGTCAGCAAGAAACAGATTACTATGACTTGTTACTTGGTGAAGAAACCGGACGTTATGTATTTCGGATTTTAGCCTTAAAATTGGTAATGGAGAACCCACAAAAATATGGTTTTGATGTTCAGGAAGATGAACAATATTCGGTCTGGAATACGAAGACGGTTTCGATTTCTGGTCCGGTAGCCAACTTTGCTGATTTTGCTCAAGAGCATCAGACCAATTACAAAATTCTGAAAATGCTGAACCCATGGTTGCGTGAATCTTATCTGACAAACAAGAGTGGCAAAACCTATGGAATAAAATTGCCAGCAGAAGGTTTCAGAACAAATACAAAGTAAGCTAAATGCAGAAAACAGAAGCAGTAGTTCTGGAGGAAGAACTGATTGAAAACGAAGAAAAGGTTGTCGTGCACGGTGCTCGTGTGCATAACCTGCAAAATATTAATGTTGAAATTCCACGTAACCAGCTAACCGTAATTACCGGATTGAGTGGCAGTGGAAAGTCGTCATTGGCTTTTGATACAATTTATGCAGAAGGACAACGTCGCTATATTGAGACTTTTTCGGCTTATGCCCGTTCGTTTTTGGGGAATATGGAACGACCCGATGTGGATAAGATTACTGGCCTGAGCCCAGTGATCTCCATTGAGCAGAAAACGACCAACAAGAACCCTCGTTCTACCGTTGGAACCGTGACGGAAATCTATGATTTTCTGCGTTTGTTGTATGCCCGTGCCGGAGAAGCTTTTTCATATGAAACCGGTGAGAAGATGGTCAAATATACGGATGACCAAATTCTCAAACTGATTCAGGAACAATTCACTGGGAAGCGAATTTTGGTGATGGCACCTTTGGTGCGAGGCAGAAAAGGACATTATCGGGAACTGTTTGAGCAGTTCAGACGCAAGGGCTTTTTGTATGCTCGCATTGATGGTGAAGTCAAAGAACTGGTTCCCAACATGAAGGTTGATCGCTATAAAAATCACTTTATCGAAGTAGTGGTTGATCGTTTGGAGGTGGATGAAGGAAGCTTAAAACGCTTGAAAGAGTCGGTGCAGACAGCAATGAAGCAGGGACACGGAATTACCCTGATTATGGAACATGAGTCGGATCATATGAAGTACTACAGCCGCCAGCTGATGTGTCCAACAACCGGGATCTCGTATGCTGAGCCTGCTCCGCACAATTTCTCATTTAACTCACCGCAGGGAGCCTGTCCACGTTGTAATGGTCTTGGGCAAGTGGCTGAAATTGACTTGGATAAAATTATCCCGGAACCGGATAAAAGCATTGCCAAAGGAGGAATTGCTCCACTTGGATCGCAAAAGAATACCTTGATTTTCTGGCAGATTGAAGCATTGGGCGAGAAGTATGGGTTTACCCTGAAAACACCGGTTAAAGATATCCCTGAAGATGGATTGAAAGCCGTGCTGTATGGAACCAATGAGCGTATTCAGCTGAAAAATTCCCCCTTGGGAAGTTCGGTCAATTACATGATGACTTATGAGGGGGTGGTAAAGTACATCGATAACCAGCGGGAAGATAATCCGTCGAAAAAGGCGAAGAAGTGGGCTAATCAATTCATCAAAGAAAAAGCTTGCCCGGAATGTCAGGGCCATCGATTAAAAAAAGAGTCGCTTCATTTTAAGATTGACGGACGCAATATTTCCGAAATCGCACGAATGGACATTAGCGAACTGAGTGATTGGCTGGTTGGCTTGGAAGACCGACTGACAGACCGCCAGCGTAAGATCGGAGTGGAGGTCGTGAAAGAAATCAGGGATCGTGTAAGTTTCTTGATTGATGTTGGTTTGGAATACCTTTCGCTTGATCGCACCTCGCGGACCTTGTCTGGGGGAGAGTCGCAACGTATCCGCTTGGCGACACAAATTGGATCGCAGTTGGTCAACGTGTTGTATATTTTAGATGAACCGAGTATTGGTTTGCATCACCGCGATAACCTACGGCTTATCCATTCGTTACAAACGTTGCGCGATACAGGAAACTCTGTTATTGTTGTTGAGCACGATAAAGATATGATGTTGTCGGCTGATTATATTGTGGATATGGGGCCTTATGCGGGGCGACATGGCGGCGAGGTGGTTGGTGCAGGATCACCTGATGCCTTATTGAAAGCTGATACGTTAACCTCGAAGTATTTGCGTGGAGAACACACCATAGCCGTACCTGAAACCCGTCGTGAAGGAAATGGAAAAGCTTTAAAACTCAAAGGTTGTGTCGGAAATAACCTGAAAAAGGTTGATGTTGAGTTCCCTTTAGGCAAGTTGATTTGTGTCACAGGAGTTTCGGGTAGTGGTAAGTCAAGTTTAATCAATGGCACTTTGCAGCCAATCTTGAGTCAACACTTTTACAAGTCGGTGAAAGATCCGCTGACTTATGAAAAGATTGATGGTTTGAAATTGATTGATAAAGTGGTGCAGGTTGATCAATCGCCATTGGGGCGGACTCCTCGATCGAACCCGGTAACTTACACGGGGGTTTTCTCCGATATCAGAGCTTTATTTGCTCAGTTGCCGGAAGCCAAAATACGCGGCTACAAGCCTGGCCGTTTCTCTTTCAACGTAAAAGGAGGCCGGTGTGAAGATTGCCAGGGAGGAGGTTTGAAGCTGATTGAAATGAACTTCTTGCCAGATGTTTATGTGCATTGCGACACCTGCAATGGCAAACGCTATAACCGGGAAACATTGGAGGTTCGCTACAAAGGCAAATCCATTGGCGATGTGCTGGATATGACCATCAATCAAGGAGTCGAGTTTTTTGAGCACCTGCCGTCTATCGCACATAAGCTGAAAACGCTGCAGGAGGTTGGACTGGGCTACATTACCTTGGGGCAATCGTCAACAACCTTATCTGGCGGTGAATCTCAGCGGGTGAAACTGGCATCTGAGTTAGCCAAAAAGGACACAGGCAAAACGTTGTATATTTTAGATGAGCCGACGACTGGCCTGCATTTTGAGGATATCAGGGTATTGCTAGAGGTGCTGAATAAACTGGTCGATCGAGGCAATACGGTGATTGTGATTGAACACAATATGGATGTGATCAAAGTGGCGGATCATATTATTGACCTGGGGCCTGAAGGCGGTAAAGGTGGCGGACAGGTTTTATGTGTGGGAACACCTGAAGAGGTCATTAGAAATAAGAAATCGTATACGGCCCGGTATCTGAAAAAAGAGCTAGATTTATAGCAAATTATTTAAATAATGAATGTCGTTGGTAAAAGCCATTGCCAACGACATTGATTGGAGCCATGAGATTATGAAAATAGTTGAAATTTATTGCGAGAACACCAAGGAGAGGAAAGCCTATCCCTTGGGAACTACTTTGGAGGAGATTAAAGATGACCTTCAGATTAAGTTGAAAAACCCAGTTTGTGGAGCCTTGGTCAACCATAAGGTGAAAGAGTTGTCTTTTGCTGTCGTTAAATCAAAACGAATTCAGTTCATCGATTATTCTCATGTCGATGGGCGACGCTTATACACCCGTTCCTTGTTGTTTTTGTTGTACGTTGCCGTTCGGGAGACTTTCCCTCAGGTGAAACTTCGGATTATGAACGGAATATCGCAAGGATACTATTGTGAGCTTGTTGGTTTGGAGCGGGAGATTACGGAATCGGATATTTTTGAACTGAAAAGCGAAATGCGTTCGTGGGTTGAGCGCGATTTACCTTTTGTGAAAAAGGGAATTCCAACAGAAAAGGCTGTTGACATTCTGGTACAGCAAGGATTGGAGGAAAAAGCTAGGTTGTTCGAGCAGCAAGGTACCTTGTTCTCTTACTTGTACTTTGTTAATGGCTTAGCGAATTATTTTTATGGACACCATGTGCCGTCAACAGGATATTTGACCAACTTTGGCTTGGTTCCTTATTTTGATGGCCTTCTACTTCAGATTCCTCAGACAGATAATTTTGATTTGCTTTATCCGGTCATCGAACAGGAGAAGCTTTTTGGAGTGTTTAAGGAACACAAACAACGAGCTACCATTCTGGATGTCCCGGATCTTGGTAAGCTGAATGAATATACGCAGATGGGCAAGAGCGGAGATATTATCAAAATATCGGAAGCACTTCATGAAAAGAAAATTGCAGAGATTGCCAACCAAATTGATGAACGAAGGGATGAGATTAAAGTTATTTTGATTGCTGGACCTTCAGCGTCGGGAAAAACAACTTTTAGCAAGCGATTGGCGGTTCAATTGGCGGTGAATGGTTTGGTCCCTCATATGATTTCTCTGGACGACTACTTTGTCGATCGGGAGAAAACACCGCTTGATGAACACGGTGAATATGACTTTGAGTCCTTAGAAGCTATCGACATTGCCTTTTTTAATGAACAGCTGTTGCAGTTGTTTAATGGCGAAGAAGTTGAGTTGCCCAAATTTGATTTCAACCTTGGTAAACGTACCCGCTCAGGTGAAAAACTTCGCATTGGTGATGGGCATTTACTTATTGTAGAAGGGATTCATGGGAATAATCCGGGGCTTACACCTCATGTGTCAAATCACCAGAGTTTCCGAATTTTCTTGTCCGCATTGACTCAGATTTCATTTGACGATCATAACCATATTTCGACAACAGATAATCGTTTAATTCGACGAATGATTCGCGATAGCCTTTATCGTGGCTACTCAGCTGCCGAAACCATCAAACGATGGCCAAGTGTAAAAAATGGAGAGGAAAAGAATATTTTCCCCTACCAGGAGAATGCGGATATCATGTTCAACTCAGCCTTAGTTTACGAATTGGCTGTGTTGAAAAAATATGCCGAGCCTTTATTGAAGAATGTCCCTGAGAATCAGATTGAATACTGTGAAGCAAATCGACTATTGAAATTCTTTAGTTACATCAATAGTATTGATGATATTGAAATTCCACCAACGTCGCTGATTCGGGAATTTTTGGGAGGCAGCAGCTTCCTTTATTAAGGAAAAGAACTTGGAAGAGGCAATGCTGCTGGTTCATTAAGAGTCAGTGCTGCAACCTTTTTTGTTGGGTAACGATATTGTAAAGAGTTTTTAAGTGCGCATGGAAACAGGCGTATTTAAAAACTCTTTTTTGTGGTTTGAAGTGTGCAAACTAAGAAATAATGCAATTTCGCTTGTAAGCAGAGTTCGCTTGAACTACACCTTTGATTTTAATTTCCTTGCCTAAGGAACGCAAATAACCGATCCCTTTTGTAGTCTTTGTTTGTTGTATGGTATTGATTGTTAATTTATTATGTGCTTGTGTGACAGGGGGAGTAAATGTTAACAGGATATGTTGAAAAATGAGAAAATCCGTTAAAACTCTACAAAAACTATTACAGTTCTCAAAGTTTTTATATATTTGCGTCTAATTAGAAAACAATGGAAGTACGCGAAAGAATTATTGATGAATCAGCCAAACTCTTCTTTAAGTTTGGAATCCGCAATGTCACTATGGATGATATTGCTGTATCTTTAGGTATCTCAAAACGTACTGTCTATGAGGTTTTTAAGGATAAGACAGAGTTGATTGAAACTTGTTTGCGGTATTTGTCTGAGAAGCAAGAAGAACGGAATCATAAGGTGATGGCCGCTTCTGCAAATGTGGTTGAGGCAATCATAACTTCGATGAAGGACGGAATTAAGGCGATTAATGCTATAAATCCGGTGTTTTTTTATGACATAAGAAAGTATTATCCAAAGATTTGGACAACGCTTTATGAGGAAAACCAAAAACGGAATTATAACAATATATACAGACAGTTACGTAAGGGAATTAATGAAGGTCTTTTTCGGAAAGATATTAATGTGGATATTGTTACGAAGCTGTTTCAGGCCCAGATTAGCATGCTTTCAGATCAAGCGATCTTTCCTTCGGAAGAATATCGATATGCTGATTTATTCGAAAACCTCATGGTAAATTTTGTAAGAGGAATAAGTACCCAACGGGGGATTGAATTAGTAGATAGTATGTTGGACTAAATTTTTTTGCCCAATAGAAAACTCAAAGTAACTTCAAAGTTTTTTTGGTTTATGGTTGATGAGAGAACAATAGTGGAGAAAACTTATGAGCTGTACCGTAAGTATGGTGTCAAAAGTGTGAGCGTGGACGAGATTGCTGTTGCTTTGGGGATTTCGAAAAAGACCCTTTACCAGCATATTCGAAGTCGTGATGAGTTGCTAAAGCTGGTTGTCGAGCATAGCTTGAATAAGTTTTCAACAGAACTAATCAAGCTGGTTACACCCGAAGAGAATCTGATAAAGAAGCTGGCTTTGCTTTATGCTTTTATTGTGAAAAGTTCAAGAAATGTGAATCCAACCTTCATTTTGGATTTGAAAAAGGTGAGTTACAAGCAGTATTTGTATGTGCAGGAATTTAGAAACAAGAGGCTTTATGATGGGGTGAAATCCATTTATGAACAAGGTGTTGAAGAGGGGATTTTCCGAACTAATGTAGATATCCGGTATGTCTATTACAATCAGATTTACAAAGTCTCGGAGATCGCTTACAAGATTTTTCCCGACTATGATGAAGCAAGCTCAGGCGATACGCTTTATCGGTTGATTTTAAATGACATTGCCGGAATAACGACCGTGAAGGGACATCAGGTATTTGACGAAATATTTGACGAACTGCTTCAATTGCTATGAAGTATTTAGATAGAAAAACAGAAAACAATTACAATTAAACAATGAGACGAAAACAGATTGCTATGCTGTTGCTGGCGGGCTTGCTTTGTCATGGGGCTTGGGCTCAAGAGCAACTTCAGATTAATTTACAGGAAGCCAAAAACTATGCTTTGCAGTTTAATAAAACGATTGCAAACTCGGGTTTGGCCGTTGAAAAATCGCAGGAGCAAATTTGGGAAGCTATTGCCAGTGGCTTGCCCCAGGTTGATGCGACCGCCGATTACACCAATGCTTTGGGGGCCGAAATCTCCATCCAGTTTGCCGAAGGTCAACCTGCCTCTCAAATTCCGATTGATCCAACAAGTAGCTTCAACTTAACAGTTGGACAGCTGCTGTTTAGTGCCAATTATTGGGTGGGTGTTCAAACGGCAAAACTGTATCAGAAGTTATCTGAAAAGAACCAGACAAAAACCGAACGGGATGTGGTTAGCCAGGTGATTGAAAGCTACTACTTGGTTGTGGTTGCCGGTGAAACACTGGAAATTTTACAGGAGAATGTTAACAACTTGCAGGCAATTTACGACAAAACAGCTCCTATGGTTGAGTTTGGAGTGACCGAGAAAGTTGAACTAGATCAATTACTGGTACAGTTAAATTCGTTGAAGAATGCAGTAAAGTCAGCCGAAAGACAGCATGTTATGGCAAAAAATATGTTGCGCCTTCAATTGGGAGTTGATGCCGATACGGAGCTTCTACTGACTGAGGAATTGGAAAACTTATTGGCAAACGAAGATTTTGATGGCCAATTGCTGGAAGGATTCAATCTTTCAGAAAATGTTGATTATCAGTTGATGGAAGCGCAGGGAGCACTTCAGGAGAAGCAGGTTGAGATGCAGAAAGCCAATTACTTGCCAACGCTTTCAAGCTACTATTCATTTAACCACAAAATTCTGAAACCAGCTTTTGATATGGCTCCAAACCATGTCGTTGGATTACAGATGAATATTCCAATTTTTTCGAGTGGTGAACGACGTTCCAAAGTTCGCTCAGCCAAAATCGATCTGGAAACTTATCGGAACGAACAGGCGCTGCTGGAAGATCAACTTTCAATTCAACACAAACAGTTGAACTTCAATTTAAAGAGTGCTTTGGAAAACTACAGAAATCAGCAAACGAATATTGAAGTATCGCGTGAGGTATATAAAAACTTGAAACAGAAATACGACCAGGGGATGATCTCCAGTTTGGAGTTGACCAGTGCTGATAACAACTACCTCAAAGCCGAATCGGACTACCTGCAAGCAGCTTTGGAATTGCTGCAGGCCCAAAACCAATTAAACACGTTAACAGGAAAACTTTGATAAACAATGAAACAAATAAGCATGAAACGATTGAATTACAGTATAGCTCTGGGAGCATTGGTTTTATCTAGCTTGGGAGCTTGTTCTTCTGGTCAGGATAAAAAGGCAAAGGCTACGCCTGATGTAGTTACTGAACGGGTGAGAACAACAAGGTTGGGGAGCGAAGAAATTACGCGAACAGTAGTTTACACCGCAACTTTGGAACCTTTTAAAGAAGTTCACATGGCGCCAACTTCTCCGGGACGAATTGAGAACATCCAGGTAGAGCTTGGCGACCGGGTAAAAAAGGGACAGGAGCTCGTTCGAATGAATGATACCCAACTGATTCAGGCAGAAATTCAGTTGAATAATTTGAAAGCAGATTATACCCGTTTAGATACCTTGAAAAAATTGGGAAGCATTGCCCAGCAACAATACGAGCAATTGCAGGCGCAGTACGAAGCAGCTCAGGAAAATGTTGATTTCTTAAGAAAAAATACCATCCTGAAAGCTCCTTTCAATGCGGCAATTTCCGGTAAGTATTTTGAATCGGGTGAAATGTACTCGGGAACACCCGTGGCAGCTGTTGGTAAAGCAGCCATTCTTTCGGTTATCCAAGTGGATAAATTGAAAGCAATTGTGAGTGTGTCAGAGAAGTATTTCCCTAAAGTAGAACTGGGAATGGCTGTTAACTTGCGTTTTGACGTTTTTCCAGAGGAGTCTTTTGAAGGCAAAATCTTTCGTATAGCACCTACAATTGATCCACAAAGTCGCTCATTTGAAGTTGAGGTAAGTGTTGATAACTCCAATGGTCAGCTGCGTCCTGGTATGTTTGGTCGGGTAACCATTGGTTTGGAAAAAACGGATGCAATTGTGCTTCCTGCCTTGGCTATTTTAAAAATGCAAGGCTCTAACGTGCGTTACCTGTTTATTGAGGAGAATGGTCGCGCAAAACGGATTGAAGTTCAGCTTGGAAACCGCTTTGACGATAAAGTGGAAGTGATTTCAGATCAACTAAAAGTGGGGAATCAGGTGATTGTTGAAGGTCAGGCCCGCTTGTTGGATGGAGGCCCTGTTGAAGTGGTACGGTAAGCATGCCAGAAACATTGTAGAATTTTAGAAACAACAATTATGAGTATATATAAAAGCGCGGTTGATAAACCGGTAACTACCTTCATGATTTTTATAGCGATCATGGTCATGGGGGCTTTTTCGCTGATTAATATTCCGATTGACCTGTATCCGGAAATGGAACCTCCTTATGTCTCGGTGATGACAACTTACTCGGGAGCTAACGCAGCGGATATTGAAACGAATGTGACCAAAGTACTTGAAGATGCTTTGAATTCAGTCGATAAATTGAAGGAGATTTCTTCCACATCGTCTGATAATATTTCGGTAATTTCTCTTGAGTTTGAATGGGATGCCAACCTTGATGAGGCGACCAACGATATCCGGGATGTGATTGACAGGATGTTGGATAATCTTCCGGATGGCGTTGACCGACCCACCATTTTCAAGTTCAATACCAGCATGTTCCCAATCTTATTCTATGCCATTACGGCTGAAGAAACTTACCCGGGATTGGAAAAACTGATTGATGAAAAAGTGATTAACCCATTGAATAGGGTTGATGGAGTAGGATCAGTGGCGATGGTTGGAACCCCTCAGCGGATGGTTTATGTTGATGTGGATCCGAAGCGTTTGGATGCTTATGATCTAACCTTGGAGCAAATTGGTTCAATCATCTCTGGTGAAAACCAGAACCTGCCATTGGGTAATGTGAAGATGGGTAAGATTGATTACCAGCTTCGCGTTCAGGGAGAATTTTCAGAAAGCGAACGAATAAATAACCTGGTCGTTGCAAATAGAGATGGAAAGCAAGTTTATGTGAGAGACATTGCAACAGTGCGCGATACGCTGAAAGATGTTACGCTGGAGGAACGGATTAACGGAGAAGAAGGGGTACGCTTGTTCGTAATGAAGCAGTCTGGTGCCAATACCGTAAAGGTTGCCCGTCAAATCAAAGATCGGCTGGAAGAGCTGAAAACTACCTTGCCTCCAGATGTAAAAATTCAGGAGATTTTTGACTCGTCAACCTTTATTAAAGGCTCCATTAGCAACTTGTCATCGACCTTGATGTATGCCATGATTTTTGTGGTATTTGTTGTCTTGTTCTTCTTAGGGCGCTGGCGAGCCACCTTTATTATTGTACTAACAATTCCAATCTCACTGATTGTTTCGTTTGTTTACCTCTATTTAACAGGGAACTCGTTGAACGTTATTTCCTTGACATCGCTGTCGATTGCGATTGGTATGGTGGTGGATGATGCGATTGTGGTATTGGAAAACATTACGCGACATGTGGAGCGGGGAAGTAGCCCTCGGGAAGCTGCCATTTATGCAACCAACGAGGTGTGGCTGTCGGTTATCGTAACAACCTTGGTGGTTGTGGCTGTGTTCTTCCCACTGACCTTGGTTTCAGGAATGACGGGTGTCTTGTTTAATCAGTTAGGATGGATTGTAACAATTACGGTTGTAACGTCAACGGTTGCCGCAATCTCGCTAACGCCGATGTTGGCTTCTCGCTTGTTAAAACTGAGTAAAAAGAAAAAGCCACGCAGATTCTCTTGGGAAAACACCGTTGAAAAATGGCTTGTAAAGTTGGATGAGATGTATGAGCGGTTACTGCGTCGCTTGTTGCATTACAAATCTGTTGTTATTATTGGAACCTTCCTGGTGTTTTTTGCTTCTTTATTTCTGACGAAGTTTATTGGAAGTGATTTTATGCCTGAGTCCGATGAAAGCCAGATTACAGCCAATGTTGAATTACAAACAGGCTTACGGGTAGAAGAAACTTCGAAAGTGACTCGTCAGTTGGAAGCTATTATTAAAGAGCGTTATCCTGAAGTGGAACTAATCTCTTCATCTTCTGGTGCTGATGACGAGGGAGGTTTTATCTCCATGTTCAGTACAACAGGATCGAACATCATCAACTTTACCTTGCGCTTGAGCGAGATTGACGAGCGTCAGCGGACTGTTTGGGAAATTGCGGATGATTTCCGGGCTCAGATTGCTTTGCTGCCAGAAGTGGTTAGTTCAACGGTTTCAACCTCAAGTCAGGGACTTGGAGGTTCAGGGAACACCGTAGACTATGAAATTTATGGTTATAACTTCGATGTCACCAACCGCTATGCCGAGCAAGTCTTGGAACGTTTACGCAAGCTTGAAGGAGCTCAGGATGTAACCATTAGCCGGAAGAATGACAAACCGGAGTTACAAATTGTGTTGGATCGGACAAAACTGTCAGAACACGGTTTGACCAGTGCTCAGGTTTCTATGTTTGTTCGTAACCGGGTCAATGGGCTGATTCCTTCTTATTATAAAGAAGAGGGTGAAGAGTATGATATTAAGATACGTCTGGAAGAAGATTACCGGAACTCAATTTCTGACCTCCAGGAGATGACGATAATGACTGCTACCGGCAAGAAAGTCAAACTGAAAGAGCTTGGAACGATTGAAGAATATTGGTCACCACCCAGTATTGAGCACAAACGTCGTGAGCGTTTGGTAACAATCTCGGCTACCCCAAGTGGAATTTCGCTGGGAGAGCTAGCAAACCGGATTAAAACGGAGACTGCCGCCATTGACACTCCTCCGGAGATTGTGATTGCTGTGGGTGGAGCCTATGAAGATCAGCAAGAATCGTTTATGGATTTGGCGATGTTGTTTGGCTTGAGTTTGATCCTGGTATTTATTGTGATGGCTTCTCAGTTTGAGTCTTTGCGAATGCCATTGATTATTATGATGTCTATTCCGTTTGCTTTCACCGGCGTAATTCTAGCCTTGGTTCTAACCGGAACGACCTTGAGTGTTGTTGCTGCATTGGGAGCAGTGCTGCTGGTTGGTATTGTTGTGAAAAACGGAATTGTATTGGTTGACTTTATTAACCTGATGCGGGATCGTGGCATGGATTTGTATGAAGCCATTGCCCTGTCCGGAAAATCACGTTTGCGTCCGGTATTGATGACGGCTGCAACCACAATTCTAGGTATGCTTCCTTTGGCAATGAGCACAGGTGAAGGTGCTGAGATTTGGCGCCCGATGGGAATCACCGTAATCGGAGGTCTGATTTTCTCAACTTTGGTAACGATGGTTATTGTGCCTGTAATGTACGCGGTGTTAGCCAGCAAGGGAGAACGTCGTAAGCAGGATGAAGTGAGAAAGCAATTCGTATTTATGGATGAGTAGGAGTCTTCGCTTGAAGACTTCTTAATGAATTCAAATCAAGAAATTAAAGAAAATGAAAGCCGTATTTATAGTATTTAATCAAGCTAATACCGAACGTGTTGAGTACATGTTGGATCGTTTGGAAATTAGAGGTTATACCTGGTGGAACGATGTTATGGGCAGAGGATCGGTTGATGGGGAACCCCGGATGGGGACTCATACCTGGCCCGAAATTAACTCGGCCGTGTTGACAATTGTTGGAGATGAGCAAGTAGATGTCCTGTTGGAAAAGGTTAAGAAGATGGATGAAATAAACAAGGAAGTAGGCGTTAGAGCCTTTGTTTGGGACATTTTAAAGACCGTGTAAATCAGTTTTCTCTCAGCTTGGGGCTTCTTTCCTTTTGGTTAAACGATGGAAAGAGGCCCCTTTTTTTTGCCTTTTTAGCAGAAGTAGAGAGGCTTTGACAAATTTATTTGTGTTGGTGCTATTAAGAAGCAGGGAAGGTTTTTTGAAGAACTTTAGGAAATAGAAAGGTCTGAAAAACACCTCGGCTTAGCATAAATAGCAACATAGCTACCCACAAAGCATGATTTCCTATAACTGGTTGCATTAAAAAGTACCCGGGAAGAAAAATAAGTATGGTTGCCCCCAGCATACTGTTGCGCATTTCTCGCGAAGCCGTGGCTCCAATATAAATGCCATCCCAGATAAAAGAGGCAAAGGATAAGACAGGAGTTACCACAATCCACCACCTAAAATCTAATGCTGACTGAATTAACTCTTGCTGATTGGTCAGAATACTTAGAATAAGTTTATTGGCGACCAGGTAAAGGAGTGAGAATGCCAAAGCCAGTAAACTTCCCCAGTAAAATAAAGAGCGGGTCACTTTTTTAAAGTGTGAGCGACTCTTCTCTCCAACAAAACGACCAGCCAGGGCTTCTCCGGCATATGCAAAACCATCAATGAAAAAGGCGAAGAACAGGAGAAACTGAATCAGGATTGAATTAACAGCTAGAATGTGATCATTGATACTTGCCGACTTGGAAGTAAAGAAGGTAAAAACAAAAATGACACAGAAGGTTCGGATAAAAATGTCAGAGTTTACCTTGAAAAAGCTTTTTAAGGTTGTTGGATTGATAATGGCTTTCCAGTTCCAGTGCTGTGTTAAACTTTTGTAGGATCGGAAAAACAAATAGACACCAATAACAACTCCCAAATATTGAGCAAGGACTGTTCCTAAAGCTACTCCTGCTGAGTTTAGATGAAATAGTTTGACAAATGAAAAGCTAAGGACAATATTAAATACATTGGCAGCAATTGAAGTAATCATTGGATAGCGGGCATTTTGCATCCCCAAAAACCAACCGTTCAGAACATAAAGTCCGAGTGTCGCGGGGGCTGCCCAAATGCGAATTCGAAAATACTCGCGGGCCAGTGCCTCCACTTCCTGGCTGCCGTTGATCAGCCGGAAACTTAACCATTCGATTGGAAATTGCAGGCTGATGATCACCAGGCTGATCGCCGTTGAAATGAGCATGGCTCGTGAAAGGATGTGATAGCTTTCTGCTTCTTTCTTTTCACCATAAGCTTGGGCTGTGAATCCGCTTGTGCCCATGCGTAGAAAGCTAAATCCCCAGTAAATAAAGTTGAAAATCACTGTTCCCAGAGAAACAGCACCAATAAACACTTCCGAATCCAGGTGTCCCATGAGGGCAAGGTCGACCAATCCTAATAAAGGGATGGTAACATTACTAACGATATTGGGAATTGCTAGGTGGAGGATTTTTCGATTCACAGCTTTTTAGGGGCAAAGAAAGGAAAAAATAATGAATGTGGGTTTTGAAGAAAAATCAAAGATTAACAAAATTTTGGAGTAAGTGACTGAACGCGAGTTATTCCCCGTGGTTGTTGGGGTTTGCCTTATTGAATATCCCTATCAGGTATAGAAAAATTCAATAAAAATTAACTAATTCTGATTTGGTGGAGAACAATTTAGCATGTAGTTTTGTATATAAAGATAAAGAAATCTGAAAATCATAAAATAAATAGACTATGTCATTTGAATTACCAAAATTAAATTACGCATACGACGCACTCGAACCATATATCGATGCGCGCACAATGGAAATCCACCACAGCAAACACCATGCTGCTTATACCAGTAAATTGAACGATGCTGTTAAAGGAACCGATTTAGAAGGAAAAACGATTGAAGAGCTGCTGGCTAATGTTTCAGCACATTCAGGAGCGGTTCGTAATAATGGTGGCGGTTTTTATAACCACAACTTGTATTGGGAGATTATGACACCGGGTGGTGCCTCTCAACCTGAAGGAGACTTATTAAACGCAATAAATGGCTCATTTGAGTCAGTTGAAAACTTTAAAGACGCTTTTGCCAATGCTGCTGCAACCCGATTTGGTTCAGGTTGGGCTTGGTTGGTAAAGCAGGGTGATAGTTTGGTTGTTTCATCAACACCCAATCAGGATAATCCATTAATGGATGTTGCTGATGTAAAAGGGACACCAATTCTTGGAATTGACGTTTGGGAACATGCTTACTATTTAAAGTATCAGAACAAACGTCCCGATTACATTGAGGCTTTTTGGAAAGTCATCAATTGGGATGAAGTGGCCAAACGGTTTAAAGGTTAGTTGATTTTTGGTTTTTTTCCCCGAAGCAGAGGCTTCGGGGTTTTTATGCTTTAAATCCTAATATTATTGTTCAATTGATTGCTTTGTAAGTAGTCGGTTGACAAAACATAGAGTTATTTCTTTGCTAGGTTCAATTATGAAAATTCAAGAGCTTACATTATATACGTCTCAGCTTGCTGCCCAAAAGGAATTTTACAGGAAGGGATTTGGCTTGCCATTGCTTCATGAGTCGAAAGATTCCTTTGGAGTTCAGGTGGGGGCATCGGTTTTGAATTTTGTGTTTAAGAAAAATGCAAAGCCTTATCATTTAGCTTTTAATATTCCGTCAAATCAAGAGGTGGAAGCCTTGCATTGGCTGCAACAGCGAGCTCAAGTTTTAAATTATAACGGAATCGAGCTGATTGACTTCGTGAGCTGGAATGCGAAATCTGTTTATTGTTATGATCCGGATCGAAACTTGGTTGAGTTGATTGCCCGCAAAAACTTGTTTATAGAGAATAAAGATCCCTTTTCTTCGAAAGCATTGTTGAATATCAGTGAAGTTGGTGTGCCGGTTTCAGAAATTGAAACCTGTTATAATCAGTTGAATGAGCTGGTTGAAACACCCATTTTTGATGGCGATTTCGATCGTTTTTGCGCTGTTGGTGACGAAGAAGGTCTGCTAATTCTGATTAATAAACTCAAGCGAAACTGGTTTCCAACGAACGACCGGGCTTACTCGGCCGACTTTGAGCTAATTCTTAAAAAGGATGATACTGACTTCCCAATCCTGTTTCAAAAAGGGCAACTTCAAAAAAAGAAATCAACGGTTTAATAAACCTCTTCATCTTCAATTCGCCAGGCTGGATCAACAATACAGATAAACTTCAAATCAGTCTTTCCAGTGTTGGTAATGTATTGCTTTGCATGCGGTGGAATGTAAATGGCCTGCCCGGGATAAACCATTTGTTTTTCCTGGTCGATGTGCATCAAACCTTCTCCTTCCAAAATATAATAGACTTCTGATGTTTTTAACGAATGCAGTTGAGAACTCAGCCCCGGATTTAGAACGGCATGAGCCAAGCTATAGCGTAGTTTTAGGTCAGCTTTGTCGGGGTGAAGTAGCTCACGTAAAATGGTATTGTCTCCGGCGATAAACTCTTCACAATCTTTTAGGTCTTTGATATGCATATTTTTTTGTTTAGTGAATAACAAAGATAAAAAGAGTCAGTCAGCATCGGTTTTTTAGGTCAATTTATTTTAATGATCGAAGGTTCGTTTTAGCCTGACCTGCTTCTCTTTCTTATTGCTAAGCGATGATGCTCAAAATACTAGATGAATGGGGTGATGCAGTAATAATCTGGAATAGTTTTAAATAGCCAAAATTCACTTTTTTCTTCAAACTTTTTGGGCTTACTTCATGTTAGAAAGACAAAACTGAAGGAAATCACTAACTTTTAAATTATAAAGATTATGTTATTTGAATTACCAGCGTTGCCATACGCAAAGAATGATTTAGAGCCATACATTAGCGAGCAAACATTGGAGTTTCACTACGGGAAGCACCATCAGGCTTATGTAAATAACTTGAATAACTTGGTTCCGGGAACCGCTTTCGAGAATGCTGATCTTGAGACGATTGTTAAAGAGGCTGAAGGCGGAATTTTCAATAATGGTGCCCAGGTTTGGAACCACACATTCTATTTCTTCCAGTTTTCAGCAAGTCCTGCAACTGCACCTGCTGAGGCGTTGAAAGCAGCCATTGAAGATTCTTTTGGCTCAGTCGAGGAATTCAAAGAAGCTTTCTCAAAAGCGGCAGCGACTCTGTTTGGTTCGGGTTGGGCTTGGTTGGTAAAAGACCAGCAAGGAAAATTGAGCATTGTACAAACCAGTAATGCCGGTAACCCATTGCGCGATGGATTAACGCCATTGATGACTTGCGATGTTTGGGAACATGCTTACTACCTGGATAAGCAAAATGCACGTCCGAAGTACATCGAAGATTTCTGGAAAATCTTGGACTGGAAAGTGGTTGCAGAACGTTTTGCCTAAGTGCACTTGATTTAATTTATTGGGAATATGAGCACCGAAAAAGTGTTGAAAACCTTGCAGGATGCAGGGAAACCAATGAAAGCCGGAGAAATAGCAGAAGCTTCTGGCTTGGATAAGAAAGACGTGGAAAAAGCGATGAAGGAGCTAAAAGCCACAGGACAAATTGTTTCACCTAAGCGGTGCTATTGGGCACCTGGAAACTAAGAAATAAGAAAGCCTTTTGTTGCAGAACAGGAGGCTTTTCTATTAGGAGTTGTAACTGTCGTGTGAGAGTTGAAGCTGGTTTGCTTCGTTCAACCGAGGAAGCAAAGTTTCTTTCTTTTTGTTGAAATGCTGCATTCGTTGTAAGATACGGTCAAGCATCTTGACCGCCTTTTCGATGTAGGCTCCTTTGTTGAGCATGACACATTCGGCCCGTTGAGCCATTGCTGCATCTGTAATTTCAGATCGGGTAGGGACTCCTTTCTTAGCCAATGATTCAAGGACTTGAGTCGCCCAAATGTCAGGAATATGGGCAGCTTCACAAATTCGTAAAATCTCTTCCTGGATGCTTGCAAAATTCTTCCACCCGGTTTCAATAGCTAAATCACCACGGGCAATCATCACCCCAATTGGGTAGGTTTGCATTGCTTTCAACAGGATGGAAGGCAGATTTTTAAAACCTTTCTGAGTTTCAATCTTCAGAATTATTCCAACCTGCTGATTCAGTGATTGAAAAACATCCAATAAGTCTTGAACGTCTTGTTGATCATTGACAAAAGAGAGGTTCACAGCATCGGCATGTTTACACACAAAGCGTAAATCTTCTCGATCTTTGTTGGTAAGCCCACGAATTTTCAAGTCAGACTCAGGTAAATTAATGCCTTTATCGGATCGAAGCCGGGTTCCATTTGTCTTGGCATGAATGATCTCGATGTGAAGTTCTTCTGCATGAGCTTTCTTGATAATGCCTTCGATTTTTCCATCATCAAAAAAGATGGGGTTTCCAACTTTAACATCCTTAAAAACTTCAGGCAAGGTGCAGGAAATATGTGCGGGGCGTACAAGTTTTCCTCGTGAACTATAGCTCGCAGGTTCGCCATTACGTGGGTTTTTATGAAGGATCAAAGGATCTCCCGGATGAAGGATAATGGCTTCTTCAACAGGGAGCAATTCACCTACTTTCAAATTGATCGTGTTGCCTTTTTGTTCTTTCTGTAGCGTCAGTACGGCACCGGTTTCAACAAAGGCTGAATCGTAGGATAAACCAATTCGGCCTTCGTCAAGTTTGTTGTCAATGATAATTTCCCGCTTCTTACCACGAGTATCTTCAAACGATAAAATATCGCTTTTTTTCAGTTGCTCAAAATACTCCTCATTAATCGGGAGAATGGCTTTGACCAATCCTTCTGGAGGGTTAATCCCGGGAGGAGCCAACCAAACCTGTGCTGGCTTGGTTACTCGTCCCAAGGCATTGCGCTTGGGCTTGATGTGAACAACCTGAGGTCCAGGTTGCATCTGTCCTGTTCTCAGTTTTGGACCTGCCAGATCCATCATGATTTTGCATTTTCGTTGTTTGGCGGGGCAGGCATTTTTAACTTGCTCAATCATCTTCTCCCATACTTCCGGGTTGTCATGAGCACAGTTGATTCGTGAGCTGTTCATGCCTAGCTTCAACAAGCGCTTAATAAACTGAGGATGTTTTGCCGCAATCCCCGGTAAGGTCACCATAATTCTTGTCCGGCGATTTTTCGATTTACTTCCCAAAAGCATCTTGGTATTTTTCGTTAACAGACTTTTGCTCTGAGGGATTGTTAGAACTCCTGGGATCTTTTCAACAACTTGCTTCCCCTGTAAATGATTGATGATCGTTTTAATATTGAGCAAGCTGTGAACGACGTGACTTTCAATATTGGATAAACTGGGGAGACTGAGTTCCCGCAATTTATTTTGTAAGTGATCGACATCGAAATTTCTGAACGCCAGGTAGTGAATCAGGTTTTTGGCACTTTTTGCATAGACCGGATGCACCTGCCTTAGTTCCTGGGCATATTCCTTTTCCATCGCGATAGCCTTTTCCAGAATCAGACTGATCTCTTGGGCGATTGTTTCCAGTTTCTGAGGTTGATACATTGGTTCATCTTTTTGATCTTACCTCAAAGATAGAAATCTATGGATCTTAAAGCTATTATAAAGGCGAAAAGGGACTGCTGTAGCCCCTTTCCGTTGATTGGTGTGTATGGTGTTTGTAGTAAATCTCTTAGTTCTTCGGTTTGAGCAGGGTTTCCATTTCTTCCAGTGTTTTTCCTTTGGTTTCGGGAACAATTTTCCAAACAAAAATGAAGGAAAGTAAGCTCATTGCTCCATAAAAGCAATAAGTTGCACCACTGCTAAATTCCATCATCGCGGGGTAGGTGGATGAAATGAAGTAGTTGGCAGCCCATTGTGCGGCTACAGCAATCGCGACCGCCTTGCCCCGGATCTTATTCGGGAAGATTTCCGAAATCAGGACCCAGGTAATTGGTCCCCAGGACATCATGAATGAGGCCGTATAGACGATGATGAAAATGAGCGTGCCAATTCCGATGACTTTGAGAAAAGCTAAGGTGCCAATGGCAAACATGCCAATTGCCATGCCGATAGAACCAACCATCAGTAGCGGTCTGCGTCCCCAGCGATCGACTGTAAGTATGGCAACAACGGTGAAAATGACGTTGACAAGTCCCATTACGACTGTTTGCAGCATAGAGGCATCTTTTTCAGCGCCCATACTTTCGAAAATTCGGGGGGCATAGTAAAGGGCAACATTGATTCCGACAAACTGTTGGAACACGGAAAGCAAAATACCGATGATAATGATGAGCTTACCATAAGCAAACAAGCGGGCGGAGCTTTGTTGAACAGTGCCTTTGATATCTTCGAGAATTGTTTGGGCTTGTTGAGCTCCATTAATTCGTTTTAAAATGGCCAAGGCCTTTTCATCCTGATGGTTGATTGCTAAGTAGCGCGGGGTTTCAGGCACAAAAAATAGCAATGCTCCAAAGATGCCGGCAGGAATTGCTTCAGAAACAAACATGCGGCGCCAGCCGATGGTGTTGATCCATTCCAGAGATTGCCCATTGGCAATACCCCAATTGACAAAATAAACCACCAGCATCCCAAAGATGATTGCAAACTGGTTGAGCGACACTAAACGTCCACGAATGTCTGCTGGTGCAATTTCTCCGATGTACATGGGGCATACGGCTGATGCCAGGCCAACACCAATTCCTCCAATAATCCGGTAAAGGTTAAAGACGTATAGTAAGCCCATGGTTGGCTCCCCTTTTTGGAAGAACAAGAATTCGGGATTACCAGAACCAAGAGCAGAAATAAAAAACAAAACAGCTGCAAGCATCAGCGAGCGTTTTCTTCCTAAACGAGAAGCTAAAAAACCGGAGAGAGCCCCCCCAATGATACAGCCGATTAATGCGCTTGATATGGTTGCTCCGTGAGCCCACGAACTGAGCCCAAGTCCGTTTATCAAGTATGCCTGAATTGATTTTTCAGCTCCGGAGATTACAGCGGTATCGTAACCAAAGAGTAAGCCGCCTAAGGTTGCCACCAAGGTGATGGCTACAATGTAAAGTGTGTTTTGACCTTTCATGCCTGTTTAGTTAATACCAAGACATTGGAATTTGGCTCCAGATGTCTTGGCTTTTATGAGTTTAGCTAGAAAATTGGAGCTTTAAATATAGCTGTTAATTAGTTGTTCAAACATCTCCTGTTTACCACTAACCTGCTTAGGTTCTCCAGCTTCTTTGCAGTACGTATATAAATCTTCTAACTTTAGTTTGCCTGCTTCAAATTCAGCCCCTTTGCCCGAATCAAATGATGCATAACGCTCTTTGCGAAGCTTAAGGTAATCAGATTCTGTCAAAATCCTGTCAGCAATGACCAATGAGCGGGCAAAAGTGTCCATGCCACTAACATGGGCAATAAAAATGTCTTCGAGATCAGTCGAGTTGCGACGGGTTTTGGCATCGAAGTTAATTCCACCATTTGTGAAGCCTCCGGCACTGATGATTTCCAACATGGCCTCAGTTGTCTCATAAATGTTTGTTGGGAATTCATCGGTATCCCAGCCATTTTGGTAGTCTCCTTTGTTGGCATCAATGGAACCTAACATGTTGGCATCAGCAGCCATGCGTAGTTCGTGAGCAAAAGAATGGCCGGCCAGGGTGGCGTGGTTTACTTCAACATTAATTTTGAAGTCGTCAGCAAGCCCATGTTGGGCCAGAAAACCCAAGATTGTTTGTGTGTCGTAATCGTATTGATGTTTGGTCGGCTCCATTGGTTTAGGCTCGATTAGGAAGGTTCCTTTAAAACCTTGCTTGCGGCCATAGTCACGAGCCATACGCAGGAATTGTCCCATGTGGTCAAGTTCCTTTTTGGTGTTGGTGTTGAGTAAGCTCATGTAGCCTTCCCTGCCGCCCCAAAAGACATAGCTTGTTCCTCCTAGCTCGATGGTTGCATCGATGGCATTTTTTACCTGTACAGCAGCATTGGCCAAAGCGGAAAAGTCAGGATTGGTTGAGGCACCATTCATATAACGGGGATTTGAGAAAACATTCGCGGTTCCCCACAGTAGTTTTACTCCAGTGGCTTCCTGACGCGATTTGGCTTCACCAACGAGTTGGGATAAGCGCTGTTCAATTTCAAAAACCGAACCGTCACCAACTAAGTCAACATCGTGAAAGCAATAGAATGGGGCTCCCAGTTTGGTAATAAACTCGAACGCAGCATCCATGCGTTCCTTGGCAGCATCCATTGGGTTGGCAGTACCGTCCCAAGGAAAAATCTGGGTTCCCGGCCCAAAAGGGTCGCTACCGGTGGCGCAGAAAGTATGCCAGTAGGCCACAGCAAACCGAAGGTATTCCTTCATGGTTTTTCCACCGACTAAACGATTTTCGTCATACCACTTAAATGCAAGTGGGTTTTTGGATTCAGGGCCTTCATATTGAATTTTATCAATGCCCTGAAAATACGTTTTGTTACCTTTAAATACAGTCATGTTTTTTAATTTATACCTGCCACCTATTGGTCTCTCTACTACTTGTTACAGGACTTGAAAGTCATGGTAGCAAATCTATCCTATCAGCACAGTAGCAGGTTTTAATGATTAATTATTTTCTGGAATATATTGATCTTGTCTTTAATTCGGCGTTTTCTTGCGAACTACCACAGGTTTTCTCCATACGACCATCCTTCGCGTACCGGTTCTTTGATGTAAGCATCCAGTTCCGGACGGTTAGTAACTTTCATATTGTCTGCATCGTAGTCGAGTCGGCCACCAAATCGCTGGGCTAAAACACCTACCTGTGCCATTTCGGTTAGGCTGGCAGCATAGTCGAAGTTGGAGCCCGGTAAAGTTCCATTTTTGATGGCAGCAACCCACTCCTGAACGGGCTGTTCTTCGCCAACCCGCGGAATGGTTTGTGCGGGCGCATTTTTCAAAAAGGCTTTCAGTTCTTCTTCCGGGACAAGCAGGCGAGGATCATTGGGGCGGGCACCTGTCAGTAAGGTTTTTTTATCACCAATCATGAGCATGCCACTTCCAGGGAGCTCATCAATTCCCCATTCAGGTCTTACCTCTGGCTTGGCAATCCCTTCGTACCATTTCATGGTTACCGGAGCTTTATTCTCACGTGTTGGGAAATGCCAGGTAACGACAGACTCTTCAGCAACAAAGCTGTGATCTGGAACGGGATTCGGGATCATAGCTTCAACCGTTTGGGGCATTCCTAGATCTAAGGCCCAGAAAGGAGCATCAAGGGTATGGCAGCACCAATCTCCAAGCTTGCCGTTTCCATAGTCGTAGAACCCTCGCCAGGTTCTGGGGGCATAAAGTTTATTGAATGGACGTTGGTGAACGGGACCTTGCCACAAATTCCAATCGAGTCCATTGGGAACTTCATGAGTTGATGGAGGGAATGTTGCTGGTTTGCCAAAATAACCATCGTTTTCAAAGTCAATCTTGCCTTGCCACGCAATCACTTCACGCACTTCTCCCAACACTCCTGCCTCGTACCATTCTTTAACGAGACGAATTCCATTGGTGGTATGTCCTTGGTTACCCATCTGAGAAACAACACCATAATAGTTGGCTGCCTTTTTTAAGGTGCGTAATTGCCAAATATTGTGAGCCAATGGCTTTTCAACGAATACATGTTTGCCTAATTGCATCGCTGCCATGGCTGCAGGAAAGTGGGTGTGGTCTGGAGTGGCTATAATGACAGCATCAATGTCATTCCCCATTTCGTCAAGCATGACTCTAAAATCTTTGTATTTTTTAGCATGAGGACGTGCTTCAAAACCTTTGGCCGATGTTCGGTCGTCGACATCACACATTGCCACGATGCTTTCTGGTCGAACTTGGGTCCAGCATGCAGATCCACGTCCTCCGACACCTATTGCAGCGACATTTAATCGGCTATTGGGAGAACAGCTTATCATGTTGGGAATGACAGCTACGCCGGCTGTGGCTGCAGCTGCTGTTTTCATAAATGATCTTCTGGAGAAATGTTTCATGAGTATAGGAATTAGGTTTTAATTAGTTCGTTACATTATTTTATGAAGTTCATATTTCCACTTTTCATAAGATGCTTGGTATTGCTCAGCATTTGATGGTTGAGGGTCAATGGATGCTAGCTTAACTAGGTTCTCAAATGCTTCAGCTGGCGACTGATAGTATCCTGAGCCAATACCGGCTCCTCGGGCAGCACCAATCGAACCATCGGTATTGTACAACTCAATGGTTGCTCCGGTAATTCCAGCGAGTGTTTCGCGGAAAATAGGGCTGAGAAACATATTGGCTTTTCCGGCACGTATTACCTTGGGCTGAATGCCCATGCTTTTCATGATTTCCATGCCATAGTGGAAGGAGAACACAATCCCTTCTTGTGCTGCGCGGAATAGGTGAGCTTTGGTGTGGGTGTTGAAATTAAGCCCAGCGATAGAGGCTCCTGGATTTTTATTTTCAAGAACACGTTCAGCGCCATTGCCAAATGGCAGAATACTTAGGCCCTCAGAACCAATGGGAATTTGAGCAGCTAGTTCGTTCATTGTTTCATAAGAACTGGCTCCAACTTGTTTGTGCAGCCAAGAATTTAAGATCCCTGTTCCATTGATGCAAAGTAAAACGCCCAACCGGTTGAGGTTTGCTTTGTGGTTGACATGGGCAAAAGTATTTACCCGCGACTTAGGATCGTATTTGACTTCCTCGCTAACGCCATAAACAACGCCAGATGTTCCTGCTGTTGTGGCTACCTCACCCGGATTGAGCACATTGAGTGATAGTGCATTGTTGGGTTGATCTCCCGCCCGGTAGCTGATTTTTGTTCCGGCCGCCAACCCGGTCTCGCGGGCAGCAGCTTCGCTTACAACGCTTTGCACTTCAAATGTGGGAACAATATCGGGGATGAGACTTTCACTAATTCCATAATAATCAAGTAAAAGCTTGGCCAGTTTGTTTTCTTGGAAGTTCCAGAGAATTCCTTCGGAAAGTCCACTGACGGTAGTTTGGATTGCTCCACTGAGTTTCATCGCAATGTAATCACCCGGAAGCATGATTTTATGTATGCGGTCGTATGAGTCAGGTTCATTTTCTTGTACCCATTTTAGCTTGGAAGCAGTAAAGTTCCCCGGAGAATTCAGCAAATTGGCCAAGCACTTATGCTCACCAATTTCATTCATTGCTTTTTCTCCGATGCCTGTCGCCCGGCTGTCGCACCAAATAATGGAAGGGCGAATTACTTCGTGTTGCTTATCAACCAAAACTAATCCGTGCATTTGGTACGAAATACCGATGGATTCAATATTGGATGGATTGATTCGGGTAGAATTCAGGAGTTCCTGTAATGCGAGTTTTAGGTTGTCCCACCATTGCTCGGGGGCTTGCTCGGCCCACCCGGCTTGGGGAGCTGTGATCGTCATCTCTTGTTTTGGGAAAAAGGACGAAGCAAGACATTTGCCTGTTTTTCCGTCAACTAATGAAGCTTTCACTGAGGAGCTTCCAATATCAAAACCAAGTAAATACATATGGTAATGTTTATTTTAAAAAGTGAGCCGTTCTGTTCTGGTATGCTTCTGTAAAAGTAGATGGACTCTATTCGATTTCAAAATCGTTTTTTTATGTTTTAAAACAGATATTGCTACAAGGAGCTTCGTAAAGTCAATTTTGTGGGTACACAAAAGTTCACCGATTCTCCTCCAGAGACAAATTCAGCCGCTTTGCGTCCCATGAGTTCAAAATCGGTAGAAATAACGGTGATACCTTCTTTGACATATTTTTTCATAGGCGTCTCGTTGTAAGAAATAACGCCCACATCTTTTCCTGGAACCAGTTTTTTCTGGTCACACTGATCCAAAAAACGAGCAAGCATTCGGTCGCTAACCATCAGGTATAAATCGCCGGGTTGGATATTGAATTCGCGGCTGTTCTTTAGCACTTCGGAACTTATCTTATTGTCCTTACAGAAAGCGTTAAAATGGGTGATTGACTCCTGCGGATGGTACGTGAACTCCGGATACATGTAGATAAAACGTTCGTACTTTTTTATGGGCTGAAGGTGGGCTTGTAAACAGTCGTACAAGCTCTGCCCAAAATCTTGGAAAACCGATGAGTTCTCTGGTTTTGCATGCACCTCCCAATCGATAACCAGTAGCTTGTTGTTCGGAATTTGTTTGACAATTTCAGGAACCCGCTTATGGTCAAAGTTCATGACAATGTATTTGGTGTATTTCCCCAGACTTTCTTTAATGATGGTTTCAAACACATTGATGTTGTAGTGATGAAAATGTAGATCAACGGCAATATTGTCTGGAAGATTCTCAAGGAAGGAACCGTATAGCACCTCTTTGTATGCTTTAAAGGTATCCAGAAACAGGAAAACTTTCGTCGTTGCTTTGCTCACAAAGTAGCCTTTATTTGGAACAGACTCAATGATTCCACGATTTTTCAATTCAGCATAAGCTTTAAAAACGGTGTCGCGCGACAGTGAACTTTCCTTACATAATTGGTTGACCGAAGGCAGGATGTCGCCTGCCTGAAGCAGGTTTTTACTGATTGCTTCAGTAACGGAATCGATTAACTGTTGAAATTTTAGTTGATTAGAGGCTGGATCAATTTTAAAGTGGAATTTGCTCATTGATGTTAAGCTATTTAAGTGGTCTGTTCTGGTATGCAAACATACAAAACTAATTGTGAAATTTCTGATTTTCTTTTTGAATGAAAGGTAATAATCGGAAGTAAATGCCGTTTAAAGAGCAAAAGGATAAGTGGAGAGCTTTCAATTTATACTTCTAAAGTTTGGTCAATTCGGTATATTCTCCCTTATCCTTTTGATTTGCTAAATTTAATCTTTTCCAATCAGATCTTAAAGCCTTTAGATCGAAAACAAGCTTTATTTAATACCTTAGTGGCTCCTTGGTTTTAGTAGATCAAAGAAATCCAAAAATAAAACTGAAATGTTGAAAGAATTAATCATGAAAAACCGGAGCTATCGACGGTTTGACGAAAAGCAACGATTAAAACCTGAGCAACTGCTTAAATGGATTGATTTGGCTCGTTGCTCTGCCAGTGCACGAAATGCCCAGTCGTTGAAGTATTTGGTGGTTACCGAAACGGATCAATGCGAGATACTGTTTCCTGTATTGGCATGGGCGGGCTACCTGAAAGACTGGAAAGGGCCTCGAGAGGGGGAGCGTCCGGCTGCCTACCTGGTGATGTTGAATGATCTGCAAATTACGGAAAACTATTATTGCGATCATGGAATTGCTGCCCAAAGTATTTTGTTGGGCGCTGTTGAAGACGGCTATGGTGGTTGTATTGTTGCGGCGGTCAATCGGAATAAGTTGAAACAACTGTTTCAGCTTGCTGATCATCTGGAAGTGGTTCAGGTAATTGCTTTAGGAAAGCCTGTAGAGCAAGTTGTATTGGATGAAATGGTTGACGAGGATTATAAATACTGGCGCGATGAACATCAGGTTCATCATGTTCCCAAAAGGAAATTGGAAGATCTTATTATCAGCTAAGAGACCGTTTAAATTTTAGCGACAAAATAACTCAAAATAAGATGAGCGATAAACCTTAAACAGTTTCAAAAAGGAAGGGGTGATTCTGGCAATGAATCCCCCCTTTTCCTATCAAAATTAACCCCTAAAAAACAGTGCTTTGATAATATGGCTGGCCATTTTGGGATTTTCTTTCAACCGTCGGGTTGAATAGTTAAACCATTGTTTCCCAAAAGGCACATAAACCCTCATTTTATGTCCGCGCTTAACAATTGAACTACGTAGCTCCGGTGTTACACCATAAAGCATTTGGAATTCATACATCGTTTGGGGGACCTGGTATTTTTCAATAAGCTTTAAGGCTTCTTCAACTAGAAACTTGTCGTGAGTTGCGATACCTGCGTACATCTTGTTTTGAAACATGAATTCCAAATCTTCCAGGTAATGCTTTCTAACTTCTTCGTAATCCTTGAAAGCGATTTGTTTAGGCTCAACATAAATGCCTTTACATAGTCTGAAGTTGAGCGGGTAACCATTGGATGGAAAGTTGCTAAAGTCGGTCAAGTCTTCAAGTGTGCGTCGAAGGTAGGCCTGAATCACAAGCCCAACATGTCCGCTGAATTCCTTTTTTAATTTCTTGAACAGTTCAATTTCAATGTCAACACATTGAGAATCTTCCATGTCAATACGGATGAAGTTATTCTTCTCCGCTGCTTTGGCAATAATCTCTCGGATATGTTGATAACAGACCTCCTGATCAATTAGTAAACCGAACATGGTTGGTTTTAAAGAGAAATTCCCCTGAATTCCTTCAGCGGTAAATCGCTCAATAATTTCGAGGTATTGATTTTTATTCTCCTCCGCCTGCTCCAGATTGGTGATAAACTCACCAAGCAGGTCGATCGTGACTTCAATGTTCTTTTCATTGAGTTTTTTCGATACTTCCAGGCCTTGGTCAATCCCCTCTCCTGCGATGTATCTTTTGCTGAACAGCCAAATCAGCTTTTTTGGCATGTAAGGCAGCAAGTTGGCAAGCATCTTATTAAACATGTTCAATTTAAAATTTAGGTGTTTAGTTTTTGGGCTTTTTAAAAATACGCAATAGGCGAGCTTGGTATCAATGATGTTTATCAGCGAATATTTATGATTTTACGCATATTTTCGCTCGAATACAGAAATGATGGGGCCTCAAAAAAATATTGGAATAAGGCTTTAAACCTAATTTTAAATTTTTATTTTTGGCTGAAATTATTTGTATGACCTGGCTTTTGAAACTGGCCGGTCGAATTCGTCCGGATTTTGTGGAAAGGGATGACATCAGATACGGACAGGTTTTTTAAGTTTCTGAAAACAAAAAAACTAATACATAAGAAATGAAAAATACTTCATTGATCCTGAACTTGGTTTTGGCCGTTGCTGTAATTGGTATTTATGCTTTGCATTTTAGTGGAAAAAATTCGAAAGAAGTAGTTGCTGAAAAATCATCAAGCGTGAGCTCTTCCGATGGATTGAAAATTGCCTATGTTAAAGTGGATTCACTAATTGTGAATTACGATTTAGCTCAGGAACTCCACGATAATTTCACTAAAAATCAGGAAGCTTATACCAAAGAATATACAGAAAAGCGTTCATCTTTTGAAAAGCGTGCTGCTGCTTTTCAGGAAAAGGTTCAACGGGGTGGTTTCTTAACACAGGACCGTGCAATTCAGGAACGTGACCGTTTGGTTAGCGAAGAGCAAGAGGTATTGACGCTGGATCAAGAGCTGTCAACCAAACTTTCAGAAATGCAGGCTGCCAATAACCAACAGCTGATTGATAGCTTGATGAGTTATTTGGAAGAATTTAATGCCGACCAGAAGTACAATTACATTTTGAACTCTGGAGATGTATTAATTGGCGATGAGGCTCATAACATTACCAAAGAGGTACTGGAAGTGTTGAATAGCCGGTACAACTCAAATAAAAAGTAAATCTTACAAATACGATAGTTGAAAAATCCGGACTTTTGTCCGGATTTTTTTTATTTCTACCTTTCCTACATGAGTTTTGCTGATCGTTATATCAACAGGAATATTATCTATCCTCCGTTTATTGAAGAAGCTCCGGCTTCAACTCTTGGAATGGTTGTAGTGATTCCTTGTTATGATGAGCCAGAAATATTAAATACCCTCGAAGCTTTGAAGGCTTGCCAGCCACCAAGCTGCCAGCTTGAGGTGTTGGTGGTTATCAATCATTCTGAGCTAAGTTCACCAAAGATCATTGCCCAAAATGAACAAACAGCTCAGCAGCTACACGATTGGAAAAAAGAAAATGCATCGTGCTTTTTTCAACTGCATGTCATTCAGGCTCCTCCTTTTCGGAAAAAGCATGCCGGGGCGGGGCTGGCGCGAAAAACAGGAATGGATGAAGCGATCCGACGGTTTGCTGCCATTGATTTTCCAGATGGCGTGCTTGTTTCGCTGGATGCGGATACCACGGTTGATCAGAACTATTTTTGCGAGCTAGAGCAACATTTTCAGAGTTTTCCCAAACAGGTGGGAACAACCATACGCTTTAAGCATCGCACAGAGGAATTGGACGATGAACGTCACCGCCAAGGAATGGACTTGTATGAAGACTACTTGCACTACTATAAACAGGCGATGGCTTACACGGGGTTTCCACACGCAATTTACACCATTGGTTCTGCCTTTGCTGTTCGTGCCTTACCCTACGTGAAACAAGGTGGAATGAACCGAAAGCAAGCGGGAGAGGACTTTTACTTTCTGCATAAGTTGACCCAGGTGGGTGAGATCGGAGAAATAACTACCACTTGTGTCTATCCATCTGCACGCATTTCTCATCGGGTGCCGTTTGGTACCGGGCCAGTATTGAAAAAGTGGCTTGAGGGCGAGGAGACTTTACGCGAAACTTACAACTTTCAAGCTTTTGATGATTTGAAGCAGTTGTTTGATTTGCTGGAAGAGTTGTATCAAAGCTCTTCGGAGGATTGTCCCGGTTTGTTGGTGAAGCTGCCAGGGGCTGTGAAAAGCTTTTTGCAAGCGGATGATTTTGAAGCGATTCTTTTGGAAATAAAAGAAAACTCAGCTCGATTTGACAGCTTTCAGAAACGGTTCTTTTTGAATTTTAATGCTTTTAAAATTCTGAAGTACCTGAATTTTGTGCATCCCGCTTTTTTTGAAATGCAGGAGTTGGGTGAAGCAATTCAGCTTTTAGCTGCCCATGACCAAGCAAAGACAGCTAAAAGCTGAAAGGGTTTATTTTTTTAGTTGTTGGGCTGTTTCCTGAATCAAATTCCAGGCATTTTCGACATGACGACGTTCGGTCGACGTTTGCCCAATACTCATTCTAAGCCAAAACTGCTCATTCAAAACGGTGTGTGTTAGATAGATTTTTCCGCCTTTATTCAGCGTATCCATCAACTGTTTATTAAAAGCATCATCAGCCTTGTAGCGGAAGCAAACCAAGTTGAATGGCGGCTCATTTAGCAATTCAAAGTCGGACGACTGGTTGACCCACTGGCTGAAGCCTTGTGCGAGTTGGATATGTTCCCGAATGTGGTGACGCAGCCCTTCAACCCCATAGTGACGAATAACAAACCACAATTTTAGCGCACGGAAACGTCGCCCAAGCTGAATGTGCCAATCGCGATAATCGATAACTGCCCCTTGTTCAGTCGCTTCGTTTTTTAGGTACTCGGGCAAAATGCTAAGTGTTTTGATCAGTACCGATTTATCCGAAACATAAAAGCAGTCGCAGTCAAAGTTGGTGAACATCCATTTGTGCGGATTAAAGGCATAACTTTTCGCCAGTTCAAGCCCATCAAAATGGCTGCGCTTTTCGGGGCAAATAGCAGCAGTTCCCGACATGGCCGCATCAACATGAAGCCAGATGTCATATTTGCGGCAAACCTCGCCAATGGCTCGAACAGGATCTACGGCATTGGAAGAAGTGGTTCCAATGGTTGCACAAGTAAAGAATGGGATAAAACCTTCTTCAATGTCTTTTTGAATTTGCTCTTCCAGCTTCTCCGGAATCATGGCTTGGTTCTCGTCAGCAGCAATGATGCGCAGGTTGTTAATACCAATGCCAGCAATCTTAATTCCCTTTTCAACGGAGGAATGCGTGTGTGAAGAGATGTAGGCAACCGTTTTAGGGCATCCTCCCAATTGGTTGGTGCCAAAGTTGGTTTTCATCTCACGTGCGCAAAGCAGGGCAGTTAGCAAGGCATTTGAAGCAGTGTCCTGAATAACGCCACCGCCTTTTTCTGTGGTTTTAAATTGTTGCGGAAGCCCCATCATATCAACAAGCCAGTCGAGGACATGGCTTTCCAGCTCGGTGCAGGCCGGACTGGTTGCCCAAAGCATACCTTGCACACCAAGACCGGCCGACAATAGTTCGCCTAAAATAGAAGGGCCGGATGTGTTGGATTGAAAATAAGCAAAAAAGTTGGGAGACTGCCAGTGGGTGATTCCGGGCATGATGAATTGCTCAACATCTTTCATCATGTGATCGAAGCTTTCTCCTTGTTCGGGAGCTTGTTCCGGCAGGTGTTTCCGAACGTCACCTGGCTTGGCCTGTGACAAAACCGGGTAACTTTCAACTTGCTCATAATAATCCGCAATCCAATCGATGAGTTTCTTGCCTTGTTCCCGGAATTGCTCCGGGCTCATGTGGTAGTTTTTTGTTGTCATGGTATTATTTCAGGGGTTGAGTTGTGATTATTCTTTTTCTGTTAGATGTTATTTAACCCTATTGGGTTGGTGATTATTGTTTGTAAAGATTTAAAACGTGTTAAAAAAGTGTTTAGTAGTGTATCTCGAAATCAGTATAGTTCCTGTTTGGCTCTAACTGACTTTGGTGTAATTGGTCTGTTCGGCTAAAGCCATTTCCCAGTTTCAGGTAATCAATAAAGCAATTGATTTCGCTCGATAAACCTTCGACTTCAATTTCCACTTTGCCATTTGGCAGGTTGCGTACCCAACCTGTGAGTTGACATTCGCGAGCTTTGGTGGAAACAAAATGGCGGAATCCAACACCTTGCACCCTTCCCGAAACGATGATATGGCGAGCAGACCTAGGATTCAACCGTGGGCGTGTTTTCCGGTTGCTTGCCAAACTGGGCAACGACATCAGTTTGTACCAAGGCCCAGATTGAATAGGCTCCAACAGCTGTGCCAATAGGAAAGTTAAACAGGTTGAGTACCGATAAAATGAGGACCAAAATACGAGCCCATTCTTTTCTTTTGAACAGTCCAATACCTCCAATTAGTCCGGGAATCGACATGAGTAAAAAGAAAATAACAAGCACATTGGCAATCATGGTAATGATAAAACTGGCTTCGGGCTCCTCGACAAAATCACCCGTCAAATTTAGGACAGCGTAAATTAAAACAGAGAAGATAATACCGAATATACTGAATCCAATTTGCAGGGCGGCTACTACGTTGATATGCTTTTCCATAGTCAGTTTTTTTGTTTAAAAATAACAAGAATGTTTGATAATTGCATGCGATTTAAAAGTACTTCTTTCAATAGCTGCTTTTGAGTTGAAAATTGTAAAAAATGGTTCGTTCAACTTTCTGATTTTTGTACAGGAGAATCGTTTGGATAAAATAAAGATTTTGAAAGTGCTGAAGTTGTTATATAACATAAGTGTTCCTGCGCAACTGAAAGGGAGCTTCAGTCATCTATGTTACAGTTGCGATTTGATAGGGACGAAAAGAAATGTACAAGCAACTTAAAATAAGCAGTTCTAGACGAATGAAAGCATTTCACTTAAAGATTAGTATAACCTTTTTATTCTTTGTCCTTATAGGAGTAGGTTGTGAAAAGGAAGAAGATTTAGCGATGGCTGAAGGTTATGTGGTTGGTTCGTTTGTCGCCGATGTGATAAGAGAGGGGCAAGTAACAGGGGAGAAGACCGGAAGAGGCTACTGCATATTGCTAAAAGGAAGTAAAAACAAAAGCATGGATTTTTATACATTTAATTTTCCTGATGACTTCTTTCAATTTCAAGAAGAACTGCTTATTCCTGAATACAATGGGAATAACTGTGGACCTAATTTCTTCCCGGATAGTTTGAAGTATATCTATAAAATAAAATTCAGTTACCAATTGGTTGAAGAACTTAACAAAGTTCAGTTTGTAACTGGAGCTTGCACTGCTTTGTACCCAACATTTGCTTGGGATGATTTTAAGCAAGTGATCTTATTTGAACCAACGGTAAATTAATCTGTAAACTCTAATCTAAAGGAGATGGACGTTAATCTCATCAAGCAAATTGCAGTTAATGCAGCTAAGTCAAAAATGAAAACAACTATTTTAATAAGTTCAATTTTTCTCATTCTGGCATGGTCTTGCAACGATCCCGTAATTGTTGGTAGTAGTGCAGAAATCATCGGCCGGAGTATAGACGAAACACTTAATGATTCTGCATTGATTTATGGGTTTGTATATTCAGCAGGATCTATTAAGAGCCCCTACGCTAATGCAAACATTTGGATAAAAGGAAGTGACCTCGAAACAACCAGCGACATTTCAGGGAATTTTAGCCTTGCAGTATTGCCCGGAATATACACTATAAAATGCTTGGGAAATCAAGAAGAAGATAGGTTTACCGCAGTGATAGAAAATATGGAATTATCTCCCAATGAGAAAATTGAAATAATATTTTATCACGGTAGTAAGAGTGAATAACCATCTATTGAAAAGTTAAAACGGAAAAGAATAGTCTCATGAAAAAATTGATTGTGTTTCTCGTATTCTCTGCGTTGATAGGAACAGGGTGTGAAAAAGAGGAAGAAGTTCTATTTATTGAGAATATGAAAGTAGAGGTTACAAATAATGAGTGGCAAAATGTTAAGAATATTAACTATATCTGGTCTTTGAAAATTGTGGAAGAAGAGCAACAAAAGACTAATGAGCCTCCATATGATCGTGATTATTTGGTTCCTGACGACTTGGCTGATGACTTTAAAGTATCCGGTCTAGAGGTATTAGTTAGTGGTGAGTTATATCTAGATGTACTTAAAAGTGTGTCACAGTCTGAGCCATTTATAAAACTAGCACCAGGCTATGCCTTTAAAATAACATCTATTGAAAAGTTAAACGGGAAAGAATAATCTCATGAAAAAATGGATTGTGTTTCTCGCACTCTTTGCGTTGATAGGGACAGGAGGTGAAAAAGCGAAAGAAGGTAATTGATCTGCTATTTAGAGTAAAAAAGTCTAAACTTAAACAACCATTGGTTGTTGCTAACTGTTTAAAAAGCAAAAGGCTAATTTTCGGAAAAAATCAGTTTTTTGCGTATTTTTGCAGCACTTATTAAGAAAGGAGAGAACAATGGAATTTTTGCTTGTATTTGGCGTTGCAGTAGCCTTGGTTGCTATTGCTTTTGTGGGCTTGGCAATCCGGATCTTAATCCAGAAAAAGGGGAAGTTCCCGAACCTGCATATTGGAAGCAATAAACACATGAAAGCGCGGGGAATTACCTGTGCGCAGACTTTCGATAAAATGGAGCAGGCGAAAGCAAAACGCCAATTATCATTTAAACAACTTTCACTGATTGAAGATACTCCCGGTGGATGTTGATCGATTTTCAGCTCATCAGAGCTTATAGGCAATCAGCCGTCTTTTGTTGTTCAAAGGACGGCTGATTGTTTTTAGGACTATGGTGTTATCTTTTAGGTTTTATTTCGATTAGCGGAGCCTGCGCGCTGTTTCTCTGTTGGTGATGTTGCGGACTTAACCATCTAATCACTCAATCTCTTTTTTTTCTTCCGGGGGCCCAATTCCGGGGCCGATTTGCTCATAGGCCTGTGCTCTTGGTAATATCCCTTTCCTTATTCGTACTCTTTCTTTAAGAGCTTTTTAAATCCGGGGCTGACGTATGTTTGATAGTCCCCATTTTCATCTGAATAAATAAAGTAAACATCAATTTCATCAACTTGGTTGGCAATTTCAATGGACTTTTCAAGCCCGCTAACCATAAATGATGTTGCAAAAGCATCAGCGGTCATACAATCGTTGGCAAGCACGGTTGTACTCAACAAACTGTGTTGAACCGGATAACCGGTTTTTGGGTCAATCGTATGTGCATATTTTACGCCATCTTCCACGTAAAAATTCCGGTAGTTGCCTGATGTTGCCAACGCTCGGTCAGTCAGGCTTACAATTGCTTTGAGTTTTTGCTGGGTGAAGAATTCGTGATCATTGGGATTACTAATTCCAATTGACCAGGCATTTCCTTTGGCATTTTGTCCATGGGCAACCACTTCACCACCAATTTCAACCATGAAGTTTTCACAGCCTTGTTGTTGTAAAAAATCAGCAACCAGATCGCAGGCAAAACCTTTGGCAATCGCACTGGCATCAAGCATCGTATTTGGATGTTCCTTAACTAACTGGCCATTTTCGATGTGTACTTTTTGATAGCCGGTTAGCGCTAAAAGCGAGTCAATCAACTCGGGGGTAACTTGTTCTTTATTTTTAAAGCCAAAGCCCCACACATTCACCATCGGCGCAACGGTCATATCAAAAGCCCCTTCGGTGATTGTTGAGATCTCTTGTGCTCGCTTAAAAACTGTCAAAAAGTAAGGATCTAAGGTGGTTGGTTCGTTGCGGTTTACCTTGGAAATTGTCGATGTTGAATCGAAGGTTGACATGGATTGATTTAACTCATTCATGACTGCTTCAATCTCGGGTTGAAGATCTTTTCCTCCTTCACTTTCATAGGTGATGTGGTAGACCGTCCCGTAAACAAAACCTTCGTTAGAAACATATTGTTTTGGTTGTTGGCAGGCGGCAAAAACGAATAGTGCCAGTAATAAGATCCAATGTGTGCGCATGTGCTTTTCTTTTTTGTATTTCAGGTTCTTGTGGATGCGGATTCGCTCTAACTAGTCGCATGTTGCAAAAGGTAATTAAGCGAAATAAAACCGTAACTTTTACTATGGGCTAAAGGTAGCTATTTTGAGTGAATCATGAGGAGAACCAGCTTTACTTGAATCCTGTTTTTTCGACCTTGAGTGTCAATCCAGAATTTGGGTAGTTGTTCATGTTTTGTGAAAAACAGCTTGAAACGCTTGATTGGGACCTAGGGCTGTCCTTTTTGTGAACAAGATGATTGACAGGGGCATGCAGCTAACATGAGCACGGATCAAAAAACTTAAAATTTAAAACGGAGGAATGTTGAATGATTATTTTTATTTTTGCAGTCGTTAAAAATTCATTCAAACTAAAATAGTTATACCGTGGGAAGAGCATTTGAATACCGCAGAGCAGCAAAGGAAAAGCGCTGGGGGCATATGTCCCGAATTTTTCCAAAGTTATCGCGTTCAATAACAATTGCAGCTAAGGAAGGTGGGCCTGACCCGGATATGAATGCCAAATTGCGTACTGCAATTCAGAATGCGAAGGCACAAAACATGCCTAAAGACAATATTGATGCGGCTATTAAACGGGCTGCAGGGAAAGATGCCAGCGAGTACACCGAGGTGAACTATGAAGGCAAAGGTCCTCATGGCGTACTGATTTTTGTTGAGTGTGCAACCGATAACAGCACACGTACAGTGGCCAATGTGAAATCGTATTTCAATAAATCCGGTGGTAGTTTAGTGCCAACGGGTTCACTGGAGTTTATGTTCGCGCGTAAAGCTGTTTTTCAGTTCGAAGCCTTTGAGGGAATGGACTTGGAAGAACTTGAGTTGGAATTGATTGATGCTGGGTTGGAAGAAATTGAGCAAAACGAAAATACGGTTTATGCTTACGCAGACTACACTAGCTTTGGTACCTTGTCAGCAGCTTTGGAGGAGTTGAAAATTGAGGTTACGAAATCAAACTTGCAACGAATTCCTACTTCACCGGTTGAATTCTCAGAAGAAGACTTGGAGGAAATTGAAAAATTATTGGATAAAATTGAAGAAGACGATGATGTCCAACAGGTATTTACCAATATTGCCTAATCAATATTTCTAAACACATAGTTGAACGGCTGCTACCTTTGGGTGGCAGCCTTTTTTGTTTCAAGCTTGATCGTAGAGGAGATGAAGAAATTCGAAAAGAGGACGATCGTATGTGGCTAAAATGTAAAAAGGATTATTTTTGCGTCATGAGAAAGATATATACAGTATTGGTTATGATTTTGGTTGTGTTAAGCTCCTGTCAACCAGAATTTACAAAAGAAGAGCAAGCCCAGTTGGAGCAGGCTTTAAGCAAAGCAGGAGGAAATAAAGTAGAGTTGGAAAAAGCTTTGGAGCAGGCACCTGAAGCTCATCGCAAGGCTGTATGGTTTTTGATTGCCAATATGCCGGAGCGGGACTTGACAAGTTTGACTGCCGATTTCATTTTAGAAAATACCAAAGTAGCCTACCAGGCGCGTGAGCAATTTGCTTGGTGTAAATCTTTGCCAGACTCTTTATTTTTCAATGATGTGCTTCCCTATGTTAGTTTGAATGAGCGTCGTGATAATTGGCGCCAGGACTTTCTGGATCGTTTCACTCCGCTGGTTGCCGATTGCGCCAATGGTTTTGATGTTGTAGATTCAGTTACTCAAAACATCAATGAAGTGGTGAAGGTGGAGTACAATACCAAGCGTCGCAAGGCGGATCAAAGCCCCTACGAATCGATGGAGCAAGGAATGGCTAGTTGCACCGGCTTGTCTGTCTTACTGACTGATGCACTTCGTGCTGTTGGTATTCCTGCTCGTATTGCCGGAACTCCACTTTGGACAAACATGCGCGGAAATCACAGTTGGGTTGAGGTGTATTTGGATGGAGAGTGGTATTTTACAGAGTACTATCCTGATGAACTGAATAAAAGCTGGTTTTTGGCTGATGCCGGAAAAGCTGATCCTGAAAATCCAATTCACGGAATTTATGCAACTTCGTTTAAAAAGACGGACTTGAGCTATCCATGTGTTTGGGACGAAAGCATTGAGTACATTCCTGCGGTTAATGTAACTGATCGCTACATTCGCCTTTACCAGGAGCAGGTGATGAATACTGCCTTGGAAGCTGATGAGTTGATGGTGGACTTTGTAGTATACAAGAATGAGGATACTGCCAAGGGAGATAACCGGGTGTCTGATCGTGTAGAGGTTTGGCAAGGCGATAAAAACATCGACTTTGGCTATTCTCCAAGTACCATCGATGATCTGAATAAATTTCTGAAATTTAAGCTGAAAAAGAACTCTGACTATACCGTTCGTTATGCCGATGGTAAAGGAGGTCAGCTGGAAGAAAAAATTAAAACAGGCGAAAAAGCGGAATTGGTAAAACTTTACCAAGAAAGCTTATAGTCAGCTCAAAAGAGCAGAGGACAATACGCCAGGAAATGATAAAGGCGATGGAAGCAGTTTGTAAGCTTGCTTCCATCGCCTTTTTTATGCAGTTACTCCGAGATGGACTATTAATTGTTATCCTTGATCACTACCGAATCGGGAGCTGATAATTCGGTTCTAACCGCATGATCCCAATCCATCTCTTTTCCAAAATGATTGTTGCTGATCAGAATGTTGTTTACTTTCTCAAAAAAGAAAGGATGCTTATTCCAGTGAAACGGCTCAAATTCGGTATTGTACTGAATGGTGTTATCCCGGAAGATCAGCCCATCCGTTGATTTGGCATATAAAATCGGTTGGTCAAACATATCGAAGGTGTTATTTTCGATCACAATCCCCGAGTGAAACAGCTTTTGTTGATCCTCCAGGTTTGGTATTTCCGGATAGATGGAGATGACCGCATTGGTAAACTGGTAGTTGGCAGTAAGTGCATTCACAAAGCGATTATTTCTGATCATTACATCTTTACAAGCCCCCGTTTCAAACCAACCATTGCAATCGCCACATAGCAGGATGGCGGTTCCATGCGTATGATCAAATAGGTTGTTTTCGCAAATCACCTTCTTGGGCGTGCTGAACAGGGAGCCTCGGGCGCGGTTGTTGCGGACAATATTATCAGAAAAAATGACTTCTGGTGTCCAGCTTAGGTTTTCGATTCCGTAATCTCCATTTTCTGTAACTTGCACAGGAAGTTCGTTGGCAAATACAATTTCAAATTCTTTAGCTCCAAAATCTGTTGGCTTATCAATGGCTTTAATTTGTTTAATTTCATTGATGTGAGTACCTACCAACTCCATTTTTTTCGACTCAACAAACTGGATTTTATCGCCGGGCTCACCCCATTTAAATCCCCACGATTGTGAATGCATGTAGCGACCTTGTAAGGTGTGGTCATCTACTCGCTTGGTGACTTTGAGATAAGTTCCGTGCACATTAATGGCGTCGTCCGCCATTCCTTCATATAACCCATTTTGAGACCGAATTATTCCTTTGCATCCAGAGAAATGGGTCGCATCAGCCTGGGTGGTGAAAAAGCGTTTGTCGTCATCGCCTCTTAAGCGAACGCTGAACCCATCCAGTGTAATGTTCTCGCTCATTTGCGCAATCAGTCCCATTCCTTCGGCATAATGCACATTTACATTTTTGAATTTGGTGTCGGTGCATTCACTAACAAAAATGCCGGGAGTCGGACGGTGATACGAACGTAACACAAAATGCTCTCCGGGCGAAGTGTGCTTTGTTTGTTCCCACCCTTTAATGCTTAGCGTATTGGGCGCTTTTTCGGTGATCTCAGTAGGGTTGAATCCGACATCAGCTCGATTGTAAGCTAGCCGTTTATCGGCTCGAAAAGGCATACAAACGTATGGGGTGAATTCATAACTCTCTCCTTCAACAACCAATTTGTTATTATCAATACGGTAATTTCCCGGGGGATAGATTTCAGCGATAACTTCGTCCGCTTCCTTGTTTACAGCAGTAATTTTTAGCTGGCGTAGTGCCGGAATTTCAAAATCAATATGCACATTTTTCAGCGTGACATTGGTGTTGTTCAAAAGGGCAAAGGGAATCATTCTTCCATGAAAAATAAAGTCAGATCCTTGCCCGTCCAGGACAATGTTTTTCAATCCTTCAAGAGCAAAGCCTACTTTTTTCGGATTGTCTTGGTCGTGATTGGAAATGTAATATTCCCGGGTAAATGCGCCATCCTCGTAAAAGTCGTATCGTCCCTTCGGAAAGGTAACGGTTAGTTTCGAATCGCTTTCCCGCGACTGTAAGTACTTAATTAATTTCACGGCGGCAACCGATGCATTTTCCTTTGAATTGGGGTGGACTCCGAACGTGTCAAAAGAGATTGTCTTGTGTGATTGAGAGCAACTGAAGCACAAAAAGAGTAAAGTTGTTAATAGTAGTGTAGTCGTTTGTTTCATAAGAATGAATAATAAAAATGAGGAATGAATTGAGTGTTGTAAAAATCTCTCGCTAAAGTAAAGAATCTATTCTAATCGATGAATAGTTGGGAATAATGAAAGATGTTTTAGGATTGCTGGTGTCGCTTTGTTTTAGTCGGTTAGTTGCTTTCAGAATATAGAGAGTGCTTAGTTTATGGGGTATTGGGAAGGTTAATTCGTTTGGATTAGTTGTTCAATAGCTTGTTTGATTTGATCAACGGTTTCCTCCAGTTCTTGCTCTTCCATGGAAGCAAAACCAAAGCGGAAAGCATTTTCAGTTTTATCGATACAGCCAATTTTTAACTTGTTTTTGGCCAATGTCTCAGCCAATTCCTGAATGTCAATTGTGCTATGGAATCGAATCCACATAGCCATACCTCCGGATGGAATTGAGAAAGATACATGGGAACCTAAGGCTTGCTGCAACAAGTGTGCGAGTCGGTCTCTTCGTTGGTGATATACTTTTTTTGCTTTTTTCAGATGACGGCTTATCTCACGTTCCTGAATCAATACCGCCAAAGCATCCTGCATATACATATCTCCACCAATGTCGATGAGTCTGCGCAGTTCTGTAGCTTGTGCTATAAAATTCGTTGGAGCAACCATAAAACCAATTCGAACAGCTGGATCCAGTACTTTGGAAAAAGAGCCTATGTAAATGATGTTACCATAATGCTGAGCACTGGCCAGCGGTAAGTATGGAGAAGAGCTGTAGTGATAGTCATAATCATAGTCGTCCTCAATAATCACAAAATTGTACCTTTTCGACAGCTCCAGCAGTTTTATTCTTCGTTCAACACTTAAAGTTACAGTTGTTGGATAATGATGATGGGGGATGACATAAACAACGCTTATTTTTGTTTTTTGACAAAGCCGCTCGATTCTATCAACATCCAATCCATCCGAATCCATCGCAACTTCAACGAGTGGTGCATTCAGTTGGTTAAAAACCTTGTTGGCCATGGGGTAATTGGGTTTTCCAACAATAACCGAAGTTTTTTGCGCAGCAAGTAAGCAGGCGCCCAAATAAATACTCATTTGCGCTCCATGGGTAATCAGCAAATTCTCTTCTGAGATGTTTATCCCTCGGGTCTCCGACAGGTAGTTGGCTAGCTCTATTCGTAAACGAATTGTCCCTTGGGTATTGTCCTGAGCAGTTTTTTTAGAAACTGATTTTCTGGCTGCAAGTAGCCGGTAAGTTTTTAGTAAGGACGAGATGGGGGATAATCGGATATCTGGTCGGCCATCATCAATAAACCAATGAAATGAATCGGTTGGTTGGGGTGTTGTGATCGGACCAACTTCTACAAAAGGAATATTCAATGAATTTTGATAGGGGGGAATTTGTTTTTCTTTCTCCCATTTTTGTGGATTAAGGAGAGGAATCTTCTCTGAGATATGAACTTGCTTGCGGGGGATGATCGTAATCCAGTCCTGAGCGTTTAGCTCATCATAAGCAGCAATGACTGTTTTACGGTGTACGTTTAGCAAACTGGCCATTTCTCGAGTACTTAATAGCGGAGTCCCTGGTTTTAAAACTCCGTTTCTAACAGCCTGAATAATATTTACTGCAATTTGTCTGTATACAGGTAATTTCAGATTTCTGTCGATGGTAATGATGGTTTCAAAAGGGAACATGCTGGACTATCTGTTAGTTTAAAACTGGATGATAAAGATAGTCCAAATGGGCTTTAATTTTGCAGTACAACATTAAAACTTAATTGCATGAAATTTACGATCAGAAAAGCAAATCCAGAGGATCTGGATGTAGTAGCATCTTTATTTGATGCCTACAGAGTGTTTTACCGGCAGGAATCAAATTATGAAAAAGGGAAAGCATTTTTGAAAGAACGATTCCTGAATAGTGAGTCGGATATATTTCTTGTTTTTGTGGATGACAAAGCGGTTGGATTTGTTCAACTCTACAAATTGTTTCATTATATCAAACTGGAGAAACAGTGGCTGCTGAGTGATTTATTTGTCCACCCAGACTATCGGGGCCATGGGCTTTCTGTTGCTTTAATTGACAGGAGTAAGCAGTGGTGCGAAGAAACCAGTGCTTGTGGACTGATGCTTGAAACCGAAAAAACAAATGACATTGGAAATCGTCTTTATCCACGTTGCGATTTTAAATACGACGGATTGCACAATTACTATCATTGGTGGAGATAACCATATTTTTGAAATGTTTCGCATGGAATAGACATGCTATTTGTTGTGTAAGACGAAATACACCAAAAGCCGAATGGGGAACACTTAGTGCTCCCCATTCTAATATCATTTTGTCGTGTTTTGTATCGATTTAGGACTGGCTGATTTCAAAACCAACTTGCTTGAGGTGGTCATAGTATTTTGGGTACGACTTGGTAACGACCATCGGATCATCAATTGCAATTGGGAAATTGAGTGCTGTAGGAGCAAAGGCCAAAGCCATCCGGTGATCGTGATAAGTGGCAATGCATGGAATAGCTTCTTTGGGAAGCGAGAAGTTGCCGTCCCATTTTAGTTCTCCATGCCGGGGTTCTGTAATTGCAGCTCCCAGTTTGGCCAACTCATTTTGTAGGGCAGCGATGCGATCAGTCTCTTTTATTTTTAAGGTTTCCAGCCCTGAAAAGTGAAATGGAACTTTTCGGAGTACACAAAGCACAGCCATCGTTTGAGCAACATCAGGGTTCTCAACAAGATTGAGTTGCAAATGCTTGGGTAACTTGGTTTCTGTTTTAGTTAAAATGACTCCATCAGGAGTGGCTTTGCTGTCAACGCCAAAATCTTTAAACCAAGCTGCAATTTGGCAATCGCCTTGCAAGCTCATTAAACGGAGGTTTTTGAGTTCAATGCTGGCTTCATCAGCCAAAGCAGCCAGCTGGTACCAATACGAAGCACCTGTCCAGTCGGCTTCAACGGTAAATTCGCGCGCTTGATAGGGCTGCTCACTTACCCTGATTTCATTGCCTTTCCAAACCGAACGAACGCCAAATTGTTTCATCAATTTCAGGGTTAACTCAATGTAAGGGCGCGAAGTAATTTTGTTTTTTAGTCTCAAAGTCAGGCCTCCTTCAATACAGGGGGCAATCATCAGCAAGGCCGAAATGTATTGGCTGCTGACACTTCCATCCAGCTCTAGAATCCCTCCTTTAAGGTGCGAACCCCAGATTTTTAGAGGTGGATAACCTTCGTTTTCCAGGTATTCGATTTTGGCTCCCAGTTGCCCCAGCGCATCTACCAGAATGTGAATGGGGCGTTGTTTCATCCGATCCGACCCGGTAATGGTCCATTCACCAACAATTTGCGATAGGAAAGCCGTTAGAAAACGCATGGCGGTTCCGGCATGTCCCACGTCGAACTGGTTGGTGTTTGAGTTAAGCACTTGTTGCATCACCTCCACATCGTCACTTCCTGATAGGTTTTGCAGTGTATAGGGGCTGTAGCTCAGTGCCTGGATAATCAAGGCACGGTTGGCAATGCTTTTTGATGAAGGAAGATCAATACTTCCATTGATCTTTTTATTGGGTTTTGAAAGTTGAAATTGCATGGTTGTTTTCTGTATGTTTATAATTCACGATAAAAATCAAGAGCTTCAAAGATGAGTTCTTTAGAGCAGTCCTGGTTGATGGCTACTTGTCCAATCTCTGAAATCAGGGTGAAATTAATCCGGCCTCCTTCATTCTTTTTATCGTGGGTCATCAGTTCGTACAGAGAATCGTAGTCACTTGGTGTAATGTCGAATTTACCATAGACTTTTAGCATCCACTGGCTGATTGTTTGCAGTTGATTTTGATCAAAACCACATACTTTAGCTGATAGGTAAAGCTCGACCAGCATGCCATAAACGACAGCATAGCCATGTAAAATTGGACGTCCGCTATGTAATGCGTAACTCTCGAAAGCGTGCCCAGCCGTATGCCCAAAATTCAGGGCTTTACGAATGTTTTTTTCGGTCAGGTCGTTTTGCACGTGCCAATCTTTTACGACAACAGAGTGGGCTATGATTTCCTGAAGTGCATCATAATCGATGTTTTCCAGCGAATAACTCATCAACTCATCCCAATGCGCGGGATTCTTGATGAGCCCATGTTTCAGCATTTCTGCATAGCCCGAAAGGAAATTTTGATCATCAATTGTTTTCAAAAAGCCGGTATTGATGATGACGGCATCGGGTTCATTAAAAACACCAATTTCATTTTTCAACCCGTTGAAATTGATGCCTGTTTTTCCGCCTAGTGAAGCGTCAACTTGAGCCAAAAGGGTTGTTGGCAGGTTAACGAAAGCCATTCCCCGTTTAAAGGTCGATGCCACAAAGCCGCCAAGGTCAGTGAGCATGCCACCTCCAATGTTGATGAGCAGCGATTTCCGATCGGCTCCGTTTTTTGACAGGAATTCCCATACTTTTTCAACAGAGCGAATTGACTTGTTGGTTTCCCCTCCGGCAATTGAAGTTACCTGGATGCCATAATCTTCAATGAGTTTCTCCAACTGCGGTAAGCACAATTGGCGAGGAGTTTCTTCCGTGAGTAGAAAACGTTTTCCCACAGGATACTGCTTGACAATTTTCTCGAGTTCATCGGCCACCTTTTGGGAAAAGATAATATTTGAATGTATTTTTGATGTAGTCATTCTGTGTGTGTTTAGCAGCAAGCAAAGTTAAAACATTTTTACCAGCACTATAAAATCAATATCTAAAACGCTGGATTATTTACGATTCATTAAAAAGCTATGGAAGTTTCAAACCAAAAACGTTCACGAAGTATAAAACGGACCTTTAACTTGGGAGTCGTATTAATGTTATTTCCTCTGGTTTATTTTATTTGGCAGGAAATGGACTTGGCTGCGTTGATCAATGGAGGAGTTGTCGTCCTTTTTGTTATCGGTTTTCAGATTGTTGGGCTCAACTACGTACATTACCAATCGACCGATGATTTATTGGAAGTTCGTTACTATCCGATCATTACTTTCTTTGGTAAGGATTACAATACCATCAGGTTTAAAAAGAGATTGCTTTATCGAGGAGAAGTGAAAAAGACCTTCTTATTTCATGACTTGCATCTGGAAATCAAAACGAAACAAGGGGTTGCAGAGTATCCTGCATTGAGTTTGGCAGCGATGAGTCGTAATGATATTCGGGCCATTCAACTCGATTTGGCGACCATTCAAAAAACAAAATAACACTTGCAAAAGCTGGGATGATTGTATAAATTTATCATAAATCCCAGAAATGAACCACATTGATCAGTTAAAGTACCAAATTGCCTTATCGTTAATTCCGGGTGTTGGCCCTTCTTTAGCAAGGCAACTCCTTACTGTGTTCGGAAGCATTGAGCCTATTTTTACCTCAAGAAAACAGGCCTTAATGAAAGTTCCGGGAATTGGCGAGATTACTGCCCAAAAGATTGTGGAAAGCGATGTGTTGGAGCGAGCTGCCGAAGAAGTTGAATTTATTCAAGAGAACAGAATCCAATATGCTTCAATTTGGGATGAACATTATCCTGCCCGGTTAAAACGATGTGTCGATGCGCCATTGCTCCTGTTTTGGAAAGGGAATATCTCATTTAATGCGAGCAAGGTGGTGGCCATTGTTGGAACACGCAATGCAACAAACTACGGGAGAGATTTTTGTGATTCCTTGGTGTTGGAGATGGCTCAACGAGGTGGCTATACCGTTATCAGCGGTCTGGCTTATGGGATTGATATTGCTGCACACAAAGCATCGTTAAAGCACGGTGTTCCAACAATTGGAGTGTTGGGGCATGGCTTGGATCAGGTGTATCCCCGGCTGCACAAATCGGTGGCCGATAAAATGTTGGAGTATGGTGGTTTGGTTTCTGATTTTATTTCTGAAACGAAGATTGACCGGCAAAATTTTCTACAGCGCAATCGGATTATCGCGGGATTGGCTGATGCGACAATTATTGTGGAATCAGCAGAAAAAGGAGGCGCATTGGTTACGGCTGACATTGCTGATTCCTATAACCGGGATGTGTTTGCAGTTCCCGGGCGTCATGCTGATTTGTTTTCCAGAGGATGTAACTTGCTGATCAAATCCAACAAGGCATCGATGATTGAAACGCTGGATGATCTGGAATACGCGATGGCTTGGCAACAAGAGGTTGACAAACCCACCCGAATTCAAAAACAGTTGTTTGTAGAGTTAACCGATCAGGAGCAACAAGTAGTTGACGCAATGGAACGTCAGCCACTGTACATCGATCAATTGTGCCAGCGATTGGGAATGCCGGTAGGCAAAGTGTCCTCTGTTTTGCTGGCTCTGGAGTTTAAAGGAATTGTAAGTAGCTTGCCCGGGAAGATGTATAAATTAACTTAAGCAAAGGAAGCAAGAGGTGTTTTGTCTGCAGCTTTGTTTCTGCCCTTTCTACTTGACCTTTGTCAAATTACAGGTCCCGCATGAATAATAAATCAAAAGAATGTATCTTTGCGGCCTATGACAAGTTTCAGCGAATTAAAAGTAAACAAATCGATTTTAAAAGTATTGGATGAGCTTGGCTTCGAGCAGCCAACACCAATCCAGGAAAAAGCTATTCCGGTCATTCGGTCGGGAGCCGATGTGGTTGGGGTTGCCCAGACAGGCACAGGAAAGACTGCAGCTTATTTATTGCCAATTTTTATGAAGTTGGTAAAAGCAGAAGGAGATGATCCTCGAGTTTTAATTTTGGTACCAACGCGGGAACTTGCCATTCAGGTAGGAGAAGACATTGAAGAGCTGACTCGTTATAGCAATATTCGCCACGCTGCTGTTTATGGTGGTGTTGGTTGGACCAAGCATGCAGCTTTGATTGAGCCAGGAATTGACATTTTAGTCGCAACTCCTGGTCGTTTGCGCGACTTGTACCAAGCGGGAGCAGTGTCGATGAAAAAAATTAAGACGTTGGTAATTGACGAGGCTGATCGTATGCTCGATATGGGATTTATGCCACAAATTCGGCAGTTGCTGGAGATTATCCCTGTCAAACGACAGAACCTACTTTTCTCGGCTACTTTTAACGAAAAAGTGGAGACGATGACGGAAGAGTTTCTGGACTTCCCGGAACGTGTGGAGGTTGCTCCTTCAGCAACTCCTGCTCAACTCGTAAAGCAGTCCTATTATCAAGTTCCGAACTTTAAAACCAAGCTAAATTTGATTCGGTCTTGGTTGGAAGATGAAGAAGCCTTTAGCCGGGTTTTGATTTTCGTTCGAACGAAAGAGCATGCCGAAAATGTGTTTAAGGTTATCCGAAGGAAGACCGAAGGAGAAAAGCGAATTTTACACTCCAATAAAGGACAGAGTGCTCGGATTAATGCAATTCAGGCGTTTAAGGATGGCGATGTTCGTATTTTGATTTCGACAGATGTTTCAGCGCGAGGGTTAGATGTGAGTTTGATTACTCATGTTATCAATTTTGATTTACCACAACGCTATGAGGATTATGTACATCGGATTGGACGTACCGCCCGGGCGAATAATCATGGAGAAGCCATTTCATTAATTGATCCAGCTGAAGAGTATCACCTGAGAAAGATTGAGGAAGTCATCCGGATGAAGATCGAGAAGAAAGAGTTACCGGAGGAGCTGGTGGTTGAGTCAACCGGAAAAGCGGAGCACCAGCTTCAAATGCGCGAAATTGATCGCCAGAAGAAAATGGAAGATCCAGATTATCAAGGAGCCTTTCACGAGAAAAAGAAACGACCAACCAAAAATATTAAGCCAGCGGAGCGTGCCAGAATAAAACGCAAGAATAAAGGAAAACGTCGTCGATAGCCGATCCTCGTTCTAATTTTATTTTTGATTGCGGAAATTAATGGGGCCTTATTTTTTTGATGGATCTTCCTGTGGAAGGGTGAAGTAAAAAATACAGCCTTCCCCGGGAATGGCATTGCTTAATACGCCGACATCGCCTCCCAGCTTTTCTATAATCCGTTTCACAATTGATAAGCCAAGTCCGGTACCTTCAATGTGCGTTTGATTAAATCGTTCGTATTTCTGAAAGAGCTTTTGTTGTTTGTCCTTGGTCAGTCCGTTACCATTGTCTTTGATCCAATAGCGGATTTTTTTTTCAGAATAGAACAGCGTTGAGCCCAACTCAATAACCGGTGGTTTTCCTCCATACTTAACGGCATTGCTTAAAAAATTCACCCAGACTTCTTCAATCCAAGGGCCATAGCCGTATGCGGATGGCCAGTCATCTGGTTTTATGATTGTTGCCTTGGAGGTTTTGATCATATCTTCGATACGCTTTTCACTCTCTTCAAAGATTTTTTGCATATCTATTCGTTCCATTCTTACATCTTGCTGGCGAACGCTAGCCAGAGTGAGTAGCTCTTTGATGACGTGAAAAGATTTATTGGCTGATAGCTTTATCAGACTGATAATCTCTTCCAGATTTTCGTGGTTTTTACTGTCAATTTCGTACTGAAGTAAATCTGTTGAAGTGACAATTGCTCCAATAACATTGTTGAGGTCGTGGGCTACCGTATGATCAAAAGCATCCAGATCAGAAATAAGTTTTTCTTTCTCTCTAATTTCTTGCTTGAGTTGCTTATTGGCTTTGCTGATGGTTTGTTCGTAAATCGTTTTCTCGGTGATATCCCGAAAAATGACAAGTCGCCCAGAGAGATTATTTTGATGGTCATAAAGTGACGAAATACGCATATCCATGAAATGATTTTGCCCATCAATAACGGTTTCTAGCTCCATGGGGGGGATCTCTTTCATTTGGCTCAATTGCTCAATCAGTGAGGTCCGTTTAGGAAAAACATCAATCAAGGGACGTCCAATGATTTCCTCTTTGGGTTCTCTTATTAGTCTTAGAAAAGCCGGATTAACATCAGCCACGCGTAAGAATTTATCGATGACTAGAATGCCATCAGGAATGGTATCCAGCAGTTTGTTTCGGGCGAATGGAATGAGGTCAAACGTTCCGTAACGAATATTGATATAGGAAAGCATGATTCCTGAAAAAACAAAAAAGATAGGCGTCCAGTCAAAGCCTGGGATGGGGCTTGTATCAAACACATACATCATATTTCCAATCACAGGAAATATACAGGCTGTAATTATTAAAGCAATTTGTACCTGGAAGTTCTCTGGAAATTTAAATACTAAGGGGACAATGTTGGCAATGCTCAATATTAAAAGGAAGTAGTTAAATGCAAACACCATCCAAAATAAGATACCATATTGATAAATGGTCGTATTGTAATCTGTTGATATTGAATAGGACTGCCAGTGAAGATGATGATAGTCGTTGGTTGCCACTCCAACCATAAATAGAATGGCAATTGCTGGCAGGCTGTATCGAATGAACCGTTTTAGCTTATGTTGTTTGTTGGCAAAATGTAAGCTGAAAAAATAGAAAAAGACGGGGGCAAAGACAATTCCAATGTAAGAGAATTTCGACCAAAATATTTTTAAGTCAATCTCGGTGGCGGCATATTCAAGGCCATAAAAGAAAGCCCATAAAGCAGTTGAAAACTGCATTAATGACAAGAAAAGTGTACCCGGATTTTTTCGGTATTTCAGCAAGTAGAAGCTTATCAGCAAACCCGCAAGCCCTGAAAATAGGAGAACGAGCAATAATGGCGAAATAAGGTATGTACCAATCTCGTGCTTCATTGGTTGTAATTAGCAATTGTGAAGATACAAAACTTTAGAGGATAAACTCAAAAGAAGGGGAGATGTTCAACCAAAATTTTTGTTCCGATTGATACGAGAATGGCGCCCCCTGCAAGTTCTGCATAGCGACTGATATGAGGGCCAGTCTTTTTGCCAATAAGAATTCCAGTCATGGAAGCAAAGTAGGTGGTTGATCCGATGATCAAAATGGCAATTAAAATTTTTGATAGAAGGTTGGCAACACTGAAGCCAACCGCAAAAGCATCGACACTTGTTGCTAGCCCCAGAAAAAATGCTACACGAAAGTGGAGGGGATTTGAGATGCTCTCTGTCTCTGTTTTGTTGAGGCTGTCATAAATCATTTTGCCTCCAATTCCTGCTAGCAAGACAAACGAAATCCAGTGGTCGATAGGAGCAATGAAATTTCTAACGTTACTTTCAAGAATCCAGCCCAGCAGCGGCATTACTGCTTGAAATATGGCTAAGATAATGGCCAATTTGGAAGCTTGTAAAAAATCTATTCTGGGCACGCTTAGTCCACTGATTAGTGAAACTGCAAATGAATCAAAAGATAAGCCAATGGCAAGTATTGTGAGCGTTATATAATCCATTTTTTCAAAATTCGCTGCAAAGCTATAAAAAAATCAGAAGTTAACTATTTTGATCATTTGTTCTTTTAGTATTTCTTTTTTGTGCTTTAAATCATTTAGTTCTTGCGGATGTTTCTTCGAGAAAATGAACCATTGGATTCGAGCCATTAGTATTTTACCCCAGGCGAAGGAGAGGAAAGAAAGCTTGCCTCCCAGTAAAAAGCTTATAAGGATAAGTAAAGCAATTGGTAAGCTATTAAATAAGTAGAGGGATAGGACTGTAATAATTAACGAGCTGATGGAATAGAGGATCAACCCCGAAACAAAATGAAATGTGCTGTAAAAAGCTGGATCTTTTATGTTTTTTTGAATGAAGTGTCGGGGAATGCTGAAAGGGATGATGTGAAAAATTAATCCGACAAAGATTAGAGGCGTTAGGATAATGCCTAGCAGGCTTTGAAGGATGGTGTTTATTCCCTTGGTTTGTTTTTCAAGTAAATCGACTGGAAAAGATTTTGAGTCCAGCGTAGCACGGATCTCATCAATTTGTCGGTGAATATCCATCCACATTTCCGGATGTTCTGCTTCGTGAGTCTCTAGCAAGCCAATAAGTTGCTGGTCACTCATAAAGCGTTCTTTAGCCGTTGGCTCTTTGCTCAGTTGCTTTTGGGCATACTCTCTCCCAAGTAATTCTCGCAACCATTCATAGTTTTCGTAATGTGTCTTGCTTTTGATGTTGATGGTTAACTGTTCTACACGTTTACTTAGTTCTTCCCGGAGCTGTTTGGTTGCTAAAAGAGGATTGGTTTCATACTGTTTCTTGTAATCTTTCAGATTGATTGGAGAGCCGTAGTTTACAAGAAGTTCACGGTTGAAATGCCAGTAATGACTGTAATAAATACCCACAGGAATAATTTGAAGCTGTAGCTTGAAATTATTTTTTGATTCAGCCAGGAAAGCAATTCGAGGGACAGCTTTCTTGTGCGGAAGCATTTGTCTTTTGCCGGAGTGAGCTGCTTCGGGAAATAAACCCAATTGTTTTTTATGTTCCAACACATCGATAGCTTGACTGAAAATTTTCTCGTTTTCGCCAAGGTTTTCTTTGCCATCGCGAATGCGGTATACGGGCATTATTTTAAGAAAGTGAAGAATTGGACGAACGAGTTTCATTTTAAAGATATCGGCACGGGCCAGCCATACAGGTTGCATGGGCGTGGTACATAAAACGGCTAAGGGATCCATTAGTGCATTCTGGTGGTTGGGCGCAAATATCAGTGGGTGGCTTTTGCTTAGGTGTTGTTTCCCAATAATGGTAATTCGTTTATGGCTAATCCAAAACGCAAAACGAACCACTTGTTTGAGTATCGCATATCCCAGAGACCATTTTTTCATTGTACAAGCTATTTGTTTTTGGTTGGCGGCTAACTTAGCTAATTTGTTCCAATTCTGCAGAGGGTGGTAATCAGGCAAACAGCGGTTTCCTGGACCATAAACTGGCCATGGTTAACCCACTTAGGATATGCCAAATTCCCCACCACGCAGCAATAACAGCCATCCCTCCAAGTTCGAGTTCAGGGGGAAAGATTTTGGGATTGAACATCAACGCTAAAGCAAGGCCCGAATTTTGAATTCCTGTTTCAATCGTAATTGTTCGGCGGTCAACTCTTGGGCGTTTCATCAGGGTGCTGAAAAGAAAGCCGGTTGCCAGCGCCAGTGCATTGTGCATCAGAACAATAAAGAAGACTAAGTGCACAAAACGTTTAAAATGATCGAAATTGGCTGATAGCATGGCTATTACCATGATAATGAAGAACAGCAGTGATGCCGTTTTTAACGGCTTGATGATTTTTGCTGTTGTTTTGGGATAGCGCGACGCAAAAAGGATACCGGCAATAACAGGAAGCCCAAGCAAAATAAAGACCGTTTGAAACATCTGTAGCTGATCAATTTCGAGCGGCCGCATGAGTGATTCAGCAACCCTATTATTGTGAAATTTTACATATAGGTTGCCCCATATGGAGAAATTTAAGGGAGTCATGAAAATTGCGCTTAACGTTGCAAAAGCCGTTAAACTAACCGATAAAGCAGCATTGGCTTTAGCCATTGAACTTATGAAATTGGAGATGTTTCCCCCTGGGCAGGAGGCCACTAAAATCATCCCTAATGCAATGGTTGGCGATGGTTTTACCAATAGTACCAGTAAAAAGGTTAGTAAAGGAAGTAGGATGAACTGAGCGATGATTCCGGTAATCGCTGACTTTGGTTTTTGAATGATGTCCTTAAAATCATCAATCTTAATTCCCAGAGCAACACCAAACATGATGAAGGCTAAGGCAATGTTTAGAAAAAGTAAGCCGGATGGAGAGAAATTCAACCGCACATGATCCAGCACTTCCATGGAGGAGTTCATAAGCTTCACTTTAAATCAACGAAGCCCTAAAAGTAAAAAACTATTGAAAGAACCTGCTTTCTTTCAATAGTTTTTTTAAAAGTTGAGTATCCGAGTATGCTCGGTCTTATAGTTCTAACAATTCACTAATTCTTTTTGGAATGTCGGTGTTTTCCATGATGCCAGTGAAATTTTCAGCACCGGGGCCAAAAGCAAAGACAGGTACCATTACAGCGGTGTGGCTTCCAGTGGTGTATCCACCTTTTACGTTTTGTTTATTGATATTGCCTTTGTTGATTCCTAAACCTCCAGTTTCATGGTCGGCGGTAACAATAATCAACGTCTCTTTGTCTTTTGCAGCAAATTCAAGGGCTTTGCCAATACTTTGATCAAAGTCTAATACCTCTTCAACAATATAGATGGTGTTGTTTTGGTGCCCACCCCAGTCAATTTGAGACCCTTCAACCATCAAAAAGAATCCATCTTTATTGTTTTTCAATAAGCTGATCGCTTTGTCAGTTGCCTTTGGTAACATGCCGTCACGCTCAGGTGCACGTCCATTATGCTCATAAGCAGTAAGTCCTGCCAATTTGCCTTTTTTAACTTTTTCAATCTTGTTCATGTCCTGAAGCACGGTGTAACCTTTGCTTTCCAATTCGTTAATCAAGTTACGACCGTCTTTACGCTCGGTGAAGTGTTTGTAGCCGCCACCAATGAAAACGTCAATGTCCGTATTCATAAAATCGGCGGCAATTTCTTCATACATGCTACGTGAAGGCTGGTGGGCAATAAAGGACGCTGGAGTTGCATGAGTAATGGCTGAGGTTGAAACCAAACCAGTTGCCAAACCTTTTTCTTCAGCTTTTTCCAGCACACTCGGGTGAGCAATGGTATCTTTGTCAACACCAATCGCACCATTGTATGTTTTGTATCCTGCAGCTAAAGCTGTTCCGCCTGCAGCCGAGTCGGTTACGTAATCACTGGCTGATTGGGTTTTTGAGAACCCGACATGTTTGAAGTTATCCAGAAAAAGATGTCCTCCATTCGCGGTAATCCCTGCGAAAACCTGGGCAGTACCCATCCCGTCACCAATCATCAAAATGATGTTTTTGGGTTTTTGCTTCTTGAAGGTAGCTGAGTACGATTTTACATCGTAAGTGCTTGCCCCGTTGTAAATCTTAAGGGAGTCTTCCTTGGATAAGGTTTTGTAGTTTTCCTGAGCCAATAAGGGGGCTGCCATTAGGAAAACAAGCAGAACTGATAATATTCTCTTCATTTTAGTAGTTATTTTAGGACGATAAAACTAGTCATAAAAATAATAACTGACATTTTCGTCTGTATTAAACTTTGGTTAATGATTGGTTTCACTTTCCTCCGTTGTTTTTTAAGTCTTGCAAACACTGGTCCTTTAAGGAAGGTGGGGTGTTCCAGAGGAAATGACCTAAAAATTGACTAGTTTCGGCAGCATAGTACATCAGGCAGTCTTGGTTACTGCAATGATGACCATGGGTTGCATCTTGGTGGTTGGTGATCATAGGTGTGCCGTTATTGACCAGTCCTAGCAGGTGGCAAAATTCATGCATTAATACCGTACTTTCAAGGACCGCTGTTGTTGGTTGATTAAGCCCTCCACTATAGTCTTTAATAGTTTTTCCAAACAAGGCAATGGACGTTGGTCCATAGGCGAGCCCCAGGATTTTGTTGTCGTCTTTATTACCTGAATAATGGCCATCAGCAACAAAAATCCACACCACAAGTGTCTGTTCCGAGGTTTCGTTGGTTCGATAGGCTTCTTCCATTATTTTCAAGGTTTCCAGCGAAAAGTCATCTTCCCCGGGAGATAAAATGGATTTAGCGAAGATTTGTACCCCTTTTTTATGTAATCGTGAATCGATCAATGAAAGGAGATGGTATTTGGAAGTATTGGTTGGCTCATAACCTTCAATATAAACGATTTCAACAATCAGCTGGGTATATTTTTCCTCGCTTAAAAAGTCAGCGGGCTGAATCGAGTTCTCGATTGGTTCTTCTGGCTCTTCTGGTTCCTCGGGTTGAGGATCAGGTTGCGTATGCTCTGTACATCCCACGAATGCACCAACGAGCAAAGCCAGTCTCAAAAAGGTCCGAATCCGGGTTATCATTTTAGTTGCCTTTAGGTAATGTTTGCATTTAGATAAACTCAGTTTTTGCACAAAAAGTTTCTGAAAGACGAAATAATCTTTCTTTTTTATAGCTATTTTGGGAATGACTTGGAAATGAGATCTATTTATTGCTTAGTGCCACTGATCGGCTTCCCATTCCTGGCGGTCAAAATCTTCTGCGATGGTGTACTGGATATTTTTTTCGTCGGCTTGGATCTCTAAAATTCCAAGGGTGATAAAATCTGAGAGAACTCGTTCCGCTTCCCGGTAAGTAATTTGTGCTTTTCGACTAAATGCTGATTGAGAGATCGAACCGTTTTTTTCGAGGTAGTCCAGTAAGAAACGTTCTGTTTCAGAATAGCTTAAGAAGATGCCCTGACTTCTTTTTTGCTTTTTCCAAACTTCAATCATGACTTTGTTAGCTAGCTTGTTTTCGTCATCTTTTCTGAAGTAGGCCAGCCACTTCCCTTGGTCATTCTTGGCAAAATGAGGTTTGTTGGAGCTTGACTCAATGATGACCTCAAGCACTGTTTTGTTTTCAATAAAATGCTGCCTGGTATCAAAATCAATGGGTGGCTTGCTGAATATTTTTGCCGCTGATTCGACCATGTAATATTCTTCTTCCGATCGCACGCCGGCAATGTTGCCATTGTCTTTAACTCCAATGAGCAATCGACCTCCATCGGTGTTGGCAAAGGCGACCAGTGATTTTGCGATTTTTTTTGAATCGCTGATGCAGTATTTAAAATCCTGTTGTTGGTGTTCACCTTCCAGAATTAACTTTTGCAGGTATTGACTCATGCCCTTTCTCCGTTTTTCAAATCAACAAGCTGTATGGTGGAATGTTTTAGACTTCGATGCCAAATGCAACACGCACTAAATAGCCCAGTCCGAATGAAATTAGCCCGACAACGGTACTGAGAACCACCATCTCCAGGAAACGCTTTCGGAATGGTTGATCGTTGGCAATGGATATGTAATAGCTATAAACAAAAACCACAAAAACAGAATCGAGCACAGCAACGAGCAAGGCTGTAAATGGCGATGCAAACAGGAGGTAGGGGGCTACCAGAAAAACAACAGCAACGATATAGGCCAGCCCGGTAAACAGAGCCGATTTTACGGCACCTGCGTCGTTCCCTTCCGATTTATTTGAAAGATATTCGGACGAAGACATTGAAAGTGCACCTGCAATCCCCGCAATAATTCCGGCTAAAGCAACAAGTTTGGTATTTTGCAGCGCAAACGTAAGTCCGGCCAGTGTTCCCAAAATCTCAACTAAAGCATCATTTAAGCCTAACACTATCGAACCGATGTATTCTAATTTGTCTTCCTTTAAAATATTGATCAGCTCTTCTTCGTGGTCGTTCTCCTCCTTGCTGATGGTTGCTGCTTCCGGAATTTCGTGAGCAATCTCGGCATAATTGATTCGGGCGCTTTCTTCCCCTTTTTCCATCAATTTGATGCCAAAGGTGATGCCGAACAAACGAGAAATCCAGTAAAACTTAAACATATCCCATCGGCTCGGGCTCACTTCACGTCCGGTATATTTTTTCCAGATGTTGTAATGTTTCAGTTCGTCTTGGGCAATGGCATTCAACACTTGGCTGTTGTGCTTGTCCTTGAGCTTTTTAGCCAGACGCTGATAAATATGGTATTCTGTAATCTCATTGCGCTGAGCAATAATTAACTGCTGGCGCACTTCCGGAGAAATTGGTTTACGTTCCATGGGTTATTCTTTAAGCCATTCAAAAAGCTGATAATGCTCGGCAGTCATGCCGAGTTTCTGATAAACTTGTTGCGCCCGAGTATTGGTTTGGTCAACATAGAGTCGGATGCCCTTCAGTTGGTCATTCTGTTCAACGAGCTGTTGAATGTGCTGGTACATTTTTTTATAAACACCGTTTCCGCGTTCTTCTGGAACAACATAAACAGATTGAATCCAAAGAACGGTACCGTTGCGCCAATCGCTCCATTCAAAGGTGGTTAACAGCGAGGCAATCACTTGTCCCTTTTTCTCGGCAAGGTAATAGGTGCCTTTGCTTGGATCGTCGAAAACCTTGGCTACCCCTAAATCAACAGTTGGTTTGTCTAGTTGAAGGTCTTCAGTTTCCAAAGCCATAGCCAACTGAAACGTTGCAATGCTTGGAGCATCCTCTTTTTTTGCTTCGCGGATAATCATTTTAGGATGGAAAATTTGATGGTTATAAATTGTAAAAGTAGCTTTATTGCCTATTTTAGTTATTGTATCGTTCATCGATTTCTTATCGTTGTCTGATGTTTAGTAGCTCTCAATCCAGATAAACGGCTCGAGATTAAAATGCTACCAATGTTTGACAGTCTGAGATTTGAAAATCTAACGATCTGTTATCTTAAAGATTTTGTTTTATGAAGGTTTTAGTTGCTTCACAAAATCCGGTCAAAGTTAATGCCGTTAAAGAAGCTTTCAAAATTTGTTTTTCAACGCCTGCTGATGTTTTGGGAGTTGCTTCCGAGTCAGGAGTTGCAGATCAGCCAGCTACGAGTGATGAGACTAAACGCGGAGCACAGAACCGAGTTGATTACTTATTGAATCGCGTAGGAGATGCTGACTTTTTTGTTGGTATTGAAGGAGGACTTGAAACGATTGATAACCGCTTGCAAGCTTTTGCGTGGATTGTAGTTTCGGATGGTGAAAAACAAGCACTTGGGCGCACCGGAAGTTTTGAGTTGCCGCCGGAAATTGCTCGCCTAATTGCTTCAGGCTTGGAATTGGGTGATGCGAATGACCAGGTTTTCAAGAAAGAGAACTCGAAACAAAAAAATGGGGCTGTTGGCTTATTGACCAATGATTTACTAACTCGCCAACAGCTATACCAACACGGACTTGTGTTGGCATTAATTCCATTTTTGAATAAAAAATTGTATCCCTAAAAGTTGATTTTTTTCAAAACCTGGTTGATCTTGATGCGTTCTTCATCAAGCATGATGATCTGGATATTTTGTTTGAGCAATCCGTCATGTGCTTTAGGACCAACTTCTCCGGTTATAATTTTCGATACGTTCTCGTTGGCGAGTAGTTGTACCACGCGAGGAGCAACGTCATTTTCTTCCTGGCAATAGGGGTTTACAATAAAACGAGATTCTTTTCCGTCAGAAAGATAGAAATAGGGCGCGCGTCCGAATCGAAGATCCATCGGGGCTGTTACTTTTTTGTCAGTAGCACTGATTGCAATCATACACATTAATTTATAAAGTTCACATTTTGAGTTTGTTTTACTTCTCAAGAAGAGCTTCCCAATATTCAACAGCTCGCCTGGTATGAGGAATAACAATTGTACCTCCTACAAGGTTTGCAATGCTTAAAACTTCGAAGAGCTCTTCGGTTGTTGTCCCTTGCTCAAAACATTTTTCCAAATGGTATTTCACACAGTCATCGCAACGCAAAACTAATGACGATACCAAGCCCAGCATCTCTTTGGTTTTTATGCTTAGAGCACCTTCCTGGTAGGCCAAGGTGTCAATGCTGTAAATACGCTTCATAACCTTATTGTTTGAAGCAAGGATTTTTTCATTCATCGCTGTGCGATAAGCTTGGAAATCTTCAATTAGTTTGCTCATAGAATTCGAATTTGCCTTTTATAACGGGGTTTTTGCTGAATAAGTATGCAGCAATATAAGTCCTTTTCTTTTGTTCGGGTAATTTGTCGATTACACCTATTTAATCAACTAGTTCCGCAATTAAAGTTGTTTGTGTGCATTGCGTCACCCTGACTTGTACTGTTTCTCCTTTGTGGAAGTTACGGTCAGGGAAAACAACTACCTTATTGGTCGAAGTCCGTCCAACTAATTCTTGATCACTCTTTTTAGAGGTTCCTTCCACTAAAACATCGACTATTTTGCCAATATCGTTCTGGTTACTTTGCAACGAGAGCCGATTCTGAAGGGCAATGATTTCGTTTAGTCGACGTGTTTTAACTTCCTCCGGTACATCATCCTCCAAGTGTTTGTGGGCATAAGTCCCAGGACGCTCCGAGTATTTGAACATGAAAGCCATATCGAAGCCTGCCCATTCCATCAGTGACAGGGTTTCCTGATGATCTTCTTCTGTTTCAGTGCAAAATCCGGAGAAAACATCGGTTGATATCCCACAGTCTGGAATAATGTTGCGTATAGCTTCAATACGCTTCATGTACCATTCCCGATCGTATTTCCGGTTCATCAGGTTGAGTATTTTGGAACTTCCCGATTGCAGGGGCAGATGAATATGACGACAAATGTTGGGGTGTGCTGCAATCTGGGTTAAAACTTTGTCCGACATGTCTTTGGGGTGCGAGGTTGTGAAGCGAACTCTCAGCGAAGGAACGGCTTCGGCAACCATACCTAGCAAATCCCAGAAACGAACCGGTTTGCGTTCTCCTTCAGGTAACCATTTGTAAGAGTTAACATTTTGTCCAAGCAAGGTAATTTCTTTATAGCCTTTACTTTCCAGGTCACGCACTTCGTTTAAAATATCCTGTGGCGAACGGCTGCGCTCGCGTCCTCGGGTGTAGGGTACAATACAGTAGGTGCAGAAGTTGTTACACCCACGGGTGATGCTGACAAATCCGCTAATGGTTTTGTCGCCAATACGTACCGGCGTGATTTTATCGTAAGTTTCGTTTGTTGATAACTCAACATTGATGGCTGGTTCATGATCCATTGCCTTGTCCATCAAGTAGGGTAAATCACGGTAAGCATCAGGCCCGGCAACTAAGTCCACAGCTTCATGTTCCAAAAATCGGTCACCAACTCGTTCTGCCATACATCCTAAGATGCCAACAACCAGTTGCTTATTTTTCTTTTTGAAACCTTTTAGGTGATTTAGCCTTCCCCAAATTCGCTGCTCGGCATTGTCTCGGATTGAGCAGGTATTAATGAAGATGGCGTCGGCTTCTTCTGCGGTGTCACAAAGTTGATACTTGCGGTCCTGTAAAATGGCGGCTACCACTTCACTGTCGGCTACATTCATCTGGCAGCCATAGGTTTCGATAAATAGTTTTTTCTCTCTCATCATATTCAAATCAGCCTGCAAATTTATTGATTTTAAGCGGAACCGGAAATGTAAAATTTTTAGGTGTTTTATTCGTTCTTATTTGGAGAGAAAAGGAAATGGGAATGACTCAAGCCAATGTAAAGTTTTTGGATTTTTTTAGGTGATAAAAAAGATGAATTCTTGTATTCCATCAATTAAGTATATATTTGCACTTTCAAAGGACACCTGTTAAGAAACGGACACAAAAATAATTTTTAGTGCTAGTACTGAGTTAGTTATATTTTGTGTGAATTCCCCGTTAAAGCGGGGCGGGCATCTGTTGGAAATGACACTAAATGATTAGGCAGATGAAGTTTGTATTTATTCAGATTGTATTTATCCTTTTTAGCTTGAGCCTTCGTGCTCAGGAGTTCGTTTACAACCCTACCCAAAATGTTCCAGATGTAACGTCAGAGACGATCGCAGACCGGCTTTCAGTAAGTCAGGATGCTCGAATTGACACCTTGTTGAAAAGACATGTTGCCATGAATAAGCGCGTGAATGGAACAGAAGGTTACCGATTGGAAATTTTCTTTAGCTCGAGCCTAAGAGCAAGAGAGGAAGCATTGGAAGTTAAAACTGATTTTCTGAGAAAGTATCCGGATGAGCAGGCGTATATGATTTTTCAAAGTCCCGATTTCAAAGTTCGGGTTGGAGATTTCAGAACAAAAAGTGAAGCATTAGTTCTTCGGAACCGTATCAAAAAAACGTATCCGAATGCTTTTATCGTGAAAGATATTATTCAGTTTCCAAAACTATTTATTACCGACAGACAGAGCAATGAGTGAATCGATTAAACATGAGTGTGGAATTGCGCTAATCCGACTGAAAAAACCTTTAAGTTATTATCAGGAAAAGTATGGCACTTGGCGATATGGAATCAACAAGCTATACCTTCTAATGGAAAAACAACACAACCGCGGGCAAGATGGTGCAGGTGTGGTTAGTGTGAAAATGAATCTGAAACCAGGCCAGGAGTATATTAGCCGTTACCGCTCAATCGAACAAAATCCAATTAAAGATGTGTTCGATAAAATTTCGAAGAGTGTTACTAAGGCGGTTAAATCCGGGAAAGATATAAACGATACAGAATGGGTGTACAAAAACTTGCCTTACTCAGGTGAGTTGTATTTAGGGCACCTGAGGTATGGTACTTTTGGTCGAAACAGTATTCACTTTGTGCATCCGGTGATGCGCCAGAATAACTGGAAGTCGCGCACATTGGTATTGGCCGGGAACTTTAACCTGACAAATACCGACGAGTTGTTTCAGAAATTGATTGACTTGGGACAACATCCAAAGAATTATACCGATACCGTGACCGTGCTTGAGAAAGTGGGGCACTTTTTAGATGAGGAAAACCAATTCCGATTCCGTCAATATAAGAATGAAGGCTACTCAAACCGCGAAATTTCTCCTTTAATTGAGGAAAATCTGGATGTGCAAAGTATTCTTGAGAATGCGAGCAGAGATTGGGATGGTGGTTATGCAATGGCTGGTTTGGTTGGTCATGGCGATGCTTTTGTTACGCGCGACCCATGGGGAATCCGTCCGGCTCACTACTATGAAGATGATGAGATTGTCGTGGTCGCTTCTGAGCGTCCGGTGATTCAAACCGTGATGGATGTGAATGCAAATCAGGTGAAGGAAATCAAGCCGGGTGAAGCCATGATCATTAAGCGGAATGGAGAAGTTTCGCATCAAATGGTTCGGGTGCCTCATAAGAAGGTTTCTTGTTCGTTTGAGCGAATTTATTTCTCACGAGGAAGTGACAAGGATATTTATCAAGAGCGTAAGCAACTTGGACGCTTGTTAGCTCCAGCCATTTTGAAGAGCATTGATTTTGATATTGAAAATACGGTTTTCTCATACATTCCGAATACTTCGGAGACGGCCTTCTATGGAATGATGCAAGGTGTAAACCAACACTTGCTTGAGCGGAAGAAGAAGTTGATTCGCCAAGGGAATGGAACAATGACAGAGGAAGAATTGGAAGACATTATTTCGATGGAGCCTCGTGTTGAGAAAATTGCCATTAAAGATGTTAAGCTGCGTACCTTTATTGCAGATGATGCAAGTCGTGATGATCTGGTTGCGCACGTATATGATGTTACCTATGGTGTGATTCAGGAAGATAAGGATACTTTGGTGATTATCGATGACTCGATTGTTCGGGGAACCACCCTGAAGAATAGTATTCTGAAGATTTTGGATCGCTTGAATCCCAAGAAAATTATAGTTGTTTCCTCTGCTCCCCAAATTCGTTATCCTGACTGTTATGGAATTGACATGGCAGTTCTTGATAAGTTTATTGCCTTTACTGCAGCCGTTGAGTTGTTGAAAGATAAAGGCTTGGAGAATATTATTGAGGATGTTTACAAAAAGTGTAAAGCGCAGGAGAATCTTCCGAAGGAAGAAATTGTAAACTACGTGAAGGATATTTATCGGCAATCAACAGCTGAGGAAATTTCTGGTAAAATTGCTGAGTTGCTTAAGCCAGAGGGCTGCAAAGCTGAGGTTGAAATTGTTTATCAGAGCATTGAGAGTCTTCACGAGGCTTGTCCAAATGATTTGGGGGACTGGTACTTTACCGGAAACTATCCAACACCAGGAGGAAATAAAGTAGTGAATACCTCTTTCATTAATTTTGTTGAAGGGGTACAGGGAAGAGCTTATTAGTAAGAATTAACTAGATATGAAAAAAGCAGGCTGAAAGGCCTGCTTTTTTTATGGTGTAAAAAATATTATTTAAATAGGTGTTGGGAAATCGTCATCTTCTTTCCCTTTGACGTAAGTTTCAATGTGGCGATCCTTTTTGGCTTCGTAAATATCCTTGATTGTTAGGATAATTCCGGTTTCTTCAACATCACCAAAACGGTCATTGAGCACCGTTCCAAAAGTCTTCATCGATGGGCTGAGGTTCATATACGCATTAATCAATGGTGGAATATTTTCACCATACTCCCGAACTCGTTGAGTTAATATCTTATAATCCTCTTTGTAGGAGCCACCATCGAATATCTTTGCAAGTGCTTCAGTGTCCATGTTTAACTCCATGGGTTTCTTAGGAGAAACCAAATTTTCCTGATCACGGAAATACTTTAAAAAGAAGTATTGAATCAAGTTCCGCGCATCGGTATGGAAATGCGAGTACATGGTTACTTTACCAAAGAAATATTTCATTTCCGGATGATCTACAATCAGAGCTCCCAGTCCGTCCCACAAATTGTCAAGAGCAAATAGTGCTTTCGCGCCTGCTTTGCTCGATTGGTAGGCTGGCTGAACAAACGAACGTCCAAGCTCGAGTGTATATGGAAGGTAGTTCTTTTTAAAATCTTCTGAAAAGTGAAATAGTCGTGAAGTTGCCAAGATCACATCACCGTTTTCGTCCCGGGGTAAGTTAGCACACATGATGTATCTGTAGCCTCCCAGGATTTCCTGGGCATCCGGATCCCAAACGATTAATTGATGATAAGGATTCTCACTAGTGTCGTACTGGTCAATGTCGATCTCTTTTCCGGTCCCCCCTCCAGCTTCGCGAAAAGTGATTTCACGTAACCGGCCAATTTCATGCATTACATTAGGAGAATCGTGATGCGTAATCACATAGATCTCATTGGCACCTTTGTTGGTCTTCCGAAGAAGCTTTTCTGCAGTTAATTCGGCTAGTATTGCTTCTTTGGGCATCGGTGCAACAATATCTTTCATACTTAGTCCGCTAATTTTGTTGAGCTACAAAACTATAAAAATTTATTGAAGAAAATGGGTCATAGAAACTTTAAATTCAATGCTTCCCCGATTCACTCATTGCATATACCTTCTCTCTGACATAGTCAGCCCACTCATTCTGTTTTTTGCTTTTATCGAATGTGGTGTAAGGAATAGGTTTACCAAAGGAAATTGTGAATTTTTGTCCCCGGTGCTTGAAGGTTTCGTCAGACAGGAAAAACTGCTCTAAGTTCCACTTTAGCCTGATTGCTTTGCGAAAGTTGGCAAGCTTATAGAAGAAATTAGAGTTGCGCCCACTGACATGTACCGGGATGATGTCCCTTTGGTATTGAACTGATTTTTGGATGAAATGCTTTTTCCACTCAGTGTCTGTGATCTTTCCGTTAATTTTTCGGGAGGCATAGCCTGATGGAAAAATCAGAATTTGAACATCTGACTGGTATTGTTCTTGTACAATCCTGGCGACATTTCGTCCGTGGCCTCCATGTTTATTGATAGGAACAAACACACTTTCCAGCTGGGGGATGTTCATTAAAACGTCATTAACAAGAAAGCGCACTTCTCCCAGTAGTTTGTTAACGTTTGACATGAGTAGCAAGCCATCGAAACCGCCTAGTGGGTGATTCGACGCGAAAATAAATCGCCCGGATTCGGGAATGTTCTCGATCCCAATAACCTCTTCTTTGACATCAAAATGTTCGACTACTTTATGGACAAAATCGATGCCTTTTTGGTCGCCGTACTTGGCCAGTATTTCGTTAACATCATTGATATGCATGATCCGGGTGATGTAGTTATAAATAAAACCCGGAATAAACCTGGCTAGCTTGGGGCTCTTTTCTGCAAAAACCGTACGAATATTGATCGGTTTTATCCCATTCGGATATTGATCAGCCATTTGATTTTATTTTGAATCCCGAAAAATAGGAAATAAATCTGAGCTCGATCTTTTGTTTGTGTTATTTCCTGTGCATAATTGATGTATATTTGTTTTATCAACGGGTGTTGAAAAAATCTTATCATTTATTAGTGTGCAATAAAACAGCTAATTAACTGTTGTTATTAACAGGTATTTTGAGGTTATCAACAAAAAATGAACAGATTGATTTTGGAGGCGAGGTGGAAAAATGTGGAAGAGAGTGACTGAAAGTGGTATTTTGGGGAAGAAATTACTAATTTTACGTTTGAAAAATAGACGATTAACACATGGATTTCTCAGCAGAAAAAAACGCAACATTTGACGAAAAAGGACGTGTTGTTCTGCCTGTCGACTACAAAAATGAGATGGGGGGGCGGATTCCTAATGGTCAGTTAGCTGTTGAGATTGACCCATTTGAGAAATGCCTGAACATTTATCCTCTGGAGGCCTGGGAGTCTAGGTTAGCCTCGTTTAAAGCCAAACTAAACCGAAACAATCCCCGGCAAAGTCGTTTGCTGGATATGATTTACCGCAATTTTAAGATTATTAATGTTCCCGAAAGTTGCCGCATGAATATGCCTAATTCATTTCTGGAGAAGGTGAAGATTTCGAAGGAGGTCGTTTTTGTTGGAGTAGGGGACCGGATTCGTTTGTGGGATGTCAAAGAATATGAAGCTTACCTGGGAACAGGAGGCGATTATGGAGAATTGTTTGCAGAGTTTTTTGGATCAACGGAGGAGTAAACGTGGAACAAGCTTATCACATACCAGTTTTATTGAATGAAAGCATCGAAGGGCTGAACATTCAACCGGATGGCGAATATGTAGATGTCACCTTTGGTGGTGGCGGACATTCGCGGGAAATATTGAAAAACATTGAAACGGGACGTTTGTTTGGTTTCGATCAGGACGAAGATGCTGCGGCGAATGCTTTTGATGATTCGCGGTTTGTTTTTATTCGTCATAACTTCAGGTATATCCGCAATTTTTTGCGGTATCACGATGTTGAACAAGTGGATGGTATTTTGGCAGACCTTGGTGTTTCGTCACATGATTTTGATGTTGCCGAAAGAGGTTTCTCGTTTCGCTTTTCCGGAGCATTAGATATGCGTATGAACCGGGATGCGAAGTTGACCGCTGCCGATATTGTGAACACCTACGATGAAGCTCGTTTGATTCAGGTATTCAGGGAGTATGGTGAGGTTAATAATGCCTATCGGTTGACCAAGCAAATCTTAGCGGCAAGGCAGCAAAAGCCTGTTCGGACAATCGACCAGTTCAAAGAAATCATTGCACCCTGTGTTCCGAAAAGGACCGAGACAAAATACTTGGCCAAAGTTTTTCAGGCGCTTCGCATTGAGACCAACGGTGAGCTGGATGTGCTGAAAGATTTTTTAGAGCAAAGTGCAGAGTTGTTAAAACCCGGCGGCCGTTTGGTGGTCATTACTTATCATTCCCTGGAAGATCGGTTGGTGAAGAACTTTATCAAAGCTGGAAACTTTGAGGGAAAACAGGAAAAAGATTTTTATGGCAATGTGAGTTCTGTTTTACAGGCAGTGAACCGGAAAGTGATTGTGCCAACAGAAGAAGAAATTGAACGAAACCCAAGGGCACGAAGTGCAAAACTAAGAATAGCCGAAAAACAATGAGTGAGGCAAAAACGAAGAACGGAAAAGCAAAGAGTAAGCGCAGTGGTTTAAAATCGTTGCTGGGAGGAAGCTTGTTGGCTAGTGAAAAGGTATTGAAACAGATGCCTTTTGTGCTTTTTGTTGTTTTTCTCATCATTCTGTTGATCTCAAACCGGTATTGGTCTGAGAAAACCATTCGGCAAATGGAGGCTGTGCAGGATTCCATTAAGGAGTTGAGAGCGGAGTCTGTTACTTATGAAACAGATTTGATGCGGATGAACAGACCTTCTGAAATTGTAGAGAAAGTAAAAGGTAGTGGGCTGGATTTGGATGAACCCAGTGAGCCCGCTCGAAAATTGAAAGTTGAAAAGATCGAAGAAGAATAATGGAGATTAGAAAGGACATAACAGCCCGTTTTGGGGTTATTTATTTTCTTGCTGCAATGGTGGGCGTAATCATTGTGGTCAAAATCTTCATGATTCAAAACATGGATACGGAGAAGTGGAAAGGGATTGCCAAAGATTTAAAGAACAACACCACTGAAATACCAGCCAAGCGAGGAAATATTTGTGCTGATGATGGGAGTATCTTGGCAACTTCAGTTCCGCAGTACGAACTTCGTTTAGATCTTGCAGCACCGAGGGTTAAACGTATTTATGGCGATAAGTCGGATGCTTTTGCCTTGGAGGTTGCTAAGTTTTTTAAAATCTCGAAATCGCAGTTTAAGCGAAAACTGGATAAAGCATTTAAGGATGGCAATCGTTGGTTTTTGATTTACCCTGAAAAAGTAAACTACAACCAGCTTCAGAAATTCAAGCGTTTGTCCATGCTCAAGAAAAGCATATTTGGTTCGGGTTTGATTGTGATTACTGAAAGTGAGCGGGTGATGCCTCACTCGGAGTTGGCAAGTCGTACTATTGGAACGCTAAATAAAGGAGCGTTTGGAGGTATTCACGGAAATGTTGGCTACTCGGGAATTGAAGGGCTGATGGAAGGTTACCTGAGTGGTGAAAATGGAAAGGCCATAAAACGAAACTATTCCGGGCGTTGGATTAACATGCCTATTGTTGATCCGAAAGATGGAAGTGATGTCATTACCACCCTGAACGTGAACTTGCAGGATTTTGCAAACAATGCGCTTCATCGTCAAATGGAGACATCGCAGGCACAATGGGGAACAGCCATCGTTATGGAAGTGAAAACGGGCGAAGTGAAAGCCATTGCCAACCTGGGGCGTCGCAAGGATGGAACCTACGGTGAAACCTACAACTTTGCTTTGGGGCATGCCGGCTGCAGCGAGCCTGGCTCTACTTTTAAGTTGATGTCTTTGATGGCAGCAATGGAGCACGGCTATGTCGACACCTCAGACGTTTTCGACACGGGGAATGGTATTTGGAATTACCGGGGGCAAACGATTTATGATAGTGATTACTATCGTGGTGGCCGAGGAAAACTTAGCATGAAGCGGATTTTTGAGTTGTCATCGAACGTTGGTGTTGCCAAAATTATCACCGAGTTTTATGAAGGGCACGAAGAAGATTTTATTGATCGCATATACAACTTTGGCTTGAATAAGCCTCTTGGCCTGGGGTTTGCTGGCGAAGGGGTTCCCTATATCAAGTATCCTGATGATGACGTTTGGTGGGGACCTTCGCTAGCCTGGATTTCTTATGGCTATGAAATTAAGTTAACACCCCTGCAAACCGCTACCTTTTATAATGCGGTGGCTAACAACGGGCGCATGATCAAACCAAAATTTGTCAAGGAAGTGCGTCGAAACGGCATTTTAGAGAAAGAGTTTAAGACCGAAATAATCAATCCTTCAATTTGTTCAAAAGGAACTTTGGGAAAAGCTCAGGATTTGCTGGCAGGTGTCTGCACGGCAGGTACCGGACGTTCACTGAATAATCCTTACTTCCCCATTGCCGGGAAAACAGGAACGGCCCAGGTGGCTTATAATGACCAGGGCTATGAAAAGGATGGGCGGAAGAATTACCAAGCTTCTTTTGCAGGCTACTTTCCTGCTGATGATCCGCAATATACTTGTGTAGTTGTGATTGTAGGTCCTAAAGGAAAGTATTATGGAGGTTCCGTTGCTGGTCCGGTTTTTCGGGAAATAGTCAGTAAAGTCTATGCCAGCTTTATGGATCGTCGTGAGAATGAAGATGAGTTAGTGGCTGGGCTACCCGAAGTGAAAGCTGGATTTAAGCAGGAGATTGAGTTTACAGCGGAAGAGCTGGATCTTGAACTGGAGACAGGAGACGCCGACTCGGATTTAATACGAGTCAAACCCGAGGAAAATCGCTTAACCGCTAATAGCCTGCAGCTGGGTGAAGGACTGGTTCCCGATGTTCGCGGAATGGGAGGGAGTGATGCGCTTTACTTGCTGGAAAGTGCCGGCCTGAAAGTGCGGATGAAAGGGATTGGAAAAGTGAGAAAGCAATCACTAAAAGCGGGGAATAAAATTAGAAGAGGACAAACTATTTATATCGATTTAGGTTAATGAAACAATTAAGCAACATATTGCAGGATATTGAGCATCAGCTTTTGAGTGGATCAGCTGATGTGTCAATTCAGAATTTGCACTTTGATTCGAGGAAGGTGGAAGCAGGCGATGTATTTATTGCTGTACCGGGGACACATGTTGATGGACATCGGTTTATTCAGCAGGCAATTGCACAGGGAGCAGCCGCTGTTATTGCCGAGCGTTTTGAGGATGTGGACGAAGGGGCAAGCACCTTAGTAACGATGGGAGATACAGCCGGAGCTTTAGGGAAGTTAGCGTCAAACTACTACGACAATCCTTCGGCTCGATTGAAAGTGGTTGGTATTACGGGCACCAATGGGAAAACAACCATTGCAACCTTGTTGTACCTGTTGTTTAAAAAGTTGGGCTATCAGGCAGGACTTATTTCAACCATTAAATATTACGTTGGCGATGAAGAATTGCCGGCAACACATACAACTCCGGATGCGCTTCAGATTCAATCGTTGATGGCGAAGATGGTAGAAGCTGGCTGTGAGTATTGCTTTATGGAAGTGAGCTCGCACGCGATTCATCAAGAGCGTATTGCTGGAATTGCTTTTGATGGTGGGGTGTTTACCAACCTGACACATGACCATTTAGACTATCACCAAACTTTTGCGGAGTACCTGAAAGCCAAGAAGAAGTTCTTTGATGAACTTCCTAAAGGGGCTTTTGCATTGACCAATGCTGATGAAAAGAATGGGGCCGTGATGCTTCAAAATACGGTTGCTACAAAGAAAGCATACGGCTTAAAGTCACTGGCTGATTATAAGTGTAAGGTGTTGGAAAAACACTTTGATGGCATGCTGCTTAGCATCGATGGACAGGAAGTTTGGACTCATTTTGCAGGCCTGTTCAATGCCTATAATTTGATGGCAGTTTATGGTTCGGCCTTACTGTTGGGAGCTGAGCAAGAGTTGGTTTTGCCCGCAATTAGCGAGTTGAAACCGGTTGCTGGGCGCTTTGAAATCATTCGTTCAACGGATGGTAAGTATGCGATTGTAGATTACGCTCATACACCAGATGCTCTGAAAAATGTGCTGAACGGTATTTCGGAGATCCGCACAGGAAATGAGCAGGTCATTACCGTTGTTGGAGCCGGAGGTGACCGGGACACAACCAAGCGCCCCATTATGGCAAAAGAGGCCATTTTGCAAAGCGACAAAGTAATTTTGACTTCGGATAATCCCAGAAGCGAAGATCCGGCTCAGATAATTGCCGATATGGAAACCGGCATTGAAGCTCATCAACGTCAAAAAGTTCTTTCAATTGTCAGTCGGAAAGAAGCGATCCGAACGGCATGTATGCTGGCTCAGGCAGGCGATATTGTCTTGATTGCCGGGAAAGGACATGAAGACTATCAGGAAATCAAAGGGGTGAAACATCATTTTGATGACCGGGAAGTGGTAAAGGAAATTTTCAACCTGAATTAATAAAGAAGGATGATTAATTTATTGTACGAGTGGTTAAAAAGTTTTGATATTCCGGGGATTGGAATGCTTCAGTATATTTCCTTTCGCTCAGCAGCTGCTGTGATTACTTCGTTGTTGATTACGATGGGATTTGGACGACGGCTGATTAATTATTTGCAGTTGAAGCAAATTGGGGAAGAAGTTCGTGACTTAGGGCTTGAAGGTCAGTTGCAGAAGAAGGGAACGCCAACGATGGGCGGATTGATCATTTTGGCTTCTATTATTATCCCCACGCTGTTGTTTGCACAGCTCAATAACATTTATATTATCCTGATGTTGATAACCACGGTTTGGTTAGGACTCATCGGGTTTACGGATGATTATATTAAGGTATTTCTGAAAGATAAAGAAGGATTAGCCGGGAAGTTTAAAATTTTGGGGCAGGTAAGTCTTGGAGTGATTGTAGCTTCTACGCTTTACTTTTCGGATGATGTTACGGTGCGTGAGCGAGTACAGAATGCCAATGGTGATTTCAAAAAAGAAATTGTCATTGATCCGCAAACCGGCTTGCAGGAAGTTCGCTTCATTACGAATGATGTCAAGTCGACACGAACAACAATTCCGTTCATTAAAAATCATGAATTCGACTACGCTTGGCTGGTACCATTTGCGGGTGAAAGAGGCGAATTTTGGCGTTGGCTGATCTATGCCTTGGCAATTATTCTGATTATAACGGCGGTGTCAAATGCGGCCAACCTGACAGATGGAATTGATGGCCTGGCAACGGGAACTTCAGCAATTAGCGGGGCCACGCTTGGCTTGCTCGCCTATGTTAGTGGTAACGTAATTTACTCCGACTATCTGAATATCATGTATATTCCAAACATTGGAGAGTTGACCGTTTTTATAGCCGCTTTTATTGGAGCAACAGTTGGCTTTTTGTGGTATAATTCCTATCCCGCACAGGTATTTATGGGGGATACGGGAAGTTTGGCTTTAGGTGGTATTTTGGCGGTTTTTGCTGTAATCATTCGCAAGGAGATTCTGATTCCTTTGCTGTGCGGAATTTTCTTAATCGAAAACCTGTCGGTGATGATTCAGGTCGCTTATTTTAAATACACCAAACGAAAATATGGTGAAGGACAGCGGGTATTCCTGATGAGTCCGATTCATCACCACTACCAAAAGAAAGGTATTCCGGAAGCGAAAATTGTGACCCGCTTTTGGATTGTCGGAATTATTCTGGCAGTGGTCACCTTGGTCACACTAAAAATGCGTTAAGATGACCAATAAAATTGTGGTTATAGGAGCTGGAGAAAGTGGCGTTGGCGCAGCTGTTTTGGCAAAGAAACAAGGTTTTGAAGTCTTGGTTTCAGATGCCGGAACAATTAAAAAAGAATATGAAGACGTTCTAACTAAATATGAAATTCGGTATGAGGCGGGAGGACATTCCGCTGATGAGATTCTCAAGGCTGACTTAGTGGTTAAAAGCCCGGGAGTTCCTGATTCTGCCCCACTGGTTGTGGAATTGAGGGGAAAGGGAATACCCGTGATTTCTGAGATTGAGTTTGCGGGGCGGTACAGCCAGGCGAAAACAATTTGTATCACCGGGAGTAATGGGAAAACAACCACCACAATGCTCACTTATCATTTGTTGAAAGCGGCCGGCTTAAATGTTGGCTTGGCAGGTAATGTGGGACACAGCTTGGCTTGGCAGGTTGCCGAAAAAGATTTTGATTATTATGTCATTGAATTGAGTAGTTTTCAATTGGATGGAATGGTCGAATTCAAAGCAGATGTGGCAATGCTTTTGAATATCACACCGGATCATTTAGATCGATATGATTACCAGTTGCAGAATTACGTGGATTCAAAGTTTCGGATTATCCAAAATCAGACATCAGACGATGTTTTTATTTATGGAGTGGATGATCCGATTATTCAAGAAGAATTGAAAAAAAGAGAAATACCGGCTCAGTGCTTGCCGTTTGGCTGGGGTGAGACATTTGAAAATGGAGCTGGGATTAAAGGGGAAGAACTAATTATAAATTTGGGAAAAAAATCATTCAACATGTCCATTTTTGATATTGCATTGCAAGGAAAACACAACACTTACAACTCGATGGCTGCTGGCTTAGCAGGCATGGTGTTAAACATTCGGAACGAAAAGATCCGGGAAAGTTTAACTGACTTTAAAGGGGTCGAGCATCGTTTGGAGCGTTTCTTAAAAGTGCATGGAATTGAGTTTATCAACGACTCAAAAGCAACCAATGTGAATTCAACCTGGTATGCTTTGGAAAGTTTGAATAAGCCTATCGTCTGGATTGCAGGTGGGGTAGATAAAGGAAACGATTATAGTGCATTGACAGAGTTGGTGCGTGACAAAGTGAAAGCGATTGTGTGCCTGGGAACAGACAATTCAAAAATCAAGGAAGCATTTGATGGCATTGTCCCTGATATTATTGAAACGCAGGACATGCAGGATGCTGTTCGATCAGCCTACTACTTGGCCAAAAATGGCGAAACGGTTTTGCTGTCACCAGCTTGTGCTAGTTTCGATCTGTTTGAGAATTACGAAGATCGAGGACGCCAGTTTAAGACGGCAGTTCGTTCGTTGTAAAAAATGGACATGGGGATGGAAATGATTTGTTTACAATAGGCCGGACTTGAGCCGGAAATAGATAAGAAAAAATGAACTTTTCGCTCGGAAAAATAGTTAAGGGAGACCGGATTCTTTGGGTGGTACTGGTATTTTTATCACTCATATCACTGCTGATTGTGTACAGTGCAACCGGAAAATTAGCCTATCGGGAAGCTGGAGGAAACACAGGCTATTACCTGGTTCGGCAGCTTATTTTTCTGTCAGCTGGTTTTGGCGTGATGGTTTTTCTGGTCAATGTAATTCCGGTAAAGTTCTATACTTATATCGCTCCTTTGCTGTTGCTAATAACGATTGGAGCACTGCTGGCAGCAGTTGTGCAATACAAGTTAACCCCCTCAAAACCAACATCCCGATCGTTGGATCTAGGTTTTTTGAGTTTTCAGCCTGCAGAGCTGGCCAAGATTTCATTGATGATGTTTGTGGCCAAAGTTTTGTCTAAAAGACAGAAAACCAAGGAGGAATTGCGCAAAGCATTCTTTTGGGTGATGGGAGCGAGCGGTGTGGTTTGTGGAATCATTTTCTATGGAGATATTTCTACATCTGCTTTGATTTTTGGAAGTGTGATGGTTTTGATGATGATTGCCCGCATTCCGGCGAAATACTTGTTAATGACTATCGGTGCAGGGCTGTTATTGTTGAGTGTATTGTACTTTTCGGCCGAGCACTTGCCAGCCTGGGCTGGGCGTGTACACACATTTAAAGAGCGAATTGATGACTTTGTTTTTGGAGATGATCATGCTGAGTTGGGAACAACGCAGGCTGATTATGCCAAGTTAGCCATTTACGAGGGCGGAATGTTTGGTAAAGGGCCCGGCCGAAGCGAAGTCAGCAACTATATGGAAGCAGCTTACAACGACTTCATTTATGCCATAATTATTGAAGAATATGGTATGTTTGGCGGCATTTTTGTTGCCTTGTTGTACTTAATTTTGCTGTATCGTGGGGTGGTAATTGTTCGACGATCGAACAGGACTTATCCCGCGTTTTTAACTGCAGGCCTGGTATTGTTGCTTGTTTTTCAAGCAGTGATCAATATGGCCGTATCGGTAGGAGTCGCTCCGGTAACGGGACAACCGTTACCATGGGTCAGTATGGGAGGAACATCGATGTTGTTCACTGCTGTTTCCTTTGGAACGATTCTGACGGTCAGTTACCACAATCAGCGCAATAAACAAGTTGTTGAACCTCCGGTTATGATTGATATGCCGGATGAAGATGAGGAATTGTAACATGAAAAAATTGAAAGTAATAATAAGTGGTGGCGGAACGGGAGGACATATCTTCCCGGCATTGTCTATTGCTAATGAGCTGAAAGCAAAGGTTCCCGAAGCCGATATTTTATTTGTTGGAGCCATTGGGAAGATGGAAATGGAACGGGTCCCCACAGCTGGTTATCCAATTGTTGGCTTGCCCGTAATTGGCTTACCCCGGAAGTTATCCTTTAAGCTATTCAAATTTGTTTGGATGCTGAACAAGAGTATGCTTCGGGCTCGTAGAATTGTGCGCGATTTCAAGCCTGATGTGGCCATTGGTGTTGGAGGTTTTGCTAGTGGTCCTGTGCTGAAAGCAGCATCAAAGGCAGGCGTGACAACATTTTTGCAAGAGCAAAACTCTTATGCAGGAAAAACCAATAAATGGTTGGCCAAGCGTGTCAAAAAGATCTGTGTGGCTTATCCGAATATGGAGCGCTATTTCCCAAAAGAGAAATTGGTTTTAACCGGTAATCCGGTACGACAAAACTTACTGTCGCAAGTTGATAAGAAAGAGGCCTATCGGTTTTTTGGCTTAGACGAAGGAAAGCCGGTTGTTTTGGTGCTGGGAGGAAGCCTTGGAGCACGAACTTTGAATGAAAGTATTCTGGCAAACCTCGATTTGTTGGATAAAGAGGGCGTGCAGGTTATTTGGCAGTCGGGAAAGATTTACCACAACGCTATTTTAGAGCGCTTTGACGGGAAGTTAAGAAAGAACATTCATTTGTATGAATTTCTGTCGAATATGGACATGGCTTATCGGGCAGCTGATTTAGTGATTTCAAGAGCTGGGGCCGGAACGATTTCGGAGATTTGTTTATTGGGAAAACCATCGGTATTGGTGCCTTCTCCCAATGTGGCTGAAGACCACCAAACGAAGAATGCAATGGCTTTGGTTGAAAATGAAGCTGCCTTGATGGTGCGCGACAACGAAGCTGTTAAAAAGTTGTTTACTTCTGCTACCGAGTTATTAAAAGATAAAAGTAGGCTGGAGCACTTGGCGGCTAATAGTTTAAAAATGGCTAAGCCCAATGCTACGGTAGACATCGTTAATGTGATTTTAAAAGAACTTGAAAAATAGATGATTAGGTTGAACGATATCAGACAGGTGTATTTTCTCGGCATTGGAGGAATCGGGATGAGTGCATTGGCGCGCTACTTTAAGCATGCCGGATGCTTGGTTTCTGGTTACGACCGTACGGAGAGTGAGTTGACGCGCCAGTTGCAGGTCGAGGGAATTGCTATACACTATGATGATCGTCCTGAGTGGTTGAGTTCCCATTTGCAGGACAAAGGTGTATTGGTGGTTTATACACCAGCGGTTCCTGCTGAACTTGGTGAGCGTGTTTGGCTTGAACAGCAGAAGTTTTCAATGTTGAAACGGTCCGAGGTTTTGGGATTGATTTGCAACGAGCTACGTTGCTGTGCTGTTGCCGGAACCCATGGAAAAACATCGGTTTCAACCATGCTGGCTCATTTGCTCCACCAATCCAGCTTAGGCTGTACGGCATTTTTGGGTGGAATATCCAAAAACTATCAAAGCAACTTGCTGTTGCATGCTACAAGTTCTTGGGCCGTGGCTGAAGCCGATGAGTTTGATCGTTCATTTTTGCGTTTGTTTCCTGAGCTCGCGGTGATTACCTCTATGGATTCAGATCACTTGGATATTTATGGTACTCAGGATGCAATCGTTCAGTCGTTTCATGATTTTGTAGCCCAAATAAAGCCAGATGGCGCACTAATCTATAAAAAAGGATTAGCTGTTGATCAGAGCCGGAATGGGAAAATTCGCTATTTCAGTTATGCCTTGAAAGAGCAGGCTGATTTTTATGCTGAAAATATTCAGCTCGTCAATGAGGCCTATCATTTTGATTTGGTTTATTCTGAAGGTCGAATGGAGAATATGGAATTGAACTACCCCGGCTTAATGAATGTTGAAAATGCGGTGGCGGCATGCGCTTTAGCAATTTTAGCAGGCGTGGTAGAAGACGAGTTGAAAGTGGCTTTAGCCGATTACCACGGGGTGAAGCGACGTTTTGATATTCAATATCGTGATGAGCAGTATGTTTTGATTGACGACTATGCGCATCATCCGGAGGAATTAAAGGCAACCATTACTTCGGTTCGGGATATGTTTCCCGGGCGAAAGTTGACCGGAATCTTTCAGCCTCATTTGTATAGTCGAACACGCGATTTTGCAACCGATTTTGCAGCTCAGTTGGATCGTCTGGATGAAGTGATTTTGTTGGATATTTATCCGGCTCGCGAACAACCAATTCCGGGAGTTAGCTCCCGGGTGATCTTTGATCAATTGAAAAGTGACGCCAAACAGCTTGTCGGAAAAGAAAAGTTACCGGAGATAGTCAAACAATTGGAGCCAGGCGTGTTACTAATGATGGGAGCTGGAGATATAGCAACCATGGTTGAACCAATAAGAAATAGTTTACAGGAAATTACGCATGTTTAAGTCCTTGTTAAATATCATCTTGGTTGGAGTGCTGGTTATTTTTGTACTAGCTTCACTGGCTTTTTCAGCGGGAAAGCTGTCGAAAGTAGGCTGCGATGAGTTGGTGGTGAAGATTGCTGAGGATTCACCGCGTTTTTTGGACGAGGAGGAGATTGAGAGACTGGTAAAGAAGGCTGATGCGAAATTGTTTGAGAAGCAGTTAAATGAAATTAATACAGAGGCACTTGAAGCGGAACTGAAAAAGGAGACTACCATTAAGAATGTCGAAATTTATCGGCGAGTGACGGGGGAGACCATGGAGTTTAAAGGTCGTCTTTTGGTTGAAGTGGAACAACGTAGTCCGGTACTGCGTGTGATCAACGGGAAAGAAGATTTTTACCTGGATAATGAAGGGGTGCGAATTCCTTCGAGCCGGGCTTTTACAGCTAAGGTGTTGTTGGTGAGTGGTCATGCAGATGAGAAGTTTGCGCGTGAGCAACTTCTTCCAATGATCAACTTTATGGATGAAGATGAATTTTGGAAGGCCCAGATAGAACAAATTCAGGTGAATAAGAATGGAGAGTTGTTGATGGCAACCCTGGTGGGTGACCAATTGATTGAGTTTGGAGCTCCTTCAGATTACTTGATTAAGTTTCGAAACTTGAAAGCCTTGTATGATCAGGCCTTACCAAAAGTTGGTTGGGAGTATTATTCAAAGATTAACCTGAAATACACGAATCAGGTCGTGTGTACAAAAAAATAAAGCTTATGGGCAAGAGCGAAAAAATAATAGCAGCAGTAGATGTCGGTACCACCAAAGTGGTCGTTGTTGCTGGTCGAAAAAATGAAGATGGAAAGGTTGAAATTTTAGGTTACGGAAAGGCTCGCTCGATGGGTGTTAAGCGAGGAGTCGTGTTAAATATTGACGAAGCCTTTTCTGCAATTCATGAAGCGATTCGTCAGGCCGAAGATGCTTTCGGTGGCGATATTGAAGAGGTGTATGTGAATATCGTAGGGCAGCAGCTTAAAACGGTAACACGCCATGGAGAGCGTTACATCAGTGAGAGCCGTTTGGTGTCAGAGGAAGATGTGGAAGCTTTGTTTAAGCAGGTGAAGCAGCTTGATTTGCCAGATGGATACAAGATTTACCATACCTCCCCGCAACTATTTACCATTGACCATGAGGTTGGAATTCCCAATCCGGTTGGGATGACTGGGGAAAAAATGGAGGCAGATTTTAAACTGTTGGTTGCCCCCCAGCAGTATGAAGACAACCTGAAGTTGTGTTTTGAACGAGCGGGAATTTCCATTTGCAAAACCATGATCGACCCGATTGCTTCATCTGAAATTCTTCTATCGGAAGACGAGAAGGAAGCTGGAGTGGTCTTACTGGACATTGGTGGAGGAACAAGCAAAATGGCCATTTATCACGATGGTGTTTTGTGCTATTCTTCCTTGATTCCATTTGGAGGGAATGTAATTACACATGATATTAAAGAAGGGTGTTCTATTCTCGTGCGTCAGGCCGAATCACTAAAAGTGCAGTTTGGTCAAGCCATGGGAGATTTTGCCCCTGAAGATAAGGTGGTGACCATCCCGGGAATTTCGGGCTGGGAACCTAAAGAAATTTCATTCAAAAGCCTGGCATTTATTATTCAGGCGCGTATGGAGGAAATTATTGAAGCTTTCTTCTATCAGCTGGATAAATCGGGCTACATGGATAAAGTTGGTGCCGGAATTGTATTGACTGGAGGAAGTGCATTGATGCCCAATCTTAGTCAGTTGATCAAATATCAAACCGGCTTGGATGTTCGTAAAGGAATTCCACGTCTTAAACTGGAAGGTCAGTGGAAAGAATTGGAAGATCCAAGAAATGCCACGGTACTCGGCTTGCTTCGTAGCGCGCTGAATGAAGCGGAAGAAGAGCAAGCCAAAGAATATTCTTTGAAAAAGAAGAAAAAGAAAACACGCTCGACACAACCTGGCTTTTTCTCACAAATGAAAAAAGAGGTTACGCGTCAGGTTACACTGTTCTTTGAAGATGAACAGGATACGGAAATGTATTAGTTAATTAAACATCCTCGATTATGACTGAGGACATTTTAAATTTTGGGTTTCAGGAGTCGAAGTCATCTATCATCAAAGTGATTGGGGTAGGTGGTGGAGGCTGCAATGCGGTCAATCACATGTTGGAGGAAGGGATTGAAGGGGTTGACTTTTTGATTTGCAACACCGATGCCCAAGCCCTTCGAAATAGTAAAGTTCCCATTCGGATTCAGCTGGGAGTTACGCTTACAGAAGGCCGTGGAGCCGGAAACCTGCCGCTTCAGGGAGAGCAGGCTGCCATTGAAAATCTGGATGATATCCGGAGTGTGTTGGAAGGAACGACCAAGATGTTGTTTGTTACTGCAGGACTTGGCGGAGGAACAGGTACAGGAGCTGCTCCGGTAATTGCTGAACTTGCTCGGGAATTGCAAATTTTGACCATTGCAGTTGTTACAATCCCTTCGCCGGCTGAAGGTAAAAGGCGCTTCCAACAAGCGCTGGAGGGAGTGGAAAAACTCAAGGAGCATGTGGATAGCTTGTTGGTCATTAGCAATGAAAAACTCCATAAGATTTATGGTGACCTGCCTGCTTCTCAGGCATTCAAAAAGGCTGATGATATTTTAGGAACTGCCGTGAAAGGAGTTGCTGAAATTATTACGCTACATGGTAACATCAATATTGACTATGCCGATGTGGAAACCGTGATGGCCCGGAGTGAGGTCTTTATTATGGGAACCGGCGTGGCTGAAGGTAATGAACGGGCCATGGAAGCTGTTGTGAAGGCTCTGGAATCTCCTTTGTTGGACAGTAATGATATCAAAGGAACCAAAGATATTTTGCTGAATATTACTTCCGGAGACGAGGAAGTGCGGATGGGGGAGATTGGAGACATTATTGAATTTTTGCAGAAAAAGGCCGGTCAGGACGCCAACATTATATGGGGAAATGGCCTGGATAAGCGATTAGGCAATAAAGTGAGTGTGACTTTAATCGCCACCCGTTTTGATAAGAACCCCAATAGCTTGTTGCAGGAAGAAGAGCCTAAAGAAATGGTGGAACTTCAGGATCAAGCCTGTGATATTAATCTGGAGGATGAGGAGGACGAGTTCTTCAATAAGAATTATCAGCCAGAAATGACTCAGCCCGAGAGGGAAAATAAAAACGAAGGAAACAAGAGTTCCCGGAAAAAGCAAGGAAAAAATAAAAGGGAACTGGTCTCTGAACAATCACAGGAAAATGGATCGACAGATAGCTGGTTTCAGCGTCAGTTCAATCGTTTTTTTGATGATCAGGATGAAGAAATAGAAAATTAATGATTTAAGAAACCAAAGTTTATGTCCAGCGATATTATGAATTTTGATTTACAGAAAACTTCTGATGCGATCATTAAAGTGATTGGAGTAGGAGGAGGTGGTGGAAACGCGGTAAACCATATGTTTGAAGAAGGAATCAAGGATGTTGGTTTTATGTTGTGTAATACCGATGAACAAGCATTAAAGAATAGTCCGGTGCCGCTGAAGATTCAACTAGGCTCTTCGTTAACTGAGGGTCGGGGAGCCGGTAACAAGCCTGAAGTGGGACGCGAGGCTGCCATCGAGAATATTGAGGATGTTAAAAAAACGCTGCAGGAGTCGACCAAAATGGTGTTTATCACTGCAGGAATGGGAGGCGGAACCGGAACCGGAGCTGCTCCGGTAATTGCTGAAGCATGCCGGGAACTTGATATCTTAACTGTTGGAATTGTGACTTTGCCTTTCCGGAATGAAGGTCGTCGACGGATCAAACAGGCGATTGATGGAATTGCTCAAATGGAAGGTCATGTTGATTCGTTGTTGGTAATCAATAATGAACGTATCCGGGAGATGTATGGTGATTTTAAAATTTCAGAAGCTTTTGCTAAAGCGGATAACGTGTTGACCACGGCTGCCAAGGGAATCGCTGAGATTATTACCGTTCCGGGCTACATCAATGTAGACTTTGCTGATGTTGAGACGGTGATGCGTACGAGTGGCGTAGCGATTATGGGGTCATCTAAGGCTGAAGGCGAAGGACGAGCATTAAAAGCCGTTGAAGAAGCACTGAACTCGCCTTTGCTGAATAACAATGATATTAATGGCGCACGCAACATCCTATTAAATATCACTTCAGGTGGAGAGGAAGTAACGATGGATGAGATTGGTGAGATCACCGATTATATTCAAACGAAAGCTGGACATGATGCGGATTTGATCTGGGGGAATGGTGTTGATGAATCGCTTGGAAAAGAGATTTCAGTGACAGTTATTGCAACTGGTTTTAGTGTGAGTAGTATTCCAGAGATGATGGCAGCACGTAAGGTTGAGAAAACCTATCATACCTTGGTTGATGAACCTCAGCAAACACCGCCACCAAGATCAAAAGCAGAGGCGCGAGTGCCTTTTACGGGCAGTGAGCCTAAGCATAACACTGCCGTGAATCAGCAATCTATCGAATTTGAAATCAATCACCCCGAGGATGAGTTCGACGAGTTGTATGGTAAGCCTAAGACTGCTGAGCCGGGGAAAGAGTACTCGGTGAAAATGGATTATTCATCATCAACGGAAGAAGAGGTTGACGAGTTGGAAAACATTCCCGCTTATCGTCGGAAAAAGGTGAATATCCAAAACATGAAAAAAAAGTTTGAGCAGAAACTTTCACGTTTCTCATTGTCGCCGGATGAGGATAATAATACCAAACTGCGCGATAACAACTCTTACTTGCATGACAAGGTGGATTAAGTTTTAGCCCACGCATTGAGAAGAATAGTGTAAAAATTGAAAATCAATACCATGAGTTTATTTGATCAGATTAACGAAGATATGAAAGCGGCAATGAAAGCCCGCGAAAAAGAAAAGTTGGAAGCACTTCGGGGAATAAAGAAAGTATTGCTTGAAGCAAAGGCTGCCAAAGGAGCTTCAGCTGAATTGGATGATCAAGAGGTTGTAAAAGTTATCCAGAAGCTAGCAAAACAAGGAAAAGACTCTGCTGCGATTTACCAAGAACAAGGACGCGACGATTTAGCACAGCAAGAGTTGGCACAAGTTGAAGTGTTTGAAACCTTCTTGCCAGAGAAAATGAGTGATGAAGTATTGGAGGCTACCATCCAAACAATTATTGAGTCGGTAGGAGCCAGTGGAATGAAAGATATGGGCAAGGTGATGGGAATTGCCTCAAAACAGTTGGCCGGTCAGGCTGACGGAAAAGATATTGCTGATAAAGTGAAAGCTTTGCTTAATAAATAACCAAAGCTTTTTTATCAGGAACAAAAAGCTGCAAGCTTCCTCTTTGGATTGAAAGGGGAGTTTGCGGCTTTTGCGTTGTTATGCCTGGAGGAGAGCTCTGTGGATCTTATCCATCAGCTTTAATCGGTCGATGGGCTTGGCGATGTAGTCATTACATCCAGCGTCTAAACACATTTGTTTTTCGTTTTCTAAAGCATAAGCCGTTTGAGCAATGATTGGGGTTTTAAGGTCGCTTTTTCGGATCAGTTTGGTGGCTTGTATTCCGTTTACTCGAGGCATATTAATATCCATCAGAATTAGATCAGGCTGGTATTGCTTGTAGGCATCTAAAATCTGATCGCCGGTACTAATGTGAACCAAACGAGCTTTGGTCTTTTTTAGAATCGCATCAATCAGCAAGTAGGAGTTTAAATCATCTTCTGCTACGAGAATTAATTTTCCCGATAAGTTGTTGGAATCTTTTTGAATTGCAGGATCAGACTGCGGAATTTCCTTAGGTTTGTTTTGAATGTCCACAGGAAAAGTGATTTTAAATATTGTGCCGTCTCCAATTGATGAATCGATAGCTATTTCTCCTTTCAAAAGATTAACTAAGCCCTTTACGATGCTTAGCCCAAGTCCTGTTCCAGACTTTGACTGTAGTTTCACAAAACGTTCAAAGATCTTTTCAAGCTGCTCTTTCTCAATGCCAATTCCCGTATCCTTCACGTAAATTGATAATTGATCAGTTCCTTTAAGCTGATAACCAAACTCGATATAGCCGTGGTTGGTTTGCTTGATGGCATTGGTGATGAGATTGTCCAGTATTTGCTTTACTCGCATTCGATCTGAATGAATTAGAAGCTCTTTGGCAGGTTTGCTTACCTTAAGCTCAACTTCGGGATGATCGCGGTATAGTTTCGAATGCTGATGGAAATAAAGTGTTTCGTCAATTAAGTGATTTAACTCAAAAACTTCGTATTGCAGGTCGAGTTGGTTCGAATCAATTTTGGAGACATCAATAATATCATCGATGATTTTGAGCAATTGGGCTCCACTATTTTTAATGATATTTACATAGGTGTGAACGCGTTCGTTGTTTGGGGCATGCTCTTGCAGAAGCTCAGAGAAACCAATGATTCCGTTTAGAGGAGTTCTAATTTCATGCGAGGTATTTGCTAGAAAAGCGGATTTTAGCGCATTGGCATGTTCTGCTTCATTTTTAGCTTTTAACAAAGCTTTTTCCGTTTTACGCAAATCACTAACATCCAGCACGGTGGAAATCATCGTATTTTGTTCGGGTAGCGGAATGTTAACAGCATCTACAATTCGCTTGCTGCCATCATGTTGTGTGATCTCGATATTTTCCCAATGCATGCGTGAGGAGTCACCACTTTGAATGTCTCTCAAGATTTGCGACTTGATTTGTTCGCGGTATTCTTTGTCAGGATAAACCCGTTTAAAGAAGTTTTCAATATTTTTGAGTTCCAGCTCATCCCAGCCGTAGATCTCCTGGAATCTCTTATTCATGTATGTAGCTTCTCCTTCGTTGATTTTATTGGTCGATACTCCAATCGGAAGGTGATCTAGAATGGTTTGAATAAACTGATTGTTGTTTTTTAGGTTTTGCTCTGCTTGCTTTTTGGCTGTAATATCAGAGGCTGTCCCAATAAATAAGTCAACTTTCCCTTGCTTATTTCTTTTGGCTGTTATGGCAACATCAACCCATATGGTTTTGCCTTTTGCTGTAATAAAGCGTTTCTCCATGCGGTAGTGATCCAGCTTGCCTTGGTGCATTTTATCCAGAAGCTTTCGTTCTTGTTCTAGGTCGTCCGGATTGGAGAATTCAGCAAAGTTCATTGCTAATAGTTCTTTTTTGGAGTAGCCCAGCATGCGAATAAATTCCGAGTTGATCTCAAGTAATTGTCCTTTGTGGTTGGCAACGGCAATTCCTGTGATGGAGTAATCAAAGATTCCTTTAAACTTCTCCTTACTTTCATGCAGCGCAATTCTCGAACGCATCCGATCTGAAATATCCAGTGTCGTTCCGATTAGCCGATAGGGCTGATTATTATCGTCAAACATTAAATCTCCGCTACTTAAAAGCCATCTTTCTTTGCCTGTTTTTTGATGAATGATTCTGTGTTCTACTTGGAATGAAGGCTTGTCATTCGATAGTTCGTCATAAATTTTTTGCAATCGAGGCAGCTCTTCTTCAGGGAGGGCGTCAATAATTTGTTGGTTGGTTACCACTGGTGTGTTAAAACCATACATATTTTGGAAGACCTCTGAGCCACTGTAAACCTGCTGAGCGATATCGAAAAACCAAACACCAATGTTTCCTACCTGCTGAGCAAGCTTGAGGTTTCGTTCACTTTCTTCAAGTGCTTTTTGGGTTTTTTGCTGTTCGGTAATGTCTTGGCCTGAGCTGATCAGTCCAATAATATTGTTTTGGTCATCTTTAATAAAGGCATTGTGCCAGGCAATCAGCTTTTGTGTTCCGTCTTTTGTTATTATGTGGTTCTCACGGTATTCTTCCTTTTTTAATTCCCCGTTTAAAAGGTCGTCCATTGCCTTGTTGAGTTCCTCCGATTCTTCTTTTGGAATGAAGTTCTTGAGCCAGTTTTGTCCTGCAATCTCTTCTTGTTTATACCCGAGAATTTCAGATGCTCTTTTGTTTGCCAAAGTCACAATCCCATTTTTGTCCATGGTGATGATCATTACGCTGGCAATATCGAGGTATTGCTGGGCTTTTTGTTGCTCGTACAGAACTTTTTGGAATGATTGATGCAGCTCGGAAGTGCGCGTTTCAACAAGCTCTTCCAAATGATCCTTGTAAGTGATGAGTTCTTGTTCTTGCTTTTTCTTTTCAGTAATGTCAGTAAAGGTAACAACTAGCCCTTCTGTTGATTTGCTGATGGTTTGATAGGGGCTGATTCGCATCCAGAAGGTTAACTTATCCTTGGTTTTTACTTCCGTCTCTATCGGTTTTTGATTTTTAAGGACCTGCTTAAGGTCGTTGAATAAAAGGGGATAATTTAACTTATTATTGAATTGCTCCAATGGACGTCCAAGATCCGATTCGATGAGCTCAACAATGGTTGAGATAGAGGGAGTGAAACGTGTGATACAGAGTTTTCCGTCAAGAAAGAGAGTTGCGATCTGGGTGCTTCTTAATAAGTTAAGAATGTCGTTTTTAGCATTGGTTAGTTCGTCAATTTTTTCCTGCAACTGAATATTTGATTGATTCAATTCTTCATTGATTGCTTGCAGTTCTTCTTTTGAGGTTTCCAGCTCTTCGTTGGCACTTTGCAATTCTTCATTGATGGACTGTTCTTCTTCGTTCGCAACTTTGAGCTCATTGTTCGTTCGTTCCAATTCGTCAATAGTGGTTTGCAGGTACTCCTGGGTTTCCTGAAGCTCCCTTTTCAGTTCTTCCAACTGACCATATTTTTGATTTTCTAAGACTGGAGTTGTTTGCGTTTCTTTATAGGAGGATGCGGCAAAAGTAACTAACCAGAGCTCCTCGGATAGCTGTCGGTCAGCGACTGGTGTTATTATGATATCGACAAACTCATGAGATCCTGAATGCTCGAGTTTGATGTTTCTTTTGACAACTTGGTGGTGTGTTTTTTCGGCTTTTCGGATGGCATGAGCCAAAGGTAAATTAAGGCCTTTTTTTACCGATTGAAGTAAATTAATGGTTGGTTCTCCTGAAGGTTGCTCCAGGTAGTTGTTTGTTTTTCCCTGAAAAAAAAGAATATCGTGGTGCGAGTTGATTAACACACTTGGAGGAAGGAAGTATGTTGAAGCAAGTTTGCGCGTGATTTTTCCAAACTTAGTTGGGGGATTCTTTTTGTTTTGCATAGTTTTTTCTTTTTCGAGAAAACTGGCTTGATTGAAGTTCCAGTAACGTCTAGTTGGTTGAATCGTATGTTTCTTTCTGAAAATCTTGGCCTTTCGGCTAACTACGGAATACAAACGAGATGAGTTACCTAAATTTTCAGAATTACCTAGGAATAATATACCCTGAGGATTAAGTGCGTAATGAAAAAGTGTTAGCACTTGTTCTTGTAATTCGGCACTGAAATAAATCAGGAGGTTGCGGCAGCTTATCAGGTCGATGGATGAATAAGGTGGATCAGATAACACATTTTGTTTTGCAAAGATTATGCGCTCGCGTAGAAAGCTTTTGACCTTATAGGCCTCATCAGCTTTTGTGAAGTATTTTGCCAACCACTCTTGCTTTATTTGTGTCTCAATGGAGGGGGGATAAATACCTTCCCGTGCTTTATTAATGGCCCCAAGATCAATATCTGATGCGAAAAGTTTGATGGTGCATGTCAATGCATGCTTTGACCGGTATTCTTCAGTCAAAATGGCAAGACTGTAGGCTTCTTCGCCGGTTGCGCAAGCAGGAACCCAAATTCGAACAGTGTTCTCTTTAGGGGCTGAAAAGATTTTGGGGAGCGCTAAGTCTTCTAACTCGTTAAAAAATTGAGAATCGCGAAAAAGACTGGTGACACTGATTAGTAGTTCGTTATATAGCGTAAATGCTTCATGTTTATCATTCGTTAGACGATTTAGATAGGCTTCTAAGTTCTTTATTTTTAAGGAACTTAGTCGACGCTCTAATCGGCGAACGATGGTATTCGCTTTGTACTTCGAAAAATCGTACTTGCTATGCTTTCGGAGTATTTTAAAGATTGGTTGGGCGAATTGCTCAAATTCCTCGAGATTTATGCGAGTAATAGGAGTAGTCGTGTTTTGTTGGCGTAAGTGTTCAGAAATAACATCTGATAACTTGTTTGTTGGAATAACCAAACGAGCAAGTTGGTACTTAAGTAGCTGGTCGATCAAATCATTTCGATAGGTGGAGCCTGATTGTGTTACCAGGATTAATCCTTTGCTTTTTTTTATTTGACGAAAGCCGGTGAGTCTGGGCATTTGCCTGCCCGACAGCACAATAACTATTACTGGTGCTGGGTACGCTTCTGCTAAATGATGAAGTGAACGATTAATGATGCTTTGGTATGATTTGTTCCTTTCGGTTGCCGTGATTCGGAATTGACCACTTTTAAAATGGACTACCTGATTAGATGGCGCATCATAGAATGCGTTCGCAACAGGAGTTTGCTTATCTTTTATTTCGCTTACAGTTAAGCGACGAATTGATGGAAGTTGTTGTTCTGATGAGGATGGTCCATCAGAACAGGCCATGAATAGATAGCTCGCTTTTAGCGTAGCGGAGATCTGCAATGCCAACTTCTGTGCAACATTCTTTTGATCAGCTAATGAGCAAAAAATGATAAGAGGAATCTCATTGGTCGAATTAGGCATGTATGCTGATTTTTAATAAATATAAGCATTTTAGCCTATCCTTTCAATGTCAATAACTTAAGAATATAGTTTATTTTATTTTTCGAGAGTTAGCATGATTTAACCGGCTCTTTTAGATCCACTATAGTCAAAGTAAGATGAAACAATTTCAATGGCTCGTTTAATGGCTTGGTTAATCGGGAGGCTTTCATTGGCTAACTGCCAGTCAATAGATGCCAGTTTCATGTAATAATCAGGAAACGATGGAGCCTTTAGCAAGGTCGTTGAACTCAGCTTTTGGAACTCGGAGCCACCTTTAAGGGTTTTACAGGTAACCAGACGTTTTTGGCTGTTTTTGTCAGAGGTCGTCGAATAGCCAAACAAACGACATATAAGCCCTCTGAACTCATATTGACTGCATCCCCAGCCAGAAATGTTCATGGTGGAGAAAAGGGCACAGATCGTATTTCCTGTTCGTTGTTCTAATTCGTCGTAAAATGTGTCGGCTTTGTTATTCTGGTATAGATGATAGGCTAGAGGAAAAAACTCGAGAGGGCTGGCAAAAATATCTTTTTTTAAACAACAGAGGGAGCAGCCCGATGGACATCCCATTTGACTGGCTTTCTGAAAACGTTGAGCATGCGTAGCTGCTTCATCGAGCAATTTTTGCACGCGCCTAATTTTTGTAATCATCGTTTTAACTGAACTGAGTTGGTGTAAAAAAATACGGCCCAAAGCTAGTTAATTGTCAATAAAAATTTGCAAGCTCTGATATTTTTTTTGACAGATAATGAGATGAGTGCTAGAGCTGTGGGCTTACTCGTTTGTAAGTAGTTTTCCGACAATTTCTTTATACGAGCGTCCGATTGGTATTTTGAGTTCACCCAACTCTACTTGACCGGGGAGGAGCGCTGTAATTTTTGACCGCGAAATGATATAACTTCGATGAACCCTTATGAAAAGCTCACTGGGGAGCTGCTCATTAAGATGGCTAATTCGTTCTTTTGTTGTTATTTTTCCATTTTGGGTATGTACGGTAAGGTAGTCGCCTAAACTTTCGAGGTAAATAATCTCGTCGAAAACAATTTTATGCCACTTTTTGTCAGCTTTCAGAAATAGATAATCATGCTTGGGGGCTGTCGTTTCTTTGTTTGCCAGAGTTGCAAAATATTCAGACTGCTGTTGATAAAAGCGGTTGATAGCTTTAGAAAACCGAACGAGTGAGATCGGCTTTAGGAGGTAATCAATAACTTCCAGTTCAAAAGCCTCGACTGCATAATCCCGGTAGGCGGTTGTAAAGATAACTTTAGGGGGATGATCCAAGCTTTTCAGAAAGTCCATTCCAGTGATTTGGGGCATCTGAATATCCAGAAAAATGAGGTCAACCGAGCTGTGAGCTAACACTTCCATGGCTTCAAAAGCATTGCCGCACTCGCCAACAATGTGAAAGTTTTTAAATGAGCCCAAATGGTTTTTGATGACCCGGATTGCAATTGGTTCATCATCAATAATCAGGCACTTGTATGTTTGTTCGTCCATGGCTTTTCTTAGTTTTTGTTGGAAGCATCGTTTAATTTTAGCTCGAGAGTTACTTCAAAAGTATTCTCTTTTGGATTGATATCCAATTGATAGGCGTTGGGGTAAATGAGCTCAAGTCGTTTGCGAACATTGGATAAGCCAATTCCCTGTGTGTAAGTTTCCTGCCGCGCATCATTGGGGTTGCGACTGTTCTTAATCGTCAGCTTGAAATGTTCTTGTTGGATTTTAACTGAGATGGAAACAAATGGCTTTTGGATTGACTTACTGACGCCATGTTTGAAAGCGTTCTCGAAAAACGCAAGAAGTAGCATTGGAGCGATTTCCAGTTTTTCTGTTTCCCCTTTTTGCAGAAAATCGAGTTGTAGTTTGTCCCCATACCGAATCCGTTCAATTTCGAGGTAATTCTGAAGGTGTTTTAGCTCGTTTGCTAAACTAACTTTGGGGTGGTTGCATTCATACAACATGTAGTCCATAAGAGCGGATAGTTTGAGAACAAGTTCAGGAGCGAGGTCTGATTTTTCGAGCGTCAGCCCATAAAGGTTGTTGAGCGTATTGAATAGAAAGTGCGGATGAATCTGGGCGCGTAATAGTTTTAATTCCGATTCTTTGAGTTTTAGGTTCGTTTCCAATTGTTGCTTTTCCAGCCGGGTATTTTCACGGGCAATAAAAAAGGCTCTTTTAACTTGTTCGATGGCCACAAATGCGATGATAACAAAATAGAGTCCAACCAACAGAAAGACAATATCGAAAGACGCAGGGTCCAGTTTGTGAAACTGAAAGTCGCTAACAATGGTGAAAACAAACAAACTAATGAGGGTTTCGCACCAAAAAGTAAGCACAATGGTGTAAAACAAAAAGAGTGCAAATTGTGCACGTTTGCCGTTGAATAAAAATTTTGGAATAAGGTAATAGTTGAGGAAATAACCTGTGCCTATTGCTAATGGAAAGAGCAAGGCAGCAAAAATAATGGTCGTGTGATAATCGCGATTCGCACGCCCAAAAAACAGAATGAAAAACAGGTAAGCAATGGTCCAAAAAAGGAAGTGTTGCCCTGTCTTAATCCATCCTTTTGACATCATAAAGCTTTGCTGTACTTGTGTGGTTGCCGTAAGCATGTGTCGGTTTTATTTCAATGCTTCAAATTACTGAAAAAAAGGCCAGATGTTAGAATAATGTCGATCAATTACTTCAGAAGATATACAAACGGCTTATTTAGCATGACTGGTGAGTAATTGCAGGTGAATTGTTATATCCCGCTGGGGGATGGTCATTGATCGACAAAATTCGATAAAAAATAGAAGCATGTTGTAAGCTTGTATCAGATTTTCAAACTAAATTTAATGATCATGAATCCAGTTGAGTTATTTTACATGGGAGGCCCCTTATTTATGTCAATCATAACGATTTGGGGTGTTGGGATGCTGATTTTTTCAATCCAAAAAGGAATGCACCTATTTGTTCAAAAGAAAGTCACTAAAAGTGGGGTGGGGTTAATTTTGCTTTTCGGAAGCTTAGCGGTGGTAACTGGCCTGTTAGGACAGGCTATTGGTTTGATGATGGCTTTTAGTGCAATTCAGGTTGCTGGCGACGTTTCGCCTGCTCTATTGGCTGGAGGATTACGGGTGAGTTTAATTGCTCCCGTTTATGGCCTGCTGATTTTTGTACTGTCACTAGTTATCTGGGGGGTATTGAAAGAAGTCTACCAGCGAAAACTGGAAGCAAATGAATAAAAGAAGAAGAGCTTGCTACCTTATAACCATGGTAGCAAGCTCTTCTTTTTATTAAGATGGATTGACTGAACGATACCAGTCAACAAAGTTTTTTACTCCTTCCTCGAAAGAATATTTTGGATTGTAACCCAATAATTCCTGAGCTTTTCCAATATTGGCAAAAGTGATGTCAACATCACCCGGCTGCATGGGTAATTGCTTAATGTTTGCTTTTATACCGGTTGCTTTTTCAATGGCCGAGATCATGGCACTTAAGGTTACCGGTTGATTGTTCCCCAAGTTGATGGTCTCGTAAACATGGGTATTGTTTTCAAGGTAACTGATGGCCCCGCGAATTCCGGCAACAGTATCTTCATAATAGGTGTAATCGCGTGAAGTACTGCCATCGCCAAACATCGGAATTTCTTCCCCATTCAGGATCAGTCGTGTAAATTTATGAATGGCTAAGTCGGGACGTTGCCGAGGACCAAAGACCGTGAAAAAACGTAGATTGATGATGTCCAACTCGTATAATGAGTGGTAGGTGTAGTTGATTAGCTCGCAAGCTTTTTTGGTAAAAGCGTAAGGCGAAATTGGGTTGCTAACATCTTGCTTTTCATGGAACGGCGTTTCCTTGGTATTGCCATATACTGAAGATGAAGACGCAAACGCCAGTTTCTTGATGCCTTTATCTTTCATCAGGTCAAGGATGTTTTGTGTTGCCACAATGTTGGCGCGAATGTATCCGTTCGGATCCTCAATGGATGGGCGCACGCCCGCTTTCCCTGCTAAATGAACAATCACATCAACAGTTTCCTGCTCCAGACTTTTCCGGAGTGCTTCTCCATCAGCTAAATCAACTTCGATAAAACGAAAATGAGGATGGTCTTTAAATGAACTCAGGTTGCGTTCTTTAACGTCCCGTTTATAAAACGGATCAAAATTATCAATCCCAATAACTTTGTGTCCGGTTGCCAGCAGTTGCTCTGAAAGGTGAGAGCCAATAAACCCCGCGCATCCGGTGACTATAACTGTTGATAACAACATAGGCTATACTATTTTATTTTTCCTGAAACAAAAGCAATAAGCTTGTTTAGAACAGGAATGTTTAATCGACTAAAAAGACTGCGCTTGTTGTAGTGAATCAGAATATTTCGCAAGTAAACAAACATACCCAAACTGTGGGCAGCAACTAAAACCGGGTCGAGCCGGAATATTCCATATAAAAAGTTCATGGAGGAACCACAAATACTGATGATCCAAAATCCAAGCGGCAAAATCGATTCTTTTCGGTTTTCGGAATAAATCCATTGGTAAAAGAATCGAGAAATAAAGATTATTTGAGCAGTAATCCCCCAAACCATCAAAAGAAGGGGGTTATTCTCGTTTTTAAAGAATGTCGCTAGCGAATAGTCAGTTCCAAAAAACAGGTAACAGAGAATAGCTACCGGGCTAATTAAAATGACCAACCGGGTAACAATCGACATCGATTTCCAATCGTTTTTCAATTGGATGTTTCGAATGTAAATGAAGTAAACCAGGATTTGCCCAATTAAAATGGCAGCATCATTTCGTAAAATGCCATAAACAAGCATTAGAATTGAGGCCAACAAGCTGATCTTCCAAAATATCGTTGGAGATAAAACTTTTCCTTCATGTTCCGATTTGAACCACTGAACAATTGTTCGGGCGAAGAATAAGATTTGGGCTGTAAACCCAATAGCATAGATCAAGTAGTCCTTCATCTGATTAATTTGTATTTTTTTTCTCTGCATTGAATTGGACAACTCCGTTGCTATTTGTCGAAAGTATTCAAACTGCCAATGGCTAATTTTCTGTATCTCAGTATGAAATGAAAGAGCATGAATATTCGTAAACAAGCAACGGTTAGGGTTGCATTCGCAATGCGCTGTTATTGTTTATTTATTTTCTGGCGCTGCAAAGATAATTGAATTGAATTGTTTCCTGATTTTTTCATCCAATATTCGATTGCTTACGCTCGAATAATTAGGGAATTATTAAACTTTCTTAACGCGAGCGGCATTTTATTATTGTAATCAAATTTTAAATATCTTTGCGGCCAACCCGCAGGGAGTAATTGAAAGAAAGCTTTTTATATTATAATGAAGAATATACGCAATTTTTGTATCATCGCACATATTGACCACGGTAAGAGTACCTTGGCCGACCGCCTATTAGAAGTAACCAAAACAGTTAGTGAGCGTGACATGAAAGCTCAGGTTCTGGACAGCATGGATCTGGAGCAGGAACGTGGTATTACCATTAAGAGTCATGCTATTCAAATGGATTACTTCCAGGACGATCAAAAGTACGTGCTTAACCTGATTGATACGCCGGGACACGTCGATTTTTCGTATGAAGTTTCCCGGTCGATTGCAGCCTGTGAAGGAGCTTTGTTAATTGTTGATGCCACACAGGGAATTCAGGCGCAAACCATTTCTAATTTGTACCTCGCCATTGAGCATGATTTGGAAATCATCCCAATTATGAACAAAATGGATTTACCAAATGCCATGCCTGAGGTTGTGGAAGATCAAATTATCGATTTGATTGGCTGTAAACACGAGGATATTATTCGGGCCAGCGGAAAGACCGGTGAAGGCGTTGATGAGATTCTGGAACGGATTGTTGAAGTTGTTCCTTCGCCAGTAGGTGATCCTGAAGCTCCACTCCAAGCGTTGATTTTTGACTCGGTTTTTAATTCTTTCCGAGGAGTAATTGCTTATTTTAAGATTGTAAATGGGACAATTAACCAAGGCGACTTAGTTAAATTTGTCAATACTCAAAAAGAATACGATGCGGATGAAATAGGGGTGTTACGTTTAGGAATGGAGAAACGGAAAATACTGAGTACAGGCGATGTTGGCTATATCATTTCTGGAATTAAGGCAGCAAAAGAGGTTAAGGTTGGAGATACCATTACGCATAAAGCCAAGCCTTGTGAAAAGGCAATCTCAGGTTTCGAGGAGGTAAAGCCAATGGTATTTGCCGGCGTTTATCCTATTGATGCTGAGGATTATGAGGATTTGCGAGCGGCAATGGAAAAGTTACAGCTGAACGATGCTTCCTTAACTTTTGAGCCAGAATCATCTGCGGCTTTGGGCTTTGGATTCCGTTGTGGGTTCCTTGGAATGTTGCACATGGAAATCATCCAGGAGCGTTTGGACCGTGAATTCGATATGAATGTAATTACGACTGTGCCTAACGTTTCGTATAAAATTCATACAACAGATGGTGAAGAAGTTACCGTTTACAACCCTTCAGGACTTCCGGCATCAACGACTATTGAAGATATTGAAGAGCCTTACATTCGATCTCAGATTATTACAAAATCAGATTTTATCGGTCAGGTAATGACACTATGTTTGGATAAGCGAGGAACATTGGTGAAGCAGGATTACCTGACAACAGAACGTACCGAGCTAACTTTTGATTTGCCCTTGGGTGAAATTGTATTCGACTTCTACGATCGCTTAAAATCAATTTCGAAAGGATATGCTTCATTCGATTACCATATGATTGGCTATAAACCCGCAAAATTGGTGCGTTTGGATATTCTCCTGAACGGAGAAATGGTCGATGCGCTGTCTTCGCTAATTCACTTTGATAATGCTTACCCGATGGGGCGTCGTATGTGCGAGAAACTCAAGGAATTGATTCCTCGTCAGCAGTTCGATATTGCTATTCAGGCAGCTATCGGGGCTAAGATTATTGCGCGGGAAACCATCAAAGCTGTTCGGAAGGATGTTACGGCCAAGTGTTATGGAGGTGATATTTCCAGGAAGCGAAAGCTATTGGAAAAGCAGAAAAAAGGAAAGAAACGGATGAAGCAAGTGGGTAACGTAGAGGTGCCTCAGAAAGCTTTCTTAGCCGTATTGAAACTGGATTAGAACGCTTTTTTATGCAAGAAATATGTATTGCATAATGTAAGATGAAGATATGAAACTGAAAACAGGGAGTTCCTTGTTGGTTATACCCCAATTTAGATGTTCAACTGACACCTAAGTTGGGGTATAATTTTTTATTGTATAATATTTTGGGAGTCAAGCTACCCACCATCTTTTTAATCTGGTAATTGCTCTAAATAGCTGTAGCCCTGGTTCTCCAAATGTATAGGAGATTGATCCTGGTAACCAGGATATCCCCGATGGCTTTTGATCTTTTTTAAATTTCCATTTCAGAATTTGGATTAACAAGCGTAAGGATAAATGAGTGACAATCTGTTCGTTGTCTTTGAGGTTATTGCCTACTTTAAACTGATCGAAAATTTTGGTCTCCTTTTTTTGCGGGCTTTGAATAAAGAGATGTAGTGAGTTCAAACCACAGGAGGTAATTGCAGATTTGGCGTTGGTCATTAACCAGTGAAATGATGAATACTCTTTTGCAAAAATGACAATATTGGAATATAGCTTCTGAATGTATTCCTCGGTATATGTCCCTGAATTCTCTCTGCTATCAAATTCCGGCACAATTTTACCACCTTCTTTTTTGTAGGTAATAGTGCTGCCATGATTTGTCATTGCAAATACTTGCTCGGCTACAGCAACGAAACTATTGTTAAGAGAACGGTTAACGCGTTCTGACCAGATAATTTCTTCTGGATAAAAGCCAGCCATATATTCTCCAGCTTCATCGGGTAAAAGGCGGTCGGTGAATACGCCAAAATAATAACCGAACACATTTTTATCTCCTAAAATTGAGTTGATTGACCTCTGACAAGTTCTTGTCCAGCCTAAATCGACAATTGCGGCATTGGTATCGTCTGCTAACATGCCCTCTTGCTGAAAGTACTCTAAGGCAATTGCCCTTTGCTTTCTTGCTTCAACGATGATTGCAGGTAAGACATTTTTATTGGTCAATAAGTCAAGGAAAAGTTCAAAGCTTTTTGCAGTAAGCTTCTCGTCGTAAAAATCAGACGAGATTGCGAGTTCTTCCAAGCCTTCAGTTAAAATCGATGTGTCGAGATTAATGCGGCGCATCATTTGTTTGGGAGTTCGCCCAATGTGTCCGGCCATTATTCTTCTAAACTCATCTTTCCTTCCTTCTGCTAGGCCCGCTAAATAGAATGTTCTGCGTGAACCATACAAATATGAGAGTTTGATCGCTGGATATTGTGCTTTAAAAGTTTCGGCAATTTGCAGAAAAATGTAGGCATCTCGAGCTAAAAAGTAAATGTGATTAATTCCTCGTTTATGAGCGTCCTCCATTATCCCAGCAACGAAAGGGACAAAGAGGGGGGCAACCACGTCTGCAACCATATCGGTGACCGTTGATTTTTCAGCACAGAGACGGACAGATCTTGCGATACCAGCCATCAATACTCCTTGCAGGGGATTGTCGGATAAGGTGGCAGATTTTAGCCATTCTTGTTCATAACGAGAATAGCCAATATCCCGCATTAGCTTACTATTAATTCCTTTCTTTTTAGGAACCAGAAAATCATTTCTTTTGTCGTCTCCATAGTGGATCCAGTCTTTAAAAGAGATATTTTCTTGTTCTGATATAAAGTTAAATAGGCCTCCTTTAGCTTTTGTTAAACCTACTTCATTGGAAACATATAGCCTATCTCCATCCTTCCAAAAACCGTATTCAATTAATTGATCTTTTATAAAGGTCGCAGGTAAATACATATCAGAAATATAGATAACTGATTTGTTGTCTCTGTGTAGCAGATCAATTTTCTTTTTTGTTGAGTAGATTGGTCGTAATACTCGTTTCTCAATTTTTAGTTCCAATCGAATTAATCGTTCAGTACCAAATTGTTGAATTATTCCTGAGTTGATATGGGTATAAATTTCCTGTATCGAAACGTCTTGCTTCGTTGAAGAACACAAATCCTTTACAGCTTTTCTCTCTGCAGTTATTCTTGCATTTACAAAATCATAAATTAGCACTTCGTGGGCTTCTTCACCGTAGAGCTCAAGAGCCATTAAATAAAAAACAATTCTTGGTTTTCCACAAGTCCGAATCAAACAAGTGTCAAAAACATCAAAAGAATATTGTTTGTAGGTATTTATTGAAAAATTGCTATTTGTTGTCATTATATGTTTTGATAAATGGTTTTTGAGGATTGTTGTTTGGTTTTGCCCATTGTCTTTTTCTTACACTAATTATTCTTTAGAGCAAAAGAGTTAAGGTCGTCTGAATTTAACAACAAACAGCCTGTAAAGGTTGTAAAAACAGGGGAAAGAATAAAAAAAAGAGATTATTCCACTAATGAAATAACCTCTATGAACTATTCTGACTTTTGCGTTTATAGTACAGTCTCAACTGGTACGTAGGGAAGATCAAATGCTTCGGCCACTTCCTTGTAGACAATTTTGCCATTGACGACATTCAATCCCTTTCTTAGAGGGATATTGTCGAGGCAAGCTTGTTTCCAGCCTTTACTGGCAAGTTGAATGGCATTTGGCAAAGTAGCATTGGTTAAGGCCAGAGTTGAAGTTCGAGGAACAGCTCCCGGCATGTTGGCCACACAATAATGAATTACACCATCGATAACAAAGTTCGGGTTATCGTGGGTGGTTGGCTTAGTTGTTTCAAAACAACCTCCTTGATCTACAGCAACATCAACCATAACCGTTCCAGGGCGCATGGTTGGTAACATATCGCGAGTGATTAGTTTTGGCGCTTTTGCTCCGGGGATCAATACTGCACCAATAATCAGATTGTGAGTTTGGATCATATCACGAATGTTGTATTCGTTACTCATCATTGTTTTGACATTGGCTGGCATGATATCATCCAAGTAACGTAAGCGTTTCAAACTAACATCCATGATGGTAACATCGGCTCCAAGACCTGCCGCCATTTTTGCAGCTTCGGTTCCAACAATACCGCCGCCAATAATTAAAACCTTCGCAGGAGTTACCCCTGGAACGCCTCCTAGAAGGACTCCGTAACCACCATACGTTTTTTCGAGGTACTTGGCACCTTCCTGCACTGACATGCGGCCAGCAACTTCCGACATCGGGATCAATAGAGGCAAAGAGCGGTCGTCAAGTTCAACTGTCTCATAAGCTAGACAAATAGCTTCTCGCTCAATCATCGCTTGAGTTAATTCCTCCGACGACGCAAAGTGGAAGTAAGTATACAGAATCTGCCCTTTTCTGATCAACTTATATTCCGGCTCAATTGGTTCTTTCACTTTGATGATCATTTCGGCGATGGCATATACTTCTTCAATGGTTGGAAGCATTTTTGCTCCAGCTGTGGTGTAGTCATCGTCTGTAAATCCGCTTCCGTTTCCGGCTGTTGTTTGCACGTACACTTCGTGCCCTCTTTTGACCATTTCTGCAGTTCCGGCAGGGGTTAAGGCCACTCTGTTTTCGTTATTCTTAATCTCTTTTGGTACTCCAATTATCATCTTTTTTACATTTAGATTGATTGCTAATAGCTCAAATGTAGGCGATTCGAATTTTCGAAAATATGACAAAAAACAAGAAAACAGCCAGCTACATTGCTTTGGCTATCAATGGAATGATCTCATTTTTGAGACTGTTTTTAATCTTGACAATATTTAACTCAAATTTAATTCTAAATGTCAAATTACCATCAAAATGAGGGTTTTTATTTAAAATTGATAATCGTATCTTTGGCGACTTAGCAAAAATATATTATTCAACATGCCAGCAACATCGATTAGGGGAAATATGATGCCCGATTCACCGATCCGGAAGCTCGTACCGCTATCGGATCAGGCCAAGGCTCTTGGCCGTAAAGTGTATCATTTAAATATTGGGCAACCGGACTTACCAACTCCGGAAAAAGCATTGGACGCCATCCGGAGTATTGACCGGAAAATATTGGAGTATAGTCCAAGTGAAGGAATTCTGTCGTTGAGGCAAAAACTGGCGAACTATTACAACCGGTTTAGTATTTATGTTGATGTCGAAGATATTATTATTACTTCAGGAGGAAGTGAAGCAGTAACTTTTGCATTCATGTCATGTTTAGACCCGGGGGATGAAATTATTGTGCCAGAGCCAGCTTATGCCAACTACGAAGCATTTGCCATTGTCGCGGGCGCGGTTATTAAGTCGATTCCAGCTCGAATTGAAGAAGGCTTTGCGATGCCTCCGTTTGAGGAGTTTGAAAAGCTGATTACTCCGAAGACGAAGGGAATCATGATTTGTAACCCCAACAACCCGACGGGCTATTTGTATACGCAGCAGGAAATGAATAAAATTCGAGACCTGGTTAAAAAGCATGATTTGTTTCTATTTTCGGATGAGGTTTATCGTGAGTTCTGTTATACTGGGGCACCTTACATTTCTGCTTTTCACTTAGAAGGAATTGAGCAAAATGTGATTTTGATTGATTCGGTGTCGAAGCGTTATAGCGAATGTGGCTTGCGTATTGGAGCACTGATTACAAAAAATGATACTGTTCGAAAAAATGTGATGAAGTTTTGCCAGGCGCGTTTAAGTCCACCGTTGATTGGGCAGATTGCCGCTGAGGCATCGCTTGAAAATACAGATGATTACCTGATGGACTCCTACAATGAGTATGTTAGTCGACGTAAATTCCTGATTGACGGATTAAATCGGATTGATGGAGTTTATTCGCCAATCCCAATGGGTGCTTTTTATACCGTGGCGCAGCTGCCTGTTGATGATGCTGACCAGTTTTGTGCTTGGTTATTAAGTGATTTTGAATATGAAAATCAAACCGTGTTTATGGCTCCGGCATCTGGTTTTTATACCACGCCAGGGCAGGGAAAAGATCAAGTTCGAATTGCCTACGTATTAAACAAGACAGACTTGGGGAAAGCGTTAAAGGTTTTGGAGGAAGCATTGAAAGTGTATCCAGGCCGGAAAGAGCGGAAGTAATTATTAAAAAAGATCGTTTATAAAACAGCGGCTGTCCGAAAGGATAGCCGCTGTTTTTGGTTATTGCCCTGAGGTGCAATACAATTTATCTTAAAGGCAAATTTGACTTTTATCGTGTTAATTTCCCATTTCAGACATAAACTTAATTCGCATTAGGCGGATGTCTTCTTCAGAGTATTCGTCCTCTCCAAGCTCTTCTAGTGCAGCATCAACGGAATCGTCTTCGGCCTCTCGGAAATAGTCAAACACTTCTTCCTGATGATCTTCATCCAGCACATCGTTGATGTAATAATCAATATTGAGCTTCGTACCGGAATTTACGATTGCTTCGAGTTCAGTAATTAGATCTTTCAGTTCAAGACCTTTTGAGTCGGCAATATCTTCAAACGATAGTTTGCGATCAATGCTATGAATGATAAAGACTTTGAGTTTTGACTTGTTGGCAACAGATTTGACAACCATATCTTGTGGTCGGTCAATTTCGTTGTCTTCAACATACGACTTGATGAGTTGTACGAATTCTTTACCATAGCGACGAGCTTTGCCTTCTCCAACCCCTTGAATGAATTTTAGCTCTTCCAAGCTAATGGGGTATTGAATGGACATGTCGGATAGTGAAGGATCCTGAAAAATGACAAATGGCGGAAGCTGATGTTTCTGCGCAATTTTCTTCCGCAGGTCTTTTAGCATGGCAAAGAGTTCCGGATCGCCAGATCCTCCTGATGGGCTGCCACTGCTTGATGCAGCCTCTTCTTCCAGCTCGTCGTAATTGTGGTTGCGAACCAACAAGAATGACTGTGGATTTTCCATGAAGCGGTGTCCTTCTTCATTAATTCGCAACAGCCCATAATGCTCAATGTCTTTATTGATCAGTCCGGCAATCATACTTTGCCTAAACACAGCATTCCAGAAGCGGTCGCTATGGTCATTCCCTGATCCAAAAGCTTTTAGTTCGTCGTGTTTGAATGATTTTACGGCAGCTGTAAGTTTGCCTGTCAAAATATCGGAAATATGTTCGGCTTTGTATTTCTCATTTACTTCGCGAATGGCTTTTAGTGCCCGAACAACCTCGTCACTAGCCTCTACCTGTTTTTTAGGGTTGAGACAGTTATCGCAGTTGCCACAAGGTTCTTCCATCTTTTCGCCAAAGTAATTGAGAAGCATAATGCGTCGGCAGATCGCTGTTTCAGCATATGATGCTGTGTCTAGCAACAGTTGGCGCCCAATCTCTTGTTCTGCGACTGGTTTGCCTTGCATGAATTTTTCGAGTTTTTGGATGTCTTTGTAGGAGTAAAATGCAATGCATTGTCCTTCTCCACCATCGCGCCCGGCACGCCCGGTTTCCTGGTAATAGCCCTCCAAGCTTTTCGGAATATCGTAGTGCATGACAAAACGAACATCCGGTTTGTCAATCCCCATTCCAAAAGCAATTGTGGCTACGATAACGTCCACTTCTTCCATCAAGAACTTGTCCTGATTTCCTGAGCGGGTCGCCGAATCCATCCCGGCATGGTAAGCAAGAGCTTTGATTCCGTTAACCTGTAGGGTTTCTGCTAGCTCTTCTACTCTTTTACGGCTCAAACAATAGATAATTCCCGATTTTCCTTCATTCTCTTTTATAAATTTAATGATTTGGTTTTCGGGTTTTATCTTGGGCCTTACAGCATAGTATAAGTTGGGGCGGTTGAAAGAAGCTTTAAAAACTCTTGCTTCCAACATGCCTAGGTTCTTTTGAATATCATGCTGAACTTTAGCCGTTGCCGTAGCAGTAAGTGCAATAATTGGAGCTTGTCCAATTTCTTTTACAATCGGTCGAATCCTTCTATATTCCGGTCTGAAGTCATGTCCCCATTCTGAGATACAGTGTGCTTCATCGATTGCATAAAACGAGATATTGACGTTTTTTAAGAAGTCAATATTGTCTTGTTTCGTCAGTGACTCGGGTGCAACATATAAAAGTTTTGTCCTTCCACTAATAACATCATCTTTTACCTGTTGAGTGGCTACTTTGGTAAGCGATGAATTCAAAAAATGCGCGATTCCATCATCCGTTCCAAAACTTCGGATCGAATCGACCTGGTTCTTCATTAAAGCAATCAGGGGTGAAATAACAATGGCAGTCCCCTCCATAATTAAAGCAGGCAACTGATAGCATAATGACTTTCCTCCCCCCGTTGGCATCAGCACAAAAGAATCATTGCCGTCAAGCACACTTTTGATGACTTCTTCCTGCTGCCCCTTAAACCGGTCAAATCCAAAATACTTCTGGAGTTGATCAGTTAATCTTAGCTCCTTATTCATAAAAGCCTGAATTTGTAAACATTAAATTTTCTCTTTTCACAATCGCAAAATCTAAGATATATAAAATATGCCTCATAATCCAATGATTTTTATTCCGAATAGAGACTTTGCTCTTGTCCACAAAAAATAAAGAGTCCACACAAAAGCATAATCACAGATATAAACTATATTTGTCATGTTTTAAAAAAATGTGAGTATAAATAATTTTTCTGACCCAAATAGCCAACGATGACCGAAGCAGAATATTCAGAGCAGCAAAGCACTAAAAAGAAGACAAAGAAAAAACAGAAGCAAGAAGAGATGTCGTTTCTAGAGCATCTTGAAGAGTTGAGATGGCACATCATCAGAGCTTTTTTAGCGATTGTTATTTTTGCAATTCTGGCCTTTATTAATAAAGATTTTATTTTCGACACCGTTATTTTTAACCCGAAAACTCCGGATTTCTGGACAAACCAGATGTTTGCAAAGCTTGCAGAGTTAACCGGAGTCGAAGGACTTCGAATTAACAGTACAGAGTTGCAACTAATCAGTATTAAAATGGCCGATAATTTCATGACGCACATCATGACCTCTATCGTTGCAGGTTTGATTGTATCTTCTCCTTATGTTTTTTTCGAGGTTTGGCGCTTTATTAGTCCGGCACTATACGAGAACGAGCGAAGACACTCGGGTGGGGCAGTCGTTTACATGTCTCTTTTGTTTATTACGGGCGTATTGTTCGGTTACTTCTTGATTGTTCCCTTATCCATTCACTTTTTAGGTTCATACTCTATCTCCAGTGAAGTGGTGAACCAGATTAATATGCGTTCATATATTGGAACAGTTACCTCGATTAGCTTGGCTAGCGGTGTTATTTTTGAATTACCAATATTTGTTTACTTCTTGAGTAAAATTGGTATTTTGACACCTGATTTGATGAAAAAATACCGACGACATGCTTATGTTGCTTTGCTGTTGTTGTCAGCAATTATTACTCCGCCGGATGTGTTTAGCCAAATAATGGTTTGTTTCCCCTTGGTGTTTTTATACGAAGTCGGAATAATTATTTCGAAACGAGTAAATAAAAAGGCTGAGGAGGATTTAGAAGCCTTATAATAATCAACGTAAGGAGACGTTTTAGTTTTCAATTGAAAATAAAGAAAATCGAATAGATGAAGTTACGAGCCGATAATATTGTAAAGAAATACCGGAAACGAACAGTTGTAAAAGGGGTCTCATTTGAGCTTAATCAAGGAGAAATCGTTGGACTTTTAGGGCCGAATGGAGCAGGGAAGACAACTTCTTTCTATATGATTGTCGGGTTGATTCAACCGCTTTCAGGGCATGTATATCTGGACGCAGAGGATATTACAGGTTTGCCGGTGTATAAGCGAGCCCAGCGAGGGATTGGTTACTTGGCCCAGGAAGCATCTGTTTTTCGTAAGTTAAGTATTGAAGACAACCTGCGGGCCGTGTTGGAAATGACCAGTTATACAAAAGAGTTTCAGCGAGAGAAACTGGAGTCGTTAATTGAAGAGTTTGGCTTGCAACATATCCGAAAAAGTAAAGGGTTCCAATTGTCGGGAGGAGAGCGCCGGCGGACGGAAATTGCACGTGCTTTGGCTATTGATCCAAAATTTATTTTGCTGGATGAGCCATTCGCTGGGGTGGACCCAATTGCTGTGGAAGATATTCAGGAGATTGTAAGAAAGCTAAAAGAAAAGAATATTGGCGTGTTGATTACGGACCATAATGTGCACGAGACATTGTCGATTACCGATCGCTCGTATTTGCTTTTTGAAGGCTCTATTTTGAAAGCAGGTACTGCGGAAGATTTGGCTAATGATGAAGATGTACGTCGGGTTTACTTGGGACAGAACTTCACCTTACGCTAAAAAATCCCCTTCTCGGTTAAAAAAAATCGAAAAAAATTAAATCGAGTGTTGGGGGAATAAAAAAAATAACATACATTTGCACCGCAATTAGCGGACGTGGCGGAATTGGTAGACGCGCTAGACTTAGGATCTAGTGTCTTTGACGTGGGGGTTCGAGTCCCTTCGTCCGCACAACGGAAAGAATAACCGCAATGCTTGATTCCCAAAATCCGAGCATGCGGTTTTTATTGATTTATAGGCTTTAGTTTAACTTGATAAAATAAGTTAACTGTTTGGTTATTTGAACTTTTTCCAACTTTATTAAGCGGAATTATATGAATATTACAAAAGAGAACATCAACGAGCTAAATGCGATTGTTACTGTCAAAATCGAAAAAAGCGATTACGAAGCAACAGTTAACGAACAACTAAGAGAATATCGTAAAAAAGCCAACATGCCAGGATTCAGACCAGGAAAGGTACCTGCCGGATTGGTGAAAAAGATGTATGGAAAAGCTATTTTGGCCGAAGAGGTAAACAAGATGTTGTCTCAAAATTTGACCAAATTTATTGTTGATGAGAAACTCAATATTTTGGGTGAACCGCTACCAAACGAAGAAAAAACTCCAGAATTTGATTGGGAAAAAACAGAAGATTTTGAATTTGCATTCGATGTAGCTGTTGCTCCTGAAATTGAAGTGAAGTTTGATAAGCGCAAAAAGTATCCTTACTACTTGATTCAAGTTGATGACGAGATGATTGATCAGCAAGTTGAATCATATACGGGTCGTTTTGGTGAAAACGAAACAGTGGATGCGGTAGAAGAGAAAGATACGATTCGCGGAAACTTCGTTCAATTGGATGCTGAAGGAAATGAGTTGGAAGAAGGCATCAAAGCAGAGCAGGTGATTATCGCTGTTGATCTGATGAAAGATGAAGAGGTTAAGAAAGCGATTCAAGGTAAAAAAGCTGGTGACACCATTGTTTTCGACCCAGTAAAGGTTTATGAAAACAAACACGAAGTAGGTCACATGTTGAATATTTCTCACGAAGAGGCTGAGAATATCGAAGGTGACTTTAAATTCACAATTTCAGAGGTGTTGCGATTCAAAAAAGCTGAAGTGAACGAAGAATTGTTCAAGAAAGCGTTTGGTGAAGACACTGAAATCAAAACAGAAGAAGAATTCCGGAATAAACTGAGAGCTGACATTGAAGAGCAGTTGAAGTATTCCAGCGATTATAAATTCACAATTGATAGCCGCGACATCCTGGTTGAAAAAATCAGCATGGAATTGCCTGAAGAGTTCTTGAAGCGTTGGTTGAAAGAAACAAACAATGAACTAACAGAAGAGCAAATTGAAGCGGATTTCGATAACTTCATGAAAGACTTGCGTTGGCAGTTGATTAAAGACCGCGTAGCGAAAGACAACGAGGTTAAAATTGAGCAGGAAGATGTGAAGGCTATGGCAAAAGAAATTGCTGCAATGCAATTCCGTCAATATGGAATGTTTAGCATGCCTGATGAGCAATTGAGTGCATACGCTGATCAAATTCTTCAAAACGAAGAAGAAAGAAGAAGAATCACAACTCGTGTTCAAGAAGAAAAAATTATGGCCATCATCAAAGAAAATGTAAATATGGATGAAAAGGCAATTAGTCAAGAAGATTTTAACAAATTACTCGAAAAATAATATTGCTGCGACTTAAGTCAATAGCATAAATTTTTAACTTTGTAAAAACCGGCATTGTCCTAAACTGTTATAAACAGGAGAGGATTTGAGAAACCGGCTTTTACAAAGTTTTTTTTTAAACTAGAATTTATCAAAATGAGCGATAAAAAAGAATTTAACAAATATGCCCGCGGACACATGGGAATCAGTAGTTTGACAATGCATCGTTACGATTCTTTGTTCACCAATAGTTTAACACCATATATTATCGAAGAAAGACAGTTGAATGTCGCTTCGATGGATGTGTTCTCGCGATTGATGATGGATCGGATCATCTTCTTGGGTACACCTATTGATGATTATATCGCTAACATTATTCAGGCTCAGCTATTATTTCTGGAATCAACTGATCCGGGTAAGGACATTCAGATTTATTTCAACAGTCCTGGAGGATCGGTTCATGCAGGTTTAGGTATTTACGATACGATGCAGTACATTTCTCCGGATATTGCTACAATCTGTACGGGTATGGCAGCATCAATGGGTGCAGTGCTCTTAACAGCAGGAACGAAAGGAAAACGCTCAGCGTTGAAACACTCGCGTATCATGATTCACCAGCCGATGGGTGGCGCTCAAGGACAGGCCTCAGATATTGAGATTACAGCACGCGAAATATTGAAACTGAAAAAAGAACTATACGATATCATTGCCAAACACTCTGAAAATCCTTACGATCAGGTTGAAAAAGATGCCGACCGCGATTACTGGATGACTTCGGAAGAAGCAAAAGAATATGGCATGATCGATGATATTTTAGTAAGAAGTTAATAAGCTAAGAGGAAGAGGAGTTAATCATGGATAGATGTTCTTTTTGCGGAAAAGAGAAGAAGGATACCAACCTGTTGATCGCTGGTATGGATGGTCACATTTGCGACCACTGTATTGAGCAAGCTTATGCCATTGTTGAGGAAGAATTCAAAAAAGACAGTGAGTTTGATCTCAATGGCTTGAAGCTTTTGAAACCAAAAGAAATTAAAGAGTTCTTGGATCAATATGTTATCGGTCAGGATCAGGCAAAACGTATCCTTTCGGTAGCGGTGTATAACCACTATAAACGCTTGACGCAAAAAGTCAGCAGTGATGAAACCGAAATCGAGAAGTCAAATATCATCTTGGTTGGACAAACTGGTACCGGAAAAACTTTGTTGGCGCGGACCATTGCTAAAATGTTGCATGTTCCGTTTACCATTGTTGATGCCACGGTTCTTACCGAAGCTGGTTATGTGGGAGAAGACATTGAGAGTTTGTTAACTCGCTTGCTGCAAGCTGCCGATTACAATGTTGAAGCAGCTGAGCGTGGTATTGTTTTCATCGATGAGCTGGATAAGATTGCCCGCAAGGGAGATAATCCTTCGATTACTCGAGATGTTTCTGGAGAAGGCGTTCAGCAAGGTCTATTGAAGTTGCTGGAAGGAGCTGTTGTGAATGTTCCTCCTCAAGGAGGGCGTAAGCATCCGGAACAAAAGATGATTCCGGTAAATACGAAGAACATTCTTTTTGTGTGTGGTGGTGCTTTTGATGGTATTGAGAAAAAAATCTCAAAGCGTTTGAATACAGCAGTTGTTGGTTTTGGAGCACAAAAACAAATCGATAACCTGGACCGTGAGAATATGCTGCAGTACATTTCTCCACAAGATTTAAAAAGCTTTGGATTGATCCCTGAAATCATTGGACGATTGCCGGTATTGGCCTACTTGGAACCACTGGATCGTCAGGCATTGAGAAACATTCTTACTGAGCCTAGAAACTCAATTATTAAGCAATACATTAAGCTGTTTAAGTTGGATGATATTGAGTTGAGCTTCGATGATGACGCCTTGGAATTTATTGTAGATAAGGCTGTGGAATTCAAACTAGGAGCAAGGGGGTTGAGATCGATCTGCGAAAGTATCATGATTGATGCCATGTTTGACAGTCCATCGGACGGAATTAAAGAGCTTGTGATTACGCGCGATTATGCAACGCAAAAGATTGATCCAAGTAGCACACAACGATTAAAAGCAAGTTAAAATAAAACCAAAGCCGGACTATAATCCGGCTTTTTTGTCTTACTTTTCCAGTACTGGTATGATCCGATTCAAAAATGTTTCACTCAAATTGGGTGGAAAACAATTGTTGAAAACGTTTAACCTCCGGATTAACAGGGGAGACAAAGTGTTGTTGGCAGCTCAGTCCGGCAGCGGAAAAACCAGTTTACTACGTTTATTATTAGGATTTATTGACCCGGACGAGGGAAGAATCTTTTGGGGAAAGAAAGAGATAACTCCTGAGACCATTCGAAAAATTCGTACCCAAATTGCTTATTTGAGCCAGGATGTCGACTTTCCAAATGGAAAAGTGAAGGACGTTTTTCAAGAGATTTTTGAATTTGATAGGAACAGACATCTGAATTACCGTCCCGAAATGCTTGTTGAAAAGCTACAGGAATTTGATCTGTCGGAGGGGTTGTTGGAAAAAAATACCAGTATGATTTCTGGTGGCGAACGCCAACGCTTGGGGTGGATTCTTATTCAGCTGCTCGACCGCCCTCTACTACTTCTGGATGAACCAACTTCGGCAATGGACGAGAAACAAAAGCAACGTTTTATCGATTACATTGCTAAGACTAAGAAAACAGTTATTTGTGTCAGTCATGATTCGGACTGGCAACTCCCTGAAATGAAAGTTATCACTACCTTGTTGTCATGAATGCCGTAAATATACCGGTAAGTGGTTTGGTCTTTGGGCTGCTGATGGTCTTGCCTACTTTGCTGCTGGTTGCTTATTTTCGCTTAGGCTTTGGCAAGCAGCTTTTAGTGGCTGTTGTACGTATGTTGCTTCAGTTAGGCTTGGTTGCTTTTTATTTGAAATACATTTTTTTATTGGATAACCTTTGGGTGAATTTGGTATACGTTTTCCTGATGGTATTCTTTGCCGCTGTTGCCGGTATTAAGAATGCTTCACTACGATTAAAAAAGCTCTTAGTCCCAACCTTTTTGGCAATGCTTTTTCCTACGCTAATCACCTTGCTTTTTTTTAATGGGGCGATTATTCAAATTACACCAGTATGGAAGGCTGAAATCTTAATTCCTATAGCTGGCTTAATGCTTGGTAATACATTGAAATCAAATATCGTTGCACTAAAAACTTTTTTCATGCTAGCCCGTAAAGAGCAGAAGATATATTTATTTTTATTGGGAAATGGGGCTAGTAAGAAAGAAGCTGCCCGTCCTTTCCTGAAAGAAGCTATTCGGACTGCTATGGCACCCAATCTGGCAACGATGGCAACCATTGGTCTGGTTTCTCTGCCTGGTGTTATGACGGGGCAAATCTTGGGAGGTTCTGATCCGGTTTTGGCTGTGAAGTATCAAATCATGGTGATGTTGGCTATTTTCTTCAATAGTTTGCTCAGTAATATTCTTCAGTTGCTTTTTGTGCTCAGGCAAGGTTTTGATGAAAGAGACCAGCTGATCCCCGAGATTGAAAATTGATCAGTTGAGAGCTTCCGCCTGATCTTTGGCAATTAACAATCATTAAGAAGGGCTTTTCTTGTCTCCTTAAACCATTGTTGGAAGCTGCTGTTTTACAATCAGAATTAGTAATCAAAATGATTTGAAGAGATGATTTGGAAGCAGCTAATCGCAATATTACTTGTAGCCTTTACAGGCTTGTCAGGAATAGCTCAGGAACATGAGCTAAAGCCCTTGGGACTTAATCTTGAAAATTACGACTATCCATTCGATGTAAACTATTTTGAGCTAGAGTCGCATAATGGTACTTATCAGATGGCATACATGGATGTTCGGCCTGCTCATGACAATGGACAGACGATTGTCTTGTTGCACGGGAAGAATTTTAACGGTGCTTATTGGGAAGAGACGGCACAACGCCTTGTTGCCGAGGAAGGATTTCGGGTGATTATTCCTGACCAAATTGGCTTTGGAAAATCAACCAAACCTGATTCTTATCCTTATACTTTTCAGCAGTTGGCAATGAACACAAAGGCTTTGTTGGATACGTTAGAAATAGAACGGGCAAGTATCTTAGGGCATTCAATGGGAGGCATGTTAGCTAGCCGGTTTGCCTTGATGTTTCCTGAACTAACGAGTCGCTTGATTCTGGTCAATCCAATTGGTTTGGAAGATTGGAAGTTGAAAGTGCCTTATCAGCCAGTGGAGTGGTGGTACGAGTTCGAGTTAAAGAAAGATTACGAAGCGATTCGGCAGTATCAGTTGAAGAGCTATTACGATAATAAATGGCGATCGGAGTATGATCAGTGGGTGAACTTATTGGCTGGCTGGACCTTGAGTATTGACTACCCCAAAATAGCATGGAATGCTGCTTTGACCTATGATATGATTTTTACGCAGCCTGTGTGCTATGAATTTGAAAACATACAGGTCCCTACTTTACTAATTATTGGGCAACGTGACCGGACGGCTTTGGGAAAGCCATTGGTTGATGAAAAGACCCGGGAAACCATGGGATTGTATCCCGAGTTAGGCCGTTTAACACATCAGAAGATTCCGAATAGTCAGTTGGTTGAGTTGGATGATGTTGGTCATCTTCCCCATATTGAGGCCTTTGGTCGCTTTATCGATCCGCTAATCAAATTTTTGAAGGAAGATTAAGCTATTCGTCTAAATATTTTTGTGGTAACTCCTTGCTGGCCTTGGCTCCTAGCTCGCGCAGTTTTTCTGCTGAACGTACCAGGTTGCCTCGCCCATCATTGAGCTTATTCATGGCTAAGTCGTAATTTTTACGCATCTGTTCCATGTTGTTGCCAATTTTCTCGAGGTCACCAATAAAGCTGACAAACTTATCGTAGAGGGCTCCTCCCTGACGCGCAATCTCGATCGCATTGCGGGTTTGGTTTTCCTGCTGCCAGATAGAGGCAATGGTGCGTAAGGTGGCCAAAAGTGTTGATGGGCTCACGATGACGACCTTGTTGTCCCATGCGTAAGAAAAGAGATCTTGATCAGCTTCGATAGCAACACTAAAGGAAGACTCAATGGGTACAAAAAGCAAAACAAAATCGGGACTGTTTATCCCTTGTGCCGTTTGATAGTGTTTGTCGCTAAGTAGTTTAATGTGGCTTTTGATACTGACCAAGTGGTCTTTGATGTGTTTTACACGTTCGTTATCGTCCGTTGCATTTACCCATCGCTCGTAGGCAACTAAAGACACTTTGGAGTCAACAATGATGTGTTTTTGTTCAGGCAAGTGAATGACGATATCAGGTTGCAGGCGAGAGCCGTTTTCACCAACAACGCTAAATTGTTTTTCATATTCTCGCCCTTCGGCAAGGCCTGACCGTTCAAGAATACGCTCAAGGATAACTTCGCCCCAATTACCTTGTTTCTTAACATCCCCTTTTAAGGCCTTTGTTAGGTTACTGGCTTCATCACTGATTTTTAGGTTGAGGTCATGCAACTTTTTTAGTTCGGCTTTCAAGTCGGTTTGGTCCTTCAGGCCTTTCTCATAGGTGTCTTCAACTTTCTTTTCAAATAGCTGAATTTTTTCCCTAAGTGGTGTCAGAATTTCACTGATGTTTTTCTGGTTGGTTTGAGTAAATTCCAGTGAGTTTTGTTTCAGTATTTTATGGGCAACATTCTCAAATTCCGTTGTGAATTTCTTTTGCAAATCTTCCATTTCTTGCTTCTGAGAAGTCAGTTTCTCCCTGAGGTTGGCAAACTCTACTTCAGCTTTAGCTAGTCTCTGAGTCTGTTGGTCGTTCTCGCTTTCTTTTGCTTGTAGCTTTTCCGATAGTCTTTCTTTGTCATCCTGTAAATAGGTAACACGCTCTTCGAGTTGAGCTTTATTTTTTTCAAACTCATTTTTGGCAAGTAATAGCTCATTTTCTGAGTTTTTCGATTTCAATTTCGATTGCAGAAAAGCAAGGGCAAAACCAATAAGCAGCCCAGCAACGAGATAGATGATTTCCATGTTAACCAGATTTGACCGATAAAAGTACGAAGAAGAATGTAAAGCAGAAAGAGGCTCTTTTCGAAAATCAGCTTAAACTTTTAGAGATTGATTTGAGCGCGAATGAGTTTTTCCTATTTTAGCCTTTCAAAATAAAAACTTGATTTTTTATGGATGTTAAAATTGAATCCAGTTGGAAAGAAGTACTAGCCGATGAGTTTAATAAAGAATATTTTGAGTCGCTAACTGAGTTTGTTCATCAGGAATATCGGACTCAAAAAATATATCCGCCGGCTAAGTTGATTTTCAATGCTTTTGATCAATGTCCATTTGATCAGGTTAAAGTTGTTATTCTGGGACAGGATCCTTACCACGGTCCAGGACAGGCTCATGGTTTGTGCTTTTCGGTGAATGACGATATCCGTTTTCCACCGAGCTTACGCAATATTTTTAAAGAGCTGCAGCAAGATGTCGGGAAGGAAGTTCCAACAACGGGAAACCTCACCAGCTGGGCACAGCAAGGCGTGTTGCTTTTGAATGCTACCTTAACCGTTCGAGCTGCACAGGCCGGATCTCATCAGAAAAAGGGGTGGGAGACATTTACTGATGCCGTTATTGATAAAGTCAATCAACTGAAAGAAAATGTGGTGTTTATTTTGTGGGGAAGTTATGCCATTCGGAAAGGGGAATTCATTGACCAGAATAAGCATTTGGTGCTGACCTCTGTGCATCCCTCACCCTTATCAGCGAGTCGTGGTTTTTTTGGGAATAATCATTTTAGCAAAACCAATAGCTTTTTGGTTGAGCATGGTTTAGAGCCTGTTCAGTGGTAAGACGCGTGTGCTTATACCGGAATGCTAAAGAAAAATGTTGAACCTTCGCCGGGTTTTGATTGAAGCCATATTTGCCCATCGAGTGCTTCAACAAACGATTTGGCAATGGATAGGCCTAATCCGCTACCACCGTATTTTCGGGTGTTGCCTTCTTCGACCTGTCTGAAACGTTCAAAAATAACGGGATGCTTCTCTTCCGGAATCCCGATTCCGGTATCTCTGACATGAAAGTGGAGTGTTCCGTTTTGGCGGCGAACACCATATTCAACAAATCCTTGAGAGGTGAACTTTAGTCCGTTGGAAATAAGGTTTGTTAAAATTTGGGTAAGCTTAGAGGCATCCGTTGTTAACTCGCAACAGTTTTCAGGGATTTCAAGTTGTTTTAGATGAATACGCTTGCGTTCAAAATCTTCTTGTAAAATCGAATTGACATAGTTAAAGATGTGCTCCAGCTCCACTTCTGTTTTATTAACAAAGACCTGGTTAGCTTCAATTAAAGAGATATCAACAATGCTGTTGATAATATGCATCAGTTGTTCGCATGAGTTTTGAATGGTCCGAACATATTTTGCTTGTTTGATTGGATCGTCGGAACGAATGAGTAGTTCGGAAAATCCAACAATTCCATTCATTGGGGTTCGAACTTCGTGGCTCATGTTCGAAAGGAAAACTGATTTAAGGTGGTCACTTTCTTCTGCTTTCTGCTTGGCAATGCGAAGTTCTTTATTTTGCTGTTTTAATGCTTCCTGAGCTTCTGCTAAGATTCTTTTTTCCTCAGCTTCATTTAAAGCCCTATCGATTGAAGAGGTAAGCCGCGCCATGCGATCTTTCAAAATGTAGTCAACTGCTCCTTGTTTTAAAAGGTCTACTGCTTTTTCTTCACCGATAGTCCCTGAGATACAAATAAAAGGAATGTCCGGACAGTGTTTTTGAGCTATCGCAAGGGCTGTAGGAGCATCAATGTCCGGAAGATTGTAGTCTGATAAAATAATGTCCAATGATTTTTTACTCAATAAGACTTCTTCAAATGCTTGGCGGTCATCTACGCTGGTAAAATCAAGCAGATAAGCCTCTTCAAGAATGGTTCGGAGAAGCTCAACGTCCAGTTTTGAATCTTCCAGATAAAGTACCCGGAGTGCACTGTTTTGTTTCTTGGTTTCCATTAATTGTTGGTTACGGATGTTTGTTAATTAATCCCCAAAATAATCCCAGTTGTTTGATTGCTCCAACAAACTCATTCAAATCAACTGGTTTAACTACGTAGGCATTGACACCGAGGTCATAACTACGTATTAGATCTTCTTCCTCTTGAGAGGAGGTTAGCATAACAACCGGAAGGCGCTTAAGTTCGGGAGATTGACGAATAACTGCCAATGTTTCAAGGCCATCCATTTTTGGCATATGCAGATCGAGCAGAAGCACGGCCGGTAGGCCCGGAGTTCGGTCGCTGTATTGGCCTTTTTGCTCTAGGTATTCCAGAGCTTCAGCACCGTCTTTTACCCTGACGAGGGCATTTAAGAGATTGTTTTCTCGGAGTGCCTCCATGGTTAAGGCAGCATCCTTCGGATCATCTTCCGCAAGTAGTATGGTTTTTAGTTCCATGGATCTTTATTTATTGGTGATTTTTGGTAAGCTAAAGTAAAATGTGGCTCCTTCGCCAGCTTGGCTCTTAGCCCATATTTCTCCGTGATGACGAACGATTATTTTGCGAACAATTGCTAGTCCGATTCCAGTTCCTTCATAATCCTCAGAAGAGTGTAAGCGCTGGAATGTTTTGAATAGTTTGTGGCTGTATGCTTCATCAAAACCGACACCATTATCTTTTACCTGAAAGATAAACTGCTTTTTCTGCTGTTGATAACTAATCTCAACTTTTGAGATTTTTTGGTTTGATGAGTATTTGATGGCATTGCTCAAGAGGTTGATCCAAACTTGTCTCAGTAAGTTACGGTCTCCATAGACTTCAGGAAGAGCGGAGATCGTCCAATCAACTTTTTGGTCAGGGAAAGACTCTGCTGTAGTAGCTTGTACCTCTTTCACCAGTTTGCTCATGTTAATTTTGGTACGGTTCAAGTCGGAACGAATAATTCTTGAAAAGTTGAGTAAATCCTGAATAAGCTGGTTCATCTCCTGAGTAGATTGCTTGATGTAGTTTAGGTAAACAGGTCCTTGCCCTGTTAAGTCAGCTAGGTTTTTTTTGACAAGTAAGTCGGCAAAACCGGAGATATGTCGCAGTGGAGCACGTAAATCATGCGAAACTGAATAGGTAAATGCTTCCAGTTCTTCGTTCAGAGCTTTTAATTCTAAATTACTTTTTTGAAGTTCAGTGGTTCGTTCTGTCACTTTATGCTCAAGAGTTTTATTCAAGACATTGAGTTCTTTGATGATTTCTTTCTCGCGGTGAATTAACCAGCTAATGATATAAGCAATACAAAAGAGAATAAATATCGTGAAGAGTAAACTAAGTCGAAACAAACGATTCATTTCCTGGAGTGCCTGGATCTTTGTGGTCGGAATATTAGCGACCAATAACCATTGACTTTCTGGAGATCCAGCTAATTCATCTTCCTGAAAAAGCTTGTTGTTTTTTAGATCAAAACCTAGTGAAAACTTCCGGAATACAATTAACCGGTCGTTATTCAAAACTTCTCCTTGAGCATTGTTTTGGAGTTGTTCCCACGCCAAAGGGTAAAAGGTGGAAAACTTTTCATTTTGATGTTCTTTAAACATGAATCCAAAAGGGACGTGTTCATCATTTGAAGTAAGCCAGTAACCTTCTTGATTTAGCAATATGATATCTCCTTCAAGGTTTGTATTTCTATTGATAAGCCACTGGAATAAGCTGTTCAGGTACTGATTAATAACTAATATACCAGCAGGGCGATCATCGGATTGATAAATTGGTTTGCAAAACCGAATGACGGCTTGATGTGGCACTTCTATCGTTCCATGTTCAACATTTAGATCAACTGGGGAAACGTAGACCTGGCCTTGCTTTAACTGCCTGGACCGTATAAAGTAGTAGCGGTCACTTTTGTTCTGAAGTTGATCAGCATTCACCAAGTGTAAGCTATCCAGGTGCCAATTGAATCGAATTTTTTCCATGCCTTCCCAGTCCAGAAAGCGGACTTGCCGGTAGTTCCAATTTTGTTGGGCTAAGGGTTGCATCGTTCTGAGTAAGTCTTTTTGAGCTTGCAGGTCAGAAGTGCCCAGGTAATCTAGAAATGATGCATTCAATGCCAGGTAGTTCAAGTCTTTTATGGTAGATGCAAACATTGCTCGGATGAGCTCACTTTGTTGGAAAAGGTGTTCGGAAAAGGTGGTTTTGGTTGAATCCAGAATTCGGCTCTTTTCTTTTTGATAAACATAGAACGATAAACTTCCAATTAAAATTAGAAGGAAGGAAAAAATCGGAATGAATACAGCTAAAAATGTTCTTTTGAAAAGTAATTTCATCAGTTCCTGTTTGTTAGTGAAAAATGCTGTTACCGTTCGCCTAACACCTTTTTAGCAAAAAAAGAACCTTCATCTTCTACTGAGGTAATACAGATTTCCCATAAAAATAATAAAAAAGACTATTAAATCTTAATTTTGAAAGATGTTATTTGACAATAAAATCAAAAAGTGAAATAAAGTAAGTTCGAAGATAGAGCTGGAGAGATTAATTGGAGGGGTTTACAGTCGGTTGATAATTAACTTGTCAGCTTATTTGTAGTAGTGTAAAAGCAAAAGAAAAAGCCGCCTGCAAACATTTTGCAAACGGCTTTATTTACAGAGAAAATATTTTTATTTACCATTTATAAACGATGGAATTAATATTCATTCCGGCACCAACAGAGCAGAGGATGATGTAGTCTCCTTCATTGATTTCTTGCCCTTCCATTTGACCTTTAACAATCAGATCAAGCAGAGTAGGAACCGTTGCTGTTGATGAATTGCCTAGCTTATTGATGCTCATTGGCATAATTCCTGCAGGGATTTCTTTTTCCTTGTATAGCTTAAATACGCCTTTTAAAATAGCTTCATCCATTTTTTCATTGGCTTGGTGGATCAGCACTTTTTTAACGTCGCTTAACTGGAGGCCTGCTTTATCAAGGCTGTCTTTTACTACACCCGGAACATGGCTGATCGCATAGATGTATAGCTTGCGTCCCGCCATCTTAATAAAAAGATCATCACCTTCAAAGTCTGGATTCTGAGAAGAACCAAAAGTCAATAAGTTGGCATATGGATTAGAATCTGATCGGCTGCTGTGAGCGATGATTCCTGTTGGTGTTTCACTTTCAACTGCTTCAACAATTGTTGCACCTGCTCCGTCAGAGAAGATCATGGTATCTCTGTCGTGTGGATCAGAAATACGAGAAAGCGTATCCGATCCGATGACGACCCCGCGTTTAAAAGTGCCACTTCGCAAGTAGGCGTCGGCAATAATCATGCTCTGTGTCCATCCTGGACAGCCCGAAATAACATCATGGCAGATGCATGCCGGATTTTTAATGTCTGTTAGTTTTTTTACTCGGTTAGCAAGCCCCGGTAAAGTATCGACGGAAGTATTTCCTGGACGCACATCGCCAAAGTTGTGTCCAAAAATGATGAAATCAAGCGTTTCCTTGTCAATTCCAGCCGATTCGCAAGCATTTAGAACAGCCGATGCTGCCATGTCAGAGTTTACTTGATTGTCGTCGATCCAACGGCGCTCTTCAATATTGGTAATCTCATGGAACTTTTGGATAATTTCTTCATTGCTTTTATCAAACGGTTTTCTTGAGGATGGATCATAGAATTCATAGTCAAGGAAATAATCGTTTTTGATTACTTTTGGAGGAATGTAACTCCCTGTTCCAATAATTTTTGTGTATAACTTTTTAGCCATAACGATCAATTCTTAGGCTTTTCGCCCGGACCTTTATAAGTTTTCAATTCAAATTTGTTGCCGTCAAAAACTCCATACGAGAAATGAGTAATCCAATCACCCAAATTAATGTACCTGGACTTTTTTCCAAGAGGCAAATCTAATAACAAATGACGATGACCGAAAATAAAATAATCAACTTCTTCTTGTTCGAGTACTGATTTTGCAAAAAGATAAAGTCCTTCGGCATCCTCTCCTTTAAATGGAACAAACATGCCTTTAGACAACCTACTTTTCTTTGACCATGCGTGCGCCAGCCTGATTCCGACATCGGGATGGAGCCAGGAGTTGAGCCATTGTAAAAAGCGGTTAGTAAATAATTTTTTCAGAAAGTGATAACCTTTGTCATAAGGATCCAAGCCGTCACCATGAGCTAGAAAAAACTTTTTCCCAGAGAGTGTAACTCGCATTTCTTCGCGGTGAAGTTGGAAGCCGATTTCTTTTGGGAGGTAATCAAATACCCAAACATCATGGTTTCCTGTAAAAAAGTGGATGGGAATTCCTGAATCACTTAATTCCGCGAGCTTTCCTAAAAAACGAGTAAATCCACGAGGGGCCACTGTTTTATATTCAAACCAATAGTCAAAAATATCCCCCATCAAAAAGAGGGCCGCAGCATCTTGTTTGATTTCATCCAGCCAACGCACTAAAAGTTTTTCTCGCTCCAAGTTATTTGATAGGGCGGGAGCTCCTAGGTGGGTGTCTGAAATGAAATATATTTTACCTTGATAATCAGTCAATATTCTATGTGTTTCGTGTTGGAAAAATCGGACAAATATACCAGTAAAAAGTTAAGTTTCAAGCATGTCTTGTGCAAAAAAGGCCGGTGAAACACCGGCCTGATCTATCTTAGTTTAACACTTCATTGAGTATTTTGTCGAGGGCGGGGCCTTTTATGCCTTTGGCAACAATGGCTCCTTTTTCATCGAGAAGGTAGTTGAAGGGAAGGGTTTGTACATTGTAGTTTAGCACGGCTTGAGTACTACCTTCCATGTCACCAACATTAACCCATTTTAGTTTGTCTTGGTCAATGGCATCCAACCATTCATAGCGGTTTTCATCTACACTCACTTGGTAAATTTCAAAACCTTTGCGGCGGTATTTATTATACAGCTCAACCAAAACCGGATTCATAATTCGGGATCCGCGGTCTTGTGCTGACCAAAATTGAAGCAGAACATATTTTCCGCGAAGAGACGATAGCGCAATTTCTTTTCCATCAGGATCGGGGAGTACGATCTCCGGGCTATTTTGCCCTTGTTCCTGGATGAACTGTTGAACTTTTGCATTTCGTTCTTCCTGAATCAGTTTCATGGTGTTGGCATACAACGCTTTTACATGTTCTGACTCTGGGTAAAATGAGTTAAGTGCTGAGGCGGCTGTTTTTAACGATTGCAAATCCTGAATAACAAAGTTGTCGTTGTCAAATTTTTGGTAGAGCGCCAGCACAGAGGCCATTGAAAAAGGATGTTTTGTAACAAACTCTTTCGAATACTCCATTTGGGTTTCAACGATCTCATTGTATTCTTGATCCCATTTCTTTTTTAAACTTTGGTAATTGGGGTCGGTACGAAACAGCACATGCAATGAACGGATTGAATCCATCTGGTGTTTGGTCCGGCTTAAATGTTGGTTTAATTCCTGAACCAAGGCAGAGCCTTCAGAGCCTTCAACCAAATAATCTCGTGAAAAATTGACTGCATCACCTGCTACTTTAACTTGTTCAGCAGAGTCAACCAATAATGTAATGAAGTTTTTCTCGCTCAATTTCAGCAAGAAAAAGGTAGGCTGACTAACTTGCCCGTCAAAGGAAAACTCTCCTTTTTTGTTAATTTTTACTGAATCAATATTTTCGGAGGATGCCAACTTCAACTCATCCAGGTAAACATATTTGCCTTCTGCGTTGCTAATACGTCCTGAAATTTTGTAATGTGTTGATTCATCACATGCTACTGCAAGGGTAGCAATTGAAATTACGAATAGAATTAACCTTTTCACGATTCTGATTTTTATTGTCATTTTTTAAACGGAGGGTAAAAATAATAAATTACCAATCAAATAACCGGTCGATATAAAATCTTTTAGAAGATGTCAGCGTTTTCATGTTTATAACCGGTTTAAAAACTAAAATTATACTATTTTTGCCAGTTGAAAATTAGGTTTGAATGAAAGTTTATCGTGACGTCAGCCAATTTAATGTTGCTAAACCCATCCTCACTGTGGGCTCGTTCGACGGGGTGCACTTGGGGCACCGGAAAGTCATTGACCGACTGAATGAAATTGCTGCAAGTAAAAATGGGGAGTCGGTTATTTTTACTTTTGCTCCACATCCTCGGGTCGTACTAAGTCCACAACAAAATGATCTACGGTTATTAACAACACTGGATGAAAAGATTGAGTTGTTGGAGCAAGCTGGGGTTGATCATCTTATTGTTTTCTCTTTTACCAAAGATTTTTCAGAGTTAAGTTATACCGATTTTGTACGTTCGATCCTCGTAACCCAGCTGGGAATTGACAGTTTGGTGGTCGGATATGATCACAAATTTGGGAAGAACCGCAAAGGCGATTTTGAAATGTTGAAGGGGTTGGCCATGGCATTCGGGTTTGAGTTGGAAAAGCTGGATGTGTTGCTTTCAGACGATGTCAACGTGAGTTCTACCAAAATTCGACATGCCTTGCAGGAAGGTGATATTGCCAGAGCGAATAAATACCTAGGGTACCCGTTTCGCTTAAACGGAACTGTGGTTGAAGGTCAAAAGCTGGGACGGAAAATTCAATTCCCAACAGCCAATATCGAAACTTCAGATCCCCATAAAATTATTCCGGGGTATGGTGTTTATGCTGTGAACGTGCTGGTTGAAGGGAAAACGTATCAAGGAATGCTGAACATAGGCACACGACCTACGATAAATAACAACGCAGACCATCGAAGCATTGAAGTTCATATTTTCGATTTTGACCAGGATATCTACCAAAAACAGTTGGAGTTGAAATTTCTGGCTAAGGTTAGGGAAGAACAAAAGTTTGGCTCGATTGATGGCTTGCGCTCCCAGTTGGAGCAGGATAAGCTGGATGTGCGTCACCTTTTGAAAAATTTGTGAGAGAATTAATCCGTCTGTTACGACTACGAATATAAATCTGAACTTATTCATTCTATTGGAGTTATTCGAATAGAATAACTATTTTTGCACTTCTAAAAATACTGAAGACAATTATGACAACATTGACCGAAAAGAAAGCCGATTATAAAGTTGCCGATATTAATTTGGCCGATTACGGACGAAAAGAAATTGAGATTGCAGAAAAGGAAATGCCAGGTTTGATGGCTATCCGGGAAAAATATGCGAGTGAACAACCGCTGAAAGGGGCACGCATTATGGGGTCATTGCATATGACCATTCAAACTGCGGTGTTAATTGAAACTCTGGTTGAGCTTGGAGCCGATGTACGTTGGGCCAGCTGTAATATTTTCAGTACGCAAGATCATGCTGCCGCTGCGATCGCTGTCACAGGTGTTCCTGTTTTTGCTTGGAAGGGCGAAACACTGGAAGAATACTGGTGGTGTACCGAGCGTGCCTTGGACTTTGGTAATGGACAAGGGCCTAATTTGATTGTTGATGATGGGGGCGATGCAACTATTATGATTCATCATGGTTATGCTGCGGAGAAAAATCCTGCTTTGTTGGATGTTGAATTGGAAGCCGAGGATGAAATTGAGTTGTTCAAAGCCTTGAAACGTATTTTGGCTGAAGATCCAGAACGTTGGCAGCGCACTGCTCCAGAAATCAAAGGGGTATCGGAAGAAACGACAACTGGCGTGCATCGTTTGTACCAAATGATGGAAAAAGGAACGCTGCTATTTCCTGCCTTCAATGTAAACGATTCAGTTACCAAATCGAAATTCGACAACTTGTATGGCTGTCGCGAATCACTGGCCGATGGGATTAAGCGTGCTACTGATGTGATGATTGCTGGAAAAGTGGTCGTTGTTGCCGGTTATGGCGATGTGGGTAAAGGTTGCGCTAAATCGATGCGTGGATACGGAGCTCGTGTAATTGTTACTGAAATTGATCCGATTTGCGCTTTACAGGCTGCGATGGAAGGTTTTGAAGTAAAAACCATGGAAGATGCCCTGGAAGAAGGAAATATTTTTGTGACCACCACCGGCAATAAAGATATTATCACTGCTCAGCACATGGCAGGCATGAAAGATCAGGCGATCGTATGTAATATTGGGCACTTTGACAATGAAATTCAAGTAGCTAAATTGGAAAAATGGCCTGGGATTGTTAAAACAAACATCAAACCACAAGTTGATAAATATACCTACGAGGATGGCCATTCAATTTTCTTGTTAGCCGAAGGACGTTTGGTGAACTTGGGATGTGCAACCGGTCACCCTTCTTTTGTAATGAGTAATTCATTTACCAATCAGACTTTGGCTCAGATTGAACTTTGGAAAAACGACTATCAAACCGATGTTTACCGTTTGCCAAAGCATTTGGATGAAGAGGTTGCCCGTCTGCACTTGGAGCAGTTAGGTGTTAAGCTTACCAAACTAAGTAAAGATCAGGCTGATTATATTGGGGTCCGGCAAGAAGGACCCTACAAACCAGAACACTACCGTTATTAATTAGATAGAAAGAAGCAGCTTTAGGGCTGCTTTTTTTGTATCTTCGGGCTATGCCCGATAAGAAGATACACGAAAATCAAGTCTTTCAACTGTTCCAGCATTTGTTGGATGATTTCCCCAAAGGCAAGGTGGTTCAAACCGAATCGCCCGACTTCTTGATCCGTTTGAACCGGAGAAAGGTGATTGGCGTTGAGCTAACGGAGTTGCACGGGCAAACGTTTTACGACAACCAAGGGCATTTCGAGAAACCAGAGCTACTGTTTTATCATCTGGAAGAAACCATTCAGGCTAAAGAGGAAAAAATGTACTTGTATCAGAAAGTAAAACCCGTAGAGCTATGGCTATTGATTCATCTCCGCTCCTTCCAAAATCAACTGAACTTTCACTACCGCAACAAGTTGGATAATTGTTTTTTTAATTCTTCGTTTGATCGGATTTACTTATTGGAGGAAAAGAAACGACAGCTACATGAAATCAGTTGACGACGTATTAATTTGTAATGTAAAGTCGGCTTCCAGATACATTTACCCGATACTGTTTAAGAGGTTCGGGCGATGGTCCGCTAATAACATAACCTCCATCCAGTAAATTATATTGTGTTTTACAACAGGGACAGGTACCAATAACGCCGTCTGCTTCGATTCGGCAGTTGAGATCAATTTCGTAAGGACAGGTAATATCGTACGCATAGAACGATACCCCGTTGTTAATGATGGCAATACCTCCATAGCCTCCATTGAAAAAAACTGGAAATCCCACGGTGTTGAGTCCATTATGATTGACGGTATTAATCGAAAAGTTCACGTTAACATAAGGAATTGAAGAATTAAAGTCGTCCTTACAGGCTGTACTAAAAGCCAACATAAATACGAGAAAAAGACTTAGGCGAGAGAGTAAATGTTTTATACCATTCATTTTTTATATCTTTATAAACCTAAAACACGAAAAAAGGACGACTTAGTATATCGTTTGTAAGGCAAATTTAATAGAAAATGGAAGATTATATATTCATACTCATCGCAATTGTGCTTTCAATTATTGGTGCAGTCAATAAGAATAAAAAGAAGCAGGCTGCTCAGAACAATCCCGATTTTGTGGAGCCAGAGCGTGAACCCTCCATTTTTGATCAGATTTTTGAGGACCCTGTTTTTAGTGAAGAGCCCGTGAGAAAAGCTCCGAAAGTAGCTCCGGAACCTGAGGTTGTCGTTAAAAAGAGAGTAAGTCGAGAACCTTTGAAGCCGACTGTGATGACAAGAACTGAGATTGGCGATGCGATTAAAACGTCAATCGGAACCGACTTGAAAGATGAGGAAAAAGAGCAACAAGAAGTGGAAACAACTCGCGAATCAATTTTAAGTGATTTTTCGTTACGTAAGGCTGTTATTTACTCTGAAATTCTCGAGCGGAAGTACTAGAACGGTTTTATAATTAGGTTTTTATAGGCTTTTGAGGACATAGCGCTCGCAAATACGAAATATTTTATATAGCTTTGTAAAACTAAAGAGTTCCGCTCGAGCGGAATTCTTTTTTCTTTTATGTAGTCACAACAAAAAAGTGAAAAAATAATGGGAAAAGTGACCTATATAACCCAAGAAGGGTTAGATAAACTAAAAAAAGAACTAGAACACCTGATGAATGTGGAACGTCCGTCAATTTCGAAGCAAATTGGTGAGGCGATAGAAAAAGGTGATATTTCGGAGAATGCCGAATATGACGCTGCAAAAGATGCACAAGGAATGCTCGAAGCTAAAATTGCTGTTCTTCGTGGTAAGATTGCTAATGCACGCATTATTGACGAGTCGAAGATTGATACCTCTTCAGTACAAATTCTGAACAAGGTAACAATCAAAAACAAAAAGAATAATGCAACCATGCAATATACCATCGTATCAGAGCATGAAGCTGATCTGAAATCTGGAAAGATTTCAATTGAAACACCAATTGCCAAAGGCTTACTAGGTAAGAAGGTGGGGGATGTCGTTGATATCCAGGTTCCATCTGGTATCATCGCTTTTGAAATTATTGACATTGCATTGTAAATTGTGAGTTATGGCCAGTTTGTTTTCTAAAATCATAGCCGGAGAAATACCAGCCTACAAGGTTGCCGAAGATGACCGATTTTTTGCTTTTCTGGATATCTTTCCAACAGCAAAAGGACATACTTTAGTTATTCCTAAAAAGGAGGTTGATTATCTGTTTGACTTGGATGAGGAAACCTATCTGGGATTACACCAGTTTGCAAAAAAAGTAGCGGAAGGCCTAAAAAAAGCAGTCCCCTGCCAAAAGGTTGGGGTAATGGTTTTAGGCTTGGAGGTGCCACATGCCCACATTCATTTGGTGCCGATGCAATCGGAGCATGATTTATTGAACTTCTCGGAGAAAGTCAAAATGACACCGGAACAGTTTGAAGAAGTTCGTGCTGCTATTGCAAACGCGATCGAATAAATCAGGAATCAACAATAAAAGCAAGCCATTCCTGTTTCGGGAATGGCTTTTTTATTGTTGCTGTTTTATGAGGATTTACCAAATTATCCCTCAATTCTTATCGGTTGACGATTGTTTAAAGTCTCAGTTGGGTTACAGGTTAAGCTTGTGATTTGCTGGGCTTGTTGGCTGCTGATGTTTTTAGTGTGAGTAAAACTCGGGAGCTTTCATTTTTCTTCTACCTTTACCAAAAACACAAACCATGCAAACTAAACCCCTATCCGATTACCTGATTGAAAAGGCTTCGGGAGAGAAGGTCTATTTTGAAAGTGATAAACTGGTTAACTCACTGATCCGTTCAGGTGCAGGTGAGGAACTAGCCAACCGGATATTGCAAGCCATTAGTTTGGAGTTGCACGATGGCATGCTTACGCGCGATATTTATCGAAAAGCTTACCAAATTCTTCAGAAACAAGAGCGTAAAACAGCGGTTAACTACCGGCTGAAACAAGCGGTGTTGCAGTTGGGGCCTTCGGGCTATCCGTTTGAGTATTTTGTTGGCGAGTTGTTTAAGGCCCGTGGATTTAAAGTGGACGTTGGAAAGCTTGTTAATGGCTATAGCGTTCGTCATGAAATTGATGTGGTTGCAACCAACGGACACAAGCAAATTTTTGTGGAGTGCAAGTTTCATAACTATCAGGGAACAAAAACCAATGTCATTGTGCCCATGTACATTCGCTCGCGTTTCGATGATCTTAACCGAGGACGAAACGCGGTGAAACAGCCGGAACCTATGCCGATGCAAGGTTGGATTGTTACGAATACCCGTTTTACGGAAGATGCCATCAAGTTTGGGCGCGATTATGGGTTGACGCTACTGGGGTGGGACTATCCCCAAAAAGGCAACCTGAAAGAATGGATCGAGCTGGAACGACTTCATCCGATAACCAGCTTATCATCGATTACGCGCAAAGAAAAGGAAGCCTTGTTAGACAAAGGCGTTGTGATGTGTCATGATTTGTATCAACGCATGATGAATGGTGAGCATTTGCCTTTATCGCCTCGCAATTTTAGAGCCAGTAAGCGCGAATTAAAAGCTTTTATTGAATAATTATTTGACCCGGCCTGGATTCTTTTTGATAAAGTCTTCCCAGCCTTTGTAGCTTTTTCCTTTGAGCGGACTTTTCTGTTGCAAATAATGGCAAACGGCTACGGCCAAAGCATCAGTAGCATCAAGCTCCTTGGGAAGTTGATCATCTTTAAACATGTTTTGTAAGAAAAAGGCAACCTGCTCCTTGGAGGCGCGCCCCATTCCTGTAATGGCTTGCTTTACCCGAAGTGGTGCGTATTCAAAAACGGGAATGTCTTTTTCAAGGGCAATTCCCATGACAATTCCTTGTGCTCGTCCCAGCTTCAACATGGCCTGAATGTCTTTCCCATAGAAGGGCGATTCAATGGCTAATTCATCGGGTAAATATTCATTCATCAAATGCTGTGTTCGAATAAATATCTGCTTTAATTTCAGGTAGTGATCTTTGAATTTGCCGGCTTTGACGACCCCTGTTTGTAAAATCTTGGGTTGATTGTTTTCCAGTTCAATTAGTGCATACCCCATAACGACCGTTCCCGGGTCGATTCCTAAAATTCGTTTTGATGTAACTCCCATTAATGTGCTCCGGTTATTTTTTGTAAACCACGTTTTAGTGGAATTCCAACTGGATGAATCTGAGTTGACTTCATGCTTGTTGCAATCACAGATCCATCAATTACTGATAAAGCTTGACTGAGGCAGGCCTCCTGTGGATTTCCCCATGCCTTAAAAATATCGTCTACAACCTCATAATCAACAGGAATACCATTAAAATAGTCACCTTCATCATTGGCATTAAGTATTTTAAAGGTTACTGGGGCTAAAGCCAAGTTGTATTTTTTTGCCTGGAGAATAGACATGCCAACTGGTTTTCCATGGGTTGTTTGTCCAAGCGTTACGATTTCCTTATACGGGAACATGCTGTTGATCATCATTTCGCTGGCAGAGGCTGTCTCTTTTGTTGTGATAAAAAATAACCGGTCAAGATTTAATCTTAGTGGATTTTCTTTGTTTGTACCGAAGGCTATATTATCGCCACTTTTTTTACTGTTATAAATCATCTTGCCCATAACTTGTCCAACCACCTCATCTCCTCCAATTAGTTCACCGAGAGTCATTGCGATATCCATGCGTCCGCCTCCGTTGTAGCGGAGATCAATAACCAGTTCTTCAACTCCTTCTGATTGAAAAAGCTCAAAAGCTTCGTCTAGCTCATCTGTGTTATCTCCAATAAAACTTTCGTAAACCAAGTAGCCAACTTTTGTTCCGTTGTGGTCAATAACACTTCGATGAAGAACCGTGTTGATTTTATAGTCTGCTCGTGTTACCGCATGTTCAACTGTATCGTTTGCCGTGGTCACAAAGGTAAAAACAACTTCATTATCTGTGTCAAAAGCCACATTTAAATTAGGGATGTTTTTTACCGGGACGCCATCAATTTTCAAGATTTCCCAACCTCGGTGAACACCAACCAAACCCATCGGGGCTTGTTTGTAGGCAAAGCGAACCATTAATTTTTTGTCCAATGTTTGAGCCATTGATACGCCAAATCCTTTGGTTTCGGCATCTTGAAATAAGGCTATATATGCATCCAGAGGCGCAATAAAACTCCACCGATCCAGTTCGTCATAACGTAGCGCTTCAAGCAATTCTTGGTCGGAACTATAACTATTGGGATTAACTTCAGGAAGTTTGTCCAGCCAAAAGTACCATTCTTTAAAAGCATCATAAATGGCTGTTTTGCTATTTTGAACGACCACCGGATCTGGTACTGGATCTTCCTCTTTGGAGCAAGAAATCCCTAGAAATAATAAAAGGCTCCACAAAATGAGGAGTAGTCTGTTATTGGGCATGATTGTTTGCATCGTTCACCATGTTTGAAGTTTGAATTAGTGACCGGGCGTCGGAAACTCCACGGCTTGTTTTTGTTTGGTTCTATTCTTGGTGAATGATTTCAGTTGCTGGACAAAAATTCCTAGAATAATGAAAGTCAATCCCAAAAATGTTGTAAAATGAATTTTTTCATTCAGAATAAAGTAAATGAAAATCAACGACAAAAACGGTGTTAGGAAAATAAAATTGCCTGTTACGGCATTGTTTTCGCTATACTGTAACGCTTTCATCCAAACCAGGAAGGTAATTCCCATTTCAAATAAGCCAATGTAAGCAGGGATTAAGAGTTGCTTGTCAATGGCAATATCGAAACTAACATTTGGGTTGATCAATCCGTAGATTACCAGGTAAAGTAAGCCAAAGCTAAAGTTCCAAAAAAAAGCAACCAATTTATCGCGCTTGTCGCGTAGGCTAAGCACCCAAAACAAGGACCAAACCACGCTGCTGGCTAGTGCAAGGAGTGCTCCGGGGATATTGGTTTGCTGAAAACCTTCAAGGCTTCCTTGTGAGGCAATAAAAACGACGCCCGTAAAACTCAGCAAGATTCCCCAAAGGTTAAGCCAACTTAGGCGCTGCCCCAAAAACAAAGCTGATAAAAATGCTAAGGTAATGGGCCACATCATATTGAGTGATTGCGTGACTTGAGCCGGATTTAAATCATAAGCTCCAAATAAAATGAGGTAGTATAAAGCGGGGTTGAATAGTCCAAGTGCCGAAGAAAGTAATAAGTCGCGCTTGCTGGGGCGAAGAGCTAATCGCCATTTCCTTTGTGCAAATAGTAGAATGGTAAAAACAAGCAATGAGACGGTTGATGCAACGAGTATCAGTTGAAATGGGCTATAATTTTTTAAAGCCAGTTTAAAAGCTGAGGCAACTGTTGACCAGATGGCAACAGCCAATAGCGCCCATAGAATTGCTCGGTTTTGATTTTTCATGGAGATCGTTCGTTTGCTTCGAAATTAGTTGACTTCCTGACCCTCTAAAAAGAGTGTTTCCTGGTCAGGCTTTTCTTCAGCCCTCAAATGTCGGTATTTTTCGCGTGCTTCTTCTACATAAATGCTCCCGGGATGCTGGCTCAGCATTTGTTTGTATAAGTCAGCGGCTTTTTCGGGTTGGTTGAGCTGCTGCTCGTAGAGTTGGGCCAGTATGAACAGAGCATCGTCACCTAATAAGTCATGAGAAAAATCAGCAGTTATTTTTTCTAAATAGCTAACAGCTTGCTCATAATTCGCTTGCCTTATACCCATTTTGGCCTTGCGGAAATAAACATCATCCAAGAGGCTGTTATAGCTGAAATTGGTTTCGATGGAATCGAGCATGGCCCAAGCCAGGGAGTCTTGGTTTCTGAACGCATACAAATCTGCTTTGGCAAAAAGTTGCATGGCGGCAGTGGTCGTGTCAAGTGCTGTATTACTGCTAATAAAAATGGAAAGCTCAAGCGCATCGTTGGCAATTAATTTCGAAGTACTGGCTTTGAGCACATCCAGTTGGGCTTGTGCCCAACTCAGGTTGCCCATAAAATAGCTAAGCCTTGCTTTTTTAAACTTTACCTCATCGCCCAGTTGGTTGTTTTTATTGGCATCAATAATCTGCGAATAGATAAGAATAGCTTCCCATAAATCATTTTTTAAGACCTGAATGTCTCCCAGTTCATTTTTTAGCTGATCACGTTGTAGCCTGGAAATTCCACCGCGGTTCATGTGTTCGGTTAATACCTCAATTGCTTGGTCAGGCTGATGCTTGTAAAATGCCAAAAAATGAGCGTAGTCAGTAATCAGCGGAGTGGTTTCGGGGGTAAAGCCAACAACCTGAAAGGTTTGATCAAACTGTTGCTGTAAGTGCTCTGGTTGTCGAAACTCCGGTGCTTGAGCTAAAAACTGTTGGTACAAAACCTGCATTTTTCCTTGATGAGCAAGCTGGAAAAACTCACTTTGTTTTCCCTTGGCAATTAGATAGTCGTAGGCTTTTAAGGCTTCAGTTAATCCTTCATTCCCAGCAGCAATAGTAGCGAGGTTGACAATTTGAGCTTCACCTGTTCCGGTTCGTTTATCGAGGGCAATGGCCTGCCTCAATGCTTGAGAAAAGCGCTTTTCCTGAACAAAGAGCCAAATAAGAAGCCGATTGTAGGCAATGACTTCCGGGTGTTTTTGTATTTGGCGCAGCAGGCTTGTTCTAAACTCATCGCGTAGCGAATCATCGACATCCATTCGAAAAGCGGTGAGCATACTGCTTTGGACTCGCCCTAAACTCTTTTCATCTTCTTTTAGCAGTTGTAAATACTCTTGAAACATCAACTCGTAGTTGCGCTGATAAAGGTAAACGCGTGCTAGCTCGTAATGGAAAGGCTCATTGGTCAGTTTATGGCGGCCTTGCAAATAAACTTGTTCTGCCAATTCATATTCACGTCGGCTTAAAAAAGAGCTGGCGAGTTGCGAATAATCTCGTTTGGCAGCAGGAACGGCATCTAGTGCTTTTTGGAATTTTTCATTAGCTTGTTCTGGCAGGTTTTGTTGTTTGAGAAGATAGCCCCACTGGACGTAGAGTTGAGGATCTTGACCACGTTTTCGCAGTTGTTTTTTGATCGCATCTGTTGCTTCTTCAAAATGATCCATTTCCACCAGACAATTTAGGTACAAGTTGAAATAATGCTGACTGCCGGATATTTCATAAATCTCTTTATACATAGCCGCTGCTTTGTCAAAATCCTGATTCCGGTAGTATTGATTGGCGAGCTGCAATGTCTGGGTATCCAGCTTCAGTTGCTGTCCGCTACTGTTATTGGGCAGCAGCATGATCAGCAGTATGCAAAAAAGCAAGGATTGTATGTTGATCAGTAATTTCATTCGTTTATCATTGTTTATTTTTTGAGGTGATTCATATCTGCCTGGCTTATGCGGTCAGACAGGGAACTCGCTTAATCATACCCCAATGTTAAAAAAGAATCTTTTATAATGCTCGTTTCATCGTTATCCTCCTCAAAACGAGAACAGGTGTCTCGCTGCTCTTTTCTAGTTTATTTGTATCATTTTCAAAAAAGAACGATGCAAGGCATACAAAAATAACATCCCTTGCTGACAATAACGAAATGTTTAAAGATAATACCCTAATGTGAATCAACAGTTAGAAAGAAGATGCTGGGATTGTGATTAATTCATTTTTCGATCTTTCAGAAATAACTAATTTTGAGCCAAAATTGCCAAAAATCATGAGTCAAGCGAATCAGGATCGGACCCGGTTGCCGCGGTGGATGAAGATGAAGTTGCCCAAAGGGGAGAGTTATTCAAAAGTGAAAAATCTGGTCCACAAGCATGAGCTGCACACCATTTGTACCAGTGGAAATTGCCCTAACATTGGAGAGTGTTGGAACCGTGGAACTGCCACATTCATGATTCTGGGAGAGATTTGTACTCGAAATTGTAAATTCTGTGGGGTTAAAACAGGCAAACCCTTGCCTGTTGATCCGAATGAGCCTAAACGGGTGGCAAATTCGGTCCAGTTGATGCAACTAAAACATGCGGTAATCACCTCGGTGGATCGGGATGATTTGCCGGACTTGGGGGCTGGTTTTTGGGCTGAAACAATTCGGGAGGTAAAACGTCTAAATCCTGAAACAAAGTTGGAAGTTCTCATTCCTGATTTTCAGGGGCGCAAAGAACTTGTTGAGTTGGTGGCAGCAGCCAACCCTGAAGTTATTTCACACAATATGGAAACCGTTGAACGCTTAACTCCAGCTATTCGGAGTGCGGCTAAGTACCGCAGAAGCTTGGAGGTTTTGTCGTACATTGCAGGTGCTGGAGCGGTGGCCAAATCAGGGATTATGCTTGGTTTGGGCGAAACTGAGGAGGAGGTGTTGCAAACGATGGATGACTTGTTGGAAACGGGCTGCAAGGTGATGACCATTGGGCAATACCTGGCGCCAACATGTTCGCATATCCCAGTTGTAGCGTATGTACATCCCGATCAGTTTGAGCGTTACCGAACAATTGGGCTTGAAAAGGGTTTCTCTTTTGTCGAAAGCAGCCCGTTGGTGCGGTCTAGTTATCGTGCAGAACAGCACGTTGAGGCTTAAGAAATGGGGAGCGATAGAATAAGGGTGATAAAATAAGGAATTATGGCAACATTTAACTACGAAGATCTTGGTTTAAAAGATTATAAAGAATGCTGGGATTACCAGGAAACAATTCTGGAACAAGTGCAGGCCGATAAAAAAGCACAGGCAGGTCCGAGTGCAGAAAACCGTTTCCTGTTGGTTGAACATCCTCATGTGTACACACTTGGGAAGAGTGGTGACGAACACAACTTGCTGATTCATGAGGATTTCATGAAGAAGATTGAAGCGACCTATTATAAAATTAACCGCGGCGGCGATATTACCTATCATGGGCCGGGGCAATTGGTGGGCTATCCGATTATTGACCTAGAGTACTACAAGATTGGTGTTCGGGAGTACATCGAAAAAATGGAGGATGCGATTATCGCAACAGTTGCCCACTACGGAATTACCGCCAGCCGGAAGGAAGGAGCTACTGGCGTTTGGCTGGATGCTGAAATTCCTGCCAAGTCCCGAAAAATTTGTGCGATTGGCGTTCGCGTGAGCCGTTATGTTACGATGCACGGTTTTGCCCTCAATGTAAATACCGATATGCGCTATTTTAGTTATATCAACCCTTGTGGATTTATCACTTACGGAGTGACCTCTCTGGAAAAGGAGCTGGGACGTAAAATGGATATGGATGAGGTGAAAGCGGTTGTCAAAGAAAAGTTTAATGCAATCTATTAGTGAGAGGGGAACAATGAATATTTTTGAAGAAAAGCAAGTTGCCCAGGAATATGACGTTTATTATGAGGGCGATTTGGGTAAGCAGATTGATGAATTTGAAAAACAAGCGATTGAGAGTTTGGTAAAATCTGTCGTGCCAGGAAAGATGTTGGAAATAGGTTGCGGCACTGGTCATTGGACGCGTTTCTTTACTGAAAAAGGGTTTCAGGTAACTGCTACCGATGTATCGGAGCCCATGCTGGAACAAGCCCGGAAAAAGGATTTGCCGGTAGATGAGCTGATGTATGCCAGTGTATTTGATTTGCCTTTTGAGTCCAATTCTTTTGAGCAGGTGGCGGTGATTACTGCCTTGGAGTTTTGTGGCGATATCCCACGAGCTTTGGAGGAGATGAAGCGAGTTCTGAAGCCGGGCGGTTGGCTGATTGCCGGGTGTTTGAATGCGGACTCTGTTCCGGGACAAAACCGAACCAATGATCCGGTGTTTAAGCATGGCGATTTCATGACCAAAGAGTTATTAACAACTCGTTTGACAAGTTTTGGAAAACCACAGGTTCAGGAGTGTGTTTTCCTATCTCCTGATTTTTCGTTGCTGGACAATACCCCTGAGCAAAGCACTGTTGGCGGCGTATTTTTAGCTGCTGCCGTTCAAAAAGAAAACTAGCATGCACATCACCGCTGAAATAAGTTATTATCCCTTGGTTGATGGCTACGATCAACCGGTTTTTGAGCTATTGGAGCTTCTTGAAGAACATCCCCAACTTCGGGTTGAACCCGGAACGATGAGTACCTTGATTGCCGGAGAATATGATGCTGTTATGCTGTTGCTCTCGCAGAGTATGAAAACACTGATGGCGAACTATCCTTCCGTGTTCAACTTGAAAATAGCCAACGCCTGCGAAGTAAAATAGTTGCTACTCGCCTTGCCTGTTTTTTTCGGCTTGTTTGGGCGAAATTGGTTTCCACTGTTTTTCACAATCAAAACATTGGTAGCCCGATTTGAAAATTGGGAAAAAGACGCCTAGGATAAAGTAGAGTACGACAACCAACAGGTTGGGATCCTTCCTTTTGGCGATGTTGGTTGATTGGCAAAAGGGGCAATGCTTGTTGTCGGTGGTGACTACCTGTGGAACTGGTGGTGCTTGTTCTGCTGCAGAATTGGACTGAATGTAGCCGCCTTCAACCAATAAATTACGGGCCTGCTCAAAATCTTTTTCCGGAACAAGCAGCTTGACGCCTCCCAATGCATTGGAATAAAGCCCGTAAACCTGTACCGTCATTTCGTCCTGTAGGGTGCAGTGAATTGCACTGTTTTCAAGATAGATACGAGCTTGATGTGCCTCGTGTGGGTAGGTGAATGAACAGATTATTTGCCAGTTTTTCATTGTTTAATCCATTAAAACGTTAAAGTGAATAATAGGCTGACATTCCTTGTGGAAAAAGCGAACAGCTTTTTCGGTCAAAGAACTGGGATAGCTCATGAGCAGCAATTCCAGTGGCTCACCTCCCGGTTGATAAGGAGGCTGCTGGTGAAAATGAGTGTTCAATTGAAAGTGGAGACGTTGGTAGAAATTGATTCGTCGTTGTTGAAGCTCCTCTTCCGGTTTTTCAACCTCCAGAATAACAGGAATATCGCTTTCTGCTAAAAACTGATTGAGAATTTGAGCGCCAAGTCCTTTTCCCCGCTGAGCAGGAGAAGTGGCTAAATGCTCAACAAAACGAAGCTGATCGAAATTCCACCAGAAAAGAATACTGACAACTTTTGAATCAAGGATAATCACGTCACAATGGAATCTTTCGTGATTTATGACCATGGCCTGTGTTTCCAATAAACGACGCTCAGCTTCAGGGAAAGCTTGTTGATATAAACTCCATGCTGAATCGAAATAAGGATTTTGTGTTGTGGTAAGTCGGATGCGTTTCATCTTAAATAACCTCCAATATTTTTGAGTTGCAGTGGTTAGACTAGATCAGTGGGCGTGTTAAGTTGTGAAGGTGCAAGGTAGCAAAATTTGGCGATTTTGATTATGATCAGAAGGCGACGATTCATCCCAGAGGCTTTTGAGGTTTCTGGCTGACTTTATTGAAGCCAAGTTTGGTTGTTTATTGGCTTTTTGTAACTGGCTGACTATTTGTGCTTGGCGAACGGTTTTTTTCAAGTTTGCTTGAAATCAAGGTGCTGGGAATATCAAAAATCCTGAAAATCTGAAAACCGAATAGTCCGTTGCAAGTTAAGGCTGATTGCCATTCACGGAGATCATCCTTAAAATGAAAGCTTCGGTAGCGGATTTTTTATATTTTTGTGGCTTAATTCAGAATCAGTTAAAAATCAAACACAATAATGGAAATTCCGAGCAAGTATAATCCTGTAGAAGTAGAAGACAAGTGGTATAAATATTGGCTGGAGAAAAATTATTTTCATTCCGAGCCTGATGACCGTGATCCATACACCATCGTCATTCCGCCGCCAAACGTAACCGGAGTGTTGCACATGGGACATATGCTGAACAATACAATTCAGGATATTCTGGTCCGCCGGGCACGTATGCTCGGGAAGAATGCTTGCTGGGTTCCCGGAACTGACCACGCATCAATTGCCACTGAAGCAAAAGTGGTTAATAAACTGAAAAGTGAAGGCATTGATAAAAACGACTTAAGCCGGGACGAGTTTCTAAAACATGCTTGGGAATGGACCGATAAGCATGGTGGTATCATTCTGGAACAGTTGAAAAAACTGGGAGCATCTTGCGACTGGGAGCGTACCTGCTTTACAATGGACGAAAAACGTTCGGAATCGGTTATCAAAGTTTTTGTTGATTTATATGAGAAAGGGCTGATTTACCGTGGAGTACGCATGGTAAACTGGGACCCGCAGGCAAAAACAGCTGTTTCTGATGAGGAAGTGATTCACAAAGAAGAGCAATCTAAACTATATTACGTACGCTATCAGATTGAAGGCGAAGAAGATTATGTAACCATTGCAACAACGCGTCCGGAAACAATTCTTGGCGATACCGCCGTTTGTGTAAATCCTAACGATGAGCGTTTTCAACATCTGAAAGGAAAACGAGTATTGGTACCATTGGTAAAACGTAGTGTTCCTGTTATTATGGATGACTATGTGGACATGGAGTTTGGTACCGGTTGTTTGAAAATTACACCAGCTCATGACATCAACGACTACGAAATTGGAATGCGTCATAACCTGGAGACCATTGATACCTTTAACGACGATGGTACTTTAAGTGAAAAAGCCCAATTGCTGGTTGGTGTTGACCGTTTTGAAGCCCGCAAGCAAATCATCCCGATGTTGGATGAAGCAGGCAATTTGGTGAAAGTTGAAAATTACACAAATAAAGTTGGTTACTCGGAACGGACGGATGTGGTGATTGAACCGAAACTTTCAGCGCAGTGGTTCCTGGCCATGGAAAAACTAGCCAAACCGGCTTTGGAAGCAGTGGAGTCGGACGATGTTGAGTTTCATCCTAAGAAATTCAAAAATCTGTACCGCCACTGGATGGGCAATGTAAAGGATTGGTGTATTAGCCGCCAGTTGTGGTGGGGACATCAAATTCCGGTGTACTATTTGGCTGATGGAAGCTTTGTGGTTGCCGAAAGTGCCGATAAAGCGTTGGCTAAAGCTCAAGAAAAAACAGGTAACCAAAACCTGACCATGGCTGATCTGACACAGGATGAAGATGTGCTGGATACCTGGGCTTCTTCGTGGTTGTGGCCAATTTCAGTTTTTGATGGAATTAATGATCCTGAAAACGAGGATATTAAATATTATTACCCAACCGATGATTTGGTGACAGCACCTGAAATCATTTTCTTCTGGGTAGCCCGAATGATTATTGCTGGTTACGAGTACCGTCAGGATAAACCTTTCAAGAATGTGTACTTCACCGGTATTGTGCGTGATAAGTTGCGTCGGAAGATGAGTAAGTCGCTGGGTAATTCGCCTGATCCGCTTGATCTGATTAAGCAATATGGTGCTGATGGTGTTCGCGTTGGAATGTTGCTTTGTTCTCCGGCTGGAAACGATTTGCTGTTTGATGAAGCGCTGACTGAGCAGGGACGGAACTTTACGGCTAAAATCTGGAACTCTTTCCGCTTGGTAAAAGGATGGGAAGTTTCTGATTCTATCGAGCAGCCAGAACACTCCAAACTGGCCTTGGAATGGTTTGAGCAGAAATTGAGCGAGCAGCTGACAATGATTAATGATCACTTTGATAAGTTCCGGATTTCGGATGCTTTGATGACTATTTATACAACCATTCGTGATGAATTCTCATCGTGGTTGCTGGAAGTGGTAAAACCAGCCTACCAACAGCCAATCGATCGGACAACTTATGAAGGTGTGCTGGATGCTTTGGATAAAGTATTGCGGGTGTTGCATCCGTTTATGCCATTTATCTCGGAGGAAATCTGGCAGTTGCTGCGCGAGCGAAAAGATGGTGAAAGCATCATGATTAGCCAGTGGCCTGAAGTTGGTGAAGTTAATGCAGAGACTTTGGCTGGATTTGAAGCAGTTCAGGAAGCGATTGCCGGCATCCGGAATGTTCGGAAGAATAATAACCTGGCCATGAAGGAGAGCCTCGAATTAAAAATCTATCCGGGAGATAAAGGATACAACAAGCAATTTGATGCTGTCATCAAGAAAATGGGAAATCTGTCAGCCATTGAGTTGGTTGCTGAAGAAGTTAAAGGGGCCGCTTCATTCCGCGTATTTTCATCCAGTTTCTTTATCGATTTGGGTGAATTGATTGATGTTGAGGAAGAACTGAAAAAGCTGGAGGAAGAGTTGAAATACACCGAAGGTTTCTTGAATTCAGTAATGAAAAAGTTGAGCAACGAACGATTTGTTAACAACGCACCGGATGCGGTTGTTGCCAAGGAGAAAGCCAAGCAGGCCGATGCCGAAGCCAAGTTAAAAGTACTGAAAGAACAAATTGCCAATTTGAAATAAAATAGACAATGAGCTGCTATCTCCTGACTAATTTGAAAAAAAAGTCAGGTTTGCTTCAGGGTAAAACTTGAGTAAACTGTTATATCTAATAGATGGTACTCATTACTGAGGACACTTTAAAGGCCGGTATAATTTACCGGCCTTTTTGTTGGGGGCAAGGCTTTTTATTTTCAATTCGCATGCTTACTTTTATAGGCTTAAATTTTTAGGTATGCCCTCACTTCAGAATAACCCAAATTTATTGGTTCAATACCTTCAAAAACCAGCTTCTGAATTTACCAAAGAGGATCTGATTCGTTACATCGAGGAACGAGAAATTGAAATGTTGAATTTTCGCTATGTTGCCGAAGATGGAAAGTTGAAAACCATCAATTTTATGGTGACTGGTCGCGATGAATTGGACATGGTTTTATCGTCGGGCGAACGGGTTGATGGTAGCAGTATCTTTTCATTTCTCGAGGCGAATTCGAGCGATTTGTATCTGGTGCCGAGGTATAAAACTGCATTTCTGAATCCATTTGCGAAAATTCCTTCAGTAGATATTTTGTGTTCGTTTTACAACGCCAACGGGGAGCCTTTGGAGAGTTCGCCTGAGAATATTTTGCGTAAAGCTAAAACGGCTTTTTATAAAGCGACCAACATGAAATTGAAAATGATGGGGGAGCTGGAGTACTATGTTATTAGTACGGTGGAGAACGATACGAATACTTCCAACAATGGTTATCATTGTGCTGAGCCGTTTACCCTTCATGAGGAATTGCGGGTCGAAGCCATCAAACTTATTGCACAGTGTGGGGGCATGGTTCGTTTTGGGCATGCTGAGAATGGCCGTTTTACGCATCATGGAAAGCATTATGAGCAACACGAAATTGAGTTTGCTCCGGTGGATCCGGAAGATGCTTCCGATCAATTGTTGGTGGCCAAGTGGATTTTAAGAATGTTGGGGCGGAAGTATGGTGTGAGTGTGACTTACATTCCTAAAATTGCCTTGAACCAGCCGGGGAGTGGCATGCATATCCACTTTTTAGCGGAAGAGGACGGTCGAAACCGTTTGATTGAGAACAAAGAACTGACCCCTACTTGCTTGAAAATGATCGCCGGAGTGCTGGATTTAGCACCAGCATTAACGGCCTTTGCCAATAGTACACCGGTTTCGTATTTGCGTTTTATGCCAGGACAGGCTGTTCCCAATCAAATTTGTTGGGGCAAGCAAAATCGGTCAACTTTGATCCGAGTCCCCTTAGGGTGGCATGCCGATAGTTCTTTTGGTGCACAACTAAATCAGCAAGAACAAGAAAAGCATGACTATTCGTTCCGGCAAACCGTTGAATATCGGGGAACCGATGGATCGGCTAATCCCTATTTGTTTTCAGCAGCAATGATTGTTGGATTTATGAAGGGCTTGAGTGATTCAGAGGCAATCAAAAAGTCAGATGATTACTTTTGTACTGAAAATTTATTTTTGACAGAAGATCAGCCTGGAGACTTTAACCGATTGCCGATGTCGTGCTTCGATGCCGCAAAAGCACTGGAAAATGCTCGACAAGAATTTGAGGCCGATCAGATTTTTCCGAAGTCAATCATCAATCATTTAATTCTTCGTTTAAGATCATACAACGATAAGGAGTTGGGTGAGAATCTAAAAACGTATGGAGAGAATCAAGATTTACCGGCTTTGATTGATGAATATTTAAATTACATGTAAAAATAAGTACTACTAAATAATAAAAAGCTCAAATAGCCTATTAACTATGACACTTATCAAATCAATTTCAGGAATCAGAGGAACAATTGGTGGAAAACCAGGAGATGGACTAAGTCCAATCGACGTGGTAAAATTTAGTGCCTCATATGCCCGTTGGGCAAAGGAAAATACCGGAAAGTCTAACCCCGTAGTTGTTGTTGGACGTGATGCACGAATTTCAGGCCAAATGGTTGAATCATTGGTGTGCGCATCATTAAGCGGAATGGGTTGCAATGTTGTTAATATTGGCCTAGCAACTACGCCTACAACTGAAATTGCGGTTGTTAAAGAAAAAGCTGATGGTGGAATTATTCTGACCGCTAGCCATAATCCTGCGCAGTGGAATGCCTTGAAGCTTTTAAATGGTAACGGCGAATTTCTGTCGGCTGAAGAAGGCGCTAAAATATTAGCTTTTGCTGAAGCTGAAGATTTTGAATTTGCTGATGTTTTCGACTTGGGAACAATTACCAATACTGATTATTTGCCTGATCATGTGCAACAAGTGTTGGATTTGGAGTTGGTTGATGCAGATGCAATTGCCGATGCGAACTTTAAGGTTGCGTTTGATGCTGTTAACTCCGTTGGAGGGATTGCTATTCCTGCTTTGTTGAAAGCTTTGGGAGTGCAGGAAATTCTTCCGATCAACGAAGAACCAACCGGTCATTTTGCTCATGTCCCTGAGCCGCTGCCCGAAAACTTAGTGGAAACTTGCCAAATGGTTCGCGATAATGACGTTGATGTTTGTTTCGTTGTGGACCCAGATGTGGATCGCTTGTCAATTATCAGCGAAGATGGATCCATGTTTAACGAAGAGTATACTTTGGTTGCCATTGCTGACTATGTTCTCTCAAAAACGCCAGGGAACACGGTTTCCAACCTTTCATCAACGCGGGCGTTGCGTGATATTACTGAGAAACATGGTGGAAGCTATACGGCTTCAGCTGTTGGCGAGGTAAATGTGGTCACCCAAATGAAGGCTTCTGATGCGGTGATTGGTGGTGAAGGTAATGGAGGGGTTATTTATCCTGCTTCGCACTACGGACGTGATGCCTTGGTTGGTATTGCTCTGTTTTTAACCTTTTTAGCGAAGTCAGGAAAAAGCTGTACCGAACTTCGGAAAACTTACCCGGATTATTTCATTTCAAAGAATAAAATTGAATTGACTCCGGATATTGATGTTGATGCTGTACTTGTGAAAATGAAGGAAAAGTATCAAAACGAACAGGTGAACGACATTGATGGGGTGAAGGTTGATTTCGTCAACGAATGGGTGCACCTTCGAAAATCAAACACGGAACCGATTATTCGGATTTATGCGGAGTCGACGAACCAGCAGGCTTCAGTTGATTTGGCTCAACGAATCATCTCGGAAATTCGGGAAATCATTTCAAAATAAGATAGAAAGCCAGTATTCACTGGCTTTTTTTATAAAGCTTTAAAAAGAACATTAAAAAACGTTAATTTTTATGATAATTGGCACAAAACTTGTGTGCCAATCGATTGGATCATGTAATGAATTCAGGTGTATTTTGGGATGAGGGTGAAGATGAATTTAAAATTCGGATGTGGTCTTTCAATAATGATTGATTTTTAAAGTTTTATAATAAACGACACTAATTCTGCTAATTTTTAAATTCATGAAAAACAAAAAGATCATTCTCATTGCCCTTGTTCCTGTTTTCTTGATTATCATTTACCTCATTTTTCAAAGCAGCGATAAGGTAGAAACAGAAATTACCGTTCCCGTAACTCGGGGAGCTTTTGATGTTCAGATTTACTCATCTGGAGAACTTGAATCAGAAAACTCGCAAAACATTACCATCCCCGAAAAGCTGAAAGATCGTAGCTTACGGATTTATGAATTGACCATTACTGATTTGGTTGAGGAAGGAACCTATGTGGATTCGGGTGATTATGTGGGAAGCCTCGATCATCAGGCTGTGGAGGAAAGTGTAAAAAAGGCACAAGATGACTTGGAAAAGGCATTGACCGAACTGCAGGATGCAAAAATTGATTCTAACTTAAATTTGAGCAATCAGCGTGATGCAATTATCAACGCTCAGCTGGATTTGGAAGAGAAAAAGATTGTGATGGATGAGTCCATTTACGAATCTCCCTCTGTAATAAAGAAAGCTCAAATGGATTACGATAAAGCCGATCGTAAGTACGAGCAGGAAAAGAATGCGTACAAGCTGAAGCGCGAACAAGAAGAAAATAAGGTGACTCGGAAATTTATCAACTACCGTCAAATCAACGATCGCCTGAAGGAGTTGAATGTGCTTTATAATTCGCTTCGAGTTTATGCTCCTAAAGCGGGATTAATCACTTATTATAAAAGAGGTTTTGGTGGAGTGGTGAAAGTGGGATCACGCGTGGCCATATGGCAACCCATTATCGCGACCATTCCGGATATGACGAATATGATTTCACGAACATTTATCAATGAGATTGATATTTCAAGAGTGAAAGTTGGCTTGCCCGTTAAGGTCGGAATTGATGCTTTCCCAGAAAAAGAGCTTGCCGGTGAAGTGATTTCGATGGCTAACGTTGGCCAGAACATGCCAAACAGTGATGCCAAAGTGTTCGAAGTGAAAGTTAAAATATTTGATGAAGATAGTGACTTGCGACCTGCAATGACGACAAGTAACGTTATTCAGGCAATGACTTTGCAAGATACCTTATCTATTCCACTTGAATCCGTTTTTTCTAATGACAGCTTGCAGTACGTTTATAAGGTACATCGTGGCAACCCAGTGAAGCAAATTGTTGCCTTGGGTGATGCCAATGAAAATTTTGTTTTGGTAAAAGATGGACTAACCGATGAGGATGAGGTGTATTTAGCAGCTCCGGAAGGTTCTTCTGAACTGGCTTATGAAGGAATTAAAATCTACGAGCAGCAATTGAAAGAAGCCGAAGAGCAAGAACAGGCTCAGGCGAAAGCTCGTGAAGAAGCCAGCAAAAAGTCAAACGGACAAAAGCTTCCAACTGGGATGGCTCAGGGAATGATGAAAGCTCAGACAAGTGCTAACTAAAAAATAATCAGACCTATGTGGATAAAACGATATTTTCATGATGTAATTATCGGAATTGAAGCCATTTTTGATAATCGGCTAAAATCGATGTTGACTGCCTTGGGGATTATTTTTGGTGTGGCTGCCGTTATTAGCATGATGGCCATTGGGAATGGTGCAGAGCAGGAGATTCTTGAGCAAATTAAAATGGTCGGGGTTAACAACATTGTTGTAACACCTACTGCCACGAGTGTTGATGGTAAATCAGGCTCGGGAGAATCGGGAGGACAGGCCCGGACTAAATACAGCAAGGGATTAACTTTATTGGATGCCAAAGCGATTGAGGAAGTAATTCCTACCGTTGACAAGGTGAGTCCGGTGATCTCATTTAACTACTCGGCCATTTTAAATGGAAAGAGTAATCCGGTTGTCTTGGAAGGTGTGGATGACAGCTATTTTGAGTTGTTCAATATTGGCCTACAGGCTGGAGAGATTTTTAATGATACCCATGGTGAAATGGGGCAGCCCGTTTGTATCATTGGCGATAACATTAAAAATGTCTTTTTCAAGCAAGAGGATCCTGTGGGAAAAAGTATTAAATGCGGACAAGTTTGGTTAAAAGTAATTGGGGTTGTTGAAAAGCGAGATTTTACGACTTCAGCTTCCGATGAAATGGGAATCAGCAGCTCGGACAATAAGATTTTTGTACCGGTTCAAACCGTTTTGCTGCGATTCAAAAACAGATCCTTGGTTCGGGCGGATGAAGTTGAAAAGGCCAATACCAACCAGAACGGTGGCGGCATGATTATTATTGGAGGAGCTTCCTCGGAGGAAGAATCAGCAGAGGATGATGATAAAAACCTAAACCAGTTAAGCAAGATCGTCATTCAAGTGAAAGAAACAGAGCAGCTCAGCACGACAGCGAATGTCGTTAAGCGTATGCTTCTTCGCCGACACTCTGAACTGTACGACTTTGAGGTGACCATTCCTGAGTTGTTGTTAAAACAACAGCAGCGAACCAAGAATATTTTCAATGTGGTATTGGGAGCCATTGCAGGAATTTCCCTCATTGTTGGTGGAATTGGAATTATGAATATCATGTTGGCTTCGGTGATGGAGCGTATTCGAGAGATCGGAACCCGACAGGCCATTGGTGCTTCACAGAAAGACATCATCGTTCAGTTTTTATCCGAATCAACGTTGATTAGCGTGTTCGGAGGTATTATCGGGATCATACTTGGAGTGGTCCTTTCCAAAACGATTACGGCTATTTTCGATATCAAAACGATTGTCTCTTTTTTCAGTATTGTAATTGCTTTTGGAGTTTCGGCAGCCGTTGGAATTATATTCGGATACCTTCCAGCTAAGCAAGCTGCTGAAAAAGACCCTGTAGAATCATTACGTTACTAACCTGAAAACTGAAAGAATGAAAACAAAATATTTTATTGTAACCGTATTGCTTGTTTGGGCTGGAGTAAAAGTACAGGCTCAGGAGCAACTTAAATTATCATTGAGTGATGTAATTGAATTGGCTTCACAACAGTCGTTGGATGCCTTTCGAAATAAAAATATGTTTCGCGCCAGTTATTGGGAGTATCGTTATTTCAAAGCTGACCGATTACCCAGTTTAAGCTTGGATGCAACCCCCCTGGATTTTAACCGCTATCGGAACCGGGAGTATAACTTCCAAACCAATGAAGAAGAATACGTACAACGTGAGTATTTGAACTCGGATTTCGGATTATCGCTGAATCAGAATGTTGCTCTTACTGGAGGTCGATTGTTCTTGCGTTCGGAGTTAGGAATGGTGAAAAACCTGAGCGGAGATAAAAAGAATAGTTATCAGTCAACTCCTATTAGTATTGGGTATCAGCAAAATCTGAATGGCTATAACGAGTTGAAATGGAAAGCTAAAATTGAACCTCTGAAATACGAGAAAGCCAAGAAAGTATTTATTGAGTCGCGGGAGGAATTGGCGATGAAAGCAACTCAGAACTTTTTTAGCCTGGTTGCTGCTGAGATTAACCTGTCGATTGCCGAAAATAATAAAGCCAGTGCCGATACGCTGTATACCATTGGTAAAGGCCGATTTCAAGTGGGAACAGTAACGCAGGATGAGTTGCTCAACCTGCAATTAAGACAACTGCAGGCAGAGCAGTCGCTGAACAGTGCACGGATGGAGTTGTCGCGTGCTCAAACCCGTCTAAATTCGTTTTTGGGATTGGAGAAGGAAGTTGAGATTTCATGTATTATTCCGAAGGAAATCCCTGAACTGGAGGTAAAAGCAGGTGTAGCCATTGCAAAAGCCTTGGAAAATAGTCCAGAAATTATGGATCAGCAGCAACGCTTGTTGGCCGAAGATCAGCGAGTGGATGAAGCAAAATCAGAAACCGGATTAAATACCAGTATTTATGCTCTATATGGGTTGGATCAATCATCTGCAAAATTGGAGGATGTTTATACTGATCCTGATCAGCGGCAGCGTTTTCAGTTGGGAGTGAACATTCCGATTGTAGACTGGGGACGCCGAAAAGGTCGTTATCAAATGGCTGAGTACAATCGTGAAGTTGTAAGGGCAACCGTAAATCAGGCTCGGATTGACTTTGAACAGGATGTTGTTCAGACGGTTATGGAGTTTAACCTGCAGAGCGATCAGGTGCGAAATGCATCCTTGGCGGATACCGTTGCCCAGCAGGGTTTTGAAGTGGCGTTCCAGCGCTTTTTGATTGGAAAACTGGATGTAATCAACTTGAATCAGGCGCGTAATGACTTGGAAACGGCCAGAAGAGACTACGTGACCGCACTGAGTGCCTATTGGCGTTATTACTACAGTGTAAGAAGATTGACACTCTTCGATTTTGCAGAGGATATGCCTTTGACAGAACAATATGAGCAAATCCTGGAAAACTAATTGGTATGAAGAAAAATAAGAAACTCATTTTCTGGGGAATTCCGGCCATCGTGTTGCTAATTATAGCAATTGTTGGCGTGTTTGACGACGACCTGATTGGTGGCGGTCATACCTATCAAGTGAAAATAGGGAACCTGGATGCGGTGGTTGAGAGTGTTGGAGAAGTAAAAGGAGAGAAAGCAACCGAGATTAATCTTCCGGATGTTATTTGCGACCGGGAATTACGTATTTGGCAGGTGAAAATTGTGGATATGGTTGAAGAAGGGAAGATCGTTAAAAAAGGCGATTATATTGCTCAGCTGGATCAAACAAACCTGTCAAACCAGATGCGGGATCGGATGCAGGAGAAAGAAAAGGCCGATGCCGATTTGAAAAATGCACGGATTGATAGTACCGTTCGGTTGACTCAAAGGCGGGAAGAAATAACCAATGCCTTACTCGATTTGGAATATGGTAAAATTGATTTGGAGCAGTCAAAATATGAATCGGCCGCCTATCAGCGAAAAGCGCAAATGACTTATCAAAAAGGAGAGATTCAGCTTGAAAAGAAAAGGCGCGACTATTTGTTGGAGCGAAATCGTTTGAAAATGAACGTTCAGCGCTTAGAAGAACGAGTGGAATGGCTGAATGATTTGATTGGTCGCTATCAACAGGCCATGCGTTCAACTCGTATCACAACTCCACAGGATGGAATTGTGATGCCGGGAACCAATTGGGATGGCTCAAAATACTCCAAAGATGATGAAATTAGTATTTGGCGTCCGCTCATTGCAACTTTGCCGGACATGTCGACCGTAATTTCTGAAACTTATGTCAAGGAAATCGATATTTCCAAAATTGCCGTTGGTGATAGTGTAAGTATTACGATTGATGCCTTGCCGGATAATGTATACTCAGGTAAAGTGAATTATGTAGCATCCATTGGTGAAGATCATCAGGGCTTTGATATGAAGGTCTTTCGCGTGATCGTTCGTTTTGATAGCAGCGATAGCGATTTAAAGCCAGGGATGACTTGTACGAACAACATTGTTTTTGATCACTATCGCAATCAACCGCTTATTCCAACCGAGGCTTTATTTAGAGATAGTTTAAAGCAAGTTGTTTATTTAAAGCGAGGAGGACAAGTGATTGCACAGCCAGTAGAGATTGGGGTCGAAAACCAAGGGATGGCTGTTGTTTTAAAAGGACTAAAAGAGGGAGATCGGGTGATGCTGACTCCGCCAGAAGATAAACTCTAGGTTCATACTTACTTTTTTTGATGTTGAAGGTGTTTTTTGTTTTCTAAAGAATTGTTAATACTACAGGCAGTTCTTAAACAAAGAACACCTTCTTGGGTTAATGGAAAGGCTTCCTGTGAATTAAGCATTTGTTTTATTCGCTAGATGCCAAGTATTTTTGTACTTTTAGTCACGCTAAACGAACTAACAAACAACCATTAACCTACCAATGAAAAAGATTCTCATGCTCTTTATTTGCATGCAGGCTTTAAACGGTTGGGCTTTTCAAATTGAAAAATCGCAACCCGATAGTTTGCAGCAAACCTTTAACAAGGACTATGTCCTTCGAGTAAAAAAAGCCCAAAATCCAATTCAGATTGACGGAGTTGTTGATGAACCGGACTGGATAAAAGCAGAAAAAGCAACCAATTTCTATCGTGTTTTGCCAGTTGATACCGGAATGGCAGAATCTCAAAGTGAAGTTGTCATGACTTATGATGACAAGGCTTTTTATCTGGCGTTTACTTTTTTTGATACCATTCCGGGAAAAAGAATTGCCGAATCCTTCCGACGTGATTTTGTATTTGGGAACAACGATAATTTTCTGGTTTTCTTTGATACTTTTTTGGATCAAACCAACGGGTTCTCATTTGGAGCCTCAGCGTCGGGTGCCAAGTGGGACGGCATTATGCATGATGGTAGTGCGGTCAATCTAAACTGGGATTGTAAATGGGAATCAGAAACGCTGCATTCGGACGATCGTTGGGTGACAGAGATGCGCATTCCTTTTCGTTCCATTCGGTTTAAGTCGGGCACTGATCGCTGGTATGTAAACTTTAGCCGGCTCGACCTCAAGGGGAATGAAAAGTCGGCTTGGGCACCTGTTCCTCGTCAGTTTCCTACGGCATCCTTAGCCTATACGGGCGTGTTGGAATGGGAAGATCCACTGCCGAAATCGAAAACAATGTTTTCCGTTATTCCTTATGTTTTTGGCTCGGTGGCCAAAGATTATGAAGCCGGAACAAAGGCGGACTATCAGACTGATTTTGGTTTTGATGCGAAAATTGGGGTGAGTACCTCCATGAATCTGGACTTGACTTACAATCCTGATTTTGCTCAGGCTGAAGTGGATGAACAGGTAACTAACCTGGACCGGTTTGAACTATTCTTTCCTGAAAAACGACAGTTCTTTCTGGAAAATTCCGACTTATTTGCCGGATATGGCTATGATGTGGTAACACCTTTTTTTTCGCGCCGGATTGGGCTAGATGCTCCCGTTTTGTTTGGCGCCCGGTTGAGCGGCAAGCTAGACAATAACTGGCGTTTGGGCTTAATGGATATGCAGACCGAGAAAACCTCCTTGTTGCCAGCGCGTAACTTTGCTGTGGCATCAATTCAACGGAAACTCTTTGCCCGTTCAAGTGCAGGGATGATTTTTGTGAATAAAGAAAATATCAACGAGCCGGGTGATGTGCAGGATTACAACCGGGTAGTTGGTTTCGACTACAACCTGGCATCAAGTGATAATACCTGGACCGGAAAATTGTTTTACCACCAGTCGTTTGACGAAGAGGAACATGAGCATGGACAGTATGCCCAAGGTGCCTCGCTGCAATACCAAACGCGAAATGTGAAAGTGCGCATGGATCAAACAAGTGTTGGAGCAGATTACAATGCCGAGGTCGGTTTTGTGCGACGTACCGGCTATAACTTTCTGGGGCCTTCGTTGAGTTATACTTGGGTGCCCAATAAAAAGGTTATTGCCCATGGGCCATTCTTGGAAAGCGAAAATTTCTTCAATACCGATTATGAGAAAATCGACTACGTGCAAACTCTAGGTTATAATGTTGAGTTTACCAATCGGGCGAAAGCAATTGTTGGGGTGAAGGATTTTTTCGTGCAATTGCAGCATGATTTTGATCCAACACGGACCAGCGAGCATTTTTTGCCAGCAGGGAGTGAGCATAACTTTACCCAGTTTTGGGCTGAATTTTTGTCGGATAACCGAAAGAATTTCAAATGGTCGGCTTTGTATAGTAAAGGATCATTTTACAATGGGGACATTGATTTTATGGAGGGGATGATTGGGTACCGCATCCAACCCTATGTCAATTTTGCGATGAATGTGAGCTACAATGAGATTCGTTTACCTGCTCCTTTCGAAAAAGCAAACTTTTGGTTGCTGGGGCCTAAAATGGATCTTACGTTTTCGGATAAAGTTTTCCTGTCAACCTTTGTGCAGTATAACGAGCAAATCGAGAATATGAACATCAATATGCGTTTTCAGTGGCGTTATGCGCCGGTGTCAGACTTTTTCATAGTTTACACCGACAATTACTTTACCGGAGATTGGACTTCCCGGAATCGTGCACTGGTCATGAAACTGTCGTATTGGTTTAACTAGAGCTTATTGAAAATAGTGAAAGGCCATTGGAAACAGCGAATTGTTTCCAATGGCCTTTTTTTGTTTTGAGTGGAAAGGGAGAGTTGTATTTAAGAATGAATTTTTTTTACTATTGTTTACCCCATAGGGAGGGATCTTGATATGAGAATGTTTAGTCTTTGGCAACTTCAATTGCTTTTTCTAATATTTCATCCCTATTCTCAATAACTACAGCTATCGTTGGCTCTACTTCAATGTCAATTTTTACTCCCTTTCGCTGGGTTTCTGTACCATCGGGATAAAAGATTCCGGTTCCAGACATGGCTGTTTTAAATCCGCCAATCAGTTTAAATTGAGAAACATTTCCGTCGGCTCCGGCAGTTTGTTGTCCAATGGTGATAGCGTTTGGTGAACTTTGTAAGCACATAGTAAAATATTCACCGTGACTTAGTGTGTGTCCGTTAACCAACAGGATAACTTTACCCTTATAATAATTTTTATTTCTTATGCCGGATTCAACCCCTTCCTTCCATCTAAATTTTCCTGGATAGGATAAATCAGGAACGATAATTTTGGCAAATACATCACTTTGAGGTTTTAAACGCACTGAAATTCGTCGCATTACCCTCGTGCCCTTGGGGCGGTTTCTGATATCAAAAATGATTGCTTTCGAGCAAGTCGTAACACTGTCCATTATTTGATCAACTTCTGATGTTTCAACATTGCCTAAATTTACATAGGCAATATTCTTACTCAGTTGCTTCCATTTGGTTTTATCACGAGCAACTGGTTCTATTTTTTTGAATGTTGAAACATCATCTCGATGAATTGTTTTTTCAAAGATCTTTCCATTTCTTTTGTATGTTATAGTTACTTCAGGCTTATGTCCCCTGAGAATTATAGACGATCTTTTCTCCTTTCCGTTTTGGTGAGATGCTGGTGTGTATTTTGAATTCTGTTGAAGTAATTCCGCTATTGAAATTCCATCGATTTCTAAAATAGCATCACCTACTTTCAAATCATAGCGTTTATCTACGCCTTTATATCTAAAGCCAGAGATGACGATACTATTGTCAATGACTGCATAGTTTATAGGTATCCAGTATTTACCAAAGAAGGTAGCTAGTTTTTTGGTATAAATAGGTAGTGTATGTCCATCATCAATTTTTACCACAGTTTCAAGTATCGCTAAATGATATTCTGTGGCACTTTTTGCATCCCTGAAACGTGGAATCATTTCCAGTAGAACGTCATTCCAGTTCTGGTCGGTTTGGTATTTGTAGGGGAAGAAGTATTCGATAATGTTCCAATATCTGAATAAGCAGAGTAAACGATAATGCTTATCGGGGTATTCAAAGTTTTTATATTCGGGCTCATTGGTAATGATAACATTGCCCACATATTTTCTGGTAGAGACGTAGTGATTCCCTCTTTTATTTCTGTTGTTTTCAATAAACCTCAATTTTTGAGATAATTCAGGCGTAAAAATGGTTGAATCACTGATCCAGGAAAGATTGAAGTTTTTTTCGAAATAGTCATCTCCTGACTTTGTGTTGGTTTTCTTAACCTTTCCCAAAGAAGCAATCCATTTCAGGTAAACTTCTGATAATTGCTCTTTGGTTGTGGCTTGTTCAACTTCAGGCAGCACTTCAATCAATTGTTTGTCCCAATTAAAAGTGCCCTTAGCAACTTCTGGATGATAATACTTTAAAAATCCCCATAGTTTTCCGGTGGATGCGAGTTTTTCGGTTTCTGTCAACTTTTGTTGTGCAAATAGGAAACTTGAAGAGAGGAATGTGAGTAAAATGAGAACTAGAATTTTCTTCATAAACTGATGTTTTGCATTCATTATGATACAAAAGTGGTCATTGTTCTTGTTTATGATCGCTGGAGATGAGTTAAATAAACTGAATAAAAGCTGAAAAAAATCTAAATGTTTGAATTGACAGATGTGTGAAGGAATGGCAAAAAATATTTCAAGATCGAGACTGTAAGTTGAAAATGTTTCAGGGGCAGTAATTGGAATTAAAAAGCGGGAGGAGGTATCAGTACTTAGGCTAAGTTATATAGCACCTCGAGGTACCTTTTGGGGCGAGTATAAAGGTAGTAAAAAAAGGACATGAAACGCTTATCAATCAGTTATTAAATTGTTAAGCGGGAACGATAGTTTTAGGCTATTTCAAAATACATTTTATCTTTGCGTCACGTTTAATAATGTCTTATAATAAAAACTTACAATTATGAAAGTAACAGTTGTCGGTGCTGGTGCGGTGGGTGCCAGTTGTGCTGAATATATCGCCATTAAAGATTTTGCTGATGAGATCGTATTGGTCGATATCAAAGAAGGTTTTGCCGAAGGTAAAGCAATGGATTTGATGCAAACTGCTTCGTTGAATGGATTTGATTCAACAATTGTTGGTAGTACAAACGATTATTCAAAAACAGCTGGAAGTGATGTTGCTGTTATTACCAGTGGTATTCCTCGTAAACCAGGAATGACTCGTGAAGAATTGATTGGTATTAACGCTGGCATTGTTAAAACCGTTGCTGAGAACCTGATCAAGCATTCACCAAACGTGATTTTGATTGTGGTAAGTAACCCAATGGACACCATGGCTTACTTGGCTCACAAAGCAACAGGCCTTCCTAAAAACCGGATTATCGGCATGGGCGGTGCTTTGGATAGCGCTCGTTTCAAATTCAGATTGGCTGAGGCTTTAGAATGCCCTCAATCAGATGTTGAAGGAATGGTTATTGGTGGTCACTCAGACACGGGTATGGTACCATTGATCGAGAAAGCTGTTCGTAACAGTGTGCCAGTTTCTGAATTCCTTTCAGAAGAAAAAATGAGCGAAGTAGTTGAAGCAACTAAAGTTGGTGGTGCTACTTTGACTAAATTGTTAGGAACAAGTGCTTGGTATGCTCCTGGTGCTGCTGTTTCTGAATTGGTTAAAGCAATTGCGCTTGACTCTAAGAAAATGTTCCCTTGCTCAGCTTTGCTTGAAGGCGAGTTTGGATTGAATGACATTTCTTTGGGTGTTCCTTGTGTATTGGGCAAAAACGGAATTGAGAAAATCGTTGAGATTTCTCTTTCGGATGCTGAAAAAGAGAAGCTTACTGCAAGTGCAGAAGGTGTAAGCAAAGTAAATGCATTGCTTGAAGTTTAAAGAAGCATTTAAATACACTATATTTAATGCCTCCGCAAGTGCGGAGGCATTTTTTTTATAGCTATGGCAAAAATACCATTAGAGTTAATTGAGTTGGAGGAGCATAACTACCATTTGCTGGTGCAGGGAAAGTTTGAAGACGGAGAACTGGGGTATTGGATTATTGACACCGGGGCATCTAAAACGGTGTTTGATAAACGACTGGAACAGTACTACAAATCAATAGAACCATTGAGTGATGAAGAATACCAAAGTGCTGGCATAGGAACAGGAATGGTTGAAACTGCCGTTGGAGAGATTGCTTATATTGCTTTTGGAAAACTCAAAGTACGGGATCAGAAAGTTGCTTTAATTGATTTGGATCATGTCAACGAGATATATCGGAAGTATCGAAATGTACGCATTTGCGGTTTGCTGGGAAGCGATCTTTTGAAGAAATACCAATGTGTCATCGATTATAAGTACGAGACCATTTCCTTTTCGCGTCCGCGGAAATAGCAGGAGTTGTTTTGTAATAGGTTTGAGTAACCGATATGGAATGGTGTTTATCCTTTTGTTGTAGGTAAAGGATAAAAAGAGGGAACGAGAGAGCAGCATTGGTAGGAGATAGGGCGAGGGCTCTTTAAGACTGCGAAGAAAAGTGAATAGGCTATTTCAAAATAATTCAAAACAAGATAAACAATAAAAATTGAATAGTTTTATTTTTAAAAAAAAGCGATGTTTTTGAAGGACAAAGTGATTGATTTCTCATTTAGGCTTATTTTTTACTTGTTTCTTGTTTTATTGCCTGGCCTGATAAAAGCTCAGAACCCCATCAGCCCTCCAGGAATCTACTTAGCCGATCCCTCTGCCCGCAGTTGGAATGACTCTATACTCTATCTGTATACATCCACCGATTTAAGTTGTGATTTTTGGTGTTCTTGGAAACATGATATTCTTAGCACAACAGATATGAAAATATGGAATGTTGCTAGTGATGTATTTGCGTCAGACGGAAAGAATGATGAGGTTCTTTATAATGATAAGTTATTGTTTGCTCCTGACTGTGCAAAAAAAGGTAATAACTATATCCTGTACTATTGTCAGCCTGATAATAATAATGCATTGGGGACAGCATTGGGAGAAAGTGCCATAGGCCCTTTTGAGAATGGACAAATATTAAATACAGGAGAAAAATACAGTCAGATTGATCCATCAGTTTTTATTGATGAGGACAGTACGGCTTATGTTGTTTGGGGACAGGGTGATATGAAAATGGGCATTTTAAACCCCGATATGCGAACAATTGATACAAATACAATCCGAGATAAAGTAATTACCGTTTCAGAGCATTACTTTCATGAAGGTGCCTACATGACGAAACGAAATGGAATTTACTATTTGGTTTATGCTGATGAAAGCAGGAATAAAGTGCCTAGCTGCCTTGGCTATGCTACGAGTGATAACCCTTTTGGACCCTATATATATCGTGGTGTAATCATCGATAATAGTGGTTGTAATCCAGGAAATTGGAATAATCATGGGTCTATTTTTAATTTTCAGGATCAATGGTATGTTTTTTATCATCGCTCAACACATGGATGTCAGATGTTTAGGAAATCGTGTGTGGAAAAAATTCAATTCTTATCCGATGGCTCAATTCCAGAGGTAGAAATGACAACGCAAGGAGCTTTACCCCCATTGGATGCGACTAAAATTATTGATGCAGAAAGGGCCTGTAGTATGAAGGGAAATGTGAGGATTGAAAAGGAAAGTGAGTCTAATGAGATACTTTCTGAAATGAAAGGGGGAGATCAGGTTGTGTATAGATATTTAGACTTTAGTGCGGGGGTAAACAGGTTTTCTTTAAAGTATCGAGCTCTAGGTCGAAAAGGAACCCTTTTGCTTTATGTGGAACAAGGAGGACAGCGAAGAAAGATTGCCGAAATTAAATTAGAAGAATCTAAAGAATCAGCCTGGGTTGAAGAATCATTTAAAGTTAAAAAGACAAAAGGAATTGCTGAGTTGATCTTTGAAGTTTCAGGTGATGGTAGTAGTGATTTTGAGATCGACTGGTTTCGATTTGCTGAAAAAGTACCTATGTGTCATCGATTATAAATACGAGACCATTTCTTTTTTGCATCTGCGGAAATAGTCAAACTTGTTTTATAACACGTTTGACAGTATGATAGGACTTAGTTTTTATCCAATTGTATTTCAGGATGTGAAGCAGATTCATGGTCGGGTGGAGAACAATAAATTAGCCGTTGTTTTTTCGTGTTGATTTCGCAAAAATGAATATATTTGCCACCGGTTGACGAAAAACTTTTGAAAACAAAGATTCACATATCCCGAAAGATTACCCTTCGCTTGCTACTTTTTGTATTAGTGATAGGAGGAGCTGTTGTTTTCGACTTGTGTCATGACCAACTGCCACAAGAGTTGATGAAACAGCAGCAAGACGCTTCGGAACATCAGGTGATTCCTGCGCAGGTTTATTTCTGCAATCCAGGAAGTAGCTTTAAAGTTCGTAGCGGAAGTGATCGTTTGTGCTCAAAAATCCTTTTCTCCATTGGGCAGGATAAGTTTTTAACTGCTTTCCACAATCACATAACTTATCATTTGCTGAAAGTAGAGTCGTTGAAAGAGCGCTCACCGCAAAACCCGATGGTTCATTTTCGGAAATTCGTTATTTGTCATCATTCCAATACTGATGACGTCCCCCTTATAGCTTAAGTTTCGAAGCGATTGAAGTTCGTTTCTTTTCTGCAATCTGAATCAGTGGGTTCGGATCTAATGCTATTAAATCATTCAATAAACACATACAATCTAAAATTTTAGACAAATGCAAAACAAAGGATTAATCAGAACTTTTGCCATTCTGTTGGCTTTAGTTTGTGTTTACCAGTTGACCTTTACTTATAAGGCTCGGCAGGTTGAACGCAATGCTGAGGAGTATGCTCAGGGAGATCCTGTAAAACTTCGGAATTACATGGACTCTATTTCAGGCGAGGAAGTTTATAACTTGCTTGGATTAAGAAGTTACTCTTACAAAGAAGTTAAAGCGCTGGAGATGAACCTGGGGCTTGACTTGAAAGGTGGGATGAACGTTACCTTGGAAGTATCAGTAGTTGACTTGATCAAGTCATTATCAAACTACAGTGCCGATACAACCTTTAATGCGGCCATTAAACGTGCGCAAGCACTTCAGTTGGATAGCCAGGAAGACTTTGTGACCCTGTTTGGTCGTGCTTTCGAAGAAGTAGACCCGAACGCTCGTTTGGCGGCTATTTTCAACACATTGGAGTTGAAAGACAAAGTGAAGTATAACTCAAGCAATTCAGAAGTGCTTGATGTGATTCGTAAAGAAACGGATGCTGCTATCGACAACTCGTTCAATATCATTCGTACACGTATTGACCGCTTTGGCGTTGCACAGCCAAATGTTCAGCCACTTCAAACTCGTGGACGTATCTTGGTTGAATTGCCAGGTGTCGACAATCCTGAGCGTGTCCGGAAACTGTTGCAAGGAACGGCTAAGCTGGAGTTCTGGGAAACTTGGGATAACAGCGAAGTGTACCCTTACATGCTTCAGATTAACGAGCAGCTGAAAGATGTATTGAACTTGGAAGCTTCGACTACAGCTACCGAAACTGAAGAGACTGCTACGGCTGATGACGCCGAAGCGACGACTGAAGGTGACGGATCTTTGTTGGAAGAGTTGGAAACTGAAGAAGCAGATAGTACTGCAGCTTTGGACAACATGGCTGATTTTAGAAAGAACTTCCCATTATTTGCGGTACTTACTCCAAGTACAACAGCTGACGGACAGTTATTCCCTGGGCCAGTGGTAGGTACCGCTCACGCTAAAGATACTTCAGCGGTAAATTCATACTTGAGCATGCCTCAGGTGAAGTCAGTTATTCCAAGAAGCCTGACGTTTAAATGGACTTCTAAAGCTGTTGATGACGCTGGAAATTTCTTCCGCTTGATTGCTATTAAAGTAACCAGCCGTGATGGCCGTGCTCCACTTGAAGGAGATGTAATTGTTGATGCACGTCAGGATTATGAGCAATTTGGTAGCCGTCCTGAAGTTTCGATGACCATGAACTCTGAAGGAGCAAAAACATGGGCTCGTTTGACAAAAGAAAATATTGGAAAATCAATCGCCATTGTATTGGACGGCTACGTACGTTCATTCCCAAATGTGAATGGTGAAATTACCGGAGGTCGTTCAAGTATTACTGGTTTGGAGACTGTTGAAGAGGCGAAAGACTTGGCAAACATTCTGAAATCAGGTAAAATGCCAGCTCCTGCCCGTATTTTGCAGGAAGAAATTGTAGGACCTTCATTGGGACAAGAAGCGATTAACAGTGGTATGTGGTCGTTTGCCATTGCCTTTATCTTGGTATTGGCTTACATGTTGTTCTTCTACAGTAAAAAAGCTGGTTTAACAGCAAACATGGCTTTGTTGGCTAACCTGTTCTTTGTAATTGGGGTGTTGGCTTCAATTGGTGCCGTACTAACGCTGCCTGGTATTGCAGGTATTGTATTGACCATTGGTATGTCTGTGGATGCGAACGTGCTGATCTATGAACGGATCCAGGAAGAACGCAAAGCAGGTAAAGGCTTGAAACTGGCAATTGCTGATGGTTATAAGAATGCCTACTCTGCGATTATTGACGGTCAGGTGACAACCTTGTTAACCGGTGTTGTTCTTTACTTGTTCGGTTCTGGTCCGATTAAAGGTTTCGCAACAACATTGATGATTGGTATTTTTACCTCTCTTTTCTCAGCGATTTTCTTGACTCGTTTGATTTTCGAACGTCAGTTGGGTAAAGACGCGAAAATTACTTTTGCTTCAAAAATGACCGACAACTGGTTGAGAAATACACACATCAAATTCTTGGAAAAACGTAAGATTGCTTACTTGATCTCTGGATCACTGATCGTAATTTCTATCTTCTCGTTTGTTACTCGTGGTTTCAACTACGGTATCGACTTCAAAGGGGGACGTACTTATGTGGTTCGTTTCGATGATGATGTAAAAGTAGCTGAGGTTGGTAAAGCGTTGAACGCCGTGTATGGTGAAGCTCCTGAAGTGAAAACTTTTGGTGGTAACAACCAAGTGAAGATTACAACAGAATATAAGATTGATGAGCTAACTGATGATGTTGACAATGAAGTTGAACAACTGTTGTTGAAAGGTCTTCAAGATGGAGGCTTTATCGGTCAAATGAATATGGATACTTTTGTTAAGGATCACCGGATGAGTTCTCAAAAGGTAGGACCAACAATTTCGGATGATATTAAGAATGACGCTTTAATTGCGATCTCATTCTCCTTGTTGATCATCTTCCTTTACATTTTAATCCGTTTCCGCAACTGGCAGTATGGTTTAGGAGCCGTTGCCGCTTTGGCTCACGATACCATCATTGTGTTAGGGCTCTTCTCCTTGTTCCATGGCTTCCTGCCATTCTCATTGGAGATTGACCAAGCCTTTATTGCAGCGATTTTGACCGTATTGGGTTACTCCATCAACGATACGGTAGTTGTATTTGACCGTATTCGTGAGTACATGGGCTTGCATCCAAAACGTAACCGCGAAGAGAATGTAGATAGCGCATTAAACTCTACTTTGCGTCGTACCTTCAGTACTTCGTTAAGTACATTTGTGGTATTGTTAGCCATCTTCCTGTTCGGTGGAACTTCAATCCAAGGCTTTACTTTTGCCTTATTGGTTGGTGTGGTTATCGGTACCTACTCTTCTTTGTTTATTGCAACTCCTGTTGCTTTCGATACTCAAAAGAGAGCCGCTAAAGTGGTCGCTAAGAGAAAGTAATAATCCTACTTTATAATATTTGGCCCCGGCAGAATCTGTCGGGGCTTCTTTTTTTTGCCGAAATCCATTCAGAGTTACAGATGTACTGAACTTGTTTGTATATTTGTTGAAAATTTTCAAAAATGGCCCTACATATGTTGTTTATTAGTGGTGGTGAAATTGTTCTGGTGATGGTTTTAGCTCTGCTTTTTTTCGGCTCGAAAGCAATTCCGGATATTGCCAAAACGCTAGGCAAAGGAATGCGCGAATTCAAAAAAGCGACTAACGAAATCAAACGTGAGTTTGAAGATAATACTGGCGACTTTAAACGTGATATTGACGATATTCGTTCAACTGTAAAAAGCGAAACGCAGAAAATTAGTCAGGATATTGATCAGGTTTCTTCGCGTGTAAAGTACGAAACCAATAAACTAAGCGACGAAGTCGAAAAAGTTTCGGCTATTGAAACTGAACCTAAAAAAACTGAACTGTCTCAAGAAGTAGAGCACCCTACTCCTAACGAGGAAGAACCGGCAACAGAACCTACACCTGAAAAAAAGCAGGACTAAGAACACTGAACGGTTTAAAATATAGCTATGTCAATTCTACTTTATGGTTTGGCAATGCTGCTTTGCTTTGTATTGCTGGCACGCATTGTCGACAAGTTTTTTGTGGTCTCACTCGATCGTATTTCCAATGACTTGAAATTATCTTCGGATGCAGCTGGAGCTACGCTGATGGCTGTTGGCTCAAGTGCTCCAGAGCTGTTTGTTGCACTTTTCTCGGTTCTTAAGCCGGGAAACCATGAAGCTATCGGAATCGGGAGTATTGTTGGAAGTGCCTTGTTTAATTTGCTGGCGATTGGAGGTTTGGTTGCCTTGGTTCGGAAAACAAGGCTAACCTGGCAACCTGTTTTGCGCGACATCTTATTCTATTTTATTGCGGTTGCCTTGTTACTGTGGGGAATTATTGATGGCGATTTCAGCTTATGGAATGCGGTTGCATTTTTGGTTGTTTATATCATCTATGTCTGGGCTGTGGTTAACTGGCGAAAGTTTTTCCCTTATAAAGATGTTGAGTTTGAACAGGAAGAAGAGGAGGAAGGATGCGATGGGAAGGTTAACCTGGTTGACCGGGCATTGTGTTTTATTTTTCCGAAAGCCGAAAAGTACTATTGGGTTTTTACTGTTTCAATTTTATTGATTGCCGGTTTGAGCTGGGTATTGGTCGAAACAGCAATTGAAATATCTATCCTTTTAAATATTCCTGAAGCAATTATTGCCTTGACTGTATTGGCCATTGGAACTTCGGTGCCTGACCTGATTTCTTCTCTAATTGTCGCTAAGCAAGGGAGAGGAGACATGGCTATTAGTAATGCTATTGGGTCGAATATTTTTGATATTCTGGTAGGATTAGGCTTGCCTTTCCTGATTGTCATGCTGATTTCGGGAGGCAGCATTGAGGCTTCTGGCCAGAACCTGACCGTTTCATCTTTCATTTTGTTCGCATCCTTGATTGCATTTGCAATTTTATTGCTGGTAAACCGTTGGAAGATTAACTGGCTTACAGGAGTAATTCTGTTAGGCCTCTATGTTGCGTATATTACCCGCGAAATAATATTACTTTGATTATCTTTAGGCAACTTAATCAATAAAGAAATTCGTTTGATACAGGTTCAGAATATAACAAAGTCATTTGGAAAACTTCAGGTATTGAAGGGGATTGACCTCCATATTCCTCAAGGGAAACTGTATAGCATTGTAGGTCCCAGTGGTGCAGGAAAAACAACGTTGCTCCAGATTATGGGAACCTTGAGTAATCCCGATTCTGGTCATGTTGAGATCCGGGGAGAGAAACTCTCGAAACTGGGCGAAAAAAAGCTGGCTGCTTTTCGAAATCGCGAAATTGGCTTCGTTTTCCAGTTCCATTACTTATTGCCAGAATTTACAGCTTTGGAAAATGTTTGTATTCCTGCTTTTATTGCGAAGCGTTCCAAAAAGGATGCAGAGGAGAAAGCGAAGGATTTACTTAACTTTTTGGGGCTGAAAGACCGGATGACCCATAAACCGGCGGAGCTTTCAGGAGGAGAGCGGCAACGTGTTGCTGTGGCTCGTGCCTTGGTGAATGACCCCGCGGTTATTTTTGCCGATGAGCCATCAGGTAACCTGGACACCAAAAACCGGGAAGATCTTCACGACCTCTTCTTTAAACTGCGCGACGAGTTTAATCAGACCTTAGTGATCGTAACACACGATGAGAATTTTGCTCGCCAGTCGGACAAGATTGTGGCGATGCGTGATGGATGGATTGAAGAGTAGGCTTATGACTTTGGGCGAAATTAAAGAGTTGCTGGATGAGAAGGCAGTACAGTACAACCATCCTGACTTCATTGAAACTGACCCAATACAGATTCCTCGTCAGTTTGAACAAAAGGAAAATATCGAAATTGCTGGTTTCTTAGCGGCTACCATTGCTTGGGGACAACGTCCGACAATCATCAAAAATGCTTCACGTTTGATGAATTGGATGGAACATGAGCCGTATGCTTTTTTAATGAATACGACTGAGAACGACTGGGGCAATTTTCTGGAATTTAAGCACCGCACATTTAATGGAACAGATTGCCTGTTTTTTCTGCGTTCACTGAAAAACATCTATAAAAATCATCAAGGCTTAGAGACTGTGTTTGCGCATGGTTACCGACAGAATAATTCAGTTGCTTCAGCATTAAGATATTTTCGAAAGGTCTTTTTTGAAGTTGATCACGAATCCAGATCGCAGAAGCACGTGTCTAACATTGATCGAGGCGCATCGGCTAAACGCCTAAATATGTTTCTACGCTGGATGGTTCGTTCAGATGATGCGGGGGTTGATTTTGGAATTTGGCGTCAGCTTCCCATGAGTGACTTGCTAATACCTCTCGATGTTCATACTGGCACGCAAGCTCGCGCGTTAGGATTACTGCAGAGGAAGCAAGATAATTGGCGTTCGGTTCTTGAGTTGACCGATCAATTACGAAAATTTGATCCCGATGATCCGATTAAATATGACTTCGCTTTATTTGGCTTAGGAGCTTTCAAGAACACTTGGGGCTAATTTGTTGTTAATTAAGCTTGATGACGAATGAAATTTTTCTTGCTAACTTTGGATGCACCGGTAAACCCGAAGCTCTGTTTTATTCTACAGAACTCGGATTTTCGTGGTATTTGGGACGATTTTCATAAAATATTTAATGTGATTTGTATTAGGGCCTAAAAATTACCTAATTGTTAGGAGAATGTTATTTTGGTAATCGGAAATTGAAGAATTTCAGGTTTTATTAGATATTTGTAAAAAACGCAAGAAGCCAAAAAACGGTCAATAAAATTACTTTAGGTAATGGCTCTATCGCTTGTTGGTTAGTGCTTTGGGGAATTTTAAGTTGGTCGGTTAATTGAAAAATGAAATTGGATATCTTGCATAAACATATAATAACGATGATAGAACGTATACTCGTAACTCCTTTTCAGAAATTTGTTAAAATTGAAAGTTTAAGTGGTATTCTTTTGTTTGGTGCTACCATCTTTGCACTCATTTGGGCCAACTCACCATTTGCTCACTTGTACGAATCGTTGTGGGATTATAAGCTTGGAATTACTACCGAGAGCTTTTCGTTGAATAAACCATTGATTTTGTGGGTGAATGATGGTTTGATGACAATTTTCTTTTTTCTCATTGGATTAGAGATAAAGCGGGAACTGATTATTGGAGAACTAAACTCGGTTCGGAAGGCCGCTTTCCCGTTCTTTGCCGCTATTGGTGGGATGCTTGTTCCTGTTGGCCTGTTTGTCCTGCTTAATAATAACCCTGAAACTTTGGCAGGTTGGGGAATTCCGATGGCAACAGATATTGCTTTTTCACTGGCAATTTTGAACTTGCTGGGGAAAAGAGTCCCAATTAGTCTGAAAGTATTTTTGACCGCTTTCGCGATTGTTGATGACTTAGGAGCAGTGTTGGTTATTGCTTTGTTTTATAGTACCGGCATTAAGTGGGCCTTGCTAGCCTATGCAATGGGGCTGGTCGGTATTTTATTTGCACTTTCTTATTGGCGTCTTTATTCAAAATACCTTTATTTAATTGTTGGTATTGTGGTGTGGGTGCTGTTTTTAAAATCTGGTATTCATCCAACGATAGCCGGTGTTTTGTTGGCTTTAACCATTCCTATTCGTCAGCGTATCGGTGTTCAGGCTTATACGCGGAAAGTTTCAAGTATCATTGAAGGCTTTGAGTTTTCGAAAAAAGGAGAAGCTCCTATTTTATCTTCCAATCAAATCGAGCAATTAGATGATTTGGAAGGTTGGACGACAGCCGTGCAATCACCTTTGCAGCATTTAGAACATCGCCTGCACAATTGGGTGGCTTACTTAGTGATGCCGATTTTTGCCTTGGCGAATGCTGGAATCTCTTTTGGTGAGAACATGCATCTGGATTATGCATTGATTGCCAGTATTGCAATTGGCTTATTTGTTGGTAAGGGAATTGGGGTTAGCCTGTTCTCAATTCTGGGTGTGAAATTGAAGTTGGCTGCTTTCCCCGAAGGGGTGAATTATAAGAGTCTTATCGGGGTCGCATTATTGGCGGGTGTTGGTTTTACGATGTCTATTTTTATTTCAAACCTGGCCTTTGTAAACTCTGTATTTGAAGATTCGGCCAAGGTGGGAATTCTACTCGGTTCGTTGGTTTCTGGAATTGTGGGTTATGTCTTTTTGTATATGTGCAGCAAAAAAGATTGTAGTGCTTAGTAAAGTGAAAAGGCTTAGTGCCTTATCTTAGATAAAATAAAAATAGATGGCTGGATTTTATATCTGGCCATCTATTTTTTATGAGTTATCAACCTTTGTTGATTATTTACAGTCTGTGTAAATCGAAATAATAACGATGTGTTTGCTTTTCTAATTCTTAAAAGCGGTAATAAGTTATTAAAAATCAAATTGGCTGGTGCCGGCCCCCAAAACCTCAAACGCCGGCATTTAGCAGTGGTTCCTTGTTCGGTTGAATCGAATCAACGGAAGAGGTCGTTGTCGGAGTTGGTAACTGTTGTTCATCTACCATAGCCTCATTACTACTTGTCGTGTCCTGGCTATTCTTACGATGGAAAGAACAATAAACAACCAGGCACAGTAAAAATCCCAAAATGTAATAATCTCTCTTTTTCATGCTAATTCGCCGTCACTTATATTACTACGAAATGCTTTTGTTTTAGCGCCTGCAAATGTATAAAATAGCCTTGCTGTCAACCTGCTTCCGATGGAAATGCAAATGAAAAGCACGTTAATTAACAATGGCATAATATACCTAGCTAATGAATTTATACTTTTGATTTTAAAAAATGAGATAACTCACAAATCAAGAGGAATGGGACGAAACAACTATTTTCAGTTTAAGCATTTTCGGATTGTTCAGGAGCATGCTGCAATGAAAGTTGGAATTGATGGAGTGCTTCTGGGGGCTTGGATCAACTTAAGCGGAGTCAAGCGGGTGTTGGATATTGGAACAGGAACAGGACTGATTGCTTTAATGGCTGCTCAAAGATCGCAAGCCTTGGTTGATGCTGTTGAGCTGGAGCCGGAGGCAATAAAAGATGCGACAGCGAATTTTCATAACTCGAAATGGGTGAGCCGGATTAAGCTTTTTCAAGGAGCCTTTCAAGATTTTGAATCAGCCTATCGGTATGATCACCTTTTTTCAAATCCGCCTTTTTTTGAAAACGCGTTGAAAGCAAAAGATCCCAAGAGAACGCAAGCGCGGCATACGGACGCATTGAGTTTACAAGAGTTGTTGAGTAAAGCAAAGCAATTGCTGAATGAGAAGGGGCGATTGAGTTTAATTTTACCTGTGGATCAGGAAAAGCGTTTGTTGGAGTTGACCGAAGCAACAGGCTTTAAGCTTAGCCGAATCGTAAGAGTTGCCCCCGATTTAAATAAGAAGTTTCACCGGTTACTGGTGGAGTTATCTTTGGAAGACGCTCTACTCCAAGAGTCAGTTTTTTATATCCGCGATGCAAAAAGCAGTGATTTTTCAATGGATTATCGAGAGCTAACGAAAGATTTTTACCTGGCATTTTAAATGAGAAGCAAGAACGGGGAAAATGTTTTTTCCATCCTTCGAGCAAATTTGTGAATGGCTTCGTGGTCTACCTTGTTGACTGTTTCTTCAACTTTAGCTACTTTTTTAACAATGATCTTCTCGAAAAAACGCATTTTCTCGAAGTTAAACTCACCTCCCAAAATGGCTTCAGATTTGGCATATTGGTGCAGCTTTTCAGGAAAGGCGTTATTCAACTGCTGAAAAGCCTCTTCTCCTTCATGCATACAGCAAATGAAAAGTCCAATTTCTTTCTTACCTAATTCCTCCAAGTTGTATTCACAAAACTCTTTCAGTTTTCGTTGAATTTGTCCGGCATGGATCGATCCTCCAATGATTACACGGTCATGATTTTGAAAGTCAGGATTTTTGTCCTCTTTTAAATTGACGAGAGAAACTTGCCCAGAAAGCTCATTGGCTAGTTCATGTGCAACCCTTTTGGTACAACCGTGGGTTGACATATAAATAATCATTGTTTTCATAAGATGGAGATTTTCTATCAAATTTAAGGCATTTGTCCAAAACAAACCGTGTTTTTATCGGTTAAGTTAAGATTATAATCGGCCAGTAAAGATAAATTCAGATTCATATGTCTTTTTATATAAATTATTTATCTTTGCAGCCCAAAATTACATGCTATGTCGATAGAAGTTATGCAAGCAATTAAGATTGATGAAAGCTTTTACAAAGTAAAAGAAGTCAGACGACTAACGGATGAAACATTCTCATTGAGATTGCCAAAGAAACAATTTAAATTTAAAGCCGGACAACATATTTCACTGGGTATTCAAGGGGACTATCAAAGTCGCGAATATTCGATTTACAGTGGAGAGCAGGATGAGCATTTGGAGGTTTTGGTGAAAGAAGTAAAAGAAGGTTATTTCTCCCCAAAACTGAGCCATCTGAAACCCGGAGATTTGGTGGAAGTGAACGGCCCTTTCGGAAAGTTTCGTATTGATGAAAAAAAGGTTGCAGACCACAAGTTTGTATTCATTGCAAGTGGCACTGGAATTGCTCCTTTCCGAAGCATGGTAAGAACCTACCCGGAGTTGGACTACCAAATCATTCATGGTGTTCGCTACGGACATGAGGCGTATGATAAAGACGAATATGCTCCTGAGCGACATGTGTTGTGTACTACAGGAGATAAGAGCGGACAAGTTCATGGTCGCTTGACAAAGTATTTGAAGAAAACAAAATTTGACAAAACAACGCAGTTTTATCTGTGTGGAAACAGTAACATGATTTTTGATGCTTTGGAAGTGCTAAAGGACAAAGGATTTGATCGTGATCAGATTCACTGTGAAGTTTATTTTTAAGCAATTTCAGAAGCCATAAGAAGTTTTTCTTTTTTAAGACTGAAAAATAGAAATGATGAAATACCACTTGATTACATTGGGATGCCAAATGAACCTGTCGGACAGTGAGCGCGTAAGTGCGGTGTTGGAACGGATGGGCTATGAGCGGACGGATAACGAGGAGGAGGCCACCTTGCTGGGCATGTTAGCGTGCTCGGTTCGGCAAAAGCCAATTGATAAGGTATATAACAAGATTGCCCAATGGAACAGGTGGAAAAACAACCGCAACCTGATCACCTTTGTATCCGGTTGCATTTTGCCAGCAGATAAAGAAAAATTCTTAAAGCTGTTCGATCTTATTTTTCCGATGAGTGAGCTCAGTCAACTGCCTGATATGATCCGGAATTATGGGGTGGTCAATGCAGCTTCGCTAAAGACACCGAAGCCGGTGATGCCTAAAAATGAGCACATCGTTGACCTATGGCACATCAAGCCCAAATACGAGTCAACTTATGAGGCTTTCGTTCCCATTCAAAATGGGTGCGATAAGTTTTGTACTTTTTGTGCTGTGCCTTATACTCGAGGACGTGAAGTTTCCCGTCCTTCTACTGATATTCTGGATGAAATCCGACATTTAGTTAATCAAGGCTATAAGTCGATAACCTTGCTGGGACAGAATGTAAACTCCTATGGTCTGGACAAGCATGGCGAGGAAGTTTCGTTTGCAGACCTACTGAGGCAGGTTGGAGAGTATGGACGAGTTTCAGGCGAAGAATTTTGGGTGTATTTTACATCGCCACACCCGCAGGATATGGGACGCGATGTGATTGAAGTGATTGCAGAGTATGATTGTTTGGCGAAACAAATTCATTTGCCGATGCAAAGTGGCGATGAAAAAGTCTTGATCAAGATGAATCGTCGTCACTCAATGGATAAATACCAAAAAATCGTGACCGATATTCGGGAGTTAATTCCGCAAGCGACTTTATTTACCGACATCATTGTTGGATTTACCGGCGAAGATGAGGCTGCTTTTCAGAATACGGTTGCTGCCATGGATGAGTTTAAGTTCAACATGGCCTATATCGCCATGTATTCTCCACGTCCGGGAGCGGCTAGTTACCGTTGGGACGATGAAGTCGCACAGGATGTGAAGAAAGATCGTTTCCATCGGCTATCCGAAGTGATGAAAACGCATACGAGAAACTACAATGAGCAATTGGTTGGAAAAACAGTGCGCTTGCTGATTAATGGTGCCGACCGAAAAACAGGCTTTAGCACCGGATTAACCGAAGGAAAGCTCAACGTTCGGCTCGATCGGAAAGCGCCTGAGTTAATGGGAACAATTGTTGATGTTCTGATTACCTCGGCTGCCGATTTCTCATTAAGTGGTGAGTTGGTAACGCAGAAGGAAGAAGTGGAATCATGAGTTTGGAAAAGAGAAAGATTGCGTTTAAAACATTGGGGTGTCGTTTAAATCAATACGAAACCGATGCCTTGGTATCTGATTTTGATCAGGCAGGCTATGAGGTCGTTGATTTTAAAGATGCTGCGGATGTAGTTGTGGTAAACACCTGCACTGTAACCAATCAAAGCGATCAGAAATCACGAAACATTATTAGCCAGGCTGCCCGGAATAACCAGGGATCAATGGTTGTGGTTACCGGTTGTATGGCTAACAACTATAAAGAAAAGCTAGAAGGGCAGGATAAAATTACTTACGTGGTTGATAACAAACGTAAGGCCAGCATCCGCCAATTGGTGGATGCGCATTTCAATGGCGAAATTCTGCATCCTTCAAATTTGGATGGTGATGTGTTCCAATTTAGCACGGTCGACAAAAGTTTACACACACGAAGTTCGATTAAAATCCAAGATGGATGTGACAACTTTTGTACGTTTTGTATCATCCCGAAAGTGAGGGGAAGAGCGGTCAGTCGTCCGTTGCCTGAAATTATTGAGAATGTAAAACATACGCTTGCCAATGGTTTTAAAGAACTGGTGATAACTGGCGTGAATATTGGGCGTTACGAGTGGGAAGATAAGCGATTTGAAGATGTTGTTGAAGCCATTCTTGATATTCCCGGAGATTTCCGAGTACGAATTTCGTCGCTGGAACCCGATGGATTTGGTGATCGGTTTCTAGATTTATTCAAACATCCCAAGTTAGCACCCCACTTGCATCTTTGTTTGCAAAGTGGATCGGATAAAGTCTTGTTGCGCATGCGCCGGATGTATGCTTATAAGCGTTTTGAATCGATCGTTGAATGTTTTCGTGTGGTATGGCCCGACTTCAATTTTACGACTGATTTGATTGTTGGTTTTCCAGGAGAAGACGAGGATGATTTTCAACAGAGCTTGGATGCTGTTAATCAGTTTGGTTTTAGTCATGTGCATGCCTTCAAATACTCAGTTCGAAAAGGAACTCGGGCTGAAAGAATGGAGGAGCAGGTGCCTGAGAAAGTTAAAACAAGTCGTTCGGCTCAATTGCGTGATCAATCTGAAGCAATGCGGAAAAGCTATTTGAATCGATTTATTGGACAAAAGCAAACGGTTTTGATTGAAAAGATTGATGAGCAAGGCTGGGCCTCAGGCTATGGCGAGCATTATGTACCAGTTGAATTCAAGGTTGATGGCATTTCAAAAAATACCTTTCATAAAGTTCGAATTACCAAATTAAAAGGGGAGAACGAGTCGCTAACCTTAGTTGGTGAACTTGAATTAATTTAGCGGAGCCAGTTCTGTTTGGAGTTGAGAGTCGTTGGTTCTGGTTTGAGTTGAAGGTTCTTTTTATGATCGTAATCAAGATGATTCATCGATTTTGCTGAGAATTTTAGGGCTGTGTTGCTTGTTATGCGGTACTTGTTGTAAAAAAATTAAGGCTTCTCAGTGAACTAATAGTCTTGAATTTTGTCATAATAAGAGATTTTCCATTTCAAATTTGTTTAACGACAACATGGGTAAAGCTCAACAAAATAACTCAAGAGTCAAGTCCGATAGAAATTCTTCGGACAAGGAGACTTATCAACAAATTGTTGATAACTTCTATGAGCGCTTGAATAGCACGCTTAATCATGGTCCTGAAAAAGCCATTCAAAAGCACCGGGAGCGGGGGAAACTTCTTGCTCGTGAGCGTATTGATCTGTTGATTGATAAAAATACGCCATTTCTGGAGTTGTCAACTTTTGCTGCCTATGGCCAATATGATGATGCTTTCCCGTCTGCTGGAATTGTAACCGGAATTGGAGTTGTGCAGGGGCGTGAATGTATGTTGGTTGCGAATGATGCGACCGTAAAAGGAGGTACTTACATTCGGGAGACCATCAAAAAGCATGTTCGAGCACAGGAAATTGCGCTTAAAAATCATTTGCCTTGCATTTACCTGGTTGACTCGGGTGGTATTTTTCTGCCTGAGCAAGCCAATGTTTTTCCCGACCGTTTTGATTTTGGACGGGTATTTTATAATCAGGCACGTTTGTCGGCCGAAGAAATCCCACAGTTAGCAGTGGTTATGGGGTCTTGCACGGCGGGTGGCGCTTATGTTCCAGCCATGTGCGATGAAACCATCATTGTAAAAAATCAAGGAACCATTTTTATTGGTGGTCCGCCTTTGGTGAAAGCAGCGACAGGCGAAGAAGTATCTGCTGAAGAGCTCGGAGGAGGAGAGGTGCACACTTCCATTTCGGGAGTTGCGGACCATCTGGCAGATGATGATGTTGATGCCATTCAAATTTGTCGTCGTGTGGTGAAGAGTTTTCCAATTCCGCAGAAAAAGGATCTTCCAATTGAACGGGTTAAAGAACCTGCCTGCAAGGGGGAGGAGATTTATAAGTATTTGTCTTCGGATTTAAAAAAGCCGATTGCTATTCGTTCGATTATTGAATGTCTGGTGGATGGTGGTGACTTTCAGGAGTTCAAGGAAAACTATGGAAAAACCTTGATAACCGGGTTTGCCAATTTGAAGGGAATGCCTGTTGGAATATTAGGAAATCAGAGTTTTCTGACTGCTGAGAGTGCTCGCAAAGGAGCCCATTTCATTCAGTTATGTAATCAAAGGCAAATCCCCTTGCTGTTTTTGCAAAATATAACCGGCTTTATTGTCGGGAAAAAATACGAGCATGAAGGAATTGCCCGTGATGGGGCTAAATTGATTCATGCGGTTGCCAACGCTGTGGTGCCTAAAATTACAGTGGTTATTGGCGGATCATTTGGTGCAGGAAACTACGCGATGGCAGGGCGAGCGTACGAGCCCGACTTTTTGTTTATGTGGCCTCATTCGCGTATTGCAGTGATGGGAGGAGAACAAGCGGCTGGAGTGTTGCAGACAATTGGTCAAAATGGAATAGGAACGCGCTTAATCGAACAGTTTGAAGCGGAAAGCTCTGCTTATTATAGCTCTTCGCGTTTGTGGGATGACGGTATTCTGGATCCAGCACAAACTCGTGATATTTTGGCTTTGGCCTTTACGGTAACGATGAATCAGCCGGAGCAAAAGCCTCATTACGGGGTGTTTAGAATGTAAAAAAAAAGAAAGACATGGAAAACTGGAAAAATATAAAATTAGAACTGGGGGACAAGCGGGCTAACTTAATTTTATCCCGTCCCCAGGTGCATAATGCAATAAATCCGGAGTTGATTGAAGAAATGCACGAAGCATTGAAGATCATCGCTGAAAGAGACGAAATTCAGTTTCTTGTCCTTTCTGGTGAAGGAAAATCCTTCTGTGCCGGAGCAGACATCGCTTGGTTTGCAGGAGCTGTGGATAAGTCAAAAGCGGATAACTGGCAAGAGTATTTAAGGATGGCCGAATTGCTGAAGGCACTTCATGAACTGCCCAAAGTGACCATTGCTGCTGCTCACCGGAATGTTCTGGGAGGAGCAAATGGATTGGTTGCTGCTTGCGACTTTGTTGTCGCTGAGCGGTCTACCGCGTTCGCCTTTGGTGAAGTCAAATTGGGAATTGTGCCGGCAACAATAACTCCTTTTGTTGCATGTCGTGTTTCTGTTCAAAATATGAGAAAGCTAATGTTTTCGGGCGATCGCTTTTGGGCAACTGAAGCCCAGTTGGTTGGCTTGGTTGATTTTCTGGCTGAAGACGGGAAAATGGAGCAGGTTGTTGATCAACTAATTGATGGCTTGAAAGATTCTTCTCCCAATGCTTTACGGGCTTGTAAACAGTTGTTGCTGAAAGTCGGTTCCGGTGAATTAACTGTGGAAAGTAGTGAGCATACAGCAGCGGTATTGGCTGAACTGATTGAATCAGACGAAGGTCAGGAAGGATTGCGAGCCTTTTTGGAAAAGAGAAAACCAGATTGGCAAAAACTAAATGTTGTTGAAAATTAATGAAGCATTTTCAAAAAATATTGATTGCCAACCGAGGTGAAATTGCTGTTCGGATTTTAAAAACAGCTCAGAAATTTGGTGTGCAAGTGCTGGCGGTTTATGCCGCTGAAGATGCCGCTTCTAAGCATGTTGAGTTAGCTGATCAGGCAATTCTTCTGGAAGGAGATGAACTGCAGGAGACCTATCTCAATCAGGATAAATTGATTTCGATAGCGCTTGATCATGGTGCACAGGCAATTCATCCCGGTTATGGGTTTTTATCTGAGAATGCAGGTTTTGCTGAAAAGGTGGAGCAAGCTGGCTTGGCTTTTATAGGTGCTACCCCGGCGCAAATCCGCTTGATGGGAGAAAAACGACAAGCCATTGCTTTTGTCGAGCGATTGGGAGTTCCCATTATCCCAGGAAAACGAGCTTCGGTTGATGAATTGATTCAGTTGGCTCCAGAGCTGGATTTACCAATTTTGGTAAAAGCATCTGGCGGGGGTGGTGGTAAAGGCATGGAGGTTGTCCATGATCTTGCTCAGTTACCAAAAGCATTAAAACAAGCGCAGCGTCTGGCTCTTCAATATTTTGGGAATGATGAATTATTAATAGAGAAATACCTGTCTGTAGCTCGCCACATCGAAGTGCAAGTGTTGGGTGACGGAAGTGGTAAGGCGGTGCATTTATTTGAACGTGAATGCAGCATTCAACGGCGCTATCAAAAGTTGATTGAGGAAGCCCCGGCTTCATCAATTTCAGAAAATACCAAGAAAAAATTATACGAAGCAGCCTTGACAATTGTCCGGGCTATAGAATATCGGGGAGCAGGAACGATTGAGTTTCTCGTTGATGAACAGGAGAATTTCTATTTCCTGGAAATGAACACCCGGCTCCAGGTAGAACATCCGGTAACCGAATTGATTACTGGAATCGACTTGGTTGAATGGCAATTGCGTATTGCTTTGGGCGAACAACTGAGTTTGCAGCAACATCAATTGACTGCGAATGGACATGCCATTGAGTTAAGAGTTTGTGCTGAAGATCCGACGAATCAGTTTATGCCCACCTCTGGGCATATTCATGACTTGATTGAACCAGAGTCTGCCCGTTGGGATAGCTTTTTAACTACTGGCTTTCATTTGTCTTCGAACTATGACTCGTTGTTGGGCAAGCTGATCGTGCATGGACAGTCCAGAGCTGAGGTTCTTGAGCAAATGCGCCAATCGGTTGACTCGCTTTTTGTTGGCGGTGTGAAAACGAATCAGCAGTTTTTGAAGATGGTGCTGGCTCAGCCAGCCTTTAATCAAAATCAAATCAGTACCCGTTGGCTGGAGGAAAGTTTACCAGCCTTGCTGAGGGAAGAAGAAATGGAAGGTGAAAAAAGGCCTGTTGCTGAACTCTTGGTTGGCTATTTGTTACATCATTTTTATCGTCCGAATAGTACTGATAGAGCAACGAGTTGGACGGAAATGGGCTATTGGCGTTTTCAACAGAAGTTTCAAGTAAAGCTCGAAGAAGAATGGCATGCGATTGAAGTTTCTCCAAAAGCAAATTCATGGCAGATGAGTTGGGGAAATCAGCTTTTCCAAGTTGTTCCTAAGCAGTGGAAGTCTTCGTCAATTCAATTTTCTCTAAATGATAAAGATATTGTTATCTTTATTTCCGAAGAAGCTGGGCTAAGCCGGATACAATATTTGAGTCAGTTGTATTCATTGCGGAGCAATCACGTGGCCAATCAAGTGCAGTTACAGCGTAAGGCAGTTGTTGTAGGAGAAACGAAGAGTGATCGGGTTGTGGCTGATTTGTTTGGGAAAGTGGTTGACGTGCTGGTGAAACCCGGAGATGTTTTGCAAAAAGGACAGACTTTATTAGTGATCGAATCAATGAAGTCTGAATTTACAATACAAAGCCCAGCAAATGCTGTGGTGAAAACTATTCATGTATCCAAGGGACACTTGGTGCAGGATAAAGAATTATTGGTGGATTTAGAATCGTAAAAAAATAAAAACCTACATGAACGCATTTTTAAACGAAACGCATCATGCTCTGCGGAAAAAAGTAAGAGGCTTTGCAGAGAAATATGTAAAACCCGTAATTGGCGAGTTTGAAGCTAAGGAACAGTTCCCGATGGACTTGATCCGGTCATTGAAAAGCCTGAATGTTTTTGGGATGCATGCCCCTGAACGTTTTGGAGGGCAGGGTAGCGATTACCTTTCCTACATTATTGCCGTGGAAGAATTGGCTCGGGTAGATAGCTCTGTGGCGGCAACCTTAGCGGCACATAATTCCTTGGGAGTTGGTCCCATTATGGAGTTTGGAACTGAAGAGCAAAAAGCAAAATATTTACCGTCGCTGTGTACGGCTGAGAATCTTTGGGCTTTCGGATTGACTGAAGAGAATGCAGGGTCTGATGCTCAGGGCGTGGAAACAGTGGCTAAGGAGCAAGCCAATGGTTGGTTGGTAAATGGACATAAAAAATACATTACCAATGGTGCTTCAGATATGTCGTCAGGTATTAGCTTTGTAGCGCAAACAGGCATACGGGAAGATGGCCGTAAAGAATTTACCGCTTTTCTTGTTAGCAAAGGAGCTCCGGGCTATACCCGCGAGTTTATGAAAAATAAGCTACTTTGGCGTGCTGCTGATAATGGCATGGTGTACTTTAATGATGTACACATTCCTGCTGAGGATCAGTTGGGTGAGCGTGGTCAAGGAATCAAAATTATGCTGAAAACCATTGATTCCGGACGTTTGTCTATTGCAGCTATGGGATTGGGATTGGCTCAGGGAGCTTTTGAGATGGCGGTTAGCTTTGCAAAAAAACGGAAACAATTTGGGAAAGCCTTAGCTAATTTTCAGGTAATTTCTTTTAAATTGGCCGATATGGCAATGAAGATAGAAAATGCCCGGAATACCCTTTACAACGCTTGTTGGTTGAAAGATAACGGACATGCATTTGGGACGCAGGCAGCCATGGCAAAACTGTATTGCTCGCAAGTAGCCAGTGATGTGACTGGTGAAGCTTTACAGATTTTTGGTGGAGCCGGTTTATTCCGTAATGACGAATACCCAATCGAACGTTTTTTCCGTGATCAGCGCTTACTCTCCATTGGAGAGGGAACATCAGAAGTGCTGCGAATGGTAATTTCACGTTCGGTATTAAAGGAATAATAAATGACACAAGATCGCAAACTTGACCACATTCAACTTGCTTTTGAATCACAAACTGGATTGATGGAGCATGACCAACGGTTTATGTACGAACCATTGTTGGCTGCTCATCCTGTAGATGGTGAACAGGCTTTTCTGTTTTTAGGGAAAATGATTCGGTCACCCTTCTGGGTTTCCAGTATGACCGGAGGTACAGGAGTTGCCCGTAAAATCAATGAAAACATTGCACAAGCTTGCCGTGAGTTTGGATTTGGAATGGGATTGGGATCATGTCGCAAAATATTGTTTGATAAAACGTATTGGGCAGATTTCGATATGCGCGAGATTATTGGCCCGGATCAGCCATTTTGGGCAAATTTGGGTATTGCGCAAGTCGAGTCGTTGTTGAAAGATAAAAATGAGCAGGCAATTATTGATTTGGTTGGTGAGCTTCGAGCTGATGGTTTAATTGTTCATGTTAATCCACTTCAAGAATGGTTTCAGCCAGAGGGAGATCGGATAGAGCGACCTCCAATTGAGACCATTGAATTGTTGATGAGCCGCATGCATTTACCAATCATTGTTAAAGAAGTTGGCCAAGGCATGGGCGAGGCTAGCTTAAAGCGCTTGTTGAGATTGCCACTGGCGGCCATTGAGTTTGCTGCCTATGGGGGAACCAACTTTTCAAACCTGGAGTTGATGCGTGAGGATCCTGCGATGCAGGAGATGTATCAACCGTTTGCTTTTGTTGGGCAAACAGCAGCTCAGATGGTGAAGAGTGTCAATCGTTTGTTGCAGGAAATTGGCGAACCACAGTGTCGTCAACTGATCATTTCGGGTGGCGTGAAAAACTACCTGGATGGTTACTACCTAACTTCATTGAGTCAGCTGCCAGCCGTGTATGGAATGGCTTCGGCTGTGCTAAAACATGCAACCAACGATTATCAAGAGCTCAAGACTTATATCGAAAATCAATTGAAGGCCCTGCGTTTGGCGCAACAATATTTGACGTTAAACCCGGAATATGACGGAGCATAAAATCATAAATGGCTTTTCGAAATTTGATCGAACACAAAAAATACAATGGCTGATTGAGCAATTCCATTTGGATGCCGAGACTCAAGCCTTTCTGGATAGTTTTCAATTAACCAACCAACAGTGGCAGGCGGTCATTGCCGATTTGAGTGAAAACCAACTATCTAATTTTCACTTGCCCTTTTCTGTTGCTCCCAACTTTTTAGTTGACGGGCAAACCCAAGTATTTCCGCTGGTTACCGAAGAGAGCTCAGTGGTCGCTGCTTTGGCGAAGGCTGCTGGCTTTTGGGCGAAAAGAGGTGGTTTTAAATCGGAAATAATAGGTACGCAGAAAAAAGGACAGCTGCACTTTAGTTGGAATGGACAGCCTCAGAAATTACGAAAGGCTTTCCCTGAGATTAAGCAAAAGCTGCTGAAAGAGGCTGAACCGCTGACACAGAATATGGAAAAGCGGGGAGGGGGAATTCGAGCGATTGAGTTGAAAGAATTGCCTGAAATTTTGCCGAACTACTATCAGTTGGATGTTGCCTTTGAAACCTGTGATGCGATGGGAGCCAATTTCATCAACTCATGTTTGGAGCAATTTGGACGAAGTATGAAAGACTGGGCAGATACTGCGCCAGAGCTTTTGCCGGAAGAACAGGGACTGGAAGTGATCATGGCAATTTTGTCAAACTACGTTCCCGATAGTCGGGTGCGTGTTTGGGTAGAATGCCCGGTTGAGGAGTTGGCTGATGAACGGGAAGAAGCTTATGCTTTTGCTGAGAAATTTGTTCGTGCAGTGCGTATTGCCCGGGAGGATGTGTCGCGGGCTGTAACTCACAACAAAGGGATTTTTAACGGAATTGACGCCTTGGCGATGGCTACAGGAAATGATTTTCGAGCCATTGAGGCTGGAGCTCATGCGTATGCTGCGCAGCAAGGCCAGTACCGTGGACTGACAGAAGCATGGATTGATCAGGGGAAATTCTGGTTTCAGTTGGAAATTCCACTGGCAGTTGGCGTTGTTGGAGGAGTAACCAGTTTACATCCGTTGGCAAAGCTCTCCATGCAAATATTGGGAAATCCTTCAGCTAAAGAATTGATGGCCTATTTGGCTGTGGCCGGATTGGCGTCGAACTGGTCTGCGGTTCGGGCGTTGGTAACAACCGGCATTCAGCAGGGACATATGAAAATGCATTTGAGTAATATTTTAAATAGTTTTCAGGTTTCTGATGAACAAAAAGAGTCGGCAAGACTTTACTTTCAAGACCGGGAAGTTTCATTTGCCGAGGTGAAGAAATTTTTAGAAAAACATGTCTGACGTAAAACAAACATATGATGCCCACGGGAAATTATTGCTCACTGCCGAGTACTTTGTGCTGCAAGGAGCAAAAGCTATTGCGTTGCCATTGCAATATGGTCAGCGAATGGATGTGTCGGAGGGCAGACAGGCTGATGTGGTAAGCTGGAAAGCATTTATGCAGGAAGGACTTTGGTTTTCCTGCGATTTTCAGTTGCCCTATTTAAAGATTATCCATAGTTCAGATGCTGAAAAAGCGGTTATTCTGCAAGATGCGCTGAAAGCTATTCTGAAAATGAACCCGCAGTTCAAATTGAATGGGGGATTGGATATTCATACCAAAATTGATTTTCATAACCAATGGGGATTGGGAAGTAGCAGTACGCTGATTGCCAACTTAGCCACTTGGGCAGGAGTTGATCCTTTTCAACTGAATGAACAGATTTTCAATGGCTCAGGCTTTGATATTGCGTGTGCTTCGGCTGATGGGCCAATCTTTTACGAAAAAGATAAGAAGCCGCAACGAATTGAGCTCGATTATCCGTTTTTGGATAACCTCTACTTTATTTACTCCGGGTCGAAGAAAAGTACCCGAAATGAAGTGCGTCGCTTTTTGCGTGATGGCGCTGTAACGGAAGCACAGCTGAGTGAAGTGAACGGGATTTCAGAAGAAATTGCAAACACTCGTGATTTGGCTGATTTTCAGCGATTGATTGTGCAGCACGAGGCATTAGTTAGTGGATTGCTGAATAGCCCAACGGTAAAGTCAAGCTATTTTAGTGATTTTAATGGCGAGGTGAAATCGCTTGGCGCATGGGGTGGAGATTTTTATCTGGTTGCAACTCCAATGGATGATCGTTGTGTGTTGAAGTATTTCAAAGAGAAAGGATTGCGGGTCGTATTTCCGTGGAAAGAATTGGTGTTGAATAAGCGTTGAGAAAAAAGTATGGTGAAAGGGAAAGAATATCGGGCGGAATGGGAATGTCCGTCAAATATAGCATTGATAAAATATTGGGGTAAAAAGCCGGCACAGTTGCCGTTGAATGCCTCTTTAAGTTTTAGTCTGAAAAAGGCCAAGACGAAAACGCGCGTTTCGATAACGCCAGCTTCGAGAAGGAAGGTCTCTTTTATGTTTGAAGGCCAAGCTTCAGCATTTACAGAGCGTATCGAAAACTATCTGGCGAACATGTCTTTGGAGCATGATTGGTTAAATGATTTCTCATTCAAAATTGAAAGTTGGAATACGTTTCCACATTCGGCAGGAATTGCTTCTTCGGCTTCTGCCTTTGGTGCTTTGGCGCTATGCCTAGTCGATTTAAAACAGCAGGTAAATAATCGGCAGTTTACTCAGGAGCAGTTTTTTCAGAAAGCTTCGCGTTGGGCGCGTCTGGGAAGTGGGAGCGCTTGCCGGTCTGTGTTTCCTGCTTTTGCTGTTTGGGGGCACTTGAACCAAATACCCGGATCAACAGATTGCCATGCTATTCCTGTAAAAGGGCGTTTTCATCCGGATTACTATAGCTTGCGGGATGCGGTTTTACTGGTTGATTCTAACAAAAAGCAAGTGTCCAGTTCGCAAGGGCATGAGTTGATGAATACCCACACGTTTAAGGATGCCCGCTTGGCACAGGTTAACAGTCACCTGTTCGAGTTACTTACGGTCATGGAAAAGGGGGAGCATGCTCGTTTTTTTGAGTTGTTGGAGAAGGAGGCACTTAGCCTTCATGCTTTGATGATGACTTCTGATCCGTCGTTTATTTTGCTTCATCCCAATAGTCTGAATATTATCCAAAGAATTCGGGATTTTAGGAAACAAAGCGGGCTTCATTTTGGTTTTACAATTGATGCAGGCCCCAATATTCATCTGATTTATTTTGAGAAGGATAAGGAGGTGATTCATCAGTTTGTTGAGCATGAGTTGTTGAGTTTTACCGAGCAAGGACAATGGTTGGATGATGGTATTGGTAATGGCCCAATTCAGTTGACGGATGAAGGAGTTTAATGCCAAATTATTGCTGTTTGGAGAATATGGATTGATGTATGGCGCAAAGGCACTGGCTATTCCATTCTCCCGTTTTAAGGGAAAGCTTGTTTTTAGCGAAAACTTAAGCGATCAAACTATTGGCGAAAGTCGGCTGGAACTTGAGCGGTTTGTCTCATTCTTTGAGCATGAGCGACTGAATGAGCAGATGAACTTTCCTTTGAACCTTAGCCAGATCAAAAAAGATATGGCTGCAGGATTGTTTCTAAAATCAGATATTCCATTGCAATATGGAGTGGGGAGTTCAGGAATGCTTTGTGCGGCGGTTTACCATCGCTATAGCGGCTATCAGGATAGTCTGGGAGCACAGCGAGCTAAGAAAAACCTGTTGGGCATTCTGAAGGAAGACTTTTCCGTGATGGAAGCCTACTTTCATGGGAAAAGCTCGGGCTTTGATCCCCTGGTTTCTTTTGTTAACCGTCCGGTACTACTTGCAGGAAAAGAGATTCATCTTCCGGCTCAGTCTCTAAAAACTCCAGGATTCAATGTTTTTTTAATCGATACAAAAATAAAGAGCTCAACTGCTCCATTGGTACGTTTGTTTATGCAGAAAATGGAGCAAGCTGATTTTTCAACTGCGTTTAAGTCCCGATTTTTACCCACCAATGACTTGGCTATTCAAGCGTTTTTAACAGGCGACAAGGATGAACTATTTCATCAGGTTCGAGCGCTTAGTTCCTTTCAATTGAATTACCTACAAGAGATGATTCCTGAAGCATTTCAAAAAGTGTGGCATCATTTACGTGACCAAGAAATTATTGTAAAACTTCTGGGCTCCGGAGGTGGTGGTTTTTTGCTCGCCTTTGTTCCTGAAGGAAGAATGATGCCGGCTGAATTAGAATGTATTCAAGTGTTTTAGTCAACTTGAGAAGCTACTTCTTATTTTTGAATGAATAGCTTAGGAATTGAATTGAGAAGTAAAAAAGCCTTAAGGTATCTTCACCTTAAGGCTTTAGCTTATGACTTATTGGTCGTGTTTTTCCTTCTTTGTTGTTGATTCGGATTTTTCGAATATTTCTTTTTCCGTCTCTTCTTTTTGTGCTGGTTCTTTTCAATAATTTCAGTGTTAACTGATCCAACACTCATTTCATTCTCCAACTTAACATCAGCGCTCAGGTACTCTTCCAGTAAAGGTCTTTTGCCTCGTTTATTGAGTTGAATGATCTTTTTGACGTCTTCCAAATCTAGCACCAATGGTTTGGTGCCATAGGCTTCTTCAAGGGTGTACCAAATCTTTTTATTCAGAATTTCTGTTTTAAAATGCTTGGCCAGTCCTTTTGATGTTTCCAGAGCAAGTAATTCGTTCGGGAAATCCTCCTGCGCTTCCAAGTAAGTGTCTAACTCATACATCAGACAGCATTTGAGCTTACCGCATTTTCCAGCCATCTTTTCAGCATTAGGTGATAAGCCTTGCTGAATGGCCGCTTCGGAAGTTACACTGTCAAAGTCTGTCCGCCATGAAGAGCAGCAAAGCTCACGGCCACATGAGCCAATACCTCCCACACGACCGGCTTCCTGACGAGCACCAATTTGCTTCATCTCAACCTTGATGTGGAATTCCCGAGCATAACGCCGGATCAGTTCACGAAAATCAACTCTTCCTTCAGCGATATAATAAAAAATGGCTTTGGCATTATCGCCTCGAAATTCGACGTCGCCAATTTTCATCTCCAGTCCCAGCTCATTGGCTAGCTGACGAGAACGTACCATAACTGGGTACTCGCGTTTGCGGGCAGCCTCGTATTTGTCTTTATCCGCGTTTGTTGCTTTTCGATACACTTTATTCCATTGGTAGCGCTCCGGCTTGCGTATTTTCCGAACAAACTGCTTTTCTGCTAATTTCCCCAGTAGAGAAACAGTCCCCACATCGTGTCCGGGGTTGGTAGCCACTACAATTAAGTCGCCGATTTTCAGCGGAAGTCCGTCTTCATTTTTGAAGAATTCTTTGCGGGTTCCTTTAAATCGAACTTCAACAATATTTGATAAGTGTGTTGTATCTGGTAAATCGTTTAACCAATCGTAGGTGCCTAACATGGTGGGGCGGTCACCATCTGTATTAAAACTACATCCACTACATCCCATAGGCATATCTATTTTATATCTAATTTCAGACAAAAATATCTAAAATTAACTGTAAATACTATTTTAATAGAGTCTAAATAAGGATTTTTATCCGTGATTTTGTAATTTGTATAGCAGCTACAGATTGTGAAATTAAACTGAAAATTATGGACTTATCTCATGTAATTGCCAACCTGAATTATTGGGCAATTCTGGTGGCGGCATTAAGCACATTTGTTGTTGGTAGTGTTTGGTATTCTCCTGTTTTGTTTGGGAAAAAGTGGATGGCTCTTAATGGTTTTACAGAAGAAAAGCTCAAGCAAGGGCTTCCAATGCCAGTGGTATTTGGAGGTTCGTTTATTGGTTCGTTGTTGGCTGCTTTTGTGTTAGCCATGTTTTTAGGTTCATCAGCAAGTTTAGAGTTGGGAATTTTCTCAGGCTTTATGATTGCTGTTTTTTGGATTAGTACTTCTCGTTTAAACCTGGTTTTGTTTGAGCAGGGAAAAGTAGGCTTATTTTTTATTCATGCTGGTTATGATGTCGTAACCTATGTAATTATGGGCGCGATCTTGGGGTTTTGGCATGGCTAATTTAAACTTTTGCAGAACAGGACTGGATTGATTCCAAAACTTTTGAAAAGATTTTAACTAATTAAGCAGGTTTAGACCTGCTTTTTTGTTTTTTTTGAGTAAAAAATAAAGAAACTTGAATTTTTTTTATTTTACCATATGCACAGGAGAATGATTAAAATTTAGGTGAGTTCCTGGATGTCTTCTCTCGATACTTATCGGGATTGAAAATTCAGAAATCAAGAATTATTAAACAGATGAAACAAATTTATAAAAGCTTATTCATTGCTGTCGGCTTGGTATTCTTACTTGTTCTTCCTTTTCAGGGAAAGGCTTTTCAGCTAAGTCAACAGGCTGAAGTTAGTGTGCTGACTTGTGGCCCCAGTAAGCAGTTACATGCACTTTACGGGCATACCGCCATTCGGGTAAATGATCCTCGGCGCATGTTTGATGTCGTGTTCAATTACGGGGTGTTTAGTTTTAATGCCCCCAACTTTGTTTACCGCTTTGCGAAAGGACAAACCGACTATATGCTTGCTCCTGAAAAGTATGAGGACTTTTTAATCAGTTACCAACGTGATGGGCGCAATATTTATGAACAGGTACTGAACTTAACGCAGCAAGAGAAGCAACAATTGGTTGACTTTTTAATTTGGAATGCTAAGCCGGAAAATCGGGAATACCGCTACAATTTCTTTATGGACAATTGTGCGACCCGTGTTCGCGATGTCGTGATGAAGCAGGTGGATGGCGATTTGATTTTTCCGGAAAATGAAGGATTGGAAATGACGTTTAGGGAGCATGTTGATGCTTATCAACGGGTTTTGCCGTGGATCAACTTTGGCATCAATCTGACCTTAGGGTGTCCATCAGACTTGAAAGCTTCAGTATATCACGAAATGTTTTTGCCCGATTTTTTGATGAAGCATTTTGCGCATACTCAAATTAAAAAAGGGACAACAAGCCGTCCGTTGGTAAAAGAAACACGAACCATTTTTGATGCTGGAAAAAAGGCTGGTTCAGGATTTGGCTTGCTTACGCCGGAGTGGGTATTGGGCTTGTTGTTGCTTTTGGTGATTGTAATGACCTACAAGCAGTATCGTGCGCAGCGGGCTTCTTATTGGATTGATTATAGTTTGCTGATTCTTACCGGGCTGATTGGTGTGGTGTTGGTTTGGTTTGTAACTTGCTCAGAGCACCCGGCCATGAAGGCGAATTTGAACTTATTGTGGGCTGTTCCTACCAATTTGATTTTTGCTTTTTTATGGATGGTCAAGGCCTGGCGCTCTGCGTTAACTAAATATTGGAAAGCTTTAGCAGTTTGGCTAATCCTGTTTTTAGTTGGTGGTTTCATCATTGAACAAGACTTCCATGTTGGTTTTTACCTGCTAACGTTGATGGTGTTGTGCCGGGCCTTGTTGCATGGTTTTCTGTTGAGAAGTGTAAAAGAACCAAAAGCATAACATGGCGACTGGTTTTGTGCTCTGGCTACCAGACAACTCACAATTGTTGAAAAAAATCTACGAACAATTGGTGTGAGTTTTTCCTTGTTGTAGGTGCTTCTTTTATCTTTGTTGGTCAATCAATTTTAAAACCTGAATCGATTTGGCAAAATCAAAAAAATATGTCGAAACACCTTTGATGAAGCAGTATTATGCGATCAAAGATCAGCATCCGGACGCTGTGCTGTTGTTTCGTGTCGGCGACTTTTACGAGACTTTTGGTGAAGATGCAATAAAAGCAGCTGAGATCCTGGGAATAACTTTGACCAAGCGGGCTAACGGAGCCGCAAGCTTTGTGGAGTTGGCCGGATTTCCGCATCATGCTTTAGATACTTATCTCCCCAAGCTGGTTCGGGCAGGGCAGCGTGTTGCTATTTGTGAGCAGCTGGAAGACCCGAAAATGACGAAGAAAATTGTGAAACGTGGGATTACCGAGCTGGTGACTCCTGGGGTTTCAATTAATGATAATATCCTTGAACACCGGGAAAATAACTTCCTGGCTTCGGTTCATTTTGACAAGAAAATGGCAGGAGTCGCTTTCCTGGACATCTCTACTGGTGAGTTTTTAACTGCCGAAGGAAGCTTTGAGTACATCGATAAGCTGCTGAACTCATTCAAACCAAAGGAGGTGTTGTTTCAGCGAGGGAAAGGCAATGACTTTATTGCTTTGTTTGGTGGTAAGTTTTACACCTACACCATGGAGGACTGGGTATATACCGAAGATGCTGCCGTGGATCGCTTGTTACGGCATTTCGAAACCAAGTCGTTGAAAGGATTTGGGGTTCAGGAATTAAAATATGGCGTGTTGGCCGCCGGGGCAATTTTACATTACCTCGACTTAACCCAACATCACCACATTCAGCATATTACTTCGCTTTCGCGAATTGAAGAAGATAAATATGTTTGGCTGGATCGTTTTACTATTCGCAACCTGGAGTTGTTCGGAGCAATAAATGAAGGAGCCAAAACGCTAAGCCAGGTGTTGGACAAAACAATTTCTCCGATGGGATCGCGCATGCTGAAACGATGGATTGCGCTTCCGCTGAAAGAAATTGCTGCGATTAATGATCGTTTGTCGGTTGTTGAATACTTCACGAAAAAGCAAACGGAGAAAGAGGAGCTGTCTGAACAGATTCGCCAGATTGGTGATCTGGAGCGGATTATTTCGAAAGTCGCAGTTGGACGCATTAACCCGCGGGAAGTGGTGCAGCTGAGACATGCGCTGCGTGCCATTGAACCAATCAAGAACTACACAACTGGTGTCGCTCAGGAGGTGATTAACCGGATGGGTGAGCAGCTTAATCCTTGTAATTCCATTCGCGAACGAATGGAACGGGAAATTACAAACGATCCTCCTGTGTTGATCAATCGTGGAAATGTTATTCAGCAAGGGGTTTCAGAAGAATTGGATGAGTTGCGCAAAATTGCTTATTCAGGGAAAGACTATCTGGCTCAAATGCAGGAGCGCGAATCTAAGCGGACGGGAATTCCGTCGCTGAAGATTGCTTTCAACAATGTATTTGGCTATTACATTGAAGTCCGAAATACGCATAAAGATAAAGTTCCCGAAGATTGGGTGCGGAAGCAGACTTTGGTCAGTGCTGAGCGATACATCACCGAGGAACTGAAAGAGTACGAAAGCAAGATCCTTGGAGCAGAAGAGAAAATTCTTGCTTTGGAAGCCCGACTGTTTAATGAGTTGGTGGTGGCTTTATCTGAATACATTCAGTCTATTCAGTTGAATGCGGTTGTTATTGCTCGTCTCGACTGCTTGTTGTCATTTGCGACTTCGGCATTGGAGTTTGGCTATAATAAGCCGGAGATCAATGCTTCAACAAAGATTGAGATCAAAGATGGAAGGCATCCGGTTATTGAGCAACAGTTACCTATTGGAGAAGAGTACATCAGCAATGATGTTCTTTTAAATCAGGATGATCAGCAAATTATCATTATCACTGGTCCAAATATGGCAGGTAAGTCGGCCTTACTCCGCCAAACTGCCTTGATTGTGTTGATGGCGCAAATGGGGTCGTTTGTTCCTGCAAGAAAAGCGGGCATCGGGTATGTTGACAAGATTTTTACACGCGTAGGCGCATCGGATAATATTTCGCTGGGTGAATCTACTTTCATGGTTGAAATGAATGAGGCTGCCAGTATCTTGAATAACCTGTCGGATCGTAGTTTGATCTTGTTGGATGAATTGGGTCGGGGAACTTCGACTTATGACGGCATCTCAATTGCGTGGTCGATTGTTGAATATATTCACGAACAGCCAAAAGCAAAGGCCAAAACACTATTTGCAACCCATTACCATGAACTGAATGAAATGGAAAAATCATTCGGAAGGGTGAAGAACTTTAACGTTACCGTGAAGGAGGTGGGCAATAAAGTAATTTTCCTTCGTAAGTTGGTACGTGGAGGAAGTAATCACAGCTTCGGTATTCATGTGGCAAAAATGGCTGGAATGCCACCTTCAGTAGTCAAGCGTGCCGATGAAATTCTGGCTCAGTTGGAAGAAGCCAACCGAAAAGATGGCTTGGCTAAGCCTTTGGATGGCATGGCTGAGCACCGCGAGGGATTTCAGATGAGTTTTTTTCAATTGGATGATCCCGTTTTAAAGCAGATCAGAGATGAGATTAAACATCTGGATATTGATAATCTAACTCCAATTGAAGCACTTAATAAGTTGAATGGAATTAAAAAACTTTCAGGATTGAAGTAGGCGACTCTGGTGGTGGTTTATTTTCTCTGATTTTTTAATTATTATTTTTGGAGAAAGAAAAATTAGCAATATATTTGCATCGCTGTTTTCGGGAGCTGAAAGCAGCACGTTCTTTAAAATAAAAGCGAGAATAGCTCAGTTGGTAGAGCACGACCTTGCCAAGGTCGGGGTCGCGGGTTCGAGTCCCGTTTCTCGCTCATCTTTTTTTAAGGATGCCCGGATGGTGGAATTGGTAGACACGTTGGACTTAAAATCCAATGACCATTCACGGTCGTGCGGGTTCAAGTCCCGCTCCGGGTACTTTTTAGTACCGACGCGAGAATAGCTCAGTTGGTAGAGCACGACCTTGCCAAGGTCGGGGTCGCGGGTTCGAGTCCCGTTTCTCGCTCACAAGTAAAGCACTTCATGATTTCATGAGGTGCTTTTTTTGTATATGGCCATTTGTCGATTTTTTATAACTTGATAGTCCATTGATGTTTATCTGATTTATGGACGTGGTTTATTACGTATATCTATTAGAAAGTCAAAAGACCGGGATTTGGTATGTTGGGTTATCTGCTAATCCAGAGGAGCGTTTGGTGCAGCATAATCGAGGGAAGTCAAAGTTTACCAAGGGGCATATCCCGTGGATCCTTTTATATAAAGAAGAGGTTGGTGATTTAAAGGAAGCAAGAAAGAGGGAAAAGTATTATAAGTCAGCTGCAGGTAAGCGGAAATTAAAAACATTGATGGGTAATTAAGAGCTGCAGTGTCCGGTTGCGGGTTCCCTGCCCGGATGTTCCGGTCAGACGGGGAGTCCCGTTTCTCGCTCACCAGTAAAAAGCACTTCATGATTTCATGGGGTGCTTTTTTCGTATCTGGCTTTTTGTCGATTTTTTATAACTTGATTGTTCATTGATACTTATCTGGTTTATGAACGTGGTTTATTACGTAGTAGTTTGCCTAGCATCTTATAAGATGCTGATTACGAGTGTTTTTGTATTTATCTTGTCATATGTCTTGCTAAATCACTTTAATTTAAGACATTACAAATGTCTGATAGTCTGAAAATCTAATGATTTGTTGAGAATAAAAGAAATAGCCTGAAAACGCTGTGTTCTCTGTGGTTAAAAAAAGAAACCAAAGAGTGTCACACAGAGAGAAAAGCACAGCATATCTCTAATATTTTGCCGTAACCGAAATGAAGTATACTTGGTTTGATTGTCTGTTGTCTGTTTTTGCCATCGGAAAATAGCGAGGATTGTTACCCGAATCTTAGCAAAGTTATCCCAATATTAAGCCATTAGGCTTCTTATTTAGAATCTGAACAAATACTTGAAAAAGGCCATGCAATTTTGATAAGTCATATCGTTCAGTATGAAAAAAACGTACATTTGCGACCTGCAAAAAAGAGAAGGACATGGCGTATATAAACAATGTGATGATCATTCGGCATGAATTGATAGTCAGGCTGGTGAAGTTGTTTAACGAAGGTGAACTAAGTTCCAAAATCAATGGCCTGCCGGTTGAGCTGTATCCTAAAAGCAGGAAGCCTCGTGGGCGTTGCTGTATCTATAAAGAACGGGCCATTACCCGTTATAAAATGCTCCCCTTGCTGGGCTTTGAAGTTCCGGAAGGAGACATCGATTTATACCCACTCCAAAATTATGCAGATAAGGCTTTACAACGGGAAGAACAAGCAGATCGGATTTTGACTGTTGTGGATGAAGCTTGCACGGGGTGTGTTCAGGCTAATTATGTCGTTACTAACCTGTGTCGTGGCTGTGTGGCTAGCCCTTGTGTTATGAACTGCCCTAAAAATGCAATTCGCTTTACGCCTACTGGTCAGACTGAAATTAAAGTAGAAGAGTGCGTTAATTGTGGCTTGTGTCAGAAAGCTTGTCCTTACCATGCTATTATTTACATTCCGATTCCCTGTGAAGAGGCTTGTCCGGTTGGAGCAATCAGCAAAAATGAAAAAGGAGTTGAGGAGATTGATGCCGATAAATGTATCTATTGTGGTAAATGCATTACGGCCTGCCCTTTTGGAGCCATTTTTGAGTTGTCGGCCATTATTGATGTGTTGAAAGTAATTGAGCAGAAGCAACAGGTGATTGCAATGGTTGCCCCGGCTATTTTGGCGCAGTATCAGGAGTCTCCCGGAAAAGTATTAGCGGCTATCAAAGCTGTCGGATTTAGTGATGTTGTTGAGGTGGCACGAGGAGCTGAAAAAACGGCAAGTCATGAAGCTGAAGAGCTGCGTGAAAAGCTGGAGCAAAATGTGTCTTTCATGACCACATCCTGTTGTCCTTCCTATGTTGAAGCTGTTCGGAAACATGCCCCCGGCTTGTTACCTCATGTGTCGCACACGCCTTCACCGATGGCCTACACCGCTGAAGAGTTGCGTGAAAAACACCCCAATGCGAAACTGGTATTTATTGGACCTTGTGTTGCAAAGCGGAAAGAAGCCCGTGATTTAGGATCTGTTGATTATGTGTTGAGTTTTGAGGAACTGGATGCGTTGATGACAGGGATGGAAATTAAGCCAGAGAGCATGGAAGCACAGGCTTTGGAAAGCTATACGATGGAGTCGCGTGGATTCGCTCAAAGTGGAGGTGTTTTGAAGGCTGTATTGGCCGAGAAGAAAGTGGCGGATTTCTCCTATGAGCAGATTGATGGGATTGATAAGAAAGCAATCAAGCAGATAAAATTGCTGGAAAAAGGAAAAAATACGGCCCAGTTTTATGAAGTGATGGCTTGTGAGGGAGGCTGTATCAGTGGCCCCGGAGCGAATGTGAAATCAGCGAAAGCGAAGAAGAATTTTATTCTATCAATGAAGTCACTGTCTTAAGCTGGGTTTTGCAGTATTAAATTGATGGGAAAAGGAGATATAAAAGGGCAGCCTGTACTAGCAGGCTGTCCTTTCTATTTTTTGCGAATTAACATCAACCCATCCCGAAATGGGATGATTGTTTGACTGACCCGTGGATCGTCTTTTATTTTTTGGTTGAAAGCCAATATGCCTTTGGTTTGCTCATCTTTCTCATCCAATTTCTCAACCACTTTACCACTCCACAAAATGTTATCGGCAAGAATAATTCCTCCCGGACGAATTTGATCAACCACCAAATCGAAATAGGCAATATAGTCTCGTTTGTCACCATCTAAAAAGACCAGATCAAAAGGTCCTTGTAGTTGAGGAATGATGGTTTTAGCATCTCCTAAATGCTGGATGATTTTTTCGGACAAACCGGCTTTCTGAAAATATTTTTGCGCAATGCTTTCCAGCTCGTCATTTAGCTCAATGGTGTGCAACTGGCCATCATCAGCTAATCCTTTAGCCAAACAGATTGCCGAATACCCCGTGTAAGTTCCAACTTCAAGAATGCGTTGGGGCTGTAGCATCTGACTAAACGTGGTTAGAATAGTACCTTGAAGGTGACCTGAAAGCATTCTGGGGCGAAGAACATGAAGAAAAGTTTCACGCTCCAATTCTTGCAAAACAGGGTCTTGCTCATCGATGTGAGCTAATATGTATTTTTCCAGTTCAATGGCTGTGTCCATTATTCGTAGATTAAAGTACTTAAGCGACTCTCGTTGAAAATTTCGTTGGCGATCTCCTGCAGTTCTTTTCCGGTGATTGCCTCAATTTTTTGATAGATTTTGGGAAGGCTGTCCACCTTGTTGTAGAGCAAGAAACTTTTCCCAAGCGTAAGCATCAAGTCATCACGATTTTCACTCGATAAGGCAATTTGCCCGATAAGTTGTCGCTTGGCTTTACTGAGTTGCAAGGTTCCTAGCTCTTTATTTTTGAGCAAGCGGAATTCTTTGGTAATAAGCTTCAGCGCTCGTTCCAGGTTTTCATGCTCTGTTCCAAAATAAACATTGAATTGTCCCGTGTCAGAGTAGGAGGTGTAGTTTGATTCTACGTTGTAGGCCATGCCATGGCGTTCTCGCAATGCCAGGTTGAGTCGCGAATTCATGGATTGACCTCCAAGAATATTATTAAGCAAAACCATTCCCATTCGCTTTTTGTCTTTTGAGTTATAAGCGATGTTCCCGATCACGCAGTGGGTTTGGAAGGTGTCACGCTTGACACGCCTTATTCCCGGCGTATAATGGTCAAACAAGAGACGTTTGCGAGTTCTGAGATGAGCAGGAATATCTCCAAAGTACTTTTCTGCTAAGTTTAAGAACTTCTCGAACGAAATATTGCCAACTGAGCTCAATACCATTTGATCGGTGTGATAGTTGTTTTGCAAAAAACGGAAAATGTCTTCGCGAGTAAATGATTTTACAAGCTCCGGGGTTCCTAAAATATTTCGGGCGATCGGATGTCCATCAAACAACAACTCATCAAAGTCGTCAAATATTAACTCCGAAGGGCTGTCTTTATAAGAGTTTATCTCTTCCAGTACGACCTCTTTTTCTCGATCCAGCTCTCGGTCAGGAAAGGTACTATTGGTCAGAATGTCGCTAATCAGCTCCATGCTTCGGTCGTAATACTTGTTCAGGAAAGAAGCATAAACTGCTGTTTCTTCTTTCGAGGTATATGCATTAATCTCTCCGCCAACATCTTCGATGCGGCTGATGATGTGGTAGGCTTTTCGTTTTTTGGTTCCTTTAAAAATGACATGCTCTATAAAATGAGCGATGCCTTGCTCTTTGGGGAGCTCATCACGAGAACCTGTATTGACAATAATGCCAAAATGGGCCGCCGGAGATTCCACCTGTTGGTGAATAAGCCGGATGCCATTCTTCAAAATATGGGTATTTATTTTCACGCTAAACTAAATTGGAGTGCAAAAGTAGAAAACGTTCCCGGATTTTTCAATTGATAAATCCATGAAAAAGAAAAGGTTCTGAAAAAGGACTAAATTTTTTCTTATTGAAGGGCAAAAAAATGTTTTGTAGTTAAATATTTTGCCTTATATTTGCCAGCGCAAAACACAACGGTGCCATAGCTCAGTTGGTAGAGCAACGGACTGAAAATCCGTGTGTCCCTGGTTCGATTCCAGGTGGCACCACCGAAAAAGACACAAAAGCCCTGCAAATCTGATACTTGCAGGGCTTTGTTGTTTCCGAGGGGATAACCAAGGGGACACATTGAGATTGATTTTAATCAATCTTTTTCTTCATAATTGAACTCAACTTTGCTTTGAAGAATAATTTCTGATAATATGTCGGTTAACATTCCTTTCTCCAGAGCATTCGCGAATCTATTTTTTAGTTCTGGAATATTTATAATCTCCTCAATACAAGATATATATTTGTCTACTATGGTTCTTACAGGATATTGCGCTTCAGCATTTCGTTTAATTTTTTCTATTAGTATATCTGAATTGTCTTCTGACTTTACAACAAATGTTATTGGAAATTTTTCAAGTTTATCTATGTCTAAAAAATATTTTTTGACATCTGTTGTTTCCGTGACTTGATAAAATCGGCCCAGTGGTTTCATTACGAAGTCTATTCCTCCGTCATTAGCATTCGTCCTTCCTGTTTTGTACAGCTTCAAACTTTCTTCAACTAACTCTGTGGGGTCAAATCCAAAAAAGACTTTTTCGTCAGAGTAATTGTATTTCAAAATTGCAAAACTGACAATCTCAAAGATTCTCGCATCGACATTTGGCTCAAGTAAACCTAATACAAAATCAGACGATTGTTTGTCACTATCGTCTTCAATCTCTTTTAGCTTTTCGCATGTATTGATGAATTTGTCAAATGAATCTCTCTTGGCTTCAATGTATGCATCGATAATCTCAATTATAGATTTTGCGATATTGTATGCTTTTCCGTTGATTTTAATTTTAAGCAAATTTTCATTAAACCAGTATCTATTAGTAGTATCCCTGATTATGGGTATGTATTCACATGTGGGATAATACTTTCTAAATTCTTCATTCATTCGATGATTTAGAGCATGATTTTGGAGTTTAGCTCCAAATGGAAGTTCTCGTTGTCGATTGAAAAGGTCAGAAAATTTAGCTCCTGAATACTCTTTATATCCATCGTTTTTGTCATATCCATTTCGGATATAGTCCTCAACCAACACATATATAGCATATAAATTTGCGAAACTTCCTCTTGATTTTGACCCTCTATTGGCTGATTTTGTCTTAATGTTTAGGTAATTAAGCAATTCGCTGTTTTTGTATATTTCACCTGATAGTTTAGGGAAATTAGAAGCAATGACATTTAAAATTACCTTGGAAAATGAATGGTTCATGTTTTAGAATAATGTGTTAGTTTGTTTATTTTTTATTTCATATGATTTAGCTTCTCGTGCTAACTTCTCGCCGTTTATGCTGTCTAGTTCAAGAACTCTTCTCAATCCGATTTTCACATAATCCTCATTGATTTCTATGCCAATCGATTTTCTTCCCAACTTCTTTGCCATAAACGAAGTCGTAAATGTACCAGAAAATGGATCTAGCACAACATCATTCTTATTTGTGCTGGCTTTAATTATTCTTTCAAGCAGTGCGATGGGTTTTTGGGTTGGATGTTTTTCATATTCTTCCATTCTATATCTAACTCTTGCGAATTCCCAAACATTCCCTGGTGTCTTTGTGGTCTTATATGGTTGAGGTGGATTTTTTCTGTAATCAATAAGCTTTCTTTTTGATCCTGTTTTTGCTTCAACTTGTATATCTTCAGAGTTGAATGTATAGTTGGCTTTGTCTTTTACGCAGTACAAAATAGGTTCATACATAGAGCCGTAAAAGTTCTTCGCCTGCACACCTGAGCTATCGTATGACCATATTATCCTCGACAGTATAGTGATTTTGTCCCTGAGGTATATATCATAGTAAGGCATAAATTGCGTTGACGTCATGATATATAAACTGCCGCTTGGTTTTAATTTTGCCAAACATAGGTCTATCCATTTATAACACCAATCTATATAATCTCCATCTGTCTTCCATTTATCTTTTAAGCCATTGAAATTTTTTCCTATGTTGTAAGGAGGGTCAATGAATATCAAATCGATTGATTCATTGGGTATTTCATTGGTTAAAATTTCAATAGAGTCCCCATGATATATGGTGTGGTCTGATTCCGTGTATTTTGCCATTATGTACGTTTAATTTACTATTACTATTTTCATGGGCAAAAGTACTAAAATAAAAAAAGGACGCCTATCGTCCCTTTTATTGATTTAATCTTGAGGTCTTTTTAAAAAGCCAATCGTAACCCTGCATGAACACCAATGAACTATATCAAGTCCTTTTATTGGTTTTTGATCGGAAAACATTGGTTTGTATCCTGATTTTGTTCCATCACTGCGAGATTTAACAAGGAAATTTACATATCTTTTATCTGTGTCGATAATGTATTTGTAGATTTCGTAGGTTTTTCCGATGTGACTATTATACCAACTGTTCGCAGAACCACCGCCTGTTATTTCAACAAGTGGCAAAACATATTTTTCTTTTGCCACCAATTTGATCGGCTCAAACTGCTTTAATTCTTCTTGTGTGAGCATGTTGTAAAACTGCTCATCATCTAATTTAAATGTTTTAATCATCTTTTGTTTTTTTTTATTGTTCATTATAAATCATTTCGTTTAAATCGTCTATCTCTTCAAAAACTTCACTATCTGGATTGAACTTAAAACCCGTTGCTCTGAAATAATCATGTTCAAGAATTTCGGTGTATTTATCTAACTCTCTGGGCAACATGTCAAAGAATTTGTCTTCTTCATTATCATCCATTAAGTAAGAGGTAAAAAGACGTGATACATCACGTGAGCAATGCCAGGGTAATCTATAGAATTGAACCTCGTTTTTGCTGATGTATTTGGCGAGGTAGCTAATAAGTCCTCTTCGATTACCGCCAACTTTCTTCACATCTACTCCATTATATTTGTCCGTTTCGACCTCTTTTAAGACTTTGTTTCCCTTCTTCTTCTCTGTGAGTAGTGCGGCAGCCATAAACCCATTTACGGTCTTTATAGGCATGAAATCGTTTGTCAAGAGGTGGAAGTGTATTGTTTTATTCTTTTGTCGCTCTGCCACCCATAAATATGATTTTAAGCCGCAGTTTCTTCTAGATCGGGTTAACCAAGTATTGAAGATCTTGTAGGCTACCTCATCAGTTAACCCGACAGGAAAAGAAATAGAATAGAAGGCCAGAAAGTTTCTACTTTTCCCAAGTCTTGCAAAAGCATGGCACTTCTTCTTAATTTTAGACTTATTGAGCTTGTAAGATTTTTTGTTTTCATTTTTAGTTGTTGTTTTCGTACTTCTGTTTTTACTATTTTCAGCTTGCTTGTTCGTTCGCTTTTCAATTTGCTTTTCACTTTGCTTTTTTGCTTCATCTACCAATTCGCCCTCGATTACTTTGAATTTTGACGAACCTCCAAATTTTGATTTCACCGGAGTTTTGTAGTAGACAAGACCTGTATAATTTAGACTGTATGACATTGCTTTGATTGTTTGAAATATTCGGGGGTTAATAAATCCAATAAAGGTTTGAAGGTTATATTAAAGGTTAAATATTGAAAAAGTTAGAGGAAGTCGGGTGCAGAATTTCCCTTGTAGAAGCGCTTTAAATACTTTCGGTTTCTCCGGTTATAGACGTTCATATATATCCATTCAGAATGTTTATTATCAAGGAATTGAACGAAGCCAGATAGCTTATGTACATAAGTCCATTTTTTGACTTCTCCTGTAGAGAGAAACACAACCACTGAGTAATCATTTTTTTGCTTCATAATTACCCCCTTTTGTATTTGAGATTACAGACTTGTTTTAGAGATTCTTCTATTTCATCAGGTTTGTAGAGAATTCTATTTCCTATTCGATAAGCTGAAATGATCCCCTGCTTTGTCCATTCATTGAGCGTTGGAAGGGATACTTTCAGAATTTTAGCCGTTTCAATACGACTGAGGTAGGTTCTGCTTTTACGTTGAACTGAGTTATTAAGAACTTCATCACATTGAACTAGTATTTTGAACTTTTGTTCTACTGTGTCTTCTAGTAGTTGTTTAAAGTCGCGGACATTGATGCCCTGTAAAAAAATTTGCTCCATATTTTTCTTTGTTTAAGAATTAATAGGAGCAAAGATTCGTGTTCTTGAAATAAGGTCGGGCGTTTATTACCGTTTTGGTCGCTTTTTACTGTTTTTTACCGTTTTCTACCGTTTTTGCCTTTTTTCCGCTTTTTGTAGGTGTGTAGACTATTTGAAGAATGGGTGGTTGAGTAATTTGTTTGCGTTTTCTTCTTGGCTGATCTTAATGTATTTTAAGAAACTTTGCTCAGTCTTGTGTCCCGTGATTTTCATAATCGTGATTGTTGGAACGTCGGCTAGATATAGATTTGTAGCAAAACTTCTCCTTGCGGTGTGAGTGGTAATGAGCTGATATTTTGGTTTCGTTTCTCTAACAACCTTGCCTCCTTTTGTAATCGAAGTTTCTATTGGCTTTGTAATTTTTGCAATCTTACCTATGTGTTTGATGTAGACATTCATTTTTTGATTGCTTAAAGCTGGAGGAACCTGATTTTTGTATTTCTTAAAAATTGATCTCACGTACCTGTGTTGTGGAATGATAACAATTTCGTCAGTTTTTTCTGTTCTTATCCTAATCTTGTTTTCATCTATAAAGTTTTCTGGTTTTAGTTGAGAAAAATCTGAGAACCTTAAGCCGGAGTAGCAGCCAATAATAAACAAATCTCTGACTTTATCTAGTTGTTTGTCTCTTTCAAGGTTGAGATTGTAGATATTGTCAAGTTCATCGGTGGTTAAGTAAATGCTTTCTGATTGTTCGCTTATGCGCTTGAACTTGCTGTTTCGATATTCAAAATTCTTATTTATACCTCTGTCTGTTGCTGCATTTAAAAAAGTTTTAAGTACTTGGATGTATTTCCCAATTGAGTTTTGAGAATAGCCTTTATTAATCATAAAGGCGAGAAAGGAATTATAGAATTCGAGGTTTATATCCTGAAAATCAATCTGCTTCTTTTCGTCCGAGTATTGGTTGAGGAATCTTTTTGTTTGGTTGTATGTTTTGATTGTTCCATCGCTTTTTAGTGGCTTGTTTTCTTCGATAAAGCGATCAATGAAAGAGAGCAAGGTTGGCTTTTCTTCTTTATTTATAAATCTGAGTTTTGCATCTAGTTCATCTTTTAGTAGTTTATTGCTTGGTTCTTTTCCGTCATTCAAAATCTTTCGATAAGCATTGTTTGTAGTGGTTACAATGTTTGTTAATCTTTGATTGAATTCGGGGTACTCTGGAAATTTCTTTGTTTCTTTTGCTCTTTGATCTTTCGAGTTCCAAAACTTCACAAGGATTTTCTCTCCAGTTGAATATTTTAGTCGCTTGTTGTTGTAGCTGAAAAAGAGATAAACAAGTGTTTTTTCTTTTGACTTGGGTTCTTTTAAGAAGAAATTAAGTTTAGGCATTGTATTTTTTATTTCAAATATAAAATAAAAAATGGTCATGGGGGACATTTTGGGGGACAGTTATTTTTTACTTTATTTAATTTTAGTTTTTCTATTTTATTCTGCAGATATTGTTATTACTCTGTTTTGCTGTTTGTTCTGCCGTGTTTTGGATAAATGGAGTTCAAAATTGTGGGTGCAGGTGGCACCACCGAAAAGGGGAAGATGAAAATCTTTCCCTTTTTTGTTTTACCACGAACTGTATCCTGCTTTTTCTTCGCCTCAAAAAACAATGGGGACTCAACTTTTTTTTATTTTCTCTACTTTTGTTTTGCGATTGAATGTTTTTCGATCGAAAATCATTTGTTTGTCCAATTCTGAGAATTGGACTTTGTTCGAGGATGATTTTTTTCTCTCTGATATCTTATTGCTTGTTGGCGAATGATGCATCATCTAAAAAAAATAGAGATTGATAGCTCGAAGAGTTGGTTGAGGTTTCTTGAGGGAGACCGGGATGCTTTAGGAAGTCTTTTCCGATTATATTTTTCGGAACTGCTAGCCTATGGTAGGAAGTTTATCCCACCAGACGATTTGGTGAAAGACCACATTCAGAATTTATTTGTACGCCTTTGGGAAAAACGCAGTCAGCTTCGGCCGGTAGACAATGTGAAAGTGTACTTGCTGATTAGTTTAAAGCATGACCTGTTGCAAAGTTTGAAAGCAGAGAAACCCAAGAAAGAGCTCATTGAGAAGATGGATGCCGGGTGGTTTGAGATTTCGGTTGAGGATTTTATGGTTGAAAAGGAACAGGAAGCAGAGCTTGCTCAGAAGGTTGCATCCTGTTTAGCGCAACTCACAGCCCGCCAGCGTGAGGTTATTTACCTGCGCTTTTATCACAATTTTGATTTTCCCAATATTGCAGAAATCATGGATATGAATATTCAGTCTGTCCGGAATTTACTGTTCAGAACTCTGGAGAAAATTCGAAAAGAAGTGGGAGGAAGCGACATTCAACAGTCTGGAAATATTGAATTAATTCTATTAAGTTTATTTGGGCATTCTTCTTCTTTTATCTATTAAACATGTTTTTCTTTTTGTTTCGTTTTTTCTTTTTGTGAACTTTTTTTGAAAAAAAAGTAAAAATAGGTGAGTATAAAGCTTCGATTTAGCCATCTTCTGAATAGAATGTGAAAGAGAATGAAGCAAGACGAACAAAAAATATACGAAAAACTAATTTCAGATCAACGCTTTGTGGCTTGGGCAGCTGGGAAGAATGACGCGGATGACTATTATTGGGAACAATGGAGGAATAGTCATCCGGAATACTTACCCGTATTTGAAGAAGCCTGTGAGACCGTGCGGATGTTCCGTTTTTCAGAGAAGAATTCTTCTCCTGCCGAAGTTGAAAGGCAGTGGAAACAGGCTGAGCAACGGATGTATGCGAAAACTCGAAAGCTAACAGCTCCGAATATTTTGGATTGGTACAAACGAGTTGCAGCCATTTTAATTTTTCCCTTAACGATCGCTGCTCTTTGGTTTTTCTACAGCCAGTTTCAATTAAAAATCGAATTTGAGCGTGTAGCCAACTATCATCATGAACACCAAGTTCAGGTTGAAGCTCCGTTGGGAGGTCAGTTGGTTGCTGAATTACCGGATGGCTCTAAGGCTTGGCTAAATTCAGGCTCTACTTTGAATTATCCGGCCGTTTTTTCGCGGGAAAAGCGGGAGGTAGAAATGTCGGGAGAGATTTATTTTCAGGTTGCCAAAGGAAATGAGCCGTTTTTTGTGAAGAACCTGGGACCGACTATTCAGGTTCATGGAACCGAATTCAACGTTCATGCTTATGAAAACGAAGAGCTTGTTACCGTTGCTTTAGCCGAAGGAAAAATCTCCTTGAATGGCAATGGACAACAACTGGAGTTGATTCCGGGAGAGGTGGTGACCTTTAATCGACGCAGTGAACAGTTGCATAAGCAGAAAGACGACATTTACCCCTATACCTGTTGGCGTGAAGGAAGATATATTTTTCGAAATGCTTCTTTGGGCTCTGTCTTACGAACCTTGGAACGGCGATATAATGTATCGATTGAACTTCGGGGGGGAGAGGAACTAAGTCAAACTAAATACAATGCAACGATAAGTGGAGAACCTTTGCAGCAAATTCTGGAACTATTAACATTCACAGCTCCATTGAATTATGAATATAAGAAGGCTCAGATGTTGGATGATGGAAGCTTTTCTAAAGCAGAAGTCGTTCTCTGGAAAAATAATAATAAAATGGTATCACCGAAAAAATAGAATGCCTATGAAAAAAACAAGGATGCGAAAGTGCTGCGAACACCTTCGCATCTGATTCTTAGTGTTTAATTAGCTTGTATAAATTACTAATCAGTACAAATTTATGAAAAAAAAGAACATGCTACTGCCGGCATTCGGATCCGGTATGCATAAGATCCTTAGAATTATGAGATTAACCATTTTTTTAACCTTGATTTGTGTTATTCAGGTATTTGCAGAAAAAGGATATTCACAGACCACTAGTTTAACGGTTGAGCTTAAGAATGAAACCATTGAGAATGTTCTGCTAAGCATCGAAGAGCAGAGTCGTTTTGTGTTTTTGTATAATAAAGACATGATTGATGTAAAGCGTAAGGTGGATGTTCGCTTTATAAAAGCTAATGTTGAAGAAGTGTTGGAATCCATCTTTGACGGCACAGGCGTAAACTACCGGATTATTGACAATCAAATTGCGTTGAGTCCCGGTTATGAAGATCAAACACAGAATATATCTGTATCTGGGAAAGTTACTTCTCTAAATGGTGAATTTCTTCCGGGAGTAGCGGTTGTTGTTAAAGGAACCTCGCAAGGAACAGTAACTGATTTCGACGGTGCATATTCCTTGAGTGATGTTCCAGCCGATGGAACTTTGGTATTTTCATTTGTTGGAATGAAGGCACAAGAGGTGCCCGTAAATCAAAAAAGCCAAATCGACGTTGTTTTGGAAGAAGAAACCATTGGACTTGAAGAAGTTGTTGCTGTTGGTTATGGCGTTCAGAAAAAGGTCAACTTGACAGGAGCTATTACAGCTGTAAAAATGGAAGAATTGAGCAACATTTCAACTCCAAACCTTTCCAATTCGCTTGCTGGACGTGCACCTGGGGTTAATATTACAGGAACATCAGGTTTAGCAGGAGCAACCTCTAAAATCCGGATTCGCGGAGGATTTGGCGAACCTCTTTTCGTAATTGATGGAATTGTTCGTGAGAAAGAAGCCTTTGATGCTTTAGAAGCAGGAGAGGTTGAGCAGTTAAGCTTTTTGAAGGATGCTGCCACAGCTTCAATCTATGGTTCGCGAGCAGGAAATGGTGTTATTTTGGTTACAACCAAAAAGGGGAAAAAGCAGAAACCAACATTCAACTTTCAATCCTCTTATACAACTTCATCGCCTACACAAACACTACTATCCGATCAAACAACTGCAACGGATGAGTTGATTTATCAAAACCGGGTAGCTGCGTTTAATGGGACAACTCCTCCGAATGGTCCCGAAGAATTTGCCTATTTTGAAAACCGCAGTTATAACGTAAACGATTTTATTTGGCAAAATCCATGGAGTCAGAAGCACTCGTTAAGCGTGGCTGGAGGTAGTGATAAAATTACGTATTACTCCATTGCAAGTTATCGCGGAGAAGAAGGTTCCTATACTTCTTTAGAGCATCAAAAGTTCAACTTACGGTCAAATGTTTCGGCCAAAATTTCTGATGCCATTCAAATCAATTTGAATATATCAGCTAATCAACAAAACCACGACCGTTTCTATTGGCCATTTTCTCCCGATGATGATTATGATGTTTCTGACTTGTACCGGGTTACATTTAACTGGCCTAAAGTGTATCCTTTTTATACTCTTGAAGACGGAACTCCCGCTAATTATGTTACTGACTTTCCAGTGCAAACCCCCATGGGAAGCTGGCTGGCTTGGAGTGTTATTGATCAAATTGTCGGTGATCGCTACATTAAAACGAGGAAACGTGAGCTGAATACGATTTTATCTCTGGATATTAAGTTGGATAAATACATCTCTGGGCTTTCAACGAAAGTCGTTGGAAACTACATTGGTGCTGACTATATGAGGAAGAGATACCTCACATTCCAGAAAAACTACGTGTTTAACCAAGCTGATCCCGATGGCAATCGATTTGTACCTGCCGCTCCTGATCCAAATAAGGTAAATACATTTACATTTAGTCAGAATCAACCCTATTTGAGCTATGAGTTAAATACTAGCTGGAGCTACCAGTTTAACTGGTTTTTAAACTATAAAAAGTCTTTTGGAAAGCATAGTGTTGATGCCATGGCAGTATGGGAACAGAGTGAAAGAGGCCTTTACGGAGCCTACGTTAAAGCAGAAGACCCTGTAACAACTTACGACCAGGACTTTGTATACTCAACAGATTCCGAACGTCGCTATGGTAGAGGTTGGGAAGAAATAGGAGCTCGGCAATCGTTAATTGGACGTTTGAATTATAACTTTAATGAGCGTTACATCGCTGAATTTTCATTCAGGTATGATGGAAATACCTTATTCCCCAAAAGCAAACGTTGGGGATTCTTTCCTTCAATATCAGCAGCATGGCGTATCTCAGAGGAAGGCTTTATGGATGTGACAGATAGTTGGTTAGATGATCTGAAGTTAAGAGTTTCTTACGGAACTACAGGGAATGACTTGGATGTAAATAATGAGAAGATTCGAGCGTTTTCATACACCAATGTATATCAAAATGCAGGGAATTATATTTTTGGTGATGAGCTTTATCGAAGTATTAAACCTGGTGCCACTCCAAACCCGAGCTTAACATGGGCAACGTCAACAACCTACAATGCTGGAATTGATTTTACTATGCTAACCAGTAAATTGTCCGGAACGCTTGATGTGTTCTCCAAAAAGGAGACTGATATTTTGGGTTCACGACTGGTGACACTTCCTGATAACTATGGACAGAGTTTAGCTCCGGAAAACTATGCTGAACGTTCATGGAAAGGTGGCGAATTGACAATTACCTGGCGAGATAGAGCGATCAAGAACCAAGTAAATTATTCGGTCTATGGAAATATTGGCTATGCTAAAGATCAATGGGACGTGATTGATGAAGGAGAAGCTTTTCTACCTGGTGGAAGTCGCGAGTGGGCCTCTAAAATAGGAAATCCATTAGATCGTATTTTTGGCTATAACAGCTTAGGAATTGTTCGAACTCAAGAACAGTTGGATGAGTTACTGGCTAGTGGATTTAAACAATTTGGGCGCGATCCATATCTCGGAGGACTTTTGTTTGAAGATATTCGTGGTGATGGCTATTCGGAAGGGCCTGATGGGAAAATTGACTCCAATGATCAACAATTGTTGTCCGAAAATGCGGCCCCAAGAATTAACTATGGTTTTGGGGTTAGCGCTAGCTGGAAGAACTTTTCAATTGATGCCCACTTCCAAGGCGTTGGTGTTTATGACCGGATGATTAGCAATAAGGAAGGCGCAGGAATTCGTCAGTGGGGAGGAACTGTTCGTCCTTACTATCCAATTTGGACCAAAGATGTTTGGACGCCGGATAATCCAGATGGAGAATACCCACGTCCTGTTGGAAAGAACTGGTATGAGTCAGGAACAGGAGCTAGTTCGTTCTGGATCAGAAATGGAGCCTACATGAGGCTAAAGAACCTGAATGTGGGGTACAATCTTCCAGCTAAGTGGTTGTCAGCAATCAATGTCGCAAGCGCCCAGCTTTTCTTCAATGGTACAAACTTGTTTGCGATCTCTAAAATCAAAGAGTTTCATGATCCTGAGCAGAAAGAGTATGACTCGTATCCTTTGATGAAATCGTTCACTTTTGGACTTGATATTAAATTTTAAAAAATTAATTCAGTATGAAAAAGATTATATACGCAATAATTCTTTTAACTGCGTTTACCCGATGTTCAGATGTTCTTGACATTGAAGATATAAGCAATTACAGTCCAGAGCTTGTTTGGAATGATGAAAATCTGGCTAATGCCTACATCGCAAACCTTTACCCCATGTTTGGAAACTGGAGTACGGGAGCTGATCGAACCAGTCAGCAGCTAGCAGGTATTGAGTTTTATGAAAATCGGATTACCATCACAAATAGTTCTTATAAAAATTGGGCATACGACCGGATACGATTAATCAATCAAGCTATTGTTGATGTAAATGATGGTGAATTACCACAGGAGGTGAAAGAAAGCATCACAGGACAAGCGCTGTTTATGCGCGCTTATACCTATTTCAACATGGTTATTTATCATGGTGGTGTTCCCTACATCAAAGTACCTCAGGATAGATACAATGATGATCTTTATGTTGCAAGAAATAGCACCGCAGAGTGTTTTGATTTTATCATTAAAGACATTGATGATGCAATCAGTTTTTTGCCAGAACATATTGAGAGTAGCTCTGCCGACTATGGAAAAATTGATGGAAACTTTGCTTTAGCATTCAAAGCGAAGGTACTCCTTTACAAAGCTTCTCCTCAGTTCAATCCGTCCAATCCGTGGGATAATCAACAGTGGGCAGATGCTTACACTGTAAATAAGCAAGCTTATGAAAGCCTGAAAAACCAAGGATATGCCTTAACTGAAGATTATTCAGATATTGCCTTGGTTGAACGTGGCCCCGAAGTTGTATTTGCAGTTATCAATTCTTATCCAGATAAAACGGCAAGTTGGGATTATGGTGTGCGTCCCGGTTCTGAAAGTCGAGGTCCGGCTTGGGCTTGTCCAACTTGGGAGTTCGTTAAAGAATTTCCGATGAAGGACGGCAAAATGTACAATGATCCAACCGGGGATTACTATAAAACGGATGAGGAGTTTTTACAATCTTACTGGGAAAATCGTGACCCACGTTTTGAGAAGTCAATTGTTTGGAATGGGAAGATTTATGAGGTGTCAGGCAAGGCAGGCAGACGTCAATACACTTCCTTGGGGATTGCCCACGAGTTGGATGACTTTGGCGTTAATCCAAATGCGGCAACCAACTCGACGAATTTAGATCGTTATACCGGATTTTTTATCCTTAAAAATAGTTTGCTAAGCCTGACTCAGTCAGAAGTCCAGCAATACGACGTCGACTTTATCTTGATGCGTTTTGCTGAAGTCATGTTGAATTACGCTGAAGCAGCAAATGAAACGGGTCACTTGGAAGATGCCTTAGATATTTTAAAACAAATTCGTTACCGTGCAGGAGTTGAAGCAGGGGATGATGGAAACTATGGAGTAGCAGCTACAACCCGGGAAGAAATGCGCGAAGCCATTTTGGCCGAACGTAATATTGAACTTTGTTTTGAAGGACATCGTTTTTGGGATTTGCGTCGTTTAAGAATGCTTGATCGTTTGGATGGAACCACCAAACATGGTGTTGAAGCGATTGCGATTAATGAAAATGGCGATGAAATGCCGCTTTCCGAAGCACGCGATAAAGCAAATGCAAATGAACTAACTGAAGCAAATTTTAAATACAGTACGTTGCGGGTTCCTCGATCGGGTGTTCAGGTTAATTCGTTACCAGAAACTTATTACTTTTTTCCAATCCACCAAGATGTGTTAGATCGAAATAGCAGCTTGGAACAAAACGTTGATTGGGGCGGAACATTTGATCCAACGCTTTAGACCAATCTGAGTCTAATAATCCAATAAAGTTAAAGTTTGACGAGGCTATCTCTTAGGAGATGGCCTCGCTTTTTATACGAAAAGGCTGATTGGTTTTCCTGAATTGCATGCTTTCTTTCGTTTCCTCGCTTAAGTCATGGCTGCTTTCAATCCTGATCCCTATTTTTGAAAACTTAGCTTGTAATGTTTTAGCCAGAATGAGGACTAAAAGGATAGCCTGTTTTTGCAAGACCGGATCAATTAAAACGGATCGAATAAGTTTACAATCCTATAACGATAAGATAAATGAAACGACTAAGCACATTTTTTACCTTTTTATTTGTAGCCCTCACTGTGTTGGGGCAGACTCCCTTGGAAATTCAACAGTGGAAACTGGCAACAGCCAAACAGGTGCATATGCCTTTGTTCGCCTCACAACCCGATGTGGATGGCAACACCTTTGAGCTGGCAGATTTGCTCGCTCAGGAAGTGATTGACTTTGCGGCAAATGACTATGAGTGGACAACAACAGCAATTGGCATTGATAGCTTGGTGCTTGAGGAAACAAAAGCCGATCAGCTGCTTTTGATGAAAGGTTTTCTAACTGTTGATCGCTGGACGAAAGGGAAACTAGTTTTAAGTTCAAATGCGGCTTACGAGTTGTATGTTGATAACGAGTTGGTAAAAACGCAGAAAGAAGCGAAGCTATCAACACAGGAGGTGGCCGTGAGCCTGCAAATAGGAAAACATGCAGTTCATCTAAAGTTGATTAGCTCGGAAGAGCCTTTAAAGTTGGCTGCCCAGTTTAAAGCCGATGACGATTTTGAAGCAAGCGTAACGGAATGGAGTTTGGAGCCAACTCGCTTTTTGACCATTCATGATGTGCTTGATGGCAAGTCAGTCAAGTCAGCTCAAATTTCAGCATCTGGAAAGTACGCCTTGCTGAAGTATAGCGAAGTGATTGCCGGCAATGGAAAAAGCAAGCAGTGGTACGAATTGGTTGATTTGGAGCAGCAGCGCACAGTTCAGGTGTTTCGTGAACCGAAACTCGGGCAGGTAAAATGGTTGCCAACAACCGATCGTCTCAGTTATACTGCTAGTTTCGATGGCAAATCAGATTTGTTTGTTTATGATCCAACGCTGGGAACCGAGCAAACCATTGCGACGGCCATTGAAGATTTAGCCGGTTATTCGTGGGCTGAACAAGAGAACTTCATCATTTATTCACGAAAGAAAGATGCAGAGAAGCCGGGCGACTTGAAACGGATTTATGGAAACGACGACCGCCTGCCTTATTTCAGAACGCGCTATTATTTGTATCAGCTTGATGTTGAAACAGGAAGTCGGATGCCTTTAACAGCAGGTGTTTGGAGTGCTAGTTTGCATGATATTCATCCGGATGGAAGCCGGATTCTATTTTCTACCAGCCGAAGAGATTACCGTGAAGTTCCCTTCTCGAAGCAAAACCTGTACGAGCTAAATTTGGAAACAATGGCTTTGGATACCTTGTGGAAAGACAAATTGTATGGAGGATCGTGCCAGTATTCTCCAAATGGCAAAATGCTTTTGGTGCAGGGCGGACCTGAATGCTTTGATGAGCTGGGCGTGAATGTTGAAGGTGATAAAATTCCGAATAGCTACGATAGTCAGCTCTACTTATTCAATTTGGATAACAAAAAAGCGACCAGCCTGACCTATGACTTTGATCCGGCTATTGCTGACGCTTTTTGGGCATCCGATGACCAGGTTTTTGTATCGGTGACCGAGCGTGATTACAAGAAACTGTATGAGTTAAACCCCAATAAAAAGAATTTCCGCGAGATAAAGCTGGACGTGGATGTGCTTAGATCAATTGATTATTCAGCTGATGGCTCGGTGGCTGTTTATACCGGAAGCAGTATTTCATCACCTCAGCAAGTCTATACCTTGCAACTGCCCAAAGGCAAGGGACAGTTATTGTCAGCACCGGCCAAAGAACAGTTTGAAACAATCGCTTTTGGAAAAACAACCGATTGGAATTTTACAAACAGCAAGGGAACAACCATTTACGGTCGGGTGTACTACCCACCGAACTATGAAGAAGGAAAACAATATCCGCTTATTGTGAATTTCTACGGCGGAACGTCACCAACTGATCGTTCATTCGATGGGCGTTACCCCAAAAATATTTGGGCGGCCAATGGTTATGTAGTATATGTGATGCAGCCTAGTGGAGCAACCGGTTTTGGACAGGACTTTTCAGCGCTTCACGTGAATGGTTGGGGCGAGGATGCCATTGACGATATCATTGAGGGAACGGAAAAGTTTCTTGAAGCGCATGATGAAGTTGATGCGGCTAATGTCGGATGTATTGGTGCTTCGTATGGCGGATTTACAACCATGTTGTTGCAAACACGCACCAAGCTGTTTAAAACAGCGATCTCCCATGCCGGAATTAGTTCTATCTCCAGTTATTGGGGAGAAGGATACTGGGGCTATTCCTACAATGCTGGAGCGGCGAAAAACAGCTACCCTTGGAGTCGAAAAGATATTTTCGTTGAAAACAGCCCGCTATACAATGCTGACCAGTTTAATAATTCCATTTTGCTGTTGCACGGAACCTCGGATACGAACGTGCCGGTAGGCGAAAGCTTGCAATACTACGCTGCGCTCAAACTGTTGGGCAAAGATGTGGAGATGGTTTTAGTGGCTGGCGAGGACCACTGGATTTTGGACTACAAAAAGCGCTTGGAATGGCACAACACCATCATGTCGTGGTTCGACCTGAAACTGAAAGACCAGGCACAACAATGGAATGATCTTTATCCTGACCGGGAATTGTAATCCTTAGCTCAGTTGATTTCGAAACAGGCAGGTCCGGTGCAAACAGGGCCTGCCTGTTTTTGTTTAGGTAGGCGATGCAGGAAGGTCGAAAGGCCGGGGAGCACCTCAATCAGCGTGTTTTTGAACGAGCCAGTGGAGGGACTTCTGAACTCTGTAACTTATAAATCAAGGGAATATTAAATTTTGGTAGAACGGCTTTCTTTGATTTTACATACCGCCTAAAAAAGAATACTTTTGTGCGGAAAATAGTTATTTATTTAAAACGATTATAAATTATGGCTGATGTACAAAAAACCCTGTTAATGATTCTGGATGGATGGGGAATTGGTGATGGTTCAAAGCGTGATGTTGTCACAACTGCACCGACTCCGTTTATCGATTCATTAGAAAAAGAATATCCCAATTCTCAACTACTGACTTCTGGTGAAAACGTTGGTTTGCCTGACGGACAGATGGGGAACTCAGAGGTAGGCCACCTGAATATTGGCGCTGGTCGCGTTCTTTATCAGGATATGGTAAAAATTACCAAAGCAATTAAAGATAAGTCGTTGTGGGAAAATCCACAATTGCTAAAAGCATACAATTACGCCAAGGATAACAACAAAAAAGTACACCTGATTGGCTTAATCGGCCCTGGTGGAGTACACGCTTTAAGCTCACACATGGTTGCACTTTGCCAAATGGCTACAGACCTGGGGCTAGAAGATGTGTTTGTTCATGGTTTGACTGACGGACGTGACACCGACCCTCGTTCAGGGTATGGATTCCTGGAAAAAGACCTGGAAGACCTGAAAGGAACGAACGGTAAATTCGCTTCAATCATCGGGCGTTACTACGGAATGGACCGCGATAAAAACTACGATCGTTTGAAGTTGGCTTACGACCTGTACACAGAAGGTAAGGGTGAGAAAGCAACCGACTTGTTGGCTGCCATTCAAGCTTCATATGATGCAGGTGTTACCGATGAGTTCATCAAGCCAATTTGCATGGTGAAAGAAGATGGTAGCCCGGTGGGAGTGATTGAAGAAGGTGATGTGGTTATCTGTTTCAACTTCCGTACCGACCGTTTGCGTCAAACAACAATTGCATTCACCCAGGAAAACTTGCCTGAGTTTGGAATGAAAACCATGGACTTGCAGTGGTACACCATGACCACTTACAAAGCCGACTTTAAAGGCGTCAATGTCATTTTCGAAAAAGCAAACCCAACCAATACCATGGGAGAAATTGTTTCGAAAGCTGGCTTGAAGCAAATCCGGATTGCAGAGACTGAAAAATACGCTCACGTAACCTTCTTCTTTAGCGGTGGCCGCGAAGACGAGTTTGACGGAGAAAGCCGTATTTTGATTCCTTCTCCTAAAGTTCCTACTTACGATCATCAGCCAGAAATGTCGGCTCCTAAAATTAAGGATGCGATTGTTCCTGAGCTGCAAAAAGGAGAAGTTGATTTTGTTTGCTTGAACTTTGCAAATGGCGATATGGTAGGACATACCGGTGATTACGAAGCGATTTCGAAAGCCGTATCTGCTGTTGACTCATGCGCAAAAGAAGTGGTTGAGGCTGCTCGCGCAAACAACTACAATGTATTGATTATTGCTGACCACGGAAACGCGGATAACGCGGTGAACGAAGATGGCTCAGCTAATACAGCTCACTCGTTGAACCCCGTTCCATGTATTTATGTGAGCGACGACAAGAACCTGACCATTGAAAATGGTATTTTGGCTGATGTAGCGCCAACCTTGTTGTCTGAAATGGGATTGGAAATTCCGGCTGAAATGACCGGTAAAGTTTTGATTAAACGCTAAGTTTTTTTAGATATCTTTGAGCCCTCCCGGATGGTTCGGGAGGGCTTTATTTTTTTATGTGCTATGCTGGAAATTGGAAAAACCATTGTTAGTTTCGATGTGATTGAGGAACACTTTCTGTGTGACTTATTTAAGTGTAAAGGTGCTTGTTGTGTTGAAGGCGATTCAGGTGCGCCATTAACCGCAGAGGAGGCGTTAAAGCTGGAAGAGATTTATCCGATTGTGGAGCCTTACATGACGCAGGAAGGAAAAGCAGTGATTGCACACCAGGGAACCAGCATGGTTGATGAGGATGGCGATACCGTTACTCCCTTGGTTAACAACCGCGAGTGCGCTTATACCTTTACCGATGATAAAGGGATTGTCAAGTGCGGAATCGAAAAAGCCTTTTTGGAAGGGAAGATCGATTTTCGTAAGCCGGTTTCCTGCCACCTGTTTCCTGTTCGGATTACCGAATACAAACGTTTTGACGCGGTCAATTACCAAGAGCTTAAAATCTGCAAGCCCGGTCGGGAGTGCGGACGCGGACAAAAATTGCCACTTTACCAATTCTTAAAAGAACCACTGATTCGCAAGTACGGAAAAGACTGGTACGAACAACTAGCCTTTGCCGCGAAAGAACGTCCTTGGGAAAAGTCAGCGGAGTAAATCACACCCATTACCCCTAGGGAAAGGAGTTTGGGGCAGCTGATCCTGGAGTCCTTCTATGTGATTCATAGAAGCGGCTGTTTACTCAAAAAGCCATTTTATCAGTTTTAACTTGGTATCCGTATAAGGCGGATACTTTATGTTGGGCTCAAACCAAAAGGGTTTATCCAATATACTTTTTCGGTGAGAGAATGCATCGAAGCCAGCCTTTCCGTGGTAGCTTCCAATTCCGCTTGAGCCAACGCCTCCAAAGGGGAGTTTGCTGTTTGAAAGGTGCATCACACTGTCATTAACAGCCCCGCCACCAAAGGAAATCTCTTTTAATAGTTGACGAATTAGCTTTCGGTTTTTCGAGTAAATGTAACAAGCCAGTGGTTTGGGCCTGGCCTTAACTTCCTGAACGGCTTCATTCAAATGATCAAAGCTTAGAACCGGAAGAATGGGGCCAAATATCTCATCTTTCATCACCTCATCATCAAAGGTCACATTCTTCAGAATGGTGGGTTTGATCAGTCTTTTTTCGCGATTGGAGTAGCCTCCATAAACGGTTTTTGCCGGATCAATCAGCTTGGTCAACCGATCAAAATGAGCGGTGGTTATAATTTTTAAATAATTGTCATCCAGCGAATCGTCATTGCTGTGATACTTGTCTAACTCGTTTGTAAGTGCTTCGAGAAACGGGCTTTCAATAACCCGGTCAACCAAAATATAATCGGGCGCAACACAGGTTTGTCCGGCATTCAGAAACTTAGCCCAGGCAATTCGTTTGGCCGTCAGCTTGAGGTCGCAGTCGGCAAGGACAAATGTTGGGCTTTTGCCTCCCAGCTCCAGCGTTACCGGCGTGAGGTGCTTGGCTGCAGCTTGGTAAATAATTTTACCCACGGGAATGCTGCCAGTGAAGAAGATCTTGTCAAACCGATACTCCAAGAGTTCACTCGTTTCTTTGACGCCTCCTTCGGCAACATGGAAATACTCGCTCGGAAAATTCTCGTTGATTATTTGAGCCATCACTTGTGAGGTGCGGGCCGGAAGCTCGCTGGGCTTTAAAATAACCGTATTGCCCGCGGCAAGCGAGGTGATTGCCGGAACCAGCGACAGTTGAAACGGGTAATTCCAGGCACCAATGACCAAGGTGTTTCCTAAAGGCTCGACAAGCTGATAACTTCTGGCCGGGAAATTGGCTAGTCCGGTGGCTACCTTTCGGGCTTTGCTCCACTTCGGAATTTTCTTGATGAAACCATTGATCTCATGATACAAGAGGGAGAGCTCAGAGATGTAGGTTTCAAACTCCGACTTGCCGAAATCCTGGTAAATTGCCTGGTAGAGCAAATCTTCATTTTCTTTTAGGACACGCTTAAATTTTTGGAGTTGTGCGATCCTGAAATTGACATCCTTGGTGGTATTGCTATTGAAAAACGCTTTTTGGAGTGTGTGAATGTTTTGAATGGTCATGGTTTGGTTGCTGGTTTCAAGATGGTGGTTGCTAAACTTTTGCGTTTAGCTACTTCCGTAGTTCATAGATAGTCAATTTTTCGTAATTCTTCCCGCAGAATTTCAAAGAATTGCACGCTGGCTTGTTTTTCGAACCAAGGGGTATGTCCACATTTATTGAGACGGATCATTTTAAAATCGGGGAGGAGGGCTGCTAATGGTTGTTCAACGCCATCGATGGGATGAGGGTCGTAGCTTCCGTGGATGGCTACAACGGGACATGAGATGTTGGCGGCACGGTGTAGCAACTTTTTTGTAGCCCGTAATTTTGAGGCTTCCGGCCAAACCGACTGGTAAATTTCCATATCGAGTTCAATTTGCTCTTGGCTGTTGCCTTCGTAATCAAACGAATCGGCCAAATTCATGAGTCGTCCAAAATCGCGCAAGGTTTGGTTGTCGGTGTTTCCTGAATGGATTTTGCAAAGCAGGTACTCTGCCTCTTCTCTGTTTGCTTGACTCAACCGACTGAGCCTGATGTCTATCAGATTTTTGTTGTATTTTTCGTCGAAAGCCCCGGAGCCAATTAAAATGAGCTGGCGAACTAAATCGGGGTAGTTGGCTGCAAAGAGAAAAGCCAACCATGCACCCCACGAATGGCCAATCAGGGAAACCGGTAAGTCGGCTTGCCGGCTAAGCTGTTTGTGCAGCTCCAAAAGTTGGGTACTAACTGAGCGTTCACTTTGCAACAACTCTAAAACGCCAAACTCATGCGCTAAATTTTCGGCTACCGGTTTTAGTTCTCCGGCAGCGCCCGGTCCGCCATGCAACAGGGCTATGCGGTAAGGTTTGGAGCCGTATTTTCGAATGGATTTCATGTCGGTTCGTGGAAACAGTATTTTGTTTTTTGAGTTATTGCGGTCTTCAACTTCCCATCATGCTACATTCTTTCGCAAACCCAGATGTTACGTGCAAATTTCTTTCCTTTTTTCTCAACCGTACAGCTATCCGAGACTTTTAGCCCCGAATTGCGGATGTGGGTTTCAATTCCAACAGTGGATACAATCACCACCCGCGGAGCCAACTTCGCTGTCGATTCAATAATGTTGAACGTGCTGGCGTCGTTCGATGAGGTGTATAAATTGTAGGGCAGATCGATAATGGCCGTGTCGTATTGCTGGGTCAGGTCTTTAACATCGGAGCGATAGACCTTGGCGGTGTAATTGTAGTGTGCCAGGTTTGTGCGGGTGGACCTGCAGGCTTTCCAGTTGATGTCACAGCCTTCAATATCGAATCCGGCAATACAGGCTTCCAACATCACGGTGCCAACGCCACAACACGCATCCAGCATCCGTTGGTTTTGATCGCCTTTGGAGGCAATGCCAACCAGCGCTTTCGCAATGTCCATATTGATGGCACTGCTAAACGAACATGGTTTTTTCTTGTGCGCTAACCAATCGGTTTGGTGCTTGGTTAAAACCCCAAAATACCAGGTGTTTTTGTACTGGCCAATAGCGTAGGTGATCGACGGATTCGTGTAATCCGGGTCTCCTTCAATGCAATAACCAGTATCTTTTAATTTGCTCAGTCTGTCGGCATACTTGGTTGGGTCGCCACTCAGGACCAGGTATTCCACCTTAAATCCATCAACATGAATGTTCTTTTGCTTGATCTTTTCGAGCAGACCGGAATAATCGGTTGCCGACAAAATAAGCTCAAACCGACTTCTGATAAAAGGGCTGATTGAAGGATTAAGCTTGAGATTTGAAAACAGCAAATTGTCCTGCTCTTCTTCCCCAAAAATCTGCCTCGACTCCAGCTTACATAGTTCTTCGTTATGAATGTCGTAGTTAATTGAATAGATGTAGCTGTGTGTATGCATATTTAAGGTCAAATTGTTGAGAAATAAGATTCATTCGTGGATCAAGCTTAAGTAGCCCCAAGTTTTATTGGGAGGCAAAAATACAAAAGAAAGTGGGAGAATGCATGTTTCTTTTTGATGCTTTAGAACGGAAAGTGCTTGTTGCAAGCGGATTTCAGGGGGAAGGGGTATTTTCTCGCAGGCTCGCGAGAGCCTTTTCTGGATCGGAATTCGCTCTCGCAGCGCTGCGAGAGCATTTCTTGGATTGGGTTTGGACTCTCGCAGCACTGCGAGAGTCTTTTCTGGATCAGAATTTATTGTCGCAGCGCTGCGAGAGTCTTTTTTTAATCGGAATTAGCTCCCGCAATCCTGCGAGAGCATTTCTTGGACTGGCTTTGGGCTCTCGCAGCACGGTGAGAGCATTTTCTGGCTAGGGTTTTAGCTCTTACAATTCTGCTCAGCTAGTTATTGGGCTAATTTCCTTTGCCTCAACCTCAACCTTCGCCTGTGCCTTCCCCTGCGCCTCTTTAAAAAAAGAAAGCCCGCTATTCCTGTTACAGAAATTGCGGGCTGTTTGCTTCTCCCCAAATCGTCAATTGTATCAATCTTAATTGACTTTGCCTTCGCCTCATCCTTTGACTTTTATAAATCTCTTCCTAATTGCGTTGGATCGTTACTTTTATGATCTGATCCACATCAGGATACATGAAACCATCGTCGACCAGTCGGACATTACCTCCTTCAACAGTGTCATCAGCGGATTGGGCTCCGGGATACTCGTTGACTTCGGTACCGGCGTCCCAAAGCATGAATAGCTTGGTGATATCTTTGTCAACAGGCGAGAAGGATAGCTTAATGCCATCGTCGTCAGGGGCAAAGAAGATGTCGTTTGATGCCCCAAGCATAAAGGCCAGGCTAAGTTGTTTGCCCACTTGGCCTTCGAACGAGAACATGTATTTGTCACCGGGGAAAAGCGGACCAGCTTCGGTGCTTCCCTCGGGCATGTTGGCCACGCCAACGGTATAACCAGCATTGGTGAGTGACTCGGCCAATGTTGCTGGGTTTCCGGTTTCAGCCAAGGTTTCCAGTCCCATGCCATAGTCAGGCTGTCCGTCCATAAAGACCGGCATCTCGGTTTTGTCGTGCAATACCCAAAGAACAGGTGCTACGGGTGATACATAGCCCGTGTTCATCGCAAGGTAATCAGCCAAAGGCATGAAATTGCCATCTTCGGCTACGTGTTCCAAGCCATGTCCGTAATTCATCATTCCTTCGTGAAACAAGGCATAAGCTTGTGCATGAACGCCCCAAACAACGGGTGAAATACCGGTGGAGCTTTCGCTTAGGTTGTCAATGGTCACGGTAAACATATTGCTTTCGCCATCGTAGTCCAACATCACTTTCAGGTTGGCACTCACGGCCGGGTAGGAATAACCATCATCGACTTCGGTGATGTTGCGAACGGTGCCGTTTTCGTCGGGACCGGTGTTGGGGGCTGGTTGTTGTGGACCGGTGTTTGGGCCTACGCCAGGCTCTTCGTTAATCTCAGTTCCGGCATCCCACAGCTGAATCCAATCGGTGATATCGCCTGTTGTTGGCGTATCGCCATCGTAAAGTGGAATTCCTTCGCCTGATGGTCCGTAAAATAAGTCGTTGGATGCGCCATACATGGTGGCAAACGATAAGCGGTGGTTTTTACCTGCATAAAATGAGAAGGTGTACGATTGGCCGGGATGAGCAGGTCCTGCTTCCGAAGTGCCTTCGGGCATGGTAGCTGCTCCCGACTGAAAGAAGTCGTAGGGCATGGAGACATTTTCAACGGTTACGGTGTACATTCCCGTGGGCGGAGCGACTGCTCCAGGGTGGTCTTTGTCTAAACATTGGGTAAAAGTTGCTGCTAAGAACAACATAATCAAAGATAAGCGCATAACTTTCATAGCAATAAATTTTTAAGAATTAATGTATCAGCAAGTTCCGCTTAAAGTATCACAGGAGGGTCACAACAAATTCAAACTTTTATAACGATTTTGTGGCGGAGGAGAAGGAATAGGACAGGCAAAGGCAAAGGCGGAGGCTAAGGTACAGGTTGAGGATCAGTTGTTCTAATTTAAGGTGTTACAAATGTTTGATAGTCTGATATCTGAAAATCTAATGATCTATTAATAGTGAGATGAAGGGGGTATTAGCTGTGTTGTCGGTGTTGGGCTTTGGAATAACTATTTATTGACATTCAATTAGTCATGAAAAAAGCCAGGGAGTTGTCCCTGGCTTCGTTGCTTCTGGCCCGCAGGGGGCCTTATCGTTGCGCCTTCCTCTTTAAAACCGATTTACGCGCTGGTGGCAATAGGGCGTTCCTCCCTTTTTGACGTAATAGTCTTGGTGGTAGCCTTCAGCTTTCCAGAACGTGGCTGCCGGTGCTACCTGGGTGGTTACCTTGTAGCCTTTGCCTTTCAAGAGCTGGATCAGCCCCTCGACAATTTTTTTCTGCTCTTCGGTTCGGTAAAAAACGGCCGATCGGTATTGCTCGCCAATGTCTGGCCCTTGCCGGTTGAGCTGTGTCGGATCATGGATCTCAAAAAACAAGCGGGTCAGTTCTTCATACGAAGTTTCTGACGGCCTGAAAATAACGCGAACCGTTTCGGCGTGCCCGGTTTTGTGGTGGCTCACATCCTGGTACGAAGGATTTTTCTTGCTACCTCCCATGTAGCCCGACTCCACTGAAATGACTCCTGGTGCTTGCTCTAGGTAATATTCTACGCCCCAAAAGCAGCCACCGGCAAAGTAGGCTGTATCGGTTGAGGCAGTCGTGCCCGTTTTGGCTGGAATAAACTCCAGCGAAATGGAATTTACACAGTGGCGCGTGTTCTTGGCTGTAAATCCTTCATTGAGGAATACATGCCCCAGGTGGGCCCCACAGGCGTTGCAGGTAATTTCGGTCCGCATGCCATCGGCATCGGGCGTCCGTTTCACTGCACCCGGAATTTCATCGTCGAAGCTCGGCCAGCCACAGCCTGCATCAAACTTGTTAGTTGAATGGTACAACTCAGCTCCACAGCGTTTACATACGTAGGTTCCTTCCTCAAAAAACTGATCGTACTTCCCGGTAAAAGGGCGTTCGGTGCCTTTATGCACGATAACATGTTCTTCCTGCGGCGTTAGTGCGCGAAATTGGCTGTTCATTTTTTGTTGCTTATTGTTTTGAGCGCAGCCAGCCAGTGTCCAGCTACCCATCAGAATAATAAAGATTGTCCGTTTCATCACTTGTCTCCTTTCTACTAGCATTAAATAAGCTTTCTGGTCTTTTTTTCGCTTCGGTTTGTTGCGGCGACCAATTACTCTGTAACAAAGTTGGGAGCATTAAGTCACAGGAACATCACAAAGCCTTCAAACTTTTATAACGATTAAGCTCTGTTGGCAATGGGTAAATCAAAGCTGAAGGTGGTTCCTTTTCCCAACTGGCTATACACACGGATGGAAGATTGGTGCAGTTCGATGATTTTCTTCACGATGGCCAGCCCCAAGCCTGTGCTTTGCCGGTCTTCGCGCCCTTTGTAGTAACGTTGAAAGACGTGTTCCAAATCTTCCTGCTTAATTCCCTGTCCTGAGTCAGCGACGCGCACCTCAACGGTTTGGGGATTTTTGGTATCAATTTCAATATTGATGGTGTCGCCTTCTCGGCAATATTTTACGGCATTGTCGATGAGGTTTTGCAAAACCCGGTCAATCATCGAAATGTCGGCTTCCACCAAAGGCACTTCTTTGGCAATGACGGTATTAACGCTGATGCCTTTCTTTTGAGAGATGATCCGGTATTTGTTGGCAATATCGTAAACGAGCTCAGCAATGGAGAAAGGCTCCGGCTGCGGTTTTACCTGGTGGGCTTCCAATTTCGACAATTCAAATAAATCTTCAACTAACTTTTTAAGTCGCCCACAACTTTTGTAAATCACCTCCAGGTATTTCTCCTGTTCCTGGGGCTGAATGGTCTCTTTTTTCAGCAGCAGGGTTTCAGCATATCCCTGGATCGAAGCTACCGGCGTCCGCAAGTCGTGGGATACATTACTGATCAGTTCGCGCCGTAAGTTATCCACCCCTTTTAGTTCCTGAATGTTTTGCTCAATGGTGTCCGCCATTTCGTTAAAAACCAGGCCAATTCGGTCCAGTTCGCCTTCGTTCTTTACCTCAATTCGCTTGCTTAGGTTGCCTTCCCGAAAGGTGCTGATTCCCTCAATGATGGGGTTCAGCTTGCGGGTGATCATCCAAATGGCCCACAATCCTACCAATGCCGAAATAATCAGGATGGTGATCACCGATCGAATAGACAGGCCGAGGATGTAACTTCCCAAAACGGCTTGGGATGCCGAAACATATTCCTGGCTGGCTAAAACAATGTAGATGTAGCCGGTGAGTTGGTCGCCATTGACGACCCGCGCTGCAGAAAAGGTTTTGTATTCGCCGGGATTTCGGGGATCATCGCCGTAAATGATGCTGTGCTCGGGATCTGCCAAAAAGCTTTTCACCGGAGTCAGATTGACGTGTTCCAGTTGCACAACTTTATCGGGAGCCACATATTGCAGGATTTTTCCCTCGGGATTGAGCAGGTAAACTTCCACAATGGGGTTGATCACCATCATGGAGTGCATCAAATCTTTGACTCCTTCTTCGCTGATAATACCGTCCTTTATAAACGGGTTGATCATGGCAATGGTGTTTTGCGCCAGCTCGCTGTTGAGGCGCTGGTTAACCTCAACGGAATAGCTGCGGGCTGACTCCACCGAAATGTAAAGGACGATGGCCGTAAACAGGAAAAGCACCAACAAAAAGATGGCGGAAACCTGCATGTACAGGCGATTGAATATTTTTGGTCTGGCAATTTGCATCGGTTAAATTTTTAAGCTCAGGATTCCCTGAATTTATAGCCCACGCCCCAGGTGGTTAAAATGTATTCCGGCTTACTCATGTCCTTTTCCACCTTGGAACGTAGCCGGTTAATATGTGAGTTAACAGTGTGTTCAAAGCCCTCAAACTCGTATCCCCAAACCTGGTTGAGCAGCTGCATGCGGGAGTAGGTTTTCCCGGGATTTGAAGCGAGGTGAACCAAGAGGTCAAATTCTTTCGGTGATAGTTCAATCCGTTCGCCTGCAATTTCCACAATTCGCATTCCAACGTTGATGTACAGTTGGTCGTAGCGCAACTCCAATTCCTCTTGGTCTTTTGCAGCGGTGTGTTGCTCCGTTCGGCGTAAAACTGCTTTAATACGGGCCAGTAACTCGCGAATACCAAATGGTTTGGAAATGTAGTCGTCAGCACCAATCTCTAGTCCAAGCACCTTGTCAATTTCTTCTGATTTGGAGGTAATCATCAACACAGGGGTGTTGTTCTTCTCCATGCGAAGACGTTTGCACACCTCAAAGCCATCCAGCAAGGGTAGGCGAATGTCGAGCAAGATAAACCGGTAATGGTTGTTTAAGGCTTTCATCAGTCCGTCCTGACCATCGTAGGCTTTGTCCACTTCCAGGGCCATATCAGCTAAATGAATCGCAATCAGTTCCGAAATATCTTTATCATCCTCTATAATTAAAGCTTTTTCCATGAGTGTTTTTCTATGAAAACATTCGAAAGGTAGCATGTGTTTATCACAGAAGTATCACAAAGTCATTAAATTAGGTTCACAGTGCTTGTGGATAAGTTGGTTGTTGTGCTGAAAGGCCCAAGTGGTGGATTGTTTCGGGGGTATTGTGAGTAGGGCACAAATCAGTTACATTTGAACCAATATTCAAAAAAAAAATCATGTCATCCAATACACCCACCATTCGTCAGGAGCTGAAGTCGCTTCGGACTATTTATGGAGCATTAATTGTCGGAGTTGTTCTTTTTGCTTTGATTGCAATTGCTCTAACCTTAAATGGAGGAGTCAAACAGGAGGATCCTGGGTTTGCGCAAATATTGCTAATTGTTGCAACCCTTACGGCCTTGGTTAATATTCCTATGGGGCTTTCATTGTTTAAGCGCCGAACGGCTACAATTAGCGATGAACCTTTGAAAAATAAGATTGAAATTTACCGTTCTGCAATGATCATTCGCACAGCAATCTTAGAAGGGAATGGCTTCTTTTTTATTGTTTGCTATATCCTAACTGGAGCTACTGTCTTTTTGATCGAGTTGCTTGCTATTATCGTGCTGATGATCTATTTCTTTCCAACATCAAGTCGTTTGTCCAAAGAGATGCAGCATGACCTCCGGGAATTGTAGGGAAGTGATTTCTTTTATTTCTACCAGAAAACTTTAGCGTTTACAAGTTCACTTATTGAATTTGAATTTCGTGACTGGCCTGCCAGGTTTTACCATTCTGATTAATTCCTTGCAGGATGATGAGGTAAGTCCCGGTATTGTCTCCTGTATGAAATGAGAAGGAGCCAGTTCCTTGTTTATCTGTGGTTAACTCAGAAGACCAGAACAAGCAGTTTCGGAGGTCAGGGATACGTTCACCTGGAAGTTCAGGCTGAAATGTAGCTTGAGTCTCAGCAAGTAACTTGTAGGAAATAAATCGCCCGGCTGAAGGTAAATCGAGTCCGGCCAAATCACCTTTGCGGGAAAAGAAACTGATAATTCCTCCGTAAGTGATGTCGCCGCGGATATAAGGCTGGCTGATGACTTCCATCTTTTTGAGTCTTTTAGGATCCAGAGCTAGTATTTTTTCGGTATCGAAAACAGAGACCATGTCAATGAGCACCAATGGTGAGTAAATTGAGAGTTCAGGATCGGCTCCAGTTACGGCTAAGGTTTTTCGAGTGTGATTTTTCTTGACCCTTACTCGAGGGACCAACTCATGCAGGTACTCTTCAACAGAGGGCAGCTCGATGTAGGCATCAAAATCAAGCGAGAAGTCAGGAGTTCCATAAAAGGCTGCTTCCTTTTGATGCTTTTGAGCCTGCTTTTGAGCTTGCTGTTCCTGGTAGAGCTGGTGTACTTGGCTGGTGAAACTTAGCGTTTCGTATAGCTCCCTGTATTTCGGCGAAAAATCGATAGGCACAAAAGGGAGAGTCGTAAGTCGAGTTTCAAAATCGTTGTCAACTAAAATAAGCGGATGAACTCCTTCTTCTTTTCCTTTTGAGGAAATAAATAACTCATAGTTGCCTTTTAGATTGCCCAAGTCAAAAAAGAATCGACCATTTTCATTGGTTAGTAGGTTTAGGTTCTCCGGATTATCCTTGAAAACAGTCAGCCCCACTAAGGTATAGGGTAAAGGCAACGAGTCGGTTTCATTAACCACTGTCCCTGATACAGATACTCCCCGGGTTTCAGGAATGAATTCGGAAGTGGTGGCGTTGTTCGTTGTGTTTATTACAGAGGCTGCTTGTGATTGTTCAGTCCCTTTGCGGACGACAGTTGCAAGGACTGGGCCTTGCTGATAGTTAGGTTCGGCAATGGTATAGCCAACGGTAACTTGTTCTCGCTGAATATAGTTTTGTTTAGTTGTTTCAATTTCAACCCCAGGAGTATACTTTGGGGAAGAATGATTTTTATTCTGGAGACTTTGCTGTCCATTGGATTCAAGTAGTTCTTGACGAAATGGATTAATGATGCTGACCATTTTGTAGTCCTGAAGCTGAGATGGAAAATTGCGCATCCATCGGGTATAGGCTCTTAAATAGTAGTTACCCGTAAGCACCCACCGTGGAAGTTTTATCTTTCCAGATGCTTTTCGAGAATAGTTCAACTTTTGCTGCTCAATAATTTCGCCATCGGGAGTGAGTAGATCGATGTATACGACTTGACTCCAGTCATTTCGCTGCATTGGCCTAGCCGAGTTGTTATAAATAGAGAATAAGATTGATTCTTCAGCACAATAGATTTGTCGGTCAGTTGTTAGCCATATTTGTTCTATCAGCTTTTGCTTTTTTACTTCAGGTAAGTCTGTCTGAGCCATCAGGTTTTTCTCAACAAAGAGAAACGTGATTAAAATGGCTAAATAGTATGCAATTTGTTTTGTGTTCATTCGTCAATCCAATAAGGTGGTTTTTCGGTTGTTCCTCCAAGCAAGGTGCAGATAAAACAGCTCGTGTTAGCATAGCCCCAAGCGTCGTTCCCATTTAAATCTTTTATTGGGACCATATAGAGTGGTCGTGGTTGGGCAGGTAAGGGCTCAGTTGTATCTAGGAGAGCTGCTGTGCAATATTCAACTTCGCTAAAGGAAAGTTCGGGAACATCCAATATATGAATACGTTTAGTCTTCACCGATGAGACTCCAAAATAGCCTAGAACAACTTCATTCGGATTAGATGGATTGGAGATATTTCCTTTGACATTGCCAGGTTGTTTGCCAAAAAGGTCTGTTGCTTCCTTGTTATTTTTGCGGAGGTTTTCCCAGTATTCATAGGCATTTCTTGAGAGGGAAAGCTGTTTGACTAACAGGCTATATTGGTACATCAATCGTTGCGTGTGATCATTTACAAAATGGAGCGGGTATTTTTTGTAGCTGTTTTGAGTAAATCCCTCTGTTGACAAGGCAAAGATTTGGTTCAGCTCTTCAGTTTTGTAACAGTAATAGTAGGAGTAGTCGGTACCAGACTCGTGGATAACTCCTTCTTCATCCAAATAGCGAATGATGGGCCAGGTAGAGTGATATTCGTAAGTTTCTTCCAGTTTCCAACGATAGTAGTTTCCAGATTGGCTGTCTCCTTCAAAGTCGATGTAAAATTGTAATCCATCTTCTTCTGAGCCACGTCCATAGGTTGATTTTGTTTCTAAGTCATAGTAAACATCAGCAATATCGGGAGAGGGAGTCAGTGTTTCTTCACTGCTTTCATAACTAGTTCCATCGGGAAGGTTTACTTTTAGTTGAAAGGATTTGCCAACTTCAAGCATTGAAGGTTCTAATTCTGCTTCATAATGCCCTTGACCTGCAGTTTCTTGAAAAACAATCTGGTTTCCCGTATTATCTTCAACAATGACTTGACAGCCGGAGATCGGAATAAATTTAGGATTTTCAGGCGACGAGGATCTGGAAATCTGAATTTGTTGATTGCCTCCTTCATCTGTAATTGTTCCACTGATGACGATTTTTCCTTCAATATCTTCATCGGCATTGATAAAATACCGATCGATACAGGAAGGCGAGAGCCACAGTAGGAGCCCGATTAATAATATGAGTTTAGTTATTCGCATAATTTCCAAGTTTCCAGTTCCATGATAGAGTGATAATTGGAATACCAATTACGGCATATTGATATCCTCGCAACTGGCCTTCTTCTGATTGAAAATAAACAGAATTGGCATTTCTCCTTCCGGTAAGGTTGTAAACACTTAACATCCAATAGCTGTGCATTGGTTTTTTCGATCTTAGATTTCCTTCTAATTTTATAGAAGCGTCCATTCTGATGTAATCAGGAATGCGGTAGGCATTTCGATCAGAGTAATCTACAAAAGGTTGATCTTCCACATAATATACGCCTTCAGGCATGGTGATTGGCCGGCCGGTATTATAAACTAAATTAAATGAGAAGGAGATCCGTCTGAGAGGTTTATAGTTTGTAACTAAATTGAAGACATGCGGTTTGTCAAAATTAGAAGGGTATGTTTTTCCTCCGTTTATTTGTTCAAAATCATGTTCTCCGTCAACGGTCATGAGGGATCGAGAATAGGTGTAAGAGGCCCATCCGTTAAAGCGCCCTGTTTCTTTTGATAGCATAAATTCGGCACCATAGGCTTCCTGATCGCCTTGCAAGATTGTTGTTTCGACAAAGGGGCTGGCTAAAAAGTCGGCACCATCCTTATATTCCACAATGCCTTCGCCTGTTTTATAGTAGAATTCGGCTGTTGCTGCGAGTCCAATACGAGGAATGTCGTGATAATATCCGGCAGAGTACTGCAATGATTTCGGTGGTGTTATATGAGAATCAACTAATTTCCACTGATCATTTGGGGCAATGGAATACGTATTGCTAAGCATGAAAAGGTATTGCGTCATCTGAGTGACCGAAAGCTTGATTGAATTGTGACTTCGTATTTTAAAATCAAGACCAACTCTCAATTCGGGATTGGTGTATGAAACAATTTGCTCTCCTTTCTTATAGTCCACAGTTTCTTCTACATTAAGATCATTGAAGGGAGCTCCTGCAACATATTGACGAACTGATCGTGGTCCAAAGGCTGTGAAATTACTCAGGCGAAATCCTGCGTATAAGTTGAGTCTGGGGCCGAGAGATAAATTGTCATCGATAAAGAATGCCGTTTCTAAGCCTCTTTCTTCTCCTAAGTCAACAGGCACTTTTAATGACTCATCTCCGAAAGGAGTAACACTTCCTCTGTCTAATTGGTAGAGAATTGCCGACGCACCAGCAGTTAAGGAATGTCGATCATTTGGAATCCATCCTAGTTTAAGTTTTGCCTCGTAATGATCCAGACGATAGTCATGCTTGTAAGACTCACTTACTAAGCGAGTGTTTGCTGTTGAAAAATCATAACGAGAGCCAATTACAGATACGGATGATTTGATTGCCGGCGAAAACTGATGCCTGTAATTGACTGAAAGTCCTGTATTGCCATATTCGTATTCGGTGTAATTATTCAATGTAAAATCATCATTGCTATTGTAAGCGAATATGCCGAGTTGATCTTTATCGTTCAAATCTATGTTGATGGCTCCAGCAAAGTCATAAAACGAAGCACTACTATTTCTGAGATCTGGATCATCTAGCCGCTTTAAGATCCAGTCGGAATAGGATGATCGCGCACTTAACATGAGTGAAACTTTATCTTGGACCAGTGGTGTTTCAATTTCAGCATTGGCGGAAATAGGGCTAACACCTCCTTGGGTGAAGAACTTTTTCTTATTGCCCTTGCGGGTTTCTACATTGAAAATTGAAGCTAAACGACCACCATACTCAGAGGGAATTTGTGCTTTGTAGACAGAAAAATTATCGATTATTCCAGAGTTTATGGCTGAAAAGAACCCGAAGAGATGAGAACTGTTGTAGATTGGAATTTCGTTGATATAGAAAAGGTTTTGGTCGGCATTTCCTCCCCGTACATTAACGCCTGCAGCACCTTCGCCAACACTGACAATCCCAGGCAAAAGCTGGGCTACCTTGAGGACATCTTTTTCGCCCATCAAGGTAGGGAGTTCTTTCATGGTTTTAACGGAAACACTTTCCATTCCGACTTTAGCTCCGCGAGTTGTTGATTCGGCGCCTTGGACGACGACTTCCTGAATGGCTTCAATTTTCTGCCCCAAAGACATCGTAAAATACCCAGCTGAACGAACATCTAGTCTGCATTTCACTTCCTTCATTCCGAGGCTTTGAAAAACAGCTTGGTATACGCCAGGCTTAAGCGATAGACTTAAACGTCCGTCTGGTCCTGTTGCTGCTCCTCGTTGTAGCTCTTGGATAAATAGTGTGGCGCCAATTAAGGCTTCTCCAGTTTCTGAGTCGGTCAATCTCCCGTTAATTGCTACAGATCTTCCATTAACAGCCTTATTCTTGTTGCCTATAACAATCGTTTTTAGCATGTCAGGTCTTCTGCCTTGCAAGTATTTGTCCGTGGAAGATGTTTGTTCTGTGTCTTTGGTTTGTGTTTTATCTTCATGCAGTGCATTGTGGTATGTTGGTAAAGAAGATAGTGCACTTTTTTTGGGAAGAATATAAATTGTTCCAGGTGCTTTAAACGTAAAACCTACCTTTTCATCTGCTAGTATGTTTTGCATAACAGCGGTGATCGGTTCGTTCTGGATGTTAAGGGTTACCTGAACGGAGTCTATCCAGCTGTCTTTAAAGAAGAAATGAAGATCATATTCTCTTTCGGCTTGCATCACGAACTCTTTAAAAGTAAGATTCGAGTAGGAGCCGCTAATATGCACTTCATGTCCCGTTTGAGCAACTAGAGCCAATGATAATAAGTTTAGGAATAGGAAGTTTATTAGTCGTAGTTTCATGGTATTAATCGATACGTTCGCAATAGGCTATTAAGGTTTTTAGTTCGTGGTTATCCAGTGTCTTTATTTTGGAGAGTTTATTGGCTGCCATAAATTTTCGAATTGTTTTTCTTTCTGATTTTGGGAAGATTTTGAGAAAGGTTTTCTTTCGATTGAAAGGATAGAGCTTTCCTTTTCGAATTAGATAGTTGTGCTTAATTTCTTCGGTGTAATAGTGTCCAATATTTTGACCTTCAGACTTGAAGTTTAAAAACTTTTTGGAAGAAACGTAACATTTTAGTTCTCCTTGAAAAATGGATTGAATAAACTGCTGTTCAATTTGTGGATAACTATTCTTTATCCAAAGAGTTTGGTCAATTCGAACCGAATCAAGGAGGTTTGAATTCAGCGAAATTTGATGAGGCTGTCCATTATAGTCTTTATAAAAAAGGATGAAGCTTTGTTTTTGCAAGTGATACTTTAGTCTTTGTTTCGGATAGGATTTTCCTTTGCTCCAAACGGTTCCTTTCAGCTCATCTTGCGATTGCCAAAAAGGATGGCTATTAATGGCACGAACTTCTTCAACATATTTTGCTCCATTGTAGAGTAACATATCTACCCCATAATGTTGATCGTACTTTGTTTGCAGTGAATCAATCCATGTTGATTGTGCTGCACTAATCAATACAGATCCCAAAATGAGAAAGAATAAGACAATAAGTTTTCGCATAGAACTGCTCCTTTTGGTTGCTTCTAGTCTTTTTTTTATGAAAAGTAAGAATGGTCAGAATTCGTTTCTACTACCCCCATATCAGAAACGAGCGTGAACCCGGTATTGTCCCCTCTAGATGCTTTTGACTCTCCTTCTGAACCAAAAATAAAGACTAAAAATAATGAAATTATTTGTAAGACAAGGATTTCGAATGGAAAATCAATAAGGACGAGCTGTTTTACTATAAATATATAACTAAAAAAAATCCCCAAGCTCTAATGAACTCGGGGACTTTGTATGCAATGAAATTGCCTAAACTTTTTTATTAATGATATAAAAAGCGTTTAATCTTTTGCGTTGGTGTTTTCTCAAAAGGAACAGGTTGCAAAACGACCATTTGAATACGCGAAAACTTGTTCACTTCTTCGTTCACCTTTTGTTGAATTTCTTCCAGGATCTCATCAACTCGGGAGTTAATTCGAAGAACCGCTTCATCACGAATTGATTTCATATTTTGAACGCGCGTTTCAATTTCTTCCATATTCAAATGAACCATGGCAACCAAGCGTCCTTTTTTCTCAACAACCAAGCTTTCCAGAACATATTCCATTCGGTTGATGAGTGATTCAATTTCTTCTGGATAAATATTTTCGCCACTGGCACCTACAATCATATTCTTGATTCGGCCTTTGATGTAGAGAAAACCATTTTTATCAAATTTTCCTAAGTCGCCGGTTCTGAACCAGCCATCTTCGGTAAATACATCTTTGGTAAGATCGGGCTCTTTGTAATAGCCTTTCATGATATTTTTACCTTGAGCCTGAATTTCGCCTTCCCCAGTGGCTGGGTCTGCACTGGCGATGCGCAGTTTTACGCCTTTCATCGGAATCCCGGTTGACAGGTAACGAACGTTTTTACCAACAGCACCAGCCAATAGTGGCGACGTTTCTGTTAGTCCATAGCCAATAGCCAGCGGAAATTTAGCATCCATAAGGAATCGCTCTACCTGGTTGTCCAGTTTAGCTCCGCCAATACCAAAGAATTTCAGTTGCCCCCCAAAAGTTTGGTATAACTTCTTGCCAGCAATGCGACTGAGCAATTTCTGGAACGGACGAATTTTATACAAGCTTCGGGTAATTGCCTTACTATTGATTTGAGGTAGAATTTTACCTTTATAAACCTTCTCAATAATTAGAGGAACAACCAACATAATGGTTGGCTTCACTGTTTGCAAAGCAGGTAGTAAAACCGATGCAATGGGCGGTTTTTTCAGGTAGTGAACCGAAGCCCCAAACATAATTGGAAGAATGAGTCCTAAGGTGTTTTCAAAGGTGTGCGATAGTGGCAACACCGATAAAAATCGGTCTTCTTCAATTATGTGTTGTAAGGTGCGACTTTGCTGGCCTGTCCAAATAATGTTTTGGTGGCTAAGCATAACCCCTTTGGATTTGCCAGTCGTGCCACTTGTGTAAATGATTGACAACAAGTCTTCTTTATCGACATCTTCATACTGAAAATCAGTAGTCGGAGTGGATTCAGCTTGTGGGTAATCTTCAGTGTTTTGCTCAGTCAGTGTTTCAATATGAAAGACTTTGACCATTGGATATTCCTCTGGCTCAACCTTACTAAGCAAATTTTCTGAAACAAAAATAGCTTCCGCTTCAGCATGTTGGATGATATTCCGAATTTCAGTTGGATGAAAGTCCGGTAAAATTGGAACTGCAACAGCACCAATTGATCCTATGGCAAAAAAGGTAACTCCCCAATTTGGCATGTTGGTGCTTAAAATAGCGACCTTGCTTCCTTTTCGAATTCCTTTATTTCTCAGCTGGGTTCCTAAGGCTTCGACCTCAGTTTGAAGTTGCCGATAAGTCATCATCTCTTCACCTACAAAACCAAGCGAACGACGATCGGCAAACTGCTTATAACTTGCCTGCAACATGGCAGGCATGGTCATCTTTTTTGATTCTTTCATTCTATAGTCCCCTCGCTTAACTCCCTTAAAATAAGAGAGAAAATAATTTTAAACAACAAAATTAATGAAATCTTTGAGATGTTATCATTTTTTAACATGTTTTAGTAATGTTCTCGAAGTCTGTTATCGCTTCGTTGCAGTATGTAATAAGCTCATTATTAGTGCGGAGTATGTTAAAATGAAGCACAGGCAACTTGAAGTTGAATTAAGGCAAAGGATTGTCTTACTTGTCCATAGAATTATGTAGCTTTGGTTTAGTGATGAAAAAAGAACAATTGATACAGGAAACAGCGGTATTTATCCGACAGCATTTTGAACAGGAAGGAAGTGGACACGATTGGTGGCATATTTACCGGGTATGGCAAATGGCTCGACAGATAGGGGAGAAAGAACAGGTTGATCCGTTTCGTGTTGAAATGGCAGCTTTACTGCATGATTTGGATGATTGGAAGTTTAGCGAATCACGGGAATCACGAGCAAAAAAGTGGCTGAGTTCAATTCAGGTTGCGGATGTGGATCTACAGGCGATCTTGCAGATTATTGATGAGGTTTCGTTTAAAGGATCTGGAGTAAAGACTAGGCCGACGTCTTTGGAGGGAATGGTGGTTCAGGATGCGGATCGCTTGGATGCTATCGGGGCAATTGGTATTGCACGAACATTTGCCTATGGCGGGAATAAAAACCGACTGATCTACGATCCGGAAGTAGCTCCGGAGCAACATGATTCATTTAAGGCTTATCAGCAATCAACGGCTCCTACAATTAATCATTTTTACGAGAAATTGCTTTTGCTGAAAGATCGGATGAATACAGAAACTGGGAAAAGGCTAGCGGAGGAAAGACATCAGTTTATGGAAGCTTTTTTAGAACAGTTTTTTAGGGAGTGGCAGCTGGAAGAAGAACAATCGACAACTTAAATCTGGACAATGGTTGTAGCCATAGTTGAGTTTATTACGAGTTGCATTTTTTACAAGTAAAAACATACATTCAAAATTTATGAAAATTTCACACATTGCTATCTGGACTTACAATTTGGAAGGCATGCGGAATTTTTACATCCATTATTTCGATGCCAGTTCCGGGGAAGCTTATTATAATCATTCCCGCGATTTTAAGTCATACTTCTTGACTTTTGGAGGCGATTGCTCAATTGAATTGATGCAGATGCCAGGAATTCCAAAAACGAAGGACAGTTCGCGCAAGCAATTCACTGGTTTAATTCATTTTGCCATTGAGGTTGGATCAAAACAAAAGGTGGATGAGCTAACGGAGAAGCTTAGAAGAGATGGTTTCTCAGTAGTTGGAGAACCACGGACTACGGGCGATGGCTTCTATGAGTCCACCATTCTCGATCCCGAAGGTAACCGGGTTGAAATCGTCGCTTGAAATAGGATCTAACCTAATAATTATGAAAAGAACCAACCAGCTTTTGGGCCTGGCAGTCGTTGGGCTTAGTTTCGGAGCCTGTCAGCCAGAAACTCCCCAAGAGTTACCCAATATATTATGGCTTACCAGTGAAGACAACAGCCCTTTTGCGGGATGTTATGGCGACAGTCTGGCAACAACTCCGAACCTTGATCAACTGGCTTCTTCCGGCTTTTTATATACCCATGCTTATGCAAACGCACCGGTTTGTGCTCCAGCTCGAAATACCATTATCACGGGTGTTTATGCCAATTCCGGTGGGCATCAGCACATGAGGAGCTATTATCCCAAGTCGGATCAAGTTCGGTTTTTCCCTCAGTTTTTGAGAGAGAAGGGCTATTACTGCACCAACAATCACAAGCAGGATTATAACATGGCTGCCAATCAAATTAAGGGTGTATGGGATGAAAGTAGCCGAGAGGCACACTATAAGAATCGGCAAGCAGGTCAGCCGTTTTTTGCCATCTTCAATACCGGAATCAGCCATGAAAGCAGTATTCATACTTCAATTCCAACCGAAGAATTGAAGCATGATCCTCAGCAAATGCAATTGCCCCCTTACCATCCTGACACGCCGGAGATGCGACATGATTGGGCGCAATACTACGATAAGATTCAAGCTATGGATGCCTGGGTTGGTGAGAAACTGAGAGAGCTGGACGAAGCTGGTTTGGCCGAGAACACCATCGTTTTTTATTATGGTGATCATGGTGGGGTGTTGGCTCGAAGCAAGCGCTTCGTCTATGAATCAGGAACCCATGTGCCCTTTATTATTCGCATTCCCCAAAAGTTTAAGCACCTGTTTCCTGCAGCGAAGCCCGGCGATAAAGTCGATCGCTTGATTAGTTTTGTGGACTTGGCGCCAACCATACTTAGCTTGGCTGATATTAAAGTGCCTGATTATATGCAGGGGAAAGCTTTCTTGGGAAAACAGCGGACTGCTGATCCCGAATACGCTTACATGTTTCGGGGAAGAATGGATGAACGTTATGATATGAGTCGGGCAGTGCGCGATGAACGATTTCGCTACATCCGAAATTACATGCCTTACCGGATTTATGGGCAGCACATTAATTACTTGTGGAAAGCACTTTCCATGCAGTCGTGGGAGCAAGCTTACCTCGAGGGGCGTTGTAATCCGGCTCAGTCTGCATTTTGGCAAACCAAGCCAGCAGAAGAGCTTTATGATACTTCTGTCGACCCTTGGGAAGTAAATAATCTGGCCCAAGATCAGTCTTATCAGGAGGTGCTATTGCGTATGCGAAAGGCTTCCAGTGATTGGAGTAACCGTATTCTGGATACTGGTTTTATTCCTGAAGGCATTCATTATGATCTAGGAAGAGAGCAGGCCATTTACGATTGGATGAGGCAGGGGAATCTTGATTTGCCTGAGATTATTGAACTTGCGGATAAGGCTAGTTTAGGTTTGGAGGCTAACCGAGATGAGTTCGTTAAATTACTTCAGCATGAAAGTGAGTTGATTCGTTATTGGGCAACTACTGGTTTGTTAATTTTGGGAGAAGACGCCCAGCCAGCTCGGAACGATTTGACTATAGCTCTTCAGGACTCATCAAGCTGTGTGGCTCTTGTTGCAGCCGAAGCTGTCTACTATTTAGGGAGCGAGCAGCAGGCATTAACTGTTATGTTGAAGGCATTGGAAGATCCTAATCCCTATATTCGGACGCAGGCGCTTAACATCTTGGATTATACCAACGAATTCTCTCCAGAAATTCAGCAGGCATTGTTTGCTATGGTGAAACGCTTTGAAAAAATTCAAACCTCGGATCGTTACGACTTGAGAGTTGTCCATTGGCTTTTGGACAAGCACGGAGTTGACAAGAGCTTATTAAAATTAAATGCTGCGATATAGAAGTAAATTAGAATAACGGACAAGGGAGCTTATCTGAAAGATGATAAGCTCCCTTGTTTGTATCTGGCAATATTTTTTTACTTAAGCCATTTCTGCAAAATATTTGTAGAAGCGAGGAATGGTCCGTATGCCTTTATAGAATTGTTCCAGTGGGAAGTTTTCATTAGGCGAGTGGATGGCATCCGATTCCAACCCAAAACCAAGTAAGATGGATTTGATGCCCAGGATTTCTTCGAAGGTTGAAATAATGGGGATTGAACCACCGCTTCGGTTTGGAACGGGACGACGGCCAAATACATCAACACAGGCTTGCTCGGCAGCACGATATGCTGGCAAATCAATTGGGCAAACATAGGCTTGTCCCCCGTGCAGCGGGCTTACTTCTACTTTTACTGTATTAGGAGCAATGCTTTCGAAGTGTTGTTTAAACAGCTCGGCAATTTTCTCATGGTCTTGGTTGGGAACCAGCCTGCTGCTAATTTTTGCATAAGCTTTGGATGGCAGTACCGTTTTTGCGCCTTCTCCGGTATAGCCTCCCCAAATTCCGCATACATCAAATGAAGGCCGAATGCCGGTTCGTTCATTGGTAGCAAAACCACTTTCTCCGGCAACTTCTTCAATATCCAATGCTTTTTTATAGTCTTCAAGCTGGAAAGGAATTTCAGCCATGAGCTCGCGTTCTTCTTTCGAAACTTCTAAAACATCGTCATAAAAACCTGGAATTGTGATGTGCCCGTTTTCATCAGTCATTTGAGCAATCATTTTTGATAGCACGTTAATGGGGTTGGCCACAGCTCCACCAAACATGCCGGAGTGCAAGTCGCGATTAGGACCGGTTACTTCAACCTGCCAATAGGCTAATCCTCGTAGTCCTGTAGTAATGGTTGGTGTTTCGGGATTAATCATGGTGGTGTCCGAAACCAAAATAACATCGGCTTTCAGCATGTCTTTGTGCTCTTCACACCATTGGCCAAGGTTGGGCGAGCCAATTTCTTCTTCTCCTTCAATCATGAATTTTACGTTGCAGGGAAGGGTATTGGTTTTCACCATCAATTCGAATGCTTTGGCATGCATCATTCCTTGCCCTTTATCATCATCGGCACCACGGGCAAATATTTTGCCATCGCGAACTTCTGGTTCAAATGGAGCTGATTCCCAAAGTTCAAGAGGTTCAACCGGCATAACATCCATATGGCTGTACACCAGTACGGTTGGTTTGGATGGATCGATAATTTTCTCAGCATAAGTTACTGGGTTGCCAGCTGTTTCAAAAACTTCAGCTTTATCGGCACCTGAGCTTAGTAATAGTTCCTTCCAATACTCAGCAGCTTTATACATGTCGGGTTTGTGTGCTGAAACTGAGCTAATCGAAGGAATGCGGATAAGACCAAAAAGTTCGTTTAGGAACCGGTCTTTATTTTCTTCCAAATAGTTTTCAATAATCGTCATATCGTTTTGTTTTAATTTCAATTCAAGATGGCTAAAAATAGGTCTTTTCGTTGATCCAGACTATGAATTTATCCCATTTTAACAGAATACCTGCAGTTCGAAGTCATGGTTTTCAGGTTTCTGTTGTTTCAGGTTGCGGGGCGTTGGAAGATAGAAGTTTGAAATAGTTTGAGGTTGTGCGGTGTTCAAAGCCCGAAGTTCCAGAATCTTGGTTCCTGGCTCTTGATTCTAACTTTTAAGTTTGAAGGGGGTCCAATCTCGACTTTCCAATTTCTAATTTTGAAGTTGTCTGAAAATCTGATGTCTTATCTAACTTTCTGTATTAACTAGCCCTTTAAAATTTGTCATTCTTAAACTTCATTGCCTGTTTTTTGTGGGAGCAGGTTGGCCAACTCAAGCATCTGGGCAGTGACATCGGCAATATTATAAAGAAGCGTGAATTGTTGTCGGGTTACACCTTGTTCCGAACTTAGTATGCGTTTGCGAATGGCCTGAAGCAGGTTAACCACATGCTTATGCTCTTCGGTGTTTGGTGTCAGTTGTGACGGTTCTGCTTTTTGCAAGGTTTGCAAGGTTTCTTTGGCAAGATCAAGCAATGCCTGATTGGTGCTTACTTGTTGTTGCCGATGTGCTCCTAAAGCCGACAAATAGGACAACAAAGCATGGTTGAGGTAGGTGAGAGCAAAGGCTTGTTTCCGGAATTGTTGATGTTGGCGGGGCTCAACTTGCATATCTTGCCAGGCCAAAACCAAGGCATTATCAGCTCGGTGGGCTTCGCGACGAGCAATGCGGTATTGCAGATCATCTGCAGTTGAGCCTTGCGCATATTCGGTGACAATGGCTTGAAAGTAAGCGGTGTTCTTGGTCAGTGCTTTTGCCAGTAAGCCGGGTAGTCTTTTGTGTTGCCAGTCGGGCCACATTAAACGAACCGTAAGAATAGCTAAGGCCGAACCAATAAGGGTGTCAATTACCCGAGGAAGCATCAGGGCAACACCTTTGTTGGCAATCAGGTTGAATGCGCTGAGTACAAATATGGTGATGAAAATGACCGAAACAGCATATTTCTTACGGAGCCATAAAAAGAAAGCAAAGGCCGCCGCCAGCAGTAACAGCAGTTGTCCCGGAACTGTTGGAAGGATTTGGACAATGAGCACTCCGCCGACTACGCCACTTAGGGTTCCCAGAATCCGTTGAAACAAGCGGCGGCGTGTTTCGCTGTAGCTGGGCTGACAAACAAACAAGCTGGTAAGAATGATCCATTCCCCTTTCACCACCTCAAAGCTTTCGGAAATCGTAAAGCCAATAAGAAAGCAAAGGCTTAAGCGGATGGCATGGCGAAAACGTGGATGATTCCAATTGAGTTGATCTTTTAGTCGCTGGATTAGGTTTCGTTCATCTTTTTCGAGCCTTGGCGCCAGATTACGTTGCAAGTCTTCGCGTAAGTTGAGTAATGAACGATGCGAACGGGTCAGGTTGGTGACCAGCAGAGCCAAGGGCTGGCTTTCATCGGTTTTACTTTTAGCAAGCTGGTCGTTTAAGACGTTGACAGTCCAACCTAAGGAAACCGGGTGGCGATAAGGAACTCCGGTTAATAGGCTGTTGGCAAATTGTTTGGTTGCCATAGCTAACTGTTGCAAAGTTTGTCCAATTCCTTCAAGCAATTCCAGGTTTGCCGGGTCACTGCTTAATAAGTCATACCGTTCATGGCTGGATGCTGCCCGTTCGTGCAAGCTTTGCAGCAACATAAAATAGCGGAGATAAGGCTTTAGTGGGGTATCATCCTTGAGAGAATCGCCATAACTATTGAGCACTTCTTTGATGCGGTCCAATGCACCAACCAACTGTACATTTTGGATGGCCAGTTGGTTGCGGATTTTTTCTTGCAATTTTTCATCGCTTGGAAACAGGCTGGCTTTTACATTCAAATAATCAGAAAGTGCTATAAATCCACGGGCAAGCTGTTCTTCTAGAAGTCGGTAAGGGTGAAGAAAAAGTAAGGCCAGGGACAGCAACCCGTAAAAAAGAGCTCCTCCCGACAAAAGAATTGGTTGCCAATACCAAGCTGGACTGATCTCTGTTCCGAGCATGGCATAAATACCCACCAATAGAGCACCAAAGGTGACGCCACGGTATCGCTCACTTAAGCCTCCAATTAACAAGAAAACAATGGTGGAAATGGCTAGTCCTACTCCCAGAAGAATCGGATACGGGCGAAGCAATTCTACTGCCAGACTCGAAATTCCGAAGCTGATAACCTTTAGCGCAAGCGACTTAATTCGTCCTTTGGGATGATCATCGGTTTCCGAAAGTGCTCCGGCTAAGGCTCCCAAGGCGAGGGTGACAGCCATAAACGACTGCCCAGCCCAAACAAAGGGAATCGCAAGCAGCGCAATTGCGAGCGTGGCTTTACTTGCCATTAGTAAATCCGGATTGGCCCAAAACTTTCTACGTACGGGTTCAAACCAGGCTTGTTGTCCTAGGAACCGCATTAATTTGCCAGTCGTCTGTTGATTTTCTTTGATCATCTTCCCTGCATTTCATTCTGTTTGGAACAACAAAAGTAGCAAATAGTTGGGCATTGCTTAAAAACAAAAAAACATCAACCTAAACGATTGATGTCTTCACTATGAGAATGAAAAGTGGTTTAGAGTGAAAATTTTAGCCAAGAGCTATTTTCCTGGTAATCTTCAACCACTAAATCTTGTGTTTGCAATTTGAAATTACTCATGGTTTGCTGAATTTCTTGGTGTAACATATTCAAACCACCCTCAATTAAATCAGCCCGGAAACCTTCATCGGCCAGTTGGTGTACCATGTCCATCGAGATCACCCGTCCTAAAACTTGTCCCAGCTCGACCAGCTTACGTTGTGGTAATTGAAGGTTCAGTTCAAAATTGAAAAGCTCTTTCAACTGGTCAGCCGAACGGTGAGTTAATTCATGAGTCTTTAAAAACTGGAAGAGGTTCTTTTCTTTCAGTTTACGCATTTGCTTTACAATTCCCTCAGATATTTGAGCATATAGAATATCGTTTGATCCCTCAAAAATCTGGAACGGACGGCTGTCCACAATGCTGCGCCCACCAATATGGCTTAGCTTATACGCTTTGGCTCCAACCAATTGTGTTAATGATTGAGCTGCCTGTTGCATCAGGTCGGTAACGACTGATTTTACCGCATTGGCTTCAATTCCGATTCCTGTCAGATCATTCTCTACGCCAGCTTTTTTTGCACTGTTTGAACACATGGCCGAGCAAATGGTAAATGAAGCTTGTAGTTTGGATAAACGCTCCTGAACCTGATCGTAATTGAACAGGCTCTTCCCGCCAACCAGTCGCTGTTTACAGTGGGTAATTGCTTCGTCCATGAGGCGTTGTAAAAATCCCATTCCCATACCCGGGAACTGCATGCGCGAACGGTGGAGCAAATCAAGCATCATTTTCACACCTGTTGAATGCGGTTTAAGCTTGTGAGTCTTCGGAATTTTTACATCGATGTGATTTCTTCCGTAAGGAATTTGATACAAGCCGAGGTTATCAAAGAATTCCTCGACTTTAATTCCTTGATCCGGTTGCGTAACATCACAAATAAAGAAGTCGATGTCGCGCTGCAAATCTGCTTGATTTCTTTTACGAGCAGTCAACAACCAGAAATCAGCCCATCCGGTTAAGCCAGCCCAATGCTTTTTCCCCTTCAACCAAAAATGCTCTTCTTCTTCGGTAAATGAGGTCTGCATATTTAAAGCATCACTACCATAATCTGGTTCAGTGATCATTAAGCCTCCCATATTCTTATGCTGAAGGAATCGCTTAAAAACCTGTTGTTTGGCTTTTTCTTGGCCATATTTGCCAACTGGCTGTAAAAATAAGGCCGAGTTGATTCCAAAAGTTAAGGATAGTGCCAGCGATTCGTAAGAGGCTGCTTCCAATAAAGCGATGTTTTCGTGCATGAGTGCGCCACGACCACCATAAGCTTTGGGAATGCCAATCGACAAAGGATTGCATTCCATGATTTCGCGTAAAACAAACGGGGGAAGCCCTCGTTGTTGACTGTATTTGTTGTTATCACCCCGTTGGTGATAAACTTGTTTCATTTTTTCTTTTAGTTTCCCTAAGAAGTGTTGGATTGATTCTTGGTTAGTTGTTTGGGTTTCGTTAGAGGCGTTTGTCATCTCAATAGTCTCATTCATACTTTTTTTATTTGTTATAAAGGGCAAAATCGGCCCCGTAAAAACTGAAAACAGCTTGTTGCTCAGATTGTTCTTTGTCTGTGAAATTTAGAATGATGCTTATTATGTATTATAGATATGAAAGGAGAGAGTAGCGTGAGGAGTTTAAGGTGAGTACTAGACAGCATTTTTTTAGGTATATTATCCCTGCTGGACTTTTTGAATCAAACGTGAGGTGATGAGAACACCGGATTCATAGGCTTTATCCCACTGGCTGGCTCTTGGACCTGCAACATTGAGCACCCTAACCTGGTGGGTTTCCAGAAAACGGAACAAATCTTCGAGAGTATTTTCAATAAAAAAAGGAGATACCTGAAATAGGAAAACAGGATGATGATTTGATTTAGCAATGGAGTAGGTGAGCAAGCTGCCTCCTGTTAGCTTGTGGTTATACAGGATGAGCGTTGCATTGGCGCTTTCAATATTCTGACGGGTACGATCGTCATAATAAAGGCTGTGAGTTTCCTGCAAAGGATAGCGTGCCGGAATCGGGCCATCTTCAGCTCTTCGTCCTGCAGGGCACCAGCCTCCACAGTCAAATTTCAGATTCAGGCAAGCATCCAAAGCACCGCGATCGACACCGGTTTGGCCTCCGCTAATTATTTTCTGAAGAATCATCTTCTAAAATAAACAATTGTGGAAAAACAGAATGTTGTTTAGGCTTATTTTAAACCGGCTTTTGTTTGAAATATTCAATCGAGCCATCTTGCGCTTTGTTGCTGACTTTTTCAATTAGAGCTAACCGTTCAGTATCTGATAATTTGACAAATGATTTGGCTAAGTCAATCTTTTCTCGAATGTAGCTTGCTTTCTCCGCCCCGGTTATCAAGGAGCTCACCGGAAGTGACCAAACAAAGTGTAAAGCTTCTTTAATGCTCAGGTAATTGGGAATTAACGGATCATCCGTTTTCCAGTTAGCACGTTCTTTTGTTGCAAAGAATCGACCATCGGCCAAGGTTTTCATGGCAAGTACGCCAATATTATTTTCAAGTAGCAGGGGCATTACTTCCTGGGTAAAGCTGAAATAAGATTGGTCAAGCAAATTGACTGGCATTTGAACGGTGTCAAACGGATTGTTTTCTTGAGTTTGTTCGAGCATGCGCCGATGGGCAAATGGATTTTGATGACCGGTAAAACCGATGTGCCGCACTTGGCCTTTTTCTTTGGCTTTTATTAGAACTTCTAACACGCCATTGCTTAATCGCTCATCAGCATCAGCTGGTGTTGTTAGTGAATGCATCTGCCACAGATCAAGGTAGTCGGTATTCAGTCTGCGTAGCGAATCTTCAAGATGCTGTTGTGCCTCTTTTGCAGTTCGTGCCAAGGTTTTGGTCATTAAAAATACAAGATCCCGGTATTTTGGCATAAGGTATTTTCCATAACGTTTTTCGCTGGTCCCCGGCCCATATTGCTCGGCCGTATCAAAGAAGCGAACGCCTCCTTCCAGCGCCGTTTCAATAACCTCTTGGGCATCTCGCTCACTGGTCCAACCAATATGGTATCCTCCAACTCCAAGCATGGTGACTTGCTGTCCTGTTTTTCCTAACAGTCGTGTTGGAAGAATCTCACCCAAGCGGTCTTGTGCAGCTGATTGTCCATGTAAAAGGGAGGGAACAGAAATAGCCGCGGTCATCGCAGCCATGGTCTTTAGAAAGTCTCGTCTGTCAGTCATGATTTAGTTTTTTTATTCATTGACAAATGGCAAGGTGTTTTTGTTCAGATGATTAGAGCTGTGTGGCAAAATAGAGTCGTTCCGTTTTTGATTCAAATTTTGATGAATGAAAGCGCTTGGATAATTTTCTTGCTTTTCAGCCGTTAAAATTCGAACTTTAAGCTTCTCTAAAATGTGTAAACAAATAACTAAAACCAAGCTTAAGGGTGATATATGATGAACCTGCGACTAAAATTACTTGCACTAACCTTTTTATCGATTATTTCTGTTTCGGCTCAAGATGATTTTATATCCTTATTTAATGGGAAGAATTTGGATGGTTGGGTTGAAAAGAAGGCTCATCGTGACCGCTATTACCATTTCTTTCGGGTCATTGATGGGACGATCATGGCCAATTCTTTGAATAATCCGGAACATGATTATGCCTGGTTATATTCAGAAAAAGAATACAGCGATTTTGAATTGAAGTTTAAGTTCCGGGCATTTAAAACCAGCACCGGAAATAGCGGTGTTCAGGTGCGGTCCCGTTATGATGATGAGGCTTATTGGATGAATGGGCCTCAAATTGATATTCATCCTCCAGGTCCTTGGCGTACGGGGATGATTTGGGATGAAACAAAAGGGAACCAGCGTTGGATTTTTCCCAATATTCCTAAAAATGCCTGGGTGAATGAGTCGATGCAACGCAAGAAATTGATGTTTTACTATGCCGAGGAAACCAACCAGTGGAATGTGATGCGGATTCGATGTGTGGGAACCTCTATTGAAGCTTGGCTCAATGGAATGAAAATTACAAACTACGAAGGAGCTGGCGTGTTGAATGACGAAACACATCGTAGTCTTGGCGTTGGCATGAAAGGGCACATTGCTTTCCAAATTCATGAAAAAGATGCACTGATTCTCCAGCTAAAAGAGATTTTCATTAAAGAGTTGTAAGCGTTTGGGACAGACTTTTTTGTGGATTATCGAGCTAACAGTTCAATAGCTTTAATCAAGCGTGTTTTTGGCTAGCTAGAAAGTTTGTAATCTTTCTAGCTAGTTGATTGCCCGCCTTTTTTGAGTGATGTCGTGTGAGCTATTCTGAAAAGGAAATAGATCGTCTTTGGATTGGTTTTTACCTCATCCTATAAGATTGGTGTTTCTATTGGAAGATCCTTGTGATACTTCTTCAAGAAATAGCAGAGTCGGAATCTAGCTCGATTTGGAATGAAAGGATCTTCTTAATCTTTTGCTTCGGATAAGCAGCAAAGGAAAGTTTAGGACATAAAAAAAGCAGGCTGATTAGCCTGCTTCCTTATATTTTGACTGGAAATCCGATTAATAGAACTTCGCACGTTTGTCTTCAATTTCAATGGCATTTCTTTGAGCTTCGTAAGCTTGGTAAGCTGCACGATAACCCATGGCTTGGTTCAAGCGTGATTGCTCAGCCAATACATCTTCGTCTGATCCTTCAGAGATCGAAACAACTTTGGCTAGGTAAACTCCGTTGTTACCTACGATTGGAGCAGAAACCTGATCTTGTTTTAGGTTGGCTACTGTACCAATAACGGCAGGTTCCATGCCTACTGCAGGTATTGAAGTAGAATTGAACGTTAAGCCATTGGCATCTTTCACGTCAACATTCAGTTTTGTTGCTGCAACTTGTAGGTCGTTTCCTTGAATGGCTTCGGCCATCTTAGTTTTTAAAGCTTCACCTTTCTTTTGTTTCTTCACAGCCAACTCAACGCGAGGACGAACTTCTTCAAAGCTAGCAGTTCCTTCTTCGGTTGCTCCGGCCAAGGCCGCAATTACAAAGCTATCACCCAATTCGAAAATAGCAGAACCTTCGTTGTTGTGAAGAATATCTTCCATATCGGCTTGGTAAGCAGCGCGAATTAAAGAACGCGATTGTTCCAAACCTCTAACTTCACGGTCATTTTCACCTACAGTTGCAATCTTTTTAGTCAATTTTTCGTTGGCTATTGCTTCATTGAATGCTTCGTAGTTTTGGTTCTCTGCTACAAATTTACTAGCCAAAGAGTAGACATTTTGGTAGGTTTGAGTACTTGGTTCAACAGCACGTGATAAAATTGCCAAGCGAACATTTTTGACTTCTTTTCCACGTTTTGTTGGTTGAATCAAGTGAACACCAAACTGAGATGTTGTCGTATAAAGTTCATTAACTTCTCCGTTGAAAGCAGCATCTTCGAAAGGTTTTACCATTTGATTTCTTTTGAACCAACCAAGGTCTCCTCCTTTGCGAGCCGAACCTGGATCTTCAGAATACTGCTCAGCCAAGGTTGCAAATTTAGTTCCGTTCTCAATCAATCCTTTCAGGCTGTCGGCTAAGGCCATGGCAGCAGGGTAGCTACCTACAGTTTCTGGCTTAATCAGGATATGACGAGCTTGAACTGAATCTGGCAGGTCTTTGAAATCATCAATTTTTACCAATTGATAAGCGTTGCCTTCTTTGTAAGGGCCATAAACATCACCAACTTTTCCTTCAAAAGCAAAGTCTGCCAAGTTTGCAGGCAGTTCACTTTTCTTTTGGTAAAGGTCTTCGAAGCGAATGTCTGAATTTACGTTTACGTACTGTTCGTTGTCAGCAACGTTGGCAAATTCAGTTTTTACATCTTCAACCCATTTTAGGGTGTTGGCGTCATCAGCTTCTGATGCTTTTACATCGAAGGTAATGTATTCGATGGTGCGGCTTTCCGCTTGTTTGTAATCGTCAAGGTGCTCGTTGTAATAGTCTTTCAGTTCTTTGTCTGTTACCGCAATTGCGCTATCAGGCATGGCGCTAAAAGGCAAACGAACGTACTGCATATTCACTTGGTGATTTTTAGCAGTCAGGCTGTTTTTAGCTTCAGCACTGGTTGTATAAAGTCCTTGGCGAACCAAATTGGTGTATTTGGTTTGAATACGCTCTTCTTTAATTTGTTGCTCAATATATAGCCAATAAGCTTTTTGTTGGGCTGTAGCATTGGTCTCCAACGATTTCAGGAATTGCAGAACAGCAGTTTTATCCACTTGTCCGGTTTGAGGGTTACGGAAAAGTTGTTGGATGATTGGGTGCAGGTTAGATCCCTGAACCATATCGAAAAGCTCATCCGAAGTTACTGTTAAACCTAAATCGTCATAAACTTCGCTCATTACGATTTCACGAACTAAATTTTGCCAAGCTTGCTCACGCACCTGAACCCAAGCGTTATCATCAAGCTGTGTGCTCCCGGTGTTCATTTTGTAAATTTCGGCAATTTCTTCAATCCGCTTTTGGAAATCAGGATACTGCACAGATTCACCATTAATATCGGCCACTTCAAGCTGTTGTGGTCTTAATAATGAACTACCTGAGCGAAGCATGTCACCTAAAATAAAGGCAACCAATGCGAGACCAATAATGATCGCTACCAATAATCCGGCACGATTTCTTATTCTCTGTAGTGTAGCCATTGACTAAATAATTATTGAATTATGATTCTACTTATTTTTTTCGAGCTACGAAGATAGCAATTTTAAGAATTAATCCTTAAGATTCATTTTTTATTTTAGGTGTTGTCCAATATCTTAAGGTTTACCAGCTCGATCTTGGTATTTGTAGCTTTTAATATCTTAAAACGGTAGTGCTCAATGTCTATGACGGTATTTATTTTGGGAATACTCTCGTGATGGAAAAGGATAAATCCAGCAAGCGTTTCAAAATTTTCTTCAACGGGGAATCCGAGGTTGTATTTTTCGTTTAGATCATCCAACTCTATTCGAGCTGAAAGAATGTATTCGTTTTCACTCAGTTTACGTTCTACAAAATCAATGGTGTCGTGCTCATCTTCAATTTCACCAAAAATTTCTTCCAAAATATCTTCGCTGGTAACCATGCCAGAGGTTCCTCCAAATTCATCGACAACAATGGCGATACTGCGGTGTTGCTGGATAAATTTACTCAGCAATTTGCTTGCAGGCATTGTTTCGGGAACAATGAGCACCTTATTTAGGTTTGAGCGGATTGATCCTGGATTGGAGAATATGGTGGAGTGGTGGATGTATCCAATGATATTGTCGATATTATCCTGGTAGAAAAGGATACGGGAATACCCGGTTTCAATGAATTTTTGGATCAATTCATCCATGGACGAATTAACATCCATAACTTCCATTTCGGTTCGAGGAACCATAACTTCTCGCAGCTTGACTTTGGAGAAGTCTAATGCATTTCGAAATAGTTTTACCTCGTTTTCAACTTCTTCCTCGCCAAATGTTTGATCTTCGTTTTGCTCTTTAACAAAGTGATCAAGGTCGACTCGGTTAAAGACTGTTTTTTTGACTTGTTTGCTGTAGGTGGATTTAAAAAACACTTTTAGCAAAGCACTGGAAATTCCCATGGTTAATTTGGTCACCGGGTAAAAAAGAAAGTAGAAAAAGGCCAAAGGGATGGAAAAAAAACGCAAAAAGGTATTGGGATTGATTCGGAATAATGTTTTGGGTAAAAACTCAGCTGTCACCAGAATCAATAAGGTTGAGCTGATGGTTTGTAACAGTAAGACGAGACTGTCAGTCTGAACCCACCGAAAGAAAAAGGGTTCCAGAAGTTTAGCAAAGGCAATCCCGTAAATTACCAAAGCAATATTGTTCCCGACCAACATGGTGGCAATGTATTGCCCCGGATGCTGCGTAAATAGCGATAAAATACGAGCGCTAACAAAATTTTGTTGTTTGTCGAGTTCAAGCCGGAGTTTATTGGCTGAAACGAATGCAATTTCCATCCCGGAAAAAAAAGCTGAAAAGAGAATGGTGACAAAAATCGTGATAATCAGGACTTCCATGGAGTTTTATTCTTCTACTTCGAAATAAAGTGGGCCTCTCGGCTTTTTAATTTGCCAATTGGATAAATTCTGGTCTGACTCAAGGCCAATCCCTGTTAGTACTCCATCTTTACGGATAATTTTGACAAATTGTTCAGAATAAATTTTTCCCTTCTCTTCTTCCCAAATCAACTCTTCTGTTTTTAGCGTGTCTCCTTGAGGGTTGACAGCAACGACATCATTCTGTGCTTCCCAGCGTTGATCTTTTTCGAAGTACCGGGCATAGTTGGATGTGATGCTTGCAATTTGCTCCATCTTTTCATTGTAACGTTGAATGGCTACCCCTTCAGGAAATTCAATGAATGGAGGCTCTGCTTGATCGAAATGAATAAATTTTGGGGTAGTTAACTTGAAGCGAATAATCGATGAGTCAGACTGAATCATTTCATAATTTTCAGCTTCAATGCTTGCCAATTTTTCCCCAGCTGAGAATTCTTTGATCTTCTCAATTTTATTGGCACAAGAAAAGAAAAGCATCGCAATTCCCATTGAGAGAATTGCAATGCTTACTTTTGAATATTGTGTGTGTGCTAACTTACTTCGCACGAGCTTTTGTTGTTTCATTAATCCAGCTACCAATTTTATAGCTTTGTCCATCTTGTAATCCCTGGAAGAACATAGTCTCTTTATCAGGGAAGTAACGTTTGTAAATATTGATCTTTTCGTTTGCCGAAGTAAATACCTCAGGATCTACTCTTTTGGCTTTTTGATAGTAGTCAATAGCTAACCAATACAAAGTCAGGTGCTCGAATTCACTTTCACCATAGTGCTTGCTGTATTGTGCGTAAATGTCGCCAATCAGGATGTAAGAACGGCCAGAATTTGGATTATTGGCAATTGCTTTGCGAGCTAAATTACGAGCTTCCTGGAAGTTGTGTTCTTTAGCAAAAATGAACAAACCTAATTCGTAATAGTATTTAGCTAACAATTCTTTATCTGTTTCTGACTCAATCGCATTTCTATAATATTCTTTGGCACGATCAAATTGATCACGTTTTACGAACAGACGAGCCATGTTGAATGCTGCCTCAGCCGAAGGTTCCATGCTATACAGTTTTTCTGATGCTGAAGCAAATAATTCACTTTCGGTACAGTCTTGACGATCAAGAATACGAAGCATCTTTTTCAGTTCGTCAATATCTTGTGCAATTTCATCAAACTGTGGCTCATAAAGTGCGATTAGTGCTTCACAGTCAGCTGCACCACTGGTTTGGAACAAGCGATCAAGCAATTCTTTCGCAGTCGTGTATTTTTCGCTGTCTGGTTCTTTGCTCAAATAGTTGTTGACAATTTCAGAAGCTGTTTGGTAGTTGGCTGCCACTTTTTCTTTTGGGAATTCACCCATGGCAAATAGACGTCTTGTTGCTTGCATGTATACAACTAATACAGCAACTTCAGTTTCGTTTTTTTCTAACTCAATGGCTTCTTCCAGGTAACCATATCCTTCTTTAAGGATTGATTTAAGTTGATTGTCATCAAGATTTTCATTTCCTAGCTTGTACTTCAATAAATCAGTACCCTGACGTCCACGAACGTAACCTTTTTGGTCAAAGTATTTGATTCGACGGTTATATACAGACATTAACGAGTCAATCATTGCATTTTTCTCATCCCAATTTTCTGTATCATTAACGAATGAGTCATACATGTTAGCTCCATGGATGTATAGGTTAAGTGTCGCTTTTGGGTATTTGCTATACACTTTTCTCCAAGGTGCAAGAGCTGATTTGTAGTCATCCTGTTTGTAAAATTGGTCATACATTGACAGGTTATTCATGAAGTCACGATCTTTAGCCTTAATCAACTCTTGGCTTGTTCTAAGATCAATTCCTCCAGCAACGGTTGGTGTTGCTCCTTTAGCAGGAAGCTCGCCATCAAAACTGAAGTCAATTGAATTACTGGTATTGCCTTCAATGTCCAGTTTGCGGCTATCGTCAATAAACGTAAATTTTAAGTACTTTGACTTATCGCTCGCTTCAATCTCATACTTCCCGTCAAAGCTGGTCATGTATGTGTCGTTCGATTTGTGTGCTTCTACAGTAACCCCGGCAGCAGGTTCCCCTCCCCGGTAAACGGTGCCTTTGATAACTCGTTGTGCAATTGACGCTAAGCTTGTCATTGCTACAAGAGCTACGGTAAGCAAAATAGTTTTGGAAAATAAAGGTTTCATGATCAAGAATATTTTAGTTACACTTTTTTTGATTAGTCAAATTTCTGTTGCATAAACCAGCGATCAGCCAGGTTCAAATATAAACTTATTTTGGTATAGTTTTCACGGATCAAGTTATCTTTAACCGTACCTCGACGACCAAACTCTACAGCCAAATTAATCGTTGATTTAGAACGTGTGACTGGTAATCCTACACCAAAACTCATGCCAGTTTCATTAAGCTGTTGGTTATTAATCTTCAAGTAGGACTTGTCGGTATGTATTCCGGCCCGGTAGCGGATGCGTTTAAAGTAGCTTCTGATGGAAGATCCTTCTGGAATATACTCAGCGCCCAAGCTAAGTCTTGTTTGGTTTGTTAACTCAGGAATTGTGCTTCCGAAGAATTTGGCGTCACTCCATTTTGAGTGATAGAAATCAGCGTTTACTTCGAGTTTGTGAAGTTGCGTATAAGTCACCCCAAAGCCAAAGCTGGTTGGTAGTTGAATGGCGTTCTTGTCATCAACGATTGTACTAATTGAATCGGCAATGGTGTTACTCCCTAGTCTTAAAAGCTTTTGCTGGTTGAGTGAATGGAAGGCTGTAAAATCAGATTTTTTCTCAAAGGTTGCTCCCAGAGTTAGGTGTTTATCGTTTTGCAATGGGATATTGTATTGCATCCCTAGTAAGTAGGCAAAGTCTCTTAAGCGAGTACGTTCCACCTCTTGAAAAGTGTATTGCGAAGCATCGTCCAGAAAATGGATGGAGTTGTTCTGGTCAAGCGTTCCGAAGAGGTAATATACATTTGCTCCAACAGACAAGGATTCGTTGATATTGAATCCGGCGCCAATATAAGCCTTGGAAATTGTTCCAGTTCCGAAGTAGTCCGACTGGACTCTGCCGACTCCGGGAAGTTCTTCTACAACCGATATTTCATAGCCTTTATCTGCAAAAGGAGTGATTCCCATAGTTGCAGCAGCCCACCGTGTAATTGGGAAACTGAAAGAAAAGTAGCGGAAGTTGACATCGTTAGTGGTATACTTTGAATTGGCGGATTTGTACTCAGAAAAGCGTCCGTCTGCTCCAAATTCAAAGATGAAAGACATACTGTCAACGGCAGCATAGGATGCTGGGTTGGCGGTGTTGATTTGCAGTTGATGTCTGCTACCTAATGATGCACCTCCCATGCCAGCAAAACGCCCGTATGAGTAAGAATGAAGATCTCCTAACCCAAAACGAGAAAATGGTGACGAAGTGTTGTTATTTTGCGCGAACGAAGTCAATCCAATTAGAACGAATAATCCGCTGATGAAAATTCCGTTAAGTCTCTTTAACATTGTATTCCAGAATTCTGTTTAAACCGATGAGCGTTAAATTAAAGTTTACAAAGATGGAATTTTTTAACTTCTTATCAAAGAATTTAGCATCACCGCCAGTAATAATGATTTCTAAATTTTCGTAAATAGTGTTAAAGTATTCGATGTATTGTTGTACCTCGAATAATAATCCCATTTGCACCCCTGCCTGAATGGCTGTTGAGGTGTTCGAACCAAGCATTGGAAAATCGTCTGAACTTTCAACCAAAGGTAACTTCCCTGTAAAATGACTTAAAGCTTTAAAACGCGTGCTTAAGCCTGGAGAAATATTGCCGCCTAAATACTCGTTATTGGCTGTCACCAACTCGTAAGTAATGGCTGTTCCGGCATCAATTACCAAAACATTTTTTCCTGGAAAAATTTCGGTAGCTCCAACAGCTGCTGCCAAACGATCCTTTCCCAAGGTGTCTGGTGTTTCATACCGATTGATCAAAGGAACTGGCGTACTAGCATCAAGTTCAATAAAGTACTTGAAGGATTTTTGTAGAAATTGCTTGAGTTCTTTCGGATACTCGCGAACCGAGGAAAGAATCGCATGGTTTAGGTCGGCATGCTCATCGAGCAGTAGCTGCAGGTGTGCAACATTCAGCTCGTCCAATGGCACATTGAACATGAGGTCCCGTTCATTAAACAGGGCCAGTTTGATGCGACTGTTGCCGATGTCGATAACTAAATTCATGCGAGACGTTCTCTTGTTTTTATTCTTCCAGTCGTTGGCTGATGTCCATCGCCTGAACGGAATGCGTAAGTGCGCCAATGGAGATGTAATCAACACCTGTGGCAGCAACCTCTTTTAAGCGTTCGAGCGTCATGTTTCCGGAAGCTTCTACTTTCGCTTTTCCGTTAATCATTGCTACTGCTTTACTCATGGTTGCATTGTCCATATTGTCAAGCATAATGATGTCGGCTCCGGCATTCAAGGCTTCCTGCACTTGCTCAAGCGTTGTCGTTTCAACCTCGATTTTGATCTCTGCTGGAATTTTGGCCTTAATCTGTTCAACTGCTGGCGTAATTCCTCCGGCGACTTCGATGTGGTTATCTTTAATCATTACCATGTCGAAAAGGCCGATCCGATGGTTGGTTGCACCTCCTGTTTTGACGGCATACTTATCCAGCATTCTGAATCCAGGTAAGGTTTTGCGTGTGTCTAAAATAACCGTCTTGGTATCTTTCACGGCTTCGGCATATTTGCCGGCCATTGTGGCAATACCTGAAAGGCGTTGGAAAAAGTTAAGTGCTGTACGTTCAGCGGTAAGTAAAGCCCGGTACGATGCTTCAAAGCGCACCAAGACGGTGCCATTTGTTACTTTAGCTCCTTCTTCAACCTGAGGTTCCCAAACCAAACTTTGGTCAAGCTGACGGAAAACCATCTCAGCGATAGGAAGTCCGGCAATTACGCCATCAGCTTTAGCTACCATGTAGGCTTTGCGTCGGGTTTCGGCCGGAATTAAATTATCAGTGGTAATATCGCCGATGTTGGCTACATCTTCATCTAAAGCCAACCGGATTAATGTTTCTGCTGCTTGCAGTTCTTTTGAATTCATCATTTTTTGATTGGAATAAAAATGGGTTCTTGATTTTTTTGTTGCACAATGTGCAGTCTAAACTCTGGAGATTCTTGTTGAAAATCTTCGCGGATATGCCCACCCCGGCTTTCTTCCCGGAGAAGAGCCGACTGGGTTATTAGTAAACAAATTGCAGTGATTTGTTTTATCTTGAGTTCATTGTAGTCCGAAATTGTGTTGGGGAGCTTTTTCGCTAGGTCTTGTAATTGAGCGATGGCTTCCGCTAATTTTTTACCTTCCCGAACAATTCCTACATTTTCAGACATTAAGTCTGCAATCTCGTTTTTTACTTCCAGGTAGGCTTGTTCGTTTTTCGGATCATTGGTGAATGGCGCAAAGTCTGTTGTTGCTGGCTTTTTATGACTTCTCTTGGCTGCTTTTTCGCTGGCTCTTTTTCCAAAAACCAGGCATTCCAATAAGGAGTTGCTGGCCAGTCGGTTTGCTCCCATAACCCCCGTTGATGCGACTTCCCCACATGCAAAAAGCCCGGGAATATTGGTCTCGCCGTCCAAGTCTGTTTTTATGCCACCAACCATATAGTGTGCGGCAGGAGCGATCGGGAGCAGATCCGACGTCATGTCATAACCATATTCTTTCAATTGCTTGTAAATGTTTGAAAAGCGCTTCTTTATCTTCTCCGCATCCAAATGTTTTAAAGACAAATAAAGGTGTGGCGTTTTCAGCTTCTGCATTTGACGATAAATTGAAAAAGCGACGATGTCTCGCGGAGCAAGCTCAGCCAACGGGTGTACCTCTTTCATAAAGCGCTCTCCTTCGGTATTTAACATCCAGGCTCCTTCTCCGCGAACAGCTTCACTGATCAAAAAGGCATCTTTGTCTTTTAAATACAGCGCTGACGGATGGAATTGAATAAACTCCATATCGGCCAATTGCGCTCCGGCCTCATAAGCTAAAGCGATACCATCTCCTGTGGCCGTGTGAGGGTTAGTCGTTCGACTAAAAATCCGAGAGAGTCCGCCAGTTGCCAGAATACTTGCTTTACCCTTAAATACAAGGTTTTTCCCGGATACAAAGTCAATCGCTTGAGCTCCGGTACATTCACCCTCTTCAATAAGCAGTTGGGTAACAGCCGTATATTCAAAAGAGGTAATGTTGGGCTGCTTTTGAACCTGTTCCAACATAAAACAGGTAAGTGCTTTTCCTGTGGCATCTCCTCCGGCATGCAGAATGCGGCGTTTGCTATGCCCACCTTCCAATCCTAAAACAAACTCATTGTTTTGCTTGTCGAACTGCATTCCAAGCTCAATCAACTCCAAAATTCGGTCTTTTCCTTCGTTGACCAGAATTTCTACCGGGTCTTTTTCGCAAAGCCCTCGCCCTGCAACCATTGTGTCGTCAAAGTGAAGCTTGGGGGAGTCCGCTGCAGAGATGGCTCCGGCAATACCGCCTTGAGCGTAATAAGAATTACTGGTGTCGAGTTGTGATTTGGTGATAATTGCTACTGTTCCGTATTTGGAAGCATGATAAGCAGCCGACAAGCCTGCCAGGCCACTGCCAATTATAATGGTGTCGAAATTTAAAACTTGCATCGAAATGGAAATTCGTGTCAAAATTACGAGGAGCAAAGGTAACTAAAACTGCTATACTGCATACGATTAATTCGTTGTTTTTGTAATGGATTTAAATGACTTTTAACCACGGAAATTATTTTTGTGTATTTAGAAATATTTACATTCTAAGTTTTTTGCGATTGTAATTATATTCGGATATTGCATACCATTGGAAGGTGAAGTCTCATTTTTTTGAGTTTGGTAATGTATTGTTGGGATGTTCACTATCCAGAAACAGCATTAAACCATTGGTTGTGTCTGAAGTCAAAGAAAAGATCGATTATTTTTGCCCTGATCACGAGAAAGAATACGGCTGGTTGTTACAATCCCGCTTGTTGGGCGTTTTGTAGAGAGAAGTAGACCGTTTGCTCAAGAATCACGAAATAACTTGAATCACGACTGAAATAACTTAACTAGAAACTATGAATTGGAGAAAAATTACGTTTGTTGTAGTTGCCCTAATTATTTTACTCGGAGGCTCTGCAGCACTGTCAAAGTTGTTTATATCAATGAAGCCGGAGCCACCCAGTAGACCTGAGTCAGAGGTGAAGCGTTACGTTGCTGCCGAGCAAGTGAAATACCAAAAGATAACATCAGAAGTGAGGGCTGAGGGCCGAGTGATTTCTGGCAACGAAGTGTTGTTGGTTGCTGAGGCGGCAGGAAAAATAGAGCAAGGAGATGTTCCGCTAAAAAAAGGGGCTTCTTTTAAAAAAGGACAGCATCTGGCAACGATTTATAAAGATGAGGCCGAGTTGGCTTTAAAAAGTAAGAAAAGCATCTTTTTAAACCGGCTGACCAATATTTTACCCGACCTAAAGATTGACTTCCCTGATCATTATGAGACTTTTCTGACCTTTTTTGATAAAATTGAATTGAGTCAGTCTTTGCCTGATTTGCCCGATTATGAAAGTGAGAAACTGAAAGTTTTCTTAGCCAGCCAGGGCATTCTGAATGATTTTTATAGCATTCGTCAGGATGAGAAGAAACTGGAGCGCCACTCGATGTATGCTCCTTTTAACGGAACTTTTACTCAAGTAAATTATGAGGTTGGGGGCTATGCCAATACGGGCGGACAAATTGCTCGAATGATTCGGACCGACTTATTGGAGTTGGAAGTTCCGGTGGAAAATAGCTTTTCCAGATGGATTAAAATAGGAGATCGGGTTACCGCTCAAAAAGGAACTCGCAGTGCTCAGGGAATTGTTGTTCGAAAGGCAGCTTTTGTTGATGAAGATACCCAATCGCGAAGCATTTTTGTGAAAATTGATTCGAATTCAGGATCGGAAATGCTTCCCGGAGAATACTGGCCGGTGGTTTTTCCAGGTTTTCCAATCGAGGATGCGATGGAGATACCTCGAAGTGCGGTCTTTAATTCGAATACCGTTTTTACAGTAGAAAATGGGTTCCTGAAAAAGCGTTTGATTGAGGTGATTAAAGTTAACCCATCAACCTTAATTTTTGAGGGATTGGAAGAAGGTACCTATGTGGTTACTGAGGCGCTAATCAACGTGAAAGAACGTACGCCAGTAGAAATTCTGGAAAATCAATCGAATGTGAACTCAGAAAAAGAGGAAGATGAAAAAAATAGTTGAGATTTTTGTACGCTTTCCCTTTTATGCTAATCTGATCATTGTCTTTCTTGTCGTTGTCGGTGGCTTAAGTATGGTTACTATGAAGAAGTCTTTCTTTCCCGAAAGGCCTTCGAGGAACATTTATGTTTCGGTGTTTTATCCCGGAGCTTCGCCGGTTGAAATGGAAGAAGGGGTGACTTCTCGTATTGAAGAAGCAGTAAGAGGAATTCCCGGAATTTATGAGATCACATCGACTTCATCGGAAAATTCAACGCGAGTTCAAATTGAGATTACTGGTGATATTGATATTGATGAGACCCTGATTGAGGTGAAGAATGCTGTTGATGGGATTTCGTCATTTCCAACAGCAGCCGAGCGGCCAATCGTTTATAAGCAACGGACGACCTCAAGAGCTATGTTTTTGCGTATGTCGGGAGATGTCGATCTAATGACCCTGAAAGAGTATGCCCAGCAAGTAGAAGAGGAGTTGTTAGCTTCTGGAAGAGTAAGCCAAGTGGGGATTTATGGTTTTCCTCAGTTGGAGATATCGGTAGAGTCAACGGAGCAAAATTTATTGCGCTATGGGCTGACGTTTACCGATTTGCAAAATGCGATTTCAGCGAATAACCGAGATATCTCGGGAGGCGAAATTCGTTCGATGGAGGAGGAGTTGATTATTCGTATGCGCTCGCGAAGTGCCGATCCTAATAAGATTGGAGATATTGTTTTGCGCGCCAATACCGATGGTAGTTTGATTCGGATTCGTGATGTAGCCGAGGTAAAAAAGAAGTTTGCTGATACGCCGGTGAAGAGTTTGTTGAAAGGGAAGCCGGTGATTACCATTAGCATTTCGAAATTGATTGTTGAAGACCTGGAAGATATTGACAATTACGTTCGTGAGTATGTTGATCAATTTAACGCCGAACATCCTGGCGTTGAAGTTGGGATTACCTTCTCCTTTTTAGAACTACTTCAGAGTCGATTGAAATTACTTTACACCAATGGGCTGCAAGGGTTAATTTTGGTGGTAATTGCTCTTGCCCTGATGTTAAGCACTCGGTTGTCCTTGTGGGTAGCCTGGGGGATTCCATCTTCTTTTTTGGCCATGTTTATTGTGGCTAACCTGATGGGGGTTACAATCAATATGATTTCGCTTTTCGGAATGATTCTGGTGATTGGTATTTTGGTGGATGATGGCATTGTGATCGGTGAAAATATTTTTCAACATTTCGAGATGGGAAAAAGCCCGATGCGCGCAGCAATTGACGGTACCGTTGAGGTGATTCCTGCAGTCATAACTTCGGTAACGACAACTATGGTTGCTTTTTCTCCGCTGTTTTTCATTACGGGTCGAATGGAAATGATGTATGAGATGGCCTTTATTGTTTGTGCCAGCTTATTCTTTTCGTTATTCGAGGCCTTCCTCGTTTTACCGGCTCACATCGGTAATCATGGCGTGTTAAGCGAGCGGACGATCAATGCAAAGGCAAAAGGATTCCGAAAATATGTAGAAAAAGTCTTCGATTGGCTGCGAAATTATGCTTACGACCGGGTTTTGAAACTCATTGTTCAGTGGCGATATCTTGTGCTGGGAGTTCCTTTGGGGATGATTTTAATAACAATTGGCTTACTGGGAGGACAGATTATTAAAACCACCTTTTTCCCGCGGATGGAGTTTGACTCATTCAATATTAATCTTGCTTTTACCCCCGGTCAGGGCGAGCGGCAAACCATGGCTTTCCTTACTCGTTTTGAGGATGCTGTTTGGGAAGTAAATGATGAGCTGAAAGAAGAGTATCAAGATTCCGTAGATATCATCGAAAACGCTTTTCTAAATCTGGGAACTGCTTTTGATGGGCAGGAAACAGGTGCCCATGCAGGGAACATCAATGTATTTCCTCGTAACTCAGAAGAAACGGGCATAAGTACTTATGAGATTATCAATCGGGTAACCAAAAAGGTAGGTCCAGTGCTGGAGGCTGAGAAATTTACCATTGGGGCTCGGGGACGTTTTGGCGATCCGGTATCCATTAGCTTGCTTTCAAGAAATATAAAAGAATTGGAAGCGGGCCGGGATTTTCTAATGGCGAAGTTGGAGGAAATGCCTCAATTAAAGGATGTGGTTGATAACAATGCCTTGGGAAAACAAGAAGTGCGTCTGAAGTTGAAGCCCATCGCTTATATGTTAGGACTTACTGAATCTTCAATTGCCAACCAGGTTCGACAAGGATTTTACGGTGGGCAGGCACAGCGGATTCAGGAAGGGCGTGATGAACTACGGATCTGGGTGCGTTATCCGCGCGAGGATCGGGAAACTATTGGGCAAATGGAACGCATGAAAATTAAAACAGTTGCCGGAGAATATCCGCTGGCCGAGCTGGTGGATTATCACTTGGAACGTGGCCCTGTGAATATTCAGCGTTTCAATGGAAAACGAGAAATTCGGGTAAGCGCTGAAATGGTTGATCCGGATGCTTCTGTAACCGAAGTGTTGGAGTTGATAGGAGCCAATGTAATTCCAGAACTGGAAGCTTTATTGCCCGGCATTGATATTGAATATCAGGGGCAGCAAAAAGAAAGCCAACGAAATATGAGTGATATGATTATCTACTTCCCGTTGGCATTCATGGTTATTGTTTTTATCCTGATGATTAACTTTAAGTCCTTTGAACAGCCCTTGCTAATTCTGATTATGATTCCGTTGGCAGTTTTGGGTTCTATTTGGGGGCATGGGATTCATGGCAAGCCGGTTTCTATTTTGAGTTTGTGGGGAATTGTAGCCCTAACTGGGGTGATTGTGAATGATGCGGTGGTCTTTTTAGCCAAGTATAATTTGTTGATTGCAGAAGGCCGAAAAGTGCGCGAAGCCATCATTGAAGCAGGAAAGAATCGTTTGCGTCCGATTATTTTGACAACATTGACAACCTCTTTTGGGCTGTTTCCTCTAATTCTGGAAAAGAGCTTTCAGGCGCAGTTCCTCATTCCGATGGCCATATCATTGGTTTACGGTGTCGCATTTGGAACTTTGTTTATCTTGCTTTTCTTCCCCGCATTAATTATGGTGCTAAATGATGTTCGACGCGTAGTCCGTCAGTTGTGGACTGGACGTAAGTTTGAGCCCGAAGAGGTTGAAATCGCGTATTTGCATAGTTTACGGAAACTCGACAATGGAGACAAAAAGGAAGATCATCATGAGGGACATTCAAAATAGAAGAAAGATGTATTTTAATCAAGATAAAATAGTCATGTTAGGCCGAATGAGTAAGTTGCTTTTATTGTTCTTGTTGGTCGGATTCAGTGTGCAAGGACAAAATTTGCTTAGCTTGGAAGAGGCAATTGCTAAGTCGTTGGAGAACAATTACGATATCACTTTAATTCGTCGGAATCAGCAAATTGCTGAAATACGTAACAATTGGGGGACTGCGGGACGCTATCCTTATATCTCGGCTTCTTTGGGAGCTGACTATTCCCTTAACGATAACTCCAATGACGACTTCATTCAGAATCGGTACTCTGGGGGCGTTACTGTTAACTGGACTCTGTTTGACGGTTTTGCCGTGAATATCAGTAAACAACGCTTGGTTGAATTGGAGGACTTATCCCAACAAAATACGGCTATTGTGGTTGAAGGAACGATCCAAGCTGTTGTCTTAGCCTACTATGCTGTTTTGTTGGAAAAGGAGCGTTTGGATGTTTTGAAGGAGGTGATGTTGCTGTCCGAAGATCGTTTTGATCGGGTTGATCAGCGCCGGGAATTTGGCTCGGCGGTTACATTCGATGTGTTGCAGGCCCAGAATGCCTTCCTGTCTGATAAGACCAGCTTTTTAAATCAAGAAGTAGCTTATAAAAATGCTTTACGAGATCTGAAGTTTTTGATGGCGGATAATGGCTCAGTGAGTTATGAATTGAATGGAACTTTTGAAGCGATTCCGGTTGAGTATAAGCTAAGTGATTTGCATGGGCAAATGGCAGCTAACAACAAGAGTTTGAAGAATCAGTATATTAATCAGAACTTGTTGGAGAATGCAGTTCTGGAGGCAAAGAGCGCTTACTATCCTAGCTTGAGCTTTGCTGGAGGAGCAACGCATACCCGAACCGGGAATGATTATGAAAGTAGTGGAATATCTTGGGCTAATGTGAATAACATGTATGGAAACTTCACCCTAAGTTATAACCTGTTTAGTGGAGGGAATCGGAAGCGCGCTGTACAAATTGCCAAAATTGAAGAAAGCAATGGAGAGGTGGAACTGACCCAGATGAAGCATGAGCTTTCAAACAAAATGGACAACCTGTATGAGCTTTACCTGGTTCGCAAGGAGTTGCTTGGTATTGCCAATGAGAATATGGAAACGGCTCGTCTTAACTATCAAATAGCTCAAGAAAAGTTTGAAAATGGGGCAATCAACTCCTTCAATTTTCGGGATGTACAGTTGATTTACCTGAATGCATCTTTACAAAAGTTACAGGCCGTTTACAATTTTATCGATACACATACGGCATTGTTGCGGATGGCAGGAACCATCATTCAGCAATATGAATAAGTGATTTCGAGGATGGAAAGAACTAAGGCCTGGCTTTTTTGCCGGGCCTTAGTTCTTATTGTTTTGTGCAGAAGTGCTTAGTGGTTGTTAAAGAGCTTGTTGTGTTTGATTTTCTTTGCCCTCTTGAATCAGTATGCCCAGTGCCACTGCAAGGCCAGTAAATGTAAGTCCCCAGCCGAAGCTGATTAGTTGCCATGCAGTAGAGGTCTTGGTTTGAAATTCGGAGAACTCAGACCAGACAGCCAAAGTCATATAGCAGCTAATGAGCATAAGTGAAATGCCCAATAGCCAATTTAAAACAGGAAGCTGAAACAGTAGCTGAACAAGTAAAATCGGAACTAGAAGGCTGGTGAAAAGAACTTCAAATGTTAATGGTTCCTGAGTTAGTGTGATGTTCAGAATTAGGGCAAAACTTGCGATGAAGCAGAAAATGTGACTAAAAGATACGTTCGGGATGAACGTATTTTACAATTGCTGTTTTCATAAATAAAGTTTTAGCTTATTTGTAAAACGTGTCTTTGCAGAATCGTATTGTCTTTTCTGATTGATTTTTAGAAGTTATAAAGATAGAATGGTATTCCAAACGTCTGGATGAACCGGTATTCCTTTCTGTTGATTTTCGGATCGGGTTTTAAGTACGTGCTGTCCTGGATAGCGAAGCGTGGTCTCAGGAGATATCTTGTCTGCTGCTAAAAAATCGTTTAAAATGTGCTGAATGCTTTGCTCTAATGTTGGAAAATTTTGAAGTTGTGATAGACGGATGGCAATAAATACCTGCGAGACAGAATATTCATCGTGCTTTTGATTCGTTATTTGAGCTGTTGATAGCCCGGCGGAAAGAATGGTGGCAAGCAGGTCGAGCATAAGTGAAAGTCCGGCACCTTTCCAATAGCCAATAGGAAGTGGTCGCCCCGATTTTATAATGTCTCCTGGATTGGAGCTCAGCTCTCCTAGCTCGTTAAATCCTCCTGGTAAGGGGAGTTGTTCTCCAGCCTGATGAGTCGCCTCCAGCTTGCCGTAAGAGTATTGCGATAAAGCCATATCAAGTACAATCGCTTCGTTTTGATGGGGAATGGCAATAACCAACGGATTATTGCCCAGCTTGCACTGGGTAGCTCCCCACGCTGGCAGGTTGGCAATTGTGTTGGTCCAACCAATAAATGCATAGCCTTTTGAGGCACAGTGCCAGCCGTAAGTTCCTCCCCGCATCCAGTGGTTCGTGTTGGCAAGGGCAACTAAGCCCAAACCATGCTTGTTGGCTAATTCCATGGCTCGGTCGGCTGCAATAAGTGCATTGGTTGGCCCGGGGCCCAATTGTCCATCCCATTGTTCAAGGCAGCCCGAGCTGGAAATGTTTTGTGCTTCGGCCTTGGGATTGATGTAGGCTTTTTGGGTGTACTCAATAAAACGGGGAAAGCGATTGATGCCGTGTGAATAAACGCCATCCAGACTATTGTTTGTAAAAATGGATGCGCATGCCTTTGCCTTTTCTTCAGGGAAATGGTGTTGCCGCAAAATCCGAAGAAATTGAGAATACATTTCGTCAAAGGAGATCCGAATGGGTGAATTTGCTGGCATCTTTAACTGTTTTATTGTGCAAAGTCGACAGCAGCTTGCGCATGAATTTGCGTCGTGTTAAACAACGGAAGCTCACAGTCTTCGGGGGTTATAAGCAGTGGGATCTCAGTACAACCCAATACAATTCCTTCGGCGCCCTCGGCTTGTAGTTGTTGAATAATTTGCAGAAAACGGCTTTTCGTTTCTGGAAGAAATTGATTCTGTAACAACTCTTCAGAAATACGTTGGTGAATGAAGTTTCGGTCTTCTTCTCCTGGAATGAGTGTTTCAATGCCTTGTTCGGCCAGCTTTTCTTTATAGAAATCCATTTCCATGGTATAGCTTGTGCCTAGCAATCCAACTTTTTTCAGTCCTGAGCTGACAATTGAATTGGCCGTTTCTTCGCCGATGTGGATCAGCGGAACACGTAAAGCCTGTTGAATATCTTCGGCATATTGGTGGGCGGTGTTTGCTCCAAGAAGCAAGCAGTCGGCACCAGCACCTTCCAGTTTCAAGGCGGCATGCTTCATGGTGAGCATAACCGAGAGCTTGTCTCCTTTTTGATTAAGAGCATCAATTTCGCCGTAATTCAACGAGTAAATCAGAATGCGGGCTGCCTGCAGGCCTCCTTTTTTTTGGTTCATCAATTGATTGATTAGCCGGTAATATTCCATTGTTGAAACCCAGCCGGTTCCACCTACAAGTCCTATTGTCTTCATTCGTTTTATTTTTCAGTGCTTGTTGGTTCTGCACTTGTAAGCTGATTGAAAAACATACAAGTGTAATTATACAAGCGAATGAGAATTGAATTATATTCTTAATGTTTGAAAGTTGAATGCCTTGCCTGTTAATCGCTCGTGAATTTTCGCGGGCATTAGCGGATATGAAAGTATGAAATAGCTAGGAGAAATACAATTGCCTTGCTCCTTGTCAAAAGAATATTTGATCTGTTAAGACATAAAAAAAGGGCTGCCGTGGCAACCCTTTCATTTATGCAGTAAGCATGCTTTTTTACATCTCTTTGATTTTGATGTTTTTGAACCAAACATCGTCACCGTGATCTTGCAATCCAAAGTAACCTTCTTTAGCAACATCAGCCCAGTTTTCGTTCAATCCAGGGAATTTACTATCGGCAACCAAGTTGTTCCAATCATCAGTCCACAAGTGATATTCTACAACCACTTCACCGTTTTGCTTGTGAACAACAGTGCCTTTGTAGCTGATAATTTCAATGCTGTTCCACTGTCCTGCAGGTTTTGTATTTTGTGGTTTGGCAGGAATTAAGTCGTACAACGAACCGGCCATGCGGTTGCCATCTTTTCCAAGCATTGCATCAGGGTGACGTTCGTTATCCAGTACTTGCATTTCAGGTGCTGTTTTCCAGATAGGCCAATCTTCTTTTTCTTGTCCCAGGTAGAAAATACCAGAGTTACCACCTTCTGAAATTTTCCAATCCAATTTTAAATGGAAGTTAGAGAATTTTTTGTCATAAATGATGTCTCCACCATCTTCAGCTCCGGCTTCTCCTTCTCCTGAACCTTTACACATTAATGTGCCATCAACAATTTGCCAACCGGCGGGGAAATGATCTTTGTTTACACCACGCCAACCTTCGCTGGTTTTTCCGTCAAACAAAAGAATCCATCCCGCTCCTTTTTCGGCAGCACTCAACGCATTGTCAGGGACTACTTCTTCAACTTTTGCTGTTTTTTCTTCTTTGGTTTCATCGGTTTTTTTGGTGCCGGAATTACATGCAGTCGCAAATGATAATACAGCGGCAAATAGTAGCAAATAAACTCTTCTCATTGGTAATTAAATTTTAGGTTACGGATTTAAATGTAATTGTTTTACAATTAGTCGGTACGAATTTAATAAAAAAACTTGGGTATTTCCAGTATTGAAGGCGTATAACCACAGGGGGTTAAACAAAAAGAAAATGCTTTTAGGTATTTTGTAAAAGGAGTGATGAAAGGGGAAGAAAAGGCTTTAATGAAACCATGTATTTCTTTTGTTCATTTTAATGATCGTTCTCGGGGAACTGATTGAAGGATAGTCGTTGTAGTCAACGTCCTGTTTTTCATTTTTTTGACAATTTAGATGAAGATCTTATTGATTTATTTTATACAAAAAAGAATATCTTTTAGTAATTTCGGATAGATATTAATTAAACTGGTCACGTGCGAGTGGCACTTTCAAAAAAATATTTTATATGAGTAATCCAAAACCAAAGCGAATTGGAATTTTGACAGCCGGAGGCGATTGTCCTGGCTTGAATGCCGCCATCAGAGGGGTTGGTAAAACAGCAATAGTTGATTACGGAATGGATGTGATTGGATTTACTGCTGGTTACACGGGTCTGATAGAGAAGGATTTTGTTGAGCTGAAGGAGTCCCATTTATCGGGAATTCTGACTTTAGGAGGGACTATACTCGGAACGTCAAGGGAAAAGCCCTATAAGTTTGTGAAAGAAGGTGACAGCGACAAACCTGCTTTGATTAAGAAGAATTATCAGGATTTGGGGCTGGATGCCGTTGTGTGTATTGGAGGAAATGGAACCATGAAAACAGCCCATCGCTTGCAGCAGGAAGGATTGAATGTCGTTGGTATTCCCAAAACGATTGATAATGATGTGTGGGGAACTGACGTAACGTTTGGTTTTGACTCCGCAGTTCATATTGCAACTGAAGCGATTGACCGGCTTCATACAACAGCAAACTCGCACCAACGGGTGATGATTATTGAGGTGATGGGGCATCATGCCGGGTGGATTGCTCTGTATGCTGGAATGGCCGGTGGAGGTGATATTGTTCTGATTCCGGAAGTCGAATACAATATCCGTTCAATTTGTAAGAAGATTGAAGAGCGTTACGAAAGCAAAAAGCCTTATTCCATCGTTGTGGTGGCTGAGGGAATCAATCACCCTAAGAAAGTTTCAGCCGCTGCGCATATTGGAGAAGCCATTCAAACCTATACTGGTATTGAAACCCGTGAGACCGTGTTGGGTTATGTCCAACGGGGAGGAAGCCCAACTCCAATGGACCGGATTTTGGCAACTCGCTATGGCGCGTATGCTGCTCAGTGCATTGCTGAAGAGAATTATGGAACCATGGTGGCGATTCGGAATAACTTTTTGACAACTGTTCCATTAGAGGAAGTGGGCGGTAAGCTTAGCTTAGTTGAGCCGGAGAATCCACTAATTCAAAAAGCTCGAAAAATGGGCATGGCATTTGGCGACGAGTACGACTTAATGTGAAAACGAGAACATTAGATATACAAAAAATCCCTGTTTCAACAGGGATTTTTTTATAGTGTTTTTTTGTCGTTTTAAACTTTTTCTACCGAAGCATTAAATCGAAAGCCGATACCATGCAGGTTGATAATTTTGATACTTGGATCACTTTTGAGGTATTTCCTTAATCGAGAAATAAATACATCTAAACTGCGACCTAAGTAATAATCGTCCGATCCCCAGACATTTTTCAGAATATCGGATCGGCTAAGTACCGAATTCGAATTTTCACAAAAGTATTTAAGTAGTTCAGCTTCTTTGTATGTTAGAGTACGTTTTTCGTCACCATTTTGAAGGGTGAGATTGTCAAATAGAAAATCGAACTGACCAATTTTGCATCGGTTTAATTCTTCGGACTCAATGGCGTCGGTGTGGCTGCGTTTCAGGAAAACTTTGATTCGAAGCAACAATTCTTCCATGCTGAATGGCTTGGTAATATAATCGTCTCCGCCAATTGTAAAACCATTGATTTTATCTTCGGTCATCGCTTTAGCGGTTAGAAAAAGAATCGGGATTGACTGATTTTTTTCACGGATCTTTTTGGCTAGCGAAAAACCATCGAGCTTGGGAAGCATCACATCCAATAAGCACAAGTCAAAAGCATGCTTGGAAAACGTGTCAAACGCTTGTACGCCATCTTCTGCGGCCTGAACTTCGTATCCTGCTTCTTCAAGATTGTCTCGAATGATGAAATTCAAAGTTTTATCGTCTTCAACCAAAAGAATTTTTTTTCCGGTAAGTTCCATAGTTATTTGGGAATTGTTATCGTAAATATACTTCCTTTTGGGGAATTATCAGCAACTTCAATTTTCCAGTGGTGGCGCTCAATAATCTTACGAACGTAATCGAGCCCCAGTCCAAAACCTTTGACATTGTGGATATCGCCGGTAGGAACCCGGAAAAAGCGGCTAAACACTTTTTTGTGAAACTCCTTCGGGATTCCAATGCCATTGTCTGCAAAACTAATTTGAAGCTCTTTTTTTGTTTCAGATAGCTTGATCTGAACGTGTGGATTTTCATCACAATATTTAAAGGCATTGTCCAGAATGTTAAAAATAACATTTGAGAAATGCAGGGTGTCCGCCTTTAAATTCCAAGCTTTTACCGTGCTTTCAAAATCAATGTCGTAGGCATGCCCGTTTTGACTGGTCTTGAAATCTTCAATGCTTTTCTGGATGAAATGATTGAGTTCAATATCCTGGTAATCGAGCTGCAATTGTTGTTTTTCGATACTGGCCATTTGCAGCACTTTATCAACTTGAAGGGACAGCCTTTGGGTTTGCTCTCCAATGATGGTGACATACTTTTGCAAGCGTTTTGGGTGTTTAATAATGGCTGGATCCTGAATGACTTTGGACGATAAGTCAATGGAAGCGATGGGGGTTTTGAATTCGTGGGTCAGGTTGTTGATAAAGTTCTTTTGAATTTCACTCAACCGTCGTTGCTTAAAAATAACGTACAAAGTGTAGCCAAAAAATAAAATGACAATCAACAAAAATCCATTGACCACATACCAGGCGTGTACTTGGCTGCTGTAATATTTGGAACGGTTGGGAAAGGAAACCCCGAAATAGTAAGTATACTTTTCGCACACTGGTAAACCACAGTGTTTGGCTTTGGTTGATGTTTTGTAGTGTTTTTCAAAAAGTGCCTCTTCTGTTGTGCACTCGTCAGATTGCTTGCTAACCAGGGAAGTACTTCTTATGGTGTCATTTATTTCAGTGACATACTTCCCGTGCATCATGCCATCACTTTCACAATCGTAAATTGCAAATTCGAAGTCAATTTTCAGGTTGTGATTTTTGAACTCTTTAATTAAAAAATGTTCGAGTAAATCCGGGTGAATGTCTTCGTTTACATTGACCACATAATAGTTATTCGAAATTTGATCAACCGCATTGGGGAGATCGCTTTTTGAATTTTTACCAGGAAGGTTCTGGTTGTACAAAGCAAGCCGGTAAGCAACCGCATTTAGTGCTTGCGTGGTTGATTCATGAAACTTTTTTTCATTGAGATCAACCGTATTTTTAAGAAAGAAAAATTGAATTAAAATGATTCCTAAGACCGAGAAGGTCGCTAGAATGATCACGTATCTTATTGTGTTCCGTCCCATGTTTAAAATCCTTACGTGCTTGGCAACCACGAAACTACTGATTCTTTTGGAATGCTGCGTTTTGTTAACAACTCATTAACAAAAGTTAGTGATGCATTAACATCAACGGAAATCAAGCTTTTATAGTTTTGTTTTTACTTAGTGATTTCATTATTGAAATCTTATCTTTGATTAAACAAATCAAATTTTTATAAACTTCATCTTGTCATGAGAAAATTCTATGTTTTACTGATTTTAGTGGCTGTTGCCTTTAACTATAGCATCGGACAAACAGTAAAAGCAAAAATTGATTTTGAAAGCCTTGAGCATGATTTTGGGACTTTCAAGGAAGAGCAAGGCTCTCAGTCTTACAGCTTTAAATTTACAAACAATGGCGCTTCGCCATTAATTTTAAATAACGTGCGCGCTGCTTGTGGCTGTACTACACCACAATGGACGAAAGAGCCTGTCGCACCGGGACAAAGTGGATTTATTAAAGTAAGTTACAACCCTCGTAACCGGCCAGGACCATTCAATAAAACAGTAACAGTAACATCTAATGCTGAAAATACAACCGTTGTTTTACGTATTAAAGGAGTTGTAGAGCAACGCGAAAAGACTTTGGCTGAGAAATACCCTCGTGAAATTGGACCGTTGCGTGCAAAAACGAACCATCTTTCATTTGTTAAGATCGCTGAAAATGATGTTAAAACTGAAGAGCTGGAAGTGATTAATGATTCAGGCGAGTCGGTTAAGGTTGATTTTAAAACACCTCCGGGACATTTGACCGTGAAAGCAGAACCCGCAACAATTCCTGCGAAAGGAAAAGGAAAGATTATTGTAACCTACGATGCCGGAAAAATAAATTCTTATGGATTTATGATGCATCGAATCTACCTAACGCTGAACGGAGAGTCGAACTACCGTAATTCAATTGGAATTTCGGCGACCATTGAAGAGGATTTTTCAGCATTGACTCCCGAGGAGTTGGCTAGTGCTCCGGTTGTTTCGTTTGACGAGAAGGCCTACGACTTTGGCGATATCAACCAAGGAGACGAAGTGGAGCATACATTTACCATCAAAAATAGCGGGAAACGCGATTTGATTATTCGTCGGGTAAAAACATCTTGTGGATGTACAGCGGTTACGCCTGAGAAAAAAATTATTTCAGCTAATGAAAGTGTGCCGTTGAAAGTGAAGTTTAACTCGCGTGGAAAACGCGGGCGGCAGAACAAATCGATAACAGTGATTACGAATGACCCGAAAAATCCAACAACAATTTTGCGGGTTTCAACTAATATTAAAAGCGCCGGATAACAACAAATATTCAAATGAATTTGAAGCCGCTTCATGTTTTTTGGAGCGGCTTATTTTTTAGTTATTCAACGAAACTTTAACTTCGTACAAAATTTTTCGAAATGATAGGAGATAAGAGTCATAAACACGTTGAGAACGACGATCAATATAAAGGATTGAATGTAAATGAAGGGGTAGCGCAACCCAATACATTTAATGAAGATTCAATCAAGCGTTTTTTAAAAAACAAGCGAAAAAAGTTGCTGACTCCCGATGCTTATGTTGAGGGAATTCTAAACGGAAACATTACCACCCTGAGCCAAGCGGTAACTTTAGTCGAAAGTGCCAAAAAAGAGCACCAGGAAATAGCGCAGGAAATTATCACCAAATGTTTGCCGTATAGTGGCAAGTCGCTACGGATCGGGATTACTGGAGTGCCGGGAGTTGGAAAAAGTACCTTCATCGAGTCGATGGGAAAATACATCACCAAGCGCGGAGGCAAGTTAGCTGTCTTGGCGATTGACCCCAGTAGTGAACGGTCCAAAGGAAGTATTTTGGGAGATAAAACCCGGATGGAAGAGTTGTCGTCTGATCCGAATGCTTACATTCGGCCTTCGCCATCAGCTGGTTCTTTGGGAGGCGTAGCCCGGAAAACCCGCGAAACCATTGTGTTGTGTGAAGCAGCCGGTTTTGATACCATTTTTATTGAAACGGTGGGAGTTGGGCAAAGTGAAACAATGGTGCATTCCATGGTTGACTTTTTCTTACTTTTGATGTTGGCCGGTGCTGGTGACGAGCTGCAGGGAATTAAGCGGGGAATTATGGAAATGGCTGATGCCATCACCATCAATAAGGCAGATGGCAATAATATTGAGAAGGCCGAGATGGCACGCGTTCAATATAAAAATGCCTTACACCTGTTTCCGCCAACCGACTCTGGCTGGAATCCAAAGGTTTTGACTTGTTCTGCATTCCATCATATTGGCATCGATAAAATTTGGGACACCATTCAAGGCTATGTCGACTTAGTGAAAAAAAATGGTTATTTTCAGCACAAGCGAAACGAGCAGTCTAAGTTCTGGATGTATGAGACCATTAACGATCGTTTGAAGTCAGATTTTTATCAGAACGATGCGCTTAAAACGATGACCAAAGGGTTTGAGCAAAAGGTGTTGGGCGAAGAAATGAGTTCTTTTGTTGCTGCCCGCGAATTATTGGATTTTTATTATCAATCACAAAAAAATAACAAATGAGAAATTTAAGCTTGTTAACTCTTGTCGTGCTGTTTTTTGCTGCCTGCCAGAGTAACTCAACCCAGTACAAGGTAAGTGGAACGGTTGCCGGACTGGATTCAGGTATCGTTTATTTGGTGAAAACCGAAAACGGACGACCAGTAACAACAGATACAACAGATTTGGTCAACGGTGAATTTAGCTTCGAGGGCAGTATTGCAGTACCAGAATTATATTATTTGAGATTGAATGCTCAGGATTACTTCGGTCGGTTCTTCCTCGAAAATGATAAAATTGAGGTAACAGCAAATATTGACAGCCTTCAAAATACGGAAATTACCGGTTCTCCTTCAAACGATGTGTTTAATAAATACCTGGATGAAGTGCAGGTAATGAATGAAAAGATGCAGGAGTATCAGCAACAATATGCTGCAGCACGGGCATCAGGTAATGAAGATGAGGTTAAGCGTATCGAATTCGACGCTAAAGCAACCAATGATAACATGGCTGTATTTGCCAAGAATTTTGTGCGAGAAAATAATACCTCTGTTGTTGCTCCTTTTATTTTGTTGACTCAGCTTTCACAACAATTGCAATATGTCGATCTAAAAGAATTGTATGACTTGTTTCCGGCAGAATTGTCAGAGTCTCTTTATATGAAGGAATTAACAAAAATTATTGAAACGAAAGGGCGCACGGCTGTTGGTGTTCAGGCACCAGAGTTTACCATGAATGATGTTGATGGTACTCCAGTCAGTCTTTCTTCTTTTAAAGGAAAATATTTGTTGATTGACTTTTGGGCATCGTGGTGTGGACCATGTCGTCGTGAAAACCCGAATGTGGTTGAAGCATACCAAAAGTACAAAGACAAAGGCTTTGATATTTTGGGAGTTTCTTTAGATCGTGACAAGAGTGCCTGGTTGAAAGGAATTGAGGAAGATCAGTTGACTTGGACTCATGTGTCAGATCTGAAATACTGGCAAAATGAAGTGGCTCAGCTGTACGGTGTCAGCGCGATCCCTCACTCGGTATTGTTAGATAAGGATGGTAAAATCATTGCCAAGAACCTTCGAGGCGAAGATCTGCACAAGAAATTAGAAGAGTTATTAAATTAATTACCGCATATGAAAACCGGCAAAGCAGCCGGTTTTTTTATCGCCTGTCGTGTCCGTTCAGAAATGACATGCAGGAGAAAACTGTTTTGAAAACTTTTTAGCTTTTAAGCTGTTTGTAAAATCGACAAATCAAATTCAGTTAATCAATCATTATGAGTTACGATGTAATAGTAATAGGTAGTGGTCCTGGTGGCTATGTAGCTGCTATTCGGGCTGCTCAATTGGGTTTTAAAGTTGGAGTTGTTGAAAAAGAAAATATTGGAGGAGTCTGCCTGAACTGGGGATGCATTCCAACCAAATCCTTATTGAAAAGTGCTCAGGCTCTTGAGTATGCGAAGCATGCTGCTGATTATGGTGTGAGTATTTCCGGAGAAGTAAAAGCCGATTTTGAAGCCATGGTTAAGCGAAGCCGCGATGTTGCCGGTGGAATGAGCCAGGGAATTCAGTTCTTGTTCAAAAAGAATAAAATTGAAGCAATCAACGGTTACGGCCGCCTAAAAGCAAAAGGAACAGTTGAAGTGGAAGACGACAAAGGCGAGAAAAAAAGCTACTCGGCCAAACACATTATTTTGGCTACAGGAGCACGTTCACGTCAGTTGCCTAACTTGCCACAGGATGGAAAGAAAATTATTGGCTATCGCGAAGCGATGACTTTACCGAAGCAGCCTAAATCAATGGTTGTTGTTGGTTCTGGTGCCATTGGTAGCGAGTTTGCCAACTTTTACCACAACATTGGAACTGCAGTAACTTTGGTGGAGTACATGCCAACTGTAGTGCCAAACGAGGATGAAGAAGTAGCCAAAACATTGGAGCGTTCATTTAAGAAAGCGAAAATGAAGGTGATGACCAATGCTTCAGTGGAGTCGGTGGATACCAAAGGAAAAACTTGCAAGGTGCAGGTGAAAACCAAAAAAGGTGAAGAGACTATCGAAGCAGAAGTGGTGCTGTCGGCTGTTGGTATTGCTCCAAACATCGAAAATATCGGGCTTGAAGAGCTTGGTGTTGAGGTGGAAAATGGCAAAGTAAAAGTCGATGACTTTTACCGTACCAATGTTGAGGGCGTTTATGCTATCGGCGATATTGTTCACGGACCAGCTTTAGCACACGTTGCTTCGGCTGAGGGAATTACCTGCGTTGAGAAAATTGCAGGACAAAATCCTGATCCGGTTGATTATGGTAATATCCCGGGATGTACGTATACCAGTCCGGAAGTTTCATCAGTGGGGCTGACCGAGAAGAAAGCCAAAGAAGCTGGTTATGAAATTAAGGTTGGTAAATTTCCTTACACAGCTAGTGGTAAAGCCAAAGCTGCCGGACAGCCTGAAGGTTTTGTGAAACTTATTTTTGATGCCAAATATGGTGAGTTATTGGGTGCCCACATGATTGGTGGTAACGTGACTGAGATGATCGCAGAAATGGTGGTTGCCAAGAAATTGGAAATCACAGGACACGAACTGATTAAGACCATTCACCCTCACCCAACAATGAGCGAAGCAATCATGGAAGCAGCGGCTGCGGCTTACGATGAGGTAATCCACTTGTAATAAAATGCCTACTGAATAGATACTTCAGTAACGAGTTGAGATAAATCAAAAAACCGTTCCGAAATTTCGGAACGGTTTTTTTGTTTTTTATCCTTCAGTCGTTTTCCGATTGAAGGAGGCTATCGTAACTTATTTCGATAAGGTCTTAAAAATTAAGTTATTGTCTTAATACCTGAATTTCTCCACCTGTTCCTAATTTAATAATGCTTGATGGACTTTTAGGGCTGTGGTCATCCTGCCGGTACTCAACTACATAGTCAACAGCATCGATAATTTCCGAACTGATTTCATCGAAAAAGGCAGGGGAAGGCTCTCCGCTGATATTAGCAGAGGTGCTCACGAGTGGCTTTTTGAAACGTTGAATCAGCTGTTGAGTAAAAGCCTCGCTGGTCAACCGAATTCCAATACTTCCATCTTCTGCAACCAGGTTTTTGGCTAAATTTTTAGCACCCGAGTAGATAATGGTCATTGGCTTTTCGGTCACTTCAATTAAATCGTAAGCAATTTCGGGGACTTCCTCCACGTACCGTTCCAGCGCATTGATGTTTTCAAGGAGAACGAGCATGCTTTTGGAGTCTTCCCGTTTTTTGAGCTGATAGATGCGGCGAACAGCTTCTTCATTGGTGGCATCGCAGCCAATTCCCCAAATGGTATCAGTCGGGTAAAGAATGATTCCGCCTTGTTGCAGCACTTCAAGTGCCTTTTTAATGTCGTTATGCATGATATACTTTTTGATATAATTTCATGAGTTGGGTGGCGTAGGCTTCGGGGGTGAAGCGTTGCGCATTTTGAAATCCCTTTTCAATAAGTTGGTTCCGGTAATCTTCGTCATTCAGTATTTGCTTAATCCCAGCGCTTAGCTCGTTGTAGTTGGGGGGCTTGATGTAGTGGGCTCCCTCGCCACCTGCTTCGGGTAGGCTGCTTACACTGGAGGTAATTACCGGGCATCCTGAGGCTTGTGCCTCAGCCACTGGTAAGCCAAAACCTTCAAACACCGAAGGGTAGATCATCACACTGGCAAGTTGGTACAGCAGGCTCAACTCCTGATCATTGATTTGGTGCAGGAAGATCAGTCGCTTGTTCAGCTTTTCAACTAAGGGCTGAAGGCTGTCGAGGTAGCTTGTTTTTTGCCCCACGATGACCAAGGGAGTATCTCCGGGGAGTTGCTCCATGGCCTTCAAAATACAAAAGAGGTTTTTTCGAGCTTCGATGGTCCCAACAGTCAGCAAAAACTTGCTGGGCAGCTGGTACTTTTCGCGAACCTGCTGGCGGGCTTCCTCGCTCCCTTGCTGAAAAAACAAGGGGTTGATGCTTTGGTAAATCACTTTGATCTTTTTGGAAGGAAGGTCAAAATAATCCACCAAGTCATGCTTGGTTTGCTTGCTGATGGCAATGATCTTGTCCGATGCGTGACAGGCATGCTGTACTTTCCGCAAGTAGATCTTCCGGTCAGCAGGTTTATAAAGCTCGGGGAAACGCATAAAAATGAGATCGTGTATGGTGACGATACTTTTGATGCCCGATTTCTCAATGCCAATCGGTAGCTCGTGGCTTAAGCCATGGTACAAATCCAGCTGAGCTTGCTGCGCTAAATCCGAGATGCGATAAGTGCGCCAAAAAGGTTTTAAAGCACGCCACCAGAAGTTGTTGGGCATAACAATAACCGAGTTTTGTGGTGACTGAAAGCGCTCAGGATTTTGCTTTGGTGTAAATAAATAGTATTGGTTGTCAGCATAAAAACTGGAGAGCGACTGAATCGTATTTCGACTGTAATTGCCAAGCCCCGATTTATTCAGGAAAGCGCGTTTGGCATCGAAACCAATTTTTAAGTGTTTGTTCATTCCCTAAAATTACAAAATCAGAATTAACCAAGTGCACACCTTTTGTTAATAAAAAGCCGAAAATGAAGTCATTTTCGGCTTGATAATTATCGTGTATTGATTTGTCTATTCAAATTGGTTGGCTGCATCAAAGTCGAGTGTTGCAAACAAGTCATCCATGGTTTCAGCACGTCTGATTTCCACAACATCGCCATTCTCGCGAAGTAAAAGTTCGGCCGAACGCAATTTACCATTGTAGTTGAAGCCCATGGAATGACCGTGTGCTCCGGTGTCGTGAATGACAACCAAGTCTTCAGGTTCAATTTCCGGCAACAAACGGTTGATGGCAAATTTATCGTTGTTTTCGCAAAGCGATCCGGTTACATCGTACAGATGCTTGTGGGGATTGCCCTCTTTTCCCATCACGGTAACATGATGATAAGCTCCGTACAACGCCGGACGCATCAGGTTGGCCATGCATGAGTCAAGCCCTGCATATTTCTTATAGGTTTCTTTGATGTGCAATACTCTGGATACCAGAAAACCGAATGGGCCAGTAATGGCGCGTCCCGATTCAAAGAATATTTTTAGCGGATCAAGGCCGTTGCCAACGATTAGCTTTTCGTATAAAGCTTTGATTCCTGCGCTAACACGATCCAGATCAACTGGCTTGTGCTCGCTTTTGTAGGGGATGCCAATGCCACCACCTAGGTTGGCAAATTCAAAGCGGATATCCAGTTCTTTGGCAATATCAACAATGACATCAAAAATGATCTCAGCTGTTTCAATAAAGTAGTCAGCGTCCAGTTCGTTGGAGGCTACCATGGTATGGATTCCAAAGCGCTTAACGCCTTTTTCTTTCAGTATTTTATAGCCTTCAAACAATTGTTCCCGGGTGAATCCGTATTTTGAATCTTCGGGATTGCCAATGATGATGTTTCCACCTTTCAAGGTTCCCGGGTTGTAACGGAAGCTAACAAGCTCAGGAAGTCCGGCATGTTTTTCAAGATATTCAATGTGCTTGATGTCATCCAGATTGATGATGGCTCCCAGCTCTTTTGCTTTTTGGAATTCGTAAGCCGGAGTATCGTTTGAGGTGAACATGATTTCCTCCCCGCGCATGCCCAGCTTTTCAGCTAGCAACAACTCAGCCATTGAGCTACAGTCGATGCCGAAGCCTTGTTTGCGAAGCAGTTTCATGAGGAAGGGGTTTGGAGCAGCCTTAATGGCATAGTACTCTTTAAAACCTTCGTTCCACGAAAAAGCATCGGTAAACTTTTTGGCATAATCGAGCATCCCTTTTTCATCGTAAATATGAAATGGCGTAGGGTGTTTTTCAGTAATCTGTTCTAATTTTTCTTTGTCAAAAGGTAATTTTTTCTCCCGCATAGATTATTCTGTTTTATGGAAAAACAAAGATAGCACTTTGCCAGAATTATTTAGAATAAATCTGCTTAGTAAGCTTCCAATTAACGAACAGTTGATGTCAATTTTGCTGATAAATCCCAAATAATCCTTGGAAATTGAAAATTGTGAAGCCTGTTTGCTTTCGGTTGTGAATTTGTTGAGCAAAAGAAAACCATTGAGAACAGTCCGGGATGGATTGTTGCCAATGGTCTTTTGTTCTTTATCATTTTGAAACGAGAAACAGGCACGAAAGTGCTTTAAATAAGCTTGATGACTTGAAGTCTAAAACTCAGCAATGATAGTTATCAACAATTTGTTAATATCCTTCGGTCGTTTTCATTTTTTTTGTGGAATGCCTATTGGTATGCGCTTAGCTTAAGTCTTGCAATAACTCGGGGCTGAGGTAGCCTGAGGCAATTTCACGAACTTCGCCGGTCATTTGAATTTCCCAGTCTTCAGCAATTTCCAGCTTCAATTGTCCGCCAGGCATTTTTAGAGTTAGCTTACGGTCGGTCAGCCCTTTTTTAACCATCACGGCGGCTACGGCACTCGACGAGCTTCCGGAAGCCAGGGTGTAGCCGGCGCCACGCTCCCAAATGCGGATCTCTACTTCGTTGCGCGAAAGCACTTTGGCAAACTGCAGGTTAATGCGGTTCGGAAATTTGGGATGATTTTCAATCTCTGAGCCATATTTCAGAATCTCCTCATCGTCCAGTTCGTCTTTCAAAATAATGCAATGGGGATTGCCCACCGATACGCAGTTAATTTGGTAGCTGCGGTCTTTCAGTTGCAGCTCTTCATCGAGGCACTCGACCTGTTCGCTGATAACCGGAACTTTGGCCGATTCAAAAATGGCTTTTCCCATATCGACCTTAATTAGGCGTGCTTTGTCGTTCTCCGTTTCAATCACTTCGGCATAAACAAGCCCGCCCAGCGTGTCGATGCTGAACGATTTGCTTTTGGTGAATCCGTAGTCATACAAATATTTAGCAAAAATCCGTAGTCCGTTACCACTTTTTTCGGCTTCCGAGCCATCAGGATTGAGGATGCGCAGGCCAAAGTCAGCTTTGTCGCTGTCAACCAGCAGCAAAATGCCATCGGAACCAATGCCATAGTGGACATCGCAAACCGTTTGAATGTTTTTTTCATTCATTTCAAAGCTAATGTCCTTGCTATTCATGACGATATAGTCGTTTCCTAACCCGTGTGTCTTTACAAAAAAGTTTTTCATGGTATGTGAGTTGAATGTTTCAGCAAAAGTAAGAACTGTTTTTTGATCTGTTTATTTTTCACAACAGCCTTTTCATGAAATATTCTTCCATGGCGGAATAAGGAGTGCCAGTTCCGAGCTTATCGTCATCGCGAGCAACGAGAAGCGATCTCTCCATCCTGTTTCTGGTCTTCGTTTCCCTTTTATTCTCTTTGCTCTCTGCCCCAACGGGGCTTAAACATCAGCCTAAGGCAACGCCTTGGGGTTTCGGTCAGTAATAGATGATCGGCGCAGCTACCAAATTGAAAGAAGTTAGAAGGCAAGCATGCGACGAATGCGGTATCGTGTTTTTTATCCTCTTTCGCTGGCGCAGAGTTGTAATCAGAGTTATTGTCGACAACTCTCCCCAAGCCCGCTTCGCAGGCTTTGCCTCGCTCTCTTCTCATAGCAGTTAGCTTACGAAAAAGCCTGCAAATACTATCTTTTCTCCTCCTTTTTAGCAAGGAGGAGTGGCATCAGCTTGCTGATGTCGAGGTGGTTCGCTTTCCTTTATCAGTGTGAGGTTCCATTCCTTCCTAACATCTCCGCTCGCATTAAACCAATTTGTCCTTTTGGCTTGATCCAAAAGAACGAAAAGATCAAGACTGACGATGCTTTTGAATGAAAACCACGGATCAGTCACTCCCCGAAAACCAACTCCTCCCGTTGGTCGTCAAACAGGTTTTTCTTAGCGAGTGCCTACGCGAATTCCTTCTCTTGTTTTCAGGATCAAAACCCTCGTAGGTCAATCCTTTCATCGATAATTTGAATTCGTGTCTTCATTGAGTTTAGCGTCTTCCTGAACTTGTTTCAGGATCTGTCAGAGCTTTTGCTCTAATTTTATTTGAAACGCGATCTGACGATCTGATCCGTTTTCCGATCCCCTTTTTCCGGTTTCCCCTTTGTTCTTTTCCTGCAAAAAATCTTGTCCTTTTGGCTTGATCCAAAAGAACGAAAAGATCAAGACTGACGATGCTTTTGAATGAAAACCACGGATCAGTCACTCCCCGAAAAACAACTCCTCCCGCTGGTCGTCAAACAGGTTTTTCTTAGCGATTGCCTACGCGAATTCCTTCCCTTGTTTTCGGGATCAAAACCCTCGTAGGTCAATCCTTTCATCGATAATTCGAATCCGTGTCTTCATTGAGTTTAGCGTCTTCCTGAACTTGTTTCAGGATCTGCCAGTGAGTTGCTCCGGTTTTATTTGAGAAGCGATCTGCCCATCCCGTTTCCAGTCTCCGTTTTCCTTTTTTCCTCTCTGCTCTTCGCTCTTAGCCCTCTGCTCTAAGCCCTCTGCAGCCCAATTATTGCCCCAACAGGGCTAAACTATCAGCCCAGATCAGCCTCTTATGTCCTCAAATTCCTTGTTGGTAAAGAGCTTGACTTACTTGGTTTAATCATTTTCAGCTCTTTCAGGCAACATAATTTGGTAAATGTGCTTACCAGAGAGGTTAATGACCTTACCAGACAGGTAAATGAGTCTACCAGAGAGGTAAATGTGCTTACCAGAGAAGTAAATGTGTTTACCAGAGTGGTCGATGCCCTCAAAAAGGAGGTAGACACTCGTACCAATCAGGTTGGCAAGCTTACCGAGCGAGTAGATGTTGTTACCAAGCAATTTGGGAGGAATTCCTTCGAAAAAAAAACGTTTTGGTTATTCAGTAGTATATGTTGTTTTCTTAGGAGGGGTAGGAATTAATGATTTATCAGGTCTGTCTAATTTCTTCCCCAAAACGCTTAGTTTTGCAAGATTGTAGGAGGACCAGATGAGCACAACAAAATTACATGTACTATACTTTAGCGCGACAGGAACAAGTCGGAAAATTGTTCGGGCCATTGCTTCAGGCATGGGTGAGGTGGATCGCGAGTTAGACTTAACCTTATTGAAAGACCGTCAGCAGTCCCATCGGTTTACCGATCAGGATGTGGTGGTCGTTGGCGTTCCGGTTTATGCCGGGCGAGTGCCGGTGTTGCTGAGTAATTACTTTCAGCAGTTGCAGGGGCAGGATACGCCGGTGGTTTTGGTGGTGGTGTATGGCAACCGCGATTACGACGATGCCTTGCTGGAACTGAAAGACCTGTTTGAAACCAATGGCTTTCGGGGAATTGCTGCCGGAGCATTTGTTGGAGAGCATTCCTACTCTTCGAAGGTGGCTACCGCTCGCCCCGATGCAGATGACCTGGAAACGGCACGGGCCTTTGGCGAAGAAATCAGGCAGAAGTTGGCTGCTAATGAGCATGGGCATTTGCTCGAAGTAAAGGGAAATTACCCTTACAAGGAATTGGTCGCGATGCCGCCAATGGCTCCCGAAACCAATGCATTGTGCACCAATTGTGGCTTATGTGCCGAGCATTGCCCTACCGAAGCCATTGACTTTAACGACTGCCGCCAGGTGGATGCTTCGTCCTGTATTCGCTGCTGCAGCTGCGTTAAACGCTGCCCGCTTGATGCCAAGTCGTTTCAGCATGAGCGGATTGTAGGAATCACCCACTACCTGGTCGATCATTTCAGTGCTATCAGGAAAGAACCGGAGACCTTTTTGTAGACAGTGAACAAAACTTGTTGCTGGGCGGTTGGGAGCATTACCAAATCGTAAAATCCGAACAGGCATTTAGGCTATGAACAGTCAATTTTGTACCTTTGTGCGCCTGAATTTGAACAATTTTAAAGAAAATAACTATAAAAACTAAAGAATTGATATGGCATTGATTAATGAGCATTATCTGAAATTGCAAGCGGGATACTTATTCCCCGAGATTGGACGACGCGTGAGCGAATTTGCGGCAGCCAACCCCGATAAGAAGATTATCCGCATGGGCATTGGCGATGTGACCCAACCGTTGGTTCCTACCGTGCTAAAAGCATTTCATGAAGGCGTTGATGAGCAAGGTACCGCTGCTACATTTAAAGGCTATGGACCAGAGCAAGGTTACGAATTCCTGCGTAAGGCAATCGCCGAAAATGCTTATCAGGCCAACGGCATCGATATTCCGGCTGATGATATTATCGTGTCAGACGGCTCGAAATGTGATACCGGAAATATTCAGGAAATTTTTGGCGCCGACAATAAAATTGCCATTTGCGACCCGGTTTACCCAGTATATGCCGACACTACGGTGATGTCTGGAAAAACAGGAACTTGCCAGGCCAATGGTTACTACGAAGGAGTGATTTACATGCCTTGTACCGAAGAGAATGGCTTTACCCCTGAGTTGCCTACTGAGCGTCCTGACCTGATTTTCCTTTGCTACCCGAACAACCCAACGGGAACCGTGGCCAGCAAAGAAGAGTTGACCAAGTGGGTGAACTATGCACGCGAAAACAAATGCATCATCTTGTTCGACGCGGCTTACGAAGCATTTATTACCGATCCGGCTATTCCTCGTTCGATTTACGAAATTGAAGGAGCGAAAGATGTGGCCATCGAATTCCGCAGTTTCTCAAAAACAGCTGGATTTACCGGAACACGTTGTGCATTTACGGTTATTCCTGAAGAAGTGAAAGCTTACGACAGCGAAGGCAATGCTCACTCAGTGAAAAAATTGTGGTTACGCCGTCATTCAACCAAGTTCAATGGCGTATCGTACCCAGTGCAAAAAGCAGCAGCAGCGGTTTACACGCCAGAAGGCAAGAAAGAAGTAGAAGAAGTGATTGCTTACTACTTGGAAAACGCTCGTATCATGCGCGAAGCATTGAAAGAAATTGGTTACACGGTGTATGGCGGTGTAAACGCTCCTTACGTATGGGTGAAAACCAAAGGCGGAATGAGCTCTTGGGATTTCTTCGACAAAGTGTTGAACGAAGCAAACGTAGTGGGTACTCCTGGTTCTGGCTTTGGACCAGCGGGAGAAGGATACTTCCGCTTTTCAGCTTTCGCAGGCCGTGACAATGTCTTGGAAGCAATGGAGCGCATCAAAAACTTGAGCTAAGCAGCAGTTGTTTGATGCTGACTTAAAATAAAACAGCAAGCCCCGGTAAGTTTCTTATCGGGGCTTTTTGTTCCCGAGAGAGCAAAGGGCAGAGAGCAGAGAGCATGGGGCGAAGAGTCATGGCAGCTTGGCTTAAACAGAGGTGGGGTGTTGGCTGTTGCTAAAAGAGATAAAGAATGTTAAAAGCTTTTAAGCTTTGTTTACAGCGAAGGCCAGAAAGCGTATAAATGCTATTTTTGTTAACTCCAAGGCTTTGACAGCGAAGATTGATGGACGGTGTTGTAAGAAAAAGTACTTTTGGCGCATCCTTTTGCGGCTTTTCGCGATCTATAAAGAATAGTGGATAAACGTAGCGCAAATGCAAAGGAGACGTCAAAGGGGTGTGGGGGAGAATAAGTCAGGTGGCGGACGAGGACTAACTAATAATAAGCAGATGAAGAGACTGATTATTTTAATCGTATGCATAGGATTGCTTCCGGTTTCCAAGGTGTTGGGGCAGGACTTGGCAGATATTGATCCGATCCTGATTCACCTGAAAGGGCAAATCCTGAATCGTGAAGATGGGTTGCCGGTTCCTTATGTGCATGTGGTCAACATGCGTACGCACGGCGGAACAACAACCAACTACCAGGGAACATTTTCTATGGAAATGCTTAATGTAGATAGTCTGGCAATCTCAGCCATGGGCTTTATGAAAGAGTATATTCACGTTCCTCCCAAGCATAATCCCGACAGTGTATTGACGATTTGGGTGCGCCCGGTGCGCTTTGCCATTGGTGAAGTTGAAGTAAAAGGCAAGTCCAATGCAATGGATATGGAAGGGATTTCAACTGGAAAACCAGTGGATATTGATCCGGAACTCCGGGGAGATGCATTCAATACAAAACCACCTTGGTATGCCGCTGTTTTTGCCCCGGCCTCATTCATTCAGTATCATACCAGTCGCCGCGAACGGGAAAAGCGGGAAGTGCGCAAAGCAATGATTTCCGAAAAGCGTTGGGCTTACCTTTCTCAGTACTACAACAAAGATCTGGTGATGGAGCTAACAGGCCTGGAGGAAGCCGAAGCTGATACATTCATGATTTACTTCAACTCTAAAGGGATGCTGAACCAGGTGAATAATGATTACGAAGTTCGCGAAGCCATTCTGGAGCAGTTTGAGGAGTACACGAAGGAGAAAGAATTGGCCGAGTAGCAGAAAACTAAGAGCATAGGGCATAGAGCTAAGAGCGAAGAGCAGGGAGGAAAAAAGGAAAATGGAAACGGGAAACGGGATGGATAGATTGTTTCACTTGTGTAATAGTCTTAGAATATGACATCTCTACTTTACCGTTAGTTGAAAAAGCGCGTAGAATGGAAAATTTGGCCAGGGCCAGCGATGGCTGGTGAGTGTTCGGTGAATTCGTTTTTGTTAAGCCGGTTTTCTTGTTTCGGAAGCATATCTATTCTAATCTTCCGATCTTCTAATCTTCTAACTTTCCAAATAGTATGTCTATCTGAATTCTTTTTACGAACTTTGCAGCGATTGAAATCAAATTATGACAAAAAAGAATTTTACGGAAGGACGCCAGTTTTCAGATCAGAAGAAAACGGATCAGGAATCCCACAGTGGATCAGGGAAAAAGCTACAGGTACTAAAAAAAATGGATCGGGAGATTCGTTTGAATAAATTTATAGCCAATGCCGGTATTTGCTCCCGTCGTGATGCGGATCAGTTGATTGAGAAAGGGGACATTAAGGTGAATGGCGAGGTGGTCACCAGCCTGGGACATAAAGTGACAACCAAAGATGAGGTTACTTACAAAGGGAAAGTGATTAGCGCTGAGCGGAAAGTATATGTCTTGCTGAATAAACCCAAAGGCTTTGTAACCACTATGGATGATCCGCATGCGGAGAAAAAAGTGATTTCGTTGGTGAAGCACGCTTGCCAGGAACGGATTTATCCGGTTGGACGCTTGGATAAGGACACCACCGGACTGTTGTTGTTTACCAACGATGGCGAGTTGGCGGCCAAGCTGACACACCCCAGTTACGAGAAAAAGAAAATTTACCACGTTTTTCTAGATAAAGATTTTACCCGCGAAGATATGGAGCAGGTAAAGCAAGGACTTGAACTTGAAGATGGATTTATTGCAGCCGACGCGATCAGCTATGTGATTGCAGATGATAAGCGTCAGGTAGGCATCGAAATTCACTCAGGAAAGAACCGTATTGTACGACGGATTTTTGCTCATTTGGGCTACCGGGTGATTCGTTTGGACCGCGTGGTGTTTGCCGGTTTGACGAAGAAAAATGTACCTCGTGGAAAGTGGCGCTTCCTGACCGATAAGGAAGTTGGGTTTTTAAAAATGAGTTAATGTAATTATTCGCACAAGTCCAGACTAATACCATTACTTTGGAAAAGGAATTTGTTCAGATCATATCACAAAATCAGGGAATTATACATAAGGTATGCTCCATTTATTGTGATTCGGAGGAGGATCGCCGCGATCTGTTCCAGGAAATCCTGGCACAGCTGTGGAAATCTTTTCCTTCATTTCGGAACGAAGCCAAATTTACAACCTGGATGTATCGTGTTGCGCTGAATACAGCTATAACCAGTTTTAAAAAAGATAAGCGAAAACCGGATCAAAGCAATCTGGAGATCGAGAACTTTCAGTTGGCCGTCGAAGAGTACGATCATGAAACGGAAGAGCAGATTAAACTACTCTACAAGGCGATTGCCAACCTAAGTGGGATTGAAAAATCCATTGTGCTGTTGTACCTCGAAAACAAAAAATACGAGGAAATTGCGGAAATAACCGGAATCACTCAGAACTATGTGCGTGTTAAGATGAACCGGATTAAAAAGAAGTTGAAAAAATACATGGACAGTTAAATCCAGCGAAATGGAACTGAAAGATTTAAAATCGGCTTGGAGCAAGTTTTCATCCAGCGATGCCAACCGGCATCAGTTGGGAGAGGAGGCGATTTATGACTTGCTGCGAAAACGGACAAAGAGTTTGATGGAGCGGATCGACCGCAACATCAAAATTGGCTTTGGAGTCTTGTTGCTCCTGACCTTGTTCTTTGGGCTGGACGATTACCTGTTTACGCCCCTTGCTACTTCCGATTATGAATCTACGCCTCTTTGGATTCAGTTGATGGAGTGGTCTGGCATCCTGTTCATTGTTGGTTCTTTCATTTATTTCTGGATAAGTTATCGTTCGGCTACAAAAGATTACTCGCAAAGCAATGATTTATCGCGGGTACTAAACTCCATGATCCGTATTTTGTATGCTTATCAACGTTTGTTTTTCCTCGCTCTGGGGATTTTGCTCTTGGTGCTTAGTATCAGCTTTGTAACCGGTATGGTGATGGGCGTTGAGCTAAAAGCCATTGAGTTGGGAACGGATGTTGGAGAGGTAGGAAGCTCACCCCGAATGGTTCGCAGCATCCTGATTGGGATAGCTGGGTTGTTGGTGATTATCAGCTTGCTTTTCGTGGCTTTTCGTTGGGGATTCCGCAAGCTTTATGGCAACTATATCAGTAAGTTAAAAGATACACGCAAAGAACTGGATGAGATTGAATAAGAAGGTCAGGCTAAAAATCGCATGGTTGGTTTGGTTTAGCTTGGCTGTTGTTCAGCTTTCAGCTCAAACCCTTAGTCTTCGTGTTGTTGAGGCTGACTCTTCCCGTCCGTTACCTTTTGTCAATATTCTTTTTGATTTTCAAAACCGAGGAACCACCACCAATATTGATGGTTATTTTACGGTTAATGCAGCTGAGGTTGACAGCATTGGCTTATCGTATGTTGGTTATAATTCGATGCGCTTGGCTGTAAGTCAATTGAGTGATGGAGCTCAAGTTCGTATGGAGCAAAAAAACAATTGGCTGGATGAGATTCAGGTGGTTCCGGGCGATAACCCGGCCGATGCGGTCATGCAGCGGGTGGTTCAGAACCGGGAGATCCACCGACCCCGAAATTTAGACTCCTACCAATACCAGGCTTACAATAAGTTGACCTTTATGCTGTCGGATGAAACGCGCGAACGTTTTTTTGAAACTGTAGGAGGAGCAAGCGATTCCAGCAAGCAAAGACTTCGGGAATTAATTGATCAGCAGTATCTTTTTTTAATGGAGTCGGTGAGCCGGAAGGTGTATCAAAAACCTCAGAAAGAGAAGGAAGTGGTGATTGCCAGCCGGGTTTCGGGTTTGGAGGATCCATCATTCTTTTTGTTGGCCACCCAGTTACAATCGTTTACGTTTTACCAGGACTACATTCGCTTGTTTGAAAAGGAGTTTTTATCACCTATCTCGCAAAACTCGTGGAACAAATACCTGTTTCAACTGGAAGAAACTTTAAATACTCCCGATGGCGATAGCTTGTTTGTCATTCGCTTTCAACCTCGAAAAAATAGAAACTTTGATGGAGTCAAAGGGGTGCTGACGATCAGTTCAGACGGGTACGCCATTGAATCTCTTCGGGCCGAAGCTGCCGAAAACACCAGCAGGAATGTGGCTTTGTCCATCGAGCAGGTGTATGATCAGCTGCCCACCGGTGAGTGGTTCCCGAAAGCTTTGAATTCGGAAATCCTGTTTTCAGGGGTGAACTTGCCGGGAAGCGGACTGCCTGCGCAAGCTGTGAAAATGAAAGCCTTGGGGAAAAGTTACTTGATGAATCGGGAGGTGAATGTCCCGATTGCCAATCAACAGTTGAAAGGGCCATCGCTGAGTGTTGATCCTTCAGCCACGCGTCAGCCGGATGATCAATGGAACAAGTACCGTTCGGTACCTCTTTCGCAACAAGACTCTTCCATTTATTGGTTCACAGATAGCTTGGGGCAACGAATTAACCTCGATGCGAAAATGAAAGCCGTTGAATCAATGGCTAGCTGGCGCTTTCCGATTGGTAAAGTTGATGTGTTGATGGATCGGCTTGCAGGTATGAATAAGTTTGAAGGCCTGCAATTGGGGATGGCGCTGGAAACCAACCCTCGCTTGAGCCGAACGCTTCGTTTGGGAAGTTATTGGCGCTACGGTTTTAGCGATGATCAAGCTAAATATGGTGGCTCGGTTCATTATCGGGTTGACTCCGTGAGTAACACCCATGTGTTTGCAACTTATGAAAATGATGTGCGGGAAGATGGGGTTTTCGATTTCTTGGAGCAGCCCAAACCGTTTATTTCCCAGCAACTGGACGATTGGTTTCGACGTCATTTCTCCTATCACGAGACCTACCAGCTTGGTGTTGAGGGAAGGCTTTTCCCATCCTTGCTGATGCAGGGCTTCTTGAAGCATTATCGGTTGAAGGATCCTACTTTCGTTCGTTTGCCATTGTTGCCACAGCCTCAGGATTATATGCTAATTGGAGGGCAATTGCGGATGACTTTCAAAGAGCGGCTGTTCCGAAAAAGGGGCGAAATTTATTCGTTGGGTGGGCGCTATCCGGTATTGAACTTGCATTATGAGCGCTCGTTAAAAAGATGGTCTGATCGGCCGTTGCGGATTCTGGAAATGAAGTTATCCGACTCGTATCGCTTAAGAAACCTGGGGGAGTTTGAGGCGATTATCTTGGCTTCGTTGCGAAATTCAGGAGGTGTTGCTAATTTGCTGGCTAGTCCGCCAGCTTCAAGTTCACGCTTACTTTCGTTTTACAACGACGAGTCTTTTGCCACCATGCAAGCCAATGAGTTTGTTGCCGATCGTTTTATTGCTTTGTTCTGGCGACACAACTTTGGCTCTTTACTTTTCAAATATCGAAAGTTACGTCCGGATATTTCCTTGGCATTCAATGCTGGAATTGGATCTACTGAATACGATGGGCAAGTTGGCTTTGACGAGCGCTTTTTGTCGCCCCGTAAAGGGTATTTCGAAGCCGGACTGCTACTGTCTAAATTAATTCGCTTGGGGCTGTTTAACTTCGGAGGAGGTGCTTTTTATCGCTTAGGTGCTTACCAATTTGATTCGTTTGGCGATAATCTGGCCCTGAAGTTTACGATTGACCTTGCGATTTAATGTGGAATTTACACTGTAATTTTGTTTGATAATAAGGAGTTTAACCGGCTTGGAAGCTTCTGGAAGAGTAATTAGCTTAGAATAAGCTTAGCTTAATGAAAATTAACGACTTGATTTTTAACAACTAAAAGGATATTGTTATCTTTGCCGAGCTTTTTAAAAAGGAGAATTGTTTCATGACACATAAATCAGGATTTGTCAATATTGTCGGGAACCCCAATGTGGGGAAATCAACCATTATGAATGCGTTGGTTGGTGAGCGTTTGTCGATTATTACCAAGAAAATGCAAACCACACGTCACCGGATTAAGGGAATTGTAAGTGGCGATGATTTTCAGATCGTTTATTCGGACACGCCCGGAATTTTGAAGCCCAACTACAAGCTTCAGGAGTCAATGATGAAGTTTGTTAATACCGCCCTGATTGACGCCGATGTGATTTTGTATGTCACTGATGTGGTTGAACAGCCGGATAAAAATGCAGAGTACCTGGAGAAGATCAGGAAGTCGAATGCTCCGGTTATTGTGTTGATTAACAAGATTGACCTATCCACGCAAGGTGATGTTATGAAGCTATACGAATACTGGAAAGACCTGCTTCCGGCAGCTGATATTTATGCCATATCGGCTACTGAGAAGTTTAATATTGGTCCTATTTTCGACCGCATTTTGGAGCTGCTGCCTGAAGCACCTCCCTATTTCCCGAAAGATGAGCTGACCGATCGGAATGATCGTTTCTTTGTCTCCGAAATTATCCGGGAGAAAATTTTGCTTTACTACCAAAAGGAGGTTCCTTATTCGGTAGAAGTTGAAGTGGAGGAGTTTAAAGAAGAAGATAAGCTGCTTCGTTTGCGCTGTGTAATCAATGTAGCGCGCGATAGCCAGAAGGGAATTATAATTGGGCACCAAGGAGCCGCTTTGAAGAAAGTTGGCACCCAGGCCAGGAAGGATATGGAAGAGTTTTTCCAGAAAAAAGTGTTCATGGAATTGTATGTAAAAGTTGCCAAAGACTGGCGTGATAAAGATCGCATGTTGGGTAACTTTGGGTACGACTTTCAGTAAAAGCTACAGGCTGAATGCTTTTTTTGAAACAGTCTTGGAAGATTAACAGGTATAAGAAAACGTAGAAATTGAAATTTAGCAACAATGAGTAATATCGTCGCAATTGTAGGAAGACCAAACGTAGGGAAATCAACCTTGTTTAACCGATTGATAGAGAGTCGTAAGGCTATTGTTGATGGGGTGTCAGGGGTAACCCGTGACCGTAACTATGGCAAGTCTGTTTGGAATGGGAAAGAATTTTCGGTTATCGATACCGGCGGTTATGTTGTTAATTCAGAAGATGTTTTCGAGGAAGAAATTCGGAAGCAAGTTCACTTGGCGATTGATGAGGCTGACGTTATTTTGTTTACTGTTGATGTTGAGGGGGGAATAACCGATTTAGATCAGGAAGTGGCAGCCATCTTAAGGCGTGTAAAGAAGCCGGTGTTTTTAGCTGTTAATAAGGTCGACAACAATCAGCGGATTTTGGATGCTCCGGAATTTTATGGCTTGGGCTTGGGGGAGTTGTATTGTATTTCAGCCATGAATGGTAGTGGTACTGGCGATTTACTGGATGCCTTGGTTAGTAGCTTTCCTAAAAAAGAAGCTGTTGAGGTAGAAGAAGGAATTCCTCGTTTTGCCGTTGTTGGCCGTCCAAATGTTGGTAAATCTTCATTCATCAATGCCTTGACTGGTGTTGACCGGAATATTGTGACCGATATTGCCGGAACAACCCGTGATTCCATCAATACCCGTTACACCAAATATGGCCATGATTTCTACTTGGTCGATACGGCAGGTTTACGTAAAAAAGCACGGGTAAATGAAGATTTGGAGTTCTACTCTGTTTTGCGTTCTGTGCGCTCCATCGAAGAGTCTGATGTGTGTATGTTGTTAATTGACGCAACGCGCGGCATCGAGGGACAGGACATCAATATTTTTAACCTGATGATTCGTAACCGCAAAGGTGTGGTAATCTTGGTTAACAAGTGGGACCTGATTGAAAAAGATACTCATTCGGTGAAGAAATTTACCGAACAAATACAAGAGCGAATTGCTCCGTTTGTCGATGTGCCCATCCTTTTTATGTCGGCACTAACCAAGCAGCGTATTTTCAAAGCTTTGGAAATCGCCATTGAAGTGTATGAAAATCGTCAGCAAAAGCTAAAAACTTCAAAATTAAACGAAGTGTTGCTTGAGGCTATTGAAAAGTACCCGCCACCATCGGTGAAGGGGAAATACATCAAAATTAAGTATGTAACTCAGTTGCCAAGCCCAACGCCTTCGTTTGCCTTATTTGCAAACCTACCTCAGTACATTAAAGATCCTTATAGAAGGTACATTGAGAATCAGTTACGCGATAATTTTAATTTTTCAGGAGTGCCTTTGCAAATCTTTTTCCGTAAGAAATAGCAAACGGTTCGCTTAACATTAAGGCATCATTAACATAGTCTGATATCGTATGCTGTAGAGCATATTTCTTGTTTAATCACCTATTTTTGCGCGCTGATAAAAAAAGCGTGTATGAAGTTTGAATTTAAGTTTATTGACAAGAAGCAGGGAAGTATAAAGGACGATGTATTGTCTGGATTAACAGTTGCTTTGGCTTTGGTGCCTGAAGCGGTTGCTTTCGCTTTTGTTGCCGGAGTTTCTCCCATCGTTGGTTTATATGGAGCCTTTATGATGGGGCTGGTGACCTCAATTTTCGGCGGACGCCCAGGAATGATCTCCGGGGCAACTGGAGCGATGGCTGTGGTCATGGTGAGTTTGATTAAACAAGGCAATGAGATGGGGGCTCCTGGCGAAATGATGGGCTTGCAGTATTTGTTTGCAACCTTAATTTTGGTTGGGATCATTCAGATGAGTGCTGGCTTCTTCAAATTAGGAAAATTTATTCGCTTGGTGCCTCATTCTGTGATGATGGGCTTCGTTAATGGACTAGCCATTGTTATCTTTCTTTCTCAGCTCAATATGTTTAAATCTGGTGGTGAATGGCTGAGTGGAGGACCACTCTTTACCATGCTGGGCTTGGTGGCAGGCACCATGCTGATTATGATTGTACTGCCCAAAATCAGTAAAGCCATCCCGGCTGCCTTAGTCGGTATTTTGGTTATTTCGGGCATTGTTATTTTGGGTGGTATCGAAACGGAAACCGTAAAAAGCTTTATTCAGGCTGGTGGTGGAAGTGGTATTAAAGCGGGCTTACCCAGCTTTGATGTGCCCATGATTCCACTTACGCTGGAAACCTTGAAATTTATTTTCCCTTATGCGTTGATTTTAGCATCAGTAGGATTGATTGAATCCCTGATGACCCTAAACCTGGTTGATGAGCTAACCGAAACTCGCGGAAGCGGGAACCGGGAATGTGTCGCTCAGGGAGCTGCCAATATGGTTAACGGCTTCTTTGGAGGTATGGGCGGTTGTGCCATGATCGGACAAAGTATTATCAACATCAAATCAGGAGGACGTCACCGACTCTCAGGAATAGTGGCTTCCATTGCTCTGCTGGTGTTTATTTTATTTGCTTCTTCATACATCGAAATGGTGCCGATTGCGGCTCTGGTAGGTGTCATGTTTATGGTTGTAATTGGCACATTTGCCTGGAGTACCTTCAATGTGATGAATAAAATTCCGGTGTCCGATTTAATTGTCATCATCCTGGTTACGGTGCTTACGGTAATTTTTGACTTGGCTATTGCAGTATTGGCCGGAGTGATTGTTTCTGCTTTGGTTTTTGCCTGGGAAAACGCTTTGCGCATTCGTGCACGTAAGAGCACCGATGAGCATGGAATTAAGCACTACGAAATTTATGGGCCTTTGTTCTTTGGTTCAACAACCTTGTTTAATAGTAAGTTTGATGTTCAGAATGATCCAGCGGAAGTAATCATCGATTTTAAAGAATCACGTATAATGGATCAATCAGCGATTGAGGCGATTAATAAATTGGCTGAACGCTACCAAAAAGAAGGGAAAACCATTCACCTAAGACACTTAAGTATAGACTGTATTAAATTGATTCGCAAGGCCGAGAAGATTTGCGATGTCAATATTGTAGAAGATCCAAACTACTTTGTTGCTATTGATAACTATAAACGCATGTTGAGTTAACGGTACATGCAAAACGTAATACTATTTGTAAAAGAAAAGCCCGGTTTTAGCCGGGCTTTCTTGTTGGGCGCTGTCAGCGCTATTTTTTTTTCTTATTGATCAGCAGTCTTTTGGGTTCCGGTAAGTACGCCGGAAACACTCCAGTGGCTGAAACTGCTTCCAGCATTTTCACCTTGGTCAATCACAACCTGTATTTTGTGTTTTCCTGGTTTTAAATCTTTTAAAGGAACTAAATCAGGAGGAGTTAAAGTTGCCGGACACCAGTTTGAACGGCTCAAATCACTCGATGAGAGTCCGTTGCCAAAGTTCCCTGATGCAGGGTTGGAAAAGCGATAGGTTGCACAGTCTGTTCTCCATGGAACAACTTTGTAAATCGCTTCACCATCAATGAAAATTTGGTTCAGTTTTGGGTTGAACTCATCGCCACCGCCCCAGCCACCATGACCGGTAGAAGTATAAAGGAGTTGTAGGTTTTCAATATCTTCAGGAACTTCAAACTCAACTTCAAGCGTGTCGTTTCCGAACAGACGTCCGTAGTTTTGACCAGACATTTCCATGATGTTGATGGTGTAAAACAAGGGCTGGATGTAATGTTCTGGGGCTTTCTCGTCGCCAAACCCAGGGAAGAAGTTAAACTCCAGGTTTACTTTGTGTCCACCACGATCGTAGTTGCCGATGAAAACACCTACCCAAATTTCGTCCTGGTCATTTGGGATCAGTTCGGTAACCTCTTGGTTGTAGGTTGCCTGTAGTTCCCAAGGGTAGTTGTTAATTACCCGTCGGGTGTTGAAGTGACCTATTCCAAACGAGGTAAAAAAGCGCATAATTTCAGTAGGCGTGTTGTAGTCTGTTGTGCTAACAAAACCTTGGTATTCGCCACCATTATTGTCAACAAAAACAGGCACTTGGTCCAATCCGTGTTGAAGCGCACTTAACATGGTGTTTTTGTCGGTTGTTCCGGGAAGCACAAAGACCGAACCTGTCCGGTCGTAAGCATCGCCATTTGACCAGCTGGTTAACTTGGCGTGGATGCTTCCTCCTTTTTTCCATATTTCAGGGAGGGTAATTTTTTTGACAATGACACTTCCTTTAGAAAACCGGTAAGTTTTGTTGGCTTCCAAAGGCTCATCTTTTACAATTTCGATTGAAGGATCAAAGTTGATCATTTCATCTTCGAAGATCGGCATCGAAGTGTAACGCGATTTAATTTTCAGTTCTTCCAGTTCACTGGCCGAAACTTCTTTAGCCTCAGTTAAAGGGTAGCTGGGGATCGAATCGCGCGAAATCTTCTCAATTTCACTGGCAACCAAAGTCCGGTTTCCATTAAACGTTACTTTCAAAACGAGTGACTCGTTATTGGGTAAATAAGCCTGATAAGGTCCTCCTTTTGCTCCGGCTTTATCGGTGTACCAAACTTCAATTTTGTTGGAGAATGCTGAAAAGCTGGCGTAGTTACAGGTGTAGCCTAATAACTCTTCTTGTTGATTACCAGCTGTTGGCTGAGGTAAAGAGTCGAACGGAGTTAATGTTGAAAACAACTCGTTTTCGTAATTCAGGATGGTTACTGTCTTTAATTGGTTGTAATCAATGAAGCTTCTGATTTTGGCATCGTCTTCCGATAGGTAGGCAACACCATCGTAGTAACGAAGCGTAAGACCTCGTCCAGGAGCTGGTTTCCCATTTTGCACCGAGTTGTAGGTCACTTGGTAAGCTTTTCCTTTGCTTCTAGCTTCTACTTGTCCTGCAAAGAGAATAAATAGTAATAGTAATGAGGTAATAAATGGTTTCATTTGCATAAAATGAGATTAAAAATAAAAACTGGTCAACAAGTGTGTTGACAAAAAACAGGGCTTTCCGGTAGTCCGGAAAGCCGCAAAAATAGAGAATTGCAATGAAATCTCCCTATGCAAACTAGGAGAACTGTCTTTGTTTTGAAAAACAGTTGGTTAGTCTTGCAAAAATTGATTGAGAAGTCCACCGGATTCTTTTCGTTGGTTGCCACCACGAGGAGATAACTCCGCAATGAGCTTGCGGATTGGCATGGATTGCAGCCAGACTTTTCCTGTTCCTCTAAGGGTTGCTAAAAACAGTCCTTCGCCACCAAAGACCATGGAGCGTAAGCCTCCAGCTTGTTCCACGCTAAAATCAATAGATGGTTCGTAAGCGACAATACAGCCTGTATCAACGCGCAATACTTCATTATTCAGTTGACGCTCAATCACTGTCCCTCCGGCATGAATGAAAGCATTGCCGTCGCCATTAAGCTCTTGCATGATGAATCCCTCGCCTCCAAAGAAGCCGGCTCCTAGACGTTTGTTAAAGGTAATGCTGATTTTTGTGCCTAAGGCAGCGCATAGAAAGGCATCTTTCTGCACGATGATGCGGCCTCCCATTTGGTCAAGTTTTAAGGGAATAATGGAGCCTGGATAAGGAGCTGAGAAAGCAACATGCTTTTTCCCCCACCCCTGGTTCGAAAAGTGTGTTAAAAAGAGGGATTCTCCTGTGATTATGCGTGAGCCTGCCGACAGCAGTTTATCGAAAAATCCAGCTCTGGGATTGGAGCCATCGCCAAGCTTGGCTTCAAAGCTAATGCCATCTTCCATGTAAATCATGGCTCCGGCTTCGGCAATGACTGTTTCTCCCGGGTCCAGTTCAACTTCAACTAGCTGCACATCGTGCCCAACAATTTTGTAGTCAATTTCGTGTGATTGCATATATCTAAAAGTTTATGAATTTATTTCTGCTTTTAAAGTTACAAATTGAATGGAATGGAACGGTAGCTTTTCGATAAACTACCTGTTTTTTCAGGTAAACTAATCTTCGAGGGCTTGCTGGTGTGCTTCGTTGATACTGGCATTGAGTTCGAACCCAATCAGAAGGATCAGCGACATCAGGTAGAAGAGTAACAGCAAGGCTAACAAGGTACCGATGGACCCATAAAGCTTATTGTATTGGCTAAAATTGGATATGTAATAGCCAAAGCCAATGACTGTAAAAATACTTAGTATGGTGGCTAATGTTCCCCCTGGAGAGATAAAGCGCCACTTGGTTTTTTTGGCTGGGGCGAAGTAGTATAAGAAGGCAAACGCAAAGAAAAACAGCGCAATGGTGATAATCCACTTACCAAAAGTTAATAAATAGTACGTGAAGTCATCATTGAGTAATCCTTTTTGCGCCATATAGTCAATCGCAAATTGTCCTCCGGTAATCAGGGCGATGGTAATTGTTAGCAGAAATGAGAAAATAAAGAGCAGCATAACTGCAATTACGCGTTGTCCTAGCCAAGTTCTTCGTTTAAAGGTGTGTAGCGAGGCGTCAAACGCACTCATCATGCTGGCAAAACCATTGGTGGAGAAGATCAATGCCATAAAAAAACCCAGCGATAACAATCCTCCTTGTGGTTTTTTTATAATCTGTTCGATCGTACCTTCGATCATTCCAAAAAGGCTCTGCGGAACCAATTCCTTGATCAGTGAAAATAATTCTTCCTGAAAATTATCGATTGGGATAATGGGGATCAAGGTAAACAGGAAAATGATAGCTGGCGGCAAGGCTAAAAAAAAGCTAAAAGCAATAGCTGATGCCCTGGTCGTTATCGAGCCTTTGACAATGCTTCGCCAAAAGAATAAGCCAACATCATAAAGGGCAATATCGTCAAAGCCGGGCAGACTTACTTTTCTTGCCCAAATTAAAAGTTTGAGAAAGAAACGTTTAATCTTATGGCTTCGTTTGCTGAGTCCCATTCAGCTTATTGTTTTTCTATCCGCAACTGATGAATGTATGCTTTTGCCCCTTTTTCTTTCAACAGAAAATATACTCTGAATACGCCTGTTTTTGTACTCAGGTTACCAATGGCATAGCGTGCACCTTCTTTCCCTCCTTGGTGAATGATGGAAAAACGTTGGGGACTGTTTGCACTAAAGAAAGAGGAAACAATTTGGCGTGCCTGATCTTTACTGTACACATCATCTTTGTCAAGAACCACCAATTCGATATTATCATTGAAATAGTTGGACAGGGTAGATGCATTTCCTGTTTTTAAACTCACGATCACCTCTTCAGGTACTTGAGCTGTTCCAGCCAGGCTTATCAGGCAAAAGACAAATGCCGGAATTATAGTTTTTATCCAAAGATTTTTCATCTTATTTGTTTTAAACGCCCTGCTATACTGCATAAACTGTACCAAATGATGGTGGCGAATGCAACAGGATACTTAACTTTGTAAAGTTAACAAATTTCAGCTGAGAATACAGAAACGCTTAGTTTCCTTGTATTATTCCCTTTTGAGGGACTATTTCCCTGATGAAATGTTAATCTTTATCGTTAACTTTCGATTATAGAAACGAAAATAATGAAAAGAAGATTGCTTGTTGCATTTTAGGGAAAATCTTTTCAGTAGCAGCTTTAAAAAAAATCGGTACATGAAGATAAAATTGGTTGTTGTCGGGAAAACAGATCTTTCTTATTTACAAGAAGGAATTCAAGTCTATCATAAACGAATTCCTTATTACTTACCATTTGATTATGTGATTATTCCGGATTTGAAGAATACCCGTAAGCTCTCAGAGGGGCAGCAAAAAGAAAAAGAGGGTGAGCTGATTTTAGGACAGATAAAGCCTGGAGATGAGCTGATTTTACTGGATGAACGAGGGCAAAACTTTCGGTCAACAGAATTTGCACGGTTTTTGGAGAAGAAGATGCTTGGTGGTGTTAAGACTTTGGTTTTTGTCATTGGAGGGCCTTACGGATTTTCGCAGGAAGTTTATCAGAAGGCCTGTGGAAAGGTGAGTTTGTCTAAAATGACGTTTTCGCATCAGTTAATTCGTCTGATTTTTAGCGAACAGCTTTATCGTGCACTTACCATCATAAAAGGAGAACCTTATCATCATGAATAAGGAAGAGGCAACCAGTAAGGTCCCGAATTTTTAGGTTTCATAAACTTTAAAAAAGTAGCAATCAAAACTCAAGGCTCAAAAGCTCAGTATGGAATGGATTAAAAAATACAGTTACCTGATTCTTTCACTATTGTTGTTTGTCTTTGCCTTTGTGCAAGAACACCATTTGCTTTATCATAATCCGGAAAATGAGTTGGTTGAGAAATTTGAGTTTCAGTTGCACAAGCAAAAGGAGTTGTTGAATGAGAAACTGGATGGGATTGAAAAGGTCATCGCTGATTCGACATTTGATGGGAATTACCAAGCTAGCTTGATCGACTATTCTGAGCTGTACCACAATCAGGGATTGGGTTTTGTGGTACTGGAAAAGAATGAACTTATTTACTGGTCGCATAATCATTTTGCCTTTACGAGCCGGTATTCCAGCAAAATGGCAAACCAAGAGCTTTTGGCTCTACCCAATGGGACTTACTTGGGGATTAGCCGACAAGTTGATTCGCTTAATATTATCGGGCTTATTCATATTAAGGATGTTTACGGCATCGAAAACCAGTTTATCAACAATCAGTTTGTAAAACCTTTTAAGCTGCCCGATAGCTTTGTCATTCAACGGGAGAAGTCAGAGTATAATTTGCCCGTTCGTGATGAGGAAGGGAATTACCTGTTTTCGGTAATGCCTTCAGGAAAGATAAAATGTACAAAAGCTCAACTACTTGTTCCTGCGGGCTTGTTTGCCTTGGCATTTATTTTTCTGCTGTTTTTTGTTCGTCGCGTGTTTAAAGATTTTCGACATGAAGATTTTCTTACTCGTGTAATTATTCTGGCTTTGGGACTTCTCGGTTTTTACTGGTTTCATGTGTTATTCCGCATTCCGCAGATGATTGATGCATTTGAATTGTTTGGCCCTTCCTTGTATGCCTATTCTTTTTGGTTACCATCCTTAGGCGATTTGTTGGTTTTAGCAGTTCTGATCTTCTTTTGGAGTCTTAATTTTTCTAAAGATTTTACTTACTCCAAACGACCCAAATGGGTGGAGCTGGCTTTAGTATATGGCTTTAGCCTATTTATGTACTTGTTGACGAATTATTTAATTGAAAACTTAATTCAAAACAGCAGTATTTCCTTCCAGTTGAATCGGATTGACGATATTGATCAATACAGTGTTGTGGGGTACTGTATTGTTGCTTTGCTCTTCTTTTCGGCTTTCTTAATCAACCTCAAAATTGTTGAATTGAGCGAGCGGTACTTTTCACGAACTTGGTTTTTACGAGTTCATCTTTTGCTGATTGCTGTTTTTGTTGGCTTAGTTTTGATTGTGAGTAATGGATATTTGTATATGGTTGGCCTGTTTCTGTTAACCAACTTTTCGGTCGTTGCGCTTCAAAACACTCAGTTTAAACGATATTCACTTTCTTACCTGATTTACTTTGTTTCGTTGTTTGCATTTTTCTCGCTCATCAGTATTCAACATTACAATAAGCTTCGGCGGGTTGAGAGCCAAAAGCTGATGACGGTAACCCTGAATTCGGAGCATGATCCGGCTGCTGAAATATTTTTGACAGAGATTCAGGAAGAATTGAACGTTGATTCAATCATCCCTTATCTTTTATCAACAACTTATGATGAGCTGGAGAATTATATTGAACGACAGTATTTTGGTGGATATTTTCGAAAATACGATGTTGATATCATCTTGTGTCGAGGGTCAGATAGTTTGTTGTTAGAAAACGAAAATGAGTGGGTTCCCTGTTTCCCGTTTTTTGAGGAAATGATTTCGGAGTCTGGGACACGGATTCCGGGAACCAATTTCTACTTCATGGATAACCTTAATGGGCGAATTTCCTATATGGGGCAAATTTTCTATCCTCTGTCAGCCGAGTCGATAGGAACATCTGTCTTTTTTGAGCTAAACTCCCGCCTATTGCCTGAAGGTGCAGGTTTCCCGGAGTTGCTTCTCGACAAGTCAATGGCTAAACCTGATCGTTATCGCCACTTTTCCTATGCGAAATACTTCGAGAAAGAATTGGTGCATTTGAGTGGTGACTACCAATACAATTACTATGTGGATAGTTATGATATTCAAAATGATACGGACGAGTTTGTGTTAAAAAAGTGGGATGATCACGACCATTTGATTCATAATCTGGGAAATGGAAATTACATTGTTGTAAGTTCTAAGTCGTTTGAGTTACTGGATTACCTGATTTCTTTTCCTTACTTGTTTGTCTTCTATTTCATTTTTATTCTGGTTGTTGTCTTTGGAGGAAATCCATCGTATCGGAAAAAGGCCATGGTTTTCGATTTGAAGTTCAAGATACAGGCTTCCATCATTACGGTGGTGTTGCTTTCACTGTTTGTTGTGGCCGGTGGAACCATTTTTTATAATATTCAGGAATATGAAAATAAGCACCAGGATGACCTGAATGAGAAGATGAAGTCGATTGCCGAGGAAATTGACATGCGTTTGAGCGATGTGGGTGAGATATCGCCGGATTTAGTCGATTGGTTGTGGCGTGAACTGAATAAACTCTCCATCATCTTCCGGACAGACATTAACATTTTTGGAGTGAATGGCGAGTTAATTGCTTCATCCAGGCCCGAGATTTATCTTCGGGGGATTATTTCGAACCGGGTGAATACTGAAGCCTATTATGAGTTGATTGAAAATTATCAGGTGAATTATTCCCAACCAGAGAAGATTGGAAATCTTTCGTACCTGTCGGTTTATGAACCGATTATTAACAATATGGGCGATTATCTTGGTTTTATCAACTTGCCTTACTTTACCAGAGGAGATGAGCTGAAACAGGAAATTTCTACCTTCATTGTGGCCTTCATTAACTTGTATGTGCTGCTGTTTTTGGCGAGTGTGATTGTGGCTGTGCTGTTGGCGAATCAGATTACCCGGCCTCTGAGTATGGTTCGCGAAAAGCTGAAGGGAATTCAGTTGGTGAAAAAGAACGAACAGATTGTTTATCAGGGGGATGATGAGATTGGAGCTTTGATTCAGGAGTATAACCGTAAGGTGGAGGAATTGGCAGAAAGTGCCGAGCTTTTAGCACGCTCCGAGCGGGAGTTGGCATGGCGTGAAATGGCCAAGCAGATTGCTCATGAGATCAAGAATCCACTGACGCCAATGAAGTTGAATATTCAGTATTTGCGGCGTGCAAAAGATGAAAAAGGAGAACACTTTGATGAATTTTTTGACCGGGTTACCGGTACGTTAATTGAACAGATTGATACGCTGTCGGAGATTGCTACCGAGTTTTCAAATTTTGCCAAAATCCCTAAAGCTCGTAACGAGGTGTTTGACTTGACTGACGAATTGAATAAGGTGGCCGGATTGTTTGAAACCAGCACTCAAATTGATTTTTCGGTTTATTTAAGAGAGCATGAAAAATTGCTGATTTATGCTGATCATGAGCAAATTTCGAGGGCTGTCGTTAACTTGGTGAAAAATGCCATTCAATCCATTCCGCCACAACGAAAAGGGAAAGTGGAGCTGCTTTTAAGCAAGCAGGATAATCAGGCAATTGTAGCTGTAAAAGACAATGGTAGTGGCATTCCTGAAGATATTCGTCAGCAGATGTTCCAGCCGAATTTCACCACCAAAAGCAGTGGAATGGGGCTTGGCTTGGCAATTGTGAAAAAGATTATTGAAAATGCGAAGGGAACCATTTGGTTTGAAACAGAGTTGGATGTCGGTTCTACATTTTACATTGAGTTGCCCTTGTATGAAGAGGAATGAGAATGTGTATTGAAGCTTGAAGGTCAGGCGGTTAAGATCCGGGCTTCCAAGGTCCGGATTGTTGAAAGAGGTCGGAGTTGGGGATTGGAGTTTCAGGTTTCTGTTGTCCGCTGTTCGCATATCACAGTTTGAAGTTTCCAAGTCTTGGTTCCTGTTTCTGAAAATCTGAATATCTATTTTCTGAGATGTATTATCTTGGCTTTTTACTATCTAAGTAAACCTAGCTTTTGAAGTTTTTCTGAAGCTGCCATCCCATTCGGATTGCATCCGGGAAGCCCTTCCGGAATTGCTATTCCCAAGTCTTCATAATGCTTAACCCAAGTGTCAACAAACTTCCCGGTTACAGGATCTTTGAAAGTCATTGGATTCATTTTAAAGATGGAGTCGTGTTGAAAAGCTTTGTAGATGAATTCTGAACAGTAGTGGCTTGAATCGCTCAGCACGTAGCTGAAATTGTAGGGCTTTCCGAGCATACTGTATGCTTTTTGGATAGCTTGCGGAATACCCTTTCTGTACGGTTCTTTTAAACGATAAACAAAAACTTGAGTTGAGTCGCTTTCAGAATGTGTGAATTCGTTCAGGCTTACTTTACAGGTTCCTCCAACAGAACTGGCATGCAACACAAAAACAGAATCTTGTTCGACAACTGCTAAGCCAACATGCGAAAAATGAGTCTTCTGATTGGTTTGCGTGACTTGGTCTATTGCTTGAGAAAGTGATGCCGTTACTTTTTCGCGGAACAATAGGTCGCTGGTTTTTATGTTGCAGCTGACAATGGTCTGTGCTTGACTATTCATTGTGGTCATAAAGAGTAGGGTGATCAGAAAATGAAGTTTTAAAAAGCATGCTCGCATGTTACTTGGGGTTTATAAGTCAATTTTTCCACGCCTTTTCTTTTTTTCAGCGGTTTGCTTTTTGAGTTCCATGCGCTTTTGGATGGATGCGCGGGTGGGCTTAGTGGCTTTTCGTTTTTTGATGGGCCTTAGCGCTTTGTGCAAGAGCTCATAAAGCTTTTCAATTGCCAATGCCTTATTTTTGTACTGCGATCGTTCTTGTTGGCAAACCACAATCAAGTCGCCGTCGCTAGTTAGTTGAGAAGAAAGCTTTTGGTGAAGGATCACTTTTTGGTCATCACTTAGCAGCTCTGACTTTTGTGGATTAAAACGTAGTTCAACCCGGGAATCGGTTTTGTTAACGTGTTGTCCGCCCGGTCCGCTGCTTCGACTTGTTTTAAAAGTAAACTCACTTGTTAAATCCGGTAGATGTGTTAACGCCGTGTTCATGGCTAAGTTTTTTTGGGAGATAAGCTATTTCCCCATTTTAAAGAGCAATTCTTTTTCCTCTTTCGTTAGTGAATCATAGCCCGATTTGCTGATTTTTTCCAACACCCTATTAACTTCTTCTTGCTTCAAGTTTTGCTGGCGGTTGTATTCAATATCATCGTTAGCTTTTCCCTTGTAGGTTATTTTTATTTTCTGCTTGGGCTTAAAGAGTTTGGCGCCTTTATCCAGTAGCGAACTTACTCCCTTGGTCAGGTCATTATTCTTACGGTATTGTAGAACAAACAGTAAGCCGAATGCTGCTCCTCCAATATGGGCCAAGTTGCCTCCAGCATTGGATGATGCAATCCCGATGACGTACATAGCGACAGCAACAAGAGCAATGTATTTCATTTTTATTGGTCCAATAAACAAGAGGTTGATGGTATGATTTGGTGCCCACATGGCGACGGCAATTACAATGGCAATAACCGATGCTGAAGCTCCGAGCAGTTGTGAAAATGGTACCTGGTTAGCAAAGGCCGGGAAAAGATTGTAGGCAGCCAGGAAAAAGATCCCCCCAACGATGCCGCCCAACAGGTATACGCCAATCAATTGTTTTTCATTGAAGTAGAATAGAAACAACTTGCCCAGCCAATACAACCAAAGGATGTTGAAGAGAATATGCAAAAAATCAAAATGAAGGAACATGTAGGTAATCAAGGTCCATGGCTTGTATACAAGCTGACTAATATCGGCAGGTAGAGCCAACCAACTGATTAACGAAAAGTCCTGGTTCAACAAGAAAAAGAAAACATTAATGATGCGGATAACCAGAAATACACCAATATTGATGTAGATCAGGCGTGTTAAAGCAGATCCCTTTTTAAATGATTCCTTTATTTCGTCGAGAATACTCATGATTTTTTTTTGACGCTAGTAAAAATTGTTGGTATTCTTATTCCAATAACGAATAAGAAGATAGCCAAACAGCATGCCTCCTAAGTGAGCAAAGTGGGCGACATTACTTCCCGGACGAGCAAGTCCCAGGTATAACTCGATTAAGCCGTAACCAATAACAAAATACTTGGCTTTAATCGGAATAGGCGGAAATAGCAGCATCAATTGCGTGTTTGGGAAGAGCATTCCAAAACCAAGCAATACCCCAAAAACAGCACCCGATGCACCAACGGTAGGTACGTTAAGTAGAACATTTAACTTACCCATCAGTGGATCTGTGTAGTTTTTTCCCTGCATCCAAATGGAAGTCCCGTTCTGAACAACCAAGTCAATTTGTTCCGGTGTCATTTTTGAAACGACAGATTGGTATTCAATAAAGTTGACAAAAGTGTGCAAGACAGCGGCTCCTAGTCCGGTGACAAAATAGTAGATAAAAAAACGTTTTGGTCCCCACACACTTTCCAGAATGCGGCCGAACATCCAAAGAGCAAACATGTTGAACAAGAGGTGTGTAAAGCCCCCGTGCATAAACATATGGGAGACAATCTGGTAAGGCTCAAACTGTGGTGAAGCAAAAAAGTGCAGGCCTAATATACGTGATAGCTCAACACCTCGCATACTCATGATATAAGTAGCCAGCAGCATTAAAACATTAATGATGATTAAGTTTTTAACGACTGGAGGTATGGAGCCGAAGTTGGGTCTGTAATTCTGCATAGTCGAAAATTTTATTGTAGGCTACAAGAGCCAAGCCAAAAGTTGTGTTTCGTACAAAGTAAACAATTCTATAGACAAATTGTCACTTTAAAAGTTTTTCAAAATGCTCAATCGGCATAATTGTTAACACTTGTTTTCCCGATGGCGAAAAATTGGGGGTTGAACAAGCAAACAATTGATCAATCAGTTGGTTAATTTCCTCTAGCTTCATGGCATAGCCATACGAGATGGCAGAGGCACGGGCCAATGAGGCAGCCACATTTTCGCGAGCTTTTTCCTTCAGGTCAGTAGCCGAGCTTTTGATATCTTCAAGCAAGGATTCGATAACTTCCAGTGGAGACGAGTTATCCAGCATTCCTGGAGTCCCATTGATGATGAAGCTGTTGTTTCCAAAATCCCGGATGTCAAAACCTAAAACTTTCAGGTCGTCTAAAACAGAACGTAATAATTCGGCATCTGCTGGATTGAGGTCAAACGTATGTGGGAAAAGCTGTTGTTGACTAACCGTTTCATTGGTTGCTATCACAGCCATAAAATTTTCAAACAGAATACGTTCGTGGGCACGCTTTTGGTCAATGACCATCAGTCCTGACTTCACCGGTGTCAGAATATATTTGTTCTTAAACTGAAAGCATGTTCGGCTGTTGTGCTGCTCTTCATGCTTTATTTCTAAGGGGCTTTGTTCCTGGTTAATATGCTTTTCATTGGGAAACTCTTCAGGCGCTTCTTCCTCTTCTTCTTGAGCAAAGTCCCGATACAGTTTTTCCCAATATTGTGCTTTTTTATTATCAGGTGGTGTATTTGCAAAATCAGGAATTGATGTAAACTTCTTTTCTTCTTCAAAAGGATTATAGGTTGGATCAATCTCGATTTCCGGGGGGCGAATTTCTCCTGCATTTTTAGGAGGAAGTGGAATTTCAATACTTCCTGCCTGATCGAAATCAATTGAAGGCACCACATTGTGTCTTCCGAGTGATTCGCGGACAGAAGCTCTAATCATTTGCCAAATCGCAGATTCACTTTCAAATTTAATTTCGGTTTTTGTTGGGTGAATGTTGATATCGATGCTTTCAGGTTTCACCTCAAAAAACAGGAAGTAAGATGGGATACTGTCTGGCGGTAATATTTTTTCGTAAGCTTGCATCACTGCTTTGTGAAAAAAGGAGTGACGCATGTAGCGCTTGTTTACAAAGAAAAACTGTTCGCCAAATGTTTTACGGGCATGTTTGGGTTGACCGATGTACCCGGTAATATTCACCAAACTGGTTTCTGTATTTACAGGAATCAGGTTTTGAGTGCTGTTTTTTCCAAATAAAATTCCAATTCGTTTTCGGATGTTATCTTGCCCCAACTCATAGATGGTTTGTTGATTATGAATCAACGAAAATGAAATATCGGAGTTGGCTAAGGCAATTCGCTGAACTTCAGTGATTACGTGTTTAAGCTCTGTCGAGTTTGCTTTTAAAAACTTACGTCGTGCCGGAACATTAAAAAACAGGTTTTTAACCATGAAGTTTGTTCCACAAGCACAGCTGGTTGCTTCTTGCTTAATAACCTTCGAACCGTTGATGTGAATAAATGTCCCAATTTCTTGGTCGTGTTGACAGGTATGTAATTCAACATCAGCAATTGCTGCAATAGATGCTAATGCCTCACCACGAAAACCCATGGTGCGGATCTCAAATAGATCATTGGCTTCTTTGATTTTTGACGTGGCGTGACGCTCAAATGCCATTCGGGCATCGGTGTCTGACATACCACAACCATTGTCGCTTACTTGGATAAGCGTACGACCGGCATCTTTCAAATTGATCTTAATTTGAGATGCACCGGCATCTATAGCATTTTCAACGAGTTCTTTAACGACAGATGCAGGACGTTGAATAACTTCACCTGCTGCGATTTGGTTTGCAACCGAATCAGGAAGTAATTGAATGATATCTGGCACAGAGAATCTTTAAAATTTGAAAAACAAATAAACTGCTAGTGATAAAATGACAATCAGCATGATTAGTCGGGTATTGGAGCTTTTGCGCGCATCCGATGCTGTTTTTGATGAATCACCCATTGAGCGACGAAATTGTCCTCGAATATTGGGCCGGTAGTTTTCATCAGACTCCTTCTTTTCATGAATACCCATTTCTTTCTTAATCCGGCTTTCACGCTCTTCCATTTCCTCTTTTTCCGGGTTAAAATACCGATAAGGTATATTAAAACGGCGATGGTTGGGTAGATGAAAAAATTTCCCGATCATGGCTTTAATTGTATTGATTGACTCACAAAAATACAAAAATCAAGCCAGATGATAAAAGAGAAAAACGTTAAAAGTCGTAAACAGCACTAGGCGGGTTCTCAGGATTGATGTGTCCCATTTAGGGGAGTGCCACATTTCTTGCAGAAAACAGCGTCATTATCATGCTTGTCATGAAGACATTGAGAACAGACTTGCGTGTTGGTTTTGTCTGGAGTTCGTATCATCTCGGCAGTCACAATGCCGGTTGGTACTGCAATAATGGCATACCCGGCAATCATCACTACGCTGGCTAGTAATTGCCCCAAAGGAGTTTGTGGCGAAATATCACCGTAGCCAACTGTGGTCATGGTAACAATTGCCCAATAGATACTTGATGGAATACTTACAAAACTATTCTCTGGGCCTTCAATCAGGTACATAAGTGTCCCGACAATAATGACCAGATTAATAATGAAGAAAAGGAAGACGAAAATTTTCTCACGGCTGGCCCAAAGAGCACGTGATAAATTGTTCCCTGCAACCGTATAGCGGTTGAGTTTAAAGATTCGAAAAACACGTAACAGCCGAATGGCTCGAATAACTACTAAACTGTGGCTACCAACAAATACTAAACTCAGGTAAGTAGGTAAAACAGCAAGTAAATCAATGATTCCATAAAAGCTGAAGACGTATTTGAACGGACGTTTCACAATGAAAATCCGGAGTAGGTATTCAAGGGTGAAAACCAGCGTAATCACCCATTCCAGAATTCTTAAAAGTCCACGATATTCGGCATTAATTGAGGGAACGCTTTCCAGCAAAACCAGCAAAATGCTAATTAGAATGGTGATGAGTAGAATCACGTCAAACGCTTTGCCTTTGGGGGTGTCTGCTTCAAAAATGATCTCGTAAAGCTCTTGTTTAAGTCTCATTTGCCTGGGGTTGAAATGAAACTTAAAATTAGCAAAAACAATTGAGAAGAAGGGAAGAATGTCCTTTTACCAAAAGGTAGAAGTGGAGTCAGCTCAAGTTTTGTGAATACTCATTCTATGGGGATGAGGGCGTTATTGGGTTCGTTTTCAGCGAGAAGACTGGCTTGAATACTTGCAATTTAACAAGAGTCCTTGTAAATTTATGTTTTGTTCATAACTTCCCTTAATTCTTGCCCTATGATGATTAAAACTTTTGCGGCAGCGGTACATGGAATAGATGCGATAACAATTACGGTTGAGACAGACGTTAGCCAGGGAATTAAATTTTTTTTAGTGGGATTGCCCGACAGTGCTGTTAAAGAAAGTCAGCAGCGTATTGAGTCTGCTTTACGGCTGAATGATTTTAAATGGCCTCGTAAAAAAATCGTGATCAATATGGCGCCAGCTGATATTCGAAAGGAGGGTTCTGCTTATGATTTGCCTTTGGCCATTGCCGTTCTCGCGGCTTCAGAGCAGTTGGTCTCGGAGAAGCTTGAACGTTACCTGTTGATGGGAGAACTGTCATTGGACGGAACGCTTCAACCCATAAAAGGAGCTTTACCCATTGCGATTAAAGCACGCGAAGAAGGTTTTGAAGGTTTTATCCTTCCTAAACAAAATGCCCGAGAGGCTGCGGTGGTGGATCAGCTGAAAGTGTATGGGGTAGAAAACCTGATGCAGGTTGTCGATTTTTTCAACAATGAAGGAGAACTGGACGAAACAGTTGTCAATACGCGGGAAGAATTTTATCAGAAACTTAATGATACCGATTTGAACTTCTCGGATGTAAAGGGGCAGGAGAATGTGAAGCGTGCGCTGGAGATATCTGCCGCAGGGGGGCACAATGTTATTATGATAGGCCCGCCAGGTGCAGGTAAAACAATGTTAGCCAAGCGGATTCCAACTATTTTGCCTCCTTTTACTTTGCATGAGGCTTTGGAAACGACCAAAATTCATTCGGTTGTAGGTAAGATCGATCGGGATACTTCGCTGATGACTGAACGCCCGTTTCGGAGTCCGCATCATACCATATCTGATGTGGCGTTGGTAGGGGGTGGAACCTATCCACAACCTGGCGAAATAAGTTTAGCTCATAATGGCGTGCTATTTTTAGATGAGTTGCCAGAGTTTAAACGGACTGTTTTAGAGGTAATGCGACAGCCTCTTGAAGATCGGAGGATAACCATTTCGAGGGCAAAGTTCTCAGTGGACTATCCAGCTAGCTTGATGTTGGTGGCTTCCATGAATCCGTGTCCATGCGGGTATTACAATCATCCGACGAAGGAGTGCGTTTGTGCTCCGGGAATGGTGCCGAAGTACCTCAATAAAATTTCTGGTCCATTGTTGGATCGGATTGATATTCATTTGGAAGTGGTGCCCGTTCCGTTTAAGAAACTATCCGAATTGGATGAGACGGAAAGTAGCGAAACAATTCGGGAACGGGTGATTCATGCCCGTGAGATTCAATCTGCGCGCTACCGGGAAGTGGAGGGCGTATTTTGTAATGCTCAAATGTCATCCCGGCAAATTCGCGACTATGTGGAGCTGGATGAAGCTAGTAACTCATTGCTGAAAAATGCGATGGAGAAATTGGGACTTTCGGCCCGTGCTTACGATCGTATTTTACGTGTGGCACGCACTATTGCCGATTTGGATAATTCAGAACCCGTTGATGCCCACCATATTTCAGAAGCTATTCAATACCGGAGTTTGGACCGGGAGAATTGGGGAAGCTAAGTAAAGCTTAAAAAATAACTTAGCTACTTTAAACGGTAGATTGTTAATGTTTGATTTTAGTGTTTTGTGTGATATTGGTCTAAACTGTTGTAATTAAGGGGACAATGAATGTCTGACAGTCTGAAATCTGAAAATAGAATGATCTATTGTTTTAAAATATTTGAGGTAATCCAGACAACAATTGCTGTTTATTATAGTTAATACTCTTATTTTAGTCATTGCTTTTTTAAAATCAAGCTATCAAATTATTTACGATGAAGAGTTATACTCGCCTTCCTTTTATTTTTTTCGTTTTAAGTTTTGTCGTTGCGGCTTGTGGCGATCAAAAGTCAAAGCCAAGTGCTGCTGTCGACAGTGGTTTTACGCAATTTGTAAGTAGTTACACCAGTGGTGTGATTTCTTGCCAGGCACCAATTCTGGTTGAGTTTAGCCAAGATCCCCTGCATCCGGGACAGCCGGGAGAGGAAGCACCTGCTGAGTTGATCAGCCTTTCGCCTAAAGTGAAAGGAAAGGTACAGTGGGTTGATGGAAATACCTTGGCTTTTATGCCTGGGGAAAAAATGAAATCGGACACTGATTATGAGGTGCATGTGGCTTTGGCAAAAGTGCTGGAGGTGCCTGCTGAATACAAAACCATGAAGTTTGTGGTAAAGACCATCAAGCAGTCTTTCAACCTAAATAATTTGGCCGTAAAGGCGTATGACAGTCAATCGCTGGAAATGCAGTATTTGTCGGGAGTTGTTTACACGGCTGACTGTGCCGATGACAAGCAAGTTGAATCGCTTGTGAAGGTGAGTAAAGACAATGGTCAACTAAGCTTGAACTGGATTCACAATGCAAATGGAAAAGAGCATACTTTTCGGGTAGATAGCTTGAAACGAACCGAGGAGACCCAGAAGATCCAGGTGGAATGGGATGGCCAAGCGATTGGCGATGAGAAAGAGGGGAGTGAAGAAGTCGAATTGCCAGCATTGGATGTTTTTAAGGTGGTCGATGTACGTGTTGTTCAGCAACCTGAACAGTACTTGTTGGTGCGCTTTTCCGATCCTTTGTTGCAAGGGCAAAACTTGACAGGTTTGGTGACGATCGATCAACTTGATGATTTGCGCTATCAATTGGATAACAATGAGCTAAAGGTGTATTTGCCATCGCGACTGGCAGGAGATCATGAGGTGTATATTTCCAGCGGAATTCGAAACGCACTCAACTTCAAACTGAAAGAGTCAACGACTTTGCAGGTGCGCTTCGAGGATCTAAAACCTGCCGTTCGCCTTGTGGGAAAAGGAGCGATTGTCCCTTCTTCCGGAGAATTGATTTTCCCTTTTGAAGCAGTTAATTTGCGATCGGTCGATTTGCGGATCATCAAGATTTTTACCAACAATATTCACCAATTTTTTCAGAGTAATAACTACGACCAGAGTTCGGATGTTAAACAGGTTGGACGCTTGGTTTATCAGGATAAAATTGATTTGGATGTGGCTTCTTTTGCTGAGTTGAAGCGATGGAATACCTACCGGGTTGACCTGACAAAACTGATTCAAGTGGAACCAGGTGCTATTTATCGTGTGCAGTTACGGTTTAATAAAGACTATTCGCTGTACGGACAAGAACAATTGCCGGATAAAAAGATGGTTTCGTCGGCAGAGAAACTTACTGCTGATCAGGATTTGAAGAATGAAATGGACGAATGGGATCGTCCGGGATGGTATTCCGACTATTATTACCCCGATGGTTTTCAGTGGCGTGAGCGTGAAAATCCAGATCATATTTCGTATTATAATTCGGACCGCTTTGTTGCCCGCAATTTGTTTGCGACGAATTTAGCCGTAATTGCTAAAGGAGGAACAAACCAGCGCATGCGTTTTGTGGTGACTAACTTGGTGACAGCGGAGCCAGAAGCTGGTGTGACGCTCAAGGTTTATAGCCTTCAAAAGCAATTGATGGAAACTGTTTCAACAACGGCTGATGGGATGGCGATGGTTGAGTTGAAGCATAAACCCTTTTTGCTGGTGGCTGAAAAGAATGGTCAGTTTGCTTACCTGCGTTTGGATGATGGCTCTTCCTTGTCGCTCAGTAATTTTGATGTAAGCGGGAGTGTTGTTCAAAAAGGAATTAAAGGGTATGTCTATGGCGAACGTGGCGTTTGGCGCCCGGGAGACAAGATTTTTCTGACCTTTCTTTTAGAGGATAAACAAAATAACTTACCGGATGATCATCCCGTGATCTTTGAGTTAATTAATCCCAAAGGACAGGTGGTGAGCCGCCAGGTTAAAAGCCAGGGGATGAATGGTTTTTATTGTTTCACAAGCGAGACCGATGCCGAAGCTCCAACAGGAAACTGGACAGCCATGTTGAAAGTTGGGGGACAGTCTTTCAGTAAGCGAATTAAAGTGGAAACGGTAAAACCCAATCGATTAAAAATTGACTTGAAGTTTGATGCTGACCCATTGTCAATTGATCAGGGGAATGCCGAAGGACAACTAAAAACAGCTTGGTTGCACGGAGGTATAGCGAAAAATCTGAAAGCCCAGGTTTCATTAAGCTTTTCCAAGTCAAAGACAACATTTAAAGACTTGTTTAACTATGTATTTGACGACCCGGCCAAAGACTTCTATGCGGAAGAAAAAGAGGTGTTTAATGGCAAGGTAGATGAAAAAGGGAATGCGGTTGTCAACTTCAAACTACCCAAAATAAGCTCGGCTCCAGGAATGCTGAATGGCCATTTTTCAACACGGGTTTATGAAGAAACCGGAGACTTCAGCATTGACGTGCAAACGGTACCTTATGCGCCATACGCTTCTTTTGTTGGGGTGAAACTGCCGGCATCCGAATCGAATTGGTATAAAACAGATACAAGCTATCCATTGGATTTGGTAACAGTGGATGGAAAAGGAAATAAGATTGACCGAAAAGGACTGGAAGTAACGGTTTATAAGGTCGATTGGCATTGGTGGTGGGACTCAGGCGAGGACAACCTGGCTCGGTATGTAAACAACTCCTACAATAAGCCAGTCATGCGGGCTAAAGTGGCTACGAAGAACGGATTGGCCAGTTTGCCATTGCAAATAAAATACACGGACTGGGAAGATAATGGCCGGTACCTGATTCATGTGAAAGACCCGGAAAGTGGACACAGTACCGGTCTTACTGCCTATTTCTCGAAATGGGGGTATTGGGCGGCTGATGGTATGCAGGGTGCAGCTACGATGTTGTCGTTTAAAACCGATAAAGATAACTACCAGGTTGGTGACAAAGTAACGGTTACAATTCCTTCGGGAAAACAAGGGAAAGCCTTGGTAAGCATTGAAAACGGTTCGGATGTACTGGATTTGTTTTGGGTGGAAACGAAGGAGAAAAATACGGTCTTCAGCTTCGAGGCAAAAGCTGAAATGGCACCCAATGTGTTTGTGCATGTTTCTTTAATACAACCGCATGCGCAAACCGAAAACGATGCTCCAATTCGTTTGTATGGTGTAATTCCGGTGTTGGTTGAAGATCCGGAAACGCATCTCACACCTCAGATTAAGATGAAGGATGAACTGGAGCCAGAAGAAGAATATGAGGTGAAAGTGTCTGAAAAAGATGGAAGGAAAATGACCTATACCTTGGCCGTTGTTGATGAAGGCTTGTTGGATCTGACTCGTTTTGATACGCCTGACCCGTGGCCATCGTTTTATGCTCGCGAAGCTCTGGGGGTGAGAACCTGGGATTTTTATGATGATGTGATTGGAGCATACGGTGCGCGTCTGGAACGGGCCTTTGCTGTTGGTGGTGATGAGAACCTGACGGCTTCGAAACGGAAAAAGGTGAACCGGTTTAAACCGGTGGTTTCATTCATTGGGCCTTTTTCGCTGGACAAAGGAAAAACCAATAAGCACAAGTTGAACATGCCAAACTACGTGGGGGCTGTTCGGGTGATGGTTGTTGCTGGCGATCAGGGAGCTTATGGAAATGCTGACAAATCGGTTAAAGTTTTAAAACCATTGATGTTGCTGGCAACCTTGCCGCGTGTGCTTGGTCCAGGCGAGGAAGTGATGCTTCCGGTGAATGTTTTTGCGATGAAGCCGGATGTTAAAAATGTTACCGTTAGCATTGAACCGAATGAGTTGCTAAGTCCTGTGGATGGAAAAACGCAGCAAGTGAAATTTTCAGAGGTGGGCGACCAGATTGCTGGATTTAAGCTGAAGGTGGCTGAGAAAACGGGTGTCGGAAAAGTCAGGATTACAGCTCAAAGTGGGAGTCACAAAGCTTCTTATGAAGTTGAACTTGAAGTACGTCCATCCAACCCTCGCATTGTAAATAATGAAGAAACCGTCATTCAATCTGGAGAAAAATGGGAAATGGCAGTGACAGCTCCGGGAATGGAAGGAACCAACTCGGCCCGTCTGGAGTTGTCAACAATTCCCCCGATTGACTTAAGTCGTCGCTTGAATTACCTAATTCGCTATCCACATGGTTGTATTGAGCAAATTACCTCGGGCGTATTTCCGCAGTTGTTGCTTAATCAACTTACTCAAGTGTCGGATGAGCAAAAACAAGAGATTGAAGTTAATATTAGGACAGCGCTGAATAAATATCCTCGCTTTTTAACTTCGGATGGTGGTTTTGCCTATTGGCCCGGAAGTCGTTACTCATCATCGTGGGGAACAAATTATGCGGGGCATTTTATGTTGAAAGCAGAAGAGGCCGGATACAGTTTGCCATTTGGCTTGAAAGAGAAGTGGTTGAACTACCAGAAAAATGCCGTGCGCAATTGGCAGCGTTCTGAACGGACCTATGAGCGATCAGAACTGGTTCAGGCTTATCGTTTATATACTTTGGCTTTAGCGCAGTCGCCTGATTTTGGTGCCATGAACCGCTTGCGTGAAGAGAAAGGCCTTGATGCAATTGCACAGTGGCGTTTGGCCGCTGCTTATGCGTTGGCTGGGCAACCTGAAGTTACTGAAAAAATGATTGCTAGCTTGAGTAAGCGTATTCAGCCCTTCCGCGAACTTTCCTACACTTTTGGATCAGATGTTCGGGATAAGGCGATGATCCTGGAAACTTTGGTATTGCTGAATAGGCAAAAAGAAGCTTTTCCTTTGGTGACCGAACTTTCTGAAGAGCTTTCGGCTGATTCCTGGATGAGCACACAAACAACCGCTTACTCCTTGTTGGCAATCGCTGAGTTTGCTGGAGGTAAGTTGGAAGATAATCCCCTAAAAGCAGGCGTTTCAATAAATGGCTCTTCCTCAAAAACGATTTCAACAAATGCTCCGGTTTGGCAGGGCGAAGTAGCCTTTAAAACTAATCAAACTGCAACGGTTGAAGTTGAAAATAAGACTGACAAGGTGATGTATGCCCGTGTGATGAGTGAAGGGATTCCGGTGACCGGAGATACGACATCGGCTCAGAATAACCTGTTTATGGAAGTGGCTTACACTGATATGCAAGGGCAAAAGGTAAATCAGGAAAAATTGACGCAAGGGACGGATTTCGTCGCAGTAATTCGTCTTCAAAACCCCGGGCAACGTGGTGCTTATAAAGAAATGGCTTTGACAACGATTTTTCCATCCGGTTGGGAGATTATCAATCATCGGTTAAATGATATTAATAGTCCGTTAAAGAGTGATGCTTCAAATTATCAGGATATTCGGGATGATCGGGTGTTGACTTATTTTGATCTGAAAGCGAATGAGAAAAAGACCTTCCGGATTCTTCTGAATGCGTCGTATGAAGGAAAGTTCTATTTGCCATCTGTTCAGTGCGAGGCGATGTATGATAATCGAATCAATGCGCGCCAGCCAGGCCGCTGGGTGGAAGTAGTGAAGTAGGTGTTCGTGTGGAATTAAAAGCAGGTTTCTGGATTTTGAAAAAGAAAAATAAGCTCCAGAGAAGCTATAAGGTATTCAACCGCAGAGGGCGCAGAGAAATTATGAATAACTAAAAAAATCTCTGTGAACTCTGTGGTTGATTTAAAGAAGGAAACTTGGACCGAAAAGGAGTTATTATTGTACCATAGAGTATAGAGAGCAAATGGATGAAGAAAATAAAATAACTGCAGAGATTATAAATTGTGCAATCAAAGTACATGCTTCTCTTGGTCCTGGATTACTTGAGTCTGCCTATCAGCAATGTCTGTTCTATGAATTGAAAAAATCCGGGTTAGATGTTGAAAAGGAAAAGCCACTTCCTGTCACATATAAAGAAGTAAAATTAGACTGCGGTTATCGTTTGGATTTAGTCGTTGAAAAGAAAGTGATTGTAGAATTAAAATCAGTTGAAACAATTTCAAACATACATTTAGCTCAGATGATTACTTATCTAAAACTGTCAAAATGCAAGCTAGGACTTCTCATTAACTTTAATGTAAATCAGCTTGTCAAAGGAGTTAAGCGAGTTATAAATGACAGATGATCCCTGTTAATCAGATAGAAGCAGAGCAATGATTCTAAAGTTTACCACAGAGAACGCAGAGCGATAAAATTAGGAGTAAAGAAATATCTCTGTGAACTCTGTGTTTAAATAAAAACGGAAGATTTAAATGATGGTAAGTGCTATGATAATAGATGGTTATAGAGTGAATGACTGAAGGGGTTCTAAAAGATAGAAAGTGGTAATATAAGATTCCGCACAGAGAACACAGAGTAATAAAATTGGGAGTAAAAATATCTCTGTGGTTAAATAAAAACTGAAGATATACAAAGAGGAATGAGTGCTATTGATCGACAGGGAGCATAGAATAAATGAAGAAAGAGAAAAAACATATACTGTCTTTGCGTCTTTGTGTGAGCTGTTTAAAAAATAACAAGAAGTCTTTTGTTGTGCTACTTCTTTTGTTTTTGCTGTCCCTCGTTTGGTGGTTTAGCTTGCCGTCGCCGTTGTTTTCTGATCCTACCTCCACGGTCATTGAAAGTCGTACAGGGGAGCTTTTGGGCGCACATATCGCCAAAGATGGCCAATGGCGTTTCCCGGAGGTTAAGGCGGTACCGGAGAAGTATAAAACCTGTTTGTTAACCTTTGAAGATCGTTATTTTTACTACCATCCCGGGTTTAATCCGGTTTCGCTGGGACGGGCACTGATCCAAAATATTCGGAATGGGCGAGTGGTTAGCGGAGGAAGTACGATAACCATGCAGCTGATTCGCCTATCGCGGAAGGGGAAAGCCCGAACGATGAGTCAAAAGCTGATTGAGTTATCGTTAGCCATACGGGCAGAACTCTCTTATTCCAAAGAGGAGTTGCTTCGGTTGTATGCATCCAATGCGCCATTTGGCGGAAATGTGGTTGGCCTTGATGCTGCTGCCTGGCGCTATTTTGGAAGAAATGCGGCAGACCTTTCATGGGGGGAATCCGCAATGCTAGCCGTCTTGCCCAATGCCCCTTCATTGATCTATCCGGGAAAGAAAAACAACTTGCTGCTACAAAAGCGGAATCGCTTGCTCGACTTGCTTTACGAAAACGGGAAACTGGATGAAACGACATTGGAATTAGCCAAGTTGGAGCCTTTGCCCGAGAAAGTATATGCTTTGCCTCAAGTGGCTCCCCATTTGATGAATCGTACTTTAGCTGAGCACAATGGCGAGCGGGTGATCACCACAATTGATGCTGACTTGCAGCAGCATGTAAACGATTTGGTGCGGCAGCATTTGGTAAAACTCCGTGCCAATGAGATTCACAATGCAGCTGTGTTGGTGTTGAATGCCGCCTCAGGAGAAGCGCTGGCCTATGTTGGTAACTCCCCGGATGTGGCTGAAGGACAACATGGAGAGCAAGTGGACATTATTGGGGCTCCCCGGAGTTCCGGAAGTATTTTAAAACCGTTTCTTTATGCCGCCATGCAGGATGACGGGCGGATATTGCCCCATACGTTGGTGGCGGATGTGCCAACCCAGATTGGTGGCTTTAGTCCTCAAAATTTTAATTTAAGCTACGAAGGCGCTGTCCCGGCATCCAAAGCTTTGTCCAAGTCTCTCAATATTCCGGTTGTTCGAATGTTGCGTGACTATGGTGTTGAACGCTTTTATTCGCTTCTGAAGGATTTACACTTTTCAACCTTGAACCGCCCTGCGGATCATTATGGGTTGTCTCTTATTTTGGGAGGTGCAGAAGTTAATCTGTGGGATTTGGCGGGTGCTTATTCATCGATGGCCCGTTTACTGATTCATTACGAAGAAAATGATGGTCGAAGTTTTAAAGATGACTTTCGGCAACCAAGTTATTTGCCAGCAGTTTATTCAGACGAGGAAGCATTGAAAAAGCCTATTTCTGCGGGTGCGTCGTGGTTAACCATGGAGGCGCTCATGCAGGTCAATCGGCCGGATGAAGAATCGGGTTGGGAGTCGTTTTCTTCGTCGCGGGAAGTTGCATGGAAAACCGGAACCAGCTTTGGCTTTCGTGATGGTTGGGCGGTAGGGCTCGATCGGAATTTTGTGGTTGCGGTTTGGTGTGGGAATGCCGATGGCGAAGGTCGTCCAGGACTGACCGGTACTTCAGCTGCTGCTCCCCTGATGTTTGACGTGTTTAATTTATTGCCGGCTGGGAAATGGTTCACTCAACCTGTTGATGAAATGGAGCAAATTCCGGTTTGTGCGACCAGTGGTCATCGTGTTGGACCGTATTGTGAGCAAACGGATTCGGTTTTGATTATGCGAAAGGGATTAACGACTTCTGCCTGTCCCTATCATCGTTTGGTTCATCTCGATCCAACAGGGCAGTTTCAGGTAACGGGTAAGTGCCTGTCGGTGGATGAGATGAAGCATCAATCCTGGTTTGTTTTGCCTCCGGCCATGGAATGGTATTACAAACAACGCAATCCGTTTTATCGGTCGTTACCTCCATTTATGCCGGGCTGCTCCAATGAGGTTCAGGCGGTGATGGAAATGATTTATCCGCGGGAGAATAACCAGGTGTTTGTGCCTGTGCAGTTGGATGGAACTCCCGGGCAAGTTATTTTAGAGGCAGCACATGCCTCTTCAAAGGCCATTGTATATTGGCATCTCGATGAGCAGTACTTGGGGCAAACCTCGGGCCTTCATCAGATGCCGGTTCGTCCGCAACCCGGTGTTCATCGGGTGACCTTAATTGACGACCAGGGAAATGTGTTTCAATTGCGCTTGCAGGTTGCTGCGAAGGAGTAGGTTTGAGGCTGCTTGATCAATAGATTGAATACCCAGACATGAGTGTCGATAACTGCTTGGGTTTGTAGTAAATCTTTCGTTTGTACTTTTTGTATTTCTCCGACACCCGATCATCCTTCAATACATATTCTGAAAACTCCTTGACTTGATGTCCAAGTCCATGTGCAATTGTTATTTCATCTACTTTGCGCTCCAGCTTTTTCCGAAACGGATGAAAAAGGTAGCCTATTCCTGTCAGGATAATACCTCCGGCAGTTTTTTCTTTGTAATCAACAATGTGGGCTAACTCATGGCCAATAATTCCAACTTGAGCGTTGAAAGGAACATCGCTCAGGAGCAATCCTTTTTCATTTTTAACATTGTTGTCAATGAAAATTCGGTAAGTCCGTTTGGCTTTTTTTTGAAACAGAAAGCCCAAAGCTGGTCGTGATGCCATCGTTGTTTTGATGTCTTTGCGGACAAACTCAATTCGAGTACCTTTTAGTTCCGGGAAATAACTCATTGCGATCATCGCTTCTTTTTGGTAGCTTTCGTCAAGTTTTTTGTGTTCGTATTCTTTGCTGAATAGTTCTTGGCGGCGAATATTGACCGAATCACGAAAGAAGCGGGGCACTGGATCCGGAAGAAAAGCCAGGCAGTGTAGGCTAAACAAGCTGAAAATGATGATCAAGGAGTACTTCATGGGATGCGAAACTAATGAATAAGAAGTGGGATTCCAAGTTTTTAGCAGGAGGCTGAATTGGTAAGGAAACAGCCTTTTGAGCATTAGCTAATTAAAACGAGAATAAATAGCTATGTGTTTGTTAGTTTATAGTAAATAACATGAAGGCTTTTTTAATTTTGCATGAAAAATGAGTTCCTCCAAAACATTTTAGCATTTGCGAGGTTTAACTGTTTAATTGATAAAGAAAATAATATGGTAGACAAATTATCTGATCCTATCGGCCGATTGATGGGATTACGTTATAAGTCGCATCCTTGGCATGGAATCTATATCGGGAAAGATGCTCCTGAAAAAGTAACCGCATTTATTGAAGTTGTACCAACTGATACGGTGAAGTATGAAATTGATAAAGACAGTGGATACTTAAGGTTGGATCGCCCTCAAAAATATTCCAATGTTATTCCTGCTCTTTATGGTTTTATTCCGCAAACTTTTTGTGGCGATGAAGTTGGCGAATTTTGCATGCAAAAAACAGGAAAAGAAGGAATTAAAGGAGATGGTGATCCAATTGATATTTGTGTCTTGACTGAAAAGGACATTACACATGGCGACATTTTGGTTCATGCACGTCCTATTGGTGGTTTTCGGATGATCGATGGAAATGAAGCCGATGACAAAATTATTGCAGTATTAAGCAATGATGTTGTTTACGACACTTACAAAGATATTACTGATCTTCCGTCGATTGTAATTGAGCGGTTGAAGCACTATTTTTTGACATACAAAGATATGCCAGGTCGAAATAAAGATACCGAAATTACCCATACCTACGGGGTGGATGAGGCAATTGAGGTAATCAAACATTCTGTTAGTGATTATCAAAAGCGATTTGACAACTTGGGAAAACTAATGTATTAGCAAAACCAAAAAGTCCGGTTTTAACCGGACTTTTTGGTTTTATAGTAGTTACTTTCTTACCAGGTTAATGTAGGAATAGTCAAAGCCATTTTTATCATCGTGAAAGTCTTCTCGACTTTCTTGTTCCCAATTGTTGTAGTCAATTTCCGGGAAATAAACATCCGCTTCAAAATCCTGATGGACGACCGTCAAATAAAGTTTGTTGGCCATTGGGTAAAACTGCTTGTAAATCATACCACCGCCAATGATGAATGCTTCTTTTTCATCTTTAACTTTTTCGATCGCAGCTTCTAGTGACGAAACAACTTCACATCCTTCAAAATGATCATCAGCCTGGTCGCTGATAACAATATGGCGACGATTGGGTAAAGGCCATTTGGGAAGCGAAAGCAAAGTGTTACGTCCCATAATAATGGTGTGTCCCGAGGTGATATCCTTAAAGTGCTTTAAATCGTTGGGTAGATGAAATAGCAGGTCATTGTTCTTTCCAATCGCGAAGTTTTGAGCAATGGCAACAATGATTGAAATATTTTTATGTGTCATAAACTTGCGTGTTTTATACGGCAACTTTTCCCGGAATATGGGGATGGGCTTCGTAGTTTTGTAATTCAAAGTCTTCGTATTTAAAGTCGAAAATCGAACTTACTTCAGGATTGATTTTCATTTGCGGGAGTTTTTTGGGCTCCCTTGTTAGCTGAAGTTTTACTTGCTCCAAGTGGTTTTGGTAGATGTGTACATCGCCACCAGTCCAAACAAATTCACCGGGATTGAGTCCGGTAACCTGTGCCATCATCATCGTTAGCAGTGCGTACGATGCGATGTTGAAAGGAACTCCCAGGAAAACATCGCAACTGCGTTGGTATAACTGACAGCTCAATTTCCCATCAGCTACATAAAACTGAAAAAGCAAATGGCAAGGAGGAAGGTTCATTTTATCCAACTCGCCAACATTCCAGGCGCTAACAATCAGTCTTCGTGAATCTGGATTGGTTTTGATGGCATGAACGACTTCTGAAATTTGATCGATTTGTTTTCCTTCAGGCGTTGGCCAGGAGCGCCACTGATAGCCATAAATATGACCTAAATCGCCATCTTTGTTGGCCCATTCATTCCAAATACGGACTCCCTTTTCCTTGAGGGTGTTATTGTTGGTATCTCCAGCTAAAAACCAAAGTAATTCATGAATAATGGATTTTAGGTGAAGTTTTTTGGTGGTTAAAACAGGAAAACCATCTTCTAAATTAAAGCGCATTTGGTGGCCAAACACACTCACCGTTCCGGTACCTGTTCGATCGTCTTTTTTTACTCCGTGAGTGGTGACATGATTCAGTAAATCAAGGTATTGCTTCATGATAAATATTCGAGCGAAATTAATTCAATGTGAAATTTTAATGGGGCAAGTTAAGCTTTTTGATTGAATAGGGAAAACGATTTTTTTTAACAAGCTGAGTCATATTTCATAAAAAGAGCGCAAGCCAGCTGGCTCACGCTCTTTCGCAAAATGACCGGTACGGTATCATTCAAATACTTCCTGTTCGGCTACAAAACCTTCAGAAATTACGGTCATTCGTATGTTTTGTTTGTTAACAACTTGTCCTTCCAATAAAATTGCAGGAACTAGTCGGTGTCCATTGTTGACCGTGAAGCTCATGTTGTCACTAGGATCTTTGCCTTTAGCCATTTTGACCGAAGCAATCGCAGCATTGAAGGCTAATGATTCCAATGGTTTGTAAATCGTAATGGTCTGATTACCAAAAACAATATTCCGAATGGCATTGATGTCAGCATCTTGTCCGGCGACCAATACTTTACCTTCCAGATTGTGTTCGTGAAGCGCTTCGATCGCTCCGCTGGCCAAGGCATCGTTAGCGGCAATAATAGCATCAAGCTTGATGCTGTCTTGCAGTAGTTTTTTGGTTACGTCATAACCTTCCTCAGGAACCCACTCTTTAACAAAAGTGTTTGATACAATGTTAATGTCTCCTTTGTCAATCAGTGGTTGTAGTACATTCATCCATCCCAGATAAAGTTGAATGGAGTTGTTGTCTTTAGTTGGGCCGCCAATGAGAGCATAATTCCCTTCGGGTTGTGCTTTGGTAATAAAATTGGCTTGCTTTTCACCAATTTGAATGTTGTCCGTTGAAATGTAGAAATCCAGATCACAATCCCAGATTAAGCGGTCGTAGGCTAGTACTGGGATGCGTGTTTTTTTAGCTGTCTTGACGATTCCCGCCGCAACGGTTTTATCAACCGGGATAATAACGAGAACGTCAATTCCTTCATTGATTAAGTCAAGTGCCTGCTGAAACTGAACAGAAGCATCGGAATCCGCTACTTTTACAATAACAGAACCTCCCAGGTCATTCACTTTTTCAACAAACAGGTCTCTGTCCTTTGCCCATCTTTCGCGCTCTGTTGTGTCCATCAAAAGTCCTATGACAGGATTGGTGTTGCAACCGGAAAAAAGAAAGATCAACAAGAAAAATCCGAAAATTACGTTGATGTGTTTCATAACGGAAAGTTTTTGAATGATTTATATCTATTCAATCATACGTCAACAATCCATTGAACGTTAGGTATTTAAAAGCATGGCATTTGTTGTAACCTTTGAATGCTTTTTCAGCTTTCCCCTTTCAGTTAATAAAATTAAGTTTATTAAGTGTTGTAAATAAGCTGATTAGCTATCTGTTGGCTGCTTTTGCTTTTAGCCTAAAATCATGCCGATAATGGTGGCAGACATGAGTGATGCCAGTGTTCCGGCAATTAAGGCAGGCATTCCATAGCGCGACAGCAACACCCGTTTATTGGGAGCTAAAGCACCAATTCCTCCAATTTGAATCCCAATGGAAGCAAAATTGGCAAAGCCACATAAGATGTAGGTGGCCATGATAATCGATTTTTGCTCGACAAAGGCCCCAGCTGATTTAAGTTCTGAAAGACTGATATAGCCAATAAACTCTGTTAGAATGAGCTTTTCTCCAAGTAGCCGGCCAACCAGCAAGATATCTTGCGGGTTAACACCAATCAACCACATAATGGGCGCGAAAATATAACCGAGCAGAAATTGCAGTGAAAGTTCGGAGAAACGGCCTCCGGTTCCTTGTGCTATGATTTCATTTAAACCAGTCCAGTCACCAACTTTTCCAAAGATAAAGTTGAACATGGCGATCAAAGCCAAAAAAGCCAACAGCATAGCTCCTACATTAACTGCCAGCCGCAAGCCTTCTGATGTTCCATTGGTGATAGCATCCAAAACATTGCTTCCAATGCGGTCTTTACTAACTTCAATATCTTTGTTGACTTTATCGGGATTGGGCACAATAATTTTAGAAAAGATAACCGCTCCGGGAGCTGCCATGACAGAAGCTGTTAATAAGTGTTTGGCAAATTCGAGGCGTAAAACAGGATCATTCCCTCCAAGCATCCCGATGTAAGCAGCCAATACGGCTCCAGCCAATGTGGCCATTCCTCCGGTCATGACCAACATGATTTCGGAGTTGTTCATTTTGGGCAAATAGGCTTTAATCATCAATGGTGATTCGGTTTGTCCCAAGAAAATATTTCCGGCCACGGAAAGTGCTTCAGCTCCTGATAACTTCATCAGTTTCGTGAAAACCCAGGCAAGTGCCCAAACGACACGCTGAATGATGCCCCAGTAAAAAAGCAAGCTGGTTAAGGCTGAAAAGAATATGATGGTGGGCAGAATCTGAAAAGCGAAGATCATTCCAAACTGGCTGAAATCAACTAAGTTGCCAAATAGAAATTCGCTGCCTACCTTGGTGAAGTCGAGTACTTTTACAAACACTTTCCCAAAGAATTCAAAGCCCGTTCGAACAAAGGGAACATATAGAACCCCCAGCGCCAATACAATCTGGAAAATCAGCCCAACACCGACTGTTTTCCAAGGAATATTTTTTCGGTCTTTGGAAAGGAGAGTTCCCAGTCCCACCAAAACCAACATTCCGAGCAGTCCTCTTAAGATGGTCGAAAATTGGAAAGAGCGTTCTTTTGAATGATCAATTAAAATATTGGATGTTGCACCAGACTGATCCTGTGCAACGGCAACACTTTCCTGAGGAGATGTTTGACTGTTTGAGTAGGAGGTGACAGGAAATGCAGCAAGCATGCAGATAACTGCAAGCAGCAGGATAAGCAGTCTTTTCATAGTCCGGGTCTTAGTTATTTTTTTCGGCGGTTCAGTTCATCCCTGATTTTTGAGGCTCGTTCGTAGTCTTCATTGTTAATTGCCTCATTGATCATCTCGTTAAGCTCGTTTTCAGTATAATTTTCAAACTCGCTTTGTGATCCTTGTTTGTTCGACTCTCCTTCAAAATCAACAGGGCTTTCTCCTTCTGAGTCCATGACAATTCCTGCCTTTTCCAAAATGGATTCGTTGGTGTAAATCGGGCATTTGAAGCGAAGTGCCAATGCAACGGCATCCGAGGTGCGCGAGTCAATCCGTACTTCATCATCTCCCAAGGCACAGACCAATTCCGAATAGAAAATACCTTCTTCCAGTTTGTAAATAATTACTTCCGACACGTTAATGTCAAAAGCGAAGGCCATGTTCTTAAATAGGTCATGTGTTAGTGGGCGGGGAGGTTTTAATCCTTCAAGTTGAATGGCGATGGCTTGAGCCTCGACAGGCCCGATAATGATTGGAATACGTCGGTCACCATTTTCCTCAGCTAGTACCAATGCGTAAGCTCCCGATTGCGTTTGACTGACAGAGAGTCCAAGAATGTTCAATTTTTTTTTCTGCATAAAACGAGTACATCAGACATGTATGCAAGCAAATATAACAATACTTTTAAGTGTTTCATTAAAAATAAAAGGTGTTTCTTAAAACAGATGCCGACTTCTTTGTTGTGCGAATTGGGCTAAGGCAATTATATTCAGTTAAAAAACACCTTCAATTCTTTGCTGATGACTAAAAAATATCTACTTTTGCAGTCCAAAGTTTTCGAGTAGGCTCTAAAAAGTGGATAATCAGTGATTTCCCGCCTGCCGGAGGAAATTATAAAAGTATAGAGAATGTACGCTATTGTAGAAATTGCAGGACAGCAATTCAAAGTAGAGAAAGACAAAAAGATTTTTGTCCACCGTCTTCAAGAAGAAGAAGGTGCAAATGTTGAGTTTGACAACGTTCTTTTGGTAGAAGATGAGTCTGGCGTGAAAGTTGGAACTCCAAAAGTTGACGGAGCTAAAGTCAGTGCTAAAGTTGTAGAACACTTGAAAGGTGACAAAGTAATTGTTTTCAAAAAGAAAAGAAGAAAAGGTTACAAGAAGAAGAACGGTCACCGTCAGTACATGACTCAAATTCAGATTGAAGAAATTATTGGATAACCCTAAAAACATTAGACCATGGCTCATAAGAAAGGTGTCGGTAGTTCGAAAAACGGACGCGAATCGGAAAGTAAACGACTTGGTGTAAAAATTTACGGCGGTCAAGTTTGCAAGGCTGGTAACATTATCGTTCGCCAGCGTGGAACTTCTCATCATCCTGGAAGTAATGTTGGTATGGGAAAAGATCATACATTATTTGCCTTGATTGATGGCACTGTTGTTTTCAAAAAGAAAAGAGACAACAAATCGTATATTTCTGTTGAACCTGTTACTTCAGCAAACTAGGCGATTTTAAAAATATGCAGTTAAGAATCTCCTGTCTTTGCTAAGGCAGGAGATTTTTATTTTATAACTTTGCCCGACAAAATTTTAAACCCGTTCAGAAAATGCTTAACCTAAGATTTATCCAAGATAACCCAGAGCTGGTTATAGAAAAGCTTAAAAAGAAGAATTTTGACGCTTCTGCTATTGTAAAGGAAATCATTAACCTGTATCAAAAAAAGAATGAAATTCAGGTTAAAGCCGATCAGTTTAAATCCGAAATGAATAAGTTGTCGAAAGAAATCGGCCAGTTATTTCGTGAAGGGAAGCAAGAAGAAGCCAGTCAGGCAAAATCGCGTACTTCGGAGCTAAAGGATAACATCAAGCAACTGGATGAGGAGTTTGCCAAAATTGATGACGAGGTTTTCCAACTGCAAGTGCAGTTACCCAATATTCCTGCTGACATCGTACCAGCAGGAAAAACACCTGAGGACAATGAAATTGTAAAGAATGCAGGGGAACAACCAGATTTAGGTGAAGCAAAATTACCACACTGGGAATTGGCTGAAAAATACGACTTGATTGATTTTGAATTGGGTGTAAAATTGACGGGCGCAGGTTTCCCGGTCTACAAGGGAAAAGGATCGCGCTTTCAACGGGCTTTAATCAATTTCTTTTTGGATGAAGCACAAAAAGCAGGTTATTTGGAAATTCAACCTCCTTTGGTGGTGAATGAAGACAGTGGGTTTGGAACGGGCCAGCTTCCAGATAAAGAAGGGCAGATGTATCATGTTACAGAAGACAACCTTTACCTGATTCCAACAGCTGAAGTGCCTGTAACCAACTTGTATCGGGATGTGATCCTGGAGGGCAAGCAATTGCCTGTGAAAAATACAGCCTACAGTGCGTGTTTCCGTCGCGAGGCAGGTTCATACGGGAAAGATGTTCGCGGATTGAACCGCTTGCATCAGTTTGACAAAGTAGAGGTGGTACAAGTTGCTCATCCTGAAAAGAGCTACGAGGTGCTGGATGAAATGGTGGCTCATGTAGAGAGTTTAGTTCAAAAGCTGGGATTGCCTTACCGTATCTTAAGACTTTGTGGTGGCGATATGAGCTTTACGGCAGCACTGACTTACGATTTTGAAGTTTTCTCTGCCGCTCAGGAAAAATGGTTGGAAGTTAGCTCGGTATCTAATTTCGAATCGTTCCAGGCAAATCGTTTGAAACTCCGGTTCCGCGATGAGGGGCAAAAGAAACCTCAAATTGCACATACCTTAAATGGGAGTGCTTTGGCTTTACCACGAATTGTCGCAGCTTTGCTTGAAAATAATCAAACACCCGAAGGTATTAAAGTGCCAGAAGTTTTGGTTCCTTACTGTGGCTTCGAGTGGATTCGTTAAGCATATTAATCAACCAATAATATAAATTTGAAGGCCGTTCCCTTAATTGAAGGAAATGGCCTTCATTGATTTAAATCTCTTCTTAAATGAAAGCTGGCAGGCTGAATGAAACGGTTGTTCCCTGTCCTTCTTCACTTTCAATCCAAATTGATCCGTGTTGTTTCTCAACAAGCTCTTGGCATAAAATTAAGCCTAAGCCGCTTCCCTTTTCGTCATTGGTGCCCGCAGTGGAATTTTGAGCGTCCAGCTGAAAAAGTTGCAGTAACTTGTTTGATGGTATTCCAATGCCCGAGTCTTTGATTGAAATGATCCAGTAAGTTCTATTATTGATTTGTTTTTGATGACTATTTACTGTTATTTTTCCTCCCTGTTTGGTGAACTTTAGCGCATTCGAAACTAAGTTTCTTAAGATGGTGTGCGTTGCCCGTTGGTCACACAAAGCAAAGGTTTGCTGGGAGATTTGATTGCTAATTGATATGGACTTTTTTATGGAGCCGGGCTGCATGGCTTTCAAAGCTTCTTCTGCCAAATTGTAAATATTGTGTTTCTGAAGATTGAACTGAAGTTCATTCTTTTGAGAAAGGGACCATTCCAGTAAATTTTCCAAAAGGTTGTTGAGGTGCGATGAAGATTCATGAATTGCTTTGATCAGTTGTTTCTTGCTATCGTTGCTAATGGAATCATAGTCTGTGTGTAACAATTCTAAAATGCTTTGAAAACTGGCGAGAGGACTGCGTAGATCGTGAGCTATGATGGAGAAAAACTTGTCTTTCGTTGCGTTGAGTTGTTTTAGTTTTTCTGTCGACTGGCGAAGCTTTTCTTCGTCTTGTTTTTTTTCGGTTATGTCGTAGGCACTTAGAATGACTGTTCCTCCTTTTTTGTAGGATAGTCTTCCAGTAAACCAAAAATTTTTGTCATTAATAACAAGTGGATACTCTATGATTATCAATTTACGTGTTTGAATACACTGAGAAATTGCGCTTAAAAATTGTTGAGCAACTACAGTTTCTAAAACGTCCGTGACATTTTCTCCCAATAATTCATGCTCAGGCTTGATTAATAAGTCGGTATTGGTGGGGGCTATTTTGATGTAATTTCCATCTTGGTCAAACTCGACAATTAGGTTACGCATCGAATTAAAAATCGCTTTTAGCTCATTGGCATTGGTTCTGATTTGTTGTTGCGAACGGATAACCAGCCAAAATAGAAAGCTGATAATGATAGAGCTGATAATTAGGAGGATGCTTAAGGTTTTATCTTGATCTAAATAGCTATTCCAGCCGGTTTGTGGGCTTGCACCCAGAATCCATTCTCCGTCGGGAAGATCGACAGAGATTGTTACTGGATTTTGAGCAAAAACAGCTTCATCTCCCCAAAAGACATCACCTGCGTGTCCTTGCCCGTCTTGCCCTTTTAGGGCATAGTTAAAGCCATTTTCAGTGGTGTGGAACGAGGCTTCTTTCAACAACTCATCCTTGTAGATAACAATATCTGTCATGCCCCAAAAACTGCCGTTGCTTTCAGGTAGTTTGTTAAAAATGGGCGTATAACTGATGAAGGCAATTCCTCCTTCAACTAATTCAACAGGGCCTGCAACAAAGGTGCGCTGGGTTTTGATGGTTTGCTCAACAATCTCGCGTCGGGCGGGGTGTGCTAATAGATCAAGGCCAACGGCTTCCTCATGCCCTTCGTAGGGATAGATTGCACTAATAATGCAATTGGGAGCAATGGACATCGACGAAATAATGCTGTCTTGTTTGATTAATTCTTTGGCGAGTTGATCAAAGTCGGAGGTGCTTAGATCAGGATTAACAGAAACGTATGCAGCAAGCCCCTTTGTGTAGTAGATGCGGGAGGAAAGAGCTTTCTCCAATTTTGATTTTTTTCCGATCAAGATTTCCAGAAGGTTTGCTCTGATGTCTTTTTCCCATTGTCCTCTTTTATAGGAAATATAATAGAAGGAAATTGAAAGTAAACTGAGAAAAAATAAGCTTGCGACAAGAAATGGAAAATTTCTTCGCATAGGGTTTGTCAGGTCTTTGAACTTCATGAACTGGACATGTTGGTAATTATAAAGTTATCTCTTGAGATAACTCGAAATCGGCCAGTAAAGTTTAAAATAAGTTGTTATTTACGGGGAAAGAAAAGTATAGAGAAGGAGGGACTAGCCCTCCTTGAATATTATTTTACCAATTTCGAAATGGTCTTGAATTCAGCGGCTTTAGCTGAGCGGGTCAATTCGAATAAGATGGATTCGTAAGAAGTCATTAGAATATTCTCATGACGGAAACGTTCACTTGCTAGCTGAACATTCTTTAAGTTACGTGATGAAGTACAATCCATAACGATGATCGGGTTGTAACCTGCTTCTTTTAAGTCAACAGCTGTTTGCAGCACGCAAACATGGCTTTCAATACCACAGATGACTACATTCTTTGCTCCACTTTGCTCGAGTCTTTCTTTAAAAACAGCCTCATCCAAGCAGCTGAAGTCACTCTTTTCAATTGGAGAAAAGTCGTTGATGATTTCGCTTACTTCAGGAATGGTTTGCCCCAGTCCTTTGCTGTATTGTTGCGTTACCAGCAAGGGTAAATTCAGGGCTTGAAGTCCTTCGATTAAGATCTTGCTGTTTTTTACAAAAGTCTCTTTCTCTGCCATTGCAGGAACCAATCGCTCCTGAATGTCAATCACTACTCCTACAGTGTTGTCTTTGGTAATGCGCATAGCTTATTTTTTATTTTTTAGAAGTCTTGCCTGGCTACGTGACTTATCGCCCAAATAACCTCCATGGTGGCGTTTGGCATATTCTTCATTTGTAAATCCGATGGCTTTCATCAATAGAACAACCAAAATGTCTCCAATAACTGTCATCGTGGTTGTAGAAGTGCTTGGAGTTAATCCAAGGGTGCAAACTTCAGCGGGGTTTCCGGTGAATAGAACAGCATCCGCCATTTGAGCCAACTCGCTTTCTTCGTTTCCGGTAATTACCAAAATTGGGAGATTGGGATATAAGTTATCAGCCAATTCAACCAGCTCTACAATTTCACGAGTTTTTCCAGAGTTTGAAATCAACAAAAGAACATCGTTGGGTTGAACTACGCCCAAGTCGCCATGTTGTGCATCACTCGGGTGTAAAAAAACAGCTGGAGTTCCTGTTGAACTGAATGTGGTGGCAATGTTTAAAGCAATTTGTCCGGCTTTTCCCATGCCACTGGCAACGAGTTTCCCGTTGAGTCGGTGAACTCTTTCCTTGATGATTTGAATGGCTTTTTCGTACTGGTCAGTTACGGGAATGGATGAAATTGCATCTGCTTCCTGTTTAATGAGTTTAGCTACTTCCTCTTTCATGGTTTATTTATTATTCAGACAACAATTACTTTTTTTTGATGGCTGTCTCTTCAAAATTTGTGAGCCCAAAATTACGCTAATTTTTAGCTTCTGCCAATGTCAATTGTATTATTTGGATACGATTGCTCTCTTTTAGCGTGAGACTGCCATTTTTGAATAAAAAGCCGACGGACTGGGAAGCGATACTTGTATCGTACTGCTGAAAGTTTGCTATGAACTTGTTTTATAAACTATTGTTTACTTAATGCTAGTTTGAGGGCAAAAAGAATGGTGTTGACAACCGATTGTTTCTGTTTAGAATTTTGGCACAAACAATTCGGTAAAACGACTGTTTATATGTTTTAAAATAGCCAAAAGGGGTGATCGAAGTACTTCCTGACCTCTGGATATTTTGATACATTTAAAAAGCTCGAAATTCTCTAACCTATTTTAATAAATACTTTATGAAGATACATGAATATCAAGCCAGAGAAATCTTCAAGAAATACGGCCTTCCGGTACCGAACAGTGTGCTTTGCCAGTCGGTAGAGGAAGTAGAAAAAGCAATGGCAAAGAAAGAAGACCTCGTGGTTGTTAAAGCACAGGTTTTGGTTGGTGGACGAGGAAAAGCCGGAGGGGTAAAGCTCGCTCGAAACAAACAGGAAGCGGTTGATGCTGCCCGTCAGATTTTGGGAATGGACATCAAAGGGTTGACTGTTGAAAAAGTGTTGGTAGCTGATGCTGTCGACATTCAGAAGGAGTTTTACGTGGGCTTAATCAACGACCGGAATACCAAATCGGTGACCTTAATGGCGAGTGCTGAAGGTGGAGTCGAAATTGAAGAAGTTGCAAAAAACACTCCTGAGTTGATTCACAAGTTTGCAATTGATCCATTAACGGGTTTGTTGGATTTTCAAGCGCGTGAGATTGGCATGAAGTTGTTTGGCAATGTTAAGCATGCTCGTAAAGCAGCTGATATTATGCAGAAGCTTTACACTTTGTTTGTTGAGACAGATGCCACAATTGCCGAAATTAATCCGTTGGTTTTAACACCTGACAATGAAATTTGGGCGATTGACGGAAAAATGAACTTTGACGATAATGCTTTGTACCGTCAGGCAGAAATTGAAGCCATGCGCGAAGCAGATGAAGATGAGTTGAAGGAAATTGATGCGCATGAAAAAGGACTTTCCTATGTGAAGCTGGATGGCAACATTGGTTGCATGGTTAATGGCGCCGGTTTAGCTATGGCCACAATGGATATGATCAAGCTTTATGGAGGCGAGCCTGCCAACTTTTTGGATATTGGTGGAAGTTCGAATCCTCAAAAGGTTGTGGATGCGATGAATATTCTGCTCTCTGACCAAAATGTGAACGCTGTGATGATTAATATTTTTGGAGGGATTACACGTTGTGATGATGTTGCCCGGGGCTTAATCAAAGCTCTGGATACTATTAAGACGGACATGCCTATTGTTGTTCGCTTGTCGGGAACCAATGCCGAAGAGGGATTGGCTTTGTTGAAAGAAACAGGCCTGCCAACTGTAGCAACAATGAGCGAAGCTGCACAAAAAGCAATTGAATTAAGTCAAGGTCAGTAATCTTAAAAAGAATTAGTCATGAGTATTCTCGTAAATAAAGATACAAAACTAGTGGTGCAGGGAATAACTGGCCGCGATGGACAATTTCATGCCGGAAGAATGAAAGCATACGGAACCAATGTTGTTGCTGGAACCTCTCCGGGAAAAGGAGGACAAGAAGTTGATGGAGTTCCTGTTTTTGACACCGTGGCTGAGGCAGTTCAGGCTACGGGGGCCAATACGTCGATTATTTTTGTGCCGGCAGCCTTTGCCGCCGATGCAATTTTAGAAGCTTCTTATGCGGGTGTTGAGTTGGTGGTTGCAATTTCAGAAGGAGTCCCTATTCAGGATATGATTCGGGTGACTTCAATTATTGAGAAAAATGGCACCAAATTGATTGGTCCAAACTGTCCGGGATTGATCACTCCCGATGAAGCATTGATTGGCATTCTTCCAGGAATGATCTTCAAAAAAGGCAACATTGGATTGATGTCTCGAAGTGGAACCTTAACCTACGAGGTGGTGAACATGTTAACCATGAATGAAATGGGACAGAGCACTGTTGTGGGTATTGGAGGTGATCCGGTGGCCGGATTGTATTACCGGGAACTGCTGGAGATGTATGAAAATGATCCGGAGACAGAAGCCGTGGTGCTGATCGGAGAGATTGGTGGTGACGCCGAAGAGCAGGCTGCTGCTTATATTGCTGAGCACATGACCAAGCCGGTAGTTGCCTTTATCGCAGGGCAAACAGCTCCTCCAGGGAAACGAATGGGGCATGCCGGTGCGATTATTTCCAGTGGCTCTGGAACTGCCGAAGAGAAGATTCGGGCCTTTGCCAAGGCGGATGTTCCTGTGGCTAAGGAGCCATCTGAAATCCCCAAACTATTACAAGAAAAGCTGGCAAAAACTACAGCATAAATACAAATGGGCTGCAGAATTTCTGCAGCCCATTTTTTATTGATTTCAAAATATCTTACATGATTCCACCCTGGGCTGAAGCTCCGTTAAGAAACGAGTTTAGAACATCAAAGAGGCTGTATAACAGGTAGATTCCTCCAAGGATGAATAAGGCAATTTGCTTGGTTTTACTTTTTACCGCAAAGGCTAGTCCAAAGGGTACGAATGCCCAAATGATGCCCATTAGCATATTAACTAATTCATACCATCCTGGAGAATACTGACTTTCGGTAAATAGTGGGACTAAAGCCCAGAAGAATCGAGAAAATGCCATCCAAATAACGATAATCAAGATCACAGAATCTTCTGTAGAAGAATCAACCGAATGGTCGATTAACTGCATTTCATCGGTACTTTCATTATAGGTGTAACTGAAATTGGGATTTTCTCCGTAGTTATTTTCACCGGGACTGCTTTTTTTTGCTAATAAAACGAATAGCCAGATTGTTCCGATTACAGGAATTAGCGCAAGCAAAATAAATCGACCACTTTTCCCAATATCGTGGAGCCGCCTGACGGTAACGGCAAGGCAAGGAATAAGAAGAGCCAGCGCAAATAGGGAATAAAAAATACCAATGCCTGTACCTGCGAAAGCAATGCCCAGAACGTTGTCGATAATCATTGCGACACTGGCAAAAATGAGGTTGAAAAGAACAAACATCCAGTATTCTGTTCTGCTAGCGCGGCTTTTAAAATCAGCGTACTGTTTTAATACCTTCAAATACCAATTCATAAATTTAGTTTTTAGTTTTTCCCACTCAACTTTTGCTTTTGATCGATTGAGGAGATCACACGGGGATTCTCCTCTGAGGCTCTGTCTCAGCTAATTTAAGCAAATCTTTTTTAGAAATCAGAATCATTTGAGGTTGATGTTTATCATTTTCAATCTTATAATGGCTAATTTTTTGTCATAGTTTGTTGGTCGTTACATCTTTTCGAACCAGAATTTTAAAACTTGTTCAGCTGGTTTGTCGCGAACCGAGGCAGCCTTATCAAATGCTGTATCCATATTTCTGGGAGCGTACTTTTTGAATTGGTCAAAATACATGTATCCATGAGAAATAACCCCGAGCACATCGACTGACGATTCATTTAATGCTTCAAAAATCCCTTCATATACGTCGGCCTGCTCATAAAAATCAACTACATAATTGGAGGCGGCTTGACTAACATCCAACACGGGCTCCAAATGTCCATACTTGTTGGCTGAGCCATCAACTGATGGAGACCAAACCCAGAGGATGATTGGTTTTTCAAAGCTCGTGTACCGATCCAGAATCGATGTGACCGAGCTTTTGATTTGATCAATACTTGGATTTGGCGTTGATGTAATGTTTGACAAAATGACTCCAAAAGCATCGAACAAGTTCTTGAAAGTTGTTGTATAAGCTTCATCTTCATAATATTCAATTTCACTACCTCCTTCATAATTTTGAGCGGTAAAAGATCTGTTAGTCCCAAAATAAATCAAATCGCCAGCATAAACTTCTTTGATGCTATTAATTAGGTTAGTCCATAAGGAATGGTAAAGCTCGACAGATGAGAATTGCTGTGGGGAAGTTGCATAATTCAACCCATGTCCTAATGAAATGTAGGGAACACTTTGAGTTTCTGCAAGCTTAGCATAGTCAACCAAGATTCTGGTGTATTCGGAGAACCAATCCTGCCAGAATTCATCAGGCAATACTTTGCCGCTAAAAACAATGGCATTGAACGATTTTCCTGAAAGCTGCTTTTCAGCTTGAGGCCATACTCCAAACCAAAACATAAAATCAAGTCCTTTTTGTGTTGCTTTGTCTGTCAGGTCTGTGTATTGCGATGAGCTAAGCATATCCCAAGGATATTCGGTATTAGCGCTGGTGCTCATTTTTACGGAATCGTTTCCTGCTTCAGTGATAAAAACAGGATCGAACACAGTGACTAAATTACTGTGATTGCTGGCTAAACGATCGAAGGTAGAGGCAAAAGCATCGGGGTACAGATCTTGTCCCATCCATGGGCCTGCATCAAACATCGAGACACCTTTGATAAAGCCTTCTGCTTGTTTTTGAACGTTTTCGGGCTTTTGATAAAGGTAGAGATCATGGCTGGCGTTGGTGTTTTCAGTAAGATCAAATCCGACAGTAGTGCCCATAAAGTCTTCGGTTGCGTTAATTTCCAGCGCGTAGTGTCCTTCTGCAAATTGATTGGTTATTTCGTATTTACCGGCAGCATCCGAAGTTGAAGATTGATCTCCCAAGTGAATGGTCAAGCCCGGCAAGTTGGCAGTAGTCTGGCGTGATTTGATCGTTCCGGTATAGTTTGCCGTTAGCCGAGGTTCTGTCAAGGTAATGTTGACTGAGCGAAGCGTTTTTTGATCATTCAAATCGCAGGCTTCAACTTTTATTGAATAACTTCCGGGAGTGGCTTCTGTTGTGTTCCATTCGTATTGGTATGGAGTGGTTTCGGTATAAGCAACTTCTTTGTTTTGGATGTAAAATCGAACATAGCGAATTCCGGTATCATCAGTTGCAGATGCAGTAATTGAAACAGTTTCACCTTGAGCAATTGCAAGACCACTTTGGGGAGAAGTGATTGTTAGTGATGGAGGTGTTAATATGGTTTCTTCTTCTTCAGAACTTTTACTGCAAGAGAGTATCAGGATAATTAGCAGGAGTGAAAGAAGGTAGGTGTAATTCGTACTTTTTTTCATTGTTATTGGTCTTAAGGGTTGTTGATTGTGCTATATGATGGTTTTGAACAGAAAGTTAGCTTACAGAAATAGTAGGATAAGTTGAGTTTTCATTAATGTGTCAATAATGAATTGATCATGTTTCTTACGTCCTGTAATCGATCTTCTATGATCGTTCAGCTTTCATCTGAAATACCCTGACAATGAATTAACAAAAGAGCTTCTTATGTAGAAGCAAGTTAAAAAATCTTTCTGAATTTTTGTTCAAATAGACATTAATTTGGAACAGGTCAAAATAAAAAATTTCGCAGGGGAGAGGGGGAAGGTCGCGTTTGTTTATCGCTGGCGTTTATGTTTCCACCTTTTATGCGACCAAAGGTAGTATTCAGGACGTTGGCTGATCAAATGCTCAATTTTTGAAACGTAACGGTTTAGCACTTCGTCTTTGGGAAGTTCAGATGGATTATTGGCTAATTCTTCAAATGTTATTCGATAGTAGCCTCGTTTAACCTTTTCTACATGTTGATAAAGTACTGGAAAGCCAGTGTGGCGTGCTAGTGCTTCTGGTCCGGGAAAAAAGCCGGCCTCTTGGTTTAAAAAAGTGGTCCAGTAGCGAGTGTTTGCTTTTGGACGCTGGTCGGCTGACAACCAGGTAAATGTTGGGATTTGACTTTTCTTGTAAGCCAGAACTTGCTTTAAAATTTTCTTTGTTGAAACCAGTTCTCCTCCAAAGCGTGCTCTCATTCGGTTAATGAAAGCATCCCAAGTAAGGTTGCGAGCCGGATTGTACACCAGTAAGCATTTGTGTTTTAGGTAGGTCGGTAAAATGGCATTCCATTCCCAGTTGTTATAGTGCATGGTTAAGGCAAGTACACTTTCGCCTTTTTCGAAATAAGCATTGACCAACTCGGGATTGGTAACCTGCATCCGTTTGCTTAGATGTTCCTTGGAAATGGTTTTGAGTTTGAATGATTCAAAAAGCAGGTCACAAAAGTGATGGTAAAACTTTCGGGCAATGTGATTAATTTCCCCTTCTGACTTTTGCGGAAATGATTTTATCAGGTTCTGATAAACTACTTTTTTGCGGTATTTGAATACGTGAAATACCAGAAAAAATAAGGTGTCCGATAGTAAATAGATAAACCAAAACGGAAATAGAGAGAGCATAGAGAGTAGAAGAAAACCAATATGGTTCAACAATTTTCTCATGCTTATTTCTTTGGTGTGCGTTCGGTGAGCGGAACATTCGGAGAACGTTTATGTTTCCAACGACGGTGTGACCAAAGCCAGTATTCGGGGGTTTCCTGAATGACTTTTTCCATTTGATCGATATAAGCCATTAGGATATCTTCCGGTTTTTCTTTCGCAGGTTCAGCAAAAAGCTCGATGAGGTTGACCTGATATTTTCCTCGTGCTAGTTTCTGAGTGTGATGAAAGAATACAGGTTGGTTGGTTTTGTAGGCAATTTTTTCAGGACCACTGAAAAAAGGAGTCTCTTGGTTTAAAAACATAGTCCAGAATTTCGTTCTCTGGAATGGGGTTTGGTCAGCAGCTAGCCATAGGCATCCCGGCCTATCTGTTTGGTCAAACTGAATCGCAGATCTCGCTGATTTATGGACAGGAACCGATAGGCCTCCAAAGCGTTCGCGCATATCAAGAATAAAGCGCTCCATCTCCAGGTTGTTGCGAACGGGGTTATAGATCATTAATAACTGGTGGCTAGCCATGCGTTGAAGGCTGGCACTCCATTCCCAGTTATTATAATGCATACCCAACAAAATCATGCTCTTTCGCTGTTTGAAATATTTTTCCGTTTGATCCAGCCCTTTAACAATTAGTCGTTTATCAAGTTCTTCATCACTCATGCTATGAAGTTTGATTGATTCAAGGCCCATGTCGCAGAGATGATGATAAAATTTACGGGCTATTTGGTCAATTTCCTGTTCACTCTTTTCAGGGAATGAATTTCGTAGATTGGTATAGACAACTTTCTTTCGATATCCAACGACATGAAAAACGATCGCATATAAAATATCTGAAATAACATAAAGCACACCGAAAGGAAGGTGCGAAAAAGCTTTAAGTAAAGAAACGATTGAATTTCTGAATAGTTTTCCCATGTCTAACAATTGTAGTTCCGGCAAAATTAAGATTTTTTTAAGAAGATTTTTAACAATATCTCACCCAAAATGGACACCTTTGTTAAGCTCAGGGCTTTAGGAAATAGGCCGAAGAGAAGATACCCAACGAATTATTGCTATCGCCGAATAATTGAAATCTAAATCTCTAAACAAAATAACATGAAACAAATGATGTGCTTTTGCATTTTTTTTATGGCTGTTTCGTCAGCTATTGCTCAACCAACCATTATTGCTCATCGGGGAGCATCGTATTTGGCTCCTGAAAATACGGTTGCCGCAGCTCAGCTCGCCTGGGAGTTAGGGGCTGATGCTGTTGAAATTGATATTCATCTGTCGGCTGATGGAAAGGTGATGGTAAACCATGATCATACAACCAAACGTACTGGCGGCGAAGAACTCAAAATTGCAGAGAGTCAGTCGGCAAGTTTGCGGAAACTGGATGTTGGTACCTGGAAGTCAGAAAAATATAAAGGAGAGAAGATTCCTTTTGTTGCAGAAGTTCTGGAAACGCTTCCGGCAGGAAAACATTTGGTGGTAGAAATTAAATGTGGATCAGAGGTGTTACCAGCGTTAAAAGAAGCAGTAGACGCCAGTGGTAAGCAAGATCAAATTATTTTTATCAGTTTTGGATGGCAAACTATTGTAGATACCAAAGCCAAGTTTCCGGACAATGAATGTTACTGGTTGAGCTCTTCAAAAGATAAGGTGAATGAGAAAATTGAGGAAGTTGCTCAACTTGGCTTAGATGGAATTAATCTGCACTCATCCATTGTAGATCAGGCCATGATGGATCGAGCAGCTGCATTGGATCTGAAAGTGCTCTGCTGGACTGTTGATTCTCCAGAGGAGGCCAAACGAGTAAAGGAACTTGGTATTGGAGGTATTACAACCAACCGCCCCGCATGGTTGAAAGAGCGAATCTAGGCTTACGTAGTTGCATTTAAATTCATAAAAAAGTCCAGTTCATGCCTGTTTTTGCAGACAGCAACTGGACTTTTTTATGGCGTATTTTTTATTCGAGTTTAATCTTAGTTCAATGGTCGGGCAATCACAATACCTGTATAACTCGCTTTATTTTGAAGCATTTCGTCCAATGGCTCTTCTGAAATAACCACTTCGTTGGCTAGCGAAGAAGCATGCATCAGGTGAATCCGTCCTTCAATGCGAACCAAAATTCCTGTATGGGTGACGTCTAATCCTTTGATGTTGGTCACGAGCCCAATAATATCGCCTTCGTTCAGTTGATCTTCATTTACTGCAAACTCAGCTTTAGGAAGGTAGAAGTAGTCTCGTCCTGAAACCTTGGTTTCTTGTTCGGCCATGGTTTTTACCAATTCTGGGTTGGCTTTTAAAACGGCATAACTATCAGGGTGGGTCGACATAAAATCAACTTTTACAGGGAGAGGCTTCCCGAAATCTTTGGCCGGTTGAGTAATCAAGCCTTTTTGTTCGTTGTCAAATAACCAATCCGTAAAATAATGAAGGCGTGAAAGGTAGCCATCTCGTTTTCCGTCGCGATAGCGTATTTTTTCCAGCTCTTGGGCAAATTGGTTAAAATTGGAGGTTTGTGCTTTGGCTGTTTTGGCAAGTGCCAGGGCTGTTTCAACAAAAGTAGTGCAGTCCAGACCTTCTACTTCTATGGTCAATGGTTCTTCCAAACCATGCTCAAGGGTGTGGGCAACATAAGGAATTCCAAGAAATTCTTTTCCTGCTGCAGCAACCAAATTGGCAGTCGATTGATCCGCTTTTTTGTTTAAATGATCCAGTACTGCTTGCACTTTTGTGCTATCGGCAGCCTGGCAAATGGCTAGTACTTTGGGGTGCTCAACAACAACTTGTTTGGTGTCTTTTTTCCTCTGTTGACAGGCTAAAAACAACAGAGCACTTAGGGCAAATAGGATTGGTTTAGTCATGTTTATCATATTTACTGTTCGAAATTACAAAAATAAATTTCGAATTCAAGGTAGGGTAATTTGATTTTTAAACGGATATGAGGTGAAAAGCAAGGAATAATACTTAACTTTTGAGAACAGACAACCAAGTACTGGTAAACTTTGAAAGTGAAGAAATAACGTTCTTTTGAAAAGTGACGAAACAGGAATTTAAGCAGTTATTTGACCTACATTTTGAGGCAGTACGCAACTATGTGTACTATCGATGCGGCGATGTGGAACTTGCAACAGATGTTGCTCAGGAGACCTTTTTGCGCCTGTGGGAAAAGCAACTGTCAGTTCAGGAGCAAAGCGTGGTTGGTTTGCTGTATAAGATGGCTCGCGATGAGTTTGTGAACCAACACCGACGGAAACAGCTGGAATTGGGCTATCGGAAAACCTTGGAATTCAAAGTGACTCAAAATTCGTTGGATGAGGAATTGGCTTATGCCGAGCTGCAAAAGAACTATGAGAAAGCACTGAGTGAACTGTCGGAAAAACAACGAGTTGTTTTTCTAATGAGTCGGATGGATGGTTTGAAATACTACGAGATTGCGGATCGCCTGGCGATTAGTGTAAAAGCTGTTGAAAAGCGAATGAAACATGCATTGGAGCACTTAAAATTTAAATTGAAACAAAGTGAAAGACCATATCAAAAAAGGGAATAACGAAAAGCTGGGCTGGGATAACTTCGAGGATAAGCTCCAAATCCCTTATCCCAGATCCAAAGAACAGGTCTGGGCTAAGTTAGAAGAGCAGCTTGAAGAGCAGGAAAAGTCTCAGCAAAAAAGTCGTGTGTTGAAGCTGGCTTGGTATTGGGCGGCAGCAGCAATGGTTTTAATTGTGCTGGGAGTTGGAAGTTTTATGCGTTACTATACCATTCGGGTGGACGTACCGGCAGGCGAAGTGCAGGTAGTTAGTTTGCCTGATGGCTCAACGGTAAAGCTAAATGCGGTGTCCGAATTGGCTTACCATCCCTATTGGTGGCGAATAAATCGTCAGTTAAGTTTGACTGGTGAAGCTTATTTTGAAGTGAAAAAAGGTTCGCGATTCTCGGTGGTGTCGGCTAAAGGCATCACGTCTGTTTTAGGGACACAGTTTAATGTGTTTGCTCGAAAAGAGGTTTACCGGGTGACCTGTTTGAGTGGAAAAGTACGCGTAACTGATGCGCATAAAGAACAGGAAGTTTTGCTTGAAGCCAATCAGCAAGCAGTCTTGGATGGCCAAGGAAAAATGAACTACGAAGAACTCGTTCAATTTTCTGATGAAGCCGCTTGGGTGAACAATGAGTTTGCCTTTAGAAAGCAGTCATTGGTTGAGCTATTGGAAGAGGTGGAACGTGCTTATGATGTTGAAATCGAGGGAAAAGAATTGATTGCTGCAAACAACATTGTTTTGCTTTCGGGCCGTTTAAATCGGAATGAGCTGACTGCTGATCAGGTTTTAGAATTACTTAGCCAGATTAGTGTTTTTAAAATAGAAAAGATAGACTCCCGAAAATACCGTATCTTTCCCAAAAAGAATTGATTACCCTTGAAAAAGCAAATTATTCTTTTCGGACTATTGCTGCTCAGTTTGCTTGGATTTTCTCAAAAGGTTGAACTGAATGAACAGGAGCACCCCCTGAGTGAAATCATTATTACTATTTGTGAAAAATACCAGCTACAGTACTCGCTTAATGAAAATACCTTGGCTGATATCAAGGTGACGGCATCAGGAAGTTTTGACTCGCCTGAAAAAGCGTTTGACTATTTGTTGAAAAAAGTTCCGGTGGCCTATTCTCGGGTGGGTGATGTCTACCTTTTTTACGAGCAGCGGGCTCAGCAAGAGCAGGTATCCTATCGGTTGAGCGGACGTTTTTCTGATCAACTTAACACAGAGTCACTGCCTTATACGCACCTTTCAATTAATGACCGGGGACTGGTAACAGACCAAACGGGAAGTTTTTCAATTACAGCCAACGACAGCCTTTTCCATCTCCAGGCCTCCTATTTGGGCTATCATTTGCTCGACACCGTGGTAGTTGCAGGGATGAATCAGCAGTTCTTTTTAGTGCCAACCAGTTTTAAACTTCAGGAGATAAAGGTTGTGTCAAGTCCAGTGATTCGTTCTTTGCAAATCGGACAGCAGCCAGGAGTCATGCGTCTGAATCATCAGGTCGCCCGATATTTGCCCGGAAATGGTGATCATTCTGTTTTTAATCTTTTGCGATTACAGCCTAGCGTTTTAGCTGCTGGTGAGCAATCCAACGATTTGGTCATTTGGGGGAGCTACGAAGGGCAAAGCCAGATTTTGTTCGATGGAATGACCTTGTTTGCTATGAAAAACTTCAATGATAACATCAGTACGGTTAACCCATTTATGGCCAAAGATATTCAGGTGCTGAAAGGAGCTTATGGAGCTGAGTTCGGAGGTCGGGTTGGCGGGATGGTCAATATTACAGGAATTGACGGTGACCGAAAGGCAACGCGTTTGAAGTTGAGTATAAATAACATGACTGTCAACGGAATGATAAGTGTTCCGGTTGGGAAAAAGGCTGCTTTTACTGCCGCATTTCGACAAACTTATTACGAACTATATGATTCCAAACAGCTAACATTCAGTAGTGGACGAGGTGAAAATTCGGGGGGGAGTATGGAGCGAATGATTTATCCGGACTACACCTTTCGGGATTTAAACCTGAAGTTTGCCGGAACAAATAAGGCCGGAGATCATTATGGGATCAGCGCTGTGATGGGGGAAGATCGTTTTTCGTATTTGTTGGATCTCGAAAGTGAGCATTCTCGGTATGATTATGAGGACCATGAACACAACCGGCAACTTGGCGTTTCAGCTTATTATCAGAAAAAATGGGCCGGAGGAAGTCGAACAAAGTGGCAGGTGGCCTATTCCGGTTTGTCGAAAGAAATTCGAAATTTAAGGCAGATTGGGCGGTGGCAGGAAGGTCATCAGGGCAAAGGGCCTGGGGGCGGTTTTAGCGATGTGTCGAATGAGGACAGTCGAATTGAAAATGAAGTGGCAGAATTGATTGCAAAAATGGAACACCGATTTGCTGTTGGGGCTGCCAATCAGTTTTTGGCTGGAGTAAGTTGGGTGTTGAATCCGGTTTCTTTTCAGCAGGATTCATTTGACATTACAACTGCAAAGCAAGAGCTTGATGGAGAACGAATCAATGGCTATTTGCAAGATGCAGTGTCTCTTTCTTCGTGGCTAAATTTGAAATTGGGCTTGCGGGCAAATTATTCACCATCTCTGGAACAGTTTTTTTGGCAACCGCGCCTGTCAGCCACTGCTGATTTTACACGGAATTTAAGAATGAACATAGCGGCAGGCATGCATAACCAGTTCATTACTCGCAGCTCAATGGTTGATGCTGATGGGAATTATCATTATTGGTGGTCGGTTAGCAATGCGCAGGATGTTCCGGTGTTGGAATCGCTTCATAGTTTGGTTGGTCTCACTTTTCAGGATCATGGGTTCACGTTTAGTTTAGAGGCCTATCAAAAACACACAACTGGCTTAACCCGTTTTGTGGATGGCGAGTTGACCTCTGGTCTATACGAAGGAGAAAGCAAAAGTAAAGGGGTGGACTGTTTCGTGAGGCAAGATTTCATGGGGCATTCAGCATGGATCAGTTATAGTCTTAGTCAAACGCTTGAGCGGTTTGACTATTTTGAAACGGCAGACTATCAGCGGGCCTTGCACGATCAGCGTCACGAACTGAAGGGGGCTTTGTTACTCAATTTCAAGGCATGGCATGCATCGGCAAGTTACGTTTATGGCTCAGGTTTCCCAGATCCTCGATTGCAGCGAGAAGACGGCTCTTTGTATGCCTATCAGCGACTTGACTTAGGGCTGGTCTATTCCTGGTCTACGCAGCGGCTGGGGTTGGAGGCTGGTGTGTCTTTGTTAAATGTACTGGACTATACAAATTTGAAGTACAGCAATTTTATTATTCTTCCGGAAGATCAGGATGTTTCGGTTGGTTTACAAGCTGAAGCGATTCCTTTTACGCCAACCATTTTTCTGAATGTTTCTTTTTAAGTGAGGAAAAAATTGAGAAAGCTTTTGAATCCCTTTTGTCATCTGAAAAGGAACTTATTCTCAAAAAAAATCAAAATCAAGGTAGGGTAGATGGTGTTTCATACGGTTTAGAGGTGAATCAATCTTTAAACACACAGGTTATGAAAACTTATTTTAAAACAATTGGACTATTGGTTGTCTTGCTGTTGACCGCGGTGCTGGCAGGAAATGCACAGGAAGTTGGAGATCAAGTGAGGGATCGCTTACATCAGGAGGATCAGACTGCAGATCAGGATCAGCTTCAAAAACAAGATCGGATGCATAAGCAGGATCAAATACATTTAAACCTGACAGCCGATCAGCAGGCTGCACTCAATGAGGCGAGAGCAGCAAACCAGGAATTTCGGAATACGTTTCGGGCAACGTTTACCGAAGAGCAATTAGCCATCTTGGAGAATATGGAAATGACCCGGGAAGAAAAGAGGGCTGCTTTACAAGCCTCATTTTCTGCAGAGCAGTTAACAATGCTTCAAGAACATCAAGAGTTGCGTGATCAGCAACGTGAGCAACTACATGCGAATCTTAGCGGACAACAGCAGCAACAACTCCGGAAGCAAATGGGGCAGCAGAATGGTGAAGCTAAAGGAAATGGGATGCAAGCACGAATGCAGCAACAGAGTTCGCAACAAGCACAACAGTGTGCTAACGAGCAGGTTCAGGCTCAAGCACAGCAGCAAGCACAGGCTCAAGCACAACAACAGGCTCAGCAGTGTTTGAACGAGCAGCTTCAAGAGCAAGTCCGTCAGCAAGCCACAGAGCAGGCTAAAAATCAAATTCATAAAGGACATGGCGGCCGGTAATTAAGAAAAGGGTTAACCTAAGGCCCGTAGGTATTTTCTACGGGCTTTCTACATTAAAAAACTTAGAATATGAAGCTAAAGCAGTGGTTGATCATAGTTGGAGTGCTTGGAACAGCGCAAGCTCTTTGGGCGCAGCAACCCACAGATATTTTTGATGAGGTTTATACCGATCGGGTGGATTCTCTGTTGAACGATGTGTTTTTTGGAGATGAAGAATGGTCATACTTGGTGGAATCCCGCAAGCATTATCAGTTTTTGTACTGGCGAAGTAACTTTGATTCAGGAACCTATTTTGCTGGTCGGGAAATTGGTGAACAGCAGAGTAACCTGTCTGGTCAGTTGTATTATCTGCACTCTTTGGGGTTTTATGCTGGAGTGTCTGGTGCGTGGTATAGCCAGTTAGATCCGGGCTACCGAACAACGGTGTTGACTGCCGGCTATGCAAATGGACCCCAGAAAATGAGCTTCTTCAGGTACCGATTGGCATTCGATTACTTCTTGTATCATGATGATGATCCGGATTTTGATCCGGCCTATTCCGGAGGAATCAATACTGGAATCACCTTGAAAAGTAAACATGCCGGTGTTCGTGTTGATGCCTATCACTTATTGGGAGATGGTTTTAAAACGTCATTGACTGTTGATGGCTACAGTTCATGGCGGATTTTACGCTTGGGAACTTATGACCGGATAAGCTTGGAGCCGGAAGTGTCTTTGTTCTGGGGAGCAGAGTTGGTGGAATATCAGTTAAATGAAGTCCTGATTGATCCGGAGACCAATATCATTTACGATCGGTATTTTGAAGATACGTTTGGACTCATGAACATTCAGCTTGAGATCCCTTTAAATATTCGGTATAAGCAGTTTGATATTGAAGCATCCTGGATTCATAATTTTCCACATTCGATGCAAGATGGCTTAACTTATCCCGAAAGTTCCTTTTTCCGTTTTTCAGTGGGCTACTTGTTTAATCTTTAAGTGTTATCGTTGGCCAGTTTAAAAAGTTCGTTCAATTCAAAAATGCGATAGTCACTGTACTTTTTGGGATTTACAGCAACATTGATCATGGCCTGAGCAACAACTTTTGCTGGCGTTGGGCGATATTTTTTGAATACATAGCGGGTAAGCCAACGATTGATTTTCAGACCTAGTTGCTCAAACGGTCGCTTTTCTTGTCGATTGCCATCCAAAAAAGACGGGCGCAAAATAATTGTTTGGTTAAAGCTCAACGCTTTTACATCGCGATCCAGCTCCCCTTTCATTCGGCTGTAAAAGATCTGAGACTTTGGATTTGCCCCTGCCGACGATACTAAAACATATGCCGACACGCCATTGGTTGAAGCAGCTTTGGCAAACTGGTATTGGTAGGTGTAATCAACCAGAAATTGATTTTTCTTACTTCCTGCTTTTTTCATGGTTGTCCCTAAAGTTGAGAAAAGCACATCTCCTTGGACCAGTGCCTGCCATTCTCCCGGAGCATTGAAGTTTATCTGGTGTTGTTCCAGTTTGGGATGACTGAGTTCGAGAGGACGACGGGTAAAGACACGGATTCGGTCAAATCGGTCGTCTTTTAATAATTGTTGGAGTAGCTCTCCACCAACTAAGCCTGTTGCTCCCAAAAGGAGTGCTGTAAACTTTTGCATGCTTTTCAAAATTAAAGTGAAAACTAGGAACGTTTGTCAGGAATGAGTCCGTCATTAACCAATTGCTTGAAATGATCTTCAATGGTGGTTTCAAATGGACGGAACTTTAGTCCGAGATCCTGCTGAATATAGCTATTGTCAAAAACAAAGTCATAGCCAATATTGCGCTCCACATATTTACGAGAAAAACCCATGAGCGGACCAACAAACTTAAATAACCACTTGGGTAAAACTTTCTCAGGAAGTGGATATCGTGGATGTTTTTTTCGAATGACTTCAGCGATTGCCAGAAAATCCTTTTGATGAGCAGCTGCGAGATGACGACCATTGGCTGAAGCGGTTAGCCCTGCTAAAATGTGTGCTTTGGCAACATCTCGAACATCAACAACCGCTTGGTCGCCATCGGGAACTCCCATTTTGAATTTTCCGGAAAGCAGCTGACGCATGAGACTGATACTTGTAGAGTCGGTTCGTTTACTAAGTGAGGGTCCAAGAATAAAACCTGGATTAATAACCACCAGGTCCCAGCGATTTTGTTCCGATGCAATTCGCCAAGCTTCCTTCTCTGCCAAGGTTTTGGAGTAAGGGTAGGGTTGATGATTGACAGAACTGGTCGTATTCCAGCTTTTTTCAGTCATCACTCCATGGTTGAGGTTTTGAATGTCAATCGTGTCGCCCACCATGGCAACAATACTCGATGTGAGTACAATCCGCTTTACTGAATCAGAATCGTTTGCTGAGAACAAGACATTTCGTGTGCCTTGTAGAGCGGGCTGCACCAACTCTTTATCGGCATTTTTAATTCCAGTTATTTTGAATGGCGATGCCGTATGGGTGACCAGTTCACAGCCCGTCATGGCTTCCTGAAAAGAATGATCAATGAGCAAATCAGCTTCAAAAATCTTAAGTTTGCCTGGAGATTGTTTGGCTGCGTCAAGTAAGTGTTGATATTTAGTTTTGTGCTTTTTCTGTCGAACAGTGGTGTGGACAGAAAGTCCTTCATCCAGTAATTGTTTGATAATCCAGGAGGCCAGGTAGCCTGTTCCGCCTGTTACCAAAATGGGTTTGTGTTTATCTATTGTTGTCATGCTTTCTTTAAGTTGTTTCGCTTCGTTTCCTGTGTGTAATTTCTGCTATAGACCAAACAGTCAGCTGTTGAAATGAAAAGCTTAACCTTTTAAGACATCCCAAAACATGCTGAAAGCTTGTTCTGTAAACTCTCTATCATCGATTTTTTCCGGGTGTTCCATCAGGTAATTGGTGATGCCATCCAAGGTCCCCTGAGCAGTATCAATCATTAAACCAATGGGAATGGCTTTCAAAATGTCGTTTTCCTGTCCCTCTTTTAAAAGTTCCTGAATGACATGAAAGCGTTGTAATCCCAATTCACGAGTTAAGGTTGAAATAAAAGGAGAGTAGCTGTATTGGCTGTAGAAGAACTGATGATCGGGGTGACTTATTGCCCAATTAATGGCATTGTAAAAAACTTGACGAAACTTACTTTTAAGCGTGTCTTGTTCATTTACTTGCTTGGTTAAGGCCTGGATCAGAATTTCTTTGGTCTCCAGATACAGGGTGTTAATGAGCTCTTCTTTTGTTTTGAAATGATGAAACAGGGTGCCTGTTGCTACGCCGGCTTCTTTTGCGATCATCGATGTAGGGGTGGCGTGAAAACCGTTTTCTACAAAAAGTTTAAGAGCTGTCTCGAGTATTTGTTGTCTTTTATCTTTCATGATTCGAATTGACTAATCAGTCGGTAAAGCTAACTTTTTCCGAGGAAACAGCCAAACTACAGTTCATCGAATTGACAGATAGGCTGTTTGTTTTTTTTACTCAAGATGTTAAAACGTATTTTATGCTTTAACATCTTGAGACTTTTTATGTTCTTTTTGCTCAACAATTCTTTCTGCATAATGGTTATTGATAAAGTAAAATCGAAACACATCGCTGATTTCTAATGCAATCGCAAGACAGAGAAGACAGACTTACCGGGAGGAAATCGCAAAATGTTGTTTCTTGTTTTTATTCAGTTTAAATTAGTATTATCCTATTTTACCAAGATAACAAACAACCTAAAAAACAAATGAAATGATAAACAAAATCCATAGCCTGGGGGGCTATATTCACGAGTATCAGAAGAGCATCGCTAATCCCGAAGCTTTTTGGACCCAGCAAGCAGAATGCTTTTTTTGGCGAAAGCGTTGGGACAAAGTTTTCGATTGGAATTTTGATGAGCCTAACATTCAGTGGTTTGTAAATGGTAAGCTGAACATTACAGAAAACATTTTTGAGCGTAACCTTTATACGCATGGCAATCAGGAGGCCATCATCTGGGAGCCCAATGATCCGAATGATGAAACCCGCACGCTGACGTATTCAGAACTTTATCAGGAAGTGAATAAGTTTGCTAACACCCTGAAACGTTTAGGTGTTGGTAAAGGAGACCGGGTCGCTATTTACATGCCCATGGTTCCTGAACTGGCGATTGCTGTTTTGGCTTGCGCCCGCATCGGAGCCATTCACTCGGTGGTCTTTGCCGGATTCTCAGCCAATGCTCTCCAGGAACGAATTAACGATGCCACGGCAAAAGTGCTGTTAACAGCCGATGGCGGTTTTCGGGGAGATAAAATTACACCGCTGAAGAAGATTGCGGATGAAGCTTTGGAAAGTTGTCCAACCATTGAAACAGTGGTGGTGTTGAAACGAACCAATTCGGAAGTGGATATGGTTGTAGGACGCGATATCTGGTGGCATAAAGCGATCGATGGACAATCTGATACTTGTCCGGCTGAAGAGATGGATTCAGAAGATCCTTTATTTATCCTTTATACTTCTGGTTCAACAGGCAAGCCTAAAGGAATTGTGCATACCACAGGAGGCTACATGGTTTACACGGCTTATTCCTTCTCCAATGTATTTCAGTATCATGTAGATGATGTTTATTTCTGTACGGCTGATATCGGCTGGATTACCGGACACTCCTACATCGTTTACGGGCCTTTGTTGGCTGGCGCCAAAACCTTGATGTTTGAAGGAGTTCCAACCTGGCCAAATGCCGGGCGCTTCTGGGATATTGTAGCCAAACACAAAGTCAATCAGTTTTACACGGCGCCGACAGCCATTCGGGCATTGTTGGCAAAGGGGAATGATTTTCTGGAAGAAAAGAAACTTCAATCGCTTAAAGTATTAGGAACGGTTGGTGAGCCAATCAATGAGGAAGCTTGGCATTGGTATCACGACCATGTGGGATTAAACCGATGTCCAATTGTTGATACTTGGTGGCAAACAGAAACCGGTGGAATTATGATTTCGCCTTTGGCGGGAATTACACCAACGAAACCATCTTTTGCAACCTTGCCTTTGCCGGGCATTCAACCCATTATCATGAATGGTGATGGAAAAGAACTGACTGGCAATTCGGTTGAAGGGAATTTGTGTATCAAGTTTCCGTGGCCAGGCATCGCTCGCACCATTTGGAACGATCACCAACGGTTTAAGGATACCTATTTTTCAACCTACAATAAAATGTACTTTACCGGAGACGGTGTAAAGCGAGATGAAGATGGGTACTACCGGATTCTTGGGCGCGTTGATGATGTGATTAACGTATCCGGACACCGATTGGGGACTGCCGAAATTGAGAATGCCATTAATGAGCATCCATTGGTGAATGAATCAGCTGTGGTTGGTTATCCGCATGCGATTAAAGGACAGGGAATTTATGCCTTTGTGGTTTGTGGTGAATTGTCAACTGGAGGAGAAGAAGGTATTCGTAAAAGTATCATGCAAGGGGTAACTAAAATTATTGGTCCTATTGCACGGCCTGACCTCGTGCAGCTTGTTCCTGGCCTTCCAAAAACAAGAAGTGGGAAGATTATGCGCCGTATTCTTCGGAAAGTGGCGGAAGGAGATGCAACTAATTTGGGAGATATAACGACTTTGCTGGATGAAGACGTGGTTGATAAGATTATTGATGGAGCATTAGTTGATGTGAAAAGATAAGGTTAAATCGTACCTCTAAAAAGGAGCTATCAGTGCTCCTTTTTTTATGATGTAATCTTTGTGTTAAAAGTGATTTACCGGAAATTAGAAAAAGAACATGGATGCTTTTTCTAATTAATTTTGGATAAAATGAGGGACAGAAAAGAAAGATTGTTACAGAGAACATAAAGAGTGTAGTAACGTATTGAGAAAGTAGTCGGATTAGTTGAAGGAGTATTCGCGAAGTTCGCACAATCTCGTTTTTTAAAACCTTTTAAAAACAACAAATATCATGACAGTAGACAGAACTTTTGGAATAGGCATTAACAGCAATGAGCCTGAGGTGTCAGCTAAAAAGAAAATTCAATATATCAACTTGAAATTAGCTGCTGATGGTTATCCAACATGTATGCCGGGGCTTAAAACCGATTTCTTGGAGATGGCCAGACCATTGTTGAATAATTATAATATTAAATCACAGCTGCTTTCCAAAAAGAATTCGCCAATGGGAGAGCGGATTCAGGATTTTCTGAATGATTTTTTGAGTGATGTCCCTGGCAATAATCAGTTTACTTTTCCAGGACACCCATTCATTCTTGATCGTCATGGATTGGCCCGGATTGTTTCAATGCCCGGCGATGCCGATTATTATGAAACAGATATTATTAAAAGTTTCCGTACCGCTCAAGGAGTGTTGAATAATCCGAAAGAAGATCGCCGGACAACAAAAGGCGTTTTCCATGTTAGTGAAGGTGGGTTACCTATTCCCGACGATAAAAAATCGGTTCCCAAGGTGACCTTTTGCAAATTGTTGCAAGCTGCTCTTAATCCGCCACGAGAGCTGATGCGTTTGCCATTTACGGCTAACCAGGAAAAGCAGGCTGAATTATTTGTCAAGCTGATGCTTCGTCCAATTGTTGTTCCTGAAGTTCCGGGTGTGATGAAAGAAAAATCGATGGAAATCTGTTTTCTCGCACCAGGTAGTTTGGTGTCAAACCTCGATTTTGTGGAGTCGATTTTTGGAAATGCTGGCGATCCTTTCTTGCCAGAGAATGATGCAGCGCTTTCGCCAGACAACTGGACCGGACATAGCGGATGTGTTATTTTAGCGCCTCATTTGACCAAATTAACGAAGAAAGAATTAGGCCTTCCTCATTTTGATAATGCGACCGATCGCCAAAAACGCGATGGCATGTGTTGGACAGAAGAGGGCGAAAAATATAACGATGGAACGGCATTCAAAATTACTGCTCGTACCGAGCAGGGAATTGCGGTTACATTAATTGCAGATAACTATTACGGGTATTGCAAGAAAGAAGTAAAAACCATGATTGGCTATTCGGCCAACCTTTATGGGTTAGCTGAAGAGGAACACGCCGGAGGTGCTATCGCTTTCAGAAGCTATAATCTGGGGGAAAAGTGCTACATGGATGAAAGGCTTCCAACCAACGGGTTGACTTTTGCCTCATTCCTGTATTTATTTGCTGATATGCTTGAGCTGCGGGAAGAAGGTTATGCTGTTGATAAGCAATATCGCGATGTTATTTACATTCCGGAAGATTCGCGTTTCGATCTGTTGAAGCAAACCATCACATGGAATAAGGGGAATAAAGAGCAGCTGATTAAGCTGCTTCCATACAAGCATTACATTTACCCCAATGGTTACCGGGTTGAAATGAGAAAGCGGATTGAAGGTCCGAAATGGCATTTGGTGGGAACCGTTGCTGAGGGAACGCTTTGTCATAAGCCATGTACCGTGTCGGGTGGTGGAAAATCGGAGATCTCAAAATCGATTGAGGATGCCATGATTCAAGGATCCGTAATCGTAGCTGACTTGAACGCTGATCTGGATATCGTTGAGGAAATCATGTCAAAAGATTTCTCAAAACGTTTTAAAGTTCCGGCAGACTATTCAGTTAATAAATCGCGCCATATTTTGAGTCGCCGCAGATCGCTGGGATCGGTAATCAAATTGCTGACACCAGCCGAAGAATATACCGAAGAATACAACGATTGGGTAAACTCATTGCCACAACGAATTAAAGTGTTGGTGTATGTAATCAAAGGAAATTACAGCGAAGATTGGGATAAAGATTGGCGGAAATATTTTTCTGTTGATAAAATCAATGGGGTGCCTGGAAATGAGTTGAAATTCCAAAATAATAAATTGTTGTCAAACTACTTGCGTGTAGGACATGACACCGATAATAGCTGGCGTATTTTCTTGCTTCGTCAGGATTACAACCCATCGAGCAAAGTGCAATTTGAGGATGATATCACCGCCTCGGTGGTGTTGGATGCGAAGAAACTGGAAAACCTGAATCCAGAATACAGAAACAGCAGTGTCAAGATTGTGAAGAACTGTGAGTCTCGCTTGTTCCAGCGTCCGGATGACTGTGTAATTAAAGGGTATGACAAGCAGGGCGAAAAGGATCTTTCCAGTCCAAATACCTTCTTGTCGAACTTCGAACCCTTAACGCGTAAGCAGGTGCAGGAAATTAAGGACGATGCTATCGGTTTTGAATTGTACACCCAACCAGTGAAGGACTTGATCAACAACTTCCTGTCAAGTGATAAACCAGAATATTTGGTTGTACCTTCTGAGCCTCGTTTGGTTAACGGAAAGCCTTCTAAAAACCCACGGTACTTACAAATTCGCCCTGATCTGGTTGATCCGGTGAATAAGTATGTTGCGGAGGTGACAACGCGTATTTTCCGGAAAGTTCCTTTGGATAAGGCTGTTTACCTGCCTGTGAATGCGGTCTTGCCAGGAAGACGTAATAACCCGGCTGAACCGGCAAATAACGTACCTCCATTGGCTGTTTATAACCCGATTCATTACCAAGAGTTGCCAGAGCTTTTTATTGATTTTATCTGTAGCATTACTGGAAAATCACCTTCAACAACTGGCTTCGGTTCTGAGGGAGCATTAACCAAAGGGCCTTTCAACTCGTTGTTGCCGGCTTCTGACTTGAACAACGCATTCCTTTCATACATCTTGACAGGTTACGATGGATTTTCATCGGCTGCAGGCTATGTTGGACCAAAATACAAAGTCGATCATGATATCAGCTTGTTGGTTCCTGAAATTTGGTGCCGCATGTCAGTCGAGGAGCGGGATCCTGAATTCTTGATTAAGAATGGATACCTGGAGAAAATTGAAAACTTTGTTTACAAAGGAAAGCCGGTTGACGCCAGTTTGTTGGGATACCGGATTACCTTGAAGTTTGTAACACACTTCATGGCACGTATTTTCAGTAAGCCTGATGCTGTTTTCAATGAGGAAATGCTGCGTCCAGAAACTCAGGACATGGAAACTTTTGTTGCTTCAATCGACAACTTGTCAATCACTCAAAAACGGGTGGCAGAAGGATTCCTGCGGGACAATACGGTTGATCAACTTTGCCCTCCATTGAAAGCCTTGATTTATGTAATGACTGAAGGAAATTACAAGGGAATGGATCGGAATGATCCGGAGTTCCGGGCGATGTTCACGCGTGATGCAGTTCTGAATAGCGATTGGTACAAGGAGCGTTTGATTGAGAAACAAAAACGCGACATCGCTCAATGGACCAAAAATGTAGCGTACATGGAAGAGGTGATTGGCCGTCAAAATTTTGCTGAAACTTCGGTGCGTTTAGGTTTGCCTGAGCGTTTGGCGGAAGCTCGAGGAACCTTGAAAAAGGTTTCCTCTTCAGCTTATCTTGATAGTCTACAAGGAACAATTGGTGTTGATACCTTATCACCAATTGCCGATTAAAATATTACGAATTGATTAGAAAGGAGTTCTGCGGAACTCCTTTTTTTATGGTGTAATCTTTTAGTTAAGCTTTGGTTTAGCAGTTTGTTTAAAGTCATGAATAAGTTTGATACGATGTTACTTTTGATTTTTAAAGAACCAATTTTCAGATTATGAAACTAAAATATGGTGTTGTAGGAACAGGAGCCTTGGGTGGATTTTATGGAGGAAAGCTAGCCAAAGCCGGGCATGATGTTCATTTTTTACTTCGTAGTGATTTTGAACACGTCAAGGAGCAGGGATTGAAAGTTGACTCCGTTGATGGTGATTTTTTACTTCAACCAATTGCTTGTTACAACTCCGCTCAGGACATGCCGGTGTGCGATGTTGTTTTGGTTTGTATGAAAACTACGGGTAATCATCTGTTGCCAGAATTGTTAGACCCGATTATTGATGAGCAAAGCCTGGTGATTCTGGTTCAAAATGGTTTGGGCATTGAGGAGCGCTTGGCTCAGGAAGTTCCTCATGCAAGTGTTGCCGGAGGAATTGCCTTCATTTGCGCACATAAAGTTGGGCCAGGCCATGTCAGTCACTTGGATTTGGGCCGGTTGATTTTAGGCTTGCACACTTCTACGGGAAATGAATTGCTGCAGCAATGTCAGCAGGATTTTGAGCAAGCAGGTGTTCCTGCTCAGCTTGCTGAAAACTTAGGGTACATCCGTTGGCAGAAGTTGGTTTGGAATGTGCCGTTTAATGGTTTAGCAGTCGTGCTGAATACAACGACGGATCAACTGATGAAGCAAAAAGAAACCCGCGAGTTGGCTCATGAAATGATGCACGAGGTGATCTTTGGAGCTAAGAACTGTGGTTACGATCTGGATCCCGATTTTGCGGATAAAATGATCCGGACAACAGAGAAGATGACACCCTATGCGCCAAGCATGAAGCTGGATTTTGACAACCGCAGGGCAATGGAGATTGAGAGTATTTATACGTCACCTGTTCAAGCAGCCCGTCAGGCCGGATTTGAGATGAAGAAAGTAGCGATGCTTGAAAGTCAGCTGCGGTTCATCGCCAGCCAGATGGAAAATTGGAAGATTAGAGTATCAGAAGGTTAGAATGTTGACAGATTAAAATAGAAGAAGTTGCAAAAAAACACAGTGTTCTCTGGGGGTGAAAACTAGAAAAATAACAGAGCGCCACGGAGATTGAGAAGTGATTATCTCGATACTACTGCAAAGAATTTCAATGAAAGTTTTAGAGGCGGCAAAAAATAAAAGAGGACTCGTTTTGAGTCCTCTTTCTTTTATCTGTTAATGATGCACATGCTCATTGTAAACTCGTTTTAACCACGGTAGCAGGAGTAGAATAATCAGGAAGGCACCGGCCGTTAGCAGGGCGTTGGTCAGGAAAAAATTGGATTTCTTTTCAAACAAATCCCACATACCCGAAAGTACGCCGGAAAGCTTGTTTCCAATAGCGGTTGATAGGAACCAACCTCCCATCATCAAAGCGGCGATTCGGCGAGGAGCAAGTTTTGATACCAGTGATAAGCCCATTGGACTTAAACAAAGCTCTCCAACTGTAATTACACCGTAAACGCCAAATAACCAAGCAACAGAAGCTTTGTCTGCTCCATTGCCTGACATGACTGCTGCGGCAACCATGACTAGCCAGGATACGGCTGAAATGAGCATCCCCCAGGCAATTTTGCCAGGAGTTGATGGCTCTTTTCTTCGGCGTCCAAGGAAGGCAAAGAAAGCAACAACCAATGGTGTTAGCACAACGACAAAGAACGGGTTAATGGAAGCCTGAAGCTCGGTTGGCCACAACACCAGTTTTCCGAAACTGCTCTTTGAGCCATCTTTAATTTGTGCCCATTCTTGCTCTGTGATATCGTCTGGCTTACCATCAAGATTACCTTGAGGAAGCTCGCCGGTATAGTTGTCAAAGTAATAGCTTGGTCCTTGCTCTGTTCCAAGACTTTCGCCATGCAGGCCAGTAATTTGACGCTCGCGAGGAACTGTTGACACTTCTTCGCTGCTGGCAATCGTATTAATTACGACTTCCATTTTAGGGCCTAGTTCTCGATCGGTGTTATTTTTAGCCCAATAGGTAAGTGCTGAACCATTTTGGTGGAATACCGCCCAGAAAATGATAACAACGCCAAAAATCGAAAGTAAGGCGGCGATAGGAGCTTTCTCTGTTTTGTCAGCAGTCCGCCAAGTATTGAAGAAGAAATAAAGGACCGGAAGACAGAAGAAAATGAATGCATCGTTCGAGTCTGATCCAAAAATATTGTTAGGAATAATCCAGCCAATGGCTGCGGCAGCAAAGGCTGGTAAAAACAAAACGGTGAATATACGGGCCAGCGAAAGATCATTTTCCCGTTTAGGTGAGATTTTGTCAGCTTCCTTAATCTCAGGAACACGCCAGTTCCCCCAGGCAAACCAAAGAACACCGATGAGCATGCCTACTCCGGCAGCAGCAAAAGCCCAGCCCCAGCCATAAGAAAGACGCAGCCAGGCAGCGACGAAATTACAAACAAAGGCACCAATGTTAATTCCCATGTAAAAGATGTTGTACCCTGAATCTTTCAAATGTTCATACTCAGGTTTTTCATATAGTTTTCCCAATAAAACGGAAACGTTGGGCTTGAACAGTCCATTTCCGAGAATGATAAGTAGCAAGGAAATGTAGAAAGCCATCATGCTATTGGGGATAGACAAGCCAATGTAGCCGGCTGCCATAAATAGGCCTCCGATATAGATGGATCTTCTGTAACCCAGAAAACGGTCAGCCAGCAAGCCTCCAAAGAAGGGCGTGAGGTAAACTAAGGCCAGGTAGGTTCCGTAAATATCGGCTGCTTCCATGTTGCTCATGCCTAGTCCAGCAAATTTTGCAGTCTCGGGAGCAATCATGTAAAGGGTGAAGATTCCGAGCATGAGGTAGTAGCCAAAGCGCTCCCACATCTCGGTAAAAAAGAGAATCATTAATCCTTTAGGATGTTTGTTTTTCGCCATAATTTGATTTTTTCTATTTAGTATATACACTTCGATTACAATGATAAAGAGCTTGTAAGTTAATCAAAATGATAAAACCCCAGTATTTCTTTTGAGCTTTTATTGGATGCCCGTTGAGGTAAAAAAAAACCGGACAAGATGCCGGTTTTTTAAGTTTCTTATAATGAGATTTTTCTATTTGATTCCTTTCATCATCTTTTTCAGCTTTAGAGAAAGAGCCAGCTAGATCGTTGTAGCTCCATTCGTTTTCTGTCTGAAAACATGAATCTCTTAGCTATAAGATTAGTGGATTCCTTTCATCATCTTATTCAATTTTGGAGCAATTAAGAATGCGACTCCTGCAAGAATAATCGAATAGATGGCAATAAAGTAAAATGTAGGAAGACCTAACCAAAGGCAGATGGCTGTCATTGCAGCTGCAAGATAGTTTCCTAAAGCAATTGATGCAAACCATGTTCCCATCATCACAGAAGTAATCTTGGGAGGTGATAGTTTGGTGATCATTGATAGGCCAACAGGAGACATGCAAAGCTCTCCCATCGTATGTAAAAGGTAAACAAATACAAGCCATAGCGGACTTACTAGTCCAGTGGCAGCTTTATCGTTAGCAATACCAATAATCAAGAATCCGATTGACAAAAAGACAAGTGAGAAACCAAATTTATTTGGTGTTCTCGGGTTTAGTTTCTTTGCTGAAAGCTTATCCCAGACGATCGTGAATATAGGAGCTAAGATTACGATAAATAGTGCGTTTACAGATTGGAACCAAGATGCTGGAATTTCCCAACCAAACACAACGCGATCAGTCATATCTTTTGCGAAGGTGTTAAAAGATGTTCCAGCTTGTTCAAATCCAGACCAGAATGCAATATTGAAGAAGGCCAAGACCACAATCACACCGACACGGCTCCATTCCGTTTTTCCGTTTGTATTGGTGAAAATAGTATATCCCAAGTACCCGAATCCACCGATTGCGGCTCCAATAGCAATAATATCAGTTACAATTTTAGGAACTGACAAAATACCAAAGACAATTGCTAAGATTCCGCCGCTAATGGCCAAAGCATTAATAACAACTTTTCCCCAGTCTGCTTTACTCAGCCGTTTTTTGATATTGCCGTCATCTTTTGGGCGTAATCCAATACTGTATCCTGTAACTCGTTGTTCTATTGTTGTTTCTTTAAGGAACAACCAAATGATAGAGGCAATCATTCCAGTACCAGCAGCAACAAATCCCCAGTGCCAGCCAATCTTTTCAGCCAACGTACCTCCAATGAAGTTAGTGACTAAGGCTCCAAGGTTAATTCCCATATAGAAAATCGTGAAGCCGTTGTCTCGCTCATTATCTCCTTTTTGGTAGAGCCCTCCAACCATTGTTGAAATCACCGGTTTGAAGAATCCGTTCCCTAAAATTAATAGGCCTAAGCCGGAAAATAGGAAAAACTGCTGTATGTGGTGTAGTTCTCCGGTGTGTGTAACTTTACCGTAGTAAGAACCAAATGCCATGGCAAATTGTCCAAATGCCATCATAAGTGCACCAACATATATCGAAAAGCGTTGTCCCCAGATCTTGTCAGCAATAATCCCTCCGGCAATCGGAGTTAAATACACAAGCGAAGTGAATAGCCCGTAAATCGAATAGGCTGCCGTTCTGTCTAGCCCAAAACCGCCGCTGGCTAATTCCGCCGTCAAAAAGAGGACGAAGAATCCTCTCATTCCATAATAACTAAAGCGCTCCCAGAACTCTGTTGCAAATAGCGTTGATAACCCTGCGGGATGTCCAAAGAACGCTGTATCTCTATTGCTTGACATAATTTGATTTGAATTTTGGTGAAGAGCAAAGATAGCATCTTTTTGTTTTTTTACTTGGTGAAAAGTCAGCATTTATTGCTATTTTGACTCGGTCCAATTACAAGAAGTCAGTCCTGATTTTTAGAATGTTTTTGTATTTTAGAGAGAAATTAAAAGCCCATGAAAATCTTCTCAACTCAACAAATAGCTGTTATAGATCAATTTACTATTGAACAAGAGCCCATATCAGATCTGGATTTGATGGAGCGAGCTTCGCTTCAAATGACGAATTGGGTCGTTCAGAATATTTCCAACGAAAAGAAACTAATGTTTTTTGCAGGCCCTGGCAATAATGGAGGAGATGCACTAGCAGTCGCTCGCCTATTGGCGGACCTTGATTATCAGTGTGAAATGTTTGTTCTTGACTTCGGAAAAGGACTGAAAGGAGCTCCTGCTCAAAATTTGATTCGATTAAAAGAACAAAGGAAAGTGCTCGTTCAAATGATCGCATCAGAAGACGATCTTCCGGTGATTGAAAAAGAACATGTTGTTTTGGATGGTTTGTTTGGCTCTGGTTTGAACCGAATGTTGGACGGCTTGCCTGCAACCATTGTAGAACGGGTTAATGCTTCGGGGGCAAAGGTTGTGGCTATTGATATTCCTTCAGGTTTGATGGGGGAAGATAATTCGACAAATGATAGGAGCCGGATTGTGAAAGCGGAGCATACCTTGACCTTGCAGTTTCCAAAGTTGAGTTTCTTCTTCCCCGAACATGAAGCATTGTTGGGGAAAGTGGAGGTTCTTCCCATCGGATTGCATCCGCAAGTGATAGAAGAAACCGAAACGCCTTATTGCTTGCTAGAACCGGATTTATTAGAGCAAAAGCTGATTTGTCGTTCAAAATTTTCGCACAAAGGAACTTTTGGGCATGCTTTGTTAATCGCTGGCTCGTATGGCAAGATGGGAGCGTCGGTCTTGGCGGCCAATGCTTGCTTGCGGTCTGGAGTTGGGCTGTTGACTGCTCATTTACCTCATTCAGGTTATCCTATTATGCAAACGGCTTTGCCTGAAGCCATGTGTTCCATCGATCCTTCGGATTTGATGTTTACTGAATTTCCTCCGCTCGATCACTTTTCGGCTATTGGCATTGGCCCTGCTCTGGGGGTTAAACCGAATTCGCGTCGGGCATTAAAACAGTTGCTGGAGGCTAAGCCCGGAAAAATTGTTCTGGATGCTGATGCTTTGAATATTTTATCGATGCATCCGGAGTGGTTGAAGCTTTTACCTGTAGAAGCTATTTTAACACCTCATCCGAAAGAATTTGAGCGCTTAGTGGGGGAGTCGTCCAATTCTTATACCCGTTTGCAACGGCAGCGTGATTTTGCTCGGGAATATCAAGTGTATGTGGTATTGAAAGGGGCACACACCAGCATTGCTACTCCTGACGGGATGGTGTATTTCAACAACACCGGTAATCCGGGAATGGCCACTGCCGGAAGCGGAGATGTATTGACGGGGATCATTTTAGGTTTGTTGGCGCAGGCATACGAACCACTTGATGCCGCCTTGTTGGGCGTTTGGATTCATGGTGTTGCTGGCGATTTAGCAGCTGAGAGGAGTGGTTATCATGCCTTGATTGCAAGCGATGTGATCCAGTCGTTGGGGAAGGCTTTTTTGTCTTTGAGGAAATAAAACAGCACCTTTGACTGTTATATAATTTAAGTAGAAAAGCAGTAAAATATGGAAATTTTGAAACTTGCTTTTACAATTGAAGTGAGTTTGATTATTTTTGACTTCAATTTAAATCGATTAAACAAATGAGAACATATTTGATATTGGCCTTGTTATTGGTCACCTCCTCTGTTTTTGCTCAGAGAAATGATAAGCGAAAGGATGATGAGGCTGGGGTCGTTCCATCGGAAGGAGTAATATACAGTTTACCACGTACCGGAATTCGGGTTCATGTGAAGGCGAAACAAGAGAAGTTCTTTCACGGTCCGTATTTTCAATATGCAGAGGCTTTGCTGGGAATCAAAAATGCACCAGCACTGGATTATGAGCGTTGGACAATTACTGACATTCAGATTGAGACTTTTAGCGAACCAGACCCTGATCAGGTGTATAAAGCCATGGGAGGGCCAGCTGCTTTGCTTAGCTTGACGGAGTCGGGCGTATTGGCTGGAATTAACCAGGAAGTTACATTTGAAGATGAAGCCTATTCGGTATCTACCTTCCTTGGCGATACTAAAACTCCGGATTTTCCATTTTTGGATTTATCGCTAAATCCTTTCTATGAGCGCGGCGATTCAACAACGAATAATGCCATTGTTACAAAGTCGCTCGAAGCAAAAGCACAGGAAGCAGCTCATACCATTACCAAGTTGCGGAAGCGTCGTTTTAAATCGTTGGCAAATGCTTACGAAGAGCAGTTGCCAGATGGACGTGCTTACAAATTAATGGTTGAAGAGTTGGATAAACTGGAAGAAGAATATGTTGGTTTGTTTGTTGGAAAAACTTACAAGAAGACATTTGATTATAGTTTTGACTTTATTCCGGGAGAAAAATCAGTCTCCGGTGAAGTTGCCTTCCGTTTTTCTGAAAACAAAGGGGTATTGCCCAAAACGGACTTGAGTGGAAAACCAATTGTGATCGATTTGAAGAAGTTGGAGAATTTGACAGCTGCTCAAGATCGAATGAAAGCTATAGCAAGTGCCGGATCAGGAGCAAGTGGGGTTTTCTATCGCATGCCAGGAAAAGCCGAAGTAAAGGTGATGAATGGGATGAATATCATGGCAGTTAGTCGAGCTACAATTGCTCAGTTTGGTACGGTTGCCTCTATGCCTGAAAGTTTACTTGATGGTAGCTTCCGGATTAGCTTCCATCCTAAAACTGGCGCAATAAAAAGCGTTGTAGAACAATGAAAATAAAGGGGCTACTTGGTAGCCAGATCAAAGAATAGAATGGAAAGCTCTGTGCCTCGATGGTACAGGGCTTTTTTGTTATCGAGACAATTGGTCGGAAATGTTTTATTCAAAAGCTTTGATGAGTCTGGTGGATTGGCGGCCATGCCGAGTAGTATCGATCCTTTGAGTGAAAGTTTGCCTATCGCCTGATTGGTGCAGCCATCATGTTTAAGTTTAGTAACTGATAAATTTCAGAACAAGTTTGCCCATTTAATTGTAATTTTAAGCAATTCGTGTATACTGTTTAAAAATAAGTTTATTCACAGTTATTGTATCGATACCTTAAAGCTCTTTCTTTGAATCATCGCGATAAAAGGGGGGCAACCAGGGATCGCGACAATCAAAAAATAGAGAATTATGAGTAAGGTAATTGTTGACCTGGAGCCCAAACTACTTTGGAAGTATTTCTATCAACTAACGCAAATACCACGTCCATCGAACCATGAAGAAAAGGTTCAGGAGTTTGTATATAATTTCGGAAAAGAGCTGGGGTTGGAAACCCTGAAAGATGAAGTGGGAAACATCATTATTAAGAAACCTGCAACGCCGGGCATGGAGAATCGTAAAGGTGTTATTTTGCAAGGGCACTTGGATATGGTTCCTCAAAAAAATAGCGATAAAGAACATGACTTTACCAAGGATCCAATTGAAGCTTATATTGATGGCGATTGGGTAACAGCCAACGGCACAACTTTGGGAGCAGACAATGGTATTGGCGCTTCTGCAGCAATGGCCGTGTTGGCTTCAGATAATCTGAAGCACGGCCCCATTGAAGCGCTGTTTACAGCAACTGAAGAAACCGGAATGGATGGAGCAGAAGGCTTAAAACCTGGCGTGCTTCAAGGGGATATTTTGTTGAACACCGACTCTGAAGATGAAGGTGAGTTGTACGTCGGTTGTGCCGGAGGCGAGGATGCTAATTTACGCTTTACTTATGCCGAAGAAAACGTACCGGACGGTATGGTGGCGTTGGAATTGGCAATTACCGGGCTAAAAGGGGGGCACTCCGGAATGGATATTATTTTGCAACGAGGGAATGCCAACAAGTTATTCTTCCGTTTATTACAGGTTGCTTATCCTGAGACGGGCGTGCGGTTGGCTTCAGTTAATGGCGGTAGCTTACGCAATGCTATTCCGCGTGAGGCCTTTGGTATTTTAGTGGTCGAAGAAGCAAAAGTTGAACAACTGAAGGCGTTGATGGATGCTGAATTTGCTCTTGCAAAAAATGAGTTGGCAAAAACGGAGCCTGACATGCAATTAAGCCTGACTTCAACAGACTTGCCGGCTGAGTTAATTGATGAATTGACTCAGGTGCGGTTGACGCAAGCGATCCTTGCTTGTCCAAACGGCGTTATTCGAATGAGTGACAGCATGCCGGGATTGGTTGAAACTTCGGTGAATCTGGCTAGTGTGAAGTCCGAAAATGAAGGGAAAACCATTTCGATCGCTTGTTTGATGAGAAGTTCTGTTGATTCGGCAAAAGCTGACTTGGGACGAAGCATTGATGCCGTATTTCGTTTAGCAGGTGCCGAGGTGAAGTTTTCAGGAGCCTATCCTGGCTGGCAACCCAATATGGACTCTCCAATTTTAAAAACAATGCAGGGCATTTATGAAGGGAAGTATGGTAAAATCCCTCAGGTAAAAGCGATTCACGCTGGTTTGGAGTGTGGCATTTTAGGAGGAACTTATCCGAACTGGGATATGATTTCTTTTGGTCCAACGATTCGTTTCCCTCACTCTCCAGACGAGAAAGTAAATATTGAAACGGTTAAGAAATTTTGGGATTTCTTGGTTGAAACCTTGGAAAACATTCCAACGAAATAAGATTTTCAAAAGAATAGTTGAAGAGGCTGGCGGTTTGTCAGCCTCTTTTCTTTTTGTTAAGATGTGCTTTTCCCTTTCGGTTTTATTGCGCCGGAGTGAATAAAGTAACCGTTTGATCAACGGGTTCTAAAGTTTTCAAATAGGCATAAATCGCTTTTAAATCCTCGGTTTTCATTTCAGCGTAGAAGGTCCAGGGCATCAGCGTTTGAAATTCTCCAGGCGGAACACGATGAGGAGTGTAATCGGATTTGGAGAACGCTTTGAAACGTTGAATGAATTGTTCTTCGTTCCAACTGCCTATGCCGGTTTCATGAGGTGTGATATTTGCCGAGCGCAAAATTGCTCCGTCCGGAAATTTGAACTCCATACCTCCGGCAAAGGGTTGCCCTACAAATTGACCTTTTTCCTGTCGGGTATGGCAATCATTACAAGAGGCCGCTGTTACCAGGTATTTCCCGTAGTTGATCAGGTCCGTTTCTGCAGGGCGAGTGCTGAGTTGTGCTTCTTTGGGGATCGTATTGATAATGAGATTCATTGGGAAATCAGATGCCGAGGCTTCAGTTTCATGTTTAATAGGTTTGAGTGATCGGATATAAGCAATGACTGCATAAATGTCCTCCTTGTCTAGCTTTCCGTAGTTGGGGTGAGGCATAATGGGAAATAAGGCCCGACCATCTTTAGCTACACCGGATGTTACCGCTCGGAAGATTTCGCCATCTGTCCAGTTCCCTAGTTTCGCAGGAGTGATGTTGGGAGAAATGTAGCGTCCGGGAAATCCCAGGTTTTGGTCAAAAAGCTCGCCTCCTTGTCCTTCGGTGCCAGCAACCATTGGAGCCGTAAAAATGCTGTAGTCTCGCTCAGAGTGACAATCCATGCAAACCATAACATGATTGGCCAGGTATTCTCCTCGTTGTAGGCGTTCATCTGTAATTTCCACAGTTATCGTTGGAGCTTCGCCTACATTGGGGAGCATTACTTTGATATACGAGAGAACAAGAGCAATAACTAATACGAAGAAGCCTACACCATAAGCCAAAATCCGAATCACTTTTCTTTTCATACAGGGAACTTTTAATCAATTATCATTTAGAACGATAGCGAATGATCCGCGTGATTAAAAATAGTTAATAAATAAATACCTGCATGTCTTATTCTTAGTGTTTGTCAACAGCTTAACAACTTCGTTTTCTTGTTTTTAGAAAATTGTGTTTCGAAAGGAGCACAATTTGCCAAAACGTCCTAGTTCGATTTTATACGTTTCTCAATGTATTTGGAGTTCATAATGCGCAGAACGCCCATGTAATCCATTTCAAATTCCAATAGCGAACCAACCTGGTAGTTTTCCTTGTTCTCACCAAGGTCAACCACAAGCATGTCTGATGAAGCACCAACAATTTTCAAGTTCTTGTTTTTTAGTTTGATGTGCTTTTCATCAATGTCTAAAAGTCCGAGATCAATCAAAGCCCGGTTAGAGGTTTCAGATAAGTCGGAATCTTCAAAAATGATGGTTTCCCCAAGGAGATTTTTGCCGAGTTCGCCAATTGGACGCATCCGCTTTTCTGTTAATTCAATAATTTCAGCATGAAGTTGAAAGGCGTTGTTTTCCATTTGGTCAAAGGTGACATTGTTGTAAACATCGGTCCCCAAAAAGAAGGTTTCGCCAATACGGAAATGGTTAATTCCCTTGGGGAGAAGACCTTGAAAAATGAGCGGAACTGTTACTGAAGCGCCACCAGAAACGTATTCAATCTCTTTGTTAAACTTGGCTTCGATAAGCTGCTCATAAAGACAGAGTTGAACCAGTTTATCGTGACTGGGCAAAATCCCGTACATGCAGGTTAAATTTGTTCCTATGCCAACTACTTCAATGTTTGGTAGCTTAAAAACAGCATCATAAAAGTCCAAAAATTCTTCTTGAAGAACACCTTCCCGGAGTTCTCCAGTTTCAATCATGATGATAATTTTGTGTGTTTTTCCTTGTTTTTTAGCCTCTTTTGAAAGGAGTTCGATGGTGTGTCTTTCGGTGTTGAAACTAATGTCGGCATATTTCACGATTTCATCAATGGAGTGTTTTGGTGGTGGTTTGATATAAACCGTCTCTACTTGGTCTGAAATGGATTTGATAACCTTAAGGTTGGAAACACGAGAGTCACAGAGTTGTTTGATTCCAAGTTTTATCACCTCTTCAAGATAGGTTTTATTGCCGCACAAGAGTTTGGAGACAACAGCCCAGGTTATTCCGTTTTTTGAAAGTAGCTTTTCTAAGTAGTCGTAGTTCTTTTTTAGTTTTTGAGTATCTAATGTGATGTAAGCCATAACTAAACTAATTGTGTGTTTTTGTTTGATTTTTGGGTTTGAACGTTTTGTGGGCGTTTGTTGCTTTTTTGAATATAGTTTGTGTAGAAAGTAATTTTACATATTAGAACTTTGTGATTTGGGATTCTTTTGTGTTCGGAAAAATATTTTCTAATTGTACTTATAAAGTGGATGAAGTAGGAGGGTTTTCTAAACTTTCAATAGCAATGTTGTGTGTAAATGGAACGAGCATAGATTCTTGTTTTAATCTTTGTTTTTGTTCTGACATATGTGAAAACAACCATTATGGAGCATTGTTCGTATTTTTTTCAAAAAATAGTTGGTGTAGGAAGTATCTGAAAAATGAAAGAGCAATGGAAGAACCATCACTCTTTCTAAAAATCGGCTTAACTCGTGCTTTATTCAGTTGTTCCTTTTAGGTATTTGTTCAGGAAGTTCAAAATGTCACTATAACCTTTTATCTCATTCTCCTTCTTAATAAAGCCATGTCCTTCGTCAGGGAAGATCACGTATTCTACGGGCACATTATTGGCTTTTATGGCTTCAACCATCTCGTCTGATTCGATTTGCAAAACCCGAGGATCATTGGCTCCTTGCAGAACCATGACAGGATTTTTTACATTTTCGGCATGGAAGAGCGGAGAGATATTATATAAACGCACCGAGTCTTCGGTGAATGGATCTCCCAATTCAGTGTATAAAGCCTGACGGAATGATTCCCAATAAGGAGGAATGGATTTCAACGTACGCAGCCAATTGGTTACTCCGAAGATGTTAACGCCCACTTTAAATTCGTCGGGGGTGAATGCCATAGCCGCCATGGTCATATAGCCGCCATAACTACCACCGATGATTCCTATTTTTTCAGCATCGATATATTTCTGCTCTTGAAGCCATTTTTTACCCCAAATGCAATCTTTCAGGTCTTTATCGCCATGATTTCGATCGTCCATCTTATAGAAGGTTTTTCCGTAGCCACTACTTCCGCGGTTATTGACCGCCAAAATTGCATAGCCGTGATTCACCAAGTATTGGATTAATGCGAAGTAGCCCGTGCGCGATTGGCCGCCTGGACCACCATGAACCCACACCAATGCCGGAACCTGATTGTTCTCTGTAGCCATTAAAGGTTTGTAATAAATTGCTGGAATTTCAGTTCCATCAAAAGATGAAAAGCGAACGACTTCGGCTGAAACCAAGTCTTGAGGATCAATTTCAGGATTGCGTGTTTCTGTTAGCTTCTTTAATTCTTTCGTTTCGAAATTATAGACATAAATGTTGTTGGGAGCTTTGGAGGTTCCGATGGTTAAGCGCAACAATTCTTCACTGTCTGAAAAACCTACAGCAACAATGTTGCCGTCTGGAATTTCAGGAAAATCAACTTGTTCGTTGGTGGCGTTGTTTTTTACAAGTAAGGTGTTCTTACCATCTTCATTTATGGCTATTACCCTGAATTTCTCATTTTCGCTGAGGTAACTGTACATTACATCCCAATTGGTTTCAAAGAGTGCTGTCTTTTTCCCGGTTGCAATTTCGTATTGCATCAAATAGGCAAACTCTTTTCCAGCGTTGGTGATGTAGAAAAAGAAGTTGTCATCTTTACTGAAACCGGAACTACTGTATTGTCCTGGTTCGTCAGATATCTCGATTGTTTTTTCTGTGTCGCGGTTGTAAAGGAACAGTTTGCTTTCACTGGTGGTGATTGTTTGGTTTAGTCCAAATAATCTTTCATTGTGAGAAATTCCCGAAATGTTGAGGCCTTCATCGTTTTGGTAGATCATTTCAGCTTCCCAGTTTTCAGTGTCCATTTTGTAGAAATCGAAAAACTTCGGATCTCTCTTGTTTGACACATAGTACAGATACTGGTCGTCATCGCTCCATCCGGCAAACTGTGCTTTTTCGTTCTCGCCTGGTGTTAGATCAACCGTGCTCCCATCGCTTTTTAACAGGTAAAGATGGTCAATTTCATTGCCTCCTTTATCGGCCGAGTAGATAATTTCCCCGGTTGTTGGAACATAGTCGCTGGCAAAAAACGATTCTTCTTCAGAGTGAGTGATTTGTTGTTTGCTGCCATCAGCAATGGTGATTTCGTAAACATTGAAGATACCTGATTCATCACTGCTTACCAGCAACTTTGTTTCATCATTAGAAAAAGCACCTCCTCCGATACGCGTATTTTTATAGAATTGCTCAATGGAGTACTGTTTGGGAACATGCTTTTCCGGTGTTTGTGTGCAGGCCAACAGAAACAAGGCCGGTAACAGAAAGACTAGTTTTCTCATAGTGTTTTACTTTTTATTAGTTAAAGGGAGTTTTGGATTTGAATTTTAGGAACAGCATTTTGGTTAAGTTTATGAGGCAATCCTTTCTGCTCGTTCCTTCCCGTTGATTTTGAAAATTGCTTGCCGCTGGAGTCTTTTAGGATTACAGTTAACTAAAATAGTTAATTATCAGGACTAAAGGAATGGGGGGTTGTGTTTTATAGGACATGTTTTTTGACGAGATCGTAGACTCTGATACTAGAAATCTAAAGAGGATCAGAAAAGAAATAGCACCAATTTTGGTGCTATTTCGATGACTTATAAAAGAAGTTATAAACTCTTTATTTCGTTGACTAGTGTTTGTAAGGTGTCTTTTGCATTTCCAAACAACAAACGTGTTTTATCATCAAAGAACAGGCTGTTTTCGATCCCTGCATATCCCTTGCCTCGTCCGCGTTTCATCACAATGATGTTTTTCGATTCGTGTGCTTTTATAATGGGCATTCCGGCAATCGGACTGGACGGATCATTGAGGGCAGCAGGGTTGACGACATCGTTTGCACCAATGACGACCGAAACATCGGTATTGGGCATGTCGGGATTGATGTCTGCCATTTCAATCAGCTTGTCGTAAGGCACATCGGCCTCGGCCAACAACACATTCATGTGTCCGGGCATACGACCGGCAACCGGATGAATCGCATAACGCACATTGACTCCTTTTGAGCTTAGCAGTTCATCCAATTCATGACAGACATGCTGGGCTTGGGCAACGGCTAGGCCATAGCCTGGGATGATAACGACATTTTGTGAATAAGCCAGCAAAACAGAGGCATCGCTCATGGTCATTTCTTTCATGGTGCCTTCTTCTCCGGTCCCCGAAGAACTGCTTCCTCCAAAAGCTCCAATGATGACATTGAGCAAGGACCGATTCATTGCTTTACACATAAGCAAGGTTAAGATACTTCCGGCTGCACCCACCAGAATCCCTCCCAGAATCATGGCTTGGTTGTTATAAATAAAGCCGGCCATGGCAGCTGCTATTCCTGTGAAACTATTAAGAAGGGAAATAACAACAGGCATATCGGCACCGCCAATCGGCATAACGAAAAGAACTCCGTATAACAATGAAATGGCCAATAACAGGTAAATGGCCCAGTTGAGTTGTGCCGGAGTTTGCCCTGAAAGTAGGATGAATAAGGCGAGAGCTAGTGTGCCTCCCAAAAGAATGAGGTTGACAAAGCTCATGTAGCTTGCGCGTATGTCTTTGACTTTACCATCCAATTTTCCATAGGCAATCATACTTCCGCTGAAAGCAATGCTTCCGATAATTAGCCCCAGAAGGGTGACTAAGACCGAGCCCCAGTTACTCATATCGGCATTCGGGAATTCAAGCAGGGCAACCAAGGCAGAGGCAGCACCTCCGGTTGCATTGTAAAACGACACCAGTTGGGGCATGGCCGTCATTTTTATTTTGCGGGCAATAACCCATCCAATGGCCGAGCCCACACCAATGGCAGCCATGATGATCCAAACATTGGCTAAAGGGATGCCTGCTCCTGAATCGTTTTTATGTAGCAAGAGGGTGGTTGCCATGGCCAGCAGCATCCCACTGGCCGCATAAAAATTCCCTCGACGTGCGCTTTCGGGGTGGCTTAGGAGTTTTAGCCCTATAACAAAAAGCAGGGCGGCAAGGAGGTAGCTGAGTTCCAATAGGGTTTCCCCAATCGTAAAGTCTATTCCGTTGAGTGTTCCAAGTACGCTATCCATAGTTCCTCCTATTTTTTCTTCTTTTTAAACATTTCAAGCATACGGTCCGTCACCACAAATCCGCCAACAACATTGAGCGTTCCGAAGATAACGGCAAAAATACCGAGGATAAGTTCGGTGTTGAGCGTGGTGGCATCTGCATGCCCAACAAGAATAATTCCTCCGATGATAATGACTCCACTGATGGCATTGGCTCCCGACATAAGCGGGGTGTGAAGGACTGCTGGAACGTTTGAAATCACTTCAATTCCCAAAAAGATGGATAGAGCAATGATGAATATGGCTTCCTTGTAGGTGTAGAAAAATATCAGTATTTGATCCATGATAGTTCGTTTTAAGGTTGAATGATTGACCGGACACGTTCGTTGACAATTTCTCCCTGGTGAGTAATGCAGGTGCCTTTCACGATAGCATCATCGAAATTCAAGGAGAATTCGCCTTCCTCGTTAAACAGGAGTTCCAAGAAATTGAGGATGTTTTTCCCAAACATTTTGCTGGCATCAATTGGCATTTGAGAAGGATAGTTGGATTGTCCAATAATGGAAACCCCATATTCAACAACGGTTTCATTGTCTTTTGAAAGTTCGCAGTTGCCTCCTGTTGAGGCGGCCAGGTCGATAATGACTGAACCGGGTTTCATTTTAGCAACGGCTTCTTTGGGAAGTAGCAGAGGAGCCTTACGTCCGGGAATTTGAGCGGTACAAATAACCACATTGGCTTTTGCTGCATGTTCGTTGATTGCCTGTTGCTGCTTTTGCTTAAAGTCTTCGGATTGTTCCACGGCATAGCCTCCGGCTGCCGAATCTTCTTGAGCCCCTTCCACTTCAATAAATTTGGCCCCAAGGCTCATCACTTCTTCTTTAACAGCCGACCGTACATCAAAAGCTTGGACTTGTGCACCCAGCTTGCGGGCAATGGCAATGGCTTGCAGGCCTGCAACTCCTGCTCCCAACACCAAAACGGTGGCTGGTCGGATCGTTCCCGCCGCTGTCATAAACATGGGGAAGAAGCTCGGCAGTTTAAGGGCTGCTTCCAGTACGGCTTTGTACCCGGCAACAGTGGCCTGAGACGATAAAACATCCATGGCTTGTCCGCGGGTTGAACGCGGAATGGCATCCATGCTGAAGGTCGTTAGTCCTTTGGATTGAAAACTTTTAACCAACTCAATATTCCAGAGCGGGTTGTACTGACTGAGCCAAATTTTTTCCTGGCTTAGAGAAGCAACCAATTTATCATCGGGAGCTTGAATGCCAATCAGAAAGTCTGCTTGTTTGATTACTTCACTACGTTGGGCAATGCTTGCTCCTGCTTCTTCGTAGGCTGCATCACTGGCCAAGGCAGACTCGCCGGCCCCCGTTTCGACAAGAACACTGACTTTTCGTTTGATCAGGCTCGCAACAACTTCGGGAAGGAAGGCTACCCGGCTTTCTGAATCGCTTTCTTTTAAGAGTCCAATACGCATAACTAGTCAATTTTAGTTATTGATTAAAATAGGCTGGTTGGGTATGTTGATTTTTGATGGTTTATCGATGACTCTCCACTAAGATAGCATTTTCCTGTTCTTTCTGAAAGAGTGGCAAGTATCACTTTGTAGCTTTTGGATGAGAAACAAGCGCTAAGGGCTGTTTTATTTACTCGCATTCACCAGCAGGTCGCTGCTTTGATCAATTTCTCAATTTTGTGAAAAACTATTTGCTAAAAAATGGGCATAAATCCTTGAAGAAAATATCTTTGCATACTCATTTTTAAAGTTAGAATTATGCAGACTTGGTTTGAATGCAAGGTAAAATATGTCAAAGTTGATCAGGATGGACGTGAACGTAAGGTTTCAGAATCTTATTTGGTCGATGCCGTTTCATTTACAGACGCTGAAACACGAATTGTTGAGCAAATGCAGCAAATTGTTCGCGGTGGCGAGTTTCATGTTGATAACATCAAGAAGTCAAATATTATCGAGATTTTTCCTCATGATAATGGAGAATACTGGTTTAAAGCAAAAATCAGCATTGTAACCATCGATGAAAAAGCCGGAAAAGAGAAAAAAGTGAATAACTATTTCTTGGTGGCTGCCGATGATTTTAAGCAAGCTTTACAACGTATGGAAGAAGGATTGTCTTATATTTTGGTTCCTTACCACATCACAGCGATGAATTTGAGTACGATTGTGGATGTTTTCCCTTACTTTAAAGATGAAGTTAATGAGCCACTTCCTCCACATTTGAAACGGATTGAACCAGAGCAAATGCCTGTTGAAAGCAGTTTTGAAGCGGAGCAGGAGGATGAAGCACCTCAAGGTGATTTTGAGGCTGAAGCTGCCGACGAAGCACCAACAGATGATGAAGAAATTGTAGACGAAGAATAATTAAAAAGCCGGAAGCAGACGCTTCCGGCTTTTTTGTCCCCACTTAGTTTGCTTGAGGAATTGTTTTCTTTAAACCAATCATAACTCTGAAAAAACAAAACTGGTCACGTTTTACCGGGTCAAAAAGGTAATAGGCAGTAGCCACGCGACAAATATCCTTGATCTCAGAAAAAATGGCGTTAATAACACGCTTGCCCTCTTCGGTTAAATGATCTGATGTGTTAATCAAATCGAAGCATGCTTTAAATTCATGCAGTTGATTGTCAAAATCCGTTAGATTTTGAATGAGTGTCAGCGGAATCGATTTATTTGTAAGCAGGTCGGAAAGCTCTGAGCTCATGTTTTTGTGTAACGTTTCGAGCAGAAAATACAAACTGTGGTAATCCCCATTCTTGGCATCGCTGAAATAGTCGTTATAGCCTAACTCTTCAAAAAGGTATTTCTGAAATTTTTTATCTTCTTTAAAATCAACTTTTATGAGGGCCCGCAAAATACTTACTCTTTTGAGGGCTGAGATCATGAGTTCGTGAACGTAGTGTTGTCGCTCGGCGTGGCGACAGAATGATTCGGAAGGGAGATAATCTGCCAGGGCGGTGTTAATCCGTCCTTTTAGTTCAGCGGCATAGGCCGGAGTCCAGTCGGTCCGTACCAGCGCTAGTTCGTAGATGTTTTCGTTGAAAGATTGAACGATTTTTTTGCAAGCCAGAATGGTTGCATTGGCTGTTGAACACGTAATTTTACCATCCATTTGAGCTGATTTTTGGGTTGTATGTTAATGAACTTCTAAAAAAAGTTACGATAAAACCAGCTCATAAAAAATGCTTAATCTTCTTAAAATGAGAATTATGTTGTAGAATATCTCATTCTGTAAAGATTAAGCATCTTGCTATTCTAAAAAGAACCTATGTTTTAATAGTTGATCTTCATTCCTCGTTTTCTTTCTGCTTCGCGAAGTAAAATTTTACGCATCCGGAATGATTTTGGAGTTACCTCCAAGTATTCATCTTTCCCAATATATTCCAACGCTTCTTCTAAGCTGAAACGAATTGGTGGTGCCAGCTTTGTTTTTTCATCCGAGCCAGAGGCACGCATGTTAGTCAGCTTTTTCGATTGAGTGACGTTGATGGTCAGGTCGTCAGCACGTGTATTTTCGCCAATAACCATTCCTTCATAAACATCTTCGCCTGGAGCAACGAAGAAGCGTCCACGATCCTGCAGCTTGTTCAGAGCATAAGCAAATGAGGTTCCCGGTTCTTTGGCAATCAACGAACCATTTTTCCGTCCTTCAATTTCACCTTTTAATGGTTGGTACTCTATAAATCTGTGAGTCATGACTGCTTCTCCAGCCGTAGCTGTAAGCATGTTGGTTCGTAAGCCGATAATTCCGCGTGAAGGAATCAGAAATTCCAGGTGGATTCGGTCGCCTTTACGTTCCATATTTTGCATTTCTCCTTTTCGAACAGAAACCATCTCAACCACTTTCCCTGAAAATTCATCAGGAACATCAACGTGCATTTCCTCCACTGGCTCACATTTGATTCCGCCAATTTCTTTGTACAAGACTTGTGGTTGGCCTACTTGCAGCTCATAGCCTTCGCGACGCATGGTCTCAATCAGCACTGAAAGGTGTAGAACACCTCGTCCGTAGACTGTGAAAGTATCAGCTGACTCACCTTGAACAACACGCAATGCCAGGTTTTTCTCCAGCTCTTTATGTAGTCTATCGTGTAGGTGGCGTGAGGTTACAAATTTTCCTTCTTTTCCAAAAAACGGAGAATCGTTGATGGTGAAAATCATACTCATGGTTGGCTCATCAACAGCAATTGGATCAAGAGGTTCCGGGCTTTCTAAATCGCAAATGGAATCACCGATGTCAAAACCTTCGATGCCTACTAAGGCACAAATATCTCCGTTTTGCATGCGATCCACTTTTTGGCGTCCTAAACCGGTAAATGTATGCAGCTCTTTTATTTTGCTTCGTTTGATCGAACCATCGCGTTTTGCAAGGGCCACCTGCATGCCTTCAGTTAGTTCTCCACGATGAATCCGCCCAATGGCAATTCGTCCAACATAAGAAGAATAATCCAGAGAGGTAATCAACAATTGAGGTGTTCCTGGATTTGGTTTTGGAGCAGGAATGTATTCAATGATTGCATCGAGAAGCGAACCAATATTATCGGTTTTCTGACTCAGATCAGGTGTCATCCATCCTTCTTTAGCTGAGCCATAGATGGTTGGGAAGTCCAATTGTTCTTCGGTTGCATCCAGGCTAAACATCAGGTCGAACACTTGTTCGTGCACCTCTTCGGGGCGACAGTTGGGTTTATCGACTTTGTTAATAACAACAATGGGTTTTAACCCTAATGCTAAGGCTTTTGAAAGCACAAAGCGTGTTTGAGGCATGGTGCCTTCAAAGGCATCAGCCAAAAGTAAAACCCCGTCAGCCATGTTCAATACCCGTTCTACTTCTCCACCAAAGTCGGCGTGTCCAGGGGTATCAATGATGTTGATCTTGACATCTTTGTAGTTTACTGAAACGTTTTTAGCCAGAATGGTGATGCCTCGTTCGCGTTCCAGATCATTGTTATCGAGAATCAGCTCTTGCTTTTTTTCGTGTTCTTTCAGGATGTTACAATAGTAAATCATTTTGTCAACCAAAGTGGTTTTTCCGTGGTCGACGTGTGCGATAATCGCAATGTTTCGAATCTTCTGCATACTTTCTTCAAAATTGAGGCGCAAATATAATTTTATTTCGCGTAGAGTGCGCTCTATCTTTTTATTTGTTGATGGTAACTTAACAAGCTGTCGCGGAATTGGTTTGCTTGAAAGGTCCCATTTCTTTTTTCGAGGGGGATCGGGCTGATAAAAGTTTTTTTTAGGAGCTGATCCTCAGAAAATGACAACTAAAGAATTTTACGGTCAAAACCAAGCATTTGAAAGATAAAATATGCTTGGTGCATGAAGTTGGATTTGCAACGCGTCGGTGAAGATGGTTTTGTCCAAACATAGTTTCTGGAAAGTTTCCCATTTTTGTTGTGGGGGAAAAAGTTTTTGCATGTGCAGTAGAAGAATAAGCTTGTTTTTTTCTCTTAAATAATTGCCTATATTTTGTCCAAGTTTAATTTAAAACAAAATTTATGATTTTAGGAGTTTCGGGTTGGCTTAGTGAGAAGTTAGGATGGAAAGAATCGTACATCCGGATTGCGTTTGTTGTTTCGTTTTTATTTTTTGGAGTTGGATTGGGTTTATACCTGATTCTGTGGATTGTGAAAATGTTTTCGAAATAACAACGAATAGCAAAAGCCGGGTGCGCTAAAATTTGGAGAGCTTGGTGTCGACAACTTTTAATGTGCCCCGGTGGACTTCAATTTTTATTGGACTTTTTAGGAAAACCGGATCGCCATCAATATGAACTTGTTTGTTTGAAGTCTGGATCGTTATCGGGCCAGCTGTTGAAATGTAGCGAACGTAGTGGTTTGGCTTGAGTGTGCCTAAAAAGAGTCGGGCGGAAAAGCCCAAAAAATGGATTAATGGCATCGGTTTTACCAGAACCATGGTTAAGAGACCATCGGTGGGATTTGCCATGGGAGCAATTTTTGCACCATAGCCAAACTGGGCAATTGTCGCCAGATTAATCATGAAAAAACGATCTTTTATAGTCTGATCTTCCCACTGGATGTTTGCTTCAATCGTATGTTTTGCAAAGTAGATGCGGATGGTGCTAAGCAGGTAGTTCCAAAAGCCACGCCCTTTGCTGTGGGCAAAGTCATGGGCAACAGCAGCATCATAGCCTAAACCGCTCATATGTACACTGGAATGTCCATTCAGGTAACACACATCTGCCGAGTGTAGTTTTCCTCGTTCTATGGCAGCAAGCAGTTGCTCCAGATTATTGGAAAAGCCAAACTCACGGGCGAAACCATTGCCAGATCCGGTTGGAAACACCGCCAGCGCTTTCTCCTTTCCAGCTAACACCGACGCCACTTCGTTGACAGTACCATCGCCTCCTACAGCCACAAAAACATCGTAATGTTCCATTTCTTCCAGAATGATTTGCTTGCTATGACCGGGAAAAGCTGTCAAACGGAAATCAATATTGGAGCCAGCATCAATTAGTTGCTTTTTGAGTTGAATAGCCTTTCGGCTACCAGCTTTTGGGTTGAGGATAAAAAGTACTTTCTTCAAACTGGTTGTCATTCCAAAGTCTGTTAAACAAGGATGTTGAAGATAAAGTTATTTTTCTTGTAGGCAAAAAAGAAGTCAGCGTAATTGCTGGCCTCTAGCTAGAATTTATTTCTGTAAGATGACTTTGTAACTTCTGAAGTTGTATTGTTCGTCCAATTGTAATAGGTAAATCCCGTCGGGCTGATCTGAAAGATCAAACTGTATGGATTCAGATGGAGCAACAGTCTGTTGCTTGATCAACTTCCCTGTAAGGTTCAGTAGCTGAATCGTGCATCTTTCTCTCCGATCGGCGATGAAAACAGTTAGCTTTCCCGAGGTCGGGTTGGGATACACTTTTATTGTTTGCTGATCTTGATCAAGATCGACATTCGTTGGAAAGTTGACTGTTACGATTATCTTTCCCAAGGCTTGTGCGCCAAGTAAATCTGTACCGACAAGATTGAATGAATGAGCTCTGACGTGGTCTGAGTTCGTTGGGGAAAATTGAATGGTTCGGGTTTCTGGATCAAAATGAACCCAGTCGGGGAGTGGTTGACCGTCAGTTCCCTTTAGCTCAATACTAATTTGATCTCCCTCGTCGGGATCAGAAAATAAGTCGGCAGAGAGCACCAACTCCTTGGTTTGTCCTTTTTCAATTTCCAATTCTTCAACGATTTCCTGGCTGATTTCCGGAGGGCGATTCTCCAATACTGTTAGCAGAAATTCTTTGGTTATTGAAGCTTGTTCATTACTTATTGTGACTGCGATTGTTGCATCTCCAAATGTACCAGCTTGTCGATTTAAGAAGAGCGTTCCTGTATTGGCTCCTGCTTCATAATAAACGCTTGTGTTTTGTACAATCTCATGATTGGAGGAGGTAACGGAGAATTGAACAGGAAGCTGTTGTTGACAAGTGGCTCCAGAGCTAATTTCATTGAGCGCAATCGTAAGCTGTTTTTGATGAGCCGGAATTGTAAGATCCGAAAGCTCTGCCAACTGAGGTGGCATAATGGATGAATTTACAATAACCTGGAAGCTCATTGTCGTATTGTTTCCAGAAGGATCTGTCGCCTTAAATGTTACCGTTGTTGCACCTGCAGGGAACTCACTACCACTGGGCAGACCTTCGGTTTGAGTTAGATGAACATCGCAGTTGTCGGTTGCTGTGGGCAGGCCAAAAGAGGCTTGCGCAGTACAATTGGCATTCGCATCCAGAATGATATCTGGTAACTGTTCTAGCTGCGGAGAAATATTTTCAACAACAGTAACCGTTGAAGTACAAAATGACGAGTTTCCGTCAAAATCAGTCAGTGTTAATGTCACTTTATTATTTCCAATATCGGTGCATGTGAATTGAGTTCGATCTATATGGGTTTGCTGAATTCCAACATTGTCATAAGATCCAGCATCAATAAAACTACTTGTAATGTTTACTTTTCCATCGTCATCAAGATAGACCGTAATGTCTTGACAGAGAGCTACCGGTGGAACTTCGTCAACGACAGTGATTGTTGCATCGCAACTACTGGTATTCCCCGATTCATCTTGAACCAGGAGTGTTACATTATTGGCCCCAATGTTGCTTACTCCGAATGCGATTGGTCCATCTTTAAACTGGAGGGTGACAGCACTACAGTCATCGTAGGAACCGTCATCAATTTCAGAAGGATTGATTTGACGAGCTTCGTCGCTTGTAAGGCTTATGGTAATGTCTTTACAGAGGGCTACCGGAGGATTGTTTTCAGCAATGGTAACGGTCAAAGAATATGTTGAGAAATTCCCTGATTGATCGGTAACTTTTAGTAGAACTGCTTGTTCGCCAATATCAGCACAAGTAAATGCTGTTGGAGTCAATTCTATTGATTGAATTGCACAATTGTCGATTGCAGTGTATGTCAGGTCCGAAAGGGCTAGTGTTGCTTTGCTGTTTTCATCGAGGTAGATAGTAATGTCGTCGCAAGTCACAGTAGGCGAAATGGTGTCCAATACGGTGACAGTGGCTGTGCAAAAGGCTGTGTTGCCTGCCGCATCTGATACGGTCAACGGAATTGAGTGATTCCCCAGCTGGCTGCAATCAAAAGAAAGAGGACTTGTTCCTGTATCAAAAACTGTTACTTCGCAGTTGTCAGTTGATTCTTCACCTAATTCTTTGGCAGTTATGCTGGCTACACCATTCTCATCCATGTAGATTGTTGTATCCTTGCATATAGCGGTTGGGGAAGTGTTATCAACAATAGTTATGGAAGCTTTAGATGATGCTTCGTTACCATAAAGATCGATGGCTGTTAATATAATTTCATGCTGTCCAATATCAGAACAACTAAAACGATTTATTTGATCTGCAAGCTTGAGAGAAGGAGCACTGCAGTTGTCAGTCATGTTTTCGACCAAATCAGCATTGAGAATGTTGGCTGCTCCATTTTCATCCAAAGGAAGCGTGATTGTTTTGCCTACGATTACTGGAGCAATCGTATCTTTTATTGATATTAATGCATTACATGTTCTTGAGTTCCCTGATCCGTCAGAAACGGTCAATTTAATTGTTTGTTCTCCAATAGAGTTACAATTAAAATCATGAATCAAATCGGGAGAAAGCAATTCCGATCCACTACAATTATCGTCTAGATTAGAAAGAAGTTCAGAATTTATAATACTGGCTTCTCCGATGGCATCAAGGTAAAGTGTGGTGTCTTTACAAGCTACAGTAGGCGAAATAGTGTCCAATACGGTGACAGTGGCTGTGCAAGAAGTGGTGTTTCCCGCCGCATCTGATACGGTCAACGGAATTGTGTGATTCCCTAGCTGACTGCAATCAAAAGAAAGCGGAGTCGTACCAGTGTCAAAAGTTGTCACCTCGCAGTTGTCCGTTGATTCTTTCCCCAATTCCTCAGCAGTAATGCTAGCTGCACCATTCTCATCCAGGTAGATGGTTGTGTCTTTGCAAAGGGCGGTAGGAGCCAGGTTGTCAATGATTGTTACTTTGGCTTGGCAACTTTCTGTCTCTCCTGCTGCATTGGAAACATACAAGGTAATTGTTACCTCGGGTCCATCAGTACAGCTTAAGTCGGTTTTAGATAATGACAGTTTGGGGGTTTCGCAAGGAACGCTTGAGCCATTGTCGATTTCAGAAGGACTTAAGGTATAAGTTCCATCACCATCAAGCGTAACGGAGATGTCTTTACAAACTGCATGAATCGTATTTATTTCTGTTGTTATTCGTTGAGTGAATACCTCATCTTTGGCTTCGGATGACCGCCCAAACCAGCTTACCCAAAAATATCCATTAAGTGGATCATAAGAGATTTGAGGAGCATGAGAGATCGAGCTTAGATCGCTGAGCTTAAATGGCGTTCCAAAATTAGAGCAAGGGGTTGTTGAAAACTCTTGTGCCCAGACTTCGTCTTCCGTTTGATTATTCCAACTGACCACAAAACTATTGTTGGTGGGGTGAGTAGCGACAGCAGGCTGCCCTTCTGTAGAGGAAGCATCTCCAAATTCAATAATTCCAGGCTGTTCAATACCTGTGTTATCGGTTAATATCGCATGAATCTGTCCTTGGAGATCATCGTATGCGATTAAAAACTGGTTAACGGAGCTGTTGTATACAATGGCTGGGGTTGCCACATTGCTTATGGTTGTATAGTTATTTAAGGTTCCGGTTGTTGCGTCGATCTTTACAGTCTTTGAAAAAAGATTGCTATTATGATCAGCCCAGGTAACTAAAAAGGCATCATCTTGTGTATTATAGGCTAAATCAATGGCGTAAGGAAGCAGGTAGTTGGTTGTTGCTTGGCCTAAGGTAATTGTCGTTCCTTGTAATGTTCCAGAAGCATCCACCAGTTGTCCGAATATGGTTTGACTGCTACTTTCAAAATAAACAACCAGGTAAGTTCCCTGTCCATCTGAAGCGACGTTAGCTGCCATGTTCCAAACATTGTTACTTGCCACAACCAGTTCGGTTATTTTCGTTTCGGTATCTGTATTGATAAGCGCTAGCATGACCGAATCTTTAGCTTCTGTTCGACTTTCAAGCCACACAACTGCTGCTGTTTGTGATTGCAGATCGTAAGCGACTTTAGGCCTTTCAGCGTAACGAATAGCCGTAGCTGTTGACAGCAGCGTTCCAGTTGTTCCTGGAGTGCCATCCAAGTCACCGTTGGTATGGAAGGAGTAATAAATCCGGTCTGTTCCATCATTGTTGCCTGTCCATGTGAACAGAAACTTCTCTGAAGAGCTGCAATAGACGGTTTGTGGAAAGCTCGCGCTTACAGTATTTGTTGCTGTTTTGCTGTCTTGCCCAATTTCAGAGGCTAGAACTGTTTGGAAAGGAAACGTGGAAAATAAAAGGAATAGAAAAATACAAGCCAAGTAGTAGTTTCTCATAAGTTTATTTTCAGTTGGGGGTTGAGTATATTATATGAAGCATTTCTCTTGAGCTAAACGAATAAATATGGATTGAGCCATCCCGATCGGTAGTCATTATCTAAAACGGCAAATTGTTCGCTAAATTCATTCACCGGTTGAAAGCCTTCTGATGGCTGGCTCGTTGGCAAGCTTGAATGGCTGGCTTTTACCTTGTTGATGTATAGTTTGTTTTGAATCATGCCCGATTGTTTATCGATGTGCACAGGTCCCCTCGGAGAACTAAGGGAGCAGGATTTGAGAGCTTCAATCATTGAGGCTGCTGAAAAATCGCTACTACAACGCGATAGAGTATCATAGATAATTTGCCCGGTTTCGTAGCCTAAGGTGCTAAATGAATCGGGTTGCTTTTTGTATTCTTTCTGATAGCTGCTGATGAAATTGTGATTTTCTTTTAATTCCAGGTTTTTATTCCAGCTACTGATGTAAGTCAGTTGGTTGGCAGCTTCACCGAGGTTGATTAATTGATGTTCATCAGCAACAAAGGCAGTTGTAATAACTGGCGTTTTGATTTTATTAAAATGAAGCGCTCGAAGCATTTCTTCAGCAGCTTGTCCGTGTCTAAACAAGTAAATACAATCAGGTGATGCTTGCTTTATTTGAGCAATTGTTTTCTCAATGAAACCCTCGTCATTCTGGTCAGCAACATAGTTCTCTATGAGCTCTCCACCTGCATCCTCCACTCCTTGGCGGAAAGTAAAAAGGGAGTCGTAACCACTATCATAAAACGAGCTTACGATGGCAATCTTTTTCCCATATTGCTCAACGGCATAGTGCCCGGAATGGTACGCTGCCTGGTAAAGTCCCAAACTCGTGAAGAACAGGAAGGGATTGTGCTTTAATTCGTTTAGTAAATAATTTTCTCCGGAGCTGGCTAAAAGAGCAGGTACCTTTGCATTTTTGAATAAGGTGTTGGTGTGGGCTGCTACTTCCGGATTTAAAAGACCAGAGATGAAATCAACATTATTTTCGGTTAACAACTTCTGAACCTTTTCTTTGACAATCATTGGTGTGCCATAATTGACAGACTCGACCACCAATTCGATCTGGTCCTTTTGAATGGCTTTATGTTGATTGATTCCACAGCGCAGGCCATTAAGAAATGAACCAGGGTATTGAGGGTGTTCGGTCGATTGAGGCAACAAAATACCAATTTTAAGTTTTTGACCTTTGGTATTCAACCGTCTTGCCTGGGCTTGAAAAGGACGCATGACAGAGCCAGTTAATCCAATTCCTGCCAGTTTTAGAAAATTTCTTCGATTACTCATAGTGCATTAGCTTCGTGATGGGAATAAGCCTTGTAAGGCAATGCAGTAGTATACTGCAAGTGAGGGTTGCATATTATCGTGAGCTTGTCCTTCTCCTGTTTGTGCAACTCCATTGGGATTCATTATCGTTTGAGGCTGGGCAGTTGTGTATCTTTTCTCATTTTTAGATTGGCTTAATGAGGGAGAACTTCCAGCTTCTTTAGTTCCCTCTGTTTCTGCAATCATGAGCTTATGGGTGTGGGCTGGCAGTTCATTTGCTGTTAATGTATGGGTTTCTGCTCCTGATTTTGCTCCTGGTTGTATCGTTGAATTGTTTGGGTGAACAGGAGAGCGTCCTCGAAGATCGGGAAGCGCAAATGATGTTTGCCCATCACCGCCATAAGTTGTTCCCAACAAGGAATATAACGATTGATTTTGATTGATGGGTAGAATTTGTCCATCGCAAAAGGCCCAGCCCCGAGGGGCAAAGTTGAACCCGACGATTCGTATTTCGGCTAAAAATGGTTCTGACATAGTTTTGGGTTTAGTGTCTTGAAGGATAAATGCCAAAGAGTGCAATGATATAATTGATACAGGTATAAGGCATCAGGTTGTTATGCGACCGTGAGCCTCCTGTATTTTGAACCGTGCTTGACGAAAATGTTGCCAGATTGGTTGCATCAGACGTATATGCCCGATCGGTGGATCCTGCAGCAATAGCTGTGTTGACATTACCTGTGGAATTGCCTACGGCGACATCTGCTGGAACAGAGTGGGTGTGCCCCGGAACTTGGTTAGTCGTAAGTGTTACTTTCTCAACTCCTAATTTGGCTCCAAGACGCCTGTCACTTAAACCTGGTCCAGCTCCTGCATGGATTGGAATTCGCCCTCGTAAGTCGGGCAGTCCAAACGTGGTTCTTCCATCTCCTCCATAGATGGTTCCCAGTAAAGAAAAAAGCGCATCATTTTGTGAAACGGCAAGGAGTTGTCCATCGCAAAAGGCCCAGCCTCTTGGAGCAAAATTTCCGGCAAACATTCTTATTTCGCCAACAAATGGTTCAGACATAATCGTTTTTTTATGATCGTGATGGATAAAGACCTACAAGAGCAATGATAAAGTTAATACCGAGGTACGGTTGCATGTTGTTGTGAGCTTGTCCTCCTCCTTGAGGGGAAAGTTCATCAATGTTTTGTGTTGGCGAAGAACTCGTATAAATACTGGCTTCAGGAACGGCTGATTGAGCGAATAGCTTATTTGCAGGATTATTAGAGTCTCCGGCTGTGCTTCCATTCAAGTACATGGAATGGGAGTGGTTTGGTATTTGGCTCTCTGTTAAAGTAACTGAGCTTACACCTCCCTTTTGTCCTAGGCGTCTATCCGTTAAGCCAGGCCCGCGTCCCGGATGCATAGCTGCCTGCCCCTGTAGATCTGGGAGCGCTGTAGTGGTTATTCCATCTCCTCCATAAGTGGTGCCAATTAAAGAAAAGAGAGCTGTATTTTGAGCGATCGGAAGCAGCTGCCCATTGCAGAAGGCCCAGCCTCTTGGGGCAAAGTTTCCTGCAAAAATGCGGATTTCGGCAATGAAAGGTTCAGACATAAGAGTTGATTTTTCTTTAGTTTAGTTGTTGTTGTATTTTGAACTCATAAAAGAGTTTGTAGTTTTGAATAATTAAAAATAGTTGTCTTTTAGTTAGAATTCAATAGAAATAACACACTTTATGGAAATTGGTTTGCGCAAGGTTGAAAAGAATGACTTACTTTTTTTAAAACAGGTTTATCGGAGTACCCGAGAAGAGGAGTTAGCTTTAACCGAAATGAAGCTGGAAGAGAAAAATCAGTTTGTTGATTTTCAATTCAATGCTCAACATACACATTATTTAAAAGCCTATCAGGGGGCTGATTTCCAGATTATTTTACTGGATGGCGAGCAAGCAGGGAGACTGTACCTTTGGGAGACCGAATCTCAAATTCGAATTATGGATATCGCTTTGTTAAGCCAATTTCGGGGAAAAGGAGTCGGCACGAAAATTTTAAATGACCTCATTCTGGATTCAGAGAGCAAAGGAAAAAAGTTAACCATTCATGTTGAGTATTTTAATCCTGCATTGAGGCTCTACGAGCGACTGAATTTTAAACGAACCGATGATACCGGAATTTATTACTTTATGGAACGCCAGCCTGAAATGGGCAATCCTTGATCTATTGAATAAACCGTTCCAGTTTTATTGGCTCTATGGGTAGACTTTTCGGAATCTCGTTTAGTTGAGGGAATACTTCAGCTAAGGTTCGACTGTTAATCGTTGGAATGCTATCCGTTTCGAAAGGGAATGGGCGACGGGTATAACGTAAAAACCATTCGTACAATTGGTCATTGTTGTACGTTCGATGAATATCGTGTCCTGTGTTTTTCAATCTCGAATAGGTAACAGCGGCTCCTTGGGCCTTTAAGGCCTCTACCATTTGATCTGATCTTCTTACCGGAACCTGTCTGTCTGCAGTTCCGTGAAAGACCCAAACAGGTAGGTGAGCCAGGTTTTCTGCCCATTGAGTTTTCCCTCCACCACATAAGGGGGCAATGGCTGCAAACCGATGTGGATAACGGTTGGCAAGTTCCCAAGTGCCAAACCCACCCAGGCTCATGCCGGTCAGGTAGACCCGGTCCGGATCAATCCGATACTGGCTGCTGACCTCGGAGTAGATGGTGTCCAGCCAATTTTCGCTGGCCCAGTTTTTTCCCCACGGACATTGAGGAGCCACAACAATGAAATCCATTTTTTTTCCGCGATCTAAAAAGAACGGAAGTCCGTAGCGTTTGATCCGGTTGATGTTGGTGCCCGACACCGAACGCCCATGCAAATAAAAAATTACGGGGTAGAGTTGATGTTGCAGGCTGTCGTAATTTTCAGGTAAAAAGGTGAGGTAATTATACCTCACTTTCTTCGTATTATTTTGTGCTTGCGAAGGACTCGTGATCAGAAAAAACAGGCCCATCAGCAACAGAAAGAAATATCGTTGGTACATATTGGTCAGATTTGAACAGGCGAATATATAAAAAGCATGCTGCGGTGCTTCGTTTAACAAGCCTACTTTTGCAAGTATTAACAAATCTGGAATGAATGTACCAACGAAAGCGATGGTTGCTTGGGCGATATCCGTTTCTCTATTTGTGTCGCTTTTTTAATTCACGAGCGAGGTCTTCAATGCGATAGCCTTTGTGTGTCAGCAGTACGATGAGGTGATAAAGCAAATCAGCTCCTTCGTACAAAAAGTTTTCATCGTCGTTAGCCATGGCGCCAATGATGGTTTCCACTGCTTCTTCACCCACTTTCTGCGTAATTTTACGGGTTCCGGACTGAAACAGGGAAGTTGTATATGAACCTTCGGGCATTTCTTGTTTTCGCTTATCGATGAAATCCTGCAAGTGTTTAATAAATGCCAGATCGTCCAATTCATTATTTTCATTCCAGCAGGTATCACTTCCTGTATGGCAAACGGGGCCTACCGGATTCACTTTTATGAGCAGGCTGTCGTTATCACAATCAGTTGCTATTGAAACAACATTCAAAAAGTTCCCACTCTCTTCACCTTTGGTCCATAGCCTGTTTTTTGTACGGCTAAAAAAGGTAACTTGTCCTGTGGCTTCGGTTTTTGCCAAAGCTTCTTCGTTCATAAATCCCAACATCAATACTTTGTTGGTGTCGTTATCTTGAATAATTGCCGGAACGAGTCCGTTTCCTAATTTCGAAAAATCTGTTTTTATCATTTTGTTTTATTTCAAGTTCATTCTATCTAATGCGCGATGTTTTCTAATGTTGCCAAACAAATTGTAGGTGACCATTACCGAGAAATAGTTACCTGCCAGATTGGTGCCTCCCGTATTTTTGTAGTTGACGATGTTGTATTTTGCCTGAACACCGAGGTAATTCATACTTTTTGAGTAGAATCGGTAGCCAAGGCCAATGTTGAGGTTCAGAGCATTGATGGACTTTCCTTTGATGTCGTTGTCCACATCGCCTTCAATGGCATCAAAACCATCAAATGCAATTCCTCCAACCAAGTCAAGCTCCCTTTTTAGGTTGTTATGAAGTTCGTAAGACAAGTCGAGCCCAACGAGACCTCCAAGGTAGTGGTCGGTTGATTTGAGCTGGTCATCATGAATAACCTCATACATTTCCTTTGCTTTTCCGGGACGAATGGCGATTGTCAGGTCGTACTGCATTTTCTTCATTTTAAAGCCGAACTGCATTCCGATAAGTGCTTTGGGGCCAATAACCGATGCAAGGTCTCCGGTTGGCAGATAAATTCCAGAAAGTACGCCAAAGTTTCCGTCAATCATGTTTTTGATTTTGGCTGTCTCCTCTGAGTAAACTTGCTCCAGCGGAGTTGTTGCTTCTTGTTTTTGCTGAAGGTGTTGCCAGAATCCTTCAGTATTGTTGGCATACAGCAAGCAAAAGGCGCGTGCATCGCCGGTCACCTCCTTGTTTTGAAGCAGACTTTCAGCCCATGCAGTTGTTAGCAGGTCAAAGTCTGACTTTAGCGGAATAAATCCGAGGGCAACTTTATAATATTCGTAGTATTGGTGATAGTTTTTAGCTTTTGCAAACTCTTGCCGATCAATGTAAGTGAAAACATGGCTCATGAGTTCTTCTTGGTCAAGTTCCTGGCTTGAAAATATGCCGAGCTGGATTTGACTGAGCACCTTAATACGAAAGATGGGCTCGGACTCACCACAGAATTCTTCCCAGCGATTGACCACATGGCTGATTGAATCGTAGGCCTGTTTGGTGTAGAGGTCATTGATAATTTGGGCCGAATTGTAGGCCACATTTTCGCAGTTGGGAATATCCTGAAGCAACTTGTGATCAATGTCGGTTTGTGCATTGGCTTGTCCCAATAAGGCTAGCGAGATAAGAAGTGTCAGAAGGTATTTTCTCATCGGTTTTTTAGTTAGTGATTTTTCAAACTGAAAATACAACAATCCTTTTATTTTTTATCGCACTGTAATGCCTTTTTGTTTGAGGTATGCTTTTAAGTCGGGAATCGCAATTTCTTTGTAGTGAAAGATACTGGCAGCTAGCCCGGCATCAGCTTTCCCTTTGGTAAAAACATCGACAAAATGATCCATGTTGCCAGCGCCACCTGAAGCAATGATGGGGATTTTTAATGAGTCGGCCATTCTGGCCAGTTCATCATTGGCAAATCCAGCTTTGGTGCCATCATGATCCATAGAGGTGAACAAAATTTCTCCGGCACCGCGATCTTCAGCTTCCTTGGCCCACGAAAATAATTCTTTGTCTGTCGGAATTCGTCCTCCATTAACGGTGACCGTCCAGTGCCCATCGTAGTTTTTGGCATCGATGGCCACGACAACAAATTGGGTTCCGAAGTTTTTGGCCAGGTCATCAATCAATTGAGGGTTGCGCACTGCTGAAGAATTGATGCTGACTTTGTCGGCTCCGGCGCTCAGCAAAGCTTCGGCATCTTTGATTTCGCTGATGCCACCGCCCACAGTAAATGGAATATTGATTTCGCGAGCGATACGCTTTACCAACTGAACAAAGGTTTTTCGTCCTTCATGTGTTGCTGTAATATCGAGAAAGACCAATTCATCAGCTCCCTGTTCGGCGTATAAAGCACCCAATTCAACAGGATCGCCTACGGATTGTATATTGACAAAGTTCACGCCTTTTACGGTCTGACCGTCTTTAATATCCAGGCATGGTATGATTCGTTTTGCTAACATTTTTTTTAGTTTGTAAGTAGACTAGGCAGAAGCTAGAAGGCAGAAGATGGTTTTCTCTTTCCTCTCTTTTTTCATTATTCCTGAGTCTATTTTTAGTTTTTTTTAAGCTTGAGCTTAGAAATTAAGCTAGATAGCATCTTTTCAATTTCGATACTTAATGAGTTTATCTCTGTGTATTTTTCTTCATCAATATAATTTAGTTTGTATGAGAGTTCTAATTGAGTTTGGAATTCATACAGCGAGCCAGATGCAATCTGAAGGAAGCGAATATAATCCCCTAAATGATTTCTTCCATATCCTTCTGCAATATTGCTGGGAATTGAAACTGCACTTCTTTGTATTTGGGAAATAATTCCGAATACTTCTTCTTTGGGAAATGTTTTGGTCTCTCTATAAATACTTAAAACGAGGGACATCGATTTTTGCCAAACAATTAGATCTCTGTAGGTTTTCATATTTTTGTTTTTAGATCCTTTAGGAGTTTCCTTTTTGATGTCAGCAACTTATTTAGACTTCTGCCTTCTCCCTTCAACCTTCTGCCTTAAATATAAAACTGTTCAATCTGAGCTAAAGTAATTTTACCTTCATAAATGGCTTTGCCCGTGATTACACCGGGAACACCCATCTCGTTCAGTTCGTGGATATCTTTCATGCTGGCAATTCCGCCACTGGCAATGAGCTCAAGTCCTTCGAACTTTTGCATGATTTCCTGGTAAAGCTCAATACTGGGGCCGGTGAGCATGCCATCCCGGGCAATATCTGTGGAAATAACTTTCTGAATGCCTTTACTTGTATAGCTCTCAATGAAATCAAGAATCGATAATTCGGAAACCTCCTGCCAGCCGCTTACCGCAATTTTTTTGTCTTTGGCATCGGCTCCCAAAATAATTTTCTCGGGGCCATAGGTTTCAATCCAGCTTAAAAACGTTTCCCGGTCTTTTACCGCAATGCTGCCTCCCGTGACCATTTGTGCTCCACTCTCAAAGGCTATGCGTAAATCGTCATTTGTTTTTAAACCACCTCCAAAATCAATAACCAGGTCGGTTTTTCCGGCAAGCTGCTCAAGCACTTTGTAGTTCACAATGTGTTGAGCTTTTGCTCCATCCAAATCAACCAAATGTAAGCGGGTGATTCCGGCATCTTCAAACATTTTTGCTACTTCCAGCGGATTTTCATTATAAACCGTTTTTTGGTTATAGTCGCCTTGAGAAAGCCTGACGCATTTTGCATCAATTAAATCAATGGCGGGGATGATGGTTATTTGGGAGGTTCTTGAGTCTTTGAGTTCCTGATTCTTTGAGTTCATAGTTTGTTTTCTTCGTGGGTTCTTTGGGTACAAAAATATTGATGGACTTATGCAATCTTATCAATTTAAATTTTCAAAAAATTCTCTAACAGTTTCGAGCCTACTGAGCCACTTTTCTCGGGGTGAAACTGCGTGGCGTAAAAATTGTCCTTTTGCAAGGCCGCGCTGAACGAATTGATGTAATCACAAACAGCTGCAGTATGTTCACCCACCGTAGCATAATAAGAATGCACAAAATAGAAGTATTGATTGTCAAGTGACGGATCAAATAGCTTGCTTTTCAGGTTGGAGATGGTGTTCCAACCCATGTGCGGAACTTTGGTTGAAAATTCCATGCCAGGTTGTGGAACAAACCGTTTTACCTGTTCTTCAAAAATTCCCAGGCATTGGGTATTTCCTTCTTCTGAATGGCTGCACATGAGTTGTAAGCCAAGGCAGATGCCAAGTACCGGTTGTGTTAAAGAGGGAATGAGTTGATCCAAGCCTTCTTTCTTTAGGTAAGCCATGGTGGTGCTGGCTTCACCTACTCCTGGGAAAATAACTTTATTGGCAGCTTTGATCTTTTCGTGATCTCCGGTGATTTCAGCTTGAATTCCTAACCGCAACAAGGCGTTGCTTAGTGATTCGATGTTCCCTGCGTTGTATTTGATAATGACGATGTTCATGCTTTTTGTGTGCATGAGTACCTAAGTACTCAATTTATTTAATAAGTTTTTTTCTAATCCTCGAAGTAGTGCTTCAATCTCTTTTGTTTGCTCGTACAAGAGTTTAAAATCAGAAGAGTTTAAATAGCCTATGTTATTGGAAATTTCAAGCTGTGTTTGGCACTCATAAAGTGAGCTGATTGAAATCCGAATATAACGGATAAACTCATTATTACCTTTTCTTCCAAAACCTTCAGCAAAGTTACTAGGAATAGACACTGCTGCTCTTCGGATTTGCGATGTCAAACCAAATAACTCTTCTTTAGGAAAGTTAAGTGTTGTTTTGTATACATCAGTAACAAAGGCCATTGCCTTTTGCCAGGCAATAAATTCTTTATAAGTCTTCATGTTTGGTAATTAAAATGGTTGAACTGATGCACTTGGTACTTTTGTACTACTTTAAGAGTTTTTCAATGACACTTTTCATTTCGTCAAACTCTTCTTGCTTGAACAGACGGGTCATGTAGACAATTTTCCCTGTTTTGTCGATAATGACATTGCGGGTTACTCCAGCTCCTTTCTGCGCATAGCTGTAAAAAATTCCTCCTTTAGGATCAAGTAAAAGCGGATAGGAGACTGGAATTTGCTTGCCAAATTTTTCTACTTTCTCGCGTGGTTCATCCAAATCGATGCCAAACAAGGCAAAATCACTGTTGTCTTTGTGTTTTTGCCAAATGTCTTTTTCGATATGGGGCATCTCTTTGCGGCATACGCCACACCAGCTGGCTGTAAACTGTAGCATCACAACTTTTCCTTTGTAATCAGAAAGCTTTACGGTTTTTCCATCGGTTGTTTCAGTGGTAAAATCGGGAGCCTGCTGTCCAACTTTGACTAGGTAGCCATAATCGTCGGGTACTTGCTGGATAGTGGTTTGTGCGTTAGCAAATGTAAATGCGAAAATGAAAATAAACGTTAGAAATTTCATGGGATCTATTGTCTGTTAATTTGTTAAATCTCAATAATGACTTGACTGATTAATGAAAAACAACGGTTCGGTTATTGTATACGAGAACTTTCCGTTGCAGGTGCTTGAAAACGGCATTGGAAAGAACAATTTTTTCCAAATCGCGCCCTTTTCGTATCAGGCTTTTTACGGTATCAACATGGCTACAACGGGTAACGCCTTGGTCAATAATTGGGCCGGCATCCAAATCACTGGTTACATAGTGACTTGTGGCTCCAATAATTTTCACGCCGCGTGCATGCGCTGCATGATATGGTTTGGCTCCGGCAAAAGCAGGAAGGAAAGAGTGATGGATGTTGATGATTCGATTGGGATAATGGTCAACAAAATCTGCAGAAAGAATTTGCATGTACCGGGCTAAAACGATAAAATCAATTTGATGTTCTTTTAGCAATTCCAGTTCAGCAGCTTCCTGCTCCTCTTTGTTGGCATTGTTGACTGGAAAGTAATGGAAGTCGATTCCAAAACGTTCTGCCACCGGACGCATCGTTTCATGGTTGCTGATGATTAGTGGAATTTCAACATCCCATTCTCCTGCCGTGTAGCGAGCAAGAATATCGAACAGGCAGTGCGACATTTTCGAGACAAAAATTGCCATCCGGGGAACGTCTTCGGAAAAATAAATTTTCCAGTTCATGTTTAATTTGGATGCGATGAGGGTGTCAAAATATTCACCAATTTTATCGGCAGGAATTGAGAAATCTTTCAGTTCCCATTCTACACGCATGTAAAATATTTTTTCAACCCGGTCAACATGCTGATCCAGGTTCATGATGTTCCCATTGTTTTTATTCAAAAATTCCGTTACTGTTGCCAGTATTCCTTGCTGGTCGGGACAATGAATTAGCAGGATCGCTGTATCTTTCTTTTCGCGGAGTGGTTTTATGCTTTTCATAGTTTTTTCATTTTTTATCTTTCTCACCACAGAGTTTGCAGAGGTTTCTATTTCTGCATTGATTCTCCTTTCAGGGGTCTGCGGCAAAATTTAATTTAGAGTGTTCCCTTGGTCGATGGGAGCTCAAAGTTAAAAACATCTTTCCGGATTGCCATTTTGATAGCCCGGGCAAGTGCTTTGAAAATACCTTCAATTTTATGGTGTTCGTTTTCGCCTTCTGCTTTTATGTTGAGGTTGGCAAGCGCGGTGTCAGAGAATGATTTGAAAAAATGAAAGAACATTTCGGTTGGCATATCTCCAACTTTTTCGCGCTTGAAATCGGCTTGCCAGATCAGCCAGGGTCTTCCACCAAAGTCAAGAGCAACCTGGGCCAAACAGTCGTCCATGGGTAGGCAATAGCCGTAACGTTCAACGCCTCGTTTATCTCCCAAGGCAAGTTTAAAAGCTTCGCCTAAAGCCAAGCCAGTATCTTCAATGGTATGATGCTCGTCAACCTGTAAATCGCCGTCCACCAGAATATTCAGGTCAATCCCTGAGTGACGCGCTATTTGATCGAGCATGTGGTCGAAGAACCCCAGTCCAGTGCTAATGTTGGCTTTGCCGCTTCCATCCAGGTTCAGCTCAATTTTAATCTTGGTTTCTTTGGTATTTCGCTCCACTTGTGCTGTGCGTTCAGGAGCGGCAACTTGAGCATAAACTTCATCCCAGCTTGAGCTTGTTAACACGCAGGTTTGCTCCAGCCCTTGTTTTTTTAGTTCTTCGGTAAGTGAGCCGTCATTTAGCAAAATGCCCTTGGCTCCAAGATTTTTAGCCAGTTCAATATCTGTTAACCGGTCGCCAATGACAAAGCTGTTGGCTAAATCGTAGCTTCCGTCCATATAATTGCCCATCAATCCGGTGCGAGGTTTGCGTGTCGGAGCATTATCTTCGGGGAAGCTGCGGTCAATTAGAATGTCATTGAACGTGATTCCTTCGTTTTCAAAAGCCTTTAGCATCTTATTGTGAGCAGGCCAAAAAGTATCTTCCGGAAACGAGTCTGTCCCCAGTCCATCTTGGTTGGTCACCATCACCAACTCGTAGTCAAGGTTCTTCGCAATGAAATAAAGGTTGCGAAATACGCCAGGAATAAATTCCAGTTTTTCCAATGAGTCTAACTGAAAATCGATTGGTGGTTCAACAACCAGTGTCCCGTCACGATCAATGAATAAGGCCTTTTTCATCTGTTTAAAATTTTTAATATCGAATAATCAATTATTCGGATTTATAGCAATTCGTTTAATTTATCCAGCAAGATTTGGTTTTCTTCGGGCGAACCAACAGTGATTCGCAGGCTATCATCACACAAAACAACTTTTGAGCGATCTCGCACAATAATTCCATTCTCCACCAGGAAGTCGTAAATTCCTCTGGCATCGTACATTTTAACTAATAAAAAGTTGGCGTCCGAAGGGAATACTTTTACAACAAACGGGAGTTTGGAGAGTTTTTCTTCGAGCGCTTTTCGCTCCTGAATTAGCAGCTCCACCCATTGGTTTTTATCGGCTTCCTGCTCGATGAGCTCCAACGCTTTTTGCTGAGTCAGCATGTTGATGTTGTATGGATACTTGATTTTGTTGAAAACGCGAATGATTTCGGGATTGGCAAAGGCCATTCCCAACCGGATACCTGCCATGCCCCAAGCCTTGGAGAAGGTTTGCAAAATAACGAGGTTTTCGTAGTGACTCAACTTTGGAAGGAGACTGGCTCCCGGAGCAAAATCGATGTATGCTTCATCCAAAATAACCAAGCCCTCAAATGTTTGGATGAGCTTGATTAGTTCCTTGTTGTCGAGCAAATTGCCCGTTGGATTGTTGGGGGAGCATACAAAAATCAGCTTGGTGTGTTTATCTGTTTTTTCCAGAAGGGCTTCTGCTGAAAAGCCATAGTTGTCATTCAGTTTCACCTTGCGAACTTCAATATTGTTGATATCTGCCGCAACTTGGTACATGCCGTAAGTTGGATCAATCGTAACAATATTATCTTTCCCAGGTTCGCAAAAAGCACGAAAAAGCAGATCGATTGGTTCATCACTTCCATTGCCCAGAAAGATTTGGTCAGCCTCACAGCTTTTTTGTTTTGAAATGGCCACTTTTAATTCCCGTTGAAGGGGATCTGGGTAGCGGTTGTAGGGAGCGTTGAATGGGTTTTCATTGGCATCGAGAAAAACCATTGCCTCCCCGGTGTACTCGTCACGTGCTGATGAGTAGGGCTTTAGTGCCTGAATGTTTTTACGTATCAGTTGTTGAAGGTCCATTTTTTTATGTTTTTGAAGGCGGTTGAAAATGATTGAAAACAGTTGAAAACGATGGAAGAAGTGGAAGGCAATTGTCTCCTATTACTTTTCTTTTCCTAATGCTTTCAGTCTTAATGTTACCGCATTTTTGTGTGCATCCAATTGCTCAGCTTCAGCCATTTTTTCAATTACGGGGCCTAAATTTTTAATCCCGGATTCAGATATTTCCTGAAATGTAATCTTACGAATGAAACTATCCAGGTTGACACCGCTGAATGAGCGGGCCCAGCCGTTAGTCGGCAGAGTGTGATTGGTCCCTGATGCATAATCACCAGCGCTTTCAGGGGTGTAGTTCCCGAGGAAAACAGAACCAGCATTCGTAATTTTATCTGCGGTTTGCAGGTAGTTTTCCATGGAGATGATTAAATGTTCCGGTGCATATTCGTTAATAAGCTCGATCATCTCAAACTCATCATTCAAAACAATGGCGACACTGTTTTTTAATGCTTTTTGGGCAATTTCTTTTCGGCTGAGTTGCTTGAGTTGTTTTTCAAGTTCAAGTTCAACCTGATCCACTAATTCTGTCGAGTTGGCCACTAAAACAACTTGAGAGTCTGGTCCGTGTTCGGCCTGCGAAAGTAAATCGGATGCGATGAAGGCTGGATTGGCTGATGAGTCAGCCATGATAGCTACTTCAGAAGGTCCGGCAGGCATGTCAATAGCCACATCGCTGATGCTGACCAGTTGTTTTGCTGCCATAACGTATTGGTTTCCCGGACCAAATATTTTGGCAATCTTTGGGACTGGACCGGCTCCATAGGCCATGGCTCCAATGGCTTGTACGCCTCCCAGCTTGAAAACTTTGGTAACGCCCACCAGCTGAGCCGCAAATAGAATGGCAGGGTTGATTTGTCCTTTTTTGTTTGGTGGGGTGCAGAGCACAATTTCTTTACAACCGGCAATCTGGGCAGGTATGGCTAACATTAAAACACTTGAGAACAAAGGAGCTGAACCTCCCGGAATGTACAAGCCAACTTTCTCAATGGCTACAGCTTTTTGCCAGCAAACAACGCCCTTGGTTGTTTCCACTTTGTTTATTTCCGTCTGTTGGCTGGCGTGGAATTGCTTAATGTTTTCAGCAGCAATGGTAATGGCTTCTTTTAATTTCGGATCAAGTTGATTGGTCGCTTCGCTTAATTCTTGAGCTGAAATGGCAAAATCATCGATCTCGGCACCATCAAATTGTTGGGTGAATTTTTTTATAGCAGAAAGGCCATCTGTTTTGATTTCGGTGAGAATTGCTTTAACGTTTGCAGTCAACTCACTGGCGTCAAAAAGTGGGCGTTCCAGGATTTGAGGCCATTCAGATTTTTTGGGATTCAGGTAACTTTTCATGTATTTAAAATTAGAACCAAGACACTAGAACCAAGACACTAGATAAGATATTTCAATCATTCTCGTGTGTATTAAACGTCCTTGCCATGGGTGTGTTATATGTTTTAATTGCCGTGCATTGTGTTTAGAAAATCATCTTTTCGATTGGCATGACTAAAATACCTTGCGCACCCGCTTCTTTTAATTTCCCAATGATTTCCCAGAACTCTTTTTCGGCAATTACCGACGACATAGATACCCATCCTTCTTCAGCCAGTGTGGTAACCGTTGGGCTTTTCATTCCGGGAAGGATTGCCTTTATTTCCTCAATTTTTTCTTTAGGAGCATTGAGGACAATGTATTTTTTGTCTTTTGCACGTTCCACTGATTCCATGCGGAAAATCATTTCGTCCATAATGGCTCGTTTGTCCGCTGAAAGTTCTTTGGGAGCGACAAGTACAGCTTCTGAGTACAGAGCAACTTCTACTTCTTTAAGACGATTGGAGACCAGTGTTGATCCGGAGCTGACGATGTCAAAAATTGCATCAGCCAAGCCAATCCCTGGGGCAATTTCAACTGATCCGGAAATCACGTGGATATCCGCTTTAACGTTGTTTTTGTCTAGGAAGTCTTTTAAAATAACCGGATAGGAGGTGGCAATTTTTTTGCCATTGAACCACTCAATGCCGGGGTAATCTTCCGATTTTGGAATGGCCAGACTTAAACGGCATTTGCTGAAACCCAGTCGTTTGATGATTTGTACTTGCTCTTTCTTTTCCAGCATTTCGTTTTCACCAACGATGCCGATATCAGCTACTTGGTCGGCTACGGCTTGGGGAATATCGTCATCCCTAAGAAATAGCACTTCGAGTGGAAAATTCTTGGCTGCAGCCAGCAGTTTCCGTTTTCCTAAACTAATGCTAATGCCAGCTTCTGCAAGTAATTGCATGGAGTCTTCGTTGAGTCTTCCTTTCGTTTGAATCGCGATTCTCAGTTGTGTCATGATAATTCAGATCAAATAAAAAAGGCTTACCGTATGGTAAGCCTTCTTTGGATTAATATTTTGGAACAAAACAAAAGAATTACAGCCTACCAATTAATAGGGTATCATGATGATGGCCGTAATGTCCTTGAATGTTGTTCATGTCTTAATTTTCTCTTTGAGCTGCAAGTATAGTGATAAAATAAAAGTACTGCAAGGCTAAAAGTGATAAATTATCATTTAGAGGTGATTTATTATTCATTTTTTAATTTTTCAAGAAAATTACAATCGATTGCGCAAAAAAGATTATTTTTAGGGAAACCTAATATCCAATGGATGGGCTTGCTTGTAAAACAAGTATTGCAATACCCCAAACAACAAATTTTTAGAGGCTGGTTAATGTTTTGTTTTGGAGTGGGCTCGAATGATATTAAAAATAGAAACTTATGAAGAAATTATTAGCAGTTAGCTTAATTCTGTTGTTGGTATGTCAACTATATGCGTCGGACAATGCTGATTTATTCAAGCCTAAGAAGATTGAGAAAGCCATGAAAAAGGCGACCTTCTGGCAGTTAAAACATCCTAAGCATAAACTCTATGACTGGACCAATGGAGCTTTTTACGCCGGTGTTTTTGCAGCCTATGAAACAACCGGTTCAAAAAAAATATGGAAAGCTTTAATGGAGATGGGAGAGACCAATGAGTGGAAGCCCGGTCCTCGTTTACATCATGCTGATGATCACGCAATCTGTCAAACTTACCTGGATGTATATAGGGTTGAAAAGCAGGAGCAAATGCTGATTCCTTTTCGCGATACCATTGATAAGATGATGGCAACACCATATTCTACTGGAAAGATTCGGCCGATTACCTGGTGGTGGTGCGATGCCTTGTTTATGGCACCTCCGGCTTTGGTTAAGCTTGGAGAGATTTTGGATGAACCCAAGTATTTAAAGCTTAATGATAAGCTCTTCAAGGAAACCTATGATTTGCTTTTTGATGAAGAGGAAAACTTGTTTGCGCGAGATATGAAATATAAAACCGACTGGGAAGAACCTCGTTATGAAGCTAACGGGAAAAAGATTTTCTGGTCGCGAGGAAATGGTTGGGTAATGGGCGGTATTGTTCGCGTGTTGGAGGAGCTTCCTGCTGACTACCCGAATCGCTCTTTTTATGAGAAACTTTTTGTACGGATGGCGCAACGCATAGCTGAAATTCAGCAGGAGGATGGACTTTGGCGGGCTAGCTTGCTTGATCCTGCTTCTTACCCAGGAGGAGAGGCCAGTGGTTCTGGTTTCTTCACCTATGCTTTGGCTTGGGGAATCAATAATGGCTTGTTGGATGAGGCTACTTATAAACCGGTTGTTCAGAAAGCTTGGGTGGGCTTAAATAGCCTGATTCAAGCTGATGGACGCGTGGGCTGGACTCAACCGATTGGCGCTGATCCGAGAGCCAATTTTTCAAATGCAAGTTGGGAGGTTTATGGCACTGGTGCTTTTCTTTTGGCCGGTAGCGAAGTGATTAAAATGAACTGGTAGGCTATCTGCTAATTATAAGCTGAAATCTGAAAGGAAATTAGCTGTTAGGATAAAAAGAAAGGGGCGGTTTTCTCAAGTGGAAAACCGCCCCTTTTATCTTGATCAAAAAAGTTATTCAAAAATATTCTTCATCTTCTCGAAGAAGTTTTTGTCTCCGCTTCCGGGAGTGTGCTTGAAGTTGGGAGATTCCTGGAGTTTTTCCAGAAGTTTCCGCTCTTCAGCAGATATTTTCTTTGGTGCCCAGGCATGAATGCGTACCAGCAAGTCTCCCTTGCCATAGCCATTCACATCGGGTAATCCTTTGCCGCGTAGGCGTAAGATTTTTTCAGGCTGAGTTCCTGCTTCAATTTTGACTTTTACCTTGCTTTCAACCGTCGGAATTTCAGCAGTTGTTCCTAAGGCAAAGTCTGGTAAACTCAAAAATAGATTATAAATCAAATTGTTGCCATCTCGAATTAAGTCCGGATGGTTTTCCTCAGCGATGATAACAAGCAAGTCTCCATTCATGCCACCTCTACGTCCGGCATTTCCTTTTCCGGATACGTTGAGTTGCATGCCTTCAGCAACTCCAGCAGGAATTTTAATGGTAACCACTTCTTCGTCGCGAACGACTCCTTCGCCATGGCATGCGGTACATTTGTTTTTAATGATCTGGCCTTCACCATTACAACTCGGGCAAGTTGCTGTTGTTTGCATTTGTCCAAGCAGGGTGTTGGTTACCCGAGTAACATGGCCACTTCCGCGGCAGGTAGAACAGGTTGTATAATCATTACCACCTTGTGCTCCGGTTCCATTACAAGTATCACAAGCTTTGTATTTTTTCAGCTTGATCTTCTTTTCAACGCCATTGGCAATGTCTTTCAACGAAAGTGTGACTTTTACGCGCAAATCTGATCCTCGGTGAACTCTTCGGCCTCCACCTCTGGACGAGCCTCCAAAACCACCAAATCCGCCACCAAAACCACTGCCACCGAAAATATCGCCAAACATGGAGAAGATATCGTCCATAGACATGTCGTGCTGGCTAAATCCACCACCGCCACCGGCGCCACCAACTCCGGCATGACCAAATTGGTCATAACGTTGTTTTTTCTGAGGATTACTCAATACCTCATAGGCTTCGGCTGCTTCCTTGAATTTTTCTTCAGCTTCTTTGTTATCCGGGTTTTTATCCGGGTGATATTGAATGGCTTTTTTTCGGTAAGCCTTTTTAATTTCTTCAGGTGAAGCGCTTTTACTTACTCCTAATACTTCGTAAAAATCTCTTTTTGTCATACTTGCATGTTTTGTCTACTCACCCACCACAACTTTGGAAAAGCGAATGACTTTTTCGTTCATCTGGTAACCTTTCTGGATGACATCGACCACTTTCCCTTTCAGCTCATCTTTTGGTGCAGGTATTTTGGTTACTGCTTCGTGTAAATCTGTGTCAAACTCCTGTTCCAAAGCTTCAATTTCGGTAACACCGTTTTGTTTTAAGAAGTCTTTGAATTTGTTGTAAATCAAGGTTACGCCCGTTTTCAACGGATCATCTTCTTTCATTTCACTGAAAGCTGTCAGTGCGCGCTCAAAATCGTCAATGATTGGAAGAATATTGACTAAAACCGATTCGCCACCAGACTTAATCAAGTCCATTTTTTCTTTCATGGTGCGTTTCCGGTAGTTGTCAAACTCAGCTTGAAGACGAATGTGTTTGTCTTTTATGCTGATCAATTCTTGCCCCAGCGCTTCTACTTTTTCGCTGGCATCGTCTTTTTTCGATTTCTTATGTTCTTTTTTGGCTTTCGCCTTTTTGTCTTTCTTATCAGGTTCAGCAGTTTCTTCCTGTGTTTGAGCTTCGTTACCGTTAATCTCGGTCTCGTTTTCCAGCTCTTGTTCTTGCTTTATTTTTTCGTCTGCCATTGCTATATCTAGTTAAAATTATCGGTTTGACAGTTTACAAAAATGTTGCCAATTCAGGATAGGGGACAAATTGGCACATCCACTTTGCAAAATGCTGACAAAAGTATAAAAAGAAAGGCAGTACCTATGCACTGCCCTTGTATTATCAGGTATGATATAATCTTATTTTAATAGTTCCTTCAAGGTTGCTTTAAGTGCAGCACCTCTTAGGTTTTTGGCAATAATGACACCGTCACCATCAATCAAAAAGTTTGTTGGAATACCTCTTACTCCATACACTGCAGCATATTTTGAATGCCATCCTTTCAGGTCTGATACATGGTAATCCCAGCTTAGTTCATCGGCTTTAATTGCGCGCTCCCAAGCTTCTTTACTCTTATCGAGCGATACACTGAAAACAGTAAACCCATTTCCATTCTGGAACTTTTTGTTTTTAAACTCCTCATAAGCTTCAACCACAATTGGGTTTTCGCGACGGCATGGTGGACACCAGGAAGCCCAAAAGTCGATTAGTACCAATTTTCCTTCCAATGATGATAGTTTTAGTTCTTTACCATCAATTGATTGTTCAGCTATTTCAGGGGCTTTGTTTCCTTCACGTAACCCAATCTTAACTCCATCCTTGGCCTCGGTGTGAATTGCTAATCCTAGAATTAGCACCAAAGCGATAATAATTTTCTGTTTCATCAATTTCAAAATGTTTATAATTCCAAATTAAACGAGATGTCAAGTATAACAAAAATGGAAGTATTCAGGTCGATCTTGCTTTGATTTTTGAAAATATTAACAAAATCAGTCGCTTATTTGGCTAATCGACTCGTTCTATTTTTGCTCCAATGCTATTCAGGCGTTGATCAATTCCTTCGTATCCTCGGTCGATTTGCTCGATATTATAAATTTTGCTTTCTCCTTGTGCTGAAAGGGCGGCAATAAGCAAAGCTACTCCTGCGCGAATATCAGGAGACGACATTGTTGTTCCTTTCAATTGGTGCTTCTTATTTTGTCCGATAACGGTTGCGCGGTGTGGGTCGCATAAAATGATTTGCGCACCCATATCAATAAGTTTATCAACAAAGAACAGGCGACTTTCAAACATTTTTTGGTGTATGAGGACACTGCCTTTCGCTTGTGTCGCAATAACCAGGAAGATGCTGAGCAGGTCCGGAGTAAGTCCGGGCCATGGAGCATCGGCAATGGTCATGATTGACCCATCAATAAATGTCTCAATTTCGTAGCTATCCTGTGCCGGAATGTGAATGGAGTCTCCCTGAATGTTAAGCTGGATGCCGAGTCGTTTAAATGAATCGGGGATAATGCCTAAGTGGTTAACTCCTGCATTGGGTATGGTTATTTCAGAGCTGGTCATTGCCGCTAGTCCAATAAAACTTCCCACTTCAATCATGTCAGGCAGAATGGTGTGCTTACATCCTTTTAATTCGGAAACTCCTTCGATACGCAAAAGGTTTGAGCCAATTCCATCAATTTTCGCCCCCATAGCAACCAGCATGTTGGATAGTTGCTGTAAGTAGGGCTCGCAAGCTGCATTGTAAATGGTGGTTGTTCCTTCTGCCAGAGTGGCTGCCATTAAAATGTTGGCTGTTCCCGTTACCGAAGCTTCATCCAGAAGCATGTAGGCTCCTAGAAGCTTTTCTGTTTCAACATGGTAAAAATGCTTGTCTGGATCGTAGTTGAATTGAGCTCCTAGCTTTTGGAGACCGACAAAGTGCGTGTCTAAACGGCGACGTCCGATTTTGTCGCCCCCAGGTTGAGGAATGTAAGCTTGTCCGAAACGGGCAAGCAGAGGCCCAATAATCATGATTGAGCCACGCAAACTGGTCGCTTGTTGAGCAAATTGTTCTGATTGCAGGTAGTGCATGTCCAACTGGTCTGCCTGAAACAGATACATTCCTTTTTGAACTCGGTTTACTTTTACACCGAGTTCGGTAAGGATTTCAATAAGTTTCAGAACATCCCGTATTTCTGGAATATTGCTGATGGTAACTTGTTCTGTCGTTAGAAGTGTTGCACAGATTACTTCAAGAGCTTCGTTCTTTGCTCCTTGGGGGTGAAGCTCACCAGCTAGCTTATGACCTCCTTCAATATGAAATGTTGCCATCTCTTTGCTTGCGATTAATCGTTTTTACGGTGTTTTTTTGGATTGCGTCCTTGGGTGTTTTGTTTTTTTCGTGGAGCTGAACGTTGCAAGATGTCGCGAGTTTCGGCCAGGTTCAGATTATCTCTCTTGACTTTTCCTTTTGAAATTTCTTCCAAATCCAAGTAGATTTTTTCATCGTCGACAGCATCTTTGTTCCACGTGAGGTAGCACTTTTTCATGTGGTTGGCCAGCATGGTGATCAGGATTTCTTTTTCTTCCCCATCCTCATAGGCAGCAGCCTCATCAACCATACGTTCTAATACTTTCCCATAATACCGGAATCGAATATTGTTACTCGCATATTCCACTTTTTTGGGAGCTTCTTGGAATGTTTCAGGTCTTGGAGGGTCGTATGGATAGTCAATATCCAATTTGAAATCAGCCATAATGGCTAAGTGATCCCACAATTTGTGTTTGAAATCATTAATGTCTCTCAAATAAGGGTACAAATTACCCATGATGTCGATGATGGTTCTTGCCGCCAGGTTGCGTTCCTCACGATTTTCAATGGTTAATACATGATCAACCATATTTTGAATATTACGCCCATACTCTGGCAGGGGTAATTTTTTACGATTCGAGTTATAATCCATTTAAAAAAAGTATATCAAAATAATCTTTTTGTGTAAAACAAGGTTGTCTAATTCCGGTAATTCAGTTGATAATCTGAAGTGAAGGCGATATTATCTGTTTGCAAAACTAAATGAAATTAATTTGCTGACCAATTTATTTCTCATTTTATTGGTCTAGTATCGCTTAATTTATTGGATGTTACCTCTTTTTTTTAGACAATTTTTAGTTTGGCAAATTTGAGTAAGAGTTGTTTTTGTCCGGCATTTTGAAAGAACACGGTTGCCTTGAGGTTGGGGAAGCTTCCTTCGACTTGGAGTACTTTCCCCTTGCCAAAACGTTGGTGTTCAACCATCATTCCGGTTTGGATATCACGAGGATCATCACCGTCAAAGTTCTGAGAGCGCTGTTTTGCTTGGCGCAGCTGTACCAATTTTTGTTTCATGCCTGGTTGGTCAGTTGTTGTAGGACGGCGCCCCACAGTACCAGTTTTGCCGAAGCTTTGTTTTTGAATGGCTTGTCCTTCAGTAGGGAGCTCATCAAAGTTGAAATCTGCTTCATCTGGCATGTCCAGGTATTGTTCATCAACCTCGGTAATGAAGCGGCTGGGGTTGCAAAAATCTAACTTCCCCCAACGGTAACGTTGTTTGGCAAAACTGAGGTAGGCATTTTCCTCAGCCCTGGTTAGAGCAACATAAAATAGCCGGCGTTCTTCCTCAAAAGCTTCTGGTGTAATATTTCCAAACTGGCTTGAAGGGAACAGGTTTTCCTCAACCCCCACAATGAAGACATTTTTAAATTCCAATCCTTTGGAAGAGTGCACAGTCATGAGGGTTACTTTGTCCATGTCTTCCTCTTTTTCCGAGTCTTGATCGGTTAGCAGGGCGACATCTTCCATGTAGTTTGCCAGTAAATTGGGCTGGCCTTCTTCCCGCGCGTTAATTGAGAACTCCTGGATACCGTTGAGCAATTCCTGAATGTTTTCAAAACGGCTTAAGCCTTCGGGTGTCTGATCTTTGTATAGGTCTTTGATGATGTTGGTCTGGGTGGCAATCTCGCTGGCCATTTCGTAGGCATCATTTAGTACTGCTTTCTCCTGAAACTGCAGGATCAACGCAACAAATTGTTGTACTTTGCTGAGTAGCCCTTTATTAAGCGCTGCATGGTTGTTTGTTCCGCTTTGCTCAATAATTTCGAAAATGCTAACGCCATTATCCAAGGCTGCTTGTTCCAGCTTGCTAAGTGTTGTTGCTCCAATTCCCCGCGCTGGGTAGTTGATGATTCGCTTGAGCGCTTCGTTGTCCTTTGGGTTGATTACCAGTCGGAAATAGGAGAGCAGATCTTTGATTTCCTTGCGTTGGTAGAAGGAAAGACCACCGTATATTTTATAGGGGATATTTCTTTTTCGCAGGGCTTCCTCAAAAATACGCGACTGGGCATTGGTTCGGTAAAGAATGGCATAGTCAGCGTATTTATAATGTTGCCGCATGCGGGTTTCACTAATTTCATTGGCCACCAAGTAGCCTTCCTCATTGTCAGTCAGAGCCGAGAAAACCTTGATTTTATTTCCTTGGTCATTTTCAGAATAGACGGTCTTGGGTAATTGGCGCTTATTTTTTTGAATGATGCTGTTAGCAGCATTTACAATTGTTTGTGTTGAACGGTAATTTTGCTCCAGTTTATACACTTGATGCTCAGGATAATCTTTTTGAAAGTTGAGAATGTTCTCAATTCGTGCTCCCCGGAATGAGTAAATACTTTGTGCATCGTCACCTACGACACACAGATTTTTGTGGGTTGCAGCCAGGTTTTTAACAATCAGGTATTGTGCAAAGTTGGTGTCCTGGTACTCATCAACCAATACATAGTCAAATCGTTCCTGGTATTTTTTTAGAATGTCCTTGTGGTCACGAAACAGGATGTTGGTTTTCAATAGCAGGTCGTCAAAGTCCATGGCTCCTGCTAAAAAACAACGACGTGCATATTCCTTATAAATTTCTGCAATTCGAGGCATTCGGATGCTCATGTCGTACTCACGAACTTGGGCATTTTGAGCATAAGCTGCCGGTGTTATTAAGCTGTTTTTGGCAGCCGATATTCTGCTGGAGACAACATTCGGCTTGTAGGTTTTATCATCGAGTTTAAACTCTTTGATAATGGCCTTTAACAAGCTTTTAGAGTCAGCAGTGTCGTAAATTGTGAAATTAGAAGGATAGCCGAGAACTTCGGACTCAGTTCTTAAAATACGGGCAAAAATGGAGTGGAAGGTTCCCATCCACAGGTAACGAGCCGTTTGCTGTCCAACAATGCTGGCAATCCGTTCTTTCATTTCGCGGGCCGCTTTGTTGGTAAATGTAAGCGATAAAATGCTTCCCGGGCGTGCTCCTTGTTTCAACAGGTGAGCAATTCGGTATGTAAGAACGCGCGTTTTTCCTGATCCGGCTCCTGCAATAACGAGCGATGGGCCATCGGTGTTTTCAACTGCGTTGCGCTGAGCTTCATTAAGTTCTTCTAGGTAATTCACAATCACTATTTTTCAAAATCAGCCTCAAAAGTATAACCTATTTTTATATTTTACTGTTTTGCCTGAGGCTAGTTTTCAACAAAACGTTTTGGGAGAAAAATAAAAGTCTGTAAAAGATAAATCAATTTTTAGCGTTAATATTGTATTGTTTTAGAAATTCAAGACAATTTTTCGATGAAATAACGCAGGTTTCCGAATTGGATGTCCTTTTGGTAAAGAGAATCCGATTTTGGAAAAAAGTTCATCGATCACAATCGAAAAAAAGAATTTATTGACATGAAGTTGATGCCTAAACTGCAAGTAGTTTTCTTATTTATTTATTGCTTTTCAAGTTTGTTTGTTAACGCTCAAATTAGTTCTGAGGCTGATGATATGGTTCCCACTGAATACAGTTCTGGGGCGCAAGATCAGATTTATATTTTTTGCACCGCCCCCAATGAACAGGCAGGCATGCTAAAAGCAGACGCTCCGGGAGGAGGGGCTGCTTCGTTTGAATGGGGCAAATACAATTCGGCAACGGGTAGTTTTGATGTTTTTCTAACTGAAAACTCGGGGAGTAGCTCATCAACGGTTAATAACTTGGCTGATGGAGGCTATCGTGTGACAGTAACGGAAGGAACTGAAAGTACTGTTTATACGGCTTGGGTGATGAATAGTTGGTACACGGCTACGGCTGAAGTGTCGGAGTCAACTTGCGATTATTTTCAACTCACTGCAGCGTTTGAGGAGGCTAATTTAACTTATTATGATCTGCCAACAGGTCAGGCAAAAACCTTGTTTAAAGATGTTAAGGCAAAATGGATGGTTGATGGCCTTGAGATTTCATCCTTGTTGAGCCCGCAGATATATGGTCCGCCTGCAGAAAATACCAATTATGTGCTGACTGTTTATGATCGTTTTGGCTGTCAGGTTGAAGTTCCGGTTACCTATCAATCAGTGGTAACAGAGGCTTCGTTTACTGCAAATCCAAGTCAGGGAGATGCTCCTTTGGAAGTCGCTTTTACAAGTACTTCGAAAAATGCGGATGAGTATGAGTGGTTCTTCTTTCGTGAGCGCGGAGAGTTGATTGAGGAAGGTCAGGCTGGAGGAGTTGTTGATAGTATTTTACAAACAGCAATTGATCCTAATCCGACTTTTGTGTTTGAGAAAACAGGAAGTTATGAAGTGAAACTCGTGACAATAAAGAATAACGGCGACTTTGCATGTACCGATACGGTGTATTTGGATGGCTATATTGAGGTTGATGAGTCGGATTTGTTTGTGCCGAATGTGTTCACTCCCAATGGAGATGGGGATAATGACGAATTTGTAGTTGCTTTTAAGTCGATGCAGTCCGTCGATATTCAGATCTTTAATCGTTGGGGGCGAAAGGTGCATGTATGGAAGAGTAGCAATATTCGTAATTCAGAAGAAGCACAAAAAGAGGCTGTTTGGGATGGGCGCATTGGAGGTCGTTTGGCTAGTCCTGGCGTTTATTACTATGTTGTTGAAGCCAAAGGGCGCGATGGAAAAGCTCATAACGATCATGGCTTTGTGCATCTGTTTCGCGAAAAGTAAGAGCTTGGCATAATAAGGAATTGAGTCGGAGTTGGCAGTTTTTTATATCGCTGGTAGCCATTGGTAAATAAATAAGATTTTTATGAAAAGTAAAATCCCCCGGATTGGCTGGTCCGGGGGATTTTCATGTTTAGTTTTTGATTACTATTAAAGAAAGGATTAGAAATTGGTTTTTTTAATCTTCTTCTTGTTCTGCGGCGTAGCTTGCAAGAAGTTCATCTTGTACCTCTTGAGGTACTTTTTCGTAGCCATCGAAACTGATGGAGAACATGCCTCGCCCTTGTGTAATGGAGCTTAACGATGTGTTGTATTTGTGCATTTCTTTGAGTGGGACTTTGGCGTTGATTTTCTCATAGCCTTTTTCGCTTCCCATTCCCATGATCAGGGCGCGGCGTCCTTGTAAGTCACTCATGACATCACCCATGCGTTCGCTTTGTACAAAAACCTCAAGGTTATAAATTGGCTCCAAAATTTTTGGGCCTGCATTTTTAAATGCTGTTGAGAAGGCATTTCTTCCGGCTAGCTTAAATGAAATTTCATTGGAGTCAACCGGGTGCATCTTACCATCGTAGACATATACCCGGATATCGCGAGCATAGGAGCCGGTAAGCGGTCCTTCTTCCATTTTTTCCATGATTCCTTTAAGAATAGCTGGCATAAAGCGACCATCAATGGAACCTCCGACAATGCAGTTGTGATAAATCAATTTTCCACCCCATGATAATGGGTATTCCTGCGTGTCGCGAATGGAGAGTTTTTGCTCTTTTCCATTCATTTGGAACATCGATTTAGGATCTACTCCTTCGATGTAGGGTTCAATAATCATATGTACTTCGCCAAACTGTCCGGCACCACCTGATTGTTTTTTGTGGCGGTAATCGGCTTGCGCTGACTTGGTGATGGTTTCACGATATGGAATTTTTGGTTTAAGGAATTCAATGTCGATTTTGTATTCGTTTGTGTAGAACCATTTGAGTGCATTGAGGTGATATTCTCCCTGGCAGTGTACCAACATTTGCTTGAGTTCTTTTGAATACTCTACGATGAATGTTGGATCCTGATCATGAAGTTTTTGGAAGCTTTCACCTACTTTTTCCTCATCGGCTTCGTTAACTGCCTTTAAGGCAACGGTATGGCGCGAAGTTGGAAATTTAACTTCTGCAAATTTATAACGAGCTGATTTTTCGCTAAGCGTGTTGTTTACGGTAACATCTTTCATTTTTACCGTTGCACCGATGTCGCCGGCAATCATCGCTTCTACTTTGGTTCGGTTTTTACCGGCTGAAACGAAGATCTGAGAAATTCGCTCTTTATTTTCGGTTTTAGTGACAATCAGATCCTGGCCTTCTTTAACCGTGCCACTCATTACTTTGAAATAAGTAATCTCGCCAACGTGCTGCTCAATGGTTGTTTTAAAGACCATTAGAGAAGTCGCTGCGTTTTCTGATTTATCCACTGTTTTTCCATTGATTTCGGGAACTTCAACTGCTTCGGCGGGGGAAGGAGTGATGTTGGCAATAAATTCCATCAAGCGTCCAACTCCCATGTTGTGTTTGGCTCCAGTGCAAAATACGGGGAAGAGACTGCGGTCGATCATGCCAAGCTTAATACCTTGGCGCATTTCATCTTCGGTCAGCGTGCCTTTGTCGAAGTAAAGCTCCATTAAAGCCTCATCGTTTTCGGCAGCCATCTCTACCAGTTCGTTGTGTAGTTCGTCTGCTTTATCTTTTTCGTCAGCAGGAATGTCCAGGATTTCGGGTTTGCCACCATCTGCCGGGTATTTATAAAGCTTCATTTTCAATACGTCAATGATTGAATCGAAGCCAGGGCCAGCATTAACCGGGTATTGAACAACGGTAACCTTGTTTCCAAAAATGCTTTTTGCTTGATCAACGGCTTGGTCAAAATTGACGTTTTCGTGATCGAGTTGATTGAATGCAAAAATCATTGGTTTGCCTGCCTTTTCGGTGTAGCGGCATACTGATTCTGTGCCTGCTTCAATGCCATGCGAGGTGTTAATCGTAACGATAGAGCATCCCACAACATGAAGGGCTGAAATAACGCTTCCGCGGAAGTCGTCCATTCCGGGAGTGTCAATGATGTTGATTTTTTTGTCGTTGCAGAAGGTGTGAAGGACTGATGAGAAGACGGAGTTGCCATAATCCTGCTCAATGGGGAGGTAGTCCGAGGTGGTGTTTTTTGCAGTTACCTCGCCTCTGCGGTTGATCACTCCACCCTCGAACAGCATGGCTTCTGCGAGGGTGGTTTTCCCACTGCCAGCATTTCCAACTAGTGCAATGTTGCGGATTTGGTCTGTTTTATAGATTTTCATGTGTTAGTTTATTTATTGGTTTAAAAAAATCTCTTGTAGGTCTATTTTCCTGTGGAAGTCACCAAAATTAGTAATAATTTATTAACAAACAACGAGACGTTGTTTGGGGGAATATGTTATAAAAATGTTTTCAAAAATCTACCAAAATAAAAGTTTAAAAAGTTTTGCTATGAACTTGCTATCGCGGCATTGGTTAGTTGTGAAAAGTGCGTGCTTGAATAGGTTTTTATTTTTGATTGGATTTTGGGAGGGCTGTGTTTTCTTGGTTTAGTATAATATTTATCAACGCAACGTTTTTCGGGTTTATTCATCTTGCTATTGTATTAGGGAGACTAAAGGATTTAAATTATGGAAAGAGATATTCGTTGCGTGTCGATTTTGTTTTTGGGTGTGTTTTTGATGGTTGTTGGCTGCTCTAAAGAGGAGACTGTTGTTGAAGGTTTTGAGAGAGGGGAGGAGGTGAAGTGTGTGTCCGGAGTAAAAGGAGTTATTGGGTATGTTGCTCAGGTTGATAAGTTTGCCATTTTTACAGGTGTTGATGGGGCTTATGATTCGCAGGGCGTCGGTCTTGTGTCTCTTATTCCTGAAGAGTTTCAGGTTGAGGGTTTAGAGGTTGTGTTTGATGGTGTGTATTATTCTTGTGATGGTATTTTTCCAAGTATTCCAGGGCAGGTCTATTATTATCTTGATGTTTCCGCAATTAAGTTGCTTGTGGATTAGTGGATTTGGATCGTCATTGGGTAAATGAGTATTTTTTTTGCACTATCAACGGGTAATTGTGAATAACTAATGGCTGGTATTGGCGAGTGAGTGCTGAATTGCCGTATTTTTAAGGTGTAAAATTGCGCTATGTCTCGTTTTCCTCATTATAAGCAGCCTGACGCCATGGACTGTGGGCCTACTTGCCTGCGGATGGTCGCCAAATTCTACGGGCGTAACTTTAGTTTAAATTACCTGAGGGAACAATCTCATATTTCGCGGGAAGGGGTTTCATTGCTGGGAATCAGTGATGCGGCTGAGGTTATTGGTATGCGTAGCTTGGGGACAAAGGTGACCTATGCTCAGCTGGTAAAAGATGTGCCAAAGCCTTGTATTGTGCATTGGGATCAGAACCATTTTGTTGTGGTGTACCAGGTGAAAAAAGGGAAGGTTTATGTGGCTGATCCTGCTTTTGGTTTGGTGAAATACAACGAGCAGGAGTTTAAAAAGCACTGGTTGGCTACCGTGAAAGAGGGGGAGCAAAAAGGAATTTGTCTGATGTTGCAGCCAACGCCTGCTTTTTATGATCAGGATGATGAGGCTACGGACCGTACAGGCTTTGCTTTTTTGTGGCGCTATGTTAGGCCTCATCGGCGTTTGGTTAGTCAGTTGTTGATTGGCTTTTTGGTAGCCAGTGTTATTCAGTTGATTTTTCCATTTTTAACGCAAAGTGTTGTCGATGTTGGTATCAATAACCAGGATATTGGATTTATCTACTTGGTTTTGGCTGCGCAGATGATGTTGTTTATTGGAAAAATGTCTGTTGACTTCATCCGGTCGTGGATTTTACTGCATATCAGTACGCGGATTAACATTTCCATCATCTCCGACTTTCTGATTAAGCTGATGAAGTTGCCAATTGGCTTCTTCGATACGAAAATGATTGGAGACTTGATGCAGCGGATTCAGGATCACCGGCGAATTGAGCGTTTTCTGACGACTCAGACTTTGAGCGTGTTGTTTTCGTTGTTCAATTTGGTGGTTTTTGGTGTGGTGCTGGCCATTTATAGTTTGAAAATTCTATTGGTCTTTTTGTTGGGCTCTGTCTTGTATGTGGTTTGGGTGTATTTGTTTATGCAGCGCAGACGGCAGCTCGATTATAAGAAATTCAGCCAGCTGAGTGAAAATCAGAGCATGCTTATTCAGTTGATTAATGGGATGCCCGAAATTAAACTGAATAACTACGAAAAACAGAAACGATGGGAGTGGGAGCGGATACAGGCTCGTCTCTTTCGGGTGAATGTGCAAAACCTATCCGTTGATCAGTACCAGCAAGCGGGGTCGGTATTTATCAACGAGACTAAGAATATTGTTATTACCATTTTGGCGGCCATGGCTGTTTTGAGTGGTGATATGACTTTGGGAATGATGTTGGCTGTTCAGTATATTATTGGGCAGCTGAATGCACCTTTGGCGGAGTTGATTAGTTTTCTGCATTTGGCGCAAGATGCTAAAATTAGTTTGGAGCGCTTGGGCGAGATTCATAATAAGGAAGATGAGGAGCGGAAAGAGGATCCGCGTATCAATACCATGCCTTCGGAGCATACCATTGGAATTTCAGATCTCATTTTTCAGTATGAAGGGCCTCATTCGCCGAAGGTGTTGAATCGGATTAATTTGACAATTCCTGAGAAAAAGTTGACCGCCATTGTAGGAACGAGTGGTAGTGGAAAGACAACCTTGATTAAGCTGTTGCTTGGTTTTTATCCGCCTGTGTCTGGTGAGATAAAAGTAGGGGATACCAGTTTGAAGAACTTTTCGCAGCAGTGGTGGCGAACGAAAGTTGGTGCGGTGATGCAGGATGGTTTTATCTTTTCGGACACCATTGTGAATAATATTGTGGTGGGTGATGAGTATGTTGATAAGGAGAAATTACTATTTGCTGTGAAGACGGCCAATATTCAAGATTTTGTGGAAAGCTTGCCGTTGGGGTACAATACTCGAATTGGGCAGGATGGGCATGGCTTGAGTCAGGGGCAGAAGCAGCGGATTCTGATTGCCCGGGTGGTTTATAAAAATCCGGAGTACCTGTTTTTTGATGAGGCTACCAATGCCTTGGATGCGAATAATGAAAAAGCAATCATGGAGAATCTGGATCAGGTGTATGCCGGAAAGACCGTGGTGGTTGTGGCTCATCGATTAAGTACAGTGAAGAATGCCGATCAGATTGTGGTTCTTGATCGGGGTGAAATTGTCGAGTTGGGAACGCATGTAGAGCTGACGGCTCAAAAAGGAGCATACTATCATTTAGTGAAAAATCAGTTGGAGTTGGGGAATTGACTTTATCTGAAGTCAGTACTATATAATATAAAGCAACGTTCTTGTGAATAATGAATTAGATTTGATGTAATTAATGTGGGTGAGTAATGCCAAATGCAAACGATAATATAGAGATTCGGAGTGACGAGGTTCAGGAGATTATTGGGAAGTCTCCTTCGTGGTTGCTGCGCAGTGGTCTGACAATGGTTTTGGTGCTGCTGGTTCTTTTGCTTTTGGGGAGCTGGATTTTTCATTACCCTGATCTTATCCGAGCTCGGATTGTGGTGTTGTCAGAAAATCCACCAGCTCATATTGCAGCGCGTACTACTGGAAAGATTGATCAATTGTTTGTAGACGATAATGACACGGTTCGCGAAGATCAGTTGATTGCTATTTTGGAAAATACGGCCGACTACGAAGATGTTGTGCGCCTGGAGGAGGAATTGGCGGCTTTGGAGAGGTATTTTGTTACGTTTGATACTCTTTATTATAGGAAGCTAAAACCAGATTTTAAGTTGGGAGATATTCAGCCTGATTTTTCTTCGTTTCTGCGCTTATATAATAATTATATCAGTTTTATTCGGTTGAACTTTTATCCGCAGAAAATTGCTTCGCTGAGAGAGCAGGAGCATATGCAGCGTATTTATTATGATCGCATGTGGACGCAACGTCAAATTTTGGAAAATGAATTCCGAATTGCTCACGAGCAGTTTCAGCGAGATTCGGGTTTGTTTGTTCGGGAGGTGCTTTCGTTAGTCGATTATAAGGCTTCCGAGTCGAATGCTTTGCAGAAAAAATATGCCTTTAATGGTGCGCGGACCGATTTGGCGACAACTCAGAAAGATATTATTCAGCTTCAGCAGGATATTATTGGTACTGAAAAGGAGTTTGAAGATCAGAAGCAAAAAATGCAGACGGAGTTGATTGAATCGCTTAATGTGTTGCAGAGCCGCTTGGAGTATTGGAATAAAACTTTTGTGTTGAAGACTCCGATTGCGGGAACGGTTGCTTTTACTAATTTTTGGAGTAAAAACCAGCAAGTTAAAAGTGATGAGATTGTTTTTACTGTGGTACCTGAAAGTGAGAGTCGGATTATTGGTCGGGTGACTTTGCCTTTGCGAGGAGCGGGTAAGGTAAAGCCGGGACAGGTGGTTAATATTCGTTTCGATAATTTTCCGCATATGGAGTATGGCCTGGTAAAGGGAGTTGTAAAATCTATTTCGTTGGTGCCATCCAATGATAATTATATCGCCGAAGTTGAGCTGCCTCAGGGGTTGGTGACCAATTATGGATTGACTTTGGCTTTTAGTCAGGAAATGAAGGGTGATGCCGAGATTGTTACAGAGGACCTTCGTTTGATTCAGCGTTTCTTTAATCCAATCAAGTCAGTCTTAAAAGAACGGGTGGTTGATTCAGAATGATCTTCTTCGAATTTGCTTGAGGTCTTCAAGAGTGAGTCTACTGGTTCCTAATGCTTTTTAAGAATTCCCCTCATCTTTTAATTTTTCGTAAAAATCGAAAAAACACTAGTAAAAGCTATTGTTATTTTCTGAAAATTAGTACTTTTGCCTGCCGTTTTTGGAGAAAACTGTCAAAAACGGAGATGGAATGCGTTGATTTTATTGATCTTTTCAATACCTTTGCAGTCCATTTTGCGATAATATTAATGCTTAATTAAATAGTTGTATGCCAACGATTCAACAGTTAGTTAGAAAAGGACGTACTCTGAAAGTAGAGAGCAGTAAGTCTCCTGCTTTGGATTCTTGTCCTCAGAAACGAGGTGTTTGTGTGCGTGTTTACACTACGACACCTAAGAAGCCTAACTCGGCTATGCGTAAAGTAGCAAGGGTAAGGTTGACCAATCAGAAAGAAGTGAATGCTTACATTCCAGGAGAAGGACACAACCTACAAGAGCACTCAATTGTGTTGGTGCGTGGTGGTAGGGTGAAGGACTTGCCAGGTGTGCGTTATCACTTAGTGCGCGGTGCTTTGGATACCGCAGGAGTAGAAGGACGTACTCAAAGACGTTCTAAGTACGGTACAAAGAGACCGAAAAAATAATTTGTGAATTGACCGTTTAGTGGTTTGGTTGAGTAAATGACTCCCAATAGTGTAGGGATGAACTGAAGCTCCAAATCGAAAGCAACCAATTCGAATAACACTAAAGAAAACATACGATGAGAAAATCGAAACCAAAGAAGAGGATCCTGTTGCCGGATCCTAAATTTAACGACGTTCTAGTTACACGTTTTGTAAATGATATGATGTTGCACGGTAAGAAAACCGTTGCTTATCAGATCTTCTATGATGCTCTTGATATCGTTGGATCACGCATGAAAAGCGAAGAGCTTGCTCCCCTTGATGTCTGGAAGAAAGCTTTGGAGAATATTACTCCTGCTGTAGAGGTAAAAAGCCGCCGTGTAGGTGGTGCTACATTCCAGGTTCCTATGGAAATTCGCCCCGAAAGAAAAGTGGCTGTTTCTATCAAAAACTTAATCTTATTTGCTCGCAAACGCTCAGGAAAGTCAATGGCAGACAAGTTGGCTGCTGAAATTCAGGCTGCGTATAATAATGAAGGTGGCGCCTTCAAGAAGAAAGAAGATACGCACCGTATGGCTGAAGCTAACCGTGCATTTGCGCACTTTAGATTTTAAACAGAGCCTATCTGATGATAGGTTCATTTTTAGTTTTAAGGATTAGAATATTGGTTGATTAATATGGCAAAAAAAGATCTTAGATATACAAGAAATATTGGCATCATGGCGCACATCGATGCTGGTAAAACAACCACTTCAGAGCGTATCCTTTATTATACAGGATTAACGCACCGCATCGGTGAAACCCATGACGGTTCTGCCACAATGGACTGGATGGAGCAAGAGCAAGAAAGAGGTATTACAATTACCTCTGCAGCGACAACTACTTTCTGGAAACACGAAGATAACGAATACAAAATCAATATTATTGATACTCCTGGACACGTTGATTTTACCGTTGAGGTAGAACGTTCATTGCGTATCTTGGATGGTTCTGTTGCTTTGTTTTGTGCGGTGAGTGGAGTAGAAGCTCAGTCTGAAACTGTATGGCGTCAGGCTGAAAAATACGGTGTTCCTCGGATTGGTTTCGTAAATAAAATGGACCGTCAGGGAGCAGACTTCTATAATGTATTGGCTGAAGTTCGCGAGAAATTAGGTGCTAACCCTATTCCTATTCAGATTCCTATTGGAGCTGAAGAAAACTTCGAAGGGGTAATTGACCTGATCGAAATGAAAGCTATTCGCTGGTACGACGACGCTACCTTGGGAACAGCATATAAAATGGAAGAAATTCCAGAAGAATTGAAGGCACAGGCTGACGAATACCGTGAGAAAATGGTAGAATCAGTTGCTGAATTGGATGACGAATTGATGGAACGTTACTTCGAAGATCCAGATTCAATTACTCCTGAGGAAATAATTAAAGTAATTCGCCAGGGAACTTTGAAGCAAATCATTGTCCCTATGATGTGCGGGTCCGCTTTCAAAAATAAAGGTATTCAGCGTTTGTTAGATGCAGTAATCGACTTCTTGCCAAGTCCATTAGACAAAGGAGAGATTATTGGAACTAATCCAGATAACGGCGAAGAAGTATCTCGTAAGGCTGATGATGAAGAGCCTTTGTCTGCTTTGGCATTTAAAATTGCAACTGACCCTTATGTAGGTCGTTTGTGTTTTATTCGCGTTTATTCTGGTAAAATTGATGCAGGAAGTACCGTATTCAATACGCGTACTGGCAAAAAAGAGCGTATCTCTCGTCTTTACCAAATGCACTCCAATAAGCAGAATCCAAAAGATGTGATTGAAGCAGGAGATATCTGCGCTGCTGTTGGATTTAAAGATATTCGTACTGGTGATACTTTGGCTGATGCAAAACATCCAATTACGCTGGAGAGTATGGAGTTTCCAGAACCAGTTATCGGTATCGCTGTTGAGCCAAAAACTCAAAAAGACTTGGACAAATTGGGAATGGGATTGGCTAAGTTGGCCGAAGAAGATCCAACATTCCAGGTTAATACTGATGAAGAATCAGGACAAACGGTTATTCGTGGTATGGGTGAGCTTCACCTGGAGATTATCATCGACCGTTTGAAGCGTGAATTCAAAGTAGAATGTAATCAAGGTAAACCTCAGGTTGCTTATAAGGAAGCTATCGGGCAAGAAGTTCAATTGCGCGAGGTGTTCAAAAAGCAGTCTGGTGGTCGTGGTAAATTCGCAGACATTATTGTAAAAGTAGGTCCGGCAGAAGAAGGAAAAGAAGGATTGACCTTCATTAATAGTGTTACTGGTGGACGTATTCCAAAAGAATTTATCCCATCTGTACAAAAAGGTTTCGAAACTGCAATGTTGAATGGTCCTTTAGCAGGATTCCAGTTGGATAGCCTCCAAGTTGAATTGCTTGATGGTTCGTTCCACGCAGTCGACTCTGACCAATTGTCGTTCGAAATCTGTGCCCGTCAGGCGTTCAAAAGCGCAGCATCGAAAGCATCTCCAAAATTATTGGAGCCTGTAATGAAAGCTGAGATTGTTACTCCTGAAGAATACATGGGTGATATCATTGGTGACTTGAACCGTCGACGCGGACAGGTGGCTGGAATGACCGAGAAAGCCGGAGCAAGAGTTATTAGTGCTTCCGTTCCTCTTTCTGAGATCTTCGGTTATGTAACCGTATTGAGAACACTTTCTTCTGGTCGTGCAACTTCTTCAATGGAGTTCTCTCACTACGAAGAAGTGCCAAAACAATTGGCGATGAAAGTACTTGAGGAAATGCAAGGAAAAGTAGAATTATTATAGTATAATTTATTTTATCTCACTATGAGTCAAAAGATCAGAATTAAGCTGAAATCGTATGATCACAACTTGGTAGACAAGTCGGCTGAAAAGATCGTTAAGACTGTAAAAACAACCGGTGCAGTTGTGAGCGGACCTATCCCGCTTCCAACTCACAAACGGGTGTTCACAGTACTACGTTCAACCTTCGTGAATAAGAAATCACGTGAGCAATTCCAGTTGTCTTCTTACAAACGTTTGATCGACATTTACAGCTCCACAGCTAAAACTATCGACGCCTTAATGAAGCTTGAATTGCCAAGTGGTGTTGAAGTAGAAATTAAAGTTTGATAACCTGTAAAAAAAAATGAAATGGCAGGATTAATCGGTAAAAAAATCGGAATGACATCCGTATTCAGTGTTGAGGGAAAAAACATTCCATGCACTGTGATTGAGGCCGGTCCTTGTGTTGTTACACAAGTGAAAACGGTCGAAACCGATGGCTATGACGCTATTCAGTTAGGGTTTGGTGCTAAGAAAGAAAAGCACACCCCAAAAGCTGAGTTTGGGCATTTCCAGAAAGCTGGAACAGATCCTAAGCGTAAAGTTGTCGAGTTTCAAGACTTCGAAGGTGATTACAAACTTGGTGATACCATTACTGTTGATGTAATCGAAGAGGGAAGTTGGGTTGATGTGACTGGAATTACCAAAGGTAAAGGTTTTCAAGGCGTTGTTAAACGTTACAACTTTGCTGGTGTTGGTGATGCTACACACGGTCAGCATAACCGTCTGAGAGCTCCTGGTTCGTTAGGTGCTTCTTCATACCCTTCTAGAGTATTTAAAGGAATGCGCATGGCTGGTCGTACTGGTGGTGCTCAAAAAACGATCGAGGACTTAAGAGTCTTGAAAGTTATTCCTGAAAGTAACCTATTAGTTGTTAAAGGATCAATTCCTGGAGCAAAAGGATCATTTGTAATAATTAATCAGTAATGGAAGTACAAGTATTAGATAAAACCGGAAAAGAAACCGGAAGAACGGTCGGCTTGCAAGATCAGATTTTCGGTATTGAGCCAAATGACCACGCGATTTATCTGGATGTAAAACAGTACTTGGCGCACAAACGTCAGGGAACCCATTCTGCAACCGAGCGCGGAGACATTACCGGAAGTACAAAAAAGATCAAGCGGCAAAAAGGTACTGGTACTGCTCGTGCTGGTAGCATTAAGTCGCCTATTTTCCGTGGTGGCGGTCGTGTTTTTGGACCTCGTCCAAGAAACTATGGCTTCAAATTGAATAAAAAAGTCAAAGCCTTAGCTCGTAAATCAGCCTTGAGTTACAAAGCTAAAGCAAGCGATGTTTTGGTATTGGAGGATTTTTCTCTGGAAACACCAAGAACAAAGGAGATGGCAGTCGTTAGTAAGAATCTGAAAATTAATGATAAAAAGTCTCTTTTCGTTTTACCAGAAGAAAATAAAAACATATATTTGTCCTCCAGAAATTTACAAGGAGTTTCTGTTGTAACTGCTTCTGAGTTAACTACTTATCAAATTATGAACGCCAGCAAGGTGGTCTTTTTTGAGAGTTCTGTAAGTAAAGTAGAAGAACAGTTTAAGATTTAAGGGGGATAAATAATGGATATTTTGATTAAACCCATAGTAACGGAAAAAATGACGGATCAGGGAGAAAAACTGAACCGTTATGGATTTATCGTTCGTAGAGAAGCGGATAAGGAACAAATCAAAACGGCAGTTGAAGAACTGTACAATGTAAGCGTAGCTTCAGTTAACACCATGGTGTATGGCGGTAAAAATAAAAGCCGTTACACAAAAGCCGGGGTGATTAAAGGGAAAACTACTGCTTATAAAAAAGCAGTGATTACATTGGCCGAAGGAGATACAATTGATTTTTACAGTAATATTTAATCATAGAAAATGGCAGTAAGAAAATTAAAACCAGTTACTCCGGGTCAAAGGCACAAAGTTATTGGCGCATTTGATACCGTTACTGCATCAACGCCTGAGAAATCATTGTTGAAGCCCATGCGGAAGACCGGTGGTCGTAACAGCCAGGGTCGCATGACAATGAGGTATATAGGTGGAGGGCACAAGAAGAGATATCGTGCGATTGATTTCAAACGCGAAAAAGACGGTATCCCTGCACGTGTAGAGTCTATTCAGTACGACCCGAACCGTACAGCCCGTATTGCACTGTTAGTATATGCTGACGGTGAAAAACGGTATATTCTGGCTCCTAACGGATTGCAAGTTGGGCAGACAGTATTGAGCGGTAGCGGTGTTGCTCCTGAAGTAGGAAACTCAGTTCCACTTAAAGAAGTTCCTCTGGGAACAATCGTTCACAACATTGAGCTTCAACCTGGACAAGGTGGCGTTATGGTGCGCAGTGCAGGAACCTATGCACAATTAACCTCTCGTGAAGGAAAGTATGCAATTGTGAAATTGCCTTCTGGTGAATCCCGAATGGTACTCGTCACTTGCCGAGCTACAATTGGTACTGTTGGAAATACAGAACACCTATTGGAAAGATCTGGAAAAGCAGGTCGTTCTCGTTGGTTAGGAAGAAGACCACGCGTACGTGGTGTCGTAATGAACCCGGTTGATCACCCAATGGGTGGTGGTGAAGGCCGTCAGTCAGGAGGACATCCTCGTTCACGTAATGGCTTGTTAGCAAAAGGTTACAAAACCCGTGCTAAGAAGAAAGCTTCCAATAAGTACATTGTAGAAAAACGCAAGAAATAATTAAAGGAGTAGGATATGAGTCGTTCATTAAAAAAAGGCCCTTATATTGCATATAAGCTTGAGAAAAAAGTGGATGCGATGAATGAAGCAGGTAAAAAGTCAGTAATTAAGACTTGGGCCAGAGCATCAGTAATCTCTCCCGACTTTGTAGGGCACACCATTGCAGTGCATAACGGAAATAAATTTATTCCTGTTTATGTTACTGAAAACATGGTTGGCCACAAGCTTGGCGAATTTGCACCTACAAGAACTTTTAGGGGACATGCCGGAAATAAACGCTAAGGCAGAGATTCTCATTAACTATTAAAAGAATTTACGATGGGTGCTAGAAAAAGAAATAGAGCAAATGAGCTGAAAGAGGCTCGGAAATCACAATACTTTGCGGTATTAAAAGACTGCCCTACTTCACCACGAAAAATGCGGTTAGTAGCCGATATGGTTCGTGGCATGGAAGTTAACCAGGCTTTGGATGCCCTGAAGTTTTCGTCAAAAGAAGCTTCTCGCAAAGTTGAAAAACTGTTGATGTCTGCCATCGCAAACTGGCAGGCTAAAAACGAGGGAACTCGTTTGGAGGAAAGCAACTTGTATGTGAAATCAATCGCTGTAGATTCAGGACGTATTTTAAAGCGTCTACGCCCGGCTCCTCAAGGCCGTGCTCACCGGATCCGCAAGCGTTCAAACCACGTTACAATTTGCGTTGATAGTAAAACTGAAGATAACGCTAACGAATAAATAGTAATACATGGGACAGAAAGTTAATCCAATCGCTAATCGCTTAGGGATCATCCGAGGATGGGATTCCAACTGGTTCGGTGGAAACGACTATGGTGACAAGCTGGTTGAAGATAGCAAGATCCGTGAATACTTGAACGCCCGTTTGGCTAAAGCAAGCATTTCCCGAATCATTATCGAAAGAACCCTGAAGCTAATCACGATTACCGTTCACACATCTAGACCTGGTATTATTATTGGTAAAGGCGGTCAAGAAGTTGATAAGTTGAAGGAAGAGTTGAAGAAACTCACCAATAAAGAAGTTCAGATTAATATCTTCGAGATTAAACGACCTGAACTGGATGCACGAATCGTTGCCAACAATGTGGCCCGTCAGATTGAAGGAAAAATTGCTTACCGTCGTGCGGTAAAAATGGCAATTGCTTCAACCATGAGAATGGGAGCACAAGGAATCAAAATTTTAGTTTCCGGACGTTTGAACGGAGCTGAAATGGCACGCTCTGAAATGTATAAAGATGGTCGTACTCCTTTGCACACGCTGAGAGCAGATATTGATTATGCTTTAGCTGAAGCTTTAACTAAAACAGGTTTGTTAGGTGTTAAAGTCTGGATCTGTAAAGGTGAAGTCTACGGAAAACGTGATCTTTCTCCAAACCTAGGTCAAAAAGGCAATCAAGGTGCTGGTGGCCGCGGTGGAAGAAGTGGCGGTTTCAAGAAAAGAAGAAAATAATTGGAAAACCTTTTAATTAAAAAAGGATGTTACAGCCGAAAAAGACAAAATTTAGAAGAGTACAAAAAGGACGAATGAAAGGGAATGCCCAACGGGGTACAGAACTTGCATTCGGTTCTTTCGGTATAAAGTCGTTGCAGAGCTCGTGGCTTACCGGACGCCAAATTGAGGCGGCAAGGGTTGCGGTAACTCGTCATATGCAACGTCAGGGTCAAATTTGGATCCGCATTTTCCCAGATAAACCTATTACCAAAAAACCAGCGGAAGTACGTATGGGTAAAGGTAAAGGTGCTCCTGAAGCATTCGTAGCTCCGGTTACTCCAGGTCGTATCCTGATTGAGGCAGACGGTGTTCCATTCGAAATGGCAAAAGAAGCCCTTCGTTTGGCCGCTCAAAAGCTTCCGGTAACTACGAAGTTTGTTGTTAGACGTGACTATGTTGAATCTACTAAAGAAGATTAACGATGAAAGCATCAGAAATTAAAGAATTAACAGACAAGGAAATCCAAGAAAGAATTCAATTGGAAACAGAAACCTTGGCACGTCTAAATATGAATCATGCAGTTTCTCCGCTGGATAACCCGATGAAAATTAAGGAAGCCCGCAAGAATATTGCACGCCTTCAGACTATCAAGCGTCAGAGGGAATTGAATCAAAATCAGAATTAATTTGTAGTCAATGGAAGCAAGAAATCTGAGAAAAGAGCGTATCGGGGTTGTTGTTAGCGACAGTATGGAGAAAAGTATTGTTGTTGCGGTTAAACGTAAAGAAAAACACCCTATTTACGGAAAGTTCGTAAATAAAACAACAAGACTATACGCCCACGATGAAACAAACACTTGCAGCGTAGGTGATACCGTAAGGATCATGGAAACACGTCCTTTAAGTAAAAGTAAGCGCTGGAGATTAGTTGAAATTATTGAAAGAGCTAAGTAATCATGATACAACAGGAATCAAGATGTTCAGTTGCCGATAACAGTGGTGCCAGAGAGGTACTTTGTATTCGCGTATTAGGCGGTACAAAAAAGCGTTATGCATCACTGGGCGATAAGGTAGTTGTTACTGTTAAAAGTGCAGTTGCCGGTAGTGATATGAAAAAAGGAACTGTGTCTAAAGCCATTGTTGTTCGCACTAAAAAAGAAGTACGTCGTCAGGATGGATCTTATATTCGTTTCGATGACAATGCAGTCGTTTTATTGAACAACGCCGGTGAAATGCGCGGAACCCGTATTTTTGGCCCTGTTGCAAGGGAACTTCGTGATAAAAACATGAAAATTATTTCGCTTGCACCTGAAGTGCTTTAATGCATAAATTAATCAAAATGCAGACAAAATTACACATTAAAAAAGGTGATACCGTTGTTGTTATTGCTGGAAACTATAAAGGACAGCAAGGCAATGTTCTCGAAGTAATTCGGGAGAAAAACAGAGCTATTGTGGAAGGCGTTAACATGGTAAAGAAGCATACTAAGCCAAACGCTGAAAATCCACAAGGTGGTATTGTTGAAAAAGAAGCACCGATCCATGTCTCAAACTTAATGCATGTTGACCCCAAAAATGGTGGAAAGACACGCATGGGGCGTAGAGTGGGAGACAACGGTAAACTAGTACGTTATTCAAAAAAATCTGGAGAGGAGATTAAGTAATGGCTTATACACCAACACTTAAGAAGAAATATTCGGAAGAAATTATTCCTGCCCTTACCAAAGAGTTTGATTACAATTCGGTAATGCAGGTTCCGAAATTGGAGAAAATTGTTCTGAACCAAGGTGTTGGAGCTGCTATCGCGGACAAAAAAATCATTGAAGTTGCTACTGAAGAAATGTCAATGATTGCCGGTCAAAAAGCAGTCCAAACCAAATCAAAGAAGGACATCTCCAACTTTAAACTAAGGAAAAAAATGCCTATCGGTGTTCGCGTAACACTGAGAAAAGAAAGAATGTACGAATTTCTTGAAAGGCTAATCAACATCTCTTTGCCACGTATCCGTGACTTTAGAGGTATTGAGAGTAAAATGGATGGACAAGGAAACTACACCCTTGGTATTCCTGAACAAATTATTTTTCCTGAGATCAATATTGATCAGGTAAACCGTATTAACGGTATGAACATTACTTTTGTGACCTCTGCAAACACTGACGAAGAAGGATTCGCCTTGTTGAAAGAGTTAGGTCTTCCTTTTAAAAACGTTAAAAAGAACTAAGTTATGGCTAAAGAATCAATGAAAGCCCGCGAAGTTAAAAGGGCAAAACTTGTTGAAAAATATGCCGAAAAAAGGGCCCGGCTCAAAGCAGAAGGTGATTACGAAGGTTTGCAAAAACTACCTAAGAACTCTTCAAAGGTACGCATGCACAACCGTTGCAAACTGACCGGCCGTCCTAAAGGCTACATGCGTCAATTCGGAATTAGCAGGATTAACTTCCGTGAAATGGCCTCATCAGGCTTAATTCCGGGTGTGAAAAAAGCAAGTTGGTAAAATTTAATTACAAAAGTAATGAGTAAAGTTACAGACCCGATAGCAGATTATTTGACTCGCTTACGTAATGCTCAATCAGCAAAACACCGCGTAGTCGATATTCCTGCTTCAAACATAAAAAAAGAAATTACCAAAATCCTAAAGGATAAAGGGTACATTTTGAACTACAAGTTTGAAGATGATGTAAACTATCAAGGCAGCATTAAAATTGCCTTGAAATATCATCCTGAAACAAAACAACCAGCCATTAAGTCGATCAAAAGAATTAGTAAGCCTGGTTTGAGACAGTACTGCGACAGCGATAATATTCCTCGCGTATTGAATGGTTTGGGTATTGCAATCCTATCTACTTCAAGAGGTGTGATTTCTGACAAAGAAGCACGCGACATGAATGTAGGTGGTGAAGTTTTATGTTACGTATATTAATAAGGAGGAGTAGTAATGTCAAGGATAGGTAAATTACCAATCGAAATACCAGCCGGAGTTACTGTTAATGTTTCCAAAGACAATGTGGTAAACGTTAAGGGGAAACTAGGCGAACTTTCGCAACAGGTAGACCCGGAAATTGAAGTAGCTGTCGAAGGAACCCAAATCATTGTAAAACGTCCAACTGAGCAAAAAAGACATCGTGCCTTGCACGGACTTTACCGTTCATTGGTAAACAACATGGTGGTTGGTGTTTCAGAAGGCTACGAAATCAAGTTGGAGCTTGTTGGTGTAGGTTATCGTGCCGAGAACCAAGGTCAACTACTAGACCTTGTTTTAGGGTACTCTCACCACACTTTCTTGCAACTTCCTAATGAAGTTAAGGTTGAAGCTGTTACCGATAAAAGAAACAACCCTTCCGTAACATTGAAAAGCTGTGACAAACAGTTAATCGGACAGGTTGCTGCCAAAATACGTTCATTCAGAGCACCAGAGCCATACAAAGGAAAGGGTGTGAAGTTTGTCGGTGAAGAATTAAGACGTAAAGCTGGTAAATCGGCTTCTGCTAAATAGTAAAATTTGAAACCATGGCTTTAACGAAACAACAAAGAAGATATAGAATTAAAAAGAGAATCCGGAAGATCGTTTCCGGTACTTCTGAAAGACCTCGTTTGAGTGTATTTAGAAGTAACAAGCAAATTTATGCTCAACTGGTAAATGACGTTGATGGCACTACTTTGCTTGCAATCTCTTCATTGAATAAGGAAATCAGCGAAAAAGAAGGCAACAAATCAGAAATTGCAGCCCTAGTTGGAAAAGCATTGGCTGAAAAGGCAAAAGCTGCAGGAATTGAAAATGTTGTGTTCGATCGTAACGGATATTTGTATCACGGTAGAGTAAAACAATTAGCTGAAGCTGCCCGTGAAGGTGGCCTTAAATTTTAATGATTATGGCAGGAAGTATTAAGAAAGTCAAAACAACAGACATCGAACTTAAGGACCGTTTGGTTGCAATTAACCGTGTAACCAAAGTGACCAAAGGGGGTAGAACTTTCAGCTTCTCAGCAATTGTTGTTGTAGGAAACGAAGACGGCATTGTAGGCTGGGGACTAGGTAAAGCTAGCGAAGTAACTACCGCGATTGCAAAAGGTGTGGATGCTGCGAAGAAGAATTTAGTGAAAATTCCTATTCACAAAGGAACCATTCCTCATGAGCAAATTGCTAAATTTGGTGGAGCACGTGTTTTCTTGAAACCAGCTACATCAGGTACCGGAGTAAAAGCCGGTGGTGCGATGCGCGCAGTATTGGAGAGTGTTGGAGTTAACGATATCCTTGCAAAATCAAAAGGATCATCAAACCCACACAACTTGGTAAAAGCAACGATGAACGCACTTCTTGAACTAAGAGATGCATATACAGTAGCTGAACACCGGGGAGTTTCTTTAGAAAAAGTTTATAAAGGATAGGAACTATGGCTAAAATTAGAATTACTCAAGTAAAAAGCAAGATTGGTTCCAATAAAGTGCAGAAAGCAACAATTGAAGCACTTGGAATTAAGAAAATGAATCACTCTGTTGAGAAAGAAGCCACTCCTCAAATCTTAGGAATGGTCAGCAAAGTGAGCCATTTGGTGAAAGTTGAAGAAATTTAAAATAGTTTAAGCTAAAAATTATGGATTTAAGTAATCTTAAACCTGCAGCAGGATCCGTAAAAAAAGATAAGCGTATTGGTCGCGGACAGGGTTCCGGTCGTGGTGGTACATCCACTCGCGGTCACAAAGGAGCTCAGTCTAGATCGGGATATAGCCGTACAAGAGGTTTCGAGGGGGGTCAAATGCCTTTGCAACGTGTTGTACCAAAATTCGGATTTAAAAACATTAACAGGGTAGAATATAAAGCAATCAATTTGGATGCGCTACAACAACTGGCAGAAAGCAAAAGCTTAACTGTTATTGATGTGCAAACATTGGTTGAAGCCGGTCTGGCTGCTAAGAACGACCGGGTGAAGATTTTAGGAAACGGCGAATTGAAGTTGAAATTAGAGGTGAAAGCACATGCCTTTTCTAACTCCGCAAAAGCAGCTATCGAAAAACTAGAAGGAACCACAGAAACACTCTAACCTGATGAAAAAATTTATCGAAACCCTAAAGAATATTTATAAGATCGAAGACTTAAGGTCTCGTATAGGAATAACATTATTCTTTCTTTTAATATACCGATTAGGATCGTATGTTGCCCTACCCGGAATTGATCCGGCTCAGTTGGAAGCATTGAAAAGTCAAACCTCAGATGGGTTGCTGGGGCTATTGAATATGTTTTCTGGAGGTGCATTTGCAAACGCATCCATTTTCGCTTTAGGGATTATGCCTTATATTTCAGCTTCGATTGTAATTCAGTTGATGGGAATAGCCGTCCCATATTTTCAACGATTACAAAAAGAAGGTGAATCAGGAAGAAGGAAAATCAACCAGATAACTCGTTATCTGACCGTGTTGATTTTGATCTTCCAGGCGCCTGCGTACTTGGCCAACTTAAACTATCAGTTGCCAGATTCGGCTTTTGCCATTAGTGGTACGATGTTCACCATAACATCAACCATTATTCTGACAGCTGGTTCGATGTTTGTGATGTGGCTTGGAGAACGCATAACCGATAAAGGAATTGGGAATGGTATTTCACTGATTATCATGATTGGAATTATTGCTAACCTACCATTTGCCGTGTTTGCGGAATTTGCTTCTCGTATTGAGGAGCAAGGTGGTGGTATGGTAATGTTCCTGGTAGAGTTTGTTGTGCTCTTTGTGGTGTTTATGCTGACTATTCTGCTGGTACAAGGTACCCGCAGAATACCTGTTCAGTATGCAAAACGCATTGTAGGAAATAAACAATACGGAGGTGTTCGTCAGTACATACCTTTAAAAGTGAATGCTGCCGGAGTTATGCCAATTATCTTCGCGCAAGCGATCATGTTCGTTCCGATTACTATTGCAGGGTTTGCCAATTCTGACAGTGTTAGCGGTTTTGCGGCTGCATTCGCTGACCACACCGGATTTTGGTACAACTTTACTCAATTTGTACTGGTAATATTGTTTACGTATTTTTACACGGCAATTACAATTAACCCAGTGCAGATGGCCGAAGATATGAAGAAGAATGGTGGTTTCATTCCAGGAGTAAAACCAGGGAAGAAAACTGTTGAGTTCTTAGATACGATCATGTCTCGTATTACGTTACCCGGATCTATTTTCCTGGGTCTCGTAACTATTTTGCCGGCTTTTGCTATGATAGCTGGAATTAATACGCAGTTCGCCTACTTTTATGGCGGTACGTCGTTGTTGATTCTGGTTGGTGTTGTTTTAGATACTTTACAACAAATTGAAAGTCACTTGTTGATGCGTCACTACGATGGTTTGATGAAATCAGGCCGGATTAAAGGACGTACCGGAGGAGCCGGTTCAATGATGTAATTAATCGGAAACAAAAGCAATAAGAATTAAAATTAGATTTTTTTATGGCAAAACAGCCTTCTATAGAACAAGACGGAACAATCATTGAAGCATTGTCAAATGCCATGTTCAGGGTAGAACTTGAAAACGGGCATGTGATTACTGCACATATCTCTGGTAAAATGCGCATGCATTATATCAAAATTCTTCCGGGAGATAAGGTTAAAGTAGAAATGTCTCCTTATGACCTGACAAAAGGAAGGATTACTTTTAGATATAAAAATTAAAGTACGAAATAATGAAAGTAAGAGTATCCATCAAAAAACGCAGCGCCGACTGTAAAATTGTACGCAGGAAAGGCCGTTTGTACGTGATCAATAAAAAGAATCCGAAGTTCAAACAGCGTCAGGGATAATTAATTAACTTTGTAAAAATTTGATTTATGGCTCGTATTGTTGGAGTTGATATTCCTAATAATAAAAGAGGAGAAGTTGCATTGACCTACATCTATGGTATTGGACGTAGCCGTGCAAATAAAATCCTTGCCACAGCTGGCGTTGATGCTGATATAAAAGTACAGGATTGGACTGATGACCAATTCGCTGCTATTCGTAAAACCATCAACGAAAACTTTAAGGTTGAAGGAGAACTTCGTTCAGAAAACCAGCTGAACATTAAACGACTGATGGATATCGGTTGTTATCGTGGTATTCGCCACCGTATTGGCCTTCCGGTACGCGGACAAAGTACTAAAAACAATGCCCGTACTCGTAAAGGAAGAAAGAAAACTGTAGCTAATAAGAAAAAAGCCACTAAATAATTAATTGAATTATGGCAAAGAAGACAAGTTCCAGTAGGAAAAGAGTTGTTAACGTTGAAGCTACCGGTCAAGCGCATATTCATTCCTCATTCAATAATATTATTATCTCATTGACCAATAACAACGGAGAAGTTATCTCTTGGTCGTCGGCTGGTAAAAAAGGATTTAGAGGATCTAAAAAGAATACACCTTATGCTGCTCAGGTAGCCTCTGAAGAATGTGCAAAAACTGCATATGATCTAGGTCTTAGAAAAGTTAAAGTATTTGTTAAGGGACCAGGAAATGGTCGCGAATCTGCTATTCGTGCTATTAATAGCGTGGGTATACAAGTAACAGAAATTGTTGATGTAACTCCATTGCCACACAATGGTTGTCGCCCATCAAAAAGAAGACGTGTTTAATATTTTAACGAAAAAGTAATGGCAAGATATAGAGGACCAAAAACAAAGATTGCGCGGAAATTTGGTGAACCAATTTTCGGACCTGATAAAGTACTTGAAAAAAAGAACTACCCACCAGGTATGCATGGGCAATCTGGACGCAGACGTAAAAAGTCTGAATACGGTATTCAGTTAAAAGAAAAGCAAAAGGCGAAATACACTTACGGTATTTTGGAAAAGCAATTCTCAAACCTGTTTAAAAAAGCATCCGCTTCTAAAGGTGTTACCGGTGAAGTGTTGCTTCAGTTGTTGGAATCTCGATTGGACAACGTTGTTTTCCGTTTAGGATTGGCTGCTAGTCGGCCAGCAGCACGCCAGTTGGTGACTCATAAACACATCATGGTTAACGGTGAATTGGTTAATATCCCTTCATACCAGCTTCGTCCAGGCGATATCATTAGCGTTCGCGAAAAGTCTAAATCGTTGGAAGTAATTTCTGATTCATTGACTTCTCACCGCTACAATAAATACGCTTGGTTGGAATGGGATGGAGCTCAGATGAGCGGTAAGTTCTTAAATCGCCCTGAACGGGAAGAAATTCCTGAAAATATCAAAGAACAACTTATTGTAGAGTTGTATTCTAAATAATAAATTACTCAGTATTATTATGGCAATATTAGCGTTCCAAAAACCTGACAAAGTAATAATGGTCGAGTCCGATGAGAAATTTGGTAAATTCGAATTTCGTCCATTGGAGCCCGGTTATGGTATCACAATCGGTAATGCACTCCGTCGGATCCTGTTATCATCTTTGGAAGGTTATGCAATTACAACGCTCAAAATCGAAGGCGTTGACCATGAATTTGCAACCATCAAAGGCGTGATGGAAGATGTTACCGAGATCATCCTGAACCTGAAGCAAATTCGTTTCAAGCGCGAAGTTGAAGATTTTGATAGTGAAAAAGTTTCTATTACGATTAGCGGACAGGAAGAATTTACTGCTGGCGACATCAACAAGTTTATGACTGGTTTCCGGGTGTTGAATCCGGAATTGGTAATTTGCCGAATGGAAGCTGATGTTAAATTGCAGGTGGAATTATCAATCAACAAAGGGCGGGGATACGTTCCCAGCGCTGAAAATAAGCCTGTAGATGCTGAGTTTGGTTTAATTCCGATTGACTCAATCTTCACACCAATTAAAAATGTGAAGTATGCTGTCGAAAACTATCGTGTAGAGCAAAAAACTGACTACGAAAAGTTGGTTTTGGACATCACTACCGATGGTTCCGTTCATCCAAAAGACGCTTTGAAAGAAGCTGCAAAAATTCTGATTTATCACTTCATGCTGTTCTCTGATGAGAAGATTACTCTTGATTCAGACGAGAAATTTGCAAACGAAGAGTTTGATGAAGAAGTACTGCACATGCGTCAGCTATTAAAAACCAAGTTGGTTGACATGGACCTTTCAGTTCGTGCATTAAACTGCTTGAAAGCTGCCGATGTTGAGACGTTGGGCGAATTGGTTACTTACAACCGGAACGATTTGCTGAAGTTCAGAAACTTCGGTAAGAAATCACTGACCGAGTTGGACGACCTGTTGAATGGCATGAACCTGACATTCGGAATGGATATTAGTAAGTATAAACTTGACAAGGAATAAGCAGAAATGAGACATAATAAAAAATTCAACCATCTTGGAAGAAAGAGTGCTCATCGGAAAGCCATGTTGTCAAATATGGCCAATTCTCTGATCTTTCATAAGCGAATTACTACTACGGTAGCTAAAGCGAAAGCACTGAAGATGTTTGTTGAGCCGCTTATTACAAAAGCTAAAAACGATACGACTCATTCTCGTCGTATTGTATTTAGTGTCTTGAAAAGTAAAAGCGCTGTTGCTGAGCTTTTCAGAGATGTAGCTGATAAGGTAGGCGATCGTCCAGGCGGGTACACTCGTATTTTGAAGACTGGAAATCGTTTGGGGGATAACGCTGAAATGTGTATTATCGAACTAGTTGATTATAACGAAAACATGTTGTCAGCTAAAGAAGATAAAAGCAAGAAACGTCGTTCTCGTCGTGGTGGTTCTAAAGCAAAAACAGAAGCTCCTAAAGCTGAAGAGAAAGTTGCAGAACCAAAAGCTGAAGAAGTTGTTGAAGAGCCTAAAAAAGAGGAACCAGCAGCTGAAGAAGCAAAGACTGAAGACGAAAAGAAAGCTGAATAATATTGGTTACCAATATAAGCAAGATAGAAAGAGCTGGCCTGGTAGGTCAGCTCTTTTATTTTATAGTCCTATTGTTTTCTTATATTCCCCTGGAGTTACTCCATAGTATTCTCGAAACCACCTCGCAAACGACTGTGGAGTATTAAATCCACATTGTTCCCCCAGTTCTTTTATTGTCAGTCGATATCCTTCTTGGGAGTTTAGTCGCTTTTTGGCTTCCTTTGTGCGGTATTTATTAATAAACTGGTTGAAGTTTAAGGAAAACTCTTGGTTAATTACCTGTGATAGGTAAGTCCTGTTGGTGCCAACATGCCGAGCTAAGTCTGGAAGGTTAATCTCTGGGTTTAAGTAAAGTTTTTCGTTATCTAATAGCGTAACCAAACGAATCTTAATATCACTTAAATCGGAAGTTTGAATGGAATTTTGATTATCAAGCACGGGGTGATTTAGTGGTGTGGGGTAGATTGTTTTTTGTTTGTGTCCATGGAATCCGATGATCCAAAAGAAGACAGTAAGTGGCAGGAATGGCAACGCCAAAAGCTGCGGATTATCAATAAAAATTTTGCGGTCCAGTGAGTGAAAGAAAATGCCTGCAAAAAGCGTGAAGAAAAAGGAGATATTGTATAAGCGAATCCAATTGATTCTTTTTCCCTCTGTAGATGAAAAGTAGTCATCTAGTTTCGATCGATGCTTTTTTACTCGTTTGTTGCTTAACCAGTAGTAAATTAAACCAAGGATGATGAAACTGTTCTTGGAAATTCTGTCGACTAAGTAGGCGAGTTTTAAATGTCTTGTTTCAGGTAGCTCTCCGGTAATAACCTTTGCAACAAATTGATAATTTTCTTTTTCTGAGAGAAGATAGTAGTGGATATAGGCTGCGGCCAGCGTGGTGAGTAACGGAATAATAAAATGCACTAAAGATTTTCTTTCCCAGCCTTGCTCGCTAGTCAGTGATTTTATATAAACATAAAATGCAGGAAATTGGGACATGGCAAAGAATACAACGGGAACATAGATCAGCTGGTAAAATTTATAGTATTGGCCAAAAAATGCAATTGCAGAAACAAATGCCACCAAACCGCATGTTAAGAAAAAGAGTAATTCCAATTTCTTATTTACTTTTTGATGTTGGCTTGTAGAGATAACTAAAATCCAAAATAGCGTGACAAAAAATGGAGTTAAGAGCACTAATGTTGTTTGATCGAGCATAAGTTAAATGTAAAAATCGTAAATTTTTATATTTATCTGTTTATTAGGTTTTTAGGGTGTGGTAAATTTGACGATCTATACGTATGTATTTTGAGCTGCTTAATATATTTGTTTACTAAGATAACAATTTTGATTTGGTGTTAAGAACTTATTGCTGATGATTTTAACCTTTAATAGACGCTTATGAAAAAGAAGTATTTATTTCTTATTGTATTTATTTTAGCTATTCCTTTTTTGACTGTTGCTCAGTTGGGCAAAAAGACAATTTCTGTAACTGTCGATCCTAAAGATGCCAATATCTATGCAAATGGAGAACTGCTGGGCCAGGGAGCAGTTGAAGTTGTTGTGCGGAAGAATGACTGTGTGAAATTAGAAGTAGGAAAGACGGGTTGGTTATGGCAGTCGGCTAAGTTTTGCCATCAAAAAGGTTATGCCAAACCTCCCAAGTCGAAGTATTTCGAACTACAAAAAGATGATGCCTTTGAAGCGTCAATTAGCGGAACGGATATCTCAAATATTGATATTCCAGTGCGTGTGAAAGATGGCTTGAACGAAAAAGATGCCTGGAGGCAGGTTGCTCAAATTATTACCTCATATTTTGATGTGATTGAAGTAACGGATAGAGAAACCGGCTATTTAAGAACAGCGTGGCACTTGAATAGCTTTAGCCAGTCTAGTATTCGCACTCGGTTATTATTAAAAACAGCATCGAATGATCCACTAACGTTTACCGTAAAGATTGTGAGCGAAAGAGCTAATGGGAAAGGAGTAAGTGCGAAAGCTGATGAGAAATATCAAGAGTGGAGTCGAGTTCTTCGTAAATTTTCAGGAATTGTTGACGAAGTGTTAAGCCGCATGCAATAAAGAACAAAAGAGCTGTCACTAAGGGCAGCTCTTTTATTTTTCACGAATTGCAAATAAGCTTAAGCTACTTGCTAGCTTAAGTAATAATTTAATTTCTCTTTTAATTGATTAACCTGAACGGGTTTCACCAGGTAATCATTAGCCCCGAAACCATAACAACGCTTTTTATCAGCATCAGCATTGCTTGTGGTACAAAAAATAATTGGGGTCGCTCGATTCATATTGCTATCTAAAGATCTGATCTGTCTCGTAATTTCAGCTCCGTCAATCTTCGGCATCCATAAATCCAGAATGATCATATCATATTTCTTGACTAACGTCTTTGTCAGTGCTTCATCTCCATCCTGAGCCATTTCAATGTCATAATCATGCCTTAAGGCATAAAACAAGAACTTCAAATTAATTGGGTTATCATCAACAACAAGGATCTTCAGCATCTATTTAATTTTGTCCATTAAATACCTTTGTAAAGGTAGAGATATAAGTCCTGAAATTCCGTTATTTTTGCTAACTGATAATTGGCTTATGATAGCTGATTGATTGGTTTCGATTTTAAGAATTAAAAACAATAGAATATGACTGAAGACAAGAAGATCATTTTTTCGATGTATCGGGTGAGTAAAACTTTCCCTCCGCAGAAACAGGTACTGAAAGATATTTCATTATCCTTCTTCTTAGGGGCAAAAATCGGTATTATTGGATTAAACGGTTCTGGTAAATCAACCTTGTTGAAAATCATTGCCGGGTTGGAAAAATCCTATCAAGGAGAAGTGGTCTTTTCTCCAGGGTACACGGTTGGTTATTTGGAGCAAGAGCCACATCTGGACCCAACGAAAACTGTAAAAGAGATTGTTGAAGAAGGGGTGCAGGAAGTTGTCGACGTATTGAAGGCTTACGAAGAGGTAAACTTGAAGTTTGGAGAGCCAGAAGTGTTGGAGGATCCAGACAAAATGGAGGCTTTAATTGCCGAACAAAGTAAACTTCAGGAGAAAATTGATCATTTCGATGCTTGGAACCTGGACTCAAAATTGGAGCGGGCAATGGATGCTTTGCGCTGCCCTCCGGGAGATCAGCTTGTTAGTGAGCTATCGGGAGGAGAACAACGACGTGTTGCTTTGTGCCGGTTATTGCTGAAAGAACCTGATGTGTTGTTGCTTGATGAGCCAACCAACCACTTGGATGCTGAATCGGTTCAGTGGCTGGAAATGCACTTACAACAGTACAAGGGAACCGTAATTTGTATTACGCACGATCGTTACTTCCTGGATAATGTTGCCGGATGGATTTTGGAATTGGATCGGGGAGAAGGAATTCCATGGAAAGGAAACTACTCTTCATGGTTGGAGCAAAAATCAAAACGATTGGCCCAGGAAGAAAAGCAACAGTCAAAACGTCAAAAGACACTTGAGCGAGAATTGGATTGGATTCGTATGGCTCCGAAAGCCCGCCATGCCAAGGCCAAGGCACGTTTGAATGCCTATGACAAGTTGATGAACGAAGATGCGAAACAGAAAGAAGAGAAGTTGGAAATCTTCATCCCCAACGGGCCACGTTTGGGAGAAAAGGTTATTGAAGCTCATGGTGTAGCGAAAGGTTTTGGAGAGCGCTTGTTGTTCGAGGAACTGGATTTTGTGTTACCTCCAAACGGCATTGTTGGGGTGATTGGACCAAACGGCGCTGGAAAGACAACTTTATTTAAGTTGATCATGAAGCAGTTCGAAGCGGATAAGGGAACTTTTGAGGTAGGTGATACTGTTAAGATTGCTTATGTCGATCAGTCGCATGAAGCGATCGATCCGGAAAAAACAGTTTTCCAGGTAATTTCTGGAGGAAATGATTTGATGCAAATGGGGAATCGGCAGGTAAATGCTCGGGCTTATGTCTCTCGGTTTAATTTTGCTGGCTCCGACCAGGAAAAGAAATGTGGCGTCTTATCAGGTGGAGAGCGAAATCGCTTGCATTTGGCCATGGCTTTGAAAGAAGAAGGTAACGTGTTATTGCTTGATGAGCCGACCAACGACATTGACGTGAATACTTTGCGTGCGTTGGAAGAAGGCTTGGAGAGCTTTGCTGGATGTGCTGTTGTTATTTCTCACGACCGTTGGTTCCTCGACCGGATTGCCACACATATTCTGGCTTTTGAAGGAGAGTCTCGTGTGCATTTCTTTGAAGGAAGTTACTCGGAATACGAGGAGAACAAGAAAAAGCGTTTGGGCGATGAAGGTCCAAAACGTATAAAGTATAAGAAACTGGTGAAATAGCGGAAGTTATTTTAAGCTTATAAATAGAAAGGCGAAGTATGTTCAGCATACTTCGCCCTTTCTTATAAATACTGTAAAATACAGTCCTTAAATCTTTTAAACTAGTAATTAGGATTTTGGACCATAGCTCCTTGACTCAAGTCCATTTGAGTTTGTGGGATGGGTTGATATTCGTGTTTTCCCGCGACAAATGCAGCATTAGCTAAGTGAGAACGAAGCTGTTTTTCACTTTCAAAATAGCTATTCATGACTTCGCCTGCAATACCCCACCGAACAAGGTCAAAGAACCGGTGCCCTTCGTGCGCAAACTCCAGACGACGCTCTGTGCGCAAAGCCGCTAAAGCTGCATCTTTCGATCCGAATGCAGTTTGATAGCTGTCAATGACATAGTTGGCTGCATCAGCACTGCCATCCATCGTTTTGACATACATCCCATCGCGGGCACGTTCCCGAACCATATTGATATAAGTTCGGCCTGTTTCAAGGTCATTGGTTTCGATAGCTGCCTCAGCACGCCAAAGGAGTACATCTGCATAACGAATGATGTAGTAATTGACAGCTGTGATGTATGGCCAAACAGCCAAGTAATGAGGGGAGTTGGTGGATAGTAACCGTTTTTTTGTAATATGAGGTCCGTATACCGAAGCTTCACGTGGTGTCCAGTCATAAACCTGAATATCAAAAAATGGAATACCGTGGCGCCCTAATGTGTGATCAAGTCTCGGGTCAATTGGATCAGCATCTTCAAGCGTGGTATTGTCGTAAGCTGGCAATCCATTGGCAGTTGTTTTAAAGGCATTGACCAGGTTTTGCGATGGACGAAGGAAGCCATAGCCTGCGTAAGGGCCTCCGGGTGACATTAGGCGGTCGCCAATGGAACCATTGTAGTTGCTCGGAGAACCATCATTAATTGAATACTGGATCGCAAATACAATCTCCGATCCATTGTCATTATCTGGCAAAAAGACATCGCTGAAGTTAGTCATCAGGCTGTACTTTTGAGATTCAATGACATCATCGGTTTCAGTAATCACATCATCCCACTTTTTCTGAAACAGATAACATTTGGCCAAGTATGCTTTTGCAGCCCATTTTACCGGACGTCCTGGCTCTGTTTGCTCTCCGGGAAGTACTTGGGCCGCAGCTTTAAAATCATCTTCAATTTTTGTCCATTGCTGCTCGTTTGTTAAATCAGAATTTGAAAGAGCATAGAAATCTTCCTTGGTAACAACGGTTTCATCAATGTAGCAAATATTGCCATAGATTTTTTTGGCTTCAAAATGATAATGCCCACGTAAAAAGCGCATTTCTGCCAAACGTTGCTCTTTTAATGAAGCGTCAAACTCTTCGCTTTCATTCAAGAGACGAATGGCCAGGTTGGCACGACGAATTCCTTCATAAAGCGCCAACCATTTGCGTTCGATATCTTTAACGGTTGGGTCGGTTGCAAAGATCTCCATTAGGTGAATCTGATTTTGGTCACCAGTACCACCACCACCTTTATAAGCATCATCGGAAACAACATCGCCAAAGCTCCAGTTTGATGCTGGAGAATTGTATGCATTCGAGGCTTCGTCAAATTGTCCATTTAAAACAGAGTAAGCTGAAATAACAGTCTTTTCAACATTCTCTGGTTTTAAAATTTGATCGGGAGAAAGCTCTCCAATTGGGCTTTCCTCCAGGAAGCTATCACTACAACTGCTTACAAGGAATACGCTTAGAATCAGAAAATATATAATTCGTTTCATGATAATTTCTTTTTTATGGTTCACTGATTAAAGATTAAAATCCAAGGTTTACACCAAAGGTGAATGTTCGTGATGGAGGATATAATCCACGGTCAACACCAATATCCAGGTTGCGGTGTTCCGAGCTATAGTTTTGTAGGCCAACCTCCGGATCCAATCCATCGTAGCCGGTGATGGTAAATAGATTTTGGATTTGAACGTAAACACGGAGCTTGCTGCTGTTGATACGTGATGCCAGCTTATCGAATGTGTAGCCAATCGTTAGATTTTTCAGACGGACATACGAAGCATCGGAAATGTAATAGGATGAAGGGCGGATGTTGTTGTTGGTATCATCCAAGGATAAACGAGGAACTGTTCCTCCTGTGTTATCTGTACTCCAGGCATCGTGCACATGGTCCAGTTTGTTGTAAGCTGAAAGGTTGAAGAAATCTCCGTAGTAACGGGTTAAGTCCCAAACTTCGTTGCCAAAGCTACCATTGAAGAACAAAGCAGCATCCAGGTTTTTATACTGGAATCCAAGATTCAATCCTAAAGTAAAATCAGGATGTGGGTTCCCAATAAAACCACGGTCATCACCATCTAGAACACCATTGTCATCGGAATCTTCAAATTTCAGGTCACCAGGCTTGGCATTTGGTTGAACCTTATGAGCATCAATTTCTGCTTGATCTTGGAAAATTCCCAAGCTACGGTAGCCATAGAATGAAGAGATGGGTTGTCCAACTTCAGAACGAGAAGTTTCCTGGTCAAAGTTTACACTGTGCAGGTAGGAACCCGGCAAAGCGATGAAGTCAATGTCATCAGGCAGACTGGTCAATTCATTTTTGATGTGAGCGACATTTAAGCTGGCATTCCATGAGAAATCGTTCTTGCGAACACTTTGGTAGTCGATCAGCAACTCAATTCCCTTGTTTTCCATTTCACCCACATTGTCCCAAACGGTTTGGTTGGTACCGCCAGCAACCGGAGGAAGTGGACGCTCCAAAAGTAAGTCTTTGGTCTTCTTGAAGAAGTAATCAGCGGCAACACTTAAACGGTTATCAAAGAAGCCCAAATCCAATCCAATGTTAGTTTGGGTGGTTGTTTCCCATTTCAGGTCGGCATTTCCGTTCCGACTTTGAGTAAAACCATTGTAAACAGAACTTTGAGCTCCGTCAATCGCATAGTTTGAATGGTAAGCGTTGGTGTAATAACTTTCAATTGTGGCATAAGGAGGAACATCCTGGTTACCGTTTTGTCCCCAGCCCAAACGTAATTTCAGGTTGTTGATGGTACCTTTATTAAAGAAAGCTTCTTCGCTAATTCGCCAGCCGGCAGAAAGTGCAGGAAAGTTTCCCCACTTGTTGTTGCCCAGTTTAGAAGAACCATCACGACGGAAGGTGAAAGAGAAAAGGTAGCGACTGTCGTATGTGTAATCGGCTTTTCCAAAATAGGAGGTCAATGAGGAGTTTAAGCCACTGCCCGAGTTCTTCTGAGTGCCGCCATCTCCGGCATCCAGGTAACGGAAGTTATCTTCTTCATAAGGGAAGCCTTCACGCGAAGCGCTGTTTATTTCGTAAGTTGATTCAATGGCTTCCATCCCCCCTAACAGATCAATTTGGTGCTTGTCGTTAATCCGGGTACTATAAGCAATGGTATTGGTCCAGATCCAATCGAATTTCCAACTGTTGGTTGTCGACAGGGTGCTAATGGTGCTGGGGTTATGTGCTCCTGTTTCCTGGAACTTAGGGCTGAAATTTCTCCGGTAATAATTGGAATAGTCGGCACCAAAGTTTGTCTTTAACTTCAACCCTTTGATGATTTCCAGTTCAGCATAAATGTTTCCAAAGAATTTGAGTCGTTTATGTGTATTGTCCTGGTTGTGGAATAGCTTGGCATACGGATTTCGGATATCACTTAAAAAGGCTCCGGCAAAGTTGCCATCCAAATCATAAACAGGAGCAATTGATGGGTATTTATAAGCATCGTAAACAACACTTCCCAAAACACTGTTTGTTTGCGCTTCGTTAGACCACGAGTGAGACAACGAAAGGTTTTCACCAATTGTCAATCGGTCGAAGAAACGGTATTCAGAATTGTAACGTGCATTTATCCGTTTAAAATCGGTGAATTTAATAACTCCTTCCTGATCGAAATAACCCAAAGAGAATGATTGGTTGGAATTGTCTCTTCCGTTGGAAATATTTAGGTTATAAGATTGAACCAGCGCATTTTGCTGAATTTGGTCTACCCAGTTTATATCGGTTGATGGCACCAGACTGTTTTCATCTAAAAACGTTGGGATTGTTGGTGTAGCGCCCGTTCCGTAAACATCACTTACAGGTGTCTTACCATCATTTTCGTGAGCTTTCCACAGCAGATCGCCATAGTCTTTGGCATTCAGCGGGTTCAATTGCTTGGCTGATGATTGCACTCCCCAGTAAGCATCGAAGCTAACACGAGCATCGCCTTTTTCTCCTTTTTTGGTCGTAATGATGATCACCCCATTGGCAGCCCGCGAACCATAAATAGAGGCAGACGAAGCATCCTTTAGGATTTGAAGTGACTCGATGTCATTGGGATTGATCATGTTAATTCCCGATTCGACGGGGACTCCATCGATAACATACAGCGGGTCATTGTTCCGAATTGTACTGAATCCCCGGACCCGAACGGAGACGCCTCCTCCTGGAGCATAATCTCCAACGACATTAACTCCGGCCATTCGGCCTTGAAGCATCTGGTCAACCCCGGCTACTGGAGTGCCGCTCAAATCTTCAACATCAACGGTTGAAACAGCACCAGTTAAATCAGCTTTTTTGACCGTGCCATAACCAATTGCAACGACTTCTTCAATGCCAATGGTTTCGTCTTGTAAAACAACATTGATTGTGCTGCGTCCGGCTACTGATACTTCTTGCAGCTGCATCCCCACAAAGGAGAAAACCAAAACTGCATCGACCGGAACATTGGGCAATTCGTAAAAACCTTCTCCGTCGGTGATGGTTCCACTTGACGTACCTTTAACGATAACGGTTGCTCCGGGGATGGATTCTCCGGAACTGTTGGTCACCGTCCCTTTTACCGCTTGTTGCTGAACGGTTGTCTTTTCGGTGATAACAACATTCTTACCTACAAATTCAAATTGGTAGCCATTGGGACTTAAAACTTCGTCTAATATTGTTTCTACGGTCGCATTTCTCACTGAAATATTAATATTCCGTTGGTCATTTAAGAGATTGCTGGGAACAAGAAAACCAATGTTGAGTTGATTCTCAATTTCTTCAAAAACCTCCGTCAGACTAACGTTTTCAAAACTCATAGTTAGTTTGGCGGTTTGTGAGTTGCCGGTATTGGCTTTGGCCAACATGGCTGAAATCAAAATTAAAAAGACAACTAAACGCATCATGAGATACCATTTTTTCAAGTAACAACGGGATATTAACCCGTAGAATACAGATTTTTTTTTCATAATTTTGTCCTATTATTTTTATTAAAACTCAAGGGATTGGTAGTCCCTTATTCCAGCGGGCAATATTGGTAGTATTGCCCGTTTTTATTTCAAATAGATTAAGTCGGGCTCTGGGAACCTTTCTTTTCGTTCAACTTCCATTGGAATTGAAATTTTAAGCATTTTGATGACTTCGCCAATAGAGGTCTCCCGGTGTATGGTTCCGGAAAAACGATAGCTATCGGCAAGTGTTGGATTTTGATAGATAAACTGGGCATGGTAGATTTTTTCCAGTTGTTTGGTTATGTTTCCAAGAGTTTCGTCCCTGAAAATTATTTTTCCATCCTTCCAGGCGACATAAAGGTTCGTGTTTACCTCACTTATGGTAACGGTATTTTTTTGCGTATTCAGCTCAAGCATTTGGTTGGGGTGCAGCAGGTATTTTTTTCCTGAATTGGGTTGAAATTCTACTTGCCCTTCAACCAAGGTCGTTTGATAGATTGGTGCTCCCTGTTGAGCCAAAACATTGAACTTGGTTCCAAGCACTTTTATTTGAGCCAGGTCTGTTTTGACGATAAATGGTTTGTCGGATTGCCGGGTAACATCAAAATAAGCTTCTCCGTTGAGTAGCACTTCCCGCTTGTTGGCATTGAATCCATTATCGTAGTCTAGGGTAGAGCCCGGACGCAGATACACTAGAGTTTGATCAGGAAGTGTAACGATTGAGTTGGCATGAGGAGTTGCTCGGATTGAAAAATCCTGCATGGCCATCTGATTTTGCTTTTGGTAGAAGAAGTGCGATCCCCACCAACCAAGGTTTAACACCAGAAACGCAATTGCAGCATACCGGAGAATGGCGGAGGTGTTGAGCCTCTTTGCTTGTGTATTTTTTGTTGTTTGCTGAGTCGCTATTTTTTTCCAGGTATCAGAAAAAGGGACTGCTGGCTTTTTATCAGCTGCTTGCCCAGACCAGGACCAGAGTTTATGAAGATCAGCAAATTCTTGGGCGTTTTGATCATCATCAAGCCATTGATCCAGTTCTTTTAGTTCATCCTGGCTGGCTTGGTGTTGAAAAAAACGTGCTATGATTTCGTGAATATTTCGCATTCGTTGAATGTGTTTGTTATAAAAACACGAACTGGAGGTTGAACCCTACATGGATTTTTAAAGAAAAGTGAATTTTTTATGACAGGCTTAAATAGAATAAAACAGGGAGTTTAGGGGCTGCTTCTTTTGAAATCAAATAAGGAGCGAGTTCTTCCCGGAGCTGCTTGATTGCTCTTGTGATGTTGGCTTCAACAGCTTTGACTGAAATATCCAATACAGCAGCAATTTCTTTGTTGCTTAAATCTTCGAAGCGACTCAATTGAAAGACCTTTTTGCATTGTGGAGTCAAAGCCTGAATGGCTTGTTGTACTTTTTCAAAAAGTTCTTGGTAAAGCAAAATGTCTTCACCAGTCTTTTCAAGCAGTTTATGGCTGATTGAGTTGATTAGGTATTCTGGCTGATCCGTTGTTTGAAATTGTTTTTTTCGTTGTCGAATAACATTCAAACTGCGATTGCGAACGAGAATGAAAAGGTAGTTTTTAATCTCATCGTCGTTTTGCAAGTGGATTTCGTTTTCCCAAAGCTTTATGAAAGCATCTTGAACGACACTTTTGGCATCTTCATCGTGATACAGAAATCGTTGAGCAATGTCATAATAAATGTGGAAGAAACGATTGTAGATCGTTTCAAACTCATTTTTTTGAAGAGGTCTTAGTTTTTTGGTAGCCATATAGCAAGCAATCTTTACAAAGCTATGAAAAATATTATCGTCCTTTTTCTGCTTTTTAACAAGTCTATTGGTTGCAATGCTGAATTCCTGTTCAAGATACCCGTTTTTTGGGTATTTAGTATAACGCCATAACATAAGCAGCACACAAACAATGAACGGTTCAAAACTAAATGTTGAAGTTTGCCTTAAGTTTAAGGCAATGTCAAATCTGTTTCTTGTAAGCATGCAATGAGAATGACCTTGTTTGGGAGTTATGAATTTGAGAAGTAATGAGTAGAAAAGACTTTGCGAGGATGAGCCGGGTAGTTGGATTACATCATATCCTGTATATTTGTTGACTTCATTTTAACGAAACGATATCTTTGTGTAAAGACCATTTTTAATGATGATTGAACAATTTATACCAACGGAGATTATTTACTTCTTTCTTGTCTTAATCTTTTCACTGTTGATTGGCTTAGGTCAACGGCGTCACCATTTAGGGGATGACGAAAGTGTGTTGTTCGGAACCGACCGTACCTTTACGTTTATCGGGCTATTAGGCTATGCGCTTTATATTTCAGATCCGAAAAGTTTGATCCCGTTCCTTACAGGCTTGGTCATTGTTGGGGGTTTACTCGGCGTCCAATACTTTCATAAGATTAAGCAGCAAAAAGATTATGGAGTAACTTCATCGATCTTGGCTTTGTTAACCTACTGTCTCTCCGTTTTGGTTTTTACTCAACCTGTTTGGCTAGTGCTATCCTTTGTGGTTGCAATCTTGGTGCTGACTGAGATGAAGGGCCAGTTTCGATCAATTTCTAAAAAAGCATCGGATGAAGAATTTACTACGCTTGCCAAGTTTATTGCCTTTGCCGGAATCATTTTACCGTTACTTCCGTCTGAGAATATTTCAGAGGTAATACCGATTTCTCCTTATGAATTGTGGTTGGCAATTGTTGTCGTTTCAGGAGTTTCTTACGTTAGTTATTTGGTGAAGAAATTCATTTTTCCAAATTCCGGCATTCTGCTTACGGGTGTTTTGGGCGGAATATACAGTAGCACAGCGACTACGGTGATTTTGGCGCGTCGAGAAAAAGAAGAAGGCACCGGAAAGCATTCAGTATCTGCAATTATGCTTGCCAATGGGATGATGTACCTGCGGGTTTTGGTATTGGCCTATGTGTTTAATCAGTCCATTGGAATGATGCTTACCATTCCATTTTTAATCATGTTTGGAATGGCTTTCGGAATTTCCAGATTGGTCTTACGTTGGGGAGCAGATAAAGAAGATCGCCGAGGTCAGTCTCAGGAAAAAGTCATTAATAAGAATCCTTTGGAACTCAAAACAGCGATTGTTTTTGGATTTTTGTTTGTCGTTTTTGCCCTAATAACCGAAACAGTGATGGGACGCTACGGAAACGAAGGCGTTACCGGATTGGCTTTTCTTATTGGTATTTTCGATGTCGACCCATTTTTAATCTACTTACTTCAGCAAGAGTCCGGGATTCTGCAGCTTACCGTAACCTTGGCAATTATTAACGCGACAAACAGTAACAACTTGATGAAAATGGTTTATGCCTTGTTTTTGGGTAGTAAAGAGTCGCGTAAGTCAATTGCATTTAGTTTTTTGACCTTGATTGCTTCCGGTTTTGTTGTTGCTTTTGTTTTCTATCTTCTTTATCGGTAGTTCCCCGGACGTATGATAAGAAGTAACGGTTCCTGCTTGTAAATGAATAAATTTTCCGAAGTTTGTAGTGCTATGTCAAAACCACTCTTTGCTGACGTAATATTACCCCTGCCGCTACGCGACAAATTTACTTATTTGGTCCCTGCCAGCTTCGAACCCAATATGAAATTGGGGGTTCGGGTTATTGTGCAGTTTGGCGCACGCAAATACTTTTCAGCCTTGGTTTACCGGCTTCATCAAGAGCCTCCTTCTGGCGATTTTGATCTTAAATCAATTGATGCAATTCTGGATAAGGAGCCAATTGTTAATCAAGCGCAGATTATTGCTTGGGAGTGGGTTGCCGACTACTATTGTTGCTCTTTGGGAGAGGTGTTTAAGGCAGCATTGCCCTCTGCATTGAAATTGGAAAGTCAGTCAAATGTTAGCTTCAATCCACATTTCAATATGGAAGAAGAACTAACCGGTGAAGAAGAAGCTTTACTTTTGATGTTACAGGGACGAGGGCAGGCTAACATCAAAGAAATTAACCAATTTCTAGGCAGGAAGTCTTCGTATGCAACCTTGAAAGTTTTGCTGGAAAAAAACGCTATTCTGATTGAAGAAAGGTTGAAGGACAGCTATAAACCCAAGACAATTGGCGTGGTAAAGTTGTCCGATCAATTCAGTACACCTAAAGCTATTGAAAACATCTTTGAAGGAATTGGACGAGCGAAAAAACAACGTGAGCTGCTGGAGTATTTTTTAGCAGAAACTGTTTTTAGTGAGGAATCACAGAATAGCTTAACGAAGAAAGAACTGCTGGAGCAAACAGGAATCTCAGATGCGGTATTAAAGGTGGTTGTTGATAAAGGCATATTAACTATTGAAGAAGTTGAGATTGGCCGATTGATTCAGAATCATACAGAAGAACAATTTTTATACGAGTTGAATGAAGCTCAGGAAAAGGCGCTTGTTCAGGTGAAAGAAGGTTTTCAGACGAAGCGTCCTGTTTTGCTTCATGGCGTGACATCTAGTGGAAAGACAGAGGTTTATATCAAGCTGATTGAGGAAGTTTTGGCTCAAAATAAGCAGGTGCTTTACCTGGTTCCGGAAATTGGATTAACATCTCAGTTAAACAATCGCCTAAAAAGAGCGTTTGGCGATCGGGCCGGTATTTACCATTCAAAATTCAATGATGCTGAACGGGTTGAAATCTGGTTTAATATTCTGGAAGAGAAAGAAGATGCTTACCAAGTGGTTTTGGGCGCTCGCTCAGCGGTGTTTCTTCCATTCAAAAAATTGGGGTTGATTATTGTCGATGAAGAGCATGAAAACAGTTACAAGCAGTTTGACCCGGCTCCTCGCTATCATGCTCGTGACATGGCTGTTGTCTTGGGGCAAATTCATAAAGCACCCGTTTTGCTGGGGACCGCAACGCCTTCGTTCGAAAGCTATTTCAATGCCAAATTGAAGAAGTATGCTTTGGTTGAGTTGAAAGAGCGTTTTCAGGGGATTGAACTCCCAGAGATTGTGGTAGCAGACATCCGTAAAGCAACTCGCCAGCGACAAATGAAATCTTTGCTTACTCCTGAATTGTATGACGAGGTAAAGCAAGCGTTGGAGAAAGAAGAGCAGGTCATCTTGTTTCAGAACAGACGAGGTTTTGCGCCCTACATGCAGTGTACCAGCTGTGGCTGGATTCCAAAATGTCAAAATTGCGATGTTAGCTTGACTTACCACAAATATCGTTCGAGCTTGGTGTGTCATTATTGCGGGCATACGACCAGCTTGCCGGATACTTGCGGCGAATGTCATTCGGATGATATTCGAACCAAGGGATACGGAACCGAACAAATAGAAGAAGAATTGGGAATTCTTTTTCCCGAAGCTCGGGTCGCGCGGATGGATTTGGATACGACACGGGCAAAACGCTCTTTTGATCAACTGATTTACAAGTTTGAAACCAAACAGATTGACATCTTGGTCGGAACTCAGATGGTGACGAAAGGATTGGATTTTGAACATGTTCGGGTGGTGGGCATATTGAATGCGGATCAGATGTTGAACTATCCGGATTTTAGATCTTTTGAGCGTTCTTTCCAGTTGATGGCTCAAGTTAGTGGGCGAGCAGGCCGAAAAAACAAACGGGGAAAAGTAGTCATTCAAACCTCACAGCCGACCCATGAAGTGTTGGCTGAGGTTGCTTCCAACAGTTTCGATCTCTTGTTTAATCGTCAAATGCTGGAACGGAAGTTATTTCGTTATCCTCCGTATTTCAGGTTGGTAAAAATAGTTGTTAAGCATAAAAGCCGGGAGCGCTTGGATCTTGGAGCAAATCAATTGGCTGCAATTTTACGAAAGTTGTTTGTTAACCAGGTATTGGGGCCTGAGTATCCTGTTATTAGTCGTGTCCAAACTTGGTACCAAAAAGAAATTTGGCTCAAGTTGGATAAAAATAAGCAGCTGAGTCCTGCAAAAAAGCAGCTAATGGATGTCATCGGTCAGATAAAGGGTTTACCGAATAACGGCGGATTAATTATATACGCCGATGTTGATCCCATGTAATTACGTGAAAGCTCGAATGTTTTTGATTGAAAGAGGCTTGAGTCATGAGCATCGAAAATTGTTGCACGAATGTTCGTAAGTTTTGATTTCTTGTCTTGCTAAGATTTGCAAGAGCGTGCAGAGATTTATTATTTTTAACGCTTTCAAATTTTACTACTTTTGTACGTCTTAAAACAGAATAGGCAGTGGAGAAACTTAAAGTTGAAGAGGTTTTTAGGAATTTTTCCAACATCAAAGCATTGGTGATTGGAGATGCGATGGTTGATTCGTACAGGTGGGGAGCAGTTGACCGGATATCTGCCGAAGCTCCTATTCCAATTGTTACTGTCAGTCGTCAGGAAAACCGTTTAGGTGGAGCTGCCAATGTATCGTTAAACCTTCAGGCTCTAGGAGCGACACCAGTGCTGGTGTCAATGGTGGGAAACGATATGAAGGGGGATATTTTTATGGAACTCCTTCAAAAACGCCAGTTGAGTGATGCTGGGATTATGCGTTCTGATCGACGTGAAACCACAGTGAAAACAAGAATTTTAAGTGGAACGCAACAAATGGTTCGGGTGGATGAAGAAACAACCGAGCTGATTAATGCTGATGAAGAAGAGTTGGTTTTTCAGCGTATTTTGTCTTTAGTTGACCAGAACAGTTTTGATATTGTTATTTTCGTCGATTATGACAAGGGGATCATTACGAAAACCCTGATTGAACGCGTAACAGAGTTGGCGCAGTCAAAAGGAATTATGATTGCCGTTGATCCTAAAAAACGTAATTTTTATAACTATCCCGGAGTTAACTTATTTAAGCCCAATTTTAAAGAATTTAAGGAAGGCTTGAAACTTCAAATTGCTAAAAATGATTTTGAAGCTATTTTGGAGGCCGCCGAGAAGTTTAAAAAAGAACACAAGCTGGACGTTATTTTTATCACGCTGTCTGAGTTGGGAGTGATTATTAGCAATGGCGTGAAGCAAAATCATTTTCCGGCGGAGATTCGGGATATTGCCGATGTTTCAGGTGCTGGCGATACGGTAATTGCCGTTGCGAGCTTATGCCTTGCTGCTGGATTACCAACCAAGTTTATGGCACAGTTGTCAAATCTTGCAGGAGGTTTGGTGTGCGAAAAGTCAGGCGTTGTTCCGATTGATAGTGAGCGTCTTAAGCACGAAGCGCGAAAGATAAAGATTTCACATTAAAAGCAGCATTTGGGGAATCAGTCCCTTAAGTTGAACCGGATTTAATTTCTTAAATCTTCGATCATTTTATCCATAAAATATTAACTTTGGAACTCAGCGAAAATCAGGAAAAGAACTATGGGAAAAGTAATTGCTCTTGCTAACCAAAAAGGAGGCGTTGGAAAAACAACATCAGCGATTAATTTAGCAGCGAGCCTGGCTGTTTTGGAATATAAGGTATTGATTATTGATGCCGATCCACAGGCCAATGCAACATCTGGTGTTGGGTTTGATGTACGAAATGTAACAACCAGCATCTACGAATGCATTGTTGATGATATTGATCCTCGCAAAATTATATTGAATACAGAAATAGACGGCTTGGATTTGATTCCTTCTCATATTGATTTGGTAGGGGCCGAGATTGAGATGCTCAACCTTCCGAACCGGGAGAAGGTGATGAAAGTGGTTATCGAGAAATTGCGAGACGATTATGATTTTATTTTAATTGATTGTTCTCCTTCCTTAGGCTTGATTACGGTAAACTCATTAACTGCTGCTGATTCTATCATCATTCCAGTTCAGTGTGAATATTTTGCGTTGGAAGGTCTGGGGAAATTGTTGAATACAATTAAGATCATTCAAACACGTTTAAATACTGATCTCGAAATTGAAGGGTTTTTGTTGACCATGTATGACTCTCGCTTGAACTTGTCAAACCAAGTGCTGGAAGAAGTACGGACCCATTTTGGAGATATGGTATTTGATACAGCTGTTTCCCGTAATATTAAGCTGAGCGAAGCGCCTAGTTATGGGAAACCAGTGGTATTGTATGATGCCAGTTCAAGAGGAGCTGAGAACTATATGGATTTGGCGCGGGAGATTTTACAAAAGAATGATCTGACTAAGATTAAGAATTCTGAAAAAGTAATTGAATAATAACTATTCGTAATAATGGCAAAACGAAATGCATTGGGAAGAGGGCTTGGAGCCCTGATTGATGATGCCGACAGAAGTAAAGATCTAAGTTCATCGATTAGTGAGATTGCGATTGAAGATATTGAGGCCAATCCCTTTCAACCCCGGACAAAATTTGATGAAGAAGCGCTACAGGAGTTAGCAGTTTCAATCAAAAAAATTGGCATTATTCAACCGATTACGCTAAGAAAAACAGCCAATAATAAGTATCAGATTATTGCAGGAGAACGTCGTTTTAGAGCCTCTAAAATTGCTGGGCTGGAAACCGTTACTGCTTATGTACGGAATGCTGAGGATGAAGGCATGTTGGAGATGGCTTTGGTTGAAAATATTCAACGGGAAGATCTGGATGCGATTGAAATTGCCTTGTCATACCAACGTTTGATTGAAGAATGTAAATTGACTCAGGAGAGCTTGAGTGATCGCGTTGGTAAAAAGCGGTCGACTGTTTCGAACTACCTGCGCTTGTTGAAATTGCCTGCCTTAATTCAAAAAGGCATTGTGGAAAAAACAATTTCAATGGGACATGCACGCGCTTTGGTCAATATTAAAAATCCGGAAGATCAATTGGCCATTTATGAGCAAATCTTGAAACACGAGCTTTCTGTTCGTAAAGTTGAAGAGTTGGTTCGTCAATTGAATTCAGGAGAAGTACAAGCTGCTCCTGCTGCACCGAAAAAGAAGCATCCTGAAGAGTACGGTGAGCTGAAAGAACATTTAAGTCGTTTCTTTCATACCAAAGTTGACTTTACGCTCAACAATAAAGGTAAAGGAAAGATCGTTATTCCCTTTGGCTCGTCCAAAGATCTGGAACGAATTATGGGAATCCTTGATAAGCTGAAGAGCTAAATCGGTTTCAAAAAGAAAAAGCATTGAATTATATTATAAAAGCCGTATTGTTAATCCTGGTCATTTCGACAGGATTGAAGACATCTGCTCAGAAAATTACTGCTGCTGACAGTGTCATGGTTGCACTAGAGAAACCAGAGCACTCGCCACGCAAAGCAACGATTTATTCGGCCGTTTTGCCTGGATTGGGACAAATTTACAACAAGAAATACTGGAAAGTTCCGTTGGTATATATTGGGTTCGGAACACTGGGGTATTTCATTGATTGGAACAACGATCAATATACTTTATACCGGGAAGCCTATGCGGATATTGCTGATGACGACCCGAATACCAACTCCTTTGAAGAACTGAATTTTGAAGGACGATGGAATCTGGATAACCCGAGAGAACGCAATCAGTTTTCCGAAGCTTTGAATCGAGCCAAAGAGACCGCCAGAAGAAACCGGGATCTGGTGATTATTTCGACTGCGGCGTTTTATGCGCTGAATATTATTGATGCCAGCGTTGATGCGCATCTTTTTAATTTTGACATCAGTGATGATTTAACCATGAAGTGGATGCCCGGCCCAGTTTACTGCTTAGATCAGCGCTTAGTAGGAATCCATTGTAGAATACGATTTTAAAGTATGAAGAACGTCATAGGGGTAGTGTTGGGAGTGTTAGGATTGACTCTGTTTGCAACGCCGGTTGAGGCTAAGCGATGGGGCAAGGATGATTTGAAGCGAGTGCGAACGATTGAGGTGGTGTCGTTGGATAGCCTTCAAGGGTATGAAAAGAAATATGTAACTCCGGATGAAAATCTGAATGACCTGTTTGCAGAGAAAATAGATAGTTTGGTAAACTCGTGGTACATGCAAAATGTATTTGAGATGCCGGTTAGCGAAGTAGGTAGAGATAGTGTTCCTATTGTGTCGCTCCCGGACTCTGTTTACATCGAGCGCTTACAGTCAATCGAGTCTTTTATTGATCTCTCGTATAATAAAACCGTTAAAAATTTCATTGAACTATACACACAGCGGCGGCGTGATCAGGTTGAGATGATGCTGGGACTTGCCAGTTTTTATTTCCCGATTTTCGAAGAGGCCTTGGACAAATATGATATGCCGATGGAATTGAAGTACCTGGCAATTATCGAGTCTGCTCTAAATCCTGCTGCTCGGTCAAGAGCGAATGCCGTTGGGTTATGGCAGTTTATGTATGGTACTGGAAAAATGTTGGGACTTGAGATCGGAACGTTTGTTGATGAGCGCCGAGATCCGGTAAAATCGACAGATGCGGCAGCACGTTACTTGCAAAACTTGTATTCGATATACAAGAACTGGCATTTGGTGATTGCCGCCTACAACTGTGGCCCCGGAAATGTCAATAAGGCAATTCGACGCTCGGGTGGAGCACGTGACTACTGGTCAATTTATTACCGTTTGCCGAGAGAAACCCGTGGCTATGTTCCTGCTTACATTGCAGCTACTTATGTGATGAATTTTTATCAAGAGCATAACCTTCATCCTCGTTATCCAGATTTTCCTATTGTTACTGATACCCTCATGGTGAATAATTACCTGCACTTTGACCAGGTTGAAGCTATTACGGAAGTTCCGGTTGAGGCTTTGCGCGCATTGAACCCTCAATATCGGATGGATATCATTCCTGCCAAGGAAGATAAAAAGTATGCCTTGAAAATCCCAATTGAAGCGGTCGCTGATTTTATCGATTACGAGGAAGATATTTATGCCCATGAGCGCGAAAAATTCTTTCCGAATAATGAAATTATTAACCCTAAGAGCCGAAGTACTTATCATCCGACCGATGTAAAAGGCAAAGACAAATTGATTTATACGGTGAAGTCGGGTGATAATTTGGGATATATTTCAGAGTGGTTTCATGTTCGAACTTCTGATTTGCGCTATTGGAATAACATTCACCGTAATTTAATTCGAGTAGGACAAAAGCTGGTGATATACGTACCAGCAGGGCAAGCCGACTTTTACAGTGGTGTTAATCGAATGTCTTTTGCACAAAAGCAAGCTTTTAAAAAGAAGATACCAGTAACTTCTGCTCGTTCTTCCAGCTCGAAAGTAGTTGTTGACGGAGACTACGTGGTGTATACGGTGAGGAGAGGAGACAATTTGTGGTCAATTGCACGTAAGTTCCCAGGCGTGTCGAATAACGATATTATGCGCTGGAATAATATTGCAAATGCCAGTAAAATACAACCTGGCCAGAAACTACGAATTAAGCCGCGTTCATAAGTCCTTTAATCAGGTATTTGCAGAAGCCCGAATTTAGCTTTACTTTTATTCAGAAGCTAAATTCGGACCATGACACCTGGAAAGGAACTCTTATATTTTCTGACTACTCTTATTGTTTTTATTGCGCTTCTTACCTGGTGGGAGAACGATGAACCCGTGGTTACAGCCCCTGTTGCTCTTCATGATCAAAAGGTGGATTCATCTAGCTTGAAACCTCAGCCAGCTGCTAGTGTTTCTCCCGACACGCTGGTCAAAGCGAATTCTTCTACTCAGGACTCAGGTAGTTTTGTTAAGCGGATTCCTCTGGTCTTTTCTCAAACAGATTCTTTGCATTTGAGTGGTTTGCAGGCTAAGTTGACTCATTTATCCAAGTCAAGTTTGCCTTTGCGGATTGTTTATTTTGGAGATTCTCAGATCGAAAACGACCGAATTACGGGGGCGCTGAGAAAAGAACTTCAAGCTGTATTTGGAGGAAGAGGGCCTGGCTTTATTGCCTTGGATAGCTATTACAGCACCAATCATCAGCTGATTATTGAGACTTCAGACAGCTGGGAAGTCAAGACTTTTCAGGATCCGGATTTTGAGAGCAAAAGTATTTTATTTAAGCATTCGATTTTGACGAAAGATCAAGGCTGGTTTCGTATTCGCCGAATTAAGCGTTTGTCGCCAAAGCCTGATTATTCCTTGATGAAGCTATATTATACGGCAAATGATAGTTGCCATATTGAAGTTCGGGATGGAAAAAAACTTATTTATGAAGGAGTTTTAGCTCCTCATCGTAAGGTTTCAACCCTGGACTTTCGTTTTAACCAAACTCCGGAAGATATTCGTGTTGATTTTGATGTGAAGGATTCGCTGAGCGTAACAGGCTTGTCGCTCGAGTCAGAAACAGGCGTATTGGTCGATAATGTGGCTTTACGTGGTTTGTCGTATCCCGAGTTTTTGAAGTCGGATCAGCAAGTGCTTCAGGAAATGTTTGATCAGGTTGATGTTGGAATGTTTGTGTTGCACTTTGGTGTAAATCTGGTCCCATATCAGTCGAAGGATTATCGACACTTTAAAACACATTTTCAGCAACAGCTTTCGTTTTTAAAGGCGATCAGACCAGAGGTGCCCATCTTGCTTGTTGGTGTTTCGGATATGGCTCAACGGCAAGCAGATCATTTTCAGTCTTATGGAACGATTCCTAAGATAAAAAAAGTACAGCAGGAGCTTGCTTTGGAAAATCATACAGCTTTTTGGGATTTGCAGGCAGTTATGGGAGGCACTGGTGCAATGGTGAAATGGGTGCAAGCCCAACCTGCTTTAGGACGAAAGGATTACGTGCATTTTTCGCGAGAAGGGGCTCGATTGATCGGTAACGAATTGGCACAACTTATACTTAATGAACTAAGTCGGGAGAAAGATACAATAAGTCATGATGAGTCGTTGGCAGCATATCGTTGAGCAGATTTGGATTTATCATCCAGATGAGCCACTTTTTTATACTAGCCTTGCTTTTTGGGGGGTATTTACGGTGCTTTTGGGTGGGTATAGTCTGGTATTTCGAAAGAATGTTGTTCGAAACAGTTATTTGTTGCTGGCCAGTTGGTTCATCTATTATCAAATGAGTGGTACTTTTCTAGCCCTTTTGGTGTTTTCCTGTGCGGTAAACTATGCTTTTGGACTCGCTCTTGCAAAGTATAAATGGAAACAGGCTTGGTTGAGTTTTGCTGTTGGTTTTAACCTGTTAATCTTAGGGTACTTTAAATACACGTATTTTTTTGTAGAGCAAGCAAATTTGTTGTTTCAAACTGATTGGGAGGTTTTTAACTGGGTGGGCTGGGTGCTTAACCAGATTGTAGCCGACATGGTTGATGTGCAGTCAATTTTACTCCCGATAGGAATTTCTTTTTACACATTTCAGGCCATTAGTTATCTAGTCGATCTCTATCGAAATGAAACGAACGTGGTTAAAAATCCGCTGGATTTTAGTTTCTACCTAAGCTTTTTCCCGCAGTTGGTCGCAGGTCCTATTGTGCGGGCGTCATCTTTTATTCCTCAGCTGTACCAACGGTTTCGGTTAAAGCAGAAAGAGTTTAGTCATGCCGTTTTTCTGATTGTTAAGGGGCTATTTAAGAAAGTTGTTATTGCCGATTTTTTGGCCATTAATTTGGTCGATCGTGTGTTTGAGGCTCCCTTGGCCTACTCTGGTGTTGAAAACTTGCTTTCGGTTTATGCCTATTCAATTCAGATTTATTGTGACTTTTCCGGTTATACGGATATTGCCATTGGCTTGGCATTGATATTGGGCTTTAAAATACCGGTCAATTTTAATTCTCCCTATCAGGCCTCCAGCTTAACCGACTTTTGGCATCGTTGGCATATTTCCTTGTCGTTGTGGTTGCGCGACTACTTATACATTCCGTTGGGCGGAAATCGAAAAGGAGCAGTTCGCATGCATATCAATGTGCTTATTACAATGTTGTTGGGAGGCTTATGGCACGGGGCTAATATTCGTTTTTTGTTGTGGGGAGCTATTCATGGGTTAGGGCTGGTTATCGAAAAAATGGCGCGGATCTATTTGAAGCCAATTCGAAGATGGAAGACTTTGCGTAAAGGGCTTGCTGTTTTTGTGACTTTTCAGTTGGTCAGTTTGGCTTGGATCTTTTTTCGAGCTCGTGATTACAGTATTGTTCAGCAATTGTTTTATCAGATGACTCATCATTTTTGGCCTGAAAAAGCATTGGAAGGTTTGTCAGTATATGGCTGGGGGTGGGGCGTGTTTCTTGTGGGAATCCTGTTGATTTGGTTTCCTTCAAGGCAAAAGGAAAAATTACGGGGTAAGTTTGTTGGCCTTCCGGCTTGGGGGCAAATTCCGATTGTTGTCGGTATTTTATTACTTGTTGCTTTAGCTGCTCAGTCTTCTTTATTGCCATTTATCTACTTCCGTTTTTAGCTGTATGCTCGTTGAAAAAAGGAGTTGGCTAATTCACCTTCCTTTTTTGTTGCTGATGAAAACAAACCTGTTATTAAATTGTCTTATATTTGATACTGAATGAAATATGCCGGATTTGTTGGATAAATTATTCGCTGCATGAGATTGTTCTTTTTAGCACTTATTATTGGATTGATTGGAATGCAGAACAGGGGGGCTGCAGAAGAAGGACAGAATCTACCTACCGATGTAAAGGTGACTTATATTGCCAATGCTGGTTTCCTAATTCAGGTGAATAATAAAAAGGTCTTGGTTGATGCACTTTTTAAAGATGTGGAGAATGAATTTTACGACTGTCCATCGACTGAACTGACACAAAGGATTATTGATGGAGAAGGAGAATTTGCAGAAATTAATTTGGTTGCATCAACGCACGAACACATCGATAATTTTGATGAGAAAATTGTGGCTTCGGTATTAGTGAATCATCCGGAAAGTAAATTTTTGAGTTGTTCGAAAACGATTGACCAATTGGGAAATAATAGCCAATATCAGCGGTTCAAAAAGCAACTTGTTTCCATTACCCCCGAGCGGATGATGCATATCGATACAGTGATTAATGGTATTGAAGTTCGAACTTATCGGATTAGTCATGGCCCCTACTATATTGAAGATCCGTTAACGGGACGAAAAACTGACCTTTATAAGTTTGCCGAACACGTGGCTTTCCGGTTTACAATTGATGGCGTAACCGTCTTCCACTGCGGAGATAGTAATTCCAATGCTTTAGCAGAATATGAGCAACTTCGGTTAGATCGGGATGAACTGGATTTTGCTTTCTTGGGACGTGGCTTTTTGTACCAACCACAGGGGCAAGGGGTAGCCATCATGAAAAAGTATATTCAAGCAAAACACTATGTTATCATGCAAATTCAGCATGAAGACAATGAGTATTATAAAGAGGTGGCCGATGCTGTTAAGTCGGAACTCCCGAGTATAAAAGTTTTTGAAAAGGAATCAGAGTCCAGGACTTACAACATCACACCATTACAAGGCGCATTGACCAGCTACTAGATATGCTTAACCTCTTCTGAAAAAACGGCCCAATTCAAACTTCCCTCCGCCAAATACCAAAATTGTAATGTATACAATCAGGTATAATAAAGCCATTTCTTTACGTTGAAAAGGATCTGCTCCATGGACGTAGAAGGCAGCAACGGCCATGGTCGCAATCAGCGGAAGGGAGGCTAACCGAGTACCGATTCCGAGGATTAGCAATACAGAACACAAAAATTCTGCAAAAACAGCTAATATGAGCGAAAGGGTTTGTCCAATTCCCAGAGGGTCGGCAAATTGAGTGCTTCCTTCAACGAGTTTTAAAAACTTTGGAATTCCATGCGTTAGCATAAAGGCTCCTGCAGAAACTCTGAAAAGGAGTAACCAAATATTAACGATGGTATCATTGGTGCGTGGTCCTAATAGTCTTGCCATAATTGAATTTTTTTGCGAAAATAATGAATCACTTTTTTCCAACGATTAAATATTTGAAATAGTTTACAACGAGTGAAAAAAAACATCTTCTTGTTGAAAATTGACTGAATGACTGTCCTATAACAAGTCGTTCAAGCTCTTTTCTGCTTCTATTTTAATGAATAAAGACTGCTAAAACTGCTAATTTTTAGAAATAATTCCGGTTTTGCTTTCAATTTAGTTTTGTGTTTTCGAATTAATTCCTACATTTGCTTCATTAATAATTGAAAACGAATGAAAATTCAGGCTATCATACTTAACGTCATTATTCTTCTCGTGGTCATTTCGCAAGCGAAGTGAGGATGTCGTACGTTGGTATAACCGATAGCCATTCTCATTAGGGGGAATGGCTTTTTTCATTTATAACAATAGCATTTTATGGAACGTTTTTCTTCAATTCACTTGGTCATTCTAGTCGTCATTCTTAGATTTCACTGAGAAAGGCCAGGGATTGTTGAACAAATGATATTCGAAAGCCTTTCTCTACAGAGAAAGGTTTTTTTTTAAGCAAGAACGAAAAAATTGAGATAGAAATGCAGAAGAAACTAAGATCAGCAACAACTACCGAGGGCCGGAAAATGGCAGGAGCCCGAAGCTTATGGCGGGCGAATGGGGTTAAAGAAGAGCAATTTGGCAAACCCATGATTGCCATTGTAAACTCGTTCACGCAGTTTGTTCCGGGGCATGTTCATTTGCATCATATCGGGCAGGAATTAAAAGCCTTGATCGAAAAGAGAGGCTGTTTTGCCGCTGAGTTCAATACCATAGCGATTGATGATGGGATTGCGATGGGGCATGATGGCATGTTGTATTCACTCCCTTCACGCGACGTTATTGCAGATAGTGTTGAGTACATGTGCAATGGACACAAGGTGGATGCGATGGTATGCATTTCAAATTGTGATAAAATTACACCGGGAATGATGATGGCTGCTATGCGGTTAAATATTCCAGCCATTTTTGTGTCTGGTGGCCCGATGGAAGCTGGGAAAATTGATGAGAAATCATATGACTTGGTGGATGCTATGGTGATGGCTGCTGATGACAGTGTTTCAGATGAAACAATTTTGCAGGTAGAGCAGGAAGCTTGTCCTACTTGCGGTTCTTGTTCCGGCATGTTTACGGCAAACTCGATGAACTGTTTGGCTGAAGCCTTGGGATTGGCTTTGCCTGGAAATGGAACGATTGTGGCAACTCATGCCAATCGGAAAAAGTTGTTTGAAGAAGCGGCTGAACGTATTGTGGATATCACTTACGATCATTATCAGAATGGGAACGAGCGTGTTACTCCTCGTGGCATTGCAACTCGTGCGGTTTTTGAGAATGCCATGAAGTTGGATATTGCTATGGGAGGTTCGACCAATACGGTGCTGCATATTTTGGCTATTGCCCGCGAAGCAGGGGTCGATTTCACAATGGCTGATATCGACCAGTTGTCTCGTAAAACACCAAACCTGTGCAAGGTGGCTCCTAACTCTCACTTTCACATTGAAGATGTGAACAGAGCAGGTGGTATTCTTGGAATTTTGGCAGAAATGGATCGGGCAAACCTATTGGATACAACAGTTTCTCGTGTTGATGGAAATAGCCTGGCAGAAGCCATTCAAAAATTTGACGTAACAAAAACGGATGCTTTGGAAGAAGCGATCAAAAAATATAAATCAGCACCGGGTGGAGTTCGGACAACGGTGATGGGTTCGCAGGAAAGCTATTACAAAGAGCTGGACCTCGACCGGGAAAATGGCTGTATCCGTTCGTTTGAACATGCCTATAGCAAGGATGGTGGTTTGGCTGTCTTGTTTGGCAATATTGCTCGTAAAGGATGTATCATCAAAACTGCCGGAGTTGATCCTTCGGTATATACATTCAACGGAACGGCTCGTGTATTTGAATCTCAGGAAGATGCTGTTAACGGAATCTTGGGCGATGCGGTTCAGGCTGGCGATGTGGTAATTATCCGCTATGAAGGACCGAAGGGTGGTCCTGGTATGCAGGAAATGTTGTATCCAACCTCTTACATCAAGTCGATGAAGTTGGATAAAGCTTGTGCATTGATAACTGACGGACGGTTCTCAGGAGGAACCTCGGGCTTGTCAATAGGGCATGTTTCGCCAGAAGCAGCCGGAGGTGGTGAAATCGCATTGATTGAAGATGGAGACCGGATTGAAATAAGCATTCCAGAGCGGAGTATTAACCTGATTGTAACAGACGAAGAGCTTGAGAAAAGACGAGCCAAGCAGGAGGCTCGGGGGAAGGCGGCTTATACGCCTGTGAGCCGTAACCGTCAAGTAAGTCGGGCATTAAAAGCTTATGCCAGCTTGGTCTCATCAGCTGATCAAGGCGCAATTCGATTAATTGATTAACGAAAACTAATAAAACAGATTCATATGGCAACAAAGAGAATTACTGGTTCTGAAGCCGTTATTCTTTCACTTTTAGAAGAAGGCGTTGATACGATCTTTGGGTATCCGGGCGGGGCAATTATGCCTGTTTACGACGCCCTGTATGATTATGACAAAAAAGTAACTCACATCTTGACCCGGCATGAGCAAGGCGCAGTCCATGCGGCTGAGGGATATGCTAAAGTAACTGGAAAAGCAGGGGTCTGCTTTGCAACTTCAGGGCCTGGAGCGACTAACCTGATCACAGGGATTGCGGATGCAATGATTGATTCCATTCCACTCGTGTGTATCACCGGGCAAGTTGCTTCTCCTTTGCTGGGGACAGATGCTTTTCAAGAGTCAGATGTTGTTGGTATCTCGATGCCAATTACCAAGTGGAATTACCAGGTAACAAACGCAGAAGAAATTCCGGAAGCAATTGCCAAGGCTTTCTACATTGCCCAATCTGGCCGCCCTGGACCTGTTTTGTTGGATATTTCTAAAGATGCACAGTTTCAGGAGTTGGAGTTCGAGTATAAGAAGTGTACAAAGATAAGGTCTTATATCCCAGAACAGCCCGTTGATCCTTTTAAGATAAAAGAAGCAGCCGAATTAATTGATCAAGCGAAAAAGCCTCTTTTATTATTTGGACAAGGGATTATTATCGCACAAGCAGAGGATGAGTTGAAGGCATTCATCGAAAAAACGGGCATTCCCGCTGCATGGACTTTGTTAGGCTTATCTGCCTTGCCAACAGATCATCCCTTGAATGTTGGAATGCTTGGAATGCATGGTAACTATGGACCAAACGTTAAAACCAATGAAGCTGATTTGATTATTGCTGTAGGAATGCGTTTCGATGACCGGGTAACGGGTAAGGTGAGTTCCTATGCCAAGAAGGCGAAAGTCGTTCATCTGGAAGTTGACCCAGCGGAGATTGATAAAATCATCAAAACGGATGTTGCCGTGCTGGGTAATGCGAAGAAGTCATTGGCGATGCTGATCAACAATGTGAAAGATAACAAGCATGATGATTGGGTGGCTGAATTCCGGGAGTGTGACAAAGTCGAGCGCGAAAAGGTAATTAACAAAGATGTACATCCGGAGAAAGAGGGTTTAACAATGGGAGAAGCTGTTCGTATTGCTTCGGAGAAAACGCAGCATAACGCAATTTTGGTAACTGATGTAGGGCAGCAGCAAATGATTGCTTCCCGATACTTTAAGTTTACCCAATCAAAAAGCAACGTTACTTCCGGCGGTTTAGGAACGATGGGCTATGCCATTCCCGCTGCGTTAGGGGCTCAACTGGGCGCCAAAGATCGCACGGTATGTTGTTTTGTAGGTGATGGAGGTTTTCAAATGACCTTACAAGAGCTGGGAACAATAGTCCAAAACAAACTTCCGGTGAAAATTATTCTACTGAATAACAACTTCTTGGGAATGGTTCGCCAGTGGCAACAGTTGTTCTTTGAAAAGCGTTATTCGTTTACAGAACTTCAAAACCCTGATTTTATTACTATTGGTAAAGGTTTCGGCATGGCAGGTCATAAAGTCACTAAACGTGAAGAGCTGTCTGATGGGATTCAGAAAATGATTGACCACGATGGACCCTATTTATTAGAAGTAGTGGTTGAGAAAGAAGATAATGTTTTCCCAATGGTTCCAACTGGGGCTTCCGTTTCCGATATTATTTTGGAAGTAAAATAGAGATTGGATAGCAACCAAACTAAAAAATGAAGATATGAAACAGGAATTTATAATCACGATATATTCAGAAAACCATATAGGTTTATTAAACCGGATTACCATCAACTTTACGCGCCGGAAAATCAATATCGAAAGCCTGACCGTTTCTGCGTCAGCAATAAAAGGGGTGTCGAAATTCACCATTGTTGTCAATGAAACAGCCGATCGGGTCAGGAAAGTTGTTGGACAGCTTGAAAAAGTGGTTGACGTATTGAAAGCTTTCTATCACACCAACGATGAAATGGTGTTTCAGGAAATTGCTCTTTACAAAGTACAAACAGACACCTTGTACGATAGTGACCAGGTAGAGCGAATGGTTCGTAAAGCGGGGGCTCGTATTTTGGAGATTACCCGTGAATACACAGTGATTGAAAAAACAGGTCACAAAGAAGAAACGCAGGAGTTGTTTGACGAGTTGAATCAATTTGGCGTCCTTCAGTTTATTCGTTCAGGCCGGGTTGCCATTACGCGTGATCCTATTGAGCGGCTTTCAGAGTTCTTGAAAGAACGAGACAATTTGCTGAGTCAGATAGACTAGAATAGCTTATAATAATTTTAAGCCCGGAGCGTATTTTGGTATGCTCTGGGCTTTTTTATGCCTTTTCGCAAAATTAAATTGGCAGTATTTGTCGGAAATGTGTCATTGCAGACAAATGCTGCTTGCTGTAACTTGCAGCTCTTAAAGAGAATGAAAAATTTGATTTAGGAAGTGGAAACAGAGTGAGTGACTTCACCAGCTTAAAGCAGGTTTTTTAAGATTCAGTTTAAAAATTGGTAAAAACGAAAAGGTATGATTAAAGTAGCAATTAATGGATTCGGCCGGATTGGACGTCTGGCCTTTCGTAAAATTCAAGAGAACGAAAATTTAGAAGTGGTGGCAATCAATGACTTGAGTGATCCAGCCATGTTGGCCTATTTGCTAAAGTATGATTCCATTCAAGGAACATGGCCTCAAAAGGTTGAGGCTACAGACAAAGCCTTGATTGTTGATGGTCAAAAAGTAAGTGTTTACGCTGAACGTGTGCCTGAGAATTTGCCTTGGAAGAAACATGATGTTGATCTTGTGCTTGAGTGTACCGGAATATTTGCATCTGGCGAAAAAGCTTCGGCCCACCTGAAAGCAGGAGCCAAAAAAGTTATTATTTCAGCGCCTGCCGGAGCCGACCTAAAAACAATTGTATTCAATGTTAATCATGATATCTTGAGTGCATCAGATGAAATTATCAGCTGTGCATCGTGTACCACCAACTGCCTCGCTCCAATGGCCGATGTTTTGAATACGAACTTTGGAATTGTTACCGGGCAGATGAGTACAATCCATGCGTATACCAACTCGCAACCACTAATGGATACGCCTGATCCAAAGATAAACTATCGAAAATCAAGAGGAGCGGCCAATAACATTATCCCTTATACAACTGGAGCGGCTAAAGCCATTGGCTTAGTTATTCCTGAATTGAAAGGGAAGCTGGATGGTTCCTCTCAACGCGTTCCGGTTGCATCCGGCTCGGTTGTTGAACTTTATACTGTTTTGGAAAAATCGGTAACACCAGATGTTATTAACATGGTGATGAAAGCAGCGGCAGATGAATCGTTTGGTTATACCGAGGATGAAATCGTTTCAGGCGATGTAATCGGCTTAGCTTATGGTTCCTTGTTCGATGCTTCACAAACCAAAGTGGTTACTGCAGGAACACAACAATTAGTGAAAACAGTTTCCTGGTATGATAACGAAATGTCATTTGTGTCGCAGATGGTTCGCACGTCAGCCTACTTCGGAAATTTGTAAAGAATAAAAAGGAAAAGCTAAATGGCCAGCTGAACTAAAGGTTTAGCTGGCTTTTGCTTTTGTTGGATCGTGTCGGATTAACGCATGCTTGTCTGAAAAGTATGCCGGTAAGTGCTTGGAGTCGTTTTGAGGTGGCGCAGAAACAATCGACGTAAGGTGTCGGCGCTGCCCAATCCACATTCTAATGAGATTTCGTCAAGCGATAAGTTCGACTCTTCCAAGCGTCGTCGAGCCGTTTCCACGCGAAGCTTTTCCAGGTATTTAGCTGGAGTGATTCCCGTTTCGCGTATAAAAACACGGGCGAAGTTTCGAGGACTCATCGAAACTTGATTGGCCAACTTTTCTACTGTTAGTTTATCATTCAGATGCTCAGGAAGCCAGTCGAGTAAATCTTGTATGGGCTGATAATCCACCTTCTGATGTAGCAGAGCTATGCTGAATTGTGATTGGTTTCCCGGACGTTTTAGGTAAAGGACCAGTGTACGTGCTACATTTAAAGCTGTGTCACGACCAAAATCTTCTTCAACCATTGCCAAGGCTAAATCCATTCCGGCAGAAATACCAGCCGATGTATAAATATTGTCATCTTTTACGAAAATTGGATCTGGATCGACCTTTATTTCCGGGTACTGCAGAGCTAATTTTTCGCACAAATTCCAGTGGGTGGTTGCATTTCGTCCATTTAAAAGGCCACTTTCGGCTAATAAAAAAGCACCAGCGCAAACCGAGCCTATCCGGCGTATTTTTTGATGATTTTCGTGTAGCCAACTTATGGGGCGCTTATTCTCAACAACTTCAGGTATGCGAGGATATCCAGCTACTAGGAAGGTGTCAATGGGGTGCTTAAAATCTTCCAAAGTGCACTCGGCAAGTATGGGCAAGCCAGTTGCGGTTTCAATTTTTAAATTTCCGTCGGCAGCTACGACGTGAATTTTGTAGATTTCTGTTGCATTTCTGCTTTTGAGTTGATCAGCTGCCTTTGCAAATACATCCATTGGTCCGGCAATATCCAGTATCGACGTTTTTTGTGTTGCTAAAATAACGATGTGTTTTTCCTTTCTTGAGACCATATGCTTCTTCCTTGAGTGACTTTGTTTTGGTAAAAATAAAGAATATATCTGACAGGTTTGCTTATTTTCCGACAGAAACAGACAACTTGAAAAGTTAGCCTGGTTGTGCTTTTTCAAAAGCGCTGTTTTAGCCAATTTCTTTTTATTTTCGTAAGGAAGCATAATTGTTTATGAAAGAACCTGCGGAACAGTTACCGGTATATAGTTTACACAATTTTAGTTCTCCTGAGCGCAAGAGTCAGCAGTTTCAGATTGAGGTGTTTGATGCGAAGCGACATTTCAGTGTAAAGTATCCTCATCGGCACGATTTTTTTGAGGTTTTGTACTTGATGAAGGGAACCGGCTACCATGTGATTGATAGTAATAAGTACCGGATTGAACCGCCATGCGTGTTTTTTATGTCACCGGGGCAGGCGCATAAAATCGAGTTTTCGCATGATATTGAAGGGTACATCTTTATTTTTACAGCCGACTTTTACTTGGCCAATCGTAGTAATCAAAACAGTTTGATCGAATTTCCTTTCTTTTACAATTTACACCAGGAAAATCCTCCGTTAAAGTTGGAACGACAAGATGATGTCTGTTTCTTGGAACGATTGTTTCAACGCGGAATTTCAGAATTGGAACATAACAATTCGAATCTGCTTGATACACTAAGGTCGCTGTTGGACCTTATTTTAACCACTTGCACATCGCGTTATGTGTTGGGCGAGAACCTGGAGATGAAAGGGAAGGGACATTTATTGGTAAAACAGTTTTATCACTTGGTTGAAGAGAACAATTATCGAAACCTTTCGTTGAAGGAGTATGCAGCCAAGCTTGCAGTTACGCCAAATCACCTTAGCCAGATGGTTAAGCTTCATGCAGGGAAAACAGCAAGCCAAATTGTAAAAGCCAAGCAAGTACTGGAAATAAAGCGTCTGCTGGTTCATAGTGAGTTGAGTGTGGCCGAAATTGCTCAGCAGCTGAACTTTGATGATCAGTCTTATTTCACCAAGTTCTTTAAACGCGAAGCAGGATTATCTCCTTTGCAGTATCGGCAACAAATGAGGAGTTAGTTCGAGGCGATTTCGAGATTGGAAATCGAAGACATTTCGTTTAATTTATTGAAAAAGTACCAATTTGAATGTTTTTATAAGTGGTTGTTTTTGAGGTTTTAAATTTGAATGTTTTTGATAGTATTGTTTGAAATCCATGAAAATTACCATAAAAAACAACTTTTTTACTCAACATTCTGTCGATTATTCTATTGCTTTGTATTGGACGAATTGAATCAACAAATTAGAAACAAATAAAACGACTTTTAAAATGGCAAATTATTTCAACACGCTTCCATTGCGTTTGCAATTGGAACAACTGGGAACCTGCGAATTTATGGATCAGTCTGAATTTGCAGATGGTGTGAAAAAACTGGAAGGAAAAAAAGTGGTAATCGTTGGCTGTGGAGCGCAAGGATTAAACCAAGGACTAAATATGCGTGACTCGGGCTTGGATGTATCTTATACCTTGCGTGAATCAGCAATCAAAGAGCAACGTCAATCGTACAAAAATGCGGTTGAGAATAATTTCAAAGTAGGAACTTACGAAGAAATGCTTCCAACTGCTGACTTGGTGATTAACTTGACTCCGGACAAGCAACACACCAATGTAATCAATGCCGTAATGCCTTTGATGAAGCAGGGAGCTACCTTATCGTATTCACACGGATTCAACATTGTTGAAGAAGGTATGCAGGTTCGCGAAGATCTAACTGTGATTATGGTGGCTCCAAAATCTCCGGGATCTGAAGTCCGTGAAGAATATAAACGTGGATTTGGTGTTCCAACGCTGATCGCTGTTCACCCAGAGAACGACCCTAATGGTGATGGTTTTGAAATTGCTAAAGCTTATGCAGCAGCAACCGGAGGACATAAAGCAGGCGTTTTGCGCTCTTCTTTTGTTGCCGAAGTAAAATCGGACTTGATGGGCGAGCAAACCATTCTTTGTGGTTTGTTGCAAACAGGTTCTATTCTTTCATTCGACAAAATGATTGAAAAAGGTATTGAGCCAGGCTATGCTGCCAAGTTAATTCAGTACGGTTGGGAAGTGATTACCGAAGCTTTAAAGCACGGTGGAATCACGAACATGATGGATCGCTTGTCAAACCCTGCTAAAATTAAGGCGTTTGAGTTAGCTGAAGAATTGAAGGAAATTATGCGTCCGTTGTTTCAAAAACACATGGATGATATCATGTCAGGTCATTTTTCCAAAACAATGATGGAAGATTGGGCTAACGACGATAAAAACTTGTTGACCTGGCGTGCAGCGACCGGTGAAACTGCTTTTGAGAAAACTCCGGTTACAGAAGAGGAAATTAGCGAGCAAGAGTATTTCGACAATGGTGTGTTGTTGGTTGCTTTCGTTAAGTCGGGTGTTGAGCTGGCTTTCGAAACCATGACTGAGGCTGGTATCAAAGAAGAGTCAGCGTACTACGAATCATTGCACGAAACGCCATTGATTGCCAATACCATTGCACGTAAGAAATTATTTGAAATGAATCGGGTGATTTCGGATACTGCAGAATATGGATGCTATTTGTTTGACCACGCTTGTAAACCACTTTTGGCTGACTTCATGAAGAAGATTGATGCTGATGTGATTGGTGAAACTTATGGCGAAGGTTATGACAATAGCGTTGATAACAAACGACTGATTGAAGTGAATGCGCAAATTCGTTACCACGATGTGGAAATCATTGGCGAAGAGTTACGTTCGGCAATGGCTGCAATGAAAGCAATTTACTAAGCAAAGAATAAAGAATAAAGAATAAATAGGAGGCTCCATCAACTGATGGGGCCTTTTTTATGAAAGTATGGATCCGTTGCTTGTGGGAAATTTATTCTGAGGAGATGAATTATTTATTTGCATTTAAAACAGGGCCAACTGAGCTTTTCCAAAAAAATAGAAAAATATGAGATGCAATTATGTGTACGAACACGCATTTTTTATATATTTGATTCAGAATTGATTTGCAGATTCTGTAAATCAATTCTGAAACGAGACCTTTACGAATGGAAAAGAATGAGTTTATAAAGACACGTTTGCTCTCGCTCGATTTTTTTCGGGGAGTTACCATGTTTCTGCTCATCGCGGAGTTCACTCATTTATTTGGTTATTTAATGGCTCCCGAGTTTGAAGGAACTTTTATTCATGCGATTGGTGAGCAGCTGCACCATAAGTCTTGGGAAGGGCTTCATTTTTGGGACTTGATCCAGCCATTTTTCATGTTTATTGTTGGAACTGCGATGCCTCTTTCCTACGCAAAGCGAATTGGAAAAGGGGAGTCGCATCAACATATTTTCAGACACATTCTGAAACGATCTTTACTACTACTTGTCCTGGGCTGGTGGCTTTATTGCATCAATGCCGGGCAAATTGCATTTTTCTTTCAAAATGTTTTAGCACAGCTCGCAGTCACAATTCTCATTTCATTTTTGGTTATGCGAAAATCGACTACTACTCAATTATTGGTGACTGCCGGGCTGCTGCTTTTTCCAGAACTGTTGTACCGTGGTTTTTGGCTTGAAGGTTTTGACCAGCCTTTTGTGCCAAATCACAATTTTGGGACTTGGTTTGATTCCTTGTATGGAGGGGTAGACCTTGGCGGACATTGGGTCTCATTCAATGCAATTCCAACAACGGCACATACCATATGGGGAGTGCTTGCCGGCCGATTATTGATGAGCAATAAGCCTTCGAATGATAAGTTGAAAGCTTTATTTATCGCAGGAGCAGTTGGGCTTATTTTAGGTTATGGTTTAAGTCCGGTTACTCCAATTATTAAACGAATTGCTACAAGTACCTTCGTTTTGGCAAGTGGTGGCTGGGCATTAATTGGTCTTGCCGTGTGCTATTGGCTAATAGATATTCTGAAATGGCAAAAAGGGGTGTTATTCTTTGCCGTCGTCGGTATGAATCCCCTGTTTATTTACCTGTTTGCTCATGTTGGTGGTGCCCAATTGATTAATAAAATTGTTTTTCCATTGACTAATACCTCTTTAACTTGGGCCGGGAGTTTGAGTGTAAACCTGGCTTCAGCGTCCATTACAACCTTCTTATTGTGGTACATCTGCTGCTGGATGTATCAGCAAAAAATCTTCATAAAGATATAGTTGATAGCTTATTTTGCTGATCATTACCGTGTGTTTTTTGTGATTCTCTCAAAATCAAATGAATGGAAATGTTAGACGGTCTTAAAATCCGAGATCTGACGATCGATTATAGCAGGAGCTGTGGTTAATTTCTTATAAATTTATTGATCCATTAAAATGTAGATCACCATTGGAATGTTTTTTTATTGTAATTTCAGCTTGTTTCATGCAGCAATACGCGGGCTTCCAGTTGGATATTTGTGAATAGTTGAAGATATTTGCTGTTTAAATAAATGTTATAACAATCTAAAATCTACCCGAAATGTACACTTGGTTTACTGAGCAAACTCCTGTTATGCAAGCCTTGTTGGCAACTTTATTTACCTGGGGCGTAACTGCTTTGGGAGCGGCAATGGTATTTTTCTTTAAAAAGATTAACCGTAAGGTTCTCGATGGAATGTTGGGCTTTGCTGCAGGCGTGATGATTGCTGCCAGCTTTTGGTCGCTGTTGAATCCGGCTATAGAAATGGCTGAGGAGACGTCCAGTACACCTTGGATCCCGGCGGTTGTTGGCTTTTTGGCTGGTGGCGCTTTTCTTTGGGTTGCTGACCAGTTGATTCCCCACCTTCACCTTGGTTTTCCTCGCGAAGAAGCGGAAGGAGTACCTACCACCTGGCGAAGAAGTGTACTGTTAGTATTGGCCATTACCCTACACAATATTCCGGAAGGTTTGGCAGTTGGTGTTGCTTTTGGTGCTGTAGCTGCTGATATTCCTGCGGCTTCATTGGCTGGAGCGATTGCTTTGGCTATTGGTATTGGTATTCAGAATTTTCCGGAAGGAGCTGCAGTTTCGGTTCCACTTCGAAGGGAGGGGTTTTCGCGCCGAAAAAGTTTCATGTACGGTCAGGCTTCAGGAATTGTAGAGCCAATTGCTGGTGTGATTGGTGCTGCTGCGGTTATCATGATGCGCCCAATTTTGCCATATGCTTTGGCTTTTGCTGCCGGAGCAATGATTTACGTGGTTGTTGAGGAATTGATTCCTGAATCGCAGTTGGAGAAAAACACGGATATTGCAACCATTGGAACCATGCTGGGCTTTGCAGTCATGATGACCCTTGATGTTGCTTTAGGCTAGCTTATTGCTGAGCAAAAAGTGAGCTTTGCTGATTTTCGTTGGCAAATAACCTTTTCATTTAAATATTCTTTCTTTTAGAATGCTTTTTTTGTAATGAGCAATGAATCAAAAAGATGTCATTTGCTTTATTGCTCTTTTCCCTACAGTAAGTATTGTAGGGGGCTTTTTAACATGTTTTTATATTGAACAAATCCATTTATTGAACGTACTACTATCATTTAAAAATTAAAAGTTATGAGTAGTATTGTTGAAGGTACATGGAAGGTTCTTTCGTTTGAGGTTCAGAAAGAGAACGGAGAAGTTGTTCTCCCTTTTGGCGAAAAAGTAATTGGCTATATCAACTACACGCCTTCTGGACATTTCTCCATTCAGTATATGCCCTCAAAGCAGGATGCTAGTGACTTGAAAGGTGTTTCTTACTTTGGGAAGTATGAATACAACCGGGAGAAAGATTACATTGTGCACCATGTTGAGGGCTCCTTATTTCCCAATTCCGAAGGTCTGGATAAAATTCGTCATGCGCGTTTAAGAGGAAAAAGCCTGAAACTGACTTGCCCTCCAATGAACTGGGAAGACGATGAAAAGGCTGTTGCTACCATCAATTTTGAAAAGCAGGAAGAATTACCTCCGGTGACTGTCAATTTTTAGTTTTCTTACGAAAGGTAATTCCTAATAGTCGTTCAAACTGAAAGAGGAAGATTAAAACAATTCCGAATTGGAGACCGATGCCCAGCTTTTTTAATGGAATACCATAGAAGTGCTGATCAAATTGAGCGGTTAAGTTAGTGATGAATAGTCCTAGGAATAATCCCAGGAAAAAGAACAACCAGGCGTAGCGGACATTATTCTTTACAGCTTGATGATGCTTTTTTTCTTGGTGAATTTTGTCCATCAAACGGATTTCAAAGTCCTGAAAAGGAAGCTCTACCCGAGAGTGTTTCATCAGGCTTTTTAATAGTTTATCTTCTTTCTCTAATTGTTCCATTTTAGGTTGTTTGGAATTCTGTTAACATCAATTGTTCAACAATTGCTAGCATATTTTTTCTTCCGCGATGAAGAATCACACGAACATTAGCTTCAGACCATCCAGTTTCGTTTGAGATCGTTTTTGTGTCCTGTTCTTCCAGATAGAATAAGCGAAGCACTAAACTTTCTTTTGAGGAGATACGAGTTAATGCTTCTTGTACCAAGAATATTTGTTCTTCTGAACTTAGGCCTTTCAGCGTATCCTCGACGGCTTCAACTGAGCATTCCTGGAAATCAGTCGTGTACGTATGATGCTTTTTTTCTTCTCGTATTCGTTGAAAGGCTTCGTTGATAACAATACGACAAAACCAGGTTTTAAAACTCGAATGGCCTTTAAATGTATTCAGCTTTCGAAAGGCCTTTATGAACGCTTCCTGGACAACCTCTTCAGCCCAAAACTCATCTTTTACAATAGAGATTGCCACGGAAAAGGCCAGATCTTTATAGTTTTGGATAAAGTACCTGAACCCTTCCGTGTCTCCGTTTAATACCTTTTTAACGTAGAGGTTATCCATTCGACCTTGCTTAGTTTTTAGGCTTGTCGATGAAGTGGGCAATAACCATTGAAATACCTCCAAAAAGCAGGATTAGTGCGACTGGAACCAAACCATCAGTGCGCATAATAAATTTTTCCCAGATGGGGTTAAGCATCAGGGCAACAGTTAAGGTAAAGCCCAAACCACAGCCGGTGATAAGCATACCTAGTTTTAACCAGGGGAAGCGAATTCTGAATTCACGCTTGGCATAAATTTCAGAAACATCTTTATCCCGTTCAATTAGGGCCATTCGTTCTTTCGTTCTGGCTTGAAGGAAGTAGTACCATCCAAAAAAGACACAGGCAAAAAAGCCCAGCCAGACCACTGCTAACATCAAATCTTCCATAATCGTTTGTTTTTGTTTTGCCCCTTTGATGCAAGCTAGTAAGAAATGTTACAAGGAATGACTATTTTTTTGATAGAATTTTTGCAATAACCTTGTTGTCTGCCCATAGCGCTTCCTGCGATATTGAGTATCATTTCAAATTCATGAGTTGATTCCCAAAATAGGAACATTGTTAGGATTGGTTGTTTTGTATGTAATACGCGCAAGGTGCAATTTCATTGCACAAGCTTTGAATAAAAAGTGGCATGAGGGAGTTTCTAAAAGCTTTTCTGAGGAATCGATTGCTAGTGATCGATTTTTCCTTGATTCTTGACATAAATCGGACGATTGAATCTTTTTATTAAGAATCGTAAAATAATTGGCGATTATATTTTCATTTTAAAATTAAATTGTGATATTTGCAGGAAATCATTGAAAAAATGACACGAATTCACTCTATTTCTATTCTCAGTATTCTACTCGGTATTCTTGTTTGGATGCGGAAATGAGAATGGTATGGGGTAACTGATTATAAGGAAATTGACATCAAGCCATTCTCAACAGAGAGTGGCTTTTTTTTTGATAATAAATTTAAAAACCAGATAGAAATTAAAACATTTCATCATGAGCGACAGATTGTACATTTTTGACACCACTTTAAGAGACGGGGAACAGGTTCCTGGGTGTCAGTTAAACACGGTTGAGAAGATTGAAGTGGCCAGAGCATTGGAAGAATTAGGCGTCGATGTTATCGAAGCTGGTTTTCCAATTTCAAGTCCTGGAGACTTTGATTCAGTAGTGGAAATTTCAAAAGCGGTGACTTGGCCAACGATTTGTGCCCTAACCCGCGCAGTAGAAAAAGACATCGATGTTGCTGCCGAGGCTCTAAAATATGCCAAGAAAGGCCGGATTCATACCGGTATCGGAACATCGCCTTACCATATCTACAACAAACTCAACTCAACTCCTGAAGAGATTCTTGAACGTGCTGTTGCTGCTGTGAAATACGCTAAAAAGTATGTGGAAGATGTTGAGTTTTATGCGGAGGATGCCGGACGTTCAGACAATGAATACCTGGCGCGGGTAATTGAAGCGGTTATTAAAGCAGGGGCTACGGTTGTTAATATTCCAGACACCACAGGTTATACCATGCCTCATGAGTTTGGTGAAAAAATCAAGTATTTGGTGGACAATGTTCGTGGAATTGAAAATGCCATTATTTCAACGCACTGTCACAACGACCTGGGGATGGCTACAGCAAATACCATTGCCGGAATTATCAATGGAGCCCGCCAGGCTGAAGTAACAATCAATGGAATTGGTGAACGTGCGGGAAATACGTCGCTGGAAGAAGTTGTAATGACACTAAAGAGCCGTTATCAAGTGTTGAATATCGATACCAACATCAATACTAAAAACATCTATAAAACAAGTCGTTTGGTTTCTACATTGATGAATATGCCGGTACAGCCCAACAAAGCGATTGTTGGCCGTAATGCCTTTGCGCACTCATCAGGTATTCACCAGGATGGAGTGTTGAAAAACCGCGAGAATTACGAGATTATTGACCCAACTGATGTCGGAATCAACGAGTCGTCGATTGTATTGACTGCCCGAAGTGGACGCGCTGCTTTGAAGCACCGTTTGGAAGTAATGGGCTTTGAGTTGGACCAAGCGCAGTTGGATGAGGTGTATGGACGCTTCTTGGATTTAGCTGATAAGAAAAAAGACATTCGGGATGACGATGTGGCCTTGTTGGTTGGTGATGCCGAACGGAAAGAACGTCGTGTGAAACTGGAGTTTTTGCAGGTTGTTACCGGAAAGTCTTTGTTGCCGATGGCCTCTGTTCGTATTGATATTGCGGGAGAGAAATTCGATGCAACAGCGTCTGGAAATGGTCCTGTAGATGCAGCAATCAACGCTGTTAAACAAATCATTCGCAGGCAGGTTACTTTAGAGGAGTTCTTGATTCAGGCGATTACCCGTGGAAGTGATGATGTTGGAAAAGTACATATGGAACTTGACTTTGAAGGAGTGAAATACTTCGGGTTTGGTGCCCATACCGATATTATTACGGCTTCAGCAGAAGCATTTATCGATGCAGTGAATAAAATTCCTGCTCAATAAAAAAGTATAAACTTTTAAAAACGATAATACATTGGAAGCAAAAACATTATTTGATAAAATTTGGGATGCTCATGTGGTGAGACAGGTTGAAGGCGGTCCAAACGTACTTTACATCGATCGCCATTTCATCCACGAAGTAACCAGCCCGGTGGCTTTTCTGGGGCTTAAGAACAGAGGCCTGAAGGTTTTTCGTCCTGATCAGACAACGGCAACGCCGGATCATAATGTGCCAACGCTAAATCAAGAGTTGAGCATCAAGGATGAGTTGTCGCGTAACCAAGTCGAAATGCTAAGAAAAAATTGTGAGGAGCATGGCATTACGCATCATGGCTTAGGCACTGAAGGACATGGTGTGGTACATATTATTGGACCGGAAATGGGCTTGACCCAGCCGGGAATGACCATCGTTTGTGGGGATAGCCACACATCTACGCACGGAGCTTTTGGTGCTATCGCTTTCGGAATTGGAACCAGCGAGGTGGAAATGGTCTTGGCCAGTCAATGCATCATGCAGCCAAAGCCTAAAAAGATGCGAATCACCGTTGATGGTGAGTTGAAAAAAGGTGTGACAGCCAAGGATTTGGTGCTTTACATTATTTCGCAAATTTCTACCAGTGGTGGTACAGGTCACTTTGTTGAGTTTGCAGGTTCTGCGATTCAAAGTCTGAGTATGGAAGGCCGGATGACTGTTTGTAATATGAGCATTGAGTGTGGGGCCCGTGGAGGTATGATTGCACCTGATGATACGACCATCAACTACATCAAAGGTCGTGAGTTCGCACCCAAAGGAGCGGCGTGGGATGAGGCTGTAGCTCATTGGAAAACATTGAAGTCGGATGAAGGAGCCCAGTTCGATACTGAGTATCATTATGATGCTGCAGATATTGAGCCGATGATTACTTACGGTACCAACCCAGGCATGGGAATTGGAGTGACCCAAGCTATTCCTATGGGAGACGATTTGGAAGGAACTGATAAAACAACCTTCATGAAATCATTGAAGTACATGGATTATGCTCCCGGAGATGGCATGAAAGGCAAAAAAGTAGATTACGTATTCCTTGGAAGTTGTACTAATGGTCGTATCGAAGACTTTAGAGCATTTGCCGATTTTGTGAAAGGTAAGAAAAAGGCTGACAACGTGAATGTTTGGTTGGTTCCTGGCTCAAAAGCAGTGGAGAAGCAAATTATCGCAGAAGGTCTGGATCAGATTTTTGAAGAAGCAGGGATGGCACTTCGTCAGCCAGGATGCTCGGCATGTTTGGCCATGAACGATGATAAAATTCCGGAAGGCAAATACGCTGTTTCTACATCAAACAGAAACTTTGAAGGCCGTCAGGGACCCGGTGCACGCACCATGTTGGCTAGCCCACTAACCGCAGCAGCAGTAGCAGTTACCGGAGTAATTACCGACCCTCGGGAACTCATGTAGGTTCGGAGGATTGGAATTTTGGAGTCTTGAAGATTAGAATATCTGAATTCATTTAATAAAAAGAAGATGGCAACAAGTGAGTTAACAGCTTTTAAAGAAAAGATGAAACTTCGAACAAAGAGATTTGCTCATGATTGTGTGAGAATCTCATTGAAGTTTCCTGAGAACATGCTTGGCGATCATATTTGTAAACAATTAATTCGGTGTTCAACTTCTGTCGCTGCAAATTACAGAGCATCATGTGTTGCTCAAACAATTCCTACTGTAATTGCTAAAATTAGTATTGCAATTGAAGAAGCTGATGAAAGTGAATTTTGGATTGAATTTGCTTTAGATGAAAAACTCATTTCGAAAGCACAGTCAGAAGATTTAAAGAGAGAATCCCATGAGATCGCTTCTATTTTAATCAAATCACGTCAGACCCTTCAGCAAAAGAGACTAGCATAAAATCATTCTAATATTTTAAAATTCTGAAACTCTAATATTCAAATAATGGCATACGATAAATTTGTAACATTAAACTCTACGGCAGTGCCGCTGCCGGTAGAGAATGTAGATACCGACCAGATTATTCCTGCTCGTTTTTTAAAAGCGGTTGAGCGCAAGGGGTTTGGCGATAACTTATTTCGCGATTGGCGTTACAATAAAAACAATGAACCGATTGCTGATTTTCCGCTTAACGACAGTCGTTACAGTGGAAGAATCTTGGTTGGCGGGAAAAACTTTGGAAGTGGATCTAGCCGCGAACACGCAGCCTGGGCTATTTACGACTACGGTTTTCGGGTGGTTGTGTCCAGCTTTTTCGCAGATATTTTCAAAGGAAATGCCATAAATAACGGCTTGTTACCTGTAGTTGTGAGCCCTGCCTTTTTGACTAAAATTTTCAATGCAATTGAGAATAATCCAGAGGCACAATTCGAAGTAGATCTGGAAAATCAGAAGTTTACACTGGTTGAAACTGGTGAAAGCGAAGAATTCGAAATCAATCCTTATAAAAAGCATTGCCTCCAGAATGGTTTAGATGATATTGACTTTCTGGTGGATATGAAAGACGAGATTGAGGTTTTTGAAAAATAAAAGATAAACCAAATGACGGGAAAAGTGGTTGAAGTAGAAAACCAAATACTTAGTATCATGGATACGACGCTCCGGGATGGAGAACAAACCTCGGGAGTGTCGTTTACTGATACCGAGAAGTTAAGTGTAGCCAAAGTATTGCTCGAAAGTGTCGGGGTTGATCGTATTGAAATCGCATCAGCCCGGGTTTCGGAAGGTGAATTTGAGGCTGCCCGTCGAATTATGGGGTGGGCGGCAGAGCAAAACTTTCTGAACCGCGTCGAAATTTTGGGTTTTGTTGATGGCAAAGTGTCCTTGGATTGGATTGACCGTGCCGGAGGTAAAGTGATTAACCTGTTGTGTAAGGGTTCATATAAACACGTAACCCAGCAATTACGAAAAACACCCGAAGAGCACTTGGCTGATATTCAGCGATCGGTTGATTACGCTGAAGAATTGGGAATAGCTGTTAATGTTTACCTGGAAGATTGGTCGAATGGAATGCGTAGCTCGAAAGATTACGTTTTTCAGATGGTTGAGGAGCTGAAGAAGATGAATATTCAGCGAATTATGCTGCCCGACACTTTGGGAATTTTGGATCCGGATGAAACTTACGAGTTTTGTAAGGAAATGATCGAACGTTTTCCGGATGTGCAATTTGATTTTCATGCACATAACGATTATGATTTGGCTATTGCCAATGTGTTTCATGCGATAAAAGCCGGAATTCGTTGTGTGCATACAACCGTAAATGGGTTGGGAGAACGTGCGGGGAATGCCCCTCTTTCAAGTGTTATTGCCACAATCAAAGATCATTTAAAAATGGCTACCCGAGTGAACGAAAGTCGCTTGAACCGGGTGTCAAAACTGGTTGAAACCTTTTCCGGAATTCGGATTCCGACCAATAAACCATTGATTGGGGAGTTCGTTTTTACGCAGTGTAGTGGTGTTCATGCCGATGGTGATAACAAGAATAACCTGTATTTCAATGATCTTTTGCCGGAGCGTTTTGGTCGAACTCGAACTTACGCATTAGGGAAAACCTCAGGGAAGGCAAACATTAAGGCCAACTTGGAAGAAATGGGAATTGAGTTGGCGCCAGAAGCATTGAAGATGGTAACTGGTCGGATTATTGAATTGGGCGATCGCAAAGAAACAGTGACTGCGGAGGATTTACCCTACATTGTTGCCGATGTTTTGCAAGAGCGGATTGAGCAAAAAATACTGATTAATAATTATTCGCTATCGCATGCGATGGGATTAAAACCATCAGCAACCGTGAGTATTCAGGTGCAGGGGAAGAATTATGAGGCTACAGCTTCTGGTGATGGTCAGTATGATGCATTTGTTAATGCCTTAAAAGTTATTTATAAAAAGCTGAAAAAGCCATTCCCCAAACTGGTGGACTATAGCGTTACCATTCCTCCGGGAGGTAAAACAGACGCCTTGGTTGAAACAGTTATCATTTGGGAACTTGAGCGGGAGTTTAAAACGCGTGGTCTCGATTTAGACCAAACAGCTGCAGCAATTAAGGCAACAGTTCGCATGCTAAACCTGTTGGAGCATACCAATGCCTAAAAGCAAACTTAATTTGAAAATTTAAAAAGATAATAAACGAATGAAACGAACCTGAATTTTCTTCATTCTAATATACGGACATGAGAATGATTAAAGATTAGGTGAGTTCCTGAATGTATTCTCCCGATAACTATCGGGATTGAACATTCAGAAATCAAAAAATTTTAAGCAGATGAAATTAAATCTAGCTGTTCTTCCCGGCGATGGGATTGGCCCTGAGATTGTTGAACAGGCCATGAAAGCAGTAAAAGCTGTTGCAAACAAATTCAAACACGAATTAACATACGAATATGGGTTGACTGGAGCTATTGCCATCGATGAAGTTGGTGAGCCTTACCCGGAAAAAACACATGAGCTTTGCATGAACTCCGATGCAGTTTTGTTTGGAGCGATTGGCGATCCTCGTTTCGATAATGACCCCAAAGCCAAGGTTCGTCCGGAGCAAGGACTGTTGTTGATGCGTAAAAAGTTGGGCTTGTATGCTAATATCCGCCCGGTAGAGACTTTCGAGTCCTTGTTACATAAATCTCCTTTGCGCCGCGAATTGGTTGAAGGTGCCGACTTTGTCGCAATCCGTGAGCTGACCGGAGGAATTTATTTCGGTGAAAAGGGTAGAAAAGACGGTGGAAACACAGCCTTTGATACCTGTACTTATACCCGCGAAGAAATTGAGCGCATTTTAAAGTTGGGCTATGATTTTGCTATGAAACGGAATAAAAAGCTGACCGTGGTTGACAAGGCCAATGTGTTGGAAAGCTCTCGTTTGTGGCGTGAGGTTGCTCAGGAAATGGCACCAAACTATCCCGAGGTAAAAACAGAATACATGTTTGTTGATAACGCTGCCATGCAGATTATTCAGTGGCCTAAAAACTTCGATGTCATGGTGACTGAAAACATGTTTGGAGATATTTTGACCGATGAGGCGAGTGTAATTACCGGTTCATTGGGATTGCTCCCTTCTGCATCAGTTGGTATTCATACCTCTGTTTTTGAGCCAATTCATGGATCTTATCCTCAAGCTGCAGGTAAAGATATCGCAAATCCAATTGCAACCATTCTTTCGGCAGCCATGATGTTTGAATATGCTTTTAACTTGCCTGAAGAAGGAAAGCTTATTCGGGAAGCTGTTGCCGCATCAATGGCCGAGAAATATGTGACTGAAGATATCGCAGAAGGACAAGCATACAAAACATCACAAGTTGGAGATTGGATTGCTAATTACATTGAGCAGAATTAAAAATATCAGTCTATAACTGAAAGAAAATGAGGCTTCCTGATTAGGGAGCCTCATTTTTGTTTTCACGAATTTATTCCTTTAACATCATTTCTGTTTATTCAACATTTCTTCTTAACTTGTCGGGAACTTAAACCTCTAAATAATAAGACGATGATGAAAAAAATGAAACTGGTGATTCTTTTATCTCTGATAATAGTTGTATCTGCTTTTGGTAAGGGCAAAGGCTGGATTGATTTGTTTAATGGCGGCAATCTGGATGGTTGGGTGCAAAAGAATGGAGAAGCAACTTATTGGGTTGATCATGGTGCAATTGTTGGGAAAACGGCAAAGGGAAGTCCAAACTCTTTTCTTTGCACCGAGAAGGAATACGGAGACTTTGTGTTGGAGTTTGAAGTGAAATTGTATGATAACGAGCTTAATTCAGGGGTGCAAATCCGGTCGACAACGAAAGAGCCGGAGGGAGATGAGCTTGTTGGTCGGGTAAATGGGCCACAAGTTGAAATTGAAGCAAGTGGCGAAAATGGAGCAGAATCTGGCTACTTGTACGGCGAAGCCTGTGGAGGATGGATGACGCCGGAGAAAGATCGGGTACCACATAAAGCGTTTAAAGACGGAGAATGGAATAGCTATAAAATAGTCGCTAAAGGAGCTCGTATTCAAACCTGGGTCAATGGAAAGATGATTTCAGATTTGGTTGATAATAAGAAATATAAAAGCCATCCGAAAGGTTTTATTGGCTTGCAGGTACATGGCGTTGGTGATCGGGGGCCATTTCGTGTAGCCTGGAAAAATCTTAGGATAAAAGAAATGAATTAAACTAAAGGGCATAATGTTTACATACCATGTTAAACATTATGCCCTTTCAATATTTATAAAGATGGCTCACCAGGTTTGCTGTGAGCTGCTTTTTTATCGGACAATTTTCACGTTTACTGCAGCAGGACCTTTTGGTCCCATTTCAACTTCAAAATTAACCAGGTTTCCTTCTTTAATATCTTCTAATACATTATTGACGTGAACAAAAACACTTTCACGAGTCTCGGCATCTCGAATAAAACCATAACCTTTTGATTCATTGAAGAACGAAACGGTCCCTTTTCTTATAGGATCGGCTTGGTCGTTTGGATCAGCTTTAGGTACACTCACCTCAATATCTTCCAATTTTACTTCTTCTTTATCTGTTGGATCTGGTGGTGTGTCAATTATATTGCCGTTTGCATCAACATAGGCAATCATATCATCCAAGCTTCCTGACTTTTCATTTTCTTTTCGGGCAAGCCGCTTTTTTTCTTTTTCTTTTCTCTTTTTTTCCTTTTTGTTGCGTACTTCTTTTTTGTGAAATGATTCTTGAGATCTACCCATAAATTCTATTTGTATTATTTAGTGTTTTATAATTTGTAATCCATATGTCATAATTTCGAAAATCGGGCTATTCTTGAAAATACAGGCAAGTTGCTGCTTGAGTGATTGTTGGCGAATAGCCATTACGAAAAAGGCAACGATTTTGAAAAGGAGCACGAGTAAACTAATGTCATTTCTGAAATCAGTTACAAGGCATCAATTCTTAAATCTGAATCACGGGCTAAGTTACAATTTTATTTCAAGGAATTATAATTCAACTTTTAGTTTTCAGTTGTAAGCTCCAATATTGCCGATTTTCGAGTGTTATATTGGACGGGGATCTGACTAGGGAAAGTTGTTTATAATGTCGGCTTAGCTACTTTTTCGTGCTATTCTTCCAATTTTTATCTTTTAGCGACGTTCTTGTTTCCAATGTTTTACTTCTTTGTTAACATTTCGAACTATTCTCGGTGGATTTTTGAAGAATCAGAAATCAACCGATTGATTTCTTTGATTTCTTTTCGAGTAAGGTCACGCCATTTGCCAACAGGTACATCTAGTTGAATATTCATAATGCGAATTCGTTTGAGTTTGACAACCCGGTAGCCCAGGTATTCACTCATTCTTCTGATTTGCCGATTAAGTCCTTGAGTCAATACAATCCGAAAAGTATTTGCGTTAATTGGAGTGACTTCACATTTTCGGGTAACTGTTCCTAAAATAGGTACTCCACTACTCATTTGTTTGATGAATTTTGGAGTGATGGGTTTGTTTACAGTAACGATGTACTCTTTTTCGTGATTATTTCTGGCGCGAAGGATTTTGTTAACAATGTCGCCATCGTTTGTTAAGAAAATTAGGCCTTCACTGGGTTTGTCTAGTCTACCAATTGGGAAAATTCGCTTGGGATAGTTGATGTAATCAATGATATTATTTTTTTCAACCCGGGTGTCAGTTGTACAAACAATTCCCACAGGTTTATTGAAAGCCAGATAAACCGGTTTTTCTTGGGGAGCGGAGAGCAATCGGCCATCAACTCTAACTTCATCGTTTTGCGAAATTCGTGTTCCTACTTCGGGAACTTTTCCATTAATCGTCACTCGATTTTGTTCGATTAATTTATCCGCTTCGCGCCGCGAGCAATGTCCAACTTCACTCAGAAATTTGTTAATTCTGACTCCTTGCACCTGATTCATTTCGTTGTTTTTTGTATACAACAACCAGGTGGCTGTTGAGGTTGAATTTGGGCATGCAAGTATCAAAAAAAAATGCATACTTGGAGAGTAAATGATCCTAAAACCCATAATTCAGTTTAATTCTTAATAAGGTCATGCTGTATGTGTTGAGGTAGGCTGACTGCGATAAATACCCAATGTGCCTAACAAAGTGGGATTTAGATTTATTAACAGGAATTGTTCAGTGAATTGAATGCAGTTTATAAAAAGAAAAGTACTTTTATAACAATCACTAAATCAATAAACTTATGAAACAAACAATCAGTTTGATCGCACTTTTACTGTTTGCTCTTGTTGGACACACACAAGATTTGCCCTATCGTTTAGAGGAACTAACAGCCCCGGATTATGTCGAGGCAGTGGCTAAATCTTCTGAAACATGCATTTTACCCATTGGCGTTTTTGAAAAACACGGAGCCCATTTGCCATTGGGAACAGATTTATATTTAGCCAGAGAGCTTTCGTTGAGAGCAGCTGGGCAGGAATATACTGTTGTTTTTCCTTGGTACTATTTTAGCCAAATCAATGAGGCTCGCCATCAGCCTGGAACCATTTCCTACAGCCCGGAACTGATTTGGCAAGTGTTGCAGGAAACCTTAAATGAATTAGCAAGAAATGGCTTTAAAAAGATCATCATTGTCAATGGACATGGAGGGAATAATGCTTTTTTGAATTATTTTGGAATGGCTCAGCTATCGGAAAAAAGACCCTATACTTTATACTGGTTTCAGCCAGAGACTAGTCAGAATTTGGTCGAGAAAGTTGAAGCATTAACGCAACATGACCAGTATGATGCGCACGGAGGGAATCGTGAAACATCCATGATGAAAGCAACTAATCCTGAAGTTGTTCACACAGATCGGGCTTCAGAGCAATCGGGAGTTGATCAGGAGAGATTGAAGCATTTGGATCAGCTTTATACCGGAATTTGGTGGTATGCTCGTTATCCGAATCATTATGGTGGTGATGGTAGTAAAGCAAATGCGAAAGCGGGAGAGTTATTGCTTAATTCTCATGTGGAGCAGTTGGTAGAAACCATTCGTAAAATTAAAGCAGATGAAAAAGTCCCAAGCTTGGAGCAACAGTTTCATCAAGAAGCTGAAAATCCGCTGAAAACCAAACAATAGTTAAGTAAATAAAGAATGGCCTTCCTCAATTGAGGTGGGCTTTTTCAGCTAAATAGATCAGAAAAAGGAGAATAGCTTGTAAAATATTGTTTGGGAGTGAGGCCGGTGAGGAGCTTAAACTCATTTGTTAAATGCGCCTGATCGTAGTAGCCGCCAATAAAAGCCAGGTCAGCTATTGACAAGTGCTGGTTTTGCTTTTTGAGGTGAAGCGTTTGTTGAAGCCGAACAGTTTTTAGGTATTGCTTAGGACTTTGTCCAATGAGCTCAGAAAATACACGTTCAAACTGCCTGCGACTAAAACAAGCTTCATGAGCTAGTTCATCGATGCTGACTTGTCCTTGTTTGTGCAGAATTTGTTTAATAACGTGACTAATTCTAGGAAAATTGGGAGTTGTAGCATGATGGTGCAGTTGCTGAATGAGGAAATGCTCAACTATTTTTACTCTTTCATGGAATGAGTTGGCGTCAGTTAATCGGGGAAGTAATTCTTTGGAGAGTTTGGGAGCGACTTGGGCTAACGAAACATGTTGATTGTATAGTTCTGTTAAAGGTAATTGAAGGAATCTCATCAAGCCTTGTGGGTGAAAAACAATGCCGAAAATAGTCATCTCATTGTCAATTATCAGGTCTTCAAATTGTTTTTGATGTCCACTTACAATGAAATTTGAATCAATGCTTTTGGATGAATCATTGATTTTAGGTTTTCCGCCGAAGTAAAACATAAATTCGGTTAAGCCTGAGGGAATGGTTCGGAAGGTGTATGGAACATCTCCGGGAAGAGTTGTCTTGATCGTCCAATACTGTTTGATGTAAGGAGATAGTATTGGAGAAGGAAATGCTATTCGTTCGCTCATTGTGCAAAAATAAATTTGAAGGAGTTGAATAAAACAACTCCTTCGTTTTCATTAGTTTCCGTACAGTCCTATTTTGTTTCCTTCGCAATCGAGGCAAATGGCAAAAAACGCTCGGTTTTCAACTTCAATCTTCGTTTTTCCTTGAATGATTTTACCTCCGTTTTCAACAAGACGATTCATGGTTTTCTCTATATTGTCAGGAGCTTCAAAGCTGACAAAGACCCCCTGATTGGCCGGAGAAAAACCGGGTGCAGCAACAATTGCTCCTTCTCCCGATTCAAAGCAGGCCATTTTTTCATTTCCAAAATCCTCTTTGTTTAGTTTTTGCAGAAAGACTTTTTCATAAAAAGTGACTGCTCGATCAAATTCTTGCGTTGGGATTTCCACCCAAGATACAAATTTTCCCATGTTCTTTTTTTGTTTGGTTTAACATTGAATTCACGATTCAAAATTAGCTCGGACGAACTGGGAAATATTGGAAAAATGAGACATTCTACATCAGTTGAGATAAGCAATGGAAACACCATTGGGATCTTCAAAATGAATTCCTTTTTTCCCTCCCGGGAGATCAAATTGGGAGAAAGGGTAACCATTCCCTTTTAGTAAGTTGATTTGTTGTTTCAGATCATCTGTTTTAAATGACAGGATAATGGCAGATTGCTGATTATCAACCTGCGATTGATCATGTCGACAAACCAGTTGAATCATAAAACTATTTGCGTTTTCAATCAGGGCCAATTCCGTTTTTCTTGACGGACTTAATTTGTTCTTTAGCTTGAATCCCAGAAAGCCACAGTAAAAGTTCAAGGATTCAACGATGGATCGAACTCTAATTGTGACAAAACTTTTTGGCATGGTGAATTGATTTGGGGATTAGGTTTTGTTAATTAGTTTGTCAAATCGTGAATCCATACAGATGCTAAGGTCTGTAGTTATAAAACGTCCGTCTTTAAAAAGACTGAATATGGTTGCTGGACTGGGGGCATTTTGGGCAGCCTGTGCCGTTTCTAGCTTGACAATCGTAAGTGGTAGATTTCTTTTCGCAGCCGTTTCTTTTAGCGAGGTACTGACATGGTACTCGGTAAACGGACAGCGATTGGAATAATAGACCACAAGTCCTTTCTCATTAGCCGGCTTTCCGTGGTGAGCCGCCTGATTAAAGGAAGGAAGTTCTGCTGATTCTGAAAACTGCAGTGCTAAAAGACTGAAGCCAGAGGGGAGCTGTTCAATGGTAATAAATCCTTGCTTTAATAACCATTTGGTGTCACTCATAAAATGGAACTTTTTGGTTCCAACAACCGTCACCAAGCCAGCTTTCTGTTGGGCCTTTGCATCGTCAATGGCTTGTTGCAACAGTGCTTTGCCATAGCCTTGTCGTTTGTATTTCCCGGAAACCCAAAAGCAGTTAATCAGTAAATAGTTTGGTGCATGAATGGGAGCCCAACCTGTTTCTGCCGGGCCATATTCGATGAATACTTTTGCACGTTGGTCAATTCGTCGAAAAACATAACCTTGCTCAAACTCTTGCTTAAGCCACTCTTTTTTCAGGGCGTAACCTTCTTGGCATTTTTTATCCGAAAAGGCGCAGCAGATGTGTTCTTGGTCAATATTGTCAGGGCTAAGTTGAAGGAGCTTTTCCATTGTTTTGTGGCTTTGTATTTATAGGTCTTTAAACGATTTCGTTCATTCCAAATTCGAGTCGTTTGTGTTTCTTTCTATATCCGTTATGCAACAAATGTTGTTGAAGGGTGGTGCATATTGAGAGCAATAAGATAACCAGCCCATGGATTATGCTGTTAATTTAAGCCATATTCTTTACTTATTAAAGTTTTTTGAGGATGTTATTATAAATATTAATCGAACTTATGATTATAATGATTTTGCCTTTTATTTTGGGCTTCTAAATAGAGTTTCCCTCTTCCTGGACTATCTGATGTTAATGAGCACGAGTTAGCCTAGTTAACCTCTTTGCAGCCAGAATAGATGATTTCATCATTTTTCATGATCATGCATTCATCGCCTTTAGTCCAGTAGACATATTGCTTGTCGGACGAATCGTACTTGGCACCGCTAGCTGATATGGAGTGAATCCCTGAAAACTGAATAATTTCAGCTCCTTGTTGTAAGATGCTGACTTGGACAAAATCCTGCTCAATGAGCCGAACTTTAATTTGAGTACTGTCGGAACAAGCATAGCTTATTTGTTTTTCATTCGGCTCGCTTGATGCTGTTTTTTCGATTACACAAATGGGATACTCTCCGGGATTTACGCCACCGCCCAAATCCAGACAAATATCTAGGTAAAGCTGCTTTTGCCACCACATCCCAGCAGAGAAAGAGGCGCCTAGAAGAGCAATACCGATAATAAGAAAAAGGATACGTTTCATCTGTTTAAAAGTTTTTGATTTCTGCCTATTCAACCCCGATAGTTATTGGGAGAATACATTGAGGAAGCCAAATTAATTTTTTTATCAGGCTTTTCGAACCTGCCATGACAAAATTAATGTTTGTTTCATCATTCCTAGTTTGTGAAGATAACTCTGGTGTAGCCTGATTATTGTATAAAAAATGGTTTTGTTTGTGAGTTTGGTTAATGAACCTTTTCTTTTGAAGGTGTATAAGTAGGCAAATCATGTGACTCAATCGTTGCAAGAGCGACGGATGAATCCTGGTTTCCAATTCTTGATTTGCATACATAACAGAACGACTATGTCTTTTCAACGTCAAAAAAATTTGCTGGGATGGATTGCGTTTTCCATTTCCTTGTTGGTTTACGTGTTAACCTTGGAGCCAACAACTAGTTTGTGGGATTGCAGTGAGTTTTTGGTGTCTGCTTATAAGTTACAGATTTGTCATGCGCCCGGAGCTCCGTTGTTTCTATTGTTAGGGCGTGTTTTTTCCTTGCTTAGTTTTGGAAATGTTGAATACGTGGCGGTCATGATTAATTTGGTGTCAGCTTTAGCAAGTGCCGCCACCGTTATGTTTTTGTTTTGGATTGCTGTGTGGCTGATGGAAAAGGTCGCAGGAGAGCAGCGTTGGCCCATTTTGCTGTCTGCATTTATTGGCGCTTTAGCTTTCGCCTTTACCGATTCCTTTTGGTTTTCGGCCGTTGAAGCAGAAGTGTATGCTCTTTCCGCTTTATTTATGGCAGCGGTGTTATGGGCAGCAACCAAATGGGAGCGAGAGGCGGACAAGGATGGTGCCAATCGCTGGATTTTGTTGATTTTCTTTTTGACTGGGCTGGCAATAGGTGTGCATTTACTTAATTTATTGGTGCTGCCAACCGTGGGGCTCATCATCTATTTTAAAATAAGAAAGCCAACTTTACTGGGGGGACTAACGGTGTTAGCTGCTTCCGGAGTTTTTGTGCTTGTGTTGATGAAAGTTTTTATTCCCGGTGTGTTTTCGCTGGCTGGCCCCTTGGAGCTGTTGGCTGTTAATCAACTGGGCTTACCGGTTAATTCCGGATTTTATGCCTACCTCTTAATTTGGATTGTTGCATTAACCGCTGGCTTGGTTTATTCCCACCGAAAACAGCTGCCTAAGCTTAATTTCGCTTTACTTGCATTGGTTTTCCTGATGTTGGGCTACACCACTTACCTGGTTCCATTTATCCGGTCGGCAGCCAACCCGCCCGTGGATCAGGGCAATCCTGAAACGACTTTTGAACTGATTAACTACCTGAAGCGAGAGAATTATGGCAGTCGTCCGCTTTTGTATGGTGAGACTTTTGGTTCGGTGCCGGAAAGTTATGTCGAACGTAAAAGCTACCGGTATGATGGCGAAGGCTATGTCCCAATTCGCTTGAACCCCAAGGTTCTTTTTGCAGAAGGCACAACAAGCTTGCTGCCACGGATGAATAGTCGAGAGCCTGAGCATATAAAAGCATATGCCAGTTGGGTATACCTGAAAGGGAAGAAAGTTGGTTACCAAACCAAGGAGGGCCGAAGTGGGGAAACAACAATTCCGACCCTAAGCGAAAATCTGTCCTATTTCTGGAATTACCAATTGGGGCACATGTATTGGCGTTACCTGATGTGGAATTTTGTTGGACGCCAAAACGATATTCAGGGAATGGGAGGCCCGGAGAATGGGAATTGGCTTTCGGGAATTGACTGGCTTGATCGTGCACGCTTGGGTGATGTTGCTGAATGGCCCAGTGATTTACGTCATAATTTTGGCTATAATCGGTATTTTTTTCTGCCTTTCTTGTTGGGGCTTATCGGCCTAATTTTTCAATATAGAAGAGAAAAACAAGGATTTTGGAGCCTACTTGTTTTGTTTGGAATTATGAGTGTTGGTTTGGTATTCTACATCAACGAAATTCCGGTAACTCCTCGTGAGCGCGATTACGTATTTGTCGGTTCATTTTTTGTGTTTGCGTTGTGGATGGCCTTTGGGGTTTTGGCTTTATTTGATTGGTTGGAGAACTTCTCAACTCCAAGAATCGCTTTGGTATTTACGGGAGTATTGGCGGGACTAGCCGGACCTGGAATCCTGTTGCACCAGAACTACGATGATCATGATCGTTCTGATCGGTATTCAGCTCGGGAGTTGGCCCGCAATTACCTGATGTGCTGTGAACCTAACGCCATTCTGTTTACACGTGCCGATAATGATACCTATCCTTTGTGGTACTGTCAGGAGGTTGAAGGAATCCGGCAAGATGTCCGGATTGTTGTGATGCCTTATTTGAATGCCAGCTGGTATTTGCCACAGATTAATCAGAAAATATACGATAATGAAGGTGTCCGTTTAACCATTCCGGTGGAGAAATATGCTGAAGGCGATTTAGATTACCTTCCGGTTGTTCCTAAGCTTGATCGACAACCAGATTTGAAAGAAGTGCTGCAATTTGTTGCCAGCGATAGTTCAAAAACAACGGTGAGCTTGCAAACGGGAGAAAAGATGAAGTTTGTTCCGGTCAATCAAATGTATTTGAATCTGAATGGAAAGTCTATTCCTATAGAATTAGAGAACAATTACATCATGCGAAATGAATTGGCTTTTTGGGACATTTTGAACTCGAATGCCAACGAACGCCCCATCTGCTTTACGGCTTATTCCGATGCTCAAGCGTATGGCTTAGCTGATTATCTCCGGTATGATGGTTTGGTGTATCGTTTGGTTAGTGAGCCGCAAAAAAGCGAATCACCGCTTGAACGGGGACAAGTTGATACGGAACGTTTGTTCGAGAACCTAATGAATCAGTGTCGTTGGGAAAGTTTGAAAGATCGTTCGGTTTATTTTGATTGGCACCATCGTCGTTTGTTTGCTTCGGCGCAAATTCGCCCGGCCTTTTACCGCTTGGCAAAAGCTTTGGTGCAAACCAAACAGTTTGAGCGAGCACAATTGGTGTTACAGGAAGCGGAGAAAGTTATGCCGTTTCGAAACTGGCCTTTGGATTATTATTCGGTCATGATGAGTGAGCTTTATTTTGAAATAGGAAATGGGACGCAAGGTGAACAACAGCTTGTTTACTTAAGTGAAAACCTGGATGAGTGGATCAACTATTATCTGAATCTGGAAGACTTAACCGGTAAAGTGAGCTTGAATGAATTGGAAAAGCAGTTGTTTTATTATCAGAAACTGGCGGCTATTGCCGATGCCAATAAGTTGGAGTTAGCCGATTTGTTGAATGACAAGCTGGGAGGATATTTGAAAATGCTCAATTCATGAAGCGGAGGTATCTGTAAGTCTGAAAATCTAAGGATCTGTTATCTGCACTTATAGCTCTTTTATTGATTGATGTTGCGTACGCTGTCAGTTGTTGAAAAATTGAGCTGAAAGAGCGTTGTGTCTGGAGCTTGTGTTTGCTGAATGTAGGTGGAATCGGCCAGTGGTTGCGAACCGGACGGGCCTTGCAAAGCTGGATGAGCTAGAAACAATGCCACAAGAAGTGAAGCAGCGAGGGTTTTGATGCCAATAGCTTTGGCTGAGAACAACCAGCCTGCAAATCCTGCAAACGAATTCTGCCTGGTTTCCTGACGTGCAGACTTTAACAGAAAGGCGTAGTTCAAACGATCGTGAACCTGCGGATCTGGATTCCCCACGTGATCTTGCTGTAGCAGTTTATGTAATTGTTTGTCATTCATAACCATCAATTTTAAAGTTCAATTTCATCTTTTAAGTATTGAAACTTTTTGGCCAGGTAATTTCGAGTTGTGTAAAGTCTCGACTTTACAGTGCCGGGGGCAACATCGAGCATATTGGCAATTTCTTTAATCGCAAAACCTTCGCGGTAATGCAGCAAAAAAACAGATCGGTGCTCGGCGCTTAGCTCTTCCAGACTGTCAAAAATGCGATTGAGCAATTCTTCCTTAGACACGGCTTGAGGAAGTATCGGATCAATCTGAGCATTCAGGTTAGGAGTGGTTTTTCTTACTTCACGTCGGCGATATTCATTCTTACACAAGTTACAGGCAATGGAAAACAACCAGGTTTTAAATGAATAGTTAGGATTGAAGCGCTCTGGCTTTTCGATGATCTTTAGGAAAACATCTTGTAAAAAATCATTCGCCAGACTTTCCGAATTGCCAAGCATCCGGTAGAAATAATAATACAGGCGATCTTTGTAACGGTCATACAGTTGGTTGAAAGCCTCCTGATTGCCATGACTCAGTTGCTGCATTAAATGCTCGTCTGTTGTTATTTTCTTTTTCCTTCCGAACATATTTTTTTCGGTCGCTTCAAAATAAGAATGATCAAGCTGATGTAAGTTCCAATTAGTAGCAGTGGGGCCAAGGTAATTCGTCGAAAGCTAAAAATACTTTCATCGAACTCGTTGGCTGCCTCGTGCTTAGGACCACTCATCAGCATAAAAGCCAAAGTTAATAAAAGCAAGGCAGTTAGAAGCCCCAGATATTTTTTTTGATTAAAGAGCATTTTGCTTTTTTCATTCAGTACACGCAAGGATTAAAAGGTTCATTTTTTTGACTGTTTTTTTCGAACTACTATTGGTAGATTCTTGACATTTAGGTCGATATGCTCTAATTTTAATCAACGCTCTTTTTAACAAAACAGAATCAACTTATGGGATCAATCATCGGACTTTCTTTGTGGGTTGCCTTGGCAACCGTCATTCCAGGAATGGTAACCATTGCAGTGGTTTGGCTGGCCTTTGTCATTGCTAACGGAGGTGATCTATCAACGCTGCCATTCAATTTTGATCAAACAAGTGACTGGATTGTAACCAGCATTGCAGTAACGGTGATGGTCATGACACAAGCTTTGGGAATAATTCTTGAAAAAATGATGATTCAATGGAAGTGGTACGGAACAAGGAAAAAGGAAGAGCTTGCTAAAATGGATTCGGAGCCGATGGGATGGTATGATGCCTATAAAAAGTTGTATCCTCAATTGGCCCGCTTGAAGGAGTCGGATGATGCAAAAGGGCATTTGGAACGGGCAATTGCCCAGTTTTTTATGACCAACAATACCTTGGTTTCTTTTTCCGTGGGATTAGTTACTTCCGTTATCCTATTAGGACAAGGGCCTGGCAATCCTGTTGGGCTTTGGTGGTATGCCGGTGCTTTAGTCCTGTGTCTAGCTGTTACTTATCGGGTTGCTGTGAGTCGTTTTCGTATTCTTGGCGAGAGCTTCTTGGCGGTTTATCAGGATCAATCTTAACCAGAGGCTGCTGAAAAATTCCTATCTTTCCGCGCTATTACTACAAAAACTCAAGATATGCTTAATAGACGTCAATTTTTACAGCGAGGTGCTGCCGCATCAGTTTTGACAGTTCCTTTTATAAAAGAAGTAGGTGCGATGAATGCACCGGTGAAGAAACCTGTCGTGATTTCAACTTGGAATCATGGAATTCCGGCCAATGAAGCGGCCTGGAAAGTATTGAAAGCCGGAGGGCGTGCACTCGATGCGGTGGAGCAGGGTGTACGGGTTCCCGAAGGTGATCCAACAGAAATGAGTGTTGGGTATGGTGGCCGTCCTGACCGCGATGGACATGTTACCTTGGATGCTTGTATCATGGACGACAAAGGGAATGCCGGTTCAGTTTGTTTTTTGGAGCACATCAAACACCCCATTTCGGTAGCTCGTATGGTGATGGAGAAAACTCCCCACGTGATGCTGGCTGGTGAAGGTGCTTTGACTTTTGCTCTGCAAAACGGATTTAAAAAGGAGAATTTGCTTACCGATGAAGCCCGCAAACAATGGGAAAAGTGGACGAAGAATTCAGACTATCATCCAGAGGTGAATATTGAAAACCACGATACCATCTCGCAGTTAGCGTTGGACATGGATGGCAACCTGAGTGGTGCTTGCACAACTTCGGGAATGGCCTATAAAATGCGTGGTAGAGTTGGTGATTCACCAATTATTGGTGCCGGAATGTTTTGTGATAATGAAGTTGGAGCTGCCGCTGCCACCGGACATGGTGAATGGGTGATGCGTACTTTGGGAAGCTTTTTGGTGGTTGAGCTGATGCGAAATGGAAGATCGCCTCAGGAAGCTTGTGAAGAAGCTGTGTTGCGTATCGTTAAGCTGAAGCCAAACTTCAATGAAGTACAAATTGGCTATATTGCAATCAACAAAGCTGGTGAAACCGGAGCTTACTGTTTGCACCCCGGATTTAATTATGCGCTTTACGAAGATGATAAGAATGTATTGTACGATGCAAAAGCTTATCTGAAAAAATAAACAGATCTGGAAGCCGTAGCCGGCAAGAGGCTATGGCTTCTTATTTTCTTTCCTTAATTCCTACTTCTTATTTTTTGCATTGAAGTAAGCTAATACAAAACGTATTTCTGAATAGCTAAACTGATCTCCCATTGCAGACTTTAGCGCACTCATGCTTGGAGCTTTACTCTTCTTTAGTTGCTTTAGAATAGCTTGCTGTTTGTCCTCTTCAACCAACCCTTTCAATGATAACTCGCCTTGAGCAACAAAGTGGTTGAGGTGTCCTTCAATCGTGCTGGACGAAAGCTTTCGCTCCCGCGCAATGTCGGTGATTGACTTACCGGCTTTAAACAAGGCATAGCTCATGTGCTTGGAGTCGAGCATCGCTTTGATGGGTTCCTGATCAGCATTTTCAGGCAGTTCCATTTGGTGCTTTTTCCGGTAAGCGATCGTCATTTCCAATAAGTCTTTTCCGTGCTGCTGCATTTTCTTTCCACCCATCCCTTTTATTTCTTGCAAGTCAACTTGGGTTGCAGGAAGCTCATTGGCAATTGTCAGTAAGGTTTTTTGCGGTAAGATACGCGAAATGGTTGTCGAGTCTTTTTCGGCTTTTAAGGATCGCCAAGCCAATAGTTCACGCAAGAAGTCAGGATGTTCAGAAGCTATTGTCTGACTTGTGCCTCTGGCTGCTGTTTTCCCTTTCAGGTCTAGCGAGGCATGTGCTTTCACCTCTAGGTATTTTTTTACTTGAAAGCCCTCTTGACTACATTCCAGTACTTTTTGTTTACTATCCAATTCGCGGTGCAGCTTTTCAAAACCATCTCGAAAGCTTTTTCGAACGGCCTTGTTATCGGTTTCAAAACCTGCAGACTCCAAGGGTTGAAGTAAAACTTCTTTTAACTTTTCAAGGTAATATTGGCAAGCTCTCTTTACGCGTTGTTGCAAAAGTTCATTGCTCTCAGCATCGGGCGACTGAGCAAGTAATTGCTGAATTTGCCTTTCAAACTTGGAGGAAACCGCGAGTAATTCTGCATCCAGGCGTGGAAGAATTGCCAGTAATTTTGATCGTAAATCCCCAATGAGCAGCGCACCGTGTTCATCACATAATTTGATTAAGTATTGCAATTGCCAGCGAATGGGTTTGAAATCGAAGAGCTCGGTGAGCAAATGCTTCTGATATTGCTTTTTGGCTTGTTGAAGTTCAGTATCTCCCGGGGCATCTTGTTCAACTTTTTCTGAAAAGGAACTGACGGTTGCATCATTCTTAATGCTTTGGTGATCGATGGGCGTACTCAAGACCAAGCCTTCCAGCGATTTGCAACGACTTAAAGCGACATAAACCTGACCGTGTGCAAAAGACTGCCGCGCGTTGATGATGGCTTTTTCGAAGGTGAGTCCCTGACTTTTATGGATGGTAATGGCCCAGGCCAGTTTAAGCGGAAACTGCTCAAAGCTCCCAATCACTTCTTCATCAATCTCCTGTGTTTCTTTGTTGATGGTGTATTTTGCATTTAGCCATTTGTCTCGCTCTACAACAATTGGAGCTGCATCGCCTCGGCAAGTTACTTCAATGTAATCTTCATCCATTTGGGTAATCTTCCCAATTTTCCCATTGTAATAAAGCTTTTCAGGCGAACTGTCGTTTTTTACAAACATGACCTGTGCTCCGGTTTTTAGAACCAATTGAAAATCGGTGGGGTATAAGAATTCGGGGAAATCATCATACACATTGGCTTCAAAGGATTGAGCCGGGGCTCTTAATGCTTTGAGCTTGGTTTGATTGAGTTGCTGGGCTTGATAGTTATGGGTTGTTAAGGTGATGTATTCTTCATCATTGTCGGGCTCAAAATTTGGACGATGACGCTGGTTGAGCTTAGCCAAGGTTGATGAGTCAGCCTTATTTTCTCTAATCTGGTTGAGTAAGTCAATAAACTCCTGATCACTTTGCCGATAAATGTGCTTCAATTCAATACTTGTGAATGAGGCCTGTTGCAAAGCTCTACTGCTAAAAAAGTAACAGGTTTTGTAATAGCTTTTTAGTAATTGCCATTCGTCTTCTTTCACAACAGGGGCCAATTGTTGAATGTCGCCAATCATTAAAAGCTGTACGCCCCCAAAAGGTTGATGCCGATTTCGGAAACGACGCAAAACCTCATCAATCCCATCCAACAAATCGGCCCGAACCATACTGATCTCATCAATAACCAGTAAATCCATGCTCCGGATAATGTTGATTTTTTCCTTACTGTAGCGCTTAATGGCTGTTGGGGCATTGAGCCCTGCGGGATTGCTAATGGATAAGGATGGATTGGTTTGTGGAATTTGCGGACCAAACGACATCTGAAAGAAGGAGTGAATGGTCACTCCACCGGCATTGATTGCAGCCACACCTGTTGGTGCAACAACCACCATCCGCTTGGGCGATTCATGTTTCAGGTTACGCAGAAAGGTGGTTTTTCCTGTTCCTGCCTTTCCTGTCAGAAATACATTCTGATTGGTATAGCGAATGAAATCAAGAGCTAGTTGTAATTGTGGATTATCGGGATGCGATGTCATGAGCCGTATTGTTTAAAGGGATTCAGGGCGATTCAACTAAACAAAATTAAGAAAAATCAAGGGGGAAAGAAAGAGAATTGCATTATCAGGAGAAATAGGCTAGAGGAAAATTCATTCAAATAAAAAATATCAGGCAAAACTGAAAGAAAATGGGATTCATATTGGCGTATTTGAAGTCACTGTTTGTGAGCTTTTTAGAGTTATTGGATGCTGTTTTCGTAATGTCTATCTTCAGATTTTTATAAAAAATAAAAATAGACAGACTTGTCTGTCTATTTTTTCTTACTTACATTTGCAAGCATAAAAGATAACACATATGAATACTCCGAAAGACAGAATTATCAATACAGCATCTGGCCTATTTCACCAACAAGGCTATAATAGCACGGGAATTAATCAGATCATTAAAGAAGCCAAAGTTGCTAAAGCTAGTTTTTACCAACACTTTAAGTCTAAAGATGATTTATGTGTCGAATTTCTCAATGCGCGACACAACTATTGGTGTGATGAGTTGACAAAATATGTCTCCAAAAAGTTAACGACGAAGGAGAAAGTAAGCGCTGCTTTTGATTTCATCATACATATGAATGCTAAGGAGAACTTTAGAGGTTGCAGCTTTTTAAATATTTTATCCGAAATCTCAGCAGATCAAAATAATATTCTTGCTGTGATACAAGCTCACAAGAATAGCTTGCGTAGCTTTTTCAAAGAGGAAATTGAGGATGAGCTGTTGGCTGCTCATGTGTACTTGCTTTTTGAAAGTTCGATTATTGAAAGTCAACTTTTTAAATCAAACGAGTTTGTTGAAAAATCAAAAGAAATTATAAACAATTTATTATAAATGTCAGAATTATGGAACAGAAACACCCATTACCCCCATTTACTTTAGAAACTGCAAAACAAAAAATTCAGTTGGCTGAAGATGCCTGGAACTCTCAAAGCCCGGAAAAAGTTGCGATGGCCTATACAATTGATAGTGAATGGCGGAATCGAGATCGGTTTGTTAACGGGCGCGAAGAAATTGTGAAGTTTTTAGCGACTAAATGGAATAACGAATTGGATTATAAACTGAAGAAAGAGTACTGGGCGCATGCCGAAAACAGAATTGCCGTGAGGTTTGAATATGAGTACCGAACCAAAGAAGGGAAATGGTTTAGAGCTTATGGAAATGAAAATTGGGAATTTGACGAAAATGGCCTGATGCAAAAGCGCTATGCGAGTATCAACGATATGGAAATACAAGAAGAAGAAAGATACCTGTAACCTAGAAATTAACCTGGAATAAAGGCAATAGCAGTTTTGATGCTATTGCCTTTATTTTTTTAGACAATTGCTTTGCCATGAAATTCAGTCGTTTGGATTGCTTGGCTTAAGTCTGCAAGGTTGTCGCGCGTGACTTTTCCTGCAGCAACAATGGTCAATTTGCCATTGGCTCGCTCAATCAACTGGTTTAGAATTTTAGTTCCTTCTTTTGCGGTTGCTTTAGTTCCGGAGGTCAGAAGCCGGTCAACACCAAGTTCAACCAAGGTGTCAATTCCTGCCAGCGGATTGGCTAATTCATCAAATGCTTTGTGGAACGTAACTTGCATTGGTCTTGCGCGCTCTACAAGCATGCGTGTATTGGCTACATCAATTTCGCCATCAGCAGTTAATAAGCCAAACACAACAGCTGGTACTCTCAACTCTTTACAGCGATCGATGTCTTCTTGCATGATTTCCAGTTCTTCAGCCGAGTAGGTGAAGTCTCCTCCGCGGGGGCGAATCATCACAAATGGAGGAATCTCCAGTTTTTCCATACAGGCTTTTATGGTTCCGTACGATGGCGTTGTGCCACCTACAGCCAGGTTTTCGCATAATTCAACACGGTCAGCTCCTGCTTGTTGAGCTGCAAGTGCTTGTGTGAAGTTTTCAATACAGGCTTCTTTTATCATCTCGTTTCTATTTTGTTGTATGGTTCTCGATATTCAGTTTTATGAAAGCGTTTGCTGCCAGCCAAGCCGTTGAGTAGGCAATCTGCAAGTTGTACCCACCGGTATTGGCATCCAGATCGAGGATTTCTCCTGCAAAGTATAGATTTTTAACCAGTTTTGATTGCATCGTTTTTCCATCAATTTCGCTGGTATTGATGCCGCCAGCAGTAATAATTGCCTCGCTATAACCGCGGTTGTCTGTTACTTCAAACTCAAAGTTTTTCATCAAAAGCATGATTTGTCTTCGCTCTTTTCCGGTAACCTGGTGGCCTTGTTTCTTGCCATCAAGTTGAAGTTGCTCCAAAAACACCGGGATAAGTTTAGAGGGAAGCCAGCCTTTGAAAATATTTTCAAGTTGTTTTTTCCCATTGGCATCCAAGTCCCGAATGAGTCGTGCATCCAGCTTGTTTTCGTCAAGGGCCGGTTTTAGGTCAATACTGATTTTTACCTTGTTTTTTTGAAGGAGTCCATCAACTGCCTGCCGACTAAGCGTTAGGATGATTGGGCCGGTTAAACCATAATGGGCAAACAACATTTCTCCGAATTCATCTTTCACTTTTTTGTTGTTTATCCAAAGGCTTGCCGATACGTTCTTTAAACTTAAGCCTTGTAATTGAGCAGCTAAAGAGCCGGAAGTAATGAGAGGGACCAAGGCCGGGCGAGTTTGTACCAAGCTGTGTCCAAGTTGCTGAGCCAATAAATAACCTTCGCCCGTTGAACCCGTTGCTGGGTAGGACTTTCCTCCGGTGCACAAAACAACTCCTTTCGCTTCCAGGGGCTCTTTCTGTCCGTTGCGCTCAGTTATAATTCCGGTTATCTGCCCTTGCTGGACCAACAATTCAATAACCCGAGAATTGCAGCTTAGTTCTACCCGTTGCTTCTTTACCCAACTCATCAGGGCATTCAGAACTTCCAAAGCACTGTTGCTGGTTGGAAATATCCGACCTCCGCGTTCAACAGTTGTTTCAACGCCTTCCTGCGTTAGCAGATTTACAATGTCTTTCGAGAAAAAGGCTCCAAAAGCAGGTTTGAGGTATTTTCCATTGGGAAAGATATTCTTAAAAAAGGCTGACTGGTAGGCATCATTGGAGACGTTGCAGCGCCCTTTTCCGGTGATCAGTAATTTGCGTCCTGCCGATTTCATTTTTTCCACCAGCAATACCCGTGCTCCCTGGCTGGCTGCTCTTCCTGCTGCAATTAAGCCAGCTGGCCCGGCGCCAACTACGATCAGGTCGTATTTGTTATTCAAGTTGTTGTGTCCCATTCCGTTTTTTTGTGCTGCCAAAAGTACGCTTTTTAACGAACTTTTTGAATGAAACAGAAAAGCAGAAGAAATAACAACTGATTTGCAAAGAGGATAGAGCAGAGAGTAAGAGGGAGCACAGAGTTTCGGATGAAAAAATAGGAAACTAAAAAAGCAACCCGAAGGTTGCTTTCTTTGTCAATTTGTTGTCTATTCTAATTTTTAATTGTTGGTAGAACTGTTAAGTTGATTGTTTAAATTGCTTCGGTTTCAACGACTTTGGAAAGGATGTCGGTGTAAGGAATCAATAGGTAGTGTTTGCCTTCAAAATCAATTTGAGTCCCTGAGTATTCTTTGTAGAGAACAACATCTCCAATCGCTACTTCAGCATTTTCAATGGCACTTAAGGCCACTACCTTCGCCGTTTTTTGTGACCCTTTGGCCGAATCAGGAATAATAATTCCGGCGGCAGTCTTTTGCTCCGATTTATCTTCGGTGAGTTCGAGTAAAACCTGTTGATTAATTGGTTGTAATTCTTTCATTTGCTTAAAAATTTCAAACAAGGACTTTTTTACTTCTCCGTTAGCAGGTATTTTTTGATGTTATCAACAAACATCTGCTTTGTTTCAGCATTTGAACGTCCAATTCCTGCCATCATTACAGGCTTGCCTTCCAATGGAATGTAAAGGAATGCTGGAATACTTTGGATTCCGAAAACACTGGCCAGCTCACGCTCTTTTTGGGTGTCAATCTTGTAAACATCAACTTTGCCGGCATACTCCTGTGAAACTTCGTCCAGAATTGGAGAAGCAATGCGGCAAGGACCACACCAATCTGCATAAAAGTCGATGATGGCAGGCTTGTCACCCAGAAATTTCCACTCATCGGGCGAGTCCTGGTAATTCCATACGTTAGATAAAAACTGGTCTTTTGAAATGAGCGTGGTGCCTCCTTCTTTGTCTTGAGCCACGGTTGTTTTTTTCGATGATTCTTTGTTTTCTGATGTGTTTCCATTTGCACAGCCAGCTGTTGCTATTGCTGCTAATGCAATCATTGCTAATAATTTTCTCATGGTATTTTTATTAATTGATTATTTAATAATTGGTCGATTCTCGTTCGGTCAAAACCGATAATAATTTGTCCATTAATGTCAGTTTGTGGCACTCCTTGTTGTCCGCTTCGTTGCACCATTTGGGCTGCCATTTTTTCATCCCGGCTAACATCAATCTCACTAAAAGTCACTTGATGACTACGTAAGTAGCTTTTAAGTGTGTTACACCAGCTACAGGTTGGCGTGGTATAAACGATAACTCTGGCCGGGGCGTTTTGTTCGTTCCTGCTGGTGGGAGTAGGTGTTTTTCCTCCGATTAGCTGAGAATAGTAAGCCGGTGTTTGAGTTCCTTTAATTACTTGCGCTAAACGCTTGCCCTGGAAAACTAAAAAAGCAGGCGCTGTATTAATTTCATACTGCAAATGGACATCTCGAACTTGTGCTACATCGCATAAATAAACTGGTGTACCTTCGGAGATATCTGCTGTTTTCAAATTTAGCAGTGCTTCCTCGCTGAGTGAAGATCCTTTCTTGTAAAGCAACAAAAAGCTTGAATTGTGCTGTGTTAAAAGCGAAGCCAGTTCTTGATATGATGCAATGTTTCTCATGTTTAAATATAGAAATTCAAATATATAGAAAATTATATATCAATGAGCATGCCAAAACGGGAATCTGTTTTTTTTGGCAGAAAGCAAATTTTTTTTTAATCGAACGCAACCTTTCATACCCCCTGTAAATCTATAGGATGTACTATTAAATTTTTTTAGAAAAGGAGAGAACAATGAAAAGGTTTTTGAAATTTGGATTAATCGGGTTACTAGCAGTCACACTGTTTAGTTGCGATTTTGACGATGATGGTTATTCGTTGGATAATTTTTGGGTTGGTTTTGGGATTATCAATGCTGAAAGCGGCTCAGGTTATACGATTAAAATGGATGATGGATCGGAGCTTTTCCCGGTTGCAGGTTATCCTTACTGGGATGATTTGGAGGACAGTACACGAGTACTTGTAAATTTCACAATTCTGGATGATAAAACAGTCGATGAGGAACATGAACAGTACTATGTGCGTGTCAATTCGGTCAAAGATATTTTATTTAAGGGAGTTCTGGATATCACAGAAGCAATTGAAGACAGTATCGGTAACGATCCGGTTCATGTTGATGATATCTGGGCAACCAACAACATGCTGACTTTCGAGCTGGATTATTTTGGAAGTGGCGGTATTCACTACGTAAACTTAGTGAAGCAGCCCGGTGATATTACGCCTGATGATGAGCCAATTCAGTTGGAGTTACGTCATAATGACCGGGACGATCAGCCAATCTACAGGATGTCAGCATTTGTAACCTTTGACCTCAGTTCGCTGCAAATTGCAGGGCAGGACAGTGTTCAATATACGGTTACTGGAAAAGATTATGAAGGAGAAGTTTTTGAATACGACGGCGTTTATCGATATTGATGGGTGATTGCATCAATTGGTTAAGATGATAGCGCTTGTCTCTTTGTGAGACAGGCGCTTTTTCATTGATATTCGTAACTAACTTGCTGGAATCATTTTATTATTCTTTTCAAAGCTGTATTTTTCGGATTCTGAAAAATAAACAACACATGAAGAAATTAGTTATTTTACCTGTTTTGGCCTTATTACTAAGTGTTGGAACAAAACAAAAATCTATGGCAGAAGAAAATAAAACCTATGTGCCGGATACTCCAAAGCTCAGTTCTGATGTAATGACTCCGGAAGTGCTGTGGTCATTTGGTCGCATTGGGAATACGGAGCTATCGCCAGATGGAAAAACGGTACTGTTTGGCGTAACGTATTATCATATTGATGAAAACAAACCTTATCGCGAGCTTTATACCGTTCCGGTAAAAGGTGGAGATGTTAAGCAAATTACGAATACGGCTTTAAATGAGTCAGGAGCACAATGGCGTCCAGACGGGAAAAAAATAGGGTACTTATTTGCCAAAGATGGCGACATGCAACTTTGGGAAATGAATCCGGATGGATCAAATCCGACTCAAATTAGTGCTATCGAAGGCGGAATTAGTGGGTTTAAGTATTCGCCGGATCAAAAGCACATTCTTTATGTGAAAGCGATAAAACTGGATGAGACCATCAATGATCTGTTTCCTGATATGCCAAAAGCCAATGCCAGGCTTGAAAATGACCTGATGTATCGTCATTGGGATAGTTGGCATGATTATACTTACAACCATCCTTTTATTGCGGCTTATGGTGAAGGAATGATCACTGCCGGTACGGATTTATTGGAGGGAAAAAGATACGATAGCCCTGGTAAACCTTTTGATGGGATTGAGGAACTCGCATGGAGTCCCGATGGCAAGCAAGTGGTTTATTCGTGCAAGAAGATGACCGGAAAAGCTTATTCTTTGTCCACCAACTCTGATTTGTATTTGTATGATTTGGCTTCGAAAAAGACAGTCAATCTGACCGAGGAAAACAAGGGCTACGATAAAAGTCCAACCTTCTCGCCCGATGGATCGAAACTGGCATGGACAAGCATGGAGCGCGATGGCTATGAAGCTGATCAAACCCGCGTGTTTGTTCGCGATATGAAAACAGGTAAAACAACAAATTATTCAAAAGACTGGGAACAGCATGCTGCGCATTTGAGTTGGTCCAGAGATGGTCAGTCAATCTTTTTCATTAGTGATATTCACGCTACCGATGAAATTTACCAATTGGATTTGGCAAGTGGAAAGATTGATCGTTTGACCGATGGTGTACACAATTACCAGACAGTGGTTGAAACAGCAGACGGACAATTGGTTGCTCAAAAAGTATCCATGTCTCAGCCAGCTGAGTTGTATGTGGTTAATCCCAAAAACGGGAAAGATGAGCCATTAACAGCTGTCAACAAAGGAACTCTGGATCAGCTGGAAATGGGGAAAGTTGAAGAACGCTGGGTAAAAACAGTTGATGATAAGGAGATGTTGGTGTGGGTGATTTATCCTCCTCATTTCGACCCAAATAAGAAATACCCGACACTTTTGTATTGCCAAGGTGGGCCACAAGGAACGGTTAGCCAATTTTGGTCGTATCGCTGGAATTTCCAAATGATGGCTGCTAATGATTACATCATTGTTGCTCCTAACCGCCGTGGTTTACCAGGCTTTGGCATGGAATGGCTGGAGCAAATCAGTAAAGACTATGGTGGTTTGAATATTCAGGATTATTTCTCGGCAATTGATGCTTTGGCCAAAGAACCATTTGTAGATGAAAATCGCTTAGGTGCTGTTGGCGCAAGCTATGGTGGCTTTTCTGTGAACTACCTGGCAGGGCATCACGAAGGACGCTTCAAAGCATTTATTTCGCACTGTGGAATCTTCAATTTTGACCAGATGTATGTTACTACCGAAGAGATGTGGTTTGAAAACTGGGATATTGGCGGCCCGTATTGGGATAAGAGCAACCAAGTTGCCCAACGTTCCTATTCTTTCTCTCCGCACTTGTTTGTCGAAAAGTGGGATACGCCAATCTTGGTTATTCATGGCGAAAAAGATTTCCGTATTCCTTACACACAAGGTATGGGAGCATTTAATGCTGCGGTATTGCGGGATGTTCCTGCTCAGTTCTTGTACTTTCCAGAGGAAAGCCACTGGGTAACTTCAGCGCAAAATGGAATTGTTTGGCAGCGTGTTTTTAAAAACTGGCTTGATAAGTGGTTGAAAAAATAGTACTACAAATAGCTGACTAAGCAAATGAAATGGGAATAAAGGTGTAGCATTTATTCCCATTTTTCTTTTTAGATGTGAATTGGTATGAAGTGATTGTGTTGGGTCTCTTTTTTTAGCGAATAATATTTTGGGTTGAATTTACTGCCTTTTCCGCATGGCGAACAATCTCAATAGGAATTGATAAAATAAAGGTGCTACCTTCATTTTGAATCGATTGTACCGTAAGATCTCCGCCTAGAATTTTTGTGATTCTTTTAGAAATAGCTAAGCCCACTCCAATACCATTGTAGGCTCTTGTCGAAGAGTCGTCAGCTTGCCGGAAGAAGTCAAAAATGAGTTGTTGCTGATGTTGCGCAATGCCAATTCCTGTATCTTTAATTTTAAATGAAAGCTTTTTGTTCGTAAGTTCAGCCTGATATTCAATACTTCCTGATTTGGTAAACTTGATGGCATTTTTCAACAAATTGACGATAATTTGATTGATTTTACTGGTATCAACCAGAAATTGAGCATTGGAGAAAGCAGGAGAGGACTTGTAAACTAATTTGATGTTTTTAGCTTTGTCCGAAGATCGAAGCATCTCATCCAACAAGGTTTTGTGCTGCATGAAGATATCATTTCCCCCAATCTTTTCCTTTCGAACCTGCACATAGGACTCATCGGCCAAAGCCAGATTGAGAATATCTTCAATGATAAGAAGTAGGTTTTTCCCGCTTTTATAAATTTTATCCGCAAAAGAACTCACTTCTTGTGGCGGAATTTTATTCATCCGCAACAACTCGCTGAATCCCAGGATGTGATGTAGTGGGGTTCTTAGTTCGTGGTTGATTGTTGCTAAAAAGGCCGACTTTATTTGGTCGCTCTCTTCTGCTTTTTCTTTAGCCTTAACTAATACTTCCTGATGAATTTTGGCATTAAATGCATTGGCAATTGTATGGGCCACCGTTTTGATCAGGTGAATATCTGCCTCGGGCCATTCTTTTTCTTTGCGGACGGAATCGAAACCGATAAAGCCCATCAGATTCTTCTGAAAATGGATAGGAACAACCAATAAGGAGGTGATGTCTTGCTGCAGTAAAACTTCTTTTTCAGCAACTGCATCACGTGGCATATCCTTGACTTGCTTAATATAGATGTGTTGCAGTTTATTGAGCCTTTTCATCCACCAGGCAAACAAAGATGTTGGCAAATCTTGCAAATGCTCCATTTCTGATTGGATACCAGAACCACACCACTCATGGGTGTTAAACATGATGGAGTTATGTTTTCGAAATTGAAAAACATAGCATCGATCGATATTCAGAAATTGGCCAACCTTTTTTAAGGCTTGATTGATAACTTTGTCTGTTTCATGAATTTGGATGCCAACAAAATCCGAAGATATTCCTGATACCAGTTGCTCGATTTCGTAGCGGTAGTGTAGATCTTTTTTTGACTGGTATAACTCAGAGACATCGGTTAGCGTTCCGCTTAGAGCTTTGGTGTAACCTAAAGAATCGGCTTCTGATACCCCTCCATTAATTTGTGTCCACACCCAGCTGCCATCCTTATGTTTGAGTCGCATGCGGAAGGTGAAATGCTTTTTGCCAGCTTGAGTTGCAGCGTAAAGGCTGTCGGCCATAAGCCGTTGGTCTTCCGGGTGGCAAAGCTTGAACCATTGTTGAAAAGTAAGTGTGATCAATTCGTCAGAGGAGTGACCAATAATTTGAGCCCACGTGTCATTGACAGTAACTTCATTACTTTCGGTGTCGAGATGCCAAATACCTATCTGAGCGGTATCAAAAGCACTTTGGAGGATGCTTTCGCGTGTTTGTACTATTTTTTGTCTTTGTTCCAACTATCTCTGTTTTGGCTTGCGAAATTACAAATCAATTTGCTGTCTCTTCTGATTATTATCAGGTTTTAACATTTATTAGTACCGAACAGAACAATCAATAAAACACTGAGTTGAGCTATTTGAATTGGTGGCTATACTGTTTGGCCGACTAGCTCAGGCTTCTCTATTAAAATTACGAATTTCACCTAATCAAAAACTAAAGGTGAAAAAAATCTTATTCACACGAAATTAACAATTGAATTGTTGCCAAACCACTTTTAGCCCAAACGGACTTGAAAATCCTGTAAGCTTTGTTATATATAGGATATAGCTATGTGTTACGCTCTTTCTTTTCGTGTGGCTATTTTCAGGTAAGAAAAAGTATGTTAGCCTTTTGTATGAATTTTTAAGCGTTGTAGTCTAATATTTTTGCTGAACAAACGTCAGATTTTATTGGGACTCTTGCCGTAATTCATTAAAATTCACCAGTTATTTGTTCAATAACTGGTGCCCGATATTAAGGCAATTTAGATCCTGCTTCTTCATCCAAAAAGAAAATAGTTTCTCCGTTAACGGGTTCAATGTGATAGCTAGGTAGTTTTTGTCCCTCAGCAGAATCACTCATAATTTCAGCTAATCTTTGGGCCTTGGCTTGTCCAGAAATTAGAAAATGCACTCGGTTGGCATTATTTAGAACTTTCCCGGTAAGGCTTACTCGTTTTTGTCCACTGACAGGATGTGTTGCCACTTCACAAATTTTATCTGAGTTAAGTAATTGCATTTCGTGTGGGAAAATGGAAGCTGTATGCCCATCATCTCCCATGCCAAGAATGATAAGGTCAAAATTTGGCCAGCCATCTCTGTCGTTGAGTTGACTTTTAATCTCATCACTGTACAGTGTCGCAGCTTTTGCTGGATCAAGTTCTCCTTTTACGCGATGGATTTGACTTTCATCAATGGTAATTTTTGAAAACAGGTGCTGCTTGGTCATGCCGTAGTTGCTATCAGCATCGGTAGGGGGAACACAGCGTTCATCTCCCCACCAAAAATGAATTCTTTCCCACGGGAATTTTTCAGCATACTCGCTGGCTAATACATCAAACAAAAGCTTTGGTGTACTACCGCCAGAGAGCGCAATGTCAAAGCGTTGGCGATTACTTTGAGTCATTTGAAATAACTCAAACGCAAATGATTCTGCCAGTTCCTGAGCATCGGTATAGATCTTTATTTCTTTGTTGCTAGCCATGATTCTTTTGTTTTTTGTTTATGAGTTAAACCCTAGAGTTCACAATAAGTTCCGTCATTCGACAGATTTTTGCAGGGATAACGCCACTTTCCGTCTTCAACAAGCTGATCGACTACATCAGGTCCCCAGGTTCCGGCCGGATAGCCATAAATCGGAATGTCAGGATTGTTGTTCCAGGCATTGATAATTGGCTGCACGAAGTCCCATGCCTTTTCTACAGCATCACCGCGTGAGTAAAGTGTTGCATCACCTTGCATCGAATCGAGCAACAGCCGTTCATAGGCTGCAGGTAGATGAACATTGGCTAGATCATCGTAGTGGAAATCCATGTTAACCGTTTGCACTCGGAAGCCTGCACCTGGAACTTTCATGCCAAACTTCAGCAGAATTCCTTCATCGGGTTGAATGCGAATAACCAGTTGGTTGGCCGTTTGCTCTGTATTGATTTGGTTGCCGAACAAATGGTGTGGAGTCTTCTTGAAGTGAATGACGACCTCGGTAACGCGTGTTGGCAATTTTTTTCCAGTTCGAATATAAAAAGGAACTCCTGCCCATCGCCAGTTGTCGATAAAGAATTTCATGGCCATGAAGGTTTCTGTTCTACTTTCTGGGTTAACTCCGTCTTCCTGACGATAGCCTTTGACCAGATTTCCTTTAATATGTGATTCGATGTATTGTCCTCGGATAACATAGTTTGCAACCTCATCTTCCAGGATAGGCCGAAGTGATTGAAAAACTTTCAATACTTCGTTTCGAATGGCATCAGCTTCAATAATAACAGGAGGTTCCATGGCAACCATCCCCACCAACTGCAACAAGTGGTTTTGAACCATATCGCGCATGGCTCCGGAGTGATCGTAATAGCCTCCACGGTTTTCAACTCCTAAACTTTCAGCCGAGGTTATTTCAACGTGATGAATGAAATTGTGGTTCCAAATTGGTTCGAAGATCCCATTGGAAAAACGGGTGACCAATAGGTTCTGCACGGTTTCTTTTCCCAGGTAATGATCGATGCGGTAAATCTGCTCTTCTTTAAAATAGTCCAGCAAATTACGATTCAATTCTTTGGCCGACTCCAAATCAGTACCAAATGGCTTTTCCACAATCAAACGTCTAAAACCATCATCAGCCTGATTTAGCTCAACACTTGCCAGATTCTTCGGAATGATTTCGTAAAGCGAGGGTGGGGTGGATAGGTAAAAAATAAAGTTCTCAGGAATATTATTTTCCTTGGCAATTGTAAAAAGCCGGTCGCGCAGTACCGGATAATCGTACGCATCTGCTGTTGAAATTGCTTGATAATAGAGTCGATTAAGGAATTTTTCGATGAGCTCAGAAGAAACATCTTTTGGCAAGAATTCTGTCATTCTAGATCTGAAAACTTCATCGGAAAGTTCGGTTCTGCTTACTCCTAATACCGCAAATTGGTCGGGGAGTAGATTTTGTTTTTCCAATTCGAGCAAAGCCGGAATTAGTTTACGTTTGGTAAGGTCTCCGGATGCTCCAAATATGACGAGTATATGTGATTCGGCTTGTTTCATGATCTCTTTGTTTTTTCAGGGATAAACAAGTTTCAAAGCTACGAAGTTTTGGGAAAAGCTTACTTTTTATTTAACCGGACTTATGTGAAACACTGAAAACAATTAGTTGATCCTTGTACTTGAGGTAATTAAGACAGAAAGACTGTTGTTGCTCCAAAACGCTTAATCGAGCTGTTAGCTGATTGTTAGCAGGCTCGCTGAGGGCGATTTGTTCGGCAAAGTGAATGCCGGCAACTCCCGCCATCTTATAGATGGCTTCTTTGGCACACCAAAATAGGCAGTGATAATCCGGATGTTTTCGTGTCAACTCAACTTCTTGTTCTGAAAGGTACTTGCGCTCAATCGCTTTAAAATTGCGTTCAATGCTTTCGATATCCAAGCCTATTTGTTGTGTCTTGTGCAGAAGAATTCCGGCCAGTTGATTGGAATGGCTGATGCTTACACTCTTGTAGAGCGGATGAGCAATTTCTGGCTGGCCTTTGGTATTATAGGAAATACTGAGATTGGTGCACCCAATGTGTTTAAGTAACATTTTTATGGCTAACCATTCGCGTTTACGCTTTTCATTGCGAAGTTTCAGGAACGCCGGATCGCTTTCGATGCCAGGTAATTGCTCTTTAAACCAGCTTACTGCTTCCGTCAGTTCCCAGAGTAGCAGTAAAGCCCCTTTATTGGTTATTTCTTTTACTAAAGGCATTAATTCCAGTGAGTTGTTTCAATTAAACGAATAATGTCAGGACGGAGAAATTCAATGACTGGGCGTATTGAGTCGATGTTGGGAATTTCCCGAATGTAAAGTGAACCGCGTAAAAAATTGCTGGTGCTGTCAGTCAGGAAAAATTGAATGGGAGAAGCGGCATTGCCTTCGATGTTGTATATCGTCCCATAAACCTGATTTTCTGGGTTGATAAACAAGCGTTCTTCAATGGCGTCCGCTTTTATCGAATGGTCATAAGCTAATCGACGACTTTCTTCGATGTATTGAGGTAAATCGTTTTTTAGCCGGGCATAACTAATATGCAAATCAGCTTTATTCGCAGGTGTACTAATTGTAATCCAATCAGCTTGGGCGTTGGCTGCTTTTACCAAGCGTGGTTTTGAGTAGTCTGCAATCTCAAAAGAATAGGGGAGATCCATTTCCAGTTTATGGTAGTTTTTTTCAGGGAAGTCAATCCTGAAATAACCACGCGGTTTGGGCGTGTATTCTTTTTGGCAGCCACATAAGGCAGCTAATAAGGCGATCAACAAAATCCGGGTATGCATAGTATTATGATTTGCTGGCTTCGTCTTCAATTTCAACTTTGATTTTTTTAATTCGGCGGTTATCAACCGATTCTATTGAAAAAACGAAGTTCTCGCATTTTAATTTTTCATGGGCAGGAGGAATTTCTCCTTTCAACTCAAGAATCAGGCCTGCAAGGGTATCTGCGTCACCTTTGTAGTCATCAAATACATGATCATTGGTTCCTGTAATTTTGTAAAAGTCGTGAAGCAGTATTTTTCCATCAAACAAGTACTTGTTTTCGGCAATTTTGGTGAAATAGTTTTCGTCTTCATCAAATTCATCGGCAATTTCACCTACAATTTCTTCCAACACATCTTCCAAGGTAACAATGCCTGAGCTTCCACCATACTCATCCACCACAATTGCCATGTGGACTTTGTTTTTCTGAAACTCTTCGAGTAGGTCGTCAATTTTTTTGGTCTCAGGAACGTAGAACGGTGGCCTGATGATGGTCTGCCATTTAAAATTTTCCTTCTTGTGAATATGGGGCAGTAAGTCTTTGATGTAAAGAATTCCTTTGATGTTGTCAAACGATCCGTCATAAACAGGAATGCGGGAATAGCCTGAGTCGTTAATAAGGTTGATAACTTTGGAGTACGAGTCTTTAAATTCAAGCGCTTCAACATCAACTCTGGAGCGCATGATTTCAACAACATTTTTATTGCCAAATTTTACAATGCCTTCCAGTATTTCTTTGTCTTCGGTATGGTCGTTTTCCAAGGTTAACTCCAAGGCTTGAGAAAGCTCGTCCACCGAAATATTTTGAGGTTGCTTATGAAAGCGCTTGTTAACAAACGAAGTTGATGAAATGAGAATCGAATTAATCGGACGAAATAATTGCTCCAATACGCGGAGTGGAACGGCCATAAAACGGGCAAAGCCTAAGGAGTGGCGCGTTGCATATACCTTGGGAATAATTTCTCCAAAAAGCAAAAGAACAAAAGTGATGACAATTACTTGAAAAATAAAACCCAGGGTTGGGGCTGCAGTAAAGTTAACAAGCTTGCCAGTTGTGTATGCCGACAAGATAACAACGCCGACATTAACAAAGTTATTGGCCACAAGGATGGTAGCCAATAACTTTTCAGGGTTGTTCAAATTATGTAGTATCGTATTATTCTGCTTGCTTTTTGAGGATTTTAGTTTCTCACGATCTTGCGGGCTTAGCGAAAAGTAAGCAACTTCGGAGCCTGAGATCAGTGCTGAAAAAAAGAGCAGTAATAAAACTAAAACAAGACTAAGAATTACAGCAGGGGTTAATGGGTAAAATTCAATATCCCAGTTGATTGCTGTGAGTATCGGTAAAGGGTCTGTTTCCAATTAGAATTAATTTTGGTTACTAAAATGGTAGATCGTCTTCTTCATTCGGATCAAAATCAGGTTCGTTGACTTGATTCTGATTTTCATTTTGAGGGGCTTGGTGCGTTGGTGTGCTGCCTCCTCCTTGTTGGTTGCGAGAGCCTCCAAGCATTTCCATGTTATCACCATAAATTTCGGTGGTGTAACGCTTGTTGCCTTCTTTGTCTTCCCACGAGCGGGTACGGATACGCCCTTCAATATACAAGCGGTCTCCTTTTTTTACGTATTGCTCAACAACTTTAGCCAAGCCTCGCCAAATAACAATATTGTGCCATTCGGTAGTGGTTACTTTTTCTCCGTTTTTTGCTGTGTAGCTTTCAGAGGTCGCAAGAGGGAAGTTGGCAACAGCCACATCCTTATCCAAATAACGGACTTCAGGATCACGACCAACATTTCCGACTAGAATTACTTTGTTTACTGACATAATTAGGGTTTTTAGAATTAAACAATAATAAATTTACAAAATTCTTTCCTCTGAAAGTTTATTTTAGTTAAGAAATTTCTTTTTTCGAATGTTTGTGTTGACTTTGTTAACACATTAACAATGAATGTGTCATTGCCAATTCGTTTTCTCCAGTTCTTTCTCTATTGGTTTGGGAACTGCAAAGTTAAAAATATCTTTTTTATTCACCTTAACTAAAGTAGCTGGGATATCGCTTTTACGTTCAATTTTGAGGTAAATAAAGCGATAAAAAATGTGTTGGTGGCTAAGCACTTGCTTTTTCCAACTTGTTTCGTCTGTAATGTATAGGCTACTTGCAGTTTGAGGAGTTTCGAAAAACTGTTCTAGAACTGCTTCGCTTGTGACCTCTTTTTCGGTTTCAACCAGCGGAAATTCATAAAGGTTCTTCCAAATATCATTTTGTGTCCTTTTTTGAAGGAAGGTGGAGCTATCACTTACAATAACCAGGTAGTTGAAATAACGTTTTCGGATTTTTACCTTCCCTTTTTTTACCGGAAGCTTATTAATTGTATTGCTCAGGTAAGCTTGGCAAGACTGTTTGAATGGGCAAATGGTACAATCCGGATTTCGGGGAGTACATTGAATTGCGCCAAACTCCATTACTGCTTGGTTAAAGTTGCCAGGATGTTGATGATCGATGAGTTCGTTGGCCAGTTGGGTAAACGCTTTTTTCCCCTGCCCAGTGTCAATCGGTAAATCAATTCCAAATAAACGGGATAGTACCCGGTATACATTTCCGTCGACAGCGGCGTGTGGCAAGTTAAATGCAATTGACGCAATGGCTGCAGCGGTATATTCGCCAACTCCTTTTAATTGCATCAACTCCTTATAACTCGCCGGAAATTCTCCCTGAAACTGTGAAACAATGGTTTTGGCAGTGGTGTGCATATTGCGTGCGCGAGAGTAATAACCCAAGCCTTGCCACATTTTTAGTACTTCATCCTCTGTAGCATTAGCAAAATCGATAACACAGGGGAAACGTTCGATAAATTTTAAATAATAATTTAACCCTTGATCGATTCTGGTTTGCTGTAAAATGATTTCAGACAGCCAGATAGCGTATGGGTCAGTGGTTTCGCGCCAAGGGAGATCGCGCTTGTTTTGCTTGTACCAAGCTAAAAACTGGGGGGTATATGACATGATTTTCCTCATAACTGCTTTAAAATCTAGGTGAATTGCAAAAATAATTCATTTGAGGTGTTTAAAGTTTTTAAATAATTTCTATTTTTGCAGACCGATTAGCTAGAATTATATAATTTATTGAAAACTAAATATTTTAAGAGATGACTAAAGCAGATATTGTTAATGAAATTAGCAAGAACACAGGAATTGAAAAAGTAACTGTGCAAAAGACTGTTGAGGCTTTTATGGAAACTGTAAAGGACTCGTTGACTGAAGGTAAAAATGTTTATCTTCGTGGTTTTGGTAGCTTTATCGTGAAAAAGAGAGCAGAAAAAACAGCACGAAATATTTCAAAAAATACAACAATAATTATTCCTGAGCACTTCATTCCTGCTTTCAAACCAGCGAAAACGTTTGTTGCTCAAGTAAAAGATCAAGTTAAAAAATAAGAATTATGCCAAGCGGAAAAAAAAGAAAAAGACATAAGATGGCTACGCATAAGCGCAAAAAAAGATTGCGCAAAAACAGACATAAGAAGAAGAAATAGTCTGGCACTTTTTGCAGTAGCTTAAAAAAGAAATTTATGATTAAACCTAAAGTGCTGAGGTGCTTTAGGTTTAATCCGTTTAATAACTAGCGTAAAAAGAGAAATTATAATTAAAATCAGAATAACGTTGTGAGTAGCGATCTAATTATTGATGTCTCTCCCTCTGAAGTCGTTATTGCCTTATTAGAAAATAAACGCTTAGTTGAACTTACCAGGGAAAAAAGCGGAGCAAAATTTGCTGTAGGCGATATTTATTTAGCCAAGGTGAAAAAAATTATGCCGAGCTTGAACGCTGCATTCATCGACGTTGGTTACGAAAAAGATGCATTTTTGCATTATCTCGACATGGGACCCCAATTTTCAACACTGAACAAGTTTATGAAAATTGCCAGTTCCAAGAAGAACCGTATTTCTTCACTCTCTAAAATTCACTCCTTACCCGATATTAATAAAGAGGGTAAAGTGACAGAAGTATTGAAAGCTGGCCAGAATATTTTGGTTCAAATTGCCAAAGAACCTATTTCCACCAAAGGGCCCCGATTAACTTCAGAGCTTTCAATAGCTGGACGAAATTTAGTGTTGATGCCTTTTAGTGACAAAGTGAGTGTGTCACAAAAGATTAGCTCAACCGAAGAAAAAAATAGGCTGAAAAAACTAATTCAAAGTATTAGGCCGAAGAAATATGGTGTGATTGTCCGTACTGTTGCCGAAGGTAAAAGGGTAGCAGAGCTCGACCAGGAATTGAAAAGACTGGTCGCCAAATTTGAAACAACTTTCCAAAAACTAAAAAAGGCTACCACCCCGTCTTTGATTGTAGGAGAGATTGACCGGACAACAGCATTACTGCGAGATATTTATACTCCAACTTTTAACAGCATCATTGTGAATGATGCGTCCGTAGCTGATGATGTTGCTGATTATATTGCAACCATCGCTCCTGAAAAACGGAAAATTGTTAAAACGTATACTGGAGGTCAACCCATTTTTGAACACTTTGGGGTTGACAAGCAAATTAAAGCATCATTCGGAAAAACCGTTTCATTTAAAAACGGAGCATACCTGATTATTGAGCATACCGAGGCTTTTCATGTGATTGACGTTAACAGCGGCAATCGTTCAAAAGCAGGAGTAGATCAGGAAACCAACGCATTGGAAGTCAACTTGGCAGCCGCTGATGAGATAGCAAGGCAGCTAAGACTGAGAGACATGGGAGGTATCATTGTTATCGATTTTATCGATATGCATGAAAACGCAAACCGTCAAAAGGTTTATGAACGAATGAAAGAGGCGATGGGGGTTGATCGTACCAAGCATAACATACTGCCGTTAAGTAAGTTTTGTTTGATGCAAATCACCCGTCAACGGGTAAGACCGGAAGAACATGTGGATACCGCAGAAGTGTGTCCTTCATGTAAAGGCACCGGAAAAGTAACGCCTACAATTCTCTTTACTGATGAACTGAGTAGCAAAGTAAGCTACATCTTTAAAGACTTAAATAAGAAGAGTCTGACTCTGAAAGTTCATCCTTATGTGGCCGCTTTTTTAACCAAAGGAATTCATTCCATAAAAAGAAGGTGGGCCTTTAAGTATTTCAGAAAAATAAATATTGAAGGAGTGAACTCCTACAGTTTTCTGGAATATCATTTTTTCGACGATAATCTAGAAGAAATCATTCTTTGATAAAGTAAAAATCCCGGGTTTACAATCCGGGATTTTTTTATTTGAAAACATTAACAATCGTTCAGTTTTTGTTTATAGACATTAAAATATGTTGATATTAAAATATTTATAACTCCTTCGCCCCACAAAAGAGGCTCATTCTTGCCAATTTGCTATTTTCAGAAGAATCTTTTACTCCTTATCTTTGTGGCTTTCAATAAAAAACTAATTATAAGGAGATGACAACTAAAAGAAGTATTCTTTCAATCTTTTTTCTGCTGTTTGCTTTTCACAGCTTTGCGCAGATACTGGAACCGGTCAAATGGTCGTTTGACTCGAAACAGAACGGTAACGAAGTAAAGTTGATTTTTAAAGCAACTATTGAGGATGACTGGCACCTTTACGACACCTCGTTACCTGATGGCGGACCTGTCCCAACGTCAATCAATTTTGAAGATACCTCAAAATTTGAATTGGTTGGGGAGCTGGAGAAAAAGCCAAAACCCACGGAGAAGTTTGATCAAACCTTTCAGATGGATTTACGCTACTTTGATGGCCAGGCAGAGCTGATTCAAACCATTCGTTTAAAAACGGATGAGCCCTTGACAATTGCAGGTTACGTAGAGTTTATGTGTTGTAACGATGAAACGTGTTTGCCTCCAACAGAAGCTGATTTTTCTTTTTCGCTGAATGGCGCGGATGACGCGAAGGCGGAAGCTCCAGCAGCAGAGCAAGCCGAATCGGATAAAACAACAAAGGTGTTGACCGATAAAGGGAAAGAAGGATCGACTGAAACTTTGTGGTTGTTTTTCTTTTTCTCCTTTTTAGCAGGCTTGGCAGCCATTCTTACCCCTTGCGTTTTCCCGATGATTCCGATGACGGTTTCGTTCTTTATGCACAGTGGCGAATCGAAGATAAAGGCGCGGTTACACGCAGCTTTCTATGGGTTTTCAATCATTGCTATTTATACCATTGTTGGAACCTTAGTGGCCGTTCTTTTTGGACCTGATGCTGCTAACTGGTTAAGTACACACTGGTTACCCAATACGCTATTCTTCATCATCTTTATGGTGTTTGCATTCTCTTTCTTCGGAATGTTTGAGATTGTCTTGCCAAGTTGGTTGGTTAATAAGTCCGACAAACAAGTTGATAAAGGTGGATTCTTGGGGTCGTTCTTTATGGCCCTGACCTTGGTGTTGGTTTCGTTCTCATGTACCGGGCCAATTGTCGGTGCGATTTTGGTTGAATCGGCTGGCGGAGAAGTCTTGAAACCCATTATTGGAATGTTCGGATTTGCCTTGGCTTTTGCACTTCCTTTTACGTTGTTTGCCTTATTCCCCGGATGGTTGAGCAACCTGCCAAAGTCCGGTGGTTGGTTAAACTCCGTAAAAGTGGTATTGGGATTTTTGGAACTGGCGCTTGGATTGAAATTCCTGAGTATTGCCGATCAGACTTACCACTGGGGAATTCTGGACCGGGAGGTTTACCTGGCTTTGTGGATCGTTATTTTCACTTTGATGGGCTTCTACCTTTTAGGAAAACTGAAATTCTCGCACGATAGTGAAACCAAGTTTGTGTCTGTGCCACGTTTGATGATGGCTATTGCTACATTCTCCTTTGTGATTTATTTGGTTCCCGGGATGTTTGGAGCTCCGTTGAAAGCGATCTCTGGTTACCTGCCACCACAAACGACACACGATTTTGACCTGCATAAAATAATTCGCGATGAGGTAAAACTGGTTAGCTCAACGGGTGGGGCAATCAATCATTTTGATGATAATGAACTCTGCGAAGAGCCTAAGTTTGGCGAATTCCTGCACTTGCCTCATGGCTTGGAAGGTTACTTCGATTTTGAGCAAGGCATGGCTTGTGCCAAAGCATTGAATAAACCCGTGTTCATCGATTTTACGGGGCACGGCTGTGTAAATTGCCGGGAAATGGAAGCGGCCGTTTGGTCAGATCCTCGCGTGTTGGAGCGATTGAAAAATGACTTTGTCATCATTGCACTTTATGTAGATGATAAGTCCAAGCTTCCGGAAGAGGAGTGGGTGACTTCCTCTTACGATGGAAAAGTGAAAAAGACCTTGGGGAAAAAATATGCTGATTTTCAGATTACCCGTTTCGGTGTAAACGCACAACCTTACTATGTGTTGATGGATACAAACGAAGACCTGTTGGTTGAGCCAAAAGCTTACGACTTGAATCCAGATAATTTTGTTCGCTTCCTGGATGAAGCGTTGGAAGAGTTTAAGAAACGGCAATAATCTCTATTGTCATTGACGAAAAAGCGGCTGAAGCAAATTGCACCATGCAATGCTTTAGCCGCTTTTTTTGTTGCTTAGTTTGATTTGAGGGCCTTGCCTATCCGGCAGCAAGCTTCTTCAATATTCTTCGGGTTAGCAGGAGTTTCTCCCTTGATAAAACTCTTGCTGGCGCTGGTCTTTGACCCGTGCCCTGCTTTGCAAAAGCAAAAGTTTGCCTTGATGGACAAGACACCGATTGCAAATTTGCAATACCGCGTGATTTTATCGCCAACGATGAAATAGTATTTCATGTTTGCCCGTTTCAAAAAACTCTTTATATTTTTGATTAAGCGATAATTATAATGAGTCGGAAATATAAATTTCATAATCCTGACGGGGTGTATTTTGTTTCTTTTGCTGTTTTGGGCTGGGTGGATGTCTTTACCCGGAATGAATACAAAAATATTCTTGTAGAAAACCTGGCTTATTGCCAAGCCCATAAGGGCCTTGAGATTTTTGCTTGGTGCATTATGACCAATCATGTACATTTGATCGCAAGGGCCAAGGAAGGCTTTTTGTTACAGGATATTCTCCGGGATTTCAAGAAGTTTACCAGTAAAGCAGTTATTAAGGCTATTGTTGAAAATCAAGGAGAAAGTCGCAAAGAATGGTTGCTGGAGCAATTTAAAACAGCAGAAGGTTACCGCTTTTGGAGAAATGACAACAAACCTGTCGAACTTTGGAGTAATGCAGTTATTGACCAAAAGCTGAATTATCTCCATCAAAATCCGGTTGAAGAAGGTTTAGTCTTTCAGGCAGAACATTATATGTACAGTAGTGCAATTGATTATTCCGGAGAAAACGGGATGCTTAACGTTATCGTGATTACATAATCACGGCACGCTTTACAAAAGCGCGCCAGCGAGGGGTTTTACTTACATCTGATGAACGATTTAAAGATAATGTTAAACCTCTTGGGAAAAAGCTTGATAAACTGAAGAAGTTAAAAGGTGTGAGCTATAAGTATAAAAATAAAGATAGAGTTCCCTACAACACCAATAGTAATTTAAGTGAGAAAGAGCAGGCTGATATTGACCTTATGGGCAATATGAAGAAGGAGGACCGCACAAGAATCGGATTTTTGGCACAGGATGTGGGATCGTTATTCCCGGAATTGGTAGAAGAAGACAAGGCTGGTAATAAATATGTTGATTATGTAGGGCTAATCCCGGTTTTAGTTGAGTCGGTAAAAGAACAACAGGAGCAAATTGATGAGCTCTTAAAGTTGGCCGCGAAAAAAGGATTAATTACCAATAAAAACTAAACGTTATGAAACAACTATTATTGATAATTACAATTGTGTTTTTTGCATTGCAAGTAAAAGCACAATACTTTTATAATGAGTATGATGAAATCATTCCATATTCATTGACAGAAAAGTATAAAGATATCGTGCGAACTGACACGATTCACTCCTTGGTATTGCCTTCGTTTGATAATGACTCCTTATTCTTTAAATACAACGATGTAAAAACGTATCAGGAAGTAGGTAGCAACTTTGCTTGTGGTTTTATCATTGATTCTTTGCTAAATTTCCAGGATTATGCAAAACGAATTGAAATAGAAGAAGGAACTTTATGGATTATGACCATTGAAAGTGAAACTGCTCAAGCAATAGGTATTAAAATTAATAAGTTTGATTTGCCAGAACATGTTTATTTATCAATTTATCCGGGAACTATCCCGTATATAATTCAGAGTGCAGAACCTGAATTTAAGAAGGATTTTGATAATGAGCGCATAAGAAAACGTGGATTATATGATTTAGTGCATGATAAAAAAATGGTTATTGAATTTTTTGTCCCCAGGGGGGTCAATTTTACCCCAAGCTATCTCATTAATAAAGTAACATACGATTATCATGGACTTGGACGGCCGGGAAATAGAATTGATTTTGAAAAATACAAAGAAGAATATGAAGACCAAAGTTCAGGGATGATTTTAAAAAGTGGCGGGCATACAAATACTCCGGCTTTACCATGCCAACAAGATGTTGTTTGTCCTGATGTAATTCAATGGTCAAATGAAGCTAAGTCTGTTGTTTTCATTCGCCTTGCTGGCGCGGGTCTATGACCCGTGCCTTGCTTTGCAAAAGCAAAAGTTTGGCCTGCTGGACAAGGCACCGATTGCAAATCGGCGCCAGCTAGGGGGATGTTGGTTATACTCAATGGCAAACAAAGACATATGTCATCCCAACTGTTCCATGGATTGGCTTGCTAATTAATCAATACTAATAATTATGCGCACAAGTGTTAAGATTTTATTTACGGTTATATCTTTAATAATAGTAATCATACTGGTAAATATTTTTGGACCAAATTATGATGAAATTAGAAATCAAGCATATAAATCGTTAAAGTTCGATTTATATGATGGAATTATTGTTGAGAAATATTTAGATAAGGACAATCACAATTATCCGACCATGAAAATTAATACTACGAAGGGATTACAAGTTGTCCGTCTTCCATTAGATAAGAGTGGTTTGTTTGAGTTTGTAGAAATTAAGGACTCAATTTTTAAAGACTATGGAAGCTACAATGTTGAGGTTTATCGTAATAATGAAGTTTACAATTTTATTCTTGATTATGGAATTGAACATTAATTTTGAATACTTCTTATTTTCTCTGTTCGGAAGATAAGCTATAGTATGAAGCCCAAATAGTTTAAAGAGCTGTCCGCTACTGCCGGATGGCTCCACTTACCCCTCGTCTTAGCGTTAGCGGTGACGAGGGGTAAGCTGATGGTCGTTTGTAACGACAATACACAGCCGTATTGCATTGAAAAGCATTTCTTAATACCTTTCAATTAAAAATGTCTGCCGACAACTATTTTATCCCCTTGCTGGCGCTGGTCTGTGCCCCGTGCCTTGCTTTGTAAAAGCAAAAGTTTGCCCTGCTGGGCAAGACACCGATTGCAAATCGGCGTCAGCGGAAGAGTTTAAGAAACAGCAATAATCTCTATTGTCATTGACGAAAAAGCGGCTAAAGCAAATTGCGCCATGCAATGCTTTAGCCGCTTTTTTGTTGCTTAGTTTGATTTGAGGGCCTTGCGTATCCGGCAGTAAGCTTCTTCAACATGCTTTGGGTTAGCAGGAGTTTCTCCCTTGATAAAACCCAAGTCAGTTAGCCGGATATGGGTGTAGTTGGTTAATTGGTTGCGTTCCATGGTGAGTTTGCCACAGTCGAGCGGGCAACCATCAATAATTAACATGTCTGAGTCCCGAACCGAATTGATCATGGAGTCGATGCCGGCACCAATAAATGCCAGGCATTTCATTTGGCGATCACCTTGCAGGTGCATTCTGCGAGCTACCAAGTCCGAAAGTTGACCCAAGTCAGCGGCACCTGAGCAGGCAAAAACGGTTTGGGAAGTTTGATTGTCGCATGAGCATTTTCCTTCATTCATGCTTTTGGTTTTTTAGGTAAAAATGAGGTAGTTGAATGTGAATCCAACTAAAACAATTCCTAAAGCCACCACGCCAACAAAAACGGCAATCAGCTGCCATTTGAGAACCTTCTTTAGAATGATGATTTCAGGTAGTGAGAGGCCGATGACTGACATCATAAAGGCCAGTGCCGTTCCCAGTGAAACTCCTTTTTCGAGGAGCACACTAACGATGGGGATAATTCCGGCGGCATTGGAATAAAGAGGGATGCCAACCACAATTGCAAGTGGAACAGAATACCAGTTTTGACTTCCTAAGGCTTCCGATAAAAAGTTGTCGGGAACATAGCCATGAGCACCGGCTCCAATGGCAATTCCTATGATTACGTAGATCCAGATTTTGCCAACAATTTCTTTGACTGAGTTCCATCCGGCTTGAATGCGTTGCTCCGCTGTTGGTGCTTTCTCTTCGATCTGTTGTTGGCCCGACTTTACTTGGTAAACCCAATCAGCAACATAGTGTTGAAGTTGTAGCTTTTCGATGATAAAACCAGCCAGTATGGCCACGATCAACCCGGTAATAACGTAGATGACAGCCACTTTCCAGCCGACTAAGCCAATCAGCAATACCAGGGCAACTTCGTTAATGATAGGGGCGGCAATCAAAAAGGAGAACGTTACACCAATAGGGATTCCTGCTTCAACAAAACCCAGAAAAAGCGGAATTGCGGAGCAGGAGCAAAATGGGGTAACAATTCCCAATAAGGCAGCCATGATATTGCCCGTGAAAAGAGATTTGCCTTCCAGTGCCTTTCGGGTTTTTTCGGCTGAAAAATAGCTTCGTACAATCCCAATGATAAAGATGATGAGTACTAAAAGCAGCATCACTTTGGGGACTTCAAAAACAAAGAAGTTGAGTGACTGAGCAAAATGGCTATCCGGGTTCAGGTTCAATACACCATAGGTTAGCCAGTCGGCTATTGGCTGCAGGTTTAAATAGGTGATTACCCATATTGGCAGCAATAGCAACAAGAGGAGTAAGTTCGACTTTTTCATTAAAACCAAGTAATTATTACGTAATAAACTCCTACGCCAACAAAAAGCGTAGCGATAATTTTTCTAAACCAAATTTCGATTGTTTTCAGTCCGCTGTAAATTGCTCCTACTTTGGAAACGGCAAAGGCTATTATCCATGCAAAAAGGATAACAGGAAGTGCTGTTGCAATTGCAAAGATGATCGGGAGTATTAATCCTGATGTGGATTGAATGGTCAGCGGAATGAGCATACCGAAAAATAGGACGGCACTGTAGGGACAAAAAGCCAGGGCAAATAGAACTCCCAGAAGAAATACGTCCAGAAAGCTTTTGCGCTCTTGCTGTTCAAAGTGTTTGGCCAACTTGTTTAAGCCAGGAAGCTTCAGTGGAATAATTCCCAACATAACCAGCCCGATGAAAATGAGCAGGGGGCCTAGAATCTTTTCACCATATTGCTGAAAAAGCAGGGAAATTTGAAACTGATCCGCTCCCAGGAAAAGAATCGTTGCCAAGGAGGTGTAGGCAAAAGCGCGGCCCAAAGTATAGATCAGGCCATTGGTAAACACCCGGCTGCGTGAACTGATATCTTTTCCCAAAAAGCCGATAGCAGTGATGTTGGTTGCCATTGGGCAGGGACTTAGTGCAGTCATCAACCCTAAAATGAGGGCTGAAAGTGCAGTGTATTGTGTGTTCTCCAGTATGGTTTGCAGAAAATCCATGCTTACTGAGCTTGTAATTCCTTAACCGCTTTCTGAATGGCTTCTTTCAGTTTGTCCGGATTGCTTCGGGCATACATAAAACCTTTGCTGGTCAGATCAATGGATTTGGTCCCATTGGATAGAATCAGGGCTTGTCCGGCAGCTCCCACCTTTTGGGCAAGCGATTTGTTTGCGTCTTCTTCAATATTTAAGGATTTGAGCTGAATGTCAAGTGTTTTTAAGGCTTCCTGCGATACGGCTTCTACAGCTTTGCAGGTCGCACATCTACGGGTGTTGTGGAAATAGTAAGCTTCAATTTTGTCTGTTGCTTTTGGGGCTGTAGCTGCCTCTTTTTGAGCGGTAGCGCTGATGCCAACAAGTAGGAGCAGGCAAAGGATTGTTGTTTTCATGATACGGTGATTTTGGTTTTTTAGTTTGGTGAATGGTGGTTTACTTGTTCGAATTGATTAGTTCTATAACTTCTTTTTTTGAAGGGGCTTGTCCGCTCATGACCACTTGTTCGTTGATGACAATGGCAGGTGTGCGCATAACACCATACTGCATAATCTTTAACATGTCTTCAACTTTTTCAATCTTAGCTTCAATTCCCATCTCTTGTACAGCTTCTTGTACTGTTTTTTCAACTGTTTTGCATTTGCTGCAACCGGTTCCTAATACTTTTATATCCATGGTTTTTACTTTATTCGTTGTTCGTAGAAATACGAACTTGTTGATCAAAATTTTTTATATTCCGTAAAATGTTTGAAACAATTGTTTGGCCTTGGCCCAATTTTCACGATTGATACAATACTTAATTTTGGGAGCTTCAATTTCTCCCTGAATTAGGCCAGCATCTTTTAATTCTTTCAAATGTTGCGAGAGGGTCGATTTTGCAATGGGCAAAATCTCGGAAAGGTCGCCACTGTAACAGCACGCTTGCTTGGTCAGCAATTCAAGAATGTACATCCTGATCGGATGTCCCATGGCTTTGGCGTAGCGGGCTGCCATGCGTTGTTCTTCGGTTATAATGTCTTTTATTGGCATCGCTGTTCGTTAAATTACGAACAAAGATATTAATTTATCGTGTATCCGTTTTTCATATTTCCGTTTTTTTCACGAGTCAGGCCAAAAAAAGTTTATTTTTAATGAGCATTAAAGAACATGTGACGCTTTGGAAACGTTAGGAAACGTGGAATTCAGGAACTTTAAACACGAAACTAAAAAACATGGACGCATATATTGAGCTTTTAAAGCAATTGATACAAACACAATCATTTAGTAAAGAAGAGGAACCCGCTGCAGAACTTGTTCGGAACGTGTTGCGTAGTCACAACATTCCATTCGAAACAAAGAAGAATAATACCTGGGCCAGAAACCAAAACTGGCAAGAAGGCTTGCCGGTGGTTCTGCTGAATTCACATGTCGATACGGTTCGTCCTGGAAAGAACTGGACCAAAGATCCGTTTGGGGCTTTGTTGGAAGGAGATTACTTGTACGGGCTGGGAAGTAACGATGCCGGTGCTTCACTGGTGACTTTGCTGGCGGTATTTATTCATTTTAATTCGCAGGATAAGCTTCCCTATAACCTGATTTATGCCGCTTCGGCCGAAGAGGAAATTTCCGGACCAAACGGAATGGAAAGCTTGATTGACGAACTTGGGGACATTGATTTGGCCCTTGTGGGTGAGCCTACGCAAATGCAAATGGCCATTGCCGAAAAAGGCTTGATGGTGTTGGACTGTGTGGCTCATGGAAAAACGGGGCATGCAGCTCGTAACGAAGGCGAAAGTGCTTTGTACAAGGGCATTGAGGATATTCAGAAACTGCGTGATTACCAGTTTGAAAAGACCTCAGAAGTTTTGGGTGAAGTGAAGCTTTCCATAACACAAATCAATGCGGGCTACCAGCACAATGTGGTGCCGGACCAGTGCTCGTTTGTGGTGGATGTGCGTACCAATGAGCATTATTCGAATCAGAAAGCTTTTGAGATTATTGATTCGTTGATTGGTTCAGAAGTGAAGGCACGCTCATTCCGATTAAACTCTTCTGGGATTGAACTTGACCACCCGATTGTCAAAAGAGGCATGGATTTGGGATTGACTTATTATGGTTCGCCAACCACTTCAGATCAAGCGGTGATGCCATTCCGATCCATTAAAATTGGTCCCGGAGATAGTGCCCGTTCTCATACAGCTGATGAATATATTCTGATTTCAGAATTGAAAGAAGGGTTTAAGACATACGTGTCGCTGCTTGACGGGCTTAGGTTAAGATGAGCAACAAGTTTTGGAATGCTTTGTGGAGATGAGTTGCTGAAAATACATTAACAAACCGTAGCTTTTAGTTTTGTTTGATTGTTTGAAAAGTGATAGATAAAAAATATGACGACTAACTCTCCTCAGAAATATCAGTCAGTGAAAGCTAGCCTGATGAAGTCGCTTCATCTTGAAGAGGCTTTGTTAGAGCGCTTTGGGAAAAATCCGCTTGCTGATGGTGATCTTTCCATTTATGCCGAATATACTTCGCAACTGAGCAATTTGTTGAATAATGAATTGAATCAGATGCATCCGAATTCGGGAGAACTGCCTGAAGATCAAATTTTAGAACTGCAGGCAAATTTGGTGGGCTTTGAGCAACTAAAGGTTGAAACGCAGGAGGCAGAACGCTTTTATGCTCAAAAAGGCAATTCGTCAAAGGTGCGTTTGCTGAAGATGGGAAAACGTTGGTTGTTAAAGCTGGATTGGCTGACAATTGCTGCAACAAATCTTTTCAGGAAGGAGAAGAGAGCGAAAACTTACTGGAAGCATGTGCTTGAGGAAGCCGCTTTGGCCGATTACGTTTACCTGACTTTGTTTTATGAGCGACTGCTTCCGTTTTACGAGCAGTTATTGCAGAACCGGGAAATTCGAATCCGCCAGTTGTATGTGCTGGATCGTGAGTTGGAGAAGTTTCGTTTTCTGAAAGGGGAGGCGGTTAATTTTGAGGTGACCGTGGCTCAGGTTCGGGAGGATTTAAAGGCAGACCAGACTGATATTGAAAGGTTTTTTGCCACGGTTGAGGCCGAGATGGATGAGGAGTTTGAGGTACATCGTAAAATAGCGGGAACGATCGAGTTTCCAAAGGCTAAACTCAAGATTAAAAGGACGAAAAAGCTTCAGCAGAAAGTTCTTCATCGGCTGGCTCAATTGTCAGTAGGTCAACAGTTGGTGTTTTTTGCCTTGGGGGAGCATTGGCGTTTGAAGCTCCATAATCGTACGTTGATTTTTAAGCTGAAAGAGCAGGCTGAGTCACAGGGCGGAGCTCTGAAGCAACAGCTTGATCAGGGACTAAAGCCTGCTTTTATTGAACTGAAGAAGCAGCTTACCATATTTGCCAACCGCAATGAGAAGGAGTGGGAAGAGGCTGAGAAGGTTCAGGAAATCCGCTCGTTTGTTAGCCAGAAGGTGCCGGAACTCACCCAGCTGGTTTTTCAAAGTAAGCTCGATGCGCTTTTTATGCGTCCGATGATTGAATTGGAGCAAGCCATTGGTTCTGGCCCTGAATTACATCAGTTTGCCGCACCGGTTTTTGATGGGAAAAGAATTAGCTCGAATTCATTTCATCCGGTTCAAACTCGTGTACTGTTGCAGGGCAGTGTTTTAGCGCCGCTGAAGGACGAATTTGCGACACACCAAAAAGATTTGATGCGCTTGCTGCAAAAGTTGACCACTAGCCTGGAGGAAATCAAGTATGCAGCCGATTACAGTGTTGATTTTTATTTTTCGCATAAGCAGGACGAGAAAGCCGCAGAAGAGTTAACGGAAGGTCTTAAGCGAACGGTAAAAAAGTCGGATGAAGCTCTTGGTGTGCTGGCTTCCATGGGGCAGTTAACGCGAGAATCGTTTGCAGGGATGGGGCAGGTTTTTGCCGAGTTGGTGTTGCAATACTTTGAGCCACACCGCTTACATCAGTCGGAAAAGAATAATCAGCGGCGGGCACTTATTGCCAGGCGTAAAGCTCAGGCAAAAGAGGCACTGGATGTGTCTCTGAAGAAGATGAAGCACTCATTTAAGTGGTTAAAGTCGTTCTATGCTGCGTCTTATAGTCGCTATTTCAACCTACGAAACTTACTGGGTATTTCTTATGAGAAGGCGCCCATCAGTACGGAGTTGTCCAATTATCTTTCAGAAACCCGACAGGCCATTGCGCGTTTGCCGCTCATGTACCAAAAGCTGTTTGAAAATGTCCCCTTGACAGAAGAGCGATTTTATCTGCCACGGCGAGCAGAGGTTAAGCGCTTGGAGGACGCTTTTTCGAGCTGGCAAACCGGGCGTTTCTCACCTGTTTGCATTGTGGGTGAGCAGGGGAGTGGAACAACAACGATCTTGAATTTCTTTGAGAAATCAATTCAAAATAAACTTCCGGTAAAACGCTTGGCTATTCGAGCGAATTTGTTGGATGAGAAAGCCATGTTGAGCTTTTTTCGGAATGCTTTTCCATCGATCAATTTTAGTTCTGTTGACGATTTAATTCGTGAGATTCTGAATAAAGAAGAGCCTCAGATTGTCGTGCTTGAAAATATTCATAAGTTGTTTTTGCGGAGCAGTGGTGACTTTGGAAATTTAATGCAGCTGTTTAAGCTGGTGAGTCAAACCAATAGCAAGCTGTTTTGGATCACCAGTTGTTACCGATACAGCTGGAAATTGCTGGATTATACCAACAGTATTTCGGGCTATTTTGCCTACGTGATTGAGTTTGGAGATGTTCCTTCCGACTTGCTGCGCGAAGCAATTTTAAAACGTCACCAATTGAGTGGCTTTTCTTTGAAGTTTTTGCCGCCAGATCACTTTGTGCCTAAGCGAAATTATCAGAAAATGAGTGAAGAGGAGCAACAGGAAGTTTTGAAAGCTTACTTTTTTGAAAATTTATGGCAACATGCGCAATCCAATTTAAGCCTGGCCTTTATTTATTGGCTGAGGGGGATTCGGGAAGTGGAAGACGGTGTAATCACCATTCAGCAGAAACGCTTGAATTTTAGTTTTTTGAATTCGCTAAAAACTCCGGAGATAACCAGCCTGCACAGTATTCTGATTCATGGTGGGCTTGGCCTTGATGAGCATTCGCGTATTTTTAGGTGCTCCAAGGAGGAGAGTTTTCGCATGCTCATGGTGTTGACTGATGATGGCTTGTTGGAGAAGCAGGGCGAAATATATGTGGTTAACCCCTTGGTTTATCGTATGCTGGTGAGTCAATTAAAGTCATTAAACTTTATTTATTAGTTATGTGCAAGAAAATTGGAATCTTGATTAGTTTGGTGATGCTTGTGGCTTTTTGCAGTTGGGCAGAAGCTGCTGATACAACTTCGCAGGTTTTGCAATTGCCGGATACCTTGCAGGTAACGGTTCAGCAGGCAGCTCCAGCAGTTGCTGATACGATTGAAAGTGGAGACAGCCGCTTGAAAAAGACCATTGAAAGTATTCCTGCTGTTGAGCTGAAGGAGATTTTTTCATTCGCCAAATTGTTTTGGGCAGGCGTCTTTTTTCTTGTGGCTTATTTTGTTATCCGGTTTTTGTCGCGGAGCATCGAAGCCTGGAGCGAGAAAAATGCCGAACGGCGGATCAAAGGAAAGGCCATTTTGCCGATTGTTAAAATTGTTAGCTGGCTGATTGTGAGTTATATTATCATCCGCGGTATTTTCAATCCTCCGGTGCAGTCGCTCATTGCCTTTGGGGCTTCTATTGGGGTGGCTGTTGGTTTTGCTGCTCAAGACTTGTTGAAGAATATTTTTGGGGGTTTCGTTATTCTGATTGATCGTCCGTTTAAGGTGGGAGATAAAATTGAAGTGGGGAGTGTTTACGGAGAAGTGCTGGACATGTCCTTGCGGTCAACGCGTATTCAAACGGCTGACGACTCGTTGGTGACCTTGCCTAACGGAGAACTGCTTAATCAGCCGATTTCCAATGCCAACTCCGGAGAATCCAATTGCCAGGTGGTGGCTGAAATCTATCTTCCGATCACCATTGATACCGTTAAGGTTCGGGAGATTGCCATGGAAGCGGCGCAAACCTCCAAGTTTGTTTACCTCGCCAAGCCAATCGCTGTTCTGTTTTTCAACGAAATTAAGCACGATAAGCTTTGTTATAAAATGCGGCTGAAGGCTTACGTGATGGATATTCGGTATGAGTTTCTTTTTAAGAGTGAGATGACTGAGATCGTTATCCGTGATTTGCTTCAGGCTGGTATTCTCGATCCCGAAATTTCAATTTAGAAAAATGCTTAAGATTCGATTCAAAAACGAAAATCATCCAAAAGTATAACATAAGAGTCCGATTACTTAAATTATGGGGAATTTTTAGAAGTCCCCGTAAGCCTTCCTTTATTTTGTTGTCACTGGTGGCAGATCTATTGCTTCAGGTCATTTTTTCAGGCTCGGGTAGGTAGTGCCCGTTTTTTCTAAAAAATGATGTAATTGGTTGATTATTGGGTTGCTGCAGCCGTGCAGCAAGCCAGAAACTTTTGTGGTTTGCTTCCCGCAGCCGTGCGGCAGGCAGGAAATTTTCGTCGCTTGCTTGCCGCAGCCATGCAGCAAGGGAAAAATCTTGGAGGCTAGGCTGTTGCAGGCTTCAGGCAAGGCCATCGCTCCTTGGCACGATGCCTGGATAACGATTGATGCTAAAAACAAAAGCCCCGCAAAATTTTGCGAGGCCTTTAGTGGATATTACGAGTTAAGTAATTTTAGCTTAAATATTCATCGATGGCAGCTGCGGCATCTTTTCCGCACTGGATGGCATGAACCACCAAGCTGGCACCACGCTCAACATCACCGGCAGCAAATACCTTGTCAATCGAACTTTGTTTGTTCTTGCCAACTTTTACATTGCCACGAGCATCGTATTCTACGCCCAGGTTTTCTAGTAAGCCTTGATGCACCGGCTGGGTGAATCCCATAGATAATAAAACCAATTCGGCTTTGATGATCTTTTCGGTGCCAGGAACTTCGTTCATTAACCAACGTCCGTTCTTGTCTTTGTCCCAGGTTACCTCAATTACTTCAGCTTCTTTTACCTGGCCGTTTTCACCAATCAGGCGTTTGGTTGAAAGCGCCCATCTCCGTTCGCAGCCTTCCATGTGTGAGCTGGACGTGCGAAGAGTGGTTGGCCAGTAAGGCCAAGGGTTATCTTCGGAACGGGTTTCGGCAGGTTTCGGCATAATCTCAATTTGAGTTACGCTGGCTGCTTTCTGGCGAATTGAAGTACCAACACAGTCGGATCCTGTATCACCACCACCAATCACTAGTACATGCTTGCCTTCGGCAGAAATACGATCTTTGGCTGCGACTTTCTTGCCGGAAACAACTCTATTCTGTTGAGTTAGGAACTCCATGGCAAAATGAACACCTTTTAGCTCGCGTCCTTCCGTTGCCAAGTCGCGTGGTTGTTCTGCTCCCATAGCTAAAAGAACAGCATCGTAGTTGGCCAACAAGTCTTTTTCCGAAATGTCTTTACCAACCGTAGTGCTTGGTTTGAAAATGATTCCTTCTTCGAGGAAAATTCCTAAACGACGGTCAATAATTCCTTTGTTTAGTTTGAAATCGGGAATACCATAACGTAACAAACCGCCAATGGCATCACTTTTTTCAAAGACAGTAACTTCGTGTCCGGCTTTGTTCAGGCGATCGGCTGCTGATAGACCAGCTGGCCCAGAACCTACGACGGCCACTTTTTTCCCGGTCCGAACTGTTGGTGGGTTGGCCGTGACCAAGCCCAGTTCAAAAGCTTTTTCAACCGTTGAAGCTTCATTCTCACGAATGGTAACCGCTTCGTTGTGGATTGCCAGTACGCATGATTTCTCGCAAGGAGCTGGACAAACGCGTCCAGTCATTTCCGGGAAGCTGTTGGTAGAATTCAGAATTTCGTAAGCTTCAGCATAGTTCCGATTGTAGATGGCATCCTGCCACTCCGGAATTTTGCTTCCCACCGGGCATCCCCAGTGGCAGAATGGTACGCCGCAATCCATACAGCGCGAAGCTTGCTCCCTTCTGTCCTCTTCGTTCAGGGTCTGCTCAACTTCCCCGTAGTCATATATTCTTTCGTTTAGAGCGCGGTAGCCGCTCTCTTTACGTTGTACTTTTATAAAACCTCTTGGATCTCCCATAATCTTCTAAATCTTTTCTTGTTTTTCAAATTGTTCTTTGTTTTCCTTATTCGTGACGTGAAGGATCGTCTTCGGTTAACTGTAATTTGCGTTCCAGTTCCTTCAGTTTCATTTCTTCCAATACTTTCTTGTATTCGAAAGGAATGACTTTTACGAATCGTGGCAGGTACTCTTCCCAATTGGTCAGAATTTTTGCCGCCAAAGAACTTTGTGTATATAAGAGATGCTTGCTGATCATTTCCTGTAGTTCGTCAATATCGGTTCTGTCCTCTACTGCCGACAGTTCAACCAGCCCTTTGTTGCAGTAGTAGTCAAAGTCGCCATCAACATCGAGCACGTAGGCAATACCGCCGCTCATACCAGCTGCAAAGTTCCGTCCTGTTTTTCCGAGAACGACAACGCGGCCTCCGGTCATGTATTCGCAGCAGTGGTCACCCGTGCCTTCAACAACCGTTTGGGCTCCCGAGTTACGCACGCAGAAGCGCTCGCCAGCAACTCCGCGGATGTAGCCTTCACCGCTGGTCGCTCCATAGAAGGTGGTGTTTCCAATGATGATGTTTTCTTCGGGTTTGAATGTTGATCCTGTTGGTGGGACCACCACCAGTTTACCACCCGATAAGCCTTTTCCAATGTAGTCATTGGCATCACCTTCCAAGCGGAAAGTTACTCCTTTGACCAAAAAGGCCCCGAAACTTTGTCCGGCAGTGCCGTGGAAAGTACAGCTGATGGTATCTTCAGGCAAGGCTTCTTCGCCATAGCGCTTGGATATTTCACCTGAAAGCATGGCGCCTGTGGTTCGGTCGGTATTGATGATTGGATGTGAAATCCAGACCTTTTCTTTGCCTTTGATGGCCTTGTTGGCATCGCGAATCAGCTTGTGATCCAAATGATCTTCAATCGACTTCAAGTTCGGATGCGTGTTCCGGATATCGTACTCTTTTGCTTCTTTTGGCAAGTAGAGTAATTCCGAGAAATCGATGTTTTTCATTTTCCAGTTGGTCGCTGTTTCATCAACTTCCAATAGGTCGCTCCGTCCAACAATGTCCTCAAATTTCGAGAAGCCCATTTCGGCCAGGTGCTCCCGGATTTCTTCAGCAACAAAACGGAAATAGTTAATGACAAATTCCGCTTTACCGATGAATCGTTTTCTCAAGTCTTTGTCCTGAGTGGCAATTCCGGCAGGGCAGGTATTCATGTGGCATTTACGCATCATGATACATCCCATGGTAATCAGTGCTGAAGTGGAGAAACCGAATTCTTCACCACCCAAGCAGGCTACTGAAACAACATCGGTTCCGGTTTTTAGCTGTCCGTCAACCTGTAGCTTTACACGTCCGCGCAGGTTGTTCATTACCAGTGTTTGTTGAGTTTCAGCGATTCCCATTTCAACGGGAAGTCCGGCATGTTTGATTGAGCTGGCCGGGCTGGCTCCCGTGCCACCTTCACCTCCGGAAATAATAATTAGGTCAGAAAAGGCTTTTGCAACACCTGCGGCAACGGTTCCTACACCGTTTTCAGCAACGAGTTTTACTGAAACTTTAGCCGAAGGGTTCGTAACTTTTAGGTCATAGATTAGTTGAGCCAAATCTTCGATTGAGTAAATGTCGTGATGTGGCGGTGGTGAGATTAGTGTAATTCCTGGAGTTGAGTTCCGGGTTTTGGCAATAATTTTATTGACCTTAAATCCTGGAAGCTGTCCTCCTTCACCAGGTTTGGCTCCCTGGCATACTTTAATTTGAAGTTCGTTTGCATTGGTCAGGTAGTTATTGGTAACCCCGAAACGTCCGGAAGCAATTTGCTTGATCGAACTTTGTTTAAGGGTGCCAAAACGTTCTGGATTTTCACCACCTTCACCGGTGTTGCTTCGTCCACCAATGGTGTTCATGGCAATGGCCAGGGCTTCATGGGCTTCTTTGCTGATTGAGCCATAGGACATGGCTCCGGTAACAAAGCGCTTCATGATGTTTTCAGCCGGTTCCACTTGGTCTAGTGGAATTGGATTGCGCTTAAACTTGAAGCATCCACGAATAAATCCAGGCTTTTTGTTATCCTGTCTGACAAGTGCACTGTATTCTTTGTATTTGCTGTAGTCGTTGGTTCGGGTTGCCCATTGCAATAAGCCAATGGCTTCTGGGTTCCAGGCATGGTGCTCGCCATATTTTCTCCAAGCGTAAACTCCTGAGTTTTCAAAACGGAATTTTTCTGGAGTATTGGAGCTTTGGTAGGCTATGCGGTGGAAGCGGCTGTATTCTTCAGCAATTTCTTCTAAGCCAATGCCACTCAGGCGAGAAGCTGTTCCGGTAAAGTACTTGTTGATTAACTCCCGGCTGACCCCCATTGCTTCGAACATTTGAGCTCCGTGGTAGGAGCGCAGGGTTGAAATTCCCATTTTCGACAGGATCTTCAATAAGCCCTTGTCAACGGCCTTGATGTAATTTTTCCGGGCGGTCTTGTACTCTATTTGTACTTTCTCTTCTTTAACCAAACGGTCGATAGCTGCAAATGCCATGTATGGGTTAATGACGCTGGCACCATAGCCTAACAATAAGGCAAAGTGGTTAATCTCGCGAGCTTCGGCTGTTTCAACGATGATTCCAACCTGCATCCGCTTTTTCTTCGAAATCAGGTGGTGATGAACCGCTGCTACCGCCAGTAAAGAAGGAATTGGAGCATGCTCGGCATCCACTTTTCGGTCGGACAGAATGATGAAGTTCTTTTCGTTATCCACCGCTTTTTCGGCCATTTCCAACATGTTGTCAAAAGCTTGTTTAAAAGCTTTGAAGCCTCCTTTGACAGGAAAAACCATTGGAATGGTTTTGTGGGTGAACATCTCATCCTTCAGGTCTTTGATCTTGCCGAGGTCGGTATTGGTAATCAGGGGATCATCAAACTTAATCAGCTTACAGTGTTGAGGAGTTTCAGTTAAAATGTTTGAGTTTAAAGACCCAATGTAGTTGGTTAAAGCCATGACCAGCCCTTCCCGGATTGGGTCAATTGCCGGATTGGTAACCTGGGCAAACATTTGTTTGAAGTAAGAGAAAAACAGTTGAGGCTTTTCTGAAAATACGGCCAGGGGCGTGTCGTTCCCCATCGAGCTGGTTGGTTCAGCTGCTCCGGTGGCCATCGGCTGAATCAGCTCATACATATCTTCTTTTGAATAGTTGAAGACTTTGGCCATGGTTTCAAACGAATCAATTTCAGAAGGAACCCGCTGCTTTACTTTAATATCCTTCATGCGCAAGCGGTTTTCTTTTAACCACATTTCATAAGGATTGCGCTTGCTGAGTTGGTTTTTCACTTCATTGTCAGGAATAATGATTCCCAGCTGGGTGTCAACCAATAATATTTTTCCGGGACGAAGTCGTCCTTTTTCTTTAATTTCTTGAGGTTCGAATTGCTGAACGCCTACTTCTGAGCCCATAACAATGAGGTCATTGTTTGTAATGACATAGCGTGAAGGGCGAAGTCCATTCCGGTCGAGTGTCCCACCAATGTAGCGGCCATCAGAGAAAACCATGGAGGCTGGCCCGTCCCAAGGTTCCATAATGGTTGAATGGTACTCGTAGAATGCTTTCAGACTTTCAGGAATTGGGTTTTTTTCGTTGAACGATTCAGGAATCATCATACACAGGGCGTGATGCAGTGAGCGTCCGGTGAGATGTAAGAATTCCAGTACATTATCAAACGATGCCGAATCGGATTTACTGTCTTCAATGACTGGTAAGATCTTTTTCAGGTCTTCTCCAAAAACTTCTGATTTCAACAGAGCTTCACGAGCTTCCATCCATTTCCGGTTTCCTTTTACGGTGTTGATCTCTCCGTTGTGAGCAATCATCCGGAATGGTTGAGCCAAATCCCAGGTTGGGAACGTGTTGGTACTAAAACGAGAGTGTACCAAGGCAATCGCCGACTTGAATTTCTCGTGTTGAAGGTCTTTAAAGTACTCGCTTAGTTGGTGAGGGGTAAGCATTCCTTTATAAACAATTGTACGAGCAGAGAAACTGGGCTGATAAAAAGCTTCCTTGTATTTTAAGTTGGAATTGGCAACCGCTTTTTCGGTTAGCTTACGAACGATGTATAATTTACGCTCCAAAGCTTCAGGTTCCAAGTTGCTTTTTACAAATACCTGTTTCACTTTCGGCTCTGTCCGTTTGGCAATTTCGCCAGGGGCAGAGGTATCTATTGGAACATCGCGGTAACAAATTAACTCTAAGCCTTCTTCTTGGATGTATTGGGTCAACAAGTCCAAGCATTTCGATGCTTCTTTTTCTTGTTGAGGAAGGAAAATAAGTCCTGTTCCGTATTGTCCTTGCTCGGGTACATCAATCTTTAAAACCGACTTGATGTACTCGTGGGGAATCTGCATCAGGATACCAGCGCCATCTCCTGTGGCATTGTCGGCACTTGTTGCTCCCCGGTGATCAAGGTTTTCTAATACCCGAAGGCCTCTGGTTATGATATCGTGAGAGGCTTGTCCTTTGATATGAGCGACAAATCCGATCCCACAATTGTCATGTTCGTTTGCAGGGTTGTATAGTCCCTGCGCTTTTGGAAATCTTAACTGCATCATTTATTCATTTTAAATTTTTTCTCCCAACCTTTGCGATTTCGCAGCAAAGCACAGCACGAGCGGTTTGAAGCAACGACTGGTTACTTTAAATTTTTAAGCAAAACCCACAAAAAACTTATGAAGTGAAAGCAAAAATAGCTAAAAAGCAGATAACATCCAATTTTTTGCATTATTTAATATGCTGGATAACATGGTAGTTTTCCTTTGTAAATTGAATTTGATTTTATAAACGGGTGAAAGTCAAGAGAATTAGTGGGGAGGAGAGGAGGAGGACAGCGAAGGAGGGTGATTTAGAAATAACGTTTAATTAACAGTTGTTGCTTAATGCAACAACTGTTTTAGGGCAGAATCCATTCCTTTAAAGTTGAATGAATCAATGACTTGCTTCATTTTATGTTCGATTTCCGGAAGGCATAAATTGCCAATACTACCGGCATGGGTATGGTTAACTTGGCGGCTTGGTTGGTAGTCCCCTTGTTGGATTTGCTTACCCACCTGGATGTAGGCATCGCGGAATGGAACACCTTGCTGAACCAATCGGTTAACATCTTCTACACTAAAGAGGTAGCGGTAACGATCATCTTCCAGAATATTTTCTTTGATTTTCATTTCGCCTAAGGCAAAGTTAGCGATCTGGATACAGCTTAGAAGTTCTTCAAAAGCAGGCAGGAAAACTTCCTTGATAATTTGTAAGTCCCTGAAATAACCACTTGGCAGGTTGTTGAGCATGAGTGTTATCTGGTTCGGAAGTCCTTGAATTTTATTGCAATGAGAGCGAATGAGCTCAAAAACGTCCGGGTTCTTTTTGTGTGGCATAATGCTCGAGCCGGTTGTTAGCTCGTCGGGTAAGCTTACAAATCCGAAGTTTTGACTCATAAATAGACACACATCGAAAGCTAGCTTGGATAAGGTTGCTGCCAATGAAGCCATCGCAAATGAAACAGTTTTTTCCATTTTCCCACGTCCCATCTGGGCATAAACAACATTGTAGTTCATGGTTTCAAAGCCAAGCAGGTCGGTGGTCATTTGCCGGTCAAGTGGAAATGATGAACCATAGCCTGCAGCCGATCCCAGTGGATTTTGATTGGTGATTTTAAATGCCGCCTGCATCAGGGTCAAATCATCGGCAAGACTTTCGGCATAAGCACTAAACCAAAGTCCAAATGAAGAAGGCATGGCAACTTGTAAATGGGTGTAGCCGGGCATCAGTTGGTCTTTTGTTTTTTCGGCTTGGCTAAGTAGGGTTTTAAACAAGTCGTTGGTTGCATCAACCAACTGGCGGATTTGGTCTCTGGTAAATAATTTCAGGTCAAGCAGTACCTGGTCGTTTCTTGAGCGGCCACTATGGATCTTTTTCCCCATATCTCCAAGCTTTTCGGTGAGCATGGATTCCACTTGTGAATGCACATCCTCAATGCCATCTTCAATAACAAACTGACCATCTTCAGCTTGCTTGTAGATGGCTTTTAGCTCATTCAGCAGGCTGGGGAGTTCTTCTTTCTCGAGCAATCCGATTGACTCGAGCATAGTGATGTGGGCCATGGAGCCCAAGACATCAAAAGGAGCCAGGTATAAGTCAAGTTCCCGGTCTTGTCCAACAGTAAAATCTTCAATTAATTTGTTTACAGGTATGCCTTTATCCCAAAGTTTCATGATGTATGTATTTTTATAAGCCTGTGGTAAGCGAGATACGTGTAGGCGTTTTTGTTGTTCTAAAAAATGAAAAAAATCTGACCAAAGATACTGATTTTGGAAACATTATTGGGAAGTGCTCTTGTCACGGGGGAAGAAAGCTTTACTAATAATAAAAAAAATGCCAACTTTACCAGTTGTAAAACCGGTCTGAATCGACGGCCATATTTTAACAGGCATTATGCTACAAGATAAACTGTTTCAACGCATTTTTATAGCGATGGTGATAACTGCATTAGTCAGTTATTTTTTTGGTTTTTTTATTGATTTTACCCGCGATGCTGGTAAGTATGCTACTGTTGCGAAAGAGATTTTTGAAAACGGGAACTACGTCAATTTGACCGTGCATGGTATGCCATACGATCAGAAGCCACCTATGTTGTTCTGGTTGGGAGCACTAGGCTTTCAGCTTGGAGGGGTATCCAATTTCTGGTTTAAGTTTCCTGTGTTCCTTGTTATTTTGCTGGGAATTTATTCGACCTACCGTTTGGGGAGGAGCATGTATAATAAGGATACTGGGATTATTGCCGGAAGCTTGCTGTTCTTTTCGGTGATGTACTGCTTGTACAGTATGGATATTCATACCGACACGCCGTTGCAGGCTTTTGTAGCACTTGCGCTTTGGCAGTTGTATGACTTTATCAAAACAAAACGAACAATAAACTGTGTGTTGGGCTTTGGAGCCATTGGTTTGGCCATGCTTTCCAAGGGGCCTATCGGAATGGCTATTCCCGGGTTTGCTGTTGGTGGGCATCTGTTGTTGAGCCGGAACTTTAAATCGCTGACTGACTACCGGTGGTATCTGGGGGTGGTGTGGGCCTTTGTAGTTGCCAGCCCCGCGTTAATTGGCCTGTTTAATCAGTTTGGATGGGAAGGCATTGAGTTCTTCTTTTGGAAAAACAATGTTGGGCGGATGACCGGAGAGTATGTTGGTGCAAACAATACGGATTACTTCTTTTATATACACAACCTGGCTTACCTGTTTTTACCTTGGTCTTTGTTGTTCTTTGCGGCAGCATTTCTGGAGTTTAAACAGCTTTTCCGGGCGCGGTTTAAGGCGACAGAGTATTTCACCCTAACAGGGATTTGGGTGTTTTTTCTGATTATATCCATGTCGCGAAGCAAGTTGCCCAATTACATGTTTGTTATTTTTCCATTAATTGCTGTCTTGACAGCAAAGTGGATTGAGATTGCCATTCGAGAGAAAGACCGTTTGTTTAAAGGGTTTTTTGTAACCCAGAATATTGTTACTGCTTTACTTTGGGTAATGGTGCTGGGCTTGACCGCTTATTTGTTCCCACACCATAATCCAATCTTCTGGGGGATATGGTTAATCATGGGTGGGCTAACTTTTTGGGTCTATAAAAAGGCTAAAAGTAAAGCTGCTCGCTTGTTGTTGCCTTCAACCATTGTGATTGTTGGATTGATGTTGTATTTAACCGCTTCGGTGTTCCCCTTTATTTTTAAACATCAGGCACCTCCGAAAGCAGCGCGCTATTATACCGAGCATGCAGCAGAGGGCGAGAAATTATATAATTATCGCTACAGGCAGTATGAGCTGTTCTTTTATAGCGATCCGCAAGCTCTTCAACTTGGAAGTCTTGATCAGTTGAAGCAAGTTGCACAAGAACCCGGTTCCTGGATTTTTACGGATGATGTTGGCGTGGGGGACTTGGAACGATTAAATGCAAAAACAGACACAATTATAGAATACAGGCACTTGTATTTGAACCGTGGAGGAAAGTTCATTCTTCCGGGTAGACGGGATGAAGCTCTGAAGCCTTTATTTTTGGTGAAGCTAAAATAGTTGACCATTTCTTAGGGTGAAGGGAGTTATTGCCTACTCATGTTAATCAAGTTATTATGAATCTATTGGATAAGCTCGAGCGAAAGCACTACTTCTTGCTGGCGGGTTGGTTGCTGATCAACCTTGTGCAGGCGTTTTTTACAGAAATGCATGCTGATGAATCGTACTATTGGTTGTACTCACGTCATTTGGATTGGGGATTTTTTGACCATCCCCCAATGGCTGCTTTCTTAATTTTTTTAGGAGACTCAGTTGTGCACGGAGAGTTGGGGGCACGCTTTTTCTCCATTTTGCTATCGACCTTTACGGCAGCATTGGTGATGAATGAGCTAAATGAAAAGAAGGATTTTGTTTTTCTGGGAATTTTCATGATGTCGTTTCCATTGGTTCATACGCATATTGCCGGTTTCTTAGCTTTACCCGATACACCATTGGTTTGCTTTACCTTGCTGTTTTTCCTGGTTTACCGTCGCTTTGTTGAGGAGCCAGGCTGGAAGTTGTCGGCTTGGTTAGCTGTTCTGGCAGCGGCTATGATTTACAGTAAGTATCATGCCTTTTTAGTTTTGGGACTAATTGTCCTATCAAACCTGAAGCTTTTAAAGAATAAGTATTTCTGGGCGGTGGTCATCGGTGCAGTGGTGCTGCTATTGCCTCATATCATTTGGCAAATCAGTAACGATTTCCCCACCTTTAAATACCATTTGATGGGGCGTTCAAAGCCTTTGCAGTTGAAATACTTTGGTGATAATATCATTAACCAATTATTGGTGGCTGGCCCATTAACTGGGGTTTTACTTTTATATAGTCTGAAGAAATTTAAAACGCACGGAGATGTGTTTCGGCGAGCGGTGATTTTTACCATCGTTGGCTTTTATGTGGTTCTTTTAGTGATGAGTTTTTGGAATCGGATTGAAGCTCACTGGACCTCGGCCATTACGCCATTGTTGATGATTGCAGCTTATCCGCTGATTACCGATAATCCGGCTCTGAAGAAATGGTTTAAACGCTTGGCTTTGCCGGTGGTGGTCATCTTTTTTATTTTCCGATTTTATCTGGCTGCTAATTTTATTCCCAATGTTGGCATGATTAAGTTGGCTTTTTATAACCGGGAAGCTACCTCCGAGAAGATCCAGGAAATGGCTAATGGCCGTAAAGTTGCTTTCTTTAACAACTGGGCTTCTCCGGGGATGTATGAGTTTTACACTGGCGAGGAAGCAGTGCATATGGCAATTCCAGGATACCGCTACACGCAGTTTGATTTGTGGGATGATGAAGTTTATGGTGAAGGAGATTCGCTGTTTGTAGTGATTCCGGATCGCATGAAAAATGATAACCTGATTCAGCTGCCCAATGGAAAACGAGTAACAACAAGTATTAGCCCTGATTTTCAGTCATTGAAAAAATTGGATGTGGCCGTTGAGGATGTGAGCTATACTCCAACCGTAATCAAGGTGAAGATGGTGTTGGCGAATCATGCTGATCATCCGATTTATTTGGATCATCCGTCACAGCCTGCTATTGGTTATATGCAAAAAGGCGATGAGATTGATAAAATTCCCTTGGCCAATTTTAGTGCTGATAAGGAATTGGCTGTTGGAGATCAGCTGCAACTGGAGTATCAGATTTCGAGGGGAAATCTTGAGCCGGAAGAAAAGCTATTGATTTTTACGCAGACTGTTGATCGTAACCGGGGGCAAGTTGTCGCTGTAACTAATAAGTAGAGCGATCTGCAGAGAATTAGAAAGACAATTTTAAACGAGTTAATTACAAACCATAAAAGTATTGCCAGAAATATGCTTACCAATAATTCAAAAGATCAATTGATAATTAAGATTCTAATTGCTTTTGCTGCGATCGTTTATCTAGTGGGATTGTTTGTTGATGTAGCCGGAGATGCTGCAAAGTATGCTGCAATTGCCAAAAATATTTATCATTCAGGAGATTTTGTCAACCTGACAATTCATGGTGATGCCTACGACCAGAAGCCTCCGTTCTTGTTTTGGCTATCCACCTTGGGCTATGCCCTGTTTGGAATCAGCAACTTTAGCTTCAAGCTTTTTCCGGTTCTTTATGGTTTGCTAGGATTGTTTTTTGTCTACAAACTCGGAAGCAGCATGTATAGTAAGCAGGTTGGTAAGCTGGCAGCCTTGCTATTGGGCTTCTCCGAAATCTATTATTTATATAGTGTTGATGTACATACCGATGTGGTATTGCTTTCGAATATGGCTTTTGCCTTGTGGCAGCTGCATGAATACTTAAAGAGCAAGAAGGCTGTTAACTTTGTGCTGGGCTTTTTCGGTGTGGGTTTGTCGGTGATGACCAAGGGGCCCATTGGCTTGTTTGTGCCTGCCTTGGCTGTTATTTCCTACCTCTTGTTTAATCAACAATACCGCGAGCTGTTCAATCCAAAATGGATCTTGGGGCTGCTGATTACCTTTGTAACGGCAATCCCAGCCTTTTATGGTTTGTATAATCAATTTGGGCTTGAAGGGATTGAGTTCTTCTTTTGGACCAATAACTTTGGTCGGATTGCAGGAACCTATGTGGGAAGTACAAATACCGACTATTTCTTTTACCTGCATACCCTGCTTTACATTTTTGCTCCTTGGGGATTTGTTTTGTTTTTTGCCATATTCTTTGAGTTTAAAAGTCTGGCTGGGCGAAAGGCAAACAAAGCGGATTATTTCCTGCATGGCGGAATTTGGTTATTCTTTTTAATCCTTTCGGTAGCCCGGGGAAAATCGCCGAACTATATTTTAATCATTATGCCTTTGCTGACTGTTTTGCTGGCAAAATGGCTCAATTACTTTTTGGAAAAGCCTGAAACAGGCCTTTATCGGGTGGTGACCAAGTTGCAAGGGGCAATTGTCGTTTTGTTATGGGTTTGCCTGATGTTGTTTGTGGGCTACTTATTCCCCATGAAACAATTTGCGTATTGGGGTTTGATTGTCGTTGGCCTTGTGGGAACCTGGTTCATCTATAAACAAGGATCAACTCCTGCGATCCGCTTTTTTGCACCATCTATGTTGGTCATTACTTTATTGAGCTTTTTCCTGAACGCGCATATCTTACCCTATATCTTTCAATACCAATCGTCGATTGTGGCGACAAGAGTGTTTAATGAGAAGGCCGATGCTGATGCCAGGTTGTATAATTACGATTACGAGCAGTTTGAATTGTTCTTTTATGGACGTGATGAGGTTGAGTTGATCGAAGATTCAACTGAATTAAAAGTCGTGACAGCGAATCCTGACTCGTGGATCTTCTGTTATGAGAAGGGCTTGAAGGATATTCAGGCGCTTGAGGTTCCTGTTGATACCATTTATGAGTTTAAGCACCGTGGCGTGTATCGAACAGGTATCCAGTTTATTAATCCATCATCTCGTGAACGATCTTTGGGGACTACTTTTTTGGTAAAACTCAAGTAGCTTTCGAAAAGAATAACTGATGTAAGCATAAGGAGTACCTTATAAAAAATAGATCCGAATTACTTTTGCTTGCTCTAAATCAAGTTAGAGGAAGTGACAAGAAGCCGTTTTTCATTGAAAAACGGCTTCTTGTTTTTTATTCCTATGGTAAAATAGGGGGTGGTTTGGCAAAAAGTTAGTTTTTTTCTCGATGAGGTGTCTTTCTGATGGGGTGTTTGTTAAAAATATATTAATTTGTCAGTGTTGGGCTTTGTTTTTAGGGGGTGTGTTCTAAAATGACGATACTTTTGAAGTGTTGCTCCTCGAAAAAAGGGGGGTAGTTCAGAAAAAAGAGCATTTTCTGGGATAAGACGTTAGAGCAAAGCAAAATTTTAAACAAACCCTAAAATTTTAACATCATGAGAAAAACACTGACTGTATTCTTTTTTTTGTTGGCCGGAGCTTTGTCTTTAAATACACAGGCACAAGGATGGGACACTGGAGCTGATTTTGTATCGAGCTATGTGTGGCGTGGAACTAAATTTGGAACAGGGCCTGCTGTGCAGCCTTGGGCTGAATACAGTACCGGCGGTTTTGCCATTGGGGCTTGGGGCTCTTATGGATTTACCGATGATGAAGCGGCGGAGGCTGACCTGTATGCCAGTTATGGCTTTGATCTGGGGGATGCGTCGGTGTTAACCGTGACGCTTACGGACTACTACTTTCCGGGAACCAATTATTTTGATGGTGATGCTCATTTCTTTGAGCCGATGTTAGGCGTTGAGCTAGGGACCTTTTCGTTTGCGGGAGCTTATATGATTGGCTCCGACGCTACGGACGTGAGTGATTTGTACCTGGAAGCCGGACTCGAACTTGGTTCGGTGGCTTTAACTCTTGGAGCAGGCGACGGAGCTTACACCATGGATGGTGATTTTAATGTCTGCAATATCGGAATTGGGACAAGCAAAGAGCTGAAAATAACAGACTCCTTTTCAATTCCAGTGTCGGGAGCGGCCATTCTGAATCCATCTTCTGAGCAATTCCATATTGTGGTTAGCCTTTCTTTATGAGGTAATTAACTCAAAAATAACCAGGATGAAACGAGCATGAAATTTTTCATTCAAAAATTACATAAACAAGAATGAGAAATTTTTATGTGAGAGCGACGGATGGAGCGGTTCCGTCTGTCAAGTTTGAATTTTTAACTATCAGGAAATTAAAATTTATACCAATGAAAAAGATTGAAGCAATAATTAGGAAGACCAAGTTTGATGAGGTGGCCGATGAACTTCGTGAAGCAGGTATTGAGTTCTTCTCCTTTTGGGATGTTCGGGGAGTCGGACAAACTCGCCAGGAGCGTATTTACCGTGGTGTGGTGTACGATACCAGCACCATTGAGCGAACCATGTTGTCGATTATCGTTCGGGACAAGAATGTGGAGAAAACGGTGTTGGCCATTATGAAAGCGGCGCGAACCGGAGAGATTGGTGATGGAAAGGTTTTTATCTCGGGAATTGAAGAGTCTTACCGCATTCGGACGGGAGAGTATGGTGATGAATCTTTATTCATCAAGGGAAAAGAAGAGTAGTTGTTAACGAATTAAAATGAAATTATCATGGAAGAACTCGCAATGTCGATAAACAATATATGGGTTTTGGTTGCCGCTTTTTTGGTTATGTTTATGCAGCCTGGATTTGCAATGGTGGAAGCTGGTTTTACACGTTCAAAAAACACGGCCAACATTCTAACGAAGAACTTGGTGGACTTTTCAGTTGGATCGATTATCTTCTGGTTGGTGGGCTATACGATCATGTATGGCGAGTCGATTGGTGGATTGATTGGGATGCCTGAATTCTTTTTCAATGACAATGGCATTGGTGATTATACCAATAAAACAGATTTGATATTTCAGACGATGTTTGCCGCAACGGCCGCAACGATTGTTTCCGGAGCTGTTGCAGAGCGTACAAAGTTTAATGCTTATATCATTTTTACCGTTGTTATTACGCTGTTTATCTATCCTATTTCCGGGCACTGGAAGTGGGGTGGTGGCTGGCTCGATCAACTGGGATTCCTGGATTTTGCCGGCTCTACCATTGTACATTCGGTTGGAGCTTGGGTAGGTTTGGCCGGAGCAATAACCTTGGGACCCCGTTTAGGGAAATACGGAAAAGATGGAAAAGCCAAAGCCATTCCGGGACACAACCTGACCTTTGGAGCTTTAGGAGTGTTTATTCTTTGGTTTGGCTGGTTTGGATTTAACCCCGGATCACAACTGGGGGCGGCCGGCAACGACAATGCACTGGCAATTTCTCACATTGCATTAACCACCAACCTCTCTGCCGCAGCTGGGGCAATGGCAGCTTTGTTTTTTTCTTGGTTCAAATTTAAGCGCCCCACCTTATCGCTGGCATTAAACGGTGCATTGGCCGGGCTGGTCGCGATTACAGCTGGATGTGATATCGTATCACCTGGGGGAGCTGTAATGATTGGACTGATAGCCGGTGTGTTATTGGTCTTGAGTGTCGAGTTTTTTGATCAGGTCTTGAAAATTGATGATCCGGTTGGTGCAATCTCAGTCCATGGTGTTTGTGGCGCTTTTGGAACCTTGGCTGTTGGATTGTTTGCCACGGATGGCGGCCTGTTTTACGGAGGAGGAACTTCTTTATTGCTAGCTCAGCTGATTGGTGTGGCAGCAGTGTTTGCCTGGGCTTTCCTTACTGGACTAATCCTTTTTAGAGTCTTGAAAGCAACCATTGGTTTGCGTGTGTCCAGAAGGATTGAGGAAGAAGGCCTCGATGTTTACGAACATGGGGAAAGTGCTTACAATTAATCATCAGCCTTCATGTTATTTTTTTCTCCTGGGGTCTGTCCAATTGGGCAGGCCCCTTCCTTTGTGATGAAAACGAAAAGGACGATAATTGCAGCTGTTCGGATTGGGGGTAAGCGATAAAGAATAAGGATCGATTAACGCGGGGGTAACTTGTTTTTTATTTTTTTGCACAAACAATTGGCTTGGCTTATTGTCGTATTAGTAAACCCATTTCTATTTTATGCTTGAATTTAAATTGTACACGGCGCAGGAGAAGCCTACGCCAATGGAAAAAGAGGATCTGATTGACTTTTTGTATCATCACTTGGAACAGTATGGCGATGCCCGTTCGGCAATTGAAAAAGCCATTGACTATTCGCTGGAAAATTACACTTCGTTTGGTGGCTTTGTGTTGACAGCTACCCGGAATAATGAGCTTGCCGGGGTTGTTGTAATCAACCGGACGGGGATGAATGACTATATTCCGGAGAATATTCTGGTATACATTGCGGTGCACCCTAAGTTCCGCGGACAAGGACTTGGACGGAAAGTGATGCAGGAAGCGATCAATCAAGCTGAAGGAAACATTGCTTTGCATGTGGAGCCGGATAATCCTGCTCGTTTGCTCTATGAAAAGCTGGGCTTCAGCTCCAAATACCTGGAAATGCGCTTAGAGAAAAAGTAGATTTAGGAGAACGGTGGTCTGTGGACAGTGGTGAGTGGTCTGTGGACGGTGATCAGTGTTGAGTGATCGGTGTAAAGTGGATCTAAAATTACTCCCTGCTTTTCGTCTTTACCTCTATGTCCTTAGCTCTTGGCTCTCTGTCCTCCGCTCTTATTTCTTCTTTTCTTTTAGAATTTCCTGCAGGCGATACATTTCATCGCGCAGGCGGGCGGCCTCAATAAAGTCAAGTTCTTTAGCGGCAGCCTGCATTTCTTTTTTCGTTTTCTCGATGGTTTTTTCCAGGGCATCGACATTCATGTATTGAACAACCGGATCAGCAGCAACATCCAAATGATCGGCACCACCCGCGTATTCTTTTTGTTTGTTTTCGCGGTACTCGTAACCAATGATTTCGCGTGTCGGTTTGATGATGGCTTTGGGGGTAATCCCATTTTCCTCGTTATAGCGCATCTGTTTGGCACGTCGGTAGTTGGTTGAGTCGATTGTTTTTTGCATCGAGTCAGTAACCTTGTCGGCGTACATAATCACCATGCCGTTGAGGTTACGTGCTGCGCGCCCTGCAGTTTGGGTGAGTGAGCGCTCCGAGCGCAGAAAGCCTTCCTTGTCCGCATCAATGATAGCGACCAGCGACACCTCCGGAAGGTCGAGCCCTTCCCGTAGCAGGTTGATTCCCACCAATACGTCAAAGCCTCCTTTGCGCAATTCCTCCATGATTTCGATACGCTCAATGGTGTCTACATCCGAGTGAATGTAGCGTGTTTTAATGCCCATATTAACCAGGTATTTGCTTAGTTCTTCGGCCATGCGCTTGGTAAGTGTGGTCACCAGCGTGCGCTCGTTCTTCTCAATGCGCAGGTTGATTTCATGGATGAGGTCATCAATCTGGTTGGCGGAAGGACGTACATCAATGATTGGGTCAAGCAGTCCTGTTGGGCGAATGATCTGTTCAACAACCACGCCTTCTGATTTTTCCAGTTCGTAGTTGGCTGGGGTGGCACTGACGTAGAGCGTTTGATTAACCAGGTCTTCAAACTCTTCAAACTTTAGCGGACGGTTATCGATGGCTGCCGGCAGGCGGAAGCCGTATTCCACCAAGTTGATTTTTCGGGAGTGGTCGCCGCCGTACATCGCCCGGATTTGGGGGATGGTCACATGGCTCTCATCCAGAATGGTCAGGAAGTCGTCAGGAAAATAGTCGAGCAGGCAGAATGGGCGCGTGCCTGCTGCCCGGCCATCAAAATAGCGCGAGTAGTTCTCAACACCGGGGCAATATCCCAGCTCACGCATCATTTCCATGTCGTATTCCACCCGTTCCAAAATGCGCTTGGCTTCCAGGGGCTTTCCAATTTCCTTGAAAAACTCCACTTGATTTAGCAAGTCATCCTGAATTTGGTGAATGGCCAGCTTCATCCGTTCTTTGGTTGTTACAAAAATGTTGGCCGGATAGATGATGGCTGTTTCCATCTCATCGATGGTGGCTCCATTGGCCGGATCAAAACTGTAAATTTCTTCGATCTCATCTCCCCAAAAAACCACCCGAATGGCCTTGTCGTCGTAAGCTAGGAAAATATCAATGGTGTCGCCTTTTACGCGGAAGTTCCCCCGCTGAAAGTCGACTTCGTTGCGGGAGTAAAGTGCATCGACCAGCTTATGTAGAAACTGGTTGCGATTGAGTGTTTGTCCAACGCTAACGCTGGTTACGTTGGCATGAAAATCTTCGGGGTTTCCAATACCGTAGAGGCAGGAGACCGACGAAACAACCACCACATCACGCCTTCCGGATAAGAGGGACGAGGTGGTGCTGAGCCGCAACTTCTCAATATCCTCATTAATGGAAAGGTCTTTCTCGATGTAGGTATCGGTGGTGGGCAGGTAAGCTTCGGGTTGGTAATAGTCGTAATAAGAAACAAAGTATTCCACCGCATTCTCCGGGAAAAACTGCTTCATTTCGCTGTACAGCTGGGCTGCCAGTGTTTTGTTGTGGCTCAGAATGAGGGTTGGGCGTTGCACTTCCTCAATCACTTTGGCCATGGTGAATGTTTTTCCCGATCCGGTTACCCCGAGTAGGGTCTGGTGGCGCTCGCCTTCGCGAATGCCAGCTGCCAGTTGCTTAATTGCCCCGGGCTGATCCCCCGTTGGTTGATATGGTGAAACTACTTTTAAATCCATGTTCTTTTCGTCCTAATTTCAATGTTCCCGAATTGCTGATCATTTATCAATTCCTGTTAGCCTGTGTCCGTTCTCCGCTTTCCCGTCTCCGTCTTGCTTACTGCCAGTTCAGCTGAAGGTAAACCGGAAAGTGGTCGGAAATGCCTCCGTAATAGTTGGGGCCACCGTAGGTTCGGTTTGGCGATACTTGTCCTTTTTTATTCCGGTACTCCATCCATTCTTGCTGAAAAACTTGCCCCAGTTGGTCAGTAACAACAAATCCCTTTCCACGAAGCACCGAAGCTGAAACAACCAAGTTGTCCAACATGTTCCAGTTGCCGCGGTAGTTGTAGCTTCCCTTGTGCTGTTCATCCAGCGGAATCATCAGGTTGTAGAGTTCCGCTTTGCTGTTGGGGGCTTGGGCGTTGAGCGCTTCAGCCAGGCTTTTGTTGTCCGGTTCGTCGTTCATATCACCCATAATGATGATCTTGGCTTTGGGGTCGTCAGCCAATAGCTCATCTACTTTGGTTTTGAGCGTTTCAGCAGCGACCAGCCGGTTGGGCTGCGATTTTGCCAGTCCGCCCCAGCGCGAAGGCCAGTGATTGACAAACAGGTGTATTTTATCTTTTCCCAACTTGCCATAAACGTGCAGGATGTCTCGGGTTTCAAACCCAGGATCAACCAGCAGGGCTTCGTGGTGAATCAATTTGAATTCTCCTTTTCTGAACAGCAAGGCCACATCAATGCCGCGCTTGTCGGGGCTGTCGATATGGACCGTTTGATAGTTACCCTGAGCCAGCGGAGCTGTTGCTGCCAAATCTTCAACAACCTGGCGGTTTTCAACTTCACACAAACCAATAATCTCAGGTAGCTCTTCCAGACTAACGGCTCCCAGCACCCGGCTTAAATCTGCCAGTTTCTTGGCGTATCGTTCACTATTCCACTTTTTTTCTGCTTCCGGCAAAAATTCTTCGTCGTTGATGGCCGGATCGTTGATGGTGTCAAACAAGTTTTCAACATTGTAGAAAACAACGGTTGCCTGCTTTTTGAGCGGGTCTTGCTTACAGGCGCCAAGAATAAGAACGAGCAGCGCAAGTAGAATAAGTTTTGATTTCATTTTTGAGCTTCTTTGAATGTCTGATTATTGATAAACGGATTTGCCCCTAAAGTTAATCAATCTGCTTGGAGTTGAGTTGCTGTGTTTAAAAGTTCCTGAGTTGGTATCACTCCCTGCGTTTTTTACTGGTGAACGGTGATCTGTGAACTGTGGTCGGTGATCAGTGAACGGTGGTCGGAACGTTCGTCTTCAATCTTAACGCTTTGCTCCATGCACTTTGCCCTCTGCTCCATGTACTCTGCCCTCTGCTCTCTACCCTCTGCATTCTTGATCTGTGCCCAGTGATCAAAAAATCCGGTTTCCTGTCTCCGTTTTCCGTTCTACCGGGTTGCTACTCTTGCCCGATGGTTACCTCGTAGTGTTTGGTGACATCCACCACTTGCATGCCTGCTGTCTGGGCGGCTTGAATTCCCAGGATGCCATCTTCAAAAACAAGGCAGTCTTTGGGAGCAACACCAATCAACTCGGCACACTTCAAGAAGGTTTCAGGATGGGGCTTGTGATGGGTGACATCGTCGGCTGAAACCAGCTTGTCGATGTATTGGTCCACTCCAATCAGGTGCATGGATTTTTGCGAGATTTGGCGGCCACCACCGGTTCCAACAGCCATTGGTAGCTGACCATGATAGCGATGGATAACCTCCATCACTGGCTCTACCGGGCGCGCTTTGTGCATGTTGTTTTCGTATTCCTGTTCTTTGGAGTCGCCCATTTCCTGCGGATCAATATTTTTATTGAAAAGTTTGTTCAGCTTTTCAACCGTTGGGTAAAGCGGAATGCCGGCTAACTGCTCAAACAGCTCGGTGGTGAACTCAATTCCGTAGCGAGCTGCCGCATTTTTCCAGGCAATATAATGAATCGGCATGGTGTCGGAGATCGTTCCATCCAGATCAAAAATCAATCCTTTAATCTCCGGGCTTACTTCTATTTTTGCTGTCATGTTTCTGTGTTTTCCAAAATGAGCAGCAAAAATAGCCAAATTCTACCGAACACGCCTAAGTTCAGCATTACCAAAAAATTAAGACTTTAAGCCGGTGAAAATAGGCGGCCCGAAGTCCTGTTGAAAAAGCAGGCGAGGGCTTATTCTTTTTTAGCTTATTTCGAATCTCTATTTTCTTCAATCCTTTTGAGTCGCTCATCAAGTGACTCCAGCCCTTTGAGTAATTCGTTAAATCCATTTTTTAATATATAAGTGATGCCTCCTACAAAAATTAGGATGGCGATGAGAATGATAAATTCCATGGTTGAGGTGTTTAGTTTTTAATCAAGTTTTTTATAAATATCTGCTTTTGCTCGTGGTTATAAATATCGGATATTGGTTGTTCTCAAGGCTTATTTTTTTATTGCCTTTAAAATTCTTTCTTCTTTAATTAAAACATCTTTCATGAGTAATTGATAAGGAAACTGCTTGTGTTTTGATTCTCGAAATCCATCAAGAATGTTTACGAGAGAAGCAGCTGTTATTAATGAAAGGTTTATTTCAAATTCTAAGTCACAGTCATTTACAAAATCATCGCTAAAGTCAGGAGCAACAAGAAGTGATTTTACAACATTTAAACCTTCTTTTTTTGCTAAATCAACGTATGACTTTATCTGTCTGGAAACGGAACTGAATTTATTATATCCACTTTCTTTTACTGTTTTACATTCGATTATTATTATGTTGTTATTGCCTAGGTTTAGTACAAGATCGATTTTGTTCTTTGCAGTGTTTAGTTTTTTCTTTAAAGATTCATCAACATTAAACCCTAGCTGTTCAAAGATCTTCTGAGTGAGGCACTCAAACTTTAATCCTAGCTCACTTTCTTTAATAACAATGCCATTTTCTTTTAATAGATTCAAGTTTCGAAAACCAATTGCGACATAGTTTTCAATTAGTAGGTTTTCTGAATCTTTGTAGGCATCTAAGATGTTAAGAACTAAATCACCTCTAGATTTCAATTCTTTAGCCGTAATGAAGGTTTTAAGGTCTTCAGTCGGTAGAATGTCGAGAATGTCACGCGGTTTAATGTTAAAATCTAAAAGAGTACTGCTATTCAAAACTGTCTCGTCAGGCATCTCAAATTCATTTAGCACTAAATTTCTAAAAGACTTTAATTCATCATTTATCTCAATAAGTAGTTTTTCGTAACCTTCAACTGAAATGCCGACTTTTTCATCAAGTTCAATTTCATTGAAATGGGCAACAATGTTATCAATCTTTTCTTCGAGTGTACCTCCTTTTAAAGTGTTTGCAATTTTCAACCTTTTACACCAAATATCAGTAACCGCTTTTTTTCTATCGGTTAAGTTCGTTCCATCTTTGTGCATACTGCTTTTAAGCAGATTTGAAAATGAAATACCCTCTTTTATAATTTGTTTGATTTTTGATTCATAATCAAGTTCTTTAACATCAATGTTATGTTTGCGACAGATGAGATTTATTTGTGATTCTTTTAAGGTCTTAAGCACTCGTCGGAAGTATTTGTCTGCAATTTGTTTTTTTCTGACTTTTCGCAAAACACGAACAACTTCATCTGCTACATAAATCAGATTGTTCTTTTTCGAGAAAAATATTACTCCAATATTTTTAAGGAATGTTGTTACAGTGTCAATATCTGATTTTTCAGGTGGAATGATTAGGTAGTTGATTAGTTTTACTTCTTCTTGTGATAGTTCTAGTTGATTTGTTAGTGTGAGCAAAATTGATAATTCATCATCCGTGATTTTTGAATCCCGGTTGTTTTCAGAATCATTGTTATAGGCCGTTTCTACACATGCTTTATAGATGAGATAGTCACGTTTCCTCAATTCGCTAATTTCAGATTTGTCAGATTCAAGTTGTGCTTTTAGTTCTTTTGTTTTCCTTCTTATTTTTACCAATTCTCTTTCGTAGAGCCTAGCGAACCAATCTTGTTTTAAGATGTTGTTTCCGTCCTTTATAATTATATCAATTAAAATGTCTAGTTGCGAGGTTGTATTTACAAACTCCGCTTTAATGGTTTCTGCAAATTCATCTTTTATTAGGTCGAAAACCTTGGCGATGTTAATACTGTCAACGCTTTTTAGATTATTACTGCTTTCAGAAAGAATCTTATCGATTTCTTTACTGTTTTTGGGATTGGAGGATTTGATGTTGTCAATAATTTTTAAAAAAGAATTTTTTTCAAGAGAATTAACATTGTCAAGGACTTTTTCAAGTTTCATAGTTGCAGGTTTTTTGTTAGTATTTTACTCTTCAATGATGAAGAGCTTTTGTCGTTTTCAGATTTGCAATTTCTGGTAATAACCTAAGAGATGTTTTTGCTCCCATCACCTCGTCTCCTCTTTATTTTCCTAAACAAACAGCAATTTACCAAAACAAAATGATAAATTGGATTATGTTTTTTATGCTATAGAGCGTGTTGGCTTTGGGTCCTTCCTGCGGAAGGTTTAGCTGTCCTGTAACCCTTTTTGATTGTCCTGTAGGTTTTTTTCTGATCCTGTGCCCTTTTTTGTCGTCCTGCAAGCTTTTTTTGTAATCCTGCAGGGTTTTTTCGGGCCCTGCAGTCAGATTTTGTAATCCTGCGTAGCAGGGAAGGGGACAAGGCCGCAGGGAGGCTAAAAGAACAACAGGGCGCCCCTGCATACTTGCAGGACGCCTCTGAAGGGTGCAGGGACTTGATGTTTACTTGTTTCGTGGTGGGCGTTTGGCGCTATTCGGGTGTGATTTCCAGTTGGTTGTGGAGTTCTTTCAACTCCTTCAGCGTTTGGGTGTAGTTTTTATTAAAGCGGAAGCGTATCGTCAGCACAAACGCCAGGATAATGGAGAACGTGATCAGGGCTGTAATAGCATGAAAAGAGTTGGTTAATAGCCAGGAGGTAAAAGGAATGCTAAACCCTAAAATGATGGCGCTGGCATAGATGAGAATTCCGTATCGGCTTTTGATGCGGATGTCCTTTTCAACTTCCCGGATGCGGTATTCCAGCCATTCTTTCACCGGGCTGTTGCGTGCGAATTTATTCATCGTTCGGGCTGAGCGCTCCCAAATCAGGTACGATACGCTTAAAATCAGAAGTGCCCCGAGGTCAATTAGTTTTAAGCCCAGGCTATCGTTGCCAACGGCCAGGTTGATGATCAGGTAAAGGCTGACAGCATAAATAATGAGCCGAAGAATCCAACCGGGCTGGATGGTTTTCATCGCCTTTCGTGCAGATTTAACAACGAGCTCATTCAGCTCAGCATCAGAATAAGGTTTGATCTTGGTGTCGACTTTCGATTGCCAGATGTCTTTTATATCAGTGGTTTTCATGTGTTTGGGATTTGAGGATTAACGGTTGAATTGTTTTTGTAGTTGGGTTTTTAAGCGGTGTATTTTCACGCCTACATGCGATGGGCTAATGCCAACAATGTCGGCAATCTGTTCGTAGCTAAATTCTTCGAGGTACAGAAGCATAATTGATTTGTCGATTTCATTTAACCGGGACAAGGCCGCGAGCAATTGCTGGTAGTTGGCATCTTCGTTGAACTCCGGTTGTTCAACCATGGAAAAATCGGGAAGTGACTCCTGAAAGGTCAGGTTGCAATCTTTCCTTATTTTAGAGATTGAGGTGTTGATGGCCACCGAGTAAATCCACGAGGCGGGCTTGTTTTTGTTTTTTAGCGATGGAAAGGATCGCCATAATTGAAAGACCACTTCCTGAAAATTATCTTGCTTGTCCATGTCGGTTTTGAAATAGATTAAGTTCACCTTATGGATGATGCCTTGATAATCCGTTAGTACTTTCAAAAATTCATCGTGTACAGGGTTCATAAGTTGTTTTGTTTTTCAACATAGTCGGAGCTGGGCGGCATTTATTACAAAATAGAAGAAAAAAGTTGAAGGACTTACTCCAGAGGATGGAAGCATGTAACTTTTTTGAGAGGGATGGGGTAATCTAAAAACAGGTGGGTATTCTCCACTTTTTCAACGATGCAAAGCAAACTGGTTAGAGATGGCTTTTGATTGGCTGCAAGGGCTGTTAAAACAACCAGTTTCCAATATATCAAAAAAAGAAAGGAGTAATTTATGAAGTACCTCATGCGAGTGAAGTGGCCCACGGCTGCAAGTAGTAACGATTTTTTGAAAGACCCAAAGTTTGGTGAAAAGATGCAAGAAGCGCTTGCAGATGTGAAGGCTGAAGCGGCTTATTTTACGACACTCTGTGGAAACAGGGGGTGTTTTATCGTCGTGAATATGGACGACGCGTCGCAAATGCCAGCTATAGCTGAGCCATTTTTTATGTGGCTGAAGGCTGAGATTGATTTCTACCCGGTAATGACTCCGGAAGATCTCGGAAAGGCGGGGTCGTCGATTGAAAATGCGATTAAAAAGTGGGGATGATGATGCAGGCTGTTTAGCTGGTTTTTGACTTTGGATAGTCGCTGCGGTTCCCCATGGTGAAAAAGGACAACTGGTTTTAAAGTTGCCCTTTTTGTTTGTGTGAAAACGGATTTTTTTTCGATGCTTTTTCCATTACCGAAAAAAATAAACACTTTTGACCAAATTTTGGGAAATATGGACCGACAAGCATTTTTAACGTTGACCACCAGTTCGCAATGGGTGTTGTTTCTGGGAATTGGTTTAATCATTTTTTCGTGGGTTGAGAAGAAACGGCTGATCCAGCAGTTTGGACAAGGAACTTTTGTTGCTTTGGGGCTGTTTGCGCTGTGGGTAATTTTGTCGGATCAAATTGTGGTGCCGGAAAATATTTCAGTAAAGACGGTGCCGGTGGAGGCTAAGGCGCTCACCTATTTTACGGGAGTGGTGGCTGCCGGAGCAATCGCTGTTGTGGCCTTTATCCTCGGGAAATTGGAATCGAGCTGGGCCAAAGTTTCCAATATGATTCTGCTTGCTGTGGCAATCGCCTTGTTCTTTATGGTGTATACGATTCAGCAAATGTAAAGGAGGGAGAACGGAGAGTGGACGGTGATCAGTGGTGTGTGATCAGTGGACGGTGGTGAGATATCAAGTCCCCAACTTCTCCGATAGGAGAAAGGATTGGCCTACAAGGGTTTTGATTCAGAAAACAAGGGGAGACATGGTGAGGGATCTGGGTAAGAAACTCTGTTTGACAATCCCGGTTATCCGATTGTGATCGGAGGATCGGGAGAGGAGTTGAGTTTCTCGGCATGGCTGACCCGTAGTTTTCTATTAAAAGGCTGGTCAGCCTTGATTCTTTTGGTTCCTTTTCTCATCCAAGGAGAAAAGGAATTGTCATTAAAAAACTTGGCGCATGCTTGCCTAAGCGCTATTCTACAACTTCACAGTTACACCAGTAATCATTTTTACCTTAATATCCTCAATGCGTTGCCTCGAGCTGATGCTTTTGCCCCGTTGGGGCGTGAAGAAGTGGTCGGTGTTCTGTGGTCAGTGGTAGGTGGACGGTGATCAGTTTTGGGGATGAAAAAAGGCCATTCCAACTCGGAACGGCCTTTCGTTATTGCGTAGCTTTTTAGCTATTGTGCTGCATCTTTACAGGCATTGTAAATACCTTCAAACAATTCTTTTACATCGGAAGCGGCTACGGCCGAGAAGGCTACCCGAAGCACATTGTTCAGGTTAATCAGTCCAATGCTGTACTTTTCAATCAGGATTTGACGAACCTGTTCGCCATCCAGGCCTTCAGCCAACTGTACACACATGAAGTAGCCCGAGTTGTAGGGCAGGGCCGTGAAGTATTGTTGGTACTTGTCGTCTTTCAAAACTTCTTTTACCGCTTGGTAGCGGGTATTCATAATCTCGAACTTGGCCTCCTTTTGTGCGTGGTAAGCTTCGTTTTCGAAGGCACTCAAAAGCAGTGACTGCGAAACGTTGGCTGCGTTGGAAATGTTTCCACGAACGGCTCCACCGGTTTTGGCTTCCAGGGCTCCGTACAATTCAGCATCGCCACCTTTCACTCCGTAAGTCATAAAACCAACACGGAATCCCCACACATAATCTTCTTTGGTTGGTCCGTCAATTTTCAGGGCCAATACGTTTTCGTGCAGGTCGCTCAATGGGGCAAAAATACTTTCCGGTTCAATCCCTTCTTCGTAAACCAGACCGAAATAGGCATCGTCGGAGAAAACCACGATTTTATTGCCAGCTTCTGCCGATTCTTTAATAATGCCAACAATGGCTTTAATTTCTGCTTGAGTTGGGGTGTATCCTGTTGGGTTGTTTGGGAAGTTCAGAATTAAAATCTTCTTGCCAATGCCGCCTTCAGCCAATTTTGCACGGAAAGCTTCCAAGTCAAAGCCACCATCTTTAAACAGGTTAAACTTGCTTAGCTGAGCTCCATAAGCATGCGTCAGAATCAGGTTGTAGTTGCCCCAGAACAGGTCGGGAACAATGACTTGGTCGCCTTCATCAACAAACAGGTAGCCAGCCATGCTCACCCCGTGGGTTAGCGCATTGGTCACTACCGGAAGGCTTAATGTTTTTCCTTGCAATGAAGGGTTTTTTTCAAAAATCATGCTTTGCCACTTCGCCCGGATGTCGGGACGGCCAAAGCTGGGTGCATATGGGAATACCAACGATGGATCGAGTTTGATATTAGATTCAATGCTTTCCAAACGCATGGGGCTGCCATTGTCTTCGACCGCGGCTCCAATGGTCGCATTAATCCGGGTGCCTTTTGCATCGGCTGTCTGTCCCAGGATTCCCTTTTTAGGGAAGAAAATGTTTTTCCCTTTAGCTGATAAAAGGTCGTAAATGACTGGGTTTTTAGCTTGAATAATCTTGTTTAATTCCTCGGCTTGTGGATTCATATTTAAGTATTTTACTGTTGTTTAGAGTTTCCCCTGATCTAAGTCCGGATAAAACGCCTGCAATTTAATTAAAAAACTTTATCGAATGGCTTTTTTCTTTCATATTGAAATTGAAAAACACAATTTTTTCACAAATTGTAAAAAAATGACCCGTTTTTTGTAGAATCAGCTTTCGATTTGAAACTACTTTAACAAATCTTCGTCACGAATGATCATGAGAATGGACGAATGGGGCAGAATAATGTATTTTTCTTTGTTGAATTCGATTTCAAAACCACTTTTGGCCAGGTAAATGGCCAGGTCCCCAACATTGGCCTGTAGTGGAACATATTTCACTTCATCTTTTTGTTCTTTCCAAGGTTCGTTATCATCGGTCATTGCAGGAATGGGATAGCCCGGTCCAACCTTAACAATATACCCACTTTGTGTTTTTTCATTTTCCTGAACGGTTGGAGGCAGGTAAAGCCCCGATTTCGTTTTGGTTTGTGGGCTTTTTGGCTTGACCAATACCCGGTCTCCAACCATGATAAATTTTGCGAGATCCTTTTCTTCGATTATGAGTGACATGACTGAATATTTTTTGCTGCAAAGATAAAACTTATCCCTGTAGTGTGGAATGGAAATCGGAAGTAGATGTTGGATCTTTGAAGGCTAAGCAGAATCGAATGATTGACTGTGGGGTAAGCACTTTGTTTAGTCAACCAGCGGCAGGGTGAACCTGACTTTGGTGCCTTTGTCAGGGGCGCTTTCAATAACAATTTCTCCCTCGTTTTTGTGGACAAACTCTTTGGTCAGAATCAGGCCAATCCCAGACCCGGGTTCTTGCATGGTTCCGGGGTTTGAAAAAGATAGCGATGAGTTAAAGCGAAGCAGTGAGGCATCATTCATTCCCACGCCTTTATCGCTAACGCTGATTTGCATTTTGTCGTCTTTCTCTTTGGCCGAGATCCGGATTTCACCGCCAGAATGAGAGAACTTGATGGCATTGGAAACCAGGTTTCTTAAAATGGCACTGGCCATGTGGTAGTCGGCATAAATTTCAGAATTGCTTCTCATCTTCAGAAAAACCGAGAGTTTCTTTTCTTCAATCAATGGGTTGAAGAGTTCAATAACTTCGCGGTAAATCTTTTCAAGCTTGAAGGCAACCGGTGCATATGGAATATGGTCCATCTGTACTGTTGACCACTTGAGCAAGTCGTGCAGAAGTTTGTAGTTGTTTTTGGAAACACCGGCCATGTGCTTAATCAGCTTTTGCTTGTCTGCGTTGGAGAGTTCGTCGTATTGATCATTCAGCAAAGACGAAATTGCCATGAAGCTGCCAATGTGGTCGCTCAAGTCATGCGAAATAATAGACAGAAATTTCTCGCGGTTGACTGCCAGATTTTTATAGCGCTCCTGGCTGGTACGTAGCGAGATCGACATTTTTTCGAGCCGGCCGTAGAGCAATTCAAAAATAAACTCGTTGGCAAAGGCAATGGTGGCAATAAATAGAAATACAATGGAAAGCCTGAAAAGCATGGACTCGCTGTAATTGGGGCACCAGCTAGCCTCGTTGAAGGTCGCGTAAATCACCGTGTTGATGATGAAGAAGGCTAGCAAGGCCATAAATCCACGTTCTTTTCCCAGAATCAGAATAACAGGCAGAGGCAGCATGAGGGCAAAAGCAATCCCGGATCGGTTACTTCCGCCAGTCAGGAAAAAGAACGAGCTGATGATGAAAATGATGCCAACAAAAAGAATGGAGGCCGTCAGCAGCTTTTTTTTCTTCCGCAACAGCCAAAAGGTAAACGCAGCCACCACCAGGCATGCTGTGTTAAAAAGGGCTGTGCCAAAGTCATTTTTATAGATATTCATTCCGATGAATACTCCGATAGCGGCAAAAAAAAGGAAAAAGAAAAGATTCAGGAGAATGCTTTTCTTTTTTTCTTCCAAGCGCTCGAATGAGGTATTATCCGCATTGAAAAGAAATCGTTTTAAATAATAGTTTATCAGTTCGCTCACGACCAATTATTATTTCGTACTAAAATAGCCAATTCAAAGAACTAATGCACTACCTGTTGTGCAGAAGTTGCTTGTTCCTGTAAATTGAGTCGGTAAAATATGGTTTCGAGTAGTTCAATTGGTGTTTTTGAGGATGAACTAGCGAAGAAGTGAACTGGTTCTGTCAAGATTAAGCTGAAAGCAACAAGCTGCATTAATGCCCGAGCTACCAATAAGCAAAAGCCAGCCAACGGAACTCATTGTCCAATGGCTGGCTTGTAATCTTTTTATTCCTGGGCTTACTTGTACTCTCCGGTTACATCCGAAAGAACTTCGTAGCCTGTCTCGGTAACCAGTACGGTGTGTTCAAATTGAGCTGAAAGTTTACCGTCGCTTGTACGGGCAGTCCAGCCATCGTGTTTGTCTACACGAGTTGTTGGACGGCCTTCGTTAATCATTGGCTCAATGGTGAAGGTCATTCCCGGGCGCATCAGGTCGCCGGTGTTCTTACGCGCAATGTGATCAACCTGTGGTGCTTCGTGGAATTCAATTCCGACACCATGTCCACAAAATTCGTAAACAACACTGTAGCGTTGTGCTTTGGCATATCGGGCGATAACAAAACCGATGTTACCGACGAAATTCCCCGGACGAACTTGTTGGATTCCCAAATCCAGACAGTGCTTGGTTGCTTCAATCAGCCGTTTGGCTTTATCTGAAGCTTCTCCGGCGGTGTACATTTTACTGGTGTCGCCAAAGTAACCATTCAAAATGGTGGTTACATCAATGTTTAGAATGTCTCCTTCTTGCAGGATTTGTTTTTCACTTGGAATTCCGTGGCAAACGACTTCGTTGAGTGATATGCATGTGGCTTTTGGATAACCGTTGTACCCAATGGTGGCAGGAATTGCACCATGGTCACGTACAAATTCTTCAATTTTGTTGTTCAGGAATTCGGTGCTGACACCCGGTTTTATGTAGTCTTCAATCATAATTAATGATTGTCCGGCCAACTGGCTACTCTTCCTGATTCCCTCAATTTGTTCTGGTGTTTTAATTATAATATCACTCATTCTGTAGAAAAAATTTTCGCAAAAGTCGTAAAAGCTTCTTTATTTTCAAAGCTGAACAATACTTTTGTCGAAAGGTTTAAAAAAAACCAGATGTCATGAAGAAATTCACACAGCATTTAAGCATAGGTGCTTATCACACCAACCAATACACGCAAGTTTCAGTAAGCTCTTTATTTAATTTTATGATTGAAGCAGCTTGGCTGCATGCGCAGGTCATGGAGTGGGGCTACGAAGATTTGAAGACCAACAACATGTTTTGGGTTTTGTCGCGGGTGTATATTGAATTTGAGAACTATCCGAAGTGGCAAGATGAAATTGAGTTAGAAACCTGGTCGGCAGGAACTGATGGCATGTATGCTTACCGTGAATTTATTTTGAAGGATCAGGCTGGTGAGGTGATTTTAAGAGCCAATACAGCTTGGCTGATTCTGGATGTGGAATCGAAACGAATTTTCCGGCTTCGGGAGCTGAAAGATACGTTCCCGCGTTTGGAAGGCGTGCAGGTTTGCCGCCAGCCGAAGCGTATCAAACCTGAGGGGAGAGCCGAAGAACTGTTTTTTCAGCCGGTCCGATTTAGTGAGCTGGACATCAACCGCCACTTCAATAGTGTCAAGTACATTGAGCGGGTGCTGGATCACTTTGGAATTGACTATTTGAATGAGCATGAGCTGGAGAGCCTGGAGGTAAACTACCTGAAAGAAGGTTTGGCGGGAGATTGCTTGGCTGTCAATACCAAATTGTTGAACGAGCAGGCATTCTTATCAACCATCGTGCGGGAGTCGGATGATGTAGACTTATGCTGCGTAAAAACCAAGTGGCGTGCTCGAAAAAGGTAGGAGAAGAAGGAGACTGGAAACCGGATCATCTGACCACCAATTAAAAATTGCAGAGAGCAGAGAGCATGGGGCAAAGAGCAAAGCGTAATGATTGCTAACAAACTTTCTGATCACCGTTCACTGGGCACCGACCACTATTCCCCGATCACCAATTAGCTGTTTAAAAGTTGTTGAATACGTTCCATTTTTTCTTCCAAAGGCATAAAACCATCGAGCCAGTGAATTGGCGTTCCATGCTTTTCCATACGTCGGAACCAGGTCATCTGTCGCTTGGCAAACTGGTGAATGGCAATTTCCAGCTTGGTAAACATTTCGTCGTAGCTAAGTTCTCCAATCAGGTGAAGGGTCAGGTACTTGTATTCCAGTCCATAATAGGTGAGCTGCTCTGGCGTTAAGCCTTTGTCAAGTAGGCGTTGCACTTCGTCAAGCATGCCATCTTCCAGGCGCTGCTTGAGTCGTTCGGTAATTCGTTTGCGACGGTTTTCACGATCAAACTTAACACCAACAATCAAGCTGTTAATTTCCGGCATCTCATTATTTAGTTCCGGATTGTCTTTCATGTAGATTTCAATTTCGATGGCGCGTAAAACCCGGCGACGGTTTTCAATATCGGTGGTATTGTGGAGCTCCGGTTTGATTGCTTTCAGCAGTTCACTCAATTCATTCAGGCTTTTAGGCTCTAATTCAGCTCGGAGCTCATGGTTCTTGGGAACCTGGATTAATTGATAATTATTTAAAACTGCTTCGAGGTAAAGACCACTGCCTCCGCACAGTACCGGAAACTTCTGGCGGCTGGTAATATCGGAGTATGCTTCCAGAAAGGCATTGTGAAACAAATAGACATTGTACTCAAAGCCCGCATCAACAATGTCAATCAGGTGATAGGGGATCTGTTGGCCGTCAATTTCGTAATCTTCATAATCTTTGCCGGTTCCCAAATCCATTCCGCGATAAATCTGCCTTGAATCTGCCGAAATGATTTCTCCGTCAAGTAGTTTGGCAGCGTGGGCAGCAACCGTTGTTTTTCCTGAAGCGGTTGGGCCCAGAATGGTTAGCATCTGATATTTTGTTTGTTTCATCTCCATTTGTGATTAGGGTTTACAAAATAATGTATTTTTGTAACGCAAAACCAGAGAATATGGATTTTAAAGAGAGATATCGTCAGCTTTTTTATACTTGTCGTCATGTTTTAACAGAACCCAAAAAAGTTTGGAAAGATGAAGCTGCCGGCTTAAGCCCTCAGGCTTTGTTGAAAAACTTTTATCTGCCTTTGGTTGTATTGGTTGGCCTTGGCGTTTTTTTGGGACAGCTGATTTTTAGTAGCCAGTTTTTACTAAGCTATGCCTTGGCGAAGTCGTTGCGCGAGGTGGTCAGCTACCTGTTGCAATACTTCATGGCCGTTTATTTGCTGAATGAGTTGCTGACAGGTTTTGGTGGCGAAAAAAACAAAGAGGCTGTGAGTCGATTAGTCGCCTATTCATTTTTGCCTTTCCTTTTAATGTCATTTGTGGTTGGCCTTTTCCCGGGCTTATATGCACTTGGCGTTTTAGGTCTTTATGGGATTTATTTATTTGTACAGGGAGTGAAAGAGAGTTTGGTGCTACCTTTGGAGAATCAAAATCGCTATACCATGGTTGGCTTACTGCTGATTTTTCTTATCTTCCTTCTGCTAAATGTATTTAGCTGGAAATTATTACAAGCATTCTACGGTTATGGTGCATAAAAAACAAAACATCAATATAAAAAATAAGCGTGCGTATTTCGATTATGAAATTCTGGAGAAATTTGTTGCCGGGATCCAATTGGTGGGTACCGAAATAAAATCGATCCGGGCTAGTAAAGCATCGATCGGAGAAGCCTATTGTCGTTTTTCTCGAAATGAATTGTACGTGGTGAATATGAATATTTCGGAGTATGACTTCGGAAACATCAATAACCATGAAGCACGCCGGGACCGCAAACTCTTGCTGAATAAAAAGGAACTTGAGAAACTGCAAAAGAAGATTAAAGAGAGTGGATTGACCATTATTCCGCTACGCTTATTTTTAAACGATCGTGGTTTAGCCAAGCTGGAAATCGGTTTGGCCAAGGGGAAAAGAACCCACGATAAGCGCGAGACCTTGAAAGCAAAAGATGCTAAGCGCGATATGGACCGGGCCATGAAATTCTAAATAGCCGAAAATTCCTTTATTTTTTAATTTGACTCTTGCTTCGGATGGGGCGATTGTCGTAACTTGTAGCTTGTAATTTTAAATATAAAATAAGTTAATGCTATGAGTAAGTTTTTACCCCTAAGCTTGATCTTAGTTGTTTTAATTGCTTTTGCTGAACCAGCATCTGCCCAGGGTTTTTTGAATAAACTGAGCAAGAAGGTTCAGGATAAAATCGAACAGAAAGTCGAGAAGAAGGTTGATGATAAGATAGATGAAAAGGTAGACGAAGAGTTGGATAAAGTCTTTGAAGAACAGGAAGAGGATGATGCTGTTGATGATGCAGACCGCGATGCTGCTCGCCTTCAGAAAATGATGAAGGGTTTTGGCATGTCCGGAGAACCCGTTCCGGTGGAGGATGATTACACTTTTGACTCGAAGTTGCAAATGCATATTGAAACCTACAACAAAGATGGAAAGCAAGAAAGTGACGGTGACTTTATCACCTATTTAGATTCAAAAGGAAAGAACTTTGCCTATCAGTTTATCGGCGGCGATATGCAGGATAAAGGTAAAGGTATGTTTATCATGGACCTGAAAAACAAAGCCATGATTATTCTCTCCGAAGATGAGCAAAGAGGAGAACGACTGGGTGTTGTTTATGGCTTGGATATGTCAGAAATGGATGATTGGGATGAGGAGGTATACGACGATTTGAAAGAAGATGAGGTTCCTGATATAGCCATGAGTCCTTATGTGAAGAAGACTGGCCGGACAAAATCAATTGAGGGATACAAGTGTGAAGAGTATTTGTACAATGATCCGGAAGATGAAGTTGAAGCCAGTTTTTGGATTAGTAAAGATGTGAAGATTGCGACGCGCGATTTTATGGGAACATTAATGAAGTCGGCAAGCTATTCTCATGGAATGCCATGGGGCTTTGTTATGGAGTCGGAATCGACGGATACCGAAACCGGTGAGCGTTCGATTATGCGCGTGACCGATTTGGATACGAATGCAAATAAAAAATTTAGTCTGAGTGGCTATAAAATTACCAATATTGGGTCAATGCAAATACCCAATGTGGACGGGGAAGAATAAACTGTTTATGCTTTTAACATGGGCTCTTTCGGTTACCGGAAGAGCCTTTTTTATACCACTTGAATATTTTCCATGGGAATAATTGGTTCGCCTTTATAGCGAAGTAGCAGGTTTGCTACCGCCAGCGTATCTTTCTCACAATACCTGATGACTCGATCAATCTCACCATCTTCATAATACACCTGAGCAACCTGGCTACCATCAATGTCATCTTTAGGAGTGGGGATGTTAAAAACGGCACAAAGCAAGTTTAAGGAGGTGTAGTTTTTGTAATCGCCAAATTTCCAGAGCTGGAGGGTATCCATGAGTTTGTCTTTTACTTCCCAGGGTTTCATGCCGGCAATGTCGAGTGCTTTGGGGAGCGGAAGTCCATTAATCAGGGTGCGGCGGGCAATGTAAGGATAGTCAAATTCCTGCCCGTTATGTGCACAAACCCGTTTTCCGGAATGCGACATAAACTTGTTGAGCATGTCGTTGAACTGGGCGAGTAGCTTCTTCTCATTGTCATCGTAAAATGATTTTACGCGATAAACCCGTTCGCCAAGTCGCTGGGTAACTACGCCCGCCGAAATGCAGATGATTTTTCCAAACTCAGCATAAATACCTGCACGCTCATAAACATCAGCAGGTGTTTGCTCTTCATTTCTGAAAAAGGTCGATTTCTTTTCCCAAAGTCCCTGGAATACTTCATCCAGTTCATCGAAATTTGGATGTTGAGGAACGGTTTCAATGTCGATAAAAAGAATGTCTTCTACATTTACTTGACTGAGCATGACTACAGGTTTTGTTTGATGAAATTGGTGAAAATATTGATGGCTACCGTATTGTTGCCTCCCTGAGGAATAATGATGTCGGCAAAGCGTTTGGTCGGCTCGATAAATTGAAGGTGACTAGGGCGAACGGTTTCTTCGTAGCGCGTTAAAACCTCTTGGACATTTCTGCCACGTTCAATAATATCACGCTGAATAACCCGGGACAAACGGACATCGGAATCACAGTCGACGTAAGCTTTGATATCCAGCATCTTTCGTAACGAAGCATTGGATAAAACCAGGATCCCTTCCACAATCAATACGGATTTGGGACTAATGGTTCTAGTTGTTTTCTGCCGGGTACAAGTCAGGTAAGAGTAGGTTGGCTCTTCAATGCTTTGGCCGGTTTTTAGTTCGGCTAAGTGTTTGGTGAGCAAGCTGAACTCGATGGAGTCTGGATGGTCAAAGTTAATTTCTTTGCGCTCTTCCATTGGAAGGTGGCTATTGTCGCGGTAGTAAGAATCTTGCGAAATAACGGCAACCTCGTTTTGAGGGAGTTGCTCAATGATTTTTCTGACAACCGTTGTTTTCCCAGAACCGGTTCCTCCGGCAATACCAATGATGATCATACAAGTTGAATTTTAAGTAAAGATAAACAAGCTTGGCTTAAAATTGGCATTTTATGGTTCCACGAAAGGAAAATGTTAACTTCGCAGACGAAAGATAAACCCTTTTTAAAAACACATTACCTATGATTAACCACGTGGTTCTTTTTAAGTTAAAAGACTATCCTGAGGCTGAAAAAGAAGTTGTTTTACACAAAATTAAGTCAGCACTTGAAGGTTTGAATGGCAAGATAGAACAACTGAAGCACTTGGAAGTGGGATTGAATTATGAGTTGAATGCAAAGTCTTATGATGTTTGCCTGATCTCGCACTTTGAAACAGTTGCCGACCTGGATATTTACCGGGTTCATCCTGAGCATTTGAAAGTCGTTGATTTAATTACTGAAGCAACAGTGGAGCGTGCTGCTGTAGATTTTGAATTTTAAATTACTTATCAAGAGAAAGAAATGGAAAAATTATATCCGTTGAAATTTAAGACCCAGTACATGGATAAAATCTGGGGTGGACAAAAAGTCAGAACTCACTTGGGAAAAGATTTCGGTAAACTGCCTAATTGTGGTGAAACCTGGGAAATTTCGGGGGTTCAGGACCACGTATCGGTTGTTAGTAACGGCTTCCTTGCCGGTAATTCGTTGGAAGAACTGATTGAAGTTTACATGGGCGATTTGGTTGGTGATAAGGTGTATGAACGATTTGGCGTAGAATTTCCTTTGCTGATCAAATTTATCGATGCCAATGATGATTTGTCCATCCAGGTGCATCCTGATGATGAATTGTCGAAAAAGCGTCACCAGGCCTTTGGTAAAACAGAGATGTGGTACGTTATGCAGGCTGATCAGGGAGCAAAGCTGAACTTGGGGTTCAAAGAGGAATTGACCAAAGAGCAATACCTGGAAAAGTTTGAAGCTGGACAATTGATGGACATCCTGAACTTTGAAGAAGTAAAAGAAGGAGATGTGTTGTTTATGCCAGCAGGAAGAGTACACGCCATTGGTCGTGGTGTGTTGGTTGCTGAAATTCAACAGACTTCTGATGTAACTTACCGAATTTACGACTATGAACGGAAAGACGCCGAAGGTAATGAGCGTGAATTGCATACAGAATTGGCATTGGATGCTATTGATTTTACTGTTCCAGAATCATATAAGACCGAATACGAGGCAAAACAAAATGACTCCGTAGAGGTTGTTAAGTGCGACTATTTTACAACCAATGTGTTGGAGCTGAACCAAAAATTGGAGCGCGATTTCCACCAAGAGGATTCGTTTGTGATTTATATCTGCCTGGAAGGGGAATTGACCATTGATTTTGAGGAAGGAAGTGAATCCGTAAAGAAAGGCGATACCGTATTGGTACCTGCTGCTTTGGAGCAATTCTTTTTAAGCCCTCAGAATTCGGATGTAAAATTGCTGGAAGTACACTTATAATATAAACCAAGAGGTAGGCAATAATTGTCTGCAACTGCTGGAGGTTTTCGTCGTCGAAATGGTGTGAACCTCCGAAGTTTTTTAATAAGAATTAAAACAAAAATTGATGGAGATAAAAACAGCCCGCTTTGTAATGAGTAACTCGGATGTGAAAAAATGTCCTGACCCCAATAAACCTGAGTTTGCATTTATTGGTCGTTCCAATGTGGGTAAATCTTCATTGATAAATATGCTAACAGGGCAGAAGAAGTTGGCAAAAACCTCGTCACGACCAGGAAAAACACAGTTGATCAATCATTTTCTGATAAATGAAGATTGGTTTTTGGTTGACCTGCCAGGCTATGGCTACGCCAAGGTTTCCAAGAAAAGCAAGGAAAAATTTCAGGCCTATATCGTGAATTACATCTTGCAACGTGAAAACCTATACTGCTTGTTTGTTTTGGTTGATGCGAGGCATGAACCCCAGAAAATTGATATGGAGTTTATCAATTGGCTGGGAGAAAAAGAGGTGCCATTTGCGCTTGTTTTTACGAAAGCTGATAAGCTGGGACGTACGAAATTGGATAAAAACCTAGCCGCTTATAAAGCAGAGCTTTTAAAGGATTGGGCAGAGTTGCCCCCCCTATTGGTTAGCTCGGCTGAGGCGGGAGTGGGGAAAGAAGATATCTTGTCATTTATTGAACAGAACGTTTAATGAAGTAAGAGTTTTGTTCTGTTATTCAGGTAGCTAACATTTTAATTGCTTGTGTTTTTTTTCATTTTTAAATAACTTAGAACAATTGCTGGTAAGGTTATTTTAAAGATTTTTTTACCTTTGCGCGCATTCCCAATGCTACAAAAATTAAACAAAAAAAAATGGCTAAAAAGGCTCCTTTAAAGATTTTTACAGGTACAGCAACAAAGTATCTAACAACTGAAATTTGTAAGAGTGTTAATGTTGACCTGGGGAAATCTTCCTGCCCCGTTTTCGCTGATGGTGAGTTTGAACCGTGTTATGAAGAGACGATTCGTGGGGCACATGTATTCATCGTTCAGTCTACTTTCCCAACTTCTGACAACTTTATGGAGTTGTTGTTGATGATTGATGCGGCTAAAAGAGCGTCGGCATATAAGATTATTGCCTGTATTCCGTATTTTGGATATGCTCGTCAGGACCGTAAAGATAAACCACGCGTTTCAATTGGTGCAAAACTGATGGCAGACTTGCTTTCGGCTGCAGGAGTTGACCGCGTTATTACGATGGATTTACATGCTGATCAGATTCAGGGATTCTTTAATGTTCCTGTTGATCACTTGTTTGCTTCGGCACTGTTTATTCCATACATCCAAAAAATGGGATTGCGTGACATCGTTATAGCGTCACCAGATGTAGGTGGAACCAAACGTGCAAATACCTATGCCCGAATGCTGGGAACTGATATGGTAATCTGCCACAAATCGCGTGCAAAAGCAAACGTGGTAGGCAGCATGACCTTGATTGGTGATGTTCGGGATAAGGATGTGATTATTGTTGATGACTTGATTGATACAGCTGGAACAATTACAAAAGCAGCTGGATTGATGATCAAAGAAGGAGCTAACTCTGTGCGTGCATTTGCTGCTCACGGATTGTTGTCAGGCCCTGCTTACGAACGAATTGAAGAATCAGCCTTGCAAGAGGTTTATTTTACTAACTCTATTCCGCCTAAAAAGGAATCGAGCAAAATTAAATACATCTCGGTTGCTGACGCTTTTGGTGAAGCAATTCAACGCGTGTATAAAAATGAATCGATTAGTTCGTTATTCTTTAAATAATTTAATAAATTTGCCCCGCTTTTTCCAACGGCATAATGGTTATGTATGCTGTTTGCCCTTTTAACAAAAGGGAGGACTGAGTACCATAATTAATTTAAAACATTTTTAAAATGAAATCAATCGACATTAAAGGCCAGATTCGTGAAGGTCTTGGAAAGAAAGAATCAAAAAAATTAAGAAACGAAGGAAAAGTACCATGTGTACTTTATGGTGGCGAAGAGCCAATTCACTTCTTTGCGACAACTGGTGATTTTCGTCCATTAATTTATTCTCCTGACGTTTACTTAATTAATCTGGAAATTAACGGTGAAGTGCACAGCGCTATCATGCAAGATGTTCAATTCCACCCGGTTGAAGAGCAAATTTTGCACGTTGACTTCTTGAAAACAACTGAAGAGAAGCCAGTTAAAATTGAAGTTCCGATTAAAGTTACTGGATATGCAAAAGGTATGCGTTCAGGTGGTAAGTTGAAAGTAAACTTGCGCCGTCTGCGTGTAAAAGCATTGGCTAAAGACCTGCCAGACGTAATCAACGTTGATATTACCAAACTTGGTTTGGGTGACAGCGTTAAAGTTGGTGAGTTGGAGTTGGAAAACATTGAATTCTTGAACTCAAAATCAGTTCCTGTTGTTTCAATTATCATCACTCGTGCTGCTCGTGCCGCTATGGGGACAGCTGCTGCTGGAAATGATGATGAAGAAGAAGCAACTGAAGAATAAAACTTTCGGAACGACCCTATTGAATTTTGTTCTTAGGGCCGTTTCATCCGTATTGCCGGAAAATACCGAAAAAGATTTTTTACGGATGAAATATTTAATAGTAGGACTAGGTAATCCGGGGAGTGAATATGAGAACACCCGGCATAACATAGGATTTAAAATATTGGACGCTCTTGCTGATGCGTCCAATATTGTTTTTAGCGATAAACGTTATGGCTTTGTAACCGAGTACAAGTTTAAAGCTCGAACGTTTGTTTTGCTGAAACCCACTACTTATATGAATCTTAGTGGGAAAGCAGTAAATTATTGGTTGCAGAAGGAAAAAATTCCATTCGAAAACCTTTTGATATTGACTGATGATTTGGCCTTGCCTTTTGGGACATTGCGGCTACGAGGAAAAGGTGGAGATGCAGGTCATAATGGATTGAAGAGTATTCAACAAGTTACCGGACGTAGCGACTACGCTCGTTTACGGTTTGGAATTGGGAACGATTTTCATCCCGGGCAACAGGTGGACTATGTGTTGGATGAATGGGACGAAGAAGAGAAAGCAGCTCTACCCGAAAAAATTGATACTTGCGTCCAGATTATTAAGAGTTTTGGTACCATTGGTGTTGCACGCACCATGAATCAATTCAATAAACGGAAATGACATGGGAGACCAGGTTCGCGTTGATAAATGGCTATGGGCAGTTCGGGTTTTTAAAACTCGAAGCATAGCAACTGATGCTGTTCGTAAAGGACGGGTGATGATTGATGACTTGCCTGTAAAGCCATCGCGCGTACTGAAAGTAGGAGATGTGGTTCAGGTGCGCAAGTCTCCGGTAACCTACCGTTATCGGGTGTTGAAATTGGCCGAAAAACGTATGGGAGCTAAATTGGTTAGCGACTATATGGAAGACATAACGCCACAAACGGAATTGGAGGTTCTGGAAGTCCAAAAAAATATGGGCTGGTTTCAGCGTGAGCGCGGAACAGGACGTCCGACCAAAAAAGAACGACGAGACTTGGATAACTTTTTTGAAAATGATTAGCCATGTTAATTGCTAAGGAAAAACGGAAAAAGAATATTGCAGAGTACATTCTTTACTTATGGCAAGTGGAGGATTTGTTGCGGGCTTTAAAATTCGATCCAGAGCAAATTGATCAGAATTTGGTGGCGCGGTTCGAAGTGGATAAGGATACGCGAAAAGAAATTGCTGATTGGTATCAGAATCTCGCGCTTATGATGGAGAAAGAGCGGATCACCCAGCAAGGGCACCTTCAGTTTGTTTTGAACCTGATTGATGATTTATACCAATTCCATTTGCAGTTATTGGGGACCAGAAAAGATCCTCAGTATCCAGCTTTGTTTCAATTGGCAAAGCCTGTCATTGAAGAATTTAAAACAAAAAGTGCCACTCAGGAGGACAATGATATCCGGTTTGCTTTTCAGGCACTATACAGCATTGTACTTTTGCGCTTGCAGAAAAAGGAAATCTCGACTTCCACGCAGACGGCAATGGAGCATATTAGTAAGCTGATAGCGCATTTGTCAGCCCGCTACCTTCAATTTGAACAAGGCAAGTTTGAGCTTTAAATAAAACGGTCTTTATCCTCCGGATTTGGAAGCATGCAGCTTGTTCGTTTCCCAAACCATCGAAAGCGTTTAGCCGCAACCCAGCGGTAGAGCTGATTACGCCATGAGTGAGGTAAAATCTTCGCAATATTGGCTAAAAGAAATATTCCACCCAATTGGTTTGCTATTCGGAGTATCGCATCTGCATGGGTGTAGTGGTTCCCAGCTTCTATTAGAATAATCGAATCGATCGTTTCGGGGATGGCTCGTTCTTTTTTGATTTGCTCTCCGATGGCATTACTTAGTGGACTAAAAAGAAACTGTTTTTTCTGGTCGTATTTTAGTATCAATTGAACAGACCGACTACAGAGATGACAATACCCATCAAACAAGATAATGCTCTTATCTCTGGGAAGCTTGATCATTTATTGTTTTTAAAATCGAGTAAAAGTCCTTCTGCAAGCCAGTTGGCCAACGCCTGGCGGTTATTGCTTTTGATAAAGCGTTGTTGGTCCCGATAGTGATTGATGTTCCCTAGTTCAATAAAAACAGCAGGAGGGTAGCTATATTTCAGGACATATAAATTGCGGCTCGAAACTGTTCCGTGGTATCCTCGGTTAGGCTGATGTGTGTCGTATTTCCTTTTAAATGTTTGCTGAAGGTTTCCTGCTAATTTCTTTCCTGTTTTACTTCGTTTGTCATGGTAAAAGAAAACATCAATATCTTGCCCCTTACTTCTCGAATCAACATGGGTGATGACTAAACGCTGAAAGCTGCCACGGTGCTTCATATACAACTTATTGACAGCATCTTTTCGTTGCCGAAGCCGCTTTAGTTGGTTGTGCGGAATGGTCAGTTTAGGATAACAAGTTTCGTCTTTGTCGGGCTTCAAAAAACTTGCATCACGAATGCCATCATTTTCATCCCGCGTAATCATGTAAACTAAAGCACCATGCTCGATCAGGCGCCGGGCTAACCTGAGCGTGACATCATAGGCGTATTCGTCCTCGCATAAGGTATGATTTCCATAGCGTCCAACAGCACCGGGATCAGGTCCTCCATGCCCGCTTACCAAATAGTAAATAGCTCCTTGTAGTGCATTGTCAATGGGTTTTACCTGTTCGTAAGTTTTTCCAAAAATAGGGTAGATTGCCCCGCCGGAACTAACCGGTTGAGTGGTTTGTGCTTTGTTGGGTAATCTGTAGCTTTGTCCGACGTAAAGGCTGTTGTTTTTACCCAACTTATTTTTGTTTAATTCGATAAAGGCATTTAAATGTTCTGATGGTGATAGATCATGACGCTTGAGTAAACTGTAAATTCCTTCACCATCTTTTGCGACGGTTGTTGGGTAGTCTTGAGCTATCGAGGCCAAGCTTAAAAAAAAGAAAATCAGTGTAAGTGAAAATTTATAGGAAAGGCTCAACAATTGGCCTGAAAATCGGTTCTTCATTGAATTAAAACTATTTTTTATAAGAACGAATTGTTAAGTTTAATGTTTATAAGAAACAACAAAAACGTAATTGGGAATAAAGCTATTTTTTATTCCGGAAAAATAAAACGAATGCGCTACTCATTTATCCTCATCATGCTGTTGATAATCTCTTTTTCCTGCAAAACTCCTCTGAGTGTCAGTTCTGTGGAAATGGATAATATTTCGAACCAACCAAGCAGTTTTTCTGATGATTCAGCCATTGTTCGGCTTGTTGCTCCTTACCGGCAAAGTTTGGAAGAAGATATGTCCGAGGTATTGGCCATCTCTTCCGAAGAGTTAAGTAAAGCAAAGCCGGAAAGTAAGCTTTCAAATTTTGTGGCCGACTTACTGATGAATTCAGGAAAATCATACTGTCGAATGAATAATAAAGCTTTTTCGCCCGATATGGCCTTTGTTAATTACGGAGGATTAAGAACCAGCTTGCCACGTGGAGAAGTTACTGTGGGAAAGATTTATGAGCTGATGCCATTTGAAAATGAAATGGTGTTACTGAAATTGCCTGGAGCAACCATGATGAAGTTTTTGAAGCTAGTGGCTGCCCGAGGAGGTGATGGAATCGCGGGAGTCAAGCTGGGAATACAAGCAGATGGTTCAATCTCGAGCTTGCAAATTGGCGGACGAACGTTCAATGAGGCTCAGGACTATTGGTTGGTTACCAACGATTATATTGCCGGAGGTGGTGATGCCATGACAATGCTTGCAGAAGCTACGGAATATCTGGGGACAGGCTTGAGGATTCGGGATCTTATAATTGATAGCTTGAAGCAAAATTACAAGGACGGGAAACGCATACGGATTGAATTGGACGGGAGGTTTTACTATGAGTAACAGAAGAAAATTTATACAGCAACTTACAGCAGCTTCATTCGGGTTAGGATTAACAGGAAAGTCAATTGATTTGCTGGCTGATGAAGGACTAAAAACCTTAACGATCTTGCATACAAATGATGTACATTGTCATATTGATCCTTTTCCCGAAAATCATTCCTTTTTCAAGGGGCGGGGCGGATTAGCTCGTATGTCAAGTTTGGTAACCCGGATCAGAAGAGAACAATCCAATGTTCTGTTGTTGGATGCGGGAGATATGTTTCAAGGAACACCTTACTTCAACTATTATAAAGGGGAGCTTATTCTGAAAGTAATGACCGAAATGGGCTATGATGCTTCTACTTTAGGAAACCATGAATTTGATAATGGACTAAAAGGAATTGCAGATGTGATCGATTATGCTGGTTTTCCATTGGTATGTAGTAATTATGACTTTTCGAATACCCCTTTGGTAAATACCTTCCCTGATTATTTGATCTTTAGAAAAGATGGAATTAAGGTTGGTATTTATGGTTTAGGAATTGAGTTGGATGGCCTCGTTAGTCAGTCCAATTATGGAGATGCGGTTTACCTGGACCCAGTGAAAGTTGCACAGGAAAAGGAGGCTTACCTAAAAAATGAAAGAGGATGCGACTTGGTCATTTGTTTGTCGCATTTAGGCTTGGAGTATAAAGAGGCAAAGATTTCGGATAAACTTTTGGCCAAACAAACACATTTTACCGATTTAATTATTGGTGGTCATACGCATTCCTTTTTAGATGCCCCATTGGAATTGAAAAATGCAGATGGAAACCGAATTGTGGTTAACCAGGCTGGCTGGGGCGGAATGGTGCTTGGACGAATCGATTTTATTTTTGACCGAACTAAAAAGCAGGCAGCAGGACTTGTGGCTCAGAATATCCCGACTTCCTTATGAAACCAATCAATCAAATTTTATTGGCATTATTGAGTGGATTACTTTTAGCCTTGCCATGGATGGGATTAGCTCCTGGCTGGATTTTGTTTGTTGGCTTAGTGCCACTATTGGCTCTTGAAAATAATTTTGATAGAAGTAAGACGACTTCATCTGCAAGCCAATTTTTTCGATATGCTTTCCTGGCTTTTTTTATCTGGAACCTGCTTTCATGTTGGTGGATTATGCGTTCCCATTTGGTTGGAATGTTGACCATTGTGTCTATGAACGCTTTGTTGATGGCAGGTGTTTGGTGGCTTTTCCATCTCATGAAGAGGCGATTTAATGTTGGGCTTGGTTACTTTTCTTTTTTGGCATTCTGGCTGGCTTTTGAGTACATACACTTTAACTGGGATTTGGAATGGCCATGGATGACTCTGGGGAATGGCTTTGCAAATCAGGTAAAACTGATTCAATGGTATGAATATACCGGAGTCTTGGGAGGTTCTGCTTGGATTTTAGGGACGAACCTGCTTATTTATCGAGCAATTGAACGAAGTCGTCAGAAACAATGGTTTCACGTGTTTGGACGAGGGACGCTGGCGATCTTATTGGTGCTAGTTCCGGCTTTAATATCAAAGCGCTTATACAATCAACAGGCTTTAGGCGGAGAAGAAACCTGTCACGTGTTGGTATTGCAGCCGAATGTTAATTCGCAATCTGAAAAGTTTAAAGAGGGGAATGAGTATAAACAGCAAAAACAGCTTATTTATTGGGTTGACTCTTTGGTTGACGAGCAAACTGACTTTGTTTTGGCTCCGGAAACTGCTTTACCCGTGGTTATTTCCAGCGATAGCTTGGCCTATAGTAAATGGCTGGCTCCTTTTGTGCATCGAACAGACAAGGCAGCGATGCCGGATATTGCATTGGGGGTTTATACGCGCGAAGATTATTCGGCAGAAGACCGCTCAGCAACCGCCAGGTATGATGATGAGACAAAAAGCTATTTTGACGTTTACAATGCAGCTTTGTTGGTGAATGCTTCAGGAGATATTCAAGAGTACCGAAAGAATAAGCTGGTAAGTGGGGTCGAAAAGATGCCCTATAGTCGCTACTTTTCATGGATTGAACGGTTTGTTGTTGATATGGGGGGTGTGACAGGGAGTTTAGGCCGAACAGAAATGCCTTCAGTGGTGAAAGCAAGTGACGGTGTGCTTATTGCTCCGGTTATTTGTTTTGAATCTGTTTTTGGCGCCAATATAGGCCAACAAGTAAAACAGGGTGCCAACCTGATTTTTATTTTAACAAACGATGGTTGGTGGGAAGATGCTGAAGGTATTCAACAGCATTTGGCTTTAGCCCGACTTCGTGCGATTGAAACCAGAAGGAGCATTGCTCGTTCTGCGAATACCGGTATTTCGGCATTCATTGATAAGTATGGTAATTTATTGCAGGTAAGCGCTTGGAATCAGGAAGTAGCTCTCAAAGGAGAACTCGAACTTAGTCATGAGCTTACATTTTACGTTCAGAATGGTGATTATCTGGGGCGTGCGAGTTTGTTTGTTAGTGTTATGCTTCTTTTATACCTACTGGTTCAGCGCCAAGTAAAGAAGGAGGAGCGCTAAAAAAAGACAAAAAGAATCCGCATTAATTCTTTTGTGTAAAATCCCTAATCAAAAGGATTTGAGTGCCTGGTCGATCAGACTTCCACCGGTAGCGAACTACTCACCTCGAATACTCGAGGCTACAAGGCCTGTCTTTACGTCCAAAAGCTTTCTCGGTTCAATATAAACTGTTGAATTTACCAAATTTGAACTAATGCGGACAATATCTTTGTTATAGAACGTTTTCTTGGTTCAAATATAGTTTCCGGCGTGTGACTTTCCAAAGAAAATAGGTGATTTAATAACATTCGGTGAATATCTGCTTGATTAATAATGGTATTGCTTGTAGCCGCTACTATGAGAGGGAACTTTCATGTTTTTTATCCGTAAAAAAACTTTGGTGAATAAAGTAATTCTTGTTTCTGCTTTAGTTCCAATAACTTCCCATTTTTTTGTAAAAAAACCTTCATTTTTTTAGTGGAATAATTTTGTGAAAGCGAAAAGTAGTTCTATATTTGCACGCACATTCGAAACGGGAAACACCCATCGGATGGGAAGTTCAAAAGATTATTACAAAGAGAGACGAAATTTAGTCACGATATTTCAGGAGAGATGGGTGAGTGGCTGAAACCACCAGTTTGCTAAACTGGCGTACTTCGCAAGGGGTACCGGGGGTTCGAATCCCCCTCTCTCCGCATTAAAATATTATTCGGGATGTAGCGCAGTCCGGTTAGCGCACCTGCTTTGGGAGCAGGGGGTCCCAGGTTCGAATCCTGGTATCCCGACAAAATGGGAAACCATAGAAAATCAAAAGCCTGTAAATCGTATGATTTACAGGCTTTTATGTTTTTGGTAAAGTCAATTCATATCAGTCAATATCACAAAAAATGTGAGTTAAACGGTGAGTTTTTTTTTTATTTAACTTCGAACTCACCAGATAGGCTTAATCGTTTGTTTTTCAGTTGTTAGTATGGGCTCGTTTTTTGTAATTTTCTGCTGATTAGAGGCTGGTATTTATGCTTGTAGGTATAGCATAATGAGTTGATTATAATGGATGAATAGTTTGGTGTAAACAGTCTGAAATGTTAGACGAAAGTCTTTTTATCTCGATTTATTTTTTGAAGCAGGATATTTAGAAGTTGGGTAAGGAAGCAAAGTGAGCAAATAAAAGGAACATGACCAAAGTTAAAAGTTGCTAAGCAGCTTAAAATGAATTATTAAATGTTCCAAACAAATCTGGAATAATCAATTTTATTCAAGTTTTGCAGTTACCTTTATAGAAATCCCAAATCTGTTTCTAATGCAAATTACAGTAACGAGAAAAGCCATTAAGTTTCTTCCTGACTCCAGTAGGGTAATCGCACGTTTCCTTTATGTGAATGATCACCGAGCTAAGAACACAATTCGATCGGTCTTGAGTATGAATGAGAATGAAGTAGTCTCAGCATTAAGTCCTGTCCTTAGGGATTATTCTCTCCGCCATCGAAATATCTCAAGAATTTTTGAATTGCATTTTAATAAGATTACCCATTTAATTCAATCACTTGGGGAGGAACCTCAATCGCTTAGTATTTCAAGAAAAATTTTGATTGGCTCTTATTTTACGATGGAATATTCGATTGAATCGGCGGCTTTTTTTAATCCATCAATTGTAGAGCATCCTGATCAATCAGAAACAGGCCTAGGGGAAAAGAGAGTTATATTAAGTTTCAGGGCAACGGGTGAAGGTCATATCTCATCAATTGTTTTCAGGACTGGCGTGCTCGATAAAACGAATAAGCTATCCATAGAGCCTGTAGGAAAGATGCTGGAAGAAGCTGAGTATATCCGTCACCATATATACGATAAAGAAGCTTTTGAAGAGCAACTGAATGAAATGAAAGATTTTCATGGGATTATCCCTTCTAATTTGATTATGAGACAACTCAATGATAAATTCACCTTTGAAGAGTTACAGAAATGCATTGAAGAAGCTCGAAAATCTCTACACCTTTCGGCGGACAAAGAAGTCTTGTTTAATCAAATCAATTGGCTGGCTTCATCTCATTATGAACTGGATTTTTCACTAGACTCGAATATCTCGGAACGAGTTATTTTTCCTGTATCATCGAATGAGAAAAATGGTGTTGAAGATGCTCGTTTTGTGAAGTTTATAGACGACGATGGCGCTGTAACTTACTATGCGACTTACACGGCATATGATGGGACAAGTATTTTGCCAAAAATGCTGGATACCAGGGATTTTTATCATATTAGAGTATTGCCTCTTCATGGAGAGATTGCTCAAAATAAAGGAATGGCTCTTTTTCCACGCAAGGTAAATGGGAAGTATACGATGCTTTGTCGCTTAGATGGTTTCAATAACTATATAGCTTTTTCAGATAACATTAATGTCTGGCGGGAAGCTCAATTATTGCAGCAACCTAAATTCTCGTGGGAATTAATTCAAATTGGAAATTGCGGGTCACCTATTGAAACTCCAGAAGGATGGCTGGTCATTAGTCACGGAGTAGGGCCTATGCGAGAATATGCACTTGGGGCTTCGCTATTTGATCTTCAAAACCCAGAGAAAGAGATTGGACGACTGAAAGCTCCTTTGTTGTTACCCAATGCCGAAGAACGTGAAGGCTATGTTCCCAATGTGGTTTACTCTTGCGGCTCCATCATTCATAATGATGACCTAATTATTCCTTATGCCATGTCTGATTATGCATCAACTTATGCGACTGTTGATTTACGTGAGCTTCTGAATGAATTGAAAAAGTCTAAAGAGTAGCTCATATCTGCTATTGTTATGGAATGAAAATATTTTAGTTCAAAATGCTCATCTTCAGGATTGTAGAGTGTGTGTGCGTAAATGTAAGAAAGATGTAACTCTTAACTTGAATTGTGTAATGCTTTTGGGGTAAGCAAAAGATAACTTTATGTATTGATTATTCATTTAATACACAATTCAATGAAAAAAGTAATTTTTCCCATGATCATGGCAGGCATAATGGTAAGTTTGGTTTTTATGTCATTTGGACAGGAAGCGAATAAAAAGGCCATAAAAGCCAGAGTTAATTTACAAGACGACCAAACTGACACTACTACCCACAAGATGGAAATGATGAAAGTTCATCTTGATTTCATTTCTGAATTCCAGAATTTCAAGAAAAAGGCTGAATTGAAATTTGCGAACAATGAGAAGTGTATTGCAGATTTTAAGGAGAACCAGACTAAACTCAAAAAGATGGATGATGCTTGTAAGGAAAAGATTTCCAAATTAGAACAAAGGAACAATAAGCTGAAGAATATGCTGACAAATTACAAAGATGCTGGAGCTTATGAGTGGAAATCGTTTAAGAACTTATTCAATTATGATATGGAAGAGCTTGAGGTAGCATTGGAAGAGCTTGCTCCTTTCGAAGAAAAGTAGTTAATAGGTCTGTTATATTTTGTTAGGCTAATTGTTAATATAGAAACTTCGACCTAATGTTTGAATCTAAAAGTCGATGAAACGAGGACAAAGCTTTTTAATTCATTTTATTACTAGCAGGAGTTTAGATTTCAGGAAAGAGCTGAATTAAGCTGATTCATTAGTTCAAATGGAGCGAGCTATCGTTGTATGATGATGTTGTTGACAGTGGAAAAATGTGAATCATGTAACTCTTATTCAGAACTATGTAACAGATATCAGTTTGTCGTAGATTATCTTTGCTTGTATCAATTTTGAATTGCAGAATTTTAAATTGAATAAGATTATTAACAACTTAAAAAGAAAATGATACTCATAGGTCTTTTAGTAGTTCTTCTTTTTTTTCCATCTAATTTATCTGCTAAAAGGATCAATTTTAATTTTTCAACAATTGTTCCTACGGTAACAGGCTATGTGGAGGTTAAGGGTGGAAGTAACAGGAACCACTACATTAAAATTAAAATAAGTAATTTGGATAGAATTGAAAAGATGGAATGCTCCGAATTAACCTATGTGCTTTGGATGGAAACAGATCAGGACGAAACTGAGAACTTGGGGCAACTAGTCAGTACCCCCGTCCTTTTCTCAAGTAAGTTACAGGTTACAGTAGAGACTGTGTCTTCTTATCAACCTGTAAAAGTATTTATAACAACTGAGTCTGAGGTCAACGTTCAATATCCAGGACAACAGGTTGTACTAACAACAGATAGATTTTAGAATGAAGTGTTGTCATTGTTGATTTGATTAACCGATTGACAATCAAATTCATTTTTTGGAGTCAATGAAAAGTAAAAGTCATGAAAAATTCACCTTACATTATTGCAGGATTACTCGTTCTTCTGTGGGCTATTGTGACCTTAGGATTTCATTCCTTTAGGTATATTGATATTCTTTTACCTATAGCTGGATTCATTGTGCTTCTTCGGATTTTGTTTCACAGTGATGCTTTGAAAAAACGCTGATGGAGAAGCTATTTTGATATTAATCGGTAATAGCTTTATTTGATACTAAGATGAGATCAAAATAATTGAGAGCACATTATCAGAAGATTAGACGAGGGGAGCTTTTATAGCCAATGTTGATCTTACTCTTATTGAAATTTGGATTTTACTCTTGTATAAGTTGTCAATGCTGAGTAGAATGCTGAAATACGCAGGAACCAAAATTAAACAAAAATAAAACGGAGTTCGGATGACAACTAAAGCAAAACAGGTATTGATTGCTCTTGATTATGATCCAAGTGCACAGAAAGTAGCAGATAAGGGATTTTTGTTTGCCAAAACAATGAAGGCAAGAGTTACCTTACTTCATGTAATTGCTAATCCGTCGCATTATACTTCAATTGGACGAGTTACGATCTTGGGATTTTCCGGGCACTTAGATACAAGCAAAAAAGTAGTTGAAGTAGATCTTGAACCGGATGAAATATCTAGCCAATTTCTTGATAAAACAAAACGATATTTGGGTGATGATAGGATTCAAACCCAAACAAAAGAAGGCGATTTTGCTGAATGCATATTAACTGTAGCAAAAAGTATTCATGCTGATGTTATTGTTATGGGGTCTCATAGTCGTAAGTGGTTTGAAAACACGGCAATGGGAAGTGTTACTGAGAGAGTATTGTTATATACAACGATACCAGTGTTGATTATTCCTACAAAAAAATAAATCTTGATTTAGATAGCATAAATAGTAGGTTTTATCTATCGCAAAACGGCTAAATTTTAAGAAAATGGAAATGAAATCATTAAAACAATTAGGAGTTTGGATGGATCATTCAAAGGCCAACATCATGGAATATTCAAATGAGGAAGTTATATCAATTTCATTAAAGTTAACTCCTGCCTTTTCGGAACAGGTCCAAAATTTGAAAATGAATGAGAGTCTAATACACAACAAGGAACAGAATAAGCAAAACGACTTTTACAGTAAGTTAGGAGATATTATAAATGATTATAACGAAGTTCTTTTGTTTGGACCAACGAATGCAAAAAGTGAATTATTCAATAGGTTAAAAGATGACTTGCAATTTAAAAAGATAAAATTTGAAATCAGGGTGACTGATAAATTGACCGAAAATCAACAAAGGGCTTTTGTGAAAGACTTTTTTCGAGAACGAGAAACAAGCAATTGATACTTGAAATGAGTAGTTGAAACAGGTTCTGAAAATATTAATCTGGTTCTTGTTTTCTTAACGTCATGTTAAAAGTGTGTTGTATACAAATGTATAGATTAAAAATATGAACTATAAACAACTTAATTCATCGATAAGAGATGATCTAAGGCAAAAGGCCGAAAAGCAGGTGAATGAAAAGCATCTACAAATAGTTAAGCCCAATATGAGTTCCGAGGAGAAGAAGCTGTTACGTGAAGTCCAAATATTACAAATTATTTTAGAGATGCAAAATGAAGAATTACAACAGACCAATGAAGTTGTAGAAAAGGCCTTGAAAAAATACACAATGTTGTTTGATTTTGCGCCAATTGGCTATTTTATCCTTGATACTGAAGGTTTAATCTGTGATTTAAATTTCACAGGTGCTGAAATGTTAGGTGAGAAACGTTTCAGCTTTTTAAAGACTGACTTTAAACTGTTTATTTCAAAAGAATCACATACCATCTTTTCTAGGTTCTTTGAGCGAATATTTTGTGATGCTGAAAAAGTATCCTGTAAAATAACTCTCGGCTATAACGATCGATTAGCACGTCAGGTCTATCTGGAAGGGCTTGTTATCGAGAATGAACAGGAATGCTTATTGTCCGTTATTGATATTTCACATTTTAAGAATTGATATTTAGGAGTAAACTACACCGATTATCTATTATAACTCACAAAGAATAACGGATCATTAAGAATAACAATATTTTATCATCTAAAATGTGTGAATCATATAATTCTTTTTAAAAGTTCTGTAAGAAAGAGTTAAACGATAGGTGTTAATTTTACTTTGACTAGTGATGCGAATGGATCTCTGTAAATGACTGATTTTTGTCCTCTATTGAGATATAAATGTAATGGACTATTGCCAATATTAAAATGTCACGATCGCATGATAACGAGTACTTTAAATAAACAAGAAGCAATAACTGATTTAAATTCAATGATTTTAAAGATGACCATGGTCATCAGTGAGTACTATCCTGAGTTAGCTGGATTTTTAGAGGAAATGCCTGACACAATTTCTGATAACGCTGACTTAGAGGTAACGATTGAGCAACTGGAAAGCTATTTTGAATCGTTGAGTTCGCTTTTGACCAAATATCTCCTGGAGCATCCGATAAGTTCCAGATAATATATATTTTACTGCGTATTTCATGAGTGCAGCAGATATCTTGGACTTTCAAGATTGTTTTCTGTACTAATCAATATTTTTTTTCTTGGGAAGCTTATATTACTCCTGTAATAGATTTTCTGTTCTGTTAAGCAGAAAAAACGAGCACAAATCAGTTATCAAGCCCGTATAACCCAAATATGGATCAATAGCTGAAAAAAAATGAAAATCAAGTAAAAAAAATTTCGGATGAAACTTGGTGAACAGATTCAGCTAGAAGACTATTCTTCACGTTTAGAGTCTGATTAAACAGTCCTATAGAGGGATAAGAATGGAGCTGCGATATTTAAACCAATTTTTCATATTTAATGATTCAGTTTATGGAGGATGTCGAACTCAAAATAAAAGAATTTAAAAAGTATTATTATTCCAATTTAGCTTTTTACAATTCAGCATTAAGATTTTTAATCGAACTTATAGATTCACTTCCTAAAGTAGAACATGTTTCGGGACGGATTAAAGACTATTCCGAATGCCTGAGCAAATTTAATCGTAAATATGTATCGAAAATTTCAGAGGAAAATAGAGATTATCAAATAATCGATTCGTTGTCCGATTTTATTGGAATTCGAGTGGTTTGTCTTTATGTTAGGGATGTAAATCTCATTAGAGAGGAGTTGAAAAGATATTTTATAGAAGTTGCTATTACCGATAAAACAGACCAGTTAGAGAGCACTGATGATAAATTTGGATACAAAAGTTTGCACCTTGATTTGAAGCTAAATAGCGAATATTGTAAGAAAGTTGAATTGATTCCTTATGCCAACGTTCGTTTTGAGTTGCAAATTCGTACAATTATTCAAGATGCCTGGAGTGTATTGGATCATAAAATAAAATACAAGAAGAGTATTCCTCAAAGCCTAAAGAGAAGAATTAATCGCTTGTCAGCTTTGTTTGAGATTGCAGATGATGAGTTTTTGCGGATAAATGATGAAATACTTTTGGAAGAAAAAAGAATCAATGATCGAATTAAGCAAGGAGGAACGATTGAAAAAGATAAGGCTTTGGATGTTTTTAGGTTTCTATTCGTGGTTCTGAAATATTTTCCCAACTATAACTTCATTGAGTTTAAGGTTGATGGTTTTGTGCAAGAAATATTGGATATAAAAAAGGGATTTACTGAAAGTGAATTGAATGATGGATTGAGAAACTATTTACATATAGCGGAAAAAGTTGAACAAAAAGAAAAAAAAGAACTGAATCCATATACTAAAATCCGCTATTGCCTGTATCTTTTCGATCGAGATTTATTTTCTTCTATATTATCTACATATCAAAAGAACAGTCTCTTGACAGTTGGATAATTAGAATTAACTAGGCTTGGTGAATATGAACTGGGAGTCGGAAAGACTATTCCCTGTAGTCAGATCTGTGTAACTCTTCATAAGCTTGTAAAACAGTTAAATGAGAAATTAGATATGCAAGCGTGCTTTCAGCACCTTGATTGCGATTGACTCCATAGTTGTCAAATCCATCACAACAGCCCTTGGTTTCAAAATCATACAGACTCATGCGTAAATCATTTTCTCCTAAAAACCACAAAAAGGAAGTATACAGTTTATTCAAGTAGTCTTTATTTTGGGTTAGATAAAAGGCCTGGTGGTACATCAGTACCATTGCCATAGCATCAATTGGTTGCTGTGCAAAAATAGAACGCTCACCTTCTTTTCGATACCATTCTTCGTTGCCAATAATTGATAAGTAGTTGTCTTTTAATGTGTGACTAGTCAGAAAGTTCATAGATTCAAGAGCTGTTTGGGTTATTTCTTGATCATTAAGTATTTCTGCAGAATGTAAGAGAGCTAAAGGTAAAATGCCATTATCATAGGCGAGTAAGGATTCAAACCATTTCCAGTCTTTTGATTCATTGTTTTTGTAATGTTTAACAAGTGTTTGAGTCATGTTACGGAGCCGTTCAGTCATGGAGTCGTCAGATGGATTACTTTTCAAGTAGTAACTGATGCCAATCATTGTATTGGCGATGCCACGAATTGAACTTAGTTTTTCAAAATTAGGAGCAGCATTGAAAAATACCAACCTTCCTGTCTGGTAATAGGCATCGTTTGGAGCGTTACCCAATAGATATCCTAATGCCCAGATGGTACGGCCAAATGAATCTTCAGATCCAACTTTGTCTAGAAATATTCTGCTAAAACTCAGGAAGTTCCGGAAGGTTCCATCTGCATTTTGAAGATAGTGAATATAACTAAGATAGATAGGGGACAATTCCAACGCTTGCGTGTTTTTCATTTGTCTGTAGGCCATTAGTACCATTAATAATGCTCGGGCGTTATCATCTAGACAATAGCCTTCTTTTAAGTTTGGGATACCAAATTTTGCATGCTGAATAATTCCAGTATCATCTGTTAATCGATTGATGTGGGAAAGAGAAAAGGGAGGGAGTATTAATAAATCCATTACCGTTTCTTTCTTTTCTATATCATGGTGGCTATCTTCCAGTATCGTTGATACTAGATCCATGTATTTTGCTCCTGTTTTGGACCAGGTTATCTTTTCTCCGTATGCTGAGGCTTTCCGTTTCATCTCATTCAGTTCTTCGGGATGATCCAATAGATCATTCAATGTTGTGGCAAGATGCTCCGAGTCATTGAAGTTAAAAAGTCGACCTCTTCCTTCTGAAAGTAATTCTACTGCGTGCCAATAGGGAGTTGAAAGCACCGCTGCGCCAACTCCAACTGCGTACGACAGGGTCCCACTGGTTATTTGGGCTTCGTTTAAGTAGGGAGTGATATAAATATCACAGGAATACAGATATTTAAATAGATCCTGCTCGTCAACAAATTCATTTAAAAATACGACATGTTTATCCAGCTGAAGTTTTTGTACCAGGCGCATAAGGGAAATACGATATTCTTCACCCGAATGGCGCAATACATTGGGGTGGGTTTTGCCTAAAACGATATAAATGACATTGGGATGTTTGTTAATGACTAGAGGCAGCGAATTGATAATCGTTTCAATTCCTTTGCTACGGCCTATAAAACCGAATGTCAGGAGCACTTTCTTGCTGTCAAGCTTAAATTCTCTTCTTGATTTTTCGGCGTCGAAATGAATATCAGGAACGCCGTGTTCAATCAGTGTAATTTTGGCAGAAGGAACGTCATAAATCGTAGTTAGAAATTCAATAGCTTTATGACTCATTACAACAATCCTGGTAGCCATTTTGCAGATTTCCTTCATGATTGCCTTTTCGTTATACGAAGGGTTTCTTAAAATGGTATGAAGGGTTACGATGAGCGGCATTTCAAGTCGATGGAGCAAGGGGAGGATATAAACGCCGCTGTGTCCCCCAAATATGCCAAACTCGTGCTCCAGGATGCAAATGTCGGCACCGCTGAGGTTGATGTATTTAACTGCTTTGAGGTAATCTTCCTGGTGATCCTGACGGATGCTTAGTTTGACTTCTTTGGGATATTTATACTTCAGGTCATTATCGTCTAAGGCAACAACAAATCCTTCATTCCGGGTTGTTCCATGGTGATGGTGTAGCATGGATTTATACAGGTTATTTGTGAAGGTGCCGATGCCACACTCCCGAGGAGGATAGGTCGCAATATAAGCAATTTTCATTTCTGTAGTTTAAATTTGTTGATTTAAAGGACTTTTTACGGCATCCTAATATGAGAGAATCTAGTCTTTCCTCTTGTTCTGTAACGATTTTTATTTTTTGAAATCGATATTTCTACTTTTTGTTTTGCAATGCTTCTTTGATAATCTATTCAAAATTGACTTACAGCGACAGGCGTTTTTATCTCCGATTTCACCGAGATTGATTTTTGCGAATAAAAATTTTGAACATTGCGCCATCTTCGATAAATAGAATTTTCAAATTTCTTATTGGAGCAAATGATTTTTATCGGATTATTTCAAGCTTTTATTGTTCCTTTAATATTTTGAATGACAGTTTTATAGGGAATGGTGAAATGAAACGAAGCTCCTTTACCTTCCTCACTTTCAACACAAATCTTACCACCTAATAATTCTACATAAGCTTTTGATATAGATAAACCTAAGCCAGATCCTTCATAGTTCCAGCTGTGTTTAGGGCTGTATTTTCTGAACCTTTCAAAAATCGTTTCTGCCAGTTCATTGTTAATTCCAGAACCCGTATCTGTCACATAGAATTCCAGAAATGCGCCTTTCTTGACATAGCCGAACTTGATCCCTCCTTTTTCAGTAAACTTGATGGCATTTTTGACCAAGTTGAATAGAATCGCGTCGAGTTTATTTTGATCGGTGTTGATAATACCTGCTTTGTCGGGTAAGCTGTTGTGCAAAGAAAGTTGAATGCCTTTCTTGTCGGCTTCCGGTTTGAAGAAAGTGTAAACAAAGTTGAGTTGGTCATTTATATTGGTTTTAGAAATAGAAATTTCCATTTGTCCCGCTTCTATTTTTGAAATATTAATTACATTATTGATTATTGACATTAGGTGATTTCCACTCTGTTCAATGATATCGATGTACTTTTGCCCCAATTCATTTTGAGTCATTATTTTCTTCAGAAGTTCTGTAAATCCCAGGATACCATTCATTGGTGTCCTGATCTCGTGGCTCATATTAGCAAGGAAGGCTGATTTTAGATAGTCGTTTTCTTCAGCCTTGTTTTTAGCTTTGACTAGTTCCAGTTCTACCTTCTTGGGGAGGGTGATGTCCAGGGCATTTACCAGATATTGTTCTCCATCTTCAACAACATTACCTGAAAGGTGCAGGTACCTGGGGGTGTTTTCATTTGTGATCATAGCAACTTCACAACCTTTTTGGGTCTCGCCTTCAAATAATTTGTGTAGAAAACGGTTAAAGATTGACTTTGAGTGATGCACAAGGAATAATTCAAAAGGGTAGCCTTTCAGCTCAAAGCGAGACTTGTTTAGCATGCTAGCTCCGCTAAAGTTTAATGAAATGATTTTTCCCTCTTTATTAAGAATAAAATAGCTCGTTGGGGCAAAATCATATAACTTAGCATATCGGTCTCTAAGTCTCAGTGCCTTAGTAACTGCTAATACTAATTTCTTATTTTGGAGTTCCAACTCAAGCAGACGAAGCTTTAATTTCTTATTGTGCTTTTCTATATCTTCTCGAAGATTATGCGAGCTCGGTTTAAGTGTTTTCTTTGATGTTAACTCTTCTGTCTTTTGACAAAGTAATTTGACATCCGTTTGCTTATGAAGAGTTTTCATCATGTATGAAAATTATGATTTATCAACTATTTTTGGTCTGCACGAGTTGTTTTATTGATTTTAGCTACTATAGCTGTTTATTAGTTTTTCCAAGCTAGTAATAGAGCTATGTAGATTAGCATTTTTCAGACATCTTTATTGAATTCGGTAATACAAAAACGTTTTTCATCTGACATCTCTTTTAGTGTTTGGCTTTAAGGAAATGAACAGGCAGCTTAATGACCTTGGAATGGAGTTATATTTTTCCGATTTCACTCTTCTTTTGTTGTTTGATCTGCTTTGCAAGTCTTTTCTCTTTTAAAGTCCTAGCTGGTGCTTTCTTATTTGATTTTCCTTCTTTTGTTTTCGATTTTGACATAACTTTCACTTATTTTTTTTTGATTCTTCTATATTTCGACTTTCTCAATTTTCGTAATTGGTTCAATAAAAGTACCTCAATACCTGGTGCGAAGTATTATACAATTGAGGATATAAGTTACATCATTCTCACATTAAAAGAATTTCTTATGAAGCCTCAGTCTTGTATCCCATATACTTTTCGAAAGTGGTAACCATAAACCGTATAAGTAATGGCATCATAAATGGCTGCCGGTCGATTGAAAAGAGTCCAAATGACCAACTTCCAATATTCTCGTCTTCCTTTATTTAAAAGACCAATAATCAGGATAGATTTAAGAAAAGCCCTGAATAAGGAAAAGGAAATCTTACTACGGTGCTCGATCTTTCTATTGTAACTTAAGATCAGTTTTCGAACCCTTTTGTAATAGGGTTTTGTGCTGTAAATACTATAAATGATATGGTGATAGCCTTCCTGTAGGTTTTTTAATCCCATTTTGGGAACAAAATTTGTCGTCATATCTGTGTTATTGCCGTTTAGTTCAAAAGTTAGCCTATCCTGTGCTTTCATTTGATTGTATAATTTGGTATGCTTGGGGGCATTTAGCAGACCAACCATAGCAGAAACAATTCCACTTTTCTGAATAAAGTCAACTTGACGTTGAAAAACACTTGGAGAATCACTGTCAAATCCCACAATAAACCCGGCAGAAACATGCAATCCGGCTTTCTGAATCCTCTGGACACTTTGCAACATATCTCTATTTCGATTCTGAACTTTATGGCATTCTTCAAGAGAGCGTTCATCAGGAGACTCGATTCCAATAAATGTTGATGTGAAACCTGCTTCTGCCATCAATATCAATAATTCTCTATCGTCAGCTAGGTTGATAGAGGTTTGAGCACTGAATGAAAAAGGATAGCGATGTGCTCGCATCCATTCTGCGATAGCAGGTAATATCCTATTTTTAACTTCTTTCCGATTTCCAATTAGGTTATCATCCACAATTGAGATTGGTCCTCTCCAGTTTAGGCTGTATAGCATTTCTAATTCTTGTATAACCTGACGAGGCGTTTTGATGCGGACTTGGTGTCCCAATAAGGAAGTTATTTCGCAAAAATCGCAAGAGAAGGGACATCCCCGGGAGATTTGTATATTCATTGAAGCATATTCATTGATTGATAGTAAGTGGAAGTCTGGAGCGGGGGTGGACTTCATATCTGCATATTTTTCTGTTTGATATAGTCGTAACGGGTTGTTTTTTTGTAAATCATTTAAAAACAGGGGCATTGTAATTTCTGCTTCATTCAAAATGAAATGCTCAATTTGGGGATAGCAACTGTATTCCTGTGTAAAAAGAGGTCCTCCAGCAACCACTTTCGTATGAAGTTTTACGCATTTAGCTAGGACTTTATCGACAGATTCTTTTTGAATATACATGGCACTGATGAATACGTAGTCTGCCCAATGGATGTCATTGTCTTGAAGACTTGTAATATTCATATCTATCAGCCTTTTCTCCCAATTTGAAGGAAGCATGGCAGATACTGTTATTAAACCCAATGGGGGAACTGCTGCTTTTTTTGATATAAATTTTAAAGCATGCTTGAAGCTCCAAAATGAATCAGGGCACTCTGGATATATCAATAGTATTTTCATCGTCTTATTTTAGTTTGTAGTTATTTTTTTAAACTATTTGGAATCGTAAAAGGAATAAAGAAGTCAACAGTAAATTTCTCATGACTTTCTTCATTTAGATCATCAATGAAATCCTGATAAAACTTTTTAAACCGTTTCAAATCATCATGAGCCAATAGAAATAGCAACTTTTGGGTGTTGTGAAAATTGAACCCATCAATGTTTGTGTAGATTATAATTACTTCAAAGTCATTGACTTTGTCGCGTTTGTGTAGGTGAAAACTGATGAATTTATTTTTGTTTTGTTGGGGCGTTACGACATACCTATAGTTTTGAGCTATCCGGTCCCACTCAAAAAAGATAATGAAATCATTGATTGAAAAATGCGGAATGATGAACTTTTTAAAGATATCCTCCAGATAGTATTTCTCCTTCTTGTTCAAAATCAAATAAATTAAGACAGTTCTAGTTACGGATCCGGATGTGTTGGCTTTTCCTTTAACAGATTGCAGTGTACTCTGAAATAAAAACGTTAACTCGTTTTTATCCTGGTTATGGAACTTCATTCATACACAAAATTCTGGAATTTGGATTATTGTTTCGTTACACATTTCCAAAATAATTTTGTATGATTCACACATTTTCAAGTGTTTTTCGTCTTTTGTTCTTTAACTTTTTGAAATGAGAAGGGGTTAGTCCTGTAATTTTTTTAAATTGGTTTGATAAGTGAGAAACACTGCTATAGTGCATTTTGTATGCTATCTCTGTAAGATTTAACTCATCATAGACAATGAGTTCTTTGACCCGTTCAATTTTGTGGGTTAGATAAAACTTTTCAATAGTAATGCCTTTAACTTCAGAGAAAAGATTGGCAAGGTAAGTGTAATCGTAATTGAGTTTTTCACTTAAATAGTCGGAAAGATTAATTTTGAGTTGATCTTCACTATAGTGAGTTAGTTCAATGATTGCAAGTTTTACTTTTTCAACTAGAATGCTTTTTTTGTCATCCATTAAGCATAGACCTGATTTCTTTAATGCTGCTCCCAATTGTTTTAATCTTTCTGGGGCAACATTGCCAATAATATTTACCTCTCCAATTTTGACATAAGTATACTTTAGTCCAAGTTTTTCAAGTTCCGCTTTTACCACCATTTGGCAGCGAATACAAACCATATTTTTAATATAAAGTTTCAAAAGTTTTATGTTTATTATTGAATGAAGTTTTTTAAAGTTGTCGATAATATGATGTTCTTTTTCAGTGTGTTCTGGTTATCTGTTGGTGCTTCTTTTATCCCTTACTAACTTAAACGTATGGTTTAAGCATTGGTTCTGTTTTTTCGAACGATGATTACTCAATGGTCTAGTAGTTATCTCTGTTGTGCTAGAAGTTTAATAGAACGCTTCTTTGATGTTGGCTTCAGTTGATCGAAGTATGGATATTAATCGATTACTTGAGCAGCAATTTCTTTTCAACTCTTCTGTTTTTTGACATGTATTGTGCATACTCTAATTATGAGGTAAGTATCCGTTTGACGCAGATGAGTTGCAAGTTCATCGCTGATTTCGAGAATAATGAAAGCCTGTAGATCATAGGTTTACAGGCTTTTTTGTTTTAATAAGATCTAATTATTATCGTACCAGTACCTAATCTTTTCCCTTTTTGCTTTTTATCAGGTGCTGGGTATCTTTTGTTGTGTTGCTGAAACCATTGGCGTTAATTGATCAGTGATCCTGCCAAAAAAGAGAAAGATCGTTCTTTGTGATGAAAAGTTGTATAATATTTATTTATTTATTTATCTGCTATATGTCAATAATTTCTAAATTTGAAATTACTTCTAAAAATAGGAGTAATGGCAGATATTGTTTATAGTGTAATAACAGCATTTACAAGTGGAGGAAGTCTTGTCTTTGGGCTTTGTTTCCTTTTTCTATATATCCCCAAGAGTACTTTTCTTGGAGGTTATCGGATAGCTCGAAAAACGGCAGCAGCAGCCTACTTGGGACTATCGTCACTGTACTTTATCGAAATATTTTTTGATAATCATGATATTGGACATCCTTTATCCCAGTCGATTAAATTAACTGTAGGTTCACTCCAAGCGTTGTTTTTTACTTATACTTTTATTTCTCTCATCAATACTCGTTTTGTAACAGGGAAAAAAATTCTGAGGGAACTTCTCCCGCTTCTTTTCTTTGTTGTTATCATGGTATTGGGTTATGCTTTGGAATCTAATTTTTTGATATTTAGAATAAACTACTACTTATTTGTGGTGTACTATGTGTCTCAGCTGATTCGATATTTAATTTTATTTCTTGAAGAATATCGAGCATGTTTTGGCAGGGCTGACAATTATTACTCTGGTGAAGAAAACTTGCGCTTTCGCTGGATTTACTATTCTTTTTTTGGCATGTTTGCTATTGGAGTAATGTTGCTCTTATTGTTGTTTTTCCCTGAACGTAAATTTGTTTACTATCTTTTTATTTTAAGTTTTATGCCGTTTTATTCTTATTTCGGTGTAGGTTTTATCAACTATGCATACCGTTACAAAATTATTGAACCACTGGCCTCCGCAGGTAGCCAATGTGAAATTTTGATAGCGAACAACAGCGACAAAAGTAAACAGTCTGAAATTATTGGAGAGGCATTGAACCGTTGGGTAATTCAGGAACGGTTCTTGCAGCAAGGCCTTACCATTGAAGACTTGTCCTCTGAATTAAATACCAACCGTACGTATTTGTCGGCTTATATCAACCAGGTAAAGAAGCAATCGTTTCGTTCGTGGATAAATCACCTGAAGATAGGTAAAGCCCAAAAATTATTATTGGATCATCCAGAAATGTTGGTGGTTGAAGTAGCATGTTTAGCTGGCTATTCCGATAGCAGTAATTTTAACAAGCAGTTTGTGAAAATTACTGGTAGCTCTGCTCAAAATTGGAGGAATCGTCAGCTTGCTCAAAATCCAATCAAGGCAAAATAGAGGAGTAGGGGCGTATTCGATATGTGCAATGCTTTGTTTCGGGATTATCTATGCGCATTTTTATCGGCAATATTTTTTTCCAATACTACAGGTCTAGATTAATTATGACTTTGTTAGCCAAGATAATCTGTATGAATATAATTTATTGTTCACTACTTTCCCTGTAGTATAAAAGCTGCTGCTAATTAGTTAATTGCTGTATTGACTGTTTTGTATTGCTGTTTTTACCTGACGTTTTTGCTATTTCTACCCTAATTATTAGTCATTCCTACCATTATCCAGGAGTAGTGATTCCTATCTTTAGTATGTAAAATAAAGTTGGTGATTGTTTAAAAAAACACTTGTTTTTATTATGTCATCGTCCTCTTCCTCTTCTTATGGAGATTTTTATTTACCTGATTTTTTTTATCAGGCGGAAAAACAAGCAGAAATAGAGACGTTGTTTTTCCGCTGTTCTAAAAAAGTTGTTTTCTAATAAATCCAGGAACAAAAAAAATAATGGGAATCAAATTTAAAGTAATAGGAAAAAGGTAATTGGAAAGCCTTAGTTGTACAGTTCATAGTCTTTCTTCTCTGGATTTATATACAAGAGTAGCTGTATGAACCAATGCTGCTCATTTTCCCATGAATCTTCTATATATAAATAAAAACTTCAACAAATGAATGAGCTAACTTTTGACCAGATAACATTCAAGGCCTCTCACAACTCCTATGATAGAAAAGAGTCCTTTAGTGAGCAGCTAACATTTAATCCCAAGGAGCCACATAACAGTGGGTGCATGGGACTAGAATTGGATATATGGAGACATTCGTCTAATTATAAGCCTTTCGAATCAATTGGGGCAAACTACTTTACAGTTGCTCATACACTCCTCTTTGGTAGTACACCTCTGTCTTCCTTCCTGTCGGAAATACTTGACTGGCATCACCGTAACTCTCAGCATAGTATCATTTTAATCACCTTAGATATTAAAAGTGCTCATGGAGGTTACGATAAATTTCACGAGGAAATCGACACATATTTAAAATGTCACTTTGATGAGGATCTAATTTTCAAACCCCATCAGCTCATGAAAGACTCGTCGCTATCGCTATGCGAAAATGTAATCAAGACTGGTTGGCCCGCGCTTTCTGCCTCAGAGATTAAGGGAAAGTTTATCTTCTGCTTAAGTGGGAATAAGAGTTGGAAGTCAGAGTATGCCAAAACTAGTTTGAACCACCGTTATTGCTTTAGCGATCAAGATATGTCTGATTCCGATAAGGCGGTTCACCCGCCAAGCAATGGGAACATTGTGTTTTTCAATTTCCACATCCATAATAGCAATAAAGATACATGGATGAGTTCCATCCCTCCTTTTGCCCAGAAAAAATTAATTACCAGAACCTACATATCGAACTCCGAAACCAATTGGAGCAATTGCATTAAGGCAAATGTTAGTGCCATTGCTACCGATAAGGTAAGCAACAACAGCTGGTGTAAAGTCAGCAATTCGCACGGGTACCGAGAGAAATTGAAGTGATGCCAACCAGTAGGTATTTCCAATTCAGAAATTTTAAACAAAAAATAATCATGAAACAGATTCTACTCTTCTTCGCATTGCTTATGGCTGTAGTAACAACTAATGCGCAAGGCCCCACATCTTACACCCTTACAGCTGACGACATAACAGTGAATGAAGGCGGTGTAATTCTAAGTTGCAACATTAACGATTTTAATACCGAGACCTATGCATTTGGGAATATTATTATTCCACAAACCATCAACAAAGAGGGCGTTGATATAGCCATTACCAGCATTAACGATTGCGTTTTTATGCTACTTCGCCTAGCAAGTGTAGTAGTTCCAGAAGGAGTAAAAAATATTGGTTACCAAGCTTTTTATAGCTGCCATTTAACCAGCATTACGCTTCCCAATGGACTACAAAGCATTGGAGGCTATGCATTCGCCTTTAACAACTTAACCAGCATTACGTTCCCCAATGGGTTACTAAACATTCGCAGCTACGCGTTTTCCAGTAACCAGTTAACAAGTGTAACTCTTCCGGAAACATTAATTATCATTGAAGAATGTGCATTCGCCAACAATAACAACCTTACATTAATTAATCTGCCCAAACACGAGTCAACCCCAGGTTTCGAAGGATGGATTGACTATAATAAGCAAAAGGTGATAAAGACCGAAGAGGGCAACTATACCGTATCAAATTTCTATGTTCCCTACTACGCCATTATACCCTATACTCTTACTGCTGACGACGTAACAATTGACAACGAAGGGTGTATTATAAGTTGCAATATACTGAAAGGCACAAAGCTAACTATCCCCCAAACCCTAAACAAAGAAGGGCCAGAGATCACCATTACCGGAATAGGAAGTAGTGTATTTGCCAGCAGGGGACTTCAGGATATTACGCTTCCAAACAGCATAACCAGCATTGGCGAAGAAGCATTTGCAACTAACAGCTTAACCAACCTTGTCCTACCCCAGACTCTAAAAAGCATTGGAAATGCTGCATTTTCCTATAACCGATTACAAGGTGTAGACTTTCCTGAAACAGTAACAAGCATTGGAGAGAGCTCCTTTAGTAGCAATAACATAATGAGCGTAACGCTCTCCGAAAAACTGGTGAACATAGGCTTTAAAGCATTTGCCTATAATGGCAACCTAGCATCCATCACCCTACCCAAGCACGACGCAACTCCCGGTTTTACAGGATGGAAGGATGGTAGCGGAGCAATGGTACCTCTAACCGATGGAAACTACACCGTAAGCGTTTTTGCTACTTCCTACACTGCTTTTATATCGGAGCCACTTGCCCCTGCCGCACCAACACTAGCTGGCAAAACGCACAACAGTATTATCCTTACTGTAGTTGAAGGCTGTGAGTACAGCATCGACAATGGCACAACATGGCAGGATGCAGTTCTATTCGAGGGGTTGAACGAAAATACCGCGTACACTTTTGTTCAACGCTATGCTAAAACTGAAATATCCTTAACCTCTCCGGCAAGTGCCCCATTAACGGTAACTACAGATAAACCTTCTCAATCGGCACCTTCGGCACCAACCTTAGCAAGTAAAACGCATAACAGCATTACTCTAAACAGCGTGCAAGGCTGCGAGTACAGCATCAACAACGGCACAACATGGCAGGATGCTGTTTTATTTGACGGATTAGTTGGTAATACATCGTATATTCTTATTCAACGTTATGCCGAAACTGAAACATTCAGTGCTTCACCCCAAAGTGCTCCATTAACGGTAATTACAGATAAAGCCTCTCCTTCGGCACCTGTAGTCCCGGTATTGGCAAGCAAAACGCAAAATAGTATTACTCTTAAGGCAGTTGAAGGTTGCGAATACAGTATTGACAACGGCTTGAGCTGGCAGCGAGAAGTATTGTTCGAAGGTTTGGAAATGAACACAACTTATATTTTTGTCCAACGCTATTTCGAAACCAATACGGGTTTTGCTTCTCCATCAAGTGCTCCTTTTATGGTAACGACAAATAAAACACCACAAACAGCACCTGACGCACCAATATTGGTAAGTAGAACATACAACAGTATTATCCTTGCTGTAGTTGAAGGCTGCGAGTACAGTATCGACAACGGTGCAACTTGGCAGGATGCGACACTATTTGAAGGCTTGCAGGCGAATTTTAGTTATACTTTCGTTCAGCGTTATGCTGAAACAGAAATGTATAGTGCTTCAGCTATAAGTGCCTCAGTAACGGCGACTACCAAGAAAATCTCTCAATCGGCACCTGCTGCACCAACCCTTGCTGGCAAAACTGAAAGCAGTATCACTTTAAATGCAAAGGCAGGTTGTGAATACAGTATTGATGGTGGGGGAAGTTGGCAGAATACCGTTCTTTTTGATGGATTGGAGAGTGGAACTTCTTATACTTTACTGCAACGTTATGCAAGAACCAGTATACACTATGTTTCACCGGCAAGTGTCCCATTGATTGTTGTAACTGAAAAAGCTCAACAATTGGCTCCGGCAGCACCAACACTGGCGTCCAAAACTGAAAACAGTATTACCCTCAATGCAGCAGCTGGCTGTGAGTACAGTATTGATGGGGGAGTAAGCTGGCAGAGTGACGTTTTGTTTGACGGACTTGAGATTAGTACTGCTTATGTGCTTGTGCAGCGTTATTTTGAAATAGATACGCACTATGCTTCAGAGCTAAGTGAAGCATTAACAGTTGTCACAGATAAAGCACAAAAAGCGGCTCCTGTGGCTCCAACACTAGCAAGCAAAACAGATAGTAGCATCGTTTTGACTGTGCAGGAAGGGTGCGAGTACAGCATCGACAACGGAGAAACATGGCAGGACACTGTTCTATTTGATGGCTTGGATGGTAATACTTTGTATAGGCTTATCCAACGTTATGCTGAAACGGACATGTCCCATGCTTCGCTAGCGAGTGAATCATTAACGGTAACAACCGATATTTCAACAGCAATTGATGAGTTAGAGAACGGAGGGATAAAGTTATACCCTAACCCCTCGAATAATGTGGTAACTGTAAGCAATGCTCCTGTGGGGGCTTGTTTAATTGTATATGATATTTCAGGAGGGATGGTATTACAAACGATGATAACCGATCGCCAACAACTGATTGATGTAAGTCGGTTGAAAAGCGGTGTTTATCTCGTGAAAATTGGTGCTGTGCCTCAAAGGTTGATCGTTCAGAAATAGCGACTTCTTTATTACTCAATTTGGAAGATGGTATTGCTTGGAGGAGTACCATCTTTTTTATAAAAGAATAGGAGATAAGTTGTCGTTGAGTTTAAGTAGACAATTCTGTTTTTGGGAATTATGCAGAAAAATGAATGCTTCCTCACTATTTAAAATTCTTGTGAGTAAAGAGCCTGAGAGGAGGCTTTTATTGATTAATCCAGAATAGCTTATTGGGTGTTGAAGCGTATGAAAAATGAAAAGCTAAAATTCATTTTCCATACGCTCTTAAATTATAGAAATACCAGCACCAGGATTTGCGCTAAAAGTACGCGCAAAAACATGACTAGCGGATAAACAGTTGCATATGCTGTTGATTGTGCCTGGATAGGAGACAACGAGTTGGCGTACTCCAATGCGGGAGGGTCAGTCATTGCTCCTGATAGTAAGCCACAAATCGTTAGATAGTTGAATTTTAAGAGTCGGGCTATTACGGCAATGATAATGAGCGGAATAATGGTGATTGCTACACCATAAGCCATCCACAAATAGCCTCCATTAACGATTGTACTAACAAAGTGTTTTCCGGCGGAAAGTCCAACGCAGGCCAGGAATAAGATAATTCCCAACTCGCGAATAAACAGGTTTGCTCCCGGAGTCATGTAAAAGTCAAGCTTTCCGATACGTCCTTTGTGTCCTAAGAATAAAGCAACCAGAAGAGGTCCTCCAGCCAATCCTAATTTAGCAGGAGCAGGAAGTCCCGGAATTGCAAATGGAATACTTCCAATTAAAACACCAGCAAGAATCCCGATAAACACCGGAATAATATTGGGGTGTGATAGATCTTTCATGGAGTTACCAAGTAGGTTGACTACATCGTTTAAAGATTTTCGTTCACCAACAATGCGCAGAGTATCACCAAATTCAATACTGTCTTTTTCGTGAGGCATGATTTCGTTTCCGGCCCGAAAGATGCGCGTAATATTAACCGGATATTGACGTGAAATACCAATTTCCTTAATGGTTTTTCCGGCCATTTTTTTATTGGTGAAAACAACATGGCGCATTCCCATTCTGCCTGAAATGTTGAGTTCTCCGGTTTTATGGAGTTTTCCAACCTTTAGCTCTAGTGCATTAAACTTTTTTCGACTTGAAACCCCATAGATTACATCGCCATCCTGAATTTGATCCTCTTCTTCAGGAACAAAAAAGTCTTTTTCTCGAAAAACCCGGGAAATGACAAACTCCCCGGCTAAAGTTTCTTTTAAGAAAGCAAAAGATTTCCCGAAAAGAGCTTGGTTGGTTACCGTTAAATTTACTGCAATTAACTTCCCCGAAACTCCGGATACTTTTCCAGAATAGCTTTTAGCTTCTTCTTTAATTTTCACTCCAAAGAAATAGCGAATGATGAGCATTGTTAAGATGATCCCGATAATCCCAAAAGGATAAGCTACGGCGTATCCCATGCCTGTTAGCTCAGTTAATTCCGGATTGCCCATTTGTTCTGTAATAACTTGTTGGGCTGCTCCCAAACCAGGAGTGTTGGTTACAGCTCCACACATAATTCCGGTGATAACCGCAGAGGGAACATCGAAAATAAGCTTAATGGCAACGGCAATGAAAAAGCCCAGAACGACAATTCCTCCGGCGAGGGCATTGAGTTGTAAACCATCACTTTTAAGTGATGAAATAAACCGGGGACCAACCTCAAGTCCAATTGAATAGACAAATAGAATTAAGCCAAACTCCTTGACAAAGTGCAACACGTTGGCATCGGTTGTTGCTCCTAAATGGCCTATCAACAGGCCTGCAAACAGCACACCGGAAATGCCTAGTTTGATGTTGAAAATTTTGATTTTCCCAAGCAGAATACCGATAATCCCGGTTAAACTGAGGAAAACAAGCGTTGAGGCAGTTCCCGATTGCGTAAATAGTTTTAAAAATTCCATTGATTTTGGTTTAATGAAAGAAAAATGGAAGCAAGAAATTTGTCCTGCTTCCAATGAGCAATCTATCTAAAACTCGAAAAGAGTAATTAAATTAATTATTGTTTGGTAGCTGTGACCATATTTAGAATGACTGTTTTCAGTGGCATTCCAATCATAGTGTATGTCGATCCATTTAATGGTTTATGGAGAGTGATATCCAACAGTTCTTGGAGGACAATCGAGGCAGATGAAGAAAAATGAATTCATTTGAGATAAGATGTTGTAAGTTAGGGGTGAAGACGACAAGAAAAACACAGTCTTTAATACCCCTGTCTTTTTTTGGGGATTGACAAAACTGTCACGACCTGTTACTTGTTGCGTTTTCCAATCCTTTTGATCTATAGACTTCCCCTCCTGTTGCAGCTTCTTAAGCAAGCTCTGGCCAAGAAAATATTTCTTGCAAACCGGGTTCATTAACCGATTTGTTCTAATACGAAGTAACCCCAGATTTAATGTAAGCATACAGCAATCCTTTAATTTAATAATACGACCTTAATTTTTTTAGGCGATTAATGAATAGCGAAGGAGACGAAATAGATCAATGTCGTGAATTCGTTCCTGACCATTGCCTTAAACCGCGAAAGCAATTGCCGTTCATATAAATAAGACAGGTCTCCTGGCTTGTCCATTTTGCAGCGCCTTCCCATTTAAAAACTAAACAGTGGCATGTAGCTGAAAAATAAGTTACGGACTTTACAGTTGCGCGACAGCTCACGATTTGAACGTGATTCCCTATTAACTCCCTTTCACAGGAGATCTTATTCGTAATATTGAAATGAACGCGGCCGCAAAAGTAAGCCCAGAATAAGGAAAAACAAAGGGAAAACACTTTTTCTTTTTTCGTGATGTGCTTTGTCTTTGTTTATTGTGTTGCTATATAGTGTGTTGTGTGGTGTGTAATTCTGACTTATGCTCGTTTTTTTTTGAGGCGTGGTCGTTCGGTGGTAAAAAATGATGTTGCAAAAAAAAGAGGCAACAACCCGTTAAGGGTTTTCTGCCTCTTTTTTTGTATAGGGAAAATGTTTTTATGTCAATTAAAAGATGTTGCCAAATTTAACACCAAAGTTTAACGTACGTGGTAACGAAGGACCGTAAATATAACCAGCATCACGGTATACGCCTCGGTCATAATCTTTTTGTATTTGATTGAAGATATTCTTGACTCCGGCATAAAACTGCATTTCTGTTTCGTTCCCAAAATGAAAGTCGTAGTAGAACAAAAGGTCTGCAACCACAAAACCATCTGCTTTTTTCAGCATTTCTCCTTCAATAATATCTCCACGGGAAATTGCATCCAACACCAATTGTTGTTCTTGTCCTTCAAAATCAGCCGGATTGAGTCCGAAGTGAGGCACATACATGGATCCGGTATAGTTTAACGACAAAGATGTGTTGAAGTGATGCGATGGTTTCCAAATGAAAGTAGCATATCCATATTGATTTGGGGTGCGCATAAAGTCTTTTGAAACACTGGTTTCTTCATCTCCCCAGGCTTGAGGCGATTCATAGCGACTGGCTTGAACAGTCAGACCAAGTTGTGCTTCCAGGTGGTCAGATAAGAAAGACTTCCATTCCAGGTTAACGCCGGCAACATAAGCATCATCTTCAGCATTTATTCGCATGTAAGCGAAATTACCATTATCATCTGTCGGGTAATATTCGTTGGCAAATGGATCTTTTAAGCGGGTGTAAAATCCTTCGATCAATACGTCATTCAAGGTGTTTTTTAAGCTAAAAACAGGGTTCAGCGAAGCCGTAAAAGCATTGGAAGTTTCTTGTTTCAGATCCTCCGAATTAAAGGTTTCAACCCGGGTCGCATTAACCAGCTCGATGTGCAGGTCTTCATTGAAAACTTGGGGAGCACGGTAACCTTGGGCGTAACCAATACGAAAACGTACTTCAGGAGAGAATTTGTACATAAGCCCTACTCGTGGCACTAAAACCCCTTTACTTAAATCGTCCTCATCGCTTTCTTTATCAGTTATCCAGTACCGGTCATAACGAAGGCCGAGAGATAGGTTTACCTTTTCTGATTTCCAATCGTGTTGAATAAATGAACCTAAGGTGTTGACTGATTGCTTAGTTAAAGTCGTGTTCGCTTCTCCGTTGGCTCCAAGTTTTATGTCATGCAGGTAATCGTTGGTGTTATCAATTCCGAAAATGGTGGTTGAGGGAGCAACTAAAAAGTGATCGGCATGAAAACCATAGTGAGCACCAACCGAAGAAGTAAGGTTTTTGGTGTCGCCATAGGCATTTGCATCCTGCTGAGCACCATAATACGAACCTCTTTGTACGTGCTGGGCAGAAGCGTAAACGGTCAACTTGTCATAGCTTCCGTTGGTAAAAAGATCATACGATAAGTTTCCTCCGGTAATCAAATGGTCCAGTTGCTCAGTGATATCTGTTTCGTGGGGAAGGAGGTCGAGCTTATTTCCGCCACGGCGAAATTCGCTGATGCGGTAGCCATCCAATGAAATCTTGCTTTTCGCTCCGGGCTTGTGAAAAACATTAAATCCAAAGGTGGTGTTTTCCAGTTCAACCATTTCTGTAAAGCCGTCACCATTGGCATCATAAGCGTCTCGGTTACGTAGCATGGAGTATATGTAGCCTCCCGTTTTTCGGTCATCGGTAATGATTGACGCATTCAGGTTAAGTTGCCCATCAGTAGCCAGTTGATCACGGTCTTTAGCTCCAACGCCAATAGTTCCAAATCGGCCATCAAAACTGAAAGAGTTTCGATTGGGTTCTTTGGTAATGATATTAACCGTTCCGGCAATGGCATTTCCCCCAAACAGGGCGGATCCACCTCCACGAACAACTTCCATGCGTTCGACCATATTGGCCGGAATTAGTTCCAGTCCATACACCCCGGCCAGACCGCTAAAAACGGGGCGGCTATTCATCAGAATTTGGGTGTAGGGGCCTTCCATACCATTCATTCGAAGCTGTGTGAACCCACAATTTTGGCAATTGGTTTCGGTGCGCAGTCCAGGGGTGAAAACCAACCCTTCAGCAATATTCACCGATTGGGTATTTTGCATCAGTTCTGGTGAAATGGATGTGACAATAACCGGGGCTTCTGCTCTGTTGGTTTGATTACGATCGGCAGTAACCACTACACTTTCAATGTTTAAAACATCTTTTTCAATGTCGAATTTTATTTCCAGTGTTTTATTGGCCTCTGTTTGTACTTTTTTTGAATGACTTTTATAACCAATACCAGTAACCCGGACAGTTAATTCACCTACGGGGAGGTTGATAAGCTGGTAGTGACCAGTTCCATCGGTTGCTGTTCCGATTGTTGTCCCGTCAATGGTGACATTAATAAAGGGAACATGCTCTCCTTCGCATTGAACGTGTCCTATAATGTTGGCGTCTGTATTTTTTTTCTGTGCTTGAATTAAAGTTACTGAAGCAAAAAGAATAATTGCAAGGAATGCTATTTTTTTCATCTTATTTTATTGTTTTCTATATGTTTATAATATTCTTCGGGGCAGTTCTCGCCTCGGAGAATGTCATGTAGAACTATTTCCTCCGGCTTGGATGGAAAAGTAGGGATGTCAAATCAGGAGATTTGGCTATCCTAAATCCTATTTAAAACAATGAATAAGGGGGAGCTCTTCCTTTTGTGCAGTGCCTAAAAGCTGAACGATAATTGTGTTTTGAGGTGAAAAAGCCTTGGGCGATTTCAGATCGGAATATGCTCAATGTTAACAACAACGCAGCAAAAAAGAGGAGCTGAAGATGCGAAATGAGGGTCAACTCATTTGAGCTGTGGTTATGCTTTTTAAAAGGTGCTGAATCTTGCCCTTTATTATACGGGTGGGCATGAACCACGATTTTTCCGTTGGTTAGCTTATGTGCATGGAGAAAAACGACATTATTAACAACAAGCAGCCCCATGGCAACGATGACCAGGCTTGCAACCAGTTGTTTTATTTTGTGGGTTAATGTCGTTTTCATAATTAGATGAAACAGATTTTTCCTAAAAGTGTTGTCAAATTATAAAATTTTATACTTTATGTTGTACAAATATATAAAGTTAGATTAGTCTAACAATTTTATTTGAATAATATTTTATCTTTGTAACAAAGACTTCACAAATGACTTTGAAAACGAAAGAAAATTACTTAAAAGCGATGTATATGCTAGCCGAAGAGGAAGGTGTGATTTCTTTGTCTGGACTTGGAAAAAGATTGGGGGTGAGTAAGCCAACAGTTAATAGTATGGTGAAGCAGTTTCAGCATGAAGGTTGGGTTGAGTACCAAAAGTATAAGCCCATTGAATTGACGTCACAAGGGAAAAAGGAGGCTGCTTTGGTTATCAGACGGCATCGTTTAGTGGAGATGTTTTTGGTGGAGAAGATGGAGTTTGGTTGGGAAGAAGTGCATGACATTGCCGAAGAAATGGAGCATGTTGAAGCAGAGATTCTCTTTGACCGAATGAATGACATGTTGGGCAATCCGGCTTTTGATCCGCATGGATCACCAATACCGGATAAAAACGGGAATGTACTGTCGAGACCATATTTAAGCTTATCCGAAATGAGACGAGGTGATCGGGTCGTTGTAAAGGCTTTGCGAGATGATAATAAGGAATTTTTGGATTACTTAAATGGTCGGCACATTCGCTTGGAAGTGGAAATGCTCGTGGAACAGATTGAGACCTTTGATAAAAGCATGACGATTTCGATTGAAAAAGAACCGAGCTTAAATTTGAGCAAGGAAGTTTGCGATAGGCTCTTGGTTGAACGTTTGTAAAACAACCTTTGGTAGATAGAGCAAATGCGACATTTACCAAAGATGCTTAATCGTTTGTAGCTCACTTTTTTGACAATCAGGTTTTTCCGAGTTTTACTTTTGGGGCCACTTTATGCGATAACCGATATTCCACTCAATTACATCAGCAACCGAGAAATTGTGGGCCCTTATTAAAATGCCCATGTACATATCGTTTTTAAAGTGGTATTTTAATCCAAATTTCTGATACAGAGACTTGATGTTCGGGTCTTTTTTGCGGACGGCTAAAACCCCAAGATACGAGGCAACTGATAATCGGTCAATTGTAAATTCATAGGTGCCAAATACGCCAAGCATCATTCGGTCTAAAGGTCTGTTAGCCAGTTCAACGATTGGTTGCTGACTGAGATTTTCGGGGTTGGTTACTTGTACATTAGCTTTTTCATCATAAGTAAGATCAATTCCTACGCCAAACTTATTTTTCCAGGTGGTTTGTTTCAGCAAGGCGGCTGAGATGTTAAGGAATGAATGGATGGTGTCAGTCACGGCTGCTACGCCCTCTTGAGTTGCAGCTGTATTTGTATTTTCATAAAGTTCATTACTTTTACCACCTCCAATTTGCAGGGCTAATTCATAGTGCTGTTGATAAGTTGGCTGAGGAGATATGACTAGTAATGGACGATCTTTAAAATTGTAACTAAACTCGATGGATGGAGCCATTAGGTTGAGTCCTTTGTTGGGCTGTTTTATGCTACCATTTGAGAAATGGGTAAATCCTAAAGCTCCTCGTACATCCCATCTTGGGCTCAAGGCATACTCGTAAAACAGGTTGGCATCAATATAGACTGTTCGGTAGGATCCGATAGCAACATTCCAAGGGTTTGTTTCTTTGTTGTAAGGCTCCCAGTTGTAGGTTAAGCCAAAGCCCAGTTCGTATCCCCAGACACTCTTTTTTCCTCGTTTTAAGGGGAAACCCATAAAACCAAACAAGGCTGTTGGTGTTCCCAACTCATCAACGTTAAAGAAATTCGCATTGTAAAAACCGACTCCGTAATACGGGAAATTAAAAATGTGGTGCCATTCTCTGTTCCCAGCTGTTTGCACGCTGTACGAAAGACTTAAAGCCTGAAAATAGTCGATTGCCTTTTGGGTATTATTGGTGCCTTTTACAAAGTCATTGCTTTGTAGGACATCTCCTCCATGATAGCGTAATCCAATTGAATTATAGCGTTTGGGCTTTTGGCTTTTTATGGAGTCGTTCATCTGCTTCTCCTGTGCGAATAATTGCAAGGAAAATGCAAACATGCAAATTGCTATGATTGTTTTCATCAGTATAATTGTTATGACATTTAAACTAGGGGCCGTCAAAGATAGAATATATGTTTTATGGGGAGATATGATCCGATTGGGGCTTGACGATAAAGTTCATGTTTTATTAAAATTACAAAGTTGCTTTATTGGTTTTGGCTATGCAGCTAAAGCTTAACGTCGATTTATTTCGTAAGTTTGTATCTTGAAACAAACCCAATGGATTTTGTGCTAGCCAAGAGTTTCAATGAAATATATACGGCTTTTTATCGAAAATCGTATTTGTACGTGAAGTCGTATGTGCAGGAGGAGATGGTTGCAGAGGATATTGTCTCAGATTCTTTGATTAAGTTGTGGGAGCAGCTAAAGCAGAAGCCTATTGATCCTGTTGCCCCATATCTATTTTCCATGCTGAAGAACCGGGCACTGGATCATTTAAAACATCAAACCATTAAGCATGATGTGCATGGCTTGATGACAGAAGGGTTGGAGCGAGAGCTGCAAATTCGGATTTCTTCTCTCGAGTCCAGTGATCCGAAAGAAGTATTTTCGAATGAAATCCAGCAAATTGTTGAAAAGACACTTAACTCCCTTCCTGAAAGGACAAGGGAGATTTTCATTTTAAGTCGTTTTGGCAATAAATCACACAAAGAAATTGCTGAACGATACAACATCTCTGTAAAAGGGGTTGAGTATCATATTGGGCAGTCAGTTAGTGTGTTACGAGTTGCGCTTAAAGATTATTTACCGCTTGTTGGGATCTTGTCTTTCCTGAAATTGTAAAAAAAATGAAAATTTTAACTAGGGATCTTTCTCTTTCAATCGTACTCTAAATTGAAGGACAGAATAAGCTGTGTCTTATTTTACAGAATTAAGCACTTTGAAAGATGGAAAAACTTCTTTTAAAATATATTGACGGAGAGTGTACTGAGGAGGAGAAAGTGAAGGTCGCAGCATGGCTCGATGCAGATTCGAAGCATATGAAAGAGTACCTGGCGTTGCGAAAGTTGAATGATATTTCAATTTGGCAAACAGATTCTTCAATTCCGGTTTACGAAAAGAAAAAAGGACGTGGCATTAAGTTGAATAAAGCAACAATGTTCGAACTGCTTAAAATTGCAGCCATTTTCGTTATCGCCTTCATAGCTGTTCGGTTTTTTGCCCCCGGTAATGGATTGAAAGACGAGCTGGTGATGCAAACCTTGCATGTTCCTGCCGGGCAGCGTGCGGAATTGACTTTGCAGGATGGGACAAAAGTATGGTTAAATGCAAAAACGACCTTGACATTTCCAACACAGTTTTCAGATGAGGTGCGTGAAGTAAAACTAGATGGTGAAGGTTTCTTTGAGGTAGCTCGCAATGAGCGTAAACCATTCATTGTGAATGCACAGAAATATGATGTGAAAGTATTGGGGACAAAATTTAACCTAATTGCTTATTCGCAAGATGGCGGTTTTGAAACAGCACTGCTTGAAGGAGCTGTTGAAGTGCTGGAGCACAGCAAAACAAAAGGGATTGTTCTTGAGCCTAATGAACAAGCATTACTCGAAGATGGGCAGCTTATCGTTTCTTCCATCGTTAATAGAGATCGTTTTTTGTGGCGTGAAGGAATTATCAGCTTTGACAACGCAACTTTTCCCGAACTGGTGCATAAACTTGAGCTCTATTTTGATCGGGGTATTGAGATTAGAAATCCGAAGATGTTGAATTACAAATACTCCGGGAAATTTAGAATGAAAGATGGCGTGGAGCACATCATTCGGGTACTGCAGCTAAACCATGCCTTCAATTATCAGATTGATGAAGAGCAGAACAAAATAGTAATTGATTAATAACTAAAAACCACAAGCTTATGAAAAAAAACGGAAGGTGCGCTAACACCTTCCGCTAACTGGTCGATACCTGATCACTCGCTAAAACAATTCAAGTATTAACAACCAAAAAACAAATTTATGAAAATTTATTTGTCAGGGAATTTCTTTGACTTAATGAAACAGCCATTACGGAAAATGAAAACCACATTTTTGATAGTAATCATGTTTGCTTCCTCGCTGTTTGCAACGAATGCCAAATCACAGGTGGCTAAAGTGAATATTTCATTAAGAAATGTAAGCGTCTTAAAGGTGCTTCAAACAATCGAGAGTCAAACTGATTATTTGTTTGTCTACAATAGAGATGAAGTTGACTTAAACCGTGCGGTCAATGTTGATGCATCGAATCGTACCGTCGATGATGTCCTTTCAGCTGTCTTTACGAATACAGATGTTGCCTATAAAAAATTGGGTACGAGTATTATTCTGATGAAAAATCCAGAACAACAACTACAGGGAGAGCTTAGGGTAACTGGATTGATAACGGATTCATCAGGAGAACCGTTACCCGGCGTAACTGTTGTAGTGAAAGGCACCACTATTGGAATAACGACTGATATTGATGGTAACTACAGCCTAAAAGTACCATCAGCTTCTTCAACTTTGGTTTTTTCTTTCGTGGGAATGATAAGCCAGGAAGTTGTGGTGGGTACTCAACGAACAATTAATCTCACGATGAAAGCTGATGCTATTGGCTTGGAAGAAGTCGTGGCTATTGGTTATGGAACTCAAAAAAAAGCAACGCTGACAGGTGCTGCGTCTTCTGTTAAAACTGCAGATCTGGACGAAATTTCTACACCTGCTTTGTCAAATACCTTAGCTGGACGAGCTTCAGGAATCACAGTTATCAATAACTCTGGGTTTGCAGGAGCCACGTCTTCCATTAAAATTCGGGGTAGTCTTACTGACCCTTTATTTGTTATTGACAATGTTGTAAAAGACAAGTCTGCTTTTGATGCTTTAGATCCTAATGAGGTTGAAGAAATTTCATTTTTGAAAGATGCTGCAGCTGCTTCGATATATGGGATGAAGGCTGCCGATGGAGTCGTTTTAGTAAAAACAAAAGGAGGAAAGCTAGGTAAGAGAGCAGAGTTTACTTATAAGGGGAGCTATTCTTTCCAGGAAACGACATACAATACCAATGACTACACGGCCTTAGATGAGGTTATTTATCGCAACGATTTTGAAAAAACATATGGTCGTGATCCTTATTACACCGATGAAGAAGTAGCTTATATCAGAGATAATAACATCAACTATAACTTGTATGATGTCATTTGGAAGAACCCAACGCAACAACAACATTCAATTAGTGCTAGTGGAGGAAGTGATAAAACAAGCTACTATTTTATGGGGAGCTTTCATAAGTCAGATGGCTCGTACCAAAATACCAATTATCAACGGTTTAATTTCCGATCCAATGTAACAAGCCAGTTAACTGAAAGACTGAAACTGAATGTCAATGTTAGTGGAAATCAACGTGAGATTAATCGTTTCTTTTGGCCCTATGACTATGATAATGGTGAAGGGTTTACGGTTGGCGATTTCTACCGGGCTACGTTCAATGTATCACGCATTTTTCCTTGGTATGTTGCTCCTGACGGAACACCATTAAAAAAACGCACTGAAGATGCGATACCTACAGTGGGATCCAATTGGGGCTTTCATCCTGGTGAAAATATTTTCAGTACAGGGAATCGGAATCTAATTTACCGAACCGCAAATGTTGTTGCCCGCTTGGACTGGGATTTGAGTTCAATTACCCAAGGACTTTCAACCAGTTTTATGGGGAATTATACTGCTGATGATAAAATTCAGAAAGATCTTCGTTTGCATCAAACCTACTATAAGCCAGCATTAGATCCTGATATCAGGACAAAGATTGATGAATCGGTACCTGTAGATCAGTGGCAAGAAAAGGTGCACAACCTAAGTCAGAGTTATGAAAATATTTATCAACGTTCAGGTTTGAGTCACAATTATCAGTTGAACTGGTTTTTAGACTACCAACGTACATTTGGGAAGCATGAAGTAACTGCAATGACCGTGTATGAACAACGGGGGTATTATGGTTATGATATGAATGGAACCGCTTACAAATTATTGTCGCGGGATGTTGATCAAATTTTTGCAACTTCTTCTGACTCAGAAGACCGTACATTTACCGGATGGGAAGGAAACAATGCTTTTGTTTCCTGGATTGGACGGTTCGGCTATAATTATGCAGAAAAGTACATTGCCGAGTTTTCTTTTAGGTACGATGGCAATTATCGTTTCCCGAAGAGCACTCGTTGGGGATTATTCCCATCTGTTTCTGCTGCATGGCGTTTGACTGAAGAGAATTTTCTGAAAGATATTTCTTGGTTGTCAAATTTAAAGCTGAGGGGGTCTTTTGGTACATCTGGGAATGATATTTTTGGAAATAATGCAATTCCAGCATTCATGTATCAAAATAATTATATTCCGGCAAATGGTTTTGTGTTTGGAAACTCAGTGAGTAATGGAATTCGCCCTGGTGCTATTCCAAATCCAGATGTCACTTGGGCTAAAACAAAAAGTTGGAATGCAGGAGTCGATTTCGGTTTTTGGGGCGGTCAACTAACTGGTGAGATTGATTATTTCTATCGGTTTAACTACGACATACTTGGATCGCGTATAAGAACTATTCCTACCACTTGGGGAGGCACTGCTCCTGCTGAGAATTATATCGAAACAGATATTCGGGGAATCGATTTTTCTTTGCAATATCACAACAATATCGGTGAGTTTAAATATGATATTGGCTTTAACATGGGATATGCTAAAGATAAGGTGTTGACAATTGATGAGACTGAAGGATTGCAAGATTGGCGAAGCCAAATTGGAAAACCGAAACATCGGGTTTTTGGATATATTTCAAAAGGAATGATTCGTGATCAAGCTACCTTAGATGCTCTTCCCGAAGGATTTACTCAATTTGGCCGTGAGCCCATGTTGGGAACCTTACTTTTTGAAGATATTCGCGGAGCAAATTATTCAGAAGGGCCTGATGGAAAGATCGATAGTAATGATGCTACTTTCTTGTCAGATAACGGTATTCCGCGAATTAATTACGGCTTTACATTCAATGGAGAATGGAAAGGAATTACAGTTAATGCCTTATTTCAGGGAGTTGGAGCTTATGATCGGATGATCAGAACCCGAAATGGGGATGGAGTATTCCAGGTTGGAGACCGACCTTACTTTGGTTTGTGGAAAGACCATTGGAGTGAAGATAATCAGGATGCAAAATACCCACGCCCAATGGGATGGATGAAACCTGAAGCTGGTGGTGGCGGTTCAACTTTCTGGATGAAAAATGGGGCTTATTTGCGTTTGAAAAACCTCAATGTCGCTTATGATCTTCCAAAACAGTGGCTTCAGCCGATAGGAGTGAAACGTCTGCAGTTTTTTGTTAACGGAACAAACCTGCTTACCTTTTCCGAAGTGAAAGAGATTATGGATCCGGAGCAGGAGACACTTGACTCCTATCCTGTTATGAAAACGTATTCTGCGGGACTTACTTTAACCTTTTAATCTGAACGAACGATGAACACAAGAAAAATAAAAATAGTTAAAACACCGAAAGTTGTTTTTGCGTTGTGCATGCTCATTCTTTTAGGAAGCGCAGGTTGTAATAACATCTTGGATGATGTTGAAAATTTAGGTCAATATCCTCCTGATAAAGTGTGGGGGAGTGAAGTGTTGGCGAATGCTTATTTGACAGATTTATATGCTTCTACTTTACCATCGTGGCCGGTGAACTCGGGAGTTTATGTTGATGAGTGTGGTCCAGGAGTAATTACAACTGATTTTATAACCTCGCAAAATGGAACATTCAAGTATTGGCCTTATTCAACAATACGTCGAATTAATATTCTTTTTCAGGAAATTGAAAATGGAACTCTGGAGGATGACGTCAGAAATACGATAAAAGGGCAGGCTTATTTTTTAAGAGCCTGGCATTATTTCAAAATGGTTTCTTATTATGGGGGAGTCCCAATTATTAAAGAACCGCAAGATCTGGATGTAGATCTTATGGTAGGGCGAAACACAACAGCAGAGTGCTTTGACTTTATTATCGAAGATTTGGATGCTGCCTATCAGCTTCTTCCTTCTCGCTTTAAAAATGAAAACTTTGGACGTATTGATAAAGCAGCTGTTTTAGCGTTTAAAGGACGAGTTTTATTGCATAAAGCAAGTCCTCAGTTTAATCCATCTAATCCGTATGATAACAGTTATTGGCAGGAAGCCTATGCGGCCAATAAAACGGCAAAAGATGAATTGAATAATTGGGGATATAGACTCGCAGATACTTATGATGCCATTTTTAAAGAAGAGCAAAATGATGAGGTGATTATGGCTACTGTTTATGTCAATCCAGGAAAAACAAATGGTCGTCAGGAACATGGTGTGAGGCCCCTTTCTGAATCGAAGAACTCAACAGGATTGGATCAGCCTATTTGGAGTTTTGTTGAAGCTTATCCGATGGTTGATGGCAAAAAGCCAGGAGAATCTGCAAACTATTCATATGATGTTCAAACCTACTGGCAAAACAGAGATCCTCGTTTTTATGCTACCATTGCTTATAATGGGGCATTATTTGAATTAGGAGCGCAAGCGGAACGTCGTCAGTATACAACTTTTGATTTAGTTCCTTCAACGCTGGCTAATGTTGATGATATTTTTGGAGAGAAGCAAACCTTTGGACGAACGGGCTTTTATTGCAGAAAAGGACTAGAGGAAGAGTTGCCGGCAACAGAAGTGGAGACAAACAGCACCGATTGGGTTGAGATCCGTTATGCAGAAGTGTTGTTGAACTTTGCCGAAGCGGCTAACGAAACGAACAAGTCTGATGAAGCCATTGCTGTATTAAAACTCATTCGCAAACGTGCCGGAATTGAAGAAGGTGCAGATGGCATGTATGGCTTGTCTGCAGACATGGCGCGAGAGGAATTGCGTGATGCTATTTTAGCAGAGCGTAGGATTGAGTTTGCTTTTGAAGGGAAACGCTTCGATGACCTAAGACGAACTCGTCGTTGGCATTTGCTTGATGGAACACGGAAATATGGATTGGAAGCATTTGTCAAAGATGAATATGTTGACGCTGAAGGTAACTTGACAAAAACAGACTTGATGCCTGAAGACTTTACTTATACTGTTCGTGAAGTGATTAATAACATTCCGGAAATGGTGGTTCCTGAAAGCTATTATTTTTATCCACTTCGATTGAGCGATTTGGAGAAAAACCCCAACTTGGAGCAAAATGCTGCTTGGGGAGGAACATTCAATCCCGAATTATAAAAAAAACGAATTTGAAATATTGGAAAATGGATTGCCCATTGGGCAATCCGTTTTTTTCAGTAAATGGCTTTTTTTGATTTTTTGTAATTCGATGTGGTGTTTTCGTACTTTGTTCTAAAATAGGGAGTAGGGGGTATCAGAAACCAAAAATTGAAAATCTAACAAATCATTGTGTAGAATATCGACTATCTTAAGGACTTGAACTAATTTTTAACCTAAATAAACATGGAAAAGAACAGAAGAGCCTTTCTAAAAAATACCCTTGCTGCTACGGCAGGAATGGTTATGGTTGGAAATGTAAGAGCCGGACATCAGCCAGCCCCATCAAATCACCAATCTGTTTTTGGATTGAAGTCAAAACCGCTTGATGTAGTCCGCTTGGGGATGATTGGCCTGGGAGGCAGAAATCGCGGTCACCTTGGGCATTACCTGAAAATAGATGGAGTTGAAATAAAAGCAGTCTGCGATATTGACTCGGATTGCACCGATAAATCGGTTAAAATGTGCGTGGATGCAGGCAAACCAGCTCCGGATACATACACCCGCGGAGAGTACGATTACCGCAGACTACTGGAACGCGACGATATTGATGCAGTGGTAATTGGAACTCCATGGCGATGGCATACGCCCATGTGTGTTGATGCCATGATATCCGGCAAACATGCCTTTACTGAAGTCCCGGCTGCTGTTACCCTTGAAGAGTGTTGGCAACTGGTTGATACTGCTGAGAAAACGCAGAAGAACTGCATGATGATGGAAAACGTTTGCTATGGACGTGAGGAACTCATGGTGCTGAATATGGCCCGTTTAGGGGTGTTTGGAAAATTGACCCACGGAGAATGTGCTTACATCCATGATCTGAGGGGGCAGATGAAATCCATTGATAAAAATATTGGTTCATGGCGAACTACCCATCACGAAAAAAGAAACGGAAACCTTTATCCTACACACGGGCTCGGTCCTATTGCCCAATATATGAACGTTAATCGTGGAGATCGATTCGATTACTTGTCATCCATGAGTTCGCCAGCACTTGGGCGTGCTGAATACGCTCGGGAGAATTTTCCTCCTGATCATATCCGAAATCAGCGGAAATACATTTGTGGCGATATGAATACCACGCTAATCAAAACTAAACTTGGACGAAGCATTATGGTACAACACGACACAACAACGCCACGCCCTTATGATCGGATCAATCTGCTGCAGGGAACAAAAGGCGTATTTCGAGGATTTCCCAACCGTGTTGCAGTGGTTGAAGGGGGAACTACCCATAACTGGCAGGATATCGATGCGTGTTTTGAAAAGTATGATCATCCCCTTTGGAAGAAAATGGGAGAACTGGCAATCCAAAGCGGCGGTCATGGCGGAATGGATTTCTTGATGAACTGGCGCATGATCTATTGCTTGCGGAATGGAGAAGCACTTGACCAGGATGTATACGACGCAGCTGCATGGTCGGCGATCGGCCCTTTAAGTGAAGAGTCGGTGGGCAATCGAAGCGATTCAGTAGATGTTCCTGACTTTACTCGCGGAAGGTGGATGTTTAATGAGCCGCTGCCTGTGATTAAATAGCTCATTTGCACAGAATAAAAAACGATAGTTGAAGTTCTGTGCCTGAAGTATAACTCTAAAAAGGATTGCTTTTGAGGTAATCCTTTTTAAGCATTTATTTTTAGACTTAGCAACTTGCAGCAATGTGACTGATCAAGACCAGAAGAGCATTGCAACAAGATGTATTATTTAGCGACCTACTACAATTACTTTTACTAGCAACCTCATGCAGAAATATACGAACCTAAAAATATTCTCTTTATTAATTCTGAGCTTTTTCATTTTGCTTTCATGTGAAAACAATTCCTTGGAGTTGAAAACGGACACATTAACGATAGCCATGGACAGGAATGGAAGAATTGTCGCCTTGAGCGATGAGAACAACCAAAACTACCTGGTTCCGGATTTAGGCTCTGCCCTTTGTCAAATCAGAATTAACGGGCAGGATATTTTGCCTACACAGCTCACTCGAAAGGGAAAATACCTGCTGGTAACCTTTGACGAGCAAAACACAACATTGAAAATAGCTTTCACCCAGAAACATAATTACATCACCTTTGAACTTGAAGAGATTGAATCATCCGAAGAAATTGAAAAAGTGATCTGGGGGCCCTATCATGTAAGCTTGTCCGATAAAATCGGGAAGTCGATAGGGGTGGCTTACAATAACGAATTTGCCATCGGACTTATGGGCTTGAATCTGAAGAGCTGCGGTGGTTTTGAATTGATTCCACGTGAACGTTTTGGAAATACAGCTCAAAGAACAGAACAGGGAGCTGTGCTGCAGGGATTTACCAAAAATCGATCGGTGGAACGATTGGAAAACAGCTGTTTGCAGGAATTAACGCAAACAGTTCCTGTAAATGACTCTGATGCTACCCTCATTGGGTCTAAATTTGCGATTTATGGAGTTCCCGCCGAGCAGCTAAAAGAACTGATTCCGGAAATTGAGCAGGAAGAAGATTTACCATATTTAACCCACCAGGGGGAGTGGTTAAAGAATTCGTTGTACGCCACATCGTCTAAGTTTATTATGAGGTTTAACGCACAAAATATTGATGATTGTATGGAAGTGGCTGAAAACGCTGGAATTACATGCATTTATCACCCCGGGATTTTTGAATCATGGGGAACTTATCCCGTTCGTGAAAAAGATTTTCCAAATGGGTATCAGTCGGTTCTGGAGTGTGCTCAAAAGGCAAAAGCCCGAAACATCACATTGGGGGCGCATACCTTGTCCAATTTTATAACGACAAACGATCCGTTGGTCTCTCCTGTACCTCATTCCGGACTTCAATTGGCCGGGGTAACTTACCTTGAAGAAGCCATTTCCGAAGATGCTACCGAAATAATGCTTGCCGATATCCAGATGGCGCCAGCTTATGAGAAAGATAAGCTGGATATTTCTCCCGAAGAATTGAGAGCCAATGAAAATAAAAATCGAGAAGCTTTTGCTGTCAAAATTGATGATGAGATCATTGAATACTCTGCGGTAACTAAAAATGGTCGTTTGGTTTTAACCGGTTGCAAACGCGGTGCTTTTGGTACGCAAAAAAGCAATCATAATGCAGGAGCCAAAACTGGCAGATTGGTTTCGCATTACTACAAAGTGTTTTTTGCTGATATCAACTTACAGGATCAGGTGGCTAAAAACCTGGCAAACTTTTTTAATAAGACCAAGTTAGAGCGCCTCAGTTTTGATGGTATTGAGGGAGCCATGGCAACCGGGCATGGAAGATATTCATGCGACCGTTTCATAAAGTTTTTTTTCGATAATCTCGAAAACAAAAACATAATTGCCAACTCGTCGGATGTGATGCACTACAGCTGGCATTATTTTGCAAATGAGAGCTGGGGTGAACCTTGGTGGGCAAAGAATTTCAGGGAGTCGCAGCTCGATCATCGCCTAAAGGTGCAAAAAGAATTAGCCGAAGACCTGATGCCTCGAAAAATGGGGCAATTTAGAATTGATTCAAAAACCACCTTAAAAGATATTCAGTGGGTGATGGGGCTGTGTGCGGGGTACGATGCCGGTGTCGATTTTTACATTAGCCCTAAAAGCATTCATGAAAACCCGGAAGGAAATGAGATTTTAAGCGAGATTAAGAGATGGGAAAAAGTACGTTGGGACCAAACGTTGACGGACGAACAGAAGGAAAAGCTTAGAGATCCCTTTAGCTTTTATCAACTTAACGATTCGGGAGCTCAAGCCCAATTGGTTTTTGTTGAATCCTGGGCTCCTGAAACTGGTAAAATTCAAGGAGACAACGATCGAAATACCTTGCCGGAATCCATTTTGAAAAGAGAATCAGGAACGGTTATCTCTTTGGATTATGAGCATGTAAATATGCAAAAAGAGCCGGGGCAGCCAACGTTTGCCGAATGGGAATTTTTCTGTGCCGGAGAAAAACAAAAATTACAGTTTGTAATAAGGCTTCCCAAGGAAAGTAACGAAAAAGTAAGCGGATTGTATTTGAAAAAAGGAGTAGTGCAATGTGAGATCCCTTTCGTCCTGACCCCTGGAGAGTATGTCGTGGCGCAGGCTGATGGAAAAGTCAAGCATTATTCAGCAGAAGGAAAACTTCTGGCGACAAAGCCAATTACCGAACTCCTTGTCGAGAAAGGAAAGAATACAATTCTGTTTGATTATAAGGGTAAAGGCCGTGAGGCTGGGCCTCAGGTGATTGTAAATTTCAAAATAAAAAAATGACATTTCCAGATAAGAGAGCGAATCGGTTGTATCCGTTCTTGTTAAAAGGATGATGGAGATTAAGAAAATGGATATAAATGAAATTTTTAAAGAATCAATGCAGTCTTTTAGGTTTTCGTGCCGGAATTAAGGTAAGCTTTACAGCCCTACTTATTTTGTCATTTAGTTTTACTGGTTGTATCCAGAAATCGAAAAGCAAACAGGCAAATAACGAATGGCATATTTTTATTTTGATGGGACAGTCGAATATGGCAGGTTATGGGGAGCTTTTGCCCGAAGATACCATTCCTGTAGATGGCATTTTTCATATTCCAACAGTTTGTGAGGGAGAATATGTTTGGAAAAACTCTGCCCATCCTTTGCACAACAGGCTAAAATCTGATCGATTTGGCTTGGGGCTACCTTTTGCTAAAGCGTATTTGGAAAAACATCTCGGGGTGAATGTTGCTTTAATCCCGGTCGCATGGGGAGGTGCCGGAATTGATCGGTTGAAGAAAGGGACTGATATCTATAATGATGCATTTGCCAAAGCTAAATTCGCGCAAAAGAAAGGGAAAATTAAAGGTATTTTATGGCACCAAGGTGAATCAGATACAGTTACGGAAGAGCTGGCTGAAGGCTATGAAGGAAAGCTACACCAGCTAATCGCTGATCTACGTACAGATCTGAATACTCCAGCTCTTCCCTTTATTGTTGGGAATTTAGCCGAATTTTATGGTACAAATGAGGAACACAATGCTCCCGCACGAGTGAATCGGATTAACCAGGTGAAATCTGTATTACGTAGTTTGCCGGGAAAAGTGGAAAACACCGGTTTTGTAGAAAGTACCGGCTGTACATCTATTGACCATCACAACGTTCATTTTGATCGTAATTCGTACATCCTTCTAGGAAATAGGTATGAGGAAAAATATGAGGAAATTGTTCACAAATAATACCTTTGGAAATCTCAATCAAAAAACAGCTAAAATGACAATCCAAGAACTAGGGTATTTGTGTTTTCTTACCTTGCTGGTTCCGCTATTTTCAAAAGCTCAGGAACCTGTTCCAATTCCAACTCAAGCACAGCTAGAATGGCAAGATTCCGAATTGGCTGCCTTGATTTGCTGGGATATGCATGTGTTTGATGGCGAGTTTTATGTGCAAAAAGAAGTGCGTATTACTCCGGTGAAGGACTACAATGCATTTAATCCTCAGCAATATAATATGGACCAATGGATTAAGTCGTTGAAAGACGCCGGGTTTAAAATGGCCATTTTTACGGTGAGCCACGAAACCGGGTTCTTTTTTTACCAAAGTGATGCAACTCCCTATTGTATGAAAGCATTGAAATGGCAGGACGGGAAAGGCGATATTCTGCGTGATTTTAAGGAAGCCTGTGAACGGCACGGTATGCTTCCTGGCGTGTATATCGGAACGCGATGGAATGCATTCTACGGAATCCACGATTTTAAAGTGCAGGGTGAAGGGCGTTTTGCTGAAAACCGTCAGCAACACTACAACCAGATGATTGAGAAAATTGTAGTAGAAGTTTTTACCCGTTATGGTGACTGGGCCATGGTCTGGTTCGATGGTGGTGCTCATGGCCCTGAACAGGGAGGTCCTGATGTACTTTCTGTTTTCGAGAAATATCAGCCTAACGGCCTGTTTTACCACAACCTGCAACGTGCCGATATGCGCTGGGGCGGGAGTGAAACAGGGACTGTTCCATACCCTTGTTGGGGAACTTTTCCATATCTATCAACTGGGGCTGGAGAATCAGCCAGGAAAGAGATTGGAGCTAATAATTTTCAGTTGCTAAAAACCGGTGATCCGGACGGGAAATATTATATGCCAGCCATGAGCGATGCCCCTTTCCGAGGAAATGGTGGACATGACTGGTTTTGGGAGCCGAATCGAGAACAGATCATTTATCCCCTCGATAAGTTGATTAATATGTACTACAATTCGGTGGGGCACAACACCACCCTTATTCTTGGTGTAACGCCAAATGCCGACGGAATAATGCCTGCACCAGACGTAAAACGCTTGAAAGAATTTGGCGATGAAATTAGATGCCGTTTTTCCAATCCAATAGCGACGATTTCAGGTAGTGGTGAGAAATTAGACTTGACGTTTTCTAAAAAGCAAAAGGTGAACCAGGTCGTGTTGATGGAAGACATTTCAAAAGGCGAGTGGGTAAGAAGATTTGTTTTGGAAGGGAAAACATCCAAAGGGTGGCAGCAGCTATTCGAAGGTTCATGCATCGGACACAAATTTATTCATCGGTTCGATGCTATGGAGATTTTCGCAATGAGGTTAAAAATTCTGGAATCAAAAGGGGCTGCACAGATCAAAGACTTTTCAGTGTATTTTATAGATAAGGATGAACAAAACTAACAAGAGGTATGCAATTGAAAAATCGTTTTATAAAAGTAGCAATCACCATGTTGTCGTTTGCTCTTCTTTCTTTTATAAGTGAAAGTGGAGAGAGAACGAAAATCAAAGTGGCCTGTGTGGGAGACAGTATTACGGTTGGAGCTCGTTTGGAGAACCCTGAAAAAGATTCATATCCTTCGCAACTTCAGCTGCTTTTAGGTGAAAGCTATCAGGTCGAGAATTTCGGAGTTGGAGGAAGTACCCTGATTCGTAAAGGATACCCCACAGTATGGAGCCAGCTGGCTAAAATAAAACAGTCCAAACCGGATATTGTCATAATCAGTTTGGGGACAAACGATACCTGTGGAATGGGAACTTGTGGCGATCGAAAATGCTGGGAATATAAGGATGATTTTCCCGGAGATTACCGAGACCTGATCGATTCGATAAGTCACTTTTCTTCAAAACCAAAAATATGGATCTGTGCTCCTTCGCCCATGGTCCTTGAAACGCCGGGGCTTAGTGAGGAGCGGATGAATGGTTTGACAGAACGAAAACCCCGATTGCAGGAGCTAATCGATGTAATAAAGAAACTGGCAGAAGAAAAAGAACTTGGTTTTATCGACTTGAATACTCCGTTGAAGGATAAACCGAGCTTATTCACCGAGAAAGATGGCGTTCATCCCAATCAGGCAGGCTACAAAGCGATTGCCGAATTGGTGAACAGGGAGCTTATGAAAGTATTGAAGTAGAAGTTATATAATTCCAGAAAATAAGTTAATGAATAGTGCGTATCTAGTCTTTCTACTGCTTGTAGTTTCAGCTCTGACAACCGCAAAGATTGTTCTTTTATCAGTAGAACAAACAAGGGGAATGGCAATGAGTTGAAAATTGTCCGGCGTGTTTGAAAAAATAAATAATCATAAACGAATGAAATTTACTACTTATTTACTACTAGTTCTTGTATTGATCACGACGATGGGGTGCAATACAAATTCTGAGTTTACAATCGACAATAATTTTTTGTCGCGCACACTCAGTGTCGAAGGGGGATCACTTCACACCTTAAAATTGAAAAATAAAGTATCCGGAAAAGAGTTGATTCCACAAAACAAAACCGAATTTCAAATCCGGATTTCAGCGGGAACGGATAAGGAAGGGACCGATGTAATCCTTACTTCTGCTGATTTCATGATGAAAGAAGTTTTAACACAAACACCCGAAAAACTGGTATTCTTGTTAAAAAATGAAGAGCACGACATGGAAGTTGAGGTGGTTTATGAAATTCAGCCCGATGCTTTTTATATGAATAAGTCTCTCAATATCCGATCGGGTAAGGAAACAACACTTGAGAGAATTGATGTTGAAACAATAAAGCTTGATGATATCTACCAGCCCTACCAAATGAAACAGATTACGGCCTGGGGACCATCCAAGTGGCGTCCGGGATTAGGGCAACCATTGTACACAAAAGAATCAGCAACTTTTTGGGGAACCGAGTTTCCTGCTTCCTATAACTATGTGGAAAACAAGACTGCTTTTTGCGGTTACCTGTGGGGAAAAGAGCTTCAGCCTGGACAGACCTACTCTTCATATCGGTCGGTGTTTGGTGTTGGTGATGATGCTAATTTGATACAAGACACTTTTTTTGAATACATTGATAACATTCGAGTTCGCCCGCTTCGTTTGCAGGTGCAGTACAACAGCTGGTTCGATTTTGGCCCCCGGGTGGATAAAGAACAATTTGAGCAGAGTGTAAATAAAGTCAGTGAGGAATTGAATACCAAACGGGGTGTTCCTCCATTTAAAGCTTTTGTAATTGACGATGGCTGGCAGAATGTTAAAACAGACTGGAGCGACAAAGTCTGGAAAGTGAATGCAAAATTTGATACCGATTTCGCTACAAGTATTGAAAATGTTGAGCAAGCTGGTTCTTCTTTAGGCTTATGGTTAAGCCCTGGTTGTAACTTTGGTGCGCGTCCTGCTGTTCCCTTGATGCGTGAAAAAGGCATGGAAGCATTGGAGCAGTACATGTCGCTGGCAGGACCAAAATATATGCAGTTGTTGGAAGACCGGATGGTGGAACTAACAAGGCAAGGAGTAACGTATTTCAAACTCGACGGATTGTTTGGTCATCTTAATCGTCGTGAGTTTGATTTCAATGGGGACGATTATGGTGTGCCAACGATGTCGCAACTCGACACCAAAGGGTTTAGTCCGGCAGATGAACGCTTAAACGACCCAAAATACGATGAGCTAAAAACCTATTACTTGGTTGCCGGTACTGAGCGACTGATGCAGATTTTTCAAAAACAGCATGAAGTGAATCCGAATGTTTATATTGTAATTTCAAACGGAGCTTACTTAAGTCCGTGGTGGCTGCAATACATCGATGCCGTATGGATGATTAATGCCGGTGATGCAGCAGGAGGAAGTAATCGGACACAAGAATTGGTTTATCGTGATGGTGTTTATTACGATACCTGGGTGAAAGAAAAAACACAATTTCCGATAAATTCTGTTTTTAACCACGAACCCAAGAAAACCAAAACAGGAGAGAGCAAAGAACAATTTAGCGAGTACCTATGGATGAATCTTTCTCGTGGAACAGGCTTTGTTGAGCTGTACATCAAAACAGAAAAGCTGTCAGAAGCCGATTGGGATGTTTTGGCAGATGGATTAAAATGGGCACATAAAGTTTTTCCATATTTCAAAAATGCCAGAATGCATGGTGGAAATCCTAAAAAGATGGAAGTATACGGTTATACGGGGTGGAATGAAAACGGTGGATATGCCTCATTTCATAATCCTTCTGAAACTGAAGTACAAACCTATACGTTTACTTTGGATAGAGCTTTTGGGGTGAATAAGAGTTTGGATAAACTTACCGTTTCTTCACCTCTATCCAATGTGGCGGAATTTGTAGGAAAATCGTTTTTAAAAGACGAAATCGTTGAGATTACTCTGAAACCAAGAGAAGTAAAGGTGCTTGAATTTGAAAAATAGAATCAGGATAGCTTTTCTGATCGTGTTGTGAAACTTAGACTACTACTTAATTAAAAAATCATGCGACATTCAATTTTAAAAAAACTAATGTATAGCGCATTGGGCATTGTTTTATTTTGCTCAACAGGTGCCGCACAACAAGTATTGAAACTATCTGACCTGGATATTTCACTAGCGCAGCAAACCTATGGAGCACCGGTGAAAAATAAGTCAGTAAGTGGAGAGCAACTCTCAGTTGCCGGAGAGGCATTTCGTGAGGGAATTGGTGTTCATTCTCACTCGGTTATCAAAGTAAAGATGAACAATGGCCGCCGCTTTACGGCTAAAGTTGGTGTGAATGATTCGGAAATAAATTACGAGGCAGCAACGATTCAGACCATTCCGTTAGCAGATGGAAAACGGGTTTATTACCAGGTAACCGATGAGCAAAAGCAATTTGCAGGAATTGAAGGGCAGGATGGAAAACCTGATGCGGGAACTGTGGTGTTTAAGCTCCTTCATAACGGGAAAGAGATTTTCAACAGTGGCATCATGCGTCAGGGAGATGCTCCCCAAACGATTGACGAGAAAGTGCGCGGAGGAGTTTTGGAACTGGTGGTTGAAGATGGCGGAGATGGCGAAAGTGGAGACCATGCTGTGTGGCTTAATCCGCAATTTGAATACTTCGAAATTGCTCCGACAATTGCCGCTCCTGATTTTGCGATTAAGGTAAAGCAGGATGAAACGATCAAAAAAAAGTTGGATGCTTTAATCTCAGCGTTGCCGGAAATTGAACAGCCCCTGACTCAACCGGACTATGATTGGCTGATTGACAATTCAAAAGCCAAAGCCGAGGTTTACCGGAGCAATGAAAACAAAGACCTGGTGCTAAGCAATGGGCTGGTGGCCCGGGTATTTCGGGTTTCACCCAACTTGGCAACCATTGACTACATCAACCAAATGACCGGCGAAAGTTTGTTGCGTGCTGTTTCCAACGAGGGAACGCTGACCATCGATGGGAAAACCTATACCATTGGCGGTTTGAGCCAGCAACCAGAATACGCTTATACCCTAATGCGCTGGGTTGATCAATTAGCAGCACTACCCAACGCCTTTCAGGTGCAAAAGTTTGAAGTGAAAGAATTGGATGACCGGATGGCATGGAAGCAAATTCGCTGGGCAGCTAACACGGAGATGCCAAGCGGGAAACAGTTGGTATTTACCCTGACGAAAAATGCTATTGTTGTAAAAGTTCATTTTGTGCTTTACGATGGAATTCCAACCATCAGCAAGTGGGTGGAAGTGATCAACGAGGGCGATCTGTTGGTGCAGGTCAACCAGTTTAAGCTGGAGCAGTTGGCGATGGTTGAAGGGGAGAGCCTTGTGGGAACTCCTGCAGAATGGATTAAACCCAATATTCATATTGAAACCGATTACGCATTTGGAGGCATGCAGCAACGCAACTCAGATGTGACCACTTACTGGGAACCCGATTCTCGTTATACTTCACAGGCCAACTATCCCTTGCAAACCCCTTGCTTGTTGGAGGTAAAACCGCCATTGGGGCCGGAAACTGCTATTCGTCCCGGAGAGTCGCTGCGTACCTTTCGGGTATGGGAAACACCGATGGATAGTTACGATAAAGAAAGAAGAGGGTTGTTCGTCCGCAAGATGTATCGGACAATCTCGCCTTGGACTACTGAAAACCCAATTTTCCTGCACCTGACCAATTCCAAGGAAGAGGTGGTGAAGCAAGCCATTGATCAATGTGCTGAGGTTGGTTACGAAATGGTGATTCTGAGTTTTGGAAGTGGTGTAAACATGGAAGATGAATCGGACGAAAACTACGCATATTTCAAAAAGCTGGTGGACTATGCCAACTCCAAAGGCATTGAGCTGGGAGGCTATAGCCTGCTTTCGAGCCGCTGGATTAGCGATGAGGTTGATGTTATTAACCCGAAAACCGGAAAACGTGGTGGAATGATTTTTGGCTCTTCGCCTTGCCTGAGCAGCGAATGGGGTTACAACTACTTCCGGAAAATCAGGAAGTTTTATGAGAAAACCGGCATGAGTGTCTTTGAAAATGATGGTTCTTACCCCGGAAATGTATGTGCTTCAACAAGCCATGCGCATCACAATGGATTGGGCGACTCGCAATGGAAACAGTATGCCCAAATTCAGGGCTTGTATAAATGGATGCGTGGTGAAGGGATTTACATGAATATTCCTGATTTCTATGTCAACTCAGGCTCCAATAAAACCGGGATTGGTTACCGGGAAGTAAACTGGTCGTTGCCACGTGAACGGCAGTTGGTACTTGGGCGCCAGAATATTTACGATGGTTTGTGGGATCGGATTCCAAGCATGTGTTGGACGTTTACTCCGCTGACTCAGTATCACGGAGGGGGTGCAGCTGCTACCATTGAGCCTTTGAAACATCACCTGGATGCTTACGAAAATCAGATGATGCAGAATTATGGCTCCGGCGTACAATCCTGTTATCGCGGGCCACGGCTTTACGATGCTCCTGAAACCAAAGAGCTTGTTGTTCGGGTAATTGACTGGTATAAAAAGTACCGTAACATTCTAAACAGCGATCTGGTGCATCTGCGTCGCCCATCTGGAAAAGACTGGGATGGATTTCTGCATGTTAATCCTGAATTGAAAGAAAAAGGGCTGGCGATGTTTTTCAACCCAACCAATGAAGATCTAGTACGGGAAATCACACTGCCGCTTTATTATACCGGATTAACCCAAACGGCAACGATTCGCGAGCAGGAAGGAAAAGCAAAGAACTATAAGCTGAGTCGGGAATATGAAGTGAAACTCAGCATCCACATTCCAGCGAATTCCTACAATTGGGTAGTGATTGAGTAGGTCTCATGCTTATTAGGAAAGAAAGAAAACGGAATAAATGTGGAGGCTCCTTATCATTTCAGAGTTGTGGCGAAATGATAAGGGAAAATGCGATACGGTAATTCAGAACAGTTATAAAAAAAAACAAAACCAATGAATAAACTATTTTTATTGCTCATGCTGGCTTATTGTACAGTGGCATGTACGATTAGCTCAACCAAGTCACTCCTTGAAAACGATCACTTTAAGATTTCCATTGATGATAAGGGCCAGCTAACAGAACTTCTGGATAAAAAGTCGGGTGAAAATCTCTTGATGCCGGGTTACAGTAGATCTATGCTCTCGATAGAATGCGAAGGAAATAACTACCCGATTAGTCGCTGGGAGTGTTCAGGAGAAACGATGAAATTTGAATTTGCTGAAGCGGGAGCTGAAATTGATGTAAAAATTGAAAATAAAAGTGATTATCTCACCTTTGAGATTACGAATATAACTTGCGAGAAATTGATTGATAAAGTCACATGGGGGCCTTATCATGTTTTGCCTTCAGAGAAAATTGGTCAATCCATCGGAATCGCTTATGATGATACGATTGCTGTTGGATTTATGGGCTTGAACCTAAAAAGCCGGGGCGGATTTGAAATATTACAACGGGAACGGTTTGGAAATGCCGCCCAAAAGATTGAAGGCGGTGCCAGTTTAACCGGCTTTGTACGTGATCGTTCAACCTATCGTGTTGTCGATAATTGGGAGCAAAAGTTAGGACAGGCGGTGCCGGTTAACGATGGCGATGCTGAAATTACAGGCGCTAAATTTGCCATGTATTGTGTGCCTGCCGAAAGTCTAACAGCGGTTATTGAGAAAATTGTACTGGAAGAAAAGCTACCTCATATAAAAAATGGGGATACATGGAATAAAATTTCCAACTACTCAACATCTTCAAAGTTCATCATGCCTTTCAATGTGAAAAATATCGATGACTGTATTGATATTGCCCAAAAAGCCGGGATTACCTGTGTGTATCACGGTGGAATTTTTGAAACTTGGGGAACCTTCAATGTAAGGGAAAGTGATTTCCCAAATGGCTACCAGTCGGTTCGCGAATGTTCTGATAAAGCAGAAAAGCAAGGCATCAATCTTGGAGCTCATACATTAACCAATTTCATTACTACAAATGATCCATTGGTAACTCCAATACCTGATACTGGCTTGGTTCAAGCAGGAATAACCCAGTTAGAAAATGATATTTCGGAAACTGACAAAGAATTGAGGTTGGCTGAAGAGGCCATGCGCCCGGCCTACTACGAGCCTAACTTAGACAAAGTAAACCCACGATGGAGAGAGCACACAGCTGTGCGTATTGGCGATGAAATTATTGAGTATGCTTATTCAACCGCCGATGGCAAGTTAATTCTCAAAGATTGCAAGCGTGGAGCATTCGGAACAAAAGCTGTTGCGCATAAAAAGGGAGAGCAGGTGGCCCGGCTGATGTCGCACGGGTATAAAGTATTTTTCCCAAATATCAATTTGCAAGACCAAATGGCTAAGAACCTGGCCCGGTTTTTCAACGAAGCGAAATTGAAACGAATTAGTTTTGATGGGATTGAAGGTGGCTTGGCTTGTGGGCATGGACGTTATGGAAGCGATCGTTTTGTTAAGGTCTTCTATGATAATTTAGAGAACCCAAATATTGTTGCTAATTCATCGGATGTAACACATTTTGGCTGGCATTATTTCTCGAACGAAAGCTGGGGAGAACCTTGGACTTCGCAAAATTTTAGGGAAGCACATTTAGACCACCGGATTAAGGTTCAGAAAGGCTTAAAAGAAGATTTATTACCCCGAAAAATGGGACAGTTTAGTATTAACGAGAGAACGACCAAAAAAGATATTGAATGGGTAATGGGACTTGGAGCAGGTTTTGATGCCGGTGTTGATTTTTATATCAGTCCTAACTTTGAGGAGATTAATCAAGAGGCCGAGGGTATCTTGTCTGAAATCAAGAAATGGGAAAATGCCAGAATGAACGGCCTTTTTACCGAAGAACAAAAAAGAAAACTTCGTGATCCTTATACTTTCTATAGTTTAAGCATTGAAGATGGCCATACTCGTTTGGTATTTATTGAATCGTGGGCTCCGGAAGGAGGACGCGCACAAGGCGAGAATGAATCAAATACTTTACCTACTACAATTTTGGCAAGTACGCCGGAAAACCCTGTTTCGATAGATTATAAACATACAAATATGACCACGGAACCTGGAAAGCCAACTTCCTCCAGCTGGGAATACTTTTGTGCCGGAGCTGCCCAAAAATTGCAGTACGTTGTTCGTCTTCCTAAAACATCAAAGGAGGCTGTAAAAGGAATCTACTTAAAAGTAGGTACGCAGAAAGCGCTTTTCCCATGCACTTTAGAACCTGGTGACTACATTCTTAACGAGGGAAGCAAAACACTAAAACATTATTCTGAAAATCATCAGGTAAAAGATGAAATCGTGCTGCCCGAGAGTTGCTTCACGGTAAGTGAAGGTCGAAATGTAATCGAATTTGATTACAAGGGGAAAGGACGAACTGAAGGTCCGGAGATGATTGTAAATTTCCGTACAAAAAAATAGAGCTTGGTAATTTGGGTATCGGTTTTCTGCATTAACCGATTGGAATAAGCATATGGCGATCTAAAAGAAGTACTAATTCTGAAAAAGCTTTCTGACTCCGGAGTCAGAAAGCTTTTTTTCTGGATAAATGTTGGATTTTATATAAGATATTTTTGTCTTATTTGTGTCTTTGTCAGAAAAAATATCCCTATTTTTCAGGCTATTGCTATCAAAATAAAACCTCGTAAGTCATGGAATCAAATCGAAAATTGAGTAAGGAACAGCGTGTTGAGTTGTTGAGCCTATTGCAAACACGATTCGAGGAGAATCGGAACCGGCATTCTGGAATTGGATGGGATAAGGTGCTAGCGAAACTGGAAAAATCTCCAGAAAAACTATGGTCGCTTGGAGAGATGGAACGGACAGGAGGAGAACCGGATGTTATTGGATATTCCGAAGCAACTGATGAATATCTATTTGTCGATTGCTCAGCTGAAAGTCCTAAAGGTCGTCGAAGCCTTTGTTATGATCGGGAAGGACTGGAGTCGCGAAAGAAATTTAAGCCGGAGAATACTGCTGAAGATTTGGCAGACTCTATGGGGATTACACTCTTAACTGAAGAAGAATATTGGGTTTTGCAGAAAATCGGGGAGTTTGATTGTAAAACATCGAGCTGGCTAAAAACGCCGGCAGCTGTTCGTGAATTGGGAGGAGCTTTGTTTGCCGATTTTCGTTATGGCCGAGTTTTTGTCTATCATAACAGTGCTCCTTCTTATTATGCTGCTCGAGGATTTCGGGGAATTTTGAGAATCTAAACTTTGATTCTGTAGTTTTATGTTTTTACTTAATTGTGCCCAAGTAGGCCCCCAGTTTTCGGTCTGAGTTGGTGGTGTGAATGGTAAACCATTCCAGTAAAAATTCGAATAACTGATCTTTATCGATGTACTTCGTGTCGAATGTATTGATTATCCCAGCTAACTTTTGCAAAAGATTGTGATGTTCTTTTTTGTGTACTGCATATTCTGGATAGCCATTGATTAGCATGATATTTTCCTCGCTAATAAAATGGAAATCGGCATACTTATATAGTTCAAGAAATAGTCCACTAAGAATTCCTTTATCCTCTTCTTTTTGGTAAGCCTCAAAAAGTTTTTGAATTGTTTTTAGAAATATCTGATGCTCGCTGTCAATTTCAGGAATTCCTATTTCATATTTCTTTTTCCAGGAAAATTGCTTGTCCATAGTCGATTCTTTTTAATAGTAAAAGAGATAATTCACTAGCTGAAACTAAAATGAAAGATAGTCAAATTTGTAATATAAATAGGCTTCTTTGAGGTTATTATGATCATATGTTGACCTTTTTTTTGGGGTTTATTTAAGGTTTTGGGGAATTGTTTGGTAGGATCTTTTTAGTAAAGAGTTTGTTGTGAAGAAATCTAGAATAAGAATAAACAAGCTAAGATGTTATGTAATAGCTCTTGCATACGGTTTTTTTTTTATTTTCGAATACACTAAAAGACTTGTGATACTTAACTACTTATCGGTATGAATGACAAAGCGAGGATGACAGAAGAGAAGTTGCAAATGAAAATACAGCAACTTAGCGAAGAGCAAGAGTCGTTAAAAGAAGTGTTGAATGAAGTTCTGTTTAAGTTAGAAGAGCGAAAAAAAGAAATTGAATGTCATAATGCTATATCCCGCTTGATGCAAACCCCTTCTTTAAGCATTGAGGAAGTCATTCAAGAGATTGTAAAAGTGGTTCCCCAAAGTTGGCAGTTTCCTGATTTTACACATGCTTCAATCAAACTCAATGGACAGGTTTTCAATTCTTCAGGAAACTCTAAGAAAACTTATGTATTAACGCAGCCAATTGTCTTGGAAGGCAGGCAACTGGGCGAGATCAAGGTCAGTCATAATGCTGTTGTCGTAAAGAATCGAACTCCCTTTTTGGTGGAGGAAGAAGTGTTGTTAAAAGCGATCGCTGAACGAATAAGTAGTTTTATAAAATATGAGCGAGAGCGAGAGCTGCAAGAGCAAAATAAACAGAAGTATCAGATATTAGTTGAGAACATTAATGATGCCATATTTGAGACAGATGAAAATGGAGTCTTGACCTATGTAAGTCCTCAAATTGAACAGGTGACTGGTTATACGCCTAGTGAACTTGTTGGACAGTTGTTTTACAGTAAACAGGAACATCTGAGAGGGATTTTGGAAGAGCGTTTTCGGGTGTTGCAGAAAAAAGGTGGAATAAAGAATGATTACGAGTTTTTAACTAAAACAGGAACAACCTGTTGGGTGCGAATTTCTTCAAAAGCAAAGTATATTGATGGACAGTTTTGTGGAGCTTTAGGAACTGTTAGTGATATCTCGGAAAAGAAAAAGTTGGAGTTGGAGCTGACAAAGAGTGAGTGGCTGTACCGATCAATGATGGATGCTTCACCTGATATTGTGACTATTGCAGACATACATGGGCAGATCATTCTGACCTCTCCGAAAACTTTAGAAGTTTTCGGACACGATTCTGTTGACTATTTCACAGGGCGAAATGTTTGGGACTTCATCAAAAGTGAGTCAAAAGAGAAGTGTGAGGCTACATTCAAATGCCTGTTAGTTGGAGATCGTATAAATGTTGTAGAATTCAAAGCGATAAAATCTGATGGTACGACTTTTTATATTGAAGTAAGTGCTAACTTGATTCGTAATGAGGAAGGAAAACCTCATCGTATTATTATAATTACACGAGATATAACAGCCCGAAAGCAAGCTGAAAACCAAATGTTGAAATTGTCGCTAGCAGTGGAGCAGAGTCCGGCAAGTATTGTCATTACCAACATTGATGGTGATATCGAGTATGTTAATCCTAAAACCTGTCAAACAACGGGTTATGCCGCTGATGAACTAATTGGTAAAAATCCAAGAATCTTAAAATCAGGAGAAACTTCGGAAGATGAATATGAATATTTGTGGCGTTCTATATCGCACGGAGAAACCTGGCAGGGAATTTTTCATAATAAACGCAAGAACGGTGATTTTTACTGGGAATCAGCTCAAATAACCCCAATAAAGAATGACGCAGGAGAACTACTTGGATATTTCGGAGTTAAGGAGGATGTTACCGACTACAAAAATATTCAGGAGGCCCTTTTGCGAAGTGAAGAACGATTTAAACAGGTCGCTGAGCACAGTCAAACGGTGGTTTGGGAAGTTGATGAGAATGGACTATACACCTATGTTGGTGGAGCTGTGAAACGGGTTTGGGGATATCTTCCAGAGGAAATTGTCGGAAAAAAACACTTTTATGATTTACATCCTGAAAAAGGCAGAAAAGAGTTTAAACGAGCTGCTTTCAAATTTTTTAAAGATAAGAAGATTATTACAAATCTGGAAAATCAGGTTGTACCCAAAGATGGAGATCCCCGGTGGATGTTAACCAATGGAATACCTATTTTAGATAAAGAAGGGCAATTCCTGGGATATCGAGGGTCTGACTTAAATATTAACGAAAAGAAACAAGCTGACAAGGCTTTGAAGGCCAGTGAAACGATGTTGAATAATGCGCAGGAACTGGCACAGATGGGGAGCTGGGAATTCAATATTATAAATAATGAAGTCAATTGGTCTAAGAACTTTTATAAGTTAATGGAAGTTACCGAAAATGACCGAACGGTCTCTTTTGATTATTTTTCGGATCGGATTCATCCCGAGGATAAAGATTTACTTGACGAGGAATTGGAGACTTTAATCGAACAGAAAAAGGCAACTTCGCAGCAACATCGGTTGTTAATGCCGGATGGGAAAGTGAAATGGGTAGAAAACCGTATTGTGCCTGATTTTGATAGTCGGGGAAACCTGATTGCCTTGAAGGGAATAAACTTGGATATCACTGCAAAAAAGATGGTTGAGCAAGAGTTGGTGAAGCGTGAAGAGAAATTATATGAAGCGCAGAAGTTAGCTCAGATTTGTAGTTGGGAGCATTCTTTTAAAGATCATTCGACAATATGGTCGGATAATACTTATGATCTATATCAGATTGATCGGAAACTTGTCCAGCCGTCGTATGAGTATATACTTGAAAATAGAATTCACCCCGATGATGTTCATTTTTTTGTAGAGTCTGTCGAACAAATTCATCAGGATCCACAGGAATTAAGTTATGATTCTCGTATTGTCTTGCCTGGAGGTGAAATTCGATGGATGACAAATGAAATTGTTCCTGTTTTGGAAAATGGAGAGCTGGTTGGCTTAAGCGGAATCAATCAGGATATTACGGATAAGAAAGAGACAGAACTGGCGATTACCAATCAGAATAACCGGATGAATGCTGCATTAAGGGCAATTCCCGATTTAATCTTTATCATGAGAGATGACGGGACCTATCTGGAATACTACGCCAACAAAGAGGAAGAACTCCTCCTTAGTCCGGGTAATATCGTTGGATCAAACATCGCAGATGCTTTTCCAGCGGAGGCTGCCCGCTTTCACTTGGATAAGTTTCGGGAATGTTTACGACGAAAGGAGTTAATTAACTACAATTATTCAATCCCGATTAATGGTAGCGAATTATTTTTTGAAGCAAGAATTTCTCCGGTAGATAACCATAGCGTTCTTGTGCTTGCTCGCAACATAACAAGTGAACGCGAGCAGGAGGTTCTGCTTAAACGACTCTCGCTGGCCGTAAAGCAAAGTCCTGTGATTACCGTAATCACTGACTTGAAAGCCAATGTCGAGTATGTCAATCCTGTTTTTGAGAGAATTACAGGTTACTCTTTAGCCGAAATAATAGGCAAGAATGTACGTATTTTACAATCTGGAGAGACTCCTCGTGCTGTGTATAACGAGATGTGGAAGACAATCAAGGCTGGTACAAGTTGGCATGGCGAATGGAAGAACAGGAAGAAGAATGGAGAGAAATATTGGGAAGATGTAATCATTACACCAATCACTGACGACGATGGTCAGGTGATGAATTATTTGGCGGTTAAACAAGACGTGACAGATCGTAAAAAAGCAGATCTGGAAATATTCAACCTCAATCAAAATCTGGAAGAAAAGATAAAACAACGAACAAAAGAATTAGAAAAATCAAATCGTGTTTTAAAAGAAGAAATCGAGAAGCGTAAGAAGACAGAGCATGAATTAACGCTAAGTCAGCAGAACTACCGCAATGTGGTAGAGAATGTGAAAGAGATTATTTTTAAAACAGATTTAGAAGGTAACTGGTTGTTCTTAAATCAGGCATGGGAAGAAATTACTGGGTTTACGGTCGATGAATCTATTGGGGAACGTTTTATGAACTATGTCTATCCTGATGATCGCCAGCGAAACTGGGAATTATTTGAGCCACTAATCCAACAGGAAAAGGCTCATTGTAAGCACGAAGTCCGCTATTTAACCAAAGATGGCTCATACATTTGGGTTGAAGTGTTTGCTCGTTTAGGACTCGATGAGGATAACCAAATTATAGGGACTTATGGAACATTGCAGGATATTACAGTAAGAAAGCGAGCTGAAAACTTTGAACGGGAAGTACTGGATTTGTCCGCCAATTTTACAGGAATATCATTTAATGAGATAGATGGAGCTTTGAATGTTGCTCTTGAGCGAATAGGACAGTTTCTAACAGCTGATCGAGCTTATATTTTCGAGATTGATAATACACAGGCTTTAATGAGCAACACCTACGAATGGTGCAATCATGGGGTTCTCCCAGAGATTAGCAACCTGAAAGATATTCCGGTGGATATCTTTCCAATGTGGATGAAGCAGTTGAAAAGTGGGAATGCTATTATCATACCGTCAGTGGCAAATTTACCAGAAAGCTGGCATGCTGAGAAAGCAATTTTAGAGCCGCAGGGAATTCAGTCTTTGGTTGTGCTCCCAATGTATGAAGAAGAACGGTTAATCGGATTTGTTGGACTTGATTTGGTAAAACATCAGCGAGAGTTTCTAGAGATAGAAATCAAAATTTTAAATATCTGGGGAACAATGCTCTCGAATTTAGTGTATCGAAAGCAAACCGAGTTTTTGTTGGAACAAACAAGGCAAAATCATGAGACCTTTTATAATACCGTTGATGATTTTCTATACATTCTGAATGATGAGTGGAAAATTATCGACATGAATCTTTCTATGTGCAACCGACTCGGTTATTTGAAAGAAGAGCTCCAAAACCGACCAATAAAAAGCTTGCTTTTGGAGGAGCAAGAACAGCAAGTCGAGAATATCTTTGATAGCTTGTTGGAAGGGCAAACGGATTATTGCACGATTCCGATGGTTACCAAAGGAGGAAATAAAATTCCGGTTGAAACGAAGTTAAAAAGAGGGTTTTGGGATGGACAATCAGTGGTATTTGGAGCAAGTAAAGATATTTCAAAGCTAAGATTGTCTGAAGAGAAGTTCTCTACAGCTTTTCACAGTAATTCAGGCTTAATGGCAATTTCAGATATCGAGAATGGGCGTTATTTGGATGTAAACAATGCTTTTTTGGAAGCCGTTGAGTTTTCTCGAGAGGAGTTAATTGGTAAGAAAGGAACCGAATTGGGTTTATTCCCTGATCCTGGATTCGAGGCTCGAATATTGGATAAGGTTGAAAAGGAAAAGTCAATTCGAAAATATGAGGTGAATTGGAGAACTAAAAGTGGTGTAATCAGGATTGGCTTGTTGTCGGCAGATACGATTTTTATTGGAGATCGAAAATGTATGCTTTCTGTTACTATTGATATTACCGAACGCAAACGAGCAGAAGAAGAAGCCAGTAAAGCACGCATTGAAGCAGAGGAAGCAAACCGGGCAAAAAGTGAGTTTTTATCACGAATGAGTCATGAGCTGAGAACCCCAATGAATTCAATTTTAGGTTTTGGGCAGTTGCTTGAAATGGGCGAATTAAAAGAGCCTCAAAAGAGAGGAGTGAAGCATATAATGCAGAGTGGAAAGCATCTTTTGAATTTGATTAACGAAGTGCTGGATATTAGTCGGATTGAGGCAGGGCGCCTTGAGTTGTCAATTGAACCTGTATCATTAGAAAATGCGATCTATGAGATAATCGATTTGGTACAACCTCAGGTTGAGAGGAATAGTTTAAATCTGAGGTTTGTTGTTTCTGAAAGCAGTCGAATGTGTGTGATGGTTGATCGTCAAAGGTTTAAGCAGATTATGTTGAACTTAGTCAATAATGCCATAAAGTATAACAAATCAGAAGGTTCAGCAACCATTGAAACTCAAAGAATAGGCAAAGGACCTAAAAAGATGATACGGATTTTTGTTCGTGACACCGGTCTTGGGATTTCCGAAGAAGATATTGAAAAACTGTTTACTCCTTTTGAGCGAATTGGAGCAGAGAAAACACGTACCGAAGGAACAGGTCTAGGCTTAGCCGTTGTTAAAAAGCTGACAGAAGCCATGGCTGGACGTGTCGGGTTAACCAGTAAAAAAGGAGAGGGGAGTACTTTCTGGGTTGAGTTTCCATTGGGCAATAACAAAGGGAAATGTATAAAGGAACAACGTGAAGAAGCAACAACTATTGCCGAAAATTCAACTATTCGAGGTAAAGCTCTTTATGTCGAAGATGATTCATCAAATGTGGAGTTGGTTAGAGAATTACTCGAAAATCAGAGACCCAATATTGAATTGGTGTCCTGTGGAAATGGTGCTGAAGCTCTTAATATAGCTTTAATGCATAAGCCAGATATTATCTTTATGGTTAATCATTTGTCGGGCTTGTCGGGAGGTGAGCTGCTCAGGCAGTTTGGAGCAAATGAGAAGTTAGCAGGTGTTCCAGTGGTGGTAATCAGTGCTGATGCCATGCCAAAACAGATTATAAAAATGTTGCAGCTTGGCGCAAAAGATTATCTAACAAAACCCTTGGATATTTCAGCATTTCTTCGTGTTTTGGATCGTTTTCTTGAAGCTGAAGAAGAAGGCAAAGGAAGCTAAGTAATTTGAAAAACAAAGGAAAGAAACTCATGACTGAAGAAGTGCTCAAAAAAGCGAAAATATTAATCGTTGAGGATCAGCAGCCTAATATTGATGTATTAGAAGATTTGCTGAGAATGAAAGGATATCAGGATTTTAAAGCTACAGCAGATCCACGCGAAGTGTTTCGCTTATTTGCAACCTATGAACCTGACTTGATTCTTTTAGATTTAAGTATGCCTTATTTGTCGGGCTTCGAAGTGATGGAGCAATTACGAAGGATTATTCCGGATGATACCTATTTCCCAATATTGATATTAACTGCTGACGCAACAAAGGAAACGAAAGAGAGAGCATTGTCCGAAGGAGCCAGTGATTTTCTAACGAAACCGTTCGATTTAACCGAAGTTGCTCTTCGTATTCAAAACTTGTTGTATACAAGTTTTTTGCATAAGCAATTGGTTGATCAGAACAAACTTCTGGAAAAGAAAGTACAGGAAAGAACGAAAGAACTGGAAGAACGGAATCGGGAGTTAATTAAAGCCAAGGAACGCGTAGAGGCGAGTGACCAGCTGAAAACTAATTTTATCAATAATATTTCTCATGAACTTCGGACGCCGCTGAATGGAATTCTGGGCTATGGGCAGATCCTGGTTGATTCTGACTTGACCTTGGAGGAGAAAACCTTTTATGCTCCAATGTTAAAGGAAAGCAGCTATCGGTTAATGAATACGATGACAAATATTATGGATATCTCCATGTTAACCTCCGGAAATCAGAAAGTCCGGAAACGAGAAGTCGATCTCAATCGATTGGTTCAAGATATCGTCGAAGATTTTCAGGCTAACTGTAGTGCCAAAAATGTGGAATTGAACACGACGTTTTTAACGGATGAATTGGGAATTCACACTGATCCGGAATTACTACGGAAAATTATTCGTCATGTGGTTGACAATGCCGTCAAGTTTACCTCGCAAGGAACGATTGATATCATTGTTGGTAAAGATGGAGAAAATCTGGTAATTGAAGTGAAAGATACAGGTGTTGGAATTGAGGAAAAATGGCAAAAACGAATTTTTGAGAATTTTATGCAGGAGTCAACTACAATTACCCGGATATTTGAAGGAACGGGGCTTGGACTCTCTATTTCAAAAGGGTTTGCCGAATTGTTAGGCGGGAAAATAACGCTTAAGTCCGAAAAAGATAAAGGTTCAATTTTCACCGTTTTCATTCCTTTTTAAGTCTAACGTCATCCTACTTTTTGCATCTGTTTTTGTAAGTTTTGGCATTTTGTTTGGAGGGAATTGCCAAACTGTTTTTTGTAATTGTTGCTGGATATTTTTTAGCTATTTTTTAACAATAATTAATTGATTCTATTCTTTTTTCTCCTTTTGCTGGCTATTTTATAGGATAGAAAATAGGTTGCTTTGTCGCATGTGAACCCGTACAGATAAATCTATCGCATGAGGTGAACTAAACGACCGTTTTTTGATTTTAGTTATAAATAGCAAGATTATAAAATGACTCTTACAACAGAAAATATCTTATTGGTTGGTTCCATTCTTTTATTCCTTTCGCTAATTGCTGGAAAAACTTCCTACCGTTTTGGAGTGCCTGTACTGCTTCTTTTTATTTCAATTGGTATGCTGGCTGGCTCGGACGGGATTGGAGGAATTTATTTCGATAATCCGAAAACAGCTCAATTCATAGGAATTGTAGCGCTTAACTTCATTTTGTTTTCCGGGGGACTTGATACCGATTGGCGATCCGTCAAACCAGTCTTAGGTCAGGGAATTACGCTCTCCACCTTGGGGGTGATGCTTACTGCTGGTTTTTTGGGGGTATTTGTTTGGGCTGTTACCGATTTCTCGATTTATGAAGGTCTGCTACTTGGCTCCATCGTTTCATCAACCGATTCGGCAGCTGTGTTTTCCATACTCCGGTCTAAAAACTTAGCCTTAAAAGGAAACCTACGACCAACTTTGGAATTGGAAAGTGGTAGTAACGATCCCATGGCCTATATTTTAACCATAGTTTTTACAGGCATTGTGGTTAATCAGCAGGCTAATTTGCTCTCCATTTTCCCGATGCTTTTGCAGCAACTTTTGATAGGTGGTATTTTGGGTTTGGTAATCGGTAAGTTGGGAAGTATTGTGATTAACCGGATAGAGCTGGTTTACGAGGGCTTGTACATCGTTTTAGTTATTGCAATCATGTTTTTTAGTTTTTCGGCGACCAATTTTATTGGAGGGAACGGCTTTCTGGCTGTATACATCTCAGCTGTATTTCTTGGAAATCAGGAATTAATACATAAAAAGTCAATTCTAAAATCGTTTGACAGCTTTGCTTGGCTGATGCAGATTATTCTGTTCCTTACGCTCGGATTACTGGTTTTTCCAAAACAAATAATCCCTTTTGCAGGAATTGGTTTGGTAATCTCCATGGTCTTAATTTTTGTAGCTCGGCCACTTAGTGTTTTTATTAGTTTGATTCCATTCAAGATCCAAAAGCGAAGTCGTTGGTTTATCTCCTGGGTTGGGCTTAGAGGAGCCGTTCCAATTGTGTTGGCTACCTATCCACTGATTTATGGAGCCGAAAAAGCGCATGCTATTTTCAATATCGTTTTCTTTATTTCCATTACTTCGGTTTTAATTCAGGGAACAACTCTTTCGGTTGTTGCCAAATGGTTGGGGCTAACTTTGCCCGAAAACTTAAAGCCGAGAACGCAAACCGATTTGGAACTAAACGATAGCATCAAATCCAAGTTGAAAGAGGTGGTAATCCCAGCAACAAGCTCGGTTGTTGGAAAGCAAATTGTCCAAATCGGGCTTCCCAAAACGTCCTTAATAGCAATTATCAAAAGGGAGGATAGCTACATTACACCGCATGGAGCAACCGTGTTGAATGCCAATGACAAGTTATACCTATTGGCCGAAGACAACGATTCGGAAAAAGAGGTACTAACTAGTCTTGATATTCCTCTTCATAAGTCTGAAAATTAGTTGCTATAGCTAGAATAGAGAAAGAAATTAATTGTATTTTCACTTGGCAAAAACAGTGTTTTACAACATTAAACGGATGCATTTTTCGGTATAATTTTTAACTTTCTTTGTTGAGATGAATAAGAGAAATGGCTTTGTGCCATTTTTTAAACTAAAAAAGCCAAACCGATTTGGCTATCCAACGAGTAAGAAAACCGAACTTGAAAAGTGGTCAGGAATATGTTTGGGCTTTAAAGTTTGGCGACGAAAAGGCTTTGAAGCTGATAATGGAAAGATGGTATTCCAAATTGTACAATTTTGCCATCGGGTACCTGAAAAATGAAGGAGGAGTGGAAGAAGTAATTCAAGATGTCTTTCTTCAGCTTTGGGATAACCGCGAAAAGCTGGCTGATACAACTTCATTAAATGCTTACCTGTTTACCTTAACACGAAACCGCTGCATTGATGCTATTCGAAGAGAACGACTTTTAATTCAATTTCATACGGATAAAAAGGCCGAGTACAATTACCTGACGAATAGCTACTATGCCTTATCTGACTCAATTCTTGATCATATCTTTGAACGGGAGTTTCAAGAGGAGATCGATAAAACCATTCGAGCTTTACCCACACAGTGTCAAAAGGTCTTTTATTTGAGTCGGGAAAAAGGATTGAAAAACCGGGAAATTGGAGAGAAGCTAAATATTTCACCAAAAACAGTGGAAACACATATAACCAAAGCATTAAAAACGATTAAAAATACACTGGAACGAAAGTTTCCTGATTCTTTTAATTTGATTTTGATCTTGGTGAGAAAAGTTAGGCTGAATACCCGGAAAATCTTGTCAGGCATTTGATTCTCATACTTCTTTAAATACGAAATTCTCGACAAAGAAATGTTGGAAAAATAGACTTTGGAAAAAAAAATCAAAAATTGACTCAGGGTATTTTTGTGAATTTACGTTTTACCAATAGATACCTGAGAAAAATGACCGACGATTTATTATTCAAATACATTACCGAACAAGCAACTGAGGATGAACTTCGGGAAGTTCATGAGTGGATCGCTCAGGCTGAAAGCAATCAGCAACAGCTTGCCCGGATTCGCAATAGTTGGGTGTTGGCAGGTTTAGATCAAGAGATCGATCTGAAAAAGAAAGAACGCGGGATTAATCGTGTTCTTCAGCAAGTCCGGTGGTTGAATAAGCAAAAACGAGCCAGAGCTCTTCGTCGCCAATGGTTGCAGTATGCCGCAGTTGCGATACTTCTGGTTGGGCTTTCAGCCTTCTTGGGTTACTTCCTTTCTACTTCTACATTCGATGCAAACATGGGATATACCGAGGTGCTTGCTCCTCGGGGCGAACGCTCTCAAATCATTTTACCTGATGGTTCTTTGGTTAAACTGAACGCGGAATCGAAGCTCCGATTCAAAACTGCTTTTCAGTCAAAAAGGCGATCGGTGGAGCTGGAAGGAGAAGCTTTTTTTCAGGTTTCACACGATGCTTCAAAACCGTTTGTTGTAAAAACAGCTCAGCTTGAGGTTCAAGTGTTGGGAACAAGCTTTGACATTAGCTGCTATCCGGATGATAAGCACATTACCACTTATCTGGAAACCGGAAAAGTTAAAGTTAATATGCCCAATGGAGAAGAGTTGATTCTAAAGCCAGATCAGGCGATTAGCTACAATAAAGAATCAGGCGAAATTCAGAAAATGAATTTGAAGTCAGACTATCTACTGGACTGGACTAAAGGCTTGCTGACAGTCAGAAATGAAACCATTGAAGCTTTGTCTCGAAAATTGGAACGGCGATATAACATCCAGATCCTTTTTGGAGATAATGAAGTGAAGCACCACCATTATACGGGATCGATAAACGATGAAGATTTGGATATTGTGCTTGAAGCATTGGAATTTACCTCATCATTAAACTATAAACGAAAAGGCAATGTGGTAACCTTATACTCAAAGTAAAACCGGAAAACATTCGCAGTGTTTCCCGGTCTAAATAAGATTTAATAAACGTGCCAAAAGATTCGCAGTCGTAATGGCACTATTTACTAACTAAATGGATTACAAATTTATGAAAAAAAAACACAATGAGGGCAATCGTGAGCTTGCGCGATGGCTTAGAAAGGGATTTTTAATTATGCGAATATTCCTCGTTTTTATGTTGCTGGGAGTGTTACAAAGTAATGCTTCAGTGTATTCTCAGACGAAACGCTTCAGTTTAAATGAAGCTAATATTTCCATTCGGGAAATTCTGACTCAGATTGAACAAGAAAGCGATTATCGTTTTTTTTATGAGGAAAAGGATTTGCGATTGGATGATCGGGCAAATGTTGATTTTAGCAACAGTACGATCGATGAAGTGTTGAATAAGTTGTTTCGCCAAAAAAACATTGAGTACAAAATTATGGCGAATAACTTTATTGTTTTAAAGTCACCTGGAACTATAGGCAATCAGGAGATAGCTTCACAACAACTTGCTATTTCAGGAAGAGTTGTTGATGCCAATGGGGAGCCTCTTCCCGGCGTCACTGTTGTTCTAAAAGGAACAACACAGGGAACAATAACTGAAGCCAGTGGTAACTTCTATCTTCAGGCTGTTCCGAACGACGCTATTTTGGTTTTTTCTTTTGTGGGGATGAAAACGCTTGAAATTCAAGTCGCAGGGAAATCAAAGATTGATGTCCAAATGGAAGAAGATGCCATTGGGCTGGATGAAGTGGTTGCGATTGGTTATGGGATCCAAAAAAAATCAGATATCACCGGATCTTTGGTATCCATTTCAGAGGAGGAGTTGAAAAGTATTCCTGTTGTCGACCCCGCCTTGGCTATCCAAGGACGTGCTGCGGGTGTTCAGGTGATGAATAATTCGCATCAACCGGGAGGAAATGTTTCCATAAAAATTCGGGGAACAAACTCGATCAACGCAAACAACGAGCCTTTGTATGTGGTGGATGGTTTTCCATTATCCGGCGGGTTAAAATACATCAATCCCAACGATATTATATCAATGGAGATTTTGAAAGATGCGTCAGCAACCGCTATCTATGGTTCTCGGGGAGCTAATGGTGTCGTGTTAATTAGTACTAAAAAGGGGGAAGCGGGTAAGATGCAGGTTTCCTTTAACAGCTCTTCGAAGATTTCATACTTGTCGAAGAAAATTGAAATGCTGGATGCCCATGAGTTTCGAATGATGATGAATGAAGCTTATGAAAACCAAAACATGTTGGACGGAGGAAACAGAGCTTTGCCTTACACGGCAGATGAGGTTGCTAATCCCCAAAATAATATTGATTGGCAGGAAGAGGCAACTCGGGCAGCATTTAGCCATAACCACAATTTAGATGTAAGTGGAGGAACAGAGAACCTGCTCTATTCCGCTTCTATCGGCTATCGGGATGAAGAAGGAATTGTAAAAACATCGGATTGGCAACAAATTAGCACAAGGTTGAGTTTGGAATCTCAGCTAAGTAGCTGGGTTAAGTTCGGCATAAACCTGAATTATAATGCAATTGACAATGGGTTGGTAGAAACAGACCATGGTGGTAACTCTGTCCCTCGCGCAATGTTGGAAACCTTCCCGGACATTCCTGTTTATGACGAAAATAGTGATTGGACAATTGGAACGAATGAAGGTTACGCGAGTCCTACAGCATTAATTTATGGAATTCATAATACCAAAGAAACTGATAAATTTCTTGGAAATCTGTTTTTCACGCTTGATTTGGGTAAGGGCTTTACCTTTAAAACAACCTATGGCCGTGAAATAGAAACAGCGAAGCAAAGTAAGTTTACCGATAAAAAGTTGATCAGCCAGGCCCATACGAGTAGTTCGGCCTATGTTTCAAGCTACAAAATTGAAAGTTGGCAAAATGAAAACTACTTGACCTATCAAAAAACAATTGACGATCATAGTTTCGATGCTTTAATCGGGGTTACTTGGTCGAAATATACCTATGAATATTTTGATGTTACAGTTCGAGACTTTCCAACCGATGCCTTTTTAACTAATCAGTTGCAGGCAGGAGAGGATCTCGCGGCAACAAGTTCGGGTAAAGAAGAATCAAAGCTGAATTCTTATTTTGGACGCTTAAATTACAGCTTTAAAAATAAGTATCTGGTAACTGGAACTCTTCGGTCCGATGGTTCTTCCAAGTTTGGCGAGAATAATAAATATGCGATGTTTCCGTCGCTGGCCTTAGGTTGGAGACTTTCTGAAGAGGATTTCATCCAAGAGTCTGACATTTTTTCAAATCTTAAATTACGTTTAGGATATGGGATTACGGGTAACCAGGAGATCGGAAGCTATCGTTCTCTTGAACGCTTGGGAACCATCAATGGCGTGTTGGGAAATCGCCGAGCTACTGGAATTGCTAATGTTCAGATCGCAAATGCAGACTTGAAGTGGGAGAGAACCGAGCAGTACAACGTTGGGTTGGATTTTGGGTTCTTTAAGAATCGCCTCGATTTTGTCGTTGATTTTTATAAGAAAAATACCAATGACTTGCTCCTGCAAGCACCTATTCCTGCCACAACAGGTTTTTCAACCATGCTAAAAAACATTGGAAGTGTAATGAATAAAGGGGTTGAATTTACCATGAACTCGGTCAATATTGATAAGAAATTTAAATGGTACACCAATCTGAATGTCTCTTTCAATAAGAATGAAGTTATTGAGTTGGCCAACAACGGACAGGATATTTTCCCGATTTGGTTTGTTAATCCGGTAACCATCATTCGCGAAGGAGAATCATTGGGCTCATTCTGGGGATTAACCCGGGAAGGGATCTATCAGAACGAAGAAGAAATTCAAGCGCATTTGAAAAATCCGGGAACAACAGTTCCTGGTGATATCAAGTATAAAGATTTAAATAACGACCAAGTTATTGATTCCAAGGATCGAAGTATTTTAGGTGATAATAATCCTGATTTTATTTATGGCTTAACCAATGACTTTGTCTATGGACCTTGGAGTTTGACGGTTCAGGTAAGTGGTGTGCAAGGAATGCAGGTGGCTAATTTGAATCCAATTGTATTGGAAGATCGGCAAACTTTAACCAACAGCTATAAGTCGCTTTTAGACAGGTGGCATGGTGAAGGAACCGGGAATAATGAGGTGGCCATGGTACGCATAAGCAGCCAGCTTAATATATCCGATCGGCATATTGAAGATGGCTCATACCTCCGATTTAAGAACATCGCCTTAGGCTACAATCTTCCTAAAAGTATTACGCAGAAGCTTCGAATTTCCGATGCAAAACTAACTGTTAGTTTAATCGATTGGTTTACAATTACAAACTATGAAGGATATGATCCTGAGGTGAGTACAATGGGAGGTCATGCAAGTCAAGGGATTGAGTTTAGTAGTTATCCAAATTCCAAGTCATTTCTTGTTGGCTTAAACATTAATTTTTAAATCGAGCAATCATGAAAAAGTACAAGATATCCCTACTGTTTTTAAGCCTGTTGTTTTTTAGCTCATGCAGTGAATGGTTGGAAGAAGAGCCTTTAACGTTTTTAAGTTCATCAAATTTTTATCAAAACGATGAAGAAGCAACAGCGGCGGTGTATGCCCTTTATCAACCATTAAGTGATTTGTACGCTCAGCCTGCGTATGCAGAGTTGATATGGGCCTTGTGGGAACTTCCCGGAGATCAAACGTATTCAAATTCTGGGGTTGGAGTTGTCGCTCAGGATCAACTTGACCGCTATGAGTTTGATACTGAAATAAAGAACTTTGAGCATTGGTGGAAGTTTTCTTATGTGATTATTAACCGGAGTAACACGGTTATTGAAAACATTCAGGAGAATGAAAATATTTCTGAAGGCGTGAAGAAAACAGCGCTTGGCGAAGCTCATTTTATGAGAGGACTCGCTTATTTCGAGTTAGCAGTAGGTTGGGGAGGTGTTCCCAAAATTTTGGAAGGAGCCGAAGAGCTCTATCCTTCTCGAAGCTCTGCCGTCGATATTTATAATCAGGCGCTTGCCGACCTGACGATTGCTGAGGAGAATCTTCCCGTGTCATGGGAGGAGACAGAATATGGACGGGCCACGAAATATGCCGCAAAGGCTTATCTGGCAAAAATCTATTTAACCATGGCTGGCTACCCATTACAAGATGCGTCAAAGTTGTCTTTAGCAGCAAGTAAAGCCAAAGAGGTTATCGATAATGGCCCCTATGAGTTGGCCGCCAATGTTCTTGACAACTGGAATCCGGAGCAGATGGCTCAGGAACAGATATTTGTTGTGAACAGAAAGAGAGGCTTGAATTGGCCCGCATTTGCTTCATATTGGGCTCCTCGTATGCATGTTGAGTTGGCTCCAGAACCGGGGGCTACTTATTTCGGTGCATTCTATCCTAATTTGGAGTTTTATAACTGGTATCCTGATGAAGATCCGCGGAAGGGCTTGTTCTTTATGGATGAGGTAACTTCATACAGTGATCCGTCGCTAACGGTGGAACTTCCTTTTCCACATGTGGCAAAATATTACACGCCAATCTATTCTGATGGCTCAGATCAGGATATCGTCAGGCTTCGATTTGCTGAAGTTTTATTGATTTTTGCGGAGGCTGAGAATGAACAGAACGGACCAACCCCTGAAGCATTTCAGGCACTAAACAGAGTTCGGGAAAGAGCTTTTGGTGATGACTCGGGTGATTTAGCCGGGCTCTCAAAGGATGAATTCCGGGAGGCTGTAAGAAAGGAACGTTCATTAGAACTATGTTTCGAAGGTACGAGCTGGCCAGATATGCTCCGAACGCGAAAATCGAGAAATGGGTCAATATTCGATTATAAGAATATTGGAAATATAAGCCCTTCTGAAACTAATTTGCTGTTTCCAATTCCGGCAACAGAGATGCTTGCAAACAGTAACTTGGAACAGAATCCTGGATACTAAATCAAAGCGGCATAAGTTTTTAGATACGAGTGAGGTCGCAAGAATAGCTTTTGAGGATACCGGCGGCCTCATTCCCTTTTTTGTGTAACAACGGGCTGAGGAGAGGATCATTTTCACATGGAGAAAACAGTGTTTTACAACATTAAACGGATGCATTTTTCAGTATAAATTTTAACTTTCTTTGTTGAGATGAATAAGAGAAATGGCTTCGTGCCATTTTTAAAACTAAAAAAGCCAAACCGATTTGGCAAATCTGTAAAATGAGAAAGATTTCAATACAAGATATAGCTGAAGAATTAAAATTGTCCAAGGCAACTGTTTCACTCGTGTTGAATGGGCGGGGAGATGAAAAAAGGATTCGTAAGGAAACTCAGGAGAAGATAAAGAACTATGCAAAGTTGCACAATTACCGTCCAAATCAGTTTGCCCGGGGACTTAGCCGGGGGAAAAGTGAAATGGTTGGTTTGATTATTCCGAATATCTCGGACAACTTTTACGCCCGTATTGCAAGCCGGATAGAGCAAAAGGCCAGGTTATCGGGGTACACGGTTGTTTACAGTAGCTCAGGAGAAAATCCGGATCGGGAAAAAGAGCTTATTCAAACGATGTTGGATCGGCAAATCGATGGATTGATCATCGCTTCAACTCAGAAAAATCAAGAAGAGATTAAACGATTGAAGAAGATGAATTTTCCTTTTGTATTGATTGATAGGCATTATCCTGAGATTGAGACCAATTTTGTTATTGTGGACAATGCTGGCGGAGTTGTTAGCGCTGTCGATCAGCTCGTCAAACAGGGAAGAACGCGAATTGGCTATGTTTCTTTACAATCAGATTTGGAAGCTATCCATCAGCGAACAGAGGGATATTTACAAGCAATGAAAAAACATGGACTTCCTGTGGAGTCATCATTTGTTCAGGAAGTTAGTCCGGAGTCCTATGAAGTGGAAATGAACCAGGCAATTGCTCATTTGGTTGAGGCAGAGCCGAAAGTTGATGGGATTGTGTTTGCAACACACTATTTAACTGCAGCAGGACTGCGTAGTCTAAAAAAGAGAGGCTTGTCGGTACCTGCTGATGTTGCAGTTGTGAGCTACGATCAGATGAATGCGTTCGACTTAATTGAACCACCTATGACCTGTGTCATTCAGCCTGTTGATGAAATTGGAGATCGAGCTGTTAATATCTTGTTGGATACGATGAGAAAAAATGAAACAACGAAACAGCTTGTTCTTAAAACTGATTTTGTCGTTCGGAAATCCTGTGGCGGATAGTATTTTTTTGACTAATTGCTAAATCGGTTTAGCAATGGAGGTGAAGAAAGAAAAACGTCAAGATCTGAGGTTGGAGAACGTGGGAGAATGAGGTAAGACGTATTGTATGGTTCTGATATTTTGATTCAAAACGTATAAAAAATGAAAACAATCTTTTTAAAGACATTTATGGTGTTGCTGGTTGCTGTTAATGCCAGTCCATTAATTGCCCAAAATAAGACTGTGGTATTTAACTATCATAAACCTTATCAAACCAAGTATGTAGATGGTGTTCTGCTGGCTAAAGCCAGCGTTGAATCAGCATCAGTCAAAGGATATGACCAGTTGATTTTTGATCGTGGTTATCGTACTGGTTTCACACAGCAGCATGATACAACCTGGCTTTGGTTGCCGGTAATTGGGCAGCCGGAAAAAATCCAGTTCACATCTGCATCGCAGAAAATGAGTCATCAACAACTATTTACTCCCTTAGTTTCCGATGATTGGGGGTATTTCAAAAATGGACGGATTCATGTTATTTGTTCTTCCCACCAGGATATTGCCTGGATGAATACGCCAGACTCGTGCCGGCATGAGCGCGTTCATGATATTGTGCTTCCTGCTCTTGACTTGATTGATGAACATCCCGAGTTTAAATTTGAGATGGAGCAGAGCCTTAATTTGATGGAAGCGATTGAAGATGCGCCCAATGAACGGCAACGAATTATCAAGTCTTATCAATCGGGTAATTTTGAGTGGGGTGCAACCTTTACGCAACCTTACGAGGGACTGGAGTCCGACGAGCAGTTGGTCAGACAAACTTACCTCGGGCGCAAGTGGATCAAGGACAATTTGCCGGGGATGGATGCTAAAGTAGCTTACAACATTGATGTTCCTGGCCGATCGCTTCAGGTACCACAAATACTAAGCAAAGCAGGCATTGATTATTTATTCGTTTCCAGAATGAAAGAGGGTTTTTACAACTGGCACAGTCCGGATGGATCAAAAATTTTGACCTACAGCCCGGGAAATTATGGATGGTCTTTGCTTATTTATAAATATTTGGAAGAAGATGCGATTACTGCACTTCAGAAGTTAAATCAGGTATTAAAGAACTGGAACGACTATTATCAGGAGCATCATTTGCCACCTCATTATGCTCTGGTTATTAGTACTGATGCCGGTGGTCCCAAGTATTATGAGGAGGTCATTCGAGAATGGAACGAGATTGCCAGCAAGTCAAAAGCGGGTATTCCACAAATACAACATTCAACGGCCGATGAGTTTCTGAATGAGATCAACACACCCGAAGCTCGTTTTGATTCGATCTCTGGAGAACGCCCAAACCTTTGGGTGTATATTCATGGTGCAGCACATTACGAGGCTATTAAAGCAAAGAAACAAGCTGCGGTAAATGTGCCAGCTGCAGAAACGTTTAGCACAATTAATAGTTTATTAGAGAATAGCTTTGAGGAATATCCTCAGAAAGAATTGTTTGAAGCCTGGTATAAATCAATTTATCCGGATCACGGATGGGGAGGTAAAAACGGAGCAATTACCGACAGCATTTTTCAGGCTTCGTTGGAGCAAGGCAATGAAATAGGTCAAAAGATTCTTCGGATGGCATTGGAAAATATATCGGACAAAGTGAGCTTGCCCAATAAGTATAACGTAATTGTTTACAATGATTTGTCGTGGCCCCGGAATGGGACTGCCAAAGTGGATATTTCCGGATTAAAAGGAGATAATTGGGTTTTGGTAGCTCCTGATGGAGAAAGAGTACCTGCTCAAATTGTAGAAAATCAGGAACTGGTATTTCAGGTTAAAAATGTTCCATCGATTGGCTATAAAACTTATCAGTTAAAAAAGGAGAGTCAAAAAGCTGGAAATTTTGAAGTTGCATCCAACTATTGTGAAAATAATTTCTACAAAATCACTTTTGGAAATGGCGGAATAACAAGCTTGTATGACAAGCAATTGGAGAAGGAAATGATCAATTCAACTCGTTTTGCTGCGGGTGACTTGCTTTACATGGGCTACGACGGACATGGTGCTGGCGAATTTGTCCAGGTGACTGAACCAAACCTGACAGATTTTGAAGAGCTTCATCAGAAAAATGCGCAGTGGGAGCAGGTTGTAAATGGTGATATTTTCTCCGTTTTTCAAGCTTCCTACCAAATGGCAGATTTCAAAGTTATTCAAAAGATAACCGTCTATCATCAGAAAAAACAGATTGATTTTGAGTACGACATTCCCGATTGGAATGGAAGACATAATCGGCAGATTCGGGCTGCTTTCCCGCTGAATATGAAAGAAGATGCGCAAGTTTCTTATGATGTTCCTATGGGGATGATTCATGTTGGGAAGGATGAAATGACTCAGCGTCCGAAAGGATGGGCTTGGGGAGGAACTTATTGGCAGAAGCCGGCAGAAATACGTCCGAGGGAGATTCAAAACTTTATGACCGCAAGCGATTCGCAAGCTGGGGTTACCATATCAACCAATGTTGTGACTGCCGATTGGGTTGATCCGACGCGGGAAAAAGCGGACTATACCATCTTGAATTTCGTGCTGCTATCAACGCATAAAAGTTGCCATGGGCTGGGGAACTGGTATCATCAAACAGGAGCGCATGAGTTTAAGTTTTCACTCAGCTCGCATGAACCAGGTTGGAAAAACGGCTATCATTTTGGGGTTGAAGAAAATCACCCTTTTCATGTTGTGCAGCGGGAGGGCAAGCAGCAAGGAGCACTCCCAATTGAAAAAGGCTTTGTGACAACTTCTGATGCCTTGACGAAAATTACAGCACTAAAAAAAGCTGAAAATGACGATAACGTTGTGCTTCGAATCCTTGAAGTGGAGCGGCAAAATAAGGAGGTTTCAGTGACTACCAATTGGAATGCTGAAGCCGTTTATCAGACCAACTTAATTGAAGAAGCACCAAACTTGGTACCTCACACAGCCAATGAATTTAAAGTTAAGTTGGAAGGAAGTGCGATTGAAACTTACAAGCTGGAACTAAAATAAAACTAAACGGAAAAAAGATGACACGGAAACTGATTATTACGACGCTCACCGCATCATTTGGAGGGTTGCTTTTTGGATTTGAAACGGCAGTTATAAATGGAGCTCTTCCATTTATAACCCAGTTTTTTAGCCTGACAGATGCCATGAAAGGAGCAACAGTAAGTGCTGCTCTTGTTGGGTGTATTGTGGGAGCTTTGGCTGTTGGAAGACCAGCAGACCGCTTTGGACGGCGAACGCTTCTTCGTGTATTGGCTTTATTGTTTTTAATCTCCGCTATTGGTACAGGCTTTGCCGCAAACATTCAGGCGTTTATTATTTTTCGTTTCATCGGAGGAATTGCAGTTGGTGGTGCTTCCGTTATTTCTCCCATGTATATTTCCGAGATTTCCCCAGCCGAATACCGGGGGCGGTTAACTGTTTCTTTTCAGTTGGCGGTGGTTGTAGGAATTTTATTTGCATTCTTCACGGACTATTTGCTGATCAATACCGGCGAAAACAACTGGCGTTACATGATGCTGTCTATGGGATTGCCAGCGATCGTTTTTTACGTGCTCCTCTTTTTCATCGATCGAAGTCCTCGTTGGCTAATAAAAGAAGGGAAACGAGAAGAAGCAATTGAAGTCTTTAAGCATTTAAACCCAGAAGCAGACAGCGAAAAATTGGTCGAGGAGATTCAAAAGACAATTGATAAAAAAGCTGTTCAAAAGTTTTCGGTGCTCTTCAAAAAGGACTACTCAAAACTGTTGATTATTGGGATTGCCGTTGGCATGTTTAACCAGTTTACGGGGATCAACATCATCATGTATTATGCAACCGATATCTTTCGGTCGGCAGGCTTCTCGACAGATTCGGCAATCGGGCAGACGGTGCTTATTGGTTTGGTAAATCTCATCTTTACAATTTTGGCGATGCGGCTTATTGATAAGATTGGAAGGCGAAAGCTTTTACTCACCGGAACATTGGGCATGGCTTTCTTTTTAGGCTTGTTTGCCTACGCTTACCTCTCTGATGCTTTTAGTTCCTGGATGTTACTTGTCTCGTTAATCTGTTTTATTGCCTTTTTTGCTTCATCGCAGGGGGCTGTCATTTGGGTGATTCTCTCTGAGATTTTCCCAAACAACATTCGGGCACGAGGAGCTTCTGCCGGATCATTTTCTCATTGGTTCTTTAACGGACTAACCACCTTCCTGTTTCCGGTTGTTATTGGCTTGTTCTCCGGATCGAAAGGTGTTGGTTATGTATTTATCTTTTACTCAATTATGACCTTTCTAAGCTTTTTCGTTTTCAAAAAATACTTGATGGAAATGAAAGGAAAGACGCTGGAAAGTATGAAATAAGAATAATGCTATGTTTAGAAATTCGTTTTTAATAAAAGTTAAGCTTTTGGTCGTGGCATTTTCCCTGTTTGGAATGAGTGGGAAAGCCCAAGAACACCAGGTTGTAAAAGTTACGAATGAGACCTTCAAGGTTTTGAAAGACGTTTCAAATTCTGCTCTTGCTGGCGGGGAAGTGCTTCTTTCGTTGACAACTCATCAGGATCTGGGGTGGATTGATGAAATTGAAAAATGTGTGGTCATGCGCGATACGCAGTGGATCACACCTTTCCTTCAACGTTTAAGTGAAGAAGCAGCCTTTGAGATGGACGTGGAGCAGGCTTCCATAATGCGTGAGTACATTACACGTCATCCGGATAAGAAAGAAGAAATAGTTCAGCGACTTAAAGAGGGGCGGATGCTCGTTGGGGCAACGCACAATCAGCCTTATGAGGAAATGTATTTTTCCGAATCACTTGCCCGACAGTTCTACCTGGGTAAGTTGTGGTTGAAAAATGAGTTTGAAGGCTACAATGCAACATCCTACTATAACTCGGACGTTCCAGGAAGGAGCTTGCAAATGCCACAATTGCTCGCTAAAGCAGGGGTGGAAAACATGTTTATCAGTCGGCATGGAAGAGGTGTGTTCGACTGGAAGAGCCCGGACGGATCAAGTGTCACGTCATACTCTCCCGGACATTACATCGATTTTTACAATGTCCTGGGAAAGGAAAACGACGAGGCGATTAAGGAGTTGGGTAAGCAAGCTTTGTACTGGACAACAGAGTACGACTACATTCCGGGAGAAAAGGCCGTTATGCCGGCCGTTCTAAACTTCGAATTTATTTGGGATCCGAAACCTGTTCATAACCTGGATCCATTTATGAAGTTGTGGAACAACCTGGCAACCATTGAGAATGAAGAAGGGGAACGTCTGGAGGTGAGCATTCCGAAGATTAAATTTTCGACACTCGATAAGTTTTTCGACCAGATGCGCCAGGGAACAAAAGAAATCCCTTCGATTATGGGAGAACGGCCCAACGTTTGGGTTTATATTCATGGGCCTTCTCATCATTGGGCGCTGGATCATAGTCGAAAAGCAGACGTGCTCCTTCCGGCTGCTGAAAAATTTGCAATGGCCGATGTTTTAGTATCGAAATCCTACGCCAACTATCCCGTTGATTTATTCGCTCAAGCTTGGGAATCTAAAATATATCCGGATCATGGCTGGGGCGGAAAAGGCGGGCAAAGCACCGATGATATTTTTCTGGCGCGCTTTGCCGATGCTCATGCCAAAGCTCAGTATCTGTTGGATAACTCCTTAAATTCATTGGCATCAAAAGTTGCAACCGATCAAGAAAAAGGAGTCCCAATTGTGGTTTTTAACAGCCTTAGCTGGGAGCGAACCAGCCCGGTTCAAATAAGCATGCAATTCGATGCAGAAACTGCTCGGTCCGTTCGGTTGTTCTCGAAAAGTGGAGCGGAAATTCCGGTGCAACTCAGCCAGGTTGTTCAATTTAAAGATGGCTATTTAAAGTCGGCAAAGCTTTGTTTTGTAGCTTCTAACGTGCCTTCTATCGGGTATGAAACCTATTATGCTCAATTTTCTGATGAGCCCCTAAAACAACCTGCATTGACGTTTAATCCCGCTTTTGAAAATGACTTTTTTGAAGCTCAGTTGGCAGATGGCGGTTTGTCCAGCTTATTGGATAAACAGCTCAATAAGGAGTTAGTTGACGATCAGTTTTTTAAAGCTGGAGAGGTGTTTACAACCAAGTCGGAAGGAAATGGTGCTGGTGAATTTTTTGAAGTACAGCAAGTCTCCATGGATGGTTTTGATAAAACCGGAAATTATCCGACAGCCTGGGAGCTTGTTGCTGATGGACCGGTATATACTTCATTTCGATACCGACAACCCATCCGAAATGCGGTGGCAGAGCTGCAGATAACCTTTTACAATAATGTGAAAAAGGTTGATTTTGATGTTGAACTGAAGAATTGGGATGGAACCATGTTCCGGGAATACCGGATGGCTCTTCCGCTAAAACTGGATGATGGTAAAGTGGCCTACGAAGTGCCTTTTGGTGTTGTTGAAGTGGGCAAAGATGAGATGACTGGCATTGCAGGAAATGGCTATGAAACACCGTGTAAAGAGCTGCATCCCCGTGGTATTGAAAACTGGATTAATGCATCAGGGACAGGGTTTGGCGTTACACTTTCTTCCAGCGTAGTAGGAATGGATTACGTTGACCCTACAGGAAAAAACTTGCCTGGAACGATTCTTCAACCAATTCTACTGGCTTCGCGCAGAAGTTGTCATGGCGAGGGAAATGATTACCATCAAACAGGAGATCATCGTTATTCATTCTCAATTACATCTCATCAACCCGGGTGGGAAAATGGATTTCGCTTTGGAAAAGAAAGCAACGAAGCACTGTTTGCCGTTGTAGCTCCCGAAAAATATCGACATGCCCCACTTCCCGAAAGAGGATCTTTTTTGAGTATTGATCAGGATAACATCGTAGTTACAGCCATGAAAAAGGCTGAGAATGAGGATGGCATGGTTGTTCGGTGTTATAATCTTGATGGTCAGCAAACAACAGCTAAACTAAAACTTTGGGAAGCTTTTGATACCGTTTATGAAACCAATCTGATTGAGGAGAATAAGGCAAAACTGAAGGGTAATCGCTCAGGTACGGTAAAACTGGACTTGGGTAAGTACGAAATAAAGACGATCAAGCTCAAGTAGGCTTATTTTCTGAAATTACTAAACGAAGGAATGATGATAGATCGATTGGAACTAATTAGTTACTTAGAAATTTTTGAGAAAGAGTTGCACGATGATATTCTGGCTTATTGGATGGCCTATGGCGTTGAAAAAAAAGGCCATGGTTTTTACGGGGCTGTTGATTTGGATAATAAGCCGGTTTTGTCAGCCAATAAAACGAGTGTATTGAATTCACGAATTTTGTGGACTTTCTCTGCGGCAGCGAAACAGTATCCAGAGAAAGCTTATGAGTCGCTGGCTCATCGTGCGTACCGAGTGATTCGTGAGGATTTTGCAGATAACGAGTTTGGTGGCTTTTTCATGGAGCTTTCGTCGTCAAATCAGGTCGAAAGCGATGTAAAGCATACCTATGCGCAGGCTTTTGTAATCTATTCACTCTGCAAGTACTACGAGTTTGCACCAAGTGAGGAATTGCTTAGCGAAATTCAAACGTTCTTCCTTTTGCTTGATGCGAAAACTAAAGATCCGGTAAATCCCGGTTACCTAGAGTCATTTACGAGGGGCTGGGAGCCAATAACCGAAAATCGGATGGCAGACAATAACGAGCCAAAGTCATTGAATACACACTTACATCTTTTAGAAGCTTATGCGGCGGTGTATAAGGTTTGGAAAAGTGAGCTGGTGAAGAGACGCTTAACTGAACTACTGGAGCTTTTTATTCATCGGATTATTCGACCTGATGGGCATTTGGGCGTGTTTTTTACAACGGAATTTGAAGAGACCGAAAGCTCGAAGGAAATATGCTCTTTCGGTCAAGAGATTGAAGGTTCCTGGATGATCTGGGAAGCTGCTGAGATTTTGGGGGATAAGGAAATACTCGCTTGCATCAAGCCTTTAATCCTAAAAATGGCCGATGCTGTTTTGCGAGTTGGTGTCGATAAAGATGGCGGCGTATTTCTGGAGTCAACTCGCTGGGGAAGTCATATCCGAACCAATAAGCACTGGTGGTTGCAGGCAGAAGCCTTGGTTGGTTTCATGAATTCATATCAATTAACAGGTGATTCAAGCTATTGGGAAACAGTGAAACTGACCTGGAGTTTTATCGATCAGTTTGTAATTGATCATGACCGCGGAGAGTGGTTTACGAAAGTGAGTCGACTTGGAGAAGCTTACGTGGTTGAGCCGAAAGATGATCCTTCTCCTTTCTATCGAAACGATTGGAAAATCGATCCCTGGAAGTGTCCGTATCATAATGGCAGGGCGATGCTTGAGTTAGTAAGTCGAATTTCGGAACTGCTGGAAAATTCAGCGGATGCAAATAGTTTGTTGAAAACAAAAAATGAACAGAATGGATAGACGTAAATTTTTAATGAATACAGGAAAAGGAGCAGCTCTGCTATCATGTGGTGGACTTTGGGTTTCATGCGATAAAACAACAAAAATCAGCTACGAAGATCAGCTGAAAAAACGGTCTTTTGAAGCTTTTAACCGTTTTGCTGAGGTTTGGAATTTCAATGACTTTTGGAAACGGGGAAATACCTTTGATGCATGTTTGACTTTTGTTGATGCTGCTCAGCAGCGCTGGCCTAGGGAGCCAAAAGTGAAAGAGATGCAGCATGTGGTAAAAAGCATGTTGGAAGAAAATCTGGATTTCTTTGCTCGCTTCGATCCGGGAACACTTTGGGCTGATGATTTTGGATGGTGGGGACTTATGGCTCTTAATGCCCGAAAGCATCTGTTAAAGCTGAATGAAACCGATTTGGCAAACAAATACCTGAAGCTGTCAACGGACCTTTGCTGGGAATATAAAAAGCAAACAGCCTATGATAATACCTCGGATGCAAAACCGGTCCCACATGGTTGCCGCAATGGCGATGCAGCTGGTGAAAGCCGTGGGGTAAAAAATACGGTGACCAATGTGTTGCTGTTTCTGCTGTCTACGCGAATTTACCGGTTATCGCTTGAAGAAAAACTGGAAGATAACGAGAAGTATCTGGATATGGCTTATCGGCAGTGGAAATGGTTTGAAGCATGGTTTGAATTGGATGAGTATGAGTACTTGAAATCAATCACTGCTGAAAGTGCTTTGGTGCAGGAAAGACCGATGGCCTTTTTTGAGGGCTCAGATTATCAGGAAAAGATTCATCCGCCATGGGCTGAAGGTTGGGTTTGGACAGGCGACCAAGGCATGCTTGTGATGGCTCTGGCCGACATGATTGCCATGAAAGATGAACTTGCAGCATGGTTGCAGAAGAACAAAATAGATGAAGGTTTTGATGTTCGGGCTTTTGAAAAGAAAGCAGAAACCATCATTCACCGAATTTGTAAAGGAATTGAAACGACTTTGATCGGAGCACAGGATGGAATTATTCGTGAAGCTCCTTGTCTTTCCAGCTTTGGACCAAATCATGGCAATGATTATGTTGCCGGGCGTGGCATTATGATGCGATATGTCAGCCGACAAGAGATTGGCCATTTGGGGAAAATTGATTTTACCAAAAACATCAAGGCTACGGTTGACGCCATATGGCAAACCCGCGATCAGGCAAACAATCAATTTCAACCTGAATTTACAAGCCGCGAGAATGATAAGCTTTACATCGAGCAGTTCCGAAAAAACTGGGGACTGGCGGACGAAGTGTATCAATGGGATTTAGCAAAAATGAAGGAGCAGAATAAGAGGGGCGTTTGTCAGGCGGTTGGTTTGGACATGCTAAGTGCGGCAATTCGGTCATTGGAAAGTTAAACACATTTTAAAAAGAGACGAAAATGGCAATTTGGAAAGACGATAGTGAATTATTTAGCATTGCGAAAAAGGAATTATTTGTCGCTTTGGTAGGCGATATTTTAGATAAGCTCAACTTCAAACATCAATTTCTTTCACCAGGAATTAAACCGTTACGAGACGACTTCGTGGTGATTGGAAGAGCAATGCCTGTGCTTGAAGCCGATGTTTTTGAGGAGATTGTTTCGGAAACTAAAAATCCAATGATGCAAAAGCCTTTTGGATTGATGTTCGAAGCATTGGATAGCTTGCAAGCAAATGAAGTTTATATCTGCACCGGTGCTTCGCCAAGGTATGCACTTTGGGGCGGACTGATGAGTACTCGTGCAATTAAACTTGGAGCAGCAGGAGCTGTTTTGCATGGTTATTCGAGAGATACCAACGAAATTCTTGATCTGAACTTTCCAACCTTCTCTTACGGCGGTTATGCACAAGATCAAGGTCCTCGGGGAAAGGTTGTTGACTACCGCGTACCAATCGAGTTGGAAGGAATAAAGGTTACGCCGGGCGATATTATTTATGGCGATCGGGATGGGGTACTCGTTGTCCCTCAGGAAGTTGCTGAGGAGGCTTTTTCGGGCGCGATTGAAAAAGCTCGTGGAGAGCAAGTGGTTAAGAAAGCACTACAGGAAGGCATGAGTACTGTTGAGGCGTTCCGCAAGTATGGCATTATGTAATAACCAGCTAAGAGCATGAAGTATGGAAAAAATTGATTTATCAGGCAAAAGAGTATTGGTTACTGGAGGCAGCCAAGGAATTGGAGCCGAGATATGCCGGGAACTGGCATCGTGTGGTGCCGATGTTTTGGTGAACTATTTCCGGAATAAGGAAAAAGCAGAAAAAGTTGTTGATGAAATAAAAGTAGCCTACTCGGTAAAGGCTTATCCTGTAAAAGCGGATGTGTCGGTTGCCTCTGAGGTTCAGGAAATGTTTAAGGTTCTGGATCAGCAGTTGGGAGGGATTGATATTTTGGTGAATAATGCAGGAAGTGAAAGTGTAATTCATGTCCTGGATATGCAAGAAGCAGAATGGGAGCGTGTCATGAATATCAATCTTAAAGGGCCATTTCTCTGTGCACAGGAAGCCGGGAAACGGATGGAAAAGAGTGGAGGAGGTGTCATTATTAATATTTCATCGATCCATGACAGTGTACCTCGTAAAGGCTTGACTCATTATTGCTCAGCAAAGGCTGGATTGAAGATGCTCTCCAAATGTCTTTCACTGGAGTTGGCTGAAAGCAACGTCCGAGTTGTTTCCATCGCTCCGGGTGCTATTGAGACTGAAATGAATCGGGAAGAGATTGCACGTTTTGGCGTCGACAAATTTGAAAAATGGATTCCCCAAGGCCGTATTGGAACTGTAGGTGATGTTGCCAAGTCTGTTGCTTTTCTTGCGAGCGATTATGCAAGTTATATCAATGGGGCTGATTTGTATGTTGACGGTGCTTATATGAATCATACGATTCAATATGATCCTCGTCCTCCAAGAACTACATCAAAGTGATGAACTTATACATTGGAAGTTATACGCAAGACGGTTCCCCTGCTCCAAATCCTGTTGGGCAGGGAATCGGCTGTTTCGGTTTTGATGCGGAAACTGGTGAGCTGAGTATCAACAACTACATCCCATTGCGGAATCCGAGTTATCTGACGCTTTCTGAGGATGGAAAATATTTATATGCAGTCGAGGAGCTTTTGCCCGCGTTGACGCCACATGTGTTTGCCTACAAGCTTGATAAGCAGGGAGAATTGTTTCCAATTAACTCGCAGCAGTTGGATGGAGGATATGCGTGCCACTTGGCGGTTGTAAAAGGTAGTCTAGTCGTTGCGAATTACATGTCCGGTGATTGCTTGGTATTTCCAATACAGAACGATGGCTCACTGGCGCCTTGTCAACAACAAATTCAACATCATGGGGCAAGTTTGAATCAGCAACGGCAAGAAGGTCCTCACATCCATATGGCTTATCCATTTGATGAGGATGGGCTCTTGCTAGTCGATCTGGGAATAGATCGGGTGAAAGCTTATCGGTTTAATTCGTCCGACAGTTTGTGGGAAGATAATCTGGAGTTGGATATAGTCCTTCCCGGAGGAACGGGGCCTAGGCATTTGGTGAGCGATCAGCAGGCAAATTACTTTTACTTGTTGAGTGAGCTGTCGGGAGAAATTTTTGTTTTCCGGAAAAGCAAAAGCAGCTTCGATTTGGTCCAGCAGGCCTCTGTTATCCCGGCTGATTACTCTGGGGAGTTTGGTGGGGCTGCCATTCGAATTCACCCCAATGGACGGTTTTTATATGCTTCCAATCGGGGGGCAGATGTTATTGCCGTATTTGAAATTATTGAAGGGGATAAAAATCGACTTTCCTTGGTTGCTTTCCAAGCGTGCGGAGGTCAAACCCCTCGCGATTTTAATATTGATCCTTCGGGAAATTGGCTGTTGGTGGCCAACCAGGATTCCAACAAACTGGTTGTTTTTAAAATTGATTTGGAAAAAGGGGGATTGACAAGAACTTCAGAAATTGAATGTGGAACACCAACGGCTATTTGCTGGTCACCCCATTGAAATATTGGAGTAAGCATGTTGGGAGGAGCACTTCGAGGCAACTCTGAAACAAGGATGATTGAACTGGGAAATAACTAAAAAAATTAAACAGATGAAACTAGGTTTTGGCTTGTATAAGCATATGCTCAATGAAACGCATTACAAATTTGCCAGACAATGCGGGGCGACACATATTGTTGTTCACATGGTTGATTATTTTGGGCATGAAAAAAACTCGAAAGAAAATACGAATCAGCCTGTTGGCGAAAAAGAAGGCTGGGGCAAGGCCGGTAATGCTTCTCAAATATGGTCTGTTGAGGAGTTATCCAAAATAAAACAAGAAATCAATAAGCATGACATGGAGCTCGAAGCCATTGAAAATTTTGATCCGGCACATTGGTACGACGTTTTATTGGATGGTCCTAAAAAACAAGAACAACTTGAAGGACTGAAACAACTTATTCGCAATGTTGGGGCAGCTGGTATTCCGGTGTTTGGATATAATTTTTCATTGGCTGGAGTTAGTTCTCGTGTGATGGGTGAGTTTGCCAGAGGGAACGCTGTTTCTGTTGCGATGGAACAAGAAGATGATACGCCAATTCCCAATGGAATGGTTTGGAACATGGTCTATGATCAGGATGCTCCTCCGGGAGTCATGCCGCCAGCAACTCCGGAACAACTATGGAGCCGGGTTCAGTTCTTTTTAGATGAATTACTTCCAGTAGCTGAAGAAGCAGGAGTTCGTCTTGCTGCCCATCCAGATGATCCGCCGCTGCCATTTTTAAGAAAAACACCCAGGCTCGTGCATCAACCAGAGCTTTACCAAAAGCTAATTGACCTTAACCCAAGTCCGGCCAATACGCTGGAATTCTGCTTGGGATCAGTTGCAGAAATGACAGGCGGAGATGTGTATGAGGCTACGGATAAGTACAGTAAGCAAGGGAGAATTTCTTATATCCATTTTCGTAATGTTGTCGGAAAAGTTCCGAACTACAAAGAAGTGTTTATTGATGAAGGTGATATCGACATGTTGAAAATTCTTCAGATATTGAAAGCGAACAATTTTAATGGGGTGTTGATTCCTGACCATACGCCACAAATGAGTTGTGATGCTCCTTGGCATTCAGGTATGGCCTATGCGATGGGCTTCATGAGTGCTGCTTTAAAAATGATATAGCCTGAGGGAAACTCAGTCAGCTTAGATTTTGGATGTGCATTATGCTCTCTTCTTTTGGTTTTTCTAAAATGGGGGAGAATAATGCACATTCTTTTTTTGTGTTTGTATTGAGCATTCGATTGACTATTATCTAGCATAATAGAGGACCAGAATGAGCAAAATCTGCTGCTCTCCTTTTTTCTATCAGCCTTCTTCCCCGCAATAGCTGCTAAACATTCTTTCATAATTTTTGTTTGTAATCGTGTTTAATGTATTTTCTTAAAGAAGCTTAGAGTGGACTAGTTCAAATCATTATTAAATGAGATTTGAATGTAAACTTTTCTTATTTATGTTTAATCGGAGGGTTTTGTAAGCCTGTGTTCAGGTGTAATTTTGTTCCGGAGTAAACAAAAAACTAAGTATTTTTAAGAAGCGTGGGAAACATGGATTCTAGTTCTATCTATGCAAGGTTAGGAATAATCCCGTATGCTTTGGGAGTGCGCTGTTGCTACCTGTTTGGGAGGAGATATTAAGCTCGTAGTAAAGTAGAAAGGGAGTTGTATGTCTTTATCTTATAATGCGTTATATTTTATTTTTATATTCTATACAACATCTATACAACAGCAAGAACGATGAGAGAATATGAATTTATTTTGGTATAATTGAACTATAAAAAAGGATATTAAAGATATTATAAATACGAGGACTGTTGGCTATGACTAAGGATAACCTGAATTTAAACGCGAAAAAGACGATTGTTATTGTTGAAGACAATGACATGCTGAGTAAGGTGCTGGAGTATCGAATAAAGAAAGACGGTTTTCAAGTCGAGGTGTTCGATAATGGTGAGGCAGCAATCGAATATTTAAGTTCTAATCCATTTGATCTGTTGATAACGGATCTGTATATGCCATTTATAAATGGAAGTGAACTGATCCAACATGTGCGTGATAAAATTTCTGCAGATGTACCAATAATGGCCATTTCATCCACTCATGAAGAAGATATTATTGCCAATATTTTTAATATTGGAGCGAATGATTTTATCGTAAAACCATTTCGAGCTGGGGAATTAAGCGTACGGATTAAACGTTTGGTAAAATAGCCGCGATTCAGGAGCAGAAGGGACAGAAAAAGGAGTGTGGACTAGCTAGAATTTAAAAAAATGAAAATGCTCAGCGGTGTTATTTTTGGAGGACGAATTAGGCTGATTTATTTGTTATTTCTATTTTTTGGACTAACTCAGCAGATTCAGGCCATCCCAAAATTTATGGACTCGGACTGTTCGACGAAGGAATGTATTTCCGAAGAGAGTGAATTGGGGGATGGGAGATCGATGGCTGCCATGAATGCAATGTCAGTCATCGATGGAACAGGAGAAGGCTTTCAGCATCATGGCGTGGTGAAAGCTGATGAGAGTAGTGTGACTTGTAATAGTATGGAGGGAGTTCTTCCTTCTGAAAGTAAAGCTTACGGTCACGTAGAGAACTTACCAATAGATTATTCAAGCCTTGATTACATGGGGATTGGCTTCGATGCTAATTTAGCAGGAGAAAAGCTATTTCAACTGAGTGAGCGTTTTGCCGTGTTTTTTCGGGAGCTGCCAGGCGAATTTCTTTCTTTTGTTGAGAAGATTTCTCTGGGGTATCGCTTACTTTTTTATCTGATACTTTTTGCCCTTTTCTTTTTAGCAAATATTGCTTTTGTTATTGTCGTAACAGTTATTTCAAACAGGATCTTCAATAAGAAGGAGCATTATTATGAGAGCAAGCGAAAAGAAATCATTGACATTGTTTCTCCCTATTTCTATGATGAACTGGACAAAGATGAGGAAGAGGAGATTCTGGAACAACTTAGCCAATACTCTTCGTTAAAGGATCGGCAGATCATTTTAAATGTACTTCTAGAAGGGAAGCGCAACTTTGTTGGCGAGAGTTCAAGTAAAATCAAAGATTTGTATCGTGTTTTGGAGCTGCATAAACTATCGTTACGAAAGGTTCGGTTTGGAAATTGGTATAAACGCTCCATGGGGTTGAGGGAGCTGGCTTTTCTGGGAACGGTTGATTTTAAAGATAAAATAAAGAAATACATCAATGATCGCCACCAACATGTGAGGGCAGAAGCTATTTTGTCATATATGTTGCTGGATGATAAAAATCCATTTGGGTTTTTATTAGAATTGAAATATGCATTTGTTCGTTGGGACTCATTCAGTATCTATTACACCATGTATTTTAATGGAATTGAGCCACCTCCAATGGTGGACATGCTAGATCATCCTGACCGGGAAGTCCGGCTATTCTTACTTCGAATGATCTCCATTTACAATCGGTTGGATGCTGTGAAAAAAGTTGCGAAATGTTTGTTGGACGATGATCCTGAGATTCGTCAGGAGGCCATTATCACACTTCGGTCTTTAGAGTACTTCCGGGTGAAGGAAATGATGAAGAAACGGTATGATGAAGAGTGTTATCCTGTACGTTTGGAGATTCTTCGGTCTATGAAACACTTTATCGAAGATCAGGATATTTCCTTTCTTGAAGAGCGAGTCCGTAAAGGGTCTTTTGCCGAAGTTTTTGAAGCAGTAACCTTGCTTTATCGATTCTCCGATTATGGAGAACAAAGGCTGTGGGTGCTCAATAAAGAGCTGGAAGGTAAAATTGAGGAGTTTATCAAACATGTCGCTGAACCTAGAAACAAATCCATAGCATGACAAAATTAATTCTGGTTATTCTTGAGTATATCTTTCTGACATATGCCATAATGATTGTGGTACACTATTTTATTATGGCAATTATCGCACTTTTCGAACTTCGAAAAGTCGTTAGAGAGAATGATCTGGCACAGTATAAATCCCTGATGGTTTATGATCGGGTGCCTTGGGTGTCTATTGTAGCACCGGCTTTTAACGAAGAGAAAACGATTGTTGAGAACATCAATGGCTTGTTACACCTTCGTTATCCGAATTACGAAATTATTGTAGTCAACGATGGAAGTAAAGATGAAACGCTTCAAACAGCAATTGATGCGTTCGAGCTCGTTAAAGTTGATTTTGCCAAAGAGCCTATTCTGGAGCACAAAGAAATCAGAGGTATTTACCGGTCTAATTTAGAAGCCTATTCAAACTTGATTATTATTGATAAAGAGAATGGGGGAAAATCAGATGCCTTGAATGCGGGAATAAGCATTGCAAAAGGACAATATTTTATGACCATTGATGTGGATACCATCATTGATCCTTACGTTATTCAATACCTGATAAAGCCATTTTTTGAACATTCTGATTCGAAGGTTATTGCAACCGGAGGAACGATTCGGGTGGCTAACTCCTGCGAATTCAGGAAAGGGCATTTGTTGAATGTAAATATTCCCAAGAATTTTCTGGCGCGTTTTCAGGTTTTGGAGTACAACCGAGCCTTTTTGTTGTCGCGACTAGCCTGGAAAAAGCTGAATGGAATGGTTTTGATATCGGGAGCATTGGGTATGTTCGACCGTGACCTTGTATTGCAGTGTGGTGGTTATAGCACGAAAACCGTGGGCGAAGACATGGAACTAATTCTTCGAATGCGACGCTATATGTATGACCGTAAGGAAAAGCATCAAGTTATTTTGGTTCCCCATCCAATGAGTTGGACCGAAGTGCCTGAGAATTGGCGGGTTTTTGGGCGTCAGCGTTCTCGGTGGACTCGCGGACTAATCGACTGTATGATTACCCACAGGAAAATGTGGTTTAACCCTCGCTACAAAATTGTAGGGATGTTCAGCATGCCAACGATGATTGTTTATGAGTGGTTTGCTCCGGTTATTCAAACCTTGGGAATTTTTTATTTCATCTACTTGGTTGCGATTAATCATGTGAGTTGGCCTTTCTTTTTAGTGTTGCTGTTTTTTGTCTATTTCTTTGGGATAGCATTCTCTACCTGGGCCTTATTGTGTGATCATTTTGCTTACCATAAATACAAGAAAACAAATCACATTTTTAGGTTATTGGTTATTGCTTGGATTGAAGCATTCACTTTTAACCTGATCAATAGTTTTTTCGCGCTGAAAGGAAACTTTGAGTACTTCGTGAAGCGAAACCGCAGTGGTTGGGGACACATGTCACGGACAGGTTTTGTGACCATAAAGAAACCTTAATTCTTCATTGGTAAAAAGTGAAAATGTTTTCTTCGTGATACGGAGGGATAATGTCAAAATTACATAAAACGAAAGAATGAAACTAAAAGGACGAAGACAGAATATATTTAAAAAGGCAATGAGCCTGTTTGGAGGATACGTCGTTGTCTTACTCGTTATCCTTTTTTTGCTACGGTTGTTTGAGTTTTTTAGTAGCAATGTATCTCAGCTGCTTGCTGCTGACGTGTCATGGAAGTATTATATGACAGCATTTTATTTTGATTTGATGTATTTGCTGTTTTTACTGCCTGTGCTATTCGTGTTTTTTTTTATGGCCTATTGGCAGTCAGAGCGTTTAGCTAAAATCGTGACCGTTACATTATTTAGTCTGATTGTAGTGGGACATGCGATGTTAATTCATTATTTCACTACTGCTTTAAATCCGTTAGGAGCCGATCTTTTTCAATACTCCATGACGGAAATAAGTCAAACTGTTGGCGCAGCTTTAACAGGGTCGGTTATTGTGACTTTATTGCTGGCTGTTGTGTTGGTTGTTTTGCTATTTATTTTTGTGCCTCAAAAATTAAAGTTACCGATCAAGTTAACTTATGGTGTGCTTGGGGCTGGACTGATCGTGTTTTTGTTTGTTGGAATTGCTCCAGCAAGCCCGAAACCGGACTTTGGCTCAGAGTACATAAATGAATCTTCTGCCAATAAATCGGCTTATTTTTATCAAGAGGCTTTCTATTATATTTCGGGCTGGGAGCAAACCGATAAGCTGCCGTTGTTTGCCGATTTCTTTTTAGGTTACGATGGCGTTTCAAGCAACAAAGTCAGGAATGAGTTTGTCTATGCTGATGAGCAAAATTTTCCTTTTTTACATGTAAACAGCAACGAAGATGCGTTGTCTGCTTTTATGAAGAAAGGGGAGGATCCCCCGGATATTGTTATGATTGTTGTTGAAGGACTGGGACGTGCTTTCAGTAATGAAGATGCTTACTTGGGAAGTTATACGCCTTTCCTTGATTCCTTGTCACACCATAGTTTGTACTGGGAAAACTGCTTGAGTACAAGTGGCCGGACTTTTTCGGTATTGCCATCGTTGTTGGCTTCTTTACCTTTTGGCGAGCATGGCTTTGCAGAACTGGGAGATGCTATGCCGGCGCACCAAAGCTTAATAAAACTGCTGAAATACAATGGTTACCATTCCCGGTTTATGTATGCTGGCGATTCCAATTTCGATAACATGAGGCTGTTTATGGAGCGTCAAGCTTGTGATGAAATCATTGACAAATCAGACTTTGGGAATGGATACGATTTGCTTCCCGGAAATGCCTCTGGTTTTTCGTGGGGCTATGGCGATTTCGAGTTGTACCGTCGTTTCTTTCAAGCTTTGGATCAACAAAAAGATACGACTCCAAGTGTTAATGTGTTGTTGACAGTGGCTACGCATAGTCCATTCTTGGTGAATAATCAGGCTAAATACAGGGAGCAATTTGAAGCCTTGTTGCCGGAATTAGAGCTCAATGGGCAGATGGAAAGCTTATGCCGAAACTACCAGCAACAGCTAGAGACAGTACTGTATATGGATGACGCGATGCGAAGCTTTTTCAATGATTATCGCAAGCGCGAATCTTTTGAAAATACGATTTTCATTATCACAGGTGACCACCGGATGCCAGATATTCCAATGTCAACCAGAATTGATCGTTATCATGTGCCATTAATCGTGTATTCTCCGATGATTGAACGCCCAACTAAATTCTCTTCGGTGGTCGCGCACTTTGATGTAACTCCAAGCCTAACAGAGTATCTGAAAAATGATTTCGATTTTGCAATGCCAGAGCTCAATTGTTGGTTAGGAGCAGGTTTAGATACAACAGTGACATTTGCTAGTCGTAGCACCTACCCGCTCATGCAAACAAAAACGACGATTAGCAATATGGTGTCGGAGAATTACTTCCTTGACTCAGAGCGCTTGTACTTGATAGGGCCAAATATGACACTGATTGAAGATAATAACCCGGAGATGTTTGACCGGTTAAACTTGAATTTGATGAAATTCAAAAATAAGAATAACCAATTTATACAAGAACAAAGACTATATCCTGATTCATTATTGACGATGTTTTCGATCAATGGTGAAACGATGAATTAGGAAGCAGAAAATAGATAATGACATGAAAAGAATATGCTCAATCACGATAGCTTTAGTGGCGCTGATGGTTCACTTCGTAACTTTTCAGGCCAATGCTCAAGATTATACTTCAGATGAATTGTTTCAGATGGCTCGCACGGCTGCTTTTGAAGAGGATGATTATCCCAAAGCCATAAAGCTTTCAAAACAAGCCTTGGAAATAAGTCCGGATTATAGTGATATTCGGATTTTCTTGGGACGAATTTACACATGGACTGACCATCAAGAGGAAGCACGGGAGGCTTTTCGCTATGTGCTGGAACGTTACCCGGGGCACGAAGATGCGTCGATGGCAATAACCGATCTGGAGTATTGGAACGATAATAATCAGGCTGCTTTGGAGTATTGTAATAAGGGGCTTGAGGAGCATCCAGATTCGGAAGGTCTGTTATTGAAAAAGGCTCGAATACTAAATAATATGAAGCGATTTGATCAGGCCTATCAAGTGGCGGAGAACCTGTTGGAACAACATCCCGAGAATGATGAAGCGCGTTCTTTACAACGAACGATTCGTTACGATTCAGCAAAGAATAAGCTTAGTGTTTCTCACGATTTTAGCTGGTTTGATAGCAAATACCCTGCTCATTTGCATGACAGTCCCTGGCACATTGTGGGGGTGGATTACAGCCGATACACAAAGATCGGATCTGTAATTGGACGGGTGAATTGGGGAAGGCGCTTTGATAATACGGCTTTTCAGTACGAAATTGACTCTTATCCGTACTTAGCTAAGAATATCATGGCTTATATGAATGTCGGATTTTCTGATCACTCTGCCGTTTTTCCCCGTTTTAGAGCTGGAATGTCTTTATATTTTTCACTGCCCAAAGCTTTTGAAGCCGAAGCTGGAGCCCGTTTTCTGCGTTTTAGTAGCAATACTTGGATTTATGTTGCGAGTGTTTCAAAATACTACAAAAGCTATTGGTTCAATTTGAAGACTTACCTTGTTCCAGGAAATGAGAAGATTTCACATTCTTACACCATGACAACGCGTTACTATACGGGGGGTGCTGATGATTATTGGAAATTTAGTTTTGGCTATGGTTTGTCTCCGGATGACGCTGTGTCGGTTCAAAATTACATTAGTGATTATCGCTTAAAGTCTGCCCATATTGGCTTAGGTTTTCGGAAAAGCATCAAGCGCTTTAATGTTATTGGACTTTCTGCATCTTATATCAATCAGGAGTTTAGGAAAGATCAGAAGGGAAATCAGATTAATACATCAGTTACATACATTCGCAAATTCTAAAGCTATGGCCTTATCATTTTTCAAAGGGATGAGACGAAGAGTCATTTTTTTAATCGTAGTGGCAGCGGTTGTGCTTTTCCCGGTGGCTATTTTGCTGGGAATGAAAATGGTTTGGAAGATGAACTCGGAGCGTACAGTAAATGTTGCCTATGTCGATAAAACAGATGCTTCAGAAGAACGTTTGGCACACAATGCCTTTTTTTGGGTGTTAAATAATCAACGGATAAAAAAGCCCAATGGTGAGTTTTATCAAAAAGGAACGGATTATTGGGGATTGTTTGCTGAGGCCAATAATAAGTATCGGTTTGCTGATTTCGATGCTCTTTCGGTAGCACAGCAGGATTCATTGGCTGAGCGGTTGGATATGCTCATGTTGGCTGATACGTATGGAATTTATGACTTAAATGCCGGCCCGGAAATGCAACGGTTGATTTATGGTGGTCTGAGTGAAGGTGATATGGCTTTATTTCGGCAAATGAAAAGACAAGGAAAAACAATTGTTGCTGAGTTTAATATTTTGCAAGCACCAACTCCTCGGAATATTCGCTACCAATTTCAACAAGAAGCGGGCATTGAATGGTCGGGCTGGACTGGAAAGTATTTTGAATCGTTGGATCCTGAAAAAGGGCAGCTTCCCGGATGGGTGTTTGAAGCTTATCAACGAAATAATCAGAAGCAGTGGGACTATAAAGATGCTGGGATTGTTCTGGTCCACGAAAATGGGCAGTTGTTGGTTTTGGAGGATAACGAGGAGCTTCTGGAGCCGATTCCTCAAATCAAGACGTTTGGTTATGGGATGGAACAATTGGGACTTCCGCGTGAACAGGAATTCCCTTATTGGTTTGATATTATGACGTTCGATAATTCGATCAATCATGCTGTTTCTGCTTACCAACTGGAGCTAACCGAGAAGGGACGAATAAAATTGAATAGTTTGGGAATTCCTGATCGATTTCCTGCAGTAATTATGAATGGCACTGAGGATTATGCGTTTTACTACTTTTGCGGCGATTTTAGTAGTAAGCCAGTGTCAATGTCGACTAAAAAGTTTAAGGGAATTGAGTGTTTTAGTTCGCTGCTCAAAGGACGCCAGGGACAATTTGGAGAAGATCAGTTCTTCTACCGTTTCTATTTACCGCTCATGAGCCAGCTATTGAAAGAATCGGTTCAATAGGGGGGAATTCATTTTTTTTTGGTCAACGGAGAATTCGTTGGTCCAAACGCAAGCACTAGAGCGTTTGTTGATATGGTGGTTGTAAAACAATCACAGGAATGATTATTTGAACATATTGATTATGAGACAATTTTCTTTTTTACTGCTGTTTTTAATTTCGATGGTAAGTATAGGGCAAAATGAACCCAATCCAACTGATTTCTCCGACTGTAATTTTACTGCGGTTGCACATCGCGGATACTCTGAGTTTTACCCGGAGAATACGCTTATTTCAATCGAAGAAGCCTTTAAAAGAGGAATTAAATATTGTGAGGTTGATGTCGCAATATCCAGTGATAATGTTTATGTGCTGCATCACGATCCTTATACAATTAAGCGAACAACCAGTGGTAACGGAGAGGTGTCGGACAATACCTATGAGGAGTTGGCAGCTTTGGATGCCGGAAAGTGGAAAGCTCAGTATTTTACAGGCGAGAAAGTTCCTACCTTGATTGAAGCGTTGAAGCTGGCTCAACAATACGATGCATGTTTGTATTTAGATATCAAAGAGTTTGATGCTGAGGCATTGGAGCATACCTTGAAAGAGTCCGGGGTTGATCCGGAACGGATGATGCCAGCAATAACAACTTTTGAAAGAGCTGTGGAGTTTAATAAGCATTGTCCTGATTCTCCTTGGCTTTGGTTTGGTCCCGACCCAACAGATCCGAACGATCAGAGTTGGTACGAAGAACGAGTGGCCTTGGGCTGTAGAGTATTTGAATTTATTGATGATGATCTTTTAGCTGACCCAGAATGGACTCAAACGTTTATTGAGAAGGCTCACGCAAGTGGCGCGAAAGTTTGGGGTTACACGATAAACAATGAAGTATTGGTTAAACGATTGGTTGACATGGGGGTTGATGGAGTGGAAACAGACAGGCCTTATGTTGCTCAGCTTTATGTATGTGGGCATGATCCAGTTTCAACTTATCCGAAGCAAGAGACAACCGGAAATTGGGATTTTAAAAAATCAAACTTTGAAAATACTGGAATTGGCTCTCGTTTGAAGACCTTTGTGGGAGAAGGAGGACAGCTCCAGCCCATTGAATATGGAACAACCAATGACTTTGGTATTTCTCTGATAGCCGGGCGAGATACTGTTGTTGCCAAAATACCTGCTTACAATTCGGATAACGGATTATTTGCTTATGATAATTTTATGATGGAAGATTCTGGCGCAGTTGACTTTAGCTACTCCATTATTATGGATATTCTTGTTGATGCAAAGGATAGCGGTAAGTTTATAAGTTTAATTCAAACAAGCCCGGAAAATCTGAACGATGCTGACTTTTTTATTGCCCCGGATGCGGGACTGGGAACATATGGTGAGTACCATGGCGAGTTTACTTTTGATGAATGGCATCGGATCATTTTCATCCACGATGGATATTTATTACGGAAATACCTTGATGGGCAACATATTGGAGATGTACTCATTGAGGGATCGCGTTGGGCTTTATTCAACAACATGGCTTATCATGGCAATCACGGCTTGCTGTTTTTTGCTGATAATGATGAAGAGACGGCTGAAGTTTATGTGAATGCGCTTCAATTACGAAATTACGTGATGTCACCTGATGAAATTGTAGCTTTAGGAGGAGCTAAAGCAACGGGGATTCCGGTAAATAACAAAAAGGTTTTTTCGACCGGTATTGAGGAGCTTGATAGTGAACTGGTGGACTGGGAACGACAAATCATCTTCATTAAAGAGCAAGCGGGACAGTCAGCCGCTAATTTGGCTTATGAGCTGCAGTTGAGTTACGGAGCAACCACAAGTATTCCAGAGAGTGGAGTCATTGATTTGCGAGCTGGAGAACACACCTTTCAGGTTACAGCGGCCGACGGAAGTTCTACGAATTGGACAATCAAACGGGCATTCCCTGTAGGAGTAGATGATTTGAATGATACACACGTTGTTCAGGTTTATCCTAACCCTTTCAATCATTTGCTTCATGTAAAAATGACTAGTGAAGGGAGAATAAAGCTTGCCAATCTTACCGGACAGGTTTTGTTACAGCGTGATTTAACCAGGGGGGAGAACACGCTCATGATGGACCAACTGCCAGCTGCAACTTACATTTATTCTGTTCAAACAGAAACCGGAACACGAAATGGTGTTTTGATCAAATCGAACTAGCTTGTTTACTTTCGTTCAGTCTGGTTGCAGAAGTTTTGATGTTGGGATATTCAGCATGAAGGCTGAGCTTTTACGGGTGCAACTCCTTTAGATATAAGGTTATTTAATCCGATTTAGTTATGAGAACAAATCTCTTATGCTTTGCTTTTGTGCTTTGTGCTTTTATTGCTCAAGCTCAGTCAACAAATTCGAATTCCTTTCAAGAGAATCGAAATGCTGAGGTAGCAGATAGTATTCCTGTTTTTAAGTCGGGGAGTTATGCTGTTTCACAGTATCAACTGAAAGGAGAAGAGGTTCAGGTGTTGGATATTCAGCGGGATAAGGGGTACTATTCTATTTTACAAATTAACTCGCCTGAGAAAACACCATTTGAATCAACCATTACCTTGATGAATGAATCGGATGCAATGGGAGTGGAGTTTCTGGATTTGTACAATCAGAATTACTCCAGCGAAACCCAGTTTGGCATTCGTTTGCAAAAAAGAGGAAAGGGAAAATTTAAGCCGTTTGTTTTGGATTTTTCTGATGGAAAAACAAAGACCAAGGTTTTTCAGGCGACCAGCGATCAGCAAAGTACTTTTTATGGAAAACTGAATGTTGCTGGTAATTTCCTTTCGGTTCAAGGGAAGGGGAGTGGTTACTCTTTTTCTGCCTTGGAATTGAAGAGTGATGAGCCTACGCCAAAACTGTGGCAAATTTCGCATAAGCAGGATATTCCACATGCCCTGACTTTTTCCTACCACGATGGAAACGGATGGATGTTTCCACTTATGATATCCGAGAAAGGAAATACATTGGTTGGCTCAATCGAAGATAAAAACAATGGTCGTTTTCAAGTTGATGGGGCTTCCTATTTTAAAGGAGATATGGTGCTGGATCAATCGAAATTGGCTCTTCGTGGAAATACAAATCAGATTGATTTTGGATCAGAACAAAGGCAGCGAGGGAGAATCATTAGTTCTGAAAGCTATCTGGGGCTTGAGAATACGGTTGGCAACGCGTCGTTAAAATTGCTCGATTCAGGAGGCTTCCTATTTTCAGGGATGAAGGGGGTTACTTTGGAGTCTGAAGCGGCTTTAAGCGCACTTCATTTTAGTGGAAAGGGAAAGAAGAAAGGACTACTGGCTTTTGACACGACTCATGGAAATCTGTTTTTTGAGATTCCAAGCGAAGGCCGAAAGCAGGAGCAAGCTGTATCCCTTTTGATTTCGGGTAAAAACGGAGAGGTATATATTGGAGCAAACCCCTCACACAAAAAGTTACAGGCAACAGGTCGGTTACATGCCAGCGATGTTCTTGTGAACTCGGCCTCGCTACTGGAAGGACGTTCTTCAAAAGAACTCAAAGAACTCAGAAAGCATGCGGAAGGGAAGGATTCGGAAGTGAGTTTACTCTTGGTCAACCAATTGTTGTTGGATAAGGTGGAGGAACTTTATCAGAAATTGGACGAGCTTGAGGATCGGATCAAAGAGCTGGAAAAGTAAGTATCACTCCAACTTCTAATGGAAGGCAGTAAATGATAGCGTTATTTTCTGTTCGACTTTCCAAAATCAGACGTTCGACTTCACGAATTGTGTCGATTTACAGGAGGTCTTCGTTCTATTTTTGTTGTGACTTTCGGTTAAACCAAATCAGAAGGTTGCTAGTATTCATGTTCACTAAAAATAGAAACGGAGCGTATTATGGAACTAATTAAAAACCTGGAATGGCGTTATGCCACCAAAAAATTCGACCCCACTCGAAAAGTTAGCCACGAAGCGATGAATCAATTAAAAAGGGCGATTCAGTTAGCTGTTTCCTCTTATGGATTGCAGTTTTACAAGGTTCTGATAATTGAAGATCCGGAAGTGCGGGAGCAGCTAAAGCCAGCATCTTGGAATCAGAGTCAGATAACCGATGCCTCTCACTTATTTGTGTTCTGCAATTATGCAGATATAAATGATCAGGATGTTGATGATTTCATACGTTTGACTTCGGAAACGCGAGCCATTGAGCTCAGGCAGATTCGCGGTTACGGCGATTTTATAAAGGGCAAACTGAATGAAAAATCAGACACCCAAAAGCAAAATTGGCTGGAGCGTCAACCATACATTGCTTTAGCTAATTTATTGATGGCTTGTGCCGAACTGAAAATTGATGCTTGCCCAATGGAAGGTTTCGAGCCGGAGAAGTACAACCAAATTCTGGGGCTTGATCAGCAAGGCTTAAATGCTTGCGTGATCGCAACAGTTGGCTATCGCGATTCATCGGATCGGTCGCAAGATTTGCCAAAGGTTCGGAAGCCAATGAATGAGCTTTTCGAAGAAATTAAACAGGCTGTCCCGAATGCTGTTTTAAGTAATTAGGTTTGTTCTGAGGTAAGAGCGACGGATGGAGCGGTTCCAGCTGTCAAATTTGAATTTTTAAATTATCAGGAAATTAAAATTTATACGGATGAAACGGATCATTATTACAGGAGCCAGCAGAGGAATTGGCCTGGCAGTGGTCAAACTGTTGCTGCAGGAAGGCGATTGTGAGGTGATTGGTACTTCGGTATCAGGAAACCATTCCATTGAAGCACCCAATTTCACTTGTTATTCGCTGGATCTTGAAGTTGATGCTGCTGTTGATGAATTTGCTGAAAAAATAAAGCTTTTGGAATTTGATTACTTGATCAACAATGCGGGTGTTCTTCTTGAGCAAGGGAATAATTCGGCCATTGATTTTCAACAACTAGAGCAAACTTTTTCGGTTAATCTGTTTGGAATAATTCGGCTGACTGAGCACTTGCTTTCAGAAATTCAAGAAGGAGGGCACATCATCCAGGTAACTTCTAATTGGGGATCATTTAGCGATGCTGATTTTGATGCTTGTCAGCCTCATTACAAAATGTCAAAGGCCGCATTGAATATGTACACCAAACTACTTGCTAAGCGACTTGAACCAAAGGGAATAATCGTTTCATCTTTTGATCCGGGCTGGGTGAAAACAGACATGGGAGGACCGGAGGCAAACAGAACGGCGGAAACCGTTGCCAAAGAGCTCATTGATTTGATGATCGGAAAAGTAGAAACTGGAAACTTTTGGTACAAGGGAAGGACTAGGCCTTGGTAAACTGCCTTGTGCTGATTCATCAATCGTAATAATGAAATGAATAAATTATGAGAGAGAGCGATGGACGGAGCGGTTTCAGCTGTCAAATCTGAGTTTTTAAATTATCAGGAAATTAAAATTTATACAGATGAACGAAACGCATTTGATGCCGTCGCAAGAGGCAGGACGAAAGTTTGTGACAAGAGAAATTGAGGGAGCTGTTGTGATGCTAAACTTGCTTCGCTTTAGGTCGGTGGCTGATTATTCTGCCACTCCAGAACTCAATCCTGAGAAGTCAATCAGCGGGAAAGAGGCTTACTTGAAGTACATTGAGCACACCTTGCCATTTTTAGAAAAGTCGGGAGGCGAAGTCTTGTTTATGGGAGTAGGTGGAGACTTCTTAATTGGGCCGCAGGATGAACGGTGGGACTATGTCATGCTGATTAAGCAGAACAGTGTGGATAGCTTTCTCCGTTTCGAATCAAACCCGGAGTACATGAAGGGGATTGGACACCGGACAGCAGCTTTGGAAGATTCACGTTTACTCCCCATCGTTGAAGAAAACGGCAAGTGATTGTATATTCGGTTGGTTTTCAATTGAGAACCATAAACTTTTTTGGGAAACTCATGTTTAAAATGGATATATCTGAATTAATTGATATATCGAATGCAAATTTTGGTATTGTTAAATTTTGCAGCAGCTCTACAGGGTTTCTTTTTAACTTATCTCATTGCGCAGAATAAACCAAGAGATAACCGCTCGTGGGTTTTAGGACTATTAACTTTTGTGCTTTCGCTGAGTTTGTTGGGGGGCGTTTACGGCTTGTCGGGGTATTACAAGGTTTTTCCGCATTTTACGAATGTCGCCGATCCGCTGTTCCTGCTTTATGGTCCTTTGCTTTTTGTATATATCTACGTGCTAACCCATAATCATCTACCTAAATACTATTTTCTGCATGCCCTTCCTTTTGTCATTTATGTTCTTGCTTTTATCCCATTGTATTTAAAAAGTGGTGAAGAGAAAATTCAGTTTGTAGAGGCGATATTTTTGAATGATCACGTTCCGTTAAAAGCCTTACTAATGCAGGTGGGACGGGTAATTCACATTTTAATATATATTGTTGTAAGTTTGTTTTTTGTACGCATGTATCAGCAGAAAATAAAAGACAATTTCTCCGATATTGAGAAAATTTCGTTGGAACAGGCGAAACGTTTACTTTACCTTTTTTTACTGATGTTGTTGGGAGCTTTAGTCGCATTTGTTTTAGGGTATTTCTTGTCGTATAGTTTCTCAATATCAAACAATATTATCGGACTGTTTGTAGGCGTGCTGATTTATGCCTTAGCCTATTCAACTTGGAACAAACAGCATGTGCATTTGGGAAAAGCTAACGAAAAGCCGTCAGCTCCTGATTTATCGGAGGTGAAAATGACACTGGCAGAGGAATTCGATAAGCAAAAAGGACGACGGGTTTTTGTGCTTAGCGAAGAGCAGTTTCATGATTTTTCAAAGCGATTGGAACAAGCTGTTGAGCAAGAAAAACTCTTTACAGAAAATGAAATTTCGTTGGCAGAACTAAGCAAAAAAATAGCAATTCAACCGTACCAATTATCAGAGTTAATCAGTCGCTTATACGGTGAGTCATTTTTCGACTTCATTAATCGCCATCGGATTGAAGAAATCAAAAGTCGGTTGAAAGATCCGGAATCTGAAACTTTTTCCTTGTTAGGAATTGCAATGGATTGTGGGTTTAATTCAAAGTCGTCATTCAATACGGCATTTAAAAAGTTTACAGGACAAACCCCCAGCGAATACCGTAGAAAAGAACGCTTAAGATCAACGATGTAACGAAAAGCCTGTGGAAACAATACCTGAAAAGACGATTGCTGTGCTGCCCTTTGTAAACCGAAGCGGTGATGCTGAAATTGAATATTTTAGCGATGGCATAACGGAAGAAATTATTAATGCTTTAGCCGGAATTCGTAAGCTAAGAGTAACTTCCAGAACCTCATCTTTTTATTTCAAGAATAAGCAAGTTCCGGTCAGACAGATTGCTCGGGAGCTTGATGTGGAGACGATTCTGGAGGGAAGTGTGCGGTTGGGAGGAGACACCATTCGAATAACAGCTCAGTTAGTTCATGCGGAAGAAGACTTTCATTTTTGGTCAGAAAGTTGGGATCGTAAATTAGTCAATATCTTTGAAATTCAGGATGAAATAAGCTTGTTGATTGCCGACAAGCTACGGGAGCAATATGGTCATCTTGAAATTCACGATCATTTGGTGAAAAGGAGAACGGAGAATCTCGATGCCTATGAATATTCATTGAAAGCACGCTTTCATTTCAACAAGTGGAACCCGGTGGATGTACAAAAAGCGATTGAGTTGTACGAGAAAGCAATCGCTTTGGATCCTAAGCATACCGATTCGTATGTTGGGCTGGCTGATGCTTATAGCTTTTTTGCTGTTACCGAGCTAATACCGCATCAGGAAGCTTGGCAAAAAGTAAGAGACTCCCTTGATAAAGCTTATGCCTTGAATCCGGAGCATGCCGGAGTGCATTATTTGCTGGCGAATCTGGCTTTTTTTTATGATGCTGATTTTCAGCAAGCTTTTCAGTGTGCTCTTCAGTCGATTGAGTTGAAACCCAACTATGCTGAAGCGCAACAGTTTGTTTCTCTGTTGTACATGATTTCAGGACAAATGGAGAAAGCCAAACAGCATCTGGAAATTGCTTTTCGGATTGACCCACTTTCGCAGGAAACACTGTTTTACCGGGCTTACTTTCACTATCGAAATGAGCAGTACGAGAATGCCTTGTCTCTTTTTGATGAATGCCTGAGCCAGAATCCTCATAATGTTCCCGCTTATATTATGCGAAGCTATTGTTTGCTGAAGATGAATCGTTCCGATGATACCATCGAGTTTCTGCATAAAATGCCTGAAGAAATCGTGGTTCAGAATGAGCGTTTGGGGATTACCTGTTTAACTTATCTCCTAAAAGGGGAAGGAGCAAAAGCCCAAATGTATTTTGGGCAGCTGAAGCAAGAAGCTCAAAAGCCAACTTCTTTTCAAGCACATTCCTATTTGTACTTGGCTTATGCGATAATCAAAAATAACGATGAAGCCTTTGCTTGGTTGGAGGAAGCTCTGCAGTTGAAGTCATCGGTTTTGTTGTTGAGCTATACCGATCCGTTGTCCAATAATTTGAAAGATGACTCGCGTTATGCGCATTATCACAGCCTGTTGTATGGCTCGAAAGAAGAGGCACTCACTGTTCAAAAGGAAAAACAACCTTTGCTGGATCTTGCTACTGCAGATCGTTACCAGGAGCTCTTGCTGCGTTTTATGAAGGAGGAACAGCCTTTTCTAATTCCCAACTTATCACTTCAATCTTTGGCCGACCAGCTTGAAATTCACCCAAATAAATTGTCCTGGTTATTGAATGAGCAATTGGGGCAGAATTTTAATGAGTTTATCAATCATTTTCGAATTGAATACTTTAAAACGCTGGTTCTCGATCCGGAGAATAACCATATTTCCTTGCTTGGTTTGGCTTATGAAAGTGGCTTCAACTCGAAAACGGTTTTCAATACCTATTTTAAAAAGCAAGAAGGAATAACTCCCAAAGAATTTCTAAAGCAGAATGGCTGATTGTTAGCTATGATCTGGCGGGGAATTATGATTTTTAATCCTAGGGTGGTTATTTTGAAGGACTACTCCGTGATTTCTTTCTTTTAATTTATCAATTGATATTTTTTGAAAAGCAAATAGAGGTTTGTTATATTCGCATTATTACTATCAATAGGTAGATGATGAATGGATGTATATAACCTTTATAAAAAGATAAGTTAACTATGAAAACAATTCATGTTTTAGCCTTGCTACTTACTACAATGTTATTTACAAGTTGTTCTAATTCCAGTTTAGATGTTGTTCCTCCTTATCTTTATACCTTTCATCTTAAGTTTGTCGATGCAGAGAATAACAATGTATTGGAAGACTTAGATGCAAATTTTTTAGCGGCTAGTTTTAGTGTAGCTCCATCATCAAAAGAAGAGGTAGAAGCCTTTGGGGTTAAAAGTGTAAAAATAGGTGATGAACTCTATTTAGAAGTAGGTGTTGCTTCCAATCCAAATAAACAATTGGAAAGCATCGATTTCAACCTAATTAGCGAGGAGATATTTAACGACGATGAAAACCACCAGGTTAAGACTGTTTGGAAATGGGAAAATAGAATTGATAATACTCCATTTGAGATAATTTTAGGTGATCGAAACTTAAACTCAAAAGTTGTTACTTCATCTTTTAAGTACTTTATAGTTGAGCTATAGTTGTTTATTAGCTTAATTTCTTAGGTGGCTTAAGCCATCCTGTTCTATGTAATTATTTGGCTTAAGTTAAATACGATTTTAGGATAATGAAAGGTTAATTAAAAAGCGTCATCTTTTTTCGATTAACATGATTCTATCAATGATATGTACCGGGAGGTTTTCCTCTCGGTATTTTTTTGATTAATATTTTGAATGTCAAAAGAGATTGACGCTCAGGATGAGCATTTGAGGAGAGATTTCAAGTTAATAAAAGTTGCCACTATTTATTGCGACAAAAACTAACTGCCAGGGATTTTGCTCTCATGGGGATGGAATTATAATTCCGAACTTCTCTACGTTTATCTCGAACGTTTACCCGATGCCTTGTTGTTAGGTTTGCATCATGATTTCATTGTAAGTCAATTCGTAAAACAAAAATTAGAACAATGGAAAGAATGATGAAAGCAATTGTTGCTACAGGATATGGAGGCCCGGATGTGCTAAAATTAAAGCAAGTGCCGGTGCCGGAGCCAAAAAACAACGAAGTTTTGGTTGAAGTGCATGCCGCTTCGGCGACTACTGCCGATGGGATGATGCGAACTGGCAAACCTTATGTAGGACGATTATTCACCGGAATATTAAAACCGAAACATGCGATTCCGGGAACTGGTTTTGCAGGAGTGGTCAAAGCTGTTGGAAGCCAGGTGAAAGATTTTCGCAAGGGAGATCGTGTATTTGGAGAAACTACGCTTGGTTTTTGTACGAATGCAGAATATGTTGTCGTTCGCAAAAATGATGTGATGCTACCCATGCCCGACAATCTTAGCTTTGTTGAAGCTGCCTCGTTTTGCGATGGGCACCTGACCTCGTTAAACTTCTTGACTGGCATCGGTCACATACAAGCGGGCCAAAAGATACTAATAAATGGAGCTTCCGGAAGTTTGGGGACTGCGGCCATTCAGTTGGCAAAGCATTTGGGGGCAGAAGTGACTGGAGTTTGTAGCACTCGAAATGTAGGCTTGGTAAAATCGTTGGGGGCTGATCATGCCATTGATTATACCAAAAAAGATTTTACCAAACTTGGCAATAGCTACGATGTTGTGTACGATACGATTGGGAAAAGCTCTTTTTCAAAATGCAGATACATTCTTACTGATTCCGGGGTTTACCTTTCACCTGTTCTTCGGTTTTCGTTGCTGGTGCAAATGGCACGAACAGCTTTGTTTGGGCAAAAGAAGGCCAAGTTTGGAGCTACCGGACTCCTTTCTGAAAAAGAATTGCGAAAGCTGCTTAATGAGTTAGTTGATCTCTTTAAGGAAGGACATTTGAAGACTCTTATCGATCGGCAATATCCGCTTGAAAAAGTTGCTGAGGCACACACCTATATTGCTTCCGGTCATAAAAAAGGGAATGTTGTTATTGTGGTCAAATCCTAAAACAAACTCAAAATTTTTAATGAGCCAATGATTTTGGCAATCCTCAATGCTATGAAAACAATTGAAATAATGGATCCATTGAAAAATAATGCCCGTCTGGCAGGTGTTTTTTACTTGGTAGTCATTCTTACGGGACTGTTTAGCGAGTTAGCTGTCCGATCTGAAATTATTGTTCCCGGAGATGCTGCGGCAACAGCAGCTCATATTGCAGACAAGGAATTTCTCTTCAGAATGGGCTTTGTTAGTGATTTGGTGATGGTCATGAGCGACGTGGTATTGGCTTTGCTGTTCTATTTGATCTTAAGACCTTTAAACAATGCGCTTTCGTTACTTGCTGCTTTTTTTAGATTGGCTCAGGCAAGTGTTTTGGGCATCAACCTACTCAATTATTATTGGCCCCTCCTAATCCTGAAGGATCAGTTTATGGGCCCTTTTAGTGAAGTGCAATTGAATGCCTTGGTGCTATTTTTCCTGAATGCCCATTCGTATGGTTACCTGATTAGTGGTGTCTTTTTCGGACTGAGTTGTTTGATCCTTGGATCCTTACTTTTTAAATCAACATACTTCCCCCGGTGGTTGGGAAGCTTAGTGGTAGTTGCTGGAGCGAGCTATTTGATCGATTGCTTGACGAATTTCCTTTGGCCTGAATATGCTTCCATCAGCGAGTTATTGGTGTTCTCTGTCGCTGTTGTTTCAGAACTTAGCTTATGCCTATTTCTGTTGATCAAGGGGACTTCGAAACGCAAATTTCATATTTCTGGTACTATTAAATAATTATTTTAATTTTATGAAAATGAACAATCTAAATAAAATAAAACGAAATAGCCCGATGAATTGGGTGAGGAGTATCGTGCTTGGACTTTTGTGTCTGGCAGCACATGAGGCCTATTCTCAAACACTCGAAGCTAAAGTTGATAGTATCCTTCAGGATAAATTTCAGGCCTATGCGACAGGTGCAGTATTTCTTGTTTCGCAGGATGGTTTGCCGGCATATCGAAAAGCCTTAGGGAAAGCAAATATTGAGCTGGATGTGGATATGAATCCCGAAAGTGTATTTAAAATTGGTTCAATGACTAAGCAATTTACGGCTGTTGCTGTTTTGATGCTTGCAGAAAATGAAGAGTTGAGTTTAGCAGATGACATCACCCAATTTATTCCGGATTATCCAACTCATGGGGAATCAATCACCATTCATCAGCTATTAACACATACTTCGGGTATTAAGAATTTTACAGAAATGAAGTCAATCATGACGATTGCTCAGAAAGATTTGAGCCCCAAAGAGCTTATTGATTTTTTTAAGGATGAGCCCATGGATTTTAAACCCGGAGAGGAGTTTAAGTACAGTAATTCAAGCTATGTTATTTTAGGTTACATCATCGAGTTGGTTTCAGGAATGAGTTATGAGGACTTTATTGAAAAGAACATTTTCCAAAAGTTAGGCATGAATGATTCGCGTTATGCGACTGATCGCGAAATTGTGCAAAACCGAGCTTATGGTTATCAACAAACGAATGAAGGCTATGTGAATAAAAGACACATTAGCTTTAATATTACCTATTCGGCAGGCTCACTAATGTCAACAGTCGATGACCTGTTGAAATGGCAAGAAGCTCTGAATAGTAACAAACTGTTGAGTCCGGAAACAACTCAATTGGCTTTTACAAATTATGAGCTAAACAATGGAGAGAAAATCGATTATGGTTATGGCTGGCATTTAAAAAGTTTGAATAATATGTCGGTAAGAGAACATGGAGGAAGCATCTTTGGCTTTAAGTCGATGGCTGTTTATATTCCTGAAAGAGACATTTATGTTGTTGGATTGACCAATTGCGACTGTGTTTCGCCAACCCAGATCGTGCGGGATATCGCTGTGTTGGCAGCAGAAAGTTTATAACGAAAAGGCAATAAGATAGATGAAGCTAAAGACGAGCACATCAGTTCAATCCCGAACAGATGTGTCCGTCTTTAGTTATAACGGATATTGTTAAAATGAAAAGCTATAAAAACATGTCAAGTTGATGTTACCGATAGCCTTTCCCTTGTTTTACGGTCTCAATAATTGTTTCGAATTCTTTCATTTTTTTAGGGTACTGATCGCTTAAATTGGTGGTTTCAGCAGCATCTTGTTTTAAGTTGAAAAGCATCGGTTGAGATGTTCCTTTTTGTTGAGGAATGAATTTCCAATCGCCTTTTCGGATCGCATTGGTGCCGGAATTATTTTGAGTGAGCACTTCGTTGTGGTGCGTTTTGCTGCGTTTTCCCAGAATAACATCCAGTGCAGTCCGGCTATCCGGGGCTTCTCCTTTTTCAAGCTTGTAGTGGGTCAACTTTGCAAACGAGGCGAAAAGGTCAATGTAACTAAGAATAGCGTCCGATGTTCCGGGTTTGATGGTTCCTTTCCATCGTGAGATCAATGGCATTCGTGTTCCACCTTCAAACAAAGTATATTTTCCACCACGCAACCCGCCGGCCGGATCATGGCCATTCAAATTGGCTAAACCGCCATCCCGGTAGCCTTCTTCTACACGGGGACCATTATCGCTGGAGAAAATAACCAGCGTATTTTCGTCAAGCCCGTTTTCTTTAAGGGCTTGCATGATTTGACCAACTGACCAGTCCATCTCCTGCAACACATCGCCGTAAACCCCGCATTCGCTGGAGCCTTTAAATAGAGTATTGGGTACGCGTGGTTCGTGAATGGTGTGTGGGGCAAAGTAGAGGAAGAACGCTTGTTCTTTATTCTCTTGAATAAACTCAACGGCTTTGCTGGTTATGTCTTCCGACATGTGTTCATCTACCCAAAGGGCATTCTTTCCACCGGTCATGTAACCTATCCGGCTGATGCCATTCACAATGGTTTGATCGTGCCCGTGCAGGTACATGAGCTTGAGTAGCTCCGGATGCTCTTTCCCGGTAGGCCAGTTGCCAACAGGTCCTTTAAAACTTACCTAAATCGGATCATTGGCCTCAAGACCAACCACCTGATCATTCTCCAGGTAAACGCAAGGCACCCGGTCGTTGGTTGCCGGAATGATGAACGAATAATCAAAACCAATGGTTTGCAGCCCCGGTTTAATTTGCTGATTAAAATCCGGATTCCCTTCACCTAAGCCCAGATGCCATTTGCCCACACAAGCCGTTGTGTAACCTTGCTTTTGCATAAGAGCTGGCAGGGTAAGTTCATCCGGTTTGATTAACATGGGAGCATCGCCAGGCAAAATTTCTGCATTTTTACGCCAGGCATATTGTCCGGTAATGAGTGAAAAACGACTAGGCGTGCAGGTTGAAGCCGGTGCATAAGCACTGGTAAAGCGGATACCTTCACTTGCCAATTGGTCAATGTTGGGTGTTTTTACTTTGGTAGCACCATAGCAGCCCAAGTCGCCGTAGCCAACATCATCAGTCAGAATGACAATAACATTGGGTTGTTCTTTTCCTTTTTCTGCTGAAATTCCTTGCTGTGGCATTATGCCAAGTGCAGCAAGCCCCCCAAAGAGAAGACTCTTTGGGAGGTTTCCTTTTGATGGTATGGGGTTGGTCATCATACGAACAGTTCTTTTTTGACTAACTGTAAACTGGTTATTGCTCCGATATGCATGGGGTCGGACTGCAGGATGAGATCAAAAGCCTGTTGTGCTTTTTCAATGTTGCCCAGTCCCAAATTACCCAGTCCCATCAGGTAATGGCAGTGCAATTCGTGCCTTTTTTGAAGGTCATCTTCAAAGATGAGCAAGTCGGGAAGCGAAACGGCAAAGTAGTCCATTTTGAAAGGGATGAACAGTTGCTTTTCGCCGTACTTCAGCAGCTTGTTGAAACGTCCGTTGGCTTCGTCCATCCGGCCCAGTTTGCGGAGTGCCAGCCCTTGATAAAAGATTTTGTCTGGTTGCTGGTCGTTGTAGTACATGGCTGCTGATGGCTTGGCCAAGCCAATAGCTGCCTGCTCCCACGCTGCCTGGGCTTTTGCTGTTTCTCCCATGCCGGCATAGGCGCAACCAAGCCAATAGTTGATGTCATTTTCCTGTGCTCCGGCCAGTTTGCCTTCCCCCAGATTATGAGGATACGCAAAGCATGCTTCAAGAAGTGGGATAGCCTCTGAGAATGCCCCTTGCTTAATGGCTTTCTTGGCCAGTTCAATATGGCTGAACAAATATTGCCCGGTTACTTTTCCTTCGCCTCCTTCCCAAGGGTGAAACTTGCGTTTCATGATTAAGTCCAGGGCTTTTTCTTCTTGCTCAAGCAAGTTGTATAAGGTCGCACGCTCCAGGTATAGGTCATCCCGGAAGTCGACCAAGTCCGGATATTTTTCCAGCAAGCTTAAGCGTTCGCTTGCAGAGACCCCCAGTTTCTTATAAAGTTGATCCAGCTCCATGAGTATACGAGAATCAGAAGTATCTAGCTCGAACGCTTTCTCCAAAGCTTCTTTGGTCGCTTGCGGATTCTGTTGCTTGTTGTAGTAAGCCAGAGCCAGGTTCCGGTGGACGGTTGGAAATGAGTCATCCAAAGCACTGGACTGCTCCCAGCATTCGATTGCTTCGGCATGCTGCCGTGCTCCATACCAGAAATTACCGATGTAGTACCAGGCTTTAGCGTCTTCCGGGCAAATGTTTACGGCTTCTTGCAAAGCCAACAGTTCTTCCAGTTTATTCGGGAAGCAATAGTCGGGTTGCATCTGCGAAGCTTTTTCAAAAGCTGCTTTTGCTTCTTCTGCCTGGCCTGATTTGAGCAGATAATAACCTTTAAAATACCAGGCCATGGGGTAGGCTGCTTCGTGCTTATCGATGTAAAGCGAAATAAAATCAGTTGCTTCGGAATAAAAACCGGCCAGGCCATAGTTCAGCGAAAACTCAATGTAGTTGTGTACATTATCGCGAATCAAGGCTTGCATTTCTTCTAAAATCGTAGGATCGTCCAGAAGCAGGTATTTTTCGTATAAAATGCCAAAGCTAAACCGATCCATTTCGATCGATTCTTCAGCGAGTTTTAGTGCTGCCTCTTTTTTATTGAGTTTCCGGAGTAAGGCTACTTTCAGGTGACGGGCTTTTTGATTCAGCCAGTTTCGCCAAAGAGAGCGGTCGCATAGTTCCAGCGCCTTCTCATAATCTCCGCGTACTGCATCGATTTGAGCAGCCTGAAAGAAGCCGCTGTCCTGCCAGGCGCCATTCCATGTAGCTTTGAAAAAAGCTTCGTAGGCTTCATCCTCTTTTCCTTGCATCCGCAGGCAAACCCCCAGATTGTATAAGGGTTCTCCATCGTAAGGATTCGGATTGCGCTCGGTCAGGGTTTCAATGGCTTGGCGGAAATAAGGTTCAGCCTGAGCAAATTGTCCCCGGCGCAGGAGCCACAAGCCCATGGCATTGTTGTTGCGAACATCACTTGGTTCTCTTTTCAGTGCTTCCAGGTAATAATCTGTTGGGCAATAGGTGGCATGACGGTACTGTTCCAGATGCAAGCCACGAAGGTAAAGTTGTTCAATCGAATGAATATCTTCCGGATCTTTGGCTGCTTGGGCCGGATCTGGAACTGGTTTTAATTCTTCTTTTTCGGTTTTCCAATCAACCAAAATGACACCCTTGGAATCGGTTACAGAAAGGTAAGCATCTTCAGGATAAATGGTAGCCTCAATGCTTGTGTCGAAACTGGTTTCTGGTGAAAGGTCAACGGTTTGTTCGAAGATCATCTTCCCAGAACTTTTAAGGCAGATTTTCGCTCCTGGATAGTTGGCGGTTGTGTACACGCGGATGCGGGTTGTTCCGTTTTCCGACTCCAGGTTGAGCATGGCCTCTTTGGTGGCATTTTTAACCATACCCAAGTCGCGATAAGGCATAAAATATTGCTTGAAACTTTTTTCTTCGTAAGGTTGCAACCAGGTGAAATCTGGTTGATTGTCAGTATAAACCCCGCACATCAACTCAATATAAGGTCCGTCCTCATCGGTGAGGTTACGATCCCAGGCTTGCCCAAAGTCTCCGTTGCCCCAGGTCCATTGCTTTTTTCCGGGCGATTGATGGTGATCGGCCACATGAAGCAGGCCTCCTTTGCTGTCGTTTTCGTAACCTCCCACGAAGTTGTATTTCGAGGTGATGGCCATGTAGCTGGTAGGCACCGGAATATTTTTATAACGCGAAATATCCACTCCGGCAGAGTAGTCAACTTTGTAGTAAGTGCCGGTCGCAATCGGGAAGCTGGAAACATCACGCTTGCCATGGTCAAACACGGCGTTTACATCAGGCGGGAAGACGGATTGATAGTTGTCATTCACCTTTACGGCCGGATTGGCCCACCACAAGAAGGTCTGTGGGTGAGGAGTGGGGTTGGAAAGCTTCACTTTGATTTCGATGTATGCCTTGTCCGGGTATAGCGTGAATCCGGCCATGCCTTTGGTTCGGAACATGCGTTCCAACTCATGACACCAAACGGTAACACTGCCATCCTCATTCTCTTCGATGTACGAATCCGTGGGATCGTAGGTGGTTGGGCGGTGATGCTGGGGCCAGTTAAACTCAATTCCGCCAGAAATCCATGGGCCGGTTAATCCAACCAAAGCAGGTTTAATCACTTGGTTGTAGTAAACAAAGTGACGTTGTTTGGTTTTGTCGTAAGCCATTTGGATGCGACCTCCCAGTTCAGGAAGAATCATGATTTTGATGTATTGGTTTTCCAAATAAATGGCATGCCAGGCTTTATCCTCTTTCTTATCCAGTATTTTTTCAATGACAGGATAAGGATAGACAACGCCGCTACTTCCTTGGTAAACTCTTTTTTCCAGGAACATTGGATTCTTCTCCGGCTTCCCAATTCCGTAGGTTGGGATGATTACCTGTTCGCGCCAGGCTTTTGCTGTATTGTTCATGTTTTTCATTGTTTTAAAGGTTGCCAATAGGACATACCTCGTCCTGTATCGTTTTAAGATTGAGGCGGATCTAGCCCGTTGGTTCCCGAAGAACCAATTGCGAAATTATACCAGGGCTGTCCGCCGCTACTTTTACAAAAAGCGACTCGTTGTTTGTATTTTGTGTTTACTTATTGTTTATCGTAATGCTTGTTTGTGTCGAAGTGGGCTCAATGCGATAAAGATTCTTAGCTAGTTGAGTCACGCTTGCGTTATCAGCAATCAACTTCCCTTTTTCGTGCCAAATAAGAAATGGAGCACTCTCTTTTAGTTTGATGGTAATTTTTTTGGCTGAGCGCTTTACAATCTCACAACTGGCAGGTGACAAATATTTGTCAGGACGACCAATGATGGCCCATCCGTTCTGAACCGGAATCAAGTGGATGATTTTAGTTTTCCACATGGGTAATTTGGTGGAGAACGTTTCTGTCATTTTCCAGGCTTTCCCTTCGTGGTAGTCAAAAGCAACAAGTCCTTCCTTGGGGGATTCCCATAATCCTCTGTAGGGTTGGATCATGGTTCCTCCGTATCGGTAATCTTCCGGAGATAGCTTGATTTCCAAGTCTTGTTCATTGTGAAAATTGGCCAGCCAGAATGTAGCAACCTGACCTTCTAAGGGGGCAACTACACGAAGTCCGGTTTCTGTTGGATCGTTAAAAAATCCTTCGGGAGTTAATGTTCCGGGAGCCAGTGGTCGAAGCAACTCCCCATCGCTCCAAGTAGCAGGTTTGATGCTCTCAAAGTTCACTTTGTCCATGTCTTCCGATACGTAAATCGGGCTGCCACATACAGCACGCAATTCTGCGCCTGACTGGCCGGTATGGTAGGAACTTATAAAAGCGTCGTGATCCAACCAGTGGGTCATGCCCAGGTAAATTGAATTCCGTAGGTTCTGAACGGCAATGTAACGGTTGTTTTCATCATCCCGATGGTAGTCAATTCCCGATCGGATCGTCGCACTCTTTTCGTGTTTAAATACGTGGAGATGATGTTGGGCAATGCAGTTGAGTAGTCCTTCAAAATGTTTTTGCCACGCTTTCTCCAATGCACGATGATTGTAGCTTGCTGCCTGAACCGGATTGGGTTGCGATTGGTATTCTTTTAATAAATCAGTTTGAAAATCCACTTTTATGAAATCAATTCCGGCCTCCTCCATTTCTTTCGCTCTGGTCTCGTAGAAAATGTCAGCACTTTCCTGATTGGTTTTGGGTACCATAAAACTGTCGTGTAACTTAAACAAGTGGTTGTTTAATTCGGTGATTTGATGGTTGGGTGAAATCCCTTTAAAGTAACCAGCCATGTGCCACCATTGTCCAATCCATCGAACGCCATCTTCACTTTTCAAATCTTTCAGTGATTGAAAGCTATCTGAAAATTTAGCTTTGTCGGGTTGAAAGCTCAGTAGGTGGTTGTTTTCATGATGTTCGTATCCATCGTCAATCAACATCCATCGTATCGGAACTTCGGCTGTTTCCATGTCTTTGATCATCCCCGATAGAATTTCAGTGTTCATGTTACGGCGGATGTGCTCCCAGGTGCAGTAGCCGGTATACTTGAACGGCTCAGGAAATTTCTTGTGTTGACGTAAAGCTGTTTTAGATTTTAAGGAGCGGGATTGCAGTGCTTTTTTCCAAACATTCAGGCTGGCCTCATGCGGCGTTTCCCCAAAAGCATAGGCAATTTTAGGAAGTATTCCTGAGAAGTTAGCCGAACCAAACGTTCCGGCATCAACCCACATTCCATCTTCACGAATAGTGAATGTGGAAAAGGCACTTTCGCCTGCCATGGCCAAGATCGATAGGTAGCGGTTATCATTTAGCTGTAAGCAAATAAATGATCCCATATCGATGCCTTCAAATGGTTGGTTGGCTTTTAGTTTGATACGTTGTGACTTTAAATGGTCTAAGTTTTCAAAGTCAATGCCAAGTACACGGTTGCCAATGGCATGTTTATCGACATGTGGGCAATAATAAACGCCCCGTTGAAAATCGGGCAGGATAAGTAAATCCGATTCAATGATTCCTTGCTGATCGGGCTTTACATTCATAAGCTTTTTTTCAATGAGCCCTGCTTTTTCGGCTTTTGACAAGTCGATGCTTTGTGCGTGCAAGGTATAGCTTGATAAGCAGACCAGTAGGGTGAGTGCAAGGTATTTAATCTCAGTATTTAATGAATTCAATTTTCTCATTTTATTGATTCAATTTTATCGATATCAGCATTGAACTTTATTCTGCGATTAATCCAATTTCGCTGATCATCAGGTTTCCACCTTTTTGAACTTTGGTTTTGAGCACGACTTCTCCGTCATTGGTATCTTCACGCATGACAAATAATTTTACCCACTTGCCATCTTGTCCAATGTTGTCGATCATCATTTCGCGCCCTTCAATCCAGATTGTTCCGGCTCGGTTTTGCTTGTTCGGATCGGTAAAACGAACAAACAGGTTGCCAATAATGCCGTTTGGAGTTTTTAGTTTGACCGTCATTTCCCGACCAGTCCAGGCAGATTCTTTTCCATCATTCCAGGTGTCGTGCGCTGCAACATCATAATTGCAGCCTGCTTTTTGAACCAGGATTTTATCGAAGCTTTTTTTCCATTCCTTTGAACCTGTTGCTGTCCGGTTGGCCCCACTTTTTACATATAAAATGGCATCTTCAAATCCTTCCGGAGCTTGTGATACCGCCGGTTGTACAAAATAGAAGAGCTTTTCGATTTCATCTTCACTTAGTTGATACGATGGATTGAAGTTACTTTGATTCATGTATCTCAGCAGGCTGTGCTTTAGCTGACGGGCAACCGGTTTGCTGTCATCCGAGATATCATAACCGCACACCATCAGTTTACCCGTTCCAACTTGGCATTCGAAGATGGATCCCAACTTGTCATTGATGTGGAAGTCGCTTATCGGTTGTGCCACCGGAAGCAGGTTCGGGTGATCATTCAGCACGAAGGACCGGCCTTTGCTGATGGTTTGCCATTGGTAATGACTAAAATTATCAGTCGGGAACCCGGCAAGTGCCGGATGCGCTTGGTTAACGTACAAGCCCAAGGTTGAATTTGCCTGTCCCGGGAAAAATACGCTTGACCAGAAAAGAGGCGTGAAATAAATCGGACGCGATGTTGTGCTGGTGCCCAGTTCGCTGGCATACAAGAGTACTTTGCCGCCATTTTTCAAAAATTCTAGTACCTCAGGCGTAATTTTGTCAACAGTCAACACTTCTTCCTGTTCGGGAGTTACCGGCGGGTAAATCCACAGATCCCAGCTATTGAAAAACTCGGTGCCGTTTAAGGTGATGCTGAAGGTATATTTCCCGGCTTGCTGAATCTGATCAAGGGAGAATGTTGCTTCTCCAATGGTTTTCAGCGTGCCACGTTCAACGGTAAAATCATCTATTGTTCCTTGCTGAATTAATTGGCCCAAAGCAGATGTTAGTTGCCAGGTAGCTGTTGTTTGAAGGGAGGTAGGCCCATAGTTGGCTACCTGTAGTGTAGCCGAAAAGTTTTCCTGATTCTCCCAAACAAACTTTTCGAATCGGGCTAAAGGAACAACGGTGTTGGAATAGCGCCGGAAGCTCTCGGGAGTGGTATTGCCTTTGGCGTCCCAAAAACAATCGAGCCAGCCAACCAGCGCTTCGCCTTGCCCTTGATAATCTTGCATGCTTAAAAGTTGAAATCCGGCGCAGGATTCGGTGCGAAAGAGGTTTTCAACATGTGCTTTGTAAAGCAGGTCTTGGATGGCTCCACTAGCCTCATGAAACTGCTGGTTCATGCCCAACAGGTGATTCTTTTGGGCTGACTCACGACACTCTTCAAGGTTACGGGCTTTTAAAACGCCGGTGTATTTGTCAATTTCGCTCCAAAGCGGGTAAACCGGAAACTGGCCAACTTCATGCGCAATGATTGGGATATTGGCCTGCGAGTAATGCTTCTCCAAATCGAAGTCGGTGGTATAGCCGCTTACACCATAGGTGCGCCCTACTCCCGGAATGTTGTGCGTCGCCATGTACTGGTCAACTGGCATTATTTTTCGTGCCGTTGAAACAGAATACAGGCGACGGTTATCTTCATTTTTGGCTTTCTCAACCCATTCTTGCATGGCGTCGAAATCGGAGTTCCCCAACTCGTTGCCAATGCAAAACATGGTAAAAGAAGGGTGGTTGCCATAAGCGTCAAGCATGCGTTGCATTTCGGCCTGTACGTAAGCATCAGCCGATGGATTTTTGCCCAACCCTTCAGGTAAGCCTTTGGTGTACATATCCGGGCGATCTTCGGGGGCAGAGGTCATCCACCAGTCAATCCACAGGATTTCGGCTTGCAGGTATAGTCCTAGCTTGTCGGCCGCAATAAAAGCAGCTTCGGGAGGACACCAGGAGTGAAAGCGGACATGATTGAGTCCGTAAGATTTATAAATTTTGAAAATACGTTCCCATTCGGCAGGATCACAAGAGGGGTAGCCCGTTAGCGGGAAATGCACACAATCCAAGTTTCCGCGCATGAAAACCGGCTGGTCGTTGATCAGAACTTTCGATTTTGAATGGCCCACTTTTCGGAAGCCAAAACGCGTTTGCTGTGTATCGCTGGCCTTTCCAGCTGCTGCAGTAACTGAAAGTTCATACAGGTTAGGCGTGAACTCATCCCACTTCTTAATCGGTTGATCAATTTTGAAGTTGAAGGAAGCTTCACTGCTACCGTTGGCAACTGCGGCTTTCTCTTTGGTGTTGAGAACCTCTTCTCCTGAGCTTAAATCAATCAGTTGGAAATGATAGTTTACTTTGGTTGCTTTCCCTTCATTCTTCGTGTCAAAAGTAACGGTCAGTTCATTCTTATCGACATCGGGCCATGTTTTTAGCCGGTCGATATGGACAGTTTCCGCAGCACGAAGTTCAATTCTACCAACAATGCCGTTCCAGATTGACTGGGTGTATTCGCTGTAAGTATGCCCTTTATCGCCAATGTTGTGAATCATGTCGTTATTAACTCGCACGGTAAGCGTGTGTTTTCCGGGGCTAAGTTTTCCCAGTTGGTGCCGATGTGGAACTCCGAGGCCATCCTGCGTGTCGCACTGTTTGCCGTCAATCCACACTTTGGATTCCCAGAGCACGCGCTCCAAAAACAGTTCGATGTTTTTGTTGCGCAGGTTTTTGGGAATGACAATTTCCCGTTGATACCAGGCTGGTCCAATGTACTTGTACGCCCGGGTTAAAATCCCGTAGTCGGAGCCTGAGGTCTTTTCTCCCATTTGAGCTTCGTCGGTTGTTCCTGGAAGTTGGATGGTGCCATTGAAAGAGCTTCCGGCCCATTTTTCTTGCTCGCCCAAGTTATTCGGATCCAGTTTGATCAACCACGTTCCGGCAAGGGAACGTGGATTCTCCTGAGCTTGAGTGAGTGCCCCAAGGAAGAGGGTAGTAAGTAGTATGAGTAGTAGTTTGTAGTTCATATTCAATTGATTTATCGTAGTAGGTTTTTGACTTGTTCAATGCTGCTGCTTTGTTTGGGGGTGAATTGTTTGCTTAGCATGTACTGTTCCAGGCTTGTCCGAAGCTGTTGGGCTGCAGGACGTTCTTGCAGGTTAGTGGTTAAGTCGGCACTGCTAACCAGAAGCTTGCCTTTTCCAACGGTGATTTCAAACAATAGAGCCAGTGGGCGATTCGTCACCCAATCATCAATGATTCGAACAATTGGTTCAATATCCGCATTTAGTTGGCTGATGTTGATGGCATCGGCATGCGAAACGGCATCCCACCATTGCCAGTTGCTGTGATATTCCGTTGGAAATTGGCTTAATGCCGGATGGCTTGGGTTGCATAGAATTCCCAAGGTATGCGGTTTTTGCCCTACGGTCCATGCGGTGTTCCAAAAGATGGATGAAAAGCCAAGTCCAACTTCGCCTCCATAACCTTCTTTCACGGTTCCTTTACCCAAGTTGAGTAAAACTTTTCCGCCTTTATTGAGTTGGTTAATAGCTTGGCGGTTGAGTTGACGGGTAACCAGAATTTCAGCTGGAGTCGCCGTTTTTTTAGCGGGATACACCCAAAGATCCCAGTGATTGATGGTATTTTCAATGCTAACTTCCAGACGGAGTTGTTTGGGCGAATCACTTGTTTTAAAAACGTAGTTCAGCTGTCCCAGGTTGAAACAGTTGCCAATAGGAATATCTTGTTGTTTGAAAATTCCTTGGGCAACGGTGGTCCCATCGGTTGTTTTTAAGGTCCAGCCTGATTTAGCTTGGTTTAGAGCCTCTGAACTGAAATTGGCAACTTCAACAGAAGCTTGCAAGGTATCGCCAACCGTGAAAACATGTTTTTTCAAGCGGGCCAAGGGAACAATGGAATTGCAGAACTGGCTGTATTCTTCTGGGGTGATATAGCCTTTTTCATCCCAAAAGGCATCTAAAACTCCAACCAAGGCCGTTCCTTGTCCCGGAAAATCGTGCAGGTCAAGTAACTGGAATCCGGCAAATCCTGGGGTTCTCAGTGCTGCCTCAATGTCGGCCTTGTAGCACAGAGCTTGCAGTTTTCCGGAAGCCAGCAAAAAGCTATCGGCCAAATAAATCATGCCTTGTTCTTCCAGCTTTTCCTGGAAAATTTCAAAGTTTTTAGCTTTCAGAACACCATCGTATTTTTCAATTTCTTTGAAATTGGGGTAGACACACCATTGTCCAATTTCATGGCTGACAACCGGCTTGCCGTCAGTAGTCAGGTCATCGCGCCAGTCGTAGTCGCTGCGAGGTGGTTGACTATTGATAATACTCTGCAGCCCTTCACCCCAACCCTGAATACGTGGAGCGGGGATATTGTGGTAGTTGTTGGCCTCGATAACAGGCCAGGCAGCTGCTCCGGTGTAAAGACGTCGGGAATCTTTTTCAGTCCAATAGTTGACAAAATCGGATAAAAACTCGCGTTGATTTTTCCCAGCGGGTTCGTTTCCGTAGGCCATCAGGCAAAACGAAGGATGGTTCCCATAGGCCTCAACCATTCGCTTGCTTTCATCCCATAGGTAGGCATCAATAGGTTTTCCGTCTCCGATGGTCGTTGTGGTATTTGCCCATGAAGAGCATTCTACCTGCAGGTAAACACCTAGTTCATCAGCTGCTGTGAATGCAGCTTCGGGTGGGCACCATGAATGAAATCGAATGTGGTTCAATCCGTGAGCTTTTACGATGCGCATAATTCGTTTCCATTCAGTGGTATCGCACGGCGGATAGCCTGTTTTTGGGAAAATGGCACATTCTAAAGTTCCTCGCAAAAAGGTCGGACGTCCGTTAATGGCAAATCGGCTTCCTTCAACCTTGAATTCGCGAAGACCGGTGATTATGCTTTTGCCGGACTGAGTGCCTTCTGTTTGTAACTGAAGGTCTAGTTCGTACAGGTTTGGATTGAATTCGTCCCACAAGGCAGCTGATTCTCCCAATTGGCAAGAAAGCTCTACCTGATTTTCACCGGGCAATAGTTCCAATTCCTGGGTTACCGTTGCAATGTCTTCGTTCGATGTGAAGTTATGAGGCTGTACATTCAAGCTAAAATTTCCTTTTTGCGTAACTGATCCCGTGTTGACCACTGTGGCTTTGACGGTGAATGATTTTGTGTCAAGGTCTGGAAATGCTTGCAGGCTGTTGATATGGATTGGCGCTTCAGCTTTTAGTAATAAGTCGCCAATCATGCCATTCCAGTTGGATTGGGTATGATCTGAAATGGAGTGAGAGTTTAACCCGGGATCAACCGCTTTTGTCCGGTTGTCAATGCAAACGGTCAGGCGATGTTTGCCGGGAGTTAGCATGCTGGTTAAATCGTATTGATGAGCAGTTCCAAGCGAGTTTTGCATGCCTGCTTCTTGCCCGTTAACCCAAACACGGCTTTCCCAGTGGCAACGTTCCAGGTATAGTTCGATTGCCTGTCCTTGCCAATCTTCAGGAATACTTACTTCCTTTTGATACCAGGCAGCTCCTTTGTAGTATTTTATGGGCTGAAGCCAGCAAGGGATCTTGATATTTCCAGGTTCCCGATATTTTGAATATTTGGGGCTTTTGAAATACGAGCTATCCACAATTTGTCCGGTCCACGGGGTGTTTACAGTTACTTCATTACCAATATTGTTGGTGGTTAATGAGCCTGGTAAGTTCAGACTGTTATCAAAGTTCTGGTTGTACCATTCTGCTTGAATTCCTTCATCATTTGGGTCCAGTGCATATTGCCAGCTTCCTGCCAAATCAATTTGCATTGGATCGTTTTTTGGTTGACAAGCGGAAGCCAAAAGTATGAATAATAGGAGGATGATATTCGTTTGTTTCATTTTTGATGATTGCTAATGGGTTAACGTTCTGTCTCTAATTTTTCAATTTCTTCCAAACTTTTTCCTTTGGTTTCAGGCAGTTTCTTCAGAATAAATAGGAAGCCTGTGATGCAGATAAAGGCATAAAGCCAGAATGTGCCGCTGGCATTTAGCCATTTATTCAAGATTGGAAAGGTGTAGGTCAGCACAAAGCTGGCAATCCAAAGCGACATGGTGGCGATAGCCATTGCAGCTCCCCGAATGCTGTTGGGGAAGATTTCGGAAAGCACCACCCAGGTAACCGGAGCAAGGGTCATGGCATAAGTGGCAATAGCCAGCAAAACAAGACTTAAAATAGCCAAGCCTTTCAATTCAAAAAAGAAGCAAATACCCATGGTCAGATAGATGACGGCTAATCCTAAAGATCCGGTCAATAATAGTTTTCGGCGTCCCCAGCTGTCAACAACCCGCATGGCGAGCAGAGTAAAAATGAGGTTGACTGTTCCGGTAATAACGATATTGAATAGCATGTCATTCAACGAATAACCGGCGGAAGTAAAGACCTCTTCAGCGTAGTTGAAAATGACATTGATCCCGCACCATTGTTGGAATGCCGCAAGCACAATTCCAATGATAAGTATCGGGCGTATTTTTTTTGAACGGAGTTTGCTCCAGTTAATTCGCGAGGAATGTTCGGTGAAAGATTCGTTGATGTTTGCCTCTTCCTGTTGGGCATAATCGGCGCCTCCAATACGCGATAAAATCTTTCTAGCTTCGGTATTATCACCTTTCTTAAGCAGAAAACGTGGACTCTCTGGAATAAAAAAGGCCAGAATAAAAAACAGTAGAGCCGGAGCCAGTTCTGCCCAAAACATCCAACGCCAGCCCCATTGTCCATTCCATGAATTCAGAATTGCCTGATCAGAAGCTCCCGGATCAACTTTGTCAGCAATAAGCAAATTGACTATTTGTGCTAGCAAGATTCCAATGACGATGGTAAGTTGGTTAACTGAAACCAACCGTCCTCGCGTGGCTGCCGGAGCTATTTCGGCAATATAAACCGGGGAAATAGCTGAAGCCAGTCCAATGCCAAGTCCGCCTATCAATCGGAAAATGATAAATGGCGTAAATTGAGAGACATAGCCTGTTCCTAAAGCAGAAATGGTAAACAGAGCAGCTGCGCAAATCAGCGATGGTTTGCGTCCGAAGCGATCGGAAATAAATCCGGAGGACAGTGCTCCAAATAAGCAGCCGATTAGGGCGCTGCTCATGGCCCATCCCTGAAGATTTGGTGAGTTGACAATGTCGAAAAAACGTTCGTAAAAAGGTTTGGCACCGCCAATGACCACCCAGTCGTACCCAAAGAGCAAGCCTCCAAGTGCAGAGATGAGTGTGATGCCAAAAATGAACTTCCTGTTCATGTAGTTTGGTTTATGAGGTTATACTTGAAGACAAATCTAGCATCAAATATGTAAATGGGAAATGAACTATTTTGTGATTTTATGGATTATTTTGCTTTTTCATTGATCTGGTTATTTTCTTTTTGTGGTTGTTTTTTAATGTTTTATGGTCGGGATGGTTTTGCGCTTTATTGATAATGTGTTGTTATTTTGATAGTTTTGTGAACTTTGGTAATTGAGCTATTCGGTATCCAATAGCCTGCAGTAGAATTTATGTCTTTGAAAAGTTTAATTTAGGATTGGATGAAAAAAGAAGAGGGTTTTCCTGGGCAATTGAGCTTTGTCATTCCGGAAAAAGTTATTTATCTGATTCAACAAAATCAGTTGGTGAATGAGCTTTACTTCACGGATATTGGCTATTATCCGCATGCGCGGCACCATTTCCGTTCGCGTAAGCAGGGAAGTTCTCAGTATATTCTGATCTATTGTTTGGATGGTGAAGGCTTGATTCGCATAAGGGATGAGGACCATTTAATTGGAGCAGATCAATTCTTTATTATTCCGGCCAATGTGCCGCATGCTTATCATTCGTCAGCTGAAAAACCATGGTCGATTTATTGGATTCACTTTACTGGTGAAAAAGCCCGTTGGTTTCAACATCTAACGGGAGAATGCCGAACAATTGAACGGGGAAAAGATTCCCGAATCCACGATCGGATCAATCTTTTTGGTGAGATTTTTCGAAACTTGGAACGGGGCTATAGCCAGGAAATTCTGGAGTACGTGAATCTATGCTTGCGCTATTTGTTGGGCTCTTTTTCTCACATCCAACAGTTTCGTGAAGTAAGAACCTCGGATGAGGACGATGTTGTTGCCCAAAGTATTAATTACATGCTCGAAAATGTGGAGCGCAAATTGAAACTCGAAGAAATTGCGTTGGTAGTTAAGTTGTCGGCCTCCCATTTCTCCCGCTTGTTTCAAGGCAGGACGGGCTATTCTCCCATTGAGTACTTTATTCAGTTGAAGGTGCAGCGAGCCTGCCGGTTGCTGGACAATCGGTCGTTTAGTATTGCAGAGGTGGCTTATCAATTGGGCTACGAAGATCAGTTCTATTTTTCGCGGCAGTTTCGCAAAGTCATGAACCTGACTCCGCGATCCTACCGGAAGCGTTGATACGGGGCGGAATGGAATCGAGCTTATTAGACATTAGATTTTCAGATGTTCGGATTCTCGGATAACCTCGAACCTCAAATCATTTCAAACGATCTGGAACTTGGAACTTTTTCATAAGTATTTTATTTTCAGTTTATTTAAATGGTGTCGACCCATTAGGATAAGAATAGGTAGGATGTTTTATTTGGGTAAAGTTAAAATAAGATCTACCGTCACTCGGAGTGGGATTGTAATCCGATTGTCATAAAACAATAAATCGGGTTGGAGTATTGCCATCTAAGATTCCATATGCATAAACCTTAATGATATCCGAAGCAGGTTTATGGATGCCAAGATAAAATCGGTGCCTCTCAGACAGATGCGTAGTAATCTTCTCTTTATAAATGTATCGCCCTTATCGTTAGAAAAGTATAGCATTGGGGATATATCTTTATCATCACGCGAAACGATAATTAAATCCCAATTATCAGTTGAATCAATATCTGTATATCTCCCGTTTAACTTTTTAATCCAACTAGTCGAGGAATTGGTTGTAACGTAAATGCCAGAAGTTGTTGCTGAAAGGCATGTGTGCAACTTCGCTTAGCTCGAACTCACGTTAAATTAGCATTATCTATACTCAAATCTCCACTAATAGTAGAGTAAACAAATCCAGCTTTTTAAATATTTCAGCAATGGTGAAGGAGGAGGTGGGTATTTCTTTCTGGTAGACTCCACCGACTTCCCAATTTGCTTAGATGAAGGAACGCCCGGTATGGGCTCTCGCCATTAGAATGCACCGTGTAGGGGAACAAACCTCTGTGCCTGAGCAGTAAAGCGTAAATATCATTACTTCTTCGGCCATTTTATCAATCGGGGGGCTTCTGGCCGTGACAGCTTACTACATTAACCCCCAAGTCATCGGCCATAATGTAGATGACATTTGTATGGTCCTGTGCTGATAACAGATTTTGAACAATAAGTAGTAAAAGGGAGAGGATAGAAGTTAATTTTTTCATTGATTTACTTTATACGATTTGTAGTTTTATTTTGCCTTGTAGTCTAAAAATCAATACCTACACTATCAGTTTGATAGGCAGGTATTAATTTTTCTTATTGAAATGAATTTTATTGTTTTACTACTTTTAATCGATATACGGTTCCTGCTTCATCTTCAAGATGCAAGAGGTATAACCCGCTTTCTTGTTGCGATAAGTCGATCGATAATTGCTCCGAATAGCCGCTTACAGTTCCATTTTTAACCACTTGCCCGTCGATGGAGTAAACCTGATATTCGAGTGATTTAAATGAATTACCCGATAAAACAGAAAGGTTTATTTTTCCACTTGTCGGAATCGGATATGCCTTAATATCGTTGGAATATTTTTGCACCTCAACTCCAGTCGTGCTGGGTAGGCATCCCGTAAAAACCAGTTCAGCCACGGAAGTGTGTGGGTTCCCATCAGCGGCACTATTTGCAACTAGTTTAACGTATCTTCCTGTCAGTCCTTCGATTTTGATTGTTTGTGGTGCATTTGAATTCGGGAAGGTTCCTTTTGAAATAGCTGATCCCCAGTTGTTTTTATCACTGGTAACATAAAGTTCATAGTCCTTTATCCGACCATTTTGAAGATCTTGACGTGGATAATATTCTATTTTTTTCAAATTGTATTGATCTCCAAGATCCAATTGAATTTCGTGAGGGTGTACAGGATTGCTGCTAACCCACTCAGTATGCCAAATAGTTGATATGTCGCCGTCAATAGCGTTGGTAGCAACCAGGGACCTTGACGCTTTAGTTTCCTCACTGTCGACATACATCAAACTAATTTTCTCAGTTGGTACTATTCCCGGATTAGTGCAATCGTAAATTGAAGGAGCTTCTTTCACGGTAAGCATCGACTCAACGGTTTTTGTGAAGGTTTTACCATTTTGGGTTACATTCATAGTTACATCATAAACTCCCTTGTCAAAAACGGCTTTAGGATTGTGCGAATTGGCATCGTTAATGTAAAGTGGAGCAGGATTGAATTCCCATAACCAGGTAGCTCCTGAATGGTTAAGTATGGAGTAGTCGTTAAAATAAACAGTATCGTTCATGTTTCTTATAATCGGTGTTTGACACACCGGGCTTATAACGGGGTCAAATTCCGGTTCCTGTAAGGGGCTTTCCCATACTCCACCATTTCCTCCAACTCGCATTTTGGCATCGCGGAAAAATGGTATTCCAAGGTTAACTGTAAAGGCCAATGGAAATCCTTTCGAAAAATCAATCCAAACAACATCAGATTCTTTCCTGTAATAAACTTCTGCAGGGGTGGTTTTTCCTGCACTGCTGGTAACAAACAGGTAAACCAGATCTTCACCACTTTTAGTTGGTTGAATAGCGAGGGTTTTTGTGGCTTTTCCTCTTATGTTACCCGACCAGTCGATCCAAGTATCACCCCCATCAGTTGATTTGAAAACTTTGCCACCTTCTGCGACTCTTCCGCCGTTTTGCTGGCAGGCGTATATTACATTCTCATCGTAAGGAGAAATAACAAAAAATAATTTACCTTTCCAGTAGTTATTTCCATACATTCCAGAGGTCAAGGCCGGTTTATGCTCCCAGGTCACACCTCCATCTGTACTTTGATATAAGCCTTGGTTAACAATATCTACATAAAGTACATCCGGGTTTTTGTGGCTGATTTGGAGGTATCTTACTTTTTCACCAAAGTCATGTAACAGATCGAAGTTGATGCCTCCATCCGGGCTTCGCCAAAGACCGGTTCCTTCTCCCAGATAGATAACGTCATAGTAATTTGGATGAATAATTACATTGCTTCTTTTCTGACCATATTCATCCATGTTTGGGTGTTTGGTGAATAAGAACCGGCCTTCCTCTATTTCGTCTGCTGTTTTAGGTAATATAAAACCGTTTCCAAGATCTTTAAACACCACATGGCGACTTTTCCCTTTTAATACCCAACCTGTGGCTGATTCAGCTCCTCCCATGCGGAGGGCTTTATCCCCATACCCTTCACTCATTGCCGTATTGCCATTATGATAACGGCCTCCTACTATAATGTCTTCATTCCATCCCTGGTCGAATCCCCAGAATTGGGAGCCAATTATACCCTGAAGTCGGGCAGAGTGGCTTGAAGGTGACGTAAATACGTCGTTGGAGAAATTCATACCTCCATCGGTTGCTATCCAAGTTTCATCGTTGGGCAGAATTTTCATGTCCTGAATGTCGGGATGAATACGAAAGGTTCCACTGTAGCCCCCGGTTTTCTCGAAAGTAACTCCTCCGTTGGTCGACTTAAACAAGGTGGTTGTACCGGCAAATATTACATCCTCATCGTTAGGCGATACTTCCAGTACAAGGTCGAAATATCCTTGTCCATTATCCATGCCAAATGCTGTAGTTTTACCTGTTGCAAGTAATGTCCACGTGTATTTAGATCCATCATGAAGGCCTTTATATAAATATGGAATTCTGTCAGTAGAAAGCATTACTGCGTACAATGCATTGGGATTATCAGGAGTTACAGCAAGCATGGCTCCGGCCTTAATATCTACTTTTGGGAAAGAATTCATCTGTTTAAAGGAATTTCCTCCATCGCTTGAATAAATGAGAGCATAGGACGATCCGTCTATTGTTATGGCATAGATAACATTGCTGTCATCTGGTTTAATTTCGATGTCGTATACAATTGCACTGCTCTTTTTAGACCAAGATAATCCCTTATCGGTACTTACATAAACCCCTTCGTCAGCTGCAGCTACAATTTTTGAGGGATTGTTATAATCAATTTTTAATCGGTTAGCACTAAATAAATTTTGGCTGGACAGAGCCGGCATCCACGATTGGCCACCATCATTGGTTATGTGAATTTGTTTAGCTGCAGAAACGTAAACCGTATCTGTATTTTCGGGATGAATGGCGATAGCCTTAATACCATTGCCAAAAACATAGTCTTTCCCCACTAATTCCCAGGTAAGCCCTTTGTCGGTAGTTTTGTTTACATACCCGGTTTCGGTGCCACAGTACAAAATATCTGGATTTGCAGGGGTTACGTCAAATGAATATACATTTGCCTGCCATGGTACCGGTACTCGTTGTGAAGAATTAGCACTTTTCCACCATGTTTCTTTTGGCCCCAGAAAGGTCCAGTCGGCGTTCGATTTCGGGGCAGATTTCAAATGAGTTGGTTTTTGAGTTTGCAACAAGTAAAGGTTTTCCCGGAGTTTTCCAATATCGGGGAGTGTAATTGTACCATCGTTTTCAACATAGGGCTCAACAACCTGCCGCCAGATTTTATAAAAACGAATAATCGGGCTTTTTTCTTTTCCGTTTAGCCGCTTATAGTCGTTGTAGGCCCTGTTAAGTTCATAGTAATTAATGGGGTACCGGTACAACATTTTTGCCCATTCAGGGTAGCTGTCGTCGTAGGCAGGTTTATAACTTTTGGTAATTCCTGGCAACTCATCATAAGGGGTATATGCAGTTTGTGCGAATGTACTGATATTTACGAGTAGGATGCTTTCTATTATCAGAATCAGTTTCAAATACCTGATTTTAGCTTGTTTAAACATGGTTTTAATTATTATTGTATGAATATTTACGAGCAACAGCATTATTAATATTACTGTTAGACACATTCCTTCCCAATATAATAGAACTTCAACAATTGTAGTGACAGATACCAGTTTCGGTATAGTCTGATATTATCGGTGAAGGCATAAATACAGATGCAATCCTTGACTGCATCGTTAACTCATCTCATCAAATCGATTTGAAAGGTGAGTCCATGAGAAAAGGGGGTTTTAAAGAGTGAGAATTAAAACTCTTGTATAATTGTAATATCATTCAAAAATGTACGGTTTCAAATCGAAAGGTGGCGTTCTAACCGAAATAACCATCGTCCAGGCAGATGCTGTACTTCCATCGATTATTAATAAATTAGACAGTATAGACAGGTCCGTGATATTGAATAACAAGAATGATCCTGGCCTATAAGAAAGCCAGTAATCATTCTTGCCTTAAGCTAACTCATAACCGATTTTTTCGAAATAGCATGGGAAGGATGGTATGGTTAGTATTCTTCTTTGTAATCAGGTGATTCCGGATTAATAATCTGTAGCTCTACGTTATAAATTTCCATCTCACTCATTGTCCAGAATTTATGGCCTTTATTTGTCTTATTCACAGAATACCTGAGATATCTAAAAGGCTGGTTCGATTTATATGTCGGAGATCGAAACCAGTCTGTTTGTGTTGTTGGTAAGCCGTCTTTTTCTTTGGTCAGATTAATAATCAAAAACCAGTTCTGCCCATCCATACTTCCCATAAGGTCAACATCAACTGGCTTCCCTAAATCCTGATTTGTTCGCGGAAACCAATTTATTTTAAAGGCTTTGACCTCTTCCTGGAGATCAAAATTTAACCATGCAACATCAGGAACATCTCCACTCCATCTAGCGTGATAGATTGTTTCATCATTATCATCAAAAAGATTTGTGGGAGGATTTTTCCCTCCATCCATAATTGAATTACCGGTTATTTGTGTTTCAGTGAAATCTATTTTTTCTTGAGATAAGAAAGTCTCTTGAACTGGGGCATGACCAGATATTCCTGTATATTCCTGTGAATCTCCTGGTGTCCGGGTAAAACTGTAGGGGGTTAGTGTAAATTGGTAATCACCATATTTATATCTTGTACCATCTACAAGTAGAGAGTCACCACTTGAAAGGTTGATTACGTCTCTCTTCTTACGGTGGTCAAAATAGCTTACTTCTATATAGTGAATATTCTCGTGATCAGTTGGCATATCCCACCGTAAAACAATTTGCCCAGGTAAGGAATCTGAATGTACGTTACTTATATCTGAAGGAATAACATTTACAGTTTCATTTTTCTCACAGGCAATAAAGAGAAAAGGTACGATTAAAATATATAGTAATTTCTTCATCTGTTTTTCATTTTAGTTGTGTTAAATACAAGCAAAGCCTTAATATCCTGGGTTTTGAACCAAGTTTGTGTTTACATTAATATCCTTGATTGGTATAGGAAGCAAGTAATTTGCGGGCTTAAATACACGATTAAAAGGTATTTCTGTAACATTCACATAGTTCTCAACGTCATCGGCTTCAGTATTAAATCCATTATGTTTTTTATTGAAGGTTTCTTCGGCTAACATCCAGCGTCTCATATCCCAAAAGTTATGATTTTCTAAATACAATTCAATTTGACGTTCCTGTCTTACAATCTCACGAAGTTTATCCTGACTTAGTTCTGCTATAGTGCTCCAGGCTTCTTCAACAGTTGGAATCCCTGCACGTACTCGAACCTTGTTTAGATATTTTTTTGCATTAGCTAAATCGTTTACTTCAACACATGCTTCAGCCATAGTAAGATAAAGCTCAGCAAGCCTAATAACTGGCCATGGATATTCAATAGGACCTTCACTGCTTAGTTTTGTTCTGTGTGATGGATCGCAACCTTTTTTGTTTAGAAAACCAGAGGGGTTGTAGTTATTTGTTCTGTTTCCTCTTCCGCAATTCCCATTTTTCAACATAGAGGTCACTAGCCGGGAGTAGTTTTCTCCTTCGATGATTGATTCCTGAAAGTCTGGATCATCTTTATAGGCACCATTGGATGTAGCAGACATTAATTCATAATATCCTCCATGAAAAGATACCCAAGCATAAAATCGGGGTTCTCTATTTAGATTATAAACTGCCGTTTTCTTTCCTGGTTGAGCTATTTTTTCATCTTTTTGTTCTACAGTAATTACACTAAAGCGATTGGCATAATCATATTCAGGGTCTTCGTTTATCGGTAGTCCATTTTCGGTGTAAAAACGATCTAACATAGCTAAAGTGGGACCTACTCCATTCCAAGAAGCCTTTGATACAAATGGGCGAGACTTATTTTGTAAACCATATGTTCCTTCTTTACGAGTATCTGCCCAAAGGATTTCGGAATTAGCAGGTTCAATAATATTATACCTCAAGGTACGTATTACAGGATCATCAGGGTAACCGTTCTCTCCATAATTGTTATTTGTGTATAAAGCATAGTTTTCTGATTCTGCTGTCGTGATTGCATCGAGAGTTGCATCTTTTACCAACTGCCACTTTTGTGGATCAAAGCTATTGGGAAAAAGAGGAGTCCCATCATCATTTTTGATATCATTATATTTTGAGTTCCCGTTAAATAAAGGAGATGCAGCGTACAAAAGCATTCTAGTCTTTAGAGCCTTTGCTGCAATACTTGTAGCTAATCCATATTCCTCTCCAAATCGTTTGGCTGGTAAGTTGGTAGCAGCTTCATCAAATTTATCGACAACAAATTGTACGCACTCATCCAAGCTGCTTCTGGTTGAAAAGTCTTCTGGAGGTGTATTGACATCAGGTTCTTCTTTTATCAAAATACTGGGGCCGTAGCACTTGATTAATAGAAAATGATAGTATGCGATTAGGAAGTCTGCCTGAGCTGTATAATCTTTTATTAATCTTTCGGAAAGTCCTGGCACGTTTTGTACATTATTTTTCATTATATAGCACTGTCTCAGGCCTCCAAATAAGGTGTTCCAGTATGAAATAACAGGTGTTGTAGCTGTGTAATTCCCTTTTGGAAATTTAGCAAATGTTTCGTGTTCAAAGGCCGTAATTACTTCATCACCTGTCATCAAATCAAGGGATGCTGACCCAGATCTAGGGTTGGGTAAGTATGAGTAGCAAGAGTATAGAAATTTCTGTGCCGCTTTTTGATCCTTAAAGGCATCTTTCTCAGTAGGCCTTTCATCGGGAACAATGTCTAGATAGTCGCAGGATGATATTCCCAATAAAATAAAAGCGAGTATTATTGAATATATTGATGTTTTCATCTGTTTTGTATTTGGGTTTAGTTATAAATTAATTTGGAGTCCAACATTAAAGGAACGCTGTGTTGGGTAGCGTAAACCAGAACCTCCACCTTGTTCCGGATCCCAGTGTTTAAATGACGAAAATGTTAGTAGATTCATTCCGCTAACATAGAAACGTGCTCTTTTGTAAGTATAGCCAATTTCTGCATTTTTTAACTTTAAAAATGAGGCATCGCGTAGCCAAAAGTCAGATGCGGCAGAATTGTTGCCGTGTCCAATTTTTGTGAGACGAGGATAAGCGGCATAAATATTTTGATTGTCAGGACTCCAATGATCATCTGCAATAAACTGAAGCACATTATGGCTGTTTTGTGTTCCAAATGGATGAAATCCGGACATCATCAATGAAGTATTTGTCACGCCTTGGAAAAAACAGGAAAAGTCGATGTTTTTATATTTGATGGAGGGACCGAAACCATAAACAATTTCTGGAACAGTAGGATGTCCCATGGTTACTCTATCATCGGAATTTATAATTCCATCATACTCTCCATCTGCATTGGGCTGGTCTATGTATTTTATATCTCCGGGAGCAACATTTTCTGAAATTTGCTGATCGGCACTGTTGGCTATATGATTCCAGTCAATAAAGAGATTATCCGATACATACCCTTCTATTCGGTTTAAATAGCTACCAACGCGTCTCAAGTGAGGGTATTCCATATAAGAGGGCTCATCGTAAGCGGTAATCTTGTTACGAGCAAATGTAAATGTTCCTTTAAATTGGACAGTCCAGTTATGGTTTAGTATTTTTCCATAATCAACGGCAAGATCAAGTCCTTGATTTCGTACGGCTGCAAAGTTTCCAAACACCTTTGTGTCAGATGTTCCGAGGTAGTTTGGAATAGTTGCTTTTTGTTGAAAAATATTTTCCCGATTTTCCCTGAAAAAATCGGCAACAATATTTATATTTCTAAATAGTTGAAGATCTGCACCAATATTTAGCTTTTTACCAACTTCCCATGTGATATCGCTATTGCTATATCGTACATATTTGGGACCAGCCAATTCTGTTGTAGTTGAGCCATAGCCGGTTTGATATTTGTTACTCCCGCTCAAATTGATATCTGAAAGATATACAAAACGGTCACTGCCAATTTGATCATTACCAACTAATCCATAGGAAGCTCGGAATTTTAGGTTAGATATTGTATTGCTTAATGGTTCAAAGAAAGCTTCACGAGATATGTTATAGCCAACCGCGATGGAAGGGAAAAATCCCCAACGATGGCTTTTAGCAAAATTTTCAGATCCATTATAACCTAAATTTACTTCGAACAAGTAGCGGTTGTCATATCCATAAGAGACACGTGCGGCCATTCCTTGTTTACGCTTTGGCAGCGAGGCCATAAGATTGTTTGCTTTATTGTTTGCTAGTTGATCTTGATTGTAAAGTAACATTGCGTTTACATCATGTACTCCAAACTTTCGGGAATAATCAAAGTAAGTTTGGAGATAGACACGACGGTTTCCGCTAATTTCACCAGAAGTAGAAAGTACAGGATCATTTTCTTCTCCTTGAGCTTCAATGGTGTAGGAATAGCTTCCATCTTCATTCATTATATAATCCGTTACTCGGTAGCCGTTATACCCCTGTTCGCGTTTTGTCGTTGTTGAAGAATTGTTGCGAAAAGAAACCAATGCCTTGAATTGTAGTCCTTTGGTTAGTATGTCGAGTTTTTGCTCGAACTCCAAGTTAGCTGTTATATTACTATTAAATGAATCTTCGTACCCTTTTACTAATTCTGCAAGTGGATTTATTCCAGAAATTCCTTCTGAGGTTCCTCCCCATTTTATCCAGGAGTCGTCTTCATTGCGTGGATACATTACTGGGAAAATTACAGGACTTGTATTAATAACTGATGAAAATAAACTTTTGGTATCTTTGGATGGAGAGCGTTTGGTTTGGAGTTGTGTGTTCAGTTTAAGACCAACTTTGGATGTTTGAGATAGCTTTAAATTAATGTTGTTTTGAAACACATAGCGGGATAGATTAATGTTGTTCTTATACGAAAAGAATTCACTACTTCGTCCTCTCAACATTCCTTCTTGATGATTGTATCCTACATTCATGAAATAGTCAAGTTTTTTTCCTCCTCCTCTCACATTGAAATTAATGTTTTGAGACATGGAGGACGATTTGAAAATTTCATCATACCAGTTTACATCAGGAAAAACATACGGGTTGAGCCCTTGTTCTGTTCCGTTTATTTCTTCATTGGTGTATAGTCTATCGCCCAATGACTGGTTACGTATAGCCTCATTAAATAAATTCATATATTGGGGAGCTGGAACAAACTCTGGAGTAGTAGTAGGAGTATTTATGGTATTTTCTATTCGTACATTAATAACAGGGCGCTTCATGTTGGCACCACTTTTTGTTGTTATTATCAGGACTCCATTTGCACCTCGAGTACCGTACATTGCAGTAGCAGTTGCATCTTTCAAAATTGAGAAACTTTCAATCGTTTCAGGCGGAAGCGCATTCAAACTGGATTTAGAAGATTCAACGCCATCGATTACAATTAAAGGATCTTTAGCTCCACTCAGAGTTGATATTCCTCGGATGTAGAAATTAGCCCCATCAGCTCCTGGTTCTCCGCTTCGCTGGAAAGCAATTACTCCAGATAATCTTCCAGCAAAAGCATTTGAAAGGTTTGTTGCAGGAATAACTAAGTCATCAGGGCGTATACTTTGAATAGAACCAACGACACTCTCCTTTCTTTGAGCAGTGCCAAAAGCTGTAACAACAACTTCATCTATTCCTTTGGTTTCTGCTATCATTGTGACATTTATTGTGTTTTGATCAGAGACTTCAATTTCTTGAGATTTCATGCCAATAAATGAAAACTGCAGAACAATGCCCTCTTGTTTTGCAACTCTTAATGAGTAGTTCCCATCAGAATTGGTTATTGTTCCTTGTGTGGTACCTTTTATGACAACGGTTACTCCAGGAAGAGGTTCCCCTGTAGTATCTTGAACTTTTCCTTTTATGTTTAGAGGTTGTTGTGTGCTTGTTCGCTTACTTGTAGTTAGAATGATTTGTTTGCCGATTATCTGGTAATCTATTCTATTGCTTGTAAGTAGTTTATTCAGAATGTTTTCGATGGCTGTGTCTTCAAAGTTGACTTTGACCTTCCGAGTAAGGTCAATTTGGTTTTTATTGAAGATAAACCGAAATTCTGATTGACTTTCAATTTTGTTGAGCACATTTTCAAGGCTTACAATTTCATGCTTTAGAGTGATTTTTGCACTTTGAGAATACCCAGTTGAAGCAGCTGTTTGTAAGATACTTACCAAGGTAAAAAATAAGGCTAGGCGCATAACTTTTAATGTTTTTGAAAGAACATGGCTTTTCCATGTTCTTTCCCCATGTTTTTTTTTCATAAATTTGGAGTGTTTAGTAATAGTTAAATAACTGTCTATATGCTAAATGTAAGAGGAAGTGTTGCGAGCATTTCCTCTTTTTTAGTTGCCTTCATTTTTTGGAGATAATGAGTCTTTGTGGTTTTCCCTTTTCTGTTTTATTTTGGTTTTGATTAATTAATTCGTATTTGATTGGTAATGCTAAAGACATATAGTTCAATAAATCGTCAATTGGGCCAATTTCGATATCGGCTCTAAATAGTTGGTTATCTATGTCTTTGGGGTTTAGTTCAACTTCTATATTGTAATAACGTTTTATTTTACGACATACTTCTTCTAGGTTTTCATTACTGAAAACCAATCGGCCTTTTTTCCAGGCTGTGTAGTTACTTGCATCTACATTCGATAGGACAATTTTATTTTCTTCCGATTGAAATTGTAGTTTTTTATTGCTGCTAAGTTGTTCTTGAAATTGTTTTTCATTGCCAGCAACTTGCACTAAGCCTGATAATACAACGACTTCGGAAATTGGATCGTCATTGTAGTTTAATACGTTGAATTGGGTTCCTAATACACGAACCGTAATGTCGTTCATTTCTACGGTAAATTCGTTTTTTGGATCACGTCTAACGTCAAAAAAAGCCTCTCCATTAACGCTAACACTCCGAGCTTGATTAAAGTCCAGATTGTAAGCAATGGATGATCCACCGGCAAGCCAGCCACTGGATCCATCAGGTAAGGTAAACTTTGTTCGTGTTCCTTCTGGGCAATGCAGCTCCACAAGCTTATTTGTATTTTGAGTGCGTAAGCCAGCTTGGTAGTTCAGTGTGAAAATCAAAATTAAAGGTAAAAGCAAAGATGCAGCCGCTGCCGATATGCCTATGAGGAGTTTCCTTTGCTTTTGATTTTTTTCAAATAGAATATCGTATTTGACTTTATACAGTATATGCTTTAAGTCAGCTGCAGGAACGCTATTATCTGATAAAATATGATGCCATTGGTTTTGCTGGTAATCTTCTGTTTCCTGCTCCTTCTTTTGCTTTCCAAGATAATCCGTAACTGAGGATACTGAAGAGAAAGAGCGTTTCCCTTCAAATATATTTTCAAAATCTTTTTTCTTCGAAGTTGTCATTTTGTTGTCTTTTTTCACAAGCAGATATACACTAAAGACAAGTTCAAAAAAAAAAGTACTATGTTTTGAGTGAAAAAATTAGTAATAAAATAAAACGAGGAATAGGGTATTGGATAATCCAGTTTCTTTGGCAGCCTTTTTTAGAAAAGCAACAGCCGATGTGATTTGGTTTTTTACAGTTGCTTCTGAAATATTGAGGTAGTTGGCAATCTCTGAGATGTCAAGCCCTTCTTTTCGGCTCAGAAGAAATATTTCTTTTCGTTTTGGAGGTAGCTGGTTAATCAGTTGGTCTACTTTTTTGATGACAGATTCGTAATCTAGCTCATCAGCATCAGCTTCTTTTTCAAAAAGGTAGTTCTGAGCAATCAATTGTTTGTGCTTTTCCTGAACCAGCTTTTTATTGAAATAGTTTCGGATGTTATTTAAGGCAATCTGGTAGAGGTAAGATTTAAATGCTTTTTCCGAGCGAATTTCCTTTTTGTGCTTCCAAAGGTTTAGAAAAACATCTTGCACAATCTCTTCGGCTTCTTCTTTTAAATCGAGGTATTTATTGACAAAGTAGAATAATTTACCGGCATACAGTCCAAATAGTGTTTCAAAAGCAGCTGAATCACCGGCTTTTAGTTTTTGGATTAGCTCTAATTCGTTATTTGGTTGTCTGTTTGTCAACTTGGTTTGTTTAAATCAGAAGTGTGCTTTTTGAGTGGCTAAATATAAAGCATCTGGTTAGAAGTTGGAAATGGCATTGCGGCTTTTTATACTCACACAGCTTAGCTCGAATCGTGAATCCCTCCTTTTTTCTTTTGCCTACTGTAAAATGTGGCTATTTTTGAGAATATCTATTTTCTCATAAAACTAGCTCATGATGAACGCTAAAATGAATACGGTGTGTTTCCGTCTGCTATTGATCTTTGTTTGTTCCTTTTCCGTCGGTTCTTTGTTTGCCCAAAAGCAAACCAATGAGCGGGCCAAGTGGTTTGTCGATTCGCGGTTTGGCATGTTTATTCACTGGGGGCTCTACAGTGGGGCTGAAGGAATTTGGAAGGGAGAGAAGTTGCGCTATGATAACGACTATGCTGAATGGATTTTTTACAGGAACCAAATTGACCGGGAGGAGTATGTGACTTTGCTGGACCGTTTTGATTGGGACAGTATTGATCCGGAGCAATGGGTGCTATTAGCAAAGAAGGCCGGCATGAAGTACATTACACTGACTGCCAAACACCATGATGGTTTTGCGCTGTGGGATAGCCAAATTGGAAATTATGATTTAGGAGATTTAACAAGTCCGAAACGTGATATTGTCAAAGAGCTTGCTGAAGCTTGTCAGAAGCATGGCATAAAACTGGGCTTGTATTACTCGCATTGGGTGGATTGGGAACATCCAAATGGCTGGAACCATGAGCGGGAAATTGCAGGAATGTCGAACGAGGAATATGATGTCTATTGGCAAGGGAAGGTGATTCCTCAAATGCGTGAGCTACTGACCAATTATGGTGAAATTAGCATGATCTGGTTTGACATGTGGATCAATCATTCCGAAGCAATTGTGAGTAAAAAACAACTTCTGCAGTTGAAATCCTTGATTCGTGAGTTGCAGCCAAACTGCTTGGTTAACTCGCGATTGGGCTTGTCAATTGAGGAAGATCAGGATATTGACTACAAGACTTTGGGTGATAATCAACTGGGGGATAAGAAAGAAGATTTTCCTTGGCAATCACCGGCGACTGTTGCTCATTCTTGGGGATTTCACGCGATGGAAGAGCAATGGAAGTCAACCACAACTTTATTGCATTCATTAATCAATAATGTGAGTTTGAACGGAAACTTCATGCTGAACATCGGGCCGAGAGCGAACGGTGATGTTCCTTATGAGATTGCGCAACGCTTGGAAGAAATGGGAAGTTGGCTGGCTGTTAATGGCGATGCAATATATGGAAGTGGGGCCTTCGATTTGGACAAAAATCAGCACGATTGGGGAAAAATTACCTGTAAAACTACGGCTGATGGAACAACGAAACTTTATCTGCACGTTTTCAACTGGCCATTAAACAAGCAACTTCAGGTAACCGGAATAACAGAGGCCCCTCAAAAAGCTTATCTCTTGGCTGATAAACAGCAGGCTGCTCTTCCTTTTGATTTTGGAGAGGTTCTTACGACGATCTCATTGCCACAAATGCAACCAGATCCTTATGTTTCGGTTGTGGTGTTGGAGTACGATAATTATCCGGAGATTGCAGAGGGCTTGGTCGCTGAAACCGTTTATGGCGGGTATTCACTTACCCCCGAAAATCATGTTTGGGCTGAAGGAAGCCAGGAGCTTGTTCAACCTCAGAAGTATGGATCAGTTCCACAGCACCTTGCCATTGAACAAACAAGTCGTTATCGCTGGCGAGTTTTTGTTGACGAGCCAACAACCGTTAATGCTGATGTTTCCTATAGTTTTCAAAGTAAAAAAGCGGGCGGAACCTTTGTTGTCCGATGCTTAAATGGGGAAACAGTAGAGACCAGTATCGATCCAACCGGTCAAACAGTAGGAGAGCCCCGCTCTGATTGGCATATTGATCGTTACAAGTCGAAACGGGTTGGACAACTGAGCTTTTCCAAAGCTGGTTATTACGATATTGAATTGGAGGTCAACCCAGCTAAAGGTGCACCGGTTGATTTTCAATGGCTGTGGCTTCAGTAGAAATTGTAAGAGAATAAACGGGAAGTTTCAAGTTCAATATTCAGGGAGGTTGAGTGATTGAGCGGGTAGGTGATTAAAGGCAGTTTAGTCTACCTTTTTAATCATTCAATCTTTTTACTTCCCAGTCGTTTCTTCTTTCTATTTTTAACCTCAGGTTGAAGTTGTTCAAGGAACTGATATTTTACCTCCTAGCTTTGATTCTAAAAGTTTGAATATATGAGAATATGAAAATCTATTGTCCTTAATGGAAACTTCAGCATAAAGTCGTTCGAGTTTGAATTTATAGGTTCCCAACTTGCTAGAGAGTTATAGACATTATTAAAAAATGGCTTGATGGGAGGAGGGGTGAGAAAAAATGATGTGTGATTTTTAGATCGCAGGATTTTTCTATTTTTACGTCTCCATGAACCAACTTAAAAACACTAAACCAGCGCCAAATAGCTTGCTGTTTGATGATGAAAAGATGTTTGAATTCATCTTCAAAGCATACTATTTGCGGCTTCGAGCCTTTGCCCGAAAGTTTATTCGGGACCATGAAGTCGCGGAGGATATGGTGCAGGATGTGTTTTTAAAGGTTTGGCAGAAACGAAAAACGATCCAAGAGGATACCTTCGAATCTTACTTGTTTACCTTGATGCGAAATGCCTGTTTGAATCATGTAAAGCATCAGAAGATTGTTAATTCTTATCAGCTTGATTTAGAACAATCTCAGACGGAGGAAGGGCTTTATTATGCCGACTTCTTCAGTGATCCATTTCATCAAACGATTTTCAATGAGATTCAGCAGGAAATTGATTTGGCCATGCAAAAGCTGCCGGAGCAAACAAGAAAAGTTTTTCATCTTTCGCGGTTCAAAGGATTGAAAAATACCGAAATAGCTTCGTTGCTCAACATTTCGGTCCGCACGGTCGAAAAGCATAATACCAAAGCTCTTCACCGAATAAAAGCTCATTTGTCAGCACACTACTTGTATGTTGTTGCAGTCTTGGATCTGCTAAAAGAGATCAGTAATTAGTTCCAAGTTCCAAGTCGTTTGAAGTGGTTTGAGGGTGTCCGAGCATCCGATCATTTAGAAAATCAGAATAAAAAAACTTACAAAGAGGGGGGCGGTATTTGTTTGCTTGGTTGTATTCCTTAATAAGAAAGCATCAAGTTTATGAATACAATGAGCGAAGAATTAATGAATGGTTATCTGAATGGGACTTTATCTCAGGCCGAGGAGCAAGAGCTTTTAGCGTGGATTAAAGAATCAGAAGATAACTTGAAGGCGTTTAAACAGTTCCTTTCAGACCATCAGTTTTCTCAAAGTTTGGGAGATGAGACGTTGCAGGCATGGGCAAAACTCAAAGTAAAACTAGCATCTCATCCGGAGCGAAAGAGCAGTCGTGTGCTGCAATTACCAAGTTGGGTAAGAGTGGCTGCAATTGCTGTAATTGCTTTGTTAGCTGGCTTTTTTGTCAACCAGTTTTTGCAGTCCGATATGTCGGCATTGGCGCTGAATGAGATCGTTGTCCCCAATGGAGAAAAGGCTCAGGTTCGGCTGTCGGACGGGACCGTTGTTTATTTAAATGCAGGAACAACATTTAGTTATCCGGCCGCCTTTTCTCAAAAGCAGCGGGAAGTGATTTTGGTGGGAGAAGCTTTCTTTGAGGTGAGCAAAGACCGCTCAAAGCCTTTCATTATTGAAACTCCGGATTTTGATGTGCGGGTGACGGGAACCTCATTCAACCTAAAAACTTACCCTGAGGATCATGAGAATTCATTGACTTTACATTCAGGATCAGTAGAAATTACCCAGGCTGGAAAAAACTACCAGCTAAAACCCGGAGATCAATATACGCTTAACACAGAAACACAGCAAGCAAGTGTTGGAAAGGGAAATCTGGCTAAGTCACGACTCTGGAATGAAGGTGGGATTTACTTGGAAAATCTCGATTTGGAAGAAATTGCAAGGGTGCTGGAGCGAAAGTTTGATGTGGAGCTGATTATTGCGAAGGAAGAATTGAAGGTGATCAGGTATAACGGACAGTTTAAAGCACACGAAAGCTTGGAAGAGGTGTTGCATGTGATTCAGAAAACATCGCCTGTGAAATTTGACTACGAATTGAACGAAACCAAAGATCAAATTACGATACACTAATGAGATAAAAAAAGAAGGCGGAAAATGTTGCCCCATTCTCCGCCGGATTGCAATTTAATTACATACAGTAACTTAATTAACATTTCAAATTTATGAAAAAAAATTGTGAAATGAGGGATTCTCTGTTTTGGAGAAAACTCTCTAAACTAGTACTGATCATGAAATTTACAACCTTATTGATGTTGTTATTTGCAGTGCAGCTTTCAGCAAATGTTTACTCACAGCAAACACGGTTGAAAGTTGATTTCAATCAGGCAACATTGAAAGAAGTGATTGAAAAGATTGAAACCCAAACCAATCTGACTTTCTTTTATAGCAGTGATGTGCTGAACATCAACCAAACAGTGACCTTAACAAGTAAAAGTATGTCGCTGGAAGATGTGTTGCTACTTATCAGCAGTCAGACAGGGCTTTCGTTAACTGTTGATCAGGATCATATTTTGGTGAAGAAGGAAGAGGCTGGCAAGTCAATGATGGTTCAACAAGTGGGGAAAGTCTCGGGTCAGGTAACCGATGCCTCGGGACAGCCACTGCCGGGAGTGACCATCGTTATTGAAGGAACAACCAAAGGAGCCATAACGGACACCGAAGGGAATTTCTCTTTGAATGACGTTCCATCCAAAGCTCACCTGTTGTTCTCGTTCGTGGGGATGGAAAGCCAGCGTGTTGCTGTTTCAGGGAAAACATCGATCAATGTGGTGCTGGAAGAAGAGGCCATTGGAATTGAAGAGGTGATTGCTGTGGGCTACGGAACCATGAAAAAGAGTGACCTGACGGGAAGTGTTGCTTCCATTAAGGCCGATGATATTAAGGTGACGCCTTCCGGTTCTGTTGAAAAACTTTTGCAGGGGAAAATTGCCGGGGTTCAGATTATCAACCCTTCGGACGATAATCCGCAAGGGGGAGCAACGGTTCGTGTACGTGGAGCCAGTTCAATCAATGGTTCGAAAGCGCCATTAGTGGTGGTTGACGGTTTTCCGATGGGCGATGCAGGAAGCCTGAATATGATCAACCCAAACAATATTGCCAGCATTGAAGTTTTGAAAGATGCTTCGGCAACAGCGATCTATGGCTCAAAAGGGGCAAACGGAGTCATTTTAGTTTCAACAAAAAGAGGGCGTGTTGGAGGAACCAATGTCTTTTTCAATACAAAAACAAGTATTTCACAATTCAGCGATGAGCTGGATTATTGGAAAGACCCGGTGAAAATGGCGAAGCTTGAGAATGAAGCATTCATCAACCAAGGGCTTGAACCGCTTTATCGTGGTGCGAGAAACACGCTGGGAATTTATTATCCATCTGTTGAGCAGTTGGAAAGTGGTGCTTGGCCATATTATACCGACTGGACCGATTACGTTTTTCGTACGCCTTTGAACCAGGAATACAATGTTGGTGTGGAAAGCTCAAACGATAAAACCAGCTTTTTCCTGAATGTTGGGTACTACCAGGGAGAAGGGATGCAGGTAAAAGATGACTACAATAAATTCAGTGCCGATGTGGTGGTCGAGCATCAGTTACTTGACAATCTAAAAGTTCAAACGAAGTTTGGAATGGTGTCAGGCAATCGGAACCGAAATGGCGGTCTGAATTATGGCCGAAATCCAATCTTCCCGGTTTATACAGGGGATGGTTCTTATTTTAAAAGCTATTCCAAAGATTATGGCAACGTAGTGGCTTTGCTCAATGAGCGCACTAGTTACAATAAGACCAAAGAGCAGTTTGCTCAGCTTAAGTTTGATTGGGAGATCAGTCGAAAATTCCGGCATACCACTCAGCTAAATTACCGTCATGTGAGTTATATGGCAACATCTTTCTACCCGATTATTTATACCGAAGAAGGAGATCAGAATCATGGGCGGGGAACTTTGACCATGACGACAAATGACGCCGTGGTTGGTGATACTTACCTGACTTATGAAGAGGCTATTGGAAAGCACAACTTTTCGGTAATGGCCGGAGTGTCGTACGAAAATGATACCTATCGAAGTTCATTTTTAGAGAGCCGCGAATTTACCAACGATATTTTGCGTGAAGAAAACTTGTCGGCCGGGTCAATCAAATACCTGGGCAATGGCTACGGTTCACCTAAACTATTGTCTGGAATCAACCGGATCAACTATTCCTACAACAACAAATACCTGTTTACATTTACTTCTCGATTAGATGGTTCATCAAAGTTTGGCGAAAACCATCGCTGGGCGTATTTCCCATCGGGGGCTTTTAGTTGGAGAGCTTCAGAGGAGGACATGATTAAAGCATTGGGCGTTTTTGATAACCTGAAGTTTCGTGCAAGCTATGGTATTTCCGGAAACCAGGGAATTCCTTCAGGCTTAACTTATGAGCGTTTTGGTGAGAGTTATTACTACACCGATGGTGAAGAGAAGATCATCAACGGAATCGGTTACATTGCATCGCGCGGGCGTTTTGCCGAGTGGGGTGGAATTGCGAATAAAAGTCTGGGTTGGGAGCAAACAGCTCAGGCAAACCTTGGGGTAGACATGTCCTTTTTTAATCAACGTTTGAATGTGGTGATGGATGTGTACAGCAAGAAAACAACCGACCTTTTGCGGAAGAAGTTTTTGCCACCAAACACCGGGTTCGATGAAATCTGGATTAATGATGGAGAGGTTCAAAACAAAGGGATTGAATTGTCATTGTCCGGCGACATTATTCGTGGGAAAGATTTCAACTTTTCAGCCGACCTGATTTTCTACAAAAACAAGAATAAGGTGGTTAACATTGGTACCAAAGAAGGTGCCGGCTACAATGTTGACGAGTATGGTAATCAATATACATTCTACGGCTCACGAAGAGTGCTCGGAACCGACCAGGTGGTGAATGTGCTGGCTATTGGCAAACCCATCAACGTGTTTTATGGCTACAAGGTTGATGGCATTATTCAGGATGGCACTAAAGAAAGTGAGTTGCTTCAACCCGGAGAATACAACTATGTGGATTTGAATAACGATGGTGAGATTACTTCAGCCGACCGGACGATTATTGGCGATCCGAATCCGGATTTTACGGGAAGTGTAAACCTGAATTTAAGTCATAAGTCGGGACTTTCGTTAAGTATGATGTTCTACGGCGTGTATGGCAATGATATCTTTTCACTTCGTAAATTAACCACTCCAAGATTAGTGGAAGGGCGCTGGACTCCTACCAATCCCAATAACGATCGTCCAAGCTTGCGTTCTGGAAGACAATATAAAATTTCGGACTGGTTTGTTGAAGACGGTTCTTTCCTGCGTCTTCAAAATGTGACGCTGGGCTACGATTTTAAACGGAACTTCCTGGGGTTCTTTAAGGAAGCTAAAATTTATACCAATGCAACCAACTTGTTTACCATTTCAAATACAAGTGAATATGATCCAGAAGTGGGCGAAAATGGTATTGGCGGGAATCCTTATCCAAGGGTAAGTGCTTTTACTTTAGGAATCAATGCTAAATTCTAAAACAACGAAACAATGAGAAATAAAATAGTCATTCTAATTCTGGGAATCGTACTTTTTTCATCTTGCGAAAGCTGGGTGGAAGAGAACCCCTACGGAGTTTACTCCAACGACAATTTTTTCGAATCGGCAGATGATGCGCTTTCCGCTTTGCTTTATGCGTATGATCCACTGAACTACATTGAATATGGATCGCGGTTCATTTTTGATATTGCCGATGCGACTACCGACCAGATGATTACTTATGGAAAAGGAGAGCAGGCTTATCGTATTGAGATGTTCAACTGGACGTTTACCTCTTCGAATACGGTTATCTCAGGCTTCTTTAAATATTGCTATTTGTCCATTGCCCGGTCCAACTCTGTTTTGGAGAATATTCCGAAAATTGAGTCCATCCAGAATGGTGTAAGGGATCAATACATGGGAGAAGCTTATTTCTTGAGAGCTTTTAACTACTTCTATCTCGTTCGAACTTATGGCGAAGTGCCGGTGAGAACTAAAGTTGTGGCTGACATCAATGACGTTAAAGTTGATTTTTCTTCGATTGAAGAGGTGTATGCTCTCATTATTGAAGACTTGGAAAAAGCAGCTGATTTGATGAGTGTGCGCAAGCAACAGGGGCGGGCCGACCGGGTGGCTGCTCAGGCTTTGCTGACAAAGGTATATGCTACTTTGGCTTCGTCTAAAATGACCGGAGCAGAAGGCTATGACTGGGTTGCGGACTATGAGACCATGTATGCCGAAGCAAAGAAATACGGACAGCTGGTTGTTGAAGGGCAGGGCGATTATCGACTTGATCCGGATTTATTGGGACTGTACGAAGTTGATAACCATGAAACGAGTCCGGAGCATATTTTTATGCTTTCGCAAAAACGGTTTTTAAGTGGTGAAGAAGGAAACTTTTCGCAGATGCCTCAAATGTTTGTCATTAGTTTACCCAAGGTGTATGTAAGCAGCGAGCTGGACATGGTGGGGAATGTGTATCCTATGGTCAACAATCAAAGCTGGGCCGTTTTCCGGACCGATTCAACCTTTTATAAAAGTTATGCTGAAAACGATAAACGTCAGGATTTGTTCGTATCAAAAATATACGATGCCAATGGTTCATTATTGGCTGAATATCATCCCTCGAATATTGATAGCGAAGATCAGATTTTGAGCGCTTTTTATTATCCGTTTTGCCGGAAGTATTCCGATCCTGAATCGGACGGAACAAAAACCAGTGCCAATCCTTACTTCATTCGTTTTGCTGATGTGGCTTTATTGTATGCCGAGGCTTGTGGCAATACCGAAGAGGGCTACCATTGGGTTAATCAGGTGCGCTCACGGGCCGGACTCGACGAGTTGGATACGGGTTTGTCGTTGGATGATTTTAGAAAAGCAGTCTGGAATGAACGGAAGTATGAGTTGGCTTTTGAGGGACACCGTTTGTACGATTTGAGACGGACCAACCGCGTGGTTGAAGAAATCACGAATAAGACTGTTGACGCTAACTATGCCAACTTTTTCCCGATACCACAAAGAGAAACTGATTTAAACCAATAACACAAGAACCAATGAAAAACAAGATAATAAGTGGCCTGCTGCTTTTGGCATTTGTGGTGGGGCAATACAGTTGTAAAGAAGATGAATTTTCGCAAGGAACTCAGGTTTCCTTGACCAGCCAGGAAGAGGTGAATAGCTTTAATTATCCTCGGGAGATTGATGTGCTGAAAATATCAGGAGAAGGAATTACCGATCTTTCTGCGGTCTCTGTTCAGGTTGTGAACACGTTAATTGTTGAAAATACTGGAATAACAAATGTTGATTTGCCGAATTTAAGTGCTGTGCGGGTGGCTTTAGTGGTTAAGGATAACCCTGCATTGACTCGGTTTACCGAAGTTCCGTCCTTGAAATTTTTAGGCGGAAGTGTTGAGTTTGATAACAACGACAATCTGGAAGATATCTCCGGATTTGACTCGTTCGAGTTTGTGAAGGGAGAATTGATCATTCGCAATAATGACAAGCTTGGTGAGGATAAAGATTGTGCCATTGAGGAAGGAAGCTTTTGCGGATTGTTGAATCTATACAATGCGGGAGTGCTTGAAGGAAAGGTTACGTTGAGTAACAACCATCCGAGTTCAGTTTCTGATGTCAGCATGATTGGTTCCATTGCTCGTCAGAGTGGCTACATCGATTATGTTTTGACTTCGCAGGCTGCGATTGATCAATTTACACCCGCCAAGGATACCATTGGTAACCTGACCATTCGAGGAATTGATATTGGTTACATCGGCTCGATTGCACAAAAAGTGAAGGTGGTTAAGGGAACAATTACCATTCAAAATACTTCGGTACCAACAACAGAAGGCTTCTTCGATGTTGTTCGGGCCGATAGCAGTGTTTACCTGTTGGACAACCCGGAACTGAACAACCCGAATGGCTTTAAAAATACCAGTCGAATTAATGGAGATTTGGTGGTGGATAATTGTCCTAAGCTGCCATTTGCATGGGCTCCTGATGCCTTTACAAAAATCGATTCAGTTTATGGGGACCTGATTATCCGCGACTGTCCTCAGTTTATTTCCGGAGCTATTGGTTTGCAAAGCTTGGTTTATGTTGCTGGCGATTTTGAAATCTCAGGTAGTGGGGGTGATCTTTGGAACTTAGGTTCCATGAATCCTGGAATTAAATACATTGGTGGCGACCTGACTTTCTCAGGAAACCAAGTGGTGAATAGCCTCGATGGATTCCAAAACCTGGAGTATTTGGGCGGTGATAGCATTACCATTGTGGACAATGGCGGTATTCCTAAATACTCCGGTGAGGATGGCCCCGGTTTCTGCCTGTTGCGAGAAAAGTGGGCTGAAGGTAAGATTGCTGCTTCGGTTACTCAGCTGAAACGCTCAGGTGAAGAGAATTACATCGATTTTAATGCCTTGCGAATGTGTGATGGAAGTGATGTGCCTCAGTTTACTTCGTATAGTTTGAGTAGTCAGGGAGAAGTTGATACGTTTCAACCGGCCAATGATACCATTCAGGATTTGATCATTGAGGGAGGAAGCATTGACTACATTGGCTCAATTGCCGAGAAAGTAAAAGTGGTGATGGGGGATGTTCGGATTGAGAATACGGCACTCACGACCACCGAAAATTTCTTTGAGTTAATAGAATTTAAAGGGAATATTGAACTGCGTAACAATGCGAGCATGAATAATCCCAATGGCTTTAAACACATGGAAGTGATCTATGGTGACTTGGTTCTTGAAAATTTACCACAAATGCCTTTCAACTGGGCCCCTGATGCTTTGACTAAAATTGATTCTGTCTACGGAAGTGTCGTCGTCAAGGACTGTCCTCAGTTTATTGACGGAGGTATTGGCCTGCAAAGCCTGGTTTATGTTGGTGGCGATTTTCATGTTGAAAATAGCGGAAGTGAAGGCAATAAGCTGTGGAATTTTACGACAATGAATCCGGGACTGGATTACATTGGAGGAAACTTGATAATCAAGTACAATCCGTTTGTCAATAGCCTTGGAGGCTTGGATCAGCTAAGCTTTATTGGAGGCGACCGGATTGAGATTGTAGAGAATGGATGGATTGCCAATGAAACAAATGGAAACGGGCCTGGAATGTGTAGAATAAGAGAATACTATGATGATGGCGTAATTCAGAATGACGAAGTGGTAATTGTATTAAAACGAAGCAACGAAGATGCCGTTGATTTCGAAAGCTTAGTTCGTTGTAACTGATGAAGTCATTTTCTTTCGATTTTAATGAAAGAGTAGCGTAGTCGATTATGCACCAACACATCTGGTTTGGTGCATAATCTTTAACAAAGACTTGTGGCAGAAGCAAGTCTCAAATGAAAGGTATTTATGAAAAAACATTGGAAATATTTACTGTTGCTGTTATTGGTTCCTGGACTCCTGGCTTGTGGTGACGATCCAAGTCCGCTGCCCGATGATTCGGATGATGAAAATCCAACAACTTTTGAACGAAGCTATGCCTTTTCCGAAAGTATGCCCGAGAATGTGCTTCGAAGTTATTTAAGTCGTTCGATCACCATGGCGGAGTTCCTCACGGCTGATGAGTTTATCTACGATTCCGCAATTCCCCAGCGGGAAGACGATGAACGCATGCTTATTGACATGGGCGCTAAGTTTATTGGGCGGTCAATATTTATGTGGGGCTCGGAGAATAAAGCAGCCAATCCGGATTTTTTTGCGAAAGCCAAACAACGCTTGGAGCAAATGCATGCATTGGATGGTGATTTGATTTTCCAGGCTTGTATCTTCGAAATTATTACCACAAAGGTGAATGAGATTGCCGTTCCGGCTTGGGTTTTCGAAGCATTCAGTTTGGATGTTGAGGATCGCATGTTTGATTATTCAAAGATGATCAACACCTCGGGCAAGTTTGTGAATCAATGGGCTGATGGGGCTAGCGTCCCCGATGTGAGTCGGTTGGAAACCCGGATGTGGTTCTATTTTTTAGCGAAAAACTACATCGATATCGGAATTGAAGCCATTCATTGGGGGCAAGTTGAACTGGATGCCATGGCTGACAAAAACAACAACTACGAAGGTTGGAACGATGTGCTGACCCGTGTACGTGATTACGCATCGGAAAATGCACGTCGAAAGTTTATTCTTTCTGATGGGCATGTGCCAAGTGGTGGGCTTGTTGTAGATGGAAACTTACTGTTGGACTTTCACAGTTTTCCACTCCGGATGCGGGAGATCTACGGAAAACCTCAGGAGGCTGAGCTGGTGCTTTATTACGAAGATGCTTTTTATCGCCGAAGCAAAGGAGGAATAACGCCAAGTGGTTGGGAGAGTGAAAACTTGCCCTATTTGGTGGAGTTCGATAATTTTGGAATCTCCAGCTTTCCGGGAGAGGCAAAGTTAAGTTCTACCTGGGTGTGGGGCTACGATGAAATTACCTGGTTTAGCCTTCAGCCAGAAGACTACCGAAATGAATTCTTAAAGTATGCCTGGGATTGGATTGAAGAATATGATCCCATCGGCAACCTGCAAATGCCTGGAAACCGAAAGGTGGTTCCTTATGCCGGTTCATGGAATGAACGTTATCGTGCCAATAGGAAAACGGCCGATTTTGAGCATGGTTACAGTCAGGAGGAAACAATCAAACAAATTTGGAGTGACGATGAATAAGTGGTTAGGATTGTTGGCGATTTTGCTGTTGATGGGCTGCGCAGGAGCTGTAAAACAAGATGATCCCTATTTTTTTGAAGGGAGTATTTCTGAACCAGTTCTGCGAAACTACTTAGCCAAAGCAGTAACCATGTCTGAATTTTGTGTAAAAGCAGAGCTGGCACAAGATGGTTATAATCCCTGTAAAGACGATGATGTCCGGTTTTTGGAGAGCATTGGAGCGAAGTTCGTCGGACGGGCTGCTTTTCGCTGGGGGAACGAGGATCAACTAAACAAGCCTGAGTTTCAGAATTACATGAAGGAGACGATTGAGCGGGTTCACGAAAAGGATGGTGATGTCATTTTTCAGGCAGCTATTTTTGAGGCTGTATCCAGGCAAGTGAATCAAGTGCCAATTCCAGCCCGTGTGTTTGAAGCTTTTGGGCATGAAGTTGTGCATCGAAATTTCAACTATGGTGCAATGTTGGACGATTCCGGACGTTATGTCGATTTATGGGGAGCAGGCTGCAGTGTCCCTGATTTAACCAAATTGGAAACTCAATATTGGTTTTACTTTTTAGCAACCATGTATATCGATGCCGGATTTGAAGCGATTCATTGGGGGCAGATTGCCTTGATTGGAATGAATGATACGAATCATGCTCAGTTTCAGCAATTGTTGGATCAGGTTCGAACCTATGCGTCGATCCATGCCCGAAGAAAATACCTGTTGTTTGATGCGCACACTCCCAATAAGGGGGTGGTGGTTGATGGTCGTCTGCTATTGGATTTCCATTCTTTTCCGTTACGGGTGAAGGAGCTTGCAGGAAAGCCCATGGAAGGCATTTTTGAAGTAGGGCATTTAGATGCTTTGTACACCAAAAGCAAAGGGGGAATAGCGCCCAGTGGTTGGCACTCTGAGAGCTTGCCTTACCTGGTTGAGTTCGATAATTTTGGAATTAGCCAGGCGCCCGGAATTGCCGATACCACGTCGCACTTTGTGTGGGGTTACGACGAAATTACCTGGTTTAGCATGCTGTCGCTTGAAGATCAGTCAGCGTGGATGGCTTATGCTTATCAGTGGCTTCAGAAGAATGCTCCCAATGGTTATTTACAGATGCCCGGCGTTCGAGTGTTGACACCAGGAGATGGTTCCCGACGAATTTTTAAAGCAAATGATCGGGAGTTTTGCCCAAAAGGTGCTAATTTGGAAGCTTCAATCAAGCAAGTCTGGAATAATTAAGCCCAAAGATTAAACCGATGAGAAAAATTTTTAACCTTATAGCCTTGGCCGTTTTGGCCTTTGGTGTGTCGTGTTCAATTCCGAACAATGGGGATGAGTCAGAAAATTCCCCCGTTGACTATGTTAATCCGTACATGGGGAATATCAGTCACCTGTTGGTGCCTACCTTCCCAACCATTCATTTGCCCAACAGTATGCTGCGTGTGTATCCTGAACGTCGTGATTACACCGAAATCAGGCTGAAGGGATTGCCCTTGGTGGTGACCAGCCATCGCGGCAGTTCGGCGTTTAACCTGAGCCCTTTTCAGGGAGAGGAGAAGGATTTAGCTCCGGTGATCAACTTTAGTTACGATCAGGAAAAGCTGACTCCTTATTCTTATTCAGTTTTTTTGGATGAACAGCAAGTACAAGTTGACTTTGGCTTGTCACATCAGTCGGCGGCCTACGAGTTCAAGTTTATGCAGGATGCACCGGCTTACCTGATTCTGAACTCGGGCAATGGAGCAATGAGCTGGGATGGAAAAGCTTTAAGCGGCTATCAACTTATCGAGAATAATACAAAAGTGTATCTCTATTTAGAGCCGGAGGTTATGCCTCAAATAGTGGGATCGCTGGTTGATGGCAGCTTGCATGCCGGGAAAGAGGTGGAAGGCCGGGATGCTTGTTTGGTGCTGAAGTACCCTCGGGGAACCAAGCAGCTTCGAATGCACTATGGAATCTCGTTTATTGATGAAGCGCAGGCTAAGGCCAATTTAACCCGTGAGGTGGCCGGCAAAACGGTTGCCCAATTGCAGGAGCAAGGACGCGACGTTTGGAACAAAGCTCTAGGTAAAATCCAAGTTTCAGGAGGCACAGAAGATGACCGGACTGTCTTTTACACGTCGTTGTATCGTTGCTACGAGCGTCCGGTGTGTATTTCAGAAGATGGCCGTTACTACAGTGCATTTGATGGAGAGGTGCATGCTGATGCCGGTCGGCCATTTTATACCGACGATTGGATTTGGGACTCGTATCGGGCACATCATCCTTTGCGTATTTTGCTTGATCCGAAAGTGGAAGAAGATATTTTGCATTCTTTTGTGTTGATGTCGGAGCAGATGGATAATTTTTGGTGGCCTACTTTTCCTGAGATTACCGGTGATAGCCGTCGGATGAATTCAAATCATGGCGTTGCTTCGGTAATTGATGCCTATCAAAAGGGATTGCGGAACTTCGATTTAGAGAAAGCTTACCTGGCCTGCAAAGGAGCAATAACCGAGAAGACCTTGGCTCCGTGGTCGGGCATGTCGGGCGGAGAACTCGACCAGTTTTATAAAGATCACGGCTATATTCCGGCCTTGTACGAAGGGGAGGAGGAAACAATTCCGGAGGTACATGACTTTGAGAGTCGTCAGCCGGTTGCGGTTACCCTGGGGACTTCGTATGATGAATGGTGTTTGTCTGAGATCGCCCGGATCCTGAGAAAAGAAGAAGATGCCCAGAAATTTAAAGAAGCTTCCTTCAACTACCGTAACCTGTTCAATTCTAAAACTGACTTCTTTCACCCGAAAGACAAGGATGGGAAGTTTATTGAGCCATTTGATTACAAATTTTCGGGGGGCATGGGCGCCCGGAAGTATTATGGTGAAAATAATGCCTGGGTTTATCGCTGGGATGTTCAGCACAATATCCCCGACTTGATTGAGTTGATGGGCGGAAAAACGAATTTCATCAATCGTTTGGATGAAATGTTTACTGAGCCTTTAGGACGAAGTAAGTATGCATTTTATGCGCAATTGCCCGATCACACCGGAAATGTTGGGCAGTTTTCGATGGCGAATGAGCCTTCGCTACATGTTCCTTACCTGTACAACTATGCTGGCAAACCTTGGAAAACCCAAAAGCGCTTGCGTAAGCTGTTGTACGAGTGGTTTCGCAATGACCTGATGGGCGTTCCGGGCGATGAAGATGGGGGAGGCATGTCGGCCTTCGTCGTTTTCTCAGCCATGGGCTTTTATCCGGTAACCCCCGGATTGACTACTTACTCAATTGGTAGCCCGGTGTTTGAGCAGGTGACAATTAATTTAGGAAATGGAAAAACATTTGAGATAAGTGCTCCTCAAGCATCATCGGAGAATAAGTATATTCAGTCAGCCAGTTTGGATGGGCAGGCCTTGGTGAAGCCCGAAATTTTGCATGAGGCTATTTTGAATGGAGGGAAGTTGGTCTTTGAGATGGGCCCCAAAGCGAACCGTTCATGGGGAGTTGAATAATATTGGTATAAGTTTTATCAACGAATAAAAAAGGTACGAATTCTAAAATGAGTTCGTACCTTTTTCTTTTGGCTTGACTTATTGCAGTCGTTTCAGAATTTCCAGGCAGCCTCTGCTATTGTGGTACGGACATTTCCAGAATCCGGCTTTCACCTGGGATTGGTCCGGCTTTAGATCCTGATTAACGGACCAGTGCCATTCCCCATATTCGATGTCAAATAAGTTGTTTTTAGTGAACTCCCAGACTTTAAGCGCTTGGGTTAAAAACTGTTCGTCTTTAGAAAGTTGCCAGGCGTTAATCAAGCCCACAATTGCTTCAATCTGTGGCCACCAATGATAATCGGTATCCAGGTGGCCGGTTGCCCGGTCAAATTCATTGAGAACACCACCATCAGTAGTGATGCCTTCCGCTACAAATATTTTTGTCATTTGGATAGCCAACTCTTTAACTTCTTTCAATTCAGTTGGAGTGGCTACCTCTTCGGCTGCTTCGCATAGCAGCCACGAAGTTTCAATGTCGTGTCCGTAAGATACCAGTTGGCTTTTGATGTTCCAGTCTTCATCAAAGAACATGTTGAGGTGAAAATCAGCCCGAATAAATTTCTTTTTGAATAGTTGGAGTAATTTATTTAGTGCCTGCTTGACCTTTGGGTTGGGATAAACCTGGGCTAAACTTGAATAGGCCTCCAGCAGGTGAAGGTGAGTGTTTAGGATCTTCTTTTCATTCAGATCCTTCTCGCTCAGTCGCATGTCGTCTAGTTCGTTCCATTTTTTGTCAAATGCATCGAGGTAACCGCCATGTATTGGGTCTGTTGCTTTTTCTTCCAGCAAATCAAAAAGGCTGATTGCTAAGTCCAGAGCTTGCTGTTCTTTGGTTAGTTGGTAGTAGGCCGACAGGGCATAGATGAAAAAGGCTTGTGCGTAGATTTGTTTTCGGCTGTCTTGGTTTTTCCCTTGATAATCCACCGTCCAGACAACTCCACCAAACTCCTGATCCAGAAAATGATCCAGTAAATATTGATAGGCACGCTTGGCCATTTCAATATGTTCGTGTTTTTGAGATCGTTGGGCAACGGTTGAAAAAGTCCAAAGGATTCGTGTGTTTAAAATGATTCCTTTGGGAGCATCTGGAACCGGCTTGCCAAAGAAATCTAGTTCTCCCAGGAATCCGCCATGGTGCTGATCTGGCATTCGGCTATGCCAAAAGTCCATGATGCGGTGCAGCTCTTGCTCAACTTCGTGTTTGAATTGATGAATTAGCTCTTGTTTCATTTTACAAAGGCTTCGTTTCGGGTGATTAATTCATTGATGGTATCTACCGATTGGGCTGAGTGAAAATGATCCTCGGGAGTATTCATTACATAGTCAACCAGTTGGTCAACACTGGATGTTGCCACATGCATACGAGTGTCTGATGAAGCGTAATAGATGTAGATTTTGCCATCATCATCTGCAATCCACCCATTTGAGAAGAGTACATTGGAGACATCGCCAACCCGCTCGTCATCTTGCGGTGCCATAAAATATCCACCTGGATGATGGGTAACTTTATCCAATTCAACCAAATCAGTCATGAACAGGTACAACACATAGCGAAGTCCTGCTGCGGTATTGCGCACTCCGTGAGCAAGGTGCAGCCAACCATGCTTGGTTTTGATTGGAGCGGGCCCCAAGCCATTTTTCAGTTCGTAAACGGTGTGGTATTGTTTGTTTTGAATGATGCACTCATTTTCAACCTTCGGGTGTTCCATCCGATCGATAAATCCAAGGCCAATACCACCGCCACTGCCCACATTGATGAATCCATCCTGTGGGCGGGTGTAAATGGCATACTTGCCATCGACAAATTCCGGGTGAAGGACCACATTTCGTTGCTGCCCCGAAGTGGAGATCAGGTCTGGAAGGCGTTTCCAGGTTTTCAGGTCACGACTTCGGACGATGCCAGCGTTGGCAACAGCCGAACTGGTATCTCCATCAGGAGCATTCGGATCTTTTCGCTCAGTGCAAAAGATGCCATAAACCCAGCCATCTTCGTGGGCGGTCAAGCGCATGTCGTAAACATTCACATCCGGATCTTCGGTTTGAGGGAGGCTGATTGGCCGATCCCAAAAGCGGAATTGGTCAATACCATTGGGACTTTCGGCTATAGCAAAGAACGATTTGCGATCCCAGCCTTCGACCCTTGCGGCTAGCAGGTATTTATCCTCCCACTTGATTGCTCCGGCATTAAATACAGCATTGATGCCAAGTCGTTCCATTAAAAAGGGGTTGCGCTCTGGAGATAAGTCAAAGCGCCAGTTTAAAGGTGCGTGGTCTGCTGTAAGTATGGGGAATTGGTAACGTTCAAAGATCCCGTTGGATCGTTCTTCTATTTTATTTTTACGCTCAATCAGTTGCTTGTGCTTGTTGGAGAGCAGGTTGAGGCGTGTTGTAAAAAGCTTGTTCATTATTTAGATATTAGATTGTTAGATAATAGATTTTAGACAATAGATGTTCAGATTTTCAGAATCAAGAACTAAGAGCCACGTCTGACCGCATCAGCCGGGCAGGAGGGACCAAGGCAATAGACACTTTGGTTTTAGACAAGCACTTATAATCGCTCAAGTACTGATCACCGTCCACCCATCTCAGATCACTGATTATTAAAACTCATTTAGTTTATTCCACCAGGTTTTCTTCATGATAAAGACACAGACAGCTATAACGATGGTGGTAAGCACCATCGGAATGTTTTGTTTCAGTACAAAATAGATGGGAAGTAGCACAAGGGCTGTTTGCCCAATGATTCCTAAGGCGACATTGAATGCATCACGCTTAAAGCTTGTTTTCTTGATAAAGGCTGGATCTTCAGCCACGACTTTTTCATGTATTGGTTTCCAGAATCCCCAAGGGCGTACATTCTTGTAAAATGACTTCAAAACGCCTTCCTCTGTTGGTGGGGCTAGGTAGGTTCCGACGATACAGCCAACTGTCGAAATGAGGAAAATCAGTGGGAAATAGTACAAGTCCAGCGTTTCTGTGAATACGTAAGGGAAAATCAAGGCCGGAATCAGGCCGGCAACCATCCCCCAGAAGAAACCACTTCCATTGAATCGCCACCAGTGCCATTTTAAAACGTTGGAGGCAATGTAACTTCCATATAATCCGGATACTAACCATTGCAGGATGGAGTTAATGTCGGTTGCGAAAATTCCAAAAATGATGCTGATGGCAACCACAACAATTCCAGTGGTGTAGTTGGTTATTTTAATCTCACGGTTGGAAGCATTGGGTTTGTAATAGTTGAGGTAGATATCGTTTACCAAATAAGCCTGTGCTGCATTTAATGTACCGGCAAAAGTGGACATAAAAGCAGCGAGCAAACCGGCGAGCAATAAGCCAGTAAAGCCAATTGGCACAAACTGGTTGATTGCTGATGGTAGGATTTGCTCAAAATCGATCTTGCCGGCTATGACCAGGTTAAGCTGGTCATAATAAAGAATGGCCAAAACGGCAAAGCCGGTAATCATCAAATAGCGAACGGGAACGAGGACGACACTCACCAAACCACTCATTTTCGCAGCTTCTTGAGGCGATTTGGTGGATAAGATTTTTTGCATGTCGTAATTTGGAATTGGCCCGGCTACACTGGCTAAGACTCCTTTGAATAGCATCATCATGAAAAAGATGCTGAAAAAGGAATAGCCATCTGATGCAATTTTATCATTCATCTCATTAATAATACCAGTCCAGTCGAGATCTAATTTGATGCCGAAGAATGGATTCATCCAGCCGTCGGGGACATTTAGGCTCTGATGCCCCAAGGCTGTCATGGCGATAACTGCTATAACAACAGCCGAAATTGTCATGATGATGTATTGAATTAAGTCGGCCCAGACAATCCCAGACATTCCGCCAAGAATGGAGTAAAACACCGCAAAAAGGGTGAAGGCGATTCCGTAAACATGGGGAACGTACTCTGCTGCTACATGGAACGGGAAGTAAGGTTGAACAATGTCCCAAGGGACAAAGATTTGAACAAATTTTCCCAGTCCAATGAACCCATAAGCCATCAAGCCCAGGCAGTTGATTAAAGCAAAGGCAATAACAATTGTATGCGAAAGTTTGGCTTCACGGCCTGAGCCAAAGCGGGTTCTGATCCATTCAGCTCCGGTGGTTACGTTCGATCTTCTTAGCCACATCGACAGGTAAACCATCAGGAAAATTTGGTTGAACGAAGGCCAGAGCCAGGGGATCCAAACGCTCTTTAATCCGTAAACAACGGCCAGGGTAACCATCCACATGGTGCCTGAAATATCGAACATCCCCGAAGCATTCGATAAACCCAGCATGTACCAGGGGAGTTTGTTGCCGCCAAGCAGGTAAGCCGATTTATCGCGTTGTGCCCATTTTCGAAGAACCAGCCCAATGAGGACCGTAATGGCCAAATAGGCAATGATTACAGAGATGTCAATGATACCGAGTTTCATATGTTGTTAGTTTAAGTTTTTTATTGTGTGTTAGCTTATTATGTGAAAAATCAAGGGTAATTGGTAAGACCTTGAAAATGATGGATCAAAAATATTTTATATACTTGCAGTTGGCAAATACTATTTTATCAATTGTTTGTATTATCGAAATATGGAATCTGCAAAATCGACTTTTTTTAATCGGGAAATTACACCATTGACAGCTGAGGATTGTTTGTTGGTCTTTGATCGCTGGAAGGATAAATTTGACTTTCCAGCGCATTTTCATCCGGAGTATGAGTTGAATTTCATTGCGCATGCCCCCGGTGTAAAAAGGATTGTTGGCGATCATATTGCAGAGATAGGGGAGTTGGAACTGGTTTTGGTTGGCCCCAATTTACCTCATTGTTGGGAGCAGGGTAATTGCCGGTCAACCAAGGTGCGGGAAATTACCATTCAGTTTCACCGCGACCTGTTTGATGAAAGCTTGCTGAATCGGAACATTATGCAGCCTGTTCGCGATCTGTTAAAGCGCTCCTTGTGGGGAGTAACCTTCTCCGAAGAAACAACTCGGCAAACACAGGAGCGCATTGAAAAGCTGGCTAGTTTGAATGGTATGGATGCTTTTATGGAGTTGCTCTCGCTGCTTTTCGATCTTTCCACCTCCAGAAATCAGCAAACTTTGTCTTCGACAACCGGGAAGCATGATGATTTTTACAGTAACGAAAAGGTTCAGCGAGTTTATGAGTTTGTTCAGAAGAGTTACATGCGCAAGATTAAAGTGGAGGAGGTGGCCGATTTGTTGCATATGACCGAAGTGTCGTTCAGTCGACTTATCAAACAGCGAACCGGTAAAACTTTTGTCGATTTTTTGAATGATACGCGCATTGGTTTTGCAACGCGGCAGCTTATTGAAAATAACGATAGCATTTCAGAAATTGCTTTTCGCTGTGGGTTTAATAACCTGGCTAATTTTAACCGGATATTTAAGAAGAGAAAGGGAACCACTCCAACGGAGTTCCGGAATAATTTTGCGGGGATCCGTCGGGTGAATTAAAAAAACAAGAACCCTGTCTTTTAAAAAAACAGAGTTCTTGTTTATTGCGTTGTTTCAGCTTTTTTCTACGACAGAGAGTAGACAGTGCATCGTTTTGTTCTTGATTTTAATCTTCCAGTTTGTCAATTTTCAGAACCCAAGCTTCGCTGTGCTTTTGTTTTTTTCTAATTGACTCCGGGATTTCAACAACAAAGCCTTTCCCTACCTTTTCCCATTGAAGTTTTACATTGCTACCGAGCAATGTAACAGTAGCTTTTTTAGCCGGAGCAAATGTTGACATCCAGAGTTTAGATGGAAGTGATTTTTCATCTTCATCTGCCAAATAAATGGCGTAAACTGCTTTGGTGTGGCGGTTTTGCGTCAGGGCAACTTTGCCTTCTTTGTACGGAGCAATCGCTCTGGAGCTGTAAATAGCCTCTCCGTTAATGTCCATCCAGTTTCCAATTTGTTCCAATAACTCGTAGGCTTCAGGATCAAATTCTCCTTCAGGAGTTGGTCCGATATTCAGCAATAGGTTTCCTCCTTTGGAAACGATATCAACCAAGGTGTGGATAATCTGGTTGATAGATTTGTACTCCCGGCTTTCACGCCACGACCAACCGTCAGCAGATCCTGTTAAACAGGTTTCCCATGGAACAAGTAGAGCTTCTTCCGGAACTTTATTTTCCGGTGTGATGTAGTTTTGGTTGTGACCTTCAACGGCGCGGTCAACAACAATAAGTCCCGGTTGTTTGATCCGTGCTTTGGCGGCAATCTCATCCATTCTTAAATCCTGACTTTGCAGGTTAAATTGCTTGAAGCCTTTCATGGCACGGTAAGCCCACAATTCCTGTTCGGTGTATGGTTGCACCCAGCCCCCGTCAAGCCAAAGGATGTCAATGTCTCCGTAATTGGTCATGAGCTCATCAATTTGGTTGTGGGTGTATTGCACAAAGTTTTCCCACCGCTCAGGATAGCGCTCAATGTTGTAGTTGGGGTTTCGGTCGGCCGTTGCATTTTCGGGCCACCAAAAATAGGGCGAACTCCAGTCAGGCTTTGAAAAGTAAGCACCAATCATAAATCCTTCAGCTCCAAATTCCTTGAAAATTTCTTTGGTTACATCGGCTTTGGGATTGGTATGAAAAGGCGTTTTCTCGCCGGTAATTTTGTAGTCTGAGTATTGGGTATCATACATCGCAAAACCGTCATGGTGCTTGGTGGTGAAAACAACATACTTCATCCCGGCTTTTTTGGCTGCTTTAGCCCATCGTTGAGGATTGAATTTTACCGGATTGAAGGTGGTTTGCAGGTTGTGATAGTCCTTCTTGTACTCTTCGTAATTGTCGTTGTTACGAAAGCGTTTAATCCATTCTTCATCTTCGCCACAAATTGACCAGGATTCGATAATTCCCCATTGGCTATAGGTTCCCCAGTGCATCATCAGCCCAAATTTAAGGTCTTGCCATTGCTCCAGTTTTTCCAGAACTAAAGGATCTGTAACCGGAACATATTTTTGCTTTTCTTCCTGTGCTGAAGTGTTAATTGTCAGCATTGCTAGGATAGCTAGTAGCAAGAACTGGCCCCCCTTAAGTAGCTTTTGGGATTGTAACATAGTAAAAACAAGTTAGCAGTAATTGAATAATAGTGTGGCTAAAATAGAGAATAAAAAAAATGCAACTATACTGGTGTGTCCTGTATCAGTATTTATTGCAAAAAGACTAGTCCTAAATAGGAGTAATTGATTATTTAGGACTAGTCAAAAAAGAAGACTTAATAATTATTTATGCCAAAATAGCTTTTTATTTGAAGTATTATTTCCCTGTGTCGCATTTTGAAAGTTATCGTTATTATATAGCTTTTCACTCTCAGGATAAATTACATTGTAAAAACTATAGTCTCCGTCACTATAGTTTCCGGATTCATCTCGCGGGGTTAGTTTTGTTCTACGATAAAGGTTAAAACCGACCCAAGGCTGCATAAAGGAATCAATCCAAATCTGTTTGTAAATTTGATTTAAAGCTGTTGATTCATCTGAACTATAAGCAGCAAATTCTAAATAATCATCAATCTGAGTTTGCGATAAAGATGGTTTGTTAATTTTCCATCGCTCACATGGCTCAACAACCTGGTTGTACCAAAAATCCAACGATGCTTTTATTCCGTTCTCATACTCTTCTTTGGCTAATGAATTATTTTGAGACACCCCAATTCCCCTGTTGTAAAGTTCTGCTTTCAGAAAGTGGACTTCTGCTACAGTTATAAACATTTGAGGGATAAACTCGCGATCGGATACCAGGTAGAAGTTTACGGGAGAGTAGCGGCATCCTGCTCCTTTGTTGCTCCACTCTTGCTCGGTAGCCCCTTCTCCTCTTCCATCAGGATAAGATGCAGTTAAGTATGCTCCACGGTCTTGCACCGGAGTCGATGCATCCGGGTTTTGTGGATATGCTTTCCACTCACCGTCAATGTTTGGTTCAAAAAACACGTAGCATCGCGGATCAATAATTCCGCTTCCGTCTACATTGTCATTTTTCGACATCTGATTCCACATGGCAGTCCCCAAACAAGAGTTATTATTTTCTCGGAATGAAGCCGACCTTGAGTCTACACTCCAGTTTCCCATATTACCGGGCCACAGACCTATTGATTCGTCTCCTTCTATTAAAGGTCTATTCATAGCCTCGGTTAATAAGGGGACATAGAAATCTGAATTGGTATGTTGTACCTGTAAGGCGTAGCGAAGTATTATTGAATTGGCAAATTTTGTCCACAACTCAAAGTCTCCTTTCAAAAACGTGTCATTATTCCCAAATGTTAATTGATCAGTATCACTCGTATTCATTAATACCTTAACAGCATCATTCAACATGGTCAAACATTCTTTGTATATCTGTTCCTGATCATCATATTCAACCTTGTAATATTCTGCCCCCAAGTCAGCTTTACCTGCATTAGAAAAAGGCATGTCGCCCACGTAATCAACTGTCCTTAGTGTTTTATATGCCCAGAGAATATTCAAACACGCATGTGCTTTGTCTGTCTTTAAGCTTTGTGTTTCATCCAACATTTTTTGCAGCAGATGTATGTTTTTTAGTGGGCCGTAATAAATATTCCATATATCATTGGCACCGCTGCTTAAAGGACGTGCAGGAGTAACATTCCCCAATTGTTGCGATTGGAAATAGTATTGTTCATTATGTATAGCTGCTATTTCGTTGTATCCTAATGGTAATGATTCTTTTATAATTCCATTAAACAGGGTGTAAACTGATGTTTCTGTTGGGTTCTTAGGATCAGTATTTAATTCTTCAAACCCATCCGTACAGCTTCCTGCCAATAGGAACAGGAATGATGCACATAGATATATTATATTTTTCTTCATTGTATTCTTTTTTACAGGTTGATAAAATTAGAACGCAGCTTTTAAGGTAAAGCTAAATGACCGTGTTCCGGGCAAAGCTCCAAACTCAAGGCCTTGTGCATTTCCAGCTGAATTACTCAGGGCTTCCGGGTTCAGGTTGTCAGGCAGGGAGCTGTATAGATAAAACAGATCCCTCCCGGTAAAGCCAACACCCAACGATTGGAATACTTTGGTTTTACGGACAAAGCTTTGTGGTATGTCGTAATAAACAGATACCTCACGTAACTTAATCCAGTCGTTGTCCAATACTGATGGAGTTGTTAGGTTCCCAACGCCCCAAGAGCCTAAACGTCCGTATTTCCATGCATAATGTACCACATGATTATTGGGAGTGCCGTCTTCTAATACACCGTCCATTTTTACTCCATGGTTGGCAGTAGTACCGTCGGGATAGGTATATGGCAGGCCTCCTCCGTTTCTCTCTAAAAGTGTTGACGGGCTTAAACCTGAAGATAATGAAGTGGCATAAGTTCCACTCCATAAATCGCTGCCAAAGCTAAAATCGGCCAGACATGAGAAGCTTAAATTCTTCCATCTTAATGATGAGCTGATACCTCCAATAAAATCGGGTGTTATATTTCCAAGTTTTACACGTTCAGGAGTTGTTTTATACTTGGTGCCAATTACTTTTGTGGCATCGGTTTTATCGTAGATAACCTCAATGATTTTTTGACCTTGTTCGTTTTTGAGGTAATCCCATCCGTAAATATTTCCGTAACTGTCTCCTACTTCAACCTGGATTACAGGGCCTGCACCTCCAAAAATCTGTCCAATTTCAAATACCTCAATACCTTCGCTCATAGATAGCAATGTGTTTTTATTCTTCGAAAGATTAAGACCAATATTCCAGTCAAAGTCTTTTCTTCTAATTACGTCATAACCCGTTATGATTTCAATTCCTTTATTTTCCATCTCGCCGGTATTAAAGCGCAATCGATTATAGCCTGATGATAGAGCTACCGGTGCTTCCATAATTTGGTTGAAAGATCGGGTTTGATACCAGGTCATATCAAACTTAAACCGGTTTTCAAATAAGGATACATTGATCCCGGTTTCTATCGACTCTGAACGTTGTGGTTTTAGATTTACCGGTGGGAGTGTTGTTTTTAAAGATGTGTAAGAAGCTCCTCCAAATACTCCGGAAGAGAATGTTGGTACTACTTGGTATGGATCAGTGTCAGTTGCAGCACTGGCGTATGCTAAACGGAGTTTCCCAAAATTAAACCATTCGGGCATCGTTATAGTCTCGGTAAAAACAAAGCTAAAAGAAGCCGACGGATAAAAATAAGAATTATTGTTCATCGGCAGTGTACTTGACCAATCGTTGCGGCCTGTAAGTTGTAAGAACAACGTATTGTCGTAGCTTAAATCGATAAACCCGAAGACCGAGTTAATTCTTTTATTTAAGATGTCCTCTTTTGTAATTTGTTCGCCCCTAATTTGTCCGTTCTGTTTGTCGGGGTCGTAATTTCCAAATGTATATAGGTAGGGGTCTTTAAACCATTTTTTTCCTGATGTTTGTCCGGATATTTCATAGAAGCTGCGTTCCCAGCGCGTGGCTCCTAGCGAAAATTGGGCATTAAGTTTTTCTACAAATAGGCCGTTTTTTGATGCAGTCGCAAGAAAATCCGTATTTGTAATGACTTCTTTGTCTAGTTTATGTTGATAGAATCCGTTTTGTAATCCCAGGTTATCTGTTGGTTTTTCTTTCAGTATTTTGTCATCAATTCGCAAATCAATACTGTTTCTTACCGACAGGGTTAACCAAGCGAAAGGATTATACAGGAGGTTTAGGGAACCTAATAAATTATCCCTCTCATAGTCATAGGCATTCTCGTACAAATTCCAAAACAAGGAATTTCCGGTACCGTAAGTATTCCCAAAGTCGAATCTTGACTCATCAGCTTTTTTATACATTGAGTATGCTAGCTCTGGTTTATAGTCTGTAGGGAAAATATAAAAATATTTACTGAATAGGTTGTCATTATTTCCTATATCTAAAACATTATGTCTGTAATAGTTATTGTAGGTGGCATATACTTCAGCGCTTAATGTCTTTGAAATATTCAGGTTCGACCCCAGGGAAAAAGCGGTACGGTTGTAGTCGGTGTTATCTACGATGCTTTTACTGTCTTCTCGTGTTATACCAACCCTGACTGTTCCAAATTCCCCACCATTTGAGAATGAAATATTATGAGTGTTGGTAATCCCATTCCTATAAAAATACTTTTCACCTTCAGAACTTGCTTCATGAGGTCGCATTTCTCCATCCCACCATTTGATCATTGAACCATCTAATTTGCGTCCCCATGACATGGAATAAGCATGCCAAGTAAAAGCAGGGTCTTCATATGTCATATAGCCACCTGGCATCCTTCCGTAGATTGCATCCCAGCGAGGGGACCCCCAAGTTTGTTTAGGATACACAGTATTGCCCTCTTCATCTTTGGGATACTCTGTTGTCGCTGAATACATAGAATAATGAAGTCCTCCATAGCCATATTCCGTTTGCTGATCACGAAACCGGTAAGGGGTTGTAATTTTAGATGTAAAGGAATAGTCAATTCCGATACCGTCTTTCTTTGTTCCTTTTTTTGTTGTGATTAATATTACACCATTGGCTCCTCTTGCTCCATATAAAGCAGCAGCTGCAGGTCCTTTCAGCACATTCATATCTTCAATGTCATTGCTGTTAATGAAATTGAGCGCCGAACCAAAATCCCTGACTCTGGATGTATTCTCGGATGTTTCCCCTTCTTTAATATTAAGGTTAACATTATTCTCCAGTGGCATTCCGTCAATAACAATCAATGGCTGGTTATTGCCTTGTATATTGTTGTTTCCCCTTAGGACAATTCGGCTGGATCCACCATCTAGTTGGTTGGCATTTGTAATATTGACACCAGCAACTTTGCCTGAAAGGGCACTGGCAATGTTTGTTGTGTTTGCTTTTACAATATCACTTCCGGAAACTTTTTGGGTGATATAACCTATGGCTTTTTGTTCACGTTTAATCCCTAATGCTGTTACAACAACTTCATTTAATCCGGTCGTCTCTTCATTCATTGTTATGTTGATAACAGATTGTCCAGAGAGTTGAACTTCCTGGGTTTTCATCCCAATAAATGAAAATTGGAGCGTAGAGGCATTTACAGGAATCAAAAGCGAATAGTTCCCATCAATATCAGTTGAGGCTCCAATTGTTGTTCCTTTTATAACGATAGTTGCTCCGACTATTGGTTCACCGTCTTCGCTAACTACTTGCCCGGTTATCTTTCGTTCTTGTTGTGAAGCCAACTTATCTCCAGAAGGAACAAGGACAATTTGTTTATCTATGATCATATAACTGGCCTCTGATTTGGCAAATAACTGGTTAAGTACTTCTTCAATATTTGTTTGGTCCATTTTTAGTGAAACCTGCCTGTCAACATCTACTTTTTTACTATTATATAGAAAGCTGAATTCTGTTTCTGTTTCAATTTGGCTCAGAACTTGTTTGACGGTCGCGTTATGCATGTTTAGATTTATTTTGACCATTTGAGCGTAGCTTTCTGACGCGACTCCCTGAAGGGCAAAGGCAAATAATAGAATGCTAATTAGTTTCATAACGAGTAATTCTTTATCGAATCGCCTGATACTGCAGACAATCCAGTCGTAAATACGTTTTTTTTTCATAATTTTGACAACTTACATTTTTAATTGATTGCTTCTTTTTTATCAAAAAGGAGCAGTTAAGATTTTTGAAAGGGAGGAGGTGGAGCTCTTCTCTTTCTTTTTGCATAATATTGATTATTCAGTTTGCTTCATAGGCATATTATTTATAGATTTTTATTTGCATTTTTTTATAACTACCATCTGTTTGTATTTCTCTTGGTAGTATATCATATTTTAGAGGAACGGAAACTTTCATTAGCTCCATGATTTGTATCAAAGATTCTTCTTTGAAGTTTGCATTTAATAAAAAATCATCCCAATCGGACTCCTTATATTCGAGTTTTATATTGAAATAACGCTCCAGTTTGTCAACAACAACAGGCATTGGGTCATCTTCGAAAAATAGTCTGCCATTAATCCAGCCTATATGTTTTTCGATATTATCGGTTTTAATAACTAGATTATTTGCTTCCTGATTGTAGGTGGCCAGTTCTCCAGACTTTAATTGTAGTAGAGGGAATGGACTATCTTTGTCTCCAGTAAACAGTTCGATTTTGCCATGAGCTAAGGCAATCTTAGTCAGCCGGTCTGTCGGGCTATATAGCACATTAAATTTTGTCCCTAGTACTTTTACATTGATTTTGCCACAATTGACAATAAACGGTTTTGTTTGTTTAGGGGCTACATCGAAATATACTTCTCCGTATGGTTTTACTTCTCTGATGTTTGCTGAAAAGTGACTTGGAAATGACAATTTTGAGCCAGAATTAAGCCAAACTTTAGTTCCATCTTCAAGAGTAAGTGAAGTACGCGTCCCTAGTGGAGTCGTTATGGTTTGCCAAGGTTGGACTGATGCTGTTTGTTTATTTTGGAAATATAAAAAAGAAAAATACAGGCTGCCTAGTAGTATAGGAATAACGAGAATAGCTGCAATTCTTCGTATAAAGTTGATATTAACCCGCCTTTTGTTATTGGAGAAGCATGATTGATTAAATCTGGAAAGGGCAACGTTTGCATCAAACCGTTTCATTTGTTCTTTTAACAAGAAAAAATCCCATGTCTTTTGGTATTCGTTGAAAATAGATTGGTTAGATTTGCTCCATTTTTCAACGTAGGCTTTTTCTTTTGGCGATAATGTATCGTCAAAATATCCAGCAATTAACTCTTCTAGCGATTTTTGTTGATCAGACATTCAGTAAATTGTAAAATGGACTAACTTTTTTACTATTAAGACGTGTTTCAAGTCAACTACACGTAAACAGAATGACATTTTTTGTCAATTTTTAAAATTTAATAGATTTTAGACTGTCAGACATTTGCAGTACTATAACCTTAGAGTGGTTGGCAGATTTTGTGGAGTTATATGACGTTTAAAATCAGATGTCACCAAAATCTAAATAATTATTGGAAATAAGGATTAAAAAGAAGTGTAATAATTAAGCGATATGTATTAAAAAAGATAGCTGTTTGCAGGGAATTTAAGCTTGGTTTAATAAAGTTAAAATACCCATTGCAGCTAAAACGCAATGAGGCAAATAATCGGCAAGTTCTACTCGAAGGATCTTTAAGGCGTTGCTAATATGGGTTTCAACTGTTCTTTTGGAAAGGCCTAGGCTAATAGCAATTTCATTATTTGTTTTTCCTTCAAAGCGGCTTAAACAAAATATGTAACGACATTTTTCTGGAATTTTCTTTAAGGCTTGTTCCAAAATTTCATCTAATTCAGATTCAGTATAGAATTCATTAATAAGAACGCTTTGCCAGAGGTTTTTAGATATAGATTGTTCATGTTTTTGTTTGACTTCTTGGTGTCGAATAAAATCAGTACAGCGGTTTTTTATGGCTGTAAAGAGATAAGCTTTTAGAGATGTATTGATTATAATAGCAGACTTACTTAGCCATAGCTTTAAAAATAGCTCTTGAACAAGATCTTCAGAGCTGTCTTCATCACTCAAAAAGTAATAAGCATAAGTACATAATCCAGAGTAGTAGTACTTAAAAATCAGGTCAAAAATGTTTTTATCCTTCCTGTTTAGCCCTTCTATTAGATAGCTTTCATTCAATGAGTAGGTTTTTTTTGGGGAGTGATAAGTTAGCTTTTTTGTATAGAAACTTTAATTGTTTTCCTATTCTCTTATGAATTTTGTTTTGGGATATTTTTCATAAAAGGAGTGAAGCGTTTAAAAGCCCGGTTTTAAAATTGCCCCGGGCCTTTATTGTTATGATAAAATATTAGTTGTCAGGTTGACAATGCTAGTTTCGATTCCTTCAAAAGGTTTACCGTTGCCTTGGTTGTCATCTTCAACAAACAAGTATTTGGTTCCGGCAGTTTCTTTAGCCGCTAAAATGCGTTTGAAATCAATTACTCCTTCGCCTACACTGCATACATCTTCTTTATATACATTGTAGAAAGGAGCTTCGTTTGTACGCATATCTTTCATGTGTAGCAGTTGGAAACGTCCCGGATACTTGTTGAACATTTCAACTGGATCTTGTCCTGCTTTTGAAGCCCAGAATAAATCAAGCTCCATGGTTACCAGATCAGCATCCAGCTCAGGCATAAACAGGTCGTAATAAGGAACCAATCCGTCCAACGTATCAAATTCAAAATTGTGGTTGTGGTAGCCAAACTGAATTCCGCGTTCTTTCATGATCGCACCAACTTTATTCCATTCGGCAATCATCTTTTTATAGGTCTCAACTTGTCTGTCTTCATCATTGACCCATGGCTGAATGCAGTATTTCACACCCAGCTCGGCGTGTGCATCAGCCATTAGTTTGGCATTCTCAAGGGTAATTCCTGCTGCCTCAACTTGGGTATGACTACTGATGATGTCCATGTCCAAATCGTTAACCATTTTTTTGAACTCAGCAGGTGTGTAACCATAAAATTTTCCGTTCGAATAGCCTGCCAGCTCCAAGTTTTTATATCCAAGATCCGAAACTTTCTTTAATGATCCAGGAGTATCGGCACTCATCGCATCTCGAATGGTGTAAAGCTGTATTCCAACTCCGTAACTTTTTCGGTCGGCAGGAGCGGTAGTGCAGGCTGAAAATGACCCAAGTAAAGCCATCCCAACAGAACCTGCTGCTGAAATTTGTAAAAATTCTCTTCTACTCTTCATAGGTTTTAATTGTGTTTAAGTATCAACTTCGAAAGAAACCCTAAAATACAAAAAAGAATTAAAGTGTAGCGACTTGAGCTTATGTTAGGGGGCTTTTGTTTTTGGATGTTAACGATCGGAGTTTAATGCCTGATTAGGCATTCGCTATCATTTGTCTGTAAAAAGGAATAAGATTGATTTTTAGTTTTTCTGAAGTCATTTTATGTTTTAAAACAATTTAATACGATGTACCTTGCAATACTAGGTAATAGTTTTTAAGTTTGTTCAGAGAAGAAAATTGCGAATGGATACCTATTTTATTTCCAGGTGGAAATCTCAGATCAAGAAAGGGCTGTTGGAGTACATTATCATGCTGATTTTGAAAACGAAGCCCTGTTATGGCTATGAGTTGATTGCTGATATAAATCGCTTGGCCGGAATGGAAATAGCAGAGGGGACGATTTACCCACTTTTGAATCGGTTGAAGAAGGAGAATTTGCTGAAATCGGAATGGATTGAAAAAGAAGTGGGCATTCCTCGAAAATACTATCAATTAACTCCGGAAGGAATTGAGCAGCTAAAAGTGATGCAAAACTATATGGAATCGTTGAATGAATCAATCACTCAATTAATGAACATCAAGTAAGTAGGAGAAAAGGCGATCGAAGTTGCAGGAATGATGGAAGGAAGAGAATCGCCGGAAGCGTAGGTCAAATGTAATCTGTTTGAGCGGTTAGCATTCAACTGGTAAAAATAAGAAAAATTGTTTACTAAGTTGATTTGCAATGAATACGGAAAGAGAAAAATATATCCTGGCCCTTGATCTTGGTACTTCGGTAACAAGTGCAATGGTTTTTAATCATGCTGGTGAAATTTTTTCCCATGCCTCAAAAGAGTTTGAACAGTTTTTCCCAAAACCAGGATGGATTGAACAGGATGCCGAGGAGTTGTGGTTCTCCATCGTTTCTGTTGCTCAAGTAGCTTTGCGCAAAGTTGGCCTGACAGGAAGTGACTTAGCTGGGATCGGAATTACCAATCAACGAGAAACCACAATTCTGTGGAATAAAGAAAGTGGAAAACCAGTTGGAAATGCCATTGTTTGGCAAGATCGGAGAACCTCTCGTATCTGTGACCAGCTCAAGGATAAGGGCTTGCAAGAGAAGATAAAATCTAAAACCGGTTTGGAAATTGATGCTTACTTTTCAGCAACTAAAATTATGTGGTTGCTGGATCATAATGCGGAAGCAAGAGAATTGGCTGATCAGGAAAAACTGGCGTTTGGTACCGTCGATTCCTGGGTATTGTGGAAGTTTACCAAAGGTGCCTGCCATTATACCGATGTGAGCAACGCAAGCCGGACCATGTTGTTCAATATCAATACCCTGACTTGGGATGAAGAACTCTTGGAGCTTTTAAACATTCCTTCCAGTATATTGCCTGAAGTACGTTCATCCAGTGAGATTTATGCTAGAACTCATCCTTCGATATTTGGATGTGACGTTCCCATCGCTTCTTTGATAGGCGATCAGCAAGCAGCTCTTTTTGGGCAGCAATGCTTTGAACGCGGGACAGTCAAGAACACCTACAACACCGGTTGCTTTATTTTGATGAACACCGGAAAGGATCCCATATTTTCAAATCATAAGCTAATTACAACGATTGCCTGGCAGATTGGAGATGAAGTTACTTATGCCTTGGAGGGTAGTGTGTTTAATGCCGGAACGGTGATTCAGTGGCTTCGGGATGTGTTGAACCTGATTGACTCGCTTGATGAGGTTGAAGAGCTGGCAAAATCGGAGAAAGACAATGGCGGCGTATTTATTGTTCCTTCATTTACCGGCTTGGGAGCTCCTTACTGGGACCAGTATGCCCGTGGAACATTTTGGGGACTGAATATGGGAACGACTCCCGGACATTTGGCGAGAGCTGCTTTGGAGTCAATTGCCATGCGATCGGCCGATGTAATTAAGGCCATGGAGGCTGATCTGGAGATGGAAATTCCGGAAGTAAGAGTTGGTGGAACGATCCTGAATGACACGATGTTGCAGTTTCAGTCTGATATCTTGAACTTACCCGTTGTTCAGCCGGTGCGAATTGAAATGACTTTGTTGGGTGCTGCTTATTTAGCTGGTTTGGCTGTGGGGTTCTGGAAAAATAAAGAAGAGTTACAATCACAATACAAGGTTGCAAAACAGTTTAAGTGTTTGGCTGATCCGAAGGATGTCGATCATGTGTTGAAGTATTGGAATCGGGCGGTAAACAGCTCTTTGGCTTGGCTTGATCCGATGGATTAAAACCAACGAGTGGAAATAGCGATGGAGGCACATGGCTATTTTTTTGCCGTCAATACATCGTATAACAATGTATCTTTTAAAAGAAAGTACATGCTATTATTAAATACATTATAGATCCATTAATCTTAAATTAGTTTAGCGATGCAACGCGAAAAAATGTTAGAACAACTGGAAAACCGGCAAGAAGCATGGGATCTGGTGATCATCGGAGGGGGAGCCACCGGCTTGGGAGCAGCAATCGAGGCGGTTAGCAGGGGATTGAAAACGCTACTGGTTGAACAGTATGACTATGCCAAAGGAACTTCAAGCAGAAGTACCAAGTTGGTGCACGGAGGCGTGCGGTATTTAGCTCAAGGGAATGTCACTCTTGTAAAAGAGGCTTTGCGGGAGCGGGGCCGTTTGAAGAAGAATGCGCCACATTTGGTCAAAGACCAATCCTTTATTATACCAAATTATTCGTGGTGGGGAGTGCCTTTTTACACCATCGGTCTGGTGCTCTATGATTTGTTGGCCGGGCGCTTAAGTCTTGGTAAGTCCAGGCCATTTTCAAAATCTAAAACCTTACAAAAGGTACCGACCTTGGTGGCTGACAACTTGTACGGTGGAGTTGTTTATCACGATGGGCAGTTTGATGATTCCAGGTTGGCGATTAATATGGTACAGACTTTTGCAGATATGGGGGGAGTTGCCGTCAATTACATGAAAGTGGATGGATTGCTAAAGCAGGATGGGCAGGTAAATGGAGTTAAAGTTGTTGATCAGGAAACGGGCAAAAACTATGAAATACATAGCCGGGCGGTACTGAATGCAACTGGTGTTTTTGTGGATGACATTTGTAAAATGGATGATCCTCAAGCGCGGGAACTGGTGCGTGTTAGCCAAGGGGTGCACTTGGTCTTGGATAAAAGCTTTATTCCTGGCGACTATGCGATCATGATTCCGAAAACACGGGATGGACGTGTCCTTTTTGCTGTCCCCTGGCATGATAAAGTGGTCGTGGGAACAACCGACATTCAAAAAGAAAAAGCGGAGCTGGAACCCCTGGCTTTGGATGAAGAGATCGATTTTATATTGGAAACGGCAGGACGTTTTCTGGTTAAACCACCAACACGAAAAGATGTGAAGAGTGTATTTGCTGGCCTACGTCCGCTGGCAGCTCCTCAGAAAGAGGGAAAAAATACCAAAGAGATTTCCCGGGGGCATATTATCAAGGTGGCCGACTCTGGTTTGGTAACGATTACCGGAGGAAAATGGACAACTTACCGTCAAATGGCTCAGGATGTTATCGATTTGGTTGGGGCAAAGTTTAATTTCAACCTGCAGGGATCAAAAACGGTGAACTACAAGTTGCATGGCTACAAGGAAAATGTTGATCTGAGCAATCCTTTCTACTACTATGGGGCTGATGAGGAAAGTATGTTGGCTTTGGCTAAAGAGAATAAAGCATTGGCCGAACCAATCAGTTCAAATTTAAGCATTATCAAGGCACAAGTTGTATGGGCAGTACGTCAAGAAATGGCGCGGACTGTTGAAGATTTTTTGGCGAGAAGAACCAGGGCTTTGCTACTTGACGCCCGGGAAAGTGTTGAAATTGCTCCGGTTGTTGCCGAACTGATGGCTCGTGAATTGCATAAAAATGGCGAGTGGACTCAACAGCAGCTGAAAGATTATGAAGAGCTCGCGAAAAACTATATTTTAGACTCAAACTAACACTTCATTAATAAACTTGATTTTTAACCTAACTAATTATACTGATGTCAAATCGTTTTATCTTGTCCTTGGATCAGGGAACGACCAGTTCAAGGTCTATTCTTTTTAATCATATCGGGCAGATCATTGCTTCCAGCCAGAAAGAGTATACGCAACACTACCCAAAGCCCGGCTGGGTTGAACATGATCCGATTGAAATTTGGAATACGCAGTTTGAAACTGCCAAGGAGGTTTTGGCCCAGGTTGAGAATGATAACGCTACTATTGAAGCAATCGGTATTACCAACCAACGGGAAACTGTAGTTGTTTGGGACCGGGCTACCGGAAAGCCGATTTACAATGCCATTGTTTGGCAAGACCGGCGAACTTCAAAGTACTGCGATGAACTTAAAGCCGGAAAGTGGGCGGAAACTATTCAGTACAAAACAGGGCTGGTAATCGATTCTTATTTTTCGGGAACGAAACTGCGCTGGATTCTTAATCAGGTTGATGGGGCGATGGAGAAGGCTCAAAAAGGAGAATTGGCCTTTGGAACCGTTGATAGCTGGTTGATTTGGAATTTGACCGGCGGAAAATTGCACGTAACCGATGTAACGAATGCTAGCCGAACCATGTTGTACAATATTCGAACGCTTTCATGGGATGAGGAATTGCTCAATTTAATGGGCATACCCGCGAGCGTTTTGCCAAGTGTTAAGTCTTCTTCCGAAGTGTATGGCTATAGCAATGGAGAACTTGCTTCCAAGCCGATTCCAATTGCGGGAATTGCAGGCGATCAGCAGGCTGCCACCTTTGGGCAAATGTGTCTTGATGTAGGTAGTGTGAAAAATACCTACGGAACAGGCTGTTTCATGCTGTGCAATACGGGGCAAGAGGTCATCGAATCTAAAAACAATATGGTGAGCACGATTGCCTGGCAAATTAATGGTGAAACCACCTATGCGCTTGAGGGAAGTATTTTTACCGCCGGTTCAATTGTTCAGTGGTTGCGCGATGAACTGGGCATTATCCGGTCATCGGCAGAAGTGGAGGATCTTGCGCGAAAGGTTGAAGATAACGGAGAGGTGTATTTAGTGCCGGCCTTGACGGGGTTGGGAGCTCCGTATTGGGACCAGTATGCTCGTGGTGCTATTATTGGATTGACCCGCGGATCAAACGCCAGTCATATTGCACGGGCGGCGTTGGAGAGTATTGCTTTTCAAACTTATGATGTGCTGAAAGCAATGGAGGCAGATATTGGTCACCCCATCAAAGAGTTGCGTGTGGATGGTGGTGCTGTAGTGAATAATTTGCTCATGCAGTTTCAGGCGGATGTGCTTGGCGTACCGGTTTATCGCCCTACCATTTTGGAAACAACCGCTCTGGGTGCTGCCTACCTGGCAGGTTTAGCTGTTGGTTTTTGGAAAGATGTGGATGAAATCAAAAAGCAATGGGCTGTTGATGAGTGTTTTCAGAAAGAACTGAATCCAGATCGGGTGGAGAAATTGCTGGCCGGATGGGAAAAAGCAATTTCCAGAGCCATGAAATGGGAAGAGGAATAATACGAAACACATTCAAAATCAAACAACATGAACGAATTATTTGCTGAATTCATCGGAACAATGATATTGATTCTTCTCGGAAATGGGGTGGTTGCGAATGTCGTGCTGAACCATACCAAAGGAAGTAATGGTGGCTGGATTGTCATCACACTGGGGTGGGGACTGGCTGTTTTTGCAGGTGTGATTATTGCCGGGCCATATTCCGGAGCTCATATCAACCCCGCGGTCACACTAGGTTTGGCCATTGCCGGCAAATTTGCATGGATGAAAGTCGCCAGTTTTATTCTGGCCCAATTAGCCGGTGCTGCAACGGGTGCTTTACTCGTGTGGCTATTTTATCGCCATCACTACAATGCTACAACAGATCAAGGCGCTATTCTGGCCACTTTTGCCACATCGCCTGCTATTCGGAAATTGCCCAATAATTTTTTCAGCGAAGTGGTCGGAACCTTTGTTTTGGTGTTTGTCATTTTATACATCGAAGGACCAAGCATTTTATCCAACGGGTTGCCTGAGATGAAAATTGGCTTGGGGAGCGTTGGAGCACTGCCGGTTGCCCTGTTGGTTACCGCCATCGGTTTGTCGTTAGGAGGAACAACGGGCTATGCGATCAATCCTGCTCGTGACCTTGGGCCTCGCCTGATGCATGCGATTTTACCCATAAAGGAAAAGGGGACAAGCGACTGGAACTATGCATTTGTTCCGGTAGCTGCGCCTATTGTTGGTGGAGCAATTGCTGCAGTCCTTTTTATGACTTGCTGCTGATTCTCTGATCAATTAGAACAACAAGGAGAAGTACCCCTAGGGAGTGCTATGGGAAAGTATTGCCTTTGTTTGAGTATGACAGACAGGAACTTTCGAAAAAAACTTTTCAAAAATCTTATTACAAAACCACATAAACTAAAGATTGAATGTTTACGCTAAAAAACATATTAAAGCCTCCGGCCCATAAAGAGCTATTGCCTGAAGCGAAGATTGATCCAACCTACAAAAGACTACGTTTTCAGGTTTTTATGGGCATTTTTATCGGTTATGCCGGCTATTATTTAGTTCGAAAGAATTTTTCACTGGTAATGCCCGATCTGATTGACCAAGGGTATACCAAAGGGCAGTTAGGGATTGTCGCTTCAGCTGTTTCAATTGCCTATGGCTTAAGCAAGTTTCTCATGGGAGGAGTCTCTGACCGAAGCGATGCCCGGCTATTCCTTAGTTTAGGTTTGCTCTTTTCTGCATTAACAATTCTGGGAATGGGAACCCTGCCTCTTCTAACCTCCTCTGTAACCATCATGTTCATTGTTATTTTTATTAATGGATGGTTTCAGGGAATGGGCTGGCCGGCTTGTGGACGTACAATGGTACACTGGTTTTCAACCAACGAACGAGGAACAAAAATGTCCATCTGGAATGTGGCACACAACGTAGGTGGTGGCCTTATTGGTCCTCTTGCCGTATTAGGTGTCGCCATTTTTGGTGATTGGAACAGTAAACTTTATTTCCCGGCAATGATTGCCATTGTTATTGCGTTTATAGCCTACCTGCTCATCAGAGATACGCCACAATCATGTGGATTGCCTAACATCGAGGCTTTTCGTGACGATTATCCAAAAGATTACAACAGAAGTTTCGAAAAAGAATTTTCTGCTAAAGAAATATTCTTCAAGTATGTACTTAAAAATAAGTTTCTGTGGCTGATAGCCATCGCCAATTCCATGATTTACCTGGTACGTTACGGCGTACTCGATTGGGCTCCCACCTATCTTGACGAGGCCAAAGGTTTTTCCATCTCCGAGTCGGGCTGGGCGTACTTCGCTTACGAGTATGCCGGAATTCCGGGAACATTATTGTGTGGGTGGATTTCGGATAAAGTGTTTAAAGGAAGGCGAGCTCCTGCGATTGTCATCTACATGCTTTTGGTAATGGTCGCAATCTATATGTATTGGAAAAATCCATCCGGGCATATTGTAGTTGACAATATTGCACTGATAGCTATTGGATTTTTGATATACGGTCCGGTGATGTTGATTGGTGTCCAAGCTTTGGATTTAGTGCCGAAAAAAGCGGCGGGAACAGCTGCCGGACTTACCGGACTTTTTGGATACTTGGGCGGAGCATTGTTTGCCAACATTGCAATCGGTTTTATTGTGGATTATTGGGGTTGGGATGCTGCTTTCATATTAATGCTTTCAGCCTGTGTCATCTCAATTATATTCACTGCTTTTACCTGGAATAGAGAGAAACAACACTTAAGTGAGCACAGAGCATTTAACCAAAATGGAGCTCAGTCTGGAAATCACACAAACTAAAAACGAATACCGATAACCTAAAAATGAAAAAGTTCTTAACAATAGTGACTGTTATCGTCTTCTGCGGCTTGCAAAGCGTTCTGGCACAAACTTACCGTCCCGTAAGCGGATGGAACAAGGAGATAAATAACAAAATTGAAAGCTTTTTGAATTCTACGCTTACGATGAAAGAGCGCAAAGTGGCTGTTTTCGATTGCGACGGAACAACTTTTGGGCAGGTTCCTCATTATCTGGCAGACGAAGCGCTCTACCGCTATGTCGATCAGGTATTAAAAAAGCGAAGCGATAAAGAGGGCAAGGAAAAGCTTCAGATAATCAATCGCATGGTAGAAAGCGGTGACAATGTTGGCAAAACTTATGTCGAAGACCGGATTCACTTTTTGGCAGGCCTTTCCCCCAATGAAATTGAGATGATAGGCTACAACTGTTATCGAGAAGCATATGAAGGCAAGTTTTTCCCGGAAATGAAACAGTTTATTGCCAATTTAAAAGAATACAATTTTGAAGTTTGGGTACTTACCGCTTCTCCCGAAATCCTCTATCAGAAATTTGTGTCGGAACAATTGGGTATTCCTAAAGTAAATATACTGGGCGCAAAATGTGTTATAAAAGAAGGGAAAACCACCAATGAGATCATCCTCCCCATTCCACAGGATGATGGCAAAGCACATACCATCGAAACCTATATTAAGACCAAACCACTAATTGTTGGAGGTAATAGCCGTGGGGACATGGACATGCTCAACGAATCAGCCGGACTGAAAATCGTTGTTAATCCCGATGACAAAACTGTTCGTGGCTCAGAAGATGGCCCAATGAATGGATATACGGTAAAGTCCTACTGGGAAAAAGAAGGGGCAGTCATTGTAAAATGCGATGACGTTGTCGATCCCTCGATTGATTTTTCAACCACAAAATGGAAAATCAGACAGAACCGACCCAATCCCAAATAAATTAAAGTGACTATAAAAACAAACAAATTTAAATCGAATGAAAACAACATTTCTCTTATTTTTCTTAATTGCAACAAGCTTCCCCTTGTTGGCACAAGTGGAGTTTGTCGCTCACCGAGGAGCTTCTTATCTGGCTCCAGAGAACACGATTGCAGCAGCCAAACTCGGATGGGAACTGGGTGCTGAAGGCGTTGAAATCGACGTTTACCTGACTCCCAATCAACGGGTGGTAGCCATCCACGACAAAACTACGAAAAGAACAACCGGAGTAGACCTGGTCGTTTCGGAAACAAAATCAAAAAAACTTAGAAAGCTGGATGCCGGTACCTGGAAAGATGAAAAATTTGCTGGAGAAAAGATCCCCTTTGTAGAAGAAGTCCTGAAGATTATTCCCGAAGGCAGATACTTAGTTATCGAAATTAAAACCGGTCCTGAAATCATGCCGGCCTTAGAAAAAGCCATCAAAAAATCGGGCAAGGTAAAGCAGGTTAAATTTATTGCTTTTAACTGGAAAACCATCCTCTCTTCGAAAAAGCTTTTCCCGGATAACGACTGTTACTGGCTCACATCATCGGCCAAAGCTTTAGACAGTAAAATTAAAGAATGTGCCTCTGCAGGTCTTGAAGGAATAGATGTAAATGCAAAGCTGGTTACTGCGGATATAATGAACAAAGCAAAGGAACTCGGACTGGATGTGTGGTGCTGGACGGTAGACAACCCGGAAGAAGCAAAACGAGTTGCCGACTTGGGAGTAAGCGCTATTACAACCAATCGTCCGGGATGGCTGCGCGAACAATTACAGTAACTTTTTGACATCAGCTATTTAACTCTTGATTCGCATTATGCATAATGCGAGGTCTGTTTGAACTAATCTAAATCCAACAAGGAAAAGAAGTCGTGTTGACGGCTTCTTGTTCCTTCCTTTAAGTTTCAAACCAGTAATTTGCAAAGTCATTCTGTCTTTTTTAGGCAGAATGACTTTCGTTTTTATAAGGAGGTGAGTAAATAAACAACAGATGGGAGTACAATCGATTGCACTATTGCTGTAAATTCTCTAATTTTACACCATTGAATAAAGAATGAATTAGCAACTCTTAGTTTGAAGATGAACTTATGAAGAATCGATTTATAACTTTTCTGGCTTTGGCTTCTTTGTTTTCGTCTTGTGTAAAAATGCAAACGGAAGATGAGCGTAAAGCTTCACCAAACCTGTTATTTATTTTTGCAGACCAGTATCGTCGAGCCTCTTTAGGTTTTTTGAATGAAGATCCGGTCAACACTCCCAACTTGGATAGTTTGGCCTCAAAAGGAGTGTTTTTTAGCAAGGCGGTAGCTAATCATCCCTTGTGTAGTCCATACCGTGGCATGTTACTTACCGGGAAGTATCCGCTTTCAAATGGCGTTATTTCGAACTGTAATTCTGCAAGAACGGAGTATGGGAATTACCTGAAAAAAGAGGAAATCTGTTTCTCGGATGTGTTGGTCGAAAATGGTTACAGTGCCGGGTATGTGGGGAAGTGGCATTTGGATGGGCCAACTCCTACTGCCAAGGGAGAACCGGTTGTTTGGGATACTTGGTGTCCGCCAGACCATCGGCATGGCTTTAGCTTTTGGTATGCTTATGGAACCCATGGGCGGCACAATCAACCGTATTATTGGGCAACCAATTCGCCTGAGGACGAGCCAGTGGTGGTTGATCAGTGGTCGCCGGAACATGAGGCGGATATTTTGATTAATTACCTGAGGAATAGCCAGCAAGAGCGCGATTCGGATAAGCCTTTTGCTATGTTTTGGTCCATTAATCCGCCACATACGCCTTTCGACGAGGTGCCAGAGCATTACAAAAAAGCCTATGGCAACCGGAATTATCGTGAAGTGTTGAATCGGGAGAATGTCGAATTTACATCAAATCGCGATGTCAAAGGAGGTGATCGTGGGGTTGAGCAAAAAATTCATTTAGCTCCGGACTATTTTGCCATGGTTGAAGGTGTTGATGACCAAATTGGACGGGTGATTGCAGAGTTAAAACGCCTGGACTTATACGAGAATACCATCATTGTTTTTTCAGCTGATCACGGCGAAATGATGGGTAGTCATGGCTTAATGCACAAAAATGTATGGTTTAAAGAAGCCTACGAAATTCCGCTCATTGTTCATTACCCCAAAGCGCTGAAAGCAAAAACAGATGATTTGTTGATCAGCGTTCCGGATTACATGCCAACCATGCTGGGACTGCTGGGCTTAGGTGAGTCAATTCCTCAGGAAGTAGAAGGCAAAGATTATTCTGGGGTATTTACTGACGAAAAGATTGTTCGACCCGATAAGCAGCTTTACTTTGGCGCCAATCCGGACAATCCGGGCGGTGGTAAAAGAGGGTTCCGAAATAAAGAATACACATTTGCAGTATCAAAAGGAAAAGATGGTGAGAAGTATTATTACTTGTATCACGACAAAGAAGATCCGTACCAGTTGACGAATATCTGGGGACAGAATTCGGAGCTGGATCAACAAATGGAGCAGGAACTGGAAGCCTTGCTAAAAGACATGAATGATCCTTGGCTGTAAGGTTCAAGGAGGATAACGATAAAATGAAAACAGGCAGTCAATTCAAATTGAGTTGGCTGCCTGTTGGTTTGTTTAGAAGTTGGTTGGTTCAACAAATAGTAATTGCTTGTAAGTTATTTGCGAATTGTTTTCAGGGCTGAAAGGCAAGGCAGTTGTTATTTCGATGACTCAACTTTTTTGGCTGTCAGAGTCATTTGACCTTGAGACGTATCCACATTGCCCGACATCTTTTGGCCATCGATTTGTACTTTTACTTTCACGTACTCATAGTCGACATAAAGCCCACAGCTAAAAATACCATCTTCAAATGTGAGCTTTTTTAACTCGATTTTGTACCCATCCGGAAGTTTTACTTCACCAACCAGCTGGTTGTCTTTTTCGGAGATAACTAAAACTCCTTTTTCGTAGCCATAAGGAGCCGAAGGAACTTCGTATTTCCATTCACCTAGCACGGGAGTATTGCTTGAACTACTTACTGCATTGGCGAAAAAAGGTATCATACCAATCATAAAAACAAGAATCATTAGCTTTTTCATTGTCGTTTGTTTTAAGGTTTATGCAAGCAAAAGTGAATCAGTTATTTGAACTGTCCAAATAATAGGGGGCAACTTGGCTATTTAGGGATGAAATGGCAGTTCCGGGGATGAAATAGCTTCAATCTGGGGTGAATATTTTTCAGAAACAGGAATGTTGCGTTCCAAACTTTTTAATTTGAGCTGTAGCTTTTTCCCTTGTTTTCGAATCATTTCAATTTTAGCAAGGTTGATCATAAAAGAACGATGACAACGAGCGATTCCATAATCAGCGAAGGTATGTTCTAGCTTTTTCAACGAATTTCGTAACAGTTGACGCTCTATTTTTTCACCTGCTTTAAAATAAACAGTAACATAATTGTCGGTAGACTCAAGTAGAAGAATGTCTTCCAGTGCTAGTGAGAACTTAACCTTCCCATACTCATCTTTAAAAGCGATTAGCTGATTTTGAATCGGAGTTTGCATCTGGTCGCTCATGGTTCGGATTTTGACTTGCTGCTTGCGATAATAGATAATCAGCAAGGCAAACGAATAGGGCACACAGATTCCAAGTAGGGTGTATTTTATTGAAAAGATGAAATCATTCATGAAGTTTCCCAAGGGATTTCCATACAGGAAAATGTAAACTAAGCTCATCAATAAAATCTCAATCACTACCCAAAAAGAGTAGGTCTTCAGGGTAAACGATTTTACATCAAAGAGCTTGCGAAGTGGAAATTGGGTGAATAAAAGAACCAGGGAAACGACAAAACCATAGCTCGAAAGCCGCAGAAATTGGATAAAACCAGAGTCGGAATACCACCGGTTAATATTGAAAGGAACAAAGACATTGATAAAAAGAACGCCAAAAACAAGACAAACCAGAATCATAAAATAACGATCTGATTTTTGATCAAGCAAGGTAAATTTCTGATGGGCAAAATCCCAGTTCATAGTACGTTCTTTTTCAGCATCAATTATACACCATTAGCCTAAGACATCCAACAATCGGTTTAAATTTTATTGGATAAAAAGTTTGGAGGGCCTCTTAAAAATGTATTTTAAAATTTTAGAAATCAAGAAATTTTATTCGCTATTTTTGCCTCGATGACTCAGCTAAGCGATAAAACACTATTCTTAAAAATCAAGGAAGGAGATGAGGCGGCCTTTAATAAAGCGTTCGAGTCTTATTATTCCAGGTTGTGTTTTTTTGCTGATAACATCATTCATGATTACGATCAATCCAGTTCAATCGTACAGCAGGTGTTTGTTGATCTTTGGCTGAAACGGGCTCGCTTGGATGTGGTGTATTCCTTGAAAGGATTTTTATTTCGATCGGTTAGAAATCAAGCCTTGGATTGGTTGAGGCATCGAAAAGTGGAATCGGAATACCTGCAGGAGCTAAGTTTTAAGCAGGAAGAAGCCGTCTTTTTGGATCAATTGGAGCTTGCCGAACTAAATGATAAGATCAATACAGCCATTCAAGAGCTTCCGGAAAGGTGTCGGGAAATTTTTGTTTTGTGTCGTTTTGAAGGACTGAAGTATGCCGAAATAGCTTCGCAACTTGAAATTTCAGTGAAAACGGTAGAGACACAAATGAGCATTGCCTTAAAAAAAATAAGAACAAAAGTTTCAGATTCACAGTACTTTAATCTTCTTGTCTTTATTTTTTCGAAAAAAAACTGATTTTCTTTTCAGGGGATTTGCTTTTGAATACGTCTCAGGGGTAAAGTGTTTATTTAATCAAGCAATATGTCCCAACGAATGGATGATCAACACATCGAATTTTTGATTACCCGAAAGCTTAGTGGTGAGGCCAAGCCTGAAGAGCAGGCTCAGCTTGAAGCGTGGATTTGTTTCAGCGAACAAAACCGGAAAAACTTTGAGCAGATTCGTCGCATTTGGAAAAATAGCAAGCGACCGATAAGTAGCCAGGATGTTCAGCGGGCTTTATCAAACGTAAAAACAACAATTCAAAAAGAAGAACGACATATCCCGAAGAAACGCCTTTTGCAACGATGGATGCAGGCTGCTGCAGTTATTGCAATGCCTTTACTATTGGCACTTGGCTGGTATTTGGGAAACAAGTCCATTCATTCGGTGGAGCTTTATAGCGAGTTGATCGCACCGGAAGGGCAGGTGGCAGAAAGTATACTGGCAGATGGAACACATGTTTGGTTAAATGCCGGCTCTTCATTGCGTTATGATCCTTCGTTTCAGGGAAACCAGCGAAATGTTGAACTGATTGGTGAAGGATATTTCAAGGTTAGTAAAAATCCAGAAAAACCATTTGTGTTAAAAACCAGTAAGTTGCAGGTGAAAGTGCTCGGAACCTCATTTAATGTGCGGGCTTATCCAGACGAAAATCACACAGAAGCTGTGCTGGAAGAAGGCGCCATTGAAATGCGATTGATCGATTATCCCAATCAGGCCCCCGTTAAAATAAAACCGGGAGAGAGTGCTGTTTATAATTCAGAGAAAAGGAATATTCAGATTCAGGAAACAGATACCTATTTGCACACGGCTTGGCGCGACCGAAAGTTTGTTTTCAAAGATGCTGATCTGAAAACCATTATTTATCATTTAGAACGATTTTATAAGGTGCGGTTTCACCTGAAAAATGAGGCAATGGGGGAGACGCACTTTCGGGGAACTTTCGAATATGATCAGAATATTTTAGATGCTTTAGAAGCTATCGAGCAAACAACATCGATTCGTTTCCGGGTGGAAGGACGCGACATTTGGATGGAATAACCGATATCCCAAATACATAACTAATTCTTCAAAATTTTATGCGATGAAAAGAACAGACTAACGATGAGAATATGAAAAAACAACAGGACTAGCGCCAACTAATCCTGCTGTAAAAAACGAAAATCATTTTTTAACGATTAACAATCAAATTTATGAAAAAAATTCCATGTTCGAGTGGAGGTAGTATGCCTACGCTCAAAAAACTGAGATTAATTATGAAGCTAAATTTTTTACTATTGCTCATATCGGTTTTCCCAGTGGCTGCGGGAGTGAATGCTCAAAATGCCAAACTCAATCTCAAAATGACTAAGGTTACGATTGCTGAGGTTTTTGATGCCATTGAGCAGAAATCGGATGTCTATTTCTTTTACAATAAAGAAGAGGTGGATGATACGCAATTGGTAGATGTCGAGTTTAAGAATAAAACACTCGAACAAGTCTTAGACTACTTTGAGAAAACTTTGTCTGTCGATTACCACCTTGCAGGAAAGAATGTAATTATCAAACCACAAGCTGGAGAGTTTTCTGGACAACAAAAACGAAAGATTTCTGGAAACGTGACCGACACATCCGGACAACCACTTCCCGGAGTAACTGTCTTGGTTAAAGGAACAACTAAAGGGGCAGTCACTGACTTTGATGGGAATTATTCGATTGATGATGTTTCTGTTAGTGGGACTTTAGTATTTTCTTTTGTGGGGATGCGAACTCAGGAGGTTGTTGTTGGTAATCAGTCAACAATTAAAGTGACAATGGACGATGATGCGATTGGATTGGAAGAAGTAGTTGCGGTTGGTTACGGTACTCAAAAAAAAGTAAGTTTAACAGGTTCTGTTACCCAAATTAATAGCGATGAATTAACAGTAGCCCCTGTTGGTAATGCTGCTATTGCTATTGCCGGAAGAATGCCAGGCGTGATTACAAAACAGACTTCAGGTATGCCGGGTAGCGATAATGTTAATATTTCGGTTCGAGGATTCGGCACTCCGTTGGTATTGGTAGATGGTATTGAAACCAGTTTCAATCGGATTGATCCGAACGAAATTGAATCGATTACGGTTTTAAAAGATGCTGCTGCGGCTATTTATGGTTCAAGGGCTGGAAATGGGGTTGTTTTAGTTACTACTAAGCGTGGTAAAATAGGAAAACCTGTTATTGAATTTAAGAACAGTTATTCACTACAACGCCCGGTAGTTAACCCTAATTATGTAGATGCGGGTGGTTTTGCCGAGATGTGGCGAGAAGCAAACCTAGCAGATGGTATTGATCCATTGATAAGTGTTGGTGGGCAATTGGTCCCTCTTACTCCAGAGGTTGTGGATAATTTTAAAAATGGAGCTCCCGGTTATTACAATACCGATTGGGCTGAAGTATTGTTTAGGGATGATGCTCCAATGATTGAGAATAACCTATCAGTAAGAGGGGGGAGTGAAAAGATTAAATTCTTTACCTCTTTAGGGCATTTTGATCAACGAAGTATTCTTGCTTCTGATGATGTGTCATTCAAACGCTACAGTGCAAGAGCCAATATTGATGCAGAAATAGCTGAGAGCCTGACATACACACTCGATTTGGCTTATAGAAACGAATTCAGAGACCGATTGGCTCTTCCTGTTTCTGATATTTTTAATGGATTGGATTTTGCACAACCTATTTATCCTTATGTGCCAGGCGATGAGATGGCTTCCTATCATGGAAATGACCAGACATCCATTGATGGTTTTTCTGAAAGAAACATATCCGGATTTGAAGAAATAAGTAATGATATTTTTAGCGGGAACATGAGCCTTAAATACGACTTGCCCTTTATCAAAGGCTTGTCGTTGAAAGCAAAATTATCGTATCTGTATAATGGTCAATTTAATAAGCGTAGAGGTTTGAAGTTTGATATTTATACGCTTGATGGAGAGGGGATTCCGTTCGTTTTGCACAGTAGAGAAACAGACGGAGGAAGTTTGACAGAAAAATTTAATAAATATATCCAGGTTTATCCCCTAATTTCAGCCGAATATGACACTGAAATTGATGAAAATAACAAGATAAATGCGATGTTGCTTGCCGAGCAAATTGACAATCGTAGTGTGTATTTTAGTGGCTACAGGGGGCAGTTTCTTTCAAAAGAATTGAATGAATTTTTTGCCGGAAGCGAAACAGGACAGAATGTCTCTGGAGGTTCAAGTGAAACTGCGCGTCGGAGTTATGCAGGTCGTTTAAATTATAGCTACAAAGATAAATACCTGTTATCGGGGACTTTTCGCTTCGATGCTAGTTCTAAATTTCCTTCAGACAGCCGTTGGGGATTCTTTCCAAGTGTATCGGCAGGGTGGAGAATTAGTGAAGAGCCTTTTTTCAATACAGATGTTGTAAATAATTTGAAATTGAGAGGATCCTACTCAGAAGCAGGGGTCGATAATATCGATAATGCTTTTCAACATCTTATTGGTTTTAATGTACAGGGAGGAGATCCATTCCTGTTTGGAAATAATGAGGCGTATGCTCGAATAAGAGCCACCGGTTTACCAAACCCTAATGCAACCTGGGAAAATGTGACGACCTATAATTTAGGTGTCGATGTTTCACTTTTGAACAGTAAAGTTGTTTTTGAAGGGAATGTTTTCTATCGAGAGAGGGAAGGTATTTTGGCAAATTCAACTGCCCAGATCCCAAGTACATTCGGACTTTCGTTACCGCAAGAAAATATAAACAGTCAGAATAACCGAGGCTATGATGCAACGTTAACCTATCAAGGGGAAACAGGAAAGTTTAAATACACTATCTCAGGCAACCTTACATTTAGTCGGGCAAAATGGGATCATTATGAAGAAGAAGAATACACTGATCCTGATCAAATTCGAATTTATCAAAAATCTGGGCAATGGACCAACCGTATATTCGGTTACTTGACTGACGGTTTCTTTAATTCTCAAGCGGAAATTGATGAACTCCCTTACGACCAGGATCAACATGGTAATTCGACTCTGAAACCGGGAGACATTATCTACAAAGACGTAAATGATGATGGTGAAATTAATTTCAGGGATCAGGTTGAGCTGGGCTATGGTAGTTTCCCAAATATGTCTTATGGGCTAAGGTTAGCTGGTACTTATAAGAATTTTAGTGCTGATATGCTATGGCAAGGGGCTAGTCGTTTTAACATGTCTATTACCAGTGCTGCACGTAGTCCATTCTTGAACAACGGTGTAGTCCCTCAAAAATTCTATGAGAAATACAGGTGGACACCGGATGATCCAGCTAATCCAACTAAAAACATTAATCCTGATGCTGAATTACCAGGAATCCATTCTAATGGTCTAATGGGCAACAATACTAAGATGTCAGATTTATGGCTGAAGGATGGGACTTATCTCAGGTTGAAAAGCCTCAGTGTTTCGTATAAAATTCCAACTCGGTTAATCAAGGGTGTCCTTGAAGGGGCTTCAGTTTTTGTTAGTGGAACAAACTTACTAACCTTAAGTAAGCTTGGTATTTATAAAGATAGTTTTGATCCGGAGTTTTCAGGTGTTGGTACTACTACATTGGTCTTTCCAAACCAACGATCGATTACCGTAGGATTGAATATCGTATTATAGGGTTTTATTTATAAAATGTAAAAAAATGAAAAAAATAACAGATATAATTTTATTTGGCTTATTGTCACTGCTATTTGTAAACTGTAGCGATGATTTTCTGGATAAGTCTCCCAAAAGTTTGATTTCGGAGGTGGATGTTTTTAAAGACCCCAATCTTGTTGATGCTCTTCTTGCCGATTTGTATAGCCGTACTGATTTTCAGTATCAAGGCGGTTCAAATCATAATTTAGGAGCTTGGTGGCAAATAGGTGGAGAGGCCAGAGCGTTTGGCCCTTGGCAGGATCCTTGGCAGATCACTTATAATCTGCCGGATGAAAATGGATCAAGAAAATATGATTATTGGGTTTATGGTAACATTAGAGCCTACAATGACTTTATACAGAAAATCGAATCCAATGAAATTCTTGATCCCGAGATTATTAAGATTAAGTCGGCAGAAGCTAAGTTTCTTCGAGCGTGGTGTTATTTTGAGATGGTTCGTCGTTTTGGCGGTGTCCCTTTAATTCTAGCCCCCCAAGACAAAGATGTAGATGATTTGTTTGTTGCAAGAAACAGTGAAAAAGATATCTATGATTATCTTGATACTGAATTGGAAGTAATTGCTGAAGCATTACCAGAGGAAACAGAAGCTGGTCGCGTAAATAAATACGCTGCGTATACATTCAAGAGTCGTGTAATGCTCTATGCTGCAAGTGTTGGAGAATTCGGTGGAAGTGTTCAACTGGATGGATTGCTTGGAATGAATTCAGCTGAGGCGGACGAATACTGGCAAAAAGCGTATAATGCAGCCCAATCCGTTATTTTAAGTGGGAAATATGCACTGTATAACAAAAATTCCGATCCGGTGCAGAACTACATTAATTTATTTTTGGATGAAAGTGAAAATCCAGAACCTATTTTATCTGTATTATTTGACGGAGCTGCTGGTAAAGGACATATGTATGATAATATAGGTATGCCTATGGGGTTTGCTTCATGGAACTCCAATTATAACCCATATTTGGAAATGGTGGAATATTTTGATTTTGTTGATGGAAGATCTGGTATGATTGACCGCGCCGAATTCAACGGGGAAAACCATTGGGATATTCATGACTTGTTTGGAAAACGTGATCCTCGGTTTAGAGCTTCAGTTTTTTATCCTGAAAGTCAATTTCAGGGGCAAACAGTTTGGATGCACCAAAAGTCTGTCGGTACCCGACCTGAAGATTCAGAGGTTCCAACAGCCGGTCCAAACCGGAACTGGCAGCGTACTGGATTTATTACCCGTAAAAGAATTGACGAAAATCATGTAAATCCGATTGCAGGCTATAGTAGCACCGATTATCATGTTTTCAGATATGCTGAAGTACTTCTTAACAAAGCTGAAGCAGCATTCTATCTAAACAAGTCAGGAGAGGCACTTGCGTTGGTGAACGAAGTACGTGCACGTGCAGGTATGTTTCCACTAACAGAAATCACGGAAGAATTAATTCGTAAGGAGCGTCAGGTGGAGTTGGTTTTTGAAGACCAGCGCTTTTGGGATTTAAGAAGATGGAGAACTGCTTATGATGAATTAAATCGAGTTTATAAGGGATTAGTATTTACCTATGATTTTGATGCCACTGATGGTGAAAACTATATTATAACCGTCAAAAATGCAGATGGATCTGATCCTCATATTTTCGAAGAACGTTTTTATTATTTCCCATTTGGGTTAGGACGAATTTCTGATAATCCAAACCTTGTGGAAAATCCTGGCTATTAGTAATCGTATTGATTGGCTTATTTATAACATTGGGGATAAGATTTTTATCCCCAATGTTATAAATAAGCCAATTAGTAGAAGTCCCCAAATACATAGAACAATACACAAGTAAAAAAATACTATTATGAATTCAATAAATATATTACTTCGCGTATTAATCATTTTTTGTTCTTTTTTATTAAGCTCATGTGATAGAGAATCAGTCGTCTTGGAAGAACCAGATAATAATACGGACAATGATGATACATCCTACGAGAAATTCTTTAGTTCCTATATAAGGTTAAATTTTTACGAGACCGGTCGTGTTTCTGATGAGTCGGTTTTGGCCTATGACGACCTGATCATGATCGCATTCAGACCTTATACAGATGGAACCCTTTTTTTTGATCTTCCTGATAACCAGGCTTCTTTTTCTAATGCCAGTTATCTAAAAGATTTTGATAATCGAAATGGAGTCATCGATTTTAATGGAACAGATGCAGATATGAATGTTGGTTTTGACCTCTTGAATAACGTTAAAATTGCCGGAGGATCAGATGGTTCATATAAACAGTTTACTTTTGGAACTTGGCTTTCGCTGGATAACTGGACTCCCGGAGGTTTTATTTTTAAAAAGGCCAATGAAAGTGGGAGTGTCTATTGTAAAATGAGTGATGCCGTTGGCGTTTTCGAGTTTAACATCAACGGTAAAAGTGTTACTATTCATGCTGACAATGTATTGAACGGATGGCATCATTTTGCTTTAGGATACAACGGGAATAAAGGTACTGCTGAACGTGTTGCCTGTTATATAGACGGGACTTTGTTAGATAATGTTGTGGTAGCTTCAGATTTTCCAAGCTCTGTTCCTTTTATCCGGGAAGCTTTTCATATAGGCTCTGGGATTGATGCTAAGTTGGATGAAACATTTATAAGTAGTTTGTTTTTGCCGGCTGGTACGGTCTCTGGATATATGAACAATGGGATTAAGTTGCGAAAAACAGATTGGAACTCCAGTAAAACGCTTGCTTACTGGACATACGACAATTCTTCTGATCCGGGTAAAGATGCTCAGTCATGGAGAACTATTTATGATGAGTTGCGCACTACACTTACAGGTAAAGATATTAAACTACGCGTTGGAATGGCCGGCGGAGACTGGAAAACAGTTGTTGGGAATGCCACTTCCCGTACAACTTTTGTAAACAGCGTATCCGATTTTATATCTCAATACGCTTGGGATGGAGTAGATCTCGATTTTGAATGGTGTGAATCCACCCAGGAATATAATAATTACAGCAAGGCAATTGTTGAACTGGGTGAAAAGTTAGCGACATCGGATGTTACTTATTCGGTATCATTGCACGCTTACTATTATAAAATTAGTCAGTTGGCGATTAATAAAACAGATTTCATTTCCCTTCAGGTTTATGGACCTCAACCTTCATTATTTGATTATGATGAATTTGTGAGTAAAAGTAATGCTGTTGTTGATTACGGTATTCCTAAAGAAAAATTAGTTCTTGGAGTACCTTTTTATGGTGTTGAAAGTAATGGCAACAGATCATCTGCTGCGTATCTTAATTTTGTAGATGCCGGGCTAATTAGTTCTCCACTTCAGGATCAGGTTACATACAATGGTAAAACATATACCTTTGATGGGCAGGAAACTATACGCAAAAAAGCTCTGTTTGCGAAGCAGAATAAATACAAAGGAATAATGAGTTGGGATATTGCCACAGATGTGACATACAGCAATGAGCTTTCATTGGCAAAAGCGGTGAATGATGTGCTTGCATTTGAATAGATTAATATTCTGAGATAAGTTATCCATTATAGCAGATTAATTTAAGCTTAAGTCCTATATGTCTTTAAAAATCAATGAATAATATAAAGGTTAAAATATGCAAACAATAAAGCGCTATTTTTCATTAATAATGCTATTACTTTGTTCAGTTCCGTGTTTTTCGCAAGAGCAGGAACGTTCCTGGGAAGAATTAAGGGATCAATATGAGTTTCCAAGTTGGTACACCGAAGCCCGATTTGGTATTTGGGTCCATTGGGGAGCACAAACGGAGCCTTTAAAAGGTGGAGGCTGGTATGCCCGTCACATGTATATGCAGGATGTTGGTCGCGAACAATGGGGCGATGCCGCCTATGAGTACCATTGCAAAACCTATGGGCATCCTTCTGAAATCGGATACAAAGATGTTCTCAACGAGTGGAAAGCCGAAAAGCTGGATACTGATGCATTGGTGAAGTACTTTAAAAGTCTTGGTGCAAAGTATTTTGTAGCACTGGCGAATCATCATGACCACTTTGATAATTTCAACTCGACCTACCATCCCTGGAATTCGGTTAATGTTGGCCCCAAACGCGATATCATCAAAGAGTTTGAGGTTTCCTGTAAGAAATTTGATATTCCGTATGGCGTGAGTTCACACGATGATCGGTTTCTTTCCTGGTGGCTCCCGGCATTTGGCGCTGATACTTCGGGAGTTTATCAAGGCAAGCCCTACGATGGTCACATGACCATTGAAGATGGAAAAGGAAAGTGGTGGGAAGGCCTGAATCCAGCTGATCTGTATGGATTACCACCAGGGCAAAGAACTCCTGAGTATATCGAAAGCGTCAAGCAAAACTGGGTGCTTCGTCACAC
>NZ_FONW01000019.1 GCF_900113005.1 Sunxiuqinia elliptica
GAAATCAAAGTCCTCTGGAGAAACCTAAACTTAGAAACCTTATAAATCACTAAATAGAGATGAAGAATATAAGCAGAAGAAAATTTGTAAAAGCAACTGCCCTGGCAGGCGCTGCATTCTCAGTAGTCCCAAGTACCGTTATGGGAAAATCATTTGGACATACTGCGCCGAGTGATAAACTGAATATCGCCGGAGTTGGTGTCGGTGGAATGGGACGTAACAACCTGCGTAACATGAGCGCTGAAAACATTGTAGCTCTGTGTGATGTGGATTGGAAATATGCCGATAAAACATTTAAAGATTATCCGAAGGCAGAACGATTTAATGACTGGCGCGAGATGCTGGATAAAATGGGTAACTCAATCGACGCGGTAATGGTGGCAACGCCAGACCATACCCACGCTGGTGTAACAGCACACGCCATGACTTTAGGCAAGCATGTTTACACACAAAAGCCTTTAACACACTCGGTATATGAATCACGCCTGTTGACCAAACTGGCTGAAAAATATGGTGTTGCTACGCAAATGGGTAACCAGGGGAACTCAGGTGACGACATTCGTCGTGTTTGCGAGTGGATCTGGTCCGGAGCCATTGGCGAAGTGACTGAAGTACATGCCTGGACTGACCGTCCGATCTGGCCACAAGGGTTGCAACGCCCAACTGAGAACGTGAAAGTTCCAAAAACCCTGGATTGGGATCTGTTTTTAGGGCCGGCTGCTTACCGTCCTTATCATCCTTCATACACACCCTGGAACTGGCGTGGCTGGTGGGATTACGGTACTGGCGCCTTAGGCGATATGGCTTGTCACGTACTTGATCCGGTTTTCTGGGCCCTGAATTTAAAATACCCTTCAAAAGTTGAGGCTTCTTCAACGCTTGTAAATACCGAGAGTGCTCCTCATGCCGAAAAGGTAACTTATACGTTCCCTGCCCGCAAAAACATGCCTGATGTTGGTATGCCAGAGGTTAAAGTGGTATGGTACGACGGTGGTTTCCTTCCTGAACGTCCGATTGAACTTCCTGATGGTGAAGTTTTAGGTAAAGACAGCGGCGGTGGTTTGCTGTTTGTGGGAACCAAAGGTAAGATCATGACCAGCTATTATGGTATGCAGCCTACCTTGTTGCCTTACGAAAGAATGGAAGACTTTAAAGAGCCAACACCAACGATTGCTCGTATCCCTGGTTCAGAAGCCGGCCCTTGGTCGGGAGCACACGAGCGTGACTGGATCCGTGCCTGTAAAGAATCGAAAGGCAGCCGAAAAGAGGCAAGTGCCAACTTCGCATACTCCGGACCATTCAACGAAATGGTTGTGATGGGAGTGCTGGCCGTACGTCTGCAGTCGCTGAACCGGACCCTTCACTGGGATGGTGAAAATATGCGTTTTACGAATATTTCTGATTCAGATAAGATTAAAGTGGTAACCGTTGATAAGTTTGAAGTGGTGGATGGCGATCCTCGTTTCGATCGTCAGTTTGCTGATTTCAATGCGAAAGCGATTTCAGAAGAGTGGATTAACCACACCTATCGCGAAGGATGGGCTTTGCCACCAATGCCTAAATAGGCTAAAAGCAAAATACTTTAATGGAGAAACTGGTGCAAGCTGGTTTCTCCTGTTAGAACACAAAACCAACAACAAACACTAAAATTGAAGGATAATGAGACAAACAATGAAGACTTGTGGTCTTTTTTTAATTGCATTAGTAATGGCATTTCCAGTAGTAGCTCAACCAAGTAAAAAATTAAAGAAAGCCGGATGGGAACTAGGTGTTCAGAGTTATACGTTTCACCGTTTTACCTTTCAGGAAGCAGTAGATAAAGCGCAGGAATTGGGCTTGAACTACATGGAAGTTTACTACGGACAGCCATTGGGAAAAGACATTGAAGGAACCATGGATTTCAAAATGGATAAAGCCACCCAAAAAGAGGTGTTGAAATATGCTAAATCCAAAGGCGTAAAAATTAAGGCCAGTGGTGTGGTTATTTGTAAAGATGAAGCAGAATGGGAACAACTGTTCCAGTTTGCGGATGCCATGGGCATTGAAATTATCACCTGCGAGCCCGAATACAAACACCTGAAGTTTGTTGATCAGCTGGCCAACAAGTACAAAATTGATGTGGCCATTCACAATCACCCTAAACCATCCAATTACTGGTCGCCTGAGTTATTCATGAAAGCTGTTGATGGCTTGAGCGATCGCATTGGGGCATGTGCTGATGTTGGTCACTGGAAACGGATGGGCATTGATCCGGTTGAAGGGTTGAAACAATATGGAAGCCGTTTGAAATCGCTTCACTTTAAAGACATCAAAGAAAAAGTGGAAGGCGAAGCCGAACAGCATGATGTAATTTGGGGAACAGGAATCCTGCCTTTGAAAGACATGTTGGAAGTTTTGAAAGAGGAAAAATTTGAAGGATTATTCTCCATCGAATATGAATACAACTGGGACAACTCAGTGCCTGATATCAAAAAGAACATCGCTTACTTCAATCAGGTAGTTGATGAACTATTCTAGCGATAACCCAAACTTATCCTCAAAAAATATAATCTTATTACTACATATTCTTCCCTTTTCAGCCAACTCTTTATCAGCAATTCAATCTGATAGGAGTTGGCTTTCTTTAGCAATAAAGAAGCATTTGATCATTTCAACAGTTCATTATCACCAAGCTTTTAATTCAGTAAAAAAGGCAGGTTATTCAGCATATACTTCCTAAAATCCGACATTTTTTAGATAGTTTTATAGGTACAAACAACTACTTACTTTAATCGTTAAACACTTATGAAAAAACTCATCTTAACCATGTTCGCAATGGCTACGTTCCAATTTTCTCAAGCAAAAGACCCCGTCACTCCCCAAGTGCTGACCAACCACATCGGTTACGAAACCACTGGCTTTAAGCAAGCGACTATTCTGGGCTTTGAAGGAGATCATTTTGATTCTTTTAAAATCATTAATAACCACACGAAACAAGAAGTAACTTCCGGAGAAGTGACTGCCGTCGGAAAAGTTGACAACTGGAAAAACTGGTTGTTCTGGACGCTTGATTTCACCTCGCTGGAAACTCCAGGTGAATACATAATTCAAACGTCCTCTCAAGGAAAAACCTATTACTCCTATCCTTTTCAAATTCAAGAGCAAATTCTGGAGCGAAATACCATTTCTGATATTGTTTATTATTTCAGAGGACAACGGGCTGTTGGGTTATTTGAAAAAGCCGATGCAGAACTACCGGTAATGAAAAATGAAAATGGAGAAGAAGTAATCGTCAAACGCATTGATGCACGCGGAGGTTGGGCTGATGCGACTGGTGACTACTCCAAAGTATTCTCTCACCTATCCTACTCCGAATTTTTCAATCCTCAACAAATTCCGTTAACTGTTTGGAGCTTGTTCAAATCTTACGAAGAGATTTGTCGACGTAATGAAAAAGGCTTGGCGCAAGTCAAAAAGCGGATGATTGATGAAGCCATCTATGGAGCAGATTACCTGGTCAATGTCAAAATCCCAAATGGTTCTTTTTACCGTTCGGTTTCTTGCTGGGGGAAAAAGCTTCCTTCTGATCGAAAAATTGAGCTGGTCGATCCCGAAACCAATGAGTACAACACCAACTACCGCGAAGGAGCTGGCGTAGCGATTGCCGCATTGGCTATGGCCAGTATGAACGAATTCTCTGGCCAATATTCCTCAGAAAAATACCTCGAAACTGCGGAAGAAGCCTTTCATTTTTTAGAAGCCAATAATCAACGTTTAATCATTGGTGGCAAAGAAAACATTGTTGATGATTATTGCGCCTTGGTTGCTGCTGTTGAATTGTATAAAGCAAGCAAGAAACAAGTCTACAAAGATGCGGCTGACAAAAGAGCCAATAAATTGATGAACCGCTTAACAACTAATGACAGCTATCAAAATTATTGGCGAGCTGACGATCAAGACCGTCCGTTCTTTCATGCAGCTGATGCCGGATTCCCGGTAGTAAGCCTTTTGGGCTACATTCAAATTGTTGATGAGGCCAAAAAGCAACAAGTTTTAGAAGTGGTCAAAAAATCGTTGCATTTTGACTTGGCTATTTCTGAAGAGGTCAACAATCCTTTTAACTATGTGCGTCAGTACGTGCAACATAAGGGTGGCAAAAGAGAAAGCGGTTTTTTCTTTATTCACGATTCAGAAACAGCTCCTTGGTGGCAAGGTGAGAATGCCCGTTTAGGCTCCATGGCAACTGCGATGAAACTGGCAGCCCAGCATTTCGAAAATGACCAGGCTTTTGCTCGTCAACTCAAAAAATACGCTCAAAGTCAACTCAACTGGGTACTCGGATTAAACCCTTTTAACTCCTGTATGCTTGAAGGCTCTGGCTACAACAATCCGCAGTACTTGTTTTTTGGCTCCTACGAATACAAAAATGCTCCAGGAGGAATTGTCAATGGAATTACAGCAGGATTAACAGACTATCATGACATTGATTTTCAAAAAGGTTATGCTGAAACAGGCAACGACGATGATTGGCGCTGGGTTGAACAGTGGCTTCCTCATACTTCCTGGTTCCTTTATGCCGTTTCATTAAAATAAGCTAACAAAACAAAATCAGATGTATACTAAAAGGACTGATTGCTCTCAGCAATCAGTCCTTTTCTTTTACGACAACAACCTATATTACAACACACTACAATAGACTTTATTCTATTGTACAAATCCCCTTTGTATTAGATCAATCATTTTTTCTTAAACTTGTAGCAACTTTTGAATTGGGGCAATGGTGATTGAAAGCAAGGGAAGACACAAGTTTGAAAAATTTAAAACTGAATTATCGCAAGAATCTTTTGCGACATTCTTCGACGCTTATTTCCTCCGGTTGAGTCAGTTTGCCTGCTCCATCGTCAAATCAAATTTGTTAGCCGAAGAGATTGTTCTCGATGTATTTTTAAAGCTCTGGGAAAGCAGATCCGATTTAACGAAAATAAAAAACATTGAACCCTACCTTTACATTTCAACAAGAAACAAAGCGATTTCCACTTTACGGAAAGAAACCAAATTTCATTTTGATCTCATAGAAGACTCAGAAATAAAGCTTACTGACTACAAGCCATCAGCCGAAGTTGATCTTATTGAGCATGAACTGTTTGACACCCTCAATAAAACAGTTGCAAACTTACCCCCCAAATGCAAGATCATTTTCAAACTGATTCGGGAGGACGGACTTAACAGGCAGGAAGTTGCTGAAATTCTTAATATTTCTGTAAAAACGGTTGACAATCAATTAGCCATCGCCATTCGCAAAATTGCAACAGTTCTGAACATTGACTTGTCTAACCCACAAAATACACGCAAACTTAAAACACTGCTGCTTAGCCTTTAACCGCAGTCAAAACTTATCGTTCTAACTTTTTTATATTTTTTTCAGATTTCTTTTAGGGAGAATTAGAAAAGGCTGCGTCATTATCATGAAGAAGAGGATCAATAACGACAGAGGAGATGAAAGATTTATCGCAGAGTATCGCCAGATTGCTGCAAAAAGCAGCAAGCAACAAAGACAAGGATTCGATTTCGGACTGGAAAAATCGGAATCCACAAAACGAACGTTTTTTACAAAACCTGGAAACTTATTGGAATTCACATGCTGATATATCCAGGTCTTCTTCCACATCCGAGGCAAGACAAAGATTAATCAGTCGTTTATCTCCAATTTCAGAGAAACGACACACCAAAACCTTTTTCCTTGCTACCAAGTTGCAACGAATTGCAGCTATTTTAATACTCATCCTAACAATTACGGGGCTGTCTGTTTATCTTTCTTCTGAGTATATTTTCCCCACCCAAGCCAATTGGATTGAAATTTCGACCCAAGCAGGACAACAAAGTAAAGTAACACTCCCTGATGGCAGTTTGGTTTGGCTAAACTCAAACACCCAATTGAAATACCAAATGCAACGTAAGACCAGAAAGGTTAACCTCTCTGGTGAAGCTTATTTTGAAGTTTATCATGCCGAAAAAAATCCGTTCGTTGTCGAAACATCGGAGGCAACCATCAAAGTCGTTGGGACCAAATTCAATCTATCTCATTATCCAGAGTCTAACATTACGGAGACCTCCTTACTCGAAGGAAAAATTGAGCTAACGATTGACCGAAACAATAAAACTGCGGTATTAAATCCTTCTGAAAAAGCAATATATAACGCAAAAGACCAAACCTTACAAGTACTTCCAAGCCGTGTTTCGAATGATATATCCTGGAAAGAAGGGATCCTTTCTTTTGAAAATGTTCCATTCGTCAATTTCATTCAAAAATTAGAGCGCTTCTATGCGGTGGAATTTCAATATGATGAAAAACAATTTGAAAATAAACACTATACCGGTACCCTTGATAATTTGAGCATACAAAGTGTACTCGACTTTATTAACCTAACAATACCTGTTAATTATGAAATAGACAACAAAACAATTCACTTAAAATCAAAACAATAGAAGAATAAAAAGAAGAAGGTGATATCCGCGCCAACGTTATACCACCTCCTTAAATAATTGATTTAAAACTGTAAATCTTTTCGAAATTATGAAAAAAAACCGATTATCTGACTCATCCAGATGGGTCAAATGGGAAAAACTACTACTTGTTATGAAACTTACGACATTACTGGTTTTAATTTTTGTGTTTAATGCTTCAGCAGAACTCTATTCGCAGAACTCAAAAATTTCACTTCGAGTTGAAGATGAATCGCTGAATGAGATTTTCAACAAAATTGAGGAGCAATCCGAATTCCGATTTTTCTATCAAAATGAACAGATTAAAGATGTAAAAAAGAAATCGGTAGATGTTTCTCAAAAAGACATTCATGAGCTTGTTGACAATTTACTATCTGAAACCAACCTGACCTTCAAGCTGGTTGATCGAAACATCATTGTTTATCCACAGTCTCAGTTAAATGCTAGTCTTCAGCAAGAGAAAACTGTATCCGGAAACATCACAGATTCAGAAGGACAACCGCTTCCTGGAGTGACCATTCTTATAAAAGGAACGACCAATGGAACCATCAGTGATTTTGACGGAAAGTATACAATCGCCAATGTTCCTGCCGGTTCTACCTTGGTATTCTCGTTTGTGGGAATGAGTGCCCAGGAAATTGTCGTGGCCAACCAAACGAGCATTGATATTGTGATGACCGAAGATGCCATTGGTATTGAAGAAGTTGTTGCAATTGGATATGGTGTGCAAAAAAGAAGAAGCCTGACATCTTCCGTTGCTTCTGTAGATGTTGCGGAAGCCGTAAAAATTCCAACCTCCTCAGTCTCTCACACCTTACAAGGAAGAGCTGCCGGGCTAAGCGTTAACTTAAACTCGGCACAACCCGGAGGAGCTGTAAAACTTCAAATCAGAGGATCAGCAACCAACCGCTCGCCTTTAATTGTTATTGATGGCATGCCAACTTCAGACTTTTCCCCTTCGAGTGTTGGTTATTTCGGTACAGGAGCTCTTGATGGCGTACTTTCTTCATTAAACCCCAATGACATTGAAAACATCGACATCTTAAAAGACGCATCTGCAACATCTATTTATGGTTCTAAAGCTGCTGGTGGAGTTATTCTAATAACAACTAAAAGAGGAAAAAAGGGAGAAGATAGATTCTCGGTCGACGTCAATGCTTCTACAGGAATTCAGGAAATGGTGAATTTACCAGAAATGTTGAACGCCGTTGATTACATGAAAGAAACCAATCGTGTAAAAAGAGAAAAATGGCTATATGATAGCCGTACAGATGTTTATTCTTCAGTTCCAAAACCGAATGGCTGGGTTGCTCCAGGGGAGTTCTCTCCATATTTCTCAGCAGAACAGATTGCCGAATTTGAGAATGGAACCAGAACCGGAACAAACTGGACCGATGAGGTAACACGCACAGGAATGGTTCAGAATGTAGACTTATCCTTATCCGGAAACAGTAAAAATACCCGTTATTATGCTTCTTTTGGCGCTTTCGATCAAAAAGGGATTATCAAAAATAACAACTTGTCAAAATATACTGGTCGAGTTAATGTTGACCAGGAAATTGGAGATAAAACAACTGTTGGGGTAACCATCAATTTTAGCCAGATCAACACAGATAATGTATCTATCGGAAATGGTGGTCAATGGGAAAACAGCGGTGTTTTAATGAGTTCCTTGGTGTTCTCACCAACCTTGCCAGTTTACGATGAAAATGGAAATTTTTCAACCAACGACCGGATGTCTGTACTTCCAAACCCTGTATCGTACCTTGATATTACCAACCAAACAACCATGGAGCGTTTCTTTAGCTCTGCTTTTCTGAAGTACAATATTCTGCCAGGGCTTTCCATAAAAACCCAATTAGGTTTTGACCGTAACGCCAGTGATAACTATGGCTATCTGCCGACAACTACCGTTCCTGGAGCCAGTTACAATGGCCGCGCTGACAGGTCGACAAATCAAAAAAGCAATTACCAGTTCCAAACCTTATTGAACTACATCAAAACATTTGGGGACAACCATAACCTTTCGGCTACATTAGGTACCGAATACATGAAGTACAAATGGGAAAGTTTCTCGGCAAGAGCAACTGATTTTCCGTTTGATGGCATTTTATGGAACAACATGAATTTGGGAGCCGAAAGACCACAAGTTTGGTCATCAGGAGGAAGCTCTGAAGTGATCTCTTACTTCCTTCGCGCTAGCTACGATTATGACTATAAATACTTTGTTACTGCCAACCTTCGTGTAGACGGTTCGTCCAATTTCTCTCCAGAAAACCAATACGGAATATTTCCTGGAATTTCTCTTGGCTGGGATATTTCCAGAGAATCTTTTATGAGCTCTTCTTCACACTGGTTAAACCAATTAAAGCTTAGAGTTGGTTACGGACAAACCGGAAATGATAATATTGGGACCGCTTTTTCAGATTACTACAGTCCGGGTGCAAATACCATGTGGGGAAACTCCATTATATCAGGTGTAAGACTTGCTGGTTTGGGTAATCCTGATCTGAAATGGGAGAAACAAGAAGATATCAATGCTGGGTTGGACTTTTCACTTTTCAACCACCGAGTTGCTGGTTCGTTGGAATATTTCAACCGAACAATCAGTCGTATTTTAGGCACCAAAAATCTCTTAAGCTCAAATCCTGTTTCCAAAATTGCTTACAACCTGGATGCAAAAAAGCAAACTTACGGAACTGAGCTAACCTTGAATACCAAAAATATTGTCTCGGATAAATTTAACTGGAACTCTGATATCACCTTCACCTATTATCGTGATCGTTGGTTGCAACGCGACCCAAGCTACGTGCTGGGAATCAACGAATCTCCAAAACAATATTTTGGTGAGCTTTGGTATTACGAAACAGATGGTTTAGTTGAAGTTGGAAGCACAGACCCACTAAACCTAATTCCTGGCACAGTTAAAATTGTCGATCGCGATGGCTACCTTCTGGATGATGACGGAAACAGGGTACTCGACAGCGATGGCAAACCTCAACGTTCAGGTAAGCCTGATGGAAAGATCGATGATGCCGATAAAGTAAAAGTAGGTGTTAATACCCCATTTACCATTGGCTTCAATAATACCTTCAATTACGGAAATTTCGACCTTTCAGTCTACACCTACGGTGTTTTTAACAGATGGAAATTGAACGAAACCTACACCAAACTGGGAGTTTCAAACCCTTACACACTAGTTTCTACAGCGTCCAATATTCCAGTAGAAGCTTTAGATCGATGGAACAGTGATAACCTGGAAGGAACAGGGGTATCTGCACTTCAAAGTTCTGCACAACATGGCACTGGAGACTTCTTTCTTGAAGATGCTTGGTTTATTCGGGTTCGCGATATTACGCTTGGCTATACGCTCCCAAAACACATTTTGCAAAATGCAAAAATCAAACGTCTGCGTCTTTATTGCAATATTACCAACCCATTCTTATTTACGCCTTACACCGGAATGGATCCGGAGACAGACCAGTATGTTGCAGCCTATCCGAATCACAGAAGCTACAACTTAGGGTTACAACTTAGTTTCTAATAGCAGATAAAAGATGTTTATCGATGATGCAAGTAACATTTGGAAATACCGAAAAAAATAAAAACTACAAACTAATGAAAACGAAATACATAATTGCAATTGTACTCTCCTTACTCATAACAACACAAAGTTGTGACCTGGAAATGGAAGAGTACAATAAAATAACACCAGATAACTTCTACAATACGGAGAAGGATGCGAAACTAGCCATTGCGGCTTTATATTATAACTCAATTACGAAAGTCGGAACCTGGAGTCCAGGACTCTTTGTTCAAAATATCAATTCAGTATTAACACTGTCCGATATTGCTGCAGGAGATATGATGGCGTGCTCTTATGGAACAAATCCTTGGGAATACCTAAGAACACACCAATGGACAGAGTCTAACGGATATGGTACACAAAACGTTTTTAAGTATTACAACCATATTTCCAATGCGCGTATTGTTGCAAAACAGATAGAGAAAATGGACATTTCAGAAAATCTAAAAGCCGGATTGATTGCAGAAGCAAAGGCTGTTGGAGCATGGAAGGCCGCCATTCTTTATGACTATTATGGCCCGGTTCCTTACCCTACTGACGAAATGTTGGCAACTCCAGCAGAATTGGTTTATCCAGAGCGTCCATCAAAAGAAAATTTCGTGAAAATTATCGAATCACTATTTGATGGAAAAGATGCCCTTCCCGAAGCAGATTACGGTCCAAACTTTGGCCGAATCAATAAAAGTATAGCCAACATGGTCCTTTTAAGACTATACATGAATGAAGCAGCGCGGACAGGTGACGTTAATTTCTGGAACAAAGCCAAAGATTGTGCAGAACAAATCATTAGCTCTGGCTCGCACGAATTGCAGAATAGCTATAGTGATGTATTTAGTGTTAACAACACAAAGAATAACGAAATCATCTTTGCAACTCCTTCTGACTACTCTTTCAATACCATGATGTGGCATGCCGAATCACTTCCAAATAATTTTCCGTTGCCTGGAGGTGGTAGCTCAAACTCATGGGGTGGGTATAAAATTCTTTGGTCGTTTTACGATACCTTTGACGCAAATGACCAACGTTTGTCTGGCATCGCCGCATCATACACAACATCTTCTGGAGTAGAAATAACCAGAGAAAATCCGGTGGATAACCGTCATGGCCTAGGTGATGGAGCCATTCCTGTAAAATATGATCTTGATCCAAATCAAGTCAGCTTTTTCCAGGGACATGATTTTATTGTTTACCGCTATGCCGAAGTCCTTTTAGCAATGGCCGAAATTTTAAACGAACTGCAAACAACCGCCGATGTTAATGCCCCTTTAGTTGCTCAAGTTTCAAAAGAAGGAGTTACTTACACCAGCGATGGCGGAAATACAGCCTATTCATTTATTAACGCTATTCGGGTAAGAGCAGGATTAGAACCGCTCACAACCATGTCGAAAGAAGCTTTGCGTGATGCCATTTTGATGGAGCGCTCACACGAGTTATACTGCGAAGGAACACGTCGGATGGACTTAATTCGATATCAACGAATGACTGATGGCAATGGATATAAGAAATTTGATAATGATGAAAATAAATTCTTATTCCCCATTCCTGTTAGCTACATTAACGAGTACAAAGGAAACTTAACTCAAAACCCAGGTTACTAATAAGACAATCTTGGTCTTGATTAAGGTCTTATAAGATATGAGTCAAGGATTTCCATCGATTGTTAATCCTTGATTCATCTAAAAATATAATCATTCATAAATGTCCGGTAACTTGCCGGGCATTTTGATATTACCTTAATTATGAAATTCTTTCATCTTAGTTATTTAATCTTCATTGTGTCCTGTTGCTTGGTCGGCTGTCAAACCGGTACAACGCAAAAGAAAACATTCACAATTACTCCTGATACGACTTCGGTCTTAAAGAACCCAGCTATGGGATGGACGATGTACAGCGAAGGTTGGGAGCTTTACCCCTACTTTCAAAACAACTTTGACCGGATTAATGTGGACAGCTTCTGGGAAGAGATGGATGCCGTTGGAGCTCCTGATGTAAGTAATATTTTGTACATAAGAGCAATATGGACTGCTTTTGAACCAGAAGAAGGGAAATACGCCTGGGAAAGCGATCCCAATTTTATAAAGCTTGTAGAGGGAGCCCAAAAGAGAAAATTGAAATTGGCTTTCCGAATCTTTCACGACAGCCGGGACATGGTTCAGCAAGCCACTCCTGAGTATGTTTTCGAGGCAGGAGCATCTTTTAAAAAGGTGATAGGAAAAACAGGAGAGCTTAAAACACCCTATTACGACGATCCCGTATTTCAAGAAAAATTTGATCGTTTTTTAACGGCCTTCGCAAAAAAATTTGATAATCCTGATCTTGTTGATTTCATCGATGCCTACGGCTTAGGAAGATGGGGAGAAGGACATGGAGTCTTGTTAAAAAACAAAGAAAACTACCACCAGGTCGTTGACTGGATTACCACATCTTATGCTGAAAGATTTCAGAAGATCCTCCCCGTTCTCAATGTCTCCTTTGCTGACTACAAATACACCAACCCATTAGCGTTCGACAGGTATCAATTTCTTCCGCGTCGCGATGGGTTGGGGAGTTTTTGGTTTAGTAAGCAAGATCAGGAAATACTGAACAGTTTATTTCCCCAAAATGCTTTTATTGGCGAAGCCTGCTACTGGCTGACCAGCCCAACGGGAGACACGCTAAAAAACCGATCTTTTGAGCAAGACAAACAATACCATTTTAAAAGCTTCAAATCCACTTTTCCTGCTGCTTTAAACGATGCGCTCAATTTTCATTCAAACACCATGGATTTACGCGTTCCTCTGGAATGTAAATATTGGATTGAAGAGCTCCCCGATTTGGTTCAAAAATTTATTACTCATGGAGGCTATCGTTTCTATCCTTCTCAACTATCGGTAACTCAAAATGGCAACACCTTAACAATAGCTCACCAGTGGAATAACTTGGGGGTCGGAATTCTCCCCAACAAACATCCTAACTGGAACCAAAAGTATCAGGTCGCTTTTGCGCTGTTTAACGAAGCAGGTAGCCTAAAGAAAAAATGGATCAGTAAAAAAGCAGAACCTTCTGATTGGCTCAAAGATATTCCCGGGAAGTATTCAGAAACATTTAATTTGAGTGATGTCCCTGAAAATACGTACCAACTCGCTGTCGCAATTGTTGACACCTCATCCGATGATCAACCTGGCATTCAACTTGCCGTCGATCAAAAAAGATTGAATGATAAAGGATGGGTACAAATTGGGATGCTTCCAATTAATCAAAAAAATAAGAAAGAATGATTGCTACAAATTTCAAGGCTTTAAGAACAATACCATTAAGTCTCTAATTTTAAATAATTAAGCATAGCATATTGTTCTTTTACCACGCAACTTCTATGGGAAATTTCATTATAATCGTAATGCGATCATATCGTTCTGATCCGTTATAAATACAAAAAACAATTTTAATCGTTTCTTTGTGTTTATTGCATAACCTCAAAATGTTTAAAATATGGTAATTAAAAGTAAAGAAAGGACTATCAAGCAGTGGCTACTCTTTTTGTCCTGCATTTTTTTAATCAACACCTCTTTTGCAAAAGGCTTTGAACTAAAATTTAAGGACAATCAGAAATTCAAGATCGTTCAGTTTACGGATACGCACATAAAGGCCAACAATCCCGAGTCGAAAGCAGCCATCACAATGATCAATAAAGTGCTTGACGAAGAAAATCCCGATTTAGTAATCTTCACCGGCGATGTGGTTACAGGAAATCCGGTTATTCATGGATGGGAAATGGTTACTGAGCCAATTATTGAGCGCGACATTCCATTTGCCGTGGTCCTTGGAAATCACGATGATGAAAATGAATTGAGCAGAGAAGAAGTTGCCAACTTTGTGGTTAAACTTCACGGCAACCTGTTTATTCCTCACACAAAAGGAGTTGATGGTTTTGGGAATTATGTCCTTCCTGTAAAATCACCATCTGGATCTGCAAATGCCGCCTTACTGTACTGCATGGATTCAAATGCATATAGCACCATTGAAGGAATCAAAGGATATGGTTGGTTTCAGGAATCCCAGATCAACTGGTACCGAAAGGAAAGCCAAAAACAAAAAAAGGAAAATGGGCGAGTACTTCCGGCTTTAGCATTTTTCCATATTCCCCTTGTAGAATATACAGAGGCTTATAAAAACGAAAAACATCCTCCCATTGGAATCCGCCTCGAAAAAGAATGCTCTCCCGAGATTAATTCGGGCATGTTTACCGCAATGCTGGAGTCTGGTGATGTCATGGGAACATTTGTAGGCCATGATCATTCCAACGATTACATTTCCTACTTGCATGGCATAGCCTTGGCTTATGGACGTTTCAGCGGAGGTAAAACAACTTACGGCGAACTAAGCAATGGAGCGCGAGTGATCGAACTAACCGAAAATGAAAGAGGTTTTAAAACCTGGATTCGAACCAATCAAGGAGAAGTTCTTCTTCCGGTTGATTTCCCCAGCGATTTTGACAACTGATATTTCTCAAACTCAATATTATTCTAAAAGATATTAGAAAATAAAAACTACGACTAATTACTATGAACAAATTAAAAACTACTTCACTTATTTGCTTACTTATTTTACTAAGCAATTTCTCAATCGGACAAACGTCGGATACGCTGATTATCAAAAACAACAGTGATCGAAACTGGTGGGCCGGAATTATTGGCCTTGGACAGTTGATGCCTTTGCAAAAAGACATTGATGTTAACACCTATGGAAAAGGGTTTGGCAACCAGATACAGCCACTACTCCTTTCAGACCAGGGAGATGTTATCTGGAGTGAATCTCCTCTGCATATCATCCTCAAGTCGGGCCAGTTAACCGTAACCAGCAAGGACAAAATCATCCACTCCGATGGTCATCAAAACCTGAAAGGCGCCTACTTGCATGCCAGCAATACTTACTTTCCTCCTTCCGGCAAAACTCCGGATGAAATTTTATTTACAAGCCCTCAATACAACACCTGGATTGAGCTCATGTATGACCAGAATCAAAAAGATATTCTGAAGTATGCCCACGCCATCAAAAACAACGACTATCCGGCAGGCGTACTGATGATTGACGACAACTGGCAAGAGGATTATGGCAAGTGGAACTTTCATGAAGGACGATTCGACGATCCGAAAGCCATGATGGATGAGTTGCACGATATGGGCTTCAAGGTGATGTTATGGGTGTGCCCCTTTGTAAGCCCCGACTGCGATGTGTACCGTGCTTTAGATAAAAAAGGCTATTTCATCAAAGACAAGTCCGGACAAACCGCAATGATTCGTTGGTGGAATGGCGTAAGCGCAGTATTGGACCTGTCAAATCCAGATGCTAAAAAATGGTTTCGTGATGAGTTACAACGCCTGGTTGATGAATATGGTGTTGATGGTTTTAAACTGGATGCTGGCGATGCCCGCTTTTATACCGGTGATTTAGACTTAAACGGACTCACTCCCAACGACCATTCAAAGCTGTATGGAGAAATTGGTCTTGATTTCCCATTGAATGAATACCGGGCGATGTGGAAAATGGGAGGTCAACCGCTGGCTGAGCGCTTGCACGATAAGAATCACAGCTGGGAACACCTGAATATGTTGATCCCTCAAATGTTGGTCGAAGGTATTATGGGCTATCCGTTCTCTTGTCCCGACCTTATCGGTGGTGGACAATACATTTCCTTTATTGACGGGGCAATTATTGATCAGGAGTTAATCGTTCGTTCCGCTCAGTGCCATGCATTGATGCCGATGATGCAATTCTCGGTTGCTCCGTGGCGCGTGCTGGATGCCGAGCATTTGCAAGCCGTTAGCCGATCTATTGAAATTCGCCAGCAACACAAAGACTATATTCTAGCGTTAGCCCGGCAAGCTGCAAAAACTGGCGAACCCATTATGCGCCCCATGGAATATAACTTCCCAAATCAGGGTTTTGTAAACGTTGTTGACCAATTTATGTTGGGTGAAGATATCCTGGTTGCTCCTGTTGTTGAAAAAGGTGCCCGGAAACGTATGGTTCAATTGCCAAAAGGAAAATGGGAAACCCATTCAGGAAAAGTTGTAAGAGGAGGAAAAAGCCTGGAATTTGATGTTGCCTTGGACGAACTCCTATACTTTAAAAAAAGATAGATTTAAAATATTTATAGACCTGATCGAATAGGGTTGGCGAATATCGCCAACCCTATTTTAGTTTTCAGCTGACCATCATTGAACGACCCTCATTATAAATTTTCATTTTTCGCTTGCTATTCTCACGTGAGAACTATTCTTTTGTAAGAACAATGAAGAAAAACGTTACCATAAAAGATATTGCTAAAGAACTAGGCGTGCATCACACAACCGTTTCATTGGCACTGCGCAACAGTAAATCAATACGAGAGGAAACCCGCAAAAAAGTGTGGGACAAAGCAAACGAAATGGGTTATCGTCCAAACCGATTGGCGCAAGGTTTTCGGAACAAACGAAGCAATACGATTGGCTTGCTGGTTCCCAACATACAACACCATTTCTTTGCCAAGTTTATCGCTGAGTTTTCGGAAAAGGCAAACCAGGAAGATTATGCCGTAATGGTGTTTCAATCCAATGAAAAACTGGCAACAGAAAAAAAGAATGTCGAAGCCCTTATCGCCAATCGAGTTGCCGGAGCCCTTGTTTCCATTTCCAAGGAAACAATTGAAGCCAACCATTTCAAAGCCTTCAACGAAGAGGATATCCCCCTTGTTTTTTTTGATCGGACTCCTACACAAACAGGCCTATCCCGGGTTGTTGCAGATAACTTCCACGGAGCCTATCAAGCGGTCAGCCAAATGATTGGCAAAGGTCGAAAAAGAATTGCTTTTATCACCGGCTCCAGTCATATCAATGTTTATCATGAACGCCTTCAAGGATACCAGCAGGCACTCATTGATCATGGGCTGCCCCTTAATGAAGAACTACTAATTTATGGCGACTTTTTCATGGAAGATGGGATTAAAGGTGCTAAAAAGCTCATGCAACTATCTCCCCAGCCTGATGCCATTCTTGGAGTTGGTGATGATGTCGCAATCGGTGTCATTAAGTTCTTGAATGGAGCTGGGTATAAAGTTCCCGATGATGTTGCTGTTATCGGTTTTGATAACGACCCCATGGGAATTGCCATTGAGCCTGAGTTAACCACGGTCGATCAACCCATCAAAGAAATGGCAGAGTCTGCATTACAACTTCTACTAAAAAATATAAACTCAGACGATAAAAAACCGGAAGAAATACTTTTAACCCCCAGAATATTAGAACGTAAATCCTGCTAACGATGAAGACAACATATCTATTTTTACTACTTTTCCTAAGCGCATGTACGCAAAAGCCAACACCTCCAGCGCCCTACGGCCCCACTCCTTCTGAAGGACAATTAAGCTGGCACCAAATGGAGTATTTTAGCTTGATCTGTTATGGACTGAATACCTATACTGAAGAAGAATGGGCTTATGGAGACGTTGATACGCAACGGTTTAACCCCTCTGATTTGGATACCGACCAATGGGCAAAAGTTGCCCATGACGCTGGAATGAAAGGCCTGATTTTAGTCGCAAAACACCATGATGGTTTTTGCCTGTGGCCCAGCCAGTACACCGATTATTCAGTCAAATCAACGCCATGGAAAAATGGAGAGGGAGACGTTTTGGGAGACTTGGCTGCATCATGCAAAAAGTATGGATTGAAACTTGGCGTTTACCTGTCTCCCTGGGACCGGAACCATCCTGACTATGGGCGACCTGAATACGTTGACTATTACTACAAACAACTGGAAGAATTGATGACCAATTATGGTGAGATATTTGAGTTCTGGATTGATGGGGCCAATGGAGGTACCGGTTACTATGGAGGAGCCAACGAGCATCGCAACATAGATCGCAAGTCTTATTATGGATACGATGAAATATTCTCAATCGTTAAGCGCCATCAGCCCAATGCTGTTATATTTAGCGATGTAGGCCCCGGCACCCGATGGGTAGGAAATGAAGCAGGAATTGGCAGCGAAACAAATTGGAACCGTATCACCACCAATGGGAAATTTCCCGGAGAGTCAAGTCCCGAATACACCAAAAAGTTGGGAACCGGAGATCCTGACGGCACAGCCTGGATCCCTGCCGAAGTAAATACGACACTGCTTTGGCCTAAAGCCTGGTATTTTCACACCGGTCACCAACAACGCAGTTTATCCAACTTAATGGACCTATATTATACATCTATTGGGCGAGGCAGTCCTTTGAACCTCGGATTAGCCATTGCTCCAACCGGAAAAATCAGGGATATTGACGCACAGGCTCTTCTTAACTTCAAGAAGCAAGTTGACCGCGAGTTCGCAGACAATCTGGTTCTGGGAGCCAACATACAAGCCAGTGATTACCGGAACAAACAAGCGGCCTTTGCGCCCGATAAGTGCCTTGATGAAGATTCCGATACCTATTGGGCAACAACAGACAGTGTTCAACAAGCCACCTTGGAAATCGATTTTCAAAAGCCAGTAACGTTTAACCGTTTGCTGCTGCAAGAGTGCATTGCCTTGGGACAACGAATTCACGAATTTGCGTTGGAGGTTGAAGAAAACGGGGAATACCGACAAATTGTAAACGGAACAACGGTTGGCTACAAACGAATCGTCCGCTTCGATGCTGTGAAAACATCTAAAGCCAGAATAACCCTAAAAACCGAAGCTCCCTGCTTAACCTTATCCAACCTGGGATTTTACAATGCGCCGCGCTTGGTTGCAGACCCTATTGCTCACCAAGATATTCATGGGAAGCTACATTTCAACCAAGAAAAAGGAATTTCCGTTTTCTACGCGTTAAAAGAAGGCACACCAACCGCAAACTTTACCAAGTATTCGGAGCCCGTAGATTTATCCTTAGGCGGAAAAGTATACAGCTACGCCAAAGATGAAGAATCAGGATTTCAAACAGACATGCTGATCAACCAATTTGGGATTGCCAGAGACGCATGGAAAATTAGCACCACAAATCTGCAAGTTTTAAAAGAGGCACAAAAAGCCATTGATAACAATCCACAAACCTTTTTTATAGGCGATGCTTCGAATGAGTTGATCATCGATCTGAATCAAAAATTAAAGCTTAACGGATTTAGCTATCTCCCCCGCCAAGATGGAGAAAAAGAAGGAATCATCTATGAATATGCCTTCTTCCTAAGTAGCGATGGAAAAAACTGGGAACCAGCAAAAGCAGAGGGAACTTTCAGCAACATTGAAAACAATCCAATTCGTCAAATCATCACGTTTGATTCAGCCGAAACTGCTCGGTTTATTAAGTTGGTTGCGAAATCAGATGTCAGACAAAGTGGACAGGCCTCCTTCGCTGAAATAGAAATATTTGTCAAGCAATAACGAACCTAAAAATCAATAAAAATTTAAACTCATGAAAACCAAGCTACTACTTTTTATATCATTATCCTTGCTATTGGGTTGCGCTTCAAACAAGGCAAACAACTACACCCAAAAGATTGACGACAATACCCGAGCCGAACAAATAAAAGCGATGGAGTTTGGCATGTTCATCTGCTGGTCATTCAGTACCTTCTCAGGACAAGAGTGGACTCCCACCCTGGATAAGGATGCCAGCTATTTTAAGGCCAGTGGGTGCGACACCGACCAATGGTGCAAGTTGGCCAAAGACGCAGGCATGCAGTACATTCTTTTTCTGACGAAACATCACGACGGCTTTTGCTTATGGGATACTCAAACAAGCGAAAAAAAGGTTACCAATAGCCCACTGGGAATCGATGTACTGGCCAAGCTTCGTAAATCCTGCGACAAATACGGAATCAAGTTGGCTCTCTATTTCTCAGAAAGCGACTGGAACTGGGAAGGAGCAGCTGATGGTAAAGGCTGGGAAAGAGGTATCGGCATCAATCCAGAAATGAAGAAAGCTCAACTAAAAGAATTGGTAAGCCAATATGGCCCCATCGAATTTTTCTGGATGGATCACGCCGTTGGCGATGGTGGTTTAAATCATCAGGAAACTGTGGAATGGATACACCAATTTCAGCCCAACTGTTTTGTTGGCTTTAACCATGGTGAACCCGCCGGACGTCTATCTTTACGGGAAAGAGGAACACCCGGTCCAATTGGAGATCCCTCTACAACGAAATACAACAAAGACGCCGAGGCCAATTATAAAGGCTATTTAGCAGCAGAATTCACCTACCCCATTCTTCCGGCACACGAAGGTGGAGCCGCTTGGTTTTATTCTCTCCCTAAACACGACAACTTATGCCTTCCGGCAGAGAAAGTTTATGCTGACTATTTAGGAGCTAAAAAATTCGGCAACATCTTCTCCATTAATATTGGGCCAAACTACGAAGGAAAAATCCGTGAGATAGATGTAAAAACACTTCAACAAGTAGGAAAATACATTAGCGGAGAGCTTCCACCACCTGACGTAAACTAAGGGAAGTCCAAGAGAAGTTCCACGGAACAAGTTTAACTCAACACTCAAATACGCCTCCTCATAGGACAATACAAAAACAGGTCATTCCTTTTTGGGAATGACCTGTTCTAACCACTTTAAACTATCGATTATAAGACATGGACTTCTTCCAACTTGCTCTGGCCAGCTTCAATCGCTTCCAGGTTCAGCGGAATCAGTTTATGGTGCCTTTCAGGCAATGATTTTTCCAATCCTTTACGGATACTCTCCATTTTTACGATCGGCTTTGCTTTAAGATAAGCTCCCAGCACAACCATATTGAATGTTTTCACATTTCCCAGATCAGCGGCGATCTTTGTGCCTTCAATCTTGTAAATATTGATATCCTTGCGGGTTGGTTCGTTAACAATTCCGTTGGGGTCGAAAAGCAAAACGCCACCAGGCTTCACTGCTTTTTCAAATTTATCCATCGATTGCTGATTCAGAATGATAGCCGTATCAAATTCATGAAGAATTGGAGAACTAATTCGTGAATCGCTGATAATTACAGAAACGTTAGCTGTTCCTCCACGCATTTCGGGGCCATAAGATGGGAACCAGGTTACTTCCTGATCCTGCATAACTCCTGAGTATGCCAGGATTTTTCCCATGGACAGAACTCCTTGTCCTCCAAATCCGGCGATGATAATTTCTTCAGTCATGATTTCAGTTTTTTAGTTCTTTTTTAAATAAGCATCCGGTGCATCCCGTTCGCCATCTTTCATATCTCCCATTGGGAAAAATGGGAACATATTTTCTTCCATCCATTTATTGGCATCAACCGGACTCAAACGCCAGCCTGAATTACAGGTTGAAACCACCTCAACAAATGAAGTTCCTTTCTTATCCAATGCATTTTGGAAAGCCTTTTTAATAGCCTTGCGGCATTTACGCGCCGTAGCTGGAGTGTGTGCAGACTGGCGGGTTACGTATGCAGTTCCAGGCAGTTGAGAAATCAACTCAGTTATTTTTAATGGGTAACCATTGCGATCCAAATCCCGTCCGCAAGGCGTAGTGGCAGTGACCTGCCCTAGCAAAGTCGTTGGAGCCATTTGTCCTCCGGTCATTCCGTAAATCGCATTGTTGATAAAAATAACCACAATGTTTTCCCCACGGTTACAAGCATGCATGATCTCGGCTGTACCGATTGATGCTAAATCGCCATCGCCCTGGTAAGTGAAAACCACTTTATCTTCGTTTACCCGTGCTATACCGGTAGCTACAGCTGGAGCCCGCCCGTGAGCAGCTTCTTGCCAATCAATATCGATATAATTGTAGGCAAAAACCGAACAACCTACAGGAGAAACACCAATGGTTTTTTCCTGAATATCCAGCTCTTCAATGACTTCGGCAACCAAACGATGAACGACCCCATGAGTACAACCTGGACAGTAGTGCATCGTATTGTCTGTCAATAATTTTGGTTTTTCGTAAACCAAATTTTCGGGTTTGATAATATCTTTAACGTCCATCTTTTTAAGCTTCAATTAGTTTTTGTTCCAATGCTTCAACAACTTCACCCGGTGTAGGGATAATTCCCCCCATGCGGCCAAAGTACTCAACAGGTACCGAACTATTACCACATCCAGCGGCCAACTTCACGTCTTCCACCATTTGTCCGGCATTCATTTCAACAGTCAAAAAGCCTTTTACCTTTTTAGCTAATTCAGCAATTGGCTTTTTCGGGAACGGATACAAGGTAATTGGACGCAACAGCCCAACTTTCAATCCTTTTGCTCGAGCGATATCAACCGATTTTTGGCAAATACGGGCAGATGATCCAAAAGCAACCAAAATGTACTCGGCATCCTCGCAATCAATCATTTCGTAACGTACTTCTTCCTCTTCCATCTGACGATACTTTTCCTGGAAACGCAAGTTGTTAGCTTCCATCTTGTCTGAATCCATTTCCAAAGAAGTAATGATGTTGTAATCGCGATCGGCCTTTTTACCATTGGTTGCCCAGCTACCGCACTTAGCATCCAACTCTTCGGCCGTCATGCGAGGTTTATAATCGCTCAATTCAACTTTTTCCATCATCTGACCAATGGCTCCATCCGTCAAAATCATGGCTGGATTACGATATTTAAAGGCCAGTTCAAAACCTAACTCCACAAAATCATTCATCTCCTGAACCGAAGCCGGAGCCAGTACAATTAATTTATAGTCACCATGACCACCTCCTTTGGTGGTTTGAAAGTAGTCGGCCTGCGATGGTTGAATTGTTCCTAAACCAGGGCCTCCACGCTGTACATTGACAATTAAACAAGGTAATTCTGCTCCGGCAATGTACGAAATGCCTTCAGCCATTAAGCTGATTCCGGGGCTGGATGAAGATGTCATCACTTTTTTACCACTACCTGCAGCTCCATAAACCATATTGATTGAGGCAACTTCACTTTCAGCCTGAAGCACCACCATGCCAGTTTCGTCCCAGGGTTCGCGGACCATTAACGTTTCCATCACCTCAGATTGTGGGGTGATTGGGTAACCGAAGTAACCATCGCATCCACAACGAATTGCGGCTTCTGCAATAACTTCATTACCTTTCATTAATCTTAATTCTCCCATCTATTGAATCTTTTAATGTTTACAGAAATTATAACTTAACGCGGTATACGGTAATGCACGTATCCGGACAAACCACTGCACAGTTTGAACATCCGATACACGCCTCAGGGTTTTCCATAAAGGAATAATGGTACCCCCGGCTATTTACCTGTTTGTTTTGTCCTAAGACCTGCTGAGGACAAGCAACAACACAAAGGCCGCAACCTTTGCATTCTTCAGTGTCAACAACAACTGCACCTACTACTTTTGCCATGGTTTTTATTTTTTATTAATTCTCAAATCTTAATGCACGTCCACCTCTTAGGTTCAGCCCGCCTGGCGGCAGTACAAATCTATACGATCAGTATTTTTCAGCTTGCAACAAAAGTTGCATATTCGGTTCAACCTTTTTTTAAATGCCTTACGGCTCTATATTTTATTTAATATCCGCGTAAAAATGTTCCGATGAATTCCCAGGTAGGAGGCAATATGCTGCCGTTGTACCCGAGAAACCAAATCGCGATGTTCTTTTACAAATTGCTTTACCCGTTGCGAAGCGGTCAACGATTGCAGCATATGCACTCGTTTCAAGGCATTCACATAACTTTCTTCCGCCATTCGTCGCACCAAACTTTGTAGTTCACTGCTATTCTCCAAGAGCTTTTCGAATTCGGGTTTACTTATAAAAATAATCTCTGAGTCTTCATAGGCCCGGATTGCCTCTGTTGAATTTTCGCCTGAAAGAAAGGAATCATGGCTGCTTAACACCGCATTGTCCGGCGTGTAGAAAAAGCGCGAAATCCATTCCTGCCCACTCTCAGCAACATAAGTGGCATACATCAACCCTTTCAACAGGATTCCCAACTTTTGATTTGGTTCATCATAGGCCAAAAAGGTTTCACCTTTCTTCAATGAAACCCGCTCCTGCTTTGAGAAATATTCCATCAACAAAGCAAGCGTTGAATTATCGGTTTCATGCATTGAATAGGCACTCATTTGGCTCATTTATTATCGAATTAATCAACAGGGAAATCTTTGGCAAATTGTTTTAGCCGTGTTTCCAAATCGTCAAACTGGTTACGATTGACATGTGAGACACACGCTCGTAGTCCTTCTTTTTCACTTCCGGTATTTTTCAGAGCAATTGCGCTAATGCCGTAATACAGCAAGTTGCCCAAGAGCTCCTCTCCTGTCATCTTCGGATAACCAATTGTAAAGTAGAAGCCGTCTCCAATCAGTTCATCCCCGTCTTTTTCGTATACAATGTAGAAGCCATATTTTTGAAATAGCTCCTTCATGATGCGGGCTTTATCACCATATTCCTTCACATCCTCCACAAAATTAAATTGGCCATCGCTGGCTGCTTTAAACATGGCTGCCAAAGCAAACTGTGCCGAATGGCTCGTTCCTGAAGATAAGGCATACAACACCCTCAGCGTAATGGTATTTCCAAAAGTGTTGCTCTGAAAACGTACCTTCAGGTTTTCGTATTCCCGCTGGTACAAAGCATCAGAAATTATCATAATACCGCAGCGTTGCCCGGCATATGAAAAGATTTTTGAACTGGAGATAAAAAGAATATAATTGTCGGTGTAACGAGCTACTGTGGATTGATAAGGAGGTTTCCCCGGTGTATATAAGTCTTTCCGGAAATCCATAGCAAAGTAGGCCAGGTCCTCCATCACGATCACATCATACTTATCGGCCAATTCACCAATCGTTTGCAGTTCTTCTTCAGTAAAACAAATCCAGCTGGGATTATTCGGATTGGAATAAATCAGTGAGTTGATGTTTCCCTTCGCCAATATACTTTCCAGTTTTTCGCGAAGTTTTGCCCCCCGATAATTAAAGACATCAAAGGTTTCGTATTTGTGTCCCATAACCAGCATTTGTTGCTTTTGAACCGGAAATCCCGGGTCAATAAACAAAGCGGTATCTTTTTCCGGATGGACGTTGCTGGCAACCAATAAAGCTGCGTAGGTTCCTTGCATAGAACCTACCGTCGGAATACATCCGGCCGGCTCGACATCAACATTCATAAATGATTTTACAAAACGGGCGGCTTCGTTTTTCAGCGGTTTAATTCCATCCATCATCGGGTATTTTGAAGCAACCCCCGACTCCAGCGCTTCAATCTCGGCCTTCGTTCCTACGGCAGCAGGAGGTAAGCCCGGAACACCCATTTCCATTCGAACAAATTTATCGGAACCACCTTCTTCAATCAGATTTACTAAAGCTACAATTTCGCGTATCGAAGCCTGGCCAATATGGTCAATCTTCAGTTTAGCGATATTTTGGTCAACAAGTTGTTGATCGATTGGTGTTTTTTTCATTTTATGTAAATTGTTAATCTTTTATGGCACATCATCAGCCTAAGCTTTGCTTGCTTCCAATTTTGGAAATGCTCTTATTCATCATCGGCAGCTATTGAATTCCACACAGCTCATTTCATCTGTCTTCTCCTGATTCAAGAGCTCTTTCCTGCCAGCAAAATTACCATAAACGACACGTTTTCAACAAAAAACACGTTCTAAAGATTCCGTCCGACAAATAGAATCTATCACTAAAAGAAGCAAAGTATTCCCTATTTACCAAGGAACTTTGAGGTATTTCTGAACAGGTTTTACAAATCGAAAATTCGAGCTGACAGAAAGAATAAAATTGAAATTATTTTGAAATGATTCAGCTGAAATTAAAAGAAATTCAGGCCATTTTACTGACCTGAATTATATCATGTTTTTTTGATCTAGAATCCGAAGTCTTTCTGAATGGACTTCAACCAGTTGGCAATGCGTTCATCGGTTTGTTCCGGTTCAAAATCTTCATCAATTGGCAGCCCAATAAAACGCCCGTCTATCAATGCTTCTGAATCCTCAAATTCGTAGCCTTCCGGATCGACCGATCCAACAATATTGGCGTCTTTAGTCTTCAGTTCTTTGGCCAAACGACCAATTGCATTAACAAAATGATCAGGATAAGTCACGTGATCTCCCAACCCATAAATAGCAACTACCTTTCCATCATAATTGGCTTTGCTAACTTCTGGAAAGAATTTGCTCCAATCGGTATTTGAATAGTCAGAATCCCAAGTTTCTTTTCCAACGGTTGAAATTCCAAAAATGATTTGGTCATATTGCTCCAGATCAGCAGCCGAAGCATCATTTACTGAAACCAGTTCTACTTTTTCTTCGCCAATTACTGCTGCAATTTTCTCAGCAACGCGATGTACTGACCCTTTTTCAGGTCCAAAAAATAATCCTATTTTACTCATAACTATCTGGTTTTTTTTACTGATTTTGAATTTCGAGTTCGCCCCGAACATATTCACCTAAAATAGATAAACTTGATACAGTTTTCAAAATTAAATGAATGGCATGTTCATAATTTTCCATGCTGTCCCATTCAACATCCACATGAATCGTATATTCATTTGGTTTTCCAAGAATTGGAACTGACAGAATCCGGTTCAGGTTAATTTGATGCTCCGAAAAGATATTCAACACTTTAGCCAGCGCACCATAATAATGACCTACTTCAAAACAAATTGATGCTTTATTACTATCCTTGGAGTGGTTGGCATGTTTGGAAAGAATCCAGAAGCGGGTGTAGTTCTTCTTATTACTTTCAATTCCTTTGTCAATCACATTTAAGCCATAAAGCTCAGCCGTACGCAGGTTGCCAATTGCGGCAGCATCGGTTAGTTTTTGCTGCACCAACAATTTTCCTGAAGCCGCTGTATCCTGGTTTTCCTGGATCGTAGCATTGGGATAGTACTTTTCGATGTACTCTGTACACTGCCGAATAGCGATCGGATGTGAATAAATTGTTTTAACGTCTTCCGGTTTAGCTCCGGGCAACATCATCAGGTTCATTTGAATATGAATATATATTTCACCAATCACTCGTAAGTGAAAATCCCGAATAAGCGAATAGTTTTGGATAATGCTTCCGGCAATCGAATTTTCAATAGCCATAACCGCAATATCAACTTGATCAGAGTCAATCAGTTCACAAACACGCTGAAATGACTTGCACTCCACCACTTCAATCTCTTCATCACCAAAATAATTTCGTGCAGCGTCTTCGTGAAAGGAACCGGCGATTCCCTGAATTGCAATCTTCTTCATAGTTTTCGTTGTGTATTATAAAAAAATCCCGGGTACTAAGCCCGGGACAATTTACGCAAAAACACGTTTATATCATTATCTAAACAGATAAGAGGTTCAAAAAATTAACAATAAAAGCATGTCTTTTCATGCTTCTGCAAGCTGTCTGGAAAAGATTCCTTTAAGTTCAACTTGGCATTCCCAGGTGACTTCAAATCCCTTCTCCCAGCAACTAACTGGCTCAGTACTACTTTGCTGTTTCCTCTGTAGGTGTTTGCTGAAACGCATCCCGAACTCCCTTTGAAAAGTCTTTCCAGTTAAATGCGATGGCGACAAGCAACACAATAATGAAACTGATTAAAAACTTTTCACTTGTATTCAATTTTCGCATGTTGTAAGTTTTAAGTCTTCATAACTCACTGAGTGACTACAAACAAGCAAATCTCTGAACATCAGAAATCGTATCCTATTTGCTCCCAGTATTATTCATCAGCCAACAAATGCTGATATTTTTGCGCTCAACTTATGACACGCTAAGCAAAACCAAGTCAGATTTTATACAAATCACTGGCTTTAACCAGCTCCAGCTGATGTTCTTGTAAAACGCGAATACATTTTTCGATGTTTGCCGGCTTTAAAACAACATTGGCTGATTTATTGTCCATTGAGAAAGCGTAAAGATACTCAATAAACACTTCCTCGGAAGACAAAATATTTAAAGCTTTTGCCAGAGCTCCCGGCACATTAGGACTGCTTAGGCAAACGACATCTGTTAGCTTAACGGAGAAATCAGCAGCTTTCAGCACTTGGTAAGCCTTGACCGGGTCGGAAACAATCAAGCGTAAAATGCCAAACTCAGAGGTATCGGCAACACTAAAAGCAGACATATTGATTCCGGCTTCGCCCAACAATTGAGAAACTTCATTCAGGCGTCCACTTTTATTTTCAAGAAAAACAGATAATTGTTTAATAATCATAGTAAGCTCCTAAATTTTACGGTTATCAATAACACGGCGGGCTTTTCCTGCCGTACGTTCAATCGTTTTGGGTTCAACCAGTTTCACATTCACCGAGATGCCCAAAGTACTCTGAATATTGTGTGTAATTTTCTTACGCAAAACCTCCAACTGTTTTACTTCATCCGAGAAGAATTGTTCCTGCACCTCAACCATCAATTTCAAGGTATCCAGGTTTCCCTCGCGCTCAACAATAAGCAGGTAGTGTGGCTCGGTTTCACTCATTTCGAGCAACACGCTTTCAATTTGCGATGGGAATACATTCACCCCTCGAATAATCAACATATCATCACTTCGTCCCTTGCATTTTTCCATTCGAACTAAAGTCCTTCCACAGGCACATTTCTCATAGTTCAGCCGTGTTAGGTCACGCGTACGATAACGTATAATTGGAATTCCTTCCTTGGTAACTGTTGTAAACACCAACTCACCAATTTCACCTTCAGGCAATGGCTGCAGGGTTTCCGGATCAATAATTTCAGGAATAAAATGGTCTTCGTTGACATGCATGCCTTGCTGATGGCTACACTCACAAGAAACACCCGGTCCAATCACTTCACTCAGGCCATAAATATCGATGGCTTTCAAGCCCAACTTGGCTTCTATCTCCCGGCGCATTTCCTCGGTCCACGGTTCAGCGCCAAAAATACCAACCCGCAAATTAAGGTTTTCTTTTTCAATTCCAGCTTCATCCATCGCCTCTGCTAAAAATAACGCATAGGAAGGCGTACAAGCAATTACCGATGTTCCAAAATCCTGCATCAATTGCAACTGCTTTTGTGTATTTCCTCCTGAAATGGGAATCACCGATGCTCCCAGGTTCTCACAACCATAATGCATTCCCAACCCTCCGGTAAACAAGCCATAACCATAGGCAATCTGAACCATGTCATTGCGATGCAAACCAGCCATACACAAGGTTCTGGTTACCACTTCGGCCCAAGTATTCAAATCTTTTCGGGTATACCCCACGACGGTTGGCTTTCCTGTTGTCCCTGACGATGCATGCACACGCACAATTTCGCTCATGGGAACCGTAAACATGCCAAAAGGGTAATTATCCCGCAAATCCTGCTTGGTGGTAAATGGTAATTTTTCCAAGTCATCCACTGAGCGAATATCTCCCGGAACTAAGCCGGCATCCTGCATTTTTTTCCGATAACTCGGAACATTGTGATAAATGCGCTGCACGGTATCGACTAAACGTTCCGACTGGATTTCCCGCATCTCATCACGGCTTGCACATTCTATTTTTTCATTCCAAATCATAACATTAGCTTTCTGGTTAATGAATGCCTTTCAGGCACACATCCAAATGTTTTGAATCAATTTTTGGTGTTAATAGGCTTACCCCAACCAAGACTAAAATTGAAATTGGCAGGGCAATCAGTAAGGGGTCAATAATCATCCAAGGAAATTCATTGACCAATATTTCTTTTCCAAATAACGCTTGACAAATTCCAAGAGGAACCGCTTCTTTTTGATGCACAAAAGCCAGTAAAAAAGCACTGACCAACATCCCGGCAAGCATACTCCAAACGACTCCGGTACGGGTTGTACGCCGCCAGTACAATCCGCCAAAATAAGCGGGTAAAAACGCAGCCGCACAAATCCCAAAAAAGATAGCTGTTCCGCGAGCAACAATCCCGATGGGCAAATGGTAACCAATAATGATACTAACCACAATAGCGACAACAATTCCCACTCGGGCAATCAACATGCTATTCATCTGTGTGTCAGGAAACAGATTTTCAAATAAGTCGCGCCCAATCGAAGTTCCCATTGTGTGGAATTGAGAGCTTAATGTTGACATTCCGGCAGAAAGCAAGGCCAACATAAACAGGTAAACAAACCACTCGGGCATGGCTGCATTCAGGTATTCAGGAATGACTAAATCCACATTTCCCTGGGCCACCTCAATCGCTAACTTTCCAGTTTCCTGGTAAAAATAGAGGTTGGATAAGGCTCCAACAGTGTAAATAAAACCGGTAACCACAAAAATAAAGATCCCTCCAATCAGCACTGCGCGGTTCAACTCCCGGTTACTTTTAACAGTCATAAAACGAACAACGAGCTGAGGTTGGGCCAACACGCCAATTCCTACACCAAAAATAATATTGGTCGTAAGCACCCACCACCAAGCCGAACCCAACCTAGGGAAGGCGGTCCATCCCTGATGTCCTTTCCCTTGGAGCTCAACCGGAACGAGCTTGGCCATATTTGTCAAGGCCTCGTGTGCTCCTGAAACGCCTCCTAGCTTTAAATAGGTCATAAACAACAAGAAGAAAAGACTCAAAAACATGACTCCTCCTTGTAAGGCATCGGTGTACATCACTCCTTTCAGGCCTCCGGCTATCACATAGGCTGCAATAATCAGGGAGAAAAAAGTGAGTGCCATCCCAAAATCAATCTCGAAAATACTTTCAATAAAGCGGGCGCCGCCAATCAATACAACTGCCGCATACAAAGGCATGGCGATAAAAATAATTGCCCCACTAAGCATCTGAATTCCTTTGGACTGAAAGCGACTTCCCAAAAATTCCGGGAAGGTATGAGCATCCAGGTTGTGTCCCATTTTTCGGGTACGCCGGCCAAAAAACACAAAAGCTATCAACACCCCAATCAAAATGTTTAACACCGTTAGCCAGATCAATCCCATGCCGTAAACCCCGGCAATCCCTCCAAATCCGATAATGGCAGAAGTTGAAATAAACGTTGCGCCATAGGAAATTGCCATCACAAAAGGGTGAATCTCACGACCTCCCAATAAGTAATCTTTAGCCGTCTTGGTCTTTTTAAAGCCCACATAACCCAAATAAGCAATCACTAGTAGATAAGTGATGACCACAAGTCCAAGTGTATAGGTGTTCATATTCAAAGTTGTTTCAATTCAAGTTTTTCTATTCAAGCCACAATCGTTAATCATTCATCAACTCCCCTTGTCCTATCGGACGGATTTTCATTTTTGTCTTGACACAAAAACGAAACAAAAAAGTCAAGGCTCACGATCGTTTTTAATAGAAAACTACGGATCGTTCGCCCCGGCGCAATCCAACTCCTCCCTTCAGTCGTTAAACAGGATTGCTTCCCAGTGCCACCGCAACTCACTCCCTTGTTTTCCAAATCAAAACCCTCGTAGGCCCGCCCATAACGCAAACCCTCGCACGAAAAACAAATTCTTTATTCAAAATCTCGGCTTGGGAGATAATCATTTATCAAGCTTTCATGCCCTGTGCTCTCTGCTCTACCGCTTGCTACATCTTTTCTTTTAGCAGTTCGTCCCGGTCTTCCCAAGCAAGGTCTTTTTCCATTTCCGAAGCGTCAGTTTCCTGCCCCCGGTTCCAGTTTCTAACACCATACCAAACGCAAGCAATTAAGCTCAATACTGCCAAAGCATAGCCCCAGTAAATTGAAGGATCATCAATTCCGAACATCAGGAGATTTTTTTAGATGTTACACCATAAACCAACTCATCGGCCAGCGGATACAAATCCACAGCAGTAACCTGCTCCAGCGCTAGCTCATAATCCTCAACATCGACAATCAGCAGCGCTCGCTTATTATCTTCCAAAACCCGCCCATAGGCATTCAGGAAATTGACGCCTGCCCTAGCCAGTTGAACGAGTGTTTCATCCAGTCCTCCCGGATGATCATCCATGCCAAAAGCGAGCACTTGTCGCAAGGTTGCCGAGAAACCATTATCCTGCAATGCCTCACAAGCCTTTTGCGGTTGATTAACCAGCAAATTAAAAATTCCCCACCCACTAACGGTATGGGTTAAAGTCATCGACCGGATATTGATGTGATTTTCCCGAAGCACTCGGGTAACACGTTCAAAATGCCCGGTTTTATTCTCTAAAAAGATGGAAACCTGGTAAGCCATGTCGTCTGATTTATAGTTTTACGGTATTTAAAGTTCGGTTATCTTTCACCCGAACAGCTTTTCCTTCGGACTTGGGAATGGATCCCGGTTCAACCAACCTCACAATGGGTTTAGCCAATACTTCATCACGAATTTGCTGGGTTATTTTTCGGGTCAGGCGATCCAGACGGGTAATGTCGCCATTGAACCAGTCCTTCTTCACTTCTACATCTACAATCATTTCGTCTGCACCATTTCGCTGTTCAAGAGTAATGAGGTAGTCTGCCCCCACTTCTGGAATTTTAAGCAGCACCCCTTCAATTTGCATCGGAAAGACATTGCATCCTTTTATAATAAACATGTCGTCGCTGCGGCCAGTAATCCGGTCAAGTCGGGCATGCGTCCGCCCACAGGCACAAGTTCCTGGAATGATACGTGTTAAATCGCGGGTTCGATAGCGAATCAAAGGCATGGCCTGACGGTCGAGGGTGGTCAGCACCAACTCGCCAACTTCACCATCAGGAACAGGCTCCAGCGTGTCGGGATTCAGAATTTCAACCAGGTAAGAATCTTCCCAAATATGTAAGCCAGCCTGCTCCGTGCATTCAAAGGCAACTCCCGGCCCATTCATCTCAGACAAGCCAAATGAGTTGTAAGCTTTTACACCAAACATCTCCTCTATTCGCTGGCGCTGCTCTTCGGTGTGTGGTTCTGCTCCAATTACGAATAAACGCAGGTCAGTATCTTTTCTCGGATCCAGTCCTTCGGCCTGAAAAATTTCGTACAAACGGCCCAAGTAACTCGGGATCGCATGGACAACAGTAGTGCCATAGTCCTGCATCAGTTTGATTTGACGCAAGCTATTACCAGCTCCCGCAGGAATGCTCAAGCACCCCAGGCGCTCAATCCCATACTGAAAGCCCAAGCCTCCAGTAAAAAGCCCATAGCCACATATATTTTGGAAAACATCAGTATCGCGAACTCCTGCACAATACAGCGATCGTGCCATTAGGTTAGCCCAACTGGCAATGTCATGTCGGTTATGAAAGATGACGGTTGGATTACCCGTTGTTCCGCTGGAACTATGCAGGCGAATCAGTTCTTGTTTAGGTGCCCCCAAAAAGCCATACGGAAAATTTTCACGTAAATGCTGCTTGGTGGTATACGGTAACCGTCGGATATCGTCAGGTTGTTTGATCAGCTCAGGACGAATACCTTTTTGTTGAAAAACTTGCTTATAAAAAGGCGACCGCGCTGCATAAGTTAGCGTTTCTTTCAGTCGTTCAGTTTGCAGTTTTTTCAGTTCATCATGAGCTAAGGTTTCAAGTTGTTTTTCCCAGTACATTTAGGTTTTTAGTTTCATTGGTTAAAAAGCTTCCGGTCAGAAGAGGTACATCATCATAACACAGAAGCGGTTATTCATCGTTTGGTGCTTATCAGCATATAATCCATCAGAAAAATCAAATGCTCCAACACCATAATTAGCGGTTGTTAGTTCATACTCGGCAACTACGCGTAGTTTCGATACATTTAGGGCAATATGTGGCGACACCCTTGCCAGGTTTTGGACATTGGGCAGCAAACCTGTCACAATGCCTTTACCAGAGCCATCATCATAAAGCGGATCGGTTGTACCCAAGTTTCCTCCATAGCCAAACAAGGCTCCAACCTGCCACTTTTTGCCATACACCACATTAAATAAGGTGGTATAATTATTATAGTTTGTATAAGTTTCTTCTCCGGTAGCTTCATCGCGTGTAGCAACTCCATAACCACCCAAAAAAGTCAGGTGGGTCATGTTTTGCCCATAATATCCTTTGGCAACCACACTTAACTTATCTTGCTTATGCTTGAAGTAAGCCATGAAACCAGAGCTTGTTAGAAATTCATCGGCTTTAAACTTGCCCTCGGTACCAGTAACCGTCATTCGGGGTTTTATGCGTTTTATTTGTGCTCCAACTCCAGCCGTAATTCCATTGTGATGATATTCTGTTGACCAAACCAACTCAGGCATAACGCCATTACGTTGCGCTTGGTTAGGCGTACTAAAATTACTAGCTTCAAAACATTTTGACGTGTACTGATTTTCATAAACCGCAGCACCTGAGACAGTCCAATTGCCTGAAATCATATCGTAACGCACCATCGGAGAGCGGTTAAAAGCCTGGAATGGAGCTCCTGTATTTAAGCCTGCAACCGTAGGAAAAGCACCACCACCCCAGAACGGGTGCCAAGTTTGTCCAACTAACAAGCGCGAGCTTTCCCAATCAAGCACCATATTTGCATGACGAATCCGAAAAAGTGTTGGCTCCGTTTTAACAATTCCACCAAAATCGAACTCAATGTTCCCGCTACTCTTTGCTCCCAAAATTTCAGGACCAGAAATCCGCAGACCAATACGAGACGCTAAAGCCGAAAGGTTTGAACTAGCTTGTTCATTAATATCCTCTCCATTAGCATCCTTCCCAACATAAAGCGGAACAAGATAAAAAGTTTCATTTGCAGCATCCAAGCCTTTATACGAATCGATAAAAAACTCATTTCTCACAAATCCATACCAATCCAGCTTAACATCCTTTACTTCTTGCGCATTGGCATACATGGTTAAACCGATCAAACAGAGCAGTCCCCAAATTCTCTTCATCATCTTCAATTTAAAAGCAGTGTTTTTGGTTTTTCTTTACAAAATGTAGACAAACAACATCCAGAAAAACAGGAAAAGCAATCCCAATCGGAAAGAATCGTGAAATTCCGTTAGTCTCATTTTGGTTAATTGGAAGTCAAAAATAAAACAATTCGTTCCCCCTCCAATCCTACGGCTGAAGATAATTCATTCAAAAACAGCCTTCTGATTTACATTTCGCTAATCAAACACTCCGACAAACAAGCAATTGTAAATAATTAGTGGCTATAAATTACAATTTGAAAATTCTGTAATTTATAATGATTTTGAATAATAACTCCTTAAAAATCATTTTCTGAGCATATTTCAATTCAACAAAAAAAAACTCAAGACTTTGTAACATTGGTTACATTTTCGTAACTTTTAGTGGACTAGTTTTAAACAATAAAAAATGTAGCCAGATATGATCAAAAAACTCCATCCACCAAAAATCTGGAGGATCCCAGTTATTCTTGCTCTGGGTGTCTTTTCCGGACTTTTCATGTTGTCGGTCTACCTGTCGAAAGCGCATTCGTACCTCTCCGATGATCCAAAAACCTGCGTAAACTGCCACATCATGGCACCGCAATACGCAACCTGGAACCACAGTTCACATCGGGAAGTAACCAATTGCAACGACTGTCATGTTCCTCACAACAACGTTTTTAACAAGTACTATTTTAAGGCAAAAGACGGATTACGACATGCCACGATGTTTACGCTTCGTAAAGAACCTCAGGTTATTTTCATTCATGAAGCCGGAGCTGAAGTGGTCCATCAGAATTGTGTACGATGCCACGAAAACCAACTGATGGATGCTCAACAATCAGTGTGCATTGCCAACTACAAAGAAAACCGGACTGAGCGTAAATGCTGGGACTGCCACCGGGAAGTGCCCCACGGACGTGTCAACAGCTTATCCAGTACGCCCTATGCCCGGGTTCCTCTTCCGGAAAGCCCCGTACCCGAATGGATTAAACAACTCGATAACAACTAAAAAAGCAATACAATGAAACCATTAAAAACAACAATTGAAAAAAGACCGATTATTGGTTGGCTTCTTTTCCTGGCCACAATCTTAGTCGTTTTCCTATTGGGCCTTTTAGCCTCCTCAATTATGGAACGTCGCGCTGAAGCAAGCTTCGTCAATGTTCCCAAAGTTAAGCTCTCAGAATTTGAACCCCGTAACGAAGTTTGGGGAGAAAACTTCCCTCGCGAGTACCAATCGTATTATCAAACAGCTGATACCTCTTTCCAAAGCAAATACAATGGTAATACCATGATCGACATGCTTGAGGTTGACCCAAGATTGGTGGTTCTATGGGCTGGTTATGGTTTTTCGAAAGACTACAACCAAGGACGAGGACACTACTATGCTGTTGAAGATATTCATAAAACCTTGCGAACAGGAGCCCCTCAGGGTGACGACGATGGGCCAATGCCTTCAACATGCTGGACCTGCAAAAGCCCTGATGTGCCGCGCGTGATGCAAGAAGAAGGTGTTGCTGAATTTTACAAAGGCAAATGGTCGCGCCTGGGGGCTGAAGTTGTTAACCCAATTGGCTGTGCCGACTGCCACGATCCGGAAACAATGAACCTGCGGATTACCCGTCCGGCTCTGGTTGAAGCATTTGAAAAAATGGGAAAAGATGTCAATAAATCTTCTCACCAGGAAATGCGTAGCTTGGTGTGTGCACAATGCCACGTTGAGTATTACTTCGACAAAAAGAACGTAGAAGGAGCTCAATACCTTACTTTTCCATGGGAAAAAGGCTTAACCGTGGAAGCTGCTGAAGAATACTATGATGACATCAATTTTAGTGATTGGACACATTCCCTGAGTAAAGCCCCCATGTTGAAAGCCCAACATCCGGGATATGAGATTTACAAACAAGGAATTCATGCCGAACGTGGTGTATCATGCGCCGACTGTCACATGCCTTATAAATCTGAAGGTGGACAAAAATTTACCGATCACCATATTCAGTCTCCATTGAATAATGTTGCCAACTCTTGCCAGGTATGCCACCGTGAAGAAACTGCCAACCTGTTGAAAAATGTATTTGACCGTCAGGACAAAATCATTGAAAACCGCGACAAACTGGAAGAACTCTTGGTACGCGCCCACCTCGAAGCACAAAAAGCTTGGGAATTGGGGGCGACAGAGCCTCAAATGCAAGACATCTTAAAAGGAATTCGCCACGCACAATGGCGTTGGGATTATGCTGCAGCAAGCCACGGAGGTTCATTCCATGCGCCACTGGAAACCAGCCGGATCATTTCAACCGGGCTGACCATTGCTCAGGAGACCCGAATCAAACTGGCTCGTTTGCTGGCTGAAAAAGGATTCAATGAAGAATTACCTTACCCAGATATTTCAACCAAAGCTAAAGCCCAGGAATTTATCGGTCTGGACATGGATAAACTCAACGAGGAGAAAGCTGAATTCCTTGAAACAGTTGTCCCAGAGTGGCTCAATAAAGCAAAAGAACGTGAAGCTGGCTGGGAAGTAAAACGCAATTAGTGGACAATTGGACATTCGGTTTTAGATCGTAGACTTCAATCATGTCAAAGGCATAAAAATCTAATTTCTGAAACCGGATGTCTTCCTAAAATAGAAACGAATGAGAAACAAAATAATCAGCAGTTTAGCAGGCCTTTTTTTGATACTAATCGCCTTTCAGGCATCTGCCCAGTTCTCGTTAAGTGGCGAGTTTCGTCCACGAACAGAGTTAAGCCATGGTTATAAAAGTTTAGCAGGGCCCGATCAGGATGCCTCGTTATATACCGCCCAGCGGACTCGCTTGAATGCTCGTTACCAATCAGACAACGTGATTACTTTCCTGGTTCTTCAAGATGTTAGAGCCTGGGGAAGTCAGGCTCAGCTAACCGGCAATGAAGATTTTGCAACTTCAATTCATCAGGCTTGGGCCGAAGTGTTCTTCACGCCTGAGTTGTCTCTAAAAGCTGGACGACAAGAATTGGTGTACGATGATCATCGAATTTTTGGGAATGTTGGCTGGGCGCATCAAGCTCGCTCACACGATTTGGCCATTTTGAAATACCAGGAGGAAATCAGCCTTCACCTGGGGATTGCTCATCATGAAAACACCAATGTGACCAATAATATTTTTGATGGTAATGATGCCTACAAAGACCTTCAATTCGTTTGGTTTAATAAAGCTTGGGACGATGCAAGTTTGAGTTTGCTAGTCCTCAACAACGGAGTCCCTTATTTCTCCAACGATGAGCAAAAAGTTAACTACAGCCAAACGATGGGAGGACACACCAAATTTAAAATAGGGAAATTTAATGTTGCAGCCAATGCGTATTATCAAACCGGCAAAACAGGTTCTGGAGATGATTTAAATGCTTACAATTTGCTCATCGAAGCCACCTGCCCACGAGGAATTACCTGGGGTTATGAACGTCTTTCAGGAACAGCTTATGACGATGATCAAAACAAGTCATTCACCCCGCTGTATGGCACCAACCACAAATTCAATGGTTTCATGGATTATTTCTACGTCGGCAACCATGCCAACAATGTTGGCCTCAACGATATCTATGCCAAGTACAGTTACAGCAAAGACAAGCTCAGTTTGAATGCACACTTGCATTATTTTTCGGCAGCTACCAAAATTAATGCTGATGCATCCAATTACTTAGGAACAGAGCTCGACTTAGGCGCAGGATGGAAAATTAGCGATGAAGCAAAAATCAGTTGTGGCCTTTCTTTTATGTTTGCAGGCGACAGCATGGAGCTTTTAAAGGGTGGCGATCAGTCATCAACAAATTATTGGAGTTACCTGATGTTGAGTGTCACTCCAAACTTTATCAAGTAAAAGAAAAATCATTTTTTTAAAACCAAATTATTGTTCAAGGAGTTTGAATAAAAAAGAACAGGTTAAATCATCAACCTGTTCTTTTTCAAGCCCCCGGAATAGCTTTTGACCAAAAGAACCAAAAACCAACCAGTCTGCAAACTAGCAAGCTCACCCTAAAATTGAGTTATTTTAACCCTTAATTTTCAAAAAGCATGAAGCAAAGAAATACCTGGCAAGCGCCCTGGTCGTACCGCGAAGGATGGATTATAACAGGAGGCTTAGCTATACTGGGAATTGTTTGGCAAGTATTCCTTCCCGCATTTAAGGCTGAACTACCCCGTTGGCCCGGCAACCTAATCTTAGGACTTTTCTTTACAGGCATTATAGTTAGTCTCTATTGGTTCTTTCCCAAATCGAGCTTGGTAAAATGGCTTTCATCGGTACCAGCTGCCGTCACCTCTGCTTCTTTTTACTGCGGGCTGGCCATCTTAATGGGAATCATTCCACAACAGCAAGCATCCCCTTCTGCACTCATCAATCTGACTGGCCTAAATCAACTCACCATCTCTTGGATTTTTGCATTGGCCAATCTTTACTTTTTATCCAGTTTGGGACTGGCAACTTTAAAACGCTTGATTCCATTTAAGAAAAAAAATATCGGTTACATTCTCAACCACTTGGGTTTGTGGCTTGCCCTCACCACAGCTGCCCTGGGAAGCAGCGATCTACAACGGCTACACATGAATTGCTACGAAGGACAACCAGAATGGCGGGCAACCAATCAGCAAGGACAAGTTGTTGAGCTTCCCATTGCCATTGAACTTCTCGATTTTAAGATCGAAGAATATGCTCCAAAACTCACCCTAATTGACAACCAAACGGGAAAAATTGCTGTAACAGACATTAAAAACCCCTATTTTTCCATAACCGATACGCCCTTTCAACTTGGAGACTACACCATTGAAATGGAGCTTTATTTACCACAAGCTGGCCTTATTGGCGATCGTTTTGAGCGCGTTAATGAAATAGGCTCACCTCCTGCAGCTAAACTAATAGTTACCAATACGGTTAATCAACAAAAATCAACTGGTTGGGTCAGCTCGGGAAGTTTCAGACAGCAGCCCTATGCATTCACCCTAAATGAACGACATTCGCTGGTTATGCTGCCTCCAGAAGCGCAGAAATACCAATCCGATATCCGCATCATAACCCAAGAGGGACAACAACTAAGCACAACACTAGAAGTCAACAAACCATTTAAGCTTGGAGGCTGGAAGCTCTATCAACTTAGTTACGACTCAGAAAAGGGCAAATGGTCAACCCTCAGCGTTATCGAACTCGTTCGTGATCCTTGGATTCCGGCTGTTTACCTGGGTATTTTTATGTTACTGGCTGGATCCCTGTTTTTATTCCGCGAGGGAACCACTAAAAGAAAGAAAGGAGAAAATCATGGCTTGGATTAATTTTGAAGGCTATGCAGCAGTTACCCTATTGCTGTGGCTTACCAGTGGCTTTGTTTTACTATTTGGCAAAAATAAAATCAAATCGGCCAACAAGCTGGCGAGTCTGCTAGCAGGAGCCGGGCTGGCCTGTTTGCTCTTGTTCATTATTCTGTTATGGTCGAAACTGGAACGTCCTCCTATGCGTACCTTGGGCGAAACAAGATTATGGTATGCTTTCTTGCTTCCGCTGATTGGCTTAGTAAGCTTCCTTCAATGGAAGTACCGCTGGCTATTGGGATACAGTCTTTTCATGGGGGCACTTTTTTTAGGCATTAATTACCTGCATCCGGAAACTTACAGTAAAAGTCTGATGCCTGCCTTACAAAGCATTTGGTTTATTCCTCATGTGATTGTGTACATGTTTGCCTATGCCCTACTGGCCGCTTCAAGCTTGGTTGCCGTAAAAGCCATGTATCAGGATTACCGGGGGAAAAACTGGCAAACACTACCTGCACTTGCAGACAATTTTGTGTATCTGGGTTTTTCATTTTTAACCATGGGCTTACTTTTCGGTGCCCTCTGGGCCAAAGAAGCCTGGGGACACTATTGGACTTGGGACCCCAAAGAAACCTGGGCGTTTATTACTTGGGCTGCTTACCTGATCTATATTCACTACCGCTACAAGCATTTACACAAACATAAACAGGCCATGGGAATTTTGATTATCTCTTTTGTATTGCTACTGGTGTGCTGGTTTGGCGTGAATTATTTACCAACAGCCCAAAATAGTGTTCATACTTATTCTGGCTAATCCCAGTTGAGAACAACATAGAAATTGAAAAGAAACTCAACCATAAAACCAGAGAGCTTGTTCTGCTAAGCCTGCAATGACAAATTCCCCGACCTTGAGTCTCTGATAGCTTAGAAAATATAAACGAATGAAAAAGTCGCTAAAACTATTTCGAAAACTACATAAATGGCCAGGTATTGTTATCGCTTTCCTGGCTATCCTCTTTGCTTTGTCGGGAATTGTTATGAACCACCGTTCCCTGTTTTCATCCATCGATATTAACCGAAACTGGCTTCCTCCTGGCTTTCAGTACAACAACTGGAATTTAGCAGCCGTACGCGGAGGGATTCCACTCGATTCAAGCAATTTTCTTTTCTATGGAAATATTGGCATTTGGAAGAAAAATGATCAAAGCATCAGCGATTTCAACCAAGGATTTCCTTCCGGAATTGATCATCGGAAAATCTACCAGCTTGTTGAATTCACCCCTAAGCAGTTTTATGCGGCAACTCATTTTGGACTTTATAAACGTCAGCTACCTGAAGGGCAATGGGAACAAATTACGATTCCCATCAAAGAAAATCGGCTAACAGATGTTTTTGTCAAGCAAGATACCTTGATTGTTTTAAGCCGGCATCACCTGCTAAAATCGGCTGACGGAAACCAATTTCAGGTCATACAACTTCCGGAACCTACAAACTACAAACGAGAGACCGGCTTGTTTAATACCTTGTGGGAATTACACAGCGGAGAATTGTTTGGGCTCCCGGGCAAGCTCTTTGTCGATTTACTCGGCATTGTCACAATTCTCCTGGCGGTCACCGGCCTGCTTCATTTCTTTTTTCCGAAGATTGCCAAGCGACGAAGAGAAAAAAAGAAGGACAACACCAAACTTACAACGACTCGCCGGTTAAACTTACGCTGGCACAATGTTGTTGGCTACCTATTTTTAATCTTACTATTGCTTAATACCATGGCCGGTATGTTTCTACGACCGCCATTACTTATTCCCATTGCTGGCAGTAAAGTAGGTCTCATTCCCGGCACTCACCTGGATAGTCCTAATCCGTGGTTCGACAAGCTGCGTAAAGGCGTTTGGGATGAAGAACGTAAACAGTACCTATTTTCAACCTCCGATGGCTTTTTTGTTGCTGACGAAAGCCTCTCCCACCCGCTTCAACGAATGGATTTTCAGCCACCAGTAAGTGTCATGGGATGCAATGTATTGAGTTCGATTGGCCCAAGCCAATACCTTGTTGGATCGTTTAGTGGTTTATTTATTTGGGATCTTAACAAGCAGCTTGTTCTTGACGCGTTTACCCAACGCCCACCAATGAACACGGGCGGACGTCCCATCTCCGACAATATGGTAACGGGGTATTTTGAAGTCAATGCCAACGAGCATTACCTGTTCGATTACAACCGAGGGATGTATAGTTTTGAAGGAAACCCGGATTGGCCCATGTCCGAAGAAGTCTTGGAGAAAACACCACTATCGCTTTGGAATACGGCACTGGAAATTCACACGGGGCGAATCTTCGAACATCTTTTGGGGCCATTTTATATCTTATATGTGCCTTTGTCAGGTCTCTGCCTGCTGATGGTACTTATTAGCGGATTTCTCATTTGGTGGAAAGCTTATCGCAAAAACAAGCCCAAAAAGAAGGTTCGCACCTAGCTTCTATACAAGATGATTTTAACAGGAGATAAACACTCAATTAGTCTCCCTGATTTGCTATTCTTTTTATTAGAGGATTAGGACGTAGCGCGCTCTGCTGACACAATCAATGGCAAATGGTTACCACCAAAGGGCTTTTTCTTGAAGTTGACATAATAGCGCATCCGCTCGAAACCATAGTACTCCAACAAGGATTCTAAATCCTTTTTTTTCAGTGGTAATAAGCGTGATGCGTGAAACAAGGATTCCCGGCTACTCTTGATGACCAGTTCAGTATTGAAAATGATTTTCTCTTCCTCAAAAGTAGGCAGGTCATATTTTCGGATAAAGCTGATCTTTGGTGTATCAATCAACGGCAGCTCCTCAATCTGATGATCCAGAATGTAATCGTAATTCAGAATTTGCAAAAGCAACTTACCGCCCGGCTTTAAGGTTTTCGAAACCGATTTCAGGAAATGGGCAACCTCATCAATCGAATCCAAATGAACCAAGGTATTTCCGAAACAAAGTACAGCATCCTGCGAAGCTTCCTCAGAGAACGATTCGACTTCCAGCATGTTGCCAACAGAAAAGTTGACTCCCGGAAAATGGTTTTCCTCTTGAGCCAGTTTAATCATATCCTCATTCAGATCAATACCGGTAATCTGTGCTCCCAAACTTCCGAGCTGAATAGCCAGCTGCCCTGTTGAGCAACCAATATCCAGAATCGTGCGTCCATCCAAGGTTCCTAAAGCAGTCTGAACAAATTGAACCTGATCTTCATTTAACGGAAATATCTGATTGTAATATTGAGCTATTGAGGAGTAAAATATGCCTTGATCAATCTTCATAATCTCGATGGTTTTGCGGATTTATTAACTCTATTGAAGTTTGTGAAAATCACCATTTTCACACCAAATACCTATTTTCAAATCGAAACAAACGATTTGAGTTAATGTTTTAAAAACGTACGATCGTAAAGAAAAGTATCAGGCTTTCAAATCAGCCAAAAGACCTTCACAGGCATCTTCCAAAATGTCCAACACCAGCTCAAAACCGTCAGCCCCACCGTAATAAGGATCGGGAACTGATTCGTAGCCTTTGGTTGATGCAAAATCAGTCATCTTGTGGATTTTCCGGATGTCATTGAGGTTACGGGCCATTTTCTTCAAATCCCATACATTATTGTCGTCCATCCCAATGATGTAATCAAACTCATCAAAATCACGATCCGGATCCACCGGTCGGGAAATAGAAGTCAATCGATATCCCCGTTCAATTGCATGACTTTGCATGCGCCTGTCCGCCTGCTCTCCAGCATGATAGCCTGTTGTTCCGGCCGAGTCGCACTCCACTTCACTTTGTAAACCTTGATCCTCCAACATGCTGTTGAAAACAGCCTCTGCACTCGGCGATCTACAAATGTTCCCCAAACAAACGAACAAAACCCTTTTTTTCATACTCACAATTTTAAACAATTCTTGCATAACTTTTCAATAGGCTAATCGCCAATAATGAGAAGTTTGAGTTTATCCCGAGCAAAATTAGGAAAGCATTGGCTGAAAAAAAAGAACAAGCCATTCTTAAACAAAAAAATAATCATCATTCAATAATAAAGTTGCCTAAAATAACACCATGATTCAGCCCAGAATGAAGCTTTTGGCATTTTGAAATACAATTAAAAATAGTCAGCTTTGCATTCTGTTTTTTTGAAAATGAGAGATTTTACCGTTGGAAGCGAAGCAAAGATTATCCTGAATTTTTCAATCCCACTGGTTGTTGGAAACTTATTTCAGAATCTGTACAACATTGTTGACAGTATCATTGTGGGCAACTACCTTGGCAAAGAAGCCCTAGGAGCTGTTGGTGCTTCCTTTCCAATCATTTTCACCTTAATGTCGCTAATCATTGGAATTGGTTCCGGAGCCTCTACTGTTGTTTCTCAGCACTTTGGAGCCAAGCAGATGACTAAAGTTACCAAGACAATCGACACCATCTTCATTTTCTTTTTAGGTGCGTCGCTGATTGTTTCTTCCTTCGGAATTTATTTTGCCGAAGATATTTTCAGGCTGTTACAACTTCCCGAAGCAATACTTCCTGAAGCGGTTAACTACATGAGTATCTACCTATCCGGCATGTTCTTTTTCTTCGGATTTAATGGTATCACGTCAATCTTAAGGGGGCTGGGCGACTCAAAAACGCCCTTGTATTTCATGGTTATCTCGACCCTTACCAACATCTTTCTCGATTTGCTTTTCGTGGTGGTGTTTGGATGGGGAATTAAAAGTGTAGCCATTGCCACAGTTGTTGCTCATGCCGGCGCATTCTTTGCCGCAGCGTGGTACCTCAACCGCAAGCATCCGGTAATCAAGCTCTCTTTCCGAAAATATTTATTCGACCGCGATATTTTTAAGAGCTGTGTCCGCATTGGCCTGCCAACCGGTTTTCAGCAATCGTTTGTCGCCTTTGGGATGATGGCAATTATGGCCATTGTCAATGGATTTGGGACCAATGCCGTTGCTGCTTATGCCGCAGCCATCCGAATTGACTCCTTTGCCAAAATGCCGGCCATTACCTTTTCATCAGCGTTATCGAGCTTCACAGGGCAAAACCTGGGTGCTTTCAAGGAAGACCGGGCAAAGAAAGGATTAAAAATCACCTTACTTTTCTCCTTAGTGTATTCCATTTCCATCTCCATCATTATTCTGTTTTTTGGAGAATACCTCATCCAGTTTTTCACCTCCGATCAGGGTGTAATTGCTATTGGACAGGACTACCTTGTTATCGTGTCTTCCTTTTACCTGCTCTTAGCAATCATGTTTACCCTGACCGGATTTCTAAGAGGAGCAGGAGCTACTTTCATCCCCATGCTCACGACTTTGGCTTCGCTCTACCTATTTCGGATTCCAATGGCCTATTTTCTTTCCGACCACATTGGCGTTAATGGCATTTGGTGGGCTGAGCCAACCGGATGGATGGCAGGGACATTAATACTAATAGCCTACTACTACAGTGGGAAGTGGCGAGGAAAAGAAGTTGTCAAGAAACCCACAGAAAATTAGAATTCGATGTAGAGTAACAAGATTGACAAATATCAATATATTACTTTATTCTTTAGAATGCCTACAAATTATCAGACAAGACTGCTGCAATCTTTCAATATTTATTTTTCAGTTTATCTTTGTTCTACAAAAACGAAAGGTTTGAACCGCCTGCCATATAACATTCCTTTGCAGCCACTCGGCCCATCAAATATTGCTATATTAAAGGCTGTTTTCCCTAACACTAATAAAAATCTCTAACCGCAACTCCGTTGCACTAAATTAAATTAACTTATGAATGCTCTATTCTGGATAGTCCCTGTTTGTTCAGTACTGGCACTCGTTTTCGCTTGGTTCTTTTTCAAGTCGATGATGAAAAACCCGGAAGGTACCCCTAGAATGATTGAAATTGCCCAATATGTACGAGAAGGGGCAATGGCTTATCTTTACCGCCAGTACAAAGTTGTAGGAATTGTTTTTCTCATTTTATTATTAATCTTATTACTTCTCGCCTACCTGGGCGTTCAAAACCCATTTGTTCCAATTGCATTCCTAACCGGGGGGTTCTTCTCCGGCCTGTGTGGATTCCTTGGCATGAAAACAGCAACCTATGCTTCGGCCCGGACAACTCACGGAGCTTCTCAATCCCTCAACAAAGGGTTGAAAGTAGCCTTCCGCAGTGGAGCCGTAATGGGGCTCATTGTTGTTGGCTTTGGCTTGTTGGACATTGCTTTGTGGTACTGGTTTTTAAATAGCGTGGTATTTACGCCCGAGCACATGGCTAACGGATTCCACCTTTTAGGATTGAATTTTGTTCATGCCGGAACCACTGAAGCACAAAAACTTGTTGAAATTACCACCACCATGTTAACCTTCGGAATGGGTGCTTCAACCCAAGCTCTTTTTGCACGTGTTGGAGGTGGAATTTATACCAAAGCGGCCGATGTTGGTGCCGACCTAGTTGGCAAAGTAGAAGCCGGCATTCCTGAAGATGATCCTCGCAACCCAGCTACCATTGCTGATAACGTAGGCGACAATGTAGGCGATGTTGCCGGTATGGGAGCCGATTTATACGAATCCTATTGTGGTTCCATTCTGGCTACGGCAGCTTTAGGTGCAGCGCTTCCTGCTGCTGCCTTAAAAGTATCGGGCATGCAAACTGAAATGGCAGTTATTGCCCCAATGCTTGTAGCAGCCATCGGTATTATCTTTTCCATCTTGGGAATTTTCATGGTGCGCACCAAAGAGTCTGCCACCCAGAAAAACCTGCTAAACGCATTGCTGCTTGGAACCGGAGGCTCTTCTGTCTTAATTCTGATTGCCATGGCAGGAATGGCCTACGTGGGATGGCTTACCTGGGGCGTTTTTGGCGCTGTAGTTATTGGCCTAGCTGCTGGAGTCATCATCGGACAGGCAACCGAATACTTTACTTCAGATGAATATAAACCAACCCAAGGTATAGCAGGGCAAGCACAGCAAGGACCTGCTACAACCATTATCGACGGAATAGCTGTTGGCATGTACTCAACATGGATTCCTGTTGTAACAATCGTTCTGGGAATTATTGGATCTTTCTGGTCTTCCGGTGGTTTTGACCATTTCGCCATGGGCGTCTACGGAATCGGATTTGCTGCCGTAGGTATGCTTTCAACTTTAGGAATTACCCTCGCCACCGATGCCTTCGGTCCCATTGCTGATAATGCCGGAGGAAATGCAGAAATGGCTGAGCTTCCCAAAGAGGTCCGCGAACGCACCGATGCTTTAGATATGCTTGGAAACACCACCGCTGCCACCGGAAAAGGGTTTGCCATTGGTTCGGCAGCATTGACTGCCATGGCTTTGATTGCAGCTTACATGGAAGAAGTTCGCTTGTGGTTTGGTAAGATTGCGAAAGCCGGCGATGGTTTTGTTCGCGTTGGCGATTTTGCCTTTTACAATGATGTTGCTCCTCGTGTGGAAGAAGGCGTAAAAGCGGTTCAACTTTCATTGGCTTCAGTGAAAGACTTTTCTGCAGCTTACGATATCACCCTCTTTAACCCACTCTTTTTAGGAGGTTTGTTCGCAGGTTCTATGATGGCCTTTGTTTTCTGTGCCATGACTATGAAAGCTGTGGGCCGGGCTGCCGGAGCGATGGTGGACGAAGTACGTCGTCAGTTCCGCGAAATCAAAGGAATCCTGGATGGAACAGGAACGCCTGAATATGCTAAATGTGTTGAAATTTCAACCCGTGGTGCTCAACGTGAAATGTTATTGCCATCCTTAATTGCCATTATTGTTCCTGTTGCTGTAGGAGCTTTTATGGGCGTTGCCGGAGTTGTTGGCTTATTGGCAGGAGGACTAACTTCAGGTTTTACCCTGGCAGTGATGCTAAACAATGCCGGAGGAGCTTGGGACAATGCGAAAAAGTACATCGAGAAAGGAAACTACGGAGGCAAGGGAAGCGATGCCCATAAAGCTAGCGTTGTAGGAGACACTGTTGGTGATCCATTCAAAGATACTTCAGGTCCATCGTTGAATATTTTGATCAAGCTGATGACCATGGTTTCTGTAGTTATGGCCGGTTTAACCGTAACCTTAAGTTTAATGTAAACAACAACTAACAACAGATACAATCAAAACCCGGAGAGCAAAAGTTTTCCGGGTTTTCCATTTCCTAACTCTTTCCTCCAAGTCTCCGATCGCCATAACACGTCCTTTTTTTCAGTTTTGAATATCTGAACGAACTCCTCCTCATCTTTTCAAACTAGAAATTGATCAATCAAGTGCTGAAACAACATGCACAAATCTGATTCAATTCATTATCTTTAAGAACCTTAATCCAAACAAACCGACCTATGAAACAAACGCTTCTCGTTCTTTTCGCATTATATTCCGGAATAACGTTCGCCCAAAGCCCAACCGGAATTTTCGACAACAACAAAGACATTGGCTCTCCAAAGCTCGAAGGTCATGCAACCTACGATTCTTCAACACAAACCTATAGCTTGAAAGGAGCCGGATACAATATCTGGTTTGGGCGCGATGAGTTCAATTACCTCTACAACCAGCTGGAAGGCGACTTTATTCTCACAGCAAACTTTGCCTTCACCCAAAACGGAGGAAATCCTCATCGTAAAGTTGGCTGGATGGTAAGAGCTTCAGAAGAAGAGCATGCTCCTCATTGTTCAGCGGTCATCCATGGCGATGGCCTTACCTCCATGCAATGGCGTCCGTTAAAAGGAGCCTGGATGCGCCCTCAACTTGATGAAATAACTGCTCCAAAGCCAAATTACCAGATCCTGCAACTGGAACGTTCGGGACAAGAATTCATCTTCAGGGCTGCCCACCCAGGTGAGCCCTTGCAAACAATCGGTATTCAAAAACGAAGCGAGCTGCCCGACAAACTACTTGCTGGCTTATTCATTTGTTCACACGACTCCTCCATCCTCGAAGAAGCAAAAGTTTGGAACGTACGCATTGATCAGCCTGTTCCCAACGATTACAATCCGGGTGAAAACGGCTGGCTAGGCTGTCGGCTTGAAACCATCAATGTGTTTACCGGCCACCGGAAGGTGGTCTTTGAAAAAGCAGACCGATTTGAAGCTCCCAACTGGATGCCCGATGGCACAAAGCTTCTCTTCAACATGGAGGGCTCGCTATACACCATCCCGGTTGAAGGAGGTGCCCCCGAGCAACTCAACACGGGGTTTGCCAATCGCAATAACAACGATCACGGAATCTCCTTCGACGGAAAACTGCTGGCCATCAGTCATCATCGAGAAGGACTAAAAGGCGGTGGCTCTTCTGTTTATGTGCTTCCCCTGGAGGGAGGAACGCCACGCTTAGTTACCGAAAAAACACCTTCGTATTGGCATGGCTGGGCACCAAACAACAAAGAAGTTGTGTACGTTGCCATGCGGGAAGGAAGCTCAACCTACAATATTTATAAGAAAAATATTGACGGAGGCGATGAAATTGCCTTGACCAATACTCAGCCCGGCGAACATGTTGACGGCTGTGAATATTCACCCGACGGGAAATACATTTACTACAACGGAAGTCAATCAGGCACAATGCAACTATGGCGCATGCATCCGGATGGAAGCCACAAAGAACAAATAACGTTTGATGAATACAACGATTGGTTTCCACACATTTCGCCAGATGGAAAGTGGATCGCCTTCATCTCGTTCCCCCCGGATATTGAATTCAACTCACACCCTTCCTACAAACGGGTTATGCTGCGATTGATGCCGGCCAACGGAGGAGCACCACGAACAATCGCCTACCTTTATGGCGGACAAGGAACAATCAACGTTCCGTCCTGGTCGCCTAACAGCAAGCACATCGCTTTTGTCAGTAACTCAAAACCATAAAATAACAGGCCGAAAGCAATACACTTTCGGCCTGTTATATCTTTTCCAGACAACTGGATCTATTCTTCAAACAGTTGGTTGAGCGCATCAAAGTAATCTTCCTGCCAACCGTCAACAATATTGTCATAGGCTTCATCAGGAATATTGGTATGCCTCACTTCCATGCTTGTTCCGGTACCGTCTTTGTGCAATTTAATGGTCACGATGCTTGGCTCATCCTGTTCTCCAAAATACCATTCCTGAACCAGTTTATGATCTTTTACAAACTCCAGGTTCTTGCCACAAATACTTCCATCCCACAAGGAGAATTCAGTCCCTTCCTTTTCTTCCATCACCACATCTTCCCCCGTCCAAATTTCCAACATAACTGGATTGGTCAGTGCATTGTATATATCTGCAGGCTCGGCAGCCAATCTAAAGTATTTTTTATAGTCTTTCATTCCTGTTGTTTGTTTTAACATTCATCAATTCAATCGTTCTCTACGATAAACCCGCTTGTTGAAGTTGTAAGAAAAGCCAATGGTTATAAATTCCTTAACTTGCCACTTGGGTTCTAAAATCGCGTTTCCATTAGCATCTTCACCAACATTAAACTTGACATTATCATCATAAATCAAGTGCAACATCATCCGCAAGTTAATAAAGTCGTTCAACTGCATCACCAGGTTGTTCTCCCAATCAACATCAAACTTCGAAAATGGGGCACTGTAATTGATGAACATCTTGTATTTCATCTGGTACGAAATATCGTGTGTAATTTTCTTCTTCCACTTGATATCTGCGTTTAAACCAGGCTCCCAGTAACGCTTCTTTCCAGCTTCGATTCCAAAATTTGACGGATCGATATTCACCGTATCTCGTACATAAACCGTTTTTGAAGTAAAAGGCGATAGGAATAAAGAGAAATCATTGTTGGGTTTATAGTCCAAACCAACCTTGATCATGGTTTTCGCTGGTGCCATAAAGGCCGAAATTTTATTATCCCGATCGGGATATTTGTAACCATTAAACAGCTGGGTCTGGAAATCAATCTCCGCACTGTAGTACCATTTCTTGAAGGCACTCAGTCCAAATCGAGAGATGAACTCAAACTTATCATCATTCTTTTGAATGGGCCCCGAAGGCTTAATCCACCCATTTCGCAGTTCTACTGAGTTTTCCCATTTCACTTTTCCATACGAGTAGTTGGCAAAGCCTTTCAGCACCAACAAAGTAGACAGAGCACTTTTTCCACCCTTTTTCCAGTTGCTAACGGCCGTTTGGGTAAATCCAAAAGTGCCGTCACCACCAAGATTCCAAGGCGTAACCACCTTGTACCGCTGGTCAATCGACCTCAGGTTACTCTCCGGCTCAAAGCGATCAAAATTAAAATCTTTGGTTTGTTGAGTTGAGAATCGTTTCAAGGTCACCGCATCATCAATAAAAATCTGCATGGCATTTTTAGAGGTATTGATAACCCGGATTCCCAATGAATCTTTCTGCTCATTTTTCAAGAACATGCGAGCATAACGACTACCGTTATTTCTCAAAATAACTTTAGTCGAATCGCCTTCGCTATTTTGCACCCATACTTCCACCTCTTCATTTTCGGCATAGTCGGTTAACACATCAATCATCCGGGCAATGGAATCATTAACCGAACGCATCACTTGCTGATTGTAGACGTCGAGCACGCGATAGTTGTGTCCTTTAATTGAGTCAGAAAAAAGTGCTTTTTGTGTGTTCACATATTGCTGAACGTACTCTTCGCGGTAAGCTTCCGATACAGAGTCAATGTAAAATTGCAACACGTTGTTGTTGTACTGAAGCCGGGCATTCTCCAACAAGGCGTTTTTCATACTGTCCAAACGCTGCAAACGTTTAAAATCGGCAGGGCTGCTAATCAAAGAATCTGGAATGACATCAAAGCCTTGCAGGCTGTCAGGTAGAATTACCAGCGAATCGCGCAACAACAGTTCTGCTTCATCCCGTTCGAGCAAGCGTACTTTCGAATCCAAGTCACTCAACAGGTCTTCAGGAACTGGAATTTGATCTTTCACAATGGTTGAACGGATCGACCGCTCCATCTTTCCAACCTGTTCTTTCACCTCTTCCTGCGACACGTAACCGTCAACCTCCAAACTATCGGCAACTCGTGTTGTTGGACGGTAAAAGAAATCGCCATCATTAATTTCCCGGTAACGCCCGATCTTATTCAGAATGGTGTCGATCTTTTCATCTTCAACAAAATGAACCAATCCCTTCAGGTTTTGCATCAAATCCTCACTTCGGGGAATCCAGTTGTTATTCTGCTCTAAAAAGTACTTCAAATAATCGACACTAACCTGTACCGAATCTACTTGTGATTTTTTTCGTTTAGAAGAGTCTCTTTCTGCTTGAACATTTAAACTGCAACAAACTGTTAACAAGATAACAGCTAAAAAGAATCTGTGTCTCATGAATACAAATGGTTTATTTGGCCTAACTTAGAAAACGGCTATTCTAACAAAATCTTGTGCTTAGCATACAAAAACTAAGCCATGAATTTATTTTTGTGCTGAGAAAGGATAGCGTGCCAGATAGGAGTTGTGATACCTTTCCTCTCCAGTCACTTCAACATCAATCCAGTTTGGTAACTCAACCTGCTCCTGCTCATCTGCCAATTCCACTTCAGCAAGAATTAATCCCTTGTTTGCCCCTTTAAAAAAATCAACTTCCCAAGTCTTTCCCTTATAAACAATCAAATGGCGATCTTTCTCGATGGGCGGATAACAAGCCAGTTTGATCAACTCTTCAGCATCAGCTTTCGGAATCGGGTATTCAAACTCAGCGCGCGAAAAGCCCACTTGCTTGCCTTTAATAGTCAAAAAAGCCGATTCATCCGTAATTCGAACCCGGATTGTCCGTTCCGGCTCCGTTTGTAAATAAGCCTGACTCATTCGGATAATCTGATCCATCTTAGGGAGCATTTCTTCCTTCACTAAAAACTTGCGCTCAATCTCTGTTGCCATGGGATTAGTATTTCCACACAAAAATAAGACTCCTGTTAGGATTTTAACGCCTTTCCACGGTAATAAATTGTTACTAATTTCTAATTATCCTTTGAGCAATCGCAAAGGGATGCACAAGACAGGCCGACCAAAACGCTCAGATTATGCTGAACAACAGAAAACTTTTAAGTCTTTATGACAAAAGTCGTTAGCATATAAAATCGTCCTTCCTTAAATTTATAATGAATTGAACAAATGCTCTTCCTTTTAGTCCATAAAGGAACTATTGCTCCAGTAAAGTCCCAGCCTTTCATTAGGCGCACCTAACAAACTGTCACTATCAATTCCTTTACAAAAAACCAATAAATCCAACCTACATGAATCCCGTACAGGACCTGATTAAAGACCTGGCCAATGAACATGGACGATCGCGCGCGAATTTGCTACCGATTCTCCAAGGAGTTGTTGAACAGGAAAAATTCCTTTCAGAGTATTCCATGATTGAAATTGCCCGGGAGTTAGATCTTCCGGCTGCCGATGTTTACGGAACCGCCACTTTTTACTCCTTTCTCGAACACAAAAAGATGGGCACGTTCATTATTCGGGTATGCAAAACCATCACCTGCTCGATGAAAGGGAAAAACCAAATTCTGCTGGCCATCGAAGACATGCTGAAAATCGGCATTGGCGAAACAACGCCCGATGGTAAATTCTCGCTACTGCAAACCAACTGCCTGGGTTGGTGTCACAAGGCACCAGCCATGCTGATTAACGACGATGTTTATACCGAGCTGACCCCCGAGTTGGTTCGTGATATTTTAAGTCAATACCTCAAAAAATAACGAACCATGGTTGCAGCAACATATCAATTAAAACGAGCCGATTTCATTTTCAAGAATGATAATGATTGGGAAAAAATTCTCGATAAAACCTTGAAAAGAGCTCCGCAAGAACTCATTAATGAATTGATGAGCTCGGAACTAAAAGGACGTGGCGGCGCAGGTTTCCCCACTGGCCTAAAGTGGAAACTAACAGCCGAAGATTCGTCGGAGCAAAAGTTTGTGATTTGCAATGCCGACGAAGGTGAGCCGGGCACCTTCAAAGACCGGGAAATTCTTTCGAAAGTCCCCTACAAAGTACTTACAGCCATGGCTGTTTGCGGGCATGTTATTGGAAGCCAACAAGGCTACATCTACTTACGTGGTGAATATAAATTCCTGGTTCCCGAATTGCAAAAAGCCATCAACGAGTTTGAATACTACTGCCAACAAACCGGACACGAGTTTTCCATCAAAATTTTTCTGGGCAGCGGAGCTTACATTTGCGGAGAAGAAACGGCTCTATTCGAATCGATGGAAGGAAAACGCGGCGAGCCTCGGAATAAGCCACCCTACCCGACTTCCAGTGGCTACATGAGTCAACCAACCGTTGTTAACAATGTTGAAACCCTAGCCCACACCTTTACCATTTTCAAATACGGAGCTAAAAAGTTTTATGACCTGGGAGTGCAGTATTCCCGCGGGTCCAAGCTGTTTTCCGTTTCGGGCGACACACCTAAACCCGGCATCTACGAACTGGAACTCGGCATGAGCCTTCAGGATTTTGTGAACGAATTTGGCGATGGCGACACCAAAGCCGTTCAGGTTGGTGGAGCATCCGGATTTTTGGTTCCCCGCAAACGATTTGAAAAAACCACCATTGGCTATCGCGGAAAGCTCACCGGAATTTCCTTGCCTACCGGAGGTTCCATGATGCTTTACAATAGCTCACGATCCATGTACAATGTGCTGGACAACTACCTGGAATTTTTCCGTGAAGAAAGTTGCGGACAATGCACTCCTTGCCGGGTGGGCTGCCAGCAACTGCACAGCGGCATTAAAGCAGTGAAACGCGGAGAAAAGCCAGCCCAGTACCTCGACAAGTTGCTCAAGCTAACTGAAACCATGCAGCTAACGGCAAAATGTGGGCTGGGGCAATCCGTAGCCAACTCATTTAGTTCGATTGTTGAGAACTTCCGCGAAGAAATGATTTACTAATTCAAAAAGCACCAAACAATGAGTACTAAAATAAGTGTCACCATCAACGGAATTCAGCTCGAAGTTGAACCAGGCAAAACCATACTCGAGGCTGCCAATGAAGCTGGTATGATCATTCCAACGCTTTGCTACCACAAAGATCTGTGTATTGCCGGTAATTGCAGGGTATGTGTGGTTGAAGTCACCGGGCAAAAGCGGCTGGCAGCAGCTTGTGCAACTCCCTGCGAAGAAGAAATGGAAATTTTAACCAACAGCCTAAAGGTTCGTAATTCACGCAAACACATCATCGAGCTATTGCTGTCCGAACACAATGCCGACTGCACCAAGTGCTATAAAAACGGCAACTGCGAACTACAGGAACTGGCTTCGGAATACAAAATTATGACCCAGGACTTTTTGCGCCTGGCACCATTGAAAAACTATACCATTGACCAATTTTCGCCTTCCATTATCAAAGACGACAGCAAATGCATTCGTTGCCAACGCTGTGTGCGCACCTGTGCCGAACTGCAAGGCGTTAACGCTCTGACGGTAGCTTACAAAGGCGACGAAATGAAGATTGCCACCTTCTTTGAAAAAGCCATGAATGATGTGGTGTGCACCAACTGCGGACAATGTGTTAACCACTGCCCTACCGGAGCCTTGGTTGAACGCAACTACATCGAAGAAGTGTGGGATGCCATTGCTGATCCGGACAAGCATGTGGTGGTGCAAACAGCTCCGGCCGTGCGTGTTGGGCTAGGCGAAGAGCTCGGGCTGGAAGCTGGCGAACGTGTTACCGGCCGGATGGTTTCTTCTCTGAAACGATTGGGATTTAACTCAGTTCTGGATACCGATTTTACTGCTGACCTGACCATCATTGAAGAAGGGACCGAATTGCTGCATCGCTTAAAGAAAGCCCTGGCTGAAGAAGATCAAAGCGTAAAACTTCCTATGGCAACCTCCTGCTCACCGGGCTGGATTAAATACATCGAACACATGTACCCCGAATTGCTCGATAACCTGTCGAGCTGCAAGTCGCCCCAGCAAATGTTTGGTGCGCTGGCCAAAACCTATTATGCCAAAGCCCGCAAAATCGATCCCGACAAAATCATCTCGGTGTCCATTATGCCTTGTACCGCCAAAAAGTTTGAAGCCGACCGACCAGAAATGCATGACAGTGGCTTCCGCGATGTTGATTATGTATTGACCACCCGCGAGCTGGCCATCATGATTAAACAGGCAGGTATTGATTTCAAGAAGTTGCCCGATGCCAAGTTCGACCGCCTGATGGGAGAATCAACCGGAGCTGCCGTTTTGTTTGGAGCAACCGGAGGGGTCATGGAAGCTGCCTTGCGAACCGCTTACGAATTGGTCACCGGACGCGAGGTGCCGTTTGAAAACCTGGACATCACTCCTGTGCGAGGAATGGAAGGGGTTAAAGAAGCCAGTGTGCTGATTGAAAAGCCACTGGACGAATGGGCCTTTTTGGATGGCATTGAATTGAAATGTGCCGTTGCACATGGGCTGGTCAATGCCAAGAAGGTGATGGATGCTGTGAAGGAAGGAACCAGCGACTACCATTTCATTGAGATTATGGCTTGCCCGGGAGGATGCCTCGGAGGTGGCGGACAACCTATTCCAACTAACCCGGAAATCAGACAGAAGCGGGCCGAAGCCATTTATGCTGAAGATGGTGGTATGCCACTTCGCAAATCGCACGAAAACCCGGAAGTCCTCAAAATCTACCAAGACTTTCTGGGGCAACCACTCGGCGAAAAATCGCACCATTTACTGCATACCAAATACACCGGGCGAAACCGGTTCTAAACCTACCAGAGGCTGTCCAATTTCCTGTTCGGGCAGCCTCTAACATTTTCATCCCCGATCACGCGTCTTTCCGAATCTTTCCCATCGTTCTTTCAAAACCAATTTCTCAACCACTCGCCCATTTCTCCTCCTTCCCGAGGAGGAGTGCCACCGATTTATCGATGTCGAGGTGGTTCGCTTTTCTTTATCAGCGTAAGGCTTGATTTGTTCTTAACTCTTCCGCTCGCATTAAACCAACTTGTCCTTTTGGCTTAATCCAAAAGAACGAAAAAATCAAGGCTGACGATGCTTTTGAAGGAAAACTACGGCTCAGTCACTCCCCGAAAACCAACTCCTCCCGTTGGTCGTCAAACAGGTTTTTCTTAGCGAGTGCCTACTCAAATTCCTTCCCTTGTTTTCTGGTTCAAAACCCTCGTAGGCCACTCCTTTTACCGATAATTAGAATTTGGCTTCGTGCCTTCTTTGAGTTTAGCGTCTTCCTGAACTTGTTTCAGGATCTGTCCCATCGCTTGCTTCAAAACCATTCTCAACCACTCGCCCATTTCTCCTCCTTCCCAAGGAGGAGTGGCACCGATTTATCGGTGTCGAGGTGGTTGCGATATTCTTTATATGAACGTGAAATTCGATTCCTTCTTAACCCTTCCGGTTCCGATGATCGGAACCACCTTCCCTTGAGAAAGGGAAGGAAACCCAAACGCCAACGAATAATTCCAATCGCCGCCCCAACGGGGCTATAGCATCAGCTCAGAGCAACGCTCTGGGGATTGACATGCAATAATAATTCTCGGCACAACTGCCAAGAATCGTCAAGCTCTAGAGCAAGCATGTGCCGAGCAATTTTCCCAATTTATTATCGAATTTACTCCACGTCTCTTTTAATCTGATACCAAGTTATTTTCTTAATCGTCAGGCTTGACTCAGATAACGCTTTTCATTTCTTTTCCGATGAAAAGAAACAGAAACAAAGAAAAATCCTGAAAATTTAATCCTTCACCCTACAAGGCCATCGCTGGCCCGGGCCAAATTTTCCGGCCTACCCGCTTTTTCACCTACGGTGAAATCAGGATATCATTTTCTAACGCCCAATAACAAAAGAAAGGCATCTTCCTGAACTTGTTTCAGGATCTGTCCCATCACTTGTTTCAAAACCAATTTCTCAACCACTCACCCATTTCTCCTCCTTCCCGAGGAGGAGTGGCACCGATTTATCGGTGACGAGGTGGTTGCCATACTCTTCAGATGAACGTGAAATTCGATTTGTTCTTAACCCTTCCGGTTTCGATCATCGGAACCAACTTCCCTTGAGAAAGGGAAGGAAATCCAAACGCCAACGAATAATTCCAATCGCCGCCCCAACGGGGCTATAGCATCAGCTCAGAGCAACGCTCTGGGGATTGTCATGCAATAACAATGATCGGCACAACTGCCAAGAATCGTCAAGCGATAGAGCAAATATGTGCCGAGCAGTTTTCCCTATTTATTATAGAATTTCCTCCACGCTTGTTTTTTCAGAAAGGCTTCTCCTTTTCCAAAGTTTGAAACTTTAGAAAAGGTTTGATCAGACGAACGCGCCAACCAGCCAGAGGATGAAGCCAAGTGGCCAGACGATGTCAGCAACTCGCCGGAAGATGATGGCCAAGCGCCAAACGAACTCGCCGATGTGTTAAACGAACCCGGCGAGAAGCTTGACGAACTCGACAACCGTCAAGAAGTCAGTCCGCTAGAGCCAGACGAACTCTGCGACTGCCAAGAAGTCAGTCCGGAGGCGCTAAATCAACTCGCCGAGCCTCTAAATGAAGTCCGGCAGCTCCTAAAACAACAAAACCTCCTTAAAACTGTGACCTTTCCTAAAATAGCTTAACAGAACTTAAAAGGAAAAACTTACCCGAACTTCAAAAAAGCTCAAACACCAAGCAATTCTTGAACCAAGCCTCTCTCCGGGCATAGAAGAAACGTAGGATTTAATTTGTGTATCAAGCTATTCTTATTGATAAACATATTTTATATATTCGGAGTGCCAAAGGACAACAAGAGCTAGCAGGCCTTGATCAATTTACTCCTATAACTAAAAACGATATCGAAAAAATTTAAAAACCCTTTAGATCACATTTTAATTACTCGATACAATAGGTGTTGTTATCTCCATGAATTTAGAGGTATAACAACCATAGTTGATGCTTACTAGTTCTGCGTCATGTTAAAAAAGAATCAAGTGCATTTGTAAAGTAATGAATCATTTAACTTAAATATGCCGACTAAAATTCCAGAAAATAGATTAGCTATTTATCAAACATCTAATAGTTTAAAAGAGGCAGGAAGTGTAAAATGGCTTGACATGCTTTTTTGTAGGGAAAACGTTAAGGCAAATTTTGAAATTGATGATAAAAAACCTGATATCGATGGAAATTTTGAGATATTAAATAATTCCCGATTTGATGGCAGGCTTGAGGCTCAGATTAAAACTTATAACTCAAAGTCATCACGAAACAAACCAACCTATTTGTGCGATATTAAGCTCATTAATTATGCTCGTAAAAACAGATTGGCTTGTGTAATACTATTTGTAGTTGATTCTATTAATGAGAAATCCTATTGGAAGTATTTGTCTAGCTCTTTTATCCGTAGTCTCATTCTCAAACCGAATCAGAAGAAAATAACAATCAAGTTTGATGAAGACGAATATGTTAATGCAAAGAATTTTAATTCATGTCTAAAGAAATGGCACTCATTTTACACCGTTAAGAACAATGGCATTTTCTTTGAAAATTGCAGTATTGAGGAATCAATTAAAAACAAAAAACGGATTAGCAAGTTTTTCAGAAATATTAGTTTTTCTAATATTGACAAGACGGAAGTAATTCAAATCCAAAAGTTTATTGACCGATTTAATCATCAACTTGACAACGATTATAATTTTATTAAACGGTTCTACTATCAGGAAATGTGGAAAATGGGAATAGCAATTGGTAATTATTCAAAAACTAGTTTGAGCTATGTCTTGTATCCAATCTTTTATGGTACGAATGATTTCATAATTAAAAAAGTAAAACTTAGAACATTTGCAGACATCGATTACTTAAACGAAGACCCCTTTATAATTGCATCAATAAATAACAATCAAAATTCGATAATCGATGGTTCTTCAGATATTGTCATGAATCACATTAATGAGAAAATTAAGGACTTAATAGAACACAAAAAGTTTTTATTCTTAACTCCTGAGATTTGTACCGAATACATATTTGATGCTCTAAAAGAAAAGTATAGAAGTTGGAGGATAAATTACCAAGGCTCCATAAATCTTTTAAAATTAAGAGATTATATTGAAAGTAATTACAGTTCTCGGATTGAGAACAGAACATTACAAACTTATTCTGAGAATAAATCGAATTTAAGCACCTTATTTCAATGTATTAAGTATTTGTTGAATAATGACATAAAGGAAATAACTAATTTCTATCCTTTAAAAACAAAAGACAATGAGAATTATATCGATTCTGTTTATTCAAAAGTGAAGATTATTTACAAGTTATTACCTAGTTTGTTCAATTCATATTTGTATTACACATTTCCCTCCTTAGCATCAAAGATTAATTTCTGGAAAGGATATGATTTAATATCGGTGAATTTAAGAACTAATAAAAATGACATATTCCTTCATATCCATTATTTTACAAGAACAGATGAAGCTGCAGTAGCTCCCAAAATGATTTTTACAAAAAATTTTGAACATGAACTATATGACTCTTTCTTCACAGAACCAGATTGTAAGCTTCCCTAAAAATGTAAGCTTCCCTAAAAATCGGACAGTTTAAAATTAGACAAATTATTAATTTTAAGCTGTAATTATGAAACGATCGACATTTAGTGAAGGCCAGATTCTGAAGATGGTCAAAGAGTATGAATCAGGCCGTGATGTGCAAAGTATTTGCCGGGAATACGGTGTCTCCCGGGCAACTTTCTACAATTGGAAGAAGAAGTATTCCGGGATGGATGGCAGCCAGGTCAAGCGTTTAAAAGAGCTGGAGGAAGAGAACCGCCGGTTAAAGCGGATGTATGCCGATCTAAGCCTGGATCACCAGATGCTTAAAGATATTTTAGGAAAAAAGTTCTG
>NZ_FONW01000011.1 GCF_900113005.1 Sunxiuqinia elliptica
GATACCCTAATACAAAACCAGATAAACATTTAAAAGAAATGTCTAATTTAGAGCTGTCTGAAAAGAGGTAAGGCTACAAAAGAGGTAAGGCTACAAAACGATATCCTAAAATTAGATAATCTGAGCAACGTAAAAATTAGATTCAATATAATGTTTGGCGGAAATTGGAATCCAATTGAAATGTTTAAAAATAACGAAATGGACACTATTCTATGTGGACATTATTGGAATTACGCAAAAAAAAAATCATACAAAGACGGACAAATTACAGTTGGATTTATTCGCATAAGAAGCAATGAAAACCTTTGGTTATTAATTCACATCGGGAAAATCACCAAAGACTTGAACATCCAAGAGGCAGTTGGTTACGAATATGAGACATTAACAGAATACGAAAAATATTTTGGAAGAATAATTGTTAGATTCAAGAACAAATCTCAAAATATGGTACGTAAAGCAGAGTCAGTAATTGATGATTGTGAAATTGCACAAATTCTACCAGATGTTTTTGATAATGACATTTTCCCTGGTTATGACAAAGTGAATATTTCTTGGAGTGAACTTTCAAGAGTTATTACAAAAGACACTTGGAAAACAGCGTTAAGAAATCAAAAAGGGGTTTACTTAATAACAGACACCTCAAATGGAAAAATGTACGTGGGTTCTGCTTATGGAGATGAAATGATATTAAATCGATGGAAATCATATGCAATAACAGGAAATGGAGGTAATAAAGAGCTTAAGAAATTAGAATTTGAGCATATAAAAAACAATTTTAGATATTCCATTTTAGACATATTTAAATCAACGACAGACGACAAAACAATAACTGAAAGAGAAAGTTGGTGGAAAGAAACTTTATTGAGTCGAAAATTTGGATACAATGCAAATTGAATAAAAAAGTACGACAAGCCATCATAAAATAGCCCAATCTTTGCCGAGATTAAGAAATTAAGCTCCCGTGCGAAATGAGGTAAAAACAAGGAGGCGAATATACTACATACAAACCGACACTTCATATAGCAGAACCATTCCCTCCCAAATACCCCCTAAACATGAAAATTATTGATTTATCCAAGCCGATTCAGTACAACGAGTCTGATCCGTGGTTTATGAAAGTAAAAATAAAGCATAAGCCACATCAAAAAGCCAAGTGGTTGCTTCGAATGTTGGGACTTCCTTTGCGACTATTTCCCAAAGGGTTTATCGGTTGGGCTGACGATACCATTCAAAAAATGGGCGTTCATTCGACCACTCATATCGATGCCCCCTGGCATTACTCCCCGACTGTTAAAGGAGAGAAAGCCAAAACCATTGACGAGATTCCTCTGGAATGGTGCTATGGCGATGGCCTTGTGATTGACATGAAGCACAAAGCCGACTTTGATCCAATTACGGTGGAAGACATTCAAGCTTTTCTGGAAACCAATGACCTGCAGTTAAAAGCGGGAATGATTGTTCTTATTAAAACCGGAAGAGACAAGCTGAACGGAACCAAAGATTTCCATAAAACCGGAACAGGCATGAGTGCCCAAGCTACCGAGTGGCTTATCGACCAAGGCATAAAAGTGATGGGCATTGACGCATGGGGCTGGGATTTACCCTTGCCTTACATGATTCAAAAAGCCAAAGAAACCAACGATCCAAACTTTTTTTGGGAAGCTCATTTGGTGGGTGCCAACAAAGAATATTGCCACATGGAGCAACTGGTTAACTTGGATCAACTTCCTTACCAAGGATTTAAACTGGCTGTTTTTCCCTTGAAAATAGTTGGTGCTTCCGCTGCCCCGGCAAGAGTTGTTGCGATGATTGAATAATCCTGCCTGTGGCTTAGCAAGCCTTTAAACCATCAACACAAGGCGTTCTCAAAAAAAGGGAACAATAAAGGCAGCCACTCAACGGGTGCCTGTGAGTCATCCGTTGAGCATGAAACATCACATGTATTGCATTCAATAATATTTTTTAATATCTTTTTTGTTAAAACAAAAAGAGGACTGGCTGCTTTATTTAATCAACCTTCAACCACTGCTTATGAAACGTAAAAAGAAAAAAAAGGGTATTCAGAATAAGCACGAGCTACGCCACCGCCAAAACGAGTTTTTTAAAAAGCTGAAACATACCATGGCTATCTTGGGGGATGATTCAGCCTTTGATTTGCTTGACAAAAAAAGACGTCTGATGATTTATTGCACCCGCATTCGCCCTTTTAAGGTTATTAACCCAGCCGAAGGTAAGCGGGCATCAAAAGCAGCCTTGCAGATGCTGAATGACAACTTAACCCAATTACTACAGCACACTTGGGTCGAGTTAAACAGTCAACAGATACGAATAAACCTATACGATTTTTCGATTTATGCCGAGACCCTGTTTCTTTTTTGGGATAATGTGGTAAACGAAGAACCCGATATTGGAGAGAGGTTTCATGCCTGTTTTCCAATTTTCGAGAAAGACGAATTCAATGAGCAACGTTTAAAAATGCTTTGTATGGTTGAACGCCGCTTAGAGTTACTTAGCTGGCTATTTTCTGACTTCACAAGCAGTACAATTCGTTTTGCTAAGGAAAAGCTAAAAGAGAATCGTCCCCCCTTCGACCTATCTCCTTTCTTCAATAATTATATTGTAGAGCAGAAAAAGACCGAAACAGAATTGCTGGAAATTGACGGGCACCGGCGCACCATTTTCCGGGTATGTCTAAATGCGAAGCAAGCATTTATCCCTTTTACACTCACTCCCGAACAACTGGGGCTGCAAGGAATGATGCAAAAGCTTCCATTAAAAGTGTTTATTCAAAAGCATGTCATCGTGCGTATGGAAGAACGGCTCGGAAAAACTTTCGTTCATTTAAGCTATTTGTATATTATCACGTCTCTTTTACAAGCACCTCTCCCGGCAGGTAAACCCAACAGCTTGCTGTTCCCAATGAATGAGGGCAACATACGCCTGGGATACCTGCAAGCCGATATCATTGGTGATAAACTAGTGGTTCGTACCTTCCTTTTTGTAACCAACAACGGAACACCCGAAGGGAAAAAACTTCAGAAACTAGCTGGTTTAGCCAAACTTGATAAAGCTTATTTGGGGATTGATCGTCTCAACACGTTTATTACATCCGATATTAAAGATCATCAGCAATTAAGAGCTCTTTTTAACCAAGCCGGATGTGGTGGATTGTTCCAACTAAATTATTCGTGGATGATTAAAGCGAATAAAAAACAAGGAGCTTGCGCCGATCGCCTGGCTTGTTACCTGGGCCTGCAGCAAGCTACAGGGAGGCAAACAGCAAACAAGCATGAAGCGGTCTGAAAAGTATCATTCTTCGTCATTGCGAAGGAGGAACGACTGAAGCAATCTTTTGAATAACAGATTGCTTCGTTTCACTCGCAATGACGGTTTTTCGTACTCAAGGGACTTTTTAGACCGCTTCATGGCAAGTATTTAAACACTTACTTCCTCTGAAACCAAACTAAAGGTCAAAGGAGTAATATTGGCGAGGTTATCATTAATTGGACAACGATCTTTGATTCGCTCAATCCATTGGCTTACTTGTTCGGGATCGGCATCCGTAATGGGCGAAAATTTGACATCAATTTGTTTAAATCCTGCCCGCTCGGCATCTGCTTGCCCCAACAAACGTTCCGGATTCAGGTTACCACTTACCTCAATTCCCAATTTCTCAACATGAATTCCCAATTCTTTGGCTGCAAGATGGGCAACAACATTGATACATCCTGCATAGCTGGCCAGGAGGTATTCAACGGGGTTTGCTCCAAGGTCATCTCCTCCAAGCGCCGGGGGTTCATCAATTACAATCGAAAACTGCCGTGCACCGGCAACAAATCTCGCTCCTGTTTGAGCTTCACCTTCAATTTTAAAATTTAAATCTGCCATTATTTTTGAATTTATAGTAAAAAAAAAGCCCTTCACAAAACTGTGAAGGGCTGAAACCTATTCTTATATTTAAGTATTCTAGAATTATAGAAGCACAGCATCACCCTCCACATGTTTGAAAAACATACAGCAACACATCGTTGTCATGTTGATGATGGAAAATGATAAATTCATTATTTCTTTTTGCGCTGTGCGATTAATAGCCTGCAATAATACAACTTAAATAGCAAATTTGAAAATTCGTCCCTGCTCTCGTGCAAGACGTACTTGTCTCCGGATAAATCTGGATCCGCTCGCCTCTTAAAAATGATAATCGCCCAATACAGTTCCGTCGTAACCAATCGCTTTTAGGTGTAAGGATTGATCGACTTTTTCCAGAATCATCACGGTGGCATTGTTGGCACTATAGCCCCCTCCAATCACCACGGGGTAATTATTGCCCAGACTTCCTGCTTCGTGGTAGGCATAGCTGTGGGTGTGCCCGTTAATGGCAACGGCAACCCGGCCTTTGTTTAAGGTTTCGCCCCACAGATCAGCACAGGGAAGGTAATATTTTTCATCCATGCCATACAAGGGAATGTGGTGAATCAACACCCGCTTAGCTGCTTTTTTGAAAGCCTTGCTTTTGGTTTCATCGCGGAGAAAATCCAGCTGGTCGTTTCGCAATTGCTCAAAACTGTTCAAGCCATAATAAACCGGATGCGAATCAGGCTTATCCTCTCCACAATCCAGCAAGACAAAACGGGTATTGCCCCAATTAAAGGCACCATAAGTTTTTCCGCCTACATAATCAAAAAGCTGGTTCAGCTCAACCGAATAGGCTCCTCTTATCTCATGATTTCCGCGGATGTAAAACACCGGCTTCTCTTCGGCTTTCACCTGCTCATTCGAATAGCTCAAAAAGCTAAGCGCCTGGTCTTCGCTGCTTGGGTCGTCAATGCAATCGCCATTGTAGATAACAAAATCATAGTTCACCCCCTCTAGCTGAGTCATTAATTGCTGCAGGGTTTCCCGCTTCTGGTGCAAATCGTTAAAAATGATTGCGGTGAAATCAGCGCTTTTTGTGTCGGGCAGCGTAAACTCATAGACATCGCTGTATGCCACTTCGCCAAACTCCTTTTTATACGCTCCATAAACCAAGACTTCCCTCGAACAAACCCGGTAATAATAAGATTGCCCCGGCTGAAGTCCGTCGAGCCGAACCTGATGCTGTTTTACATTGGCAACCACCTGCCCGGCAATCCGGGTTTCAGCTTTCGTCCCCAAGTTTTCATCCGTTCCAAATTCCACCCAGCCATGCGTTGGCACCTTGGTGAACCACGATATTGTTATTCCTCCGCCAATGGGATTTTGCAAGAAAGGCTTGGTTCGAAAAATGGACTCAGCCTCAAGCTGTGCTGTAGAATTTGCCTGCTCTGTATTAGTGGAACGCTCCAATCCAAAGGATACTTGAGCAACTAACAGCAATAAAAAAAACGGTAGTAAGTAGTGTTTCGATTTAATATTCATCAGTTTTAATTAAGTAGTGATTAATCAACGAATATAAAAAACCATCCGCTGCCCCTAAAATATTTGTTGAAAAAGGCTATCACGATCTTGTTAGCGTAATAGTTAAAACAAAGGATAGTAGTTATCCATTCAAGCAAATCCACCTTCGCGAAACAACAGTCAAACAGAAAAATGCTACTGTTATTTTACTGGCTCCATGATGTTTTGTATATTGAACATCGCTATTAACTCTTTTTACATGTATACCTCAACAAACTACTTACCCCTGTTATTCATTCTGCTACTGGCCTCTTGTCAAGAGGTTCCAACTAGCAAATTTCAGGAATCAACGCCTCAAGAAGCGGGATTTGATGAACAGCATCTATCGCAGATTGACAGCTTGGTTAGCCGTTATATGACTGATCAACGACTTCCGGGAGGCGTATTTTTAGTAGCCCGGCACGGAAAAATAGCCTATCATAAAAGCTTTGGATATCACTCGCTCAACTTTTGGGAAGCCTATCAAAAAGACGACCTGTTTCGCATCGCATCGATGACCAAAGCGGTCACCACCGTGGCTATTATGCAGCTATACGAAAAAGGCTTATTGCGCTTGGATGATCCACTCTCGGATTACCTTCCGGCTTATGCATCAACCGGTGTTTTGGATTCATTCAATCCCCAGGATTCAACGTTTACCACTATTCCTGCTGAGCGTGCCATCACCATTCGGCATCTGCTCACCCACACATCCGGGATTGTTTACGGCGACTTTATGACGGGTCCCATTCGGGCGATCTATGAAAAGTTGGAGCTTCATGCCGTGGGGCTTTCCCATCCCAACTGGACCACCGAACAGTTTATCAATACGCTGGCCAAGGCACCTTTGCTCTTTCAGCCCGGCAGCCGTTATAACTATGGGCTGAATATGGATGTGCTGGGCCGGGTTGTTGAAGTGGCAAGTGGGCAAACGCTGGAAAATTATTTTAACGAGCACATTTTTGCTCCCCTAAACATGAAGGACACCTACTTTTACCTTCCAAAGGAGAAGCAACAACGACTCGTTCCAATTTATTCTCAAACAGACTCGGGCACCGTTATGCTGCAAACCGATCCCGTGGTTTACACCATTGATTACCCCAAGCATCGGAACAACAGGCATTTTGCTGGTGGCGGCGGATTAACGTCGTCGGCTATGGACTATGCCCGGTTTTTGCAAGCGCTGCTGAATGGTGGAAGCCTGAATGGACAGCGAATTTTGGGACGCAAAACCATTGAGCTGATGACCTCTGATCAACTGGCTGGCTTAAATCAGGAGAAAAAAGGCTACAGTACAACACCCGGAAAAACCATGAGCCTCGGTTTTGGCTTATTGACAGAAGAAGCTGCCGGACTGGATGCCCATTCGCCTGGAACCTATTATTGGGGTGGCTACTTTAGCACCCAGTTTTTTATTGATCCAAAGGAAGATTTACTTTTTGTAGGAATGACTCAGGTAAGGCCTTTCCGCCATGGGAATTTCTATGATCGGCTCACCGCAATTATCTATGGAGCAATCGAAGATTAATCAGAATTTAACCGTTTTTCCTGAACCTTAACTGTTAATTTTACGTTAACGGAATGTTAACACAAAAAACACGAATTGCTCTGATGGAATCATTTACCTACATCTCTCCTATCGGCTTGCTTCAGTTCGATTGCTCTGAAGGTTATATCAACCAGATTCACTTTGTTGAACATGAAACGAATACCGAACATTTTGATCCGGTTTTAAAAGAACAAATTGAAGAGCAGTTCGATGATTATTTTGCCGGAAGGTTGCAGCAGTTTCAGCTACCGCTTCGCCCGCATGGCACCGACTTTCAACAAAAGGTTTGGAAGCAGCTCAAACAAATTGATTACGGAACCCAAACAAGCTATTCGGAACTGGCCATTAGCCTGGGCGATAAAAACCTGGTTCGGGCTGTTGGTGGAGCCAATTCCAAAAATCCACTTCCAATTGTTATTCCCTGCCACCGGGTTGTAGGCGCTAACAACAAATTGGTTGGTTATGCCGGAGGATTGTGGCGCAAGAAATGGCTACTCCGCCATGAAATGGAATTCCGTTCCATCCCCGGACGTCTGTTTTAAAACAACGAATAACCAGAGGAACTTCAAGAAACTTACTTTGTGACTTCTTGCCGACGATAGAAATGCTTGGAGTCGCCCCATTCGCCATAGCCAATCTCACTTCCGGCCAGTTCAATACGTGCTTCCAGGCAATTGCGACACAAGGCAGCATCTTCATCCAAACAAGGCTTGTCCTCATACAATTGATACTCTTTCCGGAAATCACAAGGCGTTAAATTCGGCATAATCACGTTGGCACCAATCTTCAGAGCTTTTTCCCGCCCAACAGGATCAATGGCTTGCAAAGCCGTTGCCGCTGCAATATTTATGTCTGGCATGAGCAATCGCAGGCTGGCCACCATCTTCAAGGCCAAATCAAAACGTTCTTGCTTCGTTTTTAGCTGAGACCGATAGGCGTATAAGGGAGTATCTTCGTGCTCAATATAGGGGCCCATCCCCACCATATCCACATCCAGCTTTTTCAAAAACAATAAATCTTCTGCCAAATCTTCATCGGTTTGAAATGGCAGTCCAATCATCACTCCTGTTCCCACTTGGTAGCCACACTCTTTCAATAACTTCAAGCAATCCTGCCGCTTTTCATAGGCATGCAGGTCATTTTGGGGATGAATTTTATGATACAGGTCTGGAGTCGAACTTTCAATGCGCAACAAATAACGATGTGCCCCACTTTCGAACCAACGTTGGTATGTTTCTTTGGTTTGTTCGCCACAGGAAAGCGTAATGCCCAACTCCTTATTCGACATTTTCTTGATGGCTTGCAGCAAGCGGTCAACCCGCTTCACAAAAGCTGGCGACGAGAGCTCTCCCGACTGAAGAACCACTGAGCCAAAACGATTTTCCCAGGCAAAACGGCAAGCTCCCAGAATTTCATCATCGGTAGCTTCATAACGCAGCACCTTCTCATTGCTCTTTCGAATACCGCAATACAGGCAATCCTTCGCACAAATATTGGAGAACTCGACCAAGCCGCGAAAGAAAACCTTTTTCCCAACCGTTGCTACCTTGCGAGCCTGTGCCGCTTCAAAAAGTAACTGACGCTCCTCCCTTTCTGCCTGCAACAGACAAACTAAATCCGCTTTTGAGAATTCCGTTTGAGCCAGTATTTCCTTTATTTTTTTCACCTTACGAAGATAATTATTTTGCACGTTCAAACACTATATGGGAAAAGGCTACAAAGAATAATACAAACGCCTGATATTTCTTCCACACTAAAATTCATACGGCACAAAATCGACTACAGATCAGAACACTAAGATTCACATAAGTCTCAAGACAAACACAATAATCACTACTTTTCCCCTCTCTAAATCGAACAAAACGAATCCATTGAAATAAAGACTTTTTTGTACCTTTCCTGCCTAAAAGCAGCGAACAGCAATCGCTATTTAGATCAAAAATTTATACGATGAAACGATTATTGACCTATTTCATGCAAGGCCTGGTGCTTGTTGCTCCCATTGCCATCACGGCTTACATTGTCTTCTTGATTTTTGACTTTATTGATGGGCTTTTGCGCAATCAGCTCGATGATTGGTTTGGCTACAACATTCCGGGACTAGGCTTGGTCATTATTTTCCTGCTTTTAACTGTTCTGGGGTTTATCGGACAATTTATTGTAGCAAGCCCAATTAAAGCGCTTGGTGAGCGTTTACTGAAAAAAGCCCCGCTGTTAAAAGTGGTATACAGTTCGTTGGTTGATCTCTTCTCCGCTTTTGTCGGGAAAGAGAAAAAATTCAATCAGCCGGTTCTGGTCAAAATCAACAAGGAAAATAACTTGTGGAAGATTGGCTTCATCACGCAAAAAAGCATGACAGAGATTGGAATGGAAGGGCTCGTTGCGGTTTACTTTCCACATTCCTATAACTTCTCGGGCGAACTGTTTATGGTGGACTCCAACGCTGTTCAACCGCTCGATATGCCGCCTTCCGAAGCGATGAAATTTGTTGTTTCGGGCGGCGTCACCAGAGTCAACTAAGTTGTTTGTAGACTGATTCCAAGATCTTCCAAACTCCCACGAATCAGCGACCGAACCGATATCGAATAAATCATGATGTCCTTGGCTATTCAATTGAATCGCTGAGTTTGATTTTTAAATCGTATAACCTTCAACACACTTTGACAGTTAAAAATCGATGGTTCACCGAAAAAATCCCCGATAAACTCTCATTTTTTTTAATTTCGTAGGCGTTATGAATCATAAAAATTGCATTCACCAGTGCAACTCCTAATTTCAAAAATCAAAAACTCAATTCATGGAACTTATCAAAGCGACCAATGTTGTCAAGGATTACGCCGGACATCGGGCCTTGGACGAGGTTAGTCTTGCTGTTAAAGAGCAAAGCATTTTTGGACTACTCGGGCCAAATGGAGCCGGAAAAACAACACTGATCCGAATTATTAACCAAATAACAGCCCCCGACCAAGGCGAGATTCAGTTATTTGGCAGACGCTTGAAACCAGAGGATATTCATCAAATTGGTTACCTCCCCGAAGAACGCGGCCTGTACAAAAAAATGAAGGTTGGCGAGCAGGCTTTATACCTGGCCCAATTAAAAGGAATGAGTCGTCATGATGCGCTAAAAGGGCTAAAGCATTGGTTTGAAAAGTTTGAGATTCAACCTTGGTGGAATAAAAAAATTGAAGAGTTGTCTAAAGGAATGCAGCAAAAGATTCAGTTTGTGACCACCGTTGTTCACCAACCGAAATTGTTGATTTTTGACGAACCCTTCAGTGGCTTTGATCCCATCAACGCCAATCTGTTGAAAAACGAAATTCTTCAGTTGAAAGAAAATGGGGCAACCATCATTTTTTCAACCCACAACATGGCTTCGGTTGAAGAGGTTTGTGACCACATTGCCTTGATTAACCGGTCGAAGAAAATATTGGATGGTCCCATTGACACCATCAAAGAGCAATACAAAAACGATATTTTTGAGGTAGAAACCACGGCTCAGCACGATGTAACCCATCATTTTAGCCGAAATGGATTTAAGCTGATTGAATACGAACTTCAGGGAAGTATTCAACGAGTTAAATTTCAAATGGAACATCAAATGCCTTCCAATGAGCTGATCAAAAACCTGATCGAAAAAATGGAAATCCGTTCATTCCGCGAAGTGATTCCATCCATGAATGAAGTATTTATTCAAGTCGTTGAACAAGCCAACCCTAAAAAATAAGCCCATGAACAAGTCACTGTTAATCTTAAAAAGAGAGTACTTAACCCGGGTACGAAAAAAATCATTCATTATCCTGACCCTTTTGGTTCCGTTTCTGTTTGCCGGCTTTACCGTTTTACCCGCTTGGTTGGCTATGCAAGACGATGAGGAACAGCGAACCATCGGTGTTTACGATGCCTCCGACCTTTTCGAAAGTCGATTAACCGATACGGAATTCACTCATTTCAATTTTATTGACAAAGCTGAGTTTCAAGTGATCGAACAAGATATTAGTACCAGCAGGTTTTATGCTGTTCTGCACGTTCCCGAAGATATTTTAACTTCCAACAAAGCACGCTTGCTTTCCGGCAAGCAAGTCACTTTTGATGTTAAAAATATGATTGGAAACAAGCTGGAAGACATCATCGAAAAAGATAAGAAGGCTGTTGTTATTGAGGAATCCGGGATTCCTGATCTTGAGCAAAAGCTGGCTTCCACACGTACCAACATTCAACTGGAAACCATTAAAATTGGGCAAACAGGAGAAGCCGTAAAGAGTTCAACCGAGCTGGCAATGGGAGTTGGTTATGCTGCTGGCTTTATCATCTACATGTTTGTCTTTATCTATGGTGCGATGGTTATGCGCGGCGTGATGGAAGAAAAGTCAAGCCGAATTGTGGAAGTGATCATCTCATCAGTAAAACCAACCCAACTGATGTTTGGGAAAATTGTAGGGATTGGCTTGGTTGGCCTGACCCAACTGGTCTTCTGGGTTGTTCTGATTTTCCTCATTGCAACAGGGCTCCAGTTTTTTCTGACGCCCGATCAGGCCGAAATGATTCAACAGTCGCAGGGCATGATGGGACAAGCACCTCAAATTGAACAGAATGCTGTTTTGAATGCCATTGAACTCGTTGGCAACCTTAACATCCCATTAATACTAGGCTCCTTCTTGTTTTATTTCCTCGGTGGATTCCTGATGTACTCCTCGTTGATGGGTGCCGTTGGTGCCGCCGTTGACCACGAAGAAGAAGCCCAACAACTGATGCTTCCGGTTACCATTCCACTGATCTTCTCAATCATCATTTTATTTCCAGTTGTAAAAAACCCCGAAGGTTCGCTGGCATTTTGGGCTTCCATGTTCCCATTTACCTCTCCGGTAATCATGATGGTTCGTGTTCCTTACGGGCTTCCGATGTGGGAATTGCTCTTATCCATGGGAATTTTAGTCGCTTCGATTTATGGGACTATTTGGGTTGCCGGTAAAATCTACCGAACTGGTATTCTGATGTATGGAAAGAAAGTTAATTTTAAAGAAATCGTTAAATGGCTTTTTTATCGCAATTAAAATCAGATAAAGTTGTATGATTTTAGATTTTTTTATTTATAATTGTTTCAGATAACGCGAAAGCAATCTAACAAAAATGAAAAATACCTTCTTAAATATGTGTTACTGCTGTTGTATGATTACAACACGGGGAAGGTATGTCGAGTAGATAAGTAAATATATTACAAGAATATGTGCAGGCCTTCCAATCATTTGGGAGGCCTTTTTTTGTATAACCCTTTAAAAACAATTGATATGAAATTTAACAACATCCTGGAAACCATCGGGAATTCCCCACTGGTTCGAATCAACAACCTGTATCCTAAAGGATACGAAGTGTACGTAAAACTGGAAAAAACCAACCCAGGTGGTAGCATCAAAGACCGTATTGCCTTGAAAATGGTTGAAAAAGCCGAAGCCGATGGGGTTTTAAAACCAGACAGCCTGATTGTGGAGCCAACATCAGGAAACACCGGAATTGGCTTGGCTTTGGTAGCCGCTGTAAAAAAATACAAACTGATCTTGGTGATGCCAGAATCCATGTCATTGGAGCGCCGTCGTATTTTGACTGCTCATGGAGCCAAGTTGGTGCTTACCCCAAAAGAAAAGGGCATGAAAGGAGCCATCGAAAAAGCTCAGGAGATTGCTGCTGAGAACCCAAATTCTTGGATTCCATCGCAGTTTGATAATGAAGCCAACATCACTGCTCACCGCGAACATACCGCTCAAGAAATCCTGACTGATTTTCCTGAAGGCTTTGACTACCTGATTACCGGCGTTGGAACAGGAGGACATATTTCGGGGGTTAGCGAAGTATTGAAAAAAAGCTTTCCAAACTTGCAAACCCTAGCTGTTGAGCCAGAAGCTTCTCCGGTGATTAGCGGCGGAAATCCAGGGCCTCATCCAATTCAAGGGATTGGCGCAGGTTTCATCCCTGAAAACCTAAAAACCAACCTTCTTGATGGCACCGTTCAGGTTAGTAAAGATGAAGCCTTTGAATATGCGCAAAGAGCTGCCCGCGAAGAAGGTTTGTTTGTTGGAATTTCGTCTGGAGCATCGTTAGCTGCCGTTGCCAAAAAAATAAAAGAGCTGCCTAAAGGCTCGAAAATTTTGACTTTCTCCTACGATACCGGAGAACGCTACCTCTCTGTTGAAGGTTTGTTTTAACAAACAGTCAAAGAAAAACCACAACAAGTAGTCAGTGTCCTGATTACGGTTGTGGTTTTCTTTATTTAAAAGGATTCAACTAATCTTTCATTTCCGGAATAAAAATTAAGAAAACCTGCTAAGAAATTTGCTAAAAGATCATTAGCTTTACCCAAACGATAAACCAATCCTAATAAAACCTTATGAAAAAGATATCTGTCCTTTTCCTTACTCTTCTTGCGTTTGTTTTAACAACTTATTCTCAAGAAAAAATTAATGTTGTTGTTATTGGTGCTCATCCCGACGATTGCGATATTGACGCGGGAGGAACTGCGTTGAAATATGCCCAACTAGGGCATCGGGTGCTTTTTGTTTCCTTAACCAATGGTGATGCCGGACATCATGAAAAAGGTGGAGGTGCCCTTGCCCGCATTAGACGAGCCGAATCCCAGGAGGCTGGCAAGCGTTTTGGCGTAAGCTATAAGGTACTTGACAACCACGATGCCGAATTGATGCCTACCTTGGAAAACCGCCACGAAATTATCCGCATCATTCGCGAATGGGAAGCAGATATCGTAATCAGTCACCGCCCTTACGATTATCACCCTGATCATCGTAATGCTGCACTTCTGGTCCAGGATGCCGCTTTTTTGGTTGTTGTTCCCAACGTGGTTTCTGACGTTCCAGCTCTAAAGAAAAACCCGATTTTTTTATACTCGCACGATGGCTTTCAAAAGCCCTCGCCTTTCAAACCGGATATTGCGGTGGATATTACTGACGTTTTCGACCAAAAGATTTATGCGATGGCCGCCCACGAATCTCAATTTTTCGAATGGCTTCCCTGGCTTTATGGCACACTGGATCAAGTTCCTGACACTGACGAGCAACGTGTAAAATGGTTGGCTGGTTTTCGACGCGCCCCCATTGGTGATGAACTTCGTCAATCACTGGTAAAATGGTATGGTTCAGAAAAAGGAAAACAAGTGAAGATTGCCGAATCTTTCGAAATTTGCGAATATGGACGTCGCCCTTCCGAAGATGAAATCAGGCGGCTATTCCCAATGATTGGTAACTAATGCATTACAGATGAATTGTACGAATCAAGGGCCTTTACAGCAGCAATGTTCCCCTTGGTTCGTATAATTTATTTAGCGCATCAAAAACAACTTCCCTGCTTAAACTTTCTCGACATAATACACGAACGTTCAATAAAGATCACTCCAATCCCTATTCACTCCAAATCACGATTGGATAAATTCCCCCTTGACGATCTAAAATCCTGATTTAATTATTTTTCGAGGAAAGTCGTTTTTCGTATACAATACATCAGAATATTTTTATTTTTGCCTGAAACATGTATTGATATATGGAAACTTACAGACTGCAAATTGTTGAGACCATCGTTGTTTTGATCCTGATTATTGCCATTCGGTTTCTAATCAGGCATTCCATTAACAAGACGCTCAAGAAGTTTCATTTTTCGCTACAACGACGTCGGTTGACCACCAAAATAATGAACCTGTTTATTATCATCATGGGAATCGTTGCTCTAACAGCTATTTGGAGCATCGAAAAACAAAAGCTCATGATCTTTATTTCGTCTGTACTCACCATACTGGGGATCGCTTTTGTGGCGCAATGGTCAATCCTGGCAAACATTACTTCTGGACTTATCCTGTTTTTTAATCACCCTATGAAAATTGGGGATCACATTAAAGTACTTGAAAAAGATTTTATAATTGAAGGAAAAATCAATGATATCACCTTCTTTTTTGTCCACCTGCTTACTTCGGAAGGGGAACAAATTACCATTCCAAATTCCATTGTGCTACAAAAGAACATTGCAGTGAGTCATCCTGAAAAAATACCGGACAAAAAAACAAAGCCCGGGACTTCAAAAACTAAAAAGCCCTCAGAAGTCCAATAGGAGCATTCCTTTTCAGTTTCGTTTTCTAAATGGGCCCATGACGATTCCGGCATGTACCCCGAAACACAAAACCTGAAAAAACAGATTACACATTAACGACAAGGTTTTGGGTCGCAATTTTACAGTAACAACTGATTTTTACAACCCAAAGCCTTCTAAATAACAACAGAATAAAGACAAACACTATGCTGCAAAAATTACGACGTTTTAGTTTTTTAGGATGGGTTGAAAAAGCCGGAAATAAACTCCCTCATCCTGCAACCTTGTTTGCCTTGATGGCCCTGCTAGCCATCCTTTTTTCATGGGTTGCTGCTTTGCTCGACTGGAAGGCTATACACCCCGCAACCAACGAAGTAATCCATCCTTTCAACTTACTTTCAAAAGATGGTATTCACCGTATTTTGGAAGATATGGTTACCAACTTCACAAGCTTTGCCCCGCTGGGAATTGTTTTGGTTGCCATGCTTGGAATTGGAATAGCCGAAAGTTCAGGTTTAATTGGTGCTTTAATTCGTTTACTGGTCATGAAATCGCCCAAACGCATCATCACCTTTGTGCTGGTGTTGGCCGGCGTGCTTAGTAACACCGCCAGCGATATTGGTTATGTGTTGCTTATTCCTTTGGCCGGTGCCATTTTTCATTCCTTTGGTCGCCACCCAATTGCCGGGATGGCCGCTGCTTTTGCCGGAGTTTCCGGTGGATTCAGCGCGAACCTATTGTTAGGAACCATTGATCCGCTATTGGCTGGCCTTTCAACAGAGGCAGCCCACATCATAGATGCCGACTACCAGGTACTTCCAACGGCAAACTATTATTTCATGGTTATTTCAACCATTATGATTGCAGGGATCGGCACATGGGTTACCGAGCGAATGGTGGTTCCAAGGCTTGGGGCTTATAAAGGTGAAGTTGAAGCAGAAGCCATTCAGCGTTTAGCTCCCAACGAACGGCGGGGCCTAAAGTTTGCCTTATTGTTTATGGCTGTTTTTACCGGATTAATCCTCATTGGAATTATTCCTGAGAATGGACTACTCCGCCCAGAAGACGGCAATCTTCTTCACTCTCCGGTTTTACACGCCATCATCGCCTTCCTGTTTCTTGGCGCAGGCGGCATGGGCGTTGCTTACGGCTTTGGCTGTGGTGCCTATAAAAACGATGCCGATGTGATGAATGGAATGGGAGACTCATTGAAAGGACTTGCCGGCTACATGGTGCTGGTGTTTTTTGCAGCGCAATTTGTTGCCTATTTCAAGTGGTCTAACTTAGGGGTTATTCTGGCTGTTCAGGGTGCCGATGTGTTGGCTACCTCTCAAATTGGCCCAATCCCACTAATGATTCTGTTTATTCTCTTGGCAGCTTCCATCAATATGCTTATGGGAAGTGCTTCAGCCAAGTGGGCTATTCTGGCTCCAGTGTTTATTCCCATGTTTATGTTGTTGGGATACAGTCCCGAACTTTCACAAGCAATCTACCGGATTGGCGATTCTGTCACCAACATTGTTTCGCCGATGATGAGCTTTTTTGCCCTTATCATCGCTTATTTCCAAAAGTATGATCGAGGAGCCGGAATTGGGACAATCATCGCGACGATGCTCCCTTATTCCATTGCCTTCTTTATTGGCTGGACTATCCTGCTAATCATCTGGTTTAGCTTAGGAATTCCTTTGGGACCAGGAGCAGGCTTGTTCTACGAAATGGGCAACTAGGGCATTAATGATATAAAAACGACATCAGGGGAACGGATTTTCAAATCAGCAAAATCCCAGACACTCTTATTAAAAAGCAAAAGCCAGCTATTGAAATAGCTGGCTTTTGCTTTTTAAATCCCTTAATATTAATGAGTACTTTTTTGCTTCGATTTCACTCCTTTGAAATACCTTTTCAAAACATATTCCGGTTGATGCACATCCGGAACCTGTACAAATGATTCTGGATCATATTCCATTGGTAAAACAACTGGCGTAGTCCACGAAGCAGTATCATCTGTTTCAACCTGCCAATCGAGGATCATCTGTTTCAATTCTTCTTGTTTTGATTGATAGGCAGGATCACCAGCCAAGTTATTCAACTCCAATGGATCGTCCTTCAAATTAAATAACTGGGTATAATCCCGTTCCGGATAGCGGATCAACTTCCATTCATCCGTACGCACAGCTCTCACGGTATGGCGATAAGCCGTAAACAACGAAGTACGAACATGATCAGTTTCTCCCTGAATGACCGGTACTAAACTTTTGCCATCGACGCCTTCCGGTGCAGGCAGATTACACAAACCAGCCAAGGTGGGGAAAACATCATACAGGTAAACCAATGCCTCGCTTACTTTATCCGATGGCACCCCCGGCCCACTGATAATTAATGGCACCTTCATGCTGTGCTCATACAAACTTTGCTTTCCAAGAAGTCCGTGACTTCCAACGGCCAAACCATTGTCGGCAGCATAAACGATGATGGTATTATCGTATAAACCTTGTTCTTTCAATGTTTCAATAAGATCACCCACGCGCTCGTCAACATGACTGATTAAAGCATAATAATCAGCAAGCGAGGCTTGAATAATCTCAGGAGTTCTTGGCCACGGAGCCAAATTCTCATCCCGAATTGTCATGTGGTCAAACTCAAAAGGATGGTATTTCTTAAAGTTTCCGGGCAAAGGCATTGTTTCATCCGGATACATTCCAATGTAGTCAGGACGCGGCGAACGAGGGTCGTGTGGTGCTGTAAAAGCCACATAACAGAAGAATGGATTTGCGCGATCTCCCTGAGCATAATCTTCCAGAAACTCATTCGCAACATCGGCAAATAAATCTGTAGAGAAACCTTTCCGAACAGGTTCCGTCAACTTGCCATCAACCAACTCCCGGCATGGAACATTAAAATGGTCACTCATTCCCCCGATAAATACGTTTCTCCCTTGCTGGAAAGATGCTTCAAAGCTAGCCTTGCTGTTGTGCCACTTTCCTGTGCCAAACGTCTGATAGCCTTGTTTCGCGAAATGCATAGGCATGGTACTTACGCCGTCCAGCACATCATACACATGAAACAAGCTTTTCCCGCTCATCAGCATAGCCCGGCTTGGAGCACAAATAGCCCCATGGTGACCGCCCATAACATAGTTATTACTGAAACGGACTCCTTGATTAGCCAACTCATCAATATTCGGCGTTTTAATGTAAGGATTCCCAGAGCATCCAAGTGCATCGGCTCGCTGATCATCAGCAAACAAAAATAACACATTGGGCTTTTCTGAATTGGTTGATTGGTCTTTCGCCGTTTGTTCCCCGGGGACACAGCTTCCCAACAGCAGGATGGATAGTAACGAGGTAGTAGTTCTTTGCATATCTCTATTCTAAAAAGTTAGTAGTCTTCTAGTTTTTTAAGGCAGCTTAATCCCTTCAAGCAAATTTGTTAAAATTATGTGACGAGCTTTAAATTCAACTTAATTAACACGCCTTACTTCCTTTTATCTCCCTTTCTCGCCTCTTCTTTTTGTTTTTTCAAAGCCCTAATCTTTCTTCCGTGTTTTAAACGGTTATCGTAAATGGCGTTAACAAATCCCAAGATAATTCCAATTCCGGTAAGGATGTAAAGTGTGGTAAATAGTTTTCCAAAGTCAGTTTGAGGACTAAAATCTCCATACCCCACTGTGGTTAGCGTTATCACCGAAAAATAGAAGGAATCAAGCCATCGCCACCCTTCTACAAAATGATAAACCAAGGTTCCATTCAGCAAGGTAACTAAGGTAGAAATTACCAAATTCCGATATGATTTTTCTTTGAGAAAGAGTATGATCGCTCTAAACATCCCCATGCTTATCCAAAAATTTCAGGATTTTAAACTGCTTGAACAAAAGTACGACATATTTCAAAACGACAAGATATCTGTCTCTGAATAAATCAGGTGAACAGAAATAAGATGAAAGAGCTTAACCATTCTGCTCTCCATCAGAAAACTTCGAGCCATAATAATTTATCATTATGAATACCGTTATTCCTCTACAACAAAGCTTACAATTTTTTTAGTTCCCCTTTCAAACTTAATTTTGCGCCCTTTGTTAAGCAAACAATGATGAAACAGATTACCCTCTTCCTGATTGCCTTTTTAATAGGAAACCAGCTATTGGCACAACGTCCTTCTACCAATGATTTTATCCATTATTACGAAGGAAATAAAAACTACAGTACCCTACTTATTGCACCCGGAACACTGGGACCAAACGCTCTGCCTGTACCAGCCACACTGAATGGGCGTGTTGGCACCGACTCCCAATTTAAAGTGTCGATAGACAATTATTTCAGAGATGGAGGAGGTGACAATGGGCACACCCTTCGTTTTGATTTTCGTTTTCCGGTCGTTCAAAATTTTATGGCTTTTGGTTTGGAATGGAATGTGGTTGATTATTTCCGAACGACCAATGCTGTTCGCGACTATATTCAGTTGTATGAAGATGACCAAGGATGGACCAATGATTTAGGAGATATTATTTTGAATACCTACATCCAAGTGTTGTATGATCGGGAATACTGGCCCGATATCATGCTGGTATCTTCATTGAAAACCACTAGCGGAAGTATTCACGATGGTCGATATACCGACCTGCCAGCTCATTGGCATTACTTTAGCATGGGTAAAAACCTTATTTCGTCGAGAAAAGTGAACTGGCGACTAAATGGAATGGCCGGCTACTATTTTTGGCAAACCAACCAAACCGATTTAGAGCAAAACGAAGGCCCACTTTGGGGACTGGAAGCCGAGTTGGATCATCAAAACTTCAGCTTTTCTGTAGGAACCAGAGGCTACAACGGATGGAAATATTATGGGAAAGACCGCCCAGCATTGCTCGACAGCCGATTGGTTATCAAATCAAAAAAGTGGAACTATTTTGCTGAATTTAAAACCGGACTTCGCGATTACCTCTACAGCTCTTTTAATATCGGTGTTAATTGGCACCCCGAATCACCGTTCAAATTGAAAAAGTAGGCGACCTTCAACAGTTCCCTTCCGGCTTTTACAAATGGTTATCTTTGCTTTCATTAAAACTGAAATACAATTTGAATGAAACTGGCTGTAATTGATTTGGGAACCAACACCTGCAACTTACTCATTGCACAAATACAGGAAAGAGACTTTCAGGTTTTACAACAAAGTAAATTAGGCGTAAAGCTTGGGAAGGGAGGAATAAACAAGCGACATCTGACTCCGGAAGCTTTTAACCGGGCCAAAGAAGCATTGCTCAGCCATCAACAGACCATAAAGCCTTTTCAGGTTGATCAGGTTATTGCAATTGCCACCTCTGCTGTTCGAGATGCCGCTAATCAACTTGAATTTGAAACCTTTCTACTTCAGGAAACCGGAATTCAGCTTCAAACAATAAGTGGCGAAAAAGAAGCACAATTGATTTTTAAAGGAGTCCAGCTCGCCATGCAAGCAATTCCTGACGAAGCACTTATTCTGGATATTGGAGGGGGAAGCAATGAATTTATTGAAATCAGAAATGGCCAAATGAACTGGAAGTCCAGCTTTCCACTGGGAATGGCACGGATTATTGACCAGTTCTCACTTTCCGACCCCATTACAAAGGAAGAATTAGCCATTATTGAAAAGCATTTTGAAGAAGGGCTTGCCCCTTTGTGGAGTCAATTACAAAACCTTCCGGTACCTGTTCTAGTTGGGTGCTCCGGAGCTTTCGACACGCTAGCTGATCTACTTGACGGAACAGCTCCAGGAAGCAAAGCTCGCCAATTGCAGGATATTCCCTTGGCTGATTTTGATCGTATTTCAGCGCAAATTATCCACTCAACGAAACAAGAACGAGAAGGAATGACCGGCATGGAACCACTTCGAGTAGAAATGATTGTTCCGGCTTTTATTCTGATGCGCTTAGTCGTAAGCCGGTTGAAAATTCAGCAACTTAAGCAAACTGACTTTGCCTTACGCGAAGGAGTTTTGTTCCAAGCGATTTATGACTAATTTTGATTTCAATTTAGATTATTAAGGCAAACACCTCAAACAAAATAGCCATGTCAAAAATATTAGTAATTGATGATGAACGCAGCATACGTAACACGCTGAAAGATATTTTAGAGTACGAAAAATACCAGGTTGATCTGGCTGAAGATGGGCAGCAAGGCATCGAGTTGATTCGGAAAAATGAATACGACACGGTGCTGTGCGATATTAAAATGCCTGGGATGGATGGTATTGAAGTCTTGCAAAAGATACAGATCCTGGTTCCTGATGTCCCTGTAATTATGATTTCAGGACACGGCAATATCGATACTGCCGTTGAATCAATAAAGAAAGGAGCTTTCGACTACATTGAGAAACCATTGGACTTGAACCGCCTTTTGATTACCATTCGCAATGCGATGGACAAATCAAACCTGATTACCGAAACCAAAGTTCTAAAGAAAAAGGTCAACAAGAAGTACGAAATTGTTGGTAGCTCCGAAGCCATGCAAAAGATCATTGAAATGGCGGACAAGGTTGCTCCAACTGATGCACGAGTATTAATTACCGGAGCAAACGGAACCGGGAAAGAGCTGGTAGCACGTCGTCTGCACGATCAAAGTAACCGGGCTTCCGGTCCATTCATCGAAGTTAACTGTGCCGCCATTCCTGCTGACCTGATCGAAAGTGAGTTGTTCGGCCACGAGAAGGGAGCATTTACCTCGGCGGTAAAACAACGGAAAGGAAAATTTGAGCAAGCCAACGGAGGTACCCTTTTTCTCGATGAAATTGGCGACATGAGTTTGTCAGCGCAAGCTAAAGTTTTGCGAGCCCTGCAAGAAAATATCATCACCCGGGTTGGAGGAGACAAGCCCATCAAAGTGGATGTGCGCGTTGTGGCTGCAACCAACAAAAATCTGAGCGAAGAAATTGAGCAGAACAATTTTCGGGAAGACCTTTACCACCGCTTAAGCGTGATTCTTATCAAAGTTCCAACCTTAAACGAACGCACCGAAGATATTCCAGAACTGGCCAATCACTTTATTCGACAAATATGTAACGAGTATGGAATGCCAGAGAAGACCATCACCAACGAAGCCATCCAGAAACTTCAACAATTGAGCTGGACCGGCAATATCCGCGAATTCCGAAATGTTATTGAACGTTTAATCATCCTCGGAAACAAAACCATATCGGACACTGATGTAGAGACATTTGCAGCGCCGATAAAATAAACAACATGAACTTTAAATATGTTTTTCAAGCATTTTCAAACAACTTTTAACATTTGTTGTTATAACAAGACGAAAGATTGACCGAGAAGGTTAAAAGACATAGTAAAGAAATTGGAACTCCCCCTGAAGCCGGAAAGTTTTTGTTGTTGTCATGGCGTATTTAAACACTTCACCCCGGGGTTTATTGTTACCCGGGGAACGGACCGCATTTCAGGGGGTTCCTTTTTTAAAAATTTCGGAATCCCCACCTCAAATCTAGAATCGCCCTCGCTTTTTGCATTAGCCTATCCGTTGTAACCCTCCGTCTCAACTGAAGCTTTCTTCATTCATATTATCATTAATTTAGTTATTTTTGAAATTCACAGAAACAGCGCGTAACCATACGACTGATTGCGCCAAGTTCCAATAAAACCTAAACGATGATCGTAAATCAAAAAGTCATTGTAGTTCTTCCTGCTTACAATGCATCAAAGACACTAAAAGTCACCTATGACGAAATCGACTTTTCAATTGTCGATGATGTCATCCTTGTTGATGACCACAGCAATGACGACACCATTGAGGTTGGCCGCCAACTCGGGATCAAACACATTGTCCGTCATGATCAGAACAAAGGTTATGGAGGAAATCAGAAAAGTTGTTACAACAAAGCACTCGAATTAGGGGCTGATATTGTCATTATGCTTCATCCCGATTACCAATATACTCCGATGTTGATTCCGGCAATGAGCCATCTCATTGGCAGTGGACTGTATCATGCCGTGCTTGGATCAAGAATACTGGGACGCGGGGCATTAAAAGGCGGTATGCCACTAATAAAATATTTGGCTAACCGCGGATTAACTACATTCCAGAATTTATTTATGCATGCTCATTTATCGGAATACCATACCGGCTATCGTGCTTTTTCGCGTGAGGTTTTAGAAAAAGTCAACTTCAATGCAAACTCGGATAATTTTGTTTTCGACAACCAAATGCTGGCACAGATTTGGTATGCCGGTTACGAAATTGCTGAAATCACCTGCCCCACCAAGTATTTTGACGATGCCTCAAGCATCAACCTAAAAAACAGTACAATTTATGCCTTTGGAGTTCTTAGAACTTCGATTCAGTACCGGCTCCATAAGTGGGGAATCGTGAAGAATGAGCTGTTTCGCAAAATTTAATTGACACATGGTAAAAAGCAGAAAAAAATATACTCCTTTACTAATTCTAGGATTTTTTGGTTTGCTCATGTTTTATATGGGGATAATTAACCATTATTACTTTCGCACTTTTGTTTTTGATTACGGTAATTATAATTTTGCGTTCTGGGATTATTCTCACCTAAGAATAAGTTCTATCCCCACTTATCCCGGCAACTTTCTTCAAGACCATTATTCTTATACCCTTTTCTATTTTGTGCCAATATACTGGCTGTTTAACTGGCTTACCGGAACCTACACGTTAATATTGATACAAAATACATTAATCATACTAGCAGGATGGTATTCTTATAAAATCATACAATCAAAAACAGATAATTATTATTTATCAATTGGAGCTCTATTATACTATTTCCTACTTCTTGGACGATACACAACTTTTGCTTGCGATGTTAATCTAGCTGTTATTTCAGCTTGCTTTATTCCAATATTTCTTTATTATTTTCAACAAAAACAATATTTACTATCATTCATAATCCTAATCTTATCCCTATTCTCTAGAGAGAATATTCCAATCTGGTTTATCTTTATTTTTATTGTCCTTATTCTTCAGCACCGCAAGGACAAGAAAGCAGTTCTATTGAGTGTAGGAGGGATTGCAATCTCACTTTTGTATTTTATTATATTATTCAAGGTGCTAATTCCATCGGTTGAAACTGAAGAGAAACAATTCACTCTTTTTAACTATTCTGCTTTGGGGGCAGATCCTGCGGAAGCATTAAAATATGTCATAAAAAATCCTATAGAAACTATCAAGTTGTTTTTCATCAACCACCTCCATAATCCTCAGTTTGATGGAATAAAAACTGAATTTTATTGGGTTTACCTGACTTCAGGAGGCATTTTACTCCTCTTTCGCCCACAATTTTTAATTTGGTTTATCCCAATTGTTGCACAGAAAGTACTTAATGATGCTCCTATTCGTTGGGGAATTTTAACTTACTATTCAATAGAAGTTGTAACACTCCTCCCCATTTCTGTTTTCTTGACGATCTCATCTTTTAAATCAGATAAACTACAAAAAATTTTGACCTGGGTTGTTTGCCTCACGGCATTCTCTATGACAATTCATAAAATGGACCGAAGTAACCGCGTTGTTCCTGGATCTTTTGTCCCTCAAAAGGAAAAATTTTTTTATAAAGGATTTTATCAATCACCCTATCGCCTGAGAGCAACACACAAGCTTCTAGAACAAATTCCACCCGATGCGAAAGTGAGTGCCTCTGAAGATTTTTTTACTCATCTTTCCCAGCGTTTCCATATCTACTTCTTTCCTGAAGTTAGAGATGCAGAGTATATTGTATTTTCAGTTTATGACAATTATTTTTTGAAATCACACACGGAAAATGAGGCAGCAAGAAACGATTATCTTCTAAACCCCGATTGGGAACTAATCGATAGCGAGTTTCCTGTATTCCTAATGCGAAAGCGTAAAGACTCTGGTCAAAATCAACAAAAAGCAACTACACCTTTAACAGCAGCTCCTCCTGAAAGCTCATTCTGCAATTTTGAGCATATCGATTTATTGACAAACTCCGTACGTTTTAACAATGGGCTCATTATTTCAACAAAGGAAGCACTTACAAAAGACATCCAAAGAAGTGGGAATAATAGTCTAAAGTTAACCCAAAATAACCGCTTTAGTAAAGCAATCACTCCTAAAAACCTGGCAAGGTTCAACTACCTTGAAGCGATGGTTTGGGTTTATGGAGAAAACATCAAAGATGCTCACATTGTTACAAAATCAAAAGGCTATTTCTATTTCCAAAGTAACACAGTTCAACAAAAGGATAATCTTGGCTGGAAACAAATTAGGATAAGCTGTTGGATTCCTGAAAACACAGCAAAACAGAATTTTCAACTTTACCTATGGAATGCCGGGAACAGTCCACTTTATTTTGACGATTTTGAGCTATCGATAAAAAAAATCAATCTAAAAAAACATTAACTCATTTCAAGTCAACATCCCATTCCTTATATGCTTCTTCGGATAATCCAAAGTATCGTTGATTAAACTGAGTGTAGTTAAAAGAAGTATGAAAATGGGTTACCAGAAAGTTCTCCGGGTCATCTTGCTTTCCCTCAAGTTTTTCATGGCCTTGAATACAATACACTGTTAAAGGATCCATCGTCTTATCTATGGTAGAAAGCATAAGGGTTTCCATCCCCATCCCCCAAGTGAATACCATTTTTCGGTCAACTTGCTCTGACTTTATTAAAAGTTTTTTGCCAGACTCCTGATTTGCTTGATGAACAATCTCTTTTAAATAATCAATTCGTCCGTGGTAAAGCCCCCTGACATCCCCTATTCTCTCCAAGCCCACAAGCATAACAATCAGGGTTGTACCTGCCAGTAAAACGCCCTTTATACGATTACGCTTCAAAGCTGAAACTCCCTCAGCAAAAGCAATCCCTGAAAAAAATACCATTGGTAGAAATATTTTTTCCATCTGCATGTTGGCATCTCCCTTTTTAAAAGAGGTGCAAGCCACAATAAAATAAACCACCACAGAAACAACTATAAGTAGACTACTCATCCAGCCTCGCTTTCGAAGAGCAAGAAGAATTACTGCGGCAATAAAGAGCAAGCTCGCTATCAGGTATAATCGCTCAAAATGATTTGAAAAGAATTTGTATGGATAATAATCACTTAACTCCTGCAGTATCAAAAATGGAGAGCTCAAAAGATTGCCATATAAACTACTATGGTGCGTACTGTTTTCGCCCAATAGAACTTTCTGGCCAAAAGTTACAAGAACAATTACTAGCGCAAAAACCGGATACCAAGAAAACTTTGATTGATGAAAAACTGAAAAGAAAAGTACCACAAACACAAGCGAAAAAAGAGCAATGGGATGCGTGTAATACCCAAAAGCAACAAGTAAGAGTGTCACTAAGAGTTGCAGAACAAGCTTCTTTTTACCCGCCATTTTCATCTCAAAAAATACCAAAGATGCGTACAATAAGCTACTGTTTAAAAGCGCAATTGTACTTTCTGACGTTGGCCTAAAATAACTTTCGGCAACACCAAGTAGCGTAAAGGCAATAATCGCAAATCCGGCAGGGATGTTTTTCAACAACTTAACAACAATAAGGAAATAGCTATATCGTATTAATACAAATGAAACCGAATACAACGAAATCAAAAGCTTTAATGATACTCCGAGCTTAACACCCAAGACAACCAGCACTTGATTAATCACAGTCGTATATCTTGGCCCCGCAATAAAAAAATTTTCTTTATTTATAATATTGAAAAGATAATAAGCCGGATCTGTTATTAAAACCCGACTACTTGCATCAATTAGACTCCATATAGCAAAGACCAAAAAAAACAAATGCCCTACATTTTCAAAGCTAAAATAGGGAATGATATCTTTCCAAACTTTTCTATTAGAGTTCTCCTCAGATTCTTTTGTGTTCATTTTCTTTTGTGTTTATCCTAATGTAGCATCTCAGCCAACACAAAGATGTTTGATTATTTACTAAAAACAATATTTTCATTTATGATGACTTCCCGAAAATTCGTTTCTTTAATGTTTAATATTCAACTTAAGATATAATGAAAAAGGACTGGTTAGGTAGTATTTTACTTATTGCAATAACTGCATCCATTATTTTCCTTCTGTTTTCTCCCGTCTTAAAACATCCGAATGGTTTTTTATTTTCAAAATCGGTTGACCCCTTAAAAAGCTATTACAATTTTTCCTACTACCTAAAGTACGATTCAGGTATCCGCCATGATGGCATCAACTACCCTTACGGTGATCATTTACAATACATCAATTCGCACCCCATTTATGTCACGGTCCTTAAATTCGTCGATAAGCACATTTATCCGATTGCTGATTATGGAGTTGGCATTTTGAACTTAACAATGATCCTTTCATTTTTGATTGGAATGCCCCTACTGTACCTGATTTTAAGACGTTTTAAGCTACCAGCCTGGTACGCGTTTATAACAGCCCTGCTCATCGGTTTTCTAACACCTCAGTTTGACCGAATACATGGGCATTTTGAAATGGTTTATTGGTTTTTTATTCCCTTGTTTTGGTACTTGCTCATCCGCTACCGGGAGCAAAAGAAGCCCGTTTTATGGGGAATTTGCTTGCTCCTTTCGGGAATTATCGGAGGATTCATCAGTGCTTATTTTGTCGCATTTTATGCGATCCTATTAATCGGCGTTCTTATAGCAGATCTGTGGTTTGCCCGAAAACACTTAAAACCTCAGCTAAAATCATTTGCTTACTTATTTGCTTTGGCTGTCATTCCCATTTTGGCCGTGAAAGGCCTAGTGGGACTAACCGACTGGGTTAGTGATCGGCCAACTAATCCCTACGGATTCTATGTCTATCATGCCAATGTCTTCAGTATATTTTTACCATCAGAATTTCCATTGAAGGGATTTTTATCCAAGTATCTGGACTTAAGCTTCCAGTGGGAAGGCCGAGCTTTTGTTGGCACTCCCGCCACCATTATTGCCTGCATCCTGATCCTTATCGCCCCCATTGCCTGGCTAAGTCGCAAAAAACCTGACTGGAGTTTTTTCTTTCAGGACAAGAGTTACCAACCATACCTCCTCGCCGGAACATTAATTCTACTTTTTTCCATGTGTTTCCCGTTTAAATGGGGCTTTGGTTTTTTACTGGATCTGCTTCCTCCGGTTAAGCAATTCCGCGCGTTGGGACGTTTTTCATGGCTCTTTTATTACATTTTCACTGTTTATTCAGCATTGATCATTTTCCATTTTTTTAAGAACCTAAAGGCCCAAAAACGACGAATTTTGGCCTATTCCGTTTTAGTCGCCGTGTTTTTATCCTGGGGATTCAGTGCAAAATACAATGTCGATCGAGGAACTCGAGGCTTATTCAATGTAAATGATAAATTGAGTTCCAATCATGACGATTTTTTAAATCGTTTTGTTGAAACGAAGGTTGATGTAAACCAATTTCAGGCGATTTTTGCCCTCCCCTTTGCCAGTACCTGTGGCGATAAACTTCTTTTTGAGCATGGCATGACCGCTTTAGGTGAAGCGATGAAATGCTCCTACCACACGGGCATTCCTTTGGTACAAAGTTTCTCTCCCCGCTTATCATTTACTCAAGCTTTAAGCAGCATTCAATTATTAGCTGACTCGGCAATACAAAAAAGCCGCCTGGATGATATGAATGATAAGCCCCTTCTACTGATAACCACCAAACAGGAACTAAATGAACAGGAAAACTGGCTGGTTTCTCAGGCGACCAAGTTTTGGGAAGACCAATACATTACCATGAGTATTCTTCCAGTTCAGGTTTTAAAAACAAGCCATCAAAACTGGAAAAAACATGCCCTTGAGCTAAGTCATAAACTGGATTGCCCTCAAGAGCTTTGTACTGATACGCTGTCGGACTTAATCTACTACAATGGATTTGAGCAATTACCAGCAAAAAATACCTTCACCGGAGAAGGGGCAATGTATCAGCGTCGAGGCACGATGGAAGTGCTGAACCAAACATTGCCGATAAATTCTGGCCTTGCAGACTTGTCCTTTTGGCTCTACTTTGACACCCGGCATTATGATATGCCTCAACCGACCCTTACGATATGGGACCAAGCAGGAAATCAAATTTTGAAACAAAAACTGAATAACCGCCAAAACCATAATGTTTACCACAATTGGGTGCGCATTTCAACGCAATTCGAAGCTCATCCCAACTATCGGTACCAGCTCACGGTAAAAGGGAAATATACCTGTATTGATGATCTTTTAATAAAACCACTAAAATCAAATGTTCTCATCAAGAAAGAGAATCAGCAGAACTTAGTCAACAACTTCATTTTGCAATAACTATTCGCATTCAAACTAAAAAGCGAAAACACTTGTTTAAACAAGCTTTACCTGTATGATTAAGGTTTTGAAATTTCAACTGATCGGTTAACTTTGAAAAAAAACGACTCAATGGCTAAATCGCTTGTAAATTCGAATGCTAAGTTTGGGACTATGCCGGTTTTTCTAACGGCTTTATCCACTATTTTGGGAGCTATTTTGTTTCTTCGTTTTGGCTGGGCTGTTGGTCAGGTTGGCTTCTGGGGAGTGATTGGCATCATCATAATAGGGCACATCATAACTATTCCGACAGCTTTTGCTGTTGCCGAAATAGCCACCAACCAACGCGTACAGGGCGGTGGAGCTTATTACATCATATCGCGATCATTCGGATTAAATATTGGCGGAGCTATTGGGCTTGCGCTTTTCTTTTCGCAGGCAATTTCAGTAGCCTTCTATGTCATTGCCTTTGGCGAAGCATTTGAGCCACTCATCAACTATCTTAACGATCATTACCAGTTAGGGATTGAAGATCGGCGTTGGATTTCCTTACCATCTATGGGGATTCTTTCGTTGATCATTCTGACCAAGGGAGCCAACATGGGCATGAAAGCCCTTTACCTGGTGGTAACTATTTTGCTATTTTCATTGCTGTTTTTCTTTGCCGGCGATTCTCCCATCAAGCCTCATGAGGTTCATTTTCATTCTCATGTTCCCGACAACCTGAATTTCTTCTTTGTTTTTACCATTATCTTTCCTGCTTTTACCGGGCTCGCGGCAGGACTAGGTCTTTCAGGAGATTTAAAAGACCCCAAAAAATCAATTCCGCGGGGAACCTTGTGGGCAACCATTGCCGGTATGTTGGTTTATATTGCTGCTGCTTATAAGTTTACCATCTCGGCAAGCCCCGAAGACTTGGTTGCCGACCAACTCATTATGCAACGTATTTCGGCTTGGGGCCCCATTATCCCAATTGGGCTGGCTGCTGCTTCATTAAGCTCTGCGCTCGGGTCAATCATGGTGGCACCACGCACCTTGCAAGCGATTGGCTACGATGACATTTTCCCCCAGAAATGGCTTAACCGATGGTTTGCCAAGGGAACTAAAACAAATAACGAGCCCATCAACGGCTCCATCGTCACCATTATCATCGCCTTTTTCTTTATCCTTATTGGCGATATTAACTTTGTGGCGCAAATCATCTCCATGTTTTTCATGGTAACCTATGCCGCTATTTGTATGGTTTCTTTTCTGGAGCACTTTGCAGCCGATCCTGCTTACCGGCCTACATTTCGCAGCAAATGGTACATTTCGTTAATTGGAGCCATCTTTTCCTTCTGGATCATGTTTCAGATGAACGCCATTTATGCCGCCTTTTCTATCATCATCATGGCAATGATCTACTTTGCAATCACTTATCACAGTAATGAAAGGCGAGGATTAAACAAATTGTTTCGGGGCGTAGTTTTTCAGATGAGCCGTCAATTACAGATTTTTGCTCAGCGAGCCGACAAAGAAGATCGCGAAGTAAGCTGGCGTCCTTTTGGAGTCTGCATTTCGCACGACACCTTCAAACGACGGAGCGCTTTTGACGTTATGCGATGGATCTCTTACAAGTATGGCTTTGGCACTTACATTCACTTCATCAAAGGTTATTTGAATGAAGGAACAACTGAAGCCTCCAAAGAATCGCTAAAAAGATTAATCAACCTGGCACATGGCAGTAAAAACAGGGTTTACCTGGATACCATCATATCTCCCTCCTACACTTCAGCCATTGCGCAGGTCGTCCAGTTATCAGGCATTTCCGGAAAAGGAAATAACCTAATCCTTTTTGAGTTTTCACGCACAGAGCCGGAAACCCTGCAAGAGATTCTGCCCAACTATAAGATGATCGAATCGGCTGGCTTCGATGTATGTATTCTGAATACTTCCTACAAAAGCTTTGGCTATAAGCGGGAGCTGCATATTTGGATTAGACCGGATGATTTCGAGAATGCCAACCTCATGATTTTGCTGGGCTATATCATTCTGGGACATCCGGACTGGAAAAAAGGACTGATCAAAATTTTTGCTCTTTTTCCTGAAGAACATGTCGTTGATAAGCGACAACAATTGCTGGATCTGGTAAAAGAAGGAAGGCTTCCGATTAGCCCATCCAATATCGAAATGGTTCCCTACGAAAAGCACACGCAAAAGCAAGTTGTATCCTCTTATTCACAAGATGCAGACCTCACTCTTATTGGGTTTAGAAATGAGATGCTTAAAGGTAGTCTGGAGTTCTTTGAAGGCTACAACGACCTTGGTAATATTTTGTTTGTTAGTGCCAATAAGGCTAAGGATATCGAATAATTCCAAAGAATTCCTTTTATATTTGGAGGTTTAAACAAAACCACGAAGGAATGACAAAACGTATCGCTATATTTCCAGGGTCATTTGATCCGTTTACAATTGGCCATGAAAGTATTGTTCGCCGGGCACTTCCTATGTTTGATAAAATCATCATCATGATTGGTTTTAATTCTAACAAGCAATCTTTCTTTCCATTAGAAAAACGCTTGAAATGGATTAACCAGATTTTTGAAGATGAACCTAAAGTGGAAATTCAAAGTCATGAGGGACTAACGGTTGATTTCTGCAAGCAAGTTAATGCGAATTACATTTTAAGGGGATTACGTACCTCTGCAGATTTCGAATACGAGCGTGCCATCGCCCAGGTCAATAAAAAAATGCACCCTGAACTGGAGACCGTTTTCCTTCTGACAATGCCAGAGCACACTCCTGTCAATTCATCAATCGTTCGCGATATTATTTTGCACGGAGGAGATGCCAGCATGTTTTTACCCCAAAAACTAAACATGGATGAATTTAAAAAAGATGAAGCTTAAAACCCTCCTTCTTTTTTTTGTTGTAGCATTATCGCTTCAAGTCATTGCTCAGTCACCACAGTCGGTAATCATAACCGGGACAGCTCCTGACTACCGCAATTACGAAATTCAGCTTTACCGCTACGCTGACGCTATTTCCAAAACAAAAAAACTTGTTAGCACGATAAACATTGATGCTGAAGGCTACTTTCATTCCACAGCCAAACTAAGTGCGACGACCTATTGTTTTGCAGATTTTGATGCTTACCGAGCGTTTATCTACCTTGAACCAGGCAAAGAATATGAGTTGGTTTTTCCGCCGTTGAAACAAATACCTGCCAGCCAAAAACGAAATCCTTTCTTTCAGGCCGAGGAAACAGCCTTTGCGTTAAAAAACAGTTCTGCTGATGATTTAAATCGGCAAATTCAACAATTTGAACTGGCTTATTTGAAAGAAGAAAGTCGCTATTTCAACCAAATTTTCAACCTACAATCCAAAGCGGCGGTCGATTCATTAAAGGCAAACCTGTCTAAACAATTTTCGCAATCCAACAATACTTATTTTAACCAATACCTATTTTACCGGACGGCATTTGCTGAATATGCGCTGCATCAAGGGCAATCTGAATCATTTGTCCGGAACTATTTTATTGGCCATCAGCCCGACTTGCTCATTCCGTCCTGCCACCGGCTGTTTCACCAGCTTTTTAATGACTATTTCACTTTTGAAAGTAACCAAATTCGAGGAACAGAGTTTAAACGGCTCGTTGCCCGGGCAGATTTGAATGGCATTGAGGCCTATTTTGCAAACAAAAAGCAATGGAATACCAACTTGAGTCAGCTCGTTATTCTTCAATCCATCCACGATGCGTATTCTCAAGGCCAGTTTTCGCAGGGAAGTTTACTTCGCCTACTCGACACCATTGGAGCAAGCACTTGGCCCACGGATAAAAAACAGATTGCCAAACGATTGAAGGAAAGACTTACTTATCTTAAAGCAGGAAGTGACGCTCCAACCATTAAGCTCACTGATTTTTCAGGAGTAAGCCAACCACTAAGCAGTTTCAAAGGCAAATACATTTACCTGAATTTCACACGGGTGGCCAATCCGATTTGTCGCCAACACCTTGATCAGCTTAAACAAGCAGGTGACCTTCTGAAACAACAGGTTCAAATATTAAACTTGATTTTACCCGAAGAAGCCAGCAAAAAAGAACTGATCCTACAACAAAACTGGCCTGGTGAGTTCTTCATCATCGACGAGCAAGCTGCGGATACCTATCGGGTAACCACACTTCCAATGGCCTACCTGATTGATCCATCGGGTAAACTAGCCATGTCTCCGGCTCCCAATCCGCTTGATGGCTTCGAGCAACAGTTTTTAAACCTGCTGAAGCAAAACCGACTTAACGAATTGCGCCAGCAAGGAAAGTAAAATTGGACTTTTGATTTTTGGATAACAGACGCTCAGATCTTCAGACGATTTGAAACAAGTTCAAACTATTTCAAACAACTTCGAACAGCTAAAACAAACCGATAGAAACAACAGGAACCGCAGAAACCCAATTGATACATTTCGAGTTCAGGAACTAATTTCAATAGCTTGTCCCATATAATGACCCAGAAGCTCTTTCAAGTTCCCGAAAGTGTTCCTATAAACCATTTCTAGTTGACTTGGCGTAAGCCAGCAAACCTCCTCGATTTGCTCTTCGGTTTGCGGAGCAAGCTTTTCATTGCCTGCATAGCTCATCTCAAACCAATGTGTTTCCTTCAACACCCAATTGTTCGTCTCTTTAATGTATGGAGACCGATAGATATGAAAAGTTGAAGGAAGCTTTTTAACCACCTGCAAAGCATGAATTCCACATTCTTCTTCCACCTCACGAACGGCAGCCAAGTCAGGAGTCTCTCCTTGCTCTATTTTGCCCTTTGGAAGATCCCACTTACCAAACCGTTTGATAAAAAGTAATTTACCATTGGCATTTCGAACAATTCCCCCAGCTGCATCAATTCGCGTTAACTGCTCCCGCAAAAAGCTCAGCAAATCGACTTTTTTTGAGCTAAGAAACAGTTTTACAACACATTCAGTTTTTTCAAGTTTTGAAAGCATCAAAAAAAGCGTTTCAACATCTTCTATTTCAACGAATTGATCAATGTTATCTTTTAATGAATTCTTAATTTTAGGGTTCCAAAGTAGCTGGTGGTCATTGAAAAAAACTTTGTACATTTGTCGTTAAATTCAGTTATAAACTTTTAAGATTATGCAAGACATTCATGTTGAGGTAACCAAAAAACTCGTACAAATAAACACAATAAAAATCCAACCATCAAACCCATTCACCTGGGCTTCAGGATGGAAAGCTCCTATTTATTGTGACAACAGGAAGTTGTTATCCTACCCGGAAGCTCGTACGTACGTGCGTGATCAGTTTGTCAAGCTGATTCGTGAAAAATATCCCGAAGCAGAAGTGATTGCCGGAGTTGCAACAGGAGCCATCGCTCATGGAATGTTGGTTGCGCAAGAATTGGGATTGCCGTTCATCTACGTTCGTTCAAAACCGAAAGATCACGGTTTAGAAAACCTAATTGAAGGTGATTTGAAAGCTTCTCAAAAGGTTGTTATTATTGAAGACCTCGTTTCAACAGGAGTGAGCAGTTTAAAAGCTGCCGAAGCTATTGCCAACTTTGGAGGTGATATTTTAGGAATGATGGCTATTTTCACTTACAACTTCCCAGTTGCGAAAGAGAACTTTGAAAAAGCTGGTATTGAGCTAACAACACTTAGCCGCTACAAAACGTTGATTCAAGTAGCACTTGAGTCGGGTGAAGTTCAAGAGTCGCAAGTAGAGTCATTAAACAAATGGCGTGAAGACCCAGCAAACTGGGGAAAATAATTTGATTATTTTTGTACCACATATTTTCATTCCCCGGAGCTTTTCCGGGGATTTTTTTTGATTAAACAAACTTTATGGGACTAAGCAAATACACCAGCGATATTCATTATATCGAACAAAATCAGGAAGTCGTTTTCAATTTCCTTTCAAATTTCGAGAACCTTTCGCAATACGTTAATGAAAGCTTACTTGAACAGGTCACCAAACAGGTACCTCAAATAAAAGTTTCTGATTTTGAATCTGACGCTGACTCCTGCCGGTTTAACATCAGTGGTTTGGGCGAAGCTGAAATACGGATTGTCGAACGGGAACCGCATAAAACCATCAAAGTAACCAGCAGCGGCAAACTTCCAATGGAATTTACCTTCTGGATTCAACTCTTGCCTGTCACTCCCTATCAAACTAAAATGAAGTTGACCTTGCATGCAGAAATGGGAATGATGATTAAAATGATGGTTGGAAACAAACTGGAGAAAGGCGTTAACCAATTGGCCGAGATGCTGACGAAGCTTCCTTACCGCTAGTAGCAAATACAATTTCAAAAAAAAATTAGGTTAATCCAGAAACCCAAAGGCCTGCTATTCTGTTTACAATAACAATTAGCAAAATAAACAGTCATGGAATTATTCAGCCAAGAAGATAAAATGTCCTCCTTAATTAGTCGGAACTACACGTTGCTGCCGGTCATTAACCGCTTTGGTATTCGACTAGGATTTAAGGAAAAAACAATAGCCGAGGTCTGTCGTGAAAATGACATTAATACCGACTTTTTTCTGGCTATCGTCAACACTTACACCGATGAAAATTATTTTCCCGAAGCTGAGCTACTTTCCTTTTCGCCAGTTCTGCTGATTGACTATTTGAAAAATACACATCGCTATTACATTGAGTACGTATTGCCCAAAATTGAGCAGCTCCTGAACCAGGTGCTTTTGAGCTGCAAAGACAATTGTTCGAGCCTAAAAATGATTAGCACCTTCTATCAAAAATACAAAGCAGAGTTGCTTTTACATTTACAGTTGGAAGATGAAAAAGTATTCCCTTACATCATCGATTTGTATAAGCATAAAAAGCTAAACACAAATGGCTCATCCATTGAAGTAATCGAAAATGAGCACACTAATGTCGAAGTAAAGCTAAGCGACCTGAAAAGTCTCATCATTCGTCATATGCCTCCAAATTATGACGACAATACCATGAATGAGTTCTTAACAGCCTTGTTTCAGTTTGAAAATGATTTGAACGACCACGCCCGCATCGAAGATCACATCCTGATTACCCAAGTGCTGGAATTTGAAAAGGAGTTAAGAAAATGAAAGAGAACGTTTTCATAATTCACCGGTCAGAAATTATCCGCAAAGGACTAGCGCTTATTCTTCAGGAATATTTCAAAATGGAAATTACCCAATTGAATTCCGCCAAAGACCTTAGTTCATTTGCTGGAATTTCAAACAGCACCACCATCCTGATTCTTGAAGCTGGCGTTGAGCAAAATACCAAAGCCATTGAACAACTTCAGAAGAACAACGATGTGTTCCTTGTTGGATTCTTTTCCGAAACAATCAATGAATCAGCTGGAGTACAGTACGACTATCACTTGACGCAATATTCATCCGCTATTCAAATTCAGAAACTGATTCAGGTTATTCGTCAAGCAGGCAGCAAGCAGAAAAATCACTTACTTGAAAACGGCGAACTAACATCGCGAGAGAAAGATGTAATCAAGTTAATTGCCTTAGGATTAGCGAATAAAGAAATTGCCGACAAACTATTCATTAGTATCCACACCGTTATTTCTCACCGGAAAAACATTACCGAAAAGTTAGGCATCAAATCCATATCGGGGCTAACCGTTTATGCCATTATGAACAACCTGCTCGACATTCAGGATATCAACCCGGAAGAGCTCATCTAAGTCAACGAAAATCCCAACAACTGGGGATGGACATGCCCGCTTTTTCTTTTCAACTTTGTCAACACACACAAAGTATGGCAAATGATGAAAAAGAGCTGTCCAAACGGACAAATATATCGATGCAACGCCTGTAAAAAGTTACATCTTGAATACGGCAATCTCGGCTTGGACTTTCCATCTCCCGAAAAGCTCGTTGAATTTAAAAGCTACCTAAAAACCGTTCATGCAAATCATTTCGAACATGAAGTTAAAAGCAATAACCAACGTCGGAAACTTCTGATTCCGTTTGCCAATATGCCGGTGAAACTACTGCTTTCTGACACGGAAATTGTAGAGCTCATTGATTTACTAAATGACTTTATGGACTTACTCTCACGATCTGAATATACAGGCAGTAATTTTAAAAACAGCCAACTTGCCTGGGATCTGAGTAAATTCACCTTAAATTAGGGACGCCAAGAATTTACAGGAGACCATTCGCAATTTTTTTTTCCAATCATTTCAACTTAATTTGCAAGCAAGCAGGAAAATGAGCAATTTATTTCCTGTTATCAATTAAGTTGTGTGCCGGATGAAGACTCCAATTATTTCTTCTTTTGATTCGATTGATCTGTGCCAGCTATCCCAAGCCCGGCTTACCAACCGCATGGATGAGAAGTTTCTCATTCCTATGGATTGGCTGCCTTCGCTTTTACAAGCTGTTAGCACCGATTACTTCATGCTTGAAGTAAATCAGCAGCGACTTTTGAACTACCACACGCTGTATTTCGACACTCCCGATAATCAGCTTTACCTCTCCCATCATAACGGCAAACTAAATCGTTTCAAAATTAGAAAACGAAGCTACACAGAAACAGCAAGCCGCTACCTGGAAATAAAACAAAAAACAAATAAAGGTCGAACAATCAAGAAACGGATACCGAGTCATTCCGAACTCCACCAACTAAGTGTAGAGGAAAGGTCTTTTTTGCGAAAACTAGTTCCGCTTGCCCCCGATTTATTGGAAGCAAAAACAGCCAATCGGTTTCAACGCATCACCTTGGTTTGTAAAAACATGACCGAACGATGCACCATCGATCTAAATTTACAGTTTGAAAATCACCGTAGTCAAGTTGGTCATGATGCTGTTGCCATTATTGAAATCAAGCACCGGCAGCATATTCGTTCTTCAAAATTATTTCATCAGTTAGCGCAACAAGGCATTAATTCCACAAGTTTTAGTAAATATTGCATAGGCAGGGTACTCACCGAGCCCATGCTCAAAGCGAATGCTTTTAAACCTAAAATCAAACAATTGAGTAAACTAATTCAAAACTGAGTATGCTTAACATCTTATCATCAATACCGTTTTTTGAATGGATTGAGGAGATTCGATTCCTCGATATCAAGCTGATTAATATTGAAGACTTTGCGGAGCTCTTGATTCGCTTCTGCTTCAACAGCCTCATCTTACTTTTTATCATTCGCTACCTCTATGCACGCAACAGTCGACGTAAAGACTTCTTTTTTAGCTATTTTGCTGTAGGCATTACCGTCTTTTTACTTTGCTTTTTACTCGAAAGTGTCAAGCTAGAACTGGGATTTGCGTTGGGGCTTTTCGCCATCTTTGGCATCATCCGCTACCGAACAGATCCCATTCCAATCAAAGAGATGACCTACTTATTTGTAGTGATTGGCGTTTCGGTAATTAATGCACTGGCCAGCGAAAAAGTAAGCTACCTGGAACTGGTGGTCACCAATGCATTCATCGTTGGAGGGCTTTATTTGCTTGAGCGCATCCTGCGGCTTCGTCAGGAAAACGAGCTAGAAATCCGCTATGAGCGCATTGAAAACATTCATCGGATGAAAGAAAAAGAACTGTTGGACGATTTACGAACCAGAACCGGAATTGACATCAAGCGGTACGAAATTAAACGAATTGACTTTTTAAGAGACGTAGCCAACATTTCAGTGTTTTTTGATCCGACCGAACAAGCTCCACCAAAACCTACAAATAAAGAATAAAAGGCTAGCGATTGAGTAGTGATCAAACAAAATAACTAAGTAAAAGTACCAGCGAAAAGCCAACCAACGACACAATCGTCTCCATAACGGTCCACGAACGCAGGGTTTGCTTTTCGTCCATTCCCAGGTATTTTCCAACCAGCCAGAATCCGCTGTCATTAACATGCGATAAAATGGTCGATCCGGCAGCAATAGCCAAAACCAACAAGGCTTTATCAGCTTGCCCCAAATCAAAAAGACCAATTAAAGGAGCCATAATTCCTGCGGCAGTAATCATCGACACCGTAGCCGACCCTTGCACTACACGAACAACTGCAGCAATAATAAAGGCCAAAACAATGGGAGGCATGGCCGAATTAGCCAACTGCTCTGCCAACATGTCCCCCACTCCACTATCAATTAATATTTGTTTAAAAACCCCGCCGGCTCCCGTAACCAAGATAATTAAACCAGCAGGCCCCAAAGCTTTATTGGCCAACTGCATCAACTCATCTTTTTTGAAACCTCTTCGAATCCCTAAAACATACATTGCCAGCAGCGTAGAAAGAATGAGGGCAGTAAACGGATGGCCAAGCAAACGAACGATTTGATAAACGGACTCATTCTGAAGCAAGCCTTTATCGAAAAGCACTTCAGCAACAGAACTGGCTACAATTAATAACAAAGGCAAAAGAATAATCAAAATGATTGTCCGAAAGGAAGGCAGTCCCTCCTGCTCCTGATCAACAGGAGCGTCTGCAAAATAGTCAGGAGCACCCAACTTGATCTTTCCACTAATGTAACGACCAAAAACAGGGCCAGCGATAATGGCAGTGGGGATGCCAACAATAAAGCCCATAATGATAATCCAACCTAGCTGCACATCCAAAATTTCGGCAACAGCAACCGGCCCGGGGGTTGGTGGGATAAAAGCATGGGTAACCACCAAACCTGCCAATAATGGAATAGCATAGTACAAAATTGATCGTTTGGCTTGCTTGGTCAACTCATAAATAATCGGAATGAGAATAATCAAACCAACATCAAAAAAAACAGGAATCGCGACAATAAACCCAGTAAGCACCAACGCCCAGGATGCCCGCTTCTCGCCAAAGTGTTTAAGCAAGCTCTTTGCAATCGTTTGGGCACCTCCCGAAGCTTCCAACATTTGCCCAAATATTGCGCCCAGCCCAACAACAGTCGCAACAAAGCCTAAGGTATTGCCCATGCCGTCCTGCATGCTTTTCATGATTTTCGAAAAGTCCATGCCCGTAACAATGCCCACAACAATACTTACAATTAGTAAGGAAAGAAAAGCGTGAATTTTCAATTTCAGTACCAGGAAAAGTAACAGGAGAATGGCAAAGCCAATTCCTGCCAACAGAAGAATTTCGTTCATTATTTTCGTGCGTTTAGTTTGGTTATCAGTTGTTAGTCCTTCCCTGCTCTATTCCAACCGGTGCAGTCTGCTCTCTAAAAATAAGAAATGAAACCCACGAAATAAAATCTCCCTACAAATAGCTCACTTCCTTAAAATGATATTCATGCAAAGTACCATCACGTTCTTCTACTTTCAACTGGCCAATACCATTAACTCCTGTAATCTTTCCAGTATAGCGATGAGTTTCATCCCTGTAAGCATGCCATTCATTCAACCGGTACATCCTCTCATAAAATAACTGATCAAGCTTTTCGAACTCGCCGGCCTCCAGATAAGCATAAAACTCGTTCATTGCTGCTAAAATTCCCTGAAGCATCTGCTCCAAATCAAAATCACATCCCGTAAGCATTTTTAGCGAAACCGGATTTGGCGCATCTGAATAAAACTGTGCCTGATTGACATTCAGCCCAATCCCAATGATCGACTGGCTAATTTGCCCGTTCATAATTGCATTTTCAATTAGTACACCAGCGATTTTCTGATCACCAACATAAATATCATTGGGCCATTTGATTTTCACATCATCAACCAGCTGACTCAGTACCTGTTCCAAGCTCAGGCAAACAACCTTCGATAAAAGGTACTGACGATGAATATCGAGAAAAAAAGGTCTCAGCAAAATTGAAAAGCTGAGGTTCTTTCCTGGCGCGCTTTCCCAGCTATTTCCTACCTGGCCTCTGCCAGCTGTCTGCTTATATGTCAAAAAGACAGTACCCTCTTTAACTTCATTTTCACGCACTTGACGGGTGGCATAATTATTGGTACTTTCTGTACTCTCAATAAAAACAATGGGTTGACCGATAAAATGACACATTAGTTTTTTAATTTTATTGCCCATTAGTTAAACTATTTTTTTAAATTTCATGTGTTTAACTAGTAGCAAGTTAACGGAACATCTACAGAAATTGCGAAAAACAATAATTTATCTTTAATGTTATTGTAGTTCATGCTTCATTCGGGATGATCCTACAGTAAGTAAAAATGTCAAAATAAGTGAAAAAATTTATCTTTGTAGATCTAAAATAAATCTATGCAACAAACACCACAAGGAAAAGATAGGGACCAATTAATTGAGGCGATTCTGGAGGGGATTCAAAGAATTAAAGGATTAGATATTGTAAAAATAGATTTAACAAAAATCAATCACTCAGAATGCAACTACTTCATCATTTGCCACGGAAACTCGACCACCCAAGTTGATGCAATAGCCCACTCCGTTGAAAACACTGTGGAAGAAATGATTGGAGAAAGCGCCTGGCACAAAGACGGATACCAAAACTCGTTATGGGTGTTACTGGATTATGCCGATGTAATGGTACACGTCTTTCAACATGAAACACGCAAATTTTACGATTTAGAAAATCTTTGGGCTGATGCAGCCATCGAAAAAATACAAACAGAAAACTAGAAGAAATGGCAGAGAAGAACAACAAGAATAAACAACGCTCCAACTTGGGGAATTTAAAGCCAGGAGGAAAGCCTCCCAAATTTAATCCCTACTGGATTTACGGAATTGTCATCGTCATCTTTTTGGCAATTCAATACTTCAGTTTTGGAGGTGGTCCGGTAAAAACCACTTGGAATGAAGTAAGAACAACCATGCTGACGCAGCATGATATTGCTCGGATAGTCGTTGTTAACCGAGATGAAGCGCAGATATACCTAAAAGAAGACAGTTACGAGAAATATGCAGATAAGTTGAATACTGGTTTTGGAGCCCCTTCGAAATTTGGTCCTCACTTTATTTTTACCATCGGAACGGTTGAAACCTTTGAAAACAATTTAGATGAAGCTCAGGAGAACTTCGCCGAAGATCAAAAAGTAACTCCTGAATACAACAATGTCACCAACTATTTTGGAGAAATCATCAGCTGGATCCTTCCCTTCCTAATTATCATTGCCATTTGGTGGTGGATTTTCAGAAGAATGAGTAAAGGCGCTGGCGGTGCTGGTGGAGCTGGAAATATTTTTAATGTTGGAAAATCACAAGCTAAAGTTTTTGATAAAGATTCGCGCGTAAGCACAACCTTCAAAGATGTTGCCGGTCTTGCTGAAGCGAAACAAGAAGTTGAAGAAGTGGTTTCGTTTTTGAAAAGCCCTGCCAAATACACCAAATTGGGAGGTAAAATTCCGAAAGGAGCCTTGTTGGTCGGTCCTCCGGGAACGGGAAAAACGCTTCTTGCGAAAGCCGTTGCAGGCGAAGCTAACGTACCATTTTTCTCGATGTCAGGTTCTGACTTTGTTGAAATGTTTGTCGGTGTAGGAGCTTCACGTGTCCGTGACCTGTTTAAACAAGCCAAAGAAAAAGCACCATGTATCGTCTTTATTGATGAGATTGATGCAATTGGTCGTGCAAGGGGCCGGAACCCGAATATGGGCTCAAATGATGAGCGCGAAAATACACTGAACCAGCTGCTTACCGAGATGGATGGTTTCGACACCAATTCCGGAGTCATCATTTTAGCAGCAACCAACCGAGCTGATATGCTGGACCGTGCGTTGATGCGGGCAGGACGTTTTGACCGCCAAATTCATGTGGAACTGCCAGACTTGAATGAACGTGGTGAAATTTTTAAGGTTCACCTTCGTCCGATTAAACTATCAGATGAGGTTGATGCCAGCTTCTTAGCCAAACAGACTCCAGGATTCTCTGGAGCCGATATTGCCAACGTTTGTAATGAGGCAGCCCTGATTGCTGCTCGTAAAAACCGTGATAAAGTTGGTCGTCAAGACTTCCTGGATGCCGTAGATCGGATCATTGGAGGATTGGAAAAGAAAAACAAAATTATTTCCAGAGACGAGAAGAAACGCATTGCTTATCACGAGGCTGGGCACGCCACAATCAGCTGGCTACTTGAGCATGCTCACCCGCTGGTTAAGGTAACCATCGTTCCCCGCGGGAAAGCACTTGGCGCAGCCTGGTATCTTCCCGAAGAACGCTCAATTACAACCAAAGAACAGCTACTGGATGAAATGTGCTCCGCTTTAGGAGGACGTGCTGCCGAAGAAATTATCTTTAGCTCAATTTCATCCGGGGCTCAAAATGACTTGGAAAAAGTAACCAAACAGGCTTATGCCATGATCAGCATTTTCGGAATGAGTCCGAAAGTTGGAAATGTAAGTTTCTATGATTCAACCGGCCAATCTGACTTTGGATTTACAAAGCCTTATAGTGAAAAAACAGCAGAGTTAATTGACTCAGAATCTAAAGGTTTAATTGACTCTCAATATGAACGTGCCCTTCAAGTGTTAAAAGAACATAGCGAAGGTCATAAAAAGTTAGCTGAGCGTTTACTCGAAAAAGAAGTTATCTTTGGTGAAGATTTAGAAGAAATCTTTGGTAAACGACCATGGGTTAAAGACGAACTGACTGCCGAAAATCAGACAATAATGGACCCAAAACCGGAAACAGAAACTCCGGATAAGACGACTTCTGCTTAAATATTTTTAAATGAGTTCAGCAAAAGAAAACATATTAAAACGACTTCAACAAGCACAAAATACTCGGGGTAGGCAAACTGTTGCCCGCCCCGATTTTGATGCTCCAATTTATTTACCACAAGACGAAAACTTAGCGGAAAATTTCAAGACGAACCTGGAATTGGTTGGAGGTCATGTTATCCAAGTAAAAGACCAGCAAGAAATTCAATCAAACTTAAAAGAGCTGATTCAACAGGAACAATTGGATAATCTGGTATGCTTGGAACCAAAGCTACAAGAGCTTTTGGGAGATGAATTTTCGACAGCTGATTCCTTGAAAAAACTGGATAAAATTGGCACAGGAATCACCTCTTGTGAATTTTTGGTTGCCCACTTAGGATCAGTGATGGTAAGCTCGGCATCGTCTTCAGGTCGAAGAGCGCATGTTTTCCCAGAAACTCATATTGTTATCGCTCATTCAAAACAAATCGTCAATTTCCTGGACGAAGCACTGGAACAGCTTGAGAATAAATACCAAGAGGCTCTTCCTAGCATGATTACGAATATTACAGGCCCCAGCAGAACTGCCGATATTGAAAAAACATTGGTCATGGGGATGCATGGACCCAAAAAATTATTCGTACTTTTAGCTAACGAACCCTTTTAACACCCGACTATGGAAAAAGACTTAGTAGCTGTTTATTCTTCCGACCAAGAATATCAAATCCAAATTGCCCGGGAGCTTTTAGACGAAAATGGCATCGAATCATTCAGCTTGAATCAACACGATTCTGTGATCCCAAGTATTGGGCAAATTGAGCTTTACGTTCACCAAAAAAATCAACAACAAGCTGAGAAAATCTTAAAAAAGCTCAAGCATTGAAAAATTTCTTCGTCAGAACACTTACAGGAATCGCTTTTACAGGGGTTGTTGTTGGCAGCCTTTTGCTTAATGAATACACTTTTGGTATTCTTTTTTTATTTGTGCTTTTAGCTGGATTGCATGAATTTTTTAACTTTTTCAAGAATGCTGAAATTAAGCCCAACCGGATTTTAGCCTCTGTAATCGGAGGAGTCATCTTTATTGCTTTCTTTTTAATCGGGAAAGGTATTCTTCCGGAAACGACTTATTTCAGTCTAATTCCTGTTTTCCTCTTGGTTTTTATTGCAGAGCTATACCGAGGCCGTAATTTCCCTTTCGAAAATATTGCGGCAGGTGTTTTAGGGCTCATCTACATTGCGCTCCCCTTAAGCATGATCAGCCTGTTGGTTTTCTCTAACAACACCTATAGCCCTGCCCTATTGCTAGCTCTTTTTGTCATTATTTGGTCATACGATTCGGGGGCCTACCTGTTTGGGGTCACCTTAGGCAAACATCGCCTTTTTAAGCGGATCTCACCCAAAAAATCATGGGAAGGAGCAATCGGAGGAGCACTATTAGCAATCGCTGCAGCAAGCCTCATTTCGTCCTATTTTGTTCCTGAAGTTGATCTTATTCATTGGATTATTCTGGCAGTCATCACCGTAATTTCAGCAACCTATGGCGACCTGACAGAATCCCTGTTTAAAAGACAATTTAACCTGAAGGACAGCAGTAACTTTTTACCGGGACATGGGGGAATTCTAGACCGTTTTGACAGCCTATTTTTTGCAGTGCCAACCATGGTACTTTACTGGCGTATTTTCGTTTAGGCGAAAAATAAACAGGACTGGGAACGCCCTGCACAGTGTCAAGCTTTCTATAAAAATCGATGCAAAGATCTCTTTCCTTTCAAAGATCATGGATTTATTTCCTACTTTTGCACTACAGATAAATTCGCTCTGCCCGCTTGCTGGCGAGCGTATTGTTATACATTTCACATAGCAAATTATGAAATTTCATCCAGCAGGAAAATCGATTATTCGAAATACCTTACTCTTCATTATTTTAATCAATGTATTGGCTTGGTTACTGATCCCAATCAGTATTCTCAATGCCGTTATTTCCATAGCTTCACTTGTAGTATTGGTTTTAGTCTTACAATTTTTTCGTTACCCCAGTCGCCAAGTGACAGCCAACGAAAAGCATGTCATCGCCCCTGCTGATGGGAAAATTTGTGTTATTGAAGAAGTTCATGAAAACGAATACCTCAACACCACGTGCACCAAGGTTTCTATTTTCATGTCGCCTTTCAACGTCCATATCAATTGGGTTCCGGTTCCTGGACAAGTCAGTTTTTTGAAACACAAAAAAGGACATTTCTACGCTGCATTTAAGGATAAGTCAGCCGATGAAAACGAGCGCACTTGCACCGCTTTCCGAATGAAAGATGGCCGTGAAATTATGGCTAACCAAGTTGCAGGAGCCATGGCTCGACGGATACTTAATTTCTTAAAAGAAGGACAAAAAGTTACGCAAGACATGGAAATGGGCTTTATCCGATTCGGAAGTCGTGTTGATCTCTACTTACCAACCGACACCGAGCTTAAAATAAAACTGGGAGATAAGGTTACCGGATCACAAACAATCATCGGAAAATTGAGCTAATGCGACGAATCAGTGAATTATTCTTTTGGGTTCCGAATACCATTACAGCGCTGAACCTGGCTTCTGGTAGTATGGCTGTATTTTTAGGTATTGAAGGAGAACTAGGTTTGGCTGCCATTTTTATTTTGGCTGCTGCTGTTTTTGACTTTTTTGATGGAATGGCAGCCCGTCTGCTAGGGGCCTACTCCGAAATTGGGAAACAACTGGATTCACTGGCTGATCTCGTATCATTTGGGTTAGCTCCGGCAGCTATTTTATTCACGATGCTGCAACTGGCCATGTTTGGTCAAAATCAGGCGATCACATCCATTGATGCCAGTATTTTAGAATGGATTTTCCTATTATCAGCCCTTTTGGTTCCGGTTGCAGGAGCTTTCCGGTTGGCCAAGTTCAACCTGGATACCCGCCAAAGCGAAAACTTCTTGGGACTCCCAATTCCAGCCAATGCTATTTTCTATGCCTCCTTGGCACTTATTCTGCAATGGGGAAATGCTCCCGTTGTAACAAACCTCATTTTGAACCGCTTCAATTTACTCACGGCAATCGCTTTGCTCTCAGCTTTGATGATTTCAGAACTTCCCATGTTCTCGCTCAAGTTCAAACACCTGAAATGGCTAGGAAACCAAATTCGCTTTTTGTTTATTGGCCTTTGCTTGATTCTAGTCATCAGCTTAAAGCTATACGCGGTTCCATTGATCATTATTAGCTACATTTTAATATCAGCGGTTTTAAAATTGACTAATCGCTAAAGACCGAATATCAAATCATTCGCATAACAATCTGAGGCAAGTGTATTGATCAATTTGAATTGCTCAATACACTCATGCTATAAGCTGAATAACGGCAATTACAATAAAAAAGGCACGCCTAATTGGCATGCCTTCTGTTAGAATTATTTTAGGACTACTTTAGTCTTCAATTTTTTCAAAAACTGTGGTATATTTTTTCACCACAAATTTGACCAGGTGGTAAGAAGCAATTACCAAAACCGGCCATGTCAATAAATATAAAATAGAACTCCAATACATTTCAAAACAATTTAAGTGTTACGGTAAAATCTTCTCTAGTAGGCGTGAGAATCCTCTTCCAGAATCTCGTCCTCATCAATTTTCTTTGCATTCATCGCTTTCCATACCCACCAAATGTAGCCCACTACAACAGGAACTCCTAAGGATACGTAACTCATTGCAGTCAGCGTATAGTGGCTGGATGAAGAATTTTCGATTGTCAGCGAATCCTGCAAGCTAAAGTTCGAAGGATAGAATGAAGTTCCGTTTAAGCCAGCAATCAAGAACAAGGCCATTACGGCAAGCACTGTTCCTGCTCCGGAAAACCAAATACCAGAACCACTTCCTTTCAGCAAGGTAATGCCAATGCCGTATAAAACCCCCACCACACCGAGCAACAAGATAATTGCCACAACTGGCATTTGGATCAAATTATTCAGGTATTTGTAAGGTTCCATAACAACGCCATTCTCACCATAAGCATAGCCGTCCTTCAGCAATAACCAAATCAGGAAATACAAAAAGAAAACCAGGAATGGGATCGTATTGTAAAGCACCTGTTTTTTTGAACGCTCAAAAATGGCGGGACTATCTACTGAATTCATGAAATACAAAGCTCCGAGAATCCGTGCCAGGAAAAAGACGGACAAACCAAGTGCAACATTGTGGAAAGTCAGAACCGCTTCCAAACCACGATAAGGGGTTTCCCAGCTTACATTGTTCAAATCATTCAAACTAAACATGGCCCCATTAAAGAACGTGCCAACAGCTATTCCAATCAGGATAGTTCCAAAAGCTCCATTCAAAAATAAAAATACTTCATAGGTTCTGGCTCCCAAAAAATTGGAAGGTTTAGTCCGAAACTCGTAGGATACGGCCTGAATAACAAAGAAAAATAAGATTGCAAACCAAACCCAATAAGCACCACCAAACGAAGTGGCATAAAACAAGGGAAAGGATGCAAAAAAGGCGCCACCAAAAGTAACCAAGGTCGTAAAAGTGAACTCCCATTTTCGGCCCAAGGTATTGACCAGCATGGTCCGCTCATTCTCCGTTTTACCAATCGTATAAATTAAAGTTTGTCCTCCCTGAACAAAGGTTAGAAAAACAAACAGTGCTCCCAGCAGTGAAATGATCACCCACCAATACTGTTGCAATGCCAAATGTGATAAACTTTCAAACATTAGTTCTGCCCTCCTTCCATTTTAGGTCCAATTTTAATTTGACGCAGCATGATTTTAATTTCAGCGATAAGCAGAAGCGTGAAAATACCAAAGAACAACCAGAAAGTCACCTGTACGGCACTCGTGCTAATTTGCGTAACGGCCGCAACCGTTGGCATCAAATCTTGAATGACCCAAGGTTGGCGCCCAACTTCTGCCACAACCCAGCCTGCTTGCGAAGCAATATAAGCCAGCGGAATGGTCCAGATCGCCAATCGTAAAAAGCCACGCTTTTGTTCCAGCTTACCTTTAATGACATACATCAAAGCCAAGAAGAAAAACAAGATAAAGTAGAATCCTAAGCCAACCATAATATGAAAACTATAGAATGACAGAGGAACACTTGGAATTAGCATAGCCGTATCGGTAATGTAGCCATACCCGAAATAATTAAAGTAGTTTTCCTGGAAATCAGGCGACATAAACTCCGTTTTCAACTGTTCAGCCAACTGCTCATCACCTGCTTTCTTGGCTTCTTTGAAATCCTTCAATTTAGCCATGGCGATTTTTCCACGCTCAATTTTTTCGTCAGCCGACATGTAACCGTAAGCCTCATTACCATCAATCAAATCGTTGATTCCTGGCACAAAGGCATTCCAGTCCATGTAAGCCATGTAAGATAAAACATTGGGGATCTCAATTTTCATATTGAAATCAAGCAAGTTTTCATTCGATGGGTCAGTCTCCGAAGTCGACATAAACCCCAAAGCAATAAGTCCTGCCCCTTCGCTTCCGTTGTACAAACCTTCGAAAGCGGCAAACTTCATGGGTTGCTTCTGAGCCACATCCCTGGCTGAGCTATCGCCTGTAAAGGCCAGATAAACCGACGAAAGAAGCCCAAAAACGGCAGCGACCGCAATACTTTTCCGGGCAAAAACCAAATGACGCTTTTTCAGGATAAACCAGGCCGAAATCCCAATCACAAAAATGGAGGCCAGCACAAAGCCTGAGGAGGTTGTGTGTGTGAATTTATAAATTGCTGTTGGCGAAAACAGGACATCCCAAAAGCTGACCATTTCATTACGAGCCGTTTCCGGGTTAAACTGCATCCCCACCGGATTTTGCATCCAGGCGTTGGCCACCAAAATCCAAAGTGCTGATAAACTGGCGCCAATGGCTGTAAACCACGTAGCCAGCAAGTGCACTTTCTTGCTCACTTTATTCCAGCCAAAAAACATCACAGCAATAAAAGTCGACTCCATGAAAAAGGCAAAAATACCTTCAATAGCAAGAGGAGCCCCAAAAATATCGCCCACAAACCAGGAATAATTGGACCAATTGGTTCCAAACTCAAACTCCAGAATAATTCCGGTAGCCACACCGATGGCAAAATTGATCCCAAATAATACCATCCAAAACTTGGTGATTTTCTTCCATTCCACATTTCCGGTTTTGACGTACAGTGTCTCCATAATGGCGATAATCACCGTCAATCCCAATGTTAAAGGAACAAAAACCCAATGATACATGGCTGTTAACGCAAACTGCGCGCGCGACCAATTGACTAAAGATAAGTCGATAGCTTCTAACATTGATTTTTTATTTAATTGGTTCTACTAAATTTTCCAGCACATGATTGCCTCGTTCTTCATCGGTCTCAAAATTGGTTTTCAAAAAATTGGGGAAGAAAAACAACTTCAAAACAAAAAACATAATGAACAACTTAATAAAGATGATCAACCATACTTGTCGCCCCCATTTACCCATATTGCGAAATCCATCGTAATACAAACTCCAAACCCGTGAAAACAATCCTTTCTTCATCTTGAATAACTTTACAATTTCATGAAACAAGACCAATTATTACAGTTAAAAATCGGTCTTCTCATACAAAATCATCGAATCAAATTTCGTCATCAATTCCATATAAACAAATTTTATTTTGTTTAATTCATAGAATTGACGAACAAATTAATAAATTCCAAAACAACATACTAATCTTGATTGTTGATGAATTTTAGCAGAATCTATTTGCGAAATAAATACCTTTTTATCGTTAATCAGATAAAACTTACTGAGCCTTTTCTTGTTAATCGTTGTTCGTGCTGCTGATTTTTTTTCAAGCTGGTTGCTTCCTAAAATCAATAGCCAAATTTTGAATTCAAGAAAAGATCGATATCCGGCTTTTTTTGCAACCTTTAAACGTCCAAAGTGTTCTAGTCAGAAAAATCAATCAACCTAAAAATTTCTGATTTTGAAAAAAGAAGAGCAAGCCTGCATTCATTGCGGTGAAAATTGTGGTCCTGTTCCAATTATTTGGAACCAGAAACCTTTTTGTTGCCAGGGATGTCAAACCGTTTACCAGCTGTTGAACGAAAATCAGATGACGCAATATTATTCGATTGCGGATGCCCCAGGCATCAAGCTGGAGAATGACCAGATTCCGTCGGAAGACAAATACGCTTTCCTCGAATTGGACGAGATCCGAACCCGTTTACTCGACTTTTCAGATGGAGGAATTTCCAAAGTGCGTTTTTTCATTCCTACGATTCACTGCGCTTCTTGCATTTGGCTGCTCGAAAACTTGCATACGCTGCACAAGGGTGTCATTCAATCTTCAGTTAACTTCCCTAAAAAAGAAGTTAGCATTACGTTCCGCGAAGAAGAGCTAAACTTGCGCAAATTGGTCGAACTGCTGGCTTCGATTCATTATGTCCCCGAAATCAGTCAGCAAACATTGGAGAAAGCCCCCAAAAGCAAGTCGAGTAAAACCTTGCTCATTAAAATTGGCATTGCCGGCTTTAGCTTTTTAAATGCCATGCTTTACCACTTTCCCCAATACCTTCCAGGAAGTGAACACCTTGAAGCAAATTTCCGCTTGGTATTTGGTTGGTTGAGCTTTTTACTGAGTCTTCCGGTGCTGTTCTATTGTGCCAGCGACTACTTTTTATCGGCTTACAAAAGCCTTCGAAAAAAGATTATCAGTATTGATTTGCCCATTGCACTGGGTCTGATCACCTTATTTCTGCAGAGTACGCTTGAGCTGATTACCGATCAAGGCATTGGCTATTTTGACTCGCTCACTGGCTTGGTATTTTTCCTGTTAATTGGAAAATGGTATCAGAGCATCACTTACGAAGCGCTGACTTTTGAACGAAACTACAAATCCTATTTCCCCGTGGCTGTTACCAAGCTGACGGAGGCGGGCAATACCACCATCCCCCTGGATCAGCTAAAAGCCGGCGACCGCATTCTGGTTCGGAACCAGGAACTCATTCCGGCCGATGCCACCCTTGAAAAAGGCAATGCCAGTATCGACTACAGTTTCGTTACCGGCGAGTCGGTACCCGTTGGGAAAAATGTGGGCGATTTTGTTTTTGCCGGAGGACGCCAGATGGGAAGTGCGATTGAGTTGTTGGTTCAAAAAGAAGTTGAACAAAGTTACCTCACCCAGCTTTGGAACCAAGATTATGAAAACACTAATAACTCGGCTCCCATGTCAAGCGTTATCAACAAGGTCAGCCAATACTTTACGGCAACCATCATTACCATCGCTTTGGGAGCTGCGTTGTACTGGAATTTCAACGACTCATCCAAAGCTCTCTTTGCTTTCACTTCGGTTTTAATTATTGCTTGTCCGTGTGCTTTGGCGCTAACGATCCCTTTTACTTTTGGGAGTACCATGCGCCAATTTGGACGACGAGGCTTTTACCTTAAAAATGCTGATGTCATTGAACAGCTCTATAAAATAAAAACCATTGTTTTTGACAAAACAGGAACCATTACCCACGCCCAATCTTCTCGCATTGATTTTAAGGGCGAACAACTTACCGAGGAACAACTCAAACTAATTCGCTCGCTGGTGTTCCATTCGACCCACCCACTCAGTAAAACCATTAGCACAACACTTGAAGCAAGCGGACGCTATGAAGTCGCTAATTTCAAAGAGTTACCTTCGCTTGGAATTACAGGCGAAGTCAATAATTCGAAACTCAATATCGGCTCCAAATATTTTGTCACCGGAGACCAGTCCGACTCCAAAGAGTTGAAAACACAGGTTTGGGTTTCCATCAACCAGCATATTTTGGGCTACTTCCAGTTCGAAAATAGCTACCGAAAAGGGCTGCAGGAAACCATTGCCCAACTAAGTTCGAATTATGAACTTCACTTAATTAGTGGCGATAACGAGTCAGAACGAAAAAACCTACTCCCGCTCTTTAAACAGGAAGCACATTTAAATTTTAACCAATCACCAACCGACAAGTTAAATTACATCAACAAGCTGCAGCAAGATGGTTCGCCTTCGTTAATGATTGGTGATGGTTTAAATGATGCTGGAGCTTTAAATGAAAGCAAGGTTGGGGTTGTTATTGCCGATAACATTTACAATTTTACGCCAGCTTGCGACGCCATTTTGCAAGCCGATAAGTTTGCATCTTTGCATCGCTTTATTCGTTTTGCCCGAAGCAGTATGAGCATCGTCCGGCAGTCGTTTCTAATTTCATTCCTTTACAATGTGGTTGGTATTTCTTTTGCTGTGCAGGGAAATCTATCACCGATCATTGCGGCCATCCTAATGCCGCTCAGTTCGGTTACGGTTGTAGCATTTGCCACATTCTCAGTCAATTTGAAAGCCAGAAAAAAACTGCTGTAAAGCTGAATCTTAAGGAGTCCCGAAAATTTTAGCTAAATTGGAAAACAAAGTTCAATCATTCTTGTTGTTTCAAATTGATTTAAGGATAAATGTTGTGACCCGCAACCTTAGTCTTTAACGAGAAAAAACTAAATCTTTAACTAAAACGAGAAACATGTCGGTAGTATTTGTATTGATCATTATTGGAATATTAGTGGCATCTGTTTTTCTCATCGCTTTCATTTGGGCTGTAAGAAACGGCCAGTTCGAAGATTCCTACACTCCTTCAGTTCGCATTTTATTCGACGATCCTATTTCTACAGAAGAAAACGACGATACATCAGAACAAGACAATAAGCACGAGAAGAAATCTATTAAATCATAAGCTATATGGAACTACAGAAGTTTACCTATGACAACAAGATTACCCGAAATTTTGCTGTTGCAACAATTGTTTGGGGGGTTGTAGGTTTATTAGCAGGCTTGCTGGTAGCCTTGCAGATTTTTATTCCCGAAATGAATTTCAGCCTGGAGTACACCACCTTTGGACGAACAAGGCCGGTGCATACCAATGCAGTAATCTTTGCATTTGTAGGAAATGCCATTTTCACGGCTGTTTACTACTCCATGCAACGCCTCCTTAAAACCCGAATGTATAGCGACCTGCTGGGAAAAATTCATTTTTGGGGATGGCAGTTAATCATTGTTTCGGCAGCCGTAACCCTGCTTGCCGGATTTACTTCAGGAAAAGAGTATGCCGAACTTGAATGGCCTATTGACATTGCCATCACGATCGTTTGGGTCATCTTCGGGATTAACATGTTCGGAACCATTTTACAACGGCGCACAAGCCACATCTATGTAGCCATTTGGTTTTTTATTGCCACCTGGGTTACGGTTGCTGTGCTCCATGTTGTCAACTCCATCGGAATTCCATATAGCGCTTTGAAAAGTTACCCGATTTATGCCGGCGTTCAGGATGCCTTGGTACAATGGTGGTATGGGCACAACGCTGTTGCCTTCTTCTTAACAACTCCGTTTTTGGGACTGATGTATTACTTTGTGCCGAAAGCTGCCAACCGGCCTGTCTATTCCTATAAATTATCGATTGTCCACTTTTGGTCTTTGATTTTTATATACATCTGGGCTGGTCCTCACCACCTGTTGTACACCTCGCTGCCGGACTGGTTGCAAGCACTGGGAACCACGTTTTCCATCATGCTGATTGCTCCTAGCTGGGGAGGGATGTTTAACGGCTTACTCACCCTGCGTGGTGCATGGGATAAGGTTCGCAAAGACCCTATTTTGAAAATGTTTGTCGTCGGAATTACAGCCTACGGAATGTCAACCTTTGAAGGCCCGATGCTCTCACTAAAAACAGTAAACGCGATCAGTCACTACACGGACTGGACTGTTGGACACGTACATATTGGAGCCTTAGGCTGGAATGGCTTGTTGACATTTGGAATGCTTTACTGGCTGATTCCTCGTATCTACAATACCAAATTGTATTCGGTGAAGTTGGCCAACGTCCACTTCTGGTTGGCCACGCTAGCCATTATCTTTTATGCCGTTCCGCTATATATCGGAGGAATTACCCAAGCCTTAATGTGGAAAGAGTTTACGCCGGAAGGCTTCCTGGCTTATCCGAACTTCCTGGAAACCGTTACTCAGCTTATTCCGATGTATGCTATTCGTGCATTTGGTGGAGGCTTGTATGTTGTTGGAATGCTTCTGTTGGTTTTCAATGTGATTAAAACTGCGAAACAAGGTAGCCTGGTAAAAGAAGAAGCTGCTGAAGCTCCGGCTTTAAGGCCTCAACCAGTAGAGAAAACAAAATCAGAAAGCTGGCACAGCTTCCTGGAACGTAAACCCATTCGTTTTCTGATCATTGCAACCATTGCTATTTCCATTGGAGGTATTTTTGAGATTATTCCAACTTACCTGATCAATTCAAACGTGCCCATTATTTCAAGTGTAAAACCATACACACCATTAGAACTCCATGGACGCGACATCTACGTAAAAGAAGGCTGCTACAACTGCCATTCGCAGATGATTCGTCCATTCCGATCAGAAACAGAGCGCTATGGCGAATACTCCAAAGCCGGTGAATTTATTTATGACCGTCCGTTCCAGTTCGGATCTAAACGTACCGGTCCTGATTTGGCTCGTGAAGGGGTAAAAACAGGCCGTATCTACAAGCCGAATGCCTGGCATTACAATCACTTCATCGATCCGCAAAAGATGAATGAAGAATCCATTATGCCTAAGTATCCATGGTTGGCTGAGAAAGATATTGACTTGAAATCAACCGCTCCAAAAATTAGGGTCATGAAAAAATTAGGCGTCCCCTACCCTGACAACTATGAGCATAAAGCCAATGACGACCTAAAAAAACAGGCCGAAGAGATTGCACAAAACCTGCGTGAAGCAGGAATTGAGACTGAAAGCACTAAAGAAATCATTGCCCTAATTGCCTACATGCAACGCTTAGGAACTGATATTATGACACCCCAAACAGACGAAGACACTGAAGAAGAATAAGCTATGATTAAAGAACACTTACAAAGTATTATTGGAGTAGAACTCTATGCCATTGTAGGCTTTCTCATCTTTTTTGTTTTTTTCATCCTAGTTACTATTCATACAATTCGGATGGATAAATCACGAGTAAAACGACTGAGTGAAATCCCGTTAGATGATGATCTGCAAACCAATCTTCACTAGCCTTTAAAACTGATCCTTATGAGTACAATAGAAGATAAAAACCAAGATAGCTCGAAAAAACAGGTTGAAATTGATGAAGCAACCAATGTCAAATTATTGGGAGGCCACGAATTTGATGGAATCCGGGAGTTGGATAACCGACTTCCTCCCTTCCTGAAATACCTTTTTTATGCGAGTATTGTTTTTTCGGCCGCTTACCTGATGCTTGTTTTCGTTTTTGAACACGACAGTGTCATTCAAGAAAAAGAGTACCGCAATGAAATGATGGCTGCTATGCATCAGGAGGAGCCGACTCCTTCAGATGGAACAGAAACGGCAGCACCGGTGCAGCGTACCCAAGAAGACATGTTGGCCAGCGGTGCTGAAACATATGGCAAGATTTGCTCCGTTTGCCACGGTAAATTTGGAGAAGGCCTAGTTGGCCCAAACTTTACCGACGAGTACTGGATTCATGGAGGTTCGCGCGAAGATATGCATGCGGTGATTGTCAATGGCGTCATTGAAAAGGGAATGATTTCGTATAAAAATCAGCTGACGGAAACCCAAATTCAGGATGTTATTACCTACATTCAAAGTCTTAAGGGCACCAATCCTCCTAATCAAAAAGCTCCAGAAGGAGAAAAGTACGTTCCACAACAGCAAGAAGAGAAACAACCCCAAAGCTAACAAGGAGCAATTGGTTTAATTGAAACGTTGAAATGGCCGCAGAAGAAAAAACAAGCGATTATCAGAAGGTTACTTTTCGAGACCGAATGTCAACCGTTGATAATGAAGGAAAACGCGTATGGGTATTTCCACAAATGCCCAAAGGTAAACTTTACAACTACCGCCGGGTGGTAGCCTACACGTTATTGGCTTTTTTCTACCTGGCACCACACCTTAAAATAAAGGGAGAACAATTGGTTTTCCTCAATTTCCTGGAACGAAAATTTGTCTTGTTTGGAAACACGTTTTACCCGCAGGACTTTCACCTGTTGGTGCTGGCTTTCATAACACTGCTGGTCTTCATTATTCTGTTTACCGTTGTTTATGGTCGTATTTTCTGTGGCTGGACCTGTCCGCAAACAGTCTTTCTGGAGTTCCTGTATCGGCCCATCGAATATTTGATTGATGGCAACCGCCGCAAGCAACAAGTACTTGCTCAACAGCCAATGAACCTGAAAAAATTATCGAAACGACTGTTGAAGCATGGTATTTATCTGGCCATTTCCTTTGGGACCATCATCACGTTTTGGTCTTACCTTATTGGCTATCCCAATGTTTTAGCAAACATGTCGGGTTGGCCGGGAAGTAACTTCTCGTCCCTACTGGTTGTCTTGGCATTCACCGCAGCTCATTACTATGTGTTTGCCTGGTTTCGGGAGCAAGTATGCTCCTTGGTATGTCCATACGGTCGTTTGCAGGGCGTTATGCTCGACCAAAACTCGATTGTTGTTGCGTACGACTATGTTCGAGGAGAACCAAGAGGACGGGGTCGAAACGAAGACAAAGGGGATTGTATTGATTGCAAACGTTGTGTCGATGTTTGCCCCACGGGAATTGATATTCGGAACGGCACCCAGCTCGAGTGCATCAACTGCACCGCCTGTATTGATGCCTGTAACTCGGTTATGTATGCCGTAAATAAACCCAAAGGACTGATTCGCTATGCTTCAGAACGATCAATCTCGGAAAGCAAAAAGCATGTTCTGAATACGCGTGCGATTGCCTACTCGGTTGTTTTGGTCATTCTTTTGGCTGTTGTTAGCTACTCGTTCATGAATCGAGGTGATGTTGAAACAACCATTATTCGAGCACAGGGAACCCTTTTTCAGGAATATGGAGCAGATGCATACAGCAACCTGTATAACCTCCAGATGGTTAATAAAACAAGCGACGCTGTTCAAATGGAACTCAAGCTGCTAACCCCTGATGGTGAAATTAAATTGATGGGAGATGAACTGAACCTGGAAGTAGGCAAAGTTGCCAAACGCAACCTGCTCATCATTCTACCCAAAAACACACTTAGCCAATCAAATACGCATTTGGTCATCGGAGTTTATGAAGATGGTGAATTACTGGAAGAAATAAAGTCAACTTTTGTTGGTCCCAACTCGTTGGACAACGAATAAAGAATTTGTGCTATGAAAATAAAATTTAACTGGGGAACCGGCATTGCAATTGCCATTGTTTTAATGGTCTCAGGGATGCTTTACCTGGTTTCGATTGCCACCAGTCAAGATTATTACCTGGTTGAAGACGATTACTATCAGAAATCAATTAATTACCAACAAAAGATTGATAAAATAAAAAATGTCAATCTCCTGGAAGAAAAGGTCCAGTTGACTCAGCTCGGAAGCAACCTTCAGTTGTCATTTCCGGCTTTGTTTAAACACGACCTACTGGAAGGAACAATCCAGGTTTACAGTCCCGTTAGCGAAAGAAACGATCTCAACATTCCGCTTCAGCTTGATTCAACGCTGCAGCAACTTGTTGAAGTGAGTCGACTTCCTAAAGGACGATACAAAATAAAGCTGGACTGGACTGCCGATGAGAAACCATTTTTTCAGGAATTGGAAATAATGCTAGAATGATGTTTGATCTAATTACGCCTTTAACAATCGGTCTGGTAGGTAGCTTTCACTGCATTGGCATGTGTGGTCCAATTGCAGTTGCCCTGCCGCTAAAAAATCACAGTTATGCAGCCAAGATTGCCGGTGGGCTCCTTTACAACATTGGACGCACATTGACCTACGCTGTTTTGGGGCTTCTTTTCGGATTGCTGGGCCAAGGAATTCAGTTAGCTGGCTTTCAACAATGGACTTCAATCTTATTGGGAGTCATTATGATTTTGGGCGTGTTATTTCCCTATTTATTCAAGCAAAAAATCAACTTAAACACGCTTTTCACCGGTTATGCCGGACGTTTAATCAACAACCTTCGGAAACTTTTTGGCAACCGTTCCTATCGTTCGCTGTTGGGCATTGGCCTGCTCAATGGCTTGTTACCTTGCGGCTTGGTTTATGTTGCCATTGCCGGAGCGATCAACACCAATCATATATGGGGAGGAGCCGGGTTTATGATTCTATTTGGTTTGGGCACCATTCCAATGATGTTGTTGCTTTCACTCACCGGAAGCCTGATCAATTTGCGCCTGCGTTCGCTCATGCGGAAAGTGGTTCCCTACTTCATCGTTCTTCTGGGCGTGTTGTTTATTCTCAGAGGCTTATCTTTAGGTATTCCCTATGTAAGCCCTAAGGCCGAAAAACTAATTCCGGTGGAAAGGACCATGGAAGATAGCTGTTGTCATTAATTTTAAACAATAGCTTGTTTAATACTGAAAAATAACCAGTTAGCAATTCCCCAGAATCCGACGAATCATCAGGGGAAAAGTGCTCTTCCACTGAAATTCAAAAAAATATCGGTTTTATTCTCTTTTTTATAAACATTCAGTGGTGGTTTTGGGTTTCTTATGGTGATAAAGTGAATCGGTCTATTTGATCATGTAGATCAACGAAAATCAATAGGACAAAATCTATGAGACTAGGTCCCAAATTATTACTTGTACTAATCATTCTTTTGTTCCAGTATAGTTCGTTTGGACAAAGTTCCCTTTTCAATTATGAAACATCGAACGATCCAGAGATTGGAGTTGTTGAGCACCTTGATGAGTTCCTTCCTGAGAACATCTACATAACGGGGCTTGATTCGCAACGGGTTCGACTGCTAGACTTAATTGACAAACCTACAATTCTGAACTTTGTTTATTACCGGTGTCCTGGAATATGCAGTCCGCTTATGGAAGGACTTGCAGAAGTCATGGATAAATCTGATCTGATTCCCGATCAGGATTACCAAGTTCTTACTATCAGTTTTGATCCAACGGAAACCTTGGAATTGGCTGAACGCAAAAAGACCAATTATCTGAATTTGGTTAATAAAAAAGAAGCCATTGCTCAAGGCTGGAAATTTTATGTATCAGATAGTGTCAGCATTGCTAAAAGCACGCAAGCAGTAGGATTTAAATACAAACGCACCGGGAATGATTTTCTCCATGCGGCATCAGTCATGGTAATCAGCCCCAAAGGAAAGATTACCCGTTACTTAAACGGTGTTTACTTTCTGCCTTTCGAATTTAAAATGGCGATTATCGAAGCCAACAAAGGGCAATCCGGCCCAACCATCAATAAAATATTACAGTTTTGTTATTCATATGATCCGAAAGGACAAACTTATGTATTAAACGTTACCAAGGTTGCAGGAACCATCATCTTGTTTTTTGCAATCGTAATTTTCTTGTACTTGATTTTAAAACCTAAAAGAAAAAAAGTTTACTAAACGAACACTAATATGCAAGCAAGTTCTAAAATCCCCACTGATGTAAGTTATTTAGAATACAAAGGCAAGCATAAAGGGCTGCTTAGTTGGATTTTATCGACTGACCACAAGCGCATTGGCCTGCTGTACATGTATTCAATGATGACCTTGTTTTTAATTGGCGTTGTTCTTGGGTTGGCCATGAAATTTGAGTTAATCGCCCCCGGGAAAACCATTATGGAAGCCAAGGATTACAATGCTGTTTTCACGGTTCATGGTGTGATCATGATTTTCATGATCGTCGTTCCGGGACTTCCAGCAGTATTTGGAAACTTTCTACTGCCAATTATGATTGGTGCAAAGGATGTTGCCTTTCCAAAACTAAATCTGGCTTCTTGGTATGTTTACATAGCTGGAGCATTCTTAGTAATTGCCTCGGTCTTGTTTGGAGACGGCTCCCCGGATACCGGATGGACCTTTTATGCTCCCTACAGTTTTAAAACGGGAACCAATATGCTCCCGGCTATTTTCGGAGCTTTCGTACTCGGGTTTTCATCCATTCTTACCGGGCTAAACTTTATTGTAACCATTCACCGGCTTAGGGCACCAGGAATGACCTGGACAAAGATGCCGCTCTTTCCATGGACTTTATACGGAACAGCTTGGATTCAGCTTCTAGCTACGCCAATCGTTGGAATTACGTTGGTTTTGGTTTCGCTTGAACGAATTTTCGGAATTGGAGTCTTTGATCCCGCTTTAGGTGGCGACCCCATTCTTTATCAGCACTTGTTCTGGATTTATTCACATCCAGCGGTGTATATTATGATCCTCCCCGCGATGGGAGCTATTTCTGAGATTATCCCTACCTTCTCTCAAAAGCACGTTTTTGGTTATAAAGCCATTGTCGCTTCAACCTTAGCCATTGCTTTTGTTGGCTATTTTGTATGGGGACACCACATGTTTACTTCGGGTATGAGTGGAACCGCTCAATATACCTTTTCAATATTAACCTTTTTGGTTGCTATCCCTAGTGCCATTAAGGTTTTCAACTGGATCTCCACGATGTATAAAGGATCCATCAACGTACAAACGCCTTTCTACTGGGCGGTATCGTTTATTTTTGTATTCATGATTGGAGGTTTATCCGGACTGGTTTTAGGAGCTTTAGCCACCAATGTTTATGTTCATGATACAGCCTTTGTTGTTGCACACTTCCACTTCATTGTATTTGGAGGCGTTGGTTTTGCCTTCTTCGGAGCCATTCACTACTGGTTCCCTAAAATGTTTGGCCGGATGTACGACAGCACCTGGGCTAATGCTGGTTGGCTCATTTTCACCATCGGATTCCTAACCTTATACTCTCCGATGTTTTACTTGGGAATGCAAGGAATGCCCAGACGGTATTACGACTACCTGGAAGAATTTCATGCCGCAAATATTTTATCAACAATGGGAAGCTGGGTAATGACCCTCGGACTGGTGATCATTCTGATCAACCTTTTCCGATCGGCCAAAAGTGGAGCAATTGCTCCTAAAGACCCGTGGAATGGAAAAACCCTGGAATGGACAGTTCCATCACCTCCCCCTGTTGAAAACTATGAAGAAATCCCGGTATACGGAGAAAAAGACGGACCTTACGAATACAAATAAACTCAATACCTACACCTATGTCACAAGTTATTCATCATGATGAGCACTATGACCCGGAAGGATCGAAGATCGGGATGTGGCTTTTCATTTTTACTGAATTGCTTCTTTTTGGAGGACTTTTCATTGTTTATTCAGTTTATCGCTATCTAAATCAGGATGCCTTTCATTTGGCAGCTGAAGAGCTGAATACAACAGTTGGAGCCATAAACACTGTCATCCTGCTGATTAGTAGTATGACCATAGCCATGTCAACCACGGCACTCCAGAAAAAGCAAAAAGCAACAACCATTGTTTTGTTGGAAATCACCTTCATGCTAGCCTTAGTATTTTTGATTAACAAATATTTCGAATGGGGTATTAAGTTCGATCACGGCATTTTCCCCGGATCAGAATACATGAAAGAAGAAATGAGCCAGGGAGAGATTTTATTCTTTGGCTTGTACTTCGTCATGACTGGCTTACATGCTCTTCACATCATTGTAGGAATGGTTATTATGGGATTTGCTTTGGCCCGAATTAAGAACGGAACAGTACATGAGAATCGTCCCTCATTACTCGAGAATGCAGGACTTTACTGGCACTTAGTCGACCTAATTTGGATTTTCCTCTTCCCATTATTTTACTTAATTCACTAAACTGCAAAATCATGGAAAATAACGAAAAACACCATATTGTTTCCTATCGAAGCTACTTTGTTATCTTGTTGTTGTTGCTATTGTTTACCTTCATATCAATAGCCATCACCCAGATTGAATTAGGCAGCTACAATGTTGCCGGGGCTTTATTGCTTGCAACAATAAAATCAGGACTGGTGCTTTATTTTTTTATGCACCTAAAATTTGACAAACCCTACCTCAAGCTTATGGTGGGATTTGTTATGGCAGTTTTTATTGCAGTGATTGTTATTACATTTTTTGACTACTATTACCGATAGAAATCATGTATATTTTAGCATCAACACAAGCCTCTAACTTTGTTTCCGGTGTCGATAAGGCATTCATCATTATTCTGGCCATCTGCTTTTTCTTTTTGATTGCACTGACAGCAGTAATGATCTATTTCATGTTTAAGTACAACAAGAAGAAACATCCAAAGGCAACTCAAATAAAAGGAAGTAATACCCTGGAAGTCGTATGGACTGTCATTCCAACAATTTTGGTTTTGATCATGTTCTACTACGGATGGGCAGGCTGGAAACCCATGAGAGAAGCTCCCGAGGACAGCTTTGAGATTACTGTCAACAGCCGGATGTGGAATTTCACCTTCCAATATGACAACGGCCGACGTACGGACACCTTGTTTATTCCGAAAGACAGACCTGTGAAATTAAACCTAAGATCGATGGATGTTATCCACTCCGTGTATATCCCAGCTTTCCGGGTTAAAGAAGATGTTGTTCCGGGCTCCGACAAATTCATGTGGTTTACGGCTCAGAACGAAGGAATTTACGAACTCTTCTGTACTGAATATTGTGGCTTACAACACTCGTACATGTACAATTGGGTAAAAGTAATGCCCGAAGAAGAATTTAATACGTGGTACACCGATACGACACAGCAATTAGCAAGTGCACAGGTTGAATCACCTACGGCTGCAGGGAAGCGCATTATGACGAATATTGGCTGCCTGGCTTGCCACTCACTGGATGGCTCTCGCTTGGTCGGTCCTTCATTTAAAGGATTATACGGACACGAAGCCACAGTTAAAACAGGAGGAGAAACCCGAACCGTAATGGTCGATGACGAATACATTAAGCGATCAATTTTTGATCCAAATGCCGATATCGTTGAAGGATTTAATAAAGGTTTGATGGTTTCATACGAAGGTCAACTCACAGAAACTGAAGTTGAACAAATTATTGAGTATCTGAAAACATTGAAATGAGCAAACAAAGCATTGGCAATACCATAAAGATTATTCTGCAATTGGGCAAAGCACGTATTTCTTTGCCCATTGCTTTATCAGCCTTAACAGGTTATGCGATGTACACTGGGCATATCGGGGAGGCAGGTCTTTACCTTTCTCTGGGTGTTTTTTTGATGTCGTGCAGCTCCAGTGCCATCAACCACTGGCAAGAGCATGCCATTGATGCCAAAATGCCACGAACCAAGGACCGCCCAATTCCATCAGGCAAAATAACACCTGGATTTGCGTTGGCCGTTGCCTTGGCCTATTTTACTGGCGGAGCCATTGTGCTCACACTTCATTTTCCGGTTGTTGCCTTAATTGCAAGTATTGTTACTCTCATTTCTTACAACGGATTTTATACCCCACTAAAAAAGTACACAGCCTTTGCCGTTGTTCCTGGCTCGCTGGTGGGAGCACTTCCTCCATACATTGGCTGGTTGGCTGCAGGAGGCGACCTCCTCGATCCGACGATCTTTTTAGTCGCTATTTTCTTTTTTATCGGACAAATACCACACTTTTGGCTGCTACTGCTGATGTTTGGGAAACAGTATAAATTAGCTGGGTATCCCAGCCTAAATGACCTCTTTTCCGACAACCAGATCAAGCGACTTAGCTATACCTGGATTTTATCCACCATCGCTGCTGCTTTGGTCATTGCACTGCAGGTGCTTATTGGACGAACGGTTATTTTCATCCTCCTATTCTATATTTTCTATTTACTTTTTTCAACCACCACACAACTACTGGTAAAAAAGAACCTTAGCGTGCGACCAACCTTTTTCAAACTCAACTTTTTGTACCTGTTTATGATGATTGCAATCATTGTCGACAGCTTGTTTCATCGCTAATGAACAAAGTTTAAGGAAAGATGTTATACCGATATATCTAGATTTTTAAATATATTGGCATGAAAAATAAGTTCCCTTCATTTCTAATTGGCTTAGTCGCTGGACTTGCGATCGCCGTTCTAATCATTTTGGTAGTTGTCCCCAAAAGCTTATTTACAGTCACGGAGAGTAAATACGACTTTAATGAAACAGTCGCATTGCTCGAAGAGTCAACAAAGACCCAAAGTTGGAGCCTACCTCATCAATATAACTTGCAAGCAACTATGACTAAACATGGTTTTGAAGTAAAACCAGTTAAAGTTTTTTCAATCTGCAAGCCCGATCTTGCCAAACGCATACTAGAAACCGATGCAGACCGACACATCGCTGCAATGATGCCATGTAGAATTGCCGTATTCGAAAAATCAGATGGTAAAACCTACATTGCCCGCATCAATGCCAGAATGCTTTCAAAATTGTTGGGGAGCAATGCCAAATCGGTTATGTCCGAAGCCGGAGCCGGGAGTGAAATGATCTTGGCGCCACTTTTTGAATAAGGATCATTCTGACGCCTTCTTTGAAAACATACCATAAACATCTAACTTCAACAAAACAACAGCCCATCAAACAAAAATGCCCCGAGCTTGAAAGGCAAAATTGTTTGATGGACACCATTAAGAAACTAAAAATACAACTGAATGAAAAATCATTTTTTACTTATGCTCGTGGTAACATTCGCTGTTGCAGCTTGCAACAGCACCCCTAAAAAGCAAGAACCAACCGCCAGCGAAACAACACAAGAAATTGTGTATCATGTGGAAGGAATGACCTGCGATCATTGTGAGTCATCCATTCAAAAAGGAGTTGCGGCATTAGATGGCATCTCACTGGTTGAAGCCAATCATGAAGATTCTACAACACGCGTTGTTTTTGATCCTTCATTAACCAACAGTGATGAAATAATTGCTGCAATCAAAAAAAGAGGTTATCAAGTTACTCAATGAATTCGATGACTAAAAAAATGCTGTTTATCCCATCGCCGATAAACAACTAACCGCCATCGGTTTATATTAGAATAGCCGAAGATAATCGCTACCAATTTTCTGCGTACAGCATTATAGCTGATTGCCGAAAAGTGATCTAAAAAATATTTAAAAAAAGGGTGACAGAAAAGCAACCCTTTCGGCATATTATTTGTCAATATAATAAGAGTCATAAAAACAAGCCATGAAACAAACTTTCAATTTCGTCATTTCTTTTTTGTCTCCATAAAAGGTGACGAAGAGTAAAGGGAGTTCCATACGTAAAACCCAAAAAAACACAAGCGTATGAAAACACCACTTTTCTTACTCAGTTTACTGATGTTGATGAGCCTGATTTCAACTGCAGGACAAGGTCAAACCTCCAATGTTTACGGCAAGGTTGTCGATAAAGAAACACAAAAACCCCTTTATGGAGTGAGTGTTTGCATAAAAGACCACCCCGATGGCATTGGAACCATCACCAACGAAAAAGGCGAATTTCGCCTATGGAATTTACCTGCCGATACGGTCGACATAATTATTCGTTGTGATGGCTATGAAGAAGTTATTGCCGACGTTCAATCGTTGAATAACCAAACGAACAATGATCTTTCTGTCGTTTACCTGGAAGTAACGGCAGAGCACGACAAACAGGCTAATGTCAAAATGTCTTCAAACACGAGGAAACAGAAACAAAAGTAAAGACAAAAAGAAAGGGCTGAATCGAAAATGATTCAGCCCTTTTCCTTGCTTCTAAAAAGCAAATATCTCTGCTTAAAAATGATGCTGAACGCTTTCTTCTAAATAAGGGTGGTTTTTCGGCACCAAACTAGCTTTTGCAAGGTAAGTTACCACCACTAAGCTAAACAGTCCTGCAAAGCCTAAAAACATACCAATTTCGATTAATCCGAACTTTGCTTCATGTACGGTAGCAGGCCAGATCTCAAAATACAACTCGGTATACTGTCCGACAATCAGCAATAAAATAACAGGCACCATAACCATTCGACTCCGAGAACTAAACCGTGGCATCAGAAACAAGAAAGGAATGGCCCAGTTCAACACAATATTGGCATAAAACAGGACGCCATAAACGCCATGCATCCGATGGACGTAGAAATGGGTTTCTTCCGGAATGTTACCGTACCAGATCAGCATGAACTGTGCAAAGTTGAAATAGCCCCAAACAATTGCCAGCATAAACATGTATCGTGTAAAATCATGCAAATGCGAACGATTGAGTACCTTGAGGTAGCCCCTACGATGTAGTAGAATGACAATCAAGGTAATAATAGACGCACCATGTAAGAAAGCTGCAACAAATGCCTTGGCAGCAAAAATGGTACTGAACCAATGAACTTCCAGCGACATAATCATATCCACCGAGAAAGCTGAAAACGTAATGGCAACCACAAAGATGAACACCTTTGATAGCCACTCTTGCTTATTGAATAACTCCAAACTGTATGCTTCATCTTCTTTTAACGAAACCCGACGCATCAACTTGGTCAATAAAATCCAAAGTGCGAAAAAGACAATTACCCGGGCAAAGAAAAAGGGCACGTTCAGGTAAGGCGATTTATGCTTGATCAAACTATCGGTAGCAACAGCCTCGTCATGCGACCACTCATATAAATGATGTACACCAAAAATCAGTAAAAGAAAAAGTACTGCCGCAAATGGAATGTAAGCCGCCATGGCTTCCGGAATCCGTTTAAAGGCCGCAGACCAACCAGCCTGCGAAATGTATTGGATACCGATAAAAAAAGCAGCTCCTATTGCTAGCGACACGAAGTAAAAGTTGTTCAGCAAGTAATTGGCCCAAGCTCTGGTAGGGTCGTTTAGCAAACCTACAACGAAAGCAATTACCCCAATGACAATTAAGCCAATGGATAGTAGTTTGAGTTTTTGTGGGACGATAAATTTTTCTTCCATAACCAGTTTTATTATACTTTAGGCTTAATTCTTATGCAGCTCATTTTTGATGTATGATACAATCTTCCAACGATCATTTGGAAGCAACATGGATCCATGCTCCCCCATTACTCCCCAGCCGACCGAAATAACATGATAAATCTCTCCCTCAGGGTTATTTCTGACCTTGTCGGACAACAAATCAGCCGGTGGATATGGATATTTTTTACGGGTAAACAATTGTCCTTGCCCATCGCCCATGTCGCCATGGCAACTGGCACAGTAAATGCCATACAACTCGCCACCCCGAGCCATGATTTCAGGGGTTGGATTCAATGGATTCTCTAGATTTTGTCCGGCGAGTAGCCGATCTTCATCCGTCTTTTCATAGGGATAAGGCATCCGATCACGAGGAATGGTTCCCTCAATCGTTCCCTGCATGGTTTTCCCATCCTTAAAGTTGGGGTTTGGCGTATAGCTTTCGTAGGCCGGTGAAGTAACCATATCGTCAAAGTATTGCCATCCGGGATTATTCCGTTCATGATCACAAGCGGTAAAAACCAAGGCAATAAGTGCTAAGGCCAATAAAAAGTTTCGGTTTTTCAGGTTCATCATATACTGTTTTTAACAGATTCAAACTTAATATACATCAGAGGCTCCGCTGGCTTTCAAAAGTGCCGTTAACTCTTCGGCATCGTAGCCAGGGCTGGAAGCATCAACCACCATTACAAACTTGTCGTCCGTTGCTCTTATATCGACAATCTCTGCTTTTTTCCCCGGAAACACTTTGGCTCGTGCCGAAAAAGTAAAAAGCGTTAACAGCGTAACAATCAAAATTGTGGCAACAATGGTCACAACAATAAATGATGGAAAAGTATTAAACGGCTTTCCTCCAAAATTCAACGGCCAACTCTCTACTGCGGCGTAATACATTCCACCTAAAACTGCAAGCGCTCCAAAAAGGCCAAAGAAAAATGCGGCATGGGTAATCCGGGTTTTTGTTCCCATTCCTTCCAATATCTCGTGAATTGGGTAAGGTGTGTAAACCTCTTCAATTTTCAATCCTTTGCTTTTTACTTTTCCAAAAGCTTGCAGCAAATCAAATTCGTTATCAAATACTCCTACCATAGCCTTTAGTTTTGAGAGTTATTTGTTGTTAGTGGTCTTTCATTTGAAGTATGCCCGCCACCGTGCTCACCATGAGATGGGATTGGCTTATCGAACTTGGCAACACTCTTCACTTCTGATACGGCAATCATTGGAATATAGCGGAAGAATAACAGTACTCCAGCAGAGAACATTCCCAAAGTTCCAATGAAGAATCCGATTTCAATGATACTTGGCGAATAAGTCGCCCAGTTGGCCGGCAAATAGTTTTTGGTTAATGAGGTGATTACGATATTAAACCGCTCGAACCACATTCCAATATTAATGATGATTGAAATGATGAAAACAACCCACAAACGTTTACGAACAGCTTTGAACCAGAACAACTGTGGAACCAAGGCATTAAATACAAACATGGCCCAGAACTGGAAAGCATAATCGCCCGTAATCCGATTACGGAAGAAAGTAAACATTTCATATTCTGATCCTGAATACCAGGCTATAAAAATCTCTGTCAGATAGGCGGTTCCCATGATGAGTGAAATGAAAACCAGAATTCGGCAAACGGCATCAACGTGCGCATCTGTAATGAAGTCATTCATTTTATACAGCTTTCGCATCAGCGTAACCAACGTTAGTACCATCGCAAAACCTGAGAAAATCGCTCCGACCACAAAGTAGGGTGGAAAAATAGTCGTGTGCCACCCCGGCTCTACTGAAACAGCAAAGTCAGTAGATACAATAGAGTGCACAGATACCACAAGCACTGCAGCAATACCTCCAAGCACAAAGCTCAATGCTTCAAAGCGCAACCATTCTTTGGATGATCCGACCCAACCAAAAGCGAAAAATCCGTAAACTGCTTTTTTAACTTTTGACTTGGTTGTATCCCGGATGGTTGCAAAATCAGGCACCATACCAAAATACCAGAAGCTGGCAGAAATGAGCATGTAAGCACTAATTGCTACGAAGTCCCAAAACAACGGAGAATTGAAATTCACCCACAAAGGCCCACGCGTGTTGGGGTACGGAAAGATGAAAAAGAACAGCCAAGGGCGTCCCATGTGAAGCAGTGGAAACAAACTGGCGCACAATACAGCAACAACAGTCATCGCTTCTGCCGCACGGTTAATTGCGGTCCGCCATTTTTGGCGTAAAATAAGGAGGAAGATGGAAAAAGCAGTACCGGCGTGACCAATACCAATCCACCATACAAAATTGATGATAGCCCATCCCCAGCCGACTGTATTGTTTACCCCCCAGGTTCCGATCCCTGTTGAGATGGTGATATATTTACAGTAAAGGCCCCAGCCAAACATTCCCAAGCTGATGATGAAAGCGATGTACCACCAAGCTGGTGTTTTTGCATCAATAGGAGCTAAAATTTCTTTCGAAATCTGCTTCAGGGATTTATCCCCGTCAATGAGCTTTCCTCTGACTTCAGTATTATACATAAATACAAGTTTTTATTTCTTCGTTCAGGCTTTATTTCTCACTTTAGTTAAGTATCCAACTGACGGCAACGTATGCAGTTCTTCAAGCAAATGGTAGTTCCGCTCATCCTTGAACAGCTTGCTGATTTTGCTTTCAGGATTATTCAGGTCTCCAAAAACAATTGCATTTCCAGGACATGACTGTTGACAAGCTGTTTTAATCTCGCCATCTTCAATCATTCGTCCAGCCAACTTGGCTTCTTGTTTCTTTTCCTGAATACGTTGCACACACATGGAGCATTTTTCAACAACTCCTCGCGAACGCACAGTTACATCGGGGTTCAACACCATCCGACCAAGATCATTATTCGCGTTGTAATCAAACTGGTCATTATTGACATAGCGGAACCAGTTGAAACGACGCACGCGATACGGACAGTTGTTAATGCAATATTTTGTACCAACACATCGGTTGTAAGCCATTTGATTCAGGCCTTCCTCGCTGTGAGGAGTTGCAGCCACCGGACAAACGTTTTCACAAGGTGCATTGTCGCAATGCTGACACATTACAGGCTGGTTCGATACTTCTGGATTGGCAGGATCGCCCGAGTAATAGCGGTCAACCCGTATCCAGTGCATAATCCGTCGGTTACGAACCTGCTCTTTTCCGATGACCTGAACATTATTTTCAGCCTGGCACGAAATGGCACAGTTTCCACAACCGGTACATGAATTCAGGTCAATAGCCATTCCCCAATGATGCCCTTTAAATTCAGGCTTCTCATAAAGAGAAACATGGTGGCTTTCCGACTTTTTATGCCATTCATTTCCTGCTGCAGGATTTTTTAGGTATTCATCCAGGTTCGTTTCACGGGCAATTGGACGCCCTTCCATGGAGTGGTGCGTTTGCGAAAGTGCCAATGGGAAGGTTTTCCCTTCGACTACAGCCACATCAGCATTTTCCATGTAGTACTGGCGAGCACCATTAACATGACTCACATAAGAGAACATGTTCTTTCCCACTTCATCGCCCACCTTACCGGCATAGCTTCTTCCATAGCCCAAGGCCACCGCAATTGTCCCGGCTGCTTGTCCTGGCTGAATAAAGACTGGCAGTTCCAAACCATTAACCGTAATCACACTCTCATTGCTTAGGCCATTTTCTTCGGCATAAGCCACAGGTACTGAAGCATAATTATCCCAGCTAATTTTTGCCATCGGATCTGGTAATTCTTGTAACCATGGGTTATTGGCATACTTTCCATTTCCAATTGCGATGGTTTCGTAAAGAACCACTTCCGTTCCTTTACCGGCACTTTTCAATCCAGTGCCAGCCGCTGAAAGACCATGATCAGAATAGGCCACCTCAGCATTCTGTTGCTGTTCGTAAACACCTTTCTGAAGTGCGGTGTTCCAAAACAAGCGGAAGTCTGTCAGCGCTGTTTGACCAGTAAACTGATGAGCTTCCCAATATTTTTTGATTAGATCAGCATAAGTCGTCTCAGCATCTCCCATCCAACGCAGCAAACTCTCTTGCACATTACGGGAATCAAATAATTTTTGAATTGTTGGCTGAGCTAAACTATACGATCCTAATTTTGGTTCATGATCGTTCCAGGATTCCAAATAGTTAGGTTCTGGTAAAATATATTGGCACAGGTTAGCCGTTTCATCTTTGCGTTCAGCAAATGAAACTGAAAGTTCCAAGTTACGGATAGCCGTTTCAATTGCCATGCCTTCCGGATGATCGTATACTGGGTTGACGCCCCAAGCCAACAGGCCTTTTACTTTGCCTGCTTTTAAGTCGGTGACAAACTCATTCATCTCAGCATCTAAGCCCTGCTTAGTCAACAGCGGCGAATTCCAAGAAATAGACTTGCCGTAGTTCCCCAACAGCTGGTTAATTCCGTTAACCAACAGTTGAATATGCTCATCATTACTTCCAGAAACAACAATGGACTGTCCCTGGTTAGCCAGTAACTCTTCTGCTAAATCGCTAACATCAACAGCTGATTTAGGACCGCTTATAGCTGAAGCCCCTTTTGCTTTTGCAATCGCATTGTACAAAGCCAATACAATTCCCCCTTCTTCTGAAGGCTTTATTGGGAAACGAACATCAGCATTTGAACCAGTCAACGACATAGCTGATTCAAACTGATAATGGCGCAACATATCTCGTTGTCCCTCATCCAGCTTACGCTTGGATGTATAATGTTTGGTGTACTCCACTGGAGAAAGCCAAGTACCTAAAAAGTCAGCTCCAAAGCTTACCACAACATTCGACTGATCAAAACGATAATCAGGGATTGCCCGCTGACCGAATGATTTCAAGTTAGCGGAAAGCATTCCTGATGCTGAAACCGAGTCATACTGAACCAATTTGACATTTGGATAGGCTTCAATAAATTGGTCAATTACCGACTTGGTAGAAGGAGAAATCAAACTAGAAGCCAGCAAAACAACCGGTTCATTTTTGTCAGCCAAGCTTTTGAGTGCCGTAGCAATCGCTTTATCGGCATCATCCCAACTTGTCTTTTTGCCTTTAAAACGAGGCCCTTTGTAGCGAGCTCCATCATAAAGATTCAGGATAGAAGCCTGCACTCTGGCACTTGTTCCTTGCTGAGAAATTGGGCTTAATTCATTTCCTTCAATCTTGATTGGCCGTCCGTCGCGAACTTTAACGACAACGCTGCAGTAATCACCGGCATCGAAATAGGAGGACGCATAATAAGAGGCTTGTCCGGGAATTATTTCTTCTGGTTTGACTAAATAAGGAATTGCTTTTTCGACCGGTTTTTTACAACTGGCAACAATACTCGCTGCAGCCAGGCTAAATCCCAGTGTTCTTAAAAAATCACGGCGTGAATTGTTTTCCGAGCCTTTGCTTTCTTTATACAGTAAGCTTTTTTGTTTGGCTTCTTCCCGAGCTTCCTTAATTCGTAAAGCTTTCGGGTCTTCCAATTCTTCAAGACTTCTCCAATATGTCTTCATTCAATATCGTTTTTTTTCAGAATAATCGTTATTAATAGTGGCAACGCATACAGTCATTTGCGCCTAGGTCAGCAGCAGTAACTTTTTTCAAGTCCTCAATGCCCATTTCTTCATGCATCTTGACAAAAGTTTCATAGTATCCATTCTCTGTAAATTGCACTTCAGTGTCGCGGTGACAGTTCACACACCAGCCCATCGACAGGTCGGCATGTTGTTCCATAATATCCATCTCCTCAACATCTCCATGACATTGTTGACAATCAATTTTGGCAACACCTACGTGAATAGCGTGACTGAAAAATACATGATCTGGAAGGTTGTGAAGCCTTACCCATTCTACGGGTTCCTCTTTCTCTACAGCCTCAACAATTTTAGCAATCTCAAATTTCCCGGAATTTGTGCCTTCACGAATCAGCACATGACAGTTCATACACAAGTTCGTAGCAGGAATTCCGGCAGACTTGCCTTGCTCCACCGTGTGGTGGCAGTATTTACAGTCGATACCATTTTCACCAACGTGAACCTTGTGCGAAAATTTAATTGGCTGATCTGGAGCATAGCCTTCAGAACGACCAAGTTTAATCCCTTCGTCAACCAACATTTTGGCTTGGTAGCCAAAAGCTCCAAGAAAAATGAGTACCGGAATAAAGCGATAGCGGATTTTGCGGAAAAAGATTAACTCGAGCAAAGCCCAGGTTATTAATAATCCTAAAAACAAGAAAAGAAGCAGGTTATTAATTGTCATGTTTTGTGGCACTGGCCCGGTCATAGCCAGGTTATCCAGATACACTTTAACAGTCTTTAAATCTTCTTCTTCAATTTTAAAATCTTTGTGAACCTGTGCCAGCATGCCTACGCCCGGGTTCATTACCGCATTATTAAAGGCGGCAAAGTCTTTGTCTAAGTACTTTTCGGCAATAGCGATTGCTGAAGGATTCCAATTGAGCGTGTCGGTAGGTGTTAGGTTATGGCACGACACGCATGCCTGGTGTTCTAGCTTGTGAGGCAATAGCCCTTTAAAAAAACGCTCCCCTCTTTTGATGTCCCGGTGGGAATGTCCATCAACAGCGCCATGTTGATTTTCAACGGATTCGGCAAGAACAGGGGAATTAACAAACAAAAAAAGGGCCAAAAACACAGCCATAGGTAAATACCCGAAAGCAGGCGAAACAGAGAACTTAAGTTTCATTCTATAAGCTTTAGTAAGTTTTTTTTCAAACCTTAGGATTTTGCAACTCAAGAGAATTAACAATTTTTGTACTCTAAGGTTTTGCCTTTCAGCCTAAAATTTTCGCGCTAAAAAACATTCAGAAGTCTTTTATACAGCACTCCAGAAACATCTACGAACTAAATGCCTGAACCTGAACGACATTTCATTTAAAACCCACAAAAAGATATAGAATTCAATTATGAAATAAATTTAGAAATAGATAATTTCGATACATTTATTCTAAATTCTCTGTCAATTTTCTTACAATTTTCAGATTATCAAGAAACTCTTTTGCGATCACCCGAAGAATGGTATAAGCAGGAATAGCCAAAATCATCCCTAAAATACCGGCAACACTTCCAGCCGCCATAATAACAAGGAAGATCTCCATGGGATGAGCCTTTACGCTACTGGAATAGATAAGTGGCTGAAAAAGAATATTATCAATAATTTGAACCGTTGCAAATACCAAAGTCATCAAGCCTAAAAGCGGCAAAGTATAGCTCATAAAGTCGGCATTCAGGTTAATTGCGACACCAATTAATAACCCAACAAATGCCCCCATCCAAGGTCCGAGATAAGGAATCACATTAAACAGACCGCAAAACAAACCAATAACAACGGCATGACTAAAACCCACCCCAACTATAGTTAATCCAAGGGTTACCAACATCCCTACCATGGTAACTTCAAACAACAGACCAACGAAATAACGGCGTAGCAAGTTGTAAATCGAATGCAAAATGCGTTGCACTTTCTCCTCATAATCGGAAGGAACAAAAAGTAAAATTCCATCCCTAAACATATTTTCTTCTTTTAAAAAGAAAAAAGTGATGAATGAAACCGCAAAAAACAAGATGAGCATTTCCCCCAACGTTCCAGCCACGAAACCAAACACGTCCGTCAACTGAGAAAAATTGAGTTTATCTCCTAACTGTCCTTTTATCAGCGCCATTAACTGAGCATTCGTATCAACGCTATCCCCCTCTCCCCAAAAGTCCATCCACTGTCCAAGAGGTTTTTCCACCTCCTCAATGACCGCATTCAGATTAACCGAAGAAAGCTGTTCGAACTCCATCACCAGTAAAGGAATTAAAAAGCGAAACGAACCGACAAAAAAGATCCAAATTAAAATGAGAGTCAAGAAAGCGGCTACTCCTTGTGGTATTTTATATTTACCCATTTTCAACCCACTTAAAAATCGAACAACCGGGCGTCCAATCAACGATAAAACAGCAGCAATTAAGATGTAAGTAACAATACTACTAAAATACCAAACTAAAAATGCGATAAGGATGAAACCAATGATAAACAAGAAGTTTCTTGTTCTACCCTGAACTTTTATCATAGATTGAAGCTTTATACAAATATACCTGATTAATTCAAGTTAAAAAGTTTCGGCTATATTTTTAAAGCTTGTGCCAAAATGGTCGAACCTATTTTAAAGCATGATGAGCTATCGGTTTTTCCGAAGCAAAAGAAAACTGACTTTGCTTTTTTTTGATAATTTTGTGTAAGTAAAGATTAGCTATGACAAATAAGAAGCTTACTGCTTTAATCGTGGATGATGAGAAAGAAGCGCGTGATCTGTTGAGATACATGCTCAAAGAGCATAAAGAAATTGCGATTGTGGATGAAGCAGACAATACTGAATCTGCACTCTTTAAGTTCCTTGAGTTGCGCCCTGATATTGTTTTTCTGGATTTAATTATGCCCGGAAAGAATGGAATGGAATTTATTAGTTTGGTAAAAAAGCAAAAACTAAACACCAATATTGTTATTGTTAGCGCATATCGTGACATGGCCATCGAAGCCATTCGAAATGAAGTGTATGATTTCATTCTAAAACCCATTGGTCCACGCAAACTAAACAAAGCAATCGAAGCGATCATCAAGCGAAAAGAGGAGCATGTTTCGACAGAACTGAATGCCATTTTCGATCAATACAAGCAAGAAACCAAGCTACGCATTTCGTCAAACAACAGCCATACGCTTATTGACCCCAAAGAAATTGTATACTGCGAAGCACAAGGCTCCTACACGCACATCCATATGGATAATGGAGAAATTGAACTATCCAGTAACAACATTGGGCGCATTAGCGAAATCCTCAGCGAATATAAATTCTTTAGAATTGGCCGTTCGATCTTGATAAACCTGGACAAACTGTGGCGTGCAAACCGCAGCGATTATTCCTGTATTTTAATTGCTGGAAAAAAAGAGGTCAAACTCTATGGTTCTAAAAAACAAATTAGAGAACTTTGTAAGATTGAAATCAACAAGTGATGCTGCCAGAAAAGACCATAACAGCTATTATCATTGAAGATGACGAGGAAGCTCTGTCGCTGCTTGAGATCTATCTCAAAGCTTTTCGTGAAATTGAGGTTATTGACAAGACGTTAAACCCCAAGCAGGGCATAAAACTGCTCATCAAAAAGATGCCAGATATCGTATTTTTAGATATCGATATGCCCGAGGTGAATGGTCTGGAAGTGGCTGAAGCCATCAAGGAAAATCAGCTGAATACCGAAATTGTTTTTACAACTGCACATAGCAAATATGCTTTCAAGTCGCTGGATTTACAACCATTGGATTATTTGGTTAAGCCATTTGGTCCAGAAGAGTTGATTTCAGTAATCAACCGCTACAAAGCCCGGGATAAGAAGAAGGAACTTGAACGAAGCATGGACATTTTTGTCCGCAACAACCGGCCAATAGCTAAGATTAAGCTTAACACAAAATCAGGAATTGTATTTATCAATCCAGATGAGATCATGATGATCCAGTCTCAAATCAACCATTGCTACATCTTCCTGTCAAACGGAAGTGTTGAGCTGGTCACTCACATGATGCAGAATATTTTGGAATTGGTTGACTCTCCCAATATGGTAAGAGCTAGCCGGTCTTCCTATATCAACCTGCAATACCTGCGACGGATTGATCGCAAAAACCGACTTTGTGTTTTAACCCATCAAGATATTGTTATTGAAGAGCAATTGAACCGCACGACACTTTCGTTCTTCGAGAAACTCGATTGCTATCCAATAACCTGATTCTTGCCTAACGCTTCAGCAAAGCGAAATCAAGCACATCGCTGATTGTCTTGACAAAATGGAACTTCAAGCCCTTCAGGTAAACATCCTTAATTTCTTCCAAGTCTTTCCGGTTATCATCAGATAGAAGGATTTCCTTAATTCCGGCACGCTTGGCTGCTAATATTTTTTCTTTAATTCCACCAACCGGCAACACCTTGCCACGCAAGGTGATCTCACCTGTCATGGCAATATTTTTGCGTACTTTTCTTTTCGACATGGCTGATGCCAACGAAGTAACCATGGTCACCCCAGCCGAAGGGCCATCCTTAGGAATTGCACCTTCCGGTACGTGGACATGGAAGTTATTTTGCTCAAAAACATCCTGTTCCAATCCCAGTTCTTCTCGGTGCGATTTTAAGTATTCCAGCGCCAGCATTGCTGACTCTTTCATAACCTCTCCCAAGTTTCCAGTCAAGGTTAATCCACCTTTCCCCGAACTCAAGCTCGACTCCACAAAGAGAATTTCGCCACCATGAGCAGTCCAAGCTAAGCCAGTCACTACACCTGGAATCTCATTCCCCTGGTAACTTTCACGACTGTATTCCACAACACCTAAATATTCGCGAATATCTTCCTTAGTCAGTTTCTTATTGAATGGCTCCTCGAAAGCAATTTTTTTTGCAATTCGGCGAACAACCTTTGCCAACTTCTTATTCAACTCCCGAACGCCAGACTCACGAGTGTAATTTTCAACAATGTGCTCCAACACCTCTTTAGAAAAGCTAAGCTGCCCTTTCTTTACACCATGGGTTTCCAGTTGTTTCGGAATCAAGTGACGTTTAGCAATCTCAATCTTCTCCTCAACAATGTATCCGCTAACATCAATCAACTCCAAGCGGTCACGCAATGGAGGAGCAATTGTGCTCAAGGTATTCGCTGTTGCAACAAACATCACCTTCGACAAGTCGTAATCCAACTCAACGTAGTTATCATGGAATTCAGCGTTTTGCTCCGGATCAAGCACTTCAAGCAATGCTGAAGCTGGATCGCCATGAAAATCTTTAGAGACTTTATCAATCTCATCCAGAATAAAAACCGGGTTCGATGATTTTGCTTTTTTAATATTTTGAAGGATACGGCCTGGCATCGCTCCTATGTATGTTTTTCGGTGTCCACGAATCTCTGCTTCATCGTGCAATCCACCAAGACTCATTCGAATGTACTGACGATTCAATGCACGAGCAATAGATTTACCCAGTGACGTTTTTCCAACTCCGGGAGGGCCATAAAGACACAAGATCGGTGCCTTCATATCTCGCTTCAACTTCAACACAGCTAAGTGCTCAAGGATACGCTCCTTCACTTTCTCCAAACCATAGTGGTCTTCATCAAGCACTTTCTCGGCATGTTTCAGATCGAAATTATCCTCGGTATATTCATTCCAAGGAAGCTCCAACAACGTCTGGCAGTATGCAAACTGTACCGAGTATTCTCCTGCAGCCGGATTCAATCGATGCAGTTTATTCACTTCCTTCTCAAAGAATGCACCAACTTCCTCGCTCCACTTTTTCTCTTTGGCAGCCTCCTTCATCTCATTGATTTCTTGTTCAATGGGATTTCCGCCAAGCTCGTCCTGAATCGTTTTCATCTGCTGGTTCAGCAAAAACTCACGCTGCTGCTGATCCAAGTCTGTTTTCACCTTCGACTGAATGTCACGTTTAAGCTCAAGCATCTGCACTTCTTTTACCAAGTACGAAATGGCCTGAATCCCGCGTTCACGAACATCAGCAATCTCCAGCAAGCTCTGCTTTTCCTTAACTTCCAAATCAGTATTCGAACAAATAAAGTTGATTAGAAAAGTGGAGTTTTCAATATTTTTTACGGCAAAAGTAGCCTCTGGCGGCACATTACTTGAGTATTGTGCTACTTTGATCGAAAGATCCTTCAACGATCCAACAACGGCATTAAATTCGGCACTGTTATCAGTTGGTAAAATTTCATCCAACAAATTCACCTGAGCTCGAAAATAAGGGAACTCCTCCAGGTATTCTGTTACTTCAAAACGACGTTTCCCTTGAATAATTACCGAAGTAGATCCATCAGGCATTTCCAGAATCTTCAGGATTTGTGCAACAGTTCCAACTTGGTACAAATCATTCTTTTCCGGATCCTCAATGCTTCCATCTTTCTGAGTGACTGTCCCCAACAAGCGATCGCCACGAAAAACATCCTGAATTAACTTCAATGATTTTTGACGACCAACCGTAATTGGCAACACAACGCCCGGAAATAGAACCGTATTTCGAAGCGGTAATATTGGCAGTATATCTGGTGCCTGAAAATTTTTCAGTTCCTCTTCATTTCCATCTGCAATAATCGGGATAAGTTCTGAATCGTCATCCCCTAACCCTGTAAATATGATATCTTTCAACAATTGTCCTTTATTTTTACCCATTGTTTTCTCTTTCTTCTTCAATGTGACAAACTGGCGTAAAAACGCCAAAATAAAATCAGGCCTATAGTTAGGCAATAGCCATGCCAAAGGCGCCACTCACGACCTAAAATCGACGAAAAGCAGCCGTGCGTTCAAAAACAGCTGTCAGAATTTGCTCATCAAGCTCGGTCAATGCTAGCTGGCGACGTTCCATCACTCGTTTGGCGGTTGTAAATACACTTTTCAGCTGATGCAGCTTAAAGCCAGCCACTCCACCATCAGCAAACGAAGGAACAAACTGGCGCGGAAAACCACTTCCATGAATATTACAAGCCACCCCAACAACAGTTCCGGTATTAAACATCGAATTTAAGCCGGCTTTGGAATGATCTCCCATTATTAAGCCGCCAAACTGCAAGCCAGAACGGACAAATCGCCCGGACGGATAGTTCCAAACCTTTACCTCATCATAGGTATTCTTCAAATTTGAAACGTTGGTTCCAGCTCCCAAGTTACACCATTCGCCAAGCACAGAATGCCCCAGAAAACCGTCATGTCCTTTATTAGAATAACCGATTAAAATAGACTGACTCAGCTCGCCGCCAACCTTTGAATAGGGACCAACAGTTGTTCCACCGTAAATCCGGGTTCCCATATTCACCACAGCATGTTCTCCCAATGAAAAAGGACCTCGAATTAAGGATCCTTCCATCACCTCTGCATCTGCAGCAATATACACAGGCCCTTCTGATGCATTGATCGTACAACACTCCATCTTCACGCCTGGCTCAACAAAAATATTCTCTGGATGAATCAGTTGATTGGTCAAACTTATCGGCTCGGACTCACGTCCACTGGTCAGCAAATCAAAGTCAAGCTGAATTTGCCGAGCATTCATGCGCACCAAGTCCCATGGAAACTCGACATAGTCAAGCTCCCCCTCAAAATCAGTCCACGTGACTTTTCCATCCAATAGCTCCAAGTCAAAATCAACAGCTTGCTCAATCAATAAAGCCACCGGATGCCCTTGCCAGCGAATACCTTCTCCGGGCTTCAGGATCTTCACTCGCTCTACCAAAGAGTTTATAGGACACACATGTGCACTAATTAACAGATTTTTATCAGCTGTCTTTTGAGGAAATTTATATTGAAGGTAATCTTCGGTATGCCACGAGTAATTGCCCGCTAAACGATGCTCCCACTTTTCGCGTATGGTTAACACACCAGTCCTAAGCTCAGCAACCGGACGCGTAAAGCATAGCGGCAGCAGATTATCTCGGTGAGAACCATCAAAAAGAATGATATTCATAACAAGGTTTTTACAAAACTAGGCAAAAAAAAAGCTTCGCAAATAGCGAAGCTTATATATCGTAGGTAACTTAAGAATTACTTCTTTTTGTTCTCCATATGCTTTTTATAGCGGTTCATGAATTTGTCAACACGTCCTGCAGTATCAACAAGTTTCATTTTACCGGTATAGAACGGGTGAGAACTACTTGAGATCTCAACTTTCACCAATGGATACTCAACTCCGTCAACCACTTCAGTTTCTTTTGTGTTAACGGTTGATTTAGTCAAATAAACCTGGCCATTTGACATATCTTTAAACGCTACTAAGCGATAATTTTCCGGATGTATTTCTTTTTTCATTGCTGATTCTTTTTCAACATTATTTCAATCGGGTTGCAAAGATATATACACTTTCTTAATTTCCAAAGCTTTTTCTTTTTTTATTGATCTTTTTCAGCTCCAATAATTGGAGCACGCTGAAATGGCTTGGTTCGATCAAAAAGATAACGCATGGTATAGTGGGTTTTTACATGCTTCCCTCCTACTGATTGGTACAAAGCTACAATTTTAGGATTGAAATCACCAGCCCATGACAATTCTATTTCTGTATATTGTGGCTTCTTCTTCATCAACTTCTCTTGATGCCAAAAGATAGCAGACTCAACTCCAGACCGTTGATACTTGGGTACAACTCCCATGATCAGAATACGAGTTCGGTTAATTACTTTTGTCTTTTTGTAATACAGAAACTTCAGCATGTTGATAAAATTCAACTTACCATTCAGCCGCTGTAAAATTTGGTTAATATCAGGAATCATCACAAATAGCGCAATCGGCTCATCATCGTGATAAGCAAACCAAATCATCTCCTGGTCAAGCACCGCCTTCGAATCTTTAAGAAAGTCGCGCAGGTCTTGGGGATCTAATGGATTGAAATGCTCATGAAACCGCCAAGCTTCGTCATAAATGTGACAAAAATCTTTAATAAATTTTTCAGAATTGTTGATATCAAAATGCTTAAAACTGTAGCCGGGTTTTTGAGCAACCCAACCAGCAATTTTCCAAAATCGCTCAGGGAATGGCACCGTGTAATCCAAGTGATAACTATATTGCTCAAAATACACTTTAAACCCGTAGTTTTCAAATAGCTTCTGATAATATTTTGCATTATAAGGCATACCATATCCTTGAGGCATGAAACCATCGACCAGCAGGCCCCAATTCATGTAATTTTCACCAAAGTTAACGGGGCCGTCCATGGCTTCCATACCACGCTCCTTCAACCAATCGCGAGCGGTATCAAATAACAAATTAGCGACCTCCTGATCGTCAATGCTTTCAAAGAAGCCACAGCCACCTGTCGGTTGCTCAAAAGTCTTGGCTTTATCGTAGTTCACAAAAGCTGCAATTCGTCCAATTGGCTTGTTTTGGTCGTCAACGACAACCCAACGAATGGCCTCGCCGTGTTGAAATGACGGATTTTTCTGCGGGCTAAATGTATTCTCCACCATCATCTCGAGTGGAGCAGCCCAATTTTTATCGTTTTTATAAATGAGATGCGGAAGCTTATGAAAAAGCTTCTTCGTTTCCGCGTTATTCACTGTTTTTAGTTGCATGGCGCTTAATTGTTTTGCGTGACAAGATACGACAATATTCTATTAACTGAGGCATTCAAAATCAACCTTCAATAATTGACGATCGTTTAAAATCCTTTTGTCGATCAAACAAATATCTCAAGGTCAAATGGGTTTTCGCCCGCTTTCCTCCCACTGCTTCAAAAATGGAAATCATCTTTGGATTAAAATCTCCAACCCAACTCAACTCCATTTCGTTATACCAGTCTTTCTTTAGTAATACTTGACGTAGCTGGTAAAAAATGGCAGACTCAATTCCAGATTTTTGAAATTTCGGAACAACTCCCATGACCAATACCCGGCAACGATTAATCACCTTCTTCCGCTTCAGGTAAATCATTTTTAGCATCTTCCAAAAATTCAACCGTCCATTCGGGAAATAGCGAATTAATTGATTGATATCGGGGACCATCATGAAAAAAGCAATCGGCTCATCATCGTGATAGACAAACCAGATAAAATCTTCTTCCAGAATCATTTTCGACTGGTTAATCATATCGCGCAAATCCTGCGGATCAATTTGCTTGTAATTATCGTGCTTTTTCCATGCCTTATCATAAATAGTGATAAAGTCGTTGATATACTTTTCACTGTTCTTAAACCGAAACTGTTCAAACCGATAGCCTGGTTTTTTAGCCATCCACGCGGCAATTTTCCAAAACCGCTGCGGCAAATCAGGGCTTGTAATATTAAGATGATAACTAAACTGACGATAATAAATCTGAAAGCCGTAGTCCATCCAAAGCTTTTCGTAGTATGGCGGATGATAATTCATTCCAAATCCCTGGGGCATAAAACCATCAACCAGCAAGCCCCAATTGAAAAAGTTTTCGCCAATATTGATTGGGCCGTCCATCGCCTCCATGCCCTCTTTTTTCAACCAGTCGCGGGCAACATCAAACAACGCAGTTGCGACCTCCTGATCATCAATACTCTCAAAAAAGCCGACTCCTCCTGTCAGCTGCTCAAATTGTCCGGCATAACCAGATGTATGAAAAGCAGCAATTCGCCCAACAGCTTTTCCTTCCTTGTAAATCACCCATCGGCAAGCATTTCCCTTTTTCAGGGTATTGTTCTTTTTTGGATTGAATATATCTTCAATCATCATCCGAAGCGGCGGAATCCAGTTCTCATCATCTTTATATATAGCATATGGAACCTGATGAAAAACATCCACCAGCTTTTTGTCGGTAACCTCTACTAACTGCATTAACTTTGATCTTGATTAGAAAGCATCGAAAATAATACTTCTAAAAACAAAATAAAAACAGGGACCAAAGCCCCTGCTGGATTTTAAATATGATTTAACGGTTGTCAACTTCAATCGATCATTAGATTTTCGAGTTTCAGACCATCAGATAGTTACAATAAAACTGGGCACAAGTAAGTTACCACAACACTCCACCCAAACAACAAAAAAACCAACTAACAATCAACCCATTACAAAAGACAACAAACTTTTAGACAAAGTTGATTCCCGCATTAATAACGTTTAATCTCTACTCGCTACTTTTGACAATAAACGTAGAATCTCGATGTATAACCAAACCAAGGTAACTATCAGGCCAAAAGCACCATACCACTCCATAATTTTGGGAGCACGTGAATCAGCTCCACGTTGAATAAAGTCGAAATCGAGAATTAAGTTTAACGCTGCAATACCTACTACCACCAAGCTAAAACCGATGCTGAGTAAGCTGTTCCCGTGTAAAAAGCCAAAGCTAGCTCCAAACAATCCGGCAATAAAACTGATAAAATAAACCAGTGCAATACCTCCGGTTGCCGCCAACACAGCCATTCTGAACTTTCCTGTTGCTCTAATTTTCCCAGAACGGAACAAGAAAAGCATAATAAAAAACACGCCAAAAGTTAAGGCAACGGCACGCATAACCAAGCCGGGATATTGTACTTCAAAAAAAGCAGAAATTCCTCCCAAGAAAAGGCCTTCCAATACAGCGTAAATAGGTGCTGTAATATTCGAATAGCGTGGGCTAAATACAGTAACCATTGCTATAATAAAACCGCCAATTCCTCCACCGATCACCCATGGAGCGACAGCTGAAAAGGCTCCTTCCGGAGATCCATAATCAAAAACTCCAAAGAATTTTCGCCAAGTGAAAGCCGCCGCAAAGGCTAGTATAAGAAACATCAGTCCCGTTTTATTCACAGCTCCTTCAACGGTCATTACATCTGCCTGTGTGCCGGCTTGTACCTTACTGAAAGCAGATTGCCCCAAAACCGGGTTTGATGATTTTGTCAAATTCATAGTTTTCAATTTTAAATTGTTGTTTAATTGTTCAGGTCAGTACCTATAAAAACTGTACCAAATAATTGGTTCTGCCATTTTGTACTTGTTTCAAAAACACCCAGCAAAAACTAAAGTTCAGCCAAGTCATCCAAAAGCACCTTGCCCATTTTCCGGGCCTGTTCTTCTTCAAACTCGGTAGCTTCTTGCAAAAACAAGATACACTTTTGCTTAAGTTCATCGCTTCGGTTAGCAACAATTAAAAAGCTACGGTAAAAAACCTGTGCTAATTCCGGATCTTTAATTAAAGGAGCAATAACTTCAAAGAAAGGATCAAACATTTCATCGATTGCCTTTTTGTCAACCATCGCCAAGCGCCCCATCAAATGGATCCCAGTATACCGAACCATATGCTTCTTTCCGCGACACCATTCCAAAGCTTTGGCATAAGCAAATTTGGAGTGAACAAATAAATTAGCAACCGCCTGCTCTGCAATTTCGGTGGCAACAAAACTTTTGGTCCAAAAATCCAACTGTTCTTCTGTCACCAGTTTCGGATCATCCAACAGGGTCGCCATAATCATGCTTTCGCGCCATTGTTTATTCCACAGTTTTAAGGCTAGCAAATGATTTCGTTCGTACTTTTTCGCCAAATCGCGTAAGGAAATAATTGAGGCTCCCCAGTTAATGCGATACACCAAACCCAATGCTTTCATTTGAGCAACTGTTTCACCATTTTTCAGTCTTCGAATACGTGCCAAAATCTCCCGAAACTGGCCATCCACAACGGGATCATCAATAAGTATATCCATTTTAATACATTACAAATTCAACGATAATAAAAAGAGCTAACAAAAGTAAGGAATAGATTAAGTGCCTGAAACAATTCTGGTATTTTGTTATGCCGATGTTAAGGGATTGCTTCACCACTACGGCCAAAAATAATTTTTCAAAAAGATAGGCCACCACCGTAGCATAAGCCACTCCGACAATGCCCCAAAGCTGAACAAACCACAAGCTCAAACACACATTCAACAATAATTCTCCAGCCGAAGCCCAAGCGATCATCCTCGTTTTTTGCAAACCAATCAAAATGGTTTGAGGAAACAACAAACGACTTATAGTTAACAAGATATACACATTAAAAATCGTGGCACTAGCTGCAAAACCCGCATTAAAAACTACCGGAAAAAGAGCATGACTACACAGCAACATCACTGCAGAAAGCGGAAACAACACATTGCTTAACCGCAGTGACTCGCTCTTGATTCGACTTAAGTTCTCTACTAATCGTCCCTTATCCGAAAACTCCGGCAACAAAGCGTTACTAAACGCATTGGCCAGCAAAACGACCAAAGGGAGCTCACGCGCACCATATCGAAATACGGCAAATGTTGCCTCATCAAAATAAGAAGTCACAATAAAGCCATCAACATATTGTGCTGAACCACTCAGCAAAGCCGAAAAAATTAAAGGCAAAGCAACTTGCCAATGTTTTTGCATGAATGAAGCCGAATACCGATTCTCCCCAGCCCGCAAAAGCAACACCAGCAAATAGCCATAGCGACCGACAGCAACTCCTAGCAAACCATATAAAGACCACTGAATATCGAATCCGATTACCGGAGGAAGGCTCACTAAAATCAGCATCAACAAAAAACTGATGACTCCGTACCTCAAAATCCGTCCGGGCTGTTTTTTTAGCAAAAAGAAGTACTCAACCAAATTGGCAGGGACACTAAAAAACAGATATGCCAACAACAATGGCAGATAAGGACCAGTTGCTTCTCCAAGAAGTTGCTCACCAAACAAACGACTTCCCAGTGCTAAAGCGATTATTACCAACACACTTAAAGCACTGATCAATAAAAAAGCGTTAAAAATCGGAGAGGCATGATCCTCTCGCGACTCGTTAGCAATTGAAAGTAAACTTCGGATTAATCCATTCAACCAGAAAAAGCTCACACCTCCTGCCAAGAACAAAAATTGTTCGTACTCGCCAATTGCTTCAGTACTTAACTGCGTTTTGGTAAAAATAATCCCAATCAAGATGAAGGTTCCAAAGCGCATCAACTGAAACAACTGCAAAGAAGAGATGGAAGTCAGTTTCAAATTCATTGACCAAATCTAAAACATAAATAGCAAACGCCAAACAACAAAACCCGCTTCATCCTTATCTGTCCTGAGGCTTAAAACCGACAATTTACTACGATAAATACGACCAAAAAAAAGAGCCATCATAAATGACAGCTCTCTTCTCATAGCTCTTAACATCCTCCCTGGACGGTCTTTTTCTTTTTTCTTTTAATGATTGGTGGTTTTGCAGCGGGCACATCGACTTCGGCTGCAGGGGCAATCGCTCCTCCTCCCCCCAAGGCAGAGCTGGCTGCTTTTCTGAAATCGTAGCGGGCAAGTTCTTCATTTGGACTTGTTTCAGCCGGTTTTTGTGGATTCATGATGGTTTCCACCCAAAAATTAAGTCCGCCTCGCAACACATAGTTGTTCTTATACCCCAACTGTCGGGCAATCATCCATGCCTCATTGGCTGCCGTTGAACCATTCGAGTAAAATACATTCAATTTAATATCCTGATTCAGGTAATATTCGTAATCCTCAGAAAGCAGATTTTCCAGTGGAACATTGATCGCACCGGGCAAGCTGAATTTCTCAAACTCGGCGCTGCTACGCACATCAATCAATTGCAGCGACGGATCTTTCTGAATTAACATATCGGCCACCTGATCAGGATGAACAAACTGCTGATCAGTCTTAAGTTCGTTTAAAAGTTGTTCTGCCGTCAATTTGTACGGCTTGGTGGTGTTTTCCGGGACTGCAGCAATAATCAGCCCTAACGGAATAATAACACTTGCTAATATCAATCTTGGTCTCATCTTCTTTAATTTTAAGTTTCAGTTTTCATTCAAACTTCAAACAATCCAACTAACGTTGATTGATTTCATAGTCTTCACGGGCAAATTTCTTTTCCGCCCATTCACCAACCCAAAACATTCCCAACGCCACTAAAGCAATCAGGAAAGCCAGCAATCCACGAGAGATATTTAACCAATCGCTAAGCAGTGGACTTCCCATGAACTTGGCTTTGTAAAAATTCTCCCATAACGGATAGCCTTCCATGAAAATCAAAATCCCAATAAAAATTCCGCCAATAAAAGCCAAGGCATCTAACTTCCCGATAGCAGCTGCACAAAATGACGTTCCCGGACAATAACCGCCCAGTATAAATCCTGCTCCCATTACAACGCCTCCGCCAATGGCTGACCACAAGAAGGTCGGGTTGATATAAATAAAGCTCAGGTCGATCCAACCAAACAAGCTCATAAACAACAAGCCAATGCTTGCCGTAACGGCCGCAGTGAAAAATACTTTCAACACCGTTGTGTCGTATCCATAAAACATCCCCGCCAGCCGGCGGCTTGATGAAAAGCCATTGGACTCAAGTACAAAGCCAAAGCCAATTCCAATAAAAAAGGCTATAAGTAAATTCGTATTTGCTGAAATTATTTCGTTTACAATTAGTGGTCCCATAATTTAATTTTTTACTGTTAATTGATTTCTGATTAATCAACACCTACAGCCAGAGTTTGCGGGCAAAATAGGCCAATCCGAAAGCTGTCCCGAAAATTGCAGCCATTGTTACAAAACCGCCAACCGACAAGACCGACATTCCGGTAAGTGCAGAACCACTGGTACACCCACGTCCCAACTGCGAACCAAAACCAAACAAAATTCCACCGATTACCGCAAAAACAATCCGTACTTTATTGGTCACATTCGGTCCTTTTTCAACTTTAAAGTTCAACCTTCCGGCCAAAGCACCTGACAAAAAGCCACCAACCAGAACCCCCAGCATCTCAAAAACCAACCAGGACTTTAGCGGGTGTTCATGCCCTGCCAAATATTCCTTATAAAAAGCCGTATTCTCGGTATGCTCAGGAGCAACAACCTGCATACCGGCTACCAATACTGATTTTGGGGCTCCACTGGCTCCCAATCCACGTCCTGACACCCAAAAGGCAACAATCAAAACCAGCCCCAGCAAAACACCACCGAGGTATGGATTCATGTATTTTCTTGCTTCTTTCATTCGTTTATATTTTTAGTTTTTTTTTCGTTTTATCCTCTAATATCAATAGAGCCAACGGCTCATCTGCCCGGCATAGGCGATAATAAATCGAAGCATCAGACTTCCAAACAAAACCAAAGCAACCGGCAATACCACCGGAATTTTTTTGTGCCGAAGCTCCAAAAATTCAAGTAATGCTGGTACTAACATGCCCAGTACCACTACAAAAATCCAGAACGGAGCTGTGTACTGGCCACCTAAAAACATATTGACCGCGTCAATTTGTACCTGAGTACTCGCTTTAAAGCCCATAAACATGTGAATGATCAAAAAGAGTTCGATCACAATCAGCAAAATATCGATCCGGGCAAAAAGAAGCCGCTCTTCTTTTGAGCGTGCAAACAGAATGATGGTTGCTGCTCCTGCCGATAAACCTGAGGCTAAAAACAACGGTCCCAAAATCGAAGTGTTCCATAACGGCCGAGCATTAAATGCTGAAAACAAGATTCCGGTATAAATTCCCAGAATAACCGACAATACAATTGTCACCCAAGCCAATGCCAGTTTATTTTTCAGAAAAAATGCATTCAGATCTTTCAGAATAACATTCTTCCATTCCCACTTTGGGAAATACTCCTGGATATGAATGGCCACCCAAATCACGGAAATCGGGGTGATTCCCATTAAAGTCCAGGCTCCCCACGACATGGGCGATTGCAGCTTGATGGTGGTGTACAGTTGCCAGAAATACAGTTTGTGTCTCAAATCAAGAAACAAAGCTGCCAATCCGATTACCAAAAGGAAAGGTACAATAATTGGTGCCCGACGAACAGCTCCTGCATATTTACTCTCCATACCCAGAATGACGTACAAGGCAGCAAAAAACAAAATACCTGCAGCCAAACCACCCAAAAACAGGTAAAGCGGAATGTGCCAATGCCAAATTTCCAAGTGAGGATCAATGTTCGGGTTCATGCGCCCGCTGGTTATTAGTTCTTCTCTCATCTGTTTGGATTTAAATTAGGTAGTAAACCTGTGGTTTCGTTCCGGCTTCCGGAATCAAGGTTTTATATTTTCTCTTCTTCAATACATTGGAGACATCACTATTCGGATCATCCAAATCGCCAAAGTACATGCATTTGGTAGGACACACGGCCACACAGGCCGGTTGCTGTCCCTGCTTAATCCGATGGTCGCAGAAAGTACATTTATCCACATAGCCATCGGGGTGAGAATAACGCGCATCATACGGACAGCTGGCGATACAAGCGCCACATCCGATACATTTGTGAGGCGTAACTTTCACGATTCCTCCTTCGATGTAGTGACTAGCTCCCGTTGGGCAACAGCGCACACATGGTGAGTTATCACAATGATTGCATCGTTCCGAGCGAATTTCAATTTCCAACTGAGGATAAGTTCCATCGGTTACTTCAACGATCCAGTCGCGACAATACCCGATGGGAACATTATTCTCGGTCTGGCAGGCCACCACACAGTCGCCACAACCAACACACTTCTTGGTATCAATAGCCATTGCATATCTCATGATTTCACCTCACTTTCTTTCTCAAAACGAAAAGTCACAAAATTGCCCCGCATACCGGTTCCGCCCATAATGGGGTCAACCAGCACCCGTGTGATTAATTGCGAATCACTAGCCCCTTTTCCAAAGGCCCGGCTAAGCTTTTTATTGGCATGCCCAAAGCCATGAACCATGTAAACCGAATCAAAACGCGTACGTTCTGTCACCCGCACTTTGATTGGAAAATCAGACACGACTCCATCCTGATTCTCCAAATAAACCGGTTGTCCATTTTTCAAGCCCCATTCTTTGGCAACCTTCGGGTTCACCCAAAGGGTATTTTCATCCATCAAGTCTGTTAGATTTGGATTATTTGAAGTTCGGCTGAAAGTATGCTGTGGCGCCCGCCCATAATTCAAGTGATAATACCCAGCTGGTGGTTCCATATGTGGCGTATATTTAGGCATTGGGTCGAAGCCTTCGGCTGCCAAAGCCGTGGAATACAACTCTATTTTACCCGTATTTGTATTGAATTCAATCTCTTCACCATCCCGGAAATACAGGGCACCATACTCGCGCGGTAGATTTTTAACACCAATCCGTTTCATTTCCTCCAGCGAAGAACCAACTTCTTTCAACTGCCAGTCCAGCATTTCTTCCATGCTGTTCCAGGCAAAATAATCACCCAACCCCATTTTATCAGCTAGTTTTTTAGCCATCCAGTAAGCTGGTTTGGTATTGTATTTCGGCTCTGCCGCAGGCATACGTAATGCGATATTAGGTTCCCGCCCCTGAACAACGCGCAAATCATCCCAACGCTCCAGGTAAGTACATTCAGGCAAAACCACATCTGCATACCCCGTAATTTCCATTGGCATGGTGTCAACGACCACCATAAAATCCAGGTTTTGGATTGCCTCAATTGTTTTCCTTTGATCTGGCAAAGTCATGATCAGGTTGGTTCCGTTTACAATCCACGCTTTGATACTGCAATTCAAATCAGGAGAGGGAATCGTGGCATCACACACACCGGAAGCCAAAGCTAAATCAGCCAGTTTGTATTTTCCTCCCATCGCATCGCGCCAGGTACGTTGTGGCTTAGGAAACTCAGGATGTGGATAACTTGGAACCGATGCTTTCTCTGGCACATAAAAACCTCCCCGGCGTCCCCAAGAGCCTAGCAAAGCATTAAGAATTGCCACAGCGCGTAAACGCTGCGTATCATCTCCATACCAGGTAACATGTCGTCCGGGATGAATTATAACAGAAGGAGCTGCATTGGCCATTTCCCGGGCTGTTTCCCGAATCACCTCTGGTTTAATTGTCGTAATTCCGTATGCCCACTCCGGCGTATAGTTTTTAACATGCGCTTTCAGCAAATCAAGACCATAAGTATAACGCTCGACATAATCCTTATCATACCACTCATTCTCGATAATCTCATGAATCCAGGTTAACAGCAAGGCAATGTCGGTAGCGGGCTTAATGGGTAACCAAAATTTAGATTTACTGGCCACCGTTGAAAAACGAGGGTCAACCGTGATAATAGAAGCTCCTTTGTCGATGGCATCAGACATTTCCTGCACTTGTCCATTGTGCATATTCTCCCCCAGGTGAGAACCGATCAACACCAGGCAGCGTGTATCCCGAATATCCGTTGGCTCCGGAGAGTTCAAGCCTTCTCCAAAGGTTGCTATAAACCCGACTTCACGTGGACCTCGGCATTGTGCATAAGATGGCGCCGCAATATTGGTTGAGCCAAAAGCTTTCAGCAAGGTACCAAAATAATGCCCCCCAGAACCGTGGGTTAACAAGGCTGTACACTCAGCTCCATGCTCTTCCTTCACCTTTTGCAAGCCTTTTGCAACAACATCAAGCGCCTCATCCCACGAGGCTTCCCTAAAAGTTTGCTTCCCATCTTTTCCTTTCACCCGAATCAATGGATTTTTCAGGCGATCTTCATCATAATACATCCCTACTCCACCCGTTCCGCGTGGACAAAGCCTTCCATTGCAATTCGAATCATTATCATTCCCTACAACTTTTTGAATTGCTCCCTCCTGGTTTTTATAAACCCAGCCAGCACACTTCCAAAAACAAACTTCACAATAAGTTGGAGTCCGTTGACTACTTAAAGGACCAAAATCGCCAAGTTCGGTTTGGGAGTAAGGCGGAATTGCAGAACGCAATTGCTGAGCACCAAAGATTAGTCCGGCAGCACTTAAAGAGGAAATTTTTATAAAATCACGACGTTTTTGTGCCATCTCTTTAGAATTTTAGTTACACAAACATACAGAATTCTCCATATCGAAATATGTCGGAATATCAATATATCGATACGCTTCGATATGAGGGAAATAATCCCCCGCTACATCAATCTATAAATTACTGTATTCCAAGCTAAAAAGAAATGACAAGTCTTTATTTAGACTTACTACAAATAAAACGTAGGTTCAATTTAAATCTATTCTAAGAAAATTAACGGGATTTTAAATCGGAAGGATGATTCAGGTTACCAAACAGCTTGGGCAACTGCTTCAACAAGTCAGTGACATCAACAAAAGAAACGGGTAGCTCTAGGAATACTTGCTGCAGCTTCAAGCTCCCCTTCAAAATATGAGTCTCTAACTGCGGCACCAAGCGATTATGGTACATCGCAGCCATGGGTTCAATGCCTCGCTCATGTATAGGAATCACCCCACTGGTATCAGTTTGCTTGCTTATTAACAGCTCAATAAATTCCGGAGTCAAAAATGGCATATCACAACCAAGCACCAAACTCCACTCATTTTTTGCCTCTTTTAAGGAGGCATGCAAGCCGCCAATTGGTCCAAAATTGGGATATTGATCCGCCACCAACTTCAAACCAAAATTTTCGTATCCTGGTTGGTTTATACTAATCAATAATTCATCACAATAGGGATTCAACAAGTCAATCGCATACTCAACCATCCTTTTCCCCTGAAAATCAACCAATCCCTTATCCTGCCCCATTCTTGAGCTCTTACCTCCTGCCAATATGATTCCTGATAGCGCCATTTTTTTAATGAAAATTTTTATTCAAAAATGTCATTTTTTTATTTGAGAAGAAATAAAAATGTTATATTTGCACCCGCTTTGCATAACCAAAGCAATACGGTGGTTGTAGCTCAGCCGGTTAGAGCACTGGATTGTGGTTCCAGGGGTCGTGGGTTCGAATCCCATCATCCACCCAACAAAAAGCTTCACTCAATCTTGAGTGAAGCTTTTTTATTTCCAGCAAGTTAGCCTTTTTTATCATTCTTTCACAATCGAGAAGATTGAAAAAAATTCACGAAACAAGTTCCCGTTTCGCCCGTCTTTCGGCCAACTGTCGCCATTTCCTCAACACAAAAGGATACAAAAAGACAGCTGACAACACAATAGCCGTCCCGGCATAAAAGCCTGCCGACATATATTCTGAATCCTTAAAGATGAAATAAGCCATTACAATGCCATAAACAGGCTCCATATTAATCGTTAACACCACAACATAGGCTGATAGTTCCTTCATGACCTCAACTGATACTACGTAGGCATAGGCCGTACAAACGATACCCAAAATAAGTAACCAAGCCCAGTCAATAGCACTTGCCACCGGAAGTCCCGAAGCAAAACCTCCGGAAAGAAGCATAAAAACCGTAATTCCAATAAATCCACTTCCCATCTCATAAAAGCTGATCACATCCGGACGGTACTTCCCAATGAAAGTCTTATTGAGCACTGTAAATAATCCAGCTAGAAAAGCTGAAGTCAGTGCCGTTATAATTCCCCATTTGTATTGAAACTCGAATTGAAAAATCAGGTATAAGCCCATAATCATCACCAACCCAATAATCAGTTCAAACCAAACAAACCGGCGTCGGGTGATCAAAGGCTCCAGAATACTGGTAAACAAAGTTGTTGAAGCCAAACAGCCCAGGGTAACTGAAACATTGGAAATTTTCACTGCGTGAAAAAAGGTGATCCAATGAAAGGCAACCACAAGCCCAACTCCAAAAAAACGAACAATCGCCTCTTTAGGATAAGCAATTGATCGTTTCTTCCATCCCAGATAAACACCTAAAGCCAGAAAAGCAATCAACATCCGATACCAAACCATTTCAACGGCTGGCAAAACAATTAACTTCCCAAGAATGGCTGTAAATCCGTAAATAAAAACAACCATGTGCAGTTTTAGGTGACTTTTTATATGTGCATTCATCGTAATCTTCGTAACAAGGTATTATTTGATTAATCTCTCATTTCAACTAGTTAAAAGCGCTTTCTGAGTAGCCCTTACTCAACGCAAAACAGCCCCGCAATATAATAAATTGCAAGGCTGTCTTTTATCGAGATAAAATTGGTATTACTTCAATCCACGTTTCTCCAGTAAATATTCTGTTGAAGGATCCTGACCACGGAAGTTACGGTAAATCGTCATTCCTTCGTCAGAGCCTGATTTGGCTAATAAGGTACGAAATTTAGCGGCCAATTCAGGATTAAACAGATCGCCTGACTCTTTAAATGCAGCAAAGGCATCCGTATCCAATACGCCTGCCCAGATATACACATAATAACCAGCAGAATAACCACCAGCGAAAATATGTGAGAAATAAGTACTCCGATAGCGAGGAATGATTTCATCAATCAAACCAAAACGATCCATCGATGTTTTCTCAAAAGCCAACACATCACCATTAAATGGTTGTGTGTGCCAATCCATATCCAACAGAGAAGCTGCCAAATACTCAACAGTAGCAAATCCTTGATTGAAATGTCCGCTATTCACCAGCTTTTGAACTAGTGCATCAGGAATAGCTTCTCCTGTTTGGTAGTGTTTAGCATAGACTTTTAACACTTCAGGCTCGGCAGCCCAATTCTCCATAATCTGAGATGGAAGTTCCACAAAGTCACGTGGCACACGACCTGCAGTCCTGCGGTATGGACCATCTGTGAACAGTCCGTGTAGAGCATGTCCAAACTCATGGAAGAACGTTTGCACTTCATCAAAGTTCAACAAGGCTGGGGCATCTCCTGCCGGACGAGTAAAGTTACACACGATTGAAGTTACCGGATAAATCTTTTTACCTTCTTCATAGGCCTGACGACGATAACCAGTATTCCATGCACCAACTCGTTTTCCATCGCGCGGATGGAAGTCCATGTACAAAACACCAACATGCGAACCATCAGCTTCTTTTACTTCCCAAGCTTCAGCCTCGGGGTGATAAACCGGAATATCTTCACGACGTTCGAACTGAATCCCGTAAAGTTGGTTACAAACGTAGAAAACACCTTCACGAACGTTATCTAAGCTAAAATAAGGCTTGATCTCTGATTCATCCAAGTCATATTTTTCTTTGCGTAGTTTTTCAGCATAGTACCACCAGTCCCATGACTTCAACTCAAATTTACCACCTTCGCGGTTAATGATGGCCTGCATTTCATCACGCTCTTTTTTGGCAACCTCCAAAGCTGGGGTCCAAAGTTTTTGCAAGAAGTCATATACATTTTCAGGCGTTTTAGCCATGTTGTTGTCAATAATGTATGCAGCATGATTGGTGTAGCCCAAAAGCTTTGCTCTTTCATCGCGCAACTCAACCATTTTGGCCAACACCTCTTTGTTGTCGAATTCATTATCGTTATTTCCACGCATGAAATAGCCACGATAAATCTCCTCACGCAAATCGCGGTTATCTGCATATTGCAAAAATGGAATCAGACTTGGCTTTTGCAGAGTGAAAACCCACTTTCCACTCATTTCTGCTTTTTCAGCTTCTTCAGCCGCTGCAGCAACAACACCCTCTGGCAAACCACTCAAGTCAGCCTCATCTTCAATAACCAAACGGAAGTTTTTATTGGTTTCGGCCAACAGGTTCTCGCCAAATTTCAAGCTAAGATTAGATAACTCCTGGTTTAACCCACGAAGTTTTTCTTGATCTTCAGCTGACAAATTAGCTCCATTGCGCTCAAAATCTTTGTAGAATTTTTCAACCAAACGCAATTGCTCATGATTTAAGTTAAGGCTCGCGCGCTTATCATAAACTGCTTTTACACGCTTAAACAAAGCCGAATTCAGCATGATGTTATCGCTGTGTGCAGTTACTTTCGGAGTAATTTCACGGGCTAAAGCCTGCATGTCTGGATTGGTATTCGCCGAATTCAGGTTAGAAAAAACAGTCGTCACCCGATTAAGCAAAATACCTGAATGATCCAGTGCTAAAATCGTATTTTCAAAAGTAGGGTCTTCTGCATTTGAGGTAATTGCTTCAATCTCCTCTTGCTGTTGCTCAATGCCTTCAGCAACAGCTGGCAGATAATGTTCAATTTCAATCTCATTAAACGGAGGAACCTCGAAAGGCGTCTCATAAGGCTTCAAAAATGGATTTGTCATAGCAGTTTTTGTCTCTTTTGATGAATTACACGAAACAAATAAAGCCAGAGCCAGGATTAAAACCGGACTAATTTTTTTCATGTTCTAATGGGTTATTTTTTGAATATTTGGGGTGAAAAATAACAAAAACAATGACTGTTTTTACTGATAAATGTTAGAATATTGCCAAAACAGCTCATTCGATAAACAAGGAGTCGCATTTCCCAATGCATAGCAGCTCATTGATATATCAGTAATCTCCTGCTCCAAGCGCCTAGTTATACAACGAGAATCCATTGCAGCCTAGATTCATTGAGAAGAAAAATCCAATTAAGATGATATGGAAAAAGATTCCATGACTATATTTGCGCCCGTTTTAACCTCCTCTAAAACTATTTTACAAAAATTAGTAATTGAAAAGTAAAATTAATTATCCTTAATACTTTTTAATACTACAGAACAACAATGCATATTATGTTTGCAATAGATTATCTTTTGATTCTGAAGGGTTCGATGAAGCAGGGCTAGATCATCTTTATGTATTAACACTTTTCAATTCCCAAAACATGAATAAAATCTTTACACTACTCTTTTTAAGTCTACTATCGGGAGTTTCCTTTGCCCAAACAGTTACCCTTAGAGGCTACACTTCCGACCGTTCAAGTGGAGAACATCTCATCAATGCATCGGTTTATAGCTCCGAAAAATTGATCGGAACGATCTCAAACAATTATGGTTTCTACAGTTTGACCCTACCAACCGGGAAGCACACCCTCTCCTGCTCTTATGTTGGCTACCAAGCGCAAACCATTGAACTTAACCTGGCGACTGACACCGTGATCAACTTTCAACTGTCCGCACAGCAGGAGTTGGAAGAAATTACCATTATCGGGCAACAAGGCGAAAGCAAGCTGGCCAGCTCCCAAATGAGTAGAGAAAACATCACCATGGACAAAGTTAAAAGCTTGCCTGCCTTTCTGGGTGAAGCAGATATCATTAAAACAATTCAGCTGCTTCCCGGCGTACAATCGGGAACCGAAGGCGCAAGTGGTCTGTACGTTCGCGGAGGAGGACCAGATCAAAATCTAATTTTATTGGATGATGTGCCGATTTACAACGCCAACCATCTTTTTGGTTTCTTTTCGGTTTTCAATCCTGATGCGATTAAGTCCGTATCACTCTACAAAGGTGGATTTCCAGCCCGCTTTGGAGGTCGCTTATCATCGGTTGTCGATATCCGGATGAAAGATGGCAATAGCCAAAAGCTACACGGAAACTTCTCCATTGGACTCATCTCTTCTAAACTTAACTTAGAAGGACCATTGGTAAAAGATAAAACCACCTTCAACTTTTCAGCCCGTCGAACTTACGCTGATCTCATTGCCCGTCCTCTCATCAAAGCAAGTTCTGAGGGAGAAGAAGGCGGAGGTTATTTCTTTCATGACTTAAACATGAAAATAACTCATAAATTTTCGGACAGAAGCAAGCTCTACCTGAGTGCCTACACCGGGAAAGACCGCGCATCTTCAAAATATGACTATACCTCAAACTGGGACAACGAATCATGGAGACACAATGATCGCTTTCATCTTGACTGGGGAAACACCACAACAGCCCTTCGATGGAACTACCTGATAACAAATAAGCTTTTTGCAAACACAACACTGACCTATAGCAATTATGTGTTTGACATTGAAGAAAGAACCTCATCCTTAAACCTGTCGACTGCCGAAAAAGGAGATAGCTATCAGCTTAATTACAAATCGGGAATTGAGGACTTGGGAGCCAAAATTGATTTTGACTATTACCCCAACCCACAACATCGAGTAAAATTTGGAGCAAGCTATACCAATCACACCTTCAAACCGGGAATCATGGTCCACAAAGAAAAAGCAGACTACACTTCCCCAATCGACACCACCTACGGAAACGCCAACATCACCGCACATGAGCTCTATGCTTACATCGAAGACAACATCGAAATTTCTCCAATTTTTTCGGTCAATGTTGGCTTGCACGCTTCAGCTTTTGGTGTAGAAGGAAAAATGTATGGTTCCATTCAACCTCGCCTATCTGCCAAATACATGGCCAATGACCGATTGGCCATCAAAGCTGCCTACTCAAAAATGGATCAATACATTCACTTGCTTTCAACGGCAACCATCGAACTTCCAACCGATCTTTGGCTACCCACCACCAAGCGAATCAGACCACAACACTCCCACCAATTTGCCTTGGGAGCAGTTTATCAAGTCAAAAAAGGAATTGAACTTAGCGCAGAAGGCTTCTACAAAACCATGGACAACCTTCTGGAATACAAAGAAGGCGCCTCTTTTATTGGGGTCTCAACAGGCTGGGAGGACAAAGTAGAAATGGGCAAAGGCTGGTCATACGGAGCCGAACTCCTGCTACAGAAAACAACCGGAAAAACGACAGGTTGGCTCGGCTACACGCTGTCATGGTCCGATCGTCAATTTGAAAATATCAATTGGGGAGAAAAGTTTAGCGCCCGATACGATCGTCGACACGACCTGAGCTTTGTGATGACTCACCGCTTTTCGGATCGCTTTGACATTGGGTTTACTTGGGTATATGGCACCGGAAATGCCGTGACCATTCCCACCCAAAAAGTCATCAGTCCTCAAATTCCCAATACCCCCTACATAACTGGAGGCTATGAATATTATGGCGAGCGAAATAACTATCGAATGCCTGCTTATCACCGCATGGATATTGGCTTTAACTTTCACAAGCAAAAAAAACACGGCATCAGAACCTGGAATGTTAGCCTGTACAATGCTTACTCCCGACAAAATCCATTCTTTGTTTATTTCGATAATGAACAAACCTACACAAGCAGCCGAAAAGTTTTGAAACAATTCAGCCTTTTCCCAATCATCCCATCTATTTCGTACAGTTTCAAATTTTAAACCGTTTATCATGAAAAATATTCCACTAATTTTTACTTGTTTGCTTATTGTCCTGGGATGGAGCTCTTGTACAAAAACCATCGATTTTCAGGAAGCCGAAAACGAACAACAACTCATCATTAACGGAATTTTAACCCCCGACAGCACCTTTAAAATTATGCTGGTCAAAAGCCAGTCAATACTCGAATCTTCTGGCTATCCCGTTGTTTCCGGTGCTCAGGTAACACTGAAGGAAGACGGAACGGAACTAGGGCAAGCAATTGAAAAGAATGGATACTATACCATTCCTGATTTCCGTCCTCAGGCCGGAAAAACCTATCAACTTGATGTCCAGAGTGGATCAAAAAACCTGACCACTGAAACCTATATCCCAACATCCGCAAAAATCACCTCAGTGGACACAACAACCAACAAGGGACAATGGGGCCATAAACGCAAACAATTTGACCTAACGTTTGAAGATCAACCAGGAGATGATTTCTACCGGATTCTTCTTGTCCAAGAGCTCCTGTACACGATGCAAATTAAGCCAGACTCCATGGTTTATATGCTAAGCCGAAGCACCCAATATATTTTGTCTGAAGATCCGGTTTTTAACAGTTTGTACAACAACATTGACAACGAAACCTTAGATATGGGACCTGAAAATAATTACCAAATTTTCCCTGACCTATACTTTAACAACAAGCAATACAATGTCAAATTTGAAGTGTATGATTCTTATCGAAACAACGATATACTCTATCAGAAATCAACGGTCCATCTTCAAAAACTATCAAAAGACCTTTTCAACTTTTTAAAGTACCTCAACCTACACAACTACTACCGTGATGAGCCATTCTCGGAACCAGTGCCGGTTTATTCCAACATCGAAAATGGAACAGGCATATTTGCGGGAGTTAATGATGAAGCCCAAGTAAGCTTCAAAGAAATCTTCATTCCACACTCTATGGATACCATTGAAGTCGTGGAAGCTCCGGACTATGGCTACGGCGGTTATTATGGTGGTTATTGAAAGTTTCTATCACTTCAAAAAACCAGAAAAACTGCTCCTCAAGAAAAAACCAGTCTCTGGCTATTTCCGGCTTTGCCTCCGCACAAAAAATGCTTACTTTTGTCGGATTCTATAAAAGACTGATTTTCTCAAACTCAGTGTTAAAGCAAAACGATTATGAAGATTTCCTACAATTGGTTGAAAGACTATATAGCTACAGACTTGACACCTCAACAACTGGAAGAGGTGTTGACTCAAACCGGACTCGAGATTGGCGGCATCGAAGAAGTTGAAAGCATCAAAGGTGGACTCCGCGGATTGGTAATCGGCGAAGTGTTGACTTGTGAAAAACATGCAAACTCAGATCACCTGAGTAAAACAACGGTCAATGTGGGAACTGATGAAATCCTTCCAATTGTTTGTGGCGCACCAAATGTCGCTGCTGGTCAAAAGGTCGTTATTGCAACAGTAGGAACAAAATTATACAGCGGAGATGAAGAGTTTGTTATCAAGCGATCAAAAATCCGAGGTGAAGAATCAAAAGGAATGATCTGCGCTGAAGACGAGATTGGCTTGGGTGCTAGCCATGACGGCATCATGGTATTACCTGCCGATGCTGTTGTTGGAACTCCAGCCAGTGAATATTTCAAGGTTGAATCAGACTTTGCCATTGAGGTGGACCTGACGCCAAACCGGATTGATGGCGCATCGCACATTGGTGTTGCCCGCGATTTGGCTGCCTACTTGAAACAAGAACAAGAGATTGCCTACACCAAGCCTTCTGTTGATTCATTCAAAACAGATGACCATGCGCTGGAAATTCCTGTTGAAGTAGGTACTCCAGAAGCTTGTCCTCGCTATGCTGGCGTTACCCTAACAGGAATTAAAATTGAGGAATCTCCTGAATGGCTTCAGAACCGATTAAAAGCAATTGGCTTAAATCCAATTAACAATGTGGTTGACATCACCAACTACGTTCTTTTTGAAACTGGCCAACCGCTTCATGCATTTGATGCAGCAGAAATCAAAGGAAATAAAATTGAAGTGAAAACACTAGCTGCTGGCACCAAGTTCACCACGCTGGACGAAAGTGAACGTGAGCTACACGAAGACGACCTGATGATTTGCAATGCAGAATCGGGCATGTGTATTGCTGGTGTTTTTGGAGGAATTCAATCAGGCGTTAAAGACAGCACAACAAGTATTTTCCTTGAGTCTGCTTGTTTTGATCCTGTTTACGTACGGAAAACAGCTCGCCGCCACGGATTGAACACAGATGCTTCGTTCCGTTTTGAACGCGGCACCGATCCTAACGGAGTTATTTATGCGCTGAAACGTGCTGCCCTTTTAATTAAAGAAATTGCCGGAGGAAAAATCTCATCCGACATTATTGATATTTACCCAACACCGATTGAGGATTTCAAAGTAGAATTGAGCTATTCCAACGTTAAGCGCCTTATCGGAAAAGATTTGGGTGCAGAACGCATCAAGTTAATCCTTGAAGGACTGGAAATTAAAATTGACCAGGAAACCGAAAACGGGCTTTCACTTTCAGTTCCTCCTTACCGTGTTGACGTAAGGCGCGAAGCAGACGTGGTTGAAGAAATTCTTCGAATCTACGGCTACAACAATATTGAAATTCCAGCATTGGTTAATGCCTCTTTACAATACTCAGACCCACACGACCCGGTAAAAATCAGGAACCTGATGGCTGAAATGCTAACAGCCCAAGGATTCAACGAAATCTGGTCAAACTCATTAACCAAAGCATCGTATTACGAAAATGGCGAAACCTACAAAGATCAGCATACAGTAAAACTGTTTAACCCGCTGAGTAATGATTTGGGCGTTATGCGCCAAACGCTTCTTTACGGAGGCTTGGAAGCAATTGCCTACAATGCCAATCGCCAAAATCCAAACTTGAGATTTTATGAATTTGGCAACTGCTATTTCCACAACAATACGGATTACAAAGACGACATCATTAAAAATTACCGGGAAGAAGAGCACTTAGCCCTTTTTGTTACCGGCCAAAAAGAAAAAGAAAACTGGACCAATAAGGAATCAGAAAGTACTTTCTTTCAACTAAAAACTTACGTTGAAAACTTGTTGGTTCGCATGGGTCTAAGAGCTCAAAACCTAAAGATTGACAGCTTCAACAATGAACTTCTATCTGAAGGTTTGGTTTATGCGACTCGTGACGGCAAAACCATTGTAAAATTTGGCATCGTTCATCCAAAGCTGCGCAAGCATTTTGATATTGATAACTTGGTTTACTATGCTGATTTATATATGGACAACATTATTCTTGAACAGAAGAATAATCAAACCCTTTACAGCGAACTTCCAAAGTATCCTGAAGTAAAAAGAGATTTGGCCCTTCTGGTAAACCAATCACTTCAGTTCGGCGAAATTCGTGACTTGGCATTCAAGGTTGAGAAGAAACTGCTTCGTGCAGTTGACCTGTTCGATGTTTACGAAGGCAACGGGGTTCCTGATGGCAAAAAATCGTATGCTGTTAGTTTCACCCTTCGAGATGATGAAAAAACGCTCAAGGACAAACAGATCGATAAGATCATGCAAAAATTGATCTTCCAGTTTGAAAAGGAATTTGAGGCAAAACTAAGATAAAAGCAAAAGCCATCAGGAACTTCCCGATGGCTTTTTTGTTTCAGTATCTTTCAAGGGGAGCATTAGCACCCGACAGCGTTGCTATACCTTGAGATAATGAACAACAAAAAGCAATAATCAAAACAAGCAATGAGTACAAATCGAAAAGGAATAATGTATGCCATCATCACTGCTTTCTTGTGGGGATTTTTGGCGATTGTCCTCAAAGTAGCTGTTCAAGAAGTTGCACCACAAACAGTCGTTTGGTTCCGATTTGCCATTGCTTTCACCCTATTACTAGGCTGGCAAGCAACAAAACATCCCCAAAGCCTGAAAATACTAATCCGCCCGCCACTCATGCTCGTTTTTGCAGCCATGGCACTTTCATGGAATTACCTCGGATTTATGCTGGGAATTCATTACACCAGCCCGGGAAATGCTCAGCTTGTTATTCAAACCGGCCCAATTTTACTAGCACTTGCCGGGGTCGTTTTCTTCAAAGAACAAATTCGCAAAACACAACTTTGGGGATTCGCCTTGGCCGCAGTAGGGTTTATTTTCTTTTACAGCCAACAAATCAAACTGATGGTCGGCGAAGAAGCGGAATACAATATGGGCATGCTGCTGACCTTTAGTGGAGCTTTGGCTTGGACCACCTATGCTGTTCTTCAAAAACAATTGGTTCTCAAACATACTGCAGGTGCTTTAAATCTGTTTTTGTTTGGCTTCCCCACCCTGGCTTATCTCCCATTTGTTGATTTCAGCCCACTCTTAAATCTCAGCTGGGAGTGGTGGTTGATTCTTCTTTTTCTCGGACTTAACACCCTGATTGCTTACGGTAGCTTAGCCCAGGCACTAAAATATACCCAAGCCAACAAAGTCAGCATCATCATCATTCTAAATCCGACGATTACCTTTTTAACGATGGGTTTACTCAATTGGCTGGATGTATCCTGGATTGAAGCCGAACGTTTTTCAATTCTGTCTTTATTGGGAGCACTAACCATCCTTGCAGGAGCAGTACTGGTTGTCAGCAAAAAACGAACTATAAAATCGGGCAAGTCAGTCGCTTAAGTCGCCCTAAAAACTTCACAAATAGGGGAATTCTGTCCACAGTTTTGCAATTCGAAAGGAAATCTTTAAACCACAATCAACAAAACGACTTTATTCCTAAGACACACAAACTGCGCCAATCAGTCAAATGCAGACTTATCCGATTTTATTTTGGCAAGGTTTTTCCATTGGTTAAGGATGATTAAAACAGGAGGTACAATGGAAAAGAAAGATACAAACACAGATTTACTCTCCAGGCTGCTAAGTAAACGCTGGAGTCCTCGCCAATTTGATGATCAACAAATCTCAAAAAAGACCATTTCTCAGATTTTTGATGCGGGTAAAACAAGCATGTCCTGTTTCAACGAACAGCCTTGGCGAGTAATTCTCGCGAGCAAAGATGATCCGCACTACAATAAGCTTTTTGAGTGCTTAACACCTGGCAATCAACAATGGGTACAAACCGCTCCTCTTTTAGGAGTCGTGTTGGTCAAAAAACACTTCACTAAAAAAGACAAAGAAAACCGACACCGCTTCTATGACGCAGGCGCATTTATGGCTTTCTCGACACTCAAAGCCGTTAGCCTAGGCCTGTTTGTTCACCAGATGGCAGGTTTTTCGGTCGAAAAAGTTCACCAAAACTTTCCAATCCCCGATGAGTTTGAGGCCATAACCTGCTTCGTCATCGGTCATGCAGCCAATCTTAATTCACTTTCGAAGGAACAAAGGGAGCAAGAACAAAAACGCACACCGCGCAAGCCTGTCAATCATTTTCTCTTTGGTGCTAACTGGGACGAATCCTATCTCGATGCCAGTCATATTAGTTCAGATTAATCTTATAAAGCAACGAACACCATGAAACATTTAAATAATCAATACAGCACGCTTGTTGAAGCTCTAAATGAATTGGCCAAACGAGGCTTCACCCACAACTTTAGAATTGACGACCGAGGGTTGATTACTGAAAAATCCGATCAAGTGATTCTTCCAAAGCAAGTAACACTTCAGGAATTTCATCGTTTTGAAGGAATGACGAATCCATCTGACATGAGCATTGTCTATGCGATTGAGACAAATTCAGGCTTAAAAGGAACAATTGTGGATTCATACGGAGCCAGTGGCTCTGAACAAATCTCCGAATTTATGAATCAAGTTATCCAAAAGCAGTTTGATTAAACCTTTAAAGCATCAAAGGAAGGAGCTTGACAATAAAAGAACGAGAGAAACAATTAATTTCAATATGCTACAAAATACCTTTACATTCTGATTATGAAGAAGTAATTAGGCTATATTTGAACAAAAATCATCTCGCATGAACAAAGTTCTAATATTCCTATTAACCATTACCAGCATTAGCTGCTCTTCTGATCCCAATGGGAAAATCATTACCGTTTCAGGACTCATTTCTCCAGCCCAACTAGGAACGACCTTAGCGCACGAACATGTTTTAGTCGATTTCTCAGGAGCAGCCAACTACACCCCAGAAAACTACAACCAACAAGAAGCCTTCGACTGGATTCTTCCGGAATTGCTAAAACTAAAAGCTCATGGTGTGCAAACGTTAATCGAATGCACCCCTAACCATGTTGGTAGAGATGTCGTTCTGCTAAAACAACTGACCGAAAAAAGCGGCATTACTTTGATTACAAACACCGGCTTTTACGGAGCACAAAACAACAAATTTATTCCAGTCCATGTGATTGACATGTCAGCAGAAGCAATTGCTACCTTTTTTATTGCTGAGTTTGAGCAAGGCATTGAAGGCTCGGGCGTCAAACCCGGATTTATCAAGATTGCCGTTAACCGCAAACCGCTTTCTGAGTTCCATGCCAAGCTGGTACGAGCCGCCGCTATTGCCCATCGAGCCACCGGACTCACCATCATGTCGCATACCGGCCCAGCCACACCTGCCTTTCAGCAACTTGAAATTTTAAGCGAAGAAGGTGTTGCTCCATCTGCTTTTATCTGGACACATGCCAGTGATGAAAAAGACTGGCACAAACTTGTTGAAGCAGCCCGCCTTGGAGCATGGATTTCAATTGATAAGTTTGGCTGGAACGCTTCTCTTTTAAACGGAGAACTGCTTCTTTACTTAAAGAACGAGGGCGTATTGGACAAAATTCTGATTTCGCATGATGCCGGATGGTATGATCCCAACAAGCCCGACCATCCCTTTAAAAGTTATACCCCCATTTTTGAAACACTGATTCCCAACCTTAAGGTGAAAGGATTTAGTGCTTCCGAAATTAAACAGTTGCTAGTCAAAAATCCAGCGCGAGCATTTACGGTCGAAAAGCGTACGTTATAACAAGCTGTTTCCATAGTCGCTAGTTGTCACTTCCCTCGTAAAAAAACCCGCGAGACGAATTAAGGAATGATTAAAATTGGCTGCCAGCTCCGTAGTGCGGCCTTCAATCCAATAGACTATGCCTAGCTTTACCCACCAAATAAAGAATACATGTGGGTACTACTGGCTCTGCTTTCTGCATTCCTTCTCGGAATCTATGATGTTTTAAAGAAAATCTCGGTGAATAACAATGCCGTTATGATGGTGCTGTTATTCTCGACTCTTACCGGTGCATTGTTATTTGTACCTCCGGTTGTTGGTTCGGTATTCTTCCCAGATTTTTTCCAATCGATCAACCTTTACGTTCCCACAATATCCGTACACGAACATCTCCTGATCTTGGTAAAAACACTCTTGGTGCTTTCAAGTTGGATCCTGGCTTTTACCGCAATGAAGCATCTACCAATAACCATCGTCACCCCCATCCGGGCAACAGGCCCCATCTGGACCTTGATTGGAGCTATTCTAATCTTCAACGAACAACTGAACCTGATGCAGTGGCTCGGAATTCTAACGACGCTTATCTTCTTCTACTTACTTTCAACCGCAGGCAAGCTCGAAGGAATCAATTTTCGGAAGAATGCCTGGGTGTTTTTCATTATTGGCGGCACCTTGCTCGGGGCAGCCAGTGGATTGTATGATAAGTTTATCATCCGGAAGATTGACCGGCTAGCTGTTCAGGCTTGGTTTTCATTTTACCAGGTAATCGTCATGCTTCCAATTGTTGCACTTTTTCGATGGACCAAACCTCCTCGCAAACGCACTCCTTTCTCCTGGCGATGGAGTATTCCTGCCATCGGATTATTTCTGGTTTTAGCTGATTTTGCCTATTTTTATGCATTGAGTTACGAGGGCTCTATGATTGCAGTCATTTCGGCTCTACGACGTGGTGGTGTATTGGTTGCCTTTGCAATGGGAGCCTTGCTTTTTCATGAGCGCAACATACGCCAAAAAGGAATCTACTTGGCTGGAATTTTGGCCGGCATTCTCTTGATTAGCTTTGGCAGCTAATTGCTACAACATTCAAGAAAAACAACAAAAATAATTCCCCAATGGATCGTATTCAGCTTTTACAAGGAGACATCACGGAGATGCATGTTGACGCCATCGTAAATGCCGCGAACCGAAGCTTACTCGGCGGAGGAGGTGTGGATGGAGCCATCCACCGGGCTGCAGGATCCAAACTTTTAGAAGCCTGCAAAAAACTAGACGGATGCGAAACAGGAGAAGCCAAAATTACCTTGGGGTATCGCCTTCCGGCCCGCTATGTTATTCACACGGTAGGCCCCGTTTGGCATGGAGGCCAAATTGGAGAACCGGAGCAGTTAGCCTCTGCTTACTACAATAGCTTAAAGCTAGCCAAAGAGCATCAACTTGCAACCATTGCCTTTCCCAACATCAGTACGGGAGTTTATGCTTTCCCCAAACGACAAGCTGCAGAAATTGCAATAAAAACGGTTGCTGACTTTCTCAAAAATGACACTTCCATTGAAGAAGTCACTTTCTGCGTGTATGATGATGAAAACTACGAAATATATGAACAGTTACTAGAGTTATAATGTAGCAACATCAAACAGCCTAAAACTCAGAAGTGAGAACAATTTTCTCATTATGAGAATAACAAAGCGAACCATTCCTCTGATCATAACATCAGGTTTATTCTCTTTATTAAGCGCTTAAAGCAACAAGCAAAATTACGGCATAACAATTGCCCTCTTAGCATAAATTCAAAATTGTACGGACTTCATGAAAGCAATTCGGTCGTTAACTTTAATCCTCCTTATTTGTTTAATTGGTCAAGGAAAGTTACTGGCACAGAAAGACTACTATACTGGTATTGGCTTTCGCGCAGGCCCAATGGCAGGAATATCGTTGAAACATTTTATTGCTTCGGATGCAGCGCTTGAAGGAATTTTCAGTTCACGTTGGCATGGCACTTTGATTCAGGCACTGTACGAAAAACATCATGATGTTTTTAACGATCCCAATTTTAACCTGTACTATGGCGGCGGCGCACATTTTGGGTATTGGGATTTGAATGGGCATCAGCATCCGTGGTACGACAAAAGTGGAACTTATTCTGCCTTTGGGATTGACGGAATTATCGGTTTGGAGTACAGTTTGGATGAAGCCCCAATTAGCTTCTCACTCGACTGGAAACCCATGCTAAACCTAATTAACTACTCCGGTTTCTGGATGGACGATATCGGACTTTCAATCCGGTTCAACTTCAGATAAACTAAACCTTTCTTACCAATTTTAAAGACAACGATTGCATTCAAAATTATAGTTGATGAAACGAATAAAAATTGAATTTCAAGTAACTCTACTAACAGCCTTAATCGCTTTAGCTGTTGTTTTCTCAGGCTATTTGGTCTATCAAAGTTTATCGCAAATTGTTAACTCAATCCATCGCGAGGCCAGACCTGACTTTAAGTTACTTCTGATAAAAGATGTTGCAACCGACTTGGCAGAAGTTGAAAACACAGTACGTTTTTACACCCTGACTCGAGACGAAAAATATTTTCACCCCTATAAACAAATCAATGAATCAATTCAGGAAAAACTGACAAACCTGGAAGACTACTCTCAAACCAGCATTGAAGAAAAGCAACAGATTGACTCCATCCGATCACTGGTCAACGAGAAACTGGCTATTTGGGAGAAAGTTCTTGCCCTTCATCATTCACGGGAAGAAGCTCACGAAAGCTTCTCTGAACTCTACTCCAAAATTGACAGCTCCAGAACTGAGCCCGATACTGTTGTTGTTGAAGTACCGGTTCAGAAAGAAGAAAAGAAAGGTTTCTTTAAGCGTATTTTTGGTGGGAAAAAGAAAGAGCCTGAAATGGTGGAACAAATCCAAACTGTTGACACCAACACCATCGCTAAGGAAGCCATTAAACAAGAAATTGCCCAGATTGAACAACGCATTGAATACACCAACAAAAAACTGTCGGTTCGCGAAAAAGCATTGCTTGAACAGAACATTCAGCTGTCGAATTTGCTAAATATCCAGATTACTGAACTTGAAAATAGCGAACAGAAAAAACTATTACTGAAAACCCAGGAAGCAGACCGTCTAGCTGCAATTACCTACAAACGATTAACCTTATTCACCGTTGCTTCGGTCATTCTACTTTTGTTGGTTTTATACCTGTTCTATCGCTACCTCAACAAATCAAGAGCCTACCAATCCATTCTTCGCAAAGCCAAAACAGATGCTGAGAAATTGGCTAAGGCCAAGGAAGTTTTTGTAGCGACTGTTAGCCATGAAATGCGAACACCGATCAACGCCATTTATGGTTTAACCGAGCAACTTTTGCGCAAAACAGATGACCCGAAATACCAAAAAGACTTGGATATCATCTACAACTCAACCAGCCACTTAATATCATTGGTTAACGACACCCTTGACTTCTCTAAAATTGAAAGTCAAAAACTTAAGCTGGATCAGGTTGATTTTTCATTAGATCGTATTTTGGGTGAAGTGATTACTTTAAACAAGGCAAATGCTGAAGCAAAAAAGCTTCAACTCCAGCTTGACACCGAAAAGCTTCCGCCACTGATTTTATTAGGTGACGCCTTCCGATTAAAACAAATCTTAATCAACTTGGTCAACAATGCCATTAAGTTTACCGATCAAGGGCATGTTACCCTAAAAGCTTACACCGAAGGCCCTGCTTCTTCAGAAGCTCCGGTTAATGTCAATTTTCAAGTGATTGACACCGGAATTGGGATCTCAGAAGAAAATCATGCCATGATCTTCGACGATTTTGTGCAATTGGAAACCGACCTGACCAAAAAACAGGGAGGTGCCGGTCTCGGATTATCCATCGTCAAAAAACTAGTTGACCTTTTAGGCGGACAAATTTCAGTTAGTAGCCAATTAAATCAGGGAACAACCATTTCGCTCACCATTCCTTACAAAAAAGGAGATCCCGGAAAAATAAGAAGCTTAACTCAAAAAGAAATCAATGTTCCCAAGCATTACAAAAACCTTTCAGCCCTAATTGTTGACGACGAAACCTTCAACCGATATTTATTGAAAAGCATTCTTGAAAAATGGGGAATGAAAGTAGCTGAAGGAGTCAACGGACAGGAAGCTGTCGATTTAGCCAGCCAGCAAAATTTCGATCTCATATTTATGGATATTCGCATGCCCGTTCTCAATGGCTTGGAAGCCAGCAAGCAAATATTAGCAAATAAAGAATCGGCAAATTCCAAAATCATTGCACTTACTGCAGGAAGTAAAAAAGAAGATATTGACAAGTGTGAACAAGCAGGCATGCATCACTTCTTGTCAAAACCGTTTACAGAGAAAGAACTGCTTGACACCTTAGAAGCAACCCTTGCTGATGAGTCAAAAATAAAAAAAAGCAAGAGTAACAAAGCACAATCAAAAACAACCATTGACTTAAGCGAACTAAAGCGAATGGCCAATGGGAACGCTGCATTTGTTCAGGAAATGATTGAGATTTTTATTCGCTCAAGTGAGAATGGCATTGAGGAAATCCAAAAAAGTCTGCATCAAAAAGACTGGGCTCAAATAAGGGAGTATGCCCATAAAATGGCAGCACCAGCCAAGCACATTAAAGCAATGAGCTTGTATGCAAAAATTAAGGAAATGGAATATGAAGCAGAGCTGGCACAAAACGAAGATAAAATTGTCAGCTTATTTCAGGATGTAAAGAATGAAGTGAAAGCGGCCAACAATCATTTAAAAACACTATTGAAGAAGAAACAGCTTTAAAATAGCTTCATTTTTACACGCAATTTCTCAATATGAGAAAAGAAGACGAAATAAGCTACTCTAGCGTAAAAGAATAAAAAACTGATTTTTAACAAATTAAACCTTTTTGATCAATTTTGGCATCGGGCTTGTTTTCCAAATCGAAAAAGCAAGTCATGGATAAGCCTGAAACAAAAGAATACAAAACTTTTTTAGATCTGTTTTTTCCTACTGCGGAAAAGTATTCAGTTGCTGTTTTAGATGATGATGAATACTTCAATACACTTATGACAGAAGTATTAAAACATTATTCATCCAATCTGGCCGTATTGTATCAAGCTCAAATTGAGGTACACTCTTACCTCAAGGTTGACGACTTCTTTAAAGGAATTAACAGTAAGGACGTTAAAGGAACCCGCAAGGTTCTCTTCATCGATTACTATCTAAACGACAGTCAAAAGGCTATTGATGTGTTAAATCAACTTCAGCCAGATAAAGACCGAAGGATTGTCATTATTTCAGAAACTAAAAATTTCCAGATAGCCGCAGAGGCCAAACAGCTCGGAGCAACACAATTTATCCGCAAAGATCAATTCACTCATTTTATGTGCACATCGTTGCTCGAAGAATTTATTCGCGAGGATGCTTCCTCGTAAGGAACGTTTCATTTCGTCAGCTTTGATTATTCTATTTTAAATTTCCTCCCCTGGGTAGTTTCCAACCCAGGGGATTTTCTTTCAAAAAAATCTACTCGAAATCACTCATTTTTCACAAAATATTTCTATACTATTGCATAGCCAAATGAAACTAATTAGCCGCTTTAGTAGTTGAAACTAGCGTATGGACACCAGTAAATCATTTAAAATTTTTGTAGTTGAAGACGACGATTGGTACAACCGATTGCTTGTGCACAACTTATCCCTTATTCCCGATTACGATATCGAGTCGTTTACCAGTGGGAAAGATTGTATTAAAAACCTGAATAAAGAACCGGACGTCATCACACTTGACTACCGCCTGCCTGATATGAAAGGACTGGAGGTCCTCAAAGAAATCAAGGCAATCAATGAAGATATTCAGGTGGTGCTTATTTCGGAGCAGGATGATATCGAAGTGGTCGTTGAACTTCTAAAACACGGGGCTTATGACTACATTGTCAAATCTTCGGATGTAAAAGAAAGGCTACTCAATACGGTTAACAACATCCGACAAGGAAGCCGACTGAAAAAAGAAATCGTTTCGCTTCGGCAAGAGGTTAAAAAGAAATACAGCTACCAAAATACCATTATTGGGAATAGCCCTGCGGCTGAAAAAATCTTCTCATTAATTGAAAAGGCCACACGCACCAACATCTCGGTGACCATTACCGGAGAAACCGGAACGGGAAAAGAATTGGTTGCCAAGGCCATTCATTACAACTCAACCCGTGCAAAAAAGCCATTCATCCCCGTCAACGTAGCTGCCATTCCAAAAGATTTGATCGAGAGTGAGCTGTTTGGCCATGAGAAAGGGGCTTTTACCGGAGCCTCTTCTCGCCGGATCGGAAAATTTGAAGAAGCCAATGGCGGAACACTCTTTTTAGACGAAATGGCAGAAATGGACATTGCCCTTCAAGCCAAGCTCCTTCGTGCCTTACAAGAAAAGGAAATCACCCGAATTGGAAGCAATGAGACCGTCAAAACAAATTGTCGTATCATTATTGCGACCAACAAAAACCTGATAGAAGAAGTTAATGCAGGTAATTTTAGGCAAGACCTTTATTACCGTCTTTTTGGGCTTCCAATTGAGTTACCTCCACTTCGCGAACGCGGAAACGATGTTGTCATCTTAGCCAAGCATTTTATCCAAAACTTTTGTAAAGAGAATCAACTGGAAGAGAAAACACTAAGCTCCTCGGCCAGTAAACGACTTCTGTCCTACTCTTTCCCTGGTAATATTCGTGAGCTAAAGTCAGTAATTGAGTTAGCTGCCACACTTTCAGACACCGATGAGATTACCGAAGACAACCTGATGTTTGGCGGCCAAAACATGCTAGACAGCCTGCTGACAGAAGAACGGACCTTGCGAGAATATAACCTGGAAATTTTAAATCGCTTTCTGGAAAAATACGACAACAACATCAAGCTTGTTGCTGAAAAACTGGACATTGGCGTTGCAACAATTTATCGCATGCTAAAAGAAGAACGAAACTGATCCTTCCAACAGATTCTATTCTCAATTTGCGAAACAATCATTCAATTTGAGAAGAAAAAACATCCAGCACAAAAACCCAAAAGACTAAAAGACAGCCTTTTGGGTTTTTTTTTTGTCTTGGCACAACCATTGCCTATCGCTTATCACATTTATTAAAGAATGGAGGACAATATCATGGATAATACAAGAAAAAAACAATTGGGAATTATAGTTACTGCAGTTGTGGTGGTTATTTTAGCCGCGATTGGTACTATTTATGTCTACACTCAAAAACAATCGGAAGTTGAGAACTTAGTTTCAGAGAATAGTAATTTGAGTGAATTGATTGAAAATCGTGATTCTGTTGTCAACGAAATGGTTACTGCTTTCAACGATATCGAAAACAATTTGAAATTTATCAAAGAAAAAAGAAAGCAATTGTCAATCGAGCAAAACAAAGAAGGAAATATTGATCGGAAACAAGCCATTTTAGACGACATCGCCCTGATGAATAAGATGCTGGAAGAAAGCAGCAAGCACATCGACCAGCTAGAGAAGAAGCTTAAAAATTCAGGGATTAAGCTCAGCGGATTCCAGCAAAAAATTGCTGCACTTTCAAAAACCGTTAATGACCAGAACTCAGAAATGGTTGAATTGAGACGAATCATTGAAGAAAAAGACGTCATGGTTGCTGACCTAAATGAGAAAGTTGAAACGATGGAGTTTGAGATTGCCAAACAAGCTGACACGCTTGCCAATAAGCTCAACATCATTGATCAAAAAAACGAAGAGCTGAACACAGCACATATTGCTTACGGAACCTACAAAGAGTTAAAAGAAAAAGGATTGCTTACCAAAGAAGGTGGCTTCCTATGGATTGGAAAAAACAAAACCATCCAGGAAGATTTTGATGATGAATACTTCACCGAGCTGAATATTCAGGAAACAAAAACCATCCCGTTGCATTCAAAAAAAGCTACAATTATATCTGAGCATCCAGCTGATTCCTATACCTTTGTAGAAGAAGACGGACAAGTTTCCTACTTACAAATTAATAATCCTGAGGAATTCTGGAAAATTTCGAAATATGCTGTGATTGAAGTGAAATAGTAGAAGGGACTATATTCGTTTAACTAAAAACAATAAAGAATGAAATTTTTAAAGATGAATGGAAAAGCACGAATTGGAGTATTATCATTACTTCTTGCCACCCTGTTCTTTTCGTGCTCTAAGTCGGATGATGTAAAAACAATAGAAGGAAAAGGTCGCTTAAATGTAGCGATTACTGATGCGCCTTTCCCAATTGACATCGTTGACAAAACGGTGGTGACAATTGACAAAGTTGAAATCGCACAAACCACTCAAGCGAGTGAGGACGAAGCCGAAACACGCACTTTTGTCACGCTATCCGAAGAGGAGTATGAAATCAATTTGCTTGACTTAGCGAATGGTGTAACTGCGCAATTAGCTTCTGTTGATCTGGAAGCAGGTAGTTACGATCAAATCCGACTACATGTTGTAGATGCGAAAGTAATTTTGAAAGATGGGACTGAATTTGATCTCACCATTCCAAGTGGAAGCACCAGCGGCTTGAAAGTAAAAATTGAACCAGCTGTTGTAATTGAAGAAGGCACTGAGTCTTCAGTTTTACTTGACTTTGATGTTAGCAAATCCTTTGTTATGCAGGGTAACATGAACACTCCTGCCGGAATCAAAGGCTTCCATTTCAAACCAGTTGTTCGTGCAGTCTTTGTTGGCTTTGCCGGACAGGTTGAAGGGCATGTTACCGATGATGCAGAAGCAATTCTTGAAAATGCACACATCGAGCTTTGGAGCCTTACTGAAACACAGGAAGCTGATACCGTTGTTACTTCAGCATTCTCTGATGAAGCTGGTTTTTACAAAATGATTGGTTTACCAGAAGGTACTTATCACCTTTCTGCAGCGATGGAAAACTATGATACCATCTGGGTTGACAACGTTGCTGTAGAAGCAGGGCAAACAACTACTGTAGATTTGGCACTAACTCCTGTTGAAGAGGAAGCTGCTGAAACCACGGAGGAATAGCAAAAGCACTTTACCTGCAATTACATACATTGCACACACTCAAATCTTCACGTATATAAACAAAAAATTGCCGCTCAAACGAGGTTTGAGTGGCGTTTTTTTTATTCCCCCATTACTCAAAAGGAGCCTTCCCCGCTTGTTTTGTGTTCTAAAACGCCAGCTGAGTCCTGCCAATAAAAATTCAGTAATCGTCGAAAAAGTCTGATGTAAAATAGGTTAAGTCGCATTTTTTTTTGCTATTATTACATATCGCCAAACCTAAAACTTAGACGAATGAAAAAAAATCTTGCCGGGACACTACTAACTTTAGTGATTTTATTAACACTTACTCCACACTTACTTCAGGCAAAAGGCAAAGGAGCCAACCAATGGTTCTTGACTCCTAGAATTGGTGCCGCAACAATGATCGGAGAAGTAAACTCGAGCTTTACAACTGTCGATAGTGATTTCAAACACGGTTTTGGACTCAACGCCGACTTGGCTTTATCCAGAACATTTGGCAGCCATTTTGAAGTTGGGCTGGGTGTTGAATTTTATAAGCTTTCCAGTTCCGATGATTCGCTCTTCATTGAAGATCTTCGAGCAGTTGCCAGGGGGAACCTGCCACCCAGTTTTAGCAATGTAGATCGATGGCCCCAACCAATTGAATACCAAACAAGCAATTTGGTTCCCAACCTGTTTTTTAGGTATTATTTTAAAAGATTTGCTTCCAGAGCTCGCGATGCTCAAAAATTTCAGCCTTATCTGGAGCTCAATGTTGGCTTTAACTTCCACTCACCTGAATTAAATTATATCGATACAACAGGAATTCTTATTGAAGACGGTGAAATATCCAACCTGCCGTCAGTATGGTATCTCGAACAACATAAAAATAAAATCCCGTACAGTTCAACTGAACAGGCCTTGCAGTTTGGCTTTGGACTTGGTACCCGCTTCACCCTAAACCAAGGATTAACCTTCAACCTTGCAGCTAGTGTTTCCGGAACAAAATCGGAGTATATAGATGCACTTCCTAATTTGTTAGAGGATGAAGTTACCTCAACCTTGGTTGCAAAAGTCGTATTTGGTGTTTCCATTCCAATCGGTTCTGGATCCGGATCCAAACGCTCCTCCGGAGGAGAACATCTTCCGTGGGCACCAAACTAATCGGTATCCAAAAAATAGGTATAGCCCGGATCAATCGTCCGGGCTTTTTTTATTCCTTCGATCAAAATTCTCAAACTGATGTAATGAAATTAAGTTTGCATCGTCTTAAATTTGAATACAAACAAGGAAGAAAACAAGAGCATGTTAGCCAAAGAGTTTAAGACAATAGTGCTTCCGTTGAGTAATAAGCTTTTACGTTTTGCTTTGCAGTTCACCAAAAACGAAGAAGAAGCCCGCGATACCATTCAGGATGTATTTCTGAAACTGTGGCAAAAGCGCAATACGCTGGAAGGTATTGAGAATATTGAGGCCTTTGCCATGCGCATGACACGCAACAGATGCCTTGACTTGTACCGCGGAAAACACACTTATTCGCTGGAAGACCAGACAGACAGTTGGCAACAGAAAAGAAAAGGTGATTTGAATGAAGAGTTGGAGCTATCAGAAACAGCAACGATCATCAAACGCCTCATTGGAGAGCTACCAGACCTGCAGCGACAGGTGATGCAAATGCGGGATATTGATCAGCTCAGCTACGATGAAATAGCTGAAAATACCGGACTCAATATCAATGCAATTCGGGTTAACTTATCCCGTGCAAGAAAAAAGATTCGAACTGAACTATTAAATTATCAGGATTATGGAACAGCAAAGAATAAAACAAATACTGCACAGCTATTTTGAGGGGGAAACGACGGAGCAGGAAGAGCAGTTATTGATCGAATACTTTAGGTCTGATCAAATAGATCCTGAACTCATTCAATACAAAGCATTTTTTGCGGGCTTCCAGGAACTAACCAATAGCAAGCGTGATCTCCATCTCGAGGAAAGCATCATGGACCATATTTTGGAGCAAGAGCATCGTGAGAAAACACACTACCGCTGGTTATGGCAATCGGTTAGTGGTATCGCTGCTGCTCTACTCATTGGCCTCTTGGCTGTCAACTATTATGGCAATTCGCGCCAGTGGCAAGATACCTATAGTAATCCTGACCAAGCTTATGTCGAGGCTTCACGAACCTTGCAATACGTAGCTGGATACTATCAAAAAGGAATTGGCAATCTAAAACCTGTCAAGAAGTTAAATGAAGCGGTTACTCCTTTAAATAAAAGTATTACAACCTTGGAAAAGGGATTTAAACAAGTGGAGCAACTCGAAAAAGTAAAAGAGAAAATTAAACAAGAATAGAGTCACGATCAACCAGATCTAAAAACACATTACTGCGCAGGTAATTATAGATTTCAAAAATTATAAAAAACGAAAAAATACAATATCATGAAAAAGCTATTAATCTTTATTATTTGCCTGATTCCTTTATTAGGAATGGCACAAAAAAGCCCGGTCGATAAGCTGTTTGACAAGTATGCCAATAAAAAAGGATTAACGACTGTCAATATCAGCGGAGCACTTCTTGGGTTAGCCAGCCAGATCGATAACCAATCTGCTGAAGCCAAAATGCTTTCTGATTTAGATGGTGTCAGAATCCTGGCTGTTGACGATGATGATCTAAATCGTGAAGTCGATTTTTACAAAGAACTGGAAAACGATGGGTTCTTCAAAAATCATGATTATGAAGTGTTGATGGAAGTAACCGAAGAAAACGAAGTCGTGCGCTTCTTCGCCCGCAGTGCCGGCAATGGCAAATTTTCTGAATTATTACTTGTTGTAGGAGGAGACGATAATGCGCTAATTAGTATTCGAGGGCTCATTGATCCGGAAAACATTGGCAAGATCACCGGAGCGCTGGATTTGGATGTTATGCCAAAGGAAAAGTAATTACCTAAAGTTAGGTGCAAGAAAAAGGGAGATTTCAGCTGAAATCTCCCTTATATTTTTTCCATCATGATGATTAAACAGCATCACTTAATTCAGCTCCTGGCTTGAATTTTACAACTTTCTTTTCAGGAATTTCGATTGGTGCACCTGATTGAGGGTTTCTTCCTGTTCTTGCGCTACGAGTAGCTACAGCAAAAGAACCAAATCCGATTAAGGCAACACGGTCACCATTCTTTAAGGCGTCAGTTGTAGATTCTACAAAAGCATCCAATGCTTTTTTTGCATCAGCTTTAGTTAGACCAGCTTTGTCAGCAATTGCGTCAATTAATTGAGCTTTGTTCATAAGAAAACTTGTTTAGGGTTAAAAAAATAAACTGATTAAAATTACTTTATCATTAATAACTTTCTTATACGAAGGTAAAAAAAAAGAATTTAAACTTTCTGGAACCTCAGTAAAATCAATACTTTCGAAAGCTTAAATTTTACGCTTTATAAAATTCTAAAATATGATTCAAATATGCAACACTTTATCCAACTTTTTTTTTTTAGGTTTTTGATGTTTTTTTTCACCTAATATTTTTGTGTTTTAAAAAAATCCTCTACTTTTGCCGCCACATCACGGAGAGATGGCAGAGTGGTCGAATGCGGCGGTCTTGAAAACCGTTGATCTTCACGGATCCGGGGGTTCGAATCCCTCTCTCTCCGCCAGATAAAAAAGGAGTTGTAAACCAAGTGTTTGCAACTCTTTTTCGTTTTAAAGCAAATTCCCAAACGCCCCAAACACCACGTAACTAACTACAAGTCAAAAGAAATAAAACAACAACACTTTCCATCTAATTACACTCAGTATACTCTTTAGGATACTTTCTCACTCGAGAATGCCATTAGCGATCATCCTCCAACTTCATCTCAGGGTTATCTATTTCCTTTTTATAGCACCTTCTATTTTTCAAAAGAAAAAACCTGGTTCATTGGGTTTTATTCTTAGTACTTCCCCCCTGTCTATTCTATAAAAATCAACTTTCAGCACACAAAAATACGATTCCAGATTCTTATTTCTCCCAAAAAAACAGGAGAAAAACTTAAAGTCGTCCCCTTTTTGTGGGAAGAAACACCTCTTGAAATACCCATTTTTAGCGATTGTCCTCCTTCCTGCAACACACTTACTTTGTGTTCCACAACATACAATCTCAAATATCAATCTTAAATCCTATCAAAAATGTATAAAAGATTAACGGCTATTTCATATTTCATTCTCGCTGCTTTTTCCATGGCTTCAGGGCACTCTATAAAAGGTATTGTTTATGATGAAAATGACAATCCGCTCCCTTATGCAAGTGTTATTATTGAACACACCAAACAAGGAACCATTACCAATCAGTCAGGATTTTTCCAGTTTCCGAAAGTCGATGATGGACTCAAAACGGTAACTGTAAGCTTTATTGGTTATAAAAAAGCAAGCCAGCAGGTTCAGGTAAATTCCGGCGCATCGCAAACAATTGACTTTCATTTACAGGTTGACCCCAATTCAATTAATGAAGTAGAGGTATTTGGCAGCCGCTACAAACAACCCGAAAAGATTGCAACAATTACGCGTATGCCCTTACGTCCAAGTGAGCAAATTCAAAGTATTTCCGTTATTTCGGAGAAGATGATTGCTCAGCAAGGCGTTCAAACCATTACCGAGGCAGTGCAGAATATTCCGGGTGTAACCCTTTTTGGATCCTACGGAGGAGTGCGCGAAAGTATGAGTATTCGTGGCTACCGGGGAGTACCGGTCCTCAAAAATGGCGTTCGTATCGATTCGGATTTCCGCACAGGCTCAGCACTATCCGAAATGCAGGGTGTAGAAAGTGTTCAGGTGATTAAAGGTTCCGCAGCAATAACTCAAGGATTGGGTAACGATTTAGGAAGCCCCGGGGGTATTATCAACGTTGTAACAAAAACTCCAAAGTTTGAAAACTCCGGAGAAGCTTCCCTCCGACTGGGTAGCTGGGGCTATGTGCGTCCGGCTTTCGATGTACAGGGAATTTTGAATGAGCAAAAGACAGTGGCCTTCAGGCTCAACGGAGTCTTCCAACGTGCTGACAATTACCGTCCTGTAATAAATAGCAACCGCGTTTACATCAACCCATCAATGGAATTCAGGCCCAACGACAAAACCAAGATCACCGTTGAACTGGACTATTTGAATGACAACCGGACGCCACATACCAGCACGGTAAATTTGGCGCCAAATGATACCGAAAACTTCTATGATCTGCCTTTTGACCAATTTTTGGGTTTTGATAAGGACAATGCCAACAACAAAACCTTAACCTATGCGGCAAGAGCCAATCGAATCCTAACGGATCATTTCAGCCTGCGCGCGGCTTATTTTCACTCTTCCTACGAAGTGAATAATACGTCAAGCTCTGTTTCTACTATTGTTGATGGCGACTACTCCAAACGCGCCCGGCGTCTTTCCAGATCGCTAAGAGATGACCAAAATTCCACTTTTCAACTCGACTTTATTGGTCAAGATATCTACACGGGTGACTTCAAACACACCTTCCAGTTCGGGTTTGACTATAAAACGACCAAGCTAAGTACCACAAGCTTTGGATCGGCTTTTATCGACACAATTCATGTTACCCAACCAGTTATTAACAACACCTTGGGCGATGTCAATCTAATGAAACAAAGCCCCGTTGAATCGGAAAGCTCCTCCTATGGTTTTCTAGCTCAAGAAGTCTTAAGCTACAAGGAATTCATTCGAGCCATTTTAGCATTACGATACAGCTATTCGAGTGCCATCAACACAAGAAGCGTAGGACCGATTCCGGGCGACGCCTGGAATCCGATGCTTGGATTAATGATCAGTCCCATCAAAAACATCAACCTGTTTGGCTCTTATTCAACCACTACCAGTTTACGTTCTGCTGCAAGGTTGATGGCCGATGGCGGCGAAATTGGGCCGTCAAATACCAAGCAGTTTGAGGTAGGTTTAAAGTCAGACTGGTTGGATAATAAGCTGCGTTTCAACTTTACCTATTTTGATATTATTACCGAAAACCTTTCGAACACCGAATACATTGAAGGCACCAACCAACCCACTGGTTATTACTTTAAAGCCGGTGATTTAAAACGTAATGGGATTGAAACAGAGCTAAGTGGACGGTTAACTGATGACCTTCAGGTAATTCTAGGGTATGCCTACCTGGATGCCCGCTATGAAAACAGTCCATCCTATGTTGATGGGTCAGCTCCCATGAATGCGCCAGAGCACACAGCCAATGGCTGGGTTTATTACTCCTTCAACAAAAGTGCCTTAAAAGGCCTGTCATTGGGCCTAGGAGCCTATTATGTTGGAGAGAAACCTTCCAATGAATATTTGATCAAACCAGACGGACATGGTACGCCGGTAGGAACCAAGCCATTTAATATGCCGGCCTACACTACCGTAAATGCACAAGTGGCTTATGCTACAGGAGACTTTACAATCCGCGCTTTTCTCAATAATCTCTTCGATCAAGTAGGATACAATGCTTATTTCCGGGGTGGTTACATCAACCAAATTGATCCTCGAAATTTTGCAGTAACGCTATCCTACCAGTTCTAATAGCAACAAGCAAAGTCCCCGCCCTCCCATGGTGGGGACTTTCATTCAAACAACAAGATCATTCATGAGAAACTTTATCGAAAAAATCCATTTATGGCTGGCTCTTCCTGCGGGCTTGATTGTCACCATTGTTTGCCTGACCGGAGCAATACTTGTTTTTGAGCAAGAACTATTGGAATGGTATTATCCTGAACGGTATTTTGTTGAAGAACAGACTATCGGCACTCCGCTTCCGCTTCACGAGCTGGTTGAGAAGGTAAACGAGCAGTTGGAAGAGAATTCAGTAGCCAGCGTGAAAATCGCCTCCGATCCTGATCGGACGTACACCGTGGGTTTACAAGAAGGATTTCGCGTGAGCGCTTTTGTCAATCCCTACACCGGAGAAATTAAAGGCTACCATTATTTTCTGGAAAGTTTCTTTTATAAAATGATGACCCTCCACCGCTGGCTCATGGATGGAAGCCGAGAACTGGGAAAAGTAACTGTAGGAATAAGCACCATCATTTTTGTCATTCTATTAATTACCGGCATGGTTTTATGGGTTCCTGTCAATAAAAAAAAGTGGCGCCAGCAATTCACCGTGAATATTCGTTCCGGATATAACCGATTTTGGCGAGACCTGCACATTACCGTTGGCATGTATGCTTTCTTACTTCTGCTCACCTGATCTCTCACCGGGCTGATGTGGTCGTTTGGCTGGTACCGAAATACAGTTTTCAGCTGGTTTGGCATCGAACAACAACAAAGACATGGCAAGAAAGGAAAATCATCGTCACCAACAGAGGAGATAAACAGCTTGCATTGGGATCAGGCTTTTCAGGAGTTGGCTCAGAAAAATCCGGGTTACCAATACATCCGAATTCAAGATCAAGCAGCAACAGTACTTGCCAAGGATGCTGTTCATAAGCGGGCGGCAGACAAATACACTTTTGACAAAAACAGCGGGCAAATAAACTCCGTAAAGAAGTACCAGCAAGACCTAAGTTCCTCGAAGATCATGACTTGGGCTTATGCGCTCCATGTTGGAGATTATGGAGGCTATTGGGGTCGTGTGCTCACCTTTTTAGCATCGCTTATTGGGGCCAGCTTGCCGCTAACAGGATACTACATGTTTTATATCCGAAAGCGCAAAGCGTACAAAAGCAAACGAGCACTCGAAAAGCAACTCGATTTCTAACGCAATAAAAACGGAGAGCCAATTAACTGGACCTCCGTTTTGTTTTAGTTCTTGATAATCCCTCGCGCTTTGTATTTCTCAATAAACTTCTGATTGAGTTCATCCGAATCCTGACACGTAGCCAATCATCAACCGAAGCTTATCTATTCTTTCAATTTTGTATTAGAAGACGGGAAATGCATCCTGTCGTCAACACTATTTCTCCCAGCTCACAACTGCTGACTGCACATTGTCCGAGCTTGGTCCAACCATGATTTCGAAATCTCCGGGTTCCCACCCAAATTCCAGGTTGAAATTGTAAAATGCCAGATCATCAGCCGTTAATTCGAAGGTAACCGTCTTAGTCTCTCCTTTTTTCAAGTTGATTTTTTGAAAGCCTTTCAACTCTTTTACCGGACGGGTTACAGAAGCCACCAAGTCGCGTGTATACAATTGAACCACTTCTTCGCCATCAAAATTCCCGGTATTGGTAATGTCGACCGATACTTTCAAACTCTCGTTACCTTTCAATTTTGTTTGGCTAAACACCGGTTTGCCATAGTCAAAATCGGTGTAGCTTAAACCGTAACCAAACGCAAACAGTGGGCTGTTAGGTGCATCCAGGTAGTTCGATTTAAACTTCATAAATGTATCTCCATCCTGTGGACGTCCCGTATTTTTCATTCGGTAGTGAACTGGAATTTGCCCTACGTTGTGTGGGAAAGTTGCCGTTAACTTACCAGAAGGGTTATATGCTCCGAAAAGCACATCAGCAATCGCATTTCCTGCCTCAACACCGGGATGCCAAACTTGCAATAAAGAAGTTGCCAACTCATACTCTTCGCCAATCGCCATTGGGCGCCCACTCATCATTACCAACACCAAAGGCTTGCCAGTTTTTGCCAAAGCACGAACCAGTTTCTTTTGGCTTTCGGGTAACGAAATATCTGTCCGGTTAGCCGACTCACCGCTCATTTCAGTAGCTTCACCAATCACAGCAACGACCACTTCTGATTGTGCAGCCAAGTCCAAGGCTTCGTTCAACATTTCCTCCGGACTGCGCTCGTCAATGGCAATACGTGTTCCGAATACATTCACTTTTTTAGCAAACTCAACATCATCCGAAATGTTAGCTCCTTTGGCATAGCGAACTTTCACCTTGCGACCACCAACATTCTCCATTCCCTCCAAAATGGGAATTGAAAGTTGTGGATTCCCTGTTGGAGCCCATGTTCCAAGCATGTTATTTTTGTTGTTTGCCAATGGTCCAACCAAGGCAATTGATCCGCTTTGAGACAGCGGAAGTGTATTCATTTCGTTTTTCAGAAGCACAAAAGAACGAGCAGCAGCTTCGCGTGCCACCTGGCGGTTCGCCTTCGTCAAAATATCTTTTTTCGGACGTGAATCATCAGCATAACGGTAAGGATCTTCAAACAAGCCTAACTTATACTTGGCTTCCAATACCCGGCGACATGCCAATTCAATCTCATCTTCTGTAATTTTTCCTTCTTTCAAAGATTTTTCAAGCGTGGTCAGAAATCCTTCACCAACCATATCCATGTCCAAGCCTGCTTTCAAAGACAAAGCAGAAACAGCTTGCAAATCACCCATTCCATGAGCAATCATTTCGTTAACAGAAGTATAGTCTGAAACGACAAAACCATCAAATCCCCACTGATCACGCAACAAGTCAGTCAATAACCACTTGTTTCCACTCGCCGGAATTCCATCCACATCGTTGAACGAAGACATCACCGATCCCACTCCTGCATCAATAGCAGCTTTGTAGGGAGGCAAGTATTCGTTGAACATGCGAATACGGCTCATATCTGTTGTGTTGTAGTCACGACCAGCTTCCGATGCGCCATACAAAGCAAAGTGCTTCACCGTTGCCATCATGGTATTGGGACTGGTCAAGTCATCACCTTGGTAACCGCGCACCATGGCTTTGGCAATCTCTGAGCCTAAGAAAGGATCTTCGCCAGCACCTTCAGCAATGCGTCCCCAACGAGGATCGCGTGCAATATCAACCATCGGTGAAAAGTTCCAGAAGATTCCGTCTGCAGTTGCTTCTTTTGCAGCTACGCGCGCTGTTTTCTCAATCAGCTCCATGTCCCAGCTCGAGGCTAAACCAAGTGGTATTGGGAACGTTGTCTTGTACCCGTGAATCACGTCTGACCCAACAAGTACAGGAATTCCCAAGCGACTTTCTTCTACAGCCAACTCTTGTGTTTGACGAACTTTCTCAGGGCTGCTCACCCCAAAAATTCCACCGACCAAACCATCCTTCAGTTTGGATTCAACACCGGTGCTCACTGCTGAACCTGTTGGAATTCCACCTCCTGGAGTAATCAAGTTCAACTGACCGATTTTTTCCTGAAGTGTCATTCGCCCCATCAATTCATTAATGTAGGCATCCATCTCAGCTTTATCTGTATTTTGTGCCTGTACCGGCACTCCCAACAAGACCCAAAGGGCCGCAAAAATTAATCGATTCACCTTCATCTTCTAACTATTTATTTTCTGTTCTTAAATTATTTGCATCACAAAACAACATCCCGGATCAGGAAATCATGCCCTTCCTTCTCCAGGTATTCACCCGTATAAGGCGAATAGCTTCGTACCCGAAGTGTGTTATTCTTTGTATTTAGTTTCAGAATTCTTAAAAATCCACTTCCTCCTTCTTTTGATCCTTTCACACCTTCCTGGTAGTTGGCCAGAAACTGATATACTGGAAAGCCCGCGTCATTGATGCTAACCAGATTCCCAACTCCTCCATTCAGGATATGCCCTGAAAAGACAAAGCGGATATTAGCATGCCTGCGGATTAACTGCTCCCAAAGTTGTTCGCCATCGTGAACCGCATCAGCACCAACTCCAGCTCCTACCCCATAACCCTGAGGACGCCAGTAGTCTCCTTCTCCTTGCCGCGTGCTATCCGAATACATGTAGCAGTGCGTATTCACGATCACCTGGTAATCTTGATATTTTTCAACCAACTGGTTTGCCCAGTCAACCACAGCTTTTCGCGGCCCAAACTCAAGGCTCAAAATCAACCATTTCGTATCCTCATGATCCAACACGTAGCAGGAGTTATCCATTTTACCAGGTTCAAAGGTTCCAGCAAAAGCCGGCAATTGCTCCATGGTTGATACCGGGAAATAGGTGTTGAACAGTTCGGTATTTCGGGTATCGGCAAACTTACCCGGACCACTTCCCATATCATGATTCCCTACTGCTAAAACATAGGGGACTTCGTTATCCAGTCGGCTAAAAGCCTTCCGAACGATAGTCCATTCTTTCTCGTTATTATTTTGAGTTAAATCACCTTGTTGCAACACCAAATCGATGCTGTCTGCATTTGCTGCAATCCAATCAATCTGACTAGATAAAATATGCGGGTACTTCTCAGCATAAGTTTGCGTATCCGGCAACAAAACAATGGTCATCTCTCCTTCAGACTCTTGGCTGCAAGCTCCCAGCAGCAAACTAAACAACACAGCAAACCAATATTGAAACTGATTTCTATTCTGCTTCATCTTAATCAATTTTTATAACCTTGGTTGATTCTGAAATTCCATTTTCATTGAATGCTTCGATGCTCATGTAATACGTTGTACTCTTATCAAAGCAGCGCATCAGCAACTCGGTATCTTCGTAAACAAGCCATGACTGATACAATTTATTCGGAGCAATTCCCCAACGGATGTTGTAGCCCTGTGCTCCAGCCACTTCTTTCCAGCTGGTTGAAACATCCCGACGATCCTCGTGACGCTGCACCTCAAAACCTTTTACTTTACCGGGCTTTTTACCGAAGCCGGTTCCAAACACCCGGATTTCAGACATCGCCAGGTTGTTACCCGGTACTTCAATGTTTTTATACCGAATGAAACGAGCTTTTTGAGGCTGGTTTAGCACGATGTAAGCATTGGGCGAATCCTTGTAACTCTTGCTTCGGTCTACCACCGTCTTCCACTCTTTGCCATTTTCCGACACTTCAATGGTAAAGCGATGGCGTAAACCTTCGGTACGTGTATAAATTCCAGACTCATGATCATGAAAATTCAATTGAATGGCATTCACCATTCCGGGCTGAAGCATTTCGATTTTTATCCATTGCTGATCATCGTTAGCATCCGCTACCCAGAAGGATTTTGGACTTTCATCAGTCAAAACTTCCGAGGTAATTTCTCCTGCATTATTTCTCACCAACGGCATATTCGTGATGTCAAAATCATTATCGGTCGATGTACTTTTCCGGATCTGCATCTGCGAAGAAGAAACTGTTGTTTTTCCGCGATAGGACAGCAACATCCAGCCAGAATGCTGGCCGGCCTTCGTTGGGTGATCTGGTCCAAATCGTGGATAATCACCGTAATGCGTATTGGAATGCATCAGGCCTTCATCATCAAAATAAGTTGGGAACATGCACAAGCGGCGTTCCCAGTGTGAGTTCGATGCCAGCGCCATGGTTCCAAAGTGCCAATACTGCCCATTGGTTTGTTTCACAGTTATCCCATGTCCGGCACCATTGGTGAAGCCTCCCGGCTTAAAACTCATAGGATTGTTTTTCATGTAAGTGAATGGCCCCAGTGGAGAATCGCCAACATAAACGCCATCACCATAAACATTGAACTGTGTTCCCGGAGCCGCATACTGCAAGTAATATTTACCGTTGTGCTTGGTCATTGAAGCCCCTTCCATGTACCCTTCTTTTAGGGTTGGATGGAAATTATTTTCGCCGAACCGCTCCCAACCATGCTCTTCTTCATTCAGGTTGATCAAGTCCTTTTTCACCCCTGTTTCCAACATGCGGTCGTTCTTATTCAACTCTTTCACCCGTATGGGGTAAACATTGGAAGATCCCCAATACAAATAGGTTTTCCCGTCATCATCGATAAATAATTCAGAATCCTGAATGTTATTGGAAATCGATGCTGTTGGTGTCCATTTTCCACTTTTGGGATCGTCTGAATATAAAATACTCCCATAACCTGCAGGATCACCGGCAAAGTATATCACCGAGTCTTTATAATTGAAAGCGGTGGGCGCATTGCATCCCTCGAAAAACCATTGTGCTGGTTTGATGAAGTCCCAATTCACCAAGTCCGTTGAATGCCAATAACCAAACGAACGGGTGACAAATAGGTAATACTCTCCCCGAAACTCGACAACTGCCGGATCAGCACCTGAACGATAGGAAATGTTCTTGCTGGAATTATAAACCATATAGGTATAATCAATGTCCAAGGGGTTACAATAAGTATCGTATCCAGCCGACTGTGCGCTCCCTGTTCCGGGGCTTGCCGAAAAGAGTATAGCCGCTAAGGCTAGTCGCTCAATTACTTTTCTAATCTTCATTTTATATCCTCATTTAATATCTGAAACCCTGATCTCATTAGTGCTTAACCACTAACTTCACCTGTCTTACTTCTTGCTCATTCTGCATTCGAATAAGGTAGATGCCATCCTTCCATCCTGAGCAATCCAATTCCATGTTATTACTTGTTCGTTGCAATTGCTCACTCCAAACCATTCGGCCATCTATTGAGTACACCTGGACAAGAAGGGAGGTGTTGGGCTGAAAATCGCCCATTGCCAAATACACTTTGTTATCAGCCGGGTTGGGATAAACTTGAAAGCTTTTAGGAGCAACAGGATCATCCACATCGGTTACAAGTTGGTATTCAAAGCCAAGCTTATCCAGCCCTGTCTGTAAATCGTCATCCTGCATCACCAAATCCCATAAAAGTCCGGTCCGGTAATTTTCCAGCATCACCACAATTGGCCCTTGATCAATACCAATGTAGGACTCCTGAACCCAGTTCCGCTCATCATTAAATGCATCATACGGACCATATTCTCCAAATAATTCCTGTCCGCGCTCGCGGTAGAAATACTTCAAAGCCCGTAAAGACTCTTCCGGAGTATAGGGCATGCTGCCCAAAGCGGCTGTTGGGCTTATCGTTCCATTATCGTTCGAGTAAGGTTGATGAGCCGAATAACCATCCGGATCGTCACTGGCTGTAAGTCCCCAGCACTTTTCGCTATAGTTTTTAAAGCCCATTGGATTGGCCACGGCATAGGCGTAGTGAATCCGCGCCGTATTGACATGCTCCAGCCAATAATCAGCATACTGGTCTTTCAACCCATGGGGATTAATTCCTAAATGAGAATAATGAATCCAGAAAAGTGGGCCGCCCCAATCCGGCGCCAAGCTAATGGGGTAATTGTAGAAAGTCCGGGGTTTTACCATGTTACCATTCCGTGACCAACCTTGTTCGTACACTTCTTTGTTGATGCCATAGGTCGGCGACGAAGCAGCCATCACATAGGTGACTAAGCTTTCATTCCAACCACTCACCTGCATATTCTTCTGAAAACCAATCGTTGGTGACCAGTGCCAATACAGCACTTGCTGCCCATCTTGTTGATACCAGCTCCATTCAATTTCTTTCCACAATTGGGTCGCTTTCTCGCGTATTTGCGTCGACTTAGCGTCTCCATCCTGAAAATAGTTCCTCAGGGCAATCAGCGCCTGAGCAACAAAACTTGTTTCTACAAGATCACCTCCATCATCATCGGGTGTGAAAGGCCGGGTTTGCATGGTATTGGCATTGTACCAATGCGACCAGGCACCATGGTGACGTTCACAATTATCCAGGAAATCAAGAATCTTCAAAATCCGATCTTTCACTTGCTCTTTCGGCCGATACTCCCGCTCATGCGCAACAATCATGGCCATCAGTCCCATCCCAGTAGCTCCGGAAGCCACTGTACGACCATCTCCATTTGAACGCTCCAAAGCCATTCCGGAAGCTTGATGTGCACCTTCCCAGAAATAGCGGAAAGCATACTCCTGCGTCATGTCAAGAAGCTGATCATCGGTGTAATTCCGCAAGTCAACCAATTTTCCCACCGAAGTAGATTCAGCCCCTTGGTAAGCCGTTGTCACCCGATAATGCACCGTTGCATTCTTCCCTTCTTCGGGGATAAAATCGAGGTAATTGTTTTCTGTTGTTTCCTGTCGTAATGTATAGTTTTCACCGCCATCAAATGAGGCATAAATTTTATAGGTCAACCCAACTTGAGGGGCTGTCCAGTTCAACTCAACATGGCTATCGTAACCTGCAAGTTGTAAATTTTCAATCGGAGGAATTTGCTCCAGGCTTTTGAAAACACTGATTTCGTCAATCAGCAATAAACGCGAAAGTCCATTCTGTTCAGACTGTCCAAAAGTGATGGCCTTAACTTGTGCAAAATTCAAGCTGCTATTCTCTGGGTCGTCAATAATTTTTTCAATGGGAAACGTAACACGCGTCCATTTTTGTGCGGGAATTGAAGGGTTGTATTCACCCAAAGCGTAAAGTTGTGAATCCTTATCGCCTCCTGTGGTTTTAGCAGCCCGCACTCCAATAAGTGGTAAAGCAGATGATGGAACTTCATTTTCAGAATAGATATAGCACGCAATTGAATCCAATGTTGAGACATCAGCACTTCCCCAGTTGGAGCGGTGAATGCGAACGATCCAGTTGCCAACGTCAGAAGATGTATAGTTAAATTTCAATGCCGTTTCGCCCTTGTAGGCAGGAGTTGTACAAGGAACTTTATCATTGTACTGAGGGGCATTGGGTGGGAAGGTATATTCGAAAGTGCTTTCTCCCAAGTTAGCCACATCAACCAATCCTTGATCATAGAAGCTTGGTGCTGTTCCTTCGGAGAAAAAGCTTATTTCCTGCGCATGAATCACATTTATTGCAGCCAATAACGTGATTGCAGTCAGCATGATTTTTTGTCGTAATTTATTAGGTTGCATTGGTTCAAGTTTTTGGTGTTTTAGTCCACTCTCAATAATCTTACGGCAATACAAGAAAAAGGGAGGATATTCTGAAGTACTGGCGTGACCTATAACACAGCGCACAGCTTGATTCCCGAGCAAGAGAAATCGCAATGCATATTAGTTGGTTTTATGGTACTGCATAGCGTTAGGTACACTCCAGTATACGCTTCGCCTATCCTCCCCGTATTATTTTAGTTGTAGCTAAATCCTAGTCGATCCAAGCCTTTGCGTACATCTTCATTTTTCATAAATAGGTTCCACAACAAGCCTGAACGGTAATTCTCAATCATGACAGGAATTGGTCCCTGATCAATTGCCAAATAACGAGGCAAGTACCATTCGTGCTCAACACTGTAAGCATCATAAGGACCATACTTACCAATCAAAGAGTCTGCTTCGGTATACAAATATCGAATCACGTTCATCGATTCTTCGGGCGTATACGGGAAAGATGCCAAAGAGGCCGTTGGAGTAATTACTCCTAAATCCAGCTCGCCAGGATGATGTCCGGCATAACCATTCACGGAATAGCTAGAGGTCATTCCCCATTGCTTTTCACCATACCCTGCATAGTTCTTCGGATTATCGATTGCATAGCGATAATGCATTAAGGCCTGGTTGGTATTCAACTTCCAGTAGTCGGCATAACGATCAGACAATCCTTTTGGATTCAATCCCAAGTAAGAATAATGAGCCCAAAACATTGGTCCGGTTGGTTCATTTTCATTTCCATAGAAGTTCAGAACCGAATTTAATCCGTAATACACTGTATCGTTGGCAATGTCTCCATTCTGTGCCCAGCCTTTATGGTAAGCTTCAGGTGCAATGGCATGAGTTGGTGAAGATGCTGCCAAAACATACATAATCAGACACTCATTGTAACCACCAATAGGGAAGTTCATCTCCCAACCATAGGATGGAGACCAGTGCCAATAAAGTACATCCTCGCCTTTGGTATACCAATCCCATTCAACCTCTTCCCACAATTTATTGATGTCGGCAACCAACTGCTTTTCTTCTTCATTACCGCCTTTAAAATACTCAGCAACAGTCAAAAGTCCCTGAATCATAAAAGCTGTTTCAACCAAATCACCACCATTATCTTTTTTACTGAATGGCTTTACTTTTCCAGTAGGTCCGTCCAACCAGTGAGGCCACGCCCCGTGAAAGCGGTCAGCGTTTGCCAGGAAATCAACATTTTTCTGGAAACGCTCCAAGGCTTGTTCGCGCGTGATGTAGCCACGCTCAATCCCCACCAGAACAGCCATTACGCCAAAGCCTGATCCACCCAAGGTAACCACATCCTGATCGTTTTGTGGATAAACTCCGTCCATATGAATTCGCTCACGGGCCAATCCTGAGTTTGGTTCTGCACCTTCCCAGAAATATCGAAAAGTTTGGTATTGCAAGGTGTCCAACAATTGCTGATCCGTCAAATCTTTCCATGATTTTTGACTTGACGATGTTGCTCTATTGCTGGTATTGGAACAGCCCACCGTAAAAAAAAGTAACAGGCTGCTAATAATTAAATATCTCATTTTGGTAATTATCTAATCATTCAACTTATAAGAAGAAGCGAGCCTAATGCAAAGTATACAATTTTAAAATGACCTGAAAGAACAATTGGTTTGCCAGGCCCGCTTCATCTTTCATCCAGAATTTGAAACTCTGAATGACCTTTTCTCTCTCAAAAAATTTTCTATCTTTTTGAGTGTTGAAGTAAAGGCTGCCCGGATACTTTCCAAGCAGCCTTTTGGTTCTCAAAAAAACTAACTAAACTATATTCCTTCCCCTTATTTCTCGTTCTCCATAATCTCCTGAACCTGAGTCTGAGTCAGTGCTTTATTGAATAAGCGAAGTTCGTCCAGTAAACTCTCGTCAGAGTTATGACCCCATTCGTTAAAGCGTGGAGCTCCAGACATAATTGAAAGCACATCACATCCAGTCCAGTCGATTCCAGTGAAATCGCCTTGCTTAGCAACTTCTCCGTTGATGTAGATTACACATTCTGCATCTGAAATTGTGAAAGCTAAATGCACCCAATCTCCAGTAACAGGGTCAACATCTGCTGCTGCACCACCGTCAAACCAAGTGTCAGCCTCACCGTTTCCGGTATTCAGCTTAAAGCGTTGTTTTCCGCCAGCATCTTCACGGAAGAAGCGGAAGCCATTTTTGCGGTTATTTTGCGTATCAGGATAACCAGCATTAGCCGTATCTTCAGGGCCCATAACCAAAATACCAGCACGGTCAGGAATAGCATTTACCTTCATCCAGAACACTGCACTAAACTCATTTCCTTGCAGCTCTGCCGCAGGAAATGTTAAGTAGGCTGCTGAATCTCCAGCATAAGCATTTCCTGATTTTCCTTCAACAAATGAAGGAGTTCCAACAACGGTGGCACTTACCTCATTTAGCAAGTTCATATAGAAACCACCTTCAAAAGGCATATACAATGTTTCGCCTTCGTATTTGGCAGTATATTTATTGCTCACTATGAAATCGAAAGTCTCAGTCGTTGTCTTTCCGGCCAAGTCAACAGCAACCACTTCCAGCGTATAATCACCAACAGCTACATCTTCCTGAGCCAATGTTTCCAAGGCGCGACGGTAATCTTTAAATCCACTGAATTCACCTATTTGAGTCCCGTTTAAGGAAACCACAAATGATTGCAATTCAATATCATCAGTTACTTCGAACTTAAACGCGATATCCGTTTCTTCATCTGTGAAAGGAATGATAATATCATCCGAAGGATAATTGATCTGTATAACAGGAGCTTCGGTATCTTCACCCGGAGCAACATGACTTATTGGGTCAATTCCTTCGTTGCAGCTAACAGCAAACAAACCGGCCACTGCTGCTATTAATAAAAATCTTAATGTTTTCATTTTCTTCATTTTTTAGTGATCAGTTAGTTATTTGCAGCTGCTGCCAAAGGAGGCAACAAATCTACCTGGTTTTGCGGGTAAGGTAAATACGCCTTGTCATTCGAGAAGGTTCTGCCCTCATAACTTAAAGCAGTGGCATTCCCTTGACGAAGCATATCGTAGTAACGTGTTCCCCACTCCATGCCAAGCTCGGCAAATTTTTCATCCATCACCTGCTCTAATGTAACGCCTGAAATTGGCGATAACCCAGCACGGTCGCGCACAGCATTTACTGCAGCATCAGCCGTCATTGCTGAACTAGAAGCTCCTTCTGTAAGTGCTTCCGCATGCATCAATAGAATTTCCGCATAACGAATCACAATCATATTTTTGTTCGCCCCATATTTTTTACGTCCCGGAGTCAACTGATCTGATGGCAAATAGTGTTTTCCACTGGAGAACATGGCACGCGAAAAATCGTTGATCACATCACCTGAAGGTGTTGTATTTGAAATCCATGCTGGAAGGGTTGCATAGTTCGGATCTTTTTTGATTTCAGCAATCCCACGATTAGTAAACAGTACACTGGTTTCTAAACGAGTTTCTTCACCACGATCCAACATGAATTTGATCCACTTTAAACTTGGTTCATAAAATCCCCAACCACTATCAGCATCTTTCACTTTTGGCGACCAACCCTGTGGTCCTAAAGCAGCAAACTCATAATAAACCAAGTCACCTGTGCCTTGCCCAAAATCAGAAGTTTGGATCTCCAACAAGTTTTCGTCACTCAATTTTCCAGGAATTTTAAACAAGTTGTAATAATCCTCTTCCAATGAGAACTTTCCTGAACTAATAATTTGCGAAGTTGCATCTGCTACTTTCTGGAAGTTATTTAGTTCCAGATTAGCCAAAGCTTTAATGGCTAAAGCAGTATATTTTGTCACTCCTCCAGGAATATCGGTCCGCTCATTAGGATGCTTGGCCGGCAAATTAGCAATGGCTTCATCCATCTGATCTGAAATGTGTTGCATAACTTCAGCCTTTGGAGACAATTCTGCAACCAACAAATCAGAAGGGTCTGAACTTGTTGTGATAAATACATCGCCCCAAACACGAGAAACCTGGAACAATAACCATCCACGCAATACTTTTACTTCTGCTTGATACTGGTCTGCTGTTGATTTGTTTGCAGCATATTCCTTGTAAAGGTCTATTTGTTCGATTGCTGAATGCGCATCAAAAATATCGGCGTAAAAGTTTTGCCAAGTTGAGTTATACATCCAGTAGTCCTTGTTATACTTGAACTTATCGGTTTCTGCAAAATCCTGCTGATCACCCAAGCCTCCTGCATTCACATCGTCTCCTCGAACAGAGATTAGTGGAAAATCCTCCCAGCCTCGTTGATAGAACTCAGCATAGGCACCAATCAAAGGCTTGATCATGTCCTCTGAATTGGTATAATCTGTTTCTCCTGTAAAGGATTTATTTTCTGCCGGTTCATCTAGTAAATCATGACAAGCTGAAGCTCCGAACAACACAGCCCCCAATACAACTAGCTTGATACTATATTTTTTAAATTTCATAGTTCTTCGTTTTTAAATCGATTAAAATTTAACATTCAACCCAATGGTATAAGTTGCTGGAATTGGATAAGTCTGACGATCAATTCCATCTGCAACTTCAGGATTAAAGCCGTTGTAGCTAAATACCGTTAGCGGACGGTCAGCAGTGAAGGTAATTTTGGTGTCAGGGATTTTTGCCCCGAAAAAGTCTTTACCGTTCAAGTTGTAGGCAAGCTGAATGTTCTGAATACGCCAAAACGATCCGTCTTCAATGAAAAATGAACTTAACTTTTGGTTCCATCCTTTTCTTAATGCCGCAGAAGAAGGATATGAATTCGTTGTTCCTTCACCATGCCAACGGTTATTGGCCAAGTCAGCATCCATGTTCAAATCTGGAGTCCAGATTACTTCACCTCGTTTGCGGTTCAGGATTTTGTTGCCTGATTGACCAACGATACTTGTAGTAAATTCAATGTTTTTATACGTAAGCCCTAAGTTTGCTCCATACATAAAATTAGGGAAGTATGAGCCCAAGCCCACACGGTCATCATCATTAATCACATCATCCCCATTTTGGTCGCGGTAAATAAAATCTCCAGGAACAAGCTCATTCGCAACAGCAATTGGATCCGCTTGAATTTGCTCTTCGTTCTGATAAACCCCGGCTACTTCATAACCATAGAATGCCAACAAAGGCTCCCCTACAATTGAACGTTGACGGAACTCTGCCGAACCACCATCGATGTATGGCTGTCCATATAAATCGCGAACCTCATTTTTCAAGGTTGAAATGTTGGCTCCAATTGAGTAACTAAAATCTTTGTTGATTTGATCACTCCAATTCATGGCCAATTCAAAACCGGAGTTACGAACCACCCCTACGTTACGCAATACACTGCTTCCGGTTGATGGAATCTTCACACTAATAGCTGCATTCTTGGTATCACGCATATAATAGTCTGCCTCAACAGATAAGCGGCTATCAAATAAACGAGAAGAAAAACCAACGTTTGTTTCTTCAGTAACCTCCCATTCCAGTGAAGAGAACGTACTTGCAGTTGTTGATCCGCTGTATAATACATCGCCAAAAGCAGTTGTTACAACATCAGTCGTTGTTGCCCCATCACTTGGTCTAATTTTATCGTTTCCTAATTGTCCCCAACTGGCACGTAATTTCAGAAAATTAACCACATCAACGTCACTCATAAAGCTCTCTTCTGAAAGTACCCATCCGGCACCTACAGTTGGGAAATATCCCCACTTCTCTTGGTATTTAGAACTTCCATCAGCACGCATGGTTCCATACAATAAATAACGGTCGTCAAAGTTGTATGAAATACGGCTGAAGTAAGAAATTCCGTATTGTCTGCTACCACCATCACGAACAGCAGTCGTTGGAATATTGGCTAAGTCCGATTGGCTAATGTACCAAGCTTCTTCCTGATCTACTGGGAAGTTTACCCCTTGAGCCGTCAACATATCATAAGCTTCATCGCGAAAAGAAGTACCTGCCATAACTGTCCACTTGTGCTTTCCATAGCTGTCATCGTAAGTCAACACATTGTCCCAGATTTGATTTGAATAGGTTTCACTTCGCTTAGTCAGCGTTGCATCAACCCGCTTAAAGTTGGTACTTATAAAATAAGGCAAAGCTACGTCCCTGTTATTCAAGGAAGTAAAATTGTGGTTATAAGTTGTTTTAAATGATAGCTTTTTCGGAATCAAATCCACCTTCGCATAAAAGTTAGCTAAGACTTTACGGATCTTCATCCGTCTGTTATTGTAGTCAATAGCAGAAAACGGGTTCTGTCCTCCACGATAACCGATATCCTCAGCACTTGCGTAGTTGTTTGGCCAAGCATCGGTATTCATTTCATCATAAACAGGAAGAATTGGAACTGCCCAATACGCCATACTCCAAGCACTTGATTCCTGGCTGTACTTTGTGGCATTACTAAAAATCATATTACCTCCAATAGTAAACCAGTCGGTTGCTTTAAAATCAACCTTAGAACGAAGGTTAAAACGCTCATACTCGTTTTCCATATCCAGAACACCTTCTTGTCCGAAATAACTAGTACCCAATGAATAAGTTGCTTTCTCGCTTCCTCCAGCAACACTCAAACTATGATTTTGAATAGGAGCAATACGTATGATTTCGTCATACCAGTCAGTGTTCACATCAGGTACGTTAGGATTAATGCGGCTCCGTCCATAGCGTTGCATCGCCTTATAAATATTATCAATAGAAGCTTGAGATCCAGATTCCATTGTCATGGTTGTGTACTGCTCGGCATTGGCCATTTTAAGTACATTCTGAGCAACTTGCATTCCATAATACCCATCATAAATGATCTCAGACTTTTGATTGTTCTTCCCTGATTTTGTTTCAATCAACACGACACCATTCGCTGCACGTACACCATAAATGGCGGCAGCCGAAGCATCTTTCAATACCGAGATTGATTCAATATCCGATGTGTTTAAGAAATCGATGTTATCAAAGAACATTCCATCAACGACATAAAGCGGAGCTTCGTTATCGCTTCCCGGATACGATCCAATACCACGAACACGAATTGTCGGAGAATCTCCAGGAGCACCACTGCTCACCACTTGCATCCCAGCAACCTTTCCTTGTAAGGCTTGCATGGCTTGTCCGGTTGGTGTCCGTCCTAACTCTTCTGAATCGACAGTCGAAATTGAAGATGTTAAGTCTTTCACTTTTAATTGTCCATAACCAACAACGACAACCTCATCAACAAATTCCGTTGATTCTTCTAGGCTCACATCAATCGTTGTCCGATTGTTGATAGGCGCCTCTTTTGATTCCAACCCGACGAAACTAAACACAAGCACATCGGTTCCCGCTGCTTGAATTGTATACTTTCCGTCAAAGTCAGTAATCGTTCCTGTATTGGTATCTTTTATTATTACACTTACCCCGGGAATCGGTTCTCCCGTTGCGGCTTCAGTTACTAGTCCCGTCACTGCACTTTTTTGTTGCGCAAAAACTGAAGTAACCGAAAAAATCAAGTAAAATAGAAACATTAGTTTTTTCATCGTACACTTTTTAGAGTCAGTTTGAGCAGCTAATCTAGACGAGAAGTAAACCTTAAGGAAAAATTCATATACACTTCTAATTCTCGTAACATGATGAAGTCATTTTCACACCTCACCAAAACCTCATCACATGAGCTCAAACAAACAATAACACACTATTAAGCAATCATTTAAACAAGACCTATTTTTAACATTTATTCTCTTTCGAAGAATATGATATAAAACATGTTTTTACTAAAAACGAACAAATATACCCTTTCAATAAGGTCCAACAACAACTCCTTACGCAAGAAAAAAATGGTTAAGACACTTAGAATTGCTATTTTTCAGCCAGCAAACTGGGATGACTTTATAACATTAAACAAGCCATTAGATGATTCTGATACACGAACAGGTTTAAACTTGCTGCTGCACTTACACAAACAAGAGAAGGAATGAGAAAACGCTTTGCGACCACATTATTATATGGCCTGCTGATTTTATTGCAGCTCGTGCTGTCTTGTTGGGTAGTTAATGCCCAAAAGCCCATTTCCAACATCATCAACTTTACCAAGAACAATTACCAAGCTTCAAACCAGAATTGGTCGATAGCTCACAGCCCTAATGGTTTTATGTATTTCGCCAACCACAGTGGTTTGCTCGAGTTTGATGGAATCACCTGGAAATTGCACCCGCTACCCAACGAAACCATTATGCGTTCGGTCATGGTTGCTTCCGACTCACTAATTTATACCAGCGGATATCGCGAATTAGGCTTTTGGAAACCCAATGCAAATGGTCAGCTAGTTTACCATTCCTTAAACCACTTAGCCGAAAGCTATTTTTCCAGCAACGAGGAATTTTGGAATATTGCCATACTTGACGACAAGGCTTATTTTCATTCGTTCAGCAATATTCTGATCTATGAAAACGGCCAGATCAATCGGGTAAACCTTCCTGGATTCACCAACACCATGCACCGTGTTGGCAATGAAATTTACCTGGCCTCACGCGAATATGGCATCTTTAAGATTCACGGCACAGAAACCACGCCCGTTATTACCTCCAAAGAATTAAAAGGAACAATCCCCCGATTTATTCTTCCATACCAAGGAGATAAACTCATGATTGGGACCAACTCAAACGGAATTTTTATTTGGGATGGCCAAAAACTTAGCCAATGGAATCCGGCATGGAATGATTATTTCAGAGAAAATGAAATCAACCGTGGTTATTTCACCCCAAAAGGAAGTTTGATTATTGGCACCATCCTTGACGGCATTGTCATTTTCAATCCGAAAGGAGAAGAAATAGCTAAGTACAACAACCAAAATGGCTTACAAAACAACACCGTATTAGGCATTTCCTCTGATCGTTTCAATAACATATGGCTTGCCCTCGACAGCGGGATTGACTTTATCTCAAACGACCAAAATCATGGCTTCAAGATCGAGACAATCCCAGGCATTGGAGCCGTTTATGACGCCGCTATTTTTGAAAACAAAATCTACCTTGGCACAAATCAAGGGCTTTTCAGAAAACAGCTCTATGATCCGAACTCAAGCTATGAACTTGTGCCCGAAACTCAAAATCAAGTTTGGTATTGCCGTGTAATTGGCGATCACCTGTTTGTTGGTCACAATGAAGGAACACTGGTAATAAAAGATGATCAGCAACAATTTGTATCCAGACAATCAGGAGGTTTTTCCATTCGCAAAGACCCACATCGTCCGGACTACCTGATTGAGTCAACTTACTCCAACATTACCCGGATTAAAAAACAAGGGAATACTTATATTCAAGACGGCACAATCAAAGGTTTTTTCGATTTAATCCGTTACATTGAAATTGATCACTTGGGAGCCATTTGGGCTAGCCATATGCACCGGGGCGTTTATAAGCTACAACTCAACGACAAGCGCGACAGTGTAATTTCTTCGACTTACTTTGGGGCCAATTCGGTATTTCAAAAAGATAACTCCATTCATGTTTTTAAAGTTGAAAACCGAATTGTTTTTACCACAGAAGAAAAGCTATTCACCTACGACGATTTGAATGATTCCATTACCAGTTACTCATTTCTAAATGACAACCTTGGTGAATTTGTAACCGCGAACCGAATTATAGCAGCCCCCGATCATCACTACTGGTTTATTACAAAAGAACGAATTGGCTTATTCTACATTTTTAACAATGAAGTCATCTTTAAAAAAGATTATCCGCGGACCTTGTTTGCCAACAATGAGCTGATTGATGATTTTGAAAACATATTACCTATAACGAATTCGAAAGCCATTGTTTGTCTTGAAAATGGAATTGCCCAGCTCGACGCCGCCATTCCCGATTCCCTCTCCGAAATTGTTGGGTTCAAACCTCAACTGCGCGAGTTGCAGCTAACGGACAACCGAGGCGAAAAAACATTCAAGCCAACGTCTCAGGAAGAGGTTAAATTACAGTTCAAATACCACAACCTTCAATTACGATACTCATTTCCTTTATTTACGCATCATCCAATTTACTTTCAATCCTACCTGAAAGGCTTGGATCAAAACTGGTCAGAGCGTTCAACCACTCCCCGATTTAATTTCGACCGTCTGCCCGTTGGGAAGTACCAACTACAAGTAAAAGCCATTGATCAATGGGGAAACGAAAGCCAAATCAATACACTTACGATCGAAGTAATGCCTCCATGGTACCTAAGCAATTATGCCCGAACCCTTTACCTGCTTGCGTTCATTGCCATTCTTCTGGGATTTAGAGCATGGGGAATAAGGCAAACCCGGCGCAAAGAAAAAGAAGAGAAAGAAAAGCGCGAGCAAGAGCTAATCCGCTTACGCAACGAAAAACTACGCGATGAGATTCAACATAAAAGCAAAGAGTTAGCCAACTCCACCATGTCAATGCTAAAAAAGAATGAGTTCCTTATGGATTTAAAAAACATCATTGATAACCAGAAAGAACAATTGGGATCGCGCTTTCCAGATAAATATTACAACCATCTGACAAAGAAAATTGATCAGAATATTTCGAGTGACGATGATTGGCAGCTTTTTGAAACCAACTTTGAGCGAGCACATGAACAGTTTTTGAAGAAACTCAAAGAACAGCATCCTGAGCTAAGCTCAAAAGACCTTCGTTTGTGTGCCTACTTACGCATGAACTTATCATCAAAAGAGATTGCTCCACTCCTTGGAATATCAGTACGCGGCGTAGAAAATCACCGTTACAGACTAAGAAAGAAAATGAACCTTGAACATGACGAAAAGTTAAGTGAAATGATTCTAGAGCTTTAGCCCTTTGAAAACTTTTTTTTAACGAATCAGCTCATTTTTGCTAGGTAGTTTTTCAGGAATTACTATATTTGCACACGCATTCAAATACGGGTGTAGCTCAGTTGGTAGAGCACTGGTCTCCAAAACCAGGTGTCGGGCGTTCGAGTCGCTCCTCCCGTGCAAAGGGTTCTCTTTTCGAGAACCCTTTTTTTGTAAATAGAAAGCTGCTATATTTGCCTAAACCCTATTCACAACAATGACAGTAGATTTATTTATCCCGTGCTTTATTGATCAGCTTTATCCGGATACAGCATTCAATATGATTAAACTGCTAAAAAAAGCAGGTATTGACGTTAATTATAACCCAGAACAAACCTGCTGTGGCCAACCGGCATACAACAGCGGATACTGGGATGAAACACGTAAGTTAGCCCACAAATTTGTAGCTGATTTTCCCGGGGAACAACTGATCGTAAGTCCATCAGCCTCTTGTACCGGATTTATAAAAAACTACTATTCCAATTTATTTACCAAAGAAGATCAAGACTACGAACTTCATTTGAAGCTTCAAAAACGGCTATTTGAATTAACAGACTTTTTGGTCAATAAAATTAAGTTCACCGATTTTGGGGCACGCTTCCCACATAAAGTTTGTTACCACGATGCCTGCACAGCACTCCGTGAGTACGGTATTCGAAAAGAGCCCCGAGAACTCCTTTCAAAAGTTGAAGGATTAGAGTTGGTTGAGATGGAAGAAACCGATACTTGCTGTGGCTTTGGAGGAACTTTTGTCACTAAGTTTCAAGCGATTTCATCAGCCATGACTGAGCAAAAAGTGGAACATGCCTTGAACACCGGAGCCGAGTACATTATCTCAACTGAGTCTTCGTGCCTACTCAATTTGGAGGGCTATATTAAAAAGAATAAGCTTCCTATTCAGCCTATTCACATCGCCGATATTTTAGCCAGTGGTTGGGAATAAATGAGGATGTCACTATTAAAATTTTGTTAAAAATTGTAAATTTAACTTCTTTTCAATAACCATTTCTTCGTGTTTGCGTAGTTCTTAATCCAGTATCGTCTAACTGCGATACTGAAAGGTTATGCTCCTAAATCTCTCAGCGTTGGGTCTCCCGTGGTTTTCATGCCTGTAAGCCACAATTTCCCATTCTGTATTTCAAAAAGAACACTTGTTATCAGCAAAATTTGGTCCGATGAAAACACGAGCATTTAAAACACCGCAACTACCCCATGAAATAAACACTGATGTCAAAAAATCTGAATCTAAGTCGGTTTACAAACGCCAGTATAAACCGATTCCCAGCCAAAGAGGATTGCATTGCGAAGGCAATCAGTTCAATTATGTTGTTGAATGGGAAATTCATGAAGAAGAAAATGCTTCCGCACTAACTTAGAAAGTCAGGTCGCTTTAAAAAGCGACTATTTTAATTATTACCCCATCTCTTCATTTAAGGTTTTTGGTAAAAAACCATTCCAGGTCTGCTTTCAAGGATTTTTGAGGGAAAGAACAGGAGCAAAAAAGTCAGACTTTTATTAAGACTTTACAAACGATGATACATGAAGGTATTAATGTTTGGTTGGGAATTTCCACCTCATATATCAGGAGGCTTGGGTACGGCCTGTTATGGGATTACTAAAAGCTTGAGCAATACCCAGGATGTTCAAATTACCTTCGTTATTCCCAAGGCATATGGCAACGAGCCTAAAGGGGAGGTTCACTTGGTGGGTGCCAATAACGTAGACTTGATTAAAAGTAAAATACACCAGGAACGGCTTCAGTTTCCAATCCGCTGCTATGCGATAGAATCGGGAATAAGCCCATACACCTCTCCTGAGTTATTTCATCACACCCAAAGGAAAAAGCCAAAAGGAAAAATAACAAACACGTCTCAGCAACGAAAGATTCCTTTTTCTGGAGCTTATGGACCAAACCTGATGCAAGAAATTCATAACTTTTCAGTTATTGCTGAATACCTGGCTTCACAAACTGATTTTGATCTAATTCATGCTCATGATTGGCTCACCTTCCCCGCTGGAATTGCTGCTAAGAAAATGTCAGGCAAACCGCTAGTCATCCATGTTCATGCGACTGAATTTGACCGAAGCCACAACCGTGTCAATCCGCAAGTTTTTGAAATTGAACAGCAAGGAATGCTCGCAGCTGACAGCATCATATGTGTCAGTAATCGAACGAGGCAAATCGTTATCAATAATTATCAAATCTCGGCGGACAAATGTCAAACCGTTCACAACGGTGTTGAATTTTCGAATGCCGATACATCCACATTTCCAAAACACCTTACCCACAACGCCAAGCTGGTTACTTTTCTTGGACGAATTACGTCACAAAAAGGTCCTGAGTACTTTATAAAACTAGCTTCACTCATTCTAAAGAAAATGACCAACGTCTATTTTTGCATGGCAGGCAATGGTGACCTTTATGAAAAAACAATCTGCCAGGTAGCCCAATCACACATTGCTGATCGCTTCCTATTTACTGGCTTTTTAAAAGGAAATGAAGTATGTCAATTACTCTCCCTCTCCGATATTTTTATCATGCCTTCCATCTCCGAACCTTTTGGCATCTGCCCGCTAGAGGCCATGCAACACCATGTCCCAACCATTATCTCGAAACAATCAGGAGTCTCGGAGGTCGTAAAACACACGATTAAGGTTGATTTCTGGGATATCCATGCAATGGCTGATGCCGTTCATGCACTGCTCACCTATCCTTCACTATCGAAAATGATGATCCGATATGCCAAGCAAGAATCCAGTAAAATCAAATGGGAAGATACAGCACAAAAGATCACTAAACTCTACCGACAAACCATCAGAGCCTAAATAAGTTTATCTGAATAGAGTTGCATACTTACTAATTAGTAAGTATATTTGATCCTTTAAAATTGCATTATTTATGTCTGTAACCCGTGAACGAATAATGGAACTGGCCGAAGAACTTATCCTCACCAAGGGATATAATGCTTTCAGTTACCAGGACATCTCTTCTGAACTGGGCATTAAAAATGCTGCCATCCATTATTATTTCCCATCAAAAGCCAACTTGGGAACCAGTATTGTCAAAAACAATTTTCTTCGCTTTGAAGAAATGATTGAAAATATGGACATTCGCAAGTTTGATGAAGTTAAACAATTGGAATCTTTTCTCAGGGTTTATGTTAAAAGTGCCCGAGAACAAAAAATATGTGTTATCGGATCGCTTGGCCCCGATTTTAATACACTCCCTGAAGCCTCTCAGAAAGAACTTCAAAAAATGACTAACCGGATTATTGACTGGCTCACCAAACTATTGGAAACTGGACGATACAATGGTGTTTTTGCTTTCAAAGGAGATGCGCACAACCGTGCGCTACTAGTTCTTTCAACGATGATCGCCAGCCTGCAAATGGCTCGTGTCTTGGATAAACAAGCGTTTAAAGATATTCATCAATCGCTTATCGACGATTTAATAGCCTAACATTTTTTTATCGCAAAAACTTACCTATTAGTAAGTACATATATTGTTTCAATACTGAAAAAGTAGTCTTTTAAATCTGCACCTTGCAGGTTTAAGTTGCTTGCTATTTCAGCCATTACATTAAAATAACAAATAGTTTAATCATATGAAAAGAGTTGTTATTACAGGATTGGGAGCGATAACGCCCCTTGGAAACTCAGTGGATACTTTTTGGAAGCATCTGACTGAAGGAAAAAGTGGTGCTAAGCTCATCACCAAATTTGATCCTCAAAACTTCAAAACCAAGTTTGCCTGCGAGGTTGAGGATTTTGATATTGAAGCGTACCTTCCTAAAAAAGAAGCTCGCAAAATGGATGATTATACTCAGCTTGCCGTAGGAGCAGCCGATGCTTGCATGCAGGATTGCAGTTTCGATGAAAACTGGGACACCAGCAAAGTAGGCGTAATTTGGGCTTCAGGAATTGGAGGCATCCATACCTTTGAAGAAGAATTGATCAACTTTGCGAAAAACCCTGAACAGCCAAGATTTAATCCCTTCTTTATTACCAAAATGATTCCGAATATGGCAGCTGGACAACTATCCATTCGCTATGGATTGAGAGGAGTTAGTTATGCCACCGTTTCGGCCTGTACCTCCTCCAACAACGCCATTGCCGATGCATTTAACTTTATTCGGTTAGGCAAAGCCAAAGCCATTCTAACCGGAGGATCAGAAGCTCCCATTACCCGCACAGCTGTTGGTGGCTTCAATGCTTCCAAGGCACTGTCAACCAATAATGAAAATTATTTAACAGCCTCTCGCCCGTTTGATCAATCGCGTGATGGTTTTGTGATGGGTGAAGGAGCCGGTGCATTAATGCTGGAAGAACTAGAACACGCCAAGGCTCGTGGTGCCAAAATTTATGCCGAATTAACAGGCTGCGGTTGTGCCTCCGACGCTTATCACATTACTGCATCTCACCCGGAAGGAGTCGGTGCCGAGCAAGCCATGCGCGAAGCATTAGCCGAAGCCGAAATAAAACCGGAGCATGTAGATTACATCAACGCCCATGCAACCTCAACTCCAGTTGGTGATTTAAGCGAATGCAAAGCCATCAGTAAGCTTTTCTCGCAATCACTTGACCGCGTCCATGTCAGTGCCACCAAATCAATGACCGGGCACCTGCTTGGTGCTGCCGGTGCTATCGAGGCAATTGCCTGCATCAAGGCCATTGAAAACAGTCTCATTCCTCCAACAATCAACCTGGAAAATCTCGATCCGGAGATTGATCCTAATTTGCAATTAACACTCAATAAAGCGGTATCTAAAGAGGTTCAAGTTGCCCTCAACAATACGTTTGGCTTTGGAGGACACATTGCTGTTTCAGTATTTAAGAAATACGAAGAGTAAGCAAAAAAAGGCAGGAGATGAACACTCCTGCCTTTTTCCTATCAAGTTGAAAAGCTTAATTTAAGCCCATTTCATTCAATATTCGTAAAGTCAATTCAAACGCAGGAATTGCCATGCCACCATGATCAAAACCATCCAATTCGTACAAGTATGTACTTTGGTGTCCCGCTACCTTCATCATTCGATACATGTAGGCATTTTCTTCATAACGCCCCAGAATCTCCACCTCGCGATCACCGGTAATTAAAAAAAGCGGAGGCGCATCATCACGAACATGATACAAAGGAGCAAAACGATCAATAATTGGCTGAGTCCCGGGAATACCTTGCTCACTGCGGATTGTAAAATGCGTGATGGTATGTCCGCTAAATGGGACCAAAGCTGCAATCTGATCCGCATCAATATCGTAATCATTCAAGTAACTCTTGTCCATCCCAATCATTGCTGCCAAGTAACCACCGGCGGAATGTCCGGAAACGACAATCTCATCCTTTGAGCCTCCATATTCTTCGATATGCTTAAACACCCAGGCAACTGCCGCTGCAGCATCCTCAATATATTCGGGGCTTTTTACTTTTGGACTTAACCGATAATTTACGGCAACCACGGCCAAACCTTTTTCCATCCATTGTTCCGGAATAAACTTCTCGCCACCTGTAATTCCACCACCATGAAACCATACGATAGTCGTGTACCCCGACTTGTTTTCAGGATAATACAAATCCAAATGACAACGTTCTTTCATGTAATCAGTCAGGTTCTCCCCTTCCCGATAAACAATTTCATTTACCGTTTTATAGGTCACTGTTTCTTGTCCGCTAACCATTGTGGCTACTAGTACAAGCAAACAGCCGGTCAATAATAATTTAAGCTGTTTCATTCACCTAATATTTAAACCCCGAATTCAATCTTGCTTACTTTCGGGGAAGTATGATTTCGACAGAATGATTAAAAGACTTGCATTTGATGCAGTTTGTAATAGCGTCCTTTCTTATCAATCAATTCCTGATGCGTTCCATGCTCCACAATTTTTCCTTTATGCAGCACGCAAATAACATCTGCATTCTTAATGGTTGATAAGCGATGGGCAATCACCAAGGAAGTCCGGTTTTTCATCAGGTTCTCCAGCGCTTCCTGAACCAATTTCTCCGATTCGGTATCCAAGGCCGAGGTAGCCTCATCCAAAATTAAGATTGGTGGATTTTTCAAAATTGCCCGTGCAATGGAAATCCGCTGCTTCTGTCCTCCGGAAAGCTTGTCTCCACGATCGCCAATATTGGTTCGATAACCATGCTCTGTATTCATGATGAACTCGTGTGCATTGGCAATTTTGGCCGCATGAATCACATCCTCTTCCGTTGCATTTTCAACACCAAAAGCGATGTTATTGTAGAAGGTATCATTAAATAGAATTGGTTCCTGATTCACATTGCCCATCAAATTACGTAAATCATGCAAACGAATATCCCGAATATCCGTACCATCAATCTTGATTCGTCCTTCTGACACATCCCAGAAGCGGGGTAACAAGTCAACCAAAGTTGTTTTGCCCGAGCCCGATTTTCCGACAAAAGCAATAGTTTGCCCTTTCTTAATAGTCAGATTCACCTGATCCAATACATTCTCGCTAACATAGCGAAAGCTGACATTTTCATAGGTCACCGACTCTTCAAAACTTTCTATAGAACGAGCATTGGCCCCATCTTTAATGGTGTTTTCCTGGCTTAGAATACGATCAATCCTGTTCATCGATGCCAAACCTTTTTCAACGCTGTACAGCGCGGTAGAAAAGGCTTTCGCTGGATTGATAATGTTGTAAAAGAAAACCAGGTAGCCAATAAATGCTTGTGCTGATAGCGAACTTTCATTTTTAAGCACCAAGGCTCCACCGTACCAAAGTACAATGATAATCACCGTAGTTCCCAAAAGCTCGCTCATGGGATGAGCCAAGAAACGACGCCACATCAGCTTGTTCATAATGTGCAGGTAGGACTCATTTTCGCGATCAAAACGCTGGTAAGCTTTCTCCTCAGCATTAAACGCTTTAATCACACGCAAACCAGAAATATCTTCTTCGGTAATCGACAAAATATCCCCCATCTTATTCTGCCCTCTCATACTCGTCTTTTTCAAGCTTTTACCAATTCGGCCAATTACAAAACCAGCAACTGGCAGCAAAACAAAAACGAAAAGGGTCAACGACCAACTCATATACAACATGGCAGCTAACGAGATGATAATGATCACCGGGTTTTTGAACAACATCTCCAAGGAGTTCATCACCGAATTCTCCACCTCCTGAACATCTCCAGTCATCCGGGCAATGATATCTCCTTTTCGTTCGTCAGAAAAGAAGCCCAAAGGGAGTTGAAGGATCTTCTGGTACATTTGGCCGCGAATATCACGCACCACCCCATTCCGTAGGTAAACCATGACGAAGCTGGCAAAATAAGTGAAGCCAACTTTCAGCATAACCATAACAATAATGAAGCCCCCAATATAAATCAATGCCCGTTCATTACCCGAATTAATCACCACTTGACTGATGTAATAATTGAATAGTTCAAGGATATGATCCAGGTTCAAAGAGCTGATTTCAGGCTTTTGAGTAACCAATTCCTGGGTATTGAAAAGAATTCCCAAGGCAGGAATCAACATGGCAAATGAAAATGCACCAAACAAAGCTCCCAGAAAGTTGAAAACCATATTCAGAATTACTTTCCCTTTGTATGGTGGGACAAATCGTTTGAGCAGTCCAAAAAGGTCTTTCATAAAGAGTGGCTATTTATCAGATAAACCGGAATTAGCTATAAATTCCGGTATAATTTTGTGGCGAAATTGCTTTCAATTCTTCTTTTAATGAATCACTGATTTCTAACGTATCAATAAACTCGTGTATTACCTCGCGGCTCATCTTTTTATTGGTCCGTGTCAGGTTACGCAAGGCCTCGTATGGATTTGGATAGGCTTCGCGACGCAGAATGGTTTGAATTGCTTCGGCAACCACCGCCCAGTTCTTCTCCAAATCAGCATCAATTGCGTCCATATTGATCAACAACTTGCTTAAACCTTTCAATGTTGAATGAACGGCAATCAACGTATGTCCCATGGGTACACCAATATTCCGGATCACAGTGGAATCGGTCAGGTCACGTTGCAAACGAGACACAGGCAATTTAGCTGCCAGGTGCTCAAAAACGGCATTCGCCAATCCGATGTTTCCTTCCGAATTTTCAAAGTCAATTGGATTTACTTTGTGTGGCATAGCTGATGAACCCACCTCGCCTGCTTTAATTTTTTGCTTGAAGTAATCCATGGAAATATAAGTCCACATATCGCGGTTCAGATCCAGGATAACATTGTTGATCCGTTTCAAAGCATCGAAAATTGCAGCATGATTATCGTAATGTGTAATTTGAGTAGTGTACTGCGCACGCTCCAATCCCAGGTAGTCTTTCAAAAATTTGTTACCAAAAGCAGCCCAGTCAATGGCAGGATAAGCCAGGTGGTGCGCATTGAAGTTTCCGGTTGCACCTCCAAACTTCGCATCGCAAGCCAGTTGTTTCAACTGCTCCAGCTGAATTTGAATCCGTTCAATAAACACCCGGATTTCTTTACCTAAGTTCGTTGGACTTGCTGGTTGTCCGTGTGTTTTAGCCAACATCGGAACAGCTTTCCAGTCGGTAGCCAGAGCATCCAACTTAGCCAACAATTCGTCCATGGCTGGGTAATATTCTTTTTCAATTGCATCCTGCACCGATTTTGGCACAGCAGTATTGTTAATATCCTGTGACGTCAGTCCAAAATGAATAAACTCTTTAAATGCCTGAAGTCCCAGTTTGTCGAATTCTTCTTTGATGAAATATTCTACGGCCTTGACATCATGATTGGTCACTTTCTCGATGTCTTTAATTCGTTGTGCATCTTCAACGCTAAAGTCTTCATAAAGCTTGCGCAATGCAGGGAATTGCCCGGCATCAAAAGCCTTGAGTTGTTCCAGTGGCAACTCACAAAGAGCGATAAAATACTCGATTTCAACGAAAACCCGGTATCGGATTAAAGCAAACTCTGAGAAATACTCAGCCAGTTTTTCAACTTTGTTACGGTACCGGCCATCAACCGGTGAAATAGCAGTCAATAAATTCAAGTCCATATCTTTAGTTTTTCGAGCCACAAAGTTAGCAATTATTTTGAGTGACTTTCGGATGAATCTACTGAGTTATCCATTCAAAACGTTTTGCTAACACAGCCCAAAACGCATACTCAAAAGTAGCTCTAACGAAGCGTATTCGATTCGTCGGACCGCTTAGAATCCTCTTGCAATGCTTATTGATTAAGGAGCCAAGACAAGTACTTTTCTCACGTTTCCTAATTTGAAATAAATTCCATTCTTTTGTGCCAAAAGAACTTCGGTCTACAAATTCACACGATAAGATACGACTATGATTACTACAAAACCCTTCTTTATTCTTGCAATTATGCTTCTTCTGTATAGTTGCCAAGAAGAGATCAAAACTCAACCGGTTCAAGTTATTCCTGAGCCGCTATCGATACAAACCGAGGATCAGCCAGCTTTTGTTTTCAAGGAGAAAACAACTATCGTTATCAACGATTCGACCATGCTGCCTGCCGTAAGCCTGTTACAGGAAATTCTCCATAAAGAATTAGCAGTTGTTTGGGACAAAAACAGCCAACCAAAATCGGCCGTTGTTTTTGAGTACGATGCCGGACTCGACTCTTTAAGCCAGGAAGGTTACCAGCTTCAAATCACTAAAAATGAAATTGGGATCCGCTCAGCCGGTCCTCAGGGATTATTTTATGCTGTGCAAACCTTACGCCAACTACTCCCGGAAGAACTGGAGGCAGAGACACTTCAGCAATTGGCCGTGCCTGCTGCCAACATCATCGACAGTCCTCGCTTTGGCTGGCGTGGTGTCCACCTCGATGTTTCAAGGCATTTTATGCCCTTGGATTTTGTGAAAGAATACATCGATTACCTGGCCATGCATAAATTAAATGTATTTCACTGGCATTTGGTTGACGGCATTGGCTGGCGGATTGAAATAAAATCGCATCCGGAACTAACCGATATCGGCGCCTGGCGGGTTGTAAAAGAGGGTAAAAAACCCTGGCAAGATTTTGAGGTTTGGAAGACCGGAGATTCAAGGCCCAAATACGGCGGCTACTACACGCAACAAGAAATTAAAGAGCTTGTTGCCTATGCTAAAGAAAGACAAATTACTGTGTTGCCCGAAATCGAATTGCCCGGCCACTCGGAAGTGGTTATGCAATGCTACCCCGATTTACTTTGCAAGGACAAACACGGCAAAAGCCTTAAAAACATCGGTGTTTACTGTGCCAGCAATCAGGATAGTTACCAACTACTGGAAGATGTTTTGGATGAAGTGCTTGAATTGTTTCCTTCAGAATACATCCATATTGGAGGCGATGAAGTTGGCAAAAGCAACTGGAAAGCCTGTGCCCAATGTCAGGCCACGATGAAGAAAAATGGCTATACGCCTCACGAACTTCAAAGCCATTTTGTCAACCACTTTGATGAATACCTCAAATCGAAAGGCCGGAAATTGATTGGCTGGCACGAAATTTTGGAAGGGGAATTATCGCCATCGGCTACCATTATGTACTGGGGAGGAGAAGCAGGAGTTACTGCCAGCTTAGAAAAAGGACACCCCATGGTACTGACAACCGGCTCAATCTTATATTTTGATCATTACCAAAGCTTAAGCCAAAACGAGCCCAAAGCATTTGGAGGTTATGCACCGCTAAAGAAAGTGTATAACTACGAACCGGTCCCTGCGGAAGCCAATGCCGAAACCCGAGCACGGATACTGGGTGTGCAGGCAAACCTCTGGACCGAATACATGCCGGATGAAAATCAGGTGGAATATATGCTGTTCCCACGTATCGCGGCCTTGTCGGAAATTGCCTGGCAAGCTCCAAACAAGAAAGACTGGACACAGTTTCGGAACAAAATGGATCGGATGGTAGAACGCTACAATGCCATGGGTGTAAACTATGCACCCAGTGCCTACCGTCCTGAGATTAAGTTTCAGCTGGATCAAGAGTCTAAAAAGCTAAACGTTGAACTGGAGACTGAGCTCCATGCTGATATTTATTACACCCTTGATGGCTCTGAGCCAGATCAGCAAACGGCGACGCACTACACGCAAGCCTTTACGCTTGACCAATCGACGCCGGTAAAAGCGATTGCCGTAAAGGATGGCAACAAAATGGTCAGCACAGAAACCAAGGACGCTATTTTGCACAAAGCATGTGGTGCCGATGTCACGCTGGATTCTGAGCCTTATGGCAACTACAAAGCACAGGGTGGTTACACCTTGGTGGATGCCGACTTTGGCGGCGATAAATGGGGCAATGGCAAATGGCTGGGTATTTTAGGCCGCGACTTTTCGGCCACCATCAACCTGAAAGAAACCGCTAGCATCTCGAAAGTTGCCATGAGCTGTATTGAAGAAACCGGAGCCGGAATCTATTTCCCCGCAGGAATGGAAGTAGCCGTATCGACCGATGGAAAAAACTTCAAAACGCTAAAAACCTGGAAAAATAAACGAGAAGCAAGCATTCCGAAAACGCCCGATATTAAAACAGAAACCTTTACACTGGACTTTGAACCAACCGAATGCCAGTACATTCGGGTGAAAGCCCCTTACCAAAGGGTCAAAAATCAGGGCGTATTTATTTTTATTGATGAAGTAATCGTGGAATAAGCTCCACCCCACCCTTTAAGCCTGATTGGCATAAGGGGCAACAACAATGAGGTGAGTCATGCGTAATCAAACCAAGTTTGAGTTCTATCGCACGACTCACCTCATTGCTATATTACATGGCTTCTTTTTTAGGCTTAGCTAAAAATGGAAGCTTTCCTCAAGGCTATAAAGTAAAGGATCAGCCCGCCTATCCTATTGCGCAAGTTCAGCTTGCAAGGGAACAAAACCTTGTGTTAAGGTATCGGGGGTAGCCAGCCAAAGCCTGAAGCCGAAAGGCCTTTGGTCAAAATTTTTGCTGGTTGTTTCACCACTAACCAATTGCATATTGTCGTACTGGTTAATGGTTAACTGGTGCGTGTGCCCCGACAGGTAAGCCCGAACGTTGTTTTGCTGAAACAAGGCTAGCAACTCCTGTCTTTTTTCCAATGAAAAATTGAAATAAGCTTCCTCTTCTTCGGGCGTTTTGGTGTATAACGGATAATGCCCGACAACTACCACCGGTTGCTTTTTAAGGCCTTGGTTTTTCAAGGTTTCTTTAAACCAACGGTCGTGCTTTTCAGATTCATTTTCCACCTTTGCTTTCCACAACTGCGAATTGGTGACAATAAATGAATAGCCTTTATGCTCAAATTCGAAATAATCTTTTCCGATCGTTTCCCGGTAATAACTCAGGCTTGTACTGTCGGGCGTGTTTGTAATGTCATGGTTTCCGGGAGTAAGATAGCAGGGCATTGTAAAACCACCCATAATGTCTTTAAAGTCGGAAAAGGAACTGTCGTTAGGCGTGTTAACAAGGTCGCCGCATATCACGACAAAATCAGGATTGAGCTCATTGATTTGCTTCACCGCCTGTTTGAATTTTTTCACATCCTGTTCATACCCATCAGCGTCAAACCCCAGCTGGGTGTCGCATAGCTGAACAAACGAAAAGGGCGGCTGCTTTTTTTCAGTGCAAGAAACAACAAAGACCAACAAGGCGAATAGTAGATAGTTCTGGAATCGGTAAATCATGGTGTTTTTTTTAGGTTTAATATACGAGTGACAAAGATCGCCTATTTTATCGCTTCAACCAGTATTTTCAAATAAAAAATTATGTCCGGTTAAATTCAAGAGCATTCATTCACTCGCTCTTTTAATCCTCCGCTGGCGCAAATTTGCAATTTGCGCCTTGCCCTTCAACAAATAACTTCTTGCTTTTACAAGCAAGGCACGGTTTACAAAACCGCGCCAGCGGCGAGCGGGGACTGCTTGTTTATTTCGATTCCAATTTATTGATAATTTCCCGCAACAAGTCATTTTGCTCTTCTCTTAAGGCGATAAACTTACTCACCCAGCGGTAAATCAAATAAAGGATTCCAACAATTAGGGACAAATAAACAATCGCAGTAACGATAATCGGAAGGAAAGACATAATGGTCATAAGTTAATTTTTTAGGTTTTTATTTATTACTGTTCGTGAAAAAAATTGAAAATTGGGCTAAAGCCCAGGTTTTTATAGGGTATGCATAGCCCCGGCTTTAAAGCCGGGGTAATAAATAGAATCTCCGGCAAACGGGCTTTAGCCCAATTATTTTAGTACTATAAATAAGTCGTTTAGTGTAGAAAAAACTCAACGCAATAAAAATCCGGTCTGCCCTTCGTCACTACTTCGCTAAGACGAGTCCCTATGTTTGTAATTCGTGCTTCCAAAAAGGAAGCATAAGCCAATGAGTATTATTTTTGATTTAGTGATAACCAATAAAACTCAGAGACTTATGCTAACACAAAAGACGGGATTAGATTTTAAGGGACAAAATATTTTTGTCGGAATTGATGTTCATCTGAAAAGCTGGACGGTCACAATACTAACGGATTCTCTAATGCACAAAACGTTTACGCAGCCAGCTTGTGCTGAGACATTGTGTAATTATCTGCATCGTAATTTCCCCCAAGCGGATTACCATTCGGTTTATGAAGCTGGCTATAGTGGTTTTTGGACTCATTATCAATTAAAGTCAATGGGAATAAATAACATGGTTACTAACCCTGCGGATGTTCCGACTTCACAAAAGGAACAGTTGCAAAAAGATGACCCGACAGACAGCCGGAAACTTGCCCATTCGTTACGGGCCGGCGAATTGACGGCAATATATGTTCCTGCCCAATCGACATTGGAAGACCGGTCACTTGTCCGTATACGGGCCACAATGGTTAAGGACATGGTAAGATTCAAGCAACGAATAAAATCATTCTTGTATTTTTATGGAATTCCATTTCCCCCTCAATTCGAAAAGTCAGGCTCCCACTGGTCAAAACGGTTTATGAAATGGCTTGGCGAAGAAGTATCACTCCA
>NZ_FONW01000025.1 GCF_900113005.1 Sunxiuqinia elliptica
TACTGCCGGATTCCTCCATCTTATTTACAGCATGCAGAACGATAATTATGCCGATGTTCTGCTTCTCGGCACACTAAGTTGTCGTTGCGGATTTCGGAGCTCGTTCCAGTCCGACAGGACGGAACGATGTTGCGAGAATCCAGCGAACGACACACCACGAACCCCGCAATGCAATTTACAATTTGTTGTGTGCTGCCATTTCTCTTTTTTTAAACTGTCTTTGTATATAATATATTGATGTTGCGATAATTATAGTTGAGCCGATTATTAGCATTGTCAAATTTCTCAATCCGCCATAACTCTCTATTATTCCTTGATTCATTGAGGAATCCAAGTCGATAAAATATCTCATTGTAAAGCCAGTCAGATTTGCTGCAGCATGTATAATTATAGTTAGTGTCAGACTTTTAGTTTTGTAATAAATCCAACCTGAAAAAGCTCCAATTATTAAACCTGTAACAAATTGCCATGGATTAAAATGAGCGATACCAAAAAGCAAACTGGAAACCATTATTGATGTTGCAGGCGTATATCTTTTCAGGAGTCCGTCCAAAATAATTCCTCGAAAAATTAATTCTTCCAGTATCGGAGCTGCAATTACCATAAGAACGAAAGCCCATACTCCGGTTTGTCCTGCCAATTCTAAAAGGGATTTTTGTATTGAGTCTGGAATTGGAATTAGTCCGCTTATTGGACCACAAAATCCAACCAATAAAGCAATTGAAGTGACAATAACGAAAGGGATAATTTGCTTATTTTCTATTGACAGATTAAATGAACTTACTTTTTCTTTATGCTTTTTAATGCTGTGTATAATCATAAAAACTGTTCCAAATGAGAGAATGTATCCAATGAACATGGAAATTTCTTTGTTCGTAAATTTCTCAAGTACTGTTTTCAGTGGACTTACGAGCAACATTCCTAAGATAACCATTCCTGTTATCCCGAAACTTTGAATGATATTTGGGTAGCTTTTTACTCGTTTTATAATTTCCTTCTTTTCTCCTTTTTTGTCGAGATGAATAGGAATGAATATTCCTGCTGGTAAAGTTATTATCCCCACGACAAATAGTTCAAATCCATATTTTATGTGGGAGAATATCATAAAGAGCCCCAGTAGCAGAAGCAGAATTCCCAAAATAATAATTGTCCTCTTTAGTACTGGAAGTGTCATGTTATAGATTTGTTTGATTAGTAATATTTGGTTTCTTTTTTGTTCATGGTTGCACACAACGGTCACTTGGTCGAGTAGACCGGGGGAATTTCACCCCCAGCCTCTCACAGAACCGTACTTGACAGTCTCCCGTCATACGGCTCTTCTAATAT
>NZ_FONW01000012.1 GCF_900113005.1 Sunxiuqinia elliptica
ATAAGTGGCCCGTTCCCGTTTTTCGCAGGGCTTCAGAACTTTTTTCCTAAAATATCTTTAAGCATCTGGTGATCCAGGCTTAGATCGGCATACATCCGCTTTAACCGGCGGTTCTCTTCCTCCAGCTCTTTTAAACGCTTGACCTGGCTGCCATCCATCCCGGAATACTTCTTCTTCCAATTGTAGAAAGTTGCCCGGGAGACACCGTATTCCCGGCAAATACTTTGCACATCACGGCCTGATTCATACTCTTTGACCATCTTCAGAATCTGGCCTTCACTAAATGTCGATCGTTTCATAATTACAGCTTAAAATTAATAATTTGTCTAATTTTAAACTGTCCGATTTTTAGGGAAGCTTACAAATGCTGTAGCATATGTGGTGTAATTCTTTTTATGCCTGCGCTCCAACGGGCAGGCATTTCCGGCTTTAGTTTGGCCAGCAAATCACGCTCATCCGAAAATTCAACTTTGATTACTTCTTGTTGCCGATGTATTGTAGGCTTTAGTGTTAATTGTGGGCGCTTATTCAAGGGTTTCGGTTTTTATTTATCTAAAAATAGGAAACATTTGTTAGATAACAAATGCTTTATTAAGTTGCTTTTACTCCCTGCTGCCGGTCTGTATTGGTAGCAATATCTTCATGGAGCACTTTCTATTTAACACCTCAGGGGGGTACTTCCGAAGTACCCCTCCCCACCTCAAACCTGACTCGACTTACCTCTGAGGTGACTGCAGTCGGTTCCAACCTGGCTCGACTTACCTTCAGGGAGACTGCAGTAGGTTTCGACCTGACTCGAGTCATCAAAAAGGTGAGTGCAGTCGGTAAAAGGGTCGGCGAAGTCAGCGCTGAGCAAACTGCAGTCAGCAAAAACAGAACTCGGGTTGGTTCCGGACAAACTCCAGTCGGGGATCAACTAAGAGCTTCCAACTGGGCCCTTGTTCCTTCCGAAAAAAAAGACAGGAGTTCGGTACTGCTCCTGCTGCCGCGCGATTCCATCATCTGGTATCTCAACGAAGCCACACAATACAATCGTGGGAGAGCGAAGGCGTATTTAATTAATTTAGTAATCTTTCAATTTCATAACTAATCCATTGTCCCGGTTCTTTTGTCTTGTCAAATTGAATCCAACATTTAGGTAAATAAGAGCTATTAATTTTCCAACATCCATCTTTCTGCTTTTTTGTCAGAAGATAATCTTTTGCCAACTTACAACGCGTGTCTGAATCTAAATGATTGTCTTTTAACAATCGAAGGATCTCAATCACATTTGTTTTATATGAAAATGGATAAGTCAGTTTTTTTATATCTTTTGTAATCGGCTGTCCGTCTGATTTTCGCAAATAAATTTGATGGTCAAGGATATATTCCAATCCCAGTTCCAATTTGTTTTCAATTGTATTATTGACTGAATAATCGGGCTGTTTCTTATAATCTGTAAGTGTAATCATGGCTTTTACAATCCCAATATAGCAAGGAGTGTTTTTCATACAACCTCCATATTTTAAAATCCGACTACCTGCCCAGTTGCTTTTTTTGCCGCGTTCAACGTTTTGATAATTCAGAATCCACTCAACGCCCTTCGCAATTTTGACTTTATCGGGATAATGATTTCTAATCAAAATGCTTGTTATCATTGAATTGTAACACGACAATATATCATCGCTTTTTCCAGTAATTGAAAAACCGTCACCACAAAATGACAAATCTGCGAGTTTATTAGTCCATTTTTTTACTCTCTCGAGCTGATAGGCAAATGGGATCTCGGTGATTTCAGTCAATCTGTTTAGTAGATTTAAGACATCGAAGTCAAAATCAGACAACAAATCGTTTACAATCACTGATTTATTGAGGTAATCTGATGCTTTTTCGAAATCTTTAATTTCTCCAGAATCAACTTTTTGTTTTAAAATCAATGCGGTATCCATGTGTATTTCGGTCTCCTATATTACGCACAACAACTCGTCCATATAAAGCGCCCTGCTGCCGCGCGATTTCATCATCTAGTATCTCAACTAAGCCACACAATCGTGCGGTAACGGGAGATTTCTTTCCCTAAAACATTCTTGCCAATAATGGGACAAAGACGACAACAAGAATTGCAATTGTCAGCTGCCAATAATAATTTGTTATAAATAATCCACTCAATACGAGTAAGGATTCATCTACATTCGATTCAATTTTGCCACTTGTCGATGAACCTGCATATTTAATACGAACTCCTTCTGAATCTATGATACTCCATTGGGTATTCCAAAGATTATCATATTTCCAGTCTATTGTTTTTCCGTTTACCGTAATCGTTGCTCGAGTCATCCAAGCGCTATAGTCAATCCCTCCAATCACTTTGCTTTGTGCAACATCGAAAATTAGCGTTTCTTGCTTAAAAAATCCCTTGGTCTGAAACACGTATTCTTCACCGTTGAGAATCCCAGTGATAGATTGAGAAAATAATTTGTCTTTCAAACTTCCAATTTGCTCACCATTCAAGTAAATCTTATACAAACTTGAAAATACGCCTTTCTTCCATGTAAACTGCTTTTGCATAGTATTCTCAGCTATTAAATAATTACAAATGCTGCCGTGCGATTGCATTGCGTGGTATCTCAATTAGGCATACAATTGTACGGTAGCGAGGAATAACAAATAGTCAATTCGTTGATATTTTCGTTTTTTTCAACCCTTAATTTACGAAACTTTACAAAATAGTCGTATGACTAAACACATTTCATTCTCGTTCTAAATAACTGCGCTATAAAAACGTGCACATGGTCAAGAGAAGCAGGCCTGGATCCGGGAAGTCACACCAAAAAAGAATTGCTAAATGCCCAATGGACGGCTTAGGCTGACACCGTTGCTGAACCTCCTCCCTACGGACGCGTTTAAACTGCCGATGGATGCCTCAAACTGGGACCAGACAGCTTTAAATTGCCGACGGACGCATTTAAACTGCCAAAGGTCGGGGCAAATAAGCCAACGGAGACAATTAAACTGCCAAAGAACTCACTTAATTTGCCAAAGGACGGGTCCGAAAGGCCAACGAACGATATTAAATTGACAACGGACGCGTTTAAACTGCCGACGGACGACACAAACTGAGAGTGTTCAATAAACTGGAGTCAGAAGAACGCGCGAAGTCATGAACATACGAACTCAGGAACGAAAAAACACCTTCTTTCGCGTTGGCGAAAGTCCATTGTCCGGTTCAGGCCCATTTCCCCGCCTGACAAGGAGGGGTGTCCACGATTAATCGTGGACGGGGTGGTTGAAACAGTTCGCATCAGCTTGACAAACTCCTGCATTTTTCAGAACTTCAATGAAAAAACATGGGCAAGCTTAACAACCATTCTTACCTAAAAGATTATCGAAAAGGCCTTCGAAACCATTCAACTGCAGCTGAAGCAAGCTTATGGAAGCTCCTAAAAAGCAAGCAAGTTTTAGGGCTAAAATTTAGACGACAACATTCCTTTGGTAATTATATACTTGACTTTTACTGCCCGGAAATTCAACTAGCCATAGAATTGGATGGAGAAATACATACCAATTTATCTTCCAACCAAAAAGATCGGGAACGAGATGAATTTATACGGCAAAATGGGATCGAAATTCTTCATTTTGAAAACCGCTGGGTCTACGAATATCCTCAGGATATTATTGATGCAATCCAGAAAATCAAAAAACGAAAAGAAAAATAGATATAAACTAACCACCTCCCTTTTACTAAAGCAAAAGGACTCCTCCTTGAAAAAGGAGGAGAAAACAGCCAGTACCTACAGTACTCAGGATGACATTAAAAACCAGAAGATCGATTCGAATAAAGTAGATTCTTTGAGCACCAACAGCAAGCTTCAACCGGAGTCCATTTCCCCGCCTGTAAAAGAGGAGAAACAGCAAGCCGCCTTTACTCTTAAACCAGTTGCAGACTCATCCTCTCTTTGTAGCGTTGGCCCGTCAAAGTCGCCCGGGCCGGGGAAGGCGTGAATGATTTTTTGCGGGAATTCTGGCTGGCGAGCCGGAAAAGAAAAAATCATGAAGCGGGCTGAAGGATAACTTTGACTAGCTTTTTGCCTCCTTTTCAGCAATGGAAAAGGAGGAATTATTCCGATCAAAAGAAAGAAGTCGAAAATAAATCGGGGCCATTCCTCCTTGGAAGAAAGCATGGGGCAAAGCGCAAAGCTATTCGATACTTATAAACTTAGGAACTCAAAAAGGGTCAACGACAACACGCAAGGCTCACTTGTTTTCCCCTTCGCACTGTCCTTACTTTTTGCTATCTTTGCGCCTCAGTTTTAAAATGCTTTTAATCAACCAATACCATGGACTACAAATTCTGGGAGATTGAGCCGAGATGGCAGGCTTATTGGGAGGAAAATAAAACCTTCAAAACCCCAAACGATTTTTCAAAGCCAAAATATTATATTCTGGACATGTTCCCTTATCCATCAGGAGCAGGGCTACATGTAGGACACCCTGAAGGCTACACAGCAACCGATATCCTCAGTCGCTACAAGCGAATGAAAGGCTTTAACGTGCTCCACCCCATGGGTTGGGATGCCTTTGGCTTACCCGCCGAACAATACGCCATTCAAACCGGCACACACCCTGCGGTGACTACTTTTAAGAACTGCGACAATTTCAAGCGTCAGATCAAAACCCTCGGCCTTAGCTACGACTGGGACCGGGAAATCAATACCACTGACCCGAAATATGTCAAGTGGACACAATGGATTTTCACCAAACTATATAACACTTGGTTTGACTACGAACAAGGAAAAGGACGTCCGATTTCGGAACTGCCAATTCCTGAAGAAATTCAAGCAGAAGGAGAAGCAGCAGTAAAAGAATACATCGGCAAAAAACGCTTGGCTTATTACGATAACGCCCAGGTTTGGTGGTGCGACAACTGTAAAACAGTTTGTGCCAACGAAGAAGTGTTGACTGATGGAGCGCACGAAAAATGCGGACACCATGTTATTCGCAAAAACCTGAAACAATGGTTGCTTCGCATCCCGCATTACGCTCAACGTCTGCTCGAAGGTCTGGATGACCTGGACTGGCCGGAAGGTGTAAAAGACATGCAGAAGAACTGGATTGGCAAATCAACCGGAGCAGAAGTAGACTTTCAGGTAGAAGGTCTGGACCAACAACTGCGCGTGTACACCACCCGCCCCGACACCTTGTTCGGAGCAACGTACATGGTCGTTTCTCCAGAGCACCCCATGCTGAACGAACTGGTTGTAGCAGACAAGCAAGAAGAAGTTCAACAATATAGCAAGGCGGCCTCCTTGAAGTCGGATTTGGACCGTACTGAACTGGCCAAAGATAAAACCGGTGTTTTCACCGGACGCTATGCCATTAACCCGGTAACCGGATTGCCTATTCCAATCTGGGTAGCCGACTATGTGTTGATGGGCTACGGAACAGGTGCAATTATGGCCGTTCCTGCGCACGACACCCGTGACTTCGAGTTTGCAGAAAAATTTGAAATTCCAATTACCTGCATTCTCGATCCAAAAGATGCCGACGCTGAAGTACGCGAACAAGTGCTGGCTGGCAAAGCATGCTGGACCGAAGATGGTGCCTACATCAACTCATCAAGCGAAAAGACAGGCCTTGACATCAATGGTCTGAATAAGAAAGATGGTATTGCCAAAGTGATCAGCTGGCTCGAAGACAGAGGTATTGGTCATGCAACCACCAACTTTAAATTGCGCGACTGGTTGTTCAGCCGCCAACGATACTGGGGCGAGCCTTTTCCTGTTATTCACTGGGAAGATGGCGAAATAAGCCTGGTGGAAGACGACCTGCCCGTAACACTACCTGATTTGCAAAAATTTGAACCGGGTGAAGGTGGCGAATCACCACTTGCCAACGCAACAGACTGGCTTAACGTGGTGGATGAGAATGGCCGCAAAGGACGCCGGGAAACCAACACCATGCCGCAATGGGCAGGATCATGCTGGTACTTCCTGCGCTACATCGACCCGAATAACGATGAGCAAATTTTTGATCCCAAACTAGAGAACTACTGGATGCCTGTTGACCTCTACATCGGTGGAGCAGAGCACGCCGTACTGCACTTGCTGTACTCTCGTTTCTGGCACAAAGTCTTGTTCGATTTAGGCGTTGTTTCAACTGACGAACCATTCAAAAGACTATACAACCAGGGAATGATTCTGGCTTTTGCCTACGAAACTCAAACCGGAGCCAAAGTAACTTCAGACTTGGTTGAAGAAAAAGATGGAAAATACTTCCACACCCAAACAGGCGAAGAACTCCGACAAATTGTTGCCAAGATGTCGAAGTCGCTTAAAAACGTAATCAACCCCGATGATGTGGTTGAGAAATATGGAGCCGACTCACTACGCTTGTACGAAATGTTTATGGGGCCGCTTGACGACACCAAGCCTTGGGCTGAAAACGGCGTAAAAGGGGTATTTGGTTTCTTAACCCGTGCCCACCGTTTCTTTGCCAATACCGATCATATTACCGAGGGTGAAGAAGACCTGGAAGTATTGAAATTGTTGCAGCAAACCATTATTAAGGTAGGCGACGACATTGAGAACCTGAAATTCAACACCGGTATTTCAGCTTTAATGGTTTTCAACAACCTGGCCATCAAAAAAGGCAAGGTAACCAAAGCCACAGCCGAGACTTTTGCTAAAATTCTTTCGCCTTATGCACCGCACTTGGCTGAAGAACTTTGGAGGCTATACGGGCACAAAGAGTCATTGGCTTATGAACCATGGCCTGTAGCCGATGAAAGTTTGTTGGTTGAAGATACACACGAATACCCGGTGTCATTCAACGGGAAGATGCGCTTCAAGCTAGAGTTAGCACTGGACTTGCCTGCTAAAGAAGTAGAACAAGCCGTTCTCTCGCATGAACTGGCTCAAAAATGGCTCGACGGAAAAACACCGAAGAAGATCATTTACGTTCCAAAGAAAATTATCAACGTGGTATTATAATTCAGAAAAGGCGTCGTAAAGGCGCCTTTTTTTATTCCTCCTTTTTCTCAGGGAAACACAGGCGGACAACCGCTCCTCCTTCTTCGTTATTCGCAAGTTTCACGCTTCCTTCATGAGCTTTTAGGATCAGATTGACTAAAGCCAAAGAAAGGCCTTTTTGCTCGTCTAAATAGTCTTTCCCATAGGAAAACAGCCGAAATGGATCGCTTAATATTTCAGGCTCAAACCCTCGTCCCCGATCAGTGATTTCAATAACAAACCAAGCTTCTTCCACATAAGTATTTAGCAAAATTTCGCCTCCCGCAGGTGAATAGCGAATGGCATTGTCCAAAACGCACTCAATACTCTTCTCTAGTAAATTTTGATCAGCCCAAACCGATTCGACAGTTGAATTAATTGTCACCGTAATTTTCTTTTCTTCCATCATGAAACGAAATCGTTGTGAAATAACATCCAACAAATCGGGTAATTGACAAGTAGCATATCGAAGTATTTTTCGATTGGTCCTCAACTCGGTGATCAGCAAACTGAACTTGGCAAATTTCTCCAACCGTTTTGCCGACATATCCAGAAAATCAATCATTTCGTAGAACTCAGCATGCTTCAGCTTTTCCTTTAAAATGTTCGTAAAGCCAATAATGCCATTGAGTGGGGTATTGATTTCGTGGCTGATAATTCCCAAAAAATCAGCTTTCGCCTCATCCAACAATTCCAGCTCTCGATTGGCGGCTTCCAAATCTTCATTTGCTTGTTGCAACTCACTGGTTCGCTCTTCAACCAATGATTCCAGCCCTGTATTCAACTTTTTAAGCTCCTCCCGACTCCTTCTTAGTTCGATATGTGTTTTCACACGAGCCAGCAGCTCCAGTCCATTAAATGGCTTGCCCACGTAATCCTGACCTCCGACTTCAAACCCTTTTACAATATTATCCACCTCATTCAACGCCGTCAGAAAAATAACCGGGATATCACTCAAAACTTTCCGCTTTCGAATCTGCCGACAGGTCTCATAGCCATTCATTACCGGCATATTCACGTCCAGCAAAATCAAGTCATAATCGATTGATTCTTGCAACAATTCGAGCGCTTGCTTGCCATTAAAAGCAAAGCCAACTTGGTAGTTGGCCTTGCGTAATATCGAGCCGATAACTTTAATGTTTTCGTGATTATCATCGACAGCTAAAACCTTAAACTGGCCTTGCTGGGGGTGTATCTCATTTTTCAAAACTCAATCCTTTAAATTCCTCTACCAATAACGGAAAATTCCGCAATTTTTCCATCAGTTTTTCAATTTCAAAATTATCTGCGTGTTCACAAATCTCTTCTCCCCATTCAACCAACACATCGCATAAATTCTGATGTCCCAAGATCAATAAATCACGTCCAAATTTTTCGAAATCATCAATAACCTGTTTTCTTAAGACATCCTGACATGCAGGCAGAAACTCTTTTTCCAGTCTTTCAACCAATTCTGGAAGTTCCACACAGTCACCTTCTTCCAAGTTCCCATTCAAAAAGCGAGCACCATTCTTTGCCTCCTTTCCTTTCTCTTCAACAAGAGGCAAAAACCGCTTAAGCATCTTTTCCAACTCGGCAAATATGACAGGCTTCATCAAAAAACCATCAAACAACTCGGATTCCACCTGCTTTCTAAAAACAACTTGCGACGATGCCGAAACAGCAACGACGGGCATCATTTTATCCTGCAACTGTTCTTTTAAATGCCTGGTCGCTTCCATGCCATTCATTTCCGGCATGCGCAAATCCATCAGAATTAAATCTGGCAAATGTTCCAACGCTCGCTGAATGGCTTCCTTTCCATTAACAGCTTCAATCAATTTCAATTTTGAAGAAGCAAACAAATACTTTAAAAGCTCCCTGTTCTCCTGACTATCATCAACAATTAATACCGTTGCATCTCCAAACTCAAGTATAGTCGGGTCGTATTCAAGTAAATCTTCCCGGGCTTCAACTCCCTGGTCAAACAAAATCCCAGGTATTTCAACACGAAAAGTACTCCCCTTTCCGACCTCACTGCTTACAGAGATACTTCCTTCCATCATCTTTACCAAACGTTGTGTGATGGACAAGCCCAAGCCTGTTCCGCCAAAACGTTTTTCCAACTGTCCCTCTTGCTGCGTGAAAGGCTCAAAAATGCGTTCGAGCTGATCTTCCGGAATCCCGATTCCGGTATCTTCAACCGTAATAATTAAGCGAAGTATTTGTTTCCCCTCCCAAACTTGGTTGAACGACAAAATAACATCTCCTTCTGTTGTAAACTTAATTGCATTCCCCAACAGGTTGAAGAGAATCTGTCTCATCCTGATCTCATCAATCCACAAAATTGCCGGAATCGCTTGTTCAAACTCCATGAAAAAGGAAATGTTCTTTTCAGCAGCCCGTTGCCGAAACATCACCTCCATGTCATTGACTAAACGTTCAAAGGCGACAGGCTCCGGCTGAAACTCCATCCGGCCAGCTTCAATTTTCGACAAATCAAGAATATCGTTGATGATCTGAAGCAAATGCCGTCCGCTTCGTCGAATCGAATCAACTTGCGATTTTGCTTTTCCTCCTTCAAATGAAGCATACAGCAAGTCTGAAAAACCAATAATTGAATTCAAAGGCGTTCGTATCTCATGGCTCATATTCGCCAGAAAAAGGCTCTTGGCTTTATTGGCTTCCTCGGCTGCTTGACGGGCAATACGTTCATGTTCTGCTTGCTTCTTCTCTGAAATATCTTCCAACTGCGAAATAAAGTACATCGGTTCACCTTCCTTGGAACGAACTAAAGAAACACTCAGCAGCACCCAAATCAATCCTCCATTTTTATGGAAATAGCGCTTTTCAATATTGTAAGTACGGATTTCTCCGCGTATCATCTTTCCAACGTAATCTAAATCCAAGTCCAAATCATCAGGATGCGTAATATCCTGAAAAGTCATTTGAGCAAGTTCTTCTTTATCGTAACCCAATAATCGGCAAATGGACCGATTAACCTTCATCCAGCCTCCATCCAAATTCACCAGTGCCATTCCAATAGCAGCATACTCAAAGGCACTTGAAAACCGCTCCTGGCTTTCTCGTAAAGTCTCTTCATTCTTTTTGCGCTCCGTAATGTCGCGAATGGCAGAAAGAACGTACACCTCACCTCCGATAAGTTGATGATTTAAACTAACTTCAACCGGGAACTCCGTTCCATCTTTGCGTCGTGCATATAACTCAAGTCCGAGCCCCATTTGACGGGGTTTTGGATTATTTACATAGCTGTCGCGCAATCCCAGGTGTTTATCCCGAAACCGCTCTGGAACCAAGCATTCAACTTTCTCCCCAATCAGTTCCTTTACAGAATAGCCAAACGACTGAATAGTACGTTGATTGACATGCGTAATCTCTCCCTTGGAATTCAAGATCACCATCGAATCCGGGGTAGAATCCAACATCCCCCGAAACTTTTCTTCACTTGCTTTTAGGGCATGCTCCACCTGCTTCTGAGGCGTTACGTCAGTCAGCGTACAATTAACTTGCTTCAAGCCCAAGGTGGAAGAAGCATTAATCCGAATTGAAAGTTCTTGCTGAAATTGGCCGACAAATAAGAAATCGGCCTGTCGAAACGCTCCGCAAGCCAGCCCTTCCTGAAACCAGCCTTCAAAAGCATCCTGACTTTCCTTAGCTAAAAACAAATCTAGCTTTGTTCCCATAATTTCGCTGCGAGAACAGCCCAACAACCTCAGACAAGATGAATTAACAAGTTGTATATGACAAGACACATCCACCACCACCAAAGGTACCGGCACCAGTTCAACTTGTTTTTCACTTATCTCTTCCATCCCTAACGCCATAATCTGTCTAGTCTTAAAAAAAAGGGAAAAACTCCCCAAAACAAAGTCATAATATTAATACAATTATCTGATAATTTAAAACTTAATAGTTTTTTTTTAAATAGAAAGCACCTCTCATTTCGATGCAAAAAAGCCCGAAAAATATGGGCTTTTCAACAATTTTCGATGAATCTATTAACTGATGACTTTTACCCATTTTTTTCTACCAATAAAACTCATTCATTTGCAGCCAAATTACCGGATCTAAAAAAAATAAATTTTCCGGTTCGTTTTAACCCTAAAAAAACATTGCTAAAGTGACTGAAGAATATAAAGTTAAGTTGAAGACCACATTCATGGATTACTTAGTAATCACCTTTGGAATGTCGCTTTACGTACTTGGATGGACTGTTTTTCTAATTCCTGCAGAGATTACAGGTGGTGGAATTAGTGGCTTATCAGCAGTTATCTTTTACAGTACGCAAATACCGGTTGCTGTTTCGTATTTTATTATTAATGCGATTCTAATTTTAGTCGCAATAAAAATGCTGGGAGCAAACTTTGGTATAAAGACCATATTCAGCATGTTGGTTGCAACCTTTCTATTTTGGGCTACTTCCAACATGCTTACAAAGCCCTTGATTGATGATACCTTCTTATCAGCTGTGTTAGGAGCAATGATGGGGGGTGCAGGTATAGGGCTTGTTTTCACCCGAGGCGGCAGTACAGGTGGTACTGACATTATCGCAATGATTGTCAATCGTTACCGGAATATCAGCCCAGGACGGGTCATCATGTACTGCGATGTCATTATTATTGCCTCGAGTTATTTCGTTTTCCACTCGCCCAGCAAATTGGTTTACGGCTATGTTTCGATGTGGGTCATCTCCTATTCAATCGATGCTTTTTTAAACGGATCGAATGCATCTGCCCAAATTTTTATATTTTCGAAAAAATTTGAAGAAATTGCCGATTACATCAATAAAGTGGCAGGTAGAGGCGTTACTGTATTTGATGGGACTGGTTGGTACACCAAGGAGAATGTCAAAGTAGTTATGACCGTTGTTCGAAAGCGAGAGTCAAGCCTGATATTCAGAAAATTGAAAGAGATTGACCCCGATGCTTTCATTTCTATGGGAAGTGTTATGGGAGTCTACGGACAAGGATTTGATAAAATCAAGATCTAAACTTGTAGGTTATTTATTCTGCATACTACTTCGGCTCCTTTCCCGGCAAGATTCTATCTCATTAAAAAATTAAATAAATAGAACACAGCCACTGAAGCTGAAAAACAAATTACATGAAGTACGTTGCCGAAGTAGTTTTTTCCCTGATCGCACTAGGTTTATTTTTATTCTTTGTTATAAGTCCACCGCAACCACAGCAAGTTCCCGAAGTCCCAGACCCCGAACCGATTCCAATTCCTGAGCCGGTATTGAAATTTGGACTCCCAATTGATTCTTTTATTGTTGAAACAGCCACTGTTCGTCGTAATCAAAACTTATCAGATATTCTGGTAAAGAAAAATATATCTTATGGACAAATCGACCAATTGGCTCGCCAATCGAAACCAATTTTCGATGTTCGAAAAATCAAATTCAAAAACCCTTACCACTTTTTACTGCGAAACGATAGTTTAAAAACTCCGGCCTATTTTGTTTACGAAATAGACAATACGGACTACATTGTATACGACCTCTCCGATTCCATTCGTATTTATACCGGACAAAAGCCCATTCAGTCGGTCCTTCGGGTTGCCTCTGGCACCATCAAGTCTTCGCTTTGGAACGACATGCAGGCAGCGGGCGTCAATCCCGTCCTTTCACTCAGGTTATCAGACATCTATCAATGGACCATTGATTTCTTCGGTATTCAGCGAAATGACCAATTCCGGGTAATTTACGAAGAGAACTATGTTGACTCGATTTCAATCGGGATTGGAGAAATTTATGCTTGCCAGTTTCGACACATGGACAAAGATTTCTATGCTTTTCAATTTGAACAAGATAGTGCCTTTAGTTATTTTGACGAAGAAGGAAACAGTCTTAAAAAAGCTTTTCTGAAAGCCCCCCTAGAGTTTTCCCGAATCAGCAGTCGTTTTTCCAATAGCCGCTTTCACCCCGTGCTTAAAATTCGTCGTCCACATCACGGAATCGATTATGCTGCGCCAACCGGAACACCCGTTCGATCCATCGGAGATGGTGTGGTCACCCGAAAAGCCTACCAAAAACGAGGAGGTGGAAACTATGTCTACGTCAAGCATAACTCGGTTTATACCACCTGTTATATGCACTTAAGTGGGTTTGCCCGTGGAATCGCTCCCGGAGTTCGAGTCAGCCAAGGACAAGTTATTGGGTATGTTGGCGCCACAGGACTAGCAACAGGTCCTCATCTCGATTTTCGGGTTTTCAAAAATGGCTCGCCAATCGATCCGCTGAAAGTTGAAGCTCCACCAGTAGAACCGGTGCACGAAGTAAACCTTCAAGCTTTCACGGTATTGAAAGATTCATTAATTGGCCAACTCAATCAAGTACCACTGCCTGCCAAATAGCTCTTAGTAACCGCTATACATTATTATGTATATAGAAAGGCCGCTTGGAAAAGGAAAACTTCCAAACGGCCTTTTTAAAAAAATAAGAATTGAGTGGTCTTTATATTCTACTTCACTCATTATCGCCTAAAAGTACTTCTTCAATAATTCGCGGAAAATGCTCATACTCCAAACTCTGCACTTTCTGAGCGACATCTTCTGCCGTATCTGAAGCCTCAAGTTCACAAATCGTCTGAAAAATGACATTCCCCTCATCGTAACGTTCATTTACATAGTGAATCGTGATCCCCGAAATCTTTTCCTTGTTCTGCACAACCGCTTCATGTACCTTTCTCCCGTACATTCCTTTTCCTCCATATTTGGGTAAAAGTGCCGGGTGTATGTTAATAATAGGAAATTCTTCCGTGAGGTATTTTGGAACCAACCAAAGGAAGCCGGCAAGCACAATTAGATCGATTTTTCGCTCGCTTAACTCCTCTAAGACTTCCACACTCCCATAAAAGTCGTCTCTTGAAAAAGTAAATGTCTCAATTCCAAGTTTTTCTGCTCGAATTAATGCATAAGCATTTTCATTATTTGACCATACTGAATCCACAGTTACATGTCTTTTTCCTTGAAAATACTCGATAATATTTTGAACGTTAGTGCCTGATCCTGAGGCAAAAATGGCAATTTTTTTCATCTTATTTTCTACACTAATTTTTTTTAGAATAATAGACTCACATGTTCAAATATAGCTTAGATAATCAGTAACTTACAGCCAAAAACAGCTATTTATTTCAGTTTTTCTTTGATATATTTTGGGTAAATTTATTACTTTGCACCGGATTTTTTAAAAACAAAATTGAATATTAACTTAAAATTAGAACTATGTCTGACATTGCAGGTAAAGTAAAAGCAATTATCGTCGACAAATTAGGCGTTGATGAAAGCGAAGTAACCAATGAAGCTTCTTTTACAAATGACTTAGGTGCAGATTCTTTGGATACAGTAGAGTTGATCATGGAATTTGAAAAAGAATTTGATTTGGCTATCCCAGACGATCAGGCTGAAAAGATTTCAACAGTAGGTGAAGCAATTTCGCACATCGAAGCTAACGTAAAGTAATAAATTTGAATTAAACATTTATGGAATTTAAACGGGTAGTTATAACCGGACTTGGAACCGTAAACCCGCTTGGTAATTCTATTGAAGAGTATTGGGAGGGGCTAAAAAACGGAGTTAGCGGAGCTGACCGAATTACAAAATTCGATGTAGAGCTTCAAAAAACTCAGTTTGCATGTGAGGTTAAAAACTTCGATCCTACGGTATACGTTACGAAGAAAGAAGTGCGCAAGCACGACCTTTATACCTTATATGCTTATGCTTCTGCTCAACAAGCGATCGAAGACTCGGGTTTAGACCTTGAGGCAACTGATAAAGATCGTGCCGGAGTAATTTGGGGAGCCGGAATTGGGGGACTTCAAACCTTTTTTGAAGAAGCCCGCGCCTATGATGTGCATCGCCCCAAATTTAATCCGTTCTTCATTCCAAAAATGATTGCCAACATTGCCGGAGGTTTACTCTCTATCCGATATGGATTCAGAGGACCTAACTTCACGACCGTTTCTGCTTGTGCCTCGGCATCTCACGCGATAATTGAAGCATTCAATTACATTCGCATGGGGAAAGCTAACCTGTTTATCACAGGTGGCTCTGAAGCAGCAATTAACGAAGCCGGACTGAGTGGGTTCAACTCCATGCGAGCACTTTCTACCAGAAATGATGATCCCAAAACAGCATCTCGCCCGTTTGACAAAGACCGTGATGGTTTTGTTATGGGCGAAGGTTCAGGAGCCCTCATCCTTGAGGAATATGAACATGCTGTTAAACGAGGAGCCAAAATTTATGGAGAAGTCGTTGGTGGAGGAATGTCGGCCGACGCTTATCACATGACTGCCCCTGATCCTGAAGGCAAAGGCGCTTCATTAGTCATGAAATGGGCTTTGGAAGATGCCGGCATAAAACCAGAAGATATTGATTACATCAATGTTCATGGTACCTCTACTCCGTTAGGAGACATTGCAGAGCCAAAAGCAATTCAAAAATGTTTTGGCGACCATGCTTATAAATTAAGCATTAGTTCTACGAAATCAATGACAGGACACCTTTTGGGTGCAGCCGGAGCTGTTGAAGGAATTGCTTCAGTACTGGCATTGAAAGATGGAATTATTCCTCCAACAATCAATCATTTTACTGATGATCCTGAGATTGACAGTAAATTGGATTTTACCTTTGGTCAAGCCAAAGAGCGTAAAATTAATTACGCCCTTAGCAATACCTTTGGTTTTGGAGGACACAATGCAACAGTAATTTTTAAGAAATACTGATCACGTGATAAGAAATATCGCACAAAAAATAAAACTCTTTTCCTCTCCGAGAAAAGAGTTTTATTTGTTTTTAAAATCACTATTTAACATTACGCCTAATAATATCCGGCTCTATGAAACAGCTCTGATCCACCGATCGGCTTCAAAAACCGATTCACAAGGGAACTGGGTTAACAACGAGCGGTTAGAATATTTAGGCGATGCAATTCTTGGTGCCGTTATCGCTGAGTTTCTATACAACCGTTTCCCCAACATGGATGAGGGATTCTTAACTCAAATGCGTTCCAAATTGGTCAACCGAAGCTTCCTGACTGAATTAACTTTTCAGATCGGCTTGAACTACTATATCCAATCAAACACCAATAATACAGGGGAAAATAGCCACATCTACGGAGATGCCCTTGAAGCAATTATCGGAGCCCTTTATCTCGACAAAGGCTACCAAGTTACCCGCCACTTCATTATTCGTAAGTTATTGTTGCAGCAGGTTAACCTGGATAAAGTTCAGCATACGAACACCAATTATAAGAGCCAGTTAATTGAGTGGAGTCAAAAGCATAAGAAAGAAATCAATTTTGAAACCGTGGAGCAAACAAGCGACGACAACAAACAGCCCTTTTTTGTATCAACGGTGTTAATTGAAGACGAAGTGGTAGGGACAGGACAAGGTGGATCTAAAAAAGAATCACAGCAAAATGCATCGCGAGCAGCCCTGGTTAAGCTAGAAGAAAAAGTTTCTTAGTTGGACTTCCAGTTATCAAAAATTCGTTGACCAATAAAAAAGCGGAGCCAAAATGACTCCGCCTCTAAAACTAAAACCTAAATTTTCACCTTGTAAAAAACTCTGTTAAACCTCATTTGCGAAAATGATATATTCCTACTTTTGCTGTAATTCAAATATAGGCGAAAGCTTCCTGTAAAGGTGCAAACAAATGTTAAAGCCTGTTAAGAATTTCTGAAGATGAATGCGCCCGAAACCCGTTGATTTGGCCAATGTTAAATATTGTTAAGTGACGAATCGGGCTCCGTATTAAAAATTATCTTTGTAGTCATGAGCAGAAGAGTCATCATTTCTTTGATTGTATTAATGGCGATTGTCATGAGTAGTTTGATCCTTGTTCAAACCAATTCAATTCAAAAAGCTTTTCGGATCAAAGAGGAACAGTTTGACCAAACAGTACATCGAGCTATTCGGCAGGTAGCCCAACGTCTTGAGTTGGAAGAAACCTCGTTGTTGGTGCTGCAAAACAGGCAATCTTCTTACAATAATTCATTTTTCCCCAATAGCAATCATCAGCATAATGTCTTTCCTGGAAATTCGCAAACGACTCCTCGAAACAATCAAGCAGATGTCAACATCTCATTTCGTTTTTCACAACGAAAAACAACAAAAACCTACAGCGAAGAGTTGTCCATCAGTTATAACGATTCGGCCTCATTGTTTAATAATGAAAGAGGGCGCCCCGGAGACTTCCCTTCGGCTTTCGACGAAATTCATGATCATGATGACTACATTCTTCAACAATATGAAATGCGCAAGAATGTGCAAGCAAACTTGTTTCGCATCAGCCAAAACAAGCTCATCATGTCTCAGCTCCCAATCAACGAGCGAGTTGAACAGAGGATGATTGAACGAGCATTGAAAGACGAATTTAAAAATTCAAATATCAACCTGAACTATCGTTACGGCATTTTCACCGCGCCTTTGGGAAATGAGCGAAAGGTTTTTGGCAGCTCCGATTTCAATTTGCATAACAAAAAGCCCTACCAAACAGTCCTTTTCCCAAATGATCAGGACCCAAAACCCAACTACTTAAAAATATACTTTCCAAAGCGTCAGAGTTACTTATTGAAAGAAGCCGGCCTTATGGTTATTCCAACAGCCATCCTGACAGCCATGTTGATTGGGATTTTTATCTATACCATTTTGATTATCCTGCGGCAAAAGAAATTATCCAATATCAAAAACGACTTTATCAACAACATGACCCATGAGTTAAAAACCCCAATTTCAACCATCTCATTGGCAAGTCAGATGCTGCACGACAATAGTGTTAGCAATACTCCCAGGACCATTGAGCATGTTTCAAACGTTATCTTACAGGAAAGTAAGCGTTTGAGTTTTCAGGTTGAGAAAGTCTTACAAATGGCTGTTTTTAACGAAGGGCGCTTGAAGCTCAAGTTCAAAGAAGTACATATGAATGACCTCATTAACAATGTAATTCTTAACTTTGAACTACGGGTGAAGAGTAAAAATGGAACTCTAAACTCTAGCATTGCGGCAGAAAACGATCTAATCAAAGGAGATGAGGTGCACATTACCAATGTGATTTTCAATTTGCTGGATAATGCCATGAAATACAGCAAAAGCACCCCGGAAATCGAAGTAAAAACCGAGAATAAAAAAGGCTTTATTGTTGTTTCGGTGAAGGATAATGGCATAGGAATTGCTAAAGAACACCATGATCAGATTTTTGAGCGCTTTTTCCGGGTTCCAACAGGAAACGTGCATGATGTAAAAGGTTTTGGACTTGGATTGAGCTATGTAAAGAAAATTATCGACTCTCATCAAGGTAAAATAAAAATTGAGAGTGCTTTAAATAAGGGAACGACATTCATTATTTATTTCCCCCTAAACATGAAAGTAAATGGAAACAAAAGCAAAACTTTTATTGGCCGAAGACGATGAAAATTTAGGTCTTCTCCTGAAAGAATATTTAATCGCAAAAGGATACGAAACCGATCTTTTTGGAGACGGTGAACTTGCTTACGAAGGATTTAAAAAGAGTCAATACAGCCTTTGTATTTTGGATATTATGATGCCTAAAAAAGACGGGATGACTCTCGCCAGGGACATTCGCCTGATGAACTCCGAAGTTCCGATCATTTTCTTAACAGCCAAAAACCTGAAAGAAGATGTTTTGGCTGGCTTTAAAATGGGAGCGGATGATTACATTACCAAGCCTTTCAGCATGGAAGAGCTTATTTTTAGAATTGAAGCTATTTTGCGACGTACCAGTGACAGCAAAGGTGGCGAACAATCAACTTATCAGTTAGGGAAATACACCTTTGATCATCGTAAACAAACCTTGGTTACCGATGATGAAACTGTGAAGCTTACAACAAAAGAGTCGGAATTACTTCGTCTGCTTTGCAATAATGCCAACGATGTTTTGGAGCGTAATTTTGCCTTGAAAACTATCTGGATTGACGATAACTATTTCAATGCACGAAGCATGGACGTATACATCACAAAGCTTCGGAAACACCTAAAAGATGAGCCAAGTGTAGAAATCATCAATGTACATGGAAAAGGGTATAAGCTAATCATGTAGCATTTTCAGAATGCCCAATTTACGATATTTCAATCCCAGCTTAGACTGGGATTTTTTATGCAACAATTGTCACTATCGAAAAGCAGGAAGTAAACTCTAATTACTTCCTGCTTTTCTACTTCCACGCTCGGGAAAGCGAATTAAAAAATCGTTAGTTCGCAGAAACTACGCAACGAAAACCAGTATGATTCAAGCCTGTATCCCAACTTGTTTTCATACGCGCAGCCACCCGAAATCCTGAGCAATACTGATCATTGCAAAGGAAAGAGCCACCACGGGTTACCTTTTTCTGAGCATAAGGCTCGTCCGGATCGTACGATTCTTTCGGCCCCTGAGGATCAACAACCGAACCTTCCTGACTGCAAGTTTGATAATAATCTGCTCGGTACCAGTCAGCACACCACTCCCAAACATTCCCAGCCATATCATACAAGCCATAATTGTTTGGAGCATATTGCTTAACCGGAGCTGCTCGTTTATAGCCATCTTCCGACGTGTTCTCATAGGGGAACCGGCCATCCCAGGAGTTCGCTTTAACAGCTCCCTCATGAATCAACTCATTTCCCCAAGGGTAAATATCCGCTTCACGTCCTCCACGTGCGGCATATTCCCACTCCGCTTCAGTGGGTAACCGCTTTCCGGCCCAATGAGCATAAGCAAGCGCATCTTCCCAAGAAACATGAACCACCGGATAGTCTTCTTTTCCTTCAATTGAACTGCCAGGACCTTCCGGATGCCGCCAATCTGCACCTGGCACCCAGCTCCACCAAATGGTTGGGTTATTCAAGGAAACCGGGCCATCTGTTGCCTGAAACACCAAGGAAGCTGCCACCAGCATTTCCTCGGGAGGCTTAGGAGTCCCTGGAGGTACCTGCTTCTTCAGCTCTTCCCAATCCGGCTTACGCTCCGCTGTTGTCACATAGCTTGTTGCCTCGACAAAGGCCTGAAACTGTTGATTTGTGACTTCATGCTCATCCATATAAAAAGAAGAAATAGTCACCCGATGATGAGGAAATTCATCCGGGCGTCCCCAAAGGGAATCTCCTCCCATCACAAAACTTCCTCCTTCAATAAAAACCATCCCCTCCGTACTGGTTGATTCTTTTTCAACACCTTCTTGAGGCAACTGATGATTTCCAAAACGAGCAGGAAGATTAGAGCAACAACTAGCCAAGGTATCAACTACTTGTTCTTCGACTACTGGCTGTGGTTTTGATGATTTATTTGATTGGCAACCAAACAGAAAGGCGGCAACCAAAATAAGCGCAATACGATTCATGGGTTTATCTTTAAAAAATAGAAACAAGAACCTCTGCAAAGGGTTTAGCCGAAGCTTAATTTAGAATGAAAAGTTTGCCTGCTGCCGAATTAGTTTCTAACTTCAATCCATTTAAAACTCGCACCTTATGAAATCTCCTAAGCTTGCTGAAAATAATTGGAAAACCATTCGTAAACAATCAATAGAATTAGCCATACTCCCATGGGGAGCTACCGAAGCACATAACTATCATCTTCCTTACGCAACCGACAACTATCAAGCCGAGGCCATTGCCACAGCAGCAGCCCGAAAAGCGAATCGGAATTCGGCAAATATTGTGGTTCTTCCAACGATTCCTTTTGGAGTTAACACCGGACAATCAGACATTAAACTGACCATCAACATGCATCCGTCAACCCAGGCCAAGATGCTGACCGACATTGTTGAAAGTCTCAACAAACAAGGGATTAAAAAGCTGTTAATTATGAACGGACATGGCGGCAATGATTTCAAACAAATCATCCGGGAAGTCAACTACCGTTTTCCTGAAATGTTTATTTGTGCTAGTTCGTGGTTTAAAATGCCGGAGCATGAGCAATTCTTCGAAGAGCCAGGAGATCATGCTGATGAAATGGAAACCAGCATGATGCTTTACTTGCACCCGGAATTGGTTTTACCCTTGGACGAAGCCGGTGACGGAAAAGCCAAGTCATTTAAGATCGACGCATTCAATGAAAGTTGGATTTGGGCTGAACGTAAATGGACACAGGTAAGTGCCGACACTGGTATTGGAAATCCACGCAAAGCAACTGCTGAAAAAGGAAAAGCTTTTTTCCAGTTTTTGGTTGACAAATACAGCCAGGTAATGCTTGAAATTGCTCAACTTGATCCCAAAGGGTCCAACTATGAATAGCCCAAAGTGAGCAGAACCATAACTTGCGCTCACTCAGCTTTTAGCCTTCTTGGCTTACTTGCTTCAACAGGAAGCTCATTTTTTCCAAAAAGCTCAAATGCATTGGCAATTTGCTCCGAACGCCCCATGATGTATACAATGTCGAATAGCTCAAGTGTGGTATGTACATCCGGATGTTCGATTAGTTCCTCTTTGCGAAGAATTGCAACCAGCGTTACCCCAAATACCTTCCGGAAGCGAATTTGACTAATACTTTTTCCGATAACGAAAGACCCCTCACGAACCTTTAGTGCCATAATTTCCAAGTTAGGTAACTCCTGGAAAAGCTGATCGGATTTGGAGGTTTCTTCACGGAAAATTCCATAATGATCATCCCTGATCTTGGCCAGAAGCAAGTTAATCTCACGCTGAGGTACCAAGCGTTTCTTCAATACCCGTTCAAATAGCTCAATCGCTGTTTCAAACTCTTCCGGGATAACCTGATTCGCTCCTAAGCGATAAAGTTCTTCAATGTCAACAACCTTTTTCGTACGAACAATAATAAATGCATGCGGACTCAAGTTTCTGACTCGCTCAACAATTGACATGGCCACAATCAGGTTGCCAACTGACACCACCACCACATCAGCTGTTTTAACATGAGCCTTCTCCAAAATAGGTTCGTTGGTAGCATCGCCATAAACCACCGTTTCACCTTTTTCTTGTAATTTTTTCACCGTCCCCGGATCAAAAATGATGGAGATGTAAGGCATCTTCATATACTTCGCCATAACAGACAAATTTAGGGCTCGTGCATCTTTCCCAATAAAAACGACATGATTCTTCAACACCGGAATCTCAATTTGCGGAAGTGGGAATAAGCCATTCACCAAAGTTTTGGGCAATGGCAATTTCAACAGTTTTTCAGCCACCGGATGAGAAATCATCATTAGCAATGGCGTGACGGACATGCTGATAATGGCGACAGCTAAAAACAACTGGTAATAATAATCAGGAATCAATTGATATTTCATCCCCGATTGGGCAAGAATAAATGAAAATTCACCTACCTGGCAGAGCGCAAAGCCCACCATGATTGTTCCTCGAAAAGTGTGCCCCAGTACAAAAGCGGTTCCTCCAGCAATAATCATTTTGATCAACAAAACCAGCAAAACCGTGGAAATAACCAGTCCTAAATGCTCGGACACAAAATTAAGATCGAGCAACATGCCAATACTGACAAAGAAAAAGCTAGTGAAGGTATCTTTAAAGGGAATAAGTTGCCCAAAAGCATTGTGGCTATATTCCGACTCAGAAATCATCAATCCGGCCAGAAAAGCACCAAAAGCCAGCGAAATGCCCATTTCTGAGGTTAGCAGAGCTACCGATAAACAAATGGCAAAGATGCTCATCATAAACAGCTCTTGGTTCTTCGTATGAGCCACCATCCGCAACAGTTTCGGCATCAGCCACCGGTTCCCCACATAAACCAGCCCTACCAGAAAGACAGTTTTCCCCAGAAGCATAAGCAATTGCCCACTCTGATCAGAAACTTCGCCACCTAACATGGGTGTAAAAAGCAATAATGGAATTAGAATAATATCCTGGAAAATCAAAATACCCAAGACTGTTCGCCCATAGTTCGAAGTAATTTCAGAACGTTCCTGCATCAGCTTTAACACAACAGCCGTACTACTTAAGGCCGTCAAAAAGCCAACAAACAAAGCTCCTGCCCAATCCATATTGTAAAGCCGTGCAATAAGCATCGTTATTCCTGCTGTAAGAATAAGCTGCATAAAGCCTCCCACAAATACAATCTTTCGAATCCGCAACAAATGATTAATCGAAAACTCCAAGCCGATGGTGAACATCAACAGGACAACTCCAATCTCAGCTAACAACTCAATTTGGTGATGCGAGCTAACCAATCCCAACAAATAAGGTCCAGTCAATACGCCTGTCAACAAATAACCAATAATAGTTGGTACCTTAATTTTGGTAAATAGAAAATTTACCACGGTCGATAATGCAAAAATAACGACTATATCTTTCAGTAAGTTAAGCTCCATAATGTACAAGTTCGTCTGAATAAAAACATGGGGAAAAATCTGATTTGGCTGTTTCCAGTTGCTTCAAAATAAAACTATTTCGCCGATTCAGCATTATAAAAACCCCAATTTTATTTGATTTTTTTCAAGAGAATAAGACCTGATTTAGACCACCTCTTATCCCTTCCATAATTCAAAAGTACGATCAATCCAGCTTATGTTTCGCCTTTTTGGGTAATATTTTCAATAAAAATCTTTTACATTTTCATCCATTTCGGGAGCACTAATAAACATAAGTTTTTCATTCATTGTCTGAAAAGGGGGTTTCATTCAACAAATTGTTTCATTCATGAATTTTGTCCAGAGAGATGCAGCGAGTTTGATTTCGAATAAGTAACTTATCGTCAATAAAATCAATTCACCAGAAAGGAAAAAGAATGTGTAACTCTGATTACTTAGCCGCTTGCTTACCAGCATTGCTCAAACTATCAAGCGATCAGGTAAAAGAACCTAGCGTTCCAATAGCATGCTTTATTCAGGAAACAGAAAGCCTTCGCCAATGGTGCCAAGCTGATATTCCTAAGTTAGCTGCTGCCGGACTCGATATGGATCGGTTAGATCAGCTCGTCATTCGCTCTGGCGCATGTCAAGAAGCTCAGCGTCTATGGATGAAGGAGCCAAACCCAACCGGCCGTTGGCGAAAACAGGCACCCCAAGCCTTCGACCTTTTTGACGAGATGCACTATGCTTTCCGCTACGCCTTTCAGAGCAATGATTTTTTACGCAATCGACTGGCAAAAGTTAGTAATGACTTTGACTCCCACAGTCTCATACAGGGACTGGAGCAACTAGCTATTCTGGGAGAAAACAATCAAGCCTTACTCCAAACGATAGCCTTTGATACTTCAAAGTTGAACCAAGCACTAAGCATTTCAAATCAGCTAAAAGAAATCTTAGCTCTTGAAAATGGCACTAACCTGCCAGAAAATGACAATAAAGATTTGCGCGATCGGGCTTACACCTACCTGAAACTTTTAGTCGATGAAGTAAAAAACTGTGGACGGTACGTTTTTAGAAAAAACAAACATCGTCAACAAGGCTATAATTACCCCAATTGCAGTAGCTTGAATTTTATAAAAAGAAATAATCTATTACAAAAATCAAATCAAAATTGATCAGACCTACACAGACTGCTTAAGCTACTGACGAGAGCTTTCTTAGTTCTGTACCGAAAGACCAAAGTCTTAACGATTATCAACTTTCTCTGGATTTAAATCGTGATTTTGCATCCGATGCCAAGCCAATTCCTCGTACTTTGTTCCTGGCTTTCCATAGTTCGCATAAGGATCAATGCTAATCCCTCCACGTGGCAGAAATTTCCCCCAGACTTCAATGTACCTGGGATCCATCAACTTGATCAGATCTTTCATAATGATGTTGATGCAGTCTTCGTGAAAATCGCCATGATTTCGAAAACTAAACAAGTAAAGTTTTAACGACTTACTCTCAACCATTTTTTGATTGGGCAAATAACTGATGTAAAGCGTTGCAAAGTCAGGCTGCCCCGTAATCGGACACAAGCTTGTAAACTCCGGGGTATTGAACTTCACCCAATAATCATTCTCAGGGTGTTTATTGTCAAAAGCCTCCAATAAGTTTGGATCATAATTAAATTGATAGTCAGTCGTTCCACCCAAGTGTTTCAAATCATCCATAGCTTACTTTTTTAATCATTCAATTAAAAGAACTGTAGAAAAGATTAAGGCAATTTCGCATCACCAGTCACTCTGATTTTCAAATAAGTATCCAATCCATTTTTACGAAGTTTGCAGGCCGGACAAACACCACACCCATCTCCGGGCACACCATTATAACAGGTCAAGGTTTCAAATCTCACCAAGTCAAAAACTCCCAATTCATCAGCTAATTGCCACACCTCCGCTTTGCTTTTCCACATCAACGGCGTATGTATTTGGTAGTGATAATCCATCGACAGATTTAGGGTCTGATTCAACGAGCGGATAAACTCATCACGGCAATCGGGGTAGCCACTGTAATCGGCCTGTCCCACGCCAGTGATCAAATTCGCAATGCCTTTTTCCTTAGCTAAAATGGCGGCATACGTTAAAAACAACATGTTTCGTCCTTCAACCAAGGTATTGGGAGGACGATCAGCCGGTTTCTCTGCCTCAACTTCCAAGCTTGAATCCGTCAAGGCATTGCGGGAAAGCTGCCCCAACACATTCAGTGAATAAATAGCCAACGGAACGGCTGCCTGTTTGGCAATTTTAGCAGCAACATCCAGCTCATTCCGGTGCTTCTGCCCGTAATCAAAAGCTACGGCTTCCACCTCATCAAACTTGGACTTCGCCCAAAACAGGCAAGTAGTCGAATCCTGACCTCCTGAAAAAACAACCAGCGCCTTACTCATCACACTTGTTTTAACCGAAATGGATTGTAGGAAATTTCATTATCAAAGGCATCCTCGCCCTCAATCTGCTTCACTTTATTCACCACCCAGATTGTCAATGGAAGAACGGCCACCTCGTAAGCTGTTTTCAACAAAGCCTGCGTGACAATCATTCCTAAAATCACTTTTAAAGGAAAAATCCCGACAAAAGCAATGGTGATAAAAACCAGCGAATCGGCGCCTTCACCAACCAGGGTCGATGCAATGGCTCGGAATGAGAAGCCTCTCCCCTCGCTCATCACCTTCAACTTGCTCATCAGAAACGCATTCAGGAATGAGCCCATCAGGTAAGCCATTAAACTGGCTATCACAATCCGAACCGAACTTCCCAAGATGGTTTGGAAAGCCGCCTGGTGCTCATAAAACGGAGCTGCCGGAAAATAAATCGCCAACATAAAAAAAACAACAGCCATCAGGTTCACGGCAAATCCGGCCCAAATAATTAAACGAGCTTTGGCATAGCCCCATACTTCGGCAATAACATCATTGATGATGTAGGCCAAGGGAAAGATCAATACTCCAGCTGGAGCCGACCACGGACCAATTTGGATGATTTTTGACGCTAAAAGATTGGAAATTAACAGACAGGCAGCAAACAATACTCCTGTCAACAGGAATAATACAGATACTTTCGTTCTCATTATCTCTTGTTTTTTACGTGGTTATCAAGAACACGTCGTTCATACTGGCGGCAAAGATAGTTATTTTTTGGAAATCCTTAGCGTTCAGTTCTAACTCACAGCGCTCTGTCTTTTGCCCCATACCTAGCCACTGAGTTGCAAATATTTCAGCAATTCCAGATCAAGGCATCCTTTTTTTCGTATTTTTGTTTAGGATGTTACCTTTTTCAAAAATGATGTTACTATGGCTGTTTCCCGGTTTGGAGTTTCACTAGAGAAAGAATTATTGGATGCACTTGATCAATATGTCGAAGAAAATCATTTTGCCAACCGTTCTCAAGCAATTCGACAACTGATAAACCGCAATATTGCAGAGAAAAAGTGGCAATGTGACAATACAGTTGCCGGTTCTATAACCTTGGTTTATGCTACTTCTCGCCACGACATTCAGAATCAAATCAGCGATTTTCTTCAAACTTATACGACTGAAGTTTTATCCTCTCAACGCTTCCTGCTAAATGATTCTCAAACCATGGAGATCATTGCAATCAAAGGGATTGCTCACCGCCTAACCGAACTGGCTGACAGGCTAATCACAATTAAGGGGATGCAGCATGGCAAACTAAGCATGAGCCGGGCAGACTAGCAGCCAATCAATTCGTAATCGATAAACCAATAAGAACATGCAAACACTTTCGGATCATTTAAAACATAAACTACACCAGCTCGAAGACTGGTTTTCAACACGCAAAGGCTCCATCGTTGCTTTTTCCGGAGGAATTGACTCAACCTTGGTCCTTTTTCTAGCTCGAAAATTTCAAGGAAAGGAATGTGCAATCGGTGTCATTTCCAATTCGGAAAGCTTAAAAGCCAAGGATTTTGAATTAGCCCAGTCATTTTGCCGCGATTTTGATATTCAACTCGAGGTGATAAAAACACAAGAACTGACTGACCTGCGTTATAACCAAAACCCCGAAAACCGCTGTTATTTCTGTAAAGAACACCTGTTTCACGATTTACGAGAGATTCAGCAAAAATACCCGGATTTTGATGTTTTAAGTGGAACCAACCACGATGATCTGGGAGACTATCGTCCCGGCTTGCAAGCGGCTAGTAAGTTCAGTGTAAAAGCGCCCATGGCCGATTGCCAACTGACCAAGGATGAGCTTCGACAAATCGCCAAACACTTTGAACTCCCCAACTGGGACAAGCCTGCAAGCCCTTGTCTAAGCTCACGAATTCCTTACAATCAGCCAATCACCCATCAGAAGCTGCAACAAGTAGAAGCCGCTGAAAACCTACTGAATGAACTTGGATTCAGAGACGTTCGAGTTAGGCACTACGGAAGCTACGGACAGGTGGAGGTGCAAAAACAGGAGCTGGACAAGCTGCTGGCCATCGAGGATCAGGTGATCGCGCAAATCCGTTCGCTGGGTTTTCAAGAAGTTCGCATCGACCGGGAAGGCTTGGTTTCCGGCAAATTAAACCGTGCCTTAAAAGGCTTAAACCAAACAAAAGCATAAACCATGAAGATCTTGTACTATGACTGCTTCGCCGGAATTAGCGGCGATATGAACCTCGGTGCTCTTATCGACCTTGGTGTTGACGCCGAATACTTAAAAAATGAATTATCGAAATTGAATATAGATGGTTTCCGGCTCGAAGTAAATACCGATCAGCGAAGAGGCATTACCGGAACCAAAGCTGAAGTTATCATTGAAAACCAGGAAAACGAGAAACATCGCCACCTGCGTCATGTTGAAGAAATTGTGAATAACAGCAGCTTGCCAGAACAAGTGAAGCGTAATGCACTTAAAATTTTTGATTTGGTTGCTGAGGCAGAAGCCAAAGTGCACAACATTTCGAAACAACAAGTTCATTTTCATGAGGTCGGAGCTCTTGACTCCATTGCCGACATAGTGGGTGCTGCCATTTGTCTAAATTACCTAAAAGTGGACAAGGTGATGGCCAGCTCCATCCAACTCGGTGGAGGAACAGTTAAATGTGCGCATGGAATCATGCCCGTGCCTGCTCCGGCAACTGCGGAGATTGTCAAAAATATTCCTGTAAAAACCGGCTTAGTGAATCATGAAGCTACAACTCCTACCGGAGCGGCGATCCTGGTTGCTACTGTTGACGAGTTCACTGACTCAATCAGCTTTCCGATTCAGAAGACCGCCTATGGAATCGGCCAACGCGACCATGAGGTTCCGAACGTTCTTCGGGTTTACCTGCTCGAAACAGCAAATGAAACCGCTGATGTATCAACGGAGACTGCCAGCTTGCTCGAAGCCAATATCGACGATATGAATCCCGAGCACTACGACTATTTGCTGGAGCAGCTTTTAAAAGCGGGGGCTTCCGATGCGTGGCTCACCCCTATCATCATGAAAAAATCGCGCCCGGCAGTTCAGCTTTCAGTGCTGTCTCCTGTCAAGTTAGTATCCCAACTGAAACAGCTCATTTTTACCCATAGCACTTCCATTGGACTCCGGGAATATTCCGTGCAAAAGAGCATGCTCCGAAGAGAAGAACGAACAGTACAAACAACCTTAGGCCCCGTTCGTGTTAAGCAAAGTTTTTTTAACGGACAGCGGGTACGATGGAAAGCCGAAGCTGAAGATTGTCGCCAATTAGCCAGCCAACACAAACTTAGTTTACAAGCTATTGAAGAGGAAATCAGCAAACAACTGGAGTTATGAGTCCCAAAGAACTGTTAGAAAAGTATAAGAATGGTGAAATCAGCTTAACCGAAGCGCTGGAGAAATTCCCTGACCGTGGCATTGAGGAAATGGGTTTTGCGACAATTGACACCGATCGACTCTCCCGCACGGGACTTCCCGAAGTAATTTACGCTTCCGGGAAAACGGTAGAGCAAGTCAAACAGATTGCTTTACGCATGGTTGAAAAAGGGATTGACCTGTTGGCAACACGGGCAACTCCTGCCATGTTCGAGGCGATTCAGGAAGTTGTTCCCGATGCGCATTACAACGAATTAGCCCAAACCATCACTTACAAACACCATGAGACGGAGGTACCAGCAACTTACATTGCTGTTGTTGCCGCAGGAACTTCGGATCTGCCTGTTGCTGAAGAAGCGGTGGAAACAGCCCAGTTTTTGGGAAACCGGGTTGAAAAAATCTACGATGTGGGAGTAGCCGGAATTCATCGACTATTTCACCGACTTGATGTCATCCGCCGAGCGCGTGTCATTATTGTTGTTGCAGGCATGGAGGGTGCTCTCGCCAGTGTTGTTGGGGGCTTGGTTGACAAGCCGGTGATTGGAGTTCCAACAAGCATTGGCTACGGTGCTAATTTTGAAGGGCTATCGGCTCTTCTTTCGATGCTAAATAGTTGCGCAAGTGGCGTAAGTGTCGTCAATATTGACAACGGTTTTGGAGCTGCCTGCCAGGCCTCCCTCATTAACAAACTGACCTAATTAACAAATTTTCAACAAGACGACTAAAACCACCACGAAAACTTAATAAACATTCCTAAAAATTAAATCTTATGCAAGAGCTTTATCTATTGTCATTATCAGCCGCTTCGCTCGGCTTCATCCATACCATTCTTGGCCCCGATCACTACCTGCCCTTCATCGTATTGAGTAAAGCCCGCCAGTGGTCGAGCAACAAAACCATGTGGATTACCTTCATCTCCGGAATTGGACATGTGGGCAGTTCAGTCCTGATTGGGTTCATTGGCATTGCCTTAGGCATTAGCCTCAATAAGCTGGAATACATCGAAGCTTTCCGGGGTGAAATTGTTGGCTGGTTGCTATTTGCCTTCGGTGTTGGCTACACCCTTTACGGTCTATACCGCTATACCAAAAGCATTCCCCACTCCCATCTGCCTGCTTTTCTCGTTCCCAAAAAAGTACGCGAGCTTCAACATCTCCCCCTGGACGAACAAGAGGATAACACCAAGCTAACACCCTGGCTGCTGTTCTTGATTTTTGTGTTTGGCCCCTGCGAAGTGCTTATCCCCATGCTCATCTTTCCGGCCTACGAACACAGCACCTGGGGTATGCTTACCGTGGCTCTCATTTTTGGACTGGCAACCATCGGGACCATGTTGCTAACTGTTTACTTAGGCCATAAAGGAAGTCGCTTCGTACGATTTAAAAAGCACGAACGTTATGTCCATCTTTTAGCCGGACTGATTATTCTGATCAGCGGAGCCGGAATTGTTTTTATGGGATGGTAAATTGGATAAAGCGGAGTCAAGCGTGCAGGGAACGGATCTATTTAGAAATTAGAAGCTTGATTTTATCTTATTGTTTCACTAAAAAAGGCAGCATCATATTGGTACCGGAAAAAATATTACTTTTGTGAAAACAGAATCCAGATAAGTGTCTTACTCAAAAGGCGAGCTTCTTTTCCCTGGTAGTTTGATAATACATTCCTCCGTATTGATGGAACGAGCATATAAGATTAACATACAGCAATCAATAATTAACATGCAAGTTTTGTAGGAGACCTTAAAGACAGCTAATTCAATGGAAGCAGCAAGGTGATGATTATCACAAAGGAGGGTGATTCTGAGGTGGCAAGTTCCCTAATAAGTATCGGGATTGCCATTGAAAATAAAAAATAGAACGAATGAAATTTGACGATTTTGATTTACATGATGATATTTTAGATGCCCTGTACGATATGGGCTTTGATGAAGCAACAGCGATCCAGGAAAGCACCATTCCGATGATTTTGGAAGGACATGACTTGGTTGCTTGTGCTCAAACCGGAACCGGAAAAACAGCAGCTTTTATTCTGCCAATTCTGGATAAAATTGCTGATTATCCAGAAGGAAAAACGCGGGCCTTGGTGATTGCTCCAACGCGCGAGCTAGCCATTCAGATTGAACAACAGGTTCAGGGTTTTGCCTACTATTTGGGAATTACCTCCATAGCTCTTTATGGCGGCGGCGATGGCAATGAGTGGGAAACGCAACGGCAAGCATTGAATAAAGGTGTTGACCTGATTGTTGCCACTCCTGGCAAATTAATCTCTTTCATTGATAATGGAATTGCTCAACTTGACAGTGTTGATTTTGTTGTTTTAGATGAAGCCGACCGCATGCTCGACATCGGTTTTTATGATGATATCATCAAAATATTCAGTAACCTGCCAGAAAAGCGCCAAACCTTGATGTACAGCGCAACCATGCCGCCCAAAATCAAAACCTTAGCGTCTAAAATTCTGACCAATCCCAAAGAATTTAGCACCGCGATCAGCAAGCCGGCCGAGGGCGTTCTTCAGGCTGCCTATTTGTGCTACGAAAACCAAAAAACCCCCTTGATTGAGTCGCTGATTGAAGGAAAAGATGATTGCCAGAGTATTATCATCTTCAGCTCAACTAAAAAGAAAGTATCCACCATTGCACGAGCCCTAAAAAAGAAAGGCTTTGTTGCTGAAGGGATTTCTTCGGACCTGGAACAGAAAGAGCGAGAAGATGTGCTGATGCGCTTCAAAGCACGGCAAATTCGCATTTTAGTAGCTACCGATGTTTTGAGCCGTGGAATCGACATTAAAGACATCAACCTGGTGATCAACTACGATGTTCCGGGAGATGCCGAAGACTATGTGCACCGCATTGGACGGACTGCCCGGGCCAATACCACAGGAATTGCCCTGACGCTGATCAATGAAGACGACATGTACAAGTTTCAACAGATTGAAACGCTGATTGAAACTGAGGTCTTTAAAGCACCACTCCCGCCACAACTAGGCGATGGCCCGGAATGGAAAGTCAGTTCCAAAGGAAAAGGCAGAAACAAGAACAAAGGCCGCTACCCCAAAAAAGGAGCAGGAAAAGGCAACCCAAGGGGCAAGAAAAGCTAAGCAGAATTCACACAACTCCCCATAAAAAAGCAGGGCAAAATAAAATCTTTACCCTGCTTTCAACAAAAAGTTAGTTGACTGAAGCCTATCTCCAGCACAATTCGCCTAATTTACATTGAGCCCAATATTCAATTGCAACATGATTGGGAAAAAACCATTATTCCCTTTTGTATCGAAATAATACACTGATCCAACATCAAAGAGCAAGTGCATTTTACCATATGCCCTTTGGATTCCCCATGTTGGGCCAAAAGCAAAATTAATATCATCTTTCCTCAAGGCATTGTGAGCCTTCATCTCTTTAAAATTTGACAACAACCTCACTCCCCAGTAGTTCCCTGAGTTATAGTCAAGATTTTTACCTTTTGATAATCTTGCTTCTCGATTATAAAGTTTCTTATAAGATAAGTCTAAGAAAGGGGCGATATAATAGGTGGTACCAGAATTTGTGTAATCCAAGTGTAAGTAGGTACCTTGTATGCCAACACCAGCATTCGCGGCAATCGTTGCTTTTTCAGATATTGGCATTTCATACTCAATCCCCGGACTTAAGATATTTACCCTAAGAACTCTTTGGAGTTCAATTGTCTCCGATTGTCCCATACTAGCCACGCTTGCAAACAAGAACAATCCAATCAATCGTTTTCTCATTTTCTATTTTTGATAAAAAAATCCTTCCAATCTCTCAAGCTGCTTTCTACGCAGTCAAACCATGCACTTCAATGTCCATTGTATAGAATAACAGCCTTAAACTCTCTCAATTTCTAAAATGAAACAGCACGATTTTATTCCCACAAAGGGTAAGACAAGTTCAATACAAGCATCCGGTTACGGAAGACCTGCCCAACATGATTATTCCCATAAATTTCTCCAAAACCCTGCCAATCGAATCCTTGTTTGTAATTGACTGACCATTGCAATCGGTGTTGCTTGCTACCAAAGCCAACGACCCAGTCAAACTCCGGCTTTTCATTGACATGTTTGTAGTTTAAAAGCCAGCTGATATCAACGCCTGTTTCAACAAAATAATGCCTGCTAACCGGATACTGTAACTTCACAGGAATGACCAGGTAACTTTGATTAAATTTTGTCCAATAAGTTGTATAGGAGGGTTCATCAATAAGGTACTGCTGACTTTTATTTTCTTTATAACGATAACCTAAGCCTGCTACTGCTGATAGTTTTTTCCAAATTGGACTCGACACATAGATACCAGCACCAACACCAAACCCATTTTTTAATGAATTTGAATTGGATGAAAACTCTTTAGGCATAAACCAAGCCCCTTCAGTATAAATACCAATTTGATGAGCCCGCTGAGCTGAAGCTGCAAAAACAGCTAATACCAATAAAATTGAAATTGTTAATTGTTTCATCTGTTTTATAAAGTTAGTAAGACATGATAGACCTATAATTATTTCATCGCAATTCACCCTTCCACATCTGTCAACCACTGTTAACAGCCGATCTTATTCCCAATCAATTTCCCTTTTTTTCACTCTATTCCCGGACGGGAATCCTCATAGAAGCGCAAGCGAGATGCAAAAATATTTATTATTATTTAAACTACATAATAATGAATGTTAAACTAAAAATCGTTTTTCTCTCGAGCCAGAGAATAAAATAGAACACTACTGCCAATAAGTCAACATTTCCATCAACGACTTAAAACCTGACACTATACTTAACTGATGGAATAAATGGGAAACCACTTTGTTGATAAAGAACTAAAGGATTTGAGCGGTTCTGATCTTTATGGTCGAAATAATAGAAAACAGCATTTTGCCGGTTATAGACATTATAAACTCCAAGTGTCCAAATCCGTTCTTTTTTCCCTTTTTGCTTTCGAAAATTGAAACCAATATCCAAACGGTGATAAGCTCGCATTCGCATCCAGTTTTTCCCTGGATACAAGTAGGCCTCCCCATTGATATCAAAAGAATCATCACTCTCCAAATCAGTGGGGCTGTCCTCCCAGTCCCACCTCAAATGATCAAAATAATCAACAGGCCCAATCGTTTGATAGGTCGTCGTATGCAATGTTGTCGGGTATCCACTACCATAAGACCATGTTGCCGAAAAATCAACTTTATGAGATAACTTGTGATTAAGCACCACCGAAACAGCATGTCTCCTGTCATATTTAAAGGGATAGGCTTTCCCTCCATTTATATTTTCAAACTGACGATCTGTTTTTGCCAGCGTATAGGCTACCCAACCCGTTGTTCTCCCCTGCTTTTTTTGGAGCATTAGCTCAATCCCCTGAGAAGTTCCTTTTCCTCCTTTTTCAACATTATCATCCCACGTCTTAGAATTAACCAGCGTAACTCCACTTTTTACGGCCAGCAAATGGTGCATTTCTTTATAATAAGCATCTACACTTAACTCAAACTTCCCATTGGTTAGGCTTCTTACAAAAGCCAAAGAATATTGATCAGAAATGGCTGGTTCCACTTTGCTACTGGATGGGAGCCAAATATCGGTGGGGAAGGAGTTTCCTGAATAACTCAGCAAATGCATCGGTTGTTGCATCCTTGAATATCCGGCCTTTAAACTTCCCAGCCGTCCAAGTTGAAGCATGGCTATTATCCGTGGTTCAAACGAAATGTAGTTGCTGTTATCAATAGCCAAATTCGTCATTCTACTTCCTACATTGAAGCCCAGCTGATTAAACAGAAAAAACTCACTTTCCAGGTACACAAAGGAGTTAATCCCATTTAATCGATTGTTTACCCCTGCCGTATTTTCGGCACTTCCGCTATGGGTTATCGATCCCGGATTATACCAGTTTCCTGAAAATCCACCTCCAAAGCGAAAGATCAATTTATTTCGAAGGTGCCAGTAATAATCAGCCTTCGCTCCCGCCTCCTGAAAACCAGCATCATAAATCATTCTTGCTTTTTCACTTTCCAACTTGCTATATTGGTTCAACCGATAGCGGTAACGGGTATAGTACAGCGTGATATCGCTATACAAACGGGCATTGTAAATATGGTTCCAACGCGCTGTTCCCAATAGGTTGCCCCACAAGTATTTTGAATAGCCTTTCCGGTCTTCCTTTCTCAGTTTATAATGATAACTCAACCGATCGTCTCCTCCGTAAAAACTCAGATAGAGCCGGTTATGTTTGTCAGCTTCATGACTTATTTTACCATAGCTGTCATAAAAATTATACCCCATTGAAAAATTTCTTGTCCCGATCTTAATTGCCGGACGTGTTAACAAATCAAGCCACATTCGCCTGACAGAAACGAGATAAGATGTTTTCTCATCAATTGGTCCCTCTAAAGTAAGGTCGCCTGAAACCAATCCAAGTCCCCAACTTCCGTGGTGCTCGTTTTTATGGCCTTCTTTCATCCGTAAATCGACAATAGAAGAAAGTCTCCCGCCATATCGCGCAGGAAATCCCCCTTTATAGAGTTTAACATGTTTCAATATCTCGGGAGAAAAAACAGAAACAAAACCTCCTAAGTGATTGACATAATAGAGAGGTGTTCCATCCAATAAAAACAGATTTTGATCAGGGCTTCCCCCCCGGACATAAAACCCATTTCGTCCATCAGCTCCTCCTTGTACGCCAGGCATTAGTTGTAAGGCCTTCAACACATCAGGCTCCCCAAACATCGGCAGTGTTTTTATTTGCTGAACAGGTATTTCCGCCACGCCAATTTCCATCCGGTTTTCAATTTTCTTTACGGCCTCTACCTGAATCTCTTCCAAATCAACTCCCGGAGTTAAACTAATATCCAAGCGTTGGTTGGTTTGCAACTTCATAAAACGGCTAAAACTTTTATAGCCAACATAGCTGGCGGTGATTAAGCTGGAGTCTTCAGCCAATACCTCCAGGCTAAAAAAGCCAAATACATCCGTACTGGTTCCTGTATTACCAACCAGCACATTGGCCCCAATCAGGGGTTCTCCGCTAAGCTTGTCCCGAACAACTCCCTGTACAAAACACCGGGACTGGCTATATGATGAAAAGAAAAGCAGGCTTAGCAAAAGACTAATACAGTACTTTCTCATGGAAGGGGGTTTTTCGCGGTTATTTCATAGTCACGGAAAGAATAGCCTGCAAAAATCCCATAAGCATTCTCAACGTTTGAATAAACGGCAATTGGCTCATAAACTTCCCAAAAATCGTATTCTTTAGTATAGTTATGAATAATTAAAGAACGGATGTAGCTGAAAGCATCCGATGAAAAAGAGTAAAGACGAAAGTGAGTAGCTATATCATATGAAAACCGCACTGAAACAACCGTTGTTGAAGCATTAAACTGGTCATCTCGAAAAACTAAAATATCCGGATAATCTTCAACAATTATTTCATTGGTAATTTTAGTATCATTACTTGTTATTTCTAGAGGAAAAAGCTTTCCAACTCCAGGATCGGCCAACACTGAAATACCATAGAAATTTTCTGAATCCTCACTATCGGACAGTTCAATACGTAACTCCGAATAAGATTGTCCTTCATCGTCAATTCCTGCATTCTGTATGAAATGATGTCCCAAAACCTGAAGGCCAATGCCAGGGAGAAAGTCTTCAACCCGGATAGCATCATCATCTGGGCTCTTGATCTCTAAAGAATATGAATGGCCAATCTTCGGAAGTAAGGCAGAATCAAGGTATACGCCTTCTCCCTCGGAGTTAAGCGTTCCAAGAAACTCATCACCATCAAACAACTTGACACTCGCATCATCAATTGCTGCATATGTTTTTGAGTCAGCAGCTTTAACCCGGCTAAGATGAACCTTAAAAGGTTCTCCTTCTGTAAATAAGCAATTAACAACCGGAACCAATTCCTGGTCCGGCAGTTCTATCTCAATAATTTTCTGGCATGCGCTAACAACAATATAGCCTATCAGAACAAGTAAGATCTTTTTCATTTATAATTCTAAAAAGAGGAGGGAAAGAAACTTTTCCTCCTCAATAAATACTCTTTCTAATTACAACTGATACTCAATTGAGTAACATTATCGGTAAAACCATTATAAAATGGGGAAATACCATATTGTAATACTTTGTAAGAAAAATTGGTTTCTATTGAAAAACTTTGAACTCTCCTAGTTCCATAGAATGGTCTCCAAGAAACTTCATCATCATGATTTCTTACGTCTTTTTGAATGTGCTCATTAACAGACCTCCGTGATTCTCTCTTGCGATCATAATAACCATCAATATCCATTACAAATAAAAAAATTGGTCTTGCCCCACTAGAATATTTATAACTTGTAATCTTGAACTTCGAGATAATCGTATGAATAAATCCAAAGTTTTGATAATTTAATTTTGCTTGCGCTTCAAACCAAAAGTTTTTATCCGCTTCAGAACCTGTAAATATTGAACTATGCTTTCTATCTTGATCAGAATTACAATAAGATTTTAACATAACCTCATCGTTCAAAATAGCAAAAATATCATCGGTCCAGCGAAAAACAATCGGTTCAGAAGCATCATACATACTAAGATTTTTTAAGCCACCCGAAATCTCTGTCATAGAATATACTTCAGTCTTCTCACTCTCAAAATTTACTTTGAATAAATAATTACCAATAACAATAGTTCCTTCAGGACTAATAACAGTTGCAATTAAATCATCAATCATTTTTTCCGACCTTCCAGGTTTATCCTCATAATATGATCGATAAGAATCAAACCCGACATTTTCTTCAAAATAAGGGAAGAAGTTGTCCCCTTTCTCTACCAAGTAATCGAGTAGCTTTTGAAGTTCTTGTTCACTCTCAAAATTCAAACAATTTTCATCAACAGAAAAGGCAATTTGCTTTAACTGTTCATCCATTACTAACTTTTCATCTGATTGCTGTACCTCTAACTCTTCTTGCTGGCAAGCAGAAAAAAGAGTTAGTACCACAGCCATAACGGCTAAAAGATTAAATTTTTTCATAGTTTTGAAAAAGTTTATGGTAGGACAGTTGCTGCTGCCCTACCAGGTTTTAATAAACATGATAAGCCGGCTTTTTTAAAAAAGGGTCGGCTTTTTCCCTTTCAATGCCATAAATTAAGCCTGTTAACCGCTATTAACAGCCTATTTTGTCCCCAATCAATTTCCCTTTATTTCATGCTATTCCCGAACGAGAATTCACTATAGAAGCGCGAGCGAGGTGCAAATATATTTTTTATTATTTAAACTAAATAATAATGAATGTTAAAACGACTCATCTATAAATCTAGATATTTCCTTCACTTTCCGATACCTTCTTCTCTTTCATATATAAGCCGATTTCCCAACAAAAAAAAGCAGTCACAGGTCTTAAAAGATGAAACGATTTGCAAAAAGTCATTCATTTTTACCTATAAACAGAAAGCTTAGGACTAAGGAAAGAGTTACAAAGGTTGCCCGTTATTGGCATGGAGCTCTGACAAACAACCAAATACCATTTTATTGACAAATTGGGCTTTGGACAAAGATCCAAAGCGTATCCAAGCAGTAAAACAGCGATTTTTCTCTTGTCCAAAGGCTGTCCAATCAAAAAAACAATTCATTTATAGTTGACCAAAGCTCCACCAAGCAAAAAGCTGGTTTGGATAAAAAGACAAAATATAACCATAGCTACAAAATAGACGTTCATTGATTTTATGTCAAAAAACATTGTTAAATACCTCACCTAAATAACAGTATGATGTATATTGTTGTATTAATTTTTAAAAAAATAGCCACACTACGATCTTCTGTACGCTCAATTCAACATCCCAACTGTTGTATTACCGCTTAAAATATCTTCAGAAGAATAACTCTTACTCCTGAAAAAAGATGATTCAATTTTCAGGGCTACGATTTCGATTTTTTTAGAAATATCTTAATGATTCTTATTTATGAACAAGTTAAAAGCCCAAAGCCGCAACACCGAAGTTAACGCATTAGCCAGGCGTCTTCTTGGTGCCTATCGCAAAACAGCACTAAACAATGACTCCCATTTAGCAAACTTGATTGCAGAATTGGAGCAAGTAGTAACTCTTTTAACAGCTGCAATTAACCGATTAAGGGTCGCATCAGCTCTTGATGAAAAAGATGAAATACGCGACAATTCTGTCCGCTCTCTTTATTACTTTATTTTAGGGATAACCCATCATCCTGACCAGAAAATTAGCGAGTCGGCAAAACAGTTGTTCAAGCTTCTTGAACATTATGGATTGTCAATTACCGGAGAAAGCTATGCCAGCGAGTCCTCTTTTATTAATTCGTTGCTCGATGATCTGAATAAACCAAATGCACAAAGCGCTATTGCCGACATTTCCGGAGCATCTGAATTAATTGCCACCATTCAAACAGCACAAACTGACTTTGAACAAACACGTATTGCCTATGAAGAAGAAAAAGCCCAACAAGGCAATTTTGAAAACGCAACCAATCTCAAAATGCAATTAGTAAAACTGATTAACGAACAACTGCTGGTCTATCTCCAAGCAATGATGCTGGTTAATGAAAGTACTTATGGAGAGTTTGGGCGTACTGTTGCTGAAATTATCAGCACCGCTAACGAAGCTGTCAACAGACGCTCCTCTAAACCTGATCCTGTCAACTGAGTTTAGGACTCCTCTAAAAAGAATCAGGGGGGAAAGCTGTTTATTACTAAAAATCCCCAACTAAGGATAAACCTTTAGTTGGGGATTTTAGTGTTTCAAGCAGGTCCTGCAACCTGATCTATATTTTTTATACGACCTCGATGCCCTTTTCTTTGAGCAACTGCAGGCCGACTTCTTTCAGTTTATACTTTTGAATTTTACCGCTGGCAGTCATTGGGTATTCTGTTACAAAAAAGATGTATTTCGGAATTTTGAATCGGGCAATCTGTCCCCGGCAATATTCTTTTACATCCTCTTCCGCCAAGCTCATGCCTTCTTTTATCTTAATGAAAGCCCCCACCTGTTCGCCATACTTTGGGCTAGGAATTCCGGCCACTTCAATGGCTTCAATTTCGGGCATCTTATACAGGAAGTTCTCGATTTCGCGCGGGTAAATGTTTTCACCACCACGAATAATCATATCTTTTATCCGGCCAGTAATTTGGTAGAAGCCATCCTTGGTTTTCAAGCCTAAATCGCCTGAATGCAACCAACCGTCTTCGTCAATTACCTTGCGGGTAGCTTCTTCATTTTTGTAGTAGCCTTTCATCACATTGTACCCCCGACAGCAAACTTCTCCCTGCTCGCCTTCTTCGCATTCCTCACCAGTCTCTGGGTTTACAATCTTTACTTCAACATTTGGGAATTCGAAGCCAACCGTTGTTGCCCGAACTTCGGCAGAGTTGTGTGTGCGAGTTGCCGTCATGCCTGGCGAAGTTTCGGTTAAGCCATACACACTGATGATGTCTTTACAGTGCATTTTTTCCATCACCTGACGCATGGTTTCAATCGGACATAAGGAGCCAGCCATTATTCCGGTGCGCAAACTACTTAGATCAAACAAGTCGAACATGGGGTGATGCAACTCGGCAATAAACATGGTAGGAACTCCATACAAAGCGGTACAACGTTCTTTCTCAACCGATGCAAGTACCATCAAAGGGTCAAAGTTCTCGGTAACCACCATCGTGGCTCCATGACTAATTATGGCACAGACTGCTAACACGCATCCAAAGCAGTGGAAAAATGGCACACAAACCAACAAGCGGTCGTCAGCCGTATATTTCATGCATTCGCCAGCGGCAAAACCATTATTCAATATATTGTGGTGCGACAGCATCACTCCTTTCGGAAAACCAGTCGTTCCCGAGGTGTACTGCATATTAACCACGTCGTGAGGCCCCACCTTTAGTTTGGCATCTTCCAATTCTAAGTCGTCTAAATGCTCGCCCAACAAAATTAACTCGGCGGTATTGAACATTCCCCGGTGCTTTTCCTGGCCGATAAAAACGACATTCCGAAGCTCTGGAAATTTCTCCGATTTTAAGTTTCCTCTTGAGTGGGTTTTTAGTTCCGGAATCAACTCAAAAATCATGTTGACATAGTCACTATCACGCCATCCATCAACCAAACAAAGGGTATGAATATCTGCATTTTTCATCAAATACTCCATCTCTGCCAGCTTATAGTTGGTATTGATTGTCACCAGAACAGCTCCAATCTTTGCCGTTGCAAACATGAAGGTCAACCAGTCGGGCACATTGTTGGCCCAAATTCCCACTTTATCACCAACGCCTACACCTGTGTACATCAAGCCTTTTGCCAGCTTATCAACACGGGCATTAAACTCGCTGTAGGTAAATCGTAAATCCCGGTCAGGATAAACAATAAACTCCTGGTCAGGAGTTTCAAAAGCGTATTTCTCTAAAATTCCGCCAAGTGTATAATCAAGTAATTGCATGTTTCCGATTTTAGGGCCAATAATGTTGATTAGTAAGGAGCATAAATGACAGCCAATATTTTAGCTGGTTGATGGTCTCCGGCATGTACGTTGTGCGACACAATAGAATCCAGGTAAACACTATCCCCCACATTCAGCTGAATGACTTCTTTCCCGTAGTTGATCTCTACTTTTCCTTCGAGCACATAGATAAACTCCTCGCCTTCGTGCGACGACAGCATATAGTCCGATTGTTGCCCCGGCTCAATCTCAACAATGAATGGCTCCATATTCCGTCCAACCTTATCAAAAGCCAAGGATAGGAAGTTCAGGTGATCGCGTGTTCCACTTAACTGAGAACTAAACCGAACACCTTTCTCATGGTCGTTTGCCCTTACAATTGCTGGTCCCAGGTTGTTGCTGTCATCTAAAAATGTTCCCAACCGAACACCCAGCGCCCGGGCAATCTTAATTAGTGGTGCCAAGGAAGGCAATACCTCGCCTTTTTCAATTTTTTGAAGCTGGTCGATATCCAAGTTGGTCTTTTCAACCATTTCTTCCAAGCTCACTTTCTTGGACTCTCTTATTTGGGTGATCTTTTTTCCAAGGTCGTATTTCCGTGCCATTCTTCTAATCTTTAAGTATGCTCACAAATTTAATTTTATTTTTAAGCGATTCAAACGCCGCGGATGTAGAAACGACCTTACAACCACCATCAAACGAATATTTAGAAACAATTTAAATTTCATCAGTATGAATTTTAATTTGCTACTAATTCAAAAATTCAAATTTGGCAGATGACTTTAGCCAGGAGTCTCGAGCAACTTTGAATCTTGAAATTCGAAAATAGAAAAGGAGAACAGAAACGGGATGGGCAGATTATGATCTAAATTTGCAGTATACTCAAGTCGCTGACAGATTCCGAAACAAGTCCGGAAAGACATGTTTCTCATGTTGTACAATAGATCTCCTTCACCGCTAAATCTTTATGATACTCTGTACTTTTTTCTCTGTGGCACTCTGTGGTTTATTTAATTTTTAACCACAGAGACCACAGAGTTTTTTTATTACTTCTTTTATTCCCAACAGCCTGTCGAACTCTTGCAAAAATCTGATCCTTAGTAGCTTAAAGATTTCGCCAACTGATTTATAAAAATACTTTAAATCAAGGCATTACAAATGGCTGACAGTCTGCAATCTGAAAATCTGACGATCTATTATTATAACCAGCGTAGGTATTTACAGTCCTGTCGATGAGGCAGCTGCTCATTTTTAGGGAACATCCGAATTGCGTAGCTGTAAGCTCCTGGATGCATCAAGTGCAAGTTGAGCTTATAGGTTGCTAATTTTCCGTCTGTTCCTTCCAAGTCAAACTCTTTACATTCCACCAAGGTTGGTTCATCATTCCCTTCATTTTCAGTGATGACGATTTCAACCCCCACATCGGCAGGAGCTAAGCCTTTTAAATCCAGCACCACTTTGGCCGGATACTCTTCGCCAATACGGATTGCATTGGTAATCCCATCGGCTATTTCGAGTTCCTTCAATTCAATATCATCCCAGATAGCGGCCAAGTTTCCTTTCCACGAAGTGATTTCTTTCGCCAGCTTGAAGTTGTCAGCATGTAAGCGCTGGCTTCTTTCAGCCTGTGGCTTATAGAAACGATCCTGGTAGTCGCGAATCATGCGGCAAGTGGTAAACTCGGGAGCAACTTGGGCTTGCGTATTCTTAATAAACCCAACCCATTCTTCCGGGATATCATGTTCATTCCGATCGTAGAAGGTTGGAACAATCTCGTTTTCAAACAAGTTGTAAATGGTCTCCGCATCCAACTCATCCTGAAAGTCCTGCACATCGTAGGAACGTTCCAAAGGCAGTGCCCAGCCGGCTCCCTCGCGGTAACCTTCGACCCACCATCCATCCAAGACCGAGAAGTGTAAGGTGCCATTCATCACCCCTTTTTCTCCACTGGTCCCAGAGGCTTCCAGCGGGCGTGTTGGCGTATTCAGCCAAATATCAACCCCTTGAAGCAGCTGCTTGGCCAAGTTCATATCGTAATTCTGAACAAACAAAATTTTTCCAACAAACTCAGGGCGCTTGGAGATTTCTACAATGTAGCGAATCAAGTCTTGACCAGCTTTATCTGCGGGGTGTGCTTTTCCTGCAAAAATAAATTGTACCGGACGTTCCGGATCATTGACAATCTTCGACAAGCGATCCAGGTTGCGGAACAACAGATGAGCGCGTTTATAGGTCGCAAACCGTCGTGCAAAGCCAATGGTCAATGCATTCGGATTCAACGCATTCTTCACCTCGCCAATCAGTTTTGGATTCTCATTTCGCTTCACCCAAGTATCCGTAAAACGTTGTTTCACGTAGTCGATCAACTTGGCGCGTAAGTTTTGTTTTAAGTTCCAGATTTCCTGATCAGGGACTTTATAGATTTTATCCCAAAGATCAACATCCAACTGATTGTTTATAAAGTCTTTTCCGAAATATTTCAAGTGAATCTCTTTCCACTCCTTAGCCGTCCAAGTTGAGTAATGAACACCATTGGTCACATAGCCAATATTCAATTCTTCAGACAGGTAGCCTTCGTATAATGGTTTTAGAATATGCTTGGACACATCGCCATGCAGCATACTTACTCCATTGATTCCCTGGGACAGGTTGGCTGCTAAAAAGCTCATATTAAAATGATCTTCGTACGGAGCAGCTTTTCCAAGCATAACAAATTCATCCCAGCTAAGACTTACCTTCGCAGGATACTTATTCATGTACATTTTAAACAAATCCTGATGGAATGAATCGTGTCCGGCAGGAACTGGCGTATGGGTGGTGAACAAGGTTGACGCACGCACCACTTCTTTCGCCTCGGCATAGGTCAGTTGCTCTTCAGCAACTAAATTCGCAATTCGCTCCAAACCAATCATAGCGGCATGCCCTTCGTTGCAGTGGAAAATGTCAGCATTAACATGTCCCAGTTTTTTCAATGCCCGAATCCCACCCAAACCAAGTAACATTTCCTGCTTTAAGCGGTTTTCGTTGTCTCCTCCATACAGGTGATGCGTTACAAATCGATCATTTTCGTTATTCGCCTCAAAGTCGGCATCAAGTAAATAAAGGCTAACAGCTCCCACTTTGGCTTCCCACAAACGAGCATAAAGCGGGCGTCCAGGATATTCAACTTCTACTTGAATCCAATTGCCATCGGCATCCATCGCCGGCTGCACTGGAATTTTTGAAAACTGCTGAGCTTCGTAATTTGCCATTTGATCGCCTTGCAACGAAATGGTTTGTTTAAAGTATCCATAGCGATACAATAAACCGACAGCCACCAGGTTTGCTTTTGAGTCACTGGCTTCTTTCAGGTAATCACCAGCCAGAATTCCCAAGCCTCCTGAGAAAATTTTCAGACTATCGTGCAGGCCATATTCCATACTGAAATAGGCTATTTTAGGTCCCAAAGTATTTTTTCGTGCTGTCAGGTAATCCTGCAACTGTTTGTCAACAGCATGCATTTCAGACATAAATACTTCATCGCTCTCCAGTTCCTGGAATCGCTGGTAACTTACTTGCTCTAACAAGACAATTGGGTTGTGCGCACATTCATCCCATATTTCTTCGTCTATTTTGGCAAATAAATCACGTGCTTCAGTATTCCAACTCCACCAGAGATTTTTGCTCAACTCTTTCAGAGGAGCTAACTTTTCGGGAATGTTTGATTCAACAAACAGTTTCTTCCAATTTGGCATATCCACAACAGGTCTTTTAATAAATCTAACACCTTCTGTCTTCATCTCCATTCACTCATTAAGTAGTCAAAAATTGGGTTAAGTGCAGTTGCACTATAACTGCCTTAAAAAGAGATGCAAAAGTATTAAAAAACTTCTAACAAAGCTTTTTAACTAAAGATGCTCATGATTTTGGTTCAACTTATTTTTTACTTTTCTCTTTTGTTGAGCTCGTTTTAGGTTTAGTTGCGGTCTTTTTTTTCTTTTTCCGGGTTTGTAACCGGGCAATTTCCGATTCGTATTTCTTTAGTTTTTCTTCCTTCTCCTCCAACACTTTGTTCAGTTCGGCCAACCTCACCTCCAGCTCACTCTCTGGCACAAAGGTGTTCAGCCTCAGTTTAAAATCGCTTAAAACATTCATGTAGTTGATGAAGGCCTCGTACGGACTTTCGTACGGATTAAAATAATTATGCACCTCGCCATCGGAGAAGAACTTGGTACTCATGTAATAAAAATGATCACTCACTTGGAGGAAGTTCCAATCCTTATTCAATGCCGGGTCGTCAACCTTAGCCATCCGGTCGGTCAGTTCATAAAGTTTATCAAAAGCTTCCTGCTGCATTTCGTTCCCCAGCCAAGCAGTTAGGTCGCGTTCTTCGTCGGCCCACGAAATGGCATGGGGCACGCTGACAGCAGAAACCGGTTGAAATTCTTCGATAATTTCAGAAGGCGTTGCAAATACAAAGTCCTTCTGCTTAAACACGGCATCGGGTAATTCCTCCAAAAACCGGAAAATCCCAGTTTTCTCCGACTGGTGTTCGCCAAATGTTTCGTAATCCATGAACAGGTTGAAAATCTCTTCATTCGAGTCACCATTCATCCAGCCCACAAGTTTCTGCGGTGTTAAAGGGTATTCGTTCCAAGCCTGGTTTGAGAATCGGAAAGCCATGTCATCACTCAGCTTGTAATTGCGCATTAACACTTTCAGGCGCGGATTAACGGCATTGCAATACAAAAAGTTCGGTGATTTCCACCCCAGAATATGCTTCGCACCTTCTGTCAACACAGCCTGAAAGCCCATTTCTGCTGCGGCAACACCGATATCATCGGAATAAACCATCTCGGTATTCCGAAAGACAGTGGGCCGCTGACCAAAGTAGTGTTGAATGGCATCACAGTGTTTGGTTACTTGCTCCTGAAAAAGCGACTTACTTTTCAGAGCAACCAATGAATGCGAATAAGTTTCTGCCAGGAATTCCACCTGACCGGTTTTAGCCAATTCCTGGAAAGACTCCAGCACCTCAGGGGCATACATTTCAAATTGCTCCAAGGCGACACCAGTGATCGAAAAAGCAACTTTAAATTTCCCTTTGTATTTGTTGATCAACTCAAGCATCAGCTTATTAACCGGCAAATAACAATGATCAGCCACTTTTCTTAAAATGGTTTCATTCGCGTAATCGTCGTAATAATAATGATCGTTACCAATATCGAAAAACCGGTAACGACGGTACCGAAATGGTTGATGTACCTGGAAGTAAAAACAAATGGCTTTCATATTGTTTATCTTTTTAGTCTATTTTCAAAGCATCGTAATACACATCGCGAACATTTCTAGCAGAATTTTTCCACTGTAAACTGTCCACTTCTTTTTTACCGTATTTCATGAACATGTTCCACATGCCCGGATAATTAAGTAATCCGTATATGGCATCAGCCATTGCATGCGTATCCCAATAGTCGGTTTTCACCGCATATTTCAAAATCTCAGAGACTCCGGACTGGTTGGATATAATCACCGGAACGTTGGTTTGCATGGCCTCCAAGGGAACAATTCCAAAGGGTTCTGACACGGAAGGCATCACAAAAACATCACTCATCCGAAACATATCAAACACATCATCTCCTTTTAAGAAACCGGTAAAATGAAACGAATCAGCTATTTTAAGCTCGGCAGCACGTTTCACCATATTGTTCATCATATCACCACTTCCAGCCATCACAAAACGAACATTGCTCATTTTCTTTAAAACAAGGCTTGCTGCTTCCACAAAATATTCCGGTCCTTTTTGCATCGTAATCCGCCCCAAAAAGGTCACTATCTTATCGTTTACCCCTTTTTTCAAGCGGGCTTTTTCTTCTTTGCTAACCGGTTCCACTGCATTGTAAACAGTCGTTACTTTAGCCGGATCAATCCCGTACTTTTCAATAACAATGCGCCGGGTCAAATTGCTCACGGTAATAATTTTATCTGCCGCATGCATGCCCCGCTGTTCAATCTCAAAAACCTGAGGATTAACACTTCCTCCACTGCGGTCGAAATCCGTCGCATGCACATGAATAACCAAGGGTTTACCACTGATTTCTTTGGCAGCAATTCCCGCTGGATAGGCCAGCCAATCATGAGCATGAATCAGGTCAAATTCCTGATCTCGGGCAATCACCTCTGCCACCAGCGAGTACTTATAAATTTCATACAACAGGTCATTCCCATACTTACCGGTAAAATGCAGTTTCCCTTCCTCATTGGTTTCAATAAACCGAGTGGAATTGGAGTACTTTTTACTGCTGAGTTTCCAAAACTCCTCCGGATCCATGTAGGGAACCATGCCCGACTCAACCTCATAATAGTCAATCTTCTTCTGAAGATCGCGAAAATGAACCTGCTTCCGGGTAATCGGAATATCATTGGCTCCAATCAATTTCATGCTTGATTGATCTTCGTCACCATGTGCTTTTGGAACCACAAAAGTGACATCCACATCCTTATAAGCTGCCAAGCCCCTTGTCAAGCCATAACAAGCCGTTCCCAAGCCTCCGGAAATATGAGGAGGAAACTCCCAACCAAACATTAATACTTTCATGCGCCTAAAAATTAAAACCAAGACTCAAGACCAAAAAGCGATCAGCATTTCAGAATCTTTTGTCTTCGTTGTATTATCGATTCGTGTTCTCTTGTGCCTGCTTCTACCTATCGTTTTATTCCGAATAGCTTATCATCAACTTGTAAGCTTTAATGACAGCAGCAACACTCCAGGCCTGAGATATTGCGCCCTTTCCTTGGTGTGGCGGATTGCCATTATAGTTTTCAGGAATTGTTCCGATGCAGTGAGCGGTCATCTCCTCCTCAAAATCTTCAACAATTCGCTTAATGAAAGGAACTCCTCCACGTTTGTGTATCTTCAGATAGGCCTCAACAAAAAACATGAGTAGCCAAGGCCACACCGTTCCCTGATGCAGTGTTTTTTCCCGTTCGGCAATACTACCCACACACAAGCCTTCATATTCGGCACTTTGGGGTGACAAGGTTCGTAAGCCTCTTGGTGTTAGCAACTGCTGTTTGGCCACACTGAGTATCTGCTTTTGTTTTTCGCGGTCCAAAGGACTGTACTCCATCGCAGCAGCAATCACCATATTGGGGCGAATAGACCAATCGGGCACGCCAGCCTTAATGCAATCAGCCAAATACCCTTTTTCCTCATTCCAGAAAATTTGAACGAACGCATCAGCAATTTGCTTCGGACAGGCTTCCCAATCTTTTACAAAGGCCTGATCATTTGAAGCTTCAGCCAATTCTAATGCAAAACAAATAGCATTGTACCATAAGGCATTAACCTCAACAGGCATTCCTCCTCTTTTAACCACTGGTTGCCCATCAACATAGGAGTTCATCCAAGTTAAGGCCAAGTTATCAGCTTCTCCTTCCAACAGGCAATGCCCATTCATTTTTATATTGAAATCCGTCCCGTTTCTGAAAGCTGTCAGAATTCCTTTCATCGCCTTCCCATACTTTTCCCAGATATACTTCCAGTTTTTAGTTTCCTCGGCATATTGTTGCAAGGCCCAGAAGAACCACAAAGGCGTATCAACAGCATGATAAACCGGATCTTTCTGTTCTCCAACCAAAGGAAAGAGACCATTTTTAAGTTGCTTTAGCTGAGTATCAATAATGGGTTCAAATCGCTCGGGCTGATCCAGCTCCAATGATAAAGCAGGTAAAGCTACAAACGTTTGCCGAGGCATAGCTCCGTACCATGGAAAGCCGGCAATCAAATCCTGTTTCTTTCCTTGCTCGACAAAAAATTGCTGTGCCGCATTGTGCAGATTGCTCATAAAAGTATCCCGCGGTAAACGCTGGTTCAGCTCGCGCGTGAACTTCCCTTTTAACGACGGAATTTTTGCTTCCTCCGTTGACGCGGAAAAAATAATACTCTCGCCTTTCTTAATCGGCAGCTCAAAATACCCGGGTACAAATAAGTCTTCCCGAAAATCATAGCCTCTGTTCTTTTCCTTCAGGTATTCAATATTATTGTACCAATCGGGCACTGGGATGAATTCCACAGCCTTGGAAAACTGCATATGCAAAAACGGATAGCCTTCGTATAAACGCATTTTAATTCCGTTGGGCACCTTTTGGTATTTTGTATTGGCATACATGTTGGCTTTGCTCAACTCGTGAACACTGCGGAAAGCCAAAAAGGGCTTAAAACGCAACACTGTTGGCGAATGCGCTTCTTCCAAGGTATAGCGAATCAACACCTGCTGTTCCTTCTGCACCAAAATCCGCTCCTTACTTAAGACCACTCCTCCGACCCGGTATGTCGTTTTCGGGATTCGGTCCACTTCATAATCCCGAATATACTTGTGTCCCTTGGGCTCATAAAAGTCATTATCATACTTATGAATCCCCAAATTAAATTCGGCACCACGTTGCACAACGGTTTCATCGAAAGAAGACAGCAACACATGCTTGTCCTTATCGAGTGTATCAACAGGACAAACCAGTAGCCCATGATATTTCCGGGTATTGCATCCCGAAATCGTACTACTAATGTATGATCCTGCACGATTGGAGCGAAGGACTTCTCGATACAATGAATACTCGAGATTAACTAAACGACTTTTATCAAATTTTAAGTAGCTCATAGTTCCTGACTTTGGGCTTATTCACTATTGACTATTATTTTTCAAAAGAACGGGAGGCAAAGTGCTGAGGGGTATTCTACAAATTTAAAGAAACAAATTGGATCATTTATTTCCCTCTGTGCTGATAACCATCCAATTCACGTTTAAAATGTTCTTTTTCCTTACTTAAATTAAGAAAAGGAAATTTTTTTAATAAATCTTCGACCTCTTTTAAGTTATAAAACAGGAATTTTTCATACGCTTCGGCATTTCTATTGAAGGGTCGATGCCCCACAGCTTTCGATAGTTTACTCAGCCGTTTCATTAACTGTTGAGTCTCAGATTCAAACATCAAGCTCCCAAATTTCTGCCAAATATGCTCAATCGACTGATTGCTAATATGCACCATATCAGGTGTATAAAAACGGTAATCCCGTAGTTCGTCCATCATAATTTCATAGGAAGGGAAATAGGCACATTGCTCAGTTCCAAAGCCGGTGACCAACCGATCAACGGCTAACAATAGTGCTGCTTTACTGAGTTGGTTGCCATGAGCACCATCTTTCCAGTGACGTATCGGACTGACTGTAAGCAGGATCTTTAACTTTGGATTAAATTTCCAAAGGGCTGTCATTAGCTCCTTTAACTCATCAACAATTTCACCCGGCGTTAAGCGAAATCGCTTAAAATCAGCAGCTGGTAATTTATGGCAATTCGATACGATTCGTCCCGTTGGCTTCCATTCATACACCCACGATGTCCCCAACGAAACAATCAGGTAATCGCTACTCTTCAAGTGCTCAGCAGATGTTTTCAGCTGTTCATTCATGCGATCCAGCGCCTCGGCAGCATTGGTCGATGAAAAACGGCTATGATGATCAAAACTGTGCCAAACTCCTTGATGCTCGAATAAATCATTCGCGGTGTACTGCTTCCCTTCCATCAGTAACTTCAAGCTGCGCGATACGGACAAGGGATTGTAAACAATCCCAAAAGGATTCATGTCAACCTGAAATTTCAGTTCTTGCATCCGGATTCCAATATTCTCCGCAAAACACGATCCCACCATCATCAACTTAGACTGATGGTCAATCTTCCACTCCAACTCCGGTAATTCTACTTCTGTATAATATTGATTCATTTAGCGAACTCGTTTAAATGCTTGTTTCTTTAAAACTAAACCTGTGCGTGCAGGCAAGTACAAATTCAAATAATGCTGACTTCCCAAGCTTCCAGCAGGACGGGTGTAATAAGTCATTTGCTTGTCAACCCGGTCTTGACCTCCAAAGCAACCAGCATCGGTATGAAACAGGATCCGGTACTTTGAAGATTCCAAAGGAATGCCATAATCGGTAAACGACCTGGTCGGGTTAAAATTGAATACCATCAAAAACTCACCGCGTGAGTAACTCAAAATCTGATCTTCCTTATTATCGAAATGCCAAACCACTTCCGGAGTCTCAAGCAAGCAACTTTGCCTGACCCACTGCATCATTTCCCGGTCAAAATCTCCCAGCCAGTGGTAACGTAAATCCGGGTTATCAGCCAAATTCCATTGCCTTCGGGCATGTTTATAAGACCAGCCATTGCCTTCGCGTGGAAAGTCGATCCATTCCGGATGTCCAAACTCATTGCCCATAAAATTCAGGTAAGCACCTCCCGCTGTTGTTACCGTTGCCAAGCGCATCATTTTGTGTAAGGCCATTCCCCGGTCAACAATCAAATTGGGCTGATCTTTACGCATGCTGAAGTACATTTCTTTATCCATCAGGCGGAATATCAACGTTTTGTCGCCCACCAAAGCCTGATCGTGTGACTCGGCATAACTCACCACTTTTTCGTCCAGGCGTTTGGCTGTCAACTCATAAAATAACTGTCCCATATCCCAATGCTCATCCGGGACTTCTTTGATCAACTTAATCCAAAAATCGGGAACTCCCATCGCCATCCGGTAGTCAAATCCATATCCTCCCATATCAATTGGAGTAGCCAAGCCAGGCATTCCACTTACCTCTTCAGCAATGGACAGCGCTTTGGGCTTCAACTCATGAATGAGTTTATTCGCCAGGTAAAAATAACTCACGGCCTCTTGGTCAACACCTCCATCAAAATAATCGGCATATTGCGTAAAGGCTTTTCCTAGCCCATGGTCAAAATAAAGCATGCTGGTTACCCCATCGAAACGGAAACCATCAAACTTAAAATTTTCAAGCCAATAGCGAATATTCGACAGCAAAAAGTGAAGCACCTCATCTTTGCCGTAGTTAAAACAGAAAGAATCCCAAGCTGGGTGTTCTCCCCTTGGCCCGTCATGGAAAAACTGGAAACGCGTTCCATCGTATTTTCCCAATCCTTCTTCCTCATTTTTAACAGCATGCGAATGCACCAAATCAATAATTACTGACAAGCCCATCCCATGTGCTTCATCAATCAACTGTTTCAACTCCTCTGGGGTTCCAAACCTCGAAGAAGGCGCGAAAAAGCTGGACACATGATAACCAAAACTTCCATAATAAGGATGCTCCGGAATGGCCATTAACTGCACCGTGTTGTAACCTGCGGCTTTGATGCGAGGCAAAACATGCTCCCGAAACTCGTTGTAAGTATGGACACGCTCCTCTTCCCCGGCCATTCCAATATGGCTTTCATAAATCAATGGTGCCTCATCCGTCCGAATATAATCCGGATGTTGCCATTCAAAATCCTTTTCATGATCCCAAACCTGGGCACTGAATAACTTCGTGTGGTCATCCTGAACCACTCGTTTACACCAAGCCGGAATGCGCTTGCCATTTCCTCCAATCCAATACACGCTAAAAGCATACAACTGCCCATGGCGTAATTTATCTTCCTCTAAAATCAGTTCCCAATCTCCATTCCCCAATGCTCTTAAACGATAGTCTTCCGTTTCCTGCCAATCATTGAAATCACCAACCATATAGATTCGAGTTGCATTAGGAGCCCAATCCCGAATCACCCATCCCTGGTTTGCTTTATGTAATCCAAACCAAAGATGTCCACTGGCAAAATCAATCAAAGAGCCATTCTTAAGGAGCTCTGCTTCTTTCTGCCTGGCAATATTCATGCGTTCCGTAATAACAGAAGCAAATGGCTCCAACCCACTATCGTTCCTGATTAATTGAGGTAGTTTCATAGTCCTTGCTTTTTCCTAAAGATAGGGATTTGCCTCATAGAATAACAGGATTCAGATGTGAAATAAACACTAATTCACAACATCTTCATATTGAGAATAAATAACAAAAACATATTATTGAACAGCTGACAAAATTTCGTTAAAATCGTAATAGCGAGTATCTTTTATGTCAAAACAGCAAACTTTTCAGCCATGAAAAAGCTATTCAAAACACTCGTCTATTTTTTACTAATTGTACTGGGAATTATTCTCGTATCCGTAATCATTTTCAATGTTTATTATTCTGTTCTCAATAATAAAGCTCAAAAAGAACTGCTTGAAGCTCAGGTTCTCCATGTTGATGGCTTGCAATTTCGCGATCTGAATAAAAACGGGGAACTTGATCCGTACGAAGATCATCGCCAGCCAATTGAAGTACGCATCAATAATTTGATGCAACAAATGAACCTCGAAGAAAAAGTAGGTTTGATGTGGCACCCGCCTATTGGTATTGAAGATGATGGAGAACTTCAAGCTAAACCCGGCTTGATGAGTCCAAGCTCAACTTATGACTTAGTGATCAATCAAAAGCTCAACCACTTTAACCTGTTTACCGTTCCTCCCACACACGAGCTAGCCTCGTGGCACAACAAGCTTCAGCATTTAGCAGAAGAAACACGCTTGGGGATTCCAATTACCATCAGTACAGACCCACGTCATGGTATTTCTAACTTTATTGGTCCCGACCTACTTGGGGGCAACTGGTCGAAATGGCCAGAACCTATCGGACTTGCTGCCACGCGCGACTCGGCGCTGGTCGTTGAGTTTGGACAAATCGCCAGTCAAGAGTACCGGGCAGTAGGCATCCGCACAGCTCTGCACCCTATGGCCGATCTGGCAACAGAACCACGCTGGGCCCGAATCAATGGAACTTTTGGAGAAGATGCCCAATTGGCCGCCACCATGACAGCAGCTTACATTCATGGTTTTCAGGGAGACTCATTAGGCACGACCAGCGTTGCCTGCATGACCAAGCACTGGCCTGGAGGTGGCCCCCAAGAGAATGGTGAAGATGCCCATTTTAGCTATGGTAAGAACCAAATTTATCCGGGAGATAACTTCGCCTACCATCTCATCCCATTTGAAGCCGCCCTGAAAGCCAACACGGCCATGATGATGCCTTACTATGGCGTTGCCGTTGACCAAACAGGCGAAAATGTAGGCATGAGTTTCAATAAGGAAATCATCACCAATCTGCTCCGAAAGCAATACGGATACGATGGCATCGTTTGCACAGACTGGGGCATTATTGAAGGTTTTTCCTTTTTGGGTTATGAGATTGTTGAAGCCAAAAATTGGGGGGTTGAAAAACTTTCCATCGAACAACGCATCGCCAAAGTAATTGATGCAGGCGTTGATCAGTTTGGGGGCAATAATCACACCCGTCAACTGGTCCGCTTAGTCCAGAAAGGTGAAATTTCAGAAACACGAATTGACGAATCAGTTCGTCGTTTACTTCGTGCGAAATTCAAGTTGGGTTTATTCGACGATCCTTACGTCGATGTTGAGCAAGCTGTTCAGACAGTCAACCAACCAGCCTTCGAAGCCAAAGGCAAGCTGGCTCAACGAAAAGCCATTGTTCTGCTAAAAAACAAAGCTTTGACTAACGATCGCAAGGTTCTTCCTCTTAGTAAAGGAATAAAAATCTATACCGAAAACATTAACAGGGAAATTGCATCAAATTACGCCACCGTCGTTGATAGTTTAGCGGATGCTGATGTTGCCATACTCCGGCTAAGTACTCCCTTTGAACCACGTAGCGGCGATTTTATTGAAAGCCTCTTTCATCAGGGACGGCTCGATTTTCAAGCGTCCGAACTCTCGCACATTCTAAACATCATGCTTCACAAACCAACCATTGTTTGCATGTACATGGATCGTCCGGCTGTCATTCCTGAAATTGCCTACCAAAGCCAAGGACTGCTGGTTGATTTTGGAGCTTACGACGATGCCGTTTTAGATGTTATTTTCGGAGATTTCAAGCCTCATGGAAAACTACCATTCGAACTTCCCTCGTCGATGAAGGCTGTGGAAGCTCAAAAAGAAGATTTACCCTATGATTCAAAAAATCCACTGTTCCCATTTGGGCATGGGTTATCTTACGATTAAAAAAGCGAAGTCTTTATAAAAAAAACAGCAGGCCGAAATCAAACCTTTCGCCTGCTGTTGATCTATTCCTTGGTATCTTCTATGCAGCTTACAAGTTGCTACTGATCATCCAGAAAACGCAGGTTTCGCTTCAGCCCGTCGTACTTTGTACGTTTAACAGCCGACTTCCGAAACAGCTCATTGAATAAAGCATGATCCATCTCCATCCACTCTTTCCGGGTGAGCTCAAGCAATTGGGGATGAGGCTCAAAATCGGGTTCTTGATGCGGTTCCGACTTTAAATTCCAGGGACACACATCCTGGCAAATATCACAGCCAAACACCCGGTTCTTAAACTGGTCTTTCAGCTTGTCATCCAACTCCCCTCGCAGCTCAATGGTTTGATAAGAAATACACCGACGTGCATCAACAACTCCGGGAGCAACAATGGCCTGTGTAGGGCAAGCATCGATACAACGCGTACATGTTCCACAGTGATCCCTTACCGTTTTTTGATCAGGTTCCAGCGGCAGATCAACAATCAGCTCTCCAATAAAAAAGAAACTCCCATGCTCAACGGAGATCAAATTTGAATGCTTCCCAATCCATCCCAAACCGGCTTTAGCTGCCCAGGCTTTATCCAACACGGGAGCCGAATCAACAAAAGGCCGTCCGTTACAGGGAGCTATTTCTTCCTGTATATATTTCAACAGCAGATTCAGCTTTTCCTTCAGCACAAAATGATAATCTTTTCCGTAGGCATACTTCGACAAAACCGGTGCTTCAGCATCTTGCTGTTCCTTTTTGGGGTAGTAGTTTAGCAGAACGGAAATAACAGAACGGGCGCCCTCAAAAATCAATCGCGGATCAAGACGCATTTCCTGGTTACGCTCCATATAACTCATCTCGCCATGCATTCCTTGTTGCAACCACTTCTGTAGCGCGTCCTTTTCATCACTTAAAAAGTCGGCTTCAGAAATCCCGCAACTCAGGAAACCTAACTCGAGTGCTTTTGCTTTTATTTTTTCCGATTTTGTCCTTGTCATAAATCAAACTGATTCAACAGAGTCTAAACAAAAATACCCGGCAACAAACCGGGCATTCTTCTAGTTATCCTTCTATATCTTAAAAGAATCCCAGCTCCAGGCGGGCTTCTTCACTCATCATCGACTTATCCCATGGTGGTTCAAAAGTCAGCTCCACATGAGCATCTTCGACACCTTCTACGGATAGGGCTGCCTGGCGAGTATCTTCCACCAACATATCAGCTACCGGGCATCCAGGTGCCGTCAGGGTCATAATAACACTGGCCTTATTATTTTCATCCACATCGATGTTATAAATCAGGCCTAAATCGTATATGTTTACCGGAATCTCCGGGTCATAAACTTCTTTCAGATTATCTATAATCAGATCTATTCTTGAGTCCATAGCTTCTCCGCTTTAACTTGAAATTCTGTTATAAGCAACAGCATATAACTTAATTTGTTTGATCATGGCAACCAGTCCGTTGGAACGTGTTGGCGACAAATGTTGCTTCAACCCAATCGCATCAACAAAATGTAGATCAGTGTTCATGATTTCTTCCGGAGTTCGTCCCGAAACCACACGCAACAACAAGGCAACCAACCCTTTCACTATAACAGCATCACTCTCTCCTTTAAAATAAATTTTCCCATCTTTAAACTCAGGTACCAACCACACGCGCGACTGACATCCTTTAATCAGATGCTGGTCATTTTTTTGCTTGGTATCCAAATCTTTCAAATCATTCCCCAACTCAATCAGGTAGCTGTATTTATCCATCCAGTCCTCATAAATCGAGAATTCATCAATAATCTCTTGTTGTATTTCTTCTATGGTCATGAATCTTAGGTTTTAAGGATGCAAATGTCGTAATTTTTTCACGAAACGCCCAATACTTTTTGCATAGGCTTTTGGAAACCAGAAGTGAGAAACAGGAAAACGAGATAAAAAAGAGAACTCAGACTCTCCCCCAACAGCCCCATCTCACCGGCTTTTTTGAATCATTCTAAATATCCAACTGTTTCTGGCTGTTCAATAGCTTTTAATTATCTTCAACTTTTTCAAAAAAAATCAACAACACTAATTCTTTAAACAAATTAGCATGAATTCAATAGTTGGAACACAAACAGAAAAGAACCTGCTAAAAGCCTTTGCAGGTGAATCGCAAGCTAAAAACCGTTACGAGTTTTTTGCCAAGCAAGCCAAAAAAGAAGGTTTGCACCAAATTGCCGCTATTTTTGAAGAAACGGCTTTGAACGAGCAAGCACATGCCAAGCGCTTTTTTCGTTTCTTAGAAGGAGGAATGGTTGAAATTACAGCCAGTTACCCTGCAGGTGTTATCGGATCAACCTTGGAGAACCTGAAAGCTGCTGCTGACGGCGAAAACGAAGAATGGACAGATCTTTATCCTGAGTTTGCCCGTATTGCTGAAGAAGAAGGCTTCAAGCAAATTGCCGTTGTTTTTAAAACCATTGCTAAAATTGAAAAACACCACGAAGAGCGCTACCGCAAGCTTTACCAAAACCTGGAAGAAGGTCGTGTATTTGAGCGCGAAGGCAAAGTAATCTGGAAGTGTCGTGTGTGCGGATTGTTGCACGAATCGCAACGTCCACCTAAAAAATGCCCTTCTTGCGAGCATTCTCAAGAATACTTCGAAATTGAAGCCACCAATTATTAAGCTTCACTAAAAACGCCTGAGAGAACGATAGCATCTCTCAGGCGTTTTTTCTTTTCTTCTTGCTACCTTTACCGGACCATGTCCGACATCAAAACATATTTAAATAAACGCTTCCCCTTTTTTGAGGACGAACTGCTAAAGGAAATTGAGCAATGCGGTACGCCTCTCCAGCTTCAAGCCGGAGAAGAAATCCTTCGTGAAGGACAATTCATCAAATCCTTTCCGCTAATCCTTGAAGGAAGTTTACGCGTCATTCGGCATGATGATGAAGCCCGTGAACTGTTGTTGTACTATCTCAATCCAGGCGAAGTTTGCAGCATGGCACTCACCTGTTGCATGGGCCAGCAACAAAGTAATATTACGGCAATTGCAGAACAGGATAGTCTAATCATACGCATTCCCGTAAGCTATCTGGATCAATGGATGGTCACCTACCCCAACTGGAAATCGTACATGATGTATGCCTACCGCAAACGATTTGACGAACTACTCGATACCATTGATGCCATTGCTTTCATGGATCTGGATAAACGTCTCGAACGTTTTTTCTACTCTCGCTTTGAAGTCACTGGAGAAAAACAATTTCACGGCAAACATCAGGATATTGCCTATCAACTAAATACCTCACGAGAAGTGATTTCCCGCTTGTTGAAAAAAATGGAACAAAAAGGGCTGGTGCATCTGAGCCGAAACCGAATCGACTTCTCACCGCTCATTCAGCAAAGTCAGTAACCCTTTTTTAGAAACAAAGCCTGCTTCAATGCCCTAAGTGACTCGGGTCACTTAGCATCTCATTTTTATCTCATTTCTTTGTTGTCACAATTAAAGCCGAAACAATGAGACAATTTTTGCAGAAACATAAATGGCGGATTTTAGGAATCGGACTTGGAGCCTTAGCTGGATACCTTTACTGGTATTACATTGGCTGCACGTCCGGAACCTGCCCCATTCAATCAAACTGGCACACCAGCACCTTGTATGGTGCATTAATGGGCTATTTGTTTAGCGACCTAAAAAAGAAAAAGCAACCCAAAGAAGATCATGGAAAAGTTTAATCAGATTATTCAAGGTGACACTCCTGTGGTGGTCGACTTTTTTGCCACTTGGTGTGCTCCATGTAAAATGATGGCTCCAATCTTACAACAAGTGAAAAGCCAACTGGGAGATCAGGTCCGCATTCTAAAAATTGATGTCGACAAAAACCCAGAGATTGCTCAAACTTTTCAAATTCGAGGAGTGCCAACATTGAAGGTTTTTCAAAACGGTCATCCCAAATGGACAGGAAGTGGCGTGATGCAAGCAGACCAGCTCGTTTCTGTCATTCAGTCGGTAACAAGTAACAATTAAAAAACCAGCGATAAATATTTGTGAAGAAGGGAAAAAAGCTCAGGGCACAGTGGATAGAAAGACTGAAAGAGAATAAGAGACAGAGCCCATTAAATGAGAAAAGGGAGAAGGAGAAAACAGGAATTCATCTTAGTATGGGTTCCTGTTTTTGTGTTTCACGTGGGAACAAAAAAATAGCGGACTAAATCTATACGCTAGAAATAATCCGCTACCTGTCAACACCTATCTTTTTAGTTCAAAGAACCATCTTCTGCTTGTTGAATCATTTGTTCATTCGCTGTAATGTAGATCTCAACCCGTCGGTTTTGAGCACGTCCTACAGCTGTTGAGTTATCCGCAACAGGCTCGTCGTAAGCTTTCCCTTCGGTTGTTAAACGACCTCCCGGAACACCATTCTCAATCAAATACTTTGCAACTGATTCGGCACGAGCATTCGACACCCGAATATTTACTTCGCGTGATCCGGTATTGTCCGTGTGTCCATAAATCGTAACATCAGTTTCTGGGTTGCTTCTTAGCGACTCCGAAAATTTCATTAAAGATGATTTTGAAACAGCACTCAAGTTACTTTTTCCCGTATCAAAAAGAATTCCACTGTCAAAAGTTACTTTAATCGCCTGCAAATCATTCATATCAGTTACTGTCTCAACCTGTGCACCTTCAATTTGCTCCAGTTCAGCTTGCTGCTTATCCATCTTCTTTCCAATCAGCACACCGGCTCCTGCACCAACAGCACCACCAACTGCGGCACCAATGGCCGCACCTTTACCTTTGCCTGCCAAAGCGCCAATTCCAGCACCAAGCAATGCACCTCCGGTACCGCCTAACACGCCACCTTTCGTTTGGTTATTCGTTGTGGCCCACTGGCCGCTTGAACATCCGGCCAATAAAATAGCCCCGCTTAAAAACAGGACTCCGAAAATTTTAAATTGTCTCATGTTAAAAATATTTGTTTCCTGACTAACTAAAATTAAACCTTCAAATATGACAGATCATTAGATTTTCAGATTTCAGACTGTCAGATAGCTGTTATCCTTAATCCAAACGATTGAACGAATTTCCACCCAGATTTAGTACAACAAAAACAGGTAAATATAATATCTAACGAACTATTAAATAAGACATACAAAGTTAATATTAGTTTGCGATAAGCCTTTTTCAGATGGTCTGCCCACTTTATTATTTAACTAAATTTAATGATTGCACGGACCTACTAACCGAATAAATACTTATGCAAATCATAAAATTAACCGTATTCAATGAATAGCTTACTCGTACTGAAACACTTTCTAAAAAAATAGATGAGTTAGTTACATTAGCTCGCAACGGCTTTTATTATGTAGTAATTCTTATGCAAACAACCTTATGGCAAAAAAAATAATTACATTTGATATATAGTGAAATCAGCATATTACCAGAAATATGAACATACTTAACAACGGTGATTTTTGGGAATTATTCACAAAAGCCAAACAAAAAGGTGGAGCTTTTTTCTTCAAGAAAATATCTTTCAATTCAAAAAAGAGAACTCAAAGTACATTTAGTTCACAGAAGAGACAGGGAGCAAATTGGTGGATTATTCCAGAGGTTAAGAAACGTGAAAATAGAAAAATCTCGGGAGACACTCATAAAACGTTTGATAAACACCTGATAGAATGCCACCTGAAAAACAAAAGAGATTTACAACTCTTATCTGTTGCCTGCGGAAGCGGAAACAGAGAAATAACTCTATCAAAAAGTGGCTTCTTTAAGAATGTTACAGGTATTGACCTTTCACCAGACCTCATACAGGAAGCTCAACAAAAGGTTAGTAAAATGCAATTGACAAATGTAAGTTTTGAGCAAGCTGATTTCTATGATTTCAAAATGGAGGACAATTTTTATGATGTAATTTTATTCCACTCAGCCTTACACCATTTTCAAAAGATAGAGGAAATCGCTCTGAGAGTTAAAACAAGCCTAAAGAGGGACGGAATACTTGTTTTAAATGAGTTTGTTGGAAAAAACAGACTTCAATTCACAAAGCATGAACTTTTCCAAATGAACAAATTACTAACAACAATTCCTAAACCTTACAGAAAACGCTATTTAACGAAACTAACAAAGCAAAAGATATATGCTCCCGGAGTACTCCGAATGATTATCTCAGATCCCTCAGAGGCTGTTGAATCTGAAACAATTTTACCAGTTATTCACAAACACTTCAAAGTAATTGAAGAAAAGAAAATAGGAGGTGATCTTTTGATGATGGTATTAAAAGACATAGCCCATCATTTTGTCAACTCAAACAATCAAGAAAGTAAACAAATCTTACAAGACCTTTTTGAAAAGGAAGATGAATACCTCCAAACAACACATCACCCTAACTTCATTTTCGGGATTTATAAAAAATAGTCCTACCGCAACATGCCAACGAGCTTATTCAAGGCCTCGATAAAGCGGTCGATCTCGTCAAATGTGTTGTAAACAGCAAATGAGATTCGGATGGTTGCTCCTTGTTGGTAATGATCCATAACCGGATCAGCACAAAGCCGGCCAGTGCAATATGCGTATAATGCTAGCCATACAAATGATTTACAAAAAGAGACAATCTGATCTAATAGGTTATTTTTCATGCCGATAACATTTACCAGACTGACGGGGTCCTCTTTCCAGCTTTTGGGTATCACTTCTGCTACTGCTGAATTGCCCACCGAACAATCAAGTTGATGAAACTACGGCTTCATCAACTTGACAAAAGATTTCAGTACAAGAAAAAAATTCGTTAAAAAAGTAAAAACCTCAACATAGTAACCGCCTTTTTATGGAATACAAATTGAAAACCGAAGATCATCAACAATAACTTCGTTATCACCAGAGTTCCAGAGGTACCCTTTCAACATACAGTTAGCTTTATCGTGCACATAAGAGACAAAATTGCTAATATTATTCCAACGCGTTCCATCCAGTAGCTGTCCATCAACCGCTTGCCCCTCCCACAAAACACGGCCATCTTCATCGTTAATTTCAAGGACCAAAATAACTTGATTGGAATAATCGTAATCTGATGATTTCACCCAACAGTCAATGCCAATTTGCCACTGCCCAAATGGAAGTTGATCAAGTGAATAAGAAAATGTCGTGGAAAATGAATTTGGGCGTAGAACACATGCCTTTTGACCTGAGTATTTATCAACAGTCAAATTCGATTCACTTACAGAGCTCCAATGATCTAAAACATTGACTTCGAGTTGATTCATAGAAGTAAAGATCATGGAATCGTTTTGAAACCCCATCTTATTAAAAAAATTTAAGACATAACCGGGATTATTCCCAAATTGAGTCTGTTCCCATTTTAGATTTATATTTTGGGAGATGATCTCTTGGTTCGAACATTTAAACATGATCTGTTTTACCTCTGGTGCTTGATCAATCTTAAAAAAGTAGGGTGCAATCCATATTCCATCCGATGCATTTTTGGGAACAATCCGATATTTATGGACCAAACCGCTGTTCAATTTCAGGTAAATCCAGAACTGTTCATCTTTGTAAAAGAAGCTTTTCAACCGTTGCTTCCAATGCTTTTTGAAATCCATTTTCACTCTCAGCAAACCAGAGTCCCCCTTGGGGACCGATATCCATTCTCCCCATGTTGTTGTATTTTCCTCAAGCGTTAAGCTCCGGGAACCAATGGGTACATCCCGTCTTTTCAGTATCAGAAATTGCTGATCTTTGTAAAAATGATCGTAAGATTTTAAAATTTGCAGTATGGTTTGCGGCTCATCATTCAACAAATACCGGTTATCGATACTATTGAAACTCCCACCATTAATATCCGTCGAAATTTTATCCAACTCCCATATAATATATTCAGGAGCTTGGGGTGATCCAAAATGTTTAAAATTCTGTTGGTCCAACCAATGGGTATAACTGGCATAACTTTGAATGACAGGTCGTGGAATCCAATTCAATTCCAAGTCATTTGCAGGAATAATAGAATATTCCCATGGATAGATATCAACTGTTGCCCCTTTAATCGAATCATGAATAGCCTGAGGAAGTTTTTTTGAAGAGATATTTTCATCAGTGACCTCTAGTGACTTCTCTTTTAAATCAGAAAAATGCAAGACAAACTCAACAAAGTTAGTTGGCTGCCCCCAACTCCAACGATACAGTTTTTCATTATAGTTTACGGTATTTCTTATGTTTAGAAATAACATAATCACCGCAACAGCTCCCACAATTAAATTCAAAAACGTGTGTTTTCGATTAAAAACAACGAATATTGAAAACACAATAAACACATAAACAAGAAAACCTCTGAAATGATAAAAATCTTCCCTTGCCAATCCATGTTTCCAGGCAGCAAAAAAGCTTAACAAAACTAAAAATGAGAAAAAAAATGATCTTCGCGTTCGATTGATAATAAAAAACAATGCTATCGAAGCTACTAGAAAAATGCCTAGTTGCAGCCAATTATTCTGTGGATAATAAGAGGCAGCAGAGGAATTATCCTGAGCCAAATGAAACATTCCAGCTACATATCGGGAAAAACCGGAGAGATTTCCAAATATGATCAACCACAAAATCAGCAGAGCCCCGACAATTGAACCGATATCCTGCAACAGTGTTTTCAGTTTTCGGTGGCAGAAAACAAAGCTATAAAATACAAATGAAGCACAAATTAATCCCGTAAGAATAGCCAAATATGATTTGATATAAAAAGCAAAAGCAGTAATAACAAAAGCAAATACTTTGATCCCATTTCTTTTATAAATAAAATAATTACAATACAAAAGGACAACATTAGCTAGTATAAGTTGATGCATTCCCGCAATCATTGAGATAACATAAGTCAACAGAAATGCAACGAGCCAATAGCTCCATCCTTCTTTTTCCGTCAAATAGATAATGTTAACTGCCAAAAGTACCTTTGCAATCATCAGAACCGACATAGCCAAAACAATATTTTCCTGTGTTGGATATGTTAAAAAAGCCAATGGTCCATGCGGGAAAATAATAATCTCACCTAATGAAAGATCATTTAGAAACAACCAATTAAATGCCCATTTCAAAGAATAATCAATACCAATAGAAAAAGTCCAGTCGTTTTCGGGAAAAGTGAACAAAGCGGTGAAAGTACCAATCAGTATAGCGATGAGCGCTTTTTTGTTTTTGAGTTCAGTAGTAACTAACTTCATTTTCTTAGTGTAAGCGATACATATTCTATTTGGAAGTTGAATATTTACGAACATAAATAAACTTCTTTAAAAGAATAGTTGCAAAGTAAAAATAAAACTCCAAACTTGAATAGGTCGAAATCTAAATTAAGTCCCATGCTCATTGAATCGAGGCGAACCTGTTCATTCAAATGATCTCTTCCATTTTAATAGACTACCAAAGAATCATGCCGTACTTTGAAGTATGCCAGTTGGAAAACTATTTATGCATCTATCTTCTCCTTGAAATAACAGCAATTCCAAAAATCAACTCTTACCCCAGCATCACGCTTAATCTCTCCAAGGCCTCGATAAAACGGTCGATTTCGTCAAATGTGTTGTAAACGGCAAATGAAATTCGGATGGTTGCTGCTTGTTGATAATGATCCATAACCGGATCGGCACAAAGCCGGCCAGTACGAACAGCAATGCCCATTTTATCAAGCATAGTCCCCAAGTCGAACGGGTGAATTCCATCAATATTAAAGGTAATTACCCCTGACTTTGCTTTCTGGGTTCCGAAGATCCGCATTCCTTCGATTTGCTCCATCTTTTGTGTAGCGTATTCCAACAATTGATTTTCATAGCTCGCAACTTCAGCAACGCCCAATTGCAACAAGTAGTCGATGGCTACACCAAATGCAATAACTCCGGTTATGTGAGGGGTTCCGGCTTCAAACTTATAGGGCAATTCGTTGAAGCTGGTCTTTTCAAAGGTCACCTCCGAAATCATCTCCCCGCCTCCCTGGTAGGGTGGCATCTGTTCCAATAGCGCTTTCCTTCCGTACAAAACACCAACGCCATTGGGGCCATACATTTTATGTGCTGAGAAAACATAGAAATCAGCATCCAGCTCCTGCACATCAACCGGAATGTGTTTTACCGCCTGAGCTCCATCAACCATTACTTTCACGCCTTGAGCATGAGCTTTTGTAATAATCTCTTTCACCGGGTTAATGGTCCCCAAGGTATTGGACACATGAGCAACGGCAATCAGCTTCGTTTTTGCATTAATCAGTTCATCCAACTTCTCAACTTCCAGCCGGCCATCATCAGCAAAAGGCAACTTAACGATACGAGCACCTTTGCGTTCAACCATCATTTGCCAAGGAACAATATTGGCATGATGTTCCATTTCTGACACAATGATTTCGTCACCTGCTTGAATAAAAGCTTCGCCAAAAGAAAAAGCAACCAAGTTGATACTCTCAGTTGTTCCCTTGGTGAAAATAATTTCTTCCCGACTTCCGGCATGAATAAAACCAGCCACCTTATCCCGAACGGCCTCGAAATCATTGGTTGCCTGATCGGCCAGGTAATGCGCCCCACGATGAATATTCCCATAGTACTCTAAATGCAGCTGTTCCTCCTTCTTTAAAACCGCCAACGGCTTTTGCGAGGAAGCAGCACTGTCCAAATAAATCAATGGCTTGTTGTAAACCTGTTGGTCGAGAATAGGGAAATCTTTTCGTATCTGGTCAATATCGAGGGTCATAATATTTCGAAGTTAAGATGAAATTGAGCCTTCCAGTAGTGGTTGCCCAACATGACTAAAACAGTCGCACAAAATTAATGTTTTTGAACAAACCAGAAGGCTTAAGCAATACAGAAAACAGCTAAAACGAACAAGAGCTCCCAACCTGGAAGCTCTTTTTATCTTTTAAAACGATTAACTCATATCGCATGAATGGCAGCGAGCTAACTCCCCTCGAAGTCTTTTCTCGACCAACTCATCAATACGGTCTCGCAAAGGTTCCACCCGGATGTTCTGCACCACTTCATGAGCAAAAGCATTCATCAGCATCATTCGTGCATCTGATTCTCCAATTCCACGCGCACGCAGATAAAACAAAGCTTCTTCATCAATCTGTCCTACCGTTGCACCGTGGCTACATTTTACATCATCAGCATCAATAATCAACTGAGGCTTGGTATTCATCTTTGCCGAATCGGTCAACAAAACATTGTTATTCCGCTGAAAAGCATTGGTTTTCTGTGCATCGCGAACCACATGAATTCGCCCGGTAAAAGCGCCAACTGAATCCTCATCCAACACATTTTTGTACACTTGGTTACTCAAGCAGTTTGGATAAGCATGCTCAATATTGGTGAAATTATCAACATGTTGCTTTTTGTCGGTGAATGACATGCCATACACATTGGCTTCGGCATGTTCTCCGGCAAATTCAACCTTCAGGTTATTCCGAATCAGACCACCATGCAGCGTTGCTACACTGGTCAGTAAATTTGAATTAGCTCCTTGTTTAAAAAACGATGAGTTAATTGAATTGGCTTGGTTGTCCTGGTTCTGAACGGTATACACATCTGCAACAGCATCCTCTCCTACAAACACCTCGGTCACATTGTTCGTTAAGAAATCACGAGCACTGAGCGTATGATCGCAGAAAATGACTTTAGCCTGGCTATTTTTGCCAACAACAATTAAGTTACGCTGCGTAGCGAAAACGGCATCTTCTGCACGCATCAGGTTAATCACCTGAATTGGCTTTTCCAGCACCACATGATCGGGAACATATAAGAAAAAGCCATCTTTTGCTAAGGCTGTATTTAAGGCAACAATCGGATCTTCAGACAAACCAGCTTGTCGGTTCAGGTAATCCTGCACTAGTTCAGGCTGCTCGTTAGCCACTTCTTGTAAACTGCCAACGACAACACCTTTAGGCAAATTTTGCAAAGGCTGATTTTTGGCGTAATACCATCCATTCACCAACAAAACTACATGGGTATCCAACTGAGGCACATCACAACGAAAAGCTTCATTCAAATCAATGTCTACCTTTTCGTATTCAAGAATGTGTCGATAATCTTGATCAAAGACCCGTTCTAGATTCGTGTACTTATAGTCTTCGTTTTTAAAACCGGGAATTCCGACCTTTTCAAAACGTTTGATCGCAATGTCGCGCATCCGGTTAATCAAGTTCGATGATCCCTCATCCAACCGAGCCCGGTTTGCATGAAACAGTGCGGTATATCTTTCGCTGAGCGCGATTTTATTCGCTGTCATTGTCATTCCATCTATTTTTTTAGCCAGTCGTATCCTTTTTCTTCCAACTCCAAAGCCAACTCTTTACCGGCCGATTTTACAATTCGTCCTTGGTACAACACATGAACAAAATCAGGGACAATATATTCCAACAAACGTTGGTAGTGCGTAATTACGATCGCTGAACGTTCTGGATTTTTCAAGGCATTTACACCTTCTGAAACAACTCTCAAGGCATCGATATCCAGTCCTGAATCGGTTTCATCCAAAATTGCCAATTTGGGTTCCAACATCGCCATCTGGAAAATCTCATTTTTCTTCTTTTCACCACCCGAAAAACCTTCATTTACAGAACGGTTTGTTAATTGCGAATCCAAATGAACCAACTCTTTCTTTTCGCGCATCAACTTCAGAAACTCGCCAGCAGTTAGGGGTTCCAAACCTTTAAACTTCCGATGCTCATTCACTGAAGTTTTGATGAAGTTGACCATGGGTACTCCTGGAATTTCTACTGGATACTGAAACCCTAAAAACAAGCCCATGCGTGAACGATCTTCTGCCGAAAGATCCAGCAAATCTTGTCCTTCGTACAATACTTCACCTTCCAGTATTTCGTATTCTTCTTTTCCTGCTAATACATTTCCAAGTGTACTTTTCCCTGAACCGTTTGGTCCCATAATGGCGTGTACTTCGCCAGCTTTAATTTCAAGGTTGATTCCTTTCAGGATTTCTTTTCCTTCAACTGCAACTCTTAAATTCTTTATTGTAAGCATGTTATTTGTAGTTTCAAGTTCTGAGCTCGAACTCCTGCAACGGCACAAACTCAGGAATTAATTTAAAAATCAAAATTATCCAACACTTCCTTCCAAGCTTATTTGAAGCAATTTCTGTGCTTCAACAGCAAACTCCATCGGCAATTTATTCAACACTTCCTTGGCATAACCATTAACAATCATTCCAATAGCATCCTCTGTCGAAATTCCTCGCTGGTTACAATAGAAGATTTGATCTTCTCCAATTTTGGAAGTTGTTGCTTCGTGCTCAACCACCGACGATTTATTACCCACTTCAATGTAAGGGAAAGTATGTGCTCCACAGGTTGATCCTAACAACAAGGAATCACACTGTGAAAAGTTGCGTGAATTAACAGCTCCCGGCAGAACCTTGACCAATCCACGATAAGAGTTATCACTTTTTCCGGCTGAAATACCTTTCGAGATAATCGTGCTCTTGGTATTCTTTCCGATATGAATCATTTTCGTTCCGGTGTCTGCCTGCTGGTAATTATTGGTCACTGCTACCGAGTTGAATTCACCAACAGAATTGTCGCCCATCAAAATACAACTTGGGTATTTCCAGGTGATGGCCGAGCCGGTTTCAACTTGGGTCCAACTAATTTTGGATGACTCTCCGCGGCAAATACCACGCTTGGTCACAAAATTGTACACCCCGCCTTTTCCTTCTTTGTTCCCCGGATACCAGTTCTGAACGGTCGAGTATTTCACCTCTGCACGATCAAGTGCAATGATTTCAACAATCGCAGCATGCAATTGATTTTCGTCACGCATTGGTGCTGTACAGCCCTCCAAATAGCTCACATAACTGTCATCTTCGGCGACAATTAACGTTCGCTCAAACTGGCCTGTTCCCGCAGCATTAATCCGAAAATAGGTTGACAGCTCCATCGGACAGCGCACCCCTTTGGGAATGTAGCAGAATGATCCGTCAGAAAAAACAGCCGAGTTCAAAGCAGCAAAGAAATTATCTGAAGTCGGGACTGCTGATCCCAAGTATTTTTTCACCAAATCAGGATGTTCCTGAACGGCTTCGCTGAAAGCACAAAAGATGATGCCTTTTTCAGCCAAAGTCTCTTTAAATGTTGTTTTTACTGATACACTATCGATTACTGCATCAACAGCCACCCCAGCCAGAACTTTCTGTTCTTCCAAGGGAATTCCCAACTTATTGAAGGTTTCGATCAACTCTGGATCGACTTCATCTAAACTCTCGTACTGAGGCTTCTTCTTGGGCGCTGCATAGTAAATGATATCCTGAAAATCAATAGGAGGTATTTTCAGATACGCCCAGTCAGGCATAGGCATCTTCAACCACTTGCGGTAGGCTTCCAATCGAAATTCCAGCATGAACTCCGGCTCATTCTTCTTAGCCGAGATCATCCGAATAACATCTTCGCTCAGCCCTTTGGGTATGGTGTCCATCTCATAATCAGAGACAAAGCCAAATTTATATTCTTGCGAGGTTACCTCATGTAAAATTTTATCTTGTTCTTCCATATCCCTCTTTTATATCGTTTCTTTTACCGCTTGTTATAACAAACTTTAAAATAGACTGTTTAAAAATAATTGCAAAGATAAGGAAGTTAAGCTATTTTTGCAGCCGAAAACAATTAAAACACACCTTAAGGTCTGATATTTAAAACATGGATAATACAAAAAAACAAACAGCGCTATCAACATTGGGAGAATTTGGTCTTATTGATCGGCTAACCCAACAAATTAGACTTCAACACGAAAGTACCGTTAAAGGAGTTGGGGATGATGCTGCGGTCCTGAATTTTGACAAAAACCATGTAGTTGTCACCACCGACATGCTCACTGAAGGAATTCACTTCAACCTGATGTATGTTCCTTTGAAACATCTGGGCTATAAAGCTGTTGTGGTCAACTTATCAGATGTTTTTGCCATGAATGCACAGCCTCGTCAAATCACTGTTTCCATTGCTGTTTCCAGCAAGTTTTCAGTCGAAGCCATCGATGAGTTGTATGAAGGAATTCATTTGGCATGTGAACAGTATGGCGTTGACCTTATTGGTGGTGACACCACCAGTTCAATGACTGGATTAACCATCAGCGTTACCGCTATTGGCGAAGCCCCCAAAGAAGATTTAGTATACCGAAGTGGAGCACAGCCAAATGATTTAATTTGTGTTTCCGGTGACTTGGGAGGTGCCTACATGGGCTTGCAGCTTCTTGAGCGCGAAAATGCAGTATTCAAAGTAAACCCGAAAGAACAGCCCAAACTGGAAGGGTACGACTATATCTTAGAACGTCAGCTCAAGCCTGAAGCGCGTGGAGACATTATGCAAGCACTCAAACAGCTTAATGTAAAGCCGACTTCCATGATTGATATTTCGGATGGGCTTTCGTCTGAACTCATGCATATTTGTAAAAACTCAAAGGTTGGCTGTGCGGTTTATGAAGAAAAAATCCCGATGGATTTCCAAACCAAGCAGTTTGCAGAAGAGCTTAGCATCAACCCGCTGGTTGCAGCATTGAATGGCGGCGAAGATTATGAGTTGTTATTTACGATTCCTCTTTCTGATCATGATAAAATCAAAAATGATCCAGATATTACCGTCATTGGACACATCACTGCAGAAGCGGACGGAAGCCAGCTCATTACTGCGGCAGGCTCAGCAATCCCACTGCAAGCACAAGGATGGAATCCAATAGCCAAAGAATCTGAATAAGCTTACGGCAGACCTTTTAACTTGAAGTTGATCAGCCTTCCTGGCAGAAAACCGGAAGAGAGAGGATAGGGTCACAAGTCATTGAGGAAAAACGGTTCTTCAATTAAACTATTGCGAGGCGTTTTGACACCGTAACAAACTTCGAAAATACAAGTTACCACATTCAAAAAAGACATAAAAAAACCCAGCTAAACTAGCTGGGTTCATTCTTCAATATCTTAATTGAATTAATCTGGGAAGTACCCCCGAATAATTCCTCGTTTAGAGTCTTTCACAAACAATAAGATTTCGTCACGCTCTGGAGTTGCCGACATCTCAGCCTCAATGATTTCGACAGCCTGAGCCGTATTCAACCCTTTTTGGTAGATGTAGCGATAAATCTCCTGAACCTCACGGATTTTATCATTATTGTAGCTTCGTCTTCTTAAGCCAATTGAGTTAATTCCAACATAAGAAAGTGGTTCACGTCCTGCTTTGATAAATGGTGGAACATCTTTACGAACCAACGAACCTCCTGAGATCATTACATGCGATCCAATATGACAGAACTGGTGAATCGCAGTCATTCCTCCAATAATTGCCCAGTCGTCAACGACCACTTCTCCGGCCAATTGGGTACTGTTCACCAAAATCACATTACTCCCTACAAGACAATCATGCGCGATATGTACATAGGCCATAATCAAGCAGTTGCTACCCACAACTGTTTTTCCTCTCGCAGCCGTTCCTCTGTTAATGGTGACAAACTCCCTAATGGTCGTATTATCTCCAATCTCCACAGTGGTGTATTCACCTTTAAACTTCAAGTCCTGTGGGACTGCACCAATAACTGCTCCGGGGAAGATGCGGCAGTTTTTACCAATCCGGGTTCCGGGCATAATGGTTACATTTGAACCAATACGAGTACCTTCCCCGATAATGACATCCTTATCAATGGTAACAAAAGGCTCGATCACCACATTGTCTGCTACCTGTGATTCAGAATGTACGTAAGCTAACGGTTGTTTCATGCTATAATTGTTTTCAGTAATTATATTTACGCTTTAACGATCTGTGCCATAAAGTCTCCCTCCGCAACTACGGTATCACCAACGTAACACAGACCTTTCATATTTGCAATACCTCTTCGGATGGGCGAAATTAACTCCATCCGGAAGATCAATGTATCACCTGGAACAACTTTCCGGCGAAATTTAACATTATCAATACGTATGAAATAGGTTGAGTATTTATCTTCTTTGTCTTGCAACACGTACAATCCACCACACTGTGCCATCGCTTCAATCAAAAGCACACCTGGCATAACGGGCTCTTCCGGGAAATGTCCCTGAAAGAAAGGTTCATTGACGGTCACATTCTTAACTCCAACAATGTAGTTGTCTTTTATTTCGATCACCTTATCGACCAGCAAAAATGGGAAACGGTGTGGCAAAAATGACCGGATTTCATTGATACACATCAATGGTTTTTGTGCCGGATCATAGCATGGAATCACACTACAAGCGTCCTGCTTACGAATCTCCTTTTTCAGCAGCTTCGCAAATTCGGTATTTGCCTTATGCCCTGGTTTGGTTGCAATAATACGTCCTTTAATGCGACGTCCGGCCAAACTCAAATCACCAACGACATCTAATAATTTATGACGAGCACATTCGTTTTCAAACTGCAACTCAAGGTTATTCAGGATTCCTTGCTCCTTTTTCACCTCAACATGCTCGTGATTAAACAGGTCGGCCAGACGATCCAGTTCGTCCTGACTAATTTCCTTATCCATAATCACGATGGCATTATCCAAGTCTCCCCCCTTCACCAAATTGTTTTGCAGCAAAAACTCCAGTTCACGAACAAAAACAAACGTTCGGCATGAAGCAATCTCCGTTTTAAATGCCTCCAGATTCTCCAATACAGCAAACTGATTGTTCAGCACACTTGAATTGAAGGCAATCATTACGTTTAAGTTGTATTCACTGTCCGGCAATGCGATAATTTCAGATCCTGTTTCCGGATCTTTATAAACCATTTTCCGGGTAATCTCAAGATACTTCCGTTCTGCCTCCTGCTCTACAACACCGGCTTTCTCAATAGCCTCCACAAAAAGTTTTGAACTTCCATCCAGAATAGGAACCTCTTGGTTATCCACTTCAATCAGCACATTATCCAGATCCATTCCTGTTAAGGCAGCTAAGGCATGCTCAATTGTGCTTAAGCGTATATCATCCTTACCAATGACCGTACCTCTCGAGGTGTCGATCACTAAACTAGCGTCAGCATCCAATACTGGCTGCCCCTCCAGGTCGACACGTTTAAACTTAAAACCATGATTTTCAGGAGCTGGCTTAAAGGTCATATTAACCAAAACTCCCGTATGTAGTCCTTTGCCGCTTAGTGAAAACTCGCGGGCTAGTGTTCTTTGCTTCACTGTCATTTCCAAGTCGTTTTCTGAGACTTATTCTTCGTTCAACTTCGATTTGAGTTCTTCAACTTCCTTTTGCAGAGCAAGCAACTGTTCACGCATCTGCGGAAGACGTCTGTATACTACGTATGTTTTCAACGCTTTATCGTGATCCATAGCCGGTGCTCCCAGCACGGTCCGACCTGCCTTAATACTATTAGAGACACCTGCCATTGCTCCAATTTTAACATTGTCGCCAACAGTGAGGTGTCCGGCAATTCCAACTTGCCCTCCAAACATACAATTCTTACCAACTTTTGTTGATCCGGCAATTCCAACCAACGCAGCCATCACGGTGTTTTCTCCAACCTCGCAATTGTGAGCGATCTGAATCAAATTGTCCAGTTTTGCCCCTTTACGAATGACTGTTGATCCCATGGTAGAGCAGTCAATTGTGGTATTGGCTCCGATTTCAACATCATCTTCAAGAATAACATTCCCAACTTGAGGAATCTTCTTGTAAGAACCATCAGCCATTGGTGCAAATCCAAAACCATCAGAACCAATCACAGCTCCCGCATGAATAATGCAGTTGTCTCCAATTACAGTTCCATCGTAAATTTTAGCTCCGGCATAAATAATGGTATTATTCCCAATTATCACTCCTGAACCAATATATGTTTGTGGATAAATTTTAACGTTGTTTCCTAGGCTAGAATTAGCCCCGAGGTAGGCAAAAGCTCCAAAATAAACAGATTCTCCAACCGTTGCTGAATCATCAATGAATGAAGGTTGTTCAATACCACTCTTCATTTGACGAGCTTGCTCATACAATTCTAACAAAGAGGCAAATGCCTCGTACGGATCATCGACCCGGATAAGCGTTGCTTTGACCTCATGTTCTGGTTCAAAATCTTTTCTGACCAATACAATCGAGGCCTCTGTTTCATAAATGTATCTTTCGTATTTTGGATTGGCTAAAAAAGCCAGCGTTCCTGTTTTTCCATCCTCAATTTTGGATACATTGTTTACGCTTACATTCTCATCGCCCTCTACCGTTCCATGCAGAAACTCAGCGATGTTCGTTGCTTTAAATTCCATAATTTTTTTCTTGGCGCGCTGCAAAAATAGGTTTAAATTACTTAATGTCCAATTCTTTCGGATAACACACAAAATATTTCCTTACCGTTTGCGACAGGCTAGAAAGGTTAATATCTGATGCTTCGTTTATCTCTTTTACCTTTCCATTCTTCATCAAAATATTGATTTTATCGCTTCCTGCAGCGTAAGCATTATTCGTTATTGAACCACGAATCAAGAAATAATCAAGCTTATCCCGGCTCACCCCCCAACGAGACATAATCTCCTCCTCCATTCGCTGAATTCGTTGAGCTGGGAACGTTGAGTTTTTGATTTTTATCCGAAAAAGTTTCCGATTGATCACAGCCCCTGCCAAGTAGGCCAATATGTTATCTTCGTGATACTGCCATTGCTTCATTGCCGAAATTAGATCATTGTCATCCAATTCTACAAACAACTCCAACAGGTTTTTCTTCTCTGCAAACGACTGCTTCAAGAAACAATCTAGTGTTATATGGTGCTTCAGAAATACGGCAAGTGCCGGGGTCGCAAAAAGCTCCTCCCCGTTCATCATTAATTCCTTGGCTCGACGCAAAACGTTAACCAACATGTTTTCGGCAGATAGCACCGTTTTATGCAAGTAAACCTGCCAATACATCAGCCGCCGGGATATTAAGAACTTCTCGATAGAATAAATTCCCTTATACTCAACCACCAGACCATCGTTTCGGACATTTAACATCTTAATAATGCGGTCAGATCCAATTGTTCCTTCGGTTACGCCCGAGAAGAAACTGTCTCTTCGCAAATAATCCAGTCGATCCACATCCAACTGACTAGCGACCAATTGATGCAGAAATTTTTTGGGATACTCATTCTTAAAAATTTGAATCGCTCGATCAAGTTTTCCCTTAAACTGCCGATTAAGCTCTTCCATTAACATCAACGAAATGTGCTCATGAGAAATTCCTTCGACCAGCGAATGCTCCAATGCATGGGAAAAAGGACCATGGCCAATATCGTGCAACAATATAGCACAAGTTACAGCCTCTTCTTCCTGCTCCGTAATCTCCACATCTTTCATCCGCAAACTCGCTATTGCCGACTGCATTAAATGAACAGCCCCAATGGCATGTTCGAACCGCGTGTGATTTACTCCCGGAAACACGATATAGGAAAGCCCCAGCTGTTTAATGCGCCTCAAACGCTGCAAAAACGGGTGTTCTATTAAATCATAGAGGAATTCAGACTGGATTGTGATAAACCCAAAAACCGGATCGTTGATTATCTTTTTCTTATTTGTTTTCAAGCCCAAAAGCGATCTTTTAAAAATGCATAATCAACAAAAGTAAGAATTTTTTCACACCACCTAAACCAACTACCTCTAGTCCAGTTAAAAATCAGCCTCTAACTCCCCTCAGACGAGTTCTGCTAAAAATAGGTTCCGACTCTAAAACCAGCCTCACACAGGCATTCTGAGACCTTTGCCTTCGCTTTGAGCAAACTCTTTCCCACGAATAGAAAAATGCATTACCCCTTCGTTAGCTCCTCATTGATTACCCCTTCGACGACCAATCTGTCAAAATCCCGCCTCGCCTTTACCTATCAACTGATGATCATGAACTTCCACATTTTGAGAATTGAATTCATTTTGCTAATTTTGCGCTGACAATTGGAAGAAAGACCGTTTGCAGGGGACCCAAAGTCCCCTGTTTTATTAGTCGAAATTTATGATTGACAAAGAGAAAATCGCACAACTCATTGAAGACGAATTAACTGACGATCAGTTCATCGTCGATTTTGAAATAACACCAAGCAACCAAATCATGGTTACCTTGGATGGCGAGAACGGAATCACCATTGATCATTGTGTGCGCATTAGCCGTTTGGTCGAAGGAAACCTTGACCGTGAAGAAGAAGATTTTGAATTACAAGTTTCTTCGGCAGGATTAGGACAGCCCTTGAAGATCCATCGTCAATTTGTAAAAAATACCGGCAAGGAGATGGAAGTCGTTTTAAGTACCGGCGAAAAGCTGGAAGGAATACTGAAATCAGTCGACCAAGATGGCTTTGAATTGGAAACATCCAAACGTGAAAGGGTGGAAGGACATAAAAAAAAGCAACTTATTACGCGTACTTACCGTATAGCGTTTGACGAAGCTAAAACAGTAAAAAACATTATAAAATTCTAAAACGAGGGCAAGATGGATACAATTAATCTTATCGATACCTTTTCTGAATTTAAAGACCTGAAAAATATTGATCGGGTCACGATGATGAGCGTTCTTGAAGACGTTTTCCGCAATGTTTTGCAAAAATCATACGGGACAGATGAAAATTTCGACATCATTATAAATATTGACAAGGGTGACTTTGAAATTTGGCGGAACCGTGAAGTCGTAGAGGATGATGCAATTGAAGATCCGAACACGCAAATTACGTTGACAGAAGCCAAGAAAATTGACAATGACTACGAGGTAGGTGAAGAAGTTACGGATGAAGTAAAACTTCAGGACTTCGGTCGCCGTGCAATTCTAAACCTGCGTCAGAACTTGGCCAGCCGGATTTTGGAACTTGAAAAAGACCACATTTACGGCAAATATAAAGGTAAGATTGGCGACATTGTTACCGGCGAAGTTTACCAGGTATGGAAAAAAGAAATCCTTGTTTTGGATGACGAAGGCAACGAGTTGATTCTTCCAAAAACCGAGCAAATCCCTTCCGACTATTTCCGTAAAGGAGATAACCTCCGGGCGGTGGTTTACAAAGTAGAGTTAAGAAACAACAACCCACTGATTATCCTTTCCAGAACATCTCCAGTATTCCTTGAGCGCTTATTCGAGCTTGAGGTTCCTGAGATTTTTGATGGTTTGATTACCATTAAAAAGATTGTTCGGGTTCCAGGAGAGCGTGCCAAAGTTGCAGTTGAGTCGTACGACGAACGTATTGACCCAGTTGGTGCATGTGTTGGAATGAAAGGATCTCGTATTCACGGCATCGTTCGTGAACTTAGAAATGAAAATATTGATGTGATCAATTATTCGGCTAATGTTCAGTTGTTTATTCAACGGGCATTGAATCCGGCAAAAATATCGTCAATCAAATTACACGAAGACTCGAAACGCGCTGATGTTTACCTAAAACCAGATGAAGTTTCGTTGGCTATTGGTAAAGGAGGCTTAAACATTCGTTTGGCTAGCCAGCTTACCGGTTACGAAATTGATGTCTATCGTGAAATGGAAGCAGATGAGGAAGATGTAAATCTGGATGAATTTGCTGATGAAATTGAAGGCTGGATTCTGGATCTACTAAAATCAATCGGATGTGACACTGCAAAGAACGTGTTGAGTTTAAGCCGTGCCGATTTGATTAAACGTACCGATCTTGAAGAAGAGACGATTGATCACGTATTAAAGATTTTACGCGCTGAGTTTGAGTAATCCCAAACAATTAACACCAAACTATTGGGATTTAAATAAATTGGATTTAAAATTGCATAGTTTTTTGCGTAAAACTTAAAAAAAGAAAAAAATAGATTGGGTATATGGCAATTGGCAAAAAAAATACGCGACTTAGTAAGGTAGCAAGAGAGTTTAATGTTGGAATTTCTACGATCGTTGATTTTCTACATAAAAAAGGATTCGATATTGACTCCAACCCGAACTCAAAAATTTCGGAAGATGCATATCATATGCTCGAAAAAGAGTATAAAAGTGACATCTCTCTGAAAAAAGAGTCTGAGAAAATTAACCTGATGAGTCATCGTAGTAAAAATGAATCTATTTCATTGGACCAGCCGGAAACAGCATCTGACGATACGGAACAAGATGACAATGACGGTGAAGATGAAGTGGAAGAAGTGCGCATTAAGGATATGAATGTTCCGAAGAAGGAAGTTCCTAAACCAAAGCCAGAGCCAAAGCCTCATCCAAAAGAAGAGAAAGAAAGCTTACCTGAAGTTGAAAAACCACGGGTGGTCGGGAAAATAGACTTGGAGAGTGTTCAACCAAAAAAACGCGAGGGAAAACCAACCGTTATTAAAAAAGGGGACTTAAAACAGCAAGAAGCTGAAAAGCCCAAAGCTGTCGAGCCGGAAAAAGAAAAAGAGGTTACCAAGCCGAAAGAAGCCGAACCGGAAAAGCCAGAGGCTGTAACGCCTAAAAAAGAGGAGAAAGTAAAAGAAGAAACTCCTAAAAAAGCAGAAGAATCTCAAGACGTTCAAACAAACATTCCTAAAGTTGACGAGGTTAAGGTCGTAGGAAAGATTGACTTATCATCAATCAACCAAAAAACACGCCCTACGAAAAAGACCAAGAAACAAAAAGAGGAAGAACGCAAGGAACGCGAAAAGCAAAAAAGGCATTCTCAACATAAAGGCCAGGATAAAGATATTAAGACCAATGTGAATAAGCTTTCCGGTCCTAATGTTGTTGGTAAAATTGAGGTCAATAAGAACCCAGGAGGTTCTTCCAATGATAATTCAGCAGCGAAGAAAAAACGTCGCCGAATCCAAAAAGATTCTAGTCCTCGCGTTAACGTTGAAAAGAAACAAGGTCAACAACGCGGCCGCATGCAACAACAAGGCGGAAAAGGAAAACGCAGAATCATTAAGAAAGAGGTTAGCGAGGAAGACGTACAAAAGCAAATTAAAGATACTTTAGCTCGTTTGACATCTGGAAAACAGAAGTCAAAAGGAGCAAAATATCGTCGTGATAAACGCCAAGCAGCCAGCGAAAAAGCAGCTGCCGAATTCGAAAAGCAAAGTGCAGAAAAGAGCATTTTGAAAGTTACAGAATTTGTTTCTGTATCAGAATTGGCAACCATGATGGATGTTTCAGTTACTGAGATTATTTCATCTTGTATGAGCTTGGGGCTTTTCGTATCAATCAACCAACGACTCGATGCAGAAACCATGTCGATTGTTGCTGAAGAATTCGGCTACACCGTTGAATTTGTAAGTGCTGACATTATGGAAGGTGTCGAAGAGGATGACGAACCCGATGAAGTTCACCCACGGGCTCCGATTGTTACTGTCATGGGGCACGTTGACCACGGTAAAACCTCATTGCTTGACTACATTCGTAGTGCAAACGTAATTGCCGGTGAGGCTGGAGGTATTACCCAGCACATTGGAGCTTACCACGTAAGCCTTGAGGATGGTCGTAAAATAACCTTTCTGGATACACCGGGTCACGAAGCGTTTACCGCGATGCGTGCACGGGGTGCTCAGGTTACCGATATTGCAATTATTATTGTAGCTGCTGATGATGACATCATGCCTCAAACCAAGGAGGCGATCAATCACGCGCAAGCAGCAGGAGTTCCAATCGTATTTGCCATCAACAAGATTGACAAACCCGGAGCTAACCCTGAAAAAATTAAAGAAGGACTTGCCAACCTAAACTTCCTAGTTGAAGAATGGGGTGGAAAATATCAAAGTCAGGATATCTCAGCCAAGCAAGGACTTAACATTAGCGAATTGCTCGAAAAAGTAGTTCTTGAAGCTGAAATGCTTGAGCTTAAAGGAAATAAAGACAAACGTGCCAGTGGTACAATCGTAGAATCGTCACTGGATAAAGGACGCGGATACGTTGCAACCGTTTTGGTTCAGAACGGAACACTCCGCCAAGGAGACATTGTGCTGGCCGGTCAATACTACGGTCACATCAAAGCGATGTTCAATGAGCGTAACCAACGTATTGACTCAGCAGGCCCCTCAGAACCAGTTATTATTTTAGGACTGGATGGAGCACCTCAGGCTGGTGATAAATTCAACGTATTTGAAAATGAGCGTGAAGCGCGTCAAATTGCCAATAAGCGTGAACAGTTAGCACGAGAACAAGGCTTGCGAACTCAAAAACATATTACGCTGGATGAAATTGGACGTCGAATTGCTATTGGAAACTTCCAAGAACTGAACTTGATTGTTAAAGGTGACGTGGATGGATCAATCGAAGCACTTTCTGATTCATTGATTAAACTGTCAACCGAAGAAATTCAGGTGAATGTAATCCATAAAGCTGTTGGTGCAATTTCTGAATCAGATATCATGCTAGCTACCGCTTCCGATGCAATCGTTGTGGGATTCCAGGTACGACCAAGCTTGGGTGCTCGTAAATTAGCCGAAAAAGAAGAAGTAGATATTCGCCTTTACTCGATCATTTACGACGCGATCAACGAGCTAAGATCAGCAATGGAAGGGATGCTTTCTCCTGAAATCAAGGAAGAAATTTTGGGTACCGCAGAAGTATTGGAGACTTTCAAAATTACCAAGGTCGGAACCATTGCCGGATGTATCGTTCGGGATGGCAAAATTGCAAGATCTTCGAAAGTCCGCTTGATTCGCGATGGCATCGTAATCTATACCGGAACCTTAGGCTCCTTGAAACGATTTAAGGATGATGCTAAAGAAGTTCTGAAAGGCTACGAATGTGGATTGAACATTGATGGCTATAATGACATTAAAGTAGGCGATATGGTCGAAGCCTTCCACGAAGTTGAAGTTGCAAAATCACTCTAACGAGAAAAGATATCAATTAAAAAAATCCGGTTTTACACCGGATTTTTTTTTGCTCAAAACCCACCTGCTTGCACAAAAAAATCCCTGTTGAAAAATTTCAACAGGGATTTCAATTATTGTATTGATCAAACCCCTAACATGGGATTTATTTTTAATTCAATCTCTGAAAATTAAGCTTCCAGCATGGCTTTGTAAGCTGCTGCATCCATCAGTTCATCCAGCTCAGCCGCATTGCCCACTTCAATCTTAATCATCCAGCCATCACCATAAGGATCTTTATTGATCAGTTCTGGCTCATCTTCTAGAGCAGTGTTAAACTCTGCGACTTTACCACCGACTGGCATAAACAAGTCAGAAACAGTTTTTACCGCTTCTACTGTACCAAAGGTTTCTCCTTTTGGAAGATCTTCACCTTCAGTTTCTATCTCAACAAAAACGATGTCACCCAATTCTCCTTGAGCGAAGTCGGTAACTCCGACATAAACAACGTCTCCTTCAACACGAACCCATTCGTGTTCTTTTGTGTACTTTAAGTTCTCTGGCAGATTCATAATGATAGCTTCAATTGTATTTTTATCAAAAGTAATACATTTTTCGAAAACATAAATCCAACAAAGATCAGCCTTTGTGTTTTTTAAATTGAAGATTACTTAAATTTGCATCAATCAGAAATTTATACCATGTATTCTATCGAGATTAATTCAGTTGACGAAATCCGGGAAGCAGCCCGGAACTTTTTAGCCCAATTCAAGCAAGAACGCATCTTCGCTTTTTACGGTAAAATGGGGGCAGGCAAAACAACCTTTATTAAGGCGCTATGCCGAGAGTTAGGCTCCACCGATCCGATCACAAGTCCAACTTTTGCGTTGGTAAACGAATACACAACAGGCGAAGATGAACGGATTTTTCATTTCGACTTTTATCGAATAAAAAATAACGAAGAAGCACTTGACCTTGGCTTTGACGACTACTTGTATACCGGGAACTACTGTTTTATGGAATGGCCCGAAAATGTAGAAGATTTACTACCCGCAAACATCGTCGAAGTAAAATTAGAAGTGAAAGACTCTTCGGCGCGCACCATCACAGCGAATATCATCTGATCCTTTTTTTGAAAAGATACATTTATAGCGTAAATTGAACTACCAATTTTTTTAGAATGACTGACCAGGAACAACAAGCGGAAATCAAATCATTGTTATTGCCGAAGGAAGAAATGCTGGAAATACGCCGCAAAGGGAAGAAAATTACCATTGGAATTCCATCCGATTCAGCAAAAATTGAATATCGGGTTCCACTTACTCCCGAGGCTGTAGAACTACTGGTTTCCTATGGGCACGAGATTTATCTTGAAAAGGATGCCGGAAAAGCAGCAAGCTACTCTGACAAAGAATATCGCGATGCTGGTGCCGTTGTTGTCGATAAACGCGAAGAAGTCTTTCAATGTGATGTTATCATTCGTGTTTCGCCATTTGATTCAGATGAAATTGACCTGCTCCGTGGCCATCAAACCCTGATTTCGAATATGCACCTCAGCACCCATTGCCTGGAGACCATTCAAAAACTCATGAAAAAAAAGGTAACCACCATTGCCTATGAGTACATGGAAAACGAAGAAAAATGCCTGCCTGTCGTTCAATTGATGAGCCAAATTTCGGGAGCCACTTCCATCACATTGGCCAGCGAATATTTAAGCAACTCACGCAATGGGAAAGGAGTTCTTCTCGGTGGTGTTACAGGGATCTCTCCCACTGAACTCGTTATTTTAGGTGCAAAAACGGCCGCAGAATATGCTGCCAGAGCTGCCTTAGGCCTTGGAGCCACTGTGAAAATATTCGATGACAATATGTTTCACCTTCAGCAGTTAGAAGCCAAATTAGGACAACGGGTATTTACATCAGTCCTCTACCCTAACGTATTGAAGAAAGCCTTGAAATCAGCAGATGTTGTTTTAGGAGCCATGTCTTTCAATAGCCGCACAAATTTTCGGGTATCCGAAGAAATGGTTAAAGACATGAAAGATGGAGCCGTTATTATCGATTTGAATGTTGCACAGGGTGGCTGTTTTGAAACTAGTCAACCAACCAACTTAAAGAATCCCACCTATGTAACGCACGGCGTTGTCCATTACTGTGTTCATAACATGGCATCGATTGTTGCCCGAACGGCCTCAATTGCCTTAAGTAATATTCTTGCGCCCATCATTATCGCCATTGGCGAAAGCGGAGGCATGCAAAACTACATCAAACAGTCAAACGGAATACGTAAAGGCGTTTATATCTACAATGGCATCCTGACCAATAAAGACCTTGGCAACAAACTCAATATTCCGAGTAAAGACATCGACCTGTTATTGGCAATTTTCTAGCGTGGCTGACAAGCTCAAAGTTCACAGTAGCTTAAAGTGAATTTAAGTTGGAGAAGAAATTCTAACTTATTTGAAATCGTTTGATGTTGCCTGAACATCAAAACTTTTGGTTCTATACGCAAGCTCCAGTTCTGCTGTAGCAAATCACCAATCGCCAGCAGGTTGATTCAACTAGTCAATGGGAAATCATCAATAGTCAAGTACAACTTCTCCTTTTACTAGAATCATCATCGACAATGGCGGAATTTCAACATGCTTGTTTTCCAGTCCGCCCACTCCATGTGTATCTATCTCATCATCACGAGCAATCACCTGCCAGTCGTGGGTATCCAGTTCCACCGATAAGATTTCCCTTTGTGCATTAAACACAAGCTGAATTGATTTCCAAGTTCCCGGAAAATCTAAAATAGAATAAGCCAGCACTCCCGGCTGGTAGTTCTTGGAAAAATGCAAGTGCTTCCTGATCTCACCTGCTGATTGCATTCGAAAGGCAGGGACTTCTTTTCGTAAGCGGATAAGCTTCTGAAAATAACTGTAAACATCAGCATATTGCTCCTTCAATTCCCAGTCTATCTGATTAACGGAATCGGGTGATTTATAGGAATTATACTCTCCCTGTTTTGTTCGACAAAACTCACTCCCTGCATGTAAAAAAGGAATTCCCTGAGAGGTCAAAATCAAGGCTGCTGCCAGCTTCTGCATTTTCCTCAATTCAGCATCAGTTGCATCTGGGCAACTGAGTTTAAGCTTATCAAAAAGCGTGAAATTATCGTGACAAGACACATAATTCACACATTGCCATGGCTCAACAGCCCAAGCACTCGTAGAACTCTCGACATAATCATAAACAATCTGCGGATGGAAGCAAGCTCCTACCACCCCAAATTTTACCGCTTCCTCATTCAAGGTTCTTCCGTTAACAAACCCCTTGCTAGTTCCATTGAAATTATTCCCTTTTAAGGCATCGCGCATATCGTCATTAAAGCACGCAATACGATCCAGTTGTTTCACCTGATGCTTAACAGCTCGATACTTTTCATCCATTGGACTCTGATCAGCTGTCCATCCTTCACCGTACAATAACATTCCCGGACGCAACTCATCCAAGCTTTTTCGAATTGAATTCATCGTCTCCAAGTCATGTACGCCCATCAAATCAAAGCGAAAACCATCCAGATGAAACTCGCTCGCCCAATAACAAAGAGAATCAATCATGTACTTACGGGCCATTGCTCTTTCTGAAGCAAACTCATTGCCACAACCACTTGCGTTAGCAAACTGCCCACTAGGCTTTTGGCGGTAAAAATAGCCCGGAACGGTTTGGTTAAACCAAGACCTTCGGGTATACCCAGTATGATTATATACCACATCCATAATCACTCCAATTTCAGTCTGATGCAGTGCTTGAACCAGCTGTTTAAATTCCTTTATTCGGGCAATCGTATCCGGGTTGGACGAATAACTACCTTCCGGACTATTGTAATTCAAGGGATCATAGCCCCAGTTGTATTGTTCATCTGGCTTACGCTCATCAACAGAGTGAAAATCAAAGACAGGCAACAAATGGACATGGGTAATTCCCAATTCTTTTAAATGATCAATTCCTGAGGCCAACTGCTGAGCAGTTTTGGTCTCCGGTTCTGTGAATGCCAGAAACTTTCCTTTGTGCTTCATTCCCGAACTGGGAGCGATTGAAAAATCCCGAACGTGCAATTCATAAATAATTGCATCCACCGGGTTGACTGGATTTAAAGGATGGTCATTTTTCCAATCTACAGGATCTGTATCCCGAGGCTCAAATACCAAGCCTCTGCGGCCATTGGTTCCAACAGCTCGCGCATCAATTCCCGGGGTCTCATTCAGCCAGCCTTGATCATATACCCGGAAGGTGAAATAAAATCCCTTATAATCGCCGAGCAGTGTTAACTCCCATGTTCCCTGATTAGCTTGTATCATCGATTCGACACGAACAGGCCGTCCACCAAGGCTTTGCTTATACAATTTAAATTCAACCTGGCTGGCCGTTGGCGCCCATACCTTCACAAACAACGCTTCGGGCGAATAACTAACCCCCAAATCCATCCCTTCATAATAAGGGTAAGTTGAAAAGTCGATATGATTAAAGCGCCAATCTCTCATGTCAGGAGAATAAACTTCGTCTTAAAGTTATATAACCGGATGAATACTTTTTCCCACGCGTATCAAAAACCTTGACCTTGGCCCAGTAGAAACGCTTGATTTTACGATCATGATTATAAAAAACATTCAAGTCAATCCGCAGTTCATGCGTTTTCCCAGACTCGAGGTATAAAGGGTAGATCTCATAACGATTAAGCCCTTTTAGCTTGAATTTTCGTTTGGTCCACAGCTTCCGAAAAACAAGAACAGGTGCTGCTAAATCAATGTCCTTCTTGCTTGAGTTGGTTACCTTCAGGGTTAATACATGAGGACGAAGTTTCCGATCTTTAATTAACTCAATCTTTAGCTTCCGTCTTGACACAGAACCTGGTTTCGCTTTCTTTGTCGGCTGTGACCGCTTCAACAATTTCGACACAACATAATAGGCAAAAGGAATTGCAACTAAGATAGCTATGAACCAAAAGATCTTATAACCTTCGGGAGCCACCTCACTCTGCGCCACCACTTGCAATGGCATTGCAATCATCAAACTATACAATATTTTTCTCATTGGATCTAACTTAACGCTCATGAACAATGGGCAAAGACATCAACTAAATGATGCTGTCTCTATTCAATTGGGACGTAAAAATAAAAAAGTCCTGCAACTATAGCAGGACTGCCTAAGATAACTTCTTATTCCCATATTTTAAAGAAAACGAACCAGCTTCTATCATTAAAAATGTAAAACTTCCTTAATCTTCTTATACCCGGTTTTACTAACTTTCAACTTCGTCTTATCCTTCAAAATAACCATATAAGATTCTTTCTCATACTGTTGAATTTCATCAATATAATCAACCCGAACAATATAAGAACGATGAATCCGAATAAAATCACTGGGGCTAAGATGCGACTCAAAATACTTCATCGTCTTCTGCTTCATGTGTCTTCCTTCATCCGTATAGATCAGCACATAATCATCCAACGATTCGAGATAACGTACATTTTCGATTGGAATAATCGTTATTTTATGACGATCCTTAACCACAATACGCTGTAAGTACTCATTGACAGCGTAAGCACTCAACTGCTCCAACTTTTCCTGGCTGTTTTCGTTGTTTCCAATGCGTTCCAGCACTTTATCAATGGCTTTTAATAAGCGATCTTTCGAAAAGGGCTTCAGCAAATAATCGATGGCATTATAATCAAAGGCTTTCAGGGCATATTGATCGTACGCTGTTGTAAAGATAATTTCTGGCTTATGCTCTAAGAGTTCCAACATCTCGAAGCCTGTAATTTTAGGCATTTGGATATCCAGAAAAACCAGATCAGGCTTTAGTTCATTGATTTTCTGGACTCCTATAAACCCATTTTCGCACTCTCCAATTAAGGTCAGCGAAGGATGTCCTTTTAAATAGGATTTGAGAAGATTCCGGGCTAGCTCCTCGTCTTCAACAATTAATGCTTTTAATTCTTGTTTCATACCGGTATTGTTTTGGGAAGTAGTAGTTCTACAATAAAGCTTGTTTTTTGGTCGGTGATTCGCAATAAATCTCCCGAACCATAAATTAACTCCAACCGCTGGCGAATATTCCGAAGACCAATTCCTTCTCCCCGATTCATAGCCGAGTCTGCATCGTAATCATTTTCAATACGAATAAGCACATGATTGCTTTCATCCTTACAAGAGGTCTTGATACTGACGGGATCGGTAGCTTCGTAAACCCCGTATTTAATTGCGTTCTCGAACAGCGGCTGTAAAATCATGTTTGGAATCTGAAAATTATGACAACTTTTCTCAATCTCAAAGACTGGATTCAATTTTTTTCCAAAACGGACTTTTTCAATGCTTAAATAAAGCTTAATATTCTCTAATTCATCTTTCAACGAGACCGTTTCATCCTGATCATGCTGCAAGGAATAGCGCATAAAACGAGATAAGTTGATCACCATTTCCTGCGCTTTTTCAGGTGCACTTATTGTCAATGAGGCAATTGAGTTAAGACTGTTAAACAGAAAGTGAGGATTAATCTGGGATTTGAGCGCACTAAGCTCTGCTTCCCGAATTAGAGATTTCAGCTCTGCTTCCCGCTTCACCTTCTCTCTTAAGGTTTGATAATAGTTTATCGAATAAAAGAACAGCACATAGATTACATACATGACATAGCCGGAAAAGATTTTCCCAGGCAAGGTTTCGTAAAGTTCTTCCAGATGTTCCGGATTCACAATTTTAATCATGATGAAACTCAGGTACACCCATATTCCATTGAGAATTGTCGCCCCAATAAAGTGGTACAACATCACCCAGATGAATTCTTTTTCGTCTAAACTATTGAATTTTATAATAAACCAGATACTTCCCCCCAAAATCGGATATAAACCAAAATAGGAAAAGGCATAAAGGAAAGCGATATTTAAGTCGACCCCGTACCAAAGATACTGGATCAGAATATTGGAAATTCCAATAATCAACCAAAATACTCCATAATAGAGCATCAGGGTTTTATTGCTGATGAAAGGATGCTTCATCTATAATTGTCTTCTTTTAGCTTTTTAGATCGTTCTTGTTTCTAGTTTCGTTCGTATGAGAGTAGTTGGATTTTTTGAACTTTAAAGACTCATGACATGGCTAATCAATTTTTTAAACATACTTGACCTCAAACCCACCGAAAATGGTCATTCCTCGTATGACCAATGTTTTTGAAGGATCGTAGCTGGCTCCCCGGTTAAACATATCACCTCGCTTATCGGTAAAAGCTCCAAAAATGGTCGTCACCTCGTTACGCACAACCCAGTCCAACGGAACTTTAATGCCACACCCACCAAAAACAGCAATCGAATCAATAAAAGCACCTTCGGGAGCTAGCTTGGCCTGCCGAAAATCATATTCAATTCCTCCAAATATTGAGGTGGAACGTCCTCCCTTCAAACTCTGTGAGTTCACAAAGATTTCCCGTCCTCCAAAAATCACAAAATCATCAAACTCGTTAAAATCCTTCCCCTCAACACCCCGCTCAATTTGAGTTTTGCAACCTTTATGGCGAAAAAGCAAGGCTGCACCTATGGCAACTAAAATCAAGGGCCAATATAAACGGCGAACTTCATGTGGAACACTAATTAACTCAGGAAGAAGAAAGAACCCTCCAATGACAATCAAGATTGTTCCTCCTGTCTTATTTCCACCTGCTAAGGAAAAAACGCCTATCGCTACCAGCAGCATTTGCCACGAGATCAACAAGTCTGCTACATTCCATGGAAGCAGGTTCAACCGCTCGAGAATCAATACTGCTCCAATAACAATCAGCATAAGTCCTAAGTAAAACCGCTTATTCCCCTTGTTCTCCATAATATTGTGTCTTTAAATCGTTCTAAAATAGTTAAATTCACTTCTCAAAAACCATGCTCAAGCAATTCTTTTTTTGCTTAAGCATTTAAAATCCTACCCTTCTAAAGAATTTTACTGATTAGTATAATCCCTAAAACAACCAATAATACAGGGAAAAAGATAATCGCCAGAATCCCCGGAATTATAAAATGCGGAAGTATAAAAAACACCGCAAACAGAATCAACAACAAACCAACCAGACGACGACCAGCAATTAAAAGAACACCTGCAAGAAGTAAAATAATTGGCCAAGTAACAGACAAAGCCCCAAAATGAAAAATATTCATCAGGCTTGATGTTGCTTCACGAATTGTGTGCCAGCCAGGTAAGCCAATATGCCAACCAATTTCTTTCAATACCCAAAGAACACCAACAATAATCAGGATAACTCCTAAAAAACTGCCACTGCTATTCTTTTCTCGCTTATGTTCATGTCGACTACAATGTTGATTTTCCATGATTTTCAGCTATTAATTTCTGATGTAAAATTAATTCCTCAAAGTATTCTTCTGAAAAAGTGATCGGTTAATGGGTGTGATTCATCGGTAAGGAGCTTTAATATCCAATAAAAAGGCGAGACTAGATAGCCTCGCCCTTCTTTATTGGTATATTTCTCCTTATTTTCCTTGCTTTTTTGCCCAATTATCACGGAGTTGAGCTGTTCGGTTAAATACCAATTTATCTGCTTTTGAATCGGAATCAACATTGAAATAGCCCAAACGTTCAAACTGGAATGAATCCAAAGCTTTTGAATCTTTCACAAATGGCTCGATGTAGCATTTATCCAACACGGTCAACGAGTTCGGGTTCATGAATTCTTTGAAGTCCCGATCTTTGTGACCATTCGGATCCTCATCTAAAAACAAACGATCATACAGGCGCACCTCTGCTTCAACATTTTCGGTAGCCGAAACCCAATGCAAAGTTCCTTTCACCTTACGTCCATCCGGAGAATTTCCACCTCTCGAGGCCGGATCGTAAGTACAATGCAGCTCAACAATCTCACCTTGCTCATCCTTTACCACATCGGTACAAGTAACAAAATAGGCATAACGCAAACGTACCTCGCGCCCTGGTCCTAAACGGAAAAACTTACGAGGAGGCTCTTCCATAAAGTCCTCACGCTCAATATAAATTTCGCGAGTAAATGGTACTTTACGCTTACCTGCCTCCGGGTTCTCCGGATTGTTGATGGCATCCATTTCTTCCACCTGTCCTTCAGGGTAGTTCGTAATAACCACTTTTAGCGGGTTCAATACCCCCATCACACGTTGTGCTTTCTTATTTAAATCTTCGCGTACGCTGTGCTCCAAAAGTGCCACATCAATCATTCCGTCAACCTTAGTTACTCCAATGCGCTCAGCAAAGTTCCGAATGGATTCCGGTGTATAGCCACGACGACGTAGCCCTGAAACGGTCGGCATCCGTGGATCATCCCAGCCTGACACATGTTTGTCTTTCACCAATTCGAGCAGTTTACGCTTGCTCATAACGGTGTACGTCAGGTTCAAACGGGCAAACTCAATCTGACGAGGACGATACTCATCTGTTTTCAGTTGATCGATGAACCAGTTATATAACGGGCGGTGTACTTCAAACTCAAGCGTACAAATTGAATGGGTAATCCCCTCCCAATAGTCACATTGTCCATGGGCAAAATCATACATCGGGTAGATGCACCATTTATCTCCGGTACGGTGATGAGGGGTTTTCATGATCCGATACAAAATTGGATCACGCATGTGCATGTTTGGCGATGCCATATCAATCTTAGCACGCAATACTTTCTCGCCATCACTAAACTCACCATCGCGCATGCGTACAAATAGGTCCAAGTTCTCTTCTACCGATCGTTGTCGGTGTGGACTTTCAAGTCCTGGACGAGTAGGCGTTCCTTTCTGCGAACTGATTGTTTCAGCATCCTGATCATCAACATACGCTTTTCCTTCTTTAATCAGCTTCGTTGCAAACTCATAAAGCTTATCAAAATAATCAGAAGCAAAAAATTCGCGATCGCCCCAGTCAAATCCCAGCCAATGAACATCCTCCTTGATTGAATCAACATACTCTGTTTCTTCTTTCGAAGGGTTTGTATCATCAAATCGCAAGTTGGTCAATCCATTGTACTTCTGAGCGGTGCCAAAATTCAGGCAAATAGATTTTGCATGTCCAATATGCAAATATCCGTTAGGCTCGGGCGGGAACCGGGTATGCACACGTCCATCATTCTTCCCGGCATTCAACTCTTCTTCAACAATTTGGTGGATGAAATTCTTTTTAACCACCGGCTCTTTTTCTGGAATTTTCTCGCTCATAGAAGTTTTCAGTTTATTGTAAGCAACAAAAATATAAAATGATTCTGCACAATGGCTTTTAAGTCTCCTTAAAATCTATTTACGGCAAAGAAAAATTAATTTTGCAGCTGATATTTGGGCCATTTGATTCAATTTTCCACCAAAATGTTGAACCAACGGACCTCCTTCTAACTTGAAAATATAAACGAAAAAATATAGCTATGGGACAAATAGATCTTGAAGGATTAGAATTTTACGCCTACCACGGACACTATCCGGTAGAAAAAGTCGTTGGCAATAAATTTATACTAAATGTTTCCATTCAAACTGATTGTGCTAAAGCAGGTCAGTCGGACCAATTAGAAGATGCCTTAAATTACCAGGAAGCCTATGAGTTGATCAAAGACGAAATGGCCATTAAATCGGATCTGTTGGAACATGTTGCCACCCGCATTGTCGACAGGCTATACGCTAGCTTTACATCGATTCAGCATGCTTCAGTAAAAGTATCGAAAATGAATCCGCCCATGGGGGGACAGATTGAAAAAGTAAGTGTTACTATCAGTCGATAGCGATACAATCAAATGAATGTAAGGGATCTGCTGGCTACTTCCAGCAGATTCTATCGTTCCCTAAATCATGTAAAGCAATTTATTGCTTCGAAAGATTATCTTTTACAGATTCCGCCAGTAAACGGTCGTTTTTCCACTCGCAACTTCCTTTTGGCTAGGTTGACAGCCTACGAATAGACTCATCAATACACAAACGACTATACTTCGCACCATGATCTTGGTTTTATGATTCGACCTCAGAAATAAATACAAATATAAAAAAACTCAGTTTCGTGAAGTTACAAGCCAATGAGTAGGTTTTAGCCCTTCAGCCCTAGAAAATTGGAAACACGCCCGATAAAGGTTTAACTCGGTTGGCCAACTAGTTCGCTTGAATTAATTCGCAAAATTCTGCCCATTACGATATTCTTCTCCTAAATTTTTCTTGTGCAGAAGTGGAAAATTTTATTACATTTGCAGTCCGATTACGGAATGGTCTCTTGGCCGAGTGGCTAGGCAGCGGTCTGCAAAACCGCGTACGGCGGTTCGAATCCGCCAGAGACCTCATAAAAAAGCCAGTGAAAATTCACTGGCTTTTTTTATGTCTCAAACTTTTCTAAGAGTTGGATCCTTTCTTCGCTCAGCTTCCCTCACATTCCTCCAAAAGCAAAACTTACAACTACCTCCAACAAGATTATCAACTCAGCAATAAAGCTATTCTCATTCCTCAAGCTTTAGTATTCAAGAATTAACAACAATCCAAAAATAAATCTTCAATCATTTAATTTTGAACTTTTGTTCATTATATTTGCAGTGTAAACATTTATAATCTACCTGCAATGAAAGTAGCCATTACATCAACAGGACAAGAAGTAACATCGAAATTAGATCACCGGTTCGGACGGTGTTCCTACTTTGCGATTCATGACTTCGATACCGACCAAACTGATTTTATTAAAAATCCCAACAAAGAAGTCGCAGAAGGAGCTGGACCTGCTTCTGTACAGTTTATTGTCAGCCACGGAGTCAGTAAAATTATCTCTGGAGAATTTGGAGGAAAAGTCAAAAAGATTTTAGAAGACCTTGAAGTCCAAATGATCATGTTCAATGGCCCTGAAAGAACAATTCAGGATATCCTTTCATTGATGGCAGTCAAACCATAAAAAAGGAGGTGTGAACCATGCCAGGATTTAATCAAAGAGGCCCTGCAGGAGAAGGTCCGATGACAGGGCGAAAACAGGGGAAATGTGCTAACAAAGGTCGTTCCCAGATGAGAAATAACCAACTAGAACAAGCTTCTGAAGGTCAATCTTTTCAACAAGAGGATACAGCTCCTAGAGGATTTGGATTCAGAAGAGGATTGAAACGTAGAAATGCTTCAGGACGCGGATTGGGTTGTCGAAGCTAATCTACTGAGGAGTTTAAACTGGTAGTTAAATGGTCCTTAAAACTACCAGTTTCTATTTTTTTAAACACCTAAAACGAGCGGCGAAAAAACGTCGATACAATCGAAACAAGATCGGGGAAAAACAAATGCCGTCATCCCCTCCAAATACCATTGAAATCTTTTAAACAATAATGAAATGAAGAAATTTGCCATACCTACTGAAAACGGAAAACTTTGCTCTCACTTTGGCCACTGTCAACAATTTGCAATTATCAATGTCAGTGACAACGCACTAACTCATGAGAGTTACCTCAATCCACCGCCCCACGAACCGGGTCTATTACCTACTTGGCTTGGGCAGCAAGGAGTAACCAATATTATTGCCGGCGGTATCGGACAAAAAGCAATCCAGCTATTCAAGCAACAAAACATTGAAGTAACGGTAGGTGCACTAGCCAAATCCCCAAAGCAATTGGTCGAAGATTTTCTGGCTAACGATTTGGTTTCCGGAGCTAACGCATGTGATCACTAAACGGAGTAAGCCATCTGGATAAAAGCTCCGGTCACATAAGTCCAGTTACAAATTTTCAAAATACGAATACTTACATCTTTATTTTCAAATGAAAATAGCAGTTGCCAGCGGTAAAGGAGGCACTGGAAAGACATTGATTTCAACCAACCTCTTCCATGTAATACAACAATTGGGAGATCCGGTTGAGTTGATTGATTGTGATGCAGAAGAGCCGAATACCCGTCAGTTCATCAAAGGGAAAGTCAATGATGAAGAGATGGTCACCCAAAGAATTCCGGTAATCGATAAAGCCAGCTGTACTTTTTGTGGGAAATGCCAGGAATACTGCCATTACAATGCCATTATCGTTTTACCCGATATTCGACATGTTCAGGTAATTGAAGAACTTTGCCATGATTGTGGTGCCTGCTCCTATGCATGTCATGCAGGAGCTATCAGCGAACGAGTAAAATCGATCGGGTCAATTACCAATTACGAAACAGCCCTCGGTGGATTTTTAACCGAGAGTCAAATCGATATTGGTATCTACTCCCCAGTACCTGTTATTCAAAAAGCAATACACAGCGCAGATAAAAACGCCTTTGTTATTCTGGACGCACCTCCCGGAACCTCCTGCCCCTTTATTGCAACCGTATCTGAAGCCAACTTTGTCGTATTGGTAACCGAACCCACTCCTTTTGGGTTGAATGACCTAAAGTTATCAGTCAATGTTTTAAAAGAACTTCAGAAGCCTTTTGGTGTCATTGTCAATCGGGCTGGTTTGGGTGATGACAAACTATACCACTACTTAAAGGAGAACAACATCAGCTTATTGGCTGACATTCCTTTTGATCGTCAGGTGGCACACACTTATTCTTGTGGCAACCTGATTACCGATGAATCGTCAAAATACAAAGAGCTGTTTCTGCATCTATACGACACCCTTAAAAAACAAGCACAGCATGACTGAAATTACCATACTTAGTGGCAAGGGAGGAACCGGCAAATCAAGCTTAAGTGCTGCCTTAGCAACGCAAGCCGCCAAACTGGTCGTTGCTGATTGTGATGTAGATGCTTCAAATCTCCCGATCATTCTTCAACCCAAGGATTACCAGGAAGGCAAATACGTATCGGGCCAAAAAGCGGTGATTAACCCAGCACTATGCACTAACTGTGGTCAATGCCTAAACTATTGTCGCTTTGATGCTGTAGCGTCTGTCAATAACCGCTATCAGATTGTTGAAACAGCCTGCGATGGCTGCCAGCTATGTGCCCGGGTTTGCCCAGCAAATGCCATTACCATGATTGAGCATGATAAAAGCCGGTGGTTTATTGGCGAAATCACTAATGGGAAAATGGTCCATGCTCACCTTGCTGCCGGAGAGGACAACTCTGGAAAGCTGGTCAATATTGTTCGGGATCAAGCACGCGAACTGGCCTCTGAAATTGAGTCGCAACTGATTCTGATTGATGGGCCTCCAGGAATTGGATGCCCCGCAATTTCGGCTCTAACCGGAACCGACAAAGTTGTTTTAGTCTCCGAACCAACACAATCTGGCATTCATGATCTTAAACGAGTTGTTGAGCTGGTTCGCCAGTTCAAGATTCCAGCCTTTGTGGTCATCAACAAGTATGATATCAACCTTCCGTTAAGTGAAGAACTGGAAGAATGGTGCGAAACGATGCAACTACCAATTATTGGAAAATTACCCTTCGACAAAGTTGTTGTTGACGCCATGGTGCATTGCCAAAGCATCACCGACTGGGCACCCGATTCTCCCGTCAGCGATGAAATACGGAAAATCTGGAACAAGCTGTTATACGCTGATCGTCCTTAATTCAAATCAGCTAAACATTGAAGTTCAGTTCAAAAAAACAATGAAAATGCAAAAGAATAAATTAAACCTTATCATCGATTTGCTTCTATTGATTTGCTTGCTGCTAATCAGTGGAATTGGATTTCTAATCCGATACGTACTTCCTCCTGGGTTTGAGAGAAGGCAGCTTTATGGAAATGGCGTTGATTTACAATTTTGGGGACTCGACCGGCATGAGTGGGGAAACATTCACCTTATCATCAGCTTGGTCTTTATTGCCCTGCTTTTCTTTCATATTCTGTTACACTGGAAAATGATCTGCGCCTTTACAGGAAAGTATTCTCAAGGAAAGATCTCATCAAAAGTACTTTTAGGAATTGTTTTGGCCCTTTCAGCCATCTGCTTAGCGGGACCTTTCTGCATTCAACCAGAAGTTGCTTCTCGACAAGGCCGAATAGTGACCGAATCAATAACGCCAACAAACTCTGAGCAAACGCCCACTCATTCTTCCTCAACCATTGAAGTCAAAGGATCAATGCATTTAAACGAGCTTGCCTCACAATTTCAGGTTTCAACGTCCACCATCATTGCTCAAATGGGCATTTCACCGAAAGATTCCTGCCAAAGAATTGGGCGATTGAAAAAGAAGTACGGATTTGCCATGCACGAACTCAAACAACTCATTGAGTTAGAAATGAACAACTAGTATGTTTGACAGACAACAAGAAAATACCTACCCTAAAAATCTGACGGTCGGCGAACAGGTCGATTTGCCAAGTGTTTACGGAACATTCAAGCTGATCCCCTTTCAGGATAAAGTTAATGGACTTGAACACATTGCATTGATTAAAGGCAATCCTCAGCCCAACCAATCAACACTCGTTCGGATTCACTCTGCCTGTGCCACCGGTGACCTCTTTGGGTCTTTGCGATGCGATTGTGGCCCGCAACTACACCAGGCACTGAGGCAAATTGAGCAAGCCGGACGTGGGGTTTTAATTTACCTGCAACAGGAAGGTCGAGGAATTGGGCTAATGGAAAAAATCAAAGCCTACAAACTCCAGGAGCAAGGTTTTGACACGGTAGATGCCAACCTAAAACTAGGGCACCAAGCCGATGAAAGAGACTACAAGGATGCTGCGGAGATCTTGCATTATCTACACATCAGCAAAGTTGATCTCATGACCAATAATCCGCTAAAAATGGAAGGCTTAAGCCAATATGGCATAACAGTTGAAACGTGTATCCCAATTATAATCAAGCCCAATAAACACAATGCGTTCTATCTTCAAACAAAACAAGAACGCATGGGACATAAGCTTTTGCAACAAGCTTTTGACCAAGAAAAAGCCAAGTTCGAAAACCTAAAGTAAACTTCCTCAAACAATGAAAAACTACTTCGTGCACCACATTCAGTTACGTCCTCGTTATGGCGAAGTTGACCAAATGGGCTATGTTTATCATGCCAACTACGTAACCTACTGTCACCAAGCCCGAACCGAACTCCTTCGCCAATTTGGCATTGAAGATCATCAGTTGGAAGAGCATAACATCATGCTACCGGTTATCAGCATGGATCTACGCTACCACAAACCTGCAGGCTACGATGAGTTACTTACAGTTAAAACAAGCCTAAAAGAGGAACCGCGTACCCGTTTTTCCTTTCAATTTGAATTTAGAAATGAACAAAATGAGCTCATCTGCTCGGCAAATTGCAGCACAGCCATTGTTGATCGGTTGACGCGCAAGCCTATGCGAGCACCTGCGCTCATCAAACAGGCTTTCAACAAAATCGAAATGGTACGCTAAAAGCAAATCGTACAACTGGCTCTTAATCCACCTTCGTATATCGATACAATACGAAGGTATTTTCTGCCGGTAGCTGAAAGCGCAAACGTTGATCAGACGTGACTTTCAGAATCAATTCCTCACCGCTTCCATCTCCCATTATTTTGTGCAACGACACTTGCTGCTCTGCCGGGAGGTAGGTTTGGATCTCTGCTGCTGAACGACTTGAGTTTTCCCGAAAAATCAGGAAATAACCGCCATCTTCTGTTATCGATTGAAAGCCTGTCCAAGACCTGCCTGAAGGCTCATCGCCAATTGGCAGAATGCTTCCCGAGTGGAAATCAGCCTGTACTTCGCGGTACTTAGAAATGGTTTCTGCTACAGAACCAGCTTCTGCTGGCAGTCCTGTAGCTTCAAACCAAGCCAATGGCTGACCAACCATCGCGATTGCAAACAGGTAGTTAAAATCATAATTGCCAGGAGCAAACAGGTCATCAGCTGGATATTTTCCCGCATTACGCCATTTATTCAAAAACTCAACCTGCAGCAACTCAGGAGGGAAATAGAGAGCCAGGGTCCAAACATTACGAAGTGTTCGAAAAGGGTAATAATTGCCCCAATCGGTATATCGGTTCTCCAGAAATAGATTCCCGTACGGACGATAAGAAAAATAGCCTCCTCGTGTTCCGGCTGTTAAATCCAAGTTGAAAAACACATCGCCATTTGTTTCTTTTTTAACCTTCTCGAAAAAACGTTCCAAGTTGATTGCTGCCTCTTTCGTTGGGATTTCCACCCCATCAATTTTAAAATAGTCAATCCCAGTTTCTTTGTTCAAATTGATCAGGATTTCGGCATCTGTCTCCCAAGTTGCATAGTCGTTTTCGTTACTCGGATGAAACCACAGCCCTAAGCGGATTCCTTTCTTCTTTGCTGATTTAATCACCTTGGTCAGCCCGTTGGGAAAGCGCTCCTTATTCGGCATCCAATTTTCCGGGGTCCAAGCATCCCATAAACGCCCTGAACGATGAACTGAATTGGCGGAAAGCCCTTGCTGCCAGCCGTCATCAATTTGAAAATGACTAATTCCCAGAGCCTCGGCTTCCTCCAATTCCCGCAAAATAAATGCTTCGCTGATCTTTCCATCCTGCCCACGATCTCCCCAAGTGTTCATCATGACCATTTCGTATTGTTTCGGATCATAGTTAATCGACGCTTTCAAATACTGGCGTAGAGCCAACAAACAGCCTGCCTGATTCTCAGCAAGCCCCATCGTAATGGTGTAACCTTTAATCCATTCATCTCCTCGTCCCTGAAGCGGGAAGCCAGAGAATGGAACCCGAACGCCTCCCTGCGACACTTCAAAATCAAATCCCGGATAGGCAATCTGGCTGGCTGTGTTTGGCGCTTCTTTGAGCAAGAAAAAACAGCTTTGTCCAACCAAGTCCTCTCCAATTAACAGGTTCCCCTGCCGCTTCTCCGAAGAACGATAAGGGATTGATGTGGTTTCATACACCAAATTATCGTGAATATCTGTGGCATCTTTAAAATTCACCGTTTTGATTTGCCAATGTTTCGAGTCGAAACCAACCGCAAAAGCATGCGATTTCTGAAGCTTTTTATGTTTCTTCTGATGTTTCTCCGTGCCATCAGCTTTATGCTGCTCTTCTTCAAACCCAGTTTTTAAGTGTTCATATTTCAAATAATAATCGCACGAGATGGTCGCCACATCGGGGAATATTCGAAGAATCCGTTTACTAAACACATTTCCGTGCTGATTTTCAATGTATACTGCTAAGTGGTCCGGAAGGAAAATATCACCACGGTTTCGATCGATCTCAAAAGCTACATTTTTGGTAAATCCACTCCCTCCCAAGGCAAATAGATTTTCCTTCTTCCAACTCAAAGCTGATGAGGTATTCTCATTTTTGAATGAAAGCAATTCAATGTTTCCCTTATTCCAAAGCCATTTTTGCTCCACCTGGGAATTACGAATGACCAAAGTATCATTTTTCAGATAGGCTTCACAATCTTTTAACCGGGTTTTGGCATTGCACAAATTCAAGCCAATCAATGTACATACTACACTCAGCAAAAGAGTCTTCATTATGTCTATTTTCTTAGTTAGGGTTTGCTTTAAAAAAGCTCAAAACAAAAGCATCTCACCTTCAAGTATACTATTTTTCCGAATGTAATCAATGCGAATTGAAATATTTTGAAGGCTATTCTTTTGTTCTTTGCAAAAGCCGTTTGGTCATATTTCGAATGTAAACATCTTCTGCTTGAGAGAAGTCAGCTAACTTCTCAACAACCTGCGGATCCTCAAGATGCTCCGGTTTTATAAGACGGTAAATTAAGTTCAGGAGCCCGACAGGCAATTCCTCTGCCTGAACATGCTCCAATAATCGGACGACACTTTCATCAGCCAACAAATCACAATCTACCAGCTTCCAGATAAGTTCGGTATTTTGATGAAGGGATAATGAGGGCATCGTTTCCACCAGTTTGGTCTGAATTAGTATATCATCTAACATGGCCCCTCTAAAGTAGGACAAAGTACTCTCAGCAAGCAAATTATCACCGGACTTCATACACTCGATAAAACGAAGGTAAAAGTGAGCGTGGTATTCCGGATGTTGATCAACCATTTTTACCACCCATAGTTTTTTTGAAACATCACCAGTTTTAAACATTGCCTCCAGGAAAGACTGATCCAAACGTGCAGTAAGCAAACTCCTGATTTTTTCTTGTGTATTCCCATATACCGTATGCCACAAGGTATGACAAGTATAAACGGCATCTTTTACAACAACTTCAGACAAGGCAGGCTGTGTTGCTGCAGTATAACCATCCAACTCATAAGGGTTATCAATCGAATCCGGAATTATTACCAAATCTTCTTGTTTTAAATCCTTCAGAATAGAAAGACTGTCGCTTAAAATTTCGTCCAACTTTTTGTAATCAGCAGCTTCAAACTGGGTATGATCTGATTTGGTTAAAGGCTCATGTTCCAGCAATTTAAAGCCGTGATAGTTGCCAACACCATCCCAAAATAACCACAAGCGAACCATTCGACATTTTCCGGAAATACAGACATCTTTAAAAATATGCCGGGCAAACCAAATCGGAAGGCCATCCTCGTCCTGCAGTTCTATAATTTCCTGATCTGATATAAGATCTGCTGAATCGGCAAAGGAATGTACAACACAGATTCCCTTTGCATCTAAAAAATCAGGGGGCAGGTTTTCCGGATTCTCATACGAAAAACCAATCGCCCCAAACAGAAAAACAATAATTACAGGCCAATGTAGTCCAACAGTTCTCATAAAACAGGATTAATCATGCTTTAACCTTATTCAGTTTTAGGCCCTAACGTTTGTCCTTCATTGTATTTCTGCATATTTTCCATCTTATATTTCCCCACACCAACTTCCATCAAACCATTCAATTCATCCAAGTAATTCTGGTAAACTCCCCATGGATTTGTTTTGTGTGCTGTGGCAATTGATGCTGCCATTCCTACTACTTCCCCCATCATTCCTGTAGTTCGCATTACCCGAACCGTTCCTAAAGCAACATGTGTAACACTAATATTTCGTCCTGCCATAAACAGGTTATCCACATTTCGAGAGTAGAAACAACGATAGGGAATTGGATAAAGGTGAATTGCTTTATGCACAGCAATTGACTTAAATTCTTTCTCCGGGAAATGCGCTGTATTTTTAGGATCGGGATAGTGCAAATCGATGGTCCAGGAAGTCGGTGCCGAGGCATCCGGATAAAGAACATGATTGGTAAGATCCTGCTCTTTTAAAACCAAATCGCCCAAGAGCCTTCTTGACTCTCGTTTCCCTGCAATATAAGCAACCCAGTCAAGCTTTCGGTTCTGATATTTTTGCTTCTTGCTGCTGTGATTTTTCAAAAATGACCAATTAGAGAAAACAACCAGCAAACCATAGTCCCGGATACGCTCAAACTCGCTTATTTGGTTGAAGTTCATTCCGGTCTCCCAAGTCCATTCTCCCATGGTTACCTGTTCTGCATTTGCTTCGTTAAACTCAACGCCATACTGGAAATCAGGAAAATGCTCTTCCTTTTCACTTTCAACCGAATACCACTGAACTGATGCCCCCATGGTCATTGCATCAGCTTTTTCGGGAGCCGTAGCTTCTCCATATTGCTCCTTGCTTTCCCTGCCCATTGCAAAATCGGCACCGGCTAAAAAGCCAATGGTTCCATCTCCGGTGCAGTCTGCAAACAAGGGTGCTGAAAAGAAGAGCTCTTCTGATGTTTCAATATTCCGGGCCCAAACACCCGTTATTTTGGCTCCTTTTGTTTTGACCTCATAAGCCCGATAATTGGTGAACAATGAAATATTTTCTTCTGCCAAAACCATTTCCATCTTCTTCTCATCCTCGTAATAAGCTGCCGGCTGAGCATTGCCTCCTCGTGTAGGCCCCATTTCGTTCACCACATCTCCTAGTGCAGGAAATGGATGAACTTTAACCCGACCACCTAAATGCACACGGACCTCTGAGCTATTGTTACCTCCCAAAACCGGGCGATCTTGAATAAGAGCAACCTTCACGCCCAATCTTGCAGCCGAAATTGCTGCTGCTGTTCCGGCAACTCCTCCACCAACAACGACCAAATCAAATTTTCCAGCTTTACGTGGTTTGATTTTCAATGCTTTGTTTCGAAACTCATTCAACGCGGTAAAATCATTTGTTGGAGGATTTGCACTCTTGCTAAAGTAAATTGCATCAACTCGTCCATTAAACCCGGTTAAATCCCGAAGCCCAATTTTGAGTGTTTTATTGACCACATTCACTTTCCCCGCTTGCTGCCATATCCATTCACTCCCTTCACTTCCCAGAGTAATATTTGTGCTTTGCCCTTCGAGCAACAACTCAAATTTCCCCGGGCCTTCTCCCTCATACCATGGAGCAGTCCAATTAAACGTTCGAACAAAAATATGATAGGCCCCATCCTTCGGAAATTGAACAGTTGTTGTGGCATCTGCAACGGGCTCGCCCATGCCATGGGCCATAATGTAAGGCGATCCCATCTGATCCATAAACTGTTGATCGACCACCCAGCCGCCCTTATTTTGAAAACTCTCTGCCTCTACAAGCACTGACTGGGCATTACTTTCAACCAGCCCAACAGTAATGAAAAGTATAATGAACAATACGACATTTTTCATACGATTATAATTAGATCCAAGACACCAGATAAGATAAGTTGTTAATCATCAGACTCTGTATCAATTTTCCTTGTCATGGGTGTTTATAACTCTTTATTTTTTAACGCAACGCCTGCCTGCCCATCTTTCGAAGTCAGAAGGGGAACTTACATAATCATCTTCCCCGTGTGTGCAGGATAATTTACATGCTCGTTTTATATATTCTTATTAAAGATGTTAGCCAATAGACTTTTAGATTTTCAGAGCTCTTAAATAACATCTTCTAAACGAAGTTCAGGATGATGCCTAAAAAGGAGAACTCTGAAAATCCAGCGATCTATTTATTTATATTTAAGCCAAGCAGTTGCCTGACAGTTTTTATCTGCAACAAAACGTATCCAACGCGACTGAAACCCTGCAGGAAACTCATAATTGAATGTTTCTCCACCTTCGAGTTCAACTTCGCGGTAAGTCATCCATGGTCCATGCCCAATAGGCTCAGCCTGAATTTTAAACCGTACAGTCAAATTCGACTCATTCGTCAGTTTCAAGATACGTTGATCATAAAAGCCAATCAAGTAGGGATCAGAAGGAATTCCGCTTTCAACCTGCGTGTTTTTCCAAGGGCCTCCTTCTCCCGTCGGTTTGCCCATCTTCCATAAATCATCGATAACGCCAGCCCAGACTGAAACTTTTCCATCCTCAGAGCTTATGATGTGTTCACTATTTGCTGGAAGATCTTCCTGTAAGCCGGACATGATCAACATCCCACGATAGGAGGCATAATCAAAAATTCGGAAGTTATGTGACGAAATTGGGCGGATTTTTGCAAAGCCATCTGCATTCTCTGCAGGTAACTCATAGAATGTTCCCGCACAGTTGAGCAAATCCCGTTCGGTTGCAACCTCCCTGCAAATTCGCAACAAACCGTTGTTGGTCAAATCTCTATACGCCTGCTTACTTTTAGGCAAACGCCATCGTCTTCCTTGATCATCAACAACCAAGACTGAAGCATCATCAAGCGTAATCACCTCTTTGGGGATTGCGAACTTTTCACGAATAAAAGCAGCTGTTTGAGGATCTTCTTTCTTAACCAGATTCATCTCTCCATCCAACTCGTAGTAGCCGATCTCTTCAAAATGATTATTATCAGCCTTTCCGGCGAGAATGCCCAAGGCACGCCGGTTATCTCCCAGCCCCCACAACAAGCCAGCTGAAGTTTCAGGTGTATCAACAGTCGCCATACCATCAAATAGTTCACTGGCGCTTTCGCCACGACGATCTTCATCAGCATAATAAAAATGAACCGTTGCTTGAGTTGGTTTATCAACAGAAACCCGCACCCATTCTCCCAATTCTTTTTCATTAAAGATAAGATTGATTGCCTGCCCATTCTTTACTTCCAAAGTCTTGAACTCGCGCCACTCGTTAGTCCCTTCAACATCTACTTCAAACTTAAAATAGACGGGAGCTACTCCCTCGTTATGAATCCATGCCGAACGATGTTTCCAGCCCGAGAAAAGAAACGGTTCAGATGCCACTTCTGGATCAATATGCTCAGAAATCCAGACTGCCCCTTCGGCCGTCGCCGGACCTAAACGATCGGGCAACCTAAAATCGGTAAACCAAAGGTTTGAATTGGATTGGCCTGGCCCTTCGATATTTCCTTTTTGCTTTCGTTTGTTGAGAAACTCTTTCTGAGCAGAATCATCACAACCAAAAACCAATTGGTTATTCCAACGGGCAAAGTCTCCAATCACCTTTAGATAAGCTGATCGAGGACGAATCCCTGCGGAGTTACCGTGTGTAAAATTAGCCGGAAAGCGCCAAAACAAACCATGCATTGTCATCAAGTAATCTGGCTGTTCTGCCGTTCCAATATCCCGAATTCGTGGCCACTCGGTATTCCAGCCATGAGCTCCATCGTAACTGTGACTTGCTTTGGGTAAACGATAAAAATCCCAACCAGTAGCTGCATTTCGCACGCCCAGTATAACTGACTTATGATCCCATCCTGTTGCCCATATTGGGTCATCTTCCGGATTTTCATTGCCATAAATACCTCCGGGCCCGGTCACTTCTACAAACTGGTTACGACGAACGACTTTCCAATCACGACCATCCCATTCGGCCAGAACTCCGGCTTCAATATCAAATTGTTTTAGGGCCTTATTTCCGGACTCACCATTGTTCGAAAAGACCATCACGCCTTGCCCTGAGTACAAGCCTTTACCATGAGCTCCCGGCAATAAGGCTGTTTTCTCATTTGAATCGGTATCTTCTATTTTTCCCTGCTTGCTATTCCCATCTTTGTAATAGGTTGTAACACTCAGGTCATTGACATCGACATCATAAAAACCTTCCTCCATCGTACCATAATAAATCTTGTTTTCAGGATCGGTTAGATGCCGGGCATTTCCAGTATGTCTTCCCTGCATTTCGGTATATGGAATCACCCGAACATCGCCCTGTTGATCGATTGCGTAAGGTCCAATAAAAAGCTGGTTACTCTCACGATGGATCATTCGATTGGCCGGTGTTCCGCCAATACTTTCCGTTCGAATAATTTGTTTCAACCCACTTGTAATTTCATAAAGTTTATCGGAAGAACCATGGGGCAAGTGAGGCCCGTAGGTTATTACCCACAACTGATCAGCCCACGGTACAACAGCTCCTGTACCGCATTCTCCCTCGTTATTATACATCGCTAAATGAGGATAAACACCACTAAAAGATTTTCGTTTATTAGCCTTTTCTACTCCTGAACATGAGATTATTACGAAGAGCAAAAGTAAAGAGCAATAGTTAGAGAATTGAGTCATTTCAAAATAAGTTTAAAATAAATATAGAGAGAGTTATTGGAAAAACTAAAGCATCCCAATAACTCTCGATTTAGGTTAATACCCCGGATTCTGAGTAAGATTTTCGTTAATTAAAATCTCTTTAGACGGAATCGGCCATAAGTATTGTTTGCTTTTATCGAAGGTTCTCAATCCTAAAAGCTTAATCAACCCGGCGTTATACATGGGCTCAAAATCGGCAACGCCATCCTCATCAAGTACCGGAGTTTCAGGAAAAAACCATAAGTCAGCATCTACAACTTTCTCTTTTAGCTCAACAGGATCAAGCATTCCATAATTTGGAATGTTCAACACTTTCTCAGCCAATTTCCAACGAATGATGTCCATATAGCGACGTCCCTCCAAAGCAAATTCCATTCTTCTTTCGATCCGAAGGATCTGACGTAAATCTTCTTGCGAAGTTGTTGTCACAGCCGGATAGCTTGAAGTTTCGCCAACAGCAACACCATAGGCTCTGGCTCTTACCTGATTCATCGCATCCAAAACAGAATCATCAATTTCTCCCAACTCAATTTTGGCTTCAGCGTACATTAGTAACACATCGGCATAACGCATAATAATCTTGTCCGGATCAGACTTATAATCATCAGACCAATCTTCATCAACTCCCTTTTTCCATAGCAACCCATTGTAAGAAGCATACTGTGCATTCACGCGATTGTCATTATTCTTTACATAAGCACCTGTTTTGAAACTGTAGCAGGTCGTTGAATCAGGATGCGGCTGATACATGTAGCCAAGATGCTCCGTTTGGAACTCAACAATTGTTGCCGAACAACGCGGATCACGATTATTGAATGGCTCTCGAGGATTGTAAAGTGGAGATTCATCAATAGGAAGTCCGTCAGTACAATAGAAGGCGCTAAATAATTCCCATGAAGGGTCTTTGGCTCCCCAACCTCCAGAATTTCTACTGATGTAATTCTTACAATCCCAAAACGCAACATCAAGCTCAACAGATCGTGGAATTGCAAAAATGGTCTCGACCGAGTTTTTTGTCGATGATAAAAATAACGCTCCAAAATCGTCATACAACTCATACGCGCCAAGCTCCATACAATCTTTGGCCGCATCACGAGCGAGGGCATAATCTCCCATGTAAAGTGCGATGCGAGCTTTCATCGCCAAGGCTGCTCCTTTAGTCGCTCTCAAGTTCTCCGAATTACCATACTCCTCAGGTAAATTAGCTGCAGCATAGTCATAATCTTCATAGATTGTTGCCAGGATTGTTGCCTTATCTGTGGTTGCTTTTGTAAATGATTCTTCCAATTCCAATGTATTGTTGTAGTAAACCACATCGCCCCAATGAGCAACTAAACGAGCATATTGCGAAGCTCTCACAAACCGGGCATCAGCCTTATACTGCGTTAACTTATCCTCTGGAATCTCATCTGTAACTTCCTCCAAGTTCTCAATCAAAGTTGTAGCTCGAGCCACAGCTTTATAGGTATTTGCCCACCAAGAAATTACAGTACTCCACTCTCCGGTGATTGTAGCGTCTGTTATCGCATTGGTCTGCCCTCTGTACGTCCAATCATCCGACCAATCATCGGCATCAGTCGGCCAAAACGGATCGCGATACAAATCATTTAGAGCCATCTCTATTTCAGTTTGATCGGAGTACCAGCTCTCACTTGACCCTTCTGACAACGGATTCAAATTCAAATCGGTACATGCACTTACTAAAAAAAGTACTAATAGCATTGAATATAGTTTGGTTTTCATATTTTTTTCAGTTTAGAATTTTACAGATACGCCTAAGATAAAAGATGAAGTTATCGGGTAACCGTCACCAGCAACTTCCGGATCCCAGCCTTTAGGATACTTATTGATCGACAAAATATCAGATGCGCTTCCATAGACCCGAACGCTTTTCAGGTGTAATTTGTCGACAACAGCAGCTGGTAAGGTATATCCTAAAGTAATGTTTTTCACCCTAAAGTAAGCTCCGTTAAACAACCAGTAGTCGGACATTGAGTAATTATTACCTGCACTCTTATAAGATAATCTTGGGAAGGCAACTTGCTGATTGACTTCATCCGAGTTGTAAACACTCCAGTAATCTCCATCAATCAGCTTCGGGAAGTTCCCCCAGTTTTCAGCAAATGGCTGCACCATCCGACTACTCATTTTTGCTTTTTGCTTAGCAACTCCCTGGAAGGCTAAGGCAAAATCAAATCCTTTATAGTCGAGTTGAATATTTCCACCAAACAAGTAACGAGGCAATGAGCCACCCAGTAATACTTTATCGTAATCAGAGGAGATAATTCCATCGGGAACGCCATCTGGTCCGCTAATATCTTTATACCGTATATCTCCCACTCCAACACTTGAGTTTAAGGTAGCCGAATTGTCAACCTCGTCTTGTGTCTGATAAATTCCATCAGACAAATAGCCATACCATTCGTTAAACTCACTTCCTTCAAATTTCACCTGATCTCCCAAAAACTGAATTCCTCCGAGCTCTCCCATTTCTGACCTGGAATCGGACAAGTTAGCAGCAACAGAATAACCAAGCTCTCCGATCCGATCATTCCAGCTAAGTTCAATTTCCCAGCCTTTGGTTTCCATTTCGCCGGTATTCTGTTGTGGATTGTCAAAGCCGATATAATCTGGAATCTCTAAATCCAGCAACATATCCTTCGTGATTTTCTTATAAATATCTCCGGTAAAGCGCAGCTTATTATTAATAAAGCTGGCATCCAGCCCGATATCGTAGGATTCGGTTGTTTCCCATGAAATATCGCGAATTGCATAGTAACGCTGAGCTGCTGTTTGGGCTGAAACAACATTATTGCCTTGGTAGAATAGTGCACTTCCAAAGGCGATTGTGGATTGATACGGGTAATAACTCTCCAAGCGTTCGTTCCCAAGTGTCCCCCACGAGGCTCTTAATTTTAAAAATGATAAGGTTGAGTTATTTTTCAAGAAAGCTTCTTCGGACATCACCCATCCTAGAGAGAATGAAGGAAAAAGTCCCCAGCGGTAATCTTCATCGAAACGAGAAGAACCATCGTATCTCATGTTTCCTTGAAAGAAGTACTTGTTATCGAAGTTGTAAAGAACACGTCCGAACCAAGAGCGGTAGGCATTTTCATAAGCACCACCTCCATTGCTTAAGTAATTCTCATTTCCCAGGTCCAAATAAGGATAGCTTGTTAGCTCTAACTGATCACTTCCTGCACTCAGACCTTCATTAAAAGCATAATAATTCTCATAACCGCCCATCAGGTTTAAATTGTTCCTTCCAAATGATTTAATGTAGTTTGCAATAAACTGCGTTGTCACCCGGTAGTTATCATTTCGTTCTTCATTCAAGCGGGTTGAAGAAGCCCACTGCAACGTACCTACTGCCGCTGACGGATTATCGTAGTCTGTGTATTCTACTTTTTTGTAAAAGGCCTTCGATTTATTGTAATTGAGCTCAGGAGCAATAATGGCGGATAGTTTCAATCCTTGGATCGGAGTGAAATTTAAAGCTGCTTTTCCACCTACCTGATTATACCAATTGGTCTTTTCGCCACCATGCTTTACCTGTCCGTAGATATTCGCTCCCGACTTTCCTTCGGCAACCATTCCGTTAGTCCATTCAGCCGCATAAACAGGAGCAGAAATACGAGTATAATATACGATAGTCCCTTCATTTAAACTTGCATTTTCGGAGATTGAACGTTTTACAAAAAAGTCAAGTGAGGCCGACAAATAATCATTAATTGTAACATCATTGTTAAACCGGGCGGTTAGCCGCTGATAGTTCCGGCCATCGTACAAACCATCAATTTCATCATAGGCCATCGAAGCTTTTGAGCGAATTGATTTTGAACCTCCAGAAATACTTATGGTATGGCTTTGACGTGGGGCATTGCTTTTTAACACCAGATCAATCCAGTCGGTATCCGGGTATAAATCAGGATTCTCTTGATGTAATGTTTCGTAGTTATCAACAACATCTGAAGTATAGGTTGGGTACTCTCCTCCTTCATTGTTGCCGTTATCATTCCACTTTAATTCATTCGCCATTTGCATATAGCGTTTGGCATCAACGAAATCGGCCATCTCCGTAGGAACCTCAACGCCGTATTCAGCATTATAGCTAATTGACAGCTCTCCTGTTTTGGCCCGCTTTGTTGTAACCAGAATGACACCTGCTGCCGCTCGTGATCCGTATATGGAAGCCGAAGCCGCATCTTTCAAAACTGAGATACTTTCAATATCATTGGGATTAACATCATTGATTCCTCCAACCGGAACACCATCGACAATTACCAACGGCTCGCTATTACCAATGGTTGTGATTCCCCGGATCCGGATTGATGCGGTTGAGCCAGGCGCATTATTGTTGCGAGTTACCATAACTCCTGAGATGGTCCCTTGTAAAGCCTGCGATACCTGAGTTACTTGCCGGTTCGCAATATCATCCCCCTTAACAGAACCAACAGAGCCTGTCAAATCGCTCTTTTTTACCGTTCCGTAGCCAATCGCAACAACCTCCTCTAAGCCAATGGTTTCATCTTCCATGGTAATATTGATTGTTGCTTGACCATTCACCTCTTGCTCAATGGTGTGCATCCCCACAAATGAAAACACAACAATTCCATTCGCCGGCACATTCGATAGTAAATAGTTGCCATTAAAATCAGAAATGACACCATTCGTTGTTCCTTTCACAACCACTGTAACTCCCGGAAGAGGCTCTCCGTTTTGATCCAAAATCTGGCCTTTTAACTCAATAAACTGTTGCTGAAAACTTTGACTCGCAGAGCTTTTGCTAATCACAATATCTTTATCCAGTATGTGATAGTTTAATCCGGTTCCTCTTAATACTTCCTCAAGAACATCCTCGATATTACTACTTTTATAATCGACAGAAATCTTTTGGGTTCCAGTAATTTGATCTGTTTTATAAAAAAAATCAAATTCACTTTGCTCCTGTATCATCTTAAAGACTTCTTCTAAAGAAGCATTTTCCGTTCTTAAGTTCAGCTTGGTTTGTTGCGAATAAACTGATGCAGAAACATGAACCAGAAAAAAGAACATAAAAAAGAAAGTTAGGCGCATAACCATCCACGTTTTTTGAATCATACCCCTTCTGCAGGAATAGATTCCCGTTAACATTTTTTTCATAAATTTGAAGTGCTTTAATGTTTAAGTTATTCTTTGTAATAACTTGAATTTGAAACGGGGAATGGTAGGACATTCTCCGTTTTTTCGTTCAAGAAAAGTTAGTTCGTTTTTTTAGTGCATAGGCAGTTATTTTTTTTCAATTATGATTTCATCCATGTTTATTTGATATTGAATTGGAATCGATAGGTTCAAAAGCGCAAGGAAATGTTCAACTGACTTATTACGCTTCAAAACGACGGAGAACCGCATGTCTTTAAAATCATTTTCGTCATACTTGATTGAAACATCGTACCAACGCTCCACCAATCGAAATACGTCCGTCAAACATTCATCTTTCAACTCATAACGCCCATCCCGCCACGAATAATAATTGACCGGGTTGACATTTTTCACCTGTATTTTTCCCGTATTAACATGAAGTTGGGTTTGCTCTCCCGGAGATAAGTCTACGATTTCTCTACCTGCGTGCAATTTTATTTTACCTGTATGCAAAGTTGTCTGAACAACATCTGCATCAGGATAAGCCCGAACGTTGAACGAGGTCCCTAAAACTTCGATGGTTTGGCCTTTGACTTCGACCTTGAAAGGGTGCTCCGGATCCTTGGCGATCTCAAAAAAAGCTTCTCCCTCCAAGCTTACTTTTCGTTCATCTCCAGTAAAAACAGAAGGGACATTTAGCTTCGATCCGGAATTTAGCCAAATGCGGGAGCCATCAGCAAGAAATAGCTGATGAATTTGCCCATTGGGAACAACCACTTCCCTCATCTCTGCAACAACATCCGAAGTTCCATGATTCGACACAAGAAACTGGACCAACCAACCAGATAAAAAAGCAAACAGCAATAAGGCTGCAACTTTTAGAGGCCTTGGCATAGAAAAACTCGTCTTCGTGTTAAAACGAATCCGGCGTTTCAATCTTAGAAGTTCCTCCTCTGAGCTGTAGTTTTGGCTATTATTGACAAAAGCATAGGAATCCCAAATATCTTTTTCCTGATAGTAAGCAGTCCGTTCCTCCGGGTTCTTTTCCAACCATTCCAACAAAATCTTTGCTTCGCTTTCAGTGGCTTCGCCCCGAATGTATCTCGACTTTATTTCTTCAATCTCTTTCATTCAATACAGGTGTTTTATACCCATATGATCGGTGAGCTTGGAGAAACCCTACCTTTTTAAGAAAAAAAATCTGAACTTTTCTGATCGATGAAATATGCTTGAAGTAATAAAAAAAGAGGAAGATAATCCCCCAAACTAAGACGAATATACCTTAGCGCCTTGGTTATATGCTTCTCAACCATCTTAACACTAATTCCAAGTTCCTCGGCAATATCTTTGTTCCGCTTGTTTTGGAAACGGCTTAAAATAAAAACCTCCCGGCATTTCTCCGGAAGCTCTTCAATTGCTTTCTCCAGTTGCTCTTTTAGTTCAGCTTCGATTAAACTGGAATGCTCATTCGAATAAAAAAGCAACTCATCTTCTTGCATTCGAAAATGAACCGCATCAGCATACTTTGCCCGAACTTTTTGTTTTTCGATGATTTGTAAACAGCGATTTCGGGTCATGGTAAATAAGAAGCCATTTAATGATCCAGAGATGGAAAGCGATTTATCTTCCCACAACTTATAAAAGACGTCTTGAACCACATCCTTTGCCTGTTCTTCATCAACAAATTTCAAGGCAAAATAAAACAGCGGTTTACTGTAGTGTAAAAACAGCTTATTTACATCAAATCTGCCGTCTTTTAGAAAGAATTCGATTGGTTGAGCAGCAGTCATCATTCCAACTTAAAGTCTGCACAAATTAAAGAATTATTTCCAAACAGCTCAATTCTAAGCTTATTTGATTTTGTCAAAGCTGGAAAAGTCCACAACTCTCTCTAAAGAAAAACAACTTATTTAGTCCCACTTTATCTATAAGAGAAAAGTAACCGTATTATTATTTATTTCTTTAGTAATGTTTTCTTTGAATGAAAATCTTATTTCGAATAATGAAACGCTTCTCCCCATGTCATCATCACCAATGGATGGCTGTAGCCTTTATCATTCTCAGGCAAAACAGATGGGCCTTTTTTCCGAAGGTAGGTTTTAAAGTATGGTTCGCGATGCTGTAAACCATGCCCTAACTCATTTTCATGACCACTAATAATTATTGTTGGGTTTATCCCTTGTGCCATTCGCGCCAGATCAGCCGTCCATGTGTTGGGTATTAACACATCTACTTTAAAGTGCTTATGTACCTCATCAATCCACTCAAAATCGTCATAATTCCACTGGTCTCCGGCATGCATAAACGACAGCCCTTCGGGTGTTGTTACCAGCGAAACATTGTTGATTACATCGCTCCATTGATGTCCAGGATAAGTTACAACCTGCAGTTCAACTTTTCCGTCTTTCACCAGCACTTTCTGACTTTTATGAGCCACTCTTTCCAAATGATTTATTTTACTGAAAGCTTCCTTGTTGTCGGCAAAAATGGTTGGTGGAGCATAAACCGGAATTCCTAATTCAAGAAACTTTTTAAGCGTTTCCGGTCTCCAATGATCCCTGTGTTCATGACTTATAAATAAGACATCGCATTCATCTATCAGTTTTTCCATCAGACTATCGGAAACACAATAGTTGTCATTTCCTTGGAATTTTGGCATAAGCAGATCAAATGCCAGAGTCACCAATTTTGTTTTTACAATAAAAGAATGGTTGTAAAGTTTCCAGATCTTTGCACCCTCATCGACAGTTGTATTTACAATTTCATCAATGCTCTTTGCAATCTGTTTTTGAAAAAATTCTTGTACGGCGGGCCGTTCTTTTGCATAGGGTTCGTGCACAACTGCATCAATAAGAAACAAGGCGCTTACTCGTCCTTCTTGTTCCCTTACAGAAGGTTTGTATTTATTTAATAGTTTCGATGAATAATCTAGCAAAACAGATGCCTGTCTGTTTAGAAAGATGTTTTGCTCTTCTGTTAAATTCGGATCAAAATGGCCATTTTTTAATTGAACGTTCTCTTGTCCAATAAGTGGCATCAACTGAACAAGAAATAGACAAATCAATAAAACGCTGAACTTTAAAAAATTATACATTACATTTCTTTTTTTAGAGGCTACCCAACTGCACTATCATCCTGTTTGGGCACTTGTAACTCAATTAAAATACTATTTAAACTCGCCAGACAGGTACTAAACACTCTTTGGCTTCATGGGTAGCCTCTTTCTTCACTCAAAGAATACTAATTAATCCTCTATTGTACACTTAGCTTAGCTTTCTCTACTTTCTCTTTTCCCTCAACCACAACTACATACATTCCAGGAGCTACTCCACGAATATCTAATGTTAGCTCTTTTTCTCCATTTACTTCCTGAGTGCGCAGTATACTCCCACTCATATTCACTATAGCAATACGCAGGACATCTTCTCTCAGGTTCTTTATAGTTACAACACCAGTTTTTACAGGATTAGGATACACCAATAATTCTGAAACTTCATCGACTCCTTCCACATCAATTTTTGCTGATTTTGTTGAACCCACAAATTCAAGGTTCCAGACCTGGTAGTTGCTTCCGTCATAGGCTTTATTGGTAGCAGTACCCCACGAAGTACTTGTTCCATGTAAATAATTGGTACCCCAGTTACACTTCAACCGATATTCGGAGCCACTGACATGTTCCAAGGTCCACTTCTGAGACCCCCAATCAGGATGTAAAGCGGCCATTTGGACGTCGGTATTTGCGGTTTGGGTTCCATTCAGATATAAGCCATCCCACTTACATTTCAAGCGGTACACATTACCCGAAACCTTTTCCAGATCCCATCTTTGCGACCACCACGTTTCTTCAAGTGGTGCAAGTTTTACCGACACCCACTCCACATTATTTCCATTTAGGTATAAACTACTTGCCTTGCACTTTAAGCGATAGGTTCCTTCAGCCAAAGATGGCGACACGGTTGTAACAGATATTGAGCTGGATTGTGCTGAATAATTTCCGGCAGCATCATACGCCAACACACTCATGGTGTATTGTGTATTTGCAGTTAATCCGGAAATAGTTGTCGATGTTCCGCTTACTGCACTGTGCCATACCCCGTCAATATAAATGCCATAATCGGTTACTCCAACATTATCGGTTGATGCATTCCACGATAAGCTGAAACCACTCGCTGTAATATTTGATGCAGCCAAACCTGTTGGGGGCGTCGGAACTTGGGTATCAACTCCGGAAGTAGTTGTAACTGATATTGGGCTGGACTGCGCTGAATAATTACCTGCAGCATCGTATGCCAACACGCTTACGGTGTATTGCGTATTGGCAGCCAAACCTGAAATTGTTGTTGAGGTACCACTTACCGCACTATGCCATACCCCGTCAATATAAATCCCATAATCGGTTACACCAACATTGTCAGTTGATGCATTCCAAGACAAGCTAAAACTATTTTCCGTAATATTTGATGCTGCCAGACCTGTTGGGAGTGTTGGAACCTGGGTATCAACTCCCGCAGTAGTTGTAACAGTTATCGGGCTGGACTGTGCTGAATAATTACCGGCCGCATCATAGGCTAACACACTTACGGTGTATTGCGTATTGGCAGCCAAACCTGAGATTGTTGTTGACGTACCACTTACCGCACTATGCCATACCCCGTCAATATAAATCCCATAATCTGTCACACCAACATTGTCAGTTGATGCATTCCAAGACAAGCTAAAACTACTACCGGTAATGTTTGATGAAGTAAGGCCTGTTGGCGCTGTCGGAACTTGGGTATCAACTCCGGTGACGTCAATAAATCTTACTTCATAATTGTCGAGTGTAAGTGTTGTACCCGTATTCTGAATAGTGACCTGCACTTGTTGATCCAACTGATTGACCAATATAACTTTATTATTGGTCGCCATAACAGAAACAACATCCTGCACAGATATAGTAGTGCTATATATTTGAGTACCATTACTAAAATTATCTTTTAATCCTTTCTGGGTGTAATAAAACAGTGTTGCTTGTCCACCTCCTGAAATTTCAGTATCAGTCCAAACACCTAGGGGATATGAGTAACCTTGTGAATCTCCTTGGGGACCCCAAATCATTAAATTTTGGTACCCTGCTTTTATCGATTTTATCAAGCCTGAAGCCATAACTGCGTTATTGTACTCATGAGTATAACTACTAACAGAGCCTGCCCCCGGCCAACCGTACCATTCCGACCACCAAACCGGCAGCGTTGAGCCTCCGGGCTGTTGTCTGACCCAGTTTATTAAATCAACAAACTTTTGAGAAGCTTTGAATGCATCGGTATTCCAAACGCCATCTTTATTATCATTACCACCATCGACCGTAATAAAATCACCCCCATTTTTATTCTGCAACCAATAGGAAATAACATCCAGTGCCCGCTGATCAAAAACTCCATAAACTCCTGATAAGTTAGAGGGATGACTGATATTAGCTGTTGACCAAGTATCCATTGGGACATATGGGCCTCCAATTAACAAATTTGGATTTACGGCTTTCAAGGAATCATAAACCATGTTGTACATATCCGTAAAAGTTTCGTATCCCCAACGATTAAGGCTGCCATCAAAAAATCCTTTAAGTTCATTCCATATTTGGAAATATTTTACATCGGGGTAACGCCGTGCCACTTCTGCGCAGAGATGTGCAAAATCATCGTAATGATCGGGTGTCGGAGCTTCTTCAATTTTACTCCAGTCCGTTTGTCCATTCATTGACGGAGTGTGCATCCAGGTAGGGCAGGCACAAAGCGTAATAACAGCTTCACCATTGGTATCGCGTATCAAATTGATACGATCATCCAAAACAGACCAATTCCAATTGGCTGGGTCAACAACCGTTGAGTCTGGCCATGGATTTCCGGGGCCCCATCCCATAATGTGCTGATTTTGGAAATAAGTAACCGAGCTAAGCAATTGTTTAGCACTTGCAATCGCATTTGCATCTCCCCACCAGTCAATACTTTTCTGAGTGTGCGTTACTCCTGCATGATACGAACTCACTAACTCAACATTGGAATAGTCGATGTTTACATTAACAATTGTTTGACCATAGCTAGACAAATTCAAAACGAAGAAGCTCACAATTAAGAACAAACACTTCTTCTTAATACCACTTAAGTCATTACAGAACTTTTTCGTGCCCTCTAAAAAAGGACATAACAAAAACCATCTTTGTTTTTTCATAATTTAAAGTTTAAGTTTATTCATCAAAGCTTTGAGGGCGTATCAACTCAAAAGCAATCTTATCTAATGGTTAGTCTTTTCTCTTTTTTTCTTCGGGTATTTAGTTCACTGGAACTAGCCTAAACTGATACTCATAATAGCCTGATTTGGCTCGATACTCTTCAATTGGTATGGCATCATCGGACCAAGAATTGCATCCCCCCACTCCCGACTGGAACAAATCAATATTTACCGTGAAAAAATCCTCTTCTTTAAGTTGGTTCGTATGGGTTGCCGTCTCAAGCATTTCTGCTGTCCAAGGCCATACTGATATACTTAATGGCTGATCGCCACTGATGCGGAGTCCTTTTCCATTTTTGTTTTTAAGTTCCAGCCAACGTACTTCCGTTCGGTTACTACATTCCTGAGGCTGGATGTATTCGAAAAGAAAATCTTCAACAGAGCCACTATAAACATCCACTTCGGCAGCCTGATTACGGTCACAATAGTTTTCCCACGGACCTTTTCCATAATAGTTCAGATTGGAATATTGATTCGCCACAGCAAGCCTGCTCCCAACTCTTAAAAGCATTGGCAAACTTTTGTTTGCATCCAGCTCGTAATCAACTTTAACACTTGCATCAGCTGATATGGTATAGGTCAATACCAAACTAACCTTTTCTTCCAGTTCTTTTGTTACAACCACCTTTACTGCCGATTCTGTTGTTGACGTTTGGATATCCACCACATTGAGTTTTACAGCAGCATCTTTCCAGAATCCCGATTTCTCATGCGATTTCCATCCCCGCTCGTCATTATCGGTTTGAGGACGCCAGAAGTTTGGTACAATTGGTTGTTGCAGCCATTCGTTATCGTTTGTTTTGTACGAAACGATATTTCCGCTGTTTTTGTCAATTACCACCCTGAATTTCTTTCCTATAACTTTTATATTTTCGGTTTGATCTTCCAGCTTTACACTTCCTTTTACTACTTCGGGTTCAGTCTGAATATAGAAAGGCAGCAAAAATTTCTCTTTGGCTACTTCAAATCCTTTTTCGGCCCAAACTTCATCCAAAGTTGTGTGCACGCTTAATCGCAACCAATATTCACAGCCAGCTCTGACCTTAAAGGAGGGTAATGGAACTTGAAACTCGCCAAAAGATTGTGGCAAAATGATTACATCATCCAATACTCCTGATTCGAGAAGTTTCCCGTCCTCCATTAGTTCCCACTGAAAAAGATACTCTCCTGTGTGTTTAAAATGAAAACGATTACTTATTCGAACTTTTCCCTGCCTTAAATCAACGGCCTCAAAAACAACTGGCTGATAAATGTACTTACACTCTTGCAAGGCAGGTTTTGGCTTTCTATCTGGCGTTACAATACCATTCAAACAAAAATTACCATCATTCGGGGTATCTCCAAAATCGCCACCATAAGCGTAAGATTCCTTTCCGGTATCGTCTTTTTGTAAGATTCCCTGGTCAATCCAATCCCAAATAAAACCTCCAATCAGATTATCGTATTGATGAATTAAATCCCAATATTCTTTCATATTACCCAACGAATTTCCCATCGCATGAGCATATTCACACGGCATAATCGGCCGTTTGATGTAGGGACTGTTTGCCATGTTTTCTAGCTGCTCAAGCGTAGGGTACATTCGGCTTATAACATCCACATAGCTTGGGTCAGTAGGATTTGACAGATCATGGTAATTGCTATTGTGCCACTCAGCAGAATTTACCGGAAGGTATTGGGGATGATTTGGATCGCCCTGTGCCCCTTCGTAATGTAGAAACCGTGTTGGATCAAAATCTTTTACCCACATGGCTGCTGCAGCATGGTTAGGGCCACAGCCTGACTCGTTGCCAAGAGACCAGGAAATAACCGAAGGATGGTTTTTATCCCGCTCTACCATCCGAATTACCCGATCCAGAATAGCATAGTGCCAGGTTGGAATATTTGAAATCAACCCATTTACGCCGTGTGTTTCCACATTGGCTTCGTCCATTACATATACCCCATATTCATCACATAAATCATAGAAATAAGGATCATTGGGATAATGAGATGTTCGAATTGCATTAAAATTGAATTGTTTAATCAATTCCAAATCTCGTCGAATATCTTCACGGCTTACTGTTTTCCCTTCCCGTTCGTTATGATCATGCCGATTCACGCCATAGAGCTTAATTTTCTTTCCATTGACCAATAAGGCGCCATTCTTAACTGCTACATCTCTAAATCCAAGCTTGCAACTTCGGGCTTCTACTATTTCTCCATTGTTGTCGGTAATGGAAAGTACCAACCGATATAAGTAAGGAGTTTCGGCCGACCATTTCTTCGGACGCGAAATGTTTTGTTCAAGCAAAGCAAAAGGAACATTGTCGCGTTGAGGATAAGCTTCATCTACGATTGTCTTCAAACTAAGCTCTAAAGGAGCTGACAATACACTTTCATTTTCCTCATCAAACAATTTTGCTTCCAGCTTCCATCCGTCAATATTCTGATTATCCTGAACCTTAATTTCGGGACGAATTTGCAGGAGTGCATTGCTTAAGTTTTTATCAAACTTTGTGCGAACAAAGAAATCATTCAAAGCCACTTTTGGTTGAGCCAACAGCATTACTTCACGATGAATTCCGCTCATGCGCCAATGGTCCTGATCTTCGAGATACGAACCATCAGACCAGCGAAATACCTGCACCGCAATTTTATTGTTTCCTTTTTTCAGCAGCGAAGTAATATTGAATTCGGCAGGCAAGCGGCTTCCCTGGCTGTAACCGGCTTTTTTGCCGTTCACCCACAGATAAAAAGCAGAACTAACTCCGCCAAAGTGCAAAATAATTTCTTTATCCTCCCAATTTTGTGGCAATTCAAATTCCTTCACATAAGAACCTACCGGATTTTCGCGGTCGATGTTCGGAAGGTTTACAGGAAACGGATAAGTTATATTCGTATAAATTGGCGTTCCGTAGCCTTTCATCTCCCAGCACGAAGGAACTTCAATATCGTCCCATCCTGAAACATCAAAACCGGATTGAAAAAAATCGAGTGGTCGTTTTTCATCATCATCTACAAACTGAAACTTCCAGGCTCCGTTTAGCATTAAAATATTTGCCAGGTTTCGATCTCCTATCACCGCATCTTTTTCGTTCGAATAAGAATAGGATGTAACACGTGCCGGCAGTTTCTTTTGCGAAATCATTAACTCATTTTCCCAATCGTTTTGTGCACAAACACCTTGTACGAAAAGACAAAGAATTACTGTAAGCAAAATGTATAAAGCGGTTCGTTGTTGTAAAAATATTTTTTTCATCGTAGTATTAGTTCCAGTTTATTACAAGCGTTGTTTCAGGGCGAACGATCAAGAAAGATTCAGTGACAACACAATCGTTATCACTACAGAATAGTATTTCAGGATTGCGGTCTTGTTTTTTCATTTCGAGTTTCACATACTGCGTTTCTCCTGATTTATTTACAATTACAGTTATCAGCTCATTATCTGCCCACATCGATTTCATAAGCATGCCTTTCGTTGGCCTGCTAAAACGTACGGGCAATTCCCCAATGCCTTCAATTTCATCCAGAAGCCAGTTACACAATTGAGTATAATCGCGTGAAATTCGCGATCCCAATCCCAGCAGCGATGGTATCCAAACGGTCTCTCCTTCTCCAAACTGATTTCTTATCGCCACAGGCTTCTCATTTTTTAGAGCAATTACTTCTCCTTCTATTGCCTGAATAATTCCCTGCCATAGATGTGCAGGTACTATTTTTTTATTGATCTGAACATCAAAAAGATTATCGACCACTTTAAATTCTGCAATATTGCCTCCGAATAAGGCTTCGAAAGCAAAACCGGTAAGCATGGTATTGTGCAGGTTTTCATCAAAGAATGCTGTCAATCCGTCTACAATTAGTTTTCCTCCATTTGCTACAAAGTTTTCAAAAGCAGAAGCATACAAATCAGGAATAGCCAGTTGGTTGGCCAGGATAATAACTTCACCGTTGTAATCCTTTTTCCCAAAGTCAAACTCGCCAAATTCGGTAATGGAAGTATTAATCCCCATCTCGCTGAAAGCTTCGAAATACCCAAGCAACGATTTCATAACTGCCCCATTCTCTCTGCCTTCGTAGTTTTGTAAAGAAGATGTGGCCATTGCTTTTTCTGCCCACATCGATTCACGGATGTACATCAGGTTTATTCCGGAATCAATTTCTTTGGCATTTTTGAACAACTCAGCATTTTTATTTAAAGTTTCGGCTACCTTTTTTGCTGCAACAAGCCTGTCGGATGCTTCATCCTGAAAAGTAAGCAAGGCCCATTCGCCAGCTTCTATTCCGGAAGCGCGTGGATTCAGCGACCAAAAAATACCTCCTTTTGCTTCTGTAGCCACCGTTATCCATAACCATTGCATAATTTCATCGGCAGTAGGGCAAAAGGGTGCCATACCACTGTATGTGTTGTTTCCGCCCTGAATTTCGGTCATAATCCAGGGTAAATTGCCTGCCCCCGATCGTACTATTTCGCTGTTAGCCGACATTGCCAAAGCGTACTGACTGCGTTTAAAGTCCCCAAAATGCCAGCTTGGATGCGCCGAGCCTCCCAAGCTGTTCAGAAAGGTACGCCAGGCTGGAAAATCGTATTCAGCAGCCAAGCTAAAAATGCCGTGGTTGTTCACATGTAGATGGCTGTCTTTGTCATATTTTCTGATTTCATTAGCAATCCAGCGCAGGTACCAGGTATTGTAATCCATTAAAAATTGCTGGTCTTTTAAATCCTTCAATACAGGATAACCTTTTTCGGTAAATTCGCAGGCAGGATTTTTTTTGAGCCATTCGGCGTACTTTTTTTTTGCAAAACTGTTATCGGGAATACCACCCGATCCGGGTTCGTTAATCAATACCCAGCCATATAAACTTTCGTAGCTTTTAAAATGACGCACCGTTTTTTTTATAAAAAGAGCCACTGAATTTAAATGCTGCTCGTTGCGAGGGAATTTAAAACCACCTATATCGGTTTTCTCAGTATAAGGAAAAAAAGTTGCCAGTATTTTAATCCCGTATTTGTCGGCTGCCCTAAAAGCATGATCGAAAAGGGTAAAATCCCAGCTTTCATCGGATTTTTTCATGTACGATTCGAACATACGAATGCGGCAGAGAGGCATTCCGTTTTCTTTCAAAATCCTGAACCACTTATCAATTTCTTCAGGAGTTTGCCCCGGCTCAATAAAAACTTGTGCTCCAATTAACGGCACTGAATTTTTTGTTATTTCTTGTCCTACGACTTTGTTATGCAGGCAAAACAGTGCTATTAACACAGCACATATGTTGCATAAAATACACCCGGGCTTTGTTTTCAACCTTATCATCTTTTAAAATCTTAATTCACATTAATCCTGTTGTTCAACTTCTTACATGGGTACAATAAATGTATTGATTGACTTTTCGTTAAGCGTAGATCTAAACTTTCTGTCGCCTATTACAAACTCCTTTTCAGCTCTGTTTCCCTGATTGTAATAAACAACTACAATTTTTTCTGAATCTTTAAATGCAAGGCAATTTGGATCTGAACTTTCTATTTTTTGTGCTCCTGGGTCAATAAAATGGCTGAAGTGTTTCATCAAATAGAACTCAGGATTGTAAGTCACTTCTTTTGTTTGGCTGTTCACTGTAATCATGGAGTTCTGTTTCCATCCCCACTGGCTTTTCCCGGTTTCGTTTAGTATCATGTTCCAATACATATACGAGTTAGCCCCATTGTTAAAATAGTGTTTCATTAAGCCAAAAGTGTGCTCCATTGCAGCCCAGTCGTTTGAACCATAACCGCATTCAGTTTCTGTTTGCATTAATTCTAAATGCCCGTAATTTTCATGCACATGAGAAATTGCTCCTTTACCTGCCCATTGAAATCCAACTCCATGAATGTATTTTTTTGCTTCCGGATGATTTAATATTTCATCTACCCGCTCAGTATTTGCACGTTCGATAGTTCCCAGCCAGATTTCGGCATCAATATTATCTGCTTCGAAACGTGGACCGAGATAATCCCCGATAAATGTTGCCAAATCGACGGGATGCCACACGCACGAAGGAAAGTTCTGACACGAGTTTGGCTCATTTTGTACGTGCACAGCACAAATATTAATGTACTGATCTTTATAAGCCTGAATAAATTTTGAGAAATACAGCGCATAAGCCTCCAGGTATTCTTTCTCCATTCTGAATTGTGAAACCAGCTCTTCGCCACGTCCCGCCTCTGTCAAGTCATTTACGCTGTCGGGTTTGCAAGCATAATGGTTGTTGATTTTCATCCACGATGGAGGACACCAGGGCGAGGCCCAAATCCGGATTTCCGGATTAATCGCTTTGGCTTTCCTGATATAGGGAATTAGTCGTTCTTGGTCTCTTTTAATTGAAAAACCGGTCATTTTAAAATCGCCTGCTGTTTCGTTATGACTGTACCAATCAACCGAATAATCGTTAGCACCCAATGGCATCCGGCACAAATTAAATTTGCATCCGTTTATAGGATCAAAAACAGATTGCAGAATGTTTTGCTGATCAGCGACAGGCAATATCTGCAGGGCTTCCCAACCCAATTCGTTAAAACATCCTCCAAATCCATCGATTTTTTGTTGCAATCTTTCTGGGAAGATATGAATTGCAGAATCTCCTAAGTCAGTTTTTAGTTTTTGGGTTTGAATTTTTGATATCTGCCATTGCTTTGTTGGGCAGCTGGTTACCTGTTGAAGGGTACTTTTGTTTTCAAAACAACTTATCAGCGCAACAACAAGCAGAATTAGTAATATGATGTTCTTCCTCATTAGATGGGTTTAGTTTTTAATCAGAATCTTTTCACAATTGGTATTATTGCCGATTATTTTTAGCAGATAAGTCCCGCAGGCAAGGGCTGACAAGTCTAAAGGAAGAACAGGTGCATTTTCCGACATGACTTTGTTTCCTGTCATACTGTAAAGTTCCACCCTGTAAGGTGAATTACCAGAACAGGCCGGAGTAATAAACAGTTTGTCTTTTACCGGATTGGGATAAACCTGAAAGTCCTCTTCCTGTTTTATAATTTTTACGGATGTGGTAATGTCATAATCAACTATAAAGCGAACCTCGTTGGGTGCCAGCACCAACTCTCCATCCATTCCTTCGATATTCACTTTTACCGATTCATACAACTTATTTACCAATAAAATAGCGGTATCGCATACCATCACTGATACAACATCGGCAGTGCTTGTAGTCGTTTTATAAATCTCCGTTCCTTCACTAAAAAAATTGTGAAGTCCTTTCTGTGTTTCGTAAAACAAGGTTGGCTGCCCTCCCCCAGCAATTTCAGTATCCGTCCAAACTCCGAGCGGGTACGAAAATCCCTGTGTGTTCCCCTGAGGTTGCCAGATCATGAGATTCGCATAACCGGCCATTATTGATTTAATCAGCCCCGCAGCCATAATGGCATTTCGGTACTCTGCTTTATTTTTTAAGTAGGTATCCTGGGGCCAAGCATACCACTCCGACCACCAAACAGGCAGGTCTTCTCCGCCGGGTTGCTGCCTGATCCAATTAATGATGTCCACAAATTTCTGAGCGGCTTTAAAACTATCGTTTTTCCATATCCCATCTTTATTATCATTTCCTCCGTCAACAGTAATAAACTGGCCCCCTCTTTTATTCGTCAACCAGTATTTGATTCCATCCAATGCCCTCTGATCGACAACGCCATAGACTCCCCTTAGATTTGAAGGATGACTAAAAGAGCTGCTTGACCAAGAATCCATTGGCATATATGGACCACCAATTAACAGATCCGGATTTACTGCTTTGAGCGAATCGTAAACCATGTTATACATGTCGGTAAATGTTTCGTACCCCCAACGATTTTTAGAAACATCATAAAACCCTTTAAACTCATTCCACACCTGAAAATATCGAACATCCGGATATCTTCTTGCAGTTTCAGCACACAAATGGGCAAAATCATCGTAATGATCTGGTGTAGGAGCCTCTTCGATAGCATTCCAATCGGTTTCTCCGTTTTTTGAAGGATTATGCATCCAAGAAGGACAAGCACACAGCGTTATTACAGCCTCTCCGTTAGTTTCCCGAATAAGATTAATGCGATTATCCAAAGATTCCCAATTCCATTCTTCGGAGTCAACAACCGTAGAATCCGGCCAAGGATTTAATGCTCCCCAGCCCATCAAATGCTGATTTTGAAAATGGGCTACTGAATCAAGTAGTAATTTGGCTTTACTGATGGCAGCTGGATTCCCCCATGAGTCAATGCTCTTTTGAGTATGTGTTAATCCTGCTCGGTATTTACTTACGTATCCCGGAGAGGTAAAATCAATTTCAACATTCACGGTCTTAGTCTGTCCATTAGCCAAACTAAACACCATTGCCAGACTAATGATGATGAGGTAGATTCTTTTCATTATTCGTACTATTTAGTTAGTTGATTGAGCCATGCTCCAGCACCACGATTAGTGATCGTGAAAATTGAGGTAAGGTGATTTCTCCATCAGTCACAAAGATCTTTGTCCAAACTCCTTTCCATGGATCATATGTTTTTACAATTTGTTTTTCAGCCACCTGAATATCAGCTAGCGTAAGTGTAACTCCTTCTCGTGGTTTAGGCTTTAATTCTTCTACCAATTCGGATTGCCAACTATTTCGTCCGTCTCTACACCACAGCAGCGTATGCTGTTTCCCTTTTAATCCATAAATCCGAAGGTCATCTCTTATCGCATAAAAAGGATCAAATTGTTCTGCTACAGGGTCGAATAAAGTAATGACCTCAGTTAAGCGTTGATAATGCCACCACAGGTTTTGACGGTCCAAGTAAACATTCCAATGCCACATCGCGCCACACCCAGCTGCACCACTGAAGTAGGGAGCATATACCATGTCGTGAAGCAACACCCCCAAAGTATCTTTAGCATATAATTCACTAGGGCCTGTATGATTTCCTTGCACGGCACCAATCTCATTCATTAGAACCGGAAGCTGAGCCCCTTTTTCATAAGCAAACTGAACTGCTGTTGAGGCAATTAAATCTGCAGGTTGTCGAACCTGGTCGTATTGGCCCCAAGCAGATCCGGGATCCAAATAACGGTGGACATTCAAATACTCGTTATTCGGGAGCTGGAATAGATCCAGGTAGCGATGCTCTGCATCAATCGAGTGCAAACTTCCTAATGTTTGAACCACCAGCTGGTGTGGGAAGAGCATTTTTACAGAATCCAGAATTTCCGAAGTAAAAGGAAGCCACTTCACTCCATCAACAGCATCCATTTCATTCCAAAGTTCCCAACAAAAAATCTGCGGATTCATACGATACCGATCAGCCAGTACTTCTACTCGATTTAAATAAGCTGCTTTTCCCTCAGGCGTAGTAATGTATTCAAGAATATTGTTAAAACCTTGGCCATTCTTTACAGCTAGAACGTCACTGTTCGACCAACGATTATTGTCCTCTGATTCAGCAGAGATACTTCGAATATGCTGAAGTGTAAACTTTATTCGAATGTTGTATCTTTTAGCAATGGCAAGTAAAGTATCAATCCGAGCTAGCTTATTCTGACTATACGCTCCCATTTGCTTATCTTCAATCTCGAGAAAAGGAGAGCTAATCCAAATGCGTACGGCATTTCCTCCAACTTCAGAGAACGATTTGAAGTACCGATCAACGGACTTGAATACCTCACGCTCTTCACCATCAGGCATAATGTAGTTGATCATCACCGGAATCCAGGTTTTCCCTTCAGAAGTTTGAAAATACCGATTATAGTCAGGACTAATTGTAATGAAGTCATTATCTGTCACCGGTTCTTCCTTTTTCTCTTTTTGAGATCCATCACAGGATATTAAACTTACCACGCAAGCCAGAATCAGCACGTAAACTAAACCATATTTAAGCTGTAACATAATTATTCGATTCTTTAAAATATAATCTCCTCTCCCTCACAAAAAAGTGTAACCATTCAAATACAAACACCATTTTGTTGCACTAAAGAGCATCTGAAAACATCTATGATTTCAGTAGAAATACCACCATTAATTTGGGAAATCTTCCCCCTTCCAGAAGACCTGGAAGAAGGGAAGAATGTGATAGAAAAAAACTACTAACAATTCCTGTTATTTCGGGATTGTATTGTTATTGTTTTAAGTAGATTACTCAAATTCTGTTAACTTGATCTCATCGACCAAGACCGAGCCATTAAATGTACCTCCACAGCACATTCCGCATTTCAAATATACATACATGGTTGAGCTTGTTGCTGTAAACACACCGTTAAGTGCATTTGTCCGACCATCGCCCCAAGTCCCCCAACCAATATTACCAACATCTCTGATGTCGCCGTTAATTGAGCTAACTGGCTCTCCAGACCAAAGTCCGATAAAATCACCTTCTTGTTCCCAGCCGTTTTCTTCTGGATTCACATCAGTAAGATTCAGATCAAACCAGATTCCACTTGCTCCGTCCGGGATTTTTACCTTCCCCGAAAGTTGATATTGTTTTCCCTCTTCCAACTTCACTTCATGGAAAATAACTTGTCCCATCTCTGGAGAGTTTTCATCAAACCAAGCCATACAACTACCGGCTCCTCCCGCCGGAAGATCATCGGAATAGCCCCAAACCTGGGTTTCTGAAGTCCATTGCCAGTATTGCATACTTTCCTCACTCATATCACCTCCTGTGACATAGTTTTGAATTGGCGCCGCTGGCATAAACTCGCGCGAATCAATAATAATAATTGTTGTACTCAATGCTTGATTCAGTTCGTATTTACTCGGATTAGCAATTCCTACAGCCAAAACCAATTTCATTCCTCCTAATTCGGGGTAATTATCGATCAACTTCTGAACATCGACCTGTAACGAAAAACCGATTTCGCGCTGCCCATCGATCACTGAAACAGACTCAGGCAAAGAATATACATCAGCAGGAAGCAACACTGCTTTCTTAATTTCCTCGGTCTCTATCAAGTGTGCAACTGTATCCGGACGCACAATCACATCGACAGAATAAGCTTCCAGCGCTTTCAATGCCGAACGATAAACACCCAGAGTAATATCGAGCGTATTCGAGATTGTATCAAGTTTGTAGTTTTGAGTTAATGGGTTGTTCTCTAAAGGAACAGGGTAGTTATTGGTTACACCTCCATCTAGAATTGAAGCCTGTGGCATATAGATTTTTACAACTCCCCAATCTTTAGCACTATCATCTTCTTCACATTGTATAAAAAGGAACAGAGACAGTAAACAAACAATCAGTGTTGAATATTTTAGTGTGTATTTCATTGTTGTCATTTTTAAATTCACAAAACTGTTGACTATTCGAATTTTACCATTCCGGATTTTGAACTAAAACTCCTTCAGACTTACTAATCTCAACTTGAGGAATTGGGAAGCGATACATTTTGGGACTTATGAACTTCCGATTCTCCACAACAAAATCAGTATAGCTAAATGAGCCATCTTCATTTTTCATGACCTTTATTCCTTTCAATGGCTCACTGAGCACTTCTCCAGCATCCTTCCATCTTACCAAATCCCAGTATCGATGATCTTCAAATGCAAGTTCAATTCTTCGCTCATGCTTAATTTTCTCCCGCATTTCCATCTGATCATTTGCATCAACAGCAGGCATTTCAACACCCGATCTTGCCCTTACAGCATTTACTGCCTGACGAGCACTAATCCCCCAGCCATTATTGTCATCCGGGCCAAAAGCTTCATTCATTGCCTCTGCATAATTCAATAATACTTCAGCATATCTAAAAACGATCCAGCTTCGCAATTTGCTTTCATTTTGAACAAGATTCAGATTTGGATTTAAAAACTTTTTAAGATAATAACCAGTCTTGGAGGCATTCGTATTATGCTCACTATCATTACCTCCTGCCCAAATCTCCATTGTTCGACCATTCCAAAAAATGTTATTCGTTACGATAGAATAGGCTAAACGAGGATCTCGATTAGTATAAGGATCTTCAGGGTCGGGCGTGCCTTTATACTCATAAGCACCTACCAGGTTTTGTGCTGGTGTAACTCCTGATTCTCCTCCCGGTGTGGCAATTGGATAATTTTTAATTTCAAATGAATTATTTGTTCCAAGACGAAGAGCCCAAATGGTCTCACGACTTTTAGCAGTATTGTCTGCTACAAATAATTGCTGGTAATCATCTGCCAAGTAATATTGATTAAGCTCCATCAGCTCTTTAGCGGCTGTTGCTGCTTTTTCCCACTTCGTCAGATCATTTGACGAATTATTGAGGGGACTTGCAGCATAAAGCAAGGTTCTGGCTTTTATAGCTAGAGCCGCCCCTTGGGTGATACGTCCGGCCTGCGTTACATCATAAGAAGCCCAGTCTGACTGTAAATTATTTTTCACCGCATCAATTTCGGTAACAATAAAATCAACAACTTCTTCAAAGCCAGTTCGAACCAAATCAGTATTATCATCTGATGTCAACACCTTTGTCACCAAAGGAACATCACCATATCGCTTGATCAACTCAAAATAAAAATAAGCGCGCAACACCCGACTTTCATTTCGAAGCCACGAAACATCCTTGACATCCAGATTATATTGACGTTGCCCGTCTGAAATCGTATCACGATTAAGGGCTAAAAACGTTTTATAGTCTTCTGAATTTTCAAGAAAAAAGTTAGCGGCTCGAATCCCTTCATAACAGCGGTCATATACGTCTGCAGGGTTCCTGTAAGCATTCCAACTTCCCTCGTTAAACAGCTGAGTACTCGATGTTGGAGAGGTTTGTTCAGCCTCATCACTTACCGCAGCAAACAAGTTGCCATCGATACTTGAAAAACCATTCTTCAGGTAGGTGTAGGGAGCATATCCCAGTCCCCAAAGCGTTGTATAGTTTGTGTTTATGTTTTCTTCTGTTGGCAATGTGTCAATCCGCGTATCCAGCATTTCGCATCCACCAAAAGATATTATCAACGAACATATGATAATGAATAAATATGAGTTTTTAAGTTTCATAATTCTAGTTGTTAAAAGTTAACAGTTACTCCAATATTCATTGATTTCATAGCAGCATAACCTGACATTGTCTCTGGATCAATATTGTAATCATCCAACAATGAACTCAGGGTTAACAAGTTTGCGCCACTTACAAAAAAACGGGCTTCTGCTAAACCTAACTTACTGCCTAAAGCTTTAGGAATCGTATAGCCAAGTTCTACATTGCGTAATTTTATGAAGTCACCATTCTTCATCCAAAAAGTGGAGTTAATGTAGTTATTGCTATTTCCCATGGTCGACAGCCTCGGGTAAGTAGCCTCGGCACGAGTATCAATCCCTTGCTCGGGATAGTACGCCCAACGTCCTTCAGCCAATGCATAAGCATTTCCATTGTCAACAAATGCCAAACTTTGATCCCGTACATGCAGTAAATTAACTGTTCTACCTGCAACTCCCTGAATAATCATACTAAAATCGAAACCTTTGTAGGCTGCACCAAGCGAAATGGAATAGTTAACTTTAGGAAAGTAGTTCTTTCCTACTTTTACTAAATCAGCCTCATTAATCTCAGCGTCGCCATTGCGATCGACATACTTGATATCACCAGGTTGTACAGCTCCAAAGCCAGGAACTGGTAAGTCATTTCGCAACTGTCCGTTGCTATCAAAATCTGTGATATCATAAAAACCATCAGCCTGGTATCCGAATGAAGACCCCATCGGATTTCCTGTTTGCATGGCCTCTGGGGATAATTGAGGAATCTCAGCCATATAGTCAATTTTATTGGATGAGTAAGCTACTATTCCTCCTAGATAGTAACTGAAATCGCCTAGTTGATCGGTAAAATTTAAGCTGAGCTCAACCCCTTTATTCGTAACTTCTCCGATATTGATATAAGGGGGTGTTGTTCCCAATACAGCCATCAGTGAATTATCACGAGTTACAATCCCAGTACGTTTGTCCAAATAACCATCTAAAGTAACATCCAGTTTTCCAAACAATTTTCCATCAATACCCACATTATACTTCGTACTTTTTTCAGCAAATATTTCTGAATTAGGAACATAAGCCTGTCCCATTCCTTGATTCCACTTAGGATCATCATTTCCTGTTGGATAAGCGCCCAAATTGGAGTAATATAACTGATAAAAATACCGACCGCCCCAGAAACTATCGAAACCGGACTGCCCTAAAGAAGCTCTCAACTTCAAATAATCAACCAACTTATTATCCTTCAAGAATGCTTCATTCGACAAAATCCAGGCACCAGAAATTGTTGGATAAAAACCCCAACGATTTCCTTCGGCATAATTATCAGAAGCACTATAAGCAAAACCGAGTTCTGCCACATAGCGAGTATCATAGTCGTAGTGTAAGCGCCCCGCAATGTTTTGATGGGCATAATTTGTGTTCACCCCTGCTCTTCCATTTTGATTTTGATCAATATCGTAGGTATAGTGCAAGTAATTGACTTCTGAAATAAAATGATTCTTTCCCCAGTCATGTTGATACCCAAGTGATGTTGTAAATTGAACCCAATTCCACTGGTTAGTCCCATTATCATCATAAACTGAAGGATTGGTATTTTTATTTGTTGTTTGCTGTTTGTCACCAATATAACGCGCATAATCCCGTGTTACGTTATAAGTACCACGTGTCCAGCTGCTAAACGAAACGCCTTGACTCATGTACAAACCATCTGCAATAAAATCTAACCTTTCTTTCAGTTTAAAATTTGCTTGAAGCGTTCGATCATGGGTTGAGTGATAGCCAAGAGCACGAATTGAGGCCAATGGATTATCCGGATAAGTAGTTGTTCCGGTCCATGAGCCATTGGGATTTTGTGGTGCATAGATATTCGAAGGATACTTAGCCAAATTTGCCCACAACGAATTTCCATCAAAGTTCGGATATTTCCGATCTTCAATCCGTCCACCAATATCTACTTTCCCTTCAAAAATATCAAACACTTTAAAATCCAGATTTGTACGAATTGTATACTGGTCCATCTGGGCATTGGAGTGCGTATCATCATTTGAAGTATCATACAAACCTCCATTCTGCATATAGCCAACCATTAAATAATAACGAGCGGCTTCACTTCCTCCGCTAAACGAAGCATCCAGTGAACTATAAGGAGCATAGTCCTTTAGAACTTCATCATACCAATCGGTGTTTACTCCTGTTCCGTTTTGGTAAGCCTGCAAATCAGAATCGGTATAAGCAGGACTCCAAACCCGACCATTATCATTGCTAATTGCTTCGTTATATAAGCGTGCATAGTCGTAAGATCCTAATGGTTTATTGATATTGAGAGGTTGCTGAAATCCTGTTCTGGCTTGCACCTGAATTTTGGTTTTCCCCACGCTTCCACGCTTGGTTGTAACCCATAATACTCCATTCGCTCCCTTCATTCCAAAAGTTGCCAGCGCCGCAGCATCTTTCAATATTGCAACACTTTCAATCTCAGATGGAGAGAGGTATTGAAAATAAGTTGAAGTCGTCTGAAAACCATCAACATAAATCGTATACTCTTGGTTGTTATAGGTTCCCATTCCACGGATATGCAAAGTAGCGGCGTCATAACCTGGCTGACCAGATCCTTGGCTGACAGTTAATCCAGGTAAAACTCCATAAAGTGTGTTTGTAAGATTGGCATTAGCCGTTTTGTAAAGCTTATTTCCAGAGACAGAAGACACAGCGGCTGTTGACGTTAATTTGTCGACTGAAAAAAAAGCACCAGGTTCTTCTTTGATCACCTTTATCAATTCGACCGTATCTTTAGAATTTATATTTTTCTCCTGAGCCAATACCGCATTCGCCATCACCAATGCTCCTAATAGCAGTAATGATCTTAAAACGATAGCAGGCTTTATATTGAATATATCGATCATAATATTCGTATTTATTTTTACTCAATTAGCTTACTAATAACCAGGGTTCTGAACTAAATACCCCTTGTTAATCTCAATTTGAGGAAAAGGATTGAGAAACTGTTTATCACTCCAGTAGCCAGAAAAAGCAACTTCGCGGGCATATGAAATATAATCATCGACCACCTCTCCGTAGCTTCCGTTTTTATATTCAAACTTGAATGTGTATTTCTCTCCACCAATGATGCCTTTATCAATAGCATCCAATTTCCAGTGTTTTACATCATGTAACCGATGGTTTTCCTCAAAAAACTCAATGGCCCATTCTCGTTGAATAATCTTCCTCAATTCATCTTGATCCGTTTCCTCCACGTCCGGAAGACCTGCTCGATCTCGAATGACATTCAAATACTCCAATGATTTTCCAGATTGCCCCAGTTCATTATAAGCCTCTGCCAGGTTCAAATAAAACTCTGCCAGCCGATATATTGGGAACTCAAACCACTCGCGAGTTCCAGCTTTATACCAAAATTTCACTCTTCGAGCACAACCTTCAGTACCTCCACGTCCATTATAGGTTGAAGCATTGGCAAGTACTTGGCTACTCCAGTAAATATCGTTCGGGTTATTCCACGGATCCATTCCTGCTCCAGCAACAGAAGCTTTAAGGCGAGGCTCCATTTCTTCCATTTTCGTCATGTATTCTGAAAATGGACTTAAGGTCTCATCAGTCCATTCCTGATCGTTACCATCCGCCTTATAATATTGTAAAAGCTGAACAAAGCTCATCCCATTCGATCCACCATCCTCAGTGTGTGGATTATAAAATCGATGTAGCGGACTGCCCCAGCCTTGAAACTGGTATTTATAAGCAACTAATACTTCTGCATTTCCAGGAGTTGAAACTGCAGTTCCATAATCATCCAATGGATTGTTCGTATCAATGATGTGATATCCATTCGACTCAGCCCATTCAATTACAGCCAAACTCGCATCGATTGCTTTTTGCCAGCGAGAATTGTCGTTGTTTCCAAAGCAAATCAAGTTATTGTGCTCCCCTAAATCCATATATGGACTTGATGCATTAAACAATGGTCTTGATGCGTATAAGAGCGCTTCTGCCTTAACAGCTAGAGCCATTCCCTTTGTAGCTCGTCCTGTCCAGGTTCGCGTATAGCTATCAGGCAAAATGGTTACAACTTCATCACATATATCCACAATGTGATTCAATGTTTCTTCCAGAGTAGCACGAGGAATCATTATTTCATCAGCTACTGATAGTGTTTGATTGACAATAGGAACACCACCATAGCGTTTAAACATCTCCAGATAACGGTATGCAATTAGTACCTTCATTTCGGCAATCACCTGAGCCTTTTCGGTATCACTCATATCTGACACGTTTTCGATGTTCTCAATAACAAGATAATCATGCCGAATTGCGCGATAGTTAGTTCCAAATCCGTCATCTGACATAGTCTTTCCACTACCATTATCTGCCATTAATCCACTTCGGGCTACACGCCAACCATCAGTCCAGTTATATTTTATTGGATTAATTTCTCCAGAGATCATAGGTAAAGAAGCTCCCATTAGCATGTAAGTGTTATTATGATCCCACGGACTCATAGGAATACCTGAGGCTAAACTTAGGCCATAAGCTCTGGCAATAGCGGATTCAACTTTTGAGCTTGTTGAGAAAATTGAGTCAACATTCAAGTCACTTCCCAACGGCTTTTTTAAAAATTCATCCTGGCATGAACTTCCCATCAATAGGAATGTACTTAATATCGCCAGTAAGTATATTTTTGATAATCTATTTTTCATTTCTCGCGACTTTAAAATTCAACATTTACCCCAAAATTCCAGGTGCGCATCATTGGATAAAGGTATCCTTCACTGGCTCCTCCTGCGTCTTGTTGCTCTGGATCAAAACCCTTTATCATATCAGACCAAGTCAACAGGTTATTTCCATTCATGAATAATTTCACTTGACTAATCCTAGCCTTTCTCAAAAGGTTACTGTTGCTAATGGTATAACTAACTTCCGCATTCTTCAACCGGATAAAATCGGTAGACATTAGCCAAAGGTCATTCGCAACACCATTTTGCGTATCATAATTTCGGATTGAAGCGCGAGGCCATGTAGGTGTTATCCCTGCTTCCGCTTTCTCTGGGGTCCATCTTCCATCATACTGAAATTGCAGAGCTGCGGATCCTGATTGAAAGAAAGGATTTAATACATAGAAGCTAGACATAGGAAGAGATCCTTTATAAGTACCGGTAAAGAGCATTGAGAAAGCCCATCCTTTATAAGAAGCTCCTACTGTTGCATTAAAAGAGTACTGAGGGAAGTTGGCATTCCCTATTGGAACGTTATCCTTGGTATCTACAATCCCATCTCCATTGATGTCGACAAAACGAATATCGCCTGCCTGAACCCGGTTACCATCAATGACTGAATATGGCCGATTAAAAGCTTCGTCTGCATTATTGTAAAAACCACTCGATACGAATCCTTTGTATTGGCCTAACTGAAAGCCGGTATCATTCATCCATGGATATGGATTGTTGGGCTCATCTTTATATTCAATCTGATTTCTAGCATAAGAGACGCTGGTCATAACATAGTAACCAAAGTCGCGATGTTGATCCCTCCAACCAAGTTGCAACTCATAACCTCGATTTGAAACACGCCCAATGTTAGCTGGTGGCAATGAAGCGCCAACCAACTCAGGAACGGTTCCCAAGGGCCACAAAATATCATCTCTCTTTTCCTGGAAAATATCACCCACAAACTTCAGTCTATTTTTCAGCATATTCAGCTCCAAGCCAATATTTGACTTTTTAGCTCGCTCCCAAGTCACATAAGGATTTCCAACCCGACTTTCCATTGCTCCAGGATAAAATGGATCCTGGCTTGCTCCATTGCTATCACCAAAATAATACCCATAAGTTGGCTCTTCCCAACCATATCCCCATGCATTAGGTAAGTACAGATACCGGTTGCCTCCAATTTTGTCATTACCAACTTCTCCATAAGACCCGCGCACTTTAAGCCAGTTGATCCAGTCGTTTTCCGGGAAGAAACTTTCATTCGAAATAACCCAACCTGCAGATAGCGATGGGAAGAAACCAAATCGACTACCCTCTGGGAAATTCTCCGATCCGTTATACCCCATATTGACCTCAGCCAAGTACTTCTCATCGTAATTGTAAGTGATACGTCCAACCAAGCCCATCAATCCTGAAGGAACATTATATTGCAAGTTTGGATCGAATGCTTTCTGGGCATTCACCAAAGCCAAGGCCGTTACTTCATGTTTATCAAAAGAACGTTGATAGTTTGCAGCAGCCTCCAAATAAAATCTGCGGTACTTTTTTCTCAAATAGCTATCATTAACAGATTCAGGCCCCACCGTACCGCCAAAAAACAATAGCTCATTCAGATCTGCCGGATTACGGGTAGCTGTATACTGAGGAATAGGCGTATAGCGATAAACCCCTTTTGTATAAGTATTATTGTAAGAGGCATTCGCATGAATTGACAAACCTTTCGTCAGATAATCCATGGTATGAATTACTTTAAGGCTAGCATCCATATTGTTCGTATTTGTCGTCAGGTATGGGCGACTAAGAATATAGGCAATTGGCGAATATCCATTCGTTCCTTTTTGCTGCAAAGGATTATAATAGCCAATAAAACGGGTTACTAAATGATCATCAATAATACCCGGTCCCGCAAATGGTGTTGAAGACAGGATCATCACCATCATTTCCTTATGTCTACTCCCGGGGCTCGTAACATCTCCGTCTTTACCAAGGATTCCTCCTCGCAAAGTTGACTGGCCTGAGATATTCACTTTTATCGATAAATTTTTTACGGCATCGATATCGTAATTTGACCTGAAATTATATCGATTGTAATTTGAATTTGTATTGGCGTTAGCGTAATCTGAATTCATGAAAGCCCCCTCTTCCTGATACACACCAACTGAAGTAAAGTACCTTACTTTTTCACTTCCGCCTGAAATATTAATATTGTATTGTTGTTGTGGGGCCCAATGATCAAATTGCTCTTCAAAATAATCATTACTTGTGTAATATAACGCCGGACTGTTTTTTAAGCGTTCTTTCTGTTCTGGCGTCAAGTCCATTGCGTCCACCTCTTGTGGGGTGTAATCTCTGTTATTTTGAAATTTCCAAAGTTCATCTTCGGTAAACAAAATATCTTCAAAACTAGGATCAGCATCATTCGCTACAGCCTCATTTCGAAAAAGAGCATAATGATAAGAATCAAGCAATTCTAATTTCGAAGCTACTTTTGAGACCCCCAGGCTTCCTGAAAATGTGATTTTTGTTTTTCCGGTTCGACCTCTTTTTGTGGTGACAATGATTACTCCATTAGCACCTCGAACTCCATAAACCGCTGTTGAAGAAGCATCTTTTAAGACATTAATATTCTCGACCTCATTCGGATCGAGAGAATTCAATACCGAAAAACTACTTTGAATACCATCTATGATGATAAGGGGTTCTTGTCCTGAACTATTTAAGGTTGCAACTCCACGAATACGTATGGTTGCTGCATTATCTCCTGGCTCACCACTTGACTGAACAGCAGTTAATCCGGGGACACGTCCCACCAGCGCATTCGAAATATTGGCAACTGGGGATTTTGCTAATTCCTCGGTTCCTACACTAGAAATAGAGCCTGTTACTGTTTCTTTCTTTTGGGTTCCATACCCAATAACGATAACCTCTTCAACTCCAACGTTGGCTTCCCGAAGAACAACATTAAAGAAGGATTGATTTCCAATTTCAACTTCAGTTTTTAAAAAGCCTACGAATGAAACAGCTAATTTTTGTGCATTTTCAGGGACCTTCAATGAAAAACCGCCATCAAAATCGGTAATTGTTCCGATCGTTGTTCCGGCAACAATTACCGTTGCTCCAGGAATAGGCTCAGCATCTTCATCTGTAACCTTCCCTTTTAAAACTTTGTCGGGAGGAAAATCTCTTTCTTCTATTCCTTTTCCCTCGTTTTCTACTGGTTCTGAAGTAAGAATAATCTGCTTCTTTATAATCTCATACTTCACTCCTCTCTCCTGAAACAATTGAGCAAGAATCACATCAACGGTTGAACCTTCAATATGAATGTTTACTCTTTCATCTAAATTGACAACATCATTCTTGTAGATAAAAACAAATTCGCTTTGCCCCTCAATATGATCTAATACACTAGATATTGTCACATTCTCAAAGTTCAAGCTAAGCTTTGTTGATTGGGAATATGTAGAAGCAGCTACACTTACCAAGCCTATAAAAAGCAACAAACAGGTTAGTTTCATAATCAACAATACTCTTTTCAAGCACCTCCAGAAGGCGCCCTCATTAAGACGTTTTTTTTTCATAAATTTGTAGTGATTAAAGTTGGTAACTCGATTTAATCATTTAATTACCGATGGATGGGCCAACATTCATCGGTTTTTTTAATTGATTACAATTCGTTCATTGGCATATGTATTCTATTAGTTAGTTATTTTCTTATGATATAATGGTTCTCATCTTTTTGCTCATAACTCCCCTCAACGGTCTTCGACAGAAAAATCATTACGTCCTGAAAATCATCTGACAAGAACAATTTCCCAGACATTTTGACCAGCTCAAGCTCCTCTCCTTCAATTTGAATAGACTTGTTATAGTATTTTTTTACTTGACGAACTAAGTCCAATAAGGTCATATTCTCAAACTGATACACTCCATCCTTCCATGAGATATATTTTTGAACATTGACTTCACGAACAATGGACTCTCGCACCTCTGCTGAGTAAAAGCAGCCTTGTCCTGGGTTAAGGATATATTCTTTATTGCCAACCAATCTGTTCTTTTGAGATACTTCGACTTTTCCTTCTACTAAAATTGCAGTTGCCAAGTCCTCATCCTGATAAGCTGAAACATCAAAAACAGTCCCTAGAACCTTAATATCAATGCTACTCGTTTTTACAATGAAAGGACGTGTTTTATCTTTCTCAACTTCGAAAAAACCTTGACCATCTAAGGTAACTTCCCTGTTTTTTTCAGAAAATTTTGCCGGAAAAACCAGCTTACTTCCAGCATTTAGTAAAACAACGGTACCATCGCTCAGTCGAACTTTATGGCGTTGTCCATAGGGAACAATAATTTGGTTAAAAGCGATATCTTTAGATTGATCTACATTTTCAAATCGCTCTAATTTTTCTTCTTCTTTCTTAATGACTACCGCATCATCAGATGACTTATAATCAATATAGGTATCATTCTCTGATAGCACCCGCTGAGATCCATCAGAAAGAATAATCAACGCTTTATCCTGATCGACAAGGCTGCCTTCTACAAATTTCGGCTGCGAATAATTATGAAGTTGATAATACGCTGTAACTCCTGCAATAGCAATCATGGCTACAAGCGCTGCTGCCTTCCAGATCGACCTTCGAGTAAGTCTTCTAACTCTAGGCTTATTCACTTTCTTAACATAACTCTGAAGTTCATTATGCATGTTTTTCCAAGTCTCAAAGCTCATCTTTCTTTTATCTGAAAGAGCAGTTTGAATAAACTTGGCCGCATATTGTAAATTACTTTTATTGTTGGGATATTTATTAATTAATTCGGCAACAGTATGATCAGGATCATCAGACTTTTTAATTAGTCGAACAAAGTTTTCATCCTTTATCAAGGCAAGAAAATCTCTATTGAAACCACGACCTGTTTTTAGATTCTTCATACTATAGAATGATTCAGAACCTAAAACATAGACAAAAAAAATACACTTTTTTAAAACGTAGGCAGGAAATAATTTCTATTCACCTATTATTCAATGCAATAAAATCTAAAAGAAAACTGCTTCATTTGAATAAAGAACAGCACAAATGAGTCTCCTAAAATATCGCGTATTGTTTTTAACGCCCGATAAACAAGGGTCCGGGCTGATGCTTTGTCCAAGCCCATCAACTCCGCAACTTCATCGTAACTGAGTCCCTCGCTATATCTTAAATAGATGGCTTCCTGTTGTCGTTTGGATAACTGGTTCAAAGCTGACTCAATCCTCTTTTGAATGGCCTCTTTTTGCTCAATATCAATTAAAGAGCTCTCAATGTTATCTTCAAACTCACTTTCTTGTTCTTTCAAGGCATAGAGAATCGCATTCTTCCGATTGATCGTACGTAGTTCCTCAAACAGCTTATTTCGTAGGATTTTAAATGGGAAAACATGTATTTGTGAAGAGATCGAAAGTGTTTGACGCTTATTAATCAATTGAATAAAAACCTCTTGAACACAATCCTTTACAAGGTCCTCGTTGTTTGCAATTTTCATTCCATAGGAATACAGATCATTTGCATATTTCTCAAAGAGAGAAGAAAGCGCCTGATCATCTCCTTCTTTAAATCTTTGCCACAACAGTCTACTCACGATGTCCCTGTTTGATACACAGCAAAGATATATTTTTGCTCCAATTTTTTTTAAAAGGTGTAATATTTATTACCAAATAGCTCTCATGATTAAAAACCAAATAGAAAAACTATTATTTACCATTAAATAATCTAATTACACAACTAACCATATACCTACAAGCCGCTTAATCAACCAACACGACCATGGATTTATCAGGTTATTGATAAAAAGGAATCAATAAAATAGCCTAAAGTTTTGGCTAAATTTCTTTGAAAAAAATTACACAACAGAAAAGGCTGTCCAAAATACAGGACAGCCTTTCTTCTTAAACACTTATTTTTGCTTACTTTTCCTGATCGTATATGAGAGCTGATGTAATTGCAACCCGGTATCCCTCGGGAAGATCGGCAGTTACAAGTTCCAATTGAAGATCACCTTCCGGAAGTTCGTAGTTCCAGTAAACATCTGTTTTGCGAGAGGCCACTTCAGTAGGCAGGGTAAGTACATCAATTTGTTCGCCATTCAGCAAAACTTTTAATTTTAAATCTTTTTCGGGCAAGGCTCCATTGGTTCGCTGGGCATAACCCGTTAGAACAATGCCGGCACCTTTAAAATCAATCCGGTAACTTTTTTCAGCATGTGTGATTTGCTTCTCAGCAAGTGGCCATTGATGTTCAACACGCTCACGTGGATATAAACCATCAAAAGACTGTTCCAAACGAACTGGCTGAACGGCTTGGTAAGCAATAACAACAGAATCATTGGTTACTTCTCCACCTCCGCGTTCAATCATTTGCAAAGCATGTTTATAACCTAGCTGATAAACATCGGTAAGTGCCAAATCAGTGTAACTAAAATTCCGATCCTCCACACGATCCAATCCTTGTTTCCAGTAGTCTGGAATATTGCTGAATCCGATCATGGTTCCTAAAATTCCTGCAGCATTTGAAGGATTACAATCCGAATCCTGTCCGGCGCGAGTGCTGATATCAACGGTTTTTCCATAATCGCCATCTCCATAAAGCAAGCCCAATACAATGTAAGCAGCATTAAGGCTTGCATCAATATTAAATGCTTTGAACACGCCATCCGGGCAACCTTTTTCGAACGACCATTTACGCTGAATTTCAAACCAGTTTCTTTTCCAGTCATCCGGGTATTCTTTGTGCCACCGAATGACATCAGAAATTAACTGGTAAAACCGACTTTCCTGAGGCACTGCTTTTAAGGCTTCGCTAACAACAAATTGAATGTCGTCCGAAATGAAAGCCTGCGTATACATGCCAGCCACAAAAACACCACCGTACCATCCATCTCCATAGTTCATGATGTGGCCAATGCGATCGCACAACTCAGAAGAAGCATTGATCATCCCGGGAGACATCAGCCCTGCAAAATCGGATTCAATCTGAAAATCGATATCGTCGGCATGGGGATTATTCAGGTAATGCCCTGAAGCTGGAGGCATAATTCCTTGAAGAATATTATAACGGGCAGCTTGGTTGGCATGCCAAAGCATGTAGTCTGCAGTTGCAAAAGCCATGGCATGCAAAGAGTCGGGAGCATCAATGCCATGTTCTTCAAATACCGACACAAAGGTCAAATCCATATACACATCGTCATACAAGCCCGGGAACTGATCATACCACATGGTCATTTGGTGTTCGTCCCAGGCAATTGGAACCTGATCATTAATCATGGATCCCAGCCATTTAAACTCCGTTGGTCCACCATACGAACATCCAATAACCTGGCCTGCCCAACCCCCTTTAATTTTATCCTGAAGTTCAGCTTTACTCAGTTTAAAGGTTGAACTTTTGTTGCCTCCGGAAGGAGACTCTGCAGTGGGCGAGCTACAGCCGATAACTGCCAGCAATAAACCAGCAATACCCATTCGTAACATTTTCATTTCTTTTTCATTTTAAAGTAAATTATTCATTTACTCTCTCCTCTTCATAAACAATGTGCCTCCTTATAACCGTCTGTGTCCTTATGCTTTTAGCAAAATATCCGATTAATAAGGAAAAGTGTACTCTAACAATTTATCAGAACGTGTCCGAATATATGTTTCAAAAAAATCTGCTCCTTCAGTCAGCTCAATCACTCTGGCACCACGATCCAAGATTTCTGAATAAGCAGGAACATAGCCTGTTTTACGTCCATAAGCCAAAGCAACTCCAAATATACCACCTATAAAATCATTATTATGATCATGCCCTACAAAAACGCCTTTAACATCATTCATTTCAACAAAAGCTGACAACAAACCGGTATTCATTGTCGGCGCATGAACTCTCTCCGTATTGTTTCCCAAGGTGGCTTCCTGTTCGCGCACAATGGCATACTCAGGCAGTGGAATATGGAAAAACGCCAAAGCCGGCACGACGCGTTTATTCTTTTTAGCATACGCCTGGCTAGTTTTCCGATACCAGTCAATTTGGTCGTGCTTAACCCAGCCATAGCCACTCACTTTTCCATGATCAGAATAAGCCTTTGAGTCAAACAGATACACCACCATTTCATCCTGCTTCCCGTTGGAAGACTGAATTGGCAACGAGCAATTTCCCTGTCCAGAGATCCCCTTAACCTGATTCTCGGTCACACTCATCGGATTTTTGCTCAAATGTTTCAGAATCTCGCTGGTGGTCACATCCGTTTCGGTATCATGGTTCCCAAAATTAACAGCAAATGGCACCTGCAGCTCAGTCATTGGCTGCGTAACCCGGTCCCAACCTTCTAAAGCCGGAGAGGATACCACCACATCGCCTGTGAAGACAACCAAATCAGGCTTTTCTTCTTCAATTAAAAGCCTCATCAGCTCGATGGTACTGTCATTCTGTGCCTTGTGCTTATCTGAATGCACGTAATGCAGATCGGTAAACTGAATGATTTTGAATTTTTGATCCTTAAATTTCAAGCCAGATCCGGCCGAGGCGTTTAAGCTAATTAGCACAAAAAGAAGAACAGCAATTAAGGTTCTTCCTTTCCAATCGAAGTAGTTCAAGTTCGACATTTTCATAGTTGTTTGTTAAAATTGCAAGGAGTGAAGCACTTTTCCACAAGTCTGCAATCAGCTGCATACGTGTGGGAAAGCCCTTCACTCCAAAGTTTATACTAAGTCGTTAATCGGTTATTCTTTCAAGCTAATCCTAAAATTGTCCCATCCCATCTTCAAGGGTTCTCCTGCAGGCGATTCAATCCGAATATTAAATGATCCGATGTAATCTTTATTTCCCTCGAAACCAATTGGAATCAATCGTTCCAACGGAAAACGAACAGTTTGCCATACTCCCAGGCTTTGAACAACCAAGTCTGCTGGCGTTATCTGAGCCGGGGCATGATTCCAATAATTATAAAGATAAAAATGTGTATTCATAATTGGGAGAATCATATTCAGCTCAAATTTCACTTCGTATTTCTCCGGATGATCCTTCATATCGTCGGTGTATGCAAACCCGGTTCCGATCAAATAAGACCAGCCACTCCCTTCGCTTCCAACGGTGAGCAATGAATAGTTCCCATCAACAGGTTCCGGATTCTCCCAAAGTCCTACGTAGTCGACACCACTGGTTCCGGTGTAGCGCACATCGTCAAAGTTCGTAACCAAAGCCTGACGATCGCGGTAATATCCAGGACAAACAGCACTTGCATTGTACTTTTTATTGACCAGTTCAATTTTGATATTTTCAGTGACATCTTCGGGAACGGCCACCGTAATGAAGTTACTTCCAACCTGAATCACCGGCTGTTCTTTCCCTTCAAAAATAACAACAGTATTCAGGGTATCCACTTCGTACAAGTCAAAAAATTCACCATAAATCTTCATGGTATCCCCCGGAGCGGTGTACTCGTTAAACATTCCTGTCAACTTGATATCCGGGATGTTTACCGTAAAATTGAAGTCGAATGAGCCTCCCTCTGTGGTAAGTTTTACTTTGTTATCAATTTCAGTCGGCATGGCAATTGGAACCTGAAGATACAAGATATCATCTTCATAATAAATCTCTTCAATAGCTACAGCCACATCATTGAAGTGAATCTCTTTTGCCTCCGAAATGTTTTGGCCCTGAATAGCGATCCAATCTCCCATCTCTCCTGAAACAATAACCGAATCCAAAGCATATAGCGATGTTATTTTTGAAAACACAGGTGCTTCTGGCACGAACTCGTCATCCTGACAAGCAAAAACCAACAGCACGCAACACCCAATAACAAGGAGTTTGAAATATATGGTTGTCAATATTTTATTCATAATTCGTGTTTTTATTGTGAAAAATTGGCTTACCATCCCGGGTTGTTTGTTTCGATGAATGGGTTGGTGTTTATTTCATTGGCTGGAAGAGGAAGCAACAAATGCCTTTTTTGTCTGCGTTTGATGACATCCTTCTCATCCACATCAATGGCATTCATGGTTTGCAGGTAGATTCCCCAACGCAACAGGTCAAACTTCCGGATTCCTTCTGCAGCAAACTCTTTCACCCGTTCTTCCAAAATATATGAGCGGAATGACTCCTGTGTCCAAGGGCGGGTTTTAGCAATCTCGCCAGCTAGCGTACTATTGTTCCGGGTATTCAGCTTCTCAACCTGTGCAATTGCTTCAGCTGTGGGGCCACCATTTACTTCGTTCGCAGCCTCAGCATACAACAATAGCACTTCGGCATAACGCATAAAAGGGAAGTTGAAATCAGTTCGTTGTCCATCCAAAGGCACCGTAATCTGACGGAATTTCTTCAGCTTTGAGCCGTACAAGTGCGCACTGTAATACAAAATATCTGAAGGATCGTAACCATCCAATCCCAAACGAACTTTCACACTATCTTTTGCGGGATAGTACGAGTAAACCAAATCACCTGAAGAATTTGTTGACACGGGCACCCGGTGAATCACTCCCCATTTTACACGGCCATCATTTTCTTCGAACAGCTGATACCAGTGGTCACGCTGAACGTAATACCCCGACGACATCAGCCCTGTTTCTTTGTAGTACCCGGCATAGTCGGTGGCGACGTAATTGCTGGTTTCTGAACTTCCCGGTGTTGTTTGCAAGGTGAAAATAAACTCACCGCGATTCCGGCTTTCAACTGACCACAGCTCTTCCTGCGAAGGATAAAGCATAAAGTCGTTGGATTGAATGACCTCCATCGCTTTATCCATAGCCAACTTATAGTACTCGGCTGAGTTGAACTCTTCGTAACCGGCAACCTGCGTTTTCTGAAAGGTCAGCTTTTGCGGAACAGGAATAAACTGCTTTGCACCATTTTCGTTATAAAAATGGCCAGGGCCACCCATCACAGATACATTTCCTGAGGCCATTGACGCAGAGCCAATCGTCGCATAAACTTTTGCCAACAACGCTTTTGCGGCACCACGAGAAACATGCCCAATCTCAAATTCAGGATCCTGAGTGGAATACATCGCTTCTTCGGCAAACTTAAGTTCTTCGATAATGTGTTCATACACTTCTTTGATTGGGGAACGCGGTTTGTAAAGATCTGCTCCTTCAGCAATGGATTCTTTATACAAACATAAATCTCCAAAAAACTGAACTAGATTGAAGTAACTCCACGCCTTGAGGAAAGCCAGTTCGCCCATGGCATTGGCTTTTACTTTCTCATCAATATCCATTTGAGCAATCAACGATTTGTGGTAGTTTGCCCGGTGAATGGTGATGTAATAGTAATTATAGAAATTAATCACCGATCCGTGTTCGTAGAAGTTTCCGGCGCCAATGGTACCAAAAGCCCAGGCCGGTCCACTTTGATAGTCACAATCGAAATTGACTACGGTATGGTAATTTCCCCATTCAAAACCGTAATTTAGCGAGTTGAAAGCCCCCGCTACCAGCTGATCGTAATTGTTATTGTCAACCAAGTCCTCTCCTGCAATAAAAGTATAGGTTTTTTCTTCCAGCAAATCAGAACATGCAGTCAGAAAAAGCCCAATCACAATGGCTGCCAAATATTGTATTTGTCGTTTCATAATGTCAAGGTTTTAATTGGTTAAAATTCCAGTTTAAAGCCAAAAGTTACCGTCCTGGCACTCGGGTACGAAGCCATATCAACACCTCTTCTCGAAACATCACCACCGAAAGTATTCACATCAGGATCATACCAGCGATACTTGGTAATGGTGAAAAGGTTGTTTACACTTGCGTTTAGCTGCAAGGATTCAATCCAACGTGCCGGATTGCGGAAGAGGTAACTGAAGTTTAAGTTTTTAAGCCGAACATAAGAGCCATCTTCAACATATCTGTCCGATGCTTTCATACTTCGTGTGAATGTTCCATCAGGACGAGGCGAAGTTGCTCCTTCCCGATTTTCAGGCGTCCAACGATTGTCGTAAATAAAGTGAGGCATGTTACTAAAGCCCGACAAACTGTAACGTTTGATGTTAACATTCAGGATATCATTGCCATAAGTTCCTTGTAAGAAAAAGCTCATGGAAAAGTCTTTCCAGGTAATCGAGTTGGTAAGTCCGTAAAGTACTTTTGGATTGGTATTTCCAATGATCACTTTATCCCGGTCATCCACCACTTTATCGCCATTCGTGTCTTTGTATTTCACCTGGCCAATCATACTTCGAATACGGGAATCCGTTTCATCCCGAAACTGAGGATCAGCGCGTACTTCGGCTTCGCTATCATAAAAGCCATCTTCCTGGTAGCCATAAATCAAACCGATGGGTTCGCCATTCCTTCGCAGGAACATACTCTCCAATCCCCAGGCCACATCTGAGAATTGATCTGCTTCCAATCCGTCAACCTTATTCTGGTTGAAAGAAGCATTGGCATCAATTTTCCAACTGAAGTTTCTCCGAGAAAAGACATACACGCTTCCAGCCACTTCCAACCCTTTATTCTCCACTTCTCCATAGTTTGATGCCAGCGTTGAAAAGCCGGTACTTGCAGGAATAAAACGATTTTGAAGCAAGTCAACAGTCTTCTTATGGTAAAGATCAATGTTTACATTCACCCGTTTATCAAGCATGGTAATGTCCAAGCCCAAGTTTCCCTGGGTCGTTGTTTCCCATTTCAAGTTCGGGTTGGCAGGTCCACCCCAGCGTGATTCGGCATAACCACTAGCCAAACTGCCATCATACGGATAGTTCAGCGCCACCATTCGCGAACGGGTTGCATAGGCACTAATTCCTTGGTTTCCGGTTTGCCCGTAACTGGCACGAAGCTTTAAATCATCAAAAAATCCTAAATTCTTGATAAAATTCTCGTCCGATAGACGCCAGGCAAAAGCGACGGAAGAAAAGTCAGACCAGCGATTTTCCTTTGAAAAGCGGCTGGAGCCATCTCGACGATAAGACACTGTGAACAGGTATTTATCGAATAAAGAATAGTTGACTCGTCCCAGGTAAGACATCAACGAGCTCTCGCCACGGGTGCTGGAATTTGTTTCCTGGTGAAGAGCCGCCCCCATGTCATTTTCTTCGGTCAAATCATTCGGAAATCCGGTTGCACTCATTGTTTTACCACCCCAGTTCACATTTTCATATGTCCAGGCAACGACCGCATCAACGCGGTGAACCTCATTAAACTCTTTGTTGTATTTCAGAATAGATTCCAAGGTTGTACTTTCATAAAAGTTATCAGCCTGACGACCGTAACCATTTTTTGGAGCCAAGCCCTCTGCAACCCATCGGTTGTAGTATTCGTTTCGTGTATTTTTATTGTTGCCATACCCTAGGTTTTGCCTGAATTTCAAGAAATCAGTAAAGCTAATTTCAGCAAAAGCCGAGTTGAAAATATTAAGAGCACCAACCAGGTTCTTGGCAGTCCGCGTGTATAAGTATGGGTTCGCCAAACCAGACGAAGTATCTTCGGTGTAGCCCGAATCCCGATCAGGATCGAAAACAGGGCGCGTAGGATTGAACGAAATGGAAGACGGGATAACCCCATAGTTTTCACTGTTTGTGCGAGCTAAACGGTTGGTTGATTTTGTAATACTCAAATTATTTCCGACCTCAATCCATTCCGATATTTTTTTAGAGATGTTAGAACGCACCGTGTATCGTTTATAGAAAGAGTTCACAATCACTCCTTCCTGATCCAACATACCGGCCGAAAATAAGTAGTGTCCGTTTTCATTTCCTTCAGAAAAACTCAGGTTATATTCCTGAGTAACCGCTGTTTGGAAAATTTGATCTTGCCAGTTGGTACCTCCGCCTTCATAACCATTTCTAAAGTCATCCGGACCTGGCAAGTAGGTGCTGTCAACAATCATTTCCAGCCCTGTTTCCGGGTCAGTTTCTTTGCTGTATGACCAGCGACCATTTACTGGGAATGGCAAGAAATCATCGCCAACATATTCTTTCCCATCATAGGTATACCCATTGATTGCCTGTTCATTTCGATATTCAGCATAAGTGCCCGCATCCAACACATCAATTTTACTGACTACGTTGGATATCCCGAATTTGGAGCTGAAAGTCACTTTCGCCTTAGCCACACCACGCCCCTTGGTGGTGATAATGACAACCCCATTGGCTGCACGAGAGCCATAAATTGCTGTTGCCGAAGCATCTTTCAGCACTTCGATTGATTCAATATCATTGGGATTAATTAAGCTTAGCGGATTATTTCGTTGCTTGTCGCCAAAAGTTCCCGGAGCCGGAGCTTCTCCAGCCTCAAATGGCACCCCGTCAACAATGTATAAAGGTTCGTTACTGGTTGTAAACGAGTTCGCACCACGAATCAAGATGTTAATACCAGAACCGGGAGCTCCATCTGCCTGCTGCACCTGAACACCTGCCAAACGTCCTTGAAGTGCCTGGTTAATTCCCTGAGGATTGGTTTGCATCAAGTCTTCACTTTTTATGGAGGACACCGAACCGGTCAAATCACGCTTACTTACCGAACCGTAACCAATTACGACCACTTCATCAACGCCAATCGCTTTTTCTTTTAAGATAACTTGTAAGTCCTTCTTGCCTTTGACGGGAACTTCCAGAGTTTCCATGCCCACAAACGAAAAGACCAGGACGGCATCTGCGGGAATGTTATTCAGTCGAAATTGCCCCACGTCGTTGGTGACCGTACCATTGGTGGTGCCTGCAACCACAACGGTAACTCCCGGAAGTGGAGTTCCATCAACATCAACAACTTTTCCTTCGACAACTTTTAACAGCTGCCCTGACAAGTCGCCGTTTCTTCCTAAAGAATTGTCTTTAAACAGAAAAATCTGACGTTCATTGATGGAATAAGCCACATCGGTTCCTCGTAAAATGGAATTCAATATTTCATCAACATTCTTTTCAGCCACTTTAATATTGACCGTTTGATCAACATCAACCATGTTTTTGTTGTAAAGAAAAAAGAAGTCCGACGTCTTTTCAATCTCGTCAATCACCTCCTCCAATCTGGCATTATTCATATCCAGCGAGAGCTTGGCCTGCTGAGAATACGAACTCACAGCAAAGACCTGAGAAATAGAGACAAGCACAAGAATAATGGTGAATCGCATCATTTTAATCAATTCTATCAAGCCATGGCACACCCATGACCTGAGGTTGTGTTTTTTTTTCATAAATTTGTTCTTTGGTGGATTTAATTCCTTGCATAATTAATTCTACTTAGAAACAGGGCTGGTACGGGAATACCGCCCTGTTGTCATTTTTGGTTTATCTTCATAGGCAATCAGTTCGTTTTTATTTATTTATCATTTTTATTCTCTCAGCCATATCTCAACCCGCCCCCGATCAAACGTACCATCAAACTGGCTTGCTCGTTTATGAACCTGGTAACGAATAGGAGCTACCGAGGCCAGCATCGAACAGATTTCTTCCAAGCTTTCATCCTGAAATGTTGCCCTAAAAATCAAGGCCTTTAGCTTGTCGCCGTGCAATACAATCTCCGTGTTGTATTTTCGCTCCAGCCGCTTAGCCAACTCAGCCATCGGAACATTCCGGAAAATCAGCAGACCATCTTTCCAACTGGTATAAGCTTTTGAGTCGATATTTTTCTTCTCCATTTTCCGGGTCTGTTTATTGTAAATGAGCTGTTGATCAGGCATCAGATCTATCTCTGAATTTGACGCTTGGCACAAGACTTTGACTCGCCCGTGTTCCAAAATCACCTCAGCCGTCTTTTCATTTTCGTAAGCCACCACATTAAACCGGGTTCCTAAAACCTCAACATCAAAAAATGGCGTTTTCACCCAAAACTTTTTTCGTTCATCATGCACCACATCAAACCAAACTTCTCCTGACACTTCAACTTCCCGCTTTTTAAAATCAAGCGGATATTTGACTACGGCACCGCCATTCAACCATCCTTCGGTGCCATCAGGCAAATGAAATTTGGTTCGAGCTCCAATCGGAGAATGAATTTCGGCCCAACTATCGGCATCATCATAGAATTTAATCCCCAAGTACGCCAGGGTGGCACCAAACAATAAAGCCGGCAATAACAGCCAAACGGCAGCTCTTGCGAACTGTGCCCGGAAGCGATTCCAACGGCTAACAACAGAAGGTTTTTCTGGCTGAATCTGATCATGCAGCTGATCCAATAAAAGCTCCAGCTCTTCGTGCGACATTCCTTCGCCTCCAGCTTTCTCCCAATCCTCTTTCAGTAATTGTTTCAATTCATCGTCCAGCGACTCATTTTTAAAATAAGAAGCTACTGACAGGTAATCGTTAAATGAAAACCGACCCGATTTAAACCGTGTTATTTTATCTCGCTTACTACTCATGCTATAGGTTATATCCTTAAACTTGATTTTTCCACTATATGGAAAATGAAAAAATTGAAATAATTTATTTTGATGCTTGGTCAGCGATCAGAAGGCAAGAAAAACATCCAAAAGAAAAGCTCTGAAATGTTATTGCGACGTAACTCTTCCCGGAGTTTCTTCATGGCTGAAGACAAATGATTTTCAACAGTATTGGGGGAAATTCCAAATTCTTCCGCAATCTGTTTCACCGGCCAGCCTTCATATTTCCGTTTCAGAAAAATCTGCCGACGACGTTCAGGAAATTGCAGAATGATTTGTTCGACCTTCTCCAACAAAGACCGGAAATCCACCACCCGGTCCAAGTTGTTTTCCTGTTTTAGCAAGGAATAAATCAGTTCGTCTCGCGCATTGGTATCACGCAGTTTTCGAAGGAAGAATTTTTTAACCCGGCTGTATGCAATGGTAAAAAGATAGGCGTTGAACGAGCACTCTGGTTTTAACTTCTCCCGGTTTTCCCAGATGTACAGAAACACATCCTGCACAATTTCCCGAGCCTCCTCTTCCGATTTCAGGTAGCTCATGGAGAATTTATACAAACGCTGCGAGTACTTTCGAAACAAAACATCGAAAGACCGCACGTCTCCAGACTTTAGGCTTTTTACAGCATCATAATCGATTGGTATTACTGGCCTCTCATCCTTCATACGAACACGATCCGTCTAAAAAAAATGGATAAACTGAGTGGCCGTCGAAAGATTATTGAACGTTGAGCATGCTTCGCTATCTGTTGTTTTAAAACGCTTCGTTTCATTGGGTAAGCTTTTATCTGAGTTATGGGTTTGTTGTAAAGGTGTGTGCCTGGAAAAAACTGGCCGGGACTGCCGTTTGATTTCGAATCCGCTCAAAACTCCTCGGATCCAGCTGCACTTTTGACTTGACCAACTCCGGGACATTGAATGCTTTGGTAAATTTCTGACTAAAAAGCGGATCCTTAAAGGGAAGCAAAAAAGGCTTGTGAAATTTTCCGGCTGCATCAAAATAGGCAATGTACGAGCGCGTGTAAAGTCCATCCTGCCGGCGGCTGCTAAAAACCATCCAACGACCAGTTGACGACCAGGAATGATAACTTTCGGCCTGCGAACTATTCAACTCCGGACAGCTGATTTCATGAGTTACCAGATCCAAAAGCATCAAGTCACTTTCGCGATGCCAGATCGAGAAATTTCCATAATCTGACTGGCAATAAACCAAGTAACGCCCATCTGGTGATACGCGAGGAAAAGAAATGCTCTTTCCACTGTCGGAGGCATTCACGACAAGCTCCGGCTGACCAAACTGTCTGCTTTCCAAATCGAAAGCCACCTGATACAAATCGTATCGGATTTCATCGTATTGATCAGGGGGCAATGCTTTTGCAGCACAATAAAACAAAGTCTTCCCATCCGGAGCCCAAGTTGGGAAGGTTTCCAAAAGGCCGGCGGTAGCCAGCTGCGCTGGCTGACTAATAGCCTGATTGCGGGTATCGTACAAAACCAAGTCGGACAAAGTATCCAACACTTCCACTTGCTTATCGGGCAGCGCATGAAAGCTTTGCACAATTTTATTGACAGAAAATGCGACAAAATCACCACTCGGATGCCAAGTCGGATAAACTGCTGAAGACAGCGTCTCTGCCGTCTTGGTCTCCACCTTCGAGAGTTGCTGCCCCTGCCAAAAAACAGTTCCTCCTCCCGGACCACGCATATGAAAAAGCAGCTTATCCGGATCATTCATTCGAAAGGAATGGCAATTGACACACCCCCCGTGGTTTACCTCATTGGTTATGATGTGGCTTTCTTCAAAATCTTCAAGACAGCGCTGGTAAATCCCCATGCTTTTCCAGGTTTCAAAGCCCGGCTCAATCAAACGATATACCAAATACGAATCAATCCGATCTGCAACCACCCGATTTTCAAACCGCTGAAAACGCACCCAAGGTCCATCTTTTTGGGCCAAAATTTCAACGGCATATTCTCGTCCTTTGCTTTTTGCCGTAAGCTGCTTCCACTGCTTCATACCCAATTCAATCTTTCCTGAATTAGAATGAACGGAAAACAGCAATTCCTTTTCAACAAAAAAGCAAGCTATAAATTGGTCATAGTCTTCTTGAAGCTGAAAATTGAGTGGCGCAATATTTTCAGGAATAGTTAACTCCACATAATCAGGAAATAATTGCGGAAGACGATCAAGCTGAACATCTGCCTTGGGCAACTGCTGCTGGCAAGCGCTAAAGAGTAAAATCATCAAGCCCAAAATCACACCATATTGAATATGTCCCTTTCCTTTTCCCATTTCAATAAAAATAAAAGTAATACCAAAAAGTAGTGCCAAAAGCAGCTTCCAACTGATAAGCAGCTCGCTTTCCTCGATTCCGACTCAATGCCCGTGCAAACTCCTCGAACCGACGATAAACAGCAGGCTCCACCTGAATTTCATCCAGCGATTTTCCATTCAGGTTTTGATACAAGAGAACGGCTTCGGCAAGCTGGCCATCAAGCTGCCCTGAAAAGCGATCCGGATTTTTCAACACAAGCTCCTTCAGCTCCTCCAACTTTTTGTCGAGCAACAAACTAGCCGTGCAATAATCAAAAGCCGCGTCATTCTCCGGGCAATTCTGCAACAGCTCGTCCACCTTCAAATCAAACCCACGAATATCGGATGTAAAATCCCGATGTACTTGAAAAGTATAGTTCACAGTTCTCAGCAAAGGAGTGGATGCAGCTTGCTCAATTTGCTCACGAAACCGGAAAGCCCAATTCCGGTAGAAAAGGGTTTCTTCCAATAGCGACACGTATTTTTGAGCCAACTCCAGGTGTCCGTTTGCCAAGCTGGTTTGGGCCATTCTCTTTAACGCACGCGGATTCAGCCCATTCGATACAGATGATTCAAAGGCCCAGCGAAAGGCCTCGTTGAAGTAGTGGAGCTGGAAAAACACTTCTCCACCCAAAAGAGAGGCCAGTCGGTTTCGCTCCCAACGCAGGCGAAGTCCTTTGCTTCCTATTTGCGGATAGTCAAAAAGCTGCGTCGTCAAAAGCCCTTGTTTCGATAAGGCTAGATTGGTATAATAAACAACCAGCTGATTCACTCCGGGGTAGCTTTTGCCCAATTCAAGCACTTTATTCCACTGCTCCTGCTGCACGTAGTAATCCATTTTCAGAATCAACTCCTGCTTCTTGTTTAACCCATAATGGGAAACACCCCAAAAGGCAACACTCAACAAAACAACTGTCAACCCAATCGTTTTGAAATTCCAGGCTAACCATGCTTTACGTACTTGATGAGGAACAAACCAAACCACAATCAACAAAGTCGGCAAATAAAGTAAGTTCGCAATCCCCCAGCCATAAAGCGACTGATCCATCTGAATAAAAGGATAGCCCAGAAACACATCAAAAGGTAACTGAAAAACATCATAATAGCCCACTGCCAACCAGCCAAAGCTTAGTAAACAGTAACCCAGAGGAAGCAGCATGTGGGGTAATTTCTGAACCTCTTTCAATGTTACCAAAAGACATAAAAGCAGGAAGACAAAGGCATAAGCGCCAGCCAACCAAAACAGCAACGGCCAACAGAAAGCAAATCCAGCCAAACGCCACCATTGGTTATCCACCTCTAAATAAAGGCGAAAGCAAAGCAGCACCACGATTAAGTGAAACGAATAAACCTGCGAGTAATGCAGGTTGGTTTGAAGCATCAAAAGGCCAAGGACCGGCAAAAAGGACCAAAGCACACCATGGATATTCAGCTTTTTCAGGCAGCTTCGGATCAGGATAAACAAGAGCACTCCGACAGTCGTAAGTAAAAAAGCTCCGAGCCAGGGATAATAGAAGAACTGCACTAAAAAGGAACCTGCATATTCAAGAGGTTTTCCCGGTCGAGTAAGGAAAACACTCAGGTAGTCAAGATTAAAAGAGAAGAGCTGGGTTTGTTCAACGTGCCATAAGTGATAAGGTATACAAATGCCTAGGAATAAACCGTAAAGCACAAAGAAACTACCCGAGGCAAGCAAAAGCAAATGCCTTTCGGAAAACAATTTCCCAAATACACGGACTTTCGTTCTATGTTTCAACCCTGCATCCATCATGGTCATTCAAACCAAAGGGAGAAAATAAGTTTTGTGCTACCCCAAAAGGGCAGGCTAGTTCTTTTTCAAAATTGCTTCGAGGGGTAGGTGATCCGAAGCATAAGTTTCATTAACAGTATGATAATCCAGGACTTCAAATTGATCATTTGCCTGGTCATTCAAAAGGATGTAGTCCAGCGTACGATCCGGATTATCAGCAGGGAAGGTTAACGGACAATTGACACAAGCTGGAACAAGCGCTTCTTTCAAATCACTCATCACCGAATTGTCCGGTTTCATATTAAGATCGGCTCCAATAACCAACGGAAATTGTTGATAGGCATCGATCACATTGATCATGGTTTTTACCTGTAGCAAACGGTCTTCATCCGACAGATGATCGAGATGAGCTGAGCCAAAAGCCATCAGGCTACCATCAGGCAACTGCACTTTAACCAAGGCCAATGCTCTGATTTCAGTTTTAATGCTATCACGAACAGGCAAGCGATAAGCCTGAGCCTCAACAATTGGGAAGCGAGAAAGAACGGCCACACCATAATCGCCCTCCGAGCGGTCAACGGCCTTGGCAAAGAAATAGTCCATGCCCGTTATTTGGGCCAACTCTTTAGCCTGATGAACTGTTTTTCCTGAACGTTCGGTAAATGCATCCACTTCCTGCAAAGCCACCAGATCTGGTTTAATGCGGTTAATTGCCTCTCCAATAGCCGGCAAGTCGATCAGCTCCCAACCTCCCGAAGGTGGATGAGCAATCCGGATATTGTAGCTCAATACCCGGATTGTCTCCTGTTTAGTATTTTGAAGATTTTGGGGTTCAGCAGCGCCAGCAAGCAGGCCGGAACATAAGGCCAAACCAAGCAGCAAGGACCTCATCAACCCAAAACTTAACACATTCCTAGAATAGTTCATCAACTACCTGATTGAAGTAAGCGATGTTCTTTTTGATATCAGGCACTGAGTTGTCCCAGTTGTATTCATATTCGATGGAGA
>NZ_FONW01000020.1 GCF_900113005.1 Sunxiuqinia elliptica
AGACGCCAGCCGCTTAGCCAGTAAACAGGAGCCCGCTAAGCTCATCACTTCGTCACATACTCCGTAGCTTTTGACTGGATATGGCCACTTCTCGACTCCTCTTCAAGGGTTCACTTGCGTTCAGCTCCTATATTCACACCTGATATAATCGTGCTATATCTTTTCCTAAACGCTCAGCACCATGCCTCTTAAACACAGCACCTTTAGGTGGTTTGATGCCCCCTCCTGTAAGGCGACACCAGTGTCCAGTTGCTCGTTTGCAACTTCCACCATCTCAATTACAGCATGCAATGAACTTTATTTTGCCGATTCATCGCTTCTCGGCACACCATGTGCTCCTTGCAATTCGATGGATAAGGATAGATAGAACATGAAATCCGACAAGTTGCTTTTTAAATTATAGTCTTCGGCTTTAAAGCGGAATCATTTTATGGAACAGTTCCCAACAAACAACAACACATTCCTGTCTCATTGTTAATGTTACATCCTCCCGGAGCAAAGAGATGAGTTGGTTTTCCATCTTCAAGGATCGCAGTCATTCCCTGCTCGTTCCCATCACATGTCGGATGTTTCTTTTATTTATCCCAGAATGATCCTTCTTCTTCGATCTGTTGTTCAAGCCTTTCCAGTTCCGATCGCATTACAGAAACTTTTTCGGGCTGCTGAACGGCTACATCAACCTTTTCTCCCAAGTCTTCTTCAACCTGAAACAACAGCGGAGTCTCTCTGGATGCCGTAAATCCGTAATTGTTTTTCGTTTGAGAACCGATGCGAACATGCAACTTCCAAGGACCTTTCCGAATCGCTGAAGGCTTATTGTCAGAATACGAATAGAGAAATTCAAAATCCTCAGGTTTATTATCATACTTCTCCGGCATTAGTAATGCTCGAATATCGCGCCCATCAATTGTTCTGTCTGTTGGCATTTCGACCCCTGCTATGGCAAATATGGTTGGCAAAATATCGAGGGTACTTACTGGAGTTTGTTCATTCCTGTTCTCTTTTATTTCAGCAGGCCAATTAATAATCCCCGCGACACGGTGTCCTCCTTCCCATGTTGAACCTTTCCCGTCGCGAAATGGAGTGGCATACCCCACTTGCAAACGCGTATCTCCATATTTGGTATCCGATTTATCGCTAAAGACAATCCAAGGTCCGTTGTCTGATGAAAAAATGACAATGGTATTTTCCTTTACCCCCACATCTTCCAATGCCTGACAAACTTCACCAATCGCAGCATCAACCTCTTCCATCACATCTCCTAAAAAGCCATTCCTAGATGTGCCTTTAAATTTATCACTCACAAAAAGTCCTAAATGAGGCATGTTGTAAGGGATATAAGCAAAGAACGGTTGCTCCTTGTTTCGTTTTATAAAATCGATCGCTGCTTTTGTGCAAACTCCGGTCAACGACTCTGAAGCCAAGGTATCGTAGGGCAAATCTTTAGCAATCAAATCATAGCCCGGGATGGGATTTTTACCATTTGAATCACTTTTTAATAGCATGGCATTATCGTAATCATGCGATACGTTTGTTCCAAGCCACTCATCAAAGCCATGCGCCAAAGGCAAGCTTTTCTCGGAGAACTGGTTCTTTTCGTTTGGAGAGCCCAAATGCCACTTTCCAAAGATTCCGGTTTTATACCCCACCGATTTTAATCCTTCAGCAAGCGTTACTTCATTTTCATGAATATACCTTGCAGAGCCTGGACCTATCACCCAGCTTCCTAGCCCCGAACGTCCGGGATATCGTCCAGTCAACAACGAATAACGCGATGCTGAACATGCAGGAGAAGAAACATAAAACTGCGTAAAATTAACGCCTCCTTCTTTTAACTTTGTGATGTTGGGGGTTTTGATGACAGGGTTCCCGTTGTGCGCATAATCCCCATAACCACTATCATCAAGATAAAACAGAACCACATTGGGTTTTTCAGGTCGCTTAACCTCCTTGGGAGTTGTACATGAATTTCCTAATATCAAGAGTGGAATCATTGCCCCACAAGCTCTCATCTCGTTCTTTTTCATATAATTAAGTTTTTCTCAGTCAACTAATGGCCGAACAATGTTGAATATCTCATTTTTTGAATTGATACAGGCAAAAAACACATGCGTTGGATTTCCATTTTGTAACAAGACCTGGGGACGCTCCAACTTCTGCATTTTTTCGACAGTACCATCCAACATGGTAACCGTTTTGCTATAAGCTGCCGGCTCTTCAGGAGTTAACCATTCAACACCATCAAACGAATAAGCAATAAAGCCCGAACCAGACTCTCCGGTTATCATCTTATTCATACATTTCGACAACATAAAATACCTGTCCTTATCGTACCAGATGTATGGATCCTCAACATCGGTATCTATTGGACTAATTTTAATCTGGTTATTGTGAGCCACTCGCTCATATGGCCCTAAGTAGTGCGATGCTTTAGCCACCCCAAATCGCATGGTGCGATTTTTATTGCGCTCTGGATAGGGAACAGGAGCACTTTTATAAATCAACAATACACTTTCATCATCATGGATAACCGGAGCCGGATTACTCGTGATAGCTCCGTCCCACATCCCCGGCCGCGGTTCAATTACGGGATAATCCATCCGTTTCCAGGGCCCCATGGGAGAATCGGCCACTGCAACACCAATTCGTTTGTTGTTCCAAGCCCGCTCATACATCTCTCGCGAAGGGACCGAGTCTGTAGGTTGATCAAAATCATAATTCACTCCAGTGTAGAAAAGGATGTATTTACCATTGTGGTATTGGATATTGGGATTATGAGTGGCCATCCCATCCCAGTATTGATTTCCCCTGGCCGGTAAAACCACCTGCTTGAATGTGTAGGGTCCTTCAGGACGATCAGCTACAGCCAATACGATTTCGGAGTTGGTAACCCATGACCTCATGGTCAGATGTTTTGGCCACCGGCTGGCAAACATGTAATATTTGTCATCTTTAGCTTTAATCACCGAGCCTCCCCAGACAATCCAATCGGGCATTTTAAAGGCTCCCTCCTGAGATGATTTATCCCAGTGCTGGTAAAATACATTTTCGCTTTCAGGCTTGCTGCTGCAGGCTGTCAGCAACAAGGCTGTAAAAAAGAATACGATTATTTTCATTCGATGAAAATTCAGTTCGTTTGAGTCGTAGTTAATTTAATTGATAACAACAGTAAAATCATCCCAAGAACCCGTTTCCAAGCTTGTTTACTTGTTATGAAATGGGATTTAACTTGTGTTTCAAAATTTGGACTCCAAACTACCCAAAATTTGGCAATTATCAGTCTTTTGCGATCTTTTCCCGATTCAAAAGTTGGATTCTTAAAAAAAACAAAACTCCACGGCCTTGGGTTCTATTTTAAGAGACCTACCGCGGAGTTCTTGGTTAATACTTTTTTTTATTCAAAATTCTTCATCAGATGAATTGAAAATCATCATTCCACCTTCCATCAATAACCATCATTCTGAACCAACTTGTCGTTAATATCAATTTCAGATTGTGGAAAAGGCCACAAATAGTGTTTTTGTTCAAAAATCCGTGTAACACCAGGGTCTTCAATTTGAGGAACGATGATATGCGCGATTCCCCATCGTTTAAGATCAAAATATCTGATCCCTTCCATGGCCAACTCAACTCTCCGTTCATTCCTTATTTTCTCTCGAAGTTCTTCTTTGCTCAAACCTGAGACTGCTGGCATATCAACTCCAGGCCTTGCCCTTACCTCATTCAAGGCATCATAAACTGACTGATCAGGGCCATCTGCTTCATTTTTAGCTTCGGCATACATTAACAACACATCAGCATATCGCAAAATAATGACATCCTGCGCACTTTTAATGGTGCTGGTGACAGGAGCCTGTGTGCGATCAATGTATTTTTCCCAAGCGAAACCTGTGGACAGAAACACCTCATCGACAACGCCATTTCCATATTCCCATGGTTCTCCGGGAAGAAAAACGGTTAAGTCAAGGCGTGGGTCTCTGTTTTCATACGGATTTTCCGGATCAAATAAAGGAGACTCTGAAATGGATTTACCATCTGTGCATTCATAGGCATCAACCAATCCTTGCAAAGGTGAACAAGAACGCCAGCTACCATACATGATATCTAAATGGCTCACCTTATCGGGAGCTGTATAGACGGAAGAAAAAATAATTTCAGGATTTCCATCCTGACTTTGACCATTGAACATTCCGGCAAAATCATCGGACAGTGAGAATTTTTGATCATCGATCACCTGCTTAGCAGCCTGAGCTGCTTCAGCCCAACGACTTTCAGTCATCAGGACACGAGCCTTCAGCGCAAGTGCCGATCCTTTAACAGCTCTTCCAGCATAGGCAGTATTCGGAAGGTTAGCTATAGCATAGTCCAAATCATCCAATACTTCTTTAACAACTTCCTCACGCGTGTTTTTAGGCAAGTCCATATTATCAATATCAACTTCTCCTGTAATAATAACGCCGCCATACACCTTAACCAAGCGAGAATAATACAGAGCTCTTAAAAAACGCACTTCGCCAATATATTGTTTGCGGGCCGTCGCATCCAGTTTCTCAACGGAATCGATATTGCGAAGGAAGAAATCGCAAGTTGCTATAGCCTTATAATTTAAAAAGTACCAATCCCGTACAATTCCACCAGTAGTTGACTCAATTAGTCCACGAGACGGTGCCGGGAAGTTACTAGGCCAACCGGCGTTAGTGTATCCATCATCCGATAGTGCTTCCCACTGGGCAGTAAGCCCGCCAAATCCGGCTTCCCAACCAACAGGACTTAGAGGATCGTAACAGGCGGAAAGTGCCCCCATTATATCCTGCTCACTTTTCCAAAATGTCTCGGATGAAATAGCAGACAAGGGACTTCGATCCAGAAAATCGTCTTGACAAGACGACAAAGCAAATACGATTGTGAGTATTCCTATAGGGTATATTATCTTTTTCATATCAACTGCTTTTAAAAACATTAGAATTTAACATTCACTCCTAAAGAGTGTACTTTGTTTTGAGGATAAGCGGCATATTTTCCACTGTTGGAAACCCGCTCTGGATCAACCCCGTCAAGTTCGCTAAAGGTTAGAATATTATCTCCTGAATAATAAACTCGTACATTTTTAAGCTTTAGCTTAGACACTAGCCTTTGTGGTAAAGTGTAACCAATTTGGAGGTTCTTTAATCTCAAAAAGTCGGCATTGTGCAAATAGTAGCTTGAATAAGATCCTTCAATAGCCCGATGATAAAAACCAGCGTAAATAGCAGGCATTTCATTGGTTGGGTTTTCTGGCGTCCATCGGTCTGTCAACCATTTCTTAGAAGGAGGTGTCCCTTTGTAAAACGGATCCATTCCTTGTTGATTCAAGTACAACTTCCGTCCTTCAACGCCAAAGAACTGGGCATTAAAATCGAAATTCTTCCACGATGCATTCAGATTAAAAGAATAGGAGAATTTCGGGAAAGCACCATCGATATAAACCCGGTCATTCTGATCAATGACTCCATTATTATCCACATCTCTGAACTTAATATCTCCCGGCTTAGGTTGATTTGGATGAGTCGCTGAATTCTCTACATCTTCCGGAGATTGGAAAATACCAATCCATTCATACATATACCAAGTTCTCCAAGGCTTGCCTTCTTCAATTACCGTATTTCCGGAAATCTCCCTTTCACCAAACTTCTCCACCTCATTCTTATAGCGTTGTAAGTTAAAAGACAGGCTGTAGACAAAATCATTAATATGGTCTGAGTAGTTTACATCAAACTCAAAACCAGTATTTCGCATTTCTCCACCATTAATAACTGGCCCCTGAAGTCCATAGAAACCACCAACCTGCTTTCTTCTCAGAATGTCGTAGGTAAACTTGTTAAACCAGTCGAAAGTAAAGTTGAATCGACTGTCTAATAATGACAAGTCAAAGCCAATATCATAAATCTGAGTGGTCTCCCACTTCATGTTCTCATCAACAATTGCCGTTGGTTTGGCACCTGACACCAAGGTTCCTTCGAAGGGATACCCTTTAATAATTGAAAGAATATCTTGGTAAGGATAGTAGCCAATATCCTGATTTCCCAACACTCCGTACGAAGCACGAACTTTTAAATTTGATAAAGACTGAGCATCTTCCAGAAATGATTCTTCTGACACTCGCCAGGCTGCAGACATGGATGGGAAGAATCCCCAACGGTTGTCTTTGCTAAACCGGGAAGAGCCATCATATCGCCCATTCACTTCAAACAGGTACTTCTCCTTGTAATTGTAGTTTAAACGTCCAAAATAAGACAAGATCGCCCATTCTTCTGACGTTCCGTTTACGGTTTGTCCATTACTTGATCCAGCATCCAACTCCTGTGCTGAACTATTAAAAAAACCTTCTCTGAAACCACCTAGTGTTTCATACTTGTAGCTTTCTTGTTGATATCCGACAAGCGCTTTAACATTGTGGTTTCCAAAATCTTTATCAAAGGTTAAATGAGAATATAAAACGGGCTGAATGTCGTTAAACTGAGATACTGTCAACCCAGACTTTCCATAATCCAAGAACTCGGCATATTCTCCTGTGTTGTAATGATAAGTTCGAACACCTTCGGATTGCCAAGTTTTGTTTTTTGTATTGTTAATATTGATTCCCCCCTTAACTGTCCAACGCAGGAAGCTAGCCAACTTAACATCAACAAAAGCACTACTTTGCATACTAAATCCTTTGGTATTGCTAGAAGTTGTCTCAATTATTGCATAAGGATTGGGCTGAAACTTATTCTCGTACTCATCTAGAAAAGCGTTCTTCACATAGTCGCCATTGGGAAGTTTAGGCTTGTAAGTTGGCCCCTGCGAAAGAATAACCGCATACTGATCAGTACCGCCACCAGGAGTTCGGTCTGTAATGTCGTAGTTCAAGCCAATGTTTGCTCCAAAGGTAATTCGATCATCCAAAGATGAAGTGATATTGAACTGCGTATTGTACTTTTTGTAATAGAAAGGTTCCATGACTCCAGGCTCATCATTAAGGCCTAAACTCACATTGTAAACGGTTTTATCAGTACCACCTGACATTCGCAAAAAATGATTTTGAACCCACGCTGGATTAACCATCAAGTCAAGCCAATCCGTATTGGGGTACTTATCCCGGTCCGTGGCGTTTCGGTAAGCACTAATTTCCTCATCCGTATAGGGAACCGGACGTCCTTCCGTATGCTCCATCGCTTCATTATACAATTCCATATAATCGGCCGAGTTTGTAACTAAGTCGGGTAACACGGTAGGTGAATAATTTCCCAGGTTAAAACCATATTCAACAGATAATTGCCCTTTAGTCCCTTGTTTGGTGGTTATTAAAATCACACCATTAGCAGCCCGTGAACCATAAATTGAGGCCGAAGCAGCATCTTTTAGCAGGGTTACTGTTTCGATATTGTTTGGGTTGATGGATGACATATCTCCCGGAATTCCGTCAATCAATACCAATGGATTTTTACCGGCTCCATCAAAAGTTCCAAGGCCCCGAATTTGTAGTGAATTCGAATTATTTCCTGGTTCACCAGAATTTTGAATCACCTGCAATCCCGGAAGTTTTCCCTGCAGCATTGACTCAGGGCTGGTTATTACCCGTTTGTTTAAGTCGTCGCTAGACATTGTTGCAATAGCTCCAGTCAGGTTAATCTTCTTCTGTGTTCCATAACCAATCGCTACAACTTCGTCCAGGCCAATGGCGTCTTCGCTCATCGTGATATTGATCACTGATTGTTTTCCGACCAGAACCTCTTGCGTCTTCATCCCCACAAAAGAAAATACCAATAGGCCCTCTACCGGAACATCAGCAATCGTATATTCTCCGTTAAAATCACTAACGGTCCCTTGGTTGGTTCCTTTGATTAAAACAGTTACTCCGGGCAATGGCTGACCTGCCATATCTACAATGGTTCCAGATATTTTCACCTGTTGCTGAACGACTCCACTCCCTTCTTTGGGATAAATCATCACATGGCGATCGATAATACGAAAGTCAATTTGTTCATCTCTGAAAATCTGGCTCAAGGTCCTTTCAATAGATGATGTATTTACACGTATTGTTACCCGTCTTTCCACATCCACCTTTTGATTATCGTACATGAAGGTGTACTCCGATTGATTTTCAATTTCGTTTAGAATTTCACGAATCTGCTTGTTTTCGAGATTGAGGTTAAGTTTGGTGTTTTGTGCAAAGCCCGAAGCCATCGAGTTAATGACCATACCGAGCACTAGAAAAAGAGTCAGTCTCATGATTAGAAAGAGTTTTTTACATCGGGGAATCCCCAATGCAAGTTCAAACCATTTTTTTTTCATAATTTTGAATGATTAGTTTTTGAATTTTAAAGGTTCCAATTTGTTTGGTAGACGGCTGGATACCTGTCAAATTCAGATTCGACATTAAAAAGGCAGGGGAGTTAATCGCTTCCCTGTTTTAGTTTCACCTATTCTTATAATTTATAAATACTTCTTCTCCATTAATTTTGTATTCAATTGGTGTAATTACTGAAATCAAATCCAGCACATCGCTTAAACTTTCAGTCTTTACTTTGAAAGTATAACTGTGCTTTGCTAGCATTTGCGAATCAACTGTAAACTCAACGCCATACCAACTCTCCAACGTTTGAATAACACTTTCAAATGGCTCGTTTTCAAAAATGAGCATGTTATCTTTCCAAGCCACCAAGCGTTCAATATTTGAAACCTGCTGCACCGTCGCTTTCCCATTGGCTAAGGTAAACTGTTCGCCAGGCTTAAGCTCGGTTAGCGGCTGGCTCTGCTTTCCAAATACACTTACTTTTCCTTCGAGCAGTGCCACATCAACTTGGTTGATTTTCCCGTTTTCCCGAACATTAAATTGGGTTCCAAACACCCTAACATCAACCTTTTCGGCATGTACAACAAATTGCTTTTGTTGGTCTTTTGTCACATCAAAAAAGCACTCGCCAACAATGTAAACATCACGGGTTTTCCGCTCAAAAGAAGTTGGGTAACGAATTTCAGAACCAGAGTTAAGCCAAACACATGTGCTGTCTGGCAGAACAACCTGCGTACGACTTCCCTTTGGTGAAATCACTGTTGTGTAAACCTGATCGTTGGCAAAAAAGCTTGAAAAGTCTCCCATCCACATACCACTTAGAAAAACAAGTACAAGAACAGCTGCAGCAGCTATCCAACGATAAAATCGAAATGGAGTTAATCGCTTTTGAGGTTGCTTTTCAATTCGGGCAAGTAATCTCCCCCATAGCCTTTCAGTATCGGGAGAGTAAAAATCGACTTTCTGATTTGAAATCTGCCAATCACATAGAGTCTGCTGATAAGCTTTTACATTTTCTTCGGACTCTTTCAACCAAGCTTTCAGCAACTCTTTTTGCTCAGAAGAAGCATTCCCTTTGAGTTGGGCTGAAATAATTTCCCAAGGTATTTTTTCTTGATTCATCGGGTTCATTGAAACGTTATTTTTCAAGCTGTTTAACCAGGCTGTTTATTCTTATAGTCGCAAGTACCTCATGAATCCCTCAATCCAAAAATGCTTTTTTTCAAAAAAAGTTAGAAATCATCCAAAAAACGAAGATTTGCTTGTAATAGGGCCGTAACTTTTCGCGAAGTTTTCGCAAGGCTATTCCAACATGGTTTTCCACTGTTTTTACACTTAAGCCCAGTTCATTCGCAATTTCCTTATACGAAAGGTTTTGCTCCCATGCCATTTGGTAAATCCGCTTACTCTGCGCAGGGAGGCTATCGATTGCATTATTGATCATTTGTTGTAATTCCTCATTCTCTAGAATATATTCAGCTGAAATGGGATCAACTGCATCAGGAGCTTCAATTCCGAGGTCAGTAAAGAAGTGTTTTTGTTGTTTTCGGAAATGAGATACTGCCTGATTCTTAGCTGCAGTATACAGGTAGTTGCGAAACGATGACTTTATCGCAATATCTTCTCGCTTTTCCCACACATAAGCGAAAATATCCAGCGCAAGCTCTTCCGCAAGATTTCGATCGTGCAAATAAATTAGCAGAAAGTTGCAAAGGTCTGCAAAATGATGGTCAAAAAGATAACGATAAGCTTTGAGGTCTCCTTTGGCAACCTCCGCCATAGCAACATTATCGTTTAGGTATCTATTCATTGTTAGGTATCGCTAATCTGCTACAATGATACTAATTTGTATGGACTAGCGCACCAAGACTGCTAATAAAATCAGTATTTGAGAAACGACTCCACCCTGTCCCTTGCAGCATTCCAATCCCTCTCCTAAATAGAAATTTAACTCTTAAAGCTGTTCCTTTAAAATATCGCGAATATCCAGAAAGTTGGTCTCTAACCGGAGCATATTTTCAATGAAAAAGTTATAAATGTCAGGCCATTGTTTTTGGCGATGAATATCGAAGCCCTCCTGCTCCACGTAGATCCGGCACACTTCCTTTCCGGTTTCGCGCACGAACAAGAAATCCCAGATTAAGCCATCCTCAAAACCATCTTCCAAAATTGCTTTGTACGACTGTAACTTTTCAAACAGATCGAGTCGCTTGCCTTCATTCCGATGGTTCAGCTCAATCATTACACGGGCAGCTCTGCGGTCAACCTCAAACTTCAGGTCCAGCCCTGTTATTTTGGTGTCATACAACATCCATTTTTTCCCTTTCTCTTGCAATTCGGGAACAATCTTACATCGTTTTCCAAAAAGAATCCAGAAATCTTTCCGCAGTTGTTTTGCTTCCTCTTGTGTGTACATTGGCTAGTATTAAAGGGCTAAAAATACAATCGATAATTCAAATTCGAAGGGCCTACCCAAAAAAACTACTTATTCCATCAACATTCAATGTCTTTTCACAAATAGTCTAAATCATAATTTGACATTCGTTCTGAACAATTTACAGAAATCTTTGTCTTTGGGGTTAAATAATCAAGCAATCCTTTGCTTTGAAGAAAGTTATTCATCACGATGATAATTAGGCAGATTTTCTCATACCTTCTCATTTTTGCATTTAGCCTGCATTTTATGGCGGAGGCTGCCATTTACCTTTCTTTCAAAATTAACCAGGATTATATTGCGGAATTTCTGTGTATCGAAAAAGATATCCCCGACTCGAGCTGCCAGGGATGTTGCCAGCTAAAAAACAAGCTGGAAGAACACGAAAAGCAAAAACAGGAAGCTCCCCAATCAGAGAACAAAAAATACGAAATCCAATTATTTGCCGATGACTCCGAAATAACCCAAAACCAATTCCCAAGTTCTGAGATCATCGGCTATCAAATCGTCTACACAAAAGGAGTTTTATTAGCCTATTCGCTTTTTCACCCTCCGAAAGATCAAGCCTGATTTTTTATCGAATACGCTTTTTAGTCGCTAATCAGCACTAAAATCAATACAAACTCTTAATTCAATTCATAATGAATCAATTATTTGATCGTTTTTACAGGCGAATTGGGGTGGCACTTGGCTTGTTAATTCTAAGTTTTACACTGCAAGCGCAAACGCCCTACTTAAAACTGGTTGCTGAAGATACCCGTCAACCAATTGAAAATGCCAATTATGCCTACGGCTCAAAACAAGGCATTTCATCCATCGATGGCGAAATCTCATTCGTTTATCAAGAAGATGTTCCATTAATCATTTCACACATTCAATATGGGAAGCTGAGTTTCACGCCTGAAGAAGTTGCTGAAGCCATGAAAAAACAGGTGTTGGAGCTAAGTCCCAAAAGCCATAATTTACAACCTGTTACTTTTTTAAGTATCCATCCAGAAGCCGGTGAACAGGAAAAAATGACTTTTCGGATCCAGGATAAACTCGCTCATGATGCCGGTCAGGTATTGGAGCAATTCAGTGCCATTTCGAGCATCCGCAAGAGTGGAGCCTATGGTTTCGATCCCGTACTCCGTGGTTTTAAATATGACCAACTCAACCTGGTCATTGATGGAACGCAGAGTGCAACTGCGGGTTGCCCTAATCGAATGGATCCCGCATCCAGTCAAATTCCTCTAAATATGATCGTCCAGGCAGAGGTGCTAAAAGGACCACACAGCCTTCGCTATGGAAGTGCCTTTGGAGGAACCATCAACTTTAAGAGTGCACCATCTCATTTTTCCGAGCAAGCGAAACTGGGCGGACGCTTGGGAAGCAGCTTTGAAACCAATGGATCCATCAGCCGATCGGAAGCCCTTGTTGGCTTAAGTAACAAAGCTGTTGACCTTCGTTTATTTGGTGCTTTATCCACCGGAGATGATTATACCGACGGCGATGGACTTAGCGTTCCTGCTCGTTTTTATCGAACCAATTTTGGCGGAAAGTTCGGGTTTAAGCTCAGTCAAACACAACAACTACATCTATTGGTTTCGAATAACTATGCCAAAGATGTGGATTTCCCCGCTCTACCGATGGACTTGCGAAAAGATGATACCTGGCTGCTGAATTTAGGGCACGAAGCCTTGTTTTACAAAGGCAAGCTTTCCTCATGGAACACGACCCTTTATGCGACATGGGTCGATCACCTGATGGATAATTTCGATAAGGAAATCACTCCCCGCATGGTTGACGCCAGCACAGCAGCAAAAACAAACAATGCAGGAGGACGCACCGAATTAAGGTTTGACCTTAACAATGACTGGTTCTTTGTAGGAACAGACATGCGCTATGAAAAAGCAGAAGGAACGCGCGAACGAAACCTACTCATGGGACCTATGAAAGGACAGGCCATGCTTGACAATGTTTGGCAAGATGCCTCGATTCGGAAAAATGGTTTGTTTGCAGAATATCATCATCAAGGGCAAGGCTATCATTTGGTTTTCTCCGGACGCCTGGAGCTAAACCATGCAGAAGCCGGCAATCCTGACGAAAAGTTTGCTAAGAATTATTCTGACATGAGCTCAGACCTGCTAAATCCTTCATTCAGCTTGGGAGGAACAAAAACAATCAGTGAGCACTTTTCGATGGGACTCTGGCTTGGAAGTGCCCAACGAAGCGGGGGACTGGCCGAACGCTACATCAATTTTCTCCCCATTGGAGTTGATCCCTATGAAATGCTTGGAAATCCGGAATTGAAAGCTGAAACCAATAACCAAGCCGACTTGGTTTTCAACTATAAAACGGACCAAACAGCCATCGACCTAAACCTGTTTGCCTCTTTTGTAAATAACTATATCAGCTCTGAAATACGGGAAGACTTGCAACCCAGGATGAGCTCTTCACCAGGCGTTCGTCAATTTGTAAACCGAGATAAGGCTCGACTTACCGGGTTCGAGTTTAGTTGGCGGCAATTGCTTACTCGGCATTGGCAACAAGTGGCGACGCTGGCTTACACGCACGGAGAAAACACGACAACTGATGAAGCACTACCCGAAATTCCTCCGATGGAATTTCGCTATCGCTTGGTTGGAAAGTTTGCTGATGAAAAGCTACGAACCGAGCTTAGCTATCGACACTCCTTTGAGCAAAACCGAATTGCTACAACTTATGGAGAAACCAAAACGCCAGCTTTCGATTTGGTCGATCTGAAGGTTTCTTATCTCCTGTTTAATCGTCTGCAGGCAACAGCTGCTGTTCAAAACTTATTTGATAAAGCCTACTATGAACACTTGGCTCGCTCTGTTAGAAATGCTGAAATCCGCCCAATCTATTCACCTGGAAGGAGTTTTAACTTTAGTTTAAGCTACCAGTTTTAAGATTTACAACTATTCGTTCGGGGTGGATTCTTCCCCCCCGGACGTTTCACTATAAACTGATATCTAAATCCTCCTCCCACTTGAAGTAGAAAGTACCATCATTCACTTGAACCAAAGAATCAACAGGTGAAATCAGAGCAGCCTCTTCGTTCCAATCATGGTAGTAACCATAAGCCGTAAAAAAGAATGTTCCGGCAATTTCACGCTTCTCCCAATCCAATACTTTAACCGACACCTCTCCCACTTTCTGAGCGGGCATAGCTTCTTTCAAAAAATTCTGAGTTTGAAAAACTAAAAAGCCACGATTCTCATCCAGTTCCGGTGCATAAGAGTAATAGCCATACTTTGGACTTGCAGGATTCGGATCGCGAACAATATCGTAAGTACTCGCATGCTGCTCCATTGGGAAACTGATCTTTAACGACTCACCATTTAAATACCCACTGAGATAAAAACTCGTATCAGCTTGTTCTTCATCTGATAAAATAGATTGTCCAAAGGAAAACGAAAATAAACTTGTAGTATCTGTATTTAGTGAATTATCCTGATAAATAAGGACATCACGTCCGTCAACCTTGGCTTGAATATGATTCTCTTGTTTGATTGGAATAATTTCTTCTTGACTTTCATCTGTCTCTTTATTACATCCAATAATAAAAAAGAGCATCATTAACAAAATGGTACTTGTTGTTCTCATGGCTTTTCATATTAACATTTGTTCGGTTTCTAAAATAAAAACAAAAATGAAACCTAGAAAGGTTAATTGTCACCATTTATATTTTGTAGGATTTTTTTTGATTTGGAGAAAGTCTGTCGCAGCTAACAAACTAACGATTAACCACTTCACTAGTTCCTGGTGTAAAATTGGATTAGTGGTTTATAGTATGCAATATCTTCTTCGCTAATAAAATGATGAGTTGCACGAACCGAAGCTTCCCAAACAGCAACAAGCTCAGGAAACTCAGCTTCACCGACTTTTTCGACCAAATATTTCATTAAGCTTCAATTCGTTAACACAACTATTTTTGATTTAAACGAGCGCTTGAATTTTTCCATTCATCAGCTCATAGTCAGGGACGAGAACCCCACACTTTTTGGCTTCTTCTATCACGTAATCAACCAAATAGTACTTTTCATTTTTCGTACTTTCATTTTCAAAGTCCAACTGCAAGGATGACTTTGCTTGATACGGAAAGTTTTGAATCATATTTAGAGAATCTGCCACATCCTGATCGCTTAAATCAACCCTAAGCTGCAAAGCTAACTGTTGAACTTCCTTCATCATATCTTCCAGTTGACTCATTAGTTCAGCATTTTCAGCCACGGCTCCAAAAGTCAGATTAAGAGCTGTAGTCATCGCTGCCACTGGAGATACAAAAAGAAACTTCTTCCACAAAAACTTTGTGATTGCTTTGGTATAGTTTGCATCCAAACCTCCTTCTTTCATCAACTTTTCAAGCCAGCTAAAGTTGTCCGAGTTGGTATTTCCAAAGAAAATTTTGCCAGGACCTCCCACATGGTTCACAACTCCAGGCTCACCAATATTGGAAGCAATGTAAATGCACCCTTCAAGAATAGTCGGTTTAACACCGTCCAAGCTTTGCAGAACGATCTCCTTCGCATTAACTCCATTTTGCAGAGGAATAACCACTGTTTCATCGGTCAAACACGCTTGATATTGCTTAATCACTTGTCCCAAAGAGTAGGCTTTGGTAGCTACAATAAGCACGTCCAACTGACCAATCTCTGCCGGATTCTCACTAAGCAAATCGGGATGAACCTGGCTTCGTTCTCCATTCGAGTTTAACACCAATCCATTTTCGGCAATTTTATCTTTTGTCTTGCCTCTACAAATAAATATGATTTCTGTTTCGGAGTCGTTGCCAAAGTGCTTCGCTAGCTTTCCACCGATAAACCCGCCAATTCCCCCAATTCCTAATATTCCGATTTTCATTCGTTTGTTTTTTTGTAAGACATTCGATTTTTCGCTATTCTGATGACCAAACCTCAGAACAACTTATATGAAGAGTTAACATGAAGAAAACTCAGGCTTGCTTCAATTTTCCTGCAACATGATTGTCGCGATGCTAAACAAACCAACAGCTCAAACTCTTTTTGGGTGCTTATCTTGCCAGCAACAAAGAAAGGGGTACAACAAGGACCAAAGCTACCGCATAGATCGACAGAATAACGATTGTGAAAATCCCCAGGAAGCGGAACAATGACTTCAAATTCCGGAACCCAGAAGTTACCGTACTTCCATCATTTGACCTTATCCCTTCCTTCATTTGTGCTGAGTATTTGTATAAATAGGTAACTGGGAAATAATAAACCACAGCCAGGGCAATATAGATAAAACCGACAATCCACATCGGAAATCCGGCAGTAGCAGCACTCCCGAAAAAAGATGCACCGATCATCATAAAAAAGGAAACAAGAACTAAAATCCCCATACCAATATACCCCATGATGGCTAAGAATTTTCCCCACTTAGCTGTTTCTAACAAATAGCTATCAATCTCTGAATTAGAAACAAAAGAGTTTGTTGGCTGTTGCTCTTGCTGCTCAATATTTTCCATCGTTTGTTTTTATTTTGTTAGCTCCCTACTCGTTTGGCTTTTCGGTTACGCCCTGTTTTTATGTGTCCAGCTACACCCTTGTTTTTTATAAAATCAGTTCTTTTTCGCAAGCTCTTTAATCATCCAAACTGAGCAGGAAGTGTGACCGGAATCTCCCAAAGGCTTTTGAAGTAAAGAAAAACCAAGCTTTTCATACATTCGAACGGCCTGATCAAATTCAGGAAGGCTTTCGATATACAATTGCGAATAACCAAAATCAATCGCTGAACGAATGTTGATCTCCATCAAGCTTTTGCCAATTCCCTGACCACGAGCTTCCGGAGAAAGGTAAAACTTGACCAGCTCAGCACAGTCATCTGGGAGACCTGGAGTTGGATAAATACCACAACATCCAACAATCTTTTCATCGAGTTCTGCAACCCACAAAATCGATCTTTCTTCGCGAAATAAGTCACAAAGCTGATCGGTGGTCGGATCAGAATAAACGGTTCCGTCCCGGGGGGCATCATACTCCTCAAAAACGCATTTAATCAATTGCGACAGAACAGGATTATCGGATTCTTTAACTTCTCGGATATTTACCATAAATAGTCCTCTTAACAGGGCAAGTATCATTCTAGTTCCTACCGAACGGGGAAGAACTCTGCAGTTTATTAAAAAAAACATAATACACCCACTGAATTAATATCTAACAATAATAGTTATTTTACGTCATCTTATGATACAGATAAAAGGAATAAAAAATACTCAATCAATCAACTAAGCATTACTTATTACTGCTCCATAATAACAGGCGTTAGCTCCTGCTTAATTTTATCATATTCTGATTGTTCCATAAGTCCTAGATCAAGCAGCTCTTTAGATTCTTTCAACTTGGATATTGCTTCATCTCTTGTCATAGGAGCATTCAAGCTTCTAATTTCACCGCCTAACACTGACTTCTCATAGTCTACTACTGACATATATTTATTAATCCCAAAAGCCCTTCCATTTGGTTCTCCCAGTAGTATCGTTAAGGCTAGAGGTTTTTTTCGACTCCCTTTATGGGAAACTTTCATTTCTGAGATAACAACGATTTCTCCCTGCATGTTAGCACCAGCATTCTCTGGAGCTTCACCTGCCATTGCATTCATAATACTTCCAAAACCAACCGGTCGTCCCATGATTATGGTCGTAAAACTACTTTTCGTTCGTGATCGAGCTTTTGCAACACCAACCGTATTTCCAGCACCAACAGCAGTTGTTGCAGTAATACTACCAGAAGGAACCCCAATAACCAGGGTATCACCAATTTCCAAAAGAGATCCATCTGCTGCAGTGTATCTTAAAACATTCGTATTGTTCTTAACTTTCTGAAAAAAAGCCGAATTCTGACAATCATCAAAAGTTAACTCATCTAACTGTTTCTTTTGTGCAAAAGAGCTAAATACACAAAAAGTAAGAATACCAAAGATTAGTTTTTTCATAAGTTTTTATTTTAGCACTTCAAAGTTTGCCATTATTTAATAGTTTAAACAAATTTATCCCATCCGCCCTTCTTCAAAAACAAGCTCGTATTTAATGCCTTCCTGATCTTTAAAAAAAAGGGCATAATAACTCTCACCGTGCTGAGGATAAAATTTGGGGACATCAACGATATGAGCTCCGGCTGCCTTTATTAGAGGATAAAGCTCATCAATTTCGTTGCGCGAAGAAGCTTTAAAAGCTAAGTGGTGTAGAGCACCGGGCTTGCGTCGATGAATACTGTCATTTTTAAAGGCTGAACGGGGCGAATTAATCGCAAAAATCAGCGCCGGATGATAATATTCCACCACTTCAAATTCATGGGCTGGTACTTTCCCCTTTGCTTTATGGGCCAGATCAAAGCCCAGAATAGGCATTAGTCGATCATAAAAAGCTTCAGCAGAATCTAAATCTTTGACTGTGATTTGGATGTGATCAATAATCGGTTGCATTGTCGTTATTTTAAAAGAGTTGATTTGAGGGATTTACTTATCCACTGCCAATTTACAAAATTCATCAGAATATTTTTTCTGACATCTATCTTGTTACTCCTCATCAAATCTCCTTCAGAAAAAACCTACAAGCATAAAAAAGCCGCTCTCCAAATGGAAAGCGGCTTTCATTTATCTGGTATTCAGAATTACTTTCTGTAAATCTTTTTGTATCCGTAGATAGCAGCAGCACCCAATTCTTCTTCAATACGAAGCAATTGGTTGTATTTAGCCATACGGTCAGAACGGCTCAATGAACCAGTTTTGATTTGTCCTGAGTTGGTAGCTACAGCAATGTCAGCAATTGTTGCATCTTCAGTTTCACCTGAACGGTGAGAAGTTACTGAAGTGTAACCTGCACGGTGAGCCATTTCAATAGCATCCAATGTTTCAGTCAAAGTACCAATTTGGTTTACTTTAATCAGGATTGAGTTAGCAGCACCCAATTCGATACCTTTTTGCAAGTATTCAACGTTAGTTACGAACAAGTCGTCACCAACCAATTGGCATTTGTCGCCGATAGCTGCATTCAATTTTACCCATCCGTCCCAGTCGCCTTCGTCGCAACCGTCTTCGATTGAGTCAATTGGGAATTTTTCAACTAATTCAGCCAAGTAAGCTACTTGCTCGTCACGGTTACGTTGTGCACCGCCTTCACCTTCGAATTTGGCATAGTCGTAAACACCGTCACTATAGAATTCTGAAGCAGCGCAGTCTAAAGCGATAGAAACATCACCACCTTCTTCTGCACGACCTGGTTTGTAACCAGCGTTTTTGATTGCTTCAATGATTGAGTTCAAAGCATCTTCAGTTCCGTCCAAAGCAGGAGCAAAACCACCTTCATCACCTACAGCAGTGCTCAAATTACGTTTGTGCAATACTTTTTTCAAGCTGTGGAATACCTCAGCACCCATGCGCAAACCTTCACGGAATGAAGGAGCACCGATAGGACGAATCATGAATTCCTGGAAAGCAATAGGAGCATCAGAGTGAGATCCACCATTGATAATGTTCATCATTGGAACAGGCAATGTTTTTGCGTTAGTTCCACCGATGTAACGGTATAAAGGAAGTTCAAGTGCATTAGCAGCAGCTTTAGCAACAGCCAATGATACACCTAACATAGCGTTGGCACCCAATTTAGATTTGGTTTTAGTACCGTCCAACTCCAGCAATTTGTGGTCAATAGCCACTTGATCTGAAGCGTCCATACCAACCAATTCTTTGGCAATCGCGTTGTTTACGTTTTCAACAGCTTTCAAAACACCTTTTCCAAGGTAACGACCTTTGTCGCCATCGCGCAATTCAAGCGCTTCGTTTTCTCCTGTTGAAGCACCTGAAGGAACTCCAGCTAAACCAACAGCACCGCATTCTAAAGTTACTTCAACTTCAACGGTAGGATTACCACGTGAATCCAAAATTTCTCTACCAACTACGTTATTAATTAACATGATTTATGGTTTTGAATTAAACTTAATATATTATCTTAAAATTCTGATTTTTAAAAACTTTCCAAAAACCGATGGCAAATATAGTAATTCCACCCGAAAAATTCTGTTTCTGAACCGCAGGGATAACCTAAATTTAACCAGCACTAAAGTCCGTGTGAATCAAGGCAATCAGCAATAAAACGGGCACTTCTTCTATCTTTATTCTTTTCGTCTAACTTCCTATAAACAAGAGAAGAGTAGTGGCTTGTGTGAACTCTTGTTAAAGATTTATAAATTACCTTCTATAAAGAGCTGTTACGCTCCTATCCACTTTCTGCTAAACGAAATAAAATAGCTATCCAATTCTTCGCGATACCACTTTAATTGCTCAAAGTTGCTCCCTATCTTTATTGCTTAAATTTCCTCTATTGATTAACGAAACGATCTAATTCTACACTTATGTTTGCCAGAGTATTACTCGCGTTCAGTCTGATCTTAAGTCTTGCTGCCACAGGTATAGCAAGCAATCCGGATTCGCTTTATCTCGTGAATCACTATACCAAGCAAGAAGTTTATATTCCGATGCGTGATGGGACTAAACTCTTTACTGTAATCTACGCGCCAAAGGACAAATCGGAGAACTACCCCGTTCTATTTAACCGGACTCCTTACAGTATTTCTCCGTATGGAGAGGCCATGGACTTCAGCTTTCGGCGGGGCTTGTTTCCTGCTTTTCTACGCGAAAAATTCATCTTTGTTTTCCAGGATGTACGTGGACGTTTTATGTCGGAAGGAAAATTTGAGCACATGCGCCCACATCTGTCCAAAAAACAGCAGCCTTCACAGATTGATGAAAGCTCAGATGCCTATGACACCATGGATTGGTTGGTCAAAAACCTTTCCAACCACAATGGGAACATTGGCATGTGGGGCATCTCCTACCCCGGGTACTACACTTCATGTGCAGCCATTGATGCCCACCCAGCCTTAAAGTGTGTATCTCCACAGGCACCTATTTCCGATTGGTTTTTCGATGATCCGCACCATCATGGAGCCTTTTTCCTGGCAGGAATGCTTGGCTTTTTTGCAGCAATGGATATTCCGCGCCAGCAACCTTATCAGGACTGGATTAAAACCTACGACTGGGGAACCCCTGACGGGTACCAATTCTATATGGATTTAGGTTCTTTATCGAATGTCAAGACTCGTTTTTTTGGAGATAGCATTGCATTTTGGAACGAATTGGTCGATCATCCCAATTACGATCGTTTTTGGCAGGAAAGAACCATTCTTCCTCACTTGAAAAATATCAAACCTGCGGTATTGGTTGTCGGCGGTTGGTATGATGCGGAAGACCTCTACGGAACATTCAATACCTACAAAACCATTGAAAAGCAAAGTCCGAAGACTGACAATAAATTAGTTGTAGGCCCGTGGATTCATGGCGGATGGGCTCGCAATGATGGTGACCATTTAGGAAATGTGTCGTTCGAACAAAAAACCTCGCTTTTTTACCGAGACAGCATTGAGCTACCTTTCTTTGTACATCATCTGAAAGGGAAAGGTGAGCTAAACCTTCCCGAAGCCACGGTCTTCATGACTGGCAAGAACGAATGGCAAAGCTTCGATCAATGGCCTCCCAAAACACAATCAGCTCAAAAGCTCTATTTCCGGGAGCATGGGAAATTGTCGTTTCAACCAGCTGCTTCGGACGAAAAAGCCTACGACGAGTATGTAAGCGATCCTGCAAAACCCGTTCCCTACACCGAAGAAATTACCTTTGGCATGACCAGAGAGTACATGACCGATGATCAGCGCTTTGCAGCTAAACGACCCGATGTGCTTGTTTTCGAAACCGAGGTTCTTACCGAAGATTTAGTTTTGGCAGGACCACTAACAGCTCACTTAAAGGTGTCCACAAGCGAAACTGCAGCAGACTGGATTGTCAAACTGATTGATGTTTACCCCAAAGATGCCCCGGACAACAAATGGACTCGCGAAGGACAAAAAATGGCCAACTACCATCAAATGGTACGAAGTGAAGTCATTCGGGGACGTTTCCGCAACAGCTATGAGCATCCGGAGCCATTCACTCCAAACCAAGTCGAAGAAATAGAACTTGACTTGCAAGATGTGCTGCATTGCTTTCAGAAGGGACATAAATTAATGATCCAGGTACAAAGCACTTGGTTCCCCTTGGTTGACCGGAATCCTCAACGCTATGTTGACAATATTTTTGAAGCGAAACCAGAAGATTTTGTCAAAGCAACACACCGACTTTATCATAGCCAAGAGCAACAATCTTTTATCGAGCTTCCAATGCTTGAAACGGCAGATTAGAACGATCAACTACAAATACAAAAAAGCCGGAACGAGCATACGCATTCCGGCTTTTCTATTCTATAAAGAATCACCTATTCTTTTACTGAAAACTTGTATATCGTTGTTGAACGAAGGGTATCTCCAGGCTCTAAAACAGTGTTTGGAAAATTTGGATGATTGGGTGAATCCGGATAATGCTGCGTTTCGAAACAAAAACCATACCGATGCTCATAAGCTTTTCCTGCACGTCCAATCAACGAGCCATTCAAAAAATTACCGGTATAAAACTGGACAGCAGGTTCAGTGGTGAACACCTCAACATAGCGTCCTGAAGCTGGCTCGTAGGCACTGGCTGCAAAAGTCAGCTCATTCGCATGTTGATCTTTATTCAAAATGTAGTTGTGATCATATCCGCCAGCAACAGCAAGTGCTTGCATTTCCGAATCGATACGCTCTCCAATCTGATGCGGACTGGTAAAATCCATATCTGTTCCTTTCACCGAAACAATCTTTCCCGTTGGAATCAGCTCATTATTCAACACCTCTGTGGTCGAATCGGCATCAATCACAACCACATGATCCATGATATTTCCGTTGCCTTCTCCCTTCAAATTGAAATAAACATGGTTGGTTAAATTAAACGGACAAGCTTTATCAGTTGTCGCTTTATAATCGATCTTCAATGCGTTGTCAGCGGTTAAGGTATAAGTAACCACAACCGTCTTGTTCCCGGGAAAACCTGAAGCTCCATCCGGGCTGTTCAAAGTCATTTCAACCGCAGGACCAGCATCCGTCTGAATTTCGCGGGCATCATACACCTGACGATAAAAGCTTTGTGTTCCTGAGTGCAAACAGGCTTTGTGGTTATTTACTTCCAATTGATAGGTTTCTCCATTCAGTTCAAATTGACCATTCGCAATCCGGTTAGCATAGGGACCAACCACGGCACCTTGTCCGGCATCTTGCGTTTGGTATTCTTCAATCGATTTAAATCCCAAAGCCACATCTGCCAGCTTACCTGCTTTGTCAGGCACCATGATCGACACAATTTTTGCGCCATAATTGGTTAAAGTCACCTTCATACCCTGGGTATTTTCCAGCGTAAATAAGCTTGTTTTCTTACCATCAATTGTTGCTTCAAAATCGGCCTTCGAATAAGGCATTATCGAGCTCGGTTGCTGCTGACAGCCCATAAGAACGACCAGTAAAAAGAAAAGATTTTTTTTCATCAGTTTATTCGTTTTAGCTTGATTTTAGACCTGTTAAATTTTCACAAAAGTCTGTTTTACTTTTAATAGTCCAAACAAATTTATATAAATTTGCGTTGAAATAAGAGCATGGTCAAGAAGATCTCACATATTATCCTATTCGTTTTGATGATGGTAAGCACCCTCGGGTTTACGATCACCAAACACTATTGTGGCGAAGATTTGGTTGATCTTTCCATCAGCGGAAGCGTTGACTCCTGTTGCGATATGCAAGGAGCTTGTTGCCATGATGAGGCACAAACCTTTCAACTGGATCAGGATTATACCGTTCCGATGGTGTTCAATCATGTTGACTACATTGCTTTTGTTTGTTATGAGATTCCTGTGCTGTTAATTGAATCTCTTCAGAATAACACAACATCTACAGACGCTTGGGTTGTAGGCAATGCGCCGCCGCCCAAAGATGTCCTGAACTTCCTTTCGGATATTCAGGTGTACCGCTTATGATTTTTTGATTGCTCCGATTTCACTATGATGGAATTGGCCTTATGGACTGTGTGCTCGTTGCATGCGGTCGATACTTTTATTAATTTACTGCAATAAAAAAAAATCATAAAGTTGAAACGGTATGCTAAATAAATTAATTCGTTTCTTTTTGGAGAACAAGCTGGTAACCTTCCTACTCTTATTGATCATGGTTGGTTGGGGAATGGTCAACTCTCCTTTTCGTTGGGATACAGGAATTTTGCCCAACGACCCCGTTCCGGTAGATGCCATTCCGGATATTGGCGAAAACCAGCAAATTGTTTATACTGAGTGGCCCGGCCGCTCTCCACAGGATATCGAAGATCAAATCTCTTATCCTTTAACGACATCACTTCTTGGAATTCCTGGAGTAAAAACGATTCGAAGCAACTCCATTTTCGGTCTTTCCAGTATTTATATCATTTTTGATGATAATGTCGAATTTTACTGGAGTCGGACCCGAATCCTGGAAAAGCTAAACTCGCTTCCCCCCGGGACACTGCCAGATGATGTCACCCCTGCCCTGGGACCTGATGCAACAGCCTTGGGACAAATTTATTGGTACACCCTTGAGGGACGCGACAAAGACGGAAATCCGGCAGGAGGTTGGGATCCGCATGAGTTGCGAACCATCCAGGATTTCTACGTTCGCTATTCCTTAACGGCAGCCAAAGGCGTTGCCGAGGTCGCCTCAATTGGCGGTTTTGTCAAGGAATACCAGGTCGATATTGATCCGGCAGCCATGAAAGCTTACGACGTGAATATTTCACAAATCATGAGCGCCGTAAAAAACAGCAACCTGGATATTGGCGCCCGAACCTTGGAATACAACCGAGCAGAGTACCTCATTCGCGCTTTGGGGTATATCAAAAATTTGAGTGATTTGGAAGAAAGCGTGGTTGCTGTTCGCGATCATGTCCCGGTTAGATTGAAGGATGTTGCCCGGATTAACTTTGGACCAGCGACCCGACGAGGCGGATTGGACAAAGGAGGTGCCGAAGCTGTCGGTGGCGTAGTTGTGGCCCGCTATGGAACCAACCCGCTTGAAGCAATTGAACATGTCAAAGACAAAATAAAAGAAATTGCCCCGGGACTTCCATCCAAAACCTTAGAAGACGGAACCGTTTCAAAAGTAACCATCGTCCCTTTCTATGACCGAACAGGACTGATCAAAGAAACGCTGGGAACACTGGAAGAAGCCTTGTCGCTTGAAATATTAATCAGCATCATTGTTGTTATTGTGCTGGTACTAAACCTCAGGGCATCTGTACTCATCTCCAGCCTGCTACCCATTGGGGTATTAATTACCTTTATTACCATGCGGCAGTTTGGAGTCGATGCCAACATTGTGGCGCTTTCAGGAATCGCCATCGCCATTGGAGTTATGGTAGATGTGGGGGTGGTCTTCACGGAGAATATTATTCGGCATATTGAACTACCGCAAAATATTGGAAAAAAGGGCAAACAGCTTTTACAGGTTGTTTATGAAGGAACAATCGAAGTTGCCAGTGCTGTGGTCACGGCGCTGATGACCACCATCATTAGCTTCCTGCCGGTATTTGCCATGGAAGCCGCTGAAGGAAAGCTCTTCCGTCCCTTGGCGTTTACCAAAACCTTTGCCATGCTTGCTGCCCTGTTGATTGGTTTGGTTTTAATTCCAACCTTTGCGCATGTTGTTTTCTCAATCAAATACAACAAAACAAAAAGCAAACAAATTTGGAATGGCCTGTTAGTTCTTGCAGGCATTGTACTTTCAATTTGGTCAGGTAATTATGTGGCGCTAGCGCTCACCGCTTTTGGAATCAATGGACTCTTGGCTAACCGTTGGCCCGAGAACCGAAAAAACTGGGTCAACTACATCAACATTGCAATTACCGTGGTGGTGGTCGTTTATTTCCTCACCCAGGCATGGATGCCTTTAGGTGCGCAAAATTCATTGTTTGCCAACTTCCTGTTTGTCATCCTCATTGTCACCGTAGTGCTCGGATTTCTGATGTTGGTAGTACGCTTTTACCCACAAATTTTGCAGTGGTGTTTAAGCCACAAATGGGCCTTTTTAACCCTCCCCATTCTTATTATTGTTTTTGGGATAACCACATGGCAAGGGGTTGATAAACTCTATGGGTTTATGCCAAAGTTTGTCAAAGAAACCAAGTTCTGGGCCAATGCCACAGAAAAGTTTCCGGGACTCGGCAAAGAGTTTATGCCCTCGCTTGATGAAGGATCCTTTTTGCTGATGCCAACAACGATGCCACACTCCGGCATCGAAGAAAACCTGGAAGTCATTCGCCTTCTGGATAAAAAGGTCAATGCCATTCCCGAGGTTGAGATGGTTGTCGGTAAATGGGGACGGGTAAATTCAGCTTTAGACCCTGCGCCAGTTTCGATGTACGAAAATGTCATCAACTACAAGTCCGAATACATCTTGAATGAAGATGGACACCGCATGCGCTTTAAAGTGAATAAAGAGGGTGCTTATCTGCTAAAAGATGGAAGCACCTACAACCCAAAAGAAGAAGGTTTCCTACTGATTGAAAAAGAAAAGCTCGTTGAAGACAAAAACGGGGAATATTTCCGACAATGGCGTGATGAAATCCATTCGCCCGATGATATTTGGAATGAGATTATTGCAAAAGCAACCATCCCCGGCTTAACATCAGCTCCCAAGCTACAGCCCATCCAAACACGGCTGGTCATGTTACAAACAGGGATGCGGGCACCAATGGGAATCAAGGTTTTTGGTCCGGATCTGGAAAGTATCGAGAAAGTTGGCTTACAACTGGAAACTGAGCTTCAGCATGTTGAAGGTGTCGAGCCGGTGTCGGTATTTGCTGACCGGGTTGTTGGAAAACCTTACCTCGAGTTAAAGTTAAAACGCAAAGCCCTCGCTCGCTATGGCCTCACCGTTCAGGACTTACAAACCGTGATTGGAAGTGCTATTGGTGGAATGCAGCTCACCACAACTGTCGAAGGACGGGAGCGTTTCCCTGTGAGACTGCGCTATGCCCGTGAGTTTAGAGACAATCCTGAAGAACTGCAAAAGATTCTCATCCCAACGAAGTCGGGTATGCAAATACCTTTGGGAGATTTGGTTGACCTGAGCTACACACGGGGACCACAAATGATTAAAAGTGAAAACACCTTCCTGGTAGGATATGTCATTTTCGATAAGAAAGAAGGCTATGCAGAAGTCGATGTCGTCGAGAATGCACAACGTCACCTGCAATCCAAAATGGAGGATGGCTCATTTGAACTTCCTGCCGGAATGAGTTACGTGTTTACCGGAAACTATGAAAATCAAATCCGGGCAACCAAACGCTTAATGATTGTTATGCCGATATCATTGATCATCATTTTCTTGATTTTGTATTTCCAATTTCGGTCAGTAACCTCAACATCGTTAATCTTTACCGGTATTTTGGTTGCGCTGTCAGGCGGTTTCATCATGATCTGGCTATACGGACAGCCTTGGTTTATGAACGGAACTTTGGCTGGACACAACTTACGAGACTTGTTTCAAGTTCATCAGATTAACCTGAGTGTGGCTGTCTGGGTCGGGTTTATTGCCCTGTTTGGTGTGGCAACCGACGATGGAGTGCTCATCAGCACCTATTTAAGCCAGCTAAAAGCGAAAAAAGCCCCTCAAAGTATCAAGGAAGTGCGGGCCATGGTGTTGGAAGCCGGTTCAAAACGGGTGCGCCCAGCCATGATGACCACCGCCACGACCCTAATTGCCCTGATCCCGGTACTCACCTCTACAGGAAAAGGCTCAGATATTATGGTTCCAATGGCTATCCCCTTATTTGGAGGAATGACCATTGAAGTGCTAACCATGTTTGTGGTGCCTGTGCTATACAGTATGTGGCAGGAAAGACTGGTTAAACGTCAACTAAAAAAGAAAGAACAATGAAACGGATAATACATATTAGTTGCTTGGTAATCCTTTTTCTAAGTTTTGCTTCGCTTAACACGAACGCTCAGGATGCTTTGAACAATTACCTTGTTCAAGCGGCCGAGAATAATCCAGGGCTTAAAGCTCGATTCAACGAGTACCTGGCCGCCTTGGAGCAAGCGCCACAAGTTGGTTCGCTGCCCGATCCTCAGGTTGCATTTGGCTACTCCATTCAACCCGTTGAAACCCGCCATGGGCCAATGGAATTCAAGATCTCAGCGAATCAGATGTTTCCCTGGTTTGGAACCTTGAAAGCCCGTGAAAATACGGCCGTTCAGCAAGCCAAAGCCAAATATGAAGTTTTTGAGGAAAGCAAGTCTGCCCTTTTCAACGAGGTTCGTTCCACATACTACAGCCTCTATTTCAACGAAAAGGCCTTGCAAATCATCCAGGAAAACCTCGACATACTGCAACGATACCAACGGATGGCTGCCATCAAAGTAGAAGCCGGCATGGTTTCAGCGGTTGACCAATATCGGTTGGAGATGGAGACCGGGGATTTGGAGAATCAGCTAGCCCTGCTCAAAGATCAACAGGTCTTTTTGCAGGTACAGTTTCACGAGCTCTTAAATTCTCAAGAGCAACGTCCAATCAGTTTACCCCAGTCTTTATGGGAAACAGAAGTTGGACTGAGCAAAACAGCTATCCGTGACAGTATATTGCAACAAAATCATCAATTATTACAGTTGGATTTGCAACAAGAAGCATTGCGCTTCAAACAGCAGGTCGCTGAAAAATCGGGGAAACCATCCTTCAATATCGGTATGGATTACACCATTATTGGTAAAGGAGAAAACCAAATGGCCGGAACCGATGCTTTTATGTTCCCGATGGTTGGAATCACCATTCCACTCTACCGAAACAAGTATAAAGCCATGGTTCAGCAAGTCGCTTATGAGGCCACGGCAAACAGCCATCAAAAACAAAATACTTCCAACAAACTCGAAATTCTGTTTGAGAAAGCATGGAAGGATTATCGCGATGCGCTGCGCCGCAAAGAACTCTACCGCAGCCAAGTACAATTAGCCGAAAACTCGCTCCACGTACTTGAGACCGAATACAGTTCCAGTAGCCGAAATTTCGAAGAGCTACTTCGCATGGACCGGAAGCTACTGAATTACGCGCTGGAGCTGGAAAAAGCAAAAGCAGACCAGCAAGCAGCTATTTCAGTGATCCATGCCCTAATGGGGAATTAGCAGCAAGTTTGATTAATGATTTTGAAACACAGAAATAACAAAAGAGATGAATAATTTCAAACAATACATAAAAGAAAACTACCAATTCCTACTGGGAGCAGTAGTTGTTGGATTGATGCTGGGATGGCTGTTTTTTGGCTCATCATCAGACACACCAAGCGCATCTGAACAGCACATTGAAGGCCACGAAGGGCATAATCATGAATCTGACGATCCGACCACCTGGACCTGTTCGATGCACCCTCAAATCAAACAAGAAAAGCCTGGTGACTGCCCCATCTGTGGCATGGACTTGATTCCACTTTCGGAGATGAATGCCGGAGGAGATGATGTTGATCCCAATGAGATTCAACTGAGCGAATCCGCCGCAAAACTAGCAGACATTCAAACTATTCGGGTTCAAAAAGGAAATCCTCAAAAAAGCATCCATATGCAGGGGAAAGTAGAAGCGGATGAACGCAATGTGGCAGAATTAACAGCCCGTTTTGGAGGAAGGATTGAAAAGCTTTTCGTCAATTTCACCGGACAGCAAGTTCGAAAAGGTGAAAAGCTGACAACCATCTATTCTCCAGAGTTGCTGGCTGCTCAGCGCGAACTACTTGAAGCTGTAGGCTACAGCGAAACTCGCCCGGGACTTTACCAAGCTGCTCGCAATAAGCTAAAGCTTTGGGACCTGAACGACAAACAGATTGACGCCATTGAAAAGTATGGAAACCCCCAACCCTATTTTGATGTGCTTTCGCCTGTTTCAGGGACTGTTAGTATGCGGAATGTGGCAACCGGAGACTATGTAAAAGAAGGACAGGCACTCTTTAAGTTAGTTGACCTAAGCAAGCTGTGGGTGATGTTTGATGCGTATGAGAACGACTTGCCCTGGATCAAAAATGGCGATGAAGTGACCTACACCATTCAAGCTCTTCCGGGAGAATCATTCACTGGCAAGGTGCGTTACATCGATCCGTTTATTAGTCCAAAAACCCGGGCAGCACAAGTTCGGGTTGAACTCAATAATTCGAAACAACGCGTGAAACCCGGCATGTTTACCGCTGGTGTTCTAAACTCTGAGGTTTCCAACGAACCTCAACTGCTCATTCCGAAATCCTCCATTTTGTGGACCGGAAAACGAGCGGTGGTATACGTTAAAGTTCCCAACCGTGAAGCACCATCTTTCCTTTACCGGGAGATTACGCTTGGCCCAGTTGCTGGCGATAACTATGTCGTTAGCGAAGGCTTAAACGAAGGCGAGGAAATTGCCACCAATGGCGTCTTCAAAATCGATGCAGCAGCACAGTTGCGTGGTTTACAAAGCATGATGAATCCAGAGGGAGGAATGAGCTCAACAGGCCATCAGCACGGGGATATGAACATGGAAGCAAATACACCGGGCGAGCATGCCCAGTTTAAAGCTGCCGGCAATTGCGAAATGTGTAAAGACCGGATTGAAAAAGCGGCAAAGGCGGTGAATGGTGTTTTCAGTGCCCATTGGGATGCTGAGCAACAAATGGTCCACTTGCAATACGATTCGAAGAAAACAAATCCGGAGAAAGTACAACAGGCCATTGCCAATGCCGGACACGACACTGAAAAATTCAAAGCACCGGATTCTGTTTACAACGAGCTGCCGGAATGCTGTTTATTTGACCGGCTTTCATATACAGATCAAGCAACTACGTCGGCTAAAGAAGAGCATGCCCAGTTCAAAGCTTCAGGCAATTGCGAAATGTGTAAAGATCGGATTGAAAAAGCTGCTTTAGCTGTTGGTGGCGTTTCCAGCGCCCAGTGGGATGCTACGCAACAAATGGTTCACATGCAGTATGACCCGAAGAAAACGAGTCCGGATAAAGTACAACTGGCCATTGCCAAAGCCGGACACGATACCGAACAATACAAAGCACCAGACGCGGTTTATAATGATCTGCCGGAATGTTGCTTGTACCGTGAGGAATAAAAAGATGTTTCGGAATCAAGAAGTGCCGGGTACAACAACGAACCAATCATCTCTTTTTGATTCCGAAACGAACTCGAGCCTCTCATGGGAGTCGAACCCACGACCTGCTCATTACGAGTGAGCTGCTCTACCACTGAGCTAAAGAGGCAGGTGGAGACTAAATTTAATCATTTTGCATGAAATGATTAAAACGAAAAGAATAGAAAATCGATAGAAGTAAAGTTTAAACATTAAAATTAAAACAAGATGAAAACAAAAGTATTAATGCTGGTTATTGCCCTGTTTATGGGAGCCGGCAGCGCTATGGCAAAAGACAAGTCTGAAAAGTTTAAAGTCAATGGAAACTGCGGCATGTGTGAAAAACGCATCGAAAAAGCAGCCAAATCGGTTGAAGGAGTAAGCCTGGCTGATTGGGATAAAAAAAGTAAACTGATCAGCGTGACTTTTGACGACCAAAAAACCGACGTGGACAAGGTACAACTAGCCATTGCCAAGGTTGGGCACGACACCCCAAAACACAAAGCCAGTGATGAAGTTTACAACGAACTGCCTGGTTGCTGCCAGTACGATCGTAGTGAAAAAGCCACTAAAAAGCACGATCATCAACACAACCACTAAGGATGAACGCTTAGGCTGTATTTTTACTCATCGGGTGACTATGAGTCACCCGATGAGTAAAACAGCTAAACTTTTAAGGATAATAAAGTTTGTCAATTCTATGTAATTTATAAAGTTCCTCACCCATTGGCGCAATTTTGCCAACTAAACTACATAGTATAATCGTTCGGTAGCAATGGATTTATTAATCTTTAAGTTCATATATTTTTGTTGGAGAGGCAAACCATTTATTTCCTTTTGAATCAATAGCTGATGCTCTGATGTCAGCAAAATGGAAATCACGATAGTTTAAGTCAGTCCATGTTTCTCCGTCAAATCTTGATATGCCGCCGCCAAGCCCAAGCCATATATTGCCTTTTTCATCCACCATAATCGACTGAATATTGGTTGAAGAAAGATCACTGTTTTTTGTGTTGTAATTGATCGTGTTTGTACCATCGTACTTAAATATTCCATACAGTGAAGAAGTAAACCAAATATTGCTTTCATTATCTTCGTCAACACCTAATACATTTAGTCCAGTGAGCTTATTGTCGGTAATAACCGAACTCCAAACAGAACCATCAAACATGGAGACGCCGTTATAATGAGCAAACCACATATTATTTTGACGATCTGCCTTTATGTCAAAAACATAGAACTCTTCTACTAAACACTCTTCTGATTCATAGGTCCTCCATTGTATGCCATCAAAGCTTGCCACTTTGTTTTGACCACCTGATAGGCCCATCCAGACTTTATCATTATTGTCAATGCCAATAGACGTTATACTGTTTGTTGGAATTTCTGAATTTGAAGTATCGTAGCTAGACCATGTTTGTCCATCAAATTTCAGAAGCCCCATTGAGTGCGTTGCTACCCAAAGATTGTTCTCCGAATCAAAAGCAAAAGCATGCACGTCGGTATTTAATGAATAAAACTGTCCTCCTGATCCATCGAATCCTATTTTATACAAGCCTCCATAGCCTCCATAGCCTCCATACCAAAGATTATCATTACGATCAAAAGCCACAAATGGCGAAGCACCGAATTGTATTTTATCTATTGGGTCATGTTCTATTATTTGAAAAATATCTACACGGCATGTTTCAACGAATCCTCCATCCGATTCAACAGTAATAGTCGCTGTCCCGGGTGAGATGCCTGAGATCATCCCATCAGGACTTACCAGCGCAATTGCAGGATCGCTCGAACTCCAATGGAGTGTTTTATTCGAAGCATCCGAGGGGGCAATTTCGGCAAGCAATGTTGTTGTAGAATCGACCGATAGTGCAATCGTGGTTTCTGACAGATTTATCCCGCTTACAGGAATTTCTTCTTTTTCGCATGCTAAGAGGATCCCAATTAATCCGATAACTGTGATACACTTAAAGAACTGTGCTTTCATAAGTCGTATTTTAAAGGGTATTAAAGTCATTTATTATTATGTTTTAATTACATGCAATTTTGATGCCATCTTTGCGATAACGGGTCATCCATGTTGCCGTTGCATCTCAATAACTATCGGGATTGAAGAGCACTCATGTCCGTTAAAATGGAATTGCGATACAAGCCCCCAGCAAACGACTCTGCTGGACCCCTAAAATATAATTTGCACTTTTCTGAGCGTAGGATGCTAGTTTTCAATTTGCTGCTGGCGAAGATTTGGAATTCGTGCTATTATTAAATGGCCATGTTATTTATCAACGTAACTAAACGATACAATCGTGCGGAAGCAAGGAGCAGATTTTTATTTTCCGAGTTTTAGTATTCTTATTGCTCCTTGAATTACCAAAACAAAGACGATTGTTCCAATAATTAAGTCAGGTTTGTTCGAGTTCAACCAATTAACCAACAGGCCCGCAACGATAACTCCCAAGTTAATAACCACATCATTCGAGGTAAAAATCAGGCTCGCTTTCATATGTGCTTCTTCTTTGCTTTTTGATTTTTGTAGTAAATACAAACAAATTCCGTTAGCGATTAATGCTAAGACTGAAATGAAAATCATTGTTGTAAAGTCGGGAAGCTTTTCCGCTCCAAAAAAACGTCTTAACACTTCCAAAAATCCAATTAAGGCAAGCGTAATCTGAAAATATCCTGCAAGCTTTGCAATTCTCTTTTTCCTTGTCAAAGTTCCCCCAACTGCCAAGAGGCTAATTCCATAAACAAATGAATCGGCAAGCATATCCAAACTATCAGCAACTAATCCCATTGATTTTGAAATCAGTCCGGTTGTCATTTCGATTAGAAAGAATGCAAAGTTGATAGCCAGAACTGCCCACAGTAGTTTTCTCTGGTTTGTGTCTTCTTTAAACTCGGTTTGGCCTGTATGTTCTGTTTTTAGTTTTTGTCCTCCTAAATTCAGTTCGAGAATTGATTTTTCAATTTGGTCGATTTCCCCATGGTGAAAAACAATCAATTTTCTATTGGGAATATCAAATTCCAAGCTTTTAATGCTGGAAATTCCGTCCAATTTCATTCGGATTAAGTTTTCCTCTGAAGGACAATCCATTTTGGCAATTTCAAATAGTGTTTTTTCCATTTAGCAACATTTTTGTTTTTGCTGGCTTGGAGGACATTTAACAGTTCCAAAGCTACAATATACACAACAGTCGCCTGGTTTTGGTTTTAAAACTGCTTTACAATTTACACACTCATAAAAAAATTGACACGCATCAGTGGGCATTTTTTCTTCTTTTGAATGACCACAGTTTGGACAAGTTATTATTGAAATTAATTTGATTTGCATCATGTTCCTTTCGGTTCTTTTAACATTAGCCAGAACGATCCATCACTATCTCCGCTGAGAGCTAGCAAGGGACAGTTGTTTTCATCCAACTAACTTCGTTTATTATAAATTACGGGCATTTGCCCTTTCCAGTTGTCCCACAAGCTACTTTCAACGATTAGTCTAGCCATAAAATTACCAACATTAATTCGGCTGGTTTTTCCAGGATTAAAAAGTGCACTTCTTATTGGTGAACCATACAGTTCATATTCGGTAACACACTCTTCATTAATCAATGTATCTGGTCGCACAACCACCCAGTCGATTGCTTTATTTTGTTGCCCAATGTTCATCCTTAAAAAATCGGCTGCTTTCTCATTGTCTAACTGCGGTGGAACAAGTAAACGAATCACCCCCATCACGAGTTTCTCTCCGATAGAAATGGACTCGCGTAACCCCCGATTTCGATAACCGGTTGTGCTCATCAATACAAACTTGATTGGTTTATCGGGTGAACTCTTCTGAATGGCCGTACAAAGCAGCTTAACAGCGTCAGTCACTAACTTCCCAGGCTTTCCATAAATACCTTTCAAGTTTAGATTATGACCAAGACAAGAAGCTACTGACTGACAATCACTCAAGTATGCTATCATTTCGTCAACACGAATTTGTGAGATACTTGCTTCGATTATTGATATTCGATCGTTATTCTTCCAGGTCTCAGGGATTTTTGCAGTCGGACGTACAATCAGCTTGACTGTTTGTCCCATACGCAACAATTGTTCAACCAACTGCTTCCCCGTTGCACCCGTTGCACCTACTACTAATGTTGTCATTTGTCAATTTATTAATTTCGTACGTCCATTTTCAATAGCTTACAGCGAAACCACACGCTACAATCTTGCGGGAGCAAGGGGCACACTGGCACAGTCATTTGTTATCAATCAAGGCCGTAATATATCCAAATAATTTTTCAGTTTCTGTTTCACTCTTAAAGTTAACAATGATTTTTTCGGAATTATTCTTAGTTATAATCAAGTAAGGCAACCTATTTGAATGAATTAGTAATCGTGATTTACCAAACTTATCAAGCTTGAAGAATCCTTTTCTAACTGCTCCAGAGCTAAATCCATTTGTCCGCATTTTAATCTCAGGTAGATCTTCGGAAAGCTCAACATGATCAATATCAGAAACATTCATCTCAAAGCCGTAAATACCTGAGAATTTAATTCTATCGCTTGAAATATCAACTTTTGAAGGTGAATATCCATATATAAAAAGCCCAATCACACATACTGCAACTAAGCCAAGAAAACTGTATGTAAGCTTAGCTCTTTTAGTTTTGTCCTTGTTTTTATCAAATCGCTGTGAACTGATCACCACAATCGCCACTCCAGGCAAGATCACAATTCCAATTATTGATTCTGCTATTACAGTAAGTCCAATCCATTTAAACAAGTAGTATCCAACAACAATAGACAGTCCAATGATTATTAAACCGTTTCGCATATATGTTGATAAACCAACAATATCTACATTCTTCTTTTTATCCTCAGGCATTGTATTATATCCAGCAATCAAACTGGGAGAAGATTTGACTAAAAAACCAATACCTATCATAAAAAGTCCAACAATGATGATTAAAATATCCATGATCTATCTGTTTTCATTAGTTGTTACTAACGGTCACTCTCCTGCCGGCCAGACTTGTCAGACCGCTAAGCCCCCCGCCTGCCATATGACAATTTGTTGAACGAAACCTAAAGGTAGCTAAAGTGCTCAGGCTCCAGTACCTTTAGTTTGAACTATAAATTCTATCATCATGAAAAAAAAGCACCACCTTAATTGAGCAAGCTTGTTTTTCACTCCCTGAATTTAAGCAAGTTTATGAAAAACTGCAACGGCAAGTTTCGCTTTTAGGCAAAAGTGAGAGTACGCTAAACAACTATGGCCGTTGAATTGCTGCAACAGGAACTCGGACGAATCAAGCTTCCCGAACGCAAGGATGTGCACCTGCTGTGTCCGGCCTGCCGGAAAGGAAAGCTGGTCACTATTTGGCGCTTTAACTCCCGCGGGCCACCTCCCGCAGATGCTCAAATCCTAAAACTTATGATGCAACTTGTGAAAAAGCCCTGACAGCAGGGCCTGGCGGAGCTGTGACAGGCAGCGAAGAAAAACCCGAAAAACGGCTTCCCAAACACAAAAACGGGAAGTAACTCCTTCGTTGAAGTCATAAAAACAAGGAGAAAAAAACACCAAAAAACAAAAAGCACGACCATGGTGGTCAGGCAAAATAGCTTATATCCGATCGGAAAACCCATAAGACTTGTTTCGCTTATCAATCCCGGTTTGCGTCAGTGGCCGGACAAGGTTCACGTCAACACTGCATTCAAACTCTGCGCTGCGCGCGGCTCGAACGCTTAATATACTCTATTAAAATACAAGTTTTTATGCCACTTTTTTAGCGGAGCTGTTATTCTTTTCTAATTCTCTTGGATCAAGACATAAGTAATCCTGGCTATACGGTGTCTTATTCTTCACTACACTGTAAATGGTTCGGAGTATCTTATTGGACACGTTGTTCATTATTAAATAATGAGGTTTACCCTCCAGCTTTTTCTTCTGATAGTACAAACTATATTCAGGATTGTGTTTGACGGCCGTTTTTGCCCCCATATACAAAAGAGCTTTCAGTTTTCGATCGGCAAATGAACTGGGTTTCCTTTTTCCGACCATTTTCCCTGATTCGTTAGGAAAAGGACATACACCTGCATAAGAAGCGGCTTTTCGGGCCGTGTCAATCGTTTTAAAGTTTCCAGTCTTGATTATCAGTTCTGTGGTAATAACGGGTCCGATCCCTTTTATACTTACCGATAACGCATAGTTCTCGTTGAGTTCCCGGTCAGACGTTATAATACCTTCTATTTCCTTTTCTACTTCTTTAATTTCTGCATCAAGGTGTGCCAGGGCATTGGTTACATGCTCTTTTACGCTAATGCTTTGCATCGGAACATTTAATCGGCTATGTTCTCCTGTACGTAAAATCTTTCGAGATTTTACCAGCTGAGATCTCAGCGAATAAAGGGATCTTAATTCAACCATTTCTTCCCGATCGTACTCTTTGAAGATAAGCTTATCATAGAAGCGCTCACCGTACTCCCTTATCCTGCCTGCATCAATTGGGTCTGATTTACCTTTAATCATACCTAGACTGTGTTTTATAGTGTAGCCTGAAACCAAGGATATATTTATCCCTTTTTGATTGCTGAGAAAAACCAACATATCGCCGTATGTTCCCGTATTCTCAGCACAAAGAACGGCATCGGAAGAAACAGTTGCTAAGAACTTCGATATACCGTTCAACCTGTTTTTCACTTCTTGTTTTCTTTCATTTCCATCTTGGTCGATGTAGTTTACATCAAACTTTTCCATTGATAGGTCAATTCCGTATACTTGCATAAACTTTGTATTTATGCTCCGCATTGAGTGGCTAAAATCGTGATAATGGGTTCTGCCCTAAATACTCTCTGGCTTTTACTCAATAATCTGCTGTGCTTAATATTAAGCTTAGGTTTTTCCTAATTGTTAGCTAAAGTTAATGCAGCAGATGGAGCTTTTTCCCGAAAGTAATTATCAAATATCATTTTTCTTCTTGACTTGGGAGACTGAGTACAAACTAACGATTGTTAGCCATTGTTTTTTATTTATTTGTAACATTAAATTCTTGATAAAATGTAAGACGCAATAAATCTCCATTTGGGGCAGGATAACAATAAACTCCCTTAAATCCATGTATACCTGCTTTATGCACTTTCTTTTTGTAAATTCCTTTCCCATTGATAACTTCAATTTCAAAAAGCCGTTTATTATCTGGTCGACCCATTAACAAAACGCTGTCAGGTTGAGAAGAATCAGCAACCATAATCAAAGGGTATTTTGTTGTGTCAAATGCCGCAAGAAAAATATTTGCATGATAGGTTTCTCCAACTTTTATATTGTTAGAAGAATCTACAATCATTGCCTGTATCTGGTTGAATTTGAAATAATCTGCTTCTATGCTATTATATAAATAATTTAAAAGTTCGTTTTCCAGATTAAGTACGTCCAACTTTAGTATCTCTTTATTATCAGAGAAATCATATTTCTTTTCATTCCCAATCCATTTGTTGAACCAGTTAGGAATAACTATTTGTTGAATGTATTTCGAATCAAAGTATGAACTTGGTTCTATGTAGGAATATAAATTGATAAACCTATTATACACTTCTTTAGAATTTTCTTGGTCAACGAAATAGAGTATTGAGTCAAACTTTGTTTCTAAAAATGAAGAAAATTCAAAATATGGTTTAGCCATTTGGGGATTCATCGCGTATTTTTTCTGAATCTTTGAAAGGTTGTACGTAATTTTCTCATTTACAACCTTAGATTCATCATGAAAATATTGACTCTCTTTGCTCTCACATGAACAAAGAATTATTAATCCTATTGTCAGTATTGAAATAAACTTATTCATGCTTGCTCATTTTAAAATTATGGCTAACGGTCACTTGGTCGAGTAGGCAAAGGGAGTTTCACCCTAAGCCTCTCACAGAACCGGACTTGACAGTCTCCCGTCATCCGGCTCTTGTTATACAAATCTAAACGATTTAACCAGTTATGCCGACCTGCCAGTGGTAAAATAAGCCGGGAAATTGATCCCGAACCCGATTGAACCATAGCCATGCCCGGCGCGGACTGGTTTTATATCGTTTGTACCTTTTACGTGCCCATCTAATCAGACGACGACTTAGCATATGGAAGACCGGATTCATCGCACTCTTCCTAAACTTAGCATAATAGTTCACCCAACCCCGAATGAACGGATTCAGAAACTGGGCGACACCAACAATGCTTTTGTGGGTCAGCCCAACGATGTTCAGTTCTTCCATTTTATCAGCAATCCGTTTCTTTGAGCTGATGCTGATGGCACAATCAAATCCAAGAAATAGTTTCCCATCTCTTTTCGATTTACAAGTGCGAGGTTGAAAACTATAACCCAGAAAATCGAATTTCACTATTCGGTAGTCGCCTTTACGGCGGTAATCCTTGCAGTAAATGATTTTCGTTTTCTCCGGGTGAAGCTCCAGTCCACAGCTTTGCATCCGCTCGTTGATTCGGGCTAAAATCCACGCCGCCTGACGCCGGCTTTTACAATGTACAACTGCATCATCGGCATATCTTACAAATCGCACGGTATTGCTCAAGCCAGTCAGCCAGACATCGAAAGCATAATGCAGAAACAGGTTTGCCAACAACGGACTAATTACACCGCCTTGAGGCGTCCCTTTCCCTTGTTTCTGTTCCAGCTCTCCGCTTTTCTTCAAAACAGGTGTGCTTAACCAGCGTTCAAGGTACATCAGGCTCCATTTCTCCGGAACATGTTTCTTCAAGGCAAGTAACAACTTGTTATGGTCAATGTTATCAAAGAACCTTTTAATGTCCAGGTCGATTACCCAATCATACATCCGGCAATTTTCCCGAACAGCAGACAGCGCCTGATGCGCACTCCTGCCCGGTCGGTAACC
>NZ_FONW01000016.1 GCF_900113005.1 Sunxiuqinia elliptica
AGACAGCCGGAAACTTGCCCATTCGTTACGGGCCGGCGAATTGACGGCAATATATGTTCCTGCCCAATCGACATTGGAAGACCGGTCACTTGTCCGTATACGGGCCACAATGGTTAAGGACATGGTAAGATTCAAGCAACGAATAAAATCATTCTTGTATTTTTATGGAATTCCATTTCCCCCTCAATTCGAAAAGTCAGGCTCCCACTGGTCAAAACGGTTTATGAAATGGCTTGGCGAAGAAGTATCACTCCAACATGACTCTGGCACACAAGCATTAAAAATATTGGTAAAAGAGGCTGAACAACAGCGACAATTATTGCTGGAGGTGCTAACGAAAATCAGGCTGTTGGCCGGTTGTGAAAAATATGAGAAGAACATAGCATTGCTAAGAAGCATTCCTGGAATTGGACTAATAACAGCCATTACTTTTCTGACAGAGATCGAAAATATTGACCGGTTTGAAAATACAGATCATTTTGCAGGCTTTGTAGGATTGGTGCCCAATTATCGTTCTTCCGGGGAAAGGGCAAGTGATGGTGAAATAACTTTCCGGGGTTCAAATATTTTAAGGACATCCCTGATAGAAACCTCCTGGATTGCTGCAAGCCTTGATCCGGCCCTTTCGTTAAGCTATAACACCTACATAAAACGGATGGAATCAAACAAAGCGATTGTCCGAATTGCCCGAAAAGTATTGAACCGGATATATTTTGTACTGAAAAACAAAATGGAATATGTACCAGGAATTGTCAAATAAACCCTTAAAAACAACCAGTATATTAAAGTGACCGCTTACTGCCCCTTGCAGTCTGGTCTGCTTAACGAGATTGCGGCGCTTTACTTGTAAAAACTGAAACAGGGAAATGTAGTATTTGTCTACTGATAGAAGGTTGTTTTTACGGGATATTTATCAGCGTAAGCTATAGAAACCATATTGGGTTTTCTTTAGCCATTGAGGATTCCTGTATAAGTAAAAGGAAGGTCCGAGAACCTCCCCTTATACAGTGTATCCGTAAAGAGTATTGCTGACAGGTTGCTCCCCAGCAGAGCCTGCGTCCTCTTCCTCTTTACAAGAAATAAAGATAATATACTTAGATTTAAAAAGTTATAGCGAAAATAGTTTCAAAATAATACTCCCTAAGTTTGGATTACAACATAGAAGGGGCAGTGTGGGAACACCCTACAAGATGCCGAGCTGTTACAGCAATTCAAGGAAGTTGAAAAGATGGGCGATGATGACCGCCAAACGGTTAAAAAGCTTATTGATGCTTTTATTACTAAAGGGAAGCTTAAGCAATTAATGTTATAAAAACAAAACCCGACCAAAACGGCCGGGTTTGTTGTTTTGATTTTTATATTAGGGTTTATTCCTTTAGTAAGTTCTCTATTGCAAGAATCGCTTCTTTTGAATATGAATCCTTATTATCCTTCATAACTTCAAGTTCTGTTCTTGGCAACTCTTTAAATTGTTTTTCAAACATTTCTATTCGCTTTTTTTCTTCCTCTAATTTCTCTTCCTCTGACTTCAATGATAGTCCTCTGAGTACTTTAAATATTGACTTTCTATGGAAAAAACCATGTACTAAAAGTAGCAGAAATGAAAGCACTTGCACTTCAAGTGTCTGTAGATTTATTACTTTCAGAATCCCAACATAAAAGCTGATGGTTACCATGCTTGTTGTAAAGTGAAGTACATTTGCAAGTCCTAAAAAGAGGACGATTACAAAAAAATATTTAAAGAATCCATAACGAGTAAAATATAAAAATGTACTGAAGGCAATAGAACCAAGCCCGGCATAACCATGCCAACTCAAAGGCATTCCCTTGATTAGGCTAGTTATGACAGTATAACATCCAATAACAAACAGGATAATGAAAGCAGTATCCTGTTTGTATTTTTTTATTTTATTATTCATTTTGATTCAATAATTTTTCAATTTCCAAGTAAGCCCCTATGCTAATAGATGTATTTCCCTGACTAACTTGAGCATCAACCTGCCCTCCTGCTGCGACACTTGTACTGGTACTTCCATCAGAGTTTGTTGTCGTTGTATTTACATATATATTTCCCGAAGAATTCACAACGCCATTTCCTCCAGAAACGCCTGAGCTGAACTCTGTTGTAACAGAAGTATCCCCATTAGCTAAGTCCGTTTGATGTGAAACAGAAATCTCTGCAGGAATTCCTTCTGCGGTTAAATCAACACTGGCATTTTGAACAAGATTAGTACTTGTTGATGATTCTAACTTTATTGGGTTTATTTCTGACAAAGTTGTTTTGTTGTTCCCATTATAGTCAAAAACTTGAGACGCATCAAGTTTTGCTTCAAATTTGCTTGTTGTTACAACTGACGAAGATGCAGAAAAAGATTTTGATTCTATCCCAGCTAATCTCTTGGTTTGAGTAACTCTAGCTCCTGCTTTAACCGTAAACAACGAAGCGGCAGCATCAAACATTTGACGAAATCCTTCAGTTACTGCTGACATTGGATTGTTGCGTACCCATTTTGCAAATTCATATCCATTAGGTTGCATTCCATCTGGGTCAATAAATCTCATTGGATTGTTCCAAGCATAGTTGTAAGGCGACCACCTTCTGCCCAATTCAGCTTTTGGATCAACCACATGCCATCTCCCCAGTTCCGGGTCGTACATCCTGGCCCCGTAATCATACCAATCCAGTTTCACCCCGCCGACTTCATCGTTTTGCCATTCCTTGCCGTTGTACAGGTACTTGTTTTCAAAGGGGGCCCGGTCAGCATTCAGCTCATCAAAGCTGGTGTAGTTCTTCTGGGCCATCACCAACCCGAAAGGATAATAATCCGTCCGCTGGATATACTCGGGCTGCCCATTGCTGTGCCCTCCGAAAACCACGCGTACATTGCCCAGGTGATCTTTCAGGTGATATTCAAACTTGTAAAGAACGTTGGTTTCTAAATACAGAAGTCGTTCGCATCGCCGCTTTCTTCCACCAACTAAACAAACCCGGAAGCGGACGCTTACCGGGTTCGTCATTGGTGAGCCACACAATAGCTATCTTCCCGTCTACAATTCGGTTACTCAAATCTTCTCAATTTCCTCATCCTACCCTTCTACGTTTTGTTAACCGCACTACTAGTTAACACAATTAACTAACAAAGTCAATAGGCAAGCAAAATAAGACGACGATTTATCCCTCTTATTAATCCTCACAAATCCGAAACAGCAGCTAGCAATCCCGCTAAATACGGGCATTTCAACCCGCATCTTTTATCAAATATGTTTATGAGCATAATCTTTTATTTCTTTCAACTTACAGGCATCAAACTTGCTATTCACGCGCGTACTTTCCTTGTTTTTCACCTTGCACTGCCTCGCAATTGACGATTTTTCGGCTCTTTTGTTACTTTTGCCTCCAAATTACTCGCCAATGTCAGCATCAATAAAAAAATACCTTCAGCTTCGAGCACAAGTGGATCAACTTACTGAACAACTCGCAAGCAAACACCAAAAGCACATGGCCTGCAAAAAAGGCTGCGACCTTTGCTGTATGGACTATGATGTGTTTCCCATTGAATTTGAAGCCATGAAAGAAGCACTTCAAAATCATCCGGTAGAACTTCAGGAGTCAATTGACGGAAGTTGTATTTTCCTGAAAGATCATGCATGTCAGATTTATGAGCATCGGCCAATTATCTGCCGGACCCACGGACTCCCACTATTATTTATGAATGATGATCAATGGGAACTATCAGCTTGTGAACTAAACTTTACTGATTTTGCCGATGAAGAGTTTACCTCGGAAAATTCCTTCCCGCAGGACACGTTCAACAGCAAGTTGTTCATGCTAAACAAAGCATTTCTTGAAGAAAGTAAAGGAGAACATTCCGAATTTGAGTTAATTCCCATGCAGCACCTAAAGGATCACTTCCAGCCAAAAAACTCCTAAAAAGGGCAGCAGACCGTTGTTTAAACCTTAGGTTAAATCCCATACTCATCACGAAAATGGTTAGGTGCTTTTCGTAGCTTTTCCTATTTTTGATGCGATATTTTTGAATCAATAATCACTATTCCTCAAAATAAAGAGACATGAGAAAAAAAGTAGTTGCCGGTAACTGGAAATGTAATACCAACCTACAAGAAGGTGTTGAGCTAGCAAAAGCTGTAAACGAAGCAGTTGCAAAAGATGGTGCAAAAGATGTTGTTGTTGTTCTTGGAACTCCATTTACACACATTACCAGCGTTGTTGACGCTGTTGATACCAATCGTATTGGTGTGGCATCTCAAAACTGTGCTGCAGAAGCTAAAGGTGCTTACACTGGTGAAGTTTCAGCTGCTATGGTAAAATCTACCGGAGCTGAATATGTAATCTTAGGACACTCTGAAAGACGCGAATACTACGGTGAAACAAGCGAAATTTTGAACAAAAAAGTAGCTTTGACATTGGAAAACGGCTTGACTCCAATTTACTGCTGTGGTGAAGCATTGGATATCCGCGAAGCAGGAACTCAAAACGACTTTGTAAAAACACAATTGGAAGAAACTGTTTTCAATCTTTCAGCTGAAGATTTCTCAAAAATCATTATTGCTTACGAACCAATCTGGGCTATTGGAACAGGTGTAACTGCCAGTTCAGAGCAAGCTCAGGAAATGTTGGCTTTCATCCGCGGATTGATCGCGGACAAATTTGGAGCTGCAGTTGCTGAAGAGACTTCAATTCTTTACGGCGGAAGCTGTAATCCTAAAAATGCTAACGAATTGTTTGCTAACCCAGACATCGATGGTGGTTTGATTGGTGGAGCTTCATTGAAAGCTGAAGACTTTCTTGCAATCATCAATGCATACTAGTTCGTAGTAAGCAATACGCAAAATATTTATTCAGAAAAGAGCTGTCCCCAAAAGGATGGCTCTTTCTATTCTCAACAGCAATTACTGAACGCATAAAATTAGGTCATTCTTCAGTTTTTGTTATCCCTCCATCGTTTTCACGACATGATCGAAACACCCTTTTTCTGCTACTTCTATTTACACTCAGGCATCGTTTGCCTCTATTATCGAGTAATTTAACAATACTCCAGGCAATTTTCCTGAGTGCAAATTCTTCTTTTGTTTTACCCCATTTTTTGCTTTTGAATATTGAGAAAACTGGCCTACTTTTGTCCTATCGAAACAAATATCATGGATACAACAGAAATTCTAATCACGATCAGGAGAATTGTTCGATCAATTAACCTGGAATCAAAAAAGATACAAAAGGAATACGGCGTTAGTATTCCACAGTTATTGTGCTTAAGCTACCTGCATGCTTCACGAAATTTTCAATCAACACAAGGAGAAATTCGTCGATTTTTAAATTTGAACTCAAGTACCACTAGCGGTATTATTGATCGTTTAGAGAATAAAGGGTGTTTAGCTCGACTTCCAAAACAAGGAGATAAACGAGTCGTTAATATTGCACTGACCTCCAAAGGATCAGAACTGCTAAAACAGGTCCCCCCCTTGTTGCATGATCGGTTGTCAGAGAGGCTTCAATCACTTCCCAGTATTAAGCTACAGCAAATTCAAGAAAGTTTAGTAACCCTTGTACACATACTCGATATTGAACAAGTAGAGGCTTCTCCAATGCTTACAATCGAAGAACCTATCGAAGAAACAAAAAAAGAAATAAGCTCAAAGAGCCAAGAAATTTAGTTTGCAAGCAAACATTTAATGAGCCAGATATTTTTCTGGCTTTTTTTATGCCCTAAAACAATCTCCTGAATAACAGCACAAACAACGCTCACACAAGCAAATAAAACCACTTACAAAAACGGTTTCCATTTGCCTATATTCTCCTAAAAAAGTATTTTTGTTCGCATAGAAACCAATAACCTTTTATATGGAGATATTTAATGGCACCCAACAAGCAATTGCTAACAAAATCAACAAAACATCTACAATTTCAAATTGGCGAGACTGGAAGTGGCAGCTAAAAAATTCAATTAGCAACATCGATCAGTTTGAAAAACTTACGGGCATTACTTTTAATGCCGACGAAAAATCACAGCTAAAAAAAACACTGGAAAAATTTCCATTGTCCATCACTCCTTATTACGCTTCTCTAATTTCTACAGAGAATTACCAAAACGACCCGGTGTTTAAGCAATCATTTGCGAATGTTCATGAATTGCATGTGTTAGACACAGACTTAACTGATCCTCTATCAGAAGACAAAGACAGCCCAGAAGAAGGAATTACCCATCGCTACCCAGACCGTGTTTTATTCCATGTTAGTAATGTGTGTGCTATGTATTGCCGCCATTGCACACGAAAACGCAAAGTTGGTGACATCGATTTTATCCCCTCAAAAGAACAACTTCAAAAAGGAATTGAGTACATTAAAAACACGCCACAAGTAAGGGATGTATTGCTATCAGGAGGTGACCCGCTCATGTTGCCAGATAGTAAAATTGACTGGCTACTGAGTGAGCTTACCGCGATACCACACGTCGAAGTAGTTCGCATAGGAACGAGAATGCCCGTTGTACTTCCTTACCGCATTACAGACGAACTCGTCCAGATTTTGAAGAAATATCAACCACTGTGGATTAACACCCACTTTAATCATCCGCGCGAAATGACAGCCTCAGCCAAAGAGGCCGTTCGCAAGCTGGCCGATGGCGGTTTTCCAGTTGGAAACCAGACCGTTCTTTTGGCCAATGTGAATGACTGCCCACGGATTATGAAAAAGCTGGTGCACAAGCTAGTACAAAACCGGGTTCGCCCCTACTACTTATACCAATGTGATTTATCTGAAGGACTTTCGCATTTCCGCACACCGGTAGGGAAAGGAATTGAAATCATGGAAAGCCTTATCGGACATACCAGCGGTTTTTCTGTTCCAACCTACGTGATTGATGCACCTGGAGGTGGAGGAAAAATTCCCGTTATGCCCAACTACATTATCTCCTGGTCAACACATAAAGTTGTGCTTCGAAACTACGAAGGTGTCATTACCACCTACAAAGAGCCGGATCATTACGAAAACAAATTTTGCGACCGGGATTGCGAAAACTGCAACCTTGAATTGAATATGGAAGAAAGTGATGAAATGCAATCATTAGGAATTGAAAAGCTACTCGCAGATTCAAATGATTCAATCTCGCTGATTCCTGAAAATAACGAACGACATAACAGAAGAGACGACTAATTATGGATTTGATTGAAAAGCTAGGACACTCGCTGGTTCATCACGGAGAATTCAACAACCGAATTTTCCTATTGAAATACGACGAAAAGGACCGAAATAACATTACTGATCAGCTCAATAAGCTGGCTGAAACCAATGGCTATACAAAAATTATAGCCAAAGTTCCGGCTGCTGCTCAACCGGTCTTTTTAAAAGATGGCTTCACACAAGAAGCTTTCATTCCTTCGTTTTACCAGGGAGAACAGGATGTTTTTTTCATGTCTAAATTCTTATCAGACGAACGAAAAAAAGCACCTTCCTCAGCCTTAGATACTTTAACAGACTTACTAGCACAACCCCAGAACAACAATGGGGCTGTGCTGGCAAAAGAGTTTAAACTAACACTTTTGAGCCCCAAGGAAGCTCCGCAAATGTCTGAGCTATTTGGAAAGGTTTTCGAGACCTACCCATTTCCTGTCACGCAACCCGAGTACATCCGGGAAACGATGCAGGAAGAAACCGTCATTTATTTTGGAATCTGGCACAACCAAAAGCTGGTCGGCATTTCTTCTGCCGAAGTAGACCCCAAAAACAAAAATGCGGAGATGACCGACTTTGCCGTTCTTCCTGAATATAGAGGGCATCGGCTTGCCTATTTTCTGCTACAGAAAATGGAAGAATACCTAACAGAACAAAAATATCAAACCGTATACACGATTGCCCGACTCAATTCGCCCGGGATGAATAAAACATTCATCAACCATGGTTATCGTTTTTCAGGCGTACTAACCAATAACACCAACATCTCCGGACAAATCGAAAGCATGAACGTGTATTACAAAAAGCTTATGAAAAATGGTTAACCAAAGACATCTGGGGAAACTTTGCCCCTTTGCCAAAGAATGCCCCGTTTATCAAGAAGAACTTCTTATTGATAAAATCTCTCCTTTTCTGATCAAAAATGTATTCTGCAACAGAGGTCAAAAAGGATGGAAAAACTGTGAGCGTTTTAAAATTGCCGACACAGGACAGGAGATTCCTGCAACTGCAACCCCCTATAAACAAAGCTAAATAATGAAACAAGAAATCAGATTAGAACAAATTGAAGACAATACTGAGCGTGCAATCCTTCAGCTACTTGAGCATAACGACCAGTTCACGACAGGAGATATTCTCATGCGGCTCAAACTAAGCTACCGCAAAGGCAAAGAACACCTCCGTGCCTTACGAGCCAAGAATTGGATTAGCAACACCGAAAGAGCACCCTATTACACCCTAAAAATCAGCCTAAAATAATGCATTGGATTGATCTGACCATTTTTGTGGTTTACCTCATTTTCATGTTAGGTGTGGGATTTTTTTTCCTGCGCAAAAACAAAAACACAGACGACTATTTTGTAGGCGGTCGAAAAATGAGCAGCCTTCATATTGGCTTGTCTGTAGTAGCAACTGATGTTGGCGGCGGATTTTCAATTGGACTGGGAGGACTGGGTTTTATCATGGGGCTCTCCGGAAGCTGGCTTTTATTTTCCGGACTAATAGGAGCCTGGCTCACCGCAGTAATTTTGGTTCCTAAAGTTCATCGATTATCCCAACGCCAAAACCTACTTTCCTTTCCCCAATTTCTAGCCAACAGTTACAGCACCAAAGTAGCGCTAATTGCCGGGATCATCTCAGCCATCGGCTATCTCGGATTTACCAGTTCGCAAATCCTTGCTGGAGCAAAACTTGCTGCAGCTACTTTTCCTGCTCTCTCGTTCAATACCGCGCTGTTGGTTATGGGAGTAATTGCTGTTGTTTATACCGTACTGGGAGGACTCAAGGCGGTTATTTACACCGACACCATTCAATGGATTATCTTGATGGGAGGCCTTATTTTTGTTGCTCTTCCACTGTGTTATTTTGCCGTTGGAGGTTTTGAAGCAGTCAAAGAAACCTTGCCCAGCTCGTTCTTAAGTTTTACCAACATTAGCTGGCAACAGTTTCTAAACTGGATGGCTACGGTCATTCCCATTTGGTTTATAGGAATGACTCTTTACCAGCGAATTTATGCTTCGCAGAGTCCCAAATCAGCTCAACGCGCCTGGTTCATTGCCGGACTTTTTGAATACCCGCTAATGGCTTTCAGCGGAGTCTTATTAGGACTGCTTTCCAAAGTAGCTTTTGAAAATGGTATGCTTGCTGGCGCAGGCTTTCCCGCAGGGGCGGCAATTGACTCAGAGATGGGGCTTCCGCTACTATTAAAAACAGTTCTTCCTGTAGGTTTAACCGGCATTGTATTATCCGCCTACTTTTCGGCCATCATGTCTACTGCCGACAGTTGCTTAATGGCAGCTTCAGGCAATATACTCACAGATATCCTGAAAGGACACAACCATCCATCAAGCTTACGACTCTCTCAAGTTCTGACGCTGGCCGTTGGAGGAGTTGCATTACTTTTAGCGTTTAAAATGCCGAATGTTCTGGAGCTCATGCTACATTCATACACCTTCATGGTTTCTGGATTATTCATTCCAGTAGTGGCTGCACTCATCAAAACCAAAAACAATCCCAGGGCTGCCATGGGCGCCATGCTTGCAGGAGGAAGCACTTCGCTCAGTTTGATCATCTTAGACTTACAATTACCTCTGGGCCTTGACCCAATCATCTTTGGCATAACTAGTTCTCTTGTTGTTTTCCTCTTGATCGCTTCAGCCACAAAATCAAAACCATCCTATGCCTAAAACTATTTCTCGACTCTGAAACGAATATGAAATTTATCGTTCAAAAATTACAAAAACAAGAATGGATAAATTTTATGTGAGAGCGACGAACTGAGCCGTTCCATCTGTCAAATTTGAATTTTTAAATTATCAGGAAATTAAAATTTATACAGATGAAATTATAGTTATTTTTGCCGCTTATTTTACCGGCGGTATGAAAAACAAAACAATCCAATATTATGGGGCAGCTCTAATCGCCATGTTCTTTTGGAGCTTCTCATTCGTTTGGTTCAAGATAGCTTACAAAAGCTACGAACCAATGACTGTGGTACTTATTAGACTGAGTCTATCCGCGGCCATTATGTTTGTTGTTTCTAAAGTTATTGGCAAACTACAAGCTGTTAAAAAGAGCGATCTGGGCCTTTTGATACTCCTCTCCTTTTTCGAGCCATTTCTCTATTTCATGGGCGAAAGTTTTGGATTGAAGTATGTATCGCCAACTGTAGCAGCCGTCATTGTTGCAACAATCCCCCTATTTTCACCCTTTGCTGCTTGGTACTTTTACAAAGAGAAACTCAGCTGGACCAACTTCACCGGATTGCTGGTTTCCTTTTTCGGCTGTAGCCTGGTTGTTTTTGATATGTCTTCCGGCCTGTCTGCATCGCCTTTAGGAATCGCTCTTGAGTTCGTTGCCGTGCTATCAACCATTGGCTATGCTGTTGTTTTAAAACGCATGACCACCAACTACAATGGATTTACCATAATTGCTTACCAAAATCTGTTTGGTGCTTTTATGTTTCTCCCATTCTGGGGAATTTTTGAAGCGAAAGAAGCTTTAGCCACTCCTTTTTCAGCCGAGGCATTTGCCGCAATTATTAAACTGGCTGTGTTTGCTTCAATTTTGGCTTTTATCTTTTTCACCTATAGCATTCGGAAAATTGGCATCAACAAGTCAAACATGTTTATCAATGTAATTCCTGTTTTTGTCGCTATTTTTTCGTTTTTTGTTTTAAAAGAAACAATCAATTCACAAAAAATAACAGGAATAACAGTTGTGATTTTAGGGCTTTTTATGGCTCAATTTAAAAGAAAGAAACGTTGGGAATGGAAACTATCAAGTATTACAAGCGCGAAGAGCTAAAGCAGATGACGGCCAACCGGAAGCAGGAATTCTCAGCCCTGTTTCAAAAATTAAAAAAGAAAAAGCCCAAAAACCTGGACTCAATTGTTCATGCCCTTCATCAAGAAGCTTTTGACCAATTTGACTGCCTCGATTGTGCCAATTGCTGCTCCGGCATCAGTCCCATTGTTAAGGACAAAGATGTAGAACGACTGGCAAAATCGCAACGCATGAAAGCAGCCGATTTTATAAGCCAATACTTATATATGGACGAGGAGGATGATTACGTCTTTCAAGAAACCCCTTGCCCGTTTTTACTTGCGGACAACTATTGCTGCGTTTATGAAAACCGCCCACGAGCTTGCCGCGAATATCCGCACACCGATCGCAAACGTTTCTACCAAATACTCAAACTAAGCCATAAGAATTGTGAAGTTTGCCCCATTGTTTTCGCCATTACTGATGAGCTATGCAAAATGGAATGGTAAAAACAGCGAATATTTCAAATCTATGAATGCCGGTGCCAATCGTTTTTTCATTATATTAGACCAAAACAATAAACCATGCAAAACGACACAGCCCTAATCCCGATTTTCACTGGCTCCGAAACAGAAGTTATTCTGCTTAAAGGACAATTGGAAGAACAAGGCATTTCAACTCTTATTCGCAATGACTACCAATCCGGCATCACCGCTGGATTTGGAGGAGGGACTCCTTCATCCATTGAATTGCTCGTCCAACAGAAAGACCTGGAAGCAGCTCAAGCAATTTTAGACGATTTGAATCAATAAAAAAGCACAAATAAAATTTGTGCTTATATTCTTTTTGGAGCAAAGTTATTCAACCAAATCCGTCTAAAGAAAATTGAATCTTGGCGCTAATAACGTTGCAATCGAATCACTTCTTGTCCATCATCTCCGGGCAAGGACAGCGTTAACTCACCTTCAGTAAGATTGGCAACGCCACGAACAGCACTCCCATTCGGCTTAGTCCATTCAACCGTAAAAACCTGCTCCAAACCTGTTGGCTCCAATTCAGCAATTACTTGCAGTTCGTCGTAACCAAGCAATTTACCATTTACTACCAACAAAGCTTTCTGCCCGTTATCCTTCTCAACCAAGTCTACAAAATAAGTATAATTGTAATAAAGGTTTGCTGGGCGATATAAGGAAACTGTCCGCTTTGCCTCTGCACGCGGAGCCTGCTGACTTACTACTTTAGGGGCCTGAACTGGCGTTGACACGACAGCCTGCGAAGGAGCGGTTTCTGCTTGCGCAACTGGTACTGCCACTGGAGTTGTCCTTCCAGCAACTTGTCCAGCCAGTGGGTTTAATGGCAATTTCTCCAAGTCTTTCATCGCATCGGCTACCGCTTCGGCATAACCCTCCCGAAATTCTTTTGAATGTCCTGTTCCTTCTTCTGACCAAACCACCCGGTTACGACAATCCAATAACTCAACCTTCAACTTATTGCGAAATAAGTGCTGCACTTTAACCAAATTTACCGTTAAAGCATCGCAGTAGTCATCTGCAACCTGATCCGACTGAAACTCACTTCGGATCCCCTTATCTGTAAATTCCTTTTGCAAGGCGGCACTCAATCCATACGGGTTAAGGTCGTCCGTAAACTCAGCAAAACGAGTAGGAACAATTACATACTTATAAGCTGTCTGAGCTTTTCCAACAAAGCACAAAACCAAGAATCCCAAAAGTAGCAGGTGGCGTTTCATCATTATCTTTTTCTATTTATAAATTCATTAAAACTTCCTTAGGCCTTTAAATACGAGACTTAGCGTATATAAAAAGCCAAGGCAAGCTAACAATTTTTTGCCGTTTCACCTAACTCTAAATTGAAGTTGCCCCACGAACAATTGAATCAGCTCGACATAAAAAGTGACCACCTGCCGAACTATCTTTCACCATTCTATGTTTTATAGAAATCGACCTATCGATTCGTCATTTTGGGAATTTCATGAATTAAAACACAGATGCGTCCAAGAAGCACCGCATCCATGTTTTTAAAAAGATTAAGCATGATTAATTCCATACTTACCCATGCCTTGGATGGCATTCTAGCAATTGATCTGGATGGAAAAATAAGCTACGCCAACCATTCTGCCTTGCAACTTTTAAAGTACCAAGAACATCAGCTAATTGGTACTCCCCATTCCTCCTTAGTGCAGGACTCAAAGAATAGTGAACTCGATAAAATCATTTCCAGATTAGACAAACAAGAACAACCTGAAGCCATTCAAACCATAAGACTGACACGAGACAAAAGACCTGTTTTTGTTTCAGCACGCTTTTCTCCTATCCTTAACAAACAAGGGCAACTTATCGCGATATCTGAACTAATTCGCCCGCTGACTGCAGAAGAAAGAATGAGCAATAAAGCGCAAGACCTACTGGAAACAGCTCCAGATGCCATGGTGATTGTAAACGAAAGCGGCACCATTCAACGAATGAATGCACAAGCAACAAATATTTTTGGTTATCAAAAAGAAGAGCTCCTTGGGCAAAAGATTGAACAGTTAATACCACAACGCTTTCATGGCAATCATTCACAGCACAGAGCCAACTATTTTAAAAGCCCCAAAATACGCCCAATGGGTGCTAATCTGGAGCTTTTTGCGAAACACAAAGACGGCCACGAATTTCCTGTTGAGATATCCCTAAGTCCGCTAAAAACCGCCCGTGAACTTTTGGTCAGTGCAGCCATACGCGACATTACTGCACGCAAAAAGACGGAGCAAGAGCTGCATTCGTTCAATCACCAACTTCAGGTAAAAAATAAAGAATTGGAGCAATTTGCCTACATTGCCTCACACGATTTGCAAGAGCCTCTGCGAACAGTGAAAAGCTTTGTAGACTTGTTAAATCAACACTATGCTGAATTACTAGAGGGACAGGGCAAGCATTTCCTACACTTTATTTCGCAAGCGACCAACCGCATGGAAGAGTTAGTTGTCGGGCTGTTAAACTATTCCCGAATTGGGCAAAGCAAGCAAAAAAGCCCGGTAAATTGTTCCGAATTGCTCCGCGAGATAAAACAAGACCTTGCATCCTCAATCTCTATAGCCAAAGCAACCGTGCACTCCAAAGGATTACCTCAAGTAGAGGCTTACCCAACGGAACTTCGTCAGCTTTTTCAGAATCTCATTGTCAACGCGATCAAATTCAGAGAAGACAAACGGGCTCCAATGATAACAATTCAAGCAGAGCGAAAGAAGGATCATTTTTTGTTCCAGGTAGCAGATAATGGAATTGGCATCGCACCCCAGCACCTCGAACGAATATTTGTCATTTTTCAGCGTTTACACCCCCAATCCGACTACGAAGGAACCGGAATTGGACTAGCCCTTTGCCAGAAAATTGTTGAGTTGCATGGAGGTTCTATTTGGGTGCAATCCACCCTCGGCAAGGGAAGTACGTTCTTTTTCACGCTTCCAATCAACCCAATGCATGATTTAACAATACAAGAGCCAACCATAAGAACTTAATCCGCCCCACTTATTCACCAATTCAAAATAATCCCCATGAAAAAAAATTTACATACCATCATTTTAATTGACGACAACGAAGCTGACAATTTTCTGCACCAGATCATCATTAAAGACACGGACGAATCAATCCAAATTGTCACCTTTCAAAATGCAGAAAAAGCGCTTCTTCACCTCGCCCAACAGCATTCCTCCGACACACCACCGCCAGCCCTTATTCTTTTAGATATCAACATGCCGGCAATGAATGGATGGGAATTTCTAGAAGCTTACAGAAAGCTGGACGACACCTGCAAAAAACACATTGTCGTTGTCATGCTCACAACATCACCTAATCCTGACGACGAGACGAAAGCCAGAAACAATCCCGATGTTCGAGACTTCATAAGCAAACCCCTTTCTTCTGAAATATTGGAAAAACTTGTTCGTGATTATTTTTCTACTCAACTTTAGCCCCTCTCAAATGTTTGTGTTCAAAAAATAAATCATTGATATGCGAAACTTAAAATTAAGCCTGCTTGCCGGCCTCCTCTTTTTTATGACGAGCTGTGCTGAAATGCAACAATTGGCGACAACAATTTACCAAGACCAAAAACCACTGTCCCAAACGGAAATTATAAGTGGGTTAAAACAAGCCCTGGTTGTTGGAACCGACAGTTCGGTCTCTCGGCTTTCAGCGCTAGACGGCTACTTAAAAGACGAAGCTGTTAAAATTTCACTTCCACCAGAAGCGGATATGATTACCAATAACCTGAGCAAACTCCCAGGCGGAGATCAGTTGGTGGATAAAGTGATAACCAGCATCAACCATGCGGCATCAGATGCAGCTAAGGAAGCAGCCCCAATTCTTGCAAACAGCATTAAGCAAATGAGTATTCAGGATGCTGCAGGGATTTTGACTGGCGGAGATTATGCGGCAACCAATTATCTCAAGAAAACCAATTATAATACTCTAACTCAACTGTATCAACCAAAAATTGAAGCATCGCTTAATAAAAAGCTTGTTGGCAACCTATCTGCACAGCAATCGTGGGATGAGTTAACCAAACAATGGAACCAGGTAGCCGGCTCTTTTGTAGGACAGCTCGCTAGCTTGGAGAAAGTTGAAACGAACTTAAGCACTTACCTGACCCAAAGGGCACTCGATGGCTTGTTCTTAAAAATAGGAGAAACCGAGAAAAATATACGACAAGATCCCGCAGCACGGGTAACCGATCTGTTGAAACGAGTTTTTGCCAAACAATAGCTTTGGCAAGCTCTTTTCTGGAGTGAGAACAACAAAAGGATCAGAATCAATACTTCCAAAGGCGTCCTTGCCAAGTTTCACGTTCTGCCAAACGCTTCTCAACCCGGGCAACAAATTCAAAGTTTTTCAGCCCCCACAAAGGAGCGATCAGCAAATCACGGGGAGCCTGACTAACGAAACGCTCAATAATAATTTCAGGATTAAGCAATTCCAAATAATCTACAACCAGATCAACATACTCATCAGCTGAAAACAACATAAAGTCTTCGGGGCTACGCTCATACTCAACGGCCATACGCGTTCCTTTATGAACTTGCAGTTGATGAAGCTTTAAATTCTCTACAGGTAATTCCGAAATCACTTTAGCCTGATTTAAAACATCTCCTCTCGACTCTCCCGGCAAGCCCAAAATCAAGTGCGCACAAGTATGAATTCCTCGTTTTGCCGTCTGCTCAATCGCCCATCTCGAGGTCTCAAACAAATGCCCCCGGTTAATTCGTGTCAGCGTTTCATCCTGCACCGACTCCACCCCATACTCAACCATGACATAATGATTTTCGGCCAATTCCCCCAAGTAGTCCAAAATGGCTTCATCAACACAATCCGGACGCGTACCAATCACCAAGCCAATAATCTTTGGATGAGCCAATGCTTCTTCGTAGCGTGCTTTTAACACATCCAGCGAAGCATAAGTATTAGAGTATGCCTGAAAATAAGCCAGAAACTTCATCGATTGATACTTCTTGGCAAAAAAGTCAACTCCTTTTTTTACCTGCTCCGAGATTCCGATCTCTAAACGACAATAATCCGGCTTAAAGGTCTTGTTATTGCAATACGAACAACCACTCCAAGCCTTAGCACCATCTCGGTTTGGGCAAGTAAATCCAGCATCAACCGATACCTTTTGAACTCGTTCGTTAAACTTGTTCCGAAAGTAACTGGAAAAATCATTGTAGCGTTTGCTGTGTCCCCAAGAGAAAATGTGATCTGTCATAAGCCAAAATATCGCGCAAAATAAATCATTTCCAATTAAAAAAGAGCAAAATCAAATGCCTTTCTCCCCTTTTCCTCATATAAAAGCACAAAATGAGCGGCAAGCTAGCAAGCTGAAAATGAAATCACAAGCAAGTGCTTATCAACAAATGTTGAAAACTTTAAAAACCCAAGCCATTTTCGGGCGTTCTAATTGTACTAGTGATTGTTTAACTTTATAGTAATTCAAAAAACCAACAGTCTATGTTTAATGCCGAAGATTTGGTTTTCATCGAAGAGAGAGGAAGCGACCTGAGCACCGTCAAAGAACAAGTCAAGAACTTTGAAAAAGGATTTCCATTTATGGAGATAATCCAGGCTGCCACTGTCGGCAAAGGCATCATTCAACTCAACGAAGAACACGCCAATCAATTCATTGATTTTCTAAATCATAAATTAGAGCACGGAATTTCTTTGCTCAAGTTTGTACCTGCATCAGGCGCTGCCAGCCGGATGTTTAAAGACCTTTTCTCAGCGAAATCGAAGCTGGAGTCAGGCGAAACTGAAGCCAAGGTGCTTCAGGAAAAATCTGTCAACTACTTTTTTGACAATCTGAAAAAATTTGCGTTTTACACCGAGTTTGAGAAGTTGGCCAGCCAACCTGTTGAACAACTTTCAGCCTTGGAAGTTCTCGATTTGGTTCTAACCGAAAAAGGGTTGAACTATGGGAGCCTTCCCAAAGGGTTACTGACCTTTCATCAATATTCTGACGACTGCCGAACCGCCTTTGAAGAACACTGCGCAGAAGGTGCTCAATATGCCAAGGACAAGGCAGGGCAAGTAAAAATTCACTTTACCGTTTCTCCGGAGCATCAGGACGCTTTTGAAGCTCATTTAAAAGCGATCCGTTCCAAGTACGAACAAGCATTTGAAGTACAATACGACATTCAATTCAGTCAGCAAAAGCCATCAACCGATACGCTTGCCGTTGATATGAACAACCAACCATTCCGAAACGGAGACAGCAGCTTGCTGTTTCGCCCGGGAGGCCATGGTGCTTTGCTTGAGAACCTGAATGATTTGGATGCCGACCTCATTTTTATCAAAAATATTGATAACGTCGTACCTGACTATTTAAAAGAAGACACGACCAAATATAAAAAAGCATTGGCTGGATTATTACTGAACTACCAAAAACGGATTTTCAGTTACCAGCAAATTCTCGATGAGCGACATTACACCGCACTTGACAGTAAATTTTACGCCGAGGCAAGTAGTTTCCTTGAAAACATCCTCAATGTAAAACCTCCAACGAGTCACTATTATTCTGAAAAAGAAGAATTATACCACTACCTAAAAGAAAAGTTTAACCGTCCTATTCGAGTTTGTGGGATGGTTAAAAACGAGGGCGAACCTGGCGGAGGTCCTTTCTGGGCGAAGAATCGCGATGGTTCAGTTTCCCTTCAAGTAGTGGAAAGTTCACAAATTGACCTTCAAAATAAAGAGCAGCAAAGCATTGTCAGCCAAGCCACCCACTTCAACCCGGTTGACCTGATTTGCGGCATAAAAAACTACCGAGGCGAAAAGTATAATCTTTTAACATACAGAGATCCCCAAACCGGGTTTATTTCCTATAAATCCAAAGACGGGAAGGAACTAAAAGCCCAAGAATTACCGGGCTTATGGAATGGAGCAATGGCTGATTGGAACACGCTTTTTGTGGAAGTTCCAATTACGACTTTCAATCCGGTAAAAACAGTAAACGACTTATTACGAAAAGAGCATCAGCCGGATTAAGTAATTCTAAAAAGTATTATTAAATTTGCATTTGCAATTTTTGGGATTCTATGGAAGAAGATTCAAGGGATTTTTACGACAGTGAGGAAATTGGAGAAGCCGTCAGGCGCTTCAAGCAGATGGTGAAAGACAAGCGAACAAGCTATTTTGATGTTTTTGAAATAGAAGGAATTGTTGACTACTTTCTGGATGAAGGAAAAATAAGCATGGCCAACATAGCTGTTGACAATGGCTTAGAGCTTCATCCGTCTTCCATTGCACTTCAAATTAAAAAAGCCCAATTACTTTTAGTCGATGGCAAAGTTGAAGAAGCTCTGGATATTATTCGAGTTATTGAACAAATTGAAGACAGCAATGCCGACATCTACCTGATCAAAGGCTCGGCCTTAATTATGCTTGGAATGGTTGATGAAGCAATTGAAGCCTATGAACAGTCAATTTTCCACAACTACGACGAAGAGGACGAATTGCTTTACAATATTGGCATCACGCTTGGTCAGGCTGGAGAAACCAAGAAAGCTGTTAGCTTTTTGGAGCGAGCTCACCAGATTAACCCTAAAAATGAGCAAGTCCTGTACGAATTAGCCTACTATTGTGATAAAGATGGTTTGGACGACAAAAGCATCAACTATTACAACAAGTACCTGGATATTGACCCGTTCAACGCTTCTGTTTGGTACAACCTGGGAATTACCTTCAACCGCATCGGCAAACATGAAAAAGCCATTGAAGCTTACGATTTTTCGATAGCCCTCAATGAAGACTTCGTGCAAGCTTTGTTCAATAAAGCCAACGCTCTATCGAACAACAATCAGCATGAGGAAGCCATTAAATGCTACCAGGAATACCTTGAAAAAGACCAAGAAAATGATGATGCGTATTGCTACATGGGAGAGTGTTACTTAAACCTGGAGCAGTACAATGAAGCGCTGGTTTATTACCGAAAAGCAATTCGTCTGAATAAAAATAACTCCAATGCCTGGTATGGTTCGGGGCTTATTATGTGGATTGAAAACCAGCTTTCAGAAAGCCAAATCCTCATTAAAAAAGCAATTAAGCTAGATGATGAAAACCCGGATTTCTGGTTAATGTATGGAAAAATTAACCATGAACTTAACCAGTACGATCAGGCGGAGTCGGCTTTTGACATGACCACAACACTTGACCCGGATAACCGGGAAGGATGGATTGCTTATGCAGAAATGCAATACGAACGAGGCATGCTTCAAAAATCTATTGACATTCTGAAAAAAGCTCAAAAAATCATTGCAGGTGATTCAGATATCAATTACCGTTTAACGGCATATCTTCTTGAAAACAATGAAGAACACTCGGCAACTGATTACTTAAAAATTGCATTAAAAGCCGACTTCAATGGCTACCGGGATCTGTTTGACTACTATCCTAAAGCCCAACAAAATGAATCCATCAAACAACTCATAAAAGAATACCAATCAACCAAATATTAATAATGAATTTCAACTTACCGTTTATTCCTGAACGACCTGAAAGACCGCGCTCATCAGGCTTGACTATGGTTATGGACAAAGGTTTAAGCCTCAGACAAGCAGAAGATTTATGCGAAGTTGCCTCAGAATATACTGACTTTGTAAAACTGGGTTTTGGAACCGGGCTATTAACACCCAATGTAAAAGATAAAATTAAGTGCTACCAAGAAGCGGGAATTAAACCCTACTTTGGTGGAACCTTATTTGAAGCTTTTATTGCCCGTAACCAATTTGATGACTACCGCAGATTCATTGAGAATTCAGGAGTTGAAACAGCCGAAATTTCAGATGGCGTCTTACCCATCGACCACGATAAAAAATGCCAATACATCCGGGAATTATCCAAAGACTTCCAAATATTCTCTGAAGTTGGAACAAAACTTAAAGGCAAAGAAATTAGCAATGCCGAATGGGTTTCGTGGATGAAAACAGAACTGGAAGCCGGTGCCTGGAAAGTAATTGCCGAAGCCCGCGAAAGCGGCAACATGGGCATCTACAACGAAGATGGCTCGGCCAACAGCACCCTGATTATGGATATCAAAAAAGAGATCAATACCGCTGAAATTTTATGGGAAGCCCCCTTAAAAAGCCAGCAAGTTTGGTTCATTAAGTTATTAGGGCCAAACGTTAATCTCGGAAATATCTCCAATACCGAAGTAATTCCGTTGGAAACACTTCGACGTGGTTTGCGTGGCGACACGCTTCTGAGCTTTTTGCCCTAAGAAAAAAACATTTTTATCAGCATAAAAACCATCGCTTTTTGCGGTGGTTTTTTTATTTCTACTCCCCTCCTTTTTCGGCCCCTCCAACGCCACATACTCAAAAAAGGATCATTATTAGCTTAATTTCAGAATGATTTCCTGACAGATATCCTTCTTTTTATTAATTCTAAATTAATCGCTAACCTATAAAACATCTAAATAGTTACATATTTTATCGCTGTTTTTTTGATATCTTAAGGCCTTTACTGGAAACCTTTAGGCCCTGTTTTTGTTAAGAAAGGTGAAAATATTTTACCCCCGAATAACAATCGTTTAAAAAACCATAATATGTTTGATTTAGATTTAATAAAAAAAACCTACGGGAATTTTGGCCCTCGTATAGAAAAGGCCAGAAAAGTATTAAAAAGGCCACTCGCTCTTTCTGAAAAAATTCTGTATTCTCACCTTTTCAATCCTGAAAAAGTAGAGGATTTCAAGCGAGGAGTTGATTATGTAGATTTTGCTCCTGATCGCGTTGCCATGCAGGATGCAACAGCCCAAATGGCCTTATTGCAGTTTATGAATTCAGGGAAGGAAAAAACTGCTGTTCCGTCCACGGTCCATTGCGACCACTTAATTCAAGCAAGTGTTGGTGGACGTACCGACTTAAAATTTGCCCTCGAAACGAATAAAGAAGTTTTCAATTTTCTGGAATCAGTTTCAAACAAATATGGCATTGGTTTTTGGAAACCAGGAGCTGGAATCATCCACCAGGTTGTTCTTGAGAATTACGCCTTTCCAGGTGGAATGATGATCGGAACAGACTCGCATACCGTAAATGCAGGAGGATTAGGCATGGTCGCGATTGGTGTTGGTGGCGCCGATGCCGTTGACGTTATGGCCGGAATGCCTTGGGAACTGAAATTCCCGAAATTGATTGGTGTTAAACTAACTGGAAAACTTAGTGGTTGGACAGCTCCTAAAGACATTATTCTGAAAGTTGCCGGCCTACTTACCGTAAAAGGAGGAACTGGGTACATTATCGAATATTTTGGAGAAGGTGCCAAATCACTTTCTGCCACCGGAAAAGGAACAATCTGCAACATGGGTGCCGAAGTTGGCGCAACCACTTCTACTTTTGGTTACGACGAATCCATGGAACGCTACCTGCGCGCTACCGGAAGAGCCGAAGTGGCTGACCTGGCCAACAACATTCAGGAGCACCTGACTGCTGACGAAGAAGTCTATGCAAACCCTGAAAAGTATTTCGACCAACTTATCGAAATCAACTTAGATGAACTGGAACCACACCTGAATGGCCCATTCACTCCAGACCTGGCAACTCCTATCTCAAAGGTAGCTGAAGCAGCCAAAGAAAACGGCTGGCCAACTAAAATTGAAGTTGGGCTGATTGGTTCTTGCACCAACTCATCTTACGAAGATATTTCACGAGCAGCCTCATTGGCGCAACAAGCAGTGGACAAAAAGCTCAAGACAAAAGCCAAGTTCACCATTACTCCTGGGTCTGAGCAAGTCCGCTACACCATTGAGCGCGATGGATTCATCTCAATTTTTGACAAAATTGGAGCCAGCGTTTTTGCCAATGCCTGCGGCCCATGTATTGGTCAGTGGAACCGTGCAGGAGCTGAAAAAGAAGAAAAGAATACCATCGTCCACTCGTTCAACCGTAACTTCTCAAAACGAGCAGATGGCAACCCAAATACACACGCATTTGTTGCATCTCCAGAGCTGGTAACAGCACTGGCCATCGCTGGCGACCTGACTTTCAACCCACTGACTGACAAGTTAATCAATGAAGCTGGAGAGGAAGTTAGCCTGGAACCACCAACAGGAGAAGAATTGCCAAGCAAAGGTTTCGCCGTAGAAGATGCCGGTTACCAAGCGCCAGCTCAAGACGGAGCATCGGTCCAAGTTGTTGTTGCTCCAGACTCAAACCGGTTGCAGCTTTTATCAGCTTTTGAGCCATGGGATGGCAAAAACTTAACAGGAGCCCGCTTGCTGATTAAAGCGCAAGGAAAATGTACCACTGACCACATTTCAATGGCCGGACCTTGGTTACGTTTTAGAGGCCATCTGGACAACATCTCCAACAACATGCTGATTGGTGCCGTCAATGCCTTCAACGGCAAAACAAACGACGTTAAGAGCCAACTGACAGGGGAATATGATGAAGTTCCGAAAGTACAACGGGCTTATAAAGCTGCCAATGTTCCAACGGTAGTTGTTGGTGACCACAACTACGGAGAAGGCTCCTCACGCGAGCACGCCGCTATGGAACCTCGACATCTTGGAGTGAAAGCAGTCATCGTTAAGTCTTTTGCCCGGATTCATGAGACCAACCTGAAAAAGCAAGGAATGCTGGCTTTAACTTTTGACAATGAAGCTGATTACGATAAAATCCAAGAGGATGATACTTTCAATTTTGTAGATCTTGAAGCATTTGCTCCAGATAAATCCTTGACGTTGGAAGTCGGTCATGCAGACGGATCAAAAGAAACAATTCAGCTAAATCATTCATACAATGATCAGCAAATTGCCTGGTTCAAAGCCGGCTCAGCATTGAATTTAATCAAACAACAAAATAACTAATACAAATTTAGGCACCCGAAAATGGAAAAAATCAAAGTAGCAAATCCAGTCGTAGAGCTGGACGGAGATGAAATGACCCGGGTTATTTGGTCATTTATTAAAGAAAAACTGATTTTCCCTTACCTTGACCTCGATATCAAGTATTATGATCTTGGTATGGAAAAGCGAGACGAAACAGATGATCAGATCACAGTAGATGCAGCTCATGCCATCCAAAAATATGGCGTTGGCATCAAATGTGCGACTATCACCCCCGATGAAGCTCGTGTTACCGAATTCGACTTAAAAAAGATGTGGAGATCGCCCAACGGAACCATTCGGAATATTCTAGGAGGAACCGTATTCCGTGAGCCTATCATCATTAATAACATTCCCCGCTTGGTACCCGGATGGAAAAAACCCATCTGTATTGGCCGTCATGCCTTTGGTGATCAATACCGGGCAACCGATTTCCTAACCAAAGGAAAGGGAAAGCTGACGATCACCTTTACACCTGAAGATGGCGGAGAAGTACAATCATACGATGTTTATGATTTTGAAGGAGATGGGCTTGCCATGGCCATGTACAACACGGACGAATCCATTATTGGTTTTGCAAGAGCCTGTATGAATCAAGCCTTGGATAAAGGCTGGCCGTTATACATGTCAACCAAAAACACAATCTTAAAAAAATATGATGGCCGTTTCAAAGATCTTTTTGAGAAGGTTTACAACGAAGAATTCAAAGAGAAATTTGAAGCTGCTGGAATTACCTACGAACACCGATTGATTGATGATATGGTAGCTGCAGCCATGAAATGGGAAGGTGGATTTGTTTGGGCTTGTAAAAATTACGACGGTGATGTTCAATCTGACACGGTTGCTCAAGGTTTTGGCTCACTGGGCTTGATGACTTCAACCCTGGTTACTCCTGATGGAAAAACCATGGAAGCTGAAGCTGCCCACGGAACGGTTACACGCCACTTCCGTCAGCACCAAAACGGAAAACCAACCTCAACCAATCCCATTGCCTCCATTTTTGCATGGACCAGAGGATTGGCATTCCGGGGAAAACTCGATGACAATCAAGCACTGATTGACTTTGCTCATACCTTGGAGCACATATGCATCGAAACCGTTGAGAGTGGAAAAATGACGAAAGATTTAGCTTTAATCATTCACGGAAAAGAGCTAAAGGAAGAGCACTATCTGACTACAGAAGAATTTCTGAGTGCGATTGATAATAACTTGAAAAATCGTTTAACAATGAACTAAATATGGGAGAGAAGATAACACTAGAGAATGATATTCTTAAGGTTCCCGATCAGCCCATCATCCCTTTTATCGAAGGCGATGGGATTGGGAAAGACATCACAACTGCCTCCCAAAAAGTTTTAGATGCAGCTGTTGCCAAAGCATATGGCTCAAAACGTAAGTTAGAATGGAAAGAGGTTCTGGCCGGAGGAAAAGCTTTTAACAGTACTGGCGAGTACCTTCCGGAAAAAACGCTCGAAGCCTTTCGAGAGTACCTGGTTGGAATTAAAGGACCGCTGGAAACTCCCGTTGGAGGAGGAATTCGCTCCTTGAATGTTGCCTTGCGACAAACGCTTGATTTATATGTCTGTTTGCGCCCCGTGCGCTGGTTCAAAGGCGTTCCCTCTCCCATTCGTTACCCATCAATGGTTGACATGCACATTTTCCGTGAAAATACGGAAGATATTTACGCAGGTATTGAGTTTCAATCTGGAGAAGAAAAAACAGAAAAATTCCTTGACTTTTTGGTCAATGAAATGGGTATTACCACTCAAATTCGTTTTCCTGAAAACTCTTCATTTGGCGTAAAACCAATTTCCAAAGATGGTTCAGAGCGACTAATCCGCGCAGCCATTCAATATGCCATTGACCGAAGACTTCCTTCTGTGACCTTGGTACACAAAGGCAACATCATGAAATTTACAGAAGGAGCCTTTAAAAATTGGGGATATGATTTAGCTGAAACAGAATTTGCCAATCAGGTTTTTACCTGGCGTCAGTATCAGCAAATCGAATCAGAAAAAGGTCAGCTAGATGCCCAAAAAGCATTGGAACAAGCCAAGAAGGAGGACAAAGTCATTGTCAAAGATGTCATTACCGATGCATTCTTACAGGATAGCTTATTGCATCCTTATGATCATTCGGTTATTGCAACCATGAATTTGAATGGTGACTATGTATCAGATCAATTGGCCGCTATGGTTGGAGGAATTGGAATTTCTCCAGGTGCGAATATTAACTATCAAAGTGGATTCGCCATTTTTGAAGCAACTCATGGAACAGCTCCCAACATTGCAGGCACAGGAAAAGCCAATCCCAGTTCTCTAATCCTCTCTGGTGTTATGATGTTGGAATACCTGGGCTGGCATGAAGCAGCCGAGCACGTGTTTGATGCGATGGAGCATACATTTGCTAAGCGCAGGGTGACCTCAGATTTGCATGCCATGATGGAGAGCTCTACGCTCCTATCAACTACTGAGTTTGCTGATGAAATAATTAGAAATATTCACTAACTTATAAGAAAAATCAAAACTTAAATACGATCAAAAGATGGAGTACATTAAGAACAAGTTTTACCAAAAAGCAAGCAAATGCATTAACGAGTACCAGAAGCTCAAGAATGAGCATGGTGATAAAGTAATTGCGAACGTAACAATTGGGCAAGTGATGACCGGAATGAAGGGAGTCCCCAGTTTGATTACGGATACCTCTAAGTTGGACCCAAACACAGGAATTCGCTTTCGTGGCTACACCATTCCTGAGTTGCGCGAAAAGCTCCCCCGCCTTAACCCGGAGGGAGAACCCCTTCCTGAAGGCCTGTTTTATCTGATGCTTATTGGCGAAATTCCTGACCGCGACGACGTCCTGAATATCAGCAAAGACTGGGCTACAAGAGCTTACGTCCCTCAACATGTCTTTGATGTCATCGATTCACTTCCATTGACATCGCGTCCAATGACTCAATTCAGTGCTGCAATTCTGAGTATGGCCACCGACTCTATCTTTCAAAAGGCCTACCGCGCTGGCGTTCATAAAAAACACTACTGGGATACCACCTACGAAGATGTTATGAACTTGATTGCACGCCTTCCACGCATTGCAGCTTATATTTACCGCCGGAATTTCCATAACAACCATCATATTGAACCAGACCCAAGACTTGACTGGGCTGGAAACTTAGCACACATGATGGGGCACGATACTGAAGAAGTAAAACGCTTGTTGCGTCTTTACATGGTTGTCCATGCCGACCACGAAGGGGGAAATGTTTCAGCACATACCACTCACCTGGTGGGTTCTGCATTAAGCAACCCTTATTATGCTTACGCTGCAGGTATGCTCGGATTAGCTGGTCCTTTGCATGGTTATGCCAACCAAGAGGTTATTAACTGGATTTTTGATATGATTCAGGAGCTGGATAATGATAATCCTAGCGAAGAAGACATCGTTGCCTACACCAAGAAAACCTTGAGTGAAGGACGTGTCATTCCTGGATACGGGCATGCGGTTCTGCGTCAAACGGATCCACGATTTACAGCTCAGCAAGAATTTGCCAAGAAATACATCAAGGATGACAAACTGATTAATATTGTTAATACCCTTCACCGCGTAGTTCCTCCAATCTTAGAAGCAACCGGCAAAGTGAAGAATCCTTGGCCAAATGTTGACGCTTACTCCGGATCATTATTGTACTACTATGGAGTCAAAGAGCACTCATTCTACACCGTTCTTTTTGGTGTTTCACGTGCCCTTGGCGTATTGGCCAGCTTGGTTATGGATCGTTTGTACGGACTACCAATCGAGCGTCCATCATCATTCCCATTGAAATGGTACCACGAAAAAGCAGGAGAAAAAGAAGGACCTTGTTAATCACAATCAAATAGTTACAATAAAAAAAATGCTCTCTTTTCGAGGGCATTTTTCATTTCCATCCGCCTCGTTTTGTCAATATCTAATAAAACGACCTTCCTAAAACTGTTAATAACTACACTGATTTTCAATAAATAAACCTCTAGAAAGTAGACCTAATAAGGCATCCAAAGCTTACTAACATTTGTTGATATCTCCCGTGAATTCAAAGTGAATTTAAAACCCTAAAAACTATTGACTTATATGCCTTTGATATGCTAATTTTGATTGTATCAGGTGAGCGATAAAAGACTGCTCCAAAGATGTGGAAGAGACAAAAGTACTTAGTTGAACCAGCGTCGAATCAATCAAACCTCCGGGTTTGCACATCAAAAAGAGCCGAAGTTTAAGCAACCAAAGACAAGTTCTTTAAAAGCTTAATTAAAACGAAAAACGACCTGCCCTGGCAGGTTACCAAGTCGTTTTATGATTGATGGCTGTTTTCAACCGGAAGAGATTCCACCTGAAAACAAGAGATGAAAGAAGCGCAAGCTAAACTGCATCGACATTTGAAGCAAGGAAGATCGTAAGACCCTAATTGCTCAAAAGCGATCAAAAACTTCGTCCGGGAAAACATCCTTAACGGTTTGTTGAACGGACAGCTAGAAGGGAACGTGGTAACACACAGAACCAGACAGCCAAGGGCTGAATCGTCAGATTTCCGAATCAGACATCAGCCAGTCAAAATAACAGTAACCTGACACGAAAAACAACTCCGGTTGTTCAGTAGTGAATGGGAGCTATTCATTCCGAGTGGTTCCCATTATTGTTTTGTATCATTCGTTGGCTAAAGTTTCTTAATGCCAAAGAAAAACAAGTAAAAGCCATCTCAAGCTTGCTTCATAGGTTTTTATTCTCGATTTCAGCACCTTACCTCCCGGAAGCCTTAATCATTACGTAAAGTTTCGATCAGTTTACCGCGAAAAACCATTCGATTGGCAAGAAAAACCCAAAGCCAGGCACTAAGCAAAACCAAGCCAACAATGACCATTGCCCAAATAATCAAACCTGTATACAAGGAAGATTTCAAGGCCGGCAAAGCGGACAATACGGCTGGAATTAAACCTAAAAGCAAAGCAATGCCAACAAGTTGCATGTTCCCTTTTAAAACCATTCTACGCACTTGCTGCTTCCGGTAACCAAGGGCAAGTAACAAGGCATATTCAGTCCGGCTCTCATAGATTCGGCGGAAAATAACAATGCCCAAGCCAAGCGTTCCAATGAGTAGGCCCAATGCGCCAAGCATCAGAAAAATATTCAGATAGGTATTCTCGATTTGATAAAAAAGGAGCAGCTGATCTTTAGCCAAGCTCAAATCAATTCCATAGTTTCTAAATGCCTTTTGCAAAGGCTCGCGCTCAACTTCAGGCGCATCAATCAAAAAGACCTGTGAGCCGCTCACAGATGGAAAATTTGAATAAAAATATTGATCAGCAATTAGCAGGTTACCCTGAAAGACCGAGTTCGCTAATCCGCCCACCAGCTTTAAAACAAGTTGCTCTCCGGTTTCGCTTTGATACACCAAGGTATCGCCAATGGCTTTTCCCAGTCCCCATTGAATCACAGTTTGATCAGCCACGGCCGGAATCTGGCCATTCGCCAAAATCTTGTTTAAGCTTTCCCAAGGATGTTCCTCCGAAACCTCATCGGTTTTAGTAACAAAAGAAAAAGCACCTCTATCATCTAACTTCATGGGATCCACTCCTAAAATCTGGGGGCGTTTAACACGATTCAAATTTAAACAGCTGGCATCATCACCAACCGCTGCCTGCAATTGTAAAAAAGAAGCTGCTGATTCTTCCAATCCCAATTCAAATCGGCCTTCTTTGGAGTTTAAATCAACTAAAACCGGGAAGCTGGTTTCTGCAAAAAATGTGTATCCGCCGGTTCCTGAAGAAGCTTTGTCAGCATTCCGACTTAGATCCTTACGATTAAGGCCTGTGGAAAGCACTAAAAACACTCCCACTGTCAAAAAACCAATAATCAACATGTTGCGTTTCCGGTCACCCAGAACCAATTTTTTGGCATAGGCTGAAAAAGCAAAGTTCTCCTGGCTTTTATTGCCCTGCTTGCGAAAGTAAAAATCAACCAGAAGAATCAAGCCAGGCATTAAACCAAACCCACTCATGAAGAATACTTCAGCATTAAGCTCTTCTCCAACTCCCTGACTCAGCATCAGAGCCAAAGAACCGACAACCAGCGAAAGTCCCAACCAGAGCGACAGCTTTCCTGATCGTTGTTTTCTTCTTGCCCCTTGCTGCATAAGCACAACGGTTTCACGTGCATACTTTTTCAGGATCAACCAACCACTCAACAGGCTAATAAAAATCACAGCCCCCACAGCTTGAATGATTGCAGCTGGTGTAATGTAAATATCCAGAATTGAAGTTCGAACAATATCCCGCCAGATTGTATTGATGGCTTCCATGATCAAATTGTTGTAAGCCAGACCAAGCGGAATTCCAAGCAAAGTGCCAAAGGCAACAATCAAAACCAGCTCAACAAAAAACAACTTTTGAATTCGGACAGCAGAAAAACCAAGCGCATGCAACGTGCCAATTTCCAGGCGTCGAAATCCCAAATACAATTGAAACATCAGGTAGGCCAAAAGCAAAGCGGCAATCAGCACAAAAAAGCTTAAGCCAATAAACAAACCTCCAAAATCGACTCCTTGTCCTGCTGCCTGCAAACCATCTTCCCTGGCATTCTTAAGTTCAAAGCCAACGCTTTCCGGACTCAATGTATTTAGTAAAACTTGCTCAAAACCTTTGCGATTAGCTCCATCCACGCGAATAGCTGTAGCCTCACCAAAACGATTTTGCCACAGTTTTTTTGCCGTTTCATAGCTAACAAAAGCTTTTGGGGTTCCCTTATAGTCATTCCAGTAAACCTCATCTTTTGGCCGAATAGAGGCCAAGTCAACCGGTACACCTGTTTCCCAATCGCTACAATGCCCGGCATCCGACAAACCAGCAATATCCGGCATAAGATTTACATCGCCATAAATGCCCGCCATCGGAACAACTTCAGCAACCTGCAAATCAATCTCTTGTTCGATCAACTGACGTAAAGGCCCCACTTCAAAATAACGTAGCGTAATGGTATCGCCAAGTTGAGCTTGCAAATCCTCCGAAAGCCATTCGTTTAAAATAAGCCCATCCGTAGGAATTGCTTTCATTGACTTGGGCAGTCCTGCAACAAACGAATAAGGTGTAAGCTTTTGTCTGCACTCAAATTCATTAACGAAATAAGAGAACACAGGATAACTTCCCGACTCCTCTTTTAACAGTGAAGATGCAATGGCAGGATCAATAAATACCCGATCCGAAATCAGTTCAGTATATCCCAACTCCTGATTTTCGCGAACAATCAAATTCAGGTCCTCAACGGTCCAACTGGCTGTAAGCCGATCCGCTAATTGCCCTCGGGTTATTTCCTCTCCCCCAACCAATAGCACATTAGCTCGATGCTCTAGTTGCATTTGACGACACAAAAAATCATTGCCTATAAAAATATTTTTCGGAACAGATTGAATCGCTTGTAGGTTAAGGTTTCCTGTTGCTTCACGTCCTGCAATTCCCTTTAGCTTCACCCGAAAGGCGACCGAAGATTCATCGGCCGAAACAAAAGGCGTATTCGCTGGAAAGGCACTTAGCTTGTTAACACGCAGCAAAAACTCATCACCAATTTTCACTCCCAGCATTCCTGCTAACTGTTCATTAACAACCACCTCATTACCAGTCAGTGAAAATAAGCTATCCGTTTTCGCAAAGCGGTTAAAATCATCATTAACTCCCCAAACCTGCAATTGCCCGACCCGAGCATCACCACCGTTCAGAACAGCCATTCCATTGGCAAATAATAATGAAGCCGTTTTCATTTCCGGATTCGCAATTGCCTGGGCTAATTCCTCTCGGAATAAACGTTCTCCTCCCGACACAACCCAAGTTGTTTTTCCCAGACGCTGTAAGGTGATTTGCTTCAAACTGTAGGATACCGAATCGCCAATAACAAATGCCCCAACCAGAATGGCTGTGCTTAATGCCACTCCCAATACAATGGTCAAATTCAATTTCCAATAATGAAGCAATGACTTTATGGCGTAACTCAATCCTTTCATTCGTTTAAAATTAGAACCAAGACATTAGAATCAAGACACGAGACAAAATAAGCTATTTAATCCTTAGCCTGCGTGTCAATTTTCCTTGCCTTGGAGTTTCATTCATTTGTGCTTAGTATGAAGTTTCAGGTTGTTTAAGAAAGTTTGAGATTGTTTGAAAGCGTTTGAAGTTGTTTCAATTTCCCATTCTCCAATCGGTAAATCTTATCCATTTTCGATGCCAGCTCCATTGAATGGGTCACAACAATCAAACAAGTCTGTTCCTCTTGATTCAACTGAAGAAGTAAATCGGCCAACTGATTTGAAGACGCCTGATCAAGGGCTCCCGTTGGCTCATCGGCAAGGACTATTTTAGGCTGATTGATTAAAGCCCGAGCCACTGCTGTTCGCTGACATTCGCCTCCGGATAGTTGCCCCGGCTTTTGCTTTAGCAGGTGATCAATACCCAATTTTCGGGTCAGTTCCAATGCTCGTCCGCGGGTTGAAGAATCAACTTCCGCCTGCTGAGCAAGCACAGGCAGCAAAATATTTTCAAACAGGTTTAGCTGTGGCAACAAATGATGCATTTGAAATACAAAGCCGATGGATTGATTCCGAAAATGAGCCAGTTGCCGGTCATCTTTGCTAAAAACCGAATCTCCATCCAACAACACGTCTCCATGGTCCGGACGATCAAGTGCTCCCAACATATTCAATAGGGTCGTTTTTCCTGAACCGGAAGGTCCAACAATGGCAATTCGTTCTCCTGCTTCCACCTTTAGATTTAATTCATCCAGAATAGTCCTCCGGCTGTCTGCTCCGGAACTAAAGCTTTTGGTTAGTGATTTTACTTCAAGCATTCTTTTTTTGTTTTTTATTTTATCCCAAGCACCTTTTCAATAGATCATTAGATTTTCTGATATCGACTCTCAGACATTGATTCTACATTAATGTAGAGCATTTCACGAAGACTCCTCAGACCTTCAAAACACGAAACATCAACGAACTATTGAACTTTTTACGGTACGCGCATAAATATCAACCAATTTTTCTGCTTGCTGCCGAACATCAAAATGGGTCCTCACCCCTTCAAGGCCTTTCGCGCTGTAAGCGGCCAATTTTTCTTTATCCAGAATGATACTTTTCCACGTGTTTGCCAAACACTCCGAGGTATTGTCTTGATATGTCATTCCTCCTTCTGATAAATCAATGATTTCGGGGAATGCCCCCAAAGCAGGCTGAACAATTGGAATACCGGAAGCCAAAGCCTCCAATAAATATAAACCAAATGCTTCTCCCTTCAGCACAGGGACAGTCAGCAAAGCAACTGAATCAAAGAATTCCTGCCGGCTCGGTCCTTCAAACTCCTCAACCCACAAAACATCAGATTCAATTCCGGCGCTTACCAGTTTTTTCTTTTGATGGCGAATAAAATCGGTATCATCATTGGTTTTTCCTCCTGTGATTTTCAATTTCACCACATCAAACCGAGTCTCTTTTTTCAGTTCGACAAATGCATCAATCAACACTCCCAAGCCATTTTCTTCACACATGCGAGAGATATAGCCAATCATCGGTTCTTTTTGATCAACTGGGCGCACCGAATAATCTGAAGCATCCACCCCAATGTGATTGATAAAAAGCTGCTCTGGTCGTATTTGCATGCGTTTACGCATCACTGTGGCATAGAAATCGCTAACAGCCACAAAAGCATCAACTTCATGCCCACGCTCCGTCATCAACTGCCAAACTTCCTCTCGGTGCTGATCACTCATTACATCTACCCAAACATCCTCATCCTGCAAAGAGCAAACAACCGGAATATTCATTTCCTGCTTAATTCGCCTGGCCAAGCCAAGCAACAGTGCATTTGACAAATGCACAACATCCGGACGAGCCTCATCACGCAACCAGGCAACCAAACGCTCCAGCTCATCTTGCTGCAATCCTTCTTCTCCCAGCAACATGGAAACAGTCATTTCTTCCAAGCCCTTGGCGCGTGTTGATCCGGCATTCTGGGCTGCCAGGTGTAAGACCGACTTGGAATTTAGCATTTTATCGACGAAAGCTGGCATATGCCGAAACACCGGGAAACGCTGTTTCAGATAAATATCAACAGCGCCATAGAACACCGGGACCTCATTCAAATCATGGCCATCTTCAAACAGCGGAAGGTACAAGGGGACTTTTACCACTTCTTGTCCCAAAGCCTGTAAAGCCCTCATGGATTTACTGTCGCGCAAACAATTACCGCAGTAGAAACTGCCTCCTGATCCTGGTATGACATGAGCGATTTTCATACGATTAAATTAATTGTTTTTTAAAAGCATCGTAGAACTCGTGATTCCACTTTCCTACAAAACCTTCTTCCCCAAGATATATATCCGGCCATCATTGGCTCCAATGATTATCTTTCCATCATAGACGGCCGGCGAACTCACAATTTGTCCGCCTATTTCATAAGTCGACAGTTCCTCTCCTGTCTCTAAGCAATGTACGTACAGCAAGCCATCCATGGTTGCTGTAACCACTTTGTCACCAACAATTACCGAGGAGGCATTTACCCTATTTGACAAACGTTTAGTCCATGCTAAATCACCTGTTTGTCGGTTGAAACAATAGAGTTGCCTGTCTTCATTGCCCAATACAATAAAATCGTCAGCAACAGCAGGCGACGCAATGAAAGCCAGGTTTTTATCGGGATTATCGTAAGTCCATCGAACCTTTCCCTGCTCCAAATTAACGGCAAAGAAACGCCCTTCATAATCACCAATATAAGCCTCTTGCCCAACAATAGCAGGCGATGAAGCCACATAAGTTGCCAATTCAATTTTCCGAACCAGCTTGCCTGTTTGCAGGCTGACCAGATGTAAAAAGCCATCACATCCTCCAAAAACAACGGCATTTTTATACAATCCCGGAGCTCCGTTAATGAAATTATCAGACTCATATTTCCAACGACGAGCACCATCAGCCAAATTAACTCCGTGCAAATAATAATCGTAGCTACCAACTGCAAGAATGGACTGCTCGCCATGCTTGTACCAGTTTGCAGAACCGATGATCTGATTATCGGTTTTATACTTCCATACCACCTTGCCATCCGCTTCATTCAGGCAAAACAACCATCCGTCAAGTGAACCAAAAATAACCTTACCATCCAGCAGGATTGCCGGAGCTTCGATTGAATTCCCGGCATCAAACTTCCACTTCAATTGCCCGTTTAGATCGAACGCATAGAAAAAGCCATCGGTAGAGCCGCAATAAATAATGCCCCCAAGAACAACAGGCGACGCTTTAATATCGTCTTCCGTTTGAAATGAAGCCAGCAGCTGCAGTTGCTGCGGAAGCCTTGCGTCAACTGAAGCGGTAAGTTGCTGGTTGCCCCGAAATATAGACCAGGCAGGCTGAGCAACTGCTGCAACCACCAACAAATTTAAAATGAGAACTAAAGTAAATCGTGTCATTTTCTATAATTGTTCTTCTATCTCAGTTTTCGAGAGTGCTCCGGTCGGACAATGTTCCGCAACCAGCAAGGCAGTTTTGGTCAATGCTTTTTCAACCGACTCAGAAAACGGAACTCCCACTTTCACATCAAATCCACGCCCAATGAACGAAAAGCCAAACTCTTCCTGATGCTGTTGTGTCAATCGAACACAAATGCCGCACTTAATGCATTTCGCCGCTTCATACACAATTCCCTGCGGCGCAAATTCCTTTCGAACAGGCAAGCGCTCACTGTATTGAAAACGCTTCTGGACTGCACCAAAATCATTGGCAAGGTTTCGTAATTGGCAACTTTCAGGGTTCCGACAGTCACAATGCAGGCAGCGCTTAGCTTCGGCCACCGCTTCATCGCGCGTAAAACCAACAGCTTTTCCTCTGCCTGCCTCCTGCCGTTCCAACTCAACAGATTCCTTCAAATACTCCTGAATTTCATTCTCCTGAAACTTGCCAAACTTTGAGTTGAAACGCTCCGGATAAGCACTGACCTTTCCTTTTTCAAAGTACTCATTCAAAATAAAAGCCAGCTCCTTGCCTTGTCCAACCGACCGAACAGCCAGCTTCGACGGACGAAGTGCATTCCCTATTGCAAAGACATGTTCTGCTGAAGTCTGATAAGCTGACTTATCAACCTCAATTCCCGTTTTCGACGTGGTCAAGCCCAGCTGTGTCCAATCCAATGCTTGAGCGCCAACGGCCAAAACAACTGCATCATAATCTGCTTTTAACTGCTCAAACAAAGCAGCATCGACCTCTTTGTTTAACTGAAGGGCAACACCTGCCTTAATGAACCGATCGATTTCTTTTTTTCGAATGGTTGCCGGCAAAAGTGCTTCATCCAAATGAAGCAGTTCACCACCAGCCTCTCCGTTTTTGTCGAAAATTACGGTCTGGTGTCCAAAGCGATTCAGGTAAAAGGCAGCAGCCAAACCTGCGGGTCCGGCTCCCACAATCGCTACTTTCTTGCCCGAAGGCGCCTTTGGTGTCGCAGGAACAAAATCCTGTTCCAACTCCTCATCTGCTGCAAAGCCCTTCAACAAACAAATTGAGACAGCACCATCAATTGATTTTCGCCGACAGCCAGCTTCGCATGGAGCCGGGCAGATCCGCCCCAAAATTGCAGGAAGAGCAATGTCACGCTTGACAACCTCAATAGCTTTTTGAAAATCTCCCGCTGCAATCAGCCGATTCATCAGCGGGATATTCATATGAGCAGGACAAACCAACTGACAGGGAGCTTCGCAATCACCAACATGCTCACTCAAAAGCAACTCAAGCGATGCTTTTCGTGATTCGCGACACTCCTCATCATCCGTAATAATTTCCATTCCTTCCATGGCTGGCATGGAGCAGGAAGCCATCAACCGCCCATTGGAAACATCCTTGACCAAACACACCATGCAGGATGTAAAATGCCCCGATCCTTCCATATGACACATGGTAGGAATTGCAATTTGCAATTGTCGGGCAGCTTCCAACAAAGTCGTTCCTTCGGCTACTTCAATGGGTTGGTTATTGATTCTTAGTTTAACCATAGCGGGTCAGTTGATCGTCCAAAAAATATTTCCTTAACGGATAAGCGTACTAATAACCGGATAGAGATTTTCTGCCATCCGAACAAAGCCCAAGTCTGTTAGGTGCACGCCATCAACCGTAGCTTCCTGATCGGGTCCAATCAATTTGTCACTCTCCTGATAAAAGATCAAATCATCACCTTTTGCTTTCTGCTCTTTGTAAATGCGTTCCAAGGTCTCATTCTTATCCTTCAGCAGCTGATAAACTGATTGATCAAAATACATATGCGGAAAAAGAATGGTTTCGACCAGTAAAATTGGTGTATCAGGGTTCTTTTCGCGAACCAGATCGATGAACTTGGCGTACTTTTCGTTCATTTGAGCAACGTTCACATTGGGCAAACAATCGATGACAAAACAAGAAGCATCAATTCCTGCCATTGCTTCAGCCACTTCCAAATCCAACTGTCCATTTCCACTAAATCCCAAGTTGATGATTTCTTTATCCAACATTCTGGAAAGCAAATTTGGGTAAGACATTCCTGCTCGCGTGGCACAACCACCTTGTGTAATGCTGGTTCCATAAAAAACCACCGGCTTGCCTTTTTTAGGTGAATCAACTTGAGGCTGCTCAATTGCAGCCGTTGGCTCAATACCAATTTCCAGGCTTTTCAGCCCATCATAAAGCGGAAGATAAAGCATGTATTCTTGCATCTCTCCGGTCATATTCCTGATGATCATTGTCTTTGTTGCCTTTCCCGTTGGACGTCCCGAGTTTACAAACTGCCATTTCCCATCTTTTAGGCAATACAAATCAAGCCCTTTGATTCCGGTCATGGTAAAGTGATTCATGACCACATCACCAGTAACTTCCCAATTGGCGGCAATTGCTGTTGAATTTGTTCGAAAACGAATGGCCAATCCGCTACAATTTTGTAACAAAGACCACACCGAAGGGCGTGTCACGCCCTCTAAACCAGCAGGTAAACGTTGGTACCGAGCTTGCGTGTCTTCAAACCCTTTTCCCAACAAGGGAAATTCATCTGCATTAACATACTTGAGGCTATCTAAAGAAGTGGTTGCTCCAAAACTTGTTCCTGACAATACCACCATAATCATTACAATAATTTTTTTCATCTCATTAAAGTTGTCTATTTCATTTGTATTCGATAAAACTCCCGATGAAGTTTAGTTCCTTTTGTTTGTGATTTTGAAGAATAAAAATTCATGTTCGTTTCATCTGGTTAAAGTTTAGAACTAAGACCAAAAAGCCTAGAAAACAAGCACAAAATTGAGCATTGTACTATCCCAGCTACACCCCTTTCAGACTTGATCAGTACCTTTTGTCATTAGTTTTAAGCCTGTTCTTATTCTTGTTTATTACTTATAATTTCTACTGCATCAACCGGACACACCTGCCGGCAAGCGTCACACTTTATACACCGATCAACAATAACCTCATGTTTTTTATGAGGCTCAAAACGAATGGCCTCCACCGGACATTTCTGTGCGCATTTGGTACAGCCAATACATTCGTCATTAATCGAATAGGCAATCATTTCAGTACACTTACCCGCAGGACAATGCCCATGAATGTGTGCTTCATACTCATCGTAAAAATACTGCAAGGTTGTGATAATTGGGTTGGGAGCTGATTTTCCCAGGTTGCACAAGCTACCTTTTTTCGTCCATTCAGCCAAATATTTTAACTCCTCCAAATCCTGCAAAGTTCCCTTTCCCGAAGTAATTTTATTCAGGATGTCCAGCATCCGTTTTGTTCCCACTCGACAGAATGTGCATTTGCCGCAGGATTCTTCTTGGGTAAAAGATAAAAAGTAACGGGCAATATCCACCATGCAATCATCTTCATCCAAGACCACCAAGCCGCCGGATCCCATCATCGCACCAACTTCAATGAGCGATTGGTAATCGATTGGCGTATCGTACAAAGAAGCAGGAATACAGCCGCCAGATGGCCCTCCCACTTGAACCGCTTTAAATTTCTTCCCATTTTGAACACCACCACCAATTTCCTCAACAATTTGACGGATAGTAATTCCCATGGGAACCTCAATCAACCCTCCCCGATTGACTTTGCCCGCCAAGGAAAATACTTTCGTTCCTTTGGACTGCTCCGTTCCAATTCCTGCAAAATGTTCTTTCCCTCTCCGGATGATGTATGAAACTTGCGCAAATGTTTCGGTGTTATTGATCAAGGTCGGCTGTCCCCACAACCCGCGCTGTGCCGGGAAAGGTGGACGGATCGTTGGGAATCCCCGATTTCCCTCAATGGAAGCCATCAGCGCAGTTTCTTCGCCACAAACAAAAGCACCAGCCCCCTCATAAATTTGAATATCGAAATTGAAATCTGAACCCAGAATGTTCGCACCCAACAAATTTTGCTCGCGGCAATTCATCAAAGCCTGACGAATGCGGGTTACCGCCAGCGGATATTCAGCCCGAATGTAAAAATAACCATCTGTTGCCTGCACGGCCTTAGCGGCAATAAGCATCCCCTCAATCACTCGGTAAGGGTACGATTCCAGTAACATCCGATCCATAAATGCCCCCGGATCTCCTTCATCGCCATTGCAAATCAAATATTTCTTTTCGCCTTTTTCCCGAGCTACGAATTTCCACTTCAGTCCCGTTAAAAAGCCGGCACCACCTCGTCCACGAAGGCCACTTTCTTTTACTGTTTGAATCACCTCGCTGGGCTCCATTTGCAACACTTGCTTCAAAGCGTCAAATCCACCAAAGCGTTTGTATTCATCCATGTCCAGTGGATTTATGACACCCCGATGCTCCGTGGCGATCGGAAGCTGCCGATCCAAAAAGCTGGACACCATCTCCTCCCGCACATCAATAGCATAGCGATCCACTCCCTCCCAAACTTCATCGGTTTGCATTTTCTCCAACCAATCGTAAGCTTTGGCTTTGAGTTTCCCAACCAACCCTTTGGGCTTAAAATGGGCATGAATAATATCCGGTATTTCATTCGGTTTTACACGTGCATACAATTTATGCTGTGCTTGCTCATCCACCACTTCAACCAAGGGCACTTGGTGACACATCCCCACGCAGCCCACATTCTTCAGGTGCAGGTTAATGCCTGTTCCATCAATTGCTCGTTCAACCTCTTTCTTGACTTCCTCGCTACCACTCGCCACACAGCAAGATCCCAGACCAATCCTAATTTCGCCCTGAAACTCACGACCATCAGCATGACGGAACTTTCGCTTATCTCCCACCTTACCAACCTGGCTTTCAAAATCCTGAATAACCGAGTCAACTTTATCCGTCGTCACATGCCCATAAGTTACATCATCAACCTGAACAACGGGAGCCAATGTACAACAGCCGAGGCAAGACACCTTCTCCAAGGTATAGCTTCCCGAAGCATCTGTTTCTTCACCTTCTTTTAGTTTAAAATGACGCTTAAAGGCATCGTAAACCTGCATGGCTCCTTTCACATGGCAAGCTGTTCCCACGCAAACCTTAATCATATGACGACCAGCAGGCTGCATTCGAAATTGTGAGTAAAAGCTGGCAACACCTGTTATGTTCTCAGGCGTAATTGAAGTGGTCTCACACACCCGTCGCAAAGCTTCTTCGGGTAAATAGTTAAATGTATTTTGAATAGCCTGAAGAATAGGAATCAATGCCCGCTTGGTATTTCCCTTTTCCCGGACAATCTCATCAACCTTCGAAATTATATGTTGTACATCGTCTGTCATCATGCTCATTTTCCAATACAATAAAGTTGATCGAATCCTCGAAGATACATTCTGCCATTGGCAAACACGGGAGCACAAACAGCTTTCTCGCCAAGAGCAGATTCAGCAACTAACTCAAATTCTTTCCCTAAACGGATCACATGCAAATTTCCTCCCATGTCCATCACATACACTTTCCCTTCGGCATATACCGGAGAAGCATAAATGCCATCGGCATATTCCTGCTCCCAATACTTGGTTCCGTCTGTGGCATTGTAACAAGCCACCACGCCATAGCTGGTTGCAATCAGCAAAAAGCCATCCACCGCCAAAGGGCTGGCCACCTCGGGAAGGTACTCACTCTCTTCCCAAATCACCTCAGCAGTTGCTCCTATCTTTATCGCCGCCAGAATAGCATACTCATTGGCCGCATAAACAACGCCATTAGTATATCCTACCGAAGGCCCAACTTCTCCCATCATGCAATCTACTGTCCACAATTCCTTTCCTGTCTCCGGATCGTAACCAGCCACCAATGGGTCTGCAGTCAAGATCAATTGAGGTTTTCCTTCAACATCGGCCAAAACCGGAGATGCCCATGAAATATTCACCTTGCGTGTGGTTTCCCATTGAGTGGAGCCATCAACTGTTGACAGGGCCATCACTTTGGAGCCACGGTTGGTGTCATATTGCACAATAAGCTTATCTTTAAAAATGATCAGGGATGAAGAATGACCATAATGATTATCGGGAACTCCCAAATTCTTAGCCCAGACTCGTTTTCCATTCATATCTGTTGCCAACAGATCGCCTGTTCCGAACAAGGCAAATACTGCCTGCCCATTGGTTGCCATGGTTGGTGCAGCCAGACCGGTATCTTCTGTTACCTTAGGCATTTTTGCTGGTGATCCCTGAATCTGATTGGCTTGTGCTGTCCATAGCAAATCACCCGAGGTCGCATGATAACAGTACACTTCCCGAGCCTCTTGGTCAGCCCCGGAAACAAATAATTGATCACCCCAGACAATTGGCGAGTTATAGCCATGCTTTGGCACTTTCACTTTCCAAAGAACCTGGTCACCACTAGCCATGTCCCACTTTTCAGGCACATTCATTTTATAACTGATGCCATCGCCATCCGGACCTCTAAAGAATGGATAATTCTTCCTAAATTCTTCTTTGGAAGGGATTGCAGGCTGAACTTCTGCTGAGGTAGGATCAGCTGCTTTTTCCTCTTTAACAGCAACTGGCTCTGCTTCCTCAGCATGCTCCTCCTCCGTTTCTGTTGCAAGATTTTCATCTGGAGACTCCTCAACTTCAGGTTCTGCAGCAACTGGCTCGGGAGTAGCTACAGGCTGGACTTCGATCACCTCAACTTGATTATCAGCCAGTTTCTCTTCCACAGTCTCTGGCTCATATTGATCCAAAATATTGGAGGATGAAAAACCAGCCAACAAAGCCAAAACAAAGAAACCTGCACTGGAGAACACCAGCCATTTCCGAGCTAACTGCTTATCAAGGAAAGGATCTTTTTCAATGCTTTCCAACTCTTCCAAACCCGAACGCAATGACTTTTGATACCGAACGGCTAAAACAAACACCAACACGCCAAAAATTAAGAGGTAAGCTCCTGTTCGAATTTGCCATTGACTGGTAAAATAAGCCTTACGGATCAGCAGATCGAGCGCGCGAATATTCTCCTTCAGAACATCATCATTTGGGTTTTCATGCAATTGCTCCACCAATAGTTTTAGTGCAGGACTTTCCAGCGGATCAACCATTTTTAGCTGAAGGTAATTCGCAATCAGCATCACACTGACAATCAAGCTAAAAATTGCAGCACCCCAAGCAATTATCCGGGCTAGCTTTAATTTATCTGTTTGTTTCAATTTATCTTTTCCTTCCATAAAGTTGACAGTTCCAAGTTTCGAATTGACCAGCATTTGTTCTCAATTGTAAATGGTCAATCCTAAATATCGTTAGTTTTTCACCGGGCAATAATCCATACAGCGCCCACAACTTAAGCAATTTGTTTTATCTGGTTCATAATCTTTCCGATTTCGATGAGAAGCTAGTTTCACCAAAGTCAGGCCTACCACCAAGCCCATAAAACCACCCAATAACCAACCACCCCAATAAAACTGGCTGCGAATTGCTTTAGCCTCTTCAACCAATGTATCCATCGACTTACCGGATTGCATGAATGCACGAGCATCCAAATGATCCGGATCTTGTTTGAATTCCGGATGAACGACCAATTGCTCAGCCAGGTAAACGGTTTTATTGAACTTAGCCAACGGAACATGCAAAGCAGATCCCGCTAATCCGCCGATTCCAATCCAGAGTGGGATGAAAAATAAATAAGTCATTAGTCGCTGGACATTTGTTCGGCGATTTCCCTCTTCTTCCACAGGCTTCTCAATTGCACCAAAAGGACAGGAATTAGCACATAACTTACACTGGATACAATTGCTCGGCGTTATTTGCATATGCTTCTTAGAGAAGGTGGACATCCAGCCCAACAAAACGCCATATGGACAAAAGAACCGACAATAAGGCCTGGCAACAAAAATCCCCACCAGCAAGAACAGTCCTCCCAGCAACAGCATTTGGAAATCAGCATCGAAGCGAAAAAAACCAACGAAAGGATCGTATCGGCAAATCAAAAATTCTGAGCGAGTAGCAGCGTACAAAATCGCCAATCCGAGATACAGATACGGTATCATTCCCAAAACCTTCTGCAACCATTTTGGTAGCTCAATGGGACGAAAAGCCACTAAATCCTGGATTGCCCCAAGCGGACACACCCCTGCACAAAACGTTCGCCCATAAAACAGACTAACCACCAAGGGTAAAAGGAAAAATAACAGGGCTGTCAATGGCAACACATAAGCTGGATCGAAAATCGCCAAGGTGATGTTTTGAATTGCCCCGATTGAGCATATGCATCCTTCGCGGTAAAATCCGAAATATAACAGGGAAAACACCGAAGTCCACATTACGCCCCGACGTGATCTCTTTTTAACCACAAACCAAGTGGCAACAGCTAAAGCCGCCATTAACACAAAAACATCCAGGTACTCCAGAAACAGCAAACGTGGTGAAGTCTGACTCGTTGCAGGCTGCACATAACCCGTCTCAAACTCCGGTTTTGGAAAGCGCTGCTGCGCCCAGGCAGGAATGCTAAGAATAATGGCAGAGAGGGTAAAAAATATCTTTGATAGTCGGTTCATTCGTTGTCAGTTCATCAGTTTTTTAGTTAGCAGATTTCAGTATTCATCTTTTCATCATCAAGCTGGATCAGGATTGTTATTTTCAGCCTGAAAATCGCCTTTTATTTTATAGGGACTCGAAACAGGAACACGCTCAAACGCATCAGCAGGACAAACACGTGCAATCGAACATTCATTGCAATTCACACACAAGTCGTGACGAACCTGTAAGTGTAAAGAGCCGTTTCCAAACGAAGAACATCCTTCAACGCACTTTGCGCAGCCAATACACAAATCTTCTTCTATTTCATATTCAAAGTAAGGATCCTCCACAAACTTGCGTTTGATCGCAGCAGTAGGACACAGTTGATTTTCAGCAGCAGTTGACAACGCATTGGCATCGGGTTTTAGGTAACCACCACACAAGTCGCAATAGCCACACAGATCGTAAGCATGCACACATTTTACCGCGGAAGGAGTCAGCACACAATAATCGGCACAACGTCCACAATACACACACTTAAATGGATCCAACTGCCAAACGTAGTCGTTGGCGCTCAGCTTAAGCGAAGCCAAGCCTGTCACGCCAACCAAAGAGGCTCCCAAGGTCAGGCGCATACCATTTTGGATAAATTTCCGTCGGTCAACTGGTTTATGTTCTTTTTTAGCGTTCATTGGCTCTGGTTTCTTTAGCTTGATCTAAATCACAACGACGGTACAATGAACACGACTTGCACGTTCCCTCAGCCGTACAGCTATAATCAATTTGGTTTCTGCGCACCAAGAAAATGGAGCCTCCCACAATTCCTGTTAAAATCCCCAAACGCAAGCCTGTTTGTAAAAACTCTTTTCGCTTCATGAATTTCCCCTTTCTTTGGGTTTGAAAATTCGTACTTGTTTCCGATCAAAATCCAATAAAATCACCCGCCCATTTTCATCCACACACACGTCCGGGGCATGTGCCACTTCCTCAAACTGATTGGGAGCAGCAACCACTCCTTGGTACTTTCCATGCTGATCGTAAATCTTCACCCGCACAATTCCTTTTTCGCTAGTGACAAATGCATTTTCACGCATAATTGTCATATGAGCCGGATTGCAGCATCCACTAAACCCTTCTGTTTTTACGGATGAGCTGGTCCAAGAAGTACGCAAAGCCCCTTCGGCATTGAAATTTTCCAAACTATGGCGCCCTGGGTTTACAGCCCACAAATAACCTTCTTCACTCAGGGCAATGTCGAAATAAGGACTTGGAACGACAAAGCCCGGAACTGCTTTCTGCTCATCCTTTTCGCCAATCTGCCGTACCAATTCGCCATTCTTTTTGCATTGATAAACCAAGCGATTTCCGGCATCAGCAACAAACACAAAGTCAGGCGAAACGGCCAAAGAGGTAATTACAGAACGGTCTCCATAATTCTCCCAGCGCTCAACCTCCTGCCCATCAAAATTCAAGCAAACCACTTGATTCTTCATTCCCAGCCAAACCAAATCATCAACAGCAATAGCCGTTGGAGAAGCTTCCAACTTGGTTTCCTTGAGCAACTGCCCTTGCAAATTCATTTGAAGTAGGCTACTGTCGGCAATAACAAAGAGCGTCCCTTGATGAAAGGCAATTCCCTTAGGTTCTGCAACTCGCAATTGAAGCACCTTTTCTTCCTCATAAAGAATTTCGTCGGCACTCACTTTGGCATATTCACTCACATCAAAAGCATAAGGATTTTCAATCACTTTACCTGCCCGGTTCATCACAAAATCACGAGCTATGATAATCGCAATCCCCAGTGCCAGAACTACCAAAACAATATTTACAAGTTTTCTAAACTTCATAATAGAGACTTAGACATTAGATTTTAGACAACAGAGTTTCAGATATTCAGAACCAAATCCAAGGTTAAGAACTCAAACCATTTCAAACAACTTCAAACTTCTTCTCCAACTTTACGCACTTCAAACCCAGAGCCAACTCCTTGATTACTTCCCTATTGCCAGACAAACCATCGTTTTTGAATCCCGCATCAACAATCGTCCATCAGCAATAGCCAAGGGGCCCCAGGCATCATGCCCATCTAAAATTTTCTTCTGCGCCAATTCGATGTATCCCGAAGGATCCGGCTTTATCATGGTTAAGGTTCCATCATCATCCAAAATGTACATCTTTTCATCAGCTATCAGGTATGGTCCCAATCCAAACCGATGATCCTTTCCAGAAGTCCACACCATCGTTTTTACATCATCCGGATGGACACAAACCAATTGGTTGCGATTTGCTCCACCATCCTTGGGCAAAATGCCAAAGAGATGACCTTTCCAGACGATGGGAGTTTGCTGCTCACAAGCCAATCCTTCGCGTGGCTGGTATTCATCCAGCACTTCCACATCGAACTGCTCCCCGTTTTGGACAATGCGAATCATCATGCCGCCTGCACCATAGCCAGCCGTCAGAAAGATCCGTCCATCCTCCAGTACAACAGGCGATGGCGCTACCACCGAGTGATTCCAGGCATTCGACTGCCAAAGCACCTTCCCTTCGTCCTCTCCCGATGCAGAGATACCACATACTCCGCCATCAGCACTGTACACATACATTTTCTTTCCCTGGAAAGTCATCGGGATGATTGACGAATGCGACATCTTCCATTGCATGGTATTGGGACACTCCCAAAGCTTTTCTCCTGTCCGCAGGTCAACAGCCATCATCATGGTACTTCCTCCCGGCGCCAAAATCACTTGATCGCCATCAATCAAAGGGCACTGTGCTGTATACCATTGTGGAATTTCAGTTCCATATTCTTTTACCAGATCCAGGCCCCAAACCAAGTTTCCCGACTCTCGTTCAACGCACATCACATGGCACCGAGGTCCGATTGTTACCACATAGTCTTCGGTAACCGCTGGAACAGTTCGGGACATGCCATGATTGCGCTTGACATGCACCCCGTATGAACGTCGCCAAATCTCTTTGCCATCGGCTAATGAAAAACAGCGAAGTGCATCTTCCCGACTTTCTTCATCATAGTCAAGTAGGTAAACCTTGCCTTTATAAATTGCAGGACCAGCATGGCCTTCGCCCAATTCTACGGACCACAAAATCTCAGGTTCATCGCCTGTCCAGGTGTCTTTCAAATTTTGCTTTTCAGAAACGATATTGTCAAAATTTTTCCCTCGAAATCGTGACCAGGTTCCATTCATTTCAGGAGCTTTTGCACCAAATAAGTTAAAGTTCTCCCCAATCCGGACAATTTCCTGAATCAGATTGCCAGCCTGCCGGTTATCAGCTCCCGGCAAACTAGCCTGAAAATCGTCCGTAGGATCTTTTGACAACCAAAAGCCAAAAGCTACAACCCCGACAATTGCCAAGAGTCCAATAATTGAGTTTATCCAAGTTTTATTCACCTTATGCTTTCAAATTATACACCATCAACACATCACCATGTCGCAAAAAGAGTTTTCCGTCAAACAAATAAGGATGTGCCCAATGCGGCCCTGCTCCTTTGGTTATTCGGAAGGAGCTAATCACTTTAAACTCGTCTGGATTCGGTTCTACCAAAGCAACATTTCCCCGCTGCTCTTCATAAATATAGAATAGCCCGTCCGCATAAACGATTGCCCCTTTGTTGTTCCATTCGGTTTCGTATTTAATCTCTCCGGAATCCCAGTTTTTACAAACCCACTTGCCTTTTCGGTTATTCTGCCAGTTTGAACCATAAATAAATCCGTCCAGCTCAATCATTCCATGATGATGATTATCAAAGATGGTATCGGTATAAACTTCCTCCAGCTGGCTGGCATCGGCTGCCACTTTCAACATTTTTGCCGGGTAATTATAGCCCATGGAAATAAAAATCTCATCGTTATGACACAGGGGCGTGTTTGTCCAGATAACTCCCTTGGGTTGATGTGGCCATAAATCAGGTTGAAAATACTGGTAAGTCATTTGAATTTTACCTGTTTCGGGGTTGACGGCCAACAAATGGCTAGCTGTAACCGCCAGAATAAAACGCTGTCCATTATAATCGTAGAGTGTGGGAGAAACGTACGACCGTTGCCCTTCGATACAAGGAGACTTCCACAGCTCGCGACCAGTCATTTTATCAAATGCAACAACCGATGTTTCTGTTCCTCCTGGCGTGCAAATAACCTTGTCATCAACAATCAGGGCGGACTCGGACACTCCCCAGGTATGCCACTCTCCATGATAATCCCGATCGACATTTACTTTCCAGTTTATAGCACCGGTTTCAGCATTAAGGCAAACCAGCTCGCCAATTCCACTAACCAAGTAAATCCGATCGTCTTCGATGGTTGGTGTACTCCGGGTATCCGGAAAGGTTTTTTTCCAAGCTTCACCATAGGCTACCTGCCATTTTGTATTGCCCTCAAAGTCAATACAAGTCAGGTAATCCAAGGTATCTATCATGCCGGTGACATAAATATACTCGCCATTGGAGATAACAGACGAATACCCTTTTCCAATCCCTTCTACTTCAAGAATAAGCTCAGGTCCTGCCTCAGGCCAGTCTTTCAGTAAGCCTGCTTCCGGAAATTTACCGTCTCGATTTGGTCCTCGAAATTGAAAAACTTGTGCATCTACAATCATGCTTATGCACAAAACAAGAATGATTAGTCCGGTTTTTTTCATGTTTGGTTATTGGTTTTTTGATTCGGTTTTAAGCAGCTGATTTTAAGTTGATATTTTATACGCAATTAAGGATTTTCCATGTCGAACGTACAAAATACCATTATGCACCACGGGGTGCGCCCAATGCTGAGCAGATCCATATTTAACTTTCGTCTTTGAGATGATATCAAACTTTGTTGCGTCTGGTTTTACCAGTGCCAGTTCACCACGATCAGAATAGATAATGAACTTATCTCCTGCCATAATAATGGCTCCATTCCCCATATCAGTTGAATGCCATTTTTCTTCGCCAGTCTCCCAATCCAAACAAAACCATCCTCGTGATTTATGCCCAGAACCGTAGATACAACCATCAAGAAGCATTGCCCCTCCCATTTGATTATCCATCTTTGAAGTACTCCAAACTTTGGTTACTTCGCTTCCGTCTTCACTTAAAGACAATTTAACGCCGCCTTGCCCGTAACCACTGAAGCAAAAAAGTGCTCCATCCTTGTAAATTGGCGTATTGGGATGAATGTTGTACTGGTTAGGGTGCGGATAACTCCATAGCAGTTGGCCGTTTTGAGTATCCACCGCGATGATTTGATCGCCGGTATGTGTAACCAACAATTGACGCTGAGGCAGTTTTATCCATTGAGGGGTACAATAAGCAGAAAGCTGCCCTTTTCCTGCACATTTCCAGATCAATTCTCCGGTCATCCGATTAAGAGCCACCATATTGAATTCTTTTCCGCCTGGTGTGAAATACACCTTTTCTCCATCAACCAAAACCGACTCAGTAAAACCAAAGCGAATGTTTTCAGCATTAAAATCAGCTTTCAACTCCTTATTCCAAAGAATCTTTCCTGAATTGAGATTGACACATACCAACTCTCCATAGCCGCTGCTTACATAAGCCAAGTCTCCAACAATTGTTGGCGTTGGCCGTGTTCCAGGATAACTAACTTCAAACTCTTTAGCGTACTTTACTTTTTTCAGAAAAGTGCCATCCTCTTGAAAGATATTGATGTAGCCAATGTTGTCCTGCATGCCGGTACAATAGATTTTACCGTTAGCAAAAGCGGGTGTTGAATAGCCATCTCCTAGCTCTTCGAAATGCCAAAGAACTTCGGGACCATCAGCCGGCCATTGTTGTAATAAATTGGGAGCAGGATATTTCCCTTCGGAGTTTTCGCCACGCCAGCGAGTTGCTTCCTGAGCAAGAGCATTTGAGCTACACAAACAGCAGAACAAGACGAAAAGAATGGTAGTCAGTTGATTTTTCATGGTTTTCGTTAATTAGTGAATCTGATGTTTTCAAATTTATTAAGGAAAGCCCAAACTACCCAGTGAAGCATAAAATTTAATAGCTTTCTAAATAGTTACATTTATTAACAAATAAAATCAGCCACCCGATGCAAATAACAAACTAAGCAACAACAACTTACCAAGAAAAAATACAAATTCCATTAAAATGCATTAACAACAGTCTTCTCTTTCTTAATCAATCGAGACACTCCAAACATCTTATCATACCACCTTTTCTGGCTTAGTATTTTGCACAAAAAAAATAGCCTCCATTGCTGAAGGCTATTTCCATTAGAAGTAATTGAATGTTATTATCTTATAATTTAGGTTCCCATCCTGGTTGATACTCACGATCCCACAATTTCATGGCATCACGGTCATAAATACGACCGTTCTCCGTATCGACATCAAACGATTTACCAATTCGGTATGAAATGTTTGCGTAGTGTGTCAACATCTGGCTTTTAGCTCCCATATCAATTGGAGAGTTCAACTGGCTTGACTTTCCACGAATATTATCGAAGAAGTTCAAAATATGCGCATCAGTCATATCGCCACCACCACCGAGTGCTGTTCCGGCTTCGTTGCTGGCTGTTTTGCTATCGCGAACCAGTTTCCCATTACGGTCAAATAGCTTATAACCGCCACGATCAACATACACAGAACCTTCCGAACCATAAATAATTGTTCCACGACCTGAGCCGTAAGTGCTATAACCATTGCGGCTTTTGCCATCCCATACAATGATTTTATTTCCTGGGAAGCGGAAAGAAGCATCCATTGTATCGTACATCTCCCAACCATCATTCAAGAAGTGACGCTTGTCAGCCTGCACATCGACACGCTCCGGATAGTCGACTTGCAATGCCCAACGAGCAATATCTAACTCGTGAGTGGCATTGTTTCCGGTTTCTGCTGTTCCCCAGTTCCATCCGTACCAGTGCCAGTTGTAGTCCCAAGTATCGTGACGGTAATCTTCGTGAGGTGCTGGACCTTGCCATAAATCCCAATCCAAACCTGTAGGAACAGGAGCTTTCTTTGGCACAGGAACTTCACCGCGCCGGTTCGTATAAAAAGCTACTGCCCGATAAACTTCACCGATTGCTCCGTTATGAATTTCTTTGATGATTTCAATTGAATCAGCTGCTGAACGCTGCTGGTTTCCCATTTGCACCACTTTGCCGTACTTTTTGGTGAAAGCAACCAGTAACTCCCCTTCACGAGGACTGTGACTACATGGTTTTTCAATGTAAACATGCTTACCAGCTTCCATGGCCATCCAAGTACCCGGAGCATGCCAGTGGTCAGGTGTCGCATTAAAAATCACATCAACATTCTTGTCGGCAAACACTTCACGAATATCAGACACTAAAGCTGCTTTTCCAGAAACCTTTCCTTTCAAGTCTTTAGCAACTCGCTCACGCTGCGATTTCATCACATCGCAGATGTATTCCAGATCAACGTTGTTCTTTTTATCTTTTACAGCTGTATAATACGCACCAACACGCCGTCCGCAGCCCATGTAAGCAACACGTAACCGATCATTTGCTCCGATGATTCGTGAATAGCTTTTGGCAGACATTCCCATGGTGGATCCTGCCAACGTAATACCGGTTACCCCAGCAGCCGCTTTTCTTAAAAAATCTCTTCTATTCGAACTCATTTTCTTTCTTTTTATTGGTTATTCAGGTTATTTCAATGTAGATAAAACTCCTCTAATGTAGCCCATAGATTCAGCCATTCCGGGGAATGGATTATCTCCATCCTTTTCAAACTCAAGAGCCACAACTCCATCATAACCTAATTCGACTAAATCATTTAAAAAGGTATTGAAATCGATCACACCCCTACCTATTTCGCAGGTCCGTCCATCATGATCGGCTTTCGTAACGTCTTTGATATGAATATCCAGTACGCGGTCAAAAAAGTCTTTTACATCTTGTGATGGACTACGCCCAATTCGCTTGGTATGGCCAATGTCAATACACAGCCCCATGCGCGGATCCATATCTTTAATCAACACATAAGCACTTTCGGCACTCGGATAAAGTTTATCGCCAGGGCCATGGTTATGAATAGCCAGCTTGATGTCGTAAGCTTTCACTTTTTCTTCCACATAAGGAAGCAGTTCATGCGAAGGCACTCCTACAATCATTTCCATACCTGCCTTCCGGGCATACTCAAAGGCTTGGTCAACCTCTGCTTCCGACTTCATATAAATAACGCCACCAGCATACAGGTTTAAGCCGTATTCTTTGCTCTTGCGAACAGCCTCTGCAATCTCGGTATCCGTTGCATCCAGTTTTAGATGAAAACTTTTAAATGCGATGTAATCTACATCCAGCTGCTTCGAGAATGCAAGTGTTTGGTCAATATCAAATTTCCGAAGGGAATAGGAGGCAACTCCAAATTTGAATTTGACCTCCGAAGCTTTTTGTTGATCATTTGTTTCGGGCTTTTGATTGGCATTGCAAGCACTCACAAAGAGAACAATAGCAACTATAGCCAAACTCCGAAACAGGATTAATGCTTTATTTTTCATGGTTCGACTTATAATTTGCGAACTTTAATACTACGGAAACGAACTTCATCTCCATGATCCTGAAGCAAGATGTGACCCGATTGCCAGCTTCCAAAATCGTCCCATTTTTCATACTTACTTCGAGCGACCAACGCATAAAAGGCTTGCGTTCCGCGCTCATACTCCAATACTTTACGATGGTTTAACCAGTGTTCTACGTGAGCACCAACAAACTCTGTTACTTCAATGTTATTTCCTTTCAACCACTCATCGTAGCGTGTTCCTTCAACAACGATGCGTGCATGGTTCCATTTCCCTGGTTTTTGAACGATTTTGTTTTTGTGTGCAGGAATCAAGTCATAAAGCGAAGCAATTTTTCGGTTACCAGCCATTCCTGCATTTGCATCGGGGTGGTTTTCATCATCCAAAATCTGGTACTCCAACCCAATTGCAGACATGTCAGAACCATATTTTTCGGTAATGTAGTATTTGATTCCACTGTTGGCTCCTTTGCTGTACATGAAATCAACTTGAAATTCGAAGGTTGAATATTCATCCAAGGTAACAATATCGCCACCATTTCCTGATTCAGCTCCATCAGCATCTTCAACAACCAATTCGCCATTCTCAACATACCAGCCTTTAGATGGGAATTCTTCTTCACCAACACCTCGCCATCCTTTGGTTGTTTTACCGTCGAACAACAATTGCCATCCTTGGGCACGCTCTTGAGGAGACAGGTAATTTGGAATCAAATTCACCACAGGAATATCCGTCCAAGGGCTTTGTTTTAAATTCTCGGTTTTAATCCGAACGTTGCGCCACTTAATTTGCTTACCCACCTGAGCTGCATCGTGAATACTGTGTACCTGAAGTGCGATAAAACCTTCAGCAGTCATATCGTCCACCAAGTCAGCACAAGGAATACCATTCACCCAAGTACGAATAGAATTTCCAATCGCCTCGATACGGTAATGGTTCCACTCACCCAAGCGAAAAGCTTCGCGTCCTTCCGGATTTTGCTCCAAAGGATACAACCAGCCACGGCGAGCTTCGTCATAAATACCGCCACTCCACGCACGAGCTGAAGGATCAACCTCACATTGGTAACCATGTACCCGTCCATCCATATAGTCCGACTTGCTCAAGCTCCGGAACTGGATGCCTGAGTTCATATTGTTTTCGACCAATAATTCGACTTCAAAAATGAAATCGCCATATGTTTTTTCAGTTGTCAAAAATGAGTTCGGCGTATTGGCCACCGTTGTACCAACAATTACGCCATCAACAACTTCGTATTTGGCTTTACCGTTCAGCTGTTTCCACCCGGATAAATCTTTACCATTAAAAAGGTATTCCCAGCCATCGGTATCGGCAGCCCAAGTGAATGCCGATACAAAAATCAAAAGGAGAGAAGTTACAATTTTCATCTGTTTAAAATTTATTTGTTTTATTGATTATGTAGACTCATGAATTTGCATGTACCAAATTTGGGAGGAATTCAAGTTCCAATGGTTTGGTGTTAGCCATGCTCGTTTCATAATTCATTAATGATTACCTGAATATAGTTCCAATTTTTCGTTAACGGTAACGAATTTAGAAAAATATAGATATTTCAGGTATATTTGCTCCAGCCAAACAAGTTTTATAACTGTTATAACTAAGCTATAACACCTGTTATGAAGAAAAATAAAGACCTCATATACAAACAACTAAAAAAAATCACGACAAGTCAGCACTTTGTCAAGTCGAAAATTAGTTGCGATTTGCTTAGCTACCTTGTCGAAGCTTCTTTGGAAGGACGAAATCCGAAGGAATACACCATTGGAATCGAACTTTTTGGGAAGAAATATGAGGATACCGATAAGCCTGATTCCAACATCCGGGTTTACATCCATAATGTTCGAAAGAAGCTAAAAGCATATTATGCGGAAGAAGGCGGCAAAGACCCCATTGTATTTGTTGTTGAGAAAGGAAAATACCGGGTTCGTTTTGATTCGCAAAAAGATCATCGTCCCCCCAAGGACAACCGTTTTCTTCTCCCCTTCATTATAAGTCTTTCGATGTTACTTGTGGTTGGTTTTCTATTTATTAAGCAACTCAACGAAGAACACAATCCCTGGAAGAAGCTACCTGTTTGGCAATCCTTTGCTGACAATGATAAGCGGACGCTTCTCGTTCTTGGCGACTATTTTGTCTTCAGTGGCAACCTCCCAACAGGGAATGTAGGCATATATCGAGACTTCAGCATCAACTCAGAAGTTGAATTTGAGCACCTGATTGATAAAAATCCGGAACTAATTCAAACCCTATCCAAATCACACCTGACTTACCTTTCTAAAATGGCGGTGTTTTGCCAGAGTAGTATCTATAAGGTTTTTGCTCAAACAGAAGGAGACATTCATGTCAAATTATCGTCCGATTTGCAACCCGATGACTTGAAAAACAACAATATTATTTTTGTTGGGAACTACAAAAATCTGGGACTTTTTGAGAACATCATCCGCGATCTTGATTTTCCCTTTGGAATTTCAAGCACATCTGAACAGCTTATTTCAGCCGATGATCCCTGCGCTCAAATCTATGAACCAGAAGACAGCAGTGCCAAAGAAACGGACTATGCCCTGGTAATCAACACACCGGGTTTTTCAGACAATCGCTTTCTGTTTTTTCTGTCCTCTCATGACATTGGAAATATTTCCGCCGTTAATCAACTAACATCTCCGGATTATCTTTTACAGTTGAGCCAAAAACATCCAAAGCAACTTCAATCCAATGATTTTAAAGCTCTCTACAAAGTGGAAGGCATCAATAAAACCGACTTATCATTCGAGCTACTACGGGTGGATTAAGCTAGCAGGAGGGGAAGTTCATGAGTTTGAAGTTCCAAGTTTGAGCTTGTTCGAAGTTGTTTGAAATTATCCAACAACAAATGGTTTGCTGCATTTTTCTACTTTTGTAAGCATGATTAGTGTAAAGGTCCTCATTCTTTTTATTTACCTGGCAGGCATGGCTGCTTTAGGCATATACTCTTGGTTAAGAATAAAAGCCCCACAAGACTATTTTATTGCGGGAAAACGCTCTGGAGTTTGGCAAATTGCCGGGAGTTTGTTGGCGACCATTCTTGGAGGCTCTGCCATTCTAGGCTCTGTCAACCTCAGCCAACATCAAGGATGGGCTTCTGCCTGGTACCTTCTGGCTGCGTCATTTGGCTTATGGCTACTTATTCCCCTGGTTGGAAAGGTAAACCGAATGGGAAAATTCACACTCACCAACCTGATTGGTCAATTTTACGGTACAGCAGCTCAAAAAACGGCGGCAATCATCATTCCTGTGGCGTGGACCGGTATTGTTGCCGCCCAAATTATTGCATCAGCCAAAATCCTCTTTAGCTTTTTCAACTTGCCGTATGAATCGGGCGTGCTCATTTCAGGCATTGTTTTCATTTTCTACACCTTATTGGGAGGCCAAGTATCCATTATCAAAACCGATTTCATACAATCACTGATCATCCTAAGTGGTGTTACGCTAACAGCCACACTTCTTTGGGGAATGCCGGAGCAAGTTCCTGCGTTCAATCAAACATTCCCTTTTAATGCGAACTTTTCACCGATTGATTTATTGATTCTGGTGTTGACGTTTTCCAGCACTTTTGTGGTAGGACCTGATATTTACTCTCGTATTTTTTGTGCAAAAGACGAAAAAACGGCCCGAAAAAGTGTCGTTTTGGTGGCCAGTATTCTCATTCCTTTTGCCTTTTTGCTGGCCTACATTGGTATGTTTGCTTTCAGCCACCTGCAGCACACCGCTACCGACAGTTCCGCTGCACTTATTGATGTTCTTAACTTCTACCTCCCCGATTGGCTGGCTGGGCTAATGGCTGCTGCTTTACTGTCAGCAGTGCTATCGTCGGCTGACACCACCCTACTCACCTCGTCCATGATTTTGAGTGAATGGATTACTCCGGATATTGATAATCGCCGCTCGCTACGCAATACGCGCTATTTCATTGTCCTTACCGGAATTGTCAGCATTCTGATGGCCTTAAAAGTTACGTCAATTATTGGCACCCTCTTGCTGGCACTGGCGTTTTATTCCGGTGCTTTTATTGTTCCGCTGATTGCCGCTTTAGCCAATCTGAAAGTCAACAAAAAGCTGAGTATTGTGGCGATGATTTGCGGAGGATTGATTGCTCTTTCCGGGAAAATCATGGGAAGCTATCTGAATCTGGATTTTGGTAACTGGATTGTTATTCTGGCTTTTATTATCAATGCCGCCATTCTTGCTATTCCGGAGAGAAGTAGAGAAGGTAGGAAGGCCAAAAGTATTTAAAGTGTGCTAAATTTGAAGAAGAAGTTCCTGAGTTCTATAGCTCCTAAGTTTGAAATGGTTTAAGGTTGTTTTAAATGATTCGGAATTCAAAATTTCAAGTTTCGGGGTCGAATTTCTATTTTCAAATTCTCGAAATTGTCTAAACATCCAAAAATCTATTGTCTAGTGTCTTAATTCTTGAATCTTGACTCTATTCTAACTGATTTCAACAATGGTAATGCCGGCGCCCCCAAACTGAACATGCTCATCTCGGAACGAACGTACTGCGGGGTCTGATCCCAGAAAACTCCGGATCATCTCACGCAAAATTCCATTTCCTTTTCCGTGTAAAATACGGACCTCTCGCACATCCAACATGATGGCTTCATCAATAAATGCCTGAATATTGGCAATTGCCTCTTCAGCCCGTTGCCCACGAACATCGATCTCGGGCTTAAATGTATTTCGTTTCTCTGACAGTTTGCGATGCACATTGGGCAAGGTACGATTTGAACCTCTCATTTCGCTGCGAGCCTCATTGTTGCTCACTTTTTGAAGCTTTTTCCGACTGACAGAAGTACGTAGTTGCCCAAAAGCCACAACGGCATTTTTATCCCCGAGCTCCAAAATTTCACCAATGGTATTCTGCCCCTCAATGCGAACTTTATCGCCAGGCACCAGCTCATTCTTCTCTTTCTTCGGTGATGTTTTTACTTTCGCTAAGGGTTGATCTGGCCGTTTTTGTTGACGCTTCTTCTCCTTGGCTTTCAATTTGGCAATCTTCTTATTGATCCATGCATCATCCTCCTGCGGCTCCTGATCAACAACCTCTTCTTTATACTTGGTCAATTGCTTCCGAATAGCTCTTGTCTTTTCTTTTTCAGCCTGACTTTCCCGAATTTCGCGGATTGTGTTTTCCACCTTCTTATTCGCTTCAGCCAAAACCCGAGTAGCTTCTTCCTTGGCCTCTGCTAAAATTTGCTTCCGCTGGCTAGCCAAATCTCCTAAATCATGCTCATACTTGTCGGCCAACTCATCCAAGCTCCTTTCAACCTTACGAATACGCTGTCGTTTAGACTCCCAATAGCGCTTATCTCGCACAATATCGCGCAGGTGTTTGTCAAAATTGATATGATCTTTCCCAACCTTCTGGGTAGCCTCTTCCAGGATTGACTCCGGCATCCCAATTTTACGTGCAATCTCAAAAGCAAATGAACTACCAGGTTTCCCCATTTGAAGCTGAAACAAAGGCTCCATCCGATGGTTATCGTACAACATCGCTCCGTTCTCGATACCTTCGGCTGAAGAAGCAAAATGCTTCAGGTTGGTATAGTGTGTGGTGATTACCCCAAAAGTTCTTTCCTGGTTCAGTTGATCCAAAATTGCCTCTGCTATTGCTCCACCAATCATAGGCTCCGTTCCAGTTCCAAACTCATCAATCAGCACCAAGGTTCGGTCATTCGTAAACTTGAGGAAATGCTTCATATTCATCAAGTGCGAACTATAAGTACTCAGATCATTTTCAATAGACTGCTCATCACCAATATCAATAAACAGCTGATCAAAAACTCCAGTCTTACTGGTTTCATCAACCGGAATCAGCAAGCCACACTGCAACATGTATTGTAACAGCCCAACAGTTTTCAGGCAAACTGACTTTCCTCCAGCGTTCGGACCTGATATTAGCAGCAAGTGCTTTTCCGGACTCAACTCAATGTTCAAAGGAACAACCGGGCGTTTTTCCCGCTCCAGAGCCATTCGCAGTAGAGGATGCACGGCCTTCTCCCACAACAATTGAGGAGTTTCATCCAAATAAGGTTTGATCGCATCCATTTGAATGGCAACACGAGCTTTCGCACGAATCAAGTCGATCGTTCCCAAGAAATCATACAAGCCCATCAGTTCATCCAAATAAGGTCGGATATCATCTGAAAATTCAACCAAAATTCGGACAATCTCACGCTTCTCGGCATACTCCAACTCCCGAATTTCATTGTTGATTTCAACAACCTCTGCAGGCTCAATGTAAGCCGTTTTTCCGGTTGCCGACTCATCATGTACAATTCCATTCAAGCGTCTTTTTACTGCTGAAGAAACTGGAATAACAGGCCGTCCATCACGAATTGACACCGAGGTATCTTCATCAACCAAGCCATCACGCTGTGCTTGCTTTAAGATACTATGCAAGCGTTTAGACACATTGTTCTGCTTATTCAATAGCTCGCGTCTAATTCGTCCCAACTCAGGAGAAGCCTGGTCTTTAATCTTCCCATGTTGGGAGATAATCTGCTCAATCCGATCTTTGATATACGGAAAAACCTGAATCGGACTAACCAACTCCCTTAAGTTTGGATAAAGTTCTTCTTTCTGATTCCCCAAAAAACGGATGATCGCCGTAATGGTTTCCAGCGATCTTTTCAGGTCAAAAAGCTCATGGACTTCTAAGAACCGTCCTTCAGTCCTGATCTTTGAAAGTGATTTACGTAAATCGAAGTAATAGTTGGTTGGAAAATTGTCCGTTTCAGTCATCAACCGAACAAACTCCTCGGCATAAGCCAATTCCTTTTGAATAGCCCGATGATCGGTTAAAAAGGAAATCTCATCAACCCGATCTTTACCTAAGTCTCCTAAGCAACTGCCTTTAAGGAGCTGTCGAACACGGTCAAAACCAATTTTTGTTTCAAAATTATGCGGATAAATTTTTGCCATTACTTCAATTTGTTCGGCAAAAATAGAAAGATGTCCTGTCTATTCGCAAACTCTTAATTAAATTCTTTTAAGATTTCTAAAAATTCGTGAATTCGAAAGGGTTTAAACATGCAAGCATTCATTCCGGCATCCAGGCAAGCTGCCGTTTCGTGAGCAGTATCACTTCCCGTTAAAGCAATAATCAGAGAGGGTTTATCCAAGTCACTCTCCTTTTCATAATCTCTGATTTTTCGAGTCGTCTCATAGCCGTCCATTACAGGCATACGACCATCCATTAAAATAACATCATAATGGTTTTCGCAATATTTTTGGAATGCCTCCAGCCCGTTACCTGCTACATCAATAGTCCCAATGGAACTTCTCAAAGACATAGACACAACACGCTGATTTACTATATTATCATCAACTACAAGGAGCGATAGATCGGTCAATTCGTTTTTCATTGTCACTAAAGAATAGGTCAAAAATAAGCTAAAATATGGATTCTGCTATCTTCTTGCGAAGAAATCTGAGTATTCTTTCCAAAAATTACTCACTTCTGATTTCATCTCTTTACGTAACATCAAAATACCAATTAAGTTTGGTATTGTCATCAAGGCAATCGTTATTCCAGATAAGGTCCAGACAATCGTTGTATCGGTAAACGACGCAAAGAAGAATCCAAGCACATAAACCAACCGGTAATAAATTACCCCTTTCACCCCAAATAGGAAAGTTACTGCCCGGCCACCGTAATACGACCATGAAATAGCCGTAGAAAATGCGAATAAAAGCAAGCCGACAGCCACAATATAACGCCCATAATCACCGAACCAACTCCGGGTAAAAGCCTCTGTTGTTAAGGGTGCACTATGAATTAAAGACTTTCCATAAAAATCAACTTTTTGCTCAAGAGGAACATGCCCATTTACAACAGTCAGGCTTCCTGAGAATGCTTTTCCGTCCTTAAGTACCTCCACACTTTCGGCCACTGAGCGCGCATGCAATATGGTTACATCTGATTTGATCTGCCCATCAACCACATCCAGCTCGCCTGAAAACAGGTTTATGCCATCTTCTTCGAGCAAGTATGTCGCCAAATTCGAACGATCCTGCTCATTGGCATCGCTGTATGTTCCTGCTAAAATCTGCAAGTCAGCATCCTGAAAATGGTTATCCATTTTTTCAGTCCAAACACCTGAAGACAAAATCACCAAACCAGTAAGCGTACAAATAATAATCGTATCAATAAACGGCTCAAGCAAAGCAACTAATCCTTCTGAAACAGGCTCGTGCGCTCGTGCCGCCGCGTGAGCAATTGGAGCTGACCCCTGACCTGCCTCATTCGAAAACAATCCACGGTTCACCCCTCGGTTAAAGGCAAAAGCAAAACTGGCACCCAAAAATCCACCTGCAGCTGAAGTACCCGATATAACATCGCCAAAAATTGCACGGATGGATGGAATAATGTTTTCATAGTTGTAGAAGATAACAGCAAGCGCTCCAACAAAATAAATCACAGCCATCAAGGGCACCAAACGCGAAGTAACCTTAGCAATCCGCTTTATTCCGCCAATAATAACAAAGCCTAATAAAACGGCTAACACACCTCCAATTAAAAGCTTGTTAATACCAAAAGTCGCATGAACAGAATTGGCAATTGAATTAATCTGAGGTAAGTTTCCTGTACCAAACGAAGAAAAGATCGTGGCAATTGCAAAAATTACAGCCAACCAACGCATATTCAACCGGTTCTTCATGTAATACATAGGCCCCCCTGCAATGGTCCCATCCGATGCCTTTTCCCGGTATTTATGCGATAAGGTAACCTCAACAAACTTCGTGGTCATCCCCAACATTGCAGTAACGAGCATCCAGAAAAGTGCCGCCGGTCCTCCTAAGTGAATGGCTAAAGCTACGCCGGCAATATTTCCGGTACCGACTGTTCCTGAAAGCGCTGTTGTCAAGGCTTGAAAGTGGCTGGTGTCGCCTTCATCGCCTGCTCGGTCAAATTTACCTCGCACAATCCGAAGCGAGGCTCCGAGATACCTAAACTGAGGAAATTTTAGATAGATTGTAAAAAAAAGGCCCGTGCCCAGAAGTAAAAAAACAAACCATTGACTACCTCCAATGTATCCGTCAATGAGGGATAAAATCTCGTTCAGTTTATTCATAAGTCCAGCTTCAGTTGACGCTAAAATAACACATCCATCTCTTTTGTTAAAATAATTAAGGAAATTCCTTGATTTTTTTTCAAGCAGCAAGCAAAATGCTCTTTTTCCTATCAATTTTTTCAAAGAAAAACTCTTCCAAAAGCGAAACCGCTATTAGATTTTTCCATAAATTTGCTTACAAACAATTAAACGAAGAAACTATGCTTCCAAAATTTTTGCTTGCAGATAATTCGCAAGAAACACCAGACACAATTTTCGTTGTTCACACCGAAGAACCAAAATTTATTGTTGAAAGTGACATCGAAGATTTCTGGTCAAACCAGGAAATTCACTGGTTGAGTGATGTCCCCGAATCGGAAGAGTTAATTAATCAACTTCTCGAAGAAGCCGAGGAATACCTTGAAGCTGAATTCGAAAGTCAGGAAAACTTATTCGACGAAGAAGAACAGGATTAATGGAACCGCAAGAACAAGCTCCCAAAAGAATCAAACGGTCAAAAGATCGAATGATCGCTGGAGTAATCGGTGGTTTTGCAGAATACTTCAAGCTAGACCCGACATTACTTCGGGTGATCTATGTTATCCTGTCGGTCATGAGTGTCGGCTTTCCGGGCTTACTGGCCTACATCATTTGTTGGATTCTGATTCCGGAACAAGACTAGTCTTGTTCCACTTCTTTTAAACTTAACTGAATACGTTTCCGGGCAATATCAACCTCGGTTACTTTAACTTTTACATGTTCGTGTAAACAGACCACTTCGTTTGGATCACTGATAAAGCGGTTAGCCAACTGTGAGATGTGAACCAAGCCATCCTGCTTCACCCCAACATCAACAAAAGCTCCAAACTTGGTAATGTTAGTTACAATTCCGGGAAGCACCATCCCCTCCTGCAAATCCTCAATTTTAAAGATGCCAGGCGCAAACTCAAATACCTGAATATTTTTCCGAGGATCACGACCTGGCTTGGCCAATTCATTTTGAATATCTTGTAAGGTTGGTAAACCAATCGTTTCGGTTTGATATTTCTGTAAAACCAGTTGTTTTCGTAGACTTTCAGAGATCATCAAATCTTTTACCGAGCACTTTAGATCTTTTGCCATTTGCTCTACCACATGATAAGACTCGGGGTGAACCGCCGAATTATCTAAAGGATTATCGGCATCAGTAATCCGCAAAAAGCCAGCAGCCTGCTCATAGGCTTTAGCTCCCATTCGCGACACCTTCAACAGCTCTTTCCGCGAGTTAAACGAACCATTTTCTTTCCGATAGTCAACCAGATTTTGAGCCAACTGCGGACCAAGTCCCGAAATATAAGTCAACAAATGTTTCGAAGCTGTATTCACATTCACTCCAACCCGGTTCACGGCCGATTCAACCACGGTGTCCAAGCTAGTTTTTAATAGTTTCTGATCAACATCGTGCTGATACTGCCCCACTCCAATTGACTTGGGATCAATCTTTACCAGTTCGGCCAGCGGGTCCATCAAGCGCCTTCCGATTGAGATAGCCCCTCGCACCGTTACATCGTAGCTTGGAAACTCTTCGCGAGCAACTTTCGAGGCCGAATAAACCGACGCACCATCTTCCGATACCACAAATACTTTAATATCCCGATCGTAACGAAGCTTTTTTATGAAATGCTCCGTTTCCCGGCTAGCTGTTCCATTTCCAATAGCGACGGCCTCAATTTGATAAGCACTTACCAATGAACTTACCTTGCGAGCCGCTTGCTTCACTTGCTCCTGAGGTTTATGCGGATAAATGGTTTCGTTGTGAAGCAAATTGCCTTGCTCATCCAAGCAAACCAGCTTACAACCGGTCCGGTAACCAGGATCAATTGCCAAAACCCGCTTCTGTCCTAGAGGAGCAGCCAACAAAAGCTGTTTCAAGTTTTCAGCAAATACCTGAATCGCATCTTGATCGGCTTTAAGTTTAGCAGCTTGAGCAAATTCAGTTTCAATAGCAGAAGACAATAAACGCTTGTAGCCATCTTTTACCGCCAATTTTACTTGATCGCCACAGGCCGATTCTGCGCGGACAAAAAAACGATGCAGCCGCTCAAGCACTTGTTCTTCATCAGGCGTTATCGTTAAACGTAAAATTCCTTCGTTTTCGCCCCTACGCATAGCCAACAAACGATGCGAAGGACACCTTTTGAGTGGCTCTTCCCAATCAAAATAATCCCGATATTTTTCGCCTTCCCCTTCTTTTCCTTTCACCAACTTACTTCGAACCATCGCTCCCCGATCAAAGGCTTGCCGCACAATGCTCCGTGCTTTCTCATTTTCGTTAACCCATTCTGCAATAATATCACGAGCGCCTGCCAAAGCATCCTCTGCCGATTCCACCTCGCCCTTCACAAATGCATAGGCCCGATTTTCCGGATCACGCTCCTGCTGCTTCATGATGATTTTTGCCAAAGGTTCAAGCCCTTTTTCACGTGCCATACTGGCTTTTGTTCTTCGCTTTGGCTTATATGGCAGGTAAATATCCTCCAACTCAGTCGCATCGAAACATTGCTCAATACGCGCCTTCAAATCCGGAGTTAATTGCTCTTGCTCTTCAATTGTTTTCAGAATTGTTTCTTTCCGTTTCACCAATTCTTCCAATCGTGCTTTTTCGTCTTTGATATCACCAATTTGAACTTCATCCAAGCTCCCGGTCATTTCTTTCCGGTACCTCGAGATAAACGGAACCGTTGCTCCCTCATCCAATAAACGAATGGTATTTTCAACCTGAAAAAACTGAATATTTAGCTGTGCAGCAATACGCTGAATTAGTTGATTCTCCATGGATCATAAAGTGTTTGACAGGCGAAGATACGTGTTTTTTACGGGGCTGCCTGAACTCCCCGTGAATCATTTTTTGCCAGAAAAAACCTTGACACGATTTATTCGGAATAAAGTTCCGGCAACTTTTTGATTAAACGATGAATTCCTTCATCCTATTTTTCAGAATTACGCTGAGCAAAGATCAAAATCTTTTTTAAGTCGTTTCGACAGGCTTCTGCCAGGTCAGGTAAAGCAATGGCTTTCTTTAATAAGTCAATATTGTTGCGATCAGTCATCAACAAAGAGAATACAGTTGCCAATGACAAACTATCCTGGGCGCTTTCTTCCAACTGCATCTGATCACCTACCGAAACACTCCCACATTTCAAAACTCGAACATAAACTCCCGGATAAGGTTCCTGCTGAAACTCATGTACAATCTGTTGTGTTCCAAAACGGAACCCCAGCTTAAAGCATGGCTGCCGAGGCTGAGTAATTTGCACAAGGGCTTCTCCCAAACGATAAACATCCCCAATATTCATTTCCGACTCGTTGATTCCGGCAATCGTCAAGTTTTCTCCAAACATACCCCACTGCCAGTCCAAATCAGGATACCGCTGCTTCCAAAACTCGTAATGCTCCACACCGTAGATGTAGCAAGCCTTATCCACACCGCCATGATACCGACGATCAATAACATGATCATGCCGAACATCTTCGGCTTCCAGCAGCAACGGTTGGGAAACCGGGTATTTAAATACCCCTGTTTGAATTGTCTTTCCTCTCCAGACAACCTCAACCGGATCTCCCAGGTTTGTACTAATAACTTTCATCTGTTTAAAATTCTCGTGTGGGTAGATTAGAATGAAGGAAATCTACTCTCGTCTCATTCATCATAAACTCGTTTAACACGCCCCACTTCCCCTGTTTCCAAACGGACTTTTATCCCGTGGGGATGGGTGGAAGACTTCGTTAAAATTCGCTCGACATAACCATCTGTCAACTCTCCTGTTCGCTGGTGGTGTTTCTCAACAATCTCAACATGAGACCCCACAGCTATGCTATTTCTTTTTGTTCCATTCATTATAAACTCGAAGAAACAATTATTTCTTCATTTAATAAAGAAATGTAACTTCAAACTTTTTATAAAAGATGTTTTGAATTAAACTTTTAATATTTCAAGATGTTTTTATCTTTATCGAAAAATAAGAAGAAAAAATGATTGATTCCATCCAATAAAACGCCTTAAATTCTATGCAAGAACAGTCAAAATCGTGGAAGTTTACAAACGAAAAAAGCCCGAAAAAGGGAGACTCTAAAAAGCCGGATCCGATTGAGTTAGAGAGCTGCCCAAACAATGGAACAAGCTGTAAAGATCAACGTGCAGAAATCAATAACCGTCTGCTTACTTCTTATGAATACTTCACAAACAAGCAATACCATCAATCCATTGATGAGTTAAAGTTTGCTTTCGAACAAGCCAATCAGCTAAATGAAGGAACCTGCTTATCCTGCGCTGGACTTTTTCGACTTCGGATAATGCAATCATTAGAACATATTCATGGGGAACTACAAAACAGGTCGAGTAGCTTATTCCGATCGAAACAGTACAAACCCAGCTACGAATATGCACACACTGTTATTCAAGAGTTTAAACGACAGTTATAAAAAAGACATTCCGTACAATAATACAACCGAGGCCCTAAGCGATTTAGGGCCTTTCTTTATTTAAAGAAAAATTATCCGCAGGTGATACGATAAGAGCACTCCTAAAAAATAGGTTTTAAAACATACCTTTACTTTCTTTCAAAATAATTAACTACTTTCAAGTCGTAATTAGGTTTTACAAGGGACATTTTAATTTATTCCGATTCGTGGGAAGATGATTTAGTGAGCAATTAAAAACTGGAATAATGAAAGATATGAAGGGATGGATTTTTTCGCGACTAAAAGGAAATCGCGAGCTAAGAGACAAGTATGAACCTATTCAGTTTGTAAGCTGCCCTTTCAACGGGAGCAAGTGCCAAAAGGAACGCGCAATCATCAATAAGCGTTTAGCCAATTCTTTCCAATTTTTCTCCGACAGACAATACGACGATTCCATTGATGAGCTTCGGTATGCTTTTCAGGAGACAACTGATATAAGCGGATCTCCCTGCACGCAATGTGCCCAGCTTTTCAGAACAAGAATTACCCAGTCGATGGAGCAAATACATGGAGAATTGCAACATATGACAACCGGCTTTTTTCGTTGGGATCAGTACAAGCCCAGCTATGAATTTGCTGACAATGTAATCAGCGATTTCAAGCAAAGAATATAAGCATTCGCTCTCAGCATTACTCAGCATCTTAGGACACGTTAATTGTAAAATCATTTTTTGATAAGAAGAATAGATTCAATAACTTCATCTGTCATAAAACCAACAACAGATGAAGCAATTAATCTCTTTCTTCTCCATCCTTTTCTTAACCTTAATGGTCAATGGACAAGACCGAATTACCGGTCTGAACTTTGCCACCAGAAGTGAAGTTATCGCTCAAAATGGAATGGCATGTACCAGCCAGCCACTAGCCACGCAAATAGCCATCGATATTTTAAAACAAGGCGGGAATGCAATTGATGCAGCCATTGCAGCAAATGCCGCCTTAGGGCTTATGGAACCCACGGGAAATGGGATTGGAGGAGATTTGTTTGCCATTGTTTGGGATGCAAAAACACAAAAGCTTTATGGGCTCAATGCCAGTGGACGCTCTCCATATTCGCTAACTCTCGATTATTTTAAATCCAATGGTATCAAAAAAATCCCAGCCTTGGGCCCCCTTCCTGTATCGGTTCCGGGATGTGTCGACGGATGGTTTGAGCTACACAATCGGTTTGGCTCCATGCCCATGTCTCAAATTCTCGCCCCGGCCATTGAGTATGCCAGAAAAGGGTTTCCGGTTTCAGAACTGATTGCTTACTATTGGCAGCGCAATGCCACTCCTCTGAAAGCTTATCCAGGCTTTTCCGAAGTTTTCATGCCCAACGGAAAAGCACCTCAAAAAGGGGAAATTTTCCGAAATCCCTACTTGGCAAATACGTTAGAGCAAATTGCCAATGAAGGACGCGATGTTTTCTACAAGGGTGAAATCGCCCAAACAATTGCTGCCTACATGCAAGAACAGGGAGGTTTCCTCTCCTTAAAAGATTTGGCTGACCATCATTCCGAGTGGGTGGAGCCAATTAGCACCAATTACAGAGGGTATGATGTCTGGGAACTGCCTCCCAACGGGCAAGGCACTGCGGTTCTTCAGATGCTCAACATTCTTGAATCCGAAAACATTGCTCAGATGGGATTTGGCTCATCGGAATACATGCATTTGTTTATTGAAGCCAAAAAGCTAGCCTTCGAAGATCGGGCAGAGTATTATGCTGATCCTGCTTTTAGCCAGTTGCCAATCCACGAACTCATTGACAAATCATATGCGCTCGAAAGAAAAACACTGATCAATCTCAAGAAAGCCGGTAAAAGTTACCCGGCAGGAGAACTGGAACAGGGAAATACCATTTACCTGACAACAGCTGATCATGAAGGCAACATGGTATCACTCATTCAGAGTAACTACCGAGGAATGGGGTCGGGAATGACTCCGGGAAAACTAGGGTTCATCCTGCAAGATCGCGGCGAACTCTTTTCCTTACAAGAAGGGCATCACAATGTTTACGAGCCACATAAACGTCCTTTCCACACCATCATTCCCGCATTCATCAGTAAAGACGGAAAACCTTGGGTTAGTTTTGGGCTGATGGGAGGTGCTATGCAGCCTCAAGGCCATGTGCAAATTGTTTGCAACCTCATTGACTTTGGCATGAACCTGCAAGAAGCCGGAGACGCTCCACGTGTTCGACATGAAGGTTCGAGTCAACCAACTGGTGAGCACATGAACGATGGAGGAACCGTTTTTCTCGAAAGCGGCTTTGACTATCAAAGTATCCGTGCACTACTCAGCAAAGGGCACAAAATTCAATACTCCAAAGGAGCTTATGGTGGCTACCAGGCCATCCGGTGGGATGCGACCAATAAAGTTTACTTTGGTGCCTCTGAATCGCGCAAAGATGGACAAGCAGCTGGCTATTAACAGCAACAAGTAAGCAATATCTAGAAAAAAGGGAAATAACTATTTACTTCAATTCTTCTGAACTTAAACACCCTGTAGTTGTTCCTCTTCCATAAATTCAGCTTCTTTGTATTTCGAAATCATAAACGTAGAAAGCTATAATTTCGATTTCACCTTTTCCAATGCCCAACAAAAGCAGGGAGTAAAAACAGATAACATGCAAACACCCCGCACAAGTACAGACATACAAAAACGGTGGTTATTAATAGCCGGAATCATCTTCTTGGCATTCAACTTACGCCCGGCAATAACCTCTGTGGGGCCATTGGTTCGAAACATCCAGGAAAGTCTTGGCATCAATAATCTGGAAGCCGGATTTTTAACCACAATTCCGCTGATTGCATTTGCTGTTCTTTCTCCTTTAGTGACGCTGTTCAGTCGAAGATGGGGAAATGAAAAGACACTGTTCATCGCGATGTTAGTGCTTACTGTTGGCATTCTAATTCGTTACAACGATAACCTGCTTGTTCTTTACTTCGGAACCTTAGTGGTTGGTTCAGGAATTGCCATCATGAACGTATTACTGCCGAGTGTTATTAAGTCGGACTTCCCCAAACGCATTGGAATTATGACCAGCGTTTATACAACGGCGATGTGTGCTATGGCTGGATTAGCTTCAGGGGTAAGTATTCCGCTAGCCGAGGGAGCTGGTTTGGGGTGGCAGAAAACACTTGTTTTCTGGGGACTTTTAGCCTTTGTGGGCTTGTTGCTTTGGCTACCTCAGTTGAAACAAAATCACCGAGATACAGCGATCGGAAACTCCGCCCCTCACCCATCCATCTGGAAATCGCGAACCGCGTGGCATATCAGCGTATTCATGGGACTACAGTCCTTTGTTTTCTATTGCATTATTGCTTGGCTGCCCGCCATGTTGATCGCACGAGGAATGAGCGAGCAAACCGCTGGTTGGATGTTACTTTTTGTACAGATCATTGGCTTGCCGGCCACCTTTTTTGCACCAATCATTGCTGCCCGACTTAAAAGGATGTGGCTCTCAATTGGTTTTCTAGGATTACTCAACTTATTGGGTTTCTCAGGCCTATTGTTCCTTGAGCAAACTGGCTTCCTGATTAGTTCCATCGCCCTAATGGGAATAGCCACTGGAGGAAGTATTAGCCTGGCTTACATGATCATCAGCTCCAAGGCCAAAGATCACCAGCAAGCCGCAGAGCTCTCGGGCATGGCTCAAGCAATTGGATATTCCCTGGCAGCACTTGGCCCAGCAATACTCGGCTTTGTTTTCGACCAGACTGCGCTTTGGCTTTATCCAATTCTCATCATCCACCTGGCCAATATTCTTATGACCGGATACGGTATAAGCTCCATGCGCAAAAAAGCCCGACTCAACTAACCACCATACTTACATTCACAGACAAAAGCTTTAATAAAGATCGGTATGCCAACGTCCTTCCTCTTTTAGCTGTTCGAGGGCGGTCTTTGCCTCGGTTTCACTCAAACTTCCGGCGTTCATCATCACCTTACGAATCGCCTGTTCAACTTCGCGCCCCATGGCAAGACCTCCGCATAAATAAATATGAGCTCCTCGGTTCAGCCAATTCTGGAACTCCTCTCCCTGCTGCAAAATCTGATGCTGAACATAGAATTTCTCATCCTGATCGCGGGAAAAAGCCAAATCCATTCTTTTCAGGGTTCCTTTTCCCAACCATTCAGCCCATTCATCCCGATAGTAGAAATTGTGCTGACGATGCTTCTCCCCAAAAACCAACCAGTTCTCAGGCTGCACTTTCTGAGCTTCCCACTCCTGCAAAAAGGCACGAAATGGGGCAATCCCAGTTCCTGCGGAAATCATAATCACGGGAGTGGAACCTTGCGGAAGATGAAACCCTTCGTTGGGAATTAACTGCATCCTTACCCGATCACCAACATTTAGTTGCCCCCCCAAAAAGGAAGAACAGGTCCCATAACGCTCACTTCCAAGAACCGAAGGGCCAATCATTCGAACAATTAAATGAAGCTCACCGGGAGTTTGGAGTTCACTGGAAGCAATTGAGTAAAAGCGAACTTGTAGCTTTTGTAAAATAGCAATCAATGCTTCAGCGGAAACAGAAGCGGGAAAGTCTTCCAATAAATCATTCACATTGCGCTTATCCAAATAGGAGAATAAGGCCTGCTGATCGTCCAGCAACTGTCCGAGCTCCATATTTCCCGTCAACTTTTGGTAACGCCCAAGCAACTTCTTGCTTAATCGGGTCAGTTCTACCTGATACTTCAATACATCGTATAAAGGCAGTCGTTTTTCATTAAAAACTACCTGAGTATTGCCATCTGCTTTTAACAGATGAATCAACTTATTGACGATCTCCTCATGATTCTCAGGAACCAAGCTTACTGAATCTCCTGGTCGATACGGAAAGTCAGCCGCATTCATCGACAAGGCAATATGAAAGGTTTCCTCCTCTTGTCCTTCATTTAATGCATAACGCTCCTTAACGGTCGCTTCAACCCCAGACTCAGGCTGATCATCCAGCTCAAAATCAATTGTCTTTTCTTTGCCATTCTTTTGATAAGCTGAAAGCACGCCCTCCAACCACTTAGCGGCAGGCCGTTGAAACTCGACATCGCAATCGGTGCGCTGCATTAAGCGGCTTGCCCCCAACTCATTCAAGCGGGCATCCACTTCCTTCCCAACTTTACAGAAATGCTCGTAGCTACTGTCTCCCATTGCACAAACGGCATATTTTAGCTTTCCCAGCTGGGGAGCCTCTCCAGATAGCAGATACTTGTGAAACTTTCGGGCAGCATCAGGAGGATCTCCTTCGCCATGGGTACTCACCACAACCAGCAAGTGGCTTTCCTCTTTCAGTTGTTCCAATGGGTAGCGGCTCATATTAACAGCCCGAACAGCCAGGTCCCTTTTCTCGAGGTACTTTTTGGCTTTTTGTGCAATAAAGGCTGAATTGCCAGACTGCCCTCCGTAAAGCAAGGTAATCATCCCCGGCTCCAGTGCAGCCTTCTTTCGTATTCGTTTGATTATAGATGTAAACATGATCTTTAAATTGAAGGTAAACAAGCATTTTACCAGTTTGTTCCAGAACACCTCTTTTAAATAAAATCCTGACGCAGCTTCCGCTTTTTCCACCACATCAAAAAACCAGTTACTGGTAAAGAAGCACAAAACAAGCTGACCAGAAACGCCAATATCTTTCCGGGCATCCCCAAAATTGCTCCCACATGAATGTCATAGTTTGCAGTAATCAGCTTTTCACCAAAGTTCTTGTCCTCGTGCTTTTTTAATCGAAGGAGTTCTCCGGTATATTGATCGAATAACAATTCTGCCGACCGATAATAAACGCCTTCTTTTTCCCGAACATAAATGCGCAAGGGATCGGCTGCCTCCCTGGGTGGGGAAATCCGAAATCCAGCAGCATGAGGAAATTCCTCTCGCGCTTTTTCCAATGCAAGCTCCATTGGGGTTTCATGGGCACTCTCACCGACCACAGAATTCGCAACTAATGGCTCTGGAGCGGTGGCCGTACCGGCAGCTAAAACATACACAAATGCTTTAAACCACTTAAACGACCAAACCATACCTGTTAACGCAATGATCAGCCCAAAAAACAAACTATAAAAGCCCAATACATTATGAAGGTCGTAGTTTTTCCGGTAGGCAGTTGTCTTCTTCCGCCAGCTAATCCAGAACCGATTGTTTGCTTTTTTCAAACTTTTAGGCCACCAGAGCACCAAGCCCGTTATCAGCAAAATGACAAAGATAAATGTGCTCCAACCAACAATCGGCTGTCCTATTGGAGTTCTCAGCAGCAGGCTCCAGTGCAAAAACTTCACCACACTGAAAAAATCCTTTTCTTCATCATAACTACCAGCAATTTCACCGGTGTAGGGATTGATATACACCGATTCATAATGCTCAATCATTCCAAAATAAGTCAGCTTCTCAGGATTGGATTTATACGTATAAAATACCCAGTTTTTTGATGGATTACGATACAGGTTAGCCCATCCGATGGCTTTATCTTCACCAAAATACCGAGCCGCTTTACCCCATAGTTCTTCTAAAGGCAAATGCTCCTGTTTCGGCCCCTCATTCCAAATAGCCTGCTTACGCAATTGCCCTTGAATCTCGTTGTTGAACACATATAAACATCCGGTAACCGAAACAATAAAAACGATGATTCCGGAAGCCAGCCCCAACCACAAATGAACTTTTCGTATCAGATTTTTAATCATGATATAATCAGCTAAACACCAACAACGGCCTCCAACATAAGCATGTCAAAGGCCTGTTATTGGAATGAATTAAAATTTATAAGTCATATTCAACCGGAAATTCGTTCCAGGCTCAGCTTGCCAATACACATAACTAGCATAAGCACTCCCGGAAAACAGGTAGTCATTCAAGAGGTTATTGACATTCAAGCCAATTGAAAAATCATCATTTTTCCAACTAATAGCACCATCCAAGCGAAAGTAGTCCGGCAAGATCGCCTCGTTATCAGCCCCCCAGCTCCACGAAGAGCGATCAAGCTGATACTGATACCCCAACGAGAGCCCCAAACCTTTAAACCCATGATTTTTGAATTGATATTTCAGCCATCCGTTGGTCATGTGTTTGGCGTGACCCGACAAGCGTGTTCCAACAACAGCCGGATTATTATCTTTCGTAACTTTCACATCCGTATTGGCATAGTTCAAAATCAAATTTAAACCTCTGGCAATTTCTCCCTGCAGGTCAAACTCGATCCCCTTGGACTGCGCCTCTCCCAACTGAACTTTAAAATTAATGTCCTCCGGATCAGTCGTTAAAATATTCTCTTTGGTGATTTGATAAACGGTTAACGAAGAATTCCAACGCCCATCAGCCCACTTCCGCTTAATTCCTGCCTCGATATCAACGCCATCCACAGGCTCGAATGCGCGCCCTTGCTTATCGGCTCCTGACTGAGGCAAAAACGATTGATCATACAAAGCGTACACCGATGTGTTTTTATCCAAGGAATAACTCACTCCAACCCGCGGCGTAAAAACAGCATCGTCGGTTGTCGCCCCGTAAACTGCAGATCGATAGGTTGTATACCTTCCAGCGAGCGTTAAGCGTAAGCGATTTTCGAAAAGCGCCAGCTCATCCTGCAGGTAAAGTGCCGAATAGCGCGTACTTTGATTAGCCAGATAAATTCCGTAAGCCCGCTTTCGAATACTTTCAGTTCGGTCGAAAACCGGAATCGCATCGGATGGCACCTGATGAACGGGGTTCTCATAAGCCAACGGATTACCTTCGCCTCCTAATGGCCCTTTTTGGAACCAGTCGGCATAATAGGTCTTATTCCCCAGGTCCACACCTGCTAAAATTCGATGTTCAATGTTTCCAGTCTGCAAGTTCCCCTGCACAAAAGCCTGCCCTAATTCCGCACGACTCGTGGCATCCCAAATACTAAGACTTCGGTAGACTCCATCCGTAGTTACCGAATCAGCCCAAAGCGAACTTCCCTCCTGCAGGTAATCGAGAAAACCAGCTTGCGCTGTCAGTTTCCAATTCGAATTCAACCAATGTTCCACTTTTAAGAAAGCATTATGCTCACGAATCGTTGTTGGATCGATATTGGGTTCTCCCAAGGTGTAACTACGCGGTAAACTTTTGAACCCGCCTGTAGAGAACACATAGGCCGCTCCTACCACCGACAACTCAGCATGTTGATATAAATACTCTGCCGTCAGGCTGGTCCGGTCATTCAGGCGATATTCAATTACAGGCGCAAAAGTATACCGGTTTGTATATTCATAATCACGATGCGACTGCTTGGTTGATCCCATCAGGTTGAGACGATACCGCAAGTTTCCGGTTTTATTCAGCACCCCACCCAAGTCTGCAGTCGCCCGAAGCGTATTAAAAGATCCCATGGTCATGGACACCTCGTTGTCAGCATTAGGGTCTGGCTTTTTCGTCACCACATTATAAAAGCCACCAGGCTCCCCCGACGAGAGCATAAATCCGGCAGGCCCTTTTACAAACTCAACGCGCTCTACCACCGACATGTCTTCGGTCAGTGGCCCCCATGGCAAATCAACATTCAATCCATTTCGAAAGGCTGGCAACTTAAACCCTCGCATATTAATTCGTGCAAAAGTCCCCCAATGCTCAATCATCATTGCACCACTGGTATTCCGACTAACTTGCTCGAGCATATCAACGGCCTGCTGATCGACCAACAGATCTTTGGTAACAACCTGAATATTTTGCGGAGTCTCCAATATAGAACTCGGAAGCTTTAATGCCGGGGAAAGCTCATCTCCCAAATAATTGGAGTATGAAGCTCCCGTTACCACGACCTCCTCCAATCGCTGATGATCTTCTTCCATTTCAATTATTGGCACCACCGTTTCTTCTCCGGCTTTTACCACAACATCCAGACGTTCTGTTTTTAAGCCGATAAAAGAAGCAACTAAGTGATAATTTCCCGAGGGAATATTGGTGAGTTTATAATAGCCGTCTGTCGTCGTCAAGGTTCCTTTCGGAGTTCCTTCTAGTGCTATATTTACAAGTGCCTCCCCCGCTTCTTCCGGGGTAATAACACGACCGGTTAACAAGCCAGTTTGGGCATAAACATCCCAAGTAGCCACAAAAAGGACTACCAACAAAGTCAATCGTTTCATCATAATACGTGTTTCTTAGATCTTGAATTTCGATGACAAAAATACCAGCCGTCAGCACTCCTGACAATCCCAAGTTCTTGTGATATTGGCATGGGGCCGAGAGCAAAGGGCGAAGAGCAGAGAGTCAGTTCATAATTTCTTCAAAATGAATAGGGTTTCCAATTATTTAACATTTGTTTTCCTTCCTCTGCAGCCAACTTTCAAAAGCAGTCATCCACTTCATAATTTCTATTTTCAATAAAAATTGAACGACAAAAAAATAAATCATAAAAATGCTCGTTCGTAAAGCGAACACGGCACTTCATCCAGAAAAAGTGTCGATTCATCAAATTTTACAAAAAGATGATCGATCTTTTTAAAAATTGAGTAATTTTGCTACTCAATCTATCATTGAACCATTTTAGCATCTTTCGATTCGGAATTGGTTCTTTTTTATTGCCTCTACTTAGTCTTTTGTGGGACTGAGGAGGCGGAGCTGTGAAAAGCCAACAACAAACAAAACCATCTTAATCACTGATCACTAACAATCATCTTTTTAACTTAACCAATATGCTTGATGCATTAATCACATCTAAAACACGAATAAAAATCCTACTGAAGTTCTTCTTAAATAAGGACAATAAAAGTTATTTAAGAAGCTTGGAACAAGAGTTTGGCGAATCTTCCAATGCCATCCGAATTGAGCTCAACCGTTTTGAAGAAGCGGGCCTACTCAAAAGTCATCTGGAAGGAAACAAAAAGTATTATCAAGCGAATATCAGCCATCCCCTGTTTAGTGAGATTCACAGCATCATCATCAAGATGATTGGCATCGACAAAATCATTGAGAACATTGCCCAACGACTTAAGCAAGTGGACGCTGCTTACCTCGCTGGAAATTTCGCCCAAGGACTTGATTCCAGAATCATTGACATCATTCTTGTAGGAGAAGAAATTGACGGAAAATTAATTAATCAATATATTCAAAAGGCAGAAAAACTAATCAACAGAAAAATTCGTTACATTCACATTAAACAACGTGAGATGAATGAATATTTTGCCAATACACCAACCCTTCTTATTTGGACCAATGAAAAATAAACGAGATACAATTCTTAAGTATATTCAACCAATAACAAGTATGAGGATTTTTTACAAGAAAAGCTGGCTTCTACTGCTCGTGCTGGTAGTCTTTCAGGCAGTCGCTATTGCCCAGAATCCATCCGATGTTAATGTAAGCAAATTAAGCGACCAGCAGATACAACAAGCCTTAATGGAGATGCAAAAGCGAGGTTTAACCATGGAGCAAGCGGCAGCTTTAGCTCGTGCACGTGGTGCTACGCCTGCTCAGATTAGCCAATTTCAACAACGGGCATTAACGCTTCAAGCCGGAGGTTCCCAGACTGGAGCCACATCCAGCGTAAGCCCACAGTTAGGAGGTTCTTCCATGAACATGGCTGCCCTTCAACAGTTCGCCTTAAGCCCTAAAGCTGTTGTCGAAGTGTCAGAAAAGGCCAAAAAAATATTTGGATACACCTTATTTAACTCCAACAACCTGTCCTTTGAACCTGCGATTAATATTCCAGTTCCCAATGACTACGTTTTGGGAATCAATGACGAATTGCAGATCAACATTTGGGGTGCCAGTCAACAGACCTACCGGTTGCTGGTGGATGCCAATGGAAGCATTCAGATTCCAGACTTAGGCCCCGTGTTTGTTTCCGGGCTCAATTTTGAACAAGCACAACAACGAATTAAAAATCGGCTGGTGGAAATCTATAGCGGCATGTCTGGAGATAATCCCAATACCTTTGCTGCAGTAAGCATCAGCAACCTTCGGTCCATCAAAGTCAATGTTGTTGGTGAAGTTAATGCCCCGGGCACCTATACCCTTCCTGCGACGGCTTCAGCCTTTAATGCCTTATACTTATCCGGAGGGCCTAATGAAAATGGCTCTTTCCGAAAAATCAAGGTGATCCGTCAAAATAAAGAAATTGCGGAGATTGATGTGTACGACTTCTTGCTTCATGCCAACACGGCGGACAATGTGGTCCTGCGCGAACAGGACATGCTCTTCATTCCAACCTATTCGAAACGTGTAGCTGCTTTTGGTGCGTTCAAACGTGAAGGCTACTATGAACTTCTGGAGAACGAAACACTGGAAGACCTGATTGATTACAGTGGCGGGTTTTCTGACAGAGCTTTCCAAGAGCGCTTGACCATTACGCGCACAACAGGAAAACAACTCAAAGTACTCGATATTACGCAGGATAAATTTCAAAACTTCCTACCTTTTAATGGCGACTCCATTGTTGCTGGAAAAATTATTGGTCGTTTTGAAAACCGGGTAAGTATCCGCGGTGCTGTGTTCCGTCCGGGGACCTATGCATTAACCGATGGCTTAAAGTTATCTGATCTTATTCGTAAAGCCGAAGGCGTAAAAGAGAATGTCTTTGAGAATCGCGGGTTGATCATTCGTCAAGGTGAAGACCTTAGCCCTACGACCATTCCTTTCGATGTGACTGAAATCCTTAATGGTCAAACAGACATCGCCTTAAAACGGGAGGATCAAGTCATCATACAAGATATTTTCAGCATGCGCGAAAAGCGGTTTGTCCGCATCTTTGGAGAAGTACAAAAACCAGGAGAATACAGTTTCCAAGAAGACATGACCCTTAAAGATCTGATTTTCCAGGCAGGAGGTTTTACCGAAGCAGCCAGCGAATCGGTCATTGAACTCGCCAGAAGACATGACTATCAAGCTGCAGCCGAAGTGTCTGATGAACTGGGTAGCTTGCACCAATTCACCATCGACCGCAGCCTCAAACTGCAAACCGATGACGCGCAATTTTCGCTCAAGCCTTACGATTACATCTATGTTCGTCAGGCTCCTTCCTACAAAACACAACGCACCGTAAGCATTGGCGGTGAAATTGTTTATCCTGGGCCTTATAGCATCGGCAAAAAGACCGAGCGAATTTCCGACCTTATTGCAAGAGCGGGAGGATTAACGCCGCAGGCTTATGCCAAGGGGGCTATTCTTAAACGGAAAAACCAACATCGGGAAATTGTCAAAGAATCATTGAATTCGGCAGTGGACGACAGCTTATTAAGCAAAGCAGAAAAACAGTTGGAAGGCTATAGCAAACTTGAGTTACGCTTGGATGACATCCTGCAAAGTCCAGGCTCCATCTATGACTATATGCTACGCGAGGGCGACCAAATTATTATACCAGAAGTGGTTCAGGAGATTATGGTTTCGGGAGAAGTACTTAACCCCATGGGCTTGGCTTACCAACCCAACCGATCATTAAGGTACTATATTGAACGCTCCGGAGGTTTTAGCCCCAACGCAAAAAAAGGGAAGGTCTTTATCATCTACAGCGATGGCACAACCAAAATCACAAAAGGGGTGTTTAACCGTGACTTTCCGGCTCCGGAACCCGGCTGTCAAATCATCGTACCATCCAAACCAGAACGGCCAGGTGGCGACCAGACCTCCAAATGGTTAGCCATCGCAGGAACCTTCTCATCCATCGCTGTCGCCATTGCTGCGGTATTTCGATAATGAGTGGTCAATGATCGTTGGTAAGTGAACTGAAAACTTTGAACTGCAAACTTTGAACGGATATTCATCTATGACAACAAATCAAGAACAACAAGCTATAAAAACGTCATCCTCACAAGAAGAAGAAATCGATTTAATCGCCCTAAGCAAAGAGCTTTGGGATGGACGAAAAACAATCATCAAATGGGTCCTTGGCGGAATACTAATCGGCTTAGTTATTGCCCTCCTTTCTCCAAAAGAATTTACCGTAACAAGTACCATGGTTCCCCAAAGTGCTCAGTCTAGAACAGGCAATATGAGCGGTTTATCCTCTCTGGCGGCCATGGCAGGCGTCAATCTATCTGCAGGATCAGGAGGAGAAAGTCTCTCCCCCATGGTTTACCCAAAAATCGTGCAGTCGGCACCCTTTTTGCTCGAACTCATGGATACCCCTTTTCAGATGGAGGAAGCCAACCAACCCTTTAGTTTATACACGTATTACACCGAATACAAGAAACCGGGTGTATTGGGAGCAATCAAAAAATATACCATTGGTTTACCGGAAGTTATCCTTAAAGCAATTCGCAAATCAGAAGAAGCAACTGTAACAGGTAATGCAAACAGTTTGCTTCGGTTAAGTCCAGAGCAATATGAGGTGGCAAAAGCATTGCAACAAAAGGTCAATGTAAATATAAATGATAAAGAAGGAACGATAGTTCTTTCCGTAAGCTTACATGATCCAATACTAACAGCTCAAGTAGCCAATAAAGCCCAGCAGATGCTTCAACGCTACATCACCACTTACCGGATTCAGAAAGCGCAAGAGCAATTAGGCTTCGTTCAGGCACGTTACGAAGAAAAGAAGGCCGAATTTATGGGAATTCAAGATAAGCTGGCTCTTTTTCGCGACCGCAATAAGAACGTCTCTTCGGCGATTGCCCAAACCGAGGAACAACGCTTACAAAGCGAGTACAACATGGCCTTTTCTGTTTACTCCGAACTAGCGAAACAATTGGAACAAGCTCAAATCAAAGTCAAAGAAGATACGCCGGTCTTGACAATAATCGAACCGGTTCAGGTGCCTTTGGAGAAATCCAGTCCCAACCGGCCAATGATTTTAATTATCTGGACCTTTCTGGGCGGAATCATTGGTGTAAGCACCATCTTTGGCAAACAATTTCTGGCAACCGTTCAAGAGCGCTGGCGGGAGACAGACAAGCCCGAAGAGCTGCAAACAAAGAGCTAGAAGAAACGGGAGACAGGAAACCGATAATAAATCCTAACAAAAAACTAAGAACTTAGGAACTCAGGAACTAGACATTTAGTAACTAGATAGTTAATAACTAATAATTGATAATCACATAACACGAACACATATGTTTCCAACTGAAATCAAAAAAATTGCATGTATTGGTGCTGGTTACGTAGGTGGCCCCACCATGGCCGTTATTGCTCAGCAATGTCCACATATCCAAGTAACCGTTGTTGATATTAACCCACAGCGGATTGCGGATTGGAATGACGAAGACCTCTCTAAACTTCCTGTTTACGAACCAGGACTTCCAGAGGTGGTCGCTGAAGCTCGTGGCCGCAACCTATTCTTCTCAACCGATGTTGAAGGAGCCATCCGCGAGTCTGAAATGATTTTTATATCAGTCAACACACCCACCAAAACCTATGGTGTGGGCAAAGGCATGGCCGCCGACTTAAAATATGTTGAACTATGTGCTCGCCAAATTGCAGAAGTAGCGACAAGCAATAAAATTGTGGTGGAGAAATCAACCCTCCCCGTTCGTACAGCACAAGCCATACGCACCATCTTAGACAGTAGCTCCATCAATGGCGATACAGGCGCTTCCAATAAAAAAGCCCAATTTGCCGTACTGTCCAACCCTGAATTCCTGGCTGAAGGGACCGCAATTACAGACCTATTGCATGCCGACCGGGTTTTAATAGGCAGTGAAGACAGTGAAGGAGGTAAACAAGCAGAACAGGCTCTGGCGAATATTTACGCCAATTGGATTCCTCGTGAGCAAATTATCACCACCCGCATTTGGTCTTCGGAACTATCCAAACTAACAGCCAATGCCTTTCTTGCCCAACGCATTTCCAGCATCAACTCCATTTCAGCACTTTGCGAACGCACGGGAGCTGATGTTGATGAAGTAGCCCGTGCCATTGGAATGGACTCACGAATCGGGTCTAAGTTCCTAAAATCATCGGTTGGCTTTGGTGGTTCTTGCTTCCAAAAAGACATCTTAAACTTGGTTTACTTGTGTCGCCACTTCAACTTACCCGAAGTAGCTGATTACTGGGAACAAGTTGTCACTTTGAATGATTACCAAAAACATCGCTTTGCCAAACAAATCATTGACAGTCTATTTAATACCGTCTCTGGCAAAAAAATTAGCTTCCTGGGCTGGGCCTTCAAAAAAGACACCAACGACACCCGTGAATCTGCAGCCATTTATGTCGCTGATGAACTATTGCAGGACCGCGCCGAGATCCATGTTTACGATCCGAAAGTAAAAGCAGAGCAGATTTATGCCGACCTGGAGTATTTGCAAGCCAACCGTAGAAATACAACACAAGAAAACGGTCAGCTAAGCTCGGAAGAAATCCGCCAATTGGTCAACGTTCATCAATCTCCATTCGATGCCACACAGAATGCACACGCCATCGCGGTATTAACCGAGTGGGATGAGTTTAAAACTTATGACTGGCAAAAAATATACGATGGAATGCTGAAGCCCGCCTTCATATTTGACGGACGTAACATTTTAGATCGTGAAGCCTTGAAAGCCATTGGATTTGAATTGACTAGTATCGGGAAAGGATAATTGCGTCGGACAGGCCCGCCTTCATTTTTGACGGACGTAACATCTTGGATCGTGAAACTTTAAAAGCCATCGGCTTTGAGCTAACAAGTATTGGAAAAGGATAATAGTGGCCGGTGATGAGTGATGGGCGGTGAGTGAACGGTGATGGGTGATCAGCCTGCCGCAAACCTTTCAGCATCTCCAAAACCTGAAAGGTTTAAAACGCAAGCAAACAGTGAACTGGTGGTTGAGTGATAAGTAATTAAGTGAAAATGAAAAACCATAACCTTTCTAACATTCTAATTTCCCAACCTTCTAATCTTCCAAACACCTCCCCTCGCTTCTCGAAGAGAGGGGAAAAGCCTGCGAAGCTGACTTGGGGAGAGTTTCCTAGCTAAAAAATAATTCGAGTCAGTGCATGACCAAAACAGGATCAACAAACAAAACAGAACCACCTCGTCACCGATAAATCGGCGCCACTCCTCCTCGGAAAGGAGGAGAACCAACCGAGCTATTCTCCGTGATGGGTGATAAGTAGTCAGTGATCAGCCTGCCGCAATCCGTTCAGCGTCTCCAAGACCTGAAAGGTTTAAAACGCAAGCAAACAGTGAACTGGTGGTTGAGTGATTAGGTAATTAAGTGAAAACCATTCTAATCCTCTAATCTTCGCTGGCTTGGGGAGAGTTTCCAATCTTTTCCAAAGTTTGAAACTTTGGAAAAGATAAAACAAAAAACAACAGACCTCTAAAACAATTGACATGAAAGTACAATTCATCGGATTAGGCTATATCGGACTGCCAACCGCGGCAGTTGTTGCACAAAAGGGAATCCAGGTACACGGGGTTGATGTTAATCATCAAGTTGTTGAAACCATTAACCAAGGGAAAATCCATATCATCGAACCGGGACTAGAACAAGTCGTCAAAGAAGGCGTTGAAAAAGGTTGTTTTAAAGCCTCTAAAACACCGACCGAAGCAGATGTTCATCTAATCGTTGTTCCAACCCCTTTTAAAGGAAACCACGAACCGGACATTTCCTTTGTTGAAAGTGCCACAAAAACGATCCTCCCCCTCCTTAAAGCTGGTGATACGTTTATTATCGAATCCACTTCACCAGTCGGAACCACGGAGAAAATGGCCAAACTCATTTTTGATGAGCGTCCTGAATTGCAAGGTCAATTAGCCATTGCCTACTGCCCTGAACGCGTATTACCCGGAAATGTACTCCACGAACTCATTCACAACGACCGCGTCATTGGGGGAATCGATTCGGAATCAACGCAACAAGCCTGTAATTTCTATCAAACCTTCGTTCAGGGAGAGTTGCATCCAACCAATGCACGTACCGCTGAGATGTGCAAACTCACCGAAAACTCATCGCGCGATGTACAAATTGCCTTCGCTAATGAATTGTCTTTAATATGTGATAAAGCCGGAGTCAATGTCTGGGAATTAATCGAGTTAGCGAATAAGCACCCCCGGGTTAACATTCTTCAGCCCGGAGCAGGTGTTGGTGGCCATTGTATTGCTGTTGACCCCTACTTTATTGTTTCCGATTATCCCATGGAATCGCAAATTATTGGGAAAGCACGCGAAATCAATAACTATAAATCGTTTTGGTGTGCTGAAAAGATTCGCACAGCCATGCTGGAATTTGAATTGAAGAACGGCCGGAAAGCCACCACGGCCATTATGGGCCTGGCCTTTAAACCGAATATTGACGATTTGCGCGAAAGTCCCGCAAAGTACATCGCCCAAAAAGTTATGCAAAGTGAGCAAAACAACTTTCTCGTAGTCGAGCCCAATATCAGCGAACACAGCGTGTTCAAGCTTACCAACTACCAGGAAGCCTACGAAAAGGCAGATATCATTGCGTTCCTCGTTGCCCACGATGAATTCAAAACCCTTGACTACAAAGACGATAAAGTGATCTTAGACTTCGCCGGAGTATTTCGGAAATAGAGAACAGTGGGGAGTAAGCAATAATTAAGTGATTAGGTGGTTAAGTGATTAAGTGGAAACGAAAGCCGAAGCCAATAACCACTCTGACCTTCTGATCTTCCAAACGCCTCCCCTCGCTTTTCGAAGAGAGGGGAAAAGCCTGCGAAGCTGGCTTGGAGTTGCTACATTTGATCGGACAATAAGTTAAGGTATGATTGGCCTTAAATTTTATCTTAGTATGATGAACAAGGCAAGAAGGACTTTTACAAGAGAATTTAAGCTTAACGCAGTTGAACTTAGTTACGAAAGAGGCAACATAGTAGAGCTAGCTAATGAGCTGAAGATCCGTCCAGAGTTAATTTATCGATGGCGTAGTGAGCTAGCCAGTTGTGAGGGAGCAAGTTTCCCGGGAAACGGTAATCCTAAATTAACAGAAGAACAAAGAGAGATTGCTCGTCTTCAAAAGGAATTGGCAGAC
>NZ_FONW01000013.1 GCF_900113005.1 Sunxiuqinia elliptica
TCTTACAGAGGGCAGGAACTATATTTGGGCTCAGTTACGGAACTCGGGAACCAGTCACGCTGATGCTAAGCGGAAGGCACAACAGGCACACCCTGGAGGCCGAATAGCAATGCAGCGTACTGGGGCGGACTGACCCGTAGTAGTGATGAAGTCCCTGTAATGGGGATGGAGCGAAGGGGTTAGCTGATATAGTTAAATCTTTTGCCAACCTGAAAGGGGATGAGCTTTATAGAACAAGCTATATTAGAAGAGCCGTATGACGGGAGACTGTCAAGTACGGTTCTGTGAGAGGCTGGGGGTGAAATTCCCCCGGTCTACTCGACCAACACCCGTTTAAAGGTTGAAAACGACTTAATTGTCATGGACTGATAATACCGGCTCTTCTTTCCCCTCGCAGGACTGGTTCGCTCTGTCGTCAGATTTAGTGGGCGAGCAATAATTTGAATAACTCCATCGCAGCAACTTAAACAATTCGTTTTTGGGTTTCTGCTTTGGAGTTTTTTTATTGCTTCCTCTTCTGGTCTACTATCTCTCTCCTTATCCTTGCCCCACGAAAGGTTCGTGTGAAAAATCTTTTGGGAATTGAATGGTATCCAAGTGGATTTTAAAGTGAAGACACGGTTTTCTTTTTCAAATTAGGGAAGAGTGGCTCGAAAAATACATCAAAGATTAATCGCCGGTTAATACATTTTAAACATTTATTGTCTTATTTTAGGGTAGTTAAATAAAGTCATATCATCAACTAGACCCTTATTCTTTTGGCTATTAATATTGACAATAAGCTTGGCTTGAGTAATCCGTTTGAGTGGACTGAAGAGAATTTTAGTTACTTGTTTGATAAGTACTATTCGGAACTGTGTTTCTTTGTAAATAAATACTTGGGCGATATGGATTTATCTCGATCCATTGTTCAAGATGTTTATGTGAAGATTTGGATTAAGCGATCGAAAATAAGTCCAACTTCATCCATAAAGTCTTATCTCTATAATTCAGCAAGAAATGCAGCCTTAGATCATTTACGCACATCACATCGAAATACGGAGATGTCTGAGACGGTTGAAAATAGTGTTCATTCTCCATTTCGTGACCGAATTGAAGAAGCTGAGTTAAATGATCGCATCAACCGATCGATTAATGCGTTGCCTGAAAAATGCCGGGAAGTTTTTGTGCTTTGTCGTTTTGAAGAGTTGAAGTATAGTCAGATTGCTGAACGATTGAATATATCTGTCAAAACTGTAGAAATGCAAATGGGGATTGCATTAAAAAAACTTCGCCATCAATTGTCAGAAAATCAATTTTTTAATGTCTTGATTAGCATTTTCAAAAGAAAAAAATCAATTCCTCTTACAGGGTATTTAAATCGTTTTTCGTCTTAAGTGTGAGTTGTCACCGATAAATGATGGAAAAATACGATATAGAAATTCTTCTAGGCAAAATTCTTTCTGGAAATGCCACGGATGAGGAGCAGGGTAAACACCAGAAGCTCAGTCAAGAGTTGCCCGAATATGCTAAGGCCTACAAGCAAAGTCAAAAATTGTGGGGTGGGGCCGTTGAACGAATCTCCAATGAGGATATCGCTCGAGATAAGGCGAAGGTGCAGGGGAAATTAAATCGCGCGCTTCTAAGCCAAATTCAAAAACATAAACAAAAAATGGCTTTCTATCGAATTGTAGCAGCTATTGCAATTCCGATAGCTATTGCTGTTAGTGTGTTGTTCAAGTTAAATTTTCAATCTAAAAATGAACGTTCAGCGGGAAAAACTAAGATTTATGCACCGATGGGGCATATTGCATCTTGCCAGCTGCCAGATGGAACGATGGTATGGATTAATTCCAGATCGACAATTAGCTATGATGTTTCTGATTTTAAATCGCATGAAAGGAGCGTACAGCTAGAAGGAGAAGCCTATTTCCAGGTTCCAAAGAATCAGAAGGTTCCCTTTTTTGTTCGAACGGAAATAGCCAATGTGAAAGTGACAGGAACTTCATTCAATGTAAAGACGGATACCGAATCTAAGATTTTTGAGACCGTGCTGAATGATGGAATCGTACTACTTCGTTCCAACAATAGAGGGATGAAAGAGATCAAGTTGAACCCGGGAGAACGCGCAGTCTATCGCATCGATAGAAAACAATTTGAAATTCAGAATGTCGATGCAGAAATGTACAGTTCCTGGAGAAATGGTGAAATCATTTTTAGAGATGCGACTTTGAAAGATTTGATGCTGAAATTAGAGCAGATCTATGGCATTCAGGTGATTTTCGAAGATCCGGAAATGGCTAATTACCGTTTCCGCGGAATGTTTAGCTACAATAGTAATTTGATTGATGCACTGGAAAAAATTAAGAGTACTGCCCGAATCGACTATTACATAAAAAATAAAAAAGTATGGTTAAAAAATGAAACGAAAAAAGAATAATTGAACAGTTGCTGTGCGATTGAAAAAGAGGGAATACTTGGACCTATTCCCTCTTCAAAAATCAAATTGCGCAAGCGCAAATTAATTTTAATAATTAACATTCAAATCTATGAAAAAAAAAATTGAATTACGGGAGTTTTATCTCTCCTGGATTAAAAAACTATGGCTTATGGCAAGGTTATGTTTGTTACTTGTATTGTTTGCCACTGTCTCGGTAACAGCAAGTGTGTATTCGCAAAATACAAAACTAACATTGCGAATGAAGAACTCTAAGATTTCAGATGTCTTCAATTCAATTGAAGAACAAACCGGCTACTACTTTTTCTATAACCGTGATTTTTTCGATGATTCTCAGTTGATTAATGTGGATGCAGAAGGTCAAAATATTAAGGATATACTGGGTCAGATATTAGCAGAGCAAGGGGCTAGCTATCGGATTGTTGACAGGAATATTTTGATTGAGGTAAATCCAGATGGGAGTCGGGATAACTTAAATCAGCAGCAAAAGGAAATAAAAGGAACAGTTACTGATGCAGAAGGGAGACCGCTGCCAGGAGTAACCATCCTGATTAAAGGAACAACCAACGGGGTGGTGAGTGACTTCGAAGGAAATTATTCAATTTCAGATGTTTCTGTGGGGACTGTTTTGGTTTTCTCTTTTGTGGGAATGAGAACCCAGGAGATTCCCGTCGGAAATCAGTTTGTTATTGATGTTTCGATGATTGAGGATGCCATTGGCTTGCAGGAGGTTGTTGCCATTGGATATGGAACACAAAAGAAGGTAAACCTTACAGGAGCGGTTGAACAAGTAAGTTCTGAAGTCTTAACCAACCGGCCAGTTAATAATTTAACCCAGGCGTTACAGGGAGTTGTTCCTAACTTGAATATCTCATTGGCAGACGGGAAACCAATGCGAAGTGCCAATTATCAGGTTAGAGGGGCTTCTTCGATTGGACAGGGAGGAAATGCCTTAATTCTGATTGATGGGGTTGAAGGAGATCCAAGTCTGCTAAATCCCAATGATATTGAGAATATATCGGTTTTGAAAGATGCTGCCTCGGCATCAATTTATGGAGCTCGTGGAACTTTCGGTGTTATTCTTATTTCAACGAAAGCGCCGGAAAAAGGGAAAATATCGGTGAACTATACGATGAACTATGGGATTAAATCGCCGACTGCAGTGCCCGATTTTGTTACTGATGGCTATACTTACGCCAAGTGGTTTAGTGAAGCTTATAACGCATATAATGATTATAGCCGGATTCCTTCTTCAATGAATAAAACACAAGCCTTTTCCTTAGCCTACCTGGAAGAGCTGAAAAGACGATCGGAAAACCCAGATTTGCCAGACTACGAGATCGACAGCAATGGGAACTACGTGTATTATGGAAGTACTGACTGGTATGGGCTATTGTATAAAGATAACTTGACGTCCGTGGATCAAAATATTTCGATTTCGGGTAGTAACGAAAAAGTGAGCTACTATATATCTGGAAGGTATAATGATCAGGAGGGGCTTTTCAGATATAACTCGGATGACTATTCAATCTATAACTTCAGAGGAAAAGGAGATATCAAAATTGCTGATTGGCTTACCCTTGATAACAATACGGAGTATTCGCAGCAAAAGTACCATCAACCACTGAACGTTGGAGAGGGCGGTGGTATTTGGCGTAACATTGCAGATGAAGGACACCCAACTTCTCCGATGTTAAATCCGGACGGAACGTTAACACATTCCGGGGCTTACACTGTCGGTGATATGTATTATGGAAAAAATGGTGAAGACACCAAGAGAACGTACGTAAAGAATACCACTGGTTTAACAGCTTATCTGTTTAAACGCAACCTACGTGTTCGTGGTGATTTTACTTTCTCGACAAACAACCAATTGAATCACAGACGACGAATTCAAGTTCCGTATAGCCGGCAAGAAGGTGTTGTTAACTATGTAGGAACAACGACGAATGATATCCGTCAAATTAGCTCGGAAACGAAATATTTGGCATCGAATATTTATGCCGAGTATGAAAAGACCTTCAATCAAGAGCATTACCTAAAAGTAATGACTGGGTTTAACTATGAAGAAAGTACGTATGAATCATTTCGTGCTCAGCGAAATGGCATTTTATTCGAGGATGCCGAAAATATTGCGTTGACAATTGGCGAAAACATTTCAACGGACGGCAGTTATAACAAATGGCGAATTGCAGGGCAGTTCTATCGTTTAAACTACAGTTTCAAAGATAAGTACCTCATTGAGTTGAACGGACGTCTTGATGGGTCATCAAAATTCCCTTCTGATCAACAAACGGCTTTCTTCCCTTCGGTTTCAGTAGGGTATCGACTTTCCAACGAATCATTTTGGAATGTCAATGAAGACCTTGTTTCCAATCTCAAGTTACGAGCATCTTATGGGGCTTTAGGAAATGGTAATGTTTCACCATATTCTTACATTGAGCTGTTTAATATTTCTCAGCTCGGGAGAGTCCTGAATGGAACGAGACCAGCTTCAACTTCTCAACCGAATGTCATTCCTGAAGGATTAACTTGGGAAACGGCGACAACGACAAATTTTGGGCTGGATCTGGGGCTTTTTTCTAATCAGTTGAATATTACTGCTGATATCTATGAGCGTAAAACCACCGATATGTATACCAGTGGTTTGCCAGTACCTGCCGTATTTGGCGCAAGTGTACCAAAGGGCAACTATGCCGACATGAAAACAAATGGCTGGGAGCTCTCTATCAGCTGGAGAGACAAGTTTAACTTAGCTTCAAAGCCCTTCAATTACGATGTCCGATTTACCCTGGCTGATAATAAGTCGGTGATCACCAAGTTTAATAACCCGGAGAAACTGTTGTCAGATTACTATGAAGGAATGGAATTAGGTGAAATCTGGGGATTTGTTACCGATGGATTATTTCAAAGTGAAGAAGAAATCCTGGCTCATGCTGATCAGTCATACATCAGAGTATCGTCCAACAATGTTCTTTTACCAGGGGATATTAAGTTTCAGGATTTAAATAACGATGGAAAAATAAATATCGGTCAAAATCGAATTAGCGATCCGGGGGACCTTAAGGTTATTGGTAACTCAACTCCCCGATATACCTTTGGATTAAACATGGGAGGGGATTGGAATAACCTGTTTTTCTCCTGTTTTTTTCAGGGAGTTGGAAAGCAAGATTGGTGGCCAGATGCAGAAGCCAGTCACTTCTGGGGACAATACAACCGCCCTTACAACAATATGCCCGAATGGCATTTGGATAACATTTGGTCCGAAGATCGTCCTAATGCTTTCCTTCCACGATACCGTGGTTATGTTGCCGGATGGTCAAGAGAGCTTAATCAGAAGCAAAGTCGCTACATCATGAATGTGGCCTATGTACGACTTAAAAATGTGCAGCTAGGCTATAACTTACCGCAGAATTTGATGAATCAGATTTCATTCTTGTCAAATGTCAAAGTTTATCTTTCAGGCGAGAATCTATGGTCGTGGTCTCCATTGTATCGAACCACTAAAGACTTTGATGTGGAGAATATTGGAGGATCTGATCCAGAGCTGACTTCAGGAAGTGGAAGACGTAGCGGAAACGTCTTGAATTATCCAATGCTTAAAACGGTATCATTCGGTGTTTCAGCAACATTTTAATAATCATGAAAAACAATAATACGATGAGATATTTTCAATTACTGATAGTTTTGTTGGTGCTGCTGATGGTCTCCTGTGAAATGGAGGAGCTTCCCAAATCAGAAGTTTCAAAAGACCCGGTATTTAATACTGAAGCAGGACTTGAATTGTATTCGAACTCCTTTTACAATGTTTTGCCCTCTGCCCAGGATATTTACCTGGGAGACGACATGTCTGACTATATTGCCAGTAATTCAATCGATCAGTTTTTAACCAGCAGTTATGGACCTAATCAGGCGTCAGGTTGGAGCTGGTCTGAATTACGTAACATCAATTTTTTTATTGCGAATTGTAATGATGAAGCTGTTGATTTAGCTGTTCGTGAGCACTATCTGGGCTTAGCCCGTTTCTTTAGAGCTTTCTTTTATTTTGAAAAGGTAAAGCGCTTTGGCGATGTGCCTTGGATTGGTCGGGTGCCTAGCATCGATGATACAGATTTGCTTTATGCTGAAAGAGATTCCAGAACATTGGTGATGGATTCTGTCTTGGCAGATATTGACTATGCATGCGAACACATCACGACAGACAGTGATGCTTCGGGAAGCACCGTGACCAAATGGGTTGCTTATGCTTTGAAGTCTCGTATTTGCTTGTTCGAGGGCACTTTTCGCAAGTATCATGATGAATTGGGATTGCAAGCAACTTCTGAGTTCTGGTTGCAAGAGGCAGTTGCTTCTGCAAAAGAAATTATGGATAATTCAAGCTACTCCTTAAATACTTCGGGAGATGCCGACATGAGCTACCGGAATTTGTTTATCAGCAACAAGCCGATAACCGAAGAGGTGATGCTTGCCGTTGTTATGAGCCAGGAACTTGGTATTTTGCATGCAGCAAACTGGAAGTATACTAGCCCAACTTATGGAGTAAAGTCAAGCTTAACCCGAACTTTTGTGAATACTTATTTGAACTTGGATGGAACTCCGTTTACCTCGGAGGATGGGTACGAAACGATGCCTTTTGCAGAAGAAGTTAAAGAGCGGGATTTACGCCTGAAGCAAACCATTCGATTAGGAGACTATAAGCGCATCCATGGCGGACAGGAAATACCAGCACCTCCAACTTTCGGTTATGTTTTAACAGGATACCAACCAATAAAGTGGGTTTTAGATGATACTTATTATGACCTAAGGGATTATAATGATAATTCTGTGGCTATATTCCGTTTTGCAGAAGTCCTGTTGAACTATGCCGAAGCAAAAGCTGAGCTAGGAGCATTAACCAATGAAGATTGGGCTGCAACGATTGGCGCTTTGAGAGCAAGAGCCGGAATAACAGGAGGACTTGATCAGTTGCCAGATCAGGTTGATTCTTACTTTCAAACAAATTATTATCCAGATATTAATGATCCGGTAATTCTTGAAATACGTCGGGAAAGAGGAGTTGAACTTGTTATGGAAGGCTTTCGGTTTGCTGATCTGATTCGCTGGAAGCGGGGAGAGCTGATGAAAATAAACTGGAGAGGTTTTTACGTGCCTGCATTGGATATTCCAATGGATTTGAACGAAGATGGCATTGATGATGTTATCTTTGTCAATCAGGTGCCGAATCCTCTTCCTGATGTTTCGTATGAATTTGTACAGGTCAGCGAAACCATTAATGGCGAGCCGAATCCACAACGACTGACAAATGGTACGAGTGGCGAGCTAACTTGGTTGGATAATATTCCTCGAGTTTGGACGGATCGAAATTACTATTATCCAATACCAGAAGAGGATGTGTTGATGAATCCAAATTTGAATCAAAATCCTGGATGGGAATAAATTACAAAAATTATGAACGTAAAATTATTTTTTTCGGTCTTTTTAGTATTTGTTTTAGCAGCCTGCGAAGCGAAGTCTTCCTCGGAAGAAACAGCTCAAGCGCAATCCAACCTTATCGTAGCAAGCTATAATCTTCGATACAATAATCCGAATGATGGAGAGAATGCCTGGCCAAAGCGGAAGGAGCAAGTGAAAGCATTGATCCGCTATCACGAGTTTGATATTTTTGGTACGCAGGAAGGATTGATCGAACAGTTGGAAGATCTGTCTTCGATGACTGAATATGCCTATGTGGGTGTAGGTAGAGATGATGGAAATCAGCAAGGAGAACACTCGGCCATTTTTTATCGAAAGGCCAAGTTTGAATTAATTGATCACGGTGACTTTTGGTTGAGCGAAACTCCTGCAGAACCTTCATATGGCTGGGGCGCTAAGCACAGACGGATTTGTTCTTGGGCAGAGTTCAAGGACAAGGAATCAGGAAAAACCTTCTTTGTGTTTAATGCACACTTTGATCATCAGGCGAAGGAAGCTCAGCGTCAGTCTGGAATCTTGGTCGTTGAGAAGATGAAGGCTATTGCAGGAGGAGAAACGGTTATTTTCATGGGAGATCTTAACTCAACTCCGGAGACCGAACAGATTCGTACAATCAATGGTTTTTTGGAAGACACTCGAGAAAAGTCAGAAATGGAACCCTATGGACCTGTTGGAACATTTAACAGTTTTAACTTTCTGGCCCCTATGGACAACCGTATTGACTACATTTTCGTGAGTGATGACGTTGAGGTTGCATCATACGGTGTATTAACGGACAGTTATGATCAAAAATACCCGTCAGATCATCAGCCAGTTGTGGCTAAGGTGAAAATTGACTAGAAGGTTATGTCGTAAAATTATCCTATTGAAAAGGAGTGTCTAAATAGACCAATTTTCAGGGCTATTAACGATAAATATTAAACTAGAACTCCGTGGTAAGTATCTTAAAATAGATACCAAGACCGCGGAGTTTTGTTTTTTTAAGAACTTAAATTTTGAATCGGAAAAGGCCACAAAAGTGTGATAATTGCCAAATTTTGGGTAGTTTGGAGTCCAAATTTTGAAACACAAATTAAATCCCATTCCATGACAAGTAAATAGGGCCTTGGGATGATTTTACTATTATTATCAATTAAATTAACTACGAATCAAACGAACATGAATTTTCATCATTCTAAATCAGGAAACGAGAATGAGCAAAATTGATGTGAGTTCCTGAATGTCTTGTCCGGATAACTATCGGGATTGAATATTCAGAAATCAAAAAAAATTAAACAAATGAAAACGACGCTTTTTTTATGCTTTTTTGTTTTGCTTGCCTATACAGGATCAGCAATAAACATTATACCTTTTCCGTCTAAAGTGTCGGAAAAGGAAGGGAAAGTATTGTTGCAAAATCAACTGACTTTAAGCTATCCGGATGAGTTGGCCAGCGAAGGAAGTTTTCTCTCAGGAATATTGGCGGATGAGTTTGGAATCAAGGCCCAAAAGGGAACTGAATCGCCTGTTATCTCCCTTAAAAAGGAAGCGAATCTTACCAGTCAATTGGGGCAGGAAGGCTACTTGTTGAACGCCGATGAAGATGGGATTATCATTACAGCGGCAACGAATCAAGGGGCATTTTATGGCATTCAAACCTTGCGGCAGCTAATCCAGCGTGAAGGAGGAGCGAAGTATTCTGTGGGGGCGGTTAAAATTGAGGATCAGCCTCGCTTTAGCTGGCGGGCTTTTATGCTCGATGAAAGCCGCAATTTTAAGGGCGTAGCGGTTGTTAAAGACCTGCTTGATGAAATGGCCATGCTGAAATTGAATACTTTTCATTGGCACTTAACAGATGATCAGGGATGGCGCATCGAAATCAAGAAATATCCTTTACTTACAGAAGTTGGCGCTCGTCGTGATTCTACGCAAACCGGCGTATGGCCAGGTGGATGGAATAGCGATGTGTATGACACAACTCCTCACGAAGGCTTTTATACGCAGGAGCAAATCAGGGATATTTTGGCCTATGCCCAGGAACGACACATTACTGTTATTCCTGAAATCGAAATGCCGGGACATGCTAGTGCGGCCATTGCTGCTTATCCATGGTTGGGCGTTTCGAAAGAAAAGATTGGTGTTCCTGCAAAATTTGGGGTTCACTATGATGTTTTTGATTTTACCGAGCCTCGTGTCGAAGATTTCTTGAAGGATGTTTTAGATGAAGTTTTTCAACTGTTCCCTTCCCAGGTGATTCACATTGGAGGCGATGAGGTAAAGCACGATCATTGGGAAGCCTCGGAAGCTGTGAATACCTTCATGAAAGACAATAACCTTGGCTCTTATGCCGACCTGCAAGTTTGGTTTACCAATAGAATGTCAAACTACATTGAGTCAAAAGGACGCAGGATGATGGGCTGGAACGAAATTATGGGAGTTCAGCTTCATGAGTACAACACCAAAGATCAGGAAGTGAAGGAAAAATTAGCGAAAAATGCGGTGATTCATTTCTGGAAAGGTGACTTGGACTTGGTAAAACAAGCTGTTGTCAGTGGGCACGATATTGTGAACTCTTACCATGAATACACTTACCTTGATTATAATTACAGGAAAATTCCTTTGGAAAAAGCCTATGGTTTCGATCCCATTCCGGAAGGACTTCCAGCCAACTTGAATGATAAAATTCTAGGTTTGGGCTGCCAGATGTGGGGAGAATGGATTCCAACAGTGAAATCAATGGAAGAGTTGGTATATCCACGTATTGCAGCTTATGCCGAAGTTGGATGGACACAAACTTCCCAGAAAGATTTTGATCGATTTAAAACTAGCTTGGTTCCCTTTTATAACCGATGGACTAAGTCTGGAATTAACTACATTAAAGAATAAGCTTCTGGCAAAGTGCTATTCTAAAACTAAAAATTATAAATACGATTCATGAAACGTTTACTACTACTTCTTTCGATTGCATTATTGGCAATAAACCCAGGTTTTTCGCAATCGCAAAAGCAGCTAAAGGTGATTAGCTACAACATTTGGAATGGTTTTGATTGGGGGAAAGACGATGCCCGCCGTGCAGAACTACAGCAGTGGGTGGCCGGGCAACAGCCCGATGTGGTGGCTTTGCAGGAACTTTGTAAATACACGCCTGAAAAGTTAAAGGAAGATGCTAAATCGTGGGGACATCCTTATTCCGTATTGCTCAAAACAACGGGTTATTCGGTTGGTCTCACTTCGCGATTTCCAATTGAATTAAAGGAAAAGATTTTAGAGGGATTGCATCACGGAGCTTTGCATTGTCAAACAAATGGTATTGACTTTTTGGTGGTTCACCTGCATCCCGGCAGCATCCAACGGAGAAGGGATGAAGCCAAGCTTTTAGCTAACAAAATAGATGAAATTCGCGAGCAAAATTCCCGCTACATGATTATGGGCGATTTCAATGCTCATTCGCCTTACGATGCTGATTTGTACAATCCGAATGGACCTTTGTTGACTCGCATGAAAAAAGGAGACAAGGGAAAAGGGTTGGAAGGCAACTTAGTTGATGGTGATTTTGACTATGCCGTTATTTCTTCTTTCCTGTCCTTGCCTTTAGGTGATGTGGTTCGCAAACATACGCAGGGAATGGCTCAGCGGGGAAGTTTTCCGGGAAGGGCATTGGCTGCCGTTAACAAAGAGCAACCAGAGGAATTGGATGAGCGTAAAGAGCGAATTGATTACATCTTGGTGTCTCCGGAATTGGAGCAGCAATGTGTAAATGCCTGGGTTGGTAATGGCGAAGCCAATTGGTTGCTATCTGACCACTACCCGGTGATTGCTGTTTTTGAAACAAACCAACAGCAATAGTTCGTTGAATTTTTTAGTTGTTTGATTTTTAGTATTCTATAATTCTGTAAAGTGCTGCAAGTGTCTGACAGTCTGAGTTCTGAAAGTCGAACGATCTGTTGAGTTAAATCCACCCACGAAGATAATAGTAGCTCAGGGCAGCCAGTTCCCGGGCTACTATTATTTCATATTTCAACTGTGTCCAAAACTGGTAACGAAGTGTTTTATTTTGTCCAATATTTGGCATCGGAAGTTGATTCCCTCCTAATTTTCGGTCCTCAAAACTAAGATCTGCCTCCAGGGCATCCTCGAAAGCAGCTAAGCCTGCTATATCTTTAAAACCGGCTTTTCGAAAACTCAATATTGAACGTCGCATGTGTTCTGGCGAGCTCACTATTAGCAGAGAGGAACGAACCAACAAACGTCCATGGAACAACCGAAGGTTTAAAGCTTGACTGCGTGTATTGGTACCATGTTGTTCAAATAAAATTCGGTTCTCATGGACTCCTCGGTTGATCAACTCAGTAGCTACACGGCGTGGTGTAGATAAGGAATCATGCAGGTTCCCGGGGATTGAAATAACGAGTTGACAATGTGGAAACTCTTGGGCTGCATGAGCAACATACCAACTTCGCATGAGGTTCGATTGGCTAGGCATTCCACCGCCACCCATCATGACAATAAAGTCGGGGCGATTGGGCTTTTCGGTTTGGCTGGTTCCCAACCAGTGGTAAGCGTAAAATGGAAGTGGTGTAAAACTGAGTCCAATGAATAATAGAAACAGGATACCAAGAATAAAAATCAGTCGTTTTACCAAAGTTCGAATGCCTTTGCTCATGAGAAGTCAATTTGCTGGAAATAATTGAGATCTGAAAAGTACAAAAACAGATAGCGAATTCAAAAGCGAATGTTGCTTTCAATATTTTTAGTCGCTTGATTTTTCTGGTTTGAAAAAGAATCGTTGCAATGAGATGATTGTCAATTCTAAGCGAAGGATTTTCTGTTATCTTTGTTTACCATCAATAAAAAAAAGAACATTTTGGACTTAAAAATAAAAGAAGAAATTATTCAGTTGTTTGAGCAATATTTCCAGGAAGAAATGACTGCTTTCGAGGTACTTCCACCATCCGGTTCGTATCGGGAATATTGCCGGATGAAAAGCAAGAAACATCAAGCCATTGGAGCCTGGAATCACGATGTGAAAGAGAATATGGCTTTTATCGAATTCTCGAAGCATTTCAGAAAAGAAGGAGTTTCTGTACCGGAAATATATCAAGTAAATGAAGCTAAGACTTGTTATTTACAGGAAGATTTAGGCAATCTGACTTTGTTTGATTATTTGAGTCGTACGCGTGAGTTGGAAGGTTTTTCAGAGAAAATAATCAATGTATACAAAAAGGTATTGTTGGAGTTGCCAAGGCTGCAGATAACGGCTGGAAAAGGAATTGATTATTCTTATTGCTATCCGAGGGCTGCCTTCGATAAGCAGTCGATGATGTGGGACTTGAACTATTTCAAGTACTATTTTCTGAAGCTGGCAAAAATACCTTTTGATGAACAGGCTTTGGAGGATGATTTTCAGAATTTCAGTGATTATTTGCTGGCTGCTGAAAGTGACTTTTTCTTGTTCAGGGATTTCCAGTCGCGCAACATCATGCTACATGATGGAAAGGTTGCTTTTATCGACTATCAGGGCGGACGAAAGGGAGCTTTGCAATATGATTTAGCCTCCTTGTTGTACGATGCCAAGGCTGATATCCCGCAGGCTGTGAGAAACGAACTGCTTGAGTTTTATCTGGATGAACTGGAGAAATATATTGAAATTGACCGAGCTGAGTTTAAGGCATATTTCACTGGTTATGTGCTGATTCGGATTATGCAGGCGATGGGAGCTTACGGATTCCGAGGCTTTTACGAAAAGAAAGAGCATTTCTTAAAGAGTATTCCTTTTGCACTGGAAAATCTGAGTTATTTGCTGGAAAACAACAACATTCCAATCAAATTGCCAGAGTTGTTTCAGGTGCTGAAAGAAGTGAGTCAGTCTGAGTTCCTGAAGAAAATCGGCAAGCAGAAAGGCAAGCTGACTGTTCGGGTGTGCAGCTTTTCGTATAAAAAGGGCTTACCACAGGATCCATCAGGTAATGGTGGTGGCTTTGTGTTTGACTGCCGGGCAATTCATAATCCGGGGCGCTACGAAGAATACAAGCAGCTGACCGGGCGAGATCAGCCGGTGATTGATTTTCTACAAACCAATTCCGAAATAGGCCCGTTTCTGAGTCACGTTCGTGCCTTGGTTGATCAGTCAGTAAGCATGTATCTGTCGCGTGGTTTTACGCACCTCAGTGTAAGTTTTGGATGCACCGGAGGACAACACCGATCGGTTTATGCCGCTGAGAAAATGGCCAATTACTTACGCGAAAACTATCCTGTGAATGTTGTTTTGACACACCGGGAACAAGATTTTTAGCTAGCTTATAGCTGCTTGGAGGAGTAGTAGGGCAGTAAATGAAAAAGGTTGTACTGAAAATGTTTCAATACAACCTTTTTTATGTTTTTATAGCGCAACAGTTCGCTAGATTTTCTATTCAGATACAGCTATCTGACAGTCTGAAAATCCAACGAGCTGTTTTTCGTTTCTACCAAAGCTTTTCTGGATATTCGCCTTTAGCTGTCAATTGGCTGATTTGCTGTACCACATATGGCTTATCCTCAGGATAAGTAACCCCAAACCATGGGGAGCTGGCATGCAATACTTCGGCTTTAACCTCGCCTTGCTGGATCAGTTCGAAAACCACGCTCGGAATATAAAATTCAGATTTAGGCAAGTGCATGCTGGCATCTAAAAATGTCTTGAATTGTGCTTCCAGGTGCTGGAACAAGCTTGGATGAAATCCCCAGAAGTTCATGGAAACAGCAGTACCATCAGCTACAGCTACTTTGTTGCCAGCCTCATCGTCAAACGTAATGTTCTCGCCATTGCGAGCAATTTGATGACGCTCTGTAATTTCAACCAGGTTGTTTTGGTCATCTGTTTGGCAAATACCGCGAGAAACTGTTCCAAATTCAGACAAAGTGTTTTTAAGTTCATAACCAACCATGCTGTATTTGTTGGCAGAAACCTCGTTGGTGAGAAATTTTGCAGCAACTTCAAACGATTCTCTTCCATAAAAATCGTCTGCATTGATGGCGGCAAAAGGCTCATTGATGACATCTTTACCCATCAGAATGGCGTGTCCAGTTCCCCAAGGCTTTTCTCGTCCTTCTGGCAAGGTGTAACCTTCGGGAAGGTTATCCAGCTCTTGATAAACGTATTCGATTTGTATTTTATCGGCAAGGTCTCCGGCAAAGCGACTCTTAAATTCTTCTGCAAAACTTTCTCTGATTACAAAGACAACTTTTCCAAAGCCTGCACGAATCGCATCAAAAATAGAATATTCTAAAATTGTTTCTCCACTCGGACCAACAGGTTCAATTTGTTTTAGCCCGCCGTAGCGGCTTCCCATACCTGCTGCCAAAATTAAAAGTGTTGGTTTTTGACTCATTATTGATCGGTTTTAATGATTTATATTTTCTTTAAAACTGGCTAAAAAGCCTTACCAAAAAGCACAAAACGATTACATCCCCAATGGGGGAGAAGGTTGTTGTGCTGGTCTTGGTTATTGACTATTCTTCGCCAGGAATCTGGTTTGAGCCTACAAACTAACAATTAAACAGAGTTTGAACCAAACGATTTGTTGATTTTTTTGGTTACATTTTTGTAATTAGAAACTTTATCGTGGCGAATTTCAAGCCCAAACCCTTGTTCTTTAACCGGGCTTGTTCCAGAATAATTTCTGAGCAAAAAGCCTTTTTGTTTGAAGGTTCGGATGAAGTCCTATTCTTCCTGGTACCAGCTTGCATACATCCCGTAGGCATTGGCAATTCGGTGAATTTCACCTTCGAGCAATTCGGGGCCAATTGCTTTTACCTTTTTAGCCGGAATACCTGCATAAACACTTCCTGATTCAACAACGGTGCCTTTGGTGACAACTGAGCCAGCAGCTATGATCGTGTTGCTTTCAATAACTGCATAGTCAAGCACTACGGCATTCATTCCAATCATCACATTGTCATTGATGGTACATCCGTGAACAATTGCTCCATGCGCAATAATTACATTGTCGCCGATATTGGTTGGTGATTTTTGATAAGTAGCATGAATGACAGCGCAATCCTGAACATTGGTGTTTTTCCCAATGCGAATTGAATGAACATCTCCGCGGATTACGGCACTGTACCAAACACTGCATTTATCTCCAAGTATAACATCGCCTATAATTGTCGCATTTTCAGCTAAAAAGCAGTCGTTTCCTATCGTTGGGGTCTTTCCTCTTAACGGTCGTATTAAAGCCATTATCTATATTCATTTTAAATTGATAGCAAAGATATTAAAAGCTTTAAATTATTAAATACATCTTATTTCTCTTATTAATTATTGGTTATTTTTGCTCAGTAACGTAGGGCATAGGCCTAATTCAAAATGGTTCCAAAATTATAATTTATTATTTTTGAAGTCGTTTTTTTTAGAGACTATAAGGAGAAAACTAGCTATTAAAAATAATTGTCAGATGAGAGACACGAAAGTAATTGAGTTAGAAGAGGTGGCCATTCGGTTTTCCGGAGATTCGGGGGACGGAATGCAACTTACGGGGACTTTGTTCTCGGATGCCACAGCACTTTTTGGGAATGATATTTCAACCTTCCCCGATTATCCGTCGGAAATAAGGGCTCCGCAGGGAACTGTTGGAGGAGTTTCCGGATTCCAGGTTCAGTTTGGACACAAGGAAATTAATACCCCTGGAGATGAGGCTCATGTGTTGGTTGCAATGAACCCAGCAGCGGTTAAGGCGAATGCTCGCTTTATGAAACCTGGTGGTACCATCATTTATGATGTTGATTCTTTTACTCAGAAAAATTTAGATAAGGCTAAATTCTCGACAGACGATCCGTTTGGCGAGCTAAATTTGGAAGACTTTACAAAAATCGCAGTTCCGATTACAAGTTTAACCAGAGAAAGTTTGAAGGAATTTGAGTTGGATAACAAATCGGTTTTGCGTAGTAAAAATATGTTCGCTCTTGGTTTAATCTGCTGGATGTTTGGTCGTCCGATGGATTATATCGAGAACTTCATTAAAACAAAATTTGCAAAGAAGCCGAAGGTTGTTGATTCGAACCTGAAAGTATTGAAGGACGGATACAACTATGGGTTGAACATGCAGCACATGACACCTCAATATTTGGTGAATGCGGCAGAAATTGAAAAAGGAGTTTATCGGAATGTTAACGGAAACCAGGCAACAGCTTGGGGATTTTTGGCGGCAGCTGAAAAAGCTGGGCGCGAACTGTTCTTAGGATCTTATCCAATTACTCCGGCTACTGATGTTTTGGTGGCATTGGCCGAACGTCGTGATTTGGGCGTGAAAACCTTCCAGGCTGAAGATGAAATTGCTGGTATATGTACAACTATTGGTGCTGCATTTGCCGGAGATTTGGCTGTGACCAGTACTTCAGGTCCAGGTTTAGCACTGAAATCAGAGGCTTTGGGCTTAGCGGTAATGGCAGAGTTGCCGTTGGTTGTTGTTAATGTTCAGCGTGGAGGTCCTTCAACTGGTTTGCCTACCAAAACGGAACAGTCTGATTTAATGCAGACTTTGTATGGCAGAAATGGTGAAAGCCCAATGGTGGTGTTGGCTGCCAGTACACCTTCAGACTGTTTCTACTATGCTTTTTTGGCATGTAAAATTGCGATGGAAAGAATGGTTCCAGTTGTGTTGTTGACAGATGGTTTCCTTGGGAACGGAAGCGAGCCTTGGCGCGTTCCGAGCATGGATGAACTGCCGGAAATCACTCCTCGAATAGCCAAAGATAGTAGTTCATTTAAAGCGTATCGTCGTGACGAAGATACTTTGGCACGCGAGTGGGCTTTCCCTGGAATGAAGGGATATCAGCACTTGATTGGTGGTCTTGAAAAGAATATTGAAGGTTCAGTAAGTCATGATCCTGAGAATCACCAAAAGAATAGTGAAATCCGCGAAGAAAAAGTTCAAAAAGTAGTTGAAATGCTTCCTGAACTGGAAGTGTGTGGCGATAAAGATGGTGGCGACTTGTTGGTTGTTGGCTGGGGTGGAACCTACGGTCATATGATTAGCTCAGTTCGTGAAATGCGCAAGGAAGGTAAAAGTGTGAGTTTGGCTCACTTCAACTTTATTAAACCGCTGCCAGCAAATACCGAAGAAGTATTCAGTAAGTTTAAGAAAATTGTTGTTTGCGAATTGAACATGGGACAATTTGTAGCTTACTTGCGCGACAAATTACCTGGATTTGAATACCATCAGGTGAATAAGTTGAAAGGCCTGCCATTCTCGGTAGCCGAGCTGAAAGAAAACTTTGATAAACTACTGGAGGACTAAGACATGACAGAATTAAATTATACACTTAAAGACTTTAAAAGCGAAAACGAAGTTCGTTGGTGTCCGGGATGTGGTGACTACGCAATCATGAATGCTGTTCAGAAAACCATGGCCGACATGAATGTACCCCATGAGCAATTTGCCGTGATTTCTGGTATTGGTTGTTCTTCTCGTTTTCCTTATTACATGAGTACCTATGGATTTCACTCCATTCACGGACGGGCCACTGCAATTGCCTCGGGAGTGAAATGTGCCAATCCTGATTTGAATGTTTGGGTGATTACCGGTGATGGTGATGCCATGGCTATTGGCGGAAATCACTTCATTCACCTGGTGCGCCGAAATATTGATTTGAATGTTATTCTTTTCAATAATAAGATTTACGGTCTGACTAAGGGGCAATACTCGCCAACAACAGATCGTGGTTTTGTGACCAAAACGTCTCCTTTCGGAACAATTGAAGAGCCATTTGTGCCCGGACAATTGGTGCTAGGAGCCAAAGGAACATTCTTTGCCCGTGCCGTTGACTCGAATGTGAAGCATAATCAAGAGGTTTTTGCTGAAGCTGCAAAGCACAAAGGAACATCAATTGTTGAGGTGTTGCAAAACTGTGTTATTTTCAATGATGGAATTCATGCGGAGATTGCCGATCCAAAACACCGTGCTGAACGTCAATTGTTCTTGGAGCATGGCAAACCAATGATTTTTGGCTACGAGAATGATAAAGGCTTGATCTTGGAGAATGGACGCTTGAAAGTTGTTAAGATTGGCGAGAATGGCATAACGGAAGCTGATATTTTAGTGCATGACGCCAAGATATATGATCCATATATTCACATGCAGTTGATCAACATGACTTTGCCTGATTTCCCAATTGCAATGGGCGTTATCCGTTCGGTTGAAGCTCCTGTTTACGATCAGGAGTTACGGAAGCAAGTAGAAACAATTTCTGCAAAGAGAAAGGTGAACAACATGGACGAGTTATTGCGTTCAGGGAATACTTGGGTGGTTGATGACCCTAACAGCAGTGAACCTGTACCTTTCTTCAAAAAGAAATGTCCGATTGAAAAATAGAATTAGCTATCGATAGACAGCAAGAGGAGGCTTTTTAGCCTCCTCTTTTATTTTTTGCAAGTAAGGTTATTCGGGTAAGTTCATTGAAAATTTGGGTTGAAACCATCCGGTTTTATTTTCAACCTTGCGGACATGTTTGCTAAAGTTGCTCCACATCTCCGTAAATTCTTTCCTATACTTCATATATAACCCACTCTCGAGTTGTTTTAGGCTTACTGGATTTTCTGATCGAGTCATTAATATCCATAGGGGAGTTCCTTTTCCCAACAGCGTGATGTAAATATCCCATTCATAAGTTTCTTCAATACGATCGTAAAAGTCAATGTATTTTTTAACGGCTTCTGCTGCCTCTTTTTCATGTCCTGTTTTTAAATAGCAGAATGTCCATTCAGCGTAAGGCTGATCCATTGACTGTCCCATCTGTCCCGAAGGGTGATAAGATAGTTCTTTTGACCATTGAATAATGCTTTGTTCCCCATAGTATAAGTCTTTGAAAGCAAGGTCGGCATCAAAGCCATCTTCGTCTTTCATTTTTTGATGCATGTCCATCATACTTGCGTAAAGCGTATCAATCGAAGCAAAACTATGGATCGGGACGACCCAGTAGAAAGCATTGTCGTCATTCCTGTATGAAAAAATAGGGATATTCAAGTTGTGCTTATCCCAGAGTGCTTTCACCTTGGTTTGAGTTTCTATGAAAGCAGGAAGATCAGCAGGGGAAACAATTTCTTCGAACACAATAAACTTTTGTGGAGCGGCTTCTTGGGCCTGGATCGATGCTGTTGCCATTCCCAGCAAAAGGAATAGCATTCCAAAGTAAACGAAGGCATTTCTCATGGTGGTAAAAATTTTGGTAAAACAATATAAAGTACAAAATGTGAGAAGCTTACGCAATGGGTGATTTCTGCACCTTGTCAAACAAATTGAGGTTTGCTGCTTTAAAGCAAGTAGTTGGAATTGATTTGAGAAGAGCACAATAACGTTTTTATTGGCCTTTGAGTAACATGTTTTATAAACGAAGTCTTTCGCAGACTTTATTTTTAGAGCAGCCGGAATTTTCATAATTTCAGCAAAAAATTTGATCATGGAAAATTTAGAAGATATTTCTCTATCATCGATATATAAAAGAAAGAAAAGCGACCGCGATATTTTTGAAGAACTGATGCCAACTAAAGTTAAAGAGGTTTTGTTGGTAGCCACTTTGTACGACAGTTATTCCATTGTTAGGGAAGGGCAATTTACCGATAAGATATTTGGTGAGTTTTTACAGCTTAATTTGTACACTTATCCGAGGTTTACCAGTGTGAACTCGGAAACGGATGCCCTGCAAATGATGAAAGATCGGGATTTTGACCTGGTGATCATCATGGTTGGAATGGACAAGGATATACCGGTGAAAATGGCAGATGTGCTTCATGAAGAGAATGGGCAGGTGCCCATTTTATTGTTGGTGAATAACAATGGAGATTTGCGTTATTTTCAGGAGGCTGCTCATCAGTTTGATTCGATTGACCGGGTATTTGTTTGGAATGGAAACTCCAATGTTTTCCTGGCAATGGTTAAGTACATTGAGGATAAAAAAAATATTGAAACAGACATTAAGAATGGAAGTGTTCGCATGCTTTTGTTGGTGGAGGACTCCATTCAATACTATTCGCGCTACTTGCCGATGTTGTACACCAACATTATGACGCAGACGCAGAACTTGGTGCAGGATGAGTCAACAGATGATTTGCACATGATTCTGAAGATGCGGGCAAGGCCAAAAGTAATTTTAGTGAGTACCTACGAAGAGGCGATTGAAATGCTCTACAAGTACCGCGATTATTTGCTGAGTGTTATTTCTGATGTAAAATTCTCAAGGAATGGGGTTGACGATAGTGAAGCGGGTGTTGAGCTGTTGAAGTATGTGAAGCAAATCCTGCGATTCCCGGTTCCGCTGTTGTTACAAAGCCATGATGTGAATAATGCTGCACGTGCCCGGGAAATTGGAGCCGAGTTTATTAATAAAAATTCGGAAAGCCTGTCAATGGACATCCATAATTTTATTTACAAACGCTTAGGTTTTGGAAACTTTGTGTTCAAGGATATGTCGGGGAACCCAATTATGGTTGCTCGTAATTTGCAAGAATTCCAGGAAATGTTTCGCTTGATACCGGACGAGGCCTTACTGTATCATGGTAAACGTAATTCATTTTCAACCTGGCTGATGGCTCGTGGAGAGATTAATATTGCCGAGCAGTTGTTGCCGTACCGATTTGAGGATTTTAAAAATACCGAAGAACTTCGTGATTTCTGCCTTGATGTGTTTGAGAAGGTTCGGGTAAAGCAGATGCGCGGTCGAATCATCAACTTCGATCCGGCAGTTGTGGATAGTGATCGATACATTGTACGCATGGGAAAAGGTTCGCTGGGAGGAAAGGGTCGTGGAATGGCTTTCATGAGTAACTTCATTGAGAATATCGATTTCAAGAAAATTATTCCTGATATCAATATTAGAATTCCTTCGACTGCCATTATTGGTGCCATTGAGTTTGACAAGTTCTTGGAATTGAATAATCTCTATGAAGAAATATACTGCAATAACGACTACGAGCATATCAAGACGATCTTTCTAGAGTCGCACCTGAGCGAAGGGCTAAAAGCAAAATTGTTTCGTTATATCGAGGTGATTAAAGGCCCCTTAGCTGTCCGTTCTTCTGGATTGTTTGAAGATTCGTTGCTACAGCCATTTTCGGGCGTTTATGCCACTTATTTACTGCCCAATAATCATCCCGATAAATTTGTGCGCTATCAGCAATTGGTAAATGCGATTAAGTTGGTATATGCCAGTATTTTTACCGAATCAGCCATTGCTTATTTCGATGCTGTAAACTATAAGATTGAAGAGGAGAAAATGGCGGTGATCATTCAGCAAGTGGTTGGCCGGGAACATGACAAACGCTTTTATCCGTCAATTAGTGGTGTTGCTCAATCATATAATTATTATCCGGTGTCCTACATGAAACCGGAAGATGGTTTTGCCGTTGCTGCCATTGGCTTGGGAATGTACGTGGTTGGGGGAGAGCAGGCGTTCCGATTCTGCCCCAAATATCCAACAATTAATCCGACCACAGTACATGATCTGGTGCGGGATTCGCAACGGGAGTTTTATGCGATTGATATGGCGCAGCCAGATGCCAATGTGGTAGCGCATGGAGAGAATGCAGCAATTAAGAAGTTTCGAATTAAAGATGCAGAAGCTGATGGCTTGTTACAGCATTGCGCGTCGGTTTTCGACTTTGAAAACGATGATTTGGTCTCAGGCGTTGATATGAAGGGCCCTCGAGTGGTTGATTTTGCCAATATTTTGAAGTATAACTACATTCCGCTGGCTGAGACTTTGCGTTTCTTGTTGAGACTATTCCGCGAGGCAATGGGGTCTCCGGTAGAGATGGAGTATGCTGTTGATTTGGAGAAAGGGGAGTATGGGCTGCCTACATTTTACCTCTTGCAGATTAAACCTTTGATTCGGCATGAGGAAGAGTTGAGTATTGACCTTGGTGAAATGGATATTGATAAAGTCGTTTTGTTTGCCAAGCAAGGGATGGGGAATGGAGAAGTGGATGGCATTCGTGATGTCGTTTTTGTTGATCCAGCTAAGTTCGATAAGCTGAAGACGCGAGATATTGCCCGGGAGATTCATAACATGAACAAGAAGATGGATGCCGAAGGAAAGGAATACATCCTGATTGGTCCTGGGCGTTGGGGAACTAAAGATCAGTTTACTGGAGTACCGGTCGTTTGGGCCCAAATTTCCAGAGCTCGAATCATTGTTGAAATGGGCTTGCCTGATTTTCCTTTGGACGGTTCGCTGGGATCGCACTTTTTTCACAATGTAACCTCAATGAATGTGGGCTATTTTGCCGTTAAACATCATTCCAAAGAAGAGAAAATAAACATTGATATGCTGGAAGAACAACCGGTTATCGAAGAAATGACCTATGTGAAGCATGTTCGGTTCGACGAAGATTTGAAGATTTTAATGGACGGAAGAAGCCGACAAGCACTAATTAGTAAAAGATAGAGTTTTAACCGATATCGAATGACTAAAAAAGCTGCATGGGAGAACATGCAGCTTTTTTGTTTTTGGGGGAGGATTTTACTTTTCTCAGTTATGGGAAGGAAGTTTTAAGTTCCAACTTAAGCACGTAAAGGATAACCATAATTATGCCAAAAGAACGGCTTTTATCGCTCATTTTATGCATAGTTTATGGGTGTGATTGTTTACTCTGACAAGGTACATCCCTGGGGTTACTCCCGTAAGATCTACTTTACTTAATTGTGTGTTTGACGTGAGTTGTTTTACAACTTCTCCAGTTAGAGAATAAATAACGATGCGATTGGCAACATCAGGACTAACAACATAAACATAGCTATTTGTTGGATTAGGATAGATCCGAAGACGATCTTTCTTAGACGCAATATCATCGATGTCGGTTGTAAGTTCAAACTCTACTTTGATATTTAAATGATCTGATACTTGTTCATGAATGTAAGTATTTGAAGTATTTTCATCTGTAAGACTATTCCCATTCAGAAACCACTGCTTGACTTTATAGTTGTCATCTGGAGTTGCAGAAAACACAACTTCTTTTCCATATTGCACCTGTTCACCTGTGGTAATGTCAGTGTCATCAACGCTTGCAGTTAATGATCCGCCATTTGCATTTTCGATATCGAAGGTTACTGTATAACTTAAGAGTTCAAATTCTACTTTTACATCTAAATGACTTGATACTCCGTTATGAGTATAGGTGTTTGATGTATTTTCTGCTAAAGGCTCATCGTCTATAATCCATCGTTTGACCTTGTAATTTTCATTGGGAGTTGCAGAAAACACAACTTCTTTTCCATGCGATACTTGTTCGCCTGAGGTAATATTATTACCATCTACTGTTGCAGCTAGTGAGCCATCGTCAGTGTTTGGAGAAAAGGTTAGAAGGTAGCTTGCAAGTTCAAATTCAACATTGACTCTTACTGATCCTGACAAGTTTTCGTAGGTGTATGTATTGGAAATGTGACCGGCTAAGGCATTTCCGTTAACGATCCACCGTTTGATTTTATATCCTTCATCAGGAGTGGCTGTAAAAACAATATCTTTTTGGTATTTTACTTGGTTTCCTGAGGTAATATTATTCCCATCAACAGTAGCTGTTAATGAGCCATTCTCTCCACTTGTTGAGAACGTAACGGGAGCCGTTTTAAGCTCAAACACGACACCTAGGGTTAAATCGGCTGAAAGCTCTTGGTGTGTGTAGGTGTTAGTCGTTTTATTGACCGAGTTCCCATTGACTAGCCATCGCTTCACTTTATATCCTCTTCTTGGAGTTGCTGTGAACACAACTTCTTTTCCATGCTGCACATGGTCTCCAGGTGTAATATCAGTGCCTTCAACAACAGCAGACAACGAGCCTCTTCCTCCGCTTACAGTAAAAGCTACTTTGTAACTTTCTAATTCAAATTTTACCGCGACATTTAGGTCTGCCGATAAGTCTCCGTGGATATATGAATTTGTTGTATTATCAATCGGACTGCCGTTAATTAGCCATTGTTTGATTTTGTAACCTGTTTCAGGAGTTGCTGTAAACACAAGTTGTTTCCCGTGTTGTATTTGGTCCGCTGTGGTAATGGAGTTGTTGTCGACTTCAGCAGTTAGTGAACCATTGCCGCTTGTGACTTCAAAGTTTACAGGGTAGCTTTTCAGTTGAAATTCTACCGCGACACTTAGGTCTGCCGACAAGTCTCCGTGAGTATATAAGTTTGTTATGTTATCAATCGGACTGCCGTTAATCAGCCATTGTTTGACTTTGTAACCTGTGTTAGCAGTGGCTGTAAATGCAATTGTGCTGCCGTATTCTGCTTTGTCGCCCGAGATGATTTCTTCGTCGTTGATAAAAGCTTTTAGTGAACCATTACTTTTGCCTTGGTCGTCGATGGTTGTTGAAAAAGTGATTGGGTAGGTATACCTAAGAGCTACATAAGCTGCAGCTTTATCTTCTATTTGACTTACCTGTCTTGTCCCTCCATTTATTCTCCATTCTTTTCCGGTTAGCTCAGGTAAAGGAATTGGGGTGGTATATGAGAAAAAGGCATAAGCCCCAATATAATTAAGTTGAGAGTTTTGTTTTTCGATGGTTACAGAGCTAAAGTCATTGTATGAGAATGCTCCTTTCCCAATACTTTGGACTGAAGAGGGGATTGTTACCGAAGCAAGAGAGCTTCTGTAGAATGCAAATTCTCCAATGGATTTTACAGCTACCTCATTAATGCTTGAGGGAATCGTAATAGTATTGTTGGTTCCTAAGTATTTGATAATGGTTTTCGTTTTGGTGTCAAAACTATAGTCGGGAGCATCGGTGTTCACAGCGGTGTAGAAGGCGGTTTTATCGATTATTTCTGTTACTGCCTCTGGCTCTTTGTTTTTTCGCCAGTATTTATTGTTTATCTCAGGTAGAAGGATTGAAGAGATAGAGTTATTGTCTAAAAATGCATGATTACCAATACTGTAAAGCTGAGAGTTCTCTGTTTCAAAGCTAACCGAACTAAGGCTATTGTTTGCAAATGCTGCTTCACCAATCTCAGCAACTGAGGCAGGTATAGTAATCGATGTAAGTAAGTTTGATGTAAATGTTCTTTTTTCAATGGTTTTGAGCTGAGATCCTGGTTCAAAGCTAACCGAACTAAGGCTATTGTCTGCAAATGCTGCTTCACCAATCTCAGCAACTGAGGCAGGTATAATAATCGATGTAAGTAAGTTTGATGTAAATGTTCTTTTTTCAATGGTTTTGAGCTGAGATCCCAGTTCAAAGCTAACCGAACTAAGGCTATTATCTGCAAATGCCTCTTCTTTGATACATGTAATAGAAGAGGGGATCGTGATTGAACTAAGGGAGTTGGAAGTAAATACACCTACTTCAATTGTTGTAAGTTGAGCCCCTGGGCTAAATGTAACCGAACTAAGGTTGTTGTCGGCAAATGCTTTTCTGCTAATATTTTTAACAGAAGATGGAATGGTGATGGATTCCAGTAAATTGTCAGAGAATGCCCACTCCCCGATACTTGCGACAGAACCTGGAATTGTGATTGAAGTAAGCTCATTGCCATAGAATGCGTCAGAGCCAATTGTTTGAAGTTGAGAGCCTGTCTCAAACATTACATTACCAAGTTCATTCCAGAAGAAAGCTTCCTTGGCAATGGTTGTTACAGAGGCGGGTATCGTAACGGAAGTAAGATGGTTTTCGTAGAATGCGGATTCTCCGATAACCTCCACCGCGACCCCGTCAATGCTTGAAGGAATTGTAATCGTTTTAGAGGTTCCTACGTAGTCGATGATGGTTTTTGTTTTGGAATCAAAAGCATAGTCAGGTGCATTGGAGGAGACAGCAGTATAAAGGGCTGTTTTATCATCTATCTCGTCTATTGGAGTGGTCTCACTATTTTTTCTCCAGTATTTATTGTTTATAGGAGGTAATGGGATATTATCAAGGGGGTTGTCTTTAAATGCATCGTTATAAATACTTAGAAGTTGGGAGTTTGGTTCAAACTCGACAGACTCCAGCAAATTAAAACGAAATGCTGCCTCTGAAATGTCGGTTATCGAAGCGGGGATGCTTATTGATTTTAGCAAGTTGGAAGCAAGTGCATAAGGCCCAATTGCTGTTACAGAAGCAGGTATTTCTAGCGAGGTAATCGCGTTGTTATAGAATGTATTTATTCCAATTTCTTTAAGTCCTGATCCTGGTTCAAAATTGACTTGCGTAATTGCGTTATTTGAAAGTGCTGCATTTTCAATGCTTGTGACTGAAGCAGGAATCTTAATTGAAGTAAGGGAATTGAAAGCGAAAGCGCCAGATTCAATGCTTGTAACAGAATTAGGAATTGTAACCGAGATTAGCGATTTTCTCCGAAATGCATCTTCTCCGATAGTCTTTACCAAAACTCCGTCAATGGTGCTGGGGATGTCGATAGCGGTGGCATCTCCGATATAATCGGTTATGGTTTGTGTTTCGGGATTAAAGACATAGTCGGTTGCTTTGACGGCTTGAACTGTATATGAAGATGCTTTGTCGTTTGTTATTTGGCTGACTGGTGTATCGTCACTATCTCTCTTCCAATATCGATTTCTTATTATTGGAAGGGGAATTGTTTGAAGGTTACTATTGTCGGCAAAAGCATAGCCTGCAATACTCCGGATTGAAGCAGGAATGACGGTATAGCGAAGTGACTTGTTTTGGAATGCTCCTTCCCCGATGTTTTTTACGGTATCGCCTTCAAGGATTATGGGAATCGCAATTTGCGTAGCACTTCCGTTGTAGTCAGTAATTGTTTTTGTTTCTGAGTCAAAAACATAGCCCTCGTTCCCAGTGTAAATAGCCATGTATGCAGGCGATTTATTCTCTATTTGATTTAATGGATTGTTATAGCTACCATCATTCATTACCCAGTATTTGTCTTGGTTGATAGGCAGAGGAATTGCCTCGAGCCCATCGTTTTCGGAAAAGGCTTCATCTCCGATATAGTGAAGTTGTGAATTCTCCGTTTCAAAATTGACAGACGTAAGTTGATTGCGTTTGAATGCGAACTCTCCAATAGTTGTAACTGAAGCGGGGATGGTCACTGATTTAAGTGAGTTGCTCCAGAACGCCATTGCTCCAATGTTTTTGAGTCGTGAGCCCGGTTCGAAAATTACCGAGGCGATGGAGTGATTCCATCGGAATGCATTCCATTCGATGTTTGTGACCGAAGCCGGAATAGTAACTGAAGTAAGGGATTTGTAAAAGAAAGCTCCTACTCCAATGATTTCTACTGAAATATTATTGATGCTAGCGGGAATAGCAATGTCAGTTTCACTCCCAAAATAATCAATAATCGTTTTTGTATTCGGATTAAAAGGATAGTCAGGAGCGTCAGAGTAAACAATTGCATATGGCAATTCTTTATTTGTTATTTCGGTTACTGGTTGATTTGTTGCACTATTTCGCCAGTATTTTCCGAGTTCATTTATTTCTGGAAGAGAAATATTACTAAGGTCATCGTTGCCAAAAAAGGCATGAATCCCAATATAGAAGAGTTGTGAACCTTCCGTTTCAAAGGTGACTGAAGTAAGGGAGTTATTCTTGAATGCCATCATCTCTATTGTTGTGACCGAAGCAGGGATTGATACGGCAGTCAATGACTTTTCCGAAAATGCATCATGCCCGATAGTCTTTACCACTGTGCCTCCAATGGATTCGGGGATGTTAATATTTGTGGCATTCCCAGTGTAAGCAGTAATGGTGTTTCCATCCATTTCTACATCGTTGAATGTAAGGGTGTATTGGGCCCTTGCTGTGACGCTGAAAGTTAGTGCTATTAGCAGTGTTGTGATAAAACGTTTCATTAATTTGTTGTTCTTTTGGTTTTTCTTAGTGAGTCTTGGAAGGTATTTTTTATTCTCATCATTTGTAACTCATTATGAGTCGTTACGATTTACTTATCCTTTTTTAGGGGATCTGTATTACTGAGCATAATGGTAACATTTTTATTGGGAGAGTACAATCACTGAATTCAGTGATTTTTCAAGCTGGAAGTTTTGAAAGAAACTGGTTTTTATTATGCATATAAAGATGTGACAGATCGAACAGGACGATTGAGTCTCGGTTGTTTTAAATCCCCAGATTTCCATTGATTGACTTTCTAAACTGTATTCAGTTATCCTCAATCAGCCTGATAAAAACTTGAAAATTTCTGCTTTTTGAATAAAAAACCGGAGCGACTATAGGCGTTGAGTAACGGAAATTGGAGGCCTCAAAAGTACCCGGGATCTTTATTTTGTATATTTTTGCAACACTGTACATAAACAGGAACTATTCTGTAGGTGCAATTTGTATACAAATACAATCTTATGTTCGACTTAGAGTTGGAGGCTAATATTGAAAGTCTGGAGAAGAGCCAGACGGAAGCTGAGTTTATTGTAAAAAAAACGGGAGAGTTAATCGCATTCAATCAGCGAGCGGTTGATCTTTTTGGCTATTCCTGTAAGGCTGACATGGAAAAGCTACACCTGAAAGATCTCGTCCCTGATGATTTTGCAGGGCTTCTCCCAGGTGAGATAAGTATTGAACACCTGACAAAAGGCGAGTTTTTGCCGCGCGTGAATAAACGAAAGAATGGTAGCGTTTTTTCTAGTTTTGTGAAAACCTGGCCAATTATTATCGGAAACGAAAGCTATGTGCGAACGACAGTTAAAGAACGATTTGTTAGCCAGGATATTAAGCACTTGATGTTGGAGCAAAATATGGACGTGCTTAAATGTGAACTAGTTCGAGAGCGAAATAGAAACTTTGGGGTGTTGTTGGGAGCTAGTCAGCAGCGTATCAATCAAGAACTCTGTCAAATTCTTAGGGAATTGTATCCGAACTTGAACCATAAAGATATGGAGTTAGCCAGTCTGATTTCTTTCAATTTTGAAACGAAAGCAATTGCCTCCATTCAAAACATCTGTCTGAATTCGGTTTATGTAGCACGTAAACGTCTGCGTAAAAAACTGAATCTGGACAAAACACAAAGCTTGGAAAATTACCTTAAACAGCTTCTCGATAGACCGATGGAAGCCTAGGTTTACCGGAAGTCAGTTATAACAAATTGAAACGAAAAAGCTGCATGGTTCCATGCAGCTTTTTCGTTGTATTGTAGCTTATTTATTAGCCTTCAAAACTATTTACCCCAGCTGTTTCAGCTTGGCGGTCTACTTTTTTAATTAATCCTTGAAGGACTTTACCTGGACCAATTTCAGTAAATGAAGTAGCTCCACCGGCCAGCATGTTTTGCACGGTTTGTGTCCATTTTACCGGAGCAGTCAATTGGGCAATCAAGTTTTCCTGAATGGTTTCCGGATCGCTCACTGGCTGTGCATTTACGTTTTGATAAACCGGACATGCAGGCTGATTGAAGTTGGTTGCCTTAATTGCAGCAGCAAGTTCTTCTCGGGCTGGTTCCATCAGAGGGGAGTGGAAAGCTCCGCCAACAGGAAGTTTCAATGCACGTTTAGCTCCTTTTTCGGTCAGCAACTCGCAAGCTTTGTCAATTCCGGCAATAGAGCCTGAAATTACCAGCTGTCCCGGGCAGTTGTAGTTGGCAGCAACAACTACTTCGTCGATTGCGTTACATACTTCTTCCACAATTGCATCTTCCAAGCCAACAATAGCAGCCATGGTCGAAGGTTCCACTTCGCAAGCTTTTTGCATTGCCATAGCTCGCTGAGAAACCAGTTTTAAACCATCCTCAAAATTGAGAGTTCCATTGGCAACCAGAGCCGAAAATTCGCCCAAAGAATGACCTGCCACCATGTCTGGTTTGAAATCATCCAAAGTCTTGGCCAAAATAACCGAGTGCAAGAAAATTGCAGGTTGGGTAACTTTGGTTTGTTTTAAATCATCAGCAGTTCCTTCAAACATGATATCAGTAATGCTGAATCCAAGAATCTCGTTGGCTTTATCAAATAGTTCTTTGGCAAGTGGAGAGTTTTCGTAAAGGTCTTTTCCCATTCCTGGAAACTGAGCACCTTGCCCTGGAAATACATATGCCTTCATACTTATAACTTTATGGTTAAAATCGCGGCAAAGTTAAAATGATTTTTGTGCCATGAAACAGAAAATGAAACCTATCCCATGTTTTTCTTTCGTTTTTTAACACTTTCTGTCGACTATTGAAATTGAATGTTCAATAGTTTTCTTACTAGCGAAAGAAGTTTGCTTCATAGGTGGCCACATTACCCTTATTGTCAGTAACCTCCAGTTTTAGTTGATGTTTTTTATTGAGTTGAAGTCGTTTTGAGTCAATGTGGTAGGTGATGAGCGCATTCTTTGCATCATACTCAAATAAAACCCATTGGCCATCAATTTCTCCCCTGTAATCAGCAATTCCAGAAAACTCATCTCTGATCTTGAAGCGAATTCGGTTTTTCTCAGTTAAACGACTGTGGGCTGCGATGCTAAGTGGGCGAATCGTTGGTGCAATGGTATCAACACTGATGGCAAAGGTGCCTAATTGCCGAACCGAAGCTGTTACCCAGCCATTCTTGTACTTTCCTCCCAAAGACCATTTTTTTCCACTCTTATCGCTAATTGCAGCAATTAATGCTTTATCCTCAAGTGAATCAGGAACCAGATCGGCTTTAAGTTTTAACTGATAAGATTGGTGTACAGGCGTGCGATCGTCGTGGAGTTTGAAAAGTGGAGAATAGTAGAGATTATTGGCAGGCTTAGCGTCATAGTCCAAGTGAAAATCGGAATAGAAGGTTCCAGATGGGAAATCGGCATTGAGTTGATCGGTCTCAATACGCTCTTCTTGATTGTACCTGATCAGTTTGCCAGCCAAAGTTGGTTCCGAAAGCTGCATCAGTTTTGATTGAACGCGGAAGCTTAGCACACTGGTGTTGCCATAAACATCTTGTATCTCGTAGCGGATTTGGTGTTGTTTGCCATCCGATAAATCAACAATTCCACGATTGACTAGCTGGTGGTAGTTGCTGAGCTTGTTGCCCGGATCAACCCAACTTTTATGCACCCGGCGATAGTTTTTGCGATATTCTGAATAGTCGATGTGGCTGTTCAAATAGCGTGTTTCGCTGAAATTGAGGCGATCCATCAAAAAGGTATAAACAAGTTGATCATCAACCTTTAGCTTTATTTCAAAAACGCCGCATTTATTCCAGCTTCCATCAAGGTAATCAAGAGCTTGAATGCCAAAACCAATTTGCCCATAAACTGGAATTACCGGGTTTCCTTTCAGATGATAAGCACCGTTATAAAACACGGTTTCAATGAGTTTCCCTTTGCGTTGACCGTTTACGTGTGATTCATTGCCTAGAGGAGCAATAAAGGCCGATAATATTTTGGGTTTCATATCATCCTTTACCGGGAACCCAAATTGCAAGGGGTTGAGTGGTTCCTGTTTGTGCGTATCCCGTATTTCAAAATGCAGGTGTGGTCCTCCAGAGCTTCCACTGTTTCCGCTGAGAGCAATGAGTTCTCCCTTTTTTACCGGGAAGGTTCCTTCTGGGATTTGCAAATCAATACTGAAAGATTCTTTTGCATATTGCTTTTCTTTGATATATTTTTCAATGTCCTCGCGAAAGCTTAAAAGGTGCCCGTAAACCGTTGATTGCCCATTCGGATGATCGATGTAAATGGCTAAGCCAAAGCCATAAGGCGAAACCCTAAGCCGGCTAATATCTCCTTCGGCAGCAGCATAAACAGGTAAGCCCGTTTTGCCTTGTGTTTTTATATCAATTCCAGAGTGAAAGTGATTGGATCTTAGTTCACCAAAGTTGCCAGATAATAGAATTGGAATGTCAACTGGTGAACGAAAGTATTCGCGATCAGGACTTTGGGCATTGGCCAATAAGCTGAATAGTAAAATATAGCTAAGCAAACGAAATTTCATGAGTGAAAAAACAATTAAGGGTTTTGTGATTAAACCCGCCATTTGATGAATTGTTGTATGGCAGGTTACATTAAGCAAAATAAAACTATCTTCGTATTAACAATTGGGCAAAAATATTAATTTTGTCGAAGAAAGTTTGCTAGAATGACCGAGCAAGATCACGATCTGATTAACGAATTTAAGAAGCGAATCAAGCTGCTGATCGCAAAGCAAGATGGCTTAAAGCAAGAAAACCAGAGGCTTGTGCAACAAATCAGCGAATTACAAGGCAAGTTAAATACGGTTCGGGATGAAAATGAGGAGCTGGTCAAAAAGTATTCGGATCTGAAGATGGCAAAAGTGTTTTCTGCTTCTGATGATGAGAAGCAGGAAGCCAAGCAGACAATAAATAAAATAGTGCGGGAAATTGATAAATGTATTGCTCAACTAAATGTGTAGTCAATACAATTCGAGATGACAGATAAGCTTTCAATAAATATCAATATAGATGGGCGAATATACCCATTGACAATTGTTCGGGAGGAGGAGGAGAAGTACAGGAAAGCTGCGAAAATTTTAAATGATATTATTCTTCAGTACAGAAAAAAATATGCCAATCACGATTCGAAGGATTTTCTATCAATGACAGCTTTTCAGTTTGTATTGAAGAATTTGGAGATGGAAGAAAAGGCAGATGATTCTCCCTTTATTGAAGAAATTAAAAAACTTAACGAGGAGTTAGGTGACTATTTGTCGATTGATTAGAATAAATAAGAATAAGAGCAAGAAAAGCCCGCTTTTTATTCATTCCCAAAACAATTATCTTGGGGATGAGTTAATAAGCAGGCTTTTTTTTAATATAAATGTTAAAGTAATACTTATTTGAATATGGAAATTATATACGCTATTTCTGGCTTTTTGCTTGGGGGGACGCTTTCTTATTTCTTGTGGGATAAGGCCCTGAAAGGTAAAAAGCGGAAAATCATAAAGGAGGCAGATGCTGAAGGTGATGTGATAAAGAAAGATAAGATACTTCAAGCTAAAGAGAAGTTCTTACAGTTAAAAACCGAGCACGAAAAGTTCATAAACGACAAAAACAATAAAATAGGTTCGATTGAGAATAAGCTCAAACAAAAAGAAAGTGCCTTTTTGCAGCGCCGTGACGAACTGCAACGTAAAGTCAAAGAATTTGAACTGACTAAAAAGGACGTTGAAGCGATCCGCGAAAATTTAACCAACCAGTTGAACATGGTTGAACAAAAAGAAGATGAGCTGGAAAAAATGCACAGACAACAGGTTGAACAGCTAGAAGCTATTTCTGGCTTGTCGGCTGAGGATGCAAAAAACCAGTTGGTAGAATCGTTGAAAGGAGAAGCCCAAACCGAAGCCATGTCTTACATCAACGAGATTATGGAAGAGGCTAAGCTGACGGCGAATAAAGAAGCTAAAAAAGTAGTGGTGAAAACCATTCAGCGGGTGGCTACAGAAACCGCAATTGAAAATGCAGTAACCATTTTCCACATCGAAAGTGATGAGATAAAAGGACGGATTATTGGTCGTGAAGGACGTAATATTCGCGCACTGGAAGCAGCAACCGGTGTTGAAATCATCGTTGATGATACTCCTGAAGCAATCGTGCTTTCCGGATTTGACCCTGTTCGACGCGAAATTGCGCGCTTGGCGTTGCACCAGCTGGTAACTGATGGCCGGATCCACCCTGCTCGTATCGAAGAAGTTGTTTCGAAAGTGAAAAAGCAGGTTGAAGAAGAAATTATTGAAACCGGTAAGCGGACTGCCATTGACCTCGGAGTACATGGGTTGCATCCTGAGTTGATTCGGATGATTGGTAAAATGAAATACCGTTCGTCTTACGGACAAAACTTGCTACAGCACTCACGTGAGGTTGCTAACTTGTGTGCGATTATGGCATCTGAGTTGGGTTTGAACCCTAAATGGGCAAAACGGGCCGGATTGTTGCACGATATTGGTAAAGTGCCTGATGATGAACCAGAATTGCCACACGCAGTATTGGGAATGAAATTGGCCGAGAAATACAAAGAAAAGCCAGATATTTGCAATGCGATTGGAGCTCACCACGATGAAGTTGAAATGCAGTCGTTGTTAGCACCTATTGTTCAGGTTTGTGATGCGATCTCAGGAGCTCGCCCTGGAGCCCGTCGCGAGGTCGTTGAATCTTACATCAAGCGTTTGAAAGCATTGGAAGATTTAGCCCTTTCTTACCCAGGTGTATTGAAAACTTATGCTATTCAGGCCGGACGCGAGTTGCGTGTGATTGTTGGTAGTGATAAGATTTCAGACAAGGAGTCAGAACAACTGTCATACGATATTGCAAAACATATTCAGGATGAGATGACTTATCCGGGACAGATTAAGATTACGGTAATTCGTGAGTTACGTGCAGTGAATTACGCTAAGTAAGTTTGTTTACGCACGTTTAAACGACATAATTTTTAAAAGAGATGTATCTGCAAGATGCATCTCTTTTTTTATGCTCTAAGGTGGAGGGGGAAAGGTTGCTTTAATGCTAGCCTTGGAGGATTGATTCTGGCAAAAATGAGTATGCAGAATGAGTGGAGCTGCCTTCAAATCTATTGTTTTCTTTCTGTATTTTCTCTTTCTAAGCTGATCAAAATAAGGAGGAGGCTTTCTATTTGGAACAAAAAAAGCTGACCGAAGCCAGCTTTCTAGAGTATGTTTGTGTTGTTATAATTCAACCTTTAGAATGGTGTCCACCTCCTGTCGTTTGTCGTAAGGCAGATGAATCAAAGTTCCAAATTCAGTGTTCTTGTATTTTGCTTTTGTGCCATCATCAAAAAACGTAATTGATTTAATTTTCTGCTCAAGCTTTGGAAGTAAAAGATTGTCTTCAGCTAACTGAAGAACGTGTACATAAACCGTTTTGCCTTTCTGAGTTGTAGCCCCCCAATGCAACGGTTTGATCGGCCCTTTACGGGTACCATAAATTGATTCTCCGTATTTGTCCAACCATCTTCCCATAACCATTAAGGTATCTACATTCTCCGGCTGAATTTCGCCATTAGGCATTGGGCCGGTGTTTAAAAGGAAGTTTGCGCCATAACCAGCGGCTTTAACCATGGTTTGGAGCAGGCGTTTGGTAGACTTGTAGTTATGATCTTTAAGATTAAAGCCCCAGCTACCATTCATGGTTTCGCACATTTCCAATGGAAGTTCAGAGATTGTTCCGGTTTGATTAAAGCCCATGGTATTTTCACCAGGAAGATCACGCTCAAACATCTGGAAATCTTCGCCAGGGAATGGTGCTTTGTGGTGATTACTACCAACTAGAGCTCCTGGTTGAAGTTTGTGAATTAAAGAATAGGTTTCGTCCAAACGCCAGTTGGCATCAATTTGATCCCACATGCCATCGAACCAAATACCTCCAACTTCACCGTAGTTGGTTAAAAGTTCAGTAAGTTGTGCGTTCATGTAGTCAATGTATTTGTCCCAATCTCCATGCTGAGGACGACCTGTATAGCCCTGTCCTGTTCTTCCTCGAGGATAATAATCCGGATGATGCCAGTCAAGCTGCGAATAGTAGAAGAATAGTTTGATACCTTCTTTATCGCAGGCCTCTTTGAGTTGTTGGAGTATATCCTTGCCATATGGTGTACGATCTACAATGTTGTAATCGCTTACTTTTGAGTCATACATGGCAAATCCATCATGATGCTTGCTGGTGATTGTAATGTATTTCATCCCGGCTTTTTTGACCGTGGCAACCCACTTGTTCGGATCGAATTTGGTTGGATTGAAAAATGACGGGAGTTTTTCGTATTGCTCAATCGGAATCCGTTTTTGGTTCATAATCCATTCGGCAATTCCTTGATCGCCTCCTCCGGCCATCACAGAGTAGACCCCCCAATGTATGAAGAGGCCGAACTTGGCATCTTGAAACCATTCCCTGTTTTTCAGGTTTTCATCGGAAGGGGTGTAACTTTCTTGCGAATGTCCAATCATTGTTAAAAATGCAAACAAGAGTAAAATGCTTATTTTTTTCATTTTTAGTAAGTTTAGATTTACTGTGCTGTGTTGTGCTGATAAATTTATAAGAAAGAATTGATAAAGCCTTAGTGAATGTTATAAAATATCTTTTTGTTGGCAAAGGGCTTTTGGGGAGAGATATAAAAGGTAATTTTATGGGAATCAGTCTGGAATAGACTTTCATAAACCAAAAGGATAAACAGCAACAAAGGCGGAATTTTAGATTTCCGCCTTTGTGATATTAGTTCGATTGAATGATTAGTCTTGCTTCTTCGGACTTAGTCCATGGTACCGATTCATTTTTACGAATATGTGCCTGAAGTAATTGGTAGAGACGTTGGTAGTGCTCTGAACTTTTTCTCAAAGGGATCTGTTCGTAGGAGTCGGTGGTAAGATTGTATAAACGCAAATCTTCATGTGGGTTGTTTTGCATGAGTTTGTAGGCACCTTGTCTTACCGCGTAGCTTGCTTTTCCTTCAAATACCCCACCTTGTCGACAGACCCAAAATAGTGTTCTTTCTTTTTGTAAAGGGAGTCCTTTTAGAATGCAGGAGGTCAAGCTACTTCCGTCTAAATTGTTGGTTGGCTTCAATTCACACATTTCGCAAATCGTTGGAAAGAGGTCCATTGTTATGCCAACTTGGTGACAAATGCTTTGTCGTTTTATTTTATCTCTCCAGAAAATGCAGGTTGGCACCCGGATTCCTCCTTCGTATAAATCTTGCTTTCCACCTCTGAGTTTTCCATTTGAACTTCCGGTTGCCAAAAGTCCACTGTTTTCAGAACTAAAAATAATAATGGTGTTTTTCAGTTGATTGGTGTTGTTCAAAGTCTCTAAAATACGTCCAATGCCATCGTCCATGTGCTCAATGGCGGCAATGTTTTTGGTTCGATTTCTGCTTAAATGCGGATGATCTTTTTGTACTGATTCAACCCATTCTTCTTTTGGGGAAGGAAATTCTCCGGGAGCATTATAGGCCAGAAATAGAAAAAATGGTTTTTCTGCCTCGGCTTCACGATTAATGAAGTCAATCGACCAATTAGAAAAAAGGTCAGTTGTGTGTCCCGAAGGGTTTATCGAGTTCTCATTAAAACGCATGCTGCCGTTGTTCTGGCTTAGAGGTCTATCTGCATCGAATTGATCGCCTAAAAAACCCATGAAAAGATCAAAGCCTTGCTCGTTGGGTAGGTTTGGAGATTCAAAACCCAAGTTCCACTTTCCGATTAAAGCGGTTGTGTAGCCCGATTGTTGCAGGTAACCCGAAAGGGTGGTGTCAGCTCTGAAGTAGCCCCAATTATTGGAGAGATCTTTTCGGATAACCCCCGGTACTCCTACCAGCCCGGGATACTTTCCAGTAAGAAAAGAAGCCTGAATTGGAGAACCAACGCTAGAGCTGGTATAAAACTCAGTCATCATGACTCCTTTGGCAAAGAGATCATCGATATGTGGAGTTTGAACATCGCGACCTCCGGTTATGGAGATATCTCCATAACCCAAATCGTCAGCCATAATGACCAGAATATTGGGTTTTTTAACGTTTTTATTGGTAGCAGAATAAGCGGAGAGCGGATTAAGCATGCATGCTCCCGAAATCCCAATTAATAGAATAATGGCGACATAATGTTTCATGGCTTCGCTAGCGTAAAAATGGCTAAAAGAATTGTCACTAAAGTTATTAAATCTTAAGAAGCTTTGTAGGCTTTTTACATCATATTATTCTTAAAAAAGATTAAATGGCGAATTCGCCCTGTAAGTGGATTATGATGATCGGTAAATGGGGAGAAGAGTGTGCTGGAAAGTAAGCTTAAGAATGGGGTATTTTGTGGTTTTTTTGGGATCAGAAAATTATTTGTTTAAAAAAAATACTAAAATATTAAACAAACTTATTTTTTACTTGTTGGTTTAGTTTGAAAACAATTGAAAGGAAAAGACAATGAAAGTAAACGGCTTTGTAAAAACAAATCGACCAACAACTGCGAAGAACAGCCGTGTAAATGGCCATCTGGTTCAGAATAGAGTGGATAACGATTTGATTGGAGATAATCATATTGCCACTTCAATTGATACTCCCATGCGTTCGGACGCATTTAAATTGACCGATAATGAGAAAATGGAAATCATTGAAGATAAGTTCCGTGAAATTATGGATACCCTCGGGCTTGATTTGAATGATGATAGTTTGAGTGGAACTCCGCATCGTGTGGCAAAAATGTTTGTTCAGGAGATTTTCAATGGCTTAAATCCAGCAAATAAACCCAAGATTTCGGTCTTTGAGAATAAGTTTAAGTATGGCGAAATGTTAGTGGAGAAGAACATTAACCTGAACTCAACTTGTGAGCATCACTTTTTACCAATTGTTGGAAAGGCTCACGTTGCCTACGTGTCAAGTGGTCAGGTGATTGGTTTGTCTAAGATTAATCGTATTGTTGACTATTACGCTCGCCGCCCGCAGGTTCAAGAACGGTTGACAGTTCAGGTAGCTAATGAGTTGAAAAAAATTCTGAAAACAGAGGATGTTGCTGTTGTTATCGATGCAAAACACATGTGTGTGTCATCCCGAGGGATTGAAGATGAAAGCAGTTCAACGGTTACTGCAGAATATGGAGGTATATTCAAGGACAAAGAACGAAAAGAAGAATTTTTAAAATATGTGACGTTGGGAAGTTGATTATTTGGGAATTATTGATTGTAAGGACCTCTAGCTGAAAGCAGAGGTCTTTTTGTTTTTGTAAGGCAAAGCTTGAAGCAACTTTTTGGAATAATTCTTGTCTATTAAATAGGAAACAAGAAGAAGCATGAAGCAATTTTTACTTATTACCATATTTCTATTCATTTTCAGCCTAAATGGCAAGTCTGCTGTTCAGGAGGTTTCTCAATTAGATAAAATGTCTTATCGAATTGAGAAAATTTATCCCAATCCGGCCAAGAATCGGCTGGTGGTTGATCTCTTCTCTGAGGAATATTTACTCGTACAATTTGAACTCATTGATATTTTGGGAAACAAAGTAAAGCAATGGAAGAAGGTGGAGGTTGCTCCCGGACTTCAGAAGTTGAGTTTTAACTTGGAAGAATTTTCTGCAGGTATTTACTTGTTGAAAGCACAAGCAGGTCGTGAAGTTGTTGTAGAGCGAATCCGAAAGCTTTAGGCAGGACGCATCATTTTTTTTGTTGGAGATTTCTATTTAGTGGGAGTTGAGATTATTTCCACTAGGATTGTCATATCCTGTATTCAAATAGGTCTGTCTTTTATTACAAGTATAGCTGCTTTAAAATTAGCTTTGAAAGTATGGTAAAGCACGAATAAAATCGTAAGTTTAATAAAGGCTGCATGATATTTGACAGCAAATTTTTCCAACATCTTTTCTTTAATTGTAGTAAATTGTATGATCATTGACTATGAAGATACTGTTAGAAAATATAAGACAATTGGTTCAGGTTGAAGATAAGGCGCGTACTTGGGTTTCTGGAAAAGAAATGGGCTCGCTTCGGGTCCTTGAGGATGCTTTTTTGGTGATTGACGATGACCAGATTGAGACTTTTGGGCCAATGAAAGATTTCAATGAGAACTTGGTTGAGGGGGCTGATATGGTGATGGAAATTGACTGTGCCGGTAAAATTGTTATGCCTGGTTACTGCGATTCCCATACGCATGTTGTCTTTCCTGCCAGCCGTGAGCAGGAGTTTGTGGATCGGATTAATGGGCTCACTTACGAAGAAATTGCCCGTCGCGGAGGAGGAATTCTAAATTCAGCCAAGCGTATGGAGCAGCGATCAGAGGATGAGCTGTTTGCGGATGCCATGGTTCGGCTCGATGAAGTTAAACGAATGGGAACCACTGCGATCGAGATAAAGAGTGGCTATGGACTGAGCATGGAATCTGAATTGAAAATGCTCCGGGTGATCAAACGTTTGAAAGCCAATAGCCCAATGATCATTAAGTCTACATTTTTAGGAGCTCACGCTTTACCTGTGGAGTACAAAGCCGATCGCCAAAAATACATTAAGCTATTAATTGAAGAGATGTTGCCGGAGATTGACCGAGAAGGTTTGGCTGATTATATGGATGTGTTTTGTGATCAGGGATTCTTTACGGTTGAGGAAACAGCACAACTACTCGAGGCTGGATGGAAGTACGACCTTCAGCCCAAAATTCATGCAAACGAGCTGGGCCTGACTGGCGGGGTGCAAGTTGGAGTAAAACATCAAGCCTTATCGGTTGACCATTTGGAACATATTGGAGACGATGAAATTAAAGCTTTGTTGGCGTCAAAGACAATGCCTACAGTACTTCCGGGAGCAGCTTTCTTTTTGGGAATGCCACTTTCTCCGATCCGGGAAATGATTGAAGCTGGCCTGCCGATTGCTTTGGCTTCTGATTATAATCCCGGCTCATCTCCATCTGGGAATATGAATTTTATTCAGTCGTTGGCTTGTATTAAGTACAAAATGACTCCCGAGGAGGCCATTAATGCCTGTACCATAAATTCAGCCTATGCCATGGGCGTTGAAAAAATTGCCGGGACGATTTGCTCAGGAAAACAAGCAAACCTGTTTATAACCCGCGAATTACCTTCCTACTCGGCAATTTCATATTATTTTGGAGCCAATCCGGTTGAAACCGTGATCATCAACGGAGAAATTTACTAATTGATATCAATAAAATCAATCAACGACTGAACTAACAGTTAGTTGAATAAAAAAGTAGAAGTTATGAGTCAGTTAATTGAATGTGTGCCTAACTTTAGTGAAGGTCGCAATCCAGCTATCATCAAGCAAATAACAGATGCTATCGAGAGTGTTGAAAAAGTAAAACTTTTGAATGTTGATCCAGGACATGCAACTAACCGAACAGTTGTAACCTTTGTTGGAGAACCTGCAGATGTTATTGAAGCGGCTTTTAGAGGTGTCAAAAAGGCGTCTGAATTGATTGATATGAGTAAGCATCATGGTGAGCATCCCCGCTTTGGAGCAACCGATGTTTGTCCTTTAGTACCTATTGCTGGAATCTCGATGGAAGAAACCGTAAAGTATGCCCATCAACTGGCTCAGCGTATTGGCGAGGAATTGGAAATTCCGGTTTATTGTTATGAGTTTGCTGCACAGAAAAAGGAGCGGCAAAGTTTAGCATATTGCCGTTCGGGAGAGTACGAAGGATTACCTGACAAATTGAAAGATCCGGAATGGAAGCCTGATTTCGGCCCTGCTAAGATGAATGTACGGGCAGGAGCTACGGCCGTTAGTGCGCGAAATTTTCTGATCGCTTATAATGTTAATCTGAACACAACGTCAACGCGCCGGGCAAATGCTGTTGCCTTTGATGTGCGTGAAGCTGGGCGTGTAAAGCGCGAGGGCAATCCTGTGACAGGGAAGATTGTAACAGATGAAAAGGGAGAACCGGTTCGGATTCCAGGGACTTTGAAAAAAGTTCGGGCGATTGGCTGGTATATTGAGGAATATGGGGTTGCCCAGATTTCGATGAATTTGACCGATATTACGATAACACCAGTTCATATTGCATTTGATGAGGTAGCTAAAAGTGCTGCAAGTCGAGGATTGCGAGTGACTGGCTCCGAGTTGGTAGGACTAATTCCGCTGGAAGCGATGTTGGAAGCAGGAAGGTATTTCTTGCGGAAGCAGGAACGTTCAACAGGAATTGCCGATGAAGAGATTATTAAAATTGCCATTAAGTCAATGGGGCTTGATGAGCTTGGAGCTTTTAATCCTCGTGAGCGAATTATCGAGTATATGCTTGAAGATGAAAGTTCAGCTCCATTAAATGCAATGAGTTTAAAGGAATTTGCGAATGAAACAGCTTCGGAATCTCCTGCTCCCGGAGGTGGTTCTATTTCGGCTTATCTTGGATCGTTAGGGGCTGCTCTTGGAGGTATGGTTGCAAACTTGTCAGCTCATAAACGAGGGTGGGATCACCGCTGGGAAGAGTTCTCCGGCTGGGCAGAGAAAGCCAAAGTATCTCAAAATAAACTACTGAAATTGGTTGATGAGGACACCAATGCTTTTAACCAGATTATGGCTGCTTTTGGATTGCCTAAATCAAGCCCGGAAGAAAAAGCGACACGTAGTCAAGCCATTCAGGATGCAACGCTTAATGCAATTCAAACGCCTCTGGAAGTGATGCGGACTGCTTTCCAGTCTATGGAAGCAATCGAGGCCATGGCTGCTATTGGCAATCCAAATTCAGTGTCTGACGCAGGCGTGGCTGCCTTGTGTGCCAAGACAGCTGTTCACGGAGCGTATCTGAATGTGTTAATCAACCTGGATGGGTTTAAAGACCAAGAAAAAGCTGCTGAATTAAAACATGAAGCGACAGAGCTTTTGTTTCAAGCTGAAAGCAAAGAACAAGCAATTTTGAAACAGGTGATGGAAAAAATTAATGGCAACTAGTGTTTGTCATGAGTAAGCAAACAGAAAGCCGAAAAAACAATATAAAGTTTCTTTCGGCTTTCTGATTATTTATCGTTAGCCCTGCAGGTTCTCTTTCAAACGAAACAAATTAAAGAAAACTGATGATTTGACTTAAGTCATCCACCTTGTCTTGATAGCCTAAGGAGTCGTAGCTTTCAATCAATAACTCCAGAAGCTTTTTGATCATGACTTTATCTTCGCAAGGCTCGTAAAAGTCAGTTGATCCGTACTGATCATTTTTATTCAAAAAGAATTCCACCTCCTTACGACCAATAATCGCTCCTTTATTGGATGGGTTAATGTAGAATAGGATTGACGACTGGTAATCTTTTCCATGTGCTTCCTGAGCTAAATCAGTATCAACATAGGCGAGTAGGGGTGTTTTGGGAAAGTTGATAACCTGAAGTGGAAACTTGAGCTCTCGAGCTACCAAGGCATACAGAATTGCCACAGAGATCGCATTTCCTCTTTTGGTTTCCAGTAATTGATTGAGGTAGCAATTTTGTGGCGAGTTTAGGTTATTGAGGTTGATCGAAAACTTGTTCACATCGTAAAAGATGTGGTTTAAAACCGTAATCTTCTCCAAGGAAGTCAACTTGTTGTTGATCTCCAACCAAACATCATTCGATATTTTTTGAATTTTCGACCTGACATTTTTCAATTTAAGATCGGGATACTGGTATTGAGACAAAAGAAAGAAACCTTCAAACAGGTCAACTTGCTTTTGATTCCCCCAGTTCCAAATTCGGGTTCGTGTATCGCTAAACTGAATTTGCTGGATGAGGTTTTCAATTCGTGTTTGAATTAACTCATCCAGGCTGGTTTCCCAAATTTGTTCTAACTGATCAATGATCTGACTGTCTTCACAAAGCAACTGCTGCTCTACCTCTTCGTAAACTGCTTCATCCGGATCGTCCAACAAAGCAATAAGTGCTTGTAACCGGTCTGTCTTCATATTCCCCTACAATTAAGATGCAATCTTATCTAATACAAATTTGACTAATTTCTCCATGTGGGGGTGGTAATTTTCATTTGCTTCTTTACTTCTTCTGTTAGCAATCAACAGGCAAATTGTTAATGCTTCGTGTCCTAAAAGAGCCGACAATCCGTAAATTGCAGAGCACTCCATTTCGTAATTGGTAATTTGGAAATCATTGTAATGGAAACTCTCAATTTTTTCATTCAAATCCGGATCGACAATGGGAAGTCTTAACTCCCGTCCTTGAGGGCCATAAAAGCCCGGAGCCGAAATGGTAACACCATCTTTTACTTGCGGATCCTGAAGTAGCTCGTATAGGTAATCCGAAGAATTAACGACATAAGGCTTTGTGAGCCAAGGATGCCAGTCGGTGTGATTCATGAAGTTTTGCTCAAAGTCAAGATCCGAAATGGCTTCACGATTGGCGTAAAAATTAAGCAAGCCGTCAAAACCAATTGCTTTTCTACTCAATACATAAGAGTTCACCGGAAGGTCTTTTTGCATGCCTCCAGAGGTTCCAATGCGAATGATATTTAACGAGCGTTTGGTCTCCTTTACTTCACGGGTTTCAAGATCAATATTAACCAGTGCATCAAGTTCATTTACAACGATGTCGATATTGTCTGTTCCAATTCCTGTTGAAATAACAGTTATTCGAGTGTCTTTATAGGTTCCGGTTGTTGAATAAAACTCCCGGTTTTGGATACTGTATTCAATGTCTGAAAAATGGGCAGCAATCATCTTGACCCTTGAAGGATCGCCAACTAATAATACAAAGTCTGCAATTTGTTCTGGTTTAAGATGAAGGTGAAAGATGCTACCATCTTTATTAATGATGAGTTCTGATGACTTAATCATGTAAAAAGGGGTTTTGTTCGATTTCAAATCTAACTAAAAAAAACTAATAATGCTAAGTGTTCTGTCTTCTGAATCAAGCATTTTAACAACGGTTTGATATTCATTGGAGGTTTTTTGAGGATTTGCTTAAAAACAGTACATTTACCTTCATATCAATTTAATAAATTTCAGACTAATGGATTTTAACTTTAAAAAGTCGTATTTGATTCTTGCAGCGGTAGCGCTGGTTGTTGTGTTATTTTTTGGAAGCAGTATGTTTATCACTGTTCAGCCAGGTGAGCGAGGTGTGATTTTCCGCCCTTTCAGCAAAGGCTTGGACAAGGAGAACATCTATATTCCGGGGTTTCATGTTGTTGCCCCATGGAACACATTAATTATTTATGATGTAAAAGAGCAACAGCGAGAGGAGACCATGGATGTGTTGGATAAGAATGGTTTATCTGTAAGTGTCGAAATCTCAGTTCGTTTCAATCCAACGTATAATAAAATTGGTTATTTGCACGAAGTTTTTGGAACGCGGTATATCGATCAGTTAATTATTCCGGAAGTTCGTTCTTCGGTTCGCCAGGTGGCAGGTCGTTACACTGCCGAGGAGATCTACTCAACGAAACGTAGCGAGGTAGAAGCTTCGATAATTAGTGAAACTAAGGAAGTGCTGAGCAATAACAATATTGATATGAAGGCACTATTGATTCGTTCAATCAATTTACCTGAGAAAATTAAACAGGCTATTGAAAAGAAATTGGAGGAAGAACAGGCTTACCTGACTTATCAATATACACTGGAAACTGCGAAACAAGAAGCTGAGAAAAGACGAATTGACGCCGAGGGTATTGCTCGTTATAACCGGATTATTGATGCTTCGTTGACTAATAGTATCTTGAAACAACGAGGTATTGAAGCAACGATCGAGTTGGCTACGTCACCAAACTCAAAGGTTGTAGTTGTTGGAAGTGGTAAAGATGGTTTACCTCTGATTTTGGGAAATAACTAACCCGATAAAAGAAATAGAAAGCCGGCAAGCATTTGTGTTTCGCCGGCTTTTTTTGATCTTATTTTAATTGCAAATTCTCGACGATATTCAATGAGAAAATTAATTAATGTACATGTGAATGACGATCCCGAAAAATACCGGTGCATCGGTTGTTCGCCTCACAATCCAATTGGTATTAAACTAGAGTTCTGGGATGATGGTGAAAGCATTGTGTCGGAGTGGGAACCAAACCCAAATTTTATGGGATGGGTAGATGTTCTTCATGGAGGCATTCAGGCTACTTTGCTCGATGAAATTGCAGCTTGGGTCGTTTATACCAAGTGTGCAACGGCAGGAGTAACTGCTGAGTTGCAGGTAAAGTACAAAAAGCCTGTTTATACGAATAAAGGAAAACTGAGGATCAAAGGAACACTTATAGAACAGAATAGGCGGTTAGCACTAATTAAGAGTCAATTGTTTGACTCCGAGGGTGAATTGTGTGCTGAAGCTGATGTGAAATACTTTGTTTTTCCCGAGAAAGTTGCTCGTGAAAAATTTTACTATCCGGGAGTGAATGCTTTTTACGGAGAATAAAAGCGCAGAAGTTTAAATGAGATTTAGTTTTTAGTGCAAACTTCTTCGGTTAAAGGAACCCAAGGAGCTGTTTGTTCATTTGAACCTGTCGGTATTTGTTGAATGCTGTCAGCTTTGCCATCATCAAGAAGCGGCAGGTCTTTTTCATCTGCATTAACCTCTGGCAATTTGGGTTTTTCTACCGGAGCTGTAACTGTTACACTATCCGTATTAAATGGCTTCTCAATTTCAACTTGATGAGTCAGTTTTAGCCCTAGCAAATAGAAGATCGAAGATGTTAGAATAATTAATTTCATGGCTTAATTCTTGATGCAACCAAAATTAATGCTTTTTACTTAATGTTTTCGAAATTTATCGATGAACGACTGGCTTTTTTCTTTAAAAAATGTTAATAGTCCGTTGAACGACCTATTCATTTCAAAGGATAAGTCATTCAACGGTTCATTTTATTACACTATTTGATGATTTTTTGTGTCAATTCTTAAGTTGAACTAATCGTGTCCGGCGAAAACAATTCCTGCATCGGCTCTCACTTTGTCAAGTGTCTCGATGAGGTCAAGGCTTGTTTGAAATGACATTTTAGGACTTTCTATCTGTCCATTGTCGAGGCATTGCATGACATGTTCGGCCTCAAACTGGTACCCTTTTCCTTCAATTTCTTCAACAGGAACAGCTTCTTCATGATCCATTCCTGCTTCCCAAATACTTATTTGAGTAGGCGCAAACCAGCGTTTGTTTAGGCGCAGATAACCTTTTTCGCACCAGTACTCGGTTTGAATAGAAGAATGCGATGCAAAGCTGGAAGCCAGTGAGGCCATTGCTCCGTTTGGATATTTAAAGCTCATCAAAATACTTTCTTCGGCACCTGTAAATCCAAAGTTGACCATGGTTTTTAGCTCACTTGGTTTTCCTAAAGCCATTAAGGAGGCAAAGACCGGGTAAATTCCAATGTCTAGCAAGGAACCACCGCCAAGATCAGTATTGTATAGTCTTTTATCGGCATTCTTTTCAGCATTGAAAGCAAAGTCTGAACGCACCATTTTTAGTTTGCCCAGTTTTTCGGCTTGAAGGATTTCCCGGGCTTTTAGGAAACTGGGTTGAAAACGGGTCCAAAAGGCTTCCATCAGGAAGGTATTATTTTCCTTGGCGCAGGCAACCATCTCTTGTGCTTCGCGAAGGTTGATGGCAAATGCTTTTTCACATAGCACCGCTTTTTTATGGCGAAGGCATAGTAAAGCGTGCTCGTGATGGTGGGAGTGGGGCGTAGCTATGTAAATAACGTCAACCTGCGGATCTTGAACCAGCTCGGTATAGCTTCCATAAGCTTTTTGGTAGCCAAGTTCATTGGCAAATTCCTGGGCACGTTCGATGTTGCGGGAAGCTGCTGCATAAAGATTTGCTTGCGGTAAAAGCTTCAGGTCTTCAGAAAACTTTCGGGCAATTTTGCCGCAGCCTAAGATGGCCCAATTGTATTGTTTTTTCATGTTAAAGCGTATTTGTTACTATTCGATTTTAGTTTGTTGAGGTTAATTCTTTAAAAGAATGATTTTTCCGATTAGCAAGATAGAAAATATCGGGAAGAATCCGATAAAACATCAACTTTGCAGGCGGCAAAAAAAGTTTTGACTTTACGCCGCAAGTTTTTTTGCTAACTTGTGTCTGTTAGGTAACGGACTTTTCCCAATGAATGAACTAGCGTTAATTAGAGCCATACAAAACGGAGACGAACAAGCTTTTAAACAGCTGGTTGATCGATACCAGTTGCTTGTTCGAAATACTTGCCTGAACTTTGTGCATGACAAGCATGATGCGGAAGATCTTGCTCAGGAAGTGTTTATTGAAGTTTTTCGATCAGCTTCTAAATTCAGAGGGGAGTCGAAGTTATCGACGTGGATTTATCGGATTACGGTCAATAAATCACTGAATTTTCAAAGAGATAATAAGCGACGCAGTTTTTTTCAATCGATTGGCGATGCTTTGTTTGGCTCAGAAAAGATGCTAGGAGTTTCTACTGTTTCAGCGGAAGGACAGCCAGAGCAAGATTTGGAAAACAAAGAGCGTAAAGAGCAGATTTACCGTGCAATAGAAGAATTGCCGGAGCGACAAAAAATTGCATTTCGTTTAAGTAAACTGGACGATTTATCCTATCAGGAGATCGCAGAAATTATGCAGCTTTCGCTTTCCTCTGTTGAGTCGTTGATTCATCGGGCGAAGCTCAATTTGCAGAAAAAATTGTACCAGTGTTATAAAAAAGGGATTTAAGACAGCAAGTTTTTGATTTATTTGGTGTCAAAAGTATAAGTAAGGAGGTTGTTATGAAACATCGAGCCATAAAAGAAAAATTAATGTTTTACATGGAAGACTCATTGTTAGCCAAGGAGAAGCAGGAGATTGCTGAGCATCTGAGCCATTGTGATGAGTGTCAGCAGCTATTAGAGAGCTTGAGGAAGGATTTAGCTTTATTGAACTTCGAAAAATACACCGAGAATGATCCTTATTTTTACACACGGCTAAAGGCTCGAATGGAAGTGCCCGCGCAACCAGCGTCCCGTCGTTTGTGGCAACCAGCTTTGTTTGGCGCATTGCTTCTGTTGGCAATTAGCCTGGGGACAGTTGTTGGAAAGCAGTTTTCGGTAGAGCAAGGTTCCGATGATGGCCTGACATCAGAATTAGTTCCTTTTGATGGCTTGCAGGAAGAGCCGATTGAACAATTTTTACTAACTTTTGAGTGATGTTTACAAAAACGAAAATATTGATGTGGTTGGTAATTATTCTATTGGTTACCAATATTTCCACGATTATTTCATTTATTTATCATTCTCAGGAAGAGCATAAGCTTCCTGCTAAAACAGAATCAATAGCGGTTCCTGGTGAACAGCGTACGCGTTTTTTTAAGGAACAACTTGACTTGACAGCTGATCAGTTGGTGTTGTTTCGCGAAGCTAATCGCAATTTCAACCGGGAGGCAAGAGCTGTTACCGGAGAGATGGAACAACTGCGCGCGGAGTTGGTAGCCGAGATGGTACGGGCTGAATCGGATACTGCTCGTTTGGAGCAAATTTCGACCTTAATTGGAGCGCAGCATAAACAATTAAAGACAATCACCTATGCCTTTTTTCTGGAGCTGAAAGCCATCTGCTCTCCCGAGCAGAATGAAAAACTGGCTCGAATTTTCCAATCGCTGATTTCTGCCGATCAGGATATTCAACTTCCAAAAGGGAGAAAACATCGTAATGGGCGGAGGTAAGCTAATCTGTGATCTCTTCAACTTTTTTATGATTTCGCCTGAAACATGGTGAGCTACAAAGGCGATAAGAAATATCGCTAAAATTGGCTCTTTCAAATTGGCGGTGGCATCTGACCTAACTTCTTGAATTCTTTTTTTGCTTCTCAACAAATTTCTTCAATCTGATTGCAGACCATTGATTGGTTGTTGTAAGCTGAAGTGTGTAAATCATTGTTGTCGGAAAACCCAGTAAAACAAGGCTTTCTAAATTTTCTTGAAAAAATCATCTTCCAAGCGCAAGTTTTTCAAGTCGGCTGTGTCTTATTAGTAAAAACAGTAAATGAACACTTGCTAATAATGGGGAGGGATTCTTAGGCGCCAGATAAATCTCGGTTTTAGCAATTAAAAACAACAAAATTCAAAGTCGGATAAAAAATGAGCAGAACAGTTGGACAGAAGACTTTAGACATGTAGCAAGACAGAGTCCCGTTCAGCCATTTTTTTGACCAGAACAATTAAAATTTAAAAAGATGAAAAGAGTGCATTATTTATTAGGATTGGTTTTGGCTATGGCCATTTCAACCAGTGTGATCGGACAAACTCAATCTCGTAAAAACCTTCCTTGTATCAACGGAATTAGCAATCTGACAGAGGATCAGCAAAAGCAGATTGAGGAATTGGAACAGAGCCATCAGGCTAAGATGGACGCTTTCAGAAAAGAACGGAGAAATACTTCAAACTTAGATGAAAAGCAGCAAGTGTATGATCAAATGCAAGCGGCCAAAGGAACGCATCGTACTCAGGTATTGAACTTATTAGATGAAGGTCAGAAACAAGAATACCTGGCTTTGCAGGGAAATGGAAAACGCCAGTTTCAAGGCAAACGCAATGCCGGAAATAGAGCTTGTTACGGAGTTCGAGGAAATGGACAGGGCAGAGGCCAAGGAAATTTCAAGGGCAAGCGTGGAGGCAATTGCCAAGGCATTGGAGGTGGTCAGGGACGAAGTGGCCGAAATAGAAATTGGTAATCAACATTAAAATAAGTACAATGAAAAGAATCGTTTATATCGTCGCATTGATGGTTGTTGCTCTAGGAGCATGTAGCGACAATGAAATGACAGGAGCGGAGTTGAAGAGTGCATCACTGTTAGCAGTCGATACTGATGGAAGCACGTCGGTTGAGCTAAATGAATTGAAAGCAGCTTTGGTCGGAGAGGAAACGGAATTGTCGGATGAGGAAATGGCTGGATTGCTTTGGATGCGGGAGGAAGAAAAACTAGCAGGAGATTTGTATCAAACGTTCAATGATTTGTACGATTGGCGAATTTTTGGAAATATTTCTCGTAGTGAATCCACGCATGTTACCGCCGTGCTGACACTGTTTGACTTGTTTGGAATTGAAGACAATTCGCCTGAGGAGGTTGGTGTTTTTGCCAATGCCGACATTCAAAAGTTGTTTGATGAACTGAAGGCTTCAGGAGAAGTGTCGTTGGTTGAAGCTTTGAAAGTAGGGGCTTATGTCGAAGAGTTGGATATTCTGGACTTGGAAGAACGCTTGGAAGAAACAAACAATGCCGATATTCAACTGGTTTATGAAAATTTATTGCGGGGGTCTCGCAATCACTTGCGTGCTTTTACTCGTGTGTTGGCTCAAAACAATGTTTATTATCAACCCTTGATTTTGTCTGATGATTATTTCAATGAGATTGTAGAAGGAGAGATGGAAAGAGGTTCGCAAAATAGAAATTGTGCTTTGGGCTATGGTTACGCCAATCGAAATGGCAATAACAACCGGGCTCAATACAATTCAGGTGATTGCGAAGGCGATCCTCAAAATGGAGTTGGTGGACAACAAAAAAGATACCGGGGAGGAAACTAAACCAAGTTAAAAAGAGTTCGGTTTTTATAGAGAATGGGGTTTGAAGTGATGCTTCAAGCCCCGTTTATTTTTCAGATTGAGTGTCCCGTATTTTTTTCAATTCTTTGATAAAGTAGTCTAATTCTTTCTTGAATAACTGAAAATAGCTGGTTAGTGCATCAATTTTTTCAAGAATAAAGTCATTTAAATCTTCGTCACTGGTCAGTTTCGTCAAGCGATCGAGGAACTCCCAGCGGTGATTTTCAAACCAGCTTTCGTAGCGCAGTTTTCTACGGCCTCCATATTGCTTGTAGTAATAGACATAGACATCGACTGCATGATCTTTGGTCGGTTCTTCCAACAAGCGCTGAAGCCCTCCGGATATGGCTCTCATCAGAAGCCAAAAACGATTGAATTCTTCACTGAATTCACATAAGTATTTTAAGTTCTTTATTTTGATGTAGAATTCGCGGATTTCGTGCTTGATCAGGTTGGTTTCCAGTTCATCAATAATATCAGGGACAGTCGCGATAAATTCTTCCACAAATTCGTTCTGAGTTTTTGAAGAATCATCTTTTGGTTGCTGCCCATATGCCTGCCCAAAATACTTGTAAAACCGTTCTGCTGGGGTCATATCACTCTTAATTGTAGAACTAATTTCAGACATTTCTAATTAATTGTCAATGGGTTATAGCTAGGACTTATTGAAAGCATACTTTTGGTTATCAATGCATAGGATACACTGACCAAAATAGAAAGAACCAATAACGGAAAACTAGGCTTCCCATTATTTCATAGGCCATGATGATTGCTGTTTTGGCTCGAAGATTTGGTTTTCTACTTCTGATGAAACAGGTGTTACAAGGTAATTGTTTAACATTTTGAATTATTAACGAAATAAAGAAGAAAGTATTGTAGCCTATCGGAAATAAAAGAGGAGCAAAAAAAACAGGAACCCTTTTCGAGAATTCCTGTTTGTATATTTCGTTGAGATAATCTTTTAGAGTAGTGGGAAAATCTTCTGTTCCCGAAGGTATTGAATAACCGTTTCGGGATTTTTCCCGTTTAGAGCCGGGTCTAAAGTCAGTGCTGCATTCGCTGGTGTTTCAAAAGGCAGATCAACTCCAGGCACGTACTTCACCTTTTCATCCTTGTAAAGATCTGGTTTATTGTTTTTGCAATAATCCAACGAGGCATCCATAAAGCACAGGTGGAAGCGTTCTTCACCAATGATTTCTGTTACTTGTTGGCGAATAGCTGCATCCGGAGAAATGAACGAGCAGATCGTGATAATTCCCTGATCGTTTAGCAAGCGAGACACTTCGGCAACACGACGAAGGTGCTCTGCACGATCGGTTGGAGAATAGTCCAGCTCTTTAGACAAACCAGAGCGGATCGAGCTACCATCAAGCAGCACAACAGTGGCTCCCATGTCAAACAATTGTTTTTCTAAACTGAAAGCAAATTCATTTTTTCCTGAACCATGCAGGCCAGTCACCCAAATTGTTGCCCCTTTTTGGTTGTAGCGTTTTTGGTATTCGTCCGTTGAAATTAGCCCTTCACCTCGCTTGATTTGTTCACGGTGCTTATCGCTAATCTTTGAAGGAAGATCATCGGCGCTTAGCTTGTCAATAATCATTCCTACGGCAACAGTATTGTTGGTTACTGGGTGAATCAGCACAAATGCTCCGGTGTTTTTATTTTTCTTATAAGGATCGAAATAAATTGGTTTGTTGGTGGTAAATACCACACGGCCAATTTCATTCAATTCAAAAAAGTCAATCTCCGATTTTTGCAAGGTATTGACATCAACCTTGTATTTGATTTTGTCAATTCGGGTTTTTGTGGTGTTGTTGGCATGTTTAATGAAAAATTGTGTGCTTGGATCCATCGGTTTTTCATCCATCCAAACCAACATGGCTTCAAAGTGTCGTTCAACTCGTGGTAAGTTATCCGGGTAAACGATCATGTCGCCACGTGAAATGTCAATCTCGTCATCCAAGGTAATTGTTACTGCCTGTGGGGGGAATGCTTCATCAAGTTCCCCATCATAGGTTGTAATGCTTTTAATGGTTGATTTTTTCTTAGAGGGCAATACCATGATTTCCTCTCCCTTGCGAACGACCCCGGAAGCAATTCTCGATGAGAATCCTCGGAAATCACGATCAGGACGCAATACGTATTGAACCGGATAACGGAAGTCGTCGAAATTACGGTCAGAACTGATGTGTACAGATTCCAGGAATTCCAGCATGGACTTGCCTTTGTACCAGCTCATGCGGTCAGAGCGTTCAACAACATTATCGCCTTTCAAAGCAGATAGTGGAATGAAGTTAACATCTGGAATGTCCAGTTGGGTCACAAAGTTCTTGTAATCTTCGCAAATGTCATCAAAAACTTGTTGGTCAAAATCGACCAAGTCCATTTTGTTTACGGCCAATACGACATGCTTAATTCCCAACAAAGAAACCAAGAAGGTATGGCGACGCGTTTGCGTAATTACACCTTTGGTTGCATCAATCAGAATAATCGCCAGGTTGGCTGTCGATGCTCCGGTAACCATGTTCCGGGTATATTGTTCGTGTCCGGGGGTGTCAGCAATAATAAACTTCCGTTTGTTGGTTGAGAAGTAGCGGTAAGCTACGTCGATGGTGATTCCTTGTTCTCTTTCGGCTTTTAGGCCATCGAGCAACAGGGCGTAGTCAATATCTTCTCCAGCGTGTCCCACCCGCTTGCTGTCTCGCTCTAAAGCAGCCAGTTGGTCTTCGTAAAGTCGTTTACTATCAAACAATAAGCGTCCGATTAATGTCGATTTTCCATCGTCAACCGAACCAGCTGTTAGTAATCGCAACAGGTCTTTTTTTTCGTCCTGGTCAAGAAATGCCTTTATATCCATGGGTAATCTAATCTTCAATTAATAAATGTGATTTTTCAGGAGTGGTGATTTCAATTTTAGAAATATCCTTCCCGTTTTTTCTGCTCCATACTGCCTTCCTGGTCAAAGTCAATAACCCGGGTGGTACGCTCAGAAACCGTTACGGTCATCATTTCTTCCACAATCTTTTCGATGGTGTCAGCCTCTGACTCAATGGCTCCGGTAAGCGGATAACATCCGAGTGTTCGGAAACGTACTTTTTTCATTTCTGCCTTTTCGGCCAACTCTTTGGGCATCCGGTCATCGTCAACCATAATTAAGTTGCCATCAACTTCAACCACAGGTCTTTCTTTGGCATAATATAACGGAACAATTGGGATGTTTTCCAGACGAATGTACTGCCAAACATCAAGTTCTGTCCAGTTCGAAATTGGGAAAACACGAATTGATTCTCCTTTATGAACTTTGGCATTGTAGATATCCCAAAGCTCAGGACGCTGATTTTTGGGATCCCATTGGTGAAATTTATCTCGGAATGAGAAAATCCGTTCTTTGGCACGAGATTTTTCCTCATCTCTTCGGGCGCCTCCAAAGGCTGCATCAAACTTATATTTTGAAAGACCTTCAAGCAGCGCCTGTGTTTTCATCACATCGGTGTGTACTTTACTTCCGTGGGTGAATGGACCAACACCACTTTCAAACCCTTCTTTGTTGTAGTGGGTAATTAGGTCCCAGCCTTTTTCTTTGGCATAATTGTCACGGAACTCAACCATCTCACGAAATTTCCACTTGGAGTCAATGTGCATTAACGGAAATGGAACTTTTCCCGGGTAGAATGCTTTTTCTGCCAGTCGCACCATTACAGAGGAGTCTTTCCCGATGGAGTAAAGCATCACGGGGTTTTCAAATTCAGCGGCCACCTCACGGATAATATGAATGGCTTCGGCTTCTAATTCACGCAGGTGAGTCAGATTGTATTTATTCATGATAAGGATTTTTCAAAATACATTTGCAACAGGTGAGTTGCGATAACTAATCAGCCTGCAAAAATAACCATTCTATTCGAAGTTTAATGCGTATTAACTCTTATTCTACCAATTTAGAACGGCCAAATCATTGGAATTAGAATAATTGAGATGATAAAAGCAACGATGTTCATGGGTAATCCGACCTTGGTGTAGTCGCCAAATCGATAGTTTCCCAAGCCCTGGACGAGCAAATTGGTTTGGTAGCCAATTGGAGATGAAAAACTGGCTGAAGCAGCGATACAAATGGCAATGAAAAAGGGTTTCGGATCGACACCCATTTGAGTGGCAGCAGAGTAGGCAATAGGAAAGACCAGCGCTGCTGCTGCGTTGTTGGTAATAATCTCCGTAAAAATGGTTGTAATCAGGTAAATGGTGATTAGCACGCCCAAGGGGCCAAATGATTTTGAAAAATTAATTGCTGTTGTCGCAATGCTGTCTGCAGCTCCTGAGTTTTGAAGGGCTTTACTTACGCCAAAAGCACAGGCAATGGTGATCAGGACATCCCATGAAATGGCTTTGGTGTATTTTCGGTTGGGTAGAACATTGATCCAGGCCATGAGCACGGCAACAATAGAGGCAAAGTAGAACATATCCATTTGGTTGCCTCCAACCTCAGGAAGGTATCGGCCAACGGTTGCTCCCAGAATCATCAGTAAAACCAACAGAATGGCAAACAATCGCTGTCCTTTGTATCGCGGGGGAGGAATTTCTCCAATGAAGGAGGTGAGGTAAAAACCAGTAGATTCCCCCCAGTTCTTAATGAAGTTTTCATTGGTCAGCAGCACCAAGCTGTCTCCCGCTTTCATCCGAAAAGCGCCAACGTTGGTTGTAATGGCTTCACCATTGCGATAAACCGCCAACACCTCTGCTTGGTAGTGGTTTAAAAAGTCAAATTCATCGACAGTCTTATTAATCCCGGGAAATCGAGGGGCAATAACAGCCTCAATTTGTTTGATATCCGTGCTTTTATAGAATTTGCCAAAACCTTTCAATGCTTTAAATTCAAGCTTTCGCAAGGGGAGAAGATTAACCAGGTGTTCCGATTTTACCGCGATAACCAATTTGTCATCCTGTTCAAGAATGAACTTTCCTCTACGGGTATCAATAATTTCATGATCTCGCTCAATCGAATGAATGATAATATTCTTTAATTGGTGCGAGCGTCCATTGCTAATTTCTTCGCCAGCTAATGAGCTATTGGCAGGAAGCGTGGCATCCAGAAAATATTCTTTATAGTCTAGCCGGTCGCGTTTGTTGTTGTCCTTTTCTCCCGGAAGTAAGCGGTGCCCAATAAAAGCAAGGTATATAAATCCGGCTAAGGCAATCCAAATGCCAACTTTCCCGAGCTCAAACATGTGGAGCCCTGAAAACCCATTTTCCAGCATCAAACCATGAACAACCAAGTTGGTTGACGTTCCAATCAGCGTACAAATGCCGCCTAAAATTGTTGCGTAAGAAAGAGGGATCAGAAACTTTTGAGGTGAGAGGTTCATTTTCTCTGCCCAGTTTTTTACCATTGGAGCAAAAATGATCACCACAGGGGTATTGTTCAAAAAAGCTGAAATGAATGAAACAGGAAGGAGTATTTTAGTTAGAATGATGGGCATTTTGCCTCTGCGCTTCGGAAGAAAAGTGCGGGCAACAATATTCAACGCTCCGGTTTGCCTGACGCCTTCACTAACCAGAAAAAGAACAGCTACGGTGAGCATGCCTTTATTGGAGAATCCTGCTAAACTTTCTTCAGTGGTAACAACTCCAGCTGCCATTAATACGGTGAGCGCGGAGAAGAGTAAGAGGCCTGGACGCATCCAGTCATAAATCAGGGCTATTATCATTAAGACGATAACACCAAGCACAAAATAGCCTTCAAGAGTCATTGACGGTGATTTTTCAAACAAATGTAAGTGTATTTACTAAATCTCCTATGGAGTGAAATACGTATTTGCCCAACAGAAAAATATTTGAATTTTTTTTTCAGTTGTAAATTACTCATTTTCTTGTTTTTGTTTTTACTCAAGAAAAATTTATGTCGATTTTAATAAAATTTGTTTTGCGATTTAGGTTGAAAAGCATACTTTTGCAACGCCTTTAAACAATAAGGGCAGTCATACAGGATGACTCAGTAGCTCAGCTGGTAGAGCACATCCCTTTTAAGGATGGGGTCCTGGGTTCGAACCCCAGCTGAGTCACCAAGTAAAAGCGCTTAAATCGATGATTTGAGCGCTTTTTTATTTTTAGGGAATTTGTCAAATTATGCGTGCTGCCAATAAAGGGGAGAAGCACCTATTCTTTAGTCTAATTTCTTAATTGAAAATCGAAACACGGCGGTTGAAGTACATTTTATTCGGGTTTCTCCAATCGATACCGGATGAATTGTTCCCCTTCAACTTCTAATTCGCCATCCTCCTTGAATCCCAGCCGGAATAAGCCCTTGATACGTGTTCTCGTAGGTGGAAATAACACGGTTACTGACATTAGTCCCATCTCGCCAAAGGCTTTGCCTATTATCTTTTTGTATAAGATTTTTCCTAAGCCCCAGTAAGTTGGATGCAATACCAATGCCAGGTCAGCTTCTCCATTCTCAGGTTGCAATCCACCCCAGCCAGCAAACAGGCCGTTAACGATAAATGCCCACGGACCGTAGCCATGTTCAAGCCATAGTAATTCCTTGGCTTCAATAAACTTATCACAAACGCTTTCCGTGAAGTCATCTTTCAATAAAGGCATTTGTCGTCTCACCAACTGATTATTCATCAATTCAATAATCTCAGATTTTTCAACCTCGCTTAGTCGTTTAAATTCAATATTCATTTTTTTTTTTGATGATTGCTAGCAGTCAGTTGTTTGAATCGTGGATTGGGTGAAAGGAATCCTCCCTATTTACCGCACTTCATGACTTGTATAAAATGATAGTTACTAGCGTGATTATATTATATTCTTGTTTTCATTTAAGTAAATAAGCGCTTCTCGAATTGCTTCGGGACCCTTTTTCGGATTGTATCCCAATTCTCTTTCCGATTTACGAATATCCATGTCTTGTTTTAGTTTGTAGTACATTCTAACTTGAGATTTGAGCATCATCGGTTCTTTTTTGTTAAACTTTGACATTAACTCAAAAACGGAGGCACTTAGATGAAGCATCCTTTTTGACATTTTAAAGGGTGTTTTTAATTGTAGTTCTGGAAAAAGTTCTTGTGCGATGTGTATAACCTCTGTAAGCCCCACCGCTTTAGAGGTCCCTAGTCCATATCGTTCCCCTTTTTTTCCATGTATCGCTGCTAAGTAACAGCCTTCTGCAACGTCCTTAACATCGACCCAATTGATGTAAAACTGACTGTCAGCAAACAGCTCTTTATTTAAGGCCATCCGAAGCATTTTGTGAGAAGGAGTTAGGCGTACCGCGTGGGAGCCAATCATTGCAGATGGGCAAACACTTACCATATTCAGCTTATTTTTCTTAGCGATTTCCCAAGCTAGTTTTTCACTGTCTATTTTTGACCGATAATAGATGTTCTCTTTTTCATCGTTGAAAATGTCAGGATTCATGGGAAGTTTTTTGCGTGCAATTGCAGCAATAGAACTTACATATACAATTTTCTTTATACCCTTTTCAGCCGCAGCCTCCATTATATTGCGTGTAGCTGTCATATTTGCTTCATAAATATCTTTTTGCGAATTTGGAGTCCATAGTTTAAACACAGCAGCAACTTGAAATAAGATATCTACACCATCTAAGGCTGATAACAACGAGTTTTTATCAAGCAAATCAGCATAAGTTGGTTGGAAATCTAAGTCGTTAAATGGTTCTTTGTCTTTTGTATTTCGGACAGTTCCCTTAACGTTTGCTCCTTTTTTAAGCAGATTTCGTAATAGGTTATTTCCTAAATGCCCATTTACTCCGGTAATTAATACTGTTTCTTTCATACTCACTTAAATTAGTTTGAGACGTAAAAGTGAGGTGAAACGAAAGAAATTTGAATAACAATTGTTAGGAAATGCCTAGCTGATTTCTTAATCGACTCAATGATTCAGGCTTTATGCCTAAATACGATGCGAGATAGATAACGGGCACATTTTGAACAATATCGGGTTTCTCGTTAAGCAACTTCTGGTACCTTTCTTTAGCACTTAGCTTTGCAAAGCCCAGCAAACGTTCTTCTTTGCTTAAGATGTCCTTTTTTAAGAATTTCATCCCCAATTGAAACCATTGTATGTTTTGCAAACACAGCCGCTCAAAAGATTCCTCTGATATTTTACAAACTATTGTATCCGTAATGCATTGGATGTTTTCATAGGCTTTCTCACTTTTGAGAAGGCTATACATTGATGCCGCTAAATCTCCTTCCCGGTATAGTTCGGTCGTTATTTCTTCTCCATGTTCCGATAAATGATAGCTACGGATGTAGCCATCCAAAACCAGGTAAAAGAACTTGGAGTTGGTATTTTCTTTTACCAAAAAGTCTTTCTTTTTATACTGCTCAATAAAGAAATAATCTTCAACAACAAAGTCTTTGGCTATCCTGATTTGATAATACTTCTCTAAATGTGCGATTAGTTTATTCATGACTTGCTGTTCGCTTGTATACGCCTGGTTCGTGCCAGCTTTCTAATACGTATTTTCAATTTTCCTTTCTTCGATGATCAAATTTTGAAGCGCCTTTAATTCCTTATTGTAATTCACATTTTCTTCTTCACTTTTTTTAAGTACGGATAAAGTTTCAACGACGAATTTGTCCTCTCCATAGTTGTTCCAATCGCTTTGCAAGTCTTTGTTTTTGTGGTTTCCAAATTTAAGTTCCATGCGATGGCGGTTCCACTTCGACTCTATGTCAACACTGTTGTCGACCAAAACTTTCTCATTAACGGTGCATTTTACTTGAAAAACGCCCATCGGAAATTCCATTTGTTTGTATTGGTCCTTAAGTTCTTTCTTTGTTTTCATCTATATAAGTTCGAATTGGGTTATGACTATTTTTCTGTTAAAAAAGGTCTGTATGAAGCGTAGGGCGATTTTTCCTTACTAACTTCCTAAATAGATAAGAGTGAAAGCGGTGTTTTTGTTTTTGACTTTTCAATTTTAAAGCCAAGTTTGCGATTTGTTGTTGAAGCTGCAATTCAAACCAAAACGAGTCGGTTTACTTATGCCTTATTGGTTATTGTTGGTAACCGTTATTTGTTTTTTTCAAGTTTCTCAATTCGTTCTTCAATCTTCTTCAATTCCTTTAATAAAGAGTCCTTCTTAATAAGGTCACCTTCTGTTATTTCGAGCAAGTCTTTACCGATTGTCATAAATGTATTTACAATGCTTGAATCTTGAATTATTCCTTGTTGGATTTCTGTCAGTACAATTGGTTCGATGTCTGGGTTTTCATTAATTCCAATTGCTTTAAGTCCAAAAATATTCTGCGAAAACAAAACGAATTCTATCTTCTCCGGTAGAGTTATTTCTTTTGAGATACCAATGTCAACCAGTAATTTACCATTTGGTGCAATTTCTACTTTGTCAACATTACCAATTTCAACTCCTTTATACAAAACATCAGCGTCAACTAAGAGTCCGTTTAATTCTTCAAATTCTATTGTAATAGTCTGTTTGGGCGAACATGAATAAATACCAAGTACCAAAAGTGCTAAAAGAATTTTTAGGTTATTCATTATAAGTCTGGATTTTTTTATGGTTACCAACGGTCACTTGTATGTTGTCGGGCGGGATTTCCAACAGAAATCCTGTCAGACCGCTAAAAACCTGCCTGGCATATGACGATTTTTGTAGGGCTTTTTTAATATTTCATTGTTAAGTAAATTATTATCATTAAAAATCCTGCTCCAATAATTCTATTTACAAATTCATGTCCGGCAAAATCAAACCAGTCATCTGAATCATTTGGCCCTCTTAAATATTCTTTAAACGTAAATTTCTTTTTCCTCGCAATTGTTCTCCAAATTGTGCCATAAATCCACCTTACAACCGCTCCAATAAAATTAAATATTTCAGCTCCGATTCCCATTACTCAGTTGTCTCTGATTATTCCCAATGGTATTGAAATTTTGTAAGCAACTAATAATGTATTGTGTCAAAAATGTAATAGCCCAGTAAAAGCATCAAAAAGATTAATAATGTCCAAAATACAATTGGCTTTCTTTTCGAATAGTCTTTTAGTCTTAAAAAGATTAACTTATTGACTACTGCTCCATAATTGTATTTCTCTTTTTTTATGTATTCCATAGCTTTTTCTTTTCCCAAATATCTTGAGAGTTCTTGAAAATCCTGTTCTGGTATTCCATTAAGCTCTTCCATGTGTTAAGTTTCTCTTCTGTAGTTGGTTATGTTGTGTCTCTTGTTGCCGCTTCGCTAAAACGAAGGGGAGTTGAGCTTAACGAACCGCCCGTATACGTGCCTGTGATTTGAATGTCCGGTGAACATTCAGATCGAACGGGGAAGCATAGCTCACGTACGTACGGTGGTGTGAGAGCCTCTCCCTGCTAGCGTTTGCTAGTGGGGCAGGCTACTCGATTGTAAAGCGTTATTTTTCTAGCCATTTAACCCATTTGTCAAGTATACTTTTGTCGGACAATAATGTCTTTGTTTCATAATTATAAAATGGTTCAAATTGCCAATCTTCCGTTCCAACACATCCAAGCCGAGTCCATTTGTCAATGAAGTCAATAAAGCTTTCTCCGAGAATTTGACCATGAAAATCATCTCCTTCATGACTTAAATATACTACTTGATTACCCTTGTCTGTCTTTTCTCCGAAAGCAATCACATCTCCATTTGGTACATCTAAGAATGGAATTTTATTATACCAAACTTTATCATATTCATCTTCTGGATTTGAAAAACATTCATTAATCCACCCTTGAATGTTTTTGTAATCATCTCTTAAACTGTCAAAATCCCATAAATATCCACGACCTGCACCACAAAAAATTTCTTGAAATTCACCCTCTGGTTCTTCTCCCTCTATTTGCCAATCCATTAAAACAGCAGATGAATATTTGGTCAATACTTCTTTGAAATCAGAAGGATACTCTATATTCAATTCCTTTTCCAGTATTTCAAATGCTTTTTCTGAAACTGGTTTCTTAATTGTCAATTCTGTATAATCCCAATTTCTTTTCTTAGCTATTTTAAGTATCCATTCGATTTTACTTATCCAAGTATTCCAAACTTCTATATTCATTTCTTTTGTCTTATTTTGAATATTACAAACCTTGGCAACGGTTTTATTTTATTAAAAGTCAAACTATTAAATGTAGTTGACTTAGGGATGTAGAGAATGCTTTACCGGTCACTTGTAAGTTGTCGGGGCGGATTTCGGAGAGCGTTCCTGTCCGGAGGACATGGAACTGCGAAACGAGAATCCGCAGTTGGCGTACCACCGAACCCCGCTCTGCAATATGTACTGTGTTATGCCCTGGTTTTTATTTTTTTCATTATTTGTTTTCCTTGTCTGTTTATTGAAAATGTCGAAGCAATCGAATTATGACTACTTGGGTGGTGAATAATATTCCACAGAATTTCTTTGTCTTTGAATCTTAGAGTCAACATGTCCAAACTAAAAACACTTCCTCTATAAGTTGCTTGTAAAAAGGTTTTGTTGTCGTAGTCAATTTCCCATTTGTTCTCTTTCAATAACTCTCTGACTTTTATTTTAAAATCTTCAAGTTCTCCTCCTAAATCAAACCTTTTAAATTTTAATCGCTTTCTCTGTCGGAGAATTAAAAAGAGTCCACTTAGTAGGCAGATTATTATATAGAATGCCAAGTCGGATATTTTATTTGTTTGATTAAAATCTTTAATAAAAAAGAACAGTCCGATAAAACCGAGAATTAATAAAAATACAGGCAGTCCATAGAAATTCATCCATTCTAAAGAACCAAACTTAAAACTAAGTCTATCAGCTTTTATAGTATCTCTCATCTTTTTTCAAACTTGTGCATAACCAAGGGTTCGGCCATATGAAGTGGCCCGGGTTGCGTGTGGTATATTCGCTTTCTTGTTTGTGCCTAAGCTGGCGCGGGAGTCAAACTTCCATATCCCACCAAGGCCAGGGCTACTTTATGATGGCTTGTGTGTGCAACATGTGCTTTATTACATTTCATCCATTGCTTCAATATCTGATTCTCTCATCCTTTTCATTAGTAAATCTCTATTTTGAGTAGGAAAACTATTTACCTTTTCTCTGAAAAAGTATATGAACAATTTATTTAACAGATAAGTCGTTTTTAGATGATTCGATTTCCATTTCCCAAAATCTTCTCTCGTTATTTCCTTTGAAGCTGATGATTCTCTTTGGGTTTGAAAAAACACCGGTGCTTCAGCGTGGATGTGCTTGGAAAAAGTTATCCAATAACTCGTAATTTCACTAATTACATTTTCACATTTTTGATTTTTTAGAACTGGATGTTTCTTTAGATATTTTGTCAAAACATCATGTTTAATAACAAAATCAGCATCCTTCCATTGATTATATTCAACTTCATGCTGAAGAAAATATATGAATTGCAATGATAGTTCAATTACACTTCTTAAGTGCATGTATGCAGAACGATAGTTGCCAAAATATGAATGAAAAAATGAGGCGTTAATATCCTCATGCAATTCATTTAAAATTTCATCATTTCCATTTAACCCAATATGGTTTAATGAAATTTTCAAGTTTTTAAATAATAGAGTAGACAAATAACAATCTATTAAATCTTCATCTGTATAAAATTCAGTTGTTGAGTCCCAAAACTTTTTAAAATCATTAAAATATTCTGGGATATCACGTTTAGCATTTAAAAGAATCTGCGAATCCATAATTAAATATTTTTAATGATATCTGCCCATTTACTAAAAGTCTCCGCACTAATTACTTCTTTCTTAGTTTTTGAGGATTTAATAGTATGCACCTTTTCATTACGAATTTCTAGAACTGCCTTTTTTAGCTTGTCTTTTAATTCCGGTTTTGATTTTATTCGCCCTATTATTCTTGATATTGTTACTTTACGTGATTCTTTTTGGTCCTTAAAACCTAAATCTAATTTATTATTTGCAAATTCAATTACAGAACCAATAGTTGGAAATGCCTTTTTATCTTCAAGAAATTTCTCAATTATCAAAAGTTTTTCCTCAAATGGAATAGGTTTTAGTTCATTAAAAATATCTTCATTGAGCTTTATAAACTCTTTGAAATTCTTAATAAATATTTTTAGCGATGAAGAATCTAGCCCTTTACGCTCATAAATAGAAATTTCTTTCTGTATTTTCTCTAATTCGTTTAATATTCGATTTTCCATTATGAGTTTATTTTTCGTAGAATTTCTTTAACTAATGTTCTGTACGATTCAACACCATTACAGTATGGATGAGTCATTGTAGCTGGTTGGTTACTTGCTGCAGCTTTTCCTAAATCCGCATTTTGTGGAATAACTGTAGAGAAACAATCAATAACATCCTTTCTACGTAATGCATCCATTTGTTGCGAATGCATTGAATAACGACCATCAACTTTCGTAAATACAACTCCGAGAAACTCAACATTACACTCTCTAAAGCTTCTTTTCCATTTATGTACACGATTAACCAGTAAAGGTAATCCAATTGAAGGAAATATTTCCGGAACAACAGGCACAATTATGTAATCGCTAATTATTAAGGCATTTTGAGGAGCTAAGGTCAAATTCGGAGGACAGTCTATTAATATATAATCGTATTCAGTAGCTAAACCTTCAAGCTTGTTTTTCAAAACACTTTCTCTAGCGGGTACTGAAACTAAATCCAAATCTAAAAATGTTAACTCTAAGTGTGATGGTATTAAGTCTAAATTATTAACCCCTCCAACATTTCTAACTATTGCATTATTTATATCGTATTCTTCCTCTCTAGAGGACATACCTTTATTCATACCTAAGACATCTGCAATTGTTGAGCTATCCTTCAATTCTTCCCACTTTTCCAGTGAAATTAAAGATAGAGTTGAATTAGTTTGAGGGTCAATATCAATAATAAGCACTTTCTTATCATGTTCTTTCGCCAGTAATGCTCCTATTTCTACTGTTGAAGTTGTTTTACCAACTCCACCTTTCATGTTAATGAATGATATTACTTTCATATTATTTAAATTAATTTCTCAATTTAGCAGACTATCATTTTGCATTGTTGCCAACGGTCACTTGTATGTGGTCGGGCGGTCCCGATGCAATCGGGAGTGTCAGACCAGCAGGAAAGTGGGCGTAAGGTCTGACTTGTCAGACCGCTAAAACCCCCGCCTGGCATATACAATTTGTTAGGCTTTCGTTATTTATTCATTTTTATTGTCTTTACAATCTCCGCAACTAATTCCGATTGCTCGGTTGAAATTGAATCTCCAAAAATTGTTGCAGTCATTAATATATGTCCTTTAATTGAATCTCCTTTTAGGATATACAAATACTGATTCCGTTGCATTTCTTCTGTCGAGTCGTAACCAGAGCTAAAATTAAAACTTGTTCGATAATCACCTATTTTCCCACTTTTTTGCATTTGTGTTTTTAGTCCAACTGTTGCATTAAGAGAGTCAAGTGTTTGCTCCAGGTTAGGATTAATATAAACAGTATCTTGGTTCCAATTAATATTAACAATGATTGTGTTTTTCAATTCTCCCGTTGTGTCAGACGAGATAATCCCTGAAGAAAATTCGGTTGTATTAAATTCCTTTTTCCAATTATCGGGGAGTTTCACCTGAAATTTTCCATTCAAGTCAACAATGTTCCCCATTTTTAATTCAGATTCTTTATTCTCAGTCATGCATGAGAGCAAGAGAATAAAAATGATTAGAAACGATAATTTGAATGAAGGAATTCTCACTGTTCTGTTTTTTTCATAATGAAGCCTAACTTACTTATCTGTTCATATTTTTCAACTCTACCCACCATATATTGCTGGATATGTTCATATTTTATGGTTTTACAGTTCAAAGTCCCCAAGCTACCGCGCGATTGCATCGCCTGGTAGCCGTTTATAACAAGATCATGATCCAAGCCCCTTCGCCACTCACCAAGCTTCCTCGCTGCTAAGGCTTATTCTCACCAACTCCCCAAGATACGCCTTTTCATAAACTAAACAGTACGGGAATGCTCAGTTTTAGGGCACTGGGGCTGTTTGTCGGGCAGGGCAGGACTCGGGACCAGATTTAAACCTTTGCTATTATCTTCTTTTTCAGACTTTTCTAAAGCAGGCAATTGTTGGCATTATGTTGAAAAACATAAAATTATTGAGAGACAGTAGGCTTTACCGCTTCCCTTTCTTGTTCATAATGATTATTTTTAATAAGTCGTTTCAAATCAGCTGCTTATTTATTCAGTTAGCCGTAAAACCAGAAAACACGCCTGAAAAGACATCCCCCTGAAGCTTGGAGACTCGCTTCGGGCTTGAAATGACTCTCCAAAGCATTGGATTCACCCAAAAAAGTTCTTTGACAAGCCAACCGACTGCTTCAATTGGTTTCCCGGGGGCTTAAACTGCCCGGCCTAGTGCTTGGTACACTGAAAAAAGCGGTCCGGATACTAAAAAAAGTGCTCCGGACGCTCAGCCGAGCAAAAAAGGAGTGTTTTAAGTGCTCGGAAATGTATGCAGACCACTCCGGATTGTATGCAGACTGCTCGGTTTTCTAGACAAACTACTCAGAAATTATGCAGACCGCTCGGAATTGTATACAGACTGCCCCGATTCTTATGCAGACTACTCGGAATTGTATGCAGACTACTCCGATTCTTATACAAACTGACCGCAGCCTATACGGCCTTGCCTGACCTGCCAACAAATGGCTACTCTCCTGACTTAGAGCAAATATGCTAGCAATATATTAATCTAAAAATTCAAAAAGATGAAGAAAAATTCTCCTAGACTCAAGTTTTCAATTGCACTAAGTGTGCTTTACACGATGGCCATGGCCAAGATCGGTTTTATGTTACGCGATTTGGTCGAGTTTATTAAGTATGGGGTTACCGAAGAAAAACTCAATGCCCTGAAAGCCATGCTGACTGACTTTGCCAACATTCCGACCGATGATGAGCTGGTAGGGGTGCAGGTAAGTGCCACCCAGGAAAAAGACGAGGCAGCCATCCTGCTGCGCGATGCCATTGCCGAAATTATGCAGCGCGTAGAAAACAAGTTTGGTGCACAATCGGGCAACTACCGGAAGTTTGGCGTTTCGGGCGTCAGCGATCTGGACGGTGGCAAGCTGAGCTATGTGGCCCGGCGGGTGCACCGGGTAGCCGAAACCATGGCGCCCCAGCTGGAAAGCGAAGGGCTGACACCAGAACTACTGACCGAACTGAACTCCCGGCTGACCACCTATGAACAAGCACTAAGCAAGCAGGAAGATGCGATTGCCGATCGCGACATTGCCACCGAAAACCGCGTGGAAAAAGCCAACGAAATTTATGCCCTGCTGGTGAAATACTGCAATACCGGCAAGCAAATTTGGGAAGATACCAACCAAGCCAAATACAACGACTACATTATTTACGACACCCCAACCGGCAAACCCAAAGATAAAGACAACCAGGAAGTCCTGAGCGAAACCGAACAGTAAGTTTACGTATTCTAGTTACCAGGTGACTCCAAGTCACCTGGTAACTAAGCTTCATGACTGACTACTGAGGGTCTCACTTCGAGTGAGGCCCTCAGTCGCATCATATGGGTTTCAAATTTGCGTCTCACTTCTTAGTGATCAGGTGACTCCAAGTCACCTGATCACTAGGATCCATGACCGTTAGGGTTTTATTCGAATCGAGTGAGTTCAAGTGAGGGTTTCACTTGAAGTGAAGCCTTCACTATCTATAGCCAACAACGAAGCACTTATATTGATGATTTAAGCGCTTCTTTTTCGGTAAGCAGCAGGGCTGATCTGGAACTTGCGTTTGAAAGCGGTGGTAAAATGAGAGGCATGCTCATAGCCTGATTGTTCGGCTATTTCGGCTATTGTGTATGGTGTTTGTTTTAATAAGTTTCGGGCAATATTCATGCGATATTCATAGATGTAACCATATATTGTCATCCCAAAAAGAAGTTTGAAACTTGCTTTTAACAGGGTTGCACTCATGCCAACGGCTAATGCGAGCTCATGAATTGACGGGGGATTTTTGAACTGTTTTTCAATAATATCTTTTGCTTGGTTAATCTGATCATTATAGTGTTGGTATCGAACACAGTTACAGCATTGTTGATTGTCCTTCTGCTGTAGCTGGAGTAAGAAAAGCTCTTGAACTTTTGTGTCAAAATATAAAGGAGCAGTTTTCCCCATGAGCTGACAGTTTTTTATTTGCTCAATTACTTGTTGCATTTCGGGTGTTGTAACATAATGCTGTTCGTGTAACAGCAGCGGACATTCTCCTTTTAATAATTTCATGATCGGCTTTAATAGCTCCGGGTATTGCTCTTTTAGATTAAAAACATACTCAAATGGAATAAAAACCTTGAAATATTCGTAGTGCTTATTGCTGTTAAAGAAATGGTTAACTTCTGCATTTTGTAAAACAAAAATAGTATTCGTGTTTTTCTCCATGGTGTACGACTTGTTTGCCCCGTACGTTAAAGAGGTATTTCCATTAGAAACAAAATGAAGCAAAAGCATGTCACTTTCTGTTTTCCGATCTATTTGCAATTCGTTTTCTGATTTTAGTTGAACAAACTGCGCTTTAAATTTTTGCGTTGTCCATCCCGTTATAGCCATTTTGATAGGAGGAGTCTCAATGGTATCTTGAATGCTACAAAAAGGAACCTCTTTTATTGAATTCAGATCGTTCGTTTGAAAAACGTTCTGAATGTCTGCTGAGTCAATACAATACTTCATGTGCTTATTCTTGAGTATAAAAAACGGCCTTTGATTAAAGAAAGGTGTCTGTTGGCGTAATAACACCCACTTTGGCGGGTGCTACATTTGCCTTGTCAATTTTAACTAAGTCTAAATAAGAATATAAAAATAGGAAAGACTTAAGAGATCTCAAATCACCAATAGTAGGGATTTTGACATAAGCGAGAAGGACTGCAAGACTGTACTTCCCCTATCATCAGGTAAGTATCGGCTTCTTGTAGCCGTATTTTGAAAGCTAAAAAAACATCACAAAAAATATAAAAATGAGTACCTATAGTATCGGAATTGATATCGGATATTCTGCTATAAAGATAGCAATCATAGATAGTCAAAATAATGTTGTCTTTACTGAATACCAGACGCATAAAGGACAAGTGAAAGATACGCTCGAATTGCTTTTTCTCCGGATTGATGAGAAAATCAGTATCTCGGAAATAAAGCATGGAGCAATGACCGGTAGTTTGGGGCGGAATAGGATACAAGGAAGACTAATCCATCGTGTAAACGAGGTTGCTGCGGCTATCGAAGGAAGCGTTTTCTTGAATCCGGAAGTAAAGTCTATTATTGAAATTGGAGGGCAAAGTGCCAGATACTATACCGGCCTTAGTGGGCAGCAAGGAAATATCTTAAGAATTTCGAAAAGAAATAGGTTGCAGATGGCATCGAACTCGGACTGTGCTGCAGGTACAGGTTCGTTTTTGGAAGAGCAGGCGTCGCGACTAAACATCGACATCAATCATTATTCCGAGTTTGTTCAAAGGGCAAAAACGGTTCCTCGAATAGCGGGTCGATGCAGTGTTTTTGCCAAGACTGACATTATTCACCATCAGCAGGAAGGGCTTCCTTCAGAAGATATTTTAAAAGGGGTTGCCTATGCCATTGTTAAAAACTACAAAGGAGCAGTAATTCGCCGTCTACCTGTTGAATCGCCCATGTTATTTATCGGTGGAGTTGCAAAAAATCAGGCAATTGTTGATGCGCTGAGAGATGTGTTGCATAAAACGGAGTCGGAACTAATCGTTCCCAAACATTTCGATATTGCCAATTCGATTGGGGCTGCATTGATTGCAAAAAAGGAAAACTTCAGGTTGAATTTTCGAAAGGTTTTTTGGGATTGCTTAACTTTTGAAGAGGCAGCTAAAAAGCCCAATGGCGAAGATTTGGTTCCACTATCCCGGCTTGCTCAGGAAGATATTACAACAAAGCATGTCATTTCCCCTCGAAAAATAAACTCTTCGGAACAAGCTTTCTTTTTGGGAGTAGATATAGGCTCCACAAGTACCAACTTGGTTTTAATCAATCCTGATAGAGAAGTGGTAACTTTCGAATACATCAGAACCAAGGGAAATCCACTGAAAGCGGTTCAGGAGGGTTTAAAAAAAATTAGAAGTACGTTAACAGGGGAGTTCAAAATTTCCGGAGTCGGGATAACGGGATCAGGGCGTAATTTCATTGGTCAACAGATCGGGGCCGATGTTATTAAGGACGAAATTACGGCGCAAGCAAAAGCAGCGGTAAAAATAGATCCGGAAGTAGATACCATTTTCGAAATCGGAGGCCAGGATTCAAAGTACATAAGCATTACTAACGGGAGGGTTACCGATTTCCAAATGAATAAGGTTTGTGCTGCAGGAACAGGCTCCTTTCTGGATGAGCAGGCGCAGGAGTTCAATATCCCTGTTGATGAACTTGGAACCTTGGCCTTCAAAGGAGCGCATCCGGTTGCTTTGGGAGAGCGTTGCACCGTTTTTATTAAAACAAGCATTGCCTCCAGCCTGTCGAAAGGAGAAAAAACAGAAGATATTGTTGCTGGCTTGTGCTATTCCATTGCAAAAAACTACCTGTACAGGGTTGTTGGGCAAAAAAAGATTGGCAACAAAATTATGCTACAGGGCGGAATTGCTTTTAACCAGGGCGTAGCAAATGCATTTCGGATTCTAACTCAAAAGCCAATAAGCACCACTCCTTTTTTTAGTGTGACCGGCGCTTATGGCGCTGCCCTTATTGCCCGCGATGAAATGAGGGGAAGGGAAACAAGTTTCATTGGGATTGAAAAATTGGGGCTTTTATCTCAGGAAAATGAAATACAAAAAACAGCAATTGAAGAGACGAATTCCGGCAATTTCAACAAGAAAATAGGAGAAACCATATTTGATGATTACGACAATACAATAGACCCAGCGAAAAAAACGGTAGGCATACCAAGGGCTTTGTTTACCTATGGAATGTTTCCCATGTTCAATGCCATTTTCAAAAAACTGGGATTTAACGTGCTGCTGTCTGATTGGAGCAATGAAGATACCATCAGGCTGGGACAGGAATTTGCCATGGAAGAGACTTGCTTTCCTGTAAAATTAATTACCGGACATGTCGCTGAACTGGTTTCCAAAGGTGTTGATTATCTATTTTTTCCTGATTTGTACACGATTGATCATCCCGGTTCGCAGTCGCGCCAAAACTATGGCTGTGCCTATATGCAGCTGGCTTTTAAGATTGTCAGTCATACGATGGAACTCGAAAAGAAAGGGATAAAACTGTTAGCACCAACCATTGCCTTTAATCTGGGAAAAGACTTTATGCGGAAATCGTTTTCTAATTTGGGCGAACTCCTTGGGAAAAACGAGGCGGAAACCAATGCTGCCCTTCAAAAAGGGATGGAGGCATTTCATCGTTTTGAAGAAAGGATTGCCGCAAATGGAAAAAAGGCCATGGAAAAGCTGGATCCAGGCAAAATCACCTTTGTTATTGTGTCCAAAATGTATGGCGTGTCTGATCCGGTTTTAAACTTGGGAATTCCAGACAAATTGATGGATATGGGCTACCAGGTTGTTCCCTTTTTCGACCTACCCGAAGGTGCTGATGTTTCTAAAGAACACCCCAATATGTACTGGCCGTTTGGGCAACACATCCTTGAACCGGCTTACATGGTGAGGGAGCATCCCAACATGTTTCCCATTTTGTTGAGTCATCATGGCTGCGGCCCCGATTCGGTGTTGATTCATTATTTCAAAGAAATTATGGGTGATAAACCTTTCCTGAATATTGAAATCGACGAACATGCATCAACCATTGGGGTAACTACACGAATTGAAGCCTTTGTGAACAGCTTGAAAGTCAGTCAAACAAAGGAATCAAAATCCACAGCTCATTATTTGGGAAAAGTAAATTATAAAAACTTGAATATTAAGCATCATTTGGCCGAGCTAAGTCCTGTTGCAAAAATATACCTTCCCAATATTTATCCTTATTCTGAACTTTTTAAAGAGCTGCTCATACAGAAAGGCTATAACGTCGATATTCTGAAAACCAATGCTCAAACGATTGGGGAAGGACGAAAACATACCTTAACCAACGAGTATTATTCATTAAGCTCGTTGTTGGGCGACTGCTTTAGTGTTGTCGAAAATACACCCGACAAACAGGGAATTACTTTTCTAATTCCGCAAACCGAGGGGGCCGAAGTAGAAGGCCAGTTCAATCGGATGTTGAGGACTAAACTCGATGAACAAAACTATCATGAGATCGAAATTGCATCGCCCTTTCTGGAAGATGCTGTTTCATTGGAATACGATGAGCTGAAGGCTGTCTTTTATTGCATCCTGGCCGGAGATATTGTAAATGTTGCTGCACCAGATTACAAAGAAACTTCTCTTCAGAAGTTTAAAAAGCTGATACGCGATAAACAGCTAAACATTTCAAGCCTGAAAACAGCAGCTGAAGAAGTTTATGCCGTATTGAAAAAACGAACATATTCCAAAAGGGTACTGGCTATTGGCGAACCACAAATTATTTTTAACGACTTCCTGAATAGCTACACTTTTAACGCTCTGGAAGAGCAAAAGCATAAAGTTGTTTATAGCCCGCTTTCTGAAGCTGTCTGGATGTTTTGGGATGATTTTGTTAAGCAAAACAGATCGGGAGATGCTGTCTTCGCCAGTAAGTTAAAGGCATTGAAAAATGATATGCAAAACATCGCCCGACAACTAAACGATGAGAGCCCTTTTACGCCTGAAATTGAAACTCTTGTAACTAAGGCAGATGAAACAATTGGCCTTTATGCCGGAGCTTTTGCCCGTTACAGACAAGCCAAAGTACTGTGCAATTCCATTAAAATTGACGGTATTATTACCGCAACATCGATGTATGAGAATACCGGTATTTCCCTCAATATTCTACACAAAGGATTTTCAAACGGAGATTCAAAACCAATACTGAATTTAACTTTTGACGGAAACAGCAATGAAAATGACAGGACTAAGGTCGAGTCATTTATTTATTATTTGTAACGAGTATGCAAGCGAAGAAAACAATGGTAATAACAATAATGATAATAGGTGTGCTGGCTTTGTCCCTTTCGATTTGGGCATATACCAAAGGCGTTCACATTGCCGGTTTTAAGAGTGCCTTGAAAATGGGGTTGCGTATTTTCCCAATCATGTTTTTCACTTTCATTATTATCGGGATGGTCAGCAGTATTGATTTAAGTAGCGGCATTCAGAAAACTTTAGGAAATGACTCAGGGATTTCAGGAATTGCAATTGCCTCTTTGGCGGGCATGTTAACTCCTGGTGGAACTTTCGTAGCACTATCGGTTGGCGGAACACTCATAAAATCAGGGGCAGGAATAAGTCCTGTTGTGGCCTATATGGTTGCTTTTTCGACATGGGATTTAACCCGTACTCCATTCGAAATCGGTTTTATGGGATGGAAATATGTGCTGGTAAAATGGTGCTGCATTTTGATACTGCCGTTCATCGGTGGGCTGATTGCAAAGTTGTTGTTTTCATGGGTCAATTTTTAAAAAAAAACTAAAATCATGTTCAAGAATAAATCATTAAAATTCCTGATTACAATTTCCCAAAGAGGGAAATACCGCCTGGGGACTGCGGCTTTGCTTATCTTTTTTAGTTCGATCTGTTCGCTGGGACCATATTATATTACTTATCTCATCATCGATAACATTATCAACCCGCCTTTTATAATGGCGGAATTGCTATCGCTCGGCGGAATTGCAGCTTTGTTCATTATCGGGCAAATGATTTTTTCCGGCATCGCAATGACCCAGTCTCATATTGCGGCATACGATATTTTATTCGATTTGCGTGTTGCTCTTACTCAAAAATTAAGCCGGCTTCCACTGGGGTATTATTCCAGTACCAGCTCTGGGACCATCAAGAAAATTATGATGGGAAATATTGAGGATATTGAAGAGTTTGTAGCACACAATCTGGTCGATCTAATTTCGGTCGTTTTCCTCCCGATAATCATTTTTTTGTGGTTAGCTTCTTTTAGCCTTTCCTTGGCAATATTAAGCATCCTTCCGGTTCTTGTAGGAGTTGGCTTACAGCGGTTCCGAATGAAGCTGGAAGCGGGGAATATTCAAAAGTTCTTCAAAATAAAATCGGACATGAATACGACCATCATTGATTTTATTCGGGGGATGCCGGTGATAAAAGCTTTTAATCTTTCGGTTTTTTCGTTTAAAAAATACCGCGAAGAAGCCGACAGGTACAGCCAGTACTGGATTGATATGAATAAAAAAGCTGCTGCTTTTTTTGCTACTTATGCTTTACTGATGGATTGCGGTGTGTTAGTGCTTCTTCCTGCTGGCGGATATATGTATGCTACGGGAAGAATTGCATTGTCTACTTTTCTTATGTTCCTGTTTATTGGCATCGGGCTTACTCGCTTTATGAAGCAGTTAACAAGTTTCGGCTCAAATTTGACTCAAATTTTTAAAGGTGTTGATGAACTAAGGACGGTGTTGGAGGCAGCCGAAATCGACAACAACGGGTCAATTACTATACTGAAGAATTACGATCTTGATTTCAAGCATGTTTCGTTTGGCTATGGCCGAAACTTGGTTCTTGATGATGTGTCGTTCCGATTGAAACAAGGAACCATTACAGCATTGGTGGGGCCATCGGGGGCCGGAAAAACCACTGTTGCCAGGTTAATCCCTCGTTTCTGGGATGTTACTCGAGGTGAAATTATCCTGGGGGGCCACAAGCTGAAAGACATTCAGGGAGATGTATTAATGAAGCATGTCAGTTTTGTTTTTCAGGATATTTTCATGTTCAACGATACGGTGATTGAGAATATCCGAATGGGGGATACTTCCATTTCTGAAGAAAAAGTAATAGAGATTGCCCAACAGGCGCAAGCTGATGAATTTATTCAGAAGCTGGGAAACGGGTACCACACGGTTATTGGAACAACAGGAGTTCATCTAAGTGGTGGCGAACAACAGCGCATCGCTATTGCTCGGGCATTGGCAAAAAACTCACCGGTAATTGTACTTGATGAAGCAACCAGCTATGCCGATACCGAGAATGAAGACAAAATTCAAAAGGCACTGAATGAGCTGTTAAAGGACAAAACCGTAATTGTGATTGCCCACAGGTTATCTACCATTCAGAATGTCAATCAAATCCTTTATATCGAAAAAGGAAAGATTATGGAACAAGGCAGTCATCAGCAGTTAATAAACGAAGGTGGCAGGTACAAACGAATGTGGGATTTACATATGGATGCTGTTCATTGGGGAATAAAACAAGCCACAGAATCAAAAAATAGAAGAAAGGAGGGAATCGCATGTTAGAAGTGATGAACTTAATTGCAGGGAAATACCATAACCGCATGGTTCGGGTAACCTTGATATCAATTTTTGAGGCCATTTTAGGGGCTGTTCCGTTTGTCGTTTTGTATTTCCTTTTATGCAATATTATTGACCATACATTTACCTTGCAAAAGCTTCAAGTGTACATTGGTTTTATTGCTGGAAGCGCTGTCTTTAGAATGTTGTTTTCTTATTTAAGTGTAACTGTTTCCCGTGCAGATGGGACTTTAATGGTTAAAGATTTAAGATTAAGACTGGGGGAACATATCCGAAAACTTCCATTGGGCTTCTTTAGCAGTCATGATACGGGCGAATTGTCCAATAAAACACTCGATCATGTAAATAAGGTAGAGCAAATTATAACCATGCTTTTGCCCGAATTCATCTCCACATTGGTACTGAGCATACTGGTCGCTACGGGGCTGTTTTTCATCGATTATCGCATGGCGTTGGCAACAGTAATTACCATGCCTTTGGCTTTAGGCTTGTTGGTTTGGGCTAAAAAAATAATGCATGTAAGGGGCAAAGCTTTGTATGAATCTTCATCGGCTTTGGCCAACAGTATTATTGAATTTGTTAATGGCATCAAGTTTATTAAATCGTTCAACAATTCCCACCAAAAAATGGACGATCTGGTCGGTAAAATGGACGATTTTAAAAAAAGAAGCCTGAAAGTTGAGGGGATCTTAAGCCCCGTGATGACCTTGTCTGGTATATCCATCGATTTTGGACTCGTTATGTTGATATTAATGGGGGCGAGCTTTATGGCTGGTGGAAGCCTGAGTGGAAAAACGTTTATCGTTTTTGTTATTATCAGCTCCCGTTTTTTTGAGAATCTGAAATCTCTTTCAATCAATTATGTGAAAATACGTTACCTGCTAATTGCCGGTCAAACCATTCAAAGTTTGTTCAACGAAAAACAGCTTACCGGCAATAAAACCAATGTCGATTTAAGCAAACAAGACATTGTATTTGATGATGTTTCGTTTGGATACAATAAAACAAGAGTACTGAAGAGCATTAATGTTACCATTCCTCATGGTTCAATGACGGCATTGGTGGGGCCTTCCGGTTCCGGAAAATCGACTATGGCAAACCTTATTGCCCGATTTTACGATGTAAACAACGGAAGTATTTGTATTGGAAATAATAAATTGGAAGATGTTGACCCTGAGAAAATTTTACAGGAAATAAGTATGGTGTTTCAAAAGGTTGTCTTGTTTAAAGATACCATTTACAACAATCTTAGGATTGGAAAACAGCATGCCAGCAGAGAAGAAGTGATTGATGCTGCTAAAAGGGCAAATTGTCACGAGTTTATTACCAAATTGCCTGATGGCTACGACACAATGGTTGATGAAAACGGAGGTAACTTGTCGGGTGGAGAACAGCTGCGGCTTTCCATTGCCCGGGCCATGCTGAAGGATGCTCCCATTGTTCTGCTTGATGAGGCAACATCTTCATTGGACCCGGAAAACGAATTCTTTATTCAGGAAGCAATTTCCAATCTATTAGGAAATCGGACAGTGGTCGTCATTGCTCACCGGCTGAAAACCATTAAAAATGCCGATAAAATTATTGTACTCAGCAACGGGGAGATTTGCGAAGAAGGTACCCACCGTAGCTTATTGAAGAAGCAAGGCTTGTACCATAAAATGTGGCAAACCCAGGAAAGCACCGTCGGCTGGAAGATTACAAACTAACAATGTGGTTACATACTAATTCTGACAAGTTGCTGAAATCAGTCAGGATTCCTAAATAATAAAATGTGATGCTAACAATCAATAATTTACATGTAAGTGTGAAACAAAAGGAAGTGCTAGGAGGAGTTAATCTGAGTATTCCGGAAAATGAAGTCCACGCGCTTTTTGGAGCAAATGGCTCTGGGAAGAGTGTTTTAATCTCTACAATTATGGGGTATCCCGAATACAAAGTTACTCGTGGTGAAATTCTGTTTCGCGGACAAAATATTACGGAGCTAAACATCGATGAAAGAGTAAAGTTGGGGCTGGGTATTTCAGAGCAACGTCCTCCGACAATAAAAGGGGTAAAATTAGAGTACCTCGTAAATTTGCTTGCTCCCGAAAAGATGAACGATGAGACATTCAGGATAAAAATGCTGGAGCATTTCGGAATGGATAAATTTCTTAATCGCAATATAAATGATGGCTTTTCGGGCGGAGAAATAAAAAAATCAGAGTTGTTTCTGTTGTTATTGACCAGACCGGATTTTTTAGTATTGGATGAACCAGACTCAGGGGTTGATCCTGAGCATCTAAAAATGATTGGGGCAATGATAACTGAAATATTGCAAAAGAAAAAACAGGAGGGAGAAAGGTGCAATCCGCAAGCTCGGAGCTCAGGCCTAATTGCTACCCATTCGGCTGAAATTCTAAACTATATCCATACCGATAAGGCTCATATTATGCTTGATGGGAAAATTTGTTGCAGTGGAAATCCGGCTGTTATGATGGAGCAAATAAGGGCACTGGGCTACAGTTATTGTATCGAATGTCAACATGCTAATCAGGAGGAACACTAATGGAACAATTCGCAGGAATAATGCAAGATGCAAAAATGCAAAAGAATGAGGCAGGCGTGGACTATTCCCGGTTTGACAATATTGAAGAAGCTGGGAATTCTTTTAGTTCTTTTGAGAATTTATCATTAAATAATGAAGATCTAGGCTCGTTAAAAGCAGTAGGTATTCATTTGTTTGATAATGCTTCTCCTGGAAAGTTTTTAATGTATGGTGCTGATGTTTACAGGTCAATTCCTCAAATCCCCGGAGTTGAGATAATTCCTTTAAAAGAAGCATTCAAAATTTACCCTGAAATAAAAGAGAAGTATTATTTCAGGGCAGTTGATAAAGAGCAGGATGAATTTACTCAAACCGCTTTTAACGAGGCGGCAAACGGCTATTTTATTCGCGTAAAAGAAAATGTGATTGTGGATGAACCGATGCAAACGGCCATGTTTATGCATCGGGAAATGAGTACCATGTGTATCCATAATATTGTGGTATTGGAAGATGGGGCGCAACTGAATTTAATTACAGGCTGTACTTCGGGATGCTCGCTTAAAGGTGGATTGCATATTGCCGTAAGCGAACACTTTATTGGCAAAGGGGCAAAATTAACCAACACGATGATTCACAACTGGGGGGCTGACTTTGTTGTGCATCCTCGAACAGCTACTATCGTTGACGAAAATGGTCGATTTGTTAGTAATTACTATTCAGTAAAACCTCCGAAATACATTGAAAATAATCCATCTACTTATTTGAGAGGAAAAGGTGCTAATGCCAAATATTTGACCGTTTTGGCATCATTTCCTGGTACATACTGCGATATTGGGGGAACGGTTTTGATGGAAGGTGAAAATACCGGAGCTGAACTGGTCGCGAGAGCTGTGAATCATGGCGGAACAGTCATTCAGACTGGCTTGTTGATCGGAGCCGCAAAAAACGCGAGGGCGCATGTCGACTGTTCTGGACTAATGTTGAGCGATAAGGGGATTATAGAAGCAATTCCGGGCTTAAGAGCAGCTCATCCTGAAGCCAGAATGTCGCATGAAGCCGCTATTGGAAGAATTGATATGGGGGAAGTAAACTACCTGCAGTCGAAAGGACTGGACGAAATGCAGGCCATTGCTTTAATTGTCCGTGGATTTTTGGATGTCGACATCGAAGGAATGGATGATGAACTAAGGAAGACGATTCGAGAGATATCGGAACTTTCGGGACATGGAGAAGACTAAAATTAAACTTCGAATACCATGGAAAATTGTAATAAAATAGTTTTGGTTACTCATTGCCTGTTGACAAAGGGATTTTCGCCTCAATATCGAAATGACATGAAAGAGGTTTTGTACGAATTGCTTGATTGTGGGGCAGGAATCATTCAGATTCCATGCCCCCATTTGATCATGTTATGTGAGGGTAAGGAACGAAAAACCGGTTTCAATTCCTTATTGGGGAAGCTTTCAAGCCAGAGTTTAGACAATTTATATTCAAGAGCCTTGTCTCCTTTTGTAAAGGAAGTTGAAGAATATAAGAAACAAGGTTTTGAGATATGCGGAATAGTGGGAGTAAAAAATTCTCCTGCATGTGAAATAAAGGGTATAGAAGAGAACTCAAACTATAAGCAGGGGACATTTATGGAAATATTGAAACGGAAACTTAAAGAAAAAGCCATACAGACCAATATGGTAAATGTAAATATTCCTTCAGAATGCTATATCTCGGAAAATAATCAATAGAAATATGAAAAAATATAAACAAGAAAATCAGGCTGTTATACACAAACACCGGACACACCGAAAACGAGGCCCTAGTAGTTTTAATATGCATGATTCAGCCTTAGTCTTTGAAAAATTAAACATTAAAAAAGCAGATGTTTTTGTAGACTTGGGCTGTGGCTCCGGGGATTATTCGTTATTGGCTGCCCAGCTAGTGAGCCCTTTGGGTAAAGTGTATGCGATGGATATTTGGAGCGGGATGCTTACTGAAATCGAAAACGAAGCCAGTCGCTTGGAACTTGACAATGTAATAACAATTGAAAACGATATTTGCCAGACAATCCCCCTCGATGATAACTGTGCCGATCATTGCCTTCTAGCGACAGTAATGCATGCCCAAAAGTTGACAGCTAAATGCAAGCGTCTTTTTCCTGAAATAAGCAGAATACTAAAACCTGGAGCTCAGTTAGCAGTCATTGAGTGCAAAAAAGAGGAAATGCCTTTTGGACCTCCTCTAAGTATGCGCATTTCTCCTGAGGAGTTGGAAGTAAGACTTTCCCAATATGGGTTAAAGAAAACTGCTTATATTGATTTGGGATGTAATTATATGCTGTTGTTTGAGTTGATAGCTGGTTTTGATTGAGTTTTGTGAAACAAAAAAGCGCTTGAGTTGATGATTTAAGCGCTTCTTTGTTTGCTGTTACTGGCTTACTTTCCGAACTTATCCTCTTCTGTTGTGTCTGTAGTTTAGTTTGATTTCGGCAATTTGAATAAGGCTTACGGCAACGCTGTTAACATCGCCATCGGTAATGATATTCCAGGAACTTTCAAAGCTTGAATTGACCAGGCCTTCCGGATTGGCGTATTTTACTTCTGAGTTTTGCTTGGTGATTTCCACCTGGTCGTTTAAATTTTCATTTTTAGTTTCAATGCGGTTTCCATCAGCGCCTTCAATGTCGGCATTGAAAAAGAAGTTGGCTTCCTCGGGCGCGTCAACATCGGTGGTAACAGTCCAGCCATGAACTTCGCAGGTCATCACCAATTCATCGTTGGGGGATTTTTCAAAATGAATGGGGATCGAAAAGTTGAGGTTTCCTTGCTTGGCCGGCGTTTTGGCAATCTCTCTGATTAAATCAATTGTGGCGCCGCCCAAGCCTTTTACGGGTTGCATTAAGCCTGTTGGATCAAGGCCAATCGCTCCAATGGACGAAGCTTCCTCCAGTACGTTGTCCAGTAGGTCGTTGATACTATCGAGGGTTCCTTCTTTGCTTACAACAATAACCATGTTGGGTTTGATGTTGACCTGAACGGTGTCATTCTCCGAGTTGTCGGGAGACACGCTTAGTCTATCTCCAATTCGTTTCAAATAGGTATTGATGTCATCGCCTTCCATCAAGGCCGGTACAAAGTTTCGGATAATTGTTTCGTTTGCTTGAATAACTTCGTTTTTGCTGATTTTCATACGTGTTCGTTTTAGTGGTTATACCTGAGTTGATTTAATCGAAACCAGGGGAGTGATTTGGGCTTAGTGGAAGCCTTGATTTTTGGTTGAAGGAAATGGGGCCTGGAAGTTTTCGTCTTCATTGGTTAAGCAATAGTTCGTTGAGTTTTTATAGTAGCCTCATATTTAATGCTTTATGGTCTTGTAGGGCGTTTTGTAATTTGCTTGAAATCAACACATCGCAAATGTCTGACAGTCTGAAATCTAAAAATCTAACGATCTATTATTTTAATTAGACGTAGTTAAATTTTGAAAGGTTACCCGTAAGAAGGTTTTTTCTGAAAGGAGAAGCGTCTGTGGGGAGATCATTTACAGCAACAAAGGCCACCGATTGGCAGCCTTTGTTTTAGTATTTTGGGGTAGATCGAAATTTCAAATACGACCTTTTTTATGAGCATTAAGCCTGGCGCTTACTCAATTGTTCAGTTTCATAGTGCTGAATGGTTTTGATAAAGTCTTCGCCTACGGGAACGCCTTCTTTGAGGCAATAGTAGTCCCAAATGGCTCCAAAAGGCTTGGTTTTAAGTTCCTCCAACAAGGCTAAGCGCTCAAAGAGTTGTCCTTTTTCTTCCAGCGACTTTAGTTGGTCGGTTGGTTCAAGCAAGGCAATTAGAAATGCTTTTTGGGCAGCGCGCGTTCCAACCACATAAGCACCAATCCGGTTGATGGATGCATCGAAGAAATCGAGCCCAATGTTAACCCGGTCGAGGAAGTTGTTGCGAATCACTTCAGAAGCGATTAACTGCACTTCTTCATTTAGGGTCACCACATGATCCGAATCCCAGCGAACAGGACGGGTCAGGTGGAGGAGGACTTCATCAACAAACTGCAGGCAGGCGGATAGTTTGTCTCCAACTTGCTCTGTTGGGTGGAAGTGTCCGTTGTCCAGGCAAATCAGCTTGTTGTTTTGAATGGCATAGCCCAGGTAAAAGTCATGCGAGCCAACCGTCATTGATTCAGCACCAATCCCAAAGAGCTTGCTTTCAACGGCATCTTTCATGTATTCTTTGGGGTAGTCGATGCTCATCGCTTCATCGAGCGATTGTTTTAGCAGCGTCCGGTGTCCATTCCGGTCAATGGGCGTGTCTTTTGATCCGTCCGGAATCCAGGTATTGTGAATGCATGGCGTGCCAAGTTGTTTCCCAACCTCAGCAGCTATTGCCCGGCATCGTTTGACATGTTCCACCCAAAAGCGGCGATTTACCTCGTTTTTGCTCGATAAGGTGAAGCCATCGGCAGCCTTGGGATGAGAAAAGCAGGTTGCGTTGAAATCCATGCCAATGCCTTGTTGTTTGCACCAATCAATCCAACTCTGAAAGTGTTTGGGGTCTATCTGATCGCGATCAACAAGCTCTCCACCGAAATCGCCGTAAATGGCGTGTAGGTTTAGGCGTTGGCTGCCGGGAAGCAAGGACAAGACTTTTTCCAGGTCTTGGCGCATTTCAGAAATCGAGCTCGCCTTACCCGGATAATTGCCCGTGGCCTGAATACCGCCGCCTGAAAGTGTCGCATCAGGAGTTTCAAAGCCCCCCACATCGTCGGTTTGCCAGCAGTGCAATGAAATAACAACCTGGTTTATTTGTTCCAACACTGCATCGGTATCAACACCTAACTCAGCATAAGCCGTTTTGGCGAGTTGGTATGCTTTTTCAATCTGATTTTTATTCATTTTTCTTGTTTTTGGGGTTATTCGTTTGTTTGCATTTGATAGTTGAACGTGTAGTGTCCGGAGCCAAGCGTTAAGCGGTTATGGCCTGTTGTTAGTTGCTTGGACAGGTTCTCTGGGAGTTGCTCACTATTAAGTTGAAGCGAATCATTGGTTAGCTGGGGAAAACTGACCGTGGCTGTTGTGTTGGCCGGAATGATAATTTCATATTGCATTTCCTGTTTGTTGATTTGCCAAGCTGATTTAATTTTTCCGTACATGGATTCTAACTCGGCTTCAGCATGCGTTAACCCACCTCCGGGATGAGGAGCTAAAAGAATGTGTTTGTAGCCAGGGTTGGCAGGATCAATATCGATTCCGGCAACGTAGCGATACAGCCATTCGCCTATTGCCCCATAAGCGTAGTGGTTAAAACTGTTCATCCCAATATCCTGAAAACTGCCATCAGGCTTTTGTCCGTCCCAACGCTCCCAAATGGTGGTTGCTCCTTGGGTTACCGGATAGAGCCAGGATGGATATTTTTTCCGGTTTAACAGCATAAAGGCCAAATCTTCGTAACCATAGTTTGAAAGGGCCATGCAAAGTAGGGGAGTGCCAACAAATCCGGTTGTCAGGTGTCCCATTTTCTTGACATCTTCTGCCAGGTAGGCTGCGGCTTCAGGAACAAGGTCCTCTGGAAGAAGCTTAAACATCAAAGCCAGCGAGTAGGCAGTTTGGGTGTGTGAGACCAAACGGCCGGAAGGAGTCATAAACTCACCTTGGAATGCTTGTTTGATATCTTCGGCAAGTTTGGCGTAGGATTGAGCCTCATCAGCTTTCCCTAGAATGCTTGCTATTTTGCCCAAAAGTTCGGTCGAGTGTGCAAAGTAGGCGGTTGCAATCAAATCCTTGTCTGTTGTAGCTCCCGGATAGTCTGATCGGTTGGTTGCAAAAGCCAGCCAGTCGCCAAAATGCGGATCTTTGGTCCAAAGCAGGTCTTTGCCCGCACGTTCCTGCATGTAGCCAATCCAGGCTTTCATGCTTGGGTACTGTTCTTCCAATATCTTCTTATCACCATAAGCGAGGTAGGTTGTCCAGGGAACAATTAAGGCAGCATCCGCCCAGGCTGTTGAGCCTCCGTCGCCTTTTAGAACATCCGGAATGACATGCGGAACGCGTCCGTTTTCGAGTTGGTCTGCAGCCAAATCTTTCATCCACTTGGTGTAAAAGGGAGCAACATTGAAATTAAAGGCAGCCGTCATGCTGAACACTTGAGCATCTCCCGTCCAGCCTAATCGCTCGTCACGTTGTGGACAGTCGGTAGGGACATCCAGAAAGTTCCCTTTTTGGCCCCATTGAATGTTGTGTTGTAATTGATTGATTAAAGGTTCGGAGCATGCAAAGGAACCGGTTTGAGGCATATCAGAATGAATGACGATTCCGGTTATTTGGTCAAGCGTTGGTGGTGTTTTTAAGCCTTCGATCTTAACATAGCGAAAACCATGAAATGTAAAGTGTGGTTCATAAACTTCTTCGCCGTCACCATTCAGGATGTATACATCGGTGCATTTGGCCTTTCGAAGGTTGTCGGTGTAAAAATTACCGGCTTTATCAAGCACCTCAGCAAATTGAAGCGTGATTTTACTTCCTCGTTCGCCCTTAACTTTTAGTCGGACCCAGCCAACCATGTTTTGTCCCAAATCAAAAACAGTTTCGCCTTTTAGGGTTGTAATTAGCTTGATGGGCCTTATTTCTTCGATGGCTTTTACGGGTTCTCCTTCCTGGGCAACCAGGTTCTTTTTAGTATGACTGTAAAGCTGTGCTTGTACCCAATTGCTGTCGTCAAACGCCACCGAGTTCCAGCCTTGCATTGCTTTCCGGGCGTCGTAGGTTTCGCCATTGTAAATGTCGGAGAAAAGAATTGGCCCGTTGGAGGTTTTCCAACTGTTGTCGGAAATGATTTGTTCGCTGGTCCCATCCGTATAATTAATTTGGAGTTGAAGAAGTAAGGCAAGCCGGTCACCATAATAGTTTCGTTGATCATTCCATCCAATGTAGCCTCGGTACCATCCGTCACCGAGAATGGCTCCAAGAGCATTTTCCGACTGGATTAAAGACGTTACGTCATAAGTTTGGTATTGAAGCCTTTTGTTGTAGCTGGTCCAGCCTGGTGTAAACAGGTCGGTGCTGACTTTTTCTCCATTCAAAAAAAGTTGGTACAAGCCAAGGGAAGTGACATAAATTCGGGCAGACTCAATTTTCTTGGAAGCATCAAATTCCTTTCGGAAATAGGGGCTGGGCATCGATTTATTTTGCTTATGCGATTCGGTATCGGTAATCCATGAAGCTGTCCATTGTTCGAGATTTAAGATTCCCATTTCCCAGGTGGCGGGATCACTCCATGAAGATGATTTACCGTCATTATCCCAAACTTTTACTTGCCAGTACACGCGTTGTATCGATGCTAGTTCAGGCCCTTCATAGGCGACATTTACCGATTGATCGGACTTAATTTTGCCCGATCTCCAGATGGTCTTTCCCGATGGCTTTGCGTCGGTTACTTTGATTTCGTAGGCCGTTTGCATGACATTGTTGTCCGTGGAGATTAACTTCCAGCTTAACCGAGGATGCGTTACGTCAATGCCAATGGGATTGGTCTGGTATTCGCAAACCAAATCTTTAATTTCGGTTTTTGCCAATGTAACTAAATGGGCTACAATAAAAACAAATAAGAAATAAACTCGCTTTAGGATGAATCGTTTCATATGTTGTGTTATTTAGTTGGTTAGCTAAGGTTTACAACGAAGGTTGATAAAATAAGGACAATGATTCCGGTGATGAGGATAGCCATCGTTTTTTGACCAGCTCCTTTCCACTCGTTTAAGGCAATTCCCCAGATGTTTCCAAATGCAATGTTGAGTGCCATGAGGATGCTCCAGGCAAAGGGGGCAATACTGGCCGGCAACTGGCTTTTCCCCATGCCATAAAAATGGAACTGAAGAAACCAGAGGACTCCTGCCAAAAACGTAAAAAATAGGTTGTTCAGGAGTGTCTGAGCAGGTACCGAAAAGTATTCTTTGTAGCTCTTATTTTTGATGTTTAGGTAAAGGCAGTAGATGAAGTTGGTGGCAAAACCTCCGGTCAGAATAAAAATTAGGGTTGGGTTACTCTGAAAAAGCGGATTGGTGCCATGTTTAATCGCAATGGCATCAATGGGTTTTCCAACTTCAAAGCCATAGCTAAAGGCCGCGCTCATCACACCGGCAAAGAATGCGATAATCAATCCCTTTTTTAGTGCAAATTCTTTGATGGCTGCTTTGCGCTCTTCTTCGCTTAACCCTTTGCTTTTTAATGCTCCGGCATAGCCAATAATGGCAATTCCTGCAATACAAACTCCAACGCCAAGAATCATGAGCAAACCTGAGGTGGACTGTAAAAGGTTTTCGCCTGCCACAATGGGGGGAATTAAAGTGCCGAATGCCGCGCAAAAACCCAAGGCGATGCTCTGTCCCATGGCAATGCCAAGGTGCCGGATGCTAAGCCCAAAAGTTAGCCCGCCAACTCCCCATAAAGCACCAAATAAGATGGCCAGCCATTTGGATGAAGTAGGGGCTTCGGATAGAATGGTCAGTAAAGTTCCCTCGGGAACCGTGAGCAAGGCTGAGATCCACGGAGCCAGGATCCATGCTGCAATCCCCTGTGTAAGCCAGTACGATTCCCACGACCAAACTTTAACTTTTTTAAACGGAACATAAAAGCTGGCAGCACCCATACTGCCCAGTGCGATCATGCCAATTGCGCTCAATGCATTCATAGGTTTTGGTTTTATTTAGATTGTTTAGTTATTTTGATCTTAATTGAATTTTAAAGTTATTCATTGAAAAAGAGCTTATCAATGCATAATTTGATTTTGTTTTTGCACTTTTTGTCCTTCTTTTATGAATGATTTTTTTAAATACCTAACAACCGGAGATGAAGATCGCAATTGGGGCCTGTATTTGAATGTGGCCGGTAAATCGCAGGTTGCCGCGGAGGTGGATTATCCTTCAGCTGATCATCCGACCGGTTATCATTTTTCGTGGGAGCAAGGGCGCATGCTGGATGAGTTTCAAATTAATTACATCACCGAAGGATTTGGAGAGCTGGAAAATGAGTTTGGTAAAGCGATGATCAAACCGGGGACTTTGCTTATTACGCGTCCCGGAGTATGGCACCGGTATCGTCCGAATCGCAAAACCGGCTGGACCGAAAATTACATTGGGTTTGATGGGACGATTGCCAGACAGCTGTTGGCTCAACCGGTTTTTTCGATGGAGCAATCCTTGCTTTATTGTGGTGCTCACGAAGCCTTTATCGACACCTATTATAAGATTTTTGACTTGGTTTTGGCAGAGAAGCCAGGGTATCAGCAGATTGCCTCAGGATTGGTGGTTAAACTGTTGGGCTATATTGTGGCTTGGCAGAAGAATCGCAATTTTGAGGGCAAAGAAATTGAAGCGGTTATTCAAAAGATTCGGTTTACGCTTCGTGAAAATGTTGGGGAGATGATTGATGTCCGAATACTTGCCGAGGAGAACAATATTGGCTATTCTTATTTTCGGAAAATGTTTAAGAAATATACCGGCGTATCTCCACATCAGTATTACCTTGATTTAAAAATAATGCGAGCCAAAGAACTGCTGCTGACCACCAATAAAAGCATCAAGGAAATTAGCTATGAGCTGGGCTTCGAATCCATTCATTATTTCAGTCGGTTCTTTAAAAAGAAAGTGGGCTATAGCCCGGGGAAGTTGAGAAAATAGATTTATTTAGCCGTCAAGGGGTATCGCGTAGTTCTTGATTATGAGGATGGGATGTCGACCTTTTTTCTTACCCATGATTTAATTATCAATAACTCCTAAGGGTATGAGTGTTGTCGTTTATGAGTTTCTTTAAGTTCATGTGGCTTGTTTTATAGAATATTATTTTATTGAGTTTGTTTTGGGGCTTAGGCAAAAGTTCGTAATATTGTTAGTTATATTTCCTGAGAATAGATGACCGAATGCCCCACGATTGGAAAGAAATACAAGCTGGCGATGAAGAGGTTTTTAAAAAAGTATTTGATAGTTATTATCAACCACTCTGTCTTTATGCGAATAAAATTCTAAATGATATAGACCTTGCTCAAGATTTAGTAAGTGAGTGTTTTATTAATTTCTGGGAAAAACGTACTTCTATTGAAATAAGAACCTCTTTTAAAAATTATTTACTACTATCGGTTCGCAATATTTCTTTAATGCATCTACGTAAATCAGGAGAGAAACTTGGGAATAGTCAATTTGTGATTCAGGAGTTGGAGTATGTTGAGGATTATGTAAATGAATTAGAAGAAGAAAAGCAAATTGTTCGTGTACATCAAGCAATCAATAAACTACCAGAACAGCGAAGAAAAATTCTTCAACTAGCCGTCTATAATAATTTGTCTTATAAAGAAATTGCTACTTTTTTAGGTATTTCTGTAAATACTGTTAAAACACAGATGGGGCGAGCTTATCGTTTTTTAAAAGAGGAACTTAAAGACGATCAGTTAACTTTGTTTTTGTTGTTCGGTAGCAATTTTGAGTAATCGAAAAAAAAAGATAGTATACTGTCACCCTTTCACTCTGTTTTTGCATCCTTTAATTGAAACGACAATGATCATGCAAAATAAGAGAGAGGAAAAAGAGTGGGATTTAATTGCCGCCAAGTTGAATGGCGAGTTGAATGCAATTGAGGAAAATATTTTTGAAAGTTGGTTGAGCAAAACAGAAAATCGCCAGGTTTATGAGCACTCAGAAAAGCTTCATCAGCAAATTCAACAAACAAAGTTTTTTGACCAGATTGATGCTGAAAAGGCCTGGAAAAACGTCGCTCAAAAGAGTTGGGTTACAACGCAGATTTCTAGAAAACTCATGCCTTGGCTAGGGTATGCCGCGATTTTTCTGCTTGCTCTTTTCATTGGTTCTTTGCTGGGGAGGAAGGGGTATTTAAATTCTTCAAAAGAAATGTGTAGTGTAACTGTTCCTTATGGGCAAACGAGTGTAGTTAACTTACCAGATAGCTCAAAAGTATGGTTGAATTCAGGGGCAGAACTTCAATATAGTAAGTCGTTTAATGACAGAAAACGGGAGGTATGGATTAGTGGCGAAGCTTTTTTTGTAGTGGCTCATCAGCAAGAAAAACCATTTAGAGTAAAGAACGCGAAGGGGATTATTGAGGTACTAGGAACTTCATTTAATGTCGAATCGTATGATGATGATTCTATAATTTCGGTTACACTAGAAGAAGGGAGTGTACAGTTTAAAAATACACAAGGGAAACTTTTACAAACCCTGAAACCATCTGAACAGATGACGCTAGATGTATCAACACACCAAATAGAAGTAAAAGAAGTTCAGACTGATTTGTTAACCAGTTGGAAAGATGGGAAGTTAGAAATGGATAAAGCCAGGTTGGCAGATGTGGTCAGAAAGCTGGAGAGATGGTATAACGTTGATATTCATTTTGGGACTCCGGAAATTGCTGATAATAAGATTACTGGGACTATTCTTAGGGATCGACCATTGGAGCAAATTCTGAAAGTGTTTGAGAAACTCTATGGCTATAGCTATAAATTTACTGTTAACACCGATAAAAAAAGAGAGATAATATTAGATGTTAAAACCTTAAAAAAATAATTGCCCATGTAGCAAACTTAAAGAAAGAATAAACTAACTAATGACAAAACACAAAAAAGCGATGGAATGCGGCAACATTACCATCGCTTATAAGGTGTTTTGAAAAACTTGATGAGTATTAATCAAAACATTCCAAATTTATGAAAAAATTATTGACGTTCTATTGTCGACCAGGACGATGGAGAAAAATTTTACTAACCATGAAACTGGTTTTATTTTTTTTGTTTGGGAGCTTAATGGTAGTACATGCTTCCTCCTTCTCACAAAATTCAAAGCTTAACCTGGATCTGAAAAAGGTTTCTATTCGTTCAGCCTTGAATGAAATTGAAGAGCAAACGGATTACTACTTTTTTTACAATGAAGAAGAATTTGATGTAGAAAGGGAAGTGTCTGTAAGTATAAAAGACGCTTCTGTTAGTCTTGTGCTGGAACGTATCCTTCAAAATTCCGGTATGAAATATGAAGTTGTAGATAACTATGTCGTGATTCGAAAACAGGACGTTGGAACTACTCAAGAAAGGCTGTACGATAAAAAGCAACAAGGAGAAGTTCCACTACAGATAAGAGGTAAGGTGACAGATGGAGATGGGCAGCCCATACCTGGTGCAAATGTGACTATTCAAGGAACCTTAAAAGGGACAATTACGGATAATGAAGGCTATTATGTTATTCAAGCAAAAAAGGGAGATATTCTTGTATTCTCTTTTATTGGATTTGAGGCTCAGACGGTTGAGGTATCAGATAAACTAGCGATAGATGTAACATTAAAAGAAGCGGTTACATTATTAGAAGAAGCTGTTGTTGTTGGGATGGGCTCTCAACGAAAAGCTAGTGTTATTGGGTCTATCTCTTCTATCAAAACGCAAGAACTTGCAGTTCCTCAACGTTCTCTTGTGTCAACACTTTCGGGAAGAATTGCAGGCGCAACTATTGTTCAGAGATCGGGAGAACCAGGTTATGATAATGCTTCTTTTTGGGTGCGTGGTATTGCAACGCTGGGATCAAATAAAAGTCCCTTGGTCTTGGTAGACGGCGTGGAAAGAGATATGACTAACATTGCGGTTGAAGAGATTGAATCGATATCGATATTGAAAGATGCGTCAGCAACAGCTGTTTATGGAGTTCGAGCAGCTAATGGAGTCGTATTGGTAACAACTCGCAAGGGGGTAGCACAAAAGCCAGTTGTTGAGTTCAAATTGGAATCAGGAATATCTGACTTACCGAATATGCCGAAATTTGTTGGAGGAGCTGATTATGCTAGACTTTATAATGAAGCATTTGGTCAGGAAAATTATTCGGAAGAATATATCAATTATCTAGAACGAGATGTGAACCGTTTTCTTTACCCAAATGTGAATTGGTTTGATCAGATCTTCAAAAAATGGTCAAATAATACTAACGCGAACTTAACAATTCGAGGTGGCGGAGAAAGAGCCCGTTATTTTATAAGTGGAGGTTTTATTCAAGATAATGGGAACTTTAAAGATTATGGATTAAATGATTACAACACAAATATTAATTTAAAACGATATAATTTTCGTTCAAATATTGATATTACGGTTACAAAATCTACAATCGTAAACCTGGAAATTGGTGCTAACTTGATAGATATTCATGAGCCAGGAGTAGGTAACAGATCTCACTATGGCAGATGGTTTGGAAGTCCTTCTGATGAGCTATTTTATTGGGCATATCAATCAACCCCTTTGTCAAGTCCCGTGCGCCTGCCTATAGGAAGAGAACCAGATGGTTCCATCGAGTGGGGATGGGGAGCTCCCAGTCAGGTGGGCGAGTTAAATCCTGCAGAACGTTTACATGGCTCTGGTTATAATACGCGATTTAATACACAAATAACGAGTCAGGTGGTGTTGAATCAAGATCTGTCGATGTTGGTGGATGGACTGAATTTTAAAGGATTTTTCTCTTTTGATTCAAATAATAATACGATACAGCGTCGAAATAAGCTTTCATCAACTTATTCAGTTGATGGGGTAGATGATGATACAGGTGATTTAATTGTAAAAGAGGTAAATACAGGACAAGAATTTCTGAGGTATTCAAGTAGTTCAGGCGCTAATAGAGCTATTGAAGCAAAAGCTCAGTTAAATTACGATAAGTCGTTCAATACAAATCATCGAGTAGGAGGAATGTTTATGTATTACCAGCGAGACTATATTGATGGGACTGCAGGTAGTTCAATAATGGCATTGCCTTATCGAAAACAAGGTATTGCCTTTAGGGGAACTTATTCATATCGAGATATCTACTTTGGTGAGTTTAACCTTGGATATAACGGATCTGAGAACTTCCCTAAAGACAATCGTTTTGGTCTTTTCCCTGCGGGGGCAATTGGTTATCTTATTTCAAACGAATCATTTTGGAATTCAGAGGTTGTTAACTTATTTAAAATTAGGGCTTCTGTTGGATTAGTGGGGTCAGATGCTCTCCCTAATAATTATCGTTATGGGTACTTGTCTACTTGGGGAAATGGTCTAGGTAGTTATGGTTTTGGGTTTAATCCAACTATAATAGGTGGTATTGGAGAAGATCAAATTGGAGTGTCGAGTTTGACATGGGAAAAGGGATTAAAGAAGAACGTAGGTTTTGAACTTGGGTTGTTTGAAAATGCATTTTCGATGGATGTCGACTTTTTCCATGAAAGAAGATCTGATATTTTAATACAGCGGGGGTCTATGCCTGCAGTTGCAGGGCTTAACCAAACTCCATATGCAAATATGGGAGTTATGGAGAATCAAGGATTTGAAACAACATTGGAGCTAAATAATTCTATTGATAAGTTTTCCTACCGTTTGTACGGAAACTTTACTTTCACGCGGAATAAAGTAATAGAAATGGATGAACCTCTGATGGAATATGAATACCGAATGAGGACAGGACATCCGTTGGGTCAACGATTTGGTTTAATTGCTGAAGGATTATTTAGAGATCAAGCTGAGATAGATAACAGTCCAGAGCAGAAGTTTGGAGTTGTACGTCCGGGAGATGTGAAGTACAAAGACATCAATAACGATGGTGTGATTGACATTAACGATGAAACTGCCATTGGCTATACGAATGTACCTGAAATTATTTATGGCTTTGGTGCGCAGCTTATGTGGAGAGGTATTGATTTTGGTGTGTTTTTTCGAGGTCAGGCAAGAGTTACTTATGCTTTGGGAGGAAACACATTTATTCCATTTAGTGAAGGTGTAGGTAAAGGAAATGTCTTTGAGAAAGCTTTGGATAGGTGGACTGAAGAGAATCCAGATCCCAATGCATTTTACCCCCGACACTCCAATGGACGATCAAGTAATAACTGGCAGGCTTCTACTCGGAATATTTATGATGGAAGTTTACTTCGGTTGGCAGACATGGAGTTAGGTTATACATTCGATAAGAAGCTTGTTTCACGTATTGGACTTGAATCCGTTAGGATACATGTGTTAGCTACTAACCTTGCAGTGTTCTCTCATTGGGATATGTGGGACCCAGAAACGGCAACTCCAAATGGGAATAGATACCCAATTCCTAGAAAAATTAATTTCGGTATTAGAACAACATTTTAAGCAAAAGGAAAGATGAAAAAAATTATAATAGGTATATTTTTAATTCAGTTGGTTTTCTTTTCAGGCTGTTCAGACTTTTTGGATAAACTGCCAGATGATATGAAAACAGATGAGATGGTGTGGAGTTCTAGAGTAGAAGTTGAGAAATATCTTGCTAATGTATATGCAACAATCCCTGGGCACAGACTGCATCAGGACGATCCGTGGTTGGGGATGTCTGATGAAATCGATTTGAGTTGGACCGTTTATCCTACTTATGGGCTTAATTTTGGAAATTGGACTCCTTCTTTAAATTATTATCATGGTTTTTACGAAAAGCTTTATCGGGCGATTAGGGCTTCTTTCGTATTTGAAAATAACGTTGATAAATGCGCAGAATTAAGTGAAGACTTAAAGGTTCAATATAAAGCTGAATCAAAATTCTTACGCGGGTACTATTATTGGTTACTTCTACGTCAGTGGGGACCATTTGTATTGATCAAAGAGCTTCAACCAAATGATGCAGACTTTGCTAATATGGGGCGTGCTCATTTTGATGACTGTGTAAACTACATAGTAGAAATGATGGATGAGGCAGAAAAAGATTTACCGCTCCATTGGCAAAATAATACCACATGGATGGGAAAGCCGAATAAGATTGTTTGTAAATCGGTAAAATCAACTGTGCTTACCTTTGCTGCTAGTCCGCAATGGAATGGTAATTTAGAGTATGCCAATTTTAAAAATCCAGATGGGACTCCGTTAGTAAATATAGCGTATGATGAATCAAAATGGGAAAGAGCTGCGGAGGCTAGTCGGGAAGTAATCAAGATATCGGAAAACAATCCAGAAGCTAATCTTCGTTTATATAAGAATAATGAGAGCGGTGATGGGGAGTTTAATCCATATAAATCATGTGTAGATGTTCACTTAAAAAAGTGGAATAGTGAAGTTATTTGGGGAAAATATAGTGTGGGCAACACGAATGCCTGGATGATACACACTACTCCAGGACCGAAAACGCTTGGTGGAGTTGGCCCAACACAACGTTTGGTGGATGCTTTCTTAATGGAAAACGGAAAGACCATTGATGATCCAACATCGGGATATGTGGAAAGTGGTTTTGCTACATCTCCTAATCCTCACTGGAATCCTAATGAGAGAGCAGTTGGTACCGAAGAAGGTCGCAAACAAATGATCGCAGATATTCGCGAATGTGAAGCGTGGGGACATTGGGAAGGGGATTGGAATATGTATGCCAATCGTGAACCACGTTTTTATGCATCAATACTTTATAATAGGCGGGTAATCCCTCAAATTCCGGATGACATTAATAAAAGAAATTTTTATAATTCTGAAGGACAGAAGGATGGTTATGCGCGTGCTGAGCTGTATTATGGGGGAGTTTCTCGTCAATCAGGTTCTTATACATTCTTTTCAAGAACAGGGTATTTAGCGCAAAAGAGAGTTGATCCTATGGCGAATATGTATGATCGTGCTTATCCACAGGACTATATGGATGTTTTTATACGCTATGCTCAAATCTTGTTAGACTACATTGAAGCTCTGAATGAATATGATCCAAGTAATGCTGATATTCGCAAATATTGGGATATGATTCGGGAGAGAGCAGGTGTGCCAAGTGCGTTCGTATCAAATCCCGAAATTTCGGGAGATAAAGAACTTCAGCGCGAGTTTATTTTAAGAGAAAGGCAAATCGAGCTGTGCATGGAAGGTGACCGCTATTTTACTTCGCGCAGAAGATGGTTGGCTCATACTGTAGATGAAGATGGTACAGTTGATAATCGTCGATGGGGTGATGGAGGACGTATGTGGGGTATGGCTATAAGTGCAGGTGATGCTGCTTCAAATGATTTTTCTTTTACAGGTTTTTATGAAAGAATTCCTTTTGAAACTCGTGTGTTTAAAAGAGAATTTTATTTGTTCCCAATACCTGAAAATGAAATTAATAAGAGTTATAATTTGGCTCAAAATCCTTGGTGGTAACAAAATAATAAAGGAATTAACATGAAAAAAGTATTTCTCTATTGGAGTATTATATTTTGTAGTGGAATTGTTCTCTTATCAGCTTGCAACGATGATAAGTTGGATGAATCAATTCCTGTCAACCCAGTATTAACACCTTTTAAAGCTGTAACTGCAGAAGATGGACCTCAAATTGTGAGCGCTGAGATTTCCGATAAGAATAGAACAATTACTCTGGAATTATTCAACTTAAAAAGCTTAAAGGAAGTAAAAGTAAATCTAAGTGTTTCCAAAAGAGCAAAACTTCTTGCTCCTGTGGATACCATTTTAACACTGGACTTAACTGAACCATATGAAATAGCGGTTAATAATATTTATGATGATCTTATATATACTGTAACTGCAACAATTCCGGAGTTCATAACAGTTGATAAATCTCAATTTAAAGCTAATAATCTGGATAACGATTCGCCTCGGGGAGGAGACCCGATGAGTGTGTTATGGGATGGAGGTTACATGTCTAAACCAGAAGACTACGTTTCAATAGGTTATCGAAATTATTGGACTACAAGTTCTTTTACTTTTGATATTGGTACACGCTTTGACGGAAGTTATTATGATTTAAAACAAGTCAAAGTTCATTTGTATTGGGCTTATACTCATACGTGTCCTAAAGAATATGAACTATGGGGCTATATGTTGCCAGGAGAGCCTCCTGCTAGTGGTGATTGGGCAGATTGGACCAAGCTAGCTGATATTGATAATTCTTCATCGACTTTAGCTGATTTTGCTGAAGGAGATAATGTTCACTTTGAAAAGGATGATAGTCCGAGTGTGAGGTATTTACGGATAATTAATAGAAAAAACTGGAGAACTTCTCCTCCACTCACTAACATCTCAATTTGTGAGTTGTCTTTATGGGCATGGAATAAATAGCATTTGGATTTTTCAAGTAACATGAAATAATATTATTTCATGTTACTTGAAATTTTACAGGAGTATGTGGAAATTTAATATTGTTTGTATTTGAATGTTTATTAAACATTCGGGAATTATAAAAATATCTTAATTAAGATCTAGGTTAGAATAATGGGATGCGAGTGAGTCTTTGTATTTTTATATGGAGACTATAGGAGTTTGTCAAATGGATATATACAATACTATTTCCATAGATATCTTATTATTCTATAAGTAATATTCAATGAAAAAAATAATAACTCGTTCTTTAGTCGTATTCACGATATGCTTTTTGCTTTTCGCTTGTTCGGAGAATGAACCCAATGAAATTTCGCCTCTTCCTCCAGAAGAAGAGGAAGAAGAGTCAGTATATGAATGGGAGAAAAACAGAACTGAACTTTTAGAAAATAACGACATGGTTCTTCTGTACGCCGGAGGCTCGCACCGGGGGCATGAATGGAGCGAGGAATATGTAGAGCCATACGTGACCTATACTGATGAATCGGGCAAAGAACATTGGATGTTTGATTCATTCCTGTTTTTAGAAATCCACAATGGAGAGGGGAAAACATTTGCTTCAGGATATACTTCGGTTCCGGCCAATCAATACGAATGGAAACAGCTGGTTGAATACTATTTTCGGTCGCGTTATTGCATAGGGGCATTGAACAGGTCTATTGAGAGCGCCAAGGAACGCTTGGGAGAACCTGCCGAAAAACGAAAAGTGGTGATCGGAATTCCGGAGCCAATAAAAACGCAAAAAGATTGGGGAAGCCTAAAAAACGGAGTCATGTTAGACTTCTCAAAGGTAACTGACAGGGTTGATGCTTGTAAATGGTATATCGATTATGTGAGAAAGAAATTTAAAGAGATGAACTATAAAAATATTGAATTGGCTGGTTTTTACTGGATTGCAGAAGAGGCTACCAATTCAAGGGGGATACTGGCGGATCTTTCAGCCTATCTGAACGATTTGAAATACAGTTTTGTCTGGATTCCTTATAATGGTTCCGATGGGGCGTTTGAGTGGAAACGACTCACCTTTAATTATGCCTATTACCAACCCAATTACTTTTTCAATGCAAATACGCCTCTTTCATCTCTAAACAAAGCGTGTGAAGATGCTAAAAACTATGGCATGGATATGGAAATAGAGTTTGACGACAGAGCGATGATTGACCGTGGTAACTGGGGGTACCGACTTGAAAACTATATGAAAGCTTTTAAAGAATATGGAATATGGGAATCAAAAAGACTGGCCTATTACCAAGGAAACAGAACCCTGTATGAGCTTTCAAAATCAAGTGCAGAAGAAGACAGGCAACTTTACTATAAATTCTGCAAGTTTGTGTCAGAACGGTCGAACTAATATTTTAATATACTATTTAAGATCTTGAAATTAGGAGTGGTGGAGTGGTGGTTCTGTTTTATCAAATTTGTGTTTATTCTTTGCCTTTGCCTTTTTTCAAAACGAAAAATAACGAGACGGTGGGGATTTTCAGACTTTTCTGCGTTCAAATTAAATTGGAATGTAGTAAATGAGAAGTGAGCTCACTCACCTATATCTTGAATACACTATGATCGTTTAATTCGATTTCAGAATACTATTGCCGTTTTTGAAAGTTTACTGTTGCCAAAGGATACTGTTGAATAATCTTTGGACTTATAGAGAGCTACTCACCCTGATTACAATTAAATCATATTAAAGACTAAATAAACTATGCTTAAAATTAGAATTGCTTACAAGCTTTTATTTTCATTACTATTGGTTGCGGCAGGAATTTCGTTTAATTCATGCGCCTCGAAACAAGATCTGACCATACGCGATATGGTGTTGATTTATGATGGTGGGGCACACCGAAGTATTAAATGGGACAAAGAACATTTTGCACCATATGTTTCTCTTGAAAATGAAGATGGAACTAAAGACTGGCTATTTGATGGATTTCTGTTCCTGGAAATTCATGACGGTACAAGGGGCTTTGCTTCCTATTACAAAGACTTAGCTGCACGCAAAGTGGAGTGGAAAAAATTGATCGACAACTATTTTTGCGAAGGGAATGCCATTATGGCTTTGAACAGTCAGATTTCGGATGTGTTGGAGAGTTCAGGGACAAAAATGCCCACGAAACGCAAAGTGGTAATCACAGTTCCAGAACCAATACCCAACCAAACCGATTGGGGCGAAATAGACGGTAAGTCCATGGATTTCTCGAAAAAAGAAGACCGGCTGGAAGCCTGTAAATGGTTTATTGATTATGCCCTGGAGAGTTTTGAGAAAGCAAACCCTGAAAATCTGGAATTAGCTGGTTTTTATTGGGTGGCTGAGGAGGCCACCAATAGCCGGGATCTGGTGAAACATGTGGCTGATTACACGAAAATGCACGGACGTAGATTATATTGGATACCGTATTTCAATTCAGACGGTTACAACGAGTGGGAAGAACTGGGTTTCGATCAGGCTTTTTATCAGCCTAATTACTTCTTCAATGAAGAGAGACCGATATCGCAAATTGTAAAGGCCTGCGAAAATGCCATGAAGTATGGCATGAGCATGGAAATGGAATTTGACGATCGTGCCTTGGCTAAAAACGGATGGGGCTATCGAATGAGAGATTACATTCGCATATTCGATCAGCATGGCGTTTGGGACAAAATGGAGGTGGCTTATTATCAGGGCGGAGATGCATTCTACAAATTGTATCATTCGGACAAAGCAGAAGATAACGAGCTTTATATGCTTTTGGCAAAGATAATTGCTAAAAGGCAGAAAGTGGATTTGGAAGAAAATCAGGACCAAATAGCTGAGGAGCGAGTCGTTGAGTCGAGCTATGGTAAAACGGATGTTGCAGACTTGGTTCTTATTTATCAGGGAGGCGTTCATCGTCCGATGGAATGGGACAAAGATCAGTTTCTTCCTTATGTTGTCCATGAAGATCAACAAGGAAATAAAGAGTGGCTTTTTGATGGGTTTCTTTTCCTGGAATTTAAAGATGGAAAGGGATATGATTTTGCTCCAGGTTATTCGCCAAACAAGGCACGGCGCCAGGAGTGGGAATGGCTGCTGGACAGAAGGTTCGAAAAAGGGAAAGCTATTTCGGCCCTTAATGCATGCATTGAAGAACAGAAAGAAGTTATTGGAGAACCAGAATTTAAACATAAATTAATCTCAGGTATTCCATCGCCTATTTTAGAGCAAAAAGACTGGGGCAAATTGAATGGGAAAACACTTGATTTCTCTGTAGCTGATGATCGCTTGGAAGCCGGACGTTGGTATATTGACCAGTTTTTGGAGCGCTATGAAAGTGAAGGTTATGACAATCTTGAGCTTAAAGGCTTCTATTGGGTTGATGAGGATGTTCGGCGTTGTGCTGATATTTTGGTACCACTTGGAGACTATATTCGTTCGAAAGGACTTAAGTTTTACTGGATTCCTTATTGGGGAGCAAAAGGATATAATGACTGGGAGAAATACCAATTTGATTTTGCCTGGATACAGCCCAATTACTTCTTTCACGATTTAAAGGAACAGCATCTTAACAACGTTTGTAATCATGGTTATAGCAAAGGAATGGGGCTGGAAATGGAATTTGATGCCAGGGCTCTTAGTAGTAGTGATGATAACCGGAGGGATAAACTGGTTGACTACATTAATGCTTTTGAGAATAATGGCGTTTACAAAAATGCATCAATAGCTTATTATGAGGGGGGCAATGGCATTTACAACTTTTATAAATCGACTAACTCCGAGGACAAGCAGTTGATCGACAGAATGGCCAAATTGATTATTGAGCACCGAAAGACTTTTTTCCAGAAAAATTAATAATATAGGATTGTAGATTATGACTGTTTATTATTCGTAGTAGTTCCAGACATGGTGATTAGTTAAAAAGCAGTTCCTCTCGAAAAGAGGAACTGCTTTTTTTTACTAAATAGTTTGTCAATAGATTTTGCTTATTACCCGTAACTCACATAGGCTACTCGAAGTTTATTCTTTTTGGTAAGCACTAGTTTTGAAAATAAATTTTAAAAATGTTGATTAACATGTGCGTGGTTTATAAAAAATTTAATAAACTTGCATTATCAATTTAATTTGAACAATAAAGAGGATGGAGCTATTTCGAACACAACACAACGGAACTGATATGGAAAGTAAGCAATTTGCACAAAAGCGCAAAATGGTTGCTTTTTTGAATAAGTCAGAAGATCCGTTGGCGATACCTGCAATTTGTCGTCGGCTTCGGTTGAGTGTACCTACCGGAACGAAGTTGGTGAATGAATTAATTGCGGATGGTATTGTGGTTGAAGTTGGTAAAATGGAAACCGATAACGGGCGTCGGCCTGTTGTGTACAAAATTAATCCGGAATATGCCTATACGATTGGTGTCGAGATTTTGTTAAAGCGAATTTCAGTTTCTGTCTTCAATATGGAAATGGTTGAGGTTTTTCAGAAAAAGGATAATGAGTTTGTGTTGGAAAATACGCCGGAATGCCTCAGCTTTGTTGTCGATTTTATCGGTCAGTGTCTTGAAGAGCTGGATGAAAAGAAAACCCGTGTTTTGGGAATGGGACTTGGTATTACTGGAAGGGTCAACTCAAAAACAGGAGAATCTTATAACTACTTCAATTTCTTGGAAGAAACCTTGACCGAACACTTGTCTTCGAAATTTGAACTTCCAATATTTTTAGATAATGACACCCATGTAATGGGAATGGCTGAACGGTTTTTCGGAAAAGCCAGGAAAGAGAAAAATGCCTTAATCGTGAATTTAAGTCGTGGCTTGGGGATGACTGTTATTTCCAACGGAAAGGTTGTTCTAGGCAATCAGGGCTTTGCTGGCGAATTTGGGCATATGCAGTTTGGCGAATCAAGCAAACTATGTATTTGTGGTAAACGCGGGTGTCTGGGAATGGAAGTGTCTGGTTATGCTTTAGAGGAGAATTTTAAGGAATATGTCAAAAATGGTGAGAAAACCTTGCTGCTTCCTGAAGGTGAGTTGAGAAAGGTGAGGTATGACAATATTCTACAGGCTGCTAGAAAGGGAGATGCTTTGTCTATTGCTTTGTTGCATGATATCGGATTTAAGTTAGGTAAAGCTTTGGGGAATGTCATTAATTTACTAAACCCAGGATCGATAATTCTTGGTGGAAAATTTGTGGTGGCGAGCGATATTTTAGCAGATTCAGTAAAGTCGGGAATGACTCATACTGCTTTATCACAGCCTCTGAGAACCTGTGATTTGTTGTTTTCTGAAGCAGGAGACGAGTCTGGAGGGAAAGGAGCGGCAGCGCAGGTTTTATACCATTACGACTTGATTTGACAACAAACCTAAATACAACAAAATATGTAACGAAATTTTATGAAGAGGGATTCTTTTTCAGAAGCCCGTTGCCAGGCTTGGCGGCACTGACAATATTGGGCTTTTGAAGTAATAATTGTATTAAATCGTACTGCAAAGTTACTTCAATTCTCTGAAAAGTAAATTTTTCCTGCTCATTTTTCTATCTGAGGTCTTTGGATATGACCAGTTTGCTTGATGAAAGAATAGCGCTGCTTACTTTTAATAGCCTTTATTTTGTGCGCTTAAAGGCTTTAATCGAAGTTTCGTTTTTTGTTGAGTTGATTAAGGAGCGATAGAGTGGAAGAGAGACTATAGGCAATGATCAACACACCCATGATTCATCCGTTTGGTATTTCAAATTTCTTCAGACTAAATCTTGTGAATAGTCCAGATTAAGAAAAAGAACGAGGGCTACCCAGAGATAAATGTAGGATAAAACAGACCTAAACAAGAGTAAACAAAGCTCCTATAATAGAGTACATAACTAACCAAATTTTTATTCAACATGAGAAGATACATTGTATACCTATCGGTATTGATCGTATTATCGCTTTTTACAAATTGTAAAGAGGATAAGTTGTATATCACGGATGAACCCGGATATACATTTGAGACCGTTGAGACAACAGAGTTGGAGAACGGATCGAAATTGTTGCATATTCAGGAGGATAAAACCCCCTGGAACATCTATGCAATAGAAATTGATTTGACAAATCCCAAAAACCAGATTGAATTAGCTCCGGCTAACGATATGGCAGCGTGGGGAGAAATTGTAAACAAAGAAACTTTAGCAAGCATTGTTGAGCGCAAAGAAGCCAATGGTGAAAAAGTTATTGCCGGTATTAATGGCGATTTCTTCCACATGGAGCTGGGGTTACAGTTTGTAACAACAGTGCACAATGGAGACATCTATAGCTCTGGAATTACAACTCAGCCACATGCTGCATTATTCGTCGATGACCAAGGTGTTCCTTACATTAATTTGGCAAACCTTCAAAGCAAGCTGCTGATTGGAAACAAAGAGCGTTTGATTAATTCGTACAATGGTACGCGTTTGGCTGACTACCTAGTCGTCTATGATGGAAAAATGAAAGACGGAAACAACCAGTCAGGGGCCAACAAATGGGGAGCAGAGGTGTTGGTTGAACAGGTTGGAAGCAAGGCTGACTATGTAAATTCAACAACAGAGTATAAGGTGCTTGAAGTTGATAACACCATGGATGATGTGCGTATTACCATGACAGATCCTGAAAAACAGCTAATTCTTTCTGGTCATGGAACTGCTCGGGAGTACATCATGAATTTGACAGCTGGCGAAGTGGTTAAAATTGAGAACAGCTATGCAGGAATGGATGAAAGCATCAAAATCCGTGAAGTTGCCGGAGGATGGGGGCACATCGTAAAAGAAGGCATGAATAATTCAATCCAGGCGATTCAGATTGAGGGTACTATGGCTCACGAGAATCAACGCCATCCAAGATCTTGTATCGCTTACAACAAAGACAAAACCAAATTTTACATGGTCGTCATTGAAGGACGTTCAGAGTTAAGCAAAGGAATGAGTCTGGATGAAATGGCTTATTTCCTGAATAAAAAATTCGACGTTTGGGATGCTTTGAATCTTGATGGAGGAGGTTCATCTACGCTCATGCACGGTTCGGAAACGATCAATGCTTTAAGTGATGGAGCTCAGCGAGCTACTGCGAACTCGATTATTGTTGTAAGCAAATAACTAATTCTAATTATGAGGCTGCACCTCTGCAGCATATCCAGTAAATACGATTGTTATGAAAAAAATACAAACCGTGCGTTATTGGTTAACGCATGTTGAAAAAATAATTCCCATACGATTATTATCGGCATCATTTTTATTGATGTGCCTCACTGTACTGAGTGCCTATGCCCAGGAAGGTGACATTAAAGTAACAGGAAAAGTAACTGACTCACGCCAAGAAGCTCTGCCAGGCGTTAGTGTTTCGGTTAAAGGAACCTACGAAGGTACAGTAACTGACCAGGATGGTGTTTACACAATCAGCAAGCTTTCAAAATCAGACGTTTTGGTTTTCTCTTTTATTGGAACCACAACGCAGGAAATTGAAGTTGGTAACCAAACCACGATCGATGTTGTGTTAGAAAACAGTATGGTTGAATTGGAAGAAATTGTTGCCGTTGGTTATGGTACCACGAAAAAGGAAAACCTGACAGGTGCGATTACAACCGTTTCGGCTGAAGTTATCGAAAATCGTCCGGTAACGAGTGTTGCACAAGCTTTACAGGGGGTAATCCCCGGGTTGGTTGTTACTCGTAGTGCCAATGGTGGTAAACCTGGAGTTGATCTGTTAATGAATATCCGTGGTGCTGGTAGTCCTTACATCCTGATTGACGGAGTTGAAGGGTCTATTTCTGATTTGAACCCTGCGGATGTGGAGTCAATGACGGTTCTAAAAGATGCTGCATCAGCTTCTATTTATGGTGCAAAAGCTGCCTATGGTGTAGTTTTGATTACAACTAGAGAAGGTAAAAAAGGTGTTCGTGTTAATTACTCAAACAACTTCTCATTCTCTGCTCCAATCAAATTGCCAGAGCAAGCCAACTCTTATGCTTATGCACAATATTTCAATGCTGCGTCGGTAAATGGTGGCGGACTTCCTTTAGTTTCAGTGGAAACACTTGAGCGTATCAAACGCTACATCAACGAAGGCGACATTCCTGGAACAATTCCAAACCCAAAGGATCCAACAAAATGGGCCAATACCGAGTATGCCAATGCGAATACCGATTGGTTTGATTTTCACTTTAAAGATTGGGCTTTGCAAGAAACACACAACCTAAGTGTAAGTGGAGCTTCAGAAAAGACAGATTACTACATTTCTGGAAGTAATTTGAATCAGGAAGGGATTATCACTTTTGGTGATGATAGTTTCGAAAAACAAACAATCAGTACAAAAGTAAAATCGAAATTGTACGATTGGTTAACTGTGAATAGTAACATGCGTTACTCTTCAAGAGTTGTGGATATGCCTACTTTCTTGTTGATGAATGGAAACATGCTTCACCGCATTGCACAGGCTCGTTGGCCGTCTAACCCGATTAAAGACCCTAACGGACATTACATGCGTGTGTCTGACGTGACAGAGATTGAAGAGGGGGGCCGAACAATGGATAAAAACACTGGCTACATGATGACGCTGGGCGCCAAAATTGAACCAATTAAAGACTGGGTGACAGAGATTGGCTACGACTGGAACAATTCTACTTGGGAGCAACAATTTACACACAACCCAACTTTTACTTACTACGGTGTTGGCGAACGCGAATTCCAATATGGTAGCATCGAAAATAGCCGCTACTATACCTATACTGGAACAACTGAATACAAATCCCCGAAAGTGTTTTCAACCTACACGAAAGTGATCAATGATCATAACTTCAAGATCATGGGTGGTTTTCAACAGGCTAAACAAGAATACAGCCGGCATAATGTAAGTCGGAAGCACTTGCAATCGCCATTAATTCCGTCTATTAATACTGCTATTGGAGAGATCACTGGAGGAGAATCTAAAGGACATTATGCTACGCGTAGTTTCTTTGGGCGTTTCAACTATAACTATAAGGAAAAATACCTGCTAGAGGTGAACTGGCGTGCTGATGGTAGCTCTTACTTTCAGGAGGGCAAACGTTGGGGATCATTCCCTTCATTCTCCTTGGGTTATAATTTGGCCAAAGAAGATTTTATGGAAGCTCACCGTTACTATGTTGGACAGTTGAAATTCAGAACTTCTTACGGATCATTGGGTAACCAAACAGGATATCCTTATGCATACCTGGAAACCTATATGATTGGCAGTAATTACCCTTGGTTGATGGGGGGAAACTCAAAACCGAATGTGGTCTATATGCCAGCTGTTCCAAGCCCTGACTTGACTTGGGAAACCGTATCGATGTTAACCTTTGGTCTTGATGGTGCTTTCTTGAACAACCGCTTAACAATGACTTTTGACTGGTACAAACGTGATCGTAAAGACTTGTTAGGACCTGCAGAAACTCCTCCTGCAACTTATGGTGGAAATGTTCCTCGGTTGAACAATGTGGATATTGAAACAAAAGGATTTGAGTTGTCTTTAGGATGGAAAAATACAATTGGTGATTTTTCATACTATGTGAAAGGAACACTTTCTAACTACAAGAGTGTTTATAAAAAATTCAATAACCCAACAGGTTCTCTTTGGACTGAATATGTTGGAAAAGAAGTTGGTACAATTTGGGGATTTACTTCAAACGGCTTGTTTCAATCCGAAGACGAAGTTAATAACGCACCTGATTTGTCTGAAATCAGTAACGACCGTTGGTACCCTGGCGACGTAAAATACGAGGATATTGATGGGGATGGAAAAATATCCAGAGGTGCTTCTACTGTCGATGATCATGGTGATTTGTCGATTATCGGAAACTGGGTGCCACAATTCCAGTACGGTTTTAATGCTGGTTTTAACTGGAGAAATCTTGACTTCTCTATGTTCTGGCAAGGAGTTGGTAAAAAAGATGTTTGGTTAAATGGTAACTTCTTCTTTGGATCGGCAAGTTCTCGCTGGCAAACAACGGTGTTGGAACAACACCTGGACTACTGGACAAAAGACAATCCAGATGCTTATTATCCACGTCCTTATTTGACGAAAGCTGGTGTCGATAAAAACCAACAGGTATCTACACGTTACTTGCAAGACGCTTCATACTTGCGTTTGAAAAACGTACAGTTGGGCTATACGCTTCCTGAAAAACTAATGGAAGACTTCTGGTTGAAGAAAGTGAATGTCTATGTATCAGCTGAGAACTTGCTGACCATTACTAAGCTGAATGACATTTTTGATCCAGAAGCTTTGACTGGTATGAATAACCAGACTGCCGGTAAAACTTATCCAATGCAGAGAACTTTGTCTGTAGGGGTTAATGTAACCTTCTAATTTTATTGAAGATGACAAATACGATCAACAGTTGACTTGGAGTCGAAATTGTTGATCGGTAACATAAGTTTTATAGATGAAATAAAAAAGAAGATCGTGAGTAGCATGAGAAAGAAAGCATCGACCGAATTCCAACTTAAGGAAAAAGAAAGATTGCTTTTCATGCGAATCTCCTGATGGTTTTATCGGAATCGATCTTCTACAATAGAAATAAACAATTTTAAAAGAGATGAAAAATCTAAAAATATTAATCATATTGGCAGCCGTAATCACTGGCTTTGTTTCCTGCGATAGTGATTACCTGGATTTGTATCCGACTGACAGATTTACTAAAAATCAGTACTGGAAGAGCGTTACCGACCTTGAACTGTATTGTAACCACTATTATTCGTCATCATCCTTTAGTGTTCATGGAGGATGGTGGGCTTCATTTTATAGCGAGAACAATAGCGACAACTTAATTCCAGAGATTCCTGATACGCGTTTAAATGGGACAGGCATCGTACCTACTACTGGCGGAAGCTGGTATTGGGGGAGAATTCGTGACGTGAACTACTTTTTAACCAATTATCATACTGTTGAAGGTGTTCAGGCTGATGTGGACCATTATGTTGGAGAAGCTTATTTCTTTAAAGCTTACTTCTACTATACTTTGTTGAAAAATTTCGGCGATTTACCTTGGTTGAATGAGGTTCATGGTCCTCGTGACGAAGCTTTGTTTCAAGCTCGTTTGCCTCGTAATGTGGTGGCTGATTCAATCGTTTCAACCATTGATAAAGCAATTGCTTTGTTGAAAACGAAAGGCGAAGCAAAAGATTTCCGCATTAACCGCGAAATCGCTCTTTTGATTAAATCTCGTATTTGTTTGTACGAAGGTACTTGGGAAAAATACCATGCCGGAACTCCTTTTGGGATTTCAGGACAAGATGGTTCTAAATTTCTTCGTTTGGCCAAAGAGGCTGCAGAGGAAGTGATAAACAGCAACAAGTATAGCTTGTATACTTCAGGTGACCCAAGTAATTCTTACTGGCGTTTATTTAATCAAACAGACTTAAGCAGTAACCCTGAGGTAATGTTGTGGAAGAAGTTTAATATTGGTCAAGGAATTACGCATAATATTCAGCGGATGCTTCCATGGAGAGGTGAAGGTTCTGGAATTTCTTTAGGATTGGTGGAATCTTATCTTAAAAAGGATGGAACCTTGGCAACTGACGTTGACTATTCCAGCTTAACAACCATGGCTGCTGATCGTGACCCTCGTTTAGCGCAGACTGTTTTATTGCCCGGAGATGTTTTGACAAATGTGGGCTATGAAGCAACGGTTCAGCGTGTATTCACCGTTCCTTATATCGACCAAACAGGTACTTACCGCAATACAACCGGATTCATGCTTTATAAAGGAATCGATCCGGATCCTGCACAGCAAAAGAATCAGGAAGGTATTGGTATAACAGCTTCTATTATTTTCAGATATGCAGAAGTATTGCTGAACTATGCGGAAGCTTGTGCTGAGCTTGGAGAATTGGATCAGGCAGCTGCCGACCGTTCAATCAACCAGCTTCGCAATCGTGTTGATGTGGGCAACCTGAATGTAGGTAATGTTCCATCTGATCCAAACAATATTTATGGTGTGTCTGACTTGATTTACGAGGTGAGAAGAGAGCGTCGTGTTGAGTTGGCTTTGGAAAACCTGAGGTTTGATGACCTGATGCGCTGGCGTGCTCATAAAGGTTTTGCCGGAAAACGTCCGAAAGGAATGAAGTACTACGGTTCAGATCTGGAAAATTCATTTACCGGTTTTTATCCTCTTGTTGATGAAGATGGATTCCTGGAGCCATATCAAGAGTCTCTGCCACAAGGCTTCGGATTTAATCCGGAACGTGACTACTTGTTACCAATTCCGTCACAGGAAATTACCCTTAACCCGAACTTGGTTCAAAATCCCGGCTGGGATTAAGTTTACATAGAGAGAGAAGTGCTTGAGGATACCCAATCCTTGGGCACTTACTTTTTCAAGAAAATGGTCACTTGTATTTTTTTTACAGGTGATTTTGAATTACTGACTTAGCAAAAAATAATCATGAAGTATAATCTGTTAACAGGAATTGCTTTACTTTTCATAGCGATGGGATGTCAACCCAAAGTAAGCTGGGTGAATAAAGAGTTGTCAACGGCAATATACCGTGAAGCAGGTTCAAAGGAGTTGACTGCTGTTGACCCGGAAAAAGTGGGCTTTCCCGGAGGCCGTGGACCTGACCATTTGGTTGCCTATACACCCGCTTTTGGTGAGCAAACCGGAACGAATGAATGGGGAAGTGAAGCGATTATTCGAAATGGCATAGTCGTCAGCGTAGGAGGAAACAACTCGGCAATCCCTGCCGATGGATTTGTTATCTCTGGAAATGAAAGCGCGAGTCTTTGGATTAGCCAAAATTTAAATGTAGGTATGGAAATCAGGCTTGAGGGAAATACATTGCAGTACGCCACAACCGAAAATACCTTCATAGTTCAGGCTCGCCAAACTTATGAAAAGGTGTTGCAACGCTTTGAAACGGGTAAAATGACTGATGGTCAGGCGATCAAAGATTTTGAAGAGTTGGTGCAAGCTGATTTCGATGCGTTGGAAAATGCTCGGGAACAACAACATATCGACATGGCTTTGATGTATGGCAAGCAGTTGTTGGATCGCTCACGAAAACTATATTATAGTTCTTTCGAGCCCCGTGAGAATGAATTCCGGGGAGTCTGGGTGCGTCTTGCTGATAAAACGCCAGAGGAGCTTAAAGCAACAATTAAGCGAATGGCTGATGCCGGAATCAATGCTATTTTGCCTGAAACCATTTACAATGGTTATGCCATTTATCCAAGTGCCCATCCTTTATTGCCTCAATTACCTCAGTTTAAAGGTTGGGATCCAATGCAAATTATGGTGGAAGAGTGTGCCAAATATGGGATGCAGGTAATCCCTTGGTGCGAAATGTTTTTCATTGGGGGAGCGCAATCACCTTTGGTTAAGCAAAAACCAGAATGGGTTGGTAAATTCCGACACGGAGAGATTTTTGCCGTACTGGAACCAGGCTTTCATTATTTCTGTCCATCACGTCCTGAGGTGGCCGACTTCTTGTTAACCACCATCGATACCATGCTGCAACGTTATCCGATCCCGGAAGTGCAGCTTGACTACATTCGCTATTCCCTAAGTGAGCCTTGGGATAAAGGCTTCTGCTATTGCGACTATTGCCGCAAAAATGTAAAAAAGAAATTGAACTTTGACATTATGGCTATTTCTCCAGATGATAAAGCTGAGTGGGAGCAATGGAATAATTATCGTGCCAATAATGTGACTCGTTTTGTGGAGCAGGTTAACGAGCTGCTTCAAGGAAAACATCAGCATGTGGGGCTGTCGGTTGATGTGGTTCCACACCCGGTTAAAAGCCTCGAACTTAAGTTTCAGGATTGGGGAACTTGGGTGAAAAAAGATCAGGTGGATGCTGTTTATATCATGTCTTATGCTTTTGATAATATGACGGTAAGCAATGATGCTGAAAGCCTTAAAGAGATTGTTGCCGGAACCGATGTCAGTCAGATCGTGGGCTTAGGACCATATATGGGCTTTAAGCCGGAAACCTTGCTGGAACAAATTGAAATTTCGAGAGAAAAAGGAGCCGATGGCGTGTGCCTGTTCTCATTCAATGCCTTGAGTGACGAGCAGATTGAAGCATTAAAATATGGTCCATTTAGAAGTTTGTAGATAGCATTATAACTTATGCTTAGATTTTTTGAAAGAGAATGATGAATACGAAAGGATAGGGATTCGTTTCCTATCCTTCTGTTCATCAAACCTAATTGGAGCGATATGTTCAGTTACTCATTAAGAAGTAAGCTGCGACAATTGTAAATTGAGATTTTAGAACAGATGAAACGAGTGAAAGAGGGGATCAGAAGTTTTTTGTGGGTTTTGTTGTTTGGAGGAGTTTGTTTGCTTGCTTCATGTAATGAGCAAAACAAGGAGTTGCCGGATCCGGATCCAGAGCCGGAAACCACCATCAAACCAAAATATTTGTGGTTTGATGCTTCTGCTAATTTTGAGCGGTTCAGCTATCAGGATTCCATTCAATATTACCTTGATAAGTGTGTGGAGATTGGTATAACAGATTTGGTTGTCGACGTACGTCCAGTGAGTGGCGATGTCCTCTACAAAAGCGAACTGGTTGATCCTTTGATTGACTGGAAAGGTTTTCATCGCGACATTGATTGGGATTACCTGGATGTGTTTATTCAGGAAGGTCATCAGCGCAAGTTGCGGGTTCATGCTTCGGTTAACGTATTTTCCGGTGGACACAATTATTTCGATGCCGGTGTTGTCTATCGCGATCCAGAGTTTGCGGCCCTAACAACGCTATTGAACAAGCCGGAGGGAATGGTGGATATTAAAACACAGAAATCGAAGTATGCAGCTTTCTTTAATCCGGCCCATCCTAAAGTGCAGGCGTATTGTCTGAGCATTATTGAAGAATTGGTTGACGGATACGACTTGGATGGCATTATCTTGGACCGGTGTCGCTTTGACGGACTGGACAGTGATTTCTCAGAGCTTTCCCGCGAACTTTTTGAAGCTTATATTGGACAAAAACTACAGCGTTTCCCGGCTGATATTTTTCATTGGAAAAAGCTGGCCAATGGTGATTGGGGGCGCGAAGCAGGTACCTTTTATCCCCAATGGCTTGAGTGGCGGGCCAAACTAATCCACGACTTTTTTGCAACTGCCCGCGAACGGGTAAAACAACTTAAACCAAATATAGACTTCGGAACCTACACGGGGGCTTGGTACCCTTCCTACTATGAGTTTGGGGTGAATTGGGCCAGCAAAGAATACGATCCCCTGACGGATAACTACACCAACTGGATGTTTACGCCCAACTACAAGAATTTTGGTTACGCCGATCTGCTGGACACCTACATGACAGGTGTGTATTATAAGCAAGTATATGGCGCAGGATGGTACACCATTGAAGGAGGGCTTTGGAAAGCCAAAGTGCTGACCAAGAAAGAAGTTCCGGTGATTGGCAGTTTGTATGCCGATATATACAAAGAAGAACCTTGGAATATGACTGAAGCTGTTGAGTTGTGCTTAACGCTGGGCGATGGCCTCATGGTTTTTGATATCGTTCAGGTGATTCAGTATGATTTGTGGGATGAGATTGAATTGGGCATTGAGAAAGCAGAACAAAAAGCAGGATAAACAAGTAAAAACTAGAAAACTGAAATCAAGATAAAACAAGGAAGACAAAATAACACGGATTTATTAATACAACGATAGCTTACATGAAGATTAAAGGAACGTTTCTTGACGAAATTAGCCACGATATACCGCACCAAAACTGGGGGCGCAAGGAATGGGAAAAGGATTTTGTGAATATGAGAAATGCCGGCATTGACACGGTTATTCTTATTCGGAGTGGGTACCAAAAGTGGCAAACTTTTGACTCCAACGTTTTGGGCAGTGAAATGGGGGCGCACCGCCCTCCGGTTGATTTGGTTCAAATGTACCTGGAACTGAGCGAACAATATGAGATGGATTTCTATTTCGGAACCTATGACTCGGGGAAGTATTGGGTGAATGGAGATTACCGGAAAGAAGTCGAATTGAATAAACGATTGATTGACGAAGTCTGGTCAAAATATGGCGAGCAAAAAGCCTTTAAAGGATGGTATATTTCGCAGGAATGTAGCCGGAAAACCGGGCAGATTATTGATCTCTACGCCAGCTTGGGAGAACATTGCAAGGCTGTTTCAAATGACCTGCCAACCATAATTTCACCCTACATTGATGGGGTTAAAAACATTAGTCAGTACGTAACCACCACCGAAAAGGAAGGAGGCGTTTCGCTCAGCAAACACGAGCAGGAGTGGAGTGAGATTTTCGATGGGATTAAGCACGCAATTGACATCGTCGCGTTCCAGGACGGACATGTGAGTTTTGATGAACTAACGGACTTTCTGAAATTGAATAAGCAGCTGGCTGATCGTTATGGACTGGCTTGTTGGACCAATACCGAAACCTTTGACCGTGATATGCCGATAAAGTTTTTGCCGATTAAGTGGGAAAAGCTTTGGATGAAACTGGAAGCGGCAGCAAAAGCAGGAATTGAAGACGCCATCACGTTTGAGTTTTCCCATTTTATGAGTCCGCAAAGTGCTTATTTGCAGGCCGGACATTTATACAATCGCTACATGGAGTACCTCCGGAATTAGTTGGTAGCGACACAACAGCGGATTCGTTAGATCCCATTTTAATGCTCAATACCATTCCGGGCCGGTGCTACTTATAGTTGCTGGTCCGGTTTTACTTTCCAAAATGAAATAAACGAACTGAATATGCAAATAAAAAGATTAGTTGCCCTTTTGATATTACTAAATACATGGGCAAGTTACGGACAGCTAAATAGCTCGGTTCAAAAGGTTGATGTTTTGATTGTTGGCGCTGGCGCAAGTGGAACGATGGCCGGAATCCAGTCGGCCCGGTTGGGGGCAAAAACATTGCTTATTGATGAAGGCCCTTGGTTGGGAGGCATGTTGACCTCGGCTGGGGTAAGTGCCATCGATGGAAATCACCAGTTGCATTCAGGCTTGTGGAATGAGTTTCGTCAACATCTCTACGATCATTATGGAGGCCCGAAAGCGGTAAAAACAGGCTGGGTGAGTAATGTCCTTTTCGAGCCATCGGTGGGACAGCAGATCCTCAGACGAATGGTTTCTGCTGAGAAAGAATTACAGGTATGGCACAATTGTCGGTTAAGTTGGATCAAAAAAGAAGAGCAAGGCTGGTCGGTTTTCATCACGGATGGAACACAGGAGGTCGAGCTTTACACCAAGGTCTTAATTGATGGTACTGAACTTGGCGATGTGGCTAAAGAAGCCGGAGTACCTTATCGCATAGGGATGGATCGTCGTGCAGAAACGGGAGAGGAAATTGCCTCGGAAAGTGGAAACGACATTATCCAGGATTTGACTTACGTTGCGGTGTTGCAGGATTTTGGAACTGGAACTGACAAAACAATTGCCCGCCCTGAGAACTATGATCCAAGTCCGTTCATTTGCACTTGTGCCGGACGGTGCGATGCCGATACGGTGGAAGCTACTTTATGGGAATGTGATTTCATGATGAACTATGGGGAGTTACCCAATCAGAAATATATGATTAACTGGCCAATCTATGGTAACGACTATTATTTGAACCTGATTGAATTGTCGGCCAAAGAACGTCAGAAAGAGCTGGAAAAAGCCAAGTGGTTTACCCGCTGTTACGTTTATTACCTGCAAACCGAGTTGGGCTACAAAAACATTGGAATTGCAGAGAATGAATTTCCAACGGAAGATGGGCTGCCTTTAATTCCATACCATCGTGAATCCCGAAGAATAAAAGGAGAAGTCCTGTTCACCGTAAATGATTTAGCACGTCCTTTTGAGCAAAATGATCCTCTGTATCGCACAGGAGTTGCAGTTGGAGATTATCCGATTGACCATCATCATGCCGCTTATCATGGCAACGAAGAATTGCCCGACATTCATTTTTATCCCGTACCAAGTTATTCCTTGCCTATGGGGACGTTGCTTCCGGCTGAAGTTGAGGACCTGATTGTTGCCGAAAAGTCAATTTCGGTGACTAACATTGTAAACGGAACAACACGCTTGCAACCGGTGTGTATCTTGAATGGACAGGCGGCTGGAGCCATTGCGGCTATTGCTGTGCGTGAAGCTTGCAAGCCGGGAGAGGTTTCGGTACGGCAGGTTCAGAGTGAGCTGCTAAAGGCTGGGGCTTACCTGATGCCTTATTGCGATGTTCAACCTAATGAAAAGGAGTTTGCAGCGATTCAGCGCATTGGAGCTACCGGAATCTTGAAGGGAGAAGGGAAGAATGTTGGCTGGCAAAACCTGACCCTTTTTCACCCGGATTCAGTGCTCATAGTGGAAGCGATAGCGAATGGTTTGGAAGACTTGGGGATTCACTCAGTGGTAAGATCAGCGGGAGAAAGTTTTAGTTTGAAGGAGACCATTTCGTTGCTGAAGGAGATTCAGAAAACGCAAGGGAAAAAACGATTGAACAAGAAAGCTGTTGAGGCGTATTGGGCGGAGTTGGCTTACGGTGCTTTCAACGAGGATGCGATGGTGAGCAGAAGGCAGTTTGCAGCCTTGCTCGATCACTTTTGCGATCCGTTTCATTATTGGGAAGTGGATATTAAAGGGCATGTTTTGCCATCCAAAAAGCATTAAATAAACACCAAGGTCGGGTGACAAATTGTGCCCGACCTTGATGATCATAGGTGCTAATTTTTATTGGCGATCTGAAAGAGATGGGGGAGCGGACTGAGGACCGTTTCCCCATTTTTTGTTTGGCCTTGGTCCCATCTCAAAAATCAACTCTCCACCCTTGGTGATTTCTTCGTGGCTAATCCAGGTTCGGTTAAAGGTTTGTCCGTTTAAGGAGGCCGATTGGATGTAGCAGTTTTCCTTCGAGTTATTGTGGGCTTTGATTGTAAAATGGCGCTTGTTTTTCACTTGCAGGCTTACCTGGTCGAGCAGGGGGCTTCCAATGACGTAAACAGGAATTCCGGGTGTGACGGCGTAAAGACCCATCGCACTTAAAACGTACCAGGACGAAAGCGATCCCATATCTTCATTGCCACACAAGCCTCCGGGACCGGTTCGGTATAATTCTTCGCACACTTGCCGCACTCGTTGTTGGGTTTTCCAAGGCTGCCCGGAGTAATTGTATAAATAAGCAACATGATGCGAAGGTTGATTGCCATGGACATATTGCCCGATGGTGCCAACCACGCCAACATACTTGGGAGGCGTAATTACCGGGCTCATCTCAAAAAAGGTATCCAGCTTATCGGTAAATCGATGCGTCCCTCCAAAAAGATTGATCAGTCCTTTTATATCGTGTTGAACAGACCAAATGTATTGCCAGGCATTGGATTCGGTGTAATAACGATTGGGGCGTCTGCCAACCAGCAGCGGATCAAAATAGCGATAGTAGCTGTGATCGCCATGCTGAACAACTTCCTGCTCGTTTTCTCCCAAAGCTTCGAGCCAGCTTTTGTCAGCTTTCTTGGGGCGCATAAAGCGTGTTTCGGCATCCCAAAGGTTTTGGTAATTATGAGCACGCTGTGTAAAATACTTGTAGTCTTTTTCATGGCCAAGCTCTTGCGCCAGCTGTGCGATGCACCAGTCATCATAAGCGAGTTCCAGCGTGTTGGGAACTGACTCTGTGACTTGATCTACCGGGGTGTAGCCTAATTCCAGGTAGTAGTCCAGGCCTGAGCGCCCCGCATGTGCTGGCACTGGCGGTTGTGGATTCTCTGTTGCCTTCTTCCGCATGGCTTTGTACAGCTTTTCAATATCGAAATCGCGATAGCCTTTCTGGTAGGCATCAACAATGACTGGGATAAGGTGGTCGCCAACCATCGACTCACCAAAGACATTCAGAAAATGCTGGGCAGGTAGCCATTGGTAATGGTCAACCTTGGCCTCAATCGATTTGATAAAGTCGTTGATGTGCTCTGGTGCAGTTAGGGTAAGCAGGGGATGCTGCGACCGATAGGTATCCCAGCAACTGAAAGAGCCATAAAAATCAAAGTCTTTGGCTGTATGAATTTTTCCGTCTGATCCCAGGTATTTTCCATCCACATCCTGAGAAATGTATTGCGCCAAAAAAGAACGGTACAGCGAAGTGTAGAAGATCTCTTTCTTCTCTTTATCAGTTGTTTGGATCTGAATTTTACTCAGTTCGTTGCTCCACACCGTTTCTGCATCTGTTCTGGTTTGATCAAAGTCCCAGTGCGGAATTTCCGCCTGCAGGTTTTTGCGAGCTCCTTCAATACTGGTGTACGAAAGGCCCACTTTGACCAGTATTTGTTCTCCTTCTGCTGTTTGAAAGGAAACGAAGGCGCCAACTTGATCGCCCTGCTCGGCATTTTTATAGGGAAATAAGCTGCTTCCGGATTCGGGCGTTGCATACGACGAATCAAAGGTTCCATAGTAGCGGAATGCTTTGCTAAACTCGGCCACAAAATAAATTTTGCCCAAGCCGGCACTTTTGGCTCCTTCGATCCGGTTGTTGTTTAAAATTTTTAGTTCTGAGATGTCAGTGCTAGGCATATCCCCAATTTGATGCCCTAAATCCAAAATGATGTGGGCATCGTCCGTTTTTGGGAAAGTGTACCGATGAAAACCGGCACGTTTGGTTGCGGTCAGCTCAACTTCAACCTGATAATCGCTCAGCATAACCGAATAGTAGCCGGGCGAGGCCGTTTCCTCCTTGTGGCTGAAGCGGGAGCGATAACCCGAGTCCGGAGCATCTTTCGTGCCGGGAACAACCTGTAGCTGCTGGCTAACGGTGGGCATCAGCAAAACATCTCCGCCATTGACCATGCCAACACCGCTCCAATGAGTATGGCTAAACCCGATGATTGACTCATCGGAGTAGGCATAGCCTGAGCAGTAAGTCCAACCCTCCGTGCCTGTGTCAGGACTGAGATGAACCAAAGCATATGGTAAGCATGGTCCGGGAAAGGTGTGTCCAAAAAAATCCGTTCCAAGAAATGGATCTACCCATTCTGCCGGTGCTTTACTGGGGGCTTGGGCAGGGCTGTTTAAAGGGAGAACAAAGGGAATGAAAAACAGGAATAGTGCGGCAATGATCGTTTTCATTTTATCTTGAGTTTAGTGTATTGTTAGTTGTAAGAATTTTAACCTGTTTTGCGAATTTAGATTTTAAAATATAAATGGAAGGTTGATATATCATGCAAATTGAATAAAATAACAGAAGTTTTTTTGGTTTAACTAGCTTTTCTTTGCTAACATCTGGAACTTTGCCAAAGAACTTAACACTTAACGATATACCAATATCCTAATCATGAAAAACCGACAAATAACTTCGACAAAATACGCATTCATTCTTCTGAGTGTGTTGTGTCTTTTTTCCTGTTCCAGTCCGGAGTATCCACTTACTTCCAAAGTTGAAAACCTCAATGCTAACTGGACCATGCAGTCCAGCGAAAAGTTGACAGAAGCAGATGAAAGTCTGATTTCCCAAAACAACTACGATGACGACAATTGGCTGGAAGCTATTGTGCCAGGAACGGTTTTAGGAAGCATGGCCACAACCGGGAAAATTAAAGATCCTTATTTTGGAATTAATATGCAACAGGTTGATCCGGCGCAGTTTCAAAAACCGTGGTGGTTTCGAACTTCGTTTGAACTGAACGGCGATGATTTGGAAAAGCAGGTTTCACTTCGGTTTAACGGAATCAATTACCGGGCTGATCTTTGGGTGAACGGGCAGAAGGTGGCTGGGAAGAATGAATTTGCCGGCACTTACCGCATGTTTACTTTCAACATTAATGACTATGTGCAGTCGGGAAAAAATACGCTTGCCTTGAAAATGTGGCAGCATGCTGATGGCGAATATTCAATTGGCTTTGTTGATTGGAATCCTTTGCCACGCGATCGGAACCTGGGAATTTTTCGCGAGGTTTTTCTGGAAGTAAATGAAGGTGTGAAAATTCGCAGTCCTTTTGTGTATGCCAAGGTGGATAAGAAAAGCTTGGATGCAGCCGATCTTTTCATCCAAGTGGAGCTGGAAAATGGCTCGGAGAAGGATCAGCAAGGTGTTTTGCGGGTTGATTATGAGTTGGGAGTCGTTGAGCAGGCGGTCACGGTTAAGGCGGGTGAAAGTCGTTCGTGCCGTTTTAGCCCGGAAGACTTTCAGCAACTGGCTGTTCAAGATGTAAAGTTGTGGTGGCCCAATGGCATGGGCGATCCCAACTTGTATCGGTTGAAAGTTGATTTTATCTCCGACAAGTCCTTGATGGATCAAGTGAGTAGCCGCTACGGCATTCGGGAAATTGATAGCTATTTGAATGATGATCAGAATCGAGTGTTTGAGGTGAACGGAAAGTTTGTGTTGCCCAAAGGGGGCGGTTGGGTCGATGACCTTCTGCTGCAAGATACGAAAGAGTCGGTGGAAGCCCAGCTTAAGTATGTTCACCATATGAACCTGAACAGCATTCGTTGCGAAGGTTTCTGGGGAAAGACCGAAGGGCTTTATGACCTATGTGATGAGTATGGTATTTTGGTGATGATTGGCTGGAATTGCCATTGGGAGTGGGAGGAGTACTTGCTTAAACCAACACACGAAAAGTATGGCGGAGCGGTGTCGGATGAGGATATTGAATTGATGGCGGCCATGTGGAAAGATCAACTATTGTGGTTGCGCAATCATCCGAGTATATACGTGTGGATGTTGGGAAGCGACAAGCTACCAGCACCTAAACTGGAACACCAATACATCGAATTATTCAAGAAATATGATCCCTCGCGGACGTATGTCACTTCGGCTGGAGGGGCCGGAACCGAGGACAACAACATTGTTGCTGAAGTCCCCTTGGTGAGTGACATCAGCGGTCCCACAGGCATGAAGATGTTGGGCCCCTATGCGTATACGCCTCCTGTTTACTGGTTTACCGATAGCTTGTTGGGGGGTGGTTATGGGTTCAATACCGAAACCTGTCCCGGGCCAAGCATTCCGCCTTTATCTTCCTTGAAAAGAATGTTGCCAGAGGAAAGTTTGTGGCCCATTGACACCACGTATTGGGAATACCATACCGGACGAAATGCATTCAAAACGCTGGATCGTTTCCGGAAAGCCATGAATGAGCGCTATGGCGAGTCGCAAAGTGTTGAGGAGTTCGCGTTTAAATCGCAGGTAAGTAATTACGAATTGATGCGGCCGATGTTTGAAGCTTTTATTGCGCACAAACCTAAAAGTACCGGCTTGGTACAGTGGATGTTGAATTCGGCCTGGCCGGAGCTGTACTGGCAATTGTATGATACCTATTTGCAGCCCAATGGTTCGTTTTATGGTGTGCGGAAAGCTTGTAATCCGCTGCATGCCATTTACCGCTATGGTTTCGACGATATTTACCTGGCAAATGAGCAGCTGAATGCCGCTGAAGAGGTGACTGTAAAAATACGCGCCTTTGATATTCAGTCGAAGGAGATTTTCTCCGATAGCTGGACCGGATCCATTGCGACCAATACCTCGAAGCAGATTTACCAGTTGCCGGAAATTAAAAGCCGGACGGACGTTTGGTTCCTTGATCTGCGAGTTTACAACAAGGATCAGGAGGAAGTGGATAACAACTTGTATTGGTTGTCGCTCAAGGAAGATGAGCTGGATTATGAGGCGGCCAAAAAGTTGGAATGGCCTTACTACACGCCTCCCAAAGGCTACGCCGATTTCACTGCGCTTGACCAGCTGGGAAAGGTGCAGCTGAAGTACGATTACCTGTACACCAAAGAGGGTGAAAACGGCGTGGTGAAGCTAACCCTTAAAAATCCGGGCAACACGATTGCTTTCTTTACTTATTTCGATCTGCTGGATCCGCAGTCGGAGCAACCGATATTGCCTGTGTACTGGAGCGACAATTATTGCACCTTGCTTCCGGGAGAAGAACGTACTTACACGGCTCGTTATTCACTGAGCAATTCCAATGCGGGCAAGCCCACTTTAAAGGTGAAGGCGTGGAATGTCGATGAAGTAAGTCTCTAACGCCTTCGGTCTGGAAAGAATGTAAATGGATGAAAATCTAACGTCTGAAAGTCTAACGGATCAATAATAAATGGTAAAACCTAAACATTGAAAGATCATGGAACAAAATAGAGCGTATAAAAAGTGGATGTTTATTCTATTGCCGGCCTTGGCCATGTCGCTGGGATGGGGCCTGCGCGGACATATTGGTGGTGGCCCTTATGGAGCAATGATTCCCGGGGCTATGGTAGCCCTCAGTATTTGTTTGCTGCTTGAATTGCCTAGAACCTTTTCGGCGTTGGTGGTCGTGTTTGGCGTGGCTGGCGTGGGGATTGGTGGCGAGATGACCTATGGCCAAACACTCGGTTTTTTGCGAAACATGGACACGGTTTGGTGGGGGACCTTCGGCACCACGGTGAAAGGAGCTACCTGGGGATTCCTTGGCGGTATGATCCTTTCCTTGGGGTTTTTGCACCGGCAAATTCCCTTGAAAACACTGCTTTATGCCTACCTGTGGTTGTTTGTCGGAATGGTAATTGGCTTTAAACTGATTAACGATCCGATGGTTTTGTATTTCTCTTATCCGGAGAAACCACGCCCCGAGTCGTGGGCTGCCCTGTTGGTGGGGGGAATCGCCATGCTGACCTACCTGCGTTTCAAACTGCCAACGGTAAGCCGTCAGTTGGTAACCCGCTTTAGTTTGTGGGGACTCTTAGGCGGCGGCTTAGGTTTTGGGCTTGGAGGCTTCTGGTTTGTCGTTGGCGGCAAGCTGGGAGACGCTGTGATTTACCATGATTGGTGGAAAGCCATGGAGTTTTCGTTTGGCGCTTTGCTTGGGGCAGCTTTGGGCTTTGCAGCTTGGCTAAGCCGCAGGACGATTCAAGAGCTTGCCCAGGAAAAGTCAGATCTTGAAAACGAACATGGATGGGTTTACCAGGAGCTGTTGATTGGCTTGGGGGCTGGTTTGCTAATTTACTGGCTGGTGCCTTATACCCTGGAACCCTTTGCAGATGGAGCTTCCGGCACAGATTCTTTCATGATGGTGGGCTTGAGAACCGTCGCCACGATTTTGGTCAACTATGCTTTCTTTGGATTGATTCTGATTCTTATTGCTTTAAAGTTCCCGTGGGCAGCCTGGCAACTCGGAATTACCTTGACCTTTTGCCATGCCGCAATCGACTTGATACGGGACTTTTACCCGGATACCAATAGGTGGACGCCATTCACCATGTACTTCTTGTTTGTATTTTTACTGACTGCCAATGTTGGGGTGCTGGTAAGCTATTACAAGCAAAACGAACGGCTTGTCCGCAATCTGTTTTTGCTGTTGATCTGGGCGTGTATGCTGATTTCATTTGGACGCTGGGCACTTCATCCTGAACGCTTAAATATTGACGGGTTATCCTTCATGCAGGTTTTATTTGGGCGATTTGCTGTCGACCTGATTTTCTTTTCGGAGGCTGTGATTTTGACAGTCTTATTGAAAAGGTGGTTTGGCGATACCAAGCCTGAGCGCATCAAGGTAGCGAGCTATTCCCAATGACGGCGTTGTTTTTTTACCTACTTTCGATGAGAATGGCATGAAATCTTTTCGATGGTCTTGTTTGTTGTAGGAAATAATTCTGTTTATGATGAAGAAAGGGGTAAAGATAGCTTTGGGCGTTGTGCTGTTTCTTTTTGCAGCGAGCTTGGTGTGGGCTTATCTCAATATGGTTGACCGGCACCGTGGATATCGTGCTGATGTAAAAATAATTGAGCAAGAGCCTAGTCAGCTGCGGGTGGGATTTTCAGCGCTTCCGATTACACCCGATGTGCCAGACCGTTGGGAGGATGTCAACCAAGATGCCCGGTATGTGCCGGCAGATGGCGATTCATTTACCGATGGCAATGGAAATGGGAAGTTTGATCCGGTTTGGATTGCCGGATTCAGCAATCGGCGGGCTGCCAACGGAGTGCACGATGATTTGTGGGCCCGAACCATGGTCATTGAGGATGATCACACGCGCATTGCCTTGGTGGTGATTGATGCCATTGGTTTCATGCACGATGATGTGGTGGCCGTTCGAAAAAGCTTGCCGGATTCGCTGGAGCTTGACTATCTCATCATTGCATCCACCCATACGCATGAGGGGCCCGATTTGCTGGGCTTGTGGGGGAGTTCCTACCTGAAAAGCGGCGTTTCATCGGCTTACTTATCCTTTGTCAAAAAACAAATTGCGCAGTCGGTGGCTGATGCTGTTGAGCATCGGAAACCGGCTCGGTTGGAGTTGTCGCAGGACTTAACTGGCGCGGCACACCTGGTTAAAGATACCCGAAAACCCGAGGTGTTTGACTCGGGCATACGCCTGATTCGTGCGGTGGACAGCCGGACTGGTGAAACGTTGGGGACACTGATGAACTGGGCAGATCATCCGGAAACCTTATGGAGTCGAAACTTATTGATCTCATCGGACTTTCCTCATTTTGTGCGCGAAGGGATTGAAAAAGGTGTTTATCATGAGGGCAAATTGAAGAAAAAAGGGCTTGGCGGTATTACCCTCTATGCCAATGGAGCGTTGGGCGGCCTGATGGCGACACATCCGAGTTTGGCGGTCCGGGATCCGTTTACTGACGAAGAATACAAAGAACCATCTTTTGAGAAAGCGCATGCGCAAGGACAACAACTGGCTTTGCTGGCCCTGAATGCGATGGAGCAACCGGAGGCAGTGATTGAAAAAGCGGCTATTTCGCTGGTGGTTCGAACCATCAAACTCCCAATTGCCAACACCTTGTTTAAGTTGGGAACTGCATTTGGAGTTTTAAACCGGGGAACCGCCGGTTGGATGACCATGCGCTCGGAAGTGGCTGCCATTCAGATTGGGCCGCTTAGCCTGGTAACTATTCCCGGTGAGATTTATCCGGAGCTGGTTAATGGAGGGGTGGAAGCCCCGGATGGTGGCGATTACCAGATTGCACCACTGGAAGTTCCTCCAATTCGCGAGATGATGCCGGGAACCTACAAGTTTGTACTGGGGCTGGCTAACGATGAAATTGGGTACATCATTCCCAAAAGCCAGTGGGATGTTGAGGCTCCCTATACCTATGGGCGCGACAATTCGCCCTATGGCGAGGAGAATTCGCCTGGCCCTGAAACGGCACCTCTGATTCATCAAAACCTGAAGGAAATACTGGATGAACTGAAACAGTAAGTGAAGGTGAGATTGGCCTTGATGGAATCATGCTTCGCGGCTTAAATGAGCGCAAACAAACGGTGTAAACCTGACTTTGTATTATTCGTATATCGAATTGGTGTTTAATCTACTTTTCCTTTGGAATGAAGAAATTTTGGGTAAAACGGATGTTCAAACTACTTCTCACGCTGGTGCTGTTGTTTGTATTTGTGATGAGCTCACCGCGTTTATTGGGCTGGCTGTATCCCAATAGAGCACCAGTTGGGTATCATTTTGAGGAACTCGACTACCTGGCTGTAGGAGTTGGATTGGAAAGTTTGGTTGAACGAAAGCCGACTGTACCGTATGCCATTCACGAAATCAAGAACATTGAATACAAACGGGTGGGAGAGCGCTCCTTGCAACTCGATTTGTACTTGCCCAAACAACTCAACGAGCAAGCTCCGCTCTTGGTGTTTATTCATGGTGGAGGCTGGCGTAGTGGAAAACGAGCCGATTATTTGCCTTACCTGATCGACTTTGCCGAGAAAGGTTATGCCACGGCAACTGTTTCCTACCGCTTGGTGAAAGACAGCATTTACCTGGCCTGCGTTGAAGATATTCAGGATGCCATGCATTGGGTTTTTCAGAATGGGGAAAGCTACGGTTACGACACCTCGCGCGTGGCTTTGATTGGCGGATCGGCTGGTGCCCACCTGGCCATGTTGGCGGCCTATGGTTGGTATCGGGGTGAGGACAAACCGGCTAAATTTCCAATTAAAGCGGTGGTTGACATTTATGGACCAGTGGATTTCCGTACCGAGTATGCTCAAACTCAGCCCTTGGTGACCGACTTTATCGGGCATGCCTATGACGAAAAACCTGAACTGTATTGGGAGGCATCGCCAGCCCGCTACCTGAGTGCCGACGACCCGCCAACCCTGATTTTGCAAGGAACCTCTGATCAGTTGTTACCACCCAGCCAGTCGGATTGGCTGAAAGAAGAACTCGATCGCTTGGGTGTGCCTTGCGAGTATTACCGCTTTCCACTTTGGCCCCACGCCATGGATGTGGTCCAACGCGTAAATGACTACGCACAACTAAGAATGGACGCCTTCTTTGAGAGGTACTTGCTGTGAGCCTGTTTTGGCTCGTTACTATGCGGCCCCATGCTTTCGTCCCTGTTTACAAGTGTGGTAACATTTCTTTATCGGATCTTTACAATCAGGTGAAACCAAGTACGGTTTTGTGTTTTAGGACTTAGCGAAGCGACCAGTATGTGCCTGATATTTGAGTGCCCTATGAACATTCAGATAGAAAGGGAGTACCGAAGCTCGTATATGCTAGCGGGGCGGGCTATTCAATTATAACCAGTTATTTTTCTAATTCAGTCATTAACTGTTCAATATCATTTTTAAAATTTTCAGAGTATCCATCTGATTTATATCGTATAATTCCTTCTCTATCAATTAGCATTATCGTTGGTAAACTTCCCTTTTCGAATATATTCCCAAACCTAAACAGATCAAATTCTGCATTATGTTTGATTCTAAAGTTCTCAATGTCTGAATCTTTATCCGCATTCAACGCATTAGCATATAGAATTTTTAGTCCTTGGTCTTTATATTTGTTATGCAAATAATTAAATGTTGGAATAGATTTTATACAATACTGGCAGTGTACAAACCAAAATTCAAGAAGCAATAAGTTATTTTGGCATAAGTCCTTTAACATAGTCTTGTCGTTATTGTTTGGCACGTTATAAACACACCAATTTGGTATTTTATCTCCCACTTTCAGTTGACCTATGTATTGATGATTGGTGATATCAATTGATTTGTCAATTGACTCTTTCGAGAAGATCTGTAACTCATAACTGTTTAAAACATTGATATTGGAAAAAAAGATTTCTTTAGTCATGTTTTCACCATTTCCTATAGAAATTATTTTTTGTTTTATTGGTAAGAAAGTTTGTTCGTCAAATAAGATTTCAATTGAAGTATTTACACCAGTTTTATCAACAAGCCTACCATAATGCGCAACATCTTTTGCATGTATTTTTATCACATTATCATTTTCTTCAATTTCAAATTTTTCATCATTCTGTGCTTTAGTTAATTCCCAAAATATTGATATATAGGACTCTGGGCAACTAACGTTGCGTTCTTTCCATTCTGGCATTTGATTTAGGTCAACAACTGTAGCATTTCGCTTTTCTTTTTCCACAATGATATATTCTGTGCCATTATATTTATACAGTTTGTCTGAATAATCTGTATGAAAGTACGCTCCCATTAATTCATCTTTGCTTGTAAATAGTAGATTATGTATACCATCTGTCATGAAGGTATCTAAACTATTTTTCAAGATTAGTTTTGTCTGTACATGATACTCAACTTGAGAAACACCTTGAATTGAATTTAAAATTAAGTCGACTTTTTGAGAATATGTATTATTAAAGAATAATGCAAGATTTATGAGTATTAACAATGTATGCTTCATCTTTTTATTATTGGTTATAACTAGCGAGCACTAGCTAAGATTGTTATCTATCTTTTAGCAATTTTTTTAGGTGTTGTTATACCTCTAGATTCTGAGGGATAATAAGACCTATTCTGTAAGCTTCCCTAAAAATCGGACAGTTTAAAATTAGACAAATTATTAATTTTAAGCTGTAATTATGAAACGATCGACATTTAGTGAAGGCCAGATTCTGAAGATGGTCAAAGAGTATGAATCAGGCCGTGATGTGCAAAGTATTTGCCGGGAATACGGTGTCTCCCGGGCAACTTTCTACAATTGGAAGAAGAAGTATTCCGGGATGGATGGCAGCCAGGTCAAGCGTTTAAAAGAGCTGGAGGAAGAGAACCGCCGGTTAAAGCGGATGTATGCCGATCTAAGCCTGGATCACCAGATGCTTAAAGATATTTTAGGAAAAAAGTTCTGAAGCCCTGCGAAAAACGGGAAC
>NZ_FONW01000014.1 GCF_900113005.1 Sunxiuqinia elliptica
TGGAGTGATACTTCTTCGCCAAGCCATTTCATAAACCGTTTTGACCAGTGGGAGCCTGACTTTTCGAATTGAGGGGGAAATGGAATTCCATAAAAATACAAGAATGATTTTATTCGTTGCTTGAATCTTACCATGTCCTTAACCATTGTGGCCCGTATACGGACAAGTGACCGGTCTTCCAATGTCGATTGGGCAGGAACATATATTGCCGTCAATTCGCCGGCCCGTAACGAACGGGCAAGTTTCCGGCTGTCTGTCGGGTCATCTTTTTGCAACTGTTCCTTTTGTGAAGTCGGAACATCCGCAGGGTTAGTAACCATGTTATTTATTCCCATTGACTTTAATTGATAATGAGTCCAAAAACCACTATAGCCAGCTTCATAAACCGAATGGTAATCCGCTTGGGGGAAATTACGATGCAGATAATTACACAATGTCTCAGCACAAGCTGGCTGCGTAAACGTTTTGTGCATTAGAGAATCCGTTAGTATTGTGACCGTCCAGCTTTTCAGATGAACATCAATTCCGACAAAAATATTTTGTCCCTTAAAATCTAATCCCGTCTTTTGTGTTAGCATAAGTCTCTGAGTTTTATTGGTTATCACTAAATCAAAAATAATACTCATTGGCTTATGCTTCCTTTTTGGAAGCACGAATTACAAACATAGGGACTTGTTTGAGCGAAGCGGTAACAAGGGGGTAATGAGAAAGCGTTTGCAACGCCAACAGATCGGGATTTACAATCAGGTCATCTTTAGCAATGTCTTGGCAACCCACACAAACCAAATAACCTGTATCCTCAGTTAGTCATGGGAATCCGCAATAAAAAAGGCTTCTACTTTCACTCAAGCACACCGTATAACTTCATCGTACACATTTCGAATTCATTGTTTGGTAGAGCTGCTCATGGCTGAAAATGTTTATTCTACGCTAAATCTAATGGTGTAAAAAGGCAGGCTTTCCTTTGATCCTGATGAAAGAATAATTTTTAATTATCTTGCACATCTATTCAATAGTTATGAAAATTTTTTTAAAACTTCAGTAAGCGAGGAACTATGAAATATTTATTGACTGTAATTTTTGCGTCAACTTTCTATTTGTCATTGTTGGCACAAAACGAGGGGAAAGCGAAGGGATTGGAGACCATTAATCGGGATGTTATTCAAGCGCAACTCGAATTTTTAGCATCCGACTGGATGGAGGGCCGCGAAGCAGGAACAGCTGGAAATTACCTGGCGGGTGATTATTTGGCGAGCTTATTTAAGCTCTATACTTTAAAACCCAACGGCGATGAGCAAACATTGACTCCCAATCGCTACCAAAAACTGCTTGGACTGGAAGATGAAAAATTAACTTCATATTTTCAGGAGTTTTCCGCAATTGAGGTTCAACCTTCAGAAGCACAGGCGATAAGTCTTGTGCGGGAAAATGAAACAGTAGGCTTTCAATATAAAACCGATTTTGATGTGTCCTTTGTCAGTCAGAGCCGAACCGTAAAAGCACCGCTTGTATTTGTGGGCTACGGCATCGAAAACAAAGAATTGGGATGGAACGATTTTAGCGGTGTTGATGTGAAGGGCAAAATAGTGGTTCGTCTTGCCGGGCTTCCAGGCGATGGAGCTCCTGACTCAAAAGCAGCCCGCTTGATTGCCGATAAGGAGCTAAAAATAAGTAGTAGGGAGAAGAATACAACAGCATTTGATAAAGGTGCTGTAGCCATATTGGAATATGATCCGCAGAAAGATGAGCAGCATGATTGGAGAGCTAATCCGGCTTTCCGTTATAATGAGGCTATGCTGGAAAGCGATACGAAACCCGATAGTTTTTATGACAAAAAATTGAGGCTTCCGAGTGATAAACACACTTTACCTGTAATTTCGATTTCCAAACAAATGTTGGAAGAAATTTTAGGAGAGAAAGGCCCGACCATAGACGAGACAGTAGGCAAGGCTGCCAAGTTCAAAACAAACTCGCAGGCAGTAGAAGGAGAACTGGAAATCGATGTGAATGCGCAAACCAAGGTGTTGGGACTTCGTAATATTTTAGCTCGTATCGAAGGTGAAAATCCCAACAAAATCATGGTTGTGGGAGCCCATTACGATCATCTGGGAAAACACAACGGTCATATTTGGAACGGTGCCGACGACAATGGTTCGGGAGTTGTTGCGGTGACTACCATCGCCAAAGCTTTTATCGAATCAAGCGTAAAACCCCAGTGCACCATCATTTTTGCATTGTGGGATGGCGAAGAACGTGGTTTGCTCGGATCGCGTCATTTTATTGAGACTTTTGACGAAATGGACCAAGTGATGCTTTACCTCAATTTCGACATGGTGGGCAGGAATGGTTCTCCCAATGCTCCGGGAAATAAAGTGGCGATGATTTATACCGAAGCAGCCACAAGTTTAAAGGAAACATCAAAAGAACACATTGAGAACTTCGAGCTAGACTTGGATGTGAATTTTAGCGCAGTGGAGAAACCCGTTGGAGGAAGCGATAACAGCGGGTTTGCCAAGCGAGATATTCCAATTTTCTGGTTCCATACCGGAGGACACACGGATTATCATCAGGCGTCGGATCATGTGGAGCTGATTAATTGGCGAAAACTGGAAGACATCATCAAACTCTCTTATCTTGATATGTGGGAGTTTGCCAATAAGCCGGAGCTAATTAAGGAGTAGTTGGCTTTACTTCCAAATTCTCACAGACGTATTAAAATATTGAAAAACTCAATCTGTTTTTCCCTAAGGATAGAGGGATGCAGATTGAGTTTTGTTATTTTTACGTGACCACATTCTGCTGAAACTATACTTAAAACGAAAACCAATTTGCTTGAATTTAAAGTCAATAAGCCGTGTTTATTTGCTGACTTGGTAGATCAAATTTGGGTGATGGAGAATCCCGGAGAAGCCATCCAGTTACAGGTCCCTCCGAATCAGTATGTCAGCCTGATAATTCCTTTGGGTCGTTCTTCTTATAGCTATGAAGACCGACTCGTTCGAACGCCTCAGTTGGAAGGTGTTTCGCTGAAGAATACGACCTTGAGTTATCCTGCAGGAACTAAGTTATTGGGCATTCGCTTTTACGCTTTTGGAAGCTATCCTTTTTTTCAAGTACCGGGAAAGCAGTTGGTAAATAATTCAATGGATTGCCCGATGAGTCTTGAGCAATTTGATATTCTTAAAAAGCGCATCGATGAAGGCGGAGATGCTTTAGCGGTTGAAGCAATCGAAGCTCTGTTGCAAGAACTTATCGAGCCCAAAGCAGCCGAAACAATTCGAGTGGTCCGTGACTTCTACCAGCATTTTCGGTGGAACGATGAAGCTTCGTCAATTGAAGACTATTGTTTGCAGACAGGAACAAACTATACGAGTTTGAACCGGAAATTTTCCAGGATTGTAGGAATCTCACCTAAAAAGATTGAGCGATTGATTAAGTTTCGAAAGTCACTTTGCCAATTGATTGATAGTCCCGATAAACTTACGGAGATTAGCGTGAATTCCGGGTATTTTGATCAGGCCCATTTTATTCGTGAATTCAAGCTCTTTTTAAATCATACTCCTTCCGAGTACCAATCGTTGATCAAACTGGCTGATCGCGAAACTCAAATTGTAAATTATAACTTCAGGTTGCTTTAGCTTGTTTAAAATATACAATTTTGTACTTGGGCTGGAAGCTAGCTTTGTGTTCTAATCTTAACACCAAATAGGTCATGAAAATAGAACATTTAGCAATTTGGACGAGTGACTTGGAGAAAGTCAAGAACTTCTATGTAAGGTATTTTAATATGAAGTGTAGTGCAAAATATGTTAATCCGAAGAAAGGTTTTTCTTCTTATTTTCTTTATTTTGACGGCGCTTCTACTCGCATTGAGCTGATGCATCAAACCGAGATGGCTTCTTTTCGGGCGAATCATGCCGTCTCATTGGGCATAACACACTTTGCCATTGCTGTGGGAAACAAGATGGTGGTTGACGAGTTTACCCGCCGCTTACGCTCCGATGGGTATGAAATTGTTGGCGAGCCTCGGGAAACCGGCGATGGTTATTACGAAAGTGTAGTGAAAGACTGTGAAGGAAATATAATCGAAATAACAGCATAAATTATGGCAATAAAAAATATCATTTTTGACTTTGGAGGTGTTTTAATTGACTGGAATCCGGAGTACCTGTTTCGGAAAGTTTTTGATGACGAAAACGAGATGCATTTTTTCTTAAAGGAAGTTTGCAGTAGCGAATGGAACCTGAAACAGGATGAAGGACGCACGTTTGAAGAAGCAATCCGGCTGCTGAGTGAAGAGCATCCACAGTATAAGGACGAAATTGCCCAATACTTTTCTCGTTGGCTCGAAACGGTTGGAGGCGATATCGCCGAAAATAGCTCATTGATTGAAGCGCTAAAGCCAAACTATCGTTTGTTTGGTTTGACAAATTGGTCAGCCGAAACATTTCCTCTGGCCTATCGCAAATACCCGTTTTTCAAAGCGCTCGATGGGATTGTTGTCTCAGGAGAAGAAAAGCTGATCAAGCCGGATCACCGCATTTATCAACGGCTGCTTGAGCGTTACGACTTGATTCCCGGAGAGTCGGTATTCATTGATGATAGCAAGCCGAATATTGATGCGGCTCTCGAACTAGGCTTTAAAGTCGTTCATTATAGCGAACAGGTTAATTTGAAAGAAGAGCTGGTAAAATTGGGTATTCAAATCGATCAAACAATTCTATCCTGAAAGTTTTCTCAAAGCTAAATCCGACAATATTTTTAAGAATCCTGTAATTTGAAATGTAACTAATCCAATTGCTCGGGTACTAAGTAGCAAATAAAAACTTCAACCATTGAAAAAGGAAGAACAATTTAATCAGCTGATAGCCGATAACAGCGATCGGATAAAGCGGATTTGCAGCTACTACAATTCCAATGTTGATGATCAAAAAGACATGTACCAGGAAGTACTGGTCAATATTTGGAAAAGCCTGGACAATTTCAGAGGTGATGCTGCCATTAGTACCTGGATCTACCGGGTGGCCGTCAACACGTCGCTAAGTTTTACCGGAAAAGCATACAAACACATGAAGCTTATGGTTAAAGCTGATAACCAGTATTTGAGCTCAGTGTTGGATGATGAAGGCCTGGAACATAAGCTTACCGAGGAGAGGCAGTTGGAGCACCTTCAGAATGAGTTAAATCTACTTTCGGTCATCGATAAGGCTTTAATTTCCTTGATGCTGGAGGGATTGAGCATGAAGGAAATCGCAGAAGTGATTGGAATCACCGAATCAAATGTGAAAGTAAAAATTCACCGCGTCAAGGGACAGTTAAAAACCAAATTAGCAGGAGGTCAGGATGAAAGAAACCAATAAAAAGGAGCAGCAAGTCAGGCTGCCAGAGCTTACCGAGAAGCTCATAAAAAAAGATAAGCAATATGCAGGCATGAGTAAGCGCTTGCAAATTATGTATTGGATCTTATTGCCAGTCTATTTCATTCTAATTCTTGTTCATATAATTGATGGAAGTCCGGTGAAAGATATTTTGGGAAGTGGCTTCTTTTTGTTGGCGATGCTTAATTTTGCTTTGCTATTTCGATATTACCATAAGACTTATAATACCGTGGATTACTCGCAGCCAACACTGTTGATGTTGAAGAAAGCTGTGGCGCGTTATCAGCCTTTCCAAGTAAAAACATTGTGGGCACTTCTGGGAATTATTTTTGTCGACCTAGGCCTGGTTTTCAATTCATCCTTGGGTTTTGATGTAATTTGGGTGCAATTGGTATTTGGGGGAACAGTCTTGGTGTCGATTGGAATTGGCTTGCTAATCTGGAGGGTGAGCTATAAGCCTTTGCGCGATGCTGCCCGTGCCATGATTAGAGAGATTGAAGGAGAATAGTCCAGTGAGAGGTATTTTCTCATCGGGGAACTGTAAAATCAGCAGCTAGAGGATATGAACAACTAGCCCTAGTTTTTCACATTTTCTTTCTTTTAAAGCAGTGGGGATGAATCTTCATAAGGAATTTTTATCTTTGTGGCGTGTTTTATAACATATCACTTAATCATTAACCGATTCAACATGATTTTATTCTTTAAAACCCGCCAGGATAGTGTGATTGCTGTTCACGCATCTGTTTCTTTAACAGATGAAAACATTCAGAAACTGAACTGGTTGTTCGGTGATGCCAGCCTGGTAGATCAAGATTCTCTAGCAGGCTTTTTTGTTGGCCCTCGAAAAGAAATGATTACCCCATGGAGTACCAATGCGGTTGAGATTACCCAGAATATGGGAATCGAAGGCATTATCCGGATGGAAGAATTTGTGCAGGTTCCGGATCGCACTGCAGGGTATGACCCAATGCTGAAAGCAATGTATGAAGGGCTGAAACAGGACTTGTTTACCATTGATAAAAAGCCTGAGCCAATTTTGGAAATTGATGACATTGCTGCTTATAATGAGCAAGAAGGTCTGGCATTGAGTGAAGATGAAATTGCTTATCTGAATTCGGTTGCTGAGAAAATGGGGCGTAAATTGACCGATGGTGAAGTGTTTGGCTTCTCGCAAGTAAACTCGGAGCATTGTCGGCATAAGATTTTCAACGGAACGTTTGTGATTGATGGCAAAGAGCAGGAAATGTCGCTTTTCCAGTTGATCAAGAAAACATCAAAGGAAAATCCAAATAAAATTGTTTCGGCCTATAAAGATAACTGCTCATTTGTGCAGGGACCGGTTGTTGAGCAATTCGCTCCTAAAACACAGGATAAACCAGACTTTTTCGAAGTAAAAGATATTGAAACCGTGCTTTCGTTGAAAGCTGAAACGCACAACTTCCCAACAACAGTAGAGCCTTTCAACGGAGCTGCTACCGGAACTGGTGGTGAAATTCGCGACCGGATCGCCGGAGGAAAAGGAAGTTTACCGATTGCTGGTACTGCCGTTTACATGACTTCTTATCCACGTACCGAAGGTGCCCGTAATTGGGAGCAAGCGACTGAGGAGCGTCCTTGGTTGTACCAAACGCCGGAAGAAATTTTGATTAAAGCATCGAACGGAGCCAGCGATTTTGGAAACAAATTTGGACAACCGCTGATTACCGGTTCGGTTTTGACTTTTGAGCATTTCGAAAATTACAAGAAGTATGGTTACGATAAAGTGATCATGCTAGCCGGAGGAATTGGCTTTGGCGCGAAGAAAGATAGTTTAAAAGATAAACCAGGTATTGGCGATAAGGTCGTGCTGCTAGGAGGAGATAACTACCGCATCGGAATGGGTGGGGGAGCTGTTTCTTCAGTTGCTACCGGTGAGTTTGAAAATGCCATTGAGCTAAATGCTGTTCAGCGAGCAAACCCGGAAATGCAAAAGCGGGCTTACAACGCCATTCGTGCCTTGTCAGAATCAGATGATAATCCTATTGTCTCGATTCACGACCATGGTGCCGGAGGCCACTTGAACTGCTTGTCTGAGCTAGTGGAAGAAACCGGAGGTAAAATCGATACGAGCAAATTACCCGTGGGTGACCCAACGCTATCTCAAAAAGAGATTATTGGAAACGAGTCGCAAGAACGGATGGGCTTGGTGATGCGTGAAAAGCATGTTGAGCTGTTGAAGAAAATTGCAGACCGCGAGCGTTCTCCGATGTATGTTATTGGAGAGACTACTGGTGATATGCAGTTCACTTTCGAGAATTCAAAAACAGGCGAGAAGTCAATTGACTGGCAATTGGCTTACATGTTTGGAAATTCACCAAAGACTGAATTGACAGACACGACAGAGGTGCCTAATTTTGCTGATGTAGCTTATGAGCAAGAGCAAATTGAAGGCTATTTGGAAGATGTGCTTCAATTGGAGTCAGTGGCTTGTAAAGACTGGTTAACCAATAAAGTAGACCGCTCAGTAACCGGACGGATTGCGAAGCAGCAAGGAGCTGGAAAATTGCACTTGCCATTGAATAACCTTGGTGTGATTACATTGGATTATCAAGGAAAAAGTGGTTTGGCAACAAGTATCGGTCATGCGCCGGTAGCAGGAATGATTGACGCAGAAAGCGGTTCTGTGTTATCCATTGCCGAATCGTTGACGAACATTATTTGGGCTCCAATGCCTGATGAAATTAGAAGTGTATCGTTGAGCGCCAACTGGATGTGGCCAGCTAAAAATCCGGGAGAAAACGCCCGAATTTACAAAGCTGTTAAAGCCGCCAGTGATTTTGCCTGCGCTTTGGGAATCAATATTCCAACTGGAAAGGATTCCATGTCGATGACTCAAAAATACAAGGACGATGTTGTTTACTCACCAGGAACCGTGATCATCTCAGCCTCAGGAGAGGTAACCGATGTGAAAAAGGTCGTTGAGCCTGTTGCGGTAAATGATGCTTCCAAACCATTATATTACATCGATTTTTCTTCCGTGCCTTTTGCATTGGGCGGAAGTGCTTTTGGACAAATCATCAATAAAATGGGACATACAGCACCAACAGTTGCTGATCCTGCCTATTTTGTAAAAGCGTTTAACGCTGTTCAAAACCTGATTGAAGATGAGCTAATTGTTGCTGGTCACGATGTAGCTTCTGGTGGTTTGATCACCAGCTTGCTGGAAATGTGTTTCAGTGATAATGAAACAGGCTTGCAGTTGGATTTGACCGGACTGGGAGAGCAAGATACCACCAAAGTATTCTTCAATGAAAATCCGGGAATTGTTATTCAGGCAGCGGATGCTGATAGTCTTGAAGCGAAGTTGGCTGCAGAAGGGGTGAAATTTGTGAAGATTGGGCAGCCAGCTGAGAAACGCAGTTTCACGGTGAAGAACTTCGATGCTCAATTTGATTTGGATATCGATTCATTGCGCGAATTGTGGTTTAAATCATCTTATTTGATGGATCGCAAACAAAGTGGTGAGAAACTGGCTTTGGAGCGTTTCAAAAACTACAAGAACAATGAGCTAAAATACGATTTCAAAAACTTTACAGGCAAGGCTGCCGATTATGGAATTGACCTGAAGCGTAGAGTTGCCAGTGGCGTGAAAGCTGCCATCATTCGCGAAAAAGGAGTGAATGGCGACCGGGAAATGGCTTACATGTTGTACCTGGCCGGAATGGATGTGAAAGACGTGCATATGACCGACCTGATTGCAGGACGCGAAACTTTGGAAGATGTTAACCTGATCGTTTTTGTCGGTGGCTTCTCAAATTCTGATGTTCTGGGATCGGCTAAAGGTTGGGCCGGAGCTTTTAAATACAACGAAAAAGCTCGCATTGCACTGGAAAATTTCTACAAGCGGAAGGACACTTTGAGTTTAGGAGTGTGTAACGGTTGCCAGTTGATGGTTGAATTGGGATTGCTTTATCCAGAGCATGAGCAAATGCCAAAGATGTTGCACAACGAGTCGCATAAATTCGAGTCAGCTTTTGTTAATGTTGAAATTGCTGAGAACAATTCAGTGATGTTGCAGTCGATGGCTGGTATGAAACTGGGTGTTTGGATTGCCCACGGCGAAGGAAAGTTCAGCTTACCTTATGCAGAGGATCAGTATCATATTCCTTACAAATACAGCTACGATTTTTATCCGGCGAACCCAAATGGTTCGGATTATAATACGGCTTCGCTTTGCTCGAAAGACGGACGCCACTTGGCGATGATGCCTCATATGGAACGGGCATTTAAACCTTGGCACTGGCCTTATTATCCAGCCGACCGGAAGAAAGATGAGTTGGCTCCCTGGATCGAAGCATTTGTTAATGCACGAGAATGGATTAAAAAGAATAAACAATAAAGCAAAGAGGCTCTCCACTGGAGGGCCTTTTTTATGGGTTGCACGGATCTCTTTTTGCTCTTGAGCAATAGGTTTAAAAAGACCATTTTGTTACATTTGGTAGCGATAACCTAAATAACTAATTTATTCATGGCACAATTCTGTGCATTTTAAAATTAAATCATGAGAAGAGATCATTTTATGACCATCTTGATGGTGGCGGTATTCACATTGGGGGCTCTTGTGTCTTCAGCTCAAAAAGTCAATAAACTGTCCAAAGCGGAAAAGAAGGAAGGTTGGGTGTTGTTGTTCAACGGGAAAAACTTTGATGGTTGGCGTCAATGCAACGGGCAGGCTATGCCAGCGAATTGGACCTTGGAGGACGATGCGATGAAAGTGCTGATTGGCGAAGGAAAGCAACCTGGGCACGGAGCGGGTGGCGACATCTTGTTCGGTGATAAGAAGTTTAAGAATTTCGAATTGTCGATTGACTGGAAGGCCAGTGAGCAAGGGAATTCAGGTATTTTCTATTATGTGCGCGAAGTGCCTGGTAAGCCCATTTACTTTGCAGCTCCTGAAGTACAAATTCTGGATAACGACAATGCTTCGGATAACAAAATTGCCAGTCACTTGGCCGGCTCACTTTACGACATGATTCCAGCTGATCCAAAGACGGTAAATCCAGCCGGCAGTTGGAATACAGTGGTCATTAAAGTAAAAGATGGTAAGGTTGCGCATACCATGAATGGAACGGAGGTACTTTCATATACCTTGTGGACGCCGGAGTGGGACAAAATGGTTCAGGATAGTAAGTTTAAAAACTTCCCGGGATTTACCGAAGGAATTGCCCGTGAAGGTTACATTGGGCTGCAGGATCACGGCTATCCAATCTGGTTCCGGAACATTAAAATTCGCGAGCTCTAGCTGAATTTATTTAAATTACAATAAACGACCACTTTCGGGTATAAAAACTTTGGGAAGTGGTCGTTTTGTTGCTGAATTAGCAGGTAGTCAGGTGCTTTGCGAGGAGAGCTCCCGATTTCTCTTGATGATCTGAGTAGAAGTTCATTAAAAATAAGCATCTTTGTAGGAAGATCAGATTGCTTGATGAAATACTTGCTTTTGAATATCACTTGCTTGCTAATCTACTTTTTTGCTTTGGGACAATCCTCAGCAGATAGTCTTCTTGTTGAATTACCACATTTAGAAGAGACGGAAAAAGCAAAAGCTTTGGTGCAGTTAGCCCACAGCTACGCTCAGCAAGACAGCAGCAGGAGTATTCAGTTTGCCGATGAAGCAATCAGCTTGTCAAAATCCCTTGAAGATTCTCTATTGCTTGGTTTAGCCTTATTCAATAAAGCCGAGTGCTATTACTACTTTGATGTTTACGAACCTGCTTTGAATTTATACGGAGAAGCTCAGTCTATTTTTATGGCACTGAATGATTCGGTGAATCTAGGAGAAACATTGAATTCAATTGGCTTGGTGCATTATTTCAGAGGGGAGTACAATTTAGCCGGAGAGCGCTTTTATAGGGCCTTATCGTTTTTTAAAGGAACGGATAATATTGAAGGAGTTGCACATGTGAATTCGAATCTGGCCATGGTTTTTTCGCGCTTGGGAGAGTATGAAAAAGCGATTAGGAATTACCAAGAGGCTGCTAATTTAAATAGCAGTATTCATGATCGTAGTAGCTTGGCAGTTAATTTAAACGGGGTAGGAGTTGCTTATTACAACCTGGAAGAATACGACTCATCCAAAGTGTATTACAATAAGGCACTGTTGTTATTTCGAGCGTTGGAAAATCATCAGCGAGAGGCGATTGCCCTCAATAATATTGCAAACATTTATGTGAATACTGGCGATAGCTTGGAGCTGGCATTGGGCTATTATCGGGATGCGATTGGAGTATTCGATGAATTACATGATCGAAGAAGCAAGGCCTATGCTTTGGAAGGTTTGGCAAGTGTTGAACGCGAGCTTGGTAATTACAATCGGGCAATAGAAACTTTTCAGTCCAGTTTGAATTTGCTGGAAGGCGAAGAGAAAGACTTCTACCTGATGCAATTGAATTATATGGATATGGCCTTGACCTACGAGCGAATGGGCGATGTCCGGAAAGCTTATAATGCTTTTAAGCAGCACAGCTTTTTTAAAGATAGCCTGTTACAGCAAGAGCAGTTGCAGCAAATTGCCGAACTGGAAAAGAAATATGAAACACAGCAGAAGGAAGCTGAAATAGAGCAATTAAATGCTTCGCGGGAAATGGATCGCTTGCAGATGAAGCGAGATAAGGAACTGAGGGCTTTTGGGATTATTGCCATTCTGTTGTTGGTTGTGGCAATCTTTTTGGTTTCGCTGGCCTATTTTAATAAACGACGAACCAATGCCTTGTTGAGCTTTAAGAATGGGAAGATTGAGGAGCAACGTAAAGAACTCGTGCGGTTAAATGCGTCCAAAAATAAGTTCTTCTCGATTATTGCTCATGATTTGAAGAATCCATTTCACACGGTGATGGGCTATTCTTATTTGCTGACGAAGGAGTATGATCGCTTTTCAGACGATGAAAAACAAAAGTATGCGACCGATATTTATCGATCAGCTAACTCAATTTTTAGACTACTTCAAAATTTGCTGGATTGGTCGCGTTCTCAAACTGGTCGGTTGACTTATACGCCACAGGAATTAAACTTCCATTCAATTTATAAGAGTATCGAGAACCTGCTGAAACCTTCTGCTGATCAGAAACAAATTCAGCTTATTGCTGAAGTTCCTGATGAAGTTGGCGTTTTTGCGGATCCAATGATGCTTGAAACGATTTTACGTAACCTGATGCATAATGCCATCAAATTTACGGATGAAGCCGGATGGGTAAAAACAACTGTTGATACAACACAGGATAAAATAACTGTATGTGTTCAGGATAGTGGAGTTGGGATTCCAGCTGAGGAATTAAATAATCTATTCCGAATTGATTCCAAAGTTCGCAAGCCAGGTACTAAAAAGGAGGATGGCTCGGGTTTAGGTTTAATTATTTGTCACGAGTTTGTTACAAAGAATGGCGGTAGCATCTGGGCTGATAGTCAAAACGGCCAGGGGAGTCGCTTTTACTTTAGCATTCCCCGGAGTTCCTAATTGTTTGCGATCACATTTCAACAAGCATGGCCTTCCCCAAGGCTTGCGCTTTCTCTTTGTCAACTAAGAGTTCAACCAACTTTAGCGAAAACAATAGAGCAGTTCCAACGCCTCTGCTGGTGATAATATGGCCATCCTGAGCAACTGGAGTTGTTTGGATTTTGGCTCCATATAACTCTTGTTCGTGACCTGGGTAACAAACGACTTCTTTGTTTTTTAAAATGTCCAAGTGTCCAAAAACGAGCGGAGCGGCACAAATCGCCCCCAGTAATTTTTTGTCCCGATCAAATTGGAGGATTTGTTCTTTTAAGCCAGCGTGGGCATCAAGGTTTTTTGCTCCGGGCATGCCTCCAGGTAAAATCAATGCATCAATAGAGTGATAATCAAGCTCAGAAAAAAGTGTATCAGCAATCACTTGAATTTGATGAGAACCAGTAACTTCCCGTTTGTCTTCCATCGAAACGGTAATAACCTTGAGTCCTGCACGCCTGAGCACATCAATGATGCTGATGGCTTCAACTTCTTCAAATCCTGTTGCCAGGTGGATTGCTACTTTTTTCATGACTTTGGTGTTTTCGTGAAATACAAAAATAAAAAAAATGATCCGCAAAGGCGAACCATTCTTTTTTGTACCCGATATGATTACTTTAAGAATGACTAACGATTAGTTAGCATACTCTTTTAAAGCTTTTTCCAATTTTTTTCTTGTAAAGAAAATACGACTTTTTACTGTTCCTAAAGGAAGATTCAGTTTGTCTGCAATTTCTTTGTATTTATAGCCATCAAGAAACATTTTGAATGGTACTTTGTATTCATTCTCTAAAGCGTTGATGTTTTTGATGATTTCTTTCGAACTGTAGAATGAATCTGGTGAAGGATAAATTCTATCTTTTGAAAATTTCAAATGAAAATCGTTGTTCGCTCCATCAAAAGTATTCTTCGCTTTCACATTCCGACGATAGTTATTAATGAATGTGTTTTTCATGATGGTGTAAATCCACGCCTTAAAATTCGTGTTTTGCGTGAATTTGTCACGATACGTAAGCGCTTTAAGAAAAGTCTCTTGTAACAGGTCTTGTGCTTTTTCCTGATCAGCTGTCAGGCTAAGTGCATAGTACAATAATTTGTCTTGCAGTCCAAGCAATGCGTTGTTAAATTGAACTTGTGTCATGGCAGCGTGTTTTTTATTGTTATTGTTTAGAACAAATATAAATAACTAGGGACTCTCAAAAAAGGAATTTACGGTCTTTTATTATTCGATTTTATTTATTCACGATAAAGAAAATCGATAGTTGTTGATTATTAGTTATTAATGATATCTTACGGAGTTTACATAAAAATGTTTGACTTTTTATTTATGTCCTCAAACAAGTAATTTTTATCTGGATTGGCTATGAATTGAACAATCAGTTTTGTACTTTAAAGAGAATTTTTATTGCACATCTGTTAGTTTCGTTCAAATTCTTCGTGTCCATTTCCAGCTCACCTTTAGTTGTTTCTCTTTCTTTTTACTGGCTATATTACCCACAAGTTCTATGCACTTTGAACCTCGTTTGTTTTTATTGTTTCCAGCCTGCAAGTTAGCTTTTTGATTTTTAATGCTTTATAAGCATTTGTGCAACGTTGAGATGTTCAGGAGATCCCGTTTTTGATGTATGTAATCGTCTACAGTTGAGGTTAGTTTTCTACATTTCGCATAAAGCTTAACCAGTTTTTATTTCTGTGTCTTAGAAGATATTTCTACTTTTGCCGACTCTGATTACTTATTTGTAATAGAAATCAATGAAAAAGTTAAGTTTTAACCCACAGCGGGCTGGAATGTTGACATTCAAACGATGGGGAGGTCAAAAGTATTCGTTGTTTCAGGCACTTCGAAAGCAAGTTCGAATAGGAGTGTTGGCTGTAACCTACTTTTTGGTTGCAGGAATTAACGAAGCTGTTGCCCAAACCGATTCTTTGGAAGTTAATATGGAATATGACCTTGATGAGATTGAGGTTAGCGCCCAGCGAGCGCCTGTGACTTATTCGCAGGTGGCACGGATTATTTCCGTGATTGAGAAAGATCAGATTGATGCGGCTCCGGTCAATAGTTTACAAGACCTTCTGGAGTATGCATTGAGTGTTGACATCAGACAAAGAGGCACCCATGGAGTGCAAGCCGATGTTTCAGTTCGGGGAGGTTCATTCGACCAAACACTCATTCTACTAAATGGCATCAATCTTTCCGACCCCCAAACCGGTCACCACAACTTCAACTTACCGGTTAGTTTCAAAAGTATCAAACGTATCGAAGTATTAGAAGGGCCTGCCGCTCGCGTTTACGGTCCTAACGCATTTGCTGGTGCAATTAATATTGTCACAGAGCCCTCGGATAATGATGCACTAGGCATAGACTTAAGCTATGGCGAGCATCAGTTAAGGGACATTAATCTCTCGGCAAATAAACAACTGGGCAAGCTGAGTAATTACCTTGCGTTTAATAATAAAGCTTCGGATGGTTATATTGAGAATACTGATTTTGAAACATATAACCTTTTTTATCATGGCCGATTGAAAACAGATGCTGGTCGATTAGACATGCAAGCCGGTTTTTCAAACAAGGCTTTTGGTGCGAATAGTTTTTATACGCCTGCTTATCCAAACCAGTTTGAAGAAACCAGAACAACTTTTGCTTCTGTTAAGTTTGATACTGGCAACAAAGTCCATTTCACTCCAGCACTGTATTGGCGCAGGCATCAGGATCGCTTTGAGTTGTTTCGGGATGAACCAGCTTCCTGGTATAAAGGTCACAATTATCACATGACTGATGTTTTGGGAACTTCGTTAAACAGCTGGTTTACCAATGCTCTTGGAAAAACCGCATTTGGAGCCGAGTTTCGTTCGGAGAATATCTGGAGTAATGTATTGGGAGAGCCGATGGAAGAGCCGATTGATGTTCCGGGTGAAGACGGACAGCAATTCACCAATTCGCATTCCAGAACGACCGCATCTTTTTTTGGAGAGCATACCTTTTACATCGGGCAATTAACCGTTTCGGGTGGAGCAATGGCCAATTGGATTTCGGATTTGAATTATGAATGGAATATTTATCCTGGCGTTGACTTGAGTTATCAGGTTTCGGATCCAGTAAAGCTTTATGCATCGTTCAACAAGTCGTTACGGATGCCAACTTTTACTGACCTTTATTACAATGGTCCAACAAACAAAGGAAATCCTTCGTTGAAACCAGAGCGCTCAACAACAATTGAAGGAGGAGTGAAATGGAATACCGATTTCTTGCATTTGCAAACCGGATATTATCACCGCGTTGGAAAGGATTTGATTGACTGGGTTCGGGAGAGTGAAGATTTCTTGTGGGAAACGAGAAACTTAACGGAAATCAGTAGTAATGGGATTGAGTTCATCGCCAGTCTGGATGTACCTGCAATGATAGGACAGCCGTTTTTCATTCGGAAGATCAACACCAATTATGCTTACAATTCGTTGAATAAGGCCCAGAGTGATTTTCTCTCGAATTATGTGCTCGACAATTTAAAGCACAAATTGGTGCTGTCCGTCGATCATCAAATTTGGAAAAATCTGCAAGCATCGTGGAATTTCCGCTTTCAGGATCGCAATGGCAGCTATGCGCAATTTGAAGACAAAGCCCATGTTGGTGAAGCCGATTACGAATCGTTTTGGCTGACCGACTTGAAGGTTTATTGGAAAACAGAACGTTTGCAGTTATCGTGTTCTATGGCTAATTTGTTTGATCAACAGTATGTTGATTTGGGCAATATTGCGCAACCCGGGCGGTGGATTAGTTTCGGGCTAAATTATCAGATTGAATTAAAATAATAGGAATAAAATAAGTAATCAGAAGAAAAGGGCACTCTGGAAAATGAGTGCCCTTTGTTGTTTTCTTAAGCCAATGTTGCAACCATAACTGCTTTTATCGTATGCATACGATTTTCAGCTTGGTCAAAGACAATGGATGCAGGACTTTCAAAAACTTCCTCCTTCACTTCCATAGATTGAATTTTAAATTTATCGAAGATCTCTTTTCCTACTTTCGTTTCGCAATTGTGAAATGCCGGCAGACAATGCATGAATTTCACTTTCGGATTACCGGTAAGTTGCATCACTTCATTGTTGATTTGGTAGGGAAGTAGTAGCTTAATTCGTTCTTCCCAAACTTCTTGAGGTTCACCCATGGAAACCCAAACATCGGTGTATAGAAAATCGCAGTCTTTTACAGCTTCTGCAACATGTTCGGTAATGGTGATTTTTGCACCTGTTTTTTGAGCAATTGCTTGAGCTGTTGCAACAAGTTCTTCGTCCGGTTGACAGCTTTTTGGGGCGGCCGCTCTGAAGTCCATCCCCATTTTGGCCGCACCAATCATTAAGGAGTTACCCATGTTGTTACGGGCATCACCGAGATAGCAGAATGACACTTTGTGTAACGGTTTGTCGGCATGCTCTTTCATGGTTAGAAAATCAGCAAGGATCTGGGTGGGGTGAAATTCGTTGGTGAGTCCGTTCCAAACCGGAACGCCAGCATATTGGCCCAGCTCTTCAACAATGGCCTGTCCAAAGCCGCGGTACTCAATACCATCGTACATTCGTCCTAAAACACGGGCAGTATCTTTCATCGATTCTTTATGGCCTATTTGCGATCCACTTGGGCCAAGGTAAGTAACGTGCGCTCCTTGGTCGAAGGCTGCTACCTCGAAAGCACAACGGGTTCGGGTGCTTGTTTTTTCAAAAATCAATGCAATGTTTTTTCCAATGAGCTGCTGCTCTTCTGTGTGGTTGTATTTATCTGTTTTTAGTTTTGCTGCAAGATCAAGCAATTGGGCAATTTCTTCTGGCGCGAAATCCAGAAGTTTTAGGAAATTTCGATTTTTCAGATTTAGAATCATGGTGCTATTTTTTTGTTATCGTATTCAAGTGTAATTTTTGAACCAAAAGATTTATCGGCAAGTTTGGTGGCTTCGGTAATGACGCTTTTTTGTCCTCCATTTTCAATGAATTTTAGGCAGGCTCTAATTTTTGGGGCCATGCTGCCTTCACCAAAAGTACCAATATTTAAATAATGTAAGGTGTCGTTATAGTTTAAAAACTCTAACTTCTCTTGGGTTGGTAATCCAAAATCTTTAAAGATATAAGGCACATCAGTTAGAATATAAAATTCGTCGGCTCCGATGCTTGAGGCAAGAAGAGCTGAGGTCATGTCTTTATCAATAACGGCATCTACTGTACGAACATTTTGCTCTCCATCTAAGTAAACCGGGATGCCACCACCTCCTGCTGTAATGACGATATTTCCCTCATTAACCATATTGGCGATAATCTCTTGATTCAAGATATCAATGGGAGTGGGTGAGGGGACTACTCTACGAAAGGCTCCGGCATGTTTCGGACTTGGCTTAAACTGCCAACCTTTCAACTGGCTGAGTTGGTTGGCGTCAGTTTCGTTATAAATCTTTCCAATGCGTTTGGATGGATTTTGAAATGCTTCGTCATCTGGATCTACAGTAACCATGCTCATGACAGAAATAATGTTTTTGTCTATTTTGTGTTTGTTGAGCACGTTGCGCATCATCCGTTCAATCATGTAGCCAATGCCTCCTTGCGAATCAGCTACGCAAACGTCTAAAGGCATGGGGGCAATGTTATACATTGCTTCTCCCGCGTCGTTGCGCATCAGAATGTTTCCAACTTGAGGGCCATTACCATGGGTGATAACTAAATTGTAGCCCTCTCGGATAAGATGAACTAAGTTCTCGAGCGTTTCGGTCGTGTTGCGTTCCTGCTCTTCAATAGTTCCTACTTCATTGTCTCGCAATAGGGCATTGCCTCCCAGTGCGACGACTGCTAATTTACGAGTCATACTTTTTACGATTTAAATCAGCGAACCAAACAAACATAGAAAAATATGGTAAAAAATTGCATGATGGACGGGAATGTTTGAGGATTCTTAATCTGTTGTAAAACAGAAAGTTGTTGTCGTCTTTTAGATTGATGAAAATGGACTGAATCTGGTGACGATTAACCCCGATTAAGCGATGCTTTAATTATGAATTCCTACTTGTGACTGTCGTTTTTTGTTAATATTCAGTGCGAATAAGGCTACGGAAGTCAAAAAGTTAAACGTAAAAAGCTATTTTTTTACCAATTTAAGCCTTTTGCAGGACACAATAAGCTGTTCAAATTTCGTTAACTTTGCAGTCGAAATTTCAAAATTACCTCATGGCTAAAAAGACCAAAAGAAAACAAACAACAAATAAAGCAAGCAAATTGACTGGTTTAAAATCCTTTTTGACAGGGGAAAAGTTTAAGTATACTGTTGGTTTATTCCTCCTGGTCTTTGGCCTTTACTTGTTGATTGCTTTCATTTCTTTTTTGTTTACCGGACATGCTGATCATAGTAAATTAGACTTGTCATGGCGAGAATTGCTTGCCAATACAGATATTAAAGTTCACAATAAGGCTGGAAAAACTGGAGCATACCTGGGAGAAGCCATTATTAATCGAGGATTTGGACTTGCTTCCTTCCTTTTGGTTTTTATGTTGGTGATTTCTGCATTTCAGTTTTTTAACCGTCCGTTGGTGAAATACTGGCGATCGATGGTGTTGGCTTTTGTAAGCATGCTTTGGATCTCCTTGTTTTTGGGATTGGTGCTTATGAGTATTAATACCGAGAGCTTTTTATACTTGGGAGGAGAGAACGGATATTTTCTGGCAGTATGGTTGAGCTCGTTGGTTGGCTATGTTGGCACGTTCTTCCTTTTAGTTTGCAGTTTATTCCTGATCATACTCTTTAGCTTTGACAATTTTATTCCTTGGTTGAAACAAGTTTTCAAGAAGAGAGAGACTGTTGTAGAGGAGGCGGTAGCTACAGGTGAAGCTAAAGTGCAAGCGGAAGTGGAGCCAGAGGAAAATATCTCGAAAGTGATTGACGAGAATGATACGATTGAGACGATTTTCGATCCGGATGAAGAACAACCTGTAGTGTTGGATAATTCACTAGACCGCGAAAAGATTCAGGAAAATGTTCGGGAACAATTGGCTGCGAAAGAAGTAGAGCCGGAAGAAGATAAAGAAGGCTTGGAGATGACGGTCGAAAAGGTGGAGGAAGAAACAAACGAAAATTATACCCAAGAGGCTACAGAGGACTATGATCCAACTCTGGATTTATCAAACTATCAATTTCCATCAGTCGATTTGTTGGATGATCACTCGTCAGGTAATGCTGAGGTTAGCAATGACGAGCTCATAACCAATAAGAACAAGATTGTCGAAACGCTCCGAAACTATAAAATTGAGATTACGAAAATTCGTGCAACCATTGGGCCAACCATTACCTTGTATGAGATTGTTCCTGCTCCGGGAGTGCGAATTGCTAAGATTAAAAACCTGGAGGATGACATTGCCTTGAGTTTGGCAGCATTAGGAATCCGGATTATTGCACCAATTCCAGGACGTGGAACAATTGGTATTGAAGTGCCAAATCAGCAGCCTGAAATCGTATCGATGCGCTCCATCATTTCTTCGAAGAAGTTTCAGGAAAGTACAGCTGAGCTTCCGGTTGTCCTAGGAAAGACGATTTCAAACGAAACCTTCCTGATTGACTTGGCTAAAATGCCCCACATCTTGGTGGCAGGTGCCACAGGGCAAGGAAAGTCTGTAGGGTTGAATGCTATCATCACCTCGTTGCTGTATAAGAAACACCCATCGCAATTGAAATTTGTGTTGATTGATCCCAAAAAGGTGGAGATGAGTCTTTACTCGACTATTGAGAAGCACTTTTTGGCAAAGCTTCCGGATGACGAGGAGCCAATCATTACCGATATTCAGAAAGTGAAGTATACGCTGAATTCAGTCAATATTGAAATGGATACCCGTTATGATTTGCTGAAGAAGGCGCATGCACGTAATATTAAAGAGTACAATAAGAAATTTATTAGTCGTCGCTTGAATCCAGAGAAAGGACACCGTTATTTACCCTATATCGTTGTGGTGATTGATGAGTTTGCTGATTTGATTATGACCGCCGGCAAGGAAGTTGAGTTGCCAATTGCACGTATTGCACAGTTGGCTCGTGCCGTTGGAATTCATATGATTATTGCAACCCAGCGCCCGTCAACCAACATCATTACCGGGGTAATTAAAGCAAACTTCCCGAGCCGAATTGCTTTTAAAGTAGCTTCAATGATTGACTCTCGAACTATTTTGGATACGCCAGGGGCTAACCAATTAATTGGTAAAGGGGATATGTTGATTGCTACCGGAAGTCACATTACGCGTGTGCAGTGTGCTTTTGTTGACACACCTGAAGTTGAGCGGGTTTGTGAACACATTTCGGGGCAGCAGGGGTATCCTACCGCATTTTTATTGCCTGAGTATGTTGGCGAAGATGAAGGAGGAGCATTGGATACTGATTTGAGTAACCGCGACGAATTATTTAACGATGCAGCAAGAATAATTGTAGTTAACCAGATGGGGTCTACGTCCATGATTCAACGTAAATTCTCAATTGGATACAATCGAGCTGGACGAATTATGGACCAACTGGAGGCCGCAGGAATTGTTGGACCGAGCGAAGGAAGCAAGGCTCGGCAGGTTTTGGTACAAGATGAATACAGTTTGGAACAATTATTGAATGGCCTGTAAAAAATTTAGAGAAAATAATGAAGAGATTAGCAATTTTGATGACCGTAGTTTTTTGCTGGAGTTTATCGTTCGCCCAGCAAGATGAGAAAGCCAAAGGAATTTTGGAAAAAGTGACCGAAGCCACCAAGGGGTATTCCTCTATTCAAGCTTCGTTCAATTATGTGATGGAAAATAAGGAAGAAGGAATTTATGAAGAAAATAAAGGTGAGATCTTGTTGAAAGGAGATATGTTTCATTTAAACCTATCACAGCTAGGAATGGAGATCTTCAACAACGGACAAACAGTCTGGACGTATATGAAAGACGCAGGCGAGGTGACCGTTGCTGAAGCTGATGATGAGATGAATGAAATGATGGACCCTTCAAAGCTGTTCACCATTTATGAACAAGGGTTTTCATACCAATTTGTGGAAGAGAAGACCATCGATGGAGTTCCTGTTTATGTGATTGACTTATTCCCGGACAATGAGGAGATTGAGTATTCCAAGATTCGTATTCAGGTTGAAAAGAAACGGATGCTTATTCACCGGGCCGAGATGGTTGGTAGGGAAGGAAACAACTACATTGTAGTGGTTGAAGAATTAAAAACAGATGTCCCGGCCAATGCCGAAAGTTTTAAGTTCGATTCAACGAAACATCCAGACATTGAGGTGATTGATTTGAGATAAAAAAAAGGAGCTGAATTTCAGCTCCTTTTTTGATTCTATAATAATTGTATGTTTATTCCTTTTCTTTGAAGGTTAAGCGCTCGACCGTTGAAATCTCCATGAAGGTTGAACCTCCGCCAATTCCAAAGCTTCCACCAACATAAGTTACCGTGTCGTTTATGCTCACTTTTCCTTGTCTTTCCAAGGTTTTCAATGAGGAACGAACGATCTTGAATTTATTTTTCTTCGGTTCTATTAAGAAAGAACGTACACCGTAAGAAAGTGCTAAGCGACGAGCAACCGACATGTCGTAGCATGCAGCATAAACTGGGTTTTTCCCACGGAAGGCTGCCAAATAACGAGCTGTTTTTCCCGTCAATGTGTTGGTTACAATTGCTTTTGTATTCAATTCCTCAGATGCCATGATGGCTGCTTCTGCCAGGTAAGCCACCACTTCGTTGTTTACTGCAGGAATTGTAATGTCATTTCGTTTGTCTTTGCTGCTTTCAACTTGCTTGGCAATGCGGCTCATGTATTCTACCGCTTCTACTGGATATTGTCCATAAGCAGTTTCTCCACTAAGCATTACCGCATCGGTTCTCGAAAAGATTGCGTTGGCCACATCACTCACTTCAGCACGGGTTGGGCGAGGGTTTTCAATCATGCTATGAAGCATTTGAGTTGCAATGATCACCGGCTTTTTACGCTGGACAGCCTTTTTGATTAGCTGGCGTTGGATTCCAGGAATTTTTTCCGCAGCAATTTCAATTCCAAGATCACCTCGGGCAACCATAATTCCATAAGCATGATCCAAAATCTCATCGATGTTGTTTACTCCATCCAGGTTCTCAATTTTGGCAATGATTTGAATTTTGCTGTCGTTTTGATCCAATTGTTCCCGCACCTTTAGAACATCCTCTTTGTTGCGAACAAAGGAGTGGGCAATAAAGTCCAAGTCATTTTTAGCAGCAAACTCAATAAATTCTTTGTCTCGTTCCGAGATTGAGGGAAGGTTAACACTGAACCCAGGGGTGTTTACACTTTTTCTGTTTTTGACTACTCCTTGGTTTTCAACCAAGCATAGTACGTAATCATCGTGTCTCTCTTGTACAGAAAGTTCTAGTTCGCCATCATCAATTAAGATGGTTCCGTCTGCAGGTATTTCGCGGTGGAATTCGCTGTAGGAAACCGAAAATGATTTTCTTCCTTTTTCGCTGGTGCGCAATAAACCGGATACTTCAACCAATTCTCCTTGCGAAACTTCTAATGAGGCTTCAAGATTTGTGGTTCTGATTTCAGGGCCTTTGGTGTCAACCAAAATGGCAATGGAGTCAGATACCGAGCGTATATTTTTAACCATCATTAAAGCTGTCTCCTCAGTAATGTGGGCTGTGTTCAGCCTCGCAACATTCATCCCTGCTTGATATAAGGCTTTTATGAACTCGGGCTCGCACCTTTTATCGGATATCGTAGCGACAATTTTGGTATGTTTCATTTCTTTCATTTAAAATTACGGCCGGCAAAATTAGACTTTTTTATTACAGCTAGGTGAAAAGAACCTTTTGAATCCGTTAAATGATTCTAAACTTAACTTTTGAGAAAGCTTTCAACCCCTAAACGATAGGAATCGAGTCCAAATCCCATAATACTTCCTACGCAAACGGGACCAATAAGTGACTCATGTCTGAAATTTTCTCGGGTTAAAATGTTAGAAATATGAACTTCAACGACTGGCGTATTGATGCCAGCGATTGCATCGCGCAAAGCAACGGAGGTGTGTGTATAGGCTCCTGCATTGATAATAATACCATCATAGGAAAAGCCGCAAGCATGAAGTTGGTTAATCAATTCGCCTTCTACATTCGATTGGAAATAGCTTAACTCAAGCTGAGGGTATTTCGCTTGAAGGTCTTTAAAGTAGCTTTCGAATGGCTGATCTCCATAAATATTCTTTTCTCTGCGCCCTAAAAGATTCAAATTTGGGCCATTGATTAACAATATTTTCATTTTTATTGTACTTTTATTTTAAATTTTAGTAACTTTCGCTCATCGAACGACGTATTGATAATTATGTATTCTTGGGGAAGAAACTAATATCATTATTTTGTAAGAAAGATGCAGAACCAAAATTACTAAAAATGATTTGAGAACAAATTTAAATGCTTTTAATTATGAAATGGGAAGATAGCAAAAAAGGTTTTGAAAATTTCTTGAGACTCGAGAAATCCTTATCTCAAAATTCCATTGCTGCTTATGTGAACGATATCAATAAGTTGATGGTATTTTTGGAAGGGAATTTCAAGCGTCTGGCACCTGAAAAGGTAAAATTGAATCACTTAAAAAGTTTTGTAGAGGATTTAAACAGTCGGGGCGTTTCTCCTCGTACACAAGCGCGCACAATTTCTGGTATCAAGTCCTTCTTTAAATACTTGTTGATAGAAGGAAAGATTCAGGGTGATCCTACAACTTTGTTGGAATCTCCAAAAATTGGACGAAAACTTCCAGATGTGTTAACGATGGAAGAAATTGATACCATTATTGATGCTGTTGATTTGGAAAAACCAGAAGGACAGCGCAATAAAGCAATGTTGGAGACATTGTATAGCTGTGGGTTACGTGTTTCTGAGTTGGTAAATCTGAAGGTGACTAATTTATTCTTTGAGCAAGGCTTTATTAAAGTTGAAGGAAAAGCAGAAAAAGAACGTTTAGTTCCGGTTAGTGAAAAGGCGGTTGTTGAGATTAACAAGTATTTGAATGGCTACCGAAAAACGCTAAAAATTAGTCCGGAAGCTGAAAATGTTTTGTTCCTAAACCGTAGGGGTAAAAAATTAAGCCGGGTGATGATTTTTACGATCATTAAAAACTTGGCTCAAAAAGTGGGAATGGATAAGAAAATCAGTCCTCATACGTTCCGTCACTCTTTTGCCACACACCTGATTTCTGGTGGTGCTGACTTAAGAGCTGTTCAGGAAATGTTGGGACATGAGTCGATCTTGACGACTGAAATATACACTCATCTTGATCGTGATTATTTGAAGTCGACAATTAGCCAATTTCACCCAAGATCGTAGGCGATTTTTATGGTTCTGTTTAATGATTTCTTAACATTTTAAGTTCGACCTTTATTTTAAACTATAGTATTGCAGGACAGCACATTGAAAGATGTGCTGTCCTTTTTTTGGTTAAGACATTGCTAAATAACCTTAATTTCAAATTACCTGCCGAAAGGGAACGGAAAAAAAAATTATTTTTGTGTGCCGAGAAAAAAATTGGTTTTGTTGGAATATTAATTTTTTAATTGTTGATTATGAAAAATTTAGATTTATCAAAGTACGGCATTGTTGATGTAAAAGAAATCGTACATAACCCATCTTACGAACAGTTATTTGAAGAAGAAATGAGTCCAGAATTGGAAGGTTTCGAGAAAGGTCAATTAACTGAGTTAGATGCAGTCAATGTAATGACAGGTGTTTTTACAGGACGTTCTCCTAAGGACAAATACATTGTTAAAGACGATGTAACTAAAGACACTATGTGGTGGACATCTCCAGAGTCACCTAACGATAACAAGCCAATTTCTCAGGAAGTTTGGAATGACTTGAAAGCAACAACTACAAAAGAACTTTCAGGTAAGCGTCTTTTCGTGATGGATACTTTCTGTGGTGCTAACGAAGATTCTCGTTTGAAAGTTCGTTTCATTATGGAAGTAGCTTGGCAAGCTCACTTTGTGAAAAACATGTTCCTTCGTCCAACTGAAGAAGAATTGGCAAACTATGGTGAGCCTGATTTCGTTGTAATGAATGGTTCTAAAACTACCAACCCAAAATGGGAAGAGCATGGATTGAACTCTGAAGTTTACACTGTTTTCAACTTGACTGAAAAAATGCAAGTGATCGGTGGATCATGGTATGGTGGTGAAATGAAAAAAGGTATGTTCGCAATGATGAACTACTATTTGCCACTAAGAGGAATGGCTTCAATGCACTGTTCTGCTAACGTAGGTAAAGAAGGTGATGTTGCTATTTTCTTCGGACTTTCAGGAACTGGAAAAACAACGCTTTCAACTGACTCAAGCCGCCAGCTAATTGGTGATGATGAGCACGGTTGGGATGATGAAGGTGTTTTCAACTTCGAAGGTGGTTGCTACGCTAAAACAATCAACTTGGACAAAGACGCTGAGCCAGAAATTTTCGGAGCTATCAAGCGTAATGCTCTTTTGGAGAACGTAACTGTTGACGAGAATGGTAAAATTGATTTCACTGACGGTTCTGTAACTCAGAACACTCGTGTATCATACCCAATTAACCACATCGAGAACATTGCAGTTCCTTCAAAAGCTGGTCACGCTAAAAAGGTTATTTTCCTTTCAGCTGATGCTTTTGGTGTATTGCCTCCAGTTTCAAAATTGACTCCAGAGCAAACCGAATATCACTTCCTTTCAGGATTTACTGCAAAATTAGCTGGAACTGAGCGTGGCGTAACTGCTCCTCAGCCAACTTTCTCAGCATGTTTCGGAGCTGCTTTCTTGACACTTCACCCAACAAAGTACGGTGCTGAGTTAGTGAAGAAAATGGAAGAGCACGGAGCTGAGGCTTACTTGGTAAACACTGGATGGAACGGTTCTGGAAAACGTATCTCAATTAAAGATACTCGTGGTATCATCAACGCAATTTTGGATGGTTCAATTGAAAAAGCAGAAACTAAAACAGTTCCTGTATTCAACTTGGAAGTTCCTACTGCATTGCCAGGAGTTGATTCTAACATTCTTGATCCACGTGATACATACGCTGATGTTAAAGAATGGGAAGAAAAAGCTCAGGATTTGGGTAGCCGCTTCATCAAAAACTTCGAGAAATATACTGATAACGAAGAAGGTAAAGCATTGGTTGCTGCTGGTCCTCAGTTGTAATAAACAATCGAATAAAGAAAGTAGCGTTTGCTGCTCTTTAATCATATTTAAGCCGGAGAATATTTTCTCCGGCTTTTTTATGCTTGCTAATATCGAATATTGAAAGCATAAAAGAGGTCGCCCTACTGACGACCTCTGACTGATTTGGGTAAAACAGACTAGAACTTCCCGAATTTAAATACCAATCCTGCGGTTAAGCCCTCCAGAATATCCGGGTCGGTATATAGCATTTCAATATCAGATGTAAAACGATAACTTGCTGTTGCTGCTAAGCGGAAATGACGAGTAACGTTAAACTCCAGTTCAATTGCTGGTTCAAAGACGAAATAAACATCGCTTTTATCATCAGTTGACCACCAATAGTCCCAGTTGTTGTGATGTTCAACATAGGAGACTCCTCCAAAACCAAATAAGATGGGAATGGAGATGTGAACGGGTAGTTTGGGGCCAATAATGGGCTCTACAAATAACCCTCCGTATCCTCCAGCCAGGTTGTAATCCCGATTATCGTTGAAAAGGTTGTCGTAGTTGATGTCGTTTGCAAATCCGTAGCCTCCCAGTCCAATGGCTAGAGAGTGATTGATGATCCATCCTCCACGGGCACCTACAATGATGGCGTCTTTGTTATCAATTTCAGAATAGGCAATACTTAACGCTCCATAGCCACCGTTTGATCGCTTGTTGGAAAAGATGGTTTTAAATTCTTCCTGGTTGTTGGCGTATTGCTCAGATTGGGCTGCAACCGAGCTGACCAGTAACAGCAGGCAAATAAGTAATCCAAATTTGTTCATTTTCTCTTGTTTAATTGTTTCTAGAAAAGGTATTTAATTGTAAAGGCAAAGTCGAATGGGTAAAGCTGAAAAAAGTTTTTACCAAAGAGGTTGAAATAGGGTTTGGCCTCTATTCCGAAGTTTAGTGGCACATCTCTTAAGGTGTACTCTACAGCAGCGAGTCCATCAAGTCCAGCTATTGGTCCCGTACGCGATTCGTAATTGTAAGGTTGGTAGAATTCATCATTTGGATCGTAGGCATTCCACTTCTCAAATCCAAGATGTGCTCCAAAGCCATAGATGAAAACCAATTGATCGGAGAAGTCAAATAAGCCATGCTGATGAAATTCTTTCATGCCGGTAAGTTGTAGCCCTCTTTTTCGGGTGCTTAACAGTACTTTGTATGAAAGTGCTTCGTTGGCATAGGCACGATATTCGAAGCCGGAAGATCGACCTCCTCGAATACCAATTGCTTGCTCATATTGTTGAGCAAAGCCTAGTTGTGCGGAAAAAATAATTATTAAAATTAATAGTAGTCGTTTCATCGCTATTTATTCTGTGATTAGGCTTTATATCTATTCTTGGAATATTTAATTGTCGTTAATGACTTTGCCTGAACCGGAAATATTGCTGCTGATTTCGGGCCAGTTGATAAAAAGCAGGTCTCCGCTGCCAGATATTCTGGCTTCAATCCAGTCGCTTGCATTGACAAGGATGTCCCCACTTCCGGAAATGGTCGCATGGCAGCTTTCTTGTTCCATACCATACGATTGGATTTTTCCAGAGCCACTAATAAGTAAATCAGAGTGTTTGCAGAAACCAGAAAGCCTTATTTCTCCGGAACCGGACAGGTTGGCTTCGAGTTCGTTTGTATCAACATTGGATTCAATTAAACCCGAACCGGATAAGAAGACTTCGAATTTGTTGGTTGTAAAATTTTCGGTTTGAATAAGTCCTGGACCACTAAGGCTGACTTGGTTTAGATGCGGAGTGGTAATGTAGATCTCAATTGGAATTGTGTGGTGCAGGTTATTGATACCTCGCGTTCTGATTTTGAGTTTGTCACCATCTCGGTCTGTGACGATATGCCCTAGTAGATTTGACTCGGCAGTTACTTCTACCGTGTACTCATCTCCAGGAACGATGAAGACGTTGTATTCTCCGGTTACTTTTACTTTATTGAACGGAGCAACCCATCGATCTTCGGTTGCAAGCCTTCCATTTCCGTGAATGGAAAGGTCTTCGAGGCACGAACTGAGCATAAGAGCTACAGCCAATAATAACAAAGTTACTCTGGAAGTTTTCATTGTTTCCATAATGTTCTGTTTTCTGAATGTTAAAAGCTTGTTGTCTGTTTCTGTTATAATGGACAGGCTTTTATAAAAGAGGTTGCAATCAGCCGAAAAAAATATTCAAATTTTTATTAGTTGCTGAAAATCCGTATACTACCTGCAGTCGCGTTGATCTGTACTTTGTGTTTTTTATCGGTTTCTTGTTTGAAATAACCTTTAATGCGATTACTACTGTTTTTAGAGTCTATTACTTCCTTATCGGTTTGTTTTAACTCTCGGCCGAAGGTAACATCAACTTTGCTTTCGGTTAATTCGAAGTTGAATTTGGCCTCGGGAGAAAAGAAGAGACTGACGTCAGTTGTTCGCGATTGAATATATAAATCAGAAAAGTCGGGAGCGATTTGTTCTAGTTCCAAGTCTCCGTAGGCAAATCGAAAAGTTCCCCGGTCAATGAGCTTGTTCAGTCGGAAAGAAGTGAAGCTGGCATCGGCTTCAACCTGCTCAGATTCGCGTAACCTGAACTTATCTCGTCGGGAATCAATGGTGAGCGATTTAGACTCGATAATTTCGATTTCAGAGGATTTACTGGATATCCGTATATCGTCAGCCTTTTTGAGGTAGAAATCGCTGTAATTCGTAAAAATACGCCCTTTTTTCATCGAATTGATGGAGGCATCGGCGAAGTTTAGCTTGATTGTTGCTTGGTTGGTTAAGTCGTGTGCTTTCAGTTTGCCGTTACTGAGCCCAATGGTAATTGGTCCGTTATAGTCGTCGATATAAATGTCGCCAAACTTATTCTCGACTTTTAAGGAATTACTGGCTGGTACCCAAACTTTATAGTCAATCTCAATGGTGCCATCTGCTTGCAGTAGTGTTTCTTTAAAGCGCTGAAACTCAGCTTCCAGTTGGCTCTTGTTCTTGTCTACAATGGTGCGGGCTATCAGGTAATGCGAACTGCTGGTGAAATCGAAGTCGATGTTGTTTAGTGTTCTGTCGAGCCGATTCATTTTTCGTTCTTCTACCTTCATGCGTATATCAAACAACACAGAGTCTTTATCCCAGGTTACCAGTTCCACCTTTCCGTATTTGTTGGATATTTCAATAGCTGTTTCAGGTTCTACAGCAAAGCGTTTTTGAAATTCTTTTGTTTCTGTGTATTGAGCTTGGGCGGCAACAACGACAGTTAGAAATAACAAAAGACTCAATAGTTGGCGACTAAATTTTATCATGTCTGGTAACTTTTAGCAATTAATCTGTGCCAAAACATCATCAACCAATTTCATTCGGAAACGGTTGTTTTCAATCATGGCTTCAATCACTTCTTTATTTGAAATATTTTCTTTCAAGTCTGTTTTTAGCGAATTGTACATACTTTCCAATTCTTGTAAGTCGTTCTCCACTTCCATTTGAAGCTCAGGAATTAGTTGGTAACAACGGCGTATTTCTTTCATTTTACCATTGACCTGATGGGCATAATAAGCTTCAGCTTCGATTAACTCTCTAAGTTCAGGATCCATTTCCTGGGCTATTTGTAGTTTATTTTTAGGAAGAACGAGGTTGGTTACAACAACGCCAGATCCTGCAATGATCAGTGCAATCATTGCAGCTATATTCAGCCAGTGACGGCTCTTTTTAGGCTTTTTGCTACTTTCGACCTGTAGTTGCTTGTTTAGCTTATCCCAGACTTCTGGTGATGGACTATGCACATCAAAGTCATCGCGGTTGTCTTTTACAAATTTTTCAAAACGATCTTCTTTCATCTGAGAAAAACTTAATTCATTTAGTTGTAATCAGCTTAAATGCTGATTTTTCAATAATTCCTGTACCCTGCGTTTAGCTCGCATATATTGCGATTTCGAAGTTGACTCGGTGATGCCCAGAATCTGAGCAATTTCACCGTGGTCATAGCCTTCGAGCAGGTAAAGAGAGAAAACGATCCTGCCACCTTCAGGTAACTCCTCCATGGCTTTGAGGACGTTGTCGGTCGTGAGCGTTGCGGCATCCGGTTCTTCTTCCGGTGGCTTTTGATCGTATACTTCATCACAATACACCAAGTCGAGCTTTCGCTTGTTTATGGCATTGATACAGCTTCGAACGGCAATTGTTTTTAGCCAGGTTCCAAAACTGGATTCGTAGCGAAAACTATCGAGCTTGGTGAATGCTTGGAGAAAAATCTCCTGCAGCATATCTTCGGCATCCTCACGACTGTTCAGCATACGGTAGCACACGTTGAACATCGCTTTGGAATACAGCTGATAAATCTCAAACCGAGCATGGTCTATACCACGCTTACAGTCTTCGATCAGGTGTTGATGTATGAATGCCGCTTTGCCCAATTTCTATTCTGTTTTCGCTAATAATGACAAGCAAAAAATTGCAGGGTTGCAAGATTGTATTACAAAGATCAAAAAAATATTGTTTGTCGGAACTTTAATGCAGAGGTGTCGTGTGTTTTTGCTAGTTTTAATTGACTGGTAGAGTGTTAGTTGGTCAGATTGAAGGCGTGGCAGGTTAATTTGATATTTTTGTTTTGTGATGAAATATCAGATTCGATTGTTTATTTGCGAAAGATAAATCAAAATTACCCTAATAAAAAGCTAAAGCTCAAAAGGGAGTCGGAAGTTGCAGCCCGATTTGAAGTTAGAGCATCCCCAAGCTGTTTTGCCTTTAAGTATTTTTCCCTCATTGCATTTTGGGCAAACTGGATCTTCTTTTAGCTGAGGGTGTAGTTTGATGTCTTGATCTTCTTGAAGGAGCAATCTTCCATCAATTTTTAAGCCTTCGTAGGTAAAGCCTTTGATTAAAGGGGTTTTCCCTTTGCTTGCCAAAGCTTCTATTTGTTTGTCGGTAAGTTTTTTGTCAAACCATTTAAAGGGAATCTTAAAGTGGCAACCATTGTTCCACTCAGAGCATCCCCAAGCTGATTTTCCTTTTATTAGTTTCCCTTTTTGGCAACGCGGACAAAGCAAATCTTTGGCTGGCTTGCTTGATGCTTTCTTTTCGCCTTTTGCCTTTGTTTTTTCTTTGGCCTTGCTTGCTTCATCTTCAAGAATGGTAATTTCCTTTTTACGGGAATTTTTTACCTGCCAAATCACTTCTGTTACCATGTTTTTTAGGTCGGCCATAAATTGCGCAATCTCCAACTCTCCAGATTCTATTTGGCGAAGCTTTCGTTCCCATTGTCCGGTTAATTCAGCCGACTTAAGTAGGTCGTTTTCGATGGTATTGATTAAATCAACACCGGTTGGCGTAGCAACAAGGCGCTTACGCTCTTTGCGAATATAGCGCCGGCGAAAGAGTGTTTCAATAATGTTGGCTCGGGTTGAAGGACGTCCGATTCCATTTTCCTTCATCAGTTCCCGAAGCTCGTCATCATCCATGTTCTTTCCGGCTGTTTCCATTGCTCGCAGTAAAGTTGCTTCGGTATAATAATTAGGAGGTTGCGTTTGCTTTTCCTGCAAATCAGGTTGATGAGGTCCGTGTTCTCCTTGGGTGAATGGAGGTAGAATATTATCTTCCGACTGAGCTCCTTTTTTGTCATTCTGAAAAACGACTCGCCAACCTGGTTTCAGGATTTGCTTGCCAGTAGCTTTAAATTGATGTTGTTCTACATGCGCTTCAACGGTGGTGTTGGCAATTTCACAATCCGGATAAAATGCAGCGATGAAGCGTTTTGTAACCAGATCATACACCTTGCGTTCGGCATCAGAAAGGTCAATGCGACTAACTCCTGTAGGAATAATGGCATGGTGATCGGTAATCTTCTTATTATCGAATACTTTTTTTGACTTTCTAATTTTTCCTGCGGCAAGTATTGGTTGGGTTAATTCTTCGTAGCCTTTTAAGTTCTTGAGTGTTGTCGGCACTTTCTTGTAAATATCATCAGATAGGAAAGTGGTGTCCACACGTGGGTAGGTGGTTACTTTCTTCTCATAAAGCGATTGAATGGTGCGTAGTGTTTCATCAGCACTCAGGTTGAATTTTCGGTTGCATTCAACCTGCAAGGAAGTTAGGTCGAAAAGGCGAGGCGGATGCTCCTTGCTGTTTCTTTTGCCAATTTTATCGATGAATAGCTCCTTGTCCGAAATTTCAAGGAGCACTTTTGCAGCCTTTTCTTTTTCCATAAATCGCCCGGAAGTGCTTGAAAAAGTAGCTTCGCGATAAATCGTTTTTATTTCCCAAAATGGCTCTGGTTTAAAGTTTTCAATCTCGAGCTGCCGATTAACAATTAGGGCAAGGGTAGGAGTTTGCACTCGTCCAATGGAAAGTACCTGTTTGTTCTGCCCAAATTTCAGGGTGTACAAGCGGGTGGCATTCATGCCCAAAAGCCAATCGCCAATTGCCCGGGCGCTTCCTGCTTCGTACAGCTTGTCAAATTCGGAGCTTTCCATCAACTTGTCAAAGCCTTCTCGTATGGCCTCTTCGGTTAGCGAGGAGATCCACAAGCGCTTTACCGGAGCTTGATTGCGTGCTTTGGTTAACACCCATCGCTGAATTAGCTCTCCTTCCTGACCAGCATCACCGCAGTTGATGATGGCATCTGCTTTTTGAATCAGGCTTTCCAAAGTAGAGAATTGCTTTTGGACACCTTCGTCATCGATCACTTTGATGCCAAAACGGGTTGGGATCATTGGAAGCTCGTTAATGTTCCAGTATTTCCAGCGAGCGGTATAGTCATGAGGTTCTTTTAAAGTGCACAAGTGCCCGAAAGTCCAACTCACCTGATAGCCATTTCCTTCAAAATAACCATCACGCCGACTTTTGGCTCCAATAATTTGTGCAATTTCTTTGGCAACACTTGGTTTCTCGGCAATACAAAGTTTCATTCGTCTAAATTTTTTAATGGAGACTCCTGTAACTCCTTGGGGTTATTCAATTGGGAAATAGCTTTTTCTATGTAACTTTTTCTTTGGAACATTTTTGATGAACAAACGGCTGTAAGATTCAGTCTTGACTGAAGCAGTATTTTTCGCTGGCAGACAAAATTAATGAATAATTGGAAAATCTCCCTTTCCAGGGAGAAGTGAATTTTCCTGTTTTTGGGTTAAAGCATTCTTATGCCATTCTCCTCTAGTTTGATCAGCCGGTGTTTGTATAATGATCCAATCGCTTTCTTGAAATTCTTTTTGCTAATCTTGAATGTTTCCTGAATTAATTCAGGTGAACTTTTATCTGTTAGAGGTAGAAAACCATCGTGAGCAGCCAGCTTGTTTAAAATGTCCTGAGAAATAGTGTCGATTTTTTCGTAGCCTTCTTTTTGCAAAGCCAGATCGACTTTTTCGTCTTCGCGGATATTTTTAATGAAACCCTTGAGTTTTTGCCCAACTTTCAGTGGTTGGAAAACTTCGTTTTTGTATAGCATTCCCCAGTGGCTGTTGTCAATGATCGCTTTAAAACCTAAGTCGGTTTGTCCGGCTATGAGTAAGTCTACTTCTTCGCCAATTTCATAATCAACCGGGACGTTGTCAACACATTTATCTAACTTTGAGGTGGCGACAATGCGTTGGCTTTCATCATCAAGATACACATAAACCAGGTAAGAACGTCCTGCCTCCATGCGTTGATGTTGCTCACGAAAAGGGACTAACAAGTCTTTAGGCAAACCCCAATCGAGGAAAGCTCCCACTGGCGTAACTGAAACAACTTTTAAGAGCGCAAAATCGCCAACCATTGCTTTGGGTGTTTCAGAGGTGGCTATCAGGCGATCTTCTGAATCAAGGTAGATAAAAACAGAAAGTTGATCTCCGGGCTTGGTGCCTTCGGGAACATACCGTTTAGGCATTAAAATCTCGCCATGAGGACCTCCGTCAAGGTAAATCCCAAAGTCTACTTCTTTAACTACTTCAAGCTCGTTAATCAAACCAATTGCTGCCATTGTTTCATTTTTATAATATCGGCAAAGGTACGTTTTCGCTTGAAATTTTGGTAATGAGTTTTGTTTTTTCAGGCAAAGAATAAATAGTCGAGTGCAAAGGGTGAAGTGCAGGGAAGAGATTGGCAGGAGAACAGTCGCTTTAGTTTATCAAATTTGAAGGTGCAAACTTCGTTCACGATTTAATACAGAAAGTCAATAGGATCAGAAGAAAAGCTTTATTTTTGAGATTTCGAATCAAAAAAGAAGAATTATGTCTACAGTCAAAATAGGTTTTTTAGGTGCTGGAGGAATTGCCAAGGCTCATGCTTATGCCTTGAACTCATTGCGTTATTTTTATGCTGATACGCCTGAGATTATTTTCGAATCAGTATGCTCTCAACGGGAATCAAGTCGGAACGAGTTTGCCAAAAGTTATGGGTTTCGGCAGTCCCAAAATTTTGAAGCGTTTATTGCCAACGAGGCATTGGATACCGTTTTTATTTTGGGTCCGAACAAAGTACATGCCGATCACTTTAAGGCAGTTGCTGCGATGCCGAATGTAAAACGAATTTACCTGGAGAAGCCGGTTTGCTCCAGTTTACAGGAAGAAAAGGATCTGGCTGCCATTTCGTTGGAAGGAAAGGAAGTGCAGGTTGGTTTTCAGTATTTACAAACGTCATCAGTGCGCGAGGCCATTGATTTTTGGAAATCAGGCAAACTGGGAAAACCGATTCATTTTGACTTGAAGTATTATCATGGCGATTATTTACAGCAAAGCTACCGCGATAAACGTCAGACACGTTTAACACCAGCTCCTGATGGCGGAGCCATGGCTGATTTAGGTTCGCATGGGATTAGTTTATTGGTGAGTTTTTTGGGCGATGAGCTCAAAATAACCAACGCGTTGCAGGGAGGAGACTTCAATGATGTTCCTGCTGATTCTGATCTTTTCTCACTGATTTCGCTGTTGGATACTGACAGCAAAGCTGTAGGAACACTTTCTGCCAGCCGGATTAGTTCTGGAACAGGAGATTTGGTGCATCTTGAGATTTATGCTGAAAAAGGAACCTTGCGCTACAGTTCACACCGGGCTGAATCGTTTGAATATTTTCTTGAAGAAACGGGGCAGTGGACTACTCAACCTGTTGGTAGCAATTATACGCCGATAAGTAGCTTCCCTTCCGGACATGTACCTCCGGGCTGGTTGCGTTCGATGGTTCATGCGCATTACTTGTTTTTAGATGGCAAGGACGAAAAAGCTTATGTCCCTGACTTAAACCATGGTTTAGAGGTGCAACGTTTGGTTCGGGAAACAGCTTTGCATTTGGATACCTTCCGAGCTCATTTTTTGACTGATGACAAGAAATAGCGGATTATTATTGCATGTAAGTTCTTTGCCGGGCCAATATGGCATTGGAACCTTAGGTAAAGATGCTTATGCTTTTGTCGATTTTTTGATTGAAAGTGGACAGAAGGTATGGCAAATATTGCCCTTGGGGCCGGTTGGTTTTGGGAATTCTCCCTACCAGAGTTACTCCGCTTTTGCAGGAAGCGAGCTATTGATTGATTTGGAACTTTTGGTTAGCGACAAGCTTTTGGAGCGTGCGGAGTTGGAGGTATTGCTTGATTTTCCGGCAAAGAAGGTTGCTTTTGAGCGCTTGATCCCTGAAAAAAGAAACTTGTTGGAAAAGGCCTATCAGCGTTTCAAAAAATCTTTCGATCTGTTTAAAGATGATTATTACACTTTCTTGGGGGAGCACGCTTGGTGGTTGAATGATTATGCTTTGTTTCAGGCCCTGAAAGATGAGCAACCGGAAGCCGCTTGGAATGAATGGGAGGACGGTTATAAAAAGCGAGATTCCCATGTGTTGGATGTAGCTCATCACGAATACTCGGAGGTGATTAATTATCATCGTTTTGTGCAGTTCATCTTTTTTAAGCAATGGTTTGAATTGAAGAGTTATGCGAATGCCGGGGGAGTTCAGCTTTTTGGAGATTTGCCTTTGTATGTCGCTTTAGATAGTGCTGATGTTTGGGCTAATCAGGATTTGTTTGTATTGAATGAAGAGGGAGAGCCTACTCACGTGGGAGGTGTGCCGCCTGACTATTTCAGCGAAACTGGTCAGCTGTGGGGCTGTCCGGTTTTTGATTGGGAGCAATTGGCAGAGCGGAAGTACGATTGGTGGATTGCTCGTTTGCATTTTTGCCTGAATATGTTTGACTTGATTCGGATTGATCATTTCCGGGGGTTGGAATCATTCTGGGCCGTTGATGCAGCTGAGGAAACAGCTGAGAACGGGGAGTGGTGGCCGGCCAAAGGGATGGAGCTGCTGAAACTCCTGAGGTCTCAAATTGGGGAACTGCCGGTGGTTGCTGAAGATTTAGGAATCATTACTCCGGAGGTGGAGCAGCTACGAAAAGCTTTTGATTTACCGGGGATGAAAGTGATGCAGTTTGCATTTGCATCGGATGCTGAGAATGAGCATTTGCCACACAACTATGAATCCAATTTTGTGGTTTACACAGGAACCCATGATAATGACACAACGCTTGGGTGGCTAAAATCAGCAACAAAAGTTGAGCAGCGGAATTTGAAAAAATATTTTGGGCACAATCACTCCAGAGCTTTTGTTCCGGTTGTCGAAAGTGCTTGGGCTTCGGTTGCCCGAACGGCCATTATGCCTATGCAGGATGTGCTCCGGTTAGATAGTAAGGGCAGAATGAATGTTCCGGGAGTAGCTCACGGAAACTGGGAATGGCGTTTTCAATGGAAACAAATCCGGCCTGCACAGCGCATCTTCTTAAAACGAATGACAGAAAAGTATAATCGCTGTTGGTTTGCAACTTCTTCTTCAGATGAAGGTTGACAGCTGACGTGGAAAATGTAGCAAGGAAATGAAGTAGGATTTTACTTCATTTCCATAGAGAAATCAATTCTATTTCTCGGAGCAATTCAGCATCCATTGAATACCAAATTTGTCCTTACAACTTCCGTAGTAGTCGCCCCAAAACATTTCTTGTAGTTCTTGTTCAACAGTGCCGCCTTCAGACAAGGCTTTGAACAAGCGTCTCGTTTCCTGTCGTGTGTCTGGTTGCAGGTTGATGTACACAGTATTTCCCGGACTGATTTTGAAGTCCATGCATTCCGGTGCATCCGTTCCCATAAGAATGTGTCCTCCTAAAATTGGAAGTGCGACATGCATAACGAGGTTTTGATCTTCCTCAGGAATAGGAGGCATGCCTTCCTGAGGAGGAATATCTTTGAAACGAGCGATGATACCATCTTGTGAAAATTCCGTTCCAAAAACAGATTTGTAATAGTTGAAAGCTTCTTCTGTGTTGCGATCAAAATTCAGATAAGTGCTTACTGTTGCCATTGTTTTTAATTTTAAGGTTCATTATTTCTGTTCACATATTGCTTTTAGCTTTTTCAAAGCTTGAGGCCAGGTTGTTTGGAAAAAATCATTGAATTCTTTGGTGGAGTCGGTATCCACCAGAAGCAGTGTCTTGTCCTTTTGTGATTTGAAGGTGTAGGTTTCCGTTCTTCCAATCCACTTCTCAGCTTCGGGGCCAGTGCTTATTGCTTGCCCTTTTTGGATGAGAGCCTGGTATTGGATATTGACCAGCTGATTGGGAATGTTTTCTTGAATGGTGCAGATAATACCGCCCTCGTTGCCATTGTGGTCGGTTCCAATAAATCTGATTTCTTCTCCTTTAGCCCACGAGCCTTGAAAGTGAGAGGTGGGGTCGAAAGCTGAAGTCCATTCAGTATAGTGTTTGGATGAAAGCATGGTTTGATAAACCTTGTCTACTTTTGCGTCAATTAAGATTTCAAAATGAAGCCGGCTATCTTGTTGTAATTGTTCGGAGTAGGATTTAAATCGATCTAAAATAGCTTGCCAGCCAGCTTGCTGCATTCCTATGGGATGGAGATCTTCCGCATCAAAAGTTTCGGTTAGTTGCGTGTAACCATCTTGCTTTTGAAAACTGATTTTGACTTGCCGTCCATCCGTTAATTGGTAATCAATTCGGCTTAATGGTTCAACCTTAGTATAAGTTCCTTCAAAATCAAAACCGGTACTTCCGTCTTTGGCTTCCATGCGCGTGTTGAACTTTCCGTTAACGCGTAGGTCGTTTTCAGCTCGTGGCGAGTGCCAATCATCCGAAGCGCTGTTCCAAAAAACCAGGTGAGCTGGATTGGTCCAGCGTTCCCATACTTTTTCTATCGGTGCTTGAATAGTGGTCTTTACCGTAATTTGTATTTTCTCTGAGTTTTTCATGATGCTGGATATTAATATGTTATTATCCTATTTGTTTGCTAGGATAAAGTTAAGGCGATTGTCAGAGAAATAGACAGTGTTATTACGACGAAAGAAAAGGGAATTTGCGACAGCTCAGCCATGATTTGGATGACGGTTGAAAAGATGTAAGTCGCTAAAGATCTTGTTTCTGTAATTCTTAATGAAATAGGGAAGGAGTAGAGTGCTGGCATAAAGCCAGAGCGGTATCTAGATAAACCGCTCTAAAGCTTCCATAAAAAGTTGTGGCTGTTCGGCATGTAGCCAATGGCCAGCATTTGGAATATTTTCGAATTGAACCTCTGGGTAAATTTCCCGGATTCGCTGTTCATCTTCATCTGAGATATACGGTGACTTTTCGCCTTTGATAAACAAAACCGGGTAGTTCAGAATTGGCATCCGATCTTCAAACCAGCGATAATTCACGCCACTGATTACTTCGTCAAGGTAGTCGTACAAAACATCGACATTGATGCGGCAGTCAAACTTGTGTGTCTCTTTGTTGCGGTACACATTCTTTAACAGAAACAACACCAGGCTTTCGTTGTCTAGTTTAAGACGTAGAAAATCGGCAATCTCCTCTCGGCTTTCGTATTGTTGTTGTCTGACTTCTTTTAATGATTCCAGGATGTGCTGATGCAAATAGTACTGGCTTTTCTCTTGAAGGTCCAGGTAGTTTTTTGGGGCAATATCGGCGACGATCAATTTTTCAACTTTCTCCGGATATTCTGCCGCAAAGAACATCGCCGTTTTACCTCCCATGCTGTGGCCAATAACGGTTGCCTTTTCAATTTGGTGCTCTTCAAAAAAAGCAGCCAAATCTTCGGTCATATTCTCGTAAGTATGGCTGTCTGCATTGGGCGAACGTCCATGATTTCGTTGATCGATCAGGTAAACATGGTAGTTTAAGCCAAGCTTTTTTCCCACGGTTAGCCAATTGTCCGACGACCCATACAAACCATGCACAATGACAATGGTTTGAGAATTGGACTTTCCTTCTTCCCGAAAAAATAATTGCATAACTAATCTTTTTTAGTTGTCAGTTTAGGGATTAGCTACGAGCTTTGATTGGTCTATACAAATAACTCAAGTGCCGCCGTTTTGTTTAGGGCCTGATGCAATCAAGGTATTCGTGAATGGTGTTTCGTAAGCCTAAATACAAGGCATCGGCAATGAGTGCGTGACCAATAGAGACTTCATCGATATAAGGAATTTTGTCAATCAAAAACTTCAGATTTTTCAAGCTCAAATCATGGCCTGCATTAATCCCAAGATTAAACTCATGAGCTAGCTCGGCTGCCTTAACGAAAGGTTCAACCGCCTTGTCTGCATCAATAGGGTAAAGGGTAGCATAAGGTTCGGTGTATAGTTCAATGCGGTCGGTTCCAACTCGGGATGCGCCTTCAATCTGTTTGAGATCAGGATCGACAAAAATGGAAGTGCGTATTCCCGCTGCTTTAAACCGACCGATGACGTCAACTAAAAAGTCATGATTGGTAATGGTGTCCCAGCCATGGTCTGAGGTTAATTGCCCCGGTTGGTCTGGTACTAAAGTGACTTGGTCAGCTTTGACATCCAAGACCAATTGGATAAATGCCTCACTAGGGTAACCTTCGATGTTAAACTCGGTGGAAATGTGAGGCTTGATGTCGTAAACATCTTGTCGGGTGATGTGTCGTTCATCGGGGCGTGGATGTACGGTAATTCCTTCAGCACCAAATTTTTGGCAGTTGATTGCAGCATCGAGAACACTAGGCATATGACCGCCTCTTGAATTTCTTAATGTTGCTATTTTGTTTATATTTACACTAAGTCTTGTCATAATATTTTTAATAGAGGGCTGCAAGTTACAACATAGAATCGAAACAAATAAAAAAAATTGATTGCAAAACAACTCATATCAGAGGTGATTCCTCCTTTAAGACTTAGCGATGATGGACAAAAAGCGCTGAATTGGATGGAGATTTTCCGGATTACCCATCTTCCGATTGTGGATGGTCATCAATACTTAGGACTGATTTCGGATAAGGCGATTTATGACCTGAACCTGATTGAAAAGAAGATGGATGACTGTCGTGAGAATCTGGTGCGCCCACATGTACATACCAATCAGCACATTTACGAAGTCGCTTCTTTAATGTCTGAATTGAAGTTGAGTTTGGTTCCGGTACTTGACCTGAAGCACAATTATCAGGGCGTTATTTCTGTGATGGACTTATCGCGAACCTTTGCCGATTTGGTGGCGGTTCATGAACCCGGCGGTATTATTGTATTGGAGTTAACCCCCTTGGACTATTCCTTGTCTCAAATTGCTCAAATTGTTGAAGGTAATGATGCTAAAATTCTAAGCATGTATACCTATCGGGAAGATGACTCAAAAGAATTACTGATAACTTTAAAGATTAATCAGGTTGATCTTTCACCAATTATTCAAACCTTTGTACGATATGATTACTCAATTCGGTCAGTCTTTATGGACGAGGCTATCCTTAATAACATGTATGACGACCGGTTTAATCAGTTATTAAAGTATATGAATATTTAGCGCAAGCAAAGCTATGATAGTTGCAATTTTTGGAATCAATACAGACACTGCATTTACGCCTGACCTGGCCAAATTATTTAGCTTACTGAAAGAACGAAAGATAGAGGTTTATATGTATGAGCCTTTTTTCGATTTTGTAAAAAATCAATGTCATGTGCAACCGCACATTGCAGGTTTATTCAAATCGGGGCAAGACCTGCCTGACGATGTTGCTTTTTTAGTGAGTATTGGGGGCGATGGAACATTTTTACAGTCTGTTTTGACCATCAAGAATAAATCGATTCCGGCTATTGGCTTAAACTTGGGACGTCTTGGTTTTTTATCCGACATATCTCGTGATGATATGCACGAAGCAATCGATCATATTTGGGATGGAAATTATGAGATTGAAGAGCGCTCAGTCCTTCGTTTGCAGGAGGCTGGTCATTTATTTGGTGATTTTAATTACGCCGTGAACGAAATTGCCGTGACCAAATTGGACACCTCTTCGATGATTAGTATTCACACTTATTTGAATGAGGAATACTTAAGTACTTATTGGGCTGATGGTTTGATTATTGCAACACCAACAGGCTCAACAGCCTATTCGTTGAGTGTTGGCGGCCCAATTCTTACACCAGATTCCAATAGTTTAGTCATTACTCCAATCGCACCACATAACCTTACTGTTCGTCCAATTGTTGTGCCTGATAATGTCTCTTTACGGTTACAGGTTGAAGGACGCGGACACCAGTTTCTGACTTCGTTGGATTCGCGCTCCGAAGCAATTGATTTTCCGGGTGAACTTCGTATCGGTAAAGCCGACTTTCATGTTAAAACATTAAAACTTCCGGGACATGGATTCTTTAGTACTCTTCGTAACAAACTGATGTGGGGAGCAGACAAGAGAAATTAACGATTTAGCTTAACAATTTTTAACCTCTATTTCGGTTTTATAATAGGCAGTCGGTAAGATGTTTTGAGAATTATATTACTTTTGTAGCTCTTGAAAGGAATTATGTTTTAATGTTGTTATTGAATGCCAGAATGTTTTACCATACTGTCTTTTTATTATCAACCTTTCAATGAAAAAGATAGTCGATGAAAAGATTTTTTGTAATCATTTTTAGCATCCTCATTTTTAGTTCAGTATCTGCTCAGCGAACAGCAGATTTGGGTATTTGGGGTGGCGTTGGTAGCTATACTGGCGATATGACAGACGTTGACATGGCAAGTTCTTTGAATCCGAATGTAGGACTGTTTCTAAGGTACAACTTTAACTCGCGGGTAAGCTTGCGTACCAGTGCGATGCTGGGAACCATTGGAGCTACCGGTATGTATGAAGAAAATCCATGGGACTTTAACAAGTTTATGACCGACCTGTCATTGATGGGAGAGTTTAACTTTTTTAGGTACTTGATTGGAAGTAAGCGCTACGGAGCAACGACCTATCTGCTGGGGGGAATTGGAACAAGTTTGTTCACATATACCTATGATCCTGCAAGAATGAGACAGAGCCAAATGCTGTTTTATTTGCAAGACTCTGAGTTACTGAAATTACCTGCAGATGTTTATGGAGAGGTAATGACGCCAGCCGATAAGTCAACGGTTGGATTAAACGTACCTATCGGGTTTGGATTCAAATTTAATGTTGGAAGCCGTTTAGGAATTGGGGTGGAAGCTATTCTGCGTAAGTATTTCAACGATAAAGTGGATGACTTGGATGATCCGCGGAAATATTATGTGCAGGGAACAACTGCAGCAGATGGAACACCTACTTCGGGAAGCTGGAAAACTTACAATAGTTTTCTCCACAACAATGATTTTACACTTCATGTTGGAGTACATTTGACTTATCGTTTTTTCAACGGTAACAGTGAGTGTCCAGTATATGAAAATATTAATTAGAGCAAATGACTGCAAAAGAAAAAATACAAAAGAGCAACCTTCCCAAGCACATAGCCATCATTATGGATGGTAACGGACGGTGGGCGGCCAAGCAAGGAAACGAACGGGCTTTTGGCCATGAGCATGGAGTTGATGCGGTTCGTTCTGCGGTTGAAGGTGCTGTTGAGGTTGGACTACAATACCTAACCTTATATGCTTTTTCGACTGAAAATTGGTCACGTCCACAAGACGAAGTGACTGCCTTAATGGGCCTTTTGGTGCAGGCAATTACTGATGAGACGGAGAAATTAAAAGAGCAGAATGTTCGGTTGGCCATGATTGGAGACTTGGCCAGTCTTCCTGAAGAGGTTCAGGAGAAACTGAATTGGTCGATAAATAAGTTGAAAGACAGTACTGGGCTGACCTTGGTACTTGCTCTCAGCTACAGCTCAAAATGGGAAATAACCCAAGCGATTCGTCAAATTGCTACCGATGTAAAGGAAGGAATACTTACTGTCGAAGAAATAAATAATAATCTACTTGATAAATACCTGGCTACAAAAGGAATACCAGATCCAGAGTTGTTAATCAGAACAAGTGGCGAAACCCGGATCAGCAACTTCTTGCTTTGGCAGATTGCTTATGCAGAGCTTTATTTTACTCCGGTGCTTTGGCCCGATTTTCGTAAGGAAAATCTTTTTGAAGCGATTTGTGATTTTCAGAACAGAGAAAGAAGGTTTGGTAAAACCAGTCAACAACTAGTTAGCTAATCAATTCCAGAAAATGCGTAAACTGAAATTTTTCTTAATCCTGTTACTCTTTAGTGTTGGTGTTCAGGCACAGGTAACCGAAAGCACTAATTTTTCCATCTATTACTCCAGTCCAAAGAATTATACCATTGCAGGAATCAATGTGTTGGGTATTCGTTATCTCGATACCGATGTGTTGATTCAGATCTCGGGACTTGCCGTTGGTGATGAAATTATTGTACCTGGTGACCAGATTACAACTGCAATTAAGAAATTGTGGGGGCATCAGATGTTTTCAGATGTGAAGATTGAAGCTAGCAAAATCGAAGGGGACAAAATTTGGCTGGACATTTATCTTCAGGAACGCCCTAAATTGGCCGATGTGAATTTTTACGGTGTATCAAAGGGGGAAAAAGACGATATTACAGAAAAGGTATTGTTGTTGAAAGGAAGTCAGGTGACTGATAACCAGTTGAACAATGCCGAACGAATTATCAAGAATATTTTCCTTGAAAAAGGCTTTCTCAATACGGATGTAAACATTGTACAACGTGATGATACAGCGTCTGTAAATAGTGTTATCCTGGATATTTATGTCGATAAGAAGGAAAAGGTAAAGATTGATCAGATTGTCTTTCATGGTGTAACCGAAGTTAAAGAGAAGATGCTGAGAAGAGCCATGAAGAAGACCAATGAAAAGAGGCTGAAAAACTTCTTCCTGACCAAGAAATTCAATGAAGAGAAATACGAAGAAGATAAGCAAAACGTGGTCAACAAGTACAATGAAAAAGGGTACCGTGATGCGACCATTGTAAAAGATAGTATTTCAACGGTTGACGAAGATCTGATTCGCTTGGATATTTGGCTTGACGAAGGGGACAAATATTACTTTGGAGATATTCAATGGGTTGGAAATACCATTTACCCAGGAGAATACTTGGATGCTTACCTTGGTGTTAAGCAAGGCGATGTGTTTGACCAGAAACTATTGAATAAGCGTTTGACAGAAGATGAAGATGCGGTGAGTAACCTGTATCTGGACAATGGTTATCTTTTCTTCGACTTGAACCCAGTAGAAGCTCGTGTTGAAAACGATACGATTGACTTTGAGATGCGAATTCGCGAGGGAAACCAAGCCACAATCAATAAAGTATTAATCGAAGGGAATACGAAAACTCACGAGCATGTGGCTCGAAGAGAACTTCGTACCTTGCCTGGCGATTTGTTTAGTAAATCCCGTATTATCCGTTCTGTTCGTGAATTGTCGCAATTGGGACACTTTGATCCGGAAGCGATTAATCCAAACGTAATTCCACATCCTGAAAATGGAACGGTTGATATTAAATATGAATTGCAAGAGAAGGCTAACGACCAAATTGAGTTATCTGGAGGTTGGGGAGCCAATATGTTTGTAGGTACTGTTGGTTTGCGTTTTTCAAACTTTTCCGTGCGGAACATTCCAAACAAAGAGGCTTGGCGTCCACTGCCTACTGGTGATGGACAAACCTTGAGTTTGCGTGCTCAAACGAGTGGTAAGTTTTATCAGTCTTATAGCTTGTCATTCGTCGAGCCTTGGTTTGGTGGTAAAAAACCAAATTCATTCTCATTCTCGTTCTCTCACTCTCGAGTTAACTATTCTGAGAATAACTATTATGGAAGTAATTACAGCCCTTATGGATCGGCCTATGGCGGTTATCCGGGGTATGGTGGCTACGGTGGCTATGGTGGTGGTTACTACGGTGGATCAAGTTATTATGGCGGCGGTTACCCTGGCTATTACGGCGGTTATCCTACGTATGATCCAGGTGATTATTATCAGTATAATGATGATAATACTTCGGAAGATGATCAAGTGCAGGTGACAACTCGTTTGGCATTAGGATATGGATATCGTTTGAGATGGCCGGATGACTTCTTCACGGTTTACCATGAATTATCATTAGAGCACTATAAACTACAGAACATGTCTGGTTATTATTACTTCTTGAGTGATGATGACGGATCTGGCGGTGGAGGTTTTAATAACCTGAGCTTTAAAACAGCTTTTGGACGTAACTCGGTTGACAACCCCTTGTACTCAAGAAGTGGTTCTGAGTTTTCAGTGAGCTTACAATTTACTCCTCCGTTTAGTTTGTTTAATGATGTTGACTATGGTGATCCAGACTTGTCAAGCGAAGAAAAGTACAAATGGATTGAGTACCATAAATGGAATATGAAAGGGGCTTGGTTTACGCCACTTACTCAGGACAGAAACTTAGTATTGCACACAAAATTCGAGTATGGATTTTTGGGCTATTACGATAAAGACCGTCGCTCACCTTTTGAACGTTTCCGTGTAGGTGGATCTGGAATGTCTGGATATAACTTGTATGGATCGGATATTATTTCGTTGAGGGGTTATAAAGACTATAGCTTGAGTCGTCAAACTGGGTCAAACATGTACAATAAGTTGACCATGGAGTTGCGCTATCCAGTAACGTTGAAACCTTCTGCAACAATTTATGTCTTGGGCTTCCTGGAAGCTGGTAACGCATGGGATGATTTTGAAAGATACAATCCATTTGAGTTGAAACGGTCAGCAGGAGCTGGTGTTCGCATCTTCTTACCGATGTTTGGTTTGATGGGAATCGACTGGGGATATGGATTTGATGCCGTTAATGGTGACACCAGTGTTGGAAAAAGCCAATTCCACTTTGTTATTGGCCAGCAATTCTAGTCGTTAGCAAATTGGCTCGGTATTTGTTTACAATGAGAAAGTATGAACTTAAATAAAATTGCCATGAAGAAGAAAGTATTATTATTTGTTTTTCTGATTGCTTTTGGAACGGCAGCGATGGCTCAGAAGTATGCTTACATCGATACAGAATATGTTTTAGAAAATATTCCGGCATATAATGCTGCACAAGAGCAGTTGGATCAAATATCCAAACAGTACCAAAAGGAATTGGAATCCATGCATGCTGATATTGAACAGATGTATCAGGATTTTCAGGCCGAGGCAGTGCTGTTGTCGGAAGATATGAAACGCAAACGCGAGGATGTAATTATTGGAAAAGAAAAGGAGTATAAAGAATTACAGCGTAAGTACTTTGGACGCGATGGAGACTTGTTTAAAAAGCGTCAGGGGTTGATTAAACCGATTCAGGATGATGTGTTCAATGCAGTCCAGGATCTAGCTACCGAAGGGAATTACGCGGTGATTTTTGACAAGGCCGGAAGCCTTACAATGCTTTATACAAACCCTAAATATGACCTTAGTGACCAAGTGCTTGAAAAGCTTGGTTATAAGAATTAATATTCTATATTTGTCAACGAAAAATTCAAATCCACTGGACACGATTGTAAGTAGTTTTTCAATTTCTACTAAATGATAGTTGACGGGAATCTTTGCAATGTTTGGAGGAGTTTGATAATGAGATTGAAAAATAACTAATAACACTGAAAAAATAACCAAATGAAAAGTATTTTCAAGATCTGTTTAGTAGCCATTTTGTTTCTGTCTGCAGGAATGGTAAATGCTCAAACATTAAAATTTGCGCACATTGATTCAAATGCATTAATTCAAGCTATGCCTGAATCTAAAGCAGCTCAAGCTTCTATTGAAAAAGAGGCAAAAGGTTTAGAAGAGCAAATGGGCGCATTGCAACAGGAATATCAATCAAAGTTGGCTGAACTTTCAGAAAAGCAAGATTCATTGACTGAGATTGTTTACCAATCAAAAGTTGAAGATTTGCAGAGCTTGCAACAACGGATTCAAAACTTTAACACAACAGCTCAGCAGCGTTTGCAACAAAAGCAAGGAGAATTGATGCAACCAATCTTCACGAAAGCAAATGAAACAATTGAAGCAGTAGCCAAAGAGCAAGGCGTAATTTATGTTTTTGATGCAGGAGCAGTGTTGTACAAATCAAATCAAAGTATTGATTTGTTACCACTGGTAAAAGCTAAGTTGGGAATCCAATAAGAGATTACAAATAGTTAAGCAAAAGCCGCCTGATTTCAGGTGGCTTTTTTTATTTTTGTTCGTAAAGTTTTATCGATGTCTGTAAATAATCAACCTATCGGAGTTTTTGACTCGGGCTATGGTGGTCTGACTGTTCTTAAGGAACTGATGAAGACCTTGCCCGAGTATGATTTTTTGTATCTGGGCGATAATGCCCGTACACCGTATGGAACTAGATCCTTCGATGTGGTTTATGAATACACTTTGGAGGCGGTGAAACGGCTTTTTGATGAAGGCTGCCATTTGGTAATTTTGGCGTGTAATACGGCTTCTGCAAAAGCTCTTCGTTCGATTCAGCAACGCGATCTCCCTCATATTGCTCCAAATCGACGTGTACTTGGAGTTATTCGTCCTAGTGTAGAAATGGTGGCTGAAAGCACCCAGAATGGGCATGTTGGTGTTGTCGCAACCTCCGGGACTGTTGCTTCAGAATCTTATCCGATTGAGTTGGAAAAATGGTCGACTGGGCGGGTAAAGCAAACCACTCAGGAAGCTTGCCCGATGTGGGTTCCAATTGTTGAAAACAATGTGATTGATACTCCCGGAGCTGATTATTTTATTCAAACCAATTTGGACGCATTGTTTCAAAAGGATCCGGAAATTGATAGTTTGATATTAGGCTGCACCCATTATCCGTTATTACGGGACTCCATCAAAAAATACGTTCCGAAACAAGTGCACATTATTGAGCAAGGAGAGCTTGTTGCAGCTAAAACGCTGGATTACTTAGAACGTCACCCTGAGATTGATCAAAACTGTTCAAAAAATGCAACTCATCGGTTTCTAACAACGGAAGATGCAACGTTTTTCGACAAACGAGCCAAACAATTCTTAGGCTATCCGATTGAGTCTGTTAAAATAGAATTGTAGTTTACTTTTTCTTTTTCCAAAGCAGATTGATGCTTTGTTCTTCTCCGGCAATCAAGTCGGCAATAAGCCTGGTTTTCGGAAACTGCTCCAGAATAATTCGGATAAAAACGGTTAGCGGAATGGACATGATTAGTCCGGGAACGCCCCAGATATAGCCCCATAACATTAGCATTACGAGGATGGTGATCACATTGATTGAAAATGTTTTTCCCATAAAAACAGGTTCCAATATCCCACCCATAAGGACTTGAATTGCAGTGATGGTTAAAATAAAAAGCAGGAGGGTCCCTGTTGGATCTAACTCGACAAAAGCAAAAAGAGCAAGTAAAACAACCGAGATTACCGAGCCAATCATTTGTACAAAGTTGATGATAAAGGCAAATAATCCCCAGAAAATAGGGAAGCTAACTCCAAAGGCAAAACACGCCAAGCCAAATCCAATTCCTGTCATCAAGCTGATAACAAATTTGACGAGGACAAACTTGATGATATCCTTTTCAATCTTCATAAAGATTTTTACCGAGGAATAATGCTGTTTGAAGATGGTATTATTTAGTATTTTCTGAAAGTTGATTGATCCGGCTAACAAGAGGATGACAAAGAAGATTGTCGTTAGCGTCATGGATAAGGTATTGCTGATGAAGTCGAAGGTTGATCCAAAGTTCTCCAGCAGGTTATTTTGCTTGAAATAGTGGTTGATGGCATTACTTCCTTGTACACGCTCAATTCCAAAAAATTGCTCTACGGAAACAAGTAAGTGCGTTAGTTTCGTTTCTGCTTTTGTAAAGAACTCCGTATCGGTGTTCATGATTTCGTTGCTGGTTAGTTGTAGGAGTTCTCCTCCTGCTTTTAGGCCAGCAACGATGATAAGAATGACGATTAAAATACTTATCGGATTAGGAACTCCTCGCTTGCTCAACCAACGCATCAGTGGTAAAAACAGAAGCGCAATGAACATAGAGGCAATAAGTGGAATGAAAATGAACGAGAGCAGCTTTAGAATGTAAAATATAAGTGGAATGACGATCACTAATAAGAGTAAGTTGGTCGTACGAAGATCTTTTAATGTCATGGCTAAAACAAGGGATTAATTTACTAATGCTATTACAACACGTATCTGTTTATTCGGTTTGCAAATAGGCATTAAAAAAACAGGCTTTTTGATTCTGTTTTCTACAAGCCTGATTTTGGCTTGCAAAAATAATCACTTTTCTGATTGAGCATCATTTAAAATGCAGAAACAGATGAAGATTTCGAATAAATCAAAAAGCCTGGTTTTAACAGGGCTTGTTTTTTTATGCCGATTTCGACTCAGCAGGGCATCCTTCCTGATATTCAGCAATAATTTTGCTGACTTGTTGTGGGGATACCCGTCCATATACTTTCTCTCCAACGGTAACCACAGGAGCTAATCCGCAGGCTCCAACACAACGCAGGCTGCTTAACGAAAATTTCCCATCAGCTGAGGTTTCGCCAACTTCAATTTTGAGTTGGCGCTTAAACTCTGAAAGTACCTGTTCAGCTCCCCGGACATAGCATGCGGTTCCCATACAAATTGAAATTGGGAACTCGCCTTGAGGCAGCATGGTGAAAAATGAGTAAAAGGTGACGACACCATATACCTTTGCTACCGACATGTTGAGCTCGCGTGCGATGACTTCCTGAACTTCTGCAGGCAAATAGCCTAGCCGACCTTGAACTTGATGAAGGACATTGATTAATTCTCCCTCTTCATGATTGAATTTGGCACAGACCTCTTTGATCTGTGTAATCGTTTTTTCTGCAAGTTTTATTTTAGGCATTGTTCTTATTTTACGGTGAATGTCAAAATTGCTGTCAATAGTTGTTATTGATTTGCCTTGTTCTGTACTTTCTTGATTAATGACAATCAACTCCGATCAAAATATTCGGTGTGCAATAGATGATGTGCTTTGTCGCTTAGTGGTTCTCCCAAAAATTCTTCATATAATTTTTTGATGTAAGGGTTCTCATGCGACTTCCGGATCGTTTTACTTTGATCTTCTGCATAAAGCGCTTTTTGACGTTTTTTCAGGATCTCAACATTGCCATGATGGTAAGGTTGTCCTCCTCCTCCAATACATCCGCCGGGGCAAGACATGATTTCAATAGCATGAAACTCGCTCTTTCCATTTTTGATCTCTTCCAAGAGTTTCCGGGCATTACCGAGGCCGTGAGCTATTCCAATGTTTATTGGGAGGCCATCGAAATCGATGGTGGCTTTGCGCAAACCTTCCATCCCTCGCAGCTCTTCAAAGTCAAGCCGATCGAGCGATTTCCCGGTTTGTACCTCGTATGCGGTACGCACAGCAGCTTCAATTACACCGCCTGTGGTGCCGAAGATAACTCCAGCTCCTGTTGATTCGCCCAAAGGCTGATCGAATTCCTCATCTGGTAAGGATTTGAAATCAATGTTGGCCAGGTTGATAAGCTGAGCCAACTCCCGAGTCGTTAACGCATAATCAACATCAGGATTACCATCTACGGAGAATTCTTCGCGACTGCTTTCATATTTTTTTGCTACACAAGGCATGATTGAGACAACCACCAAATTTTCCCGTTTTACTTGCATCTTATCAGCGAAGTAGGTTTTGGCGATAGAGCCAAACATTTGCTGTGGTGAGCGGGCTGTTGATGGTATATCTTTCAGTTCCGGAAAGTGATGTTCAAAGAACTTGACCCAAGCAGGACAGCAGGATGTTAAAATTGGAAGCTTTACGTTTTGATCGCCTGCCAGGTATTTATTTAGCCGTTCGAGTAATTCTGTTCCTTCTTCCATGATGGTCAAATCGGCTGCGAAATCGGTATCAAAAACATAGTTGAAGCCTAGGCGACGTAGGGCTGCTGCCATTTTTCCGGTAACCAGTGTGCCAGCGGGGAGCCCAAACTCTTCACCCAAAGCAGCACGAACAGCAGGAGCTGTTTGAACAACAACTGTTTTTTCTGGATCTGAAAGAGCCCGGATGACCGCTCCGGTTTGGTCCACTTCGGTAAGTGCCCCCGTTGGACAGACAGCAACGCATTGTCCACAGTAGGTACACGAAGAGTGGTCCAGGTTCATTTCAAAAGCGGGAGAAACAACAGCTTCAAAACCACGGTTAATGGTGGATAGCACGCCTACTGTTTGTACCTCGTTACACATGGTTTCGCAGCGGCGGCACAGGATGCATTTATCCATCTCCCGAATAATTGCAGGGCTGGTATCTTCTCGGTAGTGCGATTGCTCACCTTGGTAATGAATCTCCCGGATTCCTAAATGATGAGCCAAATCCTGTAATTCACAATTGCCGGATTTCGCACAAACGAGGCAGTCGGAAGGGTGGTCGGAGAGGATTAGCTCCACAATGGTGCGTCGTGCATTAATTGCCCGGATTGAATGTGAACTGATTTCCATTCCTTCGGTAGCTTCGGTGCAGCAGGCTGGGGCCAGGTTGCGACGTCCTTTGACTTCAACAACACAAACTCGGCAGCCTCCGGGTTTGTTTTCAATGTTCATATCATGTAAATGCATATGACACAAGGTTGGGATGTCGACTCCAATACTTGCTGCAGCTTCGAGAATTGTTGTTCCTTTTTTGACAACAATTGACTTATTATCGATAGTTAGATTGATCATTTCCATAACACGTTCCGTTTTTAAGCGATTTTAATAGCATCAAACTTGCACTTTTCATAGCAGGCTCCACACTTGATACATAGTGTTTGATCAATGTAGTGTGGGCTGCGTTTTTCTCCGGAAATGGCTCCAACAGGACAGTTTCGGAAGCATAGGGTACAACCAGTGCATTTTTCATCATCGATGATGTATTGCAACAAGGCTTTGCATTGCCCCGCAGGACAAGTGCTGTCGTTGATATGTGCCTCGTATTCGTGCATGAAATTATCCAAGGTTGAAAGGACCGGGTTGGGAGAGGTTTGCCCCAATCCACAGAGTGATGAATCTTTAATAACATGACTCAGCATTCGGAGCTTAGTCAGATCTTCGGGAGTTCCTTTCCCCTCAGTAATTTTTTCCAGAATCTCGTGCAGACGTTTGTTGCCGATCCGGCAAGGTGTGCATTTCCCGCAGGATTCATCAAGAGTAAATTCGAGGTAAAACTTAGCAATGGAAACCATGCAGTCGTCCTCATCCATCACAATCATTCCTCCTGAGCCCATCATTGATCCGGCAGCAAGCAGGTTGTCGTAATCAATAGGGGTGTCTAAGAAAGCCTTGGTTAAGCAACCTCCGGAAGGGCCTCCGGTTTGCACAGACTTAAATTCTTTCCCATTTTTGATTCCACCACCGATATCGTAAATCACTTCTCGTAAAGTGGTTCCCATAGGAACTTCAATTAAACCTACATTATTGATCTTACCAGCTAAGGCAAATACTTTTGTGCCTTTGGATTTCTCGGTCCCAATACTGCTAAACCATTCTGCTCCTTTGGTGATAATTGGAGGCACATTGGCAAACGTCTCTACATTATTGACATTGGTTGGTTTGCCGAGGTATCCCTCTTGCGATGGAAATGGGGGCTTGAAGGTTGGCTCACCACGTTTGCCTTCCATGGAATGAATGAGGGCTGTTTCTTCTCCGCAAACAAAAGCTCCTGCGCCATACCTGATTTCAATATCAAAATCGAAATCTGTCCCCAGTATATTTTGTCCAAGCAGACCATACTGACGTGCTTGCCTGAGGGCTGTTTTTAAACGTTGAATAGCCAGTGGGTACTCTGCACGGATGTAGACCAACCCTTTGTTGGCACCGATGCAATAGCCGCAGATAGCCATGGCTTCAATTACGGTATGTGGATCTCCTTCCAGGATTGAGCGATCCATAAATGCGCCGGGGTCGCCTTCATCAGCATTGCAGACCACATACTTTTGTTCATGCTCAACTTTTCGGGTAATGTCCCATTTCAAGCCTGTCGGGAAGCCACCGCCTCCGCGGCCTCGTAGGCCCGAGTCGATAATGGTTTGGATGGCTTGTTCCGGACTAAGTTCTTCCAAACATTTGCCAAGGGCGGCATAGCCATTGTTTCCAATGTACTCTTCAATATTTTCAGGATTGATAAAACCACAATTTCGTAAAGCAACGCGCACTTGCTTTTTGTAAAAATCCATGTTTTTACTTTCGGTGATCTGTCCCAGGGTGGTTGGGTCGGTATAAAGCAAACGTTCTACCTTACGTCCTTTGATGAGGTGTTCTTCCACTATTTCACGGCTGTCTTCCGGGGTGACACCAACATAAAAGGTGTTGTCGGGTTGGATTTTTACAATGGGTCCTTGCTCACAGAACCCGAAACAACCGGTGTGAATTACCTGAACGTCTTGATCCAGCCCTCGTTCTTCGAGCTGGTTTTGAAAGTTCTTTTTGATTAGTTCGCTTTGAGATGCTTTGCAGCCCGTACCGCCACAAACCAATACGTGCATTTTATAGTCAGCCATTCTCTTGAGGTTTTAGTCGTCAATGGTTTTATAATTAACTGGGATGATCCCATCCACCAGTTCATTCATCTTAATGTGTCTGTCGATAATTTCCTGGGCTTTTTGTTTGTCAACATAGCCATAGATAACCGGTTGTTTGCCAGGCATGGTCAACTCAATGGTGGGCTCGGCATAGCAAAAACCCATACATCCGGTTTGTGTGACCAGAGCATCGATTCCTTGATGATCTAACTCTTCGATCATGAAATTCATCGTTTCTTTAGCGCCGGAGGCAATGCCGCAGGTGGCCATGGAAACTTTGATTTGAATTAGATTTTCAGGATGGTCTCCCTTTTCACGTAATTTAATTTTGGATTGTACCTCCTCTTTTAGTTTTTTGAGGTCGGCCAGAGATCTGACTTTAGTCATCTTTTTTGATTCTTTTAGGTTTCTAATCAGGATGTTATAAGCTTCTTCTTCAAATGTCAGATGAATAAGACAATTAAAATCTAATTTTTATCATTATTCGCTTATTTGAATTTGTTCTAAATTCCCTTGAATCATTTCCATCAGAAATTTTCGAACTTCGGGGGTAGTCAAGGGGATTCCATCCAGCTCTTGCTTTATTTCCCGGGTATCGAACAGGAATTCTCCTTTTGGACTTTGGTGAGTGTAGATTAGCTCCGATTGCTTTTCGTTGGAAGCCAAAATGAGCAAGGTTCCTGCGATGTCGCCTAAAAATGGACGATCGATGTGATGAAAGCCGAAGGTCGCTTGCAGGTGAGTGCCTTTGTTGGTTTCTGAATGTAGCATAAAGCTTCCACCAGTTAGCTCTGCATTGTATTTTAGCAATGGAAGTCCCAGACCAACTTTACGAGTTGTTTGTGTGGTGTAGAAAGGATTGGTCGCTTTTTCCAGTTGCTCAGAAGTCATGCCATGGCCATCGTCATCAACCTTGAAAATGAGTTGATCTTCGTTTGGAGCTTCCTTGATTAGAATAGAAATGAGCTGGGCGTTGGCCCGAATCGAATTTTGAGCGATATCGAGTAGGTGAAGTGCTAGTTCGTTCATGGTTCAATTTTTACAAAACGTCCGTTTTTTTGGTTCAGAGCCCACCGAATTTCATTAAATGTCGGCTCAAATAGGTAAAAAGAGGTTGCTGAAGAACCAACATCCTCTAGGTAATGTGCGTCTGAGGCGGTAATCAGACTAATGTCTGAGTGAATATCATATTGGTTTCGAATGCTTGTTTCATCGGCATATTTTGATAGTTGCATGCCGTCAACTTTAAGGTCGGTTGCCAGGTAGCCAAACTGGCTGTATAAACTATTGATGGGCCGGTCGATATGAGCGGGTATAAATAGTCCGTTGATTTGATGTGTGAACTTTTCGATGGTCTCCAAGTCAATCATTAATGGATTTCCGAGGTAGTTGGGGTAGTACTCCGTAATTTGATTGTTTCTATCGACCACCACTTGGTGTCCGTGGTATTCCGGACGATTGGGAATTGTGGGCAGGTAGTGGTCCAGAAAGTGTTGAAACTTATTTCGTGTATAGTCGTCCTCAAACAGGCAAATGGCGTGTACTTCTTCTTGACTGTTAATCTCGCAGCCATTGACCACTAAAAGTCCGGTTCCTTCTGCATGTTTTTTGACAATTTCGCATTGCTTCGTTGAGTTGTGGTCGGTGATGGCAAGAATGTCGATTCCCCGTTTCAGTGCTTGCTTCACAATCTTATCAGGGCTCATCTCCAAGTCAGCACATGGCGATAAGACAGTATGAACGTGAAGATCAGCCCTGAATTTTTTCATACCCTAAAGTTACTTGTGGTTAAGTCTTCCTGAATAGGTAGTTTCTGCAAGCTTTTGGGGCGTTTTTTTCGTAAGCCTGTCATCGTTTTAGTTTTCGAGGGTTAAGCCAAACAGCCTTCTTTTTTTAGAAGTTCGAATAACTTTCCACTGATCTCAAAGGTTGAATCAGTTGTTGAGAGAATGGGGATTTGCTCATCGTTGCTGTGCCGGATTGTACTTTCGTGAGGACGTAAGCCTTTCACGAGAATAACGGCAGCTAAATCTTTTAACGAGGCAATGGCCATCACATTTTGATGTACTTGCAGGGTGATCCACATTTGGCTTTCCCGGGCATTTCCCATAACATCACTCAGCAGATCGGAGACATAGGCTCCTGTAACTTCGCGATCGAGACCTTTCTCGCCGGAAATGACTTCCAAATTTAGTTGTTCAATTAAATCAGAAACCTTCATTTCTTTTTCCTCTTTTATTACAGTCAGCCTGAAAACGTTTCTCACCCCATTTCTTTTCGACATTCCGGAATGCTTTGTCGGTGCTTATTCGGCCTTCATCTTCCCACATTTGTTGCAAGAAGATGCAGTCGGACATTTTAGCTCTGCCATTGACCATGTCTTCGGCTAAAGCCTGGCAGTTTGGAGCACCACAAGCACCGCAGTCTATTCCTGGTAAAAAGCAGATGATGCGTTGAGCCTTATTCATTTTTTCCAAGGCTCGCACCCGGTCTTTATCCAAGCTGAATGCAGGGCGAGGAACAATTTTATCAGCGACTAATTTTTGTTTAATTTCTTTTGAGTTTTTTACGGGATCAGATTGCTGCAGTTTCCAGGCTGGCGGGTAGCGTTTGGCACGCGACTCCAACCGTTCAACAGTCAGAAACCGGTTTCCAGTCATCATAATTCCACCGGCACAACTCTGATCACAAGCACGTAGCTCTAAAAAATCAATGTCCGGAACCTCTTCATTTTCCAGTCGTTCCAAAAAACGAATGACATTGTGAATCCCATCAATGGCCATGCTTCGCTCTCCAAAGTGGACGGATTCACCACGAGTCAAACTCCACAAGATCCCATCTCGGGTTAGGTTTTGACGTTGGCTGCTGGTATCTGGCACTTCTTTGTCATCAATCGCTTGCATGACCCTATTGTATAAGGTATTCATGTTGATGATACCGTCAACAATTGATTCTTTTTCACCAACAGGACTTTTCACCGATGTTATTTTTGCATTGCATGGAGTGACGTAAAATAAGCCAATTTCATCTTCGTTGGCTCCCTGTTTCTTTAGTTCATTGATTGCAAAATGAGCTCCCAGATCATGGGGTGCTTTTCGCTGAATCATGTTGTCGATCAACGACGGATATTTAATTTGAATGAGCCGGACAATGGCCGGGCAAAAAGTTGAAATATGTGGTTTTATATTTTCTGTTGTCCGGCAATATTGTCGAATCGAACTTTTTAACACGCCGATGGGCTGTTCAACTTCAAAAACATGAGTGAAACCTATTTTTAAAAGAGCCGCGTAAATCTGGTCTTCGGTATATTTCTCCGGAAACTGGCCAATCATTACAGCGGGAAACAGGACCACCCGGTATTTAAAGGCTTTGGCATTCTGTAAATCATCTTGTTCTACATAAATGGCTTTTTCGGGGCAAGCCCGCATGCAATGTCCGCAGTCGACACACCGCGCACTCCAGATCTCAGCCAGTCCGTTAATGACACGGATCGCTTCGGTAGGACAAGCTTTCATGCAGTGGGTGCAGCCAATGCATTTATCCTCGTCGATGGTGAGTGCATGATATGTTCTTGCTGGTGCCATTAAAAATAGTTAACCATTTCTACTGTTGTTCCTTCATCTACCTTTGATTGGATCTGAAGTTTATCGGTATTTTTTTTGATATTGGGTAAGCCCATTCCAGCTCCAAAACCCATTTCGCGTACTTTTTTGCTGGCTGTTGAATACCCCTCTTGCATCGCCTGTTCAATATCGGGGATTCCCGGTCCTTTATCAATGATTTTGGTCGTGATTTTATCTGACTCAATATGAACCAATATCTGTCCTTCATAAGCGTGGGCTACCACGTTTACTTCAGCTTCATAGAGGGCAATAACAATGTTTTTGATGCAATGAGCTTCAACTCCCAGCTGCTTGAGCATCTTTTTAACCTGACTCGAAGCGTAGCCGGCTTTGGTGAAATCACCTCCTGCTATTTCAAATTCCAGATTCATAACTTAGTACACGGGGTTTAATCCGGCTTGGTACAGTAGTCCACTGGCCTTAAACAAGGTGTAAGGCGATTCGAGCAGACACATGTTATTTTCGTTGGCTAAGGCCAGCATCTCCGCTGTGACTTTTTTGTTGCGAACAAACACGATGTACCGAATGTCTGCCATTTCAGAAGTCCGAATGGTTTGCAGGTTACAAAGACCTGTTATTAAAAGTAGGTTATCGGTGTCAAGCGTTAACACATCGCTCATTAAATCGGAGCTGAATCCCCGTTCAATTTTTGCCGATGCATGTTCTTCTCCGCAGATAATGGTAGCGGCTAGAAGCTCACAAATTTTACTGACCTGCATGTTTTTATAACGATTTTTACAAAGATTATTTAAAACTGGGAAATGCAAGCATACTTTTGTTAGATTATGCTTTGAAAATCAAAATTTAGACTGAGTTGAAATAAGCCTATTCGCGGCATAATGTTTAAATTAGTTGGTGGAATCGAGGGATATTTATGATAATTTAGAGAACTTGAAGCTGGGTGTACCCTTTTGGATGGTTGCCCGGGAAGGCAAGCAAAATATTCTTTCTGACTGGAAGTAACTTTGAAAATTAAGCTTAAAAAAGAAAAACGATGATTTACGATGACAAATCTCTTCACTCAGACATGATTGAAAATCCTAAGTTGCATCAGAAAATTATTGATGCTTTGCCAATTCCTATTTTTTATCGCGATGTAAAAGGAATATATAAAGCCACCAATAAGGCTCATGAAAATTTTATTGGTCTGAAAAAGGAAGAGATCATCGGGAAAACGGTGTTTGATGTACAACCCTTGGAAATTGCTGAAATTTATGCCCGGCGCGATCAGGAGTTATTCGATAGTCCGGGAGACCAGAGTTATGAAACTAAGTTTCGCCTGTCTGATGGTTCCTTGCATGATGTGATTTTCAACAAGGCAGTTATTCGCGATGATGAAGGAACAATCATTGGAATTGTAGGTTCAATCTTTGATATTACCGATCGGAAAAAGGCAGAGCGGAAGCTGGAAAAAGCCAAAGAAGCTTCGGTTATTGCTTCGGCTATGGTGCACAAAATTCGAGCTGGAATTGTCATTGTGGATAGTGATTTTAAAGTCATTGATTCGAATGAGGGGTTTGCCAAGCTCTTTGGACAGGAGATGGAAGAGTTGTATGAAACAATTCCCGGATTGCAAGGTGCTGACTTAAAGGAGCTGATTCCTGAGGTTGTTTTTAAAATGTTTGCTTCGTTGATGGCTTCCGGTGAAAATATGTTGGAACGTGATCTGAAGATTCAAAACAGACTGTTGCATATTTCTGTGATTACCATATACAAAAATCGGGTGGTTGGCGCTTTAATTCGAGATATGTCTGCTCCTTTACTTGTTCGGGAAGAGATTATTAGCCGGGCCCAACGGGTGAATAAGCAAAACCTGGAGACCGTACAGCAGATTGCATTCTTGCTGGGTGAAAATGCAGCACAAACAGAGGAATTATTGTATTCAATTATTCAATCCTATAAATACGAGGAGGACAATAACTGATGGCTGATTACCATTTTGATGTCGATATTCAACAGAAAATGCCCTTGGGGCAGATTGTTTGTGGCGATGTATTTTATACCCGTCGAATTAAGGAAGAAGGTCGTGTAATTCTGGTTTTATCAGATGGAATTGGGCATGGCGTGAAAGCGAACGTGTTGGCAACGCTCACAGCCTCCATGGCTTTGAATTACTCATCGTTGCATACCAAACCTGATATTGCGGCTCACATTTTTATGCGTGCCTTGCCCCGCAGCCGCGATGGAAAGGAGAGTTATGCCACTTTTACCATTATTGAAATTGAAGTTGATGGGATGGTTCGTATTGTGAATTACGATAATCCACCCACACTGATTTTTCGGAATGGAGACTTTTTCGCACCACGCGAAATTGAAGTCAATATCCGGGGAGCTGAAAATGTTGGGAAGATATTGCGGATTCGGGAATTTAAGCCAATCAAAGGCGATCGGATTATTTTTATGACCGATGGTGTTGTCCAGAGCGGGTTGGGAGGGAAGCGTTATCCGATGGGCTGGGGGCTGGATCAGGTGCGTGAGTTTGTGCAGAATCAAATTGCCCGGGAAAATGAGATTTCAGCCACACGCTTGTCGAAGAAAATTTTGAACCAGGCAGCTATGAATGATTTGTTTGAATTGAAAGACGACACCAGCTGTGGAATTATTCATTTCAGGCAGCCCCGGGAGTTTATGCTCATTACCGGACCTCCTTTCTATAAAATCAAGGATTTTGAGTTTGTAAAACGCATTACTGAGTTTCCGGGGAAGAAGATTATCTGTGGAGGAACAACGGCTGAAATTGTTGCGAGGGAGTTGGATTTGGAAGTACAGATTCAGCATCGTTATTACGAGGCAGCCATTCCGCCGGTTGCTGATATGGAGGGATTTGAAATGGTAACCGAAGGGATTCTGACTATGGGGAAGGTAGAGGAAATCCTGGAAAGCTACACCAGCGATACCCGTTTGGGCAATAGTCCGCCAGAAGAGGTGGTTAAATTGCTAATGGAACATGATATCATTCATATCATCGTGGGAACCCGAATAAACTGGGCTCATCAGGATCCGGATCAATCGATGGACTTGGAGATCCGAAAGGTGGTGGTAAAACGCATTGTGCGTTTGCTGGAAGAACGTTTCTTGAAAAATGTTGTGGTTGAACTTGTGTAGGGGGTTATTGGCATAGCCTTCTGAAAGAGTGTACAAAAAAAGGCTCTAAGCAGATGCCTAAAGCCTTTTCGGCGTTATTTTAGTTACAAAATTATACGCACTAAATCATTGGGTATTTTTTGAAAACTTCTTCTGATTTCATTAAGATATCAACGTATTGAGCTCGTTGATAAGCAAAGGGATCTTTGAGATTTTTGCGAGACAATTTGCCCCTGAAGTCTGCGAGTGACTTATAACCTTTTTGATCCATCCAACCATTCAATTCGTTCAATATTTTGTCTACAAACGTTGGTTGGTAACGATATATTGCCGAAACAACCTGAACAACATCAGCTCCGGCTAAAAGCATCTTGATCACATCCTCAGAACTTGATATTCCACGGCTGGCACAGATGCTGGCATCAATATTACCGTAAAGCAAGCCGGCATAACGCAGCGCTAATTTATAGTCTTTTTCCTGAGTTAAATCCCAAGGATAGTAAAACAACTCTTCCTGAATGTCAATGTCTGGTTGAAAGAAGCGGTTGAAAAGGACATAGCCGTCGGCTCCAGCTTCATCGAGCTTTTTGATGAAGTTGAGCGTATTGGTATAGAAAGGGCTAAGCTTTACGCTTACGGGTATTTTTACCGCTTTTTTAACACTTTTGACAACCTGAACCTGTTTGTCTTCAATGCCGGCTCCCTGTATTTCAAAATAACCTGGGGTGGCATAAAGATTAATTTCCAACGCATCAACCCCAGCTTTCTCGAGTTCTTTGGCATATTCAACCCAAGAGATTTCATAAATCGCATTCAGGCTGGCAATGATCGGTACCGATGTGTTTTCTTTCAGGGTTTTTACATTGAATAGGTGTTCTTTGGGACCCGCATGTTCCAAATCAGGGAAAATACTGGTCATCTCTGCATGGCGTTCTTCATACTCGTGAAGTTCGTCGTCAAACTGAAGGGACTCCAGCTGAATTTGTTCTTCAAACAACGATTTATAGACAATTGCAGCAATACCTGCCTCTTCCAGTTGTTTGATGACTTCGGGTTTAGTTACCAGGTTGCTAGCTCCCAGTACTAAGGGGTTCTTGAGTTTGAGCCCCATGTAGTTCGTTGTTAGATCTGCCATAATATTGATTTTACAGGTTATTTTCTGTTACTAAAACTAAACAAGTTCTCGTTTTGTTCAGTTTTCCAAGAAAAATCCTATACAAGTTCTTGAAAATGTTTTGGATAGCAAATAGCTCTGGCAGAAATCTTATCAAAAAAAAGCGCAGTATTCCAATAACGAAGATGCTACTGGTTATAGAATCAGGCGATTACGCCAGATCCGAAGAGTTCATTTTCATCGTACCACGCAGCAAATTGTCCGGCTGTAATTCCACGTTGTTCATCTTCAAAAAGAATATAGAGCCCTTCTTCTCGTTGGTAAAGGGTTGCTTTTTCAAGAGGTTGACGGTAACGGATGCGAACGAGGTAGTCGCGGCTTTCGCCAATTTCCATTTTCATGTCTTTCCTAATCCAGTGTATCTCCTCGGTGCCAATGAAAAGTCCCGGACGATAAAGTCCTGGATGATCTGTACCTTCTCCAACATAAATGATATTCCGGTTTACATCGGTTCCCAACACAAATAAAGGGGCTTCGTGTCCACCAATATTTAGTCCTTTGCGCTGCCCAACGGTATAGAAATGAGCCCCGCGGTGTTCGCCGATTACTTTGCCGTTCCAAGGTTTATAAGGATAGGCAAAGCAGAGCTTTTTAAAATTATCTGGCGTTTTTTCAACGGCTTTCTTTTTAGCCATAAATTCCGCTGGAACTTCAATTACATTGCCTGTTTTAGGTTCCAATTGTTGTTGTAAAAAGGTTGGTAGATCCACTTTCCCCACAAAGCAAATTCCTTGCGAATCCTTGCGGGTAGCTGTTGGAAGTTCTTGCTCGGCAGCAATTCGCCTTACTTCAGGTTTATCCAAATGTCCGATGGGGAACAGCGCTTTGCTTAGTTGATCCTGATTGAGCTGGCACAAAAAGTAACTTTGATCTTTGTTGTTGTCTTCTCCTGCCCGCAGCTGGTAAATGGTTTCCCCGTCTTTGTCAAATTCTGTTTTTTGACAGTAATGGCCAGTTGCGACGTAATCAGCGCCAAACTTCATACACTCATCCATGAAGATGTCAAACTTGATCTCCCGGTTACAAAGAACATCTGGGTTCGGCGTGCGTCCTTTGCTGTATTCGTCAAACATATAATCGACTACGCGTTTTTTGTAGTCCTTGCTCAAGTCAACAATATGAAAAGGCATGTCTAACTTTTGGGCTACCATTTTGGCAATCAAGGCATCATCTTCCCAACTACAACTACTGGTTAAGGTGCCTGTCCGATCATGCCAATTGACCATGAACAAGGCAATTACCTCATACCCTTGTTGTTTTAATAAGTATGCTGCTACACTTGAATCTACCCCACCTGAAAGCCCTATTACTACCTTTTTCATTTCTAATTTCTGATGTAATGAATTGACCGACAAAAGTAGAACGAAAATCGGAATTAGGCAATTTTGCTATTCGGATTCTTAGATGTTCTGACTCTCGGATGTTCAACAACTTTGAAATTGGAACTCTGCCTCTCTTTCAAACTATTTTAAACAAGTTCAAAATTTGGACTTTGAACAAGGTTTTCCGGCAACTTGGAACAAAAGACACAACAGGAACCTGAAACTCCGAACTTGAGTTAGAAACTCCACTTGAGGCGGGCAAACAAGAGTTGGCCGATATCGCCGTATTCAGAGCCGTCTTTCCCGAAAAAGAGCTGACCGGTTGTCATCAATTCCAGGTTGTTGTGCAACGAATAGCTTAGCGATGGGCCAAAGTACCAGGAGCCATCATTGGGATTAACAATACCCGAAAGGCTGGTTGAAAACAATGGATTTACCGGGAAAGAACATTGTCCGAACAGAGCGTATTGGGCAAAAGATAAATATTTTGCAGACAGGTTATCTGTAAGCAGAAGATTCAAGCCTCCGGCATTGCCTTTTTTCCCATGACTGTTGTACAGAACACTTGAGTGAATGTAAAGTGAACTCGGAAAAGTATAATCTGCTGAAATGGAAGCTACTGTTGCTTTTTCGGAGGTCGAGTCATTTTCACGAGGTGTAAAATGGGTAATCTCTCCTCGGAATCCGGCTCCTTCAATGTCGCCAGCCCAGCCGGCTCCAAAAACATAGTCGGGGCCAACCCAGCCACTCATCAACTGGAAATCATAACTCCAGCGAGAAAAACGGTAAAGTCCAGTTAAGGCCATTTCATTGGCTGTTTCACCAAATTGATAAACCAATTCAGCCGAGGAGGTCAGCCCGGTGTAGTATTGAATACGAATGGCATCGGTTCCTGGCCGTTCTTCATAGTCAAAATCGAAATAGGAAAAGGAGTTGAAAACATCATTGGGATTCCAAACCAGGTTGATGCCCCAGTTAACGCGTTGCCGCCCCAGCCGTACTTGCCAGTTGCCGGAAGTCCAGTCGAGGTAAGCGCGATCAAAAACCGAGTGTAGAAACCAGTGTTGGCCTTCAATCGGAACAAAAGAAAGGTCCAGAAAACCATTGTCTTGATCGATGACAGCCTGATAATCGGGAAATTCTTTGATAAGACTTCCGGTTAGCAGCCTGTTACGCATTTCAACGACAGCCGTAACCTGATCAGAGGTATACCATTTAAAATTCAAACGGTTATGGATGGTATTGGTTGTCAGGTCTCTGGTGTCGGTTCCCGGAAGTTGTTGTTCGGGGTGATAATACATGAAGAGTTCTTTTATATAACCATTGAGCTCCCAGTTCTTTTCTTGTGCCGAAGCTGAATAGACTACAACAAAACTTATCAGGAATAAGATTAAGTGTTTCATTGGTTTTTGGTTTGAAAGCTGCTGGCCATTTCCATGACAACCATGTGAGAATAATGAGGGTGTTCTCCGGAGGCAATTCCCACTGTTTTTAATTCCTGGTCTAAAATATTTTTTCGATGACTTCGATCGCGAACACCATCATCAATGAGTAGGCTGGTAACGACCCGAAATGGCGACTGATCACCATAGGCAATGTTTTCAGCAATTTTCCCTTTCCACTGTCCGGCTTGTTCTATTCGGTCTTGTGGTGTTGAGCCATCAGCCCCCAGATGGCCGACCCGGCCGTTTTTTGCTTGCTCTCGAACAAGTATTCTGGCTGCTTTACTCAGTCCTTCAGAAGGCGTTAACAAGGGGAGAGCTGGAGTTCTTTTCATTTCGCGGATGCACTCAACTAAAGCCTTTTTACCTTCCTTGGTTTGAAGAGGCACGCTACCCGGAAGGTGAAGAATCTTCCCCTCAAAGGCTGTCAGCATTGGCTCCAGGTACTCTTCGGCATATTGACTTGGGTTGGTTCGAACCTTGTTGAGTTCTGCCAGAACCTGTTGCTCAAAAGCAGTCAGATAGCTAAGTTCCGCTCCTGTTGTTTGAGCCTGAAGAAATGAAATTGCACCAGGAACCAGCCAAAGGTTAAATAGAATGACTGCCTGATTAATCATGGTGCGGATTCTTTTGTATATCACTAATGATTTGGCCATCTTCCAAGGTAATTACACGATGGGCCTTGTTGACTACCCGTTGGTCGTGTGTGCTAAATATAAACGTGATTTTTTCTTTCTTATTGAGCTCTTCCATAATGTTTAACAAGTTCTCTGTTGATTTGGAATCGAGGTTGGCAGTGGGTTCATCAGCCAATACAAATTTGGGTTTTGAAGCCAATGCGCGGGCAACGGCAACGCGTTGTTGCTGTCCTCCGGATAGCTTGGCGGGACGACTATCTTCACGTCCTTTCAGTCCTACTGCTTCGAGCAGTTGCATGGTTCGTTCTTCCCGTTCTTTTTTGGAACGTCCCTGAAGTTGCATGACGAACTCTACATTTTCTTTAGCTGTGAGGACAGGAATCAGGTTATACGACTGAAAAACAAAGCCGATGTTTCGCATCCTGAAATCAATGAGTTGAGAGGCTTTCAAAGCTCCCAAATCGGTTTGATCAATGCGGATGTGGCCCGAAGTGGGCTGATCCAATCCGCCAAGCATGTTTAGCAGGGTGGTTTTGCCTGATCCGGAAGGACCAACGATAGCGGTAAATTCTCCTTCTTCAATGGTCAGATCAACACCATTTACGGCATGAACCTGTATTTCTGAATCCTTGTATGTTTTTACCAGTTTGCTGATTTCAATGATTGTCATGATTGGAATTGTTTTTTCGTTTCAGTAAAAGGCGGCTTTTTAAATGTTATTCCGTCCGGATGGCTTCAGCCGGATTGTATTTGAGGGCTTTTCGAGCCGGATAGATGGAGGCGATAATGCCAGTGAGAATAACGAGGATAATGATGACAATGACCATTTCGGGTTCAATGACCGGGAAAATAATGGAAGAATAGCCAAAGTCTTCGAGACCCTGTGCATAGTTTGACAGGTTAATGCCATGTTCTTCCAAAGCTTTTGAGGCTCCTAGGCCCAGCAAAATACCGATTGCTCCACCAGTTAAGGTGAGGAGGGTGGTTTCGAGCATGAGCATCAAGAATATTCGAATTTTGCCCATCCCGATTGCCATAAGCATCCCAATTTCTTTTACACGTTCCATGACGACCATGAGCATGGTGTTGATGATTCCAAAGCCCAGGGCTAGCAGGATGATGATGACAAAGATGTAGGTGTATAAGTTCCCAATTTCATTGAGGTAGCCCAGCTCCGGCGTAAGTTCTTTCCAGTTCAAAACTTCCAGTTGGTCGTACTTAGTTTGAAGGTTGTTGGTGGTTTTCTCCAGAAATTGTTGATCATTTAAATGAACAATGACCTCGTGAACTGCCCCGTCGGGCATCTGGCTCAAGCGCGCAAGATCGGAAAAGCGAACAAATACGTTTGTTTCTTCAAACATGCTGTTGGTGGTATCAAAAATTCCACAAACCCGAAAAGCTCCGCCGGTGATGTTTCCTTGGCTATCCTGCAAGGTGATTACAACTTTCGACCGAAGTTTTATTTTGAGTTTCTCCGCTAGCTTTTTGCCAATAACGATTGGGTTCCGGCTCACACCCTCAAAGTAATCTCCTTCGCTGATGAATTGACTGAGGTTGGTGACCGATTTTTCTTTTTCAGGAACAATTCCCATGATTTTGACACCTGTACCGGTTTCAGCAGAAGCAATCATGGATTGGATGGTAATTCGAGGACTCACACCATTGATGGTATGTTGGGACGCAATTCGCTTGCTAAGCTCGACTCCATTCGGTATAAATTGATTGATATCAAAGTTCTCAAGGTATTTGGGATGATGGATTTGGATATGGGACGTTTCCGTTTCAACACCAACTTCCAGACGTTGATTCATCCATCCTTTTAGAAAGGTGGCACTAAAAACCCCGGCAAACATACCAATGGTAATGGCCGCAATGATAATTCCGGACCGTAAGGGGTTTCGCCAAATATTTCGCCATGCAACAGAGGTAATCATCGGGTTTTGATTTAAGCGTGTAAAGCGTTAATTAATTTCATCCGGTTTGCCGAGATAATTGGATAAATCGCAATAACCATGGTGATGATAAAAACGGTAAGGGCCTGGTGCCAGAATACCGATGGTGTTAGCGAGAAGAACATGTAGGGTTCAAAGCCATAGTCGTCCATCACTTGAGCTGCCTGCCCGGTTAAAGGGATGGGATTTTGAGCTTGGATCATCAGTATGGGGATACTGACCAGTAAGCCCGATAAAGCACCGATCATCCCAATAAATAACGTTTCGTAAAAGAGAATGGCTCCTAGCTTAATGCGTTGCATGCCTATGGCAATCATTACCCCAAACTCCCGTCTGCGCTCAGCAATCATCATCATAATGGTGCCCAAAATTCCAAAGCCAATGACAATGTAAAGCACTGCTTTCATGATAATTCCTCCAGCACGGTCACTCTCAATTTGCTGAACCATTTCGGGCGACATTTCCTGCCAGCTCATGATGGAGTAGGGTGGTTTCAAATCGGCTCGCAGTTGTTTTAGGCTTCGGTTGAGCAAGTTTGTATCCGTAATATTGACCACCAAAGATGTGAGTCTGTTTCCGGTTGAAAAAAAATCCTGACTATTGGGCAATGTCATGTACACAATCATTTTATTGAGTTGTGGCGAGGCATGTTTGATGATTCCGCGAATGGGATATTTGCCTGCTGCACTAATTCCGTGGTAGCCTTGGCTGATCATTACAAGCGTATCGTTCACTCCCAGGTGCAGGTAATTGGCCAGCCCTTCGCCAACGAGTAAGCCTTGATCATTTGCTTGCAAGTAGCTGCCTTGGTTGACATTTCCTTTCAGCGAAGTTAGCCTGTTTTCGCTTTCGGGCTCAATGCCCATAACCAGCACGCCTTTGGTTAACTCTTCGGATGAAGCCAAGGCAAAGGACTCGAGCCGGGGGATGACAAAATCCACTTCGAGATGATCCAAAATGGATTGCCGAAGTTCCGGTGTATCCTCAAACGTATCGTTGATGCTCTTACTTTCCCAGTAGTTCTCGTGGTGAACTTGCATGTAACCCGAGTAATATTTGACCACCATATCTACCATCTTTTCATAGGAGCCTTCCTGCATCGAAGTCATGTAAGCAGAGAGCAAAACGCCAAAGAAAATAGAAGCTACGGTAATCAATGTTCGGCGCTTGTTGCGCCAGAGGTTGCGCCAGGCTATTTTGATGTTTGTTGACATTGTTCTGGTTTTAGTTGATGGTTGAATTGCCGGTTCACTGCCTCTTTTGAGTGAGTCAGCGCCAGAGAACCTTATATTTTACACTATTCGTACAGAGATGTCAGTTCGTTGCCTGTTGAACACATCGCATCGGTTGTGTTCAATTATTTTTATCGAATTCGTTTCATATTCTGAATCGAAAAGAAAGAGTCTTTGATTGGTACTTCAAAGTCAATGTTGTCAAAAGTCATAATTGTCTTATGTCCTTCCTTGTCTGCCGGAATCATTTCCATGCGAGTCGGAATGATTCGATCATCCATGTTTTTGACATCAGTCAAGATTTCGGTATTCACCAGAAAACCATCTTCATCAAAAAACTCAGCTTTTAACCACAGAAATTCTTTTTGGCTAATCCACATGTAAATTTTTCCCCACACTACCGGAGCATCTTCCAGAGGAATCAATTCCACTTTATAGCAGGGGTAATTTTCAATTGTTTCCTCTCCAACTAATTTGTGGGTGTAATCTTTGACGATCGATGATTCTTTAACAAGGTCATCGTTGGTAAAATCGGAGCCCATCCAAGATTGCATCATCATGGAAGGGGGAATCTTAATCATGCGATCGATGCTTGGAAGCCAGTTCCACATTTCGCTTTCTCGTTTCAGAAAAACCTGCCCTTTTTCTTTGGCTGGAGCAGTAATTAGGATCAAAGAATACTCAGTTCCCAGAGTCCAGTTTTTCATCGATAATGTTCGTTCCCACGATGGTCGTTGAATGGTCATGGTAACTTCTCCAATGCTGGAAGTCCCACGAAGTTTTTCGTCCGCTTTTTTGACGATTTCTTTGATGTCAGCTGTTTGTGCAGTGCTTGCGAGTGAAAGGAAGGTGAATGCGATAAGGTTGATTAGTGTTTTCATGGTTGATTAGTTTTTTGGTGGTGCTTCCGGGGTGCTAATTAGCCGGAAGCAAGCTTGCAGTATTTTATCTTCCATTTTTCCACTAGGGAAAATGTCGGGTGCCACAACGAGGTAAAGGATGGCTCCCTCGACTAATGATGACAGGACAAATAGATCTCCTTCAGGATCGGTACTTCCATTTTTTTGTAGAAAGGCATAGATCTGGTTGAGGATTGGCTTTGATTTCTCCTGGTATTTTTCACTGAATGATTCCTGAATTCCTGGCTGAACCATGAGGGCGAAATAGAGCTGCCAGAAGCTCATATTTTCTCGAACGATGCGGAAGGTTTCTTTGATAAAGAAGATGAACTCCTCGTTGGTCAGTACGCCGTCTTTGTCAAGATCGAAGTTTTTGTAAACTTCATTGTAAGCTGTTTCCGTAATTTCTTCAAGCATGTCTTGTTTGCTCGAGAAGTAGTTGTAGATGAGTCCTTTGGATATGCCTGCTTTTCTTGTGATTTGACTAATTGAGGTTGCATGAAACCCTCCTTTAGCAAAGAGTTCCAATGCAACATCCATAATTAGTTTCTTTTTCTGTTTTCTGTGTTCTTCTAATTGTTTTGGGCTTCGAGGCATAATTCGTTTGTTTATGACTGAACGTTCGGTCAAAAGTAAAACCTATTGCTTAGATATCCTGAAAAACCATGTTAATTTAAAGTTAAGAATGACCGGCCGGTCATTTCCTGTTTTTAGTATGAAGTAACCTTGGAGTGCAGCGCTTTTCCTTGTGGTTTCGGTACTTATTCGATTGGTTAAACTATTTCAATTATCTTTACGGGACAACTGTAAACAAATTAAACGCTATTAAACTCGTTACTATGAATGATACCCGAAGATCTTTTATAAAACAATCAGCCGTGGTGGCAGCTGGTGTTGCAGCTTTGCCTACAATTATGAATGCAGGCTGTGCCTCGCCTAATGAAAAAATCACGGTAGGGCTGATTGGCTGCCGTGGGATGGGGTTTACTGACCTGCAATCCTTCCTGAAAAACAAAGAAGTAGAATGTGTTGCTCTTTGTGATGTCGATCAGCGTGTGCTTGACAAAAGGGCTGAGGATGTAGAAAAGCTAACCGGTAAAAGACCATTGCTGCATAAGGATTTTAGAAAGGTAATCGATAATAAGGATATTGATGCGGTTATAATAGGAACACCGGATCATTGGCACTGTTTGCCGATGGTTTATGCCTCTGAAGTAGGAAAGCATGTATATGTTGAGAAGCCTATTGGAAATACCATCGAAGAGTGTAATGTCATGGTTGCAGCACAGAAACGTTACGGCAATGTGGTGCAATCGGGGCAATGGCAACGGAGCCATCAGCACTGGAATGATGCGGTGGACTATCTGCATGAAGGAAACATTGGCCGAGTTCGTTCGGTACGTTGCTGGTCCAATGTGGGATGGAAGCGGTCTATTCCGGTTGTGCCCGATAGTGAAGCACCAGAAGGAGTTGATTACGACATGTGGCTTGGTCCTGCTCCAAAACGAGCATATAATAAGAACCGTTTTCATGCGTCGTTCCGGTGGTATTGGGATTATGCTGGCGGGGTAATGACTGATTGGGGAGTACACTTGTTGGATTTTGCCTTGTTTGGAATGAATCAGTATGTGCCCAAATCGATCATGGCTGTTGGTGGAAAATATGCTTTCCCTGAGGATGCCATGCAAACGCCCGATACTATGACAACTGTTTACGACTTTGGCGATTTTGGATTGGTTTGGGATAATACCATTGGAATTTATGGTGCAAACTATGGGAAACGCGGACATGGAGTCGCCTTTGTTGGAGAGTATGGAACTTTGGTGGTTGACCGTAGTGGATGGGAAGTGATTCCTGAAACAAAGAGTACCAGTAAAAAAGAAGGCTATGAAGGTTTGCCAGTACAACCTGCAACAGGAAGTGGCTTGGATTTACATGTGAAGAACTTTTTAGATTGTATTCGAACTGGAAACAAGCCGAATTGTGATGTTGAAACTGCTGCTCATATTGCGCGGTTTGCACATCTTGGAAATATTGCTTACCGTGTAGGACGTAAGGTGAATTGGAACCCGGAACTTCAACAGTTCGAAAACGATGATGAAGCAAACCATTTGGTTAAAGCGCATTATCGTGCACCGTGGACTTTACCTAAAGTGTAACCCTTTTGAGGTTATAAGATTGACTATAAAGCAAGCCCGAATATCAAGGAATATCCGGGCTTTTTTTATGATGTTTTTAATCGATTAAATCGTAATGAGACGTTGAATTTCCAGTAAATCCTGATCGATACTGTGGTTCAACTTAACTGCTTTGTTGAATGGAACATGCACAATTTTTCCATAGCGCAAGCCAACCATAATACTTTTTTGATCGTCTAGTATAGCATCCACAGCAGCAACTCCCATTTTAGTTGCGGCAACGCGGTCCTGGGCTGTCGGGTTGCCTCCTCGTTGCATGTGACCAAGGATAGACACGCGAATGTCTAAATCCGGGTTTTCTTGTTCTGCCTTTTTAGCCAGCTTCAATGCTCCACCCATTTCTTCGCCTTCTGCAATAACCACAATACCGCTTGTCTTTTTGCGCTTATAGCCTTTGCTGATAAAGCGATCGAAAGCTTGGTGTTCAGTATTTGACTCTGGAATTAGAATGACCTCTGCACCGACGGCGATTCCTCCATTAAGAGCAAGTAAGCCGGCTTCGCGGCCCATTACTTCAATAAAGAAGACCCGACCATGTGAAGCTGCGGTATCTTTTATCTTATCGACAGCCTGTACGACTGTATTCAGAGCAGTGTCGTACCCAATGGTGTAATCTGTTCCAAAAATATCGTTGTCAATTGTTGCAGGGATTCCCACAAATGGAATGTCAAACTCTTTAGAAAATACCAGAGCGCCCGTAAATGAACCGTCGCCTCCGATAACAACAACTGCATTAATACCAGCATTGACAAGGTTCTGATAAGCTTTGGCACGTCCTTCTTCCGTTAGAAATTCGCGACTGCGAGCCGTTTTTAAGATCGTTCCTCCATTTTGTAGAATTCCGCTAACGCCGGAAGAGGTGAGTGGTGTAAATTCGTTTTCAATTAGTCCTTTAAACCCATGATGAATACCAATCACTTCCAGATTGTGGGCAATAGCTGATCGTGTTACAGCACGGATAGCCGCATTCATACCGGGAGCATCACCTCCTGATGTCAATACGCCAATTTTTTTGATCCCCTTATTTGTCTTTTGCGTAGTTTGGGATGTTTCCTGTTTCATCTGTTTATTTATTCAAAAAAAGGTTTTTATTATTCGCTTAGCAGTATGTTGATTTCGGATTTTATGCGATGAATCTATAAAATTAACATAACTGTAAGGTGTTGATTTTAGCAATGGCCCAACAGGGGTAATTTGCATTTTACAGGTAGCTGTTGGGATTTGCTGCGCAAATTAGCACAATACAAGCTTCTTTTTGAATTTTTCGGAACAAATTATCGTTAAGCTTGATGACAGGCTGACCGGTGTGTCAGCTATAGCTGTTTTTTTCTTTGCTCTAGTAGAAGCGCTTTTCCTTCAGAATTCGCTATTCTGAACGTTTGGTTACAACCAGGCCAGATGTTTTTTTCAGACTAAAGAGTTTTAATTCTTTCGGCTACTTGTTCCATGAGCCATTGTGGGGTAGATGTAGCTCCACAAATTCCTGCTGATTGTTTATTCTTAAACCATTTTTCATCCAATTCAGCAAGGTTTGAAATAAAATAACTATCGGGGTTGGTTTGCTTGCAGACGTCAAAAAGGAAGCGCGCATTGGAGCTTTTCTTTCCGCCAACAAAAATCAAAATATCATGCTGGCTGGCAAATTCTTTCATGCGCGGAACCCGGTTTGCTACCTGCCGGCAGATGGTATCTTTCACGGTCAGCGGTTGCTTGGCATTTTCCTGTAATTTTTGAGCCAACTGCTGAAATTGATCAATGGATTTGGTCGTTTGTGAGAATAGAAAAGCCGGTTTGTTCGGATCAACCTGTTTTAGATCTTCTTCTCCTTCAATGATGATGCTTTGATCTTTGGTTTGTCCATTAAGTCCGGTCACTTCAGCATGGCCTTTCTTGCCAAATAGAATGATTTGCCCATCTTCAGCTTCCATTTGTTCGTAGGCTTGTTTGACGCGTTGCTGTAATTTTAAAACAACGGGGCAGGTGGCATCGATCAACTCAATGTTATTTGCTCGGGCATGTTCGTAGGTTGAAGGAGGCTCGCCATGTGCTCGAAGGAGAACCCGGCAGTTTTTCAAGTTGAGGTATTCTTCACGATCAATGGTAACTAATCCAAGAGCTTCCAGCCGCTTTATTTCCATCCCGTTGTGGACAATATCTCCTAAACAGTACAGTTTTTCTCCTTGGTCCAGCGTTTCTTCTGCTTTTTTAATGGCATTAACCACTCCAAAACAAAAGCCTGATTTATGATCGATTTCTACCTTCAAAATGTTTTTTTATCGTTGATGTGCAATTAGAGTATCTGGTATCTGATACTCTAATTGTTAAATTTATTTCGCAATGCGTTCCTGAGCTTTAGTGATTGCCCATTGCAATTGCTCTTCGCGTGTTAAATGGCTGTTGTCCAAAATCAGGGCATCGTCAGCTTGTTTTAACGGGCTTACCTCTCTGCTGGAGTCTATCCGGTCGCGCTCTTCAACATTATTGAGGATTTCTTCAAAACTAACTTGCTGTCCTTTTGCGGTTAGCTCATCGTAGCGTCTCTGTGCACGAACTTCAGGGCTGGCAGTCATAAAAATTTTTAGTTCTGCATTCGGAAAAACAACAGTGCCAATGTCTCTTCCATCCATCACAATTCCTTTTTCCTGCCCCATTAGCTGTTGTTGTTTTACCATTTCGGCCCGCACTTCGCGGATGGTGGCAACAGGACTGACATGGTTGGCTACAGGTAGTTGTCTGATTTCCTCTTCTACATTTTCGCCATTCAGGTAGGTTTCGTTTTGCTTGGTTGTTGCGTTAACCCGAAATTCAATTTTAATTTCAGCTAAGCGACTAATTAGGGCTTGCTCGTCAACTGTTCCATTGGAAGCCAGCTTATTTCGAAGTGCAAATAAGGTAACAGCACGATACATCGCGCCGCTGTCAAGGTAAATATATCCTAGCTGTTGGGCTAATTGTTTGGCAACAGTACTTTTGCCACAAGATGAATGTCCATCGATGGCAATAACTATTTTTTTATTCTCCGTTTTTGGATTCATGATCGCAAATATATTGTTTTTCGGTTGAAGTAACCACGCTAGCCAGACTAACAAATCGTCGTAGATAAGGTTTATCAGAGGGGATCAATGATCTCTTCTGAATCACTGGTGTGTAAGCTAGTGGAAACTTTCGTTTAGGTTAATTGCTACTGAAATGTGGTTGCTGGTTTCAGCCAAATGGTAGCGCGCTGATCCATAGTTAAAGTGAAACCGGTTGATTTTGAATCCAAAGCCCCAGGAAAAGCCAACTGTTGAGGCTTTATCGTCAAACATTAGTTCCTGGCGTCGCTGATAGTTGTAGCCAGCTCGAATGGTGAAATTTTCAGAGGGTAAAAGCTCAACGCCAAGCAAAAGGTGTCTTAGAAATTGTTTTCCAAAGCTGTCCTCTTTTATTGTGGTTTCAAATCCATTGTCTTCTTCTTTTGGTTGAGCAAGTTCCCATTTTTGCAGATGCTGTAGTGTGGCAGATAATCGCAACGGTGCGTGCGCCAATCGTTTGGAGAATCCCAATTGTAAATCAAACGGGATGTCTTCTCGTTCAGCGCCATCGTAGTAAGTGGTAACCTGAGTCCCTATATTTTTTAGTACCAGCGCAATATTCGTCAATTGGTCACGGCTAGCATAGCTGATTCCGGCATCAAAAGCAATCCCGAACGACTGGTAGGCCTCAAATGAAGAAAGGATTGGTTTTAAGGTTGCCCCCACGTGCAAGCGATTAAATTGTTTTGACCATAAAATGTTCAGGGCATATTCGGCAGCTTTGAACGTTCCATTTCGTTCGCCAAATTCATCAGCATAAACAAACTTCCCATAGTTGATGTAATGCATGCCTAGGGCAAATACCCCAAGTTCTCCGTAATCTTTGGCATAGGAGGCATAACCAAACTTGATGTCGTTGAAGTAGTTTACGTAGTTTACTAAAAGCCGGTTGTCCATGCTTGGATGTAGCAGTGCCGGATTATTGTAAGCAACATTCAGATCGGTGGAATCGTTGATGGCTACTTGGTTGCCACCTAAAGCAGCCATACGTGCTGAATTGGGAAGGTTTAGAAATTCGTAGGTTGATTCTCCTCCAATTTGAGCTTTTGCTCCCCAGCTTGCTAAAATAAAGATCAGAAAAAAGAGTCGTTTGGTTTTCATCCGTTTGGGCCGGTTTTAACATCAAACGCCAAAGTTATTTTTTTATTTTGATAACAAAATGTTTTTGAGTGAATTTCCTGACTTCTAAAATCGAAATACAGCGCTCTTGTTTGAATGACATTTTCTTATTCGTTACTTCCTTTTTGAATCGCCTTGATTAGCTTGATGGCTAGCTTAAATGCTAAATCCGGATGAGCTACTTGATTGACTGTGCCCGTTATGTATAGCTTTTCTTTTGGGCTATAAAATGCTACTGTCCCTGTCAAGCCTGAATGTCCAATAAGTTCCGGAATTTTACCTACTGGATCGAATATCCAAGGCAACTTAAATTGATGAATTCCTATTCCTGCTTGTAAAGGGGAAAAGATGGGATTCCATTTTGCAAGTTGAGCAATTTGTGATTCGGGGAAAAAAGTTCCATTGAAAAATGCTCGCACAAATTGCATTAGCTCCTTGGTTGTCGAAACGATGCCTCCATCTGCTCGAAAAGAACTCATGGCTTGGGGAATTTCCAACAGCTTGTCTTTGTAATAAAATGGAGAAGGAGTATTGTCTCTCGGATTGGTGTATAAGTAGGTCGATTGGAGTTGCAATGGATCAAACAGTGTTTGGTTGAGGAGCTTTGCTAGTGGTTGACCGGTTATTTTCTCAATGATCAACTCCAGTAATTGGTAATTGGTGTCGGAATAGTGTGCTTTTCCAACGGTGTTGGGAATAAACAACGGTCGCATTGATTTACTAATTGAGATGGCTTCTGCTGGAGTCCAGCTTTGGTCGTTCCCCTCAAGAAGTTGATGGATTAAACTTTTTTCAGATGGCCCTTTAATTTGAAAATAGTCTGGGATACCAGACGAATGAGCTAATAGATTTTTAATGTTCAAAATGTAGGTATAATCAATTCCTTCAAAAGTATGTAAGTCAAGGAGAACCTCTTTGGGTAGGTACTTCGAAATACGATCGTCGAGCTTTAATAAACCCTTCTGTTGAAGGTTGAGTACCAATGCCGTTATAAATAGTTTTGTCGTACTGGCAATAAAAAAGGGAGCATCAGGGGTTAGATTTCCACTTCCTCCAATCCATGAAAACTTGTCATGTTGAATATAAAAACTTGTTCCGAAAATTCGCTTTTTGTCTATCGATTTATCCAGAATGACTTGAAGCTTTTTGGCGAGTTTATTGCCCATTTATGGTGTATTTGCAGTTTTATAACTCAAGAGAAATGAGTTTTAACTGATTGTTTGCTTATCAAATTTATTGATTTCTATTTCATTCAAAAATAAATTGACTTTTATTTCTGGTTAATATAACTAGTTTAAAGGGACGAGAAGCTTCTAAATTACAAGCTACCCTTCAGCAGAAAACTTGTAAGTAAACAAAACTGACCTCTTTTAGACATTAAAATCTGATGGAGGGCAGCTAAATTTATTTGCAGTTGGTACCTGCTTAGGGTAGCTTGGTTGCTTTTAACTATAAATTGGGGAAGAAATTTCCACTTTTAATTAAAGGATGATCAAACAAACATCGCTATCACGGACACGTAAGAAACACTAACAGCATATCGCGATGTTTTGTTTTTTAGGGGAAACAATTCCTTGCTTAGCTTTCCATAAATATATTGGACTGCAATATATGAAAAAAGGAAATATGCTGCTTAGCTTATTTCAAAATTTTTTGCATTTGTATGACATCTTTAGCCTGGAATTGCGTTTGATCAAGTTGGCTGAATTAGCAGGTAACACTTGTATTTTAGTAGAAATGTAGCGTTTGATATGAACGCGTCTTCACGCGTTGGGGGGAGAGAGGGGTAACTTAAGTTGTTTTTGTGATTTTATGGTGTTTCGTATCGCTGCATTGAAGGACTTCAACGCAGTTGCACGAAAAAAGGAGAATTAGCTATTTACTTTCCAAAGGGTATTAAAAACGGAATAAACGAGGTTCCATTCGTGCATGTTTTGTTTAAGTTGCTTTTCGCCTTCCGAAAGAATTGTGTAGTATTTGCGGGGACGCTTATTCTCTTCTACTTTCCAGTATGATTTTATCATCCCAGCATTTTCCAGTTTTTTCAGAACAGGATAAATGCTTGCTTCCTTCCAGGCTATTTCCCCATTTGTGAGCTCCTTAACACGCTGAACAATTTTATACCCGTAACTATCTCCATTTTTTAATACCGATAGAATAATTGGGACAGCTGATGCTCCAACCAACTCTTTTGATATACTCTTCATTTTATCTCTTATTTCTTCTGCCAATCTGTTACATCTTTGAGTAATGCGCCAAGCTGTTTTATCAGAACTTACTGCTTTTCTTAGTTCAAAGTTACTTCTTTTATTGGTTTTGTGGTTGATTTTTTTGAAGAGAAAAGAGAATCAGTAAGAATTTATCCTTTAGTCAATTTCATAGTTTTCATTAAGAATAACAGAAAACATTCGCTTGTTATTATTTGAGACTCATTCGGAAGAATTACCGATGGCACTTTTGTGTTCCTAAATTTTATGGAGGAGCTAGCTTCGACTCGCGATTTTTGATATGGCAGCTTTTAGCTTATGAGGTAAGCACGTTTTGTTTTTGCTAAAACCAGCGACGATGAGCCTGTTTATATTGGCCAGGCGACATGTCATATTCTTTTTTAAAGCATCGAATGAAGTAGGAAGTGCTGTTAAAACCAGTTTTATCAGCGATTTCATTGATATGATCATTGCTACTGATAAGCCGTGCTGCAGCTTCTTTTAGACGCATGGTGCGAACAAAGTGATTTGGTGATTGACCGGTTAAGGCTTTTAATTTGCGGCTAAGACTGCTACGACTAATGCCCATTTCTTTACTCATTTCTTCCACTCCAAAGGCGATGTCATCCAGGTTGTTGCGGACTATTTTGATTGCTTTAGCAATAAACTGTTCGTCAACCGAATTGCTGGTAACTTCAGAAGGCAGAACAATCGCATTGCTGGTGAATATTTCTTTTAACTTATCTCTGTTTTGGAACAGGTTGTTGATATATGCTTTTAGTAAGTCTGGATTAAAAGGTTTGGGAAGGTAAGCATCAGCTCCTGTGTTAAGGCCTTCAATGCGGTTAGCCAAGGACGATTTGGCCGTGAGCATTATAACAGGGATATGACTCGTGCTTAGCTCTTTCTTTATTCTTTCACACAGTTCAATTCCATCCATTTCGGGCATCATAAGGTCAGTAATAACGAGCTCGAAGCTACGCTTCATTAGTAGATCAAAAGCCTGCACACCATTGTTGGCACTGCTCAGCTGATAGTTTTTGTGGAGTATGGAATGCAGGTATTGAATCACCTGAGGATTATCATCCACTAGCAAAATAGTACGTTTTTGGCCGGTATTGGGCTGTGAAGTTTCCTGGGAGTATGAGGTATTGAATTCGTCCCTGTCAACAAGAGTTTCGCTCGTTTCAATGGAAGGAGATTCTTCATGTATTTCGCTGATAGGAATGGTTACGGTAAAGGTGGTTCCTTGTTCTTTATGAGATTCAACTCCAATATTACCGCCGTGTAATTCAACCAATGACTTGGTTAGTGCCAGTCCAATACCAGTCCCGGTTATATTACTGTGCTTGGATTCAAAACGTTTGTAGAGTTTGAATACCTCTTCCGGATGGTGGCTGTCAATGCCCTCCCCATTGTCGGCAACTTGAATGGAAAGACTGCTGCCATTCTCTTGATTGGCCTCAGATAAACGAATATTTATTTTTACTTCGCCGTTCTCTTTGCCGTATTTAAAAGCATTGGATAAGAGGTTGTACACAATTTTTTCAATAATATCAGCATCGAATTGCACGATTAATGAGTCTGTCTGACTTGAAATTGTATAAGTCATTTGTCGTTCAATGGCCATATATCGAAAAGATTCTGCACAAGTTTTGATAACAGCAATGATGTTTCCTTTGCTTACGTTTAAATTCATACTGCCTGTTTCTGCTTTTCGAAAATCCATTAGTTGATTAATAAGTCGTAGCAACAGACTAGTATTTTTATCGGCGATGGAAAAAAGTTGCTGCTCTTCGGGATCCAGCTTTAGACTTTCTTTTAAGGTTTGCAGAGGGCCTGAAATAAGGGTAAGAGGCGTTCTAAATTCATGCGAAATGTTTGTGAAAAACTGCAAACGCATCTGATTCAATTCTTTTATCCTTTCACTTTCCATCTTTTCAAAGGCTAACTTCCGGCGCATATCCATCCAGAGCACGGTGTAACGAATATAGGCATAGATGGATCCGCCTATTAGTAAAAAGTAAGTCAGATAGGCATACCAACGTTTCCACCAAGGAGCGAGTACCTTTATTTGGAGAATGGGATTCGATTGACTCCATATTCCATCGTTGTTAGCAGCTTTTACATGAAAGGTATAGGTGCCGGGTTGTAGATTATTGTATTTAACCAAACGGTCTGTACTGGCTTTACTCCATTCTTCGGAGGCATTCTCTAACTTGTAGCTGTAGGTGTTTTTTTCGGATCTAAAATAGTTAATGGCAACAAATTCAAGTCCAATATTATTTTGCTTATGACTTAAGACGATGCTTTTAGTTTCCGCAATATTTTTAGTTAAAGGGCTATTGGGATCACCGGCTTTAACAGGTATGTTATTAATGTAAAGTTCCGAAAGCGTTATTTCGGGGATATGACTATTTACTTTAAACACAGTGGGGTCGAATATATTCAGTCCCTTAACACCTCCTACCATCAGGTCTTCTTTGTGGTTGAATAAGAGGGCATTAAAAGTACTGCCGAGTAAGCCATCACGACTGTCATAATTTTGAAAACGCTTGCGCTTAGTATTGTATTTTGATAGGCCTCCATGTGTGGCAAACCACAGTATCCCTGGATGGGTTTCAGTAATATCATACACCTGTTCCTGAGCTAGCCCTTCATTTAAAGTAAGATTTTCTATCGTGCCAGTTATCGGGTCGATGTTAAAAACACCTCCTCCGTTAGAACCTAACCAAATGTTCCCGTCGCTACTTTCGTTAATGCATAAAATGGCATTTTTACCTACACCACTGTCATTTCTGTCATCAAAAAGATAACGGATGTATTTCTGTTGTTTGTGATACCAAACATATATGCCGTTACTGGTACCAATCCAGAGGTTTTGCTTAGAATCAACAAACAGGCTGAGGATGTAATCATTCATGACAGAGGATAGCTTGGGAAAGATAGTCCCCAGGTGTGTGAATGTTTTTGTTTGTGTATCAAATTCATACAGCCCGTTGCCTAAAGTTCCTATCCATAGCTTGTTTTCTTTCTGCTGGGTAATAGACCAAACTGATATTGAAAGTGGTTTGTTGTTGTCAGGAGTGTTTGGGGTAAAGGCTACCAATTCGTTCTTGCTTTCATTAAGCCATGCGAGGCCACTTCCGTAGGTCCCAAGCCATAGTTGATGATCCCAATCTTCGTAAATGCGCTTGATTACATCGCTCTTTAAGTTAGATGTTAGTTGGTTATAGTTTTTGAAGTTTTGTGTTTGTGGATTAAATAGGTGTAAGCCACCACCATCAGTTCCTAGCCATATTCTGCTTTTTGAATCTTCAAGCAAACTTAGAATTGCGTTGTCGCTAAGGCTATTGGGCGTGTTGGGCTGATGTTTGAAATGTTGAAACCGATTTCTTTTCATGTTAATTAGACGCAGCCCTTTGCCGATAGTACCAACCCAGTACAGTCCCTTATTATCGATGCAAATTGAAAAAACAGCTTTGGTATCCAGGTGCTCAAAGGCTCGAGCATGTTCGCTGTTATTAATTACAGTCTTTTGTATTGGATCAATAATTACAATGCCTCCGCCATCAATGCTTGCCAAAATGGTCCCGTCAGTGTTGGTTGTTAGCGAGAGGATGATGTTCATGTTGGAGTGCATCTCACTACCTTTCATATCAAAGCGTTCATACACTTGCCGGGATTTATCAAAACGGTAAAGCCCCATGTTGTCCGTGGCGATCCAGATACTCCCATTACCATCATCCAGCAGACTGTTGACTTCCATCGCCGGAAAATTGAAATTGGTAAAGGAATTGGTCTCAGGCGTAAACAAACTTATTCCGTTTCCATGGGTACCTACCCATAATTGCTTGTCGGGAGTTTCCGTTAGAGCCGAAATAAAGTTGATATATGGCAGGTGGCTATAATTTTGAGCAAAGCACTCGAAGGAATCAGTTGAGGGTTGGTAACAGTGAAGGCCACCTCCCATGGTGCCTACCCACACTCGCTTTTGATGATCCATAAGCAAAGCGCCAATGTGATTGTTTTGTAGGGCATTGGTTTGTTTTGTGTTTGCCCAATAGCGCTTGAATCGTTCTGTATCTTTATTGAATTTATTAAGACCAAATTTAGTGCCTATCCATAAGTGACCATGCTCATCTTCAATGAGTTTTGTTGTAAAATTACTGCTAAGGGTTTCTTCTTTTTCAGAGATACTGTAAAAGCTGATAATGTTATAACCATCATAGCGATTAAGTCCATAGTAGGTGCTAAACCACATATAACCCCGACTATCCTGAAGAATGCAGTTAACTGAATTATTACTTAATCCGTTTTCTGTATCTAGTCCACTAAATCCGGTATAGTTTTCGTTTGCATAGACTGAAAAACAACTAATAAGAGACAGAAGGCTTATAAGAAATTTTAGTCGAGGCATAATAACCACATTTAGTTGTGGTGAAGATAATAAAAAAATGTTGGGGTTTATTTATGTATTACTATTATAGCTTTTAAATTATGTTTATGTTATTCGGCATGTATGGCCTCTCGGTTGGTTTTTTTGTACTTGTATAAAATTTAGAGCTATTAGCTGCTATCGTATATCCATTTTGAAAGGAGCTCGAAAGGAGAATCGAATTGGGTAAGCCAATAGCAATAAAGAGCTGTATACTTGATGCTCAATCTTGATTGCTTATGTCTCCATTTGGCTGTCACCAGTTCTTATAATTTTCAACGGTTGGATAGGGCCTATGCGAAGTATTAATATCCTTTTCATTAGGTACTTGATTCAAAAGTTCAATAATGCCTCAAAAGTTCAATACAGAGGTTAAAAGTTCAATTTATATGTGCAAAGATGAAACTCAGGATAAGGGTATCCCGCTAGATTTACTCCCATGAAATTACTTACTAGTAGCAAGAATAAAACATCGAAAATAAGGCATACCGCCCATCGCTATTTTTTAATACGCGCTGTTTTTGTTGTGCTCTTAATTTTGATGTTAAGCTTGTTGCTATTGGTCTCATTTATTTAATAACATGTAAACTAACTTCAAAAATTACTCTTTATGAAAAAACAAATTAAATGGTTTCAGAGGGGATTTATAGGTGTTGTATTGATCTTAATATCAATTAGTATGGCATTTGCACAGGATGTGACTATAAAAGGTACCGTAACTGGCGCTGAAGATGGAATGCCTATACCCGGTGTTTCAGTGGTTGAAAAAGGTACGGTTAATGGAACTATTACCGATTTGCAAGGGATGTATACGCTTACCGCCCCTTCTGGGGCAATAGTCTCCTTCACTTTTGTGGGAATGAAGGCCCAGGAAGTTGTTTTAGGTACTCAGGCAATTGTTGATATACAAATGGCTCCTGATGCAGTGGATGTCGATGAAGTGGTTGTAACCGCTTTGGGAATTAAGCGTGAGGAAAAATCGCTTGGTTATGGGGTATCTAAGGTGGATAGTGAAGAAATTCAGTCTTCGGCTGGTAGCGATGTTTTAAGTTCGATGCAAGGAAAGGTTGCTGGTTTGGAACTTGGTTCTTCTCAAGGTGGTTTAGGTTCTTCAAATCGTGTGGTATTACGTGGGAATAGTTCCATCTCGGGCAATAATCAACCATTATACGTTGTTGATGGTGTGCCCGTTAATAACTCCACTGTGGAAGTTACTACAGGTGTATGGGACCGAAAAGATTTTGGATCAGGTTCAATGGACATTAATCCGGATGATATTGAAAATGTAACGGTCTTAAAAGGTCCTAATGCTGCGGCTCTTTACGGATCACGTGCTCAAAATGGTGCCATCATCATTACGACTAAATCTGGCAAAAGAGGTCAGGGGTTAGGAGTAGAACTCTCAAGTTCAAATATGTTTGATGTTGTTACCGATCAATTTTTGCCGAAACTTCAAAATAAATATGGACAGGGACATTATGTTGATAATGTGCCAACCTATTCTACAACAGCTACTGATAATAGTTGGGGGCTGGCTATGGCTGGTCAAAGTTTGCCTTCCTGGAGTGGTTTTGAGGAAAATTTGAATTATTCTCCTCAGCCGGATAATATCAAAGATTTCTTTGAAACAGGTTTTAAAACAACCAATACCATTGCCTTGACAAAGGGAGGCGAAAACAGCTCATCTCGTTTTTCATATACTAATTTATACGGAGATGGTATCGTACCAGGAAATGTTCAACATAGACATAACTTCAATATAAGAGCAGAATTCAAATTAGCTGATTGGTTAGGTGTCGACACAAAAGTTAACTATCTAAATCAAGAAATTGAAGGAGGTACTTGGTTAGGAGAAGGTAGTAGCAATGCAATTTTCGGGTTATTCTCTTTGCCGCGCAATACTGTTTTAAGAGAACTGAAAAAGTATAATTTTAATAATACGCCTAATGATCCTTTTGTAGGGACACAAATGAACCCTTATTGGACAAGCCTTCATGATAACATGATTAATAAGAAAGATCGCTTAATTGGGTTTGCCAAATTAGATTTTGATATTACTGATAACTTGTCTGGTTTTGTGAGGGTTGGGACTGATTATACCGACAATTCAGTTGAAGAGCGTTATAACTTAGGTCATAAACAGAATAGCTCCGGTCAATGGATTCTAAACCAATACAAGCGTCGTGAGACTAATATTGATGGTTTGTTGAGTTACAGGAAACAATTCGGAGATCTTGATTTCGGCGCCAATCTTGGTGGAAATATCATGAAAAATAACAGCGAATCCACCTACAATAGAGGAGATGATGTTATTTCAAATGGTTTCTGGAATATTCAGAACTATTTGAATAAAAATGCAAGCTATAACATCTATGAAAAACAAGTGAATTCGGCTTATGCGACCTTGAATCTGGGGTTTCGCGACTACTTGTATTTAGATGCTTCTTTCAGAAATGATTGGAGCTCTACTTTGCCGCAAGAAAACTGGTCATATTTTTATCCAGCAGTGTCAGCAAGTATTTTGATTAACGAAATTGCAAAGCTAACCCAGATTAACCTGTTAAAAGTTCGCCTAGGGTATGCCGAAGTCGGTAATGATTCAGATCCCTATCGTTTAGCAACTACTTTTGGTATAAATCCTCTTTTAAATCATAATGGAATTCCGTTGATGGATGTTGATGGAACTCCTGGAGTGCCTAACCTGAAACCTGAGCAAACTGCTTCATTTGAATTTGGGATGGAATTTAGAGCTTATAATAATCGACTCTTTGCCGATTTGAATTACTATTCTCAATCAACAGAAAACCAATTGTTCACAACTCGGGTTTCGGCTGCAACAGGCTATGTTAACAAATATCTTAATGGTGGAGAGGTTGTAAACAGAGGTTTCGAATTATCATTAGGAGGTGTTCCTGTGAAAACGGGATCATTTGAGTGGGAAACAACTTTTACACTTGCCAAAAACAAAACGGAAATAAAAGAGTTAGCAGAAGGGATTGATACGCAAGTTCTGGCTGATCTTGGCAATATCGTAGGAGGCGTTCAAATCATTGCCAAAAAAGGAAAGGATGGTTATGGCGTGATTATGGGTATGCCTGATAAAGTTGATGGAGAATACCAATTGGGAAATAATAATTTTCTTCCTGGCGAGAAGCGTGTTGAGTTGGGTAACTTTACGCCTGATGCCACATTCGGATGGTTGAATACATTCTCTTTTAAGCGCTTCAAATTGCGTACATTGATTGATGGTAAAATCGGTGGCGATGTAATGAATGCGACCAAAGGAGAGCTTTCTGCTGCAGGTATTACTGAAAATACACTAGAGTATAGAGACACAGGAGTTGAGGTTTCTGGTGTTAATGCCGATGGAGAACAAGTTACTGTGGAAATGAATGCTCAGGATTATTGGGGTGGTCTTGCTAACTACGGAGCTCCTTGGATTGTTGATGCCACAAACGTACGCTTACGAGAATTAAGTTTAGGCTATACCTTTAGAATGAATCCTGACTTTTTCATTAAGAACTTAAGCCTGAATTTTAATGCCTATAATTTGTTCTTTATTTACCGTGATAAGGACGCCAAAGATATAGATCCGAACCAAACTTGGGGAACAGGTAACGCACAGGGATACAATTTGTATAATGTTCCGTCTACAACATCCTATGGATTTACGGTTAATGTTAAATTTTAATTGAAGTAAATATAGTCAGATGAAACATCTTTCAGGTTTCTTAAAAACCGGTATTAATAGAGATGGTAAAATTCTGAAAGCATTGAATATAGTAAACTAGAGTAAAATTTAAATGTATGAAAATCTTAAATAAATATATTCAGATAGGTTTGATTGCTCTGCTAATTTTCAGTTGTACTTCTGATTTTGAGCAAATGAATATCAATCCAAATTCTCCTTCTGCTGAAAATCCAGCAACTGAGGCTGTTTTGGCAAGTTGTATGCGAAAAGCTTTTCATGAAGATCGTTTTGAATTTTGGAGAGGGGTTGTTCTGCATGCTGAGCGTTTTGCAGGTCACGTTGATGGTGGCTATGCCGGATGTTGGTGGGGGCCAGGTGACTCGTATAGTTACAATGAAGGCTGGACAGCAGCTGCATGGGACTCATATAACTCATCTTCTTTTACCAACGGTTATGGAGGTGCTTTATTTGCGAATACACAAGTGTTGTTAGATTATTATGAAGCTAATCCTGATGCACCACATGCCAAGGAATTTACAGGAATATGCCATGTATTACGATCATTTCAGTTTCTGAAAATAACCGACCTGTTTGGTGATATCCCGTATTCAGAGCATGGTGATATAAATATTCCGACACCAAAGTTTGATGGGCAGGAGGATATTTATAATGATATTGAGGCTAAATTAAAAATGGCTGTTGAGGATTACTTAAAGGATGATGTAACCATTAGTACCATGGGAGATTACGACCTTGTTTACAAAGGAAATATTTCAAAATGGAGAAAGTTCGCCAATTCATTGCGTTTGCGTATGGCTCTACGTCGTTCAAATGTTGATCCGGATGGAGCGAAAATGATACTGTCCAGTATCGTAAGTTATCCACTGTTAGAAGGAAATAGTGACAATGTAATGGTTGCTCGGACGACTTCTTCTACTGACCTGCATAATCAGTATTATGGATTCTTCAAAACATGGCCAGGAGCGATGCCTAATGGTTCTTATGCTTGGGATGAATATCTGGTAGAGTGGGCCCCTGGCCCTGGTGCTTTTATTCCTGCTCGAGAAATTATTGAGGTAATGAAGGGAAGTCCGCTTTATGCTGCCGAAGTAAGCAATGGCGGTTCGAATACTGAAGATATTAACGCACTTTCTGGAATTGAAGACCCACGTCTGGATAAGTTTTTTATGCGTCCTAAAGGGCACCCAGATTCAGAACATAAAGGGCGACCAGCTCGTGCTTCTTTCTTCTTAAATGAAGAGGGAGTTATAACTAATCTACAAAACGATCCCGTAGAGGGCGATGTCCATAATTACTCGTGGATGCATCCGTCGATATGGTATGATGGTGGCTCTTGGAATCCGGTTAGCCTGGATTATGCTGAAGTTTGTTTGGCTTTGGCAGAAGCTGTCAATAGAGGTTTAGTGACCTATGGAAAATCTGCTGACGTTTTATTGCAGGAGGGCTTAGAAGCTAGCTGTGAGCGTTGGAATGCTGAAGCTGGTAGTTTTCCTTCAGATGTGGTTGAAAAGTTTAATAATGCAAGTGTTGAAGAAAAGAATGCCATTATTGCTACCGAAAGATGGGTATCTTCATATACTGTCCCTCATCAGGCTTATGCTGTTTTGAGACGAACAGGTCACCCCGAGTTTGCGTATCTGGATAAGGATATGAAAATTACAGGGACTTGGATAAAGGCAGATGGATCATCTGAAACAAGAACCATTGAAAAATATGCCCAAGGAAGTACGAATTATAAATTACCAGAACGTATGCGTGTTCCGGAGAGCGAGGTGGCTATTAATGAAAATGTACCAGAAGCAAATAAAAGTATGATGAATAAACTTTGGTGGTCAAAGCAATAGCTAATTGGAGAGGCAGTACTAGTATAACCTTTATGGGAGTATTAGTTTAGTTTTCAAAATGGGTAAAAGTGGTTGAAGTTCAGTCTTTAGCCACTTTTCTATTTGTATAGTCTTTATCATTCTTTAGGATTCACTTGAAAGCATAGCAGTTATCACAGGATGGTACGAGAAATTATAGATAGAAAAAATTGGACATTTGAAGGGGTAAAAGGAGATTTTAAAAAAACAAGAGGCTGTTATTGATCTAACAGCCTCTTGCTGTAATATCAAATCAAATTTTAATCCATCGTTTACGGATCACTAGTTGATCCTGGTGAATTATTAGAATATAAACTCCAGGAGTGAGTTTGCTAACATTTAAGGTTTGATACTCTTTCAAGTTGAAGGACTTGGAGATGACCTTTTCTCCCTTGAGAGAATACACTGCAAGCTGTGCTTCCCCGTAGATGGGATTAGCAAACGTTAAGCGGAGAAAATCGCTGCATGGATTAGGCGCAAGGGTGAACTGAACAGATAGTTCCGGATCAATTCCTACGCTAGGATCTTCTTCAAGCTGTATGGTAATAATTGCGTCGGTATGAGCTTGACCGTCATCGGCCCTTACTGTTAATTCAAAAACCGGATGATCTTCAAGATCCAGGGCGTCGGAATTATTTACCAAGAGTTGATTTGCTTCAGCTTTAAAAGCCTCGTTATCATTTCCTTCCAGAATGGAGAAGGTGATCGTGTCGTTGTCCGGATCTTCTGCTTGTAATTCCAGAACCAAGGTCTCTGCAGGACTGTTTTCAAGAAGAGATACGGTTTGATTTTCAAAGACTGGAGCTTGGTTGACAGAAGGAAGTACCTCTAATTGGATGGTAACCTCAGGAGCAGGATGGTAGTTATTATTTCCTGTTTGGTTGGCTTTAATGTTGACCACTCCTGGAGTTACTAGATTCAAGGTATTCTTATCGATTGTTGCCACTTCTTCATCAGAACTTGAAAATATCACCGAAAGGCCAGAGGTGCTTGAAGCTACCAGTGCAACAGAACCTTCATCAATGGTAATACTACCAGGCAATGAGAAGTCGATGGACTGCGATGCTTTGTTGACTGAAAGCGTTCGGACTACATTGGTGGCTGAGTTATAAGTGGCATTTCCTGACTGCGAAGCGGTAATGGTTGTAGAACCTGCTCCTAAGATGGTTACCGTGTTGCCAGCTATGGTCGCTACACTCGTGTTGGAGCTGGAGTAGCTTACTGGTAAGCCAGAACTGGCTGTTGCGGTCAAGTTGAAATCAGCATCCCCGTATGTTCGATCTGTAAGCTGACTAAACGTAATGTTTTGGGATTTCTTAAGTGTTGTAAATGATACCTGTGTTCCATATACGGTACCTGCACTGTTTGTGGCAAAGGCTCTTACGTAGTATGTTGTATTAGGATTAAGTGAAGTTAAACTGGCACTAAAGGCACCTGTTGTAGAAGCTGCACCCTTATCCTCCTTATTGTCAGCAGTTGTAGGATTCTCCGAAGAACTCCAGCATACACCATGAGCAGTAGGATTCGGAACCCCAAGTCCGGAGATATTTCCATTAGCGGTGGCCGTTGTTGATGTAATGCTGGTTACCGCTTGTGTTGTAATGGTTGGTAAAACATCATCATCGGTGGTCGTTACATTCACTGTTTGATTGGCTACTCCGTCGAAATCATCATCACTTCCAGTGGTATCTATACTTATCGTTATGAGATTAATTTGATCCCCATCATCCAGATCATCGTCCATCCCTGTGACGGTAACGGTTTGCGGAGTATCCCAATTGGCGGAAGTGAAGGTCAGACTGGTTTTGTCTACGGTAGCCTCTCTTGTTTCCCCGCTGGTAACGTTGAGCACCACATCAGAAACGGGTTGTGCCTTCAGAACCACGGAGAAGGAATCGGTTGTACCAGATTCGGCTACAGATGTGTTTCCTTCGGATTCCGCAATGGTAAATCCTGCCACATCATCATCGGTTATTGTAGCAGTATGAGTACTTTCTCCACTAATTAAAGCATTGATTGGTGTGCCCATATTAACAATTACAGTTTCATTTCCTTCAACTATGTCATCTGAAGCTATTGTAATAATGATATCTGCAAATGCTGAACCAGATAATATCGTTAGAGGACTTGGTGTAATAGAATAATCTGTTCCACCGCCAGTAGCAGTACTATTGGAATTTATAGTAAAAGGTACACTTATGTCTCTACCACTTATTTCAGAGATTTGTGCTGTAATAGTAAGACTTCCCGATTCATTTGAACTTGATTGCGAAGCTGAGGTAAAAGCAACAGTTGGAGAAACATCGTCATCATCAATTGTATAAGTATGAACATTATTTGTTCCTAAGGTTGCATTTACAGGATTCGACAATGTAACAATAACTGTTTCGTCATTCTCATCTAAAAGGTCGTTTATAATACTTGCTATTGTGATATTATCGGATACTGACCCTGCACTTATTGTTAATGTTCCGTTTGCAAGAGTATAATCAGTCCCATCACCAGTTGCTGTTCCTGTTACTGCGTAGTCAACTGAAACATTCAATCCACTTACTGCTGAAAGATCGACTTGTAAATCTTTACTACTTACTGATTCTGCTCCACTAGAACTTGTTGCAATAAATTCAATAGTCGGAGCTACATCATCATCAAGTATTGTATAAGTGTGAACTGTATTTGTTCCTAGGGTTGCATTTACAGGATTTGACAATGTAACAATGACTGTTTCGTCATTCTCATCTAAAAGGTCGTTTATAATACTTGCTATTGTGATATTATCGGATACTGACCCTGCACTTATTGTTAATGTTCCGTTTGCAAGAGTATAATCAGTCCCACCACCAGTTGCTGTTCCTGTTACTGCGTAGTCAACTGAAACATTCAATCCACTTACTGCTGAAAGATCGACTTGTAAATCTTTACTACTTACTGATTCTGCTCCACTAGAACTTGTTGCAATAAATTCAATAGTAGGAGCTACATCATCATCAAGTATTGTCGCAGTAACTTGTTGCGTCCCCGATTCGGAACCATTTATAACTGTTGATATATCAATTATCACGGTCTCGTCATCTTCATCTAAATCATCACTAACAGAAGAAAGTTGTATTGAGTTAGATGTATTACCCGCTAATATTACTATTGATGATGCCGGTAAAGTATAATCGGTACCTGAACCTTTTGCTGTTCCCGAAATAAGAAGATTTACTGTTACATCTTTATTAAAACTGTTAGATATTGTTGCTTTTACATTTGTTGTTCCAGAGCTTTCTGCTATGGAAGAAGAAGGATCTAAACTAAGCGTTACCGTAGGTGCAGAAGAAACTGTTAATGTAGCAGTGTTAATTGAGGCACTATAGGTACTACCATCGTTCACAACAAATTCAAAATAACTGCTTATTCCATCAGTATTTAAATATTGTAAGTTCCCATTATCTAAATTGGACTTGCTAACATTTGCTCCATTAGCTAATTCCTCTCCAGCATCATAATCTTCTCCATTATCGGCATCAATATATAATATACCATTCTCAGGCACCCAATTAAAAGTAATCTTAACCAGAGCATCATCATCAACATCTGAATAGCCAAAATCTCCAATAGCAAACACATAGGGTGTTCCTTCATATATTGCTTTTGTAAAATCACTTGCTGTGGGCTTATCGTTAACGGCTGTTATATCAACATTAACAGTTCCTAAAGAAACATCAGTTCCACTACCACTTCCTGTATTACCTCCATCATTAGCAGTCAGGGTTAAGGTAGCAGCATCGTTACCATTTACATTCGTAGCTCCAGTATACTTAATATTCGATGCAGTATTTAAATAAGTATCAATATCGGCTTCCGCGCCTGTTAAACTTAGTGTTCCTGTACCAGAACCAGCAATGGTGACTGATCCTCCTGAACTAGCAGAAAGTGTACCTGTTGATGCAGCAATAGTTAATACAATACTGTTTGATCCTGCATCAACATCATTAAAAGTGGCAGCAGAAAGGTTAACATTGCTTGCAATATCCTCCAAAACATTTATAATTGTAGGTAAACCTGAAATGGTTGGATCATCGTTAACCGCTGTGATATCAACATTAATTGTTCCTAAAGAAACATCTGTTCCACCACCACTTCCTGTATTACCTCCATCATTAGCAGTCAGGGTTAAGGTAGCAGCATCGTTACCATTTACATTCGTAGCTCCAGTATACTTAATATTCGATGCGGTATTTAAATAGGTATTAATATCGGCTGCCGCGCCTGTTAAACTTAGTGTTCCTGTACCAGGACCACCAATTGTGACTGAACCTCCTGAACTGGCAGTAAGAGTTCCTGTTGATGCAGCAATAGTTAATACAATACTGTTTGCTCCTGCATCAACATCATTAAAAGTGGCAGCTGAAAGATCAACATTGCTTGCAATATCCTCCGAAACTGTTATATCAGTAGGTAAGCCTGAAATGGCTGGATCATCATTCACCGCGGTAACGCTAACTGCACGGGTATCACTGGCACTGTCCGATTTCCTGTCCGTGGCGATAAAGGTGATGGTTCGGTCGGAAGTGCCCGGGTTATCTGATGTACTTCGGTAGCAAATAGACTGAAGTACCTCCTGTACGATGGTGTTTGTTGCATCGGCGTCAAAGGTGATGGTAAGGGGTGTGTCATTCGTAACCGTACCACTCGGTTCGGAGAGGTCGCCCACGTCAGTGCCGTCGGAAAAGATATTGGTGCCGCTGATGGTGATGGCCGGTGACGCACCATCGTTATCGAAGATACTGATTTCATCCCCTGGCTCGTTATTGCCAGTGATCTGCACCGTCAGGCTTCCTCCATTCCATTCAGAATTCCCATCCTCATCGGTAAGGGTAGCAGCCCCATCAATTGGGGTGGCAGCACCATTTTCGGTGTAAGACACAGGAATGTCGTTGATGGAGAGAGTGGGGAGCTTATTGGTGATACAAAGAAATGACTGTCCGTAAGATGTTCCCGCTGCACTAGTGGCATAGGCCCTCACATAGTAGGTTGTTCCGGGGGCTAGGCCGGTTATTTCGGTTGTAAAAGCCCCCGTTTGCGAGGCGCTTCCTTCCTCTGATTTGCTATCGGATAAGGATGGTGAGCCGGTTGTATTCCAGCAACAACCGTGTTGAGTCACAGGGGAGGTTCCCAAAGAGCTAATGTTTCCATTTCCTGTGGCTGTAGTTGCCTTAATGGAAGAAACCGGCTGGGTGCTTACGGTTGGTGCATCATCATTGTCTTGAATAGTTGCGGTAAAAGTAGTATTATCTCCTTTATCAGCATTAGTAGGTTCCCCCATATCGATGACCACGGTTTCATCCTGTTCAGCTAAATCATCATCGATAACGCTAATATTGATGGTATTGGAAGAAAGCCCCGCTATGATTGTAATAGGATTTCCGGCAATAGAATAATCCTCACCAGCGCCGGTTGCTGTACTGCTGCCATTCACAGTGAAAGGTACGCTTACCTCGGCATAATTAATAGCTTCAGACAATCGTGCTGTGATAGTTATTGTTGCGGTTGACTCATTAATGGTTTGTGAAATGTTTGTAAATGTAACCGTTGGTGCAGGCTTTACGGTTAAGGTAACCGTAGCGGTATTACTGTAGTCAATGCCATCGCTTGCTTCATAAGTAAAACTGGAGCTGACCCCATCCGTATTCAGATACTGCAAATACCCCCAATTTATATGATCACGGGAAATCAGCTGATTAACTACTATTGCTTCCCCGTCATCAATATCGCCATTGTTATTCGGGTCCAAAAATAAAACACCATTTCCAGGTAAAGACGATATACGAATATTTTGTAGGTTGTCGCCCTCCATATCCCCGTAATCAATTGCTATATTACCAATATTAGGATAGGCAATTCCTTTGTGAATATCAGTGAAAGTACGATTGGAAACGGTGGGTGCATCATTTACAGCCGCAATATCAACATTTAAGGTTCCGAGAGCAACATCAGTACCTCCTCCGGACCCGGTATTTCCTCCGTCATTGGCCGTCAAAGACAGTGTAGCTGCATCATTTCCGTTTACATTAGAAGCACCTGTATACTTTATGTTTGATGCTGTGTTAAGATAGGTATCAATATTAGAGGCTGTTCCAGTAAGCGTTAGGATACTGGTACCTGAACCACCAACTGTGACTCCACCACCTGAAGAAGCGGTAAGCGTACCTGCTCCCACAGTCAACTTTAATGCAATGCTATTAGATCCTGCATCCACATCGCCAAAGGTGGCTGCTGAAAGATCCACATTGCTTGCTACATCCTCCGTTACCATAATATCAGTAGGTAAGTTGGATAAGGAAGGATCATCGTTCACCGCAGCAATGTCAAAGCTAACGCTGGCTGTATTAGAATCGTCCGTTCCATCATTGGTGGTAAACGAAATTGTAGCCACATTGCTACCACTAAGGTTTGGTGTAGGCGTAAATTTAGCAGCATCCAAAGCTGTATTAATTGCAGCCAGTGTACCTGCAGCCGTAAAACTACCTGATCCATTTCCATTGCCACCAAATGTAATGCCAGTAGTACCTATAGTAAGCGTTCCTCCAGTTATTGTAAAAGTAACTGTTTGATTATCTCCGTCGGTATCTGCTACTTGAATATCATTAGCCAAGGCAACATTTGTATCATCTTCGCTTACAGTTGGTGCACTTGGCACTGTAGCCGTGGGGGCGGAATTAGCAGCACTTAAAGTGTAAGTAAAATCGTCTAAATCAACGATAATTTCTGACCCCTCAAACCGAAGTTCATCAACACCTGTAAAATTAAGAGTTTTAATACCGCTAAAGCTAGCTGAAACACTAACCGACTGGCCTGTCGTATTCCCATCATTATAGCCAGTAATAGTGTAACTATCTCCAGCAGATGTCATCCAAAGACTTGATGTTGAAAAGGCACTTCCATCAGTTTTTGTAAGCTTAAATACTGTTATCTTATTATTTTCATCACCGACTACACCAATAGCATCAGTACCATTATTCCCATAGGTTTCCCAATTCAGAATTTCTAACAACGATGAATTTGAACCATTAAAAGAGACTATCTGATAGGTAAACTCTCCATAATTAAATGCCGCAAATCCATTTGCCAAAACCTGATTGTTGGCTGTACCTGCACCATCATAGTTTTCAGTAGTCTGCCCAAAACTTAAACTTCCAGCAAACAGAAAAGCTATCGCCAATATGTTTTTAGTAATACCAAGAACTAGATGTTGGAGAGATAATAGTTTCATAACTTAGGATTTTATAATTAACAGAAATAGTAAATTTAGTATTGATAATGAAAAATAAGCTTAAATACACAGGTAGGGATTTTGCCATCCACTGACATTCTCCTTGTGAATTTTTTCGTATGTTTTGTGATCGTATTTTAAGGCACTACCTTGTTCAATAACAATCTTGGTAACTGTGCTAGAACTAAACCCAATCTTTTCAATATCGATAATTGGGGTAGCATATTCTGAGTTAAGGAAAAATGAGCGTTTGCCCCTTGGCCCTTCAATAGTTTCTGTTTTGAGTCGTTTTCTAATTTCTGGCCAATCTCTTTTTTGGAATTCCAGAATTAATCTTTCGAAAACCAACCCTACCTCATACCCTAAAAGGGTATAAAAATCAGGTTTTTGACCTGCAAAATCGTCTACTCTTTTCTTAAATAACAGATTAACCTTTTCTTGTGAATTATAATTCCACATGGAGGCCGAATAAAATTTCAAATCCAGATTACTCACTAGCTTTAATATTTCATCTGAAGCCATGTGAGCACTTACAATTAATGGTATTTCATTTTTTAAACCCGATTTACAAAATTCGTCATAGAATTCTAATGCTTCGTTACCACAGAAAAGTGCATGAATGAATGACGGTTTTTCAGTTCTTATTTGCGAAAAAACTTCTTGTATTCTGCCTTTTACCTGAGAACCTTCGGGAAGATAATTGAGTACTTTAAAATCCATCTCACTTGCTCCAGCCATTTCAGCCCCTTGTCTAAAAGCCGATTGAAGATGATAGCCGCCATCGTAAATTGGAGTAAGCACTGTTCCCTTATCTCCAAACTGCTTATACGCCCAATATCCTAAAGCAAATTCCGACTGCCACATTTGAAAACTATTATTAAAAACAGATTCTGAAATATGATGATTATAAGGAATATACTCTCCAACATCAAAAAGCAAAGCCATTTTTTGTCGTTTTTCTATATTAGGAATAATCGACGGTAAAACTTTATAACTGACAAAACCCGAAACAATATCAACTTTGTTGAAATTAAGCAATTTATTAACCGCCTCTGTAATGGATTTATCACCTCCTTGTCCGACATACTCTGGTATAAATTGAAAAAGATTATGATACTTCTCTGGAATAGCCGAATAAAATCCAGAGATGAGACTAGGTGTCATTTCCGGATATATAGAAGAATACGGCGTTAGGAAACCAATTTTAATATTATTGTTCATCAAAAAAATAGGGTTTGATAGTAAGTAAAATTGGGCTAGCTAAAAATTGCCAGCCCATTATTTTTTAATTTTGTCGTGGAGGATAAATACCATTCATACAAATGATATAATTCACTACCAACGATGGCTGAATATTGGTATGGTAATGGTCTCCTCCTGCTGCTTGAATATCAATATCACCACCACTAGAGGCCACCCCTCTCAACTCTACAGTTGGTTCTTCAGAATTGTAAATGGTATCAGGATATCTTCCTGCTGTTGCTGCTAAAGTTTTGGCATTATTGGTACCTGGAACACTTTCTGTTCCAGGAAGTGCACTAGCTCTAAATTTAACACCTACAGACGAAAGAGTTGCTGTATGTGTATGTGTAGGTATCTGAGATGAAACCAACTTCACTTTCTCAACACCAGCCATCAAGCCCATTTGATTAGGAGAAAGACCTATACCACTTCCATAACCCAGAGGAACTCTGCCTCTAAAATCGGGCAACATAAAACTAACTCTACCATCTCCACCGTAAGTGGTACCAATCAAAGTAAAAAGAGCAGTGTTGTCGTTAATTGAAAGTGTTTGCCCCCAGCAAAGAGACCAATAATTTGGAGCCCAACTTAGGGGCCACAAGCCAATAAAAGAAAGAAATGCATCCATAAGCTTAGTTTTTAGTTAGTTTGTTAGTTGACTGTATTGGTTTATGTGTCTGGATTTTGAAAAGTATCTGAAGCGTTTTTGTCATATAGAAATGTACGTCCTCGAATTTGTCTGTTATTAGAACTGGCAGATGATTTTGATAGGAAATATATGGTGTGTAAACATTTTAATTTGAGATGCTTGCAGCGTAGGGGGCAATTCTGTATCATTATGCTAGCTTGTATATGTTCTGATCACTATTTAAAGAAGGACAGATATCGTATTTACCTCTATGTTAGAGGTGAATTCTTAATAAAATTAAGAACATCTGTTCTTATATGAAAGTCTTTTAGGTATTTTTTTTAATATTATTTATTGTATATTAAGTTTTACGGAGTTGTTGTTGGTTAGGGCAGGCAATAACTTTTGTTGTGAGGAATAAAGTTCCTATCTTGAGAGGAGAATTCAGATTTTTGTGGACAGTAAAGGAGCTGAATGCGTGAAATGTTTAAATTGGTGGTGTTTGATAAAGCAAGTCTAGATAAGAGAAGATAGAAATATTGAATATTATCAACAAACCAAGAACAATACCACTTAGTATGCTGTCCAAATTTAAAATGAAAGTTATACGCATTTGCATGTAATTCATTATACTCTAATATATTTATTTGCATATAATGAAACGCTAGGCAGAATTTGTGAAAGAATGAAGAAAAGAAGTAGAACCTGATTTCTCTAAAATCACTCCTCCACCTGTTAAACATGACAATTTTTTCCAGCAGGAAGGGCACGAACGGCTTTGTGGAAATGTATTAAAGCCTGATTTGGAGAATTCAGACAGTAGCAGTCCGTTTTATGCAAAGAAGGTGGTGTTTACAGGTGCGCTGAAAACCATTCAACAGAAAGAGGCTGCCGATCTGGTTAAGAAACTCAATGTGAAGACATTGATACTTCGATTACCAAATGGACTGATTTTTGTCATCACTGGTTCAGCGCTTGGGGCTTCCAAAATGAAGAAGATAGATCAGTTTAATGCTCAGGGATGCAACATTCAAGTGGTTTTTGAGGAGGAGTTTTTGCAGATGTGCAAACGGTGATGATTGGTTCAGAACCAACGATCAAACCTGAGCAATTAGAATTCTCTCTAACAACTCTGCTTGGAAGCTGATAGTTAAGCTTAATAATAAAAATTAAATTTGCATCCTATGAAAATACTCCATACTTCCGATTGGCACCTGGGTAAGAAGCTCGATGATTTTTCCAGACTGGAAGAACAACAAGCAGTTTTGCAGGAAATATGTGAAATTGCGGATCAAGAACAAGTAGATGCAGTACTTGTGGCAGGCGATTTGTTTGATACGTTTAATCCACCTACAGAAGCAGTCGATTTACTGTACAAAACGCTGAAACATTTAACCAACAACGGGCACCGTCCGGTAATTGCAATTGCCGGCAACCACGACTCGCCCGACCGCATTGAGGCACCCGATCCATTGGCCCGTGAGTGCGGGATAATTTTTGCCGGTTATCCAAATTCCCGGGTTGCTCCGTTTGAACTTGATTCCGGGCAAAAAGTCTTACAGACTGAAGAAGGTTTTCTGGAATTGCAGCTTCCTGAAACTACTGTTCCATTGCGAATTCTGCTTACACCTTATGCCAACGAATACCGCCTGAAAACCTGCTTGGGAGTGGAAAACAGCGAAGAAGAATTAAGAACAGTCCTTCAGGAAAAATGGGAAACCCAGGCAGAACAATATTGTGATGAAACTGGTGTAAATGTGCTGGTTTCACACCTTTTTATGGTCAGAAAAGGAGATGAATTGCCGGAGGAGCCCGAAGATGAAAAACCCATTTTGCATGTAGGAGGAGCGCAGGCGGTTTACACCGAGAATATTCCTTCGAAAATAAAATACACAGCCTTAGGGCATCTTCACCGGATGCATTGTGTAGATGATCAATCTAATTCTGTTTATTACAGCGGCAGTCCTCTGTCATATAGCTTTGCTGAAGCCAATCAAAAGAAGTACGTTTTGTTGATTGATATCGAACCCGGACAAACTGCAGAAGTCAGAGAAGTAGAATTAAGTAGCGGAAAGAGATTGTTACGAAAACGTGCCGAAGGAATGGAAGAAGCTTTACAGTGGTTGTCGGAAAATCAGGAGGCTTTAGTGGAGTTAACATTGGTTACTGAAAACTATCTGACCGCAAACGACCGTAAGCAGTTAAATAAAGCTCATGCCGGAATAGTGTCAATCATTCCCGAAGTAACAAATTCTGATAATTTGGATGGTAACCAGCAAAAACAGATTGATTTGAGCCGTAGCATGGAGGAACTGTTCCTCGATTATTTCAAGTACGAGAAGGGCCAGGAGCCGAACGATGAGATCAAGCGTTTATTCACTGAAATTTTAGCTGAAGAGGAACAATGATACCAGTACAACTTACCATACAAGGTTTGTATTCTTATCAGGAAAAACAAACCATCGATTTTACAAAACTAACAGCTGCCAATCTGTTTGGGATTTTCGGAACAGTAGGTAGTGGAAAGTCCTCCATTTTGGAAGCTATTACTTTTGCCATTTATGGGCGAACTGACCGGCTAAATCTTTCAGGAGACAATCGTTACTACAACATGATGAACCTGAAATCGAATGAACTACTCATCGATTTTATTTTTGAAACAGGTAAAGAGCAAACTGCTTATCGGGCGACAGTAAAAGGCAAACGCAACGGAAGAAATTTTGAAGATGTAAAAGCGTTGGACCGATCGGCTTACCAGAAAAATGGTAACGAGTGGATCCCTATCGAAACATCAGCGCTCGAACAGGCGATCGGGTTGAGTTACGACAACTTTAAACGTACGATCATCATCCCACAGGGACAGTTTCAGGAGTTCTTGCAATTAGGAAATAAGGACCGCACTCAAATGATGAAGGAACTTTTTAATCTCGGGAAGTTCGAATTTTATTATAAAGTAACCTCGCTCGAAAACAAAAATAATGCACAAAAGCAGAACCTCGAAGGCCAGTTGCAGCAATTGAGAGCTGTTGATCCTGAACAACTAGAAGTGTACAAAACACAACTGGAGCAACTTGAAAATGAACTTAAAGAACAGAATCAGAAACTCTCAGTATATCAGAAAAGAGAAGAAGAACTTCGGAAACTTCAGGACTTGGCCCGGCGAAAATCAGAGGCTGAAAAAGCATTCAAATCGTTGCACGACCAAGAGTCAATTGTTAAGCAGTTGGAACAAAGGATTTTGCGTTACGAACAGTGTGTAATTCAGTTTAAACATTTACTGGATGGCTTAAAATCGACAAACGAAAAAGTGCTGGCCCGCGAAAAACAGCTTCAGCAGGATGAGAAAAAACTCAAGTTGCAGGATGACGAAATCGGAGCCCTGAACCGGAAATTAGAGGCATTAAAGCCTGCTTATGAAAAACGGGAAGAGTTGAAGCAAAAAGCAGATGAGTTTGGCCGATTAGCACAAATGAAAACACTGGAGCAAACCATTTCAAAAGAAAATGAACGGCTACAGAAAGGAATGCAAGTTTGTGGTGAATATGAAAAAAATCTGGAACAACTAAAGATTCAGAAACAAGAGGTGGAGGCACTGATTAAAGTCTCAAAAGGGAAGATGCCCGATCTGGAACTGTTATCCGCGGTTAAAAACTGGTACACCGAGAAAAATCTTCTCGAAAAGGAACTCCCGGGAATTCAAAAGGAGTTGGAAGAAAATAAGAATGCTACTTCTACGTTGCAAAATTCCGTGGCCAAACTATTGGAAAGAGCCGGCCTTGGGCAACAAGCAGAAACAGAATATTCCAATATCGTTCAGAGCTTAAAGGATAAAACTAAGAAAGAAAAGGAAAAGCAGAACGTGCTGAATGAGCAGGAAAGTCATATGCGGGTAAAAGCACAGTTGAAAGCCTATTCCGAGAATTTGGAAGAAGGAGCGCCATGTCCGCTTTGCGGTTCGTTGCATCACCCGGATGTTTTAAAAACCGAAGACCTGAATGATACGCTGTTGAAGCTTACTGCAGAAAAACAGGCAAACGAAAAAGCATTGGAACAGCTGTTAGATTGGATAAGCCGCATAAATCTACTCAGCAAACAACAAGAGATGATTCAGCAGCAAAAAAAATCTTTGTTGCAAAAACAAAAGACTCAGCAGGAAAGAATCGAGGCTCATGCAAAGAAATTTACCTGGGAGAATTATCGTGTGGAAACCGAACTGGAAAAGGCGTTTCAGGAAGCAAGGCGTATTCAGGGCGAATTGAAAAAGCAGGATGATTTACTTGAGAAGCTAGGGAAAGATATTGATAAGAAAGGGAATGATTTCAAACGGTTTCAGTTGGAAGTCGATAAAATCAGAACTATTTTAACGGTACAGCAAACTGAACTAAAAACGCTGGAAAAGCAACTTCGATTGATAAAAGCCGAAACTTATGAGGATGTTAAAATTGAAGGGATTGAAGCAGAAAAAAGTAAGCTGCAGAAGGAACATAGCGGGTTAGAAAAATCTTTTTCCGAAATCACTCAGCAGATAACGGAGAAAAGCAAACTACGCGATACCTTGTCTGGTGGCGTACAGGCTGGCAAAAAGGAGCTTGAGCAGGATAAACACAGCTTGGAGAACTTGAAACAGCAAATACAAGAACAGCTGGAGAAATCGACTTACAATTCCATAGAAGAGGTTACAGTGATTTTGTCGGAATCGTTTAATCCGGATAAGGAAAAACAACGCATAATTCATTTTAAAGATCAGCATTTAAGCGCTAAGTCGTTGTTGGAGCAATTACAGAAAGAAATAGGCGAACGTGTATATGATAAGGAAATACATCAGAAATTAAATGCAGACATTGCTTTGTTAAAGGAACAGCTTGCTCGGCAGAACCAGGAGCAGGGGAAAATTGCAGAACAGCTAAAAAAACTTGAAAAAGATTTGAAAAGCCAGGCTGTACTTCGTAAAGAATTGGAAAAGATGGAGTTTCGGGCAGAGAATCTCAAAACAATGAAATCGTTGTTTAAAGCCAGTGGATTTGTTAATTATATCTCCTCTGTATACCTGCAAAATTTATGCAATGCAGCCAATGATCGTTTCTTCCAACTTACACGGCAAAAGCTGAGCTTGGAAATCACCCCCGACAATAATTTTCAGGTGCGCGATTTTATGAATGGTGGAAAAATCAGAAGTGTGAAAACACTTTCCGGTGGGCAGACATTTCAGGCCGCTTTATCTTTGGCTTTGGCACTGGCCGATAACATCCAGAAAATTACCGAATCGAACCAGAACTTTTTCTTCCTCGACGAAGGATTTGGTTCCCTGGACAAAGAATCGCTGGGAGTTGTTTTTGATACGCTAAAATCGTTGCGAAAAGAAAATCGTATTGTTGGTGTTATTTCACATGTCGAAGAAATGCAGCAGGAAATTGAAGTTCACCTTCGAATTGATAATCAAGAAGAACGAGGAAGCCGAATTTGGACAAGTTGGATGGAGTGAATAGATTTAAAGAAGATTGTTCTGTATTGTGTTTACTCAGCTTAAATGAATGGACTCTTCATTTAAATCAAATCAGTAAAAATCAAAAATACAGGTTAATCACAAAGAGACTTGGTTTGAAAGAGAAGCAGTAGTTAAAATACAGAGATGATCAACTCCCTAAACTCGAATCAAGTGTAGTGTAATGATTGTTGGACTGATGAGCTAAAATAAGAATGGCTAAATTGGAAAAAAGACTGCTTTTTGATCATAGTTACGTTAGTAATGAGCTGTTTTCTTGAATCGATGAGCCTTTTTTAATCGCACCAGGCTGGAATTGAAATGACGGAATTGAAGGAAGCAACGAAGCCGGAGGATATCTATTAATCGCACCAAACTGGAATTACGAATTCATTTTAGCTTTGATTACGCTTTTAAACATTTAAGTCAGCGCAAGTTCGCTGACTTTTTGTGTGGATAGGAGCGTATGAAAACAACAAAAGCTGCAAAAAATGCAGCTTTTTGTGCCCAGTAAAGGACGATTTTGTATTTTGTTATGCGCTTAAAATCAGATTCTTGTATTTGCCTGTTTTTTTTGTTCTCGGTAAAGTCTCTCTTTTAGTTCAATGATATTATTTCCAGTATCAAATATACGAAAATAGATTATTATTTAGCTCTGTTTTGTGTTAGGATTCGAATTCTACTTATAAGAAATGCTATATATCAATTATGTATTGAAAAAGTTGTTAATGCTAGTTGCAATGCAGGTGTGTTTATATCCTATATTTATTCGAGTAACTGGTGAAAAATGAACTTATTTTCGTAGTGGAGTGTACTTCTTTTGCTTTCTCAATATTGTACTCAATAGTTCTCGAAGAAAAAGTAGTCAAAAAAATAAAAGGAGGCTCATTGAAATGCCAGTTCGGAAAAAAATAAAGGCTGTCCTGCCAACTGAATTAATTGCTTGCAAATCTTATAATACAGCATCAAATGGCAGGACACTCGTCTTGGTCTTGTGTTTTTTAAGTAACGAACTGGTTATTTTGAGTGTTCTTTTTAGGAGTTGATGAATTGAAATAAGCTGGATCTTAAAAAATAAACAAAGGTGTTTGCGAAATGAAATGGAGCCAACATGTTTGTTCTTGCATCCGAGACTGAAAGCCGGAAGAATGGAGGCTTTCTGTCGCAGACATAATTAGATAAGAAATGCGGCTCGGAGACTAACTCAGGTCTTAAATTTAATGGAGCAATGATGCTTATTAGCTCAAAACAGAATGGTCAAAGTCAATATATATATATATATTCAAAAAGAGGCTCTAAAACAGGTTTCGTTTCCCGTTCGCAAGTTGACAAAATGAATTATATTTCACTAAATTGCAGGAAGAAAAACCGAATCGATGCCCCTAACTTCGAAAATCATTACGCTAAAGAAAGCCCATCATCGAGGGGAGGATGTTGTATTGCTGCGTTTTAATTATGATGTTGAGCTGACTAACCGGATGAAACAGCTTGAAGGGGCGAGCTGGAGCCAAACCATGAAGAGTTGGTATATCCCCGAGCAGGAATTTGATTTGCCATTGTTTGTCAGGATATTTCAAGGAATAGCAGAAATCGATCATTCTTTTAAAAGTCAACGGCCCCAAACTGATTCAAAATTAAATAAGCGAAAAGCTTATTTTTACCGACACCAAATAACTTTGCCCCAAGGATACCTGGAGATATTGGTACAAAAACGCTACAGCCAAAGTACGATCTCAACTTACACTGCTTATTTAAAAGACTTTATTTATCATTTCAAAGACCGGAACTTGCATGACATTGAAGTTCAAGAGATCAATGAATATATTTTATCACTAATTCAACTGTCAGATATATCTGGTAGTGAACAAAACCAGCGAATTAATGCCATCAAGTTTTATTATGAAAAAGTTTTAGGGCGTGAAAGACAATTGATTCATATTGAACGTCCTCGTAGAGAAAGGGTTTTACCCGATACTTTGAGTAAAAGTGATATTCAGGCAATATTTAAGAATACGCCAAATAATAAACACAGGTGTATGTTAGAATTAACTTATTCTGCTGGATTAAGAAGAAGTGAAGTTCTGAACCTAAAAATCAATGATATTGATTCGAAAAGGATGCTCATAAAAATAAGAGGTGGAAAAGGGAAGAAGGATCGTTATTCACTATTGTCCAAGAGTGTTTTAGTGCATCTGCGTGAATATTTCATAGCATATAAACCCGAGAAATGGCTTTTTGAGGGGCGGGATGGCAAACAATATTCGAGTACGAGCATCACCCGGGTTCTTAAAAAATCTGCACAAAAGGCTGGCATCAAAAAACGAGTACATCTGCATATGTTGCGACACTCATTTGCGACTCACTTGCTCGAACAAGGAACCAACTTGAGAGTAATTCAAAATTTACTAGGGCATGAAAATATTCAAACAACAGAGATTTATACTCATGTTTCGAATTTAGAGATTCAAAAAGTTATTAACCCGATAGATGAAATTATAAGTAAAACATGAATTGTTGCATTTACAATACTATTTTATTGGAAATGACACATTTTGTCACACATATAAAAAAAATAAAGTGCATAAATGTGTTATTCCAGATACGTTAGCCGCAAGGCTAGCCACCATTTACAATTAGCGCAATTTTAATAATTATAGTTTCAATTAGCTTATAAGTGGTGTTTAATAGTATTGCAGCAATAAATCCAATCATTAAAGGTTTTGCGTTGTCAAAGAAGTAAGCCCAGCGGCTAACATTTTGTATAGGTAATGCGGGTTCTGTTCTCGTTTTTACCTCGTTCGCTTCCCTTATTCTAATCTTAACTATATCATCTACAATATCAGCTCCTAAATCACTATTTAATCTAGGAGTTAGCTTTGTGTTTTTAGATGTATGAAGCTTACTTATCTGCTCATTAATTAAATCCTTTGTTTTCATAATCGCTCTCTAATTAGTTTATTTAAAGTTTATTTTCTCGTTTGTGCATCGGTGCGTGTTTTCCGCACTACCCATACAATTTACCGTTATGCGCAAGCAATGGAAAATTGAAATCTAACTAAACAAAGATATATGCCAAGTAAAATGTGGGAAAGCCTTGGATTCAGAGAAAATCCATATAATACCAAACCTCTCAATATTTCAAAACAAGATGTTGAGCTTCTAATGGGGCGTGAAAATGAACAAATTGACTTTCTAACTGCAATAGAATCTGAAGAACAAGGAATTTTTGTTTTATCAGGAGTACCTGGAGTTGGTAAAACTAGCTTCCTAAATGTTCAACAGTTTTTGTTAGAAAGTGGCGAAGCTGATTTTGGACCAAGATTACTTGCTGCAAGACAATTATGTCCAATTCAACAATATGATGAACCAAAATTTATTGCTCAACGATGCATCCAGTCTTTTTGTAAATCAATCGAAGAATATTGTAATATTACTAATAAATCTGTGCCATCGGAAACATCCAAAGTCTCAGCATGGATACATCAAAATAAACCAGCAACAATAAATTTTGGATTATCTTACTTGGGTACAGGAGTGACCGCAGGTAGAGAAGTCCATTTGCCATCTGTTCAGTCTACCACCTTTGAGACATTGGCCGAAATAATTGAAACATTATCTTTAGAAGTAAAGAACAAATTAAATTTTGAAGGGAGTTTTATTGTTTTAGATAATATCGAAAATTTGCAAGACGATGAATTAAGCCAATGTCTTACGACATTTAGAGATACCTTATTTACAATCCCAAACATATGGTGGATATTAATCGGACAAAGTGGTTTGTCGAGCTTAATTCAATCAACAAATCCTAAAGTATTCCAAAGATTGTCCGCAGGCATAGAACTTAAACCAATCAGTGTAGAAAATTTAATTAAAGCCGTTGACATAAGGGTAAAAACATTTCATGAGACAAAAAACAATGGCTCTTCACTAATTACCAAAAAGGTGTACTTAAAACTATTTGAATCATCAAATGGTGAAATTCGTTTTGTTTTCAAATATTGCCAAAATATCTGCATTAAACTTGTACAGCTTATCAGAAAAGAATTGGTTGAGAAGAATCAAAAAATGACAGTTGAGTCTTTTAATAGGTTAATGGGGCAACATTTAATAAAAAATCAAATTGATGACGATTTCTCACATACCTGTCTTAACGTAATAGTTCGAGAAGAATTTGAAGGTTATTATCACAGCACTGAGGAAAAACAAATACTAAAAAGAATAGGAGAACTAGGAAAAGTAAATTCAAAAGATTTTAAAGAATTTTCCGAGTTTGGAATAAAAACGATGCAAGATTTTACTCAAAATGTGCTCATTAAATTTAGAGAACAACAATTGCTTTTGCGTAGACAAGAAGGTAAGAAAATAACTTACGAACTTAGAGGGATTTCAGTTTTTGCAATGGAATACGGATTACTGAATGAATAATGCCAGCGCATAACAAAAGCTATATGTAATGCGGGATTCAGCGGGTAATTCAACCGCAGCTCTCCGTTGCAACAACGCCAATTCGTCTTTGACGATTTGGCTATAAAAACAAAAATATGAATAAACGAATTGGCTCAGTGTGTAATTGAAAGGGCGGAGCTATGAAGTCCCGCACTCCACATAGCCAAACCGTTATGTGCAAGCTTAAATAAAGAACCTGAAGACCATCACAAATGAATTATTTGACAAAATTTGAGGAGATAAAAAAATTAAAAGCCAAAAAGAGAGGTTTTGAATTTGAAAAGCTACTTAACAAAATTTGTGAAGACCAAGGAATACTATTATCTAATTCTTATAAAACAGCTGATTCTGAACAACAAATTGATGGAGCAGTTGAAATAAAATCTAAGATTTTCTTAATTGAATCAAAATGGGAAAAGTCCTCAACTTTGGCAGCTTCAAAATTGTTCAGTTTTCTGGGGAAAATAAATTCAAAAATTGAAGGAACTCTCGGTTTATTCATTTCATATAACGAGCTATCTGACAATTTTATATCCGCAGTTCGAAATGGATTAAAGCAAACTTGTATTGTAATCCATGGTAAAGACAATATTATGGATATAATCGAGGAGAAAGTAAATATTAAAGATTTTATTTGGTATGCATTCCAAGAAGCTTCAACTAAAAACAGAGAATGCGTTAACACATCAGAATTTCAAAGTCTTCCAAAGAATAGAAAAAAACAAAGCATATCGCAGCTTGACTCAAATTGGAATGAAATATCGAGTTTGCTTCTCGACACTACTCCACCGGATTTGTTTTCAGCTAAACTTGAAAGTTGTTATCACAATAATATAGAATTAAGTAAAAAGACTTTAAACCTATTTCCGGTTGTTTATACAAATTCAATTAGACAAGAGAAATATTCCATTCTAATAAAAAAGTGCATATCTGAAGAAAATGAGATTTTCAAAAAACTAGTTATAAAGAAACTTAAAAGCACTCAATGGAAAGAATATGTAAAACATTCTTTTCTAGAAACGATTGAAAATGAATTTGACAATATTGACCCCGAGGATAAAAAAGTTATAATAGAAAATTGCATTAATCATTTAGAAAAAAATCTTGGGAATTATGATGAAGAAAACAATGCTTCAGAATTAGTACAATTTTTATTCAAACACTTATCCAAGGATGATTTTAAAAAGCTAGCAAATGCGTATTTGGTAATATATTGTGACTTCTCGAGAAAAGACAAATTTCTGCAAAAGACAATTGCAAACAAAATATTTAAAGAACTTGAGAAGTTAGATATTAATGTATTTAAAGCTATAAAACCAACGATAATTAGCAAGCTGATAGATTACAAACGAGATGAGTACATTTTCGCGGATGAAAACGACGATGATGAAAAAATTAAAGCTCATACCATAAAGCAAATTTTGTGGAAGTATCAAAAGGTTCTCAATAAAAGAGAACATAAGAATTTATTGAATTCAGAATATGACAAGATATAAAAGCCAGCACATAACAAATTGTAAATTGCATTGCGGGGGGTGTGGTGTGTCGTTCGCTGGATTCTCGCAACATCGTTCCGTCCTGCCGGACAGGAACGCGCTCCGAAATCCGCAACGACAACTTGGTGTGCCGAGAAGCAGAACATCGGCCTAATTATCGTTCTGCATGCTGTAAATAAGATGGAGGAATCCGGCAGTAGCGGGATGAACCTCCGGTGTC
>NZ_FONW01000015.1 GCF_900113005.1 Sunxiuqinia elliptica
TCTCTCAAAGCGGGTGCAAATATAGGGACCTTTTTCTTTCCCGCAAGCGTTTTGATAATTTATTTTCTGCCTTTTTTTAACCCTTTTTCACATATACGCTAGAATACAATTACTTAAGCCTCGAAAAAAAATTCACACTATTTTCTATTCTTTCTTCGGGAAATAAAAACCGCCTCTTTCCGTTTTGCCATTGACTTGTAAATTGAGTATCTTACTCTAGTTAATACCTGGGCAGATTACCCCATATTCTGTTCGGGTCAATCAAGCAAAATAAATTTATACACTATATTGCACGATTCAAATTAGCGAATACAATTACCAAGTAATAGCTATTATTAAATAAGATCAGATATATCTTTATATGAATAAACAAATGAAAAAAATGAAAAGAGCGTTTTCGAAATACTTATTCTTCTGCTTGTTTTTAACCGTGTCTTCAGGACTTTCAGCACAGACGACATCCTTCAAAAGTGCATTTGACACCCTTAGCATTCAAGAACAATTTGACTTTTTATACAAAAGATCAAACACTTACGAGCAGTACAAAGTCATGTCGATTAGCGGTTATATGGATTTAAAGGCCAATCTTATTGATAGTGTATCAATGTACCAACAAGATGCCAACAGCCACATTCAAGAGATTAATACCCTAAAAGAAAACCTGATTGCGACAAATACGCAAATTGAGAAACTCGAAAAAGAGCTAAATGATACAAAGAATTCCAAGGATAGTATGAGTTTGCTTGGGATTGAGGTTAGCAAAGCCAGTTACAATGCAATCATGTGGGGGCTTATTATAGGATTGGCGGTTGTTGCATTGGTTTTATTCTCCTTATATAAACGGGGACACCAAGTGGTCAAAGAGACCAAAACACGACTAGGGGAAGTACAAGAAGACTTGGAGAGTCTTCGGAAGAATGCTTTAGTAAGGGAACAAAAGCTAGCAAGAGAATTGATGGACTACAAACTAAAGCATAAACCAAACCGCTAGGTTCGGTTTTAAACAAGCCGAAACACACTATATAATACATTGAAATTTTAACCATAAAAAATGGAGGACTGTTTTCAGACCTCCATTTTTCTTTTATACACGATATGATTTACTGCATTTCATATTTATAGGAGCCTAAGTCGCTTAAATCAGAAGTACGGATAAACTCAGCATGAGCTTTCACCTGAGCTTTGGCAATCCGAATGTAGTTTTTAGCTGACTTGGCAAACATGGCATCCCGGTTAGAGTCGAGCACCAGCAAATAACTCATGATAATATTTCCAGCCATTTCGACTAAACGACGAGCATGGAAATCGATAAACTCATTATCTTCAGTTGCCAGTACCTTATTAACTGCTTGTTCATACTCATCTGTTAAAATAATCAGCGTACGACGCAAGTGTTCAAGTTCCGGAGATACTTTTTCAGCTTCGTAAACCCGAATTTGATTGAGGTAAGCACCTGTAGTTACTCCGCGAATGGCTGCCACAACCTGTAACTGGGTAGTCCCTTCATAGATTGAGGTGATACGAGCATCGCGATAAATCCGTTCAACCGGATAATCCTTCATGAAACCTGATCCACCATGAATCTGCACAGCATCATAAGCTAACTGGTTGCTGTACTCACTGGACATTCCTTTAACCAAAGGCGTATAAATATCAGCAAGTCTCTGATATTTTTTCATCTCATCACGCTCTTCTTTCTCCAGTTTTCGCTCTTCGGCAATATGCATGTAGGTTTTATATACATCCACAAAGCGAGCTGTTTCATATAATAATGTACGCGATGCATCCAATTTTGCTTTCATATTGGATAACATTTCGTAGACTGCAGGGAAACGCATAATGGCTTTACCAAACTGCATCCGTTCTTTGGCGTAGGCTAAAGCTTCACGATAAGCAGCTTCAGAAACTCCAACCGATTGAGCGGCGATTCCTAAGCGAGCGCCATTCATCAAAGCCATTACGTATTTGATCAACCCCATTTTACGAGAACCGACCAACTCAGCAGGAGCATCTTTGAATACCAATTCACAAGTCGGTGAACCAATAATTCCCATTTTGTGCTCAATACGACGCACTGTTACACCTCCGTCATTCTTGTCATAAATGAACATCGACAATCCACGACCATCTTTCGTTCCTGGTTCAGAACGGGCAAGCACCAATGAAATATGACCATCACCATTGGTAATGAATCGCTTCACTCCATTCAAAATCCATTTACCTGATTGTTCATCATAAACCGCTTTCAACTGAACAGCCTGCAAGTCAGAGCCTGCATCAGGTTCTGTCAGGTCCATGGCCATGGTATCGCCATTACAAACACGTGTCAAGTATTTTTCTTTTTGCTCTTCAGATGCAAATTCGTTGATGGTTTCAGCACAATCCTGCAAGCCCCAAATATTCACAAAACCAGCATCGGCACGCGATACCACATCAGCAGCCATAATATAAGGTACAATTGGGAAGTTCAGACCACCATATTTCCGAGGTAAGGACATTCCCATCAAGCCTGCCTTATTCAATGCTTCAATATTTTCAGCAGTTCCACGGGCATAAACCACGTGTCCATCAACAACCTGAGGGCCTTCCGCATCAATTGACTCGGCATTTGGACCAACAAGGTCGCCACAGATTTCACCAACAACCTCCAGCACCTTATCGAAGTTATCCATCGCGTCTTCATGATCCATTGGAGCATATTCAAATGCTTCTTTCTCTGTGAAATTCCTTTCTTTTAAACGAACGATTTTCTCCATCAAAGGATGATCCAAGTGGAATTTCAATTCTTTATTATCGGTATAATAATTAGCCATTTCTTTAAAGATTTAAAGTTTTTACAAGCACACAAAGCCTACCCTATTTGGTATTCTTTTTATAATACTTGATCATTTTTGGAATAATTTCGGCTACATCGCCGGTAATCACATAATCAGCTACTGCATTGATCGGAGCCTCAGGATCCGTATTGATTGCAATAATCTGAGCTGACTCTTCCATACCCGCACGGTGCTGAATTTGTCCTGAAATTCCACAGGCAATATATAGTTTTGGACGAACGGTAACACCGGTTTGCCCAATCTGACGCTCATGCTCCACATAACCAGCATCAACAGCAGCACGAGATGCTCCAACTTCGCCTCCTAAAACTTCGGCTAAATCATACAGTAATTGGAAGTTTTCTTTTGAGCCCATTCCGTAGCCACCTGCGACAACGATTGGAGCTCCTTTCATGTTAACCTTGCTTTTCTCCATATGACGCTCAATGATTTCAACAGCGAAATCGGCATCACTGACATACTTAGCAACATCAAGCTTAACAACTTTTCCTTTATATTTTGGATCCAGAACTTGCTTTTTCATTACTCCTTCGCGAACTGTTGCCATCTGCGGACGACAATCCGGATTAATGATGGTAGCAATAATGTTACCTCCAAATGCCGGGCGAATCTGATAAAGTAAGTTTTCGTAGTTTTTATCTTGCTTTTTATCCAAATGGTCGCCAATCACCAAGCTGGTGCAATCGGCAGTCAAACCACTGTGCAAAGCTGAAGAAACGCGCGGCCCCAAGTCACGACCGATTGAAGAAGCTCCCATCAAAGCAATTTGTGGCTTCTGCTCTTCGAACAATTTTACAATAATTGAGGTGTGAGGCAATGTACTGTAGGGAAACAAGCGTTTATCATCGGCAACATGAACCGTATCGACTCCATAAGGGAAAATTTGTTCTTCAACACCCTCTAGCTGATGCCCAATAACAATCGCTTCCAATTTACATTTTAACTCGTTGGCCAACGAACGGCCTTTGGTCATCAACTCCTGGCTGACTTCAGCCACCTGACCATCTTCTATTTCGCAATATACAAATACGCTATTCATAACTGATCTGTTAGGGGATTAACCAATGGTGTGACTTTCAATCAGCTCGCGCATCAAATCATCGATGTCGCTATCTGCTGAAGTAATAACTTTTGCCTCTTTCGCCTGAAGAACAACGTTCTCCACCTTTTTTACTTTTGTTGGCGAACCACTCAAGCCCAACTCAGCATGATCCACTTCAATATCATTTACCGTCCACTCCGGAATATTCAGGTAAGGACGATCATTATAAAGGTGTAAATAATCTTCGTTTGAATTCTGAAGTTCAGTTACCGTTTTAGCGTGCTTGTACTTCATGATCAATTTGGCATTGCGCGCCCGACAATCAGGAGCCGACCCGTTTACTGTTAATACCAACGGAACCGGACAAGAAACAGTCTCCACTCCACGCTCCAAACGACGCTTCATCTCAACTTTACCATTCTCAATCTTTTGAATTTCTTCGACGTAAGTAACTTGAGGCAAGCCCAATTTTTCAGCAACCTGAGGACCTACCTGAGCAGTATCTCCATCAATTGCCTGGCGACCAGCAATTACAATATCAAAATCTTTCACTTTTTTCAATGCTCGAGAAATAGCATAAGAAGTCGCCAACGTATCAGAACCTGCAAAAGCACGATCGGTCAATAAAATACCGCCATCTGCTCCACGGAACATTCCCTCCCGAATAATCTCGGCAGCACGACCTGGTCCCATCGTCAAAATTGTAACTGTAGATCCAGGAAACCTATCTTTAATGCGAAGCGCTTGCTCCAATGCATTTAAATCTTCCGGATTAAAAATTGCCGGCAAAGCTGCACGGTTTATCGTACCGTCAGCTTTCATCGCATCCTTGCCAACATTACGGGTATCGGGTACCTGTTTGGCAAGAACAATAATCTTATAAGCCTTCATCTTATTTAAATTTGTCAGTTTTATTTCTGTTTATTTTGTGTTTTTGCAGAAGGGAGGAAGAGCGGGTGAAATGCCATATCTCCCTTGCAAGGCAAGCAAATATAACCAAACAGCCCTAAGAAATCAAGCAAATGGGCTCCCCTAGCCGCTCACTTCGGGATTCAAAAAAATCAATTCATAGTTCGAGTAAATTAATTCGAAAAGGAAGTATTCCTAAAAATCTTGGTCTACGAGCGTTTAAAACAATCTAACCTATTTTTCTAAAAATCATTTCCTTTCCGATCAACAACTCTATTTATAATGATTTTAATCTAAATTAAGCTTCTTCACCCCGAATTTCAACCCGTCTGATTTTCCCTGAAATTGTTTTAGGAAGTTCATCGACAAACTCCACAACTCGTGGATATTTGTATGGAGCCGTTGTATGTTTGACATGATTCTGAATTTCTTTACGTAGCTCAGGAGTTCCCGGACGATAATCTTTTGCCAGAACGATGGTTGCTTTCACCACTTGTCCTCTCACCTCGTCAGGAACCGCAGTAACAGCACACTCCACCACTGCCGGATGTTCCATCAAGGCACTTTCAACTTCAAAGGGCCCAATTCGATACCCTGAGCTCTTAATCACATCATCAGCCCGACCTACAAACCAGAAGTAACCATCTTCATCTCTCCATGCCAAGTCGCCGGTGTAATAATAGCCATTGTGCCAGACAGCTTTGGTTCGTTCTGGCTCGCAATGGTATTCTTTAAATAAGCCAACAGGAACATGTTCCTTCGTTTGCACTACAATCTCCCCCACTTCGCCATCTTCACAAAACCGCCCTTCGGGGTGTTGCAACTCAATTTTATAAGCAGGATTTGGCACACCCATTGAGCTCGGTTTAGGTTCCATCCATGGGAAAGTAGCAATTGTTAAGGTTGTCTCTGTTTGACCGTAGCCTTCCATCAATTTAATGCCGGTTAACTTAAAGAAACGATTGTACACTTCTGCACTTAACGGCTCGCCAGCAACAGTACAATATTTTAATGCCGATAAATCATAAGCTGAAAAATCTTCCCGAATCAAAAAGCGGTAGACCGTTGGAGGAGCACAAAAGGTATTTACTTTATACTTACTGATCACCCCCAACAAATCAACTGGATCAAATTTCTCGTGGTCATAAACAAACACTGCAGCACCAGCTAGCCACTGTCCATATAGCTTTCCCCAAACAGCCTTTCCCCATCCGGTATCGGCCACGGTTAGGTGTAAATCATTTTCGGATACCTTGTGCCAATACAAAGCTGTGACGATATGTCCTAAAGGATAGGTAAAGTCGTGAGCGACCATTTTGGGATTTCCAGTCGTTCCCGAGGTAAAATACAGCAACGAGATGTCAGAGTTTTTGGCAAGTGCTCTCTGAGAAGCAAATGGAGGAGCTGTTGCAATGCCCGATTTAAAATCAAGCCATCCCTCCTTCACCGAAGGACCGACAGAAATTCGGAATTGCACCGAGGGCGAGTGCTGCATTGCTTCATCAACTTCTTTGGTTATTTCGTCTTCGCCTACTGCAACAATCGCTTTCACTCCAGCCGAATTGTTCCGATACACCAAATCTTTCTTCTTTAAGAGGTGTGTCGCCGGAATACAGACCGCTCCAATCTTGTGTAGCGCTATGATTGAAAACCAAAACTCAAACCTTCTTTTTAAAATGAGCATTACTCTATCGCCATGAGAAATTCCAAGGCTTTGAAAGTACGAAGCTGTTTGATCAGAATATCGTTTGATATCAGCAAAAGAAAATTCGTGAAACTGACCTTGGTCATTCGTCCACACCAACGCCTTTTTTTCCGGCTCGAGCCGGGCATATTCATCAACGATATCGTAAGCAAAGTTGAAATTATCCGGAACCTCAATCTTTAGTTTACTATTAAATTCACTTAAGCCTTCAAATTCCGATTGGTGTAAATATTTTGTTGCTAGCATTATTCCGGTATTTTAAATATCATGGCTAAAAATTTGGCTTCTCTCTCATTCAAGGCAGTCATACAGTGGGGTAAGGAAGAATCGAACCAAATGGAATCACCTTCATCCAGAATGAGTGATTTTCCATTCAATACAATCTGCAACCGCCCTTCCAATACCAAATTAAATTCCTGTCCGGCATGGCGATAACCGTTACTCTGATCGATCTTGTTTTCTGGAGATACAGTCACCAAGAAAGGTTGCGCAGCCTTATTGATAAAACTTTCGTTTATTGACTGGTATTGATATTCTTTTCGACGAGCGACAATGGGACCAGTTCCTTTTCGGGTAATGGAGTAATGTTGCATTCGAGGATTGTCTCCTGTTAAAAGAGTTGTCAACTCAATATTATAGACTGAAGAAAAGCGATAAAGAAAACTCACTGGAATATCGACCTCTCCACTTTCATATTCCTGATACTGCTTCAGGGAGATTTCACAAGCCGTGGCACAGTCTTCTTCTGATAGATCTAATGCATCGCGAAGCCCGCTCAAGCGTTCAGCGATTTGCTTAAGTTTTATATCCATAGTTAGTTGTTGTTTTTTTGAAGTACTCTTAAACACTCCTGATCTTAAAAATAGAAATTATATCAAAAAAATCCCCCCATTAGCTCAACGAATCAAGAAAACACTTTTAGCCTTAACCTATGGTTCATGTCAACTAAAAAAGCCTCATCCCGCGAACGGAATGAGGCTTCTCCTTCAGTTTATTCTTTTTTACCCTAAAAATGAGATCAGAACACCAGCAGCAACGGCCGAACCGATTACTCCTGAGATGTTACTGGCCATGCAATATTGTAGAACATGATTCTTAGGATCATATTGAATTGCAATTTCATTTGCTACTCTGGAAGCCATTGGCACAGCACTTAACCCAGTAGCCCCAACCAAAGGGTTGATTTTTTTACGGGCAAACAGGTTATATACTTTAACAGCCAAAATACCGCCAGCAATAGAAATTGCAAATGCGATAAAACCACCAACAATAATCATGATGGTTTGAACATTTAAAAACACTTCTGATGTCATGGTCGCTCCAACCGTCAATCCTAAAAAGATAGTTGCAGTGTTCATAATAGAACCGGTTGCCGCATCGGACAAACGAGCAACAGTAACTCCAACTTCCTTAATCAGGTTACCAAAGAGCAACATTCCTAAAAGTGGAACTGACGAAGGAACGAAAATTGCAATAACAATTCCCAACACAATCGGGAACGCAATTTTCACTGCTTTTAGGTTCTTGATTTTACGCTTAGGAGGATACAACTTATCCATCTCCTTCATGTTGATCCGAAGCTCCTTTTCAGAACACAGTTTGCGTGCTACCAAAGGAACAATAACAGGAACCAAGGCCATATATGAATAGGCTGCAATGGCAATCGGTCCCAACAAATGCGGAGCCAACATGATGGTGGTATAGATCGCTGTTGGGCCATCGGCACCACCAATAATCCCTAATGAACCAGCCTCTGCCGGAGTAAATCCGAAAGCAATGGCTGAAAGTAGTACGGTAAAAATACCGATTTGCGCTGCTGCCCCAAAAAATGCCAGCCGCAAGTTACGAAGCATCGGGCCAAAGTCGGTTAAAGCCCCAACTCCCATAAAAATAATAGGAGGCAGAAAACCAGTTTTAATTAGCGAATAATACAGGAAGTTCATGATTCCATGATCATGCGCAATTTCAAACAAGTTCTTATAATGATGCTCGTCAATTTGAATATACTCTGCAGGAACGACTCCCATACCTCCTCCAGGAAGGTTGGCCAGGATTAGTCCGAAAGCAATTGGAATCAATAGAAGTGGTTCATACTTCTTCTTAATTCCGAGGTAAAGAAGCAAGGCTCCTATCACCAACATTAAAATTGTTCCCGGTCCATCAATAAAATCCTGGATGGCAGTCATATTGTAGAGTTTCTCTAAAATAGCCATAAACAGGATTTTGGATTATTGGATTTTTACTAATACGTCGTCTTCTTCAACTTCTGCTCCAGTGGCAAAGGCAACTTCTACAACCTTACCGGCGATATCCGATTTAATTGCGTTAAAAGTTTTCATTGCTTCAACATAGCCAATCAAGTCGCCAACCTTAATGTCGTCGCCAACTTTAATTGGTGTTTCCGAACTTTCCTTTGTCAGGTAGAATTTTCCTTCCAGAGGTGCTACTACTTCTTTCACGGCACCATTAACAACTGGAGCTGCAGGAGCTGGAGTGCTAGCTTGCACAGGTGCTTCTGCTGTTTGAACAGCACCATTTTCACCATATGCAACAGACACGTTGAATTTCTCTCCGTCCACATCAACAATCATTGAACTTGGAGCGAAGTTGGCTGGCGCTGCAGCTGGTACTTCAGCTTTCTTAGTTCCTTCAAGCAAACCGGCACCTTCTTCGCGACGCTTAGCCAAATCTTCTTCAAAAGCCTTTTTCGCTTCGCCTGATTTGTATGCCCGATATTGCTCAGGATGCATGGCCAACTCAAACAATTCTTCCTCGTCTTGCCCGTATTCCCAACCTTTTTCGTCCATTTCCTTACGGAAAGTATCCAATGCATTAGGGTACAAACTTTGTGGATTTTCGGTAAACTCTTCTTTTCCTTGCTCTTTCGCCAATGCTTTTAATTCAGGACCAAGTTCTCCCGGAAGTTTTCCGCCTTTGCCCATCAGCATATCCCAAATGTTATCAGCAATCATACTCCAGCGTTGTTTCCCTTTCTCAAGCTGCATCACATTCATCAAGGCGAGGTTTTTCACATACTGGCTATATGGAGTTACCAATGGTGGATAACCTACAATTGGCCAAATATGCTCAACTTCGTTAAACAGTTTAACCAGCAAGTCATCTTGCGATAAAGTCGGTTGATTATTTTTTGTTTTCCATTTATTAATACTTGCCAAGTTGCTTTCCAGGTCGGCCATCAACGATCCCATCATTCCTCCGGGGAGACCAGGTCCGATCAACAAGGAGTTCATGAAGCGGTTTTTAGGATTGATGTAGTAACCCAAGAAGTCATCGATAAAGCTTTGGGTCAAACTACGTACCTTCATGTAGGCGTCCATGTTAATTTCCGGCACATCAAATCCGGCATCTTTCAACATCGCATGAACTGCCAACAAATCAACATGACCTGTTCCCCACGAAAGTGGCTCCATTGCAACATCAACATATTCAACTCCCGCGCGGCAAACTTCTAAAATAGAAGCTAGTGCAAAACCTGGGCCTGAGTGAGAGTGGTATTGCAAAGGAATTTCTGGATGTAATTTCTTAATGCCTGATACAATTTTTCCAAGCCAAACCGGACGACCGATTCCAGCCATGTCCTTCAAGCAGATTTCGTCAGCTCCTCCTTTAATCAAGGTATCAGCCAAGTTTACGTAATATTCTACAGTATGAACTTTCGAATAAGTCAAACTCAGGGCTGCCTGAGCAATCATTCCTGCATCTTTGGCATATTTGATTGAATCCAAAATATTCCGGGGATCATTCAATCCACAAAACGGACGGGTAATATCTGTGCCTTGAGATTTCTTCACCTTATACATCATTTGACGTACATCAGCAGGCACCGGACTCATCCGCAAACCATTCAACGACCGATCCAACATGTGTGTTTGAATTCCAGCATCATTAAACGGTTGGGTCCATTTACGAACGGCATTATTGGGATTTTCACCAAATAGCAGGTTTATTTGTTCAAAGCCACCACCATTGGTTTCAACACGCGCAAAACATCCCATCTCAACAATGTGTGGTGCAACTTTTACCAATTGGTCTACGCGCGGCAAATACTTTCCCGACGACTGCCACATGTCGCGATAGACCAATGAAAATTTGATTTTTCTCGTTTCCATAAGGTTTACTATTTTTTATATGGTTTTTTCTCGCTAGAAATTGAAAGCTTAGGACATCTTTTCAATCTTTGTTACATGTCCTTTTCCTTCAGTAACTGTTTTAACTGCCGACACAATAGCAGCCACTTTTTTACGATTTAAAGCGGTGGTTTGCTCAGCTATTTTCTCAACCTTTTTACTAACTTCTTCAGGTAGGTATTTATTGACAAATCGAATAATCAAATTACCAATCAAAACAACCAAGGAAAGGATGATAAACACGGTTATCATACCAATGCCCATTAACTGTAATGCAAATCCAAAGTCACTCATCTTTTCTATCTTTTTTTATAAAAAATTCTTCCCATTATAATCGAATGGCGGCAATAATACCAAATTTTTCTCCGATCGAAAATGTTGAAAAAAATAAGCAGAATACAATTATTAATTAATTAACATTGATAAATATCAAATCGAAATCGATCGATATGTTTCAACTTACGATTTTCATCGATCATCCTCTTGTAACCCTCAGTCATTCTGTGCAACACAGCATTCTCACGCTTGCTTAAGTCATTTTCACACTAAAAACAAAAAGATCTTTAGTTCGTTTTTGCAATCGATTACCTCATTCCGTATTTAAACATCCGTTCCAAAAAATAAGAATTCATCTAATCGTCTATTTTTAACCTAAGCCAGAAAGTCAACCTTGAAAGTTGGCTATCACCTCATTTATGTTTCTAAATTTTTTTAAGAATAGAAACATAATCCGTATTTTTATGTCTTCGATAAACCAGAGCCAACGAAAGAGACTCTCTTATTATATACAACAACGTTTTATAAATCAACTAAAAAATGAAAAAACAATCAAGAAAGGAACTGTCCAGAAGACGCTTCCTAGGGACTGCTGCCATTGGTATGGCAGGAATTACCCTTCTTCCATCGCTAAGTTCTTGTAGTTCTCCTAAGAAAACCGACGACAAAATCAGACTAGGTTTTATTGGCATGGGACGCCAAGCCATGTTCCTGTTAAATGGATTCATCCAAATTCCAGGGGTTCGTGTCATTGCCGGATGTGATGTTTACGGTCGTAAGCGTCAACGTTTCGAGAATCGGGTTAACGAATTCTACTCGAAAAATAACGTACAAGTTGAAGTAAAAACCTACGAAAAATACCAAGATCTGCTTCAACGAGACGATATTGACGCTGTAGTTATTGCCGTTCCAGATCATGCTCATGCCATGATTGCCATTGCTGCTTGTAAAGCCGGCAAAGATGTTTACCTCGAAAAACCGATGACTTTCACGATTAAAGAAGGTCAAGAGTTGAGACATGTGGTTCGTGAAAACGATCGTATTTTGGCAATCGGAAGTCAGCAACGTTCGGATCCAAACTTCCAACACGCCATAAAAATGGTTCACACAGGCCGCTTAGGCGAAATTCAGCAAGTAAACGCCTATGTTGGTGCTCCTCCTGTTCCATACAACCTGCCTAAAGAAGAAATTCCTGCTGATTTAAACTGGGATTTGTGGTTAGGACCTCTTCCGGGAGACATCCACTTCAATAATGAACTAAACCCTCCAATCTCGCTTGACCCTGTTGAGCACGAAAAAATTTGGGGTGCTTGGCGTTGGTACAAAGAAATGGGTGGTGGCTTTACCACTGACTGGGGTGCCCATATGTTCGACATTGGTCAATGGGGACTTGGCATGGACGACAGTGGTCCTGTAGAGATTTCGCCAGTTGGTGATGGCACAGAATACATGCAGTTCAAGTATGCCAATGGTGTTGTCATGACTTCAGAGCCTTTCAACGAGCAAATGACTAAAGGGGTTAAATTTACCGGAACTGATGGTTGGCTTGAAGTATCGCGTGGTCACTTTGTAGCCTCTGACGATTCATTACTACCTCCAAAGTCAGCTCAGACAGATGACGACACACCTTACGAGACTAAGATCCCTCACCAAATCAACTTCATCGAAGCTGTTAGAAACCGCGTAGATCCAGTTGTTCCTGTTGAAGTAGGTCACCGAACTTGTACGGTTTGTACACTTGGAAATATTGCCTGCGATCTGAAACGCACCATTAAGTGGGATCCGGCAACCGAAACTTTTGTTGATGATCAGGACGGAGCAGCAACAGCTCACCTGCACTATCAATACCGCGATGGTTGGACACTTCTCTAGCCTGCGATAAAATACTTCATATAAAGCTACCCGGTGCTCTGGGTAGCTTTTTTTATCTCCCTATTGTTTAGCAGTTCGTTTTTCGAAACAAGGGGCTTCATTTCGGAGTACAAAAAAGTACTACATTAAAACAAAGGAGGCCCTATGACAAACAGTGTTTACAAAGTAATTGAATTGGTTGGCACCAGCAGCGAATCTTGGGAAAAAGCAGCTGCCAATGCCATATCAAAGGCATCTGAATCACTTCGTGATTTACGCATTGCCGAAGTATCTGCTATGGATATGCACATCAGTGATGGCAAAATTGAGTACTACCGTACCAAGCTAAAAGTATCATTCAAATTCGAAGGACACCACTAATGAATAAACAAACGCACTTGAAACAACTTGCAGGATGTTCATCATTTCTACATCCTGTGAGTTTTATTCCGCATTGTTTTAATTTCAAAACAATCGAATTGAATCTAACTCAGCAAGCTCCTTAATCTGTATTCCTGCTTTAAAATGCTATTGACTGTACCTTTCTCTCAGGAAAATTAAGGAAGCTGACCAATAAAATTTTAAAGCCATGAAACTACTTAAAGCGAAAATTGAACAACGAATCTCAAGTTTATGTCAGGAGATTACAGAGATTTATGCCAAACATACCCAACAACCAATCGATACAATCACTATAAAACATGTTTTAGGTGGCATGCGGGGCATGAAAGCGATGGTTTGTAACACTTCGTATGTTGATCCCTATGACGGACTTTTTATTAGCGGCTACAGTGTTCCCCAGTTTGAAGACAAGACACCCGAGGAAATATTCTTTCTGCTCTGCACCGGCACCTTTCCGTCCTTGGAAGAACAAGAAGAGTTACATCAAGAATTGCAACAACGTTCCGAAGTTCCCTCCTACATCTGGAACCTACTTCGGTCCATGCCTTCCACCACTCACCCCATGACTTTGTTTAGTATGGGAATCCTTGCCATGGAAGAGCTTTCAGTATTCAAACAAAAGTATCTTGAAGGTGCTCCCAAGTCAGACTACTGGAAGTACAGCCTGGAGGATGCTCTCAACCTTATTGCAAAACTCCCAGCATTAGCAGCCGGAGTATACAAGATTCTCTTTATGAATGGAGAGTTAGCTAACAACAAGCTGAATCTTGACCTTGCAGGAAAATTCACCCATCTACTTGGAGTAAATAACAAAGATGCATCGTTTACCAACCTCATGCGTTTGTACCTGGTTTTGCATTGTGATCATGAAGGAGGTAATGTTAGTGCATTCACAGCACGAGTTGTCAACTCTGCCCTTTCAAACCTTTACTATGCAGCCTCTGCCGGCTTAAATGGTCTTGCTGGTCCCTTACATGGCCTAGCCAATCAAACTTGCCTCCACTTTATCAATAGCATTCATGAACAAATCGGATTAGATGCATCATTAAATGATATCAGCTCCTTTGTACAAACAAAACTCGACTCGGGACAGGTCATACCAGGATATGGACACGCCGTGCTCAGGGAAACGGATCCTCGCTTTACCTCTTTTATGAAATTTGGTGACACCTATTGCTCCGACTCTCCCTATTTTAAAACCGTGAAAAAACTCTACGCCGTGACACCCCACATTCTGGAGAAATTCAAAGGTGGCAAAATCTCAAATCCGTGGCCCAATGTTGATGCCATTTCTGGCTCTTTATTGTATCACTATGGAATCACTCACTTCGACTTCTATACTGTCCTATTTGGCTTCTCCAGAATCCTCGGTTTTTGCGCTCAGAACATCATGGCCCGGGGCTTAAATCAACCGATTATTCGACCTAAAAGCATAACGAATGAACAACTCAAGGAGCTCGTTAATAAATAAAAAAAGAGCCGCTTCATAAAAATGAAACGGCTCTGTATTATCTTTTCTAAGAATTAAGCCTCAGCTGCAGGCCCTCCAAAACTCATGGGCGGAACCATTGGGTTTCCGGGACCACTAACCTTGATCGGACCATGTTGTTTCTCATATTTGTTAACATTGTCTTCGAGTGCCATCAAAAGCCTTTTGGCATGTTCCGGGGTTAAAATCACCCGCGACTTAACATTAGCTTTTGGAACTCCCGGCATAATGCGAACAAAATCGAGAACAAACTCAGAACTGGAGTGCGTAATAATAGCCAGGTTTGAATAAGTTCCCTGAGCTACTTCTTCACTCAATTCAATATTAATCTGATTTTTATTCTTATTTTCTGTCATAATTAACCCTCGTAATTTTGACGTTCAGTTTCCTTCACATCAACGATGCGATCATATTCTTCGCGCGACCCTACAACCAAGTTTTTGTATTCTTTCAAACCAGTACCTGCTGGAATTAAGTGACCACAAATAACGTTTTCTTTCAATCCGTCTAAATAGTCCACTTTTCCTTGGATAGCTGCTTCGTTCAATACTTTTGTTGTTTCCTGGAACGATGCTGCAGACAACCAACTACGAGTTTGCAGTGCTGCACGTGTAATCCCCTGCAAAATCTGGCTTGATGTTGCTGGAATTGCATCGCGAGATTCAACCAGTTTTTTGTCTTTACGACGCAAAACAGAGTTCTCATCACGCAAACGACGAGCAGTTACAATCTGACCAGCGCGCAACTCTGAATCACCCGGATCAACAACAACTTTCTTATTGTAAATCCAGTCGTTTTCATGGGCAAACTCGTTCTTGTCAACAATTTGTTTTTCAAGGAAACGCGTATCACCTGAATCCAGAATTTCAACTTTACGCATCATCTGACGAATGATAACCTCATAGTGTTTATCGTTGATACGCACACCCTGCATCCGGTATACATCTTGCACTTCGTTCAAAATGTAGTCCTGAACAGCTGTAGGTCCTTTAATCGCCAAAATATCAGAAGGCGTAATTGCTCCATCAGAAAGTGAGATTCCCGCACGGATATAGTCATTTTCCTGAACCAAAATCTGCTTAGAAAGTGGTACCAAGTACTTTTTAACTTCGCCAGTTCTTGAGGTTACGATAATCTCGCGGTTACCACGCTTAATCTTACCAAAAGAAATCTCTCCGTCAATCTCAGAAACAACCGCTGGGTTCGATGGGTTACGAGCCTCGAACAACTCGGTAACACGTGGAAGACCACCGGTGATATCGCCTGCTTTACCCGAAGCACGAGGAATTTTCACCAATACTTGACCAGCAGTAACAGTATCGCCATCACTAACAGAGATGTGACCTCCTACTGGCAAGTTATAGCTTCGAATAACTTCTCCTTTTTCGTCTAAAATACGCAAGGATGGGTTCTTCGTTTTATCACGGGTTTCAATAATTACTTTCTCTTTATAACCGGTTTGCTCATCCGATTCTTCACGGAAAGTGATACCGTCAAGTAAGTTTTCGAATGCAACTTTACCTTTATATTCAGAAATAATTACCCCGTTATATGGGTCCCATTCACAAATCTTTTGTCCCTTAGTTACTTCTTGTCCATTTTCAATGTACAATTTGGAACCATAAGGAATTGTATGAGTTGACAATGGAATCCGAGTATTCTTATCAATAATCTTCAATTCAGCCAAACGTCCAACCACAATGCCAATTTTGTTGCCTGTTTCGTCTTCAGTCTCAACTGTTCTAAGCTCTTCAATTTCGGCAATACCGTCGTAACGAGACTCAACCATTGATTGAGAAGAAATGTTACCCGCAATACCCCCTACGTGGAAAGTACGCAGTGTAAGCTGCGTTCCAGGCTCACCAATTGACTGAGCTGCAATAACTCCAACAGACTCGCCTCGCTGTGCCATGTTTCCAGTGGCCAGGTTACGTCCGTAACATTTGCTACATACCCCATTCTTGGCTTCGCAAGTAAGTACCGAACGAATTTCAACGCTTTCAATCGGAGAATCTTCAATCTTCCTACCAATCTCTTCGGTGATCATTTCACCTGTACCGATAATTAGTTCTCCAGTCAACGGATGGTATACATCGTGAACTGTTGTACGTCCAATGATTCTTTCGTAAAGCGACGCAACAACTTCTTCGTTGTTTTTGATTGCTGTTGCAACCAAACCACGTAAAGTTCCACAATCTTGATCTGAAACAATAACATCTTGTGCTACATCCACTAAACGACGAGTCAAATATCCGGCATCGGCTGTTTTCAATGCGGTATCCGCCAAACCTTTACGAGCACCGTGAGTAGAGATAAAGTACTCCAATACCGACAGTCCTTCTTTAAAGTTTGCCAAAATCGGGTTTTCAATAATCTGAGCTCCGGTAGAACCAGACTTCTGGGGTTTCGCCATCAATCCACGCATACCGCACAACTGACGAATCTGCTCTTTCGAACCACGAGCTCCCGAGTCAAGCATCATATAAACAGAGTTAAACCCTTGCTTATCGGTACTCAGTGTTTTCATTACAGAGCTAGTCAACTTGGCGTTGGCATGTGTCCAAATATCGATTACCTGATTGTATCGTTCGTTGTTGGTAATGAAACCCATATTATAGTTAGCCATCACTTCTTCTACTTCTTGATAGCCCGAGTCTACAATACTAACTTTATCTTCCGGAATAATAACATCACCTAGGTTAAACGACAAACCTCCATGGTAAGCCGCTTTATACCCCATACCTTTAATATCATCCAGAAACTTAACAGTCGTTGCATTTCCTGATTTCTTGAAGATATCTGAAATAATGGTACGCAATGACTTTTTAGTCAGCAATTCGTTAATGTAACCAGCCTGACGAGGAACAACCTGGTTGAATAGAACACGCCCTACTGTTGTTTCAACAATATGGTTGAAGTATTCTCCATTGTCGTCTACGTCTTCAACTTTCACCTTAATAATTGAGTGCTTTTCAAGACGACCTTCATTAAAGGCAATAATTACTTCTTCTGGAGAATAGAAAGTCATTCCTTCTCCTTTTGCTCCTTCACGATGTTTGGTCATATAATACAATCCCAAAACCATATCCTGAGAAGGTACCGTAATTGGCGCTCCGTTCGCAGGGTTCAACAGGTTGTGTGAAGCAAGCATCAGTAATTGAGTCTCTAAGATTGCTGCGTTACCTAATGGCAAGTGAACCGCCATCTGGTCACCGTCAAAGTCAGCGTTGAAACCGGTACATACCAATGGGTGCAACTGAATTGCTTTACCTTCGATCAAGACAGGCTGGAAAGCTTGAATTGACAAACGGTGCAGAGTCGGCGCCCGGTTTAGCATCACTGGATGTCCCTTCAATACATTTTCCAGGATATCCCAAACTACCGGGTCTTTCCGATCGACAATTTTCTTAGCAGACTTCACTGTTTTTACAATACCACGCTCAATCAATTTACGAATGATGAATGGTTTGTAAAGCTCAGCAGCCATATCTTTTGGAAGACCGCACTCATGTAATTTAAGCGTAGGTCCAACAACGATAACAGAACGTGCTGAGTAGTCCACACGTTTACCCAACAAGTTTTGACGGAAACGACCTTGCTTACCTTTCAATGAATCAGAAAGTGATTTCAAGGCACGGTTATTTTCCGTTTTAACTGCGTTAGATTTACGCGAGTTATCAAATAATGAATCAACAGCTTCCTGAAGCATCCGTTTCTCGTTACGAAGAATTACTTCAGGTGCTTTGATCTCTATTAATCGTTTCAAACGGTTGTTACGAATAATAACACGACGGTACAAGTCATTCAAGTCAGAAGTCGCAAAACGACCACCATCCAATGGCACCAACGGACGTAAATCCGGTGGAATAACAGGAACAACTTTAACAATCATCCACTCGGGACGATTTATGTTTTTGCTAGCACGGAAAGCTTCAACAACCTGTAAGCGTTTCAACGCTTCATTTTTCCGTTGTTGAGAAGTTTCAGTACTTGCTTTATGTCTCAATTCGTATGAAAGATCATCCAATTCAATACGCTCCAATAATCCGTAAAGAGCTTCAGCCCCCATCTTCGCGATGAATTTGTTTGGATCGTCATCATCAAGATATTGGTTTTCTTTTGGAAGGGTATCCAAGATATCTAGATACTCTTCTTCTGTAAGGAAATCCAATTTTTTAATACCATCTTGTGCTTTCACACCAGGCTGAATGACTACATACCGCTCGTAATAAATGATGGTATCTAGCTTTTTAGTCGGTAATCCAAGCAAGTAACCAATTTTGTTTGGCAATGATTTAAAGTACCAAATATGAGCAACCGGAACAACCAATGAAATGTGTCCCATACGCTCACGACGTACTTTTTTCTCAGTCACCTCTACTCCACATCGGTCACATACGATTCCTTTGTAACGAATACGCTTGTATTTACCACAATGACACTCATAGTCTTTCACAGGACCAAAAATCCGCTCGCAGAACAAGCCGTCACGCTCAGGCTTATACGTTCTGTAGTTAATGGTTTCAGGTTTCAGCACTTCTCCGTGAGAACGTTCCAAAATCTCTTCCGGAGAAGCAAGACTAATCGCTATTTTGGCAAAATTACTTTTAACTTTATTGTCTTTTCTGAATGCCATATATCGATGTATATTTATATCAAGTTAATAAAAGGAAAGGAAAAGCCACTGGTCTTAATCCAATGTCACACTTAATCCCAATCCGCGTAATTCGTGGAGCAGTACATTCAATGATTCAGGAATACCTGCCTGTGGCATCGGCTCACCTTTAACAATTGATTCGTATGCTTTAGCACGACCCAGCACGTCGTCAGACTTCACTGTCAGAATTTCCTGAAGAATATGCGATGCACCAAATGCTTCAAGTGCCCAAACTTCCATCTCACCAAAACGCTGACCACCAAACTGTGCTTTACCTCCAAGAGGCTGCTGGGTAATCAAAGAGTATGGTCCGATCGAACGGGCGTGCATTTTATCTTCAACCATGTGTCCCAGTTTCAACATGTAGATAATACCCACTGTTGCTGGTTGATCAAATGGTTCACCTGTTTCTCCATCGTGAAGAGTTGCTTTACCGTATGCTGGCACACCTGCTTTTTCAGTATATTCTGTTACTTCTTCAAGAGTTGCTCCATCGAAAATTGGCGTTGCAAATTTCAATCCCAATTCTTTTCCGGCCCATCCTAAAACAGTTTCATAAATCTGTCCAAGGTTCATCCTCGAAGGTACCCCCAGTGGGTTCAACACAATATCAACCGGTGTTCCATCTGGCAAGAAAGGCATATCTTCATCACGTACAATACGCGAAACAATACCTTTGTTACCGTGACGACCTGCCATCTTATCTCCAATTTGAAGTTTACGTTTCTTCGCAACGTATACTTTAGCCAATTGAATAATTCCTGCAGGTAGCTCATCTCCAATCGTTACATTGTAACGTTTACGACGAGCAACGGCTTCATGTTCTTTATATTTCTGGATATAGTTGACTACCAACTTAAAGATCAGCTCATTTTTAGCTTGATCAGTTGTCCACTTACTTGGATTAACGGTTAAGTAATCAATCTCTTGCAATTGCTTCAATGTAAACTTAACACCTTTAGGAATAATATCGCCACCGTAGTAGTCTTTTACTCCCTGACTGGTTTTCCCGTTCACCAATGAGAACAACTTATCTTCCAATTTAGCACGTAAGCCAGTTACAGCGCGATCCAATTCTTCATCGATCTGGTCGAGCAATGGCTTCGTAGCTAATTTCCCTTTCTTATCTTTTACTACACGAGAGAAAAGCTTCTTATCGATAACAACCCCCTTCAAGGATGGAGAAGCTTTCAACGATGCATCTTTTACATCACCAGCTTTATCCCCAAAGATTGCACGCAACAACTTTTCTTCCGGAGAAGGATCCGATTCTCCCTTAGGAGTAATCTTACCGATCATGATGTCGCCCGGCTTCACATTCGCACCAACGCGAATCAAACCAGCTTCATCCAAGTTACGTGTAGCTTCCTCGCTTACGTTAGGAATATCTGAAGTGAACTCTTCAACTCCTCGCTTGGTATCACGCACTTCCAATGAATACTCATCAACGTGAATTGAAGTGAAGATATCTTCACGCACAACGCGCTCAGAAATCACAATCGCATCCTCGTAGTTATATCCCTGCCAAGGCATGAAGGCAACTTTCAGGTTACGTCCCAGAGCAAGTTCTCCTCCCTCTGTTGCATACCCTTCAGTCAACACCTGCCCTTTTTCAACCCGCTGTCCTTTCACAACAATTGGTTTCAAATCAAGGACAGTACCTTGGTTGGTTTTCTGATATTTTGGTAATTTGTAAGAAACAACTTCAGGATTGAAGTTTACAAACTTCTCATCATCCGTCATGTCGTACCGAACAATTACTTCTTTAGCATCAACATAGTCAATTACACCTTCTCCAGTAGCTGAGAACAAAACGCGTGAATCACGAGCTGCGCTTCCTTCCAATCCAGTTCCTACAATCGGAGCTTCTGGACGTAACAATGGAACCGCCTGACGCATCATATTAGATCCCATCAATGCGCGGTTAGCATCATCATGCTCCAGGAAGGTAATCAAAGAAGCCGCAACAGAAGCAATCTGGTTAGGGCCAACGTCCATCAACTCAACTTCTTCCCGTTCAACAACAGGATAGTCACCTTCCAAACGAGCTTTTACCTTTTGATTTACGAAGTAACCTTCGTCATCAATTGGCGCATTCGCCTGAGCGATAATCTTTCCTTCTTCTTCCTCTGCGGTCAGGTATACAACGCCGTCTTCCGACAGGTCAACCTGTCCGTTAACAACTTTTCGGTATGGTGTAGCGATAAATCCAAGATCAGTAACCTTGGCGAAAACACACAATGAAGAAATCAAACCAATGTTTGGTCCTTCCGGTGTTTCAATCGGACATAAACGTCCGTAGTGAGTAAAGTGAACGTCACGAACCTCGAAACCGGCACGCTCACGAGACAAACCTCCTGGTCCTAATGCTGACATACGACGTTTGTGCGTCATCTCAGCCAAGGGGTTGGTTTGGTCCATAAATTGCGAAAGCGCGTTGGTTCCAAAGAATGAATTAATAACCGATGACAATGTTTTTGAGTTAATCAAATCAATCGGCGTAAACACCTCATTGTCCCGAACATTCATTCGTTCACGAATCGTCCGTGCCATACGTGCTAAACCAACACCAAATTGGTTAAACATCTGTTCACCAACTGTACGAACACGACGGTTACTCAAGTGGTCAATATCATCAACATCCGTTTTGGCATTCACCAACTGAATCAAATACTTGATGATTTCAATAATATCTTCTTTCGTTAGTACCTGCGTATCCATGTCAATATTCAGGCCTAACTTCTTGTTGATACGGTAACGTCCTACTTCTCCTAAGTCGTAACGCTTTTCGGAGAAGAACAATTTATCAATTACGTCACGGGCTGTAGCCTCATCTGGCGGTTCAGCATTCCGCAACTGACGATAAATGTGCAATACGGCTTCTTTTTCCGAGTTACACGGGTCTTTTTGAAGCGTATTATATATGATGGCAAAATCTTGCAAATTCTGGTCTTCCTTATGTAGCAAGATTGTTTTTGCTCCTGAATCCAGAATTTCTTCAATATGATCATTTTCAATCACCGTTTCACGGTCGATGATCACTTCGTTTCGTTCAATTGAAACAACTTCTCCGGTGTCCTCATCAACAAAATCTTCTACCCAGGTTTTCAAAACACGGGCAGCAAGCCTTCTTCCTACAACTTTCTTCAATCCGGATTTGGATACTTTAATTTCATCAGCCAGTCCAAAGATTTCTAAAATATCTTTGTCGCTTTCGTATCCGATGGCCCGCAACAAGGTTGTTACAGGTAATTTCTTTTTACGGTCGATATAAGCAAACATGACAGAATTGATGTCTGTCGCGAATTCGATCCATGACCCTTTGAACGGGATAATACGTGCCGAATAAAGTTTAGTACCATTAGCGTGCAAACTTTGTCCGAAGAAAACCCCTGGCGAACGGTGTAGCTGAGAAACGACAACGCGCTCTGCTCCGTTAATCACGAAAGTTCCCCTTTCAGTCATATAAGGAACGGTTCCCAGATAAACATCCTGAATAACCGTGTCGAAATCTTCGTGCTCGGGATCTGTACAGTACAATTTTAATTTTGCCTTAAGCGGTACGCTAAAGGTTAAACCTCGTTCGATACATTCTTCTATCGAGTACCTCGGCGGGTCAACCTGGTAATCAAGAAATTCTAAAACGAAGTTATTTCGAGTATCCGTGATTGGGAAGTTCTCTTCAAAAACCTTGTACAAGCCTTCGCTCTTTCTATTTTCCGGCATGGTAGCCATCTGAAAGAAATCGATAAACGATTTAACTTGAACCTCCAGGAAATCAGGATAATCAAATTTAGTTTTTGTGGACGAGAAACTAATTCTCTGATTTTCAGTATTTAACGACATGTATCAACAAGATTAAGTGAACTTAATACGTAAATATACAAAAAGGCTTAGAACCCCACGTAAGTGAGGTTCTAAACCACTACAGACCATTCATAAAGGTCTTAAGTCTCTTATTTAAGTTCAACTTCAGCTCCAGCTTCTTCTAACTGAGTTTTCAACGCTTCTGCTTCGTCTTTAGAAACTTTTTCTTTGATGGCTTTAGGTGCTCCGTCAACAACTTCTTTTGCTTCTTTAAGACCTAATCCAGTCAATTCTTTAACCAACTTAACAACTGCTAATTTTGAACCACCAGCTGATTTCAAGATTACATCGAATTCAGTTTGCTCAGCAGCACCACCTTCTTCACCACCAGCGGCAGCAGGTCCAGCAACAGCTACAGCAGCAGCTGCAGGCTCGATTCCATATTCTTCTTTTAAAATGTCAGCTAATTCATTGACGTCTTTTACAGTCAAGTTTACTAACTCTTCTGCAAGTGCTTTTAAATCTGCCATTTTCTCTAATTTTTATGCTATAAAATTGTAACTAAATTTATTCTTTTTCTGAAAGTGTCTGAAGGATACCATGGATTTTGTTTCCACCTGATTGCAATTGACCAACAACTGTTTTCATTGGTGATTGTAACAGGGCAACCAAATCGCCAAGTAATTCGTCCTTAGACTTGATTGTGGCTAACACATCCAATTGGTTTTCACCCACATAAACTGATTCTTCAACATACGCTGCTTTTAAAACAGGCTTGTCGTGTTCTTTAGTGAACTGCTTAATCACTTTAGCAGGGGTATTTCCAACTTCACAAAACATGATGGAAGTATTACCCTTGAGAGTTTCGTAAAGCTCTTCAGTATTCTTTTCTGAATTTTCCAAAGCTTTACGCAATAGTGTATTCTTAACTACAACCAGCTTTACATCTTTAGTAAAACATAGGCGCCTTAAACTACTTGAGTCTTCTGCATTCAGGTCAGCAATGTCGGCTAGGTAAAAATGATTGTAAGAGTTGATCTGTTCAGTCAGATTATCAATAATCGCTAATTTTTCTGATCTTTTCATCTTGCAATATTTTACTAGTCAGTAACTGACTTAGGTTCAACTTGAATTCCAGGACTCATTGTGCTTGACAGGTAAATACTTTTAACGTAAGTACCTTTTGCTGCAGTCGGTTTCAGTTTGTTGATTGTGCTCATAAACTCTTGGGCGTTCTCAACGATCTTATCAGCAGTAAATGATACTTTACCGATTGATGTGTGAACGATTCCGAATTTATCAACTTTAAAATCAATTTTACCTTGTTTAACTTCAGCAACAGCTTTGCCTACTTCCATAGTCACGGTTCCGCTTTTTGGGTTTGGCATCAAGCCTCTGGGACCTAAAACCCGACCTAACGGGCCAACTTTTCCCATAACTGGTGGCATTGTAATCACAACGTCAAAATCAGTCCAACCACCTTTGATTTTGTCGATCATATCGTCCAAACCAACGTAGTCAGCACCTGCTTCTTTCGCTTCCGCTTCTTTGTCGGGAGTTACCAAAGCAAGTACGCGAACTTCTTTCCCAGTTCCATGGGGTAAAGATACAACGCCTCTAACCATCTGATTAGCTTTTCTCGGGTCAACTCCAAGACGAACGTCTATATCAATCGAAGCGTCAAATTTTGTGAAAGTAATTTCTTTCAACAAAGAAGCAGCTTCTTCTAATGAATAGACCTTATCTTTTTCGAGTTTTTCCTGAGCAAGCTTTCTATTTTTTGTAATTCTGCCCATTTTAAAAATTTTAATTAGTTATTAGATGGAAATTCACCTGTTACGTTAATTCCCATACTTCTGGCAGTACCAGCAACCATTTTCATAGCAGATTCCACGGTGAAACAGTTCAAGTCAGACATTTTTGATTCAGCAATCTGTTTAACCTGATCCCAGCTTACTTTAGCCACTTTTTTTACGTGTGGCTCAGCTGATCCTGATTTCACTTTAGCGGCTTCAAGCAATTGAACGGCTACTGGGGGTTGTTTAATTACAAAATCAAACGATTTATCTGCATATACAGTAATGATTACTGGAAGCACCTTACCAGCCAACTCTTGTGTCCGGCCGTTAAACTGCTTGCAGAACTGCATAATATTAACCCCTTTGGCACCTAATGCTGGTCCTACCGGAGGTGAAGGGTTAGCTGCACCCCCCTTAATTTGTAACTTAATTAATCCAGCAACTTCTTTAGCCATAATAAAATCAATAAAAATTTAACTACTCCTTTTCAACTTGCATAAAGCTAAGTTCCAAGGGTGTTTTACGTCCAAAAATTTTGACCATCACTTTCAACTTCTTCTTCTCCTCATTGATTTCCTCAATGATTCCGTTGAATCCATTAAAAGGACCGTCAGTAACTTTCACTGTTTCTCCAACCACGTAAGGAATGTTAATTTCCTCATCGTTTTCGGCCATTTCATCAACCCTACCTAAGATACGATTAACTTCAGACTGGCGCATAGGAACAGGATCTCCTCCTTTGGTGTCACCTAAGAATCCGATCACGTTGGTAATATTTTTCAACATGTGTGGAATCTCACCTACCAGAGCAGCTTCGATCAAAAGATAACCGGGGAAGAAGTTACGCTCTTTGCTTACTTTTTTCCCGTTACGAATTTGATACACCTTTTCCGTTGGAATCAAAACCTGTGAAACGTACTCTTGAAGTCCAGCATTTGCAATTTCGCTTTCGATATATTCTTTTACCTTCTTCTCTTTTCCTCCAATAGTCCTAAGAACATACCACTTCTTTACAATTTCGCTCATGTCGATCTCCAATCGTATTAGTAAAATAAACTGTACACAAAGTTCATAATGGTCTCAAAAGAGATATCCATTAAGAATACAATAAGTGCTATAATAAAGGAAGCAACCATCACGATAAATGCACTATTCTGCAACTCTTTCCAAGTTGGCCAAGAAACTTTATGAACAAGCTCATTATAAGCCTCTTCGAAATAGATTTTAAGTTTCATTTTTGTGTGTTTTTTTTAGTTGCTCGGACGGCAGGAAATCGAACCTGCTTTATTAAACACATAAAAACTCCCTTTTGAGTTTCATCCGAAAAGAGTCCCGAACCTCGGGGCTCGGGACTTCTTATTATTTAGTTTCTTGTACTATTCAAGAATTTCAGTTACCTGTCCAGCACCTACTGTACGTCCACCTTCGCGGATTGCAAAACGTAGACCAGTATTCAAGGCTACAGGGTAAATCAAGTTAACAGTGATGGTAACGTTATCACCTGGCATTACCATTTCACGTCCTTCTTCCAAAGTAATCTCACCAGTTACGTCAAGCGTACGCAAGTAGAACTGAGGACGGTATTTGTTATGGAATGGAGTGTGACGTCCACCTTCTTCTTTTTTCAATACGTAAACCTCAGCTTTGAATTTCGTGTGAGGAGTGATTGAACCTGGCTTAGCCAAAATTTGACCACGCTTGATCTCTTTTTTGTCAACACCACGAAGCAACAAACCAACGTTGTCTCCAGCTTGACCATCATCTAAGATCTTACGGAACATCTCAACACCAGTACATACAGTCTTACGACCTTCAGCACCTAAACCAATCAACTGAAGCTCATCACCTGTGTGAACAACACCAGTTTCGATACGACCAGTTGCAACTGTACCACGACCAGTAATAGAGAATACATCTTCAACAGGCATCAAGAATGGCTTGTCAATATCACGTGGAGGAAGTGGAATCCAAGTATCACAAGCTTCCATCAATTCCATCACTTTTGCTTCCCACTCTGGTTCTCCGTTCAATGCACCAAGTGCAGAACCTTGAATTACAGGAGCGTTATCACCATCGAATTCGTAGAAATCCAACAATTCACGAATTTCCATTTCAACAAGCTCTAACAATTCTGGATCTTCCACCATGTCAACTTTGTTCATGAAAACAACCAGTTTAGGTACGTTTACCTGACGAGCCAACAAGATGTGTTCGCGTGTTTGAGGCATAGGACCATCAGTAGCAGCTACTACAATAATAGCACCGTCCATCTGAGCAGCACCAGTTACCATGTTTTTAACGTAATCCGCGTGACCAGGACAGTCAACGTGCGCGTAGTGACGCGTAGCTGTTTGGTACTCAACGTGAGCAGTATTAATAGTAATACCACGCTCTTTTTCTTCTGGAGCACTGTCGATAGAATCGAATGATTTCACTTCAGAGTGTCCATGTTTTGCTAATACTGTAGTAATAGCAGCTGTCAGGGTAGTTTTACCGTGGTCAACGTGGCCGATAGTACCAATGTTCACATGGTCTTTATCCCTGTTAAAATGTTCTTTAGCCATAACTCGTAATTATTAATTTTCTTTTCTATTAATTTATCTTTAGAGCCGAGGACGAGAATTGAACTCGTGACCTCATCCTTACCAAGGATGCGCTCTACCCCTGAGCTACCCCGGCCTTTTCGATCTTACAGTCCAAAAAAATGACTACTAAATTAGTAATCATTTTTTTAAAGTTGAGCGGGAGACGGGATTCAAACCCGCGACCCTTAGCTTGGAAGGCTAATGCTCTATCAGCTGAGCTACTCCCGCAAATTTATCTTCACCGTGGGGAGAGCAGGATTCGAACCTACGAAGTCATAAGACAGCAGATTTACAGTCTGCCCCAGTTGGCCACTTTGGTATCTCCCCAACAATATTTCTAAAGAACTTTTATTTTGAGCCGAATCTCAGATTCGAACTGAGGACCCCGAGATTACAAATCACGTGCTCTGGCCAACTGAGCTAATTCGGCAACATTTTCAAAACCTCTTTTCCCTTCTGCGACCACCCCAATAAAACCTGCTCATTGCGACCAAACCGCTGCAAGCCTTGATTAATCAAGGACTTGTCCGAAAAGGGTTTGCAAATGTATAAATATTTTCAATTAATCCACAAAAAAAAATCTTTTTTTTGCAATTATTTTTCCTTCAGTTTCTCCTTGAACTTAGTTAACTGTCGACGAATCGCGTCAGTAGCTAAATCAATAGCTTCTTCAAATGAGTCGGCTTCTTTTTTAGCGAACAAATATCCGTTTGATGGAATCGAAAGTTTAATCTCAGCTAACTTGTTTTCGGCAGTTTCTGGCTTCAATACTTTTAATGTTACTTCGGCTGAAATAATTCCCTCAAAAAAAGTATCCAGTTTATTTATTTTCTTATTGGCAAAGGTTACCAATTTTTGATCTGGTGTAAAATGAACCGCATTCACATTAATGTTCATAATTTTTCCTCCTCTTAATTTAGGCTCTTGGATGAGCTTGTTTATAAATGCTTTGAAGTTTATCCGTGCTTGTATGGGTATAAACTTGCGTTGCAGCAAGATTACTATGTCCCAACAATTCTTTCACGGCATTTAAGTCGGCCCCATGATTTAATAGATGCGTAGCAAAGCTATGTCTCAATACATGCGGGCTTTTTTTCTCCAATGTTGTTACTAACGCAAGATACTTTTTCACTACGCGATAAACTAATTTTTCATACACCTTTTTTCCTTTTTGAGTCAAAAAAATGTACGGAGAAGTCACTCCAAACTCGGCATCTCTAATTTGAAAATACGCTTCAAATAAAGAATTCAAGCTTCGAGGATATGGAACAATACGTTCTTTATTGTTTTTACCCAACACTTTAATCAAGTGTTCCCTTAAATAAACCTGACTTCGGGTTAGATGAATCAACTCTGAAAGACGAATTCCTGTTCCGTAAAACAGGCTAAGGATTAATTTATCCCTCACCCCTTCAAAATCTTTTTGAAAATAACCATCATCCAACAGGTGATGCAAACTATTTTCATCAACAAATACCGGAAGCTTCTTTGGAATCTTTGGAGTAATTACTCCATCAACCGGACTCAGCGGAACCACTTCCTGCCGAAGCAGGTATTTATAGCACGACTTTAAGGATGTAATTTTTCGTGTTACTGTTTTAGATGTATTACCATCATTCACCAAGGCAACCACCCAAGTTCGAATCAGTTTTGTATCTACCTGCTTAACATCAAAATCCCCGACCGTTTTGAAAACAAACTCTTCAAACTGATCGAGGTCTTTACTGTATGCTACCAAAGTGTTCTTAGAACACCTTTTCTCGAATTTCAAATATTTTAGAAATGATTCCCGATAGGACATTTAAAAACATCATTTAAAGATGCAACAGGGAATCAGGCTAAAAATAATTTAGTCTTCTTCGCGTTGCATTTGTTCAATATAGATAGCCTTTTTTATCTCTGCTCTTCTTTCTACAGAAGGCTTAGTATAGGCTTGTCTTCCACGTAACTCTTTAATCACGCCAGTTTTTTCAAACTTTCTTTTGAATCTCTTAAGGGCTCTTTCGATATTTTCGCCTTCTTTAACAGGAATAACGATCATATTATTTTATTTTAAGCTGTTTAAATTTCGAGCCGCAAATTTATGAATTCTACAGTACTAATCAAATTTATCTCATAAAATTTAACTCTTCTATTCATTATTATCTCAAAATACTCAATAAATTAACGTCTACAGCTATTCTTTAGTTTTCAAATAAGGGGAAATTCTTCGAAAATCCTGATCATTAATCAAGCCATTTAAACGTACAAGCTGAAGATCATGAATAAATCCGTTCGCTGAACGAAAGTCAACCAATGCTCTGGCCATATCCCAAGTAATGTAAGGATGACGGGCCAGTTCTTTTGTTTCTGCAAAATTGATATTAATTTGCGCAACCAAGCTAGTGTCTAGTTCCAGATACGGAAGAATCTTTTTAATAGTTTCCGGTTTTAAGCCATAAACTTCATTCAACTGTTCCAAGCTGGCAAATCCTCCCAACAAATTCCGATACTTGACAATTCGCTTAGACAACACCTCGCCTATCCCATAAAGTATAACAAGCTCTTCTGGTGTTGCAAGGTTGAGCTCGATCAAATCAGGCATCTCCTTTTCATGATGAACAGGAGCTTGGTATCGCTTCTTTGACTTATCAGACAACACATCTTTCTCCCGAGTTATTTCCTTCGGAACTTTCTTATGCGAAAATGTCTTTTCAACAACGATATAAGGCTCAAATTGAGCATAAATGGAATCCGTCACTCCATAGAGCTTGCCAAAGTCTGCAGCCTTATAAAAGCGTCCTCCTTTATCCCGATACTTTAACAGGTTTCGCTTTATTCTGAGAGGAAGTTTCAAACTATCCAGCGCTAGACTATCGATCGTATTTGGATCAAAAGTAAAAAGCACGCCCTTTGCTCTTTGTTCGTCCTTCCGCCTTTTGTCCAACACCAGCATTAGCTCATCCAACTCATCTGGATCAATCTTTGCGGGTTTCTCGAAATAAAAAACAAGCTGATTGGCAGCAATGCCCAAACCAATAAGAACAAGCAAGACAATAATTCCCAAGCGCTCATTACGAGTGAAGGTAAAATACTCACGTATAACATTACGAAACCGCATCTTAATGAATTTGGGTTCATAAAGTTAACACTTTATTTATTAAAATTATTCTTATCTGCCAATTAGGAAAGAGACAACTAGAAACTTAGCAAGCCTATTTGCTGCAAAAACACCATCGCGATAGCAAAAGGAGCAATAAATTTTACGATCAACATGAATGGAGTGATGTACCATAATTTCAAGTCTCCATCATTCGATAATTCCATTTCCGTTTTTTTACGCCCCAGGTACCACCCAACAAACAAAACAATAAGCAAGCCTCCCAGTGGCAATAAGATATTGGCAGAAGTAAAATCAAGAAGCTCGAACACATTCTTTCCCCAAATGCTCACATCTTTCATTGGCCCCCAAGATAACGCACACATAAAACCCAATACAGAAACCGATGCTGCTGCGAGCCAAGTTGCCTTCTTTCGACTCACCCGGAATTCTTCAACAAAGTAGGCTACAATAACCTCCAGCACCGAAATCGTAGAGGTAAGTGCAGCAACCCCAAGCAGTAAAAAAAACAATATTGAGAAGAAATATCCCCCGGTCATCTGTTGAAAGATATTGGGCAGTGTAATGTACACCAAGCCCTCGCCCGAACCTGGCTCAATTCCAAACGCAAACACCGCAGGAAAAATAGCGACACCAGCCAATACTGCAATTAAGGTATCAGTAAAAGCAACCGACAAAGCGGCACTTCCAAGGTTCTCCTTTTTCTGAATGTAAGAAGAATAGGTTATCAGCGTTCCCATTCCGATACTTAATGAAAAAAAAGCTTGCCCTAAGGCCTCCAAAATCGTGGAAGCTGTTAGTTTCGAGAAATCCGGTTTAAACAAAAACTCCATTCCTCCAGCAGCACCATCCAAGGTTAGCGACCGAATGCACAAAACAATCAAAATCACAAACAAAATGGGCATCAAAATCTTCGTATATTTTTCAATCCCATTTTTTACGCCCGACACGATGATTAATGCAGTTAATCCCATAAAGACAAAAAACCACAATAACGGCCTTGAACTCCCACTTCGGAAGTCATTAAACATGGTTGTCAGCTCAGTGGCATTTTTCCCGGCAAAGCCATTTGTAAACGACTGGTAAATATATTCAAGAGTCCAACCGGCAACAGCTGTATAGAAAGCTAAAATCATAAAAGCAGCAGCAACCCCCATAATTCCAACAACGGACCATGGTTTTCCGGGAGCCAAAAACTTGAATGCCCCAAAAGCATTTCGCTGCGAACTACGGCCAATAACAAACTCAGACATCATCACCGGCAAACCAATGGCAACAACAAAAGCCAGGTATACAATGAGGAATGCTCCTCCCCCGTTTTCTCCGACCACATACGGAAACCGCCAAATATTACCTAAACCAATGGCGGAACCAGCCGTAGCTGCAATCACACCAAACCTACTTCCAAACGAATCACGACTAGCGGGTACTCCTGACATACTTTTTGTTTTAAATCAGTAATTAAAGGTTATGTTTTCTTATATTTTTTTACTTTTTCGGCGTAAAAATGCAAATATTTTCTTTTTCATCAAATTATCCCTTTAAAAGCAAGCACAAAAAAAGGCCCTCCTTTTCAGGAGAGCCTTCGATTTATTGTATGGTCAAAAATTAGTTTTTGCCAATGCAGTTCAAGTCTTCGAATGCTACTTTCAAACGAGCAATCATTGCTTCTTCTGCTTTACGAATCCAAACACGTGGATCGTAGAATTTTTTATTTGGTTTTTCGTCACCTTCTGGGTTACCAATTTGTCCTTGCAGGTAGTCATGGTTAGCAGCTTCGAATGCACGAACGCCTTCCCAATATGCCCACTGCGTATCGGTATCGATATTCATTTTAATAACACCATAAGAAATTGCTTCACGAATTTCTTCCAAAGAAGAACCTGATCCACCGTGGAAAACAAAGTCTACAGGCTTAGCATCTGCAGTGTTGTATTTTTCTGCGATGAATTTTTGAGAATCATCCAAAATTTTCGGAGTCAATTTAACGTTACCTGGCTTGTAAACACCATGTACGTTTCCGAATGAAGCAGCAATTGTGAAGTTAGGGCTGATTTTGCTCAATTCTTCGTATGCGTAAGCTACTTCTTCTGGTTGAGTATAAAGCAATGAATTGTCAACATCAGTGTTATCAACACCATCTTCTTCACCACCAGTTACACCCAATTCAATTTCCAAAGTCATACCAATTTTGCTCATGCGAGCCAAGTATTCTTTGCAAATAGCGATGTTTTCTTCCAATGGTTCTTCTGACAAGTCAAGCATGTGAGAAGAAAACAAAGGTTTTCCTGTTTCAGCAAAGTGTTTTTCACCAGCGTCAAGCAATCCATCAATCCAAGGCAACAATTTTTTTGCGGCGTGGTCAGTGTGCAAAATTACTTTCACTCCGTAAGCTTCAGCCAACATGTGAATTGATTTTGCTCCAGCAACAGCACCAGCAACCTGAGCTTGTTGTCCTTCTAATTTCAAGCCTTTACCGGCATAGAATTGAGCTCCTCCGTTAGAGAATTGAACAATTACAGGAGAGTCAACAACTTTTGCAGCTTCGATAACCGCGTTAACTGAACTTGAAGTTGTTACGTTAACAGCTGGTAATGCAAATTGATTTTCTTTAGCAACTTTAAAAATGTATTGCACATCCTCACCAGTTACAACACCTGGCTTGATGTTATCAAAAAGTTTTTCGCTCATAGCTTCTATGTATTAAAAATTTATACGAGATTAAATTGTTCGGATTCTAAATCTTTGATCGGCTGCAAATTTACGAATAAAAAAGCAAAAAAAGTGAGCCGTTGTATTAAATGGAAGTTAAAACGGATACCCAATTGCAAAGCTTAAAGCAAAATGGTCTTTGTTAATCGGATAATTCCCAATAATAAATCGCTTACCAGGATCCAGTGATGGGTCGCGCAATTTCATTCCCAAGTCGAGCCGAAAAACAAAGTAGGTAAAATCAAATCGCAAGCCTGTTCCGGTACCAATTGCAATTTGCTTATAAAATTCGTCAATCCGGAATTGAGCCCCGGGACGGTTATCCTTATTATTGATGGCCCAAATATTTCCTGCATCCAGAAAGAAAGCCCCTTCAATCCGCCAAAAGAAACGGTAACGATACTCCAGGTTGGCTTCCAGTTTAATGTCTGACGACTGGTTAGGATATGCTCCTGTTTGTGCCTTATAAGTCCCCGGGCCCAATGAACGAACCTGCCAGGCTCTAATCCCGTTGGCTCCCCCTGTAAAATACTTTTTCTCAAAAGGCAAGACATCAAAATTACCATAAGGCAAACCGACTCCGACAAACGCACGTCCGACCAATGAATTGTATTTATCAATCATATAACCATAGCGGTATTCGAAGTCTGCCTTTAAGTATTGCGCAAAGCGCGTTCCCAAAATCTTATGATAGCTCGATGTCTGTCCAGTCACCGTATCGGTTACCACAGCCTTTTCATGATTCACCAAGCCGGTATAAGCTGACAACAAATTACCAGCCGATTCAAACGACCATTTCCAATAGCGGTAATTGGCTCTTTTCTTCAGGTTTTGATTGTTGTTTACCTGGGTGTAATTCAAGGCAAAAATAAGGTGGTCTGTAAAACTACTTTTAATGTATAGGTCCTTGATTGAATTAATGAACTCATCATTAAACTCATATAAATTGACGTAGTTAAAGTCAACCAAATTCAGAAAATGAGTTCGTTCTGTCGAGGATTTCCAGTTGTACCCAAAGCGAAAGTTGGTGATTGTCCGCGTATAATCAGGTCTACGCTGGTAGTTAAAACCCAACGTCAGGCTCGTCTGCGGAACCTGGTAATTAAACAAGCGTGGACTCTTTAGCGGACTCAAAAACTTCGGAATAGTTAAGGAGCCTTCCAAGCCAAACTCGCGGGTATTAAAATCCAGCTTATCATCACTGAATAATCGTTGCTGACGCTCAATGGCCCCTTTTAAATTTAGGTTAAATATTTCAGCTCCCCGAAAAACATTTCGATGTTGATAATTCAAGTTACCAGCGACTCCAAGATTCCCTGAAGAGTTTGTCCCTTCTACGTCTACTGAAAATCCTTGACGGGGAAGTGCCGTTAGTTGAAAGTTACAATCAAGAATACCTGTACGCTCATCAATTACCGAATCAGCCTCTTCAAAGTTAAGGTTGACCACCCGAAACTGCCGCAGCTGAATCAACGAACGGTATGTTTTCTCGACATTACTTAAAGAATAGTAAGTACTATCGCCAATCCGGTTAATGTTATAAAATAACTCTGGCTTGTATTTCAACTTATCCCGAAAAGTAAAGGTATAAGGCGCGTCCTGCAAGGTATCGTTTTTTGCCAGTAGTTCAGGAGTTACCAATGGGGCCGGAACAAAATCGGGAATGATATGATAATTGCGGACGACGTACTTCTTATGAGGTAAAACCGAGTCTTGCTCACTCTCCAAATCCCGATCAGACACCTCGACCACCAAATCCACTTGCTTTTCGGCTCCCCTTAAACTACTATCGGCCTGATAGGTGATGTAATCTTTTGTAAAATTATAATAGCCATGATTTCTCAGATGGTTAGCAATCCGACTTCGTTCAGCATTCAGAACATCCACATCAAAAACAGAACCACTACGGATTAATTGCTTGGTTGAATCGCCCATAATTAAAGGTTCAAGCGTTTTGTCCTGTATATGGTATGAATAGTTCCGAATGCGATAAGGCTTCCCTGTTTCGATACGATAGATTAAATCAACCTTGCGTTTTCGTACGCGTACCGTCAACTCTTCTTCGATATGCGCATCATAATAGCCTTTGTTTTTCAAATAGAGTTTCAACTGCTGCTTCGATCGCTCAGTCATATACTCATCATAAACAACCGGAGCCTCGCCAATTCGCTTAAACCATCCTTTCTCCTTCTTTTTTGATGATAAATTATACAAGCCCAAGTGAAATTTCGTAACCCCCAGGATCTTCAGGTTCTCCTTTTGACGAATTTGCGCTTGCAACTCTTCCTTATTCACCAACTTATTGTCGATCTCAACATCGGTATCATTCAGCAGGTATTTCCCTTCCGGGACAAAGCGGGTAGATGAGCAAGAATACAATACGCCTGCCAATAACAGACCTATCAAGTAATTAACCAGTTTTCTCTTGCTCATTGCTCTCTTGTTTCTAGTAGTTTTCACAAAAATAAACACTATCGGACGCAAACAAATCGATTAGGCTTTTTATTTTTACAAATTGTTTGCCAATCATCATGCTAAGTAAAAATAAAATAAAGTTCATCCAATCGCTTAATCGTAAAAAGATACGCGAGCAAGAACAGGTTTACCTTGTTGAAGGAAGTAAGATTGTACTAGAAGCCATTGAAAATAAGCTCACTATTAAGCTCCTGATTGGAACACCCGATTTTTTTGAAGCCAACCAAATCCCTCGGAATGTAGCTGAAGAATGTGTGATCTGCGGGTTGGACGAGCTAAAAAAGGCGAGTCTTCAACAAGCACCGCAGCAAGCCATCGCTGTCATTAGTCAAAATAAGTCGGACTTTATTCCCCAACAACTGCCCCAAGAGCTGGCTTTAGCGTTGGATTTCATTCAGGATCCAGGGAATTTGGGGACCATTATCAGAATGGCTGACTGGTTTGGAATTCGTCATATTTTTTGCTCGGATAATACGGTTGATTGTTACAACCCTAAAGTGATCCAAGCCAGCATGGGAGCAATCTTCAGAGTACAGCTACACTACATCAATTTAGAAGATCTCATTACCCAGGCTGCTAACGAGCAGCTACCTGTTTACGGAACTTTTTTAGAAGGCGAAAACATATACCAGGCAACACTTGCCCCTGCAGGGATTCTGGTTATGGGAAATGAAGGAAAAGGTATTTCAAATTCGGTTGCAAACAAAATCAACCAGAAAATTCATATTCCCTCATTTGCTTTTGGCAATGGTTCCGAATCGTTGAACGTAGCTACTGCTACAGCTATTTGTTGCTCCGAGTTTAAGCGAAGGGCTTTGGAAGATTAGAAGGTTGGAAGATTAGAAGGTTGGAAGGTTAGAATATTAGAAGGGTTGAATGACAGAAATTTTGGAGTTCGAGATCAATCATCAATCCTTCTAGCCTGAGCATCTGAAAATCCGACTATCTGAAAATCCGTCTTTTGCCTTCTTCTACCAGTCTCCTCTTTCCCAGAAGAAAAACTCCAAAAGCAGCGCAATGTAAAAATCAGCCTTTGACTATTTGCCAAAGGTCATTTTTTCAACAAAATAGGCTTTGGACAAAACTCCAAAGGTCATCCAACCAAGAAAACGCCGCATTTTAATTTATCCAAAGGCTGTCCAAGCAAAAAAACAGTTCATTTCTACTTCTCCAAAGCTCCACCAAGCAAAAAGCTGGTTTGGATAAACCAAAATAAAGCCAAATCAACTAGTTCTACTTTAATTCTTAAAATCATCGTTGAAAGATAATCCTTCTAGTCTGAGCATCTGAAAATTTTTGCCTTTGCCTTTTGGGTCTTTAATCTCCAATTGCCAAGGCTACCGCTTCTGCACATCGCTCCCCGTCAATAGCCGAAGAAGCGATTCCACCGGCATAGCCAGCCCCCTCACCACAAGGATATAAACCTTTGATGCGAATGTGCTGCAAATTGGTTTCATCACGCGGAATTCGCACCGGAGAAGAAGTACGGGATTCCACCCCCACCGCAATGCCTTCACCTGAAAGAAATCCGTGGGCTTTCCGATCAATTTGCCGAATCCCTTCCCTTAACCGGCTTGCAACACGCTTAGGAAGTTTCTCATGCAAAGGAGAACTAATTAGGCCCGGGCGATAAGAGCTCTCAGGCAAATCAGCAGAACGCTTCCCGGAAACAAAATCGGTCAGTCGCTGAGCCGGAGCAAACTGTGTTTGCCCATTCATCATGAAACAAAGTTTCTCGATATGCTTCTGAAACTCCAGGCCGGCAAAAACACCGTACTGCTTAAATTCGCGCAGATCTTCCGGCCGAACCTCGGCCACCAAGCCGGAATTAGCAAACGGCGAGTTACGCTTTGATGCAGACATCCCATTAACCACCAACTCGCCAGGAGCTGTAGCTGCCGGAACAATAAATCCACCGGGGCACATACAAAATGAATAAACGCCCCGATCGTTAACCTGCTCAACAAAAGAATAGGTGGCTGCTGGCAGGTAAGGTCCCCGCTGTGCTTGATGATATTGAATAGAATCAATCAGTGCTTGTGGGTGCTCCACCCGAACGCCCATTGCAAAGGTCTTTGCTTCCAAATTCACGCCCTGCTTCCAAAGCATTTCATAAATATCACGGGCCGAATGGCCTGTTGCCAGAATTACAGCATCAAAATCGTAACGTTGGCCATTAGCCAACTTCACTCCTTTACATTGGTCATTTTTCAACACCAACTCTTCTATCCGACTATTGAAATGAATTTCTCCTCCTGAAGCTATAATCTGTTCCCGAATTCCGCGGATCACTGCTGGCAATTTATCTGTTCCCACATGCGGATGGGCATCAATCAGGATCTGCGGATCTGCCCCAAACTGAACAAGCACCTCCAAAATCTTCTTAACACTTCCCCGCTTTTTTGAACGGGTATAAAGTTTCCCATCCGAAAAAGTTCCGGCTCCACCTTCTCCAAAACCATAGTTCGAATCGGGATCGACCGTGTGCTCTCGGTAAATTTTGGCAATGTCCCGCTTCCGATCATGGACATTCTTCCCGCGCTCAAAGATAATCGGTTTATACCCCAATTCGATTAATCGCAGGGCTGCAAACAAGCCAGCCGGCCCAGCACCAACAATCCCTACTGGTGGTCGGTGCGCCACTTCCGGATAGGTGTAAACAGTCGATTCCTGCTCAGGCTGCTCTCCAACAAAAACAGCTACACCCAGGTTGATACGAATTTGCCGCTGACGAGCATCAATCGACTTACGACGTACGACAATTGCCGTAATATCATCTTCAGTTACCCCCAACTTATGTGCGATTAAAGGGCGGTAAAACTGTTCATCCGACGCCTGTTTAGGAGTCAAGGAGATGTTAAATTCTTTCTTCAATGTTATTCGAAATGGAAACTTAAAGTGAATACGTTTGAACTCAGCTTTTTAATTGCTGAGGTATAATACTGGCGTTGAGTCATTCCGTCCGGGCCATCATTCAGCATGTTGCCAAGCCCCAGACTAACTTTCAACTCGGTAGACAATCGGAAAAAACGCAGGTAAGTATCCCAACCAACACCCGCTTCAAAATAAAAACCGCCCCGCTTGACACGAACCAAATCTTCCTTACCCGTTTTTGAGATATCGACCCTAAAGGCAGGTCCTGCAATCAGATAAGGCCGTTGGTTATTCAATCGGCTTGATTTGTACTTAACCAGCAAAGGCAAGTCAATGTAAGTACTCTTAATGGAGTAATATTCGAGTGGTTCAGAACCTTCATTCACATCATAAACGGGGACATTATAGGTCAGGCGACGCTCGCCAAAAGACAGTCCCGGTAAAAACCGTAAATCAAAGTACTCTCCCAATCTCAAGTTGGTCACAATCCCAACCGTTAAACCAGGAACCTGTTCCGCAATATCGGCATACACCGTATCTCGAGCAGTAACTGGCCGCTCTCCCGGATTAAACAGGGGCGACTGCCAAGTATCATCAATTTCAGGATTCAAGCTCAAAGGACGATAGTGTTCCAAGTGGAAGTCTAGCGTATTAATAGCGATGGTAAAACCAAAGTGCAAAGGTTTATCATCAAAGGTGGTTAAGTTCTTTACCCGCTCCATTTGGGCAAAGCCACTTAACGACAAATACAAAAATGCGATAATGCTAATGAGCTTTTTCACTGATCCTGGTCTGTATTAATATCCTAAATCAAAAACCACAATATTCGAAAAATATTGTCTGACAGAACATTTGAATGCCTGTAATTATTTCTGTGCAATATAAATCGTTGCAATCCCCAAAGTTAATCGCTTTTGCGAAACCTTCCGAAAACCGGTATCCCGAAGAATCTTCAGCATGACTTGGTCATCGGGGAAAGCCATCACCGACTCCGGCAAATAACTATAGGCCGATGCATCTTTTGACACCATTCGCCCGACAAGTGGAAGAATGTGGAAAAAGTAAAAACGATAAAGTTGTTTGAACGGGAAATAGCGCGGTTTTGAAAACTCTAAAATAATGGCAACCCCATCCGTTCTCAACACGCGTAAAAATTCATCCAACCCTTTCTGCAGGTGTTCAAAATTCCGCACCCCAAAGGCAACCGTAATAGCATCAAACTCATCATTATCAAAAGGCATCGCTTCCGAATCACCTTTTTTAAACTTGATGAGTTTCTCCAGGCCAAGCTTACGAACCTTTTCCTCTCCAACCTTCAGCATTTGTTCCGATAGGTCGAAGCCAACAATCTCGTCAACCTTCAATCGGGCTGTCGCAATGGCAAAGTCGCCTGTTCCCGAAGCAACATCTAAAATTCGTTTGGGCTGAAAGGTACTTAAAACGCGTACGGCTTTTTTCCGCCAAAGCTTATCGATGCCCAAACTTAAAAAGTGGTTTAAAAAATCGTATTTCGGAGCAATATTGTCAAACATCTGTTCAACTTGCTCTTTCTTGTTCTTATCAGAATCTTGGTATGGTGCTACTGTCATTCAGCGTTTGGTATCATTTTATCAATATAACCCAGCGACTCGTCATCAATTCGAATCTCCCCTTTTGTCACATGGCCTGCAGTAAAGAATGGGAGCTTTGTTTCTTGCATGAAATCAACAAAGTCATCCACCTTTTCCTGAGGTACTCCCACAATCAAACGGCCCATGGATTCGCCAAACAAAAAGGCATCGCGACGAATCTCTGCATCGGTTGTAATATCGAAGCCATAACCAGCCGACATTCCTGCCCGAAGCAACGAAAAGAAAAGTCCTCCTTTTCCTACAGGGCTTGCTGATGTTATCAGTTGTTGATCAACCAGCGTTTTCATCGCTGTTTGCAAGCGAACCTCCAAATCGATATTAAACTTTGGAAGTGGAGAATCAAATATCTCATGATAAAACTCCAGGTACTCCGAAGAGTTAATGTCATCGTAAGACTGTCCGATCACAAAAATGTTATTCCCCTTATTCTTCAGTTTGTGGGTGATCACCTTGTTTTTATCTTCCACACTTCCCATCATACTGATGATGATGGTTGGAGTAACTGCCCCGTGCCCACTAAAATAGTCGAAGCGAATTTTCCGGTCAGCCACTTTTATGCCAAATTTATCGCAGGCATTTTCCAATCCCTGTTTGGCTCCCGAAGCAATAAACTGTCCATTCGGATGAGCAATATTGATATGATAAAGGAAGGCGTTCACCGCTTCCGGTTTTACACCATAGCAAGCCATGCGCCGGGCTGCACGACTAATCAAAATCTCAATTGCGGTCTTCGGATCCGTTTCCAGGTGATGATGAAAAGCATGAGTGGTCATAGCCATCATCTGCCCATTGTCGGCAGTAAAAATCCCCGAATCATCGGTCTCTCCGTTAGCCACGTTTTCCAGATCAAATCCTTCTTCACTAAAATCATTAAAGTAATTAACCGGAGCCAAATTAGGATTGACCATTAGGTTAAAAACAATATCATTGATATCTTTGGGCTCTTCAATCTGATCAATAGAGAACACCTCTTTGTTTTCAGCAATTTCAGCCATAACTTTTAATTCTTTACATCGATTAACGAAAACAAAAATAGTCAAGTAGTTGATTTTTCCATAAAAAAAAGGGAATTTTAATTCCCCTGAAAAAATACCAATCAGCCATGAAACAAAAAATTGCATTCATTACCGGAGCAACTGCCGGAATCGGATTAGAGACAGCCAAAATACTTGCTGAGAACCAATTCAAGCTTATTCTTACCGGAAGGAGAAAAGAGCGCTTGGATCAATTGAAAACGGACCTGGAAAAAGAAGGGACTCAAGTAATCACCTTATGCTTTGATGTTCGCAACAAGGCAGAAGTGGAACAAGCCTTAGCGGCACTTCCCGAGGAATGGAAAAAAGTTGATGTCTTGATTAATAATGCCGGCTTAGCGGCTGGCCTTGATCCAGTTCACCAGGCAGCGATCGATGATTGGGAAACCATGATTGACACCAATGTTAAGGGCCTGCTTTATATGTCACGCATCGTGTCTAATTGGATGATTGAGCAACAAAGTGGACAGATCATCAATATTTCATCCATCGCCGGAATTGAATCCTACCCCAATGGATCAGTATACTGTGCCACCAAGCACGCCGTGAACGCCATTAGCAAGGCCATGCGCATTGAGTTGGCTCCTCATAACATCAAGGTGGGCACCATCAGCCCGGGAGCTCTCGAAACAGAATTCTCACTGGTTCGTTTTAAGGGAGATCAGCAAAAAGCCGATCAGGTTTATGAAGGTTTTACCCCTTTAAATGCCCGCGACATTGCAGAAAGTATTTACTTTGTGCTTTCAAGACCAGCCCATGTAAACATTGCAGACATTCTCATTATGCCTACAGCACAGGGCTCGGCCAGAGATATTTTCAGAAAATAAAAGAAGAAATGAAGGTAAGTTCAGAGTACCTAAAACAATTTACTCAAGACGTATTTGAACGCATGGGCTGCCCTGCCAACGAGGCGGAACTGGCAGCCGATTGTTTAAACCAAGCCGATTTGCGTGGTGTTGATTCACATGGCGTTGCCCGCCTAAGCGGCTATGTTCGCCTGTGGGAAAAACAACGCTTAAACGCAACTCCCCAATTAAAGCTTGTTCATGAAACACCATCAACCGCAGTACTTGATGCCGACCTGGCCTTAGGGCTTGTTGCCGGGCCTCATGCCATGCGCTTAGCCATGGATAAGGCCAAGCAAGTTGGTAGCGGATGGGTTGCGGTTAAGAATTCCAACCATTATGGAATTGCCGGCTATCATGCCATGCTAGCTTTGGAAGAAGATATGATTGGTATTTCAATGACCAATGCCAGCCCGCTGGTATCGCCAACGTTTTCCAAAAGTCGCTTTTTGGGAACCAACCCAATAGCGGTTGCCATTCCGGCTAAAGAGGAACCTCCTTTTGTGATGGATATGGCGACAACAACAGTTGCCAATGGCAAACTGGAAGTGCTTCAACGCAAAGGAGAAGATGCTCCACAGGGCTGGGCTCAGGATAAAGAAGGTAATCCAACAACCGATGCCTTTGCCCTAAAAAAGGGAGGTGCCATGTTACCTTTGGGAGGTGATCGTGAGCACGGCAGTCATAAAGGCTATTGTCTGGGATCGATGGTTGATATTTTTACGGCTGTATTGTCCGGAGCCAACTATGGCCCTTGGGTCCCTCCGTTTGTCGCTTTTCTAGATCCACCGGCCAATCCTGTTGGTGATGGTATCGGCCATTTTTTCGGCGCATTCCGGATTGATGCTTTCCGTCCAGCTGATGAATTTAAAGATCATATGGACAATTGGATTCGCACATTCCGCCAAGCGGAATCGGTTCAAGGGCAACCACAAGTACTCATCCCCGGTGATCCGGAACGACTACTCACCCAAGAACGCCAGCAAGATGGTGTGCCGATGCAGCAAGCCGTTATCGAAGATCTTGAAAAACTTGCTTCAAAATTTGAATTAACCTTCAACCCCATGCAATATGCCTAAGACACTTGTTATTACCCCCGTAAAAGACTCGCTCACGACCACTTTGGAAACCATCTCGGCCATCCACCGCTCAGAGGGCGACCATTTGTACCAGGTATATAATGATTTCAGTACCGCCGAAACAAAAGCGGTATTGGAGCAAAAGCAAAAAGAGTATGGGTTTGAGTTGATTAATTTAGAAGATGTCACCCAAACGCCTTCGCCTAACTACAACCTGGTTTTGCAAATGGCTCAAAAGAAAGCGCTGGAGCTTCAGATTCCCTTGGTTGTTGTAGAGTCAGATGTTATTGTAAAGCCCGACACCCTGAATCAAATGGCAGCGCTAAGTCAGAGCCTGTCAACCTGCGGAATGGTCGGTGCCATTACAACCGATGAAGCTGGAGAAGTGAATTTCCCTTACCTTAATTTCAAGGGAGAGAAGGAACCGGTTTGTGATACTTCGCACAGCCTGAGTTTTTGTTGTACACTGATGACGACCAAGCTACTGGAGCAATTTTCTTTTAAAGAGCTCTCCGCCGAGAAACATTGGTACGATGTGTTCATTTCAAGACAGTCCCGTGTGTTGGGCTTAAGAAATTACCTAATCACCAACTTACCGGTCGTTCACAAACCGCACAGCTCACGTCCTTGGAAACAACTGAAGTATTCCAATCCGATCAAATATTATTTCAACAAGCTGATTAAACGTAAAGACCGAATTTAATGGGCTTCATCAAGAATTTTCAACGCTTCAAGCTGCTACTCCAGGTTCTTTTCTGGGGCAGTAGTCTTGCTTTTGCGTTGGCTTCTTTTTATGTCGCCTCCGATTATCACTTTAACTTAGGCACCGATATTCTTCGGGCATTGATTCTTAACGCAGGACTGGCACTTGGCGTTTATATTAACCTGCTGGTGCTCATCCCCAAATTGCTTAGAAAGAAATACTACATTTTCTATGCATTTTGGTTGCTCATTACCATGGCGGTCTCGTCCTTGCTAATTCTTAGCCTGTTTTTTGTTCTTCAGCATTTTAACCGGCCGCACTTGTTCTCAACCTACTTTTTCACCACCGGGTTTTATGTTGGAATCACCTCGCTTGCCAAGTTTGTTCACGAATGGATCGAAATGCAAGACATCGCCCTGCGCTACCACAAGGTAGAACGCCAAAAGCTGGAAGCTGAACTCAACACCTTAAAAGCGCAAATCAACCCGCATTTTCTATTTAATTCGCTTAATAACATTTACTCCTTGGCACTGAGTAATTCGAGCAAAACCCCGCAAATGATTTTAAAACTGTCGGATTTGATGCGACACGTCCTTTATGAATCACGCGAAAACTACATCAGCCTAAAAAAGGAAATTAGTTTTATTGAAAACTTTATCGAACTGCAACGCATCAGACTTCCTGAAAACACTGACCTGCGTTTTGAACTCCATGGCGATCCCGGAAATCAGCGCATCATTCCGCTGATCTTTGAACCTTTTGTTGACAATGCGTTCAAACATGGCTGCAAATCCATTAACCCCGATTCCTTCATTCATATCAGCATTAATATTGACCAGGAATGGCTTCGCTTTACCTGCGAAAACAGCTTTGAACCAACAGAGCCACCAACCAAGGATAAAGCACACGGAATTGGCCTGGAGAATGCAAAAAAACGCCTCGCCTTCCTTTACAAAGAGGAAGATTACCATTTAGAAATACGCTCAAAAGAGCCTATCTTTAGCGTAGCATTAAACTTGAAGCTAAAAACAAACCAATGATTAAAGCAATTATTGTTGACGACGAACCACTTGCACAAAATGTTATTAAGCAATTTGCCAAAGACATTCCCGGCCTCGAAATAGTTTGTACCTGTAATAATGCGCTGGAAGCAACCTCCAAGTTGAAAGAAACACCAGTTGACTTGATGTTTCTGGATGTCAACATGCCTCGCTTGAGTGGGCTTGACTTTTTGAAAAACCTGAACAATCCGCCTTTAGTTATTCTGACAACCGCCTACGCAGATTATGCCATGGAAGGCTATGAGCTCAACATCCTCGACTATTTGAAAAAGCCCTTTTCATTTGAACGCTTTTTTAAAGCGATTCAGAAAGCCGAAGAACAATTGGCACTCATCCATCAGAAAGAAGAGACCAACGCCGAATACATCTTTATAAAGGCCAATAAGAAGGCTGTTCGGGTTGAGTTTAAATCAATCTGCTTTATCGAAGGCTTGGGCGACTACATCAAGATCCATCTTCAGGATAAACACCTGGTGACGAATCTTTCCATGAAAAAAATGGAAGAGCTACTCCCTTCGGATCAGTTTTTCCGAATTCATAAATCATTCATTGTTCGCCTCGATCAAATCCAAAGCATTGAAGGAAACCAACTTGAAGTTGTCGGGAATAAACTTCCCATCGGGAATAACTTCCGCCAGGAATTCCAGGAACTAATCAATCGGTTTCTTATTAAATAAGGCAGAGAGCCAAGAGCAGAGGGCAGAGAGCAGAGGGCAGAGAGCAGAGGGCAGGGAGCGAAGAGTTAAAAGGAGAACGGAAACCGGGAAAAGGAGACCGGACAAGAGAATTGATGATTTTTGAATGATGATTGATACAGCAGGGGGCAAAGAGCATGGGGCAGAGCGTTAAGATTGAAGACGAACTTGCCGACCACTATTCACTGATCACTGATCACCGATCACCAGCAGAGAGCAACGAGTAGGCGGAACCTCAAACAAAAAAATGGAAGCCGGACGATCTTGCAGCCAACTTCCATTCTCCTGTATATACCTCTTAAGACGTTAATCAAGCTTAAATCCTTGCTTACGCAGGGTCTCCATCAACTTGGCAGAGAAAAGCTCGTTATCGGCCTTCTTATAGCGTACATCGGTAAACACCTGAGCCAGGTTCTGCTTGTTGTTTTCCTTGACAAACTGTTTGGAGCTTTCCAGGCTTTCTTTCTCTGCATGCAAAGAAGCAATCCGCTCCGCAGCATAGTCTGCATACTTTTCTTGATGCACCACGGCTTCCAAAGGCAAACGATCCGTCAATGGTGGCTCCTGATCCGGATAGCCAACAACCAAAGCCGTAACCGGAAAAACTCCCTTAGGCAATTCCAAGGCATCAATAAACTCCTGGGCATTATATAGCGCTGTTCCCAGGTAGCAAATTCCCAATCCATGCGACTCTGCTTCAACACACATGTTTTGTGCAAACAAGCTGGCATCAATGGTCGCATTCAAAATCCACAACAGGTTGTTGTAGCCTGCATCAGCCTGGTTCAGCTCACACCATTGGTTAAACCGGTTAATATCGGCGCAGATCGTTAACAAGACAGGAGCCTGCTTTACCATGGGTTGATTAAAGTGTAAAGGTGCCAATTGTGCCTTTGCCGCTGCATCCTTCGTAACCACCACACTGTACAATTGCATATTTCCGGTGTTGGAAGCTCGTGTTCCCGCTTCAATCACCTTATTTAATACTTGCTCATCAATGGGCTCTTCCTTATACTTTCGAATTGATCGGTGCTTAAATAATAGTTCCATAATTTAATAGATCCTTTGATTTTTAGATTTTCGGACAGTCAAATATTGGCCAGCTATAAATTTCAAGCAGCTATGCGAATCAAGGCGAGCATCGGTGCAGGAAAAGTCCCATAGCCACTCCTACCTTGGCTTCGTATTTATCCTTCCTGTCACCAAACAAAGGTAAAACTTTCGAAGAATTGGAGAAGCTGCTCTTGGTCAATCTTCAAGTCTATTTAACACCCCAGGGGGGTACTTCGGAAGTGTTGAACCCGTTCCGGGTTCTGGGGACTGTGCCATTCATTACTGCCCGTAGGTCTCACCTACGGCTATCATCGTTAAACCCTCGGGGTTATTGGAATCCGGAAAAGGATTCAACAACAATAACGACAGGTGCAACCTGTTGTTATCAATGGCGAAACAAAAAAGAACCCCAGATGGGGTTCAATTAATTCCAAATAATGATTCCCTTACCAAGCTGTTGAACCCATTCCGGGTTCTGGCGACTGCACTATTCGCTATTGCCCGCAGGTTACACCTACGGCTACCATCGTTAAACCCTTCGGGTTGGTTGGAGAAATACCTCTTCTAAAAGCTTCTAAAAAAGGTTCATCATCCCTATTCCTGGCTATCGTATCATTCATTATTGCCCGCAGGTTGCACCTACGGCTACCATCGTTAAACCCTTCGGGTTGGTTGGAGAAATACCTTTATAAAAGCCACTAAAAACATGGTACATTTTCCTTGTTCCCGGCTATCGCGTCATACATTACTATCTGTAGGGCACCTACGACTAGCATTGTTAAGCTCTCCGGGGTAAATTGAAAGCACAAAAAAAGGGGAGACCAAATGGCCCCCCCTTCTTAATCAATCAATTCGGCATTACCTTTTAACAATTCGTTCAGTTTTGGCTACAACATCATCTTTAGTAACTAAAGTGATAATGTAAAGCCCACTGCGTAGGTCACCCGTTTGAATTGTTTCAGTTGGGTTTGCAATTTCTTTCACACGTTGACCAGCAACGTTTGTAATGATTACACGTGAAAGTTTATCAGCATTCTCAACTTTAACATAGCTATCAAATGGGTTAGGATAAACCTTGAACTCGAGAGAACCATCTACTGGGTCTTCTACACCTGTTGCAAAGTCTGCACCAGTTGTGAAAGTCCATTCAGCAGCATCAGAGATTCCGGCAAATACATTGCCTGTCATATCTTGGATTGCGTCAGCATCAACGGTTACAAAGTAGTCAGCATTCTTATCCAAACCACCAGTTTCAGCGTCGTATTCGTACTCAATAGTGATTACGTTATCAACGATCATGTCAGCAGTAAGAGGAATATCAAGAACAGCTGTCTCTTCTCCAGCAAGAGTAACGAAAATTGAACCACCAGTTTCAGTTAATTGAACATTTTCATCAAATGTCATGATAAATACTGGGTGGTTATCTTCAAGTGTTTCTTCATCTGGAGATAACTCTACAACAACTGGAGCAGCCATATCATCACCTGTAGTGAAGTTCCACTCTTGAGTAGTGATTACACCGGCGAATGGTAATTTATTACTTGCTGTATTCGTAAATGCTCCTTCAGTAATAATGATATAGTAGTTCTTATTGAACTCTAGGTTGTTTTCAGGATTAACAGTAACAACACGTCCATCAATCATCACTTTAGCAATATCAGTAGGATCAATTGACTCAACCAATACACCTTCAGTACCAACTTCTTCGTAAATATAAACCATACCAGCAGCATTAGCCAACACGCTACGGTCAAATGTAATCACGATGTCAGCAGAAGCATCAACACCAGTTGCGTCGTCAAGAGGAGTAATCTCATCCCAAACAATCATTGGAGCAGCATCATCTTCAGTAGAGAACATCCAAGTCATGCCTAAAAGACCATCAAATTGATTAGCTGGAGTAGCTGTATCCTCAAATGCACCTTCTTCAATCCTTACATAGTAAGTTGAATTTGCAGCAAATTCGTTATGAGTTACCGCAGCGATACGGTTTGCTTGATAAACAGGATCAGTCAATGGCTTCAATGAAACGTTTCCTCCATTTACTGGAATTTGTTGGAATGGAGTCCAATCTTCATTGTAGATTACAATGTAGTAATCATCTCCTGTATTCACTTTGATCTCTTTATTGAAAGTGATCATCAAGTTTTCATTCAAGGCAACATTCGTTGCTTCATTAGCTGGGAATAAAGCGTCAGCACCAAACAATTCTGGTTTTACACCATCAGCTGTGCTGAATGTCCACTCATCAATCTCAGCAGCTGCAATACCAACCCATTTGTTACCAGCAACGTCAGTGAAAGCACCTTCGTCAGCAGTTACATAGAAGTCCATATCAGCAGGAAGATCAGCATGTGCAATCTCTACGTAATCCAACACATCATCATCATCTCCCTGAGCGATTGTTACATTGGTTTCATTTACCTCAATAGCTTCAACCAAAGTACCATCTTCGTAGTCGCGAATGTACAAGCTACCTGTTCCCAAAGCAATCGCTTCGTTGAATTGGATAGACATTTTTCCATCAGCTTCTGTTCCACCCATAGGAGTGTAAACCTCTACTTCTGGCACAACAATATCCTCCAATTGGAAATAAGTACTTACTTCATCATTATAATTATCTGAGTAATCAACTACAGCCTCATCAATTAAAATAACCTTGTACCAAGTTTCTGAAGTTAAATCAACAGTTGGGGTTACAGTAATTGTCATATAATCTTCACTAATAGCACCTTCAAAAGCTATTTCCTCAGAACCAGGTCCTACATTACCATCCTTATCAGAAGTTAAGTAAACAACCAAGTCAACAATATTTTCGTCCAGTACAGGAACCCCATATTTATTGCCTTCATCTGTCCAAACAACATCATCATAAACAGGCTCATCAAAAGTAATAGTTACCACACCTGACGCATCAACTTGAATTGACTCTGCAACAGGATCAAATGTAACAACAGGAGCTGTATTATCCTCTGTTGTGAAGCTAATAGTAGTTTCCTCAGAAACATTTTCCTTATTATCAACAACTGGGCTGATCGTCAAAATATAATCAGTCTCGCTTGTCAAGTCCTCTTTTGGTTCTACCAAGATTTGATCTACATCAGTACCAGGATCATCACTATCATTAGCATATGTGTTAACTTCGATCACATTTCCAGCTGCATCTTTTAATACAATAACATCTGCTACTGACTCATCAGTGAAAGCTGTAGCATCTGGTGCTTTAAAGATATCTTCAGTAAAACTAATTACAATTGAATTATCAATTGGAACATCATTCTCAGCAACCAAACTCACTGTTTTCACGCCAGAAACAAACTCAAATGTCTCCACCTCAGGTGCAGTTTCGTCCAAAATCACGAAATCCCAATCAGTACCAGCAATACCAGCATAAGCATTTCCTGCCATATCCTTAATAACGCCAGCAGGAATCTGAACGTAGAACTCAGCCTGCTCTGCTGGAACATTCTCCATATTGATAGTAACCGTAGAGTCCGTTCCAAAAACAAGATCATTTACATTGATCACTTCAAACTCAGCACCACCTACAGCATAATATACTGTAATTGCAGCACTAGTTCCTTTTTGAACCATTTCATTGAATTTCAATGTCAATGCAGTTCCTGCTTCAATTTCTGGTGTTCCTGTTAATTTAGGCATATAACCATCAGCAACAACCATAGGAGCATCTGTATCTTTAATTGTGAATGACCATCCATCAACTAGATTAATTGCAGCCATCGCATTTGGAGCAGCAGCTACGTCAACGAATGCTCCTTCAACAACTTCAACGTAGTATTCTGTATTACTCAATAGAGTCTCAGCACGCTCAACTGTTGCAGTCCAAACATTGTCAACTTTTGCAACAGTTGTATTAGCGCCAATCACAATAGTTTCACGAACCACATCAGTTTCAACATCACGAATCAAAATAACAGCACCATTAGTCGCCGTAACTTCCTCGTTGAATGTCAATACCAAATCAGCATCAGCATCAACAGCTGTAGCGCCTTTAGCAGGAGCTTTCACTGTCGCAATTGGCTTAATTACATCTAATGTTTCAAAATCAACATCAACACGTATACCTTGATTTGCGTTACTTGATTTATCAACAGCAACCACATAAGCAGTGTATTCTACTGAAGAAGTAAGATCTTTAATATCTACAGCTTTTGATCCCGCAGCATCAAAACTTACTTCTTTACCATCTGCAATCAAAGTAGGTACAGTTGGAGCTGTAGCACTAGCTTCAAGAACCATATAATAAGCTGTAGCCTTCTCATCTAAAGTAATATTCAGCTTCGCAGCAGTACCAGTAATATTATCTACAGTAGCTACTACTTCTGGCTTAGTATTATCTTCAGTTGTGAAGGTAAAGCTATCATCAGCTCCATGAGCATTACCTAATTCATCCTCAATAACAGTTAGCTTAACAGAAACGGTATAGTCTGTTAAATCCTCTAGGCTATTGTCTGGATCAATTGTCCAAGTGTTTCCAGAAATCGTAACAACATAATTGTTTAAAACACCATTATCAATGCTAACAATAGATCCATCTTTAATTTCAGAAGCCGTATATACATTTCCTGTAGAAGGATTAATAGGAGCTTCATTCCAAGCGATAACAATATCAGTATCAATATCTACATCTTTTGCTGCCTCCTTAGGGGTAGCTGTATACTTAGGAGCATACTTGTCATAGGTATAGAAATTTACCACTTTATCTCCACCACCTAACGGACGATCATAAACGTCTTTCACGATTGCTTCGTGAATAGTCAATCGGTAATCTTTATCAGCAACCAATGGATCAACTGGGTCGATAGTTAAAGTTGAGCCTGAGTAAGTATAGTTACTTTGGTTAGCAGCATCATTAAATACTTCAGTATAGACACCAGCATCCTTATCACTAACCTCTAGCAAGATTGTTTCTGACGCAGAAGCAGTTCCAGCTTTAACAGGTTGAGTAAATGTTATAACAAAGTTATCTGTCAAACCAACCATATCATCCTCATTGGCTGGATCAGTAGTTTTTACTGCAAAGGCAACGTCCTCATCTGTTGTAAAATTCCATGCACTTCCAGTAATTCCGGCGTAAGCATTTCCTTCGTCATCAGTAATCAAAGTATTGCTAACTTCCACGTAATATTTAGTGCTAAAATCTAAATCAGCCTTCAATGTAAACGTGATTGTCATTTTGTCAGCTTCACGTTTCAGGTCAGCTTCATTCAATGTTTGAACTGCTAAATCTGTAGCAAAATTACGAACCACTGCTGTACCTGTACCAATTTCAACAATCTCGTCGAATGTTAACTTCAATTTGGTATCGATAGCTACTTCAGTTGCTGCCATAGCTGGAACATAAGTATCAACTGAAGGTTCAACATTATCAAATGTTGTAAATGTAATTGTAATTTCTGCATTACCAATAGTAGTTCCTTTACTATATACAGCATCAGCAGGGATAGTGACTACCACAGGAAGTTCTGATGCTGAGAAATCAGCATGAGGAATAACTAACGTATTTCCATTGATAACTTCGATACCGGCTTCCACAACAGAAGAACCGGCTTCCATTACAGTAATACCTGAACCATCATTCAACGCGATTTCACGATCAAAAACAACGTGAATTGGATCTTCTGCGCCAACTGCAGTTGCTTCATGTTTTGGTGTTGAAGAAGCAAGAGCTGGAGCATCAGTTGCTAAAGTTGTAAATTCTACACCTTTATTAACGAACTCATTCCCTGCAGCATCAACAATCGATTTTCCGATAGAAATCGTATAGGTTTTATTTGGGTCAAACGAAGTGGCAGCAACAGTAATTTCTTTGCCAGCAACAGTCCATTCAGCCGTGTAGGTTACATTAGCGCCTTCTTCATTGAAGTTCAATAAATCAGCAGCGCTAGTTCCCATGGTAACCGCTCCACCATCTTTACGTTCTACAACCTCAGCAAAAACAATAACGACATCTAGATCTGAATCTACAAGAGTTCCCTCTACAATTTCATTACCATCTGAAGTAAAAGTAACTGTAGGAGCAACAAAGTCAGCAACCGTAGGATTAGCCTGGAATGCAGTAGCCAATTCGTTACCTTCTGAATCTTCTACAGCACCCGCTCCGACTTTCACATAGTAAGTTGCACCAACTTCATCAAAATCATTAGCCGGATCAATAATGAAAGACTTACCATCTTCACTTACAGTGTAAGTTGCAGTTACTAAAGCTCCTGTTGCGTCAGCTCCCTTGCGGAAAATAACCATATTCTCAACATCAGCGTCAGTTACAGCAGAACCATCAGCATTGAAAACTTCTTCTGACCACTTAATAACGATGTTATCAGTAGCATTCAACTCCATTTTTGCCAAACTAGCTGTTGGAGCTGCAAAGTCTTTCAATGTGAATGTGTCTTCTCCGTCAGTACCTGCATTAGCAGCACCATCATAAATATTTTCACCATCAACAACTACCTTATACTCACCCTCAGACTCAGTATTGGTATTATCATAATTTACAGTAAAAACATACTGATCTTTTGCTCCATCAAAAGCAATATCATCAGGAGTCACTGAATTCCAGCTATCTCCATCTTTTACTTTGATGGTGACATACGTCCCAATATTTGCCTCGGTAATAGCAGCAGCAGCAGCAGTATAGATATCTTCAGTGAAATCTAAAGTAATAGTAAACTCACCTGAAGTTTCTTTCAAATTAGTTTGATCTAAAGCAAATGTATAAGTCGGCTTGATAAAATCTTTAATTGTGAATACCCAATCATCGTTAGACAACAAGCCTTCAGCCTCATTTCCAGAATTATCTTTGATAAACCCTTTAGGGAACTTAACGAAATACTTTACACCACTTTCATAAGCGTAATCAACAGGAACCCAAACTTCATCTTTTGGTCCAGTTTGTTGGAAAAGAATTGACTCATCAGTCGCAGCAATTGAAAATACCTTTACGTGGTTCAACCCTGCATCATACTTCCATATTTCAAGTTCTCCGGCGCCTGCAACAACCTCTTCATACTTACCGCCATCGATATCAATCCGAAGAGTATCTGCATCTAAATGATCAAGATCTGCTGGATCTTCTGCTAACACTGTTGAATTGTGCATTGGCCAACTATCCGAAACATCGATAATTGGAGCAGTAACATCTAACGTTAAAACCTTTGTTAATACCTTTTTTACCTCACCTGAATTAACGGGACTTTGAGTATTCTCAGCATAAGCGTAGATATCATAAGCCCAACTTTCTTGTACTGCAACAGCACCAGTGCCGTTAAAAGCCTGATCTACTGCTACTTTAAAAGTCTTAGTTGCATCATCAACAACAACATTCTCCATTCCATTGCCAGCAATAAAATCTGCTTTAACAGGAGCTGGATCTCCATTTTCAACAGCTAAGAAAAAAGCTTCACCTTTTTCATTCAAGTTGAAGAAAACATCGAACTTGTCTTTTGCAACATTATCAGCTACAACATTCGAAAATACGGGAGCTGTATTGTCACGAGTCGTAAAATACCATCCATCGTGGTTCAACCAACCAGCGAAAGCATTATTATTTTCATAAATTTCACCATTAAATGGTGCATCTTCTCCAGCTTGGCTATCAACAATAGCTCCTTCAGGAATAGTCACATAATACTTTGTTTCCGGCTCAAAAGCACGAGTTGGGTCTATTGTTAACACATTATCCACAACAATTAATGCAGCATCTTTTACGATCTCATATAAATCGCCATTAGCAGTACCATTATCCGTGTAAATATATACTTCTCCACCTTCAGCAACTTTAACGTCTTCATCAAAAGTAACAGTTAGATTATTGTCCAACTGAACATCTTTTGACTCCCCGGTTTTTGGGTCAAAGAAGTTAGTGTCTACCAACTTAGGAGCAGTATAATCTCCAACAGTCACATTAGCAACAGTCAATGAACCGCTAGCTTCTGCATCATCTGCAGCACGAACAAAATCGGCATCAAACTCTAGTTGATACACGTTCTCCTCTTCTAGATAAGAAGAAAAATCGACAGTGATTTCAAACAAATCAGCGTCGTTTGCTTCTTGTGCAATAGTAACATTGGCACTTGAAGCCTGGAAAGTTTTTAATGCAACGTTTCCATTTGTCACATCTACAAGACGAACAACTCCAACTCCTGTCACAACTGCCTCTGGGGCAGTCACTACAAACGTTGCAGAGGTCTCAAGATTGGTATAACCTTTCACATCCGGACTAAGGATGAGCCCACTAGGGACATCGATAGCGAACGCTTGTAAGGTCATTACCATGCTTAGTATAAAAATACTAAAAAGCTGAGTAAATGATTTTCTCATAGCATTTGTTTTTAATTGTACTTAATTGATTGATTGTAATTTATATATTTAATTCTTTTTCAGCATCGCAACGAGAGCCCGAACAACGGTCGTTATAAAACGACAACAAGACACCGCTACCTAGCACCGCCAGATAAAACCACGCCTTGTAAAATTTATGTTGATTTTTCATTGTATTTCAGATATATCTACCAGCAAAACTTCATTTTCCATTCAGACAAACGACCAATCTCAACTAGAAATTCGCCCTGTACAGTCCAAATAAATCATTAAGTTATACAGAAATGTAAATACGCAATACAAGTGTGCAGAGTAAATTTTTTCTTCATATAATTCGGTTTCACATGTAACTAATTGTCAATCTTTGAATCATCACAATTACCTTCATGCAGATTAATTTTTAACGCTCAATCGGCATAGATTCTACAAACCTATAAAATTTATTACCAATGTACAAGCATTTTTTGCGATAAAAACAAAGAATTATTCACAAAAAACAGAAGACGATAATCTCCGCAAATGTGGAATCTATGCCTAGTTCAAACGATCGCCCAAAAAGAGCTTAACGTAATTATTAATCCAATTATGGAGCCCTGAAAATCAGAAAATAATGGATTCAAAAGGTAGATTTTAGAGACACAATTCTTCAATGAAAATCAGAGAACCAATAATTATTCTATCTTTGTTTTCAGAGAAAAGGAGATTGATTTATGAAACAAAAAACGACTGGCATACTGCTTGTTACCTTTCTTGCAGGCGTCTTATTTAGCCAAACAGCCTGCAAAACGTGTAAGTGTCCGGCCTACAGTTATCACCCCAAGAAACAGCCCGAGCAACTCTCGCCTCTCCCAATCGACCAAAGAAGTCTAAAGGCTAAGAAAAACAAGCTGACTCAAATCGAAAATCAAGCAGGGAATCCCATAGAGACTGCAAGCATCAACTCGTAAAACATGCTGTGTAACACATCGACCTGTTTCCGCTCGCTTCCCTTTCCATGTAAAAGGTAAGCTTCCATTTTGGCCATTTCAGCCAAATTTTCGCCGTCTTCGTCTAGTTCAACTCAAAATACGCTATCTAAAAATCATAATAATAAAATCACACACAACTACTTATCGTTTTTTAAACCCACTGAGAATTGAATATTTTAACGCCCCCTGCCATTTATACAGGTATTTTCAGTTTTCAGGCACTTATCAAAACTAGAATTAATCCTCTTATTTTCGACAAGTGGATATTCAGAGAATAATATGATCAGATATTAAACTCATTTCAAAACAAGAAACAAACACCTCCATACTAAAATACCTGAATAGCTTTTTATCTCTATTGTAATCTATTTCATCAAAAGAAATAACGCTATCCAACTCTGAATTTCTTTATCTCGACTTGCCCCACACAAATTCGTTTCATTTTTTGAAAACTCCTCCCCTTAATTCACATACAGTCTGAACACTCGCTAAACCTCGTTTTCACAAAGCGCCCAAGCGCCCCCCCTTTCTCAATAGCAGTGCTTTTTCTCCACGCTAAGCTTTCCGGAGCACGCTTACCTTCACTCAACTCAAGAACACAATACCTTCTATGCCAGAGTTTTAAATTAAGACACAACATCAAAACAAAACCCAGCTTTACGGTTTCCGTACAAAATAGCAGTCCTTAAACGGTGACTTTCCGAGAAACATTAACTGAATTTTAAGCTCTGGATAAAAAAAACAAATCAAAAACGAAAAATTTGATCATCTTGATTTAAGTTAGTTATTTTGTGTGGCTTTGAAAAACACATCTATAAAAGCTAATAGATCAAAAGAATAATCTTTCATTAATTTTTAAATTATCAACTATGTCAAAAATTAAAATCGGTATCAACGGATTTGGCCGTATTGGTCGTTTTGTTTTCCGTCAAGCTATTGCAAAAGGCACTATTCAAATCGTGGCTATCAACGACTTGATCGATGTAGACTACATGGCTTACATGCTTAAATACGATTCAACTCACGGACAATTCGACGGAACTGTTGAAGTAAAAGACGGTAAATTGATCGTTAATGGAGACGAAATCCGTGTAACAGCTGAAAGAAACCCAGCTGACATTAACTGGGGTGCTGTTGATGCTGAATACGTTGTTGAGTCAACTGGTCTTTTCTTGACAAAAGAAAAAGCACAAGGTCACATCGACGCTGGTGCTAAGAAAGTTGTGATGTCTGCTCCTTCAAAAGACGATACTCCAATGTTCGTTATGGGTGTAAACAACGCTTCTTACACAAACGATATGAACTTCGTTTCAAACGCTTCTTGTACTACCAACTGCTTGGCTCCTGTAGCTAAAGTATTGAATGACAAATTCGGTATCAAAGAAGGTTTGATGACTACTGTTCACGCAACTACTGCAACTCAAAAAACTGTTGACGGTCCTTCAATGAAAGACTGGAGAGGTGGACGTGGCGCTGGCCAAAACATTATCCCTTCTTCTACTGGTGCTGCTAAAGCTGTAGGTAAAGTTATTCCTGAATTGAACGGAAAATTGACAGGTATGGCTTTCCGTGTTCCTACTCCTGACGTATCTGTTGTTGACTTGACAGTTACTTTGGAAAAAGGAGCTTCTTACGAAGAAATTTGCGCTGCTATGAAAGCTGCTTCTGAAGGCGAATTGGCTGGTGTTCTTGGTTACACTGAGGACATGGTTGTTTCTAACGACTTCGTTGGTGACACTCGTACTTCTATCTTCGACGCTGGTGCTGGTATCTCATTGTCTCCAAACTTCGTAAAAGTTGTTTCTTGGTATGACAACGAAATGGGTTACTCTGCAAAAGTTTGCGAATTGATCCAATACATGGACTCAGTAAAATAATTCTGATACCATTATAATATAGAAAGGCGTCCTTGTGGGCGCCTTTTTTATTTTTGAAAAAGAGACTTCAAAGTTTTGTATCACCTATCAACTCCTGAACGAGTAGCGTTGTCAAAATATTAGAATGCTCAAGTATTAGACTGATAAGAACAACAGCTAAGAACCGAAAAGAAGTAAGAAGTTGAACTTCTATCTAAACTGACCAACACTTATTCATAACGCAAACTCTCAATCGGATCGAGACGGGAGGCCTTTTGAGCCGGGTAATAGCCCGAAACAATTCCAACACCATAACAAACAACAACGCCAGTTATTATCCATACCCAAGGCACAATAAACGAACTTCCAATCAACACGGACACAATATTCCCTACTAAAATCCCCAACACAATTCCAAGCAAACCGCCAATTTGCCCAATAACCACCGCTTCCATCAAAAACTGCTGCCTGATCAAACGGGAATTAGCTCCAATGGCCTTCCGAACACCAATCTCTCGGGTTCGTTCAGTGACCGAAACCAACATGATATTCATCAAACCTACAGCTGCACCAAACAAGGTTATAATACCAATGACCGTCGCCACCAAGGTAATGTTCCGAATATTATTCAACAACATGTTCACCAAATTATCACTCTTCTCTAGGTTAAAATCGGTTTCATCGGTTGGATTTAAGCCTCTGACAATCCGAAAAGTGCCTTCCGCTTGCCCCAAAGCCGCGTCTACCAATTGGGTATTCTCGACTTTCACTTGCACATTGAAGTTCATCTGAGGGCGGGAAAAGTACGTTCTCACGTTGGAGTACGGCAGCAGACAAACTTCATCTCCATTATCACCAAAGCCACCTCCTTTAGACTTCAACGTGCCAACCACCTCATAACGACCATTGCCAATGGTAATCTCTTTATTTAGTGGATTCTCTCCTTTATCAAATAATCTTCGGACCAAGCCATCGCCCAACAACACCCGGTTCGAAGCAGTTTCCAGATCCACCCCAGCCAAGTTTCGGCCTTTATCAATCTCAAAGCCTGAAGCCAAAATGTAATTCTCATCGACTCCCCGCACCGTCACGTTTGGGTTTGATTTTTCAGAACCATATTTCACAGTCGCGGTTCCTGTCGCAGTTGTTGAAATAGATACTACTGCCGGAAAATCAAACTGATCTTTAAATTCCTTGGCTTGGTAATAATTAATGTAGGCATGATTTTTCGTTCGAACACGCTCATTGCCTACCTGTACATTAATTGCACGCGAAGTAATGGTAAACGTGTTAGCCCCCATGAAGGTAAACTCCTTGGTGATTGACGACTTAATCGAATCAATGGCAGTAAGAATGCCAACCAAAGCGGTAATCCCAACTGCAATAATTAATACCGTCAAAATGGTTCGCAATAAATTCGAGCGAATAGATTGAATCGAAATTCTCAGGTTTTCGTATAGTAAAGCTCCGTATTGCATGTTCTTCTATTTCGGAGGTTAAGTTCAAAAATAATTTGCATTAATACAACGATCTATTAATCAAAAAAATCAACCTAATCAATCTATTATTCATCGAATTAGTGACACATAAGTTCAATTATTCACTATTGACGTTCAGCTTGTTGACAAAAAAAACGCTACTAATAAACATCAATGCAACGAGTTAAGACTGCCATTTTAGCAATTAATCTTTTTTAACATTTATTACCTAACCTTTTCAAAACGATAGCCGTTTAAAAGACCTGTGTGCAAACAAGACAACTTTTTAAAGTTTTTTAAAAATCATTTTAAAGCGTTTTAATGGTTTATCGATTCAAAATAACATCTATAGAAAAGACGGATTTTGCCAGGGTGCTTGAAATAGATGGACGAAAAACATTTGCTGATTTACATTGCTGCATCCAGAATTGCTGTCACTACAGCTCTGATCAACTTGCATCATTTTTTGTTGCCAGCGATAAGTGCGGCAAACAAATTGAAATCTCTCAAATTGATTATGGAAAGAATGGTTCCCAATTTCAAAACATGGGGAAAACCAAACTACATGATATCCTCTCTGACATAGGACAACGTATGCTCTATGTGTTTGATTTTTTTAATGACAGATCTTTTTATATTGAATTAACAGACATTTACATGAAAAAGAATCTTCAAGAAAAACAAGTCACCCACAGACTAGGTGATGCCCCTGCACAAGTGCTGGAAGAAGAATTACAGGACCAGGGTCTTAATGTTCTCGACCAAGAGAACCAGTACCAAGATTATGGTGATTTAGATGATTATACCGAAATTTTTGGCGAAATGGAGGATCTAATCGAAGGGGACTGAAAGGACCCCTTCCTTTTTTTAGCAAAACCACTACCTTTGCTTTTTCAACCCCTCGTATTAAAGTATGAACAAAGCATTAATCGTTGTACAAGGTCCAACAGGTATTGGTAAAAGCCACCTAAGCATTCAGCTTGCGAAACACTTCAACACCGAAATAATTTCTTCCGACTCCCGCCAGCTGTTTAAGGAGTTAAGTATTGGGACTGCAGTCCCCTCCCCTGACGAGCTCAGCCAGGTTCCTCACCATCTTATTCATTCTCATTCAATTCATGACGATTACAATGCCAGCCGCTTTGAAACCGAAGCTCTTGAACTCATAGAACAACTTTTTTCATCGCGTAATCAGTTAATCATGGCTGGTGGTTCCATGCTTTATGTCGATGCTGTTTGTAAAGGAATCGATTTTCAGCCTGATGTTGATCCTGTTATCCGGGAATCACTGGTCAATGATTGGCAAGAAAAGGGGATCGAACATTTACGCCTCAAATTAAAACAGCTGGACGAAACCTATTACCAACAAGTAGACTTAAAAAACCCGAAACGATTAATACGGGCGTTGGAAGTCTGTTTAATGACCGGGAAACCGTACTCTTCATTTCGAAAAGAGACCATCAAAGAACGCCCCTTTAAAATCATAAAAATAGGGCTTAACATGGATCGGGAGGCTCTTTACGACCGAATTAACCAGCGTGTAGATCAAATGATAGCAGAAGGCTTAGAAGATGAAGCCAGAAAGATTTACCCCTTTCGTCATTTGAACTCGCTAAACACCGTGGGCTATAAAGAACTCTTTGCCCATTTTGATGGAGCAATAAGCTTAGAAAAAGCCATTGAACTCATTAAGCGCAACACCAGGCGCTATGCTCGAAAACAACTAACTTGGTTGCGAAAAGATGAACACATCAATTGGTTTCACCCGGATAATTTAGATGAAATAATCACCTTTACAGAACAACAGTTGCCAACATGAAAGCGTCCATTCCAAACCAATTTACCATACGCATTTATGGAATCTTCAGCAATTCACAGAACGAGGTTTTAGTTACCGATGAATTTCAACTGGATACCCCAATGACCAAGTTCCCCGGAGGAGGCTTGCAATTTGGAGAAGGGCCGATCGATTGCTTACGACGGGAAATGCGCGAAGAGTGTCAACAAGAAATTGAAGCGATCACACACTATTACACCACGCACTTTTACCAGAAGGCTTTGTTCTGGGACAACCATCAGCTCTTGAGCATCTACTACAAAGCAAAGTTGCTTCCTCCCTTACAATTTAAAATCTCCGAAAAAGCATTTGACTTCGGTCAATTTGAAAACGGACAACAATCTTTCCGTTGGGTAAAACAAGAAGCATTAAATGCTGACGAATTTACTTTCCCAATTGACAAACATGTAGCAACTTTGTTACTGAACGAAAAACAAAAGTAAAACGACCATTTCCGGCCTAACAACAAGCTCGGAAATAAACATACCTTTTGAAAACTGACAGATGAAGACAATCAAAATAATTGGTCCTGCCTATCCCTACCGGGGAGGACTCGCCTCATACAACGAACGCCTTGCCGAAGAGTTTCAACGACAAGGCTACCAGGTCAATATTGAGACCTTTACCGTTCAATACCCTAACTTGCTGTTCCCCGGAAAATCGCAGTATGTTGACGGACCTGCCCCTTCAAAACTATCCATTCAACGTACCGTAAACTCAGTCAATCCAGTCAACTGGCTTGCTGTGGGCAAACGAATCAAACGCGAAAAGCCTGATCTTCTAATGGTTCGCTACTGGCTGCCCTTCATGGGCCCCTGCCTCGGATCAATTTGCCGGTTGGTTCGCCAAAATAAACACACCAAAGTTGTCTGCCTGGCTGACAACATTATTCCACATGAACAAAGGCCCGGCGACAAACAGCTAACAAGTTATTTCATGCATAGCATCGATGGCATGGTAGCAATGTCTCAATCGGTACTCAACGATATCGATAAGTTCAATCCCAAACTACCACGTCAGCTATGTCCGCATCCCTTGTTTGACAACTTTGGAGAACGGCTTGATCCTTTACAAGCCAAAAAGCTTCTTCAGCTTGACCCCCAAACAAGCTACCTACTCTTCTTCGGATTTATTCGCGACTACAAAGGCTTAGACCTGTTGCTAAAAGCTTTTGCCGACAACCGATTAAAGAAACTACCAGTAAAGCTAATTGTAGCTGGCGAATTCTACACCAAGCCGGAACCTTACCTGCAATTAATTGAAGACTTGGGCCTCAAAGACCGCGTGTTATTGCATACCGATTTTATTCCAAACGAAAAGGTGAGCCAATACTTCAGTGCTTCTGATCTGGTTGTTCAACCCTACAAAAGCGCGACTCAAAGTGGGGTTACCCAAATTGGCTATCATTTTGAGAAATCGATGCTTGTAACTGACGTCGGAGGTTTGTCTGAAATCATCCCGGATCAGAAAATTGGTTACGTTGTCCAACCGAGTCCTGATGCTATCGCTGATGCTATCGTTGACTTTTACAGTCAAAATCGCCAAGCCGAATTTGAGCAAAACCTAATTGAAGAGAAAAAGAAATTCTCCTGGGAACATATGGTTAATGCCTTCTTATCCGTTTACAAGCAAACCCAACAGAATGACTGAACAACTAAGCAAACGCTTACAAGAAGCCATCGAAATAAAACAAGCTATCCTGTCGGACACGAAACTTCTGGAGCAAATTGGCCAAGCGATTGATGAGCTGGTTTTCAGTTATCGCCATAAAGGCAAAGCACTTTTTTGTGGTAACGGAGGAAGTGCTGCCGATGCGCAACACCTGGCAGCAGAGCTTTCCGGAAAGTTTTACCTCGATCGACCACCAATCCAGGCAGAAGCTTGTCATGTCAACACGTCCTTTTTAACCGCTTACTCCAACGACTATGATTTTGAAGTCGCCTATGCTCGTTATATCGAGTCAGTTGGGCGTCCCGGCGATGTGCTTATTGCAATTTCCACATCAGGCACATCAGCCAATGTGGTAAAAGCAGCCCAAAAAGCGCGAGAATTGGGCATGCGGATTATTGCACTTACCGGCTCCGGTGGAGGCGAGCTTGCCAGCATCGCTCACATCTGCTTAAAAGTGCCTTCAACCAATACGCCCCGCATCCAGGAAGCCCATATTTTGATCGGCCATTTAATTTGTGAGCAGGTAGAGCAAGCTCTCTTTGCAAAACAATAGCCAAACGCCTGAACAAAGCATAGGTTTCAAGCCTTTCATTAACGATTGGTGAAATCTGATTTTTCGCAAGAAAATGGAGAATCATTTTCTAACAATTAAACTATATTTACCGTTTACAATACGAAAAGGCTTCAAGATTTTAGTTGAACGATGGAGATGAATAAATTACAAACAAAGGCAGAGCAACGACTTATCGCTGATTACTACGAAAATCTCACCAATACTTTTGATCAGCGAATTACAGATGAGGGGCGGGAGCGAATTCAAAAAGCATTTGAGTTTGCCAACAGTGCACATGCCGGAGTAAAACGGAAATCGGGAGAACCCTACATCATCCATCCGATTGCAGTAGCCCAGATTGTTTCTGGAGAGATCGGACTTGGAGCCACCTCGATTATTGCAGCCATCCTGCACGATGTGGTTGAAGACACCGACTACTCGCTGGATGATATCCAGAATTTGTTTGGCGAAAAGGTGGCAAAAGTTGTTGATGGGCTGACCAAGCTTTCCGACGAAATAACGGCTCAGCACGATTCAAAACAAGCAACCAATTTCCGAAAAATGTTGATGACACTATCCGATGATGTTCGTGTTATCCTCATCAAGTTGGCAGACCGCTTGCACAACATGCGCACTTTGGATAGCATGCCAGCCGCAAAACAGTTGAAAATTGCAGCTGAAACGCTATACATATTCGCTCCTTTAGCTCATCGTCTGGGGCTATATTCAATCAAAACAGAGCTTGAAGACCTAAGTCTGAAATACAAACAACCGGAAACATTCGATCAAATTGTTCTCCGGTTAAGTAACCAACGTGAGCGGCGCGAATACCTCGTTAATGAGTTTGTCAAACCGATACAAACTCAACTGAAAAGTGAGGACATCAATTTTTCCATTTCCGGTCGCTTAAAATCCATTTATTCCATATGGAATAAAATGCAAACAAAAGGGGTTTCGTTTGACGAAGTTTATGACTTACTCGCCATCCGAATTGTTTTCAAGCCCAAATCCAATGTCTCTGAAAAGCGGCAATGCTTCGATATTCTCTCGCTCATCACCGACATTTATAAGCCAAAGCCTGACCGTATCCGCGATTGGATCACCATTCCCAAAGCGAATGGTTACGAGGCGCTTCATGTCACGGTGATGGGCCCGCAAGGAAAGTGGGTTGAAGTTCAAATCAGAACAGAGCGAATGGATGAAATTGCAGAACGTGGTTTTGCAGCACACTACAAATATAAAGGTGTCCAGTCACCCGAAACTGAATTGGACAAATGGCTGGAGAAAATCCGGGAAATGCTTCAAAATCCAGAATCCGATGCGATGGAGTTTTTGGACGAATTCAAGATGAACTTGTTTTCTTCTGAGATTGTAGTGTTTACCCCAAAGGGCGATATGATTAACCTACCCAAAGGCGCCACCGTTATTGATTTTGCTTACGAGATTCATACCGATCTGGGGAATCGATGTATTGGTGCTAAAATCAATCATAAGCTCGTCCCCGTTAGCTATGTCCTCCAGAGTGGCGATCAGGTTGAAATTCTGACCTCAAAAACACAAAAGCCAGATTTGGAATGGCTTCAATTCATGGTGACAGCAAAAGCCAAAAGCAAAGTCAAACAAGCCTTTAAGTTAGATAAGAAAAGGCACCTGGAAAAAGGACGTGAGATTATTGAAGAAAAGCTTCGTCAATACAAAATAAAGCCGTCTTCTGATACCTTGAAAAAGCTGACATCGCACTACAGCCTTTCCAATAAAGACCAGCTCTATGCTCATGTAGGAATGGGATTCATCCAAATTGACGATTTGGAAAGCATTTTAAAAACCAGACGCGAAAACAAACTGGCCAAGTATTGGAAGCTATCGTTTGGAATGGGACGCAAAAACTCGGAAACAGAGCATGAGTTAAACCTTCCAACCAAGTCAATCAATAAGAAAAATACGTTTCTACTCAAAGAAGATCCTGACGAAAGTACCTACTCTTTAGCAAAATGTTGCCAACCAATTCCCGGGGATGACGTTTTAGGTTACCTGAATTCAGCCAATCATGTCATCATTCACAAGCGTAACTGCCCTGAGGCGAACAAACTGATGTCTCAACATGGCGATCGGATTATAACCGCTGAGTGGACTAACTTTAAGAAACGCTCTTACCTTACCCACATCAAAATCAACGGATTCGATCGCGTTGGGATTGTAAACGAAGTAACGAACATCATCTCGAAACTGAGCAACATCAACATGCGCACAGTCATGTTTGACACCCACGATGGTATTTTCGAAGGCGACCTGTATATATACATTCACAACCTTGAGGATTTAAATAAATTAATTTCCCGACTAATGAAAATCAAAGGGATAGACACAATCGAGCGGATTGAAAAAATCGACAATTAATTTTTATTTAGTCTAAACAATCATTAAAATTTTACTATTTTTGGGCTTTATTTAAAACTGGTTTAAGTATGAATAGCCATAAAACGAAAGATACTGTGAAGAACATGTTCACAGAATACCTGGAGAAAAATGGTCACCGGAAAACACCCGAGCGATTTGCAATCCTGGAAGAAATCTATTCCAGAGAAGGGCACTTTGACATTGAGTCGCTTTATATATCCATGAAAAATAAAAATTACAGGGTCAGCCGGGCAACATTATACAATACGATTGATCTATTACTCGAATGCAAATTGGTCGTCAAACATCAGTTTGGCAAAAACATTGCCCAGTTTGAAAAAGCTTTTGCAACCCTGCAACACGACCACTTGATTGACACCAACAGCGGAATTGTCAAAGAGTTTTATGACCCTCGAATTCGGGAGATTATTGAAGAAGCTTGCTCGAAGTATAATTTCAAGTTATCGCACCACACCCTGTATATTTATGGGGAAAGCCTTGACTCCTAAAATGTTTTAACTCATTATAAATAGTTAACCTCTGATGAAACAGAGGTTTTTTTATGCCCGATTGAAAAAATTATTTGTAATTTTATTCGCCAAATAAATTTCATGTTGGCACCGTAGAAATCAGTCCTTGTTTTTGACTTAATTTCTGCGGTTTACTTATGTTTGAAAATTAGTAAACCACATAGAATGAAAGTAGATGTAATATTAGGTCTCCAGTGGGGAGATGAAGGAAAAGGAAAAATTGTTGACGTTTTAACCCCTAAATACGATGCCATTTCCAGGTTTCAAGGAGGTCCAAACGCAGGTCACACGCTTGAGATCAACGATTTTAAACAAGTTTTACACACCATTCCATCCGGAATTTTTCATGAGAATAAGGCCAACGTGATTGGAAATGGGGTTGTCCTTGATCCTTTAATTTTCAAAAACGAAATTGAGAGCATCAAAAAGCATGGTCTTGATCTTCGCAAAAACCTTTATATCTCTAAAAAAGCACATCTAATTCTTCCAACGCACAAAATGCTTGATGCAGCATCAGAAGCTGCCAAAGGCGATACAAAAATTGGATCAACCTTAAAGGGAATTGGACCAACTTACAAAGACAAGATTGGACGCGATGGCTTACGTGTTGGAGATCTGACTGAGAACTTTGAAGAAAAATATACTTCACGTATTAACGCCCATAAAGACCTGCTGGACAAGTATTATGAGTTTGACTACTCCAAGCTATTGGAAGAAGTTGAAAAAGAATGGTTCGAAGGTATTGAGGCACTGAAACAATTTACATTCGTTGATTCAGAGCACATGATCAACGATATGATTCAGGATGGCAAATCAGTTTTAGCTGAAGGAGCTCAAGGAACATTGCTCGACATTGATTTTGGCTCTTATCCTTTTGTGACTTCTTCCAACACTATTTGTGCAGGAGCTTGCACCGGACTAGGAATCGCCCCTCAAAAGATTGGTAATGTTTACGGAATTTTCAAAGCCTACTGTACACGTGTAGGAATGGGACCATTCCCTACAGAGTTACACTGCGAAACAGGACAGAAACTTCGCGATGCCGGAAATGAATACGGATCAACAACAGGACGTCCTAGACGTTGTGGCTGGTTAGACTTGGTTGCTCTAAAATACTCCATCATGATCAATGGTGTTACCGAGCTGTTCATGATGAAAGGTGACGTATTAGATGATTTTGACACCATCAAAATTTGTGTGGGATATGAAATCGACGGAGAAGTGGTTGACAAGTTTCCATTCGAATTAGGAGACAATGTGAAGCCTGTTTTCGTGGAGCTTCCAGGATGGAAAACCGATCTTACAAAGCTAACGCACCAGAATGAATTTCCAGAAGAGCTAAACAACTACATTAGCTTTATCGAGAAAGAAACTGGTCTTCCAATCACCATCGCATCTGTTGGTCCTAACAGGGCTCAGACCATTAAAATTGAACAAAAATAATTGACAATATATCTCAATTTGCAAAGAGCTCCTTCTAAAAAAAGGGGCTCTTTTGGCATTCAAGCGTCTGCATAAACATCAACTTTGTAAACTTCATTTCTACGAAAACCCAACAAGCTATAGCCTAATTTAGTCTCCCAAGCTTGTTTTTACGTTAATTCGAACCACTTTTCTTTTCAAAACAAACTTTAAATACTATTTTTAGGTTGCTTATTCGGATTGTGCGACTTTACTCCCTTCAACTGATTTTGATTTTATTGACAAACAGAACATAAATACAAGCTGTTGAGTATGACACAGGTCGCACCCAAAGCTGCCGTATAAGTGTTTGCGATTTGAATGATTAACAAAATAGAACCACGAGTTTTATTTTTAGAACGTTCAAGAACTTATCGATCTCGAAGAGTTTGAAACAAAACAGGTATAAACACCCAGAAAAAAGAACGTTTATGGATATTGTGCGCCCAACCCTGGTACTGGACAAGGAAGTTTGCTTAAGAAACATCAAACGAATGGCCGATAAAGCCAAAGCCAAAAACTTATTCTTCAGGCCTCATTTTAAAACCCACCAATCGGCCGAAATCGGGGAATGGTTCCGTGATGTTGGCGTTACTGCAATCACCGTATCCTCCGTTCACATGGCCAACTATTTTGCTCAACATGGCTGGAAAGACATTACCATTGCACTTCCGGTAAATCCATTAGAGATCAATGACATTAATTCACTGGCCAACAAAATTAACCTCAACCTGCTTGTTGAAAACAGGGATACAATGATCCAACTGGACAAGTTCATCAAATCACCGGTTGGGATCTTCATTGAAATCGATACTGGTTATAACCGAACTGGAATTATGGCCAGTAAGACCAACCAGATTGATGCCATTCTAAAAATCTGTTCGCAAAATCCCAACCTTCAATTTAAAGGTTTTCTGACACATGCCGGACACACTTACAAGACCAAAACGAAGCACGAGATTTTCAACATTCATTTTGATGCACTCCTAAAAATGCGAGGGTTAAAAAGCCGGTATCGTAAGGATTGGCCCGACCTGATTGTTTCATTAGGGGACACACCTTCGGCAAGCATTTGTGAAAACTTTGACGGAGTGGATGAACTCCGCCCCGGTAACTTCGTATTTTACGACCTAATGCAGCATAAGCTTGGCAGCTGTTCGTTCGAGGATATTGCCATACGACTTGTCTGCCCGGTTATTGCCAAGCATGGCTCGCGCAACGAGGTTACCATTTATGGTGGAGCCATTCATATTTCGAAAGACTCGATTGTAAATATTGACGGAAAAAACCTCTACGGGAAAATTGTTGTTCGGGAAGGTAAAGAGAAGATTCTGTTGGATGAGAAAAACTACCTGTGCGACATGTCGCAAGAGCATGGTATTTTAAAGATTACTTTCCGGGATTTTCATCGATTTAATGTAGGAGACTTGGTCGAAATCATTCCTGTACACAGTTGTCTAACCGTTAACCTGATGGGAAATTACCATACCACTGAAGGAGAACAACTAAGCACTATACGGAAAGCTGATTTCTAAGCTCCAACAAACGCGACAAAGCTTCCAGATAAGCAGTCAACGGATACATCTGCTCATCATACCACAGCGATGCAAAATAAAGTCCAATTGGACTTGCTTTCAAGCCTTGTTGCTGGTAGTAGGTATCCATCCATTCCACCCCGCGCTTAACATGCAAACGCCACTCACTGCCAGCCAAAGCCGCTACGGCCAGTGCCGTCTCTTCCAACGAACCAGGACACCCCTTTTGTCCGCCCCAACTACCATCTTCATTTTGTGCTCCACCTAAATAACGAATACCTGAATGCATCAGCTGCTCCAACAGCAAACGCTCATCATCTTTTAACCATCTGTGCTGACTCATATCCTTCAGGTAAGTAATAACACGCGCTGTTCCATACACGGGGTTGGCATGTTCGTCCACCTGCTGATTACCAAACCACAAAGGCAACCAACTACCATCCTCTCGTTGATGTTTGCGAAGATACTGCAATGCCCGTTGGCAAAAACGCTTGTCCTTTTTGGCGGCCTGTGTCGATAGGACATCGCCATAAGTTTCAATACAAGTTGAAACAGCCAGCAAAGCATGCCCGGTTAAATCCGCACAACTCTGATCGAATGGCAATTTTCCCCACCCTTTAGAGAAAGTTGGCATTCCACCGTCCCGGTTTTGCAATTGGACCAGCCACTCAGCTGCTGCCAATACTTCCGCCTGCACCTTTTCTTTATCTTGCAAGCGCAACAAGGCGAGCACCGCTCCAGGAGTATCATCTCCGTCAGGAACAGAGCCAGAAAAGTTTGTCCACCCCCACCCTCCCGGACGACTTCCGTTGAATGGATGTATTTCTTTATTTTGAATGCATTTAAAGTGGTCTACAATGGCTTCCTGTTCTTCTTTGGCAAGCACTTCCTTCACGTTCGATCGTAACGATTTAACCGATAAAGAGGTCACCCAGGTTGAAAGATCAATATCGATTGGCCAGCTTCCATCCTCTCGTTGTGTGCGGCACAAAAACTGAATTCCTTGCTCAACAACTTCCTCATCCGCATAACCAGCCTCAACCAAACTTAAACAAACAAAAGCAGTCAATGGCATGGCTTCCAAAAAGCCACCACTTGCAGGCATCAACCGCCGCAACAAGTTTAGTGCAGGTCTTATCGCCCACTCACGCCCCATCCGACTCAGCATATTGGAAGGTTTCTTTTTATACACCACAATACCAACTGCAATTAATGCAGGAATGGCATAACTCACCACGCTCAGGTTAAGCAGATGATAAAACCGTCGGGGAACCAAGGCCAACTCAAATGGCAATTGCGGAATCGCCCGAAAAGCTTCCGGACCGGGAATTCCACAGAGCCCACACATGGTAAGAATTGGCACTGAAAAGGTATAATCTTTCTGGTAATGTTGTAAAATGGCTTTGGTAACCTGCCCCGTAGAAATATCAATATCGTGACACTTCAAATAGGTTTCTATTTTGTGCTGAAGAGAAGCTAAGTCCGCGTCATTTTTTGCATACAAATTAATGGCAGCGTAAACCAGCAAACTTGTGCTAACATTTCCTTTACTCTCCGGAGTATCCCCAAAACTTCCATCTTGGTTGATGTTCCGCTTCAGCCAACTCAAGCCTTTAGCAATCGCTTGCTGATGTTTGGACTCGTTGTGAAAATGCAAAGCAGCAATCGCTACAGCTACCCCCAAAGCACTGGAAGATAAACGCCCCTCCCAGTATCCTTTCTCATTGTACCGGGTTCTAAGAATTGCCGTCAGTTCATCGTAGCGTCTTTCTAGCTGATCGTATTTCATAACAGTCCATTTGTTAGTTCAATATTGTTTCTTCTGAATCCAATATGCATCCTAAAGCCAATAAGCCATAGAACGTGTATTCCAAATCCCGGGTCTCATCACCATCGCCCGATAGAAATGCTCCTTTCTCATAATTCGCCTGAATAAAATTCAAACTTCCGGGAGTTAGCAACCGCAATTCAGCTTCCGCCTCACGAAGCGCAAAAAGTGCGACTCCTGTGGATAGTAAATCACTGGAGATTCCATTTTCGAACGCTTTAAATCCATGCTCCCCATCCCAATAATTCATTAAACGCGCTTGCATTCGATTGGTTTTAAGCCCTACTTGGCTGGATGCAACCAGCCAAGCCGCCACCAAGCTACAAGGAGCTCCGGAAGGAATACGGTACAAGCCAATCAGTGATTGAAATATCCGATACCACTTTCTTCGATAGCCGTATCGCGCATCAAAAACCAAAAGGAATAGAAAAAGCTGGTACGAAAAATTGACCGGATAATCGCGTCGAAAAAGCTGTCTAAAAAAATTCAAGCCTCCTTGATCGGCTAAATTCAATCCCCTTCGCAACAACATCAACGAATAGCGATCAACCAAGTTGAGCTCTTCCTCTTGCTGCAAAATAAAGTTTTGAAGTGCTTCCAACTGTTGTTCCAAGCCTGCAGCCTTTGCCAGCCAAAAGCCAAACAGCGAATAATATAAATCTTCCTGTTCGCCACGGTCTTTAAAACCACCACTTGACTGCTGCTGATCCTCGATAAAGGCGATAACTTCCTCCCGGCTTTCCTGATCTAAAGCAAGTAGCCCAACTTTCACATAACGAATAAATCGTTGGTAAATGGGAAGGTATTCGGAGTGGTTATTCATGCTTTGCTAAAAGATTTTTCCCATCACCCCATACAGGCTTAACCTCAACTTCAAATTTTGTAAGCGATCCAATTCATGATAACACTTATTCACATAGAGTTCTAAAAACGCTTCGGCATGCTTATCAACTTCCTTGTTAATAAGTAGCTGATGAACAATCTCAGGCTTACCATTAGAAGCATACTCCGGATGATTTTCCCGAAGCAAGGCCATCAAGAAAGGGAAATGATGCAAGTGTTCCTGCTGATTTGCGTCACGAAACTCATTCAGGTCGTCCCGAATTTGATATGCAATACCAAACCAGTCAGCAAATTGTCTCAAGGTCTTTTGGTCTTCTTGGGAAGCTCCACCATTGATTGCCCCTAAAAGCAGTGCAACTTTCACTGCTTCACCGGTTTTCTGAATAAAGATGGTCAGCAACTCATCCACCGAAAACTGATAATTCTGCTTTTCCAGTGCCAAATCCGCTCCCTGCCCAACAGCCAGGGTCAAGTGAGAATTAGCGACGATCTTCAATGATTCGCTCAGCACGAATGGAGCGACCTTTAAGTCGGCTAATAACTGATAGCCTTTTCCTACCAAATAATCGCCTACATTAATGGCGATCGGCGTACCATGTGTTTTATGTAGATTCTTCTGCTCGTAGCGGAAATCATCATCATCTTCTATATCATCATGAATTAGCGAAGCTTTATGAAAACACTCGATAATTAATGCCAGTCTTGCTTGAATATCATCATCCGGATTTGACGCATAAGATCGATAGGCTAAAACAGTCAAAAGCGGGCGGATACGCTGTCCTCCGCGCATAAGCATTTCTTTGGCTAAAACAGATGTTTCATCCTGATTCTGAAAAAAGTGCTGTAAGGTATAGTCCGAAAAATAATCCTGCACCTGATCTTTTAATAACGAAACGGACAAAGGGGTTTTCTCCGGCTTTCGGTTCAGTTGATGCATCTCTTCAAAGAGCCAACCATAATCCAGCTGCGTATTCTCACACCCGTCATCCAGCAAAGGCAAGCCCAACACAGGAACTGCAGCACGCGATACCGGCTCGAACGAACGCTGTAGAACAGGCATGCAACTCACTCCAATCACGGCATCGATCGCTCCTTCCTCAACCAAGCCAACAGCAACGGTTGTTCCTTCGGCCACCAAAGTAGTGTATCCCAACGCTTCTGCTTTACTCAGCACCGACTCAATCTGGCAGCCTTTACATCCTGCACACAGCAAGCCCAACTCATCCATTTCACCTTGGCATGAATTGGCATTTTTTAAACACTGAGGCAAGAGCAATAAGCGGCGTTCAAATGGTGTTGCTGCAACCACCTCACGCCAAATTTCATTTCCAGCCAACACAATAACAAAATCCAGGTAAACCTCATCAACCCCGAGCTGCTGAATTAACTCCAAAGCCAACTCCTGCAAGCGATCGAAATCGACCGGAGGCTGCAACTGCTTTTGCGCAACCAACTGTTCAATTTCCTTTCGCAGCAAACTACGAAGCCGCACATCCTTTGGGACCTTTAATAGTCGTTGTGTATTAATCATGCTCATTATCCATAGGCGCCTAATCCAAAGAAGGCGCGTTTTTTAGCAAATCGGTAAATCCAACTCGTTTCCGGAATCGGCTCCCCGGCACCATGACTGCAAACCGGGGCCATCGCCCGCAAACGCTCAGCTTCATTGCCCCGCCCAGACGTATCTAAAGCTCCATACTTCTCGGTAAAATCAACCAACCACTGGGGATCTTCCATAATGATGCATCCCGATGTTTTTGCCGGAATAGCTGTCTTCAAATCTTTCAAGAAAGCAGAGTCCCGATAAATATCAGCTAATGGTTGGTTTCCAACACGATCAGTCGCAAACTGAATAACCGGACAAGGCTCAATGTAGCCCGATGCATTGATATGATGACTCAAGCCCGATGCAGCCGGACACAAGCCTTTTCCTTTTTCATCCCAGTAAGCATCAATAATCATGAGCTTATATTTTGAGCGTGCATCCACCATATGTTGCCGCAGCTGTTGAATTTCATCCAGGCTTAAGCTTAACTCTGCTGTAGCATTTTCGCCTACCGGCCGATAAATGTAATACCACAAATAGCTCACTCCTTTTTGAATCAGCGAATGAATGAAATCCGGAGAAAGTGCCAATTCCAAGTTCGACTTGCACACGCTCATGGCGACTCCTGTCACCAAACCCGCTTGCGTTGCCACATCAATCGCCTGTTGTGTTTTGCGATAAACCTGTTTCCCCCCACGACGAATATCGGCCACCTGCTCATCCCCTTCAAAACTAATCAGCGGGCTAACGTTAGCACACTTCCGAAGTCTATCGGCAGTAGCCGCATCCAGCAAGGTGCCATTCGTAAACAACTGAAAATAACAATCTCGGTGCTTTTCAAAAACCTCGAACAAGGGCTTGTACAAAAGCGGCTCTCCGCCCAAGATACCAAAGAAATATGATCCTTGAGCTTTGGTCTCTGTTATGATTTGATCCAGTTGCTCCATACTCAACCGGCTGTTTTTCTTCTTACCAGTCACCCAGCATCCCTGACAATTTAAATTACAGTCATCCGTCACCGAAATAAAGTGAAAAGCCGGAAAGAACTCCCCCCGATTCAATCGTTTCTGAAAACGATTAAAACTAAGGGTTCCCTTAATTCCCAGATTGTACACAAACTTGTACAAACACTTCTTATCTGTTTTAAATAACAATTGCTTCAACATGAATCATTCTTCCTTTCTGCTGGATTGTTTCAACGCTTCCAATGCTTTTCGTCTCTCTTCTTCCGCTAGTTGAACCACTCCCTCTCGAAAAATTGATTTTCGGTTTTGGTTACGTTCATTCAACAAGACAAACAAACCTCCTTTTTTCTCCGGTACCTGAACAGCACGTGTTGGTTCTGCTCCTGCCAAAGGTGTTTTCTCGGCTAAGCGCGGAAAAATAATCGCAGAAGCAGGACAGGTTCTTCCACAAGCCGGGCAGTTATTTTTGCAGGCCAATGGATTAATTACCTTCAGGCTTTTCCGGTTATAACTATACACCCCGAACAAACAAAAACGGGCGCATTGCCCACACAAAGTACAACGCGACTCATCAATAACCGGAAACCAAGCTGGCACCTTTAAATCAGTATCTCGAACATGGTAATGAGCTTCCCCTGCAGTTAGGTCGTAATCTTCTTGCAATTTGTGTTCAATCTCAGCCGGCTCCAATTCTTTAAAATTCAGAACCGCCACATCATCCCAAGCAATTTTAGCCTGACGAAAGAGATTTTCAACAGCCCTTGGATAGCAGGCAACAATGATCTTCTTTTGATAATCTGCCATGATTGTTTGCAGCACCTCTTTCTCATTCACAGAAAAAGCACACAAATCATTTAGCTCAAAAACATCAACGGCCAACTGCTTAAAACAACTACTTAGTTGGTCTAACTTTTCTGAAGAAATTACACCAGCGCTACACCGGCAAAAGAGGATACAGGCAGGTTTTATCATGGTGTTAGTCAATTAGGCTAGCTAAATAAGTCAAAATCTGGTCAATTGAGAAATCGCAAACACACTTCTACGACAGCATTAACAAGTTTTTACACTTTTGTTTGCTTCAATTGCACCTACCCCCCTGAACCTCATAAAACAACCTCTCAATTCAATTCAGCTATTTTACAACATTTTTTCTTAATTCGATACAAAAAATACATGGGCAATCACCCCTTCTGGTTAAATTTGTAAAAAAACCACTTTTGATGGAACAACTGGCCCAACTTCCGAACCTTGGAAAAACCATCGTCAACAAGCTCCATGAAGCAGGAATCGATACTCCCGACGAACTCAAATCTCTGGGAGCAGAACAAGCTTTCATCCGGCTTAAAACAATAGACACCACAGCTTGCTTCAGCATGCTTTGCGCCTTGGAAGGAGCTATTCAGGAAATACGCTGGCACCAACTATCGGCTGACCGAAAGCGCGAACTAAAAGCATTCTTTACGACCTTTTCAAACCAGCAATACTCCCATCCCAAGCCATGAACAAACCAAGCCAATCGTTATCTCCTCGTTTAAATATTGTTACCCTAGGTGTACAAGACCTGAACCGTTCCCGTACGTTTTACAAAAATGCACTAGGCTGGATTCCCTCAACAGGAAGCGACGAGCAAATTGCCTTTTACAACCAGGCAGGAATCATCTTTGCTCTCTATCCCATCGTCCCTTTGGCTGAGGATGCCGCTTGCTCGCCTGAACGAAGTGGGTTTTCCGGGATTACCCTCGCAATCAATCTTCCAAACAAAACAGATGTCGATACACTCTTCGCTCAAATCATTGCCAATGGAGGAACTTCGCTGGTTAAACCTGTTGAAACATTTTGGGGAGGTTACCATTGTTACTTTGCCGATCCGGATGGCCATCATTGGGAGATTAGCTGGGCGCCATTTTGGGAACTCGACGAACAAGGAAACCTCCTTTGGGAATAGCTAGAATTCATATAAAATCGAATAGAAAAGAAGTCTTTTCTATGTAGACATAAAATAAATAATGCCCATTTTTCGTCTGAAATTATGATTCAACATTAAAAATCCATAACTTTTATCAAAATATTAAACACAAGCAATCTACTACTAACCAACTAATTTAATCAAGACTATACACACTACCAGAATAATCAAAGCTTACAACATTTCTTAACCAAAAAACCTCACTTATGAAAATCACACCCTATGTTATCTTCGCTCCGATATTTTTGGCTTTAATTTTCGGACAAGCTCTGGCCCAAACCAACCCTCCTAAATTTGGAAAGATAGAAAAAGAAGAATTCGATGAATTGTTATGCCCCATTGACTCCAATGCACATGCCTTCTTTATTTTTGACTTTGGAAAGTCTGAATTCAAGTACAACACAACAATGGAAGACAAAGGTTTTCAGCTTCATTTCAAACGTCATTGTAAAATCAAAATAGTCGACAACCAAGGTTTCTCCTGGGGAGATATTCGTATCCCTTTATATCGTTCAAATTCGGATAAAGAAGAAGTTTTCTCCATTCGAGGATTCAGCTATAACCTTGTTGATGGAAAAATAGAAAAAACAAAGCTCGATCGTAAAGACATCATTTACGAAGAAACCTCCGAAAACTGGGAGACTTGTAAATTTGCCATGCCAAACCTAAAAGCAGGAACAATTATTGAAATTGAATACCTGGTTATTTCAGACTTTCTATTCAATCTACAAGAATGGTACTTTCAACGGCAAATACCTGTTTTACAAAGCAATTACGAAGTTACAATTCCTGAGTATTTCAATTACAATCAAACACAGTTTGGCTATTATCCATTTAGCGTAAGTCAAAAAGCCAAAAGAGGGAGAATTACCCTAACAAGTCGTGAACGAACTGGAAACAGAATTGTTAAAAGCACGCTCCACACCAATGAAATTGACTTTGAAGAAATAGTCAACTATTATGAAGCGACGAACGTTCCAGCTTTTCCAGACGAAAAGTTTGTAAAAACAGATGAAAACTATCTATCCAAAGTTGATTTCGAACTACAGTATACAAAATTCCCCAACCAGCCACTAAATTACTACACGACTAGCTGGGACGAAATTGACAAGAAATTGCTCAACAACGAATATTTTGGCAGAAGGCTTAATGACACAGGACACCTACGTGAGGCGATTGCAACACTCAAAGAGTCGGGAGCACAAAATGAAGAATTAGTAAATGCCGCATTGGAACATATTCAAAGAAAAATAAGCTGGAACAATGTCAGGAGCAAATATGTAGACACCAATTTATCCAAACCTTATAAAAACGGAGAAGGCAATAGTGCTGACATCAATCTAAACCTGGTAGCCCTTCTTCGAAGCCTTGATATTAATAGCTTTCCGGTAGTACTAAGCACTCGCGATAATGGTATTATTCACCCTGCTCACCCATCATTGAGTCGCTTTAACTATGTTATAGCTATGGCTGAAATTGACGGCAATACTTATTTGCTAGATGCAACCAGTCCAATATCGAGTTTGAACTTAATTCCCCCGTACTGTTTGAACCACAACGGTCGAGTTATCGGCAACTACCCCGAGAAATGGATTGACCTGGAAAACTATAAGCCATATACAATCAAAGCGATGTACCAACTCTCCATCGATTCGTCACTAGCTCTTTCAGGAAAAGTAAGTAAAAATTTTCAGGACTATGGCGCCTTTGATTATAAATCGAGGCTCAACGAAATCAATGATCCTCAAGAGTTCTTCTCAGAACTGGAAGAAAAAAACACAGGCTTTGAGGTAAAAAATATGGAAATTCAAGGACTTGAAGGAGAGCAACAAAAATTGAGTTTAGCCTATGAGGTCCTTCCAAAACATAAAATTGAAGGTGCTGGTGAAATGCTCTACTTCACTCCAACTTTAGATCCATTTTTTAGCGAGAATCCATTCAAGTTAGAGAAGCGAGAATATCCGGTTGAATTCAACTACCCTCATACCTTCCAAAATGTTTACACTTATATTATTCCTGCCAACCTGGAAATAACTGAAATTCCTGAGCCGATGATCGTCAAGTTGCCTGAAGGGAATGGAAGCTTTCACTTTCAAGTACATCGGGCCGGCCAGCACCTAACCATAAATTCGGTCATGAAGATTAACAAAAGCATATTTAGTCCATTGGAGTACGATGCTTTAAAAAAATTCTTTCAGTTTGTCATTGATAAACAAAATGATGTCATTGTTCTAAAGCAACTTTAATCAATAATTCGGATTTTTGATGATGAAACGATTCACATACGCACTATTCGTCTTCTTATTCTTTCATATCAGCAGCAATGCTCAATCCAACTGGGACAGCGATTTAATTCCTGATTCCTTAAAGGAAGATGCCAATGCTGTCATTCGGCACAGCTCCACCCAATACGTAAGAACCGGGCTTTCAACTTACGAGAAAAGCATTCACTACATCGTTACCATTCTGAATGAAAGTGGAGAATCTACTGCTGAACTCCGAATCTACTATGACCGAAACTCAAGTGTTGATGATATATCAATACGGCTATACAATCAGCAAGGAGAGTCCATTCGAAAAGTCAAATCGAAAGAAGTTGCGGACTACGCCTATTCCAATAGCTACACCTTATTCACCGACAGTCGAATAAAGCACTACACTCCAGCGTATAGTCATTACCCTTACACCGTTGAGTATAGTTATACGACCAAACATAAAAGTGTTGTCAGTTTTTCGGATTGGTATCCAACGGATTGGTTTGACACTGCCGTTGAGTTTGCGGAATTAAGCTACTCCACTCCTGTTGACTTTGATTTAAAATACCAAGCATTCAACACCGAGATTGAATATAGCTCAACCAACGATGAAAAGACGATCCATCATGTTTGGCAGGCCAAAAACCTCCAGGCAATTCCGAACGAAAGCTACACACTCTCCTATCAACAACTACTCCCTGTTGTTATGCTTTCTCCAGTTCAAATTTCATTTGAAGGATATGAAGGAAACTTTGAGACCTGGCAATCAATGGGACAGTGGGTCGCTCAACTCATTCAAGGGAGAGATCAACTTCCTCAGGAAAGGCTAGCTGAAATCACCAACTTAACTGATACCATCACGACACCTAAGTTAAAGGTGAAAGCACTTTACGAGTACATGCAGGCGAAAACCCGGTACGTTAACGTAGCTTTGGGCATTGGCGGCTTTCAACCACTAACCGCTCTGGAAGTTGATGAGAAGGGCTATGGAGATTGCAAAGCGCTTAGTAATTACATGAAATCACTCCTGCAAGGAATCGGGATTCATTCCTATTATACGGTAATTGGAAATGGGAAATATCGCGAAATTAAATACCCCGACTATTCAAGCCTTAACCAAACAAACCACATCATTTTATGTGTTCCTTTAGAGAAGGATACCATCTGGCTTGAATGTACCAATCAAAACTATCCCTTCGGTTACATCGGTGCTAGCAATGCCAACCGCTTCGGCTTACTAATTGATGAGCAGGGAGGCACCTTGGTCAAAACAACCAACTACCTTCCTTCAGAGAATACACGGAACAGCACCATAGCTGTCGTTCTGCAAGAAACAGGAGAAGCTCGCTTTAATTCACAAACACGCTTTAAAAATTACCTGTTTGAAAGCGTTTTTTCCCTTGTTCATAGTTCTGCTGAAGAACAAAAGAAAATGCTATTAAAAGCCTTTTCAATCGACGGACTTTCTTTTACCAATCTTGAAATTGCAAACCCGGAGAAAAGTCTTCCTCTAGCGACAGTCAGTATGGAAGGAACAATCAGTCGTTACAGTCAGAAAGCAGGAAGCCGTCTATTGGTCAAGCCACATTTCTTATTCGAAAATCTATTTCCTAGTCGATTAGATCAAGATCGAAAAGCGAGTTTCTTCCTAGCCAATGGCTATACCACAAACGACACCATTCAATTTGAGATTCCAACTGATTATACGATTGAGTTTACTCCGAAAGACCTGACTCTGGAATCAACCTTAGGAAACTATTCTCTAAGCTATGAAGTCACAGAAGAAAATAAGCTCCGAATTATTCGTTCAACCTTTATCAAACCGGGCAACTACGAGCCTGCTCTTTTCCCGGAAATTGATCTTTTTTTACGCACCTGCTCCGGAAAAGAAGAGGATAAAGTTGTTCTAAAAAAGATCTAATACGCTCGAAATCATTTGAGCCTTGAGAAAAGCCCTTAATCGACGCCGAAATCGTGAAATATTTTCAACCAAAAGTCGCGGAAAACGTTCTATGATAAGAATACAAATTAATGACTATGTACACAGGATTATTACACTTGCATAATTCGCTGCGATGGTTGATTTTATTGCTGGCACTGATTACACTATTGAAGTATTTTATGGGTTGGTTCAGCCAAAAAAGCTGGCGTAAATCAGACAATATTCTGAGCATTGTTTTCACCTCAGTCATGGATCTTCAGCTACTTACGGGCTTGGTGCTGTACTTTTTTATCAGCCCCATTACTCAAGCGGCTTTTCAAGACTTTGGTGCAGCCATGAAAAATGCAGACCTTCGTTTTTACGCGGTGGAGCATTTTCTGATGATGCTTATTGCTGTTGTTTTGGTGCACATTGGGCGCAGTAAAAGTAAAAAAGCAGGCAGCGACCGGAAAAAATTTGGTCTTTCGCTGGTCTTCTTCGGAATTGCGTATCTAATTATACTTGCTGCAATTCCATGGAGCCGGGTAATTATGTAATTAAACGATTTTCTTTTAAAGAAAGCGCTTGTCTCTATAAGATAGGCGCTTTTTCTTTTTGTCACAGAATAAAAAAAATAGCAAAAAAGTTCCGTGTTCTCGGTGATTCAAAATCAAAGAAGCCACAGAGGAACACAGAGATTTAGCTATGAAAGAAATTTGTCAACACCGCTTGGGATAACTCTTGAAGATTCCTTAAAAGAAATCGCTTGACTCCGCCAGACAAGTACTTTCCCTTTTTTGTCTCAGAATAAAAAGAATAGCAAAAAAGCTCCGTGTTCTCTGTGATTAAAAATCAAACAAACCACAGAGGAACACAGTAATTTAGCTATGAAAGAAATTTTCCAACACCGCTTGAGATAACTCTTGAAGATTCCTTTTAAAGAAGCCCTTGACACCAACAGACAGGAACTTTCCCTTTCTGTTTCCGAGTAAAAAAATAGCAAAAAAGCTCCGTGTTCTCTGTGGTTAAAAAACTAAGAGAGCACAGCGTAACACAGAGATTTAGCTATGAAGGAGATTTGTCAGACACCCCGTGCATAACACTTGACAATTTCTTTAAAAAGAAAAAGGAAGCAATCCTCGAAATAACAGATTGCTTCAGTCGTTCCTCCTTCGCAAGGACGGAAAATTATTCTTTTAGCTTTTTCAGCAATTCGTTCATATCAAAACGTAGGTTTACTTTCAGCTTGGGTAATTTCAATTTGCCATTTCCATTACCCGCTTTCGATGAGTAAATCTCATCAATAATATGCTGGTACTTTTTAGCGACGTAGTTGCGCTTTAATTTCAGCGTTGGAGACAACTCCCCGGTTTGTGGTGTCCATTCTTCACAAACCAACCGAAATCGCTTAATTTCCTCATGCTGCCCCAAGGTTTTATTGATCACCGCCACTTCTTTTAGCAATTGTGTGTTAACCGCCTTCTTTTGCACCAATTCTTCATTATCGCGAAAATGGATTTTATGCTCCGAACACCAATCGTGCAGGTACTCAAAGTTTGGCGAGATCAGGGCACTGGCAAACTTTTCATTCTCACCAATTACCATGGCTTGCTCAATAAAGAAAGACTCCTTCAGCTTATTCTCAATCATCTGCGGAGCAATGTATTTGCCGCCCGACATCTTAAACATCTCTTTCTTGCGATCGGTAATTTTCAGGTACTTCCCTTCATCCAGGAAGCCAATGTCGCCGGTGTGAAACCACCCTTCCTCATCAATCACCTCAGCGGTTAAATCAGGCGCTTTATAGTAGCCTCTCATAATGGATGGGCCTTTGCACAAGATCTCCCCATCATCAGCAATCTTCACCTCAACACCATCCAGCACCGGGCCAACTGTTCCCACCTTCATTTCACCCAAAGCCGGGTTATTCACCGCAATAACCGGTGAAGTTTCTGTTAATCCATAACCCTCCAAGGTGTACATTCCGGCCATGCCCATCACCCGGGCAATACGAGGTTGCAATGCAGCACCTCCCGAAACCACATAGGTAATGTTATTTCCCAATGCTTCGCGCCATTTCGAATAAACCAGCTTATCGGCCAACTTAATCTGCAATTTCAAAAAGAGGTTGTACTTTCGGTTGTATTCAAAATGCCGCGTCAGGCTCAAGGCCCAAAAATAAATGGCACGCTTAATGCCTTTGAGTTCCTTTCCTTTGGACACAAAACCATCATAAACACGCTCCAACAAGCGAGGAACTGAGTTAAACATATGTGGTTTCACTTCCTTGATGGCTGATACGATCTGCCCCAGGTTACCGACGTAATAAACACCCATTCCCTTGTATTGAAAGTGGTAATTAACACTCCGCTCGTACACATGGCACAGCGGTAAAAAGCTAATGACCCGGTGATCTTTTCCTAAATGGTGCATTTTTGAGTGAGCCGTGAAATTAGCCACCAAGTTCTCCTGGCTAAGCATCACTCCTTTCGGCACTCCGGTTGTTCCTGAAGTATAAATTAAAGTTGCAATATCCTCCGGGGTAATGGAGGCCTTTATCTTTTCCAGCGCCCCTTTCCATTGAGCCTCCTGCTCTTTTCCCAAGTCAATAATCTCTTGGAAATTAGCAGCTCCCTCAACTTTCTCAAAGGTATAAATCTGCTTGACGGTTCCCAGTTCATCCGCAATGGGCTTGAGCTTTTCAAACAGCTTCTTCTCCCCTACAATCAGGTATTTTGCTTCAGCATGTTCCAGAATATACCGGTACTCCTCATCTCCAATTGTCGGATAAATGGGGACATGCACCATGCCTGCCATGGCCAAGCCCATATCTACAAAATTCCACTCTGGTCGGTTAACTGTAACCGTGGCAACTTTATCTTCCTTTTGCAGGCCTAAGGCCAGCATTCCCATCGCGAAGTAGTGCGATTGCTTTTTATATTCCGAAGTAGAATAGGTGTACCACTTCCCATTGGCTTTGCCTCCAAGAGCATCTTCCCGCGGATAGTTTGACTCACACCAATCTAAAATATCAAACGTTCTCTTAACGTCATTTCCCATGTTTCCTTGTTTCGTTAAACATCTCAGAACGCGGCAAAGGTAATATTTCACCTTATATTTGAACTAACCCGTTGCCATGCTGTCAAGTCCGAAAATTATTCAAAATAATTCAGAATCGAAACAATGAGCTCATTTTCAACAGAGAAACAACATCAATCCTTCATAACTTCCTCGTATTTCTTAAACTTGAAATAGGACCAAACGGCCATGAAGGTAATCAAGCCTACGGAAGCATAAACTGCCCAGTGAATTCCCTCTGCTGATCCTTTCCCATAGGAATGAAGTCCAGATAAGAAGTAGTTTACCCCAAAGTAAGTCATCAGCACTGAAGCAAAACCAATAATGGTTGCCAGGTTATAATTGTAGCGGCCACGCAACGAAGGAATCAAACGCATGTGAACTATAAAGGCATAAATCACTGCCGTAATCAGCGCCCAGGTTTCTTTCGGGTCCCAGCCCCAATAGCGTCCCCAACTTTCGTTAGCCCATACTCCACCAAGGAAAGTTCCGATGGTAAGCATGTACAAACCAATTGTCGCCGACAATTCACTAATTGTGGTTAACTGGTCAATAAAATGATCAACATTCTTTTTGTTCCGCTCATTCATGATGATGTACAGCAACAGCACCAGAATTCCCAAGAAAGCACTCAAGCCAATAAACCCATAGCTGGCGGTAATTACGGCCACATGGATCAGCAACCAATACGATTTTAACACCGGCACCAAATGGGTAATCTCCGGATTCATCCAATTTAGATGAGCCACAAACAAGGTAATTCCGGTCAGGAAAGCCGCAGTTCCCAGTACCATTGGGTACTTGCGTCCGAAAATGATACCGGCCAACATGGCTGCCCAAGCAACATAAATCATCGACTCGTAACCGTTACTCCACGGAGCATGTCCTGAGATGTACCAGCGCAAAATCAAACTTCCCGTATGAATCAGGAAAGTGAGTATAATCAGTCCCGAGAAAATACCTTTTACTCCCTTTTGAATTCCTTTTTGTCTGAAAATATTAACAAACAGAATGGTTAGCAATACAAAACCAAGTAATAAGTAGAATGGGAAAATACGTTTGAATGGTTGGTATTGATTGTAAACCATCTCGGCCGAACGTTTTTGCTCTGATGGTAAAATTTCTTTTCCAAATTTATCCTGAAAGGCAGCAACTGTTGCCATTATTTGCCGTGGTTGAATGTCGCTCTCCGGATTGTTAATTGCTTCGGACAACAAGCCAAAGCTTCGGTTGACAAACAATGAATCGGCCGTTGGATAGCCTGTGGGATTGCTTCCCACTCCCCACCATGCATCCGACTGATCAACCGGCGGGAAGAAGGTCAACAGGTCGCCATTGAATACCATGAAACAAATGTTGATTCGTTCATCCAGAAAGATATACTCCTTATCCATTTTGTTTCTGAATGCAGGAGCTTTTGCAAAGGCCGCCTTCACTTGGTCGGTAATCAGATAATGGCCACCCAAATCAAACAAATCAGTAATCCGGGCATATTTTTGTTTCACCCCAATGGCTTTCGCCACTTCTGGGTCAATTTTCAAGAATGGAACAGATTTCCATTGATCCGGATGTAAGTTCATGCTTAAAACCACCTCATCCGAAGACATGCCATTGAGCGAAGATTTCCGGCTCAACTTCCGAAGGATTTCTCCCGACAAGGTTGACATCGGCTCAATCCGGCCATCACGCCCGTGCACCCACAAGCGGGAAAAATCATCCACCAGCTCCTTGTCCAAACGTGGGATCGTAGCCGTGCTGCTAGACTGAGCGGTTGCTGTATTGCCAGCCAACACAAACAACAAGGCGATAACGCCCACTTTGGAAGAACCAGCCATTTTTAGGTGACGAACCAAATATTGGAAATAAGCATTTTTATTGACCAAAGACCAAATCATGCCCAAGGTCAAAAGCAAATAGCCAACGTAAGTCACAAATGTTCCCCAGAAATCTTTATTCACTGAAAGTACGGTTCCCAATTCATCCTGATCGTATGACGACTGATAAAAACGGAAACCACGATATTTCAACGTATTATTCATAAAAATACGGACATCCCGTTGCACATTGTGCTCCTGATCAAGCAGCTCAATCTCACTGGCAAATGACGATGGGCTTTCAGAACCGATGTAACGTTCCAACTGAAAATCCTTCAGCCTCAGGCTAAAGGGCAGGTAAACCGGTTTTGATCCATAGGTAAGCTCCACGGGCGTGTTTCCAACCATATACGTTATCGGCTCGCCAATCTGTCCGGCTTTTCCAAAGACATTCACAACGGCCTGCCGTTCGCCATCCGATATTTCAACAATCACAGCATCTTCCGGAGAGCTGCCCGAACCATCTTTGGTTACACGCAGGCTCGCTTTCTCATAAAATTTCTTCACCAACACCAGGTAGTTGTCAAATCCGTAGAGGTGCATCAACTTCACTTCGGAGCGTGTTCCTGCGGGAACAACTTCTGGCTCTCCGCCTGCCATCGAACGAATCTCCAAATCACGATCCGCTAAAATAAAAAGCTTAGCGCCTTCCTGCTCAAATCGAATGTCGGCATTCCCTTCAAATCCCAAGGTTGCGGGTCCCAGGTTCACCAACTCGCCTTTACCAAAAGTAAATCCCTGCATGCCTTGTCCGGCCGAAACCACAAAATCAACCATCGGCTTTCCTGTTGGGCTCTCAATGGGCGAACGCAAGGCATGTTGCACAAAACCAATTGACTTAATCGAAACATCCTGCCCATCAATCGTGAGATCTTCGTCAAACTCTTTATAGCTCAATTCTGAAAAGATCACCTTCTCTGCAGTCTCTTCTCCATTCACTTTTACCGAAAAATAGGAATCGGTAGAAACAATAAAATCAGAAGTAGCCCCTTCCCTAATGTGCATAATTCCTTCGAAACTAATGTAACGAGTAATCGCTGCTCCGATAATAATTACAATGAATGAAAGGTGGAAGAGCCCGATGCTTAACTTCTTTTTGGTGTAAAGTCGGTACCGAAAAAAGTTGTGCACCAAATTGATTCCTAAAAACAGAAAAACAAGCTCAAACCAGCGGGTATTATAGATTAATGCTTTTGCTGCCGGTGTTCCATAACTACTCTCTACAAACGTAGCAATGGCCATGGCAAATGCCAGCACCAACAACAGAAACCCCATAAATGACGTGGAAACTAGAAAGTGATAAATTCTCTTCATCGAAAGTGTCTTTTGGTAAAGTGAAGTGAAAATAAAATTTTTAAAATGAGAAAGAAAATACTTTTCATCTAATAGCTATCACATTAACACTTATTGTGATTTTTAGTTTATGACAACTACCAATTACCGAAGCGATTGAATCAGCAGCAGCATCGTTAACAATTCGTCCTTCAATGAAACTTTATTCCGGAATGCGCTGTAAACAAGAATATTCAATCAAAAAATTGAGAAAAATGAAAAAGAACATGGGAATCGCGGATCGGCTTATCCGGTTAATTGTCGCAGCCATCATTGCTGTTTTGTATTTCACCGATATTGTAACCGGCACATTTGGAATCATCTTACTGATTCTGGCTGTCATTTTCTTACTGACCAGTATGTTAGGTCATTGCCCGTTGTACTGTCCTTTAAAAATGAAAACAACGCCTCCTGAAACCAAAGAGTAGGTCCGTTTTCAAAAGATTAGGAAAGCATTCTTTTTAACATGGAAAGCTCAACCGTTTGATAGATGATAAACACAGCCAAGACATTTGTCATTTACTCCGGAAACCCAATCAATGCCGAAGCAGTAAGTATGCTGCTTAATGAGCATGGCATTATCAACTTTTTAAACAACCGGCTACTGGGAAGTTTAGCTCCTTGGCAAGTCTCATCAGGAGGCTTTGCCCCCGTTGAAGTAATCATCAATGAAACGGATAAAGAAGAAGCTCGAAAATTGTTAGAAGAGTTTCATCCGCTCTGTTAGAAAAAGAAAAGGTTCCATTTGACTAGCAAACGGAACCTTTTGTATTTTTTAAGCAACAGGTTGCTTTATTTACGAATAAACGAACGTGCTTTTTCGATTGCAGCCTGCAAGCCATTAACATCTTTACCACCGGCTGTTGCATAAAATGGCTGGCCACCGCCACCACCTTTGATCTCCTTGCCTGCTTCCCGTACAATTTTGCCGGCATGCAAGTCTTTATCTGCAACAACATTATCCGAAATCATAACGGTTAACATAGGCTTGCCATCAATGTCGGCACCAATGACCAAGAACAAATTCTCGATCTCTGCTTTCAACTGAAAAACCAAGTCTTTCAGCAATCCGGCGTTGTCAACTTCCACGCGCTCAGCAATAATGTTAACGCCCCGCTCCATCATGACCTTGCTTTTCAGGTTAGCCTTAACAATCTTCAGGCTCTCACGTTGGAAGTCCTCAATTTGCTTCGACAGCTCGTTATTTTGCTTCATCAAGGTAGCGATACTTTCCACCACATCCTTCGATCCTTTGATGGTATCTTTAATTGTTTGCAGCAACCCTAGCTGATCGTTCACATACTTTTCGGCACGGGCGGCAGTAATTGCTTCAATACGACGAATACCTGCAGCAACAGCACCTTCTGAAACAATTTTTAACAATCCAATCTGGCCTGTGGCCTCCGCATGAGTACCTCCACAAAGTTCAACCGATTCGCCAAATTTAATGACACGAACAGCATCGCCATACTTTTCACCAAAAAGCATCATGGCGCCCAGTTCCTTGGCTTCGTCTATTGGGATAGCCCGCTTCTCTTCCAGGTTCGCATTCTCACGAATCTTATTATTGACCAAAGCCTCAACCTTAGCCAATTCCTCGTCTGTCACTTTCTGAAAGTGTGAAAAGTCAAAGCGCAAGTGGTCAGCATTCACCAACGATCCTTTTTGCTCCACATGGGTTCCCAACACTTCGCGTAGAGCAGCATGCAGCAAGTGGGTGGCTGTGTGGTTGCTGGCAATTTGCTTACGACGGTCGCCATTAACGACTGCTTTAAACACCTGCTCCGGATTTTCAGGTAATTTCTCAACCAGATGAACGGTCAGATTATTTTCTTTTTGGGTATCAAAGACTGGAGTTTTCACCCCGTTCGCTTCAAGGTATCCTTGATCTCCAACCTGTCCACCAGCCTCACCATAAAAAGGCGTTTGGTCAAACACCAGTTGATAGAACGACTTTTTCTTCTGAACAACTTTCCGGTAACGGGCAATTCGAATTTCGGCTTCCAACTGATCGTATCCCAAGAACGCTGTTGACTCAATTTTAATCAGCTCTACCCAGTCATCTGTTTCTTGTTGTGCCGCATTTCTTGAGCGGTTTTTCTGAGCTTCCATTTCCTTATTGAAACCAGCCTCGTCAACACTCAAGCCATTTTCGCGAGCAATTAGTTCAGTCAGGTCCAGTGGAAATCCATAGGTATCATATAAAACGAAAGCATCTTTGCCTTCAATCTCCTTTTTATTATTATCGGCTGCTTTTCCAATCAGTTCATCCAACAGTTTAATTCCAGTTGAAAGGGTGCGTAAAAAGCTTTCTTCTTCTTCTTTAATCACCTTTTCAATTAAAACCTGCTGAGCCTGCAATTCAGGGAAAGCATCTCCCATATTTTCTTTTAAGGTTTCTACCAACTGGTAGATAAACGGCTCGCGGAAACCCAGAAAGGTGTATCCGTAACGTACCGCACGGCGCAAAATACGACGAATCACATAACCAGCCTTGTTGTTTGATGGCAGCTGTCCGTCAGCAATCGCAAAAGCAATTGCACGCAAGTGGTCAGCAATTACACGCATGGCAATATCATCTTTTTCATTTTCGCCATACTTCTTATTGCTCAAGGTTCCCAACTTGCCAATCACGGGTTGGAACACGTCGGTATCGTAATTTGATTTTTTGCCTTGTATAATCATGCACAGGCGTTCAAAGCCCATTCCGGTATCAACATGCTTGGCCGGAAGTTCTTCCAAACTTCCGTTGGCTTTGCGGTTAAACTGAATGAATACCAAGTTCCAAATCTCAATCACCAAAGGATGATCTTGATTCACCAAGTCAACACCCGGCACTTTTGCTCGTTCTTCATCATCGCGCAAGTCAACATGTAATTCAGAACAAGGACCACAGGGGCCAGTATCTCCCATTTCCCAGAAATTGTCTTTCTTGCTACCGTTCAACACACGATCGGCCGGCAAGTGCTTCAACCAGATTCTCTGAGCTTCAACGTCCAATCCCAAGTTATCATCTTCACTTCCTTCAAATACGGTGGCATACATCCGATCGGCGGCAATTCCCATTTTATCGTGCAGAAATTCCCAGGCCCAATCGATCGCTTCTTCTTTAAAATAATCGCCAAACGACCAGTTTCCCAACATTTCAAACATGGTATGGTGGTAGGTATCGTGTCCTACTTCCTCCAGGTCATTGTGCTTCCCTGATACCCGCAAACATTTCTGTGTATCCGCCACTCGCGCCGCTTTCGCCGCTTGGTTACCCAGAAAAATGTCTTTAAACTGATTCATTCCCGCGTTGGTAAACATGAGTGTCGGGTCATTTTTTACTACCATCGGAGCGGAATCAACAATCGTATGCTGTTTCGAAATAAAAAAATCCAGAAAGGCTTTCCTGATCGCTTTGGAATTCATGTTTTTATCTTTTCTATTTAAAGGTTTTACAACTAATGCCCAGCGTTGAGCTACCAACTTCACCAAGTTTCCCCAGACAAAAACCGAAGAATAAATCCTTCATTTTTTAGGATGGAAAGAGAGCAGCTCTCCCTCTGCTACGTTTAAAATTTGTTAAAAAGCGCTTGCCAACAAATTATCAAACCGATTAACTCAATAATTCAATTACATTTGCGTTTCGTAGTTAATCTGCCTGATTTTTAAGTCTTGCAAAGTTAGATTAATTACTTAAATTTGTTACACATCAGAAAAAGAAATTGGTTTTTATGGCAAAAGTTAAGTATAAGTTTAACCCCGACACACTAAGCTACGACAAGGTTGAACGCAACTTAAAAGCAAAAATCCACCGTTTCTTGCTGTTCCTTTCTGCTAGTTTAGTGTTGAGTATCGTGCTAGTAGTTATTTTTCTTCAGTTTTACGAAACACCGAAGATGCGCAGTTTGAAACGGGAAAATAGCCGACTACTCACCCAATACGAGCTAATGTATAAAAACCTCGAAAGCATTGAAGGGGTTTTAGAAGATATCCAACACCGCGACGATAATTTATACCGGGTTGTTTTTGAAGCCGATCCTATTCCAAACTCCGTGCGTAAAGCAGGTTTTGGCGGGGTCAACAAATATGCTCACCTGGAAAGTCTGGATAACGCAGATTTGGTTGTTAACACCGCACGCAAACTGGATGTTGTTGCTAAAGAAGCCTACATCCAATCCAAATCATACGACGAAGTTTTAAAACTAGCCCTTGACAAAGAGGCCATGCTTGCCAGTATTCCGGCAATTATGCCTGTTTCGAACAAAGATTTGAAACGAACAGCTTCGGGCTGGGGATTTCGGATTCATCCGATCTACAAAATTCGTCGTTTTCACTATGGCATGGACTTTACCGCTCCTGTAGGAACCGAGATCTATGCAACCGGAGACGGCGTTGTGAAAGATGTACAAAGCTCGCGCGGAGGATTCGGACGTTGGGTGGTTATTGACCACGGCTATGGTTACGAAACCCTTTACGGGCACATGAATGAATTTAATGTTCGCAAAGGGCAGAAAGTAAAACGAGGAAGCGTCATCGGTTATGTTGGTAGCAGCGGTACCTCTTCCGGGCCACACATCCACTACGAGGTTCACCGAAATGGGAAAGCTGTCAATCCTCAGTACTATTACTTTAAAGATTTGACGCCTCAGGAGTACGAAAAAATGATTGCCATTTCGTCGAACATGGGACAATCCTTAGACTAAATACCTGCGGCCGTGCCCTACCGTAAACCCAAAATAGAAAAAGTCTTTTATTCAATTGGTGAAGTTGCTGATATGTTTCAGGTTAATACTTCACTGATTCGTTTTTGGGAAAATGAATTCGACATTCTAAAACCCAAAAAGAATAAAAAGGGGAATCGTCTTTTTACGCCCGAAGACATTGAAAATATCAAAATCATCTACCACCTGGTAAGAGAACGGGGCTTAACGCTAAAAGGCGCCAAGCAAAAATTGAAAGACAATAAAGAAGATACCATTAATAAATACGAACTGGTTGACCGGTTGAAAGACATCCGGCAGATGCTTCTCGATATGAGAGACCATATGGATTGAGGAGAAAGGAAGCCAGCAAAACGAGAAGTAACAATTTAACACCTGAAGCATGAAGATTAGCGAAATAACGAACTACCTTGAATCGGTAGCACCTTTAGCCTACCAGGAATCATACGATAATGCCGGCTTACTGGTTGGAAACCCCAGCCAGGAAGTGAAACAGGTACTGATAACACTTGATGTAACCGAAGCGGTTTTAGAGGAAGCCATTCAAACGAAATGTGATTTGATCCTCGCCCACCATCCCCTGATTTTTGGAGGAATCAAGAAACTAAATGGGAAAAATGAGGTGGAGCGTTGCGTCATCAAAGCCATTCAGCACAACATCGCAATTTATGCTTCGCACACCAACCTCGATAGCGTTCCGGAAGGTGTGAACGGGAAAATCTGTGAGAAGATCGGCTTGGAAAACTGTCGGATTTTATCGCCGGTGAGTGGCCAACTGAAAAAGCTGGTCACCTTTATTCCGTTTGACTATGCCGAAAAAATGCAGGAAGCTGTCTTTGAGGCCGGAGCTGGAAATATTGGAAATTACGATTCCTGTGCCTATTCGATTGCCGGTAAAGGAAGTTTCAGAGGCAATAACTCAACGACACCATTTGTTGGTAAGCCTGGAGAAATTCACTACGAAAACGAACTCCGTTTCGAAACCATTTTCCCAGCCCACACGCAAGGAGCTGTTATTCGGGCTCTCATTCAAGCACACCCCTACGAGGAAGTCGCTTACGACATTTACTCGCTGGACAATCAGCATCCACAGGTTGGCATTGGCATGATTGGCGAACTGCCACGCGAAATGGATGAGAAGCGCTTTTTGCGTTCGCTTAAGCGAACATTTGGGACAGGCGTGGTTAAGCACAGCCCACTGCAGGAAAAGAAGGTGAAAAAGATTGCCGTTTGTGGTGGCTCCGGAAGCTTCTTAATCAAGCAAGCCATTCGCGAGCAAGCTGATGTATTTATTACCGGCGATTTGAAATACCACCAGTTTTTTGAGGCTGAAAATAAAATTGTACTGGCCGATATTGGGCATTTTGAAAGTGAGCAATTCACTAAAGAAGTTTTTTATGAATTACTTACAAAAAAATTCCCTAAATTTGCAGTCCGTTTATCTGAGGTAAACACCAACCCGGTAAACTACCTTTAACATAGAAAATTAGAGCATTCCAAATATGAATACACAGTACCAAGAAGACAAATCAGTTCCAATTAGCGAAAAGCTAAAAGCACTTTTCGAGTTACAAACTGTTGTTTCTGAAATCGACAAGATTAAAACGCTTCGCGGAGAGCTTCCGCTAGAGGTACAAGACCTGGAGGACGACATTGCTGGTTTAAGTACCCGTGTAAGTAATTACAGTGATGACATTAAAACCCTTGAAACCTCAATTGCCAACCGCAAAGCAGCGATCAAGGAGTCTGAAGCTTTAATTACGAAGTATACGGAGCAACAAAACAATGTACGTAACAACCGGGAGTACGATTCATTAAACAAGGAAATTGAATTCCAAAAGTTGGAAATCGAACTTTCAGAAAAGCGTATTAAAGAGTTTACTGCTGAGTTGGCCTCTAAAAAAGAAGCCACTGAATCTTCAAAAACATTGCTTTCGGAGCGTCAGGAAGACCTGAAACGCAAAAAAGCAGAGCTGGAAGAAATTACAGCCGAAACGAAAATTGAAGAGGAAAAGCTGAAAGGAAAAGCCGAGAAAATTGAAAGCGTAATTGAACCACGTTTATTAACAGCTTTCAAACGGATTCGTAAAAACGCACGCAACGGACTTTCTGTTGTAACGGTTCAGCGTAATGCATGTGGCGGTTGTTTCGCGAAAATTCCACCACAGCGCCAAATGGACATTGCCAACCGCAAGAAAATTATTGTTTGCGAATATTGCGGACGAATCCTGGTTGACAAAGACATTTTGGAATCAGACCAAGTAAGTGAGTAAATAGTCCTTGTACTAATTGATATAAAAAAAGCCTTTGGAGCATGCTCTAAAGGCTTTTTTATGGCTTATTAGTTCGAATGAATACATCTCTAAAACGCTTTTTAAGGGATTAGTCGCTCGCTACTCTTCTGCTTCCGGGCTAAGCTCCGGACGGCTTCCACTTTGCCGGGCAGCTGCTGTAGCTTCGCGAATCGATTGATCAAGCTCTTCAACTGTTGCGCGAATACCATCAGGCTCATCCAGCGCATAAAGGGCATTCAGCATATTACAGAGCAAATCAAGCGAAGCTCGCAACTGGTCGAAAGCTACCTTATCTGTCACGGTATCATCAGCCGAACGAACGGCACTCCGTTCTTGCGAAAGACGAACAAAAGCCTGGTTGTCACGTTCCAGTTCAGCCTTCCACTCCACGGCATTGTAAGCTTCCCTAAAAATGTAAGCTTCCCTAAAAATGTAAGCTTCCCTAAAAATCGGACAGTTTAAAATTAGACAAATTATTAATTTTAAGCTGTAATTATGAAACGATCGACATTTAGTGAAGGCCAGATTCTGAAGATGGTCAAAGAGTATGAATCAGGCCGTGATGTGCAAAGTATTTGCCGGGAATACGGTGTCTCCCGGGCAACTTTCTACAATTGGAAGAAGAAGTATTCCGGGATGGATGGCAGCCAGGTCAAGCGTTTAAAAGAGCTGGAGGAAGAGAACCGCCGGTTAAAGCGGATGTATGCCGATCTAAGCCTGGATCACCAGATGCTTAAAGATATTTTAGGAAAAAAG
>NZ_FONW01000018.1 GCF_900113005.1 Sunxiuqinia elliptica
TCCATTTTCATGTCTGCCAATTCCTTTTGAAGACGAGCAATCTCTCTTTGTTCTTCTGTTAATTTAGGATTACCGTTTCCCGGGAAACTTGCTCCCTCACAACTGGCTAGCTCACTACGCCATCGATAAATTAACTCTGGACGGATCTTCAGCTCATTAGCTAGCTCTACTATGTTGCCTCTTTCGTAACTAAGTTCAACTGCGTTAAGCTTAAATTCTCTTGTAAAAGTCCTTCTTGCCTTGTTCATCATACTAAGATAAAATTTAAGGCCAATCATACCTTAACTTATTGTCCGATCAAATGTAGCAACTCCAGCTTGGGGAGAGTTTGAAACAACTCCAGGAAGACGCTAAACTCAATGAAGACACGGATCCAACTACTAATTATCGGTAACAGGATTGGCCTACGAGGGTTTTGAACCAGAAAACAAGGGAAGGAATTTACTTATAGGTTTTAAGTGATAGTTTTACTTCTCAATGTAAGTTTTTAGAGTTATATAATGGATTGCTACCAATAGTCTGACTGCTTCATCATTAAAGTCTAAAAAGTCATGTATTCTTGGAAACTCAAACGCAAGAGATGGAGGAATAGTACCCATAACTAGAATACCATTCTTGTAGTCTTTAAGATATTTATTCTTTCTTGCTAAGTAATTTAGCAACTTCATATATTTCCCATCCCGATTCGGCTGTAATGCATAATTAAGAGTACCATTATCTTCAGTTATGTATAGGACTGTCCATAGCTCATCGATGCTTTGATTACCTTTAATTAAGTTTAAGAATCTATCGTTTGTTTCTTCGTCCTCACAGATCTTCTTCCATAGTTTTTCGATTGATTCAGTGTATTTTAGGTCTTCGCTAAATTGATGATAAGCTGAATCAACTTTCTGAATATTCGTTTTATCAATTAGGTAATTGTCGAAATGAATCAAGATTTTGTTTAATGTTACAATTTCAGCTTGTGTAAATATCTTATTTATTTTTTTATCGTTTTCTAGTTTCTGTCCAAATGAATTGATATTCAATAGAGCAAGAATTAAGAGGAGGAATTGATATTTAATTGTTTTGATCATCTTGTTGATAAGACCGAAGTTACTGGGGCTTTAAATTTTCGCGGATCAATTTACAAAATATGTTAATTCAAGAGCTCAGCTTACTTAAGTTTTGAGTACTGTTCTTGAACAGCTCCGCGGTGATCAAACCTTTTCCAAAGTTTCAAACTTTGGAAAAGGAGAAGCCAAGGGGTAAGAACTTCAGAGATTTAAGAAAGGTCTGATGCCCTTTTGCTGGCAAAAATAATTTTGCTGATCTGCGATAAAGCCGGTGGTTGGATTTCCTTCCCTTTTTCAAGGGAAGGTGGTTCCGATGCTCGGAACCGGAAGGGTTAAGAATTAAGCGATTTTCCTATTCGTTTGACAGGAAAGTGAACCACGTCACCGGTAACCCGGTGCCACTCCTCCTTAAAACAAAGGAGGATAAAAGAACACTCGAGCATACGAAGTCATGAATCCAACTACGAATGATACAGACCAAATTTCCCAATCGTGTTTCAATTAGCAGTTAATCAAGCTCTGTAGAGAGCTCGACAGAATAACTCCCAATAATCCAAAGCTGGTTTTATAAGCCCCGTTTTTTGGTGCCTTTCAAAAGCAGCAGGATAGCCACCAGGCGTTGATTGCGTTTGAGGGTGGTTTTCCAGACCGGTTCTGTTGCAGGCAAGTCGCCTTTTGGAGCAGCTTTGTGCTGAACAACAGTGAATACCGATCCCAGAATTAACAACATGGCCAGCAGGCTTTTCAGGTCCAGTGTTTCGTGAAAAACAAGAACGCCCACCACGACACCCGTAAGTGGTTCCAAGGTGGATAGCAAGGAGGCGTTGCCAGGACCGATTCGCTTGAGCCCGTTAAAGAAAAGAACCACCGCCACAAAGCTAGACCATATGCTGAGGTTAAGCGTGTAAAACAGGGCTTTGGGCGTAAACTCCACAATGATGTTGTTGCTTGCCAGCCCTTGCATGAGAAACAGCAGGGCCGTGATTCCAAAAATCCAGAAGGTCGCCGTAAAAGAGTTTAGCTTTTTGAGCTCGGGATGCGACATGCTGATGATGTAAATGGCATAAAGCACGCCGGAAACCAAAGCCCAAAGGATGCCAACCAGGTTGAGTTCTTCACCCGTACCGATAGCTAAAATTCCAATGCCGGCAATCGACAGGAGCAGGGCCAAAAACTTACGAGCTGTAAACCGTTCTTTAAACAGAATGGCAGCCAACGCCAGTGTAATGATGGGGTACACAAAGTGCAGCGTGCTGGCTAATCCGGACGAAATGTATTGGTACGATTTGAAAAGGGTATAGGTGGTCATCATGGTTCCTACCAAGGCCGCCATTAGCAAGTGCATAAATTGCTTCCGACTAATGCGGATGCTGATTCGCTTGTACAAACAAAACAGGGCAATTAGGATAAAGGCAAAGGTATAACGATACAGCAAAAGGTTGTTCACATCAAGTCCTTCGGCGTAGGTTTTCAATGCAAAAAATGGCATCAGCCCGAAAAAGATGGCCGATAGCAAAATCATTACAGTTCCTTTAGAGGTAGAAGATATCATAGCAACACACTGTTATTCTTGTAATTGTTTAATTTCTAGTTATTCAAGCCCACTGGCTTGCGGGCAAAAAGTCCGCAAATATCCACATTTTTCTTCGATAAGCAACACGGAATTTGTTCGCTTGTGCTTACTTGTTTTTGTGAGTCTAAGTCGTCGTTAATCAGTGGTTTTGTGAGTTGTTTTTGTTGAAAGGAACAGCCGTTTTATAAGTCGGCTCCTTGCTTGTTCATCCCGGGTTCTTCTCAAAATACGGGCGATGAATGATGGGATGCCCCTTCGTCTGGAAGGTCTGTAAATCATCTTCTCGCAGTTTGTCAGGATAAGACATCAGGAGTAATTTAACAAAATCACCTCCTTCGAGGTAGGGTGGATGGGCATAATCGTAGGCATTCAGGTGAAAACCCAGCCGTTGGTAAAAGCCAATCCTTCGTTGTTTGAGCGAATCCTCTGGTTTTTCCACTTCCAGCAGCACTTGCACGTCACTTTCGGCAATAAAGTTTTCAAGACAAGTTTTTCCAAAACCCGAATTTCGCTGGGATGTTTGAATGGCAAAATGCTCGATGTAACGGATTGTTGCAAACTCCCACCACAAAAGGATGCCAACAAACTCATTGTTGAACATGACAAGATCGAAATGATACGCTTCAAGCTGCATGATTGCTTGTTGCTGATTCCAGTCCCGTCTCTCTTCTGTCGGAAAGGAGCTTTCATATAACTTCCAGGCTTCAGCAAGCAAGGAGGCAGAAATATCTTTTACTCGTAGTCTTTTCATGGCAACCAATAGTTCTGTCAATTTATGCATCACAATATAGCCCAAGCCTTTTGCAGTCCCTGCTTTTCGGTAAAAAGTAAAGCGATGTTTGCTTTGCCTTTTTCTGAACTACTGGACTGGCCGGGCCTGACTGAAATCGCTCACTTGCTTTGATTTCAGGGGTGAAATGCGATCGGATTGACCGCTTGTTAACTTCTTTCAAAACGACGCTTGCTAAAATTCAAGCGTAGCCTTGAAGAGAAAGACAAAGGTCGCCTTTTATTGTGGTGATAACAAGCCCTGTTTACGGTGAAGCAGGGACTTTTCAAGAGGATGACTGTGAGCCTGATGCCAACCCGCAGGTGCTTTTGGGGTGGCGGGAGTGGCTAAATTTTGGAGGTTAGCTTCCCATATTTAGCGCCCAAAGCGACAGGGAAGCAATAAAAAACCAAAGCAAAATGCCCAGCATAAAACTTCGTATCCCGGCTTGTTTGGCTTCAGCAAGCGAAATGTTTGAGCCAATGAGTAGCAAGGCAACCACCATTCCACGGTGTCCCAGCCAACTGAAATGCTGGTAAGTGTTTGCCCATTGAGGGAGGAAGTGTCCTAAAACGATGGCTCCAACAAACAAGGCGATAAACCAAGGGACTTTAATTTTTTTGCGGTTTTCGGCAGGTTTGAAAAGGGCAATAGCAACCGACAGCGGAATGATCCATAACGCACGGGTGAGTTTGACGGCTGTGGCTACTTCCAAAGCTTGGGGGCCGTAGGTGGCGCCTGCTCCAACCACCGAGCTGGTGTCGTGTATGGCAATGGCCGACCAAAATCCAAAGGTTTCCTGGCTGAGGTTGAAATAATGTCCGAGCACTGGAAACAGGATCAAGGCAACCGCATTGAGCACAAAAACAACCAATAAGGCGAAGGACGTTTGGTGATTCTTGGCATCAATAACCGGGGCAACAGCTGCAATGGCGCTCCCTCCGCAGATGGCGGTCCCTGAGGCAATCAACCAGCTGGTGTTGGTGTCAACTTTTAGCAGTTTGCCGAGTAAAAGCCCCAGCGTAATGGTAACAATAACCGAGCAGGCAGTGAGTACAAATCCGGTTTGGCTGGCCTGAATCGCTTGGCTTAAATTCATGCCAAAGCCCATCAAAACGATGGAAGCCTGCAGTAGCCAAGGCGTATAACGCTGGCTGTTGGGTAGGCGGATTCCTATGAGTGATAAGCCAATTCCGGCTAAAAGTGCCATGGCCGGAGAAATCATGGGGAGAAAACAGGCAGCTAGCGCCAGTCCGTAAATCAGTTGTTTGGTTTTATCTGTAAGCTTCATCTTCTGCGTTTTTATTAATGACGCAAAAGTAGCTTCAGATTATAATCAAGTCAAATAGTGAATTTTTATATCAGATAACTAAAAGTTATATTGAAGTAAGAAGTTTTGAAACAACTGTTGGGTGTTATTCTCGTGTCCCAGGCGGCTGGCAATGCGGAATTGACGTGGAATATGCAGACCTTTAACCTGAAGTTTGACCATGCTTTTCAATAACAATTCTTTTTCGATTGACTTTTCGGAGACAAAGGCGATTCCATCAAAATTGGTCAGGAAGTTCTTGATGGCTTCGGTGCTGCCCAGGTGAATCAGAATATTAAGTGAATCAAGCGTCAAGTTATGCCGGATTAAAGCGTGTCGGATCACCTCCAACGTTCCGGATCCTCGTTCGCGCAAGACCAGTGGAATTTGTTGAAGATCGGCCACCGCCAAGGTCTTTCGCTTGCCATAGACACTTTGGCTGCCGGTAACCACTACGATTTCATCACCCAAAAAACTTTGGTAGCGGATATTGGTTTGCGACGAATCGTTTTCCACCAGGGCCAACTCAATCTCCTGGTTCAGCAGCTTTTGTTCCATTTCCTGCGAGTTGCCATTCAGCAGATCGAGTTTGATGTCGGGGAAGCGGCGATGAAAAGCAGCGAGAACTTCGGGAATCAGGTACTGGGCAATGGTTGAACTGGCCCCAATTCGGAGATTTCCTTTGTAAGCCTGGTTCAAGCGTCCCAACTCAAAAGCCATTTCATGATACTGCTGCCTGATTTGTTTTAGCTGGCGGTAAACCAGCTTGCCAGCTTGAGTCAGGTACACCTTGTTGCCCTTTCGCTCAAAAAGGGCTGCTTCGAGCTTACTCTCCAACTCCTTGATGTGTTTGGTCACAGCCGGCTGGCTGATGTACAATTCCTCTGCAGCTTTCGAAAAGCTGAGGTTTTCGGCAACGGTAAGAAATACTTCATCCCGGTAATCCATGAGCAGGCAATTTTAGTTAATGCCGAAAGTTATTGATTTTTCAGAAAAGTAAAACCTGAAGTTATGAAAGTACTCGAAACTGTTTATGAAAATCATAGCTCATCGAGTGTCTGGTTAATCATTTGATTCATCTATTTCACGAACTCTGGGAATTGGCTGATAAATTGCGATTTTATTTTTGAAGGGAGATGTACTAGGTTATTGTAAAAAAGGATACTGAATGCTACTAAAGTAAATGACATGCTTAGTTGAACACTCAAAAGTTCTGAATATTTATGATCTGCAAAGTGAGCAAAATTGGAAGCGATGAAAGGTAACTGAAGGAAGATGACTGAAAAGTGTCTGACTGACTTTAACCGTTCGGTTAATAAGAATGATTTTCCGGGAATAAGATTGATGGAGTATTTCTTTGGGAAAAGGATGAAAATATAGAGGATGGTGAAGAAAAAGATTAGAAGTGAGTAAACTATTAATACCTCAGATGCTTTGTCGATAAGTTGAAAAATGAATGTGAGACATAGAGTAGAAGCAATTGTAAAAAGGAGTTTGGGCCATCGGAAGAAGCTGATCCAATGGCTGATTAATAAATGATTGTATTTTTTCGATAAGGCTTTCTCATGTTGCCGTTCTACTTTTAAAAAACCATCGCTTCCAAATTGAGAAAAGCATTGGTTACGTGCTTCTTCAAAAGGAAGATTGGGATTCGTTTCCCACGCTGTTTCGATTGCAGATGCCATATGGTCAACAAGTTCAACCTGTAGGTCATAGTGGTAAACATGATGCTTTCTACAGAATGTAAAAAGTGATTCAACTTGTTGTGAATTTAGTGTTTTATGATTCATTTTAGTTTAGGTATTGGGCTTATTAAAACTTCCATTTGCTTCAAAAAATCCTGCATTTCTTTAAGTAAATGTGTGGTTTCATGGTGTCCGCTTTGAGTTAGTTTATAATATTTTCTTGTTCGGTTATTGGTCTTTTCATGCCTGACTTCAACTAAACCGTTAGCTTCAAGCTTGTGCAGAATTGGGTAAAGCGCTCCCTCCGTTAACTGAACTTCTCCAGAGGAAAGCTCCTTAACCATTCGGGTTATTTGATAGCCATACATTTCATCATTGTCAGCCAGAAGCTTTAGGACAATGGTTGTTAAATGTCCCTGGTAAAGTGATTTTTTAGTCATAATCCAAAGTTACAATTTTTTTAATACCTAATTTGCTTAGGCATGATGTTTGAACGTAAAAAAAGCCACCAAAGCTTTAATCCTTTGGTGGCTTATAGAAAATCTGGTATTATTTCGTTTTAAATAAACAGGTTGAGGTTGGCTTGTTCTGCTTCTTCGAGGTAGGTGGCTACCCCGCCAATTTCAACACCATCCATCAGTTCGTCGGCATTCACGCCCATCACATCCATCGACATTTGGCAGGCAATCATCTTCACGCCATTGTCCAAAGCCGTTTGAATCATATCTTCAATGGAATCCACCCGTTTGGCTAGCATGCGCTTTTTCATCATTAGCGATCCCATGCCGAACATGTTCATTTTCGATAGCTTCAGCTTACCCGCATTTTCAGGCATCATCTTTCCAAACATTTTGCCCATCAGGTCTTTGTCCACTTTGGGTTTATCGGTTTTCTTGATGATGTTGAGTCCCCAGAAGGTAAAGAATAAAGTCACTTGTTTGCCCATTGAGGCAGCTCCGTTAGCAATGACAAAGGAAGCCAATGCGCGGTCCATATCATCGCTGAAAACGACCATTGTTTTGTTTGTGGGCAAGTTGGCAGCCAATGTTTTTTCGTTGCTTGTTGCTGCAGGCGCTTCGGCTCCTTTTTCAATCACCGCGGTAATAATTCCTTCTTTCGAATCGATGGAAATCAACTTGTTCCCGGTCATGTTACACCACGATTGAACGTCTTTCATGAAACCGGGGTCGCTGGCTTTTTGAATCAAGCGCTCGCCGGCTTTCAATTTCTCAATCTCCGTTTTCAGTTTTAAAACCGGGCCCGGACATTGTAACCCACAGGCATCCACCTCAATGGTTTTGATATGTTCTGCAAATGGAGCTGCTTCGGCAGGTTTTCCCCGGTAAATGTGGTCATCTTTGGCAATGTAGCTGGACTCAAAAATATCCTCGTTACTTTGCTTGCACATGGTGTGCTCATAAGTTTTGTAGCCACCACTCAGGTTGTAAACTTCTTCAAAACCGTTTTGCATCAAGATACGGCAGGCAAAATAGCCACGGATTCCAACACCACAGTACACAATGATCTTTTTATCGCGAGGGATCTCACTCAAGCGCTGACGCAGTTGATCAACTTCAACATTAATGGAACCTTCAATGTGTCCCAATTGATGTTCAGAAGGGGTACGCACATCCAACAGGCAAATTTGCGGTGCGTGGAGCTTGCTGACTTCTACCCAGTTGATGTTTTTTAATCTTCCGGTAAGGATGTTTTCAGCGACATAACCCGCTTGGTTAACCGGATCTTTTGCTGAAGAATAGGGTGGGGCATAGGCATGCTCAATCTCCTGTAGGTCGTAAATGCTGCCGTTATTCATCAGTACGGTGGCAATCAAATCAATGCGCTTGTCAATTCCTTTGTAGCCAATCATCTGCGCTCCATACAGTTTTCCGTTTTCCGGATGAAAAAGAATTTTCAAGGTGTAGGGCAAGGCGCCAGGGTAATAGCCGGCGTGCGATGATCCGTGGATGATGTTGGAAACGTAGTCAATACCCTCGCGTTTCAATGCTTTGGCAGAAAGGCCTGTTGAAGCAACGGTGAGGTCAAAGACTTTGGCAATGGCAGTGGCAATGGCTCCTTTGTACTTACGTGTATTGTTCATCACCAGGTTATCGGCAACAATCCGGCCTTGCTTGTTGGCTGGCCCTGCCAGGTAAGTGTTTACGTAGTTACCGGTAATCGGATGAGGGAAGGCGATGGCATCACCCAACGCATAAATGTTTGGGTCGTTGGTTTGCAGGTACTCATTGACCTTTATGCCGCCATTCTCGGCCAATTCCAATCCGGCTTCACGCACCAGTTTGGTTTCGGGGCGTACGCCAATGGACAAGATGACCATATCAGTTTCCAGTTCCCGGCCTGATTGTAGCTGAACGCTCAGTGAATTCCCCTTGCGGGTAAAGGCATTCACGCCATCTTTCAGGTAAAACTCAACTTGCTTGGTTTTTAGATGCTGGTGCACTTCGGCCGCCATTTCGTAATCCAGAGGTGCCATCACCTGGCTGGCCATCTCTACGATGGTTACATTCATGCCTAGCTGGTGCAGGTTCTCCGCCATTTCAAGGCCAATAAATCCGGCTCCAACCACAACTGCGCGGCGTGGTTGATGATCGTCGCAAAATGACTTGATGCGATCGGTATCACTCACATTTCGCAGGGTGAAAATGGAATGATCATTGATTCCAGGAATGGGTGGTTTAACCGGTTCTGCTCCTGGCGACACCACCAGCTTGTCGTAACTTTCCAGGTAGGTTTCTCCGGTTGTGTGGTTTTGGATTTCCACCTGCTTGGCATCACGATCAATTTTGGTGACTTCCTGCAACACACGCACATCTACATTCAGTCGAGCGCGAAAGCTTTCTGGTGTTTGAACCAGCAATTTTTCCCGTTCGGTGATCGTTCCTCCAATGTAGTAAGGAAGTCCGCAGTTGGCATAGGAAATATTTTGTCCCCGTTCAAATAGGATGATTTCAGCATGTTCGTCCAGTCGTCGTAGTCGGGCAGCAGCTGTTGCTCCTCCGGCAACGCCACCTATGATTACATATTTTGTCATGTTGATATTGGTTTTTAAAACATCAAACTAAATAGATATACAAATGTCTATATATTAAAATTGATAATGCCTGAGTTTTGTCTGGGAAAGATGTAAATAATGTATTCTTAACACGAGTTCCTACTATTTAGAATGGTTCTGAAAAGAACGCGTCGATTGATTGATTTTTGACAGGTTTTCCCCAATTTTTTGTTCTTTTGTGAGATCATTCTTAATTCTGAATCATGAAACGTTTACTGGGCTATTTGTTAACGCCTATTTATTTGTCGGTGTTTGGCTTGTTGTTATTGGTATTTCACCCGGTTCAAGTAATTTGCCGTTGGATAGGCGGTTATCCTTTGCGGAAGAAATCGGTTGATGTGCTAAACTTCTTTCTTTTGTACAGCCTTGTTATTATGGGGGCGCGTATTCGTTTCAGAGGGTTGGACTTGCTACCGGAAGGGCGTCCATTCATTATTGTTTCCAATCACCAAAGTACGTTCGATATTCCACCAATTGTTTGGGGATTTCGCAAACACCATCCCAAATTTGTGTCAAAGAAGGAGCTGGGGAAAGGGATTCCAAGTATCTCATACAACCTGCGACATGGTGGTTCCGCTTTAATTGATCGCAAAAATGGGAGGCAGTCCATCATCGAAATCACCAAGCTGGGCAAGCACATTGAGAAAGAACAGTACTGTGCGAGCATTTTTCCGGAGGGAACACGCAGCAAGACTGGGAAGGTGAAACGTTTCCAACATGCCGGGATTGCCTCTTTGTTGCGGGCTGCACCTTCAGCCATGATTGTTCCCTTTGTGATTGAAGGCAACAGTTGCTTGATGGAGCGTGGCTATTTCCCATTAACTTTTGGATGTCGATTAAATTATACGGTTTTGCCTCCGATTGATCCTGCGGGAAAGGACTTGAAAGAACTCACGCAGCAGATTGAGGATCAAATTAAAGCTCATCTAAATCAGGCCTAAACAAGATTCTTTAATAAAGCTACTCACCTCCTGATTCCTGAAAAACAGAGCATTTCGTGCGCTTAAATTTGCTCCCACCCTTGTCTGTAGTTGTGACGAATCCACTCTTGAGCAGCCTGTTGTGCTGAAAGAGTGACGTATTTCTTGTTGAAACGCGGATCGCCATTGACTACTTCAAACTCATCGGAAGCCAGGATGCGTAATTGATCTTGACTGTTGATGTTGGTGAAACGCATGTTTGCTCCGTCCCAAAGCAGCTTGCGTTGCAGGCTTTGCAGACGAACAGCCAACACACCCATGACAACCATTTCATTGAGCGGACCACTGTACTCAAAGTAGGAAGATGCTTCCACCCGGTTTTGAGGAGTTTCTTTACAAGCTCTGATCCAATCTTGCTCATGTCCGTTGGTTGTTGCGTTGGGAATTCGATGGATGATTTTTTCGGGCGCTTCAAAATGAGCCATATCACTCGTCGGTAAAAGCGTTGGATTGGCAGAAGAAGCTCCACACATGATTTTGCCTTTTGTTCCGTAGAAAATACAACCCCCACTTTCATTTCCCATGGCTTGTCCTTCAAGCAACTCATCGGGGCGAGGAGGCATCAGACCTCCATCATACCAGGTTACTTTTACTGGTGGCATGGCAACTTTCGGCAGGTTATCGCGTGCCGGAAACTCATAAATAACCATTTCAGCATTGGGCGCTGATTCGGTATTGACAGGTGTTGAGCTCCCCTGAACGGAGCTTGGGTATTGAAGTTTCAAGGCTTTAAATACAGGATCGAGAATATGGCAGGCCATATCGCCTAAAGCGCCGGTTCCAAAATCCCACCAGCCGCGCCAATTCCAAGGGGTGTAAATTTCGTTGTAAGGACGGTAAGCGGCAGGACCTAAGAACAGATCCCAGTCCAATGTTTTTGGAGTGCGCATTTCCTTTTGGGGGCGTTCCAGCCCTTGCGGCCAGATAGGGCGGTTGGTCCAGGCATCAACTTTGGTGATGTCTCCAATTTTACCAACCCAAATCCATTCGCAGATTTGTCGGATTCCTTCATTGGAATTTCCTTGGTTCCCCATTTGGGTGGCGACATTGTATTTCCGTGCTGTTTCCGTCAATATTCGACTTTCGTAAACCGAGTGGGTCATTGGCTTTTGCACATAAACATGAAGGCCTTGTCGCATGGCCATCAAAGCAGGCAAAGCATGGGTGTGATCGGGGGTTGCAATCATCACGGCATCAATGTCTTTTTGCTGATCAAACATGACCCGGAAATCCTTGTAGCGGTTGGCTGTTGGCCATTCCCGAAATGAATTTCGGTTGGCATATTTCCAATCGACATCGCACAAAGCCACAATGTTTTCGCTCTCCATATTTTTCAGGTTGCGATAACCCATTCCGCCAACACCAATACCAGCAATATTGAGCTTGTCACTAGGTGCCCGGTGTCCTAAGCCTCCAATAACCTGACTGGGAAGAACGGTTAATCCGGCAAAGGCTGCTGAAGCTGTTCCGATAAAATGACGTCGGTTGATGGCTTTGTGTTCTCGTTTCATGCGTTGTACAATTATTTGTTGGTTAGGGGAATCCGTATAAATTTCTGATTAAAAAGATGAAGAACGCAACTGTTTGGTTTGCGATTCTATTCATCGGTTTTAATGTTGGGAACATGCCCGGGGCAATTTAATAAGAAATGTTGATTTATTGAACTGGCGGGCTTGATCACTGGCTCTTAAAGTCGCAGAAAAAACGGGATAAGAAAGAAATCTTATCCCGTTGATATGTTGTTTTACCGTATTCAAAACTAAGCTGGCATGTCTGGCAAGCTCCATGGTGCACGGTAAGTGTGCTTGATCAATTCTGCTGCAAATTCTTTAGCAGGAACAGGATCAGTCCATGTTTTCTTGAATGTTGGGTGACCATCGTGAATAGCGAAACCGTCTTTGATAACCGTTCTGATTTCTTCGCTATCATTCAAGTTGGTGAATTCCATGCTTTCGCCATTCCACTCAAGCTCTTTGTTCAAACCTTGCAAGCGAACAGCTAATACTCCCATGACAACCATTTCGTTGAATGGGCCTGCTTCGCTGAAGTCAGATGCAGTTGGAATACGGTTGGCTGCAGTTTCTTTACATGCACGTACCCAATCCATTTCGTGGCTTGTTTCAATCCGACGACGGAATTTAGGAGCATTCGGCGTACGACCTGACAATAACCAAGGATCTTTTCCGTAGCAACCACAAACTAAGGTGTCTTTTGTTCCGTGGAACAAGACGCCACCACCTGCGTTGTTTGGATTTTTGCCTTCTGGCCATCCGTCTGGAAGCATTGGCTTGATTCCACCATCATACCAATATACTTCTACTTCAGGAAGTTTAATTTTCATTTTTTTGCTGGCTTTACGCTTAGGGAAAGTCAGTTTTACCGATTGTGCAGTAGGCGCACAGTCTTGTAACAATAGCGTTGAGTTTCCTTGAGCTTTGGTTGGGTAGCCTAATTCAAGACCAACAAATACCGGGTGAAGGATGTGGCAAGCCATATCTCCAAGAGCACCAGTACCGTAGTCCCACCAACCACGCCAGTTCCATGGGTGATAAATTTCATTGTAAGGACGCATTTGTGCTGGTCCTACGAACAAGTCCCAATCCAATGTTTCAGGAACCCATTGTCCGTTTTCAGGAGTGTTTAATCCTTGTGGCCAGATTGGACGGTCGGTGAAAGCTTCCACTTTGGTGATTTCACCAATTTCGCCGTTTGCAATCCATTCAGTAGTTAGGTTTACACCTTCGCCTGATGAACCTTGGTTACCCATTGAAGTCGCGACATTGTATTTGTCAGCTAGCTTGGTTAACAAACGAGATTCATAAACGGTGTGTGTCAATGGCTTTTGCACGTATACGTGTTTGCCCATTGTAATGGCATGTGCTGCAGTGATGGCGTGCGTATGGTCGGCAGTTGCAATAACAACAGCGTCGAAGTCCTTACCCATTTCATCGTACATTCTACGCCAGTCTTTGTATTTTTTAGCTTTTGGATAGCGGTCGAAAACGCCGTTTCCACCAGTGTACGCCCAGTCAACATCGCAAAGACCAATGATGTTTTCTGATTCCAAATTTTTCAGGTTAGCAAAACCCATTCCGCCAACACCAACGCCGACGATGTTTAGTTTATCACTTGGAGCCTTATGTCCTAATCCGGCAATCACATTGCTGGGAAGGATGGTAATTCCTGCCGCTGCGGTAGCTGCAGTTCCCAAAAAGGCCCTTCTTGAAACTTGCTTAGATTCTTTAGAAAGCTTTTTCATAGTTTATTATTTGAAATTGATTCAGGTAAAAAAAGATTTTTAAAGCTTAGAAAGCTTTGAAAAACCAGTTAAAGATATAATTCTTGATCCTTTTGCCCAAACATTTTAGGCGGCGAATACCTGCTCTAACTTACAAGGCTTATCTTTTGTTAGTTGGGCTTACGATTTGTGCTTAAGATAACTATTGGGTTTTGACTCGCTTGGAAATAGTTTTTGTCTATTCCGAATAAAAAAAATCAATTTGATTGGTGTTGAGTGGGCGGTTATATTTGCAGCATTATTTTTAATAAATCTAAATTAAAAACAAAGAATCATGTTGACAATAGGACAAAAATTCCCCGAATTTAAAAAGACAGCTGTCGTATCTCTAGAAGTAGGTAAAGAGTTCGAAACACTAAGTAATGAAGATTTAAAAGGAAAGTGGAGCGTTATTTTCTGGTGGCCAAAAGACTTTACGTTTGTTTGCCCAACTGAGATCACTGCTTTCAATGATCATTACGCAGATTTCCAAAAGTTGGATGCCAACTTGGTTGGTGCTTCTACTGACTCCGAATTTGTTCACCTGGCCTGGAGAACTCATCACGTTGGTTTGAAAAAAATTCAATTCCCAATGTTGGCTGATACTTCAAAATCACTGGCAGAAGAGCTAGGAATTTTGGAAGCAGAAGAAAAAATCGCTTATCGTGCAACTTTCATCATCGATCCTGAAGGAGTTACTCGTTGGGTAAGTGTAAACGATTTAGCCATTGGAAGAAATGTACCAGAAGTGTTGCGTGTGTTGGAAGCTTTGAAAACAGGAAAGCTTACTCCTTGCGACTGGGAACCAGGTCAAGCGACACTCTAACAATACGCCATAACAAGTTAAGTTAGATTAGTAAATCTGATATTATCAAAGGGTGCTGTTTTCAGCATCCTTTTTTTTGTTTGCATATTTTGAAGGATGCTGGTGATCAGTTATTATTTGATGGAGTGCTGTATTATAGGAGGTAAAAGTATCCGTAATATTTCAGATGATGTGCTATTCCTTATTCATCTCTTTTCAATATTCTGATCGTCCAATCTGTATAGAAGACTAGGCTTTGATTTGTAAAACAGAAGGGGGGTGAAGCACGCATTTCTGTAAAAAAGAAAAGAGGCCAATAGCCTCTTCTCCTCTAACTAAAAAATGTAAAACTAAAATCCACCATCATCAAAGTCCATTTCACGTACTCCATTTCCATTGCTGCCGCGGTCCAGCTTAAAATTGTTGAGTTTGTAGCTAAGTGTAAGCGTAACCACTTGTGACTCACGTTCCCGTTTGAATCGATCCGAGAAGTCAACTCCTGATGAGGTGCGTTCAAATTTCATTGTTCCAAAAACATCGCGTAAGCTAAGTGTTGCTGTGAGCTTCTTTTTCAGCAGATCCTGGCGGTAGGATAAATTGGTGAAAAAGAAGTCAGAGCGATCTCCTTGGGCTGACACGGATGGTCCGCGATAATAGCCAGTCATCTGAATGCGTGAGTTTGGGTTGAGTTTTACCGTTGTATTTAAACGCCCGGTATAATTGGTGCTTTTTCGATCAATGGACTCTCCCAGCACTTCTCCCTCAATGCGGTAGCGATATAACGAAAAACTACCATTGAAAATTAACCAATCTTTGATATTTAGGTTCCCCATAATTTCGGATCCTAACGAATAGTCGTTGTTCAGATTTTCAGTATTGATGTAAAAAATACCATCATCACCTAATTCAGTTACCTGCGTGATTAAGTTGTTGGTTACCCGGTAAAAACCTTCAAGAGAGATGAATGATTTCCCATAGTTCTTCATAATTCCCAATTCATAAGAATCGGTGTATTCTGGCTCCAATTCTGGATTTCCATAGCGAATGGTGTACCGGTTGTAATAATTGGGAAATGGGTCGAGATCACGTCCGTTGGGACGGTCAATCCGGCGGCTATAGCTGGTCATAAGTTGCAGACGGTTTAAAAACTCATAAGAGAAGTGCAAGGTTGGAAAGAGGTCGAACCTGTTGATCTCTGCCGGACGTTCTGCTTTCTCGTGAGCAATACTCCGATTGGTATATTCTCCCCGTAGGCCAAGCTGATAACTAAAGCTTCCTACTTTGTTGGCAAAGGTGGAATAGCCGGCAACAATGTCGCGCTTAAAATTTTGGGAACTTGAAAATTCCGGATTATCGACATAGTCATTTAAATCGTTGTCCCAATCATTAAACGAGTATGATTCATACTCGCGGTCAATCCGACTTTGAAAACCTGCTTCAAAACGACCATCATCGCCCACAGGCCTGGTATAGTCCAGTTCAATCCGGTATTCATCTTCATCCTCTTCTTCCAAGGTTTTGATTCGGGCTAAATAGCCTTCGGTGCGCTGATAGTTTGAATCGGTATAAAACTCATCTTCATACTCGTAGTCATCGCCTACACTGTTTGAGTAATAGAAGAGTGCGTCGAGTTTATGTTTTCCGCTTTCGTCAAATTTCTGCTGAAAGTTGATGTTGGTACTTACGTAGGTTCCTTCGCGTTTTGAGTTTTCATCTTCGATGGAGAAAATCTCCTCATTGGCAGGTGCCGTGTACTCATGCAACCTGCTGGTCCCGCCTCGTTTGCGTCCGTACTCGCCATAAGTTCCCGACAAGGTTAAGGTGGACAAATCGGTCAGGTAAAGGTCAACGCCTCCTTTAAACCGGTGCCCGCTGCGTCCAAAGTCCCGGTTCCCATCCGAAATCAGGTAGCGGGTGGTATCGGTCAGATAGGTTTCGCGGTAGGAATTGCCAGAGCCATAAAATGTTTCGTCGTTAAAGTCCGCACCAAAGAACAGGTTGCTTTTTTTCGTTTTGTAATTTAACGTGAGGTCGGTACGATATTTATCCCGGGTTCCGACCATCGCATTGATAATCCCGTTAAAGCCGGATAACACATTTTTCTTCATCACAATATTGATGATTCCGGCCATCCCATCAGGATCGTACTTGGCTGATGGATTGGTGATGATTTCAATGTTTTCAATAACTGAAGCCGGAAGCTGACGAAGGGCATCGCTTCCTTCGAGCACACTTGGTTTACCATCAATAAGAACGGTAAAGCTTGAGGAACCTCGCAAACTGACGTTTCCTTCAATATCCACTTCTACCGAAGGGGTATTTTCAAGCACATCGACAGCTGTTCCGCCGGCAGCATTAATATCCTGGCTTACATTAACCACCTTCTTGTCAATTTTATATTGCACTCGTGAGCGGTCAGCAACAACACTTACCGTTCCAATTTCCTGGGTTGATGGTTGAAGTTCAATAACTCCCAAGTCGATTTCACGATTTGACGAGTTGATGCGAATGTTGTTGATACGCAGTTTGTTAAAGCCGATGAAGTTGGCTTCTGCATAATAGGTTCCAAAATTGATCTTACGAATGACAAACTCTCCTTGAACGTCGGTAATGCTTCCTGTAACAAGTGATGAATCCTGCGGATTAAATAAGGAAATGTTGGCGTACTCCATATGCTGTTTCGTGTCAGCATCAATAATTTGCCCTTTGATTGTAGCCTTGTTCGAAGGCTGGGTGGTCGTTGCCTCAGGGGGTTGAGCTACTACAGCCAAATGCGCAAAAAGGAAGAATATAATCAGTGTTTTGTGAATATTCATGATTTTACATTTAGGGTTCCATGTTCTAGGACATCTTTTTAACACATTGGTTTAAGCAAAGCTTGGAGATGCCCTGTTAATAATTGTAAATAGCTTGAACGTGATGCTTTTGGAAGCATTTTTTCAACGAAACTTTACTTTCAGACTGGCTAATCTTTTCGTTATATTTGTCGGAACAACTAATTTTTATCAACGATAATCTATTAAAACCATTTAAGAATGAAGGATTTTAAAACACGGACAAAAAGTCTGTTATTGACTTTTACATTGCTGGCATTTTCTGCCTCAGTGTTCGGAGGAAACTCGATGGCAAAGAAAAAAGAGAAAGAAATTGGGATTCAACTGTGGTCGGTTCGCGAGGATATGAAAAAGGATCCTGCTGCTACAATTGCCAAGCTGGGTGAAATTGGCTATGCTTATGTTGAAGCGGCTGGTTACAACGATGGCAAGTTCTACGGAATGGAGCCTGAAGCATTTAAAGCATTGCTGAAAAAGAATGGCATGGAAATGCGTGGTTCGCATACGGGTATTAACTTACCTAAAGAGGGAGAATGGGATCAGGCAATGGAATGGTGGAAAACCTGCATTGCAGCACATAAAGCAGCTGGTGCCGAGTGGATCGTAAAACCATCGATGGGGCGTGAGTCTTATGAAGATTTGGCGATCTTGAAAGAGTATTGTGACTATTACAATACAATTGGCGAAATGTGTAATAAAGCTGGGATTCGTTTTGGTTACCACAACCACGCTCGCGAGTTTGACACCGAGTTAGAAGGCAAAATCTTTTACGATTACTTGCTGGAAAACACCGATCCGAAGAAAGTCATGTTTGAGCTTGACTTGTATTGGATTCAAGAGGGTGGCAAAGATGCTGTTGATTATTTCAAAAAATACCCTGGACGTTTTGAGCTTTACCATGTAAAAGATGTGGAAGAGTTAGGCGCTAGCGGTAAAATTGATTTTGAGCCAGCATTTAAAATGGCGAAGAAAGCCGGTATGAAAAACTACATTGTTGAGGTTGAGCGATACAACTATGCACCAATTGTAAGTGTTGAAAAGAGCTTTGAGTTTTTGAACAACGCTTCTTTCACTAAATAAGTTGGAAAGATATTGAACAAGAAAGCCTGACTTTTTTAAGTCAGGCTTTCTTGTTTTTTATAGCGTTTTAAAGGAATAAAAGGAGTTATTTCCCTTTATCCTCTGCCTTTTTTACTTATTCTCTTTGGTTCCAAACTTCGGGTCAATCTTTAAAAAGTTGATGATGATAAAACCAGGAATGGTACACAGCATCACCCAAACAAAGAAGTATTTGTAGCCGATCAATTCCTGAATCCATCCACTCACCATACCAGGAAGCATCATTCCTAGGGCCATGAAACCTGTACAAAGAGCATAGTGTGCCGTTTTGTGCTTGCCTTCCGAAAGGTAGATCATATAAAGCATGTAGGCCGTAAATCCGAAACCATAGCCAAATTGCTCAACAACAACCGAAGCGGTAATAACTGTAAGACTTTGCGTTTGAGTGAAGGCCAGAAAAACATAAACCAAGTTGGGTAAGTTCATGGCCAGTACCATTGGCCATAGCCACTTCTTCATGCCATGGCGGGCAACGGCAACTCCTCCCAAAATACCTCCTAGTGTTAATGCGATAATTCCAGCTGTTCCATATACGAAGCCGATGTTGCTGGTGGTTAATCCTAAGCCTCCTTGTGTGGGATCATCCAAAAGGAAAGGGGATGCCAGTTTGACCAACTGAGCTTCTCCAAGCCTAAATACCAAAATAAAGATTAGGGCAACGCCAATTCCTTCTTTTTTGAAAAAAGAGGCAAAGGTGTCAACAAAGTCGGCTATCACTTCTTTTATGTTTTTTCCGCCTCGCTTTTCATCACTGGTTGGGTAGGGTAGAATGAACAGGTGCCACAGAAAGAAGGCCGCAAATAAGGCTGCAAAGATGAAGAAAGTGATACTCCAGGCCCAGGAAGTTTTTTCTGCAATGTTTTCCATCTGTCCGGCAAGAATCACTAAGGGGCCTTGTCCAGCGAGCATGGCAAAGCGGTAAAAGGTGTTGCGGATGCCCACAAAAAACGCTTGGTCGTGTTTGGATAAGCCGAGCATATAAAAGCCATCGGCAGCAATGTCGTGTGTTGCTGAGCTAAAGGCCATGAGCCATAAAAATGCCAAACTGTATTGAAAGAAGTTGCTCATGGGCAGGGTAAAAGCCACCCCGGCAAGGGCACCTCCCACCAGAAGCTGCATACTGATGATCCAAAAACGTTTGGTTTTAAGGTTGTCAACAATCGGACTCCAGATGGGCTTGATCACCCACGGCAGGTAAAGCCAGCTGGTATAGAGCGCAATATCGGTATTGGAAATGTCAAGTCGCTTGTACATGATGACTGACACCGTCATCACAAAGACGTAGGGAAGCCCTTCAGCAAAGTAGAGCGATGGAATCCATGCCCAAGCGTTTCTTGTAGTTGGTTTTTTCATACGATTATTTTTTCGTAGGATGTTTGACTTTTAGATCCTCGAATAGCGATCCGGGTTTCTAATTTAGTCATTCTCCCAGGAGTTAACACTAATACAGTTTTTTCAGGTCCGCATCACGGAAGTAATGGTTGAGGATGGCTTGGTAGTTGTAGCCTTTTTCGCCCATCACGGCTGCTCCAATTTGGCAAAGTCCAACACCGTGTCCCCAGCCCGATCCGATAAGAACAAACTGTTGAGGGATCCCGTTTTGCAGGTTCAGATGATCAATGACGAAAGCCGAACTGTATAAATGCGATTTGGACAGAGCACGACGAATCTCCAATTCTTTACCGATGGTCAGCGTTTTTTTGCTTCCCACAATTTGAAGCTTGATCAAGCGAGCAGAATGTCCACGCTCAATCGGCTTGAGCTCGATAATTTCGCCAAAGTCAATTCCTGTTTTTTCCCGGATAAGTGAGGTTAGCTCTTCTTGGCTATAAGTCACTTTCCAACGGTAAAAATCTGCGGTTGCCTGATCAAAATCGGGTAAGACTTGCGATAGGATCTGCTTGTCAGTGGTATTGCAAAAAGCTTCAGGGCTGGTTCTTATCCAGCTGTCTGCTTCATCTTCCTGGCGCAAATCAACGCATGTTGTGGCAGCCTTTTCCGAATCCACCACTTTGGTTAGGTAGCTGTGGTAAACGGGCTCCCAAACATTTTCAAAGTTTTCAGACACTCCTCCGCAGCATTTCGAAAAGCGGGCATCGCAAATTTTATCATGAGCAGTTAGTACTTCTCCTTGGGTGGCATCAATCGCCTGGCTTGCCTTGTCGCTAATGATTTTGGTGATTCCTTGGTAGCGCTGGCAGTGGTCGTCGGAACAAACATCAAATAAAGTGTGGTCTTCCCGGTCGTACCAGCGAATCAATTCGCCCTCGCGCTGTTCGGTTGATTGATATTTTTCATTGGCCGATTGGATGGCTTTGCTCTTTTCAATTTGTGCCAAAAGCCAGCTGCGCGAAATGACTGCATGCGCCTTCAAGAGTTCGGGTGAGCTGGTGGCACTCATTTCTGAAGAAATTACAGAGCGCAGGTATTCTTCAAGGGGAACCAGGTTGATGGCCCGCAATTTTCCGCTTTCAATCACCAATTTTAGGTCACCTCTGAAACGCTGATCTTCCTTTTGTTCCCAGTGAAAGTCAATCCCAATGGTCACAGCTTTTAGCAGGAAGGAATCTTCTGCTGACTTGGTGGAGAACACAACGCTTTCGGCAGCAATGGTTTTGCCATCTTCTGATGTTATTTGAATGCTGTTGTCAATGAGCGATGCTTGAAAACGTGTTCCACTAAGTTGTTCGGGCAGTGAGTAGTTGCCACTCAACTCAAAGTCGATGTTTGACTCGGCCATGATGCCGACATGTATTATTGGTTGTTCTTTCATGGTTTGATTTTTCTTTTAGGGTTTATTGTTTACAAGATATTAGAACTGAGACAACAGATTTTTAGATACCTGGATTGTGTTATGAATTTTGGGGCACTGTTTCCCAATTTAATTGTTATTCTGTGTGCCTTTCATTCATTTTCGTATCTGTATTTTAAAATTTTTGAGTGTTTAGTTATTTGCTGTAAAACATTGAGTCTTTTTGTCTAAATATCTAAAATTTAGAATCTATTGCGAGTATGGAGCAAGCTCTTTGAGTTGGTCTTTTAAACGTTCAAAGTCTGTATCGTTAATGGTTACTTGCTCGTAGATTGAGATCAGGTCCTTGGCTGTTAGTTTTTCAAAATCTTCTTTTCGGGGAAGAATGGCCAATCCTCCCATTTCAACAGATGCCGGACTCATTAGAATTTGCTCTTGCCCTTCGGCAAAAAACTGCGAAGGGCGCTGTCGGTCCCGTGGGAAAATTACAATTCGCCACTTCTGCTGAGTAAAACGAGCCAATACATTGAGCATGGGTTCTCCTTCCTGCCCTCGCTGTTTGAGCCGTTCCAGAATTTGCTGGAAATAATAGGCAATTTGAGTGGACGAGTCTGATTCCAGATACAATAGCTTACGCAGGTAAGCTTTCCCAACTGCAACCAAACGGGTATGTTCATTTTTCAAAATGGGTTCTCCCAATTGAGCGACGATTGAATCAAGCTCTGTGTCTATTGGCATCTCATCCGCATTGCCTGCCTGAAAATGAAAATGATCCGGAGCCGAAGCGCCACATTTGGGGCCGTTGTAAAAGAAGGTAAACTCAGGAAGTTCTCGGCTTAGTTGAAGCAAATCGTTAAAATAAGGTTCAATTTCTTGGGGCAAATGACGGTTTAATGGAACGGTCAGGTGCTTCTTGAAAATGGGAAACGGGTTGATCAACAAGGTGTAGTCGTCTTGGAAGTCGACTCCTTTTTGAACATCCTGCTGATTTTTCTGACACAGAAAGCAAGCCCTTTGTTGAATCGATTTGGCATCTGTTTTTGCTGCGGAGGAACGAATTCGCTCTGGATTGAACTGTACTTTGACTTTAAATCCATCAAATTCAATGGTCCTTGAAGCGACTGAAGCCAAGCCTGCATAGTTGCTTGTGGCCAATGGCCAGGATTCAATTTGTTGGTTGATTAGCTGATGAACCTTTTGACTGAGTGAGTTTTCGGGCATGTTTCTACAAGAGTTTTGAGCTGAAGTCCGGGCCGAAACCCGGACCTAATTTATCGGTTGAGATTTAAGCGAGCTTTCAATTCGTAGGTGCGTAAGCTGTCTTTGTAGGCGTTGTGTGCATTATGACGCGAAATATCCAGCGAAGCATCAGAGTTGTCTTCCCAACGGCGACAACGATAGATGGCATCGTAAATCCGGCCAATTTTCCAGGTGCGCGAAATGGCTAGTCCAACGGCATAGTCTTCACCATAGCTGGTGTTTGGTATCCGGATTTCTCGCAAAATAGGCGTGTAAAAGGCGCGTGGAGCACCCAGCCCATTGATGCGGAGGGCATTGTTTGGTCCGTTCTCCGGAGTCCATTCTTTGTGATCAATCAGGCCTGGAGGAATCTCTTCAAGCTTGAAGTTACACATCTGGTATGAACCAATGACCATGGCACACTTTTCTTCATAAAATTTGTCAACTACTTTCTGGAGGGTTTGCTCATCAAAATACAAGTCGTCACTGTCTAGCTGAACAGCAAAGCGCCCGCATGAGTCGTGGTAAACCGCTTCATTCCAACATCCACCAATGCCGAGGTCTGTTGACTCTGGTATTACATGAATCAAGCGTTCATCATCATAGCTTTTCAATAGCTCGGTGGTTCCGTCAGTTGAATGGTTGTCAACGACAATAAGGTTGAACGGGAAGCTTGTTTTCTGCGAAAGAACCGAATCAACGGCATCTTTTATGGTTTTTATCCGGTTGCGAACAGGAATAACGACAGAAACTTCTTGCTCAAAATCCTGGTCAAACTCAACCGACTTGAAATTGGGTTGAAGAAATCCATTGATCTTTTTGAGGTGATCGGTGCAGGCTTCTTCCATTTCAATTTGCTTTTGCCGTGCGTTGCCACTAACGTAGTCAAATTGTTTTTCGCCAGACAAACGCGTGTCAGTTTCCGTCATGCTGAATAGAAACTCAGGAACGCGAAGGATTTCTCCTAAACGTGAAGCATGTAGGCGCAGGGCATAAAGTCCGGCATCTTGCCAATCCGGGTAGTTTTCGCTGGCAAAGCTTTTTACCGACTGCTGAGAAAACAGTTGTACCGGTCCGAAGTTAAAATCATCGCGCAAACTGCCAGCTTGGTAATCAATGACCGGATGGTTGGAACGTTCACCCGCTTTAATTTCAAAGTAGTCTGCGTAGAACATCGCTGCTTTGCTGCCTTCAGCTAATTGCATCATGCGTTCCAAGGCCCATTGGCCGAGTCCCAGTTGGGTAGCTTGCAATCCTAGTAAAGCGTAATCTGCATTCAGGTTGGCCGCAATCAAATTAATGGTTGCTGTGCTTTGTGGCTGACTAATCGTTAGGTTTTGGCTACCTTCCAGTTGAACAGGGCTGGCACTGAGCACAAAAATGGATTGTACCACTTGGCTTTTTCGAAGCAGATTGATGGTGTTTTGGGTCTCTTGTTGACCACTGTATGCGATAAAGCAATCGATTTTTTGATTCATAGGTGATTAGAGTTTTATGATGACAGGATCGGAAACGGGGCTTTCATTTTGAAGCCGGTCAAGTGCCGATACCCTGAATTCGTAGGCTATTTTATTCGGTGTTTTTCGGAGTTCAAGACGTGTGTCCTCAGTGATTCGATAAATAAAATGAGGATCATCCGCATCGAATGTTTCTCCGACTTTGTTTCGGTAGACAATGTAGCGAACCGCTTTGTCCAGCTCCTGCTCGGCCTTTTGTGGTTTCCATTTCAGAACTTTTCCCCAGCCCTTTTTTACTTTGCGTAGGTTGGCGGGAGCTTGGTTGTCTATCCAGGGCATTGGTGGAACCAAAGCCGGGTAAGCATACAATTGGTTCGAAAGTGTGTCTTGAAATCCGATGATATCGCGTGAGAAATGTTTGGCACTGTAGAATGCACTACCGCCAATTTCTTTGATTTTCCGGGTTATGCGGATTTGGTTAGGTAACTGACTGGCTTGTCGCCATTCAACAATATTCGATGTCGGATCGCTTTTATAAACTCCATGGCCAATATACATAGCTCTGTCGTAGGCGTGATCTTTCCACCAGTTGGATAAAGTCAAAAAATCCACTGCCGGGTGTCCAATTTGCCAGTATAATTGCGGAAGCATGTAATCAATCCAGCCTTTTTCGAGCCACAAAATAACATCGGCATACAAATGGTCGTAGTTGGTATTTCCGGCCGTTGTTTTTGAGCCACGTGGGTCATCAGCAATATTGCGCCATACGCCAAAAGGACTAATGCCAAACTTCACCCAAGGCTTTACTGACTTGATGGATTGACTCAATTGCTGGATCGTTTTATTGACATTCTCACGTCGCCAGTCAGTAATTTCGGCTTTCGAGAAGTTACCGTGGTACTTTTCAAAAGAAGTGGAATCCGGAAATGCCTCGCCAATAATTGGGTAGGGATAAAAATAATCATCAAAGTGAATAGCATCTACATCGTAGCGCCGGACAACGTCGACAACCACATCGGTAATAAACTGGCGGGCTTCGGGTAGTCCCGGATCAAAATAAAGTGAGTTGCCATACTTGAGTACCCACTCAGGATGCCTAAAGGCGATATGATTGGCGGCTAAGGGTTCATCGTATTTTAGCGCAACGCGATAGGGATTAAACCACGCATGAAATTCCATATTTCGTTTGTGGCATTCCTGAACCCAAAATTGTAGTGGATCGTAGCCTGGATCTTCTCCAGGGGTGCCAGTGAGGTACCGAGACCAAGGTTCAAGTTCGGACGGATAGAATGCATCAGCAGTCGGACGCATCTGAAAAATGACAGCATTCATTCCCAGCTGCTGCAACTTATTCAGTAAGATGATCGCCTCCTGCTGCTGTCTTCCGGCACTCAATCCGGGTTTTGAAGGCCAATCGATATTGGCAACCGTGGCCACCCAGCTTGCCCGGAATTCTCTTTTAGGACTGACTTGAGAAAAGCCAGTAAAGGATAAAAAAAGCAATAAGAATACTAGCCCAATTGTGGTACGCATAGAAAATAGGTTTTATATGTCATTAGTCGAAGGTATAAAAATAGGCTTATTCTCTAAAATTAAATAATCAATCGATCATGAATTTGTATGGCAACATTTTTTGTGTTACGGAGTGTGTTTTTAAGGTGTTGTTAATTAGAATATTGTGTTTGTTTTATTTTTCTTGAAGAAAATTTTGAAATCAAATATTTTGTATCTGTAATACCAATTGTGGAGGTGTTCCATATTGAAGAGGACAGAATGACTGATTTGCTATAAATATGAAATCGATTGAAAAAATGCAAAGGGTATTCTGGGGGAGATCGCTTGGAGCCTTGGTTTAATGTTGGCTAAGTCCTGCAAAGCTAGGTCTTAGAATTAGAAAATATCTTTGCAATTCTCTTGTTTTTTTTGATATCTTTGAAGCGAAATCGAATGTGCCTGTTGTTGCTTTTGCATATGGCAGGTATATTAGTAGCAAACTGGGAGTTAGCTGTTTTAAACAGTACACCACAATTTCCAGTAGGCTCATGGTTTATTAGGTTTAGTTGGTTTAGGTTAGTTCCCCGAGAGATCGGGGCGGAAAAGGCAGTCAGAGGACTGCCTTTTTGTTTTTTAGGAATAAGTTAAGGAACTTTTGAAGCCTTGAGAAATATTTTAGTTTCATCCGGATTATTTTCCTTCCTTTGGGAAGAGATGCTTCCCGGAAAGGGTATTTTGAGGAAGAATTTCCAGGTTTTTAAAAGAGCAATTTATTTAGTTATTTTGCATGCATTACGAAAATATTATTAACTAACTACTGATAATGAAAGAAGACAAGCTTACTCAAATAGCCGGTCAGTTTATTGATATCGAACAAGTGGACCGGGTATCTCCGTTAGGGGAAGGTTTTATCAACGACACGTTTTTAATTTATCCTAAAGCCGAGGGACAAAGTAAATTACTCCTTCAGCGGAAGAATAAAAATATCTTCATTAATATTCCTGCCATGATGGAGAATATTAATTTGGTAACCAAACACCTGAAAACCAAAATTAAGGCACAGGGTGGCGATCCGGAACGGGAAGTACTGACGTTGGTGACTGCAAAAGATGGCAAGTTTTATTATATGGATGAAGCAGATGACTATTGGACTGCTTGTTTATTCATTGAGCCACACCAGGTGATTGAGACCGTTGATAATTCATCAATTGCTTATTCCGGAGGAAAAGGTGTTGGTCGTTTTCAAGCGATGTTGGCCGATTTTGAAGGTGAGTTGACCGATATTCTCCCTGGATTCCATGATATTAAATTCCGTTTTGATCAATGGGATAAAGTATTGGCTGAAGACCGTGTTGGCCGGAAAGCTGAAGTTTTGGAAGAAATTGAGTGGATTGAAAGCCGCCGTGCAGAAATGTTGGACTACTGGAAATTGGTTGAAGAAGGCCAGATTCCACGTCGTATTACGCACAACGATACCAAGATCAGCAACATTCTGTTTGACTTGGAAGGTGACGTGTTGTGTATGATTGACTTGGATACTGTTTCTCAGAGTCCTGCTTCGAATGACTTTGGCGATGCTATTCGTTCCTACTCCAATACTGCTGTTGAGGATGAGCCAGACTTGTCAAAAGTATCGATGAATTTAGAGCGTTATCGTGAATTTACTCGTGGATATCTGGAAGAAGCCGGTTCTTTCCTGAATGAAAAAGAGCTGGAATACTTGCCATTTTCAGCAAAGTACATCACTTACGAACAAGTGTTGCGTTTCTTGATGGATTATATTGATGGTGACCGTTATTATAAAACCAAATCAGAAGATCATAACTTGGTTCGTACGCGTAGCCAGTATAAATTACTGCAGAGCATGGAAGAACAATATGCTGAAATGCAGCAACTGACAAAAGAATTTGTGTCGTAAATCACGACAGTTTGAAATATACTAGAAGGATGCTTAAAAAGCATCCTTTTTTATTTTGTTAAAATTCGAATGGTAAAGCGAAGTTCACCGGTACAGCTTTTCCTCGCTGTGATCCTGGTGACCAATTTTCCATGCCTGAAACAATTGTCATTCCTGTTTTAGCGGCGACGACCGTTGTTTTTTCTAAGACCTGTACATTGGTTACTTCTCCCTTGTCATTAACGGTAAAGCCAATTGTCGCTTTTCCTTTCAGCTTTTCTCCCTTGAAAAATAGTTGTTCTTTCAGTTCTCTTTGTTTGGCTTTAACGTATTGTCCCAATCCGTAATGACCATTGGGATAGTGTGGCAGGTCTTCAACGATGAAGAATTTAGGAGTCTCCTCTTTTCCATGATTCGTTACCTCTGTTGTTGATGTAGGATCAGGAGTTGGCTTTTCATTGGGAAAATCATTACTGATTGCAATAACAGCCTTTTCCATGACAAATCGATAATTAAGCTGTTTGTCATTTTCTGAGATCGTTAACGCATTGACTTTGGTTTGAAAACCAACATAAGAGGCGACCAAGGTGAATTCTTTGGCTTTTTCCAGGTTCAGTGTAAAGGTTCCGTCATGGTCTGCAACTGTTCCTATGCTTGTTCCTTTTACAACGATACTTGTGCCTGGAAGAGGGTTTCCATTTTCGTCGACAACAATACCCTGAATTGTTACTTTATCGCTTGCGATTATTTGATCGTTGGTGTAGGTAATGAAGTCTTGTGAAACTGGAGACTGGTATTGATATGCTGGTTCTGCAAAGGAAAACAAGAGGATGGTGATTACTGGCAGAGCCCAGGCTAAACGAAATAGTTTTCGTTTGGATGTTTTTTGTTTTTTCATCATTTTTAAACGAGTTGGGCCAAGGGCAAAGGTCAGGTTATTGGTTAATCGAATAACTTGCGTACCCATTAGCTGGTTAATTAATAATGCTTGATACCTGACAGGTGAGTGGCCCCGGGTTAGTACACCTTCGTCAGCCAGGTATTCATGATTTTGCTTTATGGCATGCTCAAATAGCCAAATGAATGGATTGAACCATAAAAGCACAGTTAGTAATTCAATAAAAAGCAGGTCAATCCAATGACGCTCTTGAATGTGCACTTGTTCGTGAGCTAAAATGTCATTGAATTCTTCCTGTTTGTGGTATTTCGGATTGATAAATACATGGTTGAAAAATGAGAATGGTAGGTCGTAATAGTCATTCTCATGCAGGTGAAAGTTGGTTGTTTGCTTAGCTGATTGACTACGGATGATTTTGATAGGTTTCCATAGTTGAAATATGAGTCGCAGGAGAAAAATGAGAACTCCTAGACTGTAGACTAGCCAGCCTAACTGGATCCAATTATTTGTTGATGCTCCGATCTCATGGAGGTTTTCGGTTGCGACCGTTTCCTGAAAGTGCTGGTTGAATTCTGATAACTGAAATGGTTGAGCTGCTTGAATCGTCGTTTGATAGTGAATTGGGAATAGAGCCAGAACAAGAGCCATTCCCAAGGCAAAAAGCAAGTAAAAGCGGTTAACCCGAAAGTGTGTTGATTGTCGGAGGAAAAGCCAATAAACCAGGAAAAATAGAATAATTCCAATGGAGGCTTGAATTAAAAATTCAGCGAACTTTTCCATGATCATTTATTTTTAGGAGTATCGTTTTTTAATTCTTCTTCGGTTTGCTTTAAAATCATTTCCAGATCTTCAATATCCAACTGATTTTCGCGAGCAAAGAAGGTGGCCATTTTAGGAAAAGAACCATTGAAATAATTCTTTAAAAGGGAAGAGAATTGAAACTTCGTGTAATCTTTACGACTGATTGCTGGCGTAAATAAGTTTGTATTTCCAACTTTTCGGCGAGCAACAAAGCCTTTTTTTTCGAGAACAGATAAAACGGTAGCAACAGTGGTGTAAGCAGGTTTTGGATCGTCAAATTGGTCAACAACATCTTTAATAACAGTTTCTTTCAACTGCCAAACATATTGCATGACTTGTTCTTCGGCTTTAGTTAATTGAATCATTCCCATCTTTTATTTGTTTTTATCTACTACAAATATAGTAATAGAAAATACAACTAAAACTATTTTTATAGATTTTTTACTATAAAAATAGTAAAATACAGATTCTTAAAGATGAGATTGCTTTGTTATTAGTTACTTAGCGCCGTCTCTTTGTCCTAGTTGTTCTGTTTTTTGCAGCCATTTTTGCCGTTGCTTCTCATTGGATGCTTTAACAATTTGGAAGCTGGTAATATGAACAGGCTTAACGCCGCAGAAATTCAGGAAGGCATTTTTCATCGCATGATGACCGGTGTTGCGATAAAATAAGCGGTAATACCATTTGGGGGTGTCCATGGTGGTGATGATCCGAGCCGATTTTCCTTTCAGCTTTTTATCCCAGAAGATGCTGTTGGGCTTGTTCTCGAAAGCAAATCCGGGGAGAAAGACCCGATCGATAAAACCTTTGAGAAGGGCTGGGAGTGTGCCCCACCAGGTGGGATAAATGAAAACCAGGTGACTGGCTGCTTTAATTTTTTGCTGCGCTTCGATCAGGTCTGGTTCCAGTTCGGTTCGCTTGCGGTAACCGTATTGTAAATTGGGATTAAAAGTTAGCTGATGTAAGTGAATTACATCAACCGAAGTTCCCGACTGTATCGCTCCGTGTTGATACTTTTCGGCCAAGGCCTGTCCGAAGCTTTTCGGATCAGGATGGCCGTTTATAATTAGTACTTGTTTCATGGCCTTGGTGTTTTGTTGTGTTGTGCTGAGGGATTTCCCTCGCGCTGTGCTTGTTCTGTTTTTTTGTTTTCAAAGGTCAAAACTAGCAAAGCAACTTTCACCTGCCTTGTATAAATCGGCTAATGGAAGGAATTGGCGGATTAATTAAGAAATGGTATCGATTTCATTTAAAATGGTTCGGGCTGAAACAATGGTCTTAATGTCGTCAAAACTCAGGCTGAGCTTATCTTTCTTTTCTTTCATACGAGCCTTTGTTGGGTTTTGCTGAATGTATTGCAGCACCTTGGTGAAGGCTGGTGATTGGTAATAAGGAGATTGTTGATCGGCAATGAAGTAGCAGATCATCTTTTTGTTTTTCAAAACAATGCGCTCAATACCTATGGCAATTGCCACCCAACGCAAGCGAACCACTTCAAGTAATTCTTTGCTGGCTTGTGGAAGCTTTCCGAATCGGTCAATCAGCCCAAGCTCAAATTGTTGCAAGTTGTCTTCTGTTTCCATGTTGTCCAACTCGCGATAAAGCAGCATGCGTTCTGAGATGCTTTGAATGTAGCTGTCAGGAAATAACAGCTCCATGTCTGTATCAATTTGACAATCGCTAACAAACTGGGTTTGCAGAAAAGCTTTTCCGGCATCTTCCTGCTCTTCTTTAAACAGCTCTTGGTATTCACCTTGTTTAAGCTCCTGCATGGCCTCGTTCAAAATACGATGATAGGTTTCGTATCCAATATCTGCAATGAATCCACTTTGCTCAGCTCCCAGCAGGTTTCCGGCGCCTCGAATATCCAAGTCGCGCATGGCAATGTTGAATCCGCTTCCCAGCTCCGAGAATTCTTCGATTGCTTGAAGTCGCCTGCGTGCTTCTGTCGTTAAGGTCGATAGCGGAGGAGTCAGCAGGTAGCAAAAAGCTTTTTTGTTGGAACGGCCAACGCGTCCGCGCAGCTGATGCAGATCGCTCAGCCCAAAGTTTTGCGCATGGTTAATAATGATGGTGTTGGCGTTGGGGATATCCAGACCCGATTCAATAATGGTGGTGGCGATTAATACATCGTACTCTCCATTGATGAAGTCAAGCATGATCTTTTCCAGCTTGGGGCCTTCCATCTGTCCATGCCCAACCACGGTTTTAACTCCAGGCACAATGCGTTTAATGGCTGCTTCAACCTCAAAAATATTTTGAACCCGGTTGTGAATAAAAAACACTTGTCCATTCCGCGATACTTCGTAGTTGATGGCCTCACGAATGGTGTCTTCGTTGAATCCGTGCAACTCGGTAATGATTGGGTAACGGTTAGGCGGCGGCGTTTGAATAATGGATAAGTCGCGGGCACCCATTAAAGAGAACTGGAGGGTTCTCGGAATAGGCGTTGCCGTTAGTGTTAAGGTGTCAACATTTACTTTGAGCTGTTTTAGTTTTTCCTTAACCGAAACCCCAAACTTCTGCTCTTCGTCAACTACCAACAGTCCCAGGTCTTTAAACTTCACATCTTTGCCTACCAGGCGGTGGGTACCAATCAGAATGTCCACTTCTCCAGCTTCAACGGCTCGCAGAATTTTCCGTACTTCGCCCGCAGGTCTTAGTCGGCTGATGTACTCAATGCGTGCCGGGAAATCTTTCAACCGATCCGAAAAGGTTTTATAATGTTGTAAAGCCAGAATTGTTGTAGGAACCAAAACAGCCACTTGCTTGCTGTCGGCCACGGCTTTAAAAGCACCACGAATGGCAATTTCTGTTTTCCCGAAGCCAACATCACCACAAACCAAGCGGTCCATGGGCATTTCTTTTTCCATGTCCTCTTTGAGCGCTTGTGTTGCTTTCATCTGGTCGGGCGTATCTTCGTAAATAAACGAAGCTTCCAACTCATTTTGCAGGTAGGAGTCGGGTGTAAATGCAAATCCGCGTTCTTTCTTGCGTTCGGCATAAAGGGCAATCAGATCTTTGGCAATGTCTTTAACCTTTTTCTTGGTGCGATCCTTCATTTTCTGCCAAGCACCGGTTCCCAGCTTGTTTATCTTGGGCTCCAGGCCATCTTTCCCTTTGTATTTCGAAATACGGTGCAAGGAATGAATACTGACAAACAAGACATCATTATCGCGGTAAACAAGACGAATAGCTTCCTGCATTTTGCCATTGACTTCGGTTTTCACCAAGCCGGCAAATTTCCCGATTCCATGATCAATGTGTACGACGTAATCTCCTTGGTGCAGCTTGTTTAACTCTTTGATGGAGATGCTTTCCTTTTGAGGCTTCCGTGTTTTGAGTTTAAAACGATGGTAGCGTTCAAAAATCTGGTGGTCGGTATAACAGCAAACTTTTAGGTCATGACTCACGAAACCTTCGTGCAAGGTGAAGTTGAGGTCGGTAAACTCGACATTCAACTGCTGATCGTTAAAAATGGCATGCAAGCGTTCAATTTGCTTTTCGTTTGAAGACAAGATGAAGTTGGTGTAGCCATTGGCAACATTGTCTTGCAGGTTTTGGGCCAGTAGCTCAAAGTTCTTGTTGAATATGGGTTGGGCCGTGGTGTCAAAATTGAATTGAAGTGATGTCTGAAAGTAGTTTGCAGTACCTGTTTCGAGACAGGTGAATCGCTCCAGGGCTTTTGAGAACTCATCCGCAGAAACAATCCGGTCGGCAATATTGGCGGGCAGGTTATCCTGCTCCAGGGTTTGCTGATAAATAGAACCAATCAAATCGCTTACTAGAGCTACATTTTGAATAAAAATGCTGCTTTTGCTAGGCAAAAAGTTCAGGAAGTTATCGCGGGTCTCGTCTTCTAAGCCTTGTTGAATATTGGGGATGATGACGATTTTGTCAAGCTGCGTTTTCGAAATTTGGTTCTCAATGTCGAAGCTTCGAATGCTGTCAACGTCATCTCCAAAAAAATCGAGCCGGTAAGGATCTTCGTGCGAAAACGAATAAATATCCACCAAGCTTCCCCGGATGGAATATTGTCCGGGCTCAACAACAAAATCAACCCGCTCAAAACCATATTCATAAAGAACATCATTCAGAAATGAAATGGACAGTTTGTCATTCTTCCGAACCGGGAAGCTGTTGGAATCCAGCCCCTCTCCTGAAATTACCTTTTCAGCCAAGGCTTCGGGGTAAGTTACAATCCCAATCTGATTTTCAGAATGCAATTGATTGAGGACCTCGGTGCGAAGAATAATGTGTTCCTGCTCGATGGCATCGTACTGAATCGATTTTTTGTATGAACTTGGGAAAAAGAAGATCGGCGATGTTGGTTGGAGGTTAACCAAATCATCGTAAAAATAAGCTGCTTCCTCTTTGTCACTCAAAATAAAAACCAGTGGTTCTGGTCGTTTTTCAGCTAATAAAGCAGCAAGTACTGTTTGCGACGAACCAACAAGCCCCGACAGGTGAATTTTTTCACCCGGGGTATTCATTTTCTCCAGCAACGATTGAGTAAACGTTTGCTGTTCAAATACCGATTTGAATTTCTTCAATTTCAAAAGACACAAAAATTTCGGACAAAGATAACCATTAGTTTTCTCCAGAAGAAAAATAAACGAAAAAGAGACGATTCCACAACCCCAGGCAAATACGTTGCTTCATTGCTTTTTTACAGCTATTATCCTTTTGTATATGAAGGTTTAGCTGAATGGTGAAACGTCAGACCGTTGGTTGGAATAGTCTCTTTCTGCGATTAATGAATCAGGGAGTGTTTAAGCTTCCAATTTTGGGTTGGGACCGTATTGGTTTTCGTTGGGATCGCCTTCCTGAACCATGAAAATAATTAGGACAATGGCTCCAATAAGCGGGATTAATGAAATTAACAACCACCAACCACTCCGGCTGGTATCATGAAGTCGACGAATGCTTACCGCAAGCCCCGGAACAAGTACCAGAAGCGAGTACAGAAGGGTTAAAATTCCAAAGCTTCCAAGCATCAGGTCTAAAAGGTTTAGAACAATTGCTGCAATAAAGCTTCCTAAAGCAAAGTACCAGTATTCACTTCTTCTGGACCGTCCTGAGAATTCTGCGTACCGCTTAAGTACAGTTAAATACCAATTAATCATAGTTTAATAATTTGAATCAATAAAAATGAATTTTTTAAAAATGAGATAGCTCGTTTTACACCTTTGTTAAACGACCTCCAAAACGCTGTTTTCGGTTTTATGTTCATTTTTAAATCGATTAATTTTTTGTAATGATTTTAAGTTGGTAGCTGTCAGGCTGTCAGCTTGAAAATTATTGGCACACGAATTGATATATCGAAGTATGTAAATAAATTAATACAATAGAGCTATGCTTCATACAAATTTGAAACACGTGTTGTCAGCTGACGATCATAAAAAGCTGATTGAAGAAAATGAGAATGTCATGATATGCTGCGGACGAATGGGGCCAATGTGCATTCCGGTATATGCAGCGATGAGTGAGCTGGAGAATGAAGTTGACCAAGTGGTCTTTGCGGATATGGAATTTGATATTCCTGATGCAGCAGTAATCCGGGATGCTCCGGAATGTAGCAGCTTCATGGGATTGCCTTTTACGGTGTATTACAAAAACGGAGAGCTGGTTCATGCAACCAGTAGCATTCAAAATAAAGATCAAATTAAGTCGATCATTGAAGAAAAGCTCGTGTAAGAGATTGCACTTGCTTTAGGAGAAAGAGGGGATTCTCCGAATTGTCAACAGTGAAAACTGTTTGATATCCTTAATTTTTAGGTTTATGCAATTTTAAAATCCATCGGGAAATACCGGTGGATTTTTTGTTTTCCAGTATCTTTATCTGGCAAAAAAAATCTAAACGAATGAAATTAAAAGTAGGAATAGCCTTAAGTGGCGGGGGAGCTCGAGGAATTGCCCATATCGGCGTTTTGGCAGCCTTAGGGAAATACGGTATTCATCCTGAGGTTGTTTCAGGGACAAGCATGGGGGCAATTGTTGGTGTTTTGTATGCTGCGGGCTATCAGCCAACCGAGATTTTAAACATTGTGAAAGAGCGCAAAGTGCATAAAATTATTAGCTGGGGTTTGCCATCCAGTGGACTGCTTGATCTGGATAAGGTGGAAGAGCTTTTGCGCGAACACATTCCGGTGGATGATTTCTCCTCGCTGAAGAGAACATTTCACTGCGCAGTAACCAACCTGAACAGCGGACAAATTGAGCTGGTCTCGTGTGGGAAGCTAATTGACTTTGTGCTGGCTTCGGCTTCCATTCCAATTGTATTTGAACCGAGGATAATTGATGGACAAACCTATGTTGATGGCGGGCTTTTAAACAATCTTCCGGTAGAACCTTTGGTGGACGAAACCGACTTGATCATTGGCGTGCATGTGAATCACAACGAAGCGATGAAGGAAGTTGCAGGGATGAAAACCATTGCTGAACGCTGCTTTCGACTGGCTATTGGTCGAAATGTGGTGGATAAATTTGACTTATGCGACTTTGTGATTGATCCTCCCAAGGTACGTCAGTTTAACACATTCGATTTTGCCCGGGCTGATGAGATTTACCAAATTGGTTTTGATGAAACCGAAAACAGGATTCTGGAGTTTTTCGACCAGTTGGATTTGGAGGAAGTGATGGCTGAAAAGAAAAGACGACAATTACCAAAATAAAACAGCATCAGGTTTCGTATAAATAAAGGATGGTTTTGTTCGTTAAAAGAACTTAACTTTGAAAGGCTTAAGGACTCTTTTGGAAAGTAAATCCAATCGAAAGATGCTTGAGTTGCTAAACGCTAAAAAAGAAAAATCATGAGAATTACTTTGCTTTTGTTTGCTTTCGTTGCTTTGGTTGGTTGTCAACAGAAAAAGATTGATCGGATGCAAGCTGTTCAAGACAGTTTATCACAACTTGCCGAGGTCAAGGATGTGGCAATTAACGATTTTATTGGAACCATGAACGCCATTCAGACCAATCTTGATTCAATAAAACGATTGGAGGACATTGTCAATATTTCTTCGAGCAAAAATGCTGAACCCAAAGCAAGCGACCGGCAGAAGATACTTCAGGATCTTTCTGTAATCAGCAGTTTGCTGGAACAAAACAGGGAGCTGGTAGCCAATCAAACGAAGAAACTCAATAATTCGACTTATAAAGTCAGTGAAATGCAGAAAATGTTGGATCGGATGAACCGGCAGTTGGAAGAAAAAGATGTGGAGATTGCTACCTTGCGGACAGAGATGGAGCAACTTCATCTGAATATTTCAACCTTAAACCAGAGTTTGTTGGCTGCTGAAGAGCAGGCAGAGGAGCAGGCTCGGGTAATTGAGGAAAAAACAACGACCATTGATGAGCAAGTAAAGCAGATGAATACCGCTTATTATGTATTTGGAACAGCCAAAGAGCTCATCGAAAATGGAATTGTTGAACGGGAAGGTGGTTTCCTGGGACTGGGACGCAGTCTTAAATTCCGTAAGGACTTCAACCCCGATCTTTTTACAGAAATTGATATTCGGGAGGTACACGAAATTAGCTTGAATGCAAAAAAGGCAAAAGTAATCACAACTCACCCGGCAGCCAGCTTTGATTTGATTGGTGATGAGAAGATTGAAAAACTGGTCATCAACGATCCGGAACGGTTTTGGGAAACCAACAGGTACCTGGTTCTGGTCGTCAACTAATAAAAACAGCGGGGAGCTTATTTAGCTCCTCGTTTTTTTAGCAGCTTTCTTATCATAGGCAGCGCGCGATTCCAAAATTTGAGCCTTGTACTCGATGGCCCAGTCTGCCAATTCCCACACCTTCACCAAAAGCTTTTCTCCCATTGGAGTCAATTCATATTCTACCCGCGGAGGAACTTCGGCATAAACATAGCGATTCACCAGTCCGTCTCGTTCGAGCGAACGCAGGGTAACTGTCAGCATACGTTGCGAAATACCTTCAATTTGCGTCTTCAGTTGATTAAATCGAAGGCGCTCTCCGTAACCCAAATTCAAGATCGCTAACAAAGACCATTTATCTCCAATTCGGTCAACCACGTCTTTCACCGGGCAAAAACCTGCCGGATGATTGTTCGGATCAAAAAAAGTTTTGACTTTTTCCTGAATCGTATTTGCTTGAGTTTCATTAATAGTTACTTCCATGTGACTAAGTGATTATAGAATGCCCTCTTGTTTTATTATTAGTTACTAAGTAATATTGAGGCACTAAAAGTAACTATTGTAGTTCAGAAAACAAATATTAAAAAGGAAAATTAGAGAGTTATGGAATTAATTGAAGCTTTAAACTGGCGTTATGCTGCTAAACGAATGAATGGTGAAAAAGTTCCTGAAGAGAAGGTGAATCGTATTCTGGATGCCATTCAACTGGCGCCAACATCTTTGGGATTACAGCCTTTTTCAGTCATTGTGGTTGAAGATGAGCAGTTGAAAAAAGAAATTAGCGAGAAATCAAATCAGCAGCCTCAAGTCATGGAAGGTTCCCATTTGTTGGTGTTTGCTTCGTGGAACGAGGTGCAGGATGAGAGTATTGATCGTTACATGCGGGATATTGCAACAACAAGAGGTGTTGATGAAGAAAGCCTGGATGGATTTAAAACCATGATTAAGCAGTTTATTGGACAAGAAGATGTCGAAACTGTAAAAAACTGGACCGCTCGTCAGGCGTATATTGCCTTTGGTGTTGGCTTGGTAGCTGCTGCTGCCGAAAAAGTAGATGCGACCCCCATGGAAGGATTTGACAAAAATGAGATGGACAAAATATTAGGATTGAAGGAGAAGGGACTCAGCTCAGTCGTGATGATTACTTTGGGTTATCGCGATGCGGAGAAGGATGGTTTAGCTGCCGCTCAAAAAGTTCGCCGACAAAAAGAGGAGTTGTTTGTTAGAGCTTAAAGAAACAACTGATTCAAAAAGCTATGGATAAGAACTTCAAAGACTGGATGGATGGTCTGAAGCCTTCAGAGCGGATGCCTTTGCTTTTTATTGGGCATGGCAATCCGATGAATACGATTTTGGACAATGCGTATCGGAAAAGTTGGGAGTTGCTGGGACAGAAGCTTCCAAAACCGCAGGCAATATTAAGTGTGTCGGCGCATTGGCTAACGCGCGGAACGGCTGTTACAGCCATGCCTAACCCGAGAACCATCCATGACTTTGGCGGTTTTCCTGATGAGCTTTTTCAGCAACAATATCCTGCTCCGGGCGAGCCTGAGTTGGCCGACGAGTTGATTGTCATGAGCAAGAGCCATGAGATCAGGCCAGATTACAACTGGGGATTGGACCACGGGAGCTGGGCCGTTTTAAAGCCTATGTTTCCGTTGGCCGATATTCCTGTCCTTCAACTGAGCATTGATTACCATCAGCCGATGAGCTACCATTACGAGTTAGCCCAAAGTTTGCAAAAGCTGCGGGATAAGGGAGTTTTGGTGGTAGGAAGTGGTAATTTGGTTCATAACCTGAGGCGAATGAATTTGTCTGGGAAGTCATTTGATTGGGCCTTGGAGTTTGATCAGAAACTGGCTGAGATTATTGAAAAGGGAGATGACCAGCAAGCCATGGACTTTCAGCAATGGGGCGAACTAAGCAAGTTGGCACATCCAACTTACGATCATCTGTTGCCGCTGTTTTATGTGCTGGGTCTGAAAAGGAAAGATGAGGCGCCTGTCTTTTTTAATGAGACAATTGATTTGGGCTCTGTTTCCATGCGCTCCATATTGTATCATCAGTAGCGTAGCTTTTTAGCGAATCCGGCCAACTAAAAAGCTTAGGCTAAAACCATAGGCACTCGTACTTTTGCTGACTAACGCATATGGTCCAAACGAAATTCCCATATTATCAACTGAAGCAAACTCAAACTGAGGGGAGAGCAGCAAGCCAATTTGATAGTCGGTATGTCTGCTGTAAGAATAGTTCTCTACCCACGGGAAATAGGTCGTTGATGTTTGCTCCCAGTTGGTTGGAATCGAATGGGATAAAAATGCAACTCCACCTTGAATTAGCCATCGGCAGTTGCGCAACGAAGGCGTAAGGTATTGTCCTCCGGTAAAAGCAACGGCATGCAATTTTTTGTTGGATTGATTGAATCTTAGCTCAAAAAGATCGACTAAGCCGGTAGAGTAATCTGTTGGCTTGTCTGCCTTTTGGTATAAGCCCAAGTATTGAATTCCAACGGCAAAGCGATCTTTGATTCCGTAATTGACAGCCGGGGTAAATCCCCAGTAGTTGCCGACTCCGGCTCCAAGGCTGGCATAAAACTTTGGCTTGGAATGTTCCTGTCCCAAAGCACCAAGCGTAAGGAACAGGAATAGAATGGTGAGTTTCGAGTACATCTTTTTTTAGAAAAAGATGTTAAACCACGAAGTTTAGTTGCTTGCCACGAACATGTTTTTTAACCTCTCCGCGATCATAGGCTAATTCACCATTGACAAAAACCTTGGAAACCTGGTGGCTGAATGTGGTTCCTTCAAAAGGAGACCAGCCACATTTGTAGAAAATATTTTCAGGACAAACCGTCCACGCTTTATCTGGATTAACCAAAACCAAGTCAGCATAATAACCTTCGCGAATATACCCACGGCGGTCGATGCGGAACAAATCAGCAGGTGCATGACACATTTTCTCAACAACTTTTTCTGCAGAAAGCTTTCCTTGTTTGACAAACTCAAGCATGGCAGTTAATGAATGTTGAACCAATGGCCCTCCTGAAGGAGCTTGAAAATAGGCATGTGATTTTTCATCGAGGGTGTGCGGGGCATGGTCGGTGGCAATCACATCGATTTTATCTGCCAGTAAGGCCTCCCAAAGAGCTTGTCTGTCAGTTGCCGATTTCACGGCTGGGTTCCATTTGATCCGGGTTCCGTAGGCGATGTAATCTTTCTCTTCAAACCATAAGTGATGAACACAAACCTCGGCGGTAACTTTTTTGTCTTTCACCGGGCCTGCATCAAAAAGCTGCATCTCTTCGGCTGAAGAAAGGTGAAGCACGTGCAAGCGCGTGTCGTACTTTCGAGCTAATTCTACGGCCTTGGATGATGACTTGAAACAGGCCTCGGCACTTCGAATTTTTGGATGTCTTGAGATTGGCACAATTTCGCCATATTTTTGACGGTAGATTTCGGTATTGCGTCGAATAATTTCTTCGTCCTCACAATGGGTTGCCACGAGTGTTGGAGCATTCCTGAAAATTTCAGACAGAGTTTTTTCATCGTCAACAAGCATATTTCCTGTTGATGAGCCCATGAAAACTTTAATTCCGCAAACTTTGGTCGGATCTGTTTTCAGCACTTCATCCAGGTTGTTGTTGGTTGCCCCCATGAAAAAGGAATAGTTGACAGCTGAAACTTCTGCTGCTCGAGCATATTTTTTGGCTAACTCAGCCTGAGTTGTAGCCTGTGGTTTCGTGTTGGGCATTTCCATGTAGGAGGTAACACCTCCAGCCAAAGCTGCCTGCGACTCAGTGGCAATTTCTCCCTTATGGGTTAGCCCTGGTTCGCGAAAATGAACCTGATCGTCGATCACACCCGGAATCAACAATTTCCCACTTCCGTCAATAACGGTTGCCTGATCGAGTATCTCTTGAGGGACTTCCTCTTCATTGAAGATCTGTTTGATCAGTTCATCTTCAATCAAAACACTACCGTTGAAACGTCTTCCTTCATTGATAATCGTGGTGTTGTGGATGAGTGTTTTCATAGTGATCGGGTTTTATTTTCTTATTTAAATTACGAAACCATAATTGAAAAGGCTACATTTCTGCAGCCTTATATTTTGATATTACAATTCGTTTGCTTGTGTAATTGTCCACAAAGAACGAGTGTTGACTGGTTTTTTATTGAGCTTGATAAGGTGGATATTTTTTAACCCAACTTCGGATTTTCATTTTTAAGATACCCCAAAGTGCTTCGTTAAAAATGCCTCCGCTCATTTTAGACGTTCCTTCCTGGCGTTCTGTGAAAATAATTGGAACTTCAACCAGTTTAAAGCCGTGTTTCCAGGCTGTGAACTTCATCTCAATCTGAAACCCATAACCTTTCAGTCGAATGTCATCCAGATCGATGGTTTCAAGCACACGGCGTGTGTAACACTTGAATCCAGCCGTTGTGTCCATGATTTTCATGCCAGTTACCATCCGCACATAAACGGACGCAAAGTAAGACATGAGTACTCGCCCAAGTGGCCAGTTAATCACGTTGATTCCTTTAATGTATCTGGAGCCAATAGCAACATCAGCACCTTCTTTATTGCAGGCTTTATAAAGGTTCTCCAGATCTTCAGGGGGATGGGAGAAATCGCAGTCCATTTCGAAAATGAAGTCGTAGCCATTTTCCAGAGCCCAGTTAAAACCTGTAAGGTAAGCAGTCCCAAGGCCAAGCTTCCCTTTTCGTTCGATCATATGCAGTTGACCGGAGAATTCGGATTGAAGTTTTTTTACGATGGCTGCAGTTCCGTCAGGCGATCCATCCTCAATAATTAAAATGTGGAAAGCGGATGGAAGCGAAAACACCTTCCGGACCATCTTTTCAACATTTTCTTTCTCGTTGTAAGTTGGAATGATTACCAGGTTCTTCATTTCAATTTAAAAATGATTAGTTCTAGATGCGAAAATACAGAAATTTAGTGCAGTATCGGGCACATTTAACAAAGATTGACTCTTTTTTTCAGCAGAAGAAGAATTCCACCTTCTTTTTTACATCATAAACAAGAATGTTTAAAATGAATGTAAAACGTAATTGAAGGCATTGGTAATGGATTGACAGGTGTATTCGTTAATCTTTCATGATTTCATTACTTTTAGCGGCAAAAAAGAATGAATTACACATTTGTGCCAATTGATCTGACGAATGAAACTCATGAAAAACAGTTACTGAGATTGCTGGATATTTACATGCAGGATGAGATGGGCAAGGGAGCTCCGATGAACCAGAATATGGCTCCAAAAATTATGAAAGGGCTTCGTACTTATTCTGGCTATTTGGGCTTTTTTGCAGTTGCCGACGGAGAATATGCCGCATTGGCCAATTGCAATCATGACTTTTCAACTTTTCAGGCCAAACCACTGATTAATATTCACGATTTTGTAGTTCATCCTGATTTTAGAGGAAAAGGAGCAGGTTTATTTTTGCTGGAAGGAATTGCAGCATTTGCTCGGGAGCATGGTTATTGCCGCATCAACCTGGAAGTTCGACATGATAACGTTGGCGCCCGGAAGCTGTATCAAAAAGCGGGTTACAACGATTGTGAACCACGTATGTATTTGTGGGAGAAAATTTTGTAATTTTTAAAAAGACGATTGACTTAGTCAGATCGGGGAACTGCTAATGATTGATATTGATTTAAATACGAGACTTAACAGTGGAGAGCCAAAAGCTTACGAAGAATTGTATGCTTTAATGAATCCCCGTTTGAAAAACTACTGCAAACTTTTTTTCAAAGATCTTGTGCTGATTGAAGATTTGGTGCAAAATGCGTTTGTGAAATTGTGGGAAAAGCGGGAAACAATTGACCCTGCAAAATCGGTGGAGAGCTTGCTTTTTACAATCACCCGTAACCAATGCCTGAATTACCTGCGCGATCAAAAATTGAATGGTGAGTCGCTAAGTATAGATGAGAAGCCCTGGAGCGATTTGCAACATTTGTATCAACTCGATTTTGAGGGACATGAAGGGCAGAAATTGGAGGAACAACTGCTGAAAGCTTTGAAAGAAGCAATTGATGAATTACCCGAGAGGCAGCATGAAATTTTGGTCAAGTGCAAAATTGAGGGGAAAAAGCAAAAGGAAGTTGCTCAGGAGTTGGGAATCACAATTAAAGCAGTTGAAAAAAGTTTATCCCTTTCTAAAAAACAACTTCAAACAAAATTGATGGCTGAGTTTGCTGAACTGGCCATTCTTATTGCACTTCTCCTGGAATAGCTTTAGGCTGATTCTTCCGATTCTTTTCTAGTTGCATCACAAAAAATGAGATTTTTTTAAAAAAGGTGGTAGGGTTTTTTTGTTTTTGGTGTATGTAATAGTGAAAAGCAATCAGTAATGGAGAAGAAAATCATTGATTATTTGGATGGAAAGCTCGGTGCTGAAGACCAGCAAGAGTTACTGAATTGGTTACGAGAGGAACAAGGCCTCGCTCAGTTTAACCAAGTCAAGGAAGCATGGTGGCAGGCGAAGCGGAAAAGCGCAAAAAATATTTCTTCGGATTTGAGTTTGTCGCGACTGAGCAATCGATTGTATGAAAAACAGCAGCTTGCCCGTAGTCGGAAGTTGGCTTCGCTCTATAAGTATGCTGCGGTTTTCTTGTTGTTGCTCGCCATCGGAAGTTCCGTTTTACTGCTGGTAAACCGCTCGCCGGAAATCCCTTTGCAGTTTACCGAGGTGAACACAGAGTACGGACAGGTTTCCAGTATTCTGCTACCTGATAGTTCGAAGGTCTGGATCAACTCAGGAACGAGTTTGGTTTATAATAATCATTACGGGATTGATAACCGGGATGTTGAAGTGAAAGGAGAAGCCTTTTTTGCTGTTGAAAGGAACAGAGGGCTTCCTTTTAAAGTTGATTTGGGCGAATTGCGTGTTGAAGTTACCGGAACCCGATTTGGGGTTTCCAACTACGACGACTCGAATAGCATGCATGTGGTTTTGGAGGAGGGATCAGTCAATGTGCAGTCCCAAACCAATCAATTATTGCTTCAGCTTAACCCGGAAGAGTTGGCCTTGTTTGATCGGAGGTCGATGCAACTTGGAAAAACCAAGGTGAATCCGGATTTATACACATCCTGGAAAGAAGGCATTATTCATATCTACAATCAGCCGTTGAGTGAATTGGTCTTAAAGCTGGAGAAACGGTATAATCAGCGGTTTGAGATCGATCCTGAGGCAGGCAACATTCATCTGACATTTAGTATTGAGAATGAGTCTTTAGCGGAGGTACTATCGCTGATTGAAAAAATTGCTTCGGTAAAAGCAGTTCAAAAAAATGAAATCATTCAAATTCAATATCAACCTAAAAAATAAACTATGAACTAAAAAGAAACAGGAAAGTGCGGTAACACTTTCCTGAGGTTAACAAGTCATCGGTAAATGACTGTGTATTTTATAAACCTTTTAAAATCAGAACAAAATTATGAAAAAAAAATCAGGAATTTGGGACGTTTTGTGCCCTTTTTTCGATGCTCAAACTGGAAGGATTATGCGACTTACATTTCTCTTTCTTTTCATCGGGCTGATGCAGGTTACTGCCAGCTCGTACAGCCAGACTGCGAAGTTGAAGCTTGACTTTAGCCAAACAAAGGTTAAAGATGTACTGGAAGCAATTGAAGAACAAAGCAAATTCAGGTTTGCCTACAGTTCTGAAATTGTTGATCTCAATCGACAAATCAATATTCGGATGGTTGATCAGGATATTGAAAGTGTGCTTGGTCAGGTATTTAAAGATACCAATGTAAAATACGAAATTGATGAACGTCATATCATTCTATACACGGCTGAAAATAGTGGTGTTCAACAGAGCCTAACAATTCAGGGAACCGTGGTTGATGAAGCAGGTGCCCCGTTGCCGGGTGTTACCGTTTTTGTGAAATCGACAACAACGGGAACGGTTACTGACTTGGATGGTGTCTATCAGTTAGCTGAGGTCAAGTCCGGATCAATCTTGGTGTTCTCCTTTGTGGGAATGCGCACTCAGGAGATTCTGATTAATAACCAAACAAGCCTGGATATTACTATGGTTGTGGATGCTATTGGTGTTGAGGAAATTGTGGCCATTGGGTATGGAAAACAAAAGAAAAGCGACCTGACCGGTGCGGTGTATTCTGTGAAAGCTGAAGAGCTGGAAACACTGCCGAATACCAACATCATGCAAGGACTTCAGGGAAAAGTTCCGGGATTGAACATTACCAATATCAAATCTTCTCCAGGCGAAGCGCCACGTCTGCGTATTCGGGGAGAGAATTCACTTTCTGCATCGAATAATCCCTTGATTATTTTGGACGGAATTCCGTTCGAGGGAAATTTGAATGATATTAACCCCGGCGATATTGAGTCTGCAAGTGTTTTGAAAGATGCATCGTCGGCAGCGATCTATGGAGCACGTGCAGCCAACGGAGTTATTCTGATCACAACTAAAAGAGGTAAAACCGGAAAAGTTCAGGTTAACTACCGCGGTTATTATGGTGTTCAGACTGTGGAAAATAAGTTGGACTTGCTGGATGGACCTGCTTACGTAAAGTTTTTGCAGGATTATAATGGCTTTTCAGGGAAAGAAGATTTGTCTCCTGAAAACTTATTGATGACTGATGAGCTTCCTCAATATAAAGCAGGTATTGAAACGGATTGGCAAGACTTGGTTTTCAGGGCGGCCCCTCAGCAAGATCATCAGTTGAGCTTGTCTGGAGGTAGCGACAAAACCAGTTACTACACTTCGCTTGGGTTTTTGAATCAACGTGGTATTGTCGAAAATTCAGGCATGAAACGGTACACCTTGCGTTCAAATGTTGATCACCAGATTAATGGGTGGTTGAAAACCGGGGTAAACATTCAGTTAACGAATAAAGATTTGGGAGGAAACTCACCGGGAATAACCAACGCCATTAAAATTAGTCCTTATGGACAGCTAAAAGATGAAAACGGGCGTTACACACACTATCCACAAGAACCTCAGACTTACTATTCTAATCCTTATGCTAATGATGGAGCAACGGTGGATAACGAAACCAAACGGGCTTTTGCCAATGTGTTTGGAGAGCTGACTTTGCCATTTATTAAAGGCTTGTCTTACCGCTTAAACTTAGGTTTTGATTACTACAACCGCGAATTTGGAAGTTACTATCCATCGTATACGCTTTCTGGTCGTCAACCGAATGGCTTGGCTAAAATCGAGAACTACAGCCAGGAGCGTTTGACTTGGGAAAATATCATCAAATACAAAGCTGATTTGAATGAACATCATTTTGATTTTACTGGACTTTACAGTCGTGAATCAGAAACTTACAAAGAATCGAAATTGGAAGGTAAGGGATTTGTGAATGATGATAACCTGTATCACTACATTCAGTCGGCCGAACAAAAAGACATTGAATCGAAGCTGACCGACTCAGAATTGGTTTCCTACATGGGGCGTATCAATTACAATTTTGCCAATAAATATTTCTTTACGGCTACTGGTCGTATTGATGGCTATTCTGGTTTTGGCGAGAACAACAAATACGGGGTTTTCCCATCACTTGCCTTAGGCTGGATTCCAACTCAGGAAGGTTTTATGCAGGATTCCGAAACCTTTGGTTTTATCGACTACATGAAATTGCGGGCTTCGTTGGGTGAAAACGGAAACATGGGAATTTCTCCTTACCAAACACTTGATTCGTTTGCTAACAGATACTATGTGTATGGCGATAACGAGACAACGGTTAATGGTTTGGTTATCTCTAAAGTTGGAAACCCTGACTTGAAGTGGGAAAGTACAATTACCTTAAACATCGGATTGGATTTCAACCTGTTTGCAAACCGCGTGTCGGGTAATATCGATGTGTATAAGAGTCAGTCGGATAATCTATTGATGTCCCGTCAGTTACCTGTAATGAATGGTTATACCAGCATTCTGTATAATGTTGGTAAAACCGAAAATAGAGGTTTGGAATTTAACCTGAATACGACAAACATTAAGCAGTCTGATTTTAGCTGGACAACCAATCTGAATTTCTCCATGAACCGGGACAAAATTGTTGAGCTTCGTGGAGATGGCAAAGATGACTTGGCTAACAAGTGGTTTATTGGAAAGCCTTTGCGTGTGTACTACGATTACAAGATGACTGGTATTTGGCAAAAAGATGATGATATTGCGAACTCGCATATGCCAAGTGCTCAGCCAGGAACTCCAATTATCAAAGATGTAACAGAAGATGGTAAGATTACTGGTGATGACCGTGAGATTATTGGCTCAAGACTTCCCGACTGGATTGGAGGAATGACCAACACCCTAACTTATAAAAACTGGACATTCTCAGTTTATGTGAACACGGTACAGGGCGTAACAAAAGAAAATACCTTGTTGGATCCGGGTGAGTGGTTGCCTGAAAAAAACACTAACTACCTGAATATTCCTTACTGGACAGAAGAACGTCCAAGCAATGAGTATGTAGCACCAGGTTACGATGAGAATGCTTTGGATCATAAATTCTACCAAGATGCAAGTTATGTACGGATTAAAGATGCCTCTTTAGCTTACAATTTCCCTCAGCACATGTTGAAAACCCTTGGCATTTCGAACCTGAAACTTTACGTGAGTGGAAAGAACCTTTACACTTTCACCAAGTGGGATGGTTATGATCCGGAGTCTGAAAAATCATTTGGACCTTATCCAAATTCAAGAACAATTATTTTGGGAGTGAACCTAGGATTCTAAATCAATAAAAACGAAAAAAATGAAAACGAGATATAAAATTTTATTGTTGTTGTTGGGGGCAATCATGGTATTTCCATCTTGTAACGATGACTATTTGAGCGAGAGCCCCAAAAGCTTTTTAGCACCCGAAAACACCTTTGTAAATACCAAAGGGTTTGAAACGGCATTGACAGGCTTGTATGTCCAGGTGCGGGATGAATGGGGCTGGTATGCCGGAGGTTTGACTTATGCGCCCATGTTTGCCGGAACCGATTTGAGTCTTGTGGCTAATGCTCATGCTCATATCTCTCCTTTCGAAGGTTATGCCGATAAAATTTACAGTACAACCACGATTGTAAAAGCTTATTGGAATTGGGGCTACAAAACCATCGGGAATGCTAACTTAATTATTGAAGCGGCCGAAAAGGAGAGTGTAAGCTGGGATAATGCAGGTGATAAAGCCCGCGTGCAGGCCGAGGCCCGTTTTATCAGAGCTTATGCCTATCGCACCTTGGTGACACTTTATGGCGATGTACCTATTGTTGATAAAGTGGAGAAACCATTTCGCTTGGATTATACACGCCAACCAGTTAGTGAAGTGTTAGATTTTATGATCCAGGATTTGAAATTTGCTGAAGAGAATTTGCCAACAGAAACTACCCAGGAAGGAAAGGTGGTTAAAGCGGCAGCACAACATATGCTGGCCGAAGCTTATCTGTATAACAACCAACCGGAATTAGCAGAACAAAAAGCCAAAGCAGTCATTAATTCAGGCGACTATCAACTAATGACTGAGCGTTTTGGAACTCAGGCTGGAGATCCGGGTGATGTATTTGCCGATTTGTTCCTGGAGCATAATCAGAATCGTGAATCAGGCAACTTGGAAACGATCTGGGCTATCCAACAAGAATATAATGTAAATGGTGGCGGTGCAGAACGTTATACCGATTGGTCACGCCGGACTTGGGGGCCTTACTATTCACGGATTCCGGGAATGCAGCTTTGTGACTCCCTGGGAGGTCGTAGTTTAGGGCGTTTGCGTCCGCTAAAATGGTGGATTGATTCCTACGAAGCACAAGATATCCGAGCCTCAAAATACAATATCCGCCGGGCTTATTGGTACAACGACCCAAGTCATGAGAATTACGGACAGCCAGTAGAAATGACTGAAGAACGTCAAGTTAGTGGTGAGCTTTATCCATCGACTACGAAGTTTTACTATGGAAAGACAGAGGATAATCCATCTTTCTTGAATAACCTGAAAGACCGGGTGAAAATTCGTTTGGCTGAAACTTACCTGATTTTGGCCGAAGCTCAGTTGAAACAAAATAAGCCGGGAGAAGCAGCAGCAAGTATCAACGTGGTTCGGGCACGTGCAAATGCAACGCCTGTAGCTGCCGGCGATGTAGATATGGACTACATTTTGGATGAACGCGCTCGCGAACTGTTTGGTGAATACCCTCGTCGTTTCACCTTGGTTCGTACAGGCAAATTGTTGGAGCGGGTTCGTTCGTTAAACCCGGTATCGAAAGAAACCATTCAGGAATACCATGTGAAATGGCCAATTCCCCAAACGGCAATTGATGCCAACTCTGGTGCTGAATTAACACAAAATGAAGGATACTAATTAACAGCATAGTTTCTTTTCTCTGGTAGTTATTCTATCGGAATAATTTTTCTCATTAAAATCCTGCGTCTCATAAGTGTAGACGCGGGATTTTTGCTTTTTCAGCTTGTTGTTGTGTTAGTAATGGGCTGGATTTCAATGTGAAATTGTCGTAACTTGTTTGGGAAAATCAAAATCAACAGCCATGGAAAAGTCAGTTTACCAGGATGCCCTGTGGTATCATAAGAAAGGCCGCCCCGGAAAAATTGAAGTTGTTCCTACCAAACCGCACGACACACAGTACGATTTGTCACTTGCCTACACGCCAGGAGTTGCTCAACCCTGTCGCGAAATTCAGCAAAACGAAGAACTTGCTTATGATTACACTTCGAAGGGAAACCTGGTGGCTGTTATTTCAAATGGAACGGCTGTTCTTGGTTTGGGGGATATTGGGCCACTTGCCGGAAAGCCGGTGATGGAAGGCAAGGGGATGCTGTTCAAAATTTTTGCGGATGTGGATGTTTTCGATATCGAGGTGAATGAAAAAGATCCGGATCGTTTGATTGAAGTGATCAAGGCAATTGCTCCAACTTTTGGAGGGATCAACCTGGAAGATATTAAAGCTCCCGAATGTTTTGAGATTGAAACCCGACTGAAGGAAGAGTTAGATATTCCGGTTTTTCACGATGATCAGCATGGAACGGCTATTATCTCAGGGGCTGGATTATTAAACGCCTTGGAGTTGAATGGGAAGGCAATTGACTCGATCCGGGTGGTGATCAATGGAGCTGGAGCTGCAGCCATTTCGTGTGCGAAGCTATATCTTGGTTTAGGAGTGAAAAAAGAGAATCTGGTGATGCTCGATAGCAAAGGGGTACTCAATGAGAAACGAACTGATCTAAATTCAGCAAAACAAGAATTTGTGACCAATGAAGCTTACTCCACCTTAAAAGAAGCGATGGTTGGAGCCGATGTTTTTCTTGGGCTATCGGTTGGGAATGTGGTATCAGGCGATATGGTGAAATCCATGGCGAAAGATCCCATTGTGTTTGCCATGGCTAACCCAACTCCGGAGATTAGCTACGAAGAAGCTACGGCAGCCCGACCGGACTTAATTATGGCGACTGGGCGAAGCGATTATCCCAATCAAATTAATAATGTGCTGGGCTTTCCATTTATTTTTCGAGGAGCTTTGGATGTTCGTGCCCGAATGATCAATGAAGAGATGAAGATTGCTGCAGTAAAAGCGTTGGCCGATTTAACCAAAAAATATGTTCCCGAGTTGGTCACCAAGGCCTATAATATGGAGAACATTGTTTTTGGTAAAGAATACATTATTCCTAAACCCTTGGATCCACGCTTGATAACAACGGTGGCTCCAGCTGTTGCCCGGGCTGCCATGGAGAGTGGCGTGGCTGCTCGCCCAATTACGGATTGGGAAGCCTATGAACGAGAGTTGGGAGCTCGCTTAGGCCTGGAGAATAAGTTGGTCATGACCATTTGCAACAAAGCTAAAAAGGCACCTAAACGAGTTGTTTTTGCGGATGCCAATAACCTGAAAATGTTGAAAGCAGCCCGCTTTGTCGTTGACCAGGGAATTGCCAAGCCCATTTTGTTGGGTAATCGGAAATTGATTGAATCTATTCAGAAAGAGAACAGGCTGGAGCTATCGGATATTCCGATAATTGATATTTTCCACGATATATCCGAAAGGCGTCGTATGAGATTGGCTGAAGTACTTTATGAAAAACGAAAGCGTAAGGGAATGACGCAGGAGGAAGCTGTTGAGAAGATGTACAACTATGATTATTTCGGTTGTGTGATGGTTGAAACCGGAGAAGCTGATGCGTTTATTTCTGGTTTTTCTCGGAAATATGCCGACACCATTCGTCCCGCGTTGCATGTGATTGGAACCAAGGAGGATTTTCATCACATTGCTGGGATGTATATTTTGCTGACGCAGAAAGGGCCATTGTTCCTGGCTGATACTACGGTTAACTCCGATCCCGATCCGCAGGTGATTGCCGATACGACGGTGTTGGTGGCCAATGAAGTGAAACGTTTTAAAATTGAACCACGCATTGCCGTATTGAGCTACTCCAATTTTGGAGCATTTAAAGGAAAAGGAAGTCCAGTGAGAGCGAAAGAGGCTGTTCGCATTTTGCACGAAAACTACCCGGACTTAGTGGTTGATGGTGAAATGCAAGCCAATTATGCATTGAATGGAGCTCTACGAAATCGAAAATTCCCATTCTGTAGGCTTGGTGATCAGGATGCCAATGTCTTGATTTGCCCGAACCTAAGTTCCGGGAACATTTTGTACAAAGTTCTGCAGGAATTGGGCACCGCAAAAGCCATTGGCCCTATTTTGTTGGGAATGAAAAAACCGATTCATGTCCTCCAAATGGAAAGTTCAGTCCGCGAGATTGTCAACTTGGTGGCAATTGCAGTGGTTGATGCTCAAGAGGCCGTTGAAGAATGATCGTTTAAATGAAAGCAGTAGCCTCTTTATGGAGTGACTGCTTTTAGCCCAATAATGGACGCAATGAGGATTGCCAGGAAAAAAAGTCTCCAGAAATCGGCTGGTTCTTTAAAAAAGAAAATGCCAACCAATACTGTTCCGACAGCTCCAATTCCGGTCCATACGGCATAGGCTGTTCCAATGGGTAATTCCTGAGTCGCTTTGACTAGTAAAAACATGCTGATGGCTAGGCATAGCAAAAATCCCAGGTACCAGTAGGTAGCAACCAACCCTGCGGCATCTTTAGCTTTGCCCAGACAAAAAGCAAAACCAACTTCAAACAATCCGGCAACGACCAATAAAATCCAATTCATCTTTATTAACAATTATTCTAAAAAACAACAAGGTGAAGATATTGAAAGTTTTTAGGAGGAAAAGACAAAAGGCCGGAAGTTGATGGTATTTTAACTCGAGGCCTTTAGCTTTAGTTATTCTTCAGCTACTTGGTTGGAACTGTTTTCTTGTTCTTCGAGAAGACTAAGAATTTTAGGGCGTGAAGCTTTGATTTGACCATAGTCAAGGTGCAAGGTGGTGTGCGATAGATTTCTTTCATAGCTGAATAGCTTTGTTTATTTAGTTTTCAAACATAGAGATCACGGAGTTTCTTGTTATTTCTTTTGTTGTTTTAATGGATTCTGGAAAAATCATGAACAAGTTCGAAAGTCGTTGGCACGGAAGAATTTGCTATGAAACCCTTTTGAGGAGTTTAACAAATCAGGCTGGTTCTTGTTAAATGAAGACAGAACAAGTATGGAGTAAAAAATAATAAAGAAATGAATAAGACAATTCTACTGACAGCCGCATTTTTATTGGCCTTGGCTGTAATTTTAGGTGCTTTTGGAGCGCATGGCCTGAAAGAAAAGCTGGGGAATGAAATGATGCAGATTTACAAAACGGGCGTGGAGTACCACTTTTATCATGCGCTGGGGCTGTTGCTGGTTGGCGTTTTGTCAGCCCAAATGCCGTCTTCTTTGATGAATTGGTCGGCCATTTGTTTAACTGTGGGGATCGTCATTTTCTCAGGAAGCTTATACACGTTGGCCATAACCGGAGTTCGTTGGCTTGGAGCAATTACCCCTTTGGGAGGTTTAAGCTTTATCGCCGGCTGGGTATTACTCTTTATTGCCGTGTGGAAAAAATAAAAAAAACGGAAGCGTAACTGCTTCCGTTTTTTTGCAATACTTGAAACTATCTCCAGCCACCTCCCAGTGCCCGGTATAGTGAAACAACTGCAGTGAGTTGCTGTATCTGGTCGTTTACTTGGCTAAGTTGTGCACCAAGTAAACTTTGTTGTGCATTCAACACCTCCGTATAGGTTGCCGAGCCAAAGCTGAGCAATTCCTGGGTGTATTCAACCGATTTTTTGAGCGCCTCGAGTTGTGAGTCCCGCAAAACCATTTTCTTTTCCGAGTTGTCGTACAGGCTAAGTGCGTTGTTAACTTCTTGCCCGGCCTGTAGCAACGTGCTCTTCAAATTTTGGAGAGCAGCTTCCTGTTTGGTTTCCGCTACCTTCAAGCGAGTCACATTGGCTTTTTTTTGAAAGATGGGAGCCGCCAAACCGCCAATAACGTTGGCTGCAAAAGATGAAGGATCCAATAGTTCATCTAACTCGGTAGCCCCAAATCCCGATGAAGCCGTAAGGGTTAACGAAGGATAGAAATAAGCCCGGGCATTGTTTGTTAATTCGTAAGCCTGCATAACCTGGAATTCAGCTTGCATAACATCTGGACGATTATCCAACAGTTGAGCAGGAATACCGGCAGCCAATGTGCTATTGATTTCTTGCTCACTTAACGAACCGCGTTCAACGGGGCCAGGCACTCTTCCCAGTAGTGAGGACAGTGCATTCTCTGTTTCCCTGATTTGTTGATCCAAGTCGGGTAAAGTTACTTCAGCGGCATAACGGGCTGCTTCACTTTGCACAATGGCAGCTCCTGTTACGAGTCCGCTTTCTTTCAGAACTTTCATTGTTTCAACTAAGTCAATGTTATTGGCAACCGTTTGCTTGGTTATTTCCAGTTTTGCATCGAGTGCTGCAAGCTGGTAATAATACATGGCTATTGTTGAAATCAAGCGCGTTTGAACTGCTTTTTGCCCGGCATCAGTTGCCAACAGGTTGGCGTAGGCAGCACGCTTTGAGCTTCGCAGTTTTCCCCAGATATCAATTTCCCAACTGGCTTCAAGTCCCAGCTGGTATGAGGTAACATCGCGAGGTCCGTTAGGGTAAACTGACTCAGGATTGCGTGTGTAATTCTGCGATGCTCTGGCTGAAACTCCCGGAAGTAAAGCGGCTTTCCCTTGTGTTAAATAAGCTTCTGCTTCGAGTACTCGTTGCACAGCAATCTGCATGTCCGGATTATTGGCAAGTCCTTCAGTAATTGAATTTTTCAGAAAAGGGTCTGTAAAAAGTTCCTCCCATGGCTGTGTTGCGATGGTGGTTGAGTCCGTATTTTCTACGGCTCCGTACAACCCTTCTGTTTCGACTGTTGATCGTTGAAATTGGCGTGATGTTCCACAAGAGAACAACAGAGCCGAAGTTCCAATCAGCAGTAGTATTTGTTTGAATGAATGTATCTTCATAATCATTTTCTTTTTTGCCGGCTTATTCAAAACTGTTTAATTCTGAAATTTCCTTGATTTCAGGTTTCTTAACCTTTTCCTGTAGCGTTTGGAACAGCACGTACATGGATGGAATAACCAGGATTCCGATCATGGTTCCAATTAACATTCCACCTACAGCACCCACACCAATGGAGCGGTTTCCGTTGGCTCCAACACCTGTTGCCAACACCAATGGAATTAGTCCAAAGATGAATGCAAATGAGGTCATCAGGATCGGACGTAAACGTGCGGTCGCCCCTTCAATGGCCGATTGAACAATGCTCATGCCTGCCTGGCGTCGTTGCAATGCAAACTCAACTATCAGAATGGCATTTTTTGCCAGCAAACCAATCAACATGATTAAAGAGATTTGCAGGTAGATGTTGTTCTCAACACCCATAATACGGGCAAAGATGAACGATCCGGCAATACCAATCGGTAATGAAAAGATGATTGATAACGGCAATAGGAAACTTTCGTACTGAGCTGCCAGCAAGAAGTACACGAAAATCAAACTCAAAATAAAGATGATGATGGATTGGTTCCCAGACTTTAATTCTTCTCTGGTAAGTCCGGAAAACTCATAACCATAGCCGGTTGGAAGGGTTTCTGCTGCTACTTCCTGTACCGCTAAAATTGCATCACCGGTACTGTAGCCGGGGTTTGGAGCTCCATTAACATCGATCGAGGTATACATGTTAAAGCGCGTAATGTTTTCTGGACCATAAACCCGTTTTAGGTTGATGAACTCCGTAATTGGTGCCATCTCTCCAGAGGGTGTCCGGATATAGATGTTGTTGAGGTCTTCCGGATTTCCCCGGTAGTTAGCCTCTGACTGAACCATAATCCGGTATTGTTTACCAAAGCGGTTGAAGTCGGATGCATAGTAGCCTCCAATATAACCTTGCAGTGTTGTTAAGACCGAGTTGACTGGAATGCCAGACTGCTTGCAACGAGCCACATTCACATCAACCTGGTATTGTGGAAAGTTGGTGTTGAATGAAGTGGTGGCATACTGAACTTCTGGACGCTGATTAAGTTTTCCCAAAAAGTTTTTGGAAATCTCCTCAAACTTCTTGATATCACCTCCGGTTTTATCTTCAAGCTTGAGCTCAATTCCACCAGAGATACTAAATCCAGGAACCATTGGAGGTGTAAAAATGATGATTCGGGCATCTTTGATTTGTGAGGTTGCACCATAGAGTTTCCCAATTACACTGTTGAGGTCTTCTCCTTCATCTTCTCGCTCTTCAAAAGGTTTCAGGTTACAGATTACCATTCCGTAGGAACTACCACGTCCACTAATCAGGGACATTCCAACAACGGTTGATCGGCTTTCAACTTCGGGAGTGTTGGCCAAGATTGCATCAACTTGGTTGGCAATCCTCCGAGTTTCCTCCATGGATGTTGCAGGAGGCAGACTGATGTCAACAAACATACGTCCGGTGTCTTCTGCAGGAACAAATCCTGTTGGGGTTGTTTTCATCAAGAAGTAGAGTGCTCCGGAAAATGCAATGATTAGCACAGGCGAGATCCACCTTTTTTTCATCAGGAAGCTTGTCGTGTGCTTGTATTTATTGGTCATCGCATCAAAAGCCACGTTGAATGACGTATAAAAACGTTGCAGATAGCTTTGCTTTTTCTCTGGATCGTGTTGATGTGGTTTCAGGAAGATAGCACAAAGTGCCGGGCTAAGCGTTAGGGCGTTGATGGCCGAAAGGATAATGGATATGGCCAGGGTAATCCCAAACTGCTTATAGAAAACACCGGTTGTTCCGGTAATAAATGCTACAGGAACAAACACTGCTGACATCACCAAGGTAATTGAAACAATTGCTGTAGAGATTTCATTCATCGCTGAAACAGCAGCTTCTTTGGCATTTTTGGCTCCTTTGTCCAGCTTGGCATGGACGGCTTCAACAACAACAATGGCATCATCTACCACAATTCCAATGGCCAGGATGAGTGCAAAAAGGGTAAGCAAGTTGATGGTAAATCCAAAAATATTTAGGAAAAAGAAGGTACCAACAATCGCTACTGGAACCGATATTGCAGGGATCAGCGTCGCTCTAAAATTCTGTAGGAAGACAAACACAACGATGAATACCAGAATGAAGGCTTCAATCAGCGTGTGAATTACTTTTTCAATGGAGCTGTCCAAAAACTGGTTGGCATCCATCAGGATTTCATAGGTAATTCCGGGAGGGAACGATTTTGATGCTTCTTCCAAGACCTCTTTGGCTTCAATAATTACTTCGCGGGCATTGGACCCTGCTGATTGGAAGACTGCCATGGCAATTCCCGGGCTCCCTTGTGTTGAAGTTGAAATGGAATAATTAAGTGCTCCCAATTCGATTCGGGCAATATCAGTTAACCGTAAAATATTACCGTCTTGGTCTGCTTTAATAATGATGTCTTCAAATTCTTCGGGTTGAGTCAGCTTTCCTTTGTACTTCAAGACATACTCAAACGACTGGTTATTTTGTTCTCCCAGACGGCCGGGAGCTGCTTCGAGGTTTTGCTCATTCAGTGCAGCAATAACATCGGTTGGAACCAAGTTGTAGGCGGCCATAACGTCTGGCTTTAACCAAATTCGCATGGAATAATCTTTGGCACCAAAAACCATCGCTTCACCTACCCCGTTGATCCGCTGGATTTGCGGGATAACATTGATCCGGCTATAGTTTTGCAGGAAGGTCTCATCGTACTGGCCATCTTCGTTGTATAATGAGAAAACCATCAACATACTGTTTTGCCGCTTTGCCGTGATAACTCCGGCCCTTGTTACCTCCGAAGGAAGTAGGGCAGTGGCTCGAGCTACCCGGTTTTGAACGTTTACAGCAGCCATATCCGCATCGGTTCCTTGTTTAAAGTAAACCTGAATGGTTGCCGAACCGTCGTTACTGGCCGTTGATGTCATGTAGGTCATGTCTTCAACACCGTTAATCTGCTCTTCCAGCGGGGTGACCACACTTTTCAATACGGTTTCGGCATTGGCTCCGGTATAGTTGGCCGAAACACGGATGGTTGGAGGGGCAATATCCGGGTATTGCTCGATGGGAAGACTAATAATTCCCAGAACTCCCAGAATAACGATAATAATGGATATGACCGATGAAAGAATCGGTCTTTCTATAAATTTTCTAAACATGATTTGTCGCTAATTTTCTGGTTTAACTAGTTGGAAGAGTTATTCGCTTCAGCTTGAAGATCAAGTTTTACCAGTTTCGGTTTAATTGGGGTATTGTCTCTTAGTCCCGCAATTCCTTCAACGACTACCTTATCTCCTTTTGCCAGGCCAGAGGTTACAATGTAATTATCTTTCAGGTTTCCGACGATAACTTCTATGGGCGTTGTTTTTGCCTGATTGTCATTGCTAACAGTGTATACAAAATGTCTTCCTTGTAATTCAAATGTGGCTTTTTGAGGAATCAGTAAAGCCGAATTAAGATGCTGATGAATACGTACCGTTCCGCTACTTCCGTTTCTTAAGATGGCATTTGTGTTGGGGAAGGTTGCACGTATGTTAACAGCACCGGTAGCGATATCAACCAAACCACTTGCAGTTTGAATGTTTCCTGTTTGTGAGTAGACCGAGTTATCAGCAAGGACTAATGAAACATCGGCCATTTGTCCAAACTTTTGCTGCAGGTTGTCTCCTTCCAGTTCATTGGTGAGCTGCAGAAAGTCTTTTTCATTCATCGAAAAGTAGGCATACATTTCCTGGGTGTTTGAAACGGTTGTTAGTGGTTGTGCAATGGCACTGCTTACTAAACTTCCAACGCGGTAGGGGAAAGTTCCTATAATCCCATCTGTGGGGCTGGTTATTCTTGTGTATTGCAGGTTGGCTTTAGCATTTGCCAGATTGGCTTTTGCCTGAGCAAGCTGAGCTTCTTTGGCCTGCAATGCTGATTCTGCCGACTCCAATTCAAACGAACTTACAATGTTCTTTTCTACCAGCGGTTTGGTCTTTTTTAAGGTGATTTGCGCTGCGACAATTTGAGCTTCAGCAACTTTTACTTGAGCTTCAGCTGAGCGCACGGTGGCTTGAAGGTCGTTGGCATTTAGTCGGAATAACACTTGTCCTTTTTTGACGGATGCTCCTTCGTCAACTAAAATTTCTTCGATATAACCTGCTACCCTGGGGCGGATCTCAACGGTTTGCTTTCCTTGTAAGGTTGCCGGATAATGTTTGTCGAGCGTTACAGGGTGGGACTCAACGGTCATTACTTGGTATTCTTTTACCTGCCCGGCACTTCCCGGGCCTCCTTCTCCTTGTGAGTTTGAGCATGATGATGCTACAAACAGCGCAAAAATGAATGTCAAATTTCTTAAATGCATAATTGTTTCTGTCTTAGTTTTTGTTGTTTATTGCTAATGGTTGTTGTTGTCAACTATTTGGTATATTACTGCCTTCGCTATTTTCTCGAATCTTGTTTAAAACCCGGAAAAAGGTGAGAAACTCTTCATCAGTAACTCCTTGAAGCAGCTCATTGGAAAGAGATATCCCTGTTGCTCTTGCTTGAGTTAGCACTTGGTAACCTTTATGAGTTAAAATCAGATTTTTTTTTCGTTTATCTAATTTATCCGGGAGACGAACCAAATAACGTTTATCAATTAAAGTGTTTACTTGCCTCAGAATAGCCGATTTGTCTCTGATGATGATCTCGGATAAATCCTGTTGAGTCATGTCTTCTTTATCGCCTATTTCAAAAAGGATAACAACCAAATCAAAAGTTAGATCGATCTTTTGTTGTCTAAATTTCTCAGATAGCTTGCTTTTGAAGATTCGCATTGTTTTTCCCAGTAAATAACCGAGTGGTTTTTCCGTTTGCATGACTAGTTTTTATTTTTTGCAAAGCTAATTTTAGTTAGTTGATATTATCAACTAAAACTAGTTAAAGAATCTTTAATCATTTTGCGTAGGGAGCTAAGGTCTTGATGTACAAGTGTTTGTATGGTGTTAATTTTTTGTGAATTTGAATTCAAAGAAATAGGAAGAGATGAAGGATAAATCCTAGTTCAAGGCAGTTTGAATAACGATATGTTAAAAATAGTTAATAAAGTTTAAAAGGGTAGATTGGCTGCAATACGCCGTTTAACTGTTCTTGGATAAAACACCAATGATTTATCGTGCGTTATATTATTGTTTAGTGCGTATGTGGCTGGTTGTGAGTGAAATGTATTGTATAACATACTTTTGAAAAAAAAAGTAAAAGTGTTGTGTTTAATTCAATAAATCTATAGAACTTGTTTCTCAATGGGAATTATTTACTGAACAAAATGGTTCTACTAAAAAAAACTAACGTAACTGAACTCCTTGGTAGTGAATTGAAAAAATACCGTCTTAAAAAGGAAGTTTTAAAAATGCTGTATGCTTCAGAGATTATGTCTGCGGCAGATTTAAGCTTTTCTGTTGGGGTCAGTAATCCTACCATGCGAAACCTCATTGAAGAGCTGATAAAAGAAGGGTATGTAAAATCGTACGGGCTGGGTGAGTCAAATGGCGGACGAAAGCCAGCACTTTTTGGATTGATTGAGAATACGCTTTTTGTTATTGCTTGCGAAATGGGGCGCTTTCATTCTAAAGTGACCATATTTAATCCCCGACATGATCAAGTTACCAGAACCCTACTTGTTGAAACCGAGATTGATGATCCGGATTTAGAAGATAAACTCTTTGATGCAGCAAAGGTGTTGCTGGACGAATCACAAATTCAATACGAGCACATTATAGGTGTGGCTGTTGGTATGCCGGGTTTAGTAGATGCTGAAAAGGGGATCAACTACACGATCAAGAATTCGGAGAATAATCATATAAAGGAACGACTTGAAAATCGCTTTGAAAAAGAGGTGCTTATTGAGAACGATGCGAGAAGTCAAGCTTATGGGGAGTATATGTTTGGTGATGCCAAGGAAGTAGAGAATGCTTTGGTTGTAAATTGGAGCTGGGGACTTGGACTTGGAATGATTCTCAACGGAAAATGCTTCAGTGGGGCCACCGGTTTTGCGGGTGAGTTTAGCCATATCAAACTAGAAGAAGGGGGCGATTTGTGTATCTGTGGTAAGCGGGGCTGTTTGGAAACGATTGCTTCTGCAACAGCTTTGGTTAGAATGGCGAAAGAGGGAATTCAACAAGATAAGGTATCACAGTTAACAAGAAAGTTTACTGAGAACATCCAGGAAATCACTCCTGAAGATATTATTAAAGCGGCGAAGAGAGGGGATGAATTTGCCATTTCACTTTTAAGCAAAATTGGCTTTGGAATGGGAAAAGGATTGGCGATTTTAATTCAATTACTGAATCCCGAGGTTATTGTTTTAAGTGGAGATTTGGCAAAGGCCAATCAGTATGTGCTGATTCCAATTCAACAAACACTTAATCGCTATTGCCTCGAAAATATAAGCCAGCAAGCTGAGGTCAAAATCTCGACACATAGTGATGGGTCTGGTTTGCTTGGGGTCACTGCGATGTTCTATAATTATCTATTTAATCAAGAATCTATTCGGTCTAACTATAAATCTGTACAAGTCAAAACTTAGTCTTAACATGTGTAGTTCAACTGCACAAATTAATCTAAATCTTTATTTTATGAGAAAAATTATCTTAACATTTATGAGTACAGTCTGTTTGGCTCTTTTGCTAATCGGGCAGACTCATGCGCAAATGAGCGTGAGTGGTACAGTAAGGGATGTGGACGGGGGTGAGATCCCCGGAGTTACAGTCCTGGAAAAAGGAACGACTAACGGAACGGTTACTGACATGGAGGGAAGGTACACTCTTCAGGTTTCGATGGATGCCGTGCTTGCTTTCTCTTTTGTAGGGATGACTACCAAAGAGATTCGGGTCGATGGTCGTGAATCTATTGACGTTCAGATGGATGCTGAGGAAATTGGAATTGACGAAGTGGTGGTAACCGCTTTGGGTATTAAAAAGGAAGCAAAAGCATTAGGATATGCGGTTTCTAAAGTGAGCTCTGAAAGGATTTTGGCCAGTGGTACTCCAACGAATGCACTTCAGTCATTGTATGGTAGCGCTGCCGGAGTTCAAGTTGCAGCAACGGCAACCGGGCCAACTGGAGGTATGAAAATTAACATTCGTAATGCCGTTTCGTTTGATGCAAATTCTTCGACAAGGCCTTTGATTGTTGTTGATGGTGTTCCAATTCATGATGAAAACACGGGGATTGGATACAACAATCGTAGTGGACGAGATAATGGTACAGGGATTAATGATATCAACCCGGATGATATCGCCTCTTTTGAGATTCTGAAAGGGGCAAAAGCATCGGTGCTATATGGTAGTGAAGGTGCCAACGGAGTTGTTTTGATTACAACGAAAAGTGGAGCCAGAGGACAAGGACTCGGGGTTTCGGCATCTTTTACCACATCGTGGGATAACATCGCTTTTATGCCTGACTTACAAGATCAGTATGGTACTGGTAGGAGTCCGAGCAATACACAAACAGATGATCAGGGCTATTACTTGGATGATGAAGGGCAACGTGCTTTGGATTATAGTGGAGGTGCATTTGGGCCTAAGTTTGATCCCAATGTTTCTTTGGTTTGGTGGGACGGAAGTACGCGTCCTTGGGTCGCTCAGAATAAAACAATCTATGAGCAATTGTTCCAGCAGGGAAGACAAAATACAACAAATGTTGCCTTAAGCTCCGGTGGGGATAAAGGTTCTATGCGTTTTTCATATACAAATATGCAGCTAACACCGACAACACCAGGTGGTGAGTATGATCGGAATACGTTCAGTATTAATTCAACCTACGATATCAATGATTATATTACGGTAAAATATGCAGGGAACTATTATGTGTCAAAAAATCAGAATGGTTCAAGTGCAAATTCATTTGATGCGCAGGGAGCGCGTTCTTCATTGGGAGCCTATAGTGCTGATATTGATGTCGATTTGCTTGAACAATATTTGGTAACCGAAGATGGGTACAACTATTTCTCAAACCCGGATTTACAGTATTTCATTTCTACAGGTCGTTCCTCTATCGTAGGTTCTTTGTGGGATTGGAGTCAGGATGAGTCGGTGAATGACCGAATCCACAACATTCAGTCGTTGACACTTGATGTCAAACTAAGTAAAACCTTTGGAGCAACAATCATGGGGGGACTTGATAATACAAACGAAAGAAGTATTTATCGAGGAAAACTGCGAGATCCGTCTTTAGCAGGTCCTGGTAGTGGTTCCATTTATCGGGATGTTTCCAGACAAATTAGAAAAAGCTATGGACAGGGAATGTTCAATTTTGATACCAATGTATCAGAGGTCAATATATCGGGGTTTGTAGGAGGAGTTATCCGTCATAACTACCTGGAGCAAAAAGGAGCAGAAGTTGTGGGGGGAATGGTTATCCCAAATTTCTTTTCTTTTTCTAATTTACCTTCTGGTGTTCAGCCTCAGTATGTAAATAATAATGAGGAAGATATTCTTTATAGTGTATTGGGATCGGTACAGGGAGCATGGAATGATCAAGTGTACGTTGAAGCTCAAGCACGACAAGACTGGTCTTCAATCTTACCTGTAGATAACAATAGTTACTTTTATCCAGGGCTTAGTGCAACTTGGATTGCATCGAATAGTTTGGAACTTCCGTATTGGGTTGAGTTTGCTAAACTAAGAGCATCTTGGGCAGATGTTGGTCGTCCGGGCCCTCGCTATTTTAGTAATGTAAACTATGAAGTATCAGCCTCAGGCTCTGGGTATATTTTAGCTCCTCCCGGAGAACTACCTCCAATGGATGAGAATTTCAAGCCAAACCTAAAGCCAGAAAGGAAACGGGAGTTTGAAGTGGGACTGGAGGCTTATATGTTTAAAAATCAACGCATCGGTGTAGACTTTTCTTTCTATACATCCAATACCTACGATCAGATTATGGCGGTGGCTGCACCTCCAGGATTAGGAGTATCTAAAATTAGAATGAATGCAGCTAATGTGGAGAACACAGGATGGGAATTGGCGATTAAAACAAAACCAATTCATACGCGTGATTTCAAATGGAATGTTGACCTAACCTTTGCTTCCAGCAAAACGAAAGTGAAAGAATTGGGTGGTGGACTAACTTCATTGTCTTTATGGGGTACGAATGGGCTAAATGCTGTTGCTGAGGTTGGCGGTGAGTATGGTTTGATCTATCAGCAAAAAGGTTGGCAGCATTATATCAATCCTTCCGATCCTAATGATCCGAAAAATGGACAGCGGGTTGTTTCTAGTAACGGGGCTTCATATAACTATGCTTCTAGCAGTACCAAGATGGTGGGTAAGTTGATCCCTGATGTAACCGGAGGTTTGTTCACCTCTTTTAGTTATAAAAACCTGCGTTTGATCGCTAATATGGACTATTCTTTTGGTGCGTTCTTTATTTCAGAAGGAGAAACCTACATGATGGCAGCTGGAGTGCTTAAAGAGAGTTTAGCTTATCGTGATCAGGCTAGTGGAGGTATTGCATACCACCTAGATGAAACCGGTACAAAAGTAAAAGGAGAACATCCATCAGGAGGTGCAACTTATTATGATGGTGTTTTGCTGGATGGTGTTTTGCCCAATGGAGAGACTAATGATAAGGTTGTTGCTGCTGAAGATTATTATGGCGAATCGTATTTCTCCAATGGTTTCTTCCCGGAAGATCGGCTTTTCAAAAGTGATTACATTGCTTTAAGAAACATTGCTTTGGATTATACTTTACCAATAAAATTAACGCAAAAGATCGGTGTTAATGGCTTGACGGTTTCCGTTTTTGCGAACAATGTTGCCTATCTGTATAAAGATGCACCCAACACAATTCCTGAATCTTCAAATGGAACAGGATGGAATGATAGTTCATACGGAACCACTGCGCTTCCTGCTCAGCGGTCTATTGGTATGTCGCTAAAAGTTAAATTATAATTTTAAAAGGCTTACAAATGAAAAATACAATTATAAAATCAGCACTGGCAGTATTGCTACTATTCTCATCGGTTGCATGCCAGGATGAGTTGGAAAGGCTGTATCAAGATCCGGATGGATTCTCGAAAGAACAGGCAAATAACTCGGGGGTAAGTATTATTGCTGGATATTTTACTTCGCAACTTACCCGGGGATTCTTTTTACGGGGTGAATATGGAGCCTCATACCACCAAATGCGGAGCGGTTCGCGAATTATGGGAACCGGAACTCAGATTTATTATACCATGAACGCACTCGGTGTATCTTACCAATTGTATGATGTTGAGCACGACTGGGGAACAAATGGTTTTAACAACACTGTTTTCAATAAAATTAACAACGATTGGATTAAGCAGGTGCTGTGGGGACAGGTGGAATACAACAATATTCCTGAAGCTGAACGCACCAATTTGGATAACTTATTTATGAAGCTCCTTCATGTATTGAAAGCGTACGGTTATCAACGAGCAATCGATATGTACGACGTTGTTCCTTATATTGAAACAGGATCTGCAGGTGCCCTGACTGATGATAAGGCGCAGTATATTGGTCAAGATGAGATTTATCCAAAATTGATTGAAGAATTGAAGGAGGCCTCAGAGTTTATTGCCAACCTCGAATTATCTGATTCAGAACAATCAGCTTTTGGAAATCAGGATGTGATTTTTAATGGAGACCTGGCACAATGGGAAAAGTATATTAATTCCTTGCGACTACGTTTTGCGATGACTGTTAGTGAAGTGATGCCTGATTTAACTCAAACCGTTCTTTCTGAGTTGAATGGAAAACCGCTATTCTCAGAATATGATGATGTTGCTGGTTTAGCCGATATCGCCATTGTTGAGCCTCATCGTTTGCAAGTAGAGTTGGGGATTACCCGTGCTTTTAGAGAGCGTATTGATGAGTGTCGGGCTCCGAAGAAGTTTATCGAGGATGTCATGCACTGTATGCCAGTAGAGAAGAGTGTGGAAATGAATGGAGAAACACTGTACTACTTTGAAGGAGATAATTCAGCAAGCGGACTATTGGATGGTACTGTTGATCCACGTGTTGCTTACATATTTTCAAAGGATGTCTTGGGACGTTATATTGGCAATGATGTAAAATGGGATTTTGGAACTGATCCGAATAGTTATATGAATAAGAGTTTACGTGCTTACTATATCAATGATCCAATTTTGACAGACATTTCAATTGTAACATTCCAATATGGTGATGAAGACGATGAGGTGATTACGTTGAATGAAGAAGCCAAAAACGATTTGACTAAGCGAGAAGCATTTTTGCTTAATTCATTACGTAATATCGTAGGACGATATGAAGATATTAGGAGTGTCGGAACCGACGATAATCTGGTTTCTGAATTTAATGTTCGCCCTCAATTCAACTTTGATTTGAGGTACCCAACACTTCATGCTGTTGAAACAGAGCTTTCTTTAGCTGAAGCAGCGGTTAGAGGATTTGGAACGGTGAACGGTTCAGCGAGAGAACATTATAAGAAAGCCATTGAATTGTCTTGCAAATATTGGTACGAGCTGAATAATTCAAATCAGTATTCAAGGTCAACGGTTCCTAGTTTTCCTTCAAACTCTGAAGATACGCGAATTCAGGCTGATAAACCTGAAATGGAATATGATGCAAGTGTTTATGCTGAAAATGAAGCACAACGTTTTGATGCTTTAAATGATCAGGAGAAAGTGCAGGCAATTTTCAATCAGTTACAACTACATTATAACTTTTTGAACTGGGAAACGCCATACACTTCGGCAAGACGTTTAATCAAATATTTAGGAACCAATCCAGCATCTCCTTATGAAGTATTTCAGTGGAAGGAAAGGATGACTTATCCTGGTAGTGTTCAGGGATCAGATCCCGAAGCATGGGCTCAGATTAGTGGACATAACAATCCTGATCTTCCTGTTTGGTTTACTGGCAGAACAGAGAAATGGAAAAATGTTTTAGAATAAAGCGCTAAACTTTAAATTTGAATTATCATGAAAAAAATTCTTTATATATGCTTGGTCTTGATGATGGCAGTTGCTTGTAGCAAGTCAGACGAAGGCACAATTATTGGAACTGCCGGAACGGATGATGGTAGTGTTGTTGCCGGAATTACCGTAAAACTGTATAATGATAATACAGACTTTGTGAGGGAGACAACAACCGATAATGCGGGTAACTTTGCCTTTTATGATGTTGAGGAAGGTAATTACTATATCGGAGCTACCGTTGAAGTTGGCGGAGAAACCTATGACACAGGAAATATGCCTCAAATTATCTATGTAAGTGGAGAAATTGAAAAAACGGTTTCTTTAACGCTTAAGAAAAAGTAATTAAGGTAATCGTATGCTAATGAAACCCGGTCAGCGAAAAGCTTGGCCGGGTTTATGCGTCATTATTGTGTCTTTACTATTCGTGAAAGCAGGGCAGAAAGAAGTATCTTTAGAAAAAAAATATAAAAGATATGAGTTATTGAGAAAATATTTTAAAATTTGTAATTCAATGGTTGACAGATAATAATTCCAGCGGTTTATTGCTGAACTACCCAAATCATTTTTAACTGATATAACCAACTAATTTTTTTATCATGAAAAAACTACTGACGAATCTGTGTTTCACTTTTTTGGTTCTGAGCGCCTCAGCTCAGATGGTTCACGAGTTTGAAGGGCAAAAGTATTACCCCGAGGATGATCCTTTGGTGAATGAGAAATTGAATCAATGGCAGGATTTAAAATTTGGTCTCTTGATGCACTGGGGAGCATACAGCCAGTGGGGGATTGTGGAATCCTGGTCAATTTGTCCGGAAGACTATGGCTGGTGCCAACGCAAAAAAGGGAATAATCCAGAGAATTACTATGAGTATGTGAAGGAATACGAAGGACTGAAGAATTCCTTCAATCCAGTTGACTTTAATCCGGAGAAGTGGGCTAAGGCAGCAAGTGATGCCGGAATGAAGTATTTGGTTTTTACGACCAAGCACCATGATGGCTTTTGCATGTTTGATTCAAAATACACCGATTATAAAGTGACCGATGAGGCATGCGCATTTCATACCAATCCAAAAGCCAACATTACGAAAGAAATTTTTGATGCCTTCAGGAATGAAGGGCTATGGGCTGGAGCCTATTTCTCAAAACCTGACTGGCATTCTGATTACTATTGGGATCCGTACTTTCCTCCGTTCAACCGGAATGTGAACTACGATCCGGAAGCCTATCCTGAAAAATGGCAGAAGTTTGTTGATTTCACACACAATCAAATTTTGGAGCTGATGACCGATTATGGTAAGATTGATATTTTATGGCTCGATGGCGGTTGGGTGGCAAAGTCTTCAAAAGAAGAAATGCAGCATTCTTTGATTCGAAAAGGCATGGGAACTTCCTCTGGTTTTTTGAAGTCGTTTGCCGTGAATCAAGACATCAAAATGGATGAGCTTGTTGAAAAGGCGCGTAAAAAACAACCCGGGCTAATTGTGGTGGACCGTGCAGTAGAGGGAAAAAATCAAAACTACCTGACTCCTGAAAATAAAGTGCCGGAAGAAGCCTTGCCATTTCCATGGGAGTCATGCATTATTGCTGGCGGTGGTTGGTCTTATGTGCCCGATGCACAATACATGAGTCCGAGAAAAGCCATTCACATGTTGGTTGATATTGTGGCTAAAGGTGGAAACTTACTTTATAACATTGCTCCGGGGCCTGATGGAACGTGGCACGATGAAGCTTATCAGTTGTTGGAAGCCATGGGCGAATGGATTCAAGTGAATGGTGAAGCCATTTACAGTACACGGGCGATTGCTCCGTATAAAGAAGCCAATATTTGCTTCACCCGTAAAAAAGACTCCAATACCATTAATGCAATCTACCTGGCTGATGAAGGCCAAAAACAATTACCTGCAGAGATCTATGTGAACTCTTTCCAGCCAAAGAGAGGGGCAAAAGTAAGTTTGCTTGGGGATGGAAAATCATTGAGTTGGAAAAAATCTGGAAATGGCATGTTGGTGCAGATTCCTGAAAAGTTACGGAAGAATCCGCCGGCTGGTTATGCTTGGGTACTTCAGTTCGAAATAGCTGAAGATCGGAAATAATTAAAAACGGTTAGCTGAAAAGCAGGGTGCTGAGATCAGCTAACCTTTAAATCACCTATAAAAACAGAAGAATATGTTCTATCGCTTTTTGCTTTATGTGGGATTAATCGCTTTGGTTAGTTGTACTCCGAAAATTGAACCCAAAACGGTTATTGTAACCTCTCACAACCACGAAACGATTACTTGTAGTTCAAGTGGAAGCAATTATTTTAAAAATTGGGCCGTCTTTCCGGGGAAAGATGAACCCGTTAGACGTGTGTTTATGGATGTGACTTTGGGGCATCCCGATTCCATCAACATTGCACACTGGGATTACTTGGATCACATTACCATTCGTCGGGTTGGTGGAGTGCATGGCGATTCGCTTAACCTGGAAATTGGTCGGATGCTAACGCCTTACGGAAGTAACTTTAAGAAAGACTGGGAATGGAAATGGCGGGTTGATGTGACTGACTTTGCCAGTTTGCTGCGCGACAGCGTTGAAGTTGAATACATGCATTCGGGCTACGAAAGCAAGGATGTTGGTTGGGATTTGACGATTGATTTCGAAGTGAATGTTGGTAAACCTGTCGCTGAAATGGTTCAGTACGATAAAGTGTTTGCCGGAAACTATGCATACGGAGATAGCACCAAGCCAATTACAGCATCTTTGGCACCTGTGGAAATGGAAATGGCTCCGGAGGCTAAGTTGGGACGTTTACGGATTCAGCATACGGGGCACGGCATGGATCGCCCAAGAGGTTGCAGCGAGTTTTGTAGCCGTTGGCGCGAAGTGGTTGTAGATGGAGCGGTGATTGATCGCCGTGATATGTGGAAAGAGTGTGCTGACAATGCTCTTTATCCTCAGGGCGGTACCTGGATTTTTGACCGGGCTTATTGGTGTCCGGGCGATTTGCAGAAAGCTGACTTGATTGATTTCCCAATTACCAAGCCAACGCACACCATTGATTTGGAGCTGGAGCCTTATACCGCTCAAAAAAATGTACAGGCCAACGAATCGATTCAGGCCATGTTGTTTCAATACAACCAGCCAAACAGTAAAAACGATGTAGCCATTGAAGAAATCCTGGTGCCGAACAAATCGGTTGAGCTCAATCGCTTGAATCCTTCTTGCTTTGAGCCGCGCATTGTGGTGCGTAACCTGGGAAGTGAGCCTATTCAGGCCTTGGATATTGTTTACGGTACCGAAGGTTTCGATTTTAAAACTTTTACCTGGACCGGAGAACTTGGTTTTTATGAGGAGCAGGTGATTGTGTTGCCAGGAGTAATTGGTTTTAACTTTGGTGAAAATGTTTTTTCAGTGGAAGTTAGTTTGGCGAATGGCGAAACGGATGAATGGGATGCAGACAACAGCCGGCAGGCTGCGTTTGTTTCTCCAAAAGAAATGCCGGAGACAATGGTGCTGACGTATAAATCGAATAATGCCCCTGGCGACAATACCATTCGCGTAATTAATGAACAACAGGACGTTGTTTTTGAACGTACTCCGGAACAGTCGGAAGCAAATACCTTGTATCGGGACACTTTGGTTTTGGCTGAGGGTAAATATCGCTTGGCTTTGCAGGACACCGCTCATAACGGATTGGAATTTTGGTTTATGCCTAAGCAAGGTTATGGCTACATGTACTTGTCGGATTTGGATGGTCAGGTGTTGCATCGTTTCGAAAGCGATTGTGGAGTTGGGGAAAAGCTGGATTTTACAACTTCGAAAACACCTCGCATTGACGAAAACGTAGAACAGGAACTGTTTATTCTTCATCCGCGTATGTTTAAGTCGAAAACTGAATTGATGGTGGATGCCGAAAAGCCTTCAGATGGCGAGATCCATATTTTGGCAGATGGCGATTTGATGAAGACGATTCCATTCAAACAAGTGGAGCATAAAACTTTTGATATTGATTTTTCCGAATTTAAAGACGGACGCTATGTTGTAGAGTTGTTTGTTGAAGGAGAAAGCAAACTCAAACTTCGGGTGAATAAAACATCCAGAAGTTTTGACTAAGCATAGTTCCCGGTAAAGTCGGGAAGGTATAATATGCGAAAGCCAGCTATCGAAAGAAAATCGATGGCTGGCTTTCGTGTTTTTTGATGCAGATCGCTTCGTATTTTCTTGGCATCTGCGTTAGCTTAACTGTCTTATTTGATGTCCATGTCTTTGGTGCGTTTGGCCCAACGTTCGCGGGCTAGTTGCTGCATGTCTGTCTGGATGTCTTTTTCGTCAGTAATTTCCAATCCAAGAATGGTTTCAATAATGTCTTCCATGGTCACCAGGCCTTCGGTGCCACCATACTCATTGATGACAAGTGCAATGTGCTCTTTTTTTATGAGTAGCTTCTCAAAAAGTACAGGCACCGTAATGTTTTCGTAGCACACAACCAGTTCGCGTTTATGATTCAGCAGCGGTTCTTCACTTGCTCCGGCAGCCAACTTCTCCATAACATCTTGCTTTAAAACGTAACCAGTTATTTTGTCAATACTTTCCTGAAAAATTGGAATCCGCGAGAATTGAAAGAAGGTCTCTTGCCCGAAAAACTCAGCCAAGGTCATGGTTTCCGGAGCAGCCAGCATCACGGTCCTTGGAGTCATGATATCTTTGACTTTAATATCGCGAAGACGAATGAGGTTGATGATGATTTTACTTTCCGTTTCCTTGAAAATCCCTTCATCAAGCCCCAATGATGCCAGCATGGCAACTTCTTCCCGGCTAATTGACTGTTTGCTTTTTCCTTTGGAGATGGCACGAGTAATAAATTCACTGAGAAGTACCAGCGGGTAAGTTATGAAAATCAGTCCTTGAATAACCCGGGCTGATGGAAGGGCTAATTCTCTCCAAAATTGAGCACCAATTGTTTTGGGAATAATCTCCGATAGCACCAAAATCAAAATGGTGAGTACGGCTGAGATAATACCGAAATAGGTTTCTCCGAATAACCTGGTAGCTTCAGAACCTACACCAGCAGCACCAATGGTGTGTGCAACGGTGTTTAAAGTAAGGATAGCTGCTAACGGACGATCGATTTGATTTTTTATATTTTTCAGAATCTTAGCCGACTGGCTTCCTTCTTCTTCTTTCAAATAGATAAATGAAAAACTTACAGATAACAAGACAGATTCCAGCACAGAACACAAAAATGATACTCCTAATGCTAGAACCAGATAAAAAATGAGCATGCCCATGGTGTCGATTTCTTTTGCCGAAAAGATACTAATTGTATTGGATTCTGAGATAAATTGAGCAAAAAACTTATTGGTATTCTTTTGGGCGACATTTGTTGACGTATACATTATATATAGGAGTTTTAATTTTTAAGTCGTCATTCTTCTTTAGGAAGTCTTCTTGAAAGCTGTTACTTTTATTCGAATGAGAAAGATCGTTTGGGTGGTTTTAGTTTTTATGCTTGCGGGTTGTGGTGATTCACCGAAAAAGGGGGCCAATGAAATAACTGTTTTTGCAGCGGCTAGTTTTACCGATGTGATAACAGAAATTGCGCAGCGCTTTGAGCAGGAGCAAAAGGTGAAGGTTCGGCTTAACCTGGCTGCTTCCGGAACATTGGCCCGACAGATTGAAAGTGGAGCGCAGGCTGATGTGTATATTTCTGCCAATAAAAGTTGGATGGATTACCTGGAAGAGAAGAATTATTCAAAGGAGAGCGGAGTTCTGGCCCGAAATGAGTTGGTATTAATAATACCCAAATCCGAAGTCCAGGAAGATTTGAAGCCGGAGGTATTATTAATGTATCCCAAAAATCGAATCGCCATTGGAGATCCCGGTTACGTGCCAGCAGGAAAATATGCCATGCAGGTATTAAAAGCTTTTGATGTGGAATCGGAAGAACACTTATTATTGTGTCGTGATGTTCGTTCAGCTTTGATGATGGTTGAACTGGGAGAGGTCGATTGTGGAATCGTTTATAAAACGGATGCCTTGCAATCAACGAAAGTTGACATTATATATACGTTTCCTGAAGAAATGCATGATCCGGTAGCTTATTACCAGGTGCTGGTGTCATCAGGTGCTTTGGCAAAAGAATTTTACGACTATCTTTATTCTTCTGAATCGAAACAAGTGCTAACCAATTATTCTTTTAAAACAGATTGAGTGAATTATTAACGATAGGATTAACAGAAGTGGAGTGGTCAGCGTTGGCTGTTTCATTGAAAGTCTCATTGTTGTGTGCTTTCCTGTCACTTCCCTTTGCAGTGCTTGCAGGTTGGCTGTTGGCGCGAAAGGAATTTAGGGGAAAAGCCGTTGTCGAAGCTTTCTTGCATGTCCCCATGGTGATGCCGCCGGTAACAACCGGATATCTCTTGTTGCTGATGTTTGGTACAAATGGATTGTTGGGGAGTTGGCTGGAAACTTTGGGAATCCGCATCGCCTTTAGTTTCGATGCAGCGGTGCTGGCTTCTATTATTGTATCCTTCCCGCTGGCCGTTCGTGCAGTTAAGCAGGCGGTCGAAATGGTGGACAAACGCTTGGAGGATGCTGCCGAGATTTTAGGAGCTAGTCGTTGGCGTATTTTCTTTGCCGTAACCGTTCCCTTGGCTTTCCCCGGAATCTTAAGTGGATTCTTATTGAGTTTTACACGTAGTCTGGGAGAGTTTGGGGCAACCATCACTTTTGCCGGAAACATTTTTGGAGAAACCCGGACCATTCCGCTGGCTCTTTTTTCGGCCATGCAAACTCCAGGCAAAGAATCGGAAGCTTTTCGACTGATGCTTCTGTCAATCGTCATATCATTTATAGCCATGTTGGCCTCCGAATTGGTTAACCGGCGTTATAAAAAGGAATTGTATTAATGAGTGCGCCTGTTTATATTGATATTCGTTCTCAGCGAGGGAACTTTCAGCTTGCCGTAAAAACATTCATCCCCGATGGTATTGTTGGGATTTTCGGTCCATCTGGCTCCGGAAAGTCTTCCTTGTTAAAGATAATGGCAGGGATTGAGCATCCCGACAATGGGCAGATTATTGTTCGGGGACGCGAGTTCTATAACCGTTCGTGTAAAATAAAGGTGCCTGCACGTAAACGAAAAATGGGATTGGTCTTTCAGGAAGGACGTTTGTTTCCTCATATGAGTATTCGCAAAAACTTGTTGTTTGGCTTTGAAGATGGGGCGGCAATCGGTTTGAATGAAGTTATCGACCTGTTAGAAATTAGGCATCTATTAAATAAGAAACCACATCAGTGTTCCGGCGGAGAGCAGCAGCGGGTGGCGATTGGGCGTATGCTATTAAGTTCTCCTGAGGTTTTAATGCTTGACGAACCATTTTCGTCCCTGGATCAACGACTGCGTAGAAGTATCATTCCTTATTTAATAAAGATTCATCAAAAGTACCACATGCCGATTTGGGTGGTAAGTCATGATATTTGTGATTTATTGATGTTGACCAACCAGCTAATGATAATGAATAATGGGCAGGTTGTAGGAAATGGATCGTATCATGAATTGCTTTTTGATTCTTTGGCGACTTCAGTATTACAGCAGGAAGATGAAATAAACGCAGTACGTTTACCTATTTATCACATCGAGCAAGTCAATGGAATGAAAGCTTACCATTACCAAAAACAGACTTCGTCTAACTATTTATTGCTTGATGTGGATCAGGAGTTGGAAATAGGCGATCAGTTAATCGTAAGTATTTCTCCTCGGAATATAAGCTTGTCATTACATCAGGTTGATGATATTTCTACGCGCAACCAACTCGCGGGGGAGATTACTTCTATAAAAGAACGCGGGAAAAAGGTATTTTGTCAAGTTGATATTGGCTTTTCGGTCTTGGTTGAAATCACGCGTTCTGCCTGCGATAAAATGGGCTTGAAAGAGGGAATGAATATTTACTGTCTTTTTAAATCAAGTTCTGTGAAAATTTTATCTGTAGGTAAGTAATTGTATTCTAGCGGATATGTGAAAAAGGGTTAAAAAAAGGCAGAAAATAAATTATCAAAACGCTTGCGGGAAAGAAAAAGGTCCCTATATTTGCACCCGCTTTGAGAGACAAACGGGTTACACCGGGAGCTTGAGAGGCAGCGTTCTAAGAAACATACGAGGTCGGAAAAGAGTCACAAAGTACTGTGGCTGGTTTTACGAAAACAGGATGAAGAAATAGAGCGAACGAAAGTTCATTGACAATATTGAAAAAGTAGAAAGATAAGGAAGAATTGCGAATTAAGAGTTTATTCCGGGAGTCAGACAAAATTGAGATTACTTTAGGGTAATTTCTAACAATTTTTATTTACAACGAAGAGTTTGATCCTGGCTCAGGATGAACGCTAGCGGGAGGCCT
>NZ_FONW01000022.1:2500-5453 GCF_900113005.1 Sunxiuqinia elliptica
TCTTAAAAACTTAACCTTGCCAGTAACGACTAACTCGTAGGCTCATTATGCAAAAGGCACGCTGTCACTCCAATAAATTGAAGCTCCAACCGCTTGTAAGCGCACGGTTTCAGGTACTTTTTCACTCCCTTGTTCAGGGTGCTTTTCACCTTTCCCTCACGGTACTTGTTCACTATCGGTCTCTCAGTAGTATTTAGCCTTACCGGATGGTCCCGGCAGATTCAGACAGGATTTCTCGTGTCCCGCCCTACTCAGGATACCACTATCTTTAATACAATGTACGTGTACAGGATTATCACCTTCTTTGATGTGTCTTTCCAAACACTTCCACTTAATGTACTATCGAATATCGTGGTCCTACAACCCCAATATTGCCGAAACAATACTGGTTTAGGCTGTTCCGCGTTCGCTCGCCACTACTTACGGAATCACTTTTGTTTTCTCTTCCTCCAGGTACTTAGATGTTTCAGTTCCCTGGGTTAGCTTCCGGCATAGCCGGATGATCTTGCGATCAGGTTGTCCCATTCGGAGATTCGCGGATCAATTCGTATTTGCCGATCCCCGCGACTTTTCGCAGCTTATCACGTCCTTCATCGCCTCTGAGAGCCTAGGCATCCCCCGTGCGCCCTTAATAACTTTCTCTTGATTCTTTTAAGGTTGAATGTAATTTACATTCTTGTTTCCCAATATGTCAAAGAACTTTAAAGATAGTCCCAGATACAAAGTACATAAGTACTAAGTCCTGTTACAGACCTCTTAATGTTGATACATCCGGATTCGAACCGAATCTTAAACCTCCTGGCGTATCATTGTTCCAATATTTCTTTTGAACGTTTTGTCTTACGACCTTTTTTCTTTCTCTTTGCCTTCCTGATCTGACATCTGTTTTCCAATGTCTTCCTGTCTGGCTCCTGGTGGAGAATAAGGGAGTCGAACCCTTGACCTCTAGAATGCAAATCTAGCGCTCTAGCCAACTGAGCTAATCCCCCATGTTCTTAGACGTTCAGATTTTAGACTTTAGTTTTCAGACTTAAAACATTCTCTTGTGCTTTGGTCTGATATCTTCTTATCTGTTATCTTTTTGTCTGTCTTTGGCAGTAGTCCCGCCCAGACTTGAACTGGGGACCTCTACATTATCAGTGTAGCGCTCTAACCAGCTGAGCTACGGGACTGTCTTCTCTTTTAGCTTTTATAACTTCAAGCTACAAGCCTTAAAGCTGACAGCTTTCCGCGTTTTGCTCTTATATTTTTTAAAAAAGTAGTGATAAGAAAAAATGCTTACTAAAAGCCTTATCTATTCCAAGATCTCCAGAAAGGAGGTGTTCCAGCCACACCTTCCGGTACGGCTACCTTGTTACGACTTAACCCCAGTCACTAGTTTTACCCTAGGCCGCTCCTTGCGGTCACAGACTTCAGGTACCCCCAGCTTCCATGGTTTGACGGGCGGTGTGTACAAGGCCCGGGAACGTATTCACCGCGCCATGGCTGATGCGCGATTACTAGCGAATCCAGCTTCACGAAGTCGGGTTGCAGACTTCGATCCGAACTGAGACCAGCTTTAGAGATTAGCATCCTGTCACCAGGTAGCTGCCCTTTGTACTGGCCATTGTAACACGTGTGTAGCCCTGGACATAAGGGCCGTGCTGATTTGACGTCATCCCCACCTTCCTCTCACCTTACGGTGGCAGTCCCGCTAGAGTCCCCAGCCTAACTGATGGTAACTAACGGTAAGGGTTGCGCTCGTTATGGGACTTAACCCGACACCTCACGGCACGAGCTGACGACAACCATGCAGCACCTTGCAAACTGTCCGAAGAAAAACATCTTTCGACGTCTGTCAATCTGCATTTAAGCCCAGGTAAGGTTCCTCGCGTATCATCGAATTAAACCACATGTTCCTCCGCTTGTGCGGGCCCCCGTCAATTCCTTTGAGTTTCACTGTTGCCAACGTACTCCCCAGGTGGCTCACTTATCACTTTCGCTTGGCCGCATACAATGTATCGCATACAGCGAGTGAGCATCGTTTACAGCGTGGACTACCAGGGTATCTAATCCTGTTCGCTCCCCACGCTTTCGTACCTCAGTGTCAGTTACAGTTTAGTAAGCTGCCTTCGCAATCGGGGTTCTGTGTAATATCTAAGCATTTCACCGCTACACTACACATTCCGCTTACCTCAACTGTACTCAAGCCAACCAGTTTCAATGGCAGTTCTACCGTTAAGCGGCAGGATTTCACCACTGACTTAATTGGCCACCTACGTACCCTTTAAACCCAATGAATCCGGATAACGCTTGCATCCTCCGTATTACCGCGGCTGCTGGCACGGAGTTAGCCGATGCTTATTCCTGCACTACCGTCAAATCACTACACGTAGTAACCATTCTTGGTGCAGAAAAGAAGTTTACAACCCATAGGGCAGTCTTCCTTCACGCGGGATGGCTGGTTCAGGCTTGCGCCCATTGACCAATATTCCTCACTGCTGCCTCCCGTAGGAGTCTGGTCCGTGTCTCAGTACCAGTGTGGGGGATCATCCTCTCAGAACCCCTAGACATCGCAGCCTTGGTAAGCCGTTACCTTACCAACTAGCTAATGTCACGCATGCCCATCTTTGACCGATAAAATCTTTAATTTACAAACCATGCGATCTGTAAATACCATGGGATATTAATCCGGATTTCTCCGGGCTATCCCCCTGTCAAAGGCAGGTTGCATACGCGTTACTCACCCGTGCGCCGGTCGTCATCTGTAGCAAGCTACAATGTTACCCCTCGACTTGCATGTGTTAGGCCTCCCGCTAGCGTTCATCCTGAGCCAGGATCAAACTCTTCGTTGTAAATAAAAATTGTTAGAAATTACCCTAAAGTAATCTCAATTTTGTCTGACTCCCGGAATAAACTCTTAATTCGCAATTCTTCCTTATCTTTCTACTTTTTCAATATTGTCAATGAACTT